>CAWKAA010000005.1:0-2231414 GCA_963847515.1 Terriglobia bacterium
CCCAAGTTCGTCAGTGAACCACCGATTCCCACAATTTTAGCGGGGTGGAGCGCGGCAAGTCATTGAATGGTCTGGCGCGGTTTTTTGAAAGCCGATGTAGTGCAGACCTACCCTCTTGAAGGACACCAGCGGTTCATGACACCATCAGGCAGAAATGTTTTTGCGGTCCCACAGCCGAACCAAGGACGGCAAAGCACACTGCTACTGGTCGCTGGTGGAAACTGTCCGCACACCGGATGGACCGCGGCAGCGAACGCTGTGTTACCTGGGCGAGCTGAACGATTCGGCTCAGGCGCGCTGGCTGAAAACGATTGAGGTCTTCAACCAAGATGGCGAAGCTCAGCAGTTGAAGCTATTCCCCGCGGAGGTGGCGCCGCCGGCCAATGATCCCGATGTAGCACGAGTGCTATTGAAAAAAGTGCGACTGGAACGAGCCCGGCAGTTAGGGCCGTGCTATCTGGGTTGGGAACTTTGGCGGCGGCTGCAGTTGGATGAGTTCTTCGCGCGTACGATCGACACCGATGGGGCGGAGGTGGCTTGGTCGCGGGTGGCGGCCATTTTGGCGGTCAACCGGCTGTGCGCCCCGGGCAGCGAGTTGGCCATTGAGCAGCGCTGGTATCCAGCCACAGCGCTGGGCGATGTCTTGCACATAGAGGAAGGCAAGATCAATGACACGCGGCTATACCGCTGTCTGGATCGCATTCTGCCGCAGAAGACCAAACTGGAACAACATCTGAAACAGCGTTATGGCGAATTGTTTGAGACAGAGTTCGATGTGATGCTGTATGACTTGACCAGCACCTACGTCGAGGGGAGCGCGCCGGCAAACCCCATGATGCGGCGCGGCTACTCGCGCGATCATCGTCCCGACTGTCTGCAACTGGTTTTGGCACTGATCGTGAATACCGAAGGATTCCCTTGCAGCTACGAAGTGTTTAATGGTAACCGCGCGGACGTGACCACCATGGAAGTGATTCTGCGTATGGTGGAGCGCAAGTATGGGAAGGCGCGGCGGATCTGGGTGATGGATCGCGGCATCGTGAGCGAGGCCAATCTGGCCGCAATCCGTAAGCGGGATGGGCAGTATCTGGTGGGGACCCCGCGCAGCCAGATGAAAGAGTTCGAGACGCAGTTGCAAGAGGACTCCCATTGGGAGCAAGTGCGCGCTGAGGTGCAAGTGAAACTGATCTCGATACCGGGCGGCGCGGAGACCTTCATCTTGTGCAAGACCGAGGGACGGCAGCAGAAAGAGCAGGCCATCCGGAATCGCTTTGCCACTCGTATGGAAAGGGCGCTGGGGAACTTGCAGAAGCAGGTGAAAGCCGGCCGCCTGAAAAATCGCGATAAGATTCACGTGCGCATCGGGCGCCTCCTGGCTTCCCATCCGCAAGTCGCGGACCTCTATCAGATCGCGCTAAAAGAGCAATCCGGACAGTTATATCTGGAATGGTCGGCGAAGGCAGATCGGCAACAATGGCGCGAAGTGCGCGAGGGCGCCTACCTACTGCGGACCAACCTGACGGCGACCACCGCGGCGGAGCTGTGGGAGAAGTACATGCAACTGACAGAGGTGGAAGCTGCGTTCCGGGCGTTGAAGAGTGAGTTGTCCATCCGGCCGCTATTTCATCAAGTGGAACGGCGCGTCAAGGCCCATGTAATGGTGGCTTTCTTGGGCTTCGCATTGTGGGTCACGCTGAAGCATCTGCTTGCCCGAAAACAATCCGCCTGGTCGGCCGCAGGGGCGCTAGCGGAACTGGCCACGTTGCAAAGCGCCGACATCGTCCTGCCCACGACCGACGCACGCGAGATTCGGCTGCGGCGTGTCACCGAGCCTACCGCGAAGCAAAAGCAACTCCTCAGCCAACTCGGAATCGAGCTGCCTGAACAGCTTCAGATCAACCAGCAATGTAGTGCAGACTTCGCAGTAGCCTGAGCTGAATCTAAAGGACTTAACCGATTTTTGGCCTGCTTAGTGACGAACTTGGGCTAACCCAGTGGCATCTTGCGTCGTGAAGCGATAAACCAAACGGACGAAAGGAGTTCGTTGGATGGCCCCTCTACGGAAACGAATGCTGGAGGAGTTGCAGTTGCGCAACCTCTCCGAGGCCACGAGTAGCACATATCTGCGGCGCGGTCACGCGTTTCGCCAAGTACTTCGGAAAATCGCCGGAGCAGCTAGGCCCAGACCAGGTCCGCCAGTACTTGCTGCATCTGCTCAACGACAAGAAGGACACCTGGAGTACGATTCAGGTGTACCGGGGGGCGCTCAAATTCCTCTACGCCAGGGTTCTCAAGCAGTCATGGTTTGACGAGGAGATTGCGGTTCCCAAAAGGCGGCTCCATCTGCCGACCGTGCTGAGTCCGGAACAGATCACGCGCATCCTCGACCGAACCAACAACCTGAAGCATTGGACGATCATCGCCACCTTCTATGCCACGGCCTTGCGCTGCAATGAACTGCGCCATCTGAAAGTGAGCGACATCGATAGCCAGCGGATGGTCCTGCATGTGCGCAGGGGCAAGGGTAGCGTTCCAAGAGACATCCCGCTATCCCCAGTTCTGCTGGAACGGTTGCGCGTCTACTACCGATGGCGCAAGCCGAAGGAGTGGCTGTTCCCCTCTAAGCAGCGCCACGATCAGCCGCTGGATGATGCTTCCCTCCGCCATCTCTGCCGTCAAGCCGGACGGCGGGCCGGCCTCCAACTCCCGGTCCATCCGCACCTGTTCCGCCATGCTTGTGCCACCCACATGTTGGATGCCGGCACCGACCTCCGCACCATCCAGGTTTTGCTCGGCCACGCCGATATTCGAACCACTGCCCGGTATCTCCGCGTATCCCTGCAGCGGCTGCAAGGCGCCCACAGTCCATTCGATGCGCTCTCCCTGAAGCCTGTCGAGCGTGGCAAGGATGACGGCCGACGGCGGTGACCGAGCCTCGGCTGGAAGTCGCCGATGTCTTCCGCCAACACGGTCAGGAGTTCCTGGATCGCTGGGGAGAAGTACTGTCTCGCCAACAACGGAAGGCACTCCGAGACATCAGCGCATGCCGTACCGCTGCGCTCGGCACACACCTGGAGCAATGTGACCACTGCGCACACCAGGTCATCGCGTACCAATCCTGTCGCAATCGGCATTGTCCAAAGTGCCACAGCCGGACGCGCGACGAGTGGCTCGCCAAAAGGGCGGAGGAGATCCTGCCCGTTCCCTATTGTCATGTCGTATTCACGCTGCCGCGAGAATTGGCGGTGCTGGCATTGCAGAACCCACGAGTCATCTACGGAATTCTGTTTCGCGCGGCAGCGGAATCTCTGCTCGAATTAGCGGCCGATCCGAAAAGACTGGGAGCCAGGCTGGGCTTCCTGGCCGTCCTGCACACCTGGAGCCAACGGCTCGAATGCCATCCCCATGTCCACTGTGTCGTGCCCGCCGGCGGACTATCTCCCGGCGGAAAGCGATGGATCTCTTCTCGCAAAAAGTTCTTCTTGCCGGTGGTTCCGCTGAGCTGCCTATTTCGCGGCAAGTTTCTGGCTTATCTCGAACAGGCATTCCACTTGGGTCGCCTGGAGTTCTACGGACAAGTTCGCGAACTGGCTCACCCTTTCCGCTTTCAGGATTTTCTAGCGTCCCTGCACCAGAAGAAATGGGTGGTCTACGCCAAGCCTCCGTTCGGCGGACCGGAGCAAGTCCTGCGGTATCTGGCGCGATACACCCATCGAGTGGCGATTTCCAATGGGCGGCTGTTGAGCCTTGAGGATGGCCGCGTGCGCTTTCGATGGCGAGATTCGCAGGACCACAATCAGATCAAACAGATGTCCCTCGACGCCGTGGAGTTCATCCGCCGCTTTCTCCTGCACATTCTCCCCAGTGGCTTTGTAAAGATCCGGCATTTCGGCTTCCTTTCGAACCGCAATCGCAAGGCCATGGTTCAGCTCTGCCGGGAACTCCTGGCACCATCGGCCGGAACGCCAGCCATGATCGAGCGCCACGAACCGCTCTGCCCGGTCTGCAAAATCGGTCACCTCCATGTGATCGAATGGCAGCCAGCGCGGCAGGCGCTCTCAAGCCCAGCATTGCACTTCCAAACACCGGCTTTAGACTCTTCCTAAAAACCGATGATCATTCTGCTCCAAGCCTACTCACCAAATGCAGCTTACAACGCCTGCGTACATGGAACGTGTGTCTTCCGGCGTCGGAAAAACGCTGCAAGAACCGATTGCCTATCCCGTCTCGGCCGCATGGTCACTCGCCACATATCCTATTGTTCGCTCCTCCACCGCTCAAGCCTTCCGAACACCCCTACCAAGTCCGGCACGCCAGAAACCAATCCCCATAGGCTGTCTTAGCGGCTTAGTTCAATGGATTGTATCGGGAATGCGTCGGCGATCGGCTTCGTCTTGTTTCCCGGCTGTACCACGCCGCCGCACTCCCGATACAATCCTAAGGCATTAACGGTAGCCATTTCTGAGGCCATCCCCGTAAACGGGGCTCATCTCCTAGAACCGGACTTTGGGCTAAACAGAGCCGGTCTGCCGCGACGAAAGTCGCGATTCTGAGCTCCACTTCCAGATGGCGCGGCATCCATTCCTTACCCAAATCCCGCACGGTACAATCGTTGGACACTCCATGCCTTTGCCGCCCGGAACTCGGTTGGGTCCGTACGAGATTACCGCCCCTCTCGGCGCTGGTGGGATGGGAGAAGTCTACAAGGCCCGCGACACGCGACTGAATCGCATCGTCGCCATCAAGGTTTCCAAGGAGCAGTTCTCCGAGCGGTTCGAGCGCGAAGCCCATGCCGTAGCTGCGTTAAATCATTCCAATGTTTGCACCTTACACGATGTCGGGCCGAACTACCTGGTAATGGAATACATCGAGGGTACGCCTCTCAGGGGGCCTTTGCCTGTCGATCAATCGCTCAAGTATGCCGTGCAGATTTGCAATGCACTCGAGGCGGCGCACCAGAAGGGCATCACTCATCGCGACCTGAAGCCCGCGAATATTCTTATCACAAAAACAGGAGTCAAGCTGCTGGACTTCGGCCTTGCAAAAATCGAACACGCCGCCGATCCGCCCGGCGATGCCGCTCTCACCATGGCGCTCACCGGCAAGAACGAGATCGTGGGCACGCTCTACTACATGTCTCCTGAGCAGTTACACGCGCAAGCCACAGGTCAGGAAATCGATGCGCGCAGCGACATCTTCTCCTTTGGTTTAGTGCTCTACGAAATGCTGACCGGCAAGCGCGTCTTTGAGGGTTCGTCTCCGGCCAGCGTGATTGCGGCCATCATGGAACGTCCGGCGCCTTCGATTGCGGGTGTCGCTCCTGCCGCTCTGGACCGAGTGCTTAGGAAATGTCTTGCGAAAGATCGGGATAAGCGCTGGCAAACTGTGCGGGATCTGAAAGACGAGTTGGAATGGATCGCACAAGCACCCAGCGACGTTAGCATCCCACCAGGTTCTACCGGACGGCACCAGCCGTTGGCCTGGATTGCGGTGACAGTGCTGGCCCTCGTCGCGGCGTGTGCATCCTGGATTGCGTATCGTTCTACGCGGCCCGCGGAATTGAAACCGCTCGTGCGCCTGGACGTGGACCTGGGTCGTGACGTCTATTTAAGCGCGTTGGGCGGGTCCGACATCATTCTGTCGTCCGACGGCTCGCGCATTGCCTACCTTTCCCGGAACCACCTTTTCACGCGCAAGCTCGACCAACCGGGCGCCACCGAACTGGCGATCTCAGCAGGCGCGACCAGCCCGTTCTTCTCCCCCGATGGCCGATGGATTGGTTTTGTCGCGGGCGGAAAGGTGAGAAAAATCTCCGTGGAAGGCGGCGCCGAGATCCTGTTGTGCGACGCAGCATCCTCCTACACCGGCGCCGATTGGGGCGAGGACGGCAATATTATCGCGAGTTTGCGCGTCTCTGGTGGACTGTCACGAGTTTCCTCCGCCGGCGGCACGCCCACCGCTGTCACCGAGCTTCAGGGAGAAGAACGGACGCATCGCTGGCCGCAGATCCTGCCCGGCGGCAAGGCGATCCTCTTCACCGCCGGAAATTCCACTGTCGGCTTTGATGACGCCAATATTGAAGTCGTAACGGTGACCGACCATCGCAGGAAAACCCTGCAGCGCGGAGGAACCTACGGGCGTTATCTGGCTGCGTCTGGCGGCAAAGGCTACCTTACTTATGTGAACACGGGAACGCTGTTCGCGGTTCGTTTCGACCCGGAGAAGCTAGAGACCTCTGGCTCGCCCATGCCCGTATTGCAGCAGGTTTCTTATTCTGCGATGTTTGGCTCCGCCAAGCTGAGCTTTTCGCGCACCGGGACGCTGGTGTACCGGAGCCGCGGAATCGACGCCTCGCGTGTGGTGATCCAATGGTTGGATGCGGAGGGTAAGTCGCAACCGCTGCTCGACAAGCCGGGCCTCTTCGTAAATCCCCACTTCTCCCCCGACGGCGAGCGCCTCGCGGTAGCGAACGATGACGTGAGATCTGGGATTTGGGTCTACGACATTCGGCGCGACACGTTGTCGCCGTTGACCGGCGAACGCAATGGAAGGAATCCGGTGTGGACACCCGACGGCCAATACATCGTTTATCAGGCGATTGATGGGATTTCCTTCGCGCGCGCGGACGGCGGCGGCAGGTCCGAGCCTCTGACCAGGAGCAAGGAATTTCAATACCCCGCTGCCTTTTCGCCCGATGGCAAACGGCTGGCCTTTTATCAAATCGGTCCACAAGGGTTCGACCTCTGGACCGCACCGGTGGAACACGAAGGAGAGGGATTGAAAGCGGGGAAACCGGAGCTTTTCCAGCGCACGAATTTTGGGGCGCGGGGTGCGGGCTTCTCCGCTGACGGACGCTGGCTTGCATACAGCTCGAACGAGTCGGGAGGTTCCCAGGTTTATGTGCGCGCGTTTCCGGGCAAAGGCGGCCACTGGCAAATCTCAAGCAACGGCGGAACGTCGCCCATCTTTTCTCGAAATGGTAAGGATCTGTTTTTCTTTGATGTCCCGGACGATCGGATTATGGTGGCCAGCTACTCGGTAAAAGGCGACTCGTTCGTGGGGGAAAAGCCGCGTGTGTGGTCGGGGCAGAGTGTAGCTCTGACGATGAACGGCGCGGTGGGGGCCCAGTACGACGTTGCCCCCGATGGGAAGCGCATCGCCGTAGCCACCTACGCAGGAGGCTCAACCCAACAAGACTCAGGCCGGGTGATCTTCCTCGAAAACTTTCTCGACGAGCTGCAACGCAAGGCACCGCTAAACGGCAATTGATCGTGAGTTTTCGGCAAACCTGGCCAAAGCGGTCTACCCGGCGCCAAGAGAGCGTCGTCAACCTAAGGCGTAAGGATTGTCGATGACGAATAGCCAGCGACCATCCGGTTGCAGGCGAGCGATTTCTGTATTCTGGCCCTCCCTACGGATCTGACTACCGTCGGATCCGCTCTCATACAAGATCCATTTCCCACGCAGCATGGCGAGATCTCCGGCACGGGTCACTCCCAGCATCTGTAATTCGAGAGTAGGGCACACGGCGAGGATGCCACGATACAATTCGCGGATGGCAGCCGTTCCCTGCGCAGGTCCACCACCGCTTACCAAGACTGCGTCCGGCTCATACAGAGCGAGAATCGAGTCCAGATCGTGGTGATTGAAAGCCTCCTGAAACTCGATATGCAACTCTTCGGGCGACTCGGTCATGACGAGATGATTCGCCGACGCGTTAGGCAAGTCTGCTGGTCATTGGCGGAAACGCGGGCGGTACAGGGCCAGCGCGAACATTTTCGTCGATTTCCGTGTCGGCCAAAAACGTTATCGGATTTTGCCTTCGGAAGGGCCCGTTTGGCGGCCATTTCGGAATGTCACGGAAGCCTGGCCGCCGTCGATCTTTTTCGGCCAGGAAAGGTTCATGATATCCCGGCGCGTGCCCAGGGTCTCGCGGTAGTTCCAAGGCGTCCATCCTGCGGGTTGGGCCGCCAGTTCCTGGGCGTGGCGCTGGAGCTCGATCAGGTAATCGGTCGAGAAAACGGGTCGGTCGAGAAAACGGGTCGGAGAAAACGGGAGAAAACGGGTCAGCCTGAACTGCGCGATTACTCGAGCGGCCGAAGACGGAGGCCAGCGGCTGGGCTGCCATTAGGGACTTTTTTGAGAGGACGGCTAAGCCAAAGATCACGCAGTTCAGGCTGACCCATTCTTGTCCATTCTTGTCCATTCTTGTCGAGTCTGAGTTTCTCTCCCGCAAGAGCTCCTGTCGCCTCTGCCATCCGCATGAAACTTCCGGACCAATCGAGCATGGGAAACATATATATAACTATTCTGACGGGCTCGTAAGTCACGGCTTATGAGAACGATTGACCAATTTACGAAATCCTTAGAACTCCCTAACGCCTTATTTATGGGTCCTCCGGTAATTTACGGTTGAGGTGCTCGCAACGCCGCCTCCATGGTGGCGTTGCGCGCCGCAAACGTGATGGGTACCCACCCATACCAACGCAAGCAGCTCGAGGAAGTGCTCCTCCGCGGGCTGCGTCCCACACACCTTCCCTCTATCACGTGCGGCAACCGCCTCAACTTGTTAGTCAGGTTTGCGACGAGTCCAGGAGAAAACTCAAAATGATAGTCATGAAATTCGGCGGCTCCTCGTTGGAGTCTGCCAGTGCTATTGAACAAGTCGCGTCGATCGTGAAGGCCCATTTGCAGCAACGGCCCACAATCGTGGTTTCTGCGATGGGGAAAACCACCGACGGCCTGGTCGAAGCCGCGGATCACGCGGCGCGGGGCAGTTCGTACCTCGCCTGGCGGCAATTGGGCGAGATCCGCGACGTCCATGTTCAGGAAACCAAGCGGCTTCTTCGAGGCCAGGCGCAGCGGTTCGTCGACCAGAACCTCGCGCCGAAATTCCGCGAGCTGAACCAGTTATTGACCGAACTAAGCGAAGGTGATCGGCAGCTCACACCCGAGGCGAAGGACGAGATCCTAAGCTACGGCGAGCGGATTTCGAGCGAAATCGTGGCGGCGGCATTTCATCGGTTGGGAATCAGGACGGCCCACCTGGATGCGCGGAAGGTGATCCTGACCGACAACCAGTTTACGCACGCCACGCCGTTGTACTGGGAAACCTATGCAAATCTGCGGCGCACGATTCCGTTTCTGGAAGAAGGCACGGTCGCCGTGATAGCCGGATTCATTGGCGCGACAGAAGGCGGCGCCACGACCACGCTCGGGCGCGGCGGCTCCGACCTGACCGCATCGGTTGTCGGCGCCGGCATGTGCGCGAATGAGATTCAGATCTGGACCGATGTGGATGGAATGCTCACCTGCGATCCGCGTGTTATGGATGGGGGCCACCGCTTGCGATCGATTTCCTACCGGGAAGCCGAGGAGATGGCAAAGCTGGGAGCCAAGGTGCTGCATCCTGCCACCATGGCGCCCGCCATGCGCCAGAGAATCCCCATAACCATTCGCAATACACGCCGCCCCGGAATCGAGGGCACCCAAATCGTCGCCAAGCCAAACGGGACCAGTACGGTGAAGTCGATTGCCTGCAAGACGGGAATGACGGTCGTCCACCTCGACGTGCGTCATGTAGGAGGATTGCCAAGCATCACGGAAGGACTGGGCAATCTGTTTGCACGAAACCAAATTGCCGTGGAACTCGTGCAGGCACGGCAGGGCGGCGTATCGTTCGCGGTTGAGAACTCCACTCGGATGCCGGAACTGCTTCGCAACGTCGATCCGTCCGTGCAGGTGCGCGTGGAAGAAGACAGAGCCGTGATCGGCCTGGTGGGCGAGGGCGTCGGGTCCACGCCTTCCCTGATGGCTCGCGCGCTCCACGCACTGCAAAGCATCGATGTGCGCATGAATGGGCAAGGATCCTCGCTGTTCATGCTGTGCTTCGTTGTGCCGGATGGCGAACTGCGGAGATCGGTCGAGAGCCTGCATCGCGAGTTCTTCTCGGCGGTGGATCCGGAAATCTTCGTGAGTGCGCGCGAGAGTGTAGAGATCACCCCGGAGGCGATACGGCAATACCGCACCTTCGCGTTTCCCGACGGATCGAGAAGCGTTCCCACTCATTGAGGTGGCATCCGACCGCCGCTGCGTTATCCCGCACCTTGGGATGTAGCCGGAGATTGATTCCTGCGATTGCTGGGGACAGGAAGATGTGAAAAAATTCTGAACACCACTCTCTTACGTTCGTGGCTCGCAAACAGCTCCTTGTTGCGAAGGAACTTACAGAGCCGCGAGTGTGAACGAGCGGTTGTACGACCGACTTTTCACACGTTCCAGGCGCCAGGTTTTACCGTCTGGCTCCTGCTGTGTTATACAAGACTCAAATTTGACGAAATGCCTCAGGCTTCGTACACTGAAAAAGTAAACGCAGCCGAAGGCCGTATTCCTTCATGATCGTTACCCTCAAAAACAAAACACCACTCGTGGTGCCGAATCGAGTACGCCGCGAAGCTGGCTTTAAAAACGGGGACCAGGTAGAGTTCAAGGTTTCCCGCGGCGCGGTGACCATCCTTCCCAAATCCCCCGTTGCTAAGGACTCCGACGATACCCTCACAAGGGACGAGGCGAAGATCGTGCGGCGCGGCGAAGCGCAACTCAAGCGCGGGAAGTCGAAACCTTGGCGCGTCGTGAAACATGCGCTGGGGCGCTGAACCCTCCGACGACGCCCAAGAACAGCTCGTACGTTCCCGCGCAACGTCCGGGACCGGATCGAGCGCGCCATTGATGAATTCGAGCAGAAGGACGACTCTCAGTGGAGCAACATAAAGGCGTTGCAGGGACCTGAAGTGGAAGGGACGGTACCGCAAAAGGGTTGGCGCGTACCGGAGCTAGGCATATGGAAGACGATCAAATCCAGCGTATACAAGCGATTCAACAATCTATGGAGGAACCCGCGCGACTGCGCTTCAGGGACGAGGATTTCCAGCAGCTCCGAGTTCTGGTCAGACTCACCGTTGAATTTCACGACTACTTGACCGGAACGCCGCCCTGGCCACAATTCCCTGACGATCCATTTCACGACATGACGTATACAATCGACAAGGTCTTGTTCAATATCGATTCGTTCCGCACCGTCATACATTCCTATGGAATTCTAGTTGGCTCGACGAGGAGCACAATTGATTGGAATGTGATTAACGTACGGTCCCTTAAGGATGAGTTCATCTCCATGTATCATGCCTTTCTAGGGCAGACGAGTTTCGAAGCCAAATGTAGGCTCCTTCTGGATTTGGTCAAACTACAAATTGTATTCGCAGGGGCCTTCTATGATTGCCAGCCCTAATGACGACACCCGCGTTCGTGGCGAGTGTGTGTTTGACTTCGGCTATGATCCCTTGGGCGATTGCCGGAGACAGGAAGCTGGATTGCTGGTGACGCTGGATTGCTGGTGACAGGAAGATGTGAAAAAATCGCTTGACAGTCATGGTCCACATCTTCCAGGGGATCAGAAATGTATCCCCCGCCCTCGCGAATTCCTGTCAGGACCTCTAATCGCCAAGATTTTTCGCTCGGTTGCGGCGCGTTGATGAACAGGCGAATTTTTCACATCTTCCAGCCCGCATGTTTCCGATTTCCCATCCTCACAGGAAGAGCGTCGCTGAGCAAGCGTTGTCGCTGATGGTGGGCAGTGCGGACGCCTTTCGAGTCAAAACGGCTGCATTTTCCAAAGCTGCTTATCCCCGTTCCCCGCTGCCCTCTAAACCAGGTAGAAAACGAGTCGGTAGAAAAACGGGTCAGCCTGATGAGGCTCACCCATTTTTCCCCGTGGCTGTCTGGCGGAACGAAGGCTTCCGTAGTCCGGACTCCTAGTGCCGGACGACGAAGTGCGCGGAGCCGGCACCGAAGAAAAACGTACTGGAACCTGCCGGCGGCCGCCAGGCGTCGTCGCGGTAAGCATATAGGTTAAAGACGCCGTCTCCCGGAGCAATGGGGCCGTCGCAGGTGAACACAAAAGTATCGCCGCCCCAGGTGAAGGTTAACGTGTTGCCCCGTACCTCGCCCGCCTTGCGGAATCCGAGTTCCTGGTTAGGCGCGAGGGTAAAGGCGAATCGGCCATGGCCCGCCAGGTAAAAAAAGCCAGCGGTACCGGCGAAGCTGCCACCCGCTTGTTCGACGGCATTTCCGTTCACGGTCATTCGTACGTTGTTTAGCACCAGGGGCGCGTCATCAGCCGTGTAGTCTCGTGGCTCGCCGGACGGAAGCCGCACTGTATGCTGGTCCTCCTGGATGAAAAGGTAATCGACGATCTTTTGTCCGGTTTTGGTTTGCGTGAATAAGTCCAGCACGATAGTGTCGCCGGCGCGAACCGCCTGAGGCTGAGGCAGCCGCGGCAAAGCTAGCGGCGTCCAGCTACCGGGCGGTTCCAAGCCTAGTTTTTCAACGGTCAAACTCAACAGATGGAAGCTGACCTGAAACATCTCGCCGGGTTCCGGCTCGATGGATAGATCGTATCCGAAGTACTTCTTTGAGGTGGAATCCGTCATGTAACGGTGAAAGCCAGTCGGTGCGACGAGCATGCCTCCACCGAATCCGGTGACCTCCTGGCCGGGCAACTCCGGTTCGATTCGGGTCTCGAATCGAACCCGGATGCCCTGGAGACCTCCGGCGCCGTTCATGATCACCTGCGCGCTGGAGTGGGCGCAGGCGAGAAGGACAAGCAGACTAATTGTTCTCATACGTTCTCCTGATGATTCTGGGTTTCAGTTCAGGAACAGGCCGAAAGTCTGAAAGCTTCAACACACGCGAAGGCGCGGGTTGCGGCTGACGAAAACGAGGCAAGACATAGGTTAGGGTCGACAGCAACAACACCAGTACTAGGACAGCCGGGACGGGAACGCGGATCGAGCCAGTGAGCAGCCACCTATACAAGGGCGCTTTTTCCGGACTGCCAAAGATGTGGCGCTCGAGATGCGGGGGCGCTGACGGTGCTACCCACACGCGCAGCAAATCGCGGAGTTCGTCGTCGTTCAATGGTTGCATGTGATCTTTGCACTCCTTGGATTGGCAGCCCGAACGGGCGCGAGCAGGCGGCGCAGATTCTCGCGAGCCCGGTGCAGCCGCGCCTTGATGGTTCCGACTTCGGCATCAACTGTGCGGGCAATCTCTTCGAGAGCCAACTCCTCGTACTCGAACAGAATGAGCGCCTCCCGCTGGAGCGGGGGAAGCGACTGGACGGCTTTCGCGACCGAATCCGCGGTTTGCCAGGCCGTCGGATCCAAAGGCTCCGCCACAAACGTTTCCTCATCCACGGCGTCCCAGCGCTGCTCCGTGCGCCAAAGTTTTCTAGCGAGATTGCGGGCGATGGCAAGGAGAAAGGGGCGCATCGGAGTCCGCGAGGCGTCATATGCGTCCGGCTTTCTCAGCAGGGAGAGAAAGCATTCTTGCACGATGTCCTCAGCAGAAGACGCCAAGCCGGTCATTCGCCAAGCAAAGCGGTAGATCGCGTCTTTGTGATTTAGGTAGGCATCGCGAATCTCCAACTCAGTCATTGCATTTGCCGCGAGTACAGCCTCACGTCATGGTTACCGGATAACCCTGCAAAAGATACGGTGAGAAGAAAATTTTTTCCTCAGCCTTGCTATCCAGTAAAACGAGGATGGGCAAGACCACAAAGACCGACAAGGTGGACGCCACCGGACTGGCGATCCTGCTGCGTAACGGAACTCTTGGCTCTGGCGGCGGTTTAAGGACTGCTAGTGGTATTTTCGGCGGCCTCGCCCGATCGCCTCCGCTTCATTATGCTCCGCTCCTTTTCCAGAAATAGTAGGACAAGAAAAGCGGAATTAAGAATACTGTCGTGAAAATGGCTGGGCCGATGCCTTCTACAAAGTAGCTTGATGATGCGGCACCTAGAATGTCGATAGTGAAGCCTGCGTATGCCCATTCCTTAATCGTCTTGAACCTCCACTGAATGAGGACGACTGCACCGATAAACCTTGCTATTCCTAGGATGTAATTGAGGTACACAGGGTAGTGAAGACTCGCAAGCAATTTCTGTGCTGACTCAGTTTGCGAAATTTCAGAACCCGCACCAAAGAGCATAAACACAACAAACAGGAGTGTTATGACCCAATACCAGATCTTCACTGTTTTCTTCGGCGAAGCGTCCATTCATAACTCCTTCGGCTAGCGTTTCAGCTTAGCCCGAAACGGGGCCGCCTGCCACACGCGAGGGACCGGGCGACGGACCGGGGACGGACCGGGGGGACAGCCTGCATGTATCTAGTTTGTGGACGGTCCCGAGGCTCAGCGGACTCTGTGTTTTTATGCCTTCGTCCTTTCACCTGGTCCCGGGGAACTGGAAAACACGCAGGCTGATGGGTCGAGCCCTGTCTGTCATCAGCTTTCATACCGGCTTCCTCACACGGTTTCCCCTTCTGCTAGAATTCCGCAAGAGTGTTCTTCGACATCCTGGGCGCTATCGTAGAAATCGAGACGTTCGGAGAGGCCCATCGATTCGCGAGCGGCCTCGTCTTAGCAAGCTTTACGGCAAGGGGCGTTGGCGAAAACGCAAGGGATTCGCAGATGTGCGACTGCCGAATGGTAGTATTCACTGGTACGAAGCCTCTGGCATCGAAAAAGGGAATTCAAGATCAAGCGTCTCGTAGGCTAATCATGCCCGCCAAAACAAAAGGATTTGCGGTGTGCCTTCGAAACGGTGGGTTTGGCGCTCCACTCGAGGTCAGAAAGCTGTATCCGTTCATCAATGATCCGGACGCCGAGGCAAACAATCTCATTCGAGTGGTTGATGAATCGGGTGAAGACTACTTGTATCCGGCCCGGTTATTCCGCAAGCTAGCACTGCCGAGCGACGTCCAGCGCGCACTGCGGATGGCATCCTGAACCTGGGCAATAACTCGAAAGTTTGAAATGTGTCTAGACTGGGGAGCCCCAGCCCGGAATGGACACCCGCCCACACCTGTCCTACGCTAATGAGATCCACCGATGAAGCCTCTGCTGCGCCGCCTTACCTATATCGCTGCCGGTATCGCGCTCACGCTTGCCATGGGTACGGTCGGCTTCACGGTCATCGAAGGCTATCCTCTGTTCGACGCCTTCTACATGACTTTGATCACTATCACCACGGTCGGGTACGCCGAGATTCATCCGCTCAGTCATGCCGGCCGGATCTTTAATTCATTCCTGATTTTCTTTGGCGTCACCATCATGTTTTTCGCCATCGGGGCCATGACGCAGAGCCTCATCGAGTTAGAACTGGGAGAATACTTTGAAAAGCGGCGGGCCAGGCGTATGATTCAGAAGCTCGATCAACATTTCATTATTTGCGGCTACGGGCGCGTGGGCCGGAACGCGGCAGGTGAGCTGCAGCGTTCGGGCGTGCCCTTCGTCATCGTCGATCTCCAGCCGGAGCGCGTGGAAAAAGCCATGCTCGCGGGATTTCTGGCGGTGGCCGCCGATGCCACGCGCGACGAGACCCTGCACGCTGTGAATATCGACCGCGCACGCGGGCTCATTGCCGCGTTGGCCACCGACGCCGACAACCTCTTTGTCATTCTTTCCGCCAAAAACCTGAACCGCCAGCTCTACGTAGCCACACGCGCCGGTGAAGAAGAGGCCGAAGCGAAACTGCAGCGGGCGGGCGCCGATGCGGTTTTCGCACCATACACCATCGCGGGCTACCGGCTGGCGCAGGCGGTTTTGCGGCCACACGTTTTTCACTTTTTCGATGTGGCCACCAGAAGCATGGGGCTGGACGTCGATGTCGAGCAGGTGCGCGTCGTCGAAACCAGCGAGTTCGCCTCGCGTTCGCTCGAGCAGACCCAAATCCGCCGCGACCTCGGCGTGATCGTGCTCGCCATTCGCAAAGCCGATGGCCATATGCTGTTCAACCCGCCAGCCGAAACCGTCCTTTCGAGCGGCGATCACCTGATCGTCATGGGCGAGCCCAAGAATCTCCGCAGCCTCGAGTCAATGATGTCCACTGGAGTCCAGGGATGACTCCAGAGACCATCGGATTGCTGGTACATGCGCAAGCCGGGTTGGGCGTTCTCCACCGCCTGACTGGCGTCATCGCCGAGCATCAGGGCGATATCCTGTCGGTCGAGATCCTGGAGAACAGCAGCCACGACGCTCGCATCTACTTCGAAATCGCGCTGCCCTCACCGGTAGCCGAGCTGGAGCGTGATTTGCGCGCGCTACCGATCGTCAAGAGCCTCGAGGCGGTGAAGAGTTTTCAGCGGATCTACGGGAAACGCATCATCATCATTGGGGGCGGCGCGCAGGTGGGGCAGGTGGCGATTGGCGCCATCTCCGAAGCCGACCGCCACAATATTCGCGGCGAGCATATTTCTGTGGATACTATTCCGCTGGTCGGTGAGCAGTCGCTGGCCGAAGCCGTTCGCGCTGTAGCGCGCCTGCCGCGGGCGAAAGCGCTGGTGCTCGCCGGCTCATTGATGGGCGGCGAGATCGAGCAGGCCGTCCGCGAAGTGCGCCAGTCCGGTCTCCTTGTCATCAGCCTGAATATGGCGGGTAGCGTACCCGAAGCGGCCGACCTCGTAGTCACCGATCCCGTTCAGGCCGGAGTCATGGCTGTGATGGCCGTGGCCGATACTGCCAAATTCACTGTTGAACGGCTGAAGCGGCGGGTGTTCTAGTCGATCTGCAGCCCGTACTCGCGCAGCAGATCTCGCGAAGGCGAATACAGCCGGATGAAGTACGTTCCCCGGTGCAGGCCAACCGGCAAAGACGCACGAACCCCGGACTGTTCCGCTCGTACTTGAGACTCATATTGCAGCTGTCCGGATTCGTCCACAACTTCCAGCGGGTAGCTCGAAAATGAAACTAAGCCTTGCGTGTCCAGCCTGAGTGCAAGCCTTCGGCCCTCCGGCGCATGCTGGATCCCCGAACCCCGGCTGGCCTCGAGCACCAGCGCAAACGGTTCAACAACCCGGTCCGGCTTGGTTGCGATGCGCCACGCGACAGCCCCCAGCACCAAAGCCGTTACAGCCATGGCCCATCCAAATCTGCGAAATGTGAGCACCCGGGAGACGTGCGTCCAGTAGCGTTTTCTCGATTCGTCTTCCTGGTCCAAATGCTTGGCAGCGTTACGCATCGCGCTGACATAGACCTCAATTTCCTCCAACTGCTGCTGGCACTGCGAGCACACTAACAGGTGCTCCTCGATTTCGGCTAACGCCGGTTCTGCCAATGACTGCATCGCGTACTTCTCAAGCGCCTCGTCACTGGCATGGCCACTCTTGCGTGTTTGCATAACAGCACCACTTCCCAAATGTGGGACCGGCCCCCACAAATTGGTAGTCCTTTACTCCCCAATCTTTTCTCAGGAACACTGGGCAGCTGCCCGCCGGCCAAGACGCCGCTTGCCCAGCTCCCCAAACCGGGCTTTGGCGCGCGACTTCAACAGCCGAAACTGTGTCTCGGTCAGGTTCATCTGCTCGCAGATCTGTTCCTGAGGCTGTTCTAACAAATAGAAGCGAGTCAAAATTTCCCGATCGCGCTTCGAAATACTGTGCAGAACTCTCTGGGCAATCTGTTCATGCTGCTGCTGGATGGCGCTCTGTTCCGGATTTCGGTTGAGGTCTATAACCACGCTCCCAGTCTCGAGGCCAACCTGCTGTCGGCGGGTATGAACGGCTTGATCGATGTGCGCCGCCACCTGCCTTCGGACCACCGTTCGCACAAAACCCATAAGGCGCTCAGGCTCGCGAAGTTCTCCGCGGCGAACGGCTTGCACCACAATCAGGAACGTATCATGGACCTTATCCTCCAAGTCCTGCGGCCCCAGTTGACGGCACAAGTAGAAACGAACGCCCCGGGAGAAAACTTTGTACAGTTCCTCCATGCCGGACTGGTCTTGGGTCTTGATTCTCTCCACCAGGTCCACCCAGTGGGTGCCTGCAGTCTCTGGGCTCGATCCCGACGGGTCGGCGGGCGTGACAGATGTCTCAAGTGGCGCGCTCAAACCTTCTGTGTTAAATCCAGACATAGGTATCTCGACTAATCTCCTACAACAAAATACGTGGCCCAATACTGCGGATTCGCCCGCCATCCGCCGGCGCGCAGAATATCGCGCTGCGCCGCTTGTAGAGCCGCCGCCGGCCCTGCGTCAGGTGTTTGGTGCAAATGTTTGTAGAAAGCGACGAACAGAGGGCCGTTATCGTCCGGTGTCGGCCAATGGCTGGCCACCACGGCCCGTGCGCCCCCAGCCAGCCATGCCCTGGTGAGGCCCATCAAGCCCGAAGCCGGCAGCACATCCGCGCCCCCTGAACTGCATCCGCTCAGTACGACCACTCCGGCGTTGAACTTGAGGCGCGTGATTTCAAGTGGGCTCAGCAACTGCAGGTCGCCCGGCCTGTTCAGGCTCAGGGCGATCATGCTGGGGCGCGGCGGTGCATTCCCCTGAAGAAAATGCGCAGCAATGTGGACCACGGCGGGACCGGTTTCCAGAGCTTTGCGTAGCGGACCCGGAGCGGCCTCCGATCCCTCCAGCAGAATCGGCGACTGTGCTTCCCATGCCCGAGCGCAGGATTCGATCTCGCGGGCCGAGCCCGGGAGGCGGGCAAGGGCCCAACTCTGCCGCTCAGAACTCTCGGAAGCCGCGAAAACCACGCCTGGGAAGGAAGTGAATCGTTCCCGCTTCGGACCCCGCCAGCGTGGGTCGGCCGTATTATAAATCGCGTCTCCAACTCCAACAAATCTCCGGCCTGCCAGCTCTTCCGATGTCTGGTGGTAGCCGTCGGCCGCCAGCATGACCGCGCCCGTGGCCACGCGGACCGCATGCCGTTCCGCCAGGTGAACCGGTCCAGCCGAATCGACGACTAGAGCCGCAAACGGGATTCGGAACAGTTGTTCATCGAGTGCCAGGATCCATTGTGCTTTGTCGCGGAATGACACTTCCAGGTGTCCAAATAAGTCTTCGTAAAGCCGCCGGCCAAGGCGCGTGGTGGAATTCTGCCCCGTCCGCACGGCCTCCACGAATTCTTTGATGTCCGCCGTTAGATGGGATTTATCTGGCAAAGCATACAAGCGGAATCGCTTGCGGCTGACTGCCCACAGGAAGGATTGCGGTTCACCTAAATGGAAACTGAGCAGCACCGCGTCCGGCGGCAGGTTTTCTTGCACGCGATCCAGTAGCTTATCGCTCGTAAGATCAGCTTTCGAGCCGGCCTTGATCTCCGCTAGCAGCAGCCGCGATCGAAGCTGCTGCATATTCTCTCGCACCTGAATATCGTCTTTCTGAAGCAGCGACACCTCAGTGCTGTGTAATTGTGCCAGCGTTTGCCAGTACTCGTCGGAGAGCGCAGCGCGCCAGTCGTTCGGTTCACGCAGCAGTGCGTGCAGGCTCGCTGCACGATTTTCTTCTGCTGCACGAAAAGACTCTGCTGCAAGTTCGGAGCTGCGTCCGGATTTCAGATATAACTGGTTGGCGGACTCGATAAATGAGGAATAGATCTTCTCGAGCTCCACTTCCGAACTGACTCTGGTGAAATCCGCAGGCAGCACTTCCAGCCGCCATTCCCGTGCCAGTTCCAGTGCCTTCTGAAAATCGGCGAAAGCAGCTTGCGCCCAGCCCGCGGCCTCGCGTGCCTGCCCTCGCGCGTGATACAGGCTCCAAAGATTGATCCAGCTATCGGTGTGAGTTTGCCTGCTTACGGCTTGGTCCAGCAGGCCCAATGCGGAACGGATGTCCCCCTGTGCCAGCCGCAACTTGCCTAAATTGAAGTAGGAACTGGTCAGATGCGTGAGCCGGTGAGACTTTCGCACGCGAAACGCCTCGGTAAGCGCACTCTCCGCAGACGCCAGTTCTCCATGGGCCAGATATTCCTCGCCAAGATGATCCCAGGCCTCGGCCACAACGCTAAGATCATTCTCGCGATAGGCGCTATCAACCGCCTCGTTCATCAGGGCCGTAGACTCCGGCAGATTGCCCTGCCGGGCACGGATGGTTCCGAGTTGGATCAGACAGCGGGTTCTGCCTCCGGGAAAGTTTTTCCGGTTGAAATCGGCATGCGCCGTTTCCGCAGCGTGGGCCGCGCCGTCCAGATCTCCCATCTGCAGGAGCAAAGCCGAGATGTTCGAGTTCAAAGTCGCGATGTTGGCCCAGTCCTCGCCGGCTTCCGCGAACGATCGCGCCTGCAGATAGCTGTCGAGAGCCGCCCGATACTGAAATAAAAGGAATTGCGTGCCGCCCACGGATGTGAGACACCGGCCGGCCATTGGAAGGTCGCCTAACCCTTTGAATTGCGAAAAGATCTGTTGGAACAGCTCCTCAGCTTGCAGATACTTGCCCTCCGCCACCAAAGCATAGGCGGAGTTGTATACGCGTCTCAGTTCGATACCCTGAGGGTTGTGGGGTGAAGGCCCCTTGAGCGCCTTCGTTGAGGCCGGACCGGTCGATTGCACCGACCCGATGCCAGCGAGAATGAGAACGAAGCAGACGACTCTGCTTGCCTTGCTCATACATGCCAGCCATGTTTTGCGAGACTACAGAGGGAGGAGTGGCAGCCTCCGAGGGTATTGCACTTCGAATACCCCCAGAGGATCTTACCAGAGTTTGCCATGGTTATGGCAATTTATTTTGGTTGCAAGAGTAACGCGCGCTTCTGAACGCGCCGAACTACACTAGCTCACACGAGCTGTCTTCAACTGATCAGAAGGCGGTGGGTGGCGGGAAGATGATAATCGGTTCTGACTTCATGTCCGGTTTGACAATACAGGCTCCGGTTGCCGTTAGCGGATGGCGAATGGCTTATGTCGTTGAGAGATTGGAACGAATTAAAGATTGAACCGCGTGAATGTTCAGAGGCGAACGAACCGACGCTGGTCCGCGGAATCACGTGCCGCGAGCACAATTTCGTTCACTCGATATATATCTCGTAGGGATAGGCCAGAGGCGTGAGAGGAATATACCGAGTTTAGAAAATCGATGAACAGCGACTCGTCGGGAGGCCAATCAGTGATTTGCCGCGGCGGCCGCTTGTCGGTCACCAAGCTTAGACCCGCGGCTTCCTGAAACTCCGCAACACCGTGCGTGCCCGCCAGACGCAACCGGTCGTCTCCCCAGGTAGGCGCAGTATCCGGCCGCAGGTAGTCCATACGTAATGCAGCCATCCCTCCGTTGTCTAGACGGAATATAGTGGCGGTTACGTTTTCCATGTCCTGCAATTCGGGGTGCCCGACCCGGCTCTGAAGGGATACCGTCTCCACCAGCTCGCGGCCACTGGTCCACCTCATCAGGTCAACCATGTGTACCGCGATATAGGGGATGGTGCCCCCGTAAGTGGAGCGGTGGCGCATCCAGTCTGCACGCTCGCCGAGCTTGTAGGATTTCTGCGCGCCCATTTGCGCGACCTCGCCGATCTCGCCGGACTCAACAATCTGTTTCAGAGCGCGGTACTGGCCCAGGAATCGCATCTCAATGAGCATGGTGAGGCGAATGCCGCTTTCCGCGACGGCCTTCCGGATGCGCTCGAGATCCGGCGTGGTAATGGCCAGCGGCTTTTCCGCCACTATGTGCAACTTACGCCGCGCGCATTCGAGAATGATTTCGGCGCGCTCGCCGTTAGTGCCGCAGATGCCGACGATATCGAGCTTCTCACCATCCAGCAGATCTTGCCATTTGCCATACTGTCGCGCGTGCGCGCCATGTTTAGAGCCCGCCACTTCGCGCATTCGCGATGGATCGCGATCCTGAATCGCTACCAGCTCTACATCTGGCAGACGATCCAACGGCCCCAGGATTTCACCGATGTGTCCTTCCAGGCCGATAATGGCTACCTTCAGCTGTTGCGGCAGCTTTACGATTTGCTGGTTGGCAGCCTGGGCCGCCATGGCCGCCCCGGCGATCCAGGCGCGGCGTGAGACTCTTCGCATGCTGCGATTCTGTCACACTTGCGGCTGTTGTAAGATGGTCCCTCGCCTGAACATATGGACCACATCCTGTCGATAGTCCTTTTCACGCCTCTGGCCGGCCTGATCGTTTTGCTGTTCATTCCCGGTTCGAATGCGCGCGCCGTCAAACTGTGGGCCAATGCGGCGTCGTTCATCGGCTTCCTGGTTTCGCTGCCGCTGGTGTTTCAGTTCGACCGCACCAAGGATTTTCAGTTCGTGGAGCGCGCGAACTGGATTCCCTCGATCGGCGCGTCTTACCACCTGGGCATCGACGGCCTCGGCCTGCTGCTGGTGATGCTGACCACGGTGATCGGCTTCCTCGTCGATTCTTTCGAGCTGGAACGCCGATTCACGACCGGCTGAAGGAATACTACGCGTTCTTTCTGCTGCTGCAGACCGGCATGCTGGGCGTC
The DNA here is from genome assembly GCA_963847515.1 of Terriglobia bacterium. Taxonomy (GTDB): domain Bacteria; phylum Acidobacteriota; class Terriglobia; order Bryobacterales; family Bryobacteraceae; genus QHXW01. Next base: position 22,290 of record CAWKAA010000005.1, read on the forward strand.
TTCATGTCGCTCGATTTCCTGCTGTTCTTCGTGTTCTGGGAAACCGTGCTGGTGCCGATGTATTTCATCATCGCCATCTGGGGCGGCACGCGCCGCGTGTATGCCGCGATCAAGTTCATGATCTACACGCTGATCGGCTCGGTGCTGATGCTGCTCGGCATCCTGGCGCTCTACTTCCAGTACTTCAGCCAATTTCAGACCTATTCGTTCGACATCGCCGACCTGATGCGGAGCCAGCTCTCGCCGGCGGCCATGCAGTGGTGGGTCTTCTGGGCGTTCTTCGTGGGCTTCGCGGTGAAGGTGCCGATGTTCCCGTTCCACACCTGGCTGCCGGACGCGCATACCGAAGCGCCCACCGCGGGCTCGGTGATCCTGGCCAGCGTCCTGCTGAAGATGGGGACGTACGGTTTCCTGCGCTTCTCTCTGCCGCTGCTGCCCGACATCGGCCAAGAACCCGACCATCGTGAACGTCATGGCGGTTCTCTCCATCATCGGGATCGTCTACGGCGCGCTGGCTTGCCTGATGCAGAAGGACTGGAAGAAGCTGGTGGCGTACTCATCGGTGAGCCACCTGGGATTCTGCACGCTGGGAATTTTCGCGCTGAACCCGGCGGGGATCTCGGGCTCGATCATCCAGCAGATCAATCACGGCATCTCGACCGGCATGCTGTTCCTGATCGTTGGCGTGGTCTACGAGCGGCGCCACACGCGCGAGATCTCCGAATACGGCGGCCTGATGAAGCGTGATGCCGATCTTCACCATGGTGTTCCTGATCGCCGCGCTCAGCTCGATGGGCATGCCGCCGCTCAACGGCTTCATCGGCGAAATCACGATTCTGCAGAGGCGCCTACCAGATGTCGCTCAACTGGGCCTTCTGGGGCGCGGTGGGCATCGCGCTGGGCGCGGCGTATCTGCTGTGGCTGTTCCAGCGGACCATGCTGGGCGAGGTGACCGAGAAGAACCAGTCTGCTGAAAGACCTTTCGTGGCGCGAGATCGCGGTCTTCGCGCCGCTGATGGTGTGGGCCTTCTGGATCGGCTTGAATCCGCAGCCGTATTTCAAGGTGCTGGAGCGGCCGGTGGCGCAGATCGTGGAGCGCGTGCAGGCCCGGCTACTACGCGGAGCATCATCTGGCGAATCCGCTAAGTGGTGGGGTGGTGGCGGAGAGATGAGGGGGGAGACATCGACCAATTGGTTGCTCACTTCACAACGAATGAGGTACGAGTATTAGGCGGAAGGGCTGCTGTGTCTAGTGCGCGGGTCCAATCGTCTTGTACCAAGAAGAGATCCATCAGTCCGTGATTTGTCACGAGTCGCCTCAAGATTGCGCATAGAAGAAACAACGCAGCTTCGTTCAATACGTCTGCTTCCAGATAATTCAAAAACTCTCCCGTGAGAGGAAACAGTCCTCCAGTCACTTGAAAAGCGACCTTGCGCCTGAAGCTTGAATCAATTTCCACGCCGTGCGCTATCAAACTGCGCAGTTTGTACATTCGGGGGGCCAGTTGTTCGACTGTATAGATCGGTTGTCGTCCGCTCACGTCTGCAGGAAACACATATGAGCTAGGACCCAATAAATTAGAAATGCGGCGCTTAAACTTATCCTCTGAATTTGCGACTAGGAGAGCATCTATGCCCGTAGTCCACAGAAAGCTCCGAACCCCTGGATTGTCAGACTGGAGACCGAGCTCAAGAAAATAGAACGGGTTCGTGAGGCGAGCACTGGAGGTCGAAAACGATTTCTGAACTCCTTCGACGGCTCTTGTCACTTCCGACTCGGAGTTACTGTCCGGCCATAACATGCGTGGCCAACGCGGCGGCATTAGAGCTCGATACACCCAGCTTCTCAAATCCAGTCGTTTGGCTTCCACATCGTCAAGAAAATCAATTCCGACTCGCGAGGAAGGATGACCTGAAAGGCGATCTGCGTATTGTGCAGTTCTTTTTCGGCCGCCTCCTCAACCGCCTTATCGGGGCGCGAACTCGACGGTTGTTCGGCGGGTAGGTCCCGAACGAGCCAGTATTCACATTCCTTGAGACTCTGCTTTTGGTCTTCTGTGATGTACCTGTCAGCTGAGACATCTGGGCGCTGGTCCTCCGGAAGGTGTACCACTTCCACTCCACCGGGTAGCTGGAGGTTGCCAAGATTCCACCGCATGATGGGACTCATAACGGCAAACTCAGCTACGACAGGCATTGAAGATGGTCCGCAGCAATCCGAAAACCTATACTACTCTAGCCTGGCCAAAGGACTGAAAGGGCGGGACCTGAGTCCCGCTTCATTATATATGTACATTTGTGCATATAATGGAACGTGGAGTCTGAATGGGACCCGGCAAAGGCTCGGGCCAACTTCACGAAGCACGGCGTCAGGTTTGCTGACGCAGTGACCGCGCTGGAGGATGATTCGGCGCTGACGATCCGTGACCTGTCGTCTGAGGATGAAGAGCGATGGGTCACCATGGGGCTGGATACGTCGGCGCGACTGCTGGTTGTTGTGTACACATGGCGCGGTGAGCGGGTGCGGTTGATTTCGGCGAGACAGGCTACGCCGGATGAACGGCGGCAGTACGAGGAAAGCACATGAAGAAGCAATACGATTTCTCGAAAGGCAAGCGGGGGGCGGTGATCAAGGTTCCGCGCGGCAAGTCGCGCATCACGATCCGGCTGGATGACGACGTTTTGGACTGGTTTCGGAAGCAGGTCGATGATGTGGGCGGTGGAAGTTATCAGAACCTGATCAACCAGGCGCTGCGCGCGTACATCGAGCGCTCGCAGGAACCGCTGGAAGCTATCCTGCGGCGCGTGGTGCGGGAAGAACTGCGGCGGGCGAGTTGAGGCGTGAAAAACGGGGACAGGCAGCACCGTCCACGCGCCGTTGAAGCTGGATCTATCGGTTCGGTGCGCCAACCGGCTTGGGACGGTGAAGCCGGTCCCCATTTTTCAATAGGCGGCCAATTCGGCGGGGCGGGTGGCTTGGGGCGGTTCGAAGTGCAGTTCGAGGGCTTCCCTGAGATTCTCGATCGCTTCTTCTTCCGTGGCACCCTGGCTGGCAATGTCGATTTCCAGGCACTGGGACACGTACCAATTACCCTCACGCCAGACAGTCGCGGCAAATGGTCGCTTCATAGCTTTATTGTTTAACACGAAGGTTGGGATTCGGTCGTTCCGAGACAGAGAAGCGCACCATCCGGCTGGATGACGATGTTTTGGACTGGTTTCGGAAGTAGGTCGATGATGCGGGCGGTGGAAGTTATCAGAACCTGATCAACCAGGCGTTGCGCGCGTACATCGAGTGCTCGCAGGAACCGCTGGAAGCTATCCTGCGACGGGTGGCGCGGGAAGAATTGCGGCGGGCAAGCTGAGGAATGAAAAACGGTGACAGGCAGCACCGTCCACGCGCCGATGAGGCTTGTTCTATAGGTTCGGTGGGTCACCGGCTTGGGACGGTGAAGCCAGTCACCATTTTTCAACTGATTGCCTTCGCCGCCGTCAACCTCGCCCTCATTTGACTCTCGCACACTAGTGTGCGAACCTAAAAACGTTGAAGGGCGGCGAGTTTCTCCGGAAACTGCACAGCCTGGCGAGGCGAAAGAGCGTGCCCTACCTTTTCGTTCCAGCCAAAGGCAAAGGAAGCCACGGGAAAGTGTACTTCGGAACGGCCTCGACGATCGTCAAGGACCGCAAGAAGGAACTTGGCACGGGGTTGCTGCGCCAGATGTGTAAGGATCTGGGCGTTAGCCCGGAAGAGCTTTGAAGGAGCCACGTCATGCACTCATTCTCATATCCCGCGACGTTTCGGCGTGACGCGAAGGGGCGTATCGTCGTTGGATTTCCGGACCTTCCTGAAGCTCACACGGACGGGCGGGATATGGCGGAAGCGATCGAGGAAGCTGTCGATTGCCTTGGGAGCGTCCTGGCGTTTCGGATTGCCGAAAAATCCAAAATTCCCGCGCCATCGCGGCTCAAGCGGGGGCAGCGGCTGGTTCCAGTGCCGCTGTGGATCGCGGGCAAGCTCGCGTTATATCTCACGATGATCGAGCAAGGGGTCACGAACAGTGAACTCGCGCGGCGCATCGGAGTGCGGGAAACCGTCGTGCGGCGAATGCTCGACCCGGACCATGACACCAGGTCCGAGAAGATCCAAGCGGCGCTCGAAGCGCTGGGGAAACGCATCGTGGTGGCGACCGACGACGCGGCGTGAGTTGACGGGGAGAGCCGTCGTCCAGCGTTACTTCTGGGCGAGACGGCCTGGGTCGTGGCAGGAGAGGCAGGTATAGTCGCCCTCGCTCATGAGATTGGAGAGTTTTTGCCAATGGCGGGCGCGCGTCTCGTAAGGTGAGCCCTGCAGCTTTGCCAGCATTTCGCCGATGACGCGGTCGCGTTCGGCTTTATCGCCCAGCCGATCGGATGCAAAGGCGATCTGGGACCACAGCTCACCACGCATGTGGGCTGGCAGAGTCTCGAAGTAATCCTTTTGGATGCCTGGCAGCTTGTTGAGCAACTCCCGGCCGTCCCGATACATCCAGGCACGATCCTGTTCCGGCGCGGAAGACGCGAGGCGGACCAGGCTGCTGCCCACAATGATGTAGGGCGTGGGGTCCTGAGCGTCGCCCGCGAAGGCTTTTTGCCGGACTTCCTTGGCGGCGGCGAGGAGACGGTGATACGCGGCATTGTCGCCCGCCGCAAGCGCCTGTCTCATGCGATAAGCAATGACCAAATATTTCCAGGACAGGGCGTCGATGTCATCGGGGTGATTGTTCAGATAGAGGTCGAGTTTGCGGACGCCGCGCTCGAACGTATCGAGATCGTTGGCGATCCAGCCGGCGAATAGATCTTCGCGAACCCAAGTGCTGATGCCAATATTCGCCGGCTTCACGAGGTCTTCGGCGGCCGGCAGCAACGCAATGGCAACAAAGCACAGTGTCGCGGCTCTTAGCATGGAAGGAGCGTAACAAAGAACCGGCGGCGTAACAAGCCGCCGCCTTCATTTGTGGAGCAGGAAATTACGGGTCGCTTGCAGGGTATTGAGTAGGGATTCCCGCGGCAGATTGCGGACGATTGGATCAATGAGCCAGCGGAGGGCGGCGGGAACGGGGCGGGAGAGAGAAACCGCCTCGCACTCGATATAGACTCCCCCGTCTCGCTCGAGAAAGCGCCAATAGGAGTCGAGACGCCACAGAAATCCGTGGTCCTTTCCAACCGGCAACTCGTGCTCCCCTGGCTTGCCCGGGTTCTCCACTTCCGCAATGTGAGTGCTGTAGGACCGGGTCTGCCACCGCTTGTCGTCGAGGCGTGAGTAATGCACGTCATGCTCGGTGTTGAGCACAATCGTTACCACCTTCTTTTTCTTGAGCCGCAAGAAAACCTTGAAATCATCGCCTTGGTGAAAGAGGATTTTGGAACCGATCACCTCGGGCTGGTAGACCTGAGAATGGCGTTCGTAGTCTTGCACCACGCTGATGACACGGTCAACGGTAGTGTCATGAATAAAGGCCGCACCCAGCCAATCGTGGATCACCCCCTCCGGAACATCGGTGTCCGGCTTGTCGTCCGGAGCCCACGTTACGATCTTTCCAGCGCGCAATTCCTGTTTCCGGTCTGGAGCTCGATCCGTCCACAGGAAGTCTCCACGAGCAACCTCGTCGCGCAAGCGGGCTTCTTTGAGACGGATGTATTCGTCAAAAGCTTTGGTGGTTTCAGGCTTCAGGTCAGCGGCGGTGATGTGTGTTGCGCATGCCAGCAGGCAAGACGATAGCGCCAATATTGGAGTGGTGCGGATCGAGGATGTCACTGCGCTGAGATTTTGAGAGCGAACGCGTAGTCACCGAGTTTTTCCGCGGGTAACACCACAGTCAGGCCTTTCGCGTCACGGGTCCAGTTCAATTTTGTTTTCGATCCCAGCAATTCAACTCTTTTCACCTCACCGGTGCTCTGGGGCGAGCCGGCGGCCAGCGACTTGATGGTGAGTTTCCCATTTTGAGGCCAGGCGAGGGCGATGGCGTAAAGCGTGTTGCCCTTCGTGGTGAATCGAATGTCTTCGCTAGTAAACGGCTTGCTGGCGGTATCTTTGAACGATCCGCCGACGACCTTTGTCGGCCCCTCGCCATAAATTTTCCAGGGCCGCGTGCCGTAAATCGCATCGCCGTTCACCGAAAGCCAGCGCCCGATTTCGAGCAAGATCTTTTGTGCCTGTTCAGGAATGGTCCCGTCGGATCTGGGCCCGATGTTCAGCAGCAGGCAACCATTCTTGCTCACGATATCCACCAGGTCATCCACCAGGGAAGCGGCGGAGCGGAACTCATCCTTCTCGATGTAGCCCCAGGATTTGATGCTGACCGATGTATCGGTCTGCCAGAAGAGTGGGCGCGTCTGATCCAACTTTCCGCGCTCGATGTCCAACACCGCGGTTTGCGGGGGAAACGCCTCGTGCTTGTAGTTGATGGCCACGCCGCGTTTCCATTCGGCCGCACGATTGTAATAATAAGCGGCAAACTTCTGCAGATACGGCTTCCAGGAGGGTTCCTCAATCCACCAGTCGAACCAGACGACCTCGGGCTGGTATTTGTCCACGATTTCCGTCGAACGAGCCAGCCAGTCGTCCATGTGGGCTTGATTGGGCTGGTTGTCTTGCTTGGCGCCGGGAAGCCGTTGCGGTTGGGCGGGTCCATAGAAACTCAAATAGCGCGGATCGCGGACGTCGGAGTCGAATTTCATCCCGCCTTCAAAAAAGAACCAGTGCTCGGCGCGATGAGACGAAGCTCCGAAATGAAGTCCCTGCTTGCGCACCGCCGTTGCCAGTTCGCCCACCACGTCGCGTTTAGGCCCCATCTTTGCGGCGCTCCAATCGGTAAAGCTGCAGTCGTACATAGGAAAACCGTCGTGATGTTCGGCCACCGGGATCACGTATTTGGCGCCGGCTTTACGGAATAGTTCCGCCCAGGCGTTGGGATCGAACTTCTCAGCCTTGAATCGCGGGATGAAGTCCTTGTAGCCAAATTTGGATTGCGGACCGTAGGTTGCCACGTGGTGCTTGAAGACCGGACTGTCCGGCATGTACATATCGCGCGGGTACCATTCGCTGTCAAAGGCCGGCACCGAGTAAACGCCCCAGTGGGTGAAGATGCCGAACTTGGCGTCAAGGTACCACGCTGGAACTTTGTATCCCTGGAGTGAGTCCCAAGAGGCCTGGAACGGCCCCTTAGCGAGCTGCTGGTTGACGGTTTGCAGAGCCTTTTGGACCCTCTGTTCGTAAGTCTGGCCCGATAGCGTAACGGCGAATGATGCCAGCGCGCACAGCAATCTTGCTCGAACGTGCATAGATGCGTTCGAGGATATCAGAATTTGCTACGGCGTGACGGAATGGCGGCGCTGTTGCAGCTTGCGTTTGACGTCCGGCCAGAATTCTTTCAGCACGTTGGAAATGGCGTCGGTGCCCAGTTGCAGGCCCAGCTTCTCCAGGTTTTCCGAGGCGTCCCGGGTGTCAGGATTGTAAGCGTTCGAAATCGCGGTTGCGACGGAATTGCCGACAACTTCGGAAAAGTTGAAGCGGCTTCCGCCCGCATCGGTTCGGGTAACCAGGATGCGCGTTAGTGCATAGTACGTTCGGCCCAACTTTCCACCGGTGCCGCGGCGGAAGTACCGCATGTCTTCGTGCAAAAGGCTGGGGAAGACGCCTTCGGTCATCATATTGCCGATCATTTGATCGCCATACCCGGCCGCATAGCGCATGGCGTAACCTTTTACACCCTGTCCGAACGATGGGTTGGAGTTCTCGATCTGGGAAATGCCGGCGAAGGCGCCGGAGATGAAGTAGATGGGATAGTCGAAAGAATCCTTTGCGGCAATCCAGAATTTGCGGTGCACCGTAAGGGGCTCGACCCCATCGGTGCCGTTGACCGTCCGGTAGTTCGGCAGAATCCCGTAAGCGCGTTTGTCCGGGGGCGCGGCAACCTCGGGATCTTTATTGCTAACCTGTTGAGCTGCTTTGGATTCCACTGGATCAGGAATGATTTGTTGGGCGGCCGCGCACCAAGGGAGAAAAGCAGCCAACAGCACGGGGAAAAGACCCATAAGGACGGCAGGGGATGAATTCAGGGGACTACGCACTCTCTAATGATGCTCCCGAACAACAATATAGTTACACAAGTTGGTAAAAGTTAATGTGCCCTCGGTGCCGCAAACTCGGATAAACTATTCCGGTGACGCCCACAGCCGCCGAAGCTCGCGTGGATCAGATCCTGGAGTTGCTCGAAACGGCGGGCCAATCGGCCTACTTTGGAGAGCCCGTCACGCAGCTCGAACATGCGCTGCAGTGCGCTCAGTTGGCGCGCAATGCTGGCTCCGATGAGGAAATGGTGATTGCAGCCCTGCTGCACGACATCGGCCATCTCCGGGAGGAAGAAGGCTTGCACCATGATGCGGTCGGCGTCATCGACCACGATTCGGTGGGAGCCCGTTATCTGCGGGAACAAGGCTTTTCCGACCGGGTCGCGCAGCTTGTGAGCGGGCACGTGGATGCGAAGCGTTATCTCACTCTGACGAATCCATCCTATTTTGCCAGACTGTCTGCGGCGAGTGTAGCTACGTTGCAATTACAAGGTGGCCCCATGACGGCCCAGGAAGCGGCGGCTTTCGGTCATGATCCTTTATTTGACCAGAAGCTGAGGCTTCGTTCGTGGGATGAACAAGGGAAGATTTCCGGTTGGGCGGTAGCTCCACTTTCTTCGTATCGAGACCTTCTGGTTGCTCACCTAAACCGGGCTCAGAACTGACGTTATCAGCATGCTCATACGCGGCGTTGCCTGCTTGTTCGCCGCTTCTATCGCCTGGGCGGAAATTGCGGATGCTACTGTTGAGCCCGCTGGAACTCATAGGTTCCGGATCGCCTTCAACCTGGCGCCAACCGACGCCCCAGTCTCCATCTTCGCCAGTCACTCGCCCGATCGGCTGGAAAATGCGAAGCCGTTCATTGTCACCAACTCATCTCCCGACGATATCCACATCCACGGCTGGCGGGGCCGCCCCTACTTCCACCTAAAGACAGCCACAGGCGGCACACGGGTGGTTTCGATTCGTCGGCTGCCGCTCGAAGGGCAAAATAATTTCAGAGACCTGGGCGGTTATCGTACCGCGGACGGAAAGTACGTTCGCTGGGGCCTTCTCTATCGCTCCGGGCAACTGGCGAACCTGACGGCGGGAGACTACGAATACTTGCAGCCTCTTGGAATTCGCCTGGTCTGTGACTTCCGCGCCGACGACGAACGCAGCCACCAAGCCACCCATTGGCCGGGCGATGCCCCAGAGTTTCTCTCCACTCCGATCGGTACGGATGCCAGCGGCCGGAACACCAGAATAGCGCAGCTCAGAAAGCTCTTGATAGACCGGGCTACTCCAGAGCAGATGCGTGCCTTCATGAAGAGCGTATATCCGGACATGCCGTTGGCGGCCGCGCCCCAGTTTCAGCGCGTCCTCGCGCGGCTCCTATCGGCCCAAGGCGCATCGATGGTTCATTGCTCGGCGGGAAAGGATCGAACGGGTGTTTTCAGTGCATTGCTGCTGTTGACGCTGGGCGTGCCACGCGAAACGGTTATCGACGACTATTTGCTGACCAACCGATACACTGTGGCGGATGACACGATCGCTCGCACCGCAGTTGCTTATCAAAAGCTGCTGGGGCTTGAAGTTGTGCCGCCAACAGAAGTGCTGAAGCCGGTCATGAGCGTGGACCAATCCTACATTGAGGCTGCACTTGAAACTATCGACAAAAAGTACGGCAGTTTCGACGAATACCGCCGCAGGAAACTGCACCTTTCCGATCCCGAGGTGGAGAAACTCCGCGCCAGATATTTGGAGCCGTAGTTATCGTAGGATCAGAAAGCCGGTTTCAACGCGCCCGCCTGCGATGCGAGTCCAAACAACACGAGCGACTCTTTTGGCAGAAGCGCCGAAGCGGAACTCGACCAGCTGTCCGCAAGTGAGTTCCGAGGAATCATGTTCTGCGCGAAACCCGGTCGTGCTGCGATCTACGAGCCTGGCTCGAACCTGTTTAGGTGTATTGCCGAAGTAGAAGACAACCTCTCCTATAGCGACGCGGCGGGGCTCACGCCGTTGCTCCGCGAGCTGGGCGGTCTCGGATTTCGACATGGCGGTCGAGCTTTTCACAGCCTTATTCGCATTATGTCAAGACAATCCGCTTATGTCGAGTACAGTCATAACTAAACAGCCAGTATCGATAATAACCTTCGATCTACGGATGTGTATTACCTAAGTTAGTTATGAACAAGCTAACAATTTGTGGTTTGGTTAGTTAAACGATTCGAAAGCAACTTACAATAGTACTCGACCGCAAATGTAACTATTGATTTTCTACTATTGGTAAGTTATGCTCATTCAGGGTCAGTTCTTATGAACGCAGTCTTACTTGGCACAGCACTCTTCCTCCTCCTGTTCGGGATGGGCTTTGGTATGCTGTTCGCCAAGTTGCTATCACGGGAACGCACGTCGCCGATGCCGGAAGACTGGGATGATATTTTCTCAGTGGGACGCTATCGGGCCATGGAACGTCTGCTCGAAGACGCGGACTATCAATATTTGGCTTCCAAGACAGGCAACAATAGGACACTTGAAAAACAGCTGCGAGAGAAACGCCTCCGCATCTTCCATTCCTACATCACCTGCCTTTCGCAGGACTTCACCCGCATTTGCCGAGCCATCAAGAAGATCATGGTGGACTCCCAAGTAGATCGGCCCGACCTTGCTGGACTTCTGATGAAGCAGCACTTCATCTTTTCTCTCACGGTTTTGTCGATTGAAGTCCGCCTGGTGCTATACAACGTAGGCATTGGGACTCCCGACGGCCGCGATCTTGTCGATTCCCTCGACGCCATGTGTGGGCAGTTGCGCACCCTGTCGCTAGTCGTCGACGCTGCGTAGATTTCGGTTCCGTTCCTGCGCGGCAACGTTTACCTAAAGGCTAGTAGGCATTTTTCCTCTAAACTCGCCCTCATTGCCCGATAAGGGTAGTGTGGGCCGCTTTCTCGAGGACGCCGAAGCCATTCTAAACGCCGCTGAAACCGCTACCCAAGCCACTCCCAGCCCCACGAACTTCACTATCCTCATCAGTCCTGAGGGCGGCATCCACATGCTTGCTGAGTCCGACTGGCCACTCGCCTCGCTCGAAGCGCACCACGGCGCCCGGACGCTGTATCGCGTCAGTCAGGCGAGCGGCCGGATCGCGGTCGAAGGCCGTTGCGGAAGTCATCGTTGCCGTGTGGAAACTGAACATCCACAAGAGGTTGTGCGTAGGCTCCTGGCCGGCCCCATATCTGCGCTGGCTTTGGTCCGGCGAGATGATCCGGCAAATCGGCAGCACTCTTAAGTAGTTGACTCTAACGGCTCACCTCACTCGATTTACAATCAAGTAAGTGAAACCGACCTCCATCCTGGTCACTGGCGGTGCGGGTTATATAGGCTCCCACACAGTCCGCCTTCTCGATCAGCAGGGCTACGACGTGACGGTCGTAGATAATCTTTCCCGGGGATACCGGCATAACGCCGATCCCCAGCGGCTGCGCGTATTAGACCTCGCCGATACGGCCGGGCTCTGCGGCGTTTTCGAGGAGCGCCGATTTGACGCGGTGGTGCACTTCGCGGCGTACATAGCGGTGGGGGAATCGATGCGCGCGCCAGAGCTGTATTTCGCGAACAATGTGGGTGGATCGCTCTCGCTACTGACGGCTATGATCCGGGCGGGCGTGCGACATCTGGTGTTCTCTTCGACGGCGGCTGTTTATGGGATGCCCGCGGCGGTGCCGATCCAAGAAACAGCTCCTTACGCGCCTGTGAATCCTTATGGCGAATCCAAGGTAATGGTGGAGAAAATGCTAGGGTGGTTCGATCAGGTCCACGGGCTGCGCAGCGTCAGCCTGCGTTATTTCAACGCGGCGGGCGCGCACGCGGAGGGCAATCTGGGCGAGGAGCACGACCCGGAGACGCACCTGATCCCGCTGCTATTCCACGCCATTCGCACTGGGCAGCCAGTCACAATCTTCGGTGAGGATTACCCAACGGCTGACGGCACTTGCATCCGCGACTATATTCATGTCGACGACCTCGCTCAAGCGCACATCCTGGCCCTCGAGTGGCTGACAGGCGGAGGCGCATCGCAAGCCTTAAACGTGGGAACAGGAGCCGGGTACTCGGTGCGTGAAGTGGTGCGTGCGGTAGAAGAAGTGACGGGGAAGAAGGTGCCGTACGTCATGGGGCCGCGCCGGGACGGAGATCCGCCGGAGCTGGTGGCCGATTCCAGTAAGCTCCGGCGCACGCTGAAGTGGACGCCCGAACACTCAGAACTGCAAGATATCGTTTCCACAGCCTGGCAGTTCGAGCGCCGACGCCGACTGCAACAGGTGAGCTAAGCCTAATCCCCCGATCCGTTTTCAGCACGCAAAGCGGTCCGCACACGGATACCGGTGGCGCGTGCCTGCAGTTTTTCGGCTTCGGCGTAATCCTCGAGTTTGCGAAGGACCATCACGTAATTTTCAATCGCTTCCGCGAGCTTTGGGTGGAAGGCGCCGAGCGCGGCTTCACGCAGGGGCAACGCGCGCTTGAAGAGGGGAGCGGCTTCCGTAAAGCGATGCTGGGCAACATAGAGCGCGCCGAGATTCAGCAATGGATCCGCCAGGCCGGGCATTTCAGGACCCAGCGCCTGTTCCAGCATGGCAATGGACTTCCGGTAGAGTTCCTCGGCCTCACCGTACAGGTGGCGAGCGTAGGCCACCGTAGCGAGATTGTTCAGATTCATGGCGACGGTGGGATGCGCGGGCCCCAGGGTCTGTTCCTCGATCCGAAGGGCTCTTTGATATAACGCTTCTGCCTCGGCGTCTTTGTGATGTGAGTGCTGGAGCGTCGCAAGATTGATGAGACCGGCCGCGACGTCGAGATGATCGGGTCCCAGCGCTTTCTCCGAAATGGCAATCGCCTGCTCGTACAACCGCTTCGCGTTGGCGTATTTTCCCTGCGCCGCAGCCGCCTGGCCCAGGTTGTTGAGAGCAACAGCCACCCGTGAATGCTCGGGCCCCAGCGTTTTTTCGATGATGGCCAGTGCGCGCCGCGAGAGTTGTTCGGCTTCCTGGTAGCGTTCCTGGGTTCTGTAAGTCACGGCAAGGCTGTTCAAGGTTTCTGCGACTTGCAGGTGATTCGGGCCCAGGGCCTTCTCTCTAATGGAGAGGGCGTGTTCGTACAGCGGTTGAGCTTCGGACATCCGCCCCTGGCTCCGATAGACGTCGCCAAGGTTGGAGAGTGCGGCCGCAACGTCCGGGTGATCCGGCCCCAGAGCGTGTTCGCGGATAGCTAGCGCCCGCGTGTGGAGCTGGGCGGCGGCATCAAATTTGCCCTCGTTATGATAGAGCACACCAAGATTAGAAAGGACCAGCGCAACGTTGGCATCTTCAGGGCCGGAGGCCGCTTGAAAAAGCTCCAGAGCCCGATGGTAGAGCGGTTCGGCCTCCGCAAAGCGGCCGGTTGCCCGATAGATGCCCGCGAGATTATTGAGAACGGTGGCGACGTGCCGGTCCTCTTGCCCCGGAAACTGCTCCCAGACGGCCAAGGCGCGGCGAAACAGCGGTTCAGCTTCTGTAATTCGTCCCTCGGCGTGATACAAAGTCGCCAGATTGTTGACCACAACCGCCACTTCAGGGTGTCCGGCGCCGAGATTCCCCTGGCGGAGCTCGAGGGCGCGCTGGTAGAGCTTTTCGGCTTCTGGGTAGCGGCCTTCGGCTCGATAAACCGTGGCCACGTTGCTCAGACTTGCGGCGAGACGGTCATCGGACGGTCCAAGTTTTTCCGCCATCGCGAGTGCGGAGGAGTGCAGCCGTTCCGCCTCGGCATAGGCTGCGCGGCTGAAAGCGTCGGTGGCCTGCACGGTCAGCTTTCCCCAATCATTCGCGGGAGGGGTTTGCGCCAACGCAGAAACCAGCGTGAAGCATGCGAGGGGGACAAATTTACCTAACTGAATCCGAGTCATCTGGGCCATCGGTTATATTTGACTCGGATGCGGAGAATTGGACAGGTAGGTACAGGTAAGTTTACGGTGTGTTACTTACGGTAACGGTAACCAGTGTTACAAGTTCGGGACGCTTTGCCGTGGTGCTAATCTAAGTTCTAAATACCGTCGGGAGCGCAATTCACGGTGCAGCCTAATCAACTTTCTGCTGAGTCCGTCAGGGCGCAGCTTAGGAAAATTCTATCTAGCAGTACGTTCGCGCGTTCCGAGCGCCTGGCGCGTTTCCTTAATTTTACCGTTGAGGAGACGCTCGTCGGCCGCGGAGAAAATCTGAAAGAGTTTGTCATCGGTGTAGAGGTCTTTGACAAGACCGAGAAATACGACCCGCGCATGGATCCCATCGTGCGCGTGGAGGCGCGGCGCTTGCGCGAGAAACTGCGCAAGTATTACGAGACTGAGGGCATCGATGATCCGCTACACATTGATTTCCCGACGGGTGCCTATGTACCGCTGGTCACAACACGCGAAGCCGGCCGGGCGTCCACGCCCCCGGCCGCGACCGGTGAAAATGCCATCGCCGTACTGCCGTTCGTGAACCTGAGTTCCGAGCAGGAGAACGAATATTTCAGCGATGGCTTGACGGAAGAACTGATCAACGCGCTCACGAAAGTCGAGGGCCTTCGCGTGGTGGCCTGGAGTTCGGCGTTCCAGCTCAAAGGCAAGGCGCGGGACATCCGCCGCATTGGGGAACAGCTTCGGGTTCGTGCGGTGCTGGAAGGCAGCGTGCGGCGCACGGCCGACCGGCTGCGCATCAGCGCCCAACTTGTGGACAGCAAGGATGGGCATTACCTGTGGTCAGAGACTTACGAACGGCCCATCAAGGATGTGTTCACCATTCAAGACGAGATCTCATCGGCCATCGTTGGCGCGTTGCGCATCAAACTCACGGGGCCGGCGGGGCGATCGTTGATTACGCGCTACACCGAGAATCTCCAGGCCTATCACTTGTATCTGAAGGGCCGTTTTTACTGGAACAAGCGCACGGAAGAAGATCTTTATAAGTCCCTGGGTTTCTTCGAGCAGGCCATCCAGATCGATCCCAACTACGCACCGGCGTACGCGGGAATGGCGGATGCCTATATCATGCTGGGCGAACATGGCTCGGTTCCGGCGCTCAGCATCATGCGCAAGGCCAGAGCCTCTGCCAGCCGTGCGCTGGAGATTGATCAGTCACTGGCGGAGGCGCATGTGTCGCTGGGCTCCATTGCCAGCCTGTATGAGTGGAACTGGCGCGAGTCGGAGCGGCATTTTCGGCGCGCGCTCGAGTTGAATCCGAGTTATCCCACGGCGCACCACTGGTATGGCTACGATTACCTGGCGCCGCAAGGCCGGCTCAAGGAGGCGATCGCGGAACTGGAGCGGGCACACCATCTGGACCCTCTCTCGCTCATCATCACGACTAGCCTCGGTACCATTTATGATATTGCCCGGGAACACGAGCGGGCGCGCGAGTACTACGAGAGGGTATTTGAGCTGGAGCCCGGATTCGTGCGCGCCTACCTGAGCGCGGGCCGGTCTTATCTGCATCAGCACATGTGCCAGGAAGCCATCGCCGCGTTTGAAAAGGCCCGGGAGCTGTCGCCGAATTCACCGGTTCCCTTGGCGCTGCTGGCGCACGCCTACAATGTCTCGGGCGCCAGAGCGGAGGGGGACCGGCTGAGATTGGCCTTGGACCGCTGTTGCACTACATGCTGTGTTTCGTCTTACCTGCTGGCACGCGCCTATTTGGGCTTCGATCACGACCGTGCCTTTGAGTTGCTGGAGAAAGCTTGCGACGAGCACGACCCCCGGCTGGCTCACATCAATGTTTCGCCGATCTTTGATGACTTGCGGAAGGATCCGCGATTTACGGCGCTGGTGAAGAGAGTGGGACTTGCGGCATCGGGGCAGCCCGCGAGCGCCAATCCAAACGATTAGTCTCCGCGTTCAGTTCGAGGGCTGCTGGGGCAGGAACTGTACATTTATGAAGACTTCGCGTTGTACGGGCATTTCTGCCCGTAACGTTGGGGGGCCGTAATTGTTGGTCCGCACCAGTTGCAACGCCGCTTCACTGAGCGAGGTGTCCGCGACTTGGAGCGATTCTGCCTCGAGCACCTTGCCGGTAACATCCAGCAGCGCATGCACAATGACGGGCTGAATAGTTCCTGACGTCACCTGAGCATTCGCAACGGACTGCGCGAAGCGGAAGGGTCCGCGGATCACGACGCCCGGACCGTGCATCTCGGCCGTGGGTGTGAACGAAGCCGGATCCAGGGGACCGGCATCCTGCAGACCTTCGAGTTGCACCTGAACCACCGGGCTTCCGTTCTCTACGATCGAGATTTGCCTGGCGATCGTGCTGCCGTGGAATTGGAAAGCGTTGGAGTAATCGTACACGTTGTATATACCAGGCGCCATCGAGTACGTCTGTAATAAACCTGACTTTGGATCTACACAGAACTCTTCTTCCTGCCACCGGCGCCCGGGGATCGTGGTGACCTCCGATCGCGTGCCGGATACCAGGGCGCAAGTCACGGGAGCGCCCTTCCAACTGGCGGCCGCCGTGCGGATCAGCAGGCCGGCGAAGTTGCCGGAGACCGGCCAAAATATTGCGCTTCGAACCATTTGCAAGCGGAGCGGCAGATAGGCATGGGCATTTGTATCGTAAGCAACGCCGTTGTGATAGATCCGCGATTGCGAATAATCACCGAGGCGGGCGGTCCAACGCCAGGTTCGCGGCGCCATCCAGACCTCCTCCATCTCACCCGGCCCGTTGTACAGACTCTGGCCGCTCGACACGAAGGAAACCTTGAGATCGAAGGGCGCGCCTACGGGAGCATGCAGGTTATCGTTCTGACGCGCGCGCTCGAGCAACGCCAGGATGGCCGCGCGCTTGTCCGGGCTATCGGCGACTTGCACGGGACCGGTAGCCAGTTCGAGAGGATCGCTCGGAACCGGCGCTACCTGATTCTGGCCGAATCCTGCCGTAACAAGCATGCAAGATGGGAAGAGAAGACGTGTGAACCGCATTCGCAACATGTGGTCCCCTGCAGGACAGGTTATCACGGAGATCGTTAGATTTGCCTGCATTAGGTTGCGATGCAGTTGTAAAGAGTGTTTCCTCGTTGGAAAAAGGCGAAAACCACTGGCTCGTCCTGGCTCGGAATCGGCCACCAGCACCGTTCGCTACTGCCAACCCTGCCAAACCGCGATTTGACGCCCTCACAAGGACACCTAAACTACGGGTGAACCACTAACCATGAAGACATACACGTTCAAAGTCGTGGTGGAACCGGACGAGGGTGGCTTCTATGCCTATTGCCCGGCCTTGCGCCGGTTCGGTGCTGTCACGCAGGGAGCGACCGAGCAGGAAGCGCTCAAGAACATCAATGAAGTGGTCCGAATGATCGTGGACGAGCTCGGGAAAGATGGCATTCCTCTTCCCACCGCCGCCGGGTGACTGTACCGCTTCACGGTTCCAATACAATCTTCGTCCCAAGACACAGCTAGAATGTGTTCATGAAGTTTCTGGCCTTTGTTCTGTTGTTTGCCGCCGCCGCGGCTTACGCTCAGTACGATCTCCTGCTGACAGGCGGACACGTCATCGATGCGAAGAATCAAATCAGCGCCGTGCGTGATGTCGCCATTCAGAATGGGCGCATCGCGGAAGTATCGAGCCATATCGATCCGGCAAAAGCAACTAAGGTGGTGGATGTTTCGGGACTCTACGTGACGCCGGGCCTGGTGGACATACACGTCCACGTGTACGCCAGCACAGGCATCAAAAGCGCATACTCGGGCGATAACAGTGTCTACCCTGATGGCTTCACTTTTCGCTCGGGCGTCACGACGGTTGCCGACGCGGGCAGCTCGGGATGGCGAAATTTCCCGGATTTCAAGGAGCACATCATCGACCGGTCACACACGCGGGTTTTTGCATTCCTGAACATTGTGGGGCACGGCATGGGTGGCGGCAAAATCGAGCAGAATCTGGAGGACATGGACGCCAAGGCCACGGCCGAGCAAGCGGAAAAGTACAAGGGCGTCGTGGTCGGCGTAAAGACTGCGCATTACATCGGGCCGGAATGGACACCGGTGGAGCGCGCCGTGGAAGCGGGAACAGCGGCCAATATTCCGGTGATGGTGGATTTCGGCGATTTCCGGCCGGAGCGGCCGTTTCAAGAACTGGTGACGAAGAAGCTGCGGCCTGGCGACATTTATACCCATACTTATCTCGACGCCGTTCCGATGCTGGACGACAACGGCAAAGTGCAATCCTATTTGTTTGAGGCGCGGAAGCGCGGTGTGATTTTTGATGTGGGACATGGCGGCGGCAGTTTTCTGTTTCGGCAGGCGGTGCCGGCGGTCCAGCAGGGGTTTGTCCCGGATTCGATCTCGACTGATCTGCACATCACCAGCATGAATGCGGGCATGAAGAACATGTTGAACGTCATGTCCAAGTTTCTGAATATCGGGATGGCGCTGGACGATGTGATTGGGCGCTCGACCTGGAATCCCGCGCGCGAGATCAAGCATGAGGAAGTGGGGCATCTCTCGGTGGGAGCGCCGGCGGACATCGCGGTGTTGCGCCTGCAGCATGGCAGCTTTGGCTTTGTAGATGTCTATGGCGCCAGAATGCGCGGCTCTCAGAAACTTGTTTGTGAGCTGACGGTTCGTGAAGGCAAAGTTGTCTATGATTTGAACGGCATCACGCGCGAGGATTGGGACAAGCTGGGTGCCAAGTACAAAGCGCAGGGCGATGCCAATTGGGACGGAACGCTCGGGCATACCGTGCGGGCGAGGAAATAGGGCGGGTTACGGTTACTTCCTTGGCGCGAGCCTTGGCTTCGTAGTATTCAAATAATATGCCAGTGCGCGCCATACGGATCGGAATTCTCGGCGACTTCAACTCCGAATACCATTCGCATCATGCCACAAACTCATCACTCGAGCAGGCGGCCAAGGCTCTAGGGCGCACGGTTGAATTTGACTGGATACCCACGCCGCGGCTCGAAGGAAAGGTTGCGGAAACGCTCTCCGGCTACGACGCTCTGTGGGCTTCGCCAGGGAGTCCGTATCGAAGTATGCTGGGCATGCTGGCCGGCATTCAGTTTGCTCGAACGCATGACAGGCCGTTCGTCGCGACTTGAGGCGGGTTCCAACATGCTCTGTTAGAGTATGCTCGCAACGTGATGGGAATCGCTGACGCGGATTCAGGCGAGCACGCTACTTCGTCGCAGAATCTCATCATTGCTCCAGTGACCTGTCCCATTTCGGACCGCCGCGAGGGCGCGCCGAAGCTATCGGGCTCCAGCAAACTGCTAATCAAACCTGGCGGCCGGCTCGCGGCCATATACGGGGCCTGCGAAATTGAAGAAGAATACTTCTGCAACTTTGAAGTTAATCCGGCATATCAGCAGCGCATGGAAAACGCCGGCTTGTGTCCGGCCGCATTCGGTCCAAACGGCGAATTGCGGGCTGTGGAGCTGCCCGAGCATCCCTTCTTCATCGCGACGCTGTATCAGCCGCAGTTGTCGTCGACTGAGACGAGGCCGCATCCGGTAATTGTGGAGTTCGTTGCGGCCGCGTCGCGTTGAATTTGTATTGATACAATCTGGTCGGTGGAACATTCGCTGGAATCGAAAGTCGCGCTGGTCACGGGCGCGAGCAAGGGCGTAGGCAAAGGAATCGCCCTGGAGCTGGCGCGGGCTGGGGCGAACGTCGCGGTCAACTTCAACACGGACAGCGCGGGGGCGGAGGCGACGGTTCGAGAGATACACCGCATCGGCCGTGAGGCGTTGGCCATCCAGGCTAACGTGGCATCCGCCGCGGACGTGGACCGCATGTTTGCGCAGCTCGTCCAGAAATTCCCGCGTCTCGATATTCTCGTAAACAATGCCGGCGTGCAGACCTGGAAGCCGCTGCTGGATTTGACCGAGACGGAATGGGACCGGACCCTCGACACCAACCTGAAAGGATGTTTCCTTTGTACCCAGCGGGCTGCGCGCCACATGCGCGAGCGCGGCGGGGGCCGAATCGTCAATATTGGTTCGGGCTGCAACAAGGTTGCGTTTCCGAACCTGGTGGATTACACGGCAAGCAAGGGCGGCATCGAGATGCTCACCAAGTCCGCGGCAGTAGAGTTGGGGCAACACCGGATCACGGTGAACTGCGTTGCGCCCGGTGCAATTGAGATCGAACGCACCAAGCTCGAGGCGGGCGATTATGCGGGCACTTGGGCGAAGCTCACGCCGCTCGGCCGTGTTGGTGAGCCGGTGGATGTCGGGCGGGCAGTGGTGTTCCTGGTGAGCGAGGCTGCGGAATTTATCACGGGACAGACCATCTGGGTGGATGGCGGGTTGTTCAGTAAACCGGCCTGGCCATATGGGTAGGCGCTATCGCGCTGCGAGTTCACACGAATCCGAATTTCCGCTCGCGTGCTCTTTTGCAGTGGCGCCAAAACTAAAAAAGTGCCTTGTGCCTTTGAACCGTCCGCAACACCGGCACTTGTACACTCTGCTATAGATGCATCTTTGCCAGAGAGTCCGGCGGACTCGCCGCAAGTGAACCGACCGGCAGAAAAGACAAATATTCTGCACTTTACTCTTGTAGCACGGCTCGCGGTTGGAATTTGTGCGCAATTGCGCTGCCTGTGTAAATAAGGTCACAATAAGAATCTGTCCTCTCATTGTGTGAACTCCCTATGCTGAACCAGATCACGATCCACGGCGCGCGCCAGCACAATCTCAAGAACATCGACGTTGAGATTCCGCGCAACCAGCTTACCGTGATCACCGGTTTGAGCGGCTCGGGCAAGTCGTCGCTGGCCTTCGACACCATCTATGCCGAGGGACAACGGCGCTACGTAGAGACGCTCTCGACCTATGCGCGCCAGTTTCTGGATCAGATGGAGCGGCCGGAGGTGGATTCGATCGAGGGCCTCAGCCCAGCCATTTCCATCGAGCAGAAGACCACCAGCCGCAGCCCGCGTTCCACCGTCGGCACCATCACAGAGATTTACGACTACTTGCGCGTGCTCTACTCATCCATTGGGATTCCGCACTGCCCGGTGTGTGGGAATCCGATCTCGCGGCAGACGACCGAACAGATCCTGCAACACGTGGTCGCGCTGAAGCCGGAGGACCGCATCATGGTGATGGCGCCTATCGTGCGCGGGCGAAAGGGCGAGTACAGGAAGGATTTGGAAAAACTGGCGCGGCAGGGTTTTGTCCGCGCGCGTATCGACGGCGTTCTGCGGTCGCTTGATGATGACATCCCGCCGCTGGACAAACGCCGCAATCACACCATCGAAGTTGTGGTGGACCGTTTGTTAGTCAAGCCCGGAATTGAGAAGCGCCTGGAAGCATCCATCGCGACGGCCACCAAGCTGGCGAACGGGCTGGTGTTGATTGCGGTGGTGAATGGCGAGGAGCGGCTGTACTCGCAAAAATTGGCCTGCATGGAATGCGGCACCAGCATTCCGCAGCTCGAGCCACGGTCATTTTCGTTCAACAGCCCGTATGGGGCATGCGAAACCTGTTCCGGCCTGGGAAGCCGCTGGACGTTCGATCCCGGCAAAGTGATCGTGGATTTTTCCAAGCCGCTGCTCGAAGGCGGCCTGGGGCCTGGAGCCAGCTCGGCATATATGAGCCACTGGCTCAACGAAGCGGCGAGAGTACTGCACATCAAAATCTCCACGCCTTTCGATCAATTCCCGAAGAAGACGCAAAAGCTGCTGCTCGAGGGCGTCAACGGTTTCCCCGGCATCCTCAAGATTCTGGATCAGACATTCCAGGAGTCGTCCGAGGGTTATCGGGAATGGCTAACCGAGTACATGTCGCCGATCGAGTGCCCAGAATGCCACGGCAAACGGCTGCGGCCGTCCAGCCTGGCGGTGCGTGTGAAAGAGCTCTCCATTTCCGGTTTCACGGAGTTGCCGGTATCGCGAGCTTTACTGACGGTTAAGAGCTGGAAGTTCGGCGAGCGCGAAATGCAAATTGCGGGCCGAGTGTTGGAAGAGATCCGCCGACGGCTCGAATTTCTTTCCAGAGTAGGCCTGGATTATCTGAGCCTGGATCGCTCCGCCACGACGCTTTCGGGCGGAGAAGCGCAACGCATTCGCCTGGCGACGCAGATCGGTTCGAAGCTGCGCGGGGTGCTCTACGTGCTGGATGAGCCGTCGATCGGCCTGCATCCGCGCGACAACGGCAAGTTGCTCGAGACCCTGGCGCATCTGCGTGATATGGGTAATACCGTGATCGTCGTGGAACACGATGCCGAAACCATTGAGCGCGCGGACTACGTGGTGGATCTGGGTCCGGGCGCGGGAAGGCTGGGCGGAGAACTGGTGGCGACAGGAACGCCGGGGCGCATTTCGAAAAATCCAGCGTCGCTCACGGGGCGTTATCTTGCGGGTGAGCTGGAAATTCCGGTCCCTTCGAAGCGGCGCCAGGCGAACGGCAAAAAGCTGGTCGTTATGGGAGCGCGCGAGCACAATCTGAAGAACATTGATGTCGAGATTCCACTGGGTGTGCTGACGGTGGTTACAGGTGTCTCCGGGAGCGGGAAATCGACCCTGATTAATGAAATCGTGTTTCGTGCGCTGGCGGGCCAGATTTATGGCTCCCGCGAGAAAACGGGGGCGCACGACAGGATTACCGGTATCGAGCACATCGATAAAGTCATCCGCATCGATCAATCGCCCATTGGCCGCACGCCGCGATCGAACCCGGCTACTTATACGGGCCTGTTTGCGCCGATTCGTGATCTCTATTCGCGGCTCCCCGAATCGCGCGAACGCGGCTACAAGCCGGGGCGATTTAGCTTCAACGTCAAGGGAGGGCGCTGTGAAGCGTGTCAGGGCGACGGACTTAAGCGCATTGAGATGAATTTTCTGCCCGATGTTTTTGTGACCTGCGATGTCTGCCACGGCCGCCGGTACAATCGCGAGACGCTGGAAGTGAAGTACAAAGGGCTCTCGATTGCAGACCTATTGGACACAACGGTGGAGGACGCGCGGCCGGTGCTCGAAAACATTCCTCAGATTCGCGCCAAGCTGGACACGCTGCATGATGTCGGGCTGGGATATATTCACCTGGGCCAGTCCTCCACGACGCTTTCAGGCGGCGAGGCGCAACGGATTAAACTCGCGCGGGAGCTCAGCAAGCGCCAGACAGGCCGCACGTTCTACGTACTGGATGAACCGACCACCGGATTGCATTTTGACGATGTCCGCAAGCTGCTCGACGTCCTGCAACGGCTGGTCGGCCTGGGCAACAGCGTGGTGGTGATCGAGCATAATCTAGATGTAGTGAAGACGGCGGACTGGGTGATCGACCTGGGTCCCGACGGCGGCGAGGACGGCGGGCGGGTGGTGGTGGCGGGCACTCCGGAGCAGGTGATGCGTTCCAAGAAAAGTTATACAGCCGAAGCGCTCCGGAAAGTTTTGAGAGGCACGAGTGTGCTTGCCTGCGCGTCGCCGAATTGAGAACGATGAGCAAGTACGGCATCCAGCCAATTGATTTCACACGGCTCAAGACGATTCCGATCGCTGAGCGCGGCGGCAAAGTGCGAGTCGATGATTTCGCCACTCCTATGCGAAAGGCGGCGGGGTGCGGGGTTGGCTGAACTCGCTTCCGAAGATTCTGGCGGCGGAGTGCTTTTCGTTCGGTCGTAAAGGCGCTGCAGACCGCTCGCGCCGGCCGGAAGCCTATTTTGTGGGGACTGGGCGGCCACGTGATCAAGTGCGGCCTCGCGCCGGTGCTGACGGATCTGATGGAGCGCGGATACGCCACCGCTTTGCCAATGAACGGATCGGCGGCCATTCACGATTTCGAAATTGCGATTGCCGGACAAACAAGCGAGGACGTCGAGTCCGTGCTGCCGGATGGCAGATTCGGCACAGCGGAGGAGACGGGCCGCGAGATGAATCAAGCCATCGAGTGCGGCGATCGGGACGGAATCGGCATTGGCGAGGCACTGGGCCGTATTCTCGCCGAGGGCGTATCAATCACGCGAACCAGAGTTTGCTGGCGGCGGCTTACCGTGCTGCCGTTCCGGTCACGGTGCATGTTGCCTTCGGAACCGATACGCCGCATACGCATCCTGCGGCTAATGCCGGCAGCGATCGGCCGCGGAACGCATCACGATTTTCGACTGTTCTGTACGCTGGTTTCCGGTTTGCACGATGGCGGCGTGTACCTGAATGTCGGCTCGGCGGTGGTGATGCCTGAAGTGTTTCTGAAAGCCGTATCGGCTGTGCGCAACCTGGGCAATCCGCTGGCGAACTTCACGACCGTGAATTTCGATTTTCTCCAGCACTACCGTCCACGCGTGAATGTGGTGGAACGGCCTCACGCGAAATCAGGCGGGAGGGGTTATGCCATAACGGGGCACCACGAGTTGATGCTGCCTTTGCTGGCCGCGGCGTTAATCGAGGATGATGCAGATGTCAGGTGTTAGGTGCCAGGCGTTAGGGAAAATCGGGTAATGGAGAACGAGTCGGGCTTCTCGTCCGGAGAGCCGCAGCCCGTTGAACCGCTTCCTGAGCGCTATCCCTTCTGGGGCTATGCCGACCTGGTGGTCTTCTTCGGCCTTGCTTTTCCTTGCCTGCTGGCGGGTGAGCTGGCCGTGAAAGGCTTTCTGTCGGTATTTCATCTCCGCGTCCACAGCCTCGCGTTCGAGTTGGTGCCGGCGCAGTTCCTGGGGTACGGACTTCTGTTCTTCGCTTTGTATCTTCTGCTCAAGTTGCATTACCAACGTCCATTCTGGCCGTCGCTGAAATGGGTGGCACTCGCGGCCCGGCGCCCCGAGAACGATTCTTTATGGCTTCGTGTTGGCGTTCGCGGTGGCGTTGATGGGCTCCCTGCTGCGCACTCCCGATATCGATACGCCTATGAAGCAACTGCTCTCGGATCGCGGTTCAATCGCTGCTGATCGCCGTATTCGCCGTAACGCTGGGACCATTGTGCGAAGAACTTGCCTTTCGGGGCTTCCTGCAGCCGGTGCTGGTGCGATCTTTCGGCGCTGTCGCCGGAATTGTGCTGGCAGCCGTTCCCTTCGGTCTGCTCCACCTGTCCCAGTACGGCGGATTCGTGGCGGCACGGGCTACTGATCACGATGGCGGGAGTCGCGTTCGGCTGGATGCGGCAGATTTCGGGATCCACGCGCACTGCGGCCATCATGCATGGGGCGTACAATTTCATTTTTTTTGCGACGCTATTCAGCCAGAAGGGCAGCCTGCCGCCGTCATGGTAGAGACCATTGAATGGACCGATGCGGGTGTGGTCATGATCGATCAGACCCGCCTGCCGCGCGAGGAACGATATGTCACGTGCCGCACCTATGAGGAAGTGGCGGAAGCTATCCGCTCGATGGTGATTCGCGGCGCTCCAGCGATTGGTGTCGCGGCGGCTATGGGAATTGCGCTGGGCATGGCCCAGGCGGATGCCGGAAATCTCGAGGCGGAATTTACGAAAATCTGCGACACACTGGCGCGCACGCGGCCCACAGCGGTGAATTTGTTCTGGGCCATTGAACGCATGAAGCGCGTTTATACGGAATCATCACGTCTTCCTTTACCGCGGCTGCGCGAGGGGCTGATTGCAGAAGCGCAGCAAATCCGGCTGGAGGACATCGCCATCAATGAGGCCATCGGAAGGAATGGCGCGGCGCTCGTTCCGGACGGCAAGACCGTTCTCACGCACTGCAATGCGGGCGCGCTGGCCACGGCGGGTTATGGCACGGCGCTGGGCGTAATCCGGGCAGCCATTTCGGCGGGCAAGAAGATCGACGTGTTCGCGGATGAGACGCGGCCTTTTCTGCAAGGCTCGCGCCTCACGGTTTGGGAGCTGCAACAGGACGGGATTCCAGCGACGCTGATCACCGACAACATGGCCGGTCATTTTCTGAAGAGCGGGCGGATCGGCTGTGTGGTGGTGGGCGCCGACCGCATTGCCGCGAATGGCGACGTGGCGAACAAGATCGGCACTTACTCGCTGGCCGTGCTGGCGAAAGAGAACGGTATTCCGTTCTTTGTGGCCGCGCCCATCTCGACACTAGATCTGAAGCTCGAGTCGGGCGACCAGATTCCCATCGAGCAGCGCGCGGCGTCGGAAGTCACGCACGTATTCGGCGTGCAGGTGGCGCCTGACGGAACCGCTGTTCAGAATCCGGCTTTCGACGTGACGCCCAACCGTTACGTGACGGCCATCATCACGGAACGCGGTGTGGCGCGGGCGCCGTTTACGGAGTCGCTGCGACGACTGACGGCAGAGCCGACGGTCAGCTAAGAAGCGGCCGTCTGCATCTGTTCTTCCACGACACGCCCGTCGAAGATCCTCACCGTACGGTCCGCATAGCACGCATAGCGCGGGTCATGCGTCACCATGCAAATGGTGGCGCCCGCGAGATGCAGGGTGCGAAGGATCTCAATAACGGCCTCGCCGTTTGCCGAATCGAGGTTGCCCGTCGGCTCGTCCGCCAGCAAAATCGAGGGCTCCCCTGAAAGCGCTCGCGCCACTGCCACGCGTTGTTGCTGGCCACCGGAGAGTTGCGAGGGATAGTGCTTCTGCCGGTGGGCCATGCCGACTCTTTCAAGAGCCTCCCGCACCATTCTGCGGCGTTCCGGGCCGGGAACGTGCCGGTAGGTGAGCGGTAGTTCCACGTTCTCGAAGACCGTCAGATCGCCAATCAGGTTGAAGGCCTGAAAAATGAAACCGATCTCGCGATTGCGGATGCGCGCGCGCTCCGACCGGTCGAGATTGTCGACCGGCCGGCCATTCAGCTCGTACCGCCCATCCGACGGAGAATCGAGCAAGCCCAGGATCGCAAGCAGCGTCGATTTTCCGCAGCCCGAAGGACCGGCGATCGAGACAAACTCGCCGCGTTCGATATCCAGATGGACTCCCGCGAGGGCATGTGTTTCCACTTCGTCGGTGTTGAAGACTTTGCTGAGATTTTCGAGATGGATGAGCGCCGGCATGTTTCACTTCGCTTTCCGGATGAAGATATTTCCGTTGAACGTCTGGAACTGGAACTCGGGCCCACCGCCATTGATGGTGCCGTACATGGCATGATCCACGCGGACGCGATACTTCCCGCGATTGGCGCGGCCGTCTTCAATGATAGGCTTCTGCGCAGAGGCGTCCAGACGAATGTCGAAGTCGCTGAAGATCTCGCCGTTGTCGGTTTTCAGTTTCACACGGGCCTTGGCGTCCGCCGGCAGCGTCACGTCCACGTCTCCGTTGAGGGAACTGAATGACATGGACTTGTCGGGCGTAATCTTGTTCAGCGTGACGACAAGATTCTTGTTTAAGGCATGGGCGATCACGGAGCCGGACACGTTGGTCAGCTTGACGCCGCCGTTGGTATTGTTGACTTCGACCTCGCCAGAGATGCGATCTACCACAATGTCGCCGCCATTGATGCAGCTCAACTTCAATGAGGTATTCACTGGGACTTGAATCATCAGATCCGCTTCCCGGCCGGGATGAGCGCCGATGGTCAGAACGTTATCTTCTTCTTCGGCCGTCAGTCCCATCGCGGTGTTATCGATGCGCTTCATGCCTTCAGCGCCATGCGGAACGTGACGATGCTCACGCTCGGAACTGTCTCCGCCGCGGCTTTCGATGATGGCATCCTTGCCGTCATAACCTTTAACCGTTATTCCGCCGTTGATGAGACTTACTTTAAGTGTGTGAGGGCGCGAAGGATCGCTGAAAGGTACAGTGATGCGGCCGCCGGAATCCTGCGGCCACGCCAGCCCACCCATCAGCAAGGGTAAAATCCAAATTGTTTTTTTCACTGCATTTCTCCTGAACAAGCTATTTCTCCCGGTTACGAATCCGTATATCGCCATTGAAGGCGTCAAACTTAAGCTCCGGCCCGCCGTTGCCCGCGCGTACGCCGAAGAACTCACTGGTCTTGTAGACGAACTTTCCGTCGCGCTGCTCGCGCACTCCGGCGCGGCCAGGCAATGCACTGACATCGAAATCGGTGTAGGCGTGACCGTTGAAGGTCTTCATCCAGAGGTCCGCCGAAAGTCCCGGCCGGAACGAGATATCCACATCGCCATTGAGGGATCCGAAATCGCTCGCAGCTGCCGGATTGCCGCTGAACAGCACTTTGACCGGACGATTGAGAGCGTACGCATGCCCTGAGCCTGAGACCTCCAGTAGCTCTAAGCCGCCGTTGATGTTTTCGACATCGAACCTTCCCGCGATATTTTCCACGCGGATATTTCCACGGTTGATGGTGCGCAGCCGCACGTTGGTGTCGCGCGGCGCCTGTACAGTGAAATCGAAACTCACCTCGTAGCCATAGAAACGCGAGCCGCGCCAGTTAATGGAGCCATCGCCGCACTTACAACGGAACGGCCCATCGACGTAGATGCGCAGGCCGTCGTCATGCGGAGCCATGTCGAGCTGCACTTCGCGTTTTGCTTCCTGTACCTTCTCGGCGGATCGCGCGCGGATGGTTTTGTGAACCTCGACCTTGATCTCCTGCGTACTTGATCCCGTCACCGTGATCGAGCCGTCAAAGTTGTCCAGGTCCACCGACTTCGCGGCGGGAAACACGCGCTGGACGGTCTCGTTCTCGACAACGCTCAAGTCATCCGCGCGCGCCACGGCGGCAAGCCAAGCGCCCAGAGCGAGCCACATTACGATGCGCGCGGTCATTTCAAGCGCTCCAGCGCCCACTGGGCGCGCTCGCGGACCTCAGGATTCAAGCCGGCTTCCTGTGCCAGGTCTTTCAACGCACTGGAAACCTGCTGATCGCGGATATCCACTAGCACATCGATCAGCGCGATCTGCACCATGGGCGAGGTCTGCCGGTCGAGGGCCTCCACCAGCCCGCGCCGCACCATATCGTTGGAGGTCGATTGGTGCAGGGCATCGAGCGCCGCCAGTCTTACATTCACGTTCTGGTCGTAATTCACGGTGTGCAGCAGCGCCGAAAGCACCTTCGGATCGGGCTGAACCATCCGGTTACTCCAGTCCACGCCCTTCAAGCGTTCGCTGGCCGACTGCTGCTGAAGCAACGACAACGCGACGAGTTCACGCGTGTGTGTGACCTCTTCGCGCAAGCGAGATACCTCCGCGCCGCCGCCGGAGTTCTGGGTCAGCGAGTAGCCCACGAGGAGGCCGATGGCCAGAAATGCCATGGCGAAGCCGAATTGAAACGCCGGCTGGCGCGGCCACCAGCCTTCCAGCCACTTGTCCAGCTTTTCGCGCGTGGATGGGCCGCGTTCCGCCTGGCGAAGCCCTTGCATATAGGCCTCGAGCGTCGCCTCAAATCG
This sequence comes from Terriglobia bacterium, assembly GCA_963847515.1. Classification (GTDB taxonomy): domain Bacteria; phylum Acidobacteriota; class Terriglobia; order Bryobacterales; family Bryobacteraceae; genus QHXW01. The sequence goes on from CAWKAA010000005.1 coordinate 51,632, forward strand.
TGCGCGCAAGGCCCGGCCCGGCCGCTCCTCGGGAATGGCGCCCAGCTTCTTCCAAATCGCTCCCAGCGTTTCCGCTTCGGCTCGGCACGTCGAGCACCCAGCCAGGTGCCCGTGCATTTGGGACCTCGCCGTTTCATCCAGCGTGCCCGTCCAATAATCCGGCAGTTGTTCCCTTACGTCATCGCAATTCATGATGCCTTCTCGCCCGACAGTTCGTAGAAAATCTGACTTAACTCGCGGGTAGCACGATAGACCCGCACCTTGACGGCGCCGATTTCGCAATCAAGAATCTCGGCGATTTCGCCATACTTGAGGTTCTGAAAACGGCTGAGCACCAGCACTTCGCGCTTCTCGAGAGGAAGCTTTGCCAGAGCGCGCCGCAGCAATCCGATCTGCTGCGTCTGTTCCATCTGTTCGTGCGGATCGAGATCGGCGCTGGCCACATTTCCCCAAGTCGTTTCGTCGTCGGGAACGATTTCGAGCCGGTGCTTGCGCGCCTGGTCCAGATGGGCGTTCCGCGCGATCTGGTACATCCACGCGGTAAAGTTTGTTCCCGCCTGAAAGGTCTGCCGGTATTTCAACATTCGAAAAAACACTTCCTGCACCAGGTCCTCACTCAGTCCGCGATTGGCGGTAAGCCGCAGGAAAAAGTTGAAGAGCATGCGGTGATGGCGGTCGAACAGAACGCCGATGCGTTCCACGTCGCCGTCGCGAACCGCGAGCATAACCAGGTGATCTGCCTGGGCTTCCACTTAAATTCCTGGCCTCATCGCTCTCACTGTGGAAAACCGCCCTTCCCGCAAAAGGTTACAGGAAAGTCAGGCACAATGTGGGTAGCGGGAGGCGAAGAGCGCTGAAAATCGAGCTAAGTCCTGAAGATTCCGGCAAGAGGCTGGATCACGTGCTCCACCAGCGGCTTCCGCAATTCAGCCGCGCGCGGTTGCAGGACTGGATCAAGGACGGCCGTGTCCTGATCAACGGCGCGGTCCGCCGGACTTCCTACCTGGTCAAAACCGGCGATGTGGCGGAGGTTGAGGCGGCTGAGCCCGCGCCGCTGCGAGCGACTGCCGAGGAAATCGCCCTAACGGTCTTGTACGAAGACGCGGACTTGGTGGCCATCGATAAGCCCGCGGGCATGGTGGTTCATTCGGGCGCCGGGGTGCATTCCGGAACGCTGGTAAACGCTCTGTTACATCGCTTCAGCAAGCTCTCACGAGCGGCGGGCGAGCTGCGGCCCGGCATCGTGCATCGCCTGGATCGCTATACCAGCGGCGTGCTGCTGGTGGCGAAGAATGATGCCGCGCACCAGCGTCTGGCCGAACAGTTCGCGGCGCGGCGCGTGGAAAAAACGTACCTGGCGCTGGTGCACGGCAAAGTCAAGCTGGAGCGCGGCCGCATCGAGAAGCCCATTGCGCGCGATCCCCGGCAACGCGTCCGCATGACCGCACGGCTCGCTCGTGGCCGCGCTGCGTGGACCGAGTATCATGTGCTGCGCCGCTTTGCGGATTTCACCCTTCTTGAAGTGCGCATCGGCACCGGGCGCACGCACCAGATCCGAGTACATATGTCGAGCATCGGTCATCCTGTGGTTGGCGACCGCCTTTATGGTGCTCCTGCCAAGATCGCCGGCGAGCCTACGCTCTCGCGCTACTTCCTGCATTCACACCGCATCCAGTTCGAGCAACCGTCAACAGGCGAGGCAATTGCGGTCGAATCGCCCCTCCCGGTGGAATTAGAGGAGTGGATGAAGAGCATCTTGTAGCGCGAGAAAGACCGACACGGCGACGCGGGGACGCGGGGACGCGGCGAGTTTGAGTGCTGGAATGATCCCAGACCGATTTGGATTCTGGCGGAAATTCATCGTACGGTTAGAAGCATGCGCAGACGCGAGTTTCTGGCGGCGCCGGTGGCGTTGGCTGCAGGTTCAAGTGCGTCCGGTGGGAAGGCTCTCGCATTCGATGTTTTCGGCACGGTGGTGGATTGGCGCGGCTCCATAATTAGAGAAGGCACTGAATGGGCAGAAAAGAACGGTCTGCGAATTGATTGGGGGAAGTTCGCCGACCGTTGGCGCGCCGGTTACGGGCCTGCGATGGAAAGGGTGCGCAAGGGAACTATGCCGTGGACGAAACTCGACGTACTCCACCGAATGATTCTGAAAAACCTACTCGACGAATTCCAGATCACGGACTTGAGTGAAGAGGAGAAGGAGTCCTGGAACCAAGTTTGGCATCGCTTGATGCCCTGGCCGGATTCCATTCCTGGCCTGGTGCGGCTGAAGCAAAAGTATGTCCTGGCGACGCTCTCGAATGGAAATGTTTCGCTGTTGGTAGACATGGCGAAACATGCGGGCTTGCCGTGGGATGTTGTTTTGTCGGCAGAGTTATTCCACCACTACAAACCGGATCGCGAGATCTATCTCGGAGCTGCCGAATTGCTCGGCTGCAAGCCGCCAGAAGTCATGATGGTAGCGGCGCATGTTGGAGATTTGAAAGCCGCACGCGCCTGTGGGCTCCGCACCGGGTTCGTGCGTCGCCCGAACGAGTACGGGCTCTCGGGCAAAGCCGAGACCATCGGTGGCGAACAGTTTGACGTGACCGCACTCGACCTGCTGGACGTCGCCCAAAAATTGTAGTTGGCTCCTGAATCCACCCCACAAACATCAGGCGAACCCGCGCGTATGCTCCAGAATGCGCCGCCGCTTCGCTTCCGGAAATCTTTCAATCGCATACCGCAATGTCGTTCGCGGGATCGCGGGGCCGTGTTTGAGCAGATATTTCTCCAGACGCCGGGCGTCGGCTTTGCCGGCTTCGCGCAGGAGCCAGCCGCAGGCTTTGTGGATCAGGTCGTGGGAATCGGGAAGCAGAGCAGTGACCACCCGGTAGATCCTATCGAGGTGGCAACCCTTGCCGGCGCATTTGACGAACACCACGACACCGGCGCGGCGTAACCAGAGATTGGGAGACTGGCGCCACTTCTCAAACGGGCCGGCGAGGTTCTCGAAGCGTTCCAGCAAGCACCAGAGTACTCCCGTCGAAAGATCGTCTGTGACGGCCCAGTTGTCGCAAAATCCATCTTCCAGCCAGCCCCGCGCTGTCCCCATTAGATCCATCTCGAATTGCCGATGGTAACGCTCCAGCAGTGCCAGTCCCACGGCTTTACCTTCCAGATGACGGTCGCGCATCAACAGATCGCAAAAGACCCGCGCTTCGGGGAACGACCACGACTTCCGCACACCTGCGTACAGCTCGCGCTCGATGCGCTTCACATCCGGCGTCTTGAGCCCGTAGAGCGAGATTTTCTCTCCAGGCTTGAAGAACTTTTTTTGGCTACGCGCGACGCGGGGGTCGGCACCCTCGCGCAAGGCGGCGCGGGCACGTTGCGCAAGCTGGCGGGGGGTCACGATCTTCGCACTCTATACTAATTTCAGACACCGGTGGAAAACCTCCTCGAGCGCAAACCTGACGGCCTGTACTGCGCAGCCGGAGATTTTTATATCGATCCGTGGAACCCGGTCTCGCGTGCCGTCATCACGCACGCACACGCGGACCATCTGTGTCCGGGATCTAAGCGCTACCTCAGCACGCGGGCCGGCGAGGCGCTGGTGCGGGCACGCGCAGGCGCGGACGCTGCCATTGAATCGGTCGAGTATGGCGAAGCGGTCCACCTGGACGGCGTGCACATATCCTTTCATCCGGCAGGGCACATCCTCGGCTCGGCGCAGGTTCGTGTCGAGCTTAATGGTGAGATATGGGGGGTCTCAGGCGATTACAAACTCACGGGCGATCCGACCTGTCTGCCTTTCGAGCTGGTACGCTGCCATACCTTCGTCACAGAATCGACCTTCGGTCTTCCGATATTTCGCTGGCCCGAACAGAACGAGGTGCTGGCCGAAATCAACGCGTGGTGGCGCGCCAATCAGAACGCAGGCAAGGCCAGTGTGCTGTTCGCGTATCCACTGGGCAAGTCGCAGCGCGTGCTCGCGGGCGTCGATCGCTCGATCGGACCGATCTACACGCATGGAGCTGCCGAGGCGTTCAATCGTCTGTACAGGGAATGTGGCATCGTGCTGCCCGCGACGGAATATGCCAGGGCCGCGCCGCCAAAGACCGACTGGTCGCGCGGCCTGATTCTGGCTCCGCCGATGGCCAAGACAACGCCGTGGTTGCGACGTTTCGGCGACTTTTCCACGGGCCTGACTTCAGGCTGGATGCGTATCCGCGGCACTAGACGCAGGCAGTCCATCGATCGCGGCTTCGTGCTCTCGGATCACGCCGACTGGTCCGGATTACTCGACGACGATTCGATCGTCGGGCGCCGGGCGCGTATGGGTCACGCACGGATATCGTGCGCAACTGGCGCGCTGGCTTGAAGAAAACAGCCTGGAAGCCCATGCGATCGATACACAGTACGAAGGAGAACGTGACGAAACGGCAGCCGAACCTAGCGAGAGCGAACCGGGCGAGATCGAACCGGGCGAGGCCGAGCCGTGAAAGCGTTCGCCGATCTTTACGCTACGCTGGATGAAACCACCAAGACCAACGAGAAGATTGCGGCTATGGCTGGCTATTTCCGTTCGGCCCCTCCGGAGGATACTGCCTGGGCGGTCCACTTTTTGATCGGCCGGCGGCCCAAGCGGCTCATCCCCACGCGAGATCTTGTCGCCTGGGCCATCGAAGAGGCGAACATTCCCGATTGGCTCTTCGGCGAATGCTATCAGGCTGTGGGAGACCTCGCGGAGACGATTGCGCTGTTGTTGCCGCCGCGCGGAGGCGACCAGCGAGCCGGTCGCTGCACGAGTGGGTGGAAGAGCGCCTGCTGCCTATGCGCGACTGGGATGACCGCGCCAGGCGCGAGTCTATGATCCAAGCCTGGCGGGAGATGAGCGATCGCCAGCGTTTCGTCTGGAACAAACTGATCACAGGCGAATTTCGCGTGGGGGTATCGCAGAACCTGGTGGTGCGCGCGCTGGCGGAGGCAAGCGGTGTGGACGCGAAGGTGCTGGCGCACCGGTTGATGGGTGACTGGCAGCCGACGGCCGATTTCGGCGCACGAGATTCTGGCAAAGAAAACTGCCGATGCCGACGTGAGCCGCCCGTACCCGTTCTGCCTCGCCTACCCGCTCGAGGGCGAAACTGTCGAAGAACTCGGGCCGACGTTCAAGAATGGCAGATCGAGTGGAAGTGGGATGGCATTCGCTCGCAGTTGATCCGGCGGCAATGGCAAACTTTCTTGTGGTCGCGCGGGGAGAGGAACTGATCACCGATCGATTCCCGGAGCTGGCAGCCGCGGGCGCGCTGCTGCCCGAAGGCACGGTGGTGGATGGCGAGGTGCTGCCGTGGAGAGATGGCGGGCCGCTCCCGTTTACGCAAATGCAGCGGCGCATTGGACGCAAGGAACTGGGGCCGAAGATTCTCTCGGAAGTTCCGGTGGTGCTGGTAGCGTTCGATCTGCTGGAATACAAAGGCGAAGACGTCCGCGAACAGACCGCTCGAGTGGCGGCGTGCGCAATTGGAGCGCATTGTAGCGGCCGCCGGATCTGAAAGTCACCTGGCGACGTCGCCTCTGGTTACAGGCGCTTCGTGGGAGGAGTTAAAGCGCACGCGTGATGAGGCGCGGTCGCGCGGCGTGGAAGGCTTCATGCTCAAGCGACGCGGCTCGCCGTACCGTGTGGGCCGCCGCCGCGGAGACTGGTGGAAGTGGAAAATCAATCCGTATTCGGTGGATGCGGTGCTGATCTACGCACAACCAGGCAGCGGCCGCCGCGCCAGCTTGTTTACTGATTACACGTTTGGAGTCTGGGATCAGGGTGAGCTGGTGCCGTTCGCCAAGGCGTACTCGGGTCTGACGGACGATGAGATCCGCCAGGTAGACGCGTTCGTCCGCAACAACACCATCGAGAAGTTCGGGCCGGTGCGCCGGGTGAAACCGGAATTGGTGTTCGAGCTGGCGTTTGAGGCCATTCAGAGGTCGGGGCGGCACCGGTCGGGCATCGCGGTTCGCTTCCCCCGTATAGCACGATGGCGAACAGACAAAAAAGCAGAAGATGCGGATACGATCGAGACGATTCGCGCGTTATTGCCCCCGGAGTAGGAAACGCGTTATGTTCGGGCGGGGATGCCCTCGGTAAACATTGTCGGTGGAGGCTTGGCCGGTCTGGCGGCGGCGGCGGCCCTGGGATCGGCCGGATTTCAGGTCGATCTATTTCGAATCGCGCTCTTTTCTGGGCGGGCGTGCCACATCATTTCCAGTTAATCCTGGCGATGACGACTCCGAGCTGATCGACAACTGCCAGCACGTGCTTCTGCGTTGCTGTGTCAATCTTCTGGATTTTTACGCGCGGCTCGGCGTGGCAGACCGAATCCAGTTTTACCGCGAGTACTATTTTCTGGAGCCGGGCGGACGCCTGTCGACGCTGGGACGCGGCTCGCTTCCAGCTCCGCTGCATCTCACGCCGTCCTTTCTGCGCATGGCTTACCTGGGGGCAGCCGATAAGTTCGCCATTTCGCGCGCCATGATGGCGCTCATGCGGGAGCGCGGCCGGCGCTGGGATCTCGACCAGATCACGATGCTCGACTGGCTGCTTCAGAAAAAACAGACGCCGCGAGCCATCGACCGATTCTGGCGGCAGGTGCTGGTCAGCGCGGTCAATGAAGAACTGGACCGTATGGCGGCCCTGCACGGGTTTCAAGTGTTCTGGCTGGGGATGCTGGCGCGTGCGGATTCCTACGAGATGGGTATTCCCCAAGTGCCTCTGCGCGAGCTATACAGCCTGGATGCTTGGCGAAGCATGGGCAAAGTTCGCATTCACTCCCGGTCGCCCGTAGACCGGCTAATCTTTCGCAATGGCGCTGTAAGTGGGGTGCAAGTCGCTGGCGCGGCGCAGGTTGCGGATTTCCATATTTGCGCCGTCCCGTTCGAGCGTTTGGGCGCGCTGGCCCCGGAGCTGGGGATCGACACCGCGCCGTTCGAGCATTCCTCCATAACCGGAATCCACATATGGTTCGACAGATCTGTAACCGGCCTTCCCCATGCCGCCCTGGTCGAACGCACGATTCAGTGGATGTTCAACAAGAGCCAGGGCCGGTATCTGCAGTTCGTGGTGAGCGCTTCGCGTGACCTGGTGGAGATGCCTCGTGCGGAAGTGATCGGCCTAGCACTAGGTGAAGCAGCCGAATTTTTCCCTAGAATGCGCGAGGCGAAGGTGGAGCGGGCGCACGTAATTAAGGAAGTACGGGCCACTTACTCCGCGCGGCCTGGCATGGAAAGAGCGCGGCCGGATACGAAGACCAATGCCAGCAACGTTTTCTTGGCAGGAGACTGGACACGCTCTGGCTGGCCGGCCACGATGGAGGGCGCTGTGCGCAGCGGCTATCGCGCCGCGGAACACGTATGCGCAGCCGCGGGCCAGCCAGGTAAATTCCTGCTGCCGGACATCGCCTGATCCCTAGCGTGTTTCTGGGATAATCGGATCATGCGAAACCGCTTCCTGTTGATCGCAGCGGTGATAGTAATTGGCATAAGCCTTTTGGCGGCCGCCGAGATGACGACGTTGACCGTCGAAGTCAAGACGCCGAGCGGAAGCCCGGTCGACCGGGCCAGCGTGATTGTCAAATTTGTGAAGGGGCGCGCCAAGATGAAGCTCGGCAAGAAAATTTTGAAGACGTGGGAGACGCGAACCAACCAGGAAGGCATGGTCAAAGTTCCACCCATTCCCCAGGGGACGATCCAGGTTCAGGTAATTGCTAAGGGATACCAGACGTTTGGCCAGCTTTTTGAGGTCGATGAAGAGCAGAAAACTATTGAAGTGAAGCTAAATCCGCCCCAGGACCAGTACTCCTCGCATCAGTAATCTCGGTACCTGCCATATTTGGGATGTTTGCTCACATACTGCGCGGCGTGGTATAGAAAGACAATTACTGCGCCACTGTAGGACTTTCGCGCCATGCCTTATCGTGTACTGGTTGTCGAAGATCATAAGATTATGCGTGACGGGATTCGAGCCCTACTCGATCGCGGCGGCGAATTCACCGTCGAGGGCGAGGCCGAATCGGGAACCGAGGCGATTCAAGTCTGCACGGAAATCCATCCGGATGTTGTTCTGATGGATATTGGCCTGCCCGGACTGAATGGCGTCGATGCGACGACCGAGTTGCTGAGGAACTGTCCCAACGCCAAAGTGATCATCCTTTCTATGTACGATGACGAGGAATCGGTGGTGAGTGCCATCCGCGCGGGCGCCAGAGGTTACGTGGTAAAGCGGGCTTCCGCCGGAGACCTTCTGGAAGCGTTGCGCACAGTGGCGAGGGGAAGTTCCTACCTCAGTCCGAATGTCTCGGAGCGCCTGTTGTCACGGATCCGCCGGGGCGAGCAAAACGAGACCGCAGGCCGGCATCCCTTGCTTTCGCAACTCACGCCGCGGGAATTCCAGGTGCTGGGAATGATCGTCGAGGGCAAGGCCAGCAAAGAGATTGCCGTGTTGCTGAACCTGGGCGTTGAGACGGTTCGCAGCTACCGTAAGACCATGATGAAAAAGCTGCATGTAAATAACGTAGCCGGGCTGATTCGGGTGGCGCTAGCCGCCGGCCTAGCCAGCAAGATTCAGCACGGCGCTTCCGGATCGCAATAGACTTTCCCACCCGCGGAACCAGGCTGTGCCACCATAGCATCCATGCTCTACTTTACCGAGTCTGAAGTGCGTGAGATGCTTCCAATGGGCGAGGCCATCCAGCTCATGCAGACGGCGTTTGAGCGGTTGGCCACGGGCGAAGCCATGAACCAACCCCGGCGGAGATTGATCCTGCCCACTGGCTCAGTATTGCACTACATGGCGGCGAGCGACGGACGCTATTTCGGCGCGAAGATTTATTCGGCCCACGCGCGCCACGGAGCCCACTTTCTTTTTCTGCTCTATCGGGCCGAAGACGCTCAGCCGCTGGCTCTGATGGAAGCCAATATTCTGGGGCAGATTCGCACCGGGGCGGTGAGCGGGCTGGCAACGCGCTATATGGCACGGACAGATGCCGATACGCTCGGGATTATCGGCTCCGGCTTCCAAGCTCGAAGCCAGCTGGCTGCCATGCTGTCCGTCCGTACATTCCGGGAGGTGAGGGTCTGGAGCCGCGATTCGGACCGGCGCAACGCCTTTGCCGCAGAATGCTCGGCGGCGTTCTCCACAAAAGTAACGGCGGTAACCGCGGCTGAGGATGCCGTGCGGGCATCGGCGGTTGTGGTAACCGCCACCAACGCCAAGGATCCAGTGCTCTCATCGGAGTGGGTGGCGGCTGGAACTCACGTCAATGCCATGGGGTCAAATCAGGCGCGGCGGCGGGAACTTCCTGCCGACCTGGTCCACCGCGCGGATTGGATCGCGGTGGATTCGATCGAACAGGCTCGCATGGAGTCCGGCGACCTGCTTCTTGCGCTCGATGAAAAGGGTTGGAGCGACCCGAGGCTAATGGAATTGAAGGATATCGTTGTGTCGAAGCCGCCACGCGAACGTCGACCCGCCGACATTACGATCTTCAAGTCGAACGGACTGGCAGTAGAAGACGTAATCTGCGCAGGTTACGTTTATGAACGAGGAGTGCAGGAAGGAAGGGGCGCGGAAATGCGCTATTCCTGAGCCGGCATCTGCTGCTCGATGTCGTGCCAAGCGCTAGTCTTAAGACGCCGGCAGACCCAGCAAAGTTGCTCCGGAGCGGCTTCAGTGATTGCGGCGCCGCATACCGTGCATTTGCTCACACTCTTGGCTTTGTCCGGCGAAATGGCGCGCTTCGCCTGTTCCAGGATTTCGGGTGAGACCACGGGTTCCACGGGTTTGGCCGGCACTTTGCGTCTCATACACTTAAGACATTATCAATATCTCAGAAATGTTGCTAAATCACAATACGGTACTTACCTGCGTAGTACCTTGACGGTCGTACACGAATTACGCCGCCTCGCGTACTTCAATAACCGCAGCTACGTCCAATGTTGACAAGCAACGCGGGCACTTCTGCCCGGGGACGACTCTGATCTTCCGCCCGATTTGTTCGATCTCAGTCTCCACATTGTGGGTGCAAATCGGACAATGCGCCTGTCCCTTGAACCGCTCCACCCTAACTTTCGTCAGCATTTCTCTCCTCCTAATCACCCAGACGCAAAACTCCTAGCAAGGGTTGTGCCAAAGTTTGTAATTTTTCTCAGCAGGCGGCGTACTCGGCCTGTCAGACCGAGTACGTCCGGCCGCGGTGCGCGCCAACCAGAATTTGAAACATGCGATGCGCAACCAGCTCATGCAGCGTAAGCAACCCGCGATGGGCGGCGGTAACGGCCTCGGCGTCATGGGTATCCACCGCTTCTCCGCCGGCTTTGAGGGCGGCCACCGCTTCTTTGATGACGGGATCGGAGATAACGTCGCCGGCCATTTCCCAGAGCGTAATGAAGCGATCGACTGCAGTGGGAAAGCTGACCGCAGAAGACACCGCGGTTACTGGTGGTGCGCGGCGGCTTGTAATCCAGATTGAACGGACCATTGTAGTTGTGGCTGCGGAGCAGCACCAGCACGTTTAGCCAGTCCAGCGGATTCACCAGACCAATAGCGATATCGACGTCGTGCTTGAGCCGGTAGCCGTCGTTGATATCGAAATGCCAGAGCTTGCCGGCGACCAGCGCCCGGGCCAGAGCGGCCCGCGGAGCTGCACCCCACATCAGCTCGTGCAGGTACTCGGGATTCAGGCCGACCATCTCAGGATGCTTGAGCAAGCCGGAGAAGATAAACGCCATCATGGCGTCGCTGGTTGGAAGCAGAATCTCGGCTTGAGGCTCGAAGGGTTTGGCTTCCAGGCAGTGCTTGAGCGTGGGCCGCTTCTTTTTCCGGGCGACTTCGATATCGCGCTCGCAGGCCGCATTCAGACTTTCGGCATACCAGCGCAAGGTCTCGGTTTCCTCGACCGCACCTTGAGTGTAGTAGCCTAGCGAACCCGGCCAGTAGACGGCAAACTTAGCGCCCAGCTCATGGCCCACATCGACGGTGTTGCTGACGCGAAATGCCGCGTACTCGCGCACCTGAGGAGACTCCGCGGCGGGGCTGGCGGCCCAGACGGCGTGGAAGAAGGTTTCAGTGGTGACCATGGAGCACTCGATCCCGTGCTTTTTGAGGTTTTTCTGAATCTGCCCCACGATGGTCCACTGCTCGTCCTTGCCTAGCGCCCCGGTAGGGATCACGTCGGTATCGTGAGTGGTCCAGTAGCCGATACCGATCCTGGCATATTCGCGGATCACCTCTTCGAAGCCGATGGCCTCGCGCGTAGGCGCGTGAAACAGAGCCTGGCCCTGATAGGCAGCCGCCCACTGCGGCCCGGAGATGTAGTACTTGCGCCGAACCTTGGGGCTGTAGGCGCCGCCGCAGGCTTTCGTCAGCCGGTCCACCAGAGCTTGCTGTTTCGTCGTGGGAACAGGTTTCATGGAATCTCCGAACCAGTCATCATAGCAGCCGACGTGGGCAGAAATGAGTGTAAACCGGCAGCCAGTTCTTCTAACGCGCTTTCCAGCGCTTGACTGCGTTGGTACGCATTCCTACAATGAATAGTGAGCAAGGAGGCCGTATGCGTTCCATTGGCATGCCTGAGCTTCTCGTCATCCTGGGTGTAGCCGTATTGCTTTTCGGCGGCAAGAAAATTCCTGAGGTGGCAAAAGGTTTAGGCGAAGGGATCCGCAACTTCAAAACCGCTCTGAAGAGCGAAGAAGAGAAGGTCGAAGAAAAGAAGCAGGCATAAGCTTCGAGGAACTGCCCGCACTTGGGGCGGATCTCATCTCGGCTTCAGAAGATCCAACAAAGAAAAGAAAACCCCGCGAAGGGTCGCGGGGTTTTCTTTTTTGCGCGCAAGAGTTTTCAGTTATTTCTTTTTCGGCGGCACGATGGAATCTTTGGCCGCTTTGGCCACGCGGAACTTGACAACTTTCTTGGCCGGAATTTTGATGGCCTCGCCCGTTGCCGGGTTTCGACCCATTCTCGCCTTCCGGTCTACTCGAACCAGCCGACCCAGTCCAGGCACGACAAATACGCCGTTTTTCTTTACTTCATTGATTGCCAGAGCGGCCAGATGATCCAGGAACGTCCGCGCTGTCTTGTTCGGCACTTCGACGGACTCTGCCAGTGATCTTACCAGCTGGGTCTGCGTCATTCGTTGATTGCCATTCAACCTCCTCAGAATTGAACTCACACATCGAACATAAATCATAGGGATGCGCACGCTGCATCCCGCAAATCGTTTCAATGATACGGAAGGTGAGGGCCGATGTAAAGGGAAAACACAGGAAAACGGCCTATTTTGGGCTGTTTTTGCCGCGTGCGGGATGGAAATGGCGCTGACTTGAGCTATTTCTGGGGCACCGAGGCAACCGCGGTCTTGGCGTTTCCATTCTCGGCGGCGACCAGCAACCCGAGCGCGGAGCGCAGCTCCGCATCGATCTTGCCGAACATTTCCGGATTTTCTTTCAGAAACTGCCGCGCACTGTCGCGTCCCTGGCCGATGCGCTGGCCCTTATAGCTGAACCACGAACCGCTCTTCTCGATCACACTGCGAGTGACGCCCACGTCCAGCAGATCGCCCTCGCGCGACGTGCCTTGGCCATACAGAATATCAAACTCGGCTTCACGGAACGGCGAGGCGACTTTATTCTTTACGACTTTAACGCGAGTGCGGTTTCCAATAACGACTTCGCCGTCCTTGATCGCGGCGATGCGCCGGATATCCAGACGAACAGAAGAATAAAACTTCAGCGCCCGTCCTCCGGTAGTAGTTTCGGGATTGCCGAACATGACGCCGATCTTTTCGCGAATTTGATTGATAAATATCAGGCAGGTGTTGGTTTTGGATACGGAGCCGGTAAGCTTGCGCAGGGCCTGCGACATGAGCCGCGCTTGCAGCCCCATGTGGCTGTCGCCCATTTCGCCTTCCAGCTCCGCCTTGGGAACGAGGGCGGCAACCGAATCGACCACAACAACATCGACTGCAGCGGAAGCCACCAGAGCGCCGGTGATTTCGAGAGCCTGTTCGCCGCAGTCCGGCTGCGAAACGAGCAGATTATCCACATCCACACCGAGGTTGCGGGCATACGCCGGATCGAGCGCATGCTCGGCGTCGATAAAGGCGGCCGTGCCGCCTGTGTGCTGCGCCTGGGCAATGACCTGGAGCGCGATGGTGGTCTTACCAGATGATTCCGGTCCGAAGACCTCGATAACACGCCCGCGCGGCAACCCGCCCACACCCAGGGCGGAATCGATGGAAATCGAACCTGTAGGGATCACTGAAACAGGAACCACGTTGGCCGATCCCAGCCTGACGATCGATCCTTTGCCAAACTGCTTTTCTAACTGGACCAGGGTCTGGTCGATTATCTTACGTCGCTCGCGGTCATCCATGCACTGGGAGTGGAAGGGCGCGAGGGATTGTCTCAGCAAACATTCGAGAGCCATGTAGCGCAGGGCTACGGCGGGGTCTGCCGGAGACCTGCGGTTTTTTCTAAATGAAGGACGAAAGGCCGCAGGTCCCCGCCAAAATCAGGCGTGGCCCTGCGCTACAGAGAATTTATCGAGCGCGTGTGACGGCACTGGCCGGTGCTTGGCGCGCTTGCGGCGGTTCGAGCTTTGTGGCCGGGGCTGGCTCGCCGTTCACCAGTTCAGCCTTGATCAGGCCCAGCGACTTGCGCACCTCGGTTTCCAGCTGCTGGCGAATATCGGGGTTGTCCTTGAGAAACTGCTTGGCATTTTCGCGTCCCTGGCCGATACGCTCGCCCTTGTAGCTGAACCACGAGCCGCTCTTTTCGATCAAGTTCTGGACCAGGCCCAAATCCATCAGGTCACCCTCGCGCGAGATGCCTTCGCCGTAGATGATGTCGAATTCGGCCTCGCGGAACGGCGCTGCCAGCTTGTTCTTAACCACCTTGACTTTGGTGCGGTTGCCGATGACGCTCTCGCCGTCTTTGATGGCCGCGATCCGGCGGATGTCCACGCGCACGGAAGCATAGAATTTCAGCGCGCGGCCGCCGGTGGTGGTCTCGGGGTTGCCGAACATCACGCCGATCTTTTCGCGAATCTGGTTGATAAAGATCAGGCAGGTTTTGGATCGCGACACGACACCGGTGAGCTTGCGCAGCGCCTGGGACATGAGCCGCGCCTGCAAGCCCATATGGCTGTCTCCCATTTCTCCATCGAGTTCTGCCTTGGGAACTAGCGCTGCCACCGAGTCCACCACGAGCACGTCAATCGATCCGGAAGCAATCAGCGCGCCGGTGATCTCGAGCGCCTGTTCGCCGTAGTCCGGCTGCGAAACCAGCAGATTGTCGACATCCACACCAAGCTTGCGCGCGTAGATGGGATCGAGCGCATGCTCCACGTCGATGAACGCGGCCATGCCGCCCTTCTTCTGCGCCTGCGCGACGACCTGAAGCGCGATAGTGGTTTTGCCCGAGGATTCCGGGCCATAGATCTCGCTGATGCGCCCGCGCGGGAAGCCGCCGATGCCCATGGCTGCGTCCACAGCGATCGAGCCGGTCGAGATGACGGCTACGGGAACGACGGCCTCCTTCGACCCCAGGCGTAGAATGGATCCCTTGCCGAATTGCTTTTCGATCTGGCCTACGGCTTGCTCCAAGGCGCGCGCTCGTTCTTTTTCTTCCATGATGGAGAGACTCCTCTTTGCGGGGGGATGAAATGAAATTATACCGTAGCCGTCAGACCGCGTGGATTCGGCTGAGTCCCGGCCACCGGTCGAAGCCGCGATCGAAGCTCATGATCGAGCGGACGCCATGCCGCTCCATGATCGCGATGTGGAGGGCATCGCGGGCGGACAAATGAACAGGATGCTGAAGAATCTCGCCAGCGCGCAGGACGTCGCGTTTTTCGATGGCCAGGACGTCGTCGACGATCTCCAGCACAGCTTGCAATGCTGGTTGGATCGCATCGAAACGCTTGAGCGAAGTGTAGCGGTGCTGGATTTCCTGCAGCACTTGGGCGTCGGTAATCAGTCGCTCATTTGAAGCGGTCGCGCGTTCTAGCAGGATTTGGGCCTCGGGTTTGCGTGGATGAGGCGCTCCGAAAAGGTACATCGGGATGTTGGAATCGACGAAAATCACTCCAAGTAGCCGCGCTCGATCTCGTCTACCATCTGCTCAATATCGGCCGCCGGGAAGGAATAGGTGGCCGCCTTGCGGATCGCCCTTAGCTTCCGCTCAGGATCACCCGAAGCCTTATCGGAACGGGCCAGGCGTAGCACGCGCCGCGCCCACTCCCCGACGGTGAGGTGCTCGCGACGAGCTATCCGCCGGATCTCATCCATTTCAGCATCCGGCAGCAAGACCTGGAGCCGCTTGCTCATAGTGTGAGTATAACGTACCTCAGTAGTGAGTACCCAAGGCGTCGTAAATGTCTTAAGCTAGTGAGTTCCGATGCCTGAACCTGACGTTCTTATCCCGGCCAGCGAGCTAACGCCTTTTGCCGCCCGATTGCTGGAGGCCGTGCGCGTATCGGCCGCAAAGGCGCAGTTGGTTGCCGAGTCACTGGTCGCCTCCAATCTCCGCGGCGTCGATTCCCACGGTTTGCAACTGCTTCCTTATTACCTGGAGCAGATCGAGTGGGGCGATATGGACCCGCAGGCGGAAGGGCGCGTGATTTCGGAAAGCGGTGCGTGCCTGCTCTATGACGCTCAAAACGGCATCGGCCAAGCCATCGCCGAAACGTGTTGCGCGCATGCCGTCCGAATGGCAAATTCCGGCGGCGTGGCAATGGTAGTGGCGCGCGAGTCGAACCATTTCGGCGCGGCGGCATTTTGGGCACAGAGGATGTCGGACGCGGGACAGATCGGCATCGTGATGTGCAACGCGTCCGCCCTGGTTCCCCCGTGGCAGGGCAAGGAGCCGCGGCTGGGCACCAATCCTATTTGCATGGCGGTGCCGGGCGGGGACGAGAAGCCGTGGCTGCTGGACATGGCGACTACAACCGTCGCAGCCGGCAAGATTTTCAAAGCGCTGATCAACGGCCAGCCGCAAATTCCAGCCAACTGGGCGATGGATTCAGAAGGCGTGCCGACGACAGACCCCGACACCGCACTCAAAGGATTGCTCATGCCGCTCGGCGGGTACAAGGGTAGTGGCCTCGCGATGATGGCCGAGATTCTCTGCGCTGTATTGAGTGGCGGCGCGATGAGCACGGAGCTCGGCGGCATCCGGTTCCGCGGCAAGCAGGTGCGCGTGAGCCAGATGTTTCTCGCCATCGACATCGCGCGTTTTCTGCCGCTGGACGAGTTCCGCGCGCGCATGGACCGCCTGACCCGGCTCATGAAGACCACGCCGCCCGCCAAAGGCTACAGCGAGGTGCTGGTGGCCGGCGATCCCGAGTGGCGCATGGAAGAAGAGCGGCGGCGGAATGGCGTGCCAATCGGGCACGGAACGTGGAAGGCGCTGTGCGAGGCGGCGGACCGGCTGGGAGTGGCGGCGCCGGCCGTGCGTTGATTTAACGCGCCATGGCCCATGCCAGGCCGTCGGTGCCCTTCCCGGCGTCGATGAGCGTGTCTACTTTCCAGGTCGCCGTGTTGATCGCGGCGATCTTGTGGCTGGCATCACAAGAAACATACGCGGTTTTGCCGTCCGGGCTCACCAGAACCTCCTGCGGCGCGCTGGGAACGTCGATGGTATGGGCGACCTTCATGGTCCGAAGATCCACCACGGCAGCTTGATTCGTCTTTTGGACAGCTACGACGAGCCAGCGTCCGTCCGGCGTGGGCGCCGTTCCGTAACCAGAACCTGGCAGCGGAACCCAAGTTTTCACTTTGTTCGTGGCGGTGTCGATCACGGCCAGCTGCGGCTTAGTCTGGTCCGCGGTGAATACCAGGCGGTCGTCGATGGAGAGCGCGATGCGCTGCGTCTGCCCGGAGACGGGAATCACGGCGATGGTCTTGCGAGCTTCCAGGTCCAGTACGGAAACGGTTCCCGGCCCGACGTTAGCGGTGTATCCACGCCGGCCGTCGCTCGTGATGGCCAGCATGTGCGACTCCGGCTGACCGGTGGGTACGGCTCCGATGATCTTGAGCGTGCGGGGATCGATGATGCTCACTGTGTTGTCGAGTTCGGTGGTGATATATAGCAAGCCGTTCTGGGGACCGAACTTCGGGCAGTGCGGGCGCACCGGATGCGCGAAATCGATAGTGCCAATGATCTTCCGCGCCGCGATATCGATCACATCGACCTTCTGCCCGTCTGTTCCCGGCTTACCGACTCCCGAATTCCCGTAAATCGGGACGTAAGCAAGACGGCCGTCGGGCGAGGCGATTACCTCGTGTCCCGTCACGCCGTCCTCGGCGACAGTGGCGACCTCCCGGCCCGAAGTTGTGTCAACGACACCGAGACTCTGGTCGCCTTTATTGGCCACGACCAGCAGCCCTGGAGCCGAAGCGGCTTGGGCAACCTGAAGGGCCAGCACACAAAAGAAAACGGACCATGGACGCAGTAAAGAAGCGGGGATCATCATTTCGGTTGGAACACCTCCGGCGATCAAGGTAACACAGGGGAAATCGCAATGGAAAACCCTTACAATTCGTCGCCGGTCACTGGCGGCTTGTTCTTGCCGGCGCGCTTGAGCAACCGCTTGGCTTTGCTGATACTCGCCCGGCCAGCACGCTCCCGGAAGTAATCTTCCGTGCGCAGCGCTGAAAGTTTCTCCGCTACCGCGACATTGATGAGTTGGTTCAAAGCGACACCTTCAGAAGCGGCGACCCGCCGAGCCTCTTCCAGCAGCGATTCCTGTAAACGAAGAGCAACGTTACTTCTTCTCACGGTTGTATCCTCGAATTTCGCGCCAGAGGTCGCCCGGCGCTGTTACGATGATTCCGAAAGACGCTGCGGCTTCGATGAAGTGGCGCTTGTTGAACGTTACCAGTCGATGCGCACGGCCATTCGCGGCTGTCTCGAGCACCATCTCGTCGGCGGGGTCTTTCAAAGATGGCCTCCACAGGAATCGCATGCCCACAGGTTCCACCACCGACGCAACTGCGTCGAGCACAGCGCTCATTTCTTCACGATTCAACTCGCTTGCTAGAAGGTGCTCGGGTCTGGTCAGCACGGCCTCATACTCGAGGCATAAGCGGGACAGACGCAAGCATGATGATCCTGCGATCCAAGGCGGCCAATAGCAGTTGCCGTGACGCGCCGCGATCACTACGAAGCGCGGCAACCAAGACGTCGGTATCCAGAACAACGCGCACGCTTTTACTTATGATATCACATGCAATATCGTTTGAGAAACAATCGGACAATCTGAGACTGTGCACGCCGGGCGAAACAAGTAGTCTAGGCCTGCGTATCCCTACGCTAAAATGTATCGATGCCCGAAGAGCCCCCCCAGCCCGCTGAAAGCTTCGAAGCTTCTCTCGACGAGCTGCAAAAAGTCGTTAAGGAATTGGAAGCGGGGGATCTGCCGCTCGAGCGGTCACTCGAACTGTTCGAAAAGGGCATGGCGCTGAGCGAGACGTGCCGGAAGCAGCTTGAAAACGCCGAGACACGCGTCGAGATGCTGATCCGCAAAGACGGCAAGATCCAACCGGAACCCTTCCGCCCTGAAAAATGAGCTTCCGCGAGTACCTGGCCGAGCAGCAGCAGCTCATCGACCGCGAGCTGAACCGCTTAGTCCCCGCGGAAAACGTTCCGCCCGAAACCATTCATCGCGCCATGCGGTATAGCCTGTTCGCTGGAGGCAAGCGCGTGCGCCCGATCCTCTGCGTGGAAGCCGGGCACGCGGTAGGTGACCCCCTGCGAGGGATCGAAACCGCTGCCTGCTCGCTCGAGTTTGTTCACACCTATTCGCTGATCCATGACGATCTTCCGGCGCTGGATAACGACGATTACCGGCGCGGAAAGCTTACTTCGCACAAAGTTTTCGGTGAGGCCATGGCCATCCTTACCGGGGACGCGCTGCTAACGCTGGCGTTTGAAACGCTCTCAAAGATGGATGTAACCGCCGATCGCAAGGCGCGCGTGATTGCGGAGCTGGCTACAGCGGCGGGAACTGTGGACGGGATGATCGGCGGGCAGGTGGCGGATCTGGAGGGCGAAGGAAAAACGCCCAACGCAGGACTGCTCGAATCCATTCACCGCGCAAAAACAGGCGCGCTGCTTCGGGCCAGCGTAAGAATGGGCGCGATCTACGCGGGCGCAGACGAAGGGCAGCTCGCTGCCATCTCGCGTTATGGTGAGCACGTTGGCTTGGCGTTTCAAATCGTGGACGACGTTCTGGACGTCGAGCAATCAAGCGAGTCACTGGGAAAAACGGCCGGCAAGGATGCCCGTCAGCAGAAAATTACCTTCCCCGCGGTGTACGGCCTTGCGGAATCACGGCGGATGGCGGAGCGCGAGCTACTGGGCGCGCACGAGTCACTGGCCATTTTCGGCGCGCGCGCCGGCAGGCTTCGCGAACTCGCCGATCTTATCGTGCAGCGCACGTCATGAAGCAGCGGCTCGATCGTCTGCTGGTCGAGCGCGGCCTGGCAGAGTCCCGCGAGAAAGCGCAAGCTCTCATCATGGCCGGCCAGGTGATGGTGGAGGGGCAGAAAGCCGGGAAGCCGGGCCATTCGGTTGAAGTCTTCAGCAAAATTGAAGTCACTGGAAAAGTGCCGTATGTGAGCCGTGGAGGATTGAAACTGGCCGCGGCGCTCGATGGCTTTGCGATCGATGTGACGGGGCGCGTGGTGATGGACGTGGGTGCTTCCACCGGCGGCTTCACCGACTGCCTTCTGCAGCGCGGCGCCGCCCGTGTGCACGCAGTCGACGTGGGCGCAGGCCAGCTCGATTGGAAGATTCGCAACGATCCGCGTGTGGTGGTGCACGAAGGCATCAACGCGCGGCACTTGCGGCCCGAAAACATCGGCGAAGCATTGGACCTGCTCACGTGCGATGTCAGCTTCATTTCCGTCACACTGATTTTGCCGGCCGTGGCGCCCATTTTGCGTCCCGAGGGCGCCATGGTTATACTCGTCAAACCACAGTTCGAAGTGGGAAAAGGACAAGTGGGGAAAGGCGGGATTGTGCGTTCACCTGAATTGCACCGCGAGGCTTGTGCGCGCGTGGACGCCGCCGTGAAGAGCCTGGGCTTCCAAACCAGCCTCATGGAGAGCCCGATCACAGGCGCGGAAGGCAACAAGGAATTTCTTCTGTATGCCCGACATTAAGACCATCGGGATTATCTCGAAACCCGGCGTGCCGGCGGCGGCCGAGCTGGTTCCGAAACTGATCCGTTGGCTGGCGGAGCGGAATCTCACGGTGCGCATCGATCAAGAGACCGCGGAATACGCCGGTAGCCACGAAGCCTTGCCGCGCGAGCAGGTGCCCGAGGGCGCCGAATTGATCATTGTGCTGGGTGGCGACGGGACACTGCTGTCTGCGGCGCGCGTCATTCAAGGCCGCGAGGTGCCGCTGTTTCCGGTGAACCTGGGCGGACTGGGATTTCTCACGGCCATTACTATCGACGCGATCTTTCCCGAGCTGGAGCGCGCCTTGCGGGGAGAGCACCGCATCGGCAAGCGAAAACTGCTGGAAGCCGATCTGCTCCGCGGCGAGAAACCGGTGGGCCACTACGAGGCGCTGAACGACGTGGTGGTGACGAAATCGGACATCGCGCGCATGATCGATCTGGATACGTACGTCGATCAGATGTTCGTCTGCCGCTACAAGGCAGACGGCTTGATCGTCGCGACGCCCACGGGTTCTACGGCGTACTCCCTCTCCGCCGGCGGACCGATCATTTTCCCTTCGGTGAGCGCGATCTGCCTGACACCCATCTGCCCGCACATGCTGACCAACCGTCCCGTGATCGTGCCGGAAACAAGTTCGGTTCGGATTACATGCCTGGCGGAAGACGACGCTGCGTTTCTCACCATCGATGGACAGATTGGCCAGCGGCTCAAGAAGGGCGATCAGATTGTTTGCCGCAGTTCGACGTATACGCTCATGCTGGTGAGGCCGCCGAAGATGTTGTACTTCGATGTCCTCCGCCAAAAGCTCAAATGGGGCGAGCGGTGAGGGTGCTGACCACCGGTATCTTGTCGGCGTTATAGGTTCATGTCGCGCTTCCGGCTGTCGCTTACCGCTTGGATCTTCCTTGGAATGGCCGCGGGCATCGCGTTGGGCATTGCGGCGCCCGGCTTTGCCGGCCAGCTCGCGCCGGTCAGCAACATTTTTCTCCGGCTGATTCGGTCGATCATCGCGCCGCTAGTTTTCGCAACTCTGGTGTACGGCATCGCCGGCGCCGGCGATTTGAAGCAGATGGGGCGCATCGGCTTAAAAACCATCATCTATTTCGAAGTTGTCACCACCGTAGCGCTCTTTCTGGGTCTGGCCGCGGTGAACCTCGTGCGGCCTGGGGCCGGCTTGAAACTCACGGCCGCTGCTGAGCCCGCGAACGCGGAGGTGAAGTCAACGCTGGGATCGACGATCGAGCACGTATTTCCCGCCAGCATTATCGACGCCATGGCGCGCGGCGATGTGCTCGAAATTGTGGTGTTTGCCTTTCTGTTCGGCGCAGCCTGTGCCGCCATTGGAACGAAAGCCAAGCCCGTGGTGGCTTTCTGCGAATCGCTTGCGGAGGTGATGTTCCGCTATACCAATTACGTGATGTATCTGGCGCCGCTGGGCGTCGCAGCGGCCCTCGCCGTGACCGTAGCAGGCAAAGGTTCGGGCGTGTTGTTCGGGCTAGGTAAGCTGATTCTCACCATGTATGCGGCACAGGTCGTTTTTGTCGTGGCCGTATTGGGATCCGTTGTGGCGCTTTTCCGGATTCCTCCGAGAGCTTTCTTCCGCGCGGTACGCGAACCGTTTCTCATCGCATTCTCGACGGCGTCGAGTGAAGCGGCACTGCCTCTCGCGCTCGAAAACATGGAACAGTTCGGCGTGCCAAGGCATATTGTGGCGTTTGTGCTTCCCACCGGATACAGCTTCAACTTGGACGGATCGACCCTCTATCTATCGCTGGCATCGGTCTTCATCGCGCAGGCGGCGGGTGTGGAGCTTACGCTCAGCCAGCAACTACTTATGATGTTGACCCTCATGCTCACAAGTAAGGGCATGGCCGGCGTGCCCCGTGCTGCTTTGGTCATCCTCGCGGGAACGCTTGCGAGCTTTCACCTGCCCATGGAAGGCGCGGCCGTGCTGTTGGGGATCGACGCCGTGATGGATATGGCGCGCACTTCCGTCAACGTATTGGGGAATTGCCTGGCGTCGGTTGTGGTGGCGCGGTGGGAGGGTGTCACGTTCGCCCCGCCCGCTTAGATGGGCGCACGCTCCAGGCTGGTGATGAAGTGAATGCCTGGAACCTGCTTTCGGCTGAGCCGCTCGTCATTCGTAACGAATAGATCAACCTTGGCGGATGCAGCGCACGCGAGTTGAATCGCGTCCGCCACCCTGACGGCAGCATCTTGACGCACGCGAGCGTAAGACTGAGCGGCGCTCGCGTCGAAAGCGGCAATCCGGATCTCGGGATCGGAAAAGAATGCCCGATAGCGCTGCTCGCTGTCAGAGTCATTTTCGCGAATCGGCCTCACGAGAATCTCCCCTATGGTCAGTGCGCTGGTCACCAGACGATCTCTGCGCGACTCCATTCGCCGCCCGAGTTCCCGAACGCTCGCCCCGAACTCCAGATTCCCCTCAAATAGGTAGATAAACAGATTTGTGTCCCAAAAGACGAGTGCCAAATTACCTCCCGCCACGCGGTGCCACACGCTCCTCGCGACTGGACGGCTCTCCTTTCCAATCTTTTCTCAAGTCGTTGACATATTCGTCTGCCTTAACACCTGCCCAGAGGTGCCTTCCGACGCCCCACATCCGCTCGATTAGACCTTTGGATTCCTCCTGCACACCACCCTTCGAATATTCACACTCGTACCAATCGAGCAGGTCATGATACTTGGCCGGCAATTCAGCGCGTTTGGGAACAATTTTTCCTTTTCGCAAAGGGTGAGCGGGATCGCCCGACCGGTAGAGCCTGTAGGTATCGTCCTCAAGTCTGTAGGACATCCGGTTCCGAGCGGAATTCGGCTCCAGGTTTGCCACGTTATGCAGATAAATGTGTGCCTGAATTCCCGCGCGAATGTCAGTATGGGCGTGTTCAACCTTGACTTGCTCGAGAATCTCCTTGGCTGAGAAGGAAACGCGCTGGGGATGATTCTTGTGCAGCATCGCCAGCGCGCACCAGACTTCGTCCGCTACAAGGATGTGGGTTTCGTTTTGCTGCTGAACCGTCTCCATTTGGCTGTTACCTCCTAAATAGAGTTTATAACAGTTACAACAACAAAATCAATAATATATTACATCGTTGATAATAAAGTATATTACACTGGAACAGGCGATTCGACCTTCGCGTACCACGGCTTGGCGGCCTTGATGGCGTCGTTCACGGCGTTAATGTTCTTGACGCCCTCATTCGAAAGCCAGTCCTCCAGCGCTTTCACGCCCTGCTTGGCGTAAATCGGAATACCTTCCTTCCACGTAGCGCGGCCGCAGAGCACCCCCGAGAAATCGGCGCCCGATTCCGATGCCATGTGTAGCGACTCGGTGAACTGCGCGTTGCTCACGCCGGCACTCAAATAGATGAACGGCCGGGTCGCCACCGCGGCGGCTTTGCGGAAATGATCCAGCGCTTCGGCGCGCGAGTAAGCTTTCTGACCCTTGTAGACGCTGGAGCCCTCCACGAATTCGGCATTGATGGGAACCTCTACTTTAAGCACGTCGACGTGATATTGCGGCTTGGAAAATTCCTGCATGCTCTTGGTGACGATCTCCGGTTTGCGCTTCGCGTATTCCAGGCCCTTCTCATCGCCGCCCTGCGGATCGTAGCCGACGAATTCGAGGAAGAACGGAATGTCGTTAGCCACGCACTCGGCGCCGATTCTTTCGATGAATGCATGCTTGATGTCGTTGACTTTGGAATCATCGAACGGAGTGTAATAGATAAGAATTTTGACGGCGTCGGCGCCCCAGTCGGCAATGCGCTTCGCCGAAACGTGAGGCAGGAGGTCGGGCAGGCGTCCGGGCTGGGTATTATCATAGCCGCTGGCCTCGTACGCCAGAAGCAGGCCGGCATTTTTGGCGCGCGCTTTGGCGGCTGGTAAGCCCCACTCGGGATCAAGCAGAATGGCGCTGGCATGCGGTGTCAGCACTTTGCTGACCGCCACCTTGAATTCAATCATCATTTCATCGGTAATCTGTTTCTTGTCGACGCCCTTTCCAGCCGCCAGCGACTTTTGCAAGCTTCCACGCTGATCCATGGCGGCCGCGGCAATTACACCGGTTTTATTTGCAAGGGCCTTCATGCGCCGCATCTTACCTTCTGACAGTCTCATCATTTGATTCTCCTCATATGTATTCCAGAACTGTAGGCCGCTTCCACCTGTTGAGCCGCCGGAAATAAGCCCGGGCGCGTCCAGCGTCTTTCAAGATTTGCATCTTGAGAGCGTCCGGACTCTCGAACTTTTGCTCTTCGCGCAGCCGCCAGAGGAACTCGACGCGGATGGCGCGCGGTGTTTCGCCGGCGAGCGGATCAAGCAGAAACGTTTCGATCGACAGTTGGTGGCTTCCGCCAAATGTGGGCCGGTAGCCAATGTTCGTGACCGATTCCCAAGTACGATTGTCCTCCAAATCGGTGGTTCGCGTCACGTAGACCCCGTGTTTGGGCAGGACTTCAGATTGTGTCGCCAGGTTCAGGGTTGGCACGGTCTTCTGTTTGCCCACTCCGTGGCCGGCAACCACCTTACCTTCGAGCGCATAGGGGCGCGTCAGGAAACGAGCGGCGCGCGCCACGGCGCCCGATTCGACGAGCTGGCGCAGGCCGCTGCTGGATATCGTGGTGCCACGGCAGGAGACCGCCTGCACGATTTCGGTGCTGTATCCGAAGCGCTGGCCCAGTGTCTCCAGGAGGCGCGCGTCTCCGGCTTTTTTGTGCCCAAAGCGGAAATTTTCTCCCACCACGATGGCGCGGGCCCCGAGTTTCCGCACCAGGATCCGTTCGACAAATTCTTCCGGTGAGAGCTGAGCAACCTCAGTGTTAAACGGCAAGATCAGCACCTGTTGAACGCCTTCGTGCCGCATCAAGCCGCAGCGCTGCTCAGGCAAGGTCATCAGTTTGGGCGCCCGTGCCGGCGCAACCACCTTAGTGGGATGGGGATCGAAGGTCAGGACGGACGCCCTCCAACCACGGGACTCCGCGATCTCACGCACTCGTCGGAGAATCCGGCGATGGCCGGCGTGCACGCCATCGAAATTGCCAATTGTGAGAGCCGAAGGACCGAAGTCGAGCGGCACCTCGTCCAGGCTGAGGAAAACACGGAATGGGGCGTTCATCTAGCCGGTTTCCCCGACCATGATCTCGAGGCCATCATAGGCCAGCCGGATGTGTGAGGGGAGCACGCTCTCCGTCTCGCTATGCGGAAGATCGTGGGAGATGTGCGTAAAAAAAGCTCTTCGGGGCGCCAGCTGCGTGACGGTCTGAATGGAGCGCTCCACGGTCGAATGCGTGGGATGCGGTTTGTGGCGGAGCGCGTCCAGGAACAGCACGTCCAGGCCGCGCAATTGTTCCATGGACTCCGGCGGAATGTCGCTGTGGTCCGTCAGATAAGCCGCGCCGCCGAAGCGGAAACCGAAAATGGACGAGCGTCCGTGCAGCAGCCGGATGGGCACGAACTCCCGGCCGAAAAGTTCAAAGGGTCCGTTCAAAGTGTGGACTTCAAGTTGCGGGACCGAGGATTGGCGCTCTTCGCAACGAAAAATGTACGGGAAGCAGCGCTGGATGACGCTCAATGTACCGGCATCCGCAAAGATTGGGATATGGGCGCCCTGATGGAAATTGAACGGCCGCACGTCGTCGAGGCCCATCAGATGGTCGGCATGAGAATGCGTGTATAGCACGGCATCGAGGCGATCCATTTTGGCGCGAAGCACTTGTGTGCGGAAATCTGGCGTGGTGTCGATGACTACGTTGTGGCCGCCATACGCGAGGAGCACTGAGGGACGCAAGCGGTTATCGCGGGGATCGGCCGATTGGCAGACGGCGCAGTGGCACCCGGGCGTGGGAACCCCCACGCTGGTGCCGGACCCCAGCACCGTAATCTTCAATGGGCCGGACGCGCCCATTCAGCTTTTCTTGCTTTCTTCGAGCGCCTGCACGAAGCGGAAGCGCAACTCCGTCAGTGAATTTTCGAGCAGACGCTGCTCTTCGAGCGTTAAATTCCCTTTGGTCTTGTCGCGAAGCACGCTCAGCAGATCGATGCTGTGGCGCGCGAGGTCGAAATCCGGCTTTGGCCTGTCCTTTTCCTCGCCGAAGTGGATCAGACCCAGTTGCAGCTCCGCCTGCGTGCGCAGAGACAGCATCAGGAATTCGAGGGTAGCCGGCGGGACGGGCATGCGTTCTTCCGCAGGCGACGCGCTCGCATCCGCTTGTACATCCGAAAGCGGTTTTTCCGTTTCGCTCATAATCGTTTTGGATATTTTACCAACATCGACTCGCGCGATGACGAGTACGCCGCGCGCCCTATGTTACAGTGAGGAAATACTGTAACGTCGCGCTGTCCCAAGCTGATGTCCGCCCAAACCGCCGGTGAAAAATTCCAGCTTCTGGTCGACCTGATGGTCCGTTTGCGCGGCCCCAATGGCTGCCCGTGGGACCGGGAGCAGAACTTCGACACCATCAAGCCGTTTCTCCTGGAAGAGACTTACGAAGTGATGGACGCCATTGATGCGCGCGATTGGCAGGGGCTGGCGGGAGAACTCGGCGATCTGCTGCTGCAGGCGGTTTTCTTTTCGCAAATGGCGTCAGAAGAGAATCTGTTTCGCGTCGAGGACGCTCTGGATGCCATCACGCAGAAGCTGATTCGCCGCCATCCGCACGTCTTCGGCGACGAAACCGCCGAAACAGAAGGCGATGTCCGCAAACGATGGAACGAAATCAAAGCGGAAGAGAAACGTACTAAGGGCGAGGCTGATTCGACACTGCTGGGCTCAGTGCCGCGCTCGTTGCCTGCATTGGTGGAGGCGCAGCAGATCAGCTCGCGCGCCGCGCTGGCCGGCTTCGATTGGGAGAATGCGGGCCAGGTGATCGACAAGCTGCATGAGGAACTCGCGGAGTTCGCTGAAGCACGCGCGCGCGACTCGCACGAGCAACTGGAAGACGAGCTAGGTGACATGCTTTTTGTACTGGTAAATCTGGCGCGATTCGTTAAGGTCGATCCCGAACAAGCGTTGCGCGGGACCAACGCTAAGTTTCGTCACCGGTTCGGCTATGTCGAGCGAAAGCTCGCCGAGCGCGGCCGGTCAGCGCGTGAAAGCACCATTCAAGAGATGGAAACTTTGTGGCAAGAAGCGAAGAAATGACCGACACGGGGACGCGGCGACGCGGGGACGCGGCGACGAAAGCCATTGCCATCCGGCCGCTTACCAAGGAGGCTGAGTTCCAGAGCGCTGTGCAGTTGCAGAAACAGATTTGGGGCTTCGACGATATCGAGCTGCTGCCCATGCGTTTGTTTATCGTCGCGACGAAAGTAGGTGGTCAGGCTTTTGGCGCGTTCGATGGCAATCGGATGATCGGTTTCTGTTTGGCCATACCGGGCCTCAAGGCCGGTGGCGGTTCTTACCTGCACAGCCACATGCTTGGTGTACGGCCGGAATATCGCGACTCGGGCGTCGGCCGCCTCCTCAAGCTCGCACAGCGCGAGGATGCGCTGGCGCGAGGGATCAAGCTGGTGGAGTGGACATTTGACCCGCTCGAAATCAAGAACGCCTATTTCAACATGGAGCGGCTGGGCGCCATCGTGCGTCGTTATGTGCGCAATCAGTACGGCACCACCACCAGCCCCCTGCACGGCGGCCTGCCCACGGACCGCTGCGTTGCTGAATGGTGGATCGCGAGCCCGCGCGTCAAGACAATTGTCGAGGCAGGCGAGCCAGTGCCACGGCCGGAAATCGTCGAGCGCGTCGCGATCCCAGCCGATATCGCGACCATCCGCCACGAGGAACCGAAGCGGGCGCGCAAGATCCAGCAGGAGATCAGCAATAGTTTCGAATCGAACTTCGGCCGTGGCTTGGCGGTGGTGGGCGTGGAGCGAACCCCGGAAGCCGGCGTTTACCTGTTCGGTAAATCGAAATGAAGATCGACCGCATCGTGTTGCGCCATGCCCGCATGCCCCTGGTGCACTTCTTTGAGACCAGCTTCGGCCGCACGACCGAGCGCGACATTATTCTGGTGGAAGCGGTGAGCGATGGCATTTCGGGTTGGGGCGAAGTCACTGCCGGCGAGAATCCGTTTTACAACGAGGAGTGGACGGATTCGGCATGGCTCATCCTGCGTGACTATGCGGCGCCACCGGTCCTCCAAAAACAGCCGAAAAGCGCGAATGATGTCGCGCCGTTACTCGGGCACATCCGCGGCCATCGCATGGCGCGCGGTGGGATCGAGGCGGCCATCTGGGACCTCGAAGCGCGCCTGAATGGAAAGCCGCTGTGGCAGCACATTGGCGGAGGAGCGCGGCGCGAGATTCCGTGCGGCGTCTCCATCGGCATTCAGGAATCGGTGCCGAAGCTGCTCGAAAAAATCGACTTGGAGCTGGCGTCGGGTTACCAGCGCATCAAGATGAAGATCAAGCCCGGGTGGGACGTCGACGTAATCCGCCAGGTACGCGAGCGGTTTCCGTCCATCAAACTGATGGCGGACGCCAATTCGGCGTACACGTTGCGGGACGCCGATCATCTGAAGCGCTTGGATGATTTTTACCTGATGATGATCGAGCAGCCGCTGGCCCATGACGACATCATCGATCACGCCGAATTGCAGCGAAAATTACAAACGCCCATCTGCCTCGACGAGTGCATCCGCTCGGCGCATCACGCCGAACAGGCCATCCGCCTGCGGGCGTGCGGCATCATCAACATCAAACTGGGACGTGTCGGCGGATTTGGCGAGGCGAAGCGCGTGCACGACGCGGCGCAAGCGGCGGGTATTCCGGTGTGGTGCGGCGGCATGCTGGAGGCTGGAATCGGGCGAGCGCACAACATCGCTCTTTCCACGCTGCCGAATTTCACCCTGCCGGGCGATGTCTCGGCGAGCAAGCGGTATTGGAAGCGCGACATTATTTCCCCGGCCGTCGAGACCACGCCGCGCGGAACCATTGAGATTCGCGATGAGCCCGGATTCGGCTATGCGATTGACCATGATTTCCTGCGCCAGGTCACCATTCGCGAGGTGCCGGCCGGTTGAACGGGTCTTTCGTCCTTTATGCGTTGATCTCAGCGATGGTGCTGCTGTGGTCCGCGAACTTCATCATCGGTAAAGTCGCGCTGCGCGAGTTCCCCCCGCTGCTGTTGGGCGCGCTGCGCATCGGGTTAGCAGGAGTTTTTCTGGCGCCGGCGTACTGGCGGAAAACGCGCGCCACCGGAGGCATCTGGCCGCCCGCCGATCTTAGGCTGCTCGCGTTTCTGGCGGCCTGCAACGTGGGCAACCAGCTCTTGTTTCTGTTTGGATTGCATCGCACCAGCGTTGCACATTCCGCGCTCATCCTCGGCCTGGGGCCGATTTTTGTGCTGTTGATTGCGGCGGCAACCGGCCTGGAGCAAATTACAATGCGCAAGACGGCGGGGATGATCCTCGCGCTGGGCGGAGTTGCCGCGCTCGCGTACCAGGCGTCGGCGCCCCTCGCGTCCGGCGCTGCGCCCTCGGAAGCCACCGTCGCGGGAGACACCATCACAGCCGCGGCCTGCGTGCTGTTTTCATTGTTTGCGGTGTTTGGAAAGAGGGCAGCGCAACGTCACAGCACCGTCGCAGTCAACGGATTTACCTACATAAGCGGCGCGGCGCTTCTGGCTCCCATACTGTTGTGGAAGGCGCGCGACTTTTCCTTCGCGCATGTGAGCGCTGCCGGATGGAGCAGCCTGGTTTACATGGCGCTGTTTCCCTCAGTGATCTGCTACCTGATCTACTATCACGCACTCACTCGCATCTCCGCCTCGCGCGTCTCGGCCTTCATTTATCTCGAACCGGTAATCGCCACTTTAATGGGCGTGGCCTTTCTGGGCGAGCGGATCTCGACTTCGCTCGTGGCCGGGGGCACCGTGATCTTCACCGGCGTATACCTGACGGAGCGGGGCTGATGCTTTCGTTTCGCGAGCTGTTGAAGAACAACCGCAACTATCGCTACACCTGGAGCGGCCAGGTGGTTAGCGAGATCGGCGATCACTTCAACAACATCGCCGTATTCAGCCTGGCGCTGGCCATTACCAAGTCGGGCTTGGTCGTCAGCGGCATCATGCTCTCACGCGCCATCCCTGCCGTGCTCGCCGGACCGATCGCCGGCGTGGTGCTTGACCGGCTCAATCGCAAGCAGGTCATGATCGCCAGCGACCTGATCCGCGCCGTGCTGGCGCTGGGATTCATTCTGTGCCTCCGGCATCCGGGAACGTGGCTGTTGTACTTATTCAGCGCGTTGCTGATGTTCGCTTCCCCGTTCTTTACCAGCGGCCGTTCGGCCATTCTGCCGACCATTACGACCAAGGAAGAGCTGCACACAGCCAATTCGCTGACGCAAACCACGCAGTGGACGACCATTACCATTGGTACCTTTGCAGCCGGCGCGAGTGTCATGCAGTTCGGCTATGAGTGGGCGTTCGTTTTGAACTCGCTTTCCTTTTTCTTTTCCGCCGCGTGTATCTCGCGGCTGCGGGTGAAGGGCGACGCGTTTCAGCCCCGTAAAGCGGCGCTTACCGAAGCCGAAGTGGTGCGGCCGTGGCACGAGTATAAGGAAGGCCTTCGGTATATGCGCGCCAACCCGCTGATCTTCGGCATCGCGTTGATTGGCGTGGGCTGGGCCACAGGCGGCGGCGCGGCGCAGATCCTGTTCAGCATCTTCGGCGAGATCGTATTCAACCGCGGCCCTGCCGGCATTGGCGAAGTGTGGGGCTGCGCCGGCATTGGGCTCCTGTTCGGCGGCGCCATCGCTTACTGGCTGGGCCCGCGAATCAGTTTCGGAACCTACAAGCGCACCATTTCGATCTGCTATATTCTCCACGGCTCCACTTACATCATCTTCAGCCAGATGCGGAATTTCTACCTGGCGCTCGTGTTCATTGGACTTTCGCGCGCCGCCGTGGCTGTCAGTTCAGTGTTGAACATGTCGCAGCTGCTGAGCCACGTCTCGAATGAGTACCGCGGGCGCGTATTCTCCACCATGGAATCTATGCAGTGGTCCGTCATGATGGTTTCGATGACCGCGGCGGGTATCGCGTCCCAGTACTACAGCCCGCGCCTGATTGCAGCTATTGCCGGTGCTCTCAGTTCCACCACAGCGTTCTTCTGGGCCTGGGCCAACATCACCGGCCGCCTGCCTGAACCTGCGGCCGAGGGCGTCGAGCGGCGTGAGGTGGAAGTTCACGGCGAACCAACCATCTGACTTCCCGCCCCGTCTAAGGCTCATGGGCTTCCTACAGGACATTCGCTACGGTTTCCGCACGCTCAAAAACAGCCCCGGTTTCACCATCGTTGCCGTGCTGACCTTGGCTCTGGGGATCGGCGCCAACAGTGCCATTTTCAGCGTCATCAATGGAGTGCTGCTCAAACCGCTGCCCTACAGCGAACCTGATCGGTTGGTCCGAGTGTTCACGACCTTTCCGGCTTTTCCCGAATTCCCCATGAATCCGCATGATTTTCTGGATTACCGGGAACAGAACCGCGTGTTCGATGGCTTCGCGTTGTATGTCCGTGACGATCTGCAACTCGCGAAAGCGGAACGGCCCGAACGGCTTACCGGGATCCGAGTCTCGACCGGCTTCTTCCGCCTGCTCGGATGGCAGCCGATGCTTGGCCGCACGTTTACTCTAAACGAGGAACTGCCGGGGAATGAGCGAGAGGTCATCTTGAGCAACGGGACATGGAAGAGCCGATTTTCGGGCAGCCCCGCCGTCATTGGAACCACCGTGAACCTTTCCGGCAAACCATTCACCATCGTCGGTGTGATGCCGCCAGGCTTGGAACATGTCGGCGGAACCTACCATTCCCTGCCTCACGGCGACAACGTGGATGTATGGTGGCCGCTCACCCTGGATCACGCACATCCCGAGCAACGCGGTTCTCACTTCCTGAACGGGATTGCGCGGCTCAAGCCCGGCGTCTCGGTGCAGCAAGCCGGTACAGACATGACAATCATCGCCCAGCGGCTCGGTGAGCTGTATGGCAATCGCGAGGCCGGAGTCAAATTGGTGCCTCTGCGTCAGGAGATCGTTGGCAAGACGCAGCCGTTGTTGCTGGTCTTGCTGGGCGCGGTGGGATTCGTCCTGCTTATCGCGTGTGTGAACGTCGCCAATCTTCTGCTGGCGCGCGCCGCCGCTCGCGAACGCGAAATCGCTATCCGCGCGGCGCTTGGCGCAGGCCGGATACGTCTGGCGCGCCAGATGCTGACGGAATGCCTGGTGATTGCGGGCATAGGCGGAACAATAGGCCTGGTTCTGGGCATCTGGGGCGTGGATGCGCTGGTAGCACTCAGCGCCGGCAAGCTGCCGCGCGTCCAGATGATCGGCGTGGACGCGCGGATGTTAGCCTTCACTGTGGCGGCAACGGTTCTGACAGCTCTTCTGTTCGGCCTGACTCCAGCGCTTCACGCCTCGAGAGCCAGCCTTTCGAACTCCTTGAAAGAAGGCGGTCGCGGCTCGACTGCGGGCCTTTCGAGCGGTCGCATTCGTAGCGTGCTGGTGATGGCCGAATTGGCCCTAGCGCTCGTGTTGCTCGCCGGCGGAGGACTGCTGATGCGGACATTCGTCAATCTCGAGCGCGTAAATCCCGGCTTCGACCCCCACAATGTGATCACCATGAGCCTGGATTTGCCGGACGCCCGGTATCCGAATCAAAAAAGCGCTATCTCGTTTTACCGCCAGCTACTCGAGCGACTGGAGGAACAGCCTGGGGTTCGCGCCGCGGGCGTAACCTCAGATTTGCCCTGGAGCGGTTACGACGAGAACACCGGCTTTGAGCTCCAAGGCCGTTCGCAGGCCGAGAACGATAAAAATCACGCCCGCTACCACTTCGCCAGTCCCAATTATTTCCGGGCCGCCGGAATTCCATTGATCGCCGGCCGTTTCTTCTCCTATCGCGATAACCTCGATGCGCCTCCGGCGATGTTGATCAATCAGAGCCTCGCGCGCCTCTACTGGCGGAACCAGGATCCTGTCGGGAAGCGCATGAACGTGTGGGACAAGAAAGTGACCATCATCGGAATTGTTGGCGACGTCAAAGATTCACCCGCGTCTGCCGATGCCGAGCCCTCGCTGTACTGGCCGTTATTGCAGAACCTCTTCGGGGAACTGCATCTGGCAATTCGTTCCGATTCCAATCCTTTAGCCCTCATGAATACGGTGCGCGGGGAGCTGGCTGCGATGGACAGAGACTTGCCCATTGCCGATGTCCGGCTCATGGACAATATCGCTGCGGCCGCCGTCTCCGGTCCCCGGCTGGCCTTGCTGCTGGTCGGAATCTTCGCTGCGCTAGCCCTGCTGCTGGCCACGGTTGGCATTTACGGAGTGATCTCGTACTCGGTGACTCAGCGAATCCACGAAATCGGCGTTCGCGTCGCTCTTGGTGCACAGCTGGGCGACGTGCTCAGACTGGTCGTAGGCCAGGGGATGAAGCTGGCAGCGGCGGGCGTGGCTTTTGGCCTAGGGGCCGCGCTGGCGCTGCATTCCGTCATGAAGAGCCTGCTTTACGGCGTCAGCGCGACCGATCCCCTAACCCTCGGCGCGGTCTCATTGGTTCTAATGATGATTGCGGCAGTTGCGTGCTATATTCCCGCGCGCCGCGCCACGCGAGTCGATCCAGTAGTCGCTCTGAGATATGAATAACCCGGGTTCTTCTTCATGCGGCCGAACTTGCTGAGCCGCGCGTGTGAGCGAGCGGTTGTACGACTGAATCTTTCCACCTTCTTGAGCCTGCGCTACATTGAAATCTGATCCGGATGAAATATCTAACCGTCATCGCGTTGCTGGTTTCGAACGGTTTTGCCGAGACTCCGGCCGCCTTCGACAGTCTTGTCGGCCGCTACTTCGATGACTTCTTCCGCTACAACCCTACCCAGGGAACATCCGCCGGATTTCATCAATACGACATGCAGCTCGAGGACTATACCTTAGCGACGATCGCCACTCGGATCCGCTCGCTGCGACACTTCTTGACCGAGTTCGAGCGGTTCCCCACCGCCGGCATGACACCCGAGGCTGCCGCAGACCGCGATCTTGTCATCCACAACATCCGGTCGCAACTGCTGGAGCTGGAAAACGTTCGTATGTGGGAGAAGAACCCAGACAACTACTCGAGCGGCATCGCCGGCAGCGTGTTTACGATCATCAGCCGTAACTTCGCGCCCGCCAGTGAGCGGCTGAAATCAGTAATCGCGCGCGAGAGCCTTGCGAAGACCTTGTTGGCGCAGGCGCGCAGCAACTTGCGCAATCCACCGCGCATCTACACTGAAGTCGCCCTCGAACAGTTGCCGGGAAACATTGCTTTCTTCAAGAACGACGTTCCCGCGGCTTTCAAAGCTGTGACCGACCTGGCGCTCCTCGACAAATTTCACCAATGCAACCAGACGGTCATTGACGCTCTTATCGAATATGAGAGATTTCTGAAAACCGATCTGCTCCCTAAATCCAAAGGTGATTTTCGTATCGGCGCGGAGAACTACAGCAAGAAGGTTCTGTACGACGAGATGGTGGATACGCCACTCGACAAGCTACTCGAGATCGGCCTTCAAAACCTGCACCAGAACCAGCAGGCGCTCCGGGAGACTGCGGCTAAGATCGATCCGAAACGAACGCCGCGTGAGATTCTGGAAACTCTCGATAAGGATCACCCGTCCGCGGACCGGCTGTTGCAGACATTTCGCGATGTGCTGGGTGGCCTGCGCGACTTCATCGTCCAGCACCAGATCGTGACCATCCCCGCAATGACGCCGCCCATTGTCGAAGAAACGCCCCCGTTCGCCCGGGCCCTCACGACGGCCTCAATGGACACACCAGGCCCGTACGAAAAGGTCGCCAAGGAAGCGTTTTTCAACGTCACGCTGCCGGAGCGGGACTGGAGCCGTGAACGCGTCGAAGAGCACTTGCAGTCTTTCAGCCGCGGCACGGTCATCAGTACCGCTATCCACGAAGTCTATCCTGGGCACTACACGCAGTTTCTGTGGGTGCAAAGGGCTCCATCAAAAGTTCGAAAGCTGATCGGCGCGAGTAGCAACGCCGAAGGCTGGGCGCATTACACCGAACAGATGATGCTCGATCAAGGCTATGGCAACGGCGATCTCAAGCTGCGCATGGGTCAGTTGCAAGACGCACTGCTGCGCAATGCGCGCTACATCGTGGGGGTCGAGATGCACACGGGAAAAATGACTTTCGAGCAGGGTGTCGATTTCTTCGTCAAGGAAGGCTATCAAACGCACGCGCTGGCGTTGGTTGAGACCAAACGCGGCGCCTCCGATCCGACTTATCTTTACTACACGCTCGGCAAACTGCAGATCTTGAAGTTGCGCGAGGATTACCGCAAGGTGCGCGGCGCGAAGTTCTCAGTTTTCGATTTCCACAACCAGTTTCTCGCCCAGGGTTTTCCGCCTATTAAGATCATCCGGCGTGCCATGCTGGGAAATGACAGTCCTGTTCTGTGATCCCGCGCTATCCCGTTTACTTGTTCGATATCGACGGCACGCTGCTCGATTCGGCGCCGGACATTTGCGCGGCACAGGGCGAAGTGCTAGAGGCAGCAGGAAGCGCTCCCGTGCCGTTTGCGGTGCTTCGCGCTTACGTGGGCCGCGAGCTGCGGGTTGTGTTCGGAGACCTGCTTCCCCAGGCGAGTGAGGCGGAAATAAAGCAGCTCATGCAAGAATACACCTTGAAGTATCGCGGCCGTAAGCACGCCGGGACGCGTGTCTATCCGGGCGCTCGTGAAGCACTGTCCGAACTTAGCGGACGTAAGTCCACGGCAACCACGAAAACCACGGAAGGAACGCGCCTGGTGCTGGAGCACTTTGAATTGCTACCGTATTTCGATCATGTCCAGGGGAGTGAGGGCCTGCGGTACAAGCCCGAGCCTGACGTAGTTCTGGCAGCGATCCAAGGGTTGGGAGCGAACCCCCGGGAGTGCTTGATGGTAGGCGATTCGCCCGCTGATATGGAGGCCGGCCGGCGCGCGGGTGTCAGGATCTGTGCCGTTCGCTATGGCTACGGCGATCCTGCAGAATTGGCGAAATGGGACCCGGATCATTGGGTGTCCGACTTGCGCGAACTGACGGGCTGAAAGGGCGCGGCGCCTCCGCTTGATATCATGGTTTTCTAATCTCGATACAAGGAGCCAGACCATGTCAGACGGATTCGCTCGCCGCGATTTTCTGAAAACCTCGGCGGTTGTCGCCGCCTTGGGTGCGCCCGCCATCCTGAAAAGCCAGAACGCCAATGAGAAACTGAATATCGGCTGGATCGGCGTTGGCACACGTGGATACGCGGGCCTGGACTGGCTGAATAAGGCCGAACCTGGCAAGGTTGCGGTAACCGCCATCTGCGACACCTATACCGGCTACCTCGCGCGCGCCAAGGATCGCATCCAGACCATTTACGGCATCACTCCCAAAACCTACGACAACTACAAAGAGCTACTGGCCGACAAATCCATCGATGCGGTTTTCATCATGACGCCAGAGCACCTGCACCACGATATGACGATCGCGGCTCTGCGCGCAGGCAAGAACGTGTACATCGAAAAACCGCTGGCGCATACCATCGAAGAGGGCTTCGACATCGTAAACGAGTGGAAGAAGTCGGGCAAGATCGTGCAGGTCGGAACCCAAAACCGCAGCTCGTCGCTTTACAAAAAGGCCAAGGAGATGGTGGAGCAGGGCATGATCGGCGATGTTCATTATGTGCGCGCGTTCTGGTATCGAAATTCGCCGCCCAATGATCCGGCATGGCGTTATGTCATCCCGCCCGAAGCCAACCCGCAAAACACCGACTGGCCAAAATTCCTGGGTTCGGCCCCTAATCGCGATTGGGATCCACAGCGCTACTTCCAATGGAGGCTTTATTGGGATTACTCCGGCGGCATTTCAACCGACTTGCTGGTACATCAGACCGACATTGTGAATTTCGTGCTGAGCAAGACCGTTCCACAATCGTGCATGGCGTCGGGCGGCATCTACCGCTGGAGCGACAAGACCGACGATCGCGACGTGCCCGACACGCTGAGCGCCATCTATGAATACCCCGACCGGTTCCATATTAATTACAGTTGCTATTTCGGCAACGTGCACTACGGCTATGGCGAGCAGTTCTGCGGCAACGAGGGCACCATCGAAGTCCTGAACCGCCAGGACCTGCACTTCTACCCCGAGAAATACCGGAACGCCGATCCACGGATTGCCGCGCGCGCTGAAGTGCACTTGAACGGCATGAAGGACTTCAACGAAACGGATGGCGCCATCAATCACTTCAAGAACTTCATCGAAGCGGTCCGCGGCAACGGCACCGTGATCGCGCCGCCAACCGTGGGCCAGCAGGCCGCCATTTCCGGCCACATGGCCACGCTCTCGTTTAAGCACCAAAAGAAAATCCTCTGGGACGACAAGAACGACAAGTACCAGTTCGTATAGTTGCCCGGCGCGCCCGGCGGGCATTCTGTTACCATCAGGCTCTATGTCTGCCGCCGTGTCCAAAGCTCGTCTGATTCCCGCCGCTATCCTCGCGATTTTCGTCTACGGCATGATCGCCTCGATCGCCGGCACCATTGCCAACGAAATCTCGCTCCGGTTCTCGCTCTCGCCCGAGCAGAACGGCAACGTTTTTCTAGCTCAGGCCATCGGGCTGATCATCGCCTCTGTATCGGTGGGGCCCCTGCTAGACAACAAGGGCAAAAAGACGGGCTTGTTGCTTGGCCTCGCGCTGATCGTATTGGCACTGTTTGCCATTCCGAACTCCACGAGCTATTACATGATCAGTTTGTTCATGCTTTTGCTGGGATTGGGAGGTGGCATCATCGTCACCGCCGCCAACGCCCTAGTGAGCGATATCAGCGACGAACGCCGCGCATCGGTTCTGAATCTGCTGAACCTGTTTTTCGGTTTGGGCGGTCTGGCGACGCCGTTCATCGGTGCGAATATCTTCCACGGAAACTCGATTGCTCTCTGTTACCTCATTGCGGGATTGACGGCGGCGACTCTGGTTCTTCATATTCTGACGCCCATGCCACCGCCCACCGGCGAGCGCGGGTTTAAGTTCTCCGAAGCCGGCGCGCTTCTGGGCCGTCCGCAGCTCTTCCTACTTTCCCTCTTACTGTTTCTGTACGTGTCGTGCGAAGTCGGCGTTTGGAACTGGCTGGCCAAACACCTGATCGCCCAGGGGATCTCGGAGAAGACCGCGCTCAACATTCTCTCGCTCGGATTTGCGCTCGGCCTCCTGATTGGACGGGTCGTGGTTTCGCGAATCTTGATTAAAGTACCGGCGGTCACAGTAACCCTGTGGGCTGCCGTTCTAATGGCCGTCACAACCTACGGCATGCTGCAGACCACTGATGCCGCAGTGGCGGCGATCTTGGTGTTTTTCGCCGGCGTTGCCATGGCCCCTGTGTTTCCGACCACGCTGGCCATGGTGGGCGATGCGTTCCCGCGCATGACCGCCACCGCCATGGGAATCGCGATTACTTCGGGATGGATCGGTCTTGCGGTTAGCTCCCGCGTCATCGGCGCTATCGCCGGCACGGATCCCACGCGCATCAAAACAGCACTTCTGGTGCTGCCCGTCTGCTCGGTGGCCATGATTTTTGTGAATCTGGCGTTGCGGCCGATGCTCAAGATGAAGCAGCAGGTGGCAGCTTAACGGAAGATGCGAGTTACAGGGCTCGAACCTTGCGGACTGCGCCGGTGGTTTCCGATTTCGCCGGTTTGCGCGGCGGCGCGGTGGTAAACCTCCGCACCTGATCCGTTACGCATACCAGGAACATGGGCTGGCGCGCGGTCTTCAGCAGATCGATAATGCGTTCCGGGCTTTCCTCGAGAAAGATAGACTTGCCGTCAGTGAGCAGGTGGATCTCGGATTCGCTGGCAATGGAATCACCCAGCCGCTTGCTCATTTCCTTCTGCAGGTACTTCAGCACACGGCGGATCTTCTGCAGCGAGAACCCCTTCCGGCGCAGCTCGGCGATGACGGAAATCTCCACTACCTCTTCAGGCGCATATACTCGCTTGTGCCCGTCCTGCCGCGGCGAAACAACCTTGCGCTCATCCCACCACTGTAGCTGCCGCAGGCTCACGCCGGAGATCCTGGCAACCTCATTGCTGGTGTAGCGTTCCTCGCTGGATAGGACAACAGCCCTGGCCTTTTTTGTTTTGAACATGTCGCTAAAATCGCGTTTCGGCATTCTAGCGCTACTCCGGATTGTACTGGAGAGTTCGGACATGTCAACCGTTCTTTCTCCAAATTTTGCAGGAACCCGGCGCGCGCAAGCGGGCCGATGGAAAGTATATCATGGCGTCCGGCTTTGCTGGCCTCCGCAAGCGACCTATTTCGCCCGGCCGTCACCCGACCTGGATCGCCCGGCTGCTGTCCCAGCCATGCGGCGATTCCAACGGCGCCGGAGTCCGCAGCCACCGTGTTACCATATGAAATATCCTTTTGATCCCTTCTGAGGTTTTTTGTGGCCGGTAGAATCACGCGAAAAGAGCTGAAATCTGATAAGTTCGCCCTCGAAGTCGAACAGACGGTAGATTTCGTTACCGAACATCGGCGGGAGCTTACGCTTTACGGCTCGATGGCCGCCGCCGTAGCCCTGGTTGTGGTGGGTATTTATATCTATCTGGGCCACGAGCACACCGTCCGCGAAACTGTGCTGGGAGAAGCCGTTCAGATGCAGGAGGCGCCCATCGGCCCGCCGGCGTCCGGTCCGCGAATCAGCTTTCCCACCGAGGCGGCCAAGCAAAGCGCGGTCACCAAAGCGTTTACCGACATCGCATCCAAGTATCCCGGTTCCAGCGAGGGCGCCATTGCGAAATACTACCTGGGCTCGATTGCAGCCGACCAGGGCAAGTTGTCGGATGCCGAAAAATTGTTTCAGGAAGCGGCTAATACGGGCGACAAGAATTATGCACCTCTTGCCCGGTTTTCTCTGGCCCAGACTTATTTCGCGGACAACCGGCCGGCGGACGCGGAAAAAATCCTGCGCGATCTGATACAACACCCTTCAGTATTTGTTTCCAAGGAGCAGGCCACCATCGCTTTGGCCAAAGGCATCGCCCCGACCCGGCCGGACGAAGCCCGCAAGCTGCTCGAACCGCTCCGCAGCGGCGGTGGCGCCGTCAGCCAGGCAGCCATCACCGCCGTGGGTGAGTTGACAGGGCAGCAGTAAGCCCGCTCTTCGTGCTACAACGTCTTCGCTTTCCAGTTGAGCGCACCGCCGGCCGCCGTTACCCTGAGCCGGAGCACCCTTACCGCAATAGCTTCCAGCGGGATCGCGATCGCATTATTCACGCGCGAGCCTTTCGCCGGCTGGAAGCTAAGACCCAGGTCTTCACACCGGGACTGTCCGATCACTTCCGCAACCGGCTGACGCACACCATCGAAGTTTGGCAGGTCGCGCGGACTGCGGCTTCAGTGCTCGGGCTGGACGAAGATCTGACGGAGACCCTGGCGCTGGTGCACGACATCGGCCATCCGCCATTCGCACACTCCGGTGAACAAGAACTCAACCGCCAGATGAACCGGTTTGGCGACCGATTCGATCACAACATTCACGCGCTACGCATCGTTGAGAAGTTCGAGCAGCGGTATGCGCGATTTCCCGGACTGAACCTGACGTTTGAGGTCCGCGAAGGCATGGCCAAGCACTCCCGTGATTTCGCGCTCGGTGAAATTCCGGAGTTGGACGAGTACTTGCCCGGAAAGCGGCCGCCGCTGGAAGCACAGCTCATAGACCTCAGCGATGAGATCGCCTACAACACCGCGGACCTGGACGATGGCTTTGCGGCGCACCTGTTTGAGGCAGAGCAAGTCGCTGCGGAGGTGCCGCGATACGCCGAGATCTACGAAATCATAG
Source organism: Terriglobia bacterium (assembly GCA_963847515.1). Classification (GTDB taxonomy): domain Bacteria; phylum Acidobacteriota; class Terriglobia; order Bryobacterales; family Bryobacteraceae; genus QHXW01. The sequence goes on from CAWKAA010000005.1 coordinate 92,736, forward strand.
AAACACAATTCCCCGGCGCGACACCGCGAGAGAGATTCTACGAAGCCCTTCGACAGTTGATTGATGCGCTGGTTTCCGGTCTGATCGAAGGCACCGTCGAGCGCGCCACACAGTCGGGAGCCGCCACGGCGGATGATGTCCGCGAATGCCCGAATCGCCTCGCGGCGTTCACCGGCGCCGCCGCGGCCTCAAGCCGCGAGCTAAAGAGTTTCCTGCACCGGCATGTCTATTCCTCACCGGCACTCGATGAAGAACGGCGCCGCTCCACTGCCATGATGGCCGAGCTGTTCGCATTCTTTCTGGAGTACCCGGACCGGCTCCCCGATTCCTACCGCGAGACGGCTGCCGGCGAAGCGCCGCACCGCGTAGTCTGTGATTACATTGCGGGAATGACCGATGCCTTCTTCCACCGCACCTACGAACAGATGCTAAGCGCTACTCCTCCACGGCGGTGAAGCTTGATACCTCGGCCAAACGCACGCCATAAACCTTCAGAATTTGACGGCAGATATCCGCTCCAAGCTTTCGCGGATTTTCCTTTTCGTCGTGCTCGATTTCAACTTTGATAAACAAATTGGTGACGGCCACCGTGCCCCCTACCCTCTATACTAAGAAAATGTCTTGCGCGATTTGCCATGTTCGCCGCCCCAAGCGGTTCTGTCCCGGCGTCCGTGGTGACATTTGTACCATGTGCTGCGGCACGGAGCGGGAAGTCACCGTGGACTGCCCCCTGGATTGCGAGTACCTCCGCGAAGCGCACCGTCACGAGAAGGTTACGCCGACCGATCCGCATGATTTTCCCAATCAAGACATCCGCGTCACCGAAGAATTTTTGCGCGATCGCGAGCCATTGCTGTTGTTCCTGGCGCGAACTCTGGTAGAGGCGGCGGCGGCCACGGTGGGTGCGGTCGATTTCGACGTGCGCGAGACTCTCGACGCGCTGGTCAGAACTTATCGCACGCTCCAGAATGGAGTCTATTACGAAACGCTCCCGGCCAACCCTCTGGCTGCCAACATGTGCCGAATGGTGCAGGCGGGTGTCGAAGAATTTCGCAAGCAGGAGCCGGAGCGCACTGGCATGATCCGCACACGCGATAGCGATATTCTGGCCATGTTCGTGTTTCTTCAGCGCCTCGAGCTGGATAACAATAACGGACGCAAACGCGGCCGGGCCTATCTCGATTTTCTGCGGGGGTTCTTTCCCGAAGAAGCCGGTGAGCCCGTCCAGACTGGCTCCCTCATCGTTCCTTACTGATCGCGCGGGAGTGCCGCTTCGTAGCGCCGGGCCACGCCTGATTTTGGAAGGGACCTGCGGCCTTTCGGCTGAATGAGAAAAAACCACAGGTCTTCCGCAAACCACGCGGCAGCCCTGCGCTACCGATTTTGGTTCGAACTCTAAGCCCTTCGCCACGTGTCCGCGTAAATCAAACCTCCAAGGGAATGCGAAGTTTTGCGGTAATGTCCCGGATGCGATCGACCGACTTTCGGTAATCGCTCGCCAGCGTTTTGCTCATTCCCAAATCGAGCCCGAGGTAACCCGAATAGTTCATGTTCTTGAGCAGGCGAAAAAATTCCTGCCAGTCGATCTCGCCGTCGCCGATGGGGAGATGCTCGGTGTTAATGGGATCGTTGTCGGAGATATGAATGTTCGCAAATTTTCCGTCAAGCTTGGTCAAGGCGAGCGCAACGTTTTCGCGCTGGGCGGAGAAGTGTCCCGTGTCGAAATTCGCTTTGAAATTGGGACGGTCGACATGCTCGATGAGGCGTAACAAGGAATCCACCGAGCAGATCACTTCGCCCACGCGCGGTTCCATAATGACAGTCTTGCCGTATCCGGCGGCAATGTGGGCGCACTCGCGGCACGACGCCACCAGAGCGTCCCAGACAAGCCGCCATTCAAAACCTAGCGGGATGCGCACGCGCGTCTGGTTGGCAAACTTGTACCCGCTCTTGCCACCCAACTGATAAGGCTTGGCGCTGATATAACGGACCGGCGGCGCGTAACTCGCCAGGTGTAGCGTTTCGGAGCCGAAAAATGCGCCGAGTTCCGCTCCCATGCGGAAGCGGTCCAGAGCCTCCCTTCGCCGTTCCGCGTGAAGTGAGACCAGGGCAGGATCGACTACGCAGAAATTGTGGACGTGCAATCCGCAATCTTTAAGCGCCGCCGCCACCGATGAGCGCTGGGCATACATGGAGCGCAGGTGCGCTGCGCCAAGCCCTTCCATCTCCAAAAAACGGAAACCCAGCTTCTGTATTTTGGGCAGTGCCCGGAGCACGTCGCGCACCGTGTGCGGATAGCCGTACTGAAAGATCACGTAAAGGTAAGTGATGCTGATGCGCATGGGACTTGGCGGGGCGAAGCCTCATTCTGCCCGAACGACGAGTGCTCACGCAAGTGGGAAGGTTGCCGAAGATCTAGGCCGGCTTGGCGAAGGTGATCCGCAGCCGCCAATTCTTGATCTTTACCAGGTTGCCGAAGGTCAGCTTGAGCGGCTCGTGGGAGTGGGGGACGGCAGAGGAACCGGCGGCGTCACCGTCGCCGAAATCGGCCGCGAGTTCTCGCGCGAGTTGAGGCTGCGATTCAACCGCCGGGGATAGGGCAGGGACGTTAGTCGAGCGGACCGAAGCTAATTCCAGACTGTGCGGCATCATGACCGGCACGTGACTTTGAGTCGAAATGGGGCGGTCAACAGGCAGAGATCGCCATGCCATTTCTGGTGCGGCTGAAAGCGAAGAGGCGCATTCGCCGGTTGGTTCCGGATCCGAATGTAGCTGACCCCAATTCGACTGGAGCTGGTCATCGCCAAGCAACATTTCGCGCGCCGGCGTGAATTCAGGAAGTTGTGTTTCATGTACCAGCGTGATTTCGCTGCCAAAAATAGGCGTGCTTCGAATTTCCCCTGAGAACAGCGTCAGCTGGGAATAATCGTCGTCGCCGGCGGACACTAAAGCGGGCGCGCTGGCGGATTCGGCTAACCAGGGCATCAAGAGCTCAACCGGCGCCAGAGGCACGGGCTCAGCAAACGTCCAGGGAGTGCGGTAGCCGGGAACGCTATTATCTTCGTCGGAGAATGCCGGACCTGCGGCTTCGAGCGAATTGGCTATACCTGATCCGGCCAATTCGTGCGTTTGAAGTGGAGATGAGCCGTGGAGCGGTGCGGGTACAGGTTCGAGAACAGCAAACGTTCCCTCTGAGGGCGAGATAAGATCCGCCAGCCGCTCGTCGAAATCGAGCTCCGCGCTCCAGGCGATCCCGGGATTTGGAATTTCAACTCCATGGCAGAGAGCCAGCAGCTCGGGCGGATGCCCGTGCAGTCCGGCCTCATTAATCCGCGGGAGGACCGAGATGGGTTGGAAGCCGGCAATACGCGGATCGGGCGCCGGTGCGCAAGGAGCCGGCCGCTCAGAAGCAGCAGTTTGGGAGACGGGATTTTCGGCGGTCGCTGCGAGCCTGCCAAAGCTCGTCAGCGCCTTCCGGAACGATGAAGAATACTTCTCCCTGTGTTCGCGAGAGCAAAAGTCCTCGTCGAAAAAACCACGGAAGGTCTTTAAATCCGCATCACAGTAGAGACACTGCACGGCGCACTTCTCACTCCAAGAAGCTGCTTCATTATAACCTGAAAAATCGCGGCTATTTGGCAAAAAAATAAGATGGAAATAGTTATTAATACTGGTTTAATTTCAATGGAAAACAAGATGGAACTATCGGAAGGTAACAAAACGTCTACACGTCGAGTCCCAGCGAGCGCATCAGCTCGAGCGCGTTGCTCCTTTGCACCACCCCGGAGCGCAGCCGGTAATCAAAGAGAAGCTTGCCGTCTTCCAGACGGTCCTCGAAATGGCAGTTGGTAGCGTCCGCGCCCAGGCCCTCCGCGATCTCTGCCAAAGCGAGGTCATGAGTGGTCAGCAGGCCGATCGCGCCGCGCGCGATCAGGCCCCGCACGGTGGATTCCGCGCCAAGCCGCCGGTCGTGGGAGTTGGTGCCTTGCAAAAACTCGTCCAGAAGAAACAGGACCGGCACAGGCCCGGCGGTCAAATCCACGATTTGCTTCAGGCGCGTAATTTCGGCATAAAAGCGCGAGGTGCCTTGATGGAGAGAGTCCATGATGCGGATCGACGCGCCCACCGCCAATGGAGTCATGCGAAGGCGGGTCGCACGAACGGGCGCGCCGCACTGCGCGAGGACGGCGTTAATACCGATGGTCCGCAGGAGAGTGCTTTTCCCCGACATGTTGGAGCCGCTGACAACCACGAGCCGAAGTTCCGGCCCGATGGCGACGTCGTTGCGCACCACGCGGTCTTCAGGGAGCAGCGGGTGAGCCAGGCCCTTTCCATGGAAACTCGGACCTGCATCCGCGAATTCCGGGAACGGGTCCGCTGGGTGCTCATATGTGTAGCCTGCCAGCGCGGAGAGAGCTTCCATCTCACCCAACGCCGCGAGCCATTGGCGAATCGCCAGGCCGGAATGCTGGCGCCAGGACTCGACGGCCAACACCCATTGCAGTGTCCACAGCACGACCGGGTCGATAGCGCGGAACAAAATGTGCTCCCGCGAGTCCAGCATGTTCATCAGGCGGCGCAATCGGCCAATTCGGAAAGACGGCGGCCGGCCTTCTATGTCGAGCATGGACCGCAGTTCTACCAGCCGGCGAGCGGTGAATTGTTCTCGTTCGAGACGCGCCAAAACGTCGGATAGGAGCGCCAGATCGCGGACAGCCTCACCCGCTGCGCTGGCCAGTTGCTCAGCACGCTTGTGAAACCGGAGAAAGAAGAAGCCGTTGACCAGCACCATGGCGAGCGCCAGGTCCCGCATCCCCCAGACAGGCCATGCGATGAAACTGAAGATTGCGAACACCGAAAGCAGACTGGCCGCCATCCGAACTGGCCCGCGGGCGAATACGGCTGCCTGTTCACCCCACGCCGCCAGTGCGTCCGTGTGAGCCTTGGTCCGCACCTGTTCTCCCAATACAGCCAGATCCTCGCGAAGATCCAGACGAGAGCGCAACTCGGTGATCGCAGCATGACGGCCGTGCAGCACATCACGTGTCGGCCGGAGCACGCAACCACTCAGCCAGAATCTGTTCGCCTTCTTGAGTGCGCGCCGTCGAAAGCAGTTCGAACAGCGATCCTGTTCCAAACAAGTCGAGATCTTCCGAGTACGGATGCAGCTTGTCGCGGAACCGCTCGCCGGTTTCTCCGTGACCCGCCCACCGGTCGTCCAGACGGGCCAGGCCGCTTTCGTAAAATGCCGCGGCACGCACACATTGGTTTCGCGCTTGAATGACGTGCTCGTGAATCACCACCAGAACGACGAAGAGAATGGCTGGAATCACGAGCCAAAATGCAGAAAGCGCGCCGAACCCAAAGGCCAGAACTGCGAGGGTCGCAGCCGCTATGGAAACCAGAAGCCGCCAATTGCCCAACGTTCGGTGCCGGCGCTCCGTGTGTTCGACACCGGCGTGCCGGGCTTCGAGACGGCGCACGTATTCTTCGCGCGGCGAATCACCACTCAATGAACCCATTCAGACTGGAGATCCCTTCTTGAAGGGTGTTTCGCGTGTTCTCCGATCACGCAGGCAGAATCTCGAATCGCGCCCAACCCGGCAGACTCGCAGGCTGGTCATTCAAAAAAATGATGCGGCGCGTCTTGGGAAATGGCAGCCCGGACGCCAGCGCATTGTTGTAAACCGCAACGCTTTTCAAGATTTGCCTGTAGTCCTCGTTGGCCGTATCGAGCCAGGCGGATTTTCCAATCAAGCCGCCTCCCCACCCCAATGAGAGCAGGCAAGCTCCTGAGTTGCGCGCGTCAGCCAGGCGGGCTTCGATTTCGTCCAGTGTCTTGGACAATAACTGCATGCCGGTACGCTCCGCATAACTCTTGTGAAGCGCCAGGAGCGCGGCCGCGTAGTCATTAGCGGCGGAAAAAACCTTCTCCTTCTCGACGGTCTGCCGCCACCCCAGTACCCTGCGAATCTCCGGCGAATCGAAAAACGCCTTCTCCTGCCACGTTCCCTCAAACGCGCTGCCGGAGGGAGCCATCTCAGCGAAAATCGGCGTGCTGTCTTGAGGTTTGCGGCCATCCGCGGCGCCGCGCGGGCTTTGTTTCCAGCCGAGCGAATACGGGTCCTTACCTCGGCCCACAAGCACCGCGGTGCGAAGCAGGTAGATCTTAAAACGGGAGTAGTCCACTGGTGCCGAGTCGGCGACGCTGAAAACCCGCGTACGGCTGTCGCCACCGGTCCCGATCAACTGCTCTTCCGCCGGTTCCGCAGGCCGGCGCGAGGGCCGTTCTGGCCGTATATGTCCTACCAGATCGCGTACAACACTGTCCGTCAAGACTGAAAACAGCATTCCCGTTCGCAGCGCGCCTTTGATTGCGGAGCCGGGAACGTAAGGGCCGCGGGCGCCCGCCGCGAACGTTGGGATGTTCAGCGTCTCGCCGCTAGCGCGGTTCCAATAAGCCGAGTACGCCGCATGTTCGAACGGAATGCGGCGGTGAGCAAAGTTCTGCGCGAAGCCGCCCCATGATGCAAAATCCAGCGTGGTGGCTCGCTTGAGCTGGGACAGGTAACCCTCCAGGCGCGGGCCTTTGGCCAGCAGCTTGAAGATGCGCCCCTGGTCGAGCACATTCACCTGGTCCTTCCAGACCATGTAGTCGATAGCCGAAAGGCGGCCGCCGTCACCAACCAGAACGGGCGTCACGCACGTCAGCCGGTATTTCATGAGACGGCCTGCCCGGGAACCGGAATCGCCAGCGCGAATCCGGAGCGGTACACCGGATGCGCGAAACCCTCCGGAGCTACGTCAGTAGCGGCGCCGCGTACCGGATGCTCGGCAACCAGCACCGATCCCTCACCGACCATATTCAGGCTCTTTTTGAGATCACCCGAGCGTACCGGACTTTCCACGCGGCCGCTTCGAGCGAGGACGTAGTAATTTCCGCGGCTCCAATCGACCGCGTCCAGGCCTGCCGGATTAAAAAGGGACAGCAGCCAGTAGGCCGACGGCGCTTCCGGTGCTGGCGGTTCACCCGGAGCCGGGTTGGCGCCTGGCTCCTCGGCAGTGGGCTCAGCGGGCTGATCGGGCAAAATCATCTGGGGCAGCGAGCCTTCAATGAACTCCGGCGGCTCAGCGCGGCCCCAGCCCCGCGAGCGTTCCCCGCCGAAACCCGAATCGGCCAGCAACCGAAGCGCAGCACGCACCGGTCCATCCCAGCGTTGCCGCTGTTGCTCATCTGCGAAAGAGATGACGCACCACATTCCTGCCCCGGGAAGAAATTCGAGACATGCCACGGCATGAGGCGCCACATCGCCGGATAGGCGGTCGACCGCTACGCCCGAGCGCGCGCCGATACGAAACGGGCCGGATCTGCCTACGGGCACCAGGCACTCGCTTGCAGCATCCACGTCCCACCGATCCTCTTCAAGCGCGCGGCCACCCAGCAGCGGCGCGACTACTCCCAGCGGAACAAACCGGGCGCCCTTCCAGCGCACTTTGGTAGAAGCCTGAGGGGGCCACACCGTTCGCGGTGGAATGACGAAGCCGATCTCGTTGTGAAACGGGTACAGCGAGCTGAAGCGGACAGCAGCGCCGCCAGGATTATTCGCCGTGGCGTCGAGCCATTCGTCCAGATTGCCTAGCAGCCGGATCGCGCCGGTCACGGCGGAATAGAGGGAATCGCTGTGGTAGATCAGGTCTACCCCGTCTCGGGCTCCGGTGTCTGGGCCCAGTCTCCAGGGCCCTATAGGGCGGAGCTTCACCACAAGTCCCGGCTGTGGTGCTCCGTTCATTCTTTTACAAACGACGTGCCGGATTCAGCCACCAGCTTTTGCAGAGCGGCTACATCTGCGCCGGAGATCAGTTCTTTGGGCGGTCCGCCGGAAGCGTAATATTCGCGGTTGCGCCAGATCAGTTTCAGGCCGGCGAACCTCACCCGCCCGCTGCCGCGCGAACCGCCGCCGCCGAGCGTATCGTCCTCCAGAAGCCGCAGACCCTGTACCAGCTGTCCGAAGAGAGGAGCATCCTCGTCGCACAGCACGTCCATGATGAAGCGAACGCGGAAGCGGGCGCCCGCCGGGACACGCTCCAAAGTTCGAGGATTGGCTTGGGATGTAATTCGGTCGATCGCATTTTCGCTCTTGACTTCGGTCAGCTCGTCGTCGAGATTCTCGCGCATCGATACCGTAATGCTATCCATCTCTAGTGGCGCGTCAAATACGGCCAGGCGCGCAGGGCTGGCGTTGTGGCTGTCCGCCGGCTCCCCTGTGACCCGCTCCATGCGGCCGGCGTTTCGGCCGAAGAGCAGGCAGATATCATCGTCGGGCCGGTCGCTCTGGTGGATTCGCACTTCCTGGCCCTTGCGGCGAGAGAGATAGACCAGTTCGGACGGCACTGCTGCGCCCGAAAACTGCTCGAGCAGCGAGCGAATCTTACCTCGCAGCGAACTGCCCGGGATGTACGGATGACCGTGGGCGTCCTTGACCACCGGGTTGTCCGAGCCGCCAATCTCCAGCGATCCTTTGCCGGCCCCAATATGCAGTCCGGTCTCGCAATGCAGTTCGCCCTCCAGGATTAGCTTGCCGATCAGTTTCAATTCAGTTTGCGTAGTGTGCGCGCTCATTCTTCCTCGCGTGTGGATGATTTCAGGTGCGCCAGTCTTTATTCGTTGTACGCCACAATGGCCTCGAACAAGTCCCGGAAGCGTTCATAGCCGCGGCTGTCGTTCTTCCGCGTGACTTGCAGCAAAAGCTTCTCCATTTGATCGAGGCTGCGCAGGGAGTGCCGTGCGATGGTATAGGCCAGGCGCGCGCGCAGCATAACGAACTGGTGCTGGCGCTCGTTCTCCGGTGCACGATACGCCCGGCGTACCGCGTTGTACAGCCGACGCAACTGGCTCTTCGTGGCTGAGTCCATGTCCCGCATGCGGCTGACAATGCCGTGCGCCTGATTGTCCAGATACAAGCTGTCGCTGATGAGCTTCTCCAGCTCAATCTCGGGCGGGCCTTCCGGGCGTCCCCGGTCTCCACGATCCCCTCGGCGGTCGTCGCGGCGGCCTTCTTCGCGCGGACGGCCTTCGCGCGGAGGCCTGGATTCGCGGTTTTCTGGTTTCCTGCTCTTGTGCCATGTTGATTAGACCTCGCTGGCCAGCCTGGCCCACTCCATCGCCACCAGACCGGCCGGCCGGAGCTTTACCCGCATACCGGGTTTCGCCTGTGGGACTGCTTTCCTCCCTACAATCTCATTCACCAGGTGCGCGCGCAACTTCTGGAACTCGCGGTCGCGCCCGTTCCCCATGGCGCGGTGAAATCGCCGCTGAAACCGGCCCAGCCGGCTGATGGCGGCGTCTGCATCGGGGGAACTGCCTGCCACAATTTCCTTTTGATAAAAGCCGCGCAGTTGCGCCAGAAACTGCCGCGACCCATGGAATTCTTCCAGCATTTTCAGGATCGTGTCTTTCAATTCCGCGGCGTCCGCCAGGCGTTTCCACTCGAGTACGCGGCCCAGCAGGTAGATGCAGTCCTTGTCCGACGATTTGGCGAAATCCAGATTGCGGCCCGCCTGCTCATAAACTGCGGCGAACGGTGTGTCGAGTTCGGGAGCGAGCGCCAGAGCCATCGAGATGGTCTTGGCTTCCGCTCCCGGAAAATCCTTGAGATTCTCCTCCGTGAAGCGGTGAAACAATCTTTGTAACTCGCGCGCCAGCATAATGAGGGCATCCCACGATCCATAGATGGCAAAATCGTCTCCGCCCGAATACAGGATCGTCACCTTCCTCCAGAACTCAGGCATGGAACACAGGACTTCGAGTTCACCGGCGAAAAATTGCTTGTACAGAACGGAAACTTGCACGTGCTCTTCGATGGTCTGCACCCGCCGCAGGCGGACCAGGAAGTGATCGACGTCGCCGCGCAGGATGCCCCACAGCGGACGGCCCTGTGCGCGGTGAGCCAGAACCTCGGCACTCGCGGCCCCCCTGCCATCGTCGCTCGGCGCCGCATGACGAGAGAGCGTGATTCCATCGAGCGAGAGATTCGGGGACAGCGACCACGTGTGTTTGCCGGTGCCGGCCGTCACCCGCGCGGGCGATTCCGGCGACCAGCCAATGACTGAGGCTTCGCGGACTTTCAAACCCAACGCAGTGGCAAAGTAGCTGTCGGCCTCAGTGTTCGGAGACTCTTCCGGCGGGACGAACGGTTGGAAGGTCTGTGGGCCAGTCCCCGCTAACGGCGTGTTCCGCTGGCGCTGCAACTCCTCAGTAAGCCGCTTGCGAACTGCGCTCCAGTCGCCCAGGTTTTCCGTAACGCTCCAAAAGAGCTTCAGATGATGGTTCCCGAGCTCGGCAATCTGACCGGCAGCGGCGCTCAAGAATTGGCTGGCGGAGTCTCGCGCCTCACCGGGCAACACCAGCAGAAACTGGCTGCCGCCGCTCGAACCCAGCAGGACCCGGGAGAGACCCATCTCGGCAAGCAATGCGCGCGGCAGCACTTCTGAGATCAGCGTCAACCATTGAGAGCGGCCCGCAAGCAATTCCTCGCCGGCAAAGCGCCGCAAAGCGCCTGCAGTCAGAAACGGCTCAATCCCTAGAATTTTTCCCTGTAAGAGGATCTGCTCGGACATCAGGATTCTGTACTAGCGGAAGGGCTTAGTCTATCACAGCGGGTTGGCGACGGTGGATCGGCCGCGAGCGTTTCTTTTCAGGCACACCCGGCGGCCGCGCCAAGCATAGACAAGCATAGAATAGCTGCATGGATGCCTCACCCCTTCGCACGCTGGTCACCGAGCAGGAGATTCAAAAGCGCATCCGTGAAATGGGTGCGCAGATTGATGCGGATTACCCCACCGGCACCCTGCACCTGGTGTGCATTTTGAAGGGCGCATGCTTCTTCATGGCCGATCTGGCGCGCGCTATCGAACGCGATGTGGTGGTCGACTTCATGGGCATTTCCAGTTATGGGCGCGGCAAAACAACGTCCGGCGCGGTAAAGCTGACCAAAGACCTGGATATGGCCATCGAGAGCGCCGACGTGTTGCTGGTAGAAGATATCGTAGACACCGGAGTCACCATCAACTATCTGGTCAATATTCTGGAGCAGCGCAAGCCAAAATCCATTCGTATCGCCGCACTGCTGGATAAGCCCAGCCGACGGTTGCGCCCGGTGAAAGTGGCTTATCTCGGATTCGAGATCCCCGACGAATTTGTCGTGGGGTATGGACTGGATTACGCCGAGAGGTATAGAAACTTGAGAGATGTGTGCGTTTTAGAGGGGCCCCAGGTGGCCTAAAAACGCCGCCGCACGTAGCACAAGTGTAAACCTGCAACCGTCCATACGCGAGTGCTATCATTCTAGGTAGATTCCAAAATTGGAGGAAGCAGCAAGATGGGTCCGCTAGGTTGGCAGGAAATGGCCTTCATCTTTCTCCTAGCGCTTCTCCTGTTCGGGCCGAAGAAACTCCCCGAGCTGGGTAAGCAGGTGGCGAAGGGTTTGGCTGAATTCCGCCGTGCGCAAAACGAGCTAAAAGCCACGTTTGAGCGCGAGATGAAAAGCCTGGAGCGGGAAAACGAATCGATCAAGGAAGTAACCACCAGCTACAATCACGACTCTTACAACTACGACTATTCTTCCTACGACTCCGGATCTTATGGTTCTGAGCCGCACGATTCCACCGCAAACACTGCTGTAACCATTACAAGCGCATCCGCACCTCAGGGCGCTGAATTAACGCCGGGAGCCGTCCCTCAAGGGGCGATCGCCAGCGGGAGTCTTCCCGCTCCAGGAACTGAAGGTTCCACCGCGAACGCCGCTGAGCCGGGCGCCTCCACAAGCGGAGCGTCCTCTCATCCTGGAAACGAATCCCCGGCGACTGAACAGCGAGCTTTGACGAGTTAGCATGTCTTCACCCGAAGATCCCAAGGGAGCGGAAGCTCCCCAGGGGGAAGGTGCATCTTCACCTGACCTTTTGAAGTCGGAGAACGGCCACCCGGCTGAGCCGCACGTCAGTTATGAGCCGGTGACTGACGCTTCCCGATCCACCAGCTCCACCGCCCTGGTTCCCGCAGCCAAAGGAGGTGGGTCAGGCGGATCCACTCCTCCGCCGCCTCCTCCAGATTCCGAGGACGACGGTGAAGAGGGCGGCATGCTGCGCATGTCCTTTCTCGAGCACCTGGAGGAACTGCGGTCCCGGATTTTACGGGCGATTGGTGGGGTCGGGGTCGCCTTCATCATCAGCCTTACGTTTTGCAACGAACTGTGGCACATCGTTAGCGCGCCGGCCGTGGGCGCCCTGAAAGCCCTCCATTACAAGGGCCTTTACGGTGGCGATCCTGGACTCATTCAGATCGCCCCGATGGATTATTTCAACATCGTGTGGGTGAAACTGCCCATCCTCACCGCGATCTTCATCGCTTCCCCGTGGATTCTCTATCAGGTTTGGGGGTTTATCGCGCCGGGATTGTACAAGCGCGAACGTCGCTGGGCGGCTCCGTTCGTCATCAGTTCGGCCGGTTTGTTCGTCGCGGGTGGCTTGTTCGGCTATTTTGTGGCCTTCCGCTATGGCCTCACATTTTTGCTGGGCCTCGGGCAATCTTACTCGGTCACACCGATGGTTTCCATGGTCGAGTATTTCGACCTCTTTGTCGACGTAATCCTCGGAATCGGCCTCATCTTCGAGATGCCGGTGCTGATTTTCTTTCTGACGCTGCTGCACATAGCCAGCCCGAGCTTTCTGATCCGCCACAGCCGGTACGCCATCCTCGCGATCACCATCATTGCGGCCATTGTTACGCCGACTCCCGACATTTTCAACATGATGCTGTTCGCCGTTCCGATGTGCGGATTGTTCTATCTCGGAATCTTCGCCAGCTACCTGCTAGTGCTGCATAGGGAGCACAAGAAGTTCCCATGGAGGCCTGTGCTCAAATGGGGCGGCAGTAGCCTGCTGATTGTGGGCATCGTGGCTTACTTCGTGCTGGCGCGGCACGGGTATCATTTCGTTACGCACTGGCCCTTCCTGACCCGCTGAGCCTGGAAACCCGGCTCGAAGTGGTGTAACATCAGGCGACGCTATATCTTCCCGGGGGGAAGCGTCATGAACATTAATAAGACGATTCGCGAGCTCATCGAGGAAAAGAAGCGACTTGACCGCGTAATCGGCACTCTCGAGGAGATGCAGCGGACGGGCCCGGTTGACATTGCGGCCCTTTCGCAAAAGAAACGCGGTAGAAAGTCCATGGACGGCCGGGCCCGCCAGCAGGTATCGGAGCGGATGAAACGTTACTGGGAAGCACGTCGCAAGCAGGAAAGCGTGCTGGAACCGGGAATGGGAACCTAGCACCCGCTGGTGATATCATAAGAACTATCCCGACAAACGTGGGCGGCTAGCTCAGCTGGGAGAGCACGGCGTTCGCAACGCCGGGGTCGTGGGTTCGAATCCCATGCCGTCCACCAACTTATCCCACTCATTCTTAGGCGCTTGCGTGCTTGATTTTTTCGCGTGCCATATACGTGCCAAAAGCTCCGAGATTCGGGTCTGCCGGCCGCGGCTCCACTTCGCGAAATGCTTGGGGGCGATGGCCTCAGAGTCCCCCAGAATGCATCACGTTCGTTTACCTTGAACAGGTCGCACGCAAACGTCTAACGACAGGGATCGCTGCAACCATGCCGAGGACTATGCCCATATATGGGCTTCTCGATACCACGCCGGTAGGCGGCGGCTTGCCGGATGCTAACCCAGGCTTTAACGGTCGTGACAAGAATGCCTATCACTTTTCGCCACGGACTCGCTAAGCTAAGCGATGCTTCAGCAACTCTTCCGCAGACTGTTGCAGCCGCGCGGCGGTGCGGTTCTTGTTCTTCTGAGCGAGGAATACAAAAAGGGCGTCAATTACGGCGAGTTGCGTGATGCGCGAGGCAAGCGGAGCCTGGAAATACTTGACCTCGCTGGGAGTCGCATACAGAGCGATGTCGGCGCAACCCGTGATCGGAGACTTCATCGCGTTTGTGAGACAGATGGTCGTGGCTCCCTTTGCCTGCGCCACCTCCAGACAATGCACCGTCTCGCGCGTAGTCCCGGAGCAGGAGATCCCGAACGCCACATCACTCTTGCGCAGTTGCGTGGCCGCTATTAGTTGCATATGCGAGTCGAATTCGGTGGATGCCGGCAAACCGATGAGATGGAATTTGCAAAAGGCCGTGTAAGCTACGGGGTACGAGATTCCAATAGAGAACAGTTCGATGCGTCGCGCGTTTTCAATGGCATGCGCGGCCCGCTCCAGAGTTTCCGAAGGGTTAATTCGCAAGGTCTCCATTAGGCTCTGGGCGTGAAAGTGAAATACCTTTTCGAAGACGGAACCATTCTGTTGCACCTGCGCGGCGGACAATCCTCCCTGAGCCAACTCCCGGGCAAGCGCGATCTTAAAGTTGGCGAAGCCTTTAAGACCCAGCCTCCGGCAGAATCCCACGATGGAGCCGACACTTGCACCCGAGCCTTGTCGCATCTCCGCAATCGAAGACGAGATGACTCTTTCCGGATCCGCCAGCACATACTCGGCGATTAGCCTCTCGGTGGGATTCAGGGAAGCTTGAATCGCTTGGATATAGACCAGCAAGGCGCGCCTCGCTTCCGTTTCCGAATCTTCGGGCTTAGCGGCGTCAACTTGGTGGCGGCTCATGAATTCCCTATCTTGCTGTCAGCGTATCACCTCGCATCAGTCGCGAGCGTCAATAAAACCTCCCGGGACGGTCCGCGCCCGGACTGCACGATTTCCATCCGCTCCAAGAATGAGCTAAGGGAGTAATGGGTGAATTCATCGTTGTTTTCTTTAGCGACACAGGCGCAACCCCAGAGCCTATTGACTTGCAATTCCTCGTGAGATAAGTTTGATGAGACTTCAGAACAATATAATACGAATGAACACCGTTCAACACCATTACGCCTTGCCGGCCAACCATGCAGCACATTATCATCCTTCCCGATCTGGGACAGACCACCAGCGAGGCTAGAGTTCTTGAATTACTCAAGCGAGCGGGCGAGCCAGTTAGCCGCGGAGAGCCGATTGTCGCGGTTTCGACCGACAAGGTCGATATGGAGGTCGAGTCGTTCGAAAACGGCTATTTACGCGAGTGGTTAGTGGAAGAGGGTGCGGTGGCAACGGCGCTCTCCGCGTTGGCGATTCTTACCGACACTCCGGAAGAGCCTTACGAACTTCCAGCGAACGGCGTGCCTGAAGGTGAAGCACCGCCAGGTCCGGTGGCGCCAGTTCCAGAGCGAAAAAAAGCCGACGTTATTGCCGCTCCGGCGGCGCGAGCGCTGGCGCAGGAATTAGGGCTCGACCTGAGAAGGCTCACAGGAACGGGAGCCGGCGGATTGATTACCAGAGCCGACGTGCAGCGGCTTGCCGAACAAATTGGTAAGCCTGAGACTGCGGACACGCGACCGCTGGCCGCAATGGCGGCCACGACGTTTGCCAGTAAGCGAGACATCCCACATTTCTACGCCACTCTCGACGTATCGATGACCCGCGCCACAGAATGGCGGACGCAATGGAACAAGGGTCATCCTAGCCTCCACTTAACGTTGAACGATTTGTTTGTCCGTTGCGCCGCGCAGAGTTTGAGAGACGTCCCGCGCATGAACCTGAGCTACCGCGACGGCTCTTATCAGCAGCGCGCGGCGGCGGATGTTCTGCTTGTCGTCGCGCGCGAGCCTGCGATGGTGCTGGCTCCTTTAACGGATCCTTCCGATTTGTCTTGGGACCATTACCTAAGCGCGATTCGGATGGCGACTGACAAGGGCTCAGCGATTGGGACCGCACCCCTGCTCGCGATTTCCAATCTGGGCATGTTCGGAGTCAAGCAATTCGCAGCCATTATCCCGCCAGGATGCACGGCAGCACTGGCTATAGGCGCCGTTCGCGAAGAGCCGGTGGCAAGAAATGGGCTGGTCGTAATCGGTCACATTTGCTCGCTCACGCTCTCCGCTGATCACCGTGTCATCGACGGCGTTACTGCGGCGCGTTTTTTAGAACGGATCCAATTCCACTTGAATTCGCTATGACGGAACTTAGCATCTCGAAATCCGGCCGGCTCGTGAACGATCAGCGCCCATCTCTGTTCCGGCAGCTTCTTCTTTGCCGGATGTTTGAAGAGAGGGTCTACTATCTGTTCCTCCAGGGCCGAATGCCCGGAACCATCCATCAAGCACAGGGACAGGAGGCTTGCGCTGTAGGCGTTTGCGCCGCGCTGCGGAAGGGCGACGTGATTACGAGCACGCATCGACCTCACCAACACGCCATCGCCAGAGGTCTGCCTGTCAACAGTTTGATGGCTGAGCTTTATGCGAAGACGACGGGTTGCTGCCATGGAAAGGGCGGATCCATGCATCTCGGCAATCTGCTGGAAGGCATGTTACCGGCAGTTGCGATTGTCGGCGGTGCGATTCCACTCGCGTCCGGTCTCGGGCTGGCAATGAAGTACCGAAAAACCGGCAACATCGTCGCATGCTTTTTCGGAGATGGCGCGACCAATATCGGTTCATTTCATGAAGGCGTGAACATAGCCGCGATCTGGGATTTGCCGGTGGTGTTCGTGTGCGAGAACAACCGCTATGGCGCTTCCACGGCCATCGAGAAGGTGACACGGGTGGCGCATCTGAGCGACCGCGCTGCAGCGTACGGAATCCCGGGGATTACTGTCGACGGCAACGATGTCGAAGCCGTACTTGAGGCTACAAGCGAGGCTGCGGAACGGGCCCGCAACGGTAAGGGTCCAACCTTCCTCGAACTTGAGACATACCGTTTCTGTGGGCACTCGCGCAGCGATCCCGGTCATTATCGTCCGAAGGAAGAATTGCAGTACTGGAAAAAACGGGATCCGATTGTTCGCTACGAAACCTTCTGTCTGGCCGAAGGGCTGCTTTCAGCCGAGCAGGTCAACGAGTTGAAGAGATCCGTAGAGGAGCAACTCGACCAAGCGGTTGCATTTGCAGAGGCCAGTCCGGGCCCCCGTCCGGAGGATTGCTTAAACGATGTCTATGCCGTCTGACGCTGTACTCGAAACGGAACGGACCCTGACCATGGTGGAGGCGTTACGAGAAGCCCTGGTCGAGGAGATGCGCCGCGACGAAAGGGTCGTCTTGTTAGGCGAGGACATCGGTGTTCCAGGTGGGTTTGGCGGCGCCTTCACGGTGACCCTAGGGCTCGAGCAGGAGTTCGGGCATGACCGGGTCCTCGACACGCCGATTTCCGAAGCGGCTATTGCCGGTGTTGCCGCAGGTGCCGCCATGGGCGGATTGATCCCGGTTGCCGACGTGCAATACGGCGACTTCCTTTTCATTGCCATGGATCAGCTTGCCAACCAGGCAGCGAAAATGCGCTATATGTCTGGTGGCCAGATTACAGTCCCGATGGTTTTCCGGGCGCCGGTGGGAGCCACAACCCGTGGGGCGCAACATGGGCAATCGCTGGAGTCTTTTCTGATGCATGTGCCCGGTTTGAAGGTGGCGTGCCCTTCGAATCCTTACGACGGCAAAGGCCTGCTGAAGACCGCGATTCGCGACCCCAATCCAGTAATCTTCTTCGAGCACAAGCTGTTGTACGGCAGCAAGGGCGCGCGCAAGGAAGCCGGCGGATTACAGCTAAGTACGCACGTCCCGGCGGAAGAGTACCTGATTCCCTTCGGTAAGGCGCGCGTCGTTCACCAGGGGACACGAGCCACGATAGTGGCCAGCCTTCTGATGGTCCACAAGTCGATGCAAGCTTCTAAACTGCTCCAGGACGAAGGAATTGATGTTGAGGTGATCGATATTCGGACACTGGTTCCGCTGGATCAGGAAACCATCTTTGCATCGGTGCGAAAGACCGGCCGGTTAGTGATTGCTGAGGAGGATAATCTTACGGGAGGGTGGGGCGCAGAAGTGGCGGCGATCGTGGCCGACGCTTGCCTGGGCTATCTGGAGGCGCCGATCCGCCGGGTTGCAGCGCCAGACACCCCGGTGCCCTTCGCGCCGGTCATGGAGAATTACTATGTGCCCTCGGTGGAGAAGATCATCACCGCGGTACGCGGCGTGCTGTGAGGCGAGCAATGGACGTGGTGTGTTTAGGAATCCTGGTTGCCGATATCTTCGCGGATCCGGTGCCGGTCTTACCGCGTCCGGGTGAGTTAATAATTACCGATGGCTTCCTGCTGAGTCCTGGAGGCTGCGCCGCGAACGTTGCCATCAATCTGCGCCTTTTGAACCGTAGTGTCGGCGTCGTGGGGAAAGTCGGCGAGGACCACTTTGGAGATTTCGTGATCGCCGAACTGCGCCAGCACGGCATAGAGACCGAGTACATCCGGCGCAGCGCCGTTAATCCAACGTCCGCGACAGCGATTTTGAACGTCCATGGGGAGGACCGGCGTTACCTTCACTGCTTGGGTGCGAACCGTGATTTCGGTCTAGCCGACCTGGATGCGAAAGTTTTGGAACAGGCCCGGATTCTCTATGTTGGCGGATATATGGCGATGCCAGCATTCAAAGCGGCGGAGCTGGCGAACCTTTTCGGCGAGGCCAAGTCGCGCGGGTTAATCACCGTGCTCGATGTTGTGATCCCAGCCGGCATAGAGGACCCGTTAAAGCAGGTGATCCCGGCACTCGCATACGCCGATTACTTTCTGCCCAACGATGACGAGGCCCGCCTGCTTACTGGGATTTCCGAGCCTCTGGAGCAGGCGCGTGCGCTCTCCCGCTATAACGCGCAGGGCACCGTCATCATTACGCAGGGTTCGCGAGGCTCGTTGGCTCTTCGGGGCCGGCAGGTTATCGAAACTCCGCCCTTTATCATGGACTCGGTCGACGAGTCGGGGGCAGGTGACGCATTTGCTGCAGGTTTGATCGTTGGCCTTCTGGAAGGCTGGCCACTCGACGCCAATCTCCAGTTCGCCTCAGCCGTTGGCGCCTCATGTACGCGAGCCTTAGGGTGTTCGACCGGCGTTTTCCGATTCGATGAAGCCGTTGCATACATTAAGACGCATGCTGTGGAGTCCTCAGGCGCCAGCAGCCAATCATCAGAAAATAGCACTTGACTTAGATTCAGTGTTAAGAAGAATATTGTGAGTTTCGTTCATTCGTAAATATGCCGGTGATGCCCCTTTCCGTGATGTTGGCCGAGGCTGGGAGCGCCGGCCATGCCCTCCCTTACGCCGAATCGTGGAACCTGGAATCACTGCAGGCGGTGATTGACGCCGCCGAGAAGTGTGGCTCTCCGATCATCGCGGGATTCAACGGTGGATTTCTTAGGCATCCTTCGCGGAAGGGGCCGGAGAACCTCGCGTACTATGCGTGCTTTCGCAAAGCGCTGGAACGGGCGAAGGTCTCGGTGGCCTTTCTTTTGAACGAGTCCGACAGTCTGGAGCAGATACGCGAAGGTATCGATCTGGGGTTCAACGCGGTCATGCCGGAGAGCGACAACCTGGGGATCGACGCTTACCGCGACCTCGTCAAAGCGGTGGTTGCAATCGCCAGACCGCGAGGTGTATGGGTGGAAGCTCAATTCGGAACTTTGCCCGTCGGCGGGGAACGTAACGGCCATGGAATAATCACGGATCCGGATCTGGCCGCCGAATTCGTACAAGATACGGGGATTGACGCGCTCGCGGTTTCCGTGGGAAATGTCCACATCCTCACGGAAGGACAAGCCACGGTGAACCTGGACATATTGCGGCGGATTCGGGAACGGGTATCCGTGCCGCTGGTAATTCACGGCGGAACCAGCCTCGCGCCGGGAACGGTACGGGAGATGACCCGACTCGGCGTGGCAAAAGTCAATTTTGGTACGGTCCTGAAGCAAGCGTATCTCGAGGCTGTGCGTACGAGCCTGGCGAAATATCACGTGCCCTCCAGCCCGCACGAGTTTCTCGGAATCGGCGGGCCTGAAGACGTCATGACGGCGGGCAGAGAAGCCGTGGAACGGGGGGTTCAGCGTCTTATCGAGGTCTGCGGTTCGAAAGGAAGGGGTCACTGATGATTGCAACAAAACAATATGAGGCCGCTGTGGCGCGCGCCGCTGAGTATTTGAAAGGCGCAGGTATTGTTATCACACCCGAAGAACGCGCTCGTTTTGAAGTCGCTGATTTCGGCTTGGGCGAACTGGAAAAGACCGGCCTGGAGATCATCACTTACGTGAATACAGAGCGCTGTTGTGCCAAGGAGATCATCATGTTCGCACGGCAGACCTGCCCGGAGCACTGGCATCCAACTATCAACGGCGTGCCAGGCAAAGAGGAAACCTTTCGGTGCCGGTGGGGGACGGTATATCTTTACGTGTCGGGCAAGCCGTCACCGTCGCCAGCCTGCGGTCCTCCAGCAGGATCGGAACGGCATTATACCGTCTGGCATGAGATCGTACTCCGGCCGGGTGATCAGTACACCTTGAAGCCGGATACGCCTCATTGGTTCCAGGCGGGACCGGAGGGAGCGGTGGTGTCCGAGTTTTCTACGCGCAGCACCGATGAAGCCGATATGTTCCGCGACCCGAGAATCAAGCGGATGCCGGAAGTGGCGGCATAACCGTCATGCGGATTCCTGCGGTTCTGCTCGCAGCCGTGTGCGTCTCTATCTTTGTTCCTGCGTCACGCGTTTACGCGGCCGCACCGGATAAGGACGTGCTGATTGTCGTGCCTCATACCCACTGGGAAGGCGCTGTGTTCAAGACGCGGGAAGAATACCTGGAGATCGGATTGCCCCACATCCTTGAAGCCCTTAGTCTCTTAAAAAGGTATCCGGAATACCGGTTTGTGCTGGACCAGATGTGCTACGTCAAGCCATTTCTCGACCGATACCCCACTGAGGTCGCCGCGTTCCGAGAGATGCTGGGGAAACGGAAGCTCGAGATTGCCGGGGGAACCGACTCCATGCACGACAATAACGTGCCATCCGGGGAATCCATCGCGCGGCAGTATTTGATAGGTAAGTGGTTTTTCCGCGACCGGCTCGGCTACGAAGTCAAAACTGGATGGGGGTTGGACACGTTTGGCCACAATGCACAAATGCCGCAGATCCTGAAACTCGCCGGCATGCAGTCCTACTGGTTCCAGCGGGGAGTCCCGGGCCCCGAGACACCGGCTGAATTTTCTTGGCAGGGCATTGACGGTACCAAAATTCCCGCGTTCTGGCTCCCTATAGGCTACGGCGGTCTGTACGATACGCCCAAGAACATCGGGGACTTCGAGCGGCTCATCCGCTCGCGCTTCGAAGAGTTGACGCCTTTCGCTCGCGGATACGGCCGTGTCCTCATGGCTGGAGCCGACGTCTCCGAACCGGAGGCTCATCTACCAGCGCTGATTGACCAGTTGAACCGTTCTGCCTCCGTACCCTTCACCGTTCGGTTCGGATTGCCTTCCGACTACGAAGCGCTTATCGCCAAAGACCGGCCCGAGCGGGCTACTCTTTCAGGTGAACTGAATCCGGTGTTTCAAGGGGTGTACAGCACGCGAATTGAGGTCAAGCAGCGGATGCGTGAGATGGAGCGGACCTTGACTTCGGCGGAGAAGGCCACCGTTTTGTCGAGCCGGCTCTCGCCGGAAGACCGTGAAGCCATCGAGCGCGTCTGGGAGCCGGTGCTGTTCAACCAGGCGCATGACCTCAGTTCTGGCGTCATGATGGACAAGGTTTACGACGACGCCATCAGCACCTATCGGGACTCCAAGCGGCGGGGCGACGAGATTCTCGGCTCAAGGCTGGACGAAGTTGCGGCGAGAATCGATACGGAGGGCCCGGGAGTGCCGCTGGTCGTTTTTAACTTACTGAGTTGGGAGCGCAGCGACCTCGCCGAGGCGGAGATCGGCTTCGGCGAACCCAACGTGAAGAGTTTTGCGCTGCTCGACGCGTCAGGCAAGCCGGTGCCATACCAGATCGCTCATTCCGAGCATAGCGATGACGGCGATATCCATTTTGCGAAGATCGTTTTTGTTGCGCGAGACGTTCCATCCATGGGCCACGCCGTGTACCATGCTGTCCCCAACTCTCAAGCATCCGCGGGCGGCGTGCCGTCCGCGACTGGGGCGAGTGCCCGGACCACATGGCGGGACGACGTGGGAGCCATCGAGAACGAGTTCTACAAGGCGGCGTTCAACCTTTGGACCGGCGAGATGACAAGTCTCGTGTTGAAGGAGGATCGCTCAGAAATTCTGAACGGATCCGGTAATGTCGTAGCTCGCGAGGAAGATGGCGGCGACTTTTGGGAGTTATACGGAACTCTGAACGGCGCGCGCCTAACCGCCATGACGAAGAAAATAACGGGACCGAAGGTTGATTCCGCCAAATTCAGCACCGACAACGTCGGGGGGAGCGGATCGGCAAGCGGGGGACCGGTAATCGCGGAGTTTCATATTACGCATCCCTTTGGGAAAAACCAATTTTCGACGAGAGTACGAATGTATCCAGGCATACGCCGCGTTGACATCCACACCGAGATCCTGAACCAGGAGCCGTTCGTTCGCTATCGCGTCATGTTCCCAACCTCCATACGTGAAGGCCGGAACACCCAGGAGATTGCGTTCGGAGCGATCGAGCGGCCGCGGAGCCAGGAGTTTCCCGCCCAGAACTGGATCGACTACGGCGACAACGGCCGGGGACTGGCGCTCGTCAACCGAGGAATACCGGGCAACAATGTCGTGGGCGACACAATGCTGCTCTCGCTGATGCGTTCCACGCGCCTGCTGTCTTACGGCGGGATTGACAGTCACGAACCCGGTATGTCGTCGGATTCTGCGCTGGAACTGGGCAAGTGGTTGAGTTTCGATTACGCGTTGGTGCCGCACGTTGGAGCCTGGCAGGACGCCCAGGTATTCCGGGCCGGACTGGAGTTCAACAACCCGCTGATTGTCAGGAAGACCGGAGCGCACGCCGGCGGACTCCCGAACCGCTGGAGTTTTCTCGATGTCTCGAACCCACACGTAGTTGTTTCGGCGCTGAAGCCGAGCCGTGATGGGGAAGCAGCCGTTCGGGTCTACGAGGCTGCGGGACAACCCGCACCGAACGTAAGGATGCACTTGGCCCGGTCACTCCTCTCGGCGCGCGATGCCAACCTCATCGAAGATCCGCAACGCGAATTGCAGGTGCGGGAAAACGCATTTTCCTTCAACTTGCGGCCGTATGAAATCAAGACGTTCCGCTTGCGGCTGGACACTAGGTAGCTGTCATGTAGCTTTGGCGCTGACGCACCGGGTCGGTTATTGGAGATTCCGGGGATTTGTCGATAAAATCAGGATTTAACTCGATGCGATCCCGGCGGAGCTTTCGCAGTTTCGCGCGCGTGTTATCGGTTGCTCTTTGGATGGCTTCTGTTGGGCTTGGCGCGGACGCCCAGATTGCGCAGCGGCTGGAAGCTGCACAGCGTGCCGAGCGTGCCCAGGATTACGCATCCGCTAGCCGCCAATACGAAGAGATCCTGAAACTCCAACCGAACCTGGCGCTGATCCGCCAGAGTCTCGCAATCACTTATCATCTTCAGAATCGGTATCCGGAAGCGATTTCCGAGTTCCAGCGGGCACTCCGGCTCGATTCGACGCTTTGGGGGGCCTGCCTGTTTCTCGGCATGGATTACTACAAGAGCAATCAGTTCCCTCTGGCGATTCAACCGCTCGAGAAGAGCATCACATTGAATGCGAAGATGGCTGAACCGGAAGCGCGGTTCTGGCTTGGCGCCACGTATTCCGCCTTGAATCGGCAGGAAGATGCAGTCAGGGAAGTACGCCGCGATCTCGAACTGCGGCCAAAAGACCTGGACGTTCTGTACAGCCTCACGCGCGCCTACGATCAATCGGCTGCGGCGGCGTTCGAACGGCTGGGGCAGATCGAGCCACGCTCCGCCGCCGTCGCTATCCTTCAGGCCCAAAGATTCATGGCAGAAAACCGTGCCGATCTGGCTCGCCTGGAATACCGGAACGCCGTGCGGCTCCGTCCCGACTTCGCCGGCTGGATTCCGGAGCTATCCGGCGGCAACGCGGCCTCCGATCTGACGATCTCCTCTTCCGATGCGCACGCGAACCTGGAGCTGGCGTCTTTGTTTTCCGGCGCCGGAGACGATAAGGATTCGGTTGCAATCCTGGAGAACCTCGCCGGGCAGAAAGGGGCGGACGCGCAGACGAGCGATTTGATCGCCACGGCCAAAGCCCGATTGGAGGCGCTCAGCCATCAGCATGCCGCCACGCGGGCAACAGGTTCGCAAGAGGTGCTCGAAGGAATCGAACTCCTCCGGCAAGGACGCTTTCGCGAAGCGCAGAAGCCGCTCTCGCAAGCCTCTGCTAAGAATTCGAATCGGTGTTTACAACTCTATCTGGCCCGGTCGTATCTGGAGGCCGGTGAAGGCATTCTCGCGGAGGATGAGGTCCGCAAGGTTCTCTTGGTGGAACCGAAGTACATTGACGCACTGCATCTGTTGGGGCTGAACTACAAACGGCAAGCGGAGGCGGCGCTGCGGCAAATGATTGAGTTGGACGCCGATTCATACGGCGTCCATGAACTCCTTGGACGGCAGCATGAGGATCGCACGGAATTCGATCTGGCGATTCAGGAGTACCAGGCGGCCTTGGCAAAACGGCCCGATGCCGGCGGAATCCGGTACGAGATCGGCAATGTGTACAGAAAGATGAGCCAAAACGATCAGGCTGAGCATTGGCTGACGGAAGAGATCAAGCGCAATCCCTATCATGGTCTTGCGCAGTATAGGCTCGGGAGCGTCTATATCGAGCAGGGAAAAGCGGATGAAGCGATTCCACATCTGGAGTTGGCCCTGCGTGCTTATCCGCGTCTGATGGACGCGCGCCTGGATTTGGGCCGGGCCTATACGGCGAAAGGGAGATACGAAGAAGCGATCGCGGCCCTGAAACAGGTGGGGGCCTCGGAACCGGAGAACGACCGGGTTCACTACCTGCTGTCCGCCGCCTATTCCAAACAAGGCAAGCGGGAAGAAGCGCAGGTGGAATTGGCTACCTATCAGCGTTTGACGCGCCGCAGGCTGCAGCGAACGCAGCAGGATGTGCGAAACGCTTCAGATTCTTTGGCTGGTCAAGAGCCCGGTGGCGCCCCCTCCGGGTCCGAAGCGCGTCCTCCACGGTAGGCAAATCGGCGCTCGCGCCGGCGCCAAAAAGTATTTTATGATCTTGCAAACGTCAACGCGGCTCGTCAACCGTCAAGATCTGATTGGCCTTCACGTTCTTCAGAACCTGTAGTTTTCCGGTAGGCCATCGAATCTTGATTTCATCGGCTGACGGCGCTGCGCCTAGACCATAATGTAGCCGGAAGTCGCTATGGGATTGATAGCTGCCGCCGCTCTTGACCTCCCGCAACTGGCTCAGCTTTCCGGTCTTTATCGTGGCGCGAGCTCCGATTGCGTTGCGATTGGAAACGGTCCCCCGCAGCTTGAGAAGCAGCCAATTCCCTGTGTTTCCCGGATTCTTAATGATCCAGGGTTGGGCATCGAGATTCGAGATGACGATATCGATGAAGCCGTTGTTACTAAGACTGCCGACAGCCAGCCCGCGGCTGGACTCGGCCAGCTGGAACGCCGGTCCGGCGCTTGCCTGCGCATCCGTGAAATGTCCATTCCTATCGTTCATCAGGACGAACGGGTGCTGGCGGTACGTCGTCCCAAAGCTATGTTGATCCACCTCGGGATACACGTGGCCGTTGGCCATCACAATGTCCTGATAGCCGTCGTTGTTCAAATCCACGAATTGTACGCCCCAGCCGAGTAGATTCCAGGTAGGCCGCACCAATCCCGCCTGGAATGAAACATCCTCAAAATGCCCGCGCCCATCGTTGTGGAAGAGGGTTTTGTAGTCGTCGGAAAAAGTGGTCAGGACCAGGTCGAGATTTCCGTCATTGTCAAAGTCGCCGATATCAACTCCCATGCCCGCCTGCTCTCGCCCATCCGACCGCAGGGCCACCCCCGCAGCCAGGGCGGACTCGGTGAACTTGCCGTTGCCGTCGTTGTGAAACAGATAGTTGGGTAGGGAATCGTTGGCGACAAACAAGTCCGGGCGGCCGTCGTTGTCCAAATCCGCCCATACTGCGCCGAGACTGTACGACGGAGGCGCGGCGCCTATGCCGGACTCAGCCGTAACATCCTGAAAGTGGCCGCCGCCCAGATTCTTGAACAGGTGCCCATGGCCCGGCGTTAGACCGCGCGGGCCGCACTGAACCGGAATCTCGCGATAGCTGCAGAGCAGACCTTCCTTCGGTAAATTTTGAATATCGACGTCAAGGTAACTCGACACGTAAAGATCGACCAAGCCGTCGCCGTCAAAATCTGCGAACGCGGCACTCGAGCTCCAGCCCGAGATGTCCGTGTGCGACTCCTTACTGAAGTCCCGGAATGTCCCGTCTCCATTGTTCAGGTAGAGCCGGTTGGCCCCGTAATTTGTGATGTAGATGTCGTCGAAGCCATCGTTATTTACATCGGCAATGGCGACGCCCATGGTCCACCGCCGGTCGCCAAGGCCGGCTTGATGCGTGACGTCGGTGAAAGTTCCGTCGCCATTGTTGCGGTAAAGACGATCCTCCGCTGTATTAGTCCCGGAGCGTTCCGCTTCGATCGTGGACCCGTTCACCAGGTAGATGTCCAAGAGGCCATCATTGTTGTAGTCAAATAGTGCCACTCCTCCAGTCATCGACTCGATAATGTAGTGCTTCTTAGGCCCGCCTGACACCAGTTTGAAGTCGATTCCGGAATCCTTGGCGACATCGCGAAACAATAAGGGGGCTGTTGCCGCGGTTAGCGCGACCATCAAACCCCATGCCGCGAAAAACCTCATATTTATTGTCCGCCGAAAATAAAACCCGAACCGATGACGGATTGCTCCATCAGGGCGCTTTTCTTCTTCTCGAACGACGCCATGTATTCGCGCGATCGTTCGCCATCTCCCATCTGGTAGAGAAGACGTCCCAGGAGATAATCGCCTTCGTAGAAATCGGGCTCCAGCTCGATGGCCTTTTCTAACTGTGTGCGGGCCTTTTCCAAGTCTTTCATTTGAACGAACAATCGGCCTAATTCCAGATGTGCCTCGGCGTAGGACGGGTCGAGCGCCAGGGCTTGCTCATACGCCGCGATCGCGCGATCCCGGTCGGATTTACTCGAATTGACGGATTTGGCAAGGGTCTTCCCAAGAGCCAGGAAATAAGACGGATCGGAGCGAAGACGGGCCGCTTCCTGATAAGCCTGCAGGGCTGCTTCAAGATCTCCGCGGCGAGTACAAGCGCGGCCCAGCATGTAATATGCTTTGTCAAAGTTTGGGTTGAGCGCGACAGCTTGCCGGAGGAATTGGATTGGTTCCGGCGCCTGGGGATCCAGGTTGAGGCAACTGCTGCCCGCCACGTAAAGTACGCGGGCGGAATTCCCTTCGGTGGCCTGAGTCAGCCGGATCAGCTCGACCGCGGAAGCGTAGTGAAAGCGTTCTTGCAACTGGACCGCCAGTTGAAAGTAGAACTCTGCCGTTGCTGCGGCTTCACCGTCCGGTGACAAATGCGCCTCCGCGTGGCGATCCACGGCGCTTGCAAGATCCTGGCAAGAGTTCCTGTTTACGGCGTAGAATACCTTCGCATCGCGTTGAACGGGCAGCGAGTGCAATCGTGCCAACAGCTCTTCTGCGTCGCCGGCGTTTCCGAGATCCAACTGGATTAGCGCGAGATTGATAAATGCATGCGGGCTTTGAGGAAACCGTTCAATGACTCGCCGCAAGGTGGTAGCGGCCGTGTCCGTATGCCCTAACTGCGCTTCGGCTGAGGCATACAGGCTGGCTGCCTCGGGGTTTGATTCCAAACCCGCCGCCGGTTGCAAGGCCGCGACCGAGTCCACGTAGTCTTTCAGGAGATAATGCGTTAGCGCCACGCGAAATCGAGGCTCGAACGCCTCGGGAGCCGTCTGGTGAGCTAGTTGGAAGGCCCTCAAGGCTTCTTTGTAGAACAGGTGGTCGAACAGCAGCCTGCCAACCCGCAGCATCACGTCGGATGATCGCAAACTCGGTGAAATGACATCCCTGGCCGCTTGCAGCCCTAGAGCCGATTGCCTGGAAGCGAACGCGGCCTCCATGAGATTGATTTGCGCTCCCAGGTTTCGGAAGCCGCCTTTAATCGCATCCTGCAGATTCAAGGCAGCCCGCCGGTTGTCTCCCAAGTCCCGATACACAAGGCCCAGCCTGTAATGAACGAAAGCATCGTTGGGTTGTTCGGCGGCGACTTCTTCGAAACAAGCCGCCGCTCGCGCCAGATCGCCTTTCGACCGGTCACCTCGTGATAAATAGGCTTCGGCCGTCTCTCTCTTCACGTTCAGCGCAAGACCGCGAAGCTCGGGGTGCGCGCGCAATCCTGCCAGCAGCTTGAGAAGCTCATCCAAAGCTTGATCGGTCAGCCCTGCGATCCGGTGCTCTTGAGCGCGCTTGAACAGTACTTCAAAGCCTTGGGCATCCTCGGCCTTCTCATTTGCCGCCAGACTCGCGCGCGCCGTAAGTAGGCATTGGGCGATCAGGAAAGCTGCGGCCGTTCGCCCTGGACCCCTGAATCGCACTTCAATTCCATCCCGCCGGGGAGACTGGCCGCGACTTTCCTTCTTCCAGCTTCAAAACCTGATCTGCGGGAACATTCTCCATGCGCTCGGTAAGCCCACTGGGCCACCGGATCTCGAGCGAATCCGCCTTGTCCAGTGCACCCAGCCCAAAATGCACTCGCAGATCGTTGCTGGAAAGATAGCTCAGTCCCGCTTTGATTTCGCGAATCTGCCTCAGGTTGCCGGCTCGCAAGGTCAGCCGAGCGCCCACCGCGGAGCGATTGCTCTTGGTTCCGGTGCATTGGACTATGAGCCAATGCCTCCGGGGCATCTCGTTGTGCAGAAGGACGGGCCCGTCGTCCAGATTATTGATCAGAAGATCCAGGCGCCCGTCGTTGTCATAATCACCCACCGCCAGACCCCGGCTCTTCCACTGCTGCGAAAGTCCCGAATCGATACCCACTTCCCGAAACGTTTTATCGCCATTGTTCAGGAAGACAAGAGGCCGCTGTTTGTAGACCAGCCCTAGGTTGAACTTGTCAGCTTCTGGGTAGAGATGACCGTTGACCACAAAGAGGTCCTCCCAACCGTCGTTATCGAGATCGGCGAATGAGGCCCCCCATTTCACGAAAAGATAGGTGCTGGCGCCGTGGCCCGCTGGATTGCTGACGTTGGTGAATGTCCCGTTATGATTATTTTGTAGAAGCTCGTCGGTTTGAAAGGATGAAGTCGTGTAGTAGAGATCCAACCAGCCGTCATTGTCGAAATCGCCGAAGTCCGCTCCCATATTGCCTTCTTCCACCCCATCTGGCGAGAAAGCGGCATTGGCGGTGAGAGCGATTTCTTCAAACCTTCCCTTGCCCAGGTTATGGTAGAAGAGATTCGGGCTCAGATCATTCGCGACGAAGATGTCGGGCCAGCCGTCGTTATCATAGTCCGCGATCACGACTCCCAAACCGTAGAGCTTGTCCGGGTCAATCCGCAA
Source organism: Terriglobia bacterium (assembly GCA_963847515.1). Classification (GTDB taxonomy): domain Bacteria; phylum Acidobacteriota; class Terriglobia; order Bryobacterales; family Bryobacteraceae; genus QHXW01. Next base: position 122,237 of record CAWKAA010000005.1, read on the forward strand.
TTCAGCGGAGCGATCGTGAAAGTGACCTTCGCCATCTCCAAAGTAGATGGAGTCGCGCTGCCCGGGCAACCCGCGGGGACCGCAAAAAACGGAAATGCCCCGGTAATTGCAGGACGAGTCATGTACCGGCAGATGGTCCAGGGGATATTGAAGATAGTTACTCACATACAGGTCGAGATGGCCGTCCCGATCAAAATCGCCAAAAGCCGCTCCCATACTCCAACCGCCGCCTTTGACGCCAGCTTTTTCCGCAACTTCTTCAAACGTGCCGTCATGACGGTTGTGAAATAGAAAATTGCGGCCGTATCCCGTGACGTAAATATCCTGCCATCCGTCGTTATCGTAGTCCGCAATGGCCACGCCCATCCCCCAACCATGTGAATCCGCAAGACCGGCTTGTCTGGTCACGTCGTTGAAATGCCCCTTGCCGTCGCCCCGGTAAAGCGAACAGACTGGATCGCCGCCATTCTGGCGGTATTTTTCGATGGTTGAGCCGCGCACCAGCAAAATATCGAGGTTGCCATCGTTGTTGTAGTCGAGAAATGCCGCTCCTCCGCCCATCACCTCAATAATGTGCGGCTTGGCTGTGGCGTCTCCCTGTACATTGCGGAAGGCGGACAGCCCGGCTTTCTCCGTCACGTCCGCGAACTTGGGCGCCGTCGCCGCCACCTTGCCTGTGGAACCGAGTAGCCAAGCGGCCATTAGGGCGGACAGCGAGCAAAAGGATATGGCGGCCCATGCTCCGGCAGAAAGTCTCAATTCGGGTACTTCCGATCACCTTCCTGGTCGCGGGCGTTGGCGCGTTCCTGATTCAGAGTGCTGAACACCGCGGCCTCTTTCTTAGCCTCATCCGCCCGTCCCAGCGCGCGATACGCTTGAGAAAGATAGAGGTGAATCGACGCTAGCTTGGGATCGATTTTGATGGCTTCTTCCATTGCGCGGGCGGCTTCGGGATATCGTTTGAGCTGAATGAGTGCCTTGCCCATGCCGGCGTGAGCATCCATGAGCTTCGGGTCCGCTTCGATAGCTTGTCGAAAGTATCTGAGGCTCTCGTCCGCCTTTCCCATTTTGAACAAGACATCGCCTAACATCGCTTGCGCCTCCACCAGCCCGGGATCCTTCGCCAGCGCAAGATCCAATTGCTCCCTGGCTTCTTCGAGACGGCTGAAGTTGTTGAGTTGGGCGCCCAGATGATAATGGGACAAGGCTCGGTTCGGAAAATGCGCCACGGTCTCTTGAGCCAGGCTGAGCGCGCGCTCGTACTCAAAATTGCGGTAGTAAGCCTGAATCAATAGATAGAGGGGATCCGGATTTTCAGGCTCCAGTGCCGCGGCCTTCTTCAAGACTTCAATCGCGTCCGCGAAATACCGCCCCTGATAGTACTGCAGACCAAGCATCATGAGCAGCCTGGGATTGTCCGCACGCGCATCCACGGCCGCACGCAGATGCTTGATTGCCGCGTCGCTCTGGCCCTCGTCTACCAGCAAAGTACCCAGCAGCAACTGTGCTTCATAGAAGCCGGGTTGGATCTCCACCGCTTTTCCCAGCTCGGGTACCGCCACCGCACGATTATCCAACGCGATGTAAGCGCGCGCCAGATCGTAGTGAGCTTCGGGAATCTTTGGATTCAAGCCGATCGTTTTGTTCAAAAAAGAAATAGCTTCCTGGTGCAGGCCGGCTTGTCCCAACGCGGTTGCGGAAGCCAGCAGAATATCCGAGTCGCCGGAACTGGACAATTCACGCGTCCTGGCGATGGCGTCCGCCTGGTTGTTCTCCGCCAAAGCCCGGCGCAATCCCGCCAAGGAGATCATGTCATCTCTGAACTTAGCCTTCCATCTCGCGGCCGCGTCAAACTCCGCCTTGGCCTCGGCGATTCTCCCTTTCTGTCTGTATGCCCGGCCAAGCAGATAATGCAGGGCGCCATCTTCCGGCCGCGTCCGGACAGAAGCCTCCAGAAAATGGATCGCTCCGTCCAATCTCCCAAGAGCCAGATAGCTGCTGCCCAGCCTTTGGCGAACGTCTAAAACCTCTGCCGCGGCCAATGACTTCTCAAAAAAGGCAATAGACTGCTCGCGTTGTCCCTGATCGGCCCTGATTCTCCCGAGATAGTACAGAGAGTATGCATCCGGCGGCTGGAAGTCGAGTTCTTTCGTGAACGCCTTTTCGGCCTCCTTGAAGTTATCGAGCTGAAACAAAGCGAAACCAAGCTGATAGTACGCGCCGCGAATCTCGGGATGAATGGTGATCGCTGCGCGCAACTCTCGGACTGCTTCTGAATATTTTTCCGAATCGAGATCTGTCTGCGCTGCCCGCAGATGCCCTTGCAGGTCGGGAGAAGGCATCTGTTGCGCGAAGCCCATGCAGACCAGAAACAGCCCCGCCAGGCTTCGAACTAGCTGACGATAAAGCATGATCGACCCGGATGCGCGCAAGAACAATTATATCCAGCGGTCCCCGTAGAAAAGCAGACTCCCCGGACAGCTTGCCATGCTGTCCGGGGAGTGTCTTTACCAGTCGGTGTGAACTAACCTGGTCAAAGCCCTCAAAAGAGAACCTTGAGTCCAAACTGGGCTTCGAGGGGGGCACCGGCTAGACCGCTGATTTGTCCAAACGACGAGGAATTCAGGTCGCTATTGGGATTGCCGAAGTTCACGCGGTTCGTGATGTTGAATATCTCGGCGCGGAACTGCATACCGATCCTTTCCGTAATCCTGAAATTCTTATACCCACCAAAATCCAGCTGGAAGAATCCTGGCCCGATCAGCGTATTGCGGCCGAGGTTTCCAAACGTATAGGCGGCAGGGATGGAAAATGCCGCCGGATTCATCCAGAGGCCGGTCGTGCTGTGCGCTCCCGAGTATGGGTCGATACCTGTGGCGTTCGGCCGCTGGCCAATCGATCTGGCGCCGATGTTTGCGATGTCCCCCTCCAGGTTCACCGTAAATGGAGATCCGGAGATAGCGGACATAATTCCCGTTACTTCCCAGCCGCCAGCCAGCGCTTCCTCGAACCTGTTCAAGCTGGAGCCAAAGCGCCGGCCCTTTCCGAACGGCAGCTGGTACACCCAGTCGAGGGATAAGATTTGTGCGCGGTCCAGAGAACTGAGGGCGGCGTCTGCTTTAAAAGCGTTGGGGTTCTGTGGCGAGGCGCTGTTTGAAAAGCCTGACCCTCCTACGTCCATCGTCTTTGAGAACGAATAGTTCAACCGGAAGGTAAGTCCCTTCGAGAAGCGCTTTTCGAGCTTCGCCTGGAGCCCTTCGTAATTTGACGTGGCCACATTATTCATCTCGCTGGTCGCGCCCAGAACGGGCCATGGCCGTCGGGGACCGGGATCGCCGGGGCCAGGCAAGGCCGTGTTCTCGTTTATGAACATAGTCAGATGCGTACCCTTGTTCCCGACATAGCCGACCTCTGCAATCAGGTCCTCGGTGAGCCGGCGCTGCACATGGAAATTCCACTGCTGCGTGCTGGCGGTCTTGTTGTTGCGATTGACGATATGCTGATCCGTCAAAGGAACAGGCGCGCCGGGAGTCACGGTCAGAATGGGAGAGAACGTCTTTTCAATGGGGCTCGAGGCCGTGGTCACGTTCAGGTTTGTCAACGTTTCGCTAATGGCATACGGGTAGTTGCCGCGAATCCCTTGGGCTTCCCAGAGATAGTTGCCGTTGTAGAAAATTCCATATCCACCGCGAACCGTGGTCTTGTCGTTTAGGCGGTAGGCGAAGCCGATACGCGGAGCCAGGTTATCGTATCGCGGGTTGACGATGCCGCGGCGGGCATTCGGCCCCGCGCCGGTGACCGGATTCTTCCCGTCCCACAAATACTGCCCGGTGATGAGGTCAAAGGAACCCAGCGTGTTATCGCGGCTCACGGGCCATCCCAAATAGTCATAGCGAAATCCCAGGTTCAGGGTAAGGCGAGACGTCACCTTCCAATCGTCCTGAATGAATGCGCTGTAATCGTGCTTGCGCATGATCGCGGCCGTATCGCCGATATTGCGCAAAGCGCTATTCGGGAGCCCAAGCAGGTAGGACGCCATGGATTGGCCGGTCGTCGCTGTATTTTGGGGATCGTTGGTTGCGTCACCGGTGAAGTTGAAGTTGCCGGTGAAATAGCCGTCATCCAGGTTGCGCATATAACGGAAATCCCAGCCCACTTTCAGCAGGTGTTTGCCCGTAATCCGGCTCACATTGCCCATGAGGCTCCAGGTATCGTCGGGGAATGGATAGCCTTGTTGGCTCACTCCGAAATTGCCGCCCACGCTGTATTGCGGAAAAAGCGGAATCCCCTTCACGGAAGGTACGCCTTGAAATCCGTATGTGCTGATGTAAGCGGCTGTGGCGCTCGCGCCGCCCGGCGCGTTGTCCGTGATTTCCAGATTGTTGCGATGGTATCCCAGGCGCACGTCTAAGACCGTATTCGCGCCGAACGTGTGGGTATCGCTGATCATTGCGTTGGTAAACGTATTGCCAACGGTATTGTCAACCACCGGTTGCGCGGTGGGTTGAATATTGTGGGAGTCGTTTATGCTGTATCGTCCCGTAAGCGTATTGTTGTTGCCGAATCGTTGATCGATTCGGATCATGCCTAGATTTCCATTCAAGATATTCGGGCTGGTGTTGATGTAATTGTTCCCGCTGACGTTCGTATTCGGCGCCGGAAGGAATACCTTGGCGTACGCGGTCATTGCCGGGTCGATCCGGCTCGATGGAATTTGATTTCCGGCAAAGGGAGCTCGCGTCGTTACCCCATTCACCGTCGTAGTGGTCGCCGGATCGTAGATCTGCGGCGCCGGCTTGCCCAGATAGTCCAGCGACATGTCACCGGAAAGCTGTGCCGCGGTGGGGACGATCGAAAGGATGGATTGGCCCTGGCTGAACCGGTTAGCCTCGTAGTTCACGAAGAAGAACGTCGTGTTCTTATGAATGGGGCCGCCGAACGTCCCGCCGAATTGGTTCTGCCGGAATATGGGTTTAGGGAGATCCGCCTTTTGGGAGTAATAGTCCTGCGTGGTCAGGTGGTTATCGCGATGAAACTCGAATGCGTCTCCATGGAATTCATTGGAGCCCGACTTTGTAATCACATTTACGTTCGCGCCAGCGCCTGTGCCGAATTCAGCGGAAGTGATATTTGTCTGAACTCTGAACTCCTGGATGGAATCGATGGAGGGCTGCACGCCGTAGGACTTGAAGAACGTTTCGTTGTTATTCACGCCGTCCAGGGTGTAGTTGTTGTTTTCGCTGCGAAGACCGCTAACGGAAACGGTGGTCCCCGAGCTTTGATAGATGCCTGCTCCCGTTCCCACAGCTCCGGGAACCAGCACCGTCAATTGCGTGAAGCTTCGGCCATTGAGCGGCAGCTCCACCACCTTCGCGTTGTCTACCGTGGTGGCCACTGTGGAGGAGTCGGTCTGCAGCGTAGCCGCAATCCCGTTCACTTCTATGCTCTGACTTACGTCGCCAAGTTTAAGGCCCAGGTCAACGCGGAGGGTTTGATTGACATCCAGCTTGATGCCAGTTTGGATCTCCGTGCGAAAGCCCTTCAGTTCGGCTTGAATTTTGTAAGACCCCGAGGGTAGAGCAGGTACCGTATAACTACCGGCATCGCTCGTCGTAACAACACGAGCCGCAGAAGTTGCTTCGTTTGTGATTGTTACGGCAACTTTTGGGATCGCCGCCCCGGATTCGTCAGTAACATTGCCGAGAATCGTGCCGAGCGAGGTTTGGGCGGGCAATTGAGTGGACGCTGCGGCCAACGCCAGAAGCACGGCAAGTGTTCTGCTGCAGTTTATGCCCCATGATCTCGCCATTCCACAACGCGTTGGTAGAAAACTGGCTTCACGCCAAGCTTCTACTCGGAAGCTCTTCATCATGCTCTGATCCCTTTCCAGTACGGGTGTTCTTGTCAGATCGTTCTACTTTTGGTTGCCGGGAAATCCAACGGCCCCCAAAACCCCAAAACATATGTCTCAAGACGATATTTGGATTGAGGCCGAGAATCAATAGCAATCTTTACCGGTCCACATCATTCCGTTGTGTGGAACATAACCTTCACGGAAAAACGCAACAAGAATTGAACTTCGTTCAAATTTGCGGCGATTTGATGATTGTTCCACAGCTAACGCGCCTCGATATTTACGTTTCACTAAATGAAACAAACCCATGCGCACATCTATAGTAGCCATTGGGCTTTGGATCGGCCTGTGATGTTTTTTGGAGCTTGAAACGCGTCAAACCTCAGACATTGAGCGGTCGCAAGTCCATCAAGAGGTCATTGGCGTAGACTTTATTTACGTTATCTGGCGTCACCATTTCATGGCGTGTGAAGACGGCCGGCGGAACAGGCCTCTTGTTTAAGATCTCAACCGCAAGCCGGATCAGCTTTTCTCCATACTCCTCTGGAAAATAGGCCACCGATCCGACCAGGCGGGTACCCTGGCGGCGCATCTCGTAACGAGCTTCGGCGACGGCGCCCTGACCTACCACGGCGCAGCTTTCCTCGAGTCCATACTCCCGAAACGCCTGCAAAGCTCCCAGCGCCGCCGGGTCGTTGACGGCCGCGACTAGAACGTTTCTGAGCCGGTTTCGTCGCAAATGTTTCCTGACCACATCAAGAGCATTGACGAAACTCGCTTTGGTGTCATACCGAAACTGTGACTTTGTACTTACGTGAGGAAGCGCCGTGATGATCCCGTCCCAAAATCCCAATAGTCTGGCTTCCAGGATCGGCCCTCCCGCCGATCCGCCCAAGAGGAGGACTCCATCCACCTGGCCCTGCCAGTTCTTGGCCGCCCACCGCCCGAGCTGAACTCCGCCCAAATGGCCTGCCTTATAGTTATCGGCTCCAAAATAGTACGCACCGGGATGGGGCATATCGACCGCGACCATCGGAATCCCGGCGTCCGCCAGCTGCCTGGCCAACGCTGTAGCGATGTCGGCGTTGACTTGGAACTCAATCACGAGGTCAACCTTCTCTCGGATGAAGAAATCAGCATTGCGGAAGGCCTGCTTTCGACTTCCTTCATTATTTAAAACCAACAAGTCGAGAAACTCATTGGTTGCGGCCACCTGGAGACTCTCGGTGACTGTGCTAATGAAGGGAACAATGCGACTCAAAGCAGCATAGCCGATGCGAAAGCGGCTGGGCCGCACCGACTGGATGCACGACTTATATCCGCGAGCGCCGACCCTCTCGATAAGGCCTTTGCTGACTAGCGTTCCGGCCAACCGAAAAACCGTCACTTTATTCAGGCCAGTCCTTACTGCAATGTCACGCAGGCGGAGGCTCTCGCCTGGTTGTCTAAAGGACGAAAGGATATCGCATGCGCGTGCAACTGAAATGACTTCGCGCTGCAAGCTATCGCGGGAGCTTGCCTCGACTTGGGGCAACCCAGATTGTTCCACGGTTCGTAACAGCATACTGGAAGGGGAAGCACGGGTCAATAACTGATCTGGCCATCCACGGTCCGTGCTCGGGACTGAAAAGAAGACGGAAGACCTGAGAAAATGTCACATTTCCGTTCAGGTTAAGATGTCTTTTACCACGTAAGCCTTCTCGACACCCGTAAGCTTCTGATCCAATCCCTGATATTTGTAGGTGAATTTCTCGTGATCTATACCGAATTGGTGTAGCAGCGTAGCCTGGAGGTCCCGGATGTGTACCGGGTCTTTCACCACGTTGTACGAAAACTCGTCGGTTTCACCGTGGACGATGCCGCCCTTGACGCCGCCACCAGCCATCCAAAGGCTGAAGCAGCGCGGATGGTGGTCGCGGCCGTAGTCGGTCGGGGTAAGCTTGCCCTGTGAGTAGATGGTGCGGCCGAATTCGCCACCCCAAATGACTAAAGTGTCTTCGAGCATGCCGCGCTGTTTCAAATCTTGGACAAGCCCCCAGCAACCCTGGTCAACGTCTCTGCACTGGCTGGGCAACACCTCGGGCAGCAAAGCGTGGACGTCCCAGCCGCGGTGATAGACCTGCACGAAGCGCACACCGCGCTCGACTAATCGGCGCGCCATGAGGCAGCTATTGGCGAACGTGCCTCCCTTGCGCGCCTCCTCGCCATAGAGTTTGTAGGTGCTTTCGGTCTCTTTGGAAAGATCGGTTAGTTCGGGCACCGATGTCTGCATGCGAAACGCCATCTCATATTGGGCGATGCGCACGCGCGTATCGGGATCGAGGTTCTTTGCCTGCTCGATCTGGTTCATCTCGCCCAACGCGTCCAGCATGCGGCGACGCATCACCGGAGGGACGCCGTTCGGGTTGTTGATATAGAGCACCGGATCGCCGGAGGATCTAAGCGCGACGCCGGCGTATTGGGCCGATAAGAATCCAGCGCTCCAGAGGCGCGCCGAAATGGCTTGCACGTTGGCCTTGGGATGCGAGTGGGTTGCGTTGAGGACGACGAACGTCGGCAGGTCCTGATTCATGCTGCCTAGCCCATAAGCAATCCAGGAACCGATGCACGGCTTGCCCGCGATCATGAAACCAGTCTGGAGGAACGTGATGGCCGGCTCGTGGTTGATCGCTTCGGTATGAAGAGAACGTAGAATTGCGATGTCATCCGCCATCTTCGCGGTGTAGGGCAGAAGGTCGGAGACCCATGCACCATTCTGGCCATGTTGCTGGAACTTGAAGATGGAAGGCGCGATGGGGAAGCGGGTTTGCCCGGAGGTCATGGTGGTCAAACGCTGTCCCTTGCGGATGGAATCCGGCAAGTCCTTGTCAAACCATGCGGACATCCCTGGCTTGTAATCGAACAGCTCGATTTGCGGCGGAGCACCCAACATGTGCAGATAGATGGCCCTCTTGGCTTTGGGCGCGAAATGCGGCAGGCCGGCCTGCCCGCCGACCGCCTGGACGCTGGTGGGTGCTCCAGTCATCTCTTTGCCCAGAATGCTGGCGAGTGCCGCGACTCCAAGGCCTCGAGCACCGTGCGCAAAGAACTGGCGCCGTGTTTCATTCAGAACCGCTTCATCGGATGGATGCATTCGCAGGGTCTCCTAGATGACCCAATCTACTTGTGAAGAACCTCGTCGAGGTTCAGCATCTGACTTGCCAGCATGGTCATGGCGGCAAACTCAGGTACGGGCAGGCTGGCATCGGGTTTGGATTCACCCACGGAAACCGCCTTTCGCGCGTCTACGGAATGCCCGCTGTAGTAACTCTTGTAGTCTCGATAGGAGCGTTGGGCGATGTCCCGTTCCCTGGTGTCCAGCGGACGGGCGAGCAAACGCTCCGCAATGAAATCCAGCTCGCGATCGAAATCGCCCCGTCCGGCAACTAGAGCATGCTGCGCCAGCGTTCGCGCGGCCTCGAAGAACTGGGGGTCATTCATGGTCACCAGAGCCTGCAGCGGCGTGTTGGTGCGCTCGCGGCGCACTGTGCAGTTCTCCCTGCTGGGAGCGTTAAAAATATCCATAGACGCCGGCGGAGCGCTGCGCTTCCAGAAGGTATAGAGGCTTCGCCGATAGAGCCTCTCGCCATGATCCTGCGTGTAAAAGCGGGTGTTGCTGTTGTCCATGGCGACGGCCTCCCAGATGCCCTTCGGCTGGTAAGGTTTCACGCTCGGACCCCCTATGGCGGGGGCGAGAAGGCCGCTCGCAGCCAGAGCGTAGTCGCGGACCATTTCACCGTCCATACGGAAGCGCGATCCACGTGAGAGCAGGCGATCGTCGGGATCTGCCTTGAGCTTCTCTTCTGTGGCCGCCGCCGATTGCCGGTACGTAGCGGACATCAGCATTAGCTTGAAAAACCGCTTGGTGTCCCACCCCGATTCGCGGAACTCCACCGCAAGCCAGTCGAGCAGCGCGGGGTGCGAGGGCGCTTCACCCTGCGAGCCGAAATCTTCGGCGGTTTTCACGATGCCCGTGCCAAACACTTCCTGCCAGAAGCGATTCACAGTCACGCGCGCCATGAGTGGATTGGCAGGGTCAACCAACCATTGCGCGAGGCCGAGCCGGTTACGCGGCAAAGAATCGGACATCCTCGGCAGAATGGCGGGCACTTTCGGCTCCACCTCATCGCGAGGCTGATCGTACTGCCCGCGATACAAGACATGGGCCACGGGCTTTGTGCCGGCTTGCTCCTGCATCACCAGCGTGATTGGGGATCGACGAGCGATCCCGCGACGTTCGGCCTCTACCTGGCGCAGTTGGGCTAACGTTTCACGAGTGGCACGGTCGCGCTGATAAACGTAGTAAACACCCAGCGCAGCGCGTTCCGCATCGGTGAGTTGTGCAGTGTCTCTTGTGCGAGCAGCCGAGATCGTGTTCCACAAAGACAACAACTCTGCATCCTGCTCATCCACTTCACGGTTCAGGATGCGGAACTCGGCAATAGCCCCGTCTTCGAAGTATTTCTTTTTGTCTCGCCCCAAGCTCAGCGGAGAAGCGCTTCGCACGCTGCCTATGAGCGGCTCCAGATCTTCACCCGTCCCCTGCGTGGGAATCAATCTGCCGTTGACGCATATCGCGAGGCCCGCACGGTCGCGGCTACCGTCGTAGGTGAACGCCAGGTGATACCAACTCTCGCCATTCAATTCGTAGCCTTCAGCCGGGTTGGCGCTGATGTATCTGCCGTCTTTGCCGGCAAGCTTGATGCTTGGACCTCGATCGCCTGCCTCAATAATCCAGCCACGCCTCCGGTCGCGGTCGTCCTTCGGCTTCTGCTTGGGCTCGGGCTCGAACTGACTCGCGATGACGTAGCTTCCCTTTCCTTTGGGCAAGTACATCCAGGCCGAGATCGTGAACGGTTTATCCGCCTCGATTTCGGGGATGTTAGGCAGAGTGACGAACGCCTTTTTGCCGAAATGCAATGCTTTGCCGGTTAGGGACATGCCTTGTCCCACGGTCACAGCCGCCGGCAGAGTAACGGGCTGTGGCTGGCCTCTCAACAGCAGTCTGCCTCGGCTGCCCACGCTCAGCTCCAGCACCCGGGAGGCGGCGCTGTACGGAATCTGAATGGATCGACGGGCTGGCGAATCGAGCCATGATTCGAACGCGGCGCTCTGGCTAGTTTTCGCCGCACTTAGAACCTGCCGCAAACTCTCACGCCGTTCGGTCAATTCGTCCCAGCGTTTTTGATCTTCGGGTCGAGGCACGACCAACGCCGGCGGCGTATCGGGGATATTGCCATCCAACGGACGCTGCGTGGTGTTGCGGAAGAAGGCGGTGAGGGAGTAAAACTCTTTCTGCAAAATGGGATCGAACTTGTGGTCGTGGCAGGTGGCGCACCCAACGGTGAGCCCCAGAAAAACCGTACCGGTGGTGTCGGCGCGATCCTTGGCATACATCGCCGCGACTTCATCGGGGATGGAGCCGCCCTCGTTCGTCGTTACGTTGCACCGCTGAAAGCCGGATGCGATCTGCTGTTCGAGTGTGCGGTCGGGAATCAAGTCGCCGGCGAGTTGCTCAATGGTAAAGCGGTCGAAAGGGAGGTTGTGATTGAAGGCCTGAATCACCCAGTCACGATAGGGCCACATCTCCCGATAGTTGTCGATGTGGATGCCGTGCGTATCGGCATACCGGGCGGCATCGAGCCAATACCGCGCGCGGTGCTCGCCATAGTGTGGGGAGGCGAGCAGCCGGTCAACGAGCTTTTCATAGGCGTCGGCCGATTTGTCATTCACGAAGGCCTCGACCTCCGAGGGGTTGGGAGGCAGGCCGGTCAGATCGAGCGAAACACGGCGAATCAAGGTGCGGGGGTCCGCTTCCGGCGCCGGCTGCAAGCCTGCCGCTTCCAACCGGGCAAGGATGAATGCATCGATGGGATTCCGCACCCATTCTTTAGCATGGACGGCCGGTGGTTCAGTGCGCACGGGCGCTATGAACGCCCACTGTTCCTTCCAGGTTGCGCCATCCTCGATCCAGCGGCCAATAATCTCAATTTGTTGCGGTGTAAGCGTCTTGTGCGAGCGCTCGGGCGGCATGCGTCGCGCGGGCGTGGCGGCCGTGATGCGCTGATACAAAAGGCTATCCTCGGGCTTGCCGGGAACGATAGGCGTCCCGTTCTCACGCTGGCCGAAGATGCCTTCCTTCGTATCCAGCCGAAGATCCACCATGCGCGTGTCTTTGTCGGGTCCGTGGCATTGAAAGCAATTATCCGAGAGGACCGGCCGTACCTGCCGCTGAAAGTCGACTGTCGCAGGCTTTGGCGATGCCTCTTGTGCCATCAGCGGGAATGTGACGCTACCAACCGGCGAGAGAAAAAACAACAATACGGCTGCTGCCTGCATCGACCCGATATCTCTCACCTTAAATCTCATTTTCGTTGCCAGACCGCCTAACTTGACAGTAATGCGGCCGTAGCACGGTCCACAAGCGTAGTTCTGGAGGAAGATTTCGTTGCATCTGACGAAACGCACTTGGGCGCGTAAGCGGTAAAGCTTTGTACAAATCTAGTATATGTCCGAGCCGGCTAGGAAATGAATCCGAACTTCTGTGGCTGCAATATGTTTCATCTGGCGAAACATTCGGAGCCTTGTCGCACTTTCCGGCAGCGAACAGGAATGTTCTGTCATTCCTGCCGTAAAGCTATGGAAGGATCCACCTGAGCTACGCGCCGGGCGGGAATCCAGGCGGCGGCGCAACCTGTCGCAAGCAACAGGAGCGCAACCGCCGCAAACCACGCGGGGGCCCATGGATTCACGCCCTCGGGAAGAAGATCGACCAACGGCCGGATGGCCGAGATTGCCAATGGGACACCCACGATTGTTCCGCAAGTAAGAACAGCGACACCGTCTCGCAGCGCTGACCAAACAATCCTACTGCGAGAGGCGCCAAGCGCCGCACGAATTCCCATTTCTCGCGTTCGCCGGCTTACTGCATACGAAACTGAACCGTATAGACCGACCAGCGACAGCGCGAGGCCGAGGCCGCTCAGTGAACCCACAAATAGGGATGCGACTCGCATAGGAAACATGGCCCCCGCTGCGGCCTCCTCCATGGGCCGAACATCGATGGCGGCCGTGGGATCCACTTCAGCCAGCGCACTGCGCAGTGGCTCTATCCACTGACCTGCATCGCCGGCAACTCGAACCAGTAATTGCATGTTGAAGTCCGGCTCGAAAACTGCTGGGACGTTACCTTCACCCAAGGTGCGCATTTTAGAATCCGCAGCGACGCCAATGATCTCCAAAAGGTCCTCTTTTTCCTGGCCCTTCAGTAAGTACGCGCCGATGGGGTCGGCGTCGACAAAGAGCTGTCGGGCAAGCGTCTGGTTCACAATTACCGGAATCGGTTTCCGTCCACGATCGGTGATCTCGAAGTCCCGGCCGCGCAGGATGTGAATACCGAGCGTCGTGGAGAACTTCTCCCCAACTCCCATCACGGAGACTTGGCGCACGGCTGACAGGGCTTCACCCTGCCGGCGCAGCGCGGCCGCTGGGATCTCCCCCATAAGCGGCAGTGTGCCAGTAGATGTGACCCCAACCACACCGGGGATCGTCTCGACGCGCCGCATAACTTGCTGGCGTAAGTTCCAGGAGCGCTCTTCCGCATATCGCCCGGGCGGCGGATGGGCCGCTGCGATTAATGTGTGAGTCACATCGAAGCCCGGGCCGGTCTTCGAGAGATGTAGGAAGCTTCTGGTAAATAGGGAACCGCTCGTGAGCAGTACCATCGACAAGACTACCTGGAACAGGACAAACCCGTTGCGCAGGTTCCATCGCCGGACGGAAAAAGAAGGCTCTCCTTGTTTCAGGGCGAGGCTAAGGTTCGCGTTCGAACCGCGCAGTGCCGGAAGCACAGAAGACAACAGGAGCGCTCCGAATGCCGTTAATGAAGCGTATAGAAACAATCCGGTGTCGGTCTGGAAATGGAACTCGAAAGGCAAACCGTACGCAGAGGGCCAGCGCACATAACTAAGCCTCTCACGCAGAAACGCGTCCAGAATGAGGCCGGCTAACGCGCCGCACGCCACGAGCACGAATCCTTCCGTAAGAAGCTGACACGCGAGCTGAAAACGATTCGCTCCGACCGCTTTGCGGATTGCCATCTCCCGCTGGCGGCTCACGCCTCGCACCAACAGAAGCCCCGCTACGTTGGAGCAGGCGATCAGAGCCATCATCCCCGCCACTCCGAAGAGCATCACGAAAAAAACAAAGAATCGGCTTTCGTCTCCGCCTCGGGCCGTATTCCCCGCGATTCCGCTCATCGGCCGCAGTTCGGAGAGCTGGCGGGCAGAGTCTTTGCCGGCAAGCCTCTCCGCCGTTGCCGCAAGCGCTTGCCGCGTTTGTTCGCGGGTGAGACCATCGCGCAGGCGCCCAAAAAGCAGGCAGTGACCCGGATCGTCGATTGTTGGGACGTACACTTCCGGCGAGACGCCCCGGCCGTAGACGCTGCGGTAATCCCGTGGCAGGACGCCCAGCAAGATATAGAAGCGTCCGTTCAATTCCAGTGGCCGGCCGACGGCATTCGGGTCGGCATGCAGGCGCTTGCGCCAGAAGCCATAGCTCACTATTGCGATGGCGCGACCCTGGTCTCCCTGGGAATAGAGTCGGCCCGCAGACGGATCAACGCCGAGCACATCGAAGAAGTTCGCGCTGGTCGTCATGGTCCACGCCAGTTCACTGCGCGTCCCGGTCTTCCAGTTCCAGTCGCGCAACGAATGGTAGAAAGCGAGGTCCTGAAAGACCTTCGCATGCTGCAGGTCCCGATACAGGGCGTACGACAGATCCGCGTCCACACGGGCAAGGCGGTCCGGCTGGCGGGCGCTCAGATCATCCAGAATCATTTCGCGGACGACGCTATAGACTGTGACGTTAGCGCCGATACCGAAGGCCAGAGAAGTGATGGCGCCTGCGGCGAGTAAGGGGGATTTCCGAAGCCCTCGCACTGCCTGCCGGACGTCGGTCAATAACGGCAGCATTTCTCTTGGATGACGTGGTAAGCAATGAAAACGTGCATTTGCGCATTAACCTCGTTAAAAGGCAGTCTGGAATCCTTGCCTATTCGCCTCTGGTGCAAGCTCAATCCGACGGAGAGATCGGTTAAGCTCCGCCTTGTAAGTGATTGCGAATTGGGCTCAATTCTTCGTAATTACACCGGGCTGATGGCTGTGATAGAGTGGTGCCGATCTTTCAATCAGGTTTCGCGCGATGCGGTCTCTGTGGTTCGGGATCCTGGCGGCATCAGCGGGCGTCCTCCACGCCAGCCAACTGCCGGTCAAAGTTTACACAACCGCCGACGGGCTGCCAAGTAATTCCATAAGCAAAATTGTTCAAGATTCTCACGGCTTCCTGTGGTTCTGTACAGACGAAGGCCTTTCCCGCTTCGACGGCTATAGCTTTCTGAACCACCGCAGGGAGCAGGGTCTGCCCTCCAGTGACGTTCGCGACCTACTCGAAACCCGTGGCGGCCAGTACTGGATCGCTACAAGCCGGGGGCTCGTCCGCTTTCATCCCGAAGCTTCGGGGGATCGCCGGTCGCAGGGAAAGGCCTCAAGATTTGAATTCTATCGAATGGGCACAGATGAGGACGCAAACAATATCCAAACACTATCCCAGGACCGTGCCGGAACCATCTGGGCGGGCACCTGGAATGGCCTTTACCGTCTGAAAGTGGGCGGCAATGGATTCGAACCGGTTGATCTCGGCTGGCGAAGGAATGGTTGGTCCGACACTATGGTGAGGGCGATCCTGGAGGACCGGCACGGCGATCTGTGGGTGGGCGGCGCAAACAGACTCGCCCGTCGGCGACGGGACGGCAGCGTTGAGCAATACACGGTCCGGGAAGGCCTTCCCAGGGCGTTTCCGGAACAATTCCCTTGGATCAACAGTGTATTGGAAGATCGCCAGGGCCGCTTGTGGGTGGGCACCAGAGCGGGTGGGCTGTGCCGCCTGGTGCCGGAACCCCACCCCAACCAATCCGTGGTAGCCAGAATTTATGGCACCCGGGACGGGCTAGGGTTAGAACCCGCTCACGCGACTGGTCTGCGGGTCCGAGCAATCCTTCAAGCGCGTGATGGAAGGCTCTGGCTGGCGACGAATGAGGGCTTGGCCAGACAGCTCTCCGCTCCCGGCGTCGAGCCCGAGCGATTTCAGACCTTTACTACCGCCCATGGCTTGACCGAGCTGGATCTGCTGTCTGCCGTGGAAGATCGTGAAGGAAATCTTTGGGTCGGCTCCCAAACAACCGGAGCGATGAGAATTGCGCGAAATGGCTTTACCACCTATGATGCGGCGGATGGATTGGTCTTGAGCCCCGATTTCCCGGGTGCGATTTTCGAAAGCCGCGCGGGGGAGTTGCTGATTCTGACCAAAAGTATCTCGCACGACCGTAACTCGTACGACCGATTGTCACTGAATCACTTCGACGGCAACCGCTTCCACGCCATCCACCCGAATTTCGGGTACGCGGTTCGTGACTTCGGTTCGGAGCAATTCCAGATCGTGCTGCAGCATCGCGACGGTGATTGGTGGTTCGTAACAGCAAATGGGCTCTTCCGCTTTCCCAAGGTTCCAGCCCCACGTCTCGCGCAGACCGAAGCCAGGGCGTTCTATACCACCTTGGATGGCTTCGGGCAGAACATGATCTGGCCGATATTTGAAGACTCGCACGGGGATATATGGGCAGCGGCGCCGGCAGTCGAACATCCATCGATCGGCGGCTTAAGCCGCTGGAGCCGGGCTACGGGGTTGTTCCATCACTACTCGATTAGCGAGATGCCGGAGAGAGTTTTGGCTTTTGCGGAGGACCGCTCGGGTGGCCTCTGGATGGCTTGCGGACGGACATTAACGCGCTATCGGGAGGGGCGGTTTGCTCGCATCGCCAGCAACGGGTCGCCGCAAGGAAATATCGATGCCTTGTATGGGGATCGCGCTGGACGGATATGGTTCGGTGACGAGTTCGGCTTGACACGCATCGACGATCCCGGCGCGGAGAGCCCGGCCTTCGTGCACTATGGAATTTTTCAGGGCTTGTCCGGCGACTCCGTCGCTTGCCTCACCGAGGACCAGTGGGGCCGCATCTATATAGGCAGTGGGCGTGGCGTCGATCGGCTGGATCCCGCCACAGGCAGGATCAAGCACTACACCACGGCCGATGGATTGGTGAAAGGACTTGTCAATGTTGCCTATCGCGACCGGCGAGGACAGCTCTGGTTCGGAAGCCGCTCCGGCATCTCGCAATTCATCCCGGAAATGGACACCTTGCCAACCCACGCTGAAGTGCGGGTCAGCGCAGTACGCTTTCGAGGAATCGCCCGTTCGATTTCCGATTTGGGAGAGGCCGCAGTCTCGGGACTGATCCTAGCCTCTTATCAAAACCAGGTGCAGATAGACTTCAACGGTCTGGGATTCCATTCCGACGACGTGCGCTATCAGTATATGCTGGAAGGCGCCGACCCGAATTGGAACGAGCCCACTGACCAGCGAACCGTCAACTATGCCAGCCTCTCACCGGGGAGCTATCGGTTCCTGGTGCGCGCGGTAACCACCGACGGCGTTGCCGGCTTCGCGCCCGCCAGTGTAGATTTCCGAATCATGCCGCCGCTTTGGCTGCGGTGGTGGTGTCTGCTGCCGGAGGCTGCCTTAGCGGGCTCGGCCATCTACGGCCTCTATCGCTATAGATTGGGGAGATTGCTGGAATTGGAGCGCATCCGAATGCGCATCGCCACGGACCTGCACGACGATATTGGAGCGAGTCTGGCGCAGGTGGCGCTGTTAAGCGAAGTGGTGGGGCAGAAGATCCAAGGCGACCGGCAGGTGAGGGCGCCGCTACAACAGATCGGCGACATCTCCCGCCAGTTGGTGGATTCAATGAGCGATATTGTCTGGTCCATCAATCCCAAGCGGGATACAGTGGGCGATCTGACCCAGCGAATGCGGACCTTCGCCAGCGATGTCTTTCCGGCCCGCCATATTGCCCTTCACTTCCGTGCGCCGGACGCCGGCGAAGATCTGAAACTGGCCATAGAAGCGCGCCGGCAGGTCTTCCTGATTTTTAAGGAGAGCGCGAACAACATTATCCGGCACGCGGGGTGCAGCGAGACGGAAATCGATTTCCGAATCGAGGGGAACTGGTTAGTGTTGCGTCTGAGCGACAACGGGAAGGGCTTCGCGTGTCAGCGGGCGCCTACCGGACATGGGCTGATCAGCATGGCCGAACGGGCACGAAACCTCGGCGGGGAGTTCCTCGTGTCGAGCGACGAGCGCGGGACAACTGTCATCTTGCGGATTCCCGCGGACGGGCGACCGTCACGCTGGCGGAAAACATTCCTACGTAATTAAGCAGGTACACCCGGCGCGCGTTTGGCATAAACTGCCATGGGGCGGTATGCATGGCGCCGGCAAGAGTGCCGCACGAAATGGCCAAACTACAATACGTCGTGGGGGCGCGACAAATGTGGAAGCACCAACCATCCGAGTGGGGATCATCGAAGATCAGCGTACAACACGCGAGGCGCTGCGGACCCTGCTGGACGGCTCTGTAGGTTACAGCACCTCGGGCGCGTTCGGTTCGATGGAGGAGGGCATGGCGCATATCGCCGCGGATCTTCCCGACGTGCTCCTGGTCGATATCGGCCTTCCGGGCATGTCCGGCATCGAAGGCATCCGCAGGCTACGGGAGCGGTTTCCGAATTTGCTGACGCTGGTCCTCACCGTCTACGAAGACGATGAGCGGATCTTCGATGCCATGTGTGCCGGCGCTTGCGGCTATCTTCTGAAGAAAGCGCCGCTCACCCGCCTGCTGGAGAGCATCCGAGAGGTCATAGAAGGTGGAGCGCCTATGTCGCCGGAAGTGGCGCGCCGAGTAATCCGGTTGTTTCGCGAGATCCGGCCCCCTGAACACGCTGATTACGCTTTGACACCTCACGAGATCCGGTTATTGAGGCTGCTGGTGGAAGGCCATAGCTACAAGACGGCCGCGGTCGAGTTGAATGTCAGCGCCCATACCGTCTGTTTTCATCTAAGGAATGTTTACGAGAAACTTCACGTTCACTCTAAGTCCGAAGCGGTAAGTAAGGCTCTTCGGCAGGGCCTCATCAAGTAGGTTACTACGTGTTTACCTAGTTACAAGCCAGCTAGACCTGATACAAACTGACCGAGTACCAAGACCCAATCCTACGTTTTGCCGGATAGAGACTCCGACTGAAGGGGGCGAAGTGGGCGGATGCCCCGACGATAATTGCGTCAACCCACACTGGGGACCGAAGCCCAAGAACTAGGCCTTAGCTGTGAGAGGCGTGTATCACGGAACCCTTCCTCGGAGCCTTGCAACGGGATTAGTTGTTTGCACACCAAATCGCAGAGAGGGTCAAGAGAGGCAGCATGAGATCAAGAACATTGACGTGCATTGTCGCGACGACGTTGTTCGCCGCGCTGGCGGCTACAGCTCCGTTGTTCGCGCAACAGCACACTCGATACAAACTGATAGACATCGGTACTTTCGGCGGTCCCAACAGCGGCTTTTTCCCCGGGGAAGGGCTGATAAACAACCGGGGTGTGGTGATCGGCAGCGCCGATACGTCCACTCCCGATCCCCACGCCCCAAACTGCTTTGGAGATTGCTTCATCGGGCACACATTCCAATGGCAGAACGGTGTCCTAACCGACCTCGGCGCGCTGCCGGGCGCTAACAGCAGTGGCCCAAACTGGATGAATGCGGACGGGGCGGTCACCGGAATCTCACAAAACGGTTTGATCGATCCGATGTCGGGCACGCCCGAGTATGATGCTGTCGTTTGGAAGGATGGTCAGATCATCAAGCTCGGTACATTCGGAGGAAATTTCAGCTATGCGAATGCTATCAATGATCGAGGCCAAGTTGCCGGATTTGCACTGAATACCACACCCGATTCCTTCGGACTCGGCGATTTGTGCGAGAACGGTCCTTTCGCAACACAAATGCGGGCATCTGTTTGGACGGATGGAGATATTCGGGATCTGGGTACCTTAGGTGGTCCTGACAGTTGTGCTTTGTGGTTGAACCAGAATGGCCAGGCCGCCGGCCACTCTTTCACCAATTCAACGCTAAATCCTCTGACCGGATTCCCGACGGTCCACCCGTTCCTTTGGGACCACGGCACCATGTTCGACGTCGGCACTCTCGGAGGCACTTTTGGTCTGGCGAATGCGATTAACAGCCGAGGAGATGTCGTCGGCCGTATGAACCTCGCAGGAGACTTGACGGCTCATCCCTTTCTTTGGCGCAAGGGATCGCTGAAGGACTTGGGTATCTTTGGAGGGACTTTCGGGCAGGCGACCTCAATCAACGACGCTGGTGAGATTGTCGGCGGGTCGACCAACCAAAACGATCAGGCGTTCCTCGCGTTTCTCTGGAAGAACGGCGTGATGACTGATCTTGGAACCGTCGCAGGTGACGATTGCAGTTCGGCGGACTACATTAGCTCCGGAGGTCAGATCGTGGGCCTTTCATTCGGATGCGCTGGTGGGCCCTCTCACGCGTTTTTGTGGGACGGCAGTGGCCCGATGATCGACTTGAACACAGTTGTCCCTGCAGGCTCTGGTCTTACACTGGCAGAGGCAACCTTCATCAATGATCGGGGAGAGATCCTTGTCCAGGGCTCTCTGCCGAATGGCGACACGCATGCTGTCCTGCTAATACCGTGCGAGGATGGCACTGACGGCTGCTATGATGCCGCCGCCGAAGGCAAGACCGCCGCGACTCGGAATGATCCCTCGTCCGTCTCAAACGACCTAACAACAGCAATGCAACCACGCCAGGTACCCAGCGACATGGTGGCTGTGTGGCGTGCCCGACTGGCTCGGCGATATCACAGTCGCGTACTTGGAGCCGCACAACGGCACTAGTTGCTCTCTACCAACCGTAAGTGAAATGGAGGCTGTATGAAATTAAAGATATGGAATTCTGTTGTCACAGCGACGTTATTCTCCTCCCTAGTGATGCCAGTCGGCGTGACGGCGCAGGACAACCCATCGCAAGATAAATCGAAGCACCACCAGTACAAGCTCATCGACACCGGTACGTTCGGCGGTCCTAACAGCTCCGTGCCCATCGTCTTCTATGAAATTAATGGCACGGCGGGCGCCCGAGCCATTAGCGAACAAGGGACCGTTACTGGCACAGCGGATACCGCCACGGCCGATCCTTCTTGCTACGGCGACGACTGCTTCTACCCGAACGCTTTCCAATGGCAAAAGGGTGTGCTGACCAATCTGGGCTCGCTTCCCGGCAGCCAGTGGAGCACCACGAACTGGATAAGCGCCAACGGGTTGATTGCTGGAATTTCTTTAAACGGTAAAACCGATCCGCTGTCTGGTTTCCCGGAAGCTCGTGCTGTGCTTTGGCAGGGCGAGCGCATCACCGATCTCGGAACTCTGCAAGGGGGAAACGAGAGCTTCGCATGGGCGATCAACAATCAGGGCCGCGTGGTCGGATTCTCCACCAACGGGGCCCCGGATCCCTATTCCTACTTCTATTTTCAGATCCTCGGTTCCAGCACCGGAACGCAAACGCGGGCGTTCTTGTGGGACAAGCAGAATGGGATGCAGGACCTCGGCACCTTGGGCGGTCCCGATGCGTGGGCTGGTCTTGTGAACGAGCAGGGTCAGATAGCGGGAATCTCGTACACAACCTCCACGGCGAACGCGAACAACGCAACCTGCGCGCCGAATGCTCCGACCCAGGATCCATTCCTTTGGGAGAAGCACACCGGGATGATAGATATAGGGACCTTCGGTGGGACCTGCGGGATACCCAATGCCCTCAACAATCGAGGTCAAGTGTCGGGCCAGTCTTATCTCGCGGGAAATCTCATAGCCCACGCTTTTCTTTGGGAGAAGAGCAGCCATCCACAACTAAGAGACTTGGGCACCTTAGGAGGAGATAACGCGGCCGCATTGTGGGTCGACGATGCCGGGGAAGTTATCGGTTATGCTGATTTGCCGCCTAATCCTCCGGGGTGCATGGGCCTAGCTTGTATCCACCATGGGTTTCTGTGGAAGGATGGCGTGATGACAGATTTGGGAACCATCGGGACTGATCAGTGCAGTCGCGCCTTGTCGATCAATTCAAGAAGTCAGATCGTGGGCGCAACGGCGCAATGTGGCGGCGCATTTGCGCACGGGTTTCTGTGGGAGAACGGCGGCCCGGCGATCGACTTGAACACCCTGGTCGTTCAGGGTTCTGGCCTGGCATTGGTAGGGCCCTCCTCTATCAACGATCGCGGAGAGATTGCTGGCGCCGGAGTGTTGCCCAACGGGGATACGCACGCTTTCCTATTGATCCCGTGCGACGAGAACCATCCTGGCGAGTGCAATGACTACTCCATGATCGAAGCACCCACACCGCAGACTAGCGCACCGACGGCAGAGTTTCAAACGACGTTGACGCAGCGTAGCGATTCGCCTTCGAACACGCTTAACCCATTGCGCAACCGATTTGGAAGAAGCTATCACATTCCCGGACAACCGGCCGCACCTCGCGATTAGGGCGTGACCTTATTGAAAGTTCTCATGAGCAATTCCGCGCCGAGCAAGGCGGAATCGCATTCACGAAGTAATAAAGGAGAAGAACATGAAAACCCGTACATGGATGTGGATAGCTGCAGTCTATCTATTCGCCGCCCTGGCCATGCCAGTTCGTCTGTCCGCCGCGCAGCACACTCGATACAAGCTCATCGACTTGGGGACGTTTGGTGGTCCCGCCAGCTCGTTTAACCCGGGTGGCATCATGCTTAATAACCGTGGGTTCGGTGTGGGCGCCTCGGAAACGCCCGTTCACGATCCTTCAAACGCCAACGGATTTCCCTGCGGACCGGGCAGTTTCATCTATCACGGCTTTGAAATGCAGAACGGTGTCGCCGTCGACCTGGGCGCGCTCCCTCCTGCTGACGAGAACTGCAGCAACGCTGGCTGGATCAACGCGCGGGGAGAAATCGCCGGCAATTCTGAGACTGCGGAAGTTGATCCCTTGCTAGGCGTGAAGGAAGTTCGCGCTGTCCTTTGGAAGAACGGTCAAATCATGGACCTGGGAACACTCGGCGGAAATGAGAGCGTGGCAACCGCGGTCAACGACAACGGCCAGGTAGTCGGGTTTGCGTTAAACACGGTCCCCGACCCCTTCTCGTTTGCCTTTGGCCCTACCGAAACACGGGCCTTCTTGTGGCAGAAAGGAGCGATGCAGGATTTGGGCACGCTGGGCGGTCCCGATGCCCTGCCTTTCGCTATAAACCAGCGCGGCCAGGTGGCCGGTGTCTCTTATACGAACTCAACCGTGAACCTAACAACCGGAATGCCAACCGCTGACCCATTTCTGTGGGACCACGGCAGAATGATTGACATCGGCACGCTTGGAGGAACGCTTGGCGGTCCCGGCGCACAGGGCAACATAGCCATCAATAATCGCGGCCAAGTCATCGGCACATCGACTCTCGCAGGCGATCAAGTCACGCATCCCTTTGTCTGGCAGAACGGAGTGCTGACGGACCTGGGCACTCTTGGGGGCGGCAACGGATTTCCAATCTGGATCAATGATGCCGGCGAGATCGTGGGCGAAGCTGATTTACCCGGCAGCTCTGTAACCCACCTGCACCATGCTTTCATCTGGCGTGATGGTGTTATGACCGACCTTGGGACGCTCGGCAGCACCAGCCACGCAGAGGGAATAAATTCCAAGAGGCAGGTGGTGGGCCGTTCGCGATTGGGCGACCCAACCACCACACTTCAACACGCCTTCCTCTGGGAGAACGGTGGACCCATGATCGACTTGAACACCCTAATTCCCGCGAACTCAAGTCTCGAATTGCAAGATGCATTTTACATTAACGACCGTGGTGAGATTGCCGGCGCGGGAGCGCCGCCGGGTTGCGAGAACGTTGGTAACCCGGGCCCACCAGAACCTTGCGGACATGCTTATGTGCTCATCCCAGTCGGTCAGGATGATGCTGAGGTCACAACCGCCGCAGGTCAAAGTAATCCACAGGTCGCTATCAACAACCCGACTACATCGACGCAAACTCGCCCGACACCCAGCGGGATCGCTGCGTGGCGCGCCCTACTCGCGGAGAGGTATCACATTCCCGGCCTCGGAGCGCCCAAGGATTAGTTGCTCCCCATCAACCGCAGAGAGAGCCAAAAGGAGGCAAACGTGAGATCCAGAACACTGACGTACGTTAATGCGATAACTTTATTCGCTGCGCTGGCGGTCCCTGTTCACCTGGCAGCGCAGCATACTCGCTACAAACTCGTAGACCTGGGTACGTTCGGCGGACCCACGAGCTCTGTCACCAATGGGGGACTTGGGACCCCCATTCTTAACAATCGGGGAATGGTCACAGGAACGGCGGAAACCTCCACGCCCGATCCCTACGCCCCAAACTGTTCCAACCTGGACTGCTTCGTCTCCCACACCTTTCGATGGCAGAGAGGTGTCCTGAGGGACTTGGGCGCCCTTCCAGGCGTTAACAGCAGTTTCGGCTTTGGGATCAATGAACTTGGATGGATTGCTGGAAGCTCAGGAAGCGTGATCGATCCGCTGACGGGTGTTCCGGTGTCGCAGGCCGTCCTTTGGAAGAACGGTCAAATCATAAACCTCGGAACATTGGGGGGGAATGGGAGCACCGGCATAGCGGTCAATAACCGAGGCCAAGTGGCCGGATTCGCGTCCAACGCGATACCCGATCCTTTCTCAGGCGTTGGCGTGCAGGTTCGCACGTTCCTATGGGAGAACGGGGTGATGCAAGACTTGGGAACTCTAGGCGGTCCTAATTCCCCGCCTGTCGGCAATACGGTCCTAAACGAACGCGGGCAGGTAGCTGGAGCCTCCAATATAAACTCCACGCCGAACCCTGCTACCGGTATCCCAACTACTGACCCCTTCCTCTGGGAGAACGGGAAAATGATCGATCTCGGCACACTAGGTGGCACCGTGGGCTCAGCGGCTTCTATAAACAACCGGGGACAGGTTGCAGGCTTATCAAACCTTGCTGGAGACTCAACCGCGCACCCTTTTCGTTGGGACCGCGGAACGATGATGGACTTAGGCACACTCGGAGGGACTTTCGGACTCGCAACCTGGATCAATGACGTTGGGGAGGTTGTTGGTGCGGCTACGAACCAAAACGACCAGGCATTTCTCGCGTTCCTTTGGAAGGATGGCGCGATGACGAATCTAGGGACCTTGAATGGTGATTGCTTTAGTATCGCGGAGGCCATCAATTCTGGTAGCCAGGTCGTGGGCAGGTCGGGGACGTGCGACGGAAGCAAGACCCGCGCATTTCTTTGGGAAAACGGTTCGATGATCGACTTAAACACCCTGGTTCCCGCGAACTCAAGTCTGCAATTGGTAGAAGCGATCAACATCAACGCCGGAGGAGAGATTGCCGGTATGGGAACGCCGCCCGGTGTTCTTCCTAATCCCGAATCCATAGGCAATCATGTTTTCCTCTTAGTGCCTTGTGGCGCGAATGACACCTCAGGCTGTGACGACAACGCTGAGGCGACAACCGCTCTGACTCAGAACAGTCCAGCGCCCGTCATCAACAGTCGAACCACATCGGCCCAAGGTAGTCCTACGCCCGGCGAGATTGTGGCTGCGTGGCGTACTCGAATGATGCATCGGCACTACATTCCTGGATCTGGAGCCTTGCAACAGGATTAAGTTCTCCCTGCACCAACCGCAGGGAGAGCCTGAAAGGACACAACATGAAATCCAGAACATTGACGTGCATTACCACGATAACTTTATCTGCTGCGCTGGCGATCCCCGTTCATCTGGCCGCGCAGAAACAGATTCACTACACCGTTACCGACGTCGGTACGCTCGGCGGGACGTTTAGCCAAGCGTGGGGCATTAACAACAAGGGCTCGGTGGTAGGTTTTGCGTACTTGGCTGGCGACACCGCCCTGCACGCCTTCCTCTGGCGCAAGGGAGTGATGACGGACCTCGGCACACTTGCCGGGACAGACACACTGCCATACAGTGTTGGATTTTCGATCAACGACCATGACGAGATCGTAGGCTATTCGGAGACTTCTGTTCCTGACCCACAGAATACTTGCGGCGACTCCCTTGTATGTCTACCGGTCCTCTGGCGAGACGGAGTTATAACCGCGCTGCCCACGCTCGGTGGGACTGACGGCCAAGCCAGCGCGATCAACAACCGAGGGCAAGTGGTCGGATTTGCTCAGACTAGCGAGACCGACCCCGCCTGCCTAGTCCCTGTCCTTAAGCCTGCCCTCTGGGAAAAAGGGGACGTCCGCGCATTGCCAACGGCCCCCTTCTTGAATGGCTTTGTGGGGGGTGCCCCGGGTCCGGCGGGGAACAACGACAAGGGACAAGTCGTTGGCATCGCAGGTACGTGCAATCTTTCGGCTGGTCGGGCCTTGCTTTGGGAGAACAACAAGGTAATCGACATGGGCACCATCGGGGGGTTAGGACTCGCACCCGTCTCAATCAATAACAGGGGACAAGCAACGGGTACGTACGCCTTGAACGCCAGCATTAATCACGCCTTCCTTTGGCAGGATGGCGTGGCGACCGACCTTGGCACACTTCCTGGGGACATCGAAAGCTTCGGTAACGCTATTAACGACCAAGGCGAGATCATCGGGCAAACGTGCTCCGCGACTTCCTGCACTGTGTTTCTGTGGCAGAACGGCGTCATGACGGACCTGAACGCAGTCGTTCCTGCTGACACTTCGCTATCTATGGTCGAGGCAACCGGCATCAATTCTCTCGGGGAAATTGTGGGCATGGCCTTCGACAGCAGCACTGGCGCTTGCTGCCACGCTTTTATTGCTATCCCAGACAAAAGTGAAGTGGCCGGGAGCGCCACTGCTACGGCAGTCGAAACCACCCGACCAAACATTGTTCTACCTGAAAATATTCGTAAGATGCTTCAGCAGCGGCTGGGCCATCGGTATCACATTCCCGGGACCGGAGTCGCGCAACGGGATTAGTTGCTCCCCACCAACCACAGGTGAAATGGAGGCAGCATGAAAGTCAAGATACGGTATGCTGTTGCTGCAGTGACTTTATTCTCCTCGCTGGTGATGCCAGTCGGCGTGACAACGCAGGACAACGCATCGCTAGATCAGCCCAGCGGAATAGGTCCGTGCCGTCACCGACCAGGCGATCGGTATCGTGCTTCGAGGCTCGAGTAAACTTAGCGACAAGAGAGGACCTATCTCCACGACTAAATCCTGAAGGAGGACTCAACGCGGGAAGAACGCCGGTGCGTCCATTGCGGAGCGGAGCTTGCGCGGGACTTGCCGGGAGATCTCTGTGCGGAATGCCTGGTGAAACGGAATCAGGGGACTGCGGCTGACACGCGAACGATCGTGTCGTTCCCAGACCGTAGGGTCGCGGCATCGATTGAGCGGCGCACCTCATCATGGTTCCTCTGGTTTGCCCTGTTAATCGGCGGTGTGGTATTCGGATGTTACGCATTTGGCACTTGGGTCATCGCGAGGCCCAGCGGAATCCCCAAAACCTTCGGCTGGGACGCCTTTATGCGCGAACACCGGTGGATCGTGAGCGGAGTGGATCCATTGGGCCCCGCCGCGGGCAAGCTTCACAACGGAGATCGGCTGCTGGCGTTCAATGATGACCGCCGCGCGGAACAGATCGGGCCGGAGCTATTCATGTATTTCCTTCCTCCCGGCTCAGCCTACACCGTGCACGTTTGGCGAAATCCGCGTGAGTCAGACACCACGTTAACTCTGAACTTGCCCAACCGGCGCACCTACGGGTTCACGCTTTCACGCGTTTTTGGGTTGATTCCAGGCCTGATCGGGCTTCTGCTGGCATTATTCATGGTGTGGCTGCGGCCAGATTACCGCTTGGCGAGGCTCGGTTTCGCAATGTTTCTTCTGTGGTCGGTACGAAGTTTGTACTTAACGCTGGAGCCGTATGGCGGCGCAGGGCTGGGCGCGGCGACACTCCTAATCCCAGGGTTCTGGTGGGTCTCTGAGAACTGGACTCTCGGTTTCGCTTATCATTTCTGGCTTCGATTTTTTGGCAATTTGCTCGAAGAACGCCTCTGGTCAATTCTCGTATTCGTGGTCTATACGATCTGCGCGTTGTTCTCCGTTGTTAACGGGGTCTGGGTGGCAATATTATTCCGCGGCCTTACGACTGCAACCGCTCTGGTTTCACAAAACGCCGCGTTGCTGAATGTTCGCGATGTTCTGACAAACGGGTTCCGCCACGGCTTCGAAGCCGCGGCGCTGCTGCTCCTGGTTGCAGCCTTAGTCTTTGGTTACCGGCGCGTAAAGGATTCCGATCAGCGAAGGCGCGTGCGTTGGTTGGTATTCGGCAGCATTGTTGCGGTAGTCCCCTTCCTCGCCGTTGCTGGCTTTTTTCTGGCGTTGGACGCTTGGCGTGGCACGCCAGCCGGTTCGCAGCAATGGGGCTCCCGGTTGGATCCGGCCAGTTACAGCATGATTGCCGTTCCCCTTGTTCTGACGTATGCGGTCGTGAAGCACCGCGTCCTAGGGGTCGAAGTGGTGGTCAGGCAAGGCCTAAAATACCTGCTTGCCAGAAATGTTTTGCGAGTCATCCTTGTTCTCCCCATCATTGGTCTGGTTCTTCCGATCGTGCTCCACCCAAACCGGCCGCTCACCGATGCATTCAGTCGGAATTCGCTCTATCTCAACCTGACTTTGCTACTTGCGCTGAGCGCCAGCTTCAAGTACCACAGACAGTTGAGTGCCTCGGTGGACCGGAAGTTCTTTCGTGAAGCGCACGACCAGGAACATGTTCTGAGCCAATTGATCGAACAGATCGGGGAGATCGATTCGCTCGCAGACATTTCGGCGCTGGTGAGCGAGCAGTTGATGGCCACAATGCACCCGTACAGCATATCGGTGTTTTATCGGGAGACGGCAAGAAGTGAGCTGAGGCTTCGTTGCACATCCGGCAGCGGCCTGGAGATGGGACCGCCGCTCGCAGACAATTTGCAGATTCTGCGCTTGGCGAGGGAAGCGAGAAAGCCTTTAGACAGTCTGGCCCTTGACCGAGCGGAGTTGCCCGCGTTTGAACGTGACTGGCTACATAAGATGGGCGCTCACCTGGTGGTTCCCATCGGTCAAACCAATCAACCGCCAGCGGGGTTACTCGTAATGGGAGCAAAGAGGTCGGAGGAGCCGTACAGTCCAGCTGACCAGAAACTGTTGCAAGGCATCGCGGCTCAGATGGCGGTAGTTTACGAACGGGTCTGGCTCAGGGAGCAGGTGGAGGTGGACCGTCGCCTTAGAAACGAAGTGTTGGCGCATGTAGACGCGAAGTCGGTGGATCTTCTCAAGGAGTGTCCGACCTGCGGCGTTTGCTACGTCAACCGAGAGGAGACGTGCGTTCATGACGGCAGTCACCTAATCCACACCCTTCCCGTGGCGCGGACCATCGAATCCCGATATCGCCTGGATAAGAGGATTGGACAGGGCGGAATGGGAGCGGTGTTTGAAGCGATGGATCTGCGGCTGCACCGGAAGGTGGCGATTAAGGTGCTGGTGGGCAAGCTGTTTGGAAACCTTGCGGCGCTACGCCGGTTTGAACGTGAGGCAGAAGCTTGCGCCCGGCTGGTTCATCCCAACATTATCGTGATTCACGATTTCGGCCGCATTGGCCAAGAGGGCGCCTACCTCGTTATGGACCGTTTGAATGGAAGAACGCTGCGGTCAGAGTTGAAGCGTAACGGAAAACTTCCTCCGGTGGCTGCGGCGGAGTGGTTCGACCAGTTTCTAAATGGTCTTCAAGCGGCACACGCAGCGGGAATCGCGCATCGCGACCTGAAGCCGGAAAACGTCTTCATCACGCCACTCGAAATGGGCGGCGACCGAATCACGATCCTCGACTTCGGACTGGCTAAGCTGAGCCTGGACGAGTCAGCAGAGAAGGAGAGTCTGACGATGCCCGGAACCGTGATGGGAACTATGGGATATATGTCACCCGAGCAGTTAAGCGGGCAGGCAGCGGATGAGCGAAGTGACCTGTTTTCGACGGGCGTCATGGTCTTCGAAGGAATTACGGGGAGCCTTCCTTTCAAGGCAACCAATTACGCGGACCTGCTGCGCGCGATGTCTCAGGATTCTCCGGCCGTTCCCGGCGATTCCGCGGAGATCGTAACGCTGAATCGCCTCCTGGGTAAGTGTCTCGCGCCGAGTCGCAGTAATAGGTTCCAGACGGCAAGTGAACTGCAATCTGAACTGGTGCCCGCTCTTCGCTCCTGGTCGAACATAAATGAACAACCAGTCGACATAGATCGTGCGTAACGAGGGAGTGTCTTTGGATCTGTTGCAAAGGCGGATCTGGTAGGGTTAGACGGTGAGCCAGAACTGCTCGGCATTGTTTCGGGGGCGGCACTTCGATGACGTGATTATCATTCTATGTGTGCGGTGGTATTTGCGGTACTCGCTTAGCTACCGTGACCTGGAAGAAATGATGGCGGAACGCGGCTTGTCGGTGGGCCACGTCACCGTTTGGCGCTGGGTGCAGCATTATGCACCCATTTTGAATCAGCGGCTTCGCCGTGAGTTGCGGCGTCCGAACCGATCCTGGCGGGTGGACGAAACGTATGTCCGGGTCGCCGGCAAGTGGGCATACCTCGATCGGGCAGTTGAATCCTCCGGCGACACGATCGATTTCATGTTGTCGCCCAAGCCAAGCTCTTCCTGCGTCTAGCGCTATCCGGAACAGGCGGCATTCGGCCGCGGGTGATCAATGTGGACGGACACCCGGCATATATGCTCGCGCTATTGCCGAACTGAAGCGCTCGGGCGATCTCAGCCGGCGCTGTCGTTGTCGGCCATCACCTTATTTAAACAACATCATTGAGCAAGACCATCGGTTTATCAAGAAGCGAATGGCGGCGAGTCTGTGGTTCCGGTCGGCAGAAGGAGCATTGAGGACGATCGATGGTTACGAAGCGACTGCATCAGCTCCGGAAAGGGCAGATCCGGTGGCTGCCGCAGGGGAAGTGGTTGGGCGACGCCGGTTCATTCATACCCTCATTGGCATCGCTGCGTAGCTCTACTCCTCACACGACAAGTCTTTCACTATCGTCAGACCCTGTTTGCCACAGATCCCGAATGGCATGTACGTTGCCAGGAAACCCGGCGATGAACGGCGCACAAATTTGTCTCGCACGGCTGTCTTCCCTTCGAGTGTTCCTGTCGGGAGGTGGAGTACGACGTCATCCGAATAGAAGGCGAGAATCTTGTGCTCATCGGTGCCTTTCCAGGCATCGAAATACTCTTGGATAAACGCGCGGACGTCTTCAGGCGCCGCTTGGAATTGCCACAGCTTGCATACCCGCTCCCTTCTCGGTGCCGCGATGACGGCGCCGACAGGGCAAGTATATACCCGTGGCCATGCGCTAACACGACCGCGCACCCGAATCGGGCCGGAAAGTAACTCTCACCTTGTCTTAGGTACCCGATAGCTGTTGGTAACAGCCCATATCACGAGCAATCAGGTTGGCGGACCCCAAACATGTTCTCGTCAATTGGCGGCGCGCAGTATTTCAGATAGTGCCGAGCTGGTGCATCCTTTTTCGAATCCCATGCCGCCCACCAATCCATGCCCCTCGTCGCTCGACACTTGTTACTCTACATGTCCTAGGCCGTTCTCCTGGGGCAACGGCCGTGTTCAGAGAGAGGGCGATGAAGAAGGTTTTCCTGATTACCGATGGATCGTGCTTGGGTAATCCCGGTCCTGGAGGGTGGGCTTGCATCCTGCGCTACGGCGCGGTGAGGAAGGAACTCTTCGGCTACGATCCTCACACGACCAACAATCGAATGGAACTGATGGCAGCCATCCAGGGACTCCTCGCGTTCAAGGAGCCGTGCGAAGTCGAAATCACCACCGACGCCGAGTACGTTAGGCAAGGAATTACGCAGTGGGTGATCCGATGGAAACGCCGCCATTGGTGGAAGAAGAACCACCCGGTTCGCAACGCCGATCTTTGGATGGAACTTGACGAGTTGGTGGGGATCCACAAAACGAACTGGATCTGGACCAAAGGACATGCAGGCCATGAGGACAATAACCGATGCGACTGGCTTGCGCAGAATGCTGCACGCAGGCAGACCAGTTCCTGGCCCGACGGAATGCCGCATGGGCGCCTCCGGCTTGACTTGGGCCGGGACTACGTTCCACCGAAGCCGCAGGCCGGTCTGTTCGACACTCTCGGTCCTGGGGACAACGATGAAGATGAGGACGACCCCGGCTAAGCCATCTTTCGGCTCATCGCAGTGTGATGTTGACAGGTAGCCGAACTGGAACGCAGCACGGCTGGCCGCCGACAAAACAGTTCTTTTGACTATTGGTAACAATTTTGTTACCACCATTCTTGGGATGATCGAGCTCCGCGGCTACATTGACGAAAGCGGAAACAAACGGTTCGCCCAATGGCTCGACGCATTGGTATCCGCCAAGGTGACTATCGCGCTTGCGCGTAATGGAGCAGGGAAATTTCTCGAGGGTCAGGGGCGTTGGTTCCGGCGTGTTTGAATACAAGATCGATTTCGGCCCCGGCTATCGCATCTACTTCGGCAAGGATGGCGGCCGCCTTGTGATTCTGATTGGCGGCGGTACCAAGAAACGGCAACAACAGAACATCATGGCGGCGCAGGAATGCTGGGCCGCGTACAAACGAAGGAAGAAACAGGAGATTCAATGCCCCTAACCCACGACTTCAAGGAAACCATCCGGGCGCGGGCGCAGGACGACCCTGGTTTTCGTCAGGCCCTTCTGTGCGAGGCCGTCGAGTGCGTTATTAACGGCGATCTGGCGACCGGCAAGGCTGTGCTCCGCGACTATGTCAATGCGACGGTCGGATTTCAAAACCTCGAAAAGCATACGCAGATACCCGCCAAGAGCCTGATGCGCATGCTAGGGCCCAAGGGCAGCCCATCTGCCGCGAATCTTTCCAGCATCCTCACGGCATTACAAAAAACCGAAGGCGTCCAGTTCGAGCTTTCGCTGAGACGATAAATCGGCAGTTGCGCCCGGACCAGTTGCCGGACCGTCGATCCGTGTTCCGACGCCCTGCATTGTGCCTCACGTGTAAGGCTCAATTATCCCTGGTCTCATAATCACGAATTAGGATTAAATTCCTAGCTTTCCGGGAGAATTACAGTTCTTAATTAAACGAGTGATCGCCTATCCGTCTGGATAGCTCTTCATCCAAAATGGATAGTTGAAGATCCGTTTGCTCCAGGGCATCCGCTGTCTAGGTCCCATTACCAAGGCGAGCCTATCTCAGTCCAATTGAGCAAATTACCTGGAAAAGGTTAGCTGATTGCCCTCAATCTTTTTTTCTGGCAAGCAGATTGCCGACAATTTGGCGTCGTAACAATGGGAGCATCTGGATGGAATTACCCGCAGCCAGATCGCAAAAATGGAAAACCTGGGTAAGAAACAGTAGCTCGAACCCCCCTAACAGGAGGGAGCAATGCGACTCGTTGCCTGGATGATGGTGGGAGTTCTCCTGGCCCGGCCCGTTCTGCTTGACGGGCACCCCCAACAGGGTCAAGCCGGCGTTCCCAAGCAGAGCGATTCGATCAGCGTTATCCACGGCCCGGACAAGCCACATGGACATGCCCCGGAAACGGCCGACGGCACGCCGCCGTGCGGATACGGAATGGCAAGATGCCGCTCCCAACAACCATCCACGCCGCATGAAAACCACACCGGCCGCAACGTCGCAATCGGGGTTGGCGTCGGCGTGCTGGCCGGCGTTGTCCTTGGAAAAATCGCTGCGTCACATCGTGCGAATCACGTTGAGACTCTCAGCCAGAAGGGGCCTCAGTACCCCGATTTGTTGCATATGAGCAGGTTCCAAGTCACTGGGTTCGTGCGTGGTAACTGGCCTCTGGTCGTCGACTACGGGACAGAGGCCGGCACCTATGCCGTTCTTACGATCGTTGCGGAAGGATCGGCCCCCGTCTCTGCGGTACTGCCAACTACCCTGACCGGCCGCACCCTCGTCAAGCTCTTGCTTCCAGCGAGTCTAGGGTCCTCGCTGAAGATCGCCGATTTCACCATCCGCGCGACGGTAAGCCACAGTGACCAGCACCTGCGCTACTTCCGAGTGTACGGATTTGGCTGCGGGGCAAGGGCGGTCGGTTCGGTTGCGATAGACCAGTTAAAATTCAGCCCCGGCGTGGTCACCGCCTCGCACAGTGAAACGCAATTTGGTTTTCACGCACATACTAGTTTCGATAGAGTCAAGGCCGAGTTCATGCAGCTTGAGTTTGTCGACCATTGTATGGAAAACAAAATGTTCGATGACAAGCCCATCAACCACCGTCTACAGGAAAACGATAGTATCCAGGACACCTGGAACGCGAACAAGGCGCATCCAGGTCAAATCCAGTTTCGAGTGCGTGGGTGGATGACTAAGGAGGCCGGTGGCGACTGGGTCTCTGCGTTCTCTCCCGACTTGGTGCTGAGACAGTAATGGGAGGGGAACATGATATCCGCGATTAACCACAGATGGATTCGCGCGGGCTTCTTTCCCTGCGCCATTGCCGCTCAATTCTTCGCTCTGCGGTTGGACTGGGTCGTCAATACGGAGAGTCACCGGGATCTGCAAACCGTGAAGGTCCGGTCGGGCTACACGATTCTTCTCGAGAGCACCGGCCAACAGGGCGCCGAAACGCTGTTCTCGTATTCCGGCAGTGCGGAGCATAATCACCGCATGACGCTCGAAATAGATAATGCGAAGCTCTCGGATGAGAGTCAGCGTTACATAGCTGTGCTCAATCCCCCCCACGATGCCTCCCGCGTTACTTACGCTCCGGAACGCTCCGATGGACCGGCTTCAGGGATGCCGTGCCGTGCGACATTCAGCGTGGAGTTCCCGCCCGCAACCACACCGAAACTGCGTTCGGTGCGGCTATACCCTCCATCACCTGCCGAATACAAAAACGTTGACGGCATGAGATTGATCCACTTGCAAAGTGCTTCAGCAATGACGATTCGGGTAAGTACGAATTCCGAAGATGGACAGCAGGGTCCGGGCTGTCGCGAACTCCTGACCATGGGCAAGTGGGAGAACCTCATTGGAAAAGACGTCGGGCTGGCGTTCAATACCTTACCGGACGCGGTCGTCACGCTCACCCTCTCTCCCGACCCGAAAGGCATGGGCAGGTTTCATTCCGGCAAGGAGGAAGTGGAATCGCTGATGATGCAGCCTGTCATGCCATTCCGCGTTTCGATAGGGCCGCTGGGATTGGCTTCTACCGATCAGATTCTGGAGCGCGTTGGTCAACCGTTTCTGACCGTCACCAACCCGCGACTCGGTGGTGATTATCTGAACCTCGATGTTTCCGGCGTGGTCGGCCTGCCAATCTCACAAATATTGGGGGCATGGAAATGGGTCCTGTTCGCGGCCATGAACATACCATTGCTGCTTTGGATCCGGAAAGCCTTCTCGCCGCGCCCACAGCGAAGCCCATCCACAATGCCGGACACGGGAGCCGATTTTGCTGAGAAGAAACCGTCCGGCAGGATGCGGATTTTTATGAGCTACTCGTGGGAAGACCGCAAGCGTGTGAGGGAGATCTACGATCTGATCGAAGAGGCTGGGGCCGAACCATGGATCGATCTCGAGAAGATTCCCGGCGGGGCGGAATGGGAGTCCTCCATTAAAGAGCAGATGCGCGAAAGCCAGCGGGTGCTGATCTTCCTATCTAACAATTCCGTTCACAAAGCAGGATTTGCTTGGGCTGAAATGCGCATGGCCGTCCGTATGGCTGAAGAGCAACCGGAAGGAACGGAGTTCATCATTCCCGTCAAGCTGGATGACTGCCGGTTGCCTGATTTGCTGAGCCGATGGAATGCCGTCAAACTGTTTCAACCGGACGGCGCCGAGAAGCTGCTGGACGCACTCGAACTCGCGCGGGCCAGGCAATCCGTCGCGGTTCAGGCCTGAAATGCCGAGAGAGGCTGGCCTCGCGAAGGGACTGACAAACGCTCGGCTGCGCCTCAGCCATGCTCGCCGGCGCATGCCTCAGCGTGACTTTAGCTCCACCATGAGGGACATACCAGAGTTACTGTTGTCGCAGTGCGTCTACAGGATCAATCTGCGCCGCCTTCCAAGCTGGAAAAGCACAAGCGATGAAAGTGATGGCAAGCATGAACGCCGGCACGCCGAGAAATGTCACCGGGTCAATCGCGGGAATGCCATAGATAAAGGTCGCCATCCCCCGCGCCAGTGCCAAGGCTGAACAAACACCAAGCGCTAGCCCGGCAAATGTCAGCTTCAAACCCGAGAGGATCACCATCCGGATCATCGCGCCGGGCGTAGCTCCCAGCGCCATGCGGACACCAATCTCGGCGGTTCGTTGTCTCACCGCAAATGCGATCAGTCCGTATAACCCCACGAGCGTCAAAAACATTGCCACACTCGCGAATGCTGTCAGCGCTACACTCTGGAACCTCCGGCGTGCCGCGGCTTGATCTATATACTGGCTCATCGTCTGAATGTCCGTCACGGCAGCGCCGGCGCCAAAAGCGCTCACTTCCTTACGAACGGACGCCACGATGGCTTCGGGCGAGCCAAGAGTCCGGATCACTACGCTATCGGCCGATCCGTTTTGAGCATAGACAATCGGTTCCGGGACCTCTTCCAGACTGGAGTGGTGAACATCGCCCACGATACCGACAATCGTGTTTTTGGCCGGTCCGTTGATCCCCAAATGATGTCCCAAGGCATTACGCCCCGGGAAGTAGCGTTTGGCAAAACTCTCGCTCACAACAACGCTCGCCTCCATCTCGAAAGGCCTGGCCGCAATATCGCCGTCACTCAGATACCGTCCCGCGATAAGCGGAATTTGCATCGCCCGGAAGTATTCCCCGGCAGTCCCACGTGCCCTCACCCACTGTTTGAGTTTGCTCGTATAGCCTTCTACTACCAGGAAACCAATGTCTTCAGTGGCGCCGAGCGGCAAATCATCAATGGACCCGGCTGCCTGCACGCCAGGCAAATCCTGAATACGCCTCATGAGTTCGTGCCGGAATTGGTTCACGCCTTGGGCCTGCTCGTCCAGCGTGATGCTCATGGTTAGAGTTGATGGCGCGAAGCCTTTGTCTTCCCCCTGCACCACCAGATAGCTGCGAATCAGCAGCCCTGCCCCAGCCAGCAGCACCACTGCCAGCGCGATCTCCGAAACCACCAGTGCGTTTCTCGCGCTCCAGGAGCCTCCCGCCGCTCCCCGCCCGCCCTGCCGCAGCAACGCGCTCACATTCACGAACGACGCAGAGACCGCCGGAAGAATTCCTGCCGCAAACCCGGTTCCCACCGCCACCACGAGACCAAACAGGAGAACCCGCCAGTCGACCGCCGTCTCCTCAAACCGCGGGATGTCTCCCGGATTCAGTTTCACCACCAGCCGCGTTACCGCCTGACTCAACCCCACCGCCAGCGCGCCGCCCACGAACGCCAGCAGCATCGATTCCGTCACCAGCATCCGAACTAGCCGTGAGCGCTGGGCGCCCAGCGCCGTCCGCACACCCATCTCATGGACGCGATGCGCGGTGCGCGCCAGCAGCAGGCTGGCAAGATTTCCGCAAGCCAGCAAAAGAACCAGGCACACCGCGCCCATCAGCAGGTGCATCAGCGGCCGCACGTGTCCAATCGCCGTTTCTATGAAAGGGACCAGCAGCGCTTGCAACACGCCCTCCGAATGCACCGGTTCCAGCCGTTTTTGGATGGCCGATATCTCGGACTGCGCTTGCGGCACGCTGATTCCGCCGCGCCGCCTGCCGATAACAGCATCCGCCTCCTCGGAATCTCGGGCCGATTGCTGCTTCGGCGTCAACGCCACAGGAATCCAAACGTCCGTCCTTGCCAGCCGCGCAAACTCGGGTTGGTGGGGGTAGTCATTTCCGCCCGGATAAGAAAACTCCCGCGGCATCACGCCGATCACGCGATAGAGTTGCCTGTTAATCAGAATTGTCTTCTCGATGGCGTTGGGATTTCCCCCGAATCGCGACCGCCAAAGAGCATCGCTGATAACCGCGACAAACTGATTCCCCGGCCGATCGTCTTCCGGCTGAATCGTGCGGCCCAACTGCGCGCGGGCTTCGAGGGTCAGGAAGAAATTGCCAAGGACTCTCGCGCCGCCCACTCGCTGCGGCTTCCCATCAGTCAGCAAAGGCATGTAACGCTGAAGGCTGGTGATGGCTTCGAACGATTTGCTCGCTCTTTGCCAAGCGATCACATCGGAATAATAAGGACCAATTTCCCGCGGCGTACCGGCGCTGCCGGGCACCGGCGTCCACATATACACCAACCGCTCCGCGTTTCCGTACGGCAGCGACCGAATCAGCACTGCGTTGATCAGGCTGAATACTACGGTCGTGCTAGTTACGCCCAGAACAATCGCCAGCAACGCAGCTAATGCAAACCCTGGAGCCTTGGTGAGGAACCGAGCAGCCCGCCTCAGATCACCCGCAAGAATGTGGAGATGTTCCCTCAGCATAGTTCGCCAGACTGGCATAG
Source organism: Terriglobia bacterium (assembly GCA_963847515.1). GTDB lineage: Bacteria > Acidobacteriota > Terriglobia > Bryobacterales > Bryobacteraceae > QHXW01. Next base: position 160,667 of record CAWKAA010000005.1, read on the forward strand.
TGAAAAGATACCATTGCGGTGATTGTGGTTGGTTTTCAGCGTTTCTATGTCACCGCAAAATAGGCATCGATTTCAGGCTTATGGGAGCACGCGCTAGAGCGCAAGCTACGGGAGGCGAATCGAGCGATGGGAGACGTAGTGTTCGATGGCTTCGCCTGTCGTTTGCCAAGCATACAACTCCTGAGATACGGGGAGCTCGTCTTTTGGCAGATTGCTCACCGAGAGGCTCAAAATTAAAGAGATCCGATTTCACAGTGCGTGTTCGGCTGACAAGCCTACTCATGCCGAAGCACGGCCATCGGATCTACAAACGCCGCACGCCGCGCCGGGACTAGGCCGGCAACGAGCGCGATCGCGAGCAACATGGCCGCGGAAGCCGCGAGCGTCCATGGGTCGGTAGCGGTTATGCCGTACAGATAACTGCCGATAAAACGGGTGAGCGCGATTGATCCAACCAGGCCGAGGAATGCGCCTGAGATCGCGGGGACCATGGCCCCACGTAGTGTGGAACCCAGGATCACGGCCGGTGTCGCTCCCAGAGCGAGCCGGATCCCTGCTTCCGCGAGCGACTGCTGCACAACGTATGACAGTGTTCCGTAGATGCCAATCGCGGCCAGTATCAGTGCGAGCGCCGCAAATAGCGATAGCAGGACGGTCGATAGCCGGTTCTGCCAGAGCGACTCGTCGATCACCTGCGCCATGGAGGCGACTTTCGAAACCGGAAGGGCCGGATCCGTCGCAGTGATCACCTGCCGAACATCCCGCGCTATCGCGCTAGGGTCCCCGTTGGCACGAACTACTATCGTCGCCACAAAGGTTGGACCGACGTATCGCTGGTAATGATAATAGAGATCGGGACTCGGGGCTTCATTCAGAGCGCCGTCACGCGTGTTGCCCACGACACCGATTACGACCTGCCACGGGTTTTCCTGGCCATCCCCGCCCTGCCGGATTCGTTTTCCGACCGCGGACTCCCCCGGCCAAAAACGCCGTGCGAAAGCCTCGTTGACAAGAACTGGCGATGGCCCAATGTTGTTTGCGTCTTCGTCGCTGAAATGTCGCCCATCGATTAAACGGATACCCATCGCGCGAAAGTAGCCTGGACTCACGGTGTAAGTTCGCAACAATTCCGGGTTGCGTTCTGCACGGCCTTCAATGAGGATCTGCGTCGCGAATACGGCCCCGTTCAGCGGGAGCACGTTAATGAACCCGGCAGACCGGACCCCCGGCATCACTTCAATGCGTTTTATCAACTCTGCATAGACCTGCTTCTGGCGGGGTTCGCTTTGGAACTTCTGGCTCGTGGCTGGAACCTGAACAGTCAGAACATGCTCCGGTACGAAGCCAAGATCGGCACTCAGCAAATGGTTAAGGCTTGAGATCATCAGCCCGGCTCCCGCCGTTAACACCAGCGCCAATGCAACTTCGATGGCCGTCAGGGAACGGAGGAGCTGGCGTCCGCCTCTCCCGAGTGTCGACGAACGCCCGCCTTGATGCAGGGCTTCATTCAGGCTTGTCCTGGAGGCGGCCAATGCCGGGATGGTGCCAAGCAGGGCAGCCACGGCCAGAGTAACGCCGATGGCAAAGAATAGAACGTTAATGTTCAGGTGCACACTATCCAAACCGGCGATCGGTCTATCGGCTGGAATCAATCTCACCAACAAAGGAACTCCCGCGATGGCAATCAGCACGCCAACCGTTCCCCCAAGCAGCGCCACACCTAGGCTCTCGGTCAACCAATGGGCGGCGATCTGGATGGTGGAGGCGCCGAGAGCGCGACGGATCGCAATCTCTTGGCGCCGCACTACGGTTCGCGCCAGCAAAAGTGCGGTGACATTCGCGGCCGCAATTAGCAGAACAAAGGCCGACGCCCCTAGGAGCGTCAGAAACGTGTCTCGATTCTCCTCCGAGATGTAATCACGGAACGGTTTTGGATAAATCTCGCGACCCTGAGCATCGTGCGGCCATTGCTTTTGCAGATCGTGCGTGACACGCTGAAGAACCGCACCGGCCTGCTGGAACGAAACGCCCGGCTTGAGCAGCGCGCAGACACGCAGGCCTCGGTCAGTGCGATCCGTTCGATCCTCCTGGCTCGGACGGAAAGGCAGAAAGATGTCGGAGCGGAGATACCCAGGCAGGAGGAAGCCCCTCGGCATGACGCCAATGACGGTATGGGGCTTATCGTTCATCACGACCGTGCGGCCGAGCACCGCCGGACTGCCGGCGAAGCGGTCCATCCATTGGCGATAGCTCAGCAGAGCGACTTGCGGTGCGGATGGCGCGAAATCGTCCGGCTTGCAGGTTTCGCCCCATCGATGGGCCGCGATGCCCAAGAGCGCGAACAGATGCTCTGTGATTTCGACGCTCCAGATCTGGTCTGTCCCGCCGGCATCGGTGAGGGTGGAGAACCTCCCGCGCCACGCGGCCACATCGGCAAAGCCGGTGGACTGGCGCACCATGTCAAAATAGTCGGCTGGTGCAAGGCCTGGCCAGCCATCATTGGGCTCGCGAGCCAGAATGGCAATCAGCCGATTCGCTTCTGGGAGCGGATAAGGATGCAGCGCTAGCGAATTGATGACAGTAAACAGCGCCGTGTTTGCGCCAATTCCGAGCGCCAAAGCGAGAACGGCTGAGAGTGTGAGTCCCGGATTGCGGAACAAGGAACGAACGATAACTTGAATACTCGGCATACAATTCTATTCTACGTTTAGGCACCCGGTGCAACTATATCTGACTGCCACTGGTAAGCTGTTACTTTCTAGGGCAGGCGGTGATTACGCATTTCAACGGCAGTATGTCTTCCCATCCGAGCTGGTAACGGCGATCGAGGAGATCATAGTCCAGCCGCCGGTTTCCATCCACTCAGGATGCTCGAACTTGCTAAAATCCCATCTACACTCCGCGATTCTAATGCGGAGTCAACTCATGGCTCAGCGAATACTCCACAGCTTCTTGTTGGCCTTCTTAGCCGTGCTCGTCACCGCGCGGTTGGACGCGGCCGACACTGCTATCGCGAGGCCCAGCCCAACCACGGTGCGCGATTGGCAGAGCCGGAAATACGGAATGTTTATACACTTCGGCCTCTACTCGATGCTCGGCGGCGTTTGGAAGGGGCGAGAGTTCTCCGGCAACTACAGCGAGCAGATTCAATCGGACGCTCATATCCCCAGCGAGGAGTACGCCGAACTCGCGTCCCGGTTCAACCCGGATAAGTGGAACCCGGACGCAGTCGTCGAACTCGCCCAGGACGCCGGGATGCAGTTCATCGTTCTGACGTCGAAGCACCATGACGGCTTCAGTATGTTCCACACTGGAATGTCAACTTTCAACGTCCGTTGACGCGAGTCCATACAAGCGCGACATCGTCAAAGGATTGGCGGATGCGTGCGCGCCGTCACCACATGCCGTTTGGCGTGTATTACTCAACCATCGACTGGCATTTCGGAGACCCTCCGGACCAACGTAACGATAATCCCATCTCCGAAGCTCATGAAGAGTTCAACGTGGCGCAACTCCGGGAACTGGTGACCGGCTACGGTCCGATTTCTGAGATCTGGTTCGACATGGGGCATCCGACTAAGCTTCAAAGTAAGCACTTCGCTGACACTGTCCACGCCGTGCAGCCCGAATGCCTGATCAGCGGCCGAGTTTGGAATAACCAAGGTGACTTCATGGAGATGGGCGACGACGAGATCCCGGATTACATCTTGGACGAGCCGTGGGAATCGCCGGCATCCATCTATCGGGAAACCTGGGGCTACCGTTCATGGCTGAATAGGACGAATCTCGAAAAGAAAATAGAGGAACACATCCTGCGGCTTGTCGCAGTCGTAAGTCGCGGCGGTAACTACATCCTGAATATCGGACCCCGCGGCGATGGCTCTGTTGTCGAGTTTGAAGCCGCTGTCTTGCGCGGCACGGGGACGTGGCTGAAGCGTAGCCGCGAAGCGATCTATGGTACCCAGCCGCAGCCGTTCCGCAAACTCGATTTTGGGTACGCGACGGTGAAGAATGATCATCTGTTTCTTTTCGTGGAGCACCTGCCCGCAAACGGCCGATTAGATCTGCCCGGATTTCAGAATCACATTCGAAAGGCCTATGTCCTCGGCGATCCCGCGCAAAGGCTTCTCAACTCTGACGACACAGAGGGTCACAAAGCGGTCATTGCGCCCGCTTCGCTCGGGAGAGAATTCCTGCCCGTCGTCGTCACAGAGTTTGACGGCGAGACAAACGTGGTCCAGCCTGTGGTCGCTCCGGGACCGGAAAACTCGATCATCCTTACGCCAGAAACGGCAGACCGTTTCTATAACACCAATGGTGAGGGCTACTATGACTCGCCAACTCTTCGCAAAGAGCAGTGGCATTTTGCCGTCACTCGACCGGGCACCTACCGGATACAAGTCACTTACAGACCGGGTAAGTTTGCTCGCCTGCTTGACATCAACCTGGGAGGGCAAGTCTTCAAGGCCAATCTACATGGAAACGATCCCGGACCAGCGAGCATCGGCACGATACAGTTGGGACCGTCGAAGGACATGACGTTAACTGTCAGCCCGGCATCGCCGGCCGAAAGAGGTGCCAGTCTGGATGTGGAACTCGATCGCATATCGCTTATAGCATCGGCCTCTCCATGACGGGAGCCAAGACACAACCGTTGGCTCGATTGCAGTGAAAGCAAGCGTCCTGGGTGCCACGACTCGTTTTAGCCCGCGACCCAGGTAACTACGGTTAATTAAGTTTGGCTTTTCGCGCACAGTTTGCTTCCTGCGGCCGGCCTCGTAGTACGTTGTTCGGACTTAAAAGTGCTGCATTCGGATCTGGGAGGAGTTACCGTATGCTGTTATTGCTTTTGTTGATCATCTTGATATTCGCGGTCATTCCGACGTGGCCGTACAGCAGAGGCTGGGGATATTACCCGAGTGGTGGACTTGGCCTGGTGCTAGTTGTAGTGTTGCTCCTGTTCTTACTGGGGCGTATCTAAACCTGGAACTGTCGACGAGCCAATGAGCTAATTCTATTTGGCCTTGGCTTTAATGGAGGGTACCTTGGCGGATCTGGGTGATATTGTCGGGCCGTTTTTCAATAAGAGGCAGCTCGGCTGGCGCGAACACCAGCGAACGGTCGAGCTGCCACGTATTTTCTACTGGCCTTTTTTGTGCCCCTTCTCTTTGTGCTCTTTCATAACAGTGCGGGCCGCTACTTCCTTGGCGCGGCCTCCGTATCGGCCGCTCTTCTCCGCGCTTTCCTTGATGTGTTCGTACTGACGCTGCTCTTTGTCACTAACGCCACGTAGATGATGATTTCCTGGCATAGTTTATTTTTCCCTCCGGATTGACATACAGCATGCGAGCTACCAGCATGCATAATAACCAGTGAATCGTATGAAACCCCACACCCGGCTCGCGTACACCCTTTGGCGCCGTTTGGCAATTTGCGCAGTCAGGGGTAATATTTGCGCCTCCTGAGCGTTTCACCAAGTGGTAATTCATTGATATAGAAAACATTCTAGGCTATGGCACGCAACATGCTTTTGGTATAGCTTGTGAGGCGCTCGCAACTGCAGTTCTGAGACTCTGCGTTTGGCGTTCATTCAGTCGGCGCTGCGCCAATGGAATTTAACGACACATTAGGAGATACACACCCAATGACAAATACACACAAAATGCCTGTTTTGTTTTCCTGTCTCGCACTCTTTGCAGCGGCCGAACTTTCTACGCCTGCAAGAGCTGATCAATGGGACAAAAAGACTATCATGACGGTTAATGAGGCGGTTCAGGTGCCGAATAAGGTTCTGGAGCCCGGCACGTACGTTTTCAAGTTACTGGACTCGCAATCTGACCGGCATGTCGTTCAGATCTTCACTAAGGATGAAACACACATAGTCACCACGATTATAGCGATCCCAAACTACCGCCTGCAGCCCACGGGCAAGACTGAATTCGCTTTCTGGGAGACGCCGGCCGGCCAACCTCGCGCTATGCGCGCCTGGTTTTATCCCGGTGACAATTTCGGTCAGGAGTTTGCCTACCCGAAGACCATGTCGTCTCAGATAGCCGAAAACAACAGCAACGCCACAGTTCCGGTCGAAGCCGCCCCTGTAGCCAGTGCACCCGAGCCTCAACCCGCAACTGCAGCGGCCGCTGAACCCGCGCCGGAACCTGCCCCTGCCGCCCATCCCGCGCCGGAACCTCAGACAACTGCCGCTGTGACACCAGAACCGGCGCCGCAACCCGTTCAGAACGAACCCGTCGCACCGGCCACGACCGAACTGCCGCATACGGGCAGCTATTACCCTGCAATCATGCTTGCCGGGCTGCTTTTCCTGGTGGCGTTCGCTATCATGACTCTACGGATCAAGCGGACTTCGTAAACAAGCTGCTGCACCCTGTACCTCGACTCGCGCCGGACGATAACCTCTCCGGCGCGAGCGAGCAGAACGATGAGTGATGAATATGTTTGCCAGCCTCGTAGCTTTCCTCTTATGGGTCCTAGGTGGGTGGCCGCAACAGAACTTGGTCACCGACGCTAATCGCGATTCCGGCAACCTCGTCATCTCTACAGACGTCGAGCTCGTGATACTCGATGTCAGCGTTAAAGACGCGAAAGGCGGTTACGTCTCCGGTCTGGCAGCGGAGAACTTTCGGGTCTACGAAGATAAAAAGGCGCAGCAAATTAAGCATTTTTCTCATTCCGAGATTCCGGTTACCATCGGCTTGGTCACCGATAACAGCGGGAGCATGCGCTCAAAGCGGCCGGAGGTAATTACTGCGGCGCTCGCTTTGGTGGGAGCCAGCAACCCCCACGACGAGATCTTTGTTGTGAACTTTAATGACCGTGTAAATAGCGGCCTGCCCGCCGATGTGTTGTTCAGCGATAACATCGATACACTCCGCAAAGCGTTGTGGTTCGGTAAATCCGAAGGACGCACAAAGCTCTACGATGCGCTGGGTTACTCCCTTGAATACCTGAATAAGGGCCGGATGGATAAAAAGACCCTCGTGGTGGTCAGCGATGGCGGCGACAATGCAAGTGTTCTGGGCCGGAAGGAAATCATGCGAGATGTAGAAGAATCTCGCGCCACGATCTATGCCGTTAACATCTTCGACGAGAATGATCCGGATAACAATTCCGATGTCCTTAAGAAACTGGCGCAAGTAAGTGGTGGCGAATACTTCCAGTTGCGCGAGAATCCCGAGATTGTGACCGTTTGCAAGAAGATAGCCGAGGACATTCGAAACCGTTACACCATCGCCTACGTTCCTTCCCACACCGGTTCGGCCGAGTCCGTGCACCTTGTTAAAGTGACAGCGTCGGCGCCCGGAGCAGAAAAACTAATTGTTCGTACCCGTTCTCGTTACATGATGCCTGAGCACCACCCGCAGACACTCAGCATGAAAGAGAATGGCCCGTGAGCCTTCGGCTCCTCGTCGAAGAGGCCTACTGGCGTCCCCACCTGCTGTGGCGGTTCAGTCGCGCGGTGTGCCTTGTGACGGGCATTGGCGCTCTGGGTTATTGCGGTTGGATTTACCTTGACGCCTACATCCATGAACGCGCGGAACGCAAGTCTTTCGATCAGGCTCGCGAGCTCCCCAGCGCACCGGCGGAGAGACCGGAACGCGCTCCGCTCCCAACCGAGCCCTTCAGAGCAAGACTGATTATCACGAGGCTGCACCTTGACACGATCATCGAAGAGGGCGTGGGTGAAGATACTCTCCGCCGCGCTGCTGGTCATATTCCCCGAACTGCGCTGCCCGGTGAGCTCGGCAATGTAGGGGTGGCTGCACATCGCGATACGCTATTCAGAAAATTGAAAGGAATTAGAAAGCACGATCGTATTGTTTTATCAACACCCACCAAGGACTATAGCTACGAGGTGACAGCGACCGCTATCGTACGCCCGGATGATTTATCAGTTCTGGCCCCGACTCGCGGCGAAAACACTCTAACGTTGGTCACCTGCTACCCCTTTTATTTCATCGGCCCTGCACCTAAGCGATTTATTGTCCGGGCTAGGCAACTTGCCGCGGCATCAGCTTCGACCTCGGATGACTAAAGAACTTGCCCGCCCTCCGTTAGTGGACGGCCACATTTGATGTGTCCGTCCACCGCAGGCAAATCCATGCTACCAGCGAAAGCCAAATGAGACCGGAATATAGTCCGTGTGCCGCTCGGCGCCCATGAAGATTCGATTGTAACGGGCCTCCGCATAAAACTTGCCATGCCACTTAGTGCCAAGGGCGATACCCGCTCCTATGTCCACACCCGGTTTATTGACCGCATAAGAGTTCAGAATCTGGGTCGTCGGCACATTAGCGGCATAAAATCCGAAGAAAGGATTGTAGCCCGTTACCGTTGCAACCGAAGGCTGGGTGAATTCCTGGTAACGATGGTAAATTCCGCCGCCCCCGATAATATACAGGTCAAAGTTGCCATGAGGAGTCAGATGGATGACTGGATCCAATGTCGCGGAAAAAACATGAATGTCGCCACCCGGGACTCCAATACTGCTCAAGGTCGCGGCGTTGATCCCGAATGAGTTGTAGCCAAGATCGATCATCGCGCCGAAGTACGGCGAGAAATTAAATCCGCCCCCGCCTTCGATATTCCACCCTTCATCGAGATGCCGGCCGGTGTCCCCCACGGGCTGAGTGAAGCCGCCTCCGATATTGAACGAGAAACGTGACCCTTCTTGCGCGCTGACGGTGCCGGCAAGAAACAGACTGATACAAGATACCAAAGCAAAAGTTTTCATACATTCCTCCCTCAGCCTGAGCTTGCAAGTCGCGGTCCGTCGTTAATCAAAGGAGACTCAGTCTCTTCCGGCGCTCCCGCCGTTAGTGCTGCACTGAAAATGCCTACGTGCGCCGATCTGAAATTGTCACCTGTGCCGATCGTGCGCACTGCAAAAAAAATTGATTTCGCGCCAACCCTTGGCGGGAATTCGATCGGCACTGCCGTCAAACATCTGAAAGGGTATGAGTATACGATTTCGCGGCCGCGCGACCTGTGGTACGCATGGACAGAAATTGTGTCTCGAATGGTAAGATTCCGGCCGGGAAAGGCAAATTCTGGCGGGTCACAATAGCGACGCCAGTACTCTACTGGCCGGCGATTAGCTCTTCAATATGATCGAGAAAAAGCTGAGGCTGAAAAGGTTTCTGCAGAAACGAAACGCGCGTCGAGGGAAACCGGTCCGAGTCCAGCAATCCACGACTGACCAGATCTTCCACGCCATAACCGCTGATAAACAAAATCGGTAAACCCGGACGCAAAGCCGATATTCGCTCGGCAGCATCGGTTCCTTTGGCACTGCTGAGAATCACGTCGGAAACTAATAGATCGATCCTCTGTTCCATTCGTCCACAAACTGCAATAGCGTCTGGCTCACTTGCAGCGTCAACCACACCATAGCCGGCGTTTCTCGAGCATAGCCCGAATCACGAATCGGGCTTGCTCATTGTCTTCCAGAATCAGAATCACCGGCGCTTTTGGCATTGGCTAGATCCCCGAAACGCTCACGACGGCCCTTGGGCTCCCTCAATTGTATGGCCGGAGCCTACCAGTAGCAAAGTAGTCCAACAGATATCAACGTGAGATTTACGGCCGACCCCCGGGGCACATCGAATGCAGCCTTCTCCCAAGCAGCGTCGTTTCAATGCCAAAGCCAGCCTTCATACGAAAAATAAGCTTTGCTCCTTGGTAATGAACTTGCTCGCCTTTGGCTGCCCATGACTCGGCAAGAACGAGGCAAGCGACCGTCTGGAGTCCCCTACTGCGACACCAAGCAGCGACTGATTGGTGAGTTCACAGCTGCAAACCATGCCTTGATGGAATTGCAAAATCAACAAACACAAGCCGTTATCGACCAGGACCCTGATTTCGCACGCTTCGACGACTTAATCCATATGGCCCGGGAAATAAAGGACAAGGCGAAATATGCTCTCATCGCGCACATTGACGATCACCACTGCTAGGAGGCAGACCTGTGGAATTGACCAAAGAGGAGAGAGCACGAATTACCGACAGTAAGCATAAACTTCAATCCGTTGCCGATTCGCTGACTCATGTCGATCCCCGAAAGATTCCGCACTACGACGAAATCGAGGAGTGCCTGGACGATGCTGATGAAAGTCTGAAAGGCGCGCTCAAACTACCACCAGCACCGGACGAACCCAAATCCGGCAAAAAGACCGCACGGTAAACGGGTGCGGCTAAGGTTTCTCCATTGTTCGCCGCCGAGGCCGTCAAAGCCTACATTGAAGCGGCACGTAAAAGCCTTCAACAACACGAACGCGAGCTCGGCTGCACACGTAAGAATTGACTAACGACTCCGCGAGTTAATCCGCGCTCGATGCCCGCCAAGTCAGCTGGAAATAGTTGATTTTAAAATCTTTCGACTCTTAGTTAGCTCAACACCGGTCCGGATTTACCTTTTCATCCCTGCCAGCCAGTTGAGACAGACGTTGACCGGGGGGCTCAAATCGCCGAGCGGCGCGGACAGCAAGAACTGCTGGCCGTCGGGTGTGGCGGCGTAGACTGGGAACGGGAGATCGGCCGGACCTGGTAGTTCAAACAACGCTTGGGGCGCCCCGGCCTGGAAGGTGGCACCCGGTGTGACGGGCACCGTCATCAGATTGTGGTTGGCGGCGCGGAAGAATAACTCTTTTCCGTCGCGCCGCCAAACCGGTAAGTCGCCGCCTCCGGTCGAGATTTGCCACTTGCTTCCCACCGCGGCTGATCCCAACGAGAAGGGCAGCACGTAGACTTCATTCCGCCCGGATTCATCAGAAGCGTACGCCACCCAACGTCCGTCCGGAGAGAATGCGCCTTGCTGTTCTGCAAATTGCGTCTTGAGGAACAAAATCGGCTTACGATCGCCAAACAGCGGGAGCACCCACAGATCCAATTTGGTCTTCGGATCAATTTCTTCATATAAGAGGAAGCGGCCGTCGCGGGACCAGTCGGTCGGCCACTTTGTATAACTGGTCGCCAACAACAACTCCTCGGCACCGAGTCCGTTCGTGTCTTTCCAGTAGAGGTCGTTGTGAGCGTGTACGGCTGAAGCGAACGCAATCCGGCTTCCATCGGGCGACCAGACGGGTACGATTTGCAAGCCGGGAGCGAACGTGAAACGCGACGCCGCGATGCGAGCGAGGTCTAGTAGCCAAATGCTGTAAGAACCGTTTACCTCCTTATCCATGGCGACTTTCTTACCATCTGGCGAAAGCACGGGAATCGCGTACGATTCCTTAATGTCGAGACCCGGAAGCTGTTTGCCATGCCGGTCGGCCCAATACAGATGGGTGTCCTGGCTCGCCTCGGAGCGCCAGGCCAATACGCCATTCTGCGAAACGGAAAAATCGGCAGTGTTCCGAATTCCACCGCCGGAGACGTGCTCGGCGATCGCGATACTTTCCCCCGAAAACGCAAGGCGTCGCGCATCGAACGGCTGCGCAAGCAGCGTGTTCTCGCGGACGAACAGCAGATATCCGGGTGGGGAATACCAGACGCGCGATGAACTGCTCATCAAGCGCCGGACGCTCCTGCCATCCGCAGGAACGTCGAGATCGCCCACGAGGATTGCAGTTTGTGCTTCCTGCGGGGTGGTTGCCACGAAGAGAAAGTGGTGGCCGTCAGGCAGGAATTCTGGGAACCGGTGCGAGGTTTCATGCCGCGCGGTGTCGAGCTTGGTGACGGCGGTTGCTTCCCCACCCGCGGCTGGAATTCGAAAGATCGCGGATTGAGGCGCGGGCGAGAAAATAATGGTTCCATCGCCGGCTTTACCGGGCGCCCAGGCGCCGCCACGGGCGTCTGTCGCCTCGCTCAAGGTTTGGGGAGGCCCCCCACTCACCGGGATTTTCTTGAGCTGCCCGTCGGCGAAGAACGCCAAATAGCGGCTGTCCGGCGACCAGAACGGGTATTTCGCTCCCTTGGTTCCTGGCAGGAGTTGAGCTGTTAAAGAATCCAGCGGGCGCACCCAGAGTTCATTCCCGTTTATGCCGGTGCCGACGAAGGCCAGGCGTTGCCCGTCGGGAGACACCAGCACAGGGCCGAGTCCGACCCAACTGCCGAACGTGACCTTAGCCCCCGGATAGACGGAAAAGCGGACCGGCAGCGCTTCCGGAGTCTTCTGGCGGTAAAGCGCGACGGCCAGCGAAAGGGCGGCCAACAAGAATACGGCAGTCGCACACATCCACACCAGTCGTTCGCGATTCGCGCGGTGCGGCAACACCAGCGCCGGCAAACCCGTCTGCGACACGCTCCCCGCTGCCCACTTCAACTGGAGCAGCACGTCGTGCATGCTTTGGCCCCGCTCGTCCGGATCTTTGGCTAGACAGGTTCGGACCACTTGATCGATGGCTGGCGATATCGCCGGCTGGAGCACAGAGAGAGACGGCGGTTCAGCCGCCAGGATAGAGGCGATCACGCTCGCCTGGGACTTGCCATCGAATGCCTTGCGGCCGCTAGCCATCTCATACAGCACTGCGCCGAATGCGAAGATATCGGATCGTACGTCCGCCTCTTTTCCCTCCAGTTGCTCGGGTGCCATGTACTGGAACGTGCCCAACAGCGTGCCTTCCATGGTCAGCGCCTGAGTGCGAGTGGCAAGGGCAGCGGCGGCTGACGACTCGGATTTCTCGCGTAATTTGGCCAGCCCGAAGTCCAGCAATTTCGCGCCGGTTTTGGTGAGCATGATATTGGCCGGTTTAAGATCGCGGTGCACCACGCCCTGGCGGTGAGCCTGGTCCAGCGCACCGGCGATTTCAATGGCGTAACGCAAAAGCTGATCGGGCGCAAGTGGGCCGCGCGTGAGGCGATCGGCGAGGCTTTCGCCTTCGAGATGTTCCATCACCAGGTAGTCGGCTTCATCCTGCCGGCCGACGTCATAGAGAGCGCAAATGTTCGGATGGTTCAGGCTCGAGACGGCCTTGGCTTCACGCTCCAAACGGAGCCTGCGCTCGGGGTTCGCGGTCCATTCGGCGGGAAGGACTTTGATAGCCACGGTACGGTCCAGGCGTGTGTCCCGAGCTTTGTAGACTTCACCCATGCCGCCGGCCCCAAGGGGCGAAACGATCTCATAAGGGCCAAGTCGCGCACCCGTAGCAAGAGACATAAGGTCAGAGTCTAACACGCGGGCGCTGTTCTCCCGGAACAAGCATCGTGCGTCCTCGACTGCCGGTCAGCCTGCCCTTTTTCATTCACCGCGGCGCGCCCGGAGCTCCGGTACAAGACCAGGTAACAACAGAAACTTCAAACCAAAACAGTCTTGACAAAATAAACTATACCGTTCAGTATTGTTTAATAATCGGAATGGCGGCCACACAATCATGATCCGAGTAGAGCACTTGGTGAAAACCTTCGGTGAATTCACTGCTGTTGGGGAGATCTCATTCGAAGTCGCCAAAGGCGAGATCTTTGCTTTCCTCGGTCCGAACGGGGCTGGGAAGACGACCACCATCAAAATGCTGACCACGCTGCTGAAGCCGACCAGCGGGCGTATCGAACTCGATGGCCTCGATCCGGTGAAGGATCAGAACAAGGCGCGCCGGCTGTTCGGCATTGTATTTCAGGACCCAAGTCTCGATGGCGATCTCACCGCCTACGAAAACATGGAGATCCATGGCGTTCTGTATCACGTACCGCGGGCGGAGCGTCGCGAACGCATCGAGAATCTGATGCAGTTATTCGAACTCTGGGACCGCCGCGACCTTCAGGTGAAAAAATTCTCGGGCGGAATGAAGCGGCGTCTCGAAATTGCTCGCGGCCTGCTGCATACTCCGAAGATTCTCTTCCTGGATGAGCCCACACTCGGTCTTGACCCACAAAGCCGCAATCAACTCTGGACCCACGTCAAACATCTGAATGAAACGCAACAGGTCACCGTGTTTCTCACCACGCATTACATGGACGAGGCGGATCGTGTCGCACACCGAATCGCGATCATTGACCATGGCCGCATTGTTGCCCAAGGCACGCCAAAAGAACTGAAAAGGCAAACCAACGCAGACAGTCTGGAACAAGCCTTCCTCACGTTGACGGGATCCTCGATCCGGGACGAAGGAGCCGACGCAGCGGATGCCATGAGGCAGATAGCAAAGATGTGGAGTCAAAAGCGATGAGCACGATCTATATCCTCTGGCTACGTGAAATGAAACGTTATGTGCGGTCTCGCGCGCAGATTGTCGCCTCGCTTGGCCAGCCGATGTTATACCTTCTGGCGCTCGGCTTCGGACTGGGCCCTGTGTTTCAACGCTCGGGACAAGGAAGTTACCTGCAGTTTGTCGCCCCTGGCGTGGTGGGCATGTCGATCCTGTTCATGTCGATCTTTTCAGGCATTGGCCTGCTGTGGGACCGTCAGTTTGGATTCCTCAAGGAGACCCTCGTGGCGCCGGTTCCAAGGGTGCATGTCATGCTCGGGAAGGCCCTGGGCGGCGCTACGGTCGCTGTGATACAGGGCTCGATCGTATTCGTTGTGTGCCTGATCGCGGGCTTCCGGCCTGTGAACATTTCGGCGCTCCCCATCGCATTCTTATTCATGGCGCTGCTCGCGACGATGTTCACTTCGCTCGGCACGGCGATCGGCTCGGTGTTGGTCGACATGCAGGGCTTCCAACTCGCGATGAACTTCCTGGTAATGCCAATTTTCTTTCTGTCCGGTGCGTTATTTCCGCTCGCCAACCTGCCTAAGGCGCTGGCTATCGTCACCAGTCTGGACCCAATGACGTATGGCGTCGACGGACTGCGGGCTGCGCTCATCGGCATTTCCCACTTCGGAATCGCAACCGACATTGCCGTGATCTGCGCGATCACCGCGGTGTTTATGGGGCTCGGTACTTACTTCTTCAGCCGTATCCAACTTTAGCCGATGCCTCGCGTCCGCAGTGCCCGCGCACACGAACAGGTGCTGAGTGCCGCGCAGGAACTCTTCTCCGAGCGCGGCATCGACGGCGCCAGTATGGATGCAATCGCCGAGACCTCAGGTGTCAGCAAGGCGACCATTTATAAACATTGGCCCGATAAAGACGCGCTGTGCCTGGAAGTTCTCTACCGGCTCAAGAACCAGATTCCCATCTTCGAAACGGATGATCTCCGCGCCGACCTCACCGCGTTGTTGAATTACGAGGTAAAAGAGCAGAAATCCGCGGCGCACACCAGGCTCATGCAACACTTGCATGCATACGCCGCCAAGAACCATGCGTTCGCGATGGCATTGCGCGCGCGAATCATGGAGCCGCCCGTGAACCGCATCACCGAGTTACTCAAGCGAGGATTGCATGAGGGTTCATTGCGCAGCGATCTCGAAATCTCGGTTGGGATTGCTCTACTGCTCGGGCCGATGATGTATCGCTACGTGACATCGGTGACAGGAAAGCCGATACCGCAGAATCTGGCCGAGCAGGTGGCCGACGCCTTCTGGCGTGCGTACGGTGTAGCGCCTGCGACGAAGCCCGCGCGGAAAATTGCGCCGTCGAAACGTAATTAGAGGCGATGGATTCTTCACGATCGATACGGGACTGTCCAAACGGTTCACCATGATTTACAACGAAAAACACAGCATTCAAATCCGCGCCGAGGCATTCAACGTCACCAATTCGGTACGCTTCGACCCGAATCAACTGTCGTTGAGCTTGAGCAACTCCGTTGGCTTCGGCAAATACAGCGGCACCCTCAATACTCCTCGCGTGATCCAGTTCGGTGGGCGCTATGAGTTCTGACGGCATGACCAGGAGAACCTTGCTGGCGGGTGCTGCAGCCATTGGGGCCGTTTCTCGAACGCAAGCGGCGACCGACCCGCTGAATTGGACTCTCACGGAAGCCTCGCAAGCGCTTGCTAAGGGGACAATATCATCCGAAGAATTGACGAAGCTGTGCCTGGGCCGAATCCGAAAGCTGGATCCGGTTCTCAACGCGTTCATCACCTTGGATGAAGAGTCTGCCCTTCAGCAGGCGCGAGAATGCGACCGGCAGCGAAAAGCCGGACGCGCATCAGCTCCTTTATATGGGGTTCCCATCGCTCTAAAAGACAATATTGACACCGCGGGTCTAAAGACAACTGCGGCGGCCCAGGTCTTCAAGGATCGTATCCCGGCCGAAGACGCTGAAGTGACCAGACGGTTGAAAGCCGCCGGCCCGGTGTTCCTAGGCAAGCTGAACCTGGACGAAATGGCCTTCGAGGGGACCGGCACGACCGGCTGCTTCGGACCCGCACACAATCCTTGGAATCCAGACAGAATTACAGGTGGATCGTCGGCGGGCTCGGCGGCTGCGGTGTCTGCCGGGCTTTGCTTTGGCTCAGTGGGGAGCGACGACGGCGGTTCAGTGCGCATTCCCGGAGCGTTTTGTGGCGTAGTGGGATTTAAGACCTCTTATGGCCGCGTAAGCACGCGAGGAGTCGTTCCCTCTGCCTACTCCATGGATACTATCGGCCCGATCGCACGAACGGTCGAAGACGCAGCCGCCATCCTGCAGGTGATTGCCGGGTACGATCCGAACGATGCGATCACGTTAGCCGAACCCGTACCGGACTATTCGCAAGCCCTGCGTGCTCCGGTCGCCGATTTGCGGATAGGCGTACCACGAGACTATTTTTTTGAAGGGCTGCATCCGGACGTTTCCTCGGCTGTCGAGGAGGCGATCCGTCATCTGAAAGGTAGAGTGCGAGAAGTCCGCGACGTCACTCTTCCACGTCTACACGTCGCTGAAAACGGCACTTACGACGTTGAGCTCTACCACTATCAGAAGCCCTTTTTCGACAAGGCTCCCCAGTTATATCACCCCTGGTCCCAACGGCAAATGAACGAGCTCAAGCAAGTACAGACTGTTCCATATGTGGAGACGCTAAAACGCATCCGCGAATGCCGGCGCGACATCAGACGGATCTTTGAGCAGGTGGACATCCTGGCTCTCCCAACTATGAGAGAACCGGCGCCCTTGATTTCAGAGACGGTCAACGAAAAGCACCAGCGGGCGCATAGCAATACGGGCGCGTTCAACCATTTCGGCACGCCGGCTATGACGGTGCCGTGCGGATTCTCGAAGGACGGGCTGCCTATCGGGTTGCAGCTGGTTGGTGCAGCTTTCCGCGAACCGATGGTTCTATCGATCGCCTATGCATACCAGCAGTCTACCGATTGGCATCAGCGAACTCCGCCTCTCGGGCGGGGATGAGCCGTCAACCAGGGACTGTGAAACCCGCAAGCCGGAGGCACATTGAGTATCGAATCAGGTGAAGACGAGCCTAAACTGGCTACCGTCGATTTGCGCGGCCACAGCCGGAATTGCCGGGAATCGGCTGGAGCAGCAATGAACAAGCGACTCGAGAACCACACTACAAAACACTACAGTGCGGCGCTCACGACGGAATGGTAAGCTGCTAAATAGTTGATTTCAAACTGCGGGGGCCCTTAGCTCAGCGGTTAGAGCAGCGGACTCATAATCCGTTGGTCGAAGGTTCAAATCCTTCAGGGCCCACCAAGGTACCCGATCAGGCCCTACCCCGCAGCCGGGCAATTTCACGGCGATCGCGTTTCGATGGTTTGCCTTCCCGCAACTCTTCAAAATGCGGCATCGCTTTACGCTCCGCTGCCAGCTTTAGCCGCAGCTCGCGGCTTGCCTCTGTCTCACGATAAAGCGTCTGGGCAACCGGCGCTGGGCCACGCATCTCACTGAGTGCCAGGACCTCTACCTGAAACTCGCCGCCCTCACTCTTCACATGCAACAGATCGCCGGCGCGGACCTCGCGCGAAGGTTTGGCGGGCTGTCCGTTCGTCTCAATCCGGCCGAGCTCACAGGCTCGCGCAGCGAGCGTGCGCGTCTTGAAAAACCGGGCGGCCCAGAGCCATTTGTCCATTCTCACGCGGGACATAAGCGGGCTTTGGCGTCGAGCAAGGTTAATTGGTACGCCCGAGTGGATTCGAACCACCGACCTTTTGCTCCGGAGGCAAACGCTCTATCCAGCTGAGCTACGGGCGCACGGAGATTCTTCAATTGTACCCAAACGGCAGCGGGGAGGGATGGCACCCTTTTCAGGCGCGCTCGAGCAGGCTTGTGGCCTGGCGCTGAATCTTTGCTATTGCGGCGGCGATCTGGTTCATGTCCTCGCGTGGGCCAAGCAGCATGGTTTGCGTGAACCAGACCGCTTCTTCGCACAACTTGTCATTCGCGGGGCAACGGTTGCGTTCCGTCCATTCCGCGAGTTGTTTCGGCGGATAGATGGCCCGGTAGGCGCGCGAATCGAACGTGTGCTTCAGAAACGGCTCCTTGTTCAATGGCGTATAACCGCCGGAGCTCGGAATCCCCTCCGCTTTCATTGCCGCGAGGAAGCGCGATCGCGGCAGGTTCGCGAAATGCGCCGGATCGTAGCGGAACATATACAAGTGATACGCGTTGCGCGTGGCGCCACTGTACATACGCGCGGGAAGGATCCCGGGGATCTCGGCGAGCTGCTTGGTGAGATATGCCGCGTTCTGCTCGCGCGTATGCGATTGTTGTTCCACGCGCTTGAGCTGCTCTATCAGCAACGCGGCCTGGAATTCGGTGATGCGTAGATTCGCTCCATTTCGGACGTAACCGAATCCCGAACCCGTGTTGCCGCGTCCGTTGTTGTGAAAACTCTGGCACTGGTCGTAGAGATCGGTATCGTTGGTGAGAATCGCGCCGCCCTCACCGGAATTCAAATTTTTCGACGCCTGAAAGCTGAAGCAGCCCAGTGCGCCTAGCGTGCTGACCTTGCGGCCGCGCCACTCGGCCAGATGCGCCTGGCAGGCATCTTCGAGCACCGGCAGGTTGTGTTTGCGGCCGATATCCAGAATGGCGTCGAGATCTGCAGGAGAGCCACCCAGATGCACGGGCAGGATGCAGCGCGTGCGCTCGGTAATGGCGGCCTCGATCTTGCGCGCGTCAATCTGGAAGGTTTCGGGATCGGTATCGACGAACACAGGCAGGGCATGCTGCAGCAGAACGGCGTTGATGGTGGCCACAAATGTGTAAGGTGGCACGATCACTTCGTCGCCTGGTCCAATGCCGAGCGCATTGAGGGAGGCGAAAAGGGCGCTGGTGCCGTTGACGGTAGCCAGGCAGTGTTTCGCGCCGAGTGTTGTCGCCCACATTTCTTCAAACCGGCGCGCGCAATCGCCATCCAGACGGTTCCACTTGCCGCCGTGCAGTACGTCTGCCCACGCGCGCTCGTCATTGCCGTCAATCACCGGCCAGGAAGGAAACGGCGCGGTCCGCACCGGACGGCCGCCGAGGATCGCCGGTCGGTCCGATGAAGCAGCCGGGCGCGCGGCTCTTGCCGCAAGCAAGCCAGTGGATGCAGCGCCAAGAACCTGGCGTCGAGTGAGATTGTCGGGCATGAATGCCTCCTTAAAACAACAACGGGTTTTACTTGTTCAGAATGCGCCAAAGTGTGCCGGCGAAGATGTTAGCCTGCGCTTCCGGCGCCACGCCGCATGCGTCCAGCATCTTGTGATAGCGGTCCAGTTCGCGATCGAACTCCTCCAATTCGCCGCCGAAAACGTCGGAACCGAACACCACCTTCTCAAATGCGCTCGGCCCGCCCTGGGGTGAATGCGGGCTGGTGATGCCCGACCACCAGAAGATGGACTTGAAGAATGTGTAGTCTTCTTGTTTCTTGATCAACGTGGAGCCGGAAAGATCCCAATAGATATTCGGATTCCACCGCGCGATCTCGGCGGCCCAAGCGTAGTCCGGGATTGCCTAGGTGCGCTCCAATGAGAGTGATTTTCGGATACCGGCGCGCGATGTTGTCGAGCGTGGTGGCGCGCATACGATCCACGCTGATGTCCGCAGGGATGTCCGGGGTGGTTCGATTGACGATGCCAGTATGGAACAGGATCAACATGCCGTACTTTTCGGCACGCGCATAAATGGGCGCGTACGCCGGATCGTCGTAGTTCTTTTTCGGCCCGGAGAGTTCGCCCAGGCCGCGGAAACCGGCAGCATGAAACCGATCGATCTGATCCAGGACCCTTGGATCATCGAGTTGAATTTCGCCGAAACCTACCAGGCGGTTGGCATGCTGCTTGATGGAGTCTTTGACGCCGTCGAAGTCTTTGGGATCGACCAGCAGAAATGCCAGGCCGTCGACCTCGTCGAGTTTTGTCAGCAACCGTTTGAGAAATACCGGGTCGCCGTTGTAATGCATGTGGGCATCGATCAGCTTGGGCGCAGACTGTGCGCAAGCCAGAGAACACCACACGATAAGAAACGGTAGACCGAGCAGCCGCATCACCATGCGGCTATTCTACTGCAGCGAACTCAGCAGAGGAGTTTAGCGGCCTTCCGACCGCGCCACGGTTTCGGTTCGCTTGACTTGCGCGCGCCGCCGGCCCTTGGTCAGATTTGTTGCAGCCTTCTCCCTCGCTTCGTCGCTCGGCTCAATGTTGTTGACAACATCGGTTGCGCCCGCTGCATGGGCCAGGCGGGTGGCAGTGCCTTTGTGCTGCAGCACATTCGTGTTGCCTGTGAGGGTCGCGCGTCCTCCCTGGACGTGTACCTCGAACTTGTCTTCGTTAATTTTCGAGTCGGCGAAACGGGCACGGATCGCCTTTTCGATCTGGGCATCGGTTTGGGCCGCATGAGCGGATGCCGGTTGCGGCTTGGCTGCCGCTTTCTTTACCGTGGCAACCGGTTTGGCAGCCTGCTGTCCCAGGCTTGTGCCTGCCAGCGCAGCAAAAAGGACAAGAACGGGAATCGGGTTTTGAATCGTCAAGTGGGTCCACCTGTCATGACACTTGTCTCCGGCAGCCGCGATTTCTCTCACAGAAATCATGAGGCAACCGCTCCGTGTATCGGACCGGCTTTGCTGAGCCGCGCCCGGAAGGAAGCGGTACTGACGAGTGGTCGCGACAGCCGCCACCTTGTAGAATTGGGGGTTGACGAGCGCGCGTATTCTCGCCATCACATTTGTTTGCGCCGCACTAGCTGTTGCGCAGCCCACCCTCACGCCGGAACAAAAGCGGCTCAATCTCGAGTCCTTCGACTTCATCTGGTCGACCATTCACGACCAGTATTGGGACCCCACGTTCGGCGGCGTCAACTGGACCGCGGTGCGTGACGAGTTTCGCCCTCGAATCGAGCGCGCCACCACGATGCCGGAAGCGCGAAGCCTCATGGGACAAATGCTTGGCCGCCTGGGGAAATCGCACTTCGCCATCATCCCCGCCGATGTCTACGGAGATCTTGACAGCCACGAGGATACCGGAGGCATCGGGACCGCCGGTATCGACGTGCGTGTGATCGAGAGCCACGCCATCGTCACTGCCGTTGAGGAGGGCTCGCCCGCGTCGGCGCAGGGCGTGCGCCCGGGTTGGGAAGTCCTCGGCATCGATGGCACGGAGCTGGCGCCGCGCATTCAGAAAGTTGCCGAAGTATATCGCAACTCGACCATGCGAGAGCTCTACCTGGCGCGATCGGTACTTGCGAAGCTCGCAGGCGACGAGGGCAGCGAGGCGCGCGTGCAATTCCGCGATGGCGGCAGTGCGGTCGTCACCAAAGAAATCGGGCGCATTCGCCCGCGTGGATCCCTGGCCAAATTCGGCTACTTGCCGCCCAACTATGTCTGGATCACTTCACGAAAGATCGATGGCGATATCGGCTACATCGCTTTCAACATGTTCCTCGATCCCGCGCGGCTGATGCCGGAGTTTGGCAGCGCCGTCCATTCCTGCATGGTGTGCGCCGGAATGATCGTCGATCTCCGCGGAAATCCCGGCGGCCTCGGAATCATGGCAATGGGCATGGCCGGATGGTTCATCGACAAGCCCGATCAAAGGCTTGGGACCATGTATACGCGGCAGGCGCCCGTGAAATTCGTCGTGAATCCTCGCCCGCCGGTCTATTCCGGAACCCTTGCCGTTCTGGTGGACGGCAGCTCCGCATCCACGTCCGAGGTTTTTGCCGGGGGCATGAAGGACCTGGGGCGAGCCCGTATTTTCGGAACGCGCACCGCGGGCGCGGCGTTGCCTTCCGCCATCGACCGGCTTCCCAATGGAGACGCGTTACAGCACGCGCTGGCCGATTACATTTCCGAAGGAGGGCAGACTCTGGAAGGCGTGGGGGTGATTCCCGACGTCGAAGTGAAGCTCACACGCCAGGCGCTGCTGTCGGGCCACGATCCCGTTCTCGACGCCGCGATAGAATGGATTCACGCACGAAAGTAGGAGGGTTCATGCACTTGCGCCATCGTCTGACGCCGGCTGTTTTTTTTACGGGTCTTCTTTGTTTCTCGGGGCGCCTTCGAGCCGAGGAGCCGCTTCCCAAGGCCGAGGAAATCCTCGACAAATTTGTCGTAGCCACCGGCGGAAAGACCGCATATGAAAAGATCCACAATGAAAAGTCGACGGGCACGTTCGAATTCGTCGGCAAAGGCGTTAAGGGCACCATGACCATTTACCGGGCCGAACCCAACAAAATGTACACGCGGGTAGATCTGGAAAATATCGGCGCCATCGAAGACGGCACCGATGGCGAGACCGCATGGATGCTCTCTGTGATGCAGGGCCCCCACATCAAGGAGGGCGAAGAGCGCGCCGTCAGTTTGCGGCAGGCCACGCTGCGTGAGCCCCTGCTATGGCGCAAGCTGTACAAGAGCGCGGAAACCACTGGCGTCGAGAATGTGGACGGCACGGCCTGTTACAAGGTGGTGCTGACGCCGAACGAAGGCAAACCGGAAACGCAATACTACGACAAAAAGAACAATCTGCTCTTAAAGATGACCATGACGTTTGTGAGTCAGGCGGGCGAGATTCCCACCGAGACGGTAGTCAGCGAATACAAAGAGCAGAACGGGCTGTTGTCACCTCGTAAAATCCACCAAAAGGCGCTGGGGCAAGAGTTCGAGATTACTGTCGGCCAAATCGATTACAACGTCGATATGCCCAAAGGCCGGTTCGATTTGCCCAACGAGATCAAAGCGCTGGCGAAGAAGTAGACAATTGTATTCCCGCTATAATCGCAATTTGATATTTCAAGGAGTGCATTCCATTGCGTAGAAAAGTGACGGTGGTGGGCGCCGGAAACGTCGGCGCAAATTGCGCGCTGCGCATCGCGGATAAGGAACTGGCAGACGTCGTTCTGGTGGATGTGGTCGAAGGAGTGCCCCAGGGCAAGGCGCTGGACCTTTTGCAGTCCGGTCCGGTGCAAGGTTACGACGTCACCGTCACGGGCTCGAATGATTACGAGCCGACCGCCAACTCGGACCTCGTGATCATTACTGCCGGTTTTCCCCGCAAACCGGGCATGAGCCGGGATGATTTGTTGCTGGCGAATTTCGATGTGGTGCGCCAGGCAACCGAGCAATGCGTGAAATACTCGCCCAGTTGCATTTTGATCGTGGTGACGAATCCGCTGGATGCCATGTGCCAGGCGGCGTTCATGGTGTCGAAGTTCAGCAAGAACCGCGTGATTGGCATGGCGGGCGTGCTGGACACCGCGCGTTTCCGAACGTTCATCGCGCAGGAACTCCATGTCGCGGTGGAGAACGTGACCGCGGTTGTCATGGGTGGCCACGGCGACACCATGGTGCCGGTGGTCCGGCTGAGCAACGTATCCGGCATTCCGCTTAGCGAATTGATGGACCAGGAAACCATACAGCGCCTGGTGGAGCGCACGCAAAATGGCGGCGCCGAGATTGTGAAATATCTAAAGACCGGCAGCGCCTACTACGCGCCGTCCGCGGCCACGGTGGAGATGGCGGAGTCCATTCTTAAAGATAAGAAAAAGGTGCTGCCCTGCGCGGCATACCTGGAAGGCGAGTACGGCATTAACGGCCTCTACGTCGGTGTGCCGGTGAAACTGGGCGAGCGCGGCATCGAGCAGGTTTACCAGATCAAGCTGACCGCTGAAGAGCAGGCCATGCTCAACAAGAGCGCGGCGGCGGTGAAAGAGCTGGTGGATGTGATCATGACAAAAATGTAATCTCATGAATCGACCGGGCTTTGACTGAGCCGCGCCCGGAAGGAAGCGGTGCTAACGTTCTGAACGGTGCTGACCTCGCCAGTCTTGCGGTGACTGAAGGTCTTCAGCGCGTACTCCGCTCTGAGCCGCTAGAAGTGGGGGTATGGTCACACTCTTCCGGATCGCCCGGGATTTCTGCTTTCTCGACGCCATCTTTGCGCTGTCTCCATGACCGGCAACAGTTACCAGACATAATCCTTCGCAATCCCCCGCTTGTCATACCCGTCCAGCACGTGCACCACTCGAACTTTCTTCAGAGTCACGGGTGAAAGCTGGCCAATCGGAATATAGACGATGGTGCGCCCGAAGCGCGCGGCGATGTTGCGGAATACGGAGCGCGGAGGTTTTGCGGCCACGTACACCACGTACTTTTGCAGCGAGTAATCCAGGCCAGCGAGCAACAGCCTCTCGGGCTTGCTTTCGGCGAAGTCGTAGTCCGGGTCCTGCCAGACATCGAACATCCGCCGCGCGGGTAGGCTCATCAGAAAGCCGCCGTATTCGCCGCGGCCGATGCCCGGGCCCACAAGGTTCTCGAACGGGAGCGTGGAATAGAATGCCATGTCCGATTCATTCTGGTGCTCGCCCAGCCAGGTGGTCATGTACGGGTAGCGCTCGTCGCGATCCTCGTCGAAGATCACGATCACGGCGCCCACTTCGCCGTGAATCTTTTGGAAATTACGGACGTAGATTCGCTTTTCGTGCCAGTTGCGAATGGTCTCGCGGATATCGATTCCGTCCAGCAGCGACGTGGTGAAGGGCTCCGTGCGTGCGCGCTCCTCGGAGAGAATGCTCTTACCCTTTCTCTTTAGGAAGCGGCCGTAGTCTTCGATCACCAGGTCCTCTGGCGGATACGAGCAGATGCTGGCCCCGTTGAGCTGGGTGGCCCACTCGCCGGGCACTTTTTCTTTCTTGCGCGGCTTGAGGCCCACGGGGCGCAGGCGCCGTTTATTGCTAGGCAGACGCCGGCGCAAGCGCATCTTCTTGGTGTCGATCCACACCTCTTCGCCGGAGATCTTCACGGTCATGAGGTCGCTCTCGGCCTTATGGTGCGAGTAACGGTTTGCAGCCTCCCAGACTTCCCAGGCGTAATTGTCGTCCACCACCGCGCGGGCAGCCACCGTGATATCAAAGATGCGCGCCGCCAGTTCGCGATTGACTAGCGCCAGGTTCCGTGTGTAGCGAGCCAGCAGACGCCGCTGCCAGTGCGCCATCCGTTCGCCCGTGTTGCTTTCGTATGTCTTCTCGGCGTCGCGGAACACGGCTAGCTGAACGTGGCGCCGCTCCACGCTGCGCGCGTCGCTCATGGCGCCGCGAAACTCTTCGTAGCGTTCTTGCAAGTACGGATACTCGATGGTGATTTCGGCCAGACACTCAGGATGCGGATTCAGAACCTGTACTCCCGCGCGCCGGAGCCGCGTCATCGGCTGCGCTTGCGGCGTCTCCATCGCATCCAAAACCGGATCCAGCAGGTTGAGCGAAATCACTACCAGGACGCTGGCTAGCGGATCGCAGCCCTGCAATTTCCAGGCAATGCCTTCGGCGTGAACGCCAATCTGTTCCGAGCGCGGCTGCGGCCACAGGCGATACGCCTCCACATATTTCTCGAGCGGTATGTGCCGCAGCGCGTAGCTGTCGGGATAATCGTCGCGCAGATGGGGGCGCTCGCCGGCGTCCGGATCGGCAAAAATAATTTCCGCGCCGATTTCAAGTCCCGTGCGAATGGCTTCCGTAAACGGGTCCGCAGGCTCTACCGGCACATAAATCGCGTGGTCTTCTTCTTTATCGTCGCTATACAGAATGACGGACATCTCCGGCAGGCGTTGCACGGCGCGCAGATAGGCCTCCCGCAGCGTAGTCGGCAGTTCGACGGCGATCACCTTAGGCCGGTCTCGTAAAAGGCGGCGCCGCAGTTCGATGGCGAATTCGAGTTTCCCGGGAACGACCGGAAAATACGTGAACCCGCCGCGCTCGAGACTCCCCGGATCAGGAAATGATAGGTCGGGGTCTTCGGGCATAACGCGGCGCTCCACCGCCATGTTAGCACTCTGCCATTTAAGCTGGACTGCAACGGTGGCACTGCCCTTCGCAGCCCAGAAGACCCGTCGGCAAAGATGAGGTCAGGCGCCGGCGGTACGCTTCAGCCCCGCGCGATTTCCCTTCGCGGCGTTGCATGACCGACACATTAGCTCCGCATTGGCCATTGCCGTCCGTCCACCTCTGCTATATGGCTCTATATGGTCGATTGTAAAGTTGTCCCAAGTTAGGGTTACCCCGCAAAGGCTCGAATGTCTCCCACACTGTCCCTCACAACTACACTTAGGGTCCTTGGTTGAGTTCCAAATCACTCGGCGCTGCTCCATACTGAACGTACGCTTTGAATCCTTCGACTCGAATATCGGTTCCAGTAGTTGGCGTAATAGTTCCTCCCGTTTCTGGCGATTATTCAGCTTATCGGTACCTGCCTGAACCGTCTGGTAGTAGCTTAGGTAAAGGTCCTGATCTGAGCCGATCTTAGCGCCCCTCTTCAAAGCATCAGCAAGGATGTCCACCTGAAGAGCAAAGGTTGCAAGCAGCTCATTGGCCTGCCTATTGCGTTGAGGGTCATTAAGAATGAATCCGCCCCGCTCGAACTTCTGCACCAATACGCAAAGAGTGTAAAAATCAGACAGTTTCCGGAAACGTGTCGCAGCTAGACCGTCCGGGAATATTCTGCGGACTCTCTTGAGACTTCCCTCGGTCAGCTTCAGAGCCTCCAGCAGCTGTTTCCCCTGAATCGCGTCACGTTCAATCACTCGATCCAGTACAGTTTTCTTTCCGATTACGGCCCCGTCGTGCGCCGATATTATAAGCTCGCATAGTAGTTCGAGGTCTTTCATGCGAAGAATTTGAGCCGGTGTCAAAATTCCAAGTTCGATGAAGTAACGCTCATATCTCCTGCAGAGTCGCTTGGCCGCTCTAAGTAACGAGCTACGGTAGGACTTGGCATGTGTAACCTCTGTTCTTGTCAGGTGCTTGCCAGTTGAGTTTATGTTAATGAAAATCTGGATGACATCCGCAAAGTCGGCATCGACCTCGATTACGGGCAGTTTATAGCCCGTCAGCATGGCCTGTCGGCCCTGTTTGTTGAGAATCTTCCAGGTCAGTACTTCGCTATTGTCGTCGGTAATCCACCTCACTTCAAATGCTTTATGCTTGCCTCGGATGTGGCCTGTGAACATCAGGATGGACTCCAGCCTTTGTTTGCCATCCAGGACGTAATACACGAGGTTTCCGCTCTTTTCTTCTTTGCGGTACAAGAATATCGAGGGCAGAGGATATTTGTTGAGAATTGAATAGATTAGTCGTTGGCGATCGCGCGGCCCCCAAACTTCCTTTCGTTGGAAGCCAGGTTCAAGGTTCAAAATGCCCTTCTCATACATGTTCAGAAGATCTAAAACCGTTTTGGTGCTGAAGTCGCAGTGGATATCACCCATGGACAGACAGGATACATTGTGCGGGAGGCGGTCTCAAGCGACGACTTGTCAACATCCAGGAATAGCCGGTCGTGGTCAAGTTTGAGTCGGTGGGTCAGTTCGCGTTCGAGTGCTTTCAATATTGAGTAGTTGATCGCTGAATCGACACGCGAAAATCGTCACTCCCAAACTTTTTGTTGCGGAACGCCTGAAAAGGACGAGACTGGATCAGACCAATAATCCCTCGGTATGAGCGGTCATAGAACCATAGTCTCTCGAACTGCCCCTTGCGGACGGCCTCTTCGCCTTCAGCCCATTCAATCAGGCCGTCCATTATGTGGCGATGAGGTGCAGGCTCCTCGAAGTAAACCAAGAGATCGATATGGGCCGCATCCTCGCGCTTGTATGGCGTCGCGAGTTTGTGTCGGATCTTGCGGACCGTTCCAGGAAAAACGTTGAAAGTCGAAAATCCGCGCTCTGAGGTATGAAGGATTCTATTGAAGGTTTCGTCAGTTCCTCTCGTCAATTCGAAATAAAATGGAACTCCGCTGACGACGCAGAATATGTCTGGCTCTGGTGGTTCCCTGTTGTCGATAGACGTGACGGACATCTTGCAAAGCTCCGCAAACTCGCCAAACACCAGACGTTCCGCCTCGCGCTGTTTCATGCCGCAATCGTAGCATGCCTTCTCGAGCAAGTAGGCCAAAGCGACCAGGTGACGTTAGTCAATAGGCGCATGCGGTCGTGCGTGAAGCAACCGTGCAAGCGCTGCCGCAATCCTTTGAGTGTCAGATAGGGAAGATCGAGGTGAGACCGAGTCCGCGCTCGAGACGCCTGGATCAGGAAACGATAGGTCGGGGTCTTCGGGCATAACGCAGCGCCTCTTCACCCAGGGTTTCGATGATCGCCGTTTCAAGCGCCGCCGTCTCGTGGCTCCGCTCCGTCGCGAGGCTTTTCAGTTTGATGGCGAAGCGCCCAATGTTAATGCCGTCGCGGACTGTAAAACGCTCATCGGCCGCGTGCGCCTGCTGCAGAAACTCAGTTACATAAGTGAGGATGTGGTCCTCGGCGAACGGCAGGTTCTCCTTGAGGATCTGGTACTCTTCGTCGCGCTCCGGGAAGTCGATGAAAATCTGTGGCTGTAAGCGAGAGTGGATATACTCCGGCAGTTCGAAGGTCGACGCATCGTCATTCATCGTCGTCACCAGGCGGAACTGCGAATGCGCTTTGATCTTGACGCCTGCGACGATCGATTCCACGTAGCGCCGGTTATCCAGCAGCGGCGCCAGGCTCGCCCAACTCTTCTCACTCATGCGGTTGCCTTCGTCCAGAATTACGATGCCGCCGCGGATCATAGCGGTTACCAGCGGGGACGCGACGTAGCGCAACTGGCCTTCGCCTTCTATCACCGGCGTGATCAGCAGATCCTCAGGCCGGGTGTCCATCGTGGCTTGCAGAATGTAAACCTCACGGCCCATGCGCTTGGCTGCGGCATATGCCAGCGTGGTCTTGCCCACGCCGGGCTTCCCCAGCAGGCGCGGGTTCATAGGCAGATCCTGATCGTTGACCACCAGCCAGGCCGCCAGCAACTGCCGCATGAGTTCTTCTTGCCCCACCCACCGCACCGGCAACTCGTCGGGATGAGCGAGGTGCAAGGTGAGGCCTTCGATCTCGACGGTCATAACCTTATCTTCGTATGAATTGTAACGCGGTGCCCAGTGCCGCTGACGGGTCAGTTCGTGCCCAGCCAATAACCGGGACGGTTGTACGCCGTCGCCCCCGGCACGTTCACTTCGATTCGAATCCTGTGATAGCCGGCTTGGGTTGAGCTGGGATAGTAATTCAGCTGATACACGCTGCGCAGTTCCATCCCAATAGTAGCGATTGCATCTTCGAATTCTTTTCGTTTGCGGAAATGAAGCTGGGTTCCTCCCGTTGCGGCGGTCAGAACCGAAAACGGGTCGACGCTCTTTTCCGCCTTGCTGCGCCGGTTGAGGACGGAAATCAGCTTACCAAGATCCACGCCGGCCTTGAAACCTCCCTTGTCGCTCGAGCTGGAGAGGCCCTGCAGAGAAAAGGTATCGGACACAAACGCTTTGCCGAATTGCGGAAGGGCCAGCGCATAGATGGCCACGTTTTCTCTCTCCGCCTGTTCTTTGAGGACATCCAGACCGGACTCGCTGCCGCTATCCATCGCCTGGCCGATAAAGATCAAGACCCTTGCCCGCGATGGCGGTTGTTTCAATAGCGCAATGGCGCGCACACCGGCGTCGATCATTCTGGCGTGTGTGCCATGTGCCGAGACAACTCTCAGCGCGGATTCCACATCCCCCACTTCGAAGGTTTTCACGAGCGAGATGTCGTCGCCATAAGCAATCACTGCCGATTCACCCGTTTCGCCAACGAGCAGCGTATCAACGATGCTGCCTGCTTTCACAATGAAGGGAACATAGGAGCGCACGTCCTCGTTCAATTGGACGGCAAGAACGATGGAAACAGGCATGGAAGCGATGTCCAGCGCAGCCTGCTGCGGCTGGTCGTTGTCGAAGATACGGAAATCCGTGCGCTGCAGACCCGGCAGTATACGGCCGTCCTTCGAAAACACCAGCGTGGGCACGTTGACCAGCCGCACCGGCACACGAATCGTAACCTCAGATGGAGACTGCGCCACGAGTCCAAGCGCACCGGACAACAAGAAGCTCGCGAAGATTTTGCTTATCCGCCGCATTTTCGGCTGTGCGGCTCCTGGAAACGGATCTTAGCACTATCCGAACACCGAGTTAGAACGAAGTTCTGCTGATTAAGCACCTGACGTAGCGCAGGGCCACGCCCGGTTTTGGCGGGGACCTGCGGCCCTTTTGGTCGTACGAAGAAAAAGCCGCAGGTCTTCCGCAAACGGCGCGGCAGCCCTGCGCTACCCTTCTTTTCTCCTTTCGCGACGTCCGCGATTCTCCTCGCGCGCCAGCCTGCGAACGACGACGTCAGTCGACGCTGGAGCCCGGCGTTGATCGGTTGTTTACATACGGATTCAGAGGAGCACGCTCCGCAAATCGCAATTTCTCCCGGCGTGGTAGTCTGTTAGCTTCTCCAGCGAGGAGACTATCGTGAAAGATATGAAGGAGTGGGGCTTCGCTCAAATCCTGCCTACTGACCAACTGGCGCACCTGCAGTTTTTCTCAGTCAAGAAGCCGCACGCACAGGGCACCGTCGAGTTTCATATCACCGTGTACGAATATGTGAGGCCACCCGATCCGGCCATGTGTTTCTTCGCTCAGGCCGACAAGCAGACCAACCAGAAATCCACACCGTTTACTCCTTGCGGATGGGGCCGCACGCTCGTGGACGCGCTGACCGAGTGCATCCGCGCCGTCCACCGGTTTCCATACGAAGGTCCCGAAGCAGGCTAAGCGCTCCTAGTGTCCATGATTCAGAAGTTCGTAAGGCCGTCCGCAGTCGGACCCCACATCGCTAATTCCTCACTGAACTTCTGACCCAGGACACTACGGCGTCATCACGCAGCGAAAGCCGATGTTCTTGGCGTGACGGCGGGCGGGAACTGCCGCGGCATCCGTGAGACATTCATCAGATAGCGACTCCGCGTAGGATTCCCCACGAATCATAAACCATAGTTCCGTACTGGTCGGGGGAGGCTGCATGGCCTTTGATAGATTCCGAATGGCTCGTGGGCTGGGTTGCGTCGATTCGTCCACCCACTCCCAGACGTTACCCACCAGGTTTACAGCCCGATAAGGACTGGCGCCCGCAGGATTACTGTTTACCTGCATGATGCCCTTTGGGTTGCCGACGTTGGCCGGCGGCGGTGATCCGGGCTCATTGCCCCATGGGTACAGGCGGCCATCGGTTCCGCGAGCAGCTTTTTCCCACTCTTGCGTGGAGGGCAGTCGCTTGCCGGCCCACTTTGCAAATTCCTGCGCCTCCAGAAAAGTCACGTCCACCATGGGGTCTTCCGGCCTCTCTCCCTCAGCTCCGGGCGGCATGGGCCGCTGCTTCTCCGCGCAGAACCGGGCATACGCCTCGTGGGTGACTTCAGTCTTGTCGATATAAAATGCCGGCAGCGTCGCGCTCTTCTTGTCTTTACCGAATAGGAATGCTCCCTCCGGAACCAGCACCATTTGGCCGGTTGACGTCTGGATAGTTGGTTTGAGAATGGCTTTCGCCGCAGGTTCAGTCTTCGTAGCCGTCCCATTGGCCGGCGTCCGCACAGCCCGTACCGCGAAATAGACCACAACCAGCACGACCACAGCAGCAATGACAACCGCCGGTAGCACCCAGGGCTTCGCCGCCGGCGCAGGCGCCATAACCTGCCCGGAGTTCTTCATCGGCCGTGTGGGAGCTTCCCAGTCGTGCATGATCGCGCGGATGCGCGCGCAAACTTCGCCGAACCCCTGCGGGCGCTGCGCCGGGTCCTTCTCGGTACACCGGCGGACCAGGTCGACAATCGGATCGGGAATCCCGGCCTGCCGCATCGGCTCGGTGTTCAACGGCTCTTGCAGAATCTGGTAGAAAATGCGCTCTACCGTATCGCCTACGACGGGCCTCGATCCGGTCATCAACTCGAACAACAGAACCCCGAACGCATATACGTCGACTTGCGGCCCGATATTTTTTCCCAGCACCTGCTCGGGCGCCATGTAATAGGGCGTTCCCATCACCACGCCGGTCGTGGTGCGGGTGGAGTCCTGCAATTTCGAGATGCCGAAATCCATCAGCTTGACGGCGCCCGCATCGGTGATGTGCACGTTGTCCGGCTTGATATCTCGATGAATGATGTTCTGCGAGTGGATGTGTTCGAGAGAGCGCGCAATGTCGAGCGCGATGCGCAGTTTGTTGCGCGTATCGCCCACCGAGCCGTCCTTGATGGCATGGCGCAGATCCTCGCCCTTGAGGAACTCCATCACCATAAAAGGCCGGCCCTCGGCGTCTTCGCCGAAATCGTAAATGCTGATAATGTTGTCGTGCGTGATGTTGCCGGCTAGGCGTGCTTCCTGCAGAAAGCGTGACTTGGCTTCCTCGTCGGCGCAGCCTTCTTCGGTGAGGATTTTTACCGCGACCGTGCGGCCGATGACGGTGTCTCGCGCGCGATACACACGCGCCATCCCCCCTCCTAGAAACTCCTGCAGCTCGTACTTACCTATTTTGGCGGGGAGCTGCATTCCTCAGCGCGCCACCTCGGCCACGCAGGCCAGGCTGGAGAAATAACCGCGCTGATAGAGCGGTGGATTCATGCCCACTTCCACGCGGACCGTGAGCGGCTTGCCATTGACCAGCATCGGGTCTTTCCCCAGGCGGGCGACCCATTCCAGCACATTGCCTTCTTGCTTCTCCGCTTTGCCGAAAAACTGGAACAGAGCCCACAGCCCGTCATTGTTAGACCACGTGACATCCTGGCCGCCGAACTTTACGGTAGCCACTGCTTCATGCGACGCACCCGGCCATGCGAATTGCTTAGCCAGCGCCACGCCGCCGCTGTATGCCAGGGTCTGGCCATCAATGCGGAGTGCGATGTTCAGGTTCTTGATGCCTTCACTCGGCAGTGGTTTGAGCGTGTAGCTCAGGTGTGGATCGGCGGAATTTCCAGCGTAGAGGGCGTCAGAAAACGCCGCGGCGCGATTGAAAAAGCTGGTGAACGCCGGGGTAACACTCATGCTGCCTGATTGAACCGGGACATATTGCGCACCCTGCTTCTGCAAAAATTTCTGCAGACTGGCATCGTAAAAGGACCACAGCGCGCCCTCGTGCGGCTTCAGAAGCCCGTTCACATCGGCAGGCGTCGCCTGTACGGTGGCATTCGGATTGAACGGAAATTTGGCCATCACCGCGCGGAACTGGCTGCACAATCCCTTGCCTTTGGCGTTCAACTCCGCCGGGCCCATGCTGCGCAGCAGCGGCTCGACGGCAGTGATGGGCGCTTCGAGCAGTTGCCTCACCGTTGTGGCTTCGGGATCTGTGCCGAAAGTCAACGCCATTTGGCCCACGCTGCCCTTGGCCGTAACTGCCTGCTGCAGAGTCTGCGACGCCGCCGCGTCGTTCGGAGTGCCGCTCTGTTGGGTGAGTTGGTCGATCGAAACCTGCAGACTCACCAGTCCATTCATATAAGCTGTGTTCGACGGACCGATGTACTGATCGACGCTGCCCGGCGGCACCACCGCTTGCGATGCCTTGAAATTGCTGTCGATGGCCGGCAGCCCTACCGCCGTGTTCTGCGAAACGAGCGCGAACAGCTCGAGCAACGGCGATTGCGGCCCGGATAACAGCTTCAGCCGTTCGGCAGCGTCCCTGAGGCTCCCATAACGCAGCACTACCGCGCCTTTGATGAACGTGCGCCATGCGGCGATGAAATCGTTCTGGTAGCGCGTTCGGAGCTGGTCGATCGCGGCAGGCTCAAGACCGATCGTTCCCTGTTCTCCCAGCACCCACGATTCTCCGCTGAAAAAACGGCTTGGATCTTTGAACGCGCTCTGCATGAACGCCCATCCGCCCTTGCTGAACGCGCCCGGCACGAGTGTGCGGTCCACCACGGCCTGCGCGGCATTGGGGAACCTCTGGTGGTAATTCACCGGGGGACTGCTCTTCCCGGCTTCAGCCAGCATGAACTGATACACACGGTCGATGCCGCCGAACTGCTTCAAATAGCGCCGCGCCCGCTCGATGGCCAGGGAGTCGTTCTCGGTTGGGTAAGGATTGGCCACCTTCAACTCCTCGGCATAAAAGTCAAACTGCTTCTGCGCGAGCTGCAAGCGCTCTGGATCCACGCCCCGGCCCGATGACCAGTGATTCAGCAGGACGGGTCCTAGAAACAACCTGGTACTGCGGTCGTGGTTCGACGTCGTGATCAAATAAGCCTTCAGGGTGTCATACAGCGGGTTGTACTCATAGCCTGGCGCCGGAGTCGCCGGCAGCCGCTGCAGCAGGGCCAGCATGGTTCCCTGTGTCTGCGAAAACAGCAATTGGTGAAATCGATTGAAATAGATGCGCCGCACTTCCTGATACAGCGAATTTCCCGTGTACAGTCCCCAGCGCAGGCTCCATGGCGCGCCATCGCGCTCGTACCGGGTAAGCGTCTGCAGCGATTGCCGCAAGGTCTCTAGTTTCTTCAGGGCTTCGAGCGAAGGCAGGTTCAGGCCGCTCGATTCAGACGATGAAATGCCCTGGGCCGCCTGAATCGACGTCGCTTCTAGTTCCCGGTTATTGAAGTACGAAACCACCATGCCAATGGCAAACACCAGGCACAGCATGGCAGCCGTAGCCAGCAGCACGCGGCGCAGCGTATTGGCCTGAGTGCTGGCACCGCTCGCGCCCATGGCAACTTTGTCCTCGAGCAGCACGTAGCTGAACAGGTGGCCGATGAAGCACCACTGCGGAACCTTCTTGGAACCGCGAGATTGCACCGCCACCGGCGCCTGGGCCGGCTGTTGCGTTTGCCCCATGCGGAAGAACCCTGTGGCTTCATGCGACGCTTCGAAGCTCTGCCGCTCCTGCTGCTGCGGCGCCGCCGCGGCTGGGGCCGCATCGCTGACAAAGATCGGGCGCACGCCCGAGAAGTAAAAACCCCGCAGGAAGGGACCGGTGGTGAGTTGGCTGGGCCGCGCCAGGTCCACCAGGAACTGCACCACAGAGGTCCGCAGCTTGCGAAACTCCCGGGCGAATTCGTAAATACCCGGCAGGTTCGGGGCGTCATGCTCGCGCGCCAGGAACCCGGGGCGCTTGTCGCACAGCGAGTAATAGAGATCGTTGAAGGCCGTCGTCAGCCGCTGCGCCTCCTGCTCGGCGTAAACTCCGGACTTGCGGTCGGTCATGGGCAGAGTCGCGCCCAGCACTTGCAGCGCCTCGTCGTTGCTCAAGTTCCGAACATATTCGTTGAAGAAAGGAAGCCGGTCGGTCCGGGTAAACAGTACGTATACCGGAAGGCTGATACCCAGCGCCTGCGAGATTTCGGAGAGCCGCGCATGCAGCGCCCGCGATGCCGCTGCCACGGCGTCGGTGGCGCCGGGCTTGGTGAAAGCTTCGCAATCGAAACAGACCAGGGCGGCGCGCGGGGCTTGCTGGTTTTTTCCCATGACCGCGGCCAGCTTGCCGGGCCGCAACCGCCGGATCAGCCGTTGCCAGCCGGCTGTATCGGCGAGAAGCCTTCCGCCAGCCTCTACAAATATCCACCGCCGGGCAAACCAGATATTGGCGAATCGCGTGGGTACGACCGTGGTTTCCTGAAAAACCTGACCCGCGATGAGCTCGGCCTCGAGGCCGCAGTGAATCATGGTGCTGGTCTTGGCCGTGCCCGAGTCGCCGATCAGAAAAATGGCCGGCAGATTGCCGAGCTTGGCGACGCCTCCTTCGATGCGGGCGGCCGCGAGTTTTGCCTCTGCGTCACGAATCAGGCCGTCTACTTCTGCGTGGGCGGGCCCCGCAGCCTGGGCAGAGAGATCGCCCGCCGCCGGCTTCCGCTCCTTGCGCTTGAACCAGAGAAAAACCGCAGCGGCGGCGATGCCGATCACGGAGAGACCGATCCGCAGAACCCACAAATCGCGCCCGTGGAGATGCATCAGGTTTCCTAGAAACCAGACGATCACCAAGTAGACCAGCAGCACCGCGCCCGTCACCAGGTACATGTTCATGAGTCCCCCTAGCGGCCCTGCACCACAAGCGCCCGCAAATCCGTTACGCCCGATGACAACGACCACCAGAAAAAGATGAAGAGCACGACAGCCAGCCCCGCGCAAGCCATGGCGGCGATACCCAGGTTTCGGACCCACGGGTCGCCACCGATTCTCCGCGACGCCTCTTTTGGCAACATCCAGGCAGGGGACAGCTCCACCGACCGGCCCCGTACGCGATAAATCTTGTCCGCGACCGCGTCCAGGATGGTGCGTAGATCGCCCTTATTGCCTGCGCTATACCGGCCGCCGAACCCGAGCAGGACGCACAAATAATAAACCTCCAGCACGTCGGCCACTTCCGGCGAGTCTGTCTGGCCCAGCAGCTTTTGCAGATTCTGGAAAAATACTTCGCCCGCGACGTGGGTTCCAAAAAGCTCTTCCTGCATCGGTTTTCGAGGCCAATCGGCGAACAGCGGGTTGCGGGAGTTCAGAATCGATTCATCCAGAAACGCCACCACCGCGAAAATGGCGAGTTGCATGGTATCTCCGGAATAGCCCAGCCGGCGAGCTTCCTGATCGGCCGACTTGAGCGCTTCCCGCATATGGATGCGAAAAGATCCGGCGTCAGAAACGGCCTGGCGGTTGGCCCGCAAACGCACGATGGCGGTCAGGACCTCCTGCAACACTAACGCCAGGTTCTCGGAGCGACGAGCAACTGCGGAAGGTGTCATAAGTTTAAGGACCCCGCGGTTAAGATTCCAGTATGACCAGCAGCTCCAGTTCCGGATCCGGGAGCTCGCCGGGAACGTAGACGCCAACCTGGCGCGACTGCACGATGTGGTCCCAGCACGGTCCGGCCTTGCTGACGCCAAAGTACTGCATGTCCACTCGGGCTGAAATGGCTGACGGCGCCACCTGCAAATGCGTGAGTGCCGCCCCGGGCAGCGCGCGTTTCACCAGCTCCGCGACAAATTGCGCAGAACAAAACTTAACGAGCTGTGGGGCTCGTGCGATGACTTCCGCCTCGCCCGCGCGTGAATGCAGCGCAAACACCCACCGCGAACGCCCCAGCACGCGTTGGTCGGTAATGGGGCCCTCCCAGAAATAGTCGCGCGTGCGTTTCAGCGGAATCGCCAGGCAGTTGGTGGGGACGATGGTTTCCAGATGGGTGCGAATGTGGAGGTCCAGCGCTTCGAAACAATCATCCAGGTGCTGATGATCGTAAAGCGGCAGGGCGCGCGGATGCGAATCCAGGGCGAAAGTGCACAGCGCGCCTCCCAGACGCGAGAGTTCAACGTAAAGTTCCTCGGGGTGGCCACGCTTGGAGAAACCCAGATGGCGCAGCGGTGTGAGGCTGGAGTTCACCGCGTGCAACAGCCAGAAATTGGCGATTTCGCGCGTTGAGAATTCGGCCAGCGTCTTTCCCTGGTTCTTTCGCGACCCTGTGATGGAAGCGCTTTTCTCTTCCAGGATTTCGATCAGCCGGCGCAGCATTGTCATCAACCGTTCGCTGGCGCTGATCTGGATCACGGGTGGCACGAAGCGCGGGTCTGGGATAAAGTGCCCGCGGCCATCCCGCATGATACGCGCAACCGGCATTGTCAGGAAACCTTCGGCCGGCTCAGTGTCGAGCAATAGCTTGAAATTCTTCCGCCCCAACCGCACCTGCTTCTCGTCGCGCCCCGTGTTCTCATCGTGGAATACGCGCATCTGCGCCACGAATCGCGTTCCATCCGCTTCAGCTTCAGTGAGCGCGCAGTTCAAACCGTCTGCTTGCCGCGGGGCGATAGCCATCAGCACGGTCAGCGTGTCGCGCGTGGGCGGAAACAGCTCCGCGACACTGCGCGGGGCGGGTAACCCATCACATTCGGGCATGTGGAAAGGCAGCCCGTCAGGAAAAATCCCTCTGGCATTTACGATGGATATCGTTCCGTTTGCCAGCGCGTCGGCGTCGATCTCCAGGCCGATTAAACCGAAGGGTTCGAACCACAGCGAGGAGGTAGCAAATTGAATGGAATCTTCGAAATAGCGGCTCTGCGCTTGAAAGTGGTGAGGGCCCAGGTGCATGCCCTCTGACCACACGACCCTCGACAGAAACTTCACAAGTCGCTAATGTAGCATAGACGCTTGTGCACCGCTCCTCTCAAAAGTGAGTCCAGCAGGCTTCGGCGTTGATTGGGTGGCGGCTTCGCCGTTTGTTGGACAAGCCACCTAATGGGATGACATCATGAACCTAGAGCTCCGTTTATGAAGCCGGAAGACGAGCACTCCGACTCACAAGAGCGCGAGAGGTTAACCCGGGCAGGGCGCTGGAAAATTCCAGACCCCAAGGCTGAGCCAGCGGACCTTCCGACACTGCCGCTCATCAAGCCAGCACCGCCGCCGCCGGCGGCGGAAGAGGACGACTTCGCCCGGCAGTTTCAGCCTCCCGCCCCGCAACCAGGGCCCGAGAAACCGCCTGGTGAGTTTACCCAGCTATTGCGATCACCTGCGCCACCGGCTTCGGCGATGCCGCCAGTCCCTCCAAAAACGCCGGCCCCCGCGCCAGGGTCTGAGCGACCGGCTGGGGAATTCACCCGTATGTTCCAATCGCCAGTGGCGCCGGCCAAGCCAGGCGCACTACCGCCCCCGCCGGCCACACGCCAGTCGCAGCCTTCGGGAGAATTTACGCGATCGTTCCAATCACCGGCTTCTCCGGCTAAGCCTGCTATACCTCCACAGCCGCCAGTTGCTCCGCCACCTTCGCAACAGGCGCCAGGGGAATTCACGCGTCTGTTTCAATCGCCGGCTCCTTCCGCCAAGCCTGCGGCGCCTCCCCAAACGCCGGCGCCTCCGCCCGCGTCGCTCGCGAGCCCCGCTGCTCCACCTTCGGAGCCAGGTGCGTTCACCAAGATGTTCCGGTCACCTCCAAGCCCGCCGGTGAGTGCAGAGCCGCCATCCGAACCGGCGAATTCGGGAGAGTTCACGAAGTTCTTCCAATCCCCGATGCCCGAATCCCGGCCCGGTGGAGAGCTGCTCAATCGGCCGCCGGTTGCCACGCCGCCGTCGGCGCCGCCACCTCCTGCACAGCAGGATCCCGGCGCTTTTACGCGTTTATTTGGCACCCCCTCCGGGCCAGCAAAGGCATCGCCGATGCCGCCTGTTGCGCCAGTACCCGTGCTTCCAGGAGGCGCAACTACTGCGTTCTCCGGTGCAAGACCCGGCATGCCACCACCGCCCGCACCGCCCGCGGCTCCATCCGGCGGCGGCGAATATACCAAGCTGTTCAGCTCACCCGCTGCGCAGCCGGGTTCCACATCAACCCCTCCGCCGGCTGCTCCGCCCGCGCCAGTGCAAGAGGGACCGAGTGAATACACACGCCTGTTTGCCAGCCCGTCGAAGCAGGGCGTTGGCCCTGCGCCTCCGGCGCAATCCCCAATGTTCGGAATGCCGGCGCCGCCCGCCACTCCGATGATTCCGCCGTTATCTGGCGTACCGGCTCAACCGGGCATGGCCTTTCCGCCAGTTGGCGCCGCCGGCCGGCTCCCCACCGCGCCTCAGGCGCCGCCCATGTACGGAATGCCGATGCAGCCGGCGTCCGTGGTATCGCGCCCCCCCGTGATGCCTGCGCCGCCCCCCACCCCGCTAAACATGCCGGCGACGTATACCCCCACGTCCCACGCCCCGCATCCGAATGTCCTTCTCTACATCATTCTGGGCGCTCTGTTCCTGGTTGCTTTGTTCCTGGTGGTCTTTTTCGCGCTGAGGAGCTAAGTCAGCCGGACAGGTCTTGCAGGGCCGGTCCGAGGCTTGGGAACGCGAAGGTGTAACCGGCGGCTTCCGCGGCATTCGGCAGCACCCGCTGGCTGGCCAGCAGCACGCTCGACATCTCTCCAAAAAGAATCCGCAGGGCAGGCGCCGGAACGGGAAAAATTGCGGGCCGGTGGAGAGCCGCTCCCAGCTCCCGAGTGAATTCTAAGTTGCGGACCGGATTAGGCGCCGTCGCGTTCACCACGCCGCTCAACGGACTACCCAGTGCGCAGCGAATCAGACCCACAATATCGTCGATGTGTATCCACGACATCCACTGGCTGCCAGTACCAAGCCTTCCGCCCAAGAAAGCCCTAAATGGGGGCAGCATCTTTTCCAGCGCCCCGCCCTTGCGTCCCAGAGCGATTCCGAATCGCAGCTTCACCACGCGCACGCCCAGCGATTCCGCTAGATCGGCCTCGCTTTCCCACTCGCGGCAAACGTCGGACAGAAAACCCGTTGCGACCGGTGATTGCTCAGTTAATACTTCATCGCCGCGATCGCCGTAAATGCCGATAGCAGAAGCGCAGACCAGCACCATGGGCCGCTGCTTCAATGTGGAGAGCGCCGTTACCAGGTGATGCGTGCCTTTAACGCGGCTGGCCCGAATCTCTTTCTTCGCCCAAGGAGTCCAACGCTGGGACACGGGCGATCCTGCGAGATGAACGACCGCATCCGCCCCAGTCAGGCTTTCGGCGGGCGGTTCGCCGGCGAGAACATCCCACGCGGCCCGGCTGAGCGCGCGCACCGAATGACGGTCGTGCGCCAGCGACTGTACCAGATGCCGCCCGATGAATCCCGTCGCACCGGTTACTGTGATATTCACGCTCAGATTATTAAAACATGAGGAACAGCCCGGCAGGGGTGGCCCGCGCTATTATTATTTGTTGTTCATCATCAGTCAACCACTGAGCTTTCAATGGTTTGTTGTGGTTTATGATGTTTTGTAAGGCATAGAACGCAAATCCGTGAACGCACGTCGAACCTATTAGGGAATGGAAGGGTGGTCATCATGCATAAGAAATACATTTTGCCCGCATTGCTCGTCGGCACTTTACTCGCACTATGGAGCCCGGTTCCGGCTTTTGCTGCAGAACATGGGGGCGGCGGTCACGGCTATTCCGGTGGCGGACATTCTTATTCCGGTGGCGGGCGGTCCTACTCTGGCGGCGGACATGCTTACTCCGGCGGCCGCGGCTATTCCGGCGGGCGCGGCTACTCGGGTGGTCGAGCCTATTCTGGCGGACGTGCCTATTCTGGTGGAAGAGGCTACTACGGTGGAGGCGGTTACTATGGCGGACGTGGCTACTATGGTGGACGCGGCTATTACGGCGGTCGCGGCTACTATGGCGGTCGTGGCTTTGGTTTCGGCCTCGGGTTTTACGGCGCACCGTACGGGTACGGGTATGCTCCGGGCTACTACTATCAACCCGATTATTGCAATCCCAACGGCTACTACGATCAGTGGGGTAATTGGCATCCCCCGGCCCCGGGCTGCTATGCAGACCAATACGGGTATGCCCCGAACGGGTATTAGCGTCTGTCGCTGATAAGAACCGGCGGCGCGGGGTGGGAAGCTA
Organism: Terriglobia bacterium; assembly: GCA_963847515.1. Lineage (GTDB taxonomy): Bacteria > Acidobacteriota > Terriglobia > Bryobacterales > Bryobacteraceae > QHXW01. The sequence continues at coordinate 202,082 of CAWKAA010000005.1, forward strand.
CAGGATCGCAACCACTACCAGCGTTGCATCATCCTGCGCCCGGCCGCCGGTGAAGCTCGAGATAGCCTGCAGTATCCGGTTTTTCAGTTCATGCGCGCCGCGGTCGCGTAACGCCGAGGCCAATTGAGCAAGCCTCTCTTCTCCGAACTCCTCATCACGCGCGTTGGAAGCCTCGGAAATGCCGTCAGTGAACAGCAGCAACCGGTCGCCCGGCGCGAGTGAAACCTCACCTTGCTCGTAGGGCCACTCGGGAAAGACTCCCAGCACGGCGCCTCCGGCCTCCAGGCGTTCGATGGCGCCGTTCGCGCGCAGAAGAATCGGCGCACAATGACCCGCGTTCGTATATGTCGCTTTGCGCGTGCCCAGGTCTACCGAGCAATAGCAAAAAGTCACGAATTTGCCCGGCGTGGTATTGCGGCATACGCTGCGATTCAGTTTGCGGGTCAGTTCAGCGGGTTCCGATGATTCTTCGGCAAGCGCCCGCACCGAGGCTTGCACGTTCGACATCAGCAAGGCCGCTGGCACTCCTTTGCCGGTCACGTCGCCAATCGCGAGGCTCAACTTGTTCTCGCCAAGGGTCAGCACATCAAAATAGTCGCCGCCGAGCGTACGCAAGGGTTGCGTCGTCGTAGCGATCTCGATGCCGGGAATTTCCGGAATGCTTTGGGGCAGCAGCGCTTCCCCAACGGCGCGCGCATCCTCAAGCTCTTCCCGCTCCTTGCGCAGGTGATCACGTTTTCGTTGCCCGTTGGCGATCTGGTCACGCAGCGTTCGCAGCAGTTTCGAATTCTCCCAAGGTTTCAGCACAAAATCGCGCACGCCGTGCTGCATGGCTTCAACCGCCAGTTCCACCGAACCCCATGCGGTCATTGCCACGACAGGCAAAGTACTATCGATGTCTTGAATGCGCGCCAGCAAATCCAAACCTTCCTGGCCGGAGGTGGTGTCGCGCGTGTAGTTCAGATCCATCAACAGCAGATCGTAGGGCGCTGCCTTGAGTTTGTCCAGAACGGCAGATGGAGAATTGACGGCCTCGATCTGATAACCCTCGCTCTTTAGCAGCAGCCGGAGGGCCTCCAGAACGTCGGGCTGATCATCGGCAATTAAGGTTCGCGGTGTGCCCGTCATGCCGTGGTTTACGCACGCGCGTGGCCATCGGTTCAAAGATTGTAAATCATTGACAGAGCAGATCATGCAGAGTTTACATTGCGCATGCGTCGTTCAGTTCCGAGAAGAGAAATCCCACAAGCGGACAGCCGCCTATTGTTCGCGCAGCGACTGCATCGGATCAATCGCCCCGGCCCGGCGGGCTGGTAGATACGAAGCAAGTAGGGTGATCGCGCTCAAGAACAGAGCCGCACCGGCATAGGCGGCCGGATCGTTGGGGGCAACCTGATATAGAAGTGATGCCATGATGCGGGTGAGCGCGAAGGCGATGCCGCATCCGACAGAGAGTCCCGGCACGAGAGAAATCAGGCTCTCTTTAAGCAGCAATCCTAGGACATCGCGGCGGCCGGCGCCTAGCGCGATGCGCAGGCCAAGTTCGCGCGTGCGTGTGGCGACCGAATACGAAAGCACGCCATAAATACCGATCCCCGCCAACGCCGCCGCAATCAAAGCAAATCCGCCAACAAGCAGGAGCGCGAAGCGCCGTTGCGTCACCGAGTCCTCGACCACGTTTTCCATGGTCCGCACTTGATCCACACCCAGTTCCGGATTGGCGGAAAGGGCGGCGCGGCGGATGGCCGGGGCCAGGTTGCCTGCACTCGACCCAGTCCGGATCATGACGCTCATGGTGGGCGAGATATCCACGCTGTAGACCATAGGCTCAGGTTCGATATCCAGGGCAAATTCGCGTGTGTCCCCAACCACGCCCACGATTTCGACGGCATTTGGTTTGGGCGTCATCACATCCATGAGAATCCGCTGGCCGACCGCATCTTGTCCCGGGAAAAAGCGCCGCGCGAGCGACTCGCTGACCAGCATCACGGGCTTGTTGTGGTCGCTGTCCGTCAGAAGCCGGCCGCGGTTGAGCGGTATGCCCATCACGGCGAAATAATCCGGGCTCACCCATCGCGTTTGCGCCACGGGAAACCGGCCGGGGTCAAACGTACGTCCCACGATGCCGAAGCGCGTCGCAAAGCGGCTGTGCTCGGTTCGATCGATCGTCATTGGCGCTGTATTTGCGGCGGCTACCTGGACCACACCGGGCAATTGGCGGATTCGCGGAAGCAGCGTGTCGCGGAAAAATTTTCCGGACTTTTCCCAGTCATACCCGGTGACCGGGAGATGCACCTGCACGGACAAGACGTTCTTCGACCGGAATCCGGGATCAACCTGCAGCAACGTAGCAAAGCTTTTGACCAACAGGCTCGCGCCGATTAGAACGGCCAGCGAAAGCGCGATTTCAGCCATTACCAGCACGGCGCCCATTCGAACCAGTCGCGGACCGAATGAGAAGCCGCTAGTCTGTTTGAGAACGTCAATCAGATCCGCACGCGCACCCTGAATGGCCGCGGGAAGCCCAAACAAGACTCCGCACATGGCCGAAATGGCGAAAGTGAATGCGAAGACGCCGCGATCGATCGAGACATCTGCCAGACGCGGGATTTCAGCAGCGGCCAGCGACGTCAGCACCGGCCTCAGGTACATCGCCATCAGCATACCAAGCGCGCCACCCAAAACGGCGATCGCGAGGCTTTCGGTGAGAAACAGGCGGATGAGTTGCGCGCGCCTGGCACCGAGGGCGGCGCGAATGGCTGCTGCCCGGCGCATGGCGGCGCCGCGCGCCAGAAGCAGGTGCGAGACATTCACACAGGCAATCAGCAGGATCAGGCCGACGGCCGTCCACACAACCAGCAGCGCAGGCCGCACGCTGCCTGAAAGTTGTTCGGCCAAGGGAACAACGGCCGCTCCCTCAGTTCGGTTGGTCGCCGGATAGTCTCGCGCGAGCCGCCGGGCAATGCCCTGCATCTCGGCCTGCGCGCGGTCTTCACTGACGCCCCGGCGCAAGCGTGCGATGACTTCCAGCGGATGAAATCGCCGTGTCGTTTCGAGCTCCGGTTCAAGCAGTGAGAGTGGCATCCACAGATCGGCCCACACCGGAAATGCTTGCCGACGCGGAAGGATGCCCACTACGGTGAACTCGCTGCCGTCCAGCCGGATCGCCTTCCCGACGATCGAGCGGTCTGCGCCGAACTTGCGACGCCACAGGCTCTCGCTAATGAGCGCCACATGCTTGCGGCCTTTGTCCTCCGACGGAAGAATGTTTCGCCCGACGACGGGCTGGATGCCCAGCATGGTCAGCAGATTGGAGGAAACCATGGTTCCCTGAACCTGCACCGGCTCGCCATAACCCGTCAGCGTGGCCTTGTTCATGGCCTGCAGCGTGTAGGCGGCCATCTCGTCGAAGCTGTGGCTGTCGCGCTGCCAGTCCTGAAAATCCGGCGCGGTAACTTGGAGCAGCCGGATTTCGGGATGCGTTTCCCAGATCATCACCAGCCGCTCAGGATCGCGAAACGGCAGGGGCCGCAGCAGCACGGCACGAATCACGCTGAATACGGCAGTGTTCGACCCAACGCCCAGCGCGATGGTCAAAATCGCCGCGGCGGCAAATCCGCGGCTGTGTTTTAGGGACCGAAGCGCCCACCGCAGGTTATGAGCCGCTTCGGTCAGCATCTTTTCAGTTTAGGCGATCCTTTACGACGTAGCTTTGGTGACTTTGAATTTTCGGTACACTGCCAGAACATGCCGCAGTGGGATGCCGAGGTCTATCTAAAATTCGCCAACGAGCGGACTCAGCCAAGCCTTGATTTAATTCACCGCGTCAACCTGGAGAATCCGAAGAGAATTATCGACCTGGGATGCGGTCCAGGAAATAGCACGCAACCGCTCCGCCGGCGGTGGCCGAACGCGACCGTCGTGGGTCTGGATAACTCAGCGCAAATGATCGAGGCAGCAAAACAGGCGTATCCGGAGGGCATTTGGGAGATTGGTGATGCCGCATCATGGACGGCTCGTGAGCCGGTCGACCTCGTGTTTTCGAACGCCATGTTGCAGTGGCTGCCGGATCATACACGGGTCTGCCGGCACATGTTCGATCAGGTAGCGGCCGGAGGCGCCCTCGCCGTCCAACTTCCTTACCACTATGAGTCTCCGCTTCATCGCGAAATCATCGAGGTGTCGAAGGATCCCGCGTGGAACGGCCGCATGCAGTCTGCGCGCACGGCGTTAACGCGCGAGCCCGCTTCGCTTTATTACGACACTCTCCAGTCCGTGGCTTCACGAGTGGATTTGTGGGAGACCACATATCACCACGTCGTCGCCGGACCGGAAGCGGTGGTGGAGTGGTTCCGGGGAACCGGCTTGCGGCCTTTTCTCGAAGCGCTATTGTCGGACGATGAGCGCGGCCGTTTCGAAGCCATGCTGCTCGAACGGTACGCGATTTCTTATCCGCGCCGCCCAAATGGAAAAGTGTTGTTTCCGTTTCGCCGGATTTTCTTTGTTGCCTATCGCTGATGAAGGTTCACCTGGCGTAAATGGCCGCGCCCACCCGGCGCATCCAGGTGAGTTCGTCTTCCTGCATAGGACCGCGGCGCAGGGCTTCGAGCGCTTCCGTCATCTGCTCGGCGTTCGAGGGGCCGGCCATGCAGACATTCACCTCGGGCCGCGCCAGAACAAAGCGGTAGCAATCACTGGCTCGCGGCACTTTTTCGTTCTTCGGCACTTTCTTGGGGTCGAGTAACTGTTTCCAACTTGTGGCGGTATACGCAACCGTGCCGGGACGATTCTCAGTGGATAGGTAAGGAAAAATATCCATCTCGGCTCCGGTGTGAATCGCGTTGTAACGAAAATGAACGACGTCGAATATCCGGGCGTCAACCCAGCGGCGGATAAGCGGCCGGTCGTGTGATGACGCAGCAAGATGCCGGACCAGCCCGCGCTCTTTGAGCTTCCGCGCAGCGTCAAGGATCCGTTCCGGAACGGGCCTGTTCCATAACCCCAGCAGCAAGACATCTGCATGATCCAGGCGCAAGTCGCCAAGCGCGCGTTCGAGGCTCCATCCCATCAGTCCGGCTATTCGCGAATAAGACTGGATCACAATGACCATCCGGTCGCGCTGAGAGGCCAGGTTGCGGATCGCCTGTCCAAACCCGGACCGCCGGAAGGTACCCCAATAAAAATAGTTGACACCCCGCTCGAATGCCGCCTCCAGGGCCGCCGCGGGGACGCCATAGCTTGCCGCCACTCCGAGACGGCCTACGCGCAGTCCGGTAGCGCCGAGTACCGTACTCCCAAACGTGGCGCCGGCAGGAGTCATCGAAGGATTCCCTACGTTCCACCATATATGAACACGATTGGCAGCGCCGGCATCTGCAAATTTGCCGCTAGCGTAAAGAGATTCACACCTAATGTTTCAGCAGTGCTGGCCAGTTCAGCACTACCCGGAAACTCCTGTGCTCTTGTTCTTCTACCAGGGCATTCATGAGAAAGCGCTTGCCGTCTGAAGTGACCACAAAGCGGTTTCTTCGCTGCTCCGGCGTCAAGTGCACCTCAAATAGCTCTTTCGGAATCCCGGCTCGGAACTATTCCCCATCGCCGTTCACCTCGACCGCCATCAGTTTGTTGCCGTTCAGATAGAAAAGCTCTTTGCCGTCGCCCCGCCACATCGGCTCGGAACCACCGTCGGTTGAAATCTGCCACTTGCCTCCGGAGCCCGAAAGCGCCCCAGAAAAGCTGCGAACGTAAACCTGCTGTGCTCCGGTCTCGAACGACGAATACGCGATCCAGCGCGGCGGCCCACCTTGGTTTGGAGAAAAGCGGCACTGGGTTTGCGGAAACTTGGCCTGGAGAAACGGCAGAATCTTGTGGTCTCTGAACGAAAACAGCCATTCATAGCCGGTGTTGTCACTGCCCCATACCAAGTACTGCCCGTCTGGGGACCAGTCTTCGGTGCCCTTCTCCTCCGCCGATTCCACCAACATCTGCTCTTCCCCCACTCCGCTCGCCGCTTTCACGTAAATGTCGCGATGTCCCTTGCGGTCCGTTGTGAAGGCGATACGCGCCCCGTCTGGCGACCACGTGGGGTTGAAATCGTCCGCCGGATCGAATGTCAGGCGTGAGCTCGTGCCTCGCTGCAAATCGATCACCCAGATATCTCGGGTCTTGGTTTCCGAATCGCGCTTCCCCATGGCCACCATTTTTTGATCTGGCGAAATCGCCGGATTCGTGTAGTCGGCGGGTTCACCCAGTGTTCCCAGGCGTTTTCCACTCCGGTCAAACCATTCCAGTTGCGTGCGGGTCGGGCCGGGGCCCGTGCGATACGTGAGCACGCCGTTTTGGGAAACCGTGAAGAATCCGAATAGAACTGAGCTCTCCTGGAATAGGGCCGCGGAGTCCGCGACCACTACCGGGTCACCAGAGAGTTCTGCTCTTCGAATATCGAACCGCTGCGCCGTCAAAGCCCCCGATCCCGGGCCAACCGGGTCGGTACTCGTGCCGCGAATAAAGATCAAGTAACCGGGCTGCGCGTAGATGGTGTTGGCTTTGCCATCGTGAATGCGCTTGATCTCAGGCGAATCCAGCGAGCCCAGGTATGTCCCGCTGTTTCCCGGCTTGTCGCTGGCTCCCAGATAAATGAAGTGCCGCCCGTCAGGAAGGAATTGCGTAAAGACATGGGCTCTCTCCTGCCGGGCCGGGTCGAGCTTCGTCACAGGTTTTGGTTCACCACCCGCCGCAGCAACCCTAAAGAGCCCCTGGCTGGTGCCTCCCCAAAAGAGGATCACGCCATCTCGATTCCAAGCAATGTGACTTGCTCTGTGGTTGCAGATGACTTGCGGAGCCCCCCCGGTGATGTTGATCTTCTTGAGAGCGGATGCCGTGGCGAAAGCGATCTGGCTGCTGTCCGGAGACCAGGAATAATCAACCTCGCCCTCAGTGCCGGGCAGAGGATTAGTATCCATGGAGTTAAGGGAGCGCAGGAAGATTATCCGCGGGCTGGTGCTTGTAACTTTCGCCGAATATGCCATATGTTGCCCATCTGGCGAGATGGAAGGCCAGAACGAGACGTCATTCTGAGACGGCGCAACATCGAATTGCACGACGCGAGCCTCCGGCGCCGGGCGCAGATACACCATAACCCCACCCGCGATCGAGGCGGCTAGCAAGCACCCGGCCATGATCCAGCCGAACCGATCACGCGCTCCGCGTTGCCGGACGACAGGAAAGGCAGCCTGCGAGCTTCCCGCGGCGATCCATTTCAGTTCCAGCAGCACATCGTGTGCGGTTTGCCGCCTGACATCCGGATCTTTCGCGAGACAAGTCGTGACGACATGATCCAACGCGGGCGGCGTCAGCGGTTGGAGGGCGGAGAGCGACGGAGGCTCGTGCTCCAGAATGGCGGCAATCAAGCTGGCCTGGCTCTTGCCCTCAAACGCTTTTCGCCCCGTGGCCATCTCATAGATCACTGAACCCAGCGCGAAGATGTCTGTCCGCTCGTCGGCTTCCTTGCCCTCGAGTTGCTCCGGCGCCATGTATTGCAAGGTGCCCAGAATGGTACCTTCGGCGGTTAACGGCGTGGTTTCGGTGGGAATTGCCGTCATACCCGCTACCGCTTCCGCTGCCCGCACTTTTGCCAAGCCGAAATCCAGCAGCTTCGCGCCGGTCTTGGTAAGCATGATGTTGCCCGGCTTGAGATCGCGATGGATCACGCCGTGGCGGTGGGCGGTATCGAGCGCATCACGTGATCTGGATGGCGTATTGCAAGACCTGTTCCAGCGGCAGCGGGCCCTTCTTGAGCCGGTCAGCTAGCGATTGGCCCTCCAGGTACTCCATCACCAGGTAGTCGATTCCGTCCTGCTGGCCAATGTCGTAAAGTGGGCAGATGTGGGGGTGGCTCAGGCTCGAAATCGCCTTGGCTTCGCGCTCCAATCTCTCGCGCGCTTGAGGAGTGTTGTACCGGTGTTGCGACAGAACCTTGATGGCGACGGTGCGGTCGAGGCGGGTATCGAGTGCGCGATAAACCTCGCCCATACCACCGGCGCCGATCGCCGAGACGATCTCGTAGGGGCCCAGGCGCGAATGAGGAGAAAGAGGCAAAAGCCGTCCCTGAATGCCGATCAGTGTACCGCCTTTAACAGTTTGGCAGGAGGCCAATGAAAAAAATGTCCTTTATCCGGCAAATCCCTGCTTGACCCTGGTAGTTGCGTCAGCTAGCCTGATTGAGCGGGGAAACGGGCTCGCCGGGCACTCCAGGTGAGAGTCCTGCATACACCTCAATGTCGGAGGACGTTTGATCGTTCTGCTATTCGGAGCACCAGGCTCGGGGAAAGGGACGCAATCGAGGTTCATTTCCGAGCGGCGCAAGATCCCAGCTATTTCGACCGGCGACATGCTGCGGGCGGAAATCCGCAATGAGACCGCGCTGGGGAAGGTGGCTAAGTCGATTCTGGCTAACGGGGGCCTGGTGGATGATGACCTGGTCAACGCCATGGTGGTCCACCGGATCACACAACCCGATTGCCGCAAGGGCTTTATCCTGGATGGCTATCCGCGCACGGTGCCACAAGCTGTGTTCCTATCCGGGTTTCTGGACAACGCGGGGCTCCCGGCTCCCACGGTCATCCATCTGGACGTGCCCGTTTCTGTGCTGGTGAATCGGCTTTCATCCAGACGGCATTGTTCTCGCTGCGGCGGCATCTACAACCTGCTCTTCAAGCCACCTGTGAAGAAAGGCCGCTGCGACCTGGACGGGGAGCCGCTGATTCAGCGTAACGACGACCATGAAGATGTCGTACGCCAGCGGATGGAGGGCTATCAGCGGCTCTGCGTTCCGCTGATCGAATACTACCGCGGCGCAAATTACTACCGGATGGACGGCCGATGCGCGCCGGAGATGATCTCCGAACAGATTAAAGGCATTATCTCGGCGCGGTCCTTGCGGCGGACGTCGAACGGCACAAGAGCAAGACTAGCTCTTCGATATCCGGAACCTTCCACGGAAATGTCGTAGTTGTTCTGGTACAATCCGCGCGAGGTGACAATCTCCGTGCGGCCCTGCCTGTTCTCCTGTCTCATTGCATGCTTGTTTTGCGCCGCTAGCCAGGCGCAGTCGCTACGCGTCACCAAAGGCGTGTTGGATTACCAGGTTTTCCAGCGTGATTTCAAGAGCACGCGGCTGGATATTACGGTGGGTGGCACGGCGTCGGTGGTTGACGGCAAGGAGGTGGAAGAACGGACGTCCACTGTAAACGGCGTGTCCGAATGGGCCAAGGTCGCAGTGGTCCAGGGTGGCCAGTGGTCCGGCCCAGTTACTCTGGGTGCGGGCGGGCCCTATCGCCTGGAGTTCCGCGTCGAGGGCGAGCCAATGGGCTTTGTAGTGGAGCATGTGCTGGTCGGCGACCTTTGGATTCTCGCCGGCCAATCCAATATGGAAGGGGTGGGCGACCTCGATAACGATAACTTGCAGCGGCCCTCGCCGCGCGTGAACATGTTTGACCAGACGGATCAATGGCGTCTTGCCCAGGAGCCGCTGCATCGCCTGGTGGATGCGGCCGACCGAGTGCACTGGCCGCGGAACGCCAAGAAGCAGCCGGAGAAACTCACCGGCGAAGCGTTGACGAATTGGATCAACGCGCGAAGCAAGGGCGCGGGACTCGGTCTTTCCTTTGCCGTTGCTCTTTCCGAGGCCACCTCCGTTCCCATTGGCCTGATTCCCTGCGCCCACGGTGGGACTTCCATGGACGAGTGGAGCCCGGCTCTGCGCGACAAGGGCGGCGATTCTCTCTATGGCGCCATGTATCGGCGCTTTCAGGCGGCGGGTGGCAAGGTCACCGGCATTCTCTGGTACCAGGGTGAATCCGACGCGAACGCCAAGGACGCCCCTCGGTTTCGGAAAAAGTTCGAGGATTTTATCGCCGCGGTGCGCCACGATTTCAATGATGCGGATTTACCGTTCTACTATGTGCAGATTGGCCGGCATGTTTCGAAAAGTCCAGCGGAACCGTGGAACCTGGTGCAGGAAGAACAGCGGCTGGCCGCGATTCAAATTTCGAATGTACAAATGGTGGCTTCAGTGGCGAGCGCTCTGGATGACGGGATCCATGTCAGCACACCGGATTTGAAGCGTTTGGGAAACGAGTTCGCGCGACTGGCGGCCGCGAGACGAATCTACCCCACCCAAATCATAAACGAACCGGCGCTGCCGCAACCTGCATTCATGCGCCGCGATGGAAACTTGATTCGGATTGGCTTCTCGGGGGGCCAGGGCGGATTGCACGCTCCGGGTCGCATCAGCGGATTCACCATTCACGACGCGACAGGCGCACCCATGCCCTTGATTTATCGGGCGGAAATCGATCCGAGCGAGCCGACCGTGATACGCCTTTATCTCGACAACAACCCGCCGCCTGGCGCTACCATCCGCTACGGCTACAGCCGCGATCCGTACTGCAATCTGGCTGACGAACGGGGATTCGCTGTGCCGGTCTTCGGGCCGTTCGCGTTGCCGCAGAGCTCGGCGAGATGAAGGGCGCCTGCTCGGCCGCGGCGCAAGGCGGTTCGCCAAAGCCTATAATGTGCGAGTAGGACACTTTTTCGCCCATGGCTGATTTCAAGAAGAAACTACAGGATGAGGTTGCCGCACTCGAATACGAGCTGCGCAACGAACTTCCCAAGGAGATCCTGAAGGCGAGAGCTCACGGCGATCTGAGCGAGAATGCCGAGTATCACGCGGCTAAAGAGCGGCAGGGATTTGTCAATGCACGGCTGAACCAGCTGAAACACCGGCTGGCGGAAATGTCCATGGTGGACTTCTCGAAGATTCCACACGACCGAGTGGGACTGGGATCTCGGGTGGTGCTGCTGGATGTGGGAAAAGACGAAGAGATCACGTATAATTTAGTGACCAGCGAAGAGGCCGACGCAGGGAACGGGCGCATTTCCACTACATCGCCAATCGGGCGGGCGCTGGTGGGAAAGGAAGTCGGCGACGTGGTCAAAGTGCAGATTCCCGGGGGGATGAGAGAGTTTGAAATCCTGAAGTTCACGACGATTCACGAGACGACTGAGTAGCGATGACCTATACCCGTGCTATCGGCTGGGTCTCCGGCAAGATTATTAACCGCATTGTGAGCGCACTGGCGCTCTCGCGAATTCACCCCAACGTCCTAACCTTCCTTGGCCTTGTCATCAATACTTGGGCGGCATTCCTGTTTGCCGCCGGCAGCTTCCGTTGGGCGGCCGTCGTGGTGATCCTGGCGGGCCTGTTCGACATGGTGGACGGCCGCGTGGCGCGCGAAACCAACCGCGTAACGCGCTTCGGCGGTTTCTTCGATTCAGTTTTGGACCGCTATTCCGATTTGGCCCTATTCATGGGACTGCTGGTGTATTACGCGTCGATTAACCGGTTCTTTTATATCGTGCTGACGGCGATTGTGATGACCGGATCGGTGATGGTGAGCTATGCGCGGGCGCGTGCGGAGTGCACCATTCCGAAGTGCAAAGTCGGGTTTTTGGAGCGGCCCGAGCGTGTCGTGCTGATCATCATTGGCGCACTGTTCGATCGCATGGCGCCGGTCCTGTGGGTCATTGCGGTGCTCTCGAACCTGACGGTGATTCACCGGATGATTTACACCTGGCAGGAAGCCAAGCGGCTTGAGGAAGCGCAATTGCGCGCGGTGCCGCAGGCGGAGACGGCGCGCAGCGTGAAGGCGTAAGCGGGCCGCGCCGTTGTTTCGTAGCGCCGAAATGGGGACAGGCAGCCGCGTCCACGCTGGGGCGACGAATCAGTTTGAAGGCAGCTCTGTTGGGACGCGGTAGCCAGTCCCCATTTCTTATCCTTACCTACCTGGTGGACTTTGGCGTAATTCCAATCTCGACAGAGCAAACCCGCGAGCTGGCTGCCGTTAACAGAACGCGGAAGCTTCACCGCAGTGCGAACATTTCGTCTCGAACGAGATGAAGCCGGACTCGATCAGTGGAAGGCTTATCAAAATAAAAGGCTGCGACGGCTTCTTTGACATTGGCACGAAGTTGGTCCCATGAGTCACCTTGGGTGAAGATATTCTCTGTCAGGCACTCGGCCGTGTATCCGCCCTCGCTGTCCTCGGTTACCTCAAACACCAGCTCGGCCACCTCTACTATCTGACATCAGCCGCGCGGCTTTGTGCAACAAGTGGGGGGACATCGGGCCTATCCCTCCAGAATCACATGAGCCATTCCCAGTTCGGCCGTGTGGGTGATGGAGAGCGAGATCAGTTTCACGCCAAGTTGTTCGGCGATGTGGGCGGCTTCGCCATGGAGTTTGAGCGTGGGGCGGCCGGAAGGGAGATTGGATACTTCGAAATCCTGCCAGCGGACGCCGCGCCTCCAGCCGGTGCCAATGGCCTTCATGCCAGCTTCCTTGGCGGCGAAGCGGCCGGCGTAGCGTTCGAAGCGGTTGGCTTTGCGCTCGACATAAGCGATCTCAGCGGGCGTATAGATGCGCTCGATGAATCGGCGGCCATAACGCGCGATGGCGGCGCGAATTCGGTCAACTTCGGCGAGGTCCACGCCGGTGCCCAGGATCATTTCAGCTCAGCCCCCGAGGTGGTGATGGTCAGGCGGCCGTGTTTCACACCTTTTGTGCTGATGAGGGCATCGGCAATTTTCTGGACGATCGCCGCCTTCCCGCGGACGACCAGCACTTCCAGGCAGTTATCGTGATCCAGATGCACGTGCAGCGTGGAGAGGATGGAGCGGTGAAAATCGTGCTGCAAATCGGTAAGCTTTTCGCTCAGCATGCGCACGTGGTGGTCGTAGACCAGGGTGACGGTACCGACGACGGCAGCGTCAGGCGATTCCCAGGTCTTCTGGACCAGTTCGTCGCGGATGAGGTCCCGGAACGCTTCGGAGCGGTTGGTATAGCCGCGCTTGGAGATTAACTGGTCGAATTTCTCCAAAAGCTGGGAATCGATCGCCACTCCAATCCGGCTGAGGTCGCTCATTCGTATTCAGATTATAAAAGAGAGCGGGCCAGATGGCCGCTGGTGGCACGATTTTTTGGTTCGTGCTACTTTGAAAACGATCTACGATGCACATTCCGGATGGATTTTTGGCCACACCCGTGTGGGCGACGCTGGATGTAACGGCGGCGCCGGTGGTGGGGTATCTGGCGCGGCGCGCGCAGCGGGGCATCGAGCAATCGAAGGTGCCGCTGCTGGGCGTGATGGGAGCCTTTGTGTTCGCCGCCCAGATGATCAATTTTCCGGTGGGACCTGGAACCAGCGGCCATCTAGTGGGGGCGGCCCTGCTGGCGTATACGCTAGGTCCGGCAGCAGCCGGCGTGGTGCTGACGGCGATTCTGGCGGTGCAGGCCCTGGTATTTCAAGACGGCGGAATTCTAGCGCTGGGTGCGAACGTCCTCAACATGGCAGTGGCCGGGATGCTGGCGGGCTATTTGCCGTACGCGCTTTGGGGGCGAGGGCGATGGAGGCGCCAGGCAATTTTCCTGGGTGGCTTCCTTTCCCTGATGACCAGCGCTGTGCTGGCGCTGAGCGAGCTGCTGCTTTCGGGCGTGGCCATGCCTGCGGCCGTGCTGAGGATTTCAGTGGGATTGTTCGTGGTTTCGGCGCTGCTTGAAGGGGCCATCACGCTCGCGATCATGCAAGCGCTCGAGACCATCAACCCGGACTTTGTGCGCCAGCCGCGACCTGAGGGCGGCCGGGCGCTCGGATGGATTGGCGGAGCGGCTATTTTGCTGGCGGTTGCGGGAGTGGCTATCGCCTCGGCTTACCCTGACGGCATTCAGAGCCTGGCGGACGCGACAGGGATTGCTTCACAGGCAAAGGCGCTGATGCGGGCGCCGCTGGCTGATTACCAGATGGGCATGCTGCATTCGGTATGGCTGCGCAAGGCGGGGGCAGGGCTGGCGGGCCTGGGATTGATTTACGGGGCCTGCATGCTGTGCGGAAAGCTGCTCACCCGCCAGAGAGGAGCGTAGTGCACCACGTTGTTCTGGATCGCTGGAGCCGCGGCGAGAGCGGGCTGCACCGGTTGGATGCGCGGGCCAAGACGATTGCGGTTCTGGTGTTTCTGATCGTGCTGGCGACGGCGCGACGATCTTTCGTGCTATTGAGCGCATGCTATTTTGGAATGCTAGTAGCGGTGATTGTAGAGGCGGGTCTGCCGTTGATGGGGGTGCTCAAGCGAGCGGCGGTTGTGTTGCCGTTCACAGCGGTTTTTGCGGCCATTAGCCTGGCAGGGGGCGAGCGTATGCGGGCGGCAGCCCTAGTTGGGAAAAGTTACTTGTCGGCACTGGCTGTTTTGATTCTGGTGTCCAGTACGCCGCTGCCTCAACTGCTTGGGGGCCTGGAGCGGATGGGGGTTCCGCGATACCTGCTGATGGTGGTGCAGTTTCTGTACCGATATCTTTTTGTCATTTCCGAAGAAGCCCAGCACATGCGCGCCGCCTTACAGGCCAAAGGCGGATCGCTGCGGAACAATTTGTGGAATCGCGAGAAATTCGGGGCGCCGGCGGGCGTGTTGAGCGTGCTGTTTGCGCGGTCGTATGCTCACGCCGAAGGGGTCCATCAGGCTATGCTGGCGCGGGGATTTCGAGGGCACTTTCTTACACTGTCCGGCCGGAGTTTCGCGAGGGCCGACGCGCTTTTTGTGGGCGTGGCACTAATCATCATTGTGGGCACGCGCGTGGTGGTGGAGGCGTGGGTCTGATGCAGCCGCTGGTGGAGGTGCGGGATCTTCACTACCAATATGATGACGGGACCGTAGCGCTGGATGGGGTTGATTTCCAGTTGTTCCCCGGAGAAACCGTGGCCATCTTCGGGGCCAATGGTTCCGGGAAGACGACCTTCGCTCTGCACTTGAACGGACTGCTCATGGGACAAGGCTCAGTGACCGTGTGCGGGATGCCGGTGCGACCGGACACCCTGGCCCAGGTGCGTCAGAAAGTTGGGCTGGTTTTCCAGGACTCCGATAACCAGCTCTTCATGCCCACAGTGCTTGAAGATGTGGCCTTCGGACCTTTGAATCTAGGCCTGGATCGAAAAGCAGCGCAGGCGCGCGCACGCGAGACGCTGGCGGCGGTGGGGATGGCACACGCGTCTGCCAAGGCGCCTTATCATCTCAGTGCGGGCGAAAAAAAGCGTGTAGCTATCGCGGGCATTCTGGCGATGAGTCCGGAAATACTAGTCCTCGACGAGCCAACAACCTTCTTGGATCCGCCGGGCCAGAACGCCTTACTGGAGCTTTTGGACCAGTTACCGCAAGCTAAAATCCTTGTAACTCACGACGTGGACTGCGCCCGGGCACTTGCCAGCCGAGCTATTTTTTTCGACAAGGGTAAGATAGCCGGAGAAGGCTCCGTCGAGGAAATCGTAGCTCGTTTTCGCTGGGATCGAATCGCACTCAGCCGGCCTGCCAGCAGCCGGCTCTAGCGCGTTGGCTTGGGCAACTTACTTGGCTTTGCCGCTTTGCGCGAGCTTCTTACGATGCTCCGCCCATCTTTTCCGTTGGGCAGCGGCAATCCGCCGGCGTGCACCGACACTTAGTGTGCGTCTGCGCCGCTGGCCGGCTGCCTTTGCCGGAGCAGAAGCTGCACCGGGGCCAGCTGCCCTGCCACCTAACCGCGCTCGAATCTCGCGTATTTTTTCGTCAATCTTCTGTCTCTCTAGTTCATATCCGACCAACGCCATGGATAACATTGCCGGATCAGATGATGCTCTGCCTCTTGGCATGAATTCTCCCTCGCACAATATAACATAAGCATTATTTAGGTGTGTCAAGATAATTTCATAGTTTCTATGCGAATAGTGATTCAGAGAGTCAAGTCGGCACGTGTGGAGACAGAGGGGCGAGTAACCGGGACAATAGGCTCCGGGTTGCTGGTCTTGCTCGGTATTGCAAAGGCCGACTCGCACCAGGATGCGGACTATCTGGTGGACAAGGTGCTCAACCTCCGGATTTTCTCCGACGATGCGGGAAAGATGAATCGCAGCGTGATGGAAGTCAACGGCGGCTTACTGATCGTGTCGAATTTTACGGTCTACGGAGACTGCACCAAGGGGAGAAGGCCCAGTTTTGACTTAGCCGCCGATCCCGCAAAAGCTCAGGAATTGTACGAGTACTTTGTCAACCGAGCACGGCAAGCTTCCATAACGGTAGAAACCGGCATTTTTCGAGCATCCATGAGTGTGCACCTTGTGAACGATGGGCCGGTGACACTATCATGTGATTCGACTCACTCATGAACGCTTTTATCGAGACCTACGGCTACGCTCGGGCGGGTTTCCTAGGCAACCCCAGCGATGGTTATTTTGGAAAGACGATTTCGTTCTGCTTCCAGGATTTTCGTGCCCGAGTTCTGGTGTATCCGAGTGCGCGGCTGGAGATCAAGTTTTCCAAAGCCGACCTGCCTGTTTTCGAAGACATGGACGATTTGCATCGCACCACGCGGTGGCGTGGATACTACGGAGGAATCCGAATTATTCAGGCGCTTCTGGTGCGGTTTATGGACTACTGCAGGGAGCAAGGAATCGATCTGCCGAATCGTAACTTCACGATCGAGTACGAATCTAACATTCCGCAACGCCTGGGACTGGGCGGATCGAGTGCCATCATCACGGCCTCCCTACGCGCGCTTTGCCAATACTTCACCATAGATATTTCGCTGCCGATTCAGGCAAATCTGATACTGGAGACGGAGACACGGGAGCTGGGAGTTCCCGCAGGATTGCAGGACAGGGTCATTCAGACATATCAAGGATTGGTCTACATGGACTTCAGCAAAGAGATTATGGACCGTCAGGGATATGGCAACTATGAGCGGCTAGACCCGGCGCTGCTCCCCAAGGTGTACATTGCTTACCGGACAAGTCTCAGCGAGGGAACCGAGATATTTCACAGTAACGTGCGTGAGCGGTGGAGGGTTGGAGACCCGGAAGTGGTGGACGCGATGAAAACCTGGGCTGATTATGCGGAACGGGGGCGACAGGCTCTGATAGGGCACGACTATGAGACACTCGATGGTCTAATCAATGCCAATTTCGACCTACGGGCAAAGATTTTCCAACTGAGTCAGGGCAATCTCGAAATGGTGCGGGCCGCGCGACGCGCCGGTGCGACCTCTAACTTCGCCGGCTCCGGCGGGGCCATTGTGGGCACTTACAGAGACGAGGACATGTTTCGCCGGCTGCAAGCGGAATTACAAAAGACCGGGGTGGCTGTGCTGAAGCCTCGGATTCGGTAGCCGCCAAAAGGTTAGTACCGCTTCCTCCGGTCACGGCTCAGTAAAGCCGGCTCGAGATGCTCGAATTCTGTTAACTCGATACAATCGTAATAACCTGTCCACAGAAATGGTAAAAGCCAGGAGAATCCGCTACATCAGGTTCGGACGATTCTGCTACGAAGTTGCGGGCGCCGGAACGTTAGTACCGCTCCCTTCCGGTCACGGCTCGGAGAGCCGGCTCGAGATGCTGGAATTTTGTTGACTCGATACAATCGTAATAGCCTGTTCACACAAATGGTAGAAGCCAAGAGAATCCGCTACCGCTCTACGGCTCGGAAAGCCGGATCAAGATGCTGGAATTTTGCTGACTCGATATAATAGTAATAACTTGTCCACACAAATGGTAACAGCCAAGAGAATCCGCTACCGGGATGCGGGCGTGAACATCGATGAGGCTGACCGGGCGGTCGGCGCGATCAAGAAGATGGCGCAGCGTACCTTTACACCGGGAGTGCTGAGTGACATCGGATCGTTCGGAGCTTCTTACGCGCTCAGCGGGTGGAAGAAGCCCGTATTGGTCAGCTCGGTGGATGGCGTCGGCACGAAGCTCAAGATCGCGTTTCTCACGGGCCGGCACGACACTATCGGCCAGGATCTGGTGAATCACTGCGTGAATGACATTGCGGTGCAGGGCGCCGTACCGCTGTTTTTTCTCGACTATCTGGCGGTAGGAAAGTTAGACACCGAGGTAGCGGCCAGCGTGGTTTCTGGAATCGCCCGGGGATGTCGCGAGAATGGATGCGCGCTGATTGGCGGCGAGACCGCTGAGATGCCCGGCCTGTATGCGGGCGGCGAATACGACCTGGCGGGAACGATCGTGGGCGCGGTGGAGAAGGGTGATCTGATTACCGGGCGGTCCATTCGCGCCGGCGACACGCTCATCGGCCTGCCTTCCACGGGGCTGCACACCAACGGCTATTCGCTGGCGCGCAAGCTGCTGTTTGAGATTGCCGGGTACCAGCCGAACACCTGGCGTCATGAACTGGGCACAACGGTAGCGGAGGAACTGCTGAAGATCCACCGCAGTTATCTTAAGCCGGTGCGTGCGCTCATCAGCGCAGGCCTGCTGAAAGGCGCCGCTCACATAACGGGGGGAGGCATCACGGATAACGCGCCGCGCATGTTGCCCAGCCAGTTGGCGGCGGCGATAGAGGTATCCGCTTGGCCGGTGCCACCGATTTTCACGCTGCTGCGCGACCTCGGCAACATGCCGGAGGAAGACTGGCGCCGGACCCTGAATTTGGGGATTGGGATGATCCTGGCAGTGGGCGAAAAGGACGCAGTGGCAGCGGAGCGCCTCTTGAAGAGGATGGGGGAGCCGAACCATGCGGTCGGCCGAGTTATCAAGGCACGGCGGGGCGGGCCCCGAGTCGAGTACCGGTGAAGCGGTTGGGAATCCTGCTATCCGGCCGGGGTTCGAACTTCGAAGCGATCGCGGATCAGGTGGCGGGCGGCCGGATCGACGCGGAGATCGCGGTGGTTATCAGCAACCGGCCGGAAGCCCGGGGGCTGGATGCGGCTTGCGGGCGAGGCTTCAAGGCCCTTTGCGTTCCTTCGAAAGGTCTGGATCGAGAGGCCTACGATGCCCTTCTGATCCAGGAGCTCAGGGCGAACGCGGTCGATCTAGTATGCCTGGCAGGGTTCATGCGACTGCTCAGCGCCTCGTTTGTGCGCGCGTTTCCTGAGCGCATTTTGAACATTCACCCTTCGCTGTTGCCAGCCTTTCCCGGGTTGGATGCCCAGAAACAGGCCCTGGAGCACGGGGTGAAGATTACCGGGTGCACGGTTCATCTGGTGGACGAGTTTTTGGACGCCGGGCCCATCGTTTTACAGGCTGCGGTACCCGTTCTGGACGACGATACGGTCGAATCGCTCTCGGCCCGCATTCTTGCGGAAGAACACCGTATTTATAGTGAAGCCATTCAGATCGTGCTGGGCGGTCAGTTTCAGATCGACGGTCGACGGATGATCCTGCGCCCGCCGGCTTAGCCCTAGAGAGCGGGATTCGCCGGCAGGAGGTTTTGCACCCCGGTGTGCCCAATTTTCATCCAAGTAGGCAAGTACGGCGCGGATGGAAGTGTTGTGGCAAACTGTCGGTAGCGGTCACGGGCAGCGTTTCCGGCTGCTGCCTGCATGACCTGAGGAGGCGTGTGGAGGTCTTAACTCGCCAATCTGATGACGGGCTGACTTGGCCCGCGCTGCCGCTCGACGCGTGGCTGGATACATACCAAACTCTGCACATGTGGACTCAAATTGTCGGCAAAATCCGTCTGATGCTCAGCCCCAAGTTGAACCACTGGTGGAACGTGGCGCTGTATGTCAGTCCATGCGGGCTGACCACATCGTCCATCCCTTACGGTTCGGGAGCATTTGAGATCCAATTTGATTTCGTGAACCACCAGTTGGAGATTTTCACCAGCAGCGGCGCCCGCAACTGGCTGACGCTTTCGCCGCAGCCGGTTGCCGTCTTTTACGAAAAGTTCATGGCGTCACTTCGCTCTCTGGGTATTCAGGCGGCGATCAACACAAAACCTCAAGAAGTCGCAGATCCGATACTCTTCGAAGAGGACACCGTGCATGCTTCTTACGATCCTGAATACGCCCACCGCTTCTGGCGAATCCTGCTGGCCGCCGATACCGTTCTGAAAGAGTTCCGCTCTAGTTTCCTGGGGAAGTGCAGTCCGGTTCACTTCTTCTGGGGAAGTTTTGATCTTTGTTGCACGCGTTTTTCGGGCCGCAAAGCGCCGCCACGCAAAGGGCTCATCACCAGCGAAGCCTATTCCCATGAGGTCATCAGCGCGGGCTTCTGGCCCGGCGCGGGAATTGGCGGGCCGGCGTTTTACGCTTACTCCGCGCCTTCACCCGCCGAGTTATCCGAGGAGCCGGTTCGTCCAGCCCCGGCGTTTTGGAACAAACAGCTATCGGAATTCATTTTGATGTATGACGACGTGCGGCGTGCGGCATCGCCTCGCGGCGCGCTGCTGGAATTCCTGGAGAGCACCTATGCGGCGGGCGCGAAACTTGCGAGCTGGGACCGGACAGCGCTGGAGCGGGACTACGTAGCCGCGGGCCAGGCTTGATCTCAAATCGGCGGCGACCCTCTTATGTTTGAATCGATCCTCTGTCAAGTCCCGGAGTATGACCCCGCGGTGCTGGATGCCGTCATAGAACTGGCGGTGGAGATTGCGCGCGAAGGCCGCGAAGGAAGGCGCATCGGCACGCTGTTCACCCTGGGCGATGCAGAGGAAGTGCTGGCGCGATCGCGGCCGCTAATTCTTGACCCGCTCGCGGGTCATGCGGAATCGTTGCGGCAAATCAACGATCCGAACCTGCGAGGCACTATCAAAGAGCTGGCGCAATTGGACGGCGCGTTCGTGATCAACAACTTGGGCGTGTTCGTGGCCGCGTGCCGTTATTTGGATACAGCAGGCGCGGGGGTCGAGATCCCGTTTGGCTTGGGAAGCCGGCATCTGGCGGCAGCCAACATCAGCTCGGTAACTGGAACCGTTGGGATCGTGGTTTCGGAGAGTTCCACGGTACGCATCTTTTGTCACGGGAAGATGGTTGGCGAGATTATTCCGGAACTGTGGCTCCTGGGCCAGCGCGAGGTGCAGATGCCGGGAGCGGTCAAGCAAGAGCAGGTGGGCGACCTGGCGGTCATCACTCCAAGGACTCCGGGCTGGGGAGTCAAGGTCCAGAAATAGTTCTAGTCCATCAGAAGTTCATCAACGTAACACCAACGCCAATCCTCACCTGGCTCGAGCGACTTGACGATTGGGTGCTTGGTCGCGTGAAAATGCTTCGTGGCATGTTTGTTCTTGGATGAATCGCAGCAGCCCACGTGGCCGCAGGTGAGGCAAAGCCGCAGATGCACCCAGCTATCTCCCATCTTGAGGCATTCCTCACAGCCTCGAGTCTTGGGCTTCACATTGTGAACCTGATCGAGATGAGTACATACTTCTGCCATTGTGTGCTCCTTATTGATGAGGCCGGCTCAGTGGCAGGCGGATCTGAAAGCGCGTATCTCCGGGCTTCGAGTCCACTTGGATATCGCCCCGATGTTTGAGCACGATCCGCGATACGGCGTCGAGGCCGAGGCCGGTGCCCTCGCCGACGGGTTTTGTGGTGAAAAACGGGTCGTAAATTCGGTTCTGAATCTCCGCGGGTATTCCCGAGCCGGTGTCCGCTATTTCAACCAACACACCCATGGGGTCGCGCGCCGTGTGCACGGTCAACTGTCTCACCGAGCCTGATTCATTGGCGATCATGGCGTCCACGGCGTTGTCGATCAGGTTGGTCCACACCTGATTCAGTTCGCTTCCGTACGCGCAGATGCGTGGAAGCGAACGGTCGTATTCACGGACGACTCCGACGTTGGCTCTTTTGATTTTGTGAGCCATTATCGTGAGCGTACTTTCCAAGCCGCCGTGAATGTCCACTTCCTGCTCCGGGGCCTGATCCATGTACGAGTATTCTTTGATCGCCTTCACCAGTTCCGAAATGCGGGTAGTGCTGTGTTCGATCTCGTGAACCAAGGCGGCGGCGGTTAGCAGCGCCGCAACCCGGCCGAAAACCTCGGTCAGGGGTTCGGGACCGATATGTTCGAGCAGGCAGTCCAGTTCGCGGCTGTCCACACCGGCCTCGACAAGTACCGGGGCCAGCTTCCAGGGATCGGGGACCTGGTGGGCTTCCAACCAGCCGGTGAGTTGCTCCTCACGGTCGCTTTGCTCGATCGGAGCAAGCGATACGGGCGCTTGTGCCGCCCGTTTGCCGGTGTCGCGCTCGAATCGAGCGATGTACTCACGCTGCTGCGAAGTGAGGGCGAACTGGTTGAGCCGGAGATTGTTTTCCCGAGCGCTAGAAAGAAGGGCGGCCAACCCGGCCGCGGCGCGCCTGGCAGCCGCCGCCGGATTGTTCAGTTCGTGTGCTAACCCTGCAGAAAGCTTCCCGAGCGACGCCAGCTTTTCACGCTGTTCGTCTATCCGGGTCACTTCGCGAACCCGGTCGGTGAGCAGAGCCACCAGCCGTCCTATCAGCGGCGGCATCCGCTGGCACATCTCGGGGAAAATGCTGGATCTGAACCAGATGACACGCGCCGGCGTCAGTGCCTCGCCGGTGACGGGAAAGCGCGTCATGCGCGAAAACGGGAGCATGCCGGTGACGGCCCCGGGGCGAACGGTGGTGACGAATGAGCCGTCTCGCCGGAACTGCACGTCGCCCTCAACAAGCACAAACATCTTGTCGGCGGGATCTCCAGCGCGCGTCAGTACTTCACCCGGCTGCAGACGAATCTCGGTACCCTGCTGCGCTAGCCAGGCCAGTTGGTCGTCGGGCAGGTCCTCGAAGGTCTTAATTTTCCGGAGATCCTCGAGTAGGCTCATACCTTCGCCAGATATTGATGGACGAACTGGACGGCGATGGAGCCTTCACCAACTCCCGATGCCACGCGTTTCACCGATCCCAGCCGGACGTCTCCCACGACGAACACACCGGGGATATTGGTTTCGAGCAGGCCCGGATCGCGATCCAGATTCCACCCTTTGGGGCGCTGGCCGTTGCGAACAAGTTCAGAGCCGGAGAGGATGAACCCACGCTGGTCGCGCTCGATCACGCCGTCTATCCACTCCGTTTTAGGAACGGCGCCAATGAAAATAAATAGCGCGCTGGCCGGGACGCGCTCCACCTGCCCGCTGTCCCCACACTGAATGGAGATAGTCTCCAGCCGCTCCTCACCGTGCACCTCGACCACCTCGGTGCGAAACTCGACGTGAATGTTGGCGGTTTGCATGATTTGATCGATCAGGTACCGCGACATGGAGCTTGCGAGCGAATCGGCGCGCACGAGCATGACGACGCGGCGCGCATACTTGGAAAAGTGCATGGCGGCCTGGCCGGCCGAGTTGGCGCCACCCACTATGTAAATGTCTTCGTCTTTGCACGAAATGGCTTCGGCCGGACCAGCGCCATAATACACCCCGGCTCCATGCAGGTGCTGCATGCCGGGAACGTCCAGATTGCGCCACTGCACGCCGGTGGCAATCAAGAGCGCGTGGCAGGAGATCTCGCTTCCGTCGGCAAGTTTCACGAACCGGTAGGGACCCTCGATCCGTAGACCCACCGCTTCCTGCGGAGCGAGAATCTCCACCAAGAATTTTCTGGCTTGCGCCACGGCCCGCCGGGCCAGATCGCCGCCGCTCAGCCCCAACGGGAATCCGAGATAGTTTTCGATGCGAGAACTCAGACCGGCTTGGCCGCCGGGGGCCTGGCGTTCGATGATGATGGTTTTGAGCCCTTCAGAAGCGCCATAGACACCAGCGGCAAGTCCCGCCGGACCGCCTCCGACAATCACGAGATCGTAAAATGGCTTCTCGGCTCGCATACGCAGTCCGAGCCGGCCGGCGAGCTCCGTGTTTGTTGGGGACGTGAGGCGTGCGCCATCGGCCAACAGCACCAGCGGCAAATGAGTCGCGTCTTCGCCCAGAGATTCGACTAGCTGGCGGGTTTCCGCATCGGTTGACTCGATATCCAGCCAGTGGTATGGAATCTGATTGCGCGCCAGGAATTCGCGGATCTCGTAAGATTTCGGCGACCATCGGTTGCCCAGCACGCGTAGGCCTTCGAACGGGGGACGGTAGCTAGACGACCAATCGTCCAGAAGATCGTCGATCACCGGATAAAGCTGCTCTTCGGGCGGATCCCACGGCTTCAGCAAGTAGTGATGGATCTTGACTTCATTGATGGCCCGGATGGCCGCGTCGGTATCGGCATAGGCGGTGAGCAAGGCCCGCTTGGCTTCCGGGTACAGCTTCAAAGCTTCGGTCAAAAAACGAACACCGTCCATTTGCGGCATCCGCTGGTCGGCCAGAAGCAACGCAACCGGATCGTTGCGTGTTTTTAACTGGCGCAAAGTTTCGAGAGCGGACTCACCCGAGTCTGCATGCAGCACCCGGTAGCGGTCGGCATACTGCCGCCGGAGATCCCGCTCGATGGCGCGCAATACGTCGGGGTCGTCGTCCACACTCAGCAATACGGGCTTGGCCATCGATCAAAGGCACTCCTATGTGATTAAAATACCTTTGATGCCTGCCAGACGGGAAAGGATTCGATCATACGTATGGAATCGTGCACTCACGCAGTGCGCCTCAGCTTGTGGGCGAACTTCTCACGAAACTTCCGGACTTTGGGCGCGACCACGAACGTACAGTAGGGTTGCTGCGCATTGTCGCGGAAGTAATTCTGGTGATAGTCTTCGGCACGATAGAACACCGAAGCGGCACGAACCTCGGTCACGATTGGGTCGTCCCAGATCTTGGCGGCGTTCAGTTCGCGAATGACCTCCTCGGCCACGGAACGCTGCTCGTCGGAGTTGTAGAAAATGACAGAGCGGTACTGGGTGCCCACGTCGTTGCCCTGCCGGTCTCGCGTAGTTGGGTCGTGAATCGTGAAAAAAACCTCGAGGATGTCGCGGCAGGACGTGACATCCGGATCAAACGTCAACTTCACCACTTCCGCGTGCCCGGTAACACCGCTGCAGACGTCGTGGTAAGTAGGATCCTTCGTCTTGCCGCCCATGTAACCGGATTCGACCGAGAGGACACCCTGCATCTGAACGAAAACGGCTTCCAGGCACCAGAAGCAGCCGCCGCCTAATACAACTGTTTCGGAATTGGGCATTCTTGCTTTAAGATACGACAGATTTTGTAACCGGCAAGCAGACGAAGTGGACAGCGCCGGTTTTTAGAAAGCGCCTATGATGCGAGTTCGAGCTCGATCTTCTTCTGGGCGGGATCCAGTTTCAGGATTCGGAAGCTACGGATCTGGCCGGAGCGGGCCGGCTCGCGCTTCCCAGGTGCGGAGGACCCCGCTTCGCCGTGCTTCCACTTTGCCGCGAGCATGGAACTGAGAGCAGAGAGATCGGCCTTGGAAGGTTCCGGACCGTCCTCGGTTTTTGCTTCGGGAGTGATGATGGCGCAATAGGCCTGGATGCCCTCGCCGAGTTCGACCAACGCCTTGCCGCGAGAAATATCGGCGACGCGGCCACTGACGAGGTCGCCCTCTTTATGCTCGGCGATGTATTCATCCATACTGGTGGGCTGGAGCTGCTTGAGACCCAGGCGGATGCGCCGTTTGCCGCGATCCACTTCGAGCACCGCAGCCCGCACAGCCTGGCCGGGCTTGAGCACCTCCTGAGGGTGATTGATGCGTTTTTCGGCGCTGATGTCGCCAATGTGGATCATGCCCTCGAGCGCCTCATCGAGTTGCACGAAGGCTCCGAACTTGGTGAGACTGGTGATGGGCCCTTCGACGGTGCTCCCGACGGGAAAGCGATTTTCCGCAGTGGCCCAAGGGTCGCCGAGCGCCTGTTTGAGGCCAAGCGCAATGCGGCGCTCCGCGGGATTCACGCCGAGCACGACGACCTCGACCGTGTCGCCGGGCTTCACGACATCCGCCGGCTTACGGACTTTCTTGGACCACGAAAGTTCAGAGAGGTGAATGAGCCCCTCGATGCCGGGCTCGAGTTCGACGAAGACGCCGAAATCGGTGACGCGGGTGGCAATACCGCGAACTCGCTCACCGGCTTTGTATTTCTCGACTACCGAAGACCAGGGGTCGGGCTGCAGCTGCTTCATGCCGAGAGAGATTCGGCGGCCACGCTTGCCGCCGCCTTGCTGCTCGATCTTGAGGATCTGCACCTCGACCTGGTCGCCAGGCTTCAATAGATCGGACGGCTTATTTACGCGCCCCCAGGACATATCCGTCACGTGGAGCAGGCCATCGATGCCACCGATATCGACGAACGCGCCGAAGTCGGTGAGGGTGCGGACCGTGCCCTGGACGATCATGGCTTCTTTTAAGTCTGCCAGCCGCTGTTCTCGCGCCTGGGCCTCGAGCTCTTCGAGGACAGCGCGGCGATCGACGACCACGTCTTCATCGGCCACATCCACTTTGATGATCTTGCAGGTGATTTCCTGGCCGACCAGCTTTTCCATTTCGGCGGCATCTTTAGCGCCGCTGCGCGAGGCGGGCATGAAGGCGCGCACGCCGATGTCGACGCTCAATCCGCCCTTCACTACCGCCGAGACCACGCCAGCGATGGTCCTTTTCTCCTGAAAGGCTTTTACGAGGCCCGCCCAATCCTTGGGCCGCTGAACTTTAAGTTTCGAGAGCTTATAGTAGCCTTCCTCGTTGCGGCCAGTGATGCCGACGCGGACCTGGTCGCCGGGATGAATATCGATCTTGCCGTCTTTATCGCGAAATTCGGCGGCCGGCAGGATACCCTCGATCTTCATCCCGATATCCACGAAAACGGAGTCGCCAGAGACCCCAATGACGGTTCCCGCGCGGCCTTCGCCGCGACTGTCGGCAGGTGAAGCGTGCGATTGTTCGAATTGAGACAGGATATCGCCGAAGGTAGAGTTTGGCTCCGCGCCGGTGGCTTCCGGATCGCGGCCCACTGCTGGATTGGGCATGAGACTGTACTTTAATTGTGGCACAATCGCGGAGGAGATGGCTTCGCGGGAACACACGCTGCGATGGATGAAGTGGGTGCGTCCGCAGGACGTCATCATGGTGGTGTTGTTCGCAGCCATGGCGGCAGCGAGTCCCACGCTGGATGCTTCCGAAGCGAGCCTGTTGTTTGTCCTGGGGGTTCTGCAGATTGCGGGGCCGAAGCTGCCGTTTCTGCGGACGCCGCGGGGAAAAGTTCTGTGGATCGCTCTGGAGCTGATCTTCGCTTATTTGCTCATCGGGTATACGGGAGGGATTGTCAGCAATTATTACCTGATCCTACTTCTTCCGATGATCTCGGCGGCAACGTATCTTGGCCTCGTTGGATCGCTGCTATTCACTTTGTTGTCGTGCGGCTCCTATATTTCGTTCGTGCGCTTTGTGGATTTCAGCCTGTACAGCATCGATCCGGATCAAGTTCGCGTCCTGGCGATGCGGATGATCTTTGTGGCGGTTGCCGGAAATCTGGTGAACGTGCTGGCGGAGGCACTGCGCGTGCAATCGGCGAATTATCGCAGAGCCGCGGAGGAACTGGCAGAGGCTAACCGCCATCTCAGTGAAGCCGAGGCAGCTGTGCGCCGCTCGGAACGCTTGGCGGCTCTGGGGCAGCTGTCAGCCGGCCTTGCACACGAATTGCGAAATCCCCTGGGAACCATGAAGGCTTCAGCGGAAATGCTCATGCGGAATGTGGGATCGGAGAATGAAGCGGCGCGCGAGATGGCGGGATTCATCTCGAGCGAAGTGGACCGGACGAACTCGCTGGTGACGCGCTTTCTGGAATTTGCGCGGCCGACTGCGATTGAGGCTGGAGACGGTGAACGTCGCGGAAATCCTGGATCGCGCGGTGACGCTCCTGGAGCGCGAGGCCCCGCAGTACCGCGTGACGGTTTACAAGAACTATTCGCCGGACCTGGCGCCGTTCCCACTGGATGCCGAGCTGATGGAGCGGGTATTTTACAATCTGCTGCTCAATGCCGCGCAAGCCAGCGCCGGAGGCGGCGCGATCACGGTCAAGACGCGTCCTAGCGATGGGACGGCGGAGGTGGCGGTGATCGATCGCGGGCAGGGCATTGCGCAGAAGGACCGCGAACAGATCTTCAATCCGTTCTTTACAACCAAGCCGGAGGGCGTCGGGGCTAGGGCTGGCCATCGTTTCCAAGATCGTGGACGAGCATGGCGGTAGAATAGCAGTCGAAAGCGAACCCGGGAAGGGAAGCGTGTTCCGGGTCTACCTGCCCCTTCAGCCAAAAACATGAAGCAACGCATTTTGGTGGTGGATGACGAAGAAAAACTGCGCCGCGTCATCGAACTGCAGCTCATGACCGCGGGCTTCGACGTGGATAAAGCGGGCTCGGCTGAAGAAGGGCTAAAGCTGGCGGAGCGGGCCGACCTGGTCCTGACGGATTTGAAGCTGCCGGGAATGGACGGGCTGGAACTGCTGGCGGCGATCCGGCGGCAGAACATGCAATCGCCGGTCATCGTGATGACGGCGTTCGGCACGATAGAAGTTGCGGTGGACGCGATGAAGGCGGGCGCAGCGGATTTCCTGCTGAAGCCTTTCTCGCTCGACCATCTGATGGCGGTGGTACAAAAGGCGCTCGAAGTGCGGGCGCTGCGCGATGAGAACCGCCAGTTGCGCGAGGAACTGGGCAAGCGCTACGAGTTCGACAACATCATTGGCCGCAGCCCAGCAATGCAGGAAATGTTTGCGACGATTGAACGCGTAGCACCCTCGCGCGCAACGGTGCTGCTGGCGGGTGAAAGCGGCGTGGGCAAGGATTTGATCGCACGCGCCATTCATTTCCATTCGCCGCGGCGCGACCGGCCTTTTGTAAAGATCAACTGCACAGCGCTTCCCGAAAACCTGATGGAGAGCGAGCTCTTCGGATACGAGAAAGGGGCATTCACGGGGGCGAACACGACCAAGCCGGGCAAGTTCGAGCAGGCCGACACGGGCACTGTCTTTCTGGATGAAATTGGCGACGTGCCGCCGGCGATACAAGTGAAGTTGCTGCGGATACTTCAGGAGCGGGAGTTCGAGCGCCTGGGCAGCAACAAGACGCGGCATATCGACGTGCGCGTGATCGCGGCCACGAATCAGGATTTGCGTGCTGCTCTCGAACAAGGCACTTTCCGCGAAGATCTGTACTACCGGCTGAACGTGGTGCCCATCAACATCCCGCCGCTGCGCGACCGCATGCAGGACATTCCGTTTCTGGCGGAACACTTCCTGCAGAAATATTCGGCGGAAGCTGGGAATCGGATACAAACGATTACTCCGGCGGCGATGAGTAAGTTGGCGGACTATCATTGGCCGGGCAATGTGCGCGAGCTGGAAAACGTGATCGAGCGCAGCGTGGTGATGTGCACGGGTGACCGGCTGGATGCTGTCGACATCAAGCTGGACAATGCGCCGAGGCCGCGCGGTATGGCGGGAGAATTCTCGCTACCGGCCGGAATGACTCTCGATCAATATGAACAGGAGATCATCCGCGAGGCTTTGAAACGGGCGGATGGCAACAAGAGCCAGGCGGCGAGGGCGCTGGGGCTGACGAGGAATGCGTTGAGGTATCGGTTGACGCAGATGGGGCTGGAGAAAGAAGGGGAGGGGGAGTGAGGACAACCGCTTCCTTTGGTCGCGGCTCGGTTAGCAGTCAGGATGGTGTTGCGTGATTGAATATCGAGTGGGAAATGATCTGGACTTGGAGCAGGTGATCGAGCTTTACCGCGCGTCGACCCTGGGTGAGCGAAGGCCGGTGGATGAGCGCGACCGGATGGAGAAGATGCTGCGGAATGCGAACCTGGTGATCACCGCCTGGGATGGCGAACTGATGGTGGGGATTTCGCGCTCGCTCACGGATTTCGCGTATGCAACCTATCTCTCAGATCTGGCGGTGAGGGAGTCTTACCAGCGGCAGGGGATCGGGAAAGAGCTTGTGCGGCGCACGAAGGAGCTATCCGGGCCGGGCGCCCGCGTGATCCTGCTGTCGGCGCCGAAAGCTGTGGATTATTACCCGCATATCGGTTTCAGTCATCACCCACAGGCCTGGACTCTGCTTTGAGCGGGCGGAACAGTAGCAGATCCAGACTGAACGTCACGCGCATCGCTTCGGCAGGTTTCGATCGCATCGGGCGGTAAATCAGAAGCAAGACGTCGTGAACGGCAGCAGCGTCGAGGTCGGCTCTGGTGGTGACGCGGCGGCGATCGGCGAGCTGGAAGTGGGGTGCGAATGTCTCGACGGTTCGATCCACGCGATCTCGGCCTGCGCCGCGCAACTCGATGAGGTCGTCCGGCGCGGGAAGGGCGACGAGGAGGTGTCCATCGTCGCGCAGTACACGCCGGAATTCGGTGGAATTCATCCGCGCCGTGATGGATAGGACGATCGAAAACGAGCGGTCCGCGTACGGTACGAAGCGGTCGGCATTGGCCACAATCCACTCGCATTCGGGGTAGCGGCGCGCGGCGGCATCAATGGACGGAACGGAGATGTCAACGCCATGCGCGCTGAAGCCTGTCTGACGGGCGAGTGTGGCAAGGTAGAAACCTTCACCACAGCCGGCATCGAGAACAATGTCGCCCGGCGATGCGGCGATTACCTCCGCGATCGCGTGCAGCAGCGGCCCGGTCGTGCCGCGATCGTGCAATCGCCGCCGGGCTCGGAGGGCAGCAGGTGTGTCGCCGGGGTGTTTGGATCTCCGCTCCTGTGGCTGGAGCAGGTTAATGTATCCGCTACGCGCAACGTCGAACGAATGGCCGCGCGCACAAAGCAGCCGCTGGTCCTCGCGCACCAGTGGAAGGTGGCAATTGCGGACAGGGCAGAGGAGCATGGGTCGAGTGTAGCGGAAGTCGGTGGTGGGGACGCGGTTGTGCGGGTCTAGTAACGTAAGACGCGGGTTATTACCGCACATCAAGTTTCTGTGATCGCCCCGCGGCAGCCCTCAGTGAGAGCGGTACCTATCGGGAGCGAAGTAGAACCAGCACAACTCCTGCAATGATGGCCAAGACCAAGATGATCCAGCCATATGCGGTTGCTGATTCGTTCGGAATTGCTGCCTCAGAGGGATGCGAATCCTTCGGCCATTCCCCGATTTCAATGTTGACACCGCGCGTCAGTCCATCCCTCCCGTGAGATTCGCAATTCGGCATTTGGGCCGCTCGCCGCGATCAAGATCTCTTGCGAGCCCGCTGGCGGCTACCTGGGCCGGAATATATCCCAGTTGTTCGCCGGTTAGTCGAAGGACTCTGACGGCGCCCGGATCAACGGGGTTATCCGGCTCGCGTTCCAGGATCAGTTCTTCGCCTACGCGGCACTGCGCAATGAGGCGCTGCCGGGACTTGCGGTCTTTATTGCGATGCGTCACTCCCGCGATTTTGGTGAAAAAGGAAGAGCCTCCTCCGGCGGCTCCGCCTTCAGCTCGGAGACCTTCCGGATCTGAAATGGCGACCTTGTAGGAAGATTCACAGTGTGAACAAATGACCTCGGAGTGTTTCGCTAGCCATGCGAGCGTCTGGTGAAAGCTCTTTTTGCAAACAGGGCAGGTCATATCCGTCCGTTTGTTTAGATCGACGCTCATCGCTCTCTCAGCCTAGTAGTAAATACACTGAAATAGGCGTCCTGCAACGACCCGCGGAACACATGCGGCCTCCCCGCTCCAGAAAGTATATGTCAGGAGTAGATCCCTGGCGCCTCGTGCCCGATGTTCTGCACGTACTCGATGTACGAGCCTGGATAAATACGGGGAGTGCGATCGGTGCCGCTCTCGCCGCCGAGTTCCAGGACTCGTGAGCCGAGGCCGCGCAGGAACATGCGGTCGTGCGAGACGAAGACCATGGTGCCTTCGAAATCCTTGAGGGCCTCGACCAGCATCTCCTTAGTGGCAAGGTCCAGGTGGTTGGTGGGCTCATCGAGCACGAGAAAGTTCGGGGGGTTGTAGAGCATGCGCGCCATGGCGAGCCGCGATTTTTCGCCGCCGGAGAGTGCACGGATGCGCTTGTCCACGTCGTCGCCAGAGAACTGGAACGCGCCGGCGAGCGTGCGAAGCGATCCCAGGCCGTCCTGAGGGAAATCGTATTGGAGCTGTTCGATAACGGTCAGATCGGGATCGAGCACGTCGAGCGACTGCTGCGCGAAGTATCCCATGATCAGGCTGGCGCCCAGTTGCACGCTTCCGCCGTCGGGCGCAGCCGCGCCTGCGATCATTTTGAGCAGCGTGGTTTTGCCAGCGCCGTTCTTTCCCATCACGGCCCAGCGCTCGCCGCGGCGGACGGTGAGATTGAAGCCCTGGTAAATTACCCGCGAACCATAGCTCTTGTCGAGATCCTCGATCACCACCACCTGGTCGCCTGAACGGGGCGGGACCTTGAACTCGAACTTCACCACCTGGCGTTTCTTCGGCAGTTCGATCTTGTCGATCTTGTCCAGCGCCTTGATGCGGCTCTGCACTTGCGCCGCTTTGGCTGCGTGCGTCCGGAAGCGGTCGATAAAGCGCTGCTCCTTCGCCAGCATGGCCTGCTGCCGGACGAAGGCGGCTTGTTGGTTGGTCTCGCGGATGGCGCGCTCGCGCTCGTAGAAATCGTAATCGCCAGAGTAAGCGATGATCTCGCCGCCATCGATCTCGGCAATCCTCGAGACGATGCGGTTCATGAACTCGCGGTCGTGCGAGGTCATGAGAATGGCACCCGCGTACGACTTAAGAAACTGCTCGAGCCAGATGATGGACTCGATGTCCAGGTGGTTGGTGGGTTCGTCCATCAGCAGCACGTCGGGACGGCCGAGCAGGACGCGCGCCAGCGCTACACGCATTTTCCAACCGCCGGACATTGCTCCGACATCGCCATCGATCTGGTCGTCTTTGAATCCGAGGCCATGCAGCACCTCGCGGGCCTGCGCCTCGAGCGAATAGCCGCCGAGATGCTCGTACTCCTCCTGCACGTCACCGAAGCGGGCGAGGATGCGGTCCATATCGCCGGCTCGCTCGGGATCGTTCATAGATCGATGGAGGTCTTCCAGTTCGTGGTGCAGATCGCCGAGACGACCGCTTCCGGCGATGGCCTCATCGAGGACTGACCGGCCCTGCATCTCCTCTGTGTCCTGGCGGAAATAGCCGATGGTGAGCTTCTTCGGAACCGAGACGTCACCCTCGTCGGGGGCTTCCTCCCCGACCACCATGCGGAAGAGGGTCGTCTTTCCGGCGCCGTTCGGGCCGACCAGGCCAACCTTCTCGCCGGGATTCAACTGAAAGGAAGCGTCGACGAAGATCAACTGTTTGCCGTACTGCTTGTGGATATTCGCGAAAGAGATCATCGGGAGAAGGAGTCAGAAGTCAGGAGTCAGAAGTCAGAAGAATAGTGGCATTCATGCGCTTTTTGCCAGACGATAAGATCCCGAAGCGTTCTGGCGGCCGGTCGGCCGAGCTTCATTCTGACTCCTGACTTCTGGCTTCTGACTCCGTCTTTATGATTTGCCGACGACCAGTACGACAAATGTCCCGGGCTTTACGGAGCGCCGAGGACGCTTGGCCGGATCGGCATCCGGAGTTTCCTGAAATTCGGCTGCTGGAAGAAAAACCTTCTTGGTCTTTGGATCGAATGCCATGGTCTTGGCGCTGGGCTGCGTCTTCACCGCTCCCGCATCCTCGTACTCATCGGCGGACTTCTCGCGGTAGATGCTCAAGGTTCCGTCTCCGCACGAAAAGAAAACCAGACTGTTGTCTGGGTCGAACGCGGCAAAGTCGACACCGGCGCCGATGGGGAAGCTGTTGATCACCTTCCCTGTGGCGGCATCCATGACGACCATCTTCGGCTCCTTGCGGCAGCCAATAAACAAGCGGTTGGTCTTGGCGTCGTACGCCAGGCCGGTCGGCGTTTGCGCCACGCCGATGGGAAAACGCTTCTTCACTTCCAGGGATTTCGGATCGAACACCACCACCTCGGCAGTGTCCTCGAGATTGACATAAATCAGCCCATCGGCGCCGATGATTGCTTCTTCACCATCGCCTTCGGCTTTCACCGTACCGACCACTTCGCCGGTCGCGGCATCGATCGCGGTGATGTCGTGCGAACCGTGATTATTGGTGAAGACGCGCTTGGTGCCGGGATCATAGTAGATGCCGTCCGGACCCTTGCCGACGTCGATTTTCTTGATCAGCTGCAGGGTTGACGGATCGAACATCGAAACCTTGTTCTCACGGCCGTTGCTGGTGAATCCGTGCTTGAACTCGGATGCAATCGCGATCCCGTGGACGCCCGGGGTGTCGGGTATTGTACCTACTAGCTTGCCGCTGTCCGCATCCAGAACGTCGACCTGAGTTCCGTGCGAAACATAGATCCGCCGCGCGGAGCTGTCCAGGGTAGCGTAATCAAAACCACCGGTGCCGGGAATCGGGTAACGGCCCTCAACCTTATAGTCCGCGCCTTGCAGCAGCAGCGCGGCGGAAAAACAACCTGCCAAAACGCCTTTAGTGATTCGCATGCTCTCTCTCCTCTCGGCCCGCATCGCCACTACTATATGGCGCAATTGTGATTTTAGCTAGCTCCGGGGCTGAAGAGTTGGTTAAGAATTGGTGACTATGCGCGGGCGTTGGCGGGGAGATTTTCAAACGCCGGTTTTGGAGACGTGTCTAATTTGCCGATTCGGGCTGTGAACCAGAAGGCGCTTCCCTTGCTGGGGACGCTCTCCACCCAGATTTTTCCGCCCATCAGATCAACCAGACGCGCCGAAATAGCCAAACCGAGTCCTGTGCCTCCGTACCTGCGCGCGGTGGATCCATCGGCCTGACGAAAGGCTTCGAAAATGATTTTTTGTTTGTCCAGCGGGATGCCGGGCCCGGTATCTCGAACCAGAAATCGTGCGCAGATGCTGGTTTCATCCTGCGACTCCACCTCAGCCGAGACGGTGACCGAACCGCGTTCCGTAAACTTGACCGCATTGCCGACTAGATTCAGCAGGACCTGACGCAGGCGCACGGGATCGGCGGCGACGGACCCGAATAGCTCGGGCGCAACCGTGTACCGGAGCTCAATGCCCTTCTGGGCGGCCGCCGTCCGCAGGAGGTGTGTAGCATCTTTGACAATGTCCACGAGAGCGATTGGGGTAGGATTCAAATCCATCCGGCCGGCTTCAATCTTGGAGAGATCCAAGATGTCATTCAGCAGTGAGAGGAGGGATTCAGCAGAGTTTGTGACATCCGTGAGATATTCCTGCTGTTCTTCCCGGGAAGTGGCATCCATCGCCAACGCGGTCATCCCGATGATGGCATTCATGGGGGTGCGAACCTCGTGGCTCATGTTCGCCAGAAATTCGCTCTTGAGCTGAGTCGCCTCCTGGGCTGACTTTAATGCAGCGCCTAGTTCTTCATTTTTGCGGCGCAATTCGGCGGTCTGAGAGCGCACGCGGCGGCGTAGCACCAATACCCAGGCTGACGTCAAGGATGCAATCAGCGCCACCAGGCCAAGAATCGAGAGTGCCCTGCCACGGGTCCACCATGATGGGTTTTCCAGTACGACCGCGTCTTCCGGCGACCGCATTCGGATTTTGAAGAATTGCGGCATACCGAATCCGTCCTTTTCCATCACGAGGATTCCCGTGAGTCGAATTCGACTGCCTTCACGCGGCGCTTCCTTGCGGTCAGTGGACTTCCATTGGCCGATTGCGCTGAACGACGTGGCGCCCTGTCTGACGATCAGCACTTCCTGATTGGGCAGTATTGCCAGGGACGTTACTTGTCCATCCAGCGTAACCAGAGCGGCGTCGTAGCTGTCATCTTCCAGCGCCTTATCCGCCTGAATGGGAATGGGGACCGGAGCGGAGTTGGCGCCCAACCGCCGCCAAATGGAATCCTTCAGGACTACCCGGTAGTCCACAAAGCCAGCGAAACCGACCACCTCCACACGGTCGCCGGGGACCAGCGGAGCCTTCTGGCTGGCGTCCACGTATACACTGCCAGTCGGATCTGCGATATAGAGATCTTTTCCAA
This sequence comes from Terriglobia bacterium, assembly GCA_963847515.1. Classification (GTDB taxonomy): domain Bacteria; phylum Acidobacteriota; class Terriglobia; order Bryobacterales; family Bryobacteraceae; genus QHXW01. The sequence continues at coordinate 237,846 of CAWKAA010000005.1, forward strand.
ACCGGGCGGTTACGGTACCCGAAACCTTCACGCGATGGGCCGGCCGTCCGGTGAAGGTGAACCTTAGGAGTGCCTCGATCGGGCTAGCCGCTGGTGCGAACGGGTCAGGCGGGCCGGGTTCGATCGTTTTGATCTCCTGCATTGAAGGCACCCTAAGTGTGACCCCGACAAGCTGGTTCTTTTGCGTGAAGACGGCTCCGCAGGCGCCGTGGATCCGAATGGAAGAGTCCACCAGGCCTACCGGGATAGTTGGCTGGCCCTGGATGCGAACGACAACACGGCCCCCCGGAACTTCCACGTTCAATAAGAGGCAACAATTGTTGGTCACTTCAGCCGACCGCACGATGCCTTCGACTTCCACCCATCGCGCATCCACTCTGGTGGAAGCCATCTCTTCGAATGTCACTCGCTTGGCGCGAGGCAAGGGCGCCTGGCCAATCACCGTCCAGCGTGGTCTATCGATATCCGGAGCGAAGTCTTCCTGCGTCGTGATTCCCCACAAGTCGAGCACCTGTCCCGGCGCCGGCCTTGGAAGATCGGGTGACCAGCGGACCCAGACACTTCCGGTCGAGTCCTGAATAAACAGGTCAGAATTGGCTTCGAAATAGGTGACTACGGCTTTCACGTGGATGGGATAACCCTGACGGGCCTGACTGCGGGTAAGTCGATGGATCTGGCCTACTTCTGTAATAACGTGCAAGCCAGAAACTGAGGGACTGGGCTGGCTGAAGCCGATTGAGACGCCAAGCAAACAAAATGCAGCGACGGTTGGAACGTGGCTTCTTATTAACGCACGCTGAAACTCGATGAAATCCTCTGTTTGCATGAGACGTGCGGCGCCGTTGTCACGGTGCTGTAACCAGTTTGATGGGATACAGGTACCGTGGGCAATATCCCAACAGATAACCTAGTGGACCTTAACGAAAGATAGCGGCTTGGTGGCTTTTATATCGAGAACCACTTAGGGCCTGGGTACAAATGACGGCTGATGCTGTCAGAAAAAATCACGCTGTTTGCTGACGCGGTTTTAGGCTTTGAGCCGGCTCAGGCTAATGCATTTTGCACATTTAAGACCCGCGCTTGTACCAATATTCGGCGCGCTGCCTGTTCAACGCCGTACCATTTCCGCTTTCATAAAGACGTGCGAGGCTGCGCGCGGCCTCCTGATAACCCCGCTTCGCCGCAGTAAGATACCACCGGAATGCCTTCTTCGGATCGGACCGTACGCCCTGACCGAGCTCGTAACAGACCCCGACGGAGTACTGAGCCTCGATCACTCGTTTATTTGCCGCGGCAAGTTCAAGCCGAAATCCCTTTTTCTCGTCCCGTGCAACGCCCCGCCCATGAAGATAACATTGCCCCAACCAATAAACAGCCGTTTGATCGCCGTGTGAGGCAGCCTTGCAAAGCCATTGAACAGCCATGCCGTAATCTCTTGGAACAGCACGTCCATCGTAGTAAAAGACTCCCACGTGATACTCGGCGTTCGGTCGGCGGGCGTCAGCTGCGATTTTGTAATGCGTGAACGCCAAACGCCGGTTTGGTCGCGTGCCCAACCCGTAATCGTACACGGCCCCCAACCATTCGTGCGCGCCCACGTGTCCCATCTCCGCTGCCTGCTTAAGTAATTTAAAAGCAGCACGGTAATTATTGACGCTGGCGGCAGCATTATAGAGCCTTTTTGCGTTTGCGAAAACTGTCCGAGCCGATTGAGTCAATGTAATTCCCCCCGTGATATTCACATCGAAAACCACTTCGGGCCCACGTACAAATGATGGCTGATGCTGTCTGGCACTGCGAGGTAGATCAGGAATCCAATCACGCCGTGCGCCAGGCCTAAGAAGTAGAGATTTCGACGGTGCAGGTAGACTCTCGCGCAAACGTAGCCGCCGGCGAGGGTCACAATCATCAAAAACCAATTGGGCAAATGCGCGAAGGAAAAGCATATTGCGGCCAGGGTGGGGACGGCGTAGGTGTGGTGCGGCAAGAAATCGGAAAAGCGATTCACAAAGTAGCCGTTGAGTATGTACTGTTGGACGAGACCCCAGGTGCAATAGAGCAACAGGCTCAGGCACGCGCCTTGCCAGGTAACCTGGCGAATGGTGTGGAAGATCAGACCGAGCGCGAGGATGACGGTGGCGATGAGGCCCAGGACCATCCAGAGCTTGGCAGAACCGCGCGGCATCTTCCATTCGAAACCAAGCTTTCGAAGGCCTTCACGTTTGCGTAGATGCGAGGCAATCATCAGCGCCAGGATCGCGATCCAGGCGTAGGGAAACCGGAATCGCAGCCACCAGATGTAGAGGATGATCAGCGCAAATGCGACGCCGGGTTCGACGACCGCGCGCCAGTTCAGGCCCATTGTCCGGTTAGAAGAAGAGATGTTTTGTGGCATCGACCAGCGCATGCAAAGCCATCGAGGCCGTAGCGCTCGAAGCCCGCTGAAAGACCTTGCCGTACGCGAAGCCGGCGATGGTTGCAAGAATCATGTATCGCCAGTTGGGCAGGGGCTGGGGCCCGTTGTTCAGGTGCGCGCAACCAAAAAGTACGGAGGCGGCGACCAGAACCGCAGTGGTTGCGCCAAACTTCTGCATCATCCAGTTCTGGATCAAAGAACGGAACAAAATCTCTTCCGGCAGAGCCGTGGCCACAAAGATCAGGCCAAAAGTCTTTGCAGCTCCTGGCAAAGAAAGATTTTCGGAGACATGAAAAGGCGGAATGAAAGACAGCGCACGCCCCAGGAGCACGAGAATGGGGGCGACAAGTACGAAAGCAATGAGTGGATCTACAAGGTCCATAAACCGGCGCGGAAGATTGTATTTCATGCCTTGGAACCCACGGAATCCGAGAAACAAAACCAGCGCCAGAATGAGCGCGACTCCATAAGCGACGGTGTGTAACAGTCCCTGGGCGTGGCGGGGAATCCACGCGCTGCCTAGATTTAGCTCGATGGGCAGCCAGAGCAGGAGGATCACGGTGAGGTCGAGCCAGGTTGCGGCACGGGCATCCGCACCTTGAAGAAAAATGCAGACGGTAGGAATCAGCGTATACGCTACGATCAGCAGCGCCAGAGGCAACCCGAGCGCGCCCATCTTCATCGCGACCGCGCAGAACGCCGCGACGAGCAATGCCGGAAGAGCAAACAGAAGGGCCGGGCGGTGGCGAAGCCTTTTCTTCAGCGCTGCTGGGATCGCGGGCAGCAGAAAAGCCAGGATGACGACCAGGAATAGTACGGGAACCAGCGTCCGCACGGTGGCGACTCTCTTAACCGGCGTGCTTGCCCGGCTTCTCTTGCGGCATGAACCGCTGGATGAAGTTCGTGTCGAACTTCCCCGCCCGGAAATCGGCATCGGCCAGAATTCGCTTGTGCAGCGGAATGGAGGTATGGATCCCCTCGACGATGAACATGTCCGAGCGCGCGCCTCATGCGGGCGATGGCTTCGCTGCGGTCGCGGCCGTGCGCGATCAGTTTGGCCACCAGGGAATCGTAGTACGGCGGAATCACGCAGTCCTGAAGGCCGCGGTGTCCACACGCACGCCGATGCCGCCGGGCAGGTTCAAGCCGGTGATGCGTCCGGGCGAAGGCGCGAAGGTCTCGGGATTCTCGGCATTGATGCGGCACTCGATGGCGTGGCCCGCGCAGCTTGACCGGGCCGGCCAGAATGTCGGCAGCGGTCTCGCCTGCGGCGATGCGGATCTGGCTCTTCACCAGATCGATGCCGGTGACCATCTCGGTGACCGGATGCTCCACCTGAATGCGCGCGTTGACTTCGATGAAGTAGAGGTTGCCGGTCTCGTCCATCAGGAACTCGACCGTGCCGGCATTGGTGTAGCCCGACGGCGCGCATGGCCTCGCGCAGCTTTTCGGAAACTGCGGCTCGCGCACGTCGGGCTGCAGCGCCGGCGACGGCGATTCTTCCAGCAGTTTCTGATGGCGCCGCTGGATGCTGCACTCGCGCTCGCCGAGAATCTCGACGTTGCCGTGCTCGTCGGCCAGCACCTGAAATTCGATGTGGCGCGGCGCCGCGAATGAACTTTTCGAGGTACACGTCGGCGCAACTGAACGCCGCCCCGGCTTCCTGCTGCGCCTGCACCAACAGCGCCGGCAGGTCCGACGGGCTGTTCACCACGCGCATGCCGCGTCCGCCGCCGCCCGCCGAGGCCTTGAGGATCACCGGATAGCCGATCGCCCCGGCGGTTCCGAGCGCTTCCTCTTCGGTCTTGAAGCACGCCGTCCGAGCCCGGCAGAATCGGCACGCCCGCGTCGCGCATGATGGCGCGGGCGCGTTCCTTGACGCCCATGAGCCGGATGACATCCGGCTGCGGCCCGATGAACGTGATGCCGGAGGTCTCGCAGACCTCGGCGAAGCCGGCGTTTTCGCTCAGAAACCCGTAGCCGGGATGGATGGCGTCGACGTTGGTGATCTCGGCGGCGCTGATGATGGACGGGATGTCCAGATAGCTGCGCGCGCTCTTGGCCGGCCCGATGCAGATGGCCTGGTCGGCGAAACGGACCGGGAGGCTGTAGCGGTCGGCTTCGGAGTAGACCGCGACCGTCGGGATGCCCAGATCCTTGCAGGCGCAGATGACCCGCAGGGCGATCTCTCCGCGGTTGGCGATCAGGATTTTCTTAAACGGGGCGGATGGCAAACAGGGCCTCTCCGTATTCGACGGGCTGCCCGTTGGGCACCAGCTTGCTCACGATGACGCCGCCGATTTCGGCCTCGATTTCGTTCATCAGCTTCATGGACTCGATGATGCAGAGCACCTTGCCGGGCTGCACGGTCTCGCCGACCCGCACGAAGGGCGGCGCGCCGGGGGACGCGCATCGTAAAAAGTGCCGACGATGGGCGATTTCACAGTAACGAGGTCCTTTCTCGGAGGCCTCTTCCCGTTCGGCTTTTGAAGCCGGAGCGGGCGGGTTAGCGGCGGCGACATTCGAGGGTGCCGGCGGTCCAGGCACAGCAATATCATGAGCTTCCGCGAAGGCCCGCCGGATTCGAACCCGATTCTCGCCGCGCTGCACTTCCAACTCGGCAACACCGGTATCCGTAACCAACTGGATCAGCTCACGGATTTCCTCAATTGTCACAATGGAATAGCTTAGCAGTTTTCGGCAGACGGGCCTGAAGCAAAGAGCCGAGGAAAATACGGTGGCGGCGCGCGTTACAAGATCCGTAGTTCCTTTAGAAGTTGGCGTCAACACCTCGCAGCCTTTGTCCGTTACGGCCACCGTATCTTCAATACGAATGCCACCGAATCCTTCGAGATAGACGCCCGGCTCGATAGTAATGGCCATACCGCTTTCGAGTGGAGTCTTTTCCTTCTTGCCGATGCGAGGGGGTTCATGAATTTCGAGTCCCAGGCCGTGTCCGGTGGAATGGACGAACGCGTTCGCCAGACCGTGACTGGCCAGAACGCGACGCGCTGCACGATCCACGGTCTTTGCTGGAACGCCCGCACAAACCGCGTCGACGGCCGCTAGCTGCGCCTCCAGTACAGCCTTGTAGGCTTTCCTTACCTGCGAGCCAGGCCTCCCCAGGAACAGCATGCGAGTCATGTCGCTGGCATAGCCATTCGAGCATCGCGCCCATGTCCACCAACAGCAAGGCGCCTTTGGCCAGCCGCGCGGAGGTCGGCCGAGCATGCGGCAAGGCGGTCCGCGGTCCGGCAGCCACGATGGTTTCAAAAGCGGGGCCTTCCGCGCCTTGGCGGCGCATCCGGTAGTCCAGCTCGGCTGCCAGATCACATTCTCGCATTCCTAGCCTGAGATGCTTTACGGTCTGCTCAAAAGCGCGCGAATTCAGTTCTACGGAGCGGCGGATCGCCGAAATCTCATGGCGACGATTTCACGGTGCGCTGGCTCTCGATCCAGCCCGCGACGGGTTCAAGCGAGCTGCCGAGCGGCAGAGCATCTTTGAGGGTCTCGTACGCTTCCACGGTCATGCGGCTCTTCTCGAATCCCACTCGCTTGCTCTTCACGCGCCGCAGATATGAGCCAACTGAGCAGCAGCGCGCCTGAAACGACGCGGACGGAGCAATCCACCTCCTGTGCAGCCTGAATGCGGTAGCGAGGATCGGTGAAAAACGCCGCGCGATCCGGCATGATTGCCACCAGGCCGTTGCTGCCGGTAAAGCCAGTCAGGTAGCGCACGTTAGGGCCGAACGACACCACCAGTGCGTCCAAATCGTGTTCCACCAGGTTGTACGCAAGCAGGTTGCGGCGAGCGGCGAACTCGCTAGCGGCCATGAAGCACTTCCTGGGCGAGGAGAACGGCGCGCTCGGCCAAAGCATTGGCCGCCTGAATCTCACCGCGCTCCAAGGCGTCGTGCGACTGTTTGTGGAACGAGCGGATCCTATCCACAGAGTTTTTTTCCGGTTCCGACAGGTGAAGTGCCGCAATGCGGCCGAGCATCTTGTCGACATCCTGTAAGCGGCTGGAGATTTCCTCATTCATCCGGCGACGCTCTTCATCGGACAGCACCGGCCCAATGGGGGGGCGCTGGGTTTCGGTTGCAGGGGGCGAATCGGCTACGGTTTCCGCGCCTTCGGGCTTCGCGGGTGACACCGATGCTGGTAGTGGCCCCTGACGCTTGCTACCGGCATGATTGCCCTGACGCGTCTTTGACGGCTCGGCGGGGACGTTTACTGGCGGAGTCGCCAGAGCATCGGGGTCGATGGGCTGAGGATTCGGCAGGTGCACCTGTGTCTGGGGGGTGGAAAGTGGTTCGGCAGGCGCGGTCTCGGGCGGAGGCTCGGTCCTTGCGCTCGCGGGTTGAGGTGGTGAGGGGGTTTTGGCACGCGGGAATTTCATCTCACACGCCGACAGCATAAGGGCGAGAAGGCAGATCGTCGTTTGGAAAAAGGGGCGCATGCGCGATGCTTCAGTCCGAAGAGACTGCCATGGGGAGGCAAATGACGAAGGTAGTGCCTTTCCCGGGCTCGCTAGTGAAGTCGATTGTACCATCGTGCAATTGAACGATGCGGAAAGTCATGGCTAGCCCGATGCCGGATCCTTTTTCCTTGGTGGTGAAGTACAGTCCGAAGATCTTGGCCCTATTGCCGGCGGGAATGCCACAACCCGTATCGCTGATGCGAATCTCCGCGTTCTGACCATTCACGGAAGACTGGAATCGCAACTGGCCGCCATCCGGCATGGCCTCGATGGCGTTGATGACCACATTCACCATAGCCTGCTTGAGCAGATCGAGATCCACGGAAACAGAAGCGCCTTCGGTCTGCTGCTCCACGTGGACCTCAATCTTGGCGGTCTCCGCCAGCGGGCGTGCCAACTCGGCAATATCGTTGACGAAGGCTTCGAGCGGAACGTCGGCGGGATGAAGTTCCACAGGCTTGGTGAAATCCAGAAAGGTCTTCACGACGCGGTCCAGCCGGACAATCTCACTCGCGATAATGTCCATCTGGGGCTTGAGGTCGCTGTCGCCCTTGGCGAGTTTCATGCGCGCGAGCTCGACGTGCATGAGGATCGCATTTAATGGATTCTTCACTTCATGCGCCACGCCGCCGGTGATGCGGCTGATCGCGGAGACACGATCGGCGATTTGTAGTTGCCGTCCGATCTGGCGAGTGGCTTCAGGATCACGCAGCCGCACCAGGATTCCAGCGGCGGCCCCGGTCACAATGCCGGATTGAAGGGCCTCCAAAACATCCACCGAGAGCAAGGCTACAGCCACACCGGCAGTGTTGCCGTTACCGCCAGCGTCCATGGGCACGCGGCGGTTACGGATGGAAAGGCCGGTCTGCGCAGCTTGTTGCAGGAGCAATCCGAGCGACGTGCTGGGTGGAAACACCTCGACCAGAGCCCGTCCCATGAGTTCGGAGCGGGCGCGGCCCAGAAACTTCTCCACGGCGCCGGCCGTCACCACCAATCTCCGGTCGCGCCCAAAAACCAGAACGGCATCTTCCAGGTCGTCAAGCAGGCGTTCAAAATTGCCGCGAAGATCCGAGAAATCGTATTGCGCGCCACGCAGCTGCTGGCCGAGCAGATTCACTTTTGAGGCCACTACTTCAAATTCGTCCGTTCGAGACGTTGTTGCGGGCAGGAGCTGCTGGTTGTCATATTCGCCGCTCATGAGCAGATCCAGCATGTGGCCCAGTTTTCCGATCGGCCGGAAGGCAATCGCGGAGAACAGAAACGCCGCCAAAATTGCGCCGGAGAACAGAAACGCCGAGAGTTCCGCGTGCTGCCAGATCGTAGGGATCATGTCTTTCTGGATGAGTCCCGGCCAGACCACGACCCGCACGTAGATCTCCGGCCTGTTCCCAACGCCGAGCCCTTTTGACAACTGATACTTCTCCGAATTCCTCAGAAGGACGCGAGTCTTTTGGAACACACCGCCGTGCACCAGGCGCTCGAAATCCTCATAGGATGGGCACTTCTTGTTGATCTGGTCCGGATCGCTGTCGCTCAGGATGACATCCTGCGGATCACAAACGGCGATTTCGTACAGCGACTTGGACGATGTCATGAGGTTCAGCAGCTCACGGGAAAGGTCAGGATCGTGCCGCAGAGCGTCTTGAACGGGCACACTTCGATCCCGATTGGCCTTACTTTGAACCAAGGCCGCAACTTGGGTCTGGTAGAACTCCGCCCTGTCCAAAGTCGCGTCGAACTGATGTTTGACCTCCTGCGCCAGGTCCACGGCGGCTACCACACCCACAATCAGGCCCATGACCAGGACCGACCACAACGTGAGCTGTACGCGCAGACTCATACGAACGATTTAGCGGCTTTCGGCAGCGGAGCCCCAACTTTCCGAAACTCTACGCACCCTCTGGAAGCAGCAACACCTTGCCGGCAGTAGCGCGCGATTCCAGATCGCGGTGCGCCTGCGGACCCTGACTTAGCGGATAGGTCCGGTCGATGACGAGCTTCAGTTTTCCTGACGCGATCCACTGCAAAATATCCCCCGCTCTCCAGAGCAACTCCTCGCGCGCGGCGCAATAATGGGCCAGGGTGGGCCGGGTAAGGAACAGCGAACCTTTCGTGTTGAGGGTCGTAGGGTCGATGGGTGGAACCTTCCCGCCGGACTGTCCGAACAAGACCATCATGCCGCGGGGACGCAAGCAATTCAATCCCTGCATATAGGTCGGCTCGCCGACCGAATCATACACGACGTCGACGCCGCGGCCATCCGTCAGGCGCTTCACCTCGGCTTCAAAATCCTGTTTGGTGTAAAAAATAATGGCGTCCACGCCCGCCTGACGCGCGAGCTGCGCCTTTGCTTCGGTCGAAGTGGTGCCGAATACGCGGGCGCCCAGCATTTTTGCGATCTGTACGATGAGGCGGCCGGCGCCTCCAGCCGCGGCGTGGACCAGGCAGGTTTGGCCGGGCTTTAGAGGAAATGTGGAATGGGTAAGGTAATGGGCGGTCATCCCCTGCAACATGGTGGCAGCCGCGCTTTTCAGGTCGATGCCATCAGGCACTTTCACCAGTTGCCACGAGGGCACGACCGCGTACTCGGCATAGGAACCGCGCGCCATGGCATATGCCACGCGATCGCCCGGCCGCACCTCCGTTACATCCGGCCCGACCGTTTCGACCACACCGGCTGCCTCCATGCCCAGCGTGATAGGCAGGTCGGCCTTATACAAGCCTGTTCGGAAATATACGTCGATGAAATTCACTCCGGATGCCGCGATTTTGACGAGCGCTTGTTTGGGCCCCGGTTGCGGCACGGGAATATCAACAACCTGCATCTGCTCGGGACCACCCGTTTCTTTAACCTGAATGGCTTTCATCGGAAACCTCGATAAATAGCGCGCCGCAAATGCACGGCCGCCGCATAGAGTAACAGATAGGAAAATGTAAAAGGATACGCGACCACACGGGCAAACGTGCGAACAATTCCGGCGCCGGGAAAACCCGCGCGGTACTTGATGAATTGGCGGATATTGGACCAGTTGCCGCGGTCCAGCCAGAAGTAATCGGCATTCTCATTGATCACCAGGACCTTTGCGGGCAGCGCTAAAACCAGCGCCCATTTCCATTTGCTCAGGATCGGTTCATCCGAAAACAGGATACCTGCAACCGCGTAGCGATTCGCGCGCAACTCGCGAGTGAGCGAGCTGCGGCGTTCCCGGTAGTCGTTCACGTTATAGATACCGGCAAAGCCGGCGGGCGAGCCGGGGAAACAGGTCACGAGATCGATGGGAACCGTTTCGCCGAACTGCGCGCGCATGCGGGGAATCACGTTTTCGGTAATTCGCCGCGATCCGCTCTCCACCAGCAGGATGCGCGAGAGTTCCGGAACGCGGCGGCGGAGAAAATAGCGCACGACGTAGAAAGTGTAGCGCAAGGGCGGGGTTCGGCTGGCATTCCTGGCAGCCGATTCGTTTAAATGGGCAGCCTGAGCCGCGCTTCGCAGCCTGCGCCTGTGCGGCGGTTCTCGAGCGTGAGGCCGCCGCCATGGGCTTCGGCAATCTGGCGGCTCAATACCAGACCGATTCCCGAGCCCCCGGGTTTGGTGGTGAAAAACGGCACGAACAGATTGCTGGTATTGGACAGACCCGGGCCATCGTCCTCCACCTTAACCTCCACATAGGTATTGTTTTTTCGCCAGCCCACGCGCACACCGCCGCCAGTTTCAAGCGCGGCATCCGTCGCGTTGCGCAGAAGATTGATCAATAGCTGTTCGAGCTGATCCTTATCGCCGTGGATCACGAGTTCAGGTCCCGGCTGCACATCGACGTGAAGCCGTGTCTCGAGGCCGACCACGCGGCGGATCCATGGAGCTACCTCGAGCGGCGCCAGCGTGGGCCTCGGCAGCTTTGCCAGGCGCGCGTAAGCGCCAATGAAGCGGCTGAGCGATTCCGACCGCGATGAAATCACCGCCAGGCCGCGGCGCATATCGTCCTGCCAATCCGGCGGTAGAGTCTCACTGGTTACCAGATTCTCCAGACTCCCCGCGATGGACTTGATTGGAGTGAGCGAATTGTTGAGTTCATGTCCCAGCACCCGGACCAGCCGCTGCCAGGCTGCCAATTCCTCTTCACGCAAAGGCCGCGTCAAATCTCCGATCACCACCAATTGCATGGGCAAGCCGTGTTCGCGAAACATGCTGCGCCGCATGCCCCATCGCCCTGGGCCGCTGGGAAACGAGGTCTGCAAAATGCGGGCCGGATCACCTTCGAGACACTCCGCCAGGTCCAGTTCTTCGGCGCTGCGCCCCGTCAGCCGTTCGGCCGGTTTGGCCAGAATTTTTTCCCCGGCGCGGTTGACCAGCCTGAGCTTGTGCTCGCTGTCAAAAGCAAAGATGGCGACGTCGATTTCCTCCATTACTTTTCGCAGTAGTGTGGTGGCCTCGAGCGCGCCCAGGCGCTGCTCTCGCAGCGTGCCGCCCATGGAGTTGACCTGCTGCATCACTTCGCCCAGCGCGTCATCAATCTCCGCGCCGCGTGCTCGCACCGAGAAATCGCCCTCCTGCAAAGCCGCCAGCAAATTGGAAAGGGTGCGAAGGGGGAAGACCACGCGCTCGCGCACAGCCCCGGCGAAGCCGAACCAGCATCCGGCAATCAGGACTGTCAGGGTCCACTGTACTTTGGGATCGTGGTTCTGGGTCCAAAGCATGATGAGCGCGACTGCAGAACCTGGAAGGCCGGCCAGAACCGCGAGAAGAAAGATCCGGCGCTCGTAATACAACCGGGTGCGCCGGCTCACTGCGGTCATAATCCGAAACGCTGCAGTCGGCGATACAGGGCACTGCGGCTCAGTCCTAGAGCCTTGGCGGCGTGGCTGACATTGCCGTCGAAACGCGCCAGCGCCTTCTTGATGAGCGAAAACTCGACATCCTCGAGGCTCATGTCTTCCAGGCGGGGCGCGCCTTCGCGCGATTGCCGCAGGCCGAGGTCGCCCGCCTTCACGACATCTCCTTGCGCCATCAGCACGGAGCGTTCCACGGCGTGATCGAGTTCGCGAATGTTACCCGGCCAGGGATGGTCGAGCATAGCCTGCATGGCGGCGGGATCGAAACCGGAGAGGTGTTTGCGATAGCGCTGGGCGTGGCGTCCGAAAAAATGCGCTGCCAGCTGCGGAATATCTTCGCGGCGGTCACGCAGTGGAGGCAGGTGAATCTCGATGGTATTCAGACGGAATTGCAGGTCGGCGCGGAAACGCCCGGCCGCCACTTCCGCGTTGAGATCCGCATTGGTGGCGGAGACGATGCGCACATCCACCTGCCGCGTCCGCGAAGATCCCACGCGCTCCAGCTCGCCTGTCTGCAGTACGCGCAGCAGTTTCGCCTGCTGGCTGGCGCTGATGTTGGCGATCTCGTCCAGGAACAGCGTGCTGCCATCGGCCAGCTCGAAACGGCCCACGCGATCGGCTTTGGCGTCGGTGAATGCTCCGCGGACGTGCCCGAACAACTCGCTCTCGAAAATGCCTTCGGGCAGGCCGCCCGCGTTCACGGTCACGATTGGCTTCGAAGCTCGCGACGAAATGGCATGCAGGGTTTGCGCCACCACTTCCTTGCCGGTGCCGGGTTCGCCGGTGACCAGGACATTCGCATCCGAGGGCCCCACGTTGGCAATGAGCCGCAGGACGGGCTGCATGGCCGGAGCCTCCGCAATCAGCGTGGGCCGTTCGACGCCGCGCAGCAGCCGGTTCTCCGCTTCCAGTCGCAGACCCTTTCGCAACGCCTGGCTCAGCTCAATCTGAGTGCGCAAAATGGTGATCAACCGCTCGTTTTCCCAGGGTTTCTGGACGAAATCGCGCGCGCCCCGCCGCATGGCCTCCACGGCGACCTTGACGCTGCTCCAGGCGGTCATGACCACAACCGGAAGGGTGCTGTCCAACGCCTGAATGCGCGAAAGCAAATCCAGGCCCTCCTGGCCGGAGGTTGTGTCACGCGCGTAGTTGAGATCCATCAGCACGACGTCGAATTCGCGCGCGTCGAGCGCGCTCAACACACCGGCCGGTGAGGACACCAGCTCGATCTGATATCCCTCGGTCTTGAGCAGGAGGCGGAGCGCTTCCAGCACATCTGGCTGGTCGTCGGCGATCAGAACGCGGGGGGCGCCCGCGTGTTTTGCCGCGAATGTCTTACGCTCAGATTCAACAATCGCGCTCATCAGTTCACCAGCCAGCCATCGGCAAGGTTGATGACGCGATTGCCATACTGGGCATTCGTTTCCGAGTGCGTCACCTGGATGATGGTCGTGCCTTCTTCGTTCAATCGCTTGAACAGTTCCATAATCTCTTTGCCCTGCGCCGAATGAAGATTGCCTGTGGGCTCGTCGGCGAGAATCAGCTTCGGATGGGCAATGATGGCGCGCGCCACCGCGACCAGCTGCTGCTGCCCGCCGGAAAGCTGATTGGGGTACAGGTCCTTCTTTCCCACGATGTGAAAGCGGTCGAGTGTATCGCAAACCATACCGGACCGTTCGGACGATTTGATATTCCGGTAGGACAACGGAATATCCAGGTTCTCGTAGACCGTAAGGTTATCGATGAGATGGTAGCTTTGAAATACGAACCCGATATATTTCTTGTTGATCTCCACCCGCTGCTTGGTGTTCAGTTTGTGGACGGGCTGTTCGGCAAAATAAAATTCGCCGGTCCACGCGCCATCCAGCATGCCGAGGATGCTAAGCAACGTGGACTTTCCGGCGCCGGACGGGCCCATGATCGTAACGAATTCGCCCTCTTTGATATCGAGTGTGATGCGTCGTAAAACGAAAGTCTTTCCATAGCCAGCTTCGTAGTACTTCTCTATGTTTTGGAGTCGGATCATCGGTTCCATTTCTGATTTCGCTTATTCATATCTTAATGCTTCTACCGGATCGACCCGAGAGGCCCCTGCTCTGCACTGAAAGGGCTATCAACGCCGAGGCGCAGAGGCGCCGAGAAGACAGAAAAGGCGCGGCTATTCATACCGGAGTGCCATCATGGGATCCACTCTGGTCGCGCGCCGGGCGGGAATCAAGCCGGCCAACAGAGCCACGGATGTAAGCAGCGCGGCGACCGTTACGAACGTCGCGGGATCCGTGGGCGTCACCTCATACAAGAACCGGGCGAGCACCCTGGTCACGGCGAGAGCGCCCAAAGCGCCGAGCGCCACGCCACCAGCCGCGAGAACAAGAGTCCGGCGAACAACCATCGCAAGAACGTCACGCCGTTCCGCACCGAGAGCCATGCGGATGCCTATTTCCTTCGTGCGCTGGGCGACCGAATAGGCCAACACGCTGTAAATGCCCACAGCAGAGAGCACGAGTGCCAGGAGCGAAAATGTTCCGAGAAGACGAGTCTGGAAACGGGGCTCCGCGGTCGAGGCGGTAATCATCTCTTGCATGGTGGACATGGACACAACCGGCTGATCAGGGTCACTTGCATGCAATGCCGCGCGCATCGATCCAGCGAGTTGTTGCGGGTTCGACGCTGTGCGCAACGTAAAGGTCATACGGCTTAGCCAGGAGGTATACGCGACCTGAGCGTAGGGGAAATAGAGTGCGGGATCCGGCTTCTCTGCCAAGCTCATTTGCCGAACGTCGTTCACGACGCCAACAATTGTCAGCCAGTCCCCGGGCTTGGGATGGTCCTCTTCGCTGACTCGCTGCCCGATTGGATCTTCACCGGGCCAGAGAGTCTGCGCGACAGACTGGCTCACGATGACTACTCCAGGAGCGGCAGCGCTGTCAGCTTCGGTGAAAACACGCCCTTTAAACAGCCGGATTCCCATCGCGCGGAAGTATCCCGAACTTACGCACAATTTGTCCACCGCATAGTTCCGTGGCAATCGCCGCCCACCATCAATCCGGAAATCGCCCTTAGTCAGTAGTCCGCCGAGCGGACTCCAGTTCACTGCTCCTGCGGCCATCACTCCCGGCAGACTGGATAGCCGCTGAAGCGTGCGCCTGTGAAAGTCCTTCACCTGCTCCGCAGTTTTATAAACCGTTTCCGGGAGTTCGACGGTCATGGTGAGGACATTTTCGGGTTGGTAGCCGGGATTCACGGAACGGAGCCGCAGAAAGCTCTTGAGCATCAAGCCGGCACCTGTGAGCAACACCAACGCGAGCGCGATTTCGGATATCACCAGGACCGTCCGCAGCCTGTCATGGCGTCCCGTTACGCTCCGCCATCCTTGACTTAAAGACTCGCGCAGCTCACGGCGGGTAACTTGAAAAGCGGGGACTAGGCCGAATAGGACTGCGGTAGCCAGCGATACCAATAGAGTAAATGCAAACACCCAACTGTCGATGTGAATCTGCTCGAGGCGCGGAATTTTGCCGTCCGGGGCTAGGGCGAGGAGCAGGGGAACTCCCCAAAGCGCCAGGAACATTCCCGCCGCACCTCCGGTCAGCGCAACCAAAATGCTTTCAGCCAACAACTGGCGCACAAGCCGCCATCTGCCCGCGCCCAAAGCCGACCGGACCGCGATTTCTTGCCGCCGCCCCGCTGCGCGCGCCAGCAGCAGGTTCGCGACGTTGGCGCTCGCAATCAACAGCACGAAGCCGACGGCGCCGGCGAACACGACCAGCGATTCGCGGATATCCTGCACGAATAGTTCGCTTAGCGGCAAGATCTGCGCCAGGCGGTCGCCGCGGTTTTCACCTGGCGCCACGAAGAATCGCTGGGCCAGAGTCTCCAATTCCGCTTGCGCCTGCCAGCGCGAAACGTCGGGCTTCAACCGCCCAACCACGGGCCTTGAATATGAGTTGTGCCCGTTGATGTGGACGTTCAGTGGTATCCAAATCTCGGCGTCAGTTGGAAATATAAATCCGGGCGGCATAACCCCGATCACTGTGCGGTTCTCGCCATCCAGCTTGATGGTTCGACCGAGGACTTGCGAGCTTGCGCCAAAGCGGTTCCGCCATAATTTGCCGCTAAGTATTACGACATGGTCGCGACTCGGCTGGTCCTCGTCAGCCAGGAAGTCTCGGCCCATCGACGGTTGGGCGCGCAGCACGCGAAAGAACTCCGGCGTCACGCTGGCCGCCGTCAGCCGGACCGGATCTCCAGCTCCTGTGAGGCTGGCATTCAGGGTCGTAAACGAGGCGAGGTGTTCGAAGAGCCGGTCCTGCTCGCGGAACTGAAGATAGTCGGCATCCGCCAGCGCCGGCCCCATTCGGAACGGGCCGTGTTGGGACGCGAACGAGACCAGGAACAGCCGCTCCGGCTCGGGAAACGGCAGTGGCCGCAGCAGCACCCCATTCACTACGGTGAATACCGCTGTATTCGCTCCGATGCCAAGCGCCAGCGCCACAACCGCCACCGTGGTAAATCCCGCGTTGCGGCGCAACGTGCGAGCCGCGTAACGAATGTCCTGGATCAGAGAGTGCATGGGTCCGCCTTAGAGAATAACCGCTCGACCGGTGCAGACTACGGAGGCTTGGAGCTAGATTCGGGCGCGGCGCAGTTCAATGCTCCCGTTCACCGTTTTCAGACTCAGCTCCGGACCTCCTTGTCCGATCGCGCCGCTGATCTGCCGGCCACTAAACTTGCCGCTGATCATAAGCGGAAAATCGGTCGTGATGTGGCCGTTGACGGTGCTGGCGTGGATGGTGGCGTTGATCGTCGCCGGCATCTCGACGTCCACGGCGCCGTTCACCGTGTGAAACTGGAGCGGTCTGGACGCGGCTGTCTGGCCCATGCTCGCGACGATCGAACCGTTGACCGTATCGCCTGCCGCCCAGCCCGTTGTCGAAATGCGGATCTTGCCATTCACGGTGTGAGCTTCCACATCACCGGCTAGCGAAGCGGCCTCCACCTCGCCGTTCACCGTCCGGCCAATGAAGTGCACGCCAGCCGGGATGCGCACCGTGAACTCCACTTTCACGTCGTTGTTGTTGACATTCATCCTTCCAGCTGGACCCGGCAGGCATTCATTGGAACGCCCCGAGTCGCTGGATGGGTAGACGGCGCAGATGGTGATGCCACCCTCATGCGGCACGGCTTGCACCGTAACTGAATTCGGATCGCTGCGGCGCCCTGACTTTACAGCTTCCACGCTCACTTCGGAGCCCGAGGCGCGCTCGGCATGAATCGCACCATTCACACCCTTGATCTCGACGAACTGGCCCGGCTCGAGCCGGCCATGCCAATTGAAATCGCCGGGCCGAGCCAGAGGCGCCAATGCACCGATGGCCACCAGAGTCAAAACAATTGCTCGTATGACACGCATTACCGTCTCCTTCGTGGAATGGTTTCCGTAAGTCAGCCGCTCGTTCATATCTCACGCACCCGTATAGTGCGCACCGGCGATCCGCTCATCCCCGTGGGCATAGAGCAGATAGGGCACCCAGACGTCGGTGCGACGGTTGTTCCAGGAAAAGTCTCGTGGCAGAATTCCGATCACCTGGTGGCTTTCGCCATTCAGCATGATGATCCTGCCGATGACTCCTTTGTCACCGGCAAAGCGACGGCGCCACAATTCGTGACTCAGAATGGCAACGTGATGGTTGCCCCGCTGGTTTTCTTCCCTCGAAAAGCTGCGCCCAAGCACGGGTTGCACACCGATCATCTGAAAAAAGTTGGCGGTGACTTCACCCGCAAACAACTCCTCGGGCGCTCCGGCTCCCGTCAGGCTGACGCGCGCCCGATCGACGTCGGCTGCGATGTCGCCGAACACGTGGTTGCGGCTCGTCCAGTTTGAATCATTTTTAGGGCAAACGACGTCAGGATTCGTGTTAGCGCCGAAACCTACCAGAGCCGCCAGCGCCGCAACAACTGTAACACTGAAACTCTGAATCAGCATTCGCCTGCCATAGCGAATGTCCTTGAACAGCGTTCTCATCGCGCCTCCACGATGCGGTCAATCCGAGCACTAAGGCACGTGGCATACCGCCACATCAATATTTGGAAGTTATAGGGTTATTGGGATTTACCGTGATATACGGAAGGCTTTAGGAGACAGCGTGTCCGTTTATGGGATTGCTCTGCCGCAAAACCGGACAAGTGGATTTGTGAGCGCGGCCGCTGCACAATTTGTTGCGGCCGGATCGCTTGGCCTCATAGAGTGCTTCGTCCGCCAAGGCAATTAGGGAAGAGGGCGCGGATGCCGGCATGGGGACCGCGCACGCTAAACCCTGGCTGATGGTTACATATCCGCCGGCTGGGGATGCCGGATGCAGAATGCCAAGAGATTCGACGTTGGAGCGAAGACGGTCGGCGACGAACGCGGCGCCAGGCAGATCGGTTCGGGGCAGAATTACGGCAAATTCCTCGCCGCCATAACGTCCCAAGAAATCGTCAGGGCGCAGCAGGCCTGCGGCCAGCTCCGTCGCCACCCGCCGCAGACAGTCGTCCCCGGCCGGATGCCCCCAGCGGTCGTTGTAACCCTTGAAGAAGTCGATGTCCATGACGATCAGTGCGACTTCGAACTGATGGCGTGCAGCGCTGCGCCAAGCGCGATCCATCATCTCGTCAAAGTGCCGGCGGTTGGCCACGCCGGTGACGGCGTCGATGAGCGAAAGCTGCAACAGTTCGTGATTCACGGCTTGCAGTTCTCGATTGCGCGTCTCCAGCTGGTTCTCGTGCGCTTTACGGCGGTTAACTTCTTCTTTGGTCCTCAACACGGATCGAACCCTGGCAACCACCTCTACTGGATCCATGGGTTTCATGATGTAGTCACAGGCACCGGCCTCATATACCTGGCCGAGGTACCCGCGTTCGGCCGCGGCCAACAGAATGACCAGCGGGATATCTCCAAGACCCGGACAATTCCCGATGTGCCGGCAGAGGTCAAGCCCGTCCAACTCTGGCGCCATGAGATCCGCCAGCACCAGATCCACACGCCCCCGGGCCAACGCTCTAAGCGCTTCAGCGACAGACTGTACGGTCACCACATTCCAACCGGGCTCGGCGGACAAGATAGTTTTCATCAGTTCCAGATCTTGCGGCGCTCCGTCCACAACCAAGATGCTCATAGTTAATGAAAGTGAATCGTCAGCCCCACGCTGCGCCTAGCTACGGCGCTCCGCTTAGTCGTGACCAGTTTCTTCGCCTAGTGGCCTGTCGCCGAGATTGGACGGGGCGGGGACAGGCAGCACTGTCCACGACGTGCGGGTCGGACCGATGGGAGGGATTATTAGGGACAGTGAAGCCAGTCCCCTATGCGGTTCCTATGCGGTTTCACGGCCCGGATCACTCGCACGCCGTTGTGAGTTAAACTTGCGTGAGACCGACATGAAGCTCAGCGCACGCCAAGAAAATCTTCTCAAACACACCTTTATCGATTATCTGCAAACCTCCGAGTTCCTGGACCATCCGCTGATCGTGAATAAGGCCGACGGTCTGTACTACTGGGACCTGGACGGCAAGCGATACTTTGACGGGATCAGCGGGATCTTCGTGGCGAGTTTGGGACACCGCCATCCGCGGCTGCATGAAGCCGTCCATCGCCAGATGGAAAAGATTACATTCGCCCCGCCGCTACATGGCATCGCGGATGTCACGCTGGATTTCATCGAAAAAATCGGCTCGGTCACTCCGGACAATCTGAAATACGTGAAAACCTTCAGCGGCGGGTCGGAAGCGGTGGAAGCCTCGCTGAAATTTATCCGGCAATATTTTAAGCAGACGGGCCGCCCAGGCAAATACAAATTCATCAGCCGGTATTTCGGTTATCACGGCGGGACGTTCGGGGGTATGGCGGCCAGCGGAACCGGCGCGCGCAAGAGCAAGTTCGAGCCGCAGATGCCGGGCTTCGTCAAAGTGTTCCCGCCCAGTTATTACCGGGACCGCTTCGCCACCTGGGATGAGGCTAACCGGTTTGCAGCCGAAAGCTTCGAAGACGCCATCATCGGCGAAGATCCGGAGACGGTTGCAGGAGTGATTCTGGAGCCGGTCGGCAACACGGGAGGCATCATCACGCCCACGCCGGAATATTTTCAGATCATCCGGAAGGCCTGTGACCGGCACAACGTGATTCTTATTTTCGACGAAGTGATTACGGGGTTCGCCAAGACGGGTAGGATGTTTGCGGCGCAGACGTTCGGCGTGACGCCCGACATCATCTGCACCGGGAAGGGAATTTCCAACGGAGTGATCCCGCTGGGCGCGATGATCGCGCGCGAGGACATGGCCGAAGCATTCTTCGGGCCGGCGGACGCGGGCGTGCAATTCGCCCACGGACATACGTTCGCCGGGAATCCTCTGGCTTCGGCGGTGGGCATCGCGGTGATTGACGAAATGGTCGAGCACCGGCTGGACGAGAAAGCCGTACGCTTGGGCGACTATCTCGCTTCGCGCCTGGAGTGCCTCAAGAAATACGGCGTGGTGCGCGAAGTCCGCGGCAAGGGCGTCCTGCGAGGAGTCGAGCTGGTGAAAGACACGCGTGCGATGCAGCCGTTCCCCGAGTTAGGTAAAGCCATGAAGAAGACCGCACTGGCGAATGGCATCATCATGCGGGTGGATCCGAGCTGGTTCGCCGTCTGCCCGCCGCTCATTGCCGACGAGCCCGCTATCGACGAAATGTGCGGACTCGTCGAAAAGAGTCTGACCGACGCGCTGGCGTTGGTGGGCCGGTAAACGCTACTGAACGGCCAAGGTAACGCCGGCTTGGCTGGTGGCGTTTCCAATCCTCAGCAAAACAGAGACTTTGCTCCCCGGTTTGATCCCATAAGGCACCCGCGCATTCACCTGAATCACCGCCGCCAGTCCCGGCGCGGCGCCGGCGTAGAGAATCTGCGCCCATTGCCCGCCGATATTGACGTTCACCTTGTTCTTCGGTTGTGGCAGCGGACTAGGGGCCAGAATATCGTCCGCCCAATCCGGGTCGCTCTGCCCCTGGCCGGTAGCCCACAGAGACACGATGGATCCGCGGGGCGCGGGGTTGGCTGCGCTATTGATGCTGTTGTCTTGATTCAGAACCGCTCCCTGCCCCTGGCCGGATTGATCCAAGGTGAAGAGGCCGGGCGCCGTGACCGCTACGGTTGTAGAAAAGGGAGTGGTGCTCTGGCCCTTATAGTTCACTTGCACCTGGACGCTTTGCTGGCCCGCGACGTCATTGGGCACGATGGCGGCAACCTGATCGGCTCGCGCGTAAATGAGCGGGGCGGGCGCACCATTAAAGAGAACCTGCGTTCCTCCCACGCTGTTGCTTAGATGGCCCGCGGAATCGAGTTGCGCGCCCGCCAATGTGGCCGGCCCCAGCCCGGACCCGTAAACCACGACCAATTCTCCCGGCGCTACTGCGCCACTCAGGCTGCTGGCGGAATTGACTATGTCTCCGATGACTTTCTTCTCTGTCAGGAGGCCATATACTGCCAGCCGGTTGGAGAAGGTGGGCACGTAGACCTTGCCATTGGCGATCGTGGGAGCCGCGAACTTGGCCAGGGTTCCCAGACCATCGCGGCTGGCGTTCATGTTGCTGTTCCAGAGCTCTTTGGAGAGGTCGCTAGCTGAGAATGCATGCAGTACCGCAGGCCCGTTATTGCTCGCGCCGGCGGTCGCGGTTACCCAAAGGATCGCGGAAAATTGAGCAGGACCGTCAGCGGAAACGGCCATACCGTCAAAGGGCAGGCCGGCGCCAAATGAACTCTGCGTGAACGGCTTGGTTTCGAATCGTCCGTTGGTCATGCGAAATGCTTTGACGGCGTCGTTATACGCGCGGACATAGACGATTGGGCTGCCCGCCCGTTCCCAATAAGCCATATCGAAAATACCGAAGCCGATCGCCTGGAACCTCTGCAGGACCTGGCCATTTCCAGCTTGTGAGTGCCCCATGTTTTGAGAATCGAGTAGGTGGAGGATCCCTTCTTTGCCACCGGCTATGACCGTTCCTGCGTTCGTAAGCACCGGCCCGCAAGAACCGAAGTCATTGTCCAGGTCGTCGAGTGTTTGCCAGTTGTCTGGCGTGAACCAGTCCGTGACCGTGGGCGTTCCAGATGTATCCACTTTCATGGCGGTCATCCCCCAGTTCACAACGCCGTCGTATGAGCCATTGCCGGTCACTACGTAGATGTTGCCCTGTGCGTCGGCTGCCGGCCCACGGCCCCCCTGCCAGATGGAAGCTCCCCAGCCGTGCGGGGATGTCAGAAGAACGGACGTCTGCTGCTGAATGTTCGCAGCGTTGTAGCCCATCAGCCAGCCATGAAAATTTCCGGTGTCATTGTGCGAGCCGAACGCAATGTAAACAACGTCATTCAGCAACAGTAGGCCTGGACGCTGCAGATGCTGGCTGGCATCGAAACTGAACTGGCCGTTTTGATTACCGGCATTCTGACTCGGCGCGTTACCTGCGATGATCGTGGGCCCGCCAAACTTTTCTTCACCAGTAGTGATGTCTAACGCGTGCAGGCGATAAATGTAGGTTCCGCTTTCCTTGGTGTGGGCGACGACGTAAATCGTGTTGGTGGTTTCATCGATAACCGGCGTGCTGAGTATACCGATTTCCGTAAGGTCGGCAACCTGGTAGTCCTGGTCTGGGACGGAGGGTCCGAGATTCACATGCCAAAGCGCGCTCTGCTGCGTGTCGGCGTCAAAAGCGTAAACGTCGTTGTGCTGGGTGACGACGTAAACCGCGTTGTGTGTTCCTTCGCCTGGAACGGCTACGTTTGGAACATAAAGCGGCTGCCCGTTGATGTATCCGCTAACCGGAAGCGAAAATAGCTTCCCGAACTGCGTTGCGTTCACATTGAGCGGGTTCAGGACGGTTTCGCGCAGGTTGGCGTTCGTGCGTGCGTTGCCGTAGTTAGCGGTGACGACGCTGACTTGGGCCGGCGCGGGACTGGTCAGGAGGAAGAAAACGAAAAGGATGGAGCAATGGAATGGATAGAGGACTGCCTTCTTGTGGTCTCTCTGCATAGGCGTATGGACAAAAACCGTAGGAAGTAGCGTCACCTGGCCAGCTAGCCCTGCTCGGGCGCCGAGTTAGATCTTGTTTACCCAATGAAACCAGATTGTATCTCGTGTTCACGCCCCATCCAAACTGGAAATTTATGATAGCGGAGTTGCTCTAAGCCATCCCCGGGTTGTAAAAGGGAAGCTGCTTCGCCGGGTGGCCCGCCGCCCCAGCCAGCAAGCCGACGACATGAATCCTGCCGTAAAAGTAGAATTGGCGAGCCGGCTTAAATTCCGGGAACGCAACAAGATCAGATACCGCCTGGCCCATTGGCCCATCTGGATCTGGGTATTTTTCATTGCGCCAGGGCCGCTGACCTTCGACCTTTTCGAGCACGGCTTCGACTGGCGAATGGGCGCCTGGCTTGGGGTGGTGCTCATAGGAACCGGCATCGCCGGGCAGTGCGGCAGGCTTCCTGGTGTCGAGCCGAAGCCCTACATCCTGCGTTTCACCGAAGACAAACCCAACCCGCTCTACCGTCGCGTGTGCTACACCTTCGCCTGGAGTGCTGTGGCCGTGTTTGCCATACTGAATCTGGCGGGACTTGTGGTTGCGATTGTGGCGGACAAATGGTATCTGCGGCAGATGTATGTTTACGGCTATTTTCCGCTCGCGCTGGCCATTTGGATTGCCGGCGCCCTCGGGCGGCTGCCACGCGTCAAGGCTTCGACCAAAGGAGAGGGCCACGAGCGGCGGTATTTCTACGGTTCGGTGTGGGCCGTGTGCATAGCGCAGCCGGTCGTCGGGGTGATGTGGAAACTGCTGCCCAGGACCAGAGCGGGGGATGCTGTGAAACTCGCTGTCTTTGTGGGAATTCTGGCGTTCGTAGGCAACCTGGCCAGGCGCGGTATGCTTCCGCGGACCCGGCCCATTGTGCCCGGCGAAAGCGCCATTTCGGATTAGAGATACCATGAACACCGGGCGCCTGGTAGCGCAGGCCTACCGCGGGGTTTGCGGGAAACCTGCAGCTTTTTCCTCGTGCGGGCGAAAGGCCGCAGGTCCCCGCCAAAATCAGGCGTGGCCTTGCGCTACAGTTCTGGGCGAACGTGAGGCAACGGAAGGTTATAGGCCAGCGGATGCGTGGCGAAAACAAATTCGTCCACGGGACGGCCTCCGATCACATGTTCCTGGATAATGCGTTCGACCACCGCCGGCGTGACCGAGTGATACCACGTGCCGTCCGGATACACGACTGCGATGGGCCCGTGCTCGCAAATGCGCAGGCAGTTGGCTTTCGTCCGGTACACGCAATTTTCACCTTCCAGCAAGCCGAGTTCCGCCAGCCTTTTCTTGAGATACTCCCACGACGCCACGCTGTCGTCGCGCGTCGAGCATTTCGGCGTGGTCTGGTCCGCGCAAAGAAAAATGTGCCGGCGAACGCTGGCGATTTGCAGCTTTTCGGCAATCTGAAACAGGCGGTCGGGTGTCACAGGATGAGCCTTTCATCGCCCTCACGCCGCGTAACTCGCTCCCGATCCAGATACTCGAGCAGCGGAATGGCATATTTGCGGGAAATGCCGGTCCAATCCTTAAAAATACCGACGTTAAAGCGGGTCGATTTGCGTGCCGCGAGCAAGTGACGAAGACTCTCGACGGCCGAATGGTGAAACACGAGGTCCTCGCTGATACGAATCAGGCATTTTTCGCGAAGCAGGATCTGCAGTAACGATCGGGCCCGGCCGGCCTCAACCCCGGATTTGGCGAGTACTTCTGGCACCGCGGGTACGGCGAGACCAGCTTGTTCGAAAGCGCGCTCGATGGCCGCGCGCGCCTGTTCTTCGTCTTGCTTGAGCACCACCTTATGCGTGCGGAGCCGCACCGTCTCACCTGTGACTACTAGATCCTTCGCCTCCGCCAGCAGCGCGTCGAAAACGTACGGCGGCGCTTCGCTCAGTTCACGGCCTCGCAGGTCTTCCTTGGTAATGCCTGGCAGCAACGGATGCGCGCGATGGAAATCGCGTACCGTTTCGACCAGGTGCTGGCGCGTCTTATCAAACCAGCCGCGGTCCATGAGCCACAATTGCGGCTGCCGAACGAACGCGAACCCAGAGCGCATCGCGGTTTCGATGTCGCTTTCCAGGAGTCCGGTACGCGCTACCAGTTCGCCGGAGCTCACACCGTATTTCGACTCGCGCACAAGCAGCGCGATCTTCGCGGTAGCGTCGGTCCCGGCAAGCACCCTCAGCCGCGCGGCAACATCATCCGTCTTGCGGTAACGGACGCCGCCCGTATCCAGCACCACGCCGCCGCCAATCGTGACCACGGGCGAAAACATCCGAACGATGAAGCGATCGCCTGGCAGAATGAGAGCCGGTTCGCGCAACACAATCCTGGCAAAGGCGCGCTGGCCGGGCTTTAAGACCGTTGCCCCGCCGAGGAGCCGTACCTCGGCTTCGATCTCGGCTGTCCCCGCGTGAAAGTGCAGCGGCGCGCGATGCTTCAATGGCTTTGCCGAAGGCAGCAGGTCGAGCATGCAATCGAGCTGCGAGGCGGCGCCGAACCGTCTGGGCACGGAAAGCACCATCCCCCGCATGATGTCCGTCGGATCGATATCGGCGAGATTCACGGCCGTTCGCTGCCCCGCGGTGGCGCGATCCGCGGATTGCCCGTACACTTGCACGCCGCGCACGCGGAGTTTCCGGCCGGTGGGATACAGCTCGACTTCCTGTTCGCGGCTGACTGCGCCTGAGATCAATGTGCCCGTGATTACCGTTCCGAAACCCTTAGCCGTGAAGGCGCGGTCTATAGGCAGCCGGAAGCTGCCTGCCGCGCTCTTCTCCACCACCGTTTGAGACACGCGTTGCAGCTCACGGCGTAAATCGTCTATGCCAGCGGAGGTAGTCGAACTGACGGAAACAACGGGAGCGGCTTCTAGAAAAGATCCGGCGACGAACTCTTCCACCTCCAGCCGGACCAGATCGAGAATGTCTTTATCCACCAGATCAGACTTAGTCAGCACGACAATTCCTCGCGGAATGCCCAGCAGGCGGCAGATGTCGAAGTGCTCGCGGGTCTGCGGCTTGATGGATTCATCAGCGGCTACGACGAACAGAACCAGGTCGATGCCGCCGACGCCGGCCAGCATGTTTTTCACGAACCGTTCGTGGCCTGGAACATCCACGAAACCGAGGCGCAGCTCAGGAGTCAATTGCAGGTGAGCGAAGCCGATGTCGATGGTGATGCCGCGCCGCTTCTCCTCTTCCAACCGGTCTGCATCGATCCCCGTGAGCGCCTTTACCAGAGCGGTCTTGCCATGGTCGATGTGCCCAGCAGTGCCGACGATGATATTCTTCATGCCGCTCGCTTTCATCCTACTACCGCCCGTACGCAGTCTTCGCCAGGCAGCCCGGACTACGCCGCTCGATCGCGTGCGCTACAGTAAGTGCGATGAACGGGCGGCTTTCTGATGAGTAGGCTGGACGAGCTTCACCGCCGGCACGCGGCGGCGGATCAAGGCGGGGGCGAAGCACGCAATCAGCGGCAACACCAGGAGGGCAAACTCTCTGCCCGCGAGCGTGTGGAACTGCTGCTGGACGAGAGTTCCTTCGAAGAGCTCGACAAGCTGGTGACCCATCGCTGCCGAGATTTCGGGATGGAAGAACAGATCGTACCGGGAGATGGTTTCATCACCGGGTGGGGCCGCGTGGACGGCCGGCTGGTGTACGTCTTCGCGCAGGACTTTACGGTTTTTGGCGGCTCGCTTTCCGAGGCCAACGCGCAGAAAATCTGCAAAATCATGGACCTGGCGTTGAAGAATGGTGCCCCCATTATCGGACTCAACGACTCCGGTGGCGCGCGCATTCAAGAGGGCGTGCTATCGCTCGGCGGTTACGCCGATATCTTCCTGCGCAACACGCTCGCGAGCGGGGTGATACCCCAAATTTCGGCCATTATGGGGCCGTGCGCGGGCGGCGCCGTCTACTCTCCCGCCATCACCGACTTCGTCTTTATGGTGGATAAGACCAGCTACATGTTCGTCACCGGCCCGGATGTGATCAAAACTGTGACCCATGAGGACGTCAGCAAAGAACGCCTGGGCGGCTCGATGACCCACAACTCCGTCAGTGGCGTCGGCCATTTCCTAGCGCATAACGATGGCGAATGCCTGCGGATGATTCGGGAGCTATTGAGCTATCTGCCCGCGAACAATCGCGACGATCCGCCGCGGGTGGAGTCGAGCGATCCGGTGGAACGGGCTGATCCAGAGCTGGACCGGATTGTGCCCGAAGAATCGAACCAGCCATATGACATCAAGGACGTCGTTCGCCGCGTGGTCGACGATGGCAACTTCTTCGAAGTGCATGAGCACTTCGCGCAAAACCTGGTGATCGGATTCGCGCGCATGGACGGCCGTCCCCTCGGGATCGTAGCGAACCAGCCGGCGCACCTGGCGGGCTGCCTGGACATTAACTCCTCCGTCAAGGGCGCGCGCTTTGTGCGTTTTTGCGATGCGTTTAACATCCCCATTCTGACCTTTGAAGACGTGCCAGGGTTCCTTCCAGGCACCGAGCAGGAGTTCGGCGGCATCATCCGGCACGGAGCGAAGCTGCTTTTTGCTTACGCCGAAGCCACGGTTCCCAAAATCACCGTGATCACCCGGAAGGCTTACGGCGGCGCATATTGCGTGATGGGTTCCAAGCACATCCGCGCGGACATCAACTTCGCCTGGCCAACCGCCGAGATCGCCGTGATGGGTCCGGAGGGCGCGGTCAACATTGTTTACCGGCGGGAGCTCGCCGCAGCCGGGGATGGTGAGGCCCTGCGCCGCGAGAAAGTCGCGGAGTTCCGCGAGCGTTTCGCCAACCCGTTCATCGCCGCGGAGCGTGGCTTCATCGACGCAGTAATCGAGCCGCGCGAGACCCGCCCCCGCGTAATCGGCGCACTGCGGATGCTAGAGAATAAGGTGGATACGATGCCGCGGAAGAAGCATGGGAACATCCCGCTATAGGATTGGGTCCCAGGTTCTTGACGGCCTGAGATCAGAATCGTTGCTGATATTTGCTGCTTATCCGAGTAAGCACAGCGCCGTAGTCTAACCGAGTGTCTTCGTAGCTCACCCACAAGAACGGAAATGGAGGTGAATTTGTCGCGGAGTACCGTAGTAGCAGGAACTCATCGAAAGCCGACTTTGCCTGCTTGACCAGCCGCGCTTCTGCGGCGGCGGCTTCTTGAATGGGGTGCAAGTAACCGTCTTTGCCAGTAGTATGGAACGCGCGATCTCCCTCGAAGCTCGTGTAGTTCGATGCGTGATTAATTCCGACGATCGCGACACAGATCGGATTTGTTCCATCTTTTCTGAACTGATCGGCTTGGTTCCGAAGATCGGTCATCACCCGATCAATCTGCTTGATCATCGCTTTGGCAAGGATTTTGATTTCGGTTCCGATTTCCACGGTGGCTATTGGACCCCTTGCGACCAAATATTCGGGATCAGTAAGAGGTGACTCTCCCTGAATGATCGCCCCGAACGTCCCATCGCCCCGGCGAGCTTCCACACCACGAGCACGGTTCTGAACATTCAAGACGCCCTGCTTGCTATTGATCGCGGCTAAGAGCTTTGAGGATCGAGCGGTGACGGCTAGATCCTCGTACAAATGCATGGCAACATAGTTGCCGAGACTGGCATCACGATGACGGTATTTGTTTCCCTCGAAGAGGCTCTTAAAAGCGGATAGAAGGCGGTAGTCAGCCAACCGTTACCTCTGCACGGACTGCACCTACCATCTCCATTTGGCCACAGGCCGCGAGAAGCCGCCGATGAGCTATTTCAAAATACTTCGGATCAATTTCGTTGCTAAGGGAGTTTCTGCCTGCGGCTGCAGCCGCTAGAGCCGTGGATGCCGTGCCTGCGAACGGATCCAATATGGTGTCGCCAGCGAACGAAAACAACCGGATGAGCCGTTCAGCCAGTTCGACCGGGAATGGCGCTGGATGACCGTCTCGAGTTGAAGCTCCTCGAACATCTGTCCAGAACGATCGAAGCCAATTCTTCATTTCTGGCCGCGTCAACATTGAAAGAGCCTTTTGAAGTGGATCGACGGAGCGATATTCGCCACCCTTTCTCATGAACAGGATGTATTCGATGTCGTTCTTGACAATTGCCCCGGGTTGATATGGCTTACCGTAGAAACCGGCTCCATTTCCCTCTACCTCGGTTACTCCGTTAGCGATCTTGTGCCAGAGGATCGGAGTCAGGCAATCCAGGCCCAGACGGCGAGCCCTTACCTGTATATCCGCGTGGAGAGGCATTATATAATGTCGGCCGCCTTTTTTCCTTGGAACACAAACATCACCCACGACACAACAAAGCCGGCCACCACCGACAAGCGTACGCGCGCACTCTCGCCACACCTTATCCAGCTCGTCCAGGAATTGCTCGTAATCGCTGACGTCACCTAACTGTCCGTCCGTCCCTTTTCGGTATTCTTTTAGAGTCCAGTACGGCGGTGATGTGACGATTAGATGAACGGAACCGTCAACTATCCACGAGAGATCTCTCGCGTCGCCAAGGTGCAAACGATGCCTGGTTCTGTCATAGGGCTCAGGCCAGGGACGGCGGCGAAACTCTTCGTTGGCCTTCAGAAGAATCGCCAGTCCCTCAGACGTGTTGTCCTCCGGAGGATTATCCCATTGAGGTAGAAGATCTGAGGCCTCTACACCCAGAGCACTCGTCACCGGCGTCGATTTCAGCTTTCGAGCTTTTACGCTATGTAGGCGTGCAACTTTGGTCCCCATTTTCATTTCATCGACAGACCATTACTCCAACTTGAGTCACGCCCATTTTCAGCAATCATACCAACTCCATTCTCTCGTAGAGAACCCGACGTGAGGAAAAACCACAGGAATACCGCTGTAGAGGTGCCGCGCCGGGCCCAAGCTATTCGACTCTGAAATTCATCGTACGCTGGCGGTCGCGTGATTTTGCCGAGGACGCGCGACGGCTCCCGCCGCGGAGCGGGTGATATATGCTGAAATTACATTTTCCGGCGCGCAAACATGGGAGTCTCTACTGGTAGCTGGCTAGCCACGGCACTGATTCTCGTGTTAAGCACCAGCGCGGCGGGCGCTGCCGAACGCTACGCCGTCGATTGGGACAAGGTACAAACCGAAACGCTCGAGTATTACACGCACGTGCTGCGTATCGACACGAGCAATCCGCCCGGCAATGAGACCAGGGTCGCGACGTACGTGAAGTCGGTGCTCGACCGCGAAGGCATCCCGGCGCAGTTGTTCGCTCTCGATCCCGCGCGGGCCAATGTGGTTGCGCGCATTAAGGGGAACGGTTCGAAGAAGCCCATTCTTGTGATGGGACATTCGGACACGGTAGGCGTGCAGCGCGAGAGATGGTCCATGGATCCGTTTGCGGCCATTCGGAAAGACGGATTTATTTACGGCCGCGGCGCACAGGATGATAAGGACGATCTGGCCGCGGGCTTGATGCTGATGCTGTTGCTGAAGCGCTTAGACGTCAAGCTCGATCGTGACATCATCTTCCTGTGCGAGGCAGGCGAAGAAGGCACCACGCAGGTGGGCATCGACTTCATGGTGGAGAAGCACTGGGAGGAAATCGAAGCCGAGTATGCGCTGGCTGAAGGGGGATACGTCTCCGCACGCAACGGAAAGGTGCGGTTTGTCGAGATCACCACCACCGAGAAAGTTCCACGCGGGCTGAAGCTGGTGGCGCACGGCACCGCCGGACATGGCTCGCGCCCAAGGCCGGACAATGCCATCATCCGGCTAGCAGCGGCGGTGGCGAAGTTCGGTTCCTGGCAGCCACCGATGCGGCTGAACGACACCACGCGCACTTATTTCGAGCGGCTTGCCACCATCAGTCCGCCGGATGAGGCCTGGCGCTACAAACACATCACGGACCACGACAAGGCTCCGCAGATCGAGCGGTACTTCGCGGAGCACGAGATCGGGCATTATTCGATTCTGCGGACATCCGTGACGCCGACGATGATTAAAGGCGGCTTCCGCATGAACGTGATCCCCTCGGACGCCGAGGCGTTCCTGGACGTGCGCGCGCTGCCGGACCAGGACATGGACCAGCTCCGAGCCCAAATTCGCCACGTGGTGGCGGATTCGAATGTCGAAGTACTGCCGGCGGAGAGAACCGAACGGCCGGCAGGACCGCCCTCGCGCCTCGGCACGGAAATGTTTCGCGCGCTGGAGCGCGTCCAGCAACGCATGTTTCCGGGCGCGATTACGCTACCGTCCATGCTCTCCGGCGCTACGGACATGGCGCAGTTGCGGGCTCATGGCGTCCAGTCCTACGGTTTTGGTCCGATCGTCGACGAGACCGATGGCGGGGTGGGCGGCGCCCATGCCGACGATGAGCGGCTGGCGGAGGCCTCACTCCAGAAACTGGTCGAGTTTCTGTGGGATACGGTACTAGAAGTGGCGGCGTCACAAAACTAAAGGCGGCAGCGTGGGCCGGCACGCTATACTGGAAGCTAAGGACGGTTCCACGGAATGGCCCAGAAGAGGCGGTCGGTTCTTCTTTTCTTTTCAACCATAGCAATTTGCGCGGTCTTAGGCGGCGTATACGGCCCGCGAGTGGAGGTGGCGTCGGCCGCTTCCGATCAAGACGGTATCAGCACCAGCTTCAAAACCTTTACCAAAGCTTATTCGCTGGTGGAGGAGAATTTCGCCGACCCGGTAAATCCCGATAAGGCCCTGTATAAGGGCGCCATTCCAGGGATGCTGCGGACGCTCGATCCGCACTCGAACTTTTTCGATCCGCACGACTTCCAAATTCTTCGCGAGGACCAAAAAGGCCACTACTACGGTGTGGGAATGACGGTACAGCCCCGAAACGGGAAGAC
This sequence comes from Terriglobia bacterium, assembly GCA_963847515.1. GTDB lineage: Bacteria > Acidobacteriota > Terriglobia > Bryobacterales > Bryobacteraceae > QHXW01. The sequence goes on from CAWKAA010000005.1 coordinate 269,474, forward strand.
AATCGTGCTGGCGCCGTTTAACGGCTCCCCCGCGTATAAAGCCGGCATTCGTCCCGGTGACGTCATCACCGAAGTGAACGATAAGAAGACCGACAACCTGTCCACTACTGAAGTGGCCGACATGTTGAAGGGGCCGCGCGGCACGCCTGTGCAAATCGTGGTAACCCGCGAAGGGTTGGACAAGCCTCTGACATTCAACGTGATCCGCGATGAGATTTCGCGCAAGAGCGTGCACGATGGCATGTGGATCAAACCGGGTATCGCATATGTGGACGTCGACCAGTTCAACGAGAACACCGGCAAGGAGCTCGAAGAGACCCTCGCCAGGCTTGGTGAAAGTAATATCAAGGGTTTGATTCTCGATCTGCGCGAGAACCCCGGCGGGCTTCTGAACGAAGGCGTGGCTGTGGCAGATCACTTCCTGCAGAAGGGTCAGACTATCGTCTCTCATCGTGGGCGTGCGTCGGCGGAAAAGACTTATACGGCGCGGCATGGCAATAGCGGACGAGACTATCCCATGGTGGTGCTGGTGAACCGCTATTCGGCTTCGGCGGCAGAGATTGTGGCGGGAGCTCTGCAGGACCACGACCGAGCCTGGGTCCTGGGCGACAACACCTTCGGCAAGGGCCTGGTGCAGACGGTGTACCCGCTTTCGGAGAACTCGGGACTGGCGCTCACCACCGCCAAATACTACACGCCCAGCGGGCGGCTCATCCAGCGGGATTACAGCAACGTATCCTTCTTCGATTACTACTATCGAAAAGACACGGCGACGCGGAATCTTCAGGATGTCAAGATGACGGACAGCGGCCGGACGGTCTATGGCGGCGGTGGGATCTCACCCGACGAGCAGTTCGTTCCCAAGTATGACAATTTCCAGACCGACCTGGTGCGCAAGTACGCGTTCTTCAATTTCACCAAGCACTACTTCGGCAACCGGGAAGCCAAGCTGCCAAAGGGTTGGGTTCCGGACGAAGCGATTCTCACTGAGTTCCACGATTTCCTGCTCCAGCAGGATTTCAAGTTTACGGAAGCCGAGTTCACCCAGAATCATGCATGGCTCAAGCAGGCTCTGCAACGTGAGATGTACATCACGGCTTTCAGCATCGACGACAGCCGGCGGGTAGCCATCGAAACCGATCCTATGGTGGAGAAGGCCGTGGATGCCATGCCCAAGGCTAAGGCGCTGCTCGATAACGCTCGAAAAATCGTGGCACAGCGCATGGCAAAATAAGAGTTCGTGCTCAACGAAGCGCCACTCACTCAGATCAAAGTTCCACAAATTACAGTCTTGGATGCAGGCGGGCAATATTGCCACCTGATTGCCCGCAAAGTCCGCGATTTAGGCGTATATGCGGAGGTGCGGCCCAGCGAGACTCGGGCTGCGGACCTGGCTGGCCGTAAAGGCTTGATTATTTCCGGCGGTCCGAGCAGCGTGTATGACCGCGGCAGCTCCGCCGTTGACCCGGCGATTTTCAGTGCCAGCCATGCCGTACTGGGAATCTGCTACGGCCAGCAGTTGATGGCGCACTTGTTGGGCGGCGTGGTCCAGAAGGGCGAGAGAGGCGAATATGGTCTCGCCACGTTCGAGCTGAACGGTGGACCGAAAACTGGGATCTTCTCCGGGCTCCCCGAACGCCAGCAGGTGTGGATGAGCCATTTTGACGTCGTGACTGGAGTGCCACCGGGATTCGCAGCGGTGGGCAAGACGTCTACATGCGCGATTGCGGCCATGGCTGCGCCGGGGCGCGGACTTTATGCCGTGCAGTTCCATCCCGAAGTGGTCCATACCACCGAGGGCAATCACATTCTGTCGAATTTCCTGTTCGACGTTTGCGGATGCGAGAAAGACTGGGACCCTCGTCACCGCGTGCCGTTGATCGAAGAGGATATCCGCCGCACAGTGGGCGACCGGAACGTTTTCTTTTTCGTTAGCGGCGGCGTGGATTCTACGGTCGCCTTCACGCTCTGTTTGCGCACGTTAGGCCCCGAACGCGTACGCGGGATCTATGTCGACACTGGACTGATGCGTGAGGGTGAGACCGAATTCGTCCGGAAGATGTTTCATTCAATCGGAGCTGGGACCGTATCGGTGGATCAAGTGGAACAGCAGTTTTTGGGGCCTTTGGCCGCGGTTCGCGATCCAGAGCAGAAACGTCAGATTATTGGCGAAGAGTTCGTGCGCGTGCAGGAAAGGATCATCGAATCGCGCCATCTGCTGGATGGACACTGGATTCTGGGACAGGGCACCATTTATCCGGACACCATTGAATCGGGTGGAACGGAAAAGGCTGCAGTCATCAAGACACACCATAACCGCGTGGCCGGAATCCAACAACTGATCGCCGCCAAGCGCATCATCGAGCCGCTCAGTTCGTTTTACAAAGATGAGGTCCGTGAAATCGGCCGCGAATTGGGGGTTCCCGAGGATCTGCTCGAACGCCACCCGTTTCCAGGACCAGGGCTGGCCATCCGATGCCTATGCGCCGAACATGACGAGCCAGTTTCGCGGACGGCGGAGGGTTTTCTCCTGCCGGTTCGTTCGGTGGGAGTGCAGGGCGACGAGCGCACTTATCGCCCCGTCCTGGCATTTGACCAATTCCCGGGCGTCGACGGCGCACTGCAGAATGAAGCGACGGATCTAATCAACCGTATGCGCGGGATCAATCGCGTGGTGGCGCGGGTGGCAGGGCACGTGTTATTGAACGAGATGCGCGTTTTTTCCAGCACACTGTCGACGGAACGCCTGGCTAGACTACGGCGAGCCGATGCCATCGTCCGGAGCCTCTCGCACGACAGCGGATTCGACCAAAAGGTTTGGCAGTTTCCGGTCGTGTTAATTCCAGTTGGTTCGGATTCCCGGCGGGATTCCGTCGTGCTTCGCCCGATCGACTCAGTGGACGGCATGACGGCGCAATCGGTCTCAATGGACGAGTCACTGTTAAAGCTTATCGCCGGCAAACTCCTCGAAGTGGAGGGTGTCTGCGCCGTGTTTTACGATCTCACGCACAAGCCACCAGCCACTATCGAGTGGGAGTAAATTCACTTCACCGCAATCGTCACATTGGGTTGACTGCTCGCCGTGCCGATTTGAATCTGGATCGGCACGTGGCTACCCGGAGTGACTGAGGCCGGAATCTCAACGTTCACTTGCAGCGCGCCAGCCACAGCCGCACCCGCAGCGGCAGCATACAGGGGAGTCACCGAGGCGCCTCCGATTTTCACGGAAACGGGCATCAATGGCTTAGGCAGAATCCGATCGGCAATTTTTCCGTCGACGCCGGGCGGGCTGGTTTGGCCTTCGCCCGTACAGAAAACCGTCACGATCGATCCGCGCGGAGCCGGGCGATCGGCTGAGTTCAGACTGCCATCCTCGTTAATCACTGCAGCCTGGCCGGCCCCAGAGCCGTCGGCGCTAAAGATCCCGGGCGCCAAAGCGGAAACCGGAATCTCGACCGGGGCTGACCGGCTACCCAGATGTTCGACCTGCACGTGAGTAGTCGGCCTGAGGACCGCGACGTAAGGCACGACGGCGCCGACCTGATCTGACGTTGTGTAGAGCACCGGCGCGGGAGTGCCGTCGAACAACACTCGAGTGCCGCCGGCGGAGGTCTCGACCATGCCGGAACCTGACACCGCGCCCTCCGCGAGAATCGCCGGGCCGAGACCGCTGCCGAAGATCGACACGATCGCACCAGGCGAGATTCCCACCGCATTGGTGGCTCCGTTGGTGATGCTGTTGATCACGGGCAACGGAGCAGCCAGCGTTACTGGGTCGGCGGGCACAACCAGCAGCGTGATCGAGTGCGCCGGAAAAGTTGTCTTAAGACCGCTCGCTGACACCGGCAGGTCCGTACCGCGGACGATTGCCTTCAAATTCTCAGTGCTGTAGGTCCAGACCTGCGCATGGCCCGCGGGCTTGAAATTGGCCAGTGAGAGATTCGTCGTCAGATCGCCCGTGGTCTTGTTGACGACCATCACAGTCAATGCCGAGTCGGATCTTCGGGCGGCGTAGACCGACAACTGATCCTGAGCGGCGCTGGCGGCTTGCACGCTCGTTTCGCCAAAAGCGCCTCCCATACCGTCATAGCTACGGTACATGCGGAAGGCGAATGCGCCGGGCTGGTCCGGAGCGGGCGGCGCCCAGATGGCGGCCAGGTCCACGCCTTCCCGCCCGAAAATCCCTAACACATCCGCTTGAGCGAGTGCGCCGTTAATGTCTTCGAGCGCGCCCCAATTGTACTCGGTGATAGCCAGCTTCGTGCCGGGGTAATTGTTGTTCACCCAATCGTGCATCCGCGGAATTAAACGCACGGGCTCCAGAATATCCGTGCTGGCAAATTGATAGCTCGGGTCCCATAGCACCCGCGTGGATTCGAGCCGCAGTGCCTGCGTGGCGGCATCTCCAGCCGGCTGGAACGCCAGGCCGTCCGGCAGCACGTAGGCGTGGAGGTCCAGATAATCCAGAATCCGCATGCCGTGCTGGCTTTCGTAATCGCGCATCTGTTGTAAGTACCAGTCAAGGAATGCCAGTCCGCCGTGCGCGGTGCGATCAACGGGGTTGTCCCAAGACTGATAGGGCGCGGTATTCCAACCCGAAAGCCAGTCGACCGCGGAATAAAAAAAGGAATCCCAGCCGCTGAGAACCGGCCCTGAGACTTGCGCGGAGGGATCGACCGACTTGATCATGGCCGCGTATGCGAAACCCAGGTCGCGGATTTCATCGTAGCTCGGCGGGTCCGGATGGACGTCGCGGTGCACGAACAGCCAGATCATTGGCTCGTTATCGAGAGAATAAATGGCGACGCCGCCATGATCGGCGCGATCGTAGCGATTGACCAGATATTCCACCCATTTCCGCGTAGCATTCACATCCACCGGCATGGACGCGTCATTCGGATCGTTGCCTGTAATGTTTGAGCCGTCCAGTCTGATACCGTTGCCGCATTGGGAATTGTACGGGTCGGTTTGCTGCTGCGGACCATACTTGGCGATGGCGAAACTACAGACCTGATCGCGGGTTTTGGCAATCCAGCCGATCATGGGGATGGTTCCAATGGTGCGCGTTCCGGTGGTCCGGCTGAGCTCCATCACCTGGTTGAATTTCGAATTGTCCGGGAGGTTTGAGGTAGCGTTCGATGCGGTGAAGTCTTCGTAGTACCAGTCGCTGGCAGCGTTGTAGGAAATCGAGCCGCCAGTTGTAACGAGTTGTCAGGTCCCCGCCCCAACGGCGTACGGACAGACGAAGCCCGCTGGCAAGTCCCTGGTCCGAGTAATCATTGATTCCATAGATGTCCGGACTGATGGAATGGTTTTGAGCGGCGGCGTCCACTGAAAGCGCGGGGCCGTTAGACTGAGCGTTCGCCAGGGACAGGCACAACAATTCAACAGCGATGAAGCGTCCCGTCATCATGAGTACAAACGTACTCATTCTAACTTGTAACAATTTGGACTCGCGTAAGGGCTATAATGCGCATCATGTCACGCCTTACACTGCTTACCCTGATTCTTGCCGCCTCACAGATGAGAGCGGTCGAGCCCCATCGGGACGCGAAAGCCGACGAGATTGCGCACGCCATGATGAACGCCATGGGTGGAGAGAAGGCCTGGTACGCCGCTCATTTTTTGCACTTCGATTTTAAAGTCAACGCCGGCGGAAAAATCGTCGAAGACCGGTCGCACCTATGGGATAAGATGACTGGCCGGTACCGTTTGGAAGATAAAACGAAAGACGGCAAGCCGCGAGTGGTTCTGTTCAGCATCAACGACCGTCACGGCGACACATACGTGGATGGCAAGAAAGTTGAGGGAGCCGCAGGCGCAAAGGCCGTGAAGGACGCGTACGAGGCATTCATCAACGACATGTATTGGCTCGCCATGCCGTGGAAGTGGCTCGACGCGGGAGTGAACCTGAAGTATATAGGTCCCAAGACCCTTGGCAATGAAAGCGGCGAGGTGGTCCGCCTGACGTTCGACCACGTGGGTCTCACGCCGGGCGACCGCTACGACGCTTTCGTCTCTTCGCAATCCCACCTGATGACGCACTGGGATTTCAAGCTGCAGAGCGGCGACAAGGGCTCCTTTGACTGGCAGTATGTAGACACTGGCGGAGTCAAGCTTGCTAAGAACCATCCCGGGGACAAGGTATCGATGGATATGGGCGATGTGCGCGTGCTGGACAAGGTGGACGATGCTGTGTTCAGTGATCCGAAGAAGACGATGAAATAGGTGCCAGGTTTCAGGTGTTCGGCGGCCTCATTTCAACCCTTGCACCAGGTACAAATCTGACGTCACCTGAGCGAAGTTATAAGCGTAGGCGTGGCCATCGGGAGTGATCGCGAGGTTATAAACTTCGTCGACAGGTCGCGCCGGACGGATCTCTTTCCACAAGGTCCTTTGGCCCGTATTCAAATCGAATATGAAGATACGTGCCATCTTGTTCGTGTCCCCATGGGTTCGAATGTAAAGGGAATGGCCGTCCGTGCGCCAGTTCACCGGAATATCGTGTGGCGTAAGTCCGGTCACGGGTTTAGGCGCGCTTCCATCGATCGGGTAGACGTACCAGGCGCGATCCGGCCCCTGCGCCAGGAATTGCCGGCCATCGGGAGCAACCAGGGGCAACATGTCGACCATGCCTTCAGGCGAGACCGGCCGCATCGCCGCCCGGCCCGCATCCCAAGAGAAGAACTGCCATCCCTTCTTGCCGGGAAGCGCACCCAGTACCAGGTAGTGCTGATCGCCGGACAACCAACCGACGATGATCCCGGCATTTCCCTGCAGGCCGGGAACAGCGATGCTCTTCTCCTCGCCCGTTCCCGTGGGCATGAGCACGTATTTCCGCGTGGCGGAATCGCTCGATGTATAACCTGTCAGCCACTTGCCTTCCGGCGAGAAGGCGAACGCAGAGCCATCTCCCACTCGCACGGACGGCGAGCCGTCGGTGCCTCGCAGGTAAATGCTTCCTCTCGGACCCCCGCTGGCTCCGCGAACGTTGGCAACAATCCAGCGGCCATCTCGCGAGATGTCCTTCAGATCGCTGGAATCCAGGATGGAGAGCTCACGTTCGGTGTCCTCACCGGGCGCCACGCCGAGGATTCCCGCGTGGACTACAACCGTGCTGATTAGCGCCTTGCCGTCGGCGGAAATGTCGTGCAGGTGGACGCGCCCGGGCAAATGACCAATTACACGACGCTTTCCGTTCAGGGTCACGCCGTAGATGGTCCCGAGGTCGTTTGTGTCGAAAGAGCGGAACCAGACCTCACGTCCATCGGGCCTCCAAGCAAGCTGGGCGCCCGCCACCGTCGTGATCTGGCCCGACAAGATGCCAAGGAATTTTCGCTGGCCCAACCGTGCAACAGTCATAATGCCGAGGCTGCTGCCCTCGCCAAAGACACCGAATGCCACGTGCTCGCCGTCCGGTGAAATGCGGAGTCCGTACGGTGGCCACTCGCCTTCCCACAAGACCTTACCCACCGGATATTCGACGCGCCACTTCCCATTTACTTTGCGCCCCACCGCCATCGAGCCTCCATCTGGCGACCACTCGGCGGCATAGACATCTTCCAGCATGGGCCGGGTTTGTCCGCCTGTAACGGCATTCTGTGCCAGCGTTCCAGCTCCGTCTTTGCCAAACGGCCCGACCAGAAGAGCGAGATCGCTCTTTACCGACACAGACAGAAGCTTTCCGCCATCCGGCATCTGGAGATCGCGCGATTCCGGATTTCCCGGGGAGACCAGATACACGCGATTTGTGCCACCGTCCCAGGCTGCCGCATACAGCACGCTCCGGCTGTCTGAACTGAAACGGGCTGCCGAGATGTCACCCTGCCGAAAAGTCAGGCGCTCGAATGTCGGAGGATTTGCGCTGGCGGTGCGATCGCGCAGAAAATATCCAGCCGCAACGAGGACGATGGCACCGGCCGCCGCCATCGCTGCACGCAACCAACTTGTGCGGCGTGACACTGCTATCCCGGGTTGACCTGGTTGGCTTCCCGATATGCTGGCAATGGAGCGTAGCGCGAATGCCAGATCCGAAGCCGACTGGAAGCGCTGCTCGGGCCGCTTCTCCAGACAGCGGCGGATGATGGTATCGAGCGCAGGAGCAACCGCGGCGTTGCCCGCAAGCAGCTCAGCCGGCTCACTATTCAGAATTGCGCTCATGACATCGACGGCCGAGTTGCCCTTAAACGCCCGCTTGCCGGTGGCCAGTTCATAGAGAATGCAGCCGAAACTGAAGATGTCGGACCGCGGGTCCACCGGCTGGCTGCGCACCTGCTCGGGCGACATATAGCCGACGGTTCCCATCACTACTCCGGGCTCAGAAAGCGCCGTGGCAGTTGTCTCATCGCTAGCGGGCTTCACGGTTTGTTTGGCAAGGCCGAAATCCAGGATCTTGGCGCGGCCTTCGCGCGTGACCATGATGTTCTCCGGCTTGAGATCGCGATGGATGATGCCTGAGCTATGCGCGGCGGCGAGGCCGTCGGCCATTTGCGCGCCGACATCTACCAGTTTCCGCAGAGGAAGCGGGCCCCGGTTGATGAGCGCGCGCACCGATTCGCCGTCCACCAGTTCCGAGACCATGTATCCGAGGCCATCCTGCTGGCCGACGTCATACACGGCCACGATGTTTGGATGGTTGAGCTGCCCCACCGCGCGGGCCTCCGCCTCGAAGCGCTGCCGGCGATTTGGGTCGTTGGCCAGCTCAGGCGGCAGGACCTTCAAGGCTACGGAACGGCCCAGTCGCGTGTCGCGCGCCCGCCACACCTCGCCCATGCCGCCCTCGCCAAGCTTGTCGATGATTTCGTAATTTCCGAGCTTCCTCCCCTTCATCTGCGGGAACTATAACACCGGCATGGGGTTTTGGCCTAGGAGGAGTGGTATGCGCAGCCGACCAAGCACGTGGTATTCGATTTTTCGCCGGCACGAAGAAAAGTCGCAGGTCTCCCTAAACAACGGGTAGCCCTTCGCTACCGATTTTCCGTCTCCACGATGCATAGAATCGCTTGGCTAGAAATCGACGAGCGCATGGATATCTTATCGCTTCAGATTCCCCACCAGTGTGAAGACCGCCTCGTCTGGCAGGTCCAGCTGGGCGATGCCGTTGGTGGCCGAAATGGTTCCGGCTTTCACGCAGTCGACGGTGCGCGTAGTCATGTACAGATCCCACGAGTCGACGGTTGGAGCGCCAGCTGAGAGCCCTATCTCGAGGCGTCCCGGGCCGCCCTCTTTGACTCCGACGAGCACTACTGAGTCCGTCTTGCCGTCGTGGAATCCCGACACAGTGAGCCCAGGGACATTGGCGGAGACACCGATCCGCTGCGATCCTGGGGCGACGAAATGATAGAGGTGGCGAGTAGCGTAGTAGCGCTTTCTCGGCGCGTAGATGTGATCCGCGCTGCGGAAGAGTCCATAAAAGGTCAGGCGCCGCGCGCACTCTTCATAGTCGTCGAAGGCGTCGAAGAAGAACACGGCGTTCGCGCCCTGGTTCAGCGCCGTCAGCGCGCGCCGGTTGGAAGCCAAGGAAAACTTCTTCCAATCGTTCTCGGCGGTTTTGTCCTGATCGTTCAGATCGCCATACTCGGTAAGCCAGACCGGCATTTGCGGGTATTGGCTTGCCTTGACGCGTTGGACCTGCGGGCCGACTGAATTTTCGCCGTACGTGTGTAGAGTGAAAGCTCCTACCTGTTTCATCAATTCCGCATCTCGCAAGATAGGGGTGATGTAGTCTGTGGTGATGACCGCCTGATCGGCGGGCGTGAGCTTGATGTCGCCGAGCCCTTCCTTTTTCAAGCGGCGCGCCACTGCGGCGAGAACCTTGGGAGCATCCTCTGGATCGATGCGCGGGCCTTCGGGCGGATAGCAGTCCGTCTCGTTGAACGGGCTGAAGTACTCAAAGTCGATTCCCGCTTTGCTCCGCGCATACATCACCATGGAGACCACCATTTCCGCGAATTCGTCGTACATAGCGGGCTTGATCGCGTGCTGTTGGCTGTTGGTCTGACAGACCTTGTGCTTCGGCGGACTCCACTGGTCGTCCAGCATCCAATCGGGCACCGGGCCCATAAGGGCGATGACGGGACGGATTCCCCTCGAATTCAAAAAACGCAAACCGTTCCAGGTGGCTTCGAAAACCGGCGAGGAATAACGTTCGTTGTAATACTCCCAGTTCATGACATTGGGATCGTCGTTGTCATTCGTTTCCTCCCAGTTGCTGTATACCAGATAGGGGACGACGCGAAACATGGTCGCGCCCAGGTCTTTGATGAGCATATCGAACATGGGCTTCTGGTCGTCGCGGAAATAGGGCCCGGTGAAGTTTACGCCAAAGCCCTGGATGAACTGAAATTGCTGTGCTGGATTTACGGTGATCTGAGCAGGCTGGCCCGATTGGGCCCATGCGGAGCCGGCGGCGAGGGCTGCGACGATCAAGACAACGTGACGAGGCGAGAAGAACTCACTCTTAGCCGAGGTGCGCGAGGAGTTGCCGGATTTTGTCGGCATATTCCGGAGAGGGCTTTTTGGCCAAGGCATCTTCAAGAGTTGCTTTGGCTCGCTGCAGGTCACCTTTCTGCAAAAGGGCAACGCCGAAATGGTAACAGAAAACCGGATTATCCGGCTGCTTCTTTACCACACCGTCCAAAACCTGAACCGCGCTGTCCGTCATCTTCCTCTTGACGTAAATCCAGCCGAGGGTGTCGACAAAGGTGGGCTGGTCGGGCACTTTCTGCACCGCCCGCTGCGCCATGCGGAGTGCTTCGTCAAGATTTCCACTGCTTTCCACCATCGCGAAGGCCAGGTTATTCAGAACACGCGGATCGTCGGGCTGCAGTTCTATGGCACGTCGATATTGCTGTATCGCGGCATCCCTTCGACCCAAGCCGTCCAGGGCAGTAGCGAGCACCAGAGTCGGCGACAAGTCTCGCGGGAAGGCCTTCTGCGCCTCTTCCAACGTGGAAATGTACCCGTTGGTGTCCCCTTTCAAGCGCAGCGACTCGGCAAGCCGGAAATAAACACCTTTGTTCGAAGGATTCATGGCAAGCAAGGCACGGTATTCTTCCACCGCGCGATCGTAGTCGTGGCCCTGTATGGCAATGGCAGACACAAGCTCGTGGAGCATTTGATTCTTGGGGAATCTTTGGAGCTCCTTTTTTAAAAGTTGGTTTGCCTTATCAAGCTGTCCTTCCACGGAATACATAACCGCCAAACCGTAAGTGGCGCCGGCATCCCCTCCAAGATCGTGCAATTTCTTGAAAGCAGCCTCCGCTTTGGGGTAGTTTTTCTGTTCGATCTCGAGGAGCCCCAGCTGCAGGTAGGCGGTTCCTTCGTTTGGTGAAGCCTGAAGGACATGCTGAAGCTCGTAGCGAGCATCCGCATACCTACGCATCGCGCGAAGCGCAACCGCCTTAAGAAGCCTGGCGCGTGTGTTCTGCGGTTGGACGGAAATCAGTTCATCCGCCAGGCGAACCGCTTCGTCAGGTTTGTGTTCGGTGAAAGCGATCTCGATCAAGCCGACATGAGGCGCGAGGTAGTTGGTCTGCAGCTTGATAGCTTCCCGAAACTCTGTCTTAGCCACGGCAAGCTCACCGAGCCGTTGCCTGGCTTGGCCCAGACCATAATGAAGTTTTGGATCGTTGTTGTGCCTTTGCAGCAGCGACTTATAATCTTCCGCAGCGGCTCGCACCTTATCCGCTTGCCCGCTCTCGAGCCTGAGGCTGGCGCGAATCCGGAGCGCTTCTTCATCCTCGGGCGCTTTCTTTAGAATCTCGTCGACCAAAAGTGCAGCCTGATCCTTGCTTCCTTGAGCCAACCGGACGTTCACGATTCTCTTTTGAAAGAGCACCCTCTGATCAGGCGTCCCAGCGTTAAGGCCCAGCTCGAACTGTTGTTTCGCTTGATCCCAATGCGCGATGGAGCCATAGAAGTCTCCTGCCGCCAGATGGGCCTGGACGGCTTGCTTGGGTTTTTCCAGCATCCTGGAAACAATATTCAGCGCCTGCGCCTGCTTGCCGGATCGCCAATAGAATTGGGCAATCTGGTTGTTGTAAGCCGGCTCATCGGGGTTGTTGGTGATCTTTAGTTTCAGGATGTCTTCTGCCTGGGCAAGCTGGTTGTGATTGGCGTAATACGCATAGAGGACGTCATAAGCAGGCGCATAGTTCTTGTGGCCTTGAATATACTGGCGGGCAACCTGTTCGGCAGCCGCGTCGCGCCGATCCATGAATAAGCTATTCACTAGGCCCATGGCGACGTCGGGCTGATCGGGACGCTGCTGGTTGGCCCGTTGAAAATATCCGGCCGCATCCGACGGGCGAGCCTCGAGAATCGCCAGATAGCCCTTCATGCGCAGCCCCGGAAAGGAGTTCGCGTCTTTGGCAAGCAACTCGTCGGAAATCTTGGTGACCGCTTGGTATAAATTTTGGGGTCGCGCCGGATTCGCGATGTAGCCTGCCAGGCATAAATCGCCGAATGCGACTTTGAAATCCTCGCGGGCAGGAGATAGCTGGACCGCACGGCTCAAAGCTTCGAAGGCGCCGCGCGCGTTTTGAAGCCTCAACTCAGTCAGCCCGAGCTTGTAATACGCTTCACCCAGCTTGGGATTCTGTTGAATCGCTCTGCGGTAATTTAGCGACGCCTCGGAATGTTTACCGGCGGCATCCAGCTCATTTCCTTTCTCGAGGTAATGCTCGGCACTCCTGGAGCACGCCGAGCTCAGAAATACAATGAGCGCGATAACGGTCACCGCCGCGTAACAGCGGATTTGATGTGAGCGAGAACCGGACTTGTGAACCAGGGTTTTCCGCACGACAAATTAAGGATTCAAATAAACGCAGCGACTTAAAATTCAATCCCGTCCACTTGGGGCACTTATCTATTACATTATAGGGACCATTTGAAGACTCCGCTTGCAGATACCTGGTCACGGGGGCGGCTACTGGTACCGGTACCGGGCGGACTGGCGGAGGAAGAGGGATTCGAACCCCCGAGCGAGTTACCCCGCTAACGGTTTTCAAGACCGCCGCCATCAACCACTCGGCCATTCCTCCGGTCCCAATCTACCGGATTTTAGGGGAGCGCCGCAATTCCCCACTCGCTGGGCAATCATGGGAAACTCGAAGGACACGAGGTCACCGATGCCCGGGTATTATCACGACGAGGATCTTCCCCGATTTGCTGAGGTCGGCCAAAACGCGCCGGAGCTTTGGAAGAAATTCTCCGAATGGTATGGGGCGGTCTTTGCCGAGGGCGCGCTCAGCGAGCGGGAGAAATGCCTGATTGCGCTGGCCGTGGCCCACGCGGTGCAGTGCCCGTACTGCATTGATGCCTATACTCAGGCGTCTCTCGAGAAGGGCTCCAATCTGGAGCAGATGAGTGAAGCCGTGCATGTGGCCTCAGCCATTCGCGGGGGAGCTTCGCTGGTTCACGGGCTGCAGATGCGCCATGCGGCCAAAAAGGTAAGCATGTGAGCCTCGCAGGCGCCCAACACCCGCTGGCTTCCGCGGCTTCGCAATTGCACGTGCTGAATCGTGGTTTCGGGGGGCGCAGGCCATTCGCCCAAGCGCTTGCCGAATCCGGCCTTGCGCCGTTGACGGCAACCGGCATCACGGTTTTTCAGATCAATGTGGGCAAGCTGTGCAACCAGACTTGCGGTCATTGCCACGTGGATGCGGGACCAGACCGGCGCGAAATCATGACGAGGGAAACCGCGGAGTTGTGCATCCAGGCGCTGCGCGGCACGGCCATTCCGCTAGTGGATATCACGGGCGGCGCGCCCGAGCTCAATCCCAATTTTCGGTGGCTGGTCGAGCAAAGCCGAGGGCTTGGCCGGCGCGTGATCGATCGATCGAACCTATCCGTGCTCCTGCTGCCCGCGCAGCAGGGTCTGGCCGATTTTCTCGCCGCCAACCAAGTGGAAATCGTGGCCAGCCTTCCCTATTTTCTCGAGCCGCAGACCGACGCCCAGCGAGGCGCCGGGGTTTTCGCGAAGTCGATCGAGGCGTTGCGGAAATTGAATGCCTTGGGCTACGGGCAAGAGGGCTCAAAGTTAAGGCTCAACCTGGTCTACAACCCTGTCGGCGCATTTCTGCCGCCGGCTCAGCACGCGGTGGAGGCTGACTTCAAGCGCGAACTGGCGGCACGGCATGGGATCGTCTTTCATTCGTTGTATACCATCACCAACATGCCCATTAACCGCTTCCTCGAGTTTCTGTTGCGAAGTGGCAATTACGACCGGTACATGGAAAAGCTGGTGAACGCCTATAATCCCGTCGCGGCGGCGGGTGTTATGTGCCGCTACACGCTATCGGTCCGATGGGATGGAACCCTCTACGATTGCGATTTCAATCAGATGCTGGACCTTCCGCTAGGATTTGATACTCCGGCGCACATTCGCGATTTCCAGACCTCGATACACGGCAGCCGGCGGATTACTGTCGGACAGCACTGTTATGGATGTACGGCGGGTAGCGGATCCAGTTGCGGCGGTGTCACGGCATCCGCACCCGGAATCCGCACTTAGCCCTGAGTGCAACTATCCGATCCGGTCGCACACTATCCATTTGGATAGCGATCCGGCCGACCTGGGCGGAGCCTCCAAAGGCTGAGCCAAGCCTAGCCCATCCAAATAAAGAACTTCGAGGAGACGCGGCAGCAGGCCGGAAGTTGGCACACGGGTTGCTGCGTGGACGGCTTTCAATAAGATGAAAGCCCGGAGAAGCGGTGGCCCGGAATATAAGCCGGCTTGGCGAATAACTAAAGGGAACGGCTCAGATAGGCCTAAGTGCCTCGGTTTTTCAGGGCCTCTTGTAATTGCGCTTCGGCTGGTGATAGGCTATTCAGGACTGTGACACGGAAAATACATGTGTTACGGTGCAGGTGTACCAGAGCATTTCGGTTTTGCGGTGAAAGCGTATTTGTGCGCCTCGAGGTCCGGCCACGGCTCCTTTTCCATTTCGCTGACTGACATCCAGCGGTCTTGGCCGGTATTGCGCTGCTCGAGCTTACTAGCGTCTTAGATACGCGCAGAACGCCAGCTGATGGAGGGATGGCTGACCAGCGCGCGATTTGTGGGGAGGGAGGATTTCTAGACATGGCAAGACAAAGCACACAACATAAGCTCGATCGAGTGAGGTCGCCCCGCGTACATATCACGTACGACGTAGAGGTCGGCGGCGCGATCGAATTGAAGGAACTGCCCTTTGTTATGGGAGTGCTGGGCGATTTCACGGGCCAGCCGGAGGAGGCCATGGCCAAGCTGAAGGACCGGAAATTCGTGGAAGTAAATCCCGACAACTTCGATACGGTGCTGGCGGGAATGAAGCCGCACCTGGCATTCTCGGTGGAGAACAAGCTGAGCGATGAGGCCAATGCCGGCCAGCTCAAAGTCGACTTGAACTTCAAGAGCATGGAGGATTTCGAGCCGGAGCAGGTCGCCCGGCAGGTGAAGCCGTTGCGCGAACTGCTGGAGCTGAGGACCAGGCTTTCGGATCTGCGCGGCAGCCTGCAGGGCAACGACAAGCTCGAAGAACTGCTGCAGGATGCCATTACGAACACCGAAAAGTTGGGCAAGTTGAAGGAAGAGGTGAAGCCGGAGGGAGAACCCAATGCCTGAAAAACAGAAATCGGCGATCGCCCGCTGCCGAAGAGCAGCAGCGAGCTTGGTCTGCTGGATCAGATTGTCGAGCAAGGCCGCCTGGGCAAAGATCCGGCGGCGCGCGAGCGCGGCAAGAGCCTGGTTAAGGAGTTCGTGAGCCAGGTGCTGCAGGGCGAGATGACCGTGTCGCGCGACACGGAGTCGATGATCAATGCGCGCATCGCGCAGATCGATCACCTGCTGTCGATTCAATTGAACGAAGTCCTGCATCACCCGACTTTCCAGAAGCTGGAAGGATCCTGGCGCGGACTGAAGTACATGCTCGACCAGAGCGAAACCAGCGACATGCTGAAGATCAAAGTGCTGAATTGCAGCAAGAAGGAATTGCTGCGAGATCTGCAGCGCGCGCCGGAGTTCGATCAGAGCGCGCTGTTCAAGAAGGTCTACGAAGAAGAGTTCGGCGTATTCGGCGGAGCTCCGTTTGGCGCGCTGATGGGCGATTACGAGTTCGGCAAGGGGCCCGGAGGACCTGGAACTGCTGGAGAAGATCTCCAATGTGGCTTCGGCCGCGCATGCGCCGTTCCTTACTGCGGCGTCGCCCGAGCTGTTCAATATGGAAAGCTTCACCAACCTGGACGCACCGCGCGACATCGGCAAGATCTTCGACACCACCGAGTACGCCAAGTGGAAATCGTTC
Source organism: Terriglobia bacterium (assembly GCA_963847515.1). GTDB lineage: Bacteria > Acidobacteriota > Terriglobia > Bryobacterales > Bryobacteraceae > QHXW01. The sequence goes on from CAWKAA010000005.1 coordinate 285,760, forward strand.
CGGCAGTCGGAGGATTCGCGGTACGTCGCGTTGACCTTGCCGCACATTCTGATGCGCCTGCCTTACGGGAAGGATAACGTCCAGGTCGACGGATTCAACTACGAAGAGAACGTGGACGGGACAGATCACTCCAAGTACCTTTGGGGGAATGCGGCGTGGGCGCTTGGGCGCGAGGCTGACACAGTCGTTTTCGCATGTATAGCTGGTGCGCTTCGATCCGCGGTGTGGAGGGCGGCGGCCTGGTGGAGGGCCTGCCGGCTCACACATTCCGCACCGACGAGGGCGACGTCGCGCTGAAGTGCCCCACTGAGATCGCGATCAGCGACCGGCGTGAGAAGGAACTGGCGGACCAGGGTTTCGCGCCGCTGGTGCATTGCAAGGGCACCGACTATGCCGCGTTTTTCAGCGTGCAATCGGCCCAGAAACCGAAGCTGTACGACAAGGAAGCGGCCAATGCCAACGCGCGCCTCTCGGCACAGTTGCCGTACATTCTGGCGGTCTCGCGCTTTGCACATTATTTAAAAGCCATGATGCGCGACAAGATTGGCAGCTTCATGTCTCGCGTCGGAGTGCGAGCGTTTCTTGAACCAGTGGATCACCAACTATGTAACTCCCGATGACAACGCCTCCGCATCGACCAAGGCCAGCCATCCGCTGCGAGAGGCGTCGATCGAAGTCAGCGAGGTGCCGGGCAAGCCTGGTGTTTATCGGGCAGTGGCGTTTCTGAAGCCGCACTTCCAGCTCGACGAGCTGTCGGTGTCCTTGCGGCTGGTAGCAGAGCTGCCGCAGTCGGCTCGGAAGTAAAGTTTCGGGGTTGTCGAAATTTCGAAAAAGGAAAGAAAGGAGAATGCCATATGGCAGCTGTAGATTATTTTCTGAAAATTGACGGCATGGATGGAGATCGCCGGACTCGAAGCACAAGAACGAGATGGAGTTGGAGTCGTGGTCCCTTGGCGCCACGAATACCGCAGATGTAGGGACGACCGGACTGGGAGCTGGGAAGGTAAGTTTTAATGACCTTAACTTCGTGATGAAGGTCAATAAGGCCAGCCCGAAGCTGATGCTGGCGTGCGCCAGCGGTGAACACATTAAGAAAGCCGTTCTGACGTGCCGCAAGGCCGGTAAGGATGCGGTAGGAATATTTGAAATACACCTTCAGCGATTGCATGGTATCGTCCTTCCATCAGGGAGGATCGTCGTCCGGCAATATCGTGCCATTGGATCAGGTGTCGCTGGACTTCTCCAAGATCGAGAAGGAGTTCAAAGGGCAGAAACCAGACGGTTCGCTGGACGGCGCGGTTAAGGGCGGCTGGGACCTGAAGGGCAACGTAAAGGTATAGGCCTGGAGGTTCAGGCCCAAGCATGAAAGCGCAAGAGTTGTTCCAGGCCGGCAAGCTCGACGAAGCGGTGCAGGCGCTTGGCGCGGAGTTGCGGGACAATCCCGCTGACGCCAGGCGCCGCACTTTTTTGTTCGAATTGTTGTGCTTTTGCTGGAGAATATCAACGCGCTGAAAAGCAGCTGGACGTGCTCGCGTCGGATGGGCGCGCGGCGGAAATGGGCGCCATGTTGTACCGCGCCGCTCTCCACGCCGAGCGCATCCGCCAGGCTATTTTCGAGCAAGAGGATTATCCGGCCACCGGGCCGGCTCCCGAGGCGCCGGCTGCGGGCACGTTGAATGGCAAACCTTTCACATTTTTTTCGGACGCCGACCCGAGGCTGGGAGCCCGGCTGGAAGTCTTTGCGGCGGGCGACTATTTGTGGATTCCGTTGCAGCATATCGCTTCGATTGAGCTGGAGGCTCCCAAGCGCTTGCGCGATCTCCTCTGGTCTCCGGCGCTGGTGCGCACCGGACCAGCATTCAAAGGCAAGGAACTCGGAGAAGTTCTGTTGCCGGTCATTTCTCCGCTTTCGTGGAAACACGCGGACAGACCAGGTGCGCCTGGGTCGCGCTACCGAATGGGAGGACGACAGCGCCGGGCAAGACGGTTCCGGTGGGACAGAAGATGTTCTCAGTAGACGAAGACGAAATCCCCATCCTCGAAATTCGGAAGCTGGAGTTTGCCGCTGCTCAGGCGGCTCCGTAATTTCCCATGCCTCTTCGCGACGATCTGCTAAACCCCATTCCGGGTGAGAACCCGAGTGGCGCGAACCTCCGCTACGAGCCGCTGTTCGACAAGATCAAAGAGGCACGCCGCGAAGACGACGACGCCCCGCAGGGAGAATGGGCGCACGAGCGCAAGGCCGCGGACTGGAAGCTGGTGATCAAACTAGCCAGCGAAGCCCTGGCCACAAAGGGCAAAGACTTGCAGCTTGCGGCATGGCTTACAGAGGCCATGCTGCGTAGCGAAGGCTTTGCCGGGCTCCTGGGCAGCCTGAAATTCTGCCAGGGTTTGATTGAAAATTTCTGGGACGGCCTCTATCCCGAGCTGGAGGATGGCGACGCTGAATTTCGAGCGGCGCCGCTCGACTGGATCGGATCGCGTCTCGATCAGCCTGTCCGCATGGTGCCGGTGACGCGCAAAGGCCACGACTGGTTTCAATTCAAGCAATCCCGAGCTGTCGGCTACGAAGCCGACGTGGCTGGCAATGAAACCAAGCAGGAAGCGCGCACGCAAGCGATCGCCGATGGAAAGGTTACCGCGGAGGACTTTGACGCGGCGTTCGCCGCCACGCCCAAGTCTTTCTACGTAGAGTCAAAACAGAACCTGGATGATTGCCTCGCGGCGGTCGAGTCTCTAGCCGAAGTCTGCGGATCCAAATTCGGAGACGCAACGCCGAGCTTCTCAGGATTGCGTACATCGCTCGAAGAAGTGCGGTCGTCCGTAAATGGCCTGCTTCAGAAGAAGCGCGAGCTCGAGCCCGATGAGGAGCCCGAAGCGGGTGTCGAGGCGACAGGCGCAGAATCTGGCGAAGGCGAGGCGGCTGACGCGAGTGGAGCGGCTGCGGCTCCGGGCCGCGCGCGCAAGACCCTGAGCGCGGAGCCGGCGGACCGGGACGACGCATTTTCGCGAGTGGCCGTGGTTGCGAAATACCTGCGCCGCGAAGATCCGTACAGCCCGGCGCCCTACCTGATGCTGCGTGGTCTGCGCTGGGGCGAACTGCGCGCCGGTGGTGATTCCCCGAGTCTGGAGCTGCTAGCACCCCCTTCCACACAAATCCGGCAGGATTTGAAACGGCTCTCGGTCGAAGGCAACTGGGCGGAGGTGATCGAACTCGCCGAAAACGCCATGGCGATGCCGTGCGGCCGCGGGTGGCTGGATTTGCAACGGTATGCGGTGAAGGCTCTCGATGAATATGGTTACCCGGGCATTGCTTCGGCGGTCCGGTCGGAGGTGCGCTCACTCGTAGCCGATCTGCCTCAATTGCCGCAGTGGACTCTCGCGGACGATACGCCGACGGCCAACGCCGAAACGCAAGCGTGGCTGAAAGAGGTGACGGCGCCGCCGCAGGCGGTAAACGGTTTCCAGGCTATGCCATCTATGCAGGAAGGCTCGCCAGCCGCTTCGATGCCGGGCGAGCCTGCGCTGCCGGACGCCTTTCAGGTGGCGATGGAGTCGGCCCGCTCCGGCGACGTGCAACAGGCCGTCGAGATCCTCAGCCATGAGATCGCGCACGAACGCAGCGGCCGGACTCGATTCCAGCGTAAGATTCAACTGGCGCAGATCTGCATGTCCACAGGCCACGAGGCGATCGCTTATCCCATCCTCAACGAGATGGCGGACGAGATCGAACATCGCAAGCTCGATGAATGGGAGGCATCGGAAGTGGTGGCTCATCCCCTGGCCTTACTTTTCCGCTGCATGAACCAGCTGGACGGGGATGCGGACTCCAAGCGAAAGCTATATGCACGCATTTGCCGTCTCGACCCGGTGCAGGCGCTCGCCTGCGCGAAATAGGCCATGGCGCGGCGGGAAACAGAAGAAACCGTCACGCAATCGGTGATCGAGCGGCTCATCGATTTTGATCCGACGGCGAAAACAGATCCGCCACAAACCCGCTCTCAATCGGTCCGGCAGCTTAAGGCCGCCTTGCGGCGCGATCTCGAGTGGCTGCTCAATACCCGGCAGATCCCGGGCGGCGTTCCGGAGGAGTTCCCGGAACTGGAAGGATCTCTCTACGGATATGGTCTGCCAGATGTCAGCAATCTGAGCGCGAATTCCATCCGCGACCGCAATCGCCTTCTACGCATGCTGGAAAGCACCATTACCTCTTATGAACCGCGGCTGAGCGGTGTAAAGGTGAACATAGTGGAGTCCGGTTCCAACAGCGGCCGGCAGCTCAGGTTCCAGATCGAAGCACTTTTGCTTATGGACCCCGCCCCGGAATTGATTTCCTTCGATACTGTCCTCGAGCTCTCCAGCGGCGAATACCAGATCAAGGGAGAGCAAAGTGCGGGATGATCTGCTCCTGTATTACGAACGCGAGCTGACGATTCCTGCGCGATATGGGCGCCGAGTTTGCGGAGAAATATCCCAAAATTGCGCAGCGCGTCTGGTGCATCGAACAGGATAAGTGCGAAGACCCGCATGTGGAGCGCATGCTGGAGGCGTTCGCGTTTCTGGCCGCGCGCGTTCACCTCAAAATCGACGATGAATTTCCGGAAATCACGGAAGCCCTGCTGACCGTCCTCTATCCGCACTATCTGCGGCCCATTCCATCCATGTCCATCGCGGAGTTCGACCTGGACCCGGCGCAAGGCAATCTGACGGCTGGGCTGCCCATCCCGAAAGGGTCAGTGCTTTATTCGCCGCCGGTAAACGGCGTCCCCTGCAAGTATCGCACCTGCTATGACACCACGCTGTGGCCGCTCCGCCTGGTGGATGCGCAGTGGCGGACGCCAGACCGGTTTCAGCCGCCGCTCAAGACGGAGTGCCGTGGCGGCGCTTCGTCTCGAGATCCGCTGTTTTCCGGAAGTGACTTTCGACAAGGTGGAGATGCGTTCACTTCGCTTTCACTTGAACGGAGAAGGAGCGCTGGTCCACAGCCTGTATGAGCTGTTGTGCGCGAACTGCACGCAAATTGTGATTCGCGATCCGGCAGGCGGCAGTCGCGTAAAGCCTCTGTGGCTGGAGCCCGCCAAGCTGCGAGCCGTTGGTTTCGAGGAAAATGAGGGCGCCCTGCCCTATCCCCTGCGTTCGTTCCTGGGTTACCGGCTCTTGCAAGAGTATTTTGCGTTTCCGGACAAGTTTTTTTTCTTCGAGCTCTCCGGTCTCGAGCAACTGGCGCAGACAGGATTCAAAGACCGTGCCGAGATCATCTTTCTGATCTCCCGTTTCGAGCGAACCGATCGCCAGCAGGCGCTGGAGATCGGGGTGACGGACAAAACCGTCCGGCTAAACTGCACCCCAATCGTCAACTTGTTCCCGCAAACCGCCGAGCCGATTCTCCTGAGCCACACGGTTTACGAATATCCGGTCGTGCCGGACGTCTCGCGCCAGGACGCCATGGAAGTTTTTTCGGTGGACGAGGTCGTGAGCGTGGAACCGGCATCGCACGAAACGGTCGAGTTCGAGCCGTTCTATTCCTTTCGGCATGCCACCAGGCGCGACCACAAGCAGACCTTCTGGCACGCGGCGCGGCGTCCGTCCACACGAAGTAACTCGGAAGCCATTGACGCGTATCTTTCGTTGGTGGACATGTCGGGAAAGCCGGTTCGCCCTAATGTGGATACGGTGACGGTTCGACTGACGTGCACCAATGGTGACCTGCCTTCGCGGCTGCCGTTCGGCAGTGAGAGAGGCGACCTGGATCTTGAAGGCGCCGCTCCCATCAAGCGGATCTTGATGCTGAAGAAACCCACCAGCACGATTCGCCCGCCGACCGGCCGGAACGCTCTGTGGCGGCTGATCTCGCATCTGTCGCTCAATTATTTGTCGCTTGGTCGAAGACGGAAGAGAGTCTCTGCAGCAAATCCTGCGGCTCTATAACTTCACAGATTCAGCTTTCATTCAGAAACAGATCGAAGGGATCACGCGCCTCGAAAGTGCACGGCATTTCGCGCGCGTCATTTCCGAGCATGGTGTCAGCTTTGCGCGCGGCACTCGGGTGAAGGTGGAACTGGACGAAGAGCAGTTTGTGGGCGGGGGAGTCTACTTGTTTGCGAGCGTGCTGGAGCACTTTCTAGCACTCTATGTTTCCCTGAATAGTTTCAGCCAGTTGGTTGTCAGCACGGCGCAGAGAAGGGAGGTATTGGAACAGTGGCCACCTCGGGCGGGACACAAGATTTTGATGTGAACGCCGAATCCAGCATAGGCGTGGAACCTGCCGCCAACGGCCCCGCGGCCACCAGTGCCCCCGCTTCCGAACCCTCGGAGATCTGGGAGGCGCTCGAGCAGGAGCCATTTCGCTTCAATTTCTTCCAGGCGGTGCGCCTGCTCGAACGGTTGATGCCGGAGCGCGAGCGCGTCGGCCTGTTCGTGCAGCCTTCACGCGAAGTGGTCCACTTCGGAGCGAATCCATCCATTGCGTTTCCACCGAGCCAGCTTTACTCGCTGGTGCGCAAGCGCGGCGAGCCGGCGCGCATGACGGTGAACTTCATGGGGCTGTTTGGCCCGCTGGGAGTGCTGCCTCAGTATTACACCGAGCTGGTGATGAGCCGTGTGCGCGCCAAAGACAGCACTCTCCGTGAATTCTTCGACATCTTCAATCACCGGATGATTTCGCTGTTCTTCCAGGCGTGGCAGAAATACAGATTTACGGTGGCGTACGAGCGGGGAGAGCGTGACCGCTTTTCTCATCATTTGCTCGACCTGATCGGGCTGGGGACAGAGGGTCTGCAGAACCGGCAGTCAGTTGCCGACGATTCGCTGATCTTTTATGCGGGATTGCTGGCGCAATGGCCGCGATCGGCGTCGGCGTTGTGCCAGGTGATCGGCGACTATTTCGCGGTACCCGTCGAGATCGAACAGTTCGCCGGGGGCTGGTTTAAGCTGGACCGTGAAACGCAATGCTGCTTCGAAGAGGGAATCACTCTCTCGGAGCAGTTGGGACTCGGCGCGGTAGTGGGTGATGAGATCTGGGACCAGCAGTCGAGCGTTCGCGTAGTCCTAGGACCTCTTACGATCGAACAGTATCTGGATTTCCTGCCGAACGGCACAGCCTACGAGCCTCTTTGCGGGTTGCTTGGCTTTTTTGCCGGGGCGGAATTCGATTTCGAAGTACAGCTAATTCTAAGAAACGAGGAAGTACCCGCTTGCGAACTGGGCGCCGAAACCGGGGCCATGCCGCAGTTGGGTTGGGTGACCTGGATGAAGACGAAGGCATTCACTCGCGATCCGGGCGACACGGTTCTTCCGATCTCATAAGGACGCTTATGTTACAGAACTGGAAATTCTTTTTCGGCAAAGTCAATCAGACGACCAGAGACGCACTCGAGGCGGGAGTGGGGCTGTGCGCTTCACGCACGCACTACGAGGTGGAGATCGAGCACTACCTGATGAAGCTGCTCGACGAAACCGACAGCGACTTGCAACATATCCTGAAACATTTCGGCGTGGACAAGTCGCGCCTAGCGGCTGAACTGACGCGCAGCCTGGACCGCATGAAGACCGGCAACGGGCGCGGTCCGATGCTCAGCCAGATGCTGGTACGCATGCTCACGGAGGCCTGGCTGCTGGGCTCGGTGGACTATGGCGCGGGCCAGATCCGGTCAGGCTTCACGGTGCTGGCTCTCTATTCGAACGAAGAACTGACGCGTGTCGTCCGCGATGTGAGCAAAGAGCTGCAGAAAATTCAGCCCGATGCTCTGCGCCACGACCTGCTGTCACATCGTCGGCGGCTCCCACGAGGACGCGATCACGGCGGCAGCTGAAGAACCAGGCGCCGCGGCGCCTGGGGATCGGCCCCGCGCTGGCGGAGGCAAGACTCCGAATCTTGACCAGTACACCATCAATCTGAGCGAGCGCGCGAAGTCTGGCAAGATCGATCCGGTGCTGGGCCGCGATCCGGAAATTCGGCAGGTGGTAGATATCCTGACACGCCGCCGCCAGAACAACCCCATCCTCACCGGCGAGGCGGGCGTGGGCAAGACCGCAGTGGTAGAGGGTTTTGCCCTGCGGATCGCTCACGGGGACGTGCCACCTGTTCTTAAGAACGTTACGCTGCGGACGCTCGATCTGGCATTGCTGCAGGCTGGCGCGGGTGTTAAGGGCGAGTTCGAGAACCGGCTGAAGGGACTGATCGAGGAAGTGAAAGCTTCTCCCACCCCTATCATTCTGTTCATCGACGAGGCGCACACCATGATTGGCGCCGGAGGCCAGGCGGGCCAGAACGACGCGGCGAATCTGCTGAAGCCGGCGCTCGCGCGTGGTGAGCTGCGCACCATCGCCGCGACTACATGGTCCGAGTACAAGAAGTACTTCGAAAAGGATGCGGCTCTGGCGCGGCGCTTCCAGGTTGTCAAGGTTGAGGAGCCGACCGAAGCACAATGCAGTCTGATGCTGCGCGGCCTGGTGCCAGCGCTCGAGGAGCATCACAACGTCCGGATTCTGGACGAAGGTCTGGGGTCTGCGGTGCGGTTATCGCATCGCTATCTGGCGGACCGCCAGCTTCCCGATAAAGCAGTCAGCGTGCTGGACACTGCCTGCGCGCGCCTGGCACTGGGACAGAACGCTATGCCGGCGGCTATCGAAGACGCGATGCGGACGCTCGACGATTACACCGTGCAAACACGCGTGCTCGAGCGCGAGAGCGCGCTGGGCTCGGACCATCGCGAGCGCCTGGAGCAGATTGCGAAGAATCGAGCGGACACAGAAGGCCGGCTCTCGGCCATGCGTGAGCGCTGGGAGAAAGAGAAGGGCCTGGTTTCGCGCATTCGGGAGGTGCGGACGCAGCTCGAGGCCGCGGGTGCGCCGCCGCAAGCGGCTTCGGCGGACGGACACAGCACGGCGGCACAGCCGGCCATGGATATGGCAGCCTTACGCTCCGAACTGGGGCAGCTGAATGCAGAATTGGAAGCGATACAGGGAGAGACACCGCTGATTCGCGTATGCGTGGATGCCCAGATTGTAGGCGAAGTGATTTCCGCCTGGACGGGGATTCCCGTGGGCAAGATGTTGAAGGATGAAATCAAGTCCGTGCTTTCGCTCGACCAGCAACTCGGCAATCGCGTCATCGGGCAATCCCACGCTCTGGGGGCCATCAGCGAGCGCATTCGTACCTCTCGAGCCAGCCTCGAAGATCCCAACAAGCCTATCGGCGTGTTCATGCTGGTGGGACCAAGCGGAGTCGGGAAAACTGAAACCGCGCTGGCGCTCTCCGACCTTCTCTACGGCGGCGAACGCAACATGATCAGCATTAACATGTCCGAGTTTCAGGAAGCACACACTGTTTCGACGCTCAAGGGTTCCCCGCCCGGATACGTCGGATATGGGGAGGGCGGAGTGCTGACGGAGGCCGTTCGCCGGCGCCCGTATTCCGTGGTGCTGCTGGACGAGGTGGAGAAAGCGCATCCCGATGTGCTCGAGCTGTTCTTCCAGGTTTTTGACAAGGGCATGATGGAGGACGGCGAAGGACGGGAAATCGATTTCAAGAACACCATCATCATTCTGACCTCGAATGCCGGCACCGACACGCTGATGAAACTGACCGCCGATCCCGAGACAATGCCCAGCGCCGACGGCCTGGTCAAAGCGCTGAAGCCGGAGTTGAATAAGATCTTCAAGCCGGCGTTTCTGGGACGTATGGTAATCATTCCCTATTTCCCGGTGCGCGACGAGGCGCTGAAAAAGATCATCACCCTCAAATTGGGCAAGATCCAGCGCCGGCTATACGAAAACCACAGGATTCAGTTGACCTACGAAGACGCACTGGTGGAGGAAGTGGCGCGGCGCTGCACTGAGGTGGAGAGCGGGGCGCGCAACGTAGACAACATCCTTACCAATACGCTGCTGCCCGAGATCTCACGGCGGATCTTGAGCGGTCTGGCTGAGCGCCAGAAATTGGACGCCATCCGCGTCAGCACCGGTCCTGACGGATCGTTCTTGTATAACTGAGCAGCGATCGCTGCCGGAATTTTGGCGTTGTAGGCCCGCCCGCGGGCCCGTTCGGAAAAGGAGGAAAACTTGCCATCTACCATATTCAGCCAAGGGGACCGTGTCATCAGGATCAACACGCCGCTAGGTGAGGACGTGCTACTGTTGCAAGGCTTTTCCGGCCAGGAAGCTATCTCTAGCCTGTTTCAATTTGACCTCGACCTTATCGCCGAGAACCGGCAAACTGTGGCTTTCGACAAGGTGCTCGGACAGAAAGTTAGTATCGAGCTTATGCTGCCTGACGAGGGAACACGTTATTTTCACGGCATTATAAGCAGTTTCTCGCAGGGGGGCCGCGGCGTTCGGTTCACCACCTACCACGCTGAAATGGTTCCAGAGTTCTGGCTGCTCACGCGTCGCGTGCAGAGCCGTATTTTTCAGCAGGTCGCCATTCCGGACATCCTCAAGAAAGTTCTGCAGGGCTTGGACGTGGCTTTTGAGCTTCAAGGCAAGTATGAGCCCAGGGACTACTGCGTTCAGTATCGCGAGAGCGACTTTCAATTTGCCTCCCGCCTAATGGAAGAAGAGGGCATTTATTACTTTTTCAAACACACCGAGGACGGGCATAAGATGGTGTTGGCCGACAGCCCGCAGTCGCACCCGGACATGCCGGAAATGTCCAAAATCATTTATGAAGAAGTGACTGGCGGCACTCGTCCCGAGGAGCGCATCACCCGTTGGGAAAAGGTGCAGGAGTTGCGCTCGGGCAAATATACGCTGTGGGACCACTGCTTCGAACTTCCTTACAAACATCTCGAGGCGGAAAAGACGGTTCTCGAGTCCCTGCTAGTGGGCAAGGTTGCACACAAGCTCAAGGTAGGCGGCAACGACAGGCTCGAGATCTACGAGTTCCCCGGTGCTTATGCCCAACGCTTCGATGGCATTGATCCGGGCGGCGCCGAAAGACAGGCGGATCTGCAGAAGGTCTTTGAAGACAACAAGCGGACTGTGGGCATCCGCATGCAGCAGGAGACGCTGCCGGCATTGGAAATCAATGGCGAGAGCAGCTGCCGGAATCTCGTTTCCGGTTACAAATTCACGCTGACGGCTCATTTCAATGCCGACGGGCAGTACGTCGTCACCTCCATCAGCCACGCTGCCAAGCACGAAATCGGATCTGGCGCGGAGACCGCGGACACCCACTACAGCAACGAGTTCACCTGCATTCCGTTTGCACTTCCGTTCCGGCCGCCCCGCGTGACGTCGCGGCCATTTATATATGGCCCGCAGACTGCGGAGGTGGTGGGGCCCTCGGGGGCGGAGATTTTTACGGACAAATACGGTCGCGTAAAGGTGCAGTTCCACTGGGATCGTGAGGGCAAAAAAGACGCTAACAGCTCATGCTGGATCCGCGTGGCCAGTGGCTGGGCGGCTAAGAGCTGGGGCATGGTCCAGATCCCCCGAATCGGGCAGGAAGTAGTGGTTACATTTCTGGACGGCGATCCGGACCAACCGCTTATCGTAGGTTGCGTTTACAACGCCGACCAGATGCCGCCCTACAAGCTGCCGGACAACAAGGTGATGGGCGGGTGGAAATCGAACAGCAGTCCCGGTGGCGGAGGCTCTAATGAAGTCTCCTTCAATGACACCAAGGGCAAGGAGATGGTCACCATCCATGCGCAGTACAACATGGGCACGACCGTTGAGCATGACGACATGCAGACGGTGCACAACAATCGAACGATCGGGGTGGATGGGACGCACACGGAAACCATCAAGAAAGATACGACCATTACCGTAACTGATGGCAAAATCCTTGTAACTGCCCAATCCTCTTCCATCCACATGGAGGCAGCCACCGAAATCCAGCTGCATGTGGGAGCGAGCACGCTGTTGATGAAGGCCGACGGGAGCATCAAGCTGGACGGCGTAAACATTGCCATCAACGGTATCGAGGCCGTGAAAACTCACGGGATGATGGTTTCGTCTGAGGCGGACTTGAACCATAACATCAAAGGCGTGCTTACCATGTCCGAGGGAAGCGCCACGAACACGGTCAAAGGTGGCATGGTCATGCTAAACCCGTGAGGTCAGAGCAATGCCTTCGACCGATGGACAGAATTGCCGAGTAATTCCTGGCGAAACGGATATCGGGACGCCGATTTTTTCGGCGCTCGTAAAACGCACGTATACCATTGTGCCCGGCAAGCCCGCCGTGCGGGCCGGCCAGCAGGCCAAGTTCGTAGAAACGGATCAATACTTCGACGAGGGGGATCCGCAAGTGAACTCCGTTCGTTTTGAAACGGATCTTGTGCCCTTCAAAGTCGCGACTGACGTCGTGGTTGTCGGCAAGGCGTACGCTCCCGGCGGGGCGCCTGCCACGATGGTGACGGCGGTGTTATGTCTTGGCCAGCACAGAAAAGAGCTCCTGATTATCGGCGATCGCAGGTGCGAGTTTCGATCTGGCCGCCCTCCCACGTGGTCGGATCCGCTGGCGTTTGCCGAGATGGAGATTCGTTACGAACGAGCGTACGGAGGTATCGACGAGCGAAGCCTGCCGGGCATAGCATTTCCGTATCCGCGCAATTACATAGGCCGTGGGTTCTTTGTCAGCTACACAAAGGAGAATGTGGATGGCCTGGCGCTGCCCAATATTGAGGACCCAGCCGACCCGCTAACGCCAGAGCGCCTGATCACCGGTGATGTCACTCACTGGAATCGGCAGCCTCTTCCGCAAGGGCTAGGATGGTTTCAGCGTGTGTGGTACCCTCGATGCTCTTTTCTTGCGGCCATGCCGGCCTTCGTTCCGCCAGGAGAGGTCATGCGAGAGGAAGAGCTCGGTATCGTCCCCAAAAATCAGGCTGATCTGGCCGCGGCTTTTCGCTTGCCGTCGCGAGACCCGAGGTTCTGGAATGGCGCCAGCCTGGGCCTCGCGGTACCTTTTCTGAATGGAAACGAACCGGTGCAGCTGGCAAACTTGACGCCTTCTGGAAAACTGGACTTTTATCTTCCGGGTGAGGTTCCGTCGGTTTCTCTGGATATCGGAATGGGTGAGAAGGAACTACAACCGTTTTTGCACTCGGTTGCGATCCGGCCCGATGACAATGAATTGGACCTAGTATGGCGCGCAGCACATCCCTATCCGGGCTTCGACTGGCTGCCGAACATGACCGCCATGCGGTTGAGGGTTAATTAATCAAAATGTCGGCAGCAGCAATCAATGCGTCTCCGCCCGATTCATTCCAGGAGGAACATATCCTACTTCCGGGACAGACTCCAGCTGGCGAATATATTCTCTCGGTCCTGGTCAAGAGAACTTACGAGATCCGAGGGCTGGGTTGCATGCGTCTCCCTTTCCCCGCGAAGCTGGTCAAGGGCGACAAACACTATGGCGACCCGCGGATCACGCCGGTCCAATTTGAGAGTGACTTAGTTCCTTTCAAACTGGCGACCGACATTGTGGTGATTGGGAAGGCCTGTGCGCCAGGTGGACGGCCAGTTTCTGAACTCATGTGCGCGGTGCAAGCAGGTCAGGTACGAAAAGAACTGCTAGTCATTGGGGACCGCACGTGTATCTTTCAGGGTAATCCCTATCCGCGTTTCACAGAACCGACGCCGTTCTTCGAAATGCCGGTTACTTATGATCGGGCATACGGTGGAGTTGACATACGTTCGGACCCGGGAACTTCTTACCCTTACCCAAGAAATCCCCTGGGGCGCGCTTTCGTCGTTAGAAACGTGAAAGACTCCGTGGATGGGCTGGCCCTCCCCAACATTGAAAATCCCCAACAGAGGCTGACACCCGCGGGCATCATCACCGGTGAATATCCGCGGTGGGAACAGCAGCTCATGCCTCAAGGACTCGGCTGGTATTCAAAAACCTGCTACCCGCGAGCGACTCTCGCTGGCGTCATGCCGGCAGACCGGCCCTTCGAAGAGATGATGCGGAAGGAGTATGAGAAGGCCGTACCTCCGGAACAGCGGGAGTTATATCGCCAGACCCGGCTTCCGGACATAGACTTTCGATTCTTCAACGGGGCATCTCCTGGGCTGGTCGTCCCGTACATGAACGGAGATGAGGACGTGGCGCTGGAGCGGCTGACGCCGGAGGGGCAGCTATCCTTTCGGCTGGCCGGCGAGCGCGTGCACATTGAAATCGACATCGGCTTTGGAGTTTGCGAACCGCAGGTTGTGATGCACACGCTTGCCATTCGCAGCGATGACCGGCAGCTTGATTTAGTGTGGCGTGGATCGGTGTCCTACCCGGGTCCCGATTGGCTGCCGGAGATGAAGAAGTTGGATATCCACATCATATGAGAGGTGCGATCCGCAGGGTGGGTCGATGAGCGCACAACCAGGCATGGCTAATCCGCTGGTTGTGTGGAAAAGCATTTATATAGCTGTGTTAGTTGGCGTGGCTCTTTATCTGGCTTTCTGGGCGATCGACGGACAGTTACTCGCTTCGCAGGCCGGCAGCGCCATTGTCGTCGGCAAGGAGTACAAGAAGGCTGGCACCACCTATCGTACTGAAAGAATCGGAACTACGACGCGGGTTATTCCCTATGCTACGCCGGAGATGTATATACTGCGTTTCCGCCTAGATAAGGAAGAGGCACGCTGGCCCGTAACCAAAGATGTTTTTGACAAAGCGCACTTGGATGATCAGTTCCAAGTCCGGTATGCGAAACGGCGGATCACGGGGCGGTTAAAGCTTGTTTCTATTGAAAGTGAAGTCACAAAGTAACTGAACATGAGGAAGTATCCATCGTGCTTTGGCCGGCTGTAAAACTGTTGGACATGGTGATCGGCATTGACGTCCACGCAGTCATCGGTGTGCCGATCCACCCTTACTTCGGCCTTATCTTTCTCTGGCACACACCAGAGTTTCCGATGGCGAATGTGTTGATCAATGGAATGCCGGCCTGTTCGGTCGGCGCCATGGGGTATTCGGTTCACATTCCCCAAGGAATACCCGTGCCGCCCACGCCAACGAATGCTCCCTATTGGAAGCGTTACTTGACGAATATTCTGATGGGGCTGACGTTAATGACTTTGACTATCATGGCGAATATTGCAATCGCCATGATTGCCGCATTTATCCCGAAACCCCCAAGTGCGGAGAAATTCCTCAAAGACGTCACGGGGATTGACACAACAAGCACCGCCAGCACGTGGCAATCGATACAGGGCAGTTTTTCCTCTCTGACGAAATGGCAAACCTGGGTGAAGCTCTTGATGCCTCCTATCCCCTATCCCGGAGCTCAGGGTTCCACCGCGGTGGGCAGTCCGAATGTAACGGTGAACGGAGGGCCGCTGGCATTTGTAGCACCTTTAGTGGCGACTTCGTGCAGCGATATCCCGGTTGTGCCGAATGCCATGACTCTGGGATTTACGAACGTGATGGTGGGTGTCAGTATCGCGGACCTGGTGCGAGGAATCGCAGTGAGTACGGCCAAGGCGGCCGTGGCTACCGGCGTGGCGTCGGGTGTGCAGGCGATGACATCGGACCCGGAGAACAATCCCAGCACAGAATCGCAGCATGAGTAAAGGTTTGACGACACCGGAACTACGCACGCAAGCGAGTCAAGCGGAGGTTAGCTTGTCCAACCAGGCGCCGATCACGGTCGGCCATCCGGTCGACGTCGCCACCGGTGCGGTCTATACGGCTTGGACGGATGTTGTGCTGCGCGGTCATGTGCCCCTGCGTTGGCGCCGATTCTATAGCACTGCCAATCTTCTCCAAACTCCCCAAGGCCTGGGTTGGTCTACCGTCTGGTTCATGAACGTTACCCGCGATCGCGACTTACTGATCCTGAGGGATGATGTTGGCCGGATGGTCGTGTTTCCCAAAGGTGAAGGGGAGGTCAAGCGGCTTAATCCGGCGTTCCACATGGAGCTATCCATTCGCGGGCCGAACATTGCAGTATACGATTGGCATAACCAGCAGCGGTACGTGTTTGAGCGCACGGGCCAGCCCACCTTTCGCCTGGCGGCTATCGAAAATCTGGCCGGTGACCAGGCGCGCGTTCAATACGACGACCTTGGCCGGCTGGCCGGTATTCAGGGACCGGGTGAGCGCACGATCCTCCTGACCCACACTCCTGGGAATCTTATTAGCGAACTTGCGGTCACCGCACCAGGAGAGCCTCGATATTTTATCGCTGGCTATGAGTATGACCAGATGCACCGGCTGGTACGCGCCCACGACGCCTTGGGCCACACCATGTCTTACGAGTACGACCAGACCGGCAGGCTGATCGGGGAAAGTAATCGTCTCGGGGGCCGATTTTATTTCAATTATGACGACCTAGGTCGGTGCGTTCGTTGTTGGGGTGACGGAGGATACCTCGAAAGGAAGCTCGAATATGTCACCAGGTCACATGTCACCCGCGTAACGGACAGTCTCGGTGCGACTACCACATACCAGTTCGAGGCCAACGGAGCGATCGTCCGTACTACCGATGCCTTAGGGTCTGTATGGCAACGCATCGCCGCGGGCGGTATGACTCAGCGTTTGGACCCACTGGGCGCGGTACGAGTGCAGGAGATCGATGACGCTGGCGACCTGGTCAAGGAAATCGATGCCGCCGGCGCCGTCACTCAGCACATTTACGATACACGTCACCTGTGCGTCGGTAAAACGAACCCTGAAAATCTTAAGTGGACGTTTGAGTATGACGATCGAGGCTTTCCTACAGCGGCACGCGATGCTGCCGGCAATGGCTGGGAGTTCCAATGCAATCAACACGGACGTTTTACATGGATTAAAGACCCACGCGGGGCCGTAACACGCTATGGCTACGACCAGTATGGCAACCGGATTCTGAAGATCGATCCAGAGAACAGGGAAACACGCTACCGCTATAATCTGCACGGCAGCCTGGTTCTAATGCGTGATGTGTACGGCAACACATATGAGTATCAATATGACGAATGCCAGCAGCTTCTGCGCGTCTTATCTGGCGGTCGAATCCTGCTGAATTACACTTATGACGCCGAGGGTCACGTCGTCAAATTAGTGGATGCGGACGGTGGGATCCATCACGAAGAATTCTCCATTTGGGGTCAGCGGTTGCGGTCTTATTCCGCGGGAAGCGGTCCTGCGGCCGAAGTATCGGATACTCCCCATGTTGAGTGGTGCTATGACACGGAGGGCAACGTCGTCCGCTTCTGTGATGCGGAGGGAAGATTGTGCCACAGTGAGTACGACGCGCTGCATCGTCTGACTCGCAGGACAACGGGAGATGGAGTCTTAGATGAATACTCTTACAACGCCGTAGGCAATGTTACGAAGCGCCGGATGGGAGCAGGTCAAGCCATTACCTTCGAATACGATGCCGCCGGAAGGCTGACTGCCAAAAACCTTCCTAACGGCGAAAAGACGACGTTTGTCTACAACAAGATTGGCGCCATCGTGCGGGCGGAAAACGCGCACTCCAAGCTTACCTTTGAATACGATGTCAATGGCCATTTAGCGGCAGAGACTCAGAACGGACGCGTAATTCGCAAAGAACATGATCCTCTTGGGAACTGCACCGCTCTGCGAGCTGGCGATGAGTTTGCGGTTGAGTACGCGTACGACCTGACAGGGCGTCCGCTCCGGGTTGAAGGGAATGGCGGTCTTCGGCACCGTTTCCAATACGCTTCTGACTGTGCCATGCCCGTGCTTCACGACCTGCCCAATCAACTGCAGGAGGAGTTCACCCAGGAAAAGGCGCTGGGCGTGCTTCGGCAGAAGGCCTTCCCCCAAGACCGCCGCAGCCAGCCTGTCAGTGAGCGAGCCTACCGGTATAGTCCGGCGGGTCGGCTGGTCGAATTGGCCAACCGTGGGGAAAGCGCGCGGCGGTATCAATATGATTCATTGGGGCGGCTGACTACGGTGACGCGGCATGCCGCGGCTACGGAGGTGTTCCGCTATGATTTGTCCTATAACATAACGGAATATGATGGTTCGCCCCGGCGGTTCGACACGCGTAACCGGATTGCAAGTGCGGACGCGGTCCGCTATCAGCGTGATGAAGCCACTGGTACCTTATCAGAATGGAATGGCCACGACGCGGTTACCCAAAACGAGTTTGACTGTGAGGGCCAGCTTCGGGTCGTTCGCAACGCGAACGGCGTCACGACCTACGAATATGACGCGCTAGGCCGCCGTATCCGCAAGAAATCGAACGGTCGCGAGACCGAGTTCTACTGGGACGGCGACAATCTGTTGCTGGAAGTCGATCCTGAGCGGGGGCGGGAGGACTTCTATCTCTTCGAGCCAAACTCGTTTCGACTGTTATCGAAACTGGTTCGTGCGGGCGGAAATGGGCCGCCGAAATTATCGAGTTATCACTACCATCTCGACGTGCTAGGCACACCGTGGGAAATCACCGACGCCCGTGGGCGCGTGGCATGGCGGGCGAGTTATAGCGCATACGGTATGGCCCATGTGGAAAAGGGTGACAAAGACCTAAACCCTTTCCGTTTGCCCGGCCAGTATTTCGATTCAGAAACGGGACTCCACTACAACCGGTTCCGGTACTACGACCCACGCTTGGGACGCTATCTGACTGAGGATCCACTGGGGTTCGCCGGGGGCACGAATCTGTTTGCGTACACCAAGGGCGACCCCATCAATCACAGAGATCCGCTCGGACTGAACTGCGGTGATCCGGACAAAGTACACATTTATCACGGTACGTTAGATGAAGATGCGTTACGGGAAACAGGATTCTCCACCAAGGACAAATACGGAGGTGAAGCTGAACCTCCGTACGTCTGTGTCTCGACGGACCCGAAGGCTGCGCAAGACGCGATTGACCCTAGGACTCGTTACGATGCGCAATACGCAAACGATCCTGGCGTATTGAGCGGCTCCATGTCCCGCGCAGAATGGGATCAACTGCACGCCAGCGGAGACCTCAAGTCGAACGACTATAACGGTTTCGGCAACAGCCTCGGTGGAACGAGCGAGACCAAAGCGATGACACCCGCCGGCGTCGCTGCGCTTAACAAGGCTTTCGGACTGCCAGGTGGATGACCATGGACTGGACTCTGCACGAAAAAATAACGCAAGGCGACATCTCCGACCTCTCCATTGCGGCCGGATCGAGCCTCTATGCAGTAACACGTGATGGGACCCTTGTGGAGGGAGCTTGGGATAGCGACAGCCGTGTCCTAGCGCATGTCGAAGGTCCGCTGTTACGGTTAGCGTATGCGCCTGAGCGCAGTACTTACTGCGCGGTCGGAAGCGGCGGGACTGTGCTTGTCTGGCACGACGGAGATGTTCATGAGGATCACCTCGGTTCCGGGCTCCAGCTTACGGGTGTATGTGTGGCGGACAGGGATGAGTGGGCTTTGGTCGGGCAGTTCGATGCACGTTCCGGAGTATTACTGCAAGGTGTGCCAGGCGCCTGGCGTGAGGTCGCTCACGGTGACCATCCAAAAGGGTTGGAATGCATCGCACCGCTTCCAACCGGGGATTTCTTGATAGCCGGACAGCGCGGGTACGTCGCATTGTGGCGCGGGACTGAGTTACAACAAGTGCTATCCGGCACTGAGCATCCTTTACGGGCCATCAGCACTTCACTGGACGGCACTTTTTTTATTGGCGGAGGCGGGTGGGCCCAAGAGATGCCTATTCTGTTGGCCGGCGATGTTACTGCGCTGCGGCCTCTGGCATCCGCTGGCGGAAATCGAGTGATCGCCGGCATCTCGCGGACTGCGGATGAAGTCTGGTTATGCGAGAACCAATCTGATGGTCAAACTTGGAGCGGAATGATTTCACGCCTGAAGGACGGCAATATCGAGGTCATTCATCAGTTTCCCGGTCAAAAGCTGTATGGCATTGCGACGCACGAGACTACGCTCGCAGTGTGGGGCCCACGTGGGTTCCTGGCTTCGACGAGATTGTCCTGAGCTTACGGTCTCCGGGAGCCAAGCCACAGCCCGAACGACGCGACGGAGCACGCCAATAATACAGCGGACCGGAGCTGAATGGAAAACCCCAGGCAGACGAGCATGCACAGAAAGCCTAACGTAGCAAGCACAGTTCGACGCTCCTGGCGTCTCGCCAGTAATTGGAACTGTTCCAGCACTCTCCGTCGTTCTTCCGAAACACGTGCCGGACGTTTTTCACCGTACCCAACCGGTAACGCCGAAAGCATCCCCTCCAGCGTTCCCTGCGGAACGTAGGGATGAGCGCGCATAGTGCTCGAAAAAACCCCCGGATCCAGCTTGCCTTCGCTCCACAATTCCAATACCTGTTTACTCCACCGGCCGGTGTATCTACTGTCCAGGACAAAATACGTACCCACAAGCGGCACCAGCAATGAAAGCACTATCAGTGGAAAAGCACTCCGAAAGACAGCCGCGGCTACCGGAGAGCCTATGACAACCACCGACACGCAGATCACCAGGTTGCGATAGAGTCTCGCCCGATTCCGGATTGTCGTTAAAGTGGCCTGGATGGCGGCCTGCATGGGCCCAACACCCGAAGGTTGATCGGAATCTGGCATCCCCTGCAAGCCCGATATTCAGTTCAGCTCCCTACCGCCAGATCCTCTCCCTGGCTCCTTGCAATCTCCATCAATTGGCTTTTCAGCGGATCCTCGATGTTTCGCAAATCATCAAGATTCACCACCTCTTCGAAAGCATCGCGCCCCGAAACCTCCGTGCTCTCGATAATTAACTCGTCCGAGGGCCGGAGGGTTGACACGGAGGATGAAATACAAGCGATGGGCAGCTCTCCGAATTGCGGAAAGCGCTCCGAGCTGACCGGGAAACGCAGAGCTTCCAGCAGCCGCGGCAAGCCGGGATGACTGTTCAGCACAACATGGAGCGCAGTGTGATGCAGGACGAACCGGTGCGTTTCTTCATTCATGCGATTGCGGTCGGCGAGCAGGTCTTGCAGCTTCGCCAGTGAGAACCCGGAGTAAGTCAGCGCCCACTTCAATGGCGAGGTAACGGCAATGGTCTTGCTCCCGCCGTCGCTCGAAACCACGTGGGAATACTCGAGCGGAGCGAGTTCGACAGTCGCGCTCTCCAGCTGGATTGGGGCTCTTAGCTCCGTCAAGAGATTGTAGGGCTTCGCGTTGACGACAGTCGTATACAGGCGCTGCAACTGCAGAAAGGCTTTGTCCGCCCCACGAACGCTTTCCTTGGCACCGCCCTGGATGTATTCGCCAAAAATGCTCCGGGGCCGGAGCATGGGAGTAAGGGTCGCTATGTAGTCGGACAGTTGGCCGCGCAGGAGATCGGCGATGGCCCGCGTCAGTTTTCTCAACTTGAGAAATTTCTGGATGTCATAGTGCTCTTCGGGCATGGCGGAGCCTCCAACCGTCCTCTGAATCCTCTAGAAACCGAATCGCTATTGTAACAACTCAATACGCCGCCACCGCGTTTGCTAGAATCGGCAAGAATCCAACGAGGGATTACTATGCGTTTCGTCACTGTGATCGCAGCGTTTCTGTTAGTCACCAGCCTTGGACAGCCGGCCGATGAGAATTCCAATCGTGAGGAGGCTTTGAAGCGTTGGAAGGCCAACGATGTCCATCGTCCCGCGCCGCCCGTTGTCACACCGGGTACGCCGAGCGCTCAGGAGAAGCCGGGACTGCCGCCCTCCGATGCCATCGTTCTGTTCGATGGCCACGACCTTTCCAAATGGCTGGACAATAAGGGCGGGTCAGCGCGGTGGAAGGTGGTGGAGGGTGCTATCGAAGTGGCCCCCGGAACGGGCGATATCCATACCCGCGAGCCGTTTGGCGATTGCCAGTTGCATGTCGAATGGGCCGAACCCAACCCGCCTCACGAAAAAGATCAGGCGCGCGGCAACAGCGGCGTGTACCTGATGAGCAAGTATGAGCTGCAGGTTCTGGATTCCTACCAGAACAAGACCTACGCGGATGGAGAGGCTGGCGCCGTCTACGGTCAATTCCCGCCGCTAGTGAATGTGAGCCGTCCGCCGGGACAATGGCAGACCTATGACATCATCTTTCACGGTCCAAGGTTCGCCGCGGATGGAAAGGTGCTTCGTCCGGCGAGGGTAACGGCGCTGGTGAACGGTGTGCTTGTGCAGGATAACGTCTCCCTGACCGGCCCGACAGATTATCAGGCTCGTCCTCCCTACAAGCCGCATGCCGAAAAGATGCCGCTGCTGTTGCAGGATCACGACCAGCCCGTACACTTCCGCAATATCTGGATTCGCGAGCTGAACGATTAACTGGCGCCGCGCGTGGCCCGCACTATGAACCGCTCCGGCGCCGGGCCCAGGTAATGAAACGGGTAGCAGGTCACCAAAGTGAGGGCTGTTTCCGCGGTGTCTTGAAGCACGCGTGTGTCTCGCGGCCCCACCACATGGCAGGCCTTCACCTGGTATTCATAGAACCCCTCGAGCGTGGTCACGAGAATTTTGTCTCCCGGGCGGATGTCCTTCAGGCCGCGGAAAAAAGTATCACGATGCCCGGCAATGGCCGCATTTCCCTTCGCTCCCGGAAGCGCGGTCCCTGGAATATGGCCAACTGCAAGAGCCAGAGTGCGCCTGCTGGCGCCTTCCAGGATCATGGCCTTGAGCCCGATTCGCGGGATCTCGATCCGGCCCACGATGGAATGGTCAGCTGGCTCTGCTGGCTCAGAAAATGCTGCGGCGTGCAAGAATTCCCTAACCGAAACTGGTTCACCGCCGAGCTGCTGCTCGAAAGCCCAACTCTCGTACGCTTGAAACAACCAGACGTGCGCCACTGCGGCCGTACACCAACCCAGGCAGGCAAAGCCGAAAGCAAAACATAACCGCTCGCTGCGCCGCAGCAGAGACTTGGTGAACCGAAGCCGGACATGCAAGCTCATGGCCGTTCCAGCCGGAGCGCCAGAATGCGCAACAGCAAGCCCGAAATAATTCCTGCCATTCCAAGCATCACAGCCAGCGGCAAATAACCCGCCGTTTTCGGCAGGTTGGCCGCGATCCTCTCAGGCGCTTGCGGCGGCGGCGTGGCAATTGCACGCGAGCGGCTTTGGATCGCGGCCCCGGACGCGCCGGCCAGACCCTCGTTTTCCTTTTCGGCTCCCGCGCTGGGCGAAGGGGAAGTCACCGGTTCGTGGGGAGGTTGCTCGTTCACTACCGGCTTAGCTGGTGCGGGCCGTTGGAGGAACGGCAGCGGCAGCGGCACGGTCGGGGAGGTCAGCGGCCGCGAAGGCGCCGCTCCCGTTTTCTGAGCGGCGAGCATTCCGATGTCCGCGGGAAGCTCTAGCGGCATAGAAAGAACGGCGCGCCCTACGGATTTGGCCAGTTCCACTGCCTGCGCTTTGGGGTAGACAAATTCTTGCCCGTACTTCCGGCCAGGCGCAAACCATAGCCGCAACGCCTTGGCCTGTTTGGGACCGCGCTCGAAAAACGTGAACACCGTCTGATCCGTGGTGGGCTGGTCGTAATTCGGCATGGTGAGCAGAGTCGAGAGAAGGCGGCTCTCATCGCCGGTCCAGAGCTGAACCACCTCGAAAACCTCGAGGACGTTGCGTTCCGAGCCTGGCTCCACAAGCCTCAACACATAGCGGCCGGGCTCAAGCATCATGCCGGGCACTTCCATCGATTCGTTGGTAACAAACGGCGTTTGCTTTGGAAGGTCGGCCGCGCGCGTAACCGGCGCACAGGCAGCCCACAAGGCTGCGCCAAACACCCCGACCATCATCCGCCAAGGCATACTTCCGGTTTATCCTACTACACTTGGCGTTGCGGCCGGAGGCGGCCAGTGGCGGCGCTACAGGCGCCTCTGGTACCAATAAACACAGATGCACATCAAGAACCTTCTGGCGCGGGGACGGCCGACCTTCTCCTTCGAGTTCTTTCCGCCAAAATCCGAAGACGCCGCGCGGCAGCTCGAGCAGACCATTGCCGATCTGCGGGAACTTACGCCCAGCTTTGTTTCGGTAACGTATGGAGCCGGCGGCTCGACGCGCGAGAGGACTCTGGAGATCGTGACCCGCGTCAAACGCGAGCACGGCATTGAAGCAATGGCGCACCTGACTTGCGTCGGATCCACGCGGGAGGATCTGGGCGCCGTGCTGGCCCGCATCTCAGATTCGGGTATCGAGAACGTGCTCGCATTGCGCGGCGATCCGCCGAAAGGCCAGACCGAATTCAAAGCAATGGAGGGCGGGTTCCGCTACGCCAGCGAGTTGGTTAGGTTCATCCGCGACCGCGAGAATTCAGCGCTATGCCTGGGCGGAGCCTGCTATCCCGAGAAGCACCCTGAATGCGGGAATCCTGCCGTCGACTTGCAGAACCTCAAGCGTAAGGTCGACGAAGGACTGGACTTCGTAATCACGCAGCTATTTTTCAACAACCGGCACTACTTCGAATTCGTCGAGCGCGCCCGGCGTATTGGAATTCAGGTGCCCATTGTCGCCGGCATAATGCCCATCACTAACGCCTCTCAGATAGAGCGTTTCATGGTAGGCTGCGGGGCCACCATTCCGTTCGAGCTTGCCGAGGAACTGGACCGGCGACGCGGAGACCCACAAGCCGTCATGGAGCTAGGAATCGCCCATGCGACCGCGCAATGCATCGAGTTGCTGGACAAGGGCGCCCCCGGCATCCATTTCTATACCCTGAACCGCAGTACCGCTACTCGAGAGATCTACGCGGCCCTCCAATCTGCGGGATTCATAACCCGTTAAATTGCAAAGCCCCCCTTGATTGAGGGTAGCGTTTCGTGACATTCTAGACAAAATATAGTCTTCGGAGGTCGATGTGCTCTTTCGCCGTTCAACGTGTATCTTTCTGCTGGCACTCTGTGGTTTTGCTGCAACCAGCCTCCGGGCTGATGTAACCGGAAGCATTCTTGGAGTGGTGCACGATGCCACACAGGCTGTGGTAGCCGGCGTGAAAATCGTCGCCACCAACGTGGATACCAATCTCAATAAGGAGACCACCTCTGCCGCCGACGGGTCCTACCGCATCCTTGCGCTTCCCGCCGGCAAGTACCAGGTCACCGCAACAGCATCCGGATTCCAGCAGTACACAACGACGGACATCGACGTAAAGGTGAACGATCAGTTGAAAATCGACATTACGCTCGAAGTCGGGAGTGTGCAGCAAGAAGTGAAGGTCGAGGCTAACGCGGTCCAGGTGGAAACTGAAACCACGCAACTAGGCGACGTCATCGAGTCCAAGAAGATGCTCGCGCTGCCCCTGAACGGCCGCAGCTACCTCGACCTGCTTGGCCTGCAGGCGGGAGTTGTTCCCTTCACTTCGGGATCGATACAGCAAGATAGGCCGGTTTCCGGATATATCTCTAATCCCGGTAACGTTTCGGTTAACGGCCAACGCGAGACCTCGAACGCCTTCCTGGTTAACGGCGGTGACGTGAGCGAGGGCCGGAACCTGGGGGCCGGGTTGATCCCGAACCTGGACTCCATCGAGGAATTCCGGCTCATCACCAACAGCTTTGACGCCGAATACGGCAAATTCAGTGGCGCCGTGATGAACGCCATCACCAAGTCGGGGACCAACGCTATTCACGGAGATGCGTTTGAGTTCCTGCGCAATGATACCCTCGACGCACGCAATTTCTTTGTTGCCAACAAATCGGAATTACGGCGCAACCAGTTCGGCTATGCCATTGGTGGCCCATTCTGGAAAAACAAACTCTTCTGGTTCACCGATTATCAGGGCACCAAGCAGGTTGCAGGCGCCGAAACCGGCGTCGTTCACTTGCCCACGCTCGCCATGCGCAATGGCAACTTCAATCCGGCGAGCCTCTCCGGCGCAGTTGATGGACCTTACTGGGCCCAGGTTCTGCAGCAACGCCTGGGTTATGGCGTGACGGTTGGGGAGCCTTATAGCTTTGCAGGATGTACCCTGACATCGAGTTGCGTGTTTCCCAACGGAGCGATCCCATCGAGAGCCTTCGACAAGGCGGCGGTTGGAACTCTACCTTACATCCCCGTCGGGAACGTCGATCCGGTCAATGGAATTTACTCCGACAACAGCCAGAAGAACCGGGTTCAGGACGACAAGGCTGGGCAACGCGTCGATTTCATCAACGACAAGACCGGCACCTGGTCGTGGTATTACCACTTCGACGACTCGAACAGTTTCAGTGCTCTGCCCGCCGCCAGCGTATCGGGCTTCCCCGCTTTCACGCCCCAGCGGGCGCAGCAGATTGTCATGAGCAATACGAAGACCCTGGGGCCTGGTGCAGTGAATGAGGCGCGCGTCAGCTTCTTCCGCACGTCCACCACCACCAACAAGCCGAAAGGCGGCTTCGCGCAGTTGTCCGATCTTGGTTTTGTGACTGGCGCCGGGACCCTCGGTATCGTGCCTTCAGGACCGCCGGGATTCCCTCAAACCGTGCCACCCCTGTACTTCACAAACTTCTCGATCGGTGTGCCCACGCTGACAACGACCCAGCCCAATAACACCTGGATGTTCACCGACGGGTTTTCGAAAGTTCAGGGCAAACACGCGCTGAAATTCGGGGGCGAGTTCCGCTATCTGCAGATCAACGAACGCAACGTTTGCGCACCCAACGCCGACTTCACTTTTGATGGCACAGTTACAGGCGTCGACTTCGCCGACTATCTGCTCGGCGCTCCCACGACGAGCAACGGCTATAACCAGTGCAGCATGCAATTCCTGGACTCCCGCACGCGTTACGGCGGCGCCTACATTCAGGACTCCTGGAAAGTAAAGCCGAACTTCACGTTGAATCTCGGCCTGCGCTGGGAAGTGAGCATGCCATGGTATGACACGCAGGGCAAGATCGAGACCATAGTGCCTGGACTGCAATCCACGCAATTTCCAACCGCCCCGAAGGGCTGGGTCGTCCCTGGCGATCCGGGCATTCCCAGCACCCTCTCCCCCACGCGATACAACAACTTTGGCCCGCGCCTTGGCCTTGCGTATTCACCAGGCTTCACCGACGGAGTTCTGCACAAGATCTTTGGAGGGCCGGGAAAATCCAGCATTCGAGCTGCTTACGGCATTTACTACACGTCCATTGAAGACCTGAATCTGTTTTACGAAGTTGGTGACGCTCCGTACGGCCTGTACTGGTCCAGTTCTCTTCCGGGCATGTTCGAGGAACCGTGGCTCAACCGGCAGACGGGACAGTCCATTGGGCAGCGCTTCCCCTTCACATTCCCGGTCCCGGGCAGCCCTGCAAACAAGACGCTGAATTGGTTCGGGACATATGGCCCCATTACCTACTCGCCGGGCTACTCGATCCACAACAAATTGCCGTATGGGGAGCACATCAATTTCTCGATTCAGCGCGAGCTATCGCGGTCGACGGTGCTGACGCTGGCATACGTAGGAACCATGGGGCATCAACTCATCGCGCAATATGCCGCGGACCCGGGCACGCCGTCGTTGTGCATGCAGCTCAATGCTGAAGGGGCCACACCGACTTGCGGACCGGGAGGGTCAACCAATACATACACCTTACCGAATGGCAAGCTCGTCTACGGAACCCGGACCGCGCTACCCGGGCCGTTTTTTGCCCAAGGCAACACCTACACGGCTAACATCGCCAATTCCAATTACAACGCCGGGCAAGTCACGCTAGAGAAAAAGGCAAACGACATGACCTTTCTGGTGGCTTATACGTACTCAAAGGCGATCGACGACTCCTCGGGTTTCAACGATTGGGTCAATTTCTCGAACTACCGGCTCAGCCGGTCGCTTTCGGCGTACGACGTCACCCACAACTTTGTCGCCAGCTACAACTGGGCAATCCCGTTCGACAGAGCTTTCGCCGGCCTGTCTAAAAGACTGACGCAAGGCTGGAACATCACGGGAATCACCCGCTTCACGACAGGCTTTCCGATTTCCTTGAGCCAGAGCGGAGATCAATCCCTCTACGGCGACGGGTCCACGGACGTGCCCAACCGGGTCGGGCCGGTTATCATCCAAAATCCAAGAAATCCCGGCCCTAATGGCGCAAATACGTACTTCCTGCCGAGCGCATTTGCTTCCGGCCCGTTGGGGGCGTTCGGAGATGCCAACCGCCGCTTCTTCCACGGTCCTGGACTCGATAACACCGATTTTGGGATGTCGAAGAGGATCCCGATTCACGAGTCCATGGCGGTCGAACTCCGCGGTGAATTCTTCAACATCTTCAATCACACGCAATTCAACAATCCGAATGGCAACTTCCACAGCAGCCTCTTCGGCGTGGTAACGAGCGCAAACGCTCCGCGCATCGGACAGGTCAGCGCCAAGTTCTACTGGTAGGAGTTTAGGCAGGACGGGCACACCAGCCTGTCCTGCCTCTTCATGAACGAATTCCCTCGATTTGATCTGACCGGCCAGGTCGCTCTCGTTACGGGCGCGGCTCGCGGCTTGGGGCGCGCCATTTCGCTTGCGCTGGCTCATGCGGGAGCGGATGTCGCGCTCGGCCTGCGTGATGTGAATACCGGCGGGGAACTGGCACGGGAAATCCAGGCCATGGGCCGGAGGGTCCTGCCGCTCCAGATGGACGTGCTGCATATGGATCAAATCACCCGCGCCGTCGATGATGCGGTCGCGCATTTCGGCCGGCTCGACATCCTGATTAACAATGCCGGCGGCGGCCCCTCCGCTCTCGCCGAAGACGTGACCGAGCAGGATTACGACCTGACGATGACCTTGAACGCGAAATCGACGTTCTTTGCGAGCCAAGCCGCGGGCCGCGTCATGATTCGGCAGAAAAGCGGGCGGATTATTAACCTGAATTCCGAAGTTGAGCGTTGATCGTACCTCCTGGTCGCGGGTTTTGAAGGCGGTTTGGGCACCGTTCGGGATCAGGTTACGGCCACCGGCTCCAACTTCGGCGAAGTTGGAATTTGCCAGTTCAAGATGCTGTCCAGCAAGGGGATTCTCGTCTTCAGTCCGCCCCAACTTTCCGACAGGTGAATCACCAGACGGCGACCGGCCCGCCCAAGAATTGCCCCGCAGGTGAGGACCTGAGTCCGGATGGTAGCCGGCTCGCGATAGAGCGGCAAACCAGCCGCACGTTGGAACTCGGCCAGCAGGTTGAACAGCAGTAACACGGCGCGAAAGGCGGCCTCGGTGGCGAAGAACTGTTTCAGGCAGAAGCCATCGGCGCCCAGGTCGTGCTTCAACTCGGCGATGCGGTTTTCCATGTCGGCGCGCCGGTTGTAGCCCCGCCAGATCTCCTGCGGAGGGTCGCCGCAACTGGTGACGAAGACGCGGAAGGTGTAGCCCGGCACGTCGATCAGCTTGCGGCCCACGCTGTCGCGACCCTCGCGCACTTGCTCGCGAATGACCACGAACCGCCGCTCCACACTCCAGCCATGCAGTTGAAGCCGAAACTCGCCCACGGCGTAGTCGTCGTCCAACATCGTCCATTGCTCCACTCGCTGGGCGGCACGTTTCACCCATGGGGTGAGCGCGCCACTACAATGTAGGGCAGCAGGCGCTGTTCCAAAAAGCTCAGCAGCTTGTCATCGAAGAAGCCCGAATCGGCTCTCAGCAAGCGGATCTTTTCGCGCTGTCCCCACAGCGCGAGAGCTTCTTTGAGAAACTCCTCCACGCCCCGGCTGGTTCCGCAGTTGCCGCTGCGGAGCCAGCCGTGGAGGAGAAAGTGCGCTTCGTTCAGCACGGCCAACAGTGGATGATGGCTGGGCCGTCCGTGTTTGCGTGGGTTGTGTCCTTTGAGCGAACCCTCCTGCTGGCCATAACGCTCAAACACCGTCGAATCCAAGTCCAGGGTGTAGCCCTCCTCGCGCTGCGGCAAACGTTGCATCTGCCATTCGGCCAGTGGTTCATAGAGGCGTTGGACCTGGCCCATGCCGAATGCACGAAACAGATTGCGGATGGTGTCGTCGGTAGGAAACCGTTCCATGCCCAGCAGCGCATGTAACGCGCGATCTCCCCGCAGCAGACTGGCATGCGCGAACCGTCTGGCTCCCACCAGCACCGATATCAGGAACGCTGTGAAGGTGGAAGTGGGATCGATGTGATTCGGCGACCGCCAGCGGATCGGCATGTGCTCCCGAACCGCCTTCACAAAGCCGATCTTGCCGAGAAACGAAATGAAAACCGCGATCCCTCCAAACGGGGTCACGGCGCGTTGCGTCTCGCGCAGGATCAACCGCTCATCCGACAACAGGGCGGTGATCTCGCGCGGGACTGGTTTGTCCGTCGCGTTTGATTCCATTTCCCTGTTGTCTCAAATCCTTGGCCCCAATCTCACGCCGAACTTCGGTTTTCCGGTTAATTTGAGCTCTACCGCTGGGTTTGTGGCACTGCCCACCGAGCCGATCTATTGCATGAGCAAAGGCGCCATTTCACAGTTGACGAAATGTCTGGCGGTCGAGTGGGGCAAGCACAACATCACCGTGAATGCCGTGGCGCCAACGTGGATCACCACGCCAGGAACGGACGAAGCGCTGGCCGACCCGGCATTTCGCGCTGACGTAATCGAGCGCATCGCAGGACTGCACCGCATCGGCGAGCCGGCGGACGTTACCGGAGCCGTCGTGTTCCTGGCCTCACCGGCCGCCTCTCTCATCACTGGCCACACCATCCTGATCGACGGGGGCTGGACCGCCCGATAAGCTTCATAGCGCCGGGCCACCCGTATGAACGAAAAACCCGATTCCCCCCTTCGCCGCGTCACCGTGTCGCCGCGTCGCCGTGTCCGCGATGCGCAGCATCGCCCGGCGCGCAGCGGCGGCTCATTCGTACCGCAGCGCTGAAGCCGGATCCACACGTGTGGCGCGCCGCACTGGCGGCAGAGTGGCTATCGCGGCAACGGCAATCAGCAGACTGGCGACACTTGAAATCGTCGCCGGATCCCACGCGTTTACGCCAAAAAGCAAACTGCCCAATATCCGACCGAGCGCCATCGACGCCATCACACCCGCAACCAGCCCGGCGCACACCGGCAGCAGGCTTTGCCCCAGCACCATGCGGCGAATGTTGCCGGGTTGCGCGCCGAGCGCGATGCGAATTCCCATCTCGTTGGTGCGCTGCACCACCGAGTACGAAACGACGCCGTAAATTCCCAGGCTTGCCAGCAGCAAGGCAGCCGCGGCAAACAGCAGCACCAGGCTCATCTGAAACCGGCGCTGGGCCACGGACTCCGCTACGATTTCCTCCATGGTGCGAAATGCGGGTACCGGGATCTCCCGATCGACTTGGCGAATCGCGGCCCGGATCGCTGAATAAGCAGCCAGCGGATCTATCGAGGTTCTGACGACCAATGAAACTCCATTTTGCAAGCGCTGCCAGTACGGTATGTAGACGGTGAGCGATGGAGTCTTATTCAGGCTGACGCCCCGAACATCACCCACAATGCCCGCAACCTCAATCAAGGGGGAGTCGTCGGCGCCGATGCGGAAGCGTTTGCCGATCGGATTCTCGCCGGGCCACAGCCGGACGGCAGTTATGGCGGAGACTAGACCCACCTTGCGGCTCCGGTCGGCCTCCTCGAAAATTCTCCCGCTCCGAAGCGGAATTCCCATGGTGCGGAAAAAACTTGGGTTGACCTCGCGGATATCGGCAAGCGGCCGCTCCATTAAAGGAACATTCGCACCTTCTGTCAGCAGGAGATTGTTTCCCCCTTCACCGCTCAATGGCAACCTGTTGGAGACTCCGGCCGACGTGACTCCAGGCAGAGATTCCACCCGTTCCAGCAAAGCGCGCACGAAACCCGCTCTCTTCGGCAGCTGGTGGGAATAACTATCGGGCATGCTCAGGTCGACCGTTACGATACGTTCAGCGTCGAAGCCCCGGCCCACATGGAGCAGATTCACGAAACTGTGCAGAAGCAATCCGCCGGCGATAAGGCACATGGCGCTCAAGCCGACCTCGATGGCTACCAGAAGCGAACGCAGACGACCGCTACTCCGCCCTGCTGTAGCACCTCTGGAACCGGACTTCATCGCCTCCTGAGGATCACCCCTGGTCGCGCGCCACGCAGGAAAAAGACCGAAAAGCACTCCGGTGAGTATCGAAAGGATCAGGGTGAAGAGCAATACACGTGCGTCCAGATGGACTTCATCGGTCCGCGGCAAATCCACCGGCGCATAGGCAACAATCACGCGGATCGCTTCATACGCTAGCGCCACTCCGGCCGCGCCGCCCATACCGGCCACTACCAGACTTTCAACGACCATCTGCCCCACCAGTCGACCCCTGCCTGCGCCCAGAGCGGTTCTTATGGCGATTTCTCTTCGGCGAGCAGTGCCGCGCGCCAGCAACAGGTTGGCGATGTTCACGCAGCCGATCAGCAGCACGGCACCCACCGCGGCCAGCAAAAGCTGCAGGCCAGTTCGCGACCTGCCCGTGATCTGGGCCTGAAGCGGAACGAGCGCGGCTCGCAGTTCAATCTTTTCGCCGGTCTGATTCGCAAGACGGGCTTGTACGACATTCAGCTCTGAGAGAGCCTGAGCGGATTGAACGCCGCGCCGCAGCCGACCGATGCAGGCGTAATTAAAGTCGCCAAGGGCTTCGAGTTCATCATCGCGCAGCGCAAAGGGTTTCCAGATCTGTGGGCGCTCTTCCGCAATCGTCATCGCGTAGAGTTGATCCAGTCTTGGAAAATGGAACCCTCGCTGAAGGACGCCGACGATCTCATAAGAATGGCCATCGAGTGTGATTTTCCTGCCGACCACGTTCGGATCGGCGGCGAAACGGCGCTTCCACAATTCATCGTTCAGAATAACCACCTGGTCATGGCCCGGCCGGTCTTCTTCTTCGAGGAAAGTGCGGCCCAGCTGGGCTTGCACTCCGAGCATTGGGAAAAGGCTGGCCGAGACGCGCGCCGCCGGCAGCCCCTCCGGTTCTCCCGCGCCCGTCAGGTTGAAGGTCATGCCACCCATCAGAGCCATCTGCTCGAACGAGCGCACGCTCTTGCGCCATTCCAGGAAGTGCATGCCGTTGACGGGTAGTAATGGCGCGAGGGCGCTGAACTTCGGAACGATTTCATGAACGGCGAAGAGCCGGTCAGCGTCCACGTAAGCCAGCGGTCGCAGGATGACTCCGTCCACCAGGCTGAAGATGGCGGTGTTCGCCCCAATTCCCAGCGCCAGCGTGGCGAGGGCAATCGCACTAAAGCCCGGATTTTTTTTCAGCATCCGGCCTGCAAATCTCAAATCGGAGACAAGTATTTCGAGCATAGCGCCCTGCTTTAACAGATTTAATACGACAGAACCCGGCTCTTGGTTCCTTACGATACCGTGCTTACTCTACTTGCTGAAACGCCTGCGCGATGTCCTCGCCAGGAATGAGGTCGACTTGAGTCGTGGCACGGCCGCCGGCCTCCAGATCGACGCGAGTGGCGCGTCCTTCCAGGGCCTTGAGCACTCGCGGGTTCTGCTGCAGGGCGGTCGCTTCCATTCCGCCGGCCGCATAGAGATGGTAATGCCCCGGCTCGATCCCGGTCATACTGAAACGGCCATCCGCGCCAGCCCGGATGCTACGAGGCCCCGCCTGTGCGTCTGGTTCTTCCGATACCAGAATTAGCAAGGTGTTCGGCTGCTGAGAGGTCATGCCGCTCACCGTGCCCTCCACGCTCGCCAGCTTGGTGGAAACCACGGCGCGCATCGCGCCGCCCGCACCCGGAAATACGCTAAATGCGCAGCCACGCACTTCCTGGCCGCCTACCAAAAGTGATTTCACATAGCCCTTCACGTTCTCTACGTTCAAACACCATCGCCCCGCTACCACACCGGAGAGTGAGAAGGTTCCATCCTTTTCCACCCTTGCCTCAGGCCATGAACCGGAAAATTCGGCGTCGAGCGGCGTCAGGCGAACGCGCAGGCTTTCGATCGGCGTCTTGGACGGATCCCCTTCTAGTTCGATGGTCCCGGTGAATTGGCCTCCCGGTATCAGCGGTAGGTCGATGGGTTGTGGCGGATCGGCTCCGATGTCCACAGGTACGCTCGCTTCGTAAACCCGGTTCTTGTCATGCGCCGCGGCCACCAGAGTGTAAGAGCCCGCGGGCACGGCCGGAATGAGGAATGCTCCTGTCTGCGCGTTGACGGATGCGGCGAATCGCACCATACCGCTGAGCAATGGATCCCGTGATACCAGCTCAACATGCGGCTTGAGACTCATCGCGTCGGCGTCGGCGTTAATGCGGCCGTGGATCGTAACCGTTGATGTCGGATGCATGTGAAAATCAATTCCCGTAACGTTCGCTCCGGCGGCCACCATCACCCAGGACGCGCCGGATGGATCGGGACTGTCAGAATAAAATTCCGTGGCATACCTTTGCTCGGGAAGATCGGCTTCCGATCCCCGCCGCACCAACCCGTGCGCCACCGGGAGCGGCTGGCCGCACTGCATGGAAACATAGTAACGTCCTCTCGCTAAGCCATGGACTCGATATTCGCCGCGATCGTCGGAAGTGTCGCCACGCGTCCCATAGAGCCTTCTGCCGCCCGGTCCGGGTGCGAATTGCAGCGTTTGGACGTTGCACGACGGAATGGGCCGGCCGTCTTCGTCCATTACACGTCCGCTGATCGATGCCCCCGGCGTGAGCGACAGCACCAGATCGCTCTTTTTCTCCTGCTGTCCCAACGTCACCATGAGCGGACTCGTCGCTGCCAGGCCTGACACGATCAATGGAAATTCCGGATGCTGGGCGTGTAGCGTATACGTAGATGGCGGTAGTTTGCTGAAGAGGAAATGGCCGTTTGCGTCCGTGATCGCCGGCGGCACGTTTCCCGGAACCAGAGTGACTTGCGCCTTGCGGACCGGCTCCTTCGTCACTGCGTTGATTACCGTGCCCTCGAGCGAGCCCTCGTCCGCCGGCCCTCCCTGTGTCACTTGCGCCGGAAGGCTGGCTACCCAGAAAGCCGTTCCCAGGATTACGGGCGTCAGCCTCATTGCCGGCTCCGCTGTCCGGGAATCAGCTGCAATTGCTTCGGCAAATTCGTTCCTTCGACAATCTCCACTTTTTCTCCGTAGCTTTCGAACGCTTTGAAGAATTCAGGATCCTGCCACGCGCCATATTCCATGCCCTCAAACGCGTAGAGCTTGTAGGCCCCGGGAGTGAGGCCCTCCATCTTGAAGTGTCCCGCTTCATCCGCGATACTCTGGCTGTAAAAGCTCAGAACGTGACTGAACTTGCCAGCGGGAGCGAGCAAAACAATCGCGCGGGCGGGCTCCTCCGATCGCTTGACTTGACCTTCCAGAACTCCACCGCGCGTGCTTACGACGATCCGCAAAGCCGCCGCCGTCCGCGGACCGATAATCATGTCTTCGGTCAGGACATCCTGATCTCCCAAGCGCATCGATTGAATGTACCCTCCGGGAGGAATCGGACTCACGCCAATATCCCACACGCCGGGCACTACACTCTTGATCACGAAAGTACCATCTGCCTTCACGTTGCCTACGGCCCGGGGCTTGTTCGGCAAAAACGACTCGCCGGGGCTCAACTCCACGCGGCGTTCCCGTTGCTGCACGGCTGATTCAGCCTCAATCCGCAGACTCCCAACAAGGTCGATGCCCGGCTCGAGCTTAAGCGCCACCTCCTTATCTGCGCCGCCGCTGATCTCCACCCGATGCACACCGCGGTACTGGCGCTCGCCCAGCGAAAGATGAGTCATCAGCACATATTCACCCGGAACCATTCCGTATTGCTCGAACGAATAATTGGGCCCCGGGACGTTGAATGCAAACTTAGTTTGGTTCTCGTCCGGCAGATCCTGCTGCACGATGGCGACGTCGATGCGCGTATCAGCCGGTAGCTCAACAGGTGGAATCACCGTACCGCGCAACGTAGATGTCGGGTTCGGAACCATGTGGAAATTCATGCCTCTGACTTCTCGCCCCGGTTCGACCGTAACCACGGCCGCCGCCGACATGCGATCCGTCCCCGGATAAAACTGCACGCCGAATCTTGCCTGCGCCGGCGGCTGCTCACCGGCTACTGCCTCTGGCTGCATCCGAAACGCCTGATGCCCCACGCCGTTTGCCATGATGATGTAGCGCCCGGAAACGATACCAGAGATGCGGTAGATACCCCGGTCATCGGTATCCGCTGAAGCGCGTTCAAAGAACTTGGGTTTGCCCCTCCAGAACGATTGCATCCACAAACTAACGGGTATGCCCGGCAGCGGATCGCCATCCGGGTCGGTTACCACGCCCGAAACCGCTCCCAGCGCCTGCAGCCGCAACACCAGGCCATCGCGTGTTTCGTTCGCACCCACTGTGATGCTCGCGGGCGGATGATTCGCGGTTTCCGCTCCATACCACGCGTGCAGGTAACCTCTGCGATCCGCGTGCAATTGATATCGTCCCGGAGGCACGCCTGTGAATGTGAATCGCCCGGCCCCATCCGTGATCGCCTGGGCCTCGAGCGGCGTTGCTTCATCCGTGGAAAGAGTCACCAGAGCTTTCCAAACGGGCGCGCTGCTGCTGCGATCCAGGACGGCGCCGGCCACCACACCCGACTCAGAAGCGGGCTGCTGGCAGCAGGCACCTCCGGCGCCGAGCAGGACGTACAACGCAACTTGCGTTCTCGTTCCCGAACCCATTCGCTACTGAACCGCAATGCGCACCGTGTTCGAAGTCTGGCCGTCGACCGTCAGCACAACATCCACTTCGCCTACGCCATGAAGAGTCAGCGGTAATGCCACATTCACCTGGTCGAGCCCCGGATAGGTTCCCTGCGGACCTGCATAGAGAACTGGCGCGCCCACGCCGCCAATCGTCAGGCTCACCGCCGCCAGGGAACTCCTGCCGCGAATTCCCGTGCCGTAAAACGAAACGTATATTGGCGTGTTCACTCCAAGCTGGATGGGCACGCTCGTGCAGTTGCCGGTCCGTGCGCAGGTGAACACGGTAACCGGGGCTTGCAATGTCGAGGGGATGAACACGCGCACCGCAGTCGCAGCCGCAACGCCTTCCCCATCTCCGTTGGCGCTGAATAATGCTGGAGCCGTCGCGGCGATCCAAACATTTCCTAGACTGGACTTCTGGTCGAGCATTAGCGTGGCATTGCCAGTCGCCGTGCCGGCCGGCACCTCGAAGTTGATCCGGCCGGAAGACACGAAGGCCAGCGGAGCGAACCGCGCCGTTCCTGCACTATCCTGAACCGTCAACTGACGCCCGCCAAGCGATGTCGGCCAAACCGTCGAAGCCGTGCTTGCCGTTCGAGTGCTGAGGTTCGTGCCAAAAATTGACCCGATCGATTCCGGCGCCAGCAAGCCAAACTCGCTGGCCGCCGACACCGCCGCAGGTGCGTAAGTGAGGCGATAAATCGCGCCGGCGGCATCGTCGGAAATGAGCAGACTGCCTGTCGCGTCCACCACCGCATCCACCGGACGTCCCCAGACATGTTGAGACGCATCATCCAGCCATCCCGTAACCAGGTCCTCTTGCTCGCCAGGTAAACCAGTTGTGCTCCACGGAAAATAGACTACCTTGTAACCCGTCTTCGACGTTCGGTCCCACGAGCCGTGAAGCGCGACCACTGCGCCCGTCCGATAAGGCTCCGCGAAGGTTGTGCCTCCGAGAAATGCGAGTCCGAGAGGCGCCGAGTGGGCGGGGATTCC
The DNA here is from genome assembly GCA_963847515.1 of Terriglobia bacterium. Taxonomy (GTDB): domain Bacteria; phylum Acidobacteriota; class Terriglobia; order Bryobacterales; family Bryobacteraceae; genus QHXW01. The sequence continues at coordinate 323,227 of CAWKAA010000005.1, forward strand.
CTTCGTCACCACGTCCATTTTGCTGCAGTCAACGCGGCCATCTTGATTCGTATCGAAATCCTGATTAAACGGCATCTGATCCAGTCCGTTGTCAGGATTGGAGTCGCAGAACGGCCATCCGTAGTTGCCTCCATCACGCACTTCCGTCAGCAGGTCAGGAGGATGATTATCGACGTAAGGCCATATCATCTGTCCGTAGTTCCCGCTCGAGTCCTTCACCGGGTAGGGCACGTTGTCACGGTTGTTCACCGCAGCCCAGAGCGTGTTCGTTCCGGGCAGAAAGCGCACGCCCTCCGCATTCCTCAACCCGCGCGCATACAGCCGGCCGCCTGTGCCGTCTGCGTTATACCGGTAAATGGCGCCGCGAACCGGATCGCTGGTTGTGTCCTCCGCGCAAACGTTGCAGCTCGAGCCGATCGAGACGTACAAGTAGCCGTCGCTCCCAATCGCGATATTCTTCAGTTCATGTGCATAACCGCCAATCAGCTGGCTGTCGGGCAGTCCTGTAATAACCACCTGCCGGTCGTGCGCCGCCGTGTCTCCAATCACGTAGCGATAGCGATTGATTTGGTTCGTCTCCGCAATGTAGACGTAGCTCACCCCGTTGGCTGTAGAAAAGACGATGTCGTGCGGGGTCCGCAACCCGCTTACAAACGTAAAGCTTTGCGGGAGTCCGCCGGCAACCGGACGCAGCAACGTCACCTGCCCGGCGTTTGGCTGAGACACCAGAACATCGCCATTGGGAGCAACTGCCATGAAGCGCGCGCCTGCCACACTTGCGAAAAGTGAAATTTGAAATCCAGGGGGAATATTCAGATAACGGTCCGTGGTGAACGTCCCGTTTCTGAGGGCACCGGGAACGTCGAGCTTGGTGCGGACCATGGCGCCCGGTGGCGCGGCCGAAACCGCAAATACCACCGACACCACGGGCAAAACAGCCTTGCCAAACATAAGCCCTTCACCTTTCTACCGCGAAACCTGGCCGTACGCCAGCGGCTGCGGGTCGGAGGAGGCTTTGCTCAGGTTTTCCTTGTTCACCTTGTGGCCCATGCGGCGCGGGTTACCTTATCAAACCCATGTCGGCCGGTCGCCGGAGTATGATGTTCCATCCATGTTCCTTCGCGCTTTCATTCTGATTCTCTCGATTTGTCCGGTCCTGGCCTCGGCCCAACCGGCGGACTTGATCCTTCACCACGGCAAGATTGTCACGGTCGACGCGCAATTCCACGTCGTCGACTCGATCGCCATCGCAGGCGACCGCATCCTTGCGGCTGGCAGCCGCGAGGAAGTCGCCAAGCTGGCCGGCCCGAAAAGCCGCCAGATCGATCTTCGCGGTAAGACCGTTTTGCCGGGGCTGACCGACTCACACTCGCATGCGCTCGATGCGTCGCTTTATGAGTTCGACCACCCGGTGCCGGAGATGGAAACCATCGCCGACGTGCTCCGCTACATCCATGAGCGCGCCGCCGTGGCCAAAGAGGGCGACTGGATCGTGCTCACACAGGTCTTCATCACCCGCTTGCGGGATCAACGCTTCCCATCGCGCGCCGAGTTGGATGCCGCCGCGCCCCGCAACCCCGTCTACTTCGGAACCGGACCGGATGCCTCAGTGAATTCGCTGGCTCTCAAACTGAGCGGCATCGACAAGAATTTTCAGATCACTGACGGCAAGCCGGGCCGCATCGAGCGCGATGCGAACGGCGAGCCCACCGGGATCCTCCGCAGCGGTAGCCGCCTGGTCAAAATTCAATCGGGCGACAAAAAGCCGACCGATGCGGACCGCCGCCAGCGGCTCAAGATGATGCTCGCGGACTACAATTCGGTGGGCCTCACGAGCCTCTCCGAGCGCGACTTGGGCGACGAGGGAATCGAAATTTACAGCCAGTTGCGCGACGCGGGTGAGCTGAGCTGCCGCGTCTACGTCATGTACAGCGTGGACGCGCAGATGCCCCTCGACCAGATCCAGGCGCGCATGCTGAAGGCCGCCAACAGCCCTCTGCACCGCTACAACAACATGCTGTGGGTGCGGGGCACCAAGTCCTACATGGATGGCGGCATGCTTACCGGCAGCGCCTACATGCTTCAGCCCTGGGGCGTCAGCAAGGTCTATTCCATTACCGACCCCGCCTACCGCGGCATGCGCTATATAGAAGCGGGCAAGCTTTACCAGATGCAGCGCTTTGCTCTGCAGCACGATCTCCAGTTCACCGCGCATTCAGTGGGAGACGGCGCCGTCCAGGGCATGATCGACGGCTATTCGGAGATGAACAATGATTTCTCCATCCGCGCCGGGCGTCCCTGCATCACGCATGCAAATTTCATGAGCGCTGAAATGATCCGGAAAATGAAGGATCTCGGCATCGTTCTGGACCTGCAGCCCGATTGGCTATGGCTGGACGGCGCCACACTGCGCAAGCAGTTTGGCGACGAGCGCATGACGTATTTCCAGCCTTACAAAAGCTTGTTCGATGCCGGGGTTGTCGTGGGCGGCGGATCAGACCACATGCAGAAGATTGGGAGCCTGCGCTCCATCAATCCCTACAATCCGTTCCTGGGCATTTGGATCACGCTAACCCGGCAACCGCGATGGACCGATCAGCCTCTGCATCCCGAACAGCGCCTCTCCCGCGAGCAAGCCATCCGCCTATACACCATCAACAACGCATATCTCACATTTGAGGAGAAAGAGAAGGGCTCGCTAGAAAAGGGCAAGCTGGCTGATCTCATCGTGCTGGACCGCGATATTCTAACCTGCCCCGTGGACGATATGAGGAACATTCGGGTAGAGCGGACCTATCTCGGTGGCAAGCTGATATATGAGCGCCGGTGAGAGACTCTCGATTGCATCGACAACCCCATTTCGCCACCGAAGGCGTGGCCGAAATGAATAACCGCGAGTATTAACGGACCAATATCCGCTTCACCCTTAATTTAGTCCCATTCGCCACGTTACACACATAAAATCTCGCCGACACGTGGAATTTAGGGTTTTTCCGGCTTTATATTCTTAGCAGTAGCTTCGGGTTCGAGAAAACTCCGGGGGGGATTTTGCGTCCAAGTATTTGCGAGCATGCTGCCACTCCGGGTAAAAGGGACGTGTCCCGGTGCCGGCTGATTTTGCGCGACTTATCGAGGGGCATCGAGGAGGAGTTCCATGAATCGTCGGCTTATCCGCGTAGTGAAGTCAGGTCAACACTCTTTGGAATCGAGGGCCAGAATGAGACATTGGAAAACGATTTTTATCCTTGGCACGGCAGCACTCCTGTTTGCGGTTATGGCATGGGGTCAGGGATCGGTCGGAACCATAACCGGAACTGTTACGGATCCCACTGGCGCTTCGGTGGCTGGAGCCACGGTAACTGCGACTAATACCGGAACGGGCATACACAAGAAGACAACTACAAACGGCGCCGGCCTGTATAGCTTTGTGGAATTGCCGCCAGGCTTGTATGCCGTCTCGGTCCAAGCCACGGGTTTCGCCAAGACGACTCTTTCCGAACAGCGTCTGATTGTCGCCAGCAACTTGCGCCTGGATGTGACCCTGCAGGTGGGCACGATCAGCGAAAGCATTACAGTGGACACCGCAGCACCGCAAGTGAACGTTGAAGATGCGCAGCTGGGGCGCTCGCTGACCGACATTCCCTCGCTGCCGCTATTGTCTACCAATGGAGGACGAAACGCGCTGTTGCTGGTCGGTTTACAGCCGGGCGTCACGTTGACCCCGGGCACTGCGGCTCAAACGCCGGGCGCCGCGGTTGGCGATTTTGAGGTGAACGGCCAGCGCTCGCAAGCCAACAATTTCATTTTGGACGGCGCTGATGCCAACGATCTGGCGATCAACGTTCCCGACGCCGTGGATGTTATCTCGCCCAATGCCCTGGGCGAGTTTCGCGTGGTGACGGGCGCCATGAAAGCCGAGTACGGCCGAAACTCCGGCGCGGTGATCGAATCCACCATCAAGTCTGGCTCAAACGCTTTTCACGGTGAAGCCACGGAGATCTTTCGAAACAAGGTTCTGAACGCCAATAACTTCTTTCAGAACGCGGCATCAAACCCGCGGCCGCCTTTCAATCTGAACGATTTCGACGCGAATTTGGGGGGCCCTATCATCAAGAACAAGACGTTCTTCTTCGCCTCCTACCTCGGTTTTCGGCGTGTGTTTGGGGTCACGAACTCCGGCACTGTATTTACGGATCAGGAGCGAGCCGCTATCCTCGCTAGTGGCGTACCAGCAGCCCAAGCCATCGTCAAGATCACGCCGCCTGCATCAGTGGGAGACACGTTGTTCAGCGCGCCGAAAGATGCGCTGAATCGCGATCAAGGCTTGTTGAAGATCGATCACCGTTTCTCCGACGCGAACAATTTCTCGGTCTCGTACTTCACCGAGCGCTCGACGGACAATACGCCTTTCTCGTTCGGTGGCCCGACCATACCGGGCTTCGGGGAACTCGATCTCATCACCTACCACAACGTCGCGCTGCATGATACTCATACCTTCAGCCCCAGCCTCGTCAATGAGGCGCTGGCGTCATTTCATCGCCGCGACCAGCCCGGCGTCTTCCCCGCCAATCACACTTCGCCATCCAGCCTGGGCTTCACCGGAATCATCCCAGATGATCCCTCTGCCGCCGGACCGCCGTATATTTTGATCAACAGCATCACAATCGGCAATACTTACCAGGGTCCGCAAGCGCGCCGCGACAACACCTGGCAATACGCGGACAGCGTTAGCTGGATTCATGGCCGCCACACCGTGAAGTTCGGAGTGGATTATCGCGCCTTCGAGCAAAACCAGATCTTCGACTTCATTAACAACGGATACCTCTCGTTTAGCGGCGCCGCCACCCAGGGAGGCCTCGTGTCGATGATTCCGGGCCTGCAGGGGGATCCGAACGCCGACGCGATCAACGATTTCGCCCGGGGCTTCGTATCGGGATTTTACGATCAGTCCAACTCCAACAAGCAGGGGCTTCGCGACAAGTTCTTCAGCGCGTTTGTGCAGGACGATTTCAAAATGACGCATAATTTCACGTTCAACATGGGACTGCGCTATGATTACGGCTCCCCGCTGACCGAGATTCTCAACCGAGTCAACACGTTTCGGCGCGGGCGAGCAGTCAACGGTCTTTCCTACGGCTCCCGTTGGTTTAGTGTTTCCGGGAGACCCGGGAATCAGCCGGTCTACCTACAGTCCCGATAGAAACAACTTTGGTCCGCGCATCGGTTTTGCCTGGGATCCTACCGGGAAAGGGCAAGTTGAGCATACGCTCGGGTTTCGGTGTTTTCTACAACGTTCCCGAGACCGAGTTGGCCTTGCAGTTCCTGGGTGCCGCTCCCTATGGCGCCCAGGTGGTGGCGCTCGGGTCCACCGACATGACTCACCCCTACCAGACCGCCAGTCCGCCGCCTCGCGCAGAACCCGTTCCCGTTCAAAACCGCCAAACCGGGCGACAAGTTCGATTTCACGACGGTAGCACCAGTCTCGCTAACGCGGATGGATCCAAACTTCAGGACGCCTTACGCCTTTCAGTACGATCTCCAGGTGCAGTACCAGATCGCTCGGGATTGGGCTGCGGATGCCGCCTATGTGGGCAGCCAGGGACGCAAGCTCGAAAACCGGCGCGATATTAATCCGGGCCTCTTCACACCGAGCGCCACAGTATTCAATGAACCTGCACGGGGCCCGCTCAACCTCAACAACCCGCAAGACGCGGCCTACGGCGGCGCGGTATTCGGAGGCGTCACCGACCAGCTCACCGACGCCAATTCCAGCTACAACAGCCTTCAGTTGAGTTTGGAGAAACGGCTCGCCCATGGACTACAGTTGACCAACGCATACACCTACGCGCACTGCATCGATGACGGCTCTGGCCTGCGCGTGAATTCCAACCCATTCAATGCGCGCAGGGATCGAGGCAACTGTGACACCGATGTCCGCCATCGCTACATCGGCAGCGTGGTCTACGATCTTCCCTTCTTCAAAGAGCAGCGCGGGCTCGTCGGTCATCTGCTCGGCGGCTTCAACGTCGCCAGCGTAGTGACGTTACAGACCGGCTTGCCCTTCGACATCATTGACACCGGCGACCGATCGCTGACCGGCGCCGGAGACGACCGTCCCGATTACATCGGGGGCACCGTGCAGTTCGTCGACCCGCGCTCCAACCAGTTCGGCATGTCCAATCCGTATTTCAATGGTACCGGCGGCGGAACGGCCACTGGTGCTGGGAATCCCTACTTCCAACGTGTCGGCTCCGGTGGCGCGGCCGCGCAAGGCGCGGGCCGTTACGGTAATCTCGGCCGCAATGTATTCCATGGGCCCGGAATCCTCAATACCGATCTGTCGATCTCCAAGCGAATGCGCATCACCGAGCACCAAGCTCTCGTTTTCCGCGGTGAGGCGTTCAACTTCTTTAACCACGGACAGTTCTTCAACCCCGGCAACGCCGCCAATCAGGTTGATATTGCTTCACCGAGTTTCGGACAAGTCATCTATGCGCGTGACCCACGCCTCGTTCAGCTCTCGCTGCATTACACCTTCTGACTCTGTTTTTGCGTTTGGGTGGTAAGATCTTCGGACGGCTCGCGCAACGCGGGCAATGAAGTGGATATTACCACCCGCCCTAGCAATCAACCCCGCTGGACGCGCGTTTCACCACAATCTAATCGGCATTCGCCACAATTTTGTAAGACGACCCAGTACTCCGCTTCACTATATCTAGATCAACGGTCACTCGCATTCAGGCCGGGGGGGGGCTTGTCAACCCCTCCGGCGCCGTTTTAGTGTGGGAGGGAGTTTATCATGCCTCAAGTTGCGTCTCTACGTCTGCTCTCCGTCCGTCGCTCTATTTGTCTGAGAGCGCTGGCGGGACTCTTAATCTTGCTTCCGTCGCTCCCGCTGCGCGCGCAGAATAACGGAACCTTGACCGGCTCTGTTCTCGATCAGAGCGGCGCCGCCGTGCCGAATGCTCCCATCGAGTTGTTGCTTCCCGGAGGTAGCAGCCCCATTCTCCGCACAAGAACCGGAAGCGATGGCTCATTCTCCATGGCGGCTGTCAAACCGGGCACTTACCTACTCTCTATCGAGGTAGCCGGATTTGCCAAGTCCACCGTGACGGGAGTCATCGTGGACCCAGGCAAGGAGAATACTCTCCCGCCGGTCCGGTTGCAGGTCGCCACTTCCACCCAGACCGTAGATGTCGTGGAAAGCACCGTGGGGGTGCAGAGCACTTCGTTCGAAGTGGCTACCACGCTAACCCAGGAACAGGTGACCAACCTGCCTGTTTTCGACCGGCAGATCAGCAACCTGTTCGCGACGCAGGCGGGTGTGGAGCAGAACGGAGTGCCAGGCGGCAGCACGGTGATCAACGGGATGCGTTCCCAAGCCACCAACGTCACGCTCGACGGCATCAACGTTCAGGACCAGTTCATCCGGCTCAGCGGCCTCGATATCAGTGCGAACAATCTGACCATTGCGCAGGTTGCTGAGTTTACCATCTCCACGGCAAACGCACCCAGCAACTTCGGCATTGGAGCCACCCAGGTCACGATGACCACACCCTCCGGAACAGACCAGTTTCATGGCTCGGCCTATTACTACAACCGCAACAGCGCGCTGAGTGCGAACGGGTGGTTCTCCAACCAGAACGGGACTCCTAAGCCGTTCCTGAACCTGAACCAGATCGGTACTACCTTTGGCGGGCCGATCATCAAGGACAAGCTCTTTTTCTATTTCGCTTACGAGGCTTACCGCCTTCGCGCGCAGGCATTGCAAAACTTTACGGTTCTGACGCCGACCGCCCGCAACGGAATCATGACGCTGACCGACGGCTCGGGCCAGCAGGCTAATCTTCTGACGGCCACACAAAACTCTATCGACCCTTATGTGGCGAAGTTACTCGGGACGATGCCTCTACCAAACAACAATCTGCTCGGAGATGGCTTGAACACCGGCGGTTACCAGTTCAACTCCCGAGCCAACGAGACACGAGATAATGTGTTGGGCCGCCTCGATTACGCGTTGTCACCCAAACACGTATTTTTCGGCACCTATACCTTGAACCGCGACCTTGTCGACCGCGAAAGCGATGACGCGTTCTACACCGCCAAGCCCCCTTCGTTCAACGACGCCGGAGGAAAGCTGTTTTCGGTGGGCTGGCGATGGAGTCCCACGGCGCGCCTGACCAACGAACTGCGCGGCGGCTTCAACCTTTCACCCGTTCCGTTCGACGTTTCCACTCCCACACCTCCCGCCTACTTGCAGAGTGCCCTCATCGATTTCCCGGGCGAGTTCGCTTTTGCCTCACAGGGCAGATTTACCAATACGTACGCTTTACAGGACAACGCGAGTTGGGTCCGCGGCAACCATACCATCAGCTTCGGCTACCAGCAGCAGAACATCCGCGTAAGATCCTATGACAACAATGGGGGCGCCCTTGCCCCTATCTACACCCTCGGGTTCGGCGCTTCGAATCCGAACGGCCTGACCACGATCCCTGGCCTTCCCAATGCCACTGCCAATGATGTCAATACCGCGAACAACCTTCTGGCTACGCTGGCAGGCATTATCAGCGGTTATCAGCAGACGTTCAATGTGACCAGCCGCACTTCAGGGTTTGTTCCGTTTGCAGCAAACCTTCGCAACTATCAGTACGATACTTACTCCGGATATGTCACCGACAAGTGGAAGGTGCGTCCACGGGTGACCCTGACCGCCGGGTTGCGCTATGACTACTACACCCCTTTTAACGAGGCCAACTCCCTCTACCTGACACCCGAAATCACGAATGGTAACTATATTTCTACGATCCTGTCGAATGCCACTCTGAATTTCGGTGGGAATTCTGCGGGACGGCCGTACTATAGCTCGAGCAAGAAAAATTTCGCGCCCAGCGTCGGATTCGCCTGGGACGTCTTCGGCGATGGCAAAACCGCGGTTCGCGGCGGTTACAGCCTCTCTTACTTCAACGACGATGCTATCATCACGGCGGCGAATAACGTCGGCACGAACCAGGGTTTGCAGACCGCCGTCTCGAACCCTGACGTCATCGGCCAGATTTCAACCAATCCGCCCAAAATTCCGACGCCCGTCCTGCATGTGCCGCGGACTTTCCTGGACAACCTCACCGACTCCGGCCCAGCCAATGCCGAAGGCATCATCAATCCCAACCTGAAGACCCCGTACATCCAGCAATGGAGCCTCGGCATCCAACACGAATACAGGAAGTTCGTCATCGATGTGCGGTATATCGGCAACCACGGCGCGCATGAGTGGCGAGCTATCGACTTCAACCAGGTCCAGGTCGCCGGCACACCGTACTTAGCGGACTTTGTGAAGGCCCGTAATAACTTGTTCCTGTCGCAGGCAGCCGGCCAGGGCACCGATGCAAGTTATAACCCCGCTGTAAAGGGCAGCGTTCCCCTTCCGTTCTTCACCAATAACCTGCCGGGCGGAGGCTTCCTGAACGATTCCTCCGTCGCTGCCTTGATTGCCCAGGGACAAGCCGGCCAGTTGGGCGCCCTCTATCAGGAGGTCTTCGAGCCCGGGCTCAACGGCGGATACAGCTTCTTCCCGAGCCTTTACGGCCTCGGTATGAATGCTCTCGAGAGCGGCAGCTACTCCACGTATCACTCCGGCCAGGTCGATGTGCGCCGGCGGTTGCCGAACGGCCAGCAGCTCCAGATCAACTACACCTTCTCCAAAGCGTTAGCCGACACCAACGGAGATTTGAACAATGACCGTTTCGAACCCTATCTCGATGTGAATAACGGCAGACTGGACAAAGCGCGCGCCCCATTCGATCTGACGCATTGTCTGAAGGCGAATTACGTGGTGCCGATTCCTCTGGGTAGCGGGCACCGGCTGAGCGGAAACCGCCTGGTCAATCGTGTCATTGGCGGCTGGACGGCCAGCGGGTTCTTTACTTACCAGAGTGGCTCGCCGTATTCCATTGTTTCGCAATTTGGCACTCTGAATCGCGGTGGGTCCCGTGCCACCTACAACACCGTCGATGTTTTGAGCGGCGCAAACCTCGGCAATACCGTAGGCTTCTTTATGACCGGCAATGGCCCTTACTTCGTCAATCCCAGCGCTATCGCCCCGACCGGCCTCGGCGTAGCGCCCTTCGGCCAGGCGCCATTCAGCGGCCAGGTGTTCACGGACCCCGATCCCGGTACCTACGGCCAGCTGCAGCGCCGGATGTTCACCGGTCCCAACCTGTTCGAGTGGGATGCGCAAATAGCCAAGAGCATCCCGGTTACGGAGCGGATCAAGATCGATTTCCAGGCCGCCTTTTTCAATATCACCAACCACCCGAACTTTACCGTTGGACAGGATGGAAACAGCGCCCCGACCGAAACGAACTACAACGTGAATTTCCCGAATTTCGGGCGCATTGTCGCCACGTCAACCATTCCGCGCATCATCCAGTTCGGCGCTTACGTCCGGTTCTAAAAAGTACGGTTGCTTGGCGGACCGCGACCGCAGGGGTAGTCTAAACAAACGGGTCGTCTTGCCCAGGGTTTCGCTGAGACTCGTAGTACCACGGCGATTCGTTGGAGACAATGAATTTTAACCCCCCACCCTAGAATCCGGGCTCGGTTTGTGATACTTCTATTTGCCTGGAGGCACGGGATGTCACGGGTAATGGATGTTCTCGGAAACAGAGAGCTCTATTCGGTCGAGCCGCATCTCACGGCTGCCGAAGTGGCGCACCGCATGGCTGAGTTGCATGTCGGCGCAATTCTCGTCATAAAAGACGGCGGACTCAAGGGAATCTTCAGCGAACGGGATTTTCTAGTCCGCGTGGTCGTCGGGGGCCGGGACGCGGAGAGTACCAAGGTCGCTGATGTAATGACGTCCAACGTCGCGTCCATCGAGGAAACGGCCAGCCTGGAGGACGCCATGGAAACAATGCGTGTCCACAATTGCCGTCATCTTCCGGTGATGCGCAACGGAAGGGTGACGGGTTTCCTCTCGATGCGCGATCTCATGAACTTCGCACTGGAACAAAAGACCGAGGAGCTGCACCACATGCGCGCTTACATCCACAGCGGCGGATCTTAATGCAGGTTGTCGCTCATCAGTGACGAAACGCCTGCACGCACTCGCGCACTATAAAGAAGCACTGGAGGTATGCAAGTAGATGCAAACGATTCTGCGTAACTTAATTTTAACGGTTTTGTTTTCGATGGCCTGCGTATTCGCTCAGATACAGGTGATCCCCCAGATTGCCGACGGCGGCGGGTGGTCATCTGTTCTGGTGCTCACCAATACCACGGCGATCGCTCAAGGCGTTTCGCTGCAGTTCTTCTTGGATACGACCAATGGCAATACCGAGACTTGGATACCCTTTTTCCTGGAGGGTTTGCCCACTTCCATCAACGCCGCGTCCTCGGTGTTTCTGCACACGCCCGGCACCAGGGCCGTCACTTCCCAAGGGTGGGCCCAGCTGATCGCCAGCCCGGGCGTAGTGGCCTATGTCATCTACACCTACTCTACCAACGGCCGCGATCAGGACGCCACCGCACCAGCCGTCTCCAGCGCCAGCCGCATCCTGGTGCCTTTCGACAACACGGTGCCTGCCGACAATACCAAACCTCTTGTCACGGCCCTCGCTGTGGTGAATCCGAACGCCGAGCCCTTGACGATTGCGGCGAACTTCAAACTCTCCGGCACCGGTACCGTCGTTCAGGGTACCCCACTGGTGTTGCCCGCCAACGGGCAGGTGGCGATCCTGCTGCCGGCGCAGTTTCCCGGGACCGCCGGCAAGAGCGGGCTGGCGGAGTTTTACAGCATGACCCCCTCCGGCGCCACCCTTTCAATTATTGCGCTGCGAGCGAATCCGACCGGAGGGTTTACCTCGCTGGAGACATACAACGAGTCGGGGTTGCCGATCATCTAGCCAGATCGCGGAAGACAGGAGAGGCGATTAAATGCGAACCGTTCTACGGAACTTAATTCTTACAGCCTTATTTTCGATGGCTTGGGCGAGCGCTCAGATACTGGTGATCCCGCAGGTCGCCGATGGTGGAGGTTGGCGATCCACCATAGTACTCACCAATACTACCGCCGTCGACATCAACGGGGTTTTGCTGACATTTTATAAAGACATCGGCAGCGCTGGCGCCACCGCGGCCTGGAGTCCTACGTTCCTGGAAGGCAGCTTCTCGGGTACCGTCCCCGCTGGTTCGTCGGTTTTCCTGCACACGCCCGGTACCGGATCCCTTTCCCAAGGGTGGGCGCAAGTTATCGCCAGCGCAGGTGTGACGGCCTATGTCATCTATACGTACAGTTCGAACGGCCACGACCAGGATTCCACCGCGCCAGCCGTTTCCAGCGCTACCCGCATCCTGGTCCCTTTCGACAATACGATACCTGCCGGCAAGCTTAAGAGTCTGACCACGGCCCTCGCCTTGGTGAATCCTAGCCCGATCCCGCTGACGGTTTCGGTAAATCTTGAAATCGCCGGCACAGGAAGCACTGCCACAGCTCTAAACCTGCCCGCCAACGGACAGATGGCGTTCACCATGACGAGCCAATTTCCCGCAACCGCCGGCAAGAGCGGGCTGGCGGAATTTTACACCACCGCCGGCAGCTTTTCGATCATTGCACTGCGCGGGAATCCGACCGGAGGTCTTACCTCACTGCGGGTGTACAACGAGACGGGGTCGCCTGTCATCTCGACCAGCGGAGGTGGCGGAGGGGGTGGTGGAGGCGGCGGGGGCGGCGTGCCTGCCGGCGACATCACCTTCGCGGGCTTTGGCATTACCAAAACTACCACTAGCATCGGCCCCCCCACTGAAGGTATTGGCGGACTGTTCGCCGCGTACACACCCACAGCGTGGAACTTACCTTTTAGTGGACCCACGTTCGACAACGGCAAATGCAGCGTATTTGACCAGACTTATTCCGCCGCAACTCCTCCTCCCAGCTCACCGGCCATGACACTGGATGGCGGCAAAGTAACGCTGGCTGGACCGGGCCTGCCCGGAGGCAGCATCGTTCTGCAGGAACTCACTACTCCTTCGCTCGGCCCGGTTTATCAGGCTTCGTCGTTGACGCTCGTGGACGGAGCCACATACAGCTTGACGGGCGCCGGCGGCACTCAGGTTGAGGCTTTTTCGAAGGTGTCGGCGACCCTCCCCAACAACTTCACAACCAATGTGTTGACGATCAGCTCGATCGATCGCACAAAGTCGCTTCCTATCACTTGGACCGGTACCGGATTCGACTACGTAGTGCTTGGCGTGAGCACCACTGTGCTGAGCGGTACGAGCTATCGCGCGGTCACAGTCACGTGCGTTGTCCCGGCGAGTCTGGGTACGTACTCGATTCCGTCGGCAGCACTCTTGAAACTACCCGCAACAGTCCCCCCCTTCATGGGTGGACTTACCGCGAGCACAGCTTCGGGTACCTTTTCCGGCCAGAGGTTCACCGGCACAAGCCTTACCCCGAACCTCGTGCAAGGCGGCAAAATCACTTACGGAGGCTTCTCCGCGAGCTTCTCGGTTTACCAGGGCGTCGCGGTTAAATAGCTCTGGGGCTTTCGCGCCAACCGAGAAGACGGAACCAAGTTAACGCGGCGTCGTTACGTCGAGGGCGACACGCGTTCGTGGCTCGGAAGCAGTTTCTTGTTGCGAACGAGCTTGCCGAAGCCCCAAACGTGAACGAGTGTTTGTACCACCGAATCTTCACGCCGAGCGGTGGGCTGATGCCCGAAAGGAGCTAAGCCAGCTCTTTGCCCTCGACGATCGTCACATAGCGGTCGATCGGCACTTCGGTAAACCTCTGCACTTTTCCGCTGGGCAGCGGCCACTTGATTTCCAGCCAGTCGATCTTCGTAGCCGCGCCCAATCCCAAAACTTCGCGCGGATCGTGGGATGACAGATAGCTGCCACCGTTGTTTTTCAGCCGGCTTCTCTTGACACCGCCGGCAGACCAGGTGAGGCGCGCCCCGATAGCGTCGCGATTACAATTGACGCCTTCCAGCCTCACGCCCAGCCAGTGGTTGCCCGAAGCGCACTTGTTCTTTAAGAGCATGGGCGCGCCGCCGTTCGAAGCTACCAGCACATCGAGAAAACCGTCGTTATCGTAGTCACCCACCGCCAGCCCGCGCGCGGCAATCGGTTTCGAGAACGCCGGACCGGCCTCGGCGCTCACGTTATGCAGCAGGCCCTTGTCCTGGTGGAACAGCACGAGCGGCTCCTTGTACTTCACCTGCTGCGAGTACTTTTCGATCATGTCGTCAGGGTGGCCGTTCGAGAGAATCAGGTCGATCGCGCCGTCGTTGTCGTAGTCGAAAAACTTCAGGCCCCAGCCGCTCAACAGACGCGTCGCTTGCGCCACCCCGTGCTTGTGCGCGGAATCGGAAAAAGACTCGTTTTTGTTATTGGTATAGAGCGAGAACATCTCCTGATCGACATTGGCGACAAACAGGTCCTCCCAGCCGTCACCGTTGATATCGGCGGCGTCCACGCCCATGCCGGAGCGGGCTTGGCCGTTCTCGCTGAATCCCACCTCGGCAGCTAGCGCGATCTCCTCCCACTTGTTTTTTCCGCGGTTCACAAACAGGAAATTCTGGACGGTGTCGTTGGCGACGAACAGGTCCATCAGGCCATCATTGTTGATATCCGTCGCCACCACGCCCAGGCCCTTGCCCATGGCGCGTTCGATATCGGTGCCGCGCGTGACATCGGTGAAGGTTCCATCACCGTTGTTGTGAAACAGGAAGCTATGGGTGGGCTTGAAGACGCGCGGAATGCAGTAGTAGTGCCGGCCCAGCTTGTTGTCCCCGCAGGAAAACTTGCTCGTATAATCCACAAAGCTGCAGATAAACAGATCCAGGCGGCCATCGTTATCGGAGTCGAACCAGACGGCGCTGGTGGTCCAGCCGGGCATCGCCAGGCCGGCTTTATCTGTCACGTCGGTGAACGTTCCGTTGCCGTTGTTGTGATACAAGATGCAGCGGCCGTACGCGGTGACAAACAGGTCAGGGTAGCCGTCGTTGTCGTAATCGCCCACGGCCACGCCCATGCCGAACGTCGTCCCGGCAGGTACGCCGGCCTTGTCGGTGACATCGATAAACGTTCCGTCGCGATTGTTCTTGTACAGGGCGTTGCGCAGCGGCTTAGACGGCGTAAAGAAATCCGACACTCCGCTGTTGACCAGATAAAGGTCCATCCAGCCGTCGTTATCGAAATCGAAAAACGCGCAACCCGGTCCGAGCGTCTCCGGCAGATAGCGCTCCGCGGACATGGCATTGTCGTGGACCCAAGTAATGCCGCTGACTTGAGGCGGAATTTCTTCAAAGATTACGCCGTCCACCCGCGGCGATGGCGCGGCACGTAACAAGCGGCCGCGCAATCCCGGCAGGGTCAGAGCGGCCGCTCCAGCCAGAATTCTCCTTCGTGAAAAACGACTTGCCATGACCCGGTTTATGGATTGATAGAAAATGAGGTCTTCTCTTCGGCCATCGAAGCGCCCTGTTTCACGGTGGCACGAAGCTCGTAAGTCCCCGGCCCAAAGTTGGCGAGCGGTAAGGATGCCACATACGGGATCAGCCCGTCTTTGCCGGGCGGCGGCAAGTCCGGACTGGCCTGGCCCACGGAGGCGCCCTCCTTGTTGAAGAACTCCATGGTCAATTGCGGTTTGTCGGCTTCCGAAGCCGACGGGTAGACGACGAGGTAATAGGACAATTCGCCGGACGAAGACGCCGGAATGGAGTTGTCGAGCGTCGGAATTACCTTGCCGCCCTGATAACGGAAAGGATCCCGGGCATCCGTTTCGCCGGCCTGCGGCTCGATTCTCCGCACCAGAGCCAAGCCGCTGATGTTCACGCCGGGCCGCGTTGGCGTCACTGTGACCGCGACGCGGCGAGCGCTGGTTTTCTGACTTTGGCGATCCATCACAACAGCGTCAAGTGTGTACTGGCCGGGAGCCAGATCCAAGTGGTACGTCTGCATAAAACTGCTGTGCCGCAGCGCCTCGATCTTATCGGCGGTCTCCTCTACGGGAAGATCGCGGCTGAACCGCTCCAGGATCTCGCCGTGTTCGTCCTTGAGCAGAGCCAGCAGCGATACCTGTGCCCGAAAACTGTGGGTGGCCTTGTCCTCAATGAAGGTAATCTCCTTGAACGGGGCTTCTACCACCAGCCCGTATTCCATCTTGCCGCCTTCGGGGTGGAAACGCACCGCGCCCGCTTGCAGAGGAAAATCCGTTGGCAGCGGCGTCGCATTCAACGCGCGCAGCAGCGGTAATTCGTAAACAAATGCGGAGCCCTCGTTCGAAGGAAGCGATAAATACCCGCTCCGCGCCTGGATCTTCACGTCCGGCACATCCAGTTGCACCGCGACCTTCCGCAATTTTCCGTTATAGGCCGCGTTGGGAGGCAGATAGGCAATCTCATAGTAGGCGTGGACGTCCTCGCTGACTTTTCGGAACGGCTCCCGGAAATCCTTGCTCTTCGCGATCAGAAATCCACCCGTGCTGGACGATAGCTGATCGAGCGCGGCGGGCGGCGGAGTAGACGGCGGTGGCGGCGCACCCTTATGAAGTTTTAACAGCCCCCCCTTCTTACCATGTTCTTCCGCAGTCCATCCCCGCGTATCCACTCCATAAACACTTACCTTTGAATGGTTGGCCGCGGCGATGGTGTTATTGAAAACCTCGGTCATGCTGTCGGGGACTTGCAGGTCCTCCGCGAAATAGATGAGAGTCTTCCTGCCCGGCACCCGGGCCTGTTCCTCCACCAGGGACAACAGCGCAAGAATGGAAGAGCGCCATTGTTTGGTGCGAACCAGCTGCTCTTCCGACTGGAGCGCATTGAGAGTCATCCGCGCCAATAAAGTCGTAAGACCGGCCGGCGCGGGACCGGCACCCCCTGGAGATGCCTTCGGCTGAAGGCTGTCCTCGAGCTTCTTCCGGATGCCTTCGGATTGGGCCGCCAGCTGCGCATAGTCCGTTGTGGATGCCTGTTCGATAGCGTGGTGCACCAGGCTATGATCATTCGTAAATGGCTGGAGCACACGCAGGCGCGGGTCCGCCACGAACACCCCAAGATAGACGTTGTCTGCCAGGTCATCGCCAAGGAAATCGAGAGCCGCCTGGCTGGCAAAGCGGCGCTCGTCGGTATCCAACTTTTCGAAAACCAGGCTCACCAGCCGCGCATGCCGCGGAGGATCGCTGGCGTCCTTCGGTCCAAGGCCAGCGGCATCCCCAACCGATACCAGGCGAAGCCCCATGATTTTCCCCGGGGTCCCTTCGTCCAGAACTTGGACGTTGTTGGCCGTCAGTTCGTTCAATGGCCTGCCCTTCTTGTCCCGTACCACCATATCGAGAAGGACTTCCTGGGCTTGGGCGCGAATCGCCGCCTGTGGAGCGACGGAGTCCGGCGATTTGGGCGGTTCCTGCGCGCTGAGCGCGCACAGACTCAAGGCCAGCGAAACGAGCGAGCGCATCGTTTTCATATTGTCTCACTCGCTAGGATCGACGGGGAGGCTTCCGCAACGAGCGCTCATGGTGCTAAAGACCGCTCAGGTCGATGTTGTCCACAAAGCCAATCACCGCCATGTCGATCGGGGATTGCGGACGCCCCACACTCGTCATCGCGCTGAAGCCTTCGGTGGCTAATAGCACGCGATCTCCGGCGCCGGCATCCACCGAATCCAGCGCAATCACCGCATCGCCGCGATTGGTGCCGTCCAGATTCAGCGGTTGCACCAAGAGCGCCTTGCGGCCTTTGTGGCTGGCATGCTTCTGGGTGGCAACCACTTCGCCGATCACGCGCGCAATCAGCATGGCTACTCTCTGCTAACATCGACCGAGTCGATAATGCCCACGATGGTCGCGTCGGTGGGAACTTCTTTCGGGAGAAACGGAAAACTCGATTCCCGGCCGCGGCACCAGTAAACCAGCTCACCCGCGCCCGCGCCCGTCGAGTCGGTGCAGACAATCTGCTTCCCGGTTTTGTTCATCTCAGGGGTGAGCGGCTGCACGATCAACAACCGCTGGCCCTCGAGATTTGGCGCCTTGGCCGTCGACCAGACACAACCCACAACGCGGCCGAATTGCATCTACTTTTCATCCAACTGCACATCGTCGACGATGCCTACGATGGCCGCGTCCACGGGCACATCTTTGCACCCCTCGGCCATACGCGCCGAACTGCCGGAAACGGCGATAACCTTCTCTTTGAATCCGGCGCTAACCGTATCTACCGCGACAACATACCCGGACTCATCTTTCCCTTCCGGGGAGACCGGTTTGAGGATCAAGAGTTTCTTGCCCTCCAGACGGGGATCTTTCCGTGTGGCAACCACGGTGCCGACCACGCGGGCCAGTATCATGAGGATCTGTGGGGCGCCGTTCTACCGCGCACTGGCCGCAGTCGGGGCTTTTCCGATCGGCAGAATGTCTTCCAGACTCGGGTGAGGGCGCGGGATGACGTGCACTGCGATCAACTCGCCTACGCGCCGGGCGGCCGCCGCGCCGGCATCCGTCGCCGCGCGTACCGCTGCGACATCCCCGCGCACCATCGCCGTGACATAGCCGGAACCGATCTTCTCCCAGCCGACAATGTTTACCTTGGCGGCTTTGACCATAGCGTCGGCAGCTTCAATCATGGCCACCAGACCCCGGGTCTCAATCATGCCTAACGCTTCACCCATTGAACCTCCACAGAATCGTCGCCCGGCGCATCCTTATTGCACACCGCGCACACGCAATGCTTCATCAACCAGTGCTACCAGCTCGTCGCGGGTAACGAAAAATTTCTCGCCCTCCTGGCCCAGATCCTCGGCCACCACCGGGCAGCCCGGTTCGGCTCCCGCGCGCTTCTTGATCCCGTAGCGGGAGCGCGAATCCAGAAGCTTGTCCACTTCCGTCTTCGGCAGCACGTTCGCGCCGCCCAACAGCTCTGCCACCAAGGCAATGCGCGCGAAGTGCTCCACGGTCTCCATCTTGAAGAAGGCTTTGTAAACGTCCTCACCGTAGCATACCGCTCCGTGATTGCCCATCATGATGGCATCGTATTTGGGAATGTAAGGGAGCATGGGTTCGGTGAGCGCGGGTGTACCGGGCAGGCCGTAGGCAGCGAGCGGCACGCAACCCAGACCGATAACGACCTCAGGCAGCAGCGCCTGATCGAGCGGCCGGCCCGCCGTCGCGAAACCCGTGGCCACCGGCGGATGCGCGTGCAGCACGCTATGGATGTCCGGCCGCATGTTGTAAACCGTGCAGTGCATGAAAATCTCAGACGTGCACTCTCTCCGGCCTTCCACCTTGCTTCCCTGCTTGTCCACAATAATCAGGTCGTCCACGTGCATCATACCCTTGCTGATGCCGGTGGGCGTGGCCAAAATACGGTCCGGGCTTAGCCGGATGGTGATGTTGCCGTCATTGGCGGCCACCCAGCCCTTCTGATAGACGAGCCGCCCGATATCGACAATATCCTGGCGCAATTCGCGCTCGCTCTTTGCCATTCGGAATTCCAAATTGTACCAGACTGCTTCAGGCCAGACAGTACAATGGGTTGACCATGGATAATCGCCGCATGTGCCCGCATTGCCGGGCGTTCATCACGACGAGCGACCGCGTATGCCCTTATTGCAATGAATCGGTCGGCCCGCGAGCCATTGACCGGCGCGAGCCTGGCGCTATTTTGGGTGGCTTTATCTCACACGCGCGTTACACCACGGTCATCATTCTCCTCATCAATTTCGGGCTCTTTGTGGCGACCTCGGTGTACGGAAAAGACGTGGGTGAAGGCCAGGCGCTGCTCGCGTTTGGAGCGAAATACCGGCTTGCCATTTTCGGGTATCACCAGTGGTGGCGCCTGGTGACGGCCGGATTTCTCCACGGCGGCATTCTTCACATTCTGATGAATTCCTGGGTTCTGTTCGATCTGGGCGCGCAGGTAGAAGAGGTCTATGGCACAAGCCGCATGATCACGTTCTATTTTGCTTCGACAGTGGGTGGCTTTTTCGCCAGCACTCTGTGGAATCCCCAGTTATCAGTAGGCGCCTCGGCTGGCATCTGCGGGCTGATCGGCGCAATGATCGCTATGGGCGTGCGGCATCGCAGTGCATTAGGCGATCACATTCGTAGCTTGTACACCCGGTGGGCAGTCTACGTTCTGGTGTTCGGACTGTTGCTCCCGCAAATCGATAATGCCGCGCACATCGGTGGCTTGGCCGCCGGATTTGGCGTCGGCTATGTCGCGGGATTGCCTAGGATCTCATCAAACACTGCGGAGAAGTTTTGGCGACTCATGGCTGTTGTCTGTATCGCACTGACAGCACTGAGTTTCGTAGAAATGTACTTGTGGTTTTCAAACCCCCAGTAGTATAATCGTCCTTGTGAGATTTTATACAATTCTGCTCGCGGCGGTGATCGGCGTTGGCGGCTTTCAGCTCGCTGAAGCAAAGACCAAGCATCCCAAACCGCAGCATTCCAGCTCGCACAGAATTAAGAACAAGAAATTCAAAAACAAGAAATTCAAGAAGGCGAAATTCAAGCGCACAAAGCGCTAGCTTCTCTTTCGCCTGCCTGCGACAAAACCCGGCGCGCGCCACTATAGTGGCATGAAGATCCGTTCACTGATGACGGCAATGCTCATTGCCGCCATTAGCTTTTTTCCCGTTCAGGCAAAATCAAAATCGGGATCGTCCGGCCATTCGGCGGGCAAAAGTACCCATCGCAGCCGCAGTAAGAGTTCCAAGCGCACCAGTCACAAGCCGCAGACCAGCAAACCTAAGAGTAACTAGTCCGGCGGTTTTGGTCACGTGGTCCGCTGCTCTGGTCAGCGGATCACTTGCCGGACGCTGCCCACCGCAGGTACACCACAATCTCATCCAGTTCAGTCCGAGAGTAATCCTTCACGAAATCGCTGTGCCGCCAGGAGGCGTTTGGGACAAGCGAAACGACCTCCCCGCCAAGAAGCGTGCGCATGACCGGCGGTGATTGGGTCAGGTCGTAGACGCGGACTTCTTGCGCGCTCTGCTCGGCAAGCAGCGCGGGAAATTCCTCACCCGTTTTCAGCTTCGCCGTCAGAACGTTCCGGGAGCGCGTGGCGCCAATTTCGCTCACAATCTCCGTCGGCTTGCTGGCAGTGAGATCGGGGCCGATGGCAATCCCGCGCCCTCCCAGCGAATGGCAGACGCCGCAATTTCCACGAACCGGATCGAAGAACAGCTCGTGACCGTGAGCGGCCGCGACGGGGCCTTTGAAGCTCGTTAAGGCCGCCGGACCCGCTCCCGGAGGCATGGGATTAGCGGGAGGCGCGGGATCCGTGGACGTAGCCAGGCTGGCCACGTATTCTACTACCGCTCGAATGTCGTCCTCTTTCAAACGGTCTTTCCAGGCAGGCATGGCCGAACTGGGGATGCCGTCGCGCGTCACGTTGTACAGGTAGTCTTTGGCGAAGCTGCGGCCACGAAGCCTTGGGCCGCGTCCCGCCGCTCCGGCAACGCCGTGACAATATCCGACCGAGCAGTTCTGTGCGAAAATTTGTTCACCGCGCGCGACGGTCGACGGAATTGCCACATTCTGCGCCATCAAGAGCGCTAACGCGATCATCGCTCCTCCGCCGGTAAAGCAAAGACGAACAACGTCGATCCGGGCGGAAAGCTTTCCGTCTCAGGCCACAACTGTGGCAGCAGACCCGCAAGGGCTGATCCCCAGCCTGACGGGGTCGCCACATACTGCCGGCCGTTCACCGAATACGCGATGGGAGAGCCTCGGTGGCCTGAGCCAGTTGGAAAACTCCATAACTTTTTTCCAGTCATGGCGTCCAAGGCGAAGAAATTTCCTTCCGGGTCGCCGGTAAAAACCAGATCGCCAGCCGTCGAAAGCTGCGAAGCCAGCAGCGGATATTTCGACGGATACGACCAGAACTTTTTGCCAGTCACAGGATCGTAAGCGTCCAGGTGCCCGCCCGCCTTGCCGTGCAGAGGCGGTTTGAGCCGGAAAACACCGCCGAAAAAATTCATACCCTCTTTTGGATCTTCCGGCGATACCGTGACCTCTTCGCACCATTCAATGCCCGTGGTGTAGAACCAACCCGTTCGCGGCGAGTATGAACCGTGGTTCCACTGCCGGCCGCCACCAATACTGGGACAGACGAGCGAAGTCTTACCCACCGGGGGTTCGTTGCGGCCGACGAGGTTGCCCTTCGCATCCACACCTTGGATCCAGTTGATGCTGTCTGCCACAGGCCAGGCGGAAATGAATTCACCGTTGGTACGGTCCATGACGAAGGCATAACCGCCTTTGTTTACGTTGAGCAGCAGTTTGCGCTGCACTCCATTGACGGGCGCATCGAGCAACACGCACTCGAAGGCGGCATCGAAATCCCACACGTCGTGTGGAACCTCCTGGTAATACCATTTCAATTTGCCCGTGTCGGGATCGAGCGCAATGATACTGTCGGTGTAGAGGTTGGTCCCCTTGCGTGCTTCCCCATAGAAGTCGGCGGCAGCATTCCCGACGCCCCAGTAGAGCAGGTGCAGCTCAGGATCATAAGAGCCGGTCATCCAGGTAGCGCCGCCGCCGGACTTCCAGCTATCACCGGCCCAGGTTTCATGGCCTTTTTCGCCAGGCGCCGGAATGGTCCAGAACCGCCAGGCCCGGCGGCCGGTATTGACGTCGAAGGCAGTGAGATAACCGCGGTGCGCGGAATCGCCCCCTGTCACGCCGACGATGACCTTGTCCTTGACGATCAGTGGCGCGCCGGTTATGTTACAGCCGCACTGGCGCATGTCTTCGACGTTTACCCGCCACAACTCACGGCCGGTCTTTTGATCGAGCGCGACGACATAATTATCGAGTGTGCCGATGAATACACGGCCAGCGCCCACAGCCACGCCGCGCGTCCAGGGGCTGTAGATGATGCCGATCTCGCGCGGGTTCGGATAGAAGTAGTGCCAGATCTCCTTGCCGGTTTGCTGCATCAATCGCAAAGATGCGGTTCCATGAGGACGCAACGTACATCACGCCGTCGATCACAAGAGGCGTGGCGTTGAAGCCGCCGTCCACCTTGCCGGTCTGAAAGGCCCAGACGGCTTGCAGACGGCCGACGTTGGAGCGGTTGATCTGATCGAGCGAACTATAGCGCCAGGCGCTGCGCTGGCCCCCGTAATGCGGCCAGTCGGCGTGCGTGGTGTTGTCTTGTGCGGAAAGGCAGAAAGTAATGGTGCAGAATAGCAACAGGTTCGCAGGCTGAAGCCTGCGCCACCAGGAGCGACGCTTCATCTGGCCAGCGCGGGCACTGGGGAGAGAACTCCAATCGAGGCGCGGCAGAAAGCCGGCAGGTCCTCGGGTTTGCGTGAGGTCACAAGATTCCCGTCTACCACCACTTCGGCGTCTTCGTATTTTGCGCCCGCGTGGATCACGTCGTCTTTGATGGCAAAGAAGCAGGTGGCCTTGCGGCCTTTCAGCATGTCCGCCGAGCACAGGACCCACCCGCCGTGACAGATAGCCGCGACCAGCTTTCCCTGCTGGTCCATGTCATGCACAAAGCGGTTTGCGGCGGAATGACGCCGGATATGATCGGGTGCATAACCGCCGGGAACCACGACTCCATCAAAATCCGCGGCGCGCACCTGATCGTAGGACTTGTCGCTCTTCACTGGGTAGCCGACTTTGCTGGTGTAGGTTTCGCCGGCTTTGGCGCCGACAGTAACAACTTCCGCTCCAGCTTCCTGGAAGCGAAAATAGGGATACCAGACTTCCATCTCCTGGTAAAAATTATCTACCAAAATAGCGATGCGTTTACCCTTGAGTTCCATAGCGACTCCATCTTACCTTGTAAGGCGGGTAGCGGCGGTGGGCGACTCGGCGCCGAACTCTTCTTCGAACTGCTCCACTTTGGCGACACGCCGGCGGTGTCGCTCGATATCCGAAAAACGGGCACTCAGGTAGGAACGGAGCAGCTCCGTCGCCAGCTCCGGTCCAATGACTCGCGCACCCAGGCACAACACGTTCATGCCGTCGTCTTCCACGCCCTGGTGGGCCGAAAAAGTGTCGTGGCAAGTGGCCGCGCGAATGCCCCGAAACTTGTTCGCAGCCACGCACGCACCCGCACCGGAGCCGCAAATCAGCACCGCCCGTTCGGCAAGGCCCTGGCGCAACGCCTCGGCGACGGCGCGGGCATAATCCGGATAGTCCACAGGATCGGTCGAATCGGTGCCCAGATCGAATACCTGGTGGCCCAGCCTGCTGCGCCTCTTCAATGATGCGATCCTTGAGCGGGAAACCCGCGTGGTCGGCTGCAACGGCAATTTTCATGCGGTCTTTCAGGATAGCGCAGCCGCGTCATGCGGGTCGAGCTTGCCATCTGTTGTGAGATTTTCCCACTACGAAATTGCGCAGGCGCGTGCGGTGGCGCTGACAAGGGAGATCACGGCGAAACGCTTGGCCATCGAAGTGCTATTCTACGGCAGGGTGGACGGGTTACTGGAACTGATCGCGGGCCGGAATGCGGATGTGCCGCTCGATCGCGCAGCGCTCGAGCTGGCTAGGATTGAGTTTCCGGAGCTGGACGCCGAAGCGTTCTTGGCGGTTCTGGATTCGCACGCCGCTGAGCTCAGGGCGCGTCTCGGCGGAGCGCGTGGGGGCCTGGCGTACGTAACCGAAGCCAATCGCTATCTGTTCGAGGAACTGGGATTTCGTGGGAACACGAACGACTATTACAATCCGCGAAACAGCTGCTTGAACGAGGTTCTGACGGCACGCACAGGCATTCCGATCACACTTTCGCTGGTTTATATTGAGATCGCGCGGAGACTGGAGCGGCCAGTGCAGGGAATCGGTCTGCCGGGGCACTTTATCGTGCGCTACGACGACGGTTTATACTCCGTCTTCCTCGATCCGTTCCACGGCGGGCGCCAGCTGGAACGGGACGAGTGCATTGCGCTGGCGCGCGAGGCTTCGCACGTCGAAATCGAGCCCAGCCCGAAGTGGCTGGCTCCGGTGGGCAGGCGCGACATTCTCCTCCGTATGCTGAGAAATCTCGGCGCCGCCTATAGCTCACGGGGTTCGACGGCGAAGGCCATCGACGTACTCAGCCTGTTGATTCGCGCCACGCCCGGTTCCGCCGAAGAATACCGGCAGCGCGGCATCCTCGAAGTGCAGGCTGGCAGACTCACCGCAGCCAAACAGGACCTGGCACGATACCTCGAGCTGGCAAACACGCAAGAAGAGCGCGAACGAGCCAGACAGGACATTCAGAAGATTCAGCACTGGCTGGCTTCGATGAACTGAACGCCCGTCGCAGCGTGTACGCCCGTCTAGTGCACTGTAACCGTAACGGTCGCTGTGGTCCGCCCAAATGAATTGGTTGTATAGAGCGTGTAGGTTGTGGTGGCTGAGGGTGTGACGACGACGCTCGTGCCCCGCACCGGACCCACCTGCGGATCGATGATGTTGTAGGTGCTGTTGGTTACGCTCCAGCTCAGCGTCACCGGCTGCCCGGCCGAGACGGTTGACGGATTCGCGGTGAAACTGCTGATCGTCGGGTTAGATCCCGTGGGCACATTAGCCGGGGTATAGACGGTGCCGGTATGCACGACCTCAAAATTCGACGCGGTGATGCTTTTCAATAAATTCAAATCGGTATTGTTCCAGCGGCTGTCGGGAGCTCCGCTGATGAAAATACCGCTGCCGTTATCGGCCAGAATCAGGCCGTATTTTTTCATGGCGGTCAGGATCACCTGGTCGTCGGCGGGAGAAAGTCGAAATATCAAAACTGGCTTTCAGCCGAAGGCGCAGGCCCATCGGTGGTGCGTTCGGATTCGTCGTCGTGGAAGCCCAATGCGTGGCCGGAAGCACGAAGGCCTTCTGCGTGGTGGGCACGGTAAAGCGGAGCGCGTGATTGATGGCGCCGGCGGCGACTTCGTCGTAACGCGCCAGGCCCACGAAGATCGGGCAGGCCGGCGGCGTCCGCTGAGGTCCACGTATAAGGCCGCTGCTCGCTAATGGTCATGTCCCAAATGGCCGTAGAGTCAGCGCTCCACTGGCCGCTTTTCAACGCCCCGTGATAAAGCTCGTACAGCCAGCAGCCATCCTTCTCCAGCACCAGGACGTGGCGATCGCCGTTGCCGGGTTTGGGATAACCCTCAATCAACGCGTTCGAAGGGATGGGCTCAGGCCCAGGGTCGCTCTCGCTGGCAAATGCTCCCAGAGTCACCGTGCACCTTAGCCTGCGTTCCCGCAACCACCTGGTAGGGAATTCCGATGGTTTGGCTGTGAAAAGTGCCGGAACCGAAATCCGGGTGCAGCGTCACAGTCGAGCCGATGAAGTTAATGTAGTTGGCGGAATTCGGATCGACGGGAGCACTGGATATGTCGGTGTTCCACAGACTGCTGCTGGGAAACGGAACGAAGCCATTGAGACTGGTGAGTTGGCCGACGGTCATTCCGCTGCACGTACCAGCTTGGCAAAATGCCGGGCTGCAAACAGCCAGTACAATAGAAACTAATACGATCGACTGGATAATGTGGATTCTGCTCATGGGATCTCCTTTCTCATCGGCCGCAAAGCGGCGGGCCGGAGCCTGATTATTGCGCGTTGTTAGCGCAACAGCGCAAAATGACTCGTTAAAAAGAAGGCTATTCCATCTTGTCCGGACTGTCAAAAACGCGCGTGCGCTGCCGTACAAAAAGCCCGCAAGCGCGGCCGGTTAATGGGCTGCGACGACAGCAATCGTTACCACATTGCTGAGCGCGCCTGTGCCATCAGGCAGATGAACGACGAGCTGAACGGATGCCGCAGCGTTCGCCGTTGTTTTCGGCGGAACCTTGGCATTCACTTGATAAAGTCCGGTGTAGCCTGGAGCCAGGCCTGCAAACTCCACTTCGGTTGCCAAGCCGTTGATCAGCACATCCAGTTTTGGAGTCAAGTACACCAAGGAATTGAGCGGTGCTGGCTGCCCCTCAGGCAGGTTCGGCGTAACAGGGCCGAGTCCGGTTGCGTAGATCGAGATGAAATCTCCCGCGTTGACTGGCTGGCTTGCCACGCCGTCTACATGTTCCATGGCCACAGTGCCGGTGTCGGCAATCAGGATAGCGCCCTGACCGGTACCGGATCCGTCGAGAGAGAATATGCCAGGCGTCGCGTATCGCGCTGTCGACGAGAGCGGGGATGAGGATCCGTTCGAGCCTACCACTACCAGTGAAAGCGCGGTACCTGGCGCCAGCTGCGGGCATTGCACGTGCATTTGAAATTCGGAAGCGTACAAGATGGGCAAACTTATACCGTTGGCCGTCACGCTGACTCCATTCAATGCGGTGGGAACCGGACTAACATTCGCCGCCTGTCCTGGAGCATGGGTAAAGCTGCCGCCCAACAACGTCACGATAGACCCTGAGCTGCAACCGCCATCGTCCACACCGCTGGCAGCGTTTATCAGACTCAGGACGACAGGTGTATCTGACTCGACGTTAACGATTACGTCCGCCGAACTGGTAGCCTGGGCGGCATCGGTTGCGGTGAAGTGAACAGTGTGGCTGCCGATCTGAGACGTGGCGGGTATCCACGAGAACGCTCCGCGCGTGGGATCAAACCAGGCGTTCGCCGGCAAACCCGAGGCAGCGACCAGCGCGGGTGCTCCGGAGGGGTCACTTGCGCTCACGGTGAAGTTCAATGGCTTCCCCGGCTGGATCGATTGTATTCCGGGAACCTTAAGGATCGGTCCGGTAGGGGTAAGGGTTACGTTATCCTGCACGGCGACACCATCGAGGGCCGCCGAGATGGTCACGGCCTGAGTCTGCGCGATGGCGGTGGTTCTTGCTTGGAACTGGGCGGTGGCTTCCCCGGGCTGGCTAAAGATTGAAGCCGGGGGGACCACATGCGTGTCGCTGCTGGAAATGGCCAGTACCGCCGTGCCGGTCGCATTGGTGGAATTGAGAGTCACTTGGCAGATCACCGGTGTTCCGGCGACCGCTGTCTTGGGCAAGCACGAAAGCGATAGCGGCTTGAGCCCGACCAGGACGAGTGAGGTCTGCATCGACGAATTCTCCGCTGCCGCGCTAATGGTTACGTTCTCGTCATGACTAATGATCGCGCTTGTTGCGGTGAATTGTGCCGTACTGCTGCCTGGGGCAACTTGGACCACAGGAGGCACAATGACCTGCGAACTGCTGGATGAGAGCTGAACGCTTAAGCCTCCGGCCGGCGCCGAAGACGGCAGCGTTAACGCGCAGCTGGTATAGCCACCACCGGTCAGGGCGGCCGGGCTGCAACTAAACCCAACCGATGAAGGGGGTGGAACCGAGTTCACCGGAGGCAGGAGCGTGAAAGCCTGCGATATGCCGCCCGGGGCGCTCACGACGACAGTCGATTTGACGCTTACAGCAGCCGCCTGAGCAGTAAATGTGGCGCTGGTCATTCCCGGCCCAATCGTCACCGATGCAGGGACCGACAGGCTCCCGCTAGTGGAGGTGAGAGAGAAACTGTAGCTCACGGCCGCTGGACTCGCCAGAGTGATGGTGCAAGTGCTGCTTCCCGGCGTCTGGATACTCGCAGGACTGCAGACCATGGTCAGGTTGACAGGGCTCGCTTGGAGAGTAATGGTGGCGGCTTTGCTGCTGCCTGCCGAGGCCGCGGTCAAAGTGGGAGTCTGAGCGGCGCTGACCGCCTGCGTACCCACTGCGAACGCGGCGCTCGTAGCCCCGGCCGCAACGGTCACCTGGCCGGGAGGCGTAAGAGTCGAGGTGTTGCTGGATATGGCAACCGGTGTTCCGCCGGCCGGCGCTGCCGCAGTGAGTGTCACCGCACAGTTGACCGTTCCGCCTCCGACCACAGTGGTGGGATTACAGACAAGGGACGCGATACCCGGTTGCGCCGCCGGACCCGCGCTCAAGGTGAGCGCGAAGGTCTTGGACGTTCCGTTCCATGTCACGGTCAACAGCGCTGACGCATTCGCGCTAACCGCGGCCGCGGCGTTGGCAGTGAACGTTGCGGTGGACATTCCTGGCGCGATCATCACCGATGACGGCACTATGACGGCAGGGTTGCCGCTCGACAGACTTACGCTCGCCGCATTGGTTGCCGTCCCTGCCAGGCTCACGGTGCAAGTCGAGGTGCCTGGCGGCGTGAACGTGCCCGGGGTGCAACTAAGGCTGGCAAGCAGAGGCGCCACGCCATTGAGCGTCAAGGTCGTCGTTCTCGACGTTCCGTTCCAGGTTGCGGTCACGAGCGCTGAAACGTTCGCGCTCACGGCGGCTGCGGCGTTGGCGGTGAAGACCGCGCTGGATTTTCCTGCCGAGATCGTCACCGATGAGGGCACGGTGACGGCTGTGCTGCCGCTCGACAGGTTCACGCTCGTCGCGCTTGTCGCCACGTTCGACAGGGCTACCGTGCAAGTCGAACTGCCCGGCGCCGTAAACGTGTCAGGAGTGCACGTCAGGCTGCCGAGCACAGCCGGCGCCGGCGCATTGAGGGTCAGGGTCGCCGTCTTGGACGCGCCGTTCCAGGTTGCCGTTAGCAGCGCTGAGGCATTTGCAGTTACCGCCAACGAGGCATTGGCGGTGAATGTCGCGCTGGACTTTGCCGCTAGGATCGTCACTGACGATGGCACGGTGACGGCTGCGTTGCCGCTCGACAGACTCACGCTCGTCATTCCCGTCGCCACGTTCGTCAGGGCTACCGTGCAAGTCGAACTGCCAGGAGGCGTGAACGTGGCAGGTATGCACGTCAGGCTGCCGAGCACCGGCGGGGCCGGCGCATTGAGCGCTAGGGTCGCCGTCTTCGCGGTGCCATTCAAGGTTGCAGTCAGCAGCGCTGAACCATTCGCGCTCACTGCGGCCGCGGCATTGGCGGTGAATGTCGCACTGGACGTTCCCGTCCCGATCGTTAGCGACGCCGGTACCGTGACGGCCGGGTTGCCGCTCGACAGGTTTACGCTCGCTGGGCTGATTGCCAAAGCCGTCAAGCTTACCGTGCAAGTCGAGCTGCCCGGAGGCGTGAACGTGTTCGGCGTGCAACTAAGGCTGGAGAGCACCGGGGCTGGTGCGTTGAGCGTCAGGGTGGCTGTCTTGGACGTTCCGTTCCAGGTTGCAGTCAGCAGCGCTGAACCATTCACGCTCACGGCGGCCGCCGCGTTGGCGGTGAATGTCGCGCTGGACGTTCCTGTCCCGATCGTTACCGATGCCGGCACCGTGACGGCAGCGTTCCCGCTCGACAGGCTCACGCTTGCCGGGCTGGTTGCAGCGATGCTCAGGCTTACGCTGCAGATGGAGGTGCCCGGTGGCGTGAACGTGTTGGGCGCGCACGTCAGGCTGGAGAGTACAGAAACCGGCGCGGCGTCGAGCGTCAGGGTTGTAGTTTTTGAGCTCCCGGTCAGCGACGCGGTCAAAAGCACCGGGCTATTGGCGCTGACTCCCGCGGGAGCATTGGCGATGAACGTCGCACTGGTGAGTCCGGCGCCGATCGTCACAGATGATGGTACGACGACCGCTGGGCTCCCGCTGGACAAACTCACGCTCACAGAACTGGTCGCCGGATTGATCAGGCTCACCGTGCATGTCGAGCTGCCCGGCGGCGTAAACGTATTGGGTGTGCACGTTAGGCTGGAGAGAACCCGGGTCGGTGGGTTTAGAGTGAGGGTTGCGGTTTGCGAATTCCCATTTAACGTCCCGGTCAAGACAGCCGAAGCAGTCGCGCTGACCGCGGCAGCGGTGTTGGCGATGAAAGTTGTGCTGCTCGATCCGGCGCCGATGGTCACCGAAGCCGGTACGGTAACCGCTGCGTTCCCGCTAGACAGCCCCACGACCATGCTGCTGGTGGCTGCCCCGCTGAGGCTCACCGTGCAAGTCGAGGTTCCGGGCGGCGTGAGCGTGTTGGGTGAGCACGCCAGGCCTGAGAGCGTGGGCGCAGACTGTGGCTGATTGATGGTGATCGTAGTGCCACTCCCTGAAAGTCCCAGGCTCTTGCCAGAGCCATCTGTCGACGAAAGACTGGCGAGCGAAATGGACGACGAAGTGCTTTTCGTCGTCGGAGAGATTTGGAAGTTGGCGACGGCCAATGTGCCGTTGGGCACGAGCACGGTGGTGGAGCTGAGGTTGATCACCAGGCAATTCGCACTGCTGGCACCGGTGGAGCACGAAAGCACTTCGCCCGAAACGGAGGTGACTGTGCCACCGACCGCAATAGTTACCGAGCTGAAGTCCGTGGCAGAATAATTCAGGACCCACTGCGCTCCGGTAGGCTGCGTCCCGTTGGCATTGAACGTCATGCTGACGTTGACACTTCCACCAGGTGCAGCTGATCCCCCCGAAAGAGAGATCGATGGCTGCGCCGCGCTAACCGTTGTTGCCGTGAGGAGGATCAGGGACAATATCCCCGAGAGCCGGCCGCACAAGAACCGTTTGGATCTTGACATTTTTAAGTAGCCGCCAGTATATATTTCAACCTCCTTTTTAGTGAATTTAAGTGGGTTAACACAAGACTGTCGTTAGTTGGGAAGGATAGGTTAACTGGTTTGCTGGATTGATTGTTAACCGAAATTATCGAGATTACGGCGTTTTTGAGCATATGTCCTTTGTATCCGTGAAATCAGAAGCGGAGTCCGCGGTGGCTAAGGGAAAGAGCGAAACGAGATATATTGTGTCGGATCCTGCACATAGTTTAAGATTCGACTGTGGGGAAATCGTCGGAATCGCCATGGGCAAATTTGAGCTTACGAAATCAATCGAAGCGCGAAAATTAAATTCCCGAACGATGGCGCCGTTGAATGAGTATCATACCATTCCCTTCGGCGCGATCATCGACAATCTGGTAGAGGACCGGGACATGGAACAGTTCTCGTATCTCGGCGATCACTACCAGTATCCGCGCGAGGATCTGAAAGCCGCTTCCCGGCCGATTCAATCTGTCGCCTGACCGGCCCGGCGTCTCTGGGGCTGCCAATCCGTCCATCACCAGCCGAACCAAACAAAACGCTCCACTACTTTTCTTCTCGTTCACTAAGGTATACACTACCTGAGATGACCGATCGGAACCTTGAGGAAGCCATTTTTGAACTGCAGAAACTCAACACCGAGAACGGTGTAAAGCGGCTGGCGGAAGAAGCGGCGCAATTATTTGCCGCGGGCCGCCAAATTGAGGCCAGCGCCGTGATGGAGAAGGCACAGGCCATGCTGGCTGTTAAATCGGGCCAATCCCCCCTTGGCCAAAACGCGGCGAGCCACGCCGGCCGGCCGAAATCAGAGGAGCGCACTAAAGCGGACGAGCAAACCATGGCAAACATGGCGGCCAGGCTGGCGGATAGTCTGTCAACGATTCTCACCGGGGCATTTGAAGAGCTGGAGCGCCACATCCTCGGCGAGAGCCGCCAAATCAGCATCTCGTTCGGGCAACAACTGGACCGCCTGCAGACGTCGGTAAACAGCCTGGAGCAATTGCAGGCGAAGTTCAAGGATCTGTCGGACGCCGTAACGGAAGTGCGCTCCTCAGCCTCCGCCTCAAGCCAGAAGCAGGATCAATTTTCGACGGGCATGGCGGCGCTGGAGGCAACCTCGGCGCGTCATGACCAAGAGATCGGGGCTCTGCGTGGAGAAACCACGGCGTTGCGCACCGACACCAAGGATCACGCCACGGTGGTGGCTCACCAAATGGATGCACTTTCAGCCAGGATCGGTCTGCATCAGGAAGACCTGACGGGGTTGAAATCCACCCTTTCGGAGATCTCGCGCAAAGTGGCCGGCTTCGGCGAGAGGGTCGATCGCCAGAGCGACGTGATTCGCGCTATCACGGATTCTCAGGCCAAGCGCGCGGTTGTTTTCGATGAGCTGCTGGGAGTGCTCACGCGTCTCAGGGCACCAGCCGAGACGGCGATAGCCGCAGGCGCAGGGCAATTCTGAGGCACGCGGGCCGAATCCAGATACTTCCGGCGTCAGGTTCGATAGGAGAAAGTGCTGTCTAGATTTTCTCCGGAGTGAGAGTCCAGCGCAGCCCGACGCCGATCGTCCGATTGTAGTACTCGCGCTGGTTGTCCCAAATTGGGCTGCCATAATAGAACCCGAAGACTTCGTCGGTTAAGTTCAGTCCGTAAACCACCGCGGAGAAGCCCTTCGCGAGCCGGACGCTTCCCTGAGCATCCACCTGCAGGTGCGTGTAGAACCAGTGATCGCCGTTGGGACCGTTGACCCCCAGGGGCGCGCCGTCCGTGTAGTTGTAGCCGTCGATGAAGGCCTGGTTGTAAGAGATGCCGACTCGCATGGAGATACGGCCGCGATCGAAGGTTGGGCTGACGTTCCAGGTGTTCGGCGCCTGGCGTATCAGCCGGGGATGGTCCGAACGGCCGGGTACGCCGTTGGCTTGGGATGCGGTGTAGCTGTAGTTTGCGGAGATCCCGAGGCCCTTTAATCCGCCGGGCAAGAATCCGAGGTGCTGTTGATAGGCCACCTCGAATCCGTACAACCAGGCGTTGGTACCGTTCAGCGGCTCATCTTGGCGGTATCCCGTATAAGGTCCTGTCGTCAGAAGGGATTCAATGGGATAGATCGGATCGCCGATCCTTTTGTAAAAGAAGCCTCCCTGGATCATGCCCAACGGCTTCAGATATTGTTCGTAGAGCAGGTCGAAGTTGTCGGCGTGCGTGGCTTTCAGATCGGGATTACCGACACTAATTCTCTTGTTGGCGTCGTCTATTGTCAGGGACGGGGCCAAGTCACCGAAGTTGGGACGGGCAACTCCACGGCCGTATGCTGCACGAATGGCAGTATTTGCCGAGAGCGCATAGCGTACCTCCACGCTGGGGAGCGGATCGACATTCGTCGAACTCTTGTGCAGCGGGGTCACGCCGGAATATCCGAGTGGATTGTTATTATCAAGTACCACTTGATAGCCAGCCGCGTACTCCGTCGTGCTTTCAAACCGGATGCCGGTGTAAAGCCGCCAACGGTTGAAATTGATCGTATTCATGATATACCCGGCGCCCACCCGCTCGATCACGTCGTTGTTGCTCTCCAGTTGGTTCAATGGTTGAGTATCTACAGTAAATGCACTCGGACTGCCCAAGACAGCGGATAGGATGCTGTTGAAATTCATTAGCGGCGGCGCTATATAGCTCCCGCCGTAGTAATTGTGGTTCTGCAAACTGACGGGAAAACCGCTCAACGGAAACATGCTTGGATTGGTTGCCGTATAGACCGGGTCCTTGAATTCCTGGAACTTGTGAGCGTTACGGAGTTTCCCGCCGATCTCAAATGTTCCGTAGTGGCCGGACACCGTGTACTGCTTGGCGAATGTCACCGATCCCTGTATGTTGACTTGAGGGCTATAGCTCTTGCCGATATCCCCGTTCTGCAAGAAATAGCCGGTGGTGTCGTAAATGTTGACTCCGTTCTGCACCGTGAACATGGGCCGGTAGGGGTTGGCGACGTTGACGCCAAACTGCACGTTGTTCAGCGGAGAGTTGGGGTCGACAGGGGCAAAGGTGAAGCTAGTGTAGCCGTGGTCTTCCGCTGAAGAGCGCGACGATGAGAAATCCCACACCAGCCAGGCTGTGCGGAAATCCCGGCGGCCGCCGGTCGCCAGACTGCCTATCACCTCGACGGGGCGGCGGATTTGCGTGTCGAAGGTCATGTTGCCGTCGGTGCCGCCCTGGTATGGAGATGTTGTGAAGGAATTGATGTTGGGGGTGAATTCTGACCGGTCGCCGAAGTTATTGAAATGGGAATACAACCCACGCACCCAGATGCTGGTGCTGTCGTTGAACTTGTAGTCCACACTGCCCGTAAAGCCATAGCGGCCCCGATAGTAGCGATATTCGCGGATGCCCATGTTGTTATAGGTTCCGAAGTACGGAGCGTTCGCACTGGGCGAACCACAATTCCCCGGGTCGCATTGTAATGCAAGTGGGCTCGGCTCCACATCGTCGATGCCGCGGCCGTTCCAGTCGTAAGCAAAACCGAAAAGCGTACCAAGTTGCTTCTTGGTGCCGAAGCGCTTGCCCACGGTGGCCCCGGTCTGATAGGCTTTGCGCCCGCCAATGATCGGCGTGTAGCCGCCAATCCCGAACATCGAAATCGTCGGCTGCTCGCCGGCGGTCTTGGTCCTCAGATTGACTGAGCCGCCGATACCGTCGCCGTCCATGTTGGCCAGCAGCGTCTTGTTGATTTCGACCGATTCGACCAAGTCCGACGGGATGATATCGAGTTTGATCTGGCGGATACCACCCTCCGGCGCCGGCACGTTGACTCCGTCGATGGTCACGTTGGTATAGCGCGGCTCGGTGCCTCGAACCTGCACGTACTTGCCTTCTCCTTCGTCGCGCTCCAGCGTGACACTGGGAAGCCGGCCGATGGCATCCGCCACGTTGGCGTTGGGCAAGCTGATGATCACGTCGTGCGGCAACACCTGGAGGATGTTCTCGGCGGTACGCTCCCGGTTGATGGCCTCAGCTTCGCCGTGGGGGCGCTCGGCGGTGACAATGATGGAGTCGCTCTGGCTTGCTATCGGGAGAACTGCTTCGACGCGCGTCGTCTGCCCCGCTGTCACGGTAACGTTCTTTTCAAACGGCGCCAGGCCGACGAATGTGACGGTGAGAATGTACTCGCCGGGGGCGAGACCGTTGATGGTGAACTCGCCACTGTTGTCCGAAACCCTAGAAGCACCCACCGGCTGTAACTCTACGCGAGCGCCTTGCAGTACGCCCCCGGCGGAATCGACAGTTCGCCCGGTTATGACTCCTTTGCTGCTCTGGGCCAGCGCTGCCGAGATCGAGAGTGTGCTAAGCACAGCAGCAGCCAGCCATGTAGTGTGAAATGATCGAGCCATTTTGAACCTCCATCGCGAGAGCGATTTGAATTCTCTCCGCCGCGTTAGGGGCGAAGAACCGGACACATCATGAATGAGAATCTAGGAACCTGCGACTGAATCTGGAACACTAATCGTAAAGAAACGATGTTAGGGCAGGATTAAATCTCGGTTACGATCGGGTAAATTTTCCGCGACGGTTGCGGAAATAATAGACGCATAGGACTGAAGATCGGGATAAACCAGCTTGTCGAGATAGTGGACAAGGAAGCCCTGGTGAGATGGTGACGCGCCGGATCGGGCTTCGAATCATTGTTCAACCAAAGTCGAGCGGGCACGGCCATGGGCCCAGCTCCACGGCAATTCCCCACGCGAGCGATGCGATGTGCACGCACGCAAGCCCAGGGCCGCCTCGCGTCAGGGTCTAACCCAGCAGGATCCACGGCATCCAGCAAAGCTGCAAGAGCAGAGTATAGTTGACTCAAGCGCGGTGGCGGCGTTCCCTGGACCATTCGGCAACGCCCTCGCTATGATGGAACGAACCAAAAGGATGCTAGTCTCGAACATTCAATGATGTCTGACAGCCGCTTCCTCGTATCGCTGGCCGTTATCCTGACGGCCGCGCCCGCCCTGGCACAACAGACGCCCGTCGCCATTGTCGGCGCTCACGTGATCCCCATCAGCGGACCCGAATTCGACAATGGCGTCTTAGTGGTCCAAGGCGGAAAGATTGTCGCGGCCGGCCAAGCGAGTTCGACAAAGATCCCGGAGAACGCCCAGCGCATCAATGCTTCGGGGAAGATTCTCATGCCCGGCATTATCGATTCGCACAGCCATATTGGCTCGCCGGCCGGGGGCGACGGGAGTTCGCCCATTCAACCCGACGTCCGCGTGCTGGACGCCATTAACGTGCGCGATGCCCGCATCCAGAAGGCGCAGGCGGGCGGCATTACAACCGCTAACATAATGCCCGGCTCGGGCCATCTGCTCAGCGGGCAAACCGTCTATGTGAAGTTGAAAGACGGCCGCACTATCGACGATCTGCTCATTCACCTTCCCGACGGGCGTATCGCGGGCGGCATGAAAATGGCCAATGGAACCAACTCCCGCCGGCCACCGCCGTTTCCCGGGACACGCGCCAAATCCGCCGCGCTGGTGCGCGAGCAGTACGTGAAGGCCGAAGAATACCGGGACAAGATCCGCAAGGCGGCAGGCGATGACTCGAAAATGCCCCCGCGCGATCTGAATATGGAAGGACTGGTCGAGGTGCTCGACGGAAAGAGGGTTGTGCAGTTTCACACGCACCGCCATGACGATATCCTCACCGTGCTTCGCCTGGCCAATGAATTTCACTTCAAGGTCGTTCTGCATCACGTGAGCGATGCCTGGATGGTTGCCGACCAGATCGCGGCCGCGCACGTGCCGGTTTCACTGATTCTGATTGACAGTCCTGGAGGAAAGCTCGAAGCCAAGGACGTCAGTTTCGCGAGCGCCGCCGTGCTCGAGAAGGCCGGCGTGTTGGTTGGGTTTCACACCGACGACCCCATCACGGATTCGCGCCTCTTGCTCCGCAGCGCGGCTCTCGCCGTCCGCGCCGGCATGTCGCGCGAAAAAGCCCTCTACGGTCTAACGATGGCGAACGCCCGCATTCTCGAGTTGCAGGACCGTATTGGTTCGCTCGAGCCCGGAAAGGACGCCGACTTCATCCTGCTTTCGGGCGACCCGCTCAGTGTCTATACTCACGTCATGGAAACCTGGGTGGAGGGCGCCAAAGTCTTCGACCGCTCCGATCCCAAGGATTATCTCTACGCCGTCGGAGGCTATGGCGCCAGCCATGACCAGGACGGACTGATCTTTGATGACGAGGAAAAGGAGGAGCAATAGCATGCGGCGCCAACCATTCGTACTTGCCTGTCTTGCCCTGGCAGCGGCTCCAGCGTTCCTCGACGCTCAATTAGCCGTGCGTGGCGACAAGGTTTACACCATGTCCGGCGCGCCTATTACCGACGGCGTTGTTCTGATTCGCGGCGGCAAGATCGAGCGCGCCGGGCCGGCTTCCCAGGTGTCCGTCCCTTCGGGTTATAACGTGCTGCGCGCTAAAGTGGTCACGCCCGGACTGGTGGACGCCCACTCCACGGTTGGGCTGACCGGTTATCTCAATCAGCCGCAAGATCAGGACATGCTCGAAAAGTCCGCTCCCATCCAGCCGGAGCTTCGCGCGATCGACGCTTATGATGGCCGGGACCGCCTGGTCGGCTATCTTCGCGGATTCGGTATCACCACCATTCACACCGGTCACGGCCCCGGAGCGCTGATTTCCGGTCAAACGATGATCGCCAAGACGGCCTATGACAACGTGGAGCAGGCCACTATCGTTCCGCTTGCCATGGTCGCCGCCACGCTGGGCGAGGGAGCGCGCGCGGAAACCGGCAAATCGCCCGGCACTCGCGCCAAGATGATCGCCATGCTGCGCGAGGAATTCATCAAGGCGCAGGAGTATTCGAAGAAGCGCGAAAAGTCGACACCTGGCAAAGACGATAAAGATAAAGATAAGGAAAAAGAGAAAGAGCCACCCGCGCGCGAGCTTCACATGGAGATGCTGGCGCGCCTCGTCAAAGGCGAGGTACCGCTCCTGGTCACCGTCCATCGCGCCAACGACATCTTATCCACCATCCGTCTGGGCCAGGAATTTCACCTGAAAATTGTTCTCGACGGCGTCGCGGAAGCCTATCTGGTCTTGCCCGAAATCAAGGCTTCCGGCTATCCCGTGATCCTGCATCCAACCATGTACCGTGCCGATAGCGAGACGGAAAATCTGAGCATGATCACGGCCACCAAGCTGCGTCATGCAGGTATCCCGTTCGCGCTCCAAAGCGGTTACGAAGGCTACGTGCCGAAGACCCGCGTGATTCTATTCGAAGCCGCCATCGCTGCCGCCAACGGCCTCAGCTTCGAAGAAGCCCTGGCAACAATCACCAGCAGCGCCGCGAAAATTATCGGCGTCTGGGACCGAGTCGGCTCGCTCGAACCTGGCAAAGACGCCGACGTCGCTCTCTACGATGGCGATCCCTTTGAATACACCACGCATTGCACAGGCGTCGTCATCGATGGTCAGGTCGTCAGCACCAGTACGAACTAAAGTTTTCTCGTGGGGCGGACCCCCTGGTCCGCGGCCGACGTCCTCGTCGGCCTGTGCGGGCTCGCCCAACACCGCGCCCCACCTCGCGGCCGCAGCCCTCGCTACCCTCTTACTCATTGGAGCCAAACCCGCCCCAGCGCCCTACCCGAAGCTGTTCTTCCAACGCGGCGTCAACTTCACCGCCGAGGGCCCGGTGGGATACGATCCGAAAGCCGCTCTGCCCTTGCTCGATCACTTGAAATCCTACGGTGTGAATTCCATCGCGCTCGTACCCTATGGTTTTGCCGATTCGCGAGAACCCGTCATCCACTTCGGTCATGGCGGCATGGAGCGCACCGAGGACATCGAAGCGCTCACTGCCCTGGCCCATCAGCGCGGCATGAAAGTCCTGCTGAAACCGCAGCTCTGGACGCGAGGCGGCTTTCCGGGCAACCTGGAGTTTCCCGATCCTCGCCGGCGCGCCCAATGGTTCGCCGAGTACCGCAACTTTCTGGAGTATTACGCCACCGCCGCGGCTCACATGCACGCCGATCTATTTTCGGTCGGCGTCGAGCTCGGCAAGTTGACGCCGTACGACGCCGAGTGGCGCGCCCTGATCGCCCGCGCGCGCGAACTCTATCCCGGCCCGCTGGTTTACTCCGCCACGCAGGGCCCTGAATTCGAAAACATCCGCTTCTGGGATGCGCTCGACTACATCGGCCTGAACGAATATTATCCGCTGCCCGATAATCTCTCCACTGCCGATCTTGTCCGCACCGTCGAAACAGTCCACAACAAATTCAACCGCCCCGTCATTTTCACCGAAGCCGGCTTCTGCAGTTACGCAAATCCAAACCGAGCCCCGTGGGATGAAACGCCGCGCGCATTTGCTCCCGCCGATCAGGCCCGCTGTTACGATGCGGTTTTCAAAGCGTTCTACGCCAAGCCGTGGTTTCAGGGAATGTACTGGTGGAAAGTCGGCACCAACGGCTTCGGCGGTCCTGATGATGGCTCCCACACTCCGTGGGGTAAGACTGCCATGGATGTCGTGAAGCACTGGTATATGAAGGGCGGACGCTGATTGGCATAAATCTGTAACTCTGATGTACGGACAGCCGTCCCCGATATAGATCCGCGAGGACTAACAGGGGGG
Organism: Terriglobia bacterium; assembly: GCA_963847515.1. Taxonomy (GTDB): domain Bacteria; phylum Acidobacteriota; class Terriglobia; order Bryobacterales; family Bryobacteraceae; genus QHXW01. The sequence goes on from CAWKAA010000005.1 coordinate 363,251, forward strand.
TGACCAACATGCTCCCGTATGGTGCGATGCCGGTTTGGATGTTCGTAGCCACTATGGTTTTCACGGTAAGAGCTTACCCATGTTCGATTGTCGGTAAGATCTCCAGCGTTGAGATGGTGAACGCAGCGGACGCCATCGTTCGAGCCAGAGCGGTGGAATATGCCGTTTTCCCAAAAGGTGCCCTTTGGACCACGGGAACCCCTGACTCCAAGATTCGCTTTCAGGTAATCGAAACCATTCGAGGTCCGGTGCCTTCGGATCTCATCTTGCCTGGCTATTTGGTCGATAGAGATGATTTCAACGATCATCAGCCGCCCTACAAGTTTGTGCGCCCAAATGGCCGGGCTGGCAGCTGTTTCGCGAACTCCTATCGTTCAGGTGGACAGTTTCTTCTCTTTCTAAAAAAGACGAAAGTCCGGAGAGTTTACCGTGAACTGGTACGCGTTGGGACCTGTCAACGAGCAACTTCATTCGGACGAGGATCCTTGGCTGCTATGGGTTCGGGAACAAGCACATCAAACGAAAAGGATCGCCGGCGGCGGACCTGAGCATGCTGGCAAGAAGTAGTCTGACAAAGCAGCCTCAACTAGCTGCGGCCATCGTTCCCTACCCCTCAGCTGCCGACAGCAGGGGCAGCCCGGAGCTTCGCCGCCACAGCCAAAAAGCGATGACTCCGGCCGCCAGCGTCAACACGCCAAACAGAATGAAACCCCATCCCGACGTCACAAAAATGTAGCTCCATCCCAGGAGAGCGATCGCATTAGGCAGCGGATACAACCAGGCTTTGAAAGGCCGTTCGATGTCCGTCCGGTATTTTCGCAGGTAGTGTACGGCGAAGATCTGAGTGATGAACTGGATGAGAATTCGTCCTGTCAGCATCGCCGATATTACCCACTCCAGGTTTATGAGCCCGGCCACAGTGGCGATGCCGCCCATCACCAGCAAGGAAACGTACGGAAATTGGCCGGTAGGATGCAGCCGCGCAAAAGGCTTGAAGAAGTGACCATCCAGAGCGGCAGCATAAGGAATGCGGCTATAGCCGAGCAACACGGGAACTGCCGACGCGAAGGCGCTCCAAAGCACCATAATGGTGACCAAACGAGCGGCCCAGACGCCCCACAGCTTGTGCATGTACTCCGAGACGATCAGCTTCGACTGCATCGCCTCTCGCCATGGAACCACGGATATGATGCAGAAATTCATGAGCGAATACATCGCCGCCACTGCAATGACGGAATAAAAAATCGCTCGGGGCATCACGCGTTCCGGGTTCCGCACCTCGCCCCCGACGTAACACACACTGTAGTAGCCCAGGAAGTCAAACATGGCGATCAGCATGGCCCGTCCAAGACCCAGCGCAAAGCCTGTGGTGAAGCTGAAGGCGCCGGGTGGAAAGTCAAACGCAGGCCCGGGCCCGAAACGCGCAATGTGTATCAAGCCGCCCACGATAATGGGCCCCACTGCAAGAAGCATCCCGGCCCATAGAAGCAGCATCAATTTTCCGATCGCGCCGATCCGGCGGTAGAGCAGCACGATGGTCAACACGCCCAGGCTTATGACCAGTACACGATTCTGCCAGGGAGTCCAGGACGGAAAGAAGTAAGTCAGATACTGCGCGAAACCTATGTACGACGAAGCCACTTCGAGGGGGCCACTGGCCATGAATTGCCAGATGAACAGGAACGGCAGAAGCGCGGCAAGGCGGCTCCCTTTGAAACTCTCTTTCAGAAAAAGATAGCTGCCGCCTGATCCGGGCATAGCCGTTGCCAGCTCGCTCCAAACCATTCCGTCACAAATGGCGAGGATGGTGCCCGCGGCCCATCCCAACATGCATTGCGGCCCGCCCATCGTGGCGATGATGAGGGGTATCGTGATGAACGGCCCGAACCCAACCATATTGGTCATGTTCAATGCCGTGGCCTCCAGCAGGCCTAGACCGCGCACCAACCCGTACTTCTGTTTAATCTGCTGGTGTTGGTCGCTCATTGTCGAGCCGTTTCTTGTCAGCTTTCCCGGTCGGCGCGGCTGAGTCCTTGATTTCTGATGGCTGGATGTTCCAGTCCTCGCAGCTCTTCAATGTTTTCGAGCGTCTTGAAGATCGATTCGACGATACTATCGATGTCCGCCTTGCTGCCCAGGAACAAATAGTGCGGGAACCAGATGGCTTCATGGTACGCCGCACGCTCCGCATCCGGGCAGCGATACTTGTTGCGCAGGTCAAGCGGCTCCGTGCGGCCCCAGCTCAATGCCGGAAAATCCGTGGCCTTCACGGGGAAAAGCGAACTCTTGTAGACCGGCTCGTAGAGAAGCCCGTCGCAAGGGATTCCCTCCAGTTGCAATGACGCAACGAATGCCGCTTTCGGAATGTCCTTCGCCTGCTCCGCAAAATATTTCAGGACGTAGCAGTAGGGCGCGGAACGTGTAATGCGTGGCTCCGGCTTGAGAAATCCCAGTCCTTTCGTTCCGCGCAATCGCGATTCGAAATAATCAAAATTGGCCTGGCGGATTTTCTGCTGCTGCGGCAGACGCTCCAGCTGTGGCCCTAAAACCGCTGCCTGGAATTCACCCAGCCGGTAGTTAAATCCGATCAGCCGGTGCTTGAATTTGTCGGTGACGCTGGCGCGGCCGGCGTTGATGTACGACTGCACGCGCTCGAAGTATTCCAGGTTATTCGTGATCACCGCGCCGCCCTCCCCACACGTGATCAGCTTGCTCGATTGAAAACTGAAGGTGCCCAGATCGCCAATCGAGCCCGCGCCCTTGCCACTCCACATGCCGCCGTGCACGTGCGCGCAATCTTCCACGACCTTCAAATTGTGTTTTTGCGCGATGCTCATGATGGCGTCCAGATCCGCAAAACGCATGCCCAAATGGACCGGCAGAATGGCGCGAGTCTTGGGAGTGATCGCCTGCTCGATCCGCTTGGCGTCCATACAATACGTTTCCGGGTCGACATCGACGAAGACTGGAACCGCATTGATGAGCAACACCGGTCCCACCGTGCCCTCCCACGTGTAGGCGGGCACTAGGACTTCGTCTCCCGGCTGAATGCCAACCGCGGTCAGCGCCGCTTGGATGGCCACCGTCCCCGTGTTCACGCACTGCCCGTATTTAGCTGTATGGAACTCGGCGAACTTTTTGCCAAACGCATCGCCATGCTTGCCTGGAAAAGGCTGACCGCCCCAGTTACGGTTGGTTAAGACGTCCTCGAGCGCGGCTCGTTCCGCCTCGGTGTAGACCGGCCAAGGGTCAAAGTGCTTCTTCCGGACTGGCTCACCGCCCCTGATCGCAAGTTTTGGCATTGGTGCATTTCTCCTCTTCTACAAGATATGGATTGCAGTCGGGTTCGAAAAAAATGGCGCTATTTCCCCATGACAAGGATTTGGCTTGGGCTGAAAAAATAAGGCGGGACAATCCCTGGCATGTTCGACAGCGGTAGAACGTCGCCGGTCACGTCGATCCTCAAAGTGTTCCGCATGAACTCCCGCCTCTGAAGGCAGCGCGCGAAACAGTCAGGATATAGCGCTTGTAGCGTCTGTTGCAAATCTCCATTCGCGATGACGATGCCGTCCTCCATGCGCGTAGAGAAGTAAGTCGAAGAAGACGGGATCACATCCACCTGCATCACCATACCGGAGTGCATTCGTATTTGCGATCCCGGAAAGATGGGGGAGCTCAGCCATTCGTCCAGGTGAATCAGATGGCCAGGATTGAGAAATATGCCAAATTTATCGAAGGCCAGCCTGGTCCGGATTACTTCGTTCAGGCCATCGCCGGTCTCTCCGATTTTCAGACGCGCGAACCACTCGCTCATAGCTTCGAAATAAACTCCGGCGAATTCCGCGACGTAGTCCTGCGCTGCTGGCGGGAGGTCGGCGGCCGAAGAAGCCGCCCAGCCCGCCCGGCAACTGTTGCTTCCCCAATAGCAGACGTTCATACTGACAAAGTCCTTGCGGCGGATCCTGGCGCCGGCTGGACTGGCAAGCCCGCCGTGACGGTTTTGCGCCGTTGCGAATGTCATGTGACATCCCAGAGGCTCTCCGTTGTAACCGGCCAATTGCGCTGCCTCGTGGTCGCGCATCCCATCGCGCAGACCGAAAATAATCCGCCGCATTCCTTCGGACGCCAGGATGCTGGTGTACTCGAAGTAGGCGATTTCCGCCGGCGAGCAAAACGTGCGCAGACCGTGATCCGGATGCATGAGAATGTCCGTCGCGTTGATCACGTTTTCAGGCGAAGCCAGTTCGCGCAACGAGTCCGTGATGTAGGCGGGCAGATCAATCGCGCGATTTCCGAGCGGGTGCTCAGTTACCGAGAAATACTTCCAGCCCACGCAACCTACCGACGATCCTCTTGTGATGCCGAGGTCGCGGAAGATCTGGTCCAGCGTACGGCTGTTGGCACGCGGTTGATTCAGCAGGGAAAAGGGCTGGAAGCGCTCGCTGCGCAGATGTCCCGCGGCAAAAAGCGGGCTCACGCTCAGGTAGGCCTCGCATTCGTTGCCGACGAGTAATGTTGGCGTCTCCCGCGCGGGAATTACAAGGAGCGCTTCTTCGAATCGGGGATCAAAGCCCGTAAGATAGGCCAAGTTTGCGAAGTGCTCGCGGTCACCGTAAACGACGAGGTGCGTCAGCCGGCGCGACTCCATTGCCAGTCTGGCCGCGTCGATACGGGACTGAAATTCCTCGAGAGAGGCGGCAGGCGGCCGCTCGCCCTTGCCGAACTCCGGCCATGCCGCTTCGATCAGTTGGTACTTCCGTGAAGTCAGCATGCTTCAGACGCGGTCCGCCATTTATACCAGCCGGAGATCCCCTCTTTAGAAATGGAGCTTCAGCGCGAGTTGCCCGATGCGCGGATCGCGTGCGCTTGTGATCTCGCCGAAGTTGCCGGCCGAGAAATCACCCACGGGGTTATTGAATTGTGCGTGGTTGAAAACATTGAAAAACTCGGCGCGAAAATCCAGCGACAGGCGTTCCGTAAAGTGTGCGGTTTTGCTCAGCGACACATCAAAGTTCTCCAGGCCGGGGCCATGGAAGAAACGCCGGTTGGCGTCACCCGGAACGCCCAGGAGCATCCCGGAAAAAACATCCGTGGAGAAATACTGGAAGTTCGATGAGTTGCGCGGATTGAGGAAGGTAATAGGCTGGCCGCTCCAGTTGGGGAAATTCACGGAGGTCAACCCCTGGCCGTCGCAAGCGCACAAAGATTGATCGCCGCTCTGTTGTATAGTCACCGGCACGCCTGTGGTGAAGCGCGCGATGCCCGAAAGCTCCCAGCCGTTCAGTATTTTGTACGGCACCCCGCTGGTGGAAAACGGGCGGGCAAAAGGCAGATCGTAGGAGTAGCTGACCACAAAATTGTGCGTCATATCGAACCCGGAGAGAGACTTACTCAGTTTGGGGTTGAAGAAATTGACGATTTCGGTATAGCCCGACGAGTTGTCCAGCGATTTCGACCACGTGTAGGCACCCAGGAAGCGCACAGGTCCCAGGCGTTTGTTAACCGTCAACTCGAACGCATTGTAGTCGGAGTTGGCCATCGTGGTTGACATCGGCTGATCTCCAAAATCCAGTTCGCCCTGCTTCACGTATCGTCCGGAAGTGACCGAATAAGGACGCGTTCCGTAGAACGTCTGCCCGTCGATGGTATAGATAGTGTCGGCGCCGAACGGACCGCAACCCGATCCCGCCTGTCCGGCTGCGATGAACAGTTGGCGGATCTGGAGGCATTTGGCGGCACTGCCCGGATTGATCTCGTACATGGTAAACAGGTGGTGCCCGCGGGTGCCCACATATCCCAGGGTCAGGATCGTAGACCTTCCCAGTTCGCGCTGGATGGTGAAATTGAAGTCTTCGGCATAGGGCAGAACGTTGTTGCCTTCATAAGATGGCGAGTACGCGATAGGCAAAAACGGAGCGAAACTAATGGGCCCGCCGCCCAGGGGAGGAGGAACGAACGGGAAGCGCTGGCCAGGATCCTGGCCGCTGGTACGGCTCTTGAAAGGCTCTTCGAGATAAACCAGGCTGGGGCTGACATAGTAGTAGCCGAAAGGCGCATCCCCCGTCTCGAAATTTTGCCCGGTGGTGTCGATGGTTGTATAGAAAATGCCGGCGGCGGCGCGGATGCTGGTTTTCCCGGGCCCGCCGAAGATCTTTTGCAGGATGCCGCCCGATGGCGCCGGCGACCATGCAAACCCTAACCGCGGAGCGAAGTTGTCGTATTTGGTGGGCGCCAGCGTCTTGGGAATGCCTTTGTCACCGGGGAAGAGCCACCCGGTGGGAGCGTCCGGGAAAATGGTGGATTGCTGGCCGGGATTGAACGCCTGAATCTTGTTCTGGGTGTCATACCAGGGTGAGTCAAACTCCCAGCGCAATCCATAATTGAGCGTGAAGTTAGGGCGCACGCGCCAGTTATCCTGGAAAAAAGCCGCTCCAGCCTTTGATCGCGCATCCAGAAACTGGCGGCTGCTCTGAATGAATTGATCGGGCGCGCCCAACAAAAAGTCGGCAAAGGAGTTTCCTGTCTCTGAGCCGGCAAAACCGTACTGCCCGTTTACGGCCGGACCGCCTCGCCGGTTCCACTGGTGGTAACGGGCGGTGCCTCCGAATTTGAAGGTATGGCTTCCAACAATCTTGGAAAAGCTGTCCGAAAGCTGATAGTTGTTCTGGTAACTACCGTCGGTGATTTGTGCGCCGAACCCAATGCCCAGCTGGCTCAAGCTGATGCTCGGCACTCCCTCGTTGATCGGATTGGCGGGAAGCAAACCCAATCCGCCTTCCTGGAAACCGAAACTGCTCACCTTCCCAAGGCCGCCGATCGGGCGGCCTCCCGGATAGGCCACGCGCGTGTAATTGAGGCGGAACTCGTTCACCGCGGTCGGACCGAAGACGTGAGTATTGCTCGCATTGAAGTTCTGGGCGCGCGACGGGATTGTGCTGGCGAATCCGGGGATGTTGCTGGCACCGAAAGGATTCACCACAGTGGCGTCGTCGTAGTGATAATAGAAGGCCCAATCGCCTGTGTTCTTGGTAAGCAGATCGATACGCTGGGCGAACTTTTCATCATCCAACGTCGTCTTCAGAGCGCTGGTCGTAAAAAACGGCTGGCCTCCGTTTGACCCGACTGGCAGCGGAATGAACGGGAGTAGACCCTTGGCCGCCGAGGACCATGCCGCCTGTGGAATTACCTGGTTGGGGAAGACGCAAATACCATCCAAGGCAGCTTGCATGGTAGTGCATCCTGGCGTCCAGTACGGCTCACCGGCATTGACTGTGTAACCCAGGCGTTTGCTCAGCACAGTGGGCATGGACCCATCCGCCGGATTATTGTCGCCGCGCACCGTACCCGTCAGTGGGTTGAATCCGGTGGTTGCCACGTCTGAAAAATCGCCACCGCGCTCCTGGAGAGATGGCACCAGGACATTTCCGCTGGAGTTCCCGCGCGCTTCGCGTGTTCCCTGATAATCGCTGTAGAAGAACAGATGATTTTTCAAAATTGGACCTCCGAATGCCAGCCCGAATTGGTTTCGCTGGAAGACGCCGCGCGCCGAATTGGGGATCTCCGCCCCCGTAGTAGGATCCGTCAGATTGCGGTCGAAGAAGTTTCGCGCGTCCAGTTTGTCGTTACGCAGGAACTCAAAAAGCGTTCCATGCAGGGAATTGGTGCCCGACTTTGTGATCACGTTGACCACTGCGCCCGAGAAGTGGCCGAATTCGGCATCGAAACTGTTGGTGAGCAGCCGGAATTCCTGAATGGAGTCCAGCGTGGGCACGATGGAGGCGCCGTTGTAGCCCACCTCCTCCACATCGCCGCCATTTACCATGAACGCGTTGGCGTTCTCACGCTGGCCGTTCACCGAAAGCTGGCCCCCCGAGAGGTTGCCGGAAACGGGGATACGCGGCTGGTTGCCCAGCGTGTTGCTGATGGGCACGACTCCTGCCTGCAGACCCAGCAGATCCAGGTAACTCCGACCGTTGAGCGGCAGGGCGGTCATTTTTTGATCCTCAATGACGTCCCCCAACTGGGTGCTGTTGGATTCCACCTGCACCGGCTCCGCCTGCACCGTTACGGTTTCCTTCATCTCGCCCACTTGCAGCTGGAAGTTCGTGCGAAGCTGCTGGTTGACCAAAAGCGTGATTGCGGTTTGCGAAGCCCGCCGGAAACCTTTGCCTTCCACGTCGATGGCGTAGTCCTCGGCCGCCGGAACCGCCAGCAGTTCATAGCTCCCGCTGCCGTCCGTTACGGTTTGCCGCGTGAAGCCGGTGTTGGCGTTGTGCAGCAACACGGTGGCGGCTGGGACTGCGGCGCCAGTTGAATCCGTAACGGTTCCGGAGATCGTCCCGGTCACATCCGCTCGAAGTGAAGAGGCCAGCAGCGCGATGGCTGCAAGAATGACGAACCGCAAAAGGCGAGCGCGAGCGCTGCCCGATGATACGCTAAGAAACTCCGCAGTCATTGTGATCTCCTTTGGATTTGGGGACCGACAGGGGTCCGTCTTGTAGGCTCTTGCGCGATTTCTGTTCTTTGCGCTCGGGATCGGGCTAGTATACACCGAAGAGTAGTGATTAAAGCCACATTTCTTCGGGTTTTTCTAGCCTCTGAAGTAGAGATAGCCTCCAAGGATGCAAATCAGGACCACTCCTGAGCCAGCCACCTCTTTCCAACTCCAGCTCGCACGGGTACGGCGCAGATCTTCTGCTGTATTGGTCTCGAAGGTGAGGCTCCGAATCGTGCGGTAGTCCTGCGGAGCGGTCATGTGGCTTACCGCAACCATGACGATTGCCGACACAATTGTGATCAATACACTGAAGTACTGGAAATAGATGTTGTTGACGATCCAAAGAAACGATCCTGACGGATACCCATTCTGAAATGGCCCCACGCCGAGCGTTACCGGCGTGTCTACCAAAAGCCTGAACAACCCCAACGCAAAACCCACGATCATGGCCCAAAGGGCTCCCTGGGCGTTAAGACGCTTGAAAAAGACGCCAAAGAAGAACACAACAAAGATCGGCGGCGCCAGATACCCTTGGACGGACTGCAGGTAGGTGTAGAGTCCGCGTGCATTCTTGATCACTGGTATCCACGCCAGGGCAATGACGACCATGATGGCCGTCGCCATCCGTCCGGTGCGAACCAACTGATGTTGCGAAGCGCCTTTGTTCCACTTCTCATAGAGATCTACGGTGAAGAGCGTGGAACAGGCGTTGAACACGCCAGCCAGCGAACCCATCAACGCGGAGAGCAACCCCGCCACGACAATGCCGCGAATCCCCGGCGGCAACAGGTATTGCACCATCATCGGAAACGCGCCGTTCGACGCCGCTGGAATCGCCTGGCCGTCCGGTCCGATCATCTGCGCCAGTTCAGGAACTTTGCCGCTCCTGGCCAGCGCAAAACAAATCAGGCCTGGGATAAGAAACAGATACACAGGGAATAATTTGAGAAACGCGGCGAAGATGCTACCGCGGCGCGCCACGGTTTCATTCGGCGCGCCTAATGCCCGTTGCACGATGTACTGGTCCGTGCACCAGTACCAGAGTCCGATGATCGGCGCACAGAAGAGCATGCCGAGCCAGGGAAAGTTCCCGTTGAAGTACCAGGCTTCTTTGATGACCGCTCCCGCTGCGTTGGTCTGGATCACCGGCGCCCAGGTACCTTCCACACCTGCAGGAATGAGCGGCTTCCACAGATTGAACATGTCGGAGCCGCACCAGTGCCGCAACTCGCTCCACCCTCCAAGCCGGACCAGCCCATAACCCGTCAACAAGGTTGAGCCAAGGATCAGGACCGTCACTTGCACCGCATCGTTATATGCCACCGCGCGCATGCCGCCCAGCGTCGTGTACAGTCCGGTCAAGACGATCACCAGCACCGAGCCAATCCAGAAACTGTCGATCACAATCCCTCCGACGTTCAATCGCATTTCCGGGAAAAGAGTGCCAAAGACTACGCCGCCGGCAAAAATCCCCACAGCAATCTTCGAGATGACAAAAGTGATCAAGGAAACGATCGAGAGAATGTACCGGGATTTTTCGTTGAAGCGCCGTTCCAGGAACTCAGGCATCGTGAAAACCATGGAACGCATGTAGAACGGAACGAACACCCACGCCAGCACCAGCAGGCACCAGGCGTGCAATTCGTAGTGCGCCATCGCCACGCCGCTGGTTGCTCCGGAGCCCGCCAGGCCGACGATATGTTCCGACCCGATATTGGAAGCAAAAATCGAAGCGCCGATGATCCACCAGCCAAGGTTGCGGCCGGCCAGGAAGTAATCCGCTGCGGAATCCTTTCCCTTGCGGACCACCCACCAGGCGACGCCCAGCAAGATGCCAAAGTAAAGGGCAATCGCAAGCCAGTCGATTCCGGTGATATGCGATTGGCCAGCTGTAGAGAAAAGCAACAGGGCGGGAACACTCATGGACGCTCCGTTCGATGCAACATGTCATCCTACAGGAGCCCGCTCTTCTCAATCAACGCCGGGGTAATCGAGGGCCCGCGTCCGCGGCTCTCAAAGATCGCTGTTGGCAGGCTGTTTTATCAACGTCCGACCCAAAAGCTACGTGCAGAATCCGCCGCAACGAGTGCAGTCTTTGCTCCACCGGCCCCGTCGTAACATCGGATGCCAAGATAACCCGCCTGCATCGGCACTTTTCGCCTGAACGGCACCGTTCGTGCTCTGGAAGGAAATCATGAGGATATACTCAACTACTGCGATTAGCGGAGTCGTCTTAACGACCCTCCTGTTCGCGTTCTCCGCTTTCGCGCGCGAACACAGCGCGCTGAACGGAACCTGGACGCTAGTACCCGCCGAGAGCGATTTTGCAGGCCAGCGTGTCGTTCAAACTGGCACCGTGACGATCAACGAGCGGCAGGGCAACATCACCGTTTCTCGCCATTTCGTCTATGAAGGCGCCGCCGAGACCTTCTTCTACAGTGACTTGACGGACGGCGAGAACACCGCCACGATTCACTCCGGCAACGACGTCAAGAGCAAGACCAGATGGGATCACAACGTTCTGAAGGTGACGACTACGCAATCCGGCGTGACTACTCTCGAAAGCTATACCTTAGACGCTGATGGCACCATGCGGGTCAGCGTCGACAGGCCGGAGCACAAATCGATCACCCTAGTCTTCCAACGCAAATAGAGCAAGTAACGGAGGCTGGTCCCGGCCCGCCTCCTGCCGGGTTTGCGTGCCTGAGTTGTTTTAACGGACAGCGTTTGTCAGCAATGGCTGCAATTGGGAAAGGACTTGCAATACCGCCGGTCCCAGAGTCACCAGCAGAATGGACGGAAAAATCAGGAAGAAGAGGGGAAAAACTATTTTTACAGCGACTTTCCGGGCCCCCTCAGTCGCTTTTTGCCGCATCCGGATCCGCATGTAGTGAACGTGCATGCGCAGGGTCGGCGCCAGGCTCGTTCCGAACCGATCGGCATCGAGCAGTATGCGCGCGAGACGGCGAACTTCGACCTCTTGATTGCGACTGGCGAGATTCCGGAGCGCCTGGGCTCGGCTCTTGCCAGCGAGTACTTCGATCTCCACCATGCTCAACTCGGCGCAAAGGACGGGAAAAGGATCGCGAAGCTGGCGGCTGGTTTCGATGAACACCGCGTCCAGGGACACTCCAGCTTCAAGGCCTAGCACCATCAAGTCCAGCGCAGCTGGCAGACCCTCGCGGAGTTTTTCGGAACGCCGCCGGATCCGCCGGTTGAGGATTTGGTTCGGCAGCATGTATCCAACCAGGGCCCCGCACATCGCCGCCACGGCGCTGCGAGAGAACCCCGCCTGTTGGAAAGACGCAACGCCGAATGCAACCAACCCCATGATGGCCGCCGCCGATACCCGGATGCCAACGTATAGCTCCGCCGAGGCCGATTGGTACCCGGCCGTGCCGAGTTGTTGGCGAAGCCGCTCCGCCTCTATCGGCCGAACTGGCGCGGCGCGCCCGATGCGGCGCAACGTGTCCATCAACGGACCTGCGCTCTCTTCGGTTGCCCGGCCCCGTTTGAGCAGGGCGTAGCCCGCTAGGGTAACGGAGCCCATGACCAGCAGAAAGAGGCCAGCGAATATACCGAATGGATGCATGGAACTAGACCTTGACCTTCACAATGCGCTGAATGGCAAGGTGCCCCAATATCAGGCTGAACAAAGCGCCGCCGAGGAGATACTTCCCGTACGGATGCCAGAACAGAACCCCTATGTACGCGGGGCTGGTAACACACATGATGAGGGCAATGGCGATAGGCAGAATGGTCAAGACGGTTCCGCTCATGCGGCCCTGCGCCGAAACCACGCGTACTTCCCTCCGGAGCGCGATGGCATCCCGGATGGACTTGGCCAGTTCCTCGAGGATCTCTGTCAGCCGGCCGCCGAAACGGCTCTGCAGCGCTACCGCCGCTGCGAACAGGCGGATCTCCAGCAGAGGCATGCGGCGCGTCATGTTCTCCAGCGCCGCGGGCCAGGCCAGTCCCAGTTTCCACTCGTCATAAGCCTTGCGCATCTCTTGCGCCAGAGGTTCGGGGGATTCAGCGGCCAGCAGTTCCATGCCGGCCGAGAACGGATGTCCCGCCCGCATGGCTTGTGACAAAGAATCCAGCGCGTCGGGAAACTGTTCTTCGATCTTTTGAAAGCGCAGGGTTCGTTTGTGAAGGATATACCAAAGAGGGACGACGATACCGGCGGCCGCCGCCAAAGGCACGCTGACGACGGGTGTCCAGTCCAGCGCAAACAGAAGGGCCGCGCCGACTGAGCCAAGCAGCAGCATGACCAGCGTGCTTCTGCCTACCGACCACTTCAGTCCCGCTTCGGCAATCCGGAGCTTGAGGATTTCGATGAAATCAAACCGGGCGAGCAACTCCTGCCAGACCGAGATCGAGCTGAGCATTTGTTGCCGGAGCAAGAGGGGCGTCTCGGCCTCCGGCGAGGAGCCGTCCAGGGCGAGAACCGGCTGCTGTCCCGCGCGCTGTTCGAGCAAAGCCCAGCCGCCAACCATTAGAGCCCAGGCTCCCAGACAGGTGACGACGAAAAACAAAATGAGGATCGTAAACAGCATGCCGGCCTACTGCCTGAGGGCCACGACCGCCGTATTCGTGGGCTCGATCACTTGGAGTGTCACCAACACCACCAGTTCCCGGTTGCCGCTTTCTCGCGGACGCCCGGCGAAAAGCCTCTCGGCCAGGACCGGCCAATCTCGGGCGGCGCTCAGTCCCGACATCAGAAAGCTTTGGCCATTCACCACCTCGACCTCGGTGTCCATCTCGCGCGTGGCCACGCCCGCGGATGAGGGAGCGGTGATCTTCGGCCGCACTTTCACGCGTATCGTTCCCTTCCCGTCAAGCCGGGGCAGAAACCGGAGCCGCAAACCGCATGTGCCGTTTTTGGCGTGGGAGGGATTCTTCCAGGACGCACCCGCGTGCATGCTGGCGGAGCGGTCGTTAGCGGTCCGGAGCTGTGCAGACCACAGCACATCGATTTGATGGCTATTCTCGAGGTCGAGAAGTACCTGCCCGCCTTCCCGTCCTAGGGGCACAGCAACCGCCTGCAACACGGCGCTTCGGTGCGGCCAATGCCATTTGGCAGCCAGTTCGTCCAAGAGCTCCGGCCGGGCGCCCGCGACCTGGACTAGCAGCTCGACTAGCCCCGCGGAGGTTCCGGCGCGTTTGCCAATCGCGTCTCGCCCTGCGACGGCGATACCGCTGGCACGTGCGGGCTGATCGTCTACAGCCCCAAACATCCCGGCTAGGCTGACCAATGGCCTCGCGCCCACGCCCGAATCCAGCGGATTGCGCAGCAGCAGCCGGACATGGGCTGCCGAATCCGCCAGCCCCAGTTGGTCCGCTGCCGCAGGCGCCGCGAGTAAAGTAACTACGGCTCCTGGGTGTCCGCCAGACGGCTCCGGCACATCCATCGAAAGGACCTCCAGGTTTTGCAGCGCAGTCCGCAAACTCGGTTCCGCGCCACGGACGGACGCCACCACTTGCACGTCCACCCGATCGCCGGGCCGCAAGAGGCGCAGCACGCCGCTCGAATCGGATGCGCGCACGGAAACGGCGCGCATCCCGGCCGCCACACCGTTCCCAACGCTGCCATCCGTAGACGCCAACCGGGTTTGCATAATGGGCTCGTTCTCTTGCACCGCCTCGTACACTGTTTTTCCGATAATCTGGCCAGTTGAGGTATAGCCGCCCTTGAGCGGCTCCGCCCCTCTCCAGGTCGAAATCTTGAGGTCCCCGGCCGTAACCAGAGTGCCCCGATCCAGGTTGCGTGCGGCCACTACCATCGGCCGCCGTGGGATGCTGGTGGAGGCTTCGCGCAACCGCCCCCCCATCAGCCCATAGAAAACACCCGTGGAAGCCGCCGCCGCCACGAACGCGATGCACAGCAAGGGAAACAGATTTCGTTTGAAGGGTGACACACAGACCTCGTGGTCATTAGATCAGGCGAGTTCACGTTCATGGAATCGGTCCAGTACTCTAGCAAAGCGGGGAAGAACACTTTAGAAAGGTGTGGCCAATGCCCTAGTCCAAAAAAAGATTCTGACCCGTCGATTTCGCCACCGCCCGTTCGACCTACAGGTAGAAGGAGACATAAGTACCATGCCGAGAAGAAGTTTTATCGCTACGTCCGCCGCCGGAATCATGGTGACCGCCTCCGCCCTTGCATCCGCGCAGAGCAGCCAGGCAACTGCCGTCAAAACCGGCTTCGCTCCGGTGAACGGCCTCAAGATGTACTACGAAATCTACGGCGCCGGAGAACCGCTGGTCCTTCTGCATGGCGGGGTGGGCTCGACCGAAAATTTCAGCGCAATTCTACCGTCCCTATCCAAAACGCGGCAAGTGATTGCCGTCGATTTGCAAGCTCACGGCCGCACCGCCGATATCGACCGTCCGCTGCGCTACGAAACAATGGCCGACGACGTCGCCGCGTTGATTCACTATCTCCGAATTGAGAAGGCCGACGTCATGGGTTATTCGCTCGGCGGCGGAGCCGCCCTGCGCACCACCATCCAGCATCCTGGTGAAGTGAAGAGGCTTATAGTCGTTTCGGCCGTTTTCAAGCGCGATGGGTGGTATCCCGAGATTGTCGCGGGAATGTCGCAGATGGGTCCGGGAGCCGCCGAGCCGATGAAGCAGACCCCCATGTACTATGCCCGCTTTGCGCCGAGACCGGCAGATTGGCCGGTACTGCTCACCAAGCTCGGCGAGTTGCTCAGGCAGGACTACGACTGGTCGAAGGAGGTAGCGGCAATTCAGGCGCCCACGTTGCTTGTATTTGGGGATGCGGATGCCGTCCGCACCGCGCATGCCGTCCAGTTCTTCGAACTGCTTGGCGGCGGCAAGAAGGACGCCGGCTGGGACGGATCGGGAATGTCCAAAGCGCGGCTCGCCATTCTGCCGGGCGTGACGCACTACAACGTCTTCTCGTCGCCTGTATTGGCATCCACCGTCACGACTTTCCTCGACGCCCCCATGCCCGGACACACCGGCCACTAGCTACGCATCGCGGACGCGAGGGTCGGCAAGCGGGCGAGGGCGCCCGCCCCAGTTTTGGCGAGGCGATCGGGGCAAAGCCAGGGGTTTCGCCGTGTCCCCGCGTCGCCCCATCTCCGCGTCGGGCGATGTGAAACATCTCCGCCTCGCCTACTCCTCCTCGTGCTGTGCCGCCAGCCGCGTCACCACCGACAGATCCTCTAGCGTGGTCACGTCGCCGACTACCGTGTTCGACGTCACGATCTCGCGCAGCAGTCGGCGCATGATCTTGCCGCTGCGCGTTTTGGGCAGCGCGTCGGTGAAGCGGATCTGCTCCGGTTTGGCGAAGCTGCCGATCTCGTGCGCTACCCACTTGCGCAGCTCCTGCGCCAGCTCGTTCGTGGTTCCAGTTGCCCTTCTTCAGCGTCACGAAACACGCCACCGCCTGGCCCGTGATCTCGTGCGGCTTGCCCACCACCGCCGCTTCCGCCACCGCCGGATGCCGCACCAGCGCCGATTCCATCTCCATCGTGCTCAGGCGGTGGCCGCTGACGTTCATCACGTCGTCCACGCGGCCCAGTACCCAGAAGTAGCCGTCGTCATCGCGCCGCGCGGCATCGCCGGTGAGATAGATGCCGGGGATGCGCTTCCAGTACTGCTCCTCGTAGCGCTGCGGATCGCGCCAGAGGGTGCGCAGCATGCTGGGCCACGGCCGGCGGATAATCAGGAAGCCTTCGCGATTCGGCTCCACCGGCTTGCCTTTCAGGTCCACGATTTCGGGCAGAATTCCCGGCAGCGGCAGCGTGGCCGATCCCGGCTTGAGCGGGCACCGCGCCGGGCATGGGCGAAATCATGATGGCGCCCGTCTCGGTCTGCCACCAGGTATCGACAATGGGGCAGCGCTCCTTGCCGATGGTCTTGTAATACCACTCCCACGCCGCGGGATTGATCGGCTCGCCCACCGAACCCAAGCAGCCGCAGGCTCGACAGATCGTGCGCGTTGGGCCACTGATCGCCCTGCCGGATGAAGGCGCGGATGGCCGTGGGCGAGGTGTAGAGAATGTTGACGCGGTATTTTTCGATCAGCCGCCAGAAGCGGTCGGGCTGCGGAAAATCGGGCGCGCCTTCGTACATCACGGTGGTGGCGCCGGCCGAAAGCGGACCGTACACGATGTAGCTGTGGCCGGTCACCCAGCCGATATCGGCCGTGCACCAGTAGGTGTCCTCCTCGCGCAGATCGAAGACCCACTTCATGGTCATGGTGGTCTGCAGCAGATAGCCGCCGTGGTGTGCACGATGCCTTTGGGCTTGCCGGTGGTTCCCGAGGTGTAGAGCACGTAGAGCGGATGCTTCCGCATCGAGCGGCACGGCGTCGCAGGTCTCGCCGGCGTTCTCGTCCAGCTCGTGCCACCAGTGATCGCGGCCCTGCTTCATTTCGACGACGCTGCCGGTGCGCCTGTAGACGATGACATCGCGCACGGTGGGGCATTCCGGCAGCGCTTCATCCACGGCGGCCTTCAGCCGCACTTCCTTGCCGCGCCGCCAGCCGCCATCGGCGGTGATCACCACCTGCGCTTCCAGGTCCTGGATGCGCGCCTTCAGCGCCTCCGCCGAAAATCCGCCGAACACCACGCTGTGGATGATGCCCAGCCGCGCGCAGGCCAGCATCGCGACGGGCAGCTCCGGCACCATCGGCATGTAGATGATGGCGCGGTCGCCGGCTTTGAGGCCGCGCGACTTTGAGCACGTTGGCGAAGCGCGCACACCAGCCGGTGCAGTTCCTGGTAGGTAATCATGCGCTGATCGCCCGGCTCGCCTTCCCAGAGAATGGCGACCTTGTTCTTGCGATGCGTGGCCAGATGGCGGTCGAGGCAGTTGTAGGAGACGTTGGTCTTGCCGCCGACGAACCATTTCGCGAAGGGCGGGTTCCATTCGAAGACGTTGGACCACTTCTCGAACCAGAACAGTTCCTTTTCGGCCAGCTCGCCCCAGAATTCGGCGGGCTGCTCTTCCGCTCGCTTGTAGAGCGCGCGATAGGCCTCCATTCCCTGCACGTTGGCGTGCTTGACGAATTCAGGACTCGGCGTGTATTTACTTTCCTCGGCCATAGCGAGACCATTATCCAACAGAGGAGGTTTGTCCGAATAACTCCAGCACTTCCTGGTATAGCTTCTCCACCTGCGCTTCGCTCTTGGCTTCCGCCGCAACGCGCAGCAGCGGTTCAGTGTTGGATGCGCGTACGTGGATCCAGCCTTCGGGCAGCAGGAGCTTGAGGCCGTCGGATCGATCCTTCTCCGCTTGCGGATAGCGCGATTCCAGGCTCTGCATCAGGGGCCCAAGCCGGCCGTGCTCGAACGCTACCTTCCCATATCTGCGGAAATGCTTCGGCAGGCGCGCGGCCAGCGCGGAAATCTTTTCACCGGTTTCAGCCATGCGATCGAGCAGGAACGCCATGCCGGTGTAGCTGTCGCGGCAGAGATGCACCGCCGGAAAAATGATGCCGCCATTGGAGCCTTCGCCGCCGATCACGGCATTCACCGCTTGCATGGTTTCAACCACATTGGCTTCGCCCACCGGCGTGCGATAGACGCGCCGGCCGTGAGCAGCGGCAACATCGTCGATCACCGATGAGGTGGTCAGGTTGACCACCACATCTCCGGGCAACCGCCGCAGCGCTGCATCCACCGCCAATGCGAGCACGTCATCGTTATCGAGCACGAACCCGGTTTCATCGATCACCGCCAGGCGGTCGCCATCGGGATCCTGCGCAAACCCGATATCGCGATGGCAGCGCTGAACCAACTCCGCGATTTCGCCCAGCGTTTCCCGTTTCGGCTCGGCCTCGCGCGGGAAGGGCTGGGTGGGATCGACGGCGATCGCCTCCAGATCGCAACCGAGCGTGTCGCGCAGAAACCCCGGTGTAATCAACGCTCCGGCGCCATTCACGGCATCGAGCGCGACGCGGAACTTGCGGCGCGCGGATGCGGCCAGCATCCACGTGCGCCAGCACTTTGCGGAAATGCAGTTTGGAAGCAGACTCGTAGTCCGTGCTGACACGGCGCATCTCTTCGTTGGTGGCCCGGCTGGAAATCGCTCTGGTGATATAGATCGATGAGCTCCGCGCGCTCATAGTTGTTGAAGAAAAGCCCTTGCGCATTGAACAGCTTCAGAGCGTTGTATTCCGGTGGATTATGCGAGGCCGTTACCGCGATGCCGCCCTGCGCGCGCGTGTCCGCGACATACATCATGATGGTGGGCGTGGGCAGGATGCCGACCTCGACCACCTCACATCCGGCAGCCAGCAAACCGCAGGCGACCGCGTGTGTGAGCATTTCGCCCGAAGCGCGCGTGTCGCGGCCCAGCACCACGCGTCCGCCGCCCACGTAAGTGCCGAACGCCTGTGCAAACGAGCAGGCGAGAGTCGGCGTGAGAAACTCGCCCACCACGCCGCGGATTCCCGATACGCCGATCTTCAGCAGATGTTCGCGGCGCGGCATCAGGCAAAGCTCCGGACTTGTTCGACGAGCGACTCGTACAACTCGCGAGGGGCCTCGCCGCGCTGCTCGCAGATGATGCGCACAACCGGCTCGGTCTGGCTGACACGGACATGGAACCAGCGATCCGGCCAATCGACTCTCAGCCCGTCCACGACGCTCGCGCGTGCCGTCGTGGTGGCGCTCGCGCATCGCGGCCAGCAGAGCCGGAATGCGGTGCGTGACCAGCGGCACTGTGCCTTTCAGAATGGAATATTTCGGATACGACGCCAGGATTGCGGAGAGCTTCGCGCTGCGCTCGCGCATCATGGAGAGCACCGCCAGCATGGCGGCGATGCCGTCGTAGACGAAGCGGAACTGCGGCATCATGATGGCGCCGGTGCCTTCGCCGGCCAGCGCGATCTGCTCCGGCCGATAGATGGAAAGCGCGTCGATGGCCGCCTGCCGTCCCACGGCCACGCGCACGACCTCGCCGCAGTGCCGCGCCGCGATTTCATCCACCAGGGCCGTAGTCGAGACAATTGGTGATGATCAGCTTGCCCGCTGCCGCGCGGCAGCAGATAATCGGCAAGCAGCGGCAGCACCATTTCTTCGGAAACCGGCGTGCCCTCTTCGGTGGCGAAGGCTACGCGGTCGGAATCGGCATCGAACAGAAATCCGGCGTCTGCGCGATAGCGGTTTCATCAGCGGCGCCAGCTGCAGCGCGACCATGTCCCGGTTGGTGGCCGGCTCGTGGGCGAAGGCCACGCCTTGCATTTTTTCATTGATCAGAATGAATCTTACGCCGAAGCGCTCGTTCATGCGCCGCAGGATCAGCGAAGAGGTTCCGCTGCAGCAATCCACTACGACGCGGAACTGGCGCAGCGCGGCGAAATCAAACACGGCGGCGAGCTCATCCAGGTAGGGATCGAGCGCGTTCGGTTCGGTCCGCAGCTTGCCGAGCTGATTCCATTCCACGAAGCTGAACTTCTTCAGGTGGTAGATATCCAGCAGCTCATTGGCTTCGGCAGTGGAAAGATAGGTGGCGTTGCGCCCGAAAAACTTGAGCGCATTCCACTCCGCGCCGTTGTGGCTGGCGCCGATGGAGATGCCGCCCGCGGCATCGGTGCGACGGATGGTGTGTTGGATGACGGGCGTGGGCGCAATGCCCGAGGTCGATCACATTGCGCCGCAGGCAAGCAAAGCCGCCACCACGCCTTCGCGAATCATGATGCCGCTGGCGCGCGGATCGCGGCCGATGATCACACCCTTGCCCGGCTCGAGAAAAGTGCCGAACGCGGAAGCGAAATCGAGAACGTGCGCCGCGGTCAGGCCGCCACCGACCACGCCGCGCAGTCCCACTTGCGAGATGCGCAGCGAACTGGAGGCCGCTACGGCCATTACGGTTCGAGCCTCATGCGACCGAAAGCCTCCGGGACGTGAAAGGTTGCGGCGTGCGTCGGCTGCCACGCGATGTACTTGCGATGCGGTTCCGCGCCCTGGCAGCGGTAAAAATTGATGCGCATCTCGAGCCCCGCGGCCGGCGGCCGTGCTTCGATGCTCTTCACCGGAATTCGCATCTCGCCGTACCAGATCTTTTTCGCCCGGTCGATGCGCGCCTTTACTTCGAATCCGGAGTTCCACAGCCAGCCGCCCTCAGGAAGCGGGCTGTCACGATCGATATCGAGATCCACCCATTCGCCCTGAGGCGAGATCTCGAATTCCTTGTAGCGGCGGATGTGCTGGAAGTCCGAACCGACGAAAACTTCCGCCACGTCCCAGTCCCAAAGCTTGTTGGTTTCGCTTGTGACCGTCGGGTTCGGCTTGAGATGCAGCTCCTGATACGGGCAGACAAATAGAAAATAGACGTTGTCTGCGGTCCAGCGCGAGCGCACTTCAGTGCGGTGTTCAGGATAAGGTTCTCCCTTCGGTCCGTTGTCCATGAAGATCCCTTGCACGCCTTTCCAAGAAGCGGCGTCGGGATCGGCGGCGAGCGCAAAATCGGCAGCCGCATGATGGCTCACAAAGATGCCGTCGCCGTCCGCAAAAGACAAGGGTGCACAAGCCAGTAAGGTGAAGCAAAGGCGCTCGAACATATCGTTCTTCTACTATACTGTCCAACATGGCAAAGCTTCATATGGTCGCAGTCTTCATGCTCCTGGGACTCGGTGCAATCGCCCAGGAACCCAAGCCCCTAATCCCCGATTCCATCTCCGTCGAAGCCAATATCGCCTACAGCCAGTACAAGGAAACGGTGCTCGACGTCATGCAACCGAAGGAGACCGCGAGCGGCAAAAGGCCTGGCGTGATCGCCATCCATGGCGGCGGCTGGGTAGGAGGCAGCAAGGATCAGTACGGCCCACGCGTATGCGCGCGTTACGTAGAGAAAGGTTTCGTGTGCGTCAACGTGGAATACCGGCTGGCCAAGGCTGCGCCGGCGCCCGCCGCGGTCACCGACGTCCTCGACGCGGCGCACTGGTTCGAGACCAATGCCAAAAAATACAACGTGGACACGAAACGTATCGTCGTGACCGGCGGTTCGGCTGGCGGCCACCTTTCGCTGATGGTGGGGATGACGCCGAAATCGGCCAAGCTCGGCCCGCCTGCGAAAGTGGCCGCAGTGGTGGATTTCTATGGCATTACGGACGTAGGTGACCAGTTGGACGGTCCGCACAAGCAGGACTACGCCGTGACCTGGGTGCCCGAGCAGTCCGGGCGGCTGGCATTGGCGTCGCGCGTTTCTCCAATGAAATATGTTCGCAAAGGTCTGCCGCCGATCCTCGCGATTCACGGAGATGCCGATTCCACGGTTCCATACGAACACAGCGTGAAGCTCGTCAAAGCCCTCCGCGATGCGGGCGACGACGCGGAGCTGGTCAGCGTGCCGCAAGGCGAGCACGGATTTCCTAAAGCCAAGGAAGACGAGATTTACGAGCAGAACATCTGGCCGTTCCTGAAGAAGCACGGGGTGATGAAGTAGCGCACTCATGTGCCCCAAAAGTTTGCTTCTGTGAAATCAAACTGTAACGCGAGTTCGGTAAACTGTTGCCCTTAGAGCGAGTATAATCATCGTCTCAGGGTTTGAGGTAGGTCGTCCTCCGTTGTACGGTCAACAATTCTAGGTTCTCGCGAGGAAAGTTATGAAGAGCTCACTACAACGCCATTTCAGCCAAATTATCTACGCCGTTCTGTTACTGGGTGTGGCTCTTGCTGCGCCGCTCCAGGCGCAACAAATTCTAGGCACCATCACCGGCACGGTAAAGGACTCCACGGGCGCTTCGGTACCCGATGCCACGGTGAAGGCACACAATTTAGCGACCAACCTGGAGGTGGTGGAGCACACCCAGGGGAATGGCTCCTACCTGGTTCCGAATCTTCCTGCCGGAACGTACCGCTTGACGTTCACGAAAGAAGGATTCGAAACCGAAGCGCACACGGAGGTCGTGGTAAATGCCAACCGCACCACCACTGTCGATGGCGATCTTCGGGTGGGAATGGTCAGCACTTCGGTCGAGGTGGCGGCAGTGTCATCCATGAACCAGGTGGATACGACCAACGGGTACGTGGTCGATCAATTAACGATTGAGGAGACGCCTCTCGGAACCGGCAGCTTCACGCAACTGGCGATATTGTCACCGGGCGTTCACGCAGACTTTTTAGGTGGAGCTGGAGCGAACACCGGGCTCGGCAATCAAGCCATCTTCGCGAACGGGCAGCGGGACACCAGCAACAGCTTTTCTCTCAACGGGATCAGCACCAACAATCTGTTTAACGGCAACTCCACCAGCCAGGTCGGAGAGAACCGGTTTGTCCTGAATACGGGTGAGAATTTCGCCGGCGGCGGTCAAATTCAGACCAGCACTTCGGTCTATAGCGCAATCGGCCAGGCTCTTCCCACACCACCGGCCGAAGCGATCCAGGAGATTGCCGTGAACGCCGCCATGTACGATGCGGGGCAGGGAGTCAACAGCGGCGCGCACATCAGCGTGCTCACCAAGTCGGGGACCAACGCGATTCATGGAGAGATCTATGAAAAATTCCAGAACAGCGCCATGAATGCCGCCCCGTTCTTCTATAACGCCTCTCCGGACATCACTCAGAAGGTGCCGTTCTTGAACCGCAACCAATTCGGCGCCACTCTGGGCGGTCCTATAAAGAGGGACAAGCTTTTCTATTTCGCTTCTTACCAGGGTGTGCGCATCGCCGACGCCACGGATGCCATCCAAAACTCGACTGTCCCTCTTTCCCTTACAAACGATCGCAGTACGCAGGGCATCATCAACACCATCCAAGCCGCGTACGGCCAGACGCTCACGTCGAGCCAGGTCAGCCCGGTAGCCGCCGCGATGCTGCAGGCCAAGCTCCCCAACGGACAATACTTGATCCCGAGCGCGCAAATCACCAATCCGAATACGGCTCTGGCGCTGGGTTATGACGCCACGGTGCAGGGGCCCAACGCGCAGGCGCGTGTGGATCAGGGCATCGCCAATATCGATTACATCGTGAGCGATAAGGACCGGTTGGGCGTCAAATATTACGTCCAGGACAATCCAACCACTAATCCCTTTGGTTCAGTCGGCTCGCTGCTTGGCTTCGCACAGCAGCTCTCTGCCGGCAGCCAGGTGGCATCCGTGAACAATACGGTCATCGTGACGCCCACACTTACGTGGGAACAACGTGCGGGCTTCACTCGCTTGAGAGCCTATGCCCACACAGAGCAGGCCTTCAAACCCAGCGATTTTGGAATCAATTTGCTCGGTTCCACGACTTTTCCGCAGATTCAAATCAATCATGACGATCCCACACTGTCCAACGGACTACAATTCGGTCCGGGCCCGAGCTTCGGTAATGCAGGCATGTTCCAAAATCAGTGGGAGTACGGGACAACCCTCAACTGGGTAAAAGGCCGACACACCCTCTCATTTGGCGCTCAGTGGGACTATACCCAACTTAACATTGTCAATCACAACACTGACACCGACTCGCTTTTCTTCAATACGTTCCTTAACTTCGTCGAAGGCACCGTTCGATCGGGAGACGCGTTTTCCGGTTCCGCGAATCGCTACTATCGTTCCAACACGGTGGGGACCTTTGTGAACGATCATTACAAGCTACGCAGCAACCTGACGGTAACCCTGGGTCTCCGGTGGGATTACGATGGCCCCTTGACAGAAAAATATGGCAAGCTGACGGGCTTCAACGCCAGCCTGTATTCGTACGACTCTGCGACGGACACCATTACTGGCTCCGGCCTGGAAATCGCAGGAAACAACAAGGCCTTTGGCACACCCGGTGCGAGCGACTCTCTGATGAAACAGCGCCAATGGGGACTGGCTCCGCGAATCGGAATCGCCTGGACGCCGCTTTCGAAGCTGACCGTGCGCACGGGATTCGGCTTGTACTACGACCGCGGCGAATTCTTCAGCTATTTTTCGCCCGGCGCGGGCTCGGGCTACAACGGACCCTTCGGTGTAACACTGGCGCCACCATTCGTTGCGCCCGTTGTGACGGCCAAGGGCGCAGTTTTTCAGGATCCGTTCGGAACCACCCCGGTACCCCCGCCCGCGGGCAGCGCGGCCTCGTTTCTGGGGCTGCTACCCAACCTAGGGCAGACCATATCGGGCAACTGGCCAGCAGGTAACTTATTCGGCCCGTTCCTTTTCGGCGGCTACGACATCAACAACAAACTCCCCTACACGGCGAACTGGACCTTCGATCTCCAATATCAGGCGTCGAACAATTGGATGTTCAGCGCGGGTTATGTCGGCAACCACGGTTCGCATCAAATCATCCCTGTTCCGTTTAACCAAGCGCAAATCGCCACGCCGCAACACCCGGTGAACGGCCAGAGCTACTCCTACGGCGGCGCCACCCCGCTCTACCTCAATAACGAGCCGATCTCGACGAATGAGTACTCCGGCAATGCTCCGGTTCGCGTGCCCTACATCGGGTATGACATGAATTCCGTCATGTACACGGCTGAAGGCATTTCGAACTATGACGCGCTGCAATTTCAACTTCGCAAAAGGCTATCGAGCGGGCTGCAATTCACGGCCAGCTACACTTGGTCGCACGCCCTTGACGATCAAAGCGGTCTGGGATTGTTCTTTACCGGTAACAATCCCCAAACGCCAAGGTCCAGTTATGCCTCGGCGGATTTCGATCAGACGCATGTGTTCCTGATCAACTACAGTTACACCATTCCTAAGATGACGTCGAGCAAAGGGCTGGGAACCCTGGTGAATGGGTGGGTCATCGGCGGGCAGACGATTGCGCAAAGCGGCCAACCCTATAGCATTTACGATTATTCCGGTTCGGTGGCCAGCCAGTACCTGGGCACTGCGGACTACATCGGGAACCCGATCGTGACACTCAAGCCAGGCGTTACCGCATCGCAAGCCCAACTGCAGGGCACGACCGGCATTAACGCCGGCAAGCCTGTCTTGAATGTGAACTCTTTCGCTCCTTCGTTTCTCGCGCCGGGCCAGGGTGGCGTGCCACCGTGCGACTCATCCGGATGCGATCTGTATGAGTCACTGTACGGATATTCCGGGCGCAACATGTTCCGCGGTCCGTTCCAGGTACGCTTCGATATGACACTCGGCAAAACATTCGCAATCAAGGAACGATTCCGGCTGCGGTTTAATTTCGACGCGTTCAATCTTTTCAACCACACTTCTTTCGATGCGCCGAACAACGACGTGACGTTCTTCCCCAACTACGTAGGGCCGCCGTCTTTTCCGCCGCAAGGGAGTTTGGGAATCATCCAGCACACGATCGGCAGTCCGCGATTCCTGCAGTTGAACCTGCACCTGATTTTCTGAAGCAGTGCGCGGCGCTCGTTACAATGGACGCATGAGCGTTTATGAAGAGCGCCGCGAGGAACTGGAGAAACACGAATTCATGATGGGCAAGGCGCGCGGCCAGCTCGCCGTCACGCTCGACGTGCTGACCGACGCGCTAGTCCTGGTGGGCCAGCATGGCGTCTACTGCCACAGTGCGCGCCACCCCGGCAAGCCCGCCATGGACGTCCAGTTGATCACCAAAGCTATCACCGACGCCAAGGAACTGATCTCCGGCGTTATGGGCGAGCTGAAGACGCCCAGAGTGTAGCGGGGATTATTACACCAGAGCCGTGTTGAGAATTTCCTGGATCAGGGAGTCGTAGACCATCCCCCCATCGGCGGCCGAGCGGGCGAAGTCCTCGTCTTCCGCCAACGAAGGATTGGGATTCACTTCGATCAGAAAAACTTCAGCCTGGGGCGTGAGCCGGACGTCAATGCGCGCGAAGCCTTTGATCTTGAGCAAACGATAAACCTTCCGCGCCAGATTCGCCAGGTGGTCCTGCACGCCGTCCGGCAAGGGCTTGGCCGGTCCGTTCTTGATGCCCCACTTCTTGCGGTAGGCTTCATTCCACTTGGCGTGAAACGTGGCAAACTTCGGCTCGTCCTCCGGAACCTGCTCGAAAACAATTTCGCGCGGCGGAAACACAGTCAGCCGGTGGTTTCCCAGCACGCTCACATAAAGCTCGCGGCCCCCGATGTACTCCTCGATCAAGGCATCGCAATTGAACTTCTGGTGAATAAAGCGCGCCCGCGCGATCGCCTCATTCTCCTCTCGAACAAATGACGCCTGACAGATGCCGTCAGACGACTCCTCGCTCGCGGGCTTGACGAACGCCGGAAATGTGAAGCGTCTCAGGCGGCGGAGCGGATGTCCCCGATGTGAGACTACGAAATGCGGCGAGCGCACATGGTGGTAGGCCAGTACCTTCTTGGCCAGCGCCTTGTCTTTGCAAAGCAGCAGCGCTTCGGGCCCCGATCCCGGTGTATCGCACTTTCATCAATTCCAGCAGAGCGGGGATATTCGGCTCGTGCGAGCGGTCCTGGTAGAACGACTCGGAGAGGTTAAAGACAATGTCTGGCGCGTAGGCTTTCAGCTTCTCGACAATATCTGTTACGTTGTCGAAAACCGCCAGCGTTTCCACATCGTGCCCCAACCGCTTCAGACATCGAAGTACATCGGCTTCGGTGGGCTTGTCCTCTTCCTTGAGCGAACGCGCGGAGAACGTCTCATTGGGATCCGCCGGACGCGCGACATCGAACAAGACGAGAATCTTCATGCTTAGACTGACCTCTTGAACCTCCCGGTGTACAGGTGGTTGGTCACGAGTGCCGCAAGATATGCCGAGCAGCTCGAAGTGGAGCCGCGTGTGATTTTGCGGCGCTGGCAGTTTCAGCTCCTGGCACCGCAGAATGAGTTTTCGCACCAGCATGCTCACAGTGTACTTGCGCTGCCCCGTCCATTGAACGATCGACTCGATGAGCGCCGCGCGATACCGGCGCATCACTCGAACTGCCGATTCGCCCCCTGGCTCGCCGTTACCAAAGATGGCCCGCAGGTCGGCGTCATAGAAGTCCGGAAAATCCTCGGCGTAGAGCTTGCGCTTGGATGGGTAGTAGCGGCCCAAGGTCTTGCGAAGTTTTCTCGCCTCGGAGATGCGGCGGCCACCTTTGACAACCGGCGGACTGGCCGCGACTTTCTGCCATGAGATCGTTCACGTGCTCCAGTTTCTCCACGGCTTTCCAGCCGCGATACTTTTGCCGCCATTCATCCGGCGGAGTCGCCAGCCAGACCGCAAAGGTCTCGGCAAAATCCTCGTCCGGGTGCGCCTGTGCGTACCAATTCGGCAAGTGCCGGACGAAACTCTTGCTATGCGGACGCGGCGTGTAGGTTTCAGGCGTGTACTCGGCGGCGGGGTTGCCGAAGACCCGGTGCCATTCCTTGCGCGAGGAAAATCGATAGGCGTGATCGATCGCGTGGCCGCACTCGTGGCGCAACAGCATCTGGCACCACTCGGCAGTGCCACCCTCCACCTCCATCATCTGATGCAACTCTAGAGTCTTGAGTCGAGGATGCGCGAGATAAAACGGGATGGCGATAGCCGGCACACCTGCCGGAGAGAACCATTCGTCTCCCAGGTAACAGTCTGGCCGCAGACTCACTCCGCGCGCAGCGAGTTCGTCATGAAACTCGCGCACCCGCTTCTCGAGCTCGCTTCCCTCAATGCGGACGCCCAGATCGCAAATGCGGACATTCAGCAACTCCTCGTCTTTGAGCGCGACCCAAGACGGCTCTGCAGCCATCTCCATCTTTCCATCGTAGCCTTGAATGGATTAATGTGCTGGGGAAAACGGTGAGATACAACGGTACTTCTGCCGGGGAAGGCTTCTTCTTCCCCAAACATTCTGATACAGTTCTGTTGTGGCCGTTGAATATGACGAGATCGGAATCTGGTCAGAGGTCAAATTGGCCATCATCAAGGAGTACGCCTCTGCCTATACGACAATCATGGAATCCCAGAGGCGCCAGAGGATATCACGCCTGCGCTGGATCTATATAGACGCGTACGCAGGCCCGGGGTACCACCTCTCCAAAACAACCGGCGATGTGGTGGAAGGAAGTCCGCTAATCGCACTCAACACCCGTCCACCTTTCCACGAGTATCATTTCATCGATGCAGAACCGGCGCGCTCTGAAGTCTTGCGCGAGCACGCAAGGAACCGCGCGGATGTATTCACCTATGGTGAGGACTGCAACGAGGTTCTTCTCAAGCGTGTTTTCCCCCGAGCACAGCGTGAGGACTACCGCCGGGCGCTGTGCTTGTTAGACCCGTACAATATCGATCTGACGTGGGAAGTGATCGAAACCGCGGGCAAGGCGCGATCGATTGAGATTTTCATGAACTTCATGATCATGGACATCAACCGGAATGCCCTGCGAAAGAACCCAGAGAAGGCGGTCGCTTCCAAAGTGGCTCAGATGACGCGCCTTTGGGGAGATAAAACGTGGCTGGATGCAGGGTACGATCAAGTCCAAACGCTCTTTGATTACGCTGTGCCCGTGAAGGTACCCAATGAACGGTTCGCGGAGGCGTTCCGTGACAGGCTGGAAAAGAAGGCTGGATTCAAATACGTGCCAAAGCCGATGCCAATGAAGACCAAGACCAACTCGGTGATCTACTATCTCTATTTTGCTTCCCAAAAGGAAGCCGGCATGGATATAGTGAACGACATCTTCAACAAGTACCGCCTTAGGCAAGGGCTTTAGAAATGGCGACGAATTCGCACATCGAGTGGACGGACGCAACCTGGAACCCGGTAACTGGCTGCACGAAGATCAGTCCAGGCTGCAAGCACTGTTACGCGGAGCGGTTGGCAAATCGGTTGAAGCTCATGGGCCAGAAAAACTACCGCAACGGCTTCGAAGTCACACTTCAGCCACAGATGCTGGAACTGCCCTTACGCTGGAGGAGTCCAAAGCGAATATTCGTCAACTCCATGAGCGACCTATTCCACAAGGACATTCCCCTTGACTACATTCAGCAGGTATTCACGATCATGCGCACGGCAAACTGGCATCAATACCAAGTGCTGACAAAACGCGCTGAAAGACTGGAGGAGCTGAGCCACTGCCTCGCGTGGGCACCGCAGATCTGGATGGGTGTGAGCATCGAGAGTGCTGATTATGTGGAGCGCGATCGGCCACCTGCGTAAGACCTGCGCCCATGTAAAGTTTCTCTCCCTGGAACCGTTGCTCGGGCCACTACGGAAATTGGACCTTAGGGGAATTGATTGGGTCATTGTAGGCGGCGAGTCGGGTCCTGGAGCGCGCCCGGTTGACCCGGCCTGGGTGGCAGACATTAGAGATCAGTGCATACGTTCTGGCGTGGCATTTTTCTTCAAACAGTGGGGTGGAGTGAACAAGAAGCGGACCGGACGAGAGCTTGAGGGGCGAACGTGGGATGAGATGCCGGAAGCGATCTTTACCCTGTAAAGCCGCCTCATAGCCCTTGCAGAAAATAATTGGACCGCTTCTCGCGCCCGATAGTGGTGATCTCGCCGTGGCCTGGAATCACGATGGCGTCGTCGGGTAGCGGCATGAGTTTGTCGTGGATTGAGCGGAGGATCTGGTAGCCGTCGCCGCCGGGCAGATCGGTGCGGCCGATGCTGTCGCGGAACAACGTGTCACCAGCGATCAGTTTGTTCTCCGACGGAATCCACAGACTGATGCTGCCTTGCGTGTGGCCCGGCGTGTCGAGCACCGCAAACTCCGTCGTACCCAGCAACAACTTGTCGCCTTCGCGCACCGGATTGTCGATGGTTACCTTCTCCGGCGTCTCCATGCCCAACCACCCTGCCTGCACGTCGAGCATGTCCCGTAGCAGCGCATCGTTTTCGTTCATGTAGACCGGCGCTCCGGTTGCCGCGCGCAGCTTGTGGGCGCCGCCGATGTGATCGATATGCGCGTGCGTAATCACGATGGCCTTTACGGTTAGCCCGTGCCGCTTGATGATGTCCAGGATCTCGGGAATGTTGTCGCCAGGATCGATTACGATGCCTTCGCGCGTCTGCTCGTCGCCGAAGATTGAACAGTTGCAGTGCAGCACGCCGACCGGCAGGATCTCGTGGATCATATCCGAATTGTATACTCGTCGGTATGACAGACGCGCTCAGCGTGATTATGCGGTGGCTGCACATTACATCAGCGGTGGTGGTGGTCGGCGGGGTTTTGTACGCGCGCTTTGTGATTGCGCCCGCGCTGGCAACTCTCTCCGCACAGGAACAGGACACGCTCGGCGCCGCCATGGCCGCGCGCTACCGGTCTCTGCTTTACCTGGCCATGGTCTTTCTTGCGGGCACCGGTCTTTACAACACGATCCTGAACGTGGGACGCGGGCCGCTCTACCAGTCGCTGCTGGGCATCAAGCTGCTGCTGGTATTGCATGTCTTCGCGGTGGGCCTTCTCATCGTCAAGCCGAAGAATCCGAAACGCTCGCGGCAAATAACCGGCCTGGTGATTTCGGGCCTCGTCATCCTCGCGATCTCCGCCATGTTGCGCCAGCTTCACCTAAACTGAAAACATGGACGCAGGTTACCAGGCGCTGCGCTCCGGCGCAGCATGGCTCGATCTTTCCTCCCGCGGCAAGATCATCGCCACCGGTGAAGATCGCGCGCGCCTGTTGCACGCCATGACCACCAATCAAGTGGAGAAGCTTCAACCCGGCGAGGGCTGCTATGCGTTCTTCCTCAACCCGCAAGGCCGCATTCTGGGGGATGTGAACCTGTTCTGCCGGGAGAATGATTTTCTGCTGGACGTCGAGCCGGAGACGCGCGAGTCCCTCTATCGGCACCTCGACAAATACATCATCGCCGATGATGTCACGCTCGATGATGCGACAGATAGGCTCGCGACCCTGGCGCTCGAAGGCCCGGATGCGCTTTCGTTAGCGGAGCGCCTCGGTGTGCCACTTCCGGAGCGACCGTGGGGTCACGCGGATTGGAACGGTGTCGTGGTAGCCAACGTGAGCTTTACCGGTGCGCCGGCGCTGCGCTTCTTCTCCCCCGCCGCCGAAAAGCCGCGGCTGATCGATCTGCTTCAAAACGCCGGCGCGCCGGAAGCCAGCCTGGATGACGCGCGTGCGGTCCGGCTGGAACATTTCAAGCCACGCTATGGCGAGGATATTTTCGACAGCACCCTTTCGCAGGAAACGCAGCAGGCTCACGCTGTCAACTTCAGTAAGGGCTGTTACATCGGCCAGGAGATCGTCGAGCGTGTGCGCTCGCGCGGCTTGGTCCACCGGCTGCTCGCCGGAGTGGAAATTGCATCGACTGCAGTTCCCGAACCTCAAACCCGCCTGTTTCAAGGTGAAGAGAACGTCGGCAAGATGACCTCGGCGGCATTCTCGCCCGCGCTGGGAAAAGTCGTGGGGATGGCTTACGTGCGGCGCGAGCTGGCGGAGCCCGGCGCCACACTCACCGTCAATGGCCAGCCGGCGGTCGTCCGCGCGCTACATAGCGCGTAAACGCTCGAGCACCCAGCCAGGCACATTCAGGTTGCCTTCCAATCCGCGGCCCAACTCAATGCGTGGTTTGTTCGCCCCGTGAAAATCGGATCCTCCGGTTACTGCCAGATTGAGCCGCCGCGCGAGGTCTTGAAACCGCTCGACATCCGCGGGCCGGTGGTCGCTGTGAAAGACCTCAATCGCGCCCAATCCCATCCCGCGCATGTCCTCGACCCACTTTTCCAGCTGCTCATTCCCGTCTGTCATACTGCGCCTGCCCACACGGATAGGATGCGCCAGCGAAGCAATCCCACCCGCCTTCACCACACGCTCGATGCCTTCATGCATGGCCATTTCCTGGCGCTCCACGTAGCCTTTCGCCGACTCGTCCAGATATTCGTCGAAAGCCTGGTCGATATTCTTGACGTAGCCTTTTTCCACCAGCACCCGCGCAAAATGCGGGCGGCCGGTCATGGTGCGACCCTTAGCTTCGCACTTCCTGGAGCGAGATATCCACGCCGAGCGAGCGGAGGCGTTCGATCAGCCGCACGTTCCGGTCGCGGCGCGATTTTTGCAATGCCAGCAGCCATTCGCGAAACTCGGGTGTGGGCGGTTGATGCACGAAATATCCCAGCAGGTGAACGGAACGCCCGTGAAATCGCGTGGAGATCTCGATGCCGCAAATCAAATCCAATCCCGCCGCGCGTGCAAGCGGCTCGGCGGCGATCATAACCGGCGATCGTATCGTGATCGGTAATGGCCAGCGCTTCGAGGCCCGTCGCCACGGCTTCCTCGATGAGTTGCGCCGGCGAATATGTCCCGTCCGATTCGTTGGTGTGCGTGTGAAGATCGATCAGAAGGAAATCAGCCCCAGTTCTTCCAGTGTAGCCCAGACCGCCTGGCGCTCTCCTCGGGGCTTTCTTCGTCGGAATGCACCACCACTTCCGGATGAAGCGGGGGCTCGTAGGGATCGGATACGCCGGTAAATTGCGGAATCTCGCCCGCGATGGCTT
This sequence comes from Terriglobia bacterium, assembly GCA_963847515.1. Taxonomy (GTDB): domain Bacteria; phylum Acidobacteriota; class Terriglobia; order Bryobacterales; family Bryobacteraceae; genus QHXW01. The sequence continues at coordinate 396,053 of CAWKAA010000005.1, forward strand.
TTTTGTATAGACCTTTGACATCGCGCCCGGTCACCACTTCAAGCGGGCACTCCACGTAGACTTCGACGAAATTCGCAATGCGCGAGCGGATCTCCTCGCGCACCGCGCGGTAAGGCGAGATGGCTGCTACCAAAGCGATTACGCCGTTGCGCGAGAGCAGTTCGCACACGAAGCCGATGCGGCGAATGTTGATGTCGCGATCTTCCTTGCTGAACCCCAGGCCTTTCGAGAGGTTCTCTCGAACCACGTCGCCATCCAGCACTTCGATTTTTGCGCCGGCTTCGCGCAGCCGTTTTTCGATGATGCCGGAAATGGTGCTTTTGCCTGCGCCGGAGAGACCAGTGAACCAGAGCGTGAAGCCCTGATGGGTGAGCGAGCGCGGCGTCAAGCGCGCTTTGCCTCGAGAATCTCGCTCAGCAGGACGTCCAGCTTGCGCTCGGCTTTGCCTTCCGGGGAGAAATGAATGCCGCACTCTTTAGCAGCGTCCTGTTCCCACCACCAGCGCCCCGCGCGCTCATCTTCGCCGGGCTGGACCGCCCGCGTGCACGGAGCGCAGCCGATGCTGCTGTAACCCGCGGCATAAAGCGGATGCACCGGCACGCCGTGCTGCCGGATGTAATCATTCACCTGGCCGGCAGTCCAATCGGCCAGCGGATTCAACTTCAATTTTCCGTCGATCTCTTCTACTTTGCGAACGTCCGCCCGTGAATCATTCTGGTCGCGCCGCAGCCCGGTCACCCATGCGCTCAGGCCGCTTAAGCTGCGCTCGAGCGGCCGCACTTTGCGAATCTGGCAGCAGAGATTCCGCAACGCAACCTCGCGGTGGAACAGATTGGGACCGTGCCGCGACACCATAGCTTCTACTTCAGCCGGAATCGGGCGCCACCGTCTCAACCGCAATACCATAGCGATCGCGAACAGTTTCAATCATGCGGTACGTTTCCTCGGGAAGCCGGCCGGTATCCAGCGTCAACACTCGAACGTGCGGTGAAATCCGCGCCGCCAGGTCCACAATAACCATGCCTTCGAGCTTGAAACGCGGTGGCAATCGCCAGCGAGCTGCCGAACTCGGACACACGCCCACTTCAGCAATTCTTGTGCGCTGGATTGCTCCAGACGCTCGATCTGCCGAAGTTGGGGAAGTGTGCTCAAGCCGCCTCAGCTTTGCCTACCAAAACGATCGAAACAGGAATGTCCCCGATCTTCAGTGTGAGCACCCAATCATGCTCGCCCTGCTTGACGAACCCTATGGGATCGCTCGCTCCCGCTGCCCATACGCTTAACACGGCCGGATGAGGTGTTCCGGAAGCTTTGCGGCTCATCGCCACCAGCGCATCGAAATCCGGTGTTGCGCTGGGATCCTTATCATTCGCTGCGGGCGTCATCAGAATGAAATCGCGCTGGGGCGCGGCTCCTTGATGGTCGCCGTTCACCGGTATCAAGCTATAGCGAAGGGTGTAGACTCCGGGTTTGATGGTCTGCCCGCGACGGTCCGCTCCCTGGCTGGGGAAGCGAATCACGCCTACCAGTGCGCCTTGCGGAACTGAGAGGGTCACCGTCTGATCGGGCGGCTTCGGACCAGATGGCAGAGCCGTGCGAAACCATACCTCGCAAAAAACGGCGCCGTCACCGGCTACGATCTTCGTGCCTTGATGCTGGAGCGCTTGGCTAATAGCGGGCGCGAGTTCTGTGGGCGGTGCGCCCGCCGGTTCACTCTTATACTGCGCGAGCGCCGCGCTGGCGGCCAACACTAGGGACAAGGCTGAGTTTGTGCATAGAGAGCTAATAGACTATTGTAGATCGGGACAAGGGGTAGAAGGATTCAACTGGAGCGGGAGACGGGATTCGAACCCGCGACATCGACCTTGGCAAGGTCGCACTCTACCAACTGAGTTACTCCCGCTCGATCGAGAACTCTCATTCTCCTCCACTTCCGACGACAGGTGTCAAACCTCGCAACTGACTGATGTTCAGTAATGGCGAAACTGTTTCAAACCGAAGAGAGTTATAATCTTGTGTTCCGACTAGTTCATCTGTGCTAGACTGTGTTTTCTGTTCGGGGGCACAGCCGGGCAGAACACATAGAATCCTCCCTTATTTACGAGCGTGTAATTCTGATTTTTCCACGTCTTGTGGAAAAACTGTGTGAAAGCTGTGCGTATGATTGTCACTCTGTAGATGAATCCTTGGGATCAGATCAAACAACAACTTGAAGCTACGCTCAGCGCAGAGAGCTATCAGAACTGGGTGAGCCGCACCAGCTTCCGTCAGTTGGCAGGCGGCGTCCTGCGTGTTTCGGTTCCTGAACGTGGAAAGCAAGGCGTGGATGGAGACCGAGTATGCCGACCATGTGAGCTCCGCGATTCGCAAACTGAGTCTCCCGGTTCAGGCCGTGCTGTATGAATTGGCAGGCCATGCAGGACAGCAGCAGTGGCCGGGAGATGCGGAACGTCGACGAGCCTGAGTCGCCAGTCAGCCAGCTCAATCCCCGATTCACGTTCGATACCTTCGTGGTCGGCGCATGCAACCAGTTTGCGCATGCCGCCGCGCGATCGGTGGCCACCAATCCGTCCCGCAGCTACAATCCGCTGTTCATCTACGGCGGCGTGGGCATGGGCAAGACCCACCTGATGCATGCCATCGGCCGCGCGTTGATGAGCAACAGCGCCGGTATGCGCATCATCTACACGTCGAGCGAGCGATTCACGAACGAGATGATCTCGTGCATCCGCATGGAGCGCATGCCGCAATTTCGGCAGCGCTACCGCTCGGCCGACGTGCTGCTGATCGACGATATCCAGCTGCTGGGCAACAAGGAGCGAACGCAGGAAGAATTCTTTCACACCTTCAATGAGCTGCACGACCATCAGAAGCAGATCGTGATCTCGAGCGACTCGCCGCCCAAGGAGATTCCCGGGCTTGCTGGAGCGCCTGCGTTCGCGTTTTGAGTGGGGATTGATGGCCGACATCCAGCCGCCGGACCTGGAAACCAAGATGGCGATCCTGGACAAGAAGGCGGAGATGGAAGGCATCCGCCTGCCCGAAGATGTCCGCACGTTCATGGCCACCAAAACCAAGTCCAATGTCCGCGAGCTGGAGGGCGCGCTGGTCAAGCTGATGGCCTATTCCTCGCTGACCGGCGCGCCGATCAACCTGCCCATGGCGCAGCAGGTTCTGAAGCACCTGGTGCACGCGCAGGACCGGCGGGTGACCATCGATTCCATCCAGAAAGCTGTGGCCGAGAAATTCGGGATCAAGCAGTCGCAGCTCAAGGAAAAGAGCAACACCAAGACCATCGTTCGTGCCGCGCCAGGTGGCCATGTACCTGGTGAAAGGAGCTGACCGACAGCATCGCTCCCGGAGATCGGCCGGGCCTTCGGCGGCAAGCATCACACCACCGTCATTCACTCCATCAACAAAATTGAGCGCCAACGTCAGTCCGATCCGGATTTGAACAGGTTGCTCCACAGCCTAATGGACTCATTACAATGAACTTATCATTGTTTTCCACAATGGCATGGTCGATCCGGGCTGCGGAAGCCTGTGCAAGACGGCGCGGAACGCTCGGTTTTCGTCGGTTCCTCAGCCCTGTTTCCACACCGATCTTCGAGCAGGAAGTTGTAGAATTTTGTATAATTTAGATAGAATTCAACATTTTCACAGGCCCCATGAATACGGTTCTTCTATGTAAGAATCTATACCAAGCAACTCAGTAGAGGAGTTCTGCCCAATGGAATTCACGGTTAGCAAGACCGATCTGGTACGAGAGCTGGGTCTCTCCCAGGGCGTGGTGGAGAAGAAGACCACCATTCCGATTCTGTCCAATGTGCTGATGGAGGCGCAGGGAGACCGGATTATTCTGACCGCGACGGACCTGGAACTGGGCATCCGGTGCTCTTGTCCGGCGAAGGTGAAGAAGGAGGGAGCGGGAACGGTGCCGGCGCGGAAGCTGCTGGATTACGTGCGCCTGCTTCCGGAAGGGGATCTGAACATGAAGTTTCTGGAGAACCACTGGGCCAACATCACCTGCGGCCGATCGCGAACCCAAATAGCGGGCATGTCGCGCGAGAGTTTTCCGGAGCTGCCGCAGATGCCGGAGACGATTTCCGAGATCCCGGTGCGACTGCTGGCTTCGATGATCTCGCGCACTGCATTTGCCATCTCCATGGAAGAATCGCGCTTCACACTGAATGGCGCGCTGCTGCTGTTGGGCGGCGAAGGAATGACCATGGTGGCGACGGATGGCCACCGTCTGGCTTATGTGCAGAGTCCGCATGGACGCAAACGGAGCGTCCGTCAACAGGGTTTCGCGCGCTGGTTCCGAAGAAGGCCATGGGCGAGATTGTGAAGCTGGCCGAGGAGAGCGGGCCTGATGCGAAGGTCGTTTTCGCCGGCGACGACAATCATCTGTTTTTCGCAGTTTGGTGAGCGGCTGCTGATCACCCGCAAGCTGACCGGGAATTTTCCCGATTACGAGCGCGTGCTGCCGAAGGACAATACCAACATCGTCAAGCTTCGAGAAAGACGAGATCCGCTCGGCCATCGAGCGCGTCGCGCAGTTCGCCGATGAGCGCTCGCGCGCGATCCGGGTGCAGTTCGGCCAGGGCGAAGTCAAAGTATTCTCCTCTTCGGTGGAAACGGGAGAGAGCGAGGAGAGCGTGCCCAGCGAGTATGCCGGGCCCGGACCTCGAGATCGGTTTCAACGCGCAATACCTGCTCGATTTTCTGCGCGCCATCTCGCAGGACCAAGTGGCATTTGAGTTGAAGGATCAAAAGAGCGCGGGTGAAATGCGGCCCGGCGGGTGAAGAAGCCAAGGATCAATACCGCTACGTAGTGATGCCGATGCGGATTTGAGCGATGCACGATCCCAGTTTTGCTTTAACAGGCGCAATGCGGTAACCGCCATTACAGTGAACCTATGGCCAACGATTTGACGTAGAACGTGCCGGATGAAGTTTACGATTCCACCAGTATCAAGGTGCTGGAAGGGTTGGAGGCGGTGCGCCTGCGGCCCGCGATGTATATCGGCTCTACCGGCGAATGGGCTTGCACCACCTGGTCTACGAAGTGGTCGACAACTCGGTGGACGAGGCCCTGGCGGGCTATGCCACGCAGGTCGATGTGACCATCCATCACGACAATTCCGTCACCGTGGTCGACAACGGCCGCGGGATTCCGGTGGACATGCACGAGGAAGAGGGCGTTTCGGCGGCGCAGGTGGTGATGACGAAGCTGCACGCCGGCGGCAAATTCGATTCCAAGAGCTACAAAGTTTCCGGCGGCCTGCACGGCGTGGGCGTGAGCTGCGTCAATGCGCTTTCCGAGCGGCTGGAGCTGGAGATCTGGCGCCCGAAGGCGACACGGGCCCAGCTATACCTGGCAGCAGGAATACGCCTGCGGAGTCCCCAAGGGTCCGCTGACAAAGACCGGCAAAGCCGGCCGCAAGACCGGCACACGCGTCACCTTCAAGCCGGATGCCTCCATCATGGAGGCCACCAAGTTCAACTACGACACGCTGGCGCAGCGCCTGCGCGAACTGGCGTTTTTGAACAAGGGCCTCAAGATCACCCTGACCGATGAGCGCGAGGATCCGGTCAAAGTCGCACGAGTTCCTCTACAGCGGCGGCATCGCGGAGTTCATCAAGCACCTGAACCGCGGCAAATCGGTGCTGCACGAAAAGCCGATCCACTTCGAAGGCCAGAAAGACTTGCCGAACGGCGGCATGCTCACCATGGAAGTCGCGCTGCAGTACAACGACGGCTACTCGGAGAACGTCTTCAGCTTCGCCAACAACATCAACACCGTGGATGGCGGCACGCACCTGAGCGGCTTCCGCAGCGCGCTGACCCGCAGCATCAACTTCTACGGCCAGCAGGCCGGGCTGTTCAAGGACGTGAAGGAGAACCTCACCGGCGACGATGTGCGCGAGGGCCTGACCGCGGTGGTCAGCGTGAAGCTGCCGCAGCCGCAGTTCGAAGGCCAGACCAAGGGCAAGCTGAACAGCGACATTCAGGGCCAGATGGTCGCAGTTCGTCAACGACAAGCTGGGCGAGTACTTCGATAAGAACTCGGCGGTGATGCGCAAGATCGTGGCAGAAGTGCATCGACGCGGCGCGCGCGCGCGAAGCCGCCCGCAAAGCCCGCGATCTGACGCGGCGCAAAGGCGCGCTCGATTCGGGCGGCCTGCCCGGAAAGCTGGCCGACTGCCAGGAGAAGGATCCGGAGCGCTGCGAGCTGTTCCTGGTGGAGGGCGAATCGGCCGGCGGCACCGCCAAGCAAGGCCGCGACCGGCGCTTCCAGGCGATTCTGCCGCTCAAGGGCAAGATTCTCAACGTGGAGAAAGCGCGCTACGACAAGATGCTCGGCCACGAGGAAATCCGCGCGCTGATCACGGCCATCGGCACCGGCATCGGCAAGGACGATTTCGACGCCACCAAGCTGCGCTACGGCAAGATCATCATCATGACCGACGCCGACGTGGACGGCTCGCACATCCGCACGCTGCTGCTGACCTTCTTCTTCCGCCACATGCAGGAGCTGATCTTGCGCGGCAACGTGTTCATCGCGCAGCCGCCGCTCTACCGCATCAAGAAGGGCAAGAGCGAGAAGTACATCAAGGACGAGAAGGAATTCACGCGCGAGATCATGCGCCGGGCCACCGAGAACCTGACGCTCGAGATCGGCAAGAACGGCAAGGGTCCCGAAATCGATCATCGAGGGCGGCGAGCTGCGCGCCTTCCTGATGAACCTGGACGAGTACGAGCAGATCTTCCACAAAGTGGAGCGGAGACTGCGCGACGCGCGCGTGGTGGAGGTGCTTTCCAAGCCCAGCGCTGCACATCGACACCAAAGCCGATTTCGCCGAACGCGCCAATCTGGAGCAGGTAATGATCGAGCTGAAGGCGGCCCAGGTGAAGCCCGAGCTGAAGCCGGGATGAAGAGCACTCCGCTTGGGTCGGTCACCTTTCACGATTCGACCAATGCCGAGCGGCACATCGGTCTGGAGCTGGCGGCGCAGCCGGAGTACAAGCGGCTCCGGTCTGCTGGCGAAGCAGATCGGCGCGCTATAACGAGCCGCCATTCACGGTGGTGAAGAGCGAGCATCGCGAGAACCAGCCCAACTGGCGCGACCTGCTGAACTACGTCAAGAACGAAGGCAAGAGGGACTCCTCGGTGCAGCGCTACAAAGGTCTGGGCGAGATGAACGCCGAGCAGCTCGCCGAAACCACCATGAATCCGGAGAAGCGAACGCTGCTGCAAGGTGCGCCTGGAAGACGCCGTGGAGAGCGAAGAGATCTTCTCCACGCTGATGGGCGAGGACGTCGAGAGCCGCCGGAAGTTTATCGAAGAGAACGCGCTGGATGTGAAGAATCTGGACGTGTAAGATCGGCGCTTCGTCATCGCACGCTGGGCTTATCCATCTCGTGGATTATCTGTTCTGCCTGCGCAACTTGATCGACTGCTCCGCGTAATACGATGGCTCTGGATCCACTGTAAAAGAACGTCCGATGAACATTTGCCGTCGAGCGAATTAATATATTGATTTCCTGAGCACCTCGCGGTGTCTCGGTATGGGTGAGGTAAAACACGCGCACGACATCATCGCTGCTACCCGGCATGCGATATTCGTGGGTCGTTGAGTCCCCGGTATGAGGCGTCTCCAACTGGTTAATCAGCCATTCAGACAGCGCAACTTGGTCAGGGGTTCCGCGCAATGGCACGGCTCTTTGCGCAGTGCAGCCGAATAATCTTCGGACGTCTGCCACAGTGCGAAGCAGGGTGATGATTTCCTGCAAGCCTTGCACGGTCTCGGTTGGAGGCAGGTAAAACACGCGCACGATATCATCGTTGCTACCTGGCATCCGATATTCGTTTGCCGACGAGTTTTGGTTCTGAGCCGGGAGCTGCTTGCTGCCCGACGAATCCAGCTGGTTAAAGAGCCACTCAACAAGCGCAATCTGGTCGGACGTTCCGCGCAAAGTCAGGCTTCTTTGTTGCGATGTCAAGGGAAAGTTCGCGGATATCGACGAAAGCGCCAATCGTGGTAGCAATTTCCTGAAAGCCCTGTGTTGTTTCGATGTGGGCGAACTGAAATACCCGATTCAAGCTCTGTGGCTCTTGAGCTCGCCCGAAGAAGCAACAGCGGCAGCAGAAGGACACGAAGCTCAGGATCGTCGACAAGAACGACAAGCCGCTTCAAGAGATCGTCCTCCCGTGAATGATGCCGAGCTAAAGGTTGTCAAACCACAGGAAATCCTTGCCGAAGAAGGTGGCAAAATCTCACTGGCGCCCCTCCAGAGGGTAGGTGTGCGGGGTGCGCTCTCGGTTGGTGTCGTTGCCACAGCGGTGCTCCTGATTCTTTTGTGCCGCTGGATCTGGCTCGAGCCGGCGATGCCCAATCTCCCGCCGGGTATGGATGAGAAGCAGGTCGCGGTAATTATGAGCCGATACAAGGAGCTCGAATCGATCAATATAGACAACACGATAAAGATGATTGACGCGATTATCATGAAGATACTCTTACCGGTCTTTACTAGCTTCGTCGGATATGTCTTCGGCTCCCAATCACGTAGTAAGAGTAGTTAAATTGACTTATCGACCACCCTTACCCAGCCCGCCCGAAATCTACCGCCGCCGTATTCCCGCCGCACACCAGGGTACCCACGCGCGCTCCCAGTTTCGGTTGGTAGTGGCGCGTGAGAAGCGCGGCGAGAGCGGCTGCGCCGCCGGGCTCCGCCGCAACCCGTAGAACGCTCCACAACATCTCCTGTGCGGTCTGGATGGCTTCGTCGGAGACTAACAAGACCCGATCTACATAACACTGGGCTAAGGGAAACATCAACGCTCCGACGCGCTTGGGAGCTAAGGAGTCCGCGGCGATGCCTCCGGCGTCGGCGTCCACAGGATGCCCGGCCTCGAGGGCGCGAGTGAGTGTAGGAGCGGCTTCCGGCTCGATACCGACAATCTTGATCCGGCCGGCGTACCAGGCTGCGATGCCGCCAAGCAGGCCGCCTCCGCCGACGGCGACGAGCAATGTGTCGAGCGCCGGATCCTGCTCTTCGAATTCCAAGCCCACGCTTCCCTGGCCGAGGATGGTCTCCACCTGATCGTAGGCATGCACGGCCATCGCTCCGGATTGCGCGGCCCAGGACTGGCTGGCGGCCAGCGCTTCGGCATAGCGTTCGCCGGTGACCACGAGATCCGCACCGTAGCTGCGAATGCGGGCGATCTTGGCCGGTGAAGCCACGTTGGGGACGAAAATCTTCGCGGGCTTTCCCAGCTTCATCGCCGCAAATGCCACCGCAGCGCCATGATTGCCGCCGGAGGCCGCGACCACGCCGGCTGGCGGCACATCGCGCATCAACAGATTCGCGAAGGCGCCACGTGGCTTGAAGGAACCGGCATGCTGCAATAGCTCCAGCTTGAGAACGACGGTGACGGCGTCTAAGCCGAAATCGGCACCGGCAACCTCCACCACTGGAGTCCGGCGGATGTAGGGCCGGATGACCTCGTACGTGTCCGCAATCCGTTGGCGGTCGATTGAAAGTGAGGGCATGACTCAACGTATTATAATTAGCCAGTTGGCTAATTGCCTATATGCTTTCAGATTTTACGCTTCGTGCGATCGCGAATGAGCGCCGGCTGCGCATCCTGAAGTGGCTCAAGAAGCCCGCCAAGCATTTCCCACGGCAGCTAGGCGGCGACCTAGTGGAAGATGGCGTCTGCGGCGTGCTTATCGCGCAGAAACTGGGCGTCAGCCAGCCGACCGCGAGCGAGCACTTGAAGATTCTGTCCCAAGCGGGGCTTATCCGCGCGAAGCGAATCAAGCAGTGGATATTTTACCAGCGCGATGAGGCTGGCATCAGAGAGTGTAAGAAACTGCTGGGAAAGATATAGCTCTAAAATGCCTGCCGGATGCAGGCCCACCGTATCTTGAAAAACAGCTAAAACGCGTACCCGAGAGACACTTGATACGTGCGCGGCGCCACGAAGTGTGTGCCGCTGAACGTTGAAAGAAAGTTGTAGAGAGTCACTTTATTGGTGAGGTTTTCCACTGCAAAGCGAAGGGTCACGCGGCCTCCCTGCTCTTTATGGAACAGGTTGTCCGTGCCGATGCCGACGTTAAACAAATTGCGCGCCTTCACGCGGTCGGGATTGTGATCGTCGTTCTCGGCGCCGGTTTGCGGGAGGGTAAGGAGCGTGGATTTTCCGGTGCCCGAGCAAGCGGTGATCGGGTTTCCATAGGTCGCAAACACTCCATTACAGGAGAAACCAATGGCAACCTGCTGCGCGGCGGTGAGCGCTAGGGCCGCGGCAACGTCAGGCACGCCGCTGACGACCAACCCGCTGTCGTAACGCCATGTGAAGTCGATCCACTCGCCGTTATGCGGCCGTTGATACCGGAATACGGCGTTCTGCTGGTATGCCTGATCGTGGTCAATGCGGAAGACGCCGCCTGCAAATCCACCCAGCGGAACCAGGCCGCCTGTTTCGGGCGGGAAGTACCGCGCCCGTGTGTGGCCCAAGGTCATGTACGCCTGGAATCCGTGCAAATCCACGGTGCTCACACGCCCCGTGACGCCATCCAGCTTGGAGTTGTGCCAGGCGATAGGAAACGTGATCGGCGTGTTGAATAGGATGCTGAAGTCGTAGGCATTGTGTGTGTACTTCCAGAAGTAATCAGCATCGACGATCAGCCAGCGCCCGATTCTCTGCTGCAAACCCGTGTTGAACTGGTTTCGCGCTCCGGGTTGGATTGGCGCGGACTGGGAGCCAAAAACGTTTGCCGCTAGACCACCGCCGCCGGTCCCGCTCGAAAGAATCAGGTTTTCATTGAACGGGGTCTCAAAGGTTCGGGCGTAGGCCACCCGCAAAACGGTATTGGTGGCGGGAATCAGATAGGAAATGCCTAGCCGCGGTTGGATGCCGTTAGCTGATGAAAGGCCATTGTACTGGTCGTCGCGCAGACCGGCGTTGATGGTGAAGTGGCCGAGCGTGATGTCGTCCTGAACGTAGAAGGCATACTGGTTGATATTGTGGGCCCCGTGAAAACCGAAGAGCGAGCCTCCGCGCGTCAGATCGTAGGGGACGATTCCGGGCTGCAGATTGGGGTTGGGCTGGTAAGTGGGATTGAGGATGGCACACTGGTTGGGACCGGTGACACCAGGAAGAAGCAGGAAGTTGCCGTTGGCGCCGAGACACACCGGGTTATAAGCGGGGTCCGTGATGCCGAATTGGAAATTCTCCAAGAGCCGGGTCTGCTGGATTTGAGTGCCGAACTTCAGGTTGTGGCGTCCGCGAACATATGAAACGTCCGCTTTCACTCCGTAGTCTGTCAGGAAACGATTCTGCGCCGCTGTAATGGGGGTGTCGGCGAACGGGTCGCGGCTCGCATAGTAGTTGAACTGGTCGCGACGCACGAAAGGATTCACGGTGAGGAGCGTGTGGGCGTTGAAGGTGTGCTGGAAGCCTGGGGCGATGTTCCAGGTCAGCACGCGCAGCTTTTGATCCTGGGATAACTGATCGTAATCGTTGGGAACTTGCAGCCAGTTCCGTGCGGTGAACAGGTTCAGATGGAAGGCGTCGCGGCTGTCTGGTTGCCAGTCCAGGCGGTCGAAGATGCTCTCGTTGTTTCCTCGATCGTGAATCGGAAGGAATTCGGGCGTGTCTAGAAAATGGCCCGATTGGATGCCGTTGAGAGCCACGAAATTTCCGAATTTCGGACCGCCCCAGCCCAGGGTTGCCGCACCTCCCCAGGTCCCGAAAGAGCCCCACTGCGACTCGATAGTGCCAAAGGGCTTCACCGCTCCCAGACCGGAGCGGGTCGTGCTGTTCACGACCATGCTCGTCTTATCGCCGTATTGGGCGTCGGGACTGCCGGTGATCAGTTCCATGCTCTGAAGGGCGTTGAGCGGAATCTGAGTGGAAAACATTTTGCTCTGTTGATCGCTGATGGGCTGGCCATCGATCACGAAACTGACCTGCGCGTGATCGCCCAGCGGATGGAAAAAGCCGTTGGCGTCCGCCGCCACGGCGCCGGTGCTTTGTGTGATGGCCTCGGTCAAACCGCTGCCGGGATTGAAACTCGGCAACTTCATAAAGCTGCTGCGGTCGACATCCTGATGAGCCGACGGATCGCTCTCCACGGCTGCCCCGGCTGCCTGCACATCAACGGTGGTGACCGCTGCGGCCACCTTGAGCGTGATATTCACCGCGATGGGCAACGAGCCGTGGATATCCACATCCTGACTGGTCGCGGTGAAGCCCTCTGCCTTCACTGTCAACCGATAGGGATTGTGGGGAACATTATTGAAGCGAAATGCACCGGTGTTATCGGTTTTTGTCGACTGCTCATACCCCGTAACGGAGTTACGCAACTGAACTCCCGCATCGCCAATAATGGCTCCCGAGGGATCCGTCACCGTGCCAGTGACGGTACCGCTGCCAATAGATTGTGAAAATATTGGGCTTGCGAGCAACGCCAGCCCAACCAGATTTAGGAAATATATGTACCGCAACGTATCGCTCCTTCTCCCGAATGAGTTCCAATAGATCCGCCAATGAAACAGCAGAACGGCGCCGCTCAACGAGCGACTTCGGTCTACCGCAAAACGAACTGAGCGAATTTAGAGAAACAGGGAAGGAGGTGCGCGGGAACGGCTGGGTACGACCAGGGCATCGGGCTGGTTGTGTAATTGTTCGAACGACTGCAGCCACTCGATCCGCGCCGGCACAAGAACCTGAAGAACTGCTGCGGGCTCGACCAACTGCAAGTGACCCGCGTGGCAGATGCCGCAGCAGTGTTCCGGCTCGCCGCGGTGCGCGTGCTCGGGCGTCAGCCAGGCCGCTTGAGAAGAAACCGTGCCGCAGGCGATCAGCAATACGAGCACGAGCTTTGCTGCGTATGTGCGCGCCTCAGGCATTGCCTCCATCATAACCGGGACTGCGGGCGGTGCTTGATCTTTGTTAATTCCGGCTCCGTGAACTTGATTACGTCCGGCCGGAATCGGATATTAGCTATATGCCCATAAATCCCAAAATTGCGTACGTGGCCTTTGGCCTCTTCCTGCTGATGTCTGCTTCCGCGCTGTTCGCGGCGTCCAGTGTATACGACTTTACGCTGCCCGCGATTGACGGCCAGGATGCGCCCCTTAGCCAGTTCAAAGGCAAGGTCCTGCTGCTGGTCAATGTCGCAAGCAAGTGCGGGTACACGCCGCAGTATGCGGGGCTGGAATCGCTCTACGAGAAGTATAAGGATCAGGGCGTGGTAGTAATCGGCTTTCCGGCGAACAATTTCGGCGCTCAGGAACCCGGGACCAACGCGGAAATCAAGACGTTCTGCTCGCGAACTTATAAAGTGAGTTTCCCGATGTATGCGAAGATCTCCGTGAAGGGCGAGGACAAGACTCCTCTGTATCACTACCTGACTGAGGAAGCGAATTCAGCCACGAACGGTGAGATCGGATGGAATTTCACGAAATTCCTGGTCGATCGCAGCGGGAACGTGGTGGCGCGGTTCGAATCGAAAATAAAGCCGGACGATGCGGGACTGGTGCAAGCTGTCGAGAAGGCTCTGACTCAGTAGTCTTAGTGACCTGGTGCTGGTGGAGGAGGCGGTGGTGGCGGAGGCGGCGCTGGTGGCTTGTTGCCGTTGCCGCCGCCAGTGTCCCCTCCGGTAGTTCCTCCTCCACCGCCCCCCGTCGTAGATCCACCCCCGCCTGATGAAGTGGGGATGCGCTGCGTGCGGTACATGACCTGGTAGAGGGCCTCTGCGGCAGCGCGCATGGCGCCGCGAATCACGTTGCCGTGATCGACGCTCTTTGCTGCGAGGGGCTGGCCCTTATAAACGCGGATCCACTCGCCCGCATTCAGGGTCTTGGTCGCGCTTGGCAGCAAGGCGTGCCGCACTTCGACCTGTCCTTCATCGACTACCACCAGTGTGGTAGCGTCTTCATCCTCGACACTGACGTCAAAGATCGTGCCGCGCACGGAAATGACGGCGGTCGGCGTACGAACCTTGTTGTAATTCGGTTGCCCGCCGATCTTTTGAATCTGGATTTTAACGCGGCCGAGAAAAACCTCGAGCAGGTCTTTCCAGTTCCCCGGATTATCGCGGAAAACCACGCGCGAGCCGGGAAAAACCTCGAAAGTACTGCCATCGGAAACCTGTAGTAAGGCATATCCGTCTGGCCCAGTGACGATGATCTGGCGTGGCTGCACGGAGTCGCCAACATTCAGGGCCCACGGCACACTGTCACGAAGAATGGAGACCTGGCCGTTCAGAGTAACGATTTTCGCGGCACCGCTGTCTTCGGCGTGGCCCACAAAGGCGCAGACGCCGAACAAGACCGCCGCACGGATCCCTATGCCCACAAACCCTTTACGGGGCGCGATTTCCGTTCTTTTCGACACTTTCGCCCCCTAGTGTATCATCAAAGACTTATTGCAACTAGATCACCCCTGTAAAAAAAATGAGATAACTATCGTAAATACAACACTTTTGAAGTGAAGGTCTCACTTTGCTGCGGTAAAATAGGACACATTGATGTGTCAATTGGATACAAGCCGGGCAGGCCGCAAGTCGTTGGTTGTTTGCTTTTTGGCGTGTGCGGTTGCCCTCGGCCAAACGGCGAGTGAGTCTCCGCGCCCGGATTGGCGGAAGATCGGCACCAACTCCATCGAACTGAGATTGGCGGCACCAGCGACCGGGCCTGTGGATAACGTTTGGTTTTCGGTGGATGGCCGCACGCTTTACGCGCGAACACATTCCGGGAAAACTTTCGAGACTGTCGACTTCGAAAATTGGACACCTTCAGTGGCGCCGCCGGTTCGGCCTGATTTTTCCGTGCCCGCCCAGCGGTTGCCTGCGCCTAATGCGATTCTCCGCGCCAATGCGTCTGACTCCCGCCGCTTATACGCGTTGGCCGATTACGTCTATGAATCAGAAGACGGCGGCCGCAACTGGACGAATCTGACTGCATACAAAGACCAATCGATCATCGGCGCAGGGCAGCACGATCTGGCGGCGTCGCCACTTGACTCAAACCAAGTGGTAGTCGCAAACCAGAATGGCGTGTGGCGATCGATGGATGGCGGGATGACCTGGACTGGGCTGAATCGCTTTCTACCTAATCTGACGGTGCGGCGCATTCTGGCAACTCCGGCGAACGGGCGTGGCGTAGAAGTCGAAATTGATGCGGTCGGCGCGGCTGAGCTGCCACCGGGCAACGGCGCCGCAGCGTACGCGTGGCAGCCGATTGCAGATTTGCGCACGGACCGGAATGCCGAGACGCGGCGGCTCTACTCAGCCCAGCTAAGCGCAGAGATCGCGGCGGTGGCTTCAGCGGGCGACGTGGTCTATGCCGGATCTGTGGACGGACGAATTTGGGTCTCGGTCGATCGCGGCCGCGTGTGGGTTCTCTCGTCCGCCGGTGGAAACGGTGCGGTCCAAGACATTTTTGTGGACCCTCAGTCACCGCGTGTGGCTTTGGCGGCCGTTAGCGGCTTAGGCGCACGCGTGCTTCGGACCACGAACACCGGCGGTTTTTGGGACGACTTGAGCGCCAATCTTCCTGATGAGGCTGCACACGGAGTGGTTGCCGACCGTGCCGGAGGCGCGGTCTACGTGGCGACTGACCGCGGCATTTATTGGGCGCATGAGGATTTAGAGGCACCGGGTCCTCCATCCACGTGGACGCTCCTCTCGGCCAATCTGCCGGCCGCGCGCGCCACTGCGGTGACGCTCGATCCCACCGGCAGCCAGCTTTACGTTGCGCTTGAAGGCTACGGGGTTTATGCAGCGGCTGCGCCGCATCGCGCTGCCACGCTTCGGATTGTGAACGCCGCGGACTTCAGCACGCGGCCGGCAGCTCCCGGATCGCTGGTAAGCGTCCTGGGACTCGCTGTACGGTCGGCGCGCGCAGGGGACCTGGAGTTTCCCATTCTGGCTTCCTCGGAAAGCGGGACGCAGATGCAGGTTCCCTTTGAAGCTGTTGGTCCGTCGTTGGGACTGGCACTCGATTCTGCTTCTGGGCTGGTGGCGGTGGGCCTGCCCGTACGCCCGGCCTCGCCAGCAATCTTCGTCGATCGCGATGGCGCACCCATGCTGCTGGACGCGGACACGGGTCTCATGCTGGATGCCACTAACACTGCACGTTCCAACGCACGTATTCAGATTCTGGCAACGGGACTAGGCCGCGTGAAGCCGCAATGGCTCACAGGGCTCGCAGCGCCGCTCGAAAATCCGCCGGCAGTGATTGCCAAGGTGCAGGCATACCTCGATCGTGCGCCGATTGAAGTGACGCGGGCCACTCTGGCTCCGGGTTACGTGGGCTTTTATTTGATTGAATTGCAATTGCCGGCGTTACTGAATGCCGGTCCCGCGGAACTCTACCTCACCACGGACGGCGAGGAAAGCAACCGCGTGCGCGTGTACCTGGAACCGTAATGGCCCGACGCGGCGACGCGGAGACACGGCGACGCGGCGCAAATGAGCTACTCGTGACGCAGTGACGCCGCGGGATCGACCTGCATGGCGCGCCGGGCGGGCACGAAAGTGGCAAGCATCGAGACGATACCGAGAGCTGTCACAACGGCGATATACGTAACGGCGTCCGCGCGGGAGACTCCGTATAGAAACACTCCGGAACCACTCCAGCCGATGTGACCCGACGGAAGCAGTGAGCTAAGCCAATACGCGGCTGCCACACCGATCATTGCTCCCGGAGCGATCAACCGTAAGGTGTCGAACGAGATCTGTCCCAGCACCTGACGGCGGGTTGCGCCGAGCGCCATCCGGATGCCGATTTCACGAGTGCGCTCGGTCACCGAGTACGCCAGCACGGCGTAAAGTCCCAGTGTCGCCAGGATCACGGCCAGCAGTCCGAATGCGCCGAGCATGCGGACCACGGGACGCCGCAACGATAAAGACTCCGACTCATAGATGATCTGCTGCATGGATTTCACCTCATCCCACGGCTGCTGCAGGTCAGTCTCCCGCGCGGTTTTACGGAGTGACTGGGCCACGCGAGGCATGTCCGCCTGCGAACGGACGTGCACTGCCAGGCTCACGGGGGCATCCAGCCCTTGAAAATACGGGCGGTAGAAAACAGGGCGTGGATCCTCTTCGAGGTTCCTCTGCCGCACGTCGGCGACGACCCCAACGATCTCGCGCCACACGGGGGGTTGACCCGCTCGAATGCGCCGGCCTACGGCAGACTCATTGGGGAAAAAAGTTTGAGCCATCGTTCTGTTGATCACCACGACGGGCGCAGATGTCTCTGTGTCGTGCGTCGATAGGGTCCTGCCTTCCAGAAGCGGAATCCCCAGCGTACTGAACAGTTCCGGGCTCGCCGAGATGTATCGGACCTCGGTGCCTTGTGGGTCTGGGGAAGCTATCCCTTCGATTTGAATGTTGGTCGCGTCCGCGCCCGTTAAGGGCAGATCGCTAGTAAATACCGCCGCCTCAACGCCGGCAATCTCGCGCACTCTGTCCAGTAATGTGCGTACAAACGAGAGTTTGTGGGTCGGGTCTTTGTATTTTGGGCTGACAAGGCTGGTGCCGATTGTGAGCAACCGGTCCGTCCGTATGCCAACCGGAATCGACTCCACGTAAAGGAAACTGCGAAGCAACAAACCGAATCCGATGAGCAGCACCAGCGCCAAGCTGAACTCGGAACTGACCAGCAGCCGTCTGGTGAGATCGCGCCGCACAGGCATGGAACTAAATCCGCTTACCTCTTGACTCGCTTTGGTCGACCTGAGGGCCGGTAACAATCCGAATATCAGACCGGTAAGGAGCGTGGCTGCCACGCTGAATGCCAGCACGCGGCCGTCCAGGCTGATCTCAGTTGTCTCAATGTAGGCGGCGGCAATCCTCGCCAGCAACGTCTTCGACCAGAAGGCAATGAGGATTCCCAACGCTCCGCCGCACCCAAACAGCACCACGCTCTCCGTCAGATTCTGCCGCAACAGACGGAACCGGCTACAACCAATTGCGGCACGGATCAGGAACTCGCGCCGCCGAGCCACCGAACGCGCCAACAGCAGATTCGCCACGTTCGCGCAGGCCATCAAAAGAACCATGCCGACAGCACCGAATAAAAGCCAGACCCCCCGATGAGCCTGGATACACGTGGGGCCGCAGGAGTAATTCATCTCAGGCGTCACAAGTTCAATAGCCGAGTTTTTCCATTTCTCAGGATCGCGTTGAGCCAGACCCGCGACAATCGAATTGACCTCGCTCTGCGCCTGCGCGAGGCTGTTATCGGCGTGCAAATTCGCGAGCGCGAAGAAGCCCGGATCCTCGGCGGCATGCTCGGGCAGGAACGGCGCGAATAGCTCGGCTCTGTCGAAGGCAAAAGACGCCGGCAAGATTCCAACGATTGTGCAGATGCGCGCTTGTACGCTGATCCGGCTTCCCAGCGCGCTCGGATTCCCGTTGAACAACTGCTTCCAGAGAGCGTCGCTCAGAATGACCACATCATCGCGGCCAACTCGCTCTTCTTCGGGCAGGAAGTTGCGGCCTTGGGCCGGTACGATGCCAAGCGCACTGAGCCAGTTCGCGTCCACGTAGTAACCGTACGTACGCTCCGAACCGTTCGGTCCGTTGATCAGAAACCAATCAGGCCGCTCCAGGCTACGCGATTGGCCGCCGATATTTAACACATCGAGCGGTAAACGAGAGTGGGGCTCGTTTTGCAGCTTGTCAATCCGCCAGAGATAGACCAAATGATCCGAGAATGAAGGCCGATTGAGCACGCTCGCTGCAACCAGGGCTCTGAGGCGAAATAAGAGGTCGCTCAGCATGAGTGTGCTCCTAACCCATATCCAGCACTTGCGCGACGGCTGCGCTCAGCTTGCGCCAGGCGCCCGTTTCGGTCCCCAGTTGCTTTCGGCCGGCGGGGGTGAGCGCGTAGTACCTCGCCCGCCGATTGTTCTCGGAGACTCCCCAACGGGCCTTGATCCATCCCCGGCGCTCGAGCCGGTGTAAAGCCGGGTACAGCGAGCCTTGCTGGACCTGCAAAACATCGCTTGAGATTTGCTGAATGCGCTCCGAGATGGCCCAGCCATGCTGGGGTTGAAGCGCCAGCGTCTTGAGGATGAGGAGGTCTAAGGTGCCCTGCGGCAGGTCTATGCGTTCGTCCGCCATGCTTCCCTTCTGCTTCTACAGAAGAAGACAATAACATGAGCCTTGTCGAAGCGCAAGGGGAGGGAAGAATCCTTAGGGTAAAGCCAGGGGATTTGCGAAACAATCGTAACGAAGGACTACTTCACGTCGAAGCTGAGTACATGTTCGATGGCGCATTTGACCGCAGCGTTCCGCAACACGATCCTTAGATTATAGTGCCCGGCAGGAAGCGGCACGAAGCGCTCGTAAACCGGTTCGCGCGCAGTCTCTTCGAAAATGTACACGTCGTGATTCCCTGCGTCGCTGATTCGCCCATAAACTGCAGCCGGGGCCGTCTCGAAAATCGGGATGGAAATCTTCGTTTGGCCATGCTGATCGATAGTTACCGACAGCGACTTTCCCTTTTCGTAAAACTGTAGTCCTACCGGTGGGACAGTCATGCCTTCGGCCCCCGGCCGGAAGAGTGCATCACGCTGCTCGGGTTCAATCATGAGCCTGTATTCGCCTGTCAGCGTCGAGTCAACAAAATCAAAAGTCATAGCGCCGCGACCCTCCATATGCTGGTAGCGCCAGAGTTCGGAGGGAGCGGAGCCGGCGCCGGCGGGGTGAGACTCGATCTCATCCGGGGGCCCGAAGACAATGTAGACGCGGCCGCGATCCGACTTCCAGCCAGGAACGGCGACGGCGAAATGTTCGTTGGCATACGCGATGCGGCGATAGTGCTCTTCCTTGACCCGGTTGAGGGCGTCAGCAGGAGCTGGGTTGCGCCGGGACCAGAACTGATCGATAAATCGATCGCGTTCGGCGTCGGTATTGAGATGCTGGAAGGCTTCCCGCTCAGCGGCAGTAATGATATACACCACATCTTCTTCCAGCCATTTTTGGTAGCGCCCCTGAGCGGCCAACAGGCCCGCAAACAGGAATACCGAAAGGAACGCCATTAGACCAACTCCTCACAGCTCGGTTACTAAGGGGCCCTAAAATAGAAAAGCCGCCTCAATGGGCGGCTCCTCGTTAGAATGTCGGGGAAGGATGCTATAGCCGATTGACGTTCTCAGCTTGCAGACCCTTCGGACCCTGCTTCACTTCGAACTCTACCTCCGCACCTTCATCCAGGCTGCGGTAACCGTTGGCCTGGATGGCCGAAAAATGCACGAACACATCGTCACCACTGGCGCGCTGGATAAATCCATAGCCTTTGGCAGCGTTAAACCACTTCACTACGCCTTTTTCTTTCACGTACAAACTCTCCTATAACATCGTTCGCCAGAACAACAGAGGCCAATAACAAAAAAAGCTACGACGGACAATCTTCGTAGCCATTAGTTCCGCTGCTGCCTATACGAACAACCATTTGAAAATGCTTTTGTATTGTCTCAAATGCCCCTATCGGGGTCAAGCCAGATCTCACGGTTTTGGGGGTACACGGCGCCTTTGGAAGGCCATTTGCGCGTATCCTAACTTGTGAGAGTTGACTGAAGAGAGCATTCTCGAACGGCTGCGCCGGCGCATCGCGATCCCGCGCGGCTCAGGCGTCATTTTGGGCATTGGCGATGATTGTGCCATCTTCCGCCCGCGTGGTGCGAAAGAGGACTTGCTGTTCACAACTGATCTCCTCATCGAAGGCGTGCACTTCGAGCGCGCTACGCATGGGCCTGCCAGGGTAGGCCACAAAGCACTGGCGCGAGGGTTGAGCGATATCGCGGCGATGGGCGGCGGTCCGCGATTCTGCCTGGTTTCACTCGCGCTTCCGGACTCGGCCGGACAGGCATGGGTGAATCAGTTTTACTCCGGGCTGTTGAAACTGGCAAAGCGGACGGGCACGGTGCTCGCGGGCGGGGACCTGGCGCGGGCTGACCGCGTGATGTGTGACATCGTCGTCGCAGGGTCGGTTCCTAGAGGCCGTGCGTTGCAACGCGATGGCGCTCGCGCGGGCGATTCTATCTATGTTTCGGGGCGGTTGGGCGGATCGGCCCTGGGACTCGAGACCAGGCGAGGGCGCGCATGGACGCGTCACTTATCGCCGCAGCCCAGGCTGGCTCTGGGCGAGTATGTGCGCGAACTCGGAGTCACCGCTGCAATGGATATCAGTGACGGGCTATCGCTCGATTTGCGCAGGCTGGCGCGGGCATCGGGAGTCTGCGCGGAAATTGAGCCTCCACCGGCGTTTCCAGGAGCCACGATGGAGCAGGCCTTGCACGGCGGTGAAGATTACGAATTGCTGTTCACCGTTCCGATCGGAACACGAGTACCGAAGCGGTTCGGGAACGAACCGCTGACATGCATCGGCAGGATGCGGCGTGGGCCAGCGGGCCAAGTACTGCTCGGCGGGCGGCCGCTCCCGGCGCTCGGATACGATCATTTCAGGCACAAATGAATTCTCCTGATCCTGCTCCCGTCATTGACCTGATTGAGGCTTTCCGGCGATCAAAAACCATGTTCGCGGCGGTCGCGCTGGGCGTGTTCGACCGTCTGGAGGGCAAGCCCGCGGATGCCGCAACTGTGGCCGGGGAAATACAGGCCAAGACCGCGTCGCTCGAGCGCCTGCTGGATGCCTGCGTGAGCCTTGGATTCCTTCGCAAGAGTGGCGGATTGTACGCCAACGAGCCTGTGGCGGCCGAGTACCTATGCCGATCGAGTGAGCGCGCTCTGACCGGCTACATTTTGTATTCGAATGAAGTGCTGTTCCGGATGTGGGCGAACCTCGAAGATGCGGTGATTGAAGGCAGTCACCAATGGAAGCAGACGTTTGGTCTGGAAGGAAATATCTTCGATCATTTCTTCAAAACCGATGAAGCCATGCGCACGTTTCTTCTCGGGATGCATGGCTTCGGAGTGCTGAGCTCGCCCAAGGTGGTTGCGGCGTTCGATCTATCGCGCTTCCGCCAGCTGGTGGACCTGGGCGGCGCCACCGGGCATCTCGCGATCGCCGCCTGTCAACGATATCCGGAGATGCGCGCTGCGGTTTTCGATCTTCCTCGGGTGATAGAAGTGGCGCGCGAACAGGTGAGCCGGTCCGGCGTAGCCGCGCGCGTTGACTTGATGGCGGGCGATTTCTTTTCGGACGAGCTGCCCGAAGCGGACGTGTTCGCGGTGGGCCGCATCCTGCACGACTGGTCAGAAGATAAAATCCAGACGCTGCTGGCGAAGGTTTTTGCGCACCTGCCGACGGGCGGAGGGCTGCTTATTAGCGAGAAATTACTGACGGATGATAAAACCGGCCCCGTTCCCGCGCTCATGCAATCGCTCAACATGCTGGTCTGCACCGAAGGCCGAGAGCGCTCGCTAGGCGAATATCGCGCGTTACTGGAGGCGGCAGGCTTTCGCGATGTCGAGGGCCGCATGACGGGAGCGCCGCTGGACGCCGTGCTGGCGATCAAACTTTAGGTGCGATAACCTACACAGCAGGCCTTTTTTTTTCAGGCTGCCCAAACGTGTATACTCAACGCCATCAGGTTTCTTCCAGGAGAAAAACAATGCCAATCCTGCAAATCAACTTTAAGTTGAACGCTCCAGTGGCTGAATACGAGAAGATCTGCGATGGCGTTGCCCACCCGATCGCCGATGTCCCCGGCCTTCGATGGAAAGTCTGGTTGCTGAACGAACGGGAGAAAGAGGCCGGAGGAATTTATCTGTTCGACACCAAACAGGCGCTTAATGATTACCTGGCCGGCCCAATTGTGGCTCAGGTGAAGATCCATCCTGCGTTACAAGATCTGAGCGCCAAGACGTTCGATGTCATGGAAGAAGTGACCGCCATCACACGCGGTCCCGTTTCCACAATGGCAGCGGCGCAGTAACACGAGACAAAGTTATCCGGCCCTGTTCAAATGCTGCCGGTAAGGCTGCTTGTTCGATCTTGCGGCGATTTCTTTTCGGACGCATTGCCGGGGGGCTGGCCGAGCGGTTCACGGAATAACGCGAAACTTCTTTCCACGCGCCATACGGAGGACACCAAAGTCGCGCCGGTCCAGTGTAAACATCGTTTCAATCCCCTCCCGATTTGCCAAATGCACCAGGCAGGCATCGGCGAGTTGAATCCTCAAGCCCCGATACTTTGCCAGGATGGCTGCGATTCCGGAGAGGTCCGCCTCGTCCAGAGGAAGAAGCTCAAAAGGGCGGCCGTGGAAAGAGGGCAGCAGTATCCGGAGAGCCAACGGGTATGCCCGCAAAAGCCAGGCCGCCTCGGTAATCACAGGCCAACAAGTCAGTAGAGGCCCCGTGATGCTCCGAAGCTGTTCCACGCATGGTCCATGGTGTTCGTCGGATGCTGAAAGGATAGCTACAATCGGGCCGGTGTCGACAAGTATCTGGCTGCTCAAGAGCCACCAAAGCCGTCGAAGTGTCTTGTATTCGTGCTGAGATCCCTGCTGGCTCCCCGTACGACCCCGATCAGCCCGGCCCTGTGGAAGCGCTCATATGCGGTGATTGCATGGTCGTCACCCGCGAGCTGCCGCTCGACGGATACACGAACCAAGTCCGATTCGCGCGTTCCACTGCCACGAGCAGCCTGCTTCAGCCTTCGGCGCAGGCCCGCTGGAAACCGCACGGTGATCCGAGAGTCTTTCATCTATCTGTCTGACATTCTAGCAGATGTGTCGGACATCTGAACGAAGGCCGCTTTCGAGTCCGACCCTTTGTCGGATACGTAGGCTTAGGGGCCGTCGTAAGGTCAGATTTCAACAACTCTTACGCCTTAGGAAACTCGGGGTGTTGCTTGATTTCTTCGATCTGCGCGGCGTGGCGGGCGGGATGTAGCGCCAGCAGCAACAGGCACTTGTAGCAATCGATTTCGCCTAGCACCGGATGCGGCGTAAAAAGGCGCCGCAAATCCTCGGTGCAGCCGTTCGCGTAGGCCAGCACGCGATCGCGGGTTTCAAGGAAGTGAGCAGTCGCCGCGGCAGTAGACGCAAAATGGCCATGCGGCTGAACGCGCGGTGGCGCCGCAACTTTCCGGCTCCGGTCTACAATCGCCGCAACCATGCGGCCGTCTTTCGCAGGATCGAGCGGGACGCCGTTAGGATTTGCCGCACCCTTGGCCAGAAGCGCGAACATGAGGTCCTCTGTGACGGCGAGGTGTTCGACGCAGTCCGCGATAGACCAGTCTTCGGGGCGCGGCTTGAAGTGGAGCTGCGCTTCGGCCAGGCCGTCGATCACCCGAACAACGGCCTCGCGACCCTCCAGCAATTGCTTGGTAGCGAATTCCTTTTCGGAATCAGTCATCTGACAAGCACCGCCGACTTACCCGCAAAAGCAAGAAGAGCCGAGGGAAAAATTCCCAGGATAAATGTCCCGAGCGCCGGAAGAATAAGGGCAGCTTTCATGCCCGCGGTCAAAGGCTCGGCCGCACTCGCGGCTTCACTGGGCTCATGCATGTACATGACGACTAGAATGCGCAGGTAGTAGTACGCTGCGACAGCGCTATTCAGCAAACCGAGCACCGTGAGCCAGACCAGGTGGGATTCGAGCGCTGCCTTGAAGATATAAAACTTGCCGAAGAACCCGCCGGTAAGCGGCACACCGATCAGCGAAAGCAGGAATATCGTAAGAAGCGCGGCGGTGAAGGGCTGGCGCTCGGCGAGTCCCGCGAAGTCATCCACGTCAACGTAACGCTCGTGCTTGCCGGACAAATGCGTCACCACTGCAAACGCTCCGATGTTCATGAGCGCATATGCCGCCAGATAAAACATGGCCGCTGCTGTTCCGGTTTCGGAGCGTGCAGCCACGGCGACCAGCACATATCCGGCGTGCGCGATGGAACTGTAGGCCAGCAGGCGCTTGATGTTCGATTGCGTGAGAGCCGCGAAGTTGCCAATGGTCATCGAGAGGAGCGCCGAGAGCCATACCAGCGGTTCCCAACCGGATCCGATGGGCGCGAAAGCCGTCATGAAGATGCGCAGAACAACCGCGAAGGCCGCGGCCTTGGGCCCTGCAGACAGGAAGGCCGAGACCGGCACGGGCGCACCCTGATAGACGTCGGGCGCCCAGATCTGGAACGGCGCGCCGGAAACTTTAAAGCCCAGACCCACGAGCATCAGGGCCGCGGAGACTGCCACGAGCGTGGGCGATACGGTCGAATCATGCGCCAACAGCACGCCGCGAATCACCGTAAGATCGGTGGATTTCGCCAGCCCGTAAATCCAGGCGATGCCATAAAGGAAAAATGCAGTGGCGAACGAACCCTAGCAGAAAGTACTTTAGTGCTGATTCGTTGTTGCGCTTGTCGTCGCGAAGATAACCGGCCAGCACGTAGGAAGCGATGGAGGAAATCTCGAGACCGATGAAGATCATGATCAAGTCGTTAGCGGTGACCATGATGCACTGGCCCATAATCGAGAACAAAATCAGTGCATGATACTCGCCCGTGTCGACACCCTCACGCCCGAGGTATCTATATGACGCCAGAACGATGAGAATGCCCACGCCGATCACCAGGACCCGGAAGAAAGCCCCGAAACCATCTGCGATCAGCATTCCCGAAAATGCCGGGCCGGGTGAACCGTAGGCCCGAAGCGCGGCCGCGAGCGCGCCTGCCAGGCCCGCCAGTGAGAGGTTTCCGTAAAGTCTCGACCAGCGCTGGCCGCCGATCGATTCGAGCACCATGAGCAGCGTGCCCACCACCGTGAGAACAATCTCCGGCAGGAAGCGCAGAAGCTCCACGCTCTTGGGAAAGAAATCAGCGGGCACGGGAGACCTCGCGAGCGCTCAGGTAGGGAGCAGGCGGCAGAGAAACGCGGAAGCGCACGTTCATCCTGGATTGATCGAGAATGGCTGCGTTGGCGCGCGTGATCGGCGGCAGGAAACTGGGTGTGTACACGCCCATCCACACCATCATGGCGATCAGGGGCACGATGGCCGCCCATTCGCGCCGGCCCAAATCGAAGACGTGACTGGAGACCGCTTCCGGCGTATCGCCATAAAACACGCGCTGATACAACCACAGCATGTAGCAGGCGGAAAGAATCACACCGATGGCGGCGAAAGCGGCCCATCTGAAGTTAGCCTGCGCCGTCCCCTGCAGCACCAAGTACTCGCCCACGAAATTGTTGAGCGTGGGCAGCCCGATGCTGGCCAGCGTCGTGATCAGGAAGATAGTGGAAAGCCAGGGCGCGGGCGTGGCCACGCCGCCAAAATCCGCAATGGCGAGAGAGTGCCGCCGGTCATAAAGGTAGCCCACCAGGACGAACAGAGCGCCGGTGGAGATCCCGTGGTTGAGCATCTGGTAAACCGCGCCATCCAGGCCGAGCTGTGTGAAGCTGAAAATGCCGAGCACAACGAAACCCAGGTGGCTCACCGACGAGTACGCCACCAGTTTCTTCATATTTGGCTGCACCATGGCAACGAGCGCGCCATAGATGATCCCAATGATGGCCAGAACGATGATCCACGGAGCGCAGCGTCGGGCCGCTTCAGGGAACAGAGGCACGCAAAAGCGCAGCAAACCGTACGTCCCCATTTTCAGCATGACAGAGGCCAGCATGACGGAGCCGGCCGTTGGCGCTTCCAGGTGCGCGTCAGGCAGCCACGTGTGCAGCGGAAACAAGGGTACCTTGATGGCAAATGCAATGAAGAAGGCCAGAAAGAGCAGCATCTCCTGCCCCGAAGTAAAGGAAATCTTGCTGCCCGCCAGCATCTTCAGGATCGCCGGGTAATCGAACGTTCCGGCACGGTTGTAGATGTAAATGATTCCAGCAAGCATCAGCATCGAGCCCGCCATGGTGAACAGGAAAAACTTCACCGCTGCGTAAATGCGCCGCTCATGGCCCCAGATGCCAATGAGGAAATACATGGGCACGAGTGAAACTTCCCAGAACACGTAGAACAGGAACAGGTCCTGCGAAATGAAAACGCCGATCAGGCCGAACTCGAGCAGCAGCAGGAACGCGAAGAACTCTTTGACGCGCTTGTCGATGGAGCGCCACGAAACGAGAATGCAGATAGGTGTGAGCAAGGTGGTCAGAATCACGAGCCAGAGACTCAGCCCATCGATGCCGACATGAAAGTGGATTTCGGGCGAGGGTATCCAGATCACGTCAGTTGCAAATTGCATGCCGGAGCCGCCGCCCCCGAAGCCGATAGCCAGGCCGATGGAAGCGATAAAAGTAATGAGCGCCATCGCGATCGCCAGCCCGCGGATGACCTGCGGTTTGTCGCGCGGGACAAATAACAACAAGAAGAAGCCCACGACTGGCAGCGCGAGTACCACGTTCAGCAGCGTCATCGCGCCGCTCCTACCAGTCCCAGCGCCACCACTAGGATCACCGAGCCGAACAGGACCCAGGTGGCGTAGCTACGAATATTGCCCGACTGGAGCAGCCTGAGCACGCTGCCGAATCCTTGCGAGCGCGAGCCGATACCGTTCGCCATACCGTCAATGAGGCCGGCGTCCACTCCGCGCCACAGCACCACGCGGGAGCCCGCGACCAGAGGCTTCACCACCGCGGCATTGTAAATCTCATCCACGAAGTACTTGTTGTAGACGACGCGGTAGAGCCAGCCGAAACCGGATGAAACCGAATCCGCAAGCCCAGGGTTCGCAATGTACATAACATAGGCCAGCGCAATGCCGATCACACCGGCAGCCACCGAAATCACGACGAGCGATAACTCCTCGGGCGCCTCCGCGGTGGGGAAGAATTTATCTAGCCACACGGGGATGCGGATAAAACCGCCCAAAACGGAAAGCACCGCGAGTACGGCAACGGAATCGTGATCACCGCCGGCGATTCGTGCGGATGCTCGTGGCCGCGATATTCGCCGAAGAACGTCATAAACATGGCGCGAAAAACGTAGAAGGCGGTCATGCCGGCAGTAATCGTGCCAACCCAGTACATCCATGGCGCGTGATGATACGCCGCCACGAGGATAGCGTCCTTGCTGAAGAAACCGGCTAGCGGCGGCACGCCGGAAATGGCCAGCGCGGCACACATCAGCGTCCAAAAAGTTACTGGGATTTTCTTGCGCAAGCCGCCCATATTACGCATGTCCTGTTCGCCCGAGAGCGCGTGGATCACGCTGCCTGCGCCCAGGAATAGCAGCGCCTTGAAAAACGCGTGCGTCATCAGGTGATAGATGCCGGACGAAAACGCCCCCGTGCCCAGGCCCAGAAACATGTAGCCGAGCTGCGAGACCGTGGAGTAAGCGAAAACTTTCTTGATATCGTTCTGCGCCAGACCAATGGTGGCGGCAAACGCCGCCGTGAACAGGCCAATGAATGCGACCCACTCGAGCGCGGCTGGTGCATGAATATAGATCGGGAACGAGCGCGCCACCACATATACGCCCGCGGTGACCATGGTGGCCGCGTGGATCAGTGCGGAGACGGGTGTCGGGCCTTCCATGGCGTCGGGGAGCCAGACATATAGCGGAAACTGCGCCGACTTGCCGCACGCGCCTACCAGCAGCAACATCGCAATAGCCGTCAGCATTCCTTCAGGTTTGGAGGCAGCAGCGCCAAACACCGTACGGAAGTCGAGCGATCCGAAATTCACCACGATCATGAGCATGGCGAGTGAGAAACCGTAATCGCCGATGCGGTTCACGATGAATGCCTTGTTGCCCGCGTTAGTAGCGCTTGTCTTGTGGAACCAGAAGCCGATGAGCAAATAGCTGCATAGCCCCACACCCTCCCAACCCACAAACAGCACAAGGTAGTTGGCCGCCAGCACTAGCGTAAGCATGAAGAACATGAACAGGTTGAGATACGCGAAAAAGCGGTAGTACCCGTGGTCGTGCTCCATGTAGCCGATGGAGTAAATATGGATGAGCGAACCGACGCCGGTGACGACCAGCAGCATGACGGCTGTCAGGCGGTCAACGGCGAAATCGCAGCCTACGCGAAAACCGCCCGGCGACGATCCAGTCGAAGTAGTGCTCAAAAATCGGAGCCTCACCCAGGGCCAGCACGGTCTTCAGCGCCCATGCGAACGCGAGCACCACGCTTCCGATGGCGACAGCGTTGATGATCGCCTTAGAGAAACGCCGGCCGAAGACGTCCGTTGATCAGAAAGCCCGCGAGCGGAAGCGCGGGGATGAGCCAGAGTTGATGCATCAGAACAATATGTTCAATACTTCATCGAGTTCACTTCATCGATGTTTAGGGTCGAGCGATTCTTGAAGACCGTCAAAATAATCGCCAGACCAACAGCCGCCTCTGCGGCTGCTACTACCATGACGAAAAAGGCGAACAGATGTGCCGTTCACCTGCTTGAGCTGATAAGAAAACGCGACGAAGGTCAGGTTCACGGCATTCAGCATCAGCTCGATGGACATGAACATGGTGATGATATTTTTGCGAAACAGAAAACCGGCGATACCGAGCGCGAACAAAACCGCGCTCAGAATCAGGTACCAGGTGAGCGGAACGCCGTTCATCACTCCAGTTCCTTTCGCGCAAGCACGATGGCGCCCAAAATGGCAATGAGGATCAGGACCGATGTGACCTCAAACGGCAGTAGGTACTGCGTAAACAATGCACGCCCGACGCTCTGCGCAGTCCCGCCCTTGAAGGCGCCAAATTGCACCAGCGTGGTGGACGGATAGAGCCGCTGGATGAAATAACTGATCAGCGCGAGAAAAGCGACTAGCAGCGGCATCCCCAGCAACTGCGCCACCAGCGACCGGCCGCGCTTCGACTTCCGCGCCGGCATTCAGCAGCATGATGACGAACACGAACAGCACCATGATGGCGCCGGCGTAGACGATGACTTGCGCCATGGCGATGAATTCCGCGCCCAACAAGCAGATACAGCACAGCCAGCGATCCCATGACGCCGATCAGCGAAAGGGCGCTCGATATAGGATGCGTCTGCACTACCACATTGATCCGCAGACAACGGCGATGATGGCGAAGATGAGAAAGAGAATTACATCCATGAAAAGTCCGCGAGGCAAAAGAATAGGAAAACGTAGCTCCTCATAACTTCTTTTTCTTTTTTACCTTCGCTCACGACAAGGCCACCAACAGTCCCGTCACCAGCAGATTCACCAGCGCAATCGGAAACAGGCACTTTCCACGCAAACCCCATCAACTGGTCGTAACGAAACCGCGGCAGCGTGCCGCGGATCCAAATATAATAGGAACAGGATCGCGCCTACCTTGGCTATGAACCAGAACAGCGGAATCAGCGCCTGCTGTAACGGCGGCAACAGGAACAATGCAGCGATCAGCCAGAAAAATGATGCCAAACGCGGGAAGGGTCAACCGGTCACGCTTCCGCGCCGGATGCAATCCATGATAAATCGCGACGAGGCCGCGCCGCCGCAAAGACTAGCGACGGGCACATAAATTCGAACCCCACGCCGGCGGAAAATAGCGGCTGCCATCCGCCCAGAAACAGAGTCGCCGTTAGGCACGACAGCGGTCACCATGTTGGCGTATTCGGCCATGAAGAACGCCGCGAATTTCATGCTGCTGTATTCGGTGTGAAAACCGGCCACCAGCTCATTCTCGGCTTCCGGCAGATCGAAGGGCACGCGATTGGTCTCGGCGAAACCGGCAATTAGGAACACGAAAGAAACTCACGATCTGCGGCGCTGGCAAACGCAGAATATTCCAGTGGAGGATGGACCCCGTTTGCGTCTCGACGATCTGCCGCAGGCTTAGCGTATTCGCAAGCAGCAGCGGCGCGGCAATGGCCAGGCTCAGCGGCAGCTCGTAGCTGATCATCTGCGCGGAGCTGCGCAGCCCGCCAAGCAGACGAATATTTGTTGTTCGAAGCCCAGCCGGCCAGCGCGATGCCATAAACGCCCATCGAGCTGATCGCCAGAATGAACAGCAGGCCGATGTTCAGATCGGTGAGCTGCATCCAGGTGCGTCTGGCCGAATACCTGGATTTCGCCTCCGAACGGAATCACCGAGATCGAGATCAGCGCCATCGTCACTGCCAGAAATGGCGCCAGCAGATAAATGAACTTGTTGACGTGACGGCGGAATCAGGTCCTCTTTGGTGATCAGCTTGATCACATCGGCAAGCGGCTGCAGCAGGCCATGCGGCCCCACGCGCGAGGGCCCAAGCCGCACCTGAATGTGCGCGATCACCTTGCGTTCCACCCATTGCAGATAGGCGAGCGTGGTTAGAAGGACGAAGGCCACAACCGCCGCTTTGATGATGCTCAGAATGAAGAAGTTCATTCGCGGTTGAGCCGTCTTTCAAGAACTGAATTCAACATCTTAGAATAGCGCCCGAGCGTGCCGGAAGTGAACAGATCATCGTGCGCCGAGTGGATCGGAGTCCGCGCGGAACTCAATCGGGATGCGGCCATTGACCGGCATGGTTTGCGCGGCGCCACCGGTCGCGATGGCCGCGAACGGAATCGTCATAGCCGCGAACGGTTTTGCGAATTTCTTCGAAGACGTTGTCCGGAAGCCAGGGTCCCATCTCGCGCGCCGCGCCCATTTCTTTCGCGATCAGCCCGATGATTTCCAGATCCGGCTTGGCGCCCATGGTCTGCGCGGCTTTCCGCAGGCGCTGCACCTCACCGCAGACGTTGGTCACCGTCCCGCTTTTTTCATAGGCGGAGGCCGCGGGCAGCACCACATCGGCAGTCTGCGCCGTTTCCGTGAGGAACATTTCCTGCGACCACGACGAACGCGCTTCTTGGCCTGCAGCTTTGCGTTCTTTAGCGGATTTGCGCCGACCACCCAAAGCACATCCAGATCTTCGGCCGCCAGCATTTCGGCCACCGACATTCCCGGCTGGCCGGCGGGCTGATAGCCGGGGAGCAAGCTCCGGCATCAAGTCCCATATCGACGGCGCCTCGCGAATTGGAGTAGTCCACGAGCGGCACGTACTGCACCGGAATTCCGAGGCTTGCGCCGAACGCCACCAGCTTGCGGACCGCCTCGCCCTTGATGGCATCGCCGTAGACGAATCACCAGCTCCGGCTCAGCTTTCAGCTTTTCGCCAGAGACTCGACCGCGGCCAGTTCCTTCCCCGGCTCGGCGCGCAGGAATGCCGCCGCGTAGTTATCCTCTCGCACGGGCTTCTCGGTAACCACGTAGACGTGCGCCTGATGATGCCGGTAATTCGCGCGAATCTGGAACGACAGGAACGGCTGCTCAAGGGCGAGGTCGGCGCCAATTACCAGGAAGGCTTTCTTCTCGTAAAGCTCGCCGCGCGGTGGCGAGTGCGCCGGGGTTTCCGCTGACGGCGTCCAGCAATGTGACTACATCGCCTGTGCGGTGATGATCGATGTTGTTCGTGCCCAGCACCTGGCGCGCGAATTTCTGCAGATAGTAGTTTTCTTCGTTGGTCGTGTGGTTGGAGCCGATAATGCCGATCGTGCCTCCGAGCGTTTTGACTTGCTGAAATTTTTCGGCGATCGCTTGGAGCGCTTTCGACCAGGAGACCGGTTCGAATTTGCCATCCACACGCACAAGGGGCGACTGTAGGCGGTCCGGGTGATCGGAGAAATCGAAACCGTAGCGGCCTTTGATGCAGAGAAACTCGCCGTTGATACCGGAGCGGTCGCGATTGTTGCCGCGGATGATCTGGCCATTGCGGACGCCCAGCGTGGTCTTGCATCCGTTGGAGCAATGCGTGCATATTGTGCCCACGTGTTCCATCTCCCACGGACGCGTCTTGTAGCGATACGTGCCGCTGGTGAGCGCGCCCACCGGGCAGATATCGATGCACATGCCGCATTCGTCGCACTCCAGGTGGTCGCCGTGGTTGGGTGCAATCTCCGACACGGCGCCGCGGTTGACCACTCCCAGCGCGCTCACTCCCATGCCCTCGCTGCAAATGCGCACGCAGCGGAAGCAAAGGATGCAGCGCGGCCCATCGTAAAAAACAACGGGTGACCACTGTTTCTCGTCGACGTGAATTTTCTGCTCGGTAAAGCGGCTCTCGCCCGCGCCGTAGCGGAATACCATGTCCTGCAATTCGCATTCGCCGCCTTTGTCGCACACTGGACAATCCAGCGGATGATTGGTGAGCAGGAATTCGAGCATAGACTTGCGTGCCTGGCGCACCTGCTCGGTTTCGGTGTGCACAACCATGCCCTCGGCCACTGGCGTGGTGCACGCCACCATCAGCTTGGGCGCCTTCTCGATCTCCACCAGGCACATGCGGCAGGCCGCTTGCAGGGCCAGGCCTTCGTAATAACAGAACGAGGGGATCTCGATGCCGTTGCGTTTCGCGGCCTCGATAACCAGCGTGCCCGCCGGGGCCTCGAGCTGACGGTCGTTGATCGTGAATTTGACTAGATTGGGCATTTACGCCATCACCGCTGCGTTCTCATACGGGCACGGCTTCCCATCCAGGTGCGCCTCGAATTCCTCGCGGAATTTCTCCACGATAGAGATGGTGGGCAGCGCCGCGGCATCGCCCAGCGGGCAGAAAGTCCGGCCCAGCATGTTCTTGGCGAGTTCGCCGATTAGGTTGATGTCGTCCCGCCGTCCCATGCCGTCATGGAATCGCGTGAGAATTTTACGGAGCCACGCGGTGCCTTCGCGGCATGGAATGCACCAGCCACAGCTCTCGTGCGCATAGAATCGCATGATGCGTAGCGCCACTTTCACCATGCAGGTGTCTTCATCCATGATGACGACACCGCCCGAGCCGAGCATGGTTTTCTTTTTGGCCATGGCGTCATAGTCCATGGTGAGCCCTTCGCATTCCGCCGCGGTCAGCACCGGGCAGGACGATCCGCCGGGAATGAAGGCTTTCATTTTCTTGCCGCCGCGAATGCCGCCGCCGACTTCGTTGATCATCTTGTCTACCGGGAAAGCCGAGCGGCAGCTCGTAAACGCCGGGTTTGTTGATGTGACCGGTAAGGCAGGTGAGCTTGGTGCCGCCGGCTTTGGGAATTCCCAGCGCCGCGAAAGCCGCGCCGCCATCGCGAATGATCGGCGGTACCGCGCAAAAGGTCTCGACATTGTTCAAAACCGTGGGGCATTGAAACGCGCCGACTACCGCCGGAAACGGCGGCCGGATACGCGGGATGCCGCGTTTGCCTTCGAGCGATTCGAGCAGCGCCGATTCCTCGCCGCACTCGTAAGCGCCCGCGCCGGTATGGGTGTAGGCGTCAAACGAAAAATTCGATCCCTGCAGGTTCTTGCCTAGATATCCGCTGGTCGTAAGCTTCGGCGATGGCTTTATCCAGGATCTCGATCAGGTATCGATACTCGCCCCGCACATAGATGTAACCGGCGTGCGCATCTACCGCGAGACCGGCGATCAGCATACCTTCGATCAACTGGTGCGGGTCGTTCTCCATCAGCAGGCGGTCCTTGCAAGTGCCGGGCTCGCTTTCATCCGCGTTGACGACAATGTATTTGGGCTTGGGCGAATTGCGCGGCACGAAGCTCCACTTCATGCCCGGTGGGGAAACCGGCGCCGCCGCGTCCGCGAAGATTCGAGACTTTCACTTCCTCGATAATCTCCTCCGGCTTCATCTCCGAGCGCTTTCTTGAATGCTGTGTAGCCATCGGTGGCGAGATAAGTGTCGATCGATGCCGAATTCGGCAGGCCGAAACGGCGGCTGAGAGCACTTTGATTTCGAGCGGGCTGGGTTCGTTATACAGCATGCGCTATTGCGTCTTTCTCAGACCGTCGAGAAGCTGATCGAGCTGCTCCGGTGTCACGTAATGATGGAAGTCGTAGTTGACCTGAAGGGCCGGCGCCCAGGAGCACGCGCCGATGCACTCGACTTCTTCGAGCGAAATTTGCCCGTCGGCCGTCGCCTCTTTGTGTCCGATGCCCAAGCTTCGGCAGGCGTGCTGCCATAGCTCTTCCCCGCCGGTCAGCAGGCAACTGATGTTCGTGCATATCTGCACGTGATACTTGCCCAGCGGCTTGCGATGCAGCATCGAGTAATACGAGAGCACCTCCTCGACCTGCAGTGGCGTGACCCCGACGCGCCGCGCGACTTCTTCGACCAGCTCCTGCGTGATCGAGCCGATCTCATCCTGCGCGTAGAGCAGCATCGGCACCATCGCCGATCGCTGCCGCCCCGGCGGGTACGAGTGCAGGAGCTTGGCGAACCTTGCTTCGAGCTGTGGAGAAAAAGTCATTTGAAATTTTCGACCGCAGAGGCGCCGAGACGCTGAGAAAACTCTTTTCACAGCCCTTTGCGTCTCTGCGTTGAATTATCGATCCGAATCCCCCAATACAAAATCCATACTGCCGATCGACGGCGATCACGTCAGCGATCAGCGTTCCCTTGACCATCTCCGGAATCGCCTGCAAATTGCCAAAGCTGGGGCCGCGCACGTGTACGCGATACGGCTTCGCCGTGCCGTCGCTGACGACGTAATAGCCCACTTCGCCCCGCGGCGATTCAATCACCTGGTACACCTCGCCCGGCTGGCAACGCGAAGCCCTCGGTCACGATTTTGAAGTGATAGATCAGGGCTTCCATCTCGGTTTTCATTTTTTCCCGGTCGGGCAGAACCACGTGCGGCGCGTCGCGGTCCAGCGGCCGTCCGGCATGCCCTCGAGCGCCTGCTTGACAATGCGCGCACTCTGCCGCATCTCCTCGATTCGCACCAGGTAGCGCGCATAAACGTCGTTCTCCGTGCGCGTGGGAATCTCGAAATCGAACTTTTCGTAACTGGAGTAAGGCTGCGTCTTTGCGGATGTCCCATTTCAGTCCCGCGGCGCGCAGCATTGGGCCGGTGACCCCCAGATCCAGCATGTCCTCGATCGAAATGCAACCCACACCCTGTGGTGCGCCCGATCCAAATGCGATTGTTGGTCAGCAGCTCTTCGTATTCGTCCACGCGGCTCGGGAAACACCTCGATGAAATCCTGGACGCGCTTCTGCCAGCCGCGCGGCGGCTCCAGCGCCAGGCCGCCGATGCGGAAATAACTGGTCATCATGCGCTGGCCCGAGTACATTTCGAAAATGCGCAGGATGTCTTCGCGCTCGCGGAAGCAGTAGAGGAACACCGACATGGCGCCAATGTCGATAGCGTGCGTGCCCAGCCATACCAGGTGGCTGTTAAGCCGGGTCAGCTCAGTCAGCATCACGCGCGTCCACTGCGCCATGGGCGGAATCTCGAGCCCCAGCAGCTTCTCCACCGCCAGGCAATAGCAGAGATTGTTCGAAAGCGGCGCCAGGTAATCGATGCGGTCAGTGAGGGTGACTCCCTGCTGATAGTTCTTGACCTCGAATTCCTTCTCGATGCCCGTGTGAAGATAGCCGATGTCGGGCTGCGCCGAAACGATGGTTTCGCCATCGAGTTCGAGCAAAAGCCGCAAAACGCCGTGCGTCGACGGGTGCTGCGGGCCCATGTTGAGCGTCATGCGCCGGGCCGAGGCACGTCGGTCTCCGGCGATTCGGCGGGACTCTGCGGTTGAATCGACCGCCGTTACGCCCGGAATGTCTGCATCGTTCATCTTAAACCCGGTTCCCCGTTACAGGATAATCTTTGCGCAGCGGATAGCCTTCCCAATCCTCCGGCAGCATGATGCGGCGCAAGTCGGGATGATTGCGAAAGCGGATGCCGAACAGGTCGAAAGTTTCGCGCTCATACCAGTTGGCGCCGCGCCAGACGGCCGTGACCGAATCGATTTCCGGATTCGCGCCAGCCAGACGGCATTTCAGCCGCAAGCCGCTCGATTGCGCTCCGGCGAATGCAGGTGATACACCACTTCGAACCGCGGGCTCTTCCGGATACCAGTCGACCGCGGTAACCGTGCTCAGCCGCGCGAACTTCATGTTCATTCTTTAGATAAGCGGCAGACGTCGACGATTTGATTCACGCGCGATTTCAAGCGTGAGTTCGTCTTTTTCGAACTTGCCGCCGGCCATGGCCTCGGGCTCGGCCTCTGCCAGCGCCGCCACCACCGGGAATCTCTTCAGCTCTTCTGCAATCATGGATCAACGTCTTCTCGTCCGGGGTCCTGGTAGGACCAGTCCAGTGCCCCCTTTTTCCAGATGTAAGAAGAATCCGCAAAGAATCAGAAAGATGAACACCAGCATCTCGACGAACGCAAACATCTTCAGCTCGCGGTAAACTACAGCCCACGGATAGAGAAAGATTGCCTCGATATCAAACAGGATGAACAGCATGCCCACCAGGTAAAACTTGACGCTGAAACCGATGGCGCGCATCGCCGGTGGGCACGATGCCGGATTCGTAAGGCATGTCCTTCACCCGGTTACGCACCCTCTTTCCCAGCACAAAAGAAAGTCCCAGCATGAGGGCCGCAATCGCCATGGCGATCGCTACCTGCAGCAAAACAGGGAAATACGATCTCTGGATACGAGGTCGGCATTGCCTGTTTTTCCGGGAAGCGAAAAAAGACGTTTAACTTTGAATATAATGAGTACGAAAACGGGGTGTCAACCTGACGTCTATGTCGGAAACAGTCCAAACGCTCGTTTCGATCGTGGTGAATGGCGAGACGCGCGCCGCGCGCGCCGGAGATACCATATGCCGATCTGGTCCGCGCGCTCGATCTCGATCCCGAGCGTCTGGCCATCGAACTCGACCGCCGCATCGTGAAGCGCGCCCAGTGGACCACTACAGTGCTCCCGGCGGGCGCGCATCTCGAGATAGTTCAGTTCGTCGGCGGCGGCTAGTTACTTCTTCTCAGCTTCGATTTTCTCAATCAGCAGTCGCTTTCGATCCGCCGTGCGGTGTAAAGTTTTCCGCTCGCGACCACTCTCTCACCGGCAAACGGCAGCAGCTTATCGTTCTGGCTCGCCGCCGGCATGGCATCCGTCGTGGGCCAATAGATGGATCCGTCATCCGCCCAGAATGACGAGCGGTGAGCCGGCTTTGGCGCACGCTTTGGCGCAATCCGGGCTGATCGGCTTCTTCAGATTCTTCGTGAATGTGCAGGCTGAATCGATTACGTAACCTTTAACAGTCGTAACGGTGGCTGTTTTGGCGTCAGGGGCCGCCATCAGCACCAGAGCGCTCGCAAGCGCACATACACCGGCAACAATTCGCATTGACCCTCCAAAAAGAATGTGTTCCGAACAGTTTACATGCGTCGCCGCCAAACTCAATAGTGTCTTTCTGTTAATTACAAATCACTATTGTCCTGTTCCCGCTCCCCGCTTACACTGATCCAACCCATGCGTTGTGTTAGTCTCGAAAAAACATTCTTGTTGTTTTCTGTCTGCCTGTGCTGGAGTCTTGGCGCACAGGATCCCGTCGGCGTTCTGGAAGGGCAAATCAACGACCCGTCCGGTGCGTTCGTCTCCGCCGCTGAAGTCACCGCGAGCAATCCTCAAACCGGTTTCAGCGCAAAACGCCGCTCCGCGAACGATGGCGCATTCCACTTCTCGTCTCTGCCGGTAGGCGAGTACGATCTGCATGTCAGCGCCGAGGGCTTTGCCACGTTTACGACGTCGTCGATTCGCATCGACATTGGCCGCACGGTCCGCATCCCGGTGAAGCTCGAAGTGGCCGCCGGGCATAGCGAGGTAAGTGTCACCGGCACCGGCGCTACTGTGGATCTAGGCCCGACGCTCGGCAACGTGGTTTCGTCGCACGAAGCCCTCGACTTGCCGCTGAACGGCCGCAATTTCACGCAGCTTGGCTTGCTGCAACCCGGGGTCGCTCCCATGACCGGAGGCTTGGCCGAGGCCGGTGGCATCGTGCGTGCCAACCAGGCGTACGCCGTGAACGGCCAGCGTCCCGAATCGAACGGCTATCTGCTGGACGGTGTGCCCAATATCGATAGCGTCAACGGTGGATTCGCCATCCGCGTGCCAGTCGATGCCATCGGCGAATTCCGCATCCTGACGCTAAATGCTCCGGCGGAATACGGGGGTACCAGCGGCGCCACCACCAGCGCCGTAACCAAATCCGGCAGCAACAATTTCCACGGGGACGTCTACGAGTTTCTGCGCAACAGCGATTTCGACACACGCAACTTCTTCGCTTCGAGCGTCGAGCCGCTCCACCAGAACCAGTTCGGCGCCACCGCCGGCGGCCCGATCCGCCGCAACAAAGATTTCTTCTTCGCCTACTACGAGGGCTTGCGCGACCGAGCGGGCGTCACCAAGACAGCTATCGTGCCGACGCCCCAACAGCGTCAGGGTAATTTTTCGGGAGACAGGCTCACCGCTGATCAACTACTTCAGTGGCCAGCCCGTTCCCGGCAACCAGATTCCGGCGGGGATGATCAGCCCGATCGCACAAAACGCTCTCCAGTTCTATCCGCTGGGCAATATCTCGCCATCGCTCTACGCTGCTACGGTGATGGGAACCAACAATTACGACCAGGGCGGTTTCCGGCTCGATCACAATTTTTCCGGCGGGCGATCAGCTTTTCCTGCGCTATGCGACATCGAGCACCGGTGAACTCGACCCGCTGCCCATCGCCGGCGCCGGCGTTCCAGGTTTCCCTGTTGGCGACAGCATTCGCACTCACTCGGTTACCATTTCGGAAACGCACGTGTTCTCTCCTAGTGCTCTGCAAACGTTCCGGGCAGCTTTCTTCCGAAATGAGTTTATCTTCGGGCAGCGTCTGAATTCCACGCCGCCCAGCGCACTGGGCTTCCAGTACCAGCCAACGCTTGGCCTCGCCGCCGGCCCTCCCTACTTGATCGTAAGCGGCTACGCCAGCGTGGGAGACCCCATTGTCGGCCCGCAAAACACGTACCAGAACAACTACCAGGTCAGCGATTCCATTTCGATCACGCGCGGGCGTCACAGCTTCAAATTCGGCGGCGACTTTGACCGTACCCAAATCAACCTGTTGTTCGGTATCGCCACCAACGGCTTCTTCGTTTTTGCGCCGTTTCCTTTCAGCGATTCGTTTGCGAGCTTCCTAACGGGTCAGTCGGTCACTTTCTTCCAGGGCGGCGGCCAGTTCGACCGCGCGTTGCGAAACATCATGGTGGCAGGCTATGCACAGGATGAGTGGCGAGTCACGCCACATCTCACCATCAACTATGGGCTGCGGTACGAGATCAACACCCCATACGTCGATGTGCGCAATCGCATGAATGAGTGGGCGCCGGGCATGCAGTCGAGGGTCTATCCGAATGCGCCGGCAGGCCTCCTGTTTCCGGGCGATCTCGGCGTGGCCCGGAGCATTGCGCCGAATTACTACAAAGGTCTGATGCCTCGAATCGGCATTGCCTGGGACCCGACGGGCCGCGGCCGCACCACCGTTCGAGCCGGTTACGGTATCTTCTACGACTCATTCACCAACGGCGTGGGCGGCCCTCTGCAAGCTCCCGTGAGTGCGCTTCCCTGGACGCTGGCCTATCAGCTTCCCGGTCCCGGTTTCGACATTGCTAATCCCTACGGCAACCAACCACCGCCCTTCGCGAGTGGGTCATTTCGTCAAGCCGGCCACCGTCCTCACGGTCGACCAGAGCATGCGCCCTCCCTATGCCCAGAACTGGAACATTTCCATCGAGCATGTTCTCGGCCAGAATTATCTTCTCGACGTGCGCTACGTAGGCAACAAAGGCACACGCCTGCCGCGCATGATCGAGGCCGATCCGAGCGTCTACGGTCTGGGCGTGAATCAAAATAACATCGACCAGCACCGCATTTACGCCGGCTGTTCAAGCGACCCAACTCAGCCGTGCAATTTTGCCTCCGTCGGACTGGTCAGCAACATCTCGAACTCCACTTATCACGCCGGCCAGATTTCGCTTTCCCGGCATTACGCCGCAGGTATGGGCTTTCAGTTGTCGTACTGGTACTCCAAAAGCCTGGACGGCGTTTCTTCGTTCAATGTTTCCGGCTCCGCACCCACGGACGTATCTGGCGAGAACGACCTGGCGCAAAATCCATTCAACATCCGGGCTGAACACGGCCCTTCGCTGTTCGATGCGCGCCAGCGGCTAGCCATCAGCGGCAACTATGAGCTGCCCCGCTGGAAGAGCGCCGCCGCGGCGGCATCGTGGTTCGTCAACGGCTGGCAACTGAACGGCATCGCCAGCGTCTCCAGCGGGACGCCGTTCACCGTCTATGACAGCACCAACGTCTCGCTCCAGGGCCAGGCGCCCGAGATTACCGGATTCTATTCCAGCCGGCCGGATCTGATCGCCAATCCGAACGATGGCCCCCACACTCCCAACCAGTGGGTGAACCCCAGCGCCTTCCAACGCCTGAACCCCAAACACAAGCCGGGCAGTTCGGAAATGAAGGCCGCAACGTAGTCCGCGGTCCCGGCATCGCCGACTCGATCTCTCGCTGTTCAAGAATTTCGCCGTCTGCGAAAGGATACGGATGCAATTCCGCGCCGAATGCTTCAACGTCGCGAATCACCCGAATTTCTGTTTGCCGGAAAACGACATCGCTTCGCCCGAGTTCGGCCAGATCCTCGAAGCCGGCCCGCCGCGCTTGTTCCAATTGGCGTTGAAGCTGGTGTTTTGATATGCGTCTGAAGGCTCATCGGCCTCGCGCTGGCTGGATGGTGATCTTCTACGCGTGGCCTGTGCCTGGGAATCTACGCCGCCATGCGCCAGCCGCCGGAACGATTCGGCGCCATCATGTCGAGAGTTCCCGGAGCGGTGGCATTCATGGTTCTACCGTTCAGCCCGTTCTGGATGGTGCTCGCGCCGGGAGCCTCAATGTCGGAGATGCAGCGCCTGATTTTGCGCTGCCCACCGTTGATCATCGTCACGTGGTGGGCTGTCCGTCCGAATACCGGACAAAACCGGTGGTCCTGGTTTTCGGCAGCTATACTTGACCGCCCTTTCGCCGGGCGGTGCCCGCGCTCAACAGGCTGTACGATTCGTATCGCGACCGCGTAGCGTTCTACATCGTATACATCCAGGAAGCCCATCCTACCGATGTGTGGCAGATGGAATCTAACGTCAAGGATGGCGTTCTGTTTGCCTCAGCCGCAGTCGGATGGCGAGCGGACGCGACCGCTTCGGCCTGCGTTCGCAATCTCGGAATTCATGTACCCGCGATCCTGGATGGTATCGACAACAGGACGGAGCGCGCCTACACCGGCTGGCCGGATCGCTTATACCTGATCGGAACCGACGGCCGCGTCAAGTTCAAAACTGCACCGGGTCCTTACGGGTTTTCGACAGACGGCCTGGAGCAGGCGCTTCAGAGCGCGACACAAACGGGCAAGTGAGCACCCGGAACGCGTGCTCTATTTCGTCTATGTAAAACTGCGGATCGCCCCCGCTTCGTCGTCATGCACGTCGAAGACGGTGTAGAGCTTGGTGATCTGCAGAAGATCCTTGACCCTCTTGGTGAGCGACAAAAGCTTTAACTGGCCGCCCTGATTCGCGACTGTTGTGAAGCCCGAAACCAACTCCCCAATTCCTGAGCTATCTATGTAGGAGACCTCCGCGAGGTTCAGCAGGATCTTTTTCTGGCCCTTGCTCACCATGTCGCGTAGCGAATCGCGTAGCGCGCTCGAGCCCTCGCCCAGCGTAATGCGCCCCGCCACATCCACCACGTTCACATCTCCCACCTGGCGCGTATTTAACTTAACGCTCACTTCGTCAACCTCCTTACGAATAAACCCGCACTGCTATTTCCTGACAAGATACTTGGTCAGGGTGACCTCGGTGCCGTTCGGGGTCAGCCGGCGCACTTGAATGTCATCCATAAATGCCCGGATCAGAAAAATGCCCCGCCCGCAGTTGCGCAGAAGATTATCCTCTGCCAGGGGATCGGGCAAGGCATCCAGATCGAAGCCCTTTCCCTGGTCCGCAATCGTGATCGTCAACCGTTCGCTTCCCGCCGACACCGATACGTGAACTTTCTTATGCGCACTGTATTGATTCCCGTGAACCACGGCGTTCACCATGGACTCGCGCACCGACATGCCAATCTTGTGTAAGTCTTCCTCGTCAAAACCAGCTTTTTGGGCTACCTCGAGCACCAGGTTTTCGGCGCTGTCCACGCTCTCCAGGGAGGAGTCCAGAAACTGATCCACCGTTTCGGCTTCGCCGCCCGTATTCTTGCCCATAGCTCAAGCTGGCCTTAGCGTGGCCAAGTCGAATCGCTACAATAACCTGCCGTTTAAAGGAAAGTCAAGGGAGATAGCGTGCCGTATCATTTAATTTGCTTGCTGGTGTTCGGATAGCCATGCCACCACCTCCTCGGCATGCTTGTCCGGCGGGAAGACCGGGTAAAATACCTTCTCGATTTTTCCGCTAGACAGAACCAACGTCAGCCGCTTGAGAAGTCTGACGCCTTCAAACTCGAAAGTAGGGAGACGCAGCGCATTTGTAAAAGCGAAATCGCCGTCGCTTAATATTTCGAATGGCAGGTGCAGCCGCTGCACAACCTCCTGCTGGTATTCGGTGGTTTGCGTGCTCAACCCGAAAACCTGTGCCTTGAGCTCGCGAAGCTGCTTGTAATGGTCGCGAAACGAGCACGTCTCGGGAGTGCATCCCCGGGCGCCCGGAATCGCGTCCCAGCCCTTCGGAATGGCTGCACCAGCCTTACCCGTGCGCGGATAACAGTAAATTACGGTCCGCTCCCGTGCAGCTTCCGCCATATTGACGCGCCGGTTCGACGTCGACATCAGCGTAATCAGCGGCACTTGCATTCCCACCAGATGTCTCGCCGCGCCATCATCCACGGGTACCGGCAGATCGGCAGGAATGTTGTATAGATCGTTCTTTTTCACGGGCTGATCCTTTTGTTGGCCTGCCAGGCGTTGTCCTGTCAAGCCGGTCGCCATGGCGAAGAGCGATCGGCGAGTCACAGGCCGGCCTCATGCCCGGCCACCGTCTCTTGACCGGATCGGCCTCGTGCCAGGCTGTCGAGAAGACGGTGCGTCGCGCCCGCAATTTCCCGGACCGCGCCGTCAAATGCCGCTTGGTTGGATCTTGAAGGTTTTTGGAAGCCGCTGACTTTCCTTACGAACTGGAGAGCGGCGGCAGAAATCTCGTCATCGGTCGCAAATGCGGCCGGACGCCGGAGTACTTTGATGCTGCGGCACATAATTAAGGTCTGAATTTATTATCGTACAGGATTGCATCGGGTTACTTCCCGGTCATTCGATCGGAAACGAACACGGAAACAACTTGTTGCCACCTGATTACCCGTCTGGGATAACCCCTGATACACCTTCAGGCCCAACCGCAGTATCATATGAAAACACTCCCTTTTATGGCAGTTAAGAGAAGGATCAAAGATCGTTACGACACCCTGGATGTGATCGGTAAGGGCGGCATGGGCTTGGTGTACAAGGCCTACGACAGCGTCGTAGGACGTGAAGTCGCCTTGAAGACCTTGCGCGACTCCCCGAGCAAAATGGCGCTGGACTTGTTCCGCAAGGAGTGCGGCATCCTCGCCTCCATGAGTCATCCGAACATCGTTGAGATATTCGATATCGGCGAGTTCCAGGAAGAAGGCGTCACCAAACCGTACTTTGTCATGCCGTTGCTTCCCGGTGTGACCCTGGACCAGC
The DNA here is from genome assembly GCA_963847515.1 of Terriglobia bacterium. Taxonomy (GTDB): domain Bacteria; phylum Acidobacteriota; class Terriglobia; order Bryobacterales; family Bryobacteraceae; genus QHXW01. The sequence goes on from CAWKAA010000005.1 coordinate 440,500, forward strand.
TTATCCGGACGTCCAGCCAGCGGCTTAGCGTGGAGCGCACCGTCGAGATCATGCTGCAGACGTGCCGGGGGCTGCATGCCGCGCACGAAAGGGGCCTGGTGCACCGCGACCTGAAGCCCAGCAACATTTTCGTGATGCCCGATGACACCATCAAGATCATCGATTTCGGCGTGGCGCATATGGCCGATACCACGGCTACCATGACCGTCGCCGGCGGCACCCTCCCCTACATGGCGCCGGAGCAGTTGGAAATGAAGCCGGCCTCGCCGCTCTCGGATATCTTTTCGCTCGGCGTGGTCTTCTATGAAACGTTGACGCGTCGGCGCCCCTTTGATTTCCCAACCGAACAGGAGACTGCCCAGGCCATCCTGCATCACATCCCGCCGGCCGCATCGGACCTGAACCCCGCCGTAAGCCAGGTCATCAGCCGCGTGATCCACAAGGCCATTGCCAAGCAGCCCTGGAACCGGTTCTCGTCGGCCAAAGAGTTTGCCGATACCCTGGTCAAGGCGCAGCGCAACGAATCCATCGAAATTTTCGACGCCGCCCGCCTGCAGCCGCGAATTCAAAAAGCCAGCAAGGCTTACGAGCAGGGCAACTTTCAGTTCGCCGCCGAGCTTTTGAACGAGCTGGAAGCCGAAGGCCACGTCGAAACCACCATGACTTTGCTTCGCCGCCAGCTCGACCAGGCGGTGCGGCAGAAGACCATCGGCCAGCTGCTGGACAGCGCACGGAACTGCATGGACGAGGAAGAATACCTACTCGCGCTGCAGAAGATCCAGGAGATCCTTCAACTCGATCCCACCAACAGCTCCGCCCTCACCCTCAAGAGTTCCATCGAAACACGGCGCAGCGAGGCTAAAGTCGAGGAGTGGGTGAAACTGGCCCGCCAGCACCTGGAGAATAACGCTTTCAGCCACGCCCGCGAAGCCTTGCAAAACCTGCTGCAATTGCGCCCGAAGGACACAACCGCGCTGCAGTTGCTTGCCGAAGCTGATCGCCGCGAAGAAGCCTACGTAAAAGCGCGCAAGCAAAAGGAGGAGCTGTACAAACTCGCGCTGGAGGCTTGGCAGAACGGCGAAATGAGTTCCGCGCTCACCAAGCTCGAGCGGCTGGTCGACCTCGACAAACGCGTGCCCGACACTTCCGCGCCCGAGCGCGGCATTTCGTATCAGAATTTCTACAACCAGGTCCGCACCGAACACGACGTCCTGCAGAGTTCCTACCAGGAAGCGCGCAAGCACCTCATGGATGGAAATTTTGCGTCCGCGCTTTCCGTTTGTGAGCAGTATCTGAACAAGTACCCCGGTCATGCACTGTTTCAGGCGCTCAAATTCGACGTCGAGGAACGGCACCGCCAGGACCTGTCTTCGCGCATCGCTGAAATCGACCGGAGCGTGGAGAGCGAACCGGACATCGACCGCCGGGTCAGCATCCTTAAGGAAGCCCTCAGAACCTACCCCGGAGAGCCGCACTTCGAGAAAGCTCTGCGCCTGGTGCGCGATAAGCGCGACCTGGTCAACTCTATCGTTTCCAAGGCACGCTCCTACGACGAGCGCGGACAGTTCACCGAGGCCCTGGGCCAGTGGGAAATCCTGCAGACCATCCATAAACAGTATCCCGGACTTGATTTTGAAATCGACCGCGTTCGCAAGCGGCGCGACCAGCAGTCGCGCAACGAAGCCAAAGCCCGGTGGGTAGAACAGATCGACCGGCAACTCGAAGGCGGGGATTACGAACGCGCGATTGAACTTCTGCGAAATGCCGAGACTGAGTTTCCCGGCGATCCGGAAATGGCGGCGCTAGGCGAACTGGCCCGCCAAAGCCAGACGCGCGCCTCCGAGGCCGCGCAGACTTTCAGCCAAGGGCAGGAGCTGTGCTCCCAGCGGCGATTTGATGAGGCCATCGAACACTTGCGGCGCGCCTCCGACATGGACCCGCACAACCGCGTGATCCGCACATTTCTGTTGGAAACTCTGCTGGAGCACGCGCGCGCTGTGTTGGATACCGATTGGCACGCCGCGGAGGTGCTGAGCCAGCAGGCGCTCGATCTCGATCCGGATCACTCGTTGGCCAAGGGCGTCCGCACCATGGCCGCCGACCGCAAGCGGGAAGAAGAAGTGGGCCGATGGGTAGCCGAAGCGCGCCGAAATCAGGCCGCGGGAAATGTGCAGGCGGCGCTGGCGCAGATCGAGCAGGGCCTGGCTGCCTATCCCAGAGAACCGCGTCTTACTCAACTCCACGCGACCCTTTGCAAGGCCATACCCGACCTCCAGAGCCGCGCCGAAGCCGTGGCCAGAGGTACTGCCTTTACTCACCCCGAGCCGTCCGCGAAGCCGACACCTGGAGCCGCCGATACTGCTCCCGCCGGGTGGGAAGAATTCGAGCAGAAATTGCGCGCCCAGACTGCGCCCCCCCCGGCCGCCGAGCCGCTGGTTGCCGCAGCCGGTGCTAGCGTTGGCCCGGTCGCATCGCAGCCAACCGTCGACGCCGGCGCCGAAACTCTGGTCGTGGCGCATGCCGCCACTGGGACCGAGGCTCCTCCGGCCAATGTGGTTCCCCCTTCCTCCAAGGGGGATTTCGGTGCAACCATGATGCTCCGGACTTCGGCCGCGGATATCGCATCGCCGCCGGCAGCTCCTCCGGTCCAGGCCGCGCCGGCTGCGGTTGCGCCGCCTGTTGCCCCGCCCAAGCCGCCTGCCAAACCGCCCGCCGCGAAGCAGGAAGCTAAGCCCAAGACGCCGGCTCCGGCCGGTCCCGTGAAGCCGGTCAACAAGACGCTCATCGCCGTGGGCGCCGGCGCGGTTGTCCTTCTGATCGTTGCCTGGTTTGTCGCCAGCGCGTTCCGCCCGGTCCCCATCCAGGTTCAGACCAACCCGCCCGGCGCCACAATTCGCATCAACAACGAAGTCCGCGGTACCAGCAATCTGTCGCTGAAGTTGCCTGCAGGCACTTACCAGTTGTTGGCCGAAAAAGACGGCTACGTTCCGGCGCGCATGTCGCTGGTAGTCAAACGCGGATCACCCGAACCCGTGCAACTGAATTTGCAGGCAGTGCCGCCCCCGGCTCCCGTGGTTGAATTGCATCAGGTTCTGCGCCTCTCGAGTGATCTGCAATCCGGCAAAGTGAGGGTGGATGCCCAGCCCGCGATCGATCTCACCGAGGGCCAGCTTCCCGATCAGGAACTCGCCTGGGGAAAACACGACATAGAGGTTACCTCGGGCAGCGCACGAACCACCATTACTTTCGACGCCGCGTCAGGCCGCCCGCCAGTCCTCGCGGAAGCGCCCAAGACTAAAGAGCTCAATGCCGTTGTGGTGACGAGCCTAGGTAATCAGGCCCACATCCAAGCCAGCCAGTCCCCCACCCCGGTGAAGGTTACGGTGGACAAGCAGGATAAAGGTGAATTGAGCGCGGGTGGGCTGGATTTGACGAATCTCCCGCTCGGTAATCACGAAGTGGTCCTCAACGATGGCAAGAATCCCCACACCCTCAACGTGACCACCAGCCAGGCGCCGGCGCTCCAGATCCAGCTTTACTCCGACCGGAACGTGGGATCCGTTTTGATTCAGACCGGCGAGGACGACGTGACCGTAGAGGTGGATGGAAAAGCCACCAAGAGAAAGACCAAGGGTGGCCAGGTGGTAGTCAATCTCGGTGTAAAACAACACACCATTCGTGTGCTGAAGAACGGCTTCCTGGAAGAGCCTCCGCAGACGGTCGAAATCAAGAAGGGCGAGGAAGCCAAGCTGGAATTTCACCTGCGCCCAGTCCCGACGGTTGCCGGGCTTACGATCCATGGAGCGGCGCCGGGACTGCAAGTCACTCTGGATCAAAAGCACTCCGGAACCGTTGGAGGAGACGGAGCGCTGTCGCTTCCCGGCATCCCACCCGGCAACCACACCATCGACCTGACCGATGGCCGCCGGCATAAACAGATCGCCAAAGAATTCAAGGCCGGAGAGACCCTGGTGCTAGGCCCTCCCGACGTTACCCTGCAAGCCGCCAAGGCTTCCGTGAAGATCACGGTGACTCCAGCCAACGCTGCGGTCAGCTACAAAGGTCTGGATGGCAAGTCTCATGAGGTCCACGGCGCAGCGGTCGAGGTGGAGGAAGGGCAGTACGCATTCAGCGCCAGCGCGTCCGGGTATAACGACGCCTATCAAGGCGTAACCGTAGCCGCTAATAAGCCGAACCTTGTCAACCTGTCACTGACACCTAAAACGATCCGCGCGACCAACACGGGCGCCTTGACGATGGAACAGTGGGCTGCCGCCTCCGGCTGGAAGGCTGAGGGCAACTGGTATGTCCATCGCGGCGGCGGTCTCGTTCTATATCCCACGACGCCCATCTCCGGCACTTTCATTTTCACGGCCCTGCGCCAAGGCGGAATTCTGGGCTCCGGCCGCATTCAATGGGTCACCGGGTGCATCGATAATACGAGCACCTACGTTCTTTTCGGAATCGATAAAAAGAATATTCATCGCGTGGAGATGGAGAGCGGAAAAAAAGTCAAGGGTTCCGACAAGTCCACGGCGCTGAAGACCCCGCTGCCTGGCAAGGAACTGCAATACAACATGAAAGTCGATATCTCGTCAGACGGCGCGATCACCAGCGTGCAGCAGGGAGAAGAGTGGGTGGTCGTGGATAATTGGTCCGGCGTGACTCCGGCCAACGGCAAATTCGGGTTCTATCTGCCGAACACCGACGAACTTTACATCTCCCACTTCAGCTTCACACCGAAATAGGGACTGGCTTCACTGCCCCTAACCCGAACATCCACAACCAACCGCACTGCGCGTCGTGGACAGTGCTGCCTATCCCCTCTTCGACCCCTACGCTCTCTCTCTTATATTCACCCACGTATGCACGTGCGGCGCGCCGCGGAAATACCAGATCATCGTTGGGCTTTCCAATTGCCACACATCCCACACGCCGTCGTTCCCAATATCCAGGTTTTTGTAGAACGACATCGTCAGCGCTTCCACGCCGCCATTCTTCCGAATGTCCTTCATCGCTTCGTCGGCGTCTTTCTTGCGGAAGGGGAGCAGAAGGTCAGCCAGCACCTTATCCACCAGCTCGCGCTGATCCCGTGTCATGTCGGAAACCGGAAGCCCTGAAATTTCGCCGCGTTTTTTCAGTTGGATGGTGGCAGTACCCTTCTCTTCGCGCGGATCACCCAGCAGAGCCGCCGCGCGCTGCTTGCCGTCCAGCGCCTGGAACACCTCGTTCGCGCGCTTCGCCTGATACCAGTAAACGTTCTTCGGATGGTCTGGAGCTTCGTTGAAATTCTGCGACGCATGGCCGTAGAATATGGGTCCGCCGAATGCCGAGCCATGCACCGAATCGCCGTCGCAGCGCACCGTGCAATGCCGGCCTGTAAGCACGAACTCGAACGCGCCCGTACCCGGCGTCCCGAACAGCGCAGCGGAATAGTGGCCCAGTCCGCCGCCATCCTCCTGGATGTGGTACATCACCTTGTCGATGAACTCCGGATTGTGCAGCCCACGGAAAATCTCATCGATCATGGCCTGCTGATCCGCCGTAAAAAACTCGGCGATCTTGGCCGGCGTGATCATCCAGTTGGCATCCACTTTCGAGCGCAGCGGATCGTCGAACGGAAATACAACTTTAGCTCTCTGCGCCTCCGTCAGGCTATTGTAAAGCGAAGTCACCACGGTTTCTGACGGTCCCTTAAACCGGCTGGCCGCATGCGCCGCCACTAGTCCCACGCCGCCCAGCGCAGCAGTCTTCAGAAACTCCCTTCGGCCAAAGCCATCACAATCCGGACAGGACATCGTTCTCTCCCTCCCAGCGCCAATTTATCTCACTTTCCATGTGACGAAGCAAGCCGCGAATGGTTTGCGCGTCACTGCGGGCGCCACGTCATCTCTACGCGCACCGGTATTTCGTTCTTAATCGGAATCGCTAAGAGCGAAGGTGGATCGATCTTGAAATCGGATAGCGTTGCCGGAATTGTTCCTGATATCCGGATCTGCTTTTCTTGCGTCGCCAGTTGGAACGGAACCTCTTTATACTGGACGGTCTGCCCGGCAAACTGGATCTCCAGATCGGCATGGACGGTAGCTGATGCGGATGCCGTCTCGGGCAATCGGGTGCGCACGCTGACGATGGGAAATTGCCCGCCGCGCGTCGCTTGCAGCATATGAAGATCGCGGTTGCTGTCCCCCGAGTCAAATGACTTCACCGGTACCGCGATCAAAAAATCGCATTGTCCGGCGTGGCAAACGCCCTTGCCTCGGGCCGAATGACTGACGCCTTCACTCTGATGCAGCGCGTGGGAAGCATGATACGTGAGAGTGGATTGTGCCAGAAGCCATTGGCTGTCCGCTTGGGCGAACGCGGGAAGCGCCACAAGCAAGAAGGCTATTTTTTTGCGCATAAGCCCGCCTAGAATTTAAAGGACACAGACACAACGGCAAGCCCAAACGCGACGTACGTCACGTCGGCCACCGCCCCATGTGCCTTGGCTATCCCATGGACCCTTTCTCCTTTGTTTTCCTGACTAAATGCCATCGCCCCCAAGATCGGCGTCAGGATCATCCCCGGCCCATGAATCCAGGCCAGAGCCTTGTGCAGGCGGATGGGGCCGCGCGCCACGGTCCCTGGTATCCTGGGCGCACGGATCGCATAGTAGGCGGCCATGAAGTACATATCCGCAGTCACCGAGCCCAGAGCGCCATGCACATCGCGGCCGGTCGCGGTGCTGTGCCTTCCGGCGGCGAGGCTGGAAGTGGCGATCGTTGCAACCAATGGAGCGAGCGTGATCAAACCGAACCGTTGATGCATCTTGAGCATGTGCGACCGTCTGTCGAGTCTCGCTTGGTCCTGGGCATTTCCTTGTGACTGATCCGCAGGGAAACCCAGATCACCCAGCGAAGGCGGCCCTGCCACATTGCTGGATGAGGGTGTTAAACCCAGGTCCATCGTCTGCTTCGCCCCCAGCGTAAGCGTCACGTTGGCTAGTTTTGTGTTGAACCCTTCCGCCGAGACGGAAACCTCGTAATCGCCCGGAACGAGGTCTGGTACATTGTAGGTCCCGGAAGAATTCGTTTGGGCCTCCGTCGATTGACCCGTGGACGCATTCTTGACGGAAATTTTGGCGTTCGGAACGGCTACTCCCGAAGAGTCGGTGATGGTGCCGGATATTGCCGTGCTGGCGGCTTGGGCCCGCAATGGGCCAGCGATCACGAGAGACAGCATTAGAATCCCAACCCCAAGGAACAACCTTGCCGCTTTCAGATTCATTTTCGGTTCTCCTCCACTGAATCCCCAGTTCACGTCCGGTCTGGCCGAACCTCGCGTAATACGAGCCCGCGTATAGCAAAATCGCATGCCTGGCCTCGCACAATACTTTTCGATTGTAGAACTACCGGACGCCCCGCAGATTGCTTGGGTTTCGGCGCCACACCGGAAACTTGAGTCTAAAGTTGCAAAGCCGTACCTGCCAGACAGTCCCCCAGCGTCCAACGTCAAATATGTGCGTTTTAACGGGTATCATTGTTTTAGCCTTGTGCCTTTCATCACTTTCCATTCTTTCCGCAGCCCCTCCGGCGGCTGACGGCAACCAGCAGCAGGAAATGCCTCTGGTTGTTCCGGCCGGTGTGCCGCTTCGCTTGTATCTCACGAAGCGTGTTCCAAAGCGGGCGGGTGCGCCAGTCGAGGCCAAGGTCCTCGAGCCGGTGTACGCATTCGATCGCCAGGTGATCCCAGCGGGGGCGGTGGTGCTCGGTACCGTAAGCCGGCTGCAGCCTATTTCCAGAGCGCAGCGGACCATGGCCATCCTCGGCGGCGATTTCACACCGTTGCACATGGCGCCCATCGAGTTCACCACGCTGGTCATGCCGGACGGACACAAGCTGCCGCTGCACACGACGGAAAGTCTGGGGCTCAACTCCATCGTGCCTTGGCGGCCGCAGAAAACACAGAATGCCAGCGCATCCCAGAACACCGGAGTGCTGGGTACTGCGAAACAGAACGCAAAGGACGCGATCCAGGGGCAAGTGGACCGGGTCAAGAGTATTCCGGACCTCGTGCATATGCCGGGCAAGAAGGAAATGGTAGAAGATTATCTGTTGGCGAAGCTGCCGTACCATCCGCAGTACGTGCGCAACAGGACGCGCTTTGACGCGGAATTGGTCGATCCGCTAGCCTTCGGCTCGGAGCCGGTGCCCCAAGGATCGCTGGCGCTGGTTGGAACCGAACCGCAGGCTGACAGCGTGGCGCACGCCCGGCTGATCACGCCGCTGGATTCGGCCTCGTCCAAGCAGGGAGAAATGGTGGAAGCGGTGCTGGCCGAGCCCGTGTTCTCCGCCGATCATAGACTGGTTCTGCCGGAGGGGACGCACCTGAAGGGCACAGTGGTGGCCGCGAGGAAAGCTCGCTGGTTCCACCGCAGCGGCCAGCTACGGTTCAATTTTCAGGAAATCAACTTGCCAGCGGAAGTCGCCCGGGTTGCAAAAGGAGAAGAGGAGACGCAGGCGGCCGCTCCTGTCGCCACGCAGCATCCCGCGCAGGAGAAGCTGAAAACCCGCACGCAAGCCACCCTACAAGCGGCGGAAAGCACCGGCAAGGCTCCCCTCAAAGTGGATGGGGAGGGGGGCGTGCAAGCCAAGGAGTCGAAGACGCGCTTCCTGGCGGCGGCCGCAGCGGTGATGATCGCGCGCAGCGCGGGCGACAACGATCCGATTCGCAACCACAATCGGCAAATCATCGGCCAAAATCCGAACGTGGGGGGCCGAACCATTGGCGGCGGCTTTGGTTTCGGACTGCTGGGCGCCGCCATTTCGCAGAGTTCGCGATATGTGGGGACCGCATTCGGGTATTACGGAATGGCTTGGTCGCTCTATTCGACGCTGATCGCGCGCGGCGCGGAGGTACAATTCGGCAAGAGCGCCATGGTCGACATCCGCTTCAACACCCGTTCAGCGCCGCCGCCGCACAAGCCGGAAAATGAAAAGTGATTCGGCCAGATGACCATCGTTGAGAATGCCATGGAGCGACTCTCTTTATGAAGCTTGCTGTTGGGTTGATGGTGCTATCCACCCTTGCGATCCCGTCCCAGGCAGCAGGTCAAGCGGCCGAACCGGATCAAACACCGCCTGCCGATTCCCCAGCAAGCGATTCGCCTCAAGCGCCGGCTCCGCCCCCGTTCTCGCAGCCGGCTCCGGCCGTCGATCGCCCAGTCTCCTTGAAGCTGTTGCTTCCTAACCTGCTCAGTGACCAGGAACGCATCTGGTCGTTTCCAACCAGACTCGCGCACGGGCAAAGCTGGATTCCCACTGTCGCCGTCCTCGGAACCACTGCTGGACTGCTTGCGCTAGACCCTATCGAGGCGTCCTACTTCCGCCGAACCGCAGCGTTTCAAGGGTTCAATAACACTTTTACCAGCAACGCTACCTCCATCGGCATGATCGTGGCTCCAGTTTCCCTTTACGCCGTTGGATTGATCCGAAAAGACTCGAAAATGCAACACACCGCCCTGCTCGCTGGCGAGGCCGTCGCCGACGCCGAGATCCTGACGACGGTCTTGAAGGACGCCACCAAGCGTGTACGTCCGGCAGCTATCCCGCAGCATGCTAACTTCTCCGACTCCTGGTTTGAGAGCAGTGGCTCATTTTTGCGAGGACACGGAAGTTTCCCATCCGGCCACGCCATCGCGGCCTTCTCAATCGCCACGGTCATCGCCCGCCGCTATGGAAATCACCGCTGGGTTCCATACGCGGCGTACGGCATGGCGGCGCTTGTCGGCTTTTCGAGGCTGTCGCTGTCGGCCCATTTTTTATCAGACGTCTTCGTGGGCGGTGCGCTTGGATACTCGATCAGCCGTTTCACCGTGCTGCGGCAGTAGCGGTATTCCGAGGTTCCGTATCCTCGTCCACTTCCCATAAGACCGCAAATCTCCGCCTCCGGGCCTGAGCGGCTTCGGATAATGAACCGAGTCGTTCGACCTGCATTGATATATCTATTTGCGAGGACGGCGTTTACCAGGACTCATCCGGATTGGTGGACGGAAGCCACCAATCGATGCGGCTCCGCGTACGCATTCCTGATCTTCGACAAAAGCCCGTTCGGCTCAATCGGCCAGCCCACCCCTGACCGTCTTAGTACGTTAAACAGAAATTTCTCCGCCGATTGTGTCCCCAGCCCTGATTTATCGCTTTCAGACCGGCACAGGAGTGACCGGAGTAAGGTCTCCATCCTTCGCCGGGGAACCAGCGATGAGCGGTACGAGCTTGGTCATGGCAGGCCTGGTCTGGAGTGGGCTGGCCTGTGCGCAGAACAGCATCTCGGTGAGAGTCTGCAATTCGGTTCACATCCCGGACACGATCTTGGATGAAGCAAAAGGCGAAGCGAGCTTCGTCCTCGAGACCGGAGGGCTTAAAGTCACCTGGTTGGATTGCAGCACGGAAACTATGGAGCAGGAGCTTGGGCCTCGGGATTTCGTGCTCTGCCTGGTGGCATTTCGTCTGTCGGGAGTGGACCGTCCCGGCCAGCGCGCCATGGGCAGCACATCCGTCGCAAACCGCCTGGAGCAGAATTACGTGTTCGTGCGCTACGACTCGATCGCAAAGACAGCCAGCGTTCACGCTGTCGAGTGGCAGTCGTACCAGATTCTGGGTTACTCGATTGCACACGAATTGGGGCACCTGTTGTTGGGAGGCGAACACACGCGGAGAGGCGTAATGCGCGCGGTTTGGGGTTCGACGGATCTGTTGCTGATGTCTAAGCGTGAAATCAAGTTCACAACGGAGGAGCGCGAGCGGATTCAGCAGGCTTTGGTGGCCCGGGCACAAGCGTGGCCAAACAGAACAAGCCCTCCGGCCACAGCGCCAGTCCGATAGCGCCGGGATTACATGGAGCTGTTTCGCCAGCCCTCATGTCACCCTGACAGCAACATCCTTGCCCAATCACCCTATCCAGTGACCCACGTCGATTCCCCTGTCCCCCTGCAAAAGCGTTAGACTCTGCTGATATACGAACGGGGCCCCAAAGAGCGATGGAGCCAAGGGGATCGGAATCGGTGACACAGCTTCTCCTGCGTTGGAGAGAGGGCGACGAACAATGTCTCAGTCAGTTGATTCCGCTGGTAGAGATCGAACTACGGCAGATCGCTCACCGGTACATGCGGGTGGAGCAGCCGGGCCATACCCTGCAAACCACCGCACTAGTCAACGAGGCCTACCTGAAGCTGATAACTCACGCCCAGGTGGACTGGCAGAGCCGGGCCCACTTCCTCGGCATTGCCGCACAGTTGATGCGGCACATTCTGGTGGACCATGCCCGGGGTCTCTGCCGCGAAAAACGGGGTGGCGGCGCGCGACTCCTCCCGCTGAAGGAAAGCTTGGTTTTCGCGCCGAGTAAATCCACAGCGCTGGTCGCGCTCGATGATGCACTTATTGAACTCGCCAAGTTCGATGCGCGAAAGGCGAAAGTCGTGGAACTTCGTTACTTCGGTGGAATGAGCGTAGAAGAAACCGCGGAGGTGCTTGGCGTTCATCCGAACACGGTGATCAACGACTGGGGCATGGCCAAGATCTGGCTCAAACGGGAGCTCAGCCGCGGGGCGGCCCGGAATGCAGGCTGACGTCTGGAAAAGAGTGGAGGAGCTGTTTAGGGCAGCGCAGGCGCAGCCGCCGGAGAAACGCGCGGAGTTTCTAGAGAAGGCCTGTCCGGACGATGCGCAGGTTCGCCGCGAGGTGCAGTCGCTGCTGAACGCTGCGCCTGGTGCTGCGTCGTTCCTCGATAGTTCTCCGCTCTCATCCGCCCTCTCTCCGGGCGCCAGGCTCGGACATTTCGAGATTCTTGGGCCGCTTGGCCGCGGCGGCATGGGTGAGGTGTACCGGGCCCGCGATTCGCGTTTGGAACGCGATGTTGCGATTAAGGTGCTTCCTCTGAGCTTCGCGCGCGACCCGGACCGCATCGCACGTTTCGAACGCGAGGCGCGCGCGGCGGGCGCGCTGAATCATCCCAACATCGTTTCGGTTTACGACATCGGTCGGGATAACAGCACTTACTGGATTGTTTCCGAGCTGGTCGACGGCGAGACGCTGCGCCGCATCATCGATCGCGGCCCGCTGGCTGCGCGCAAAGCGCTCGAGATTGCTGTGCAGATCGCCGAGGGGCTGGCGGCGGCGCACGCAGCCGGCATCGTCCACCGCGATCTCAAGCCCGGCAACATCATGGTCATGCACGCCGGACATGTGAAGATCCTCGACTTCGGCCTAGCGAAGCGGGAGCACTTGGCCACGGATTCGAGCATACGGGAATTGACAAATGAGGGTACGGTTCTGGGGACCGCCGGATACATGTCTCCCGAACAGGTGCGAGGAGAGGACGTTGATTATCGCTCGGACATCTTCAGTTTTGGCGTGAATCTTTATGAGATGTTGGCGGGCAAGCAGGCTTTCAGTGGCAGTTCATCGATTGAGCTGATGAATGCCATCCTGAAGAGCGATCCGCCGGACTTGCCGCCTTCGGTTCCGCCCAGCCTGGATCGCATCGTGCGCCGCTGCCTGGAGAAGGACCCGGCACGCAGGTTCATGTCCGCCGCCGATCTTGGATTCGCCTTGGCTTCGCTTTCCGCGTCGCAGCCCGCATTCGCTGTAACACTGAACAACCTGGCTCGGCGGACCTGGAAGATTGTGACTGCGGCCTTTGTCGCGGCTGGGCTGGTTGCCCTGACGTGGTTCCTTCTGTATCGCCCTCCCAAACCTTCCGCCGAGCTGACGCAGAAACGGCTGACTTTCAATTCCAGCGAGAACAGAATCGGGTGGCAAGCCATTTCTCCCGATGGCAAGTACCTGGCTTACTCAGACTCTGCCGGGATTCACGTGAAACTGTTTGTGAGAGAGGAAGAGCGGATTATCCCAAGGCCCGCCGGAATTCCAGCCACCACCGACTGGTCCGTCGCTTCGTGGTTTCCCGACGGAACACAATTACTCGCCAACAAATGGGAACCGGACGGCGGCCGCAAGAGCACGTGGACGGTCTCGGTGCTCGGTCAATCTCCACGAAAGCTTCGCGAGGACGCAGTGGGACTTGAGGTTTCGCCGGACGGGACACACATCGCGTTCAGTCCACTGGGAGGCTCGGATAACATGCGCGAAATCTGGGTGATGGGCAGCCAGGGAGACAACCCGCAAAGAGTCCTCGCGGTCGGCGAACATGAGGAGCTGAGGACGATGGGGGTGCACTGGTCGCCGGATGGACATCGTTTGGCCTACATTAGGGCATTGTTCAGTCCGGAGAGGTTGCACACGTCGATCGAGACCTGCGACCTGAAGGGGATGAACCGAACGGCAGTTGTGCCGGACATGGACCTGATTCTGACAGATTTTCGCTGGCTCTCGGAAGGGCGGATCGTCTACGCGCGGGGGGAATGGGCTCCGAACGGTGACGGCAATCTTTGGGAAATCGGCATCGATAACCGAGCGGGCACGCCCACCGGTAAACCGAAACGCATCACCAGCTGGGCTGGATCTCTCCTCGGGAACATCAGCGCCAGTGCGGATGGCAAGCGGCTGGTGCTCCGCAAGTTGACATATCAGGAGCAGATTTTCCTGGGCGAGCTCACGGCAGGCGGGACGCGCCTGAATCGCCCTCATCGGCTGACCAATAACGAAGCCTCCGAACGGCCCACGGCATGGATGCCGGACAGCAAAGCGGTATTGATCACATCAAACCGTGGCGGCACATGGGGTATTTACAAGCAAGGAATCAGCCAGGAGACCTCTGAGAAAATCACAGGAATAAACTCCAACTTCTACCCAGACGAAACTTCGCCGGCACGTGCGGTCATTGCCCCCGATTCGATACTCTTCATGGAGATTCCGAAAAGGTCGGCCCATCCCGCCCCTCTGCAACGCATGATGCGCATTCCCCTGAGTGGTGGAGCGCCCCAGCTAGTCCTGGAGACGCGGAATTGGGTGGACTTCCGATGTGCCCAGGCCCCGGCAAGCCTCTGCGTCATCTTCGAGCCGAGCCAGGATGGAAAACAGTTCATGGTCACCGAATTCGATCCGGTGAAGGGCAGAGGGAGAGTGCTACGGGCCATAGAGAATAATCCTTCGCACCCCTACAACAAAGCGGTGCTTTCTTCGGATGGATCGATGTTTGCAATTTCGAGAATGGGCGAGCCACAGATTCACCTTCGCTTGCTTTCGCTGTCCAGTGGCTCTGATCGCGAAATCACGGTGAAGGGGTGGCCGGAAATCACAGGTCTTGACTGGTCGCCTGACGGAAAGGGGCTTTACTGCGGCTCTGGAGGCGACACGCTCCTCTACGTCGATCTGAAGGGAAGTGCGCGAGTGCTATGGCAGTATAAGAGCGGGGATAAGTTCATCTGGGGCGTGCCGTCTCCGGACGGCCGCTACCTTGCGATCGGAGTCGAAGTCACCAACACCAATCTCTGGATGGTCGAAGGTTTCTGAGTAGCGCGGTGGTCTGCGACCGTGCACACCTCGAATGGAAGATGCCCCCGCACGTCGAGATCCCGGGTGGCTCTCTCAAAGCAACTGTCGACTTGAGTTAGTCACTTGGGGAAGGGCGGTCGCCGGACCGTCCCTGCCGTCAGACTGGATGTCTACTTGGCCGGGGGTTCCACCTTCAGGTCGTAAATCACCCTACAGTGCGCGCCTCAGGCAGTACCGGATGAAATAGCTGGCGCGAAATCCCCTTGTACTTCGCCAAGCGGGTGGGCGGACGGTACGGCTTAAGCAGACGTCAGTCACTTTCCGCGAACGCCGAAGGCCACCTGCTAATGAGTGGGTAGCGGACCGATTACATGGAATTGGAGAAGCCTCGCCTGGTTCCGATCGACGATGTTCGACGGCGACATGTACGAGATCTGCACCTGCCCGAAGGCGAACCAGATCGTTTTCATGGGCGCAACGCCAAGACCCCCCAGCTGACTACTGGTCACGAATAGGTTGGTAAAGTTGTATTGCAGATAGGTACTGGGAACACCCTCGGCCCGGAGAGCCACCGTAGCCTTGGAGAGGGGTCTCCCGCTGGAGCAGGTCCCCAACATAGGCGGAGTAGACGCCGTAAGGGCCGCCGAGACCGAGAAAACGGATTTCCCCGTTGTCATGTTGAAGCTGTGAAGTTCGATCCAGTCATGGCCTTCAAGCTGCAAAAACCAATTGTGTGCCATTCAACCAGTGTTCCGTCTTGCCATCTTGGCCAGTATCAACTCGACCGGGATTTCCATTGTGGCTTTCCCGGCTTCGGATAGAATAGCTCTGATTTCTCTCGGTGTACATCCAGTCGTGCGTTTTTGATCTTCAAGGTACAGTTTTCACAAGAAACCTTGGCTGAAACGGTTGCTACCGTCCGGGCAGCGGTGTGTAAGAGATGCTTCAGCTATTAATGGCGAGCCCCAAGTCACTCGCAATCAAATCGTGTCTGGTGACTGGCGGCCGGTTTCGGCTGCAAGTACTTGATGACGGAAGGTCCTGCAATCGACGCTCAAGATTAGCCTGAATTCCGAAATTGAATATTGATCGACCTCCTGGGCATGGGTTCCGACGCGTGGCGTGACGGTTGTCGGGCTCAGGTTGTAAGGGCCAGATCCAACTTCGGGGAAATTGGGATTTGCCAGGTCAAGATGCTGTCCAGTAAAGGGATTCTCGTTTTCAGACCGCCCCAACTTTCGGACAGGTGGAGCACCAGACGGCGGCCGGCTCGGCCGAGGATCGCGCCGCAGGTGAGGACCTGAGTCCGGATGGTCGCTGGCTCTCGATAGATCGGCATACCAGCCGCACGTTGGAACTCGGCCAACAGGTTGAAGAGCAGCAACACGGCTCGAAACGCGGCCTCTGTAGCAAAGAACTGTTTCAGGCAGAAGCCATCGGCGCCCAGGTCGTGCTTCAACTCGGCAATGCGATTCTCCATGTCGGCGCGTCGGTTGTAGTCTCGCCAGATCCCCTCCGGAGGGTCGGAGCAACTGGTGACAAAGACGCGGAAGGTGTAGCCCGGCACATCGATCAGCTTGCGGCCTATGCTATCGCGGCCCTCGCGCACCTGCTCGCGAATCACCACGAATCGACGCTCCACGCTCCAGCCGAGCAGTTTCAGCCGAAACTCGCCCACGGCATAGTCGTCGTCCAGGGTCGTCCATTGCTCCACTCGCTGGGCGGCACGTTTCACCCAGGGAGTCAGCTTGGCCACTACAATGTAAGGCAGCAGGCGCTGTTCCAAAAAGCTCAGCAGCTTGTCGTCGAAGAAGCCTGAATCGGCCCGTAGCAAGCGGATCTTTTCGCGCTGTCCCCACAGCGCGAGAGCTTCTTTGAGAAACTCCTCCACGCCACGGCTGGTGCCGCAGTTGCCGCTGCGGAGCCAGCCGTGCAGGAGGAAGTGCGCCTCACTCAACACCGCCAGCAAGGGGTGATGACTGGGCCGTCCATGTTTGCGCGGGTTGTGGCCTTTGAGAGAACCTTCCTGCTTGCCGTAACGCTCGAAAACCGTCGAATCCAAGTCCAATGTGTAGCCGCCTTCGCGCTGTGGCAAACGCTGCATCAGCCACTCGGCCATGGGTTCGTAGAAGCGCTGGACTTCGCCCATGCCGAAGGCGCGAAACAAATTGCGGATGGTATCGTCAGTGGGAAAACGATCCATGCCCAGCAGCGCGTGCAACGCGCGATCCCCCCGCAGCCAGCTGGCGTGCGCGAACCGCCTGGCGCCCACCAGAACCGACAGGAGGAACGCTGTGAAGGTGGAACTGGGATCGATATGATTCGGCGACTTCCAGCGGATCGGCATGTGCTGCCGAAGCGCCTCCACGAAGCCGACCTTCCCGAGAAATGAAATGAAAACCGCGATCCCACCAAACGGGGTCACGGCGCGTTGCGTCTCGCGCAGAATCAGCCGCTCATCCGACATCAGGGCGGCGATCTCGCGCGGGACTGGTTTGTCCGTCGCGCTTGATTCCATCCCCTTGTTGTCTCAGATCGTTGGCTCCAAGATCATCCTGAACTTCGTTTTTCCGGATTAGTCCTGATAGTCCCGATCCGGCCATGTGAGACTCCCGTACCCTGGAACGCCCGCCCGCCCGACAAGTTTGTTTCGTCCACTTACCGTAAGACCCCAAATCTACCCCTCCCCCGATGCTATGATCGTCGCCATGATCGCCCCTGGGATCGCCTCCGAACTCGATCACGTGCTCGAAAACTCTGCGGCGCCCCTCCTAGCCATCACTGAAGAGTTCGCCGGAAAGCGCCCCAAGCCGGAATCCTGGTGCAAAAAGGAAATCCTCGGCCATCTCATCGATTCGGCGTCGAATAATCATCAGCGATTTGTTCGTCTGCAGCTCGCGCCAACTCTCGTGATGCCCGCATACGAACAGAACGGCTGGGTACGCTCGCAGAATTATGCCGGCCGCCCGTGGCGTGATTTGGTTGAGTTATGGCTGGCGTACAACCGGCACCTGGTCCACATCATCCGCAATGCCGACGCAGGAGCGGCACAGAACATCTGGAAAGCGCCTGCAGGCGATACCGATCTGCACTTCCTCATCGAGGATTATCTGCGCCACTTGAACCATCATCTCGCGCAGATTTTGGAGGGCTGATCGCCACGGTCGCGCGCAGGCGCACACCAATCTGTGTTTTGTGCGGCAGCTTCAACGGAAGAATTCCGCCTGCATCCGTTTTTCCCTCCGTCATTTCCTCATCATCCACTTCGATGGTGTAGGTGGAGCGCGGCTTCAGTCCCAGCACGAACACCTCTTCGTCTTCGTTGAGGATGGTTTGAAACTTCTGCGCATTCTTGCCAAAAAATACCACCGCCGTGTCGAGCGACATCGGCTCGGACGCCAGTTGCGCATTCAGCACCGTGACGGTGCCATTCTCAAACAGTTGCAGTTCCCCCTCGAAATAGCCCAGCCACCGGGCGGACTCATCCCAGCTAGACCGGACAAACAGGCGGCCGAAAAGTTCGTCGTGAAATACCAGGGGCGTCAGATAGTAGCTCAATCCGGGATGATACGGATTCGCCCACAGAAATTCATAGGGCGCGCCATATGTGCTGCGCAGCAGAAAATTATCGTGCATGAGCCACCCCTGCAAAATCTGGCTTTCGGGCGCGTTGGTATCGTATGGGACCATCGCGAGTTCGGCCACACGCGCCATGGCGGCGTGCGTCACGTCCGGCTCGCCTCCACCCTTGGTCGCTGGAATCCGGTATTCACCCTCCGGCGCCGGGTACGTCGCGGGGTAATAGCTCACCAGATCGTAAATCGGCAGGGTCTTGAAGAACGCCGCGGCAGACTCGCGAAGGTCGATGTTGAGGTTGTCGCGGATGGCGTGCAGCATTTCGTAGAGCGGATAGAAATCCTCGCGCGAAATCACGGCCCGGCCGGCCAGCAAAGCCGGAGCCACCTCGCCCCGCCACCAGTTTTGGATCACGTGGCCCAGCTCGCGCTCGGAGAGTTCCTGCATGTGATCGGCGAGGGCAATGGCTGCCAGCGCCCTCCCGCGGGCCCCCGATACCGAGCGATCGCGGCTGCTCTGCTGGATCCCCTTGGCGAGCTTGGCGGCGAGCGCCTTGGATTGCGCAGGCGCGAGCAGATCCTGGCACCAATCGAAAACCAGCGCCAGTTGCCGCAGATCCGTCCCCGGACCCAGCGCCCAAGTTACCGCACTTCGGCCGCTCTTCTGATCTCCGGCTACCCTGTAATAGAGCGCGTCGGCGAACCCCGGCTCCGGCATGGGAGCATGGCCGGCCATCAGCAACTCGAACTGCTGCCAGCGCAGTGACCGCCGCTGCCTTTCTTTCTGAAGCAGTTCCAGCCGATGCCGGCCCAACAGCAGCCGGGGATGCTCGTTGTAAACGTGCAGGCTCTCCTCTTCCTGGCTCTGCCCCACGGCCGGCACAACCACGGCCATAAAGGCCAAAACGGAACCCGCCCACACCCGATGAGTCATGAATTCCGATTGTGTCATAGCGCCACAGCCGGGCACCACGTTGCCTCAGACAACGATTAGCATTGAACAGCTCGGGCCTGAAGAATCAATGCATTGGGAGCATTGACAGTTGGCCGCGCTGTTGCTATCTGTCTAATGAATTGGCGAAGTAACCTGTAACCTGCCCTCTGCTGCAACAGGCAGGATGAAACGGAAGCGGGCAAGAAGAAACAGCGTGCTTGCGGGAGCCGATGTTTTAGTTATGTTTGAAGCTCGCGGCTGAATCGTTTTGCTGGTTGCATCAGAGGGGTTTTTTTTGTTTGATACGGATTTCTAAAACCTCTCCAGGGTTCTGGGTTGCGGTAGTCATCTGGCGTTCTTGGTGCAGGGAGATCGGACGCGGAAACCTCACCAGGAATGGATGGAAATAGCAGATGCCCGGATGGCCCGCCGCCGGATCCCAGCTCGACAACGGGCGGACCGCATCGGAACGGCTCCAGTACGTCGGGGAGCTCTCCGGTGCGGTTTTTCTTTTACCAGGCCAGCGTTCCGGTCCTCGGTTCTTCCTCGAGGCTCGGCAGGTAGAGCGTCTTGCAGTGCTCGCACCGGTAGATCTCGGCTTCCGGCCCGAACTTGCGTTTCACTTCATCCCCGAAGAAGTACCAGCGCTTTAAATGGCCCGCACACAACTTCCCCTTGGCGTCTTTCTCGTTGCACGCGCGCATGCGGGGAATCCGGCGTTTGACCTTGGTGCCATCGCTTAGCGTGTCCACCAGCTCCGTTACCGGGATGGCCTTGTCGGATACCTTGTATTTCGGGTTTGCCATTCCACCGAAGTATATCAAGGCAGCTGCACCACGGTTTGGTAGCGTAACCAGCACGCCACATTCCGGCGTCTTAACCCTCACACCGTGCGTAAATCTACCTTTATTTCGGGGATACTGGTTCTGACGGTCGTGCCAGCGCTTGCGGCGCAATCCACAGCCAACTGGGACAGCGTCAAGCAGCTGACGGCCGGAAAGGAAATCCGCGTCACCCTGAACGACGGCCGGAATCTCCGAGGCACGTTCCAAAACGCCACGGACGAGGGTCTGACTGTTGCGATCCCAAATTCACAAGAGGCGCTAAGCCGGACGCTGGTCATCAGAATCGCGTCCAAAGGCAAAGGCCACCGATTGCGAAACAGTCTGATTGGACTCGGCGTCGGTGCCGGCGCCGGCTTGATTGCTGGAGCCGTCGCTGACCGATGCCCGGCTGGCCATGGCTGCTGGTTTCCAAACGTTGGTAAGGAGATATTGACGCCATTCGGAGCCGCCGTCGGGGCGATCGTGGGTGCGCTGATCCCCACGGGCAGGTGGCGCGACGTGTACCGCGTAAAATAACGCACAGGAAGCTGTGAAAAAATCCTGAACACCACTCTCTTACGTTCGTGGCTCGGAAACAGTTCCTTGTTGCGAAAGAACTTACAGAGCCGCGAGTGTGAACGAGTGGTGGTACGACCGAATTTTTCACACGTTCGCCCACGGTTTGCGTTGGCGTCGGCGCCGCTGTTACAATACAAATTCAGGTATTTACAAGGAGATTTTCCAATGGCAAGAGTCTGTGATGTCTGCGGTCGTGGGCCGCAATTCGGCCACCGCATCAGCCACGCTCACAATGTGTCCAAGCGCCGCTGGAACCTCAATTTGCAGTCGGTTCGCGCCGTGATCAAGGGCGCTACCAAGCGCATACGCGTGTGTACCTCCTGCATCCGCAGCGGTAAAGTCCAGAAAGCCGCGTAATCAGATTTCGGGGTAGAACTCGAAGAACGCGTCCAGCGACTCCAGAAGCTGCTTGCGAATTTCTTTTTCGCTGGTACCCTCGATGAGATGCATCGTCACTGAAGCTGTGCGTCCGCCCTTGAGGACAATGGCAGCCTCACCCACGGATTCGAGTTCGTCGCTCGGCAAAAGCCGCACACCGTAGACCAGCGCCAGCTTGGCCATCAGATGAACATCTCTTCGTCTTGCGTCGCATGATCCACCGACTCGCGCCGGCTGTGCGCCACTACCGATAGCGCCGCGCGAATGCCGTGCATGATGCCATCCACTTGCTTGACGGGCTTGAGAATCGCTGTCTTCACGGCGTCGCTGGCCTGTTGTACCTGCTCCACCGTCTCGTCAACCGCTCCATCGATGCGCGCCACCTGAGCGCGCGCCCGGTCGCTCATCTCCTTCACCACCTCGCCCAGACGGTCGATGTGCTCGTGCAGGGTATTCACCACCTCCGCCGCGTCGCTGGTCATCTGGGAGAACTTGGGTGAGTTCTCGTCTACGAAACGGCGCACTGTGCCGATCATTGGCGTCAGCGCCTCCGCTATCGGCATCAGCTTGTCCTGAGTGGCCTTCGTGACGCGGTACATGGCGAAGATCACTACCGCCTGCATCACGAAAGCGATCACCGCGAGAAACACACCGAACGTAATCACCCACCGAAAGACATCTTCCGACATAGATCTGTTGGTTAGTGAGCCACCTGGCCTTCGGGCGGCGCGGGCTGTGCCACCGCGTCTCGATAGGCTTGTTTGCCCGCCTCGACAGCTTCGGCCAAAGTGTCTTTCTGGCGGCCAATGGCCTCTTTTCCACGCTCGATGATATCGCTCGCGCTATCGCGCAGCTCGGAACTGCGTTTCTTGAGATACTCCTTGCCTTCGTCCGCTTTTCCCCTGAGCAGCTCTCTGGTTTCCTCACCGGACTTAGGGGCAAAAAGAAGTCCGAGCCCGACACCCACGCCCACACCCAATAGGAAGCTCGCCAGGTCTTCTGCGTCCATTATTTTCTCCTTCATTTCAGGCCCGGCTTCCAGCCAACCCCGACGGAAACTCGCGCCGCTCGTTCAGTTTCAGTATACTCCGCGCAATGCGTAATGGTTTACTCTCGCGCACCACACGATTAAACTCTTGGACAGTTGAATACAATGCGATCCTCGGGAAAGCGCCGGCTGGATGCGGAGGGGCTTTGGGAACTGGCGCTCAAGACGTTGGGGGCACGCGCCTGCTCCGGCGGCGAGCTGCGCCAGAAGTTGGTTCAGCGCGCAGCACGGCTTGAAGATGTGGATGCGACACTGGCGCGTTTGAAAGAGTACCGTTATATCGACGACCGGCGCTTCGCAGAATCCTTTGCTGCCGCGCGTCTCGAAAATCAGCGGCTGGGAAAGAACCGCGTGTCGCAGGATCTCCGCCGCCGGCGCGTCGCTCCTGCCCTTGTCCAGACCGTCGTCGAAAAGACCTATCAAAATGTCGACGAAGCTGCCCTCATCGAAGAGTACATCCGGCGAAAGTACCGGGACACCCCACGAGAAGAATTGTTCCAACAGGACAAGCAACTGGCATCCGCCTACCGACGGCTTTTGCGGGCCGGTTTTAGTTCCGGCAACATCATCCGCGTTCTGAAGCGGTTTGCCGCCAATCCGGAGTTACTCGACCAATTCGAGCCCCCGGCAGAAGGCGGCCAGGAATGAGTCACAACTTTGCAGACGACTTTGCGGCGTGCGACTGGAAGCCTCACCCAAGGTCTTAAACCTTCTTCCTCTAAGCGGTTCCTCCGATTGCCGCCCGGAGCACAGCGTGCCACCATCAGCCAGTAGACCGGGAACAGGAGCACGAAGGGCCTATAGTGACGGCTAGGACTCAATCTGCAGCCAGTCACGCATACAACACAACAAGTTGGTGGTGGCTATGGATGCAGATTCCCTTGAGAGAACAGGCGGGCTGCGCAGACTCATTGTAGTTCCCACGTTCAATTTGTGGCCCGTTGAGGGAACAGATCCTCGAAAGCCCGTCCCGGCTTGAGGTCGGCTGAGATCGAATAGCGAAATTCTGGAGCAGGCAATGGCCACTATCCTGATCGTCGATGACCACGAACCAAATCGCGAACTCCTAACGACTTTGCTGGGCTACCGAAATCACCAGACGGTGGAAGCCGCGGACGGAGCCGAGGGCCTCGAGCGCGCCCGGGCGGTCCGTCCCGATTTGATTATCACCGACATCCTGATGCCCACCATGGATGGCTATGAATTAACCCACAAGTTACGCGAAGATCCCGCGCTCGCCGCCATTCCGGTGATCTTCTGCTCGGCGCATTACCTGATGCACGAAGCGCGGGCGCTGGCGGAGCGATGTGGAGTGGAGTATGTGGTTCCGAAACCAGCCGAGCCGCAGGAGCTTATCCGCACGGTGGATGCCGCCTTGAGACGCGCGCCGGTTGTGGTCGCGCTTACGCCTGTCGAGGAATTCGATCGCGAGCATATTCGCGTGCTGACCGACAGGCTCTCGACGCAATCCGAGGAGGTCCAGAATCTGAATGCGCGTCTGGAGGCGCTCATTCAGATCGGCCATGAGTTGAACGTTGCGCAGGATCCCTCGGAGCTGGTGGAGCGTTACTGCGGCGCCGCACGCGAAGTGATCGGCGCAATGTATGCGTCAGCCTGCATCACCGACGAGAGTGGCCGGGCGGTCCGCCGTTTCTGTTCCGCAGGTGTGAGGCGCCCGCATTCCGAGGAACCCTGCCCGATCTGCGAGCTGCGCGGGCCGGTGGCTGAGGTAATGGCGGATGGAAAGTGCCGCCGCGGCCGAATTTGGCCGGGAGGCGAAGTGGCGTTGGGAGGTACCCTGGCTCTGGGCGCGCTCGATTCGTATATTGTGGCCCCGGTACTTACCGGGACTCGGACATACGGCTGGATCGGGCTGGGTAATAAATTGGGCACGGCAGAATTCAGTGCTGCGGATGAACGGCTTCTGGCGACCCTGGCGGCCCAGCTCGCCGTGGGTTATGAGAACTCGCGGCTCTTCGAAGAACTGAAAGTTCGCGCCGAAGAACTGGAACGTGAGGTGGCAGAGCGCCGGCGCAGCGCCGAAAAATATCGCACAGTGGTAGAGCAGGCTTCCGACGGGATCATCATCGCCGATCCCAATGGGAACTTGATCGACGTGAATCCCAGAATGGTGGAGATGCTCGAGTACTCGCGCGAGCAGTTCCTCCAGTCGAATCTCCGCGATCTGGTTCCGAAAGACGACCAGGCGCGTGACCCGGTGCGGCTGGACTCGCCCCGCTCCCTCAAAGTGGTGCGCAAAGAACGCCGCTTCATTCGCCGCAACGGCAGCCTGATGGACGTTGAAATGGGCATTACCGTACTCGAAGATGGAGGAATTCAGGCGATTGTCCGCGACGTCTCGGAACGCAATCGCATGGAGAGCCAGTTGCGCCAATCACAGAAGCTGGAAGCGGTGGGCCGCCTTGCCGGCGGAGTCGCCCACGATTTCAATAACCTGCTGACCGTGATTCTCGGCCATAGCGATCTGGCGATTTCCACTCTAGGCCCCAATGACCGTATGCGCCGGGATCTCGAGGACGTGCGCGAAGCGGGCATGCGCGCCGCTGTGCTCACCAGTCAACTCCTGGCTTTCAGCCGCAAGCAGGTGCTGCAACCCAAGATCCTGGATTGCAACACCGCAGTCTCTAGCATGACGAAGATGTTGGGCCGCCTGATCAGCTCCAATATCGAGATCGTGACTAAGTGTGACGCCGAACTTTGGCGAGCCAAGGTCGACCCGGGACAGCTCGACCAGGTAATTCTCAACCTGGCGCTGAACGCTCGCGACGCCATGCCGCTCGGCGGCAAGCTGATTGTCGAAACGTCCAACCGCCGATTCGAAGGCCTGCCGATCTCAGGGCACTCGCAAATTCCGCCCGGGCAGTATGTGCTTCTGGCGGTGAGCGACACCGGATGTGGAATGGATGCCGAAACGCGGTCCCACCTGTTCGAGCCGTTTTTCACGACAAAGGCACAGGGAAAGGGCACCGGGCTGGGACTGTCGACTTGCTATGGGATTGTCCGCCAAAGTGGAGGCTACATTGCCGTGTATAGCGAGCCCGGCCATGGCACCAGCGTGAAAGTGTACTTGCCCCGCGTCGCCGGCGCAGGCGAGGCTGTTGGCCCATCCGAAGAGGGATCCCCGCTGGCGGTGGGCACTGAGACCATCCTGCTCGCGGAGGATGAGGATCGCGTGCGGTCACTGGCTGTGGCTGTCTTGACGCAACAGGGATACACCGTGATCCAGGCCTGCGATGGCGAGGAGGCTCTGGCCAAGGCAAAGGAATACGAAGGTGAAATCCACCTATTGTTGACCGACGTTGTGATGCCGAAAATGAGCGGGAAGGACCTGGCCGACGAGCTACGACGCCGGCGGTCCGGTATCAGGGTCCTCCTTGCGTCGGGCTATACCGGCGACACGGTAATGCAGCAGGGTGTGCTGGATGCCGCAACGCCCTTCCTCCAAAAACCGTTTACCATTCGCTCGCTAACGGCCAAAGTGCGCGAGGTATTGGATGCCGGAGCCGGAGGTTCGCTGGCAAAAGGATTAGGCGGCGAGACCGCACGGGGCAGCAGCACGGCCGCTCGTCACACTGCGTAAACAACAAGTTCCCCGCCAGGGCTACTCAACGACCACGGCGCGATTGGAAAGCTCGCCAATCTCCGGAACAGTAATGGATACCGTGTCGCCGGCGGCTAGCGCCGCTTCCTCGGTCACGATAATGCCAGTTCCAGTGAGCAGCACCGATCCCGCGGGCACGGGGTTGGCGCGCAGCAGGTACTCGACCAGCGTTTCAAGCTTGCGGTGCAGCCGTGAAGTCGAGACGCTCCCTTCGAACAGGGTCGCGCCCTCGCGCGTGATCTTGCAGGTCAGGTTGAGGTTGTACGGGTTGGCGAGCTCATCCGCCGTCACGATCACCGGTCCCAGCGCGCAGCAAGCCGAATACATCTTCGATTGCGGCAGATAGAGCGGATTCTCGCGCTCGATGTCCCAGGCGGAAACGTCGTTGGCCAGCGTAAAGCCCAGAATCGCACCACGGCTGCCGAGGATGACGGCCAACTCGGGCTCAGGCGCCGTGAATTTCGCATCGGCACGCAATCCGATGGGCCGCCCCGGGCCGACGCAGACGCGCGACGTGCCTTTGAAGAAAATCTCCGGCCGGTCACTGCGATAAACGTAGGCGTACATTCCTTCGCGCGTGCCGTGCTCGGCGTCGCGGAAGCTGGCGCTGGTTTCGTAAGTGCAGCCGCAGGCCCAGACCTCCACAGGATGAATCGGGATCAGCGGAGCGGCGGGCTGGGCGTGGCGGCTCGCCAGTGCCGCCGCAAGCGCAGACAGCGAAATCGATTCGGCCTCCGAGCGGCGGATCAAATCGCAGAGCGTGTGCTCGGGAATAGGGCGTGCCTGCTCGCCTTCGAAGATCGCGGCCTCGGTGCGGCCGTCATGTTTGATTTGTCCCAGTTTCATGATTAGGTGTCTAGTTGCTCTTGACCTTCCCTTCCTCGTCCAGCACGACGATGGGTCCGAGGTCCAGCTCGCGGATGCCGGCTTGGATCTTCGCCCTATCGCCGACCAGCAGCAGGGTGGAACCATCTACCCGCGCATACTTTCGCGCCGCGGCGTTCACGGCTTCTAACGTTGCATGATCGAGCTCCGATGGATCGCGCTGCAGCTCGGACATCGGCAGCCCGATTTCCCATAGATACGCGATCTGGTCTGTGATCCGGCTCAGCGACTCGAACTGCTGGGCGTACGAGCGCACGCGTAGCGCCTTAGCGTCTGCCAGCTCCTTCTCCGACACGGGCTTATCCCCGGCAATCCCCAATAACTCTTTCCGGAACTCAGCCACCGACTCTTTGGTCTTGTTTGTTTGAACGCCTCCGCTGGCAATCCAGGCACCGGCGCTGCTGAACACTTGCGGGAAAGAGAAGACACCATATGCGTACCCTTTGTCTTCGCGCAGATTCATGTCGAGGCGTGCCTTCCCGGCCCCTCCCCACACCGTATCCGCCAAGCGGAAGGGATAGTAATCGCCCGCCTTCCGCGGCGGAGCGGGAAGGATCTCGGCTACCACTGTTTGTGCGGCGTCCTGCCGGTCTACCACATAGGTTCTTCCCGTCCCTGCCGGGCGTGGCGCGGGAACCTGGAGCGGCGCCACGGCGCCGCCCGGCCACGAGCCGAAATCCGTGCGCGCCAGTGTCATGGCTTCGTCAAGCGAAATGTCACCCGCGAGGATCAGCGCCGAGCTGCCGGGCTTCCAAAACTCGCTGTGGAAGCGCCGAAGATCCTCGGGCGTGATTTTATCAATCGTCGATGGCAGCCCCCGGCGGGACCTGCCGCACGGATGATCCGCGCCGAACGCCAGCATCGGAGCGATGCGTTGGGAAAGGCCATTCGGGTTCTTGGACTCTTGTTCCAGGTCGTCCCGCCGCAGTTTCCTTTCGCGGGCAATCTCGGTTTCCGGGAATTCGGGATTTTGCACTACGTCAGCAAAGATGACCATCGCCTGATTGAGATTCCGTTTCAGCACGTCCATGCTGATGCCAGCGCGCTCAGTTCCCGCGCCGCCTGAAATCGCCGTGCCCAGGTCGCCGGCCGCGTCGTCGATCTCGAGCGCTTTCCGGGTACGGGTACCGAACCTGGCCGTGTACGCCGTGAGATCTGCCATGCCTTCCCGGTTCTGCGGGTCGCGGACGGAACCCGCCCGAGTGGTAAATACAACCGACAATTTCGGCAGATCACGGCGCTCCACGACGAACACCTCCATGCCGTTATCGAGCTTGGCGGACTGAACCCGCGGCACTGCGAACGGCCGGTCCGTGCCGAGCGGCGGTTGTTTCGAGCGGTCGAGATCCGCTTGCATTTCCCGTTGCGACTTCTCGGGATGAAAGCGCACGATCAGCATGTCCGGAGTAGCCAGCCACTGCGCCGCTTCTTGCCGCACGCTCCGGACGCTGACGTTGCGGTGCCGCGTGACGTCCTGTTCGAATTTGTCCGGGTCACCCAGAAAAGTGTTGTACTGGTTTAACAGGTCCGCTTTCCCTCCGAATCCGCCGATACGCTCGAGACCCGTAACAAACTGGTATTCCCATTTCACCTTCGCGCGATTGAGTTCCGTCTCGGTCGGCCCATCTCTGGCCAGGCGCGCAATTTCCTCCGTGATGCTTTTTTCCACGACGGGCAGCGGCGTACCAGGACGCGCGGTGGCCCACAGCACAAACATGCTGCCGAGAGGCCGGGACAACTGAAACGAGACGGTGTCCGAGCAAAGCTGCTTGTTATACACCAGCGCTTTATTGAGGCGTGAAGAGAGCCCGTCGGTCAGCAAAAGGCCGATCAGATCCATATCGGCGTCTCCCGCATCGAAGAAAGCGGGACTCTGCCATGTCATATAGACGCGTTCCTGAGGTACGCGGTCTGTAGTTTCGATCCTGCGTGTGCCATCCAGCTTGGGAATCCACTTGACGGGCCGGTCCAGCGCAGGTCCGGGTGGGATGCTGCCGAAATATTTCTCCACGAGCTTTTTGGCTACGGCAGGATCGAAATCGCCTGCGATGACGAGGGAAAGATTGTTCGGACTGTAATACGTGCGAAAGAATTCCTTGATGTCTTCCATGCTGGCTGCCGTGAGATCCTCGTGGCTGCCAATCACGTCGTTTGCGTACGGGTGCCGTGCAGGATACAGGTTTTCGCACATCAACTTGAAGGCTCTGCCGTAGGGTTGATTTTCCAGGCCCTGGCGCCGCTCATTCTTGACGACGTCGCGCTGGTTATCGAGCTTCTGCTGGTTGATCCCCTTGGTAAGCGTTGCCAGACGGTCGGACTCGAGCCAGAGGAGAGCTTCCAGGCTGCCGGACGGAACGGTCGCGAAATAGTTAGTTCGGTCCCAATTCGTGGTTCCGTTGATGGCGCCCTCGAAAAGGTTCGCTCCCATCGTTTCCACAATGGGAAAGTACTTGTCCGCGTGCTTCGATCCTTGAAACATCATGTGCTCGAACAGGTGCGCGAAACCACTTCGGCCCACCCGCTCATTAGCCGAGCCGACGTAATACCACTGGTTCACGTGAACCATGGGCAGCTTGTGATCCACGTGAAGAATTACCTGCAGGCCGTTTGGAAGAGAATACTTCTCAAAATTGATCTTCGGGAAGGGTGCGGCGCTCGACTCAGAATTTTGGGCCAGCGAGAACCAGGACGTGCACGACAGCACTGCTGCCGCGCATACCACGGAATACTTCATATCGATCTCCTCGTTCGGGAAGCATATCGCAGAGAAGTTTCCGACGCTAAGGGGTGCTAACACCTAGCACCTGAAACCTAGCACCTAGTATTTCAAATACACCGTCTTGTAATCGCTGTAAAAGTCCAGCGCGGCCGGTCCTTGTTCCTTCGGACCGAAGCTGGAATCTTTCGTTCCGCCGAATGGCAATTGGTACTCGACGCCGGCGCTCGGCAGGTTCACGGTGAGCAGGCCTGCCTCCATCCGGTAAACATAATCGAATGCCCGCGACAAGTTGGTGGTCTGGATGGACGACGAAAGGCCGAACGGAATATTGTTAGCGATGCGCATGGCATCCTCGAAATTCTTGGCGCGCATCACGGCCAGCACGGGCCCGAAGATTTCCTCCTGGGCGATGGTCATGCGTTCCTCGACATCGGCGAAGATGGTCGGCTCGACGAAGAAGCCTTTCCCCAGGCCGTCCCCCGTCATGCGGTTGCCGCCGGTTTTCGGTGCGCCGGCTTCTTTCTTCCCGATCTCGATATATTTGAGTACGGTGTCCATCTGCGCCTGGTCCACCATAGGGCCGATTTCGATGCCCGGCTGCATTCCGTCGCCGACCTTCAATTTGCGCGTGCGTTCGATCAATGCGTTGAGAAACTTGTCGTAAATCGCGTCCTCGACGATCGCGCGGCTGGTGGCCGTGCATTTCTGCCCGGTGGAAAAGAATGCGCCATTCACCACGTTCTCTACAGCCGAGTTGAAATCGGCGTCGGCCAGGACGATGGTCGGATTCTTCCCGCCCATCTCGAGCTGGATTCTCAAGCGGCGCTTGGAAGCCTCGCCGTGCAGCCAGTTGCCGATCTGGCAGGAGCCCGTAAACGATACGGCCTTGAGCGGCTTGGTTCCGATGAGCGCAGTGCCCAGTTCCCCGCCCGGCCCGGCAACAAAATTGACTACGCCGCGCGGAATGCCTGCTTCGTGCAGCGCTTCCACGATTCTCCAGGAGCTGAGCGGAGCGGCGGATGCGGGCTTCAGTACCACAGTGTTGCCGCAGATGAGCGCGGGAGCGAGCTTCCACGCCGGAATCGCACTGGGAAAATTCCAGGGAGTGATGAGGCCCACCACACCGATCGGTTTGCGAATGGCGAACATGTGGACGCGGTCGCGCTCGGAGGGCACCAGCATTCCGGGCATGCGCGCTCCTTCGCCCGCAAAGTAGCGGAAGATGTTGATGGCCCGGCGCACTTCGCCCTTGGCTTCGGGCAGAGTCTTGCCTTCCTCGCGAGTCATCTCAGCCGCGATGGAATCGAATCGACGGTCGAGCAGTTCGGCGGCCTTGAACAGAATGTTGCCTCGCGCGGGGCCATTCGTGGCAGACCAAGCCGGCAGCGCAGCCGCGGCGGCATCGGCGGCCTGTGTTACATCCTGCGCCGTGCCTTTTGAGAAGAGCGCAACGAGGTCTCCGGTGTTGGCAGGATTGCGGTTTTCAAACGTCTGGCCGCTGTCGACCCATTCTCCGTTGATGTAGTTAGCAAAAGTTGGGGTTGTCATAAATTGAACTTGCATCCTATTCTCATCATGGCGTGCGAGTCTAGAGCAACGCGACAAACTCTTCTACAGATAGATTGGCATCGCGAATAACCTTCCGAGCATTCAGTGCAGGAAGTTCGGACACACAAGTCAGGCAGGGACAGAAACCGGCACGCTAACCCTGCCATGCAGCGACTTTCGCTCCTCTGGTAAGGGCTCGCCGTGGGCTAACAGGCTTTCGAGGTAGAGTTCAATCGCCTCACGAATGTTCCGCTCCGCCTCTTCCAGGGTCTCACCTTGCGTGTGGCAGCCCGGAAGTGCCGGCACGATTGCGATGAATCCCCCTTCCCCTGCCGCCTCGTAATAGACCGAATAGGAATAAGTCTTCTTACTTTTCCGCTGCCGATGCATCGCCTTCATTTTAAAACGCTACCTTGGGTGCCGTCCTCGCGCCGGCTTCAGTTTTGAAGTACGCGTCTTCGCGCTGGAAGCCTGAGAGCGACGCCACAATGTTGTTGGGGAACAACTGGATCTGCGTGTTGTAACTCTGCACGGTCTCGTTGTACTTGCGGCGCTCGACGGCAATGCGGTTCTCGGTTCCGGCCAGCTCATCCTGCAAGCGCAGGAAATTTTCGTTGGCCTTCAAGTTGGGATAGTTCTCCACTATGACCAGCAGACGGCCGAGCGCGCCATCGAGCTGCGTGTTAGCGGCGATCTTGTCGTGCGGAGACTTGGCGCCCACCAGCGCTGCGCGGGCGTTGGCTACGTCGTTAATGGCTTTCTCTTCGTGCTTGGCATAACCCTTGACGGTCTCGACCAGGTTGGGAATGAGATCGGCGCGGCGCTGCAGGGCCACGTCCACCTGCGACCAGGCGGCAGTCACAGTCTCTTTCTTGGTGACCAGGTCGTTGCGAATGCTGACATATTTTCCGCCAAACGCCAGCAGCACAAGCAGCAACACGAGCACGACAACCAACGCGATCTTCATGGTTATTCGCTCCTCCTATTTTTCCAGCCGGTCCACGGCGTCGATAACAATCGATATCTGCTTAAGGTACGAATCCAGCAGGCCCTGCGGTTCCAGTTCCTGAGGCTTGATGCGTTCCTCGCGCAGATCCAGTAGCTTAACGAAGGGCGCGGGGTCGATACCGAGAGTTTCGCGCGCCTGTTCGATCACATCGCGCTTCTTGCTCTTCGCCGGAACACCGTGGAGAACCAGCGCGTGGCGGAACAGAACGCAAAAAGTGGAAATCGAATCCGCCAGCAGTCGTCGCAGCGCATCTTTATCCGACAGAGCGCCCGCAGCCTTCTGGCGCAGCCGCAGCAGTTTGGCCCGCAGATCATGCTCCACCTGGGCGCGGTAGAACGAGTTATCCACCACCAATTGTGAGATGACGTCTTTGCCCTGCAGGATTCGGTGATGCGCCTTGATGTCATGGAACTCGATGGCGAAACAGTCGGTGGAGGTGGCGACTTCGTGCTCGCTCAGCAGAAGGGGCGATGGATTGCCTTTCTCGCGCCACCAGCGGAAGACCTGTTCGGATTGTGCTAGCTCGCGGCTGGTCACCTGATTAAGCACACAGAGCACGTTGAGGTCGGAGAAACCTTCATGATGATCGCCGGCCGCCGCTGAACCGTACAGCACCACCGACACCAGGCGGTCGCCCAGTGCTTTGGTGAGCTTGTCCAGCAACTCGTTCAGCGTGTTTTCCATTCAGATTCGATCTTACTACCAGTCGCTCGAAGCGCCACCGCCGCCCGAGTCGCCACCGCCGAAGCCTCCGAAGCCACCGCCTCCGCCACCGGAATCAAACCCGCCAAAGCCCCCGCCGGAACTACCGCCCCAACCGCCGCCGCGCATCAGGTTGCCAAGAAGGAGACCGGTCCAGAATCCACCGCCACCGCCGCGACCTCCACGGCTACCCGCGCGGAGCAACCAGAACAGCAGAAAGAGGCCGCCAAGCAGCGCCGGCCAAGGAATGGAGTCGCCCGACGACGGGCGCGCGCGCCGGGGCAATTGCGCGTCGAGCGAGACGTTCTTGGCTTTGGCGATGGTCGATCCGATGATTTGTGCCGCAGCCATCATGGCATCGCCGTACTGCCGGGCACGCAGCGCGGGGCGCATCTCGCGCAGGATGCTGCCAGCGAATCCGTCGGGGAGGATCGGCTCGAGGCCGTAGCCAACTTCCAGGCGGCTGCGCCGGTCGTTGATCACCAGCAGCAGCATAATCCCCTCGTTTTTGCCCTTCTGTCCTACGCCCCAAGCCCGAAAGATGGTATTGGCGACGTCATCGATCGGCTCGCCCTCGAGCGAGGGTATCGTGACAAGAGCCATCTGCGCGCCGGTGACTTGCTCGACGCGCGCGCAATACTGTTCGAGCGCGGCCTTGCTCTGAGCATCGATCACGTGCCCGAAATCGCTGACGTAACCCTGAGGCTTGAGGGCTTTCCAGTCGACGCCAAACGCGAGGGTGGCGAGGCAGAGCAGGAGGGTGCAGGTCCGAGAGAGCCGCCACATTTTCTTGTAGCTTTAGTGTATCGGAACGAGGTGCCAGGTGTTAGGTTTTAGGTGTTAGGTTTCAGTTTCGGCTGGCTGCGGCGAAGGGCCGGTTGGGTGGGCTAACACCTAACACCTGGCACCTAACACCTGCTTTTCAGCAGACCAGATCTTCGCGGCCCATCTTGAACCCGTCCAGATTCCCCAGCACCGTGAGCGCGATCTGCTTCTGATCGAAGAACGTCTGCGCGATGCGCTGCACGTCGTCCGCCGTGACTGCCTCGATGCTCTCCACCAGCTCGTCGAGGGTGAAGAAGCGCTTGAAGTACATCTCCTGGCGGGCCAGGTTGGACATGCGGCTGGAAGTCGATTCCAGGCTCAGCATCAGCGAGCCCTTGAGATGGTCCTTGGCGCGGCGCAATTCCTCGTCGCTGATGCGCTCCTGTTTGAGCTGCGGAACTCCTTGAGGATGGACTCCACCACTTTGCGCGCCGATTCGATCGACGTGCCGGCGTAGATCGAGAGGCAGCCGGTATCGCGGTAAGGATTCAGCTCGGAAAAAACGGCGTAGGCCAGGCCCTGCCGCTCGCGGATGTTCTGGAACAGGCGCGAGCTCATGCCGCCGCCCAACAGCGTGTTCAGCACGTAGCAGGCGAAGCGGTCCTCGTGCGGCAGCGGATAGGACGGCACGCCCAGACACAGATGCACCTGTTCCAGCGACTTCTTATTGCGCAGAGCGATGCGCGCGTGCGTGCTGCGGCGGCCGTTCGGCCGGCAGTGGGGCGCGCGGCTTCAGTGTTCGAAAAATGTTCGCGCGCCAGATCCGCAAGCGTCTCGTGCGTCAGATTGCCCGCGGCCGTGACCACCAGGTTGGCGGGCGAATACGATCGCCGGTAATAGCCCTCCGATCATGTCGCGGTCGAAGCGCTTCACCGTCTCGCGCGTGCCCAGGATGGGCTTCCCCAGCGGATGATCCTTCCAGAAATTGGAGGAGAAGATCTCGTGCACCAGGTAATCCGGGCTGTCCGCCTCCATCTTGATCTCTTCCAGGATGACGCCCTTTTCCTTCTCCATGTCCTCGTCGCGGAACAGCGGATTCAGCACCAGGTCCGCCAAGCACGTCGAAAGCGAGCGACAGATGCTCGTCGAGCACCTTGGTGTTGAAGCAGACCAGCTCCTTCGCGGTGAAGGCGTCGAGATTGCCGCCGATCGAATCCACAGAGCGCGCGATATCTTCGGCCGAGCGCTTGGTCGTTCCCTTGAACACCATGTGCTCGATGAAGTGCGAGATGCCGTTCTGCTCCGGACGTTTCGCGCCGCGAGCCGGTGCCGATCCAGAGGCCCACCGAAACCGAGCGCACGTGCGGCATGGTTTCGGTGATGCACGCGAACGCCGTTCGGCAGAGTCGTGATTTCGATGTCCCGCAGCTGGGATGTTGGCGATTTCTGCATGTTGGGAGACGGGAGGAGTCCTTCTTCTTTTGTACCATTTTCAGGCCGTTTGTCGCTATAGTGTCAACGCATGATAGACTGGTCATAGATGCCGCAAGCCCTTGTAGGCATGGAACTTAGCGAGATCCGCGAGGCCCTTGGGCCGGACGAGCCCGCGTTCCGGGCCAGACAGGTTTACGAAGCCCTCTATCATGCGCAAGTCGCCTGACCTGGTTCAGATCACGACTCTTCCCGGTAAGCTGCGCGAGCACCTCGCATCGGGACACACCGTCGGACTGCCGATGGTCGAGCGGTTTACAAATCGAGTGACGGAACGCGCCGCTATCTGCTGCGTCTGGAGGACGGCCGAACGGTCGAAACCGTTCTGATGCCGGAAGGAGAGCGGGACACCATCTGCATTTCGAGCCAGGTGGGCTGCCCGGTGGATTGCAAGTTCTGCATGACGGCGCTGATGGGCCTGGAGCGCAACCTGACCGCCGGCGAAATCGTGGGCCAGGTGCTGTTCGTGGCGCGGGACAACGGACTGCTCGAGCCAGGCTCGCCGGCTGAACATCGTCATGATGGGGATGGGCGAGCCGCTGCTGAATCTGCCCAACGTGGTCAAGGCCACGCGCATTCTGCTGGACCCGCGAGGAGTCGGCTTGTCGCAGCGGCGCATCACGCTTTCGACGGCGGGCATCATGCCGAAGATCGAGGAACTGGGACGCGAGCCAGTGCGTCCGAAACTGGCGATTTCGCTCAACGCGTCGACCGAAGAGATGCGCCAGGAGCTGATGCCCATCACGCGCAAGTATCATCTGAAGGATCTGCTGGAGGCCTGCCGGGCCTTTCCGCTGCGGCCGTGGGAGAAGCTGACGTTCGAATACGTGCTGCTGCAAGCGGCGTGAACGATGCGATGCCGACGCGCGCCGCGTGGTGAAGTTGCTGGCGCATCTGAACTGCAAGGTCAACCTGATCGCCCTGAATCCCGGGCCGGGGATTCCGTACGAGACGCCGGACGCCGAGCGCGTACACGCGTTTCAGGCGATTGTGCGGCGATCGATGCCGTGTTTCATCCGCAAGCCACGCGGGCTGGATATTTTCGCGGCTTGCGGGCAGTTGAAAAGGAACGAGGGGTCATCGAATTGAGGTTAATGCTGCCCTCGCGCTCGGCGGCTCCCACCACAAACGTAATCCAAGATCCGCCGCCACTACGCTCGCAGCGTTGTAGCCGCACAGGCCGGTGATGTTGCCGCCGGGGTGCGTCGAACCGCCGCAGAGGTAGAGGGCTTCGATTGGCGTGCGGTACTCGCCGGCTCCGGGGAACGGGCGGTTGTAGCCGGTCTGGCCGTTGGCGAACGATCCGACGAGCAAGTCGCCAAAGCGCATGTTGGGGAGCTTGCGCTCGGTATCGAGGGGCGAGCGGCAGAACCAGTCGATTACGGCGCCTTCCGCGAGATTTGGAGCGTACTCTGCCCAGAGGTCGAGCATGCGGCGGGCGTGATTGTCCTTTTTGAGATCCCAGTTCGAGGCCGACCCGCGGAGCGCGTACGGCAGCTTCTCCCACATAAATGCGGTGTGTTTGCCCGCGGGCGCTTGAGTGGGGTCGAAGAGCGTGGGGCATGCGCCCCATATGACCGGCGGCGGGAACTCGCCACGCTCGTGAGCGCTCACGATTTCCGAAAACTGAGAGAAGTGTTCCAGGCCGAGGATGACCATGAAGGAGCGGGCGAGCTCGGGGCGCTGCGCAGTTGCCGTATATCGCGGCGGTTCGTGGAGGGCGGTGTTCAAAGCGAAGAGCGGAGCGAGCAGGTTGTACAAGAATCCGCTGGCGCGTTCGCGCAGGTCTTGCGGGACGGCATTGGCGTCCAGAAGATCGAGGAAGGTTTGCTGCGGGTTGAGTCCGGAGGCGACGAAGGCTTTGGCTTCGATGCGCTCGCCGGAGGCAAGTTCAACACCGATCGCGCGGCTTTTGCGCACGAGGATGGCGCGGATTTCGACGCCCGTGCGGACTTCGCCACCGTGCTCGCGAATATCTGCGACGAGCACTTCGGCCAGCCGCGCCGATCCACCGATGCACATCTGCGCCTTGTGGGGGCCGGCGAG
This sequence comes from Terriglobia bacterium, assembly GCA_963847515.1. Lineage (GTDB taxonomy): Bacteria > Acidobacteriota > Terriglobia > Bryobacterales > Bryobacteraceae > QHXW01. The sequence continues at coordinate 477,060 of CAWKAA010000005.1, forward strand.
CAGGGCAGGGATACTGTGCCCGAAACCGGGGAGGCGCAGATCGATTTCACGCAGTCCGTTGAAGAACAGGAGACCCGCGCGAACGACGTCGCTCTCAAATTCGCGCTGGACGAATTCGATGGGAGAGAGCGCTGCCACATCGAGTAACCGCCGTCCCAGCTTCGTACGTTCCAGCAGTTCGCGGCGGCGTTGCGGGTCGAGCGGCGGCGACTGGGCTTCAACGCTCAGAATGCGGTCGACGATGGGCCGGAACTCGTCCACCCATCGGCGCAGCGATGCGGCGTCAGGTTTAGAGAACTCAGCAAAGGAATCGCTGGTGCGGTCGATATCGGTCCACCACTCGAGCACCCGGCCATCGCGCAAGATCATCGCAACATTCAGTTCCGGCTCGATGTAACGCGCCCCATGACGCTCGAGTTCAAGGTCGCGATACCAGGGCATCGTGTCCAGTGCGCGATGAAAAAACGAGTGCGTGTTGTGCAGGAAGCCGGGGTGTCCCGGATGTTCTTCCGTGGCGAGGCCGCCGCCCGGCACCTGGGCGCGGTCGAGAGACAAAACACGAAGGCCACTGCGGGTGAGATAGGCTTGCAAGACCAGCGCGTTGTGGCCGGCGCCCAGGATGATGCCATCGTAGATCGCGGGCATGGGGAAACGTAAACATGGTAAACGAAGTGAGACCAAAGCCCTGTAGATGTTACGTTTGACATAACATCTTTGGGATAATATGCTTGGAGGTGTGATCCGGTCATTTCGTTACTCCGATAGCGCACTGCTATTCGAGGATCAACCGGTGCGGCGGTTCCGCGCGATCGAGCGTGCGGCCCGGCGGAAGCTGTTGTACTTGCATAGGGCGCGCACTCTAGAAGATTTGAAGGCACCGCCGGGAAACCGCCTGGAACTCTTGAGAGGTGATCGCAAGGGTCAACACAGCATCCGGATCAACGACCAGTGGCGGATATGCTTTACATGGCGGGACGGAGATGCGTACGACGTCGAAATTGTCGACTATCACTAGGAGCGCACCATGGCGAAAAAAACGGAATTGCTTGATCCGATACATCCGGGTGAGATCCTGCTGGAGGAATTTCTCAAGCCGATGGGCATCAGCATCAATCGGCTGGCGCGCGATCTGGATGTTCCTGTGAACCGGATGAGCCTGATCGTCAATGGCGCGCGTGCCATTACCGCGGATACCGCGCTGCGGCTGGGCACTTATTTCGGCGTTTCTCCGGAGTTATGGCTCAATTTGCAGGCTGACTACGATCTTCGAGTCACCAAGCGGGCGAGAGGCGAGGAAATTCAGCGCAGAGTACGAAGGCGGCCCGCGGCGTGAGCTGGACGCGCGTTTCCTAATACGCCAGGCTCGCCGGAAGAAACAACGGTCCGCGGGATTTTCCTTCGGCGTGCGTTGGAACGGAGAATGTCGGCCTGTCAACAGGCTAACAACCGCTTCCTCGCGGTCGCGGCTCGGTTTGCATTCAGTACGCGAGAGGAGGTTTCCGGCGCAGCGGGTGTCGAGATGCATCGGGCAGGCGCGATAGCCTACCATGCTCCTTATGCCTGCGTCCCTTCCTCCCGACAAAGCTCCGCCGGAAATGACCGTGAAGGCTGTACTGGTCGGCCTGGTGCTGTCGCTCATTTTCGGGGCGGCGAATGCTTATCTCGGCATGAAGGCGGGGCAGACGATTGCGGCGACGATTCCGGCGGCGGTGATTGCCATTGCGCTGTTCCGGCTGCCGTATTTTCGCGGGACGATACTCGAACAGAACATCGCGCGGACGGCGGCATCGGTGGGAGAGGCGCTGGTGGCGGCGGCGATCTTCACCATTCCGGCATTCATGATGGTGGAGATTAACGGTGTGCATCTGTGGGCCGACCTCCGGCAACATTACTGGCAGGCCACCATGATTCTGATGGTGGGCGGCTTGATCGGCATTCTGTTCATCATTGTGCTGCGGCGGCCGCTGTGCGTGGAATCCAATCTGCCATTTCCAGAAAGCGTGGCCAGCGCGGAGATCGTGAAGGCAGGAGAGAAGGGCAGCGACGCGCCGAAGTATGTTTTCGGATCCATGGTCTTCGCCGGCGTCATCCAGATTCTCAAAGATCCGAAAGGTCTTCAGATTTTTCGCGAGTTCACGGAGGGCTTCCTGGCGTTTCCGCGCTCGGTGGTACACCACTTTGATTTCGCCAAGAAACCGATCGGCGACGTGACGCACATGGGCGGCGTTTGGTGGACCACGCCGAGTCTTTCGCCGGCGCTCGCGGGCATCGGCTACATCATCGGGCCAGAACTTTCTTCGATCAACGCGTCCGGCGGACTCATCGCATGGTGGATTCTGATTCCTCTGCTGCTGTTTTTCGATCCCGACCTGCCGCGCCGCCTGGGCGCCGCACAGAATCCGCAATGGGACGTGGCAGCTTACACGGTGTGGTTCAATATCGTGCGCCCGATCGCTGTGGGCACCATGCTGGTGGGCGCATGCCACACGCTGTTTTCCATGCGGGAGTCCATCATGCAGTCGGTACTAGGCGCGGTGGGCGCGTCGCGGCTGGCGGCCAAGGAAGGCCATTTGCAAGACCGCACCGAGCGCGACATTCCGTTTAAGTGGGTAGTGCTCGGGACCATCGTGCTGACGGTGGCCATAACAGCGATTTATTACTACTTCACCCAAAGCTGGCTGGCGGCGATTCTGGCGGCGGCGATTATGAGCGTCTCGGGATTTTTCCTTTCGGCGGTGGGCGGATATCTCACGGGGTTGGTGGGCAGCTCGAACCAGCCGCTCTCGGGGCTGACGCTTTCCGCGCTGATGCTTTCGGCGCTGGTAATGCTGGCTATCGGCGCCAAGGGCATGGCGGGAGTGGCAGCGGTGCTGGGCGTAGCGTCGGTGGTGGCTTGCACGTGCTCGGTGTCGGGCTCGCTGATCCAGGATCTGAAGGCCGGTTATTTATTGGGCGGCACGCCATGGAAGATGCAAGTGGTGGAGATTATCGCGGTCATCCAGCTCTCGCTGTTCCTGATGCTGCCGATCATCGCGCTGCACCAGGCAAACCTGGCGACGGGCGGCATTGGAGGCCGGGAGTTGCCTGCGCCGCAAGCGGGACTTATGGCGCAGCTCGCCAAGGGCATCGTGGGCGGGGAGATGGCGTGGGGATTGATTGGCATCGGCGCGGCATTCGGGATCGCGCTGCTTTTTTGCGGCGCGCGCTCGCCCATGCTGGTTGCGGTGGGCATGTATCTGCCGTTCGAAACCGTTTCTGCTATTTGGGTGGGTGGGGCCATCAAGTGGATTGTGGATCGTTTGAGCGCCCGGTTCAGCCCCGAGGAGAAGCTGGCGGCGGATGAGAAGGGCACGCTGCTGGCATCTGGGATGATTGCGGGCGAAGCTATCGTCGGCATCCTGCAGGCCGCGTTGTTTTTGACGGGAGTCAGCTCGATCACTCACGTGCTGACGCGCCGCGACGAGCTGAGCTTCTTTCCGGCGTGGGGCGGCTGGCTGTCGCTCGTGGGGTTTGTGGCGGTGGCGTACGTGCTGATTCGGATTCCGACGAAAAGGGTGAGGGGGTGATCTCTGAGGAACCGCTTCCTCCGATCGCGGCTCGGTTGGGCAGGTCGCGGTTACTGAGCCGCGACGGTCACGGAGCGGTAGCGTGCATCAAGGACCTCACCCTTATCGGGCTCATCTCGGATACGCACGGGTTGCTGCGTGACGAGGCCGTGCGTGCGCTCAAGGGGTCAGAGCTGATCATCCACGCCGGTGACGTGGGAAAACCGGAGATTCTCGATGCGCTGAAATCCGTGGCTCCTGTGGTTGCGGTGAGAGGAAACATCGATCACGGAGCATGGGCGGCCAAGCTGCCGTTGACGGCGGTTGCCGACGCGAGCTCTGCAACAATCTATGTCCTCCACGACGTACACGAACTTGACCCGGCGGCCGCCGGTTTTCAGATCGTTGTGAGCGGGCATTCGCACAAACCGGAGCGCGAGGAGCGCAACGGCGTGCTTTACGTCAACCCTGGAAGTGCCGGCCCCCGCCGGTTTCAATTGCCGGTAACGGTGGCGCGGCTGGATTTGGACGTAAAACCGTGGAGCGTTGAGTTTATCGAGCTTTCTTAATTCGCTTTGCGCCGGCCCAATACAGGCTGACTTCATGGCCGTCCGGATCATCCAGGTACGCGTGCTTCCATCCCCACGGCATGAGCTTTGGCAGTTGCGAGAATTTCACGCCCGCCGCTTCCAGGCGTTTGCAGAGACGGTCGAGATCTTTTGTTTCGAAATACAGGCGCACGCCGCCAGTATGCAGTTCCTGTCCCGGTGCAACCATGTGCAGCGCGATCGTCGTATTGGCATGGGGCGATTTCAACCGTGCATACACCACCGTGTTGTGCCCCTGGAACTCCTCAAGCACAGTGAGCCCCAGTACACCGGCGTAGAATCGAACCGCCGCAGGCACATCGCGCGAATACACCATCGCGTGATTGAAGGTAAGGGCGGGGGCCGGACTGCTCCGGCGAGCTTTCTTTTTTTCGGGCATACGCCCTCCAAATCTGCCCGATTCTCTCACATTACACTGGCGTAATGATGCCCAGGCTGCGCAATGCCTTCCGGTTGGCCGTCGTGTTCCTGGCGTGGCCCTGGACGAGCGCGGCATTCGACGCGCCGCCCGATCCCGCGGAACAGGACAAGCTGCTGGCTGCGATGCATCAGTACGCCGACCAGTACATTTCCAATCTTCCCAACTTCGTCTGCACGCAAGTGACGCGCCAGCTCGAGGCCGGCAAGAAGTCGAATCGCTGGCATCCGGGGGACACGCTTACCACGACCCTGATGTTTAACCGAGGCCGCGAGCAGCGCAAGCTAGTGCTGGTCAACGGAAAGCCGGTTGAGCCGGGGCAGAAGCGATGGCACACGCCGTTGATCACCGAAGGCGAGTTCGGCATTCTGCTCAGCCGCGTTCTGGGAGAGGAGAGCCAGGCCTACTTCACATGGAGCCGCTGGGAAACGCTGCGCGGAAAGCGGCTGGCCGTATTTGATTACACGGTGGACAAGCAGCATTCGACGCTCACTCTCAGCTTGAGCGATTTGGCCAAGGCTACCGTTCCTTATAGCGGCTCGGTTTGGGCGGATCCGGCCACGGGTGCGGTCTGGAGGATCACAGATGCGGCGTCGGACATCCCGCCGGCGCTGCTGACGCGTGGCATTTCCACAACGATCGACTACGGCGAAGTGCTCATCGGCGAGAAAAAATATCTGCTGCCGCTCGAAGCGACGGTCGGGCTGCTTCTGGAGACAAAAAGAGTGCGGAACGAGATGGAGTTCCAGGGCTACCGAAAGTTTGAGGCAGACACGGTGATTACGTTTGGGCCGGAAGGCACGAGCGGGGAAAAGCAGGAGCCTAAATAGGGCAGGCTAAACTAGTAGCCTGTCGGGGCAAGAAGCGTTAGTACCGCTTCCTCTGGTCGCGGCTCAGCAAAGCCCGGCCGATAACTGAGCCGTGACCAAAGGGAGCGGTTGCGCAATGCCATGGCGTTGAGTTACCGCGTTATGCTGAGGAGTTGTTCAAAATAGACCGTTTGGCGACGCGGAAAATTTTTTCTGCGGGTCTGTCGATTTCGAATCCCCCCGAACGACAATACAACGAGACCATCTCAAGGAGGAGTGTGACGGATGAGCAGTGTACGTGTACTGGTTGGCACGCGTAAGGGCGCGTTTGTGCTGGCGTCGGATGGAAAACGGGAGAAATGGGACGTCAGTGGTCCCCACTTTGCGGGCTGGGCGATCTATCACGTCAAGGGATCACCCGCTGACCCCAACCGGCTGTATGCGTCGCAGTCAAGCAGCTGGTTCGGGCAAACAATGCAGCGCTCAAACGATGCCGGCAAGACGTGGGAGACGGTGGGGAACAAGTTCGTCTATGACGGCGTGCCCGGCACTCATCAGTGGTACGACGGCACGGCGCACCCGTGGGAGTTCAAGCGAGTGTGGCATCTGGAACCATCGCTCACCGATCCGGACACGCTATACGCCGGGGTAGAAGACGCCGCCTTGTTCCGTTCGAAGGATGGCGGGCAGACGTGGGAGGAACTTTCCGGACTGCGCGGCCACGGCTCCGGGCCCCATTGGCAACCGGGCGCCGGCGGTATGTGTTTGCACACTATCTTGGTGGATCCGAGCGACCCCAACCGCATCTTCATCGCCATCTCGGCCGCGGGCGTCTTTCGTACCGACGACGCGGGCAAGACCTGGCGGCCGATCAACCGTGGACTGCGCTCCCAACAGATCCCCGACCAGGACGCCGAGGTCGGCCACTGTGTTCACCGCATCGCAATGCACCCGTCGCGCCCGAACGTCCTGTTCATGCAAAAGCATTGGGATGTCATGCGCACCGACGACTCGGGCGATTCATGGAAAGAGGTTAGCGGGAACCTGCCGACCGATTTCGGGTTCGTGATTGACGTTCATGCGCACGAGCCGGAAACCATCTACGTGGTCCCGATCACGAGCGATTCGTTGCACTTTCCGCCCGATGGAAAGCTGCGTGTTTACCGCAGCCGGTCGGGCGGCAACGAGTGGGAGGCGCTGACGAAAGGTCTGCCGCAAAGCGACTGTTACGTCAATGTGCTGCGGGACGCGATGGCCATCGACTCGCTTGACAAGTGCGGCGTGTATTTCGGCACCACCGGCGGGCAGGTGTACGCGTCCAAGGATGCCGGAGACAACTGGGCCCCCATCGTCCGGGATCTTCCGGCTGTGCTTTCTGTCGAGGTCCAGACACTGTCATGATCCGAGTGGTGCTCCCGGCACATCTGCGGACGCTGGCGAAGGTCGAGGGCGAAGTGACACTCGATGTCGAGGGACCTGCCACGCAGCGATCGGTGCTCGACGCGCTCGAGGCGCGGTATCCGATGCTGCTTGGGACGCTCCGCGATCATGTCACGCAAAAGCGCCGGCCGTTTGTGAGGTTCTTTGCTTGCGAGGAGGACCTGTCCCATGAATCGCCGGATGCTCCGCTGCCGGATGCGGTAGCGAAAGGCAAAGAGCCGTTTCTGGTGGTGGGAGCGATTGCCGGGGGGAAGGGCTGAGGCGAAGGCAAAAGGCAAAAGTCGCACGTGGTTCATCCGGGGCAAGAGTGAGTTCCTCTTCGCCTTGTCGCCGCGTCGCCGTGTCGCCGCGTCCGTGATGCGAAGCATCGCCCGGCGCGCAGCGCCGGCTCACTCGTGCCTTAGAGCGACCATGGGATCCACTCGCGTCGCACGGCGCGCGGGAAAATAGCACGCTGCCAACCCCGCGGCTGCTACGACTGCTATTACCGCGCATATCGTGAGTGGATCGTTCGGCGAAACACCCCAGAGCTGGCTCGCTAACAGACGGGTCACACCGAAACTGGCTGCAAGACCGGCGACCGTGCCCAGCCCGATCAGCCGGAGACCCATGCGCATCACCATGCGGAGAACATCCGTATGGCCCGCGCCTAGGGCCATGCGAATCCCGATTTCGTGGGTCTGCCGTGAAACGGTATACGCGATGACGCTGTAGACGCCGATGGCCACGAGCACCAATCCCACGCCTGCAAACACGCCGAGGAGGATCAGAGTGAAGCGAGGCTCCGAGTAGGAAAACGACTTGAGATAGTCCTTCAGAGTTCCGGTCAGCGTCAGGGCCACATTGCGGTCCACTGCCCAGATCTCCCGACGTACGGTGTTCAGCATGGAGAGCGGTTCCGTGGAAGTACGGACCAGAATCCCGCGCTCGAAAGCGCCCGTGACGGTATAAGGCACCCATGCTTCCGGACTGGGCGGCTCCTGAATGCCTTGATTCTTCGCATCCGTGACCACTCCGATGATTTCGAATACCGGATTCTTCACCGGAGGCTCGGGCACCGTTTCCAGCATGCTTAGTTTGATTTGCTTTCCAATAGGATCTTCCTGCCCGAAGTACTTCTTGACCAGTGTTTGATTCACCACGGCCACTTTGCGCGCATCATTCACATCCGCCTCGGATAACACACGGCCGCGAAGCATCCGTATTCCTACGGTCGGAAAATAGCCTTCGCTGCACAATTGGAAGATCGCATTCCATTTATCCGAATGCGTTTTGCCGGGGATATCTACCTCGCTGGGGATGCCGCCGTAGGGCGGTAGCGTGCTGGTTTCGGTGGCCGCCACCACTCCTGGCAACACATACAATCGCTGCAACAATTCGCGGAAGAAATGCTGTTTCGCGGCGGCGGTTTTGTATTGTTCCTTCGGCAACGGCAAGCGCGCGACGAGGATGTTATCCGGATTCAGGCCTAGTTCGACTTGTTCAGCGCCACAAAACTGCGCATAAGCAAACCCGCGCCCACCAGCAGCATCAGCGATAACGCCACCTCTACCACTACCAGCGAGTTTCTAAGATTCCCATGACGAAATCCGCCGCTTACGCCTTTGCCTGAGTCCTTCAGGGGCTCGACGATATCGGGTTTGGCCATGTGCAGCGCCGGCGCCAGGCCGAAAAGCAGAGCCGTGAACACGGCGACCGACAGGCTGAACAGCAATACAGGCACGTTCAAACCGATCACGGCTTCATCCGGGATGGTATTTCCTGGAATAGCGGCCACTAGCGCCTTGATGCCTCCGTACGCTACCAGGCAACCCACCGCCGCTCCGCCGAGAGCCAGCAGGACACTCTCCACTAGCAATTGGCGGATCAATCTCCAGCGGCTTGCGCCGAGCGACGTACGAATGGCCATTTCCTTCTCGCGTGCCGAGGCCCGCGCCAGGAGCATGTTGGCCACATTCGCGCAAGCAATGAGAAGCAGCAGTCCGACCGCGGCGAGCAACGTGTACAGGACGGTCTTAAAGCGTCCGACTACCGAGTCGGCAAGAGTCTGAACCTCGACGTTGAACTTCTTGGGGTATTCCTTTGGGTAAACGCGCGCAAGCCGGTGTGCGATGACGTCAAGATCCGCTTCCGCCTGCTGCATCGTAACGCCCGGCTTAAGACGCGCGTGCATCACAAACCTGCGCTGCCGGGCTTCCGGATCACTGCGGTCCAGAGGCGCCGGTACCCACAGATCTGCACCCCACCAGGTGAACCGGGGCGGCATGATTCCCACCAGGGTTCGCGGTTTGCCGTTCAACACGAAGGTTCGGCCCAATACCTTTGGGTCAAGGTTAAACTCCTTGAGCCACAACTTGTAACTCAGGACGAAGACCGGCGCTGCGGCCGGCTTGCCATCATCCGGCGTGATGCCCCGACCCAACAGTGCCGGCATTCCCAGGAAGCCGAATACGTTCGGCGTCACATTCGTTCCCTGGAAGCGTTCGGTACCTTCGCCGTTGGTATAGAGGACGTCTTCGTTGGTATCTCCGACCACGTGATCGAAGACATGGTTCTGCTCCTGATAGTCCAGAAATTCCGGGATGGGAAAGAAGCCGCGCCCTCCACGATCGCCGCGCTCTACATCATGGATTTGGAAAGTGACGATTCGCCGTGCGTCTTTATAAGGAAACGGATCGAGCAGAACGTTATCGATGACGCTGAAGATGGTGGTGGCTGAGCCGATTCCGAGCGCCAGGGCCAGGATCGCCAAAATAGTGAAACTGGGTTGCTTGCGAAGTCCGCGTAAACCATAGCGCAGGTCCTGCCAGATCGAGAGCATAAGCTATAAAGACGAAAGGAACTATGTTTTGTTCCCGATTTGATGCAGGTTTTACGCCTGCGTCGTGATTATGGCGCGCTCACTCCGCCGGGGCCGAACCGGTAGATGCGAAAGCAAAAGGCAAAAGGCAAATCTGAGCTCGGTGCTTACTCCGCAGGGGCCGGAGCCGAACCGGTAGCTGGGTTGTACTTCGGATTGTCAGGGTTCTCTGGCTGATCTATGGGTTTCACCGGCGGCACGGGCTTTGCACTGTCGATCCAGGCGGTGTACGCCAGATCGCGCAGGAAAGTTGCGCCGGCGGCCATGCGCTTCGAGACCAGTTCGCGCGCCTCCTGGTCGTCCTTTTTCTGAAACGCGTTGCGCAAATCGAGCCGGTAGATGTCTTCCACGAAATTGCGTGCCTCTAGCGAGTGCTTCAACGTTGCCTGCCAGGGGTTCTCGAGATACCGTGGGTCTTTCGGCACGTATTTAAGCACGTCCGCCTCCGTCGCGCCGATTAGGTCGACATATTCCGACTCGAAGCGGTCGTGAATATGCGGATCGCGGGTGTAGCCCTTGGGATTGTCGCCCGACCAGCCATCGTGATGGATCGAGTCATGGAGCGGCATGGCGGCGTCGGCCGCATAGTGGCCCACCCACCCCATGTAAAAGGCGATATCGTTCGCGAGCATCTGCTTCACCTGCACGGCATCCTGGAGCACCGGGGAAATCGCGGCATATAACTTCGCGATGTTGCTGAAGCCGTGTTGATCCTTATCAGATACGTGGCGATATAGCCGCATGCCGGCCTTCATTCGCTCATAGCCTTCGATGATCGAGTATGCCTCAAGTCCGGTGTAACGAATGTTTAACAACTTTGCCCGGTCGGGGTCGGACTTCACGGCCCGTAGATATTCATCATGAACGCGAAGAATGAATTCCGTCCGCGAGCGGGGCGGCTCAGGGATGAAATCGAAACCTTCCGTGTACCAGCTATGATTCGCGTCTTCCGAGATGCGCAAGTAGGGTTCGGTCACGCTGCGCCAGGTGTCGGGGATGATGCCAAGGTGACCGATGTACGCTTTCTGGGTTTTCAAGAAAACGGGACCGTTCAGTGGAATTCGCTCGACGGCGGCGAGGTTCGCGAGCGTGTGTCCCCGCACGCCCCAAGCACCGAGGTTCTGGATCGCCAACAGTTGTGCGCAGAAGAGAGCTATGGCTTTGGTTGTCACGATCGTTCTATCGAATCAAAACGACAGCCGAAGGGCAAATTGGCTTATGGGTTTTCCGGAAAATTTTCCACCAGCATCAAGTCGCTCCCCGACGATTCCCGCTGGGGGAACAGGAGGTGGCGCTGATCGGGTGAGAGGTTCAAGCCCACGGTCATTTGCTGTTGCGGCTGGAAGAATGGTGAAATCTTTCCTGAGGCTAGATCGAGAAACTCGATGCCGCCGGAACCTTCTCCGGTTGAGAACAGCAGGCCCTTCGGTGTGATACAGAAGCCAAACTCGTTGACTCTGGGTAGAACTTGCGTCTCCTCGCCGCCGTCAACCGGCACGCGGTAGAGGGGGCTGTCTCCATCGGCGCGGGAATAGAAAAGCCAGCGGCCGTCATAGGATTCGAACGCCAGGTAGCCTCCATGGCGTGTGATCTGGCGGGGATTGCGGCCATCGGCGGACATCTTCCAGACCTGGTTGCTGCCGCTGCGGCTGGACATGAAATAGATGAATCGCCCGTCGCGGGAGTAACTCGGAACGCCATCGGTTGCGGAATCGTGAGTGAGCCGCTCGGGCGCTCCACCGTTGGCGCGCATGCGGTACACCTCGAACTGGCCTTCTTTATTGGAATCGAACACAATCCATTGTCCATCGGGCGACCAGCGGGGGCTGCCGGTAATGGGCGCGCTGAAGTTCGTCAGGCGAACGGCATTCGAGCCATCCGCGTCCGACGCCCAGATCTCGGATGCGCCGGAGCGCGTCGAGTGAAACACGATGCGCTGGCTGTCGGGCGAATATTGCGCATTGTAATCGGTATGAGTGGAGGAAATCAGGCGCACGGGCGGACCCGCGGGCTTAAAGTCTGCGGTGATGTCGAGCCTCCAGGTGTCGACGCGGAAGATCCTGCCGACGGAAAAGGCCAACCGGTTGCGACGGCGAGAGAGCGCCGGTTGATAACAGGAGCTGGTGGACCGGAATAGAAGGCGCGGCTGCCCGCCGCGAACCAGCGGCAACACCCACAGGCTGGCGATGTCATCTTTGATACCGGACGAATATACGACAGCCTTCCCATTGGCGGTGAATGCCGGCATTCCAGTCCAACGATGGTGCGCGGTTAATGGCTCGGGCTGGCTGTCCGGTCGAAAATCCTGGTTCAATCGCAGGCGATACAGTTCCGAAGTGCTGCCCAGGTCGCGCACAAACACCAGGCTCGTGCCGTCCGGCGCCACGACCGGGTCAACGTCGCCCCAGTTTTCCTTCGGCGGCTTAGTCAGGCGATGCGATTCTCCGGTGTTGGCATCGATCGCGACCAGTCCCACGGGCCCGTGCAATACTTCACTCGATGAAGTGACGATCCAGCGGTTGTCCGGAGACCAGGCCAGCGGACCTCCACCGTTCGCGTCTTCCGATATGAGCTTTTCTTGACCTCCGATCGGCGAGATCACTAGGATCTGAGATCGCCGCAGCTTAGGAAGGTACCGGCGGAAGGCAATCAGGCGGCCATCGGGAGACCAGGAAGGAAAGAAATCGGGTTCCGGACCTTTGGTTATCCGAAGAGACGAATCAGATCCGACCATCTTTACGTAAATATCCCAGTTATCCTGTGCGGGACCATCCCAGGCGTAGGCGACCTGATCACCATCAGGCGAGAACGTTGGCTCGATTTCCGAACCCAAATCGGACGTTAGTGGAACCGGGTCCAGAGGACCGAAATCGGTGTGGTGGGAGCTGGCCCAACGAGTCAGACCAAATCCCAAACCCACGACAAGCAGGATACTGACGGCGCCCCGCACGATCCAACGAGATCTTCCAGCTTGGGGTCCGGAGGCACCCGCGGCCTCTTCTTCGACTGCCGACACGGTTTGGCGCCGGCTTTCCCACCAGGCATCCAATTCGGGTTTGTAGGCGAAGACCGAGCCTTGGCGGTCCAGTTCCAGGCGGTGGACGGGCAAGCCGTTGGAACGCTCCCAGCGCTGGACCGTCCGCACTCCGCGCTTCAGGTAAGCGGCAATCTCCTTCCAGGAATCCAAGCGCTCTTCGGGACCGGGGGGTGCAGTAGTAGCCATGGGGATGGGATTCTAATCAGAGTCTAAGAAGATAGGACGAGTTTCCCGGCGGATTGTTCCTCTGCTTTCTCGAAGCGCCAACTCACGCCAGACCGCGCCACTGTGCGTAACTGATTGACGGCATTCATCGGCGCTAACGGCTTCGGGCCCGGCAACCCTATGGTTGGGCCATGTTCTTACAGCTCGGCCCGATTCTTTTCGCAAGTTGCCTCCTCGCGCAGCCACCGGATTGGGTGGCGGCAGGCAATCGCGCGTTGGATAACGGAAGCCCGGAGGAGGCCGCCGCCGATTTTGCCCACGCGCTGGAAGACGAGGTTCATGCGGGTGTATCGGTTAAGGATTTGTTACACCTTCGGATCACATTGGCGACAGCGTATATGGAGGCGGGCGCCTATCGCGAGACGGAGGCTGTGCTTGAAGAAGCTCAGAAGACGGCCGCTCAGCTAACCGATGGCCGGTCACGCGCCGAACTTCTGAACGCCTGGAGCGCACTGCACCTGAAGCTGGGGAGATTGCCGGCCGCGGAGGCCGAATTGCAGGAAGCCCGCCGGATTGTGGCGCAAGTCCCCGAACCAGGAGATCTTCTGCCCACGCTACTACATAATCTGGCCGCCATTGAAATGCGCACAGGAAGATACGCCGAGGCTCTCAGCCAGGAACACGAGGCCATCGAAGTTTGGGAGAAGACGCTCAGTCCGAACCATCCCACGTTGATCCGAGGGTGGGCCAGTCTCGCTTCGCTCCAATACGTGATGGGGCAGCCACAGGATGCGAGGATGTCTTTGGAACGGACCCTTCGATCGGCTGAGAAAACGTATGGACCCGCACATCCTCTGGTGGCCGATTTGCTAGAGAGCGATGCAATCGTCCTCGACAAATTGAAGTTGAAGCGAGAAGCTAAGCGGGCTCGAGAGCGAGCGAAGACGATTCGCCGAACGACGCCTGCAGGTGCGGAACGGATAACCTTTGACATTCGAGAAGCGCTGACGCCTGAGAGCCAGGTCCATTTACGATCCAAGTAGCCAGACTTAAGGTACGTTTGTGCTAACCGCGTTCGACGTGCCTTGCTTGTTGGTAAGAGTTGCCGACACTCCTGTAATTCCCGTCATATTTCCGCTGATGGTGAACTGCTGCACGAAGGTGAAGCGGCTGCCATATTGCGTAGAAGTGGGATCGCTGAACCACGTCCCAAACAGTTGCCCGGCGTTTGAAATCGTCACTTGCGAGCTTTGCAGATTGGTCCCGGCAGAGGCCTGGAATGTGAAGGTAGCGCTGGTCATATCGCGCGTGTTGGAGAACCCGGTCACATCCACTTCGAGACCGGATGAGTTGCGGGTTGCCGTAACGCTGGTGATAAGGGGAGCCGCCGCCGGAATCTGCGTGACGATCGTGGGCGCCGGTTCTGGTGTAACGTCTTGCCCGCTGGCCTGGAAACTAAGCGTCAGAGTAATTTTGCCTGCGACCGTGCCAGTGGAGAATGTCACGTTGGGAGAAGTCGTCGTGCCCGCCGGTATGGTGACCTGCACGGTGCGGCCGCCGGCGGAAAACTGGATGGCCGGATCGTCTACGCTCCCAACCGCGGATGCGAACGTGAGGGTGATGGTGACGGTGAGGTCCAGTGGATATGGATTGGCTAGCTGAACGGTAGCTGTGGGCTGCTGGGCTGGCGGTTCTGTGGCCGTGACGCCGGTGATTGTGGGCACGGGCAGTTGGGGAGGGGCAACCGTGAGTTGATATACCTGGGTGGCGGTAGACTGACTGGCGTCGGTGACACGCAACACGAACTGGAAGGCGCCGGCAGCCGTGGGTGTGCCGCTCAGAGTTCCCGTCGCATCCAGCGCGATTCCACCTGGCAGCGCGCCGCTGTCGACGGTAAATCTATCGGGTAGCGCGGCGCCGGTCACGCTAATGGATTGGCTATAAGGCGTGCCGACGGTCGCGGCTGGCAAGGGCGATGGCGTGGTGAATGCGATCGTAGTCACATTAATCACGAGATTGCGCGTGACTGTGATTCCCGCCGAATCCGTCACCTGGGCGGTGAAGGCGTTGCGGCCGCCCTGAGTCGGCGTACCCGTAATAGCGCCCGTTGAAGTATTGAGCGTAAGCCCTGCGGGGAAACTACCCGTTGTGGAGAAGGTGTAGGGCGGCGTCCCTCCGGTAGCAGAAAGCTGGCTTGCCGGGTAAGCCTTTCCCACTGCGCCGTCGGGAAGGACTTGAGTGGTGATCGAGAGTTGCGGAGCGATCGTAAGGATGAAGGCGTTCGAGACCGCCGCCTTCGTTGAATCCGTCAACTGCAGCGTGAAATTAGAAATTCCGGCGGAGGTTGGAGTTCCGCTCAGCAGGCCAGTGGAGGCGTTCAGCGAAAGGCCGGGCGGCAAGGCGCCTCCAAGCACGCTCCAGGTAAAGGGTGGACTGCCGGCGGCGGTGAACTGCAGGCTGTAAGGAGAGCCTACTGCGCCGATCGGCAATGGTGGCAAAGTGGTGATGGCCAGTCTTGCAGAGATCGGAAGCGTATAATTTGCCACCACGGACGCGCCCCATATGTCTCGCGCGAGCGCACTGAAGGAAAAGTTCCCGGCCTGTGAAGGGGTGCCGGAAATGACGCCACTAGCAAAGAGCACTACACCCTGCGGCAGAGAGCCCTGGGTGATTGTCCAGATGAACGGCGGGCTGCCGTCCTTGACGATAAGCGTAGTCTGATAGGGGACTCCAACGGTTCCGCCCGGCAGAAGACCGGCCGATGGAATCGTGGGCGCAGGGCTTACGGTCAAACTAAACGAGCGTATATCCGACTGTGGATTTACCTTGTCGCTGTCGTTTACTTGAACAAAGAACGTGAACGTACCGAGCTGCGACGGAATTCCAGTCAGCTGGCCTCCGCTCCCGAGCGCCAGGCCCGGCGGGGCGGTGCTGGCGCTGGGCCCGGCAGTTCCGAACTGGCCAGGAATGAACCACGTGTAAGGCGGGGTGCCCCCAGTGGCTCTGAAACCCACGTTGTAAAGGGTGCCCAGGGTCGCATTGGGCAGTGTGAGGGCTGTCGTGATAAAGAGCAGTGGAGCCACGGTGATGCTGTACTGCTGGCTGGCTGTTTGGTCGAATTGAGGATCGGAGGCCGACACGACGAATACGAACGTGCCGGCCGTTGTCGGCGTACCTGTGATTGTGGCGGAGGTCTGGCCCGAGTTCAGAGTCAGACCCGGCGGCAATGCGCCGTTTACGGTCCAAGTGGTTGGGCCCACTCCATTCGTGGAGAGAGTGGCGCCCGAATACGATTTCGTTGTGAAACCAGCGGCCAGCGCAACCGTCCCACTGCCCGACGGTGAGAGGGTCAAGAGCAACTGCGGATAGGCTGCTCCCGCGAAAGCCGACAGTAATGCCGCTAACCGGAGAAAGTGCAACCGTCCCGGCCAGCGTTCCACTGCCTTACTCCTGGTTCACGACAGGGGGCACGAACACAATCCGGGATTGGTGCGCCGCGGCCTCCAGCACCCACATCGGCCGGTTCGAGGGTTCCGTCAAACGAAAGACGTCGATGCCTGCCAGGCGATCGAGGCCTGTAGGTGTGCATTGGCAGGTAAGTTCGCCAACCTGTGTTTTGGCCTGCAGATCGAGAATCGCAATCGTTCCGGACTTGCCATTGGCGACAAATGCGCGCTTCCCGTCAGTTGAAATAGCCACGGCGACTGGCGAGGCGATGCCTTCCTTAGGCCCTGCCACTACGTCGGACTCGACCCCGCTCGTAACATTCTGTAAGCGGTGGATCTGGTTCGTGAGGCCGTCAGCGATGAGCGCCGTATGGTTGGAGGCGAGAGCGATCGATGCGATTTTGTGCAGACGCTTGAGAATGGGCACTTCGCCACTCGGGCTCACCCAGTAAACGGAATCGGCTACGCCCGCCAGCAGCGTCTCGCCATCGTCGCTTACGGCGAGCGCGGAGGGTACCTGGCCCGCTGAAAGATAGAGGCGCGCCGAAATCCTGGGCGCCGCCGGAAGTCCGCTGATCAACTGTACGTGATTCCCGCCTTTATAGTAGAGAGCCGCTGCCGTTCCCCCTGCACTGATGGAGAGCTGGTCGGGACCTCGGTCTGCGCCTTGAACGGCGACCGGGACCAACGGCGTACGGTTGGTCGCGAGCACCACCACTTGATTGTGCTCGCCTTCGGTGGCCAGCACGTAATCTTGCATCGGCGAGATGGCGATTTTTCGCAAGTCAAGGCCGGTCTCGAGCCCTTTCCCCATGGTGGCGGCTCCAGGTATCCCAAGAATCGGGCGAACGGACCTAGTTGCGTGATCGAAAACAAACCCGAGGCGAGGCCCCTCGATCGAGTTCGAAGCCGCCATGACGGCGGCCGGCGCTAAGAGCAGTGCTATTGGAAACCAGACTTTTTGACAATTCATGTATCTATCCTTAATGAGGTGCGCCCACAGTGCCAGTACCAGGGGTAACAGTAGTCGGGGGAATCGGGGTTGTGGACGATGAACCACCGCCGCGCGTAGCGGCCACTACGCCGCCTGCGACCGCAGCCCCGGCAATCACAAGAATCGTGATCAGTTTGGCGGAAACGCCGGCAGCGGCTGCCCCGGCAGCAGCACCGACGGCATTCGTCTGGCTGATGGTAGCGCTGGCGGTCTGCCCCTGGTGTGAAGCGGTCACGTGGATTTGCAGCTTACCCTGTACGTTGTTTGGATGGAATCCTCGGGCTACAGCCCGGCCTTGAGCGTCAGTCATGACGGTGAGGGTATGCGAACCATTGGCGAAAACACCGCTCGCTCCCTGGTCCGGAAGCAGAAAAACCACGGCCACCCCGGCAATCGGCTTGTGGTTCTGATCCTCCACCTGGACGATTGGCTCCCGGGCGGTACGCTGACGAATGTTGTTAATTGCGCCGTCGCCTTCCACGATCACAATATTCAGCTGGCTACCGGTTTCCTGAGCCCAGGCTGACGCCGGGCACAGTTGCCACACAAGAAAACAGGACAGCAACCCTGCCATCGGGCGCATACTTGGCTCCTCTCTTTCCTCCGACCGGCTAGGCTGCTATCTTATAGAAGATTAGGCAGTATTGCAACCAGTGGGCGATCGCTCACAACCGGGGAGGCTTGGCCATGAGAGGGATTTGGTTGTGCTTGTTGGCGGGTTGCAACATGGCATTGTACGTGGGCGCACAGCAGGACGACAAGAAATTGACAGCGCGGGAATTGTTCTACTCCGCCGTTGACACGCCGCCCGCGGCGCCTCACAAATCGGCCAAACCTGCCGGGAAGCCCAAACAGCCATCCCGAAAAAGCACTCCCGATTCCGATCAGGCCGCGGCGAACGGCGGTTCAGGTTCAAACGGGGCGGTGCCGGTGACGCAAGCGGCTTACCGGCCGCAGGGTCCCCATCCGGCGCTGGGACTGCGATACACCATCCTCAAGAAGAAAGGCGATGACCAGGCGGAGGCGGATGCCGACGCCACCTTCCATGCCGGCGACCGGATTCGCCTCGCCGTAGAGGCCAACGACGATGGCTACCTCTATGTCGTCAACCGGGGCTCGAGCGGGACATGGAAGCTACTGTTTCCATCGCCCGAAATCAAAGACGGCGACAACCGGGTGCAGAAGCGAGTCCGGTACGAGATTCCATCGGGCTATACCTTCACGTTCGACGAGCAGGCGGGCGAGGAGAAACTGTTTATCGTTCTTTCGCGCCAACCGGAGCCGGATCTGGAAGGGCTGATTTACTCGCTGGGCCAGAGTGGAAAGCCGGCCGGGGAAAAGCCTAAGGTGCTGATGGCTAGCGCGGCGTTTGGCGACGACGTGATCGGCAAACTGCGCAACGCCTATGCGCGCGACCTGATCGTCGAAAAGGTGGATGACGAACAGACGGCCAAGAAAGAGAAGGCCGTGTATGCGGTCAATCCGACCGGCAGCGCCGAGTCACGAGTGGTGGCGGACGTGACGCTGAAGCACCAATAGCAAATGGACCATTCCGCGCAATACGCCTTCGCCATTCTGGTCGTCCTGACGCTGCCTCTACCTGGACAGACGAATTCCCAGCAAGGGCCTTACCGCATGGAGATTGTCGCTCGAGCGGCGCGAAGCCGGCGCCTGGCACACGGTGGATCCGGGGCTGGTGCTCGAACAGAACGATCGCGTGCGCTTCCGTTTCCACACGAATTTCGATGGCTATCTCTACGTGATGAATCAGAGCACCTCTGGCACATACTCCATGCTGTTTCCGGGCGAAGAGACCGGGCGCGAAAACCAGATCCGCGCGGGCAAGGATTACGCAGTGCCTGCTACAGAGACGCTCTTTCGGATCGCTGGGCCGCCGGGGCACGAGATCGTCTACTGGATGGTGACTCCGGCGGAGCTGCGCACCGGGGAAGAGAGCCATTACGTCCCGCTGCCGCCTCCGCCGCCCAAAGAAAAGCGGGCGCCATCGAACATGACGCCCCGCTGCGACGACGCCCTGTTCCGTGCGCGCGGCGCGTGCATCGATACGTCCGCGGGGCCGAAGAATGTGACCAGCCGCGAGCTGCTGCCCGACAACCTGGCGCAAGTTCCTTCGGGAGGCTCGGGCGACCTGATGTTCCTGCGCAAGCAGAATACCGCGGTCGTGTCATCGCCGGTACCGTTGAAGGGGCCTGTGATTTATGAGTTCCATCTTGCGCATAAGTGAGCGTGAGGCCGACGCGGGGACGCGGCGACGCGGGGACACGGCGATTGGCCTCTCGTGGATCCTCGCGCTTGCGGCGATGCTGCCACTCTTGGCACAACAAAAACCGACGGACAAAGAGCGCGATCTGCGTCTTGAAAAGGACGCGGCTTCCACTCCCGGCCAGCCGCAGGGCGTTCGCATCCCGCGCAGCTACGCGCTGGTGGTGGGAATTGCGAATTATCAGAATCTGGCCGCGGCGCAGCAGCTCCAGTTTCCCGAGCGCGACGCCGAGGCCATTTACTCCATCCTCATCAGCACGGAAGGCGGCAACTTTCGCGCGGAAAATGTGCACAAGCTGGTGGGCGCCAAGGCTACGCTTGCGCGCCTTCGCCATGAGCTGGAGGAATGGCTGCCGTCGGTCGCCAAGGATGACGACCGCGTCCTGATTTACTTCGCGGGTCACGGATTCGTTTACGGCGGTAAGGCCTATCTGGCGCCCTACGACATCGACCTGAAGAATATCACCGCCACCGGTTACCCCATGGACACGCTAGGCCGCGACATGGGCGTCAAGATTAAAGGCAAGTGGAAAGTGCTGCTCACCGATTCCTGCCACTCGGGCGCCATCAATCCCGATGCCGACGTTCAATTGATCAACGGTACGCTGGGCACTCTGAATAAGTCGTCTGTTCTCACTGACGGCGAGCCGCGACCGCGAGCGCTCCTTCGAGAGCAAAGACTGGGGCGGCGGCCACGGAATCTTCACTTACTACGTGGTGAAGGGTCTCGAGGGCGCGGCGGATGAATCGGGCGACGGCATCGTCACTGCCGACGAACTGGCCGAGTATGTTCACCGCAACGTGCGCGAGGCGACTAACGGGCAGCAGAATCCCACATCGGATCGGGGCAGCTTCGACACCAACATGCTGCTTTCTTACGTCCCATCGAACATCAAGCCCGGCGCGCCGCCGCCGCCCAAGTTCGGGACGTTGATTCTCGAAGCCAACATGAGCGACGTCGAGGTGTTCGTGGATGGCAAGTCGGTGGGAGTAATCTACCAAAGGCACGCCGCTGACGTTTGCCCGGGCTTGTACCAGGCGTTCATGCGATCAAGGGCGTCAAGATGGGTTACGAGCCCGACGGCCCGCGCGAGGAGATGATCTATCCGGGCCAGCAGACGACCGTCAGCATCAAGATTCTCGATCGCCAAGCGGCGCAACAAAGCTGCGCTCGATGCAGTAGACGAGGGCCTCAAATATTACAGCAAGGGTTTTGCGGATAACTATCGCAAGGCCGTCGACTTACTTCGAGAAAGCGTACAGATCGATCCGACTTACAGCCAGGCTGCGCTCTACTTAGGCCGCACTTACAATGCGCTCTTCGAGGAAGACAAATCCGAGCAATATTTCCGCAAAGCTATCGAGATCGATCCGGATTACGTGGAAGCGCACGCAAGTTTCGCCGGCATGCTGCTGGATACCGGCAATGCGGACGAAGCCATCCGCCAGTTGAATGTTGCCACTGCGGCGCGATCCCAATCATGCGATGTCCTGGTATCTTCTGGCTGAAGCCTACCGATTGAAGGAGGCTTATCCGCAATCGATCGAAGCCGCGCGCAAAGCCATCCAGTTGACTCCCAACAAGGCCGAGGCGCACTTCTGGCTGGCCGAGAGCCTGCGCTTGAGCGGCAAATACGGCGAATCCGAAAACGAATACCAGCAATATCTGAAGTTGAGCGATTTCGACAGCAAGCTCGGCGGGCCAGTTGAATTATTACGTGCTGGGTTCATCTGATGGGCTATGGGCAAGAAGAAGCGCGCGGCACAGCAGGACATCTGGAAGGATATGCGCAGCCTGGCGTATTTCGGCCTGTGCGACGCCGAGCGCAAGCAGTCACACTTCGACCAGGCGATCACGTACTGCGAGAAGTCGCTCAATTACTCGGCAGACGATCCGTATGTCCATCTCGCGCTCGGCCTGTCGCTCGCCAAGAAAGCGCAGCAGAACGGAATCGTCGAGATGCTCCCGGCCGCCCGTCAGCACTTCGTCGCGATGCTGAACATGAATTCGGAGCTGGCCGAAGCGGATCTGGCGCGTAAGAATATCGCGAGCATTGATGCGTATTTGAAGAGCAGGTGAGAGCGGGACCTAGAGCTTGCTGAGCGCTTCGAGGAGGCTGTCGATTTTCTCGTCTACATGCAGAGCCTGCCGTCTGGCGGCCTCATAAAGTTCGCGGATGTCCAGCGAGGGAATACCCTCGTCCATATTTTGGACTCTCGTCAACTCTCTCCCGTCCTGATCCTTCAGGACAAGAGTGTACGTCTCGGGTGGCACCGCAAACCCGTTCTCAAGCTCAGAGATAGAGAGGATGAAATGGCCGCCTATCGCAGCGATGTAGCCCGATTCGGCTGCCGTCGGCGACCAACGGATTTTCCCGGACCTCGTCTTCGCTAGAACTGCCTCAAAAAGCTTCACCACTTTAGCGTTCTGCATTGACCTCGCCTCAAAGATTATGTCACGGCCAAATGGTTTCAGCCCTGCTGGCATAACCCACGACGCCCGTTTCCGCCCCGCAATCATTAACACCAGATGAAGGCAGCAACCCCTACCATGCGCCTCGCGTTTCTAGTATGCAGAAAGGCGCACTATGAAACGGGCACTGTTAGTATCTGCCTTCGCGATGCTTTTTCTTGCCGGTTGCGCGGTTCATGCCGGCTACTATGTAGCGGGACCTCCGCCACCGCCGCCGGTTGTGGGCGTGGTCGGTTATGCTCCTGGACCCGGCTATGTATGGATCGATGGCTTTTACGATTGGCACGGGCGTTATGTTTGGACGCCGGGTTATTGGGCTCGGCCACCGCGTGCTCATGCGAGGTGGGTGGCGGGCCGGGCTTACTATAATCGCGGCCACTATTCCTACCGGCGAGGTTATTGGCGTTAGCGGGCGGCGCGGTTTCGGCGTGGTATATACTCGACCTAGTTCAAACTGACCACGGAGAGTATTGCCACCATGAACCGCGTCGTTTCTTTTTTGCTGGCTGCGGCTGCCATTCCGGCTTTCGCGCAGCAGGCTCCGCCCCCGCTCCAATCGCCCGAAGTGCATTCTGACCGGAGCGTCACGTTTCGGTTCCGCGATCCCAACGCCAAAGAAGTTGCTTTCGCCCGTGAAGGCGCAGAGCGCGTTCCCATGCAGAAAGATGAGCAGGGCGTGTGGAGCTTGACCACAGCGCCGCTCGAACCGGACTTCTACGGTTATGATTTCGTCGCCGATGGGGTCCGCCTCATTGACCCTTCGAATTCATTGATGAAGCCGAATCTGCTGAGCAACGAGAGCGAAGTGCATGTGCCCGGTCCGGCATCGCTCGCGTGGGAGATCAACGACGTGCCGCATGGCATTGTCCACCACCACTTTTACAAATCCGGGATCGTAGGAGACGAGCGGGACTTCTACGTTTACACGCCGCCGGGATACGACCCTCACGCGAAAATGCCCTACCCCGTGCTGTATCTGTTGCACGGCTACAGCGACGACGCCAGCGGCTGGACTGCCGTGGGCCGCGCCAACGTGATTCTCGACAACCTCATCGCACAGGGCAAGGCGAAGCCCATGCTGATCGTAATGACCCTAGGCTATGGCGCGCCGGAGATTCTCTCCCCAACCGGTCCACGCTTCCGCGACCCCGGCCTGCGCGACCGGAACATGAGTAAATTTCGCGATGCGCTGTTCACCGAGGTGATGCCGCAGATCGAAAAAACCTACCACGTGGCCAAAGACCGTAACTCGCGCGCCATTGCGGGGCTTTCCATGGGCGGCGCCGAATCTCTTTACACCGGCTTGAACGCGGTGGATCGCTTTGCCTGGATCGGGGCTTTCAGCTCGGGCGGGATGGGCGACGATTTCAACGCGACTTTCCCGGCGCTCAACTCAAAAGCGAACAGCCAGCTGCGCCTGCTTTGGATCGCATGCGGCACCGACGACCGCCTCATCGAGCCGAATCGCAAATTCCGCGACTGGCTCAAATCGAAAGAGATTCAATTCACTCCCATTGAGACACCCGGCGCGCACACGTGGATGGTCTGGCGCCGCAACCTGGCCGAGTTCGCAGCATTGCTGTTCCAGCCAAAGACCTCGTAAGCCCGATGGGCGGATGCTTGACTTGAACCAGCGCTACTCGAATCGCAGAGCCCGCATCGGATCGATTGTGGTCGCCCGTCGCGCCGGCAGATAGCCTGCCAGCATGGCCACCGCTGCGATACCGAGGGTCGCCAACAGCATAGTCAATAAGTCGGTGGGTTTGACGCCGAACAATTGCGCCTCCACCAGCCTCGTTAGGCCGAATGCCGAGGCCAGCCCGATTGCGAGGCCCGTTGACGCCAAAAACAAGACCTCGCGCATCACCAGCCAGACCACCGATCCACCAGTCGCGCCCAGCGCCATCCGGATGCCGATCTCACGCGTGCGCCGCGCCACCATGAAGGCCATCACACCGTAGAGTCCGATTGCCGCGAGCAGGGTGGCCAGGCCCCCGAAAATGCTCGAGAGCGTCGCCAGCAGCCGCTCCGTCACCAGAGAATTCTCCACCTGCGTGTCGAGCGTCCGCATTTCATACATGGGCACGCTGGCATCCACCTCGCGAACAGCTCGGCGCAAGGTGCTGAAGAAGCTGACCGGGGCGCCTTCAGTTCGCACATACGTGGTCATGCCGTTTACCCAGTCCTGCTGGATCCAAGGCACGTACAGCTCGTAAGGGACTTCCTCACGCATGTTTTCGTACTTGGTGTCGCCCACGACGCCGATGATCTCAATGTCCGTCTTGGTCCCGGGGTCGCCGCCGAATCCCACGTGGCGGCCAAGAGGACTGACACCCGCGAAGTAACGCTTGGCGAACTTTTCGTTTACGATTCCCACCTTCGGCGCGCCATGGCCATCCTTAATGGTGAAATCGCGCCCGAGCAGAATGGGAACCTTCAACGTTTCGAAAAATCTGGGTGAGCAGAATTGCATGTGCGGGTCGGGAATCTCGCCCTGTTTCGCCGTGTAGCCTTCAATGGTCACCCAGTTGTCCCATTCGTTGTCCACCAGCACCGGAATGACGGCAAAAGCCACGGACTTGACGCCGGGCAGCGCCTCGAGGCGTTCTGTCAATTGCCGGTAATACTGCCGGGCCCAGTCTGGTTTGTACCCGTTCAAAGTCGGCTCCACGGCAACCGTAACGAGGTTTTTGGTCTGGAAGCCGGGATGGAGTTCCTTCAGGTTGTTCAGACTCTGAAGAAAGAGTCCGGCGCCAACCAGAAGCAGCAGCGAGAGCGCTACCTGGGCCACCACCAGGCTCTTGCGTAAACCCGCGGACGCCCCGCCCGCTACGGAGCCGGCTTCGTCCTTCAAAGTGGTAGACAGGTCCGGCCGCGTGGCTTGCAGTCCTGGAACGAGTCCGAAAATCATGCCGGTCAAGAGCGAAACCAATAATGTGAAAACAAGTACGGCGGCGTCCGGAGTCGTGGACAACGTGATGCCCCAGACACCCGGCGGCTGAAAGCGGATGAGCGCCCGGTCCATCCACATGGCGAGCACCAACCCAGCGCCGCCACCGGCGAGAGAAAGCAGAATGCTCTCGACAAGGAGCTGGCGAATCAAGCGCCACCGGCCCGCGCCCAAAGCCAGCCGGACTGCAATCTCTTTTTGCCGCGAGGAAGCCCGCGCGATCAGCAGGTTGGCCAGGTTGGAACAGGCGATCAACAGCACCAGCCCGACGATCGCCATCAACGCCAGCAGAGGTTTGGAGAATTGCTGCCGCAATTGCGACCGTCCCTTGGAACCGGGCAGCACGTCCATCCACATGCTCAAAAACTGCTGCTTGCTATAGGGACTGGCCTTGGCGAATGCCTCCTCGCGCACTTCCATCTGCAGGATCTGGTGGAACAGCGGCTGCAGTCCGGCCTTGGCGCGTTCCAGCGTTATGCCGGGCTTGAGCCGTCCGAACACTTGGATGAAGCGGCGGCGCCGGTCATTCAACTGCATAAAAGTTTGGCCGGGTGGGAGGCTGTCCTGCATGGTGATGGGAATGCGAATTTGCGGCGAGTATCCGGGCTCGACGCCGTTGAAACCCTGTTCGCTCACGCCCACGATGGTCAGCGGATAGCCGTTCACCACGATTTTCTTTCCGATCACGCCGCGATCCCCGCCAAAGCGCGTTTTCCAGTAGCCGTAACTGAGAACAGCCAGCGGATGGCCGCCCTGCATGAGATCATCCGAAGCGCTGAACACGCGCCCTAAAGCTGCACCCACCCCCAACACGGGAAAGTAGTTTCCCGAAACCATCTCGGTGGCGACCAGCTCGGTGCGGCCCTCGAAGCTCGCGCTCATGTCTTCACCATGCCGGCAGAACATCCTCTGAAACACCTGGTTCTTGTCGCGAAAATCCTGGTACATGGGGTAGGAAAGGGCGTTCGGGCCGCTGTTGCTGCCGTAATGGTGTCCGCGCGCGGTCAGCAGCACCAGCTCTTCGGGATGCCGGACGGGCAGATATTGCAAAATGAGCTGGTTGATCAGCGTGAATATTGCGGTATTCGCGCCGATTCCCAAGGCCAGTGAGAGCACCGCCACAGAGACGAATAACGGCGACTTTCTAAGAGTGCGAACGGCATAGCGGAGGTCTTGCAGAAGGGTTGCCATCGACCTTTATACTGTCCGGGAAGGAAATGGTTACTGGTAATTTTCCACCAGCATCAGATTACTGCCGGATTGATCGAGCTGCGTGTATAGAATCCAGCGGCCGTCGGGAGAGACGGTAAGCGCTGTGCCAGACGGGTCGACTGGTGTGTCCTTCGAAAACTCCCTGAGGAGCGTCACTTTGCCTGTAGCGAAATTGTGAAACTTGAGGGCGGCGGCTCCGGTCGAGCCATGTAGGTCGAAGAAGCAGATCCCCTGGCCAGTTAAAGCCCAAATGTCCTGCCCACCCCGATCAAGTACGCGAGTTTCCTCGCCGCCCCCCACCGGCACCTTCCAAATGCCAGGCGCGTCCAAGTTGGCGTAGTAAACAAACCTGCCGTCGAGCGATTCGAACGCTTCTCTGGCGCCCTTCGTCTTGGTCTCCTGTACGGCCGCGCCGCCCTGCGCAGGCTCTTTCCAGATCTGCCAATCTCCGCTCCGATTGGAACCGAAGTAGATCCACCGGCCGTTCTGGGACCAGCTCGGACGCACGTTATTAGACGGTCCGCTGGTTAAGCGGCGCGGCTGACCGCCATCCGCGCTGATGACGTAAATATCGGAATTGCCGGCCTTGGGGCTGTCGAAGGCAATCCAGCGGCTGTCTGGAGACCATCGTGGGCTTCCCAGTTGGGGACCGTTAAAGGAAGTCAGTTGCACGGGATTCCGCCCTTCATGGTCGCAGACCCAGAGTTCGTAGTTGCCCGAGCGGGCCGAGCTGAAAACGATCTTTGTGCCGTCCGGAGAGAATTGCGGTTCAAGATCCGGTTGGGTCGAGGCAATAAATCTGGAGGGCGCGCTTTTCTTGTCGGATGAGTTCGGTCCAGGAATTCGCCAGATGTTGGTGTCGTACACGGCGCGTGTGTAGACCAATCGACTGCCGCTACGAGAAATGGAGAGTGCCCCAGCGTTCTCGCCCGCGACGGCCAGGCGTTCGGGTGCGCCTCCGGATGCCGGGGTCGTCATCAGATTCCTACTACTCCCGATTTGACCCGATGAGTACACGATTCTCCGGCCGTCGGCAGTCCAGTCTAAGCCAAAAATGTATCGTTCGTCGAGAGTCAGCGGCCGAGGTTCACCCAGTGGCCTTCCATCGGAAGTGACAGGCAATAATAAATCTCGCCACTTAGA
This sequence comes from Terriglobia bacterium, assembly GCA_963847515.1. Lineage (GTDB taxonomy): Bacteria > Acidobacteriota > Terriglobia > Bryobacterales > Bryobacteraceae > QHXW01. Next base: position 504,443 of record CAWKAA010000005.1, read on the forward strand.
CCGGCAGAAACTCTTAGGAACGCGATAGTTTTGCCATCGGGAGAGAATCGGGGCATCAAATCTCCGAAGTATTCAGCAGGTGGTGAGGTGAGTTTTTGCTTGTCGCCAGTCTCGACGGAGAGCAAGAAAATGCTATAGGGTTCTCGCGGGGCGTTCTTGTCCATGAACGCTAGATACTTCCCATCCGAAGACCAGGACAGTCCATCACATCCCGCCGATTCTCTCAACTTCCGCTCCGCGCCGCCCAGAGCGGGGATCATCCAGATTTCAGTGTGGTCGGACACATCCCGGCAAAAAGCGATGTAGCGAGCATCAGGCGACCAAGCGGGCGCGTATTCGTCCGCGGGAGAACTCGTGAGTCTTAGCGGCGTTCCAGCATCCACGAGCTTGACGTAAATGTCAAAATTGTCTTCTTTCTCCCCATTCCATGCGAACGCCACCTGCTTGCCATCGGGCGAGAATGCGGGGGTCCCCTGCCGGCCAGGATAACTGGTGAGAGGAACGGTTTTCGGTACCGCGTGAGAAGTCGGGCGCAGCAACCAAAGCCCAATTCCCAGCGCCGCGAACAGCATGGCCGTACCAGCGAGCGCCCACGGCAGCCTCGATTTCCGCCCCGTAGCGCCAGCCACGATCCCCGTTAGCTTCCCTGAATCGGACTCCTCCTTCAACTCATCCAGAAGCGTCTTCACGTCAGCCATGTGCTGGAAGCGCCGTTCCACATCTTTCCGCAAACAGTGAGAGATGATTTTTTCCAGATCTCGCGGCACATCCAGCATGACACTGCTCACCGGCTTCGGGTCCTCCTTGAGGATCGCCGAGAGAGTGGAGAGTTTCGAATCGCCGTGAAATGCGCGCCTACCCGTGACCATCTCGTAAAGCACCGAGCCCAAGGAAAAGATGTCGCTGCGCGCGTCCACCTTCTTACCTTCAGCCTGCTCCGGCGACATGTAGGCGATGGTGCCCACGATCGTGCCTTCTTCCGTGTTCGGGCCTTCCGGCGCTTTTACCGTCGCGGTCTCGCCAAACTCGCCCGCCGCGGTCTCCGCCAGCTTGGCCAGCCCGAAATCCAGCACTTTGACCAGGCCGTTCTCGGTCACCATGATGTTGGACGGCTTCAAGTCCCGGTGAATGATGCCCGCAGAGTGCGCTTTCGCCAGCGCGTCCGCGATCTGGATCGAGTACTTCAACGCTTCGTTGAACCGCAGCCCTTTGCGGCCGATCAACTGGTCGAGCGTCTTGCCCGCCACGTACTCCATGGCGATGAACTGCACGCCGTCCGCCTCTGCGATGTCGTAAATATGCACGATGTTGGGGTGGTTCAACGCGGAAGCCGCCTTGGCCTCCTGCACGAAGCGGCGCTTGCGTTCCGGATCGGCCAGTCTTTCAGCGGAGAGCGTTTTCAACGCGACGAACCGGTCCAGGCGGGTGTCCCGCGCCTTCCACACCACGCCCATGCCGCCCTCGCCTAGTTTCTCGGAGATCTGATACTGCGCCAGAACCTTGCCGACCATTGCGGTCTCGGGTTATTGAAGAATACTCCCTTGCGGCACCGGGTTCAACGACGTTACCGCAGGTACGCCTTCACCACGTCGATTAATTCCTGGGCGGCCTGCGCCTGTTCGCTGGTCGGCCGCTTGTCAGGATCCACCACGTGAAACCGGATATGGCCTTCAATGACCTCGCCCATTAGAGCGTCGATGGCGCCCCGGCAGGCGGCAATGGTATGCAGCGTTTCAGAGCAATCGGCTTCTTGTTCCAATGACCTTCCGATCGCCTCCACCTGGCCGCGAATGCGCTGGACCCTGTGCAGCAGCTTTTTCTTGTCGCGAATGACGTGTGCCATGGCTGATTTCAGGGTATCAGGTTGCCCCCCGCTTATACCTGGGTGGGTATGCTACTGCATACCTGGGGGGGTATCCTACATTAACCGAAGATTTTTCAAATTTTCTCTTGTCTGCGTTCAAGAGGCCGTGATACCCTTCCAATTAGAGAGCGCTGGCTCTCACACTTCTGAAAAGGAGGCGTCCTGAATGTCAGACGGCAGCAGTAGTTGCAAGCGGTTCGAAGACCTGGCCGGCAGCGATTTGGTCGAGCCTCCTTCTGCTAGGCTCCTCGGATAGCGAGTAACACTCGCCCGCCTTCGTTCCCAGCTCGCGCTCATGACGCTGCCTGCTCGTCTTTTATCACGCGCTGAATTTGGCCGGGGTGCTTGGCCGCAGTTGAGCTCCAAGAAAAGCGTAAGCGATCTGTAACACAAAATTGCTTGCATGCTTAACTGTAGCTAAGTACGATGAAGAGCCAGTGGCCACTTTGCGGACTCGCAGCACCCGTTGGGAAATTACATCACGTGCTCAAAAAACTCCTGTGTACTATCCTGACTTGTTGCTTGCAGCTTGGCCTTTGCCAGGATCCGCAGACACCACTTCAGCCCGCGAGCAGCACTTCCGATCCTGCTGAGAGCGCCCCGGCGGCCGAGCGCTGGAATCTCTACTATCAGGCCACTTCCATCGGCCAGCAGCACGGCACATTCAATGCTCCATATCAGGGGCCGCTAAGCCTGCAGGACGTCCCAGAACACGTAGTGTCCCTCACCACAACTCTCTTCTTCGGACTGAATCTCGGTAACAATACCCAGCTCTACTTCGATCCCGAAATTGCCGGGGGCCGCGGATTCAGCGGCGTGAATGGCATCGCTAATGCGCCCAACGGCGAACTTCCGCGCGTGGCCACTGCTACACCCAAACCCTACATTGCCCGGCTCTATATTTCTCACGATTTTGGTTTCGGTTCGGAGAAAGAGCACGTCGAGAGCGATGCCAATCAGCTAGCCGGTGATCGCCCCATGACGCGCTACACCGTGACCCTCGGCCGGTTTTCCCTCACGGATTTCTTCGACAACAATAGCTACACGCACGATCCACGCTCACAATTCATGGCGTGGGGTGTGATGTATAACGGCGCGTGGGATTATCCGGCAGACACGCGCGGCTATACCTGGGGTATGGTGCATGAATTCCACATGCGCAACTGGTCCCTGCGATACGGCAGTGCCGCCGAACCGAAGAAGGCCAACGGGCCGCGATTTGACCGTCGTCTGTTTCGCGACCGCGGGGATGTTTTCGAAGGCGAGCGCCGCTACTCGTTGGGAAACCATCCTGGCGTGGTTCGTCTGCTTGGATATGTGAACCACACCGATTCCGGCAGCTACGGTGACGCCGTGCGGCTCGCCGAGCAAACCGGAACCACGCCCGACGTCACCGCCGTTCGACACGCCGGAACCTTGAAGTATGGCTTCGGTGTGAACATCGAGCAGCAGATATCCCGCGACGTGGGCGTTTTCACGCGTCTGGGATGGAATGACGGCAAGACTCAGGACTTCGCATTCACCGCCATCGACCGCTTGGCCAGCGGCGGCGTTTCCGTGCACGGAATGAAATGGAAGAGAAAGGATGATGTCGTCGCCACTTCATTTACCGCCAGCGGAATCTCTGGGGTCCACGCGCTGTATCTTTCGCGCGGCGGCCTCGACTTTCTGATCGGTGACGGCAAGCTCAACTACGCTCCGGAGTACTTGTGGGAAAGCTACTACAACGCCCACCTGTTCCGCGGCCTCTTCGCCACGTTCGATCTGCAGCATGTTGGAAATCCGGCCTTCAATCACGACCGCGGACCAGTGTGGATTGAGGGCATCCGCTTGCACATCGAATTTGGATTGCATCCGCTTCAGGCGAAATAAGAACCGACCGTTTTCGGCGACTGCGTGTCAATAGTGGAACCGGTACCGCACCTGCACGATAGATCTGCCGCGGATCGGCGTAATGCGTGCCCCCGAAGGTCTGGCTGTTGTCGAGCAGGAACCGCCGGTTCGCCAGATTCAACGCCGTCACCGACAGCGTGAGCTTTTCGGCGAAGGCTCTGCCAGCGGAAAGATCGAAGGTGGTGTGCCCCTGCAGATGGGCCGGCACTGCGCTCGACCCGTCCGTGAATCCCGAGCCGTAGTACAGATTGCCGCCCGCCGTGATCCGCCGCGGCAGGCTGAAATTGAAACCCGGTGTGAAGCGTGTGCCGCTGATCGTGATCGAGCAGAAAGTAACCGCTATCCGGAGGCGAGAAATCCGTCAGGCCGCCGCTGACGGCGCCGGCCCCCTCGGCGTGCGCATAGGCATAGGTCGAGGTACACCTCGCCGCGGTGAAACAGTTGTGGCGAGCGGATGCCGAACCTCCCAACCGTACAGTCGCGCACGATCGATGGTCAGAGGGAAGAAGACGTTGGAGTTTCCGATGGCGTTGTGATCGAAATAGTTCTTCGCGCGCTGATGATAGTTGTTCACATCGAACGCCCATCCGCGCACGGGAATGGTCAGCCCAAACTGGTGCTCCTCGTCGCGCTCTCCGCGCAGAGGAATGAAGCCAAGTCCCTGTGACACCGCGAAATCGAGCAGCGGACCGCGCACCGTGGAAAGCGGCGGCGCCTGATAGTAGCGCCCCCAGAAGCCGCGCAGAACCCAGTTCAGATGCGGAATGCGCACCGGCCCTCCCAGCCGCGGGCTTGCCGCATTCTCCGAGATGGCGCCGGTGAAGTGCGTCAAGCCGCACGCCCGCGGTGAGCGTAAGCCAGGAGAACGCCTTGTATTGATCCTCCAGAAACAGCGCTTCCAGATGGCCCGCCGTCGCCTTGTCCTGCGCCAGCGCGAGTCCCGAGCCATCGTTGGCGATCAGGTTCACGGACTCGTCGTCGTGCTGGCCGAAGCCGTAGACTCCTGCCGGCGCATTGTGCCGTGCGGTCACCGCCGCAACACGATCTGTGCCCCGGCGTACTGCGATCCCGCGGTGCTGCGTGGTGCTGATCGGCGTGTCGTTCGGGTCGCCGTCATAGTTGGCGCGGTTGTAGTGATAGAACGGAGAAACGGTGAGCAGCAAGCCCGGTTGGAACGTGTGCGCCCAGGAGAAAGTCGCGAGCGCGTCGCGCTCCCGCTCGACGTCGCGGATTCCGGCTGCTTGGGCGTCCGGGATCGTTGGGAATTTGATAATCGTCGCCGCCGAAGCGACGTCACGAACCGGAATTGGTTGTTGGCGTCGCGATTGTAGATGAGCGTGCCCATGCCGCCCAGTCCCCAGACGCGGTCGTGCAGCACATCCGGGCCGGGAGTTTCGAGACCATAGTCGCTGCGGTTGCCGTTGAAGCTGGCAAAATAGGCGAACTTTTCGGTGTGGCTGCCGAAGTTGACCTGATCGTTGGTCTGGTGAAACGTCCCGAAAGTAGTGAACAGAACTCGCCCTCGTTGTTGCGTTCGAAGCCGGTCCGCGGCACGACGTTGAACACGCCATAGGTGCGGTCGCCGTACGCGGAGGAATAGCCGCCGCGCTGGGCTTCGAGATAGTCGATATCCTTCGGATCGATCTGCGGGCCGACGTTGCTGGCGATGTTGGTGTTCGGGATAGGAACGCCATCGATGGCCCAGGTGACCTGGTGGCCGCCGCGCACGTGCAGCTGGTCGTGCGTCACCCAGGCTCCGGGAACGTAATCGGTGATCATAGTCAGGCTGTTGCTCAAATCCGCGCCCGGGGTATTTTGGATTTCGCTTCGGCTCACGATGGTCGTGGGCGTCATCCGTTCGGGATTCACGGCCAGCGCGGATTCCGCCACGGTCACCACCTGCTGCGCCGTTCCGATGGCGAGCTGGAAGTGCAAGACCGGCGCGCTGCCTGATACCACTACGACGTTCTGCGCCGACGGCGCGAAGCCCTCGCGCGTGACGGTCACTTGGTAGGCGCCCACCGGCACGGAAGTGGCTTCGAAGGCTCCGTCGTCTCCGGTAGCCAGGATCCGGGAGTAATCCGAACTGTTTGCCTTCAGAACCACTTGGGCTCCGGGTACCGGACGGTGGTCCGGATCGTGGACCACGCCGCGCACGGATCCAAACACCGTAGCCCACGTCACTCCCGGCAAAAATACAAATGCGGTAAGGCATAAGACTCGTTTAAAAATCATGACACTCCTCCTGTTTCTAAAAAGCTGTCGCTTTCCTAGAAACGGGACGGTGGAGGTCGCTGGTAGAGGAATGCGAAATTCGAACAGAGAGCCGAGCGTGTGCCCGCCGGCCTGTGAAGCTCAGTGGAAAGAACTGTGGCGTCGACTTGTGCCGTGAATGGCGCAAGCATCGGCGAGGTCTGGACCGACAGACCGGCCGGCATCCGGCAGGCCTGCCCGCAATCCGCGGTTGCCGTCCAGAAGGATCCCGCGCCTGCGGCGGATCTGCGGCAACACGAGTGGTGCGCACCGCTGGGGCAGCAGCTAGTGGTGCGGGGCGTCGACGCCGTGACCGCCGGATATGCGTAGCACGCACCAAAGGTGATGAGGAGCCAGACGGCAATCGTGCTGCGGAGGAGCTGCATTGAAACTATTCAGTGTACCAACGCCTAACCCAGAACCCCCAAACCCTCGATTCACCTTTGATCCAACTCTGCTAGATTGGGAACTGCAGTATGAGAATTCTCGCGTGTGGAGCGCTGCTGTTAATCGCCGGAGTTTCGTGTGTTTCAGCACAGCAGCCAACCATGCAAAATGAGTGGGACATTCACAAGACGCTGGATGCTATCGCGCTGCACGCCGACCGTCTGGCGCCATTTGTCGATCAGATTCATCCTGAAAACTGGATCGCTGCAGGCGCTCCTCAGGCTTACGTAAGCCAGGCAAAAACTTGTCACAGCGAGCTGTTGGCGATTGCCGCCTCCGCTCGCGAGCTGAGCCGGAATCCCGAGAAACTGACAGGCGCTCTTCAGTTGCTGTTCCGCATCCGCACCGTCGAAACCATGCTTGGGTCGCTCGGCGAAGGACTTCGCAAATATCAGAATCCGCCCATGGCAGACATGCTGCAAGGAGCGGTGGCGGAAGACGCGGGGAATCGCGACCACCTGCAGCAATACTCCTTGGAACTCGCCATGGCCAAGGAGCTGGAATTTCACGTGGCCGATGACGAAGCGCAACGCTGCCGCCAGTCACTCTCGCGGCAGCCCGCTCAGCAGGAGAAACATTAGTGCCGTTTTCTTGTAGTATCTGTGAGCAGGAATCCACACGGATTTGCGCTTTCTGCACCAAAGATGCCTGCGGGATGCACATTTGCGAACGGTGCGGTTGTTGCAGCGACTGTTGCCAGTGCGACGTTCCGCTGGACGAGCCGCTGCACGAGCACATCGAAGCGCTGCCGGAGCATGCCGCCGCGATCCCGTCTGACCTCGTTGTTGAGACGTCCCAGGCGGAGCCATCTGCCATAGAACCCCAACCCTTAATTGATCCCTGGGCTCCTGCCGAAGCTCAACCTGCGACACCGGAAGAATCGGGCTCCGAGCCGTTCGAAACACCGGAAGGCTGAGGCTCTTCTTCCAACTCGCCGGCCCCTCGGAACGGTAGGTGAATCCGCAGCACTCGTTCTCGCCGGCGCTCTTCCTCCAGGTCACGCACTCGCGCCCGCAGCAGATCCTCCAGCGAGATGATCCCGGCCAGCTTGTTTCCGTTCTCGACCACCGGCATGCGAGTCATTCCAGTTTCTGCCATGCGATAAACCACAACGCGTAGAGGCTCGTCGGTATAGGCCACCACTGGGTTCTTTCGCATTATGTCGGTGAGCTCGGTGGAACTATCGTCAGAAGCCAGTTGGTTCAGGTCCTTTCGCGTCACCACGCCGACTAACACGCGGTCCCCTGTTACCACCGGGTACAACCGCTGGCCGCGCCGCGCGGCGTGCTTAGAGTGGGGCAAGTCGCCCGGAGAGAGCTTGGCCGGAAGCACGGCGATGTTCGTCCGCATCACCTCGTGAACGAAAAGAATCTCCAGGGGATCCACGGCGTATTCCCGGCTGAGGTGATAGCCCCGTCTCGCGACCTTCTCTGTCAGAATGGAGCGTTTCAGCGTAAGCGATGTGAAGGCGTGCGCAATCACGCAGGCGACCAGCAGCGGCAGGATCACGTTGATATCGTGCGTCAATTCGATCGCGAAAACGATCCCGGTGAACGGCGACCGCATGGTGCCGCCCAAGATCGCGCCCATGCTGATCAGTGGCCAAAAACCGGCGCCTTCGTTAGGGAGCACCATGGTTTCGAGCCCGCCCAACGCGCCGCCCATCATCAACAGCGGCGCCAGCACTCCGCCTGACGTCCCCGAACCCAAAGAAAATGCCCAGATGAACGACTTCACCAGCAGAATGCCCCAGATCATGCGGACAGGTACGTCGCCTTGAAGCAGCGCGCCGATCGTGTCATAGCCAACTCCCAGCGCCTGCGGGAAGACAATCCCGCCCAAGCCCACTGCTAGGCCGCCGATCGCTGGCCACCACATCCAATGAATGCGTATGTGCTTCTGAAACAAATCCTCGGCCCCATATACGGCAAGCGTGAGAAGCGCCGAGAGACCGCCCGCCAGAATTCCCGCGACTATGCAGCCAGCCAGTCCCTCCGGACCGATGAATACGCTATGCGGGGGCGTTGGAAACAGCGGGCCAAGGCCGATGATGTATCGCCGTACCGCGCCCGCAGTCGCGCTGGCCAGCGCCACAGGAACTAAACTTCGCGGCTTCCATTCGAAGAGCAGCAATTCAACCGCGAGCAGCACGGCCGCCAGCGGTGCGGCGAACGTCGCCGCCATGCCACCAGCCGCCCCGGCCACCAGCAGGGTCTTCCGCTCGGCGCTGGTCAGGTGGAAAAACTGCGCGATCATTGAGCCGAAGGCTCCGCCCGTCATGATGATCGGCCCCTCGGCCCCGAACGGTCCGCCAGAGCCGATGGAGATGGCTGACGACAGCGGCTTCAGGATCGCGAGCCGAGGCTCCACGCGGCTGCCATTGATCAGGATGGCTTCGATGGCTTCCGGAATCCCGTGCCCGCGGATTCGTTCCGATCCGTAACGCGCCATGAAGCCGATGATCAGCGCGCCTGCCACCGGGACCAATATTTCGAGCGGCCCCAGATGATTCCCTGCCGGCGAGACCAGCGCCGTGCTCCACCTCTGAAAGAAAAACAGGTTTGTAAACAGGCCGATCAGCTTAAGCAGTCCCAGGGCCACAAATGCGCTGATCGCCCCGATGACTATTGCCAAACCCGAAATGGCGATGGTGCGCGGCGTGACCGTGAAATCGCCCAGCTTATCCGACGCGCGCTCTTTGCGCTTTACCTCAGTTACCGCCATTGACCCTCCGAATCACCGCCTCAAGCGCGTTCACAAGCGCCGGGCCATTCTCGCGCAATTCCGCCATGTGGCAGGCGGCGAGCTTTTCCAGTTCCGCCTCCCCACGCGGAGTGAGTTGAACCAGCACCTGCCGCCGGTCCGATGGCGCCCGCGATCGCAAAACCAGGCCACGCTCCGCCAGCCTGTCCACGAGTTCCACCGCGCTGTGATGCTGGATTTGCAGTCGCTCAGCCAGCACGCTGATGCTTGGCTGGTCCAGACCCCGAACCGCCAGCAGCAACTGGTGCTGTTGCGGCTCGATTCCAGTCGCGCGCGCGGCTTGCTCGCTGAAGTGCAGAAACCGCCGGATCTGGTAGCGAACCTCCGCTAGACTGCGATAATCTGTGTCTGTAATTGTATATGAATAAGACACTTAAGCATATTATATCGTAGAACGATATTTGTCGCCAGTCTTGCTTTCGGCTTTTTTTATTTGCCTACGGATGCGGGTACCAGCGAAGGTGCATCGGTCCGAGGTGAATGTCCGAAAATACCAGCGCGTTTCCGTCGGCGCCTTCCATTCGGCCGCTTGGAGGTGCATCAACCTCTTGCCAGGCCGAGGAAGCCCGGTCCAGCTTGTACAGCCGGTGAGCGTGTGTTTTCGAGTCTTGATCTTGAACAAACAGGTGGCCGTCTGTGGTCGGTGCAACTCTTGGCGAATAACTAAACTCGTCGAGCCGCCACCGGCCCAATAGAACTCCAGTCAGGTCCAGCTCCACCCATTCAGTTTTTCCGTCATTGTCGCCTGAGTCGGCCCAAAGTCCAACCCGATCGTGCGCGACCACAATACTATTCGATCTTTGCCAGCTCGGCATCCCGGGTTCTAGTCCTGGCGGAAACGAAGACCGAGGGAGATAGGCTCCGGACTCTTTTCCATCCGGGCCATACTTCCGTACCGTCATGTAATCCCGCCGGTCCGCTCGCGTTCCGTCTGCAGCATCGCGTTGCCATCCAAGGCTCCAGAGCGAATAATCTTCGGCGAATGCAAGGTGGGTGGCGACATACCTGCCGGTCTGTATGGTTCTCGTCAACGTGCCGGCGCTGTCGCGAAAATCAATACCAGCACTCTTTTGTGATTGCCATGCGACGGCCACGCTGCCATCTGTGTCGAGTGCAATATTCTCGACAACTCCATTCTGCGTTTCGAAGCAAAATGCGAGGTGGCCGTCAGGCGCGTAGATCGTTAGCTGGCTGTCATCTCCGGCAAGACCAACCCAATAAATGTAGCCATTGTAAAACGCTGGAACGAGCTGGTTTCCCGCTCGTGCTGCCAAGGAAGTTACCTCGCGAACGGGGTCGCTCGCGGCCAAGTGGCAATGACTGACAACCACCAGAATCACGATAGGTCTGAACACGTGGCCCTCCTTGCTTCTTTGAGCGGCTTCATTGCGGTGGATTGGCTGTCTGGCCTTGCGGCGGTGGCGGCGGTGGCGGGGGAATCGGTCCGGGCTGGGGAACAGGTTGTTGAGGCTGGTTCGGAACGGGCTGGTTCGGAACTGGCTGCTGCGGCTGGCCTGGCGTACCCGGTGTTGGCTGCGACCCGAATCCGGAGCCAACGCTGCCGCCGAATCCCGAGCCGATCCCTCCTCCGCCGGAGTTGGCTGAACTCCCCGAAGCCCCGCTATTGCTCCCGAAACCGCCGGCTGCCCCCGCTTGTGCGCCGAAGCCCGGCTGGGCGCCGAATCCGGTGGGTCCGCCGCTCCCCGGTTGCATGCCAAACCCGCCAGGTTGCCCGACACCAGGTGCGCCAATTCCCTGAGCCCCCTGTTGTGCGAGGCGAGGATCGCCCGTCCCCATCATTCCTCCCGCGCGCCCGGCTCCGGTGCGGTCCTTACTGAAATCGTAGATAAACTCCCACTCGTTGTATTTTTCGCGTTCGTTATAGATTTTGATGCTCGGCCTCTCGACTTTGCTGGCTACTCCGGCGATACCTCCGGTGCCCGCTAATCCGCCCCCGGCCAATCCGGTCGTTGCGATGTTACCTCCTGCGGTAGCTCCGGGTGTCGGTCTGGGCTGGCGGAGCAGATTGCCAATGAGATCAGCCGGACTCACACCTGACTGATTGGGATTCGCGCCGGGATTATAGGCTCCAGGGTTGTTGCTTTGAGAAGGGTCATCCGGCTGCCCTACTCCTCCCGGTTGTCCGGGTGGAACGTAGGTATTGCCGAAAGTTTGTCCAGGAGGTGTCCTGCCCGGATAGGGGGGCTGATAGCCGTTAGGTGGCGCGCCCGGTTGAACGCCGCCATCTGGAGGAATATAGGTACCAGGCGGCGCGCCCGGAATGGGCCCCGGCCCTGGTGACACGCCTGCCTGCCCAGGAACCAACCCTTGCTGGGTTGGATCGCCCGGCGTCTGGCCAGGGACAACACCAGAGGCGCTGGGATCGGTTCCAAGCTGCGGCTGACCGCCTTCACTGGGCCGCCGCGGAGGGCCGGCGGCGCCGCCGCGCGGGTTTTCGGGGAGGGCCGACCCAATCGCCGGGCCTTCTGTGATGAAGGTATTCGTATTGGCCGGCGGTTTATCATCCTTCTTAGGCTTCTGTGTGAGTGAATCGGTGAAAACGCCTCCGGGACCCACGTGGATCAGCCGCCACTCATCTTTGCCCGTTAGTGGATCCGGATAACGGCGTCGCAGAAAACGGACGTTGTTGGTGTTCTCCAGTGCTTCGATGGATGGGGGATAGTTCTTGAATTTTCGAAAGTAGAGCTGAATCGCCCGTTTGTACTGCTCCCCGTGTTCAATCAGCACCTGCTCCTTGTTCCGCTGTTTCTCGAACGCCACGCGCGGCAACTCCACATACAGCATCACCGCGATCGCCGCGGCCATCGCAAAAATCAGCAATAGCGCGTAACCGGATTCGCGGTTTTTCGACGCGTCGCCGCGTCGGCGTGCGGCCGTGCCGGTGGACATCATCCCGCTGCTGCCTCCTCCGCCGCCAGAGGAAGCATCTGGGTGTGATTGAACTGCGTATCCTCCACTTCAACCGAGGATACCCCGATACGGACCACCTTATAGCGCTTCTTGATCAGGTCACCTTCCGCTGCCACGAAAATGTCATCCCCATCCAGGAAGAAGGCTCGCTTTCGTCCATCCGTCCGCAGCGCTGTATAGCCGTAATACTTCAAGGTGATGGCTGGAGGTGGTGGCGGCGCCGGCGGGCCCGGGTTCTCTCTGGCGCGTTCCTGCTCGATCTGCGCTTGAGTTTTCGGAATGATCTTCCGCGGCTCAATTACAGGTGTAAGTGGAGCCGCGGCGCCGAACACGAATAGGTTGCGTTCCGCTGGGGCAAGGTCCACGGCTTGGACCTTAGCCAGAAGATCGAGCCGCAGTCTCGGATCGATGGTACTCGTATCCACGCCACCTTTGCGCCTGTACGCTGGCCGAAACTCCTCCCTATTGGTTTTTCGGCCTCCGCCGGGCCGCATCGGCGTGGCTGCGTTCTGAGCCGCGGCCGCAACGGCCGAATCAGCTGCTGACTGCCGCGCCACCCGCGCTTCCACTGAAGCCCCGTTCGAGGGCGACGAGCCCAGGTTGCTATATAGAAGATACGCCGCAAGCCCGGTCAACCCGGCAAGAGCAGCGATTTTCTTGGGCTCGGCTCCAAACTTCATGACTTACCGCCTGCCTCCTGAATGAAGGTGTCCAGCTTGAGACCGACGCTTAATGCACCGTTGGCTTGTGGCGTGGCCTGCATACTTTCGATAATCAGCCGCGGCGATTTATCCAGCAGATTCACAAATTTGGTTAGGCTCTGGTAGCTGCCTTCGTAATTTGCCGAGATGCTCAGCTGCTCGATCGTGTCGCTGCCTTCAACCGGATCGGGTGGCGCATACGCCGATTCTTTCGGCTTCAACCCGGATTCGACCGCCAGTTTGTTGGCTTCGGCGAGCAGGGTGGAATAGGCTTTCCGCCGGCTGAGAATGTATTCCTCCAAAAACTTATCGCCTTCCACCTTGGCCTGCTTTACCTTCAGTTCCACGTTACGGGTGCGTTCCAGATGCTTCAATCGCTGCGCCAGGTCCCTCTGCTTGCTTTCCATTTGTTGCGCGAGATCTTCGGCCGAGCCACCCAACGGGTGATAAACGAAAACTGCTGCTGCCACATTCGCCGCCAGCAGGGCGCCCAGAACCGCGCGCACCACTACGCGGCGGTCTTTCATTCCGGCGCGAAGGTCAAAGTTTTTGGGCATAGTTTACGCTCACGCGGCAGCGGTAAAGAGGATCGCTCTGCGACGGCGGCACGGTGCCGTAAAGCGTGGTAGCGCCAAACACGTCAGAGGACTCGAAACGGGTAAGCGTTTCAATGACTGGCGGCAGCGAGTCCGATCCCAACGTCATTTCCAGATACACCTGGTTCTCCGAGACCACTTGCGGCCGAATGTTGATCAGCCGCACATTGGGCGGCAGAACCTTCTCGAGATCCGAAAAAACTTTGGTCCAGCTAATGCCCTTCCGGTACAGTAGCGCATTCAGAAATACGCTGCGCTCGAGTACTTCGGCGTTTTCCGGTTCGCGCAGTTCGGCGTCCAGACGCGACTGTTCTTTGGCTGTGCGTGCCACCTGCTGGTCCAGCCTTGCGATGACACGCCGCGTAACGGCCGAGCGGCGGTGATCGGCAACCGCAAATGAGATCAGCAAAACCAAACACCCGATCATCAGCACGGCCACTGCCCCGGATGCCACCAGAATGGGCCGGTCTTTGCGGTACGGCTGCGTCGCGAGATTGACCGAAAACTTCATGCTATGCCGCCAGTGACTGCAGATAACCCGCCAGGCCCAGGCTATTTTCTCCTGCCACACCGGCGCCGGCCCGAACCAGATCTACCGGCAGATTGAGCTCTCGCGAAAACTGGTTTTGCGCCTCCACCGCCATCTCTCCAAACCCTGCAAGCAGCAGCTTCTCCGCCTTGACGCCTAAATTGTCTTCGGTGTACACGAAGGTCGGATACAGGTCAGACGCAATTTCTGGAATACCCGGGTTCGTCAGATCGAGCGATCGCACCAGCTTCAACACGCCCGAGCATAATACCAGGATAGTAAGGATGCGGCCGCTCCGTTTGGCCACCACCACCGTTCCGGTTTCTTGAATAAGCTCTAGCGATGCCAGCGCTGAGAGTGTGACGAATCCCGGCTCGATGGCGGCGGCGCGGAATGGCGCTTCATATCGTGAAATGATTTCAAGAGGCGCGACCGCCACCACCACGTCGATTTTTTTTCCATTTCCGCTGCCAATCTGGGCCTGATAACTCAGCATGGCGGACTCCACATCGTAGGGCACGCTTTTCTTCATCCGAAAGCGGACCAGCGAGAGCTGTTCCTTGGCGTCGGACGGGAAACTATCGAAATCCAGAACCGCAACGCGCACGCAGGAATCCGGAAGAATCAGCGCGGCATCGCGCCGCTTGCGGTTACCATTGGGCGGAGCCATCGCCCGTACGGCGCCGGCCAGCTTGTCCGGATCGACGATGTTGTCCCGCAGCGGCGACACCGACAGCACACCGCTCTCGAGCGGCCGGAAGTCCAAATCCGGTTCCTTACCGGTTCGCGCCATGGCAATGCCGGCCTCCGAAAGTTCGAAGACCAATGCCGGCGGCGGATCCTTCCAGAGGGAAGTGAGCGAACGCAAGAGAGTCATTGCGGAAAACCAAAAGGCAAAAGTGAGGATGGCGAAGCCCACCTTCCTTTTGCCTTTTGCACTTTGCCTTTTGCCTTTTGCCTTGGCATTTCCCTAGCCTTCAATGAACGTAACTTTATTGATCTCTTTGAGCGTCGTGCTGGCTTGCTTCATCTTGAGGATTGCCGATTCCCGCAAAAACGTCATCCCTTCCTCGCGCGCCAGCCGCTTAATTTCAGATGTCGGCCGTTTTTCCAGAATCATGTCCCGGATGCGCTCGGTAAGGTCCAGCAACTCGTGGATGGCGGTACGCCCCCGGAAGCCGGTGCCACCGCACTCGAAGCAGCCCGTGCCTTCGTAGAACGGCATATCGCGCCACTCTGCCGGATTGAGCCCGCTTTCCACCAGGTACGAATCCGGATAATGCACCTGCTTGCGGCAGAACTCGCAGATCACTCGCACCAGGCGCTGGGCCAGAATGCAATTCAGAGCTGAAACGAAATTGTAGGGCTCCACCCCCATATTCAGGAACCTTCCCAGCACGTCCAGCACGTTGTTGGCGTGGACCGTTGTAAACACCAGGTGTCCGGTGAGCGCCGAGTTGATGGCAATTTGCGCCGTCTCCTGATCGCGGATCTCGCCCACCATGATCTTGTCCGGGTCGTGCCGCAGAATGGAGCGCAGCCCGCGCGCGAACGTCAGCCCCTTTTTCTCGTTCACCGGAATTTGCGTGATGCCCTTGATTTGATATTCGACGGGGTCTTCGATGGTAATAATCTTGTCCTCGTCGTTCTTGATTTCGGAAAGCGCCGCGTACAGCGTCGTGGTCTTGCCCGATCCGGTGGGGCCCGTCACCAGCACCATGCCGTACGGCTCCATGATATAGCGGCGAAACTTCACTAGATCGGCGTCTGAGAAGCCCACAACTTCGAGCGAGAGCTTGGCAAATTTCTCACTCATCGATTCCTTATCCAGCACGCGAAGCACGGCATCCTCGCCATGGATCGTGGGCATGATGGACACGCGGAAGTCTATCAACCGGTTCTTGTAGCGCACGCGGAAGCGGCCGTCCTGGGGCACGCGCCGCTCGGCGATGTCCAGCTCGCTCATCACCTTGATACGCGACAGAATGGTCGAGTGCCAGTCTTTCGCGATGGGCGGCATGGCGTAGTGCAGCACGCCGTCGATGCGGTACTTGATGGCTACTTCCTGATCGCGGGATTCAATGTGAATGTCACTGGCGCGCCGTTCCAAGGCGTTAAAAATCGTGGTGTCTACCAGCTTGATCACCGGCGCGATGTCGCTATCCGATGCCGAGAGCTTATCGATGGAGAGCGTTTCGTCACTGTCCCCCTCGTCGGCTACCACGTCCAGCGTGAACCCCTCGGTGACTTCCTCCAGGACGCGCTGGGATTGCTCGGTTTTCTTCAACAGCTCGGAAATCTGAGACAGCGTGGCGACCTTGACGCGCAGCTTCTTATTGAGCAGAAGCGCCAACTCGTCCATCATGTTGAGGTTGCGCGGATCCGCCACCGCAATCTCGAGCAGGCCGTTCTCGGCGTGCATGGGGACAAAGTTGTAGCGGAACATCAGATCGACCGGGACGGACCGGAACAGCTCATGGTCGATCGCCGATTCGCGCAAATCGACGTATTCGCACCGGTACCGCGCCGCGACCGCCTTGGCATCGGCCGTTTCCGTGAGCGGGTCCAGAAGTTTCAGGCGTTCACTGCCCATAAGTCATTGAAAAGGCGCAATCCGCCCTTCATCCTATTGACGCAAAACGAGGTGGAGGCGTGCAAGTGGTTTTCGGCGGGGTGGCCCGTTAATTCAGCCCGCCACTACCTTCGATGGCGCCTCCGCCAGCTCCGCGCAGCGGCGCCGGTAGCCGGCCAGCCTCTCCTCTGCATCAGGCACCAGCTCGAACCGCCGGCGCACCTCGCCTCTGGCGTGGTAAAGCAGTTCGCCATCCAGCTGATTCATTTTCTCGATCTGCTGGTAGATCCTGGTCCCCACCGCGTCGCGAAACGGCTCGGTATCTTTCGGACTGACATTCTGGCTGACATACTCCAGTTGAATCGACGGAAACGCAGGACACAGAAAATACTCCGCCGCTACCATGCCTTCATCGAACAGATCGACCACACTGATTACCGACATCTCCCGCACAATCTGTAGGGCCGCGCCCAGATCCGTCGAGTCCGGTGGCCGGGTGTACGCCGCGGCATTGGCCAGTGTGTTCACCTGCGCGTCGTTCACCATGTGCGGGTACTGGCGGATCAGAAGATCGAGGAACGATCGGAGATCCATCTCCTTAGCCCGCGCGCTCAAATCATCCACGGGCTCGGCGCGCCGGAAATGGTGGTAAACGGACCGCAGCCGTTCGAGCGGGTCTCTCAACACGCACAGATCGAATATGATTACTCCCGGCGCCACCGGTTTCGGGTACTTCACATGGTGGCTCGAAATCGCGGCTATCTCCGGATGGCTCGTTAGAAAGGCCGCCACGTCTTCGCCGCTCAAAATGGAATTCGGGCCGGGGCCATGCAGCGTCGCAAACCGCTTTCCAAAAAAGCGCCGCATCGCATACTCGATCGTGCTGCCGGCATTTTTGAAGATGTGATAGTGCAGCAGGACGAAGCGGGCCGAGGACACCGGCGCGATGTATTCCTGGCCATCCGCGTTTTCCGGCATATGAAGTATACGAGTTTACCTGTGGAGCGCCTCACCGGCAACGGAACCTGAATTCGTACGTAACTCAGCAGCTCCACGCGGAAGTGCGCCGAGACCGGGGAGGATGTTTTGGCGATAACTGCCTTGAATCACGAAGAGTTGAATGCCATGATTCTGTAAGGCTTTGGAGCCTTAAACGAATCATGATCGAAACTAATATTGCGGAACTAGCAGCGAGTCTTTTGAGGCTTGAGGAACTCAAGGGATCTTATTCTGACGATCAAACGGGTGATGACCTGGAGTCGGAAGCGGTAAGCGTCCTCGCCAATGAAATTGAGTTTCTGCGTTGTGTTTGCTGGACCGCTGACTTCGACAATTCCATTCAGGCGATCAAAACTACCCAACGTTGGCTTAAGCCTGGCTACCATACCCGAACTGCTGGGCAGAGCGAAATAACCCACGTGGTCGACGCTGTCTATCACGAGCTGGAGCAACGGAAGTTCTTCCATTTACCTACGGACCGGGCGAAGTATTTCGACCACGAAAAACTCTTTGGGGATGATGTCTATTCGGCATTCCCACCCGCGATACCTGATGTCCGAGAATCTGGAAATTGCCTAGCGATGGGACGAAACACGGCGGCGGTGTTTCATTTAATGCGTTCCGTTGAATGGGGCCTCAGGGCGCTGTGTGGGCACTTAGGGCTCCATCAAGCCAGACGCTCTCGCAAGGGCGGCACGAGAGAATATATCCCTCTGGCATACGCCGACTGGGAAACGATGCTGAATCAGATTCACCCCAGGGTGGATGCAAGAATCAACAAGCTGAAGCGTGGAACGCAAAAGCAGACCGAGCAGGAGTTTTACTACCCTGTCCTACAGGACATTAGAGGTATACGTGATGCTTGGCGGAACCATGTCATGCACACGCGCGCTGAATACAATCCGACGGAAGCTGAGACAATCCTTAACCACGTCGAAAGGATCATGAGGACGCTAGCAACTCGTTTTGTGGCCACCACGCCCAAGGGCGTTTCTCATCCGAGAATTCTCTCAGCAAAGTATGGCCTTGGCGGCGTAAACTACCTTGACGTTACGCAGGTACTTCGTGGATATGTGAAAAACAGCATGGAAGTGTTCGCGTCCAATCACTTCTTCACTGATCCTTATCCGAACAAGGAGAAGCATCTTGTAGTTCAATATTCGATGCCGCCAAGCCGCGCCCAAAAAACAGTGACCATAAAGGAAGGCCAACCGCTAATCTTTACAAAGTGAATGTGATTTCTCGGCGTTCTTGGCGATCTCTGCGCCTCGGCGGTAATATTGGTCTTTTCGTTTGCCCGGTCATGAACGGATCAGGAACGGAACACCCTGCGAAACAGATCAAGTACAATCTGTCGCATGATCCGCCCGCCGTCTCTTGCTCTTGCTCTTTTTCTAGCGGTCTCGGCCCACGCGGCGGCCCCTCCTGACGCTGCCCGGATTGCCCGCTCCGTCACCATCTACCGCGACAATTACGGCGTGCCGCACATTTACGGTCCCACGGATGCGAGCTGCGTCTTTGGCTACGGCTACGCGCAGGCCGAGGACAACTTCTGGCAGATCGAAGACGGCTACATACGCGCTACCGGCCGCGCTTCTGAAGTCTACGGAGAGAAGACTTTGAATGACGATCTGGCGGTGCGGGCGCTCGAAATTCCGCGGCTCTCCCAGCTCGAATACGAGCACGCGCCGCCGCGCATCCGCCAATTGATGGAAGCGCTCACCGGCGCCTACAACTTCTATCTGGAACGCCACCCGCAGGTCAAACCCCGGCTCATCACGCATTTCGAGCCGTGGCAGCCGTTTGCCCTGATGCGCTACTCCATCTACTATCTTTTCCTGTTTCAACAGACTGGCGTCAGCAGCCCGCAGATTCGCGACGCCGCGCGCGAGCAGGGCTCAAACATGTGGGCCATCGCGCCTTCCAAGAGTGCCACCGGCCACGCCATGCTGTTGATCAACCCGCACCAGCCATTCTTTGGGCCGGGCCAGTATTACGAAGGCCACGTCCACTCAGACGAAGGTTGGAACATGTCCGGGGCTTCGTTTTTCGGGAGGGCGTTCCCAAGCATCGGACACAACGAATACCTGGGTTGGAGCCACACCGTCAACAAGCCCGATGTCGTCGACCTCTACGAAGAGATGTTCGACAAAACCGATGACCCGCTGGCCTATCGCTACGGCGGCGAGTACCGGCGGGCCGTCGAGTGGACGGAAACGGTCCGCGTAAAGACGGATTCCGGACTGGCGACTCGCGGGTTTACCTTCCGCAAAACCCACCACGGTCCGGTCGTCGCCTGGCGCAATGGCAAGGCGCTCGCCGCGAAGTTCGCGGGGTTGGAGGAGGGCGGCCAGATCCAGCAGTGGTATGAAATGACTCGCGCCCGAAGCTTCCCGGAGTTTCGAAAGGCTGTATCCCGCCTTGCGGTGCCCATGTTCAACATCGTGTATGCCGACCGCGACGGCAACATCTTCTATCTCTATAATGGCGCCGTACCGCGCCGCGCCACCCGCTACGATTGGTCGAAACCGGTGGATGGCTCGGACCCCGAAACCGAGTGGCACGGCTACCACTCCATCGACGAATTGCCTCAGGTATTGAATCCCAAGTCGGGCTTCGTTCAGAACTGCAATTCGACTCCTTTTACTACCACCGTCTTCGAGAATCCGGATCCGTCGAAATTCCCGTCGTATATGGTGGGTGAGGGCGAAACCGCCCGCGCCCGCATCTCGCGTCGCATCCTCTACAACAAGGATAAATTCACGTTTGAAGAGTGGGCCCGCGCCGCATTCGACACTTACGTCATCGAAGCAGAAGGCGAAATTCCAAGGCTATGGGATCGTTACCAGGCGCTCGAAAAATCAGATCCGCCCCGCGCCGCGAAACTCGCTCGCGCCATGACGGAGCTGCGCGAATGGGATCATGTGGGCACAGTCCAGTCCGTCCCCATGACCCTCTTCACGCTCTGGTTCTCGAAACAGGATTCCAAGGCCAAGGAAGATCCGCTCGGCACGCTCGAAGACGTGCTTAGTGACCTTCAGAGCAAATTCGGGTCTTGGGAAGTGCCGTGGGGTGACGTCAATCGTATCGAGCGGGCTCAATCCGGCGGTGAGGAGCCTTTCAGCGATTCCAAGCCCAGCCTACCAGTGGCCGGCGGCCCAGGTCCCGAGGGCATCGTGTTCAATTTCTACGCCCGCCCGGAGAACGGGCAGAAGCGGCGATACGGCGTGGCCGGTCACTCGTTCGTGAGCGTCGTCGAGTTTGCGCCCGAAGTCCAGGCCCGTTCCATACTGGTATTTGGCGAAAACTCCGACCCGCAATCGCCGCATTATTTGGATCAAACCCGGCTCTACGCGAACCGGCAATTCAAGCCGGCGTGGTTCACCCGTGCCGACGTCGAAGCCCATGCGGAGCGGAGGTACCATCCCGTAGAGTGAAACAGGACTATTGAAACTTGATCTTCAGACCCCAGCGCTTGATCTGTGCGTGATTCACGAAGGAGGATGGAAGCGCATCCGCCCCGGGCCGGATCGGCGTGCGTGCGCCCGCTCCGGAGATCGGTAGGATAGGCGTCGCGATCTGCCCGCAGGTCCGCCCTTCGCGTGGCTGTAGGCCCGTCTGGAAAATGTCGGGCGGCAGCCATACCGTGGTGGCACCTTCATTCTCCAGGTGCAGAATCTTTGTCAACTCCTGGGCCATCGCACCTTCGCCAAGCACAATCGACGGCGCCATCTCTGCCTCGACGGGCGCACTCTCCGGAAGCCCTGGCGCTGGTAGAGAGGTGGTGAGGTGCGGCAAAGAATCCCCAGTGGCTGCCGATCCATTCGCCGGCGGGAAATCCACCGTTTCGAAAGCGGGTACGGCGTCCTTCGCCAACTCGCCCACAACTCTCTGCAAGCGCGCGCGGTAGAGTTCGCGATGCTTGTTACTACAGAATTCCTGGTCGCTGAGCCACCGGAAAGGCCGCCAAGGCGATTCACCGCAATATAAACATCGTGACGCCATGTTACTCCTATACGAAGATAGCTTAGTCCCACCCCTAATTTGAATATTAACTTTAGTTATGACTTACTAAGGGTTGGCGGTTTAGTTAGGTGGGTTCTCCGGGACATTCGCGCCCTGCGAATCGCGATGAAAAGGATGTACCACATGGCCCATGGCGCGGAGGAGGGGGTTCTTCTTCCGGGCCCGATCTTGCGTCGCCTGCTGTTGCGGCATTAGCTCTTGTGTTGACTGCTGTTGAGTCGGCGGCTCGCGTGTTGACTGCGGTGGTGCTGAGGGCTCCTGTGTTGCCATGAGCGCAACTGGCGTTGCCGCGGGTGTAATTGATTCTACCCGCATCGGTCGTTTCGGCCGATACCTAAAGTCGGGAACCAGCACCAGATTAGCCGGCCAGATGAAAGGCAGGTCGGCAAGGTCCACTGACTCTAAGACCTTTCCGGTCGACCGCGATGAGTTGAATGCCCCCTGATAGGTGCCCCGGATCGCGAAAGCCGACACTAAGACCACCATCAGCGCGCCGGCAGCCTGCCAGTATCGAGACCACGGTGCTGCCTCGCGCTGTTTCTCTATTAGAACACCAGCCGGCGTCAACGCTCGCGGCGCCCGAGCTGTCGCCTGTGTGTGCGGCTCGCTCCCGATCTTCAAACCGTCCGCCAGGGTTTCGAGAGCGCGGCCAAATACCTCGGCGGATTGGAACCGCTTCTCCGGATCCTTCTCCAACGCCTTCAATAGAATTTCATCCAGTTCCGCGGGCAAGCTGGCATTTACCTCGCCTGGCCGCCTGGGCGGCTGCTCCACGTGAGCCAACATCAGAGTGAACGGGTTTTCAGAGAAGAACGGCTTGGTTCCCGCCGCCATCTCGTAGAGCACCGCGCCCAGCGAATAAATGTCCGAACGCCCGTCGGCTTCTACGCAACCGCGAACCTGCTCCGGCGATGTGTAATAGAGCGACCCGACGAGAGTCCCAGTCAGCGTGAGGCGGAGATCCGTCATGGATTTCGCCAGCCCAAAGTCCGTCAGCTTTAGCGTGCCGTCTTCAGTCACAATCATGTTCGACGGCGAAATATCACGATGAACCACGCCGTGCGCATGCGCATACTCCAACGCGGACAGCGCTTGACGAGCGTAATCCAGGCTCTTCCGCAACGAAAGCCGGCCTTCCGCTAGCAGGCTTGCCAGAGAGCGTCCGCGGATCAATTCCATAACCATAACCAGGCGTTCGCTTTCCCAAAAGGCATTATGAACGGCTGCGATATGAGGATGACTTAGTCCTGCCTGGAGCTGGATTTCACGTAGGAATCTCTGACGCTGTTCGGGCGTGCTGGCTGCCTGCCCGGAAAGAATTTTCAGGGCTTCCACCCGCTTGGTGATCAGATGTTCAACCTGGAAGACCTCACCCATTCCTCCACTGCCGAGCCGGGCTACGATTCTGTAGGTGCTAACCGTGTCTTCTGGTCGAAAACTCATGTTGTGATCACCTTCTTGCGATCACCATTAGTGGCAAAACCGGAATTAATGGGTCGTCATTGTCATGTAAGCGAACACTGCAGCCGTTCCCAGCAGGAATGTAATCGCGCCTACTGCGACGGATATGGTTAACTTCGATAGAAGCGTATTTCCAAATATCGACGCCGGTTCAGTCTCCCCGGATTGGAGGACCGCCGGCGGTACTGGTATGGAGCGCAATGCAGGCGGCGCCACCGGTTGTTGCGGCTCTGGCCGGCTGGGCGCAAACGCGGCGGCGACGGCCGATGCAACCGCCGGCGAGGCGTCCTGCTCTCCAGTGATATCCTCGAGCGCCACTCGATATTCACGGGCGTTCTGGAATCGTTTGTCGGGTTCTTTCGCCAGCGCCATCAGGGCCAGATCGCCAAGCGCCCGTGGCACATCGACATTCACATCGGTGGGATGCTTGGGCGGCGTGTTCACATGCGCCAGCATGATCTCGAACTGGCCTTTCCCTTCGAACGGCAAGCGCCCCGTCAGCATCTCGTACATGACTACGCCCAGGGAATAAATATCGCAGCGTGCATCCAGAGCCAGCCCTTTCACCTGCTCCGGCGAAATGTAACGGAGCGCGCCTACCACCGTGCCCACCGCGGTGAGTTGGGGATCGGAGACTACTTTGGCCATTCCGAATCCCCCCAGGCGGACGATCCCCTCCGGCGTGATCACCAGGCAGGAAGAGGTGAGGCCGCGATGGATGATCCCATTGGCGTGCGCATACTCTAGCGCCAGTAGCGCCTGGCAAGTGTATCGAGTTGCATCCTGCCAGGCGATAGGTCCCGCTTCCAGCCGCTCCGCGACAGTGATGCCTGGAACGAACTCCGTGGTCATTACCAGCTGCCCTTCAACTTCACGCGCATTGTAAAAAGTAACGATGTTTGGATGGACCAGGCGTGCATGCACCTTGATCTCGCGCAGAAAGCGGACGACCTGTTCCTCATTCCCGCTAATTTCTTTGGGAAGGATCTTTAAAATTTCAAACCGTTGCGAGAAAACGTTCCTTACCTTGTACGCAACGCCTGTCGCCGAGCTGCCCAGTAGCTCCACAATCTCGTAACCAGCGACCGTCTTGCCGATTTCAAATCCCATCGTTACCTCGTCCGAGTCAGACACTACTGCTAAGTCACTTATGATTGTACGAGGTACTTTATTCAGCGGTCAATGAAACCAAGTAAGAGAGGAGGAGTATGCTACTAAAGTAAGTAGTAACTTACTAACCTTAGGAATAACCTGTGGCTATTGCCGCCGTAACGGATAAGACTTCTGCTGACGTGGATCGATCCAGGGCTCGCCCCCCACTACTCCCAGCGTGCCCTTCACCATCTCCTCCTCGACATCCAACGACCAGCCTACAGGACACGTGTACTGCACGCGCAGCGCTTGCGCCTGATAAAGGTCCAGCCGCACATTTTCTCGCGTCGGGATATAAAGGTTGTGTTCGGCGAAGTATCCGAATACCATGGCGGGCCCCCGCTGGCGCAGAACCTCTTTGATTCTCATACCGATCTGCGCCAGAGGCTCGCCCTGAATTGCCAGCACGGTTAAACACCCGATCTGCGCGCCCAGCACTTCAACGAACCGGCAGGGATACTTCTGCGGAGTTTCCAACTTCGTCACCAAAAACTCTTCGTCGGTGCAGATGTATTCCGAAATGCGCTTTGGAAACGGAACTCCATCTTTGTAATGTTGGATCAGCGAGCGGATCCAGTTGGTGTCGCGTTCAGGGTCGGGAAATGCCTTGAAGCCGATATCCATCGGGACATTGCGTGCAAGCTCCAGCGCCTGTTTGTAGGGAATCGGATCGGCTAGCGGGAGGCTGATCAGTTGTATGTGGCTCTGGATCGGCCCGGAAACTTCCTGAAGCTTCCCACCTGCAATGGCGATAGCTGCTTGTGCAACTTCGTGTCCCCGCGCTCGGCACGCCGCCAGGAAGTCAGTAGTGCCCTCGGGAGCCAGCGTGTACTGGTTGCCGCCGCACGCATCGGCATAGATCGCGATCGATCCGGGAAAAGTGTCTTCCAGTTCCTCCATGGCAAAACCCGGGTGCGACGCCCCATACATTTTGCGTGGCCCGAGTTGCGGATGCGTTGGATAGTTGAACAACATCGCGGCCGCCTTGCCCGCGCGCATCACCTTCAATAACTGCATCTCATAGTCGGGCGGCTGGCTCAACTGTGCCCGCGTGAAATAGCCGTAGCCATTGCCGAACAGCAGTTCCACCGGCCCGTCTTCATGGGAGATCGCCTCGCGGATGACTTGAAAGATTTTCTCTGCCAGCTCGCGCCCATAGTCGAAATTTTCGGCGGCAATCTGGATCGGCCCCTGATGGTTATGAGTGGCCAGCAGCACCAGGTAAGACGGCGGAATGCCGAGTTCCCGTTCCACCCGCTCGCGCAGGATTGGCGTGGCTACATCCAGGCAGTTGAGATCGTAATTAAGGAAGACGATTCGCTTTGCGCCGTCGTAGAGCGTAAGCACCCGCGAGTGCAACCGCGCATACGCCACCGGCGGATCCGGCTTGTCGCCGCTCGCGCACAGCCTGGGCCGGTCCGGCGTAATATCGATCTTCGCCGTCCCTGCCCTCAATTTTACCGGGCTCGAGTGCACCGCCGCAGCCGCTGCTACCCCCAAAAACTCCCTCCGTCGCATCGCTCTAATTTAGCGCAGGGCCAAACTGTTTTTGGTGGGACCCCGCGGCCTGCTAGCAATGCACCCGGGAGTAACAGCTCTCTTTAGGTGGGGTTTTGGTCGTCATCGCTTGCACGTTCCGCGGGCGCGGGGAATACGATTAGACCAGCCGAGAATGCAAACTTGATTAGTTCCGTCACGTTATGAATGTCTAACTTCTGCATCAATATTTTTCTGTACGTGCGGATGGTATCAACCCCCAGATTCAGACCAGTTGCAATCTCCTTGCTGGTTTTGCCGTTCGCTAGAAGCCTTAGCACTTGTTTCTCTCTTTCAGTCAGACTTTCCAGAGCCGGGTTCACCTCGCTCTTCGCTCTCTTTACCCAGTCCATTACCTGGGTCGCGACGTTAGGACTGAGATAGGCTCCGCCCCGAGCTACGACCTTAAGGACTTCGACGACATCTGTCGACGGCCCTGCCTTGGACATGAACCCACGCACTCCTGCGCGCACGGCGCTCTTCAAGATGGCGCTTTCACCGTGCATCGAAAGGGCGACGATCTTGATTCCCGGGTGATCCTTGATGATTTCTTTGATGGTCTCGAGTCCTGCCTCATAATCCGGGTCCAGATCGAAAAGGATCACGTCCGGATGCTGACTACTAAGAATGCGCAGGGTCTGGCTTCTCTCGTCCGTTTCCCCGATGACTTGGAAGTCCTTATGACGCTCGATCAGTGCTTTCACCGCTTCGCGGACAAGCCGCAAACTCGATACTAATAGAACTGAATACATGGATTGTAGCTGTCGACAGACACCGTTGCCATTTGCGTTCAGTAGGGGAGCTCGGAGCTGGTAGGCGGGCTGTTCCCTTGGCATCATTTGGCTTTTTTCGAGCCCGTGAGCTCTTCCGGGTGGCGCTCTCGCATGTGAACCTTAAATGCCG
This sequence comes from Terriglobia bacterium, assembly GCA_963847515.1. Lineage (GTDB taxonomy): Bacteria > Acidobacteriota > Terriglobia > Bryobacterales > Bryobacteraceae > QHXW01. Next base: position 531,069 of record CAWKAA010000005.1, read on the forward strand.
CCATGAGCTTTTTCATCAATTCTTTGGCACTTTGGTCCTCAGCCAGCCGGAATTCTTGGCCGCACAGCGAGCATTGGTACGCCATAGACTCACGGTTGGCTGACACATTGATAATAAGTTGTCCCTTTCGCTTCAATTTTTAGAGGGCGTACGTTTTCATCTTGTCGCGTACAGGGAACAGGTACTATCGATGGCCCTTGGATTCTCGTGTAGTGGTTTGTACTACAAACTCACAACGCCAATTGCGTTTGAGTCCAAGCCCGGATTGAAAAACAGCTTGTGTTCCCGGTTTTCATTCGACAAGATGATTGCGTAACGCATCAAATCGGCAGTTGTGGTCATGTTTGCGGCGGGGACATTGGCCTTTCGATTTTGCTGTAAGATCGTGGTCAACGGATCGTACAATCGCGCACCCAAATCGAGGAGGTGACTGTCGCGATGAGTACCGAGCTAAGAGAAACCGGTATAGACGCGGTGGGCGGCATGCCGTGGGGAACGCACTTCTTTCTCTTTCATGAAACGAAAGAAGATCTGCTCGACACGCTGGTTCCATACTTCAAAGCAGGCTTAGACGCCGGGGAGTTCTGCATGTGGGTAATCGCCGATCCTCTAACCGAGGGCGACGCGAAGAGCGCCCTGCGCCGATCGGTTCCGGACTTCGACGGCCACCTGCGCCGGCGCAGCATCGAAATCGTGCAAGGACCCGAGTGGTATATGACAGGCGAGGATCTGGACCTGGAAAGAGTTGCGCGTGGCTGGAACGAGAAGGTTGACAGGGCTCTGTCCAGAGGCTATGCCGGGTTGAGACTCAGCGGCGACACGGCGTGGCTCGATAAGAGAGTCTGGAAAGAGTTTTGCGAGTACGAAGCGGAGGTTAACGAATCCATTGGCGACAAGAGCATGATCGCACTTTGCACCTATCCGCTCATCGGCAGCGCGGCCGCCGAGATTCTCGATGTCGCACGAACGCACCAGTTTGCAGTCGCTAGGCGAAATGGGAAATGGGAGATTGTCGAAACTTCCGACCTGAAGCAAGCCAAAACCGAGATCCAGAAACTCAACGATGAACTCGAGCTGCGCGTCGCGGAACGCACCCGGGAATTGGTGATCGCCAATGAAGGTTTACGGCGGGAAATGAACGAGCGGCAGCACGCGGAGGAGGCCTTGATGGCCGCACAGGCTCAGCTGAATATCTCATTCAACCAGTTGCGTGCGCTCAATGCCCGCCTGCAGAGTATACGGGAAGAGGAACGGACACGGGTGGCCCGGGAGATTCACGATGAATTGGGACAGGCTTTGACGGCGATCAAGATTGACGTAACGACGCTTGTTCGAGAGCTGGCAGACACAGTGCCCGCAGTTCAACGCGGCAAATCGACCTTGAAACTTTTGGATGAGGCGATTCAATCCGTCCAGAGAATCGCGACCGACCTTCGGCCCGGAATCCTGGATGACTTGGGCCTTGCGGCTGCGGTGGAGTGGTCCGCGGAAGAGTTCGAGTCTCGCACCGGAACGAGGTGCCGCGTCAGCCTGCCCGACGTGGACATCGCGATGGATCCAGAGCACGCCACCGCGCTCTTTCGCATTTTCCAGGAGACACTGACCAATGTCGCACGGCATGCGAACGCAACTGCGGTCAACGTGAAATTGGCCAAGGACAATGGCGATGTGTACCTGGAGGTTCGAGATAACGGCCAAGGGATCGGCGAAGAGCAGCTTTCGGCCAGGAGGTCGCTTGGGATTTTGGGAATGCGGGAGCGTGCTCTGCTGCTCGGGGGTGAACTCATCATCCGTGGCGCTCCCGGCAAAGGTACGACAGTGCGAGCCTGGATTCCGAACGCGGATCGCAAACGGCCCGAGTGAGGCGAGTGGTCAGGATCCAGCGCTGCCTGCCAGAGTTCGCGAAGCGTCGGCGGCGCTACCAGGAGGGTTCAAGTTCGAATGAGGAGCCGCCGTATCCAAAGACGGGTAATTCCTCGCGCGCTGCGGGCGAATTGAAAACGGCTTCTCAGTCAACAAGATGATTGCTCAGTGCGTAATGCATCAATTCCGCAGTGGTCGACAAATGCATCTTTTCCAAAATGCGGGCGCGATGCGTACTGACCGTATTGACGCTCAAATGCAGCTCCTCGGCGATCTGGGTCGCCGTTTTTCCTGACGCAATCATACGCAGGACTTCAAATTCCCGGGGTGACAGAATCTCGTGGGCGGATTGCGCCGCGTCATCCTTGAGGTCCAACGCGAGCCTTTCGGCCAATGCCGGGCTCACATATTGGCGGCCCGCCAGGAGTTTTCGGATAGCAGTGATTAATTCTTCGGGCGCGCTCTTCTTGGTCAAATAACCCGAGGCTCCCGCCTTAAGGACCCGCTTGCCGTATTGGTCCTCCGGATGCATGCTCAGCACCAACACGGGAAGTTTCGGGCGCATCGCCTTGAGGTCCTTAAGGACGTCAAGCCCGCTCCGTCCCGGCATGGTGATGTCCAGCATCACCAGGTCCCAGTCTTGGCTCTGGACCTGCGCCACAACCTGCTGCGCGTCTTCCGCCTCGCCACAAACGACGTCCGGCAGCTCGCGCACAAGGATCTCCTTCAACCCCCTGCGCAGGATCGCATGATCATCGGCTATGAGAATCCTGATCACTTCCTCTGCGGTTCCGCGCGTGGAATCCGCGCTCTCACGGTTGTGCCGGCGCCGTGAACGCCCTGGATAATGAGCTCACCGCCCAGCAGGCGCGCTCGTTCGCGCATTCCCAGGATGCCAAGCGACTTGCCGGCTGAAAGCTGCTGTTCGCTGATCCCCAGGCCATTGTCGTGAACCTCCAGGGCTAGATTGCCATTCTCTTTGGCCAGCCGTACGTTCACCTGAGTCGCTTTCGCGTGCCGCGCGACATTCGTCAATATCTCCTGGAAGATGCGAAACAGTGCCGTGGCCCGATCCGGATCAACGTGGATGTCCTCGTCGGGCATGCTGATCCGGCACCTCGTTCCGGTGCGAGTCTCGAACTCTTCCGCGGCCCACTCCAGCGCAGCCCCAAGGCCCAGGTCGTCCAGAATTCCCGGGCGGAGGTCGGTCGAAATTCTTTGGACGGATTGAATGGTCTCATCCAGGAGTTTCAAGATCGATTGACCTCTCTGCACCGCGGGCTCTTGTTCTGCCGGTAGCCTTCGAACCAACGCCGTCACGTCGAGCTTGATCGCCGTCAAAGCCTGCCCTAGTTCATCGTGAATCTCCCGCGCCACCCTCGTCCGTTCCTCTTCCCGAACGTTCTGCAGTTGCGCGGTGAGCGCGCGCAACTGGTCGAACGAATGCTGCAGCTCCTCTTCGGCTCGCCGGCTCTCGGTCACGTCCATGACCGTTCCTATAAACTCGACCAGGTCACCACCTTGGTTTACCACGGGGTGGCCAATGCTGTGACAGTACTTCGTCGTTCCATCCGGAAGAACAATTCGAAAATCGAAGACGTAGTCTCTTTGCGCGCGGATAGCGCTCTCGAACGCTTCATCCACCTTGGGCCGATCCTCTGGGTGAATTCGTTCCAGAACCGCCTGGAGAGGTGGTATCCCGTTCGCCGGGTCAAAGCCCCACATGCGGTAATGTTCCCGCGACCAGAAGACCAACTCTCGCGGAGAAATATGCACTGCCCAACTACCCACATGACTCAGTCTCTGCGACTCGGCCAGGTAAGCCTCGCTGCGCTTCAATTGCTCTTCCGCCCGCTTGCTATCCGTGATGTCCCTCACTACGCCATAGCGTTCAACGACCTGCCCAGCCTCGTTTGTCACCGGATAAATTACGTCGTGGATGTGCTTGATTGAACCGTCCGGAAGAACAATTCGATAGTCCACCTCGTAATTACCCGTCGCCATCGGAGCTTGCTTGAGCCCCTGCTCGATTCTCGGTCGATCGTCGGGATGAATCCTCTGTAAAAACGTTTCGGCCAAAGAGGCTGTCGTCTTTGCCGGATCGAAGCCAAAGATGCGAAAGGTCTCTTGTGACCAGAAGAGCTCTCCCGAGGATACGTTCAAGGCCCAACTGCCGGTATGGCTCAGCTTTTGCCCCGCGGCCAAGTACCTCTCATTGCGCCGCAGAGCGTCCTCCGCCCGTTTTCGCTCGGTGATGTCGTGGTAAATCCCATAAACAGCAATTTTTCCCCAGGCACCGAGACGGGCACATGGACGATTGAAGACGTGCAAGCGGCTGCCATCCTTGCGCCGGCGAACGCCCTCCGCATCCACTCGCTGCCCATGTGCCACCAGGTCCGCATATCTCTGGAATCTCATCCCGCGAAGTCGTCGGGTACGATCAGGTCGCTGAGGCGGCGGCCGAGGGTCTCCTGCGGAGTGTAGCCAAAAATCCGAGTGAACTCCCTGTTCACTCGGACGACCCGATTGTCCTCGGTCATCAAGGTGACAGCTTGCGGCGCTTGTTCGAACAACTCATTGAGAAGGGCCCTCTGCTTCTGAAGCCGATCCACCAGGCAGGTCAGAAGAGCAATCCCGAGGACCATCAGCGGGACAAGCGCGATACCGCAGAGCCGAGGGACAGAGATGCTCACGGCGTGGGAAAAGTCCGGGACCTCCGATGAGCGCGTAAAAGTGGCCGCGGCCATGGCGGTGTAATGCATGACGGCGATGGCCGTCCCCATCAAGCACTGCACTGGCAGGCTTCCGCAACTCACGGCCGGTGGGTTCGTCCCGAAAAAGAAACGCCAGCCCTAGGGCGATCAAAGAAAACACGATCGCCAGTACCACCGAAAGAGTCACGAGCGAGGGAGAATAGTGGCACCTTGCCGACAGGCGCATCGCCGCCATGGCGGTGTAATGCAGAGCCACAATCCCCGCGCCCATAAAAATGCTGGCGGCCACGAGCCCGAGGCCCTCCCATTTTGCGGCGGCTCACGACAAGAAGCGCGAAGCCAGAAGACAGAATGCCGGCCAGCAGCGAAAGCAATACGGTGGGCCAGTCGTACTGAATGGGAACTGGCAGGCTGAAGGCGAGCATCCCGGTGTAATGCATCGACCAGATGCCGATTCCCATGGCCGCGGCGCCGCCCATCAGCCACCAGAGCCGAGCCCAGGCACGAGCAGCGGTGACACGTCCGGCAAGATCGAGTGCCGTGTACGAAGCCGTGACCGCGATCGCGATGGACACGGCGACCAACCGGTAATCGTAGGAACCCGCTAGAACCAAATCCTGAGCGGTCACGCTTCTTCCTAGAAGTAGCTGCAAGTATATACCCTGGCGTATCGAACACTCCCTTCTTGCCCCTGATCTCGCGCTAGGCGTATAACGTCTGCATGCATCGCTTTTCCATTCCTGTCCTCGCGATCCTCCTCTTTACTCCCGCCGCCACCGCCCAGCCGGATGCCAAGAAGTTCATCGAGGATGCGGAGGCCCGTCTTCTCACTCTTACTGTGGACGCCGGCCGCGCCGACTGGGTTAAGGCCACTTACATCACCGGCGATACTGAGATCCTCGCGGCCCAAGCCGACGAGCGTTTGATCAATGCCACCGTTGATCTCGCCAAGAAGTCAGCACGTTTCGATCAACTCAACTTGCCCGATGATCTTGCCCGCAAGATCAAACTCTTGAAACTCTCGCTCGATCTGGCCACGCCCGCCGATCCTCGCGAGAGCGAGGAACTCACCCGCATTGTTGCCTCCATGGAGGGCGCCTACGGCCGGGCCAAGTATTGTCCCCAATCCGGTAAGTGCCTGGAACTCGAGCCGGACCTCACCCGCATTATGGCCAACAGCCGCAACCCGGCCGAGCTTCGTGATGCCTGGATTGGCTGGCACAACACCGCGGCTCCCGTGCGCAAGAATTTCGCCCGCTACGTGGAACTCGCCAACAAGGGCGCTCGCGAGCTCGGGTTCGCCGACGATGGCGTGATGTGGCGCTCCAAATACGACATGTCCCCCGAAGCCTTCGCCAAAGAGACCGACCGCCTCTGGGAGCAGGTTCGTCCGCTCTACCTGGCGCTTCACGCCTATGTCCGCAAGAAGCTGCGCCAGACCTACGGCGAGCAGGTCGTTCCCGGCAACGGCCCCATCCCCGCGCATTTGCTAGGCAACATGTGGGCCCAGACTTGGGACAACACCTACCCGCTGGTCGCTCCCAAGAAAGCGGATCCGGGCTTCGATCTCACCACCATCTTGCGCAACCGCAAGACCAGCCACCTCGACATGGTGCGCTATGGCGAGCGCTTTTTCACATCACTTGGATTCGATCCATTGCCCCAGACTTTCTGGGAGCGCTCTCTCTTCCTGAAGCCACGCGACCGTGACGTGGTGTGCCACGCCAGTGCTTGGGACGTGGATTTCGTCGATGACCTGCGGCTCAAGATGTGCATCGACATTACCGGCGAGGATTTCGACGTCATCCACCACGAGCTGGGACACAATTTCTACCAGCGTGCTTACAACCAGCAGCCGTTTCTGTTCCGCAACAGCGCCAACGAGGGTTTTCACGAGGCAGTCGGCGACACCATTGCGCTCTCCGTTACCCCGGATTACCTGGTCAGGATCGGCCTTTTGAGCCAGGCGCCGGACACGTCCAAAGACATCGGCCTGCTCCTTCGCAAAGCTCTCGAGAAGATCGCGTTCCTGCCCTTTGGATTGGTCATCGACCAGTGGCGTTGGAAGGTTTTCTCAGGTGAGATTCCGCCGGAGAAGTACAACGAAACCTGGTGGCAGCTTCGCCTCAAGTACCAGGGCATCGCCCCACCTGTGGAGCGTGGTGAAAGCAAATTTGATCCCGCCGCCAAGTACCATGTCTCTGCCAACGTTTCCTACATGCGCTATTTCGTCGCGGATATCCTGCAGTTTCAGTTTCACCGCGCCCTGGCGCGAATCGCCGGCTGCACTGGACCCTTGAATCGCTGTTCCATTTTCGACAACAAGGAAGCCGGTCGCCGCCTGAACGCCATGCTCGCCATGGGCCAAAGCCGCCCGTGGCCCGACGCGCTCGAAGCCCTCACCGGCCAGCGGCAGATGGACGCCACCGCCATACGCGACTATTTCGCCCCATTAGAAAAATGGCTCGCCGAACAGAATAAAGGCGAGCCGGTCGGCTGGTAATAGCATCCGCTTCCGCCCGGCTATGATTCATTATCCCGATAATGCGTCGTCTGGACCGATCATGAGAGTCGGGTAGCTGGACAAGAACGTCCCGTTTGACACAGGTCCGGCAGATCCGGTGTTTCTGCGAAAGCTACTTAGGTTCTATCTCGCCCGAAGGAACCAGACGCGCGGATTCCATCTCTGCCCGTTCTGCCCCAATCCGGACTTCGGAGTGCCATTAGAGGTTGATGGCAAACCAATCAAGCTGGGCTCGGCTGAAATCCACGTTGAGGATGACCATGGAGGAGTCTTCGTCGCCCCCGACTTGTTGTACCACTACATCGTCGTGCATCACTATCGACCCCCACGCGGCTTCATAGGGACCGTATGTTTGAGCAACCGACCCCCGACCCCCCCAACACTTAGCCCCTGACACCTAGCACCTAGAACCTGACACCTAGAACCTCCGCAACATGATTGTTCCCTTCGGATGAACTTTCGGCAATCAACCCACGCGTGCGAGACGCCGCACCGAGACCGCAGCCAGAACTAGCGTCATACCTGCAAGAAAGGCTATATGAACCAACGCCGTGCCTTGACTGGGCGCCGCCAAAACTCGGAACAACAGTTGGTTCAGATGATAGGCGGGCGATGCCAGCGCGATCGCCTCCATGGACTTCGGCAGCGGGAGCAAAATGCCCGAAAGATAAATCATCGCCAGGTACAGAAGATTGGCGATTGCGGGCGCAACCTTGCCGCTTGTCCGCGTGCCGAGCAACATACCTAGCGCACAAAATGGCGCAGCCCCCAGGATATTGATCGCGGCCAAACCCAGGCACTGGCCGGCAGTCATCAGCAGATGGCCCAGGGATAACGCGGCGGCCACCATCGTGACCGTTACGATGGCGCCAAATAACATCGCCATGAGAACCTTCGCGAGCAGCGATGCCCCGGCTGGCATCGGCAGCGCCCGCTTCAGTGTTAGCAAACCCTGTTCCCGCTCCATCGCCAGCGTGATGCCAAAGCCGAACAGGCCCGGTCCCATCACGCCCAGCACATCGAAGCCGGTGAAAGTGAACAGACCTGCCTTCGGATCGCTCCGCATCGCGTCACCGAAAAGAAGCACCGCGAACATTAGGTACAATGCGACCGGAAGACCCAGAAACGGTATAGCGAACGCGGGCGCGCGCAGCATCCGCACAGTTTCATACTTGGCTTCCGTCAAATAGGCGTGCAACAGCCTGCCTGACGACATACTTGAGTTCCTAATGATCCCTCTTCCGGTTTCGAACGATGCCACATTCATTGCGCCGCCTGCCGTTTGAGTTCCGTTCATGACACTGCCTCCTGAGTGAGTTCGGTGAACGCTTCGGCGAGCCCCGCACGATGCACCTCCAGCTCTTCCAATTCCTCGTCCGTGGCCAGCAAGCGCCGCACCACTGTTTCCGCATGGCTCGCGGTAATGTGCAACCGTTGCTGATCGCGGCTCGCGCTTTGGACTTCCGGCCACGTTGCCACCTCTTCAGCCGTCAGCGTAGTCGAACAACTGATGCGCTTCCGCACCACGTGGGCGCGGATCTCGCTCACCGTGCCGAACGCCACCATACGGCCATGGGCTAGAACCGCAACGCGATCCGCCAGCGACTCCGCCTCTTCGAGATAGTGCGTCGTCAAAACGATGGAGCAGCCGTCTTCCACCAGTTGGCGCAGCGTGGCCCACATCAGTTCTCGCGCGTGAATGTCCAGACCTACGGTAGGCTCGTCGAGGAATAGCAACCTCGGACGTCCGCAAATGGCCATCGCAAACTGGGCCTGCCGCTTTTGTCCCGACGAGAGTTTTCCGTACGGACGATCCCGCAGCGCCATCGTGTCGGTCATCTCCATCGCGGCATCCACGGTCATCGGATCCGGGTAATAGCTGGCGAACAGATCGATGTGCTCGCGTACGCGAAGCTCCGGCGCCAGCGTTACCTCTTGCATCATCACGCCTACCTGACGCCGTGCCTCCACAGAAAGCGGGGGTCGTCCGAACAGCCGCACCGTCCCCCTGTCTGGCTGCCGCAGGCCCAGCAACAGCGAAATCGCGGTGGTTTTTCCAGCGCCGTTCGGACCGAGGACCGCCAGCAGTTCCCCTCGCTGCACCTTCAGATCAAGCCCATCTAGCGCGACAATTTTCCCGAAGCGTTTGCCCACGCCCGCGAGTTCTGCAAGACAATCATTGTTCATGAGTCCAGCTTGGACTCTTGAGGTTTACTTTCGAAAGGGGATTTTGACCAAATGGCCGATTCGCTTTATGAACCGCCGGAGGTCACGCGGGTTCAGCGCTTGCTTCAGAACGGATTTGCTGCCAGCGCCTTCAACTTCTGATGATAAATGCGCCCCGATTGCAGCCGGACGCCGTTCTGCAGCGTGATCACATATTCGCCGTGCAAGGCAGGCTGCAATTCTTTGATCCGCCTCACATTCACGATCACCGATCGATGAATGCGCTGGAACATCTCCGGGTCAAGAGATTTTTCCAATGTATTCATGGCCACGTGCAGCAGATGCCCCGACCGTCCGGCGTGCAGTTGGACATAATTCTCAGCAGCCTCCATCCAATCGATGTCCTCCACCTCGACGAAGACTGTCTTACCAGCTGATCGTACCGCCAGCCGCTTCAAATAGCGTCGCGGTGAGGCGATCGTCTCGAGAAGTGAAATGATCTGCCGGTTCGCCTCGTCCGCCGGTCTGTGTCGGATGCGGAGTTTCGCCCGTTCCAGCGCCTGCGCAAACCGCTCCTCGGTCACAGGTTTTAAGAGATAGTCGATGGCGTTGATTTCGAACGCTTGAATCGCGTACTGGTCATGCGCCGTCACAAACACCACCGCTGGCATTTGCTCGGGGCCCATTTCCTTCACCACCGAGAAGCCGTCCATCTCCGGCATCTGCACATCCAGAAGCACCAGATCCGGCCGCGTCTCCCGGATCGTCGCCAGCGCTTCCCGGCCGTCCTTGGCTTCGTGAATCGCCGAAACTTCCGCGTCTTGCGACAGAAGCATGCGCAGGCCTTCACGGGCCAGTGGCTCGTCGTCAACGATCAACGTGGTCAAAGGCATGCACTTCCATCACTTCAGTCTCTGTAACCCCGGGCGCAAGGCGAAAAGGAAGAACCATGGTCGCGACCGCCCCGCCCGTCGCGCCATTTTCAACGGTCAGTTGCGCCGCATCGCCATAGAGCTGGTGCAGCCGTGCACGAGTGTTCGACAGTCCGATTCCCCGGCCTTGCGACGCACCTTCAAGCGGTAGTCCCGGCCCATCATCCTGAATTTTCACCACCAGCTTTTCATCCACGCGTTCGGCGCTAATTTGAATCCGGCCTGCCGCCGAACTTCGCCCGATGCCATGGCGGATCGCATTCTCCATAATCGGCTGCAGTCCCATGTGAGGGACCGCAGCTTCCAGAACGCCCGGATCCGCCGCGATCTCCACTCGCAGCCGGTCCTGAAAGCGAACCTGTTCAATCGAGAGGTACAGTTGCAGATACTCCAGCTCGCGGCGGAGCGGTACCTCCTGGGCCTCCACATCTTCAAGCACACAGCGGAGCAGATCGCTAAGGCGGGCGAGCGTCTCTTCGGCTTGCCGTCCTTTCTGCTGGCGTACCAGCACCATGATGGCGTTCAGTGTATTGAACAGAAAGTGCGGTTGAAGCTGCATTTTCAGCGCGCTTAACTGCGCCCGCATGAGCTGAGTCCTCAGCTCGGAGGCATCCAGCTCGAGGCGTAAGGCCTCCCGCTCGCGCTCCTGATACTTGCGGTAATAGCGCCACCCATATTGCATACCCAGCAGCGTAAAGTACGTGGTGATGTTCCCGTGAAAGCCCAGCATGAAGACCACGAAAAACGTCCCCACAAATCCCTTCATGTAGGCAGGAAAGACTCCAAGGTACGGAAGAATCGCGCTCTCCCACGCCAGCTGGGTGAAGGAGAACGCGATGCTCAATAGCAGATGCAGCGCGATGCGGCGCGGCCAGTTTCGCCGTTCAATTGGAAAGCGGCGGCCCAGCCACAGAATGACCGGTGTTAAGAACGCACTGGTGTAAACTCCCACCAGCCAGGAAACCAGGTAGTGCCACCACGGCGTCGGGTCATGCGAAAACAGCTTCTGCGTCAGGCTCTGGGTAAAGAAAAATAGTCCGACCGCCGTCCAGGCGAGAAAATACAGCCCGTATGTCCGGAGGCGCCGTTTGGTCACACTTCGTACCCTGGCCAGTAGCTTAACTCACGCATGCGCCATCCGGTATTTCGAATTGACGAACTCGCCTGATGAAGTGTCGAATGGGTGCCAGCGTGCCCTTACGCGGTCGCTCTGCCGGCTGCCGCCATGCGTTCCTGCATTTGGCGCGTCAGGTGCGGCACGATACCCAGCATTCGCTCCATCAGCATCAGTTGCGCGCGGTGATGCATCTCGTGCTCCTTACTGCCAAGAAGCATCTCGAACCGCGTTTTGATCTGGTGACCCGCGGCAGCTGGCAACTGCACGCGCTCCGCCAGAAAGTCCTCGGATTGGCTTTCCAGCCACTTGCCCCACCGCTCGCCCGGCTCACGCAGCAACGCGATGATCTGCGATTTATCGCGCGGTGTTTGCTCCTCCGCCAGCACTCGACCCATCATGGCCGGAAAATCGAATCCCTCCAGGCTGGTGCGCCGCTCGATCGCGTGAATCTGCTCCGGCATCTTCTGAGCAGCCGCTATATGGACCAATGTCTGGGCCACCGTTCGCGTCTCCGGCGCCGCCCGGAAACCGTAATGCTGCTCCGGAATTTCCTCAGCAATAACGATCGTATTCTTCCGAACCGTCCGAAAGCTCTCCGCGAGCTCTTTGGCTCCGTAATAGGTCATAGATATCTCCAGACTCTCAGTCTATCTAAAACCCGGCACCTGAAACCTGCGCAATGGGTCCTTTTCTTCCCCTGCCTCGTATACCGATATGGGAGTATGATCCTGGCAGCCCTGATGAACTCGGACGGCACTCTATCTGCTGTGGATGAGGCCGCCAGACTCCGGCGCGGCGATCCCGACGCCCTGGCTGCCGCCATCACGCGCTATCAGCATCGGCTCTATCGTTATCTGCTGCGGTTGGTCGCCGATCCCGCAATGGCTGAAGACCTATTCCAGCAGACATGGGTGCGCGTGATGGAAAGTATGCGCAGCTATAACCCGGGTCGGAGTTTCGAGGCGTGGCTCTTTTCGGTGGCGCACAACCTGGCCATCGACTATCTCCGCAAGTCGCGGCCGGAGAGTTTGGATGAATCGCTGCCCTCGGGCCAAGCGCGTGTTGACAGACTGGCTGAGGCAAGTCCCGACGCACTCGAGTGTTTGTTGGAATGGGAGCGCGCCGAAGCCGTTGCCGCGGCCTTGCGCCACCTTCCGGCGATTCATCGCGAGGTGCTGACATTGCGTTTCGAAGAAGATCTGAAGCTGGAGCAGATGGCCGAGATCGTGCAGATCCCGCTATCGACAGTCAAGAGCCGGTTGCGCCGCGCTCTCGACGGGTTGCGCGACAGTCTCGATCGCCATTCTCTGCCAGGAGCGAAGCGGTGAGCGAGCACGCGTCCATTCGTGAGTTGTTGAGCCTCGCCGCGGCCGGCGTTCTGGATCCGGACGAGCAGCGCCGCGTCGAGCAGCACGCCACCGTGTGTGACGCTTGCCGGCGCGAGCTCGAACTGTGGCAGGGCTACAGCCGCGAATTGGTCCGGCTCCCAGCGCCCGTCGCGCCAAAATACCTGGCCGACCGCACCCGCGCGCTCGTCCTCGAAAAGCGCGCTGCTGCCACGGAACGCCGCTGGGACGACATCGTGCTGGCTGTCCTGATTCTCTTGGGCTGGACCGTATCGCTGGTGGCCTGGGTCGTATTTCGTCTGTTCAATGGCGGCATGTTGTCCGTGGTGGAGTCCAGTTTTGTCACGATTCTGGAATGGTTGGGAGCTTCTACGTTGTTTGCGTGGCTGACGGCAGCGGTGGCGGCGGTAATGCTTGGCAGCCGCCGAGGCGTGAGGAGGATAGTATGAATCGGCTTGCTCAAGAAATGCGCATCATTCCCCGCGTGGCCTGGTTGATCGCTGTTCTGGCCTACCTGGCGTTGGTCGCCATAGTGATCTTTGCCACCGGGCACGACCCTAAAATGCGAACATGGCCCTCATGGGGCCTGGCGGCGTTCCGCGGTCTGATGCCCCTGGTGCTAATACCCTACATCGCGCTGATCGGTTATGTGAATGCCGACGCCCGCCGCCGCGGAATGCGCTACATCGTGTGGACCTTGCTGGCGATCTTCATCCCCAACGCCCTTGGCATCATCCTGTACTTCGTGCTGCGCGAACCCATGATGACGCCTTGCCCCCACTGCGCCACGCTCGTGAAACACGGATTCGCTTTCTGTCCCGTCTGCGGAACCGCCGTCGGGGAAGCCTGTCCGCAATGCCGAAGAGCGGTCGAGCCCGGTTGGTCTCACTGTGCCGCCTGCGGCGCTAAGCTCGGGAACCACGCCATCCCGGAATCTTCACCCCAACCGCATAGCTGAGCAGCAGTACCCTGGCACTGGCACCTAAAACCTGGCACCTGCCTTTAGTGAATCGTATCCGCCAACGAAAAAATCGGCATATACAGCGCGATCAGCACGAACGCCACAAAGATCCCCATGAAAATCATGATGGCCGGCTCGATCAGTGAAAGCGTCGCCGTCATCCTGGTGTTCACGTCGTCCTCGTAAAACTCCGCAACGCTCGAAAGCATCACCGGCAGCGCGCCCGTCGATTCCCCGACCTCGATCATGTCGATGGCCAGTGCCGGAAAAATCCTGGTGGCCGTCAGCGACCCCGAAAGCGACTGCCCTTCCCGCACCGTCTTGCCGGCCTTCTCCAGCGTGCGCCGCAACAGCGCCGTGCCCAGCGAATCCGCGGCCGTTTCCAGGCCCTGCACCAGCGGAATGCCGCCTGTCAGCAGCGTGCTCAGCACTCTCGCGAACTGCGCCACCTGGTATTTCAGCCAGATATCGCCCAGAATTGGCGTGCGCATCTTGACCGCATCTATCTTCTCCCGCGCCGATTCCTTTCGCGCCCAAAACGTGAACAGAAATATCCCGCCCACTAGCGCCCCGAAAAATACCAGCACGTAGCTGCGGGCCGTCGTCCCCACCGCAATCAGGATTTGCGTGATGGCAGGCAGCCGCGCCGACATGCTGGAGTAAAGCTGCGCGAAGTTCGGCACCACATACGTCACCAGGAACACAATCAGGCACAGCACTAGAAAGATCAGCACCGAGGGATACAGCAGCGAGACCATGATCTTCTTGCGCACGGCCAGCGATAGCTTCTGGTACGTGATGTAGCGGTCCAGCACCTCCGCCAGGCTGCCGCTCTTTTCCCCCGCCATCACTGAGGTCACGTAGATCTTCGGAAAAACGCCCCGCATACGAAACGCCTCCGACAGCAGCGTACCTCTCCTCACTTCGTCGCGCACCCCTTTGATGTGTACGCCGAGCTTGGGATCCGTGAGCCGGTCCGCCAGCAGGTCGAGCCCTTTCAGGATCGGCAACCCCGCCCGTATCAGCGTAACGAACTGCTGATTGAATATCAGAAATTTTTCGAGATTGAGCTTTTTGCGCCGGCCGAGCAGCGACACTTCTGTCGACAGTCCCTGGGCCACCCGCCGCGGCCGGATGGAGTAGATCAGGAATCCCTGCTGCGCAAACCGGTCGCGCACCTCCTGCTCCGTCGTGGCCTGCGCCACCTGCTGGTGTATCTCCCCGCGCGCGTCGGCGTACTTCAGCACCCAGTCAGACATAGCTCACTTAACGCCCATCCCCGTTCCTCGTCTCTAGAATACATACCCTACAAGGCCATGCCAAAACCCAACCTCAAGACGTATGACGTTCCGGATCACCGAATCGTGCAAGCGAGCCCAGCTTCTGGCCGTTTTCCGCGTGACACTGGGCTTCGATGCGTCATATTAAGAGATAGCCTGCAGCCATGCTACACATCGAGATCGCGAAACAGATTGACGGTGCAGGCGTCCTTCGATGCATCCGCCAGGATGGTTCCGCCACTTGGCAAAAACAAACCACACACGCCGCGTATTTTGCTCTGCATGATCTCACGCATTATGCAGTTGAGACCGCCCTCGGCTACCAGCGCGGCTTCTTCGGTTTGATCGCTGAAGGCTGGGAAGTGGACGAGACAACGGGCAAGGGCGCGCGCGGCGCACTGCCGGCCGAGGCCGTTGAGGTCGAGCGCATCGTCGGCCTTTTCGATTCCGAGCGCGCTTCCGGTGCGCTCTGGACTGCCGAAGAGTTCAACGAATTCGCGCCACGCGCCCTGACAGATGCAGATATTCAAAAGGTCCGCGCCCTCCGCGCAGAGCTCTTCCGCCAATGGTCCGCGATCGTCCCAGGGCAAAAACTGCAATTACAGTATGAGCCGCGAAATGGGGACTGACTTCTGCGTCCCCAACGCAGCCCATTGCAACTTTTAAGTGAGATCTTCACAGTGGACGCAGCGGTCTGTCCCCGTTTCGCCCTCGGAGACACTGCCTAACCACACACTTCCTCTCGGGCTACCATGGAGCATGTTTTCCTACGACCCTGCCCTCCTCGCCGCCGTTCAAACCACGCCGCAGTCCATTAATGACGTTGTCCAGATCCTCCAGAACATCGAAAGCATTTGTGTCGACGACGATGGCCTGAAATGGTTCAATTGGCTGTACCTTCAGGTAACGCAGGCCGTCCAAGCGCGGGTCGCCGCCGGTGGATTCACCGATCCGGCCTGGCTTGCCCAGCTAGACGTGCAATTCGCACCGCTCTATTTCTCTGCGCTCAAATCCTCGCTCTCCGGTCAGCCCACGTCCACTTGCTGGCAAGTCTTGTTTAACAGCCGCAGCCAGGCTGCAATCGCGCGTATCCAGTTCGCGCTGGCTGGCATCAACGCTCACATAAATCACGACCTGGCTGAAGCCATCGTCGCCACCTGTCAGGTCACAGGAACTGCGCCCGATCACGGTGGAGCACACTATAGCGATTACACTGCCGTCAATTCCACACTCGACGGCCTCATTGAGTCCGCTAAGCGCACACTGTACGTACGCCTTCCCGGCGGCGCGCTCCCGTCCGTCTCCCATTTGGAAGACACCATCGCCGCCTGGAACGTGAGTGCTGCCCGAGAGTCAGCTTGGCAAAACGCCGAACACCTTTGGCAACTCCGCCCGCTTCCGTTGCTTGCTGCAAGCTTCATGGATACGTTGGACGGCTTCACGACCGTGATCGGCAAGGCTCTCCTGGTGCCTGTGCCATGACCAGGCTCGTTTTCAACAGCGCGAGAGCACCCGTCGGAATGCCCGGCATTTACACTGGCCGAGGCCGGTTGGAACCAGTCCCTCGATAAAATGGCGGCAAGTTTGTTAGCCTGAAATACCCGTATGAAAAACGTTGATCCCGCCTCCGTCCCAAAAAGCATAGACGAATACCTCGCAGGTGTCCCCGAACCCGCCCACACCACTCTAAGTAAGCTTCGCGCCGTGATTCGGTCCGCTGCTCCACCAGACGCCACCGAGGCCATCACCTATCGGATTCCTACGGTAAAGTACAAAGGCTCGCTAGTCGCGTACGCCGCGTTTGCAGACCACTGCAGTTTCTTCCCCATGAGTTCATCCCTCTTAGAGGTGTTCAAGAAAGAACTCAAGGGCTTCTCCACATCCAAAGGCACCATCCGCTTCCCTGTGGACAAGCCTCTGTCAGCCAGTCTTGTGAGGAAGATGGTGAAGGCCCGGATCGCGCAGAATGAACGCAAGCAAAAGGGTAAATAGGTGTAGCCTGTTTTTGTGGGCAAAGAAGAAGCCGCCGAGTTACTCTCCATCGATGGCCGCGAAGTTCGCGTCACGCACCCCGATAAGCTATATTTCTCGCGGCAGACCAAAGTCTCGAAACTCGACCTCGTCCGTTACTACCTGTCGGTCGCGCCCGGTGCTCTTGCCGGCATCCGGGATCGGCCCATCGTCCTCAAGCGTTTCGTGAACGGCGCCGAAGCGGAGGCGTTTTATCAGAAGCGCGCGCCCGCCGAGCGGCCTCCCTGGCTGCGAACCGTCACGCTATCGTTTCCTTCCGGCCGCACTGCGGAAGAGGTCGTCGTCGATGATGCCGCCGGGCTCGCCTGGATCGTCAACTTGGGCTGCATCGAGCTGCACCCGCACGCCGTACGCTCGAGCGATCTCGATCACCCGGACGAATTGCGCGTCGATCTCGATCCGGGGCCCGGTGTCAGTTGGGCGGACGTGCGCGCTGTCTCCCTCGAGGTGAAGTCGTTTCTCGAAGAGGTGGACCTTCGCGGCTGGCCCAAAACCAGCGGTTCGCGCGGCATGCACGTGAACGTGCGGATTCTGCCTCGCTGGACCTTCGGCCAGGTGCGCCGCGCAGCCGTCGCTCTCTCGCGTGCGGTCGAGCGGCGCGTGCCCTCCCTCGCCAGTTCCAAATGGTGGAAAGAAGAGCGCCACGGCGTGTTCCTCGACTACAACCAGAACGCCAAGGATCGGACCACGTGCTCCGCGTTTTCCGTGCGCCCGCTTCCCGATGCCCGTGTCTCCACACCGCTTGACTGGCGCGAGGTTCCAGCTTGCGAGCCGGCCGACTTCACCATTCTTACAATACCGAGCCGTTTCGCGAAGCTCGGCGATCCGCACGCAGGCATGGACGCCGCGCCAGGTTCGCTCGAGAAATTGTTAGAGCTGGCGGATAAAGACGAAGCCGCCGGCCTTGCCGACGCGCCTTGGCCGCCGCACTTTCGCAAGATGGAAGGCGAAGCGCCGCGTGTCGCGCCTTCGCGCGCCAAGACTCGGACGAAGATGCCGCTCCTGGTAGTGGCGAACTCTCCGGATAAGGCGGCCGCGCTGG
This sequence comes from Terriglobia bacterium, assembly GCA_963847515.1. Classification (GTDB taxonomy): domain Bacteria; phylum Acidobacteriota; class Terriglobia; order Bryobacterales; family Bryobacteraceae; genus QHXW01. The sequence continues at coordinate 549,045 of CAWKAA010000005.1, forward strand.
CGGGTCTTGAACGATGGAAAAGCAAATATCCGGAAGTGGCCGCACTTCTCGCCGTTGACGACGTGCTGGTTGACTCCATGAGAGGCCGGTCATCCACCTGGACCCGCATCCGAGTCAACCTGCGCCATGTGCCCGAACCACAGCGGCCGCCCCAGGAAACCCCCGATCCGGATGACGACCCCACCCGCGAATGGCGCAGCAAGCGTGCTTAACTGTTTTCACCGCCCCGCCGCGAAAATCGCAGCCAACTCGTGCGGCGGTACCACTTCTAACTGCGCATAAGTGCAGTCGCTCGGCTTCTTATCCGTGCGCCACCTTCGAAACTGCGCCATGTGCCGGAAGCGCGTGCCTTGCATGTGCTCATAAGCCACTTCGACCACCAACTCAGGCCGCAGCGGTTCCCACGACAGGTCCTTGCCCTGGCTCCAGCGGCTCTGGCCACCCGGCATGCGATGTCCGGCTTCCCCGTCTGTGGACGCGGCCCACTGCTTCCAAGGGTGATTGGCGAGTGCATCCTGGCGATACGGCGTGAGGAATTCTACCAGCTCCCGCCGCTTCTCATCGGAGAAACTCGCGCACACGCCCACATGCTGCAGCGCGCCCGAATCATCGAAAAGGCCGAGCAGCAAGGAGCCCACTGACTCCCGTTCGCCTTTCTTGTACCATCGAAACCCCGCGACCACGCAGTCGCAATCACGCTCGTGTTTGACCTTGAGCATCACGCGCTTGTTCGGTTCGTACGTCCCCGAAATCGGCTTGGCTATCACGCCGTCGAGCCCCGCCCCCTCGAAGCGTCGAAACCAATCCGCAGCGACGCTCGCGTCCCGAGTTGCTGGCGTCAGATGGATCGGCGGCGTCGCGGATGAGAGCGCGGCTTCCAGCTCCTGCCGTCTTTTCCCGAACGGCTCGCCCCGCAGATCCCGGTCGCCCTCCGAAAGCAAATCGAAGAACACAATGGATGCCGGGATTTGTTTCGACAGCAGCCTCACCCGCGACGCTGCCGGATGAAGCCGGAGCTGTAGCGCTTCGAAGTCCAGCTCACTGTTCTTAGCAATGACAATTTCGCCGTCGAGCACACAACGGGCAGGCAACTGCGCCTGTAAACTCTCGAGCAGTTCCGGAAAGTAGCGGTTCAGCGGCTTTTCATCACGGCTCTGGATCTCGATCTCGTCCCCGTTGCGGAACACCAATGCCCGGAACCCATCCCACTTCGGTTCGAAAATCCATGTGTCACCGTCCGGGATAGCGTCCACTCGCTTGGCGAGCATCGGCAGGACCGGCGGCTTGACTGGAAGATCCACGCCTCATGTTATACCGTGTTCCGAACGGGGACTGGCACCACCCAAAACACCCTCTGCAGTGGACAGTGCTGAGCTCGCGCGATGTGGCATAATCTTACTGGAGTCTTACCGATGGAAACCACACGCCTTTCGACCAAGGGTCAGATCATACTGCCCAAGGGCATCCGTGTTTCCCGGTCGTGGGGACCGGGCACGGAATTCACGGTCGAAGAAACTGGAGAAGGAGTTCTGCTCCGTCCCGCTGCGCGTTTCCCCCAAACCAGTCTCGAAGAGGTCGCCGGTTGTCTGCGGTCCAGGCGCAAATCGAAAACGCCGCGACAGATACGCGACGCCATTGGCCGGGAAGTGATGCGCCGCCATGATCGCGGTCGATACTAACGTTTTAGTCCGCCTCCTGACTGGCGACGAGCCGAAGCAGCAGGCCGCCGTACGATCCCTCTTCGCCTCCGAGACAATCTGGATCGCGAAAACGGTGTTGCTCGAAACCGGCTGGGTGCTCCGCAGTCTGTACGGGTTTGAGGAGCGTGCGATTTGTGAGGCGTTCACGAAATTGCTCGGCCTCAAGAATGTTCACGTGGAGGATGAGTCATCCGTGGCTGCCGCGCTGGCACTGACGACGCACGGAATTGAACTCGCCGATGCCATGCACTTGAGCAGCAGACCGCCCGATGTTGTATTTGTCTCTTTCGATAAATCCTTCGTTCAGCGCACCAAGCGCGCCAAGGTATCTGGCATCTCCGCCATGTCGGTTAAGGATTAGTTCCCCTCGATACAGAAAGTGATTTGATGCGCCGTAGGCACTACTGTTGGGAAACGGCTGTTTTGCATTGGTTACAATCGAGTCTGGATACGCTAGTGGCCCGTCGCAGCCAGAGCGTTAGTACCGCTTCCTCCGGTCGCGGCTCAGCAAAGCCTGTCTGAAATAGGTTCCAGTTCCCGGTTCAGAAATCGGAGGAAGCGCCTCCGCCGCCCGAATCTCCCCCACCGAAGTGGACCTCGGGACTGCCTGTTTGCGGGCTTGGCGTTATTATGTTCGGCGATGCGAGCCCGACTGCGGTGGCCCCGGCGTTCATCCAGCGTTTGTCCTTTCCTGAGAGGCGCTGGGCGGTAAAGCCGCGGCGAATTTCGCCCGGCCCCTTGGCGAGCCAACGTCGGACGAAGAGCGCGACACCGATCAGCAATGCGCCCAGGAGCATCGGGTCCCAGGTATGCCGCTGCCAGCCGAGATAAGGCTTATTGGTGACCAGGGTTAGGATGGCGACGATAGCGCCCACTGCGATGACGAATCGGTCTTTTTGGCGCAGGCCGCGCGCGAGCACGACAGGCGGCAAGCACCAGATCAGCACCCAGGTGGCCCAGTAGAACGGCCTTGAGAATTCGGTGGTGGTCCGAAGGCCACCCCACCACTGTCCGAGCAGGTTCACCGACGAAAGCTGGAGGTTGATCGCCAGATAGATGCCGAGCCAGAGGAGCGCTTCGGCGATCGAATATTCGTTGTTGAGATACGTGAAGCGATGGCGGGGGCGTACTGCGGCCACGGTAAACAGGCCGACTGCATAGAACGACGCGACGATCAGATGCTGCGCCGAAGGGGACGAGGTCCAGTAGCCGGGCAGCCAGACGACGAAGATCATCGCAGCAAGAGATGCATAGGGAAGCCCGAAACGATGCCATATCCAGAGCGAAACGATGGCGCCGGCAGCGGGAACAAGGTATCTCGTTCCGCCCGGCGCCGGCGAAGAGAAGAGACCGCTGAAAAAGGCGAGCTGCATCCCCACGCAGAGAGAGGCGACTGAGCAAGCGGCCAGGGCTTCCTCGATCCCGTAGCGATAGAGCCGGGCCTGGGAAACGGCGATTTCGGCGGCCACATAGGAGAGGGCAGCGAATATCAGGAGAAAAATACCAACGGTTTGCTCCCCCGGATGCGAGAAAAGAACCACGAAGAACAGCCCAACCGCGGCGCCCACGATGATCAGCGTAAAAAGGAACAGGACCAGTCGCAAGAAAATGTTGGTGCGGCGGAGCTCACAGACGGTTTCTTGTTCCATGCGCTGGTACTGCTCGGCGGTGAGAAGACCTTCGCCACGCCAGTCCTTCAGCAGATCGCGGGCGCGCAGAGCTTCTTCGCTGGACGCGCTGTAGGCTCTCACGCTTCCCTCCCGAAGCGGCGCGCGATCTGGACGAGCATAACGAGCATGGCGATACCAGTAAGGACGAAATAGCCCAGGATAGCGGTGCTGCTATCCATCTCGCGAATGACGATCGCACTGACACCCACGTAGCCGTACACGGCGGCATAAGCGACGAAGGAAAACTGCCGGCGCTTCAGACCCCAGGCGAGAGAAGCGCCACAGACGGCAAGGAGACAGAGAAGCCATACGAGGTAGCCCTCGGGATTGAAGACCCCGGAGAGCAGTGCCCAAAACAGAACGTTGGCCGCGATATTCAGATAGGTTCCGAAGAAGTGCGGTTTCAGGCCACGGCGGTGAAGTGCGGCTCCGGCGACGGCGACGATCAGGCTGTAGAGAATTGCATATTGCCGGTACTCTGCGTCCTGATGGGACGGCCAGTGCGAGATGGTGAGTCCGAACCATCCAGCCAGCGAGGACAACGCGAGCGACAACACGAAGCGGTTGTCAAAACGATAGGCGAGGAAGAAGAAGAGCCCGGCGGTCACCAACAAATAGAGATCCCACTGTCCGGAGAGCATATGAAACCGCGTCTCAAGGTAAGCGAGTTCCACGGACCAAATGAGGCTGCCGAGGTAAAGGACGTAATCGAAAACCAGACTGGGCGAAGGAGTTTCCCCAGGGGACCAGGCGGGCGCGCGGGAGAAGCAGTACCAAAAACAGGCAGCGAGCATTGAGGAGAGGATGGCCAGCACCAGGACGTCACCCAGTTGCTGAGACCATGTGCTGACGGTCCAGCCGAGGCCGGCGACGAACGCCAGAATACCAGCGTAGAGGAGAATGTTTAGCTCGAGAAAAAGGGAAAAGGGTTCTCCACGCGAGAGGCCTGCCAGGAGTGTGTGCTGTTCCGGCGATATAATGTCGCGCTCCTTCCATTGCTCCAGTCGGGTGAATATGGTCATGAAATCTTCGTTCTGCGATGAATTTACCTATCGTACATTTTCGGCTGGCCGGGGGACAGGTGTCCGGTTTTGGGAATTGGCTTCGTTTTTCATTTTCTTGTAATTAGTTGACGGAGCGGGAGATAGACTGTGGGGCCAACTTGATAATAGCGTACAGGGCAAGGAGAGAACGGTGGAGTGCAGTGAACGGTGATCTGGAGTTGGTGGAATCAGGGGGGTTGGTCACGGGGACTGGAAGCTGTGAAAAAATCCTGAACACGGGCGGCCACGGCATTCTCCCGGGACAGATCGATCATTACATCGGTGTCGATCAGAGAAACCATTGATTAGCGACCGCTAACCGCGCGGGTTGTCCCTGAGCTTGTTCACGTAGTCGACTCCGTCGCCGATGTCCGCGCGATCCTTCCAGATACCGTAGAAGGGAAGATCTTTGATGGAGGGCCGCTTATGTGCGGCCTGTTGTTCCACGGGAACAAGCACCTCGACAACGGTCCCTTCCTTGATCTTGACGTCCTCAAGGGGCCGGAAGACGCCATTCTCGTATTTGGCCGCAATGGTCATGATCTCGATCAATCCTAGCACCGGCCTGCGCAAGAGAGGGATTTTACCGAACGCGTGAATCGAGGCTATGGGGGATCCAGTTTCGGCTGGCCGGGAACAGGTGTCCGGTTTTGGGAATTGGCTTCGTTTTTCATTTTTTGTAATTAGTTGACGGGGCGGCAGATAGACTGGGGGGCCCACTCTGATAATAGCGTACAGGGCAAAGGAGAGAACGGTGGATTGCAGTGAACGATTGGTCTGGAGTTAGTGGAATCCGGGGGTTCAGTCACGGGGGTTAGTCGCGGGGACGGTCCCCAACCCGGGGCCCGCCCCGACCACCTAAACACCCGCTGCAGTAGACAGTGCTGCCTGTCCCCGTTCCAGACCCGCGTGCAAAATCTCATAGAATTGGATACCAATGCCCGCCAACCACACCGGTCTCGAAAAGCGCCCCTCGGTTGCGTGAGGTTCGCCGCTGATAGACTGGTGGGCTGATGGTTCCACGCCAGAGTAGTTCCGAGTTATCGGAACTTGCAGAGTGTGCTGCGTTTCGGAATGAACTGCGAGCTGCCAGGGAGGCCTGTGCGCGCGATGCTGAGGCGTTCGACGGCGTCCTGTTTACGGTCGAGCGGCTGGGTTGTCGCCTTTTGGGCCGCATGGAGAGCTTGTTCGCTTACCGCGAGTGCCTGTCGCAACTGGCACGGAAATCCACGCTGGTGGCTGAGGCCGGAGATGCTAACGGGCTTCTTCACTTCCCTAGCCTGTTTGACTCGATTCGCGAGGCACGCAACGCAGCCCTCCATCAGGGTGCGGTCGCCAGGAACTTAACCTCACACGTGATTGAGTTGGCATTGATTTTGGAGGATGCTTTGGGGAATGAACTTCAGCAAGTCCGGTACTTGATGGTCAAGAACCCAGTCATCGCCGAACGTTGGCAAACTTTGGCCGCGATCCGCCAGCTAATGCTCGCGAATGCTTTTTCCTATCTTCCGATCCATTGGTCGGGTAAGTGGTGCTTTATTTCAGACCATGTACTCGCCAGCTACCTCCGAAAGTCTAACCGAAAGGCGGAAATGGCCAAGCTCCTGATCGAGGTCCTGGAGAATAAGGATCTGGCCCCAGTTGAAGCGCCGACCTGCTTTCCAGAGGATGCAGCGGACGAGGTGGTTCAGCGGATGCATTTCGGCATGCCGGTGTTGGTGCTGAACCAAGACAAGATCCATTTGGAAGGACTGATCTCTCCAGCCGACGTCCTGTAAGTCGCCCCCACAGAAGTGCTCGAAAGCTAGTCCAGGGCGCGCCAAGCTCAAGGATGATCCTGCCACCATGGCCTGAGCGCCGGGCATGCGACGGCCGGCACATTCGCGGTACCTCAGTGCGATACCAAGCCAAACCTACACTGATCGATGGAATGAGAGAAAATAGGCGTTTCTCACGGCGCAACATGTCAAGTGGGGTGGCCCGCGGCATCATAGATCTTTGGTCGCCCAACGCGTCCGTAGGACAACGAAACAATGGCGCTCAAGAAATCTGAACTATACAGCTCGCTCTGGTCCAGTTGCGACGAACTGCGTGGCGGCATGGATGCCAGCCAATACAAGGACTACGTCCTCGTCCTGCTGTTCATCAAGTACGTAAGTGACAAATACGCTGGCGTGCCGTACGCGCCAATCATCATCCCCGCGGGGTCCAGCTTCAAAGACATGGTCGCCCTTAAGGGCAAGCCCGACATCGGCGACCAGATCAACAAGAAAATCATCGCCCCGCTCGCCGATGCCAACAAGCTTTCCGACATGCCCGATTTCAACGACGCCACCAAGCTCGGCAGCGGCAAGGAAATGGTGGACCGGCTCACCAACCTCATCGCCATCTTTGAAAACAAGGCGCTCGACTTCTCCAAAAACCGCGCGGACGGCGACGACATTCTCGGCGATGCCTATGAGTACCTCATGCGCCACTTCGCCACCGAGAGCGGAAAGAGCAAAGGCCAGTTCTACACCCCTGCCGAGGTCAGCCGCATCATGGCGAAGATCATCGGCATCCGGGGCGCGACGACGACCAGCACCACCGTCTATGATCCCACCTGCGGCTCCGGCTCGCTGCTCTTGAAGGTGGGCGATGAGGCCAACCCGAAGCCCACCCTCTATGGGCAGGAAAAGGACGCCGCCACCGCCGGCCTGGCCCGGATGAATATGATCCTGCACAATACCCCCACTGCGCTTATCCTGCAGGGCAACACGCTGGCCAATCCCCTGTTCAAAGAAGGCGACACCCTCAAGACCTTTGACTACGTTGTAGCCAATCCGCCCTTCAGCGACAAGCGCTGGAGCAACGGGATCGACCCCCTCAACGACCCATACGGACGCTTTCAGCAATTCGGCACGCCTCCCGCCAGGCAAGGCGATTATGCCTACCTCCTGCACATCATCCGCTCGCTCAAGAGCACGGGCAAAGGCGCCTGCATTCTCCCGCACGGCGTCTTGTTTCGGGGAAATGCCGAAGGCGACATTCGCCGCAACCTCGTCCGCAAGGGCTACATCAAGGGCATCATCGGCCTACCGGCCAACATCTTCTACGGCACTGGCATCCCCGCCTGCATCATCGTCATCGACAAAGAAGAAGCCCATGCCCGCAAAGCGATCTTCATGATTGATGCCAGCGCGGGCTTCATGAAGGACGGCAACAAGAACCGCCTTCGCGCCATGGACATCCACAAGATCGTCGATGTCTTCAACAAACAGCTCGAAATTCCGAAATACTCCCGCATGGTTTCCGTCGCTGAGATCGAGCAAAAAGAGTTCAACCTCAACCTCCCGCGCTACATTGACAGCCAGCAGCCGGAAGACATCCAGGACATCGAGGGCCACCTGCGTGGTGGCATCCCCACTGCCGATGTCAATGCTCTGCAACGCTACTGGGCCGTCTGTCCGCAGCTCCGGCAAACGCTTTTCAAATGCAACCGCCCCGGCTACCTCGACCTTGCCGCGGAGAAGGCGGCCATCAAACCTGCGATCTACGAGCACCCGGAGTTCGTCAGTTTTATCAGCAACATGAATGCTCTATTTGCGAAATGGCGCAGGCGGAGCGCCGCCACGCTCAAGGGCTTGCAAGCCGGGTGCCATCCGAAAGAGATGATCGCTGCGCTCTCCGAAGATCTCCTCGCCCACTATAGCGGAAAGCCGCTCATTGATAAATACGATGCCTACCAGCACCTCATGGATTACTGGGCGGAGACCATGCAGGACGATTGCTACCTCATCGCCGCCGATGGCTGGAAGGCAGAGACCACTCGCGTGCTGGTGAAGAACAACAAAGGCAAGGAAGTAGACAGAGGCTGGACCTGCGATCTTGTGCCGAAGGCACTCATGGTCGCCGGTTACTTCGCAGCCGAGCAGCAGGCGATCACCAAGCTGGAAGTCGAGTTGGAAAGCATCACCGCCCAAATGATTGAGATGGAGGAAGAGCACGGCGGTGAGGAAGGGGCGTTATCCGAGCTGGATAAGGTAAACAAGGCCAACGTTACCGCCCGCCTGAAGGAGATCCAAAACGGTCAGGCCGCCAACGAAGAAGCCGAAGTGCTGAACGCCTGGCTGAAACTCAGCAACCAGGAGACCGATCTCAAACGTACCCTCAAGGACGCCGAGGCCGATCTCGACGCCAAGGCTTACGCCAAATACCCCACGCTCACCGAGGCGGAGATACAGACTCTGGTCGTGGACGACAAGTGGCTCGCCGCCCTCGATGCCGCCATCCACGGCGAAATGGATCGCATCAGCCAGTCCCTTACGCTACGGGTGAAGGAACTCGCCGAACGCTACGAAACTCCCGTGCCGCAGCAGGTGAGCAAGGTCGCCGAACTGGAGCAGGCAGTCAACTGCCACTTAAAGCAGATGGGATTCTCATGGAACTGAAGCGCGGCTACAAACAGACCGAAGTGGGGGTGATTCCGGAGGATTGGCAAGCCTCTCCGCTGCCAGACTTCATTTGGTATCAGGAAGGTCCGGGATTGAGGAAATGGCAGTTTACGTCAAATGGCTTGAAGGTGATTAATGTCACGAACCTGCAAGAGAACGGAAACCTAGACCTGAGCAATACAGAACGCCACATCTCATGGGAAGAATTCGAGAAAACCTATAAACACTTTCTGATTGATGACGGCGATGTAGTCATGTGTAATAACTCAGACTTGATCTGACATAGTTGGTTAGATCAAGCAGCCGCATCAGCGGCCGCGCCTCCGCCTACGCTCCGCTGCGCAGGGCTCCGCTCCGGCTCCGGCGCTACGTTCTGGAACGAGTCGAGCATTTTCTCTTGCGCCAAGTGTGCCGAGTCCGAGAAAGTCTGCATCGGGGTCTTGCCATAACAGTACTTTCCAGAATGTGTTCGTGTCAGATTGTACTCCCGCAGCCAGTCATCCAGATCCGCCTGTAATTCGTCGAGGCGCTGATAGAGCTTCTTGCGAAAGGCGGTGGCATAAAACTCTTCCTGGATGGTGCGATGGAAGCGCTCGCAGATACCGTTGGTCTGCGGATGCCGGGCCTTGGTGCGGCTGTGGTCGATATTCTCGACCGCCAGGTACAACTGGTATTCGTGATGCTCGCGCTGCCCACAGTATTCTGTACCGCGATCGGTGAGCACGCGCAGCAGCGGAACTTTCTGCTCCTCGAAGAACGGCAGCACGCGGTCGTTAAGCATGTCGGCGGCCACCAGAGCATTTTTGCGGTCGTAGAGCTTGGCGAAAGCGACCTTGGTGTACGTGTCGAGGAACGTCTGCTGATAGATCCGGCCCACGCTCTTGATCGTGCCCACGTAATAGGTATCCTGGGCTCCTAGGTAGCCGGGATGCGCGGTTTCGATCTCGCCGTGCGCTTCCTTTTCCTCGCGCGCCCGCTCCATGGCGCGGAGTTGCTCCTCGGTGAGAACGATGTGTTCCTGGGCGGCCTTGGCCTCGAGCGCCTTCAGCCGCTTACGAAACGTTTCCAGATCATGCCGGAGCCAGACGCTGCGAACGCCCGTGGGAGAAACGAATAGGCCACGCTTGGTCAGTTCGTTCGCCACACGCACCTGGCCCAAAGCCGGCTTCTCCAAGGCCATCTCCATAATGGCCTTTTCAACGTGATCCTCGACCCGATTCTTCGGACAAGGCTTGCGTCGGCTGATCTCGCGCAACGCCAGCTCGCCGCCCTTGTCGTACAGTTCTTTGAAACGGTAGAAACTATCTCTGGAATAACCCATCACCTTGCAGGCTTCCGAGACGCTGCCCAGCATCTCGCTGAGCTTCAACAGCCCTACTTTGTTCTTGATGATCTTCTGTTCGGTGTTCATCGCTGACACTCTCCTGACCGCGCTTCCGCGCAGTCTATCAAATGTCAGATCAAGTTGAGATTAGTACAAGTCATGGCTAGCTCAGGCAATTCCTACTGCAAGACCGCCGTCGTTAGGCAGACTGATCTTCCACTGCTGATGAACACAAGCGTCATCCGCTTCAAAGCAAAGGAGAGAATTAATAGGTCGTACATGCTGATCTACTTGAAGTCAGCATACTTCAAAGACCAAATCGACCTGATGATTACTGGCGGAGCGCAGCCCAATTTTGGTCCCGCCCACTTGAATAAAGTCTTCATCCCCCTCCCGTCTACCAAAGCTGAACAAGAAGCCATTGCCGAGGCATTGAGCGATGCGGATGCCCTCATCGAATCCGTCGAGCAGCTCATCGCCAAAAAGCGCCACCTCAAACAGGGCGCCATGCAGGAATTGCTAACCGGCAAAAGGCGCCTCCCAGGGTTCAGTGGGAAATGGGAGGTTAAGCAGGTCGGCGAATTCGCGGATTGCATTTCCGGTGGGACGCCGAGCACATTGATCCGAGAGTATTGGGGCGGCTCAACACGATGGATGAGTTCCGGTGAACTAAATCTGAAGATTGTTAGCGAGGTCGAGGGCCGGATCACTGAAGTCGGTCTGCACAATTCCAGCGCGAAGATGCTGCCGAAGAAATGCGTCTTGATTGGCTTAGCTGGACAAGGAAAGACACGTGGAACTGTCGCTATGAACATGGTCGAGCTTTGCACAAACCAGTCCATTGCTGCGATTCTACCGAACGCTGGTTTCGTTTCTGAGTACCTTTACTACAATTTAGATGCCCGATATGAGGAGCTTCGAGATCTCTCGGCCGGGGAAGGCGGGCGAGGGGGCTTAAACCTAACCATCATTCGGTCGATATCAGTGGATTTTCCCTCATTGCGCGAACAAGTCGCAATAGCCGCCATTCTCTCCGACACGGATGCCGAAATCACCGCGCTCGAAGCGAAGCTCTCCAAAGCTCGCCAACTCAAGCAGGGCATGATGCACAACCTGCTAACCGGGAAGATTCGCTTGGTATGAATATCGGCGAACCCGAACGGGCCACACAGAACCGCATCATTGCCCTGTTTCGGGACGAACTCCACTATCGCTACCTCGGCGACTGGACGTACCGCGACGGCAACAGCAACATTGAGGAAGGATTGCTCACGGCATACCTGACCAAGACCGGCTACAGTCCCGCACAGACCAGCAAGGCGACCTACGATCTCCGTACGGAGGCCAACCATCACAGCCGGGGCTTCTACGAGAACAACAGAGAGGTCTACAAACTCCTCCGCTACGGCGTGCCGGTAAAGATCGAGGCCGGCAAGGTCACCGAAACCGTCCACCTGATCAACTGGGCGGAGCCGGAGAAAAACGATTTTGCCATCGCCGAGGAAGTCACCCTGCGCGGCAGCCACGAACGGCGGCCGGACATTGTGCTGTATGTGAACGGTATCGCCGTCGCCGTGCTGGAACTCAAGAACAGCCGCATCTCGATTGGCGACGGCATCCGCCAGAATATCTCCAATCAGAGCTCCGAGTTCAATGCCTGGTTTTTCAGCACCGTGCAGTTGATCTTCGCCGGCAATGATTCCGAAGGGCTGCAATACGGCACCATCGGCACCGAAGAGAAATATTTCCTGAAGTGGAAAGAGGACGAGGCAGACGACACCCGCTTCAAGCTCGACAAATACCTGCTCAAGATGTGCAACAAGGAACGGCTGATCGAGTTGATGCACGATTTCGTGCTCTTCGATGGCGGGATGAAGAAGCTGCCGCGCGCGCACCAGTATTTCGGCATCAAGGCGGCACAGAAGCATGTGCAGCAGCGCAAGGGCGGCATCATCTGGCACACGCAGGGTAGCGGCAAGAGCATCGTCATGGTGATGCTGGCGAAGTGGATTCTGGAGAACAACCCCCATGCCCGTGTGGCCATCATTACTGACCGCGAGGAGTTGGATAAACAAATCGAAGGCGTCTTCACCGATGCGGGTGAGGCCATCAAACGCACCAGCAGCGGGCGGGATCTGATGAGCCAGCTCGCCCAGGCCAGGCCGCGCCTGCTCTGCTCACTGGTCCACAAGTTCGGGAAGAAGGACGTGGATAACTTCGACCAGTTCATCAAGGAGCTGGAAGCACAACCCTGCCAGGCGGTGGGCGAGATTTTCGTATTCGTGGACGAGTGCCACCGCACCCAGGGCGGCAAATTGCACCGCGTGATGAAGGCCCTCCTGCCCAATGCCGTCTTCATCGGATTCACCGGCACGCCCCTGCTCAAGAAGGACAAGCAGACCAGCCTGGAAGTCTTCGGCGGCTATATCCACACCTATAAATTCAGCGAAGCAGTGGAAGACGAGGTCGTGCTCGATCTGCTATATGAAGCGCGCGACATAGACCAGCGCCTGGGATCGCGCGACAAGATAGACGCCTGGTTTGACGCGAAGACGAAGGCTCTGAACGACTGGCAGAAAGCTGCCCTGCGGGAACAATGGGGCACGATGCAACACGTGCTCAGCTCCAAGTCCCGTATGGACCGGGTAGTCAGGGACATCGTGTTCGATTTTAGCGTGAAGCCGCGCCTGAGCAGTCAGCGGGGTAACGCCATCCTCGTGGCTTCGAGCATTTACGAAGCCTGCAAGTATTTCACCCTCTTTCACAAGACGCCTTTCAAAGACCGTTGCGCCGTGATCACTTCCTACAACCCGCTGACCAGGGACATCACGACGGAAGACACCGGCGCAAACACCGAAACGGACAAGGAGTTCATCTACAACACCTACAACGAACTGCTGAAACACATCGATGCCAAGCCGAGCATGACGAAGACCGAAACCTACGAGGAGTCGGCCAAGAAGCTGTTCAAAAAGGAGCCCGCGAACATGAAGCTCCTGATTGTGGTGGACAAGCTGCTCACCGGCTTTGACGCGCCGCCCTGCACTTATCTCTACATCGACAAGAGCATGCAGGATCACGGGCTGTTTCAGGCCATCTGCCGCACCAACCGGCTCGACGGGGAAGACAAGGACTTCGGTTACATCGTGGACTACAAGGACCTCTTCAAGAAGGTCGAGAACGCAATAGCGGTGTACACTTCGGAACTAGATCACAGCGACGGCAGCGGTGTCGATCCCGAGATTCTTCTCAAAGACCGCTTGACGAAGGGCCGTGAGCGGCTAGACAACTCGCTCGAAGCGATTGCCATGCTCTGCGAGCCGGTGGAACCGCCCAAGGGCGAGCTGGAGCATATCCACTATTTCTGCGGCAACACCGAAATTCCCGATGACCTGAAGGAACGCGAGCCGCAGCGCGCCGCTCTCTATAGGGCGACCGCGGCACTGGTGCGTGCGTTCGCCAACATTGCCGGCGAACTGGAAGCCGCGGGTTACAGCGACTCGGATATCAGCCGCATCAAGCAGGCTCTCGATCGATATCTGAAGCTGCGCGAGATCATCCGCAAAGCCAGCGGTGAAAGTCTCGACCTAAAAGCCTACGAGGCCGACATGCGGCACCTCATCGACACCTACATCGAAGCCGACGAGCCAAGAAAGATTTCGCCCTTCGACAAGATGTCGTTACTGGAGCTGATCGTGAAAACTGGCATTGCGGACGCAATCAACCGCATGCCCGATGGGATCAGGAGCAGTCCAGGAGCGATTGCCGAAACTATCGAGAATAACGTCCGCAAGAAAATCGTCAAGGAACACCTCAACGACCCGGCCTTCTACGACAAAATGTCCGCGCTGCTGGACGAGATCATCGCCGCCCGCAAAGCAAAGGCCGTCGAATACGAGGAATACCTGAAGCGCATCGCCGAGCTGGCGAAAAGAGTCGAAGCGGGTCAGGCCGAGGATACGCCCGAGCAGGTTGACACACCTGGACGCCGCGCCCTCTACAACAATCTCCATAAGGATCGGGATCTGGCCCTCAAGATCGACGAAGTGGTCAAGAGCAACCGGAACGATGCCTGGCGTGGCATCCAGGCCCGCGAGCAAGTCATTAAAGCAGCGTTGTATGGCGTCTTGCAAGACGTGGCCGAGGTGGAGCGCATCTTCCTGATCATTAAACAGCAGAGGGAATACTGATGCCCCACAGGATCGAGCTGGGTGAGATTGCCGTGGATGTGGTGAAGAAGGACATCAAAAACGTTCATCTGAGTGTTTATCCTCCAACGGGCAAGGTGCGAATCTCCGCGCCGCTTCGGATGAACCTCGATACCATCCGGGTGTTTGCAATTTCCAAGCTCGGGTGGATAAAGCAACAACAAAAGAAGATCAACGGTCAGGAGCGCGAACCACCGCGCGAGTACCTGGACCGCGAAAGCCATTACCTGTGGGGAAAACGTTATCTGCTGAAGGTGATCGAAAAAGACGCGGCGCCGGAGGTGGAGTTAAAGCACAACCAGATGCTTCTTCAGACGCGCCCGGCAACCAGCGAAGAGAAGAAACAAGCCATCCTCGAAGAATGGTATCGCTCGCAACTCAAGAAAGCAGTTCCTCCAATGATCGTGAAATGGGAGCCGCTCATGGGTGTGAAGGTGGAGCGGTTCTTTGTGCAGAGGATGAAAACGAAATGGGGTAGCTGCAGTGGTTCCGCGAGCATCCGCCTCAATACCGATTTGGCCAAGAAACCACGGGAATGCCTCGAATACATCGTCGTCCATGAAATGGCCCACCTGCTGGAACCCACCCACAACAGTCGCTTCATCGCACTGATGGACCTTTTCATGCCCCAGTGGCGATTTTGCCGGGAAGTTCTGAATCGCCTTCCTGTAAGGCATGAGAGATGGGGGTATTGACCGACAGCGAACTATAGCTTCCCAAATTATTCCGTGGTAGCCGAGCGCTGGTTGCTCGCAGTCAACAGTCGAAACAGCTTCTCTCCCAAATCCGCCGGATCGCGGGCATCTAGTCCATGCAACTGGGCAATCTCATTGCCTAAGGATGAGGGTTTGGCTTCATCGGTGGTCACCGGCAGGATGCGCCCGTTCAGCCTCGGTTCCTTGAGGGCCGTGCGCACCTCCGCCCTGACCCAATCACTCGCCGCGGAATGTTGGCTGACAATTACAATTACCCAATCGGACTTCAGCAGGCCGGCTTCAATGGCTTGAATGTAGTTTTCGCCGGGAATGATATCCGAGTTGGAATACCAGGTTTCAATCCCCCTCTTCGCCAACGGCCCGGTAATCTTTTGCTCGACGAAAATCCGATCCTTGTGGTTATGGCTGATGAAGACGCGTACAGGTATCTCCGGCTTGAGCCGTTTCAGGTGATATTGGCGGTAGACAACCCCTACGGTTTGGCCGGTCTTGCGAAGTTCATATGTTGCAGGCCCGTCGCTGTCCGCGATGATGTCCCGAACCGCCGACCAGGTGGCCTGGTCGACGAGCACGCGACGGCCGCCGCGCGCTTCCCGCTGAAAGGCACAAGCGAGGTTCACGGCGTTGCCGATGGCAGTGAAGTCACGCACCCTGGCGCTGCCAATAGTACCCAGCGTGACTTCGTCCGTGGTTATCCCAATCCCCAAGTCGAGAAAAGTGAGGTCCTGATTGCTGGATTCGTCCCACCGGCGCCGGAGAACCTCAAAACGCTCGAGCATACCGAAAGCGCACTGCACGGCTCGCACTGGCGCTCTGTCCCCACGGAAGAACCCAAACACGGCATCGCCGAGAAACTTATTTACAATTCCGTCGCGCACGAGAAGCTGGTCCGCGAACATCGTTAGCAGATCATTGACGATAGCCTGGGTGTTCGCCGGATTCCCTTGTGACTGGCAGAGTTGGGTGAAGCCTCGCATATCGGCGAACAATAAGGTCATTCGCTCCAGCTTCGCCGGTACATTCAGACGATCGAAGTCAATGTTCTCTTCGCGCGAATACAGGCCCATATGGGCAATTAATTCCCGGACGAGGCGCAGGGTTCGCATGGCTGCTCCCGCCTGAACACTAAAATGCTCCAGCAAGACCCTATCTCGCGCAGTATAGTCACCACTTCTCTTATTCAAAATCTGAATGACCCCTATACTTCGGCCTTCCACTCGCAAAGGGATGCAAACCATCGACTGGGAAGTTTTTTTGGTTTGTTCGTCGACACCTTTAAAGTGCTGGTCATCATCATGGAGCCGTTGCTCGACGACGGCTTCACCCGTAGTGAATGCCTTACCCGCCTTGCTTCCCTCAACGGGGACCCGTTGGTTTGAAGACTCGCCCCACTTCGCAAGAAGTTCTGGCCCCTTGTCGCCGATGGCGGCAGCGAAGAACAAGCCACCTCGTTCGGCATCATAGAGAAGAACCGCGCCGTCGGGCGAATCGGTCATGTCGCAGGCCCTGTCGAGAATTGTCCGTACCAGGCGGTCGTGGTTGATCTCAGTGGCGAATTGTCTCGCGCACTCAAGCAGAGATAAAAGATCCTGAGTAGAGAGTACTTCGGTGGCTTCCATACCAAATCCTTAACTAGATGCCTGTCGCGGTGAAGTTCGTCAGCAGAACGCAACCGCTCCCTTTGGTCACGGCTCAGTTTCAGACAGGCTTTGCTGAGCCGTGACCGGAGGAAGCGGTACTAACGCTCTGGCTGCGACGGGCCACTAGCTAAATGGGCTGGCCTCCGTCGGTGGGTCCAGTTTACATCACGTTCACGGTCCGATCCAACTGGGCGAGTGCGCGGAAGGCTTGGCCCGCGCTCTGGTTGGCAAAGCGCCTGGGAGTATCTCGGCATTTCGCGTCCGCCGGGGGAAACTGCCGCGCGGGACGGTGAATAACGCACCCGGCACTCACGCTAAAAATAAGTGCTAAACATTTGTAAGGATATCCTGCGTCCGTCGACTAACTTAAATGTGAGCCAAAGTGAGCTCCTGGCTGTTGGAGGTCTCAGAAGTAAGATTTAGGAGGTTGCTCCATGATGAGCTTTCGTTGGTTGTCTGTGCTTGTTTTTCTTGTCGCCGCGGCGGCCCAGACGCCGAATCTCGGCGGCGATTATTCGGGGATGTTGGGCGCGCTTCATCTCAAGCTGCACCTGAAGTTGAGCGCAAACGGAGCGATGCAGGGAACGCTGGACAGTTTGGATCAGGGTGCCATGGGCCTGCCGTGCGCTGACTTTCACGTCGAAGAGAAGTCATTGTCCTTCGACGTTCCGAGCGTTGGCGGCAAGTGGCACGGCACAATATCCGAGGGTGGAGCAACGCTGAACGGAAGCTGGTCGCAGGGCGCAGAGATGCCTCTGGTATTTCGTCGCGAGCCATTCGCGCCAGCGCGGAAGCCATCGCGCGTGGATGGTATCTGGCTGGGAACGCTCGCGGCGGGCGGATCTACCCTGCGCGTGCAGGTCCAGGTGAAAAGCGACCGCGCAGGCAAGGAGTATTGTTCGCTCGACAGCCTGGATCAAGGCGCCATGGGACTTCCTTGCGACAACGTGCAGTTCAAAAAGGATCATTTTTCGTTTGAGGTTCCGGCAGTGAAGGGGCACTGGTCGGGAACCCTGGGCGAAAACGGAAATGAGCTGGATGGGGCTTGGTCGCAAGGGCAGGACATACCGTTGAAATTGACGCGGCAGACGGTCGCGCTTGCACCGAAGGCGCCGGAGCCCCCGAAGTATGACGCTGCCTTGGCTGCGGTCCCGGTGTCTGAATTGAAGGCGGTGCTCGATCGCGATCTGGCAGCGGCATTAAAAAATGGCGCACTGGCTCCCGCTACCGGTGGCGGCGTAGTGATTGGTGTTGTACAGCGCGGAACCCGGCGGATTTTTGCCTACGGGCCGGTGGAAGAAGATTCGATCTTCGAGATTGGCTCCATCACGAAGACCTTCACCGGCCTCATGCTGGCGCAGATGGTGGCGCAGCAGAAGGTAAAGCTGGATGAGCCGGTGCGAGAACTGCTGCCTCCTGGTACCGTCGCGAAACCTGCTGGCCCTGAGATCACACTGCTAGATCTGGCGACTCAGCAATCCGGACTACCCCGCATGCCCGACAATTTTCATCCTGCCGACGAAGCGGACCCCTACGCAGACTACCGGCCGGCGAACCTGTACGAGTTCATCGGCAAGCACGGCGTAAGCAAGCCGGCCAGCACCGGGTTCAACTACAGCAACCTGGGGCTGGGCCTGCTAGGGCAGGCGCTGGCGAATCGCGCCGGGATGACCTATCCGGAGTTGCTGCGAGCGGAGATTACCGGACCTCTGGAGATGCACGACACCGTGGTGAAGCTTTCGCCTGAGCAGGAAAAGCGATTCGCCCAGGGCCACACTGCAAAACACCAGCCAGCGCACGCCTGGTATCTGGATGCGCTCGCCGGGGCGGGCGCGATTCGCTCCACAGCCGGCGATATGCTGACCTACCTCGAAGCGCAACTGCATCCGGACATCGTCAAATCTACAGGAACGCTCGCAAGCGCGTTGCAGATGTCCCACGAACTACGCGCGGATTCGATGCCGGGAATGAAAGTCGGGTTAGCCTGGCTGGTCGAAACCAAGACAGGTATTTTCTGGCACAACGGAGCGACGGGCGGATATAGTAGTTATGCTTTCTTCAATCCGAAAGAAGATTTTGCGGCGGTGGTCTTGTTCAATACGACCATCGGCGGAAGCTTGGATGCCGACCGGGTAGGAGAACACGTCAAAGAGCGCCTCAGTGGGAAGCCCGCCATTTCGCTTGGCGAATAGTCAATCACTTATCCGCCCTCGATCATCTTCGTCCCCGGCGGCGCTCGAAATTGAAACAGCGAATTGGCCAAAGGCGGGTTTAGTTTCTCCGACTCAAACTCGAAATCCAGAATCGATTGATCCAGATTATGGATCCGCAGTTTGTGAATTTCGAAAGTGGGCGATACCACGAATTCCACCTTCGAATACGGCAGATTGCCCGTCTTCGGTTCTGCGGTAATGAGCGTGTCTGCGCCTTCCGGCTTGACCTCGATATTCTGAAATTCCTTCTCGAAATTCAGCTTGCCGAGCAGAAAGGCCAACGGCGCGCGCATGTCCTCGGTTTCCTTGAGTTTCATCTTCTCCGGATCCGAGCCCGGCACGTAAAGATACAGGTTTTTCCCGTCGGAGATGAAAAGCTTTCCCGCCGGCAATGTGTAATCCCATCGCATCCGCCCCGGCTTCCGGAGATATAGCGTTCCGCGCTCCGTCCGCGCCGCACGGCTTGGCCCGCTGTAGGTCTCGCTGAACCCGACCTGCAGCGTCTCCGCCCGGTTGTACCGCCGCTCCACTTCCTTTAGGGCGTGCTCGGTCGGGCTATCCGCCGCCAACACCAGAGCTGCCCCGCTCAACACCAGCGCAAGATATTTCATTCGATGGATTGGTAGGGACGGGCAGATTCGAACTGCCGACCTGTCGCTTAGGAGGCGACCGCTCTATCCATCTGAGCTACGTCCCCAATCTCTTCCATTCTAGAATTTCGTAGCCCGGTAGGCGAACGGGGACTGGCAGCACTGTCCCTTCCAGACCACTCAATCTCTTTGGTACGTGCCATCCGCGCGCCCCCGGTGCCCAACCTCGTACCTCCGCAACCCCTTCTTCCCGATATCGCTCCGGTAATGCATGCCTCTGAATTCAATCTTGCCTATCGCCTCATACGCCAGCTCGATTGCGCTCCGCAAATCCTCGCCACCCGCCGTCACCCCCAGCACGCGCCCGCCCGCCGTCTCTAGTCCTTGCACTCCCATGCGCGTCCCCGCATGAAACACCGTTGCGCCCATCGCCTCGGCCTGGTCCACGCCCTGTATCGCCGCGCCTGTGTTGTACCCCTCAGGGTATCCGCCGGACGTCAGCACCACGCACACCGACGCCCCGCGGCGCCAATCGAGACGGTGCCGTCCCAGTTCCCCGCGCGCCGCCGCCATCAGCACTGGCGCGAAATCCGTCGTCATCCGATGCATCAGCGGTTGCGTTTCCGGATCGCCCAGTCGGACATTGAACTCCAGCGCCTTCGCGCCATCGGCGGTTATCATCAGGCCGGCATAAAGAAAGCCCGTGAAACCGGTCGCCTCGACCGTCGGCCGAATGATCGTGTCCAGGATTCGCTCGGTCTCCGCTTCAGTCAAAATCCGCGAATCACAGTACGCACCCATGCCGCCGGTATTCGGCCCGATATCTCCGTCATTCACGCGCTTGTGATCCTGCGTCGGGGCGAACGGCAATACATCCCGTCCATCGCACAAAGCGATGAAGGTAACTTCTTCGCCTTCTAGAAATTCCTCGATCACTAACCGCGGGCCCAGCGCGTCGACCGCTCGTCCCGCCTCTGCGCGATCCGCGGCGACGATCACTCCCTTTCCCGCTGCCAACCCGTCGGCTTTGATAACCACCGGATAGCGGAACCTGCTCAGCGCGTTTCGAGCATCCTCGGGATTGTCGACAGACGCAAACTCCGCTGTAGGAATCTTGTAGCGGCGGAAGAAATCCTTGGCGAAAATCTTGCTGCCTTCCAGGCGCGCGTTGTCCGCCGTCGGCCCAATCGCCGCTTTTCCGGCGGCACGAAACGTGTCCACCACACCCGCGACGAGCGGGGCCTCCGGTCCCACCACGGTGAGATCGGCATTCACCAATTCCGCCACGGCTAGAAATGCCTTGGGCGACCCATCCCCTGCGGAAATGCACTCTGCACACCGCGCCATACCGGGATTTCCGGGCGTCGCATAGACCTTTTCGACCGCAGCGCTTTGGCTCAGTTTCCAGACCAGAGCGTGCTCACGCCCTCCCGAGCCGATAACTAAAATTCGCATCGAGATACAATCATAACGGATGCAGGAAAAATACGACGTCGTGGTGGTAGGCGCCGGCCACGCGGGCTGCGAGGCCGCGCGAGCATGTGCCCGTATGGGCCTAAGAACCGCCATGGTCACGATGAATCTGGATTTGATTGCGCAGATGTCCTGCAATCCGGCGGTTGGTGGCATTGCCAAAGGACACCTCGTTCGCGAGATCGACGCGCTGGGCGGAGTGATGGGAGAGGTGACCGATGCTGTCGGAATTCAATTCCGCCTCTTGAATACCAGCCGCGGGCCCGCCGTTTGGTCGCCGCGCGCCCAGTGCGATAAGAAGATGTACCGCGTCAAGATGCGCGAAGTTCTGGAGCGCGAACCCAACCTTCGCATCAAGCAGGCCGAGGTCGCCGAACTATTAATCGAAGGGGAGGGCGTTAAGAGTATTTCAGGTGTGAAACTCCGTGATGGCCGGAGCCTCCACGCTAGAGCTGTGGTCATTACCACCGGAACATTTCTGAATGGCCTGGCGCATGTAGGCGAGATGACTTACACCTGCGGGCGCAACGGAGAGGCGCCCTCGCAGTTGCTAGGTGACCAATTACGCAATTTAGGCCTTCAATGGAAACGCCTCAAGACCGGCACACCGCCTCGACTAGACGGTCGCACCATTGATTGGTCGCAGTTTGAACCCCAGCCGGGCGATCCCGTTCCCACACCGTTCTCGTTCTTGACCGAGAAAATCGACAGACCCCAAATCGCCTGCCACATCGGTCACACCACTGCCGAAAC
The DNA here is from genome assembly GCA_963847515.1 of Terriglobia bacterium. Classification (GTDB taxonomy): domain Bacteria; phylum Acidobacteriota; class Terriglobia; order Bryobacterales; family Bryobacteraceae; genus QHXW01. Next base: position 570,808 of record CAWKAA010000005.1, read on the forward strand.
GCGGAGGATCCTGCAAGCCAATATTCATCGCTCCCCGCTTTATAGCGGCCAGATTGAGGGTATCGGCCCGCGATATTGCCCATCCATCGAAGACAAGATCGTCAAGTTTCCAGATAAGGCCACTCACCAGATCTTCTTGGAACCAGAGGGTTTAGATACAAATGAAGTCTACGTCAACGGTATGTCCACGAGCATGCCAATCGATGTCCAGCAAGCTGTCGTAGCTTCGATCCCCGGCCTCGACCACGCCGAAATGATCCGCCCCGGATACGCCATCGAATACGATGCCATTGATCCCAGGGAACTGCTTCATACACTTGAGGTTAAGAGCATTCATGGACTGTTCTTGGCCGGCCAGATTAATGGCACTTCGGGCTACGAGGAGGCCGCATGTCAAGGCCTAATCGCCGGCATCAACGCTGCCCGTTGGATCACCAGCCAAGATCCGGTAATAATCCCGCGCACAGACGGATACACAGGCATCCTCATTGACGACCTCATTACGAAAGGTGCCGACGAGCCGTATCGGATGTTTACCTCTCGCGCAGAGTTCCGTTTGCATTTGCGCATCGATAATGCTGATGAACGCCTGACTCCGCTCGGTCGGCGGGTGGGTCTGGTTTCCGATCAGCGGTGGGCGCTCTTCACGGCTAAACAGCAGCAGAAGCTCAGGCTGACAGCTGCGTTGGAAAAGCATGAGTTCGGCCGGTGGCTCAAACGGCCAGAGGCCAAGATTGCCGATATCGAAACTTGGGCAAAACAATGTTTGGGCGAAAACCCTGTCCGAGGACTCTTACTTACGATTGAGACAGAGACCAAATATGCTGGATATGTCGCTCAACAGGAACGACAGATCGAACGCCTAAAGAAGGCTGAATCACGGCGCATTCCCGGAGACTTCGGGTTTCAGACAGTTCCTGGCATATCGAGGGAGATCGGAGAGAAGTTGAAGAAGGTTCAGCCTGAAACCCTCGGCCAAGCCGCCCGGATACCCGGCGTTACTCCCGCCGCCATCGCCATTCTAGACGTCTATTTGAGCATGGCCCGTGTTTCCTGAACTCTTGCGGAAGCGAATCAGCCCTGTCATTGATCTGTCGTCCACGCAAATCAGTCAGCTCGAATACCACTACAACCTACTCATTAAGTGGAACAAAGTCCTGAATCTGACTAGCCTTCGCAATATCGAGGAGATCGTTGAGCGCCACTATTGCGAGTCTATTTTTCTAGGAGTGCACCTGCCTATCGGTACGTTGAACATAGGAGACATTGGTTCTGGCGCTGGATTCCCGGGAATTCCGGTTGCAGTTATCCGTCCCGAATGCCTAGTTTCATTGATCGAATCTCATCAGCGAAAGAGTGTTTTTCTGCGTGAGGCCACACGCGATCTAAATAATGTTCAGGTGGTAGCTAAGCGAGTCGAGGATCTGCACAGGATCTTCGATTGGACAGTGTGCCGAGCGGTCCAGTTCTCCAAAATTGAAAAAAAAGCTTCAGTAATTTCAGCACACATCGCAGTCCTCGGGACAGAAGAAGGGGTCGCGTCCTGTTTCACGTGGAACGATCCCGTTCAATTGCCTTGGGGCCATCAAAGGTTTTTGTGGTTCGGTACTCGACGTTCCACGTGAAACACTCCGTGCTAACATAATCAAATTGGGAAAAGTCATCGCTGTAACCAACCAGAAGGGTGGCGTTGGCAAGACGACAACGGCCATCAACCTCGCTGCTTCGCTTGCTGCAAGTGACATACGAGTTCTCGTTATTGACTCCGATCCGCAGGGAAACGCTACGACAGGCTTAGGTGTTTCGAAAGAGCCAGGTAGGCCGAGCCTTTATAACGTCTTACTTGGGCAGTTGGAAATTCGAGACGCCCTGGTTAAGCTTGATTTGGAAGGGCTTGAGCTACTTCCAGCGGATAAAAATTTGGTTGGGGCTAATCTGGAGCTCGTCGAGGTTGAAGGGCGGGAAATGCGGCTGCAGCGAAAACTTGACACAATCAAAGACGATTATGGGTTCATTCTGATTGATTGCCCACCTGCGCTTGATCTCCTCACGCTCAATGCTCTTATGGCGGCTGACTCCGTGCTCATTCCGTTGCAGTGCGAGTTCTTTGCTCTTGAAGGCCTGTCAGAGCTGATCGCCACTATCGACAGAATTCGAGAAGCGTTTCGGCATCCTCTGCGTATTGAGGGCATTCTCCTGACCATGTTCGATGACCGGACCAACCTCACCCGACAGATTGTGGCCGACCTGAAAGAATTTTTCGGCAAGGACGTACTAAATACAGTGATCCCAAGAAGCGTGCGCCTGGCCGAGGCACCGAGCCATGGAAAGCCCATTTTGACTTACGATGTGAGATCTAGGGGAGCAGAGAGCTACATTCAGCTAGCAAAGGAGATTTTGGATCGTGAGCATGCCACAAGAAAATCCACGCAAAGCTCTGGGTAAAGGCCTTGGAGCACTGTTCCCAACGCGTGCCGCTCCGGGGGTAGCGCCAGCGGCCGCCCCAGAGTCTACCGGTCGAATTTCGATAGAGCTGATTGACCCGAACCCAGTGCAGCCGCGGAGGGTGTTTCGGGCGGACAGCCTGCACCAGCTAGCGGACTCGATTCTTCAACATGGAATCATTCAACCGCTCGTCGTGCGGCCGAGCGGCATTCGTTACCAGCTTGTAGCCGGCGAAAGGCGCTGGCGGGCTGCCAAAATCGCTGGGTTAAAAGAAGTGCCGGCGATGGTTCAGGAAATCTCGGACGACAGGCTCCTCGAGATTACGCTCATTGAGAACGTTCAGCGCGAGGATTTGAACCCTATCGAACTGGCAATGGCTTTCGACCGGATGGCGAGAGAGCTCAACCTGAATCACGAGGAAATCGGCAGCCGGACGGGAAAAGATCGCAGCACCATCGCCAATTCGATTCGACTTCTGCAATTGCCAGCCGATATACAGCAGCTTGTCGCGGAGCGAAGGCTTTCGGCAGGACACGCACGCAGTTTACTTGCACTACAGGATGAAGAAACGCAGCGCAAGCTTGCGGAGAAAATCGTAGCGCAAGGTTTGTCGGTGCGGCAGGTTGAAAGGATGACCAAGCGCATGACGGAACCGCGCGACCCGTCATCCGATACGGAAGCACCCGTCGATCCGAATGTGAAGGCTGCGATTGTGGAGATGGAACGCGTGCTGGGCACTAAGGTCAGGATTGTGGAAAAGGGTGAACGGCGCGGTCGGATCGAAATCGAATATTATTCGGGCGACGATCTGGACCGTATCTACGCGGCGATTGTGGGCGAAACCGAATAGCGCTCTACTTCAACATCTTCAGTATTTCGGCCAACTCGCGCCGGATTTCGGGTAACGGATCCTGAAACAAAACCTGCTGTTCTTGTTTTGACTCCTTCGAGCTGGCGGCCTTGGCTTCCGCCTGCAAAAACTGCCTGGCACCATCAATGGTGAAGCGTTTTTCGTATAGCAGGTGCTTGATTTTCAAGAGCATCTCGACGTCTTTGCGCCGATAGAGACGGTGACCGGTTCCGGACTTTTTCGGGCTCAAGCTTGGAAATTCCGTCTCCCAATAACGCAAGACGTAAGCCTCGAGCCCAAGCATCGTGCTGACTTCGCCGATGCGAAAGAAGAGCTTATCCGGAATTTCGGGTGCGCTGGCGGTAGCTGTACCTTCCGACATGCCTCCCGTCATGCTACGAGATGGGAGACGAGGGCGTCAACCGTGATTCGGATCTACTCAGTGTGAATGGTGACGAGATGCTGGCCGCGCGGGAGCAGAAGGCTGTAGCGGTTACCGGACGTTAAGAAAGCTAAGGGCGTATCGCCACCATCGATTTCCAGCCGGACCGGCTTGCGATCGACCAAAGCTACGGCGCGAGAGGCACATTCGTACGACAGATCAATTCCAGATTTTTCGGCGCGCTCCGCGGAGCGAAGTTCACCATTGAAGTCGACTATGTGCGGGCCCGGAGTGGTTGGCGCCGACTCCAGGGTATGTGCTCCCGGGGGCAGCCAGACGGTAGCACCATCTCCGACAGGCCACGATTTTCCATCCACCAGCGCATTCCCCGTCCAGACTACGCCGATTCCTTCAGGGGAGTCCACGATGAGTTTGTCCGCATTCCGGCTAAGCTGCGCGATAGCTCCAGCTGCAGGAAGCAGACGCAGGTCGGGAGGCAGAATGGAGTTTTCGAAGTACAATGCAACGCGTGGAAACGCGGTGGACGCAAGATGCACCAATTCGAACAGTTCGGTACCGGTCTGTTGTTTAGTGGGGTAGACATCCTGATAGCGGTCGACGATGTTGATGTCGATTGCGAGCTTGCCTGGGCGATGTGTGAGCGGCTGATAGCGCTTTGCGATTTCGGGATAGCGCTGTGGGCCCAGGTTCCAGACGGTGGCAGGATCTTCGATGAGAAACGTGAAGTCGTGGGATTCCAGCAGCGGAAGCACGCGCCCGGCATCCGCGCCGATGGCGTCTTTCATGCCGGTGTCGAAGCGATCGTCGACGTGAGTGAGGACGAGGTCTAGATCGGGCCGTTTGGCGCGCACTTTTTCAATCTCGGTGAGCCACTCCTCCTGCATGCGGCGGGCTAAGCCGGCGCGGAAATCCAGGAACAGCCGTAGCGAGGCCGCATCCTTACGAGATTGGAAGAGTTCGATGGGATCGAAGCCATTGACCGCGCGAAATTCTCGACGGACATCGTCATTCATGGGCGTGAAGCGCGCGGGATTGCCGGCGCCTTCGAGCGATTCGAAATACAATTCCGCAAGATTGACGCCATCCCAATCGAAGCGGTTAATCAGATCTTTTATTCCCGATGATACCGCGCGGAAGCAATCGCGGTTCGTCAGGTTCATGAGCTTGCGCCAATCGAGCTGCGCGTCTTGCAAGAGTGCCGTCTTTTCCCGCCATTCCGGATGCGCCTTCCAGAACTGCCCGCTGACGTGGGGCAATTCGATCCAGGCGTACACGAGAATTCCGTGCCGGTGGCAAGACTCGATCAGCGATTTCAAATAACGGTCGCGCTCGGGATCAGGATCGTAATAATGCCAGGCGGCCACCTGGAGCGCGGAAATCCCCGATGCACGCCAGCGCGCCGCGACGTAGTCGAGATCCACGCGCATGCGGTACGCGTAGTCAAAGAATGCCCAGAGGCGCGCCGAACGAAGCGCGGGAGTTACGCCGAGATCGTTGAGTGATTGCAGGATGTACGGGAACCGTTCGTAACCCCGCTCACCGGGATTGGCAGCCACCCACAATAAGGCGCCGCGCCCGCTGGTATAGCCGGCCATGAGTGGCGCGCCCGTCCAGCGCTCCTTGGCGAAAATGCGCGCAGTCTTAGGAACTTCGAAGCGCGGCAATTCGACCGCTTTCTGCCAGATGATGGGCAGCTTGGGGCGGTGCACATCTTCCACGTTGCCGACGACTACGTGTTCTTTGCCCGGCGCGAAATCCGAAAAGATCCGCGGCAGTGGACGCGCCCTCGACGATGACGAATAGCGCCCTGCTCGACCCGGTCGGTTAATTGCGACACCACCGGAGCGCCGGGGCGAAGCACAAGGATGTCGGCGGCGGTTGCGGCCTGCGGCTGGAAACCGACAGAGGATAGAATCTGCGCCCAGGGTCCGGGATCATCGCCGAGGACGGCGAAGCCAATTGCGGGAGAGGCGGAGGTGGATGGAGTGACTGTCCCGGCGGCCAGCAGAGCGGGGAAAAGCAAGAGGAGGAGGAGAAGGGCGAGGCACGACGGAATGCCGACGAGGGCGTCGGCAGCGGGCGAGGGCGCCCGCCACACTGTTTTAATGTGTGAAGGCATACCAGAATCCGGCGCGGACATCGAAGAAGTTGGGTTTGCGCACGCCATCCTGCGGGAGAGTGTATGCGCCGCGCATCACGTTTACCGAGAACATCAGGGACGGGGGCATGAAAGACCAGCGAAAACGCATTCCGGGCCCGGCTTCGACGAAGTTTGCCCAAGCCTGGCGTTTATCGTCCATGGTGAAATTCGCGTTCATGAAGAATTGCGTTCGCAGGCCGCCGAAAGATTCGAGGCCGCGCGGAGTGAAGCCAGCGCGGTTTTGTGAATAAGTGAGGAAATCGTTGCCGAAGCGGCTGACGAAAACGCCATCTGCGTTGGTCTCGAAAAACAAGCCGGGTTTTTCGGAACGGATGTGATGGCCCCAGCCGCGAGCGAAGGCGACGCCGCCGCGGTAATCGGGCATCATGGCGCCGACGCCGGGATGCTTGCCCAGATAACTGATAGCCTCGCCCGCTTCCGCCCAAGCCATTACGCCGTGCCAGTAGCGCGAGGCGACCCCGGCGCCCACGATGAACGAACTTTCGGAAAGATATTGTGGCAACGCGCCGCCGGTGGTTTGGCGGGTGTCGCCAACGAAGCGCATCGAGAGGTACGGGCGGAAGGACAATTTCCCGAGCTTGAATTCGGTTTTGATCTGGCCGTAAGAAAACATGTCATTCCAGCGGGAGGAATAGAAGGGAAAGATCCAAGTGGTGGTCCGGACGCGGGCCAGAGAAGGGCGCAGATTGTTGAAAGCACGTTTGGCAACTGCTGAAATTTTCGAATCCGGACTCTGTTCGGCAAGCTGGAACCAGCGGATGGCTTCCTGGTCATCGTGCAGCATGTTGTATGCGAAGCCGAGCTGGAGCATGACGGCGAAATCGAGCGGGTCGTTTTCATGGGCGATCTTCAGGTATTTGAGAACGTCCTTCATGTAGCCGGCTTTCATGCTGCGATCGGCCATCAGCTTGGCATCGAGCGCGGCTTTTTCGGGCGCGTTGTCGGCATTGCGGGACTGAGGCCCGGGCGTTTGCGGCAACTGGAGCGCAGCGCGGACGCGATTGGCCAGCTCGATATCTTTTCCATTCATGACGCGCTCGAGCAACGGCAGGGCACTGACGCGGTCATTGCGAGCGAGATAGAGAAAACCGAGCTGCGCGGCAGACAGCAGATCGTCGGGCGCGCGGCCGGTGATGACTTTGAACTCGCGTTCGGCTTCATCCTTCTGATTCATGCGCAGGAGGAGATAAGCCAGCTCGCGGCGCAGCTCGACGTTTGACGCGTCGAGATCGATAGCCTTGCGGAACTCGTAAACGTAGGGATAGCGATTGGGCAGGAGTTCGCGCGCAGCTTCCGCGGCACGAGGTTCGCCTCCACGCGACGCGGCCAGCAGGGCGGCGTGAGCTTCTTCAATCCGGTTGAGCGACATCAAGACGCGGCCGAGATCGAGCAGAACGGATTTGCGATCGGGGAGCAGGCGCCAGGCGGCCAAGAAATGCTCGGCAGCGAGTTCGAGCTCGTCACGCTGCTCGGCGAGTTCGGCAAGTTCCTGGTGGGCGCTGAAGTTGCCGGGGTTGAGTTCGAGGGCTTTCTTCCAGCGATCGATGCCGATTCTCAGCGGGCCATCAATGTTCTGGAAAGCCTGTTCGGCGGTAGCAGCGGAGGCGGGGTCGCCGGACTTGCGGATCCGGTCGAAGATCCGGCGGGCCTCCACCTGCTTCTTTGTATCGTTGCAGAGAAACGCATATTCGAGGGCAACGTGGATGTCATTGTGATCCAGACGCATGGCCTCCCCAAACTGATCGCGGGCGGCTTCGCTTTCACCGACTTTGAGCAGCGTGTAGGCAAGGTCCTTGCGAATGGACGGTCGAGTGGGTGCGGCTTCGACGGCTTTCTTAAAGAAAGCCATCGCGTTGTCGTAATCCCGGTTTCGGAGGAACTCGTAGGCTTTGGACAGCGGGGCGTAGGCCGGATCGGCGCTGGGTGCTGAAGTTTGCGCACTTGCAACGGCGCATAGCAGGAGGAATGGGACGACGAGCCGCATTTGGAGCTTTGCTTTGGAAGATAGTGGGGTGGGGAGGAGAAGTTCGCAGGGAAAGATTGGGAATAGACGCGAATGCCGTCGAGTTTCGGTATTCTAGAGACGTGATCCGGTACCACGTAGCGTATTATCTTCCCAAGGGACGGGACCGGATGGTTGTAGCGGAGGTCTTGGATTTCCCGGGGGTCGTAAGCCAAGGGTTTGATCTGGCTGACGCTCGACTGATGATTGCGAGCGCGCTTGAAGATATGGCGCACGTACATCTGGAGGAAGGCAAACCGCTCCCCGTACCCAACCCCGATGCGGTTGCAGCGGACGCTGACTTGGTAGAACTAATGCCACTCTCCGTCGAGGCCGGTGCGCCGAGACCGTGAAGCGGCACGAACTCGTCGACCATCTCCGGCTTCACGGCTGTCAACTGCAACGGGAAGGTGGCCGACATTCATCTTTGTGAACACCGCAACTGGTGCGAAAGCTCCAGTGCCACGCCATTCGGAAATTGACAACCGTCTTGCTGTGAAGATTTGCCGGCAACTGGCAATTCCGTCGATTAGGCGCTGAGTCCTGTTCGCGGACACTGTGCGAGTGCCCATGCCCAACAGACGGATCGTCCCGTTGACCGCGTCAGCTTTGCAAGAAGGGTGAACGGACGGTGTCTGTCACCGCTTTCGGTCACAAAATAGTTGCCGGAGCGGAGCCCGAACCTTTTTCCGCTAAGAACCGCTCCAACACGGCTTGGAGCTCTGGTATCCGGGAGGAGGCAACGTTCCACACCTCGTCGAGATCGACGCCGATGTAATCGTGAATCAAGACATCGCGCATGCCGCAGATGGCCTTCCAATCGAGTGACGCGAGGGTGCCCCGCGCCTCGGCTGAAACCCGCTTGGCCGCCTCGCCGATCACCTCAACGTTCCGAATGACGGCGTCCTGCAATTCTTCAGACGACATGAATGTTGCTCGGCCAGGTCCGATGAAGCGGGCTATGCGTTGACAGCGTTCCAGCATGTGGTGAAGGTAAAGCCGGTCGTCCTTCACAAAGGCGTGGCCTCGCGAAGGATCCGGTCGCGAACGTACCAGTGGAGGGACTTCTCGGTCCCGACATGGACTTTTACACCCAGCAACTCCTGGAGGTCTTGTACTAGCCCAGCGTGATCCATCAGGCTGCGGCCAGGTTCCCATGCCACCAGTAGATCGAGGTCGCTGTTCTCATTGGCTTCGCCGCGGGCCACAGAGCCGAACACGCGCAGGCTGTGGGCGCCGCGCCGTTCGGCGAGCCGGAGGATCTCCTCTCGCCGTTCGACCCGCAATGTATCCAGGGTGAGCATGTTTCCTATCCATTGTGCGACAAATCGACAACGAGTTCTATCCGTTGACGCGATTGGCAAGGGATGAGGAAGTCGCAGGGAAAGATTGGGCGGGATGGAAAGACGGGGACAGGCAGCGCTGTCCACGCGCGGTAGAGCAGTGTCGCATGCGTGTGGCTGGCAGGCCGGCTTGGCACAGTGTTGCCAGTCCCCGTCTTTCGGCGCTCAACCTGGGTTGGTGTCGCGTTCGCCCACACCGAGATCGGCTGCGATCTGCGCGAACTGGTCGAGGGCTGCTTGGAGGTCCTCGACAATTTCGGCTGCCAGAACAGCGGGGTCCGGCAGATTGGACGAATCGCCTAAACTGTCATCTCTGAGCCAGAAGATATCGAGGTTGGCCTTATCGCGCTTGATGAGGTCTTCGTAAGAGAAGCAGCGGAAACGTTCGGTTTCACTCCGCTGGTGGCGATTCTCGGGGTTGTAGCAGCGGACAAAGTCGTCCAGGTCGGGGCGGGTGAGGGTGTTGGTCTTCAGTGTGAAGTGCTTGTTGGTGCGGAGATCGTAGATCCAAAGCGTGCGGGTCCATGGCGTTTCGCTGGCCGGCTTGCGATCGAAAAAGAGAACGTTGGCCTTGACGCCCTGGGCGTAGAAGATGCCGGTGGGCAGCCTCAGCAAGGTATGGACATCGCAATCGTGCAAGAGGCGTTTGCGAATGGTTTCGCCTGCGCCGCCCTCGAACAGCACATTGTCGGGCAAAACGATGGCGGCGCGGCCGTTGATCTTGAGCAGGCTGCGGACGTGTTGGAGGAAGTTGAGCTGTTTGTTGCCTGTGGTTGCCCAGAAGTCATCGCGCAGAATCTTCTGGCGCTCTTTCACCTCGTCACCGTCCGTGTTGATGATCGTGACGCTGGACTTCTTCCCGAATGGCGGATTCGTGAGCACCATGTCGTAGTTGACGGATGGCTTAGCGGCGAGGCTGTCCTTGCCCGCGGCAATGTTCTTTTCATTGCCGAGGTTGTGCAGCAGCAGGTTCATGGCGCAGAGGCGAGCAGTAGACGCTACGAGTTCGACGGCGTAAAGGGCCTGGGTCTGCAGGTGGCGTACCTGATCGCGGTCGAGCTTGTAGTCCTTGAGGATGTGGCCGGCGGCTGAAAGAAGAAAGCCGCCGGTACCGGCCGCGGGATCGATGATTGTGGTTCCCGGCTGGGGGCGCATGACTGTGACGATGGCGTCGATCAGGACGCGAGGCGTGAAGTATTGGCCGGCGCCTGATTTCGTATCTTGCGCGTTCTTTTCGAGCAGACCTTCGTAGATGTCGCCCTTGACGTCGGCGCTGAGTGCGCTCCAAGGTTCCTTATCGATGAGATCGACAATGAGGCGACGCAAATGGGCGGGGTTTTGAATCTTGTTCTGGGCTTTCCGGAAGATGATGCCGAGGATACCCGGCTCTTTGCCGAGGTTTTCGAGGGTGATGCGGTAATGTCTCTCGAGCGGTTGGCCGTCCATTTCGACGAGGCTGGCCCAGTTGTAATCTTCGGGAATGGTGGATTTGTTTTTGTAGGGCGGGCGGGTTCGCTCGTAGTCCATTTTGAGGAAGAGAAGATAGGTGAGCTGCTCGACGTAGTCGCCGTAGGAGACGCCATCATCGCGGAGAAGATTGCAGTAGTTCCATACTTTGCTGACGAGATTGGAGGCGGCGGAAGACATCAGGCGCGCTCGGGTGGGGCAGTCACCGTCAGTTCGGGGAACTTCTCGAAATCCGCTGCATTGAAGGTGTAGATTCGCTGAACGTTATGAGCTTGCATGGTTGCCACGAGCTGCAGATCGAATACATCGCCGCCAGTCACGGGATGACGCTGCAGCAAGGCGATCCAGGCGGCCACAGCCCGTGAGGGTGTGGACAGCACATGTATTCCAGGCAACGCGAGCAAAGCCGAGATGGCTTGGACCGCCTCGGCCGAGGAACGCGGGACAGTAACCCGCCGGGGATTGGTAACCACAGAATAGAACTCGCAGAGTGCCTGGGACGTGAGATACAGAGTGCTGGCGGGATCGCGGGCGGCCTCGATCAACGCGCGCGAATTGGCGTGCTGCGGAGCGCCGGCTTCCACAGCGTAGACCAAAACATTGGCATCGAGCATTCCCGGTTCAACGGACATCGTCGTAGATGTCCCGGCGATGAAGGCTGCCGCGTACGCCAAGATGCCAGACGGGTAATTCCGGAGCTTCGCCATTGGCGGTGGTCGCTGGGAGATCGCCGGCATCGTTCAACAGCCGCTCCAGGAAAGCGTCCACGGAGAGACCCTGCTGCTGGGCTTTCGCCGCGAGGCGGGCTTCGATTTTCAAAGAGATGTCGAGACTCATCGGGTCGTGCTCCTGTCTTTAGCGTATCGCACGAGCGCGGGTGCGGTCGAGCGGAATGGACGCGGGTTCGTCGTTGATGGTGGACTTCTTGTTATACGGCGTGCGGGTCCGCTTGTAATCCATTTTCAGGAAGGGAAGCTAGGTGAGTTGCTCGACGTTAGTCGCCGTACGAAACTCCGCCAGATTGGCGGCGAAGACATTGGAGTATGGACGGCCCCTAGACCTTTAGTTCTTGTGCAGGGTGTTGAGGTATGCCTGCCACTGGCGGCTGAGGGCGCGGGTGGTGGCTTCGGTTTCGGCATGAGGTTCGGCGAGTGCGGTCATGGCGCGGGCGAGCTTGGCGAGCTCGCGGCCGGTCCTTGCCTGGGCTTCTTCGGTTTTGACCTGGGCTTCGGCGAGCGCGGTCATGGCCTGTTCGAGGCGGGCAACCTGGCTGTCATGACGAGCAAGTGGTCTTTTGTGGTCAATGGTCTCTAGCCTCTTTTGTGTAGCTGCTTTGAGTTTAGCGCAGCGCGGATCGTATTTTAGCCTCGAGCGCCATCCTCTCCGCGGAGTCACTTGCGCCTAGCGGCGCGCCACCGCTTGAAATCCGCGGCCAGCTCATCCTCCGTCACACCTTTCGCAGCGAGCAGATCGTCCAGCCGTGCGGCAGCTTCCTTGAGGGCCGCCCGCTCCGTTTCGGAGCGCTTGCGGCGGGCGGGTATGAAGTACCCGATCGTATCTCCATGCCTGGTGATGGCTACCGGGGTGTCGCTTTCCAAAAGGTACGTGGCGAGATTTTCGCGAAATTCGCGAATGCCTACGGTGACGTGATCCATCGACGTACACTCCTGCGGGTGCGTACACACCCGTACACATTATAGCGGAAGGACCCCTAAACGCGGCGCCGGATGTCAGGCACGGACCTCACGCTTGCGTGAGCCGCGGCGCGCCGGCTTTTCTGTGCGGGCGGAGCGGATACGTTCGAATAACGCAGATGCGGGTTCGTCGTTGGGGTCTTGGGGGACGAGCTTGCCTTCGAAAGCTCTCTTGAGGATGGATTGGCGGAGGCGGGCTGCACGGCGAAGGTTGGCATCAACCGAGTGATCGAGATTATCAATCATTGACAGCTGATCCTCCAGGTCGGCGATCAATTTCTCCTGCTCGCCGACCAGCGGTGAAGGAATTGGCAGCCCGCGCAGTCTAGTCATGTTTATTGACGCGAGATTAGTCGTCTGCTTCCCTTCCTTGAAAAAATACTTTTGTCCAAAGTGGTTTGCATAATGGGAAACGAACTTGGGCACAGCGAATAGCGGATTAAGGCGAACTCGAAAAACGTGGTTCTGGTGAATGCACTGCGCGATCTGGCCTTCCCAGATCCAACCGCGGCCCAGCTTATCTCGATCACCGCCTTCATTCAGAAGGACGTCCCCGGGAATGAGCTGCAAGCTGCGGATCTCCTCTTCGGTGGCCTCGATCAGCTTGATGTTGTCAAGATCCAACCGTCCCCGTTGGACATTGGCGACACGAAGGTAGGGAACGGGCCGAGTCTGTGTCTTAGTCTTCCTCTTCTGCCCTTTGGTTAACCCGCCAACGATCTCACCGAGGTCTCCGAGATGCCGAATTGGTGCGGCCGAGTATGAGGCGAACGAAGCTTCCGTCATGCTCGCCCGACATCGCTTTAGATTGGCCTTGGCCCGTTGCAGCACGGCTACAGCGGAATCGAGACGCGTGTACTGTTTCTCGATCTCGGCGACGATGCGGCGCTGCTCGTTGAGTGGTGGAACCGGGATTCGAATCGCGCGAATTCGATCCTGTCCAATATTTCGCATGGATTCTTGATTGCCTGTCGCCAGCCGTTCGATCTCCGCCCGGCCCCATGAAGTTCGGAACACGTACAGCAGCCATTGGGGTACGACGGTGTGAATGCGAAACCGCAGAATTTTGTCGCTGAGCATGAGGCGGCGCGTAAGTGCATGAACAATGACGCATGCCCCCACCAACTGGATGGTGTTCGCGCGGCTGAATAAGAAATCGCCCGGCTGAATAAAAAGCTTGGGGTCGACTCTCTCCGATGACATACAAGTCTTAGAAGCGTCCTCGTCGAATGTGCCCCAGGTCACAGCGCTGACTTTGACAACGCCTACCTCTGTGTTCTTGGGAGGCCGTTCTTCACACTTGAAACTTTTGCCTGCCTCGATCCCGGAGAGAACGTCTCCTAGTTCTGTCCAACTCCAGTTTGACGGAACTGAGGGTAAAGGGGGCTTGGTCATGCCACCAATCTCTCATTCAGCTCTTCCAGCAGGGACGGCAACCGGTCCCCGAAGAGCTGGTATGCCCGCCCTAGCCCGCCCTTCTGCGAGAACGGCAGACTCTCTAAATCGTCCGCTGTGATTTCTATGTTGGTGCCGACGTGTTCGGCGATGGCGGTCAGCCACTGGATTTGCTCGTCGCTGAAGTTGCAGCCGTTGGCCTGTTGCTCGGCGATCCAGTTTGCAAAACGCTGGCGGACGGATTCGGGAAACGATTCGAGTTGTCCCTCTTTGCTAATGGCGAATTTCACAAGGGAGACGATGTTGGTGAAGACCCGCTCGTTCGAGGCGCGGACGCGGGAGCGGTCAAGAGTTTCGTAAGCACGCCAGAGTGTCTCGGTGGTCCATCCTGGATGGGGCTTACGGATGGCCTCGGCGAGATCGCGCACCTGCTTATAACTGAGCCGGAAGCGGTAGGGGCGGTTGTAGAGAATCTGCAAGGCTTCGATTTCGTCCTTGTGCTCGATGAGATACTGTTCGAACTCTTTAGTCAGCGCGGCTGCTTTGTCCTTGGCATCCTGCGAGTAGCCGGAAAAGGTCACGTCGTCTTTGCTGACGGTGTCGACGACCCGTTCGTGCGATTTCTGAACGGCGGCGATGGTCTGGCGCAACGCGGGGTTGGTCTTAACGGGCTTGACTGCATCGGCGATCGCGCTGCTGGCGGCGGACGCGATGGCTTCCGGCGGAGGCGAGGCCAGACCGGTTTCCTGGCGCGCGAGGTCTTCGTGATGGTCGGGATCAAGAGCATCAAGCAGGCCGTGCACGATGGAGGTGAGTTCCACGCCGTGCGCGGCGTCACGGACGGCATCGGATTCGGCCTTGCTCATGCGGCGATCGAGGCGGGCGAGGCGGGACGCGAGCGACGATACAACGTCTTTATCGGTGCTGCCGAGGGCCACGGCTTCCAGGAGTTTGTGAAGCGGCACGTGCGGCTGGCGTTCGAGCGGGCGGGATTCGATTTGCGGGTTGATCGGTGACACCAACGGCATCGACGATCACGAATCGGTCCTTGACTGTGGCGTCGGGCCGAACTCCTCGCGAACGATCTGGACGATGTCGTCGGCGTGGCTGTCGTCGCGGGCGAATATCAGTGTCTTGGGAACTTCGGTACGGTTCGGAAAAATGTCTGTGAAAAGCTTGTTGCGAAACTCGCGGACGACGGTGCGGATCTGGTCCGGGGCGACTACATCGCGATTGAGATCGTCGGAGGTGTAGGAGAAGTCGGCATCGAGAAGTTCGGCACGGCGAGCACGGGTGAGGCGGTCGCGCTTGTCGATCCAGTAGCCAGACTCCACGCGTGAGCCGGAAGAGGTGATGCGCGTATCGATTTTGTAGACGTCAAAACCGACATTCACGCCATCGGCTACGGCGTCCGTATAGGTGTACGCAGGCATGACGTTCTGGTTGAAGAATCCCAGGGTGTTCTTGGAGGGCGTAGCAGTCAGACCGATGAGGAAGGAGTCGAAATATTCCAGGACCTGACGCCAGAGGTTGTAGATGGAGCGGTGGCACTCGTCGGTGACGATGAAGTCGAAGGTTTCGACGGGGACAGCGCTGTTGTACTCGATGGGGTCCGGCGCTTTGCGGAGTTGGGCGAGAGAGGCGGCAGAGGTTTCCTCATTACCCGAGTCGTAGTCCGGCTCGCCTTTCAGGATGGAATAGAGTCGCTGGATGGTGGTGATGGCGACGCGGCAGACAGGATCGATGGCATTCGAGGAGAGTAGCTGAACGTTGTAGATCTCGGTGAATTTGCGGCCGTCGCCCGGAATTGAGAACTGCTGGAACTCGTTGAGAGCCTGGCGACCGAGGGTGCGGCGGTCGACCAGGAAGAGAACGCGCCGGGCGCCGGCGTGGGCGATGAGGCGATAGACGAAGTTGGAGGCTGTGAAGGTTTTTCCGCTGCCCGTGGTCATGTGGATCAGGGCGCGAGGATCGTTGTGGGCAAGGGACTGTTCCAGGTTGGCGATGACGCGGTACTGGTGGTCCCAAAGACCCTCGCGTGGGACGGGTGGCATGATGCGCAGGCGGTTGCGGAGTCCGGAGCCTGGCGACTTGAGATCGGCTTCGAGCCAAGCGGCAAGCGTTTCGGGGCAGTGGAAACCGAACACCGGCCGGCTGCGCGCGTCGGGTTCGAGAAGGTTCGTGAAGCGGGTCTCGACGCCGGTGGACTCATAAAGGAACGGGAGCGGGCGGCGCGGCGCGGGGAGATTTTGCGGAAGCCCTTCGCTATATTTGGTGGTCTGGATTTCGACGCCAATTAGGGGAACGCCCGCCTTCTTCGCTTCAACCACACCGGCTGCGTATCCGTCGATGTAGAGGAGGTAATCGGCAAAGCCATGATCGCGTGCCAGTTGGAATTCGCGGATCGCGACTCCGCGGCCGGCCTCGATGTTAATGCTGTTGCGATTCTGGATCAGCCAACCGGCAGCGGTCAGCAGACGGTCGATGTTAGCGCGGGCGCGATCCTCTGGCTTGCCCGTGGCTGGAATGGTCATGGGCGGTTCGTGGCGTACATCACAGCATAGCGCGGGTTAGCGGCTGCGGTGGAGCGAGTGTGCGCCGGCAGGAAAGTTAGGTGCCTCTGGCGCGAAAGACAGTGACAGGCAGCGCTATCCACGCGCCGGTGGAACAGTGTTGGATGCGTGAAGTGCATAGGCCGGCTTGGGACAGCGTAGCCAGTCACCGCCTTTCGCAGACTCGGTATTCGGAACTGGCGATCTGTCTATCCTGAAGGAGTCTGGTGAAAAGCGGGTGTGGACCGCTCCCTGCCGGTCACGGCTCGGTAAAAACATCTCAGTTGATTCGGGCGAGTGGTGAAGTGGGAGACCGTTACTTGGCCGGGACCGTTAGGTGAATTTGCTCGGTCGGTCCTTGGTAGGCGAGGTGGTATGGGTCGGTCGAGTTTGCCAGGCGCGGAGAGACTTTGGGGAAGTAAAGGTATCCGGCTACGGCTTTCGTGGTCCTTCCCTCGGGTAGCGCTTTCTGCTGGAGTCTCTCGTAGACAGATTGCGGCGCGGCTCGTCCCGGCCCTGGGTCCGGATATCGCGGATCACCGACGCCCACGGCGACGCCGGACTCAGTGTACACACTGCTGGGATAGCGCCTACCAGTTGCGGGATCGCGTCCGCCGGTGGTAACTCCGATGGTTTCCTCTCCATGAACCTGCACGGGCGCCGGAATGCGCGGCGGTTCCATGCGCTTGTCGGAGTCGATGGACGAGGCCACCACCTGGGGAGTTTCCGCGCGCGCTACGTCGCGGCTCGACCCGATGGTCATCGAAAAATCGTCGGAAGAGACATTCACTTCTTTCCCACCATCAGGATATACCGCGATTTCTAAGACCGTGTAGCCGGAGCTGACCACAGCGGGTGAGAGTTGATGTTGCACTTTGCCCGCGGGTACCACGGCGGCGGCAATGGTGATTCCATCGGCGGTTTCGTGTGCCGGATAATCCTTGGACGCGCCGCGAGGACGAACGCCGGGATGATCGGTGGCCAGCAAGAGAACGGCGAGCAGTAGAGGCAGGAAGAGCCGCTTCATGGGGGTGCTCCTATTGATTATGACGCATTGGGGCAGAGGCGGGGACAGGCAGCACTGTCCACGCGCCGGTGAGCGGTTTTGCAAATGCTTGAGGCTGGCGGGCGGCTTGGGACAGTGAAGCCTGTTCCCTCTACCTTGACATTCTACCTAGGTGGGGCGTCATACTAGTCAAGAATGGATCTTATCCAGGGCACGTTGGATTTGTTGATTTTGAAAACCGTGGCGCATGGGCCGATTCATGGGTATGGTATTGCGCAACGGATTCTTGTGATTTCGAAAGAGACTTTGCAGGTGCAGCAGGGGTCGTTGTATCCGGCGCTTCACCGGTTGCAGCGCAAGGGGCTGCTGAAATCAGAGTGGAAAGAGTCGGGCAACGGGCCTATGGCGAAGTATTACTCGCTGACGGCTGCGGGGCGGAAATATTTGCAGGAAGAAATGGCGCAATGGCAGCGGTACGCAGGCGCGGTTGCGCTGGTGCTGGAGTCCTAGCGAGGAGGGCGGATGCGTTTCCCCTGGAAGAAAGCGGAGACTGAGCTGGAGCGGGAAGTTGCCCATCACCTGCATGAACTGACGGCCGAGTATGAACGACAAGGGCACACGCGCGAGGAGGCCTTGCGGATGGCGAAGCGCGAATTCGGCGGCAGCGAGCAAGTGAAAGAGCAGTGCCGAGATGAGCGGCGGTGGGCCTGGATGAATGGTCTGCGGCAGGATGTTGTGTTTGGCGCGCGCATGATGCGCAGGACGCCCGTGATTACCCTGGCAGCGGTGCTGTCGCTCGGTCTAGGCATTGGCGCCAACACGGCGATTGTCTCGTTGATGGATCTGGTGCTCTGGCGCGATTTGCCCGTTCCGAATCCAAGAGAACTCGATCTGGTTGAATGGCAGGGGCATGGATTTCCACGAGAGATTGTGGACGGCGCATCGGGCAGCTTTGGGGACAGTGGCGGCGATTTCTTTTCCTATGCGAGTTTTCGGGCGCTCCGCCAGGGCGTCGCCGGGCGGGCCTCACTGGCTGCTTATTCCTATCCCGATACGGTAAGCATCAGCTTTGCCGGACACCCAACGGTGGGGCAGGAGCGTCCCGTGACCGGCAACTTTTTTTCAACGTTGCAGGTTCACGCGCGGTTGGGCCGGCTGTTTTCGGATAACGACGACAGCGAGGCCGCGCCCGCAACCGTGGTTCTCTCGCATCGTTTCTGGGTGAATGCCTTGGGGGCGGACGCTGGCGTAATCGGCAAGACGATGAGCGTGAACAACAAGCCGCAGGTGATTATAGGCGTATTGGAGGCAAGTTTTTACGGGCTGATTCCGGGAGACGCCACCGACCTTTATACGCCGTTGCTTCACGGGCCCCGGCAGGAGACACCCGAAGGCAAGAGCATGAGCGCGTTGAACAATAACCGTTTCTGGGGTATACAGTTGCTCGCGCGGCGTGCGCCCGGAGTGAGCGAGGCCCAATTGCTTCCAGTGATGGCGACAATATTTCCCACGACGTGGTCGGCGCAGCCGAAGAACGCTGCGACCGCGCCGCGGATTCGTCTGGTGGAGGGTGGACGCGGGTTGGGTTCCCTGCGTGACGAATTTCGCGATCCGCTTTTGGTGCTGGGCGCACTCGTAGGTCTGCTGTTGGTGATCGCATGCACGAATATTGTGAATCTGCTGCTTGCGCGTGCGGTTGCCAGACAGAGAGAGGTGGCGATGCGGGTCGCATTGGGCTGCAGCCAGGCGCGACTGATGCGCCAATTTCTGACAGAGAGCGCGCTGCTGGCGACGCTGGGTGGCGTCGCCAGCATCGTCGTCGGTTATTTGACGGCGAACCTTCTCGGCCAATTTCTGGCGGAGCACGATAACCGGCCGATCGCGGTGACGCTGGATTTTCGAATCCTGGCGATGGCAGGTGCGATTACCATGCTGGCTTTGCTCGTCTTCGGTCTTTTCCCAGCTTGGCGGGGATCCAGGATGGCCCGCGGGAACTGGGTTCGGTCAGGCGCGGGTAATGTCGGTTTTGCGCCAACGCGCAAGTGGGCCGCCGGTCGGCTGCTAGTGATCGCGCAGATGGCGATGTCGGTTGTGCTGGTAATGACGGCCGTGATTTTCACGCGGAATCTGTTGGCGATCCAGTCGGCCGATCCGGGATTTGACCGGCGGAATCTGGTTCTGTTTGGAATCCGGCCTGGCACGTCAGGTTACGAGAAGTCCCGATTGCCGCAATTCTATTTCAACCTGGAACAGCAGCTGGCGGCCGCGCAGGGCGTATCGGCGGTGGGCATGGCGTCCGTGCGGCCCATGAACGTCGGTGGCTGGTGGGAGAATTTGCGGCTGGCGGGCCAGACTGCAGTCGTCAACGCGTCGATCAATGGCATAACGCCGGGGTATTTGCCGCTTTTCAATTCGCGCATGGTTGCGGGGCGGAATATTACGCGGGCGGATATTAACGGCGCGGCGAAAGTGGCGGTGATCAGTGAGGACCTGGCGCGAAAACTGGGAGGACAGAACACACTAGGACGGATGGTGGAGTTTACCGATGGCCGGCCCGGCGAGAAGGCGCCGCAGTTTGAGATTGTGGGCGTTGCGCCGGTGATCGCTCCCACTTCGATGAAGGAACGGCCGTATGCGGTTTGGCGGCCGATTGACAAGGACGTCCCAGAACTCACGGTGGTGGTGCGGACACTGAAGCCGCCGCAAATGGTGCTGCCAGCGATCCGCCAGGCGATTACGGGGATGGATCGCAATCTGCCGCTGGTGGAGGTGGTGACGATGGAGGAGCAGATTGCGAAAGGTCTGCAGCGCGAGCGGATGTTCGCGACGCTGTGCAGCGGATTCGGAGTCCTTGCGCTGGTGCTTTCGGTGGTGGGACTTTACGGAGTCATCGCGTATGGCACATCGCGGCGGCGAGGCGAGATCGGAGTCCGTCTGGCGCTCGGCGCAATGCCGGGGGATGTGGTTTCGATGGTGCTGCGCGAAGGACTTGGGCTGGCCGCACTGGGAATGCTTATCGGCATACCGGTCGTATGGCTGGGCGCGAAATACGTGGAGAAAGAATTGAGTGGAATTAAGCCGCTGGAACCTTTATCCATAGCGCTGGCGTTGGGTATGCTGATGGCAGCGGCGTTGGTGGCGGTTGGTATCCCGGCGATGAGAGCAGCTGCGCTAAAACCTGCGGAGATGCTTCGGCAGGAGTAATAAAGAAGGGGACAGGCAGCACTGTCCACGCGCCGGTGAGCCGTGCGGCATGCTTGAAACTGCAGGCGGCTTGGGACAGTGAAGCCTGTCCCCGGCTACGCCTGCGCGGCTTTGCGGGCTTCGGCAGAATCATAGCTTTCGCCGTAGATTGCGGGCACTTTCGCGCCCATGGGCCGCAGATACACAGACAACTGTCCACGATGGTGGATCGAATGATGTAGCAGGAAGTTCAGGTACATGACTGCGGGCAATTGGAACATACCCCTGAAGTCGACAATCTTGAGTAGCTGCTCGTTCGAGAGTTTCGTCAGCTTTTCAAAACGCGGCTCAAAGTTGGATGAGTACCAGGCGGTCAGATCTGACGAGTTTTTGACGGAATCGGGGCGAGGCCTGGGGCTAAGATCGAACTCGCCGGCCGCGACCGCTTCCATAAATCGCATCTCTGCCGACACAATATGCCAGGCCAGCTCCAACGCGCTTTTCGAGATTGTGTCGGGGCGATAGCCGCCTTTATCCAGTGGAATGGCTTCAATAACGCTCTTCGTGAGGCGCTGCTCGTTTTTCAGTCCAGGGAGATAAACGCCATGGAGCAGCAAAGCAGCTTGATCGGGTTGGATCGGTTGCATGGGTATAGCATAACTCAGGGGGATTCGTTTATGAGTTATCGCACTACCGCGCCGTTGATTCTCTTTTTGCTGGCTGTGCCCGCTCCAGGGGCGGACTTGCCGGGTTCGCAGGACCCGCCGGGCACGAAGCGATATGCCGGGAGTGAGATTATCGGCTATCGCGCTCCGAAGTTTGATGAGTTTCTGCTGCCGCTGGGCCGTCCGACATCGGTTGCACCGCCGGTTGCGTATCAGAAGAGTTTGAAGGTGGAGGGACTGATCAGCCGGTACACCTATCTTGCGCCTGCGGGGCGCTCGCCGGCCGAGTTATTTCGCAATTATAAACTCGAGTTCCAGCGGCTAGGGCTGGTGACTTTATATGAGAAGGGCGCGGGAGAGCCAGGCTGGTTCGGCCCGACGCTCGGACAGATTGCCGACGAGGATCAGCTGGGACAGATTCTCTCGTACAACGAAGCTCAGGAGCGCGTGCTGGTGGGAAAGACCAAAGACGCGAGGCCGACCTATTATTACATCTTCGTGACGGCCTATAAGGACGGAGTGATGTCAGACGCTCTGCGCAGCATGGTCCAGAAAGACAGCGCATTGGCGGAACTGGTGGTCATTGCGCCGGAAAAAATGGAAGAAAAGATGACGTTCGTCAACGCGCAGGAAATGTCGCGCTCTCTGGAAGACACCGGCAAGGTAGCGCTATATGGAATTTATTTCGACACCGGCAAAGACGCTCTCCGGCAAGACTCGCAGCCGACCCTGCAAGAGATCGCCAAGTTGCTGAGTGCGAATCCACAATTGAAAATCCGGGTTGTGGGCCACACGGATAACCAGGGAAAAGCGGACTACAATCTGGACTTGAGCCGCCGGCGCGCCACGAGCGTGGTGCGCGAGTTGACTTCGAAACAGGGCGTGGCAGCCGATCGCCTGGATTCGTTCGGATGTGGGCTATATGCACCGGTGGCATCCAACGAGGCAGAAGAAGGACGGGCAAAAAACCGGCGGGTGGAACTGGTTAAGTGGTAGCGATTTAGGTGTACTCATTGGCATGATAGTCGGATGCGAATTCGCGGGGTAGTTCCGCCCGTTCTTTTTTTGTTCGCGGGGACTCTCGCCGCACAGGAGTATTACAGCGTTCCCGGCGTGGATGCGCCGGAGCTGGCGCGGCGAGGGCGGTATTCGGTTGGAGTCCGGACGATCGAGATCGTCCACCCGGCGCAGGTGGATATCCTACATTTCGATAAAGGCACCGGTAAAGCCCCTCTGTATGACCGGCCGCTGACGCTGGAGGTCTGGTATCCGGCCACCATTCCGCCGGGGAAGGAAGAGCGCACCACGTATGAAAGTGCGATGCCGGGCAATCCGGATCGGCTGCCGCCCGGAATGCCGAAAACGTTTCGGATTGCAGGAAAAGCTCTGCGCGATGCGCCACCCATAAGCGGCGAGCGATTTCCGCTGGTGGCGGTGTCGCACGGATATCCGGGGTCGCGAACATTCTTAAGTTACCTGACGGAGAACCTGGCTTCAAAAGGATACGTGGTTGCGGCCATCGACCATACCGATTCGGTGGATGGCGCAGTACGGGAATTCCAGAGCACCCTGCTCAACCGGGCGAGCGATCAGTTGTTCACTATTCAAGCCCTTGCCGAGCGGTCGGAAAAAGCGGACGATTTACTGCACGGTTTGCTGGATGCGTCGAGAGTGGCGATTGTGGGTTACTCGATGGGCGGCTATGGAGCGCTGGCAAGCGCGGGCGCGGGATTCAGCAAGAAGAGTCCCGCGATGCCTTATGTGCCGGGCGGATACTTAGAGGAATGGACCGCAGGGAACTCAAAATTCGACGCGCACGACCGGAAGAATATCAAAGCGATGGTCGCAATCGCGCCGTGGGGCGCCCAGCCCCCCTACAACCTGTGGGACGACCAGGGGCTGGCGGGTCTCCGCGTACCGTCGCTATTCATCGCGGGCGATCAGGATGATGTGTCGGGGTTCGAGCCGGGGACCCAGCGCGTGTTCGAGCATGCTGTCCATTCCGATCGATGCCTGCTGGTTTACGAAAACGCAAACCACAATGTCGGCGGCAATCCGCCTCCGCCTGAAGTGATGGGAGATTTTGTGACGCGCGAGCATTTCGACGAACCAGTCTGGCGCAAAGACCGGATTGTGGCGATCAACCAGCATTTCGTGACGGCGTTTCTGGACCTCTACTTGAAAGGCGATGAAAGCCGGCGCGCCTACCTCCATCTGGTGGTGGAAAAATCGAACGACGGAAAGTGGCCGGTGAAGCAGGGCGAGTCAACGGGCGCGGCGTTCAGCGACGGGGCGGCGTATTGGAAAGGATTTCAGCGGCGGTGGGCGCTGGGGTTGGAGATGCACTGTAAGGCGGCGGAATAGGCCGCGAATGAACGCGACTCAACGCGAATAACGCCGCCGCGAGGTTGAGTAGCGGGGTGAAGACCTGCTGTGGAAGAATGCGAGGAACCGATGGCACTCGCTCCCGCAACCCGGCTGGGGCCCTACGAGATCGTTTCGGCGATTGGGGCCGGAGGTATGGGCGAGGTCTACCGGGCGCGGGACACACGGCTGGACCGGACGGTGGCCATCAAGATTCTGCCGGCACATCTCTCTAGCAGCCCGGATGCGCGTGAGCGCTTCGACCGGGAGGCGCGGGCGATTTCGAGCCTGAGCCATCCGCACATCTGCCCGTTGTATGACGTGGGTCATCAGGATGGTATCGACTATCTGGTGATGGAGTGCCTGGACGGGCAGACGCTGGCGCAGCGGCTGCAAAAAGGGCCGCTGCCCGTTGCCCAGGCGATCGAGTACGCGATCCAGATTGCGGATGCGATGGAGGCGGCGCACCGGCAGGGCGTGATTCACCGGGATCTGAAGCCGGGCAACATCATGCTCACGAAATCTGGCGCCAAGTTGCTGGATTTCGGCCTGGCGAAATTGCGGGCAGGCGAAGGCGTCACGGGACTCAGCGCGGTGGTGACCCAAACCACGCCGCTGACCAGCGCCGGAACGGTGGTGGGAACGCTGCAATATATGGCGCCCGAGCAGTTGGAGGGCAAGGAGGCGGACGCGCGGACGGACATCTTCGCTCTGGGAGCGGTGATGTATGAAATGGTGAGGGGAGAGAAAGCGTTCAAAGGGAAAAGCCACGCCAGTTTAATTTCGGCCATCATGTCCGCGGAACCCGCCCCCATCGCGACAACCCAAGAGATGATGCCACCCGCTTTGGAGCACGTGGTGCGGAGCTGCCTGGCGAAGGAGCCGGACGAGCGGTGGCAATCGGCGCATGATGTCAAGATCGAGCTGAAGTGGTCGCAAGCGCGGGGAGCCGATGCGGCGGCACAAGCGGCGGTTTCGAAACAAACCGGCACTCGCGAGAAACTGGCGTGGGGCACTGCGCTGCTGATGCTTGCGGTGGCGGCATGGACGGGCTGGGTCCACTTCCGCGACAAAGGGCAGCCGGCGCGCATCGTGCGGTCGTCGCTCACGCCGCCGGCGAACTGGTCATTTGTACCTTACAACTTCGCGATCTCTCCGGACGGCGCACGGCTGGCGTTTGTTGCGGTGAATCCGGAGGGCCATAACATCCTGTGGATTCGGACACTTTCAGCTCCGGCCGCGCAGCAGCTGAGCGGGACGGATGACGCAATGTACCCGTTTTGGGCGCCGGACGGCCAGCACGTCGGGTTCTTTACGGACGCGGGGAAGCTGAAGACCGCAGACATATCGGGCGGCGGTGTGCGGATTCTGTGCGACGCACCGGTGGGCAGGGGCGGTACCTGGAACCAGGACGGCACCATTGTTTTCTCTCCGAGTATTGCGGGTGCTCTGTACCGCGTTTCGGCTGGCGGAGGCGCTCCCGAACCGGTTACGCGCATTCCGCGCGCGGGCAGCGGCCAGGCCCATCGCTGGCCTTTTTTCCTGCCGGATGGAAAGCATTTTCTCTATTTCGTCGACTGGAGCGCGCCGGGAGACGCTCTTGGCCCGGGCATCTACGCGGGGTCGCTGGATTCAAACGACAGCCAACTGATTTCCGCGGACCTCTCGGGCAATGTGAGCTTCGCATCGGGCCATCTGCTGTACGTCCGCGACCGCACTTTGATGGCGCACCCCTTCGATCCTGACCGCCTGCGGATGACAGGTGCGCCCGTCCCAATCGCGCAGCAGGAGCTGGAAAAAGATACGGGCTTCGGCCAGGCGGGTTTCTCGGTCTCGCAGACGGGAACCATCGTACTCCAGTCGGCGGCTGAATCCTCTTCGCACCTCGCGTGGTTTGACCGGTCGGGGAAGGAACTCGGCGAATTGCCCGAAACAGGTTACAAGGATCCGCAGTTATCGCCGGATGGACGTTCGCTGGTTATCGATTCCGACGATGCTCATAACGGCAAACGTTGTATCCGCGTGTACGATCTGGCGCGTGGTGTCACGACGCGGCTGACCGATGGCGGGAACGAAGAGTTTCCGATATGGTCGCGCGACGGAAAGACCATCACGTACGTATCCTCGGATGGCCGGACCTCCACCCTCTACCAGATTCCAGCGGACGGCTCCGGCCTGCCACAAGTCTTATTGAATGGTAATAAGATGATGCCGAACGACTGGTCGCAGGACGGGCACCTGGTGTTTATGAATTTCGAGAGGGGCCGCCCTTACCTGGCCGTCTACTCGGCGGAAGATCAGCGGGCTGGTCTGGGACGATTACCGACACAGTTCGCCAACGGGGCCGAAGCCCAGTTCTCGCCTGACGGCAAGTGGATCGCGTATGCCGGCGCAGGGGGAACCTCGGCCGCCGGCGTGATTCTGGTGCAACCTTTCCCCGGTCCGGGCGGACGCATTCAGATCTCGAAGGATCCGGGGGCGCAGCCTCGGTGGAGCCGTGACGGCAGAACGCTTTTCTACATCCAGTTTGACAAGAAGCTGATGGCGGCCGGGTTCGATCCGCAAAGAGGGGCTGCCAGCGCGCCGCAGATGGTTCTTCAAACGCGCGTCGTGGCGTCGCGATATGCGTTTTTCCAATATGCCGTGGCGGCGGATGGGCGCTTTCTGGTCAACTCACTGCCCTCGAGCTATTCGTCGCCGCTGGCACTGATTACGGGGTGGACGGCACAAGCACGCGATAACTAGCCAGATATGGACGTGGCTTCGACGGAGCGGATGGTTCTGCGGCACTGGCGGGAGGCGGATCGGGAACCGTTTGCGCGGCTGAATGCGGACCCGCGCGTCATGGAGTTCCTGGCGGGGCCGCTTTCCCGTAAGGAAAGCGATCTGCTGGTGGAGCGGATTGAGGCTCACTTTCGGAAGCACGGTTTCGGTTTGTGTGCCGCGGAGCTGCGGCGGGATCATTCGTTGATTGGATTCGTAGGGCTGTCGGTGCCGGCATTCGAGTGCGCGTTTACGCCATGCGTCGAAATCGGCTGGCGACTCGCGGCCGATTCTTGGGGGCAAGGCCTGGCCACGGAGGGCGCGCGGGCAATGGCGCGATACGCGTTCGAAGGGATTGGGCTCGAGGAGTTGGTGTCATTCGCCGCTCCGGGAAACATGCGGTCGCGGCGCGTTATGGAAAAGCTGGGCATGACGTACGACCCGTCTGACGATTTCGATCATCCCAGGCTGCCCGAGGGCCACCCGTTGCGAAGGCACGTGTTGTACCGGTTGGAGGCTTCGGAGTGGAAACGCCGGCGGCTGGCGGAAAAGGAGTGAAATGAATCGAAGACAGTTCCTGGCGGGGCTTGGGGCTTCTTGTGGCGATGGGCTACGAGGTGAAATCAGCGGTGAAGCGGTACGCGATCTAGCGCGAAGGGGTTTCGCGCGGCTTCCGAATGTAAAACACCTCAGGCTGCGAGTCCTGCGAAGAACAGGGCGGCAAGCCTTTGGCGACGGACATGTGGTCGAGATTTTCGGCGGGTTCCTTGAGTAACGGCATCTTCACGTCGACATTGGGGTCGACGGGCACAACCAGAAGCGGAACCGCGCAAACCTGGGGTGCGCTACTGGAGGGCAGGGCGAACACACGCGGCCGGACGCTGGCGAACTTTTTCCACTGGAACCAGCTTGGCGGAGCATTGAAGTCCGAAGAGGGCGGCACAGCGGGTTCCTGAGCCAGCAAAGCCGAACCACCAAGCACTAAGGCTAAGAGGCAACGTCCCATACAACCGGGGATTATGGCACAAATAAATCGCGGTGGGAATGGCCCCCGGAGGCGGCTCAAAATAACCTGCGCGCTTTGGCGGCCCACCTCGTCTCGTCTGCAGGCAGCTTAAGGTACCCACCCTGAAGGAGTGACCTATGCGAAGCAAAATCATAGTTGCGGTAGTGGCTACCGCCGTGTCTGCGCAAACTCCTCCCACCGAAAGCGCGGAGCGCGTGGTGCAGTTGGTCCACACGCCCACCTCCCGGGGTTTCGAGCAAATGGCCACGGTGCTTCACGCCGTCGCCCAACTGCCAAACTCGACAATTGACAGGGAACACAACTCGTTTGTCCTCGACGGGACTCCCAGCGATCTTGCGATGGCTGAATGGCTGATTCACATGATGGACAAACCTGCCGGCTGGCGGCCATCCGATCAGGAGATCTGGAACCCAGCCACGCGAGAATTCCGCGCGCCTGCCGGCCGCGATCCGGTCGCGCGGGTTTGCTATCTCAGCCATACCCAGGCGCCGCTGGGATCGCAGGAGCTGATCACGGTGCTACGAACCGTTGCCGATGTCCATAAGATATTTTGTTATGACCCGGCTAGCGTCGTAGCCTTTCGCGGATCGGCCGACTCGGTGGAGCTGGCCGAGTGGCTGATTCGCAAACTGGATCTGCCCTCTGGTGCACAAGCCGTGAAGGAATCCGGCGCGAATCTTTACCGCCTGACAACCCGCCAGCGCGACGGCAGCGAGGATCTCGTACGCGTGTTTTACCTCAACCCGGGCGTTTCCCCTCCCGGCATCCAAGAAATGATTACCGCCATGCGAAAGCGTGCGAGCATCCAGAAGGTCTTTTCGCATACCACGCCACCCGCTATCGCCGCGCGCGGCAACGCCGCCCAGCTCGCAGATGCTCAGCGGATTATTGAGGAAATGGAAACTGCTGGTGCGCGCTGATAGCTAACGCTCAATCCACAATTCAGCGTTGGAGTCTTTCCGGCTGGCCAAAGCCAGGACACCATAAACATGATCCGCTAGCTCAGAACGTAGTCCGGAAATCAGGCGATGGCACTAAACGATGTTGCGCATTTTGCCGATGTACCCATTGAGGTCGAGGTTGAACTTGACCGCCGGGGGCCCTTGGTTCGGGCCATTCTCGAGTTGGCAGAGAGCGGCTTCATCGGCATAACTCGGTCGGTAGGGGAGAATATCGATCTTTACGTGGGCGGCATGCTTATGGGCTGCGTGAGATCGTGCTTATTGAACAGAATCGGCGTACGCATCACGGATTTCAACTCTGAGGATTGACCTGTGGAAATAACGGACCCTATGCCGGCGTTGGCCGGTGTTCTAGCAGTTCTGGCGGCGGCCTTGTGGTGGTTGCGCAAGAAAGGAACATTGCGTTTCCAGCCCCGTGCGGGGCGCCCGCGGCGGCTGCACTCGATCGAACGGCTGGCGCTTTCGCCCCATCATGCGCTGCATCTGGTGCGACCGGATGATCGGGCCATTTTGGTGGCGCAGTCGCCCTCCGGACTGGCTTTCCTCGAGAGGCCTGAGAACGCCGCCCCTCGGCTCATGGCCGAACATGCATGAAGCGGCTCTGGCTCCTCTCCTACGGATGGGCCCAGCGCGCCCACGCAAATAATCCCGGATTTCTTGAATCTGGTTTGAAATGGTGGAGACGCCGCGGGGCGCTGAGATGGGCGTGGGCGCATGGCGGGCCGGATACCTCTCCCTGTATGCGGAAATCGGTACGCACCAGGTTCTATCGGCTTGCCTGAAATCCGCCGATATTACCCGTGCGGTGGATCGATTCGAAGTTTTCCGGCCAGCCGATTTCCTTATTCACGGGGGGGAGCAGATATCTGAAGACCTGGAGCCGGCGACCAAGAGCCGGATCGCTGACCTCGAGCCCTCACCTGAGGACCACCGTTCCCGGGTAGCGAGGGATCACGAGCACGCATGACCAGCTACTCTATTACCAGTGAAATCAGTGCCGCGGAGCGCGAGCAGCTGATCCTCGAGCATTTGCCGCAGGTCCGCCTGATTGGCCGGCGGATTCACGACCGGGTGCCGGACAACGTCACTCTGGAAGACCTGATTTCAGCAGGTGTGGTGGGCTTGATTTCGGCCATCGATCATTTCGATCCGAAGCACAACGTCAAGCTCAAAACCTATGCCGAGTACAAGATCCGCGGGGCCATTCTGGATAGTCTGCGCGGTCTCGACTGGGCGCCGCGCCAGAAACGCCGCATGGCCCGGCAAGTGGAAACCGCCGTCCAGACAGCCAGCAAGCGGCTGCATCGCGACCCCACCGAAGAAGACATTGCCAGCGAACTGAAGCTCGACTTGAAGGATTATCACCGCTGGCTGTTGGATTTGCAAGGGCTGGCCATGGCCACGCTCGAATGCGCGGACGAAGACGGACGCGACTTGCTGGCTTATGCCGCCGACGCTGAAGAAAAGCAGCCCTTGCGCCTGCTCGAACGCAGCGAGCTCGAAAAACTGCTGGCGCAGGCGATCGAGCAGATGCCGCCGATGGATCGCACCGTGATCAGCCAATACTACCTGGAAGAACTCACGCTGCGAGAAATTGCCGAGGTGGTTCACCTGCACCAGTCCCGTATTTCGCAGATCAAATCGCAGGCGATTCTGCGTTTGCGCGCCTACCTTGCCAAGCGCTGGCCCATGGAGCGGGGGATTTGAAGCGGGGGGTATTTCGCATCGAGTGATCCGGCGCCTCGCTGCTCTCGCCTCCCGGGCCACATCCAAGTTGTGGCGGCCACGGCTCAATCGCTACAGTGGAATTCTGAATTCCCTGATTTCATCCGGCGGACTCGGTATCGCTGTTCTGGCAACCGCCGCGGCCCTTCTCGGCGCGGTAATTGGCGTGTTCCTTCCAGCAGCTCATCAGAAGGCGCGCTTCATGGTGCCGTTTGCCGGCGGGCTGCTCGTGGGCGTCTCGGTTTTCGGTCTGTTTCCCGAACTGGTTTCGGAAATCGGATGGGGCAAGGGGCTGTTGCTATTCGCGGCCGGTTATCTGGTTTTGCTCGGAATCAACCACTATGTCATCCCCATCTGTCCCTCTTGTGCCCATGATCACGATCACGAGGCGTGCGCCACCGTCTTGCATGGTTTTGCCGGTCCTTTGGTTTTGGCAGCAGCGGTTCATAGCACCCTGGATGGCTGGAGCATCGTGACGGCGCAGTTTGCTGGTCCGCTGGGGGTCCGCCTGGCGCTGCCCATGGCAGTCGTCCTGCACAAGATTCCCGAAGGCATTGCTTTGGGCGCGATTCTCTGCGCGGCGGTCGTGTCGCGCCGCGTGGCCCTGGCTTGGTGCCTGCTCGCCGAAGGAGTGACGCTCGCCGGCGGAGCAGCGGGCCTTAAGCTCGCGCCCCTCTTTGGTCAGGCCTGGCTTAGTTATCCACTGGCCATCGCCGGCGGATTCTTCCTCTATCTTGGATTCCACGCCGTGCATGGCGAGTGGAAGCGGCGCGGCTTGATTCCCGCCGTGATGCCGGCGCTTACCGGAGCCGCGGGAGCGGCAGCCTTGCAACAAGGCGTACGCGCCCTGCTGCGCTGACGCCCGTTCACAGCCCGGCCAAAATTTTCTTAGCGACTCATTCCCCAACACTTATGCCGCCCTGAGTCGTATGCCCGGCTCGCGCACCAGCCGCGCTTGACTAGCATGGGCTTAGCAACCTTTCGCGCTTCCCAAATGCCCGCTCCCTTTGAAATCGTGGACGTTGACGTAGATCCGCAGAGCTGGACCCCGCTCGTGGCGCCGTTCGGCTGCAACAACGTCGCCATCAAAAACACCCTGTCTTGCGACTTATTAGTTTGCACTGACCTTTCGCGGCCCGACCAGGACGTCATTTCCTCCTCTGTCCAGGAAGTCATCGCGGCGCCGTTGTCGGGAGCCCCTTTTTGGAGAGACGCCACCGCCAGTCCATACCGGTTCATGCCCGGCTGCACGGTAGCGTATTTGCAGGCCGCTTCCGGCACGGGCATTGTCAAAGTGCGATTCGTGAGGTGACGATGCGGATTCTGATCGAGGGCGATTGTGCCACCGCCAAAGCGCTGCGCGGATATCTGACGCGGCATCATTTCCACTTGACCAGCCATGCCCCGGACTTCGCGGTACGGATTGAGGAAGAGGCCGGCGCCGTCCGACCGCTCATCGCGGCCCTTCCTGGCAAGCTCGAGCAGGCGATTCTGCGGCATCTTCGCAAACAGACGGCCACGCCCATCGAAATTCACACCGGCGGAGAGGCTGGCCGGGCCGTACGCATTGTCGTGCCAGCGCGGGAAGATGAGCGGCGGGCTGTAGAGGTTAGCGTGTTCAGGGCGCTGCTTGAAGTCTCGGGACAGCGGGAAAAATTCCCGCGGTGGAAGGCTCTTTTCTCCAGGAAAACGAAATGAACAATCACTCGACTCCGGTTTATATGACCGCTACCTTGTTCCTTCTGCTGGTGGCGGCGGGCGTTCTTGGTCCGGTGTACGCGCAGTTGCAACAATCCGGCGGACCAGGCAGCGCGGTGACGGCCACGCAGGGCGGGACATGGAACATCAACAACCTCTCGGGGACGGTCTCGCTTCCGACCGGCGCAGCGACGGCCGCCAAGCAGCCCTCGCTGGGAACCGCAGGTACGCCATCGGCAGATGTCATTACGGTGCAGGGTGCAGCGTCCATGACGGCGCTCAAGGTGGACGGAACAGGCGGGAGTTTCCCGATCACGGGATCGATTTCCAATGCGGGGTTCAATGTGACCGGCTCGCTGCCCACGGGAGCGAATGTCATCGGACAGGTACAGACGATTCCCAAGACCGCGTGCGGCACGGCGGCCTTCACTCCGGCCTGGCAGGCCGTCCCCACCAGCACCACCGCGCTCACGTCGACGACCTCTTGTGTGATCGCAGTGATCGTTACCAACACGAATGCCGCGGCACAAACGGTTACGATCACGGACGGCCAGGGAACGCCCGTGACCGTCGTCAATGGCTTCTCGGTTCCGGCCAATTCGCAAGTGACGTTCCCGCTCTATGGATCGCAAATGACCAGCGGCGTTAAATGGTCGGCGGGCGGCACGGGCGTGACCGGAACGGTTGTCGCTTACCAGTAGATTGTGAAACCAGCCACCGCGCTTCTCGCCGCGCAACTGTCCGCTCTGACTGCGTTTGCGCAGCTCAACGTCTCGGGCAACTTCGCTGTTTCCACGCCGGATACGGCGCCCTCGTCGCAATCGATCACGGCGCTGAACGGAGCCGCGCAAATCGCGCTGGCAGGCCAGGCGGGGGCAGGCGTCACCCTATCCGGGGTCTGGACCGCGACTCTCACTCCTGAACTTTCCTTTGATGGCGGCGCCACCTGGGTGGCCACGCTTTTCAAAATCCCCAACACTGCTCAATATGTAGCGACGGTATCGGCGAACGGGCCGTATGCCATCGTATGCGCGACGGGCGCCTCGCACACGCGCGTGCGAGCCAGCGCGTTCACCAGCGGCACCGTAACCGTGCTGTTGCGCGGGGGCCAGGTGAGAGATTTCCCGGCGCTGTTTGCGGGGCCGGCGGGAAGCGCGGTTCCGCAGACCACGGCCCAGATAGGCGGCTCGGACGGCGCGAACCTGCGGGCACTTTCGACCGACACATCGGGCCGTGCAGTGCTGGCCGGATCGTCAGGCGCCAATATTACCACCGCGGCAACCACTACGGTGAAAGCCACGACGGGCATTCTGCGCCGCATTATTGTGGCCACGGGGGTGGCAAGCGCTAGCGTGAAGCTATTCAACGTCGCCGGAGCGTCATGCTCAGGAACGCCCGGTTCAGGCGCGGCCGGAGTGATCACGCTGCCGTCCACGCTTGCGAATCCCTTCAGTCTTGAATTCAACCAGGTCTTCAGCGCAGGAATCTGCGTGGTGACATCGGGCGCTACCAACATCGCGGTGATTTTCGATTAAGCAATGCAGCCGACCTTCCTGGGCAAAGTCACGGTGGCGTCGGCGGGCACACCAGTTCCGTTGAGCTCCGATCCCTCGATACGCGCCTGCGCGGTTCTGGTCGCCACCATTCCGGGCCTGACCGGCAACATCTATATAGGCGGCGCCGGCCTCAACCAAAACACTCTGGCGCATGTGATGATCAAATTCAACGCGCCATCGGTATTCGGCCCGCCGGACTCCTTTCTGGTGGAGGCTCGAGACGGACATAATGCGCTGCAGGTGTCGGAATATTTTCTTGATGCTTCGGTGAGCGGCGAAGGCGCACTGGTAACGTACTTTCAGACTTAGCTCTCACTTTCCCAGGTACACTCCTAAAATATTTGACATTCGTTCTGCTAACGATCTAGACTCTCCATAGTCTATCTATAGGAAAGACAGCCTATGGGAACGAAAGATTTGCGCCGGACGGAAATTCCGCCCGGCACGCTGGACATGTTGATTCTAAAGACACTGTCGCGTGGCCCCATGCACGGCTACGGCATCGCCGAACACATCCATCAGATGTCGGAAGACGTGCTGGAGGTTGAAGAAGGCTCTCTTTATCCGGCGCTGCAGCGGCTGCTGATTCAGGGGTGGGTGTCGGCGGAATGGGGGCAATCGGCGAACAACCGGCGGGCGCGCTTCTATCGCTTAACACGGGCGGGGCGCAAGCAACTGGATCATGAGCTGTCGGAGTTCCAGCGTGTGATCCGCGCGATCGGACGGATCATACAGCCCGCTTAGCCGGCGCTGCGCACCGGGCGATGCTGCGCATCGCGGACGCGGCGACGCGGAGAGGGGGAGACGCGGCGAGGTGAGACATGAGAAAGGCTTGGAGCGGGCTGCTGTTCTTGATTCGGCGCCGAAAATTCGACCGCGACCTTCGCGATGAGCTGCACCAGCATGTCGAGATGAAAGCGCAGAGGCTGATGGATGGCGGCGTCACCCCTGACGAGGCGCGCTATCGGGCGCGACGGGAATTCGGCAACGTTCAACAGTTGAAGGAGAGCAGCCGGGAACTCTGGATGTGGAGGCCGCTCGAAGAACTGGCGCAGGATCTGCGCTACGCGTTCCGCATGTTGCGCGCGAAGCCGGGCTTCACGGCGGTTGCGGCGATGTCGCTGGCGCTCGGTATTGGCGCGAACACGGCAATCTTCAGCCTGGTGAATGCCGCCCTGCTGCGCCCTCTGCCTTACCGCGATGCAGACCGGTTGATGGCGATATGGGAATGGAACATCCGGGACCGGCACATCAACACGGTGACGGCGGCCAACTATGCCGACTGGAAGACCCGCAATCGCGTGTTCGATGACATGGGGTACTCGTGGGACGAGAGCTACACGTTCACGGGCGCGGCGAATCCGGAAGCCGTTTTCGGCTACACGTTCTCGTGCAATATTTTTCCGATGCTGGGTACGCAGCCACTACTGGGACGAACCTTTCTGTCAGAAGAGTGCCAGCCGGGGAAGGATCACGTCGTCGTCTTGAGTCACAAGCTGTGGCAACGGCGGTTTGGAGCGGATCGCGAAATCATAGGACGCGCTATCCAACTCAACCATCAGCCTTACACCGTGGTTGGGGTGATGCCGGCCGAGTTTGCACATCCTTCGAGCTGGCAGGCTCTGTGGACGCCGCTGGCGCTCGCACCTGATTTTTTCTCAGATCGCAAAATCCACGCTCTGCGCGTGTTCGGGCGACTGAAGGCCGGCGTCTCTTTTGAGCGCGCACAGGCCGAAATGGATGCGATCGCCACTCAACTTGCCGGGGAATATCCAGGCAATGACTCGGGGATGGGCGTGCAGCTATGGCCGATCCGCGATTTCTACGTTGGTGACCGCAAGATGTCTCTGGTGTTGCTCCAGACCGCCGTCCTCGTGATGCTGCTGATCGCCTGCGTCAATGTAGCGAATTTATTGCTGGCGCGCGCCAGCGCCCGCGAGCGCGAAGTCGCCCTCCGGTTGGCGCTAGGCGCCGGAACCGCGCGGCTCTTCCGCCAGTTTCTCACCGAGGGACTTTTGCTGGCGACGCTTGGCGGTGCGGCCGGTTTGGTGCTGGCATTCTGGGGCGTGAGCGGACTGACCTCACTGTTTCCAGGCAACCTCACGGACATCGTGGATACCGCGCACCCGCAGGCGTGGATTAACTTGCCGGTCCTATTATTCACGCTGCTGCTCTCGATGGCAGCGGGCGTGGTGTTTGGCGCGGCGCCGGCATTTCGCTCGACGGCTTCACCTAATGAAACGCTGAAAGCAGGCGGAAGGAGCTTCACAGAGGCCCGCGGAAAAATGCGGCTACGGAGCGGGTTGGTGGTTTCGCAGATGGCGTTGTCGCTGGTGTTGCTGATTGGCGCAGGATTGCTGATCCGCAGCTTCCTGCGCCTGCAGGCACGCGAATACGGTTTCCGCACGGACCACGTGCTGACTCTGCGACTCGTGGGAAGGTCGACCGGAAGCGGTGATGACGCTAACATGGCGCCGATTCTCACGCCGGTGATCGAAAGGATTGAGGGACTGCCGGGTGTGGAGGCGGCGGGCGCCATTAACGCGCCGCCCTTGACCGGAATGTCGGCGCACCGCGCTTTCACGATTCCAGGGCAGCCGGCCTTGCCTTACGGAAGGCAGCCGGTAGCTGGATTTCACGTCGTCACACCGCACTATTTCCGGGCCATGGGCATCCGTCTACTGCGGGGACGCGGCTTCGATGAGCACGACCGGCTGGGCGCGGCGGGCGTGGCTATTGTCAACGAGACACTGGCGCGGCGGTTCTTTCCGGCCCAGGATGCCATCGGTAAAACGATCAGCGTAGCCGACGGAGGTACTCCGGCCATACGCGAGATTATCGGCCTGGTGGGAGACACCCGGCATGAACAGCTTGCCGATGCGCCCGATCCGGAGATCTACCGTCCGTTCGGCCAGGCGGACTGGCCATTTGCAGGAATCGCGGTCAGGACTTCCGGCGATCCGCTGGCTCTTGCAGCGGCGGTGCGTAACGCGATCTGGTCGGTGGATAAGGAGCAGCCGATCGACGACGTTACTAGTTTGGAGCAGCGAGCAGCGGCCTCAATTGCTCCGCGGCGAGCCAACGTGATCCTTCTGTCTCTGTTCGCGGCGGTCGCACTACTGCTGGCTGCGGTAGGAATTTATGGTGTGATTGCGTACTCGGTGAGCAGGCGGACCCAGGAGATGGGCATACGCATGGCGTTGGGGGCGCGGGCGCAGCAGGTGACGGGCATGGTGCTGGGCAGGGCGCTGATATTGGCGCTCGGGGGCGTTGTGATCGGGTTATTCGTGGCGGCGGGCGCAACGCGCTTCATGGGAAGCCTGCTGGTGGACGTCGGCGCCATGGATGCGGCGACGTTTATTCTCGTGCCACTTCTGCTGTGTACGGTCGCTGTGGCGGCAGCGTATCTGCCAGCGCAGCGTGCCAGCAAGGTGGACCCGATGGTGGCGCTTAGGTATGAATGAGCCGATGCTGGGCACCGGGCGATGCTGCGCATCGCGGACGCGGGGACACGGAGACGCGGCGAGGGGGAGACATGAATAGGCTCTTGCGCAGGCTGCTGTTTATGGCTCGGCGCGGTGAACTGTCGCGTGATCTCGGCGAGGAGATTTTGCAACATATCGAGATCAAGACACGGAAGTTGATTGATGGCGGCCTATCGCCGGACGAGGCGCGCTACCGGGCGCGGCGGGAATTCGGGAACACCGTGCTCGTGTCCGAAGCCAGTCGCGACATGTGGGGATGGGTATGGCTGGAAACGCTCGTACAGGATCTGCGTTACGGGGTTCGCATGTTGCGCAAGAACCCCGGATTCACGACGGTTGCTGCGGCGACGCTGGCGCTGGGGATTGCGGTGAACACCACGATTTTCAGTTTGGTCAGCGGGTGGCTGCTGAAGAAGCCGCCGGTTGCAGACCCGGATCGCGTGCTAATGGTGGTCTCAACGAACGCCGCGAGGGCGTTCGAGCGGATGCACGTGCCGGCGGTTGATTTTCTGGCATGGAAGGATGCGAACCACGTGTTCGAGAGTCTGACCGCCGCTGAGACCTCTCACGATTTCAGCCTTACGGGAGGCGGTGAACCGGAGCGCCTGTCGGGGATGCGAGTCACCGCGAATTACTTCCGGACGCTTGGTGTCCGTGCGTTTCTGGGGCGCACTTTTCTGCCGGGCGAAGATCAGCCGGGTCACGATCATGTGGTCGTGTTGACCTACAGCCTCTGGGAGCGGCGATTTGCATCCGATCCCCACGTGATTGGTAAGACAGTGGCGCTCGATGGCGAGA
The DNA here is from genome assembly GCA_963847515.1 of Terriglobia bacterium. Classification (GTDB taxonomy): domain Bacteria; phylum Acidobacteriota; class Terriglobia; order Bryobacterales; family Bryobacteraceae; genus QHXW01. The sequence goes on from CAWKAA010000005.1 coordinate 608,352, forward strand.
AGTATGTGGTTATCGGCGTGATGCCGGCGTCCTTCCGGCAAGTGGAGTTTTTGTCCCAGGTATGGACGCCGTTGGTTCTCACTTCCCAAGAACTGGGTCCGAAGGCACGCGACGCCCGGTCGCTCAGGCTTTTCGCCCGGCTGAAACCGGGCATTGGACTACAACAAGCCCGCGCTGAAATAGCCACTCTGGCGCAACGTGCAGAGCAAAGTTATCCGGCTTCAGAGAAAGGCTGGGGCACGGACGTGATGACGATGCAGGAGTACGCCATCGAGGAAGACCACATTCGTGTCGGGCTGGTGATGCTTATGACGGCTGTCGGATTCGTTCTGGTGATTGCCTGCGTGAATATTGCGAATCTGCTGCTGGCACGAGCCGCCAAACGCGAGCAGGAGATCGCGATTCGAACGGCTCTGGGAGCAGGGCGCGGGCGGGTGATCCGGCAGTTGCTGGTAGAAAGTTTCTTGATTGCGTTGATCGGCGGCGGCGCCGGCCTGGTATTGGCTTACTGGGGTATCGACCTGCTGCGCGGCATGCTCAATTTCAACGACTACGTTCTCACGACTGCTGGTGACATCGTGCTCGACCAACGGGTGCTGGCCTTCAGCTGCTTGATCTCGATGGGTGCGGCACTCTTGTTCGGGCTAGCTCCAGCCATCCGGGTCTCGGCCAGCGATCCGCAGAGCACGCTGCGGCAGGGAGGCCGGACTGGTGATCTGAGGCGCGGCTGGGGACGCAACGTGCTGGTGGGGAGTGAAATCGCTCTTGCGATGGTGCTGGTGACGGGTGCGGGTCTGATTACCAAGGCTACGGCGGAAGAAATAGGTGACGATTTCGGTTTTGATCCGAAACGCGTGTTGACGGCGGGTGTCTCGCTAACGAATGCAAGATATCACGAACCGGCTCGGCGGACCGCTTTCTTTCAAAGCGTAGTCGAGAAACTTCAGGGAGTGCCCGGGGTCGAAGCGGCGGCAGTCGCGGATGCTGTGCCGTTCAATGCCGGAAAGAATACTTTTAGCATCCAAGGCCAACCGATTTTGCCCGCGACGGAACGGCCAAACGCACGATATTTCGCCGTGAGTCCCGATTACTTTCGAGTCCTAAGCATTCCGATGATTCAAGGCCGCGCATTCCGCGAATCCGATAACGCGACCGCCGCGCGGGTTGTCGTTGTCAACCGGGTATTTGCCGACCGCTTCTTTCCAGGGCAGAGTCCGCTAGGGCACTACATCCGTATCGATCATGATGCGTCCGACTGGACCCAGATTGTGGGGATTGTCGGGAACATCAAGGTGTTTTATGGGCCGAAACAAGAGGATGCGCAGATGTACGAACCGTACTTGCAGGTTCCCTCGGAATCGGAGATGCAGATCGCGATACGCACGGCCGGCGATGCGAATCTGCTGGCGCCTGCGCTGCGGAGAGCGGTGTGGTCCGTCGATTCCGATCAGCCCATCGGAAGGGTGCAGACGATCTCGCACTTAATTGATGAAAACGAAGGCGGCGATTATGTGTTCGACACATTGCTAGCAATTTTCGGCGCCATGGCGCTGGTGCTGGCGGCAGTGGGGATATATGGCGTCATCGCCTATTCGGTGGCACAGCGTACGCACGAGATCGGGATTCGCATGGCGCTTGGGGCGCACCGGAGTGATGTGCTCCGATCGGTGATCGGCAAGGGCATGCTGCTCGCAATGGTGAGCGCGGGCCTGGGCCTCGCGGCGGCTGCGCCTCTGCCCACACTCTTCGCGGCGACATTGCAGGGATACCGAGTACACAGCGCAGCGATCTTTGTCTGTGTTCCGTTGGTCTTGTTGGGTGTGGTGCTGGTGGCGATCTATGTACCCGCATCGCGAGCGGCCAGGGTCGATCCGATGGAGGCACTGAGGTACGAATAACCGACGCGGGGACACGGCGACACGGCGACGCGGCGAGGAAAGGCATGAATAAGCTCTGGCGCAGGCTGCAATTTCTGATTCGGCGCGAGAAGTTTGACCGAGACCTTGAAGATGAGATGCGGCTTCATCTCGAGATGAAAACCGAGGCGGGCGGGGGTTCAGATGATGCTCGCTACGCGGCGCGGCGGCAGTTCGGGAACTCGCTGCTGTTACGCGAAACCAGCCGCGAGATGTGGGGTTGGCTGGCGCTCGAAACACTGGCGCAGGATTTGCGCTATGCGCTGCGCATGCTTCGCAGAAATCCGGGATTCGCCGCGGTGGCCATGCTCACGCTGGCGCTGGGCATCGGAGCGAACACGGCCATCTTCAGCGTGCTGAATGCCGTGCTGATTCGCGAGCTGCCCGTGCGGCAGCCTGAAGAGTTGCTGCGTGTGGCGCCTATGGATGAGCGCGGCGAAGATATGGCGTTCTCTTATCCCTTCTTTCTGGCGCTACGCAAAAGCCAGCAGGTCTTCTCGAGCGTTTATGCCGCCACCGGTTCGAATCCCATGGACTTGACGACGGCGACTGGAACGCAGAAGGCGAACGTCGTCATGGCGTCGGGCGAGTACTTCTCGACGTTGGGCGTTGTGCCGCGACTCGGACGGGCGTTTACCGGCGATGACAATCAGATTGGCAAAGCCCATCCAGTGGCTGTGATCAGCGATGGCTTCTGGCAGCGCCAGTTCGGGCGGAACCCGTCCATCCTTGGCCAGACGGTAATCATCAGCCAGCAGGCGCTGACCATTATTGGAGTGGCACCGCCGGAGTTCTTCGGGGACACGGTGGGAGTAGCGCCTGACGTGTGGGCGCCGATTGCGCTGGAGCCGCAATTGACTCCGGGCCGCAACTGGCTGGAAGTGGATTACGTCACATTCCTCCACGTGTTGGGACGCTTGCGGCCGGGACTGACGGAGCGGCAGGCGAGGGCCGGTCTCGCGGTCCAACTGAAACAAATGCAAATCGCGGCGCCGGCATCAGCATTTCGCGACGTAGTCCGCCTGGACACCGAGCCGGCGAGCCGTGGCCTCTCGGAACTGCGTCAGCGGTTCTCGCAGCCCCTGCGTCTCCTGATGGGAATCGCAGCGCTGGTGCTGCTGCTGGCCTGTGCCAATATCGCCAATCTGCTGCTCGAGCGCGCCACAACGCGGCAGAAAGAAATCGCCGTGCGGCTGGCGACTGGTGCTCCACGGCGGCGAATACTCCGGCAATTGATCACCGAAAGTCTGGTGCTCGCCGGGGCCGGCGGGTTGTGCGGAGTTCTGGTGGGATTCTGGGGCAGCACGCTGCTGGTGGCGTTGGTCTCCTCGCCTGGTTCTCCTATAGTGCTGGACGTTGGCCCCGACGCTCAAGTGCTTGGTTTTGCGGTTGCGGCTTCGGTTGTCACAGGACTTCTATTCGGAGTGGGTCCGGCTATGCGAGCGACGCGAATCGACCCTATGCCCGCGCTCAAAGGGGCCTCGGGCGCAGCGCGGGGCGATCTGCAAATTGGCAAGGCGCTGGTGGCGGCGCAAGTTGCGGCCTGCCTGCTGCTTTTGGTGGGAGCGGGCCTTCTGGCGCAGACTCTGCACAACCTGCGCACGTTCGATGCCGGCTTCGCGCACGAGGGCATTTTGCAGGTGGAATTTGACCCAGTGGCAGCAGGGTACCAGGAAGGACAGTTCGTTCCACTCTATCGACGCATCTCGGAGCGCGTCGACGCATTGCCCGGCGTGCGTTCCTCGAGCTTTGCATTCATTGGGCTGGTGGAAGGCGAAGCTGCCGGCTTTTGCTGCCTTTTGGCGCAAGGGCATGAGCCGAAGCCAAAGGAAGAGGCCCGCGTGCGTTTCAACATTGTGATGCCACGTTACTTCGCATCCACCGGCATGACGCTGCTGGCGGGCCGCGATTTCACTGCGAGCGATTTCAGCAGTACTGGGCATCCAAAGTCGGTGATTCTCAACGAGACTATGGCCCAAAAGTTTTTCGATCAAGAAAATCCGGTCGGCAGACATATAAGCAAAGCGGACGCGAACAAACTCAACTACAGCATGGAAGTGATCGGCGTGGTCAAAGATGCGAAGTATGAGCATTTGCGGGAGGCAAAGACGAGCGTCATGTATCTGCTGCCCTTTGTTGGATTTTTTGACGGCGGGGTGCGGAATCTGTACGTTCGGACAGCGGGCGATCCGGGTCTTGTGGCGGCAGCAGTTATTCGGGAAGTGAAGAGCACAGATCCTAGGCTGGCCGTCAACGGCGCCGCGACTGTTCGCGAGCTGATTGACCGCGATGTCACGCAAGAGCGGCTCGTAACGAAGCTCACCGGCGCGTTTGCCGGGCTGGCGCTGCTGCTCGCGACCATTGGCTTGTATGGCGTGATTTCTTACGCAGTGGCGCGGCGTACGGGAGAGATTGGGATTCGGATGGCACTGGGCGCACAAAGGGGCGAAGTGCTGTGGATGGTACTGCGCGAAGTGCTGCTCCTGACGCTGATAGGCATTGGCCTTGGGCTGCCAGCGGTGTTTGCAGGCACTCGCGTGATTTCGAGCCTGCTATTCGGACTGACTCCCGCCGATCCCACGACGATTGCAGTCTCCATGCTTCTGATGTTTTCGGTGGCGGCTCTCGCGGGATATGTTCCCGCGCGGCGGGCGGCAAGGACCGATCCGATGGAGGCGCTTCGCTATGAGTAAACGACGCGGCGAAGCGGCATGAACAACCGACGCGGCGACACGGCGACGCGGGGACGCGGCGAGGAAAAGCATGACTAAGCTCTGGCGCAGGCTGCTATTTCTGTTTCGGCGTGAGCGGTTTGACCGCGACCTTGACGATGAAATTCGTGTCCATTTGGAGATGAAAGCGGAGGCGGGTGGGGGCGATACAGACGCTGGCTACGCGGCGCGGCGGCAGTTTGGGAACTCGCAATTGTTACGCGAGACCAGCCGCGAAATGTGGGGATGGGGACCGCTGGACCGACTGGCACAGGACCTGCGCTACGGGCTGCGCATGCTCGCCAAGAACCCGAGTTTTACGCTGATCGCGGTGCTGACACTGGGGGCGGGCATTGGGGTGAATACGGCTGTCTTCACGGCGTTCAATGCCGTGGCGCTGCGGCCGCTCGACGTGCCCGATCCGGATCGCGTGGTGCAGGTAGATCGCACCACCCAGGCGGGATTTTTCTCGTATCCCGATTATATGTACCTCAGAGACAACAACAGCACGTTCTCGGGGTTGGCGGCCGCTAGCTTCTTTGCGTTCTCCATGAGCGGCGCGCCGGCGCTGAGCTCGAGCCCGCAGGGCGGAATTGCCAGCGCGGTGGGATTCAATTTTCCGCAACCTCTTTACGCCAACAAAGCGGAAGCGGTGGGCGGCATGCTCGTCTCGGGAAACTGTTTCAAAGTGCTCGGGGTCGAGCCGATCTTGGGCCGTGCGTTTATTCCAGATGAGGATGACAAGCCCGGTGCCCAGCCGGTTCTGCTGCTGAGCGACAACTTCTGGGAGCGGCGTTTTGCGCGAGATTCGCGCATTCTAGGGCCAACGCTGGTGATGAACGGGATTGATTTCACCGTGATCGGAATCATGCCGCGAGATTTTACAGGCACTGTGTCGGTAGTGCCCGCGGTGTGGGCGCCGCTTGCGACGCGGCTGAAGCTGGAACCAGGCGCGGACATTTTGCACAGCCGCAAAGTGGTCTGCTGCCGATTATACGGACGGCTGCGTCCGGGCGCGAGCCAACAGCAAACGCAGGCGCAGTTCAGCACTCTGTTCGGCGGACTGCCGCCGGTGGATGCTGAAAAAAATGTCCGCCAATCGCAGACGGACCGCGTCGTCGTTCGGCGAGCGTCGCCTTTTGGAGCGCCCGACGAAGGCTTGACGCCCATCGTCGCCTTCGGCCTCACGGCCGTCAGTATGGTGCTCTTGATTGCATGCGCCAACCTCGCCGGTCTTCTGCTGGCGCGGTCGGCAGCCAGGCAGAAGGAGATTGCCATCCGGCTCGCGATCGGGGCGAGCCGCGGCCGTTTGATCCGGCAGTTATTAACCGAGAGCGCTTTGATCAGCCTGTTGGCGGGCGCGGCGGGACTCGTCTTGGCGTGGTGGGCCTTGCATCTGCTGATGCTGGAAATTTCGGCTTCCATTCCTTTTTTCTGGATCTCTTTCGCGCTTCATCTTGCGCCGGACCATCGCGTGTTTCTGTACCTGATGCTCCTGTCGTCTGTGGCCGCTGTGGCGTTTGGGCTGGCGCCTGCTCTTGAAGCATCCAAGCCGAACCTGACTTCTGCGCTGAAAGAAGAAGGCGCCGCGCTCGGACTGCGGCTGCGGAAATCCAAGCTGCGCGACGTTCTGGTTGCCATGCAAGTGGCCATCAGCTTGGTGCTGCTGATCGGCGCAGGTCTGCTAGCGCGGGGCTCACAGCGGGCATTCGGCACAGATCTGGGTTTTGATTACCGAAAACTTCTGATGGCTGAGATCCGGACGCCGAACGCAAATTACGATGAGGCGAAAGTCACTTCGATCCGGCGTCGGCTGGTGGAGCGGGTTGGAGCGCTTCCCGGAGTGACGTCGGTGAGCGTGGCTTCGCGCGCGCCACTGTCCGGCGGCGATCGGAGCGTCATGATCAGCCTGAGCGACCAGCCCGCCTATAAAAACGGGCCTGAGGCCACCTACAACCTCGTTACGACAGACTTTTTCGAAACCATAGGTATACCCATCGTTCGCGGCCGAAATTTTACCCAACAAGAAGTTCGGGATGGCAATGATTTCGACGGCGCGCCGGCGATTGTTAGCGAGGCAACGGCCAGGAAGTTTTGGCCGGGCCAGGACCCCATCGGCAAGCGCATTAGCTTCGAAAATGCAGAGGGCGGCATCGCTTTCGCGGGGGAATTCCACCCCCACTCCCGATCGACTGTGATCATTGGCGTGGTAAAGGATATCCGAAGCGTGAGTCTGGAGAAGTTCGACGAGACCTGCCTCTATCTTCCGGTCTCGCGCACATTCGGAGGCACGCTTGTGGTGCGCGCGGAAGGCGATCCGAAGGTTGTGATTGCGGCTCTGCGAGGCGATTTGCAGAACGTCGACAGCAGTCTGGAGGCGCTCGTCTTCGATTTCCGGGCCGCGTTTACGAACCAGCCTGCGTTTGTATTGTCGCGTGTGGGAGCCATGGGATCTGCAGTGATCGGCGTTCTTGGACTGCTGCTCGCTTCGGTGGGCATTTTCGGAATGGTGGCATTCGCTGTGAGCCAGCGCACGCACGAAATAGGGATACGCATGGCCCTGGGCGCAGACCGCGGCGAGGTGTTAGGGCTGGTGCTGCGCGAGAGTATGCGGCCAGTGCTGATCGGAATCGGCTTCGGTTGGGTGGCGGCGATTGGGTTGTCACGCGTCCTGGTGGCATTTCTTTTTGGCTTGAGTGCGCTCGACCCGGTGGTGTATCTGGGGGTGTCGATTTTCTTGGCTGCCGTGTCGGCCCTCGCGGGGTATGTTCCCGCGCGGCGTGTGACGAAGGTCGATCCGATGGTGGCGCTGAGGTACGAATAACCGACGCGGCGAGGAGAGACATGCGTGAGCTCTGGTGCAGGCTACTGTTTTTGATACGGCGCGGAAAATTCGACGGCGACCTTGGCGATGAGATGCGCGAGCACGTCGAGATGAAGGCGCGGAAGCTGATGGATAGCGGCATTGCGCCGGTGGAGGCGCATTATCGGGCGCAGCGGGAGTTTGGCAATCCGATGTTGATCAGAGATCAGAGTCGCGACTTATGGCAGTGGCGGCCGTTGGCTGAGATGGCGCAGGATTTGCGCTATGCGCTACGTCTGCTGAGGCGGAGCCCGGGATTCACGGCGGTGGCGATTGTCTCGCTGGCGCTTGGGATTGGGGCGAACACGGCGGTGTTCAGCGTGATGGATACGGTGCTTCTGAAGAGCATGCCGGTTGAAGATCCCGGAAGGCTGGTCCTGGTGGACGCCGAGTGCAAAGGAGTGAGTTGGACTTTCAAGTATCCGACGTTCCGTGATTTGCGCGATCAACAGCAGGTGTTCTCGGGGATTGCGGCGATCTCAGATAGCCCGCGGATGGTGGTTACGTTTCCAGGCGCTTCGCAGCAGGGCACCGTCTATGTTCCCGGCACGATCGTTTCCGGAAATTACTTTTCCGTGCTGGGCGTTCGTCCGCTGATGGGAAGAATGTTCACCGAAGCGGACGACCGGGTGCCGGGCACGGGCGGCGTTCAAGAGCGCGTAGCAGTGATCAGCTATGGATTCTGGCAGCGGCAATATGGCGGCGATGCGAGGGTGCTAGGCACAAAAATCTCGATCGACCGCAATGTGTATACCATCGTCGGCGTTACGCCGCGCGAATTTCGCGGACACCGGACCGGATACGCGCCGGACATATGGGCGCCGATGAATCAGGCGAAAAGCCCGGAGGATCTGAACCAGCGCAATTGGTCGTTCTTCTCGGGCGTGATGGCACGGCTCAGACCGGGCGTGAGCGTCCGTCAGGCTGAGGCCGCGATGACGGCAGCGTATCAGCAGGTTCTGACGGGCGAAGTGGGAAAAGGGATCGAAGAATCGCTGTGGTCTCCGGGACCGTCGCGGCCGGTCGACAAGAATATTTCTGACTATCACATCAGCGTGAAACCCGGCGGCGGCGGACTCGGAATGTTACGCGAGAAGTATGCTGAGAGCCTCCGCATCATTATGGCCGTGGTCGGGTTGGTGCTGCTGATTGCGTGCTCGAATGTCGCGAATCTGCTGCTGGCGCGGGCAACGGCGCGACGGAGCGAGATCGGGCTGCGGATGGCGCTAGGTTCGGGGCGTTACCGGCTAATGCGGCAGTTGCTCACCGAGAGTGTCCTGCTGGCCTTGATGGGAGGCGCGGCTGGATTGCTGGTCGCGTACTGGTTGGCTAATGCTCTGGCGACTTTCATTGCCATCGGCGGAATGCCGTTGGCGCTTCAAATTTCACCGGACACGCGCATGCTTGCCTTCACCACGGCCGTTTGTTTCGCGTCTGCGTTTCTGTTCGGGCTTGTGCCGGCCTGGCAAGCTACGCAGCTCGAAATTGGAATGGCATTGAAAGGATCTTCCCGCACTCAAACCGGCAGCCGCCCGCTCCGGAATTTCAGCCGCGTGCTGCTGGTTTCGCAGGTCGCACTTTCTCTGCTGCTGCTCATTGGCGCCGGGCTGCTGGCGCACAGCCTCATCAATCTTCATCATGTCGACCCGGGATTTCGGCTGCAGAACGTCTTGATGCTGGAAGTTCATATGGAAGATCTCGAGCGGATTCAGGGCAAGCCGGATTTCGCCGTCGCGCAGAAACGGCTGCCTGGCGTGTTCCATGAAATAGAGGAGCGGCTGAACGCTCTGGCCGGAGTGCGGTCGGCCAGCGTTTCCTGGTTAGGGCTGTTCAGCGAAAATGATCTGTCTACATCGCTTGTCATCCGCGGGGTCAACAGCGGGGGGCCTGCGCACCTCAACATGGTTTCGGGCCGCTATTTCGAGACGGTGGGAATGCAGGTTGTCATGGGCCGCGGATTCAATGCGCGCGATGAGGAGCGAGCGCTGAGGGTCATGGTGATCAACGAAGCGTTGGCGCGCAAGTACATGTCCGGCCAGAACCCGCTGGGGAGACTGGCGGTGATACCGAACGTCGATGAATTGAAAGACACGCCGTTCGAGATTATCGGAGTCTTGCGGGATGCCAAGTATAACGACTTGCGCGCGACGACTGAGCCGATGTTCTATCTGCCGCTCGCGCAGGCGCCGTATCCGATCGAGTCCGTTGAGGTGCAAACCGCCGGTGACCCGATGGCGATGGCCGCGCAGGTGAGGCGGGTGTTGCGCGAGACGCATCGCGATTTGATGGTCTGCGAGGTGACGACACTGGCTCAGCGAGTGGACGGGACGGTTGTGCGCGAAAGAATGCTGGCGGAGCTATCGGGAATCTTCAGCGTTCTTGCTGTGGTGCTGGCGTTCGTGGGACTCTACGGGACGATGTCTTACGCGGTGATGCGCCGGACAAGCGAGATTGGGATTCGCATCGCGCTGGGCGCCCGGCGCGGAGAAATGCTGTGGATGGTGCTGCGCGAAACCGTGCTGCTTGTGGGGACGGGTGTGGCGATCGGGCTTCCGGCTTCGATAGCGACAACGCGATTCCTTCAGGATTACCTGTTCGAGCTGAAGCCGACGGATCCCGAGACGATCGCCGTAGCTGTTCTGATGCTGGCGGCGATCGCGGTGCTTGCGGGATATCTACCGGCGAGGAGAGCGGCGCGCGTGGATCCGATGACGGCTCTGAGATATGAATAACCGGTGCTGCGCACCGGGCGATGCTTCGCATCGCGGACACGGGGACACGGCGATGGTGCGACGCGGCGATTGTGATTGGGCCGGCCGGACGAAAGCGCCAGCGCGCGGTTAATTCGACAGTTTCCCTGCGGCGATCAGGGCCGCCACGTCGGCCACGTCCTGCTCCATGGCACGGTCGCGATCGAGGAAATCGGAGACCTGACGAATGGCGGTGTGTACGTGGCGGTTGCGTGAGCCGAGTTTATCGGCGACTCCGCGGAGGTCGACGGCTTGCGCCGAGGCCAACAGCACCATGGCGATTTCGTTACGCAGGCATTCGAGAGCATCGAGCGCGGTGACGGCGGCGTGCATTCCGAGACTCACTACGTCCTGGTTGTAAGTCTCAGTGGGCAGGGAATGGATCGAGCTGGGGCCGGACATCTGGCGAATCGCGCACGCCAGGCTGGTCACGCTTAGTTGCATGCCCTTGAAACCGGAGTTGACGCCTGGCTCGGGCACCAGGCTCGCCGGAAGGCCGCCGTTGAATTTGTCGTCGACCAGCACGGCCATGAGCGCATTGGCCCAGTTGCCCATAATCGCGAAGTCGATTTTCCAGGTATCGAGCAGGCGCGCGATGTGGCCGCCGTAGAAGTTGCCGGCGCGGTAGAGCGTGCCGGTTTCGGGATCGATGAGCGGGTTGTCGTTGGCGGAATTGATTTCGCGTTCGATGACTGGGCGCGCCGTTTCCAGAGCTTCCCAGGCGGGGCCGAGACCCTGCGGCGGGCAACGCAACGAATAGCAGCTTTGGCGGCCGGAATCGCCAGCGAGCTTGCTGCCGGCAAGATGCTCGCGAATGTACTCGGCGACCGCGGACTGGCCTGGATGGCCTTTAGCATCCTGCACCCACGGCGCGAACGGCTCACTGCCGGCTTCCAGCGTTTCGATCGATAACGAAATGGCTGCGAGTAGCGCGCGCAACACGCGCCGCGCATCCACCCACAGGAGCGCTGCGACGGCGGTCATCATGGTGGTGCCGTTGATGAGGGCCAGACCCTCTTTCGGCGCAAAACGGATGGGCTCGATATCGGCCAGTTTGAGCGCGTCCAACGCCGACATGTGGCGGCCCCGGTACTCGACGCCGCCCATGCCCACGAGCACGCGCGCGACGTAGGCGGAAGGCATGAGATCGCCGCTGGCTCCGACCGAACCGTAGCGCGGAACCACGGGCGTGATACCACGGTTGAGAAGTTCGATGAGCGCGTCAACCACCTCAGGCCGCACCGCTGACGCGCCTGTGGCGAAGGTAGCTACGCGCAAGAGCATCGCCGCGCGTACGACATCGACCGGTAGCGGCACTCCAGTGGCGCACGAAAGGTGGCGCATGATGTTGTGCTGCAGGAGTTCCGCCTGATCGGGCGTGAGGGTGAACTTGATATTTCCACCCACTCCGGTGTTGACGCCGTAGATCCGCTCGCCGCGGGCGAGCAACTGTTCGAGAGCCGCTCGGCCTATGGTAATGAGCGTGCGTGACGACGCGGCTAATTCTACAACGCGGGATTGCCGGGCGGTTTGTTCGACGTCTTCGAGGGAAAGCGCGTGCGCGCCGACCACGAGCGAAGAAACAGGCACAGGCATGAACGTTTATTCTACTGTGAAGTTCTCTTTTGCTTCGTACGTCTGGTTGCCAATATGATCGCGCGCGGTGAAGACGATGGTGTATTGTCCGGGCCGGGTATCCTTATATATATTCAGATTCATGGAGCCGGGCACGTACGGCTTGGGATAAAACGAAGAGGTCTTCTCCTCCGCGGCTTTCTCTTGTGTGAATAGAACCTTGCCGCTTGGTGCGATTACAGAGAGGCCGTAATCCACATCCACACCGTTGTGCGACGCCAGTTTGTAGCCGATGATATCGAACCGCGCAAACAGCGTGTCGCCCGGCCGGTATGCGGCTACAGCCAGCGGATCCCGATCTTCCTCGCCGCGATAGAAATGGAAATTGCGAATGATGAGCGTGTCACTGGGCGCGACATCGTGGCCGCGGACCTGCACCGCAATTTCCTGGGAGACAGTGGCTTTGGCCAGATCATCGGTTACTTGGATGGCGATCTTGTAAGCGCCGGAGCCCGCGAGCGGCGGAAGCAGAATCTGCTGCCGTATCTTGGGCCGCCAGTTTTTGTCTTCGTCGGAGAGCGTCGTCTCCAAAGTGTTCGCGATGGTTTCCATCAAGGGCACGTTCTTAGGATCGAGTGCGTCTACTTTATACGAGAGGTGCAGCTTCCGCTCGGGAGAAACCTGGTAACCCCCCACTTCGAAACTCACAAAGACAAACTGTCCGGGCACGAAGGTGAAGCTGGGGGGCATAATAGCGCCATCTTCCATGTCACTGATGGCGAGCTTAAGAAGGGCGAAAGGCGCAGGGGCTGCATGCAGCGAAATCGCAGCGGAGAAAAGCAAGGGAAGCAGGATGCGCGGAACAGGCATCACAGCCTATTCTACTTCTGGGCTTCGTCCATGAGTCGATCGAACTTGTGCTTTTGTTGTTCGTTCAGGATTCTATAGATGCTGGTCTTGCCGATGGCGAGCACGTCCTGATAATAGCGGGAGAAATCGTCGAGCGCGGTCTTGAGCTGCTCGGTCTGATCCGGAGTCAGGTCCAATTCCTTCTGCAGTCTTTGCAGGGAGACTTGCTTGCCCGGGTCGGTCCAAAAGGGAACGCGATGCAAGCGTTTGTGGACGCCAAGATTCATGGCGAGCGCACCGGCGACCGCGCCCACGAGGAAGACCAGCACCAGGGTAAATGCGATGCCGACCTTCGGGTTTTGGAGCGGGCGAACCGCGGCGTAGCTTCCCATCGGATTACGGCTCGTAGGAAGCGAGCGTGGCGAGGATGGTGTCCGGATTATCCGCTGGAGTCTGTTGGGCCATGATCATTTCCGGCCGCGGCGGTCCTGCGGAATATTCGGTCTCGCGCGTAATCAGATAGCTGCCCAGGATCGCCAGTGTCATGAGCGATGCAAAGGCGACGCGTCTGCCGAACGCGGGCTCGAGCCAAACAAAACTCCATAGCGAGCGCGGCCGCTGCGCCTCGACGCGGCGCGACACCTGTGCGTAAAACCCAGCGGAGGGAGTGAACGGTTCCGGGGTCCGCAGGGCGAACAACGCGCCAGAGAGCTCCTTCATCTCTTGAACTTCGGCGCGGCATTCCGCGCAGGAGTCCAGATGTGACGTGAATTCTCGCGAACAGGGCGAGCCGGAGAGGTGATCCTCAAGCCGGTCCAAAATTACTTGATGCATATTTTTCTTCCCTTACGATCCAACCATTTTTAACCCAACCAATCCCGCGCGGGTCTACGCCCGTTTCGGGAACCACCTGGCTGCAAGCGCTTCAACCAGCCACGATGCCGGGAGCGCGATCCAGCCGCTGTGCCGCTTTCACCAGCTTCTGACGAGCACGGAATAATTTCACTTTAATTGTATTCTCGTTCATGCCCGTCATTTCCGCCAATTCTTCCACCGAGTGACCTTCCACTTCTTTGAGCATCAGGAGGTTCCGTTCCTCCTCGGAAACCCGCGCCAGGAGCTTCAGAACGTAGTCGTGCCGTGCCAGACTGACATCGGCCGGCGCCTGCCGGTCGACGGATGGCTCGGTGTTTTCCACCCTCCGGACCTCATCTTCGCTCAAATCGCTCTCATACACGAGCTTGCGAACCTTCTTCTTTCGCAGGTAGTCAAAGCACTCATTCACCGTAATTTTGTAGATCCAGGTGATCAAGGAGCTGCGAAAATCGAAGTTGCGAAGAGAGAAGTAAACCTTCGCAAATACTTGCTGTGCAATGTCTTCCACGTCGTTACGCTGGCGCACGATGCCATGAATGATGGAAAATACCTTGGACTGGTAGCGTTCCACGATCTCGCGGAAGGCGGATTCGTCCCCTGACTGGGCGCGGCGCACCAGCGCACCTTCCTGGCTGTTCTGATAGTCCACTCTTGTCTTAACCGCTATCCGGCCGCCAAACGCGGGGATGGGGAGGGCGCCAGTCAGTGTTCCCATTACACCGTTTCGGACGCGCCCCAGGTTCATGCGGTTACATTTACTCCTGGCTGCCCTACCACTTTAATAACCTGACCTTGGGATAGCAAATTCCCCTGCAACTTCAGGGCCTTAGCGCCATCCAATCGAGTGAGAGGGCGATTCCGAGCCTCTTGGCCCTGGGGCTGGCCCCGGCAGGGGTTTCGGTTCGCCGTAACTTTTGTATAATCAAACAGAAGGGGATTTTTTAAAACATGGTGCAATTGACCGAAAAAGCCGTGGACAAGGTAAGGGAGATTCTCTCGTCACAGGAACCCAGGCCGGCAGGGTTGCGGATTGCGGTGGTGGGCGGCGGGTGCTCGGGGTTCAGCTATTCGATGGCCTTTGAGAACCAGCCCAACATGCTCGACAAGACATACAGTTACGATGGGTTAAAGGTGTTCGTGGACCAGGCGAGCCTGCTTTACCTTGATGGCGCCGAAGTGGACTATATCGAGACGCTGGAGGGCTCGGGGTTTAAGTTCTCCAATCCGAACGTGAAGTCAACCTGCGGCTGCGGCAGCTCGTTCAGCGCGTAAGCGCAGACCGGGGCATTCTCGATTTTCAGACGGCGAGGAACCGGACGAAGGTTGTGGTCCTTCCGGTGGCTTCGGCGCTTTTGCATTTAGCAGCCTACAAACAGGCTGCATTCGGTTTCGTTCACCTTCCGAGCTACGGTATCTAGCAGATCTTCAAACTGCAAACTGATCCCCGAGCCTGCCGGCGGCAGCATGTCTTCGAGGCACGCGGGCGCCCGGGGCGGCTCCGGACATACCGTGTGAAAGCCGGTTATGCTGGCGGCCGCGCAAGCCGCCTGCGCCAGCCGTCGGATGCGCGGTGGCTGACTCGTGACGGCATCGTGATGATGGGCGATCACGTCTCTCAGCACTGCAGGGAAATTCCAGGCGGTGGCCAGGCTATGGCCAATTTGGCAGTGGTCGGTTTTCCAGTGTATGCGCTCTGCTTCCAATGGGTCCGAGCGGCCGGGGAGCGGACGGTCCAGAAATGCCGCATAGTCGTGAGGGAAAAGCATGACGAGGGCGATGCGCCCGATGTCGTGGAGAATCCCCGCGGTATAGCCGACGGGAATTTCGATATCGAACCGAGGCGCCAGCCTTTCGCACCAGAACGCCGTGGCCAAGTTATGGCGCCAGCACCTGAGGAGGGATGCGTTGCCAGTGTCCCCCATGAAGTTCTTCAGAGCGACCGTCACGACGAGGTCGCGCAATCTATTCACTCCCACAACCGACAGAGCTTGTAGGACGCTCGCGATTTCATGGCGGCACCCAATCAGAGCCGAGTTGGCCAGCCTCAGCACTTGACTTGAGAAGGCCCCGTCCCCGGCAATGACATTGGAGACATCCCGAAAGTCGACTCTTTCGTCGTTGATCAGCCGAATCAACTTGCAAGCCGCCTCGGGAAAGGGCCTGAGTGTTTCGAGATTGATGCTTTGCACTTGAGTGGCCAAGAGAGCCTCCTAAGAGGTTTATCGGAGGAGAGCGGGGGAAGCTTTATATTGGGAAGGTTCTGCTGCCGTGACGTCAACTGAGTGACGCCTTTCATACAGCTATAATGACGCTCACGGATGGCTGGGTATTGTTCCCCAACCCGAGTGAGACAGGCTAATCCGAGGTCACGACTGGGCTAATTGCCGGCGGTCGCAAGATCAGATAAGCAACGGACAGGAAAAGAAGCACTCACCCGACCCGGCCGTCAGGGCTATATAAGGTGGAAAGCCTTTTCGCCCCGGACGTTCATGGCGTTAGTCGCTTGCTCCGTGGGTACTGCCGTTCGCCGTTCCGGGTTTTGAGCTCTGGTCGTTCATGTCATGATGCGTTGCGTGCTGCCGCCCGCCGAACCGGACCGAATAACTCGCCAGCCAGAGGTAGTCTGCAAATGCCGCGTCGCCGTGTGTGCCGTAGACGCGGTCGGGATAACTACGAGTGCGATCGCGCAGGATGGCCTTTCCGACAGTTCCCGTGAAAAGCTGCCGCCCACGCACGTACTGGAATCCGGCCTCCATAGACACCGCATATCCAGGTCTGCGGAACCCGTCGCTGCCTCCGATCAGATCCTTTGCTGGAACGCCTTCCCACCGCGGTCCCACCGTTATCGATAGTCCGCGAACCTTACGAAGCGGCACAGCCACGCCGGCTTCAAGGAGGTACTCATCGGAGATCGACACCTGCTGCAGGAGTGGCAGGGCCGTCGTCGAGCGCACCACGCCATTGGTATTCTGTGGCGTCGCGATATAGCTGCCGTTGAAGTAGGCCTGCGCGCTGCTGCCGAAGTTCTTGAACGCCTGCCATCCAAAGAGGATGCCGTACCCGCCGGAGCCCGGCTGGATGGAATAATCGTCAAGCACGTTCACTGGGCCCTTTCCGTCCAGCTTGTCAACGGTATTCATGACATTGTCGCGGCCCGAGGGAAGCATCGCCCCAAGACTGAACGCGACGTTACCCTTGGTATTCTCCGTGGGATCCCAGACCCAGCCCTGCGCCGAAACAATAATGTCGCCGACACCCTGGGCCGTTGTTGTGTAGGGCGAGTTATTCGATCGCCGACTGGCCAGTAGCAGCGGGGCGTCTATTTGGAAACTGAACCTGCGGCTGACTTGATAATTGAGGTTGAAGTTCATTAGGTTGATCTTGTTCATTACCTCAGTACCCTGCTGGATGCGCTGCTTCTGTTCGACATCCCCGACAAAATGGCGGAACGAAAACTGGTGGCGCAATCCTATGGAAAAATCAAATTCACCAGGAGCCAGATAACCGCCTTCGGTCTCCGGACCCCCGATGCTCGAACTGGACCGAGCCACGATGCAGCCCTGTCCATAGAGTTTCCCGCCGGGAATCAGTAACATGATCATCGCGAGGACCCACACGTAATGCGTACGATTCGGCTTCACTAAGACCCCTTCGTTAGTCAAAAGCGCACTCAGGATGCTTTTCAACTACGATTGGGTGATTTTACGCGGCTTGTTTACGTCGATCAATACTCAAAAGTAATTAGTTGACGTGGGAAATGAACTCTTGCGGCTTGACGCCCTTGCGCTCGCCGGTGAGCCAGTCAATTCGCTCCTTTAGTTCGTTCTCGCGGATCTCTCCTGACACTCGTGCATTAATGGTTCCATCGCGATCGATGAAAATCGTCGCCGGAACCGCCTCGCCTTTTGAGAGCTTGTAGAGGTCGTCTCCGTTCGCACCAACCCATACCGGAAACGTAATGCCGAATTGTTTTACCGAATCCGGAATCTTGCCCTGACTCTTTGAGTCATCCACCGAAACCGCAATGAACGCCAGGTCCGGGTTCGAGGTTGCCCGTGCGGTCCTTGCCAGCATGGGCAATTCTTCTCGGCAGGGACCACACTAGGTCGCCCAGAAGTTCAGGACCACGAGCTTGCCGCGAAGGTCCTTGAGATGAACCTTCTGGCCATCAAGCCTCGTCACGTTCAAGTCGGCTTTGGAGGCCGCGCCCCCCACGCTAACAATGAGCAATGAAGTAAGCAATACGGCGATGGTTCTCATAAGGTGAATTCGTCTCCAGAGTATAGCTCGTCATGGCATAGGCAGGATGGTGTGCCACAAGGTAGCCAATCGCGGGGCGTGTGGGTCAGTTCCATGATCGTCAGTAAGCCGGAAGTAATCCACCTGAGCGTATAGCCGGCAAACCAGCGACTGCGAAAGAGACTGCCTGGGTGTCGTCACAAGCGAGCAACGGGCGTGATACGGCCATGTGGCCGATCTATCGAACGGCTTGACTTCCGGTATCAATGCCAGCCGGCGTCTTGATGCCACGTTCGCTATTGCGAATCCGAAATCCAGCTTCACGCGTGCCCCAGCCGGATGGCCAACAAGAAGTATCATGGACTGCCCCGTCCAACAACGAGGACAATGAGATGACTATCGCTTCCGGCCTATTGCAGCAACACATCCAGACGCTCGTCGACGACAATGCGCGATGGCAGACCCTGATCGCTGACGACATTTTGTGGGAACTCGCCTATGCCCCTTCGCTTGGCCATCCGGCGCAACTGTCGGGGCGGGAGGAAGCGGTCCGTCACGCAACATGGTTCGTCGGTGCTGTGGAGAACTTCCGCTTCTTCGACCTCCAGTTGTATGCCTTAGCCGATCCGCAGGGCGCAGTCGCCGAAGTTAAGGGGGAGGGGCGCATTAAGTCTACGGGCCGTGTTTATCGCCAGGATTATGTGGTCTTCCTGCGTGCTGCGGACGGCAAGATCGCGTTCCTAAGGGAATATTTTGATCCAGTGCGCGCTGCCAGGGCGCTGGACACGCCGATTCTCGGCCTCGAATCCTGAGGACAAGCGACGAGCCCGAGCCTTCGCCTGCCCAGTGCCTCCCAGATTATTCTTTCCACTTTGGACTACACTCGCCAATACGTACAAAGGACGGCAGTCGCTTGGATCGTTGTGCGACTGGCGCCATCCGTCCGGGAAAGCGGTACCATGCCTGAAAGGCGCGCTGAGATGAGTCCTCAGCGGTGTAATTCGCTGCATCGCCATTTGTGCTGTATCGTTTGATCGCGCTACCGGTTGCCTATGCCGTTTGAACCCATCGAAAACTACGGTGTGATCGGGAATATGCAGTCAATCGGGCTTGTTGGAATGAACGGTTCGATCGATTTTCTGTGCTACCCGAACTTCGACTCTCCAACCATTTTTGCCGCTCTGTTAGACGATCAAAACGGTGGGCGTTTCGAGATTCGTCCTCAGCTCACGAACGCGCGTGTGCGCCAGATGTATCTTCCGGAGACGAACATTCTGGTCACACGGTTTCTGGCCGAGGAAGGCGTGTCCGAACTGACGGACTACATGCCAATCGACAATGACGGCGGGGAACCGAATGAGATCGTACGCAAAGTAGCGGTGATTCGGGGCGATGTGCGTTTCCAGATGTGCTGCAAGCCGCGATTCTCTTACGCAAGGTGCGGCCATCAACTCGAACTTTCAGAAGCTATGTGCAACTTTCCGTCCGTTTTCGAGCGACTGCCCGCCAATGTCGTTGCATTCGACTGTCCGGCTGGGGCGGCGGGACGATGACGTAATCGCGGATTTCCGCTTAAAGGCCGGTCAGACGGCGACGTTCCTGTTTGGCAGTGTTCGCGTTGGAGGCGCACAGGCCGGAAATGGATCTTCTCGACCAACGCTTCCGTAATACAGCTCAGTTCTGGAAGGCGTGGATTTCAAAATCGAGGTATAAGGGGCGATGGCGAGAGATGGTCCAACGTTCGGCTTTGGTGTTAAAGCTGCTTATCAGCCGTAAGTATGGCTCAATTATCGCCGCGCCCACATTTTCCCTGCCGGAAAGTATTGGCGGGGTTCGAAATTGGGATTATCGTTTTACCTGGCTGCGCGACGCGACCTTCACCCTGTATGCGCTCATCCGGCTAGGTTTCGTCGACGAAACCGAGGCGTTCATCGAGTGGTTAAAGGGCCGTCTGAGCGACGATGCTCAAAGAGGTCCATTGCAGGTCATGTACGGCGTAGACGGCAGGCAGGACCTCGAGGAGATCTCGCTGGATCAGTTTTGCGGTTACGAGAATTCACGGCCAGTTCGGATCGGTAACGCTGCTTACAGACAACTGCAACTCGACATTTATGGCGAGATGATGGATTCCGTCTACCTCGCGAATAAGTATGGCAAGCCCATCTCACATGCGGAATGGCAGGGTGTTCAGCGTCTGTTGGAGTGGCTGCGGAACAATTGGCGGCGTCCTGATGAAGGTATCTGGGAGGTGCGCGGTGGGCCCAGGGAGTTCCTGCATTCACGAGTCATGTGCTGGGTGGCATTCGATCGCGCGTTGCGGCTGGCTCAAAAGACGGTCGCTTTCGGGGCCTCTCGACGTCTGGCAGGCGCACGCGAGACGAAATCCGGAATGACGTCTTCACGAATTTCTGGAGCGATGAACTGAAATCGTTCGTGCAGGCCAAAGGCACCAACGACCTGGATGCCGCGGCGCTGCTGATGCCGATGATGCGGTTCATCAGCCCAGTGGACCCGATGTGGCTTTCCACGATGAAAGCGATCGAGGAACACTTGATCGAAGATACGCTCGTACGGCGTTATGAAGTCGAACGCACTCAGGTGGACGGCCTGCCGGGAAGCGAGGGCAGTTTCACGCCCTGCTCGTTCTGGTACGTCGAATGTCTGGCTCGTGCGGGTGAGTTGGAAAAGGCGCAGTTGTTGTTTGAAAAACTGTTGGGTTACGCGAACCATCTCGGTCTCTATTCAGAAGAGCTGGGTGCTGACGGGCGGCATCTTGGGAATTTCCCGCAGGCGTTCACACATCTCGCACTGATCAGCGCCGCGAGTTATCTCGACCGGGCTCTATCGGGCACAAACGACGCAACGTGGCGCTAGGTGGAACGGAGTTTCGCGCGGAATCTGACACGCTCGACCAATGGGCGTTGGAGCGCCGGCGAGCCATCGCAAACGCCAATCTTACCAACGTCCGAATGCAAGACAGCGCGAATGCCACTAAGAAACGTTCTCACCGACGCGGCGGCGCCTATCCCGCCGTTATGGCGCCTGTCCCGCGGCGAACTTGGTGAAGTTGCGCTCTGGCGCGAGAAAATCCACGAGGCTCGTCACTTAGAGCCGCATCCGTTGATGTGTTCTGTTGCCGCTCTGCGGGCGGTCGACGGCGTACTGAAGTTACGAGCTTATCGGAGATCAATTAACCGTCCAGGCGTGATGCGGCGCGGCGTGGAAGGTCAAAGTCAGGGGCGCCTACGCGGCTGGAGCTGCTGCGACGCTCAGGCATTGACCTCTATACGGCGTTGCCGTATAGTAAGAGTGTGAGGCTTACCCGAACCTCGCGTTATGCGAGCGGGTCGCGAAGCTGTTACCGTACGAGGAACAGCTTGCGATGGAATTGCACATCATTCAAAACCCTGAAGCTCATCCGGTCATCGCGGGAGCCGGTGGCTCGAAGGATTAGGGTGAATAAAATGGCGAAGAAGAAGCACTCTGCGCTGGGCAAACGGCTGATCGAGTCAGCGAAGGAAATGGTGTCGCATGCGAGAGGTGAACTGGAACTCGAGGAGTATGAGGTCAGAGTTCCTCCGCAGGTTGATGTCATTGCCATCCGCAAGAGGATGAGGCTTTCTCAAACAGAGTTCGCCAGACGCTTCGGATTTAGTCCGCGCGCCGTCCAAGACTGGGAGCAGGGCCGACGGAAACCGGAGAGCGCCGCGCGGGCGTACCTACTGGTGATTGCGCGGGAGCCGAAGGCGGTGGATAGAGCGCTGAGGGGGGCGGCGTAGGAGGGAAAGAGGTTCTATGGCGCCGGACTACTCCCGTCAACTTGATACGATCGCCCGAGCGCTTAGCGCGCCCTCTATTCCACAGTGGAAGATCGCTGTGTTATCGACGCTGTTGGGCCTGATCACCGGGCTTCTCGCGCAGCCGTTCGTCTTGCTTATCAAAGAGTGGTTTGATCGTCACGGCATGCGCCGTATGCTGTACCGGGACCTAGCCGAACTGTTTTGCAAGGTCGACTCGGTCATGTCGTTCAAGCAGCTTTCCGGTACTCGTCTCTACACGTGGCAAGAAGCTCAGTTGCGCGAACTGATTTCCTTTGAGGGTGAGACGTATTTGAAGCAGAAGCCGGAGCAATACATGCAGCTTCCGGAGCGTTTCGCAGCCGACACGTGTTATCGCCAGTTTCACAGGGTCCTCGACGAGAAGAATTCGTTGCACGTAAATACACACTTGGCCCTCGCAGTGTTCGCGGGCGCGGTGCACGAGCGAAGCTTGGATCCGGACTGGCTGCGTCGTTTCTTAGATAACGAGGAGGGAGCCAATCGTATAATCCGCAGGGCAAGAGAAATAAATGATGAGGAGACGGCTATGAGGCAGCGGATGAATTCATCGAACGAACCATCTAGCGAGGGTGGATCCTGAGCTCTCGCCCAGCGGTTACGCTGCGGGGGCTGCCTTGAGATGAAAGTCGGCGATGAAGGATCAGGCGCGACTTATATCTCGGAGTCAATTACTCCGCGGCTCAGAATGCCGTCCCAAATGCTACCCGTTGTGAGAATTGTCTTCAGCGACAGAGCGAAACCATCCAGGCCCGGAAAGAGTGTCGCATAATTGATGTTCATCCGATGAAGTTCCCTTAGCACTTCGCGGCGGGCCGACGGACTAATGATGAGTTTGAATAATTGGTAAGTTCTGTAGTCACCGGGTTTCTGGTTAGGGAACTCCTTCAGACAGACGTCCCTGCTTCTGTCACGATTGCTCTCAAGAACCTGCTTTAATCCTATTTCGAAACCAGGAAAGCGCAAAGAATTTGGGCAGAGAAACAAGCCCTGCTGTGATATCATCCGTTCGTTTGTTTTGAATGGTTGCACTGGCACGACAATGGCTGGGTGCGTCTTACTCATAACGACTCCATTGAAGATGCCCCGGTGGCTAAATGAAAAGTCCGTGTCCGAGGGGCGACTCACGGAGCCGGCCTCTACAAGCATCTCCGTGGCCTCGCGTTTGATAGCTTCTATGTCGATTGCCCAGATGGCAGAGCTGTCGTCTTCATTGGCCTCTGATGTCGCAAAGAACGCCGCGACATAGGGAGACCTAGTCCAATCCAGGAGGCGTGTTGGGGCTCCGTGGTGCCGCATGAGCGCTAGCCATTCAAGTTCATCTTGCTCATCGGGTACGTGCCGAAGGTAGTGGTGTGCCCGTCTCTTAAAGGTGCGGAGAGCATACGCTTCCCCGTCGGCTCTAACGTCTTTGTAGCTGCGAGCTAGTCGCTCGAGGGAGGGCTCCAACGTCCAGCGTTCATTCTCTTGGCCGCGGAACGCCCAGCGCTGCTCAGCCAGAGGCCACATTTGCAGAAAGCTAAAAAGGTCACTTGCACGGGCGAAACGATGGGTTTCAGCGTACGAATCAAGGGGCGTATTGTCTAGCTCGCCAAGACGGCCCAGGGCTGCTTCTGTCTCGGGTGTGATTAGTCGGTCGTCGCGTGACCCGTGTGGCGGCGGGTCGGACTGTTCATTCAGGTGTGGCATCGGCCTCTTCAGGGTTGCGATGTCATCGCTGCTTGGTGCATCAGAGCTCTCGGTCAAACCCTACGCCGCCGGTGCTGCCACCACGCTCACTGCTGGCGCGTCGAATTTCACCGAAACCAATCGCGACACTCCAGGCTCTTGCATGGTGACGCCGTACATGGTTTGGGCGGATTCCATGGTCTTTTTCGAGTGGGTGATGATGATGAACTGGGTGCCGGCGGACATCTCGCGCAGGAGGCGCATGAGGCGGCCGATGTTGGCTTCATCGAGCGGGGCATCGACTTCGTCGAGGATGCAGAACGGGCTGGGCTGGTAGCGGAAGATGGCCATTAGCAGGGCCAGCGCGGCCAAGGCCTTTTCGCCGCCCGAGAGTAACAGCACGTTTTGCAGTTTCTTGCCGGGGGGCGAGGCGATGATGTCGATGCCGGATTCGGCGATATTGGTTTCATCGGTGAGCCGCATCTCGCCCGAGCCGCCGCCGAACAGCGTCTGGAAGGCTTCGCGGAAATTGGCGTTGATGGCTTCGAAGGCTTCGGCGAATTTCTGGCGCGACACTTCGTCGATCTCCTGAATGGCGCGTTCGGTGTCGCGGATGGAATCGATCAGGTCCTGCCGCTGCACGCTCAGAAACTCGTGGCGCTGCTGGCATTCCTGAAATTCTTCGAGCGCCTGCGGGTTGATGGGGCCAAGCGCCTCAATGCGCGCACGGATCTCGTCATATTGCCGCTCGGCCTCGGCCAGCGCCTCGCCATCGGGCAGCGTTTCGTCGGCGGGCATCAGTTCGGCGACGGCGAGTATTCAGCTCCTTCTGGCTGGTCTCGTCGAGGTATTTCAGCTCCGCCTGCTTCTTCACCAGGTCGACTTCGATCTCGGAGCGCTTCTGGTGCGCCGATTTCGACTTCGGAGCGCAGCGCCTTCAGCTTCTCGTCGGTCTCGGCGAGCAACTCGCGGAGCTGGGTTTCTTCAAACGCCAGGCGGTTGACGTCGGCTTCAGCAGACTGAGTCTGGCCAGCAAGGTCGGCAGATTTGCGGTCGAGCTCGATGTTATCGGCCAGCAGGCGTGCGCGCTCGATGCTCAGCCGTTCGGTCTCGCGCGTGAGTTCTTCGCGGCGTCCGGTGACTTCTGCCAACTGGGCTTCCACGCGAGCCATGGAGGCGCGCTCGGCACGGTGACGCTCTTCGAGTCCTGCGAGCTCGACGCGTAGTGCGGCGTGTTCCTCGGCGAGATGCGCGGCGTCCGCTTCGAGCGTTTCCATCTCTTCGGTTTGAGCCGTGAGTTCCTGGTCGCGCGAGACGCGGAGCGTTTCTTTCTCGGCAACCGAATCGCGATTGAGGTCACGCTGCTGGAGCGAGCGCTCGGTCTCGCGGCGCAGGCGTTCCAGATCGAGCCGGGCCACGGAGATGCGCGAGTTGGAGCGAGCCGTTTCCTCGGTGAGTTTGCGCATTTCGTGATCGAGCGCGAGCGAGTCTTTCTCGCTGGCCTGTTGCAGAGTGCGCAGCCGCTCCAATTCGCTTTCGAGCCCGCCGATTTCGCGATCGAGCGCATCGGCAGGCGTCCCACCTGCTCTTCGAGCTGGCTTTCGCGCGCCGCCAGCGTTCCGGCCAGCTCGCGGAGTTCGCGCTTCATTGCAAGAGGGCCGCTGGCGGTCTTCTTGCCGCCCGAGAGCGTGCGGCCGTGATAGCACAAGCCGTCGGGCAGCAGAAAATAGAAATTCGGATTCTCCTCCGCCAGCCGCTGTGCTTCGGCGCGATCTTGAGCGATGCGGCAGTTTGCCAGGCGCGGCAGCAGGTCGAGCGCGCGATCGGCCAGACCGTTGGTGAGGCGCAGATAATCGGTGAGGCGCGGCAGGTCCGGCGATGGGATCTGTGTTGGCAGGCTGAATGCCTGCCCCACCATGCACAAGGAAGGTGGCGCGCCCGTCCGAGCCGTCGCGGAGCAGATTCATGCCCTGCTCGGCGTGCGACCAGTCTTCCACTACCACGTATTCCAGTTCATCGTGCAGAAATTCTTCGGCAGCGCGCTCGTAGGCCGGGTCCACTTCGACGAAATCGGCCAAAAGCCCGAGCGGTCTGAAATCACCCGAGTCCATCGCGCCAAAAAGACGCTTAACCGGCTCGGTGGAATAAGCGCGGTGAGAAAGAATGTCTTCGAGCGACGATTTTCGCGCTTTCAGATGCGAGCAATCGTCGCGCACGGCTTCGATTTGGCCGCGCAATTCAGCGGCGGCGGACTTTCTGTGCACCAAGCTCCTGCTTCGGTGCGGTGGCGTTCGCCGAGACCGCTTCCAGATCCATCTGGCGCCGCGCCATGGCTTCCGAGAGTTCCTTGCGCGGCAGCGGCCAGCCTTGCGAGCTCCACGGCGGCGGACTGCTCTTCTTTTTGGGCGCGTGCGGTTTCGCGCTCGATCCCGGCGAGGTACTCATCGATTTGGGCGAGCTGATTTTGCAATCGTGGAGGTCTCGCCCATCAGGCGCAGGACGACCATGCGGCCGTCCTCGATAGACTTTTCCTGCTGCTCGCAAACGGGTTTGCAGAGTTTCACGGGCTTGATTCTTTTCGATCATGCGCTCGCGCGCATCGCTGATTTGGCCATCGAATGCCTCGACAGCTGCCCGTGAGTGTCGCGCTCGGCCGCAAGGTCGGCCGAACGCGTTTCCAGTTCCTGCGCTTCACGTTCGCCCTGCGCGATGCGTTCTTCAATGGCGCCGGTTTCGCGAACCTGTGCTTCCAGGCGTCCGCGCGTGCGCTCGGCTTCCACCTGCAATGCGGCAAGCTCGAGCGCGCAGTTCGTCAGGCGAGCTTCGGTTTCATACAAGGACGACTTGTAGCCGCTCGCGCTCCTGATCATTGGCGGCTACATCTTCGGAGAGCGTCCGCAGTTCAGTGGAAGCCAGGTTGAGATCGAGGGCTGCTTTGGCGGCTTCGCGCTCGAGCTGCCGGAACTGGGCGGCCAACACCAGGCGCAGCTTCGCATCCATCTCGGCTTTCAGCTCGCCATAGCGCCGCGTTTTGGATGCCTGGCGCTTCAGCGAATTGAGCTGGCGCGTCACTTCTTCCAGGATGTCGAACACGCGCGCCAGATTCTGCCGCGCGCTTTCGAGTTTCGCTTCCGCCAGGCGCTTGCGGGTTTTGAATTTGCTGATGCCGGCGGCTTCTTCGATCATCGCGCGGCGGTCCTGCGGACGTGAGCTGAGGATCTGGCCGATGCGTCCCTGCTCGATGATGGCGTAGCTCTCCGGGCCCAGGCCGGTGCCCATGAACAGGTCCTGAATGTCGCGGAGACGGGCCGCGTGGCCATCGATGAGGTATTCGCTTTCGCCCGAGCGGAAGAGTCGCCGCGTGATGGTGATGTCGCTCTCCGGGTGCCGCGTTTCGGTCGTATTGGGGTGCTGATGCTGCCCGGTGGGATCGACTAGGGTCATTGTGACCGCGGCCATGCCGGTGGCTTTGCGGTCGCGTGTGCCGTTGAAGATCACGTCTTCCATGCGAGTGCCGCGCAGACTTTTGGCCGATTGTTCGCCGAGCACCCAACTGATCGCGTCGCTCAGATTCGATTTCCCGCAGCCGTTCGGACCGACGATGGCCGCGATTCCGCCGCCGTTGAACCGGAGTTCCGTGCGATCGCAAAACGATTTGAAACCGTGCAGCTCCAGCCGCTTTAGCCTTAGCAAACCCTACCTCCGTCGCAGGCCGCTAAGCCCGCCGATTGTGACCATACTAATCTCGAACCCAAAAAAAGTAAAGGACATTCCGTACCTCAGCATGGGGTCATTCCTGAAATTATCCAACCTATTGTGTATATGTCACTCACTTATGTCGATCTCCAGCCGCAAAAGTGCGGCACCAAATGTTTTTCCCTGAGCGTCGATGCGTAGCGACACGGTTCCGCCACCGCCAAGGGCTTCGTGCAACAGGAAATTCAGCGCGCCGAGATTGGGCAGCTCGAACCGCTCGACTTTACCTTTCACCCAATCGCCGAAAAATGCTTTGACGCGCTCGGCGGTCACTTCGCGGACGAGCACGGGATAATGGCGAGTGTCGTAAGCGATGACGCCGATGTTGCAGGTGTCGCCCTTGTCGCCCGAGCGGGTATGCGCGATTTTGGCGAGCGGCGCCTTCATCCCAGCACCTCGATCGATTGCCGAATTTCTTCGCGCGGAATCAGCGCGGGCCAGTACGCTACGATCTCGCGGACGGCGGGGCGTCCCTCGCCATAACCAGTTGCGCCGGGGGGGCCGCTGAGCACGAGCGGGATCAGTTCGCGGGTGAAGCGGTCGACGGCTTTGCGATCGCGGCCGCGCACACCGATGCGCAACTGCACTTCGGGCGGATCGGGACAGGTGTGCGCAACTGGGCCGTGACAGGCGTTGGCACCCAGGAATTCGGTGTAGATCTCTTCGAAATGCAGACCTAGCGATACAAGGCGAGTGCGCACGATGTGGTCGGCCGCTCGAGCCTTTTCGAGCGCTTGCGGCCAACTGTAAACCAGGGTACCGATGGATTTCCAGCCGTTGGCGTAGCTAATGGAAAGTTTTAAGTTCGCGGGGCGCTCACGGCCTCGAACGCCAGAGACACGCACACGGTCTGGGCCGATGTCGTCCAAATGAATCGTGGTGAAATCTGCGATGCAATCAGGAGCGATGAAATTCTTGGGATCGCCGAGTTCGTAGAGCAACTGTTCTTTGACTATGTCGGAATGCACGCGGCCGCCGGTGCCGGGATGTTTGGTGACGACAAAAGTTCCATCGGGCTCGGCTTCGACGATTGGGTAGCCGATGTTGGCCATGTCGGGGATGTTCTGCCAGTCGACCTGGCAGTTGCCGCCTGTGGTCTGTGTGCCGCATTCAATGATGTGCCCGGCGACTGAGCCGCTGGCGAGCTTGTCCCAATCGGTGGAGCTCCAGCCGAATTCGTGAATCATGGGCGCAAGGGCAAGGGCGGGATCGGCAGCGCGGCCGGCAAGCACGACGTGCGCGCCCGTGGCTAGCGCTTCAGCCAACGGGAAGGCGCCGGTGTAGGCATTGGCGCTGAGGATTCTGTCGCGGATGGCGGTCAGGGGGCGCCCGGTGTCGAGGTCGGCCATCGGGTAACCCTTTTCTAGGAATTCGTCGATGCGGCCAGTGACATCGTCGCCGAGGACCATCGCAACTTTTATGCCTGGCGCGGCTTTGCGAACGGCTTGGGCGCACGCGATGGGATTGACTCCGCCGGCGTTGGCGATTACGCGGACGTTCCGCTCGATCATGGTTTTCGCGATCCGGCCGATGAGAGGGGGGAAATCGCGCGCATAGCCCAGCGAGGGGTCAGCCTGCCGTTGCTTTTGCAGAATCGACATGGTGACTTCGGCAAGGTAATCGAGCGTGAGGTAGTCGATGGGACCTTGCTCGACAAGGCGGACGGGGGCTTCGAGCCAGTCGCCCCAGAAACCTTGGCCATTGGCGATGCGGATCACGTCACCGCCTTCGGCGGCTTCCTAGGTGTCAGGTGCCAGGTGTTAGGTGCCAGGGTTAAGGCGCAACCGGTAAGTAGCAGACGGCGGATTCCGAGCCGCGACCGACAGGAGTGGTTTTTCGGGGTCACGCGGTCTACTTTGGAAAACGTCCTAGGTGTTAGGTGCCAGGTGTTAGGTGTTAGGGTCGGAGCGCAACCGCTCCCTGACGGTCGCGGCCCCGTAAGTAGCAGACAGCGGATTCCGAGCCGCGACCGAAGGGAGTGGTTTTCCAGGGTCACACGGTCTCCTTTGGAAAACGTCCTCGGTGTTAGGTGCCAGGTGTTAGGTGGCAGGGTCGGAGCGCAACCGCTCCCTCGCGGTCGCGGCTCGGTAAGCAGCAGACGGCGGATTCCGAGCCGCGACCGAAGGGAGTGGTTTTCTGGGGTGACACGGTCTCTTTTGGAAAAGGTCCTCGGTGTTAGGTGCCAGGTGTTAGGTGTTAGGGTCGGGGCGCAACCGCTCCCTCGCGGCCGCGGCTCGGTAAGTAACAGTGCCAGGGTCATACGGTCTCCTCGGCTAGGGGCTTGCCGCGGGGGCGTTGCATGGCGACTTCAAGAGCTAGAGTCAGCACGTCGCGGGATTCCAACGGGTCGATTACGGCATCGACGTGGCCGTGGGCGGCGGCGTATTTGGAATCGAGCCAGCGTTCGTAGTCGGCGCGGGTTTTGTCGATTGATTGCTGCAAGTCGTCGGGCAGGGGCTGGCCGCTGGATTTCCATTTTTCGAGTTCGGTGGAGAACAAGGCCTGCACGGCGGAATCGCCTTCCATCACACCGATGCGCGCGGTGGGCCAACTGAAGGCGAAGTTGGGATCGAAGCCCTGGCCGGCCATGGCGTAGTAACCGGCGCCGCTCGCGTGATTGATCGTGAGGATGATCTTTGGAACGGTGGTGGTGGCCATGGTCTCGACCATCTCGGCGCCCGCGCGGATGATTCCTTCGGCTTCGGCTTCAGCGCCGACCATGAACCCGGAAACATCCTGCAGGTAGATGAGTGGCAGGCCGAGGCGCTCGGCCGTTTCGACGAAGTAGGCGACCTTGCGGGCTGATTGCGTATAGACGATGCCGCCGATGCGCGGACCGCCATCGGATTTCAGGAAGCCGCGGCGGTTGGCGATCAAGGCCACAGGACGTCCGTTGAGGCGCGCGTTGGCGCAGAGCATTTCGGGCGCGTGCTCGGGCTGGAATTCGAGGTAATCGCCGCCATCGAAGATGCGGAAGATGATGTCTTCGATCTCATAAGGCAAGCGATGATCGGCGGGGAGAGTGCCGTACATTTCCTCGGGGGGCCGCGCAGGCGGTGCGCCAACCGGAGCGGGGGCAGGCTCCGGCAGGCGGCGGAACTGCTGGCGGATCATGTCGAGACAGGCCGCGTCGTCTTTCGCCATGTAGTGGGCGACGCCGCTGGTGGCGGTGTGGAGTTTCGCGCCGCCGAGAGATTCGGCATCAATGACCTGGCCGGTTGCGCCTTTGACGAGGTTCGGGCCGCCCAAGCCCATGAAGCTCGTCTTTTCGACCATGATCAAGATGTCGCTAAGCGCTGGAAGATAGGCGCCGCCGGCGATACAAGGTCCCATCACCGCGGCAAATTGCGGCACCCGGAGCCGGCGCCGCATAAGGGAATTATACAAGAAGATACGGCCTGCGCCGTACTGGCCGGGGAAAATGCCGTCCTGATATGGCAGGTTGACACCTGCAGAATCAACAAGATAGACAATTGCGCAGCGGTTGCGGATGGCGATTTCCTGGGCCCGCAAAATTTTGGTGATGGTCTCGGGCCACCAGGAGCCGGCCTTCACGGTGGCGTCGTTGGCGACGATGACGGCGGGACGGCCTTCAATTTTGCCAATCCCGGTGACAACGCCCGCGGCGGGCGCCTGGCCCTCGTATTGATCGTAGGCTATGAGCAGGCCGATTTCGAGGAAGCGCGCGCCGGGATCGAGCAGCCTGGCGATGCGTTCGCGGGCCGTCATTTTGCCGGCTTGATGTTGCTTTGCGATCTTGGATGCGCCGCCGCCGGCCCGGAGACGCTCTTCGAGGCTGTGGAGCTGCTCGACCTGAAGCCGCATGTGCGCGGCCCGCGCAACGGGGGAGTGGGCAATGGAGGGCTTGTCCATGTAGTTTTATTGTTCCACGAACAGGATGTTGCGATAGTCAAAGGATGGAGTTGAAATGCGAGGCCATTCTGCTGGATATGGACGGGACGCTGGTTGACTCGACGGAGTGCGTGGAGCGGCAGTGGCGGCGGTGGGCGGAACGGCACGGCCTGGAATTGGAGCCGATTCTGAAGGTATCGCACGGGCGCGTGACTCTCGAGACGATCCAACTGGTTGCGCCGCAGCTGGCGACGGAGGAAGAGGTCCGGAGTTTTGATGTTGCCGAAGCGGAGGACACGGGAGGTATCAAGGCGGTTCGAGGGGCCGTCGCATTCGTTTCAGCGCTACCGGCGGATCGTTGGGCGGTGGTCACGTCGGCGCCGCGAAGACTGGCGCGGGTTCGTTTGGAGAGCGCGGGAATTCCGATGCCCCGCTGGATCGTCTGCGCCGATGACGTGAGCCGCGGCAAACCGCACCCGGAGCCGTATTTGACGGCTGCCCGTTTGCTTGGATATCCGCCGGAGAGGTGTTTGGTGATCGAGGATGCGCGGGCGGGCGTGGAAGCGGCGCGCGCGGCGGGAATGCAGGTGCTGGGGATTACGACGACGATGAGCCGCGAGGAGTTGGGTGTGGCGTGTGTGCGGGATTTTGAGGAGTTGCGGGTGCGGGTGGATGGGGTGGCGGGGCTGGGCATTGGCATAGTGGCATAGGAGAATGGGATAGCCCACTAGGAAATAGCATTATGACGACCAAGCTTACGCTCGATAAGGCAGGCCGCGTGGTTCTGCCGAAGCCTCTTCGGGACGAACTGGAACTGGCAGCAGGAGACACGCTCGAACTCGAGAGCCGGGGAGAGCAGATTACGCTGCGGCCGGTGCGGGGCGCCACGCCCCTACAAAAAGAACGCGGGATCTGGGTCTACCGTACGGGCCGTCCTCTGACAGCGGCCACCGCGGATCAGATGCTGCGCCAGATTCGCCTGGAGCGCGATCGGGAAAACACGGAAGCCAAGTGAAGGCGTTTTTCGATACCTCGGTTTGGTACCGGTGTTCTATGGCGGCCACCACCACCACCACGACGCGAGCGTGGAGTGTTTTCTGCGATTCCCCAAGAAGCAAGCCTGCTGCGGCGCGCACAGCCTGGCGGAAGTGTCGTGTGGTGGCGAAACCGCGCTCAATGCAGAACTATAGACGGTCTCTAAGCTACACCCGCGACTGTTTGCCCCGCTTACCGGTTCGGAACCACGCAGGCGAAGTTCGCGGCTTCATCAAGGCTGCCCGATCCGGAGTACCGCGCAACC
The DNA here is from genome assembly GCA_963847515.1 of Terriglobia bacterium. GTDB lineage: Bacteria > Acidobacteriota > Terriglobia > Bryobacterales > Bryobacteraceae > QHXW01. Next base: position 640,543 of record CAWKAA010000005.1, read on the forward strand.
TGCGGATAAGGGCATAGCGGACGCGTGCGGGCTAGGCCACTCGTGGGGTTTCCGTCGGTCTTGAATTTAGTTGCGATGATTCTGTCGGGCGCGGAGCCCTGCTCCACCCATTGCTCCAGCGCTGTCGTCATCGGCCCGCGGAGACTGTTCGGCCCCGGTCCGCCGCCGCAGTGCTGCATGCCGGGGACCATGTAAAGCCGAGTGAAACCATCGGCGTCCTGCCGGCCCATCTTCGAAATCACGCTGCTGTAGTAGTCGATCGTACTCGTTGGCGCCAGCGCAGAGTCGCTCCATCCGTGCCACAGGATGAGTTTCCCGCCACGGTCCCTAAATGGCTTTAGATTGGGGTCGGTGGCATTGAGTCTTTGTCCCATGGCGTTGTCAGCGATTTTCGTGTCTCGGTCGGGGTTGAATGCGCGGTAATCCCAGTCGGCGTTCTGAAAGATGAGATACGCCCCGGCCTGCGTGGAGAATGCATACTGGAGGGCCTTGCCGGGACCCATGCCGGTGAACCAAGCCGTCCAGCCCCCAGGACCGGTTTCGCCGCCCGGTTGGTAGCCGGGATAAATCTGCTCGCCCTTGGAGGTTCGTGCGCCGGCGTAAATCTTCCTGAGGGCCGCGACCTGCGGCTCCGTAAGGCAGGAGTTGGATTCCGCGCCGGTGCACAGTAGTGTCCCCGGATCAAAGTGACATTTCGTCGGGTCGTCTATGATACCGTCTTTCAATCCATCGAGCGCATCGCAAGCCGCCAGAGCGCCAGATTCGAGAGCCGGCAATTTCGCCGCTGGAATATAGGCTGCCGGATCGGCTTCGGTCGCCTGCATATCCAGAGTGAACGCCGCCACAATATGCGTAACGGAGCCTGAGGGAGCACCGGCAATGATCCCATCGTAATCAGCTGGAAACCTTTGGGCTTCCATAAGTGCCTCCCGGCCCCCGTTTGAGCAACCGCTGAAATAGGAATGCTTCGGAGCCTCGCCATAGAAGGCGCGGATGATGGCCTTGGACTGCTCCGCTGTCTCGTGAACGGCGCGATAGCCGTAATCCACGATCTTTTCCGGATGCCCCAGAGCCCACTTCGCATCGGTACCTCCACCCTTGTGCCCCGTATCGGTGGAGGAAACTGCGTAGCCGGTGGCCAAAGCCTGTGCCAACCCAGGAGTGTTGCTCGTGGGTCCGGCGGTGTAGGTGATGCTCCCCGCGAATCCTCCATTGCCAACACCCAAATATTTTCCATTCCAGCCCGACGCGGGCAGCCACACCTCAAACTCGATGTGCGAATCGCTCGACGCCTGGATCACCCCTTGCACGCGGCAAAACGCGGGGAGGGTCTTGTAGGCTGCGGGACCATTTATCGGCGCGCCCGGCGGCGTGAAGGCTCCTGCGGCGACTCCCCGCGCTCCGGTGATATCGGTGTCCGCCAGTTTCAAACTGGCGAGGCTCTCACAAGTCGCCGCCGCAACCGGCACGGCGATCAGAATCGCACACAGAACGAATCGCTCGATCATATCGCCAACGATAATACCGCTAGATGACTTGGAAGAAACGCCAGCGTTGCCTTGGAGGCCGTCGCTAGTCCGGTGCTGTGTCCACTTAGCCGAACGTCTCTAGAAGCGACCCGTGCTACCATCGTCTAGCAGTTACGTCCTGTATCACGGGCTACTTGGAAGCAACGCCATGAGTCTCGGCCCCCCCCGGTCCCAGTCCGCCGAGCTTACGCCATCATGCCGCAGGGCTAGCCGTTTCTCCGCGCGCCGTGGATTTCGTACTGAGTTTGAGGCCGTTCACCGGGTTTAGAGGACAGTTGTCGTGCCGTTCCCAGGTATCTGACGGGCGAACGCAGATTTCATTGGTTCAGCGGCAGCTTTGTGATTGCTTACGACTGACTCATCTGTGTTCGCTCCCAATGTGCCATGGCGCGCTCACTGTGAAAATGCGTTCGTTGCCGCGGGCGAGTAGCACCCATTCCAGAAGCCGACCGCGTTGATTGTGGAGGAAGTATTCATACCATTTGTTTTCCACCAGCTCAGGGATGACCACGATGATGCTGCGAGCGGGATTCTTATTCGAAGTGTCGAGAATGAACTGAACGATGGGAACGATGACGAAGCGGTAGGGAGAAGGCAGGAAATGGAGTTTGGGCGGTTCCTTGCCTGCGGCGCGGAAGGGTCGCTCCACGTAGTGCTCCCATTCCGCCTGAAGCAATTCGGAGTGCTCGGTGGGCTCGACGTGTATGGCGATCACCTCCGGGGAAAGCCGGGCGGCAAATTCAATTCCCTGGCGGGTGATGTTGCTCCAGCGGTCGATGGGAACGACGACGATGGGAGGCTGGCTGAGGCGTGCGGCGCGGACGGGAATTCTGCACGAGGTGAGGACCCTTACGGAGTGGTAGTGGCGGCGTACCGCGATGAAGAGAGCAATCGTCAGAGGAATGAAGAGAAGCGTAATCCAGGCGCCTTCCACGAATTTCGCAACGAGCACGACGACGACGGTGATGCCGGTGACGAACGCGCCGAGCCCATTGACGAGTGCGCTCTTCAGCCAATGCGGGCCGCGATGTTTTCGCCAGTGCACGACCATGCCGGACTGCGAGAGCGTGAAGGCGAGAAAAGCGCCGACGGCATAGAGCGGGATGAGCCGATCGGTGACGCCGCCAAAAAGAATGAGAAGGCCGCAGCTCAGCAGCGCCAGGACGACGATGCCATAGGTATAAACCAGCCTCCGCCCACGATAGGCGAAGGCGTGCGGGAGGTAGTTGTTTAGTGCGATGGCGCGGCACAGGCGCGGAAAATCAGCGAAGGCGGTGTTGGCGGAGAGCGAAAGGACGAAAAGAATCGAGGCCATTGTCAGGTAATAGAAAAAGCCTTTGCCGAAAACGGCGGCGACGAGCATGGAGAGCAGGCTCTGGTAGCCGGGCTGGCCGGGATCCGTTGCGGCGATGCCGTAGACCTTCACGAGATAAGAAATTCCCGCAAGCAGCACTGCCAACAGAAAAATAATCACGGTGAGAGTACGCTGAGCGTTTTTGACAGCGGGGTCGCGGAAAGCCTTGACGCCGTTGCTGACAGCTTCCACGCCAGTCAAGGCCGTACAACCGCTGGCGAAAACCTTAAGCAGCAGCCAGTAGCTGACGGCTTCGGTGATGGGCGGTGGAGCCGGAAGCGGAGCCGCCGGTGTTGGATGCCCGCTGCCGAAGAGAACACGGAGAACGCCTGCAACGATGGTAATGAGAAGCGTGCCCACAAAGAGATAAGTGGGAACCGCGAAAGCGAAGCCAGCCTCGCGCACGCCGCGGAGATTGAGGATAGTGATGACGATCAGAATGCCGACGCAAAGAGAAACCGTGTGCGGCATCATGGACGGCACGGCTGAGACCAAAGCACCGACTCCCGCGGAGATGCCCACGGCCGCGGTGAGGATGTAATCGGCGAGGAGCGCGGCTGCAGCCAACAGGCCCGCACGGGCGCCAAGGTTGAAGCGCGCGACAGTATAGGAGCCGCCGCCCGAAGGATAGGCGGCGATGGTCTGGCGATAAGAAAAATACACGATCACGAGCAGCGTGATAATGGCTGCACTGACCGGAACGATGTACCGGACGCCGAGCAGGCCAAGAGGAATCAGAAGGCTGAGAGCGGCTTCCGGGCCGTAGGCAGCCGAGCTCAGCGCGTCCAGTCCAAAAATGGGGATGCCCTGCGCGGGACCGATCTGCTCGGCGCGCTCGTCAGTGGTCCTGATCGGTTTACCGACAACGACGTCGAGTATGTTCATGAGCGATCGGGTTGTTCACAGACTTACGATAACATCGGGTTCTACCCTGCCGGAGTGATTTTGCGCGCGTCGAGATAGGACGTGACCGCGGCGGCGCTGCCTTCTGGATCCGCAAGGGCCACGTAGCCGTCAGGTCGCACAAGATAGACGGCATTGCGCCGCAGGCCGGCCCGGCCCATCTCCGGACGCCATGGAAACACGTGCAGGGGCAATTTTCGGCTATCGCACACTGCCTGGATCTCGGGTGCGGCGTCACCGTAGACGTGGACCTGCCAGTCCAGTGAAGTGAGCGGCCTGAAGTTGTCCCCGCCGGCGCTGTTTAAGTCGGTCTTCACCCATGGCAAACGGTCACCACCGTGAACCACTCCCGCGCGCCCCTCACTCAAGCTGCTTCCTCGGTAGTTCACTGCCGTTTGGGAGACCGTGCGAAACAAGAAGCGGCGCACGGTCTTGAGCGCGAAAAGGGGCGGCATTAAGAGCGGTACGATGTGCAATCGCACCAGCCTTGCGATCGCTCCGCGGCTAGTTACGCCCGTGAAGGCCCGGTCGGTGGTTGCGACCAGACGCCGGGCGAAGGCGATTCGTTCGGGCTCGTAACTGTCGAGCAGCGAGCCGTTGGCGCGGTGCTGCACGACGGCGGCGAGTTTCCACGCGAGGTTCACCGCGTCGCCAATGCCCGTGTTCATGCCCTGTCCACCCACGGGACTGTGGATATGCGCAGCGTCGCCGAGGAGGAACGCGCGGCCCTTGCGAAACTGATCGGCCACCCGATGGTGTACCCGGTAGGTGGAGAACCAGTTCACGCGCTTCGGATCAATGTGCATCCAGTCGATGACGCGCTTGCTCACGTCATTCCACGACAGATTCTCCTGCCGTTGTTCGCCTTCCTCGCGCACTGTGCCCACTAGCCGCGCGCGTTCGTCACCCTTTAACGGAAAGACGGCGAGAAAATCGGTCGTGTCCAAGCCGACGTGGATCTCACCGTTCATCACCCGTCCGCTCCCTTCTACGTCGGCGACATAGAAGAGGTGAGCATACTGCCCGCCTGGGAAACCGATCTCCAGCGCGTCGCGGACGGCGGAATGCGCTCCATCGCAGCCGGCCAGGAAGACTGCATGGAACGTCTCCTCGGTTCCATCCGGCCGTTTCAGGCGCGCGTGCAGTCCATCGGCCGCCTCCGCAAAGCCCAGAAAATCCATGCGGCGCTCGACCTCCACGCCTGTCTCGGCGAGGCGATCGATTAACAAGCGCTCGTGCTCGTCCTGCGAAAAAATCAGCGCGTAAGGAAACGGGCTGATGCCCGAGCCCATATCCCCAAAGACGGCATGTGCAACCTGCTTGCCGGCCACCCAGAGATTCACCGCGGTGCCCTTCCGTCCACGCTCGACGACCGCGTCCGCGAGGCCGATCTGGTTGTAGAACTCGAGGGTGCGCGCCTGCACGGCAAGCGCGCGCGATGTTGTCCCAGGCTCCGCCGTCTTGTCGACAATTCTGACGCGCACGCCCAGGCGCGCGAGCCAGAGGGCTAATACGAGGCCCGTGGGCCCCGCGCCAACGATGAGGACGTCGGTGTCGCGAATCGGCATTGATTTCAGACGTAGCGCATGGTGTGGAAGAACGAAGAGCCGGTACCCTGTTAGCTTAGCCTATAGCCTAAGCGAGAGATCGATGAAGAGAATCACAGTCGAATCCATTCCGACCGTGGTCGGGCGGGAAGAGGATGCCGCTGGTGGGCCGATATCGAGTTGATGCCAGGCGTGATGGCATACGGCGCGACTCGGGAGGCGGCCATTGCCGCAGTACGAGCGTTAGCGTTGCGCGTTGCTGCCGATTGCATTGATCACGGCGAGGAGATTCCCGAGCCGTTTACGAAGGTCTTTTCGGTGGCATGAGCCAGCGGAAATCGGTTAAAGCGAGGCAACTACTGGCTGCCCTGCTGCGGATAGGGTGGGATGTTGCCTGGCACAAGGGTTCTTACCGCCGGCTCAAGCGTCCGGATGGCCCAACTATGCGTTCGCTTTCCATGACAACGAAGAAATAGGCCCCGGACTTCTCGCGCAGATCGCCACGAAGACCGGACTACGGCCTGAGGACCTGTAGTCGGACAGATGGGAATTGTGTATGCGCACCGTGTCACAGACCCTGATTCCCCACTTTAGAGACAGATCTATAAGCACTAACCGACGGCGCTTGATCCCAGTCCGGGTATGAGTTACCGATAGTCGTTGGGGTTTGCGTCGAGGCCGCGTTCGCGGATCTCTTCGATGAACCGCCAGATATCGGGCTGCGAACCATCAAGGTCCTTGAAGCCGTATTCGGTTGCGAGTTGACCGGAGCTGACCGATTTCTGATTCCACCTGGCCCGGTCGGGATCAGTTGCCAGCGCGACCACGGCGCGCCCGACGTATCGAGGCGACTCAGAAAGAGCAAAGTCTGCGGGGGCGGCAGCGGCGTCGCGCCAGTTCTCCTCGGAGACGCCAAAATTTTCCAGCATCATCTCTGAACGAAGCCATCCGGGCGTGATGGCTACCGCAGTGGCTCCAAGCGGTCCCAGCTCATGTCCCTGGGAGAAGGCCAGCCGGTTTATGGCGACCTTCGCCAGGTCGTAGTACACGGAGATCCGATAGTGCGATGCGTTGTAAGCAGCCGTGCCGTCAGTTACCTCGACGAGCAGGCCGCCAGGCTTGTCGATGAGAAGTGGCAGAAGATGGTGGGAAGTGATTAGGTGGGTCTCAATGGCGAGCCGGTGAATGCGGAGACCCTTGTCGAGGTTGTGCTCCCAGATGGGAGTGTTCCAATCAGCCGGGCCGCCTTTCAGCAGTTCGCCGCCCCAGATGTCGTTGACAAGCACGTCGATGTGGCCGTGGTCTCTCCGAATCTGTTGGGCCAGCTTTTTCACCTGGTCGGGTTCGAGGTGATCGACTGCGGCCGCAATACCGGCGCCGCCGAGGTGCGTGACGAGCTCGGCAGTCTCTTCGATTGTCTCGGCACGGTTGTATTCGGACCGAGTCGCTCTTGTAGTGCGGCCTGTGCAAACGACCGTGGCGCCAGCTTCGCCCAAGGCAGCCGCGATGCCACGCCCGGCACCTCGGGTCGCCCCTGCAACGACCGCGACGCGCGCACGCGTTGCTTCTCGATTTGGCGACCATAGCATAGGCTCGAGTCTCCTTATTCCAGTATTAACAAGCCGCGCTTGGGTTTAAGTGAATCCTGGAAATCATGATGAGCCTTCGCTTTGCAAGGTAGCCCGGATCGCGTACTTGAGGCCCGAATCTGCTGTCGTGATCGTATCGCGGCGTATTAGACTTTCAATATGCCGCAATGGCTTGTTCCAATAGGGCGGATCTTCTATGCCATTGGATTGATCGGCATTGGCGTTCAGCATTTTATCTTCGCGGATTTCATCCCGGTGATGGTGCCGGTGTGGCCTTCGTGGATTCCGGGGCGTTCTTTCTGGGCGTACGCGGCCGGGGCGGCGCTGATCGCGGCAGGTAGTGCGATCCTTTTCGGTATACGGGCGAGAACTGTCGCGGCCCTGACGGGAGCGGCGATTTTGGTGGTGGTAGTGATCGACGATATCCCCGGGCAACTGGCCGGCAGTCCTGGCCACTTGGGTGTGTGGACGAACACCTTCAAGGCGCTCACCATGTGCGGCGGTGCCTGGGTGGTAGCTGTATCTAAAGGAACAGACATCGAATATCGCCCGGCATCTTGAACGCCTAATGCCTGTCGGACGTCACTTTCTCCCTATCACCGTGGCCGTTTTCGGCATCGATCATTTCCTCTACACCGATTTCGTGGCGAGCCTTGTGCCGTCGTGGATTCCCGGCGCCCTCTTCTGGACGTATTTTGCCGGTATCGCGTTGATCGCCGCGGGTGTGGGAATGATCCTGGGCATCCAGGCGCGATTGGCTTCGCTCATGCTGGGGATCATGATCTTTCTGTGGTTCATCATCCTTCACATCCCAAGAGCGATTGCCGATCCGCACAGCGCGAAGGGGAACGAATGGACCAGTGTGTTTGAAGCGCTGGCGTTCAGTGGAATTGCGTTTATGCTGGCCGCACTGCCCACGTCGAACTCTTTGTCGATTTCAGCGTTGAGTAAACCGGTGGCCGTGTCGAAGGCGCACAGCGCTTAGGTAGCACCGGTATCAGCCGTGCTGCGCATTTAGAACCGCCCGGACCCCTTCTACACACAAAACCGCCGCGTGTTTCGATTCTGCGGCCAGTCCCCCAACCGCATCCTCGATCGTCGCTGTCTTAAGTTGGGCCAGCTCGGCGCGCGTCTTCCCCGTTATCCACTCCGTTAGTGCTGAACCGGCCGCAATCGACGCCGTGCAGCCGCGTGTCTTATAGCGCGCTTCCGCCGCGACATCGCCTTCGAATCGCACGGACAGCCGCAGAATATCGCCGCAGACCGGATTCGACACCTCGACCGTAATCGCGGGCGGATCCAGCTGGCCCACATTGCGCGGATTCTGAAAGTGATCGAGCAGGCGCTCGCTGTACATGGGGTTGACTCCATTCTATCGGGCGGTTCGCGCCGGTATGGGAAAATCTCGGAATGACGACGGTTGTTGCAGCGGTGATCGAGCGCGATGGGCAGGTGCTGATTGGCCAGCGCAAAGCCGGGGAGTGGCACGCATTCAAGTGGGAATTCCCGGGTGGAAAAGTCGAGCCTGGCGAGACTCCCGTCGCCGCCATCCGCCGCGAACTCGAGGAAGAACTCGGCATCCAAGCCGTCATTGGGCCGACGATCGAGGAATATGAATACACATACTCCGGGCGCTCGCCCATCCGGCTGATTTTCTACTCGGTTTCGGAATTCGAGGGAGAACCGGAAAACCGCGCCTTTGAAGAAATTCGCTGGGAAAAACGCGAACGCCTCCCCACCTATGATTTCCTCGAGGGTGATGTGGACTTCGTGCGTGCGCTAGCCGGCACGCGCTAAATCTACCGGTTGGGCAGCTTCACCTGCATGCTGTGATTGCGATTCAGCTTTTCGGTGAGCTCCCGGTCCACCAGGCTGAGCGATGCCTGGTTGTGTACCCGCTGCGGTGTGACATAGTGCAGCGTGTCGCCTTCCACCCAGTAAGCAAACGCCGAATATATGGAATGGTCTTTGAACGCGATCAGATAGTAACTCGTGTTTTGATCCGCCGAGGTATCCGCCGGCTCGCGGCCTGGCGCATCATAGATGTGGATGCCGTCCGAGGAATCGTCGCCGTACTCGCGTATCACCGGGGTAGCATGCTCCGGAATGAAATTCTGGTTGATGATCACCTGGGGCGTCTGTTGAGGCGGATTCACGATCGTCACATTGGGCTGCTGGTCAGCAGGAGCGTAGCCGTAACCTGACCCATAGTCTGCGTAGCCACCGCCGTAAACTGGATACGTATACGGCACCACAACCGAAGGTCTGCGAAACCGCCGGTATCCGCCGCCGTTGTTCAGTCCGCTCACGGTCGTGCCCAGCCGGGAGGCGAAGGTCGTATCTGTAATCGAGAGAGGGCTTCCAGGAGGACCGCCAGTCCCCGGAAACAACACCCGGCCTGAATTGAAACCGTTAGGTGGCGGCTGGCCTGTCACGGGGAATATCACCCGGCCAAAGCCCGATCGGGCGGCCGACGCGGGTGGCGGCGAACTAAACTGAACTCCGCTGAAACTGCGATTCTGCGCCAAACCGCACGCAGCGAAGACAACTGCCAATGCAACCGCGGCCAAAGGTTTCACGACGCGCCTCTCGACTGCTAATAGCTTACCTCAATAATGAGATGCGCGGCGCACCTTGAGCGTTGCATTACTTCGGTGGCGCTAGTTTGGGGACTGGTACTACCGGTCCGCCAGGCTTGGCAGCGCCCGAAGCAGGCGCCGCTACAGCCGGCGAAAGCGGCCGTTTGTCGTACAACTCAATAATGTCTTTGGTGATCTCGGTGGTTTCGGACCTAAATACCACCGGAGTCTGCGGGGAGCTGATATCGATAACCAATATGTAACCGTTGTCCTTGGCGTATTTATCGATTACCGCCATGATCCCGCCGCCCAACTCGCCCATGATTTTCTGTTCCGCCTGGTCGAGTTCGGCCCGCGCATCTTCGGTGTCCCGATTCAGCGCCTTGGTCTTCTGCTCGATCTCCTGTGTGAGCCGGGCCCGGGCGTCCTCAGTCAGAGTCGTGCCGCCGCGGTTGAGCTGCTCCTGGAGCTGTCCGATGTCGCTCTGGCGCTTCTCTAACTCGGCCTTTTTCGGATTGAACCGTGCCTGAATTTCGTTGCCGGCCTTTTGGCCGTCTTTAGTGCCTACGATGGCGTTCTGGAGGTTGATGACGCCAATCTTGCCGGCGTTCTGCGCGGCCGCCGGCAGTGCTAAAATCCCCGCCAAAGCCGCTATGGCAAAACGTGCATTCTTCACGATCGACTCCTCCAGACACCCGCGAGTGGAAACGCCATGATCTCTCACTTCGGCGGCGGCGCGGTCTTGGGCGCCGCGGGAACAGGCGGCTTGGGTGTGGACGACGCGGCGGGGGGCTTCGTTATCCCGGATGACGGAGCCGCCGAAGCAGCCGGCGGTGAGTTCTTGTCATACAGCTCGATAATGTCCTTGGTAATGTCAATCGTGTTCGAGGCGTACAGCACCGGCGTTTGTTGCGAGCTGACATCCAGAACCAGCGTGTAGCCGTTGTCCTTAGCGTACTTGTCAATCACCTGCATGACACGGCCAAACAGTTCACCCATGGCCTTCTGCTCTTCTTGCTGCAGTTCGTCCTGCGCGTCTTGCGTGAAACGGGTAAGCGCCTTGTTTTTCTGGTCGATCTCGCGCGTCAGGTTTTGCCGCGCTTCTTCGCTGAGCGTATTGCGCCCGCGGTTGAGCTGGTCCTGAAGCTGAGTAAGCTCACCCTGGCGGCGGTCTACCTCGGCCTTCTTAGGGCTGAAGCGCGTCTGAATCTCGCCCGCCGCCTTCTTGCCGTCGTTGGTGCTGATGATCGCGCTCTGAATGTTGATCACCCCAACCTTGGTGGGAGTTTGTGCTCCTGCCGAATACGCTAGCCCCAAAAGGGGCAAGACAAACAATGCTCTTTTCACGACTGACTCCTTACCAGAATCGGGCGGCGCGTGTGCACATCCCGTTACACTATTCTAATGTGACTGCGGTACCGGTCAAAACGTGCGTCCGATGGTGAATCGGAACGTGTGGGCTTGCTCGGCAAAAGGATAACCCTGGCCGAACGACGCGATCGCATTGAGGAAAGTCGCGTTATTCGGGAACATCGCACGGTCGGCTACGATGGGCGGCTGCAAATTCTGCTCCACCCGCAGGGGGTTGTAGGCCCAATAAATCCGGAACGGCGCCTGCACAACGGGGAGCAGGACCTGCAGCTCAATGCCAGTGGACGCGCGAACGTTTTGAGTGCCCGGCGCCAGCTTGACCTTTCCGTCGAACGCCGCCTGAGGGAACTCCTGGTTCAGCTGCGCAACGCGGCTCGGATTCATCGTCAGCTCTTTAGGAAGCAAGATGCGGTTTTGTCCGATGTCGAAAAACAGCGCCAGGGTGACGGGCCCGAAGATCTTAATGCGGTATTCAAAATTGCCAATCAGCTGCGTGTCACCACCGGGAGTGATGAGCTGATACGTCGGGATCGTCATGGTGGAGGGCACCAGCGTCTGCACGCCGTTGATAATCTGTTTCTGCTGCCGTTGAGTACCGTCGTTATTTAAGACGTTTACCGTTGCGTCGCTCGCGATATAGGCGATGGGTGTGATACCCCAGATTTGGAAGCCGCGGATATCCTGCTCGCCGCCAATAAATGTGCGCGAGAACGGAGGCGCTACTTTCCCTCCATAGCCCGTCAACAGCGATCCCATGAAGTGGAATGCCAGGATGTGGCTCCGGTGCAGCGGGTTCGGGTGGAAATACTTGAAGTCGAGCGAGGGCCGGATGGTGTTGACATTGCCGCCCAGGAAGCTGCCCGCGAATTGGGTTGCCAGATATATGCTCTTACCGCCGGTCGGGTCGATCGGGTGGTTCACCGTGTTGTAGGTGTACGATGGCGTGATAGAACTGGTTTTGATGCCGGTCAGCGAGTTGGGACCGTTGACTCCCTCGAAATTGATGTACGTAAAGTACTGTTGGGCCGCGTTGCTGGTGGTGACGATGTTGGAAACGTCGTAGCCGTATGTAATCCCAATGCGGGCAAAGCTGCGGCGCAGCATCTTGCTGGCCGAGGCGTTGAACCCGTGGCTGTTCTGCACGTAATTGAGCAGATTCTGAGTGCCCAGCGGGTTGTATAGACGGGATGAGATTCTGGCCGCTCAGATAGCGAAGCCTCGCGCGCCTGGTTGTAATCGAACCGCCGCAGGTACACCAGGAAGCCCATCTGAATCGGCTTATCCAGAAAATATGGCTCGGTGAAGCCCAGGCTCACGCTACGCAGACGCGTGCCGAGCTGCGAATCGAGCGACAACGTCTCACCCAGGCCCAGGAAGTTGTTGGTGGAATAGTTGAGGCCCACGAAACTGCCGGCGATTCCCGAAACGCCGCCATTCAAGCCGATGGAGTTCTTTGCCACGCTCTCTCACTTTGAGCGTGATATCGACCGTATTGTTCTGCGTGTTGCGCTGGATGGTGGCGGCCTCGTCCGCCTTGAGCACTTCGAAATACCCGAGCTGGTTGAGGCGCAGGATGCTGAGTTCCCACAGGCGGGTGTTGTAAATGTCGCCTTCATCCAGCAGAATCTCGCGGCGGATGACTTTGTCGCGCGTGGTGGTGTTGCCCGAGAAATCGATGCGGCGCACGAAGAACTGCTTGCCCTCGTCGGCGGTGAGCGTCAGGTCGACCTTGTCGCTGTTAGGAATCACGTCGAAGGAGGGCTCGGGCACGAAGTCGATGTAGCCGAACTCGCCGTAAAGCTTGTGCATGTTCTCGATGCCCTTGCGCAGTTTGGCGGTGGAGAAGACGTCGCCATCGTTCATCTGAAAAATCTGCTGCTGCAGGAAATCCGTGGTGCGGAACAGTTTCACGCCCACGAAAGTCATCTTGTTCAGATGCATCAGCCGCCCCTCTTCGACGGGGATGGTGATATCGGCGCGTTTGCCCGGCTTGTTCGGGTGGATCAACGGAATGTGCCGAGCCCTGGCCGCCCACGTCGCGCAGGGTCACCGTATGGTCGAGTACGCGCGCCGTGAAGTAGCCCTTGTCCTGATAGGAACTGGCGGATGCGTTCCTTATCTTCTTCCAGCTTGGTAGAGTCGTAGGTCTTGGCAAAGAGATTTTCCAGAAAAAATCGAGTGCGGAACTCCGATGGGATGGAGGTTCTTCATCGCGCGGATCACTTCTGCGTTGCTGAAGTTTGTATTGCCTTGAATGATCGATCTTGCCGACCTTGACCTTGGGGCCTTCGTTTACGTTGAAGGTGACCTCGAGCGAGGAAGGGGGAACCTGGCGGATTTCCGGCTCGACGGTGGCGAATTGCCGGCCGCGCTCCGCGAGGTATTCCTTCAGCACCACCGCCGCGCGCTGCACCTTGTTGGGATCGTATTGCGACTCGACCGACAGCCCGACCTTCCGCTCCTTGAACCGGTCGAGCATTTCCGATACCGTGACCGACTTCATGCCCGGGCCGTACTTGATGGTGCGGATCACGCGCCGCTCGGTCAGCACGAAGCGCACGATCATGCCTGTCTTGCCCGGCTCCGTCTCCAGGCGGATGTCGTCGAAGCGGCCGGTATTCCACAAAGCCATGAAATCGCGGTGCAGCGGGTCTTCGTTGAAGATGTCGCCCTTCTTGGTGAAGATCAGCGCGCGGAGAGTGTCCTGGGGGACGCGGCGCGCGCCACGGAATTCGATGGCTTCGATGACGTTGCCGGCAGGGGCGGGGGCAGGCGCTTCCGGAGCTTTCGGGGCCTCGAGCTGCGGTTTCTGGCCCGGCTGCTGGGCCGGCGCCGGGGCTGGCGGCGCGGTCTGCGGCACATTTTCGAACGGGTTCGGTTTTTTCGGTTCCTGCTCAGGCTGTTGCGGTTGGCTTTGATTGGTCGCTGGTTTGGGCGGTTCGGTTTGAGGTTGCGTCTGCGACCAGGCGGGGACCAGCGCTGAGGGTATGAACAGACAAATCAGGGCACGTGCCAGGCGCACGCGCCTGCAAAGACTCATGTAAGAAAACCGGGTTCCTTTCCCTCTGCGCCAAGACAGAGACGCAGGTCTCCGGCGCACGGTTTCAACTCCATAGAAATTCGCAGAGGAGTAATTAATGATTCTAACTGATGCCCGGCCCCATAACAACGACGGCTCGGGTGGGCCATTCTCACCACACCGGGACGGCCTGAGCACACGTGGCACACGTAACAAGTCGGAACTTCCGGCGTCAAATGGTCGTAAATGATCGGAAGGAGAGATCATGAAGAATGCCGTAGTCCTGTCCCATGCAATCGAGATTCCTGGCTCCCCTCACCCTGCCGGATGGCGCAGCCAATTCCAGAAGCCATCAGGAATGCTCGGCCGCGCGGTAGGCCATCTGATGGCCTTGAAGAATAAGGAGCGCAGTTGGTGGGTGCTGCCGATGCTCGAAATCCATCAGAACGACTGCGTGCTCGAAGTCGGCTTCGGCTCGGGCATGGACGTCCGGCGTGTGAGCGAAATCGCCGTGGATGGGTTCGTGGCGGGCGTCGATCATTCTCCGCTGATGGTGGAGCAAGCCAGCCGGAGAAATCGAGCCGCCATCCAGCACGGGCGAGTGGAACTCCAACTCGGCTGCGCCTCAAAACTGCCCTACCCGGATGACTTCTTCAACAAAGTGTTTTCCATCAATGTGGCCCAATTCTGGCCCGATCCGGCCGCGATAATGCTGGAGATGCGCCGCGTCGTGCGTCCCGGCGGTCTGGTGGCCGTCGCCGTACAGCCGCGATCGAAAAACGCCAAGGAAGGCGCCGCACGCGAAACCGGCCGTTCGCTCGTAGAAAATCTTCGCGCTGCCGGATTTAACGAAGTCCGCTTGGAAGTCAAGCGCATGAAGCCTGTCTCGACGGTCTGCGCCATCGGCGTAAAGTAACTACCGGTCCAGTCAATCCCGGCCAGCCATTTTGGTACAACTGGTTCGAGGAGAATCGACTTGCCCACCGATGTAGACCAGCGCGCCTCGCGAATCAAACTGCTCTTGATGGATGTAGACGGCGTTCTGACGAACGGCCGCCTCTATAACGTTCCTGGCCCGGATGGCCAGATGGTTGAGACTAAAGGTTTCGACTCGCAGGATGGAATCGCGCTGCAGTGGCTAAGCTCGAAGGGAATCAAGAGCGGTGTAATCAGCGGGCGCGTTTCTCCAGCCACCGTCGAGCGCGCCAAGCAGACCCGCATCACCTACGTCTATCAGGGCCACACCGAAAAAATCCCCATCTTCGAAGAAATTCTCAGGGATGCCAAGGTCGACGCCACCGAAGTCGCCTATATTGGCGACGACCTCACCGACGCGATTGTCATGCGCCGCGTCGGCCTCCCCGTGGCCACCGCGAACGCCCGCGAAGAAGTGAAACGGATTGCCTGCCACGTAACTTCACAACCGGGCGGAGAAGGCGCGGTGCGCGAAGTCATCGAGCTGATCCTCAAAGCGCAAGGGTTGTGGGACGAGATTCTACGCAAGTACGAGATCACAGCTTGAACCGGTACCCCAAGATCATCTTCACCAGCAGATGATCCGTACCTTGTGTGACCCCCACGCCCACCCCGAAGTTGAACTCCCAGTTCGGTGAGAGATTGAGATCGATCGCCGGTATGATCTGTTGCTGCTGCTCGCGCAGTGGATCGAAGCCGGTGACCGGCCCCACCGCGCCGTAGTATTCGATCCCGCCCGCAACCTGCTTCGTGAAATCGTAACTAGCCTTGAAATTCGGAGAGAACTCGACGCCCTTGCTCACGCTCGGCCCATGGAACGAGCGGTCCAACGACGGATTGAACGACCAGTACCAGCGCCCCTTCTTCTGATCGATAATCGGCCGGATCTCCCACGTCCATGTATCCGCAGAAAACTGGCTGCGCTGATACCCGATTTCCGTCGAAAGACTCAACCCCACCGGCCATTTCCACTTCTCCGGCACCCGCACCCGCGGCCGGATGTGGTCGCCTACCCATTGCCAGCCCTGGCCCGGCGCGGCGCTGGTGAACACATAGAAACCGGTCTCAAACCAGTCGGTGAATCCGTGCGTGATTTCCAGCGTTTCGTGCCACTGGTGTTCAGTTGGGTACTGCCCGTTAATAGGCGATTTGCTGCCCTCCACAGTGAGGTTGCTGTGCAGCTCTACCATGGTGTTGTGCGGTTCGACGGTATCCGCTCCGTACACCTGAATCTCGTAATTGTCTTGCGCGAAAACCGGGAGCGCCAGCAGGAGCAGAGAGAGGAAACGCAACACAAATTGTATCTTGCAAAATGGCGAAGAAAAGGCGAAAATGGAGAAATGCTGTTCGACCCCTCCCCCGGGCAGCGATTGGTCGGCATCGCTAAGCTCGCTTCTGAGAGCGAGTTGCTACAGTCTAAGCGCCAGGTCGAGTATTTCGAAATCTCGACGCGCAGTGTCCTGAATCGCTGCAAGCCCACCATGCCCTTCCGCTGGACCATCAACCCGTATCGCGGCTGCGAATTCGGATGCAAGTACTGCTACGCGCGCTATACCCACGAGTTCATGGAGCGCGACGCCACGGAATTCGAAGACCGCATCTACGCCAAGGCCGGGCTCGCCCAGATCCTCAAACGCGAGATCCGCAAAATCGACAAGCGCGAGGCCATCGCCATTGGCACTGCCACCGACCCCTATCAGCCCGCCGAACGGCGATTCCTGCGCACCCGTTCCATTCTTGAGGTCTTCGCCAAGGAGCGCGGCTGGCGTCTCTCCATCACCACGAAGTCTGACCTGATCCAGCGCGATCTCCCGCTCCTCTCTGAAATCGCCCGCGCCAACGTGCTGGACGTCAACATCACCATCACGACTCTGCGAACGAACCTCGCGCGCCTGCTCGAGCCTCGCGCGCCCCGGCCCGATCTCCGCCTCGAGACTGTGAAGAAACTTGCCGATGCCGGAATTGTGGTGGGAGTTTTTCCAAATCCAATTCTGCCGCTGATCACCGACCGCGAGAAGGATCTCGACCGCCTCGCCAAAGCCGCGAAGGACGGGGGCGCTCAGTACTTCGGCGGCGGCGTCCTGTTCCTCATGCCGTCCGCGCAGAAAGTTTTCTTCCCGTTCCTGGCAGAACGTTTCCCGCACCTGCTACGGCGCTACGAAGAGCGCTACAAGAAAAGCCCCTATCTGCGCGGCGCCTACACCGAGGAGTTGCGCAAGCGCATCCGGTTAATCCGCGACCGCTACGGTCTTGCCTCCGCCCCCGTCGATTACCGCCCTGAGCTGTGGGAAGACGAGCGCCAGCAGGAATTATTTGAGATGGCGTGAACTTGAAGTCAGTTGTGCGCGATTCCGAATTGTGATGCATTGCATATACGGCTCTGCGCAGGAATCCGATAGACCTCAAGCAGGGATGACTTTCGTGAGGCGGCCGATTTCGGTACACTCAGCGGTTTGCGAGACAGTGAACTGACCAAACTGCTGGGATGGCCGGGCTATCGAGTCTACCGGCATGAAATCAACGAGAGGGCGAAGACCCTGCAGCTGTGGATTCGGCGGAAGCGCGGCAATCGCAAGTTGGTGTGTTCTGGATGCGGGCGCAAGCTGGAGGACGCACACGATGTGAGTGAACGGGAAGTGCGCGATCTTCCATGCATGGAGTTCCGGACGACGGTAGTCGTGGAGATTTACCGGGTGTGCTGTCCGGACTGCGGCATCAAGATCGAGAAGGTGCCGCAATTGCCGAGCAAGGCGCCATTCAGCAAACGCTTCGAGGACGCCGTAGGACAAGCCTGTGAGAGCGCGGCAGCGCGCCAAGTGGCGCTACGATTCGGCCTGGCGTCGAGCACGGTGCGGGCCATCGATTTGCGGTATCTGGAGCGGTGGGTGGCGGCCCGACGAAAACCGGCGCTGGTGCAGATGGGTGTGGATGAAATCCATCTGGGGAAAAAGCAGAAGTTCATCACGGTTGTCAGCAATCTGGACGCCGGTGAGCCCGTATGGTTTGGCCGGGAGCGCAAGAAAGAAACACTGGATGAATTCTTCGAAAAGGAAATCAGCGCCGGCCAGCGGATGCGGATTTCATCGGCCTGCGTAGATATGTGGGAACCCTATCGGTTGAGCATCCAGCAATGGGCTCCGAACTGCCGCATCGTCTATGACAAATCCACATCATGCAACACGCCAACCAAGCCATCGATGAAGTACGCCGCGCCGAGTTCTTCCGCAAGGGCGGCAGAATGCGGGGTCTCGTGAAAGGGAAGCGCTGGCTGCTGCTGAGCCGATGGATGAATCTTTCCGCCGGAAAGCGTCAGGAACTGAATCGCCTCTTCGCGCTGAACCGTAAGGTATTCAAAGCTTACCTCCTCAAAGAGAGTCTGGACCGGCTGTGGACTTACCACTACGAGGGCGCAATGCTGAACTACCTGCAACGTTGGATCGATCAACTCCGTTGGCAGCGATTGCCGCCGTTCCACAAATTGGCCCTGATGCTTCTGGATCACCTGGATGGCATCCTAAACTACTGCCGGACCAAGGTGCCGCTCGGGATCGTCGAAGCCATCAACGGGAACATCAAATCCCTGCTGCGCCGTGGCCGCGGCTACAAAAACCTGCGCTACCTGTTGCTAAAGGCCCAGCGCATGGCAGCAACCAGGACCGAATTTGTGGTCTTTAAGAAAGCAGCCTAAAATGACCGTCCCGTCGAATTCTCGCTCAGAGCCGCATATACAATAGAGGAGGCCGTGTTCGATTGGGATCAGGATAACCTGAAGAAGATTCGGATGCACCGGATCACGGCGGTTGAGGTAGAGCAGGCACCATCTCGCGAACCGATCTTGATATACGAGCAAGATGCTGAAGACGAGCCTCGATATGTGTATTACGGTGAGACAGAACGCAACCGTCTCCTTGCCGTCGTGCTGACGGAACGGGATGAGAGGATTCGCGTGATCACGGCATACGACTTGGATGCGGGGCAAAAGCGCGATTACCTGCTGCGGCGTACAAGAGGAGAGTAACGGTGTGAAAAAAGAGAAGCAAGTGGCAAAAGTGCCGATGTTCAAAAGCGAAGACGAAGAAGCGACTTGGTGGGAGAGCCTGGATGGGCGCGAGTTTCTTAAGCACCAGTCTTCTGGGAGCACTCTTCAGAAAAAGAAGGGATCGACTCTCGTGGCCAGCCTAAGCCCGACCAGCAGTGTGCAGATCGCACTTCGATTGCCCGCGCTGGATGTCGCCAAAGCCCGAGAGATCGCCGGCCGCAAGGGGATCGGATACCAGACGCTTTTGAAAATGCTTGTGCATGAAGGCCTGCGGCGCGAAGTGCGACGGCAATAACGCACTAAGTCCGATAACGCCGGTTTCGTGCTCCTCGGTTTGGGCTGGCAGAGAGAGCCAAGACAATGCCACGCCGATAGTCCGTGTCCTTTTCGTGAAATTGCACGGATGAATTTCGGCAAAAATATACTTGACTAACCATGCGGTTTAGCGCATACTTGGGAAATGGAAAAGCCCAAGACACTACAACAGGCCATCGTCTATTTCGCTGATCCCGACAACTGCCACGACTACATGCTCCAGATCCGTTATCCAGACGGCAAAGTGCGCTGCCCGTACTGCGGTTCGGACAAAAGTGAGCTATCTAGCAAAGCAGCGCCGATGGAAGTGCTACGGCGGTCATGCAAAGCCCCAATTCTCGCTCAAGGTGGGTACGGTCATGGAAGACATGAGTTCGCTCACGTAAATTGGCCCCTTTCGATCATCTAATTTGGCCCCACCTGGACAGCCCGGAATGAAACCATTCCGGCATGGACAGGAGGCACAAAGTGGAGCTATTCGAAGAGATCCGGCGCGGGCACGCAACCGGAGAGACGATTCGGGGATTGGCGAAGAAGCATGGGGTGCATCGCCGGGTGGTGCGGCAGGCGATCGACAGCGCGATCCCACCAGAACGCAAGAAGGTAGATCGGGAGCACCCGCGGCTGGGGCCACTGAAGGAGGTTATCGACCGGATTCTGGAGGAAGACCGCCACGCGCCCCGGAAACAGAAACACACGGCCCACCGCATCTTCACGCGGCTCAGGAAAGAGCATCCCGAGCACCGCGTCAGTGAGCCAACGGTGCGGCGCTACGTAGCCACACGGAAGCGGGAGTTGGGACTCGTGGGCCGTGAAGTATTCGTGCCGCAGAGTTACAAGCTCGGCCAGGAAGCACAGGTGGACTGGTTCGAGGCTACGGCAAAACTCAGCGGCGAGAACTGCGTGTTGCAGTTCTTCGCGATGCGGAGTATGGCGTCGGGAGACGCCTTCCACCGGGTTTACACCAATGCCACGCAGCAGGCGTTTCTGGAAGGACACGAGCTCGCCTTCGCTTACTTTGGTGGCGTCTTCCGAATCCTTCGTTATGACAACTTAACCATTGCGGTGAAGAAGATTCTTCGCGGATACCGGCGCGAAGAGACCAGCCGCGTGATCGCGTTCCGCTCGCATTGGGGGTTCAGCAGCGAGTACTGTAACCGCGCAAGCGGCAACGAAAAAGGTGGCGTCGAAAACGAAGTGGGCCGTTATCGGCGGAACTGTCTGGTGCCGGTGCCGGAGGCAAACGATCTGGCCGCCCTGAATGAACAGTTACTGGCCGCCTGCATCGAGGGCCGCGACCGGACGATCAGCGGAAGGAAGATGACGGTAGGCGAAGCCAGTCAGATGGAGCGATCGCATCTGCTGCCGCTGGCTGAGGAACGGTTCCCGGTTGACGAGATCCTGTTCCCTCTGGTGGTGGACGGCCATGGTCGCGTCAAAGTGAAGGCCAACTGGTATTCGACGCCGCTTTGGGCCGGGTTGCGAGTATCCGCCCGTGTCTGGCCATCGCACATCGATATTGAGCACGACGGCGAATGCGTCGCGCGACACCAGCGCTGCTATGGGCGCGGGCATCAGATTCTCAACCTGGAACACTATCTCGACGTGCTGGAGAAGAAACCAGGCGCGATGGTGGGATCAACGCCGCTGGAGCAATGGCGGCAGGCCGGACGGTGGCCCGAGTGTTTGGATCGGATCTGGAAAAAGCTCGAACAACGCCATGGCAGGAGCGGTGGAACCAGAGAGATGATCTCGCTCGTGCGCGCCGGCCTGAACGATGGATGGGATCGGCTGATCGCCGCAGTGCAAGAAGCGTTGCGGCTGGAGGTCACGGATGCAGCCGCCGTGGTGCACATTCTGCGAATGCCGGATGCGGCGGAACGCCGACGTTTTGCAATCGCGTTATCCGAGGAGCTGGCGGAGTTCGAGCGGCCACAGCCGGTGATGGACGAGTATGATCTGCTGTTGGCCGTTCCGCTGCCGCGTAAAGGGGTGATCCAGTGAAGAACCCGAGCGAGCCCCTCGAACAGGCCAGTGTCAGGCAGTATTGTAAAGCGGTGCGAACGCCTGCGATCGCGGCGAACTTCGTGTCACTAGCCGAGCAGGCCGTGAAGGAAAACCATTCGCATATCCGGTATCTGGAAGCTCTGCTGGCACTGGAGTGTGAAGAACGGGACCGGCACGCGATCGCTAATCGTATCCGCGACGCACAGATGCCGCGCATCAAGACGCTGGAGGATTTTGACTTCGGCCAGGCGCCGCAGATTCCGGCGGCGAAGATTCGCGAACTGGCCGAAGGTGGCTATATCGAGCGTAGCGAACCGGTGGTGTTGATCGGCGAATGCGGGACCGGAAAAACGCATTTGGCGACCGGACTCTGCCTCGCCGCGTGCCGGCAGAAAAGGCGTGTGCGATTTACAACTGCGGCTGCTCTGGTGAATGAGTTAGTGGAGGCCAAACAGAATAATCAGGTGCGGCGCTTGATGGCGCGATGGCAGAAGTACGAACTGATCGCGCTCGATGAAGTCGGCTACGTTCCGCTGGCGGATATCGGTGCGGAGTTTCTGTTCCAGGTTATTTCGGAGCGGGCCGAGAGAGCGGCGTTGATTGTGACCACGAATTTGCCTTTCTCGGAATGGACGACGGTGTTTCCGAATCCGCGTTTGTGCAAAGCGCTGCTGGATCGAGTGACAGACCGGGCTCACATCGTCGAGACAGGAACCGAATCGTTCCGCTTCCGCCGGACGATGGAAAGGAGGAAGAAAAAATAGTAAGTTATGGTCGGCTGCGCCTCGGAGTGTGGTGGCAAGCTAGCGGGCTTGAGTTTTATAAGGCATGAGCAAATCTATCAATCCGATGTTCTTTCTAAGATCCGGGACGAAGCAGGTTCGGCTTCGCCCCGGGTTTCATCGTCTTGATGAGTTTGCGACCGGCTATTCCTTGGCAGGTTGCACTCCTGCAGAGCCAGCCTCCGCTTCACCGATCGCTTTCCATCTTCGAGCCGAGGCTCGTTATCTGTCAACCGTAAGCTGAAGAATTGCTGGACTTCAAGGATCGGCCGAGACAGAATATCAACATCAGGTGGGGCCAATTTAGATGAGCGAGATGGGGCCACGCCGGATGAGCGAACTCAAGACAGCGCCATCGGCCTCGACAAGTGGTTGTGCGCGATCTGGCTGAGTGCGAACTGCAAGAATGGCATTTCCTCTTATGAGCTAAAGCGAGATTTGGGCATCACACAGAAAACCGCTTGGTTCATGTTGCATCGCATTCGGGAAGGAATGGACAACGATTTCCCGGAAAAGTTCGCCGGTGAAGTGGAAGCGGATGAAACCTTCATCGGCGGAAAAGCCAAGAACATGCACGCTATGAAAAAGATCCGCAAATATCTTGCTGGTGAAATGAAGCACGGCGGTCCAGTCGGCAAAGCAATCGTCATGGGCGTTCTTCAACGCAACACGATGGAGGATATTCCCGGCACGGCACGCAAACGCAGCAAGCAGGATAGCCAAGTGCGACCGATAGTTCTCGCAGAAGTGCGAAAGACGGACACTGACGCACACATAAAAGAAAATGTTGCTACAGATGCGGCTGGCGTGTTCACGGATGACGGGCAGCACTATCGCTACCTGCCGGATTACGCGCACGAGTTCATCGACCACGCGGAAGCATACGTTCGCGGTCGCGTGCATACCAACGGCATCGAGAATTTCTGGAGCTTGTTGAAACGCTCGCTCGCTGGCACGTACGTTTCGGTCGAACCGTTCCATCTTTCGGCCTACGTCAACGAACAGGCATTTCGTTTTAACAACCGAAAGGACATCGACACGATGCTAGCTGGTATCCTCGGCAAGCGGCTCACCTACGAGCAATTGACCGGCAAGGGCGATACCGACTGAAAGTTAGGCAAGTTGCGAAGGCAGAAGCGGGGCATTCAGCAAAAGGCTGGGCAATCGAAAGGCTGATCGCACAATTGATAATTGCGATGCCTTGAGGTGAGCGCAGCCATCAGCGAATACCAACGATATCGTAAGCGATGAGAAAACGGCGAAGGGCGCGGCAAGAGCCCCTTTTCATTACCCTCGGATACCACTTGCAAATACCCGATAATCGCGTCCTTGATTTTTTCCATGGAATCGCGGGGGGAGTTGCCACGCACTACGATGTTAAGATCTATGCATTCTGCAAGATATACGCCTGGCGATGGAGACCAACCCATGCAGCGGAGGATCGTAGTGCAGTTCTTGGGCTCCCGAGGCGTAGTCCTAACGCGAGCTTCAGCTAGGGCTGGCACAGAGGCACCTCAACCACTTAATATACAGCATATTTGCCAGGGAAACAATCGTACAAAATCTGGGCGTTACACCCTAAAAGCACTACTGGTAGTGTGGTTGTGGAATATCACTACTCCACATCGGCTTCAGCCTGCTTCAAAAGGCGCACGGAAGCTTTTCGTGCGGTTCGCTTCGTCGCGCCATAGAATTCTTCGCGAGAGTGGTTTGACTGTTCGATCATGCTCTTCAAGATGTAGTCATCGAACTCGGCCAATTTAACGTCTACTGTTACGATGCTGCGGGGACGATCCACATCGGCTGGACGCTCATACTGCTCATGTGAGCCCTGCTTACGTTTGAAAGTGAATCCAAGTTTTCCGAGAATTGAAGTCGCCTCTTGTGGCGTCAATGGAGGATAGCGTCGTTTGCCCATACAAAGACCAGACCCCCGTACTACTCTTCGCTATGATAACGAATCGAGATAGTAACTAAAAGCTAACCTTTGTTGGATTCGCGCTTTATCTGTGGTTTTCGTGGTGAGCTAGGCGACCCTGAAAATATCTTCTTTGCCAGTGCATCGAACCGCTCGAATTCCGTCTTTGGCTTTTTCTTGCCGGAATCCATTGCTGGAGGTGAACTGAATATCCGATGTCTTGCCATTAGGACTACGGTACCTCAATCCATCCCTGGAGTCACGGCACGTTTCGCCTCATCGTCCTTCAGTTTACGTGCCGCAATCAACTCAGGGCGGTTGAGTACTTCCACGATCTTGGTAGCCGGAACTACAATACCGATGCCGAGGTTCACGCCTTTTTTTGGCTCGTGACTGTAGTACGGATCATTCATTTCGGATTCTTTGATGTCCCAGTGGCCGTGTGCTATACCCATGAGATACATATGGCCGACACCGTGCATTTTCCTCGTTGTGCCGTCAGAATCGTTGACGTTTATGTGCAACGTCTCTCTGACGAAAACCGGAGAGCCACTTAACCCGCCTAGAGATCTTGTCTTAACCAAGTACACGTCAGCGAATCCAAGCTCGGTTTGAATTTGTTCGCGTGGGAGCATCGCCACATTGCCATAACGAACGATAGGCGTGTTCTCCTCAATGCCGGGGGCATGAGTGAAAAGGCCGGTCATGAAAACTTCATCGCCAACGCCAACGCCGTTATCTAGAATCGTCCGTGGTGTAAGAAAGTCTTCTAGCCTTATGATCTGCACGTCCATTTCTGGCTCAATCTCTACTGGAACAATAGCAACGTCAGCGGTCTTATCCGATGCATGGAACCACCAGCGGTCACCAGTCTTTGACATCTTCCAAGTGCCACCTCCACGCTTGTTCACCAGAAAATACACATCTCTGCCCTTTAGGTCTGTCGCTACGTGTTTGGCCGTCACGAAATAGTGAAAGTTATGTCCCGGTCTGGCTGATGGAACGCCGACGAAGAAACCAGTTCCGTATAAATCGCCGTCAATGCCGGAAGCGTCTTTATGCGTTACCTCTCCAACGAATCCGACGCACTTGAGGATTAGGTCCGGTACGCGCACACGTGGCTCTCTCGTGGCGATATGGAATCTTCCATAGCCAAGACATGTTACCTCATCAGCAGGATCTACCGGCCTGTCACGCCGTTCTAATGGTCGAATATTGGACATGGTTAGTCAAGTATATTTTTGCCTGAATTTCGGGTATCAATGTTGAGATAGAACTCAGCGTCCCGTTCTTCGCTGTCGCTCTTAGAGAACAGCTTCATATTGATCGGCAAGTGTTCCATCAAAAGGGGGTCACCGTTGAGGCCCACGGCGATAAACGATATTCGATCACCCATCTTTTGGTGACCAAGGTTGGTTTGGTACGCTTCGTCCACGGCCCGCAAAAAAGCGTCGCTCTCCTCGCCAAGCGAAATGAGTATAGCCTCACCCCAGTAAAGCGAAATAGTGCTGTTTCAAGGTCTTGCCTCTCCCAAGTCGAACTCAAGCCGACGCCGAAGCCAACGATTCGCCCCTCGTGCAAACCGCGCGCTGACACGTGTTGCACGCCGTTCGCACCGCGGCGAAAACTCACCATCGTTAGGTCGAAATCGACGAAGCCGCCATCCGAGTCGACCCTAATCTCTACAAGTTGCACACCGTTCATTGAATCAGATCGCCCAAACAAAATGGCAAGGCATCAACTCCTGGTAACGGTGACGTTGAGAGGACAGCGGCAAGAGATTCCGACTCGATGGAAAGATCGGAGACACCTTTCAACCGACTACGGCGCGAAGCCGACGCCAATAGCGCATTAGTCCGTCGGGCACAACGATTTTAGGATTCGCACCACACATTCGTCGTTCATGCCGCGCCGAGGCGCAGCGTAGGTCAGCGCCGGCGAACGATCTTGCCGAACAGCTGGCCGCCGTGATCTTTACTGCTCCACGTTCCTGCGTACTGATCCTGGTATAGAAGAACACGAGCTGTGTATGTACCCAGACCGGGGATCGTCAAGTTGTTAATCGTGATCACTGGTGTATCGCCTGCCCACTTGATGGTTACCGGCAGGGGTACGGGGACGTCATGGGAACCGTATTGAATACGAGCGTGAAAGAGCCAAGTTTCACCGCCAAGCTTAGAGACTTTTTCGATTACGTATCTCTCTTCGCCGCCAACGCTTTCGTCCTTCAAGCTCGCAGAATGTCCGATCAGTGTGACACCTGACATCATCTGCTGAAACTTTTGCTCAAGATCCGCTTGGATGTCGACACTCGGCTTGCGGGCGCACCCGGCGTACAGGAACGACAGGATCGTCGCCAGCAGTGCTCTGTTCATGCGCTTGGTTCGCTGATTGGATCGCATAGATTGGCGCTTTGACTTCGGACCTCGCGAGAGGGAACTGCGACAAACCAACAGGCAATGCCCAGAACCACCACCGTCACGGCGAGAACCTGAAAAATCAGATTGTAAGATCCGGTCTGACGCAGCGTTTCCGCCAACAGCAGAGGCCCAACGGCGGAAGCAAACACGGTCAGCATCTGGGCGCAGCCCTGAATCCTGCCCAGGTGGCTCCTGCCGAATACCTGACCCCAGACGGAGAAGAAAACTACCGTTACAACCCCGCCGGAAACACCCATGGCGATGCCATAAAGGACGACGTGCGTAAACGTGCGCACCTGTGGAAGCGCCACGAGCGCCGCAGCCAGCACGCCCATGCCGACAGCCATGAGCTTCTGGATGGACCACCGCGTTGCCAGCCATCCACCGGCAAAGTTCGCAGCCAGCCCCAACATGGTGCTGATCACCAGAACGAGGTGGTACGTCGTGGCGTCAAAGCCGCGCTGCTCCAAAATGGACTGGTTAAATAGCGAGATGCCAGAGTATACCAGGCCGAAAATTGAACTCGAGAGCGCGAACACCCAGAAAGCCGGGCTGGAAACCGCCTCCCAAGTTGAGAGGTCCGCGAGATGCAAGTGCCCAGCCTCACTATCGCCGTCCAACTGCATGCCCGCAGCCTCCGGAACGCTACGGACCACCAGCCAGGCAAGCGGCGCCAGCACTAAAACGAGCACCCAACCAACAGCGGACCAAGCCGGACGCCAGCCGCTTCTTACGACCGCATGCCCGACCGCGGGGAAGGCCGCGATAAAACCGATGCCGACCAGCAACGAGTACACCGCCATGGCGGAGTTCAGCCGGCGCGCAAACCATTTCCCGACCAGAGCCAGACTGACCACCGAGAGCGCGCTCTGTCCGAGGCCCCGCGTGAGCGTAATGGCGAGGCACAGAGCGATGGCGCCGGTTGCCCAGCTCATGCCGACGACAGTGAAGCCAAGCGCCAAAGCAATCGTCGTGAGGACAATCCGTGATCCGAACCGATCGGTGAGGCGTCCACAAGGCAAGCAGAAAGTGGCGCCAATGAGCGTGGCCCAAAGATTGATTGTGGCGTACGCAACGCGATCGATCCGCAGATCGGCCAGCAAAGGCTCGGTGATGAGTCCCAGGCCCTGCGTTCGTCCGGGAAGGGTCCCGACCATGGCTAAGGCAGCAATGGTGAGATTCGCCCAGCCGTAGTAGAAGGTCTTGCGGCCCTGCTGCCAGTCATTGTTCATCTAAAACACCGGAGACTGCTATTCTATCGTGACGTTGGAATTTGCAGGCCGGTGCGGTGCATGCTGGACGGAAAGATACTCACTTTTTGGACGATTCGAGGTGCCGCCGCCTTGTACGTTGTATCGATCATAGCGTGGATAAGACGCCGCGACCGCAGCGCCCGCCTTACATGGACCCTTGCCTACCTGCTGTACTTGGTTCATGTGGGGTGCGCATTTAACTTCTACCACCACTGGAGCCACTCGGCGGCGTACGAGGACACATCGCGACGAACGGCCCAGTTGCTAGGCATGAGTTGGGGAGGCGGCCTATATTTCAACTACATATTCACGGCTGTATGGATTATAGATGTGATCTGGTGGTGGCGAGGAGTTGCTCTGTATCGGAGCCGCCCGCAATGGATGCACGCGAGCATCCATACATTTTTCGCTTTCATGTTTTTCAACGCCACTGTTGTCTTTGCAACAGGGCCTGTTCGGTGGCTGGGTTTAGTTGCAACAGCGACACTCGGGTTCATCTGGTGGCAAAGCGGATCGCGGAGTGTGGGAAGAACGTCGAGCGACAGCGGCACAAACGTTTGAACTAAGCCATCGCTGACCTTGGCCCGGATGACGGGGCGGAGGTGGGGTTACAAGAATCTAAGCCGTTGAGCTTTTCCACGGCAGCCAAGTTCCCAGAACCCCGTTCGTTCACCCCAGATCCACGATTCCGTATCACGGCTGATACCCATTGCGGTGGTTCGGATCGGTGCATAAGATTGAGGGATGCGGCTCCTCATGGCGGCATTCTTCATTTCCGCACCGTTATTCGCATGTACCTGCTTGAATACGGCGACGCCGTGCTCTGGAACTGGAGACTCAACGCTGGTCTTCGTAGGAACGGTCCTCATAGACAGTGGGGAAGGAGTGGGGACCGGGCCGGCCCGTGTACTGATTGAGGAACCACTTTTTCATGTCCCGAACGACTTGCGCGAAGTCGAGATTGACACAAACGCGGGGACAAGCTGCTATTACCGTCTCAAAGCTGGCGAGCAATATGTGATCTTTGCTGGAACGTCGAGCAAAGCACCGAGCCGTTTAGCGATCGGAGCATGCTCCAGCACGTTCATGCTCCAAGGCCACGAACACATCCTTGACGCATTGAGGAATAAATCTCGGGGCGGCCCCTCAATGTTGGTCGGCACAGTTTTCCGTAGCACCGGTCGTTATTCACACGTAGGTGGAATCGCAGGGGTGACGGTGGTTGCGAGGTCGGCGACCGCCCGATTCGAGGCTTTTACTGATGCCATTGGAAGGTATGAGATTCAAGGCATTCCGCCAGACCGCTATGAGGTGGCGGCATCTAAGACGGGCTTTGCTCCGGACCTGGAGTACAACCACCAGTGGTCAGGTCGAATGGTGCTCGATAAAACTAGCAACAAGATTGAAGTGGACAAAAGCGAACCGGCATGGGGCATTGACATAAGCGAAAGGTCCTGCGAGGTCCGGAACCTGAGCTTGTGGCCTCAAGGCAAGATTTCCGGAATCGTTGTTGGCGAGACAGGTGCTCCGGTGAGCGACATAACTGTTCAGGCGTTCGCCTTCGACCGCAAGGGAGAGAGGGAATCTACGCCGCTTCGGACAGGGAAAACAGACACAGCCGGGCGCTATGTGATTGAGCCTTTGCCCCCAGGCGAGTATGTTGTTGGAGTGAACACCGAGATGTACAGCGATACCGAAGCCTATCCCCCAACTGCTTTCGGCGCAAACAAAGAGTCCTCCACGCCTACCAGAGTCCTCCTTGACGAAGGCGGTCAAGCTGGCGCCATCAATCTCGCCCTCCCGAGAAAGAGGAGCTTCGCGATATTGCGCGTTGCGGTCTTGGATCCGAGCGGCGGGCCCCATCGAGGAGCAACCGTGACGCTGGAGAATCTGGCGGGTGTGCAACGGTTTTTCTCTCACGAGAACACCAGCGCAGACGGAGTTCTTGAGATCCCGGTCTATGTTGGTGAGAGATACATAGTGAAGGTCTTCGACTTCACAGGTGGCCCGAAGGGCGAGCAGGGATATGACTATCTCGGCGGGAGTTCACGTGTTGACGTAACAAAAGCTCACCAGACTATTACGATTGTTCTCGGCCCGAAGCTCTTCCGCGACGAGCTTTAACGAAGGTCCACTTCGAAATACCCTTTGCCCTCTACCCGTACGGACGGCTCAAGCGGATGGCTGGGCGATTGTACCGAAAAGTGGCGTTATCGGAAACTTCCACCGATTTCGGGCCGGCGGGCCAGCGCCCAATTTTTAGGCATGGAGCTGGTTCCTCGCCCTAACGAACGAACAGAGCCCTGCACCAGCCCGCGCCCCTCTGCTAATTCCCCCGCCGCTCCGTGAGCGTGATCGTGTTCTTCAGCCGGAAGCTGATGCGCGTCTCGGGTGCGATGGCAACAGCTTTGCCGCGCGTGCCCATGACAGTGCCCGCGCCCGCCGCGCCGCCGACGGCTGTGCCAATCGCTGCTCCTGCGCCGCCGCCCGCGACCGCGCCGATGATGGCGCCCAGCGCTGCACCGCCTCCGATCTTAGCGGCGTCTTCCCCTTTCGAAGTCGGGCCGTGTTTGATAAACCGCTCCGTCTCGATCGGGACATGCTGCCCGTCCGACGTCGTCAGTTGCGTCAGCTCGATGGAAAGATCCGAGACGCCTTTCACCCGGCCCGCGCGATCCGCTTGCACCACTTTCCCTTCGAGGTGGGCGCCGCGCTCGGCGATGACTAATCCATTCACAATCAGCGGCGCGTCAAGCGTCGCTGTGAACCCATCGCCGGCCTGATTGCGGTCGCTCGAAAGGCCTTCGACCGTGCGCACCGGAATCAATGTGCCGGCGGTCAGCGTGACCTGGCGCGGTGGTGGCGGAGGTGGGGCTGATGGCACTGGCGCTGGCGCCGGAGCCGGGGGTTCCGGAACCGGCTGCACGGCAGGCGTCGGGTCGGGCGTCACTGCCTCGGGCCGGGACGCTGGTGCTGGGTCGGCTGGCGGAGCCGGCGTGGGCGGCAAACTTTGCGCGATCATCACCGGTTCCGCACGATGATGAGGTTTCCGCGTCTTGTGGGCGCTGGACTTCGCCGATTTCTCTTCAGGGAATGGCGACGGGTTCGCAGCTTCGGGCGCTTGTGCCGGTTCGGCTGTTGCTGGTTCGACCGGCGTTGCCGGCGCTGGCGCGGGGATTGCCGGCACGGCCAATGCCATCTCTGGCGGTGTGTTGCGGCTGGTCTGCCACTTGGTGATCAGGCCTCCAGCGACCGCGGCGGCAACCACAAGGATCGCGACCTGAATCGGCTTCATAGTCTTCTCCTCAACTTTCGACGGGGGCGGCGGCAGTTCCGTTTCCGTAATCCTACCCGCTAGAATGATAGAACACGGGAGATCATGCCGGGTTTTCCTACTACTTTCGATATAGGAGAGGTGCGCATCGCGCCGGCCACCGTGCTGGCGCCCATGGCGGGCGTCACCGATACGGTTTTCCGCCGCTTCATCCGCAATCTGGGCGGGTGCGGGCTGATCATGACGGAGTTCACCAGTTCGCACGGCGTGAGCGCTTCGCTCCGCTCCCGCAAGCCCACGCAGAACGTTGAAATACCTGGCGTTCGAGCCCGAAGAGCATCCCATTTCCGCGCAGCTTTTCGGCGCCGATCCGGCCGTCATGGCCGACGCCGCGCGCGTCTGCCAGGACCTCGGGCTTCGACATTCTCGATATCAATTTCGGCTGCCCGGTGAACAAGGTGGTGAAGTGCAACGGCGGCTCGGGGCTGCTGCGCGATCTGCCGCTGGTGGAGCAGACTGCTGCGCGAAGTGCGCGCGGCCATCTCCATCCCGTTCACCATGAAATTCCGCGCCGGCTGGAACGATCGAGGAACTGGTCACGGTGCGCATGGCGCGGCTGGCCGAAGATTGCGGCCTGCAGGCCATCGCGCTGCATCCGCGCACGCGCGAGCAGGGCTATAGCGGCAAGGCCGATTGGACCCGCATCGCCGAAGTGAAGGCCGCGGTGAAGATTCCGGTGATCGGCAACGGCGACATCGTCACGCCCGAAGATGCCGTGCGCATGGTGCGCGAAACCGGCTGCGACGCGGTCATGATCGGCCGCGCGGCCTCGTCCAATCCCTGGATCTTCCGCCAGATCGAGCAGTATCTCGCCACCGGCCGCTTACGACGAGCCCACGCAGCAGCGACCGCTACGAAATGATGCGCACGCTATTACGCCATGCTGATCGAGCGCGACGAGCACGGACACCGTCGGGCAAGATGAAGCAGTTCGCCACTTATTTCACTCACGGCGTCCGCAACGGCGCGCAGCTCCGCGCCGACATCTACCACGCGCAGGAGGCGCGCGGCGATCCTGGATCTGGTGGACGAATTCTTCCACGCGACGCCGAGCCGGCGCTGGCTCAGTGAAAAAAGTCCAGCTCATCACCGATGGCGCCTGCCTGGGCAATCCCGGGCCGCGGCGGCTGGGCCTGCATCCTGCGCTACAACGGCCACAAGACGCGAGATGTGGGGCTCCGCGCCGCACACCACCAACAACCGCATGGAGCTGACGCGCCGCCATCGAAGGACTGCGCGCGCTGAAGGAAGCCTGCGAGGTGGAAGTGGTCACCGATTCCGAGTACGTGAAGAACGGCATCACCACCTGGATCCACGGCTGGAAGCGCAAGGGCTGGATGACCAGCGCGAAGAAGCCGGTGGTCGAACCAGGACCTGTGGCAGGAACTGGACGAAGCAGGTCGAGCCGGCACAAGACCACCTGGACCTGGACCAAGGGCCACGCCGTCGCACGACGACAACAACCGCTGCGACGAACTGGCCACGCATGGCGGCCCGCGAGCAGCGGTCCAGCAACTGAAGCCGTCCGACACCGAGCCGTGACCAAGGGAGTGGTCACATCTCGCCGAGAATCCGAATTGGCCGGCCCCCTCCGATCGGGAAGGCCTGCGTCGCGCTATTGCTTTCCTCGCCGGCAACCGCCGACCAGGCGATCACCCATTGGCGGTCTGGAGAAACTCTCTGTTACTTGACTGACTTGCTGTGCAAATACGCCGCCTGTCCTCGAGCCACTGCCAGGCCAAAATCCGTCACCGCCGCATGCAGTTCCTTGGAGTCCGCCCCCCGCGCCAGCATGACGTTGCCCGGTTTCAGGTCGCGATGGATCACTCCGGCCTCGTGCGCGGCCTGAAGCGCAGACGCCATCTGCCCGATGAGGGGCAGGGCCGCCACGGCGGAGAAGGCTCCGTGACCTTTCAGGTACTCCAATAGTGTTTGGCCGGCCAACAGCTCCATGGATCGCGGGTGGTGGAGTCGCGGTGGTTTGTGGGCCTCGGTGTCGAAGAAGCCGCGCACGTCATCGGGATCTCCGAGAAAACCGTGCGACGGAAATGGAACTTTGCCAAGGCCTGTCTCCAAGCCGAACTCGAAGGCAAAGGCCGGTGAGTATCGCCGCAACTTGGTCGATGTCTGGCGCGGACAGTTCTATCGTCCACTGTGTGCATCAATGTGAAGCCAGCTCTCACGCCGGCAGGACCCTGTTCGGTGAAACACGCGAGGAGACACGTTCTCAAGACAAACGTAGTATCGTGTCCATTACTTCAGCGAGCGCTCTACGATGATGCGAAAAAGGTACGACTTCCCCACTTCCCACAGCAGGAAGCTGCACGCAGATACCAGAAACGCGATCGTGCCGTACAAAACGAGACTCAGCAATCCGGTACCGATAACCCTCCAGAGGTGCGGTCCGGTTCGAGTGCCTAGCCTATGCGGGAACTTCGCGCGTGGCAAATTCTCCAAAGCGCCACTGAGATCGCCCCGCAGTCGTCGTTCCACACCGGGGACCGGAAGGTCGTACATTACGATCTCGTTTTGGCTGATCAGCGTGCTGAATTTCACCGCCAGTGGCTCCCCGCTGTCGCGCCATGTCGCGACGGCCCGCGCGTCGCCGATCCATACGCACGGCACTAAAGTGTGCGCCTTTATCGTACGTACTTCCCATAAGACATTCTCGGTCACCGCCGACACGTCGACGATCACAGCGTCCGCGTACTCTAACAGCCGCAAAACCGTCGTTTGCCAGAGTTCGTCCACGACTCTGATCACCGTGGCCTGGGGAGCCAACAAGCCAGGACGGCGGCGCCAGCTGGCAAGGTCCGCGACCCGATAGATACAACGGTCCAGGTCCCGCGTTATGCGAACGCGTAGCCGCGAGCGGAGGCGCACCCTCCAGCGATGCACCATCAGAAAAGCAAATACAACTAGTACGAACCCTGATATAGCGCCCCAAATAGGGGCATCATACACGCCCTGGCCGAAGGCAATCATATAGACACCGAAGTATCGCGGTGGGATGGGACGAGGTGCCGACAGTTGCAACTGTTTAATGACGACGTAATACGCCATCGCAATGAAAAGCGCCACGCTTGCTAATGCCATCACGGGCGGACTGAAAACCGAGACTCGGCGTTCGGCTCTTGGAATTTCAATTGGCCGAAAGCTCGCATCGTCTAGCGTGACCACGCGGAATCGCCGGCCTAGACCGGTGTCAATCACTCGCCCCATTAACTGGTTCGCGCTTAGGGATCGAAACCGACGCAGATAGAGGACGACGCGCTTTCGCGGTTCAGCAAGAACCAACCCGGTGTAGACGGCTAGCACGTAGCATCCCGCAGTCATGAGGGCTCTAACCTGGAAATTTCCCCAAGGCGGAATGAGGACCAAGAGCGAACCAACAGTCAGCCACGGCCACGTTAGCGTCATCAATACCAGCGCTGTCAACAGGACAAAACCGGCGACACGCGTGCGAGCCACCGTAACATTCTATCCAGTAAATCGATCACGAAAATCGGATTCAAAAGCAGTTCTGATGCAGTATGCTGCTGCAAGGAGCCGTCATGTTCAAGACAACATTATTTGCACTTCTGTTGGCTACCCTTGTGCCGGCAGCCGAGGTGCCCGAACGGATTAAGCAGAGGAACGAAAACTACGGCAGTGAGCTGGAAGCATATTTCCGCGATTACTTGGTTACGAAATATCCAGAGCGGGCCGCCAAGGTATGGCACCGGTCGTATGCCAGTCCACAGGCATTTGTTGAAAGCGTGGAACCGAACCGTCAGCGCTACCTTCGCATGCTGTCGCCACCTGATTTGAAACCGGTGGGGCCTCTTGAACGTAAGCACCAGTCGATTTCTGGCGTAACAGCCGAATGGCTGTCACTGCCGCTCGGCTTCTTCAAGGCCGAAGCCTTGCTCGTCATCCCAGAGAACGCGACGAAGCCTGTGCCGTTGATCATTGCGCAGCACGGCATTGACAGCTTTCCAGAGCGCGTCTTTGGTGTGAACGACGATAAGGATCTCTATCACGACTACGGCCACGCCTTGGTGCATGCGGGCTTCGCGGTGCTCGCTCCAATCAATCTGAGTTTCGTGCCCAATCGCAACCGGATCGAACGACTGGCGAGACTGGCGGACACCACCCTGCCGGGACTGGAGTTTCGCCGAATGCAACTCCTCCTCGACGAAGTCCTGAAAGACGAACGTATCGACAGCAAGCGCGTCGGCATGTGGGGCATCAGTCTTGGCGGCATGGCCACTATGTTTTGGATGCCGCTCGAGCCGCGGATCAAGGCCGGAATCGTCACCGCTTGGTTCAACCAGCGGCGCAACAAGATGGTGATGCCTGATCCGCGCTATAGCTGCTTTCTGGAGACCAAGGAAGAGCACGCCTTCTTTCGCGGATGGCTAACCGAGTTCACCGACAGCGACGTGGTGAGTCTCATCTGCCCAAGACCCCTGCTTGTCCAGACCGGCAAGAAGGACGGCATCGCGTGGTGGCCCCAGGTGATCGAGGAGTTCGAAGCCTCAAAAGAGCACTACAAGAAGCTTGGCATCCCAGACCGGATCGAAATGGACTTGCACGATGGAGGGCATGAGATCCGCGTGGAGTCCGGCCTGCCGTTCTTGAAGAAGTGGTTAATGCCGTGAAGATTTCTTAAGGCAGTCGCAAGGGATATCGCAGCTTAATCGAACCGCACACAGTCCCACTGTTGTCATCGATCCGTTGAATCGAGCTTCATCCGCTTCTCTTCCTGGTCCGCGGTCCTTCGTTTGAGCTTCTGAAATGTTTCCAGCTCTTTTCGCGCCTGATCCATCTGACCTTGCTCTTTATAGAGGCCAAAAAGCAAATAGTGCGCTTCCTGCTGGTCAGGATCCGAGGCGATGACAGCCTGCAGCGTCTTCACTGCCAGCGCGGTCTTGCCTTGAGCTTGATACGTCTTGGCCAAGTCGAGCTGAGCCCCGGTAAGACCCGGTTGGATGGTCAATGCCTTCAACAAGGATTGTTGCGCACGGTCCAGGTTGTTCTGCTGCAAATAGACGTCGCCGATCCAATAGTACGTCAGGGGATCGTCAGTAATCCGGAGCTCCTGGTTAAACTCAGCGAGCGCCTCGTCGAGCCGCCCCACTTCGCGATAGAGCGTTCCCAGGGCGTAATGCAGGCCGGCTGCATTGGGCTTCTGCGCGATGGCCTTCTTATATTCGTTGATCGCCGCGGGCGCCAAGCCTCGCTCCCGGAGCATTTCGGCTTCCAGCTGAAGCGTGCGGTAAGAGTCAGGTGCAATCGTCGTCAACCTGGCAAACGCATTCGAGGCAACATACTGAGCAGCCTTTCCCTTGTAATACAGGGCTTCGGGGCTGTCGGGTTGGATCTCAGCCCAGTGACTGAGGACCACTAGCGCTTTGTCGGCCTGATGCTCCCGCAAGTACGCCAGCCCCAAGTGGGCCGCGACGTCTGTATCGTCTTTTTTCCTCTGGTAAGCCTTCTCAAGGAGCGGGATGGCTCGCTGTAGCTGGCCGATATCGAAATAACTCAGGGCTAAGAGGATCTCCGTCTCATCCAGACTAGGATCGAGCTCGAGAGCCTTCTGGAATTCCTGAATGGCGCGTGGATAACTGCCAAGCATGTAAAGAGCGAAGCCGAGATTGGAATGGCCTTCTGCCGATGGGGGGTCTAGCTTGACAACTTGCTCGTAGATTTTTTGGGCGCGATCGAACTGCTTATCCCGGAGCGCGGTCTGTCCTTGCGGCAAGAGTTCAGACAGGCCCGTGGACTGTGCAATCGCGGACTTTTCAAAAGCGAGGGTCGCACAGATGAGCAAATTGAGCGTAAAGACAAGCCCTCGGAGGTTACCCTGGTATTTAATTAGCATTCTCTGACAAGTACTCGACTGACTGCTTAGAACCGAACGTTGACTTTGACGCGATGAGGCGTATTGAGCTGGTAAGGGTCTTTGCGATCCGGGTCGTGAGCGTCGGGCTGGGTGTTGCCGTCTTCATCCGTTGCGCGAACGTCGAGCGTATACTGACCCGAACGCGGGATGTGCCACTCGTAACTCCAGGGCGTCCAAGCCATCGCAACAGGTAATCCGCGAAGGTTTGCCGGCTGCCAATCTCCACTTCCATTGACCCGCACCTGCACTTTCGCGACCTTTCGCTCTCCAGCCCATGCGAGCCCCTCGACCCGGTAGGCGCCCGAGCGAATTTCCTCACCTTCCGAGGGGCGGACCATCTTCGAACTGACCGACATGCGGGTGATCGGCTGCCGTTCGCCGTTGCCGCGCACGGATACATACTCCTCCTGTTGAAAGTATCCTGCAAATGGCTGATTGAGTACCTCGATGCGAGTCAACCATTTTACCGAGTCCATTCCATACCAGCCCGAAACAAGCGCGCGCACCGGAAAACCATGAGCCGCCGGCAAGGGATCGCCGTTCATCTCGTACGCCAGCAGCGTGGAAGGCTCCATCGCCTTCTCGATCGGAATGGAGCGGGCAAAGTGAGTTCCCGGCGGGATGCGTTCGCCATCGCCGGAATCGGCCCCGTGGAGAACGACCGTGCTAGCTCCTTGACGGACGTCTGCCTGTTTCAGCAGGGCCGCCAGGGGTACGCCCGACCACACTGAAGTGCCTACAATGCCGCCACCGGGCGGGTTGCCGGCGCACTCCAGCGTGACTGCTTGGCGCACCGAAGGCATCAGCAGGAGGTCAGAATATGACAATCTCACCGGCTTCGAAACGAGTCCGGCTACATCGAGGGTCCAGGTTTCGTCACTGAGCTTAGGCGCGGCGAAATGATTACGAACGAAGAAATCGGCGTTTGAAGTGGTGTTCGAAGCGGGGCGACGAGTCTCGGATGCGCTCACCAGAGAACGCATTGCCAATCCACCGAACGCGAATGCTCGCAGCAGGAACTCGCGCCGTCTCCCTTCGTTGCCAAGTCGGGCTCGGCTGGCTTTTGCTATACGCTTCGTAAGTTGCCACCTCGCAGTCGGTTGTTAGTAAAACCGCGATGCTATCCATTTTCGCCTTTTCAGTCAACCTGTCGCCACCTTGCGAGCTACGCTTCCAGTTCGAACTCCAACCAGGAAATCGAATGCTTGGGGAAACGATAGTCCCGGTGACTGCCGCTGCCCTCAAAATTCAATTGACGAGTGGTGACGGCATCCGGGTTTTCGAATGTGTTCTGAGCGTCGGGGCTTGCACCGGTGATGATGTAGGCTCGTGTCCCCCTGGCCTGCGCGCCATCCAGTTGGAGGGTTGCCACCAGGTC
This sequence comes from Terriglobia bacterium, assembly GCA_963847515.1. Taxonomy (GTDB): domain Bacteria; phylum Acidobacteriota; class Terriglobia; order Bryobacterales; family Bryobacteraceae; genus QHXW01. Next base: position 678,742 of record CAWKAA010000005.1, read on the forward strand.
GGCGTCCTTATGTCGATTGACGACGGCCAAAGTCACGCGGCGATCTGCTTCGTGATAAGTGGCCGAAGCGTCGAGGTAAGCGTGGGGACCGAAATGCCGTGTCTCGAAGGTGGGAGACTCGACGCGGACATCCAGCGCGAGATTGCCCGAACGGTTGGCGTAAAGCTCGAGCGGAAAGTAAATAGTGCGCAGAAGCAGGCCGGCGGCGGTAGTATAGATCGGCGCCAGCACGTTGACTAACTGGGCGAGGTTGGCAATCCGCACCGTTTGGCAACACCGCTGCAGAGTATTGAGGGCCGTGGCCACCCAAAGGGCATCGCGGAGATTATAGGAGAACTCGTCTTTGTGGATATTGCCGCGCTTATGGCCGTCGCTGAGATTGTAAACGATGTTCCATTCATCCAACGCCACGGCGACTGGCGGGGATTTTCGGGCCGCAGCAGACACCGATTCCGCAGTACGGCCCGCATTGCGAATCAGGGCCTCCATCCCGGCCACGGAGCCCATGATTTCGTAGTAGTCCTTCAGCTCATCGATCTCCGCGTAATAATGCTCCGAAATGTAGTCGACGTGGTGAACCAGTGCTTCGAGCACCGGCTTGTCCCAGCCGGACTCGCCGCTTCCGCAGGCGACCAGCTGGATACCAGGGTCCACCCACTTCATTACTTTAGCGAATTCGACCGCGGCTTTGATGTACTCTCCAAGGTCCTTGCGGCCAATCTGCCAGTCGCCGAAGATTTCGTTGCCCAGCCCCCAGAGTTTCACAGCGTACGGCTCGGCATGGCCGCCTTGCCGGCGCAGGTCGGAAAGGCGGGTGCCACCTTCATGGTTGCAATATTCCACCCAGCTTGCCGCCTCGTCCAGGGTTCCCGTCCCCATGTTGACGCAGAGATATGGCGCCGCACCGAGCTTTCGGCATGTAGCAATAAACTCGTCGGTGCCGAACCGATTCGATTCGCGCTCGAACCAGGCGAGGTTGAAACGCGCAGGGCGTGAGTCCCGGGGGCCCACGCCGTCCTGCCAATGGTATCCCGAAGCAAAGTTCCCGCCCGGCCAGCGCAATTGCGTCACCCGGAGCCGGCGCGCCGCATCGAGAACGTCTTTGCGGTTGCCGTCGCTGTCGGAAAGCGGTGAACCCTCGTCGTAGATTCCTTCGTACACGCAGCGGCCCAGATGTTCCAAAAAGTGTCCGTAGAGGAAGGGATCGATGGTTCCTAGGCGCTGTTCGACGTTAATCCTGAGTTTGGCGCGGAGCGTGGGCGCGGTACTCTCTCGGGGGAGAGCCTGCGCCGCCCTGCCGACTGGTGGCGACGCCAGTGTGAGGCCGAGGGCTCCGAAACGTCGAAGAATTTCTCGCCGTGTGCATTCACCCAACCTGGCGTTCGACTGAGAATCCAGGGCGACCGTCATTTCCTCGGCAGCCCATGGGAGTTCAAGTGCCCTTCCTTAAAACGCTAATTTCAGCGCCATCTGGATAATGCGAGGGTCGCGAGCAGCCGTCACATCACCGAAGGTACCGGAATTAACGTTGCCCTGAGGAGTCATAAACTGCGCATGGTTAAAAGCATTGAAGAACTCGGCGCGATACTCGAGATCAACTTTTTCCTTGAATCGCACCGCCTTGTGAAGCGCCAGGTCGAAGTTGTTGATCCCCGGCCCATAGAAGAAGCGGCGCGCCGAGTTACCAGGTATTCCAACGATTTCAGGCGAAAAAGGGCTGGTACCGAAGTATTGATGGGTTGCGCTGGCTCGAGGATCAAACTTCTGGATAGGCTGGTCGTTATAGTTTGGATAGTCAAGGCCGCTACAGCCACACAGCGAGCCATCGTCAGTTTCGCGCATGGTGACGGGGATGCCCGTTGCGAAGCGGGTGATACCAGAGAGCGACCACCCTCCAAGCAATGTCTTACCTAGGCTGGATGAGGTTAGCCTCCCAAACGGAAGGTCCCACATATAGCTCACCACAAAATTGTGGGGGACGTCGAAGGAAGAAATCGCCCGGCTCAGCCTCTCATTAAATGGGTTAACCATCTCATTGAGAGCTGAATCATCGTCGATCGATTTTGACCATGTGTATGCGCCCAGCAACCGCACGTCGCCCACCCTCTTCTCAAACGTGACCTGTAGGGCGTTGTAATCTGAATTGGCAATGGTCGATGTGAAGTCGTTATTCGAGAAGTCCAGGCGGCCCTGGTTGAGAAACCGCCCGGAAGTAACGGAGTAAGGCCGCGTCCCGTACACGAACTGTCCATTGGGGAGGGTGTAGATGATATCTTCGCCGTGAGGTCCGCATCCGGGGGTTGCCAGGCACAGGGCCGCATTGCCCGGATTGGCTTCCCGCTGGACGATCAGGTGGTGTCCCTCTGTTCCTACGTAAGCAATGGTCAATAGACTTGAACTGGCAATCTGGCGCTGAATGCTGAAATCATAGTGCTCCGCGTAGGGGGTCTTATTGCGGTAGTCGAATCCGGGGGAACCCCCAATGGGCAGAAACTGAGCGAAATTGATCGTCTTCGGGTCAGTAGTGAAGGGGAAACGCTGCCCAGGATCGTTGCTGCTGCTGCGAGCCTTAAAAGGCAGATCAAGATACACTTGGCTGGCGTTAAAGAAAAGATTAGCGGGCGCGTCACCCACTTCGTAGAACTGAGTCAGGCCTTCCAGGGTCGTGTAAAACATCCCGTAGGAGGCTCGGATGCTGCTTTTCCCAGGTCCGCCAAAGATTTTACCCATAACGCCATTGGTAAAACCAGGAGAATACGCAAGACCCACTCGGGGAGCGAAATTATTGTAACGGTCAGGGGCGAGGCCAGGGGGAACTCCGGGGTCTCCGGGGCACAGCAAGCCTTCGGGAGCGGTAGGAAAGAGAACCGACTGCACGCCGAAATGAAGTGCCTGAATGGGGCACCCGATTTTGGGTCCCGCGTCCCTGAACCACTGGCTGAATTCCCATCGTAGGCCGTAATTTAGCGTCAAGTTTGATCTCAACTTGAAACTGTCCTGGACGTAGAGCCCGCCACCCCATGATCGCCCGTCGAAGTGCGAACGCCCCGCCTGATTGTAATTATCCGGAGCGCCAAGCAGAAAATCGGCAAAATCACTGCCGGTCTCGCCGCCGGCGAAAGTGTAAGCTCCGTTCTGGGGACGGCCCCGCACGTTGAACTGGAGCTGCCGAGTTTCCCCGCCGAACTTGAGCGTGTGCCTTCCCCGGACCATGGAAAAGTTATCGGCTGCCGAGTAAGTATTATTGAACTGGGCGGCCTGACAGTTAGGCAAGCCGAACGTGACACCCATGTTGGCGAGGCCGATCGTCGGCACTCCCTCCCGGAACGGGTCAGGAATCAGCCCCAAGGGCGCCTTCGGGAATCCAAAGGAGGCAATGTCGCCCAACCCTCCCAAGGGCACCAGTTGATCCACCGCCAGCCGCAAAAAAGCGATGCGCGCTTCGTTGACCTTATTCGGGCCGAAATTGCGAGTGTTGCTCAATACCGCTTGTTGGGCCCGCTGGGGACTTCCAGCCGCGAAGCCCGGCACATTGGCGCCGGTGCCAGGGAACGGATTGGTAAAAGACGTGTTATCAAAAGAGTAGTACGCGCTCCAGTTGCCCAACCTCTGGGTGTTGTAGTCCGAACGAACAGAAAATTTATCGTCTCCGAGGTGGAGCTTGGACGATGCGGCCGAAAATTGGGAGTCGCCATAATTGGGTAAAGGAATAAACTTCAACGTGGCAACCGCCACCGGGTCCCAGGCCTTGGTGGGAATAATCCCGCCGGGAAAGACGCACTGCGCGGTCGAAGTGCAGCCCGGGGAATAGTAGTGTTCGCCGTTGGTGACCGTATAGCCTAAGCGCTGGCTGAGCACGTCCTCCATGGTCCCGTTGCCCGGAATATTGTCTCCCTTGACTAAGGCCGTGGGATCGAGCAGGGCAGAAACGTCTCCTCCCCGCTGGGCAAGAGTCGGCACCGTAATCAAGCCCGTTGACTGGCCGCGGGACTGCCGTGTACCCTGATAATCTCCAAAGATGAACCACCGGTCCTTGCGAATAGGGCCGCCGACGGTGCCGCCAAATTGGTTGCGGTTGAAGATCCCGCGTTCGATGTCGAAGAAATTGCGAGCATCGAGATCTCCATTGCGTAGAAACTCAAAGAGCGAACCGTGCACGCTATTTGTCCCTGACTTGGTGATGACGTTCACCGTCGCCCCGGAAAATCCCCCGTACTCAGCGTCGAAAGCGTTGGTTAAAACGCGGAACTCTTGAATGGAATCCAGGTTCGGTACCAGGCCGACCCCGTTGTTTCTCGCCTCTTCGACGGAGCCGCCGTTGACCAGGAATCCGTTGGCGGCTTCTCGACCGCCATTGACGGAGAAATTTCCGGTTATGCCGTCTCCCGCGACCGGGCGGTCGTTCAGTTGTCGATTCGTCGTTTGATTGACCACACCCGCCTGCAACCCCAGCAGATCAATATAACTGCGTCCATTCAGCGGCAATGAAAGCATTTTTTGGCTTCCGATCACGTCGCCCAGCTGCGTGGCTCGAGTCTCCACCTGCACCGCCTGGGCTGAAACCTCCACGGCTTGCTTCTCGGTTCCCAAAGTCAGTTGAGCGTCCGCCCGCAGCCGTTGATTGACAAGCAACGTAATGCTTGTCTCCGTGTACGGCTTGAATCCGCTCGCCTCAACGTCGATGCTGTAGTGCTCCCCTACGGGCACCACCAGGAACTCATAACTGCCGTCGGAACCGGTCGTGGCTTCCTGGCGAAACCCCGTGTCAGGATTGTGGAGAGTCACTTTGGCGCCCGGAATCCCGGCCCCGGAGGGATCCGCCACAATTCCCGATATCGAGCCCGTTACACTCGCCTTCAGTAACAAGACAGGCATCAAGCCGGCAACCACTACCGCCAGAGCACTAGCCAGAATCCGCCTATGCCTCATGAAACACCCCCTCCTCGCGGGATCTTTGCCCAAACGCGCGAGCATAACACCCGGTATTAAATCGAGCAAGAAGCTGTGGTCTTTTTACGGTCTGTTTCAGTACATTGTTGAGCAGTCGGCAGTTTCGGCTATCACAAAACAGGAGAACCCATGCGCAACACGAAACACATTCCTATGGGCTGACCACCGGCGCGGAGTCACTCCTCGCGCAACGTCAGCGCCGGATCGATTCGCGACGCTCGCCAAGCGGGAATGGCTGCCGCGAGCGCTGCAGCAGCCAGCAAGGCGGCCGGAAAGATCGCGAAAGCCACAGTGTCGTGGGCCGTCACCCCGAACAGTAAAGACTGGAGGAAGCGACTGAGCCCAAACGCGCCTGCAATGCCCGCCGCGCAGCCGGCAAACGAGACCAGCAGGGTCTCCCCTACCACCAACCCGACTACTCTGCCAGCAGTCGCTCCCATGACTATCCGAATCCCGATTTCGCGCGTCCGCTGGGCAGTGCGATTCGAGATCACTCCATGGACGCCGGCAACTCCCAACAACAAGCCGAGCGCCGCGAACAGGGCCAGCAGCCGGGCGGTGGATCGCTGATCCGCCACTGAGCCGGATCGAATTCCTTCGAGCGACGCTATGTGGGAAACCACTACATCCGAAAAGCGCCGCCGGACGGTGAGTGGCAAAGCGGCGGCCACTGACTGTGGGTTGGACGAGGCGACGAACATCGTTAACTGAATACTCTGCGCGACTCGCGGCAAGGACTGCCGGAGCGGCACATATTGCACGCCGTCGACCCACGAGGGAAAGCCTGTCAGAGAGTATTGCGCGACATCAGGCACAACGCCCACCACAGTCCTCCACTCTTTATCCGACATCGGGCGAATGCGCTTTCCGATGGCGCTTTCGATTGTCCAGAAACGTTTCGCTGTCGATTCGCTAATAATCACTGGTGGAGCGCCCGTCCGCTCGGCATCGCTGAAAAGCCGTCCCGCCGTTAGCGGGATGCCGAGCGCCTGAAAATATCCAGGCGTAGCCGCGATCTGCCACAACACGAAAGCTGGAGCGCCCGGGGATGTGGGATGGTCCTCGAGATCGACTGAAACTGCCGAAAACTCCTTGTCGAGCGGAGCGAAATTCGACCAATTGACGCTCCGCACCCCCGGCACGGCGATCAACGTCTGGTTCAAATCCTGGAGCAGCGCCCAGCAGCGCTCCGGTTTTCCGCAACGGGTGGGACCGGCAGAAATTCTGGCCACCACGACACCAGGGGCATGAACGCCGGAGTCAACTTGAGCAAGCTGCCACAGCGTCCTGCCCATCAATCCCGCGCCGATGAGAAGCACGGTTGCCAGTGCCAGCTCAAAACCTATCAACGCAAGCGAGAGGCCAGAGGCTCGCTTGGGCGCAGTGGTGGCCCGGCCAGCCAGCGACTCACGACGCAACCACGACCATCGAATCATCGGCGCAGCGCTAAAAAAGACCACCGTGATCAGCATGCTGCAAGCCGCTACCAAAAGCAGATTCAGGTCCGGAACGATCTCGTGCAGACGGGGAGTATCGTTGGGGAGGAGCAAAGGCAGCGCCTTTAGAATAACGGCGGCGGCGACCAACCCGGCCACTCCACCTGCCACGAGAAGGACGAAATTCTCCGCCATCAACTGTCGTAGCAGACGACTGCGGGGCGCTCCAAGAGCTTCGCGCATGGCGAACTCGCGCTCGCGGTGCACGGCTCTGGCCAGCAGCAGATTGGCGACATTGCCGCAGGCAATCAGCAGCAAGAGTAACGCAGCTGCCGAGAGGGCAAACAACTTCGGCCGCACACCCTTGGCAATGGCTTCGCCATACAGGATCGCGCGCGCATCCCGTCCGTATTCATCGGGCACGCGCCAAGGGAACATGCCCCGAATGCGGTCGAGCGCAGGCCGGAGTTCGGCTTGAGCAGCCGCGATCGGCGCTCCGCCACGCAGCCGCCCAATCGGCCATAAATTCCCGCCGCCCCACATGTAGCCCACGTTTCGTGGATCAATGCTAATCGGAATCCACACCTCCGTGGCAGGCGAGGGGAAGGCAAAGCCGGCAGGCATGACCGCGATAATTTCAAAAGGCTCGTCATTCAAAACGATGCGCCGGCCGAGGATTGCAGCATCGGCGCCAAAGCGCTCGCGCCATGTGCGGTCGCTGAGCACAACCACGCGGTTTTGGCCAGCGCGCTCTTCGATTTGCTCAAACCAACGGCCCCGGGCCGGAGGCACTCCGAGCACTCGAGCCAGGTTCCAGGTGACCGCAGCGGCCTCCACTCTCCACGCTTCGCCACCGAGCTGAAGGTTCAGCTCGTTGTTCGGAAAGTAGCCCGCATAGTCTGCCGTTCTCGCAATTTCCCGGAGCGACGTGATCGGGCCCACGCCCGCAATGGCATCCTCAATGTCCACCAGACGATCGGCAGCAGGATAGGGCAGCGGACGGAAGATGATTCCGTAGGCCGTCGAGAAAAATGCTGTGTTCGCTCCGATCCCCAGCGCGAGTGTTAGCACAGCCACTAGGGTGAACGCCGGCGACTTCGAGAAGCTGCGCAAGGCGAATCGCGTGTCGTGGATGAAATCTTCGAGCCAGTGCATGACGTCCCTCTGTTGCAGGATCTAACAGAGCCGCGCGCGTAGCAAGCGGGTTCGGTTCGGAGCTTCAGCCGTCCTCAGAAGTAAAACTTCAGGGCGAACTGCATCGAGCGGGGGTCGGTCTGAATGTTCGTGATGCGACCGAAACTACAGCCGGCCTGATGCACGGTATCGGTTTCTCCGTTGGGCCCAGGAGGCAGACAGAAGTTGGTATTCGGTAGTCCGAGATTCTGGTGATTTAGCGCGTTGAACAACTCCCACCGGAACTGGAAGTAGCGCTGCTCCGAGAGGTGGAATTCCTTCACCAGTGACGAATCTATATTCCAGAACCCGGGCGCGCGGAGTCCGGGCAAAAACGCACCCGCCGTGCCGAACTGCCACCAGCGGGGATCGTTGGGGTTAGGATTGGCCCAGAAACTCTGATCGCTGCCATAGACCGGTTGAAATGCCGAAGCATTGATCCAGTCGGCTTCGAGCTGCGTCTTAGGACGGCTATGGCTGAGCGACGGATCGCCGACAAGATTGGGCCTGCAGGTCAGTCCGTTGCAGGGCCCGCTCACGTAGAGGGGCACACCGCTCTGCGCTGAAAGGTTGCCTGTAAGTCTCCAACCGCCGAGCACCCCGTTCACGATGGTGTTGGAGTTGGTTAAGAAAGACTTACCCCGTCCAACAGGCAGGTCATAACTGGCGGCCATGTTAAACATGTGCGTGATGTCGTCAATCGCCACCGAGCGATCGGCCGCCTCGTTGTCGGGATTCTGGTAATAAGCGCCAAGCGTTCCGGAATTCGCTCCGCCATTGATGGAACCAGTGATGTTCGCTCCCACACGTCCCCCCACCAGGCCCGGCCGTGACGTGTGGATCGGGTCCAGTAACTGCGACGCAAGTTGGGCCACGGCTGCGTTGTTAATCTTCTTTGAGAAAGTGTAAGCAGCAATGAAGTTCAGGCCGTTCGAGAAGCGTTTCTGCACCTTCACGTTCAGGCCGTTGTAGTCGCTGGCTCCGTCAAACAGCGTCTGGGTGATCAGGCTGTTGAAAAATGGATAGTCCGATAACAAAACACTGCGCGGTAAAGAGGTCGTACCGTAGACCTTCTGCAGTGCAGCCGCAGTGGCTCCCTGGTAATAATCCGTAATGGGGACCACCGCGTTAATGCCGGTCTGGTACTTGATTTTGTCCGCGGTGTGGACGTAGCTGAACTGCCGGAAAGTGTCCCCCGCGAGATGCCTGCCGTCCGAACCCACGTAACCGATGTCGACCATCATGTTCCACGGCAATTCGCGCTCGATCTCGAAGCTCCGCATCGCCACGTATGGGTCGTGGGACGCCGGGTAGTAGAACTGGATCTGTGAGGCGCCGAGCGACGGATCTCGATGCGCGGCTAGCGGCAAATGATCGGCCGGCACCGGTGGGTTGGGCAGCGTGCCTTTGTCCACAGTGGTATCGCCCAACGGAAATGCCACGCACTGGCCCGATTGCGATAGCGGGTTTGCGCACTGATTCGGGTAAAAGCTATTGGTATAGTAAGAGAACACCTGCCACTGCGGCCCCGACGCTATGCCCTGGCCCACATTATTGAAGCTGTTGCCGGCATTTGTGTAAAGAATATCGAATCCGCCACGAAGCACGGTCTTGTGGTCCTTGAACGGCGTCCACGCGAAGTTGAGCCGCGGCCCGATGCTGTTTTTGTTGGCCGGCGCCATGTCGCTGCCGTTCGGGAATTCCGGGTCGCCCCAATAAACCATCTCGCCTTTCAGGCCTGTCAGCGGATTGGGACAAGACAGACAGAAGTTCGACATCGGACCTGTCCGCGTCTTGAAATAACCGTTGATGTCATAACGAACGCCGATGTTCAACGTGAAGTTGCTGGTGATGCGAAAATCATCCTGAATGAAAAAGCCCCAGTAGCGGTCGCGGAGATAGGGATAGGCCGTATAAGAGAGTACAGAGTTGTTGCCCACCGCTCCAAGCTCAAACTGAGCCCAGCCGTCACCGCCCAAACCCGTTATGGGGTTACCGGTAAGTCCGTTGTTAAAGTCTAGTCCGAGGGGCGGATTGATAATTCGCGCCGTGTGCTCCAGGCGGTACATGAACCCAGTCTTCAGAGTGTGCTTGCCTAGAATCTTGGTGACATTGTCGAGGTACGTATACGCCTCAGCCATGGTGGAACCGTTGCGCCAGTCCGGCGTCCCGAACTGTGTATTGCCATCGCCCGCGGGCAGGCCCACATAGAAACTCGGCGACGGTTCGTACTGCGGCAGGTACAACTTGGAGGGCGCCAGGTCTTGCTGGATACCGGATAGGTTCGTCACACTGTTTGGATAACCGGCCGTGGTGGGATGCGAGCTGAACGATTGCCGGCTGAAGCTGGCGCGAAATTCGTTGAAGAACGACGGGCTGAAAATGTAAGTGTTGCCTATGCCGGCGACCTGATTCGTGAACCACAACGGCAAATTCGAACCGTAACCAATCAGGCCTGCCGGGAATGCTGCACCGGTGAACGGCAGGCGGTAATTGTTGTATTCGCCGGGCGCGAATACCCATTCAGCGAAGAACTTGCTTTTTTCACTCATCTGGTGGTCGAACTTGAGCGACATGTTCCAAGGGTCTTGGCTGCTACCAACTGTTCCGAGATAGTTGTTGCAAATTTTGTAGCCGTCTTTGCCCATTGGGCAGTTGCTCAGCGGGTCATTGTAGTTAGGCAGCGGGAACGAATTGATGAAGAACATGGCCGCCGGATCCAGACGGTTCTTCGGAATCTGCGTCGTGGGAAACTGAGTGCGCGCTAACAAGCCATTGGAGTTCGGGCCGGCGGTACTGTAAGGATCCCAGAGGCCGTTATTGGCTACGTTAGGGTCTTCGCTGAAGTCGCCGTTCCGCATGCGCGCAGTGGGCACCGAGAAAACCTGGGAACCGGCCAAATGGAGGAGCTGGCGATCGAGTGAAAAGAAGAAAAACGTTCTGTTCTTGCCGTTGTAAATCTTCGGCAGCACGACGGGCCCACCGAACGTGCCGCCGAAGTCGTTGAAGTGCAGCACGCGATCGGGAATCAGATTACCGTTCGCGTCGATTGAGGTGAAAGGGTTGCGCGCGTTGGTGGCGCTGTTGCGGATAAACTCGAAGAGATTGCCGTGCGGGGCATTGCTGCCCGACTTTAGCACGACGTTGAACACGCCGCCGCCCGAACGGCCGTATTCAGCGGCAAACGCGTTGGTGATGCCTTGAAATTCCGATACGGAATCGGGCGACGGGTTGACGGCAACGTTCTCCGAAACTCCCGAGAGGTTTAGATTGCCGTCGAGGTACCAGGCGTTCGCGCCGGCTTGGCCGCCATTCACTGAAACGTCCGACCCTTGCACGTAGGTGGGGTCCGGAAAAGTTCCGAATTGGCTGTTGAAGCCGAAATTGCTTCCCGGAGGTCCGGCGGCATTGGATACTCCAGGCAACAGGTAGACCAACTGTTGCAGGTCGCGTCCTTGGAGCGGCATCTCCTGAATCATCCGGTTGTCGACGGTATGCGAAAAATTTGAGGCAGCGGTTTCCAACATCGGCGCTTCGGCCAGGACCTCGACGGTTTCCTGCGTGGAGCCAATCTTTAGCTGCGCGTCCATCTTGACGACTTGTCCGGCCGGAACGTCGATGTCCCTGATGTCGGTTGCACTGAAACCCGCCGCCGTGATGTGGAGCTTGTATTTGCCAGGGGTCAAATCGACCAGCCGGTAATAACCGGTGCCGTTGGTCTTCGTGGTCGCGGTGACGTTAGTGTCAGTGTCTGTTAAAGCCACCTCGACGCCGGCGATCACCGCGCCTTGCTGATCGCTCACCACGCCCTCCATGATGGCGCGATTGAGCTGCGCCTCGGCGACCATCGCCGCAAATAGGATCCCCGCAAAAGTTAGAGCCGAAACTCCCCTGAGCCGCATCCGACCTCCCTTGAGCACCATAACGGCGCCCATTGTGTGATTGCAGAATTTAGAGAAAAATTGCCTCAAGTATCCGACACGGATATCTCAGGCTCCGTCGCCCTCAGACAAGTCGCTGATTGAGATACCCCGCATATTATCGGAAAACGCAGCTTTGTCAATAGGAAGCGCACCGTATTTTTGTTGATGCGGGCGATCAGCATTTTTTATGGGAGGCGTCCCTCAATTGCTTTTCGGGAAATGCTTCTCGTACCACTTGATGGATCGGTCGATGCTGTCCACCACGTGCTTGGGCTCGCGCAATCCGTGGCCCTCCCTCGGATAGCGCACGAAAACCGTTTCCACTCCCACGTCCTTGAGCGCGATGTAGAACTGCTCCGCCTCGGCTATCGGCACGTCAGCATCATTTTCGCCGTGCATCAGCATGACCGGCGTATGCACTTGGGCCACGTACTTCAGCGAAGACCGCTGCCAGAGCAGGTCCATCAGGTTGCCCTGGTGCGGGAAGATGCCAAACTCCATCTGCTCATACTGGTTGTAGTAGGTCATGTAGTTGTAGCTGACCAGGTTGATGATGGCAGCGGTTGGAATCGACGCCTTGAAAATATTGGTCTGGGTGACCAGCCACGCACTCAACTGACCGCCGTAACTGACACCCTCCACGCCCAGGCGTTCACGATCAATCCACACGTTGCGGCGCAGCGCCGCGCTCACGGCGTAAATGACATCCTGCGCTTCGTTCCCGTTTTGATCGCCATACACGCCATCGGCAAACTTCTGTCCATAACCTGTAGAGCCGCGATAGTTCACCATCAGCGTCGCCCAGCCCAGGCCCGCATAAACCTGATTGCGGAAATTGAAGGATGGCCCCTGCTGCCCGTGCGGACCACCATGGATCACCACCACCATGGGGTGTTTGGAATCTGCCGTCATGTGCAGCGGCTTGGTCAGAAACGCCTCAACCTCATACTTGTTGTCGTTGCTGATGAACGTGAGCGGCTCGACTTCGGCAATCTGCTTGCCCGCCATGACGTCAGCATTCAGATCCGTGAGTTTCTTGGAGGGTTGCTCGGGTTTCCCATAAAACACCTGGGAAAGATCGTTGGGCGGCGAGAAGGAGTACGCAATGTTGCCGTCCTTGCTGACCGAGTAGCTCCCGACACTGCCGCGATCCGCCACAATGGTTTCCGCCTTGCCGCGGGAGGCCGGTATGCGAGCCAGCAGATTATTACCCCGCTTCTCCACGATGAAGTAGACCCAGTTGCCGTCGGGCGACCAGGCAGCATCGAACTGGCGATTGTCGATGCCTGCACCTAACTCGCGGCGGTTGCTGCCGTCGGCATCAATCAGCCAGACGTGCGTGTCCTCCATGGTGGTCTCCAAATCGGTGAGGCCGCGCTTGGTACCGAGGTAGACGATCTTCTTCCCGTCAGGCGACCAGCGCGGCTGGTACTCGGCATTTTCCGTCGCGGTAATTCTTCGAATAGCGCCGCTCGCCACATTCAGGGCGAATAGATCGTAGTTGAAGAATTGGTCTTCGTTGGGTTCCTGGTTGGATACGAAAGCGATCTCGCGGCCGTCAGGCGACCAGTCGATGGAATGCTCGTAGTGGGCGCCATTGGTGAGTTGCCGGATCTGGCCGCTCGCGATATCGGCGACGAAGATGTGCAGGCGCCGGTTGTCGTTGAAGTGCGTCAGACCCTCCTCATAGTCGGGTTTGTAGAGATAGCGCGTGATGACCATGGGATCGCCGGTCGCGTCAGCGGTTTCGGGTCCAGGCACGGCATTCACGAAAGCCAGCCGTTTGGAATCCGGCGACCACGCGAAGCGCTTCCCGGTAGTTGGCAACGGGTTGTTGGTCCATTCGAGCGCCGCCAGAAACTTCGCACCCGATCCATCCGCATGCGCCACGATCAAGCCGGATTTGTCACCCAGTTTTCCGCTGTACGCCACCCATTGGCCATCGGGCGACCAGTCGCCGCCTCCCGACGAGTCTTTCTCCTTGGAAAACGAGACGGAATGTCCGTCCGCCAGCGTCAGGATCGATAATTGCGAGTACGGCCGGCCAGCGCCGTCGTTGCGGTTGATGGAGTACGCCAGGCGCGATCCGTCGGGCGAGAGCGCCACGCCGCCGGCGGAGCGAAGTTTGTAGAGGTCGCTGCTTGTGAATGTGCGCGACTGCGCGAATACAGAGACCGCAGCCGCGCTGAAAATAATCAGAAGACGAGAGATGGCCACACCATTTCCTTTCCGGAAACTGGAGAGTCTACCTCTTGTCTGGCTTTTGGAGCAACCGGAAAAGAAAAAAATCGAAAATCTATTTCCAGCAAGCCATCATGCGCGGTAAACTGTCCACCCATGCACTCTTATTTGTTGCGCACGGCTCTACTGATTGTGCCCGTGGCACTTTCGGCCGCCACGATACCGCCCGAACCGGACCTCGCGAGGGTCTTCAACCGCAGGGAAGTGGAGATTCCAATGCGCGATGGCGTAAAGCTGTATACCGACATCTACATCCCGAAGAAATCGCGTGAGAAGCTGCCCTTCCTGATCACTCGCACCCCTTATGGCTCGGTCGACGACAAAGGGCACAATGAGCTGCTGCCCGCGAGCTACAAGGATTTTGTAACGGACGGTTATATTTTCGTATTTCAGGATATTCGCGGACGGTACAAATCTCAGGGCCAGTTCGTGATGTTCCGGCCGCCGCGCGACAAGAGCGATCCCAAGGCGATCGACGAAAGTACCGACACCTACGACACCATCGCCTGGCTTCTGGAACAAATACCCAATAACAACGGGCGCGCGGGCGTGTTGGGCATCTCGTATGGCGGCTGGCTGACGGTGATGGCGATGATCGATCCGCACCCCGCGTTGAAAGCTGTTTCCGAACAGGCGTCACCAGCCGACCAATTTCTAGGCGACGACTTCCACCACAATGGGGCATTCCGCCTGAGTTACGGTCTGGAATACTCCGCTCTGATGGAAACGGGCAACACCAATTTTCATTTCCAATTTGACAAGTACGACACGTTCGAGTGGTACATGGCCCTGGGGGGACTCGCCAACTTTAACAAGAACTACGGACACGGAAAGCTTCCCACGTGGAATGATTTCGTGGCCCACCCTAGCTACGACGAGTTTTGGCAGAAACAGGCGGTGACACCTTATCTGGATGCTCCCAAAGTGCCGAACCTCAACGTGGCGGGTTGGTGGGACCAGGAGGATTTCTACGGACCCATGAAAATTTACGAGACGCTGGAGAAGAAGGACGCGAATCATCTGAATTACGTGATTGCTGGGCCGTGGAACCACGGGGGATGGTCCCGGGGGGAGGGCAGGAAGTTGGGCAATATCGACTTTGACAGCGACACCGCCGCGTATTTCCGTGCAAAGGTGCAGGCGCCATGGTTCGCATACTGGTTGAAAGAGAAAGGAACCCTGCAGCAGCCGGAAGCGCTCACATTTCAGACGGGATCGAACCGCTGGGAGTCGTATGAAGAATGGCCTCCTCGCAGCCGGACCATAGACCGGCCGCTCTATTTCCAGCGGTCCAGCACAGCTTCGTTTGCGAAACCCGATGGCGGAGAGGAGTTTGACAGCTATGTCTCCGACCCCGCACATCCGGTTCCGTACCGTCACCGGCCGATCAGCCCGACTTATCCCAGCCCGGCCTGGACCCTGTGGCTCCTGGAAGACCAGCGCTTCGTTCACCTCCGCCCCGACGTGCTGAGTTGGGAAACGGAACCGCTCACGGCGGACATAGCGGTTGCCGGCGACATCATGACGCACCTGTTCGCCTCAACCACGGGCACGGACAGCGACTGGATTGTGAAACTGATCGATGTTTATCCCGAGGATTATCCGAAAGACCAAAAGATGGGCGGTTACCAGCTCATCATTGCGGATGAAGTATTTCGGGCGCGGTTCCGCGAAAGCTTCACGCATCCGAAAGCTGTGGCGCCCAATGAAGTAACGGAGTACGCAATCGATCTGCACACCAACAATCACGAGTTCCTGAAAGGGCATCGGATCATGGTGCAGGTGCAGAGTACGTGGTTTCCTGTGATCGACCGGAATCCGCAAACGTTCGTGGAGAATATCTGGACGGCCTCTGAATCGGATTATCAGCCGGCCACGCAGCGCATATACCGCTCGAACCGCTTTCCTTCGAACGTTACGCTGCCGGTGGTGAAGCAGTAATCAGCGGGAGCGGTCGCGCAGACTCTTGATCTCGGCGATACGCCGTTCGATGTCGGGCGCGCCCGGGCGCAGTCCCGCGGCAGTACTCAAGAACTTCAGGGTGGCGTCGTAATCTTCCGCGGCCGCGGATTTGTTCGCGAGAATCACCGAAACACGGAAAAGTAATTCAGATGTGTCTGCGTCACCCGGCTTCAGTTGATGCGCAAAGCCCAGCACCCGGTAAGCCGATGGGTCGTCTTTCAGCGAATACATCGCCGCGCCCAACAGGGCATTCGATCCGAAAAAATCCGGCCGCAGACTGACTGCTTTTTCCAGCGGTTCGCGGGCTTCAGCGAAGCGCCTGAGGCGAAAGTAAGTCAGGCCGAGATTGTGATAAACCTCGAATGACTCGGGATCCAGTTGTGCGGCACGAGCCAGCGGCTCGATGGCCTCCTGGTATTTCCCGTTCTCCCCGTACAGCATGCCGAGTGTCGTAAGTTTATCCGGATCGTTCGGATCAAACAAGTGATTGCAGATGTCGCGGAGGCCGCTGCCGGATGCAGCGCGCATCGCTTGCACGCAAGCTACGGACTGACGTGCGGTCTCGTTATAGTGTTCGCGCATTTCAGTCGAGAGCGCGTATTCGCGTTCGGCCTCGGCATGTAGCCCTTTCTGCTGGAGCGCGCGCGCAAGCCGGTAGTGACTCCGGAAATCATGGGGATCGGCTTGTGCCGCTGTTCGCAACCACTGGATCGCATGGCCGAGATCGCCGTTGGTCAAGTAGGCGGAGCCTAGATAGAATGAAGCATCGGCGAACGGAGGGTGGCTCATGAGTGGAGCGAGGCGCCGGATGGCGCCGGTGGCATCGCCCGCCAGCAGATCGATGCGCGCCAGATAATACGCGACATTCGGATCATCTTTGGTCTCGGCGCGGAGCCGCTCGAACTCTTTACGAGACCCATCGCGCTCACCCAGCGCGAAGAGGCAGATGGCAAGTTGGTAACGCGCGTTGAGTGCCGCGGGGTCGAGAGCCAGCGCTACGCGAAACTCCTGCGCCGCTTCGGCATAGCGGTCGTTCTGTTCTAGTTCGTAGCCCTTGCCGATGTGAGCAGTCGCGGCGGCGGATGAGGGGCTCTGGGCTCCTGCCGCAATGCCGCTGACAAGGAGCAGGAATCCAAAAGCGGTCCGCATCGTGTCTAATTTTCCGCCAGCGCAAACGCGAACAGCGCCGCGCCTGCGGGAATCACCACGTATTGCCGACCGTCGAGCACGTAAGTTACGGGCGAGGAGTAAACCGCCGCGCCCAACTGGATGTGCCACTGGTCCTTGCCCGTGCGCGCGTCCATAGCGGTGAAATTTCCGTCGGAGTCCCCGGCAAATACCACCCCACCGGCGGTCGAAAGAACGCCTCCATTGGGCGGCGAAGCATACTTGAACTCCCACTTTTTCTCACCCGTAAAAGGGTCGAGCGCCCGCAACGCTCCCGACGCTTTCTCACCGCTTGCCGGCACATAAACGCTCCCGAGAAAATCGTGGCCTTCGTGGTACTTCTGTGGTGCGGCGCTGAAGATATCGCATTCTTCCGAAGCCGCCACATACAACCATCCCGTCTGCGGGTCGTACGAAGGCGAAAACCAGTTAGTGGCTCCAAGCGCGCCTGGGCAGACGCGCACGCCCTCACCCGTGGGTTCGCTGCGCGGCGCGATGACTGGACGGCCGTCGGAACCAATTTCCTTCGCCCAGGTTAGGTTCCCGAACGCTTTCGCGGACAGAAATGTTCCATCCGTGCGATCCAGAACATAAACGAAACCGTTGCGGTTGGCGTGCAACAAAAGCTTGCGCGGCCGGCCCTGCCAATTCGCGTCAAGCAAAATGGGAATCTGCGTAGAATCGTAATCGTGTAGATCATGCGGAGTGAATTGGTAATGCCACTTAAGCCGGCCAGTGTCCGCATCGAGCGCCAGCATGCAGTTGCTGTAGAGGTTGTCGCCGCCGCGCTCGCCGCCATAGTTACTCGGCGACGGGTTACCCGTGGGCCAATACACGAGATTGAGTTCGGGGTCGTATGAGCCTGTTATCCACGCGGGCGCGCCGCCGGTTTTCCAAGAGTCGCCCGCCCAGGTTTCATGACCTGGCTCACCCGGCCCGGGCACCGTGTAGAATCTCCAGGCACGCTTGCCGGAGTCGGCGTAATACGCATCGATGAATCCGCGTACTCCGTACTCGCCACCCGCTACGCCCACGATGATCTTATCTTTCACCAGGAGCGGCGCGACTGTAAACACATAAGCCTGGCGGTAATCCGCCGCTTGCACATCCCACAGAACGTTGCCGGTCTTGCTATCGAGCGCCAGCACATGCGCGTCGAGCGTGGACATGAAAAGCTTGTCGCCCAGCATCGCGAAGCCGCGGTTCACCATGCCGCAGCAGGCCTGGATCTTCTCGGGCAGATGGCGTTGATAACGCCAGATGGCCCTGCCTGTTCGCGCATCCAAGGCGAAAGCGCGGTTGTCTTGCCCGGTGCCATAGAGGACGCCGTCGACCACCAGCGGCGTCGTCTCGAATTGTCCGAGTGAAGCGCTCTGGAACACCCACTGCGTTGCCAGATGTTGGACGTTGGAGGTGTTGATCTGGTCGAGCGTGCTGTAGCGCCAGCTTTTGTAATTGCCGGAGTAAGTCAGCCAGTTTTGCGGTTCACGGGACGCATTGAGAACCCGCTCATAAGTAACTTGAGCACGCACGTTCAGAAGCAAAATAATTGGCGCGACTGAAACAACAGCTACTCGAAGCCTGGCTTTCATCTCACTCTTCACGCAAGTTAACCAAATAGCAGAGCAAATCTTGTAACTCTTCCTTACTCAGCATCTGCTCGGTGTAAGCCGGCATCAAAGATCTTCGCTCATGAACTACCTCGCGCAGGTCCTTTTTCAGGAACAGATGAAGCTCGTCGTCCTGTCCCAAAAGCTGAATCGAGAAAGTATCTTCATTCTTGGCCACTCCGATAATTCGGCGGCCATCGTATGTCATCGCCGTCAACGTCTCATACTCCATCGGGATGACGTAGTGGTTGTTCGGATCCGTCATACCCAGGCTCAATTCTTTATCCGGTTCACGAATCGATTCTGTTAAGTAAGCCACCGATCGCGCCGCCCCAACCCGCGTCAACTCAGGCCCCAGGCGCCCGCCGCGCCCTCGTACCATGTGGCACTGCGCGCATGGGCCTTGCCCCAGAAAATCTGTTCGCCATTCGCGCGATCGCCTGCGACCGGAGCATGCTCTCCCGAGCTCACTGCGCGCAAATAAGCCACCAGCGCCCAGGTTTCGCTGTCTTCGAACGAATTGGCCGGCATTTCAGTGCCGGGAATGCCTTGGTTGATGGTCTGAAAAATCGCTGCGTCGCTCGCCCCGTGAATCCAGAGGCCGGACGTCAAATCGGGCCCGCGCCCGCCGCCCCGCGCATTGAGGCCGTGACAAGGCGAACAGTCTGTGCGGAACAACGAGGCGCCCTCCTTGATTTCCGCAGGATCTCCGGCAAGCGGGTTCATCTTCTCCTGACAGGCCATGGGGAAGCGGACGACGCCAGCCAGGATCAGAAAGCGCAAGCCGCGTTCCAGGCCGTTACCACGCATAATTCAGCATTTATACCACTAACCCTTTACGGGTCGATTTGACAGGAGAGCGGCGTGGCATCTATGCTCGTGCGCAAAGCCGTGACCGACCGACTGCGTATCGTGATCTTGATGGCCGGGATGAGCCTGCCGTTGTTCGCTCAACCCCCGGCCGATGGCGCGCCGGGTCTCGATGGCGCTCTCGCGCGTGGACAAATCGAACAAGCGCGGCAGGCGCTCGAAGCGATGCTGGCGCGGCCGCATGTCGAGCTCGATGTGCTTCTCGAGACAGGCGGGAAGCTCGCGGATCGCGAACTCTTCGAGTTGGCGCGCGCGGCTTTTGCACGCGGCGTGCGCGATTATCCGCGAAGTTTCGAGGCGCGCTACAACCTGGCGCTGGCAGATTTCGCGCTGCGCAGATTTGCCGAAGCGCAGACGGCGCTCGATGGCGCGCCGGAGTTATCCAACGAGCAGCAACTGTCTCGCGAATACCTTCGTGGAAAGCTATATGACGCCGTGGGCCAAAGCGATCTCGCTGAAAAGAATTTGTTGTCGGCTTTTCATGGCGCACCGCAGCAGGAAAATTATGCGCTGGATCTCGGCCTGCACTATCTGCGGCGGCATTTGTACGGAAAGGCGCTGGAGACACTAAAGACTGCGGCGAAATACCACCCGGACTCCATTTATATCGAGTTGGGGCTTGGCCTGGCCCAGATTCTGGGTGATGATCCGCCGCGGGCGATCGCCACGTGTCGCAGGATTCTCGCGAAAGAGCCAAGTTTTGGTCCGGCGCGATTGCTGCTGGTGACGGCTTTCTACATGAATGGCGAAAATCAGAACTGTGCCTCGGAAACAGAAGCGGCCCTGCACCAGCCCGGCGCGCCTCCGTACTTCCATTACTTACACGCGGCTTCGCTGCTGAAGCTGAACTCCAAAGAGTACGCAGTCATGTTGCATGATTTCGAGGAGGCGAACCGCGGAATCCCGGGGTGCGCGTTCTGCTATTTCGCACAGAGCAAAGTGCACCAGGAAATGGGCGATGAGGGCGCCGCAATCGCGGATCTGGAGCAGTTGGTAACGCGCGTGGACCCCGAATTTTCCCAAGGTTGGTACAGGCTGGCCAACCTCTACCAACACGCCGGGCGGCAGGATGATGCGGCAAGAGCGCGGGCTCGATTCCGCAGCATCAAAACCGAGCAAACGGATCGCGAAACGGAATATCTGCGGAAGGTGTTTTTGTCGGCGCTGGGCGATGAGCAGGCGGGGAAATAACGCGGGAACTCGATGTGATAATCTCTTGAGCATCCATCCAACCGGTCAAATAAATGCTGAACATGTTTCACAAATTTGTGCAAGCAGCACGAATGTCAATGCGGTCGCGCAGTTTCATCGCAGGTATAGGGTGCGTGTTCGTATCAACAGCCATTTTGTTGGCGCAGACGCCTGAAGCGAGTTTCCCCAAACACGTGCCGCCGAAGAGGTCTTCACAAATCCACAATGGATTCGGCATCAATTCCGATCTTCCGCGTGAGCCCTACCTGCCCTGGGATCGCTGGTGGTGGACGCGCATGTTCGACGCCGGCGTGAGCTGGATCCGTATCGGACAGTACGAAAATAGCTCGGATCCAACAAGCTGGGATTGGGTAGAACGCAAGCGCGGGGTTTTCGCCATCGCGCCGGAAGTCGACGACTACGTGGACTCACTTTTAGAGAACGGCGTCAAAGTCCAGGTGCAATTGATGTACGGCAACCCCATGTATACCGGGCCGAATGGCAAGAAACCCGACGAGATCACGCCGGAGCCCGGCAGCCTTTCACAACGACGACCGCAGTATAAACTCGATCTTCTGGCCGCCTAAATCTCCGGATGAGATCGCTGCGTTCATCCGCTACGTGAAGTGGATGGTGAATCACTTTCGCGGGCGCATCCACTATTACGCGCTGTGGAACGAGCAGGATATCGGCTATTGGAACCCGTGGGGCAATCCCGAAGAGTACGGCCGTTTGCTGGCTGCCTTCGGACCGGCGGTGCACGAGACCGATCCTGCGGCTAAAGTGATCTACGGCGGACAGGCCGACCCGAACAGCGATTGGGCCAAACGGGCCCTCGACGAATGCAAGTGCGCCTCGCAGATCGACATCTTCGCGTACCACACCTACCCCGGCTACGGACAGAATGTCAATCCGGAGACGATGGATTACGGCGCTTACGGGCCGGAATCGCCTGCTAAGTTGCGCGACCTGGTGCGCGGCTACCCGGGAATCCACAAGGACATCGAATTCTGGGATGACGAGTTCAATTCGATTGGCTCGTGGTCTGGATCGGACGACTCGGTGCAGGCGAAGTACGTCCCACGCGGGTTGATATACAACCTGGCGGCGGGCGTGCGAACGTTCGTCTGGTTATTGACTGCGGGAGTGGATGGCAATGAGTACGACGATTTCGGATTCATCCACGGCTTCCGCAATTTGCCCGATGACTTCACCCCCCGGCCGGTATTCTATGCGCTGCAGAACACCAACGCGCTATTCTCTGACACTAAGTTCGACCCCGCTATTCGCGCCGAAGCTTCCGACATATTGAGTCTGCGCCGTCAGAATGGTTCTCCATTCCTTGCATATGGCTTCCGCAATGCGAATGGCAAGTCCATCATCGCCTATTGGATGGCCGCTCACAGCGTTCCTGGCGGTGCATTCGCCCCTGTCACCGTGAATCTGACACTAAAGAACTCGGGTATCACGAGCCCCGTGCTGATCGACGTCGTTTCGGGTGAGATATCGGGGCTGCGCTGGAAGCAAGGCTCTGCCGACACTCTCGAGGCGCTGCCGGTGCGCGACAGGATTCTGGCGATTGCGGATGCGAACTACTTCGATTGGCCGGTGCTTCCGGAAGCGCCCAGCGGCCTGTCGGCGCGGGCATCGGAAGCCGGGGTGACGCTAGGCTGGCAGTTGCATGACGGAAATCCCGCCAAGATCGCGGTGGAGCGGCGGACGGGAAGCACGAGCTCGTGGGAGCGAATCGCGACGCAGCCGGCTCGAACCGAGTTTACCGAGACCGGAGCGCCGCGCGGATCGATAGTATGCTACCGCGTGCGGGCCATCAATAACGCCGGCGAATCCGCTTACTCGAATATAGTCCGAGTGAATCCACGATAGACTGCTGAATCGGAGAGACGGTTCGTTGTGGTCAAACGCGGAGGCTGAGACATGGCAACTGCCGCTGAAACGAGCCAGCAGACTCACAAAGGACGGATGCTCTGGTATTTCACTTTCCTTGCGATGGCTTCCCTCATCTGGTCGGCGCACTCTCAAACCCGGAGCATTGCAGCACATCAAGACCGGCTGGATGAACCGGGCATCTGCCGTAAGCCTGGAGCCGGAGAACCTGTCCGCGCTGCGCTTCGATAACTTGGCCTATTCGCCCTACATCTGGGCGAGCTTGAATTTCTCAGAATAAATTTTGGTGTAACGAACTTACCGAGCCGTGATTGTGAACGACGAATTTCACGCTGCCTCTGGCTGTGTTGTACCATGCACACATGGCCAGTCGCGTCCTTGCGTTCGGACTTCTGGTCGCGCCGCTGGCACATTCAGCGACGTTCACCAAAGACGTGGCTCCAATCTTTTTCGCGCGGTGTGCCGGGTGCCATCGTCCGAACGATGTCGCGCCCATGTCGCTGCTCGACTATAAATCCGCGCGGCCCTGGGCCAAGGCGATCCGTGAGGCGGTGATGTCGCGCAAGATGCCTCCGTGGTTTGCCGATCCGCGTTGGGGCAACTTCGCCAACGACGCCCGGCTTTCCGACCGCGAGATCGAAACAATAAGAACTTGGGTCGACGGCGGAGCCGCTGAAGGTGATCCGCTTGATCTCCCGCCTGCGCCGGTTATTATCGAGGGCTGGCGTCTGGGGAAGCCGGACATCATCATCGATATTGGCGAAGACTTCAGCGTTAAGCCAGGCCGGGACGCTTACGAGCATTTCATCGTGGCGACGAACTTCATGGAAGGCAAGTGGATCCGGGCGGCCGAAATCCGGCCGGGCAATCGCAAGGTGGTCCACCATGTGCATGTGAGCGTCATCGCTGATGCTTCGCAGGCCGGTTCCACCTCGATCGAATCCATGACGGCGCTGAATCAGTTTCTGGTCCGCGATGGCACACTCACGCGGGTCCGCATGGATGCGCCGGTGGTGGACGATGCGTGCGCAGCGGATGCTCCCGATCTTCCATATCTGCGCGGTTTTCAGGAAGGAGCATTGGCGTCGTTTCTGCCAGGCCGGGCGCCGGATGTTTTTCCCGATGGTTCGGCGAAATGGATTCCGCCGAGATCAAAATTCGAATTCGTGATCCATTACGCACGAACTTCGGGCCCACCGCAAACGGACCGGACGAGTGTCGGTCTCTATCTCGCCCCGGCACAGCCGGAGCGGACCCTGCGGCGCATGGACCTGCGGAATTTCTTCTTCCGCATTCCCTCCGGCGACGCGCGCCACGAGGTGAAACGCTGTTACACATTCGAGCGCGATAAATTGCTGCTCTCCGTAACTCCGCACATGCATTATCGGGCTCACGATGTTACCTACGAACTGGTGCGTCCTGGCGGCAAGCGCGAGACACTGCTGGTCGTCCCGCATTACGACTTTAACTGGCAGCTGGTGTATCGGCTGAAGGAACCGCTCTACGTGGAAAAGGACAGCCGCTTGATTGTGACCGCGCATTACGATAACAGTCCCAACAATCCAGCCAACCCCGACTCCGCGCAAACCGTTCGCTGGGGCGACAGGAGCGAAGAGGAAATGATGACGAGCTGGATCGAGTATTTCGACGCCCGCCCGGAACCACCTATCCGTTAGCTGTATCCGTCATTTCCTCTTCACCCTTGACGCGGCGCGTCCTACCCACCAACCGTGTAGAATAACCGCTACGCCTATGCCCGGTATCGGCAAACGCGACGCGCAGTTTGACGCAATCGTCAACGAAGTTGTCTCTGAGGCCCATCTCAACCGGTCTCTCCTTTTGCCGGAGGAGATCGATTACATCCGTGAGCACGCGCTCAACAAGCCACTGGGCGTCATCCACATCTGGGCGCTCGGCGTGGGCGTGGTGATCACAGGGATGTATTTCGGCTGGAATTTCGGGTTGCCCGCCGGCGGGCCCATCGGCGTGCTGGTGGCATCGCTCATCGTCTGCGTGTTGTACCTGGCATGGGTGCTGGCGCTCTCAGAGCTTTCCGTTGCCATGCCGTTTGCTGGCGGACCGCTGGCGTTTGGGCGGCGTGCGGTGGGCAAATGGTTCGGATTTCTGATGGGTTGGTCGATGTTCCTCGAGTGCCTGTTCGCCACAATTGGAACTGGACTCGCGGCAGGTGGATACATCGCGTTTCTCGCGAACCCCGAGCATCCCGATCGCAAAGTTACCACCGCATGTGCCATAGTCTGTGCGCTGGTGTTCTTCGCAATTCAGTATTCCGGAGTAAAACAGCAGGCCGTCATTATGCTATGGCTGACGTACGCCGCCATTGCTGCGCTGGTCTTGTTCTGGCTGGGTGCGGCTCCAGGGGTGTCGCTGGCGCGTGTTTTTACCACACCGCTGCTGCCTTCGGGATGGTCCGGCGTGCTCGGCGCCGTGCCGTACGCCTTGTGGTGGCTGGTGATTATCGAAACCGTTGCGCTGGCTGCTGAAGAAGCGCACGACCCGCAGGTTTCCATCCCGCGGGGCATGGTGCTGGCGCAGATCACGCTGGTGGCGTTGGTCCTGCTGACGTGGTGGTTTGCGTCCGCGGCCGCTCCTTACGCCGAAACGGGTGCGGTGGATTATCCGCTCCCGTTGGTGTTCAAGAAAGTCTGGGGAACGGGCTGGTTGCTCACGGCATTCTCGGCGCTGGCCGTGGCCGGCATGGTGGTTTCCTACAACGGAATGATCTACGCCACCAGCCGCCAATCGTTTTCGCTAGGGCGGGCCGGATACCTGCCGAAGTGGCTGGGCGCGGTACACCCGACGCGCCGAACGCCGCACGTTTCGCTGGCGGTGTGGACCGCGGTGACGATCCTGTTCATCCTGTTCGGTCATTTCTACGAGAAAGCCACGGCGGTCGCGATTCTGATCTCAACGCTCACAGCGGTGACCTGGTATGTACTGGCCATGGTCTGCCTGATGGTCCTGCGCCGGAAGGAGCCGGAGCTGTTCCGGCCGTATAGAGTTCCCGCCTACCCGTCGCTGCCGGTGTTCGTGGCGGTCTTGTCGGGGATTGCAGGATGTCTGTATGTATGGTCGAACGTGCAAGTGATCCTACCGACGGCGGGACTTTACGTAGCCGCGGCGGTCTGGTATGTGCTCTGGGCGCGCAAGAAAGTGCTGGCCGTAGCGCCGGAGGAAGTGGCGGCTCGCATAGCCCAGGAACTGGCGCGTAAACAGGGTTTGGCTGAGCCGAAAAGCGCGGCTGTTAGCGCCGTAGCCGGCGGTTTCATCGCGCATGCCACGGCGCCGATTCTCATGCCGCCGGACCCGCTCTACTCGCAGCAAATGCAGAAAGCGCTCGATCGCGTCGCCGGACCGGCGCTTGGGGCCGGCATCCTCTCGTTGGTCTGGATGATTCTGCGGGCTCGCGGTTTGGCGCGCGGCATATTTTCGGAGGCAGCCGAGGTCGCTGCCGTTACGCTGCTGTGGGGATTTCTGTTCATGCTAATCAGTGCCGTCGGATTGATGAGCACGCGCAATCACGGAAAGTGATCCGGCCTTATTGCGGCGATTCCATTTCCGATAAATTTACTGGCGGGAAAGTACCGCTCTCTGCGACCAGATGACCACTGGCTATGCCGCTCCCGACTCCAAGAAATAGAACTACACAAACTTATACACGCCTGGCACGGGCAGCGGAATAGGTTCCATCGTCTGCTTGTAATCGAACTCTTTTGGCTGAAGATCCTGCTTGGACGCCATGATCATCTCCCAGGTGATCTTCAGACCTGAATACGCGGACTCGCGTCCCATAATCGCGGTCATCGTGCTCTCGGCCACCCGCATTCCCTGGTTGATGTATGGCCCTTCGCCCGTAATGCTCTTGATCATGTCGATGTGTTCCTGCACGTACGGGTTGATTCCCTGCGTTCCCATGTCCATCCCGTTGCTGCGGCCTTTTGTTCCGATGATGAGATCGCTCACGTCGCGATATAGATCCTTGGGATACTGCCGGCAATGGCTGGAGAGGTGGGCGCCGTTGGGATACACGAAATCGGAAGACATGTGGTCATAGATATTCCCGTATAGGGGTTCACGCGGCCGCCATGCAGCCCCTCCTGACGCCACTACCTCAACCGGATGCGCCCCCATCACCCAATTCATAAAGTCAATATTGTGGAAATGCTGCTCGACGATCTGGTCCCCGCAGATCCAGATGAACGAGTACCAGTTGCGGAGTTCCCATTCCATGTCGCCCCACTTCGGATCGCGGGCATCCGCGTGAAACACCGGCCCGCTCAGGTAATAGGAATTCAACGCGACGATGTCCCCCAGCGTGCCGTTGTGGATTTTATCAACGGTCTCCATATACTCACGCTCGGCGTGGCGCTGCGCACCGGACATCACCGTCAATTTTTTCTCTTCCGCTTTCTTTGCCGCATCCATGAACCGCCTGACCCCTACGGGATCTGTCGCAATCGGCTTCTCGGTAAACACGTGCTTGCCCGCATTGACAGCCGCTTCGAAGTGCTGGGGCCGGTAACCGGGCGGCGTGGCTAGCATTACGATATCCACTTCCGAATGAATCAGCTTTTGGAACGCATCGAATCCGACAAAGTGATGTTCCGGGTCCACCTTGATTCGCGGCTGGATGGACGCGACCAGATCCTCAGCGCTCATTTGTACCGGTTTCCCGTTGCGCTCCACCGTGATGCCCGCATCGCGCGAGACATATTTGGCGTTGGCCCGCAAACGATTCAGCGAGCCTTCCAGATGATCTTCGAAGACATCAGCCATCGCCACTAGCTCGACGTTTTCATTCCCCGTCAGGAGATTCACTACCGCCTGCGTTCCGCGGCCGCCGCAACCCACCAGCCCGGCCTTTAATTTGTCCTTCGAAGGAGCGCCGCGCGCGAGCGCCATCGCGGAGGTCGCGGCGAGAAATGTGCGGCGGGATAAAGAGTCAGAAGGGTTCATATGCGGGCATCATACATCACGCCGGGCATTACGATCTTCTGCGGAATCGGCCCCCCATCGAGGCAGAGGCTGGACCGGAGCCGCTAGCGAAGTGAAACATGTTAAAACAAACACACTGTTACATTACTTTTGGAAAATCGCCGCTGCCCGATCACTTCATGAAACCTGGGATAATGTCTAACGAAGTCATCGGTCGTCCGCACACCGGTTTGATCCGAGTTCTGTATGAACAACCCACGAACCGATAATCCATCAGTAAAGGCGGACTCCCCTCCAATAGAAGTCGACGGCGCTGGACCTTGGATGCAGGCGCTCACAAGCGGTCTTCAAGGCCGGGAAAGCGAGCTTTGGGATTTCATTGAGCATGCCGGCGTTGCGCTGCAGTGGGTGGGAGAGGACGGAACCATCCTTTGGGCCAACGAAGCCGAGTTAAGGCTCCTGGGCTATTCCCAGGGCGAATACGTCGGGCATAACATCATCGAGTTCCATGTCGATGAGCCTGTCATCCAAGATATGCTCCGCCGGCTTAAGAGTAATGAACAGATTAACGGGTGTGAGGCGCGGCTCCGCTGCAAAGACGGGTCGATCCGCTACGTGTCGATCAACTCCAGCGTCTACCGCGAAAATGGCCGGTTCGTTTATACGCGTTGCGTTACGTTAGACATCAGCGAGCGGAAAAAGACTGTTGAACTCCATCAACGCCTGGCCGCGATCGTTGAATCATCCGACGATGCCATCGTCAGCAAGGATCTGAACGGCTTCATCAGGAGCTGGAACCGAGGTGCCGAACGAATCTTCGGGTACACGGCTGACGAGATCATCGGTAAGCATATCTCGACACTTGCGGCGCCTGGTCGTGCCGATGAAATACCAGACATTCTTCAACGCCTCGCGCGAGGTGAGCGTGTCGATCATTACGAAACGAAGCGGAAGGCTAAGGACGGGCGAATCCTGACCGTCTCCTTAACCGTCTCCCCGATTCGCGATGACACCGGTGCGGTTATTGGCGCCTCGAAGGTTGCCCGTGACATAACTGAACGCCACACTCAGGATCAGGCGCTTCGCCAGGCCAATGCCGCCCTGAGCCGATCCAATGCTGACCTGCAACAGTTTGCATACTCGGCGTCACATGATCTGCAGGAGCCGCTGCGAATGATCTCCACATACAGCGAACTGTTGAGGGAGGAGTTCGGCGGAAAACTCGGACCGGAGGGTGATAAATACATCGGCTACACGATCCAAGGCGCCTTGCGCATGGCACAGCTGTTAAAGGATCTCAGAGTGTACACTCTCGCCTCAACGTCAGTGCAGGCGCCGACTGAAGATATCGATGCGGGGACAATTCTGCACAAAGCACTGGCAAACCTCGAAGCGGCCATAAAGGACAGTGGTGCTTCGATTACGTTCGCCGCGCTTCCCCATGTTCGCATTTTTGATTTTCAACTGGAACAGCTGTTCCAGAACCTCATCGGGAACGCCATTCGGTATAAAAGTAGTGAGCCGCCCCGAATCCACGTTGCGGTCGTGAGGCAGGAAAACGATTGGCTGTTTTCTGTCCAAGACAATGGCATCGGCATTGATCCTCAATACCAAGAGCAAGTCTTTGGACTGTTTGCACGTCTTCACAGCGCCGCCGAATATCCCGGTACCGGTTTGGGCCTTGCGATTTGCCGGCGCATCGTTGAACGTGCGGGAGGGCGGATCTGGGTGGAGTCCGAACCATGCCGGGGTTCGACGTTTTTCTTTACAATCCCGCACCGGATTATCTAGGGAGCACATTCCGAGCTACATACCGTTTCATTGCGTAACACGAACCGTGGCCCTGTCATATATCAGTCCCACCGGACCGATGTAACGAGATTGAGGCCGAATCAGCCTTCCTTCGCGAAGCTGCTCCAGGCAATGAGCGGCCCAGCCCAATACACGTCCTACGGCAAAAGTCGCCGTGAACAATTCGGGGGGCAATCCCAGCCCGTGCAACAGGAGTGCCGTGTAGAACTCCACGTTGGTGTCGAGCCGGCGCTCAGGCTTGCGCTCTCGCAGCAGATGAAGCGCCGTGGCCTCCACGCTCCGGGCAAGCTCATAAAGACCCCGGTCTCCGCCCGTCGAATAGAATCGCTCCGCCGCTTGCGCCAGAACGTCCGCGCGCGGATCGCGCACGCGATAGACTCGATGTCCGAACCCCATCAATCGCTCACCCCGATCCAGCTTTGCCCCGATAACGGTTTCGGCTCGCTCTGCGGTGGCGATTTCGAACACCATATTGAGCGCCGGACCAGGCGCCCCGCCGTGTAACGGGCCCTTGAGCGCACCCACCGCGCCGGTGATTGCCGAGATCAAATCCGATCGAGTCGATACGATCACCCGCGCCGCGAACGTGGACGCATTGAGGCCGTGATCGCAGACCGTGTTCAAGTAGGTTTCCATTGCGCGGGCGCGCTCGGCCCTCGGTTCGGCGCCCGACAATTGATGAAGGTAGTAAGCTGCATGGCCCAGATCGCAGCGGACAGGAACGGGTGCAGAGCCGTTACGAATGCGCCAATACGCTCCGGCAATAGTTGGGAAGCACGCAATCGCAGTGATCGCATCCTCCCGAGGTTCTTCCGCCCTGCCCAGACTGATAAGAGGCGCTGCCATTCGTAAAGCATCGATGGGCGGAGCGCCGGCAGCCGCAGCTTCCTCAAGCACTGCCATTGCCGGACGCGGCAGTGCGCGCCGCTGTGCCAGGTCGCGCGTGTATTCCGCACACTGCGCTGGATCGGGCAAATGGCCGTGCAAAAGGAGATATGCGACCTCCTCAAAACTTGCCCGAGGCGCCAGATCTTCCACTGTATACCCCGCCAAGGTAAGTTTGCCGGCCTCCCCATCCACATGGCTGAGTCGCGTCGAAGTGGCTACGACATTTTCCAGGCCCTGTTCCATGTCTTCATGTTCCCGGCGCGGTTAGTATATTGTCAATATTGATAGTAGAATCAATATATAGCTATCGTAAGCGAGAGACGCCATTTAACCGCTCAGGAAGCGGCAGCCGCGCTGGGTGTGACCACGGCAACCCTCTACGCCTATACCAGCCGCGGCCAATTGCGTTCAGAGCCGGTACCGGAGAGACCCCGAGAACGCCGCTATTACCGCGACGACGTCCAGCGTTTGCTGGAACGCAAAGAGGCGCGTCGGGATCCGGCCAAAGCTGCCGCGCGGGGCCTCCATTGGGGGAGCCCCGTTCTCGAGTCGGCCCTCACACTAATCCATGACGGTAGGCTTTATTATCGCGGCCGGGATGTCTTGAAGCTGGCGCAGGAAGCAACTTTGGAAGAAGCGGCGGAGTTATTGTGGGCGGCACCTGCCGAACGGGGCCGCTTGTTCGAGCAGCCGCCTGTGCTCTCTCCGGCTCATCTGGCGCGCCTTCGGGCCTGGTCGAAGGATGACCCGTTATCACTGTTGCAGGCGGCCTTGCCGCTAGGTGCCTCCATCGATCTGGCGGCCTATGATCTCCGCCCGGAAGGTGTACGCCTCGCCGGAGCGCGCATGGTTCGGATGCTGGCCGCCGTGATCACCGGACGCCATGCGGAGATTCCCATTCATCGGGCGTTGCAAGCGGCATGGGCGCCGAAGAACCCCGCCGTGGGTGAAGTAATTCGCATGGCTCTAGTCCTGTGCACGGATCATGAACTAAATACCTCGGCTTTTGTCGCAAGATGCGCCGCATCGGCTGGCGCCTCGCCTTATGACGTCGTCTCCGCTGCCCTGGCAACGCTGAAGGGTCATCGGCACGGCGGCGCGACAGAACGATTGTCCGCGCTCTTTGCGGAAGTCGGAAAGCCCGCGCGCGCCCGGACAGTGTTAGCGAACCGGTCGCGCCGCGGAGAGAGTCTGCCCGGATTCGGACATCCTCTTTATCCCGCCGGTGATCCACGCGCTGGGCTATTGCTGAAGATGGCGGAGGACGCCGGAAATAAAGAGGCGTGGCGTTTGGTCCGGCATCTCGCGACGGCCGGCTCGAAAGTGCTGCAGGCTCGTCCCAATCTGGATTTCGGGTTGGTGGCAGCGGCACGGACGTACGGTCTGCCCGATCACGCACCGCTTGTTCTCTTCGCCTTGGGACGAACGATAGGTTGGATCGGGCACGCCATCGAACAATATGCTTCCGGCGAAATGATCCGTCCCCGCGCGCGCTATACCGGGCCCTCACCAGAAGATATTGGTAGCGGCTGAAACGTGAGGGAGTTCCACGATACAAAATCCGTGAAACTGCAGATTTTTTCAACCAGCTTTTTTCGGTGAGCGTTTGGAGGCTGGAGGCATCTGAGCCTTTTTGACAAACTTGTCTAATACTTTGCTTTTAATATGCCACAGACTGCGACCGTAGGTTGCCGCGGTTAACGACAGGCTTGCTTTGTGATAGACGAGGTCAGTAACGATAGCGTTGGGCAAATTGCCTGAAACGTCGTGCCATTCGTGCTTGCTGAGATCGTGCGAGATCCAAACTCCGACATCATTGCCGACAAGAACGTCGTAATGTCCTTGCTTGTTGTGCTCCGTGCTCCAAGTCACCACATTATGGTGCACGTTGGGCAGACGGTTGCGACGGTCGGCGTTGACAAAATCATTGCCATCAAACCGGATCACATGTGGGAATCGCTTGTCCTTATGCTGCCAATCGAAACCCAGCAGAGTCATAATTCCCTTGTTCGCGTCGTCCGGATCGGTTTCGATTCGGGTGATCGCGCGCGCGATACCGAGGGCCGACTGTTCCCCGATCGCTTTTCTCCAATCCAGTGGCATGGGCTGATCTTCACCCATGTCGTCGTTCCAGCGGTTCCCTCCGTCCGTGCTTTTGAAGATGTTGCCTTGTTCCGTTCCTACGTAAATCCATTTCGGATCGGCGTCCGCGATTTCGATGGCGGTAATCGGACTGCCGTCCAGTTCGGGCGAAACGGGAGTCCAATCATCGCCGTCGTTGCTCGTTCTCCAAACTCGCGTTGAGCCCGTAAACACAATATTGGGATCGCGCGGGTGCATGGCAATAATGGCCATCCAGATCTGCCCCCGCTCCTCGTCGGTGGCGTCCTGGGGCGTAACCGTTACCCAGCCCTCGTCCCGTCGGTGCCGATAAATTTCCATGTACTGGCTGGAGCCGTAGACGTGCGCAGCCTCACCGGGATCGAAGACGATCCAGCCTCCGTCGCCGTAGAGGATGTTGGCAAAATTAGTGGTTGGGTCGAGTTGCACATGCTGCGCGGTCTTGTCGAGCGAGCTGAGAGCTGCACCGGGCTCTGCATTGACCCCACCTGATGACGTGATGGTGATCATATTGCCTTTGTTGCCCTGCATAGGGGCAGGCACAAAGGCAAGCTGCACTCCTGGATCAGTAGGCACGTAACCGAGACCTATCGTCTCGAATGCGGTCATTACCGTTGCGTTGTCCTGCGTACCTCCAGCCATAATCAGGTGCTCACTGTTGGACGACACAAAAGATGGCGCGACGTCGATGTCGTAGAACATTGTGATGGCCAAGCCGCTGCTGAGGTTTGTCCAGGTGATGCCGTTATCGTCACTCACATCCACACCGCCGTCGTTGGCGCTGTACAGGCGGTGTGGCGCCGGCCATAGCAGCGCATGGTGATCGGCATGCGAGTAAATCCTGGAGTCTGGAGCAGCAAACCATTCGGTTACTTGCGTCCATGTCCGCCCGCCGTCGGTGGAGCGGTGGAGGTCGCGGGAGCCGCACACTACAAGATCCGGGTTATGCGGACTCACCACGATGCAATTGGTGTAGTTCAGGCCGCCACAAGCGGCAAAGTGTTCCACGCCGTGCGAGACCCAGTGATCGCCGCCGTCGGCGGTTCGAAACACGCCCAAACACCGGCCATCGGCGGCGCCAACAAATGCATAAACGACATCGGATTCTTCCTTTGCGACTGCCAAACTAGTGCGGCCAAATTCCCGGGCGCACGGAAGCCTGTGTATCAGCTGCTCCCACGTGTCGCCGTCGTCCTTCGAGCGCCAGATGCCACTCCAGTCCAGAACGCCGCTTATTGCCGTCAGGATGGCGTCGTGCGAATAGACAATCGAATGACATTGATAGTCCCTGTTTCGGAGCAGTCCTCCTTTTGTCTGGTTTTTAGAGAGTCCGATTTTCCTCGCGAAATTCCGGTCCAGGTGGAAGTTGTCACGCTTCCATTGGATCTCTCGTCCTATGCGCTTGGCATAGAACATTCCTGGACGCTCGTCCCCGCTCGGTTCGCCTGGCCCGTCGGGGCCGAGATCCACCTGCACACCTCCGATCCGGATGTGACTTCGATGAACGGCAATTGTGCTGATACGATGTGGGATACTTGTCCCGGCCCGCGTAAATATCTGCCAATCTTCACCGTAGTCAATCGATCGGAATAAACCCACTCCAGGGAAGCTGTCCCCGGCGTCGTACGCGTGACCGGTGCCGCAGTACACAACGCGAGATCGGCCCGGGTCGACGGCCAGCGCGCCGATATTGTGCATTTCATCCACAACGGGCTTTCTGTTTTGCTCCCACTTGCACTGAAGGGCCCCCTCCTTTGTCTTTGTGATCTTTCCGAGCCAGATTCCACCACAAGCGGCGCCCGCGATCAGCTCGTCTGCGCTCCTCCCGGCGGCCAGGCAGGTCACACGACCTCCAGTATTGTTAGGCCCTACATCCGTCCATTGATTGCCCGTGTGCCTGTCTCGCCGCTTGGCCGCGTATTCGTTCCAAGCGGTGTTTCGCGCCGTGCTATATCCCGCTTTCAGCCGCTCGGTAAAGTAAACAGACTGTTTCGTACCGGCATCACTATCTGCGCCACTATCTCCAGCACTGTCTGCTCCGGTTCCATCCGGCCGGCGCATAGGGTGGTTCGTGCCGCCGGGCCGGCTCATCGGGTGGTTGGTACCGCCGGGCCTGCTCATTGGGTGGTTGGTCCCGCCCGGCCGGCTCATCGGGTGGTTGGTGCCGCCCGGTCGACTCGTTTCGGTAGGCCGCAACATCGTACGAGGATTCAGCTGCCGTCTCACACCTTTGGCCATTGTTTTCTACTCCTTCTCGAATCGGCCCTTGACCGATCGTTTTACCAACTCAGGCTGAAGCGCCGGAAAAACCAGTCGTCGTCACGCTTGCGGCGGGAGACCAGATGTGCTCGCCGCACGGCCACGTTGCCCTCGCGGATCAACCGCAGAGCGGCCTGAAATGCCGGATAGGTCTTTAGTGCGGTCAACACACGCTCCCTGCGAGCATCTGACAAATGCAGGAACGCCATGCGGAGCCGGTTGTGCAGCACCGTTCGCCAATCAACGGCATAGGGAATCTCGTGATGAAACTCATGCGCTACCTCAACTGCCGGAACCAGCCACAACTCGTAACCCAACAGCCACAGCCGCAGGCTCATTTCGCAGTCTTCAACGCCGTATAGGATCAGATCTTCGTCAAAGCCGCCCGCGGCATGAAAAGTGTCGCAGCGCATGGCCATGCACGCGCCGGGGAGCAGCGGCACGGGATACGGATCATTCCCCTTGCGATTTAACCATTCCACGTCCAGATCGGGGCCGCTCGGGCGAAGACCGAAGCCCCGGTGGTGGCGAACGTCGCGATCAAAAATGCACGGCGCTACCGCACCAATAAGCGAGTCCTTGAGCAACTCCAGCATGGGACGGTGCCATCCCCGGGGAAATCCAAGGTGGGCATCGCAAAACACGATAATGTCTCCCGTCGCCCGGATTGCGCCGAAGTTTCTGGCGCGCGCCACGCCCAAGCGGCGTCCCGGCCGCAAATGCCTGATCGAACCCCGTCCCTCTTTCAGAAAATCGGCTGAGCCATCGGACGAACGATCATCCACTACCACGATTTCGTGGTCAGGTGGGAGCGTATCCTGAAGGCTCTCCACCGTGTGGCGAAGATTCAGGCCTTCGTTGTGCGAAATCAGCACCACGCTGATCTTGAAAGTCGAGCTGCCGCTTAGGTGCACAAGGATCTCCAGAGTGATGTGCTAGCTATAACGCGTAATAAGTGCCAGCGACGGGCCAAACATCTGCCGGGAAATTAAGACCGTGGAACACACGGAGACGGTTCGCGGCGCGCTACCTTCGCAATTATGTTTGCGTTTGTTATCACAGTGTGATAATCATGTCAAGCCCCGTTCCGATATGGCTGGTTCGTCTTCCAGACTGGTTTCCTGCATCATGGCCACCCGGGACCGCCGCGATTTTATCCCCCAGGCGCTGCGTTGCTTTTCACGGCAGAGTTATGAAAACTCAGAACTGATCATCGTGGATGATGGAAAAGAGTCCGTCGCGGAGTTATGTGAGGGCGTGTCCCGGGTGCGTCACATCCAGCTTCACAGGCCGGCCACTACGGGCACCAAGCTGAACATTGCCATCGAGCGCGCCCGCGGCGACATCCTGCAAAAGCTGGACGACGATGACCACTACCATCCCGATTTCCTGAAACTGGCGGTGGCGCGGCTGCCTTCGCACACCTCCGCGCGCACGCTGGTAGCCTGGGATTGCTTCCTGATTTTGCGAGCTGGGGAAACACGCCTTCGCCATTCCGGTCACGGTTGGGACGCCGGTGGCACATTTTGCTTTTATCGGGAACTTTGGCAGCGGATGCCGTTTCGCGATGTGGCCCGAAACGAAGACTACTGGTTTGTTAACGATCACCGTCCCCGGATCCGGCGCGTCTGCGCCGCCGACCACTACATTGTGGTCCGCCATGGCCGCAACACCTGGCGCGTCCGGTCTGGCGAAAGCGTCGACTCCTACTTCCAAACACTACCGGAGTACCGCACGCCGACTCGAGGACCTGGTCGCCAGAGAGGACCTCGCGTTCTACCGCTCGCTGGCGTACCGGAGTCCCAACTCCCAGCTACAACCAGCGTCCCCCGAGCGCAGGTGACGTCATCGGAAAGTAATGGGCATCCAACGCCTGAACCACCCCAGATTTGCAGTGGTGTTGCGTTCTTCCATCCAGATGTTGCCCGTCAGTTCGCTCATGGCGAAAACGAGTCTTCCGCGGGCCGCCGACAGTCCAATTAGGCCGGCACGGTCTACGCGCGCCAGCGATCGCCGAGGACGGTGAAAATGTTGCACGGCGAACGCATCCCCGACAGGCCGCTTGGTGTCGGGATGCAAACGCTGCGCCCAGATGCAGCGGAAGCCGTCTCGTTCTGAGAGGAAGTAAAGCAGGTTACCGTCCGGAGACCACGATGCGTCGAGGTCCACGCGTGAACCATCTGTTACCGGAATCCACTCCGCCTCAGACACACCCTGCCCATCCTCGACCGGTGAGATGAAGATCTTTTTGTTCAGAGACTTGTCCAGGGCCGCGACGAATACAACCCAGTGGCCGCCGGGCGCGAACCGTCCTGCATAAAGGATGTGGTCCGCTCTCTCCGTACGGATCATGGGCGCAGTTCGATGCCCGGGAACGTCGATCCTCATTACATAATCCGGCGGATCGAGCGGCTCGAAGAGTATCTGCTGCCCGCCGGCCGAAACGTCAGTTGGGGGGCCGCACCGCTCACAGATCTTCTCGGCCATACCGGTTAGGGTGTTGACCACGTACATATGATCGGGGTTATCCACATACGCGACGGTTTCTCCATCCGGGCTGATACGCGCGCGCAACCATTTCCCTTCCGCGCTGGCTACCATTGCTTCTTTACCCGTTGCAAGATCGCGCGTTCGGACCGACCAGGTATTTGACCGGGCAGAGATGAAAACCAGTTTCGTTCCGTCGACTGAGATCGAGGGAGCCGCAGAGTAAGAAACATCTGGTATGAGCTTCTCCATCTCACCTGCCGGTAGCCCCGTGTTCGCGTCGATCGGAAGGCTCCAGACATTCACGTTACCTGCCAGGCTGGAAAACAACATGCGGCGGGCCGGACCCTTCTGTTCGGGAACGACTGATGCGTGCAGATCGGTCAAAGTCGTGAGGGTGTGACGTTCCGCTGGACCGACGACCCTCCCTGCATTGGAAATCGGAATTTCCCAAAGATTGGTAGTGTCTCGTGACATGGCCGAAAACAGCACACGGTTCTGCCCAGGCAGCCAAGCTATCGGCGTGATCCAGTCATATCCGAAAGGAGCCGTCAGATTCTGTTTGCGAAACTTCGCCATCGCAAGTGTCTTGACGGCAGCCCCTCCATTAAGAGGAACCACCCACCAGTCAACGCTCACACCCGAGACCTGCTTAGTATCAGGCTTTCCGACTACGAGCAGCCGCTTGGAATCCGGTGCCCAGATCGGCCAAAATGTGGCAACCAGATTGGTTTGCACCAACCTGGCCGGTCCGCCATTCGCCGGCTTCACGTAAACCTGCGACGATCCTGGAATGAAACCGCTGCCCGGCAAGCCCACCCAGTACGCGATCCACTGGCCGTCTGGCGAGAAGCTGGGGCCCCATCCGCCTTGGGCGAGAAGTTGGGCTTCTCCGCCCAACGTGGGCACCTGGTACGCACCGCCGCCGGCGCGGTCGGACCGGAAAACGATTCGGGCACCGTCTGGCGAGAATGAGGGGGAGTAGTCGTCCGCTTCGTGATTGGTCAGGCGTATGGGTTCCCCTTCGCCTTCGACTTGCCGCAAGAATAGATTCAGATTTCCCGTCCCGCCGCGATCCGAGGCATACACTAGCAACTTGCCATCAGGCGAAACAGCGGGATAATCGCTGTACCCGGAGTCGAATGTCAGCTGCCTAATCTCCGGAACCACCTGTGTGCCGTTGAGCCACCTTATGATCTCCGGAGTCATCAACAGCGCCCCTAGTAGAATCGGAGCAGCAGCAGTCGACACGTATGGGTGAGTTCGAGCCCAGGCGCCCAGGCGAACGAAGAGACTCTCGGGGCGAACGGCGTTCGCGACCTCCAGTGCAGTTTGGAACCGCCGGGCGGGATCGGGGTCCATGCAGCGCCGGATTGCGCTGTCCCAGCGAGCGTCCAGCGGCGGCGACGGTGGGGAATCACTACCCGAAGCCTTCTTCATGCCGGTCAGCATCTCCCGGATGACCACGCCGAACGAGTAAATGTCGGAGGCGACTGTCGCCCTCGCCCCCGGGTGGAACAATTCGGGCGCAATATAGCCGGGGGTCCCCGGGGGCTTACTCTCGAGTCCTGATTGCACGCTCTGAGTGGTAAGCGAGCTGCGTGCCAGGCCGAAGTCCGTGACCACCACCCGGGTGTATCCGTTCTCGATGGTCAGCATGATGTTGGCTGGCTTAAAATCGCGATGGATAATCTTCTCTTCATGAGCGGCCGATAACGCTTCCGCCATCTGTTCGATCAGTGGAAAAGCCTCGGCGGCGGGCAGGTGGTGGCAACGGCGCAGCCGCGCGGCCAGCGTCTCACCCTCGATCAGTTCCATCGTGAGGAAGCTGATCCGTCGCGTTGACCCATCTTGCTGGCCTACGTCATGGACGCGGCACACGTGCTTGTTGGTGACGTTCCGCGCAAGTTTGACCTCGCGGACAAAGCGCGCGACGTAACGGTCGTCTAATGCAATGTCCGGACCGATCGTTTTCAAGGCGACCCGTTCACCGAGCTGGTTGTCCTGGGCCTCATAAACCTCGCCCATGCCGCCACGGCCGATGAACCGCACGATCTCATAGCGGCCCGCAATGATTTCGCCAACCATCAGAGTGGGAACCAGCTCGAGTGCCATCGGTTCCGTCAGGAAATCCCCAGCCCGGTCGTGATTCGCCACCAGCTCTTCGACTGCGGCGTGCAGCTCCGGATCCTGAAGGCGCAATTCGGACAGAGCTGTGGCACGCCCAGGCGCGTCCAGGTCCACGATGGCGTCAAACGCCTCTTTAACGCGCTCCCACTGCTCCGGCAGCACGGGGCTCCTTGCGCAGCGCGCCAAAAAGCCAGGCGCGAGCTACCTTCCAGTCGCGCTTGACGGTCCGCACGCTGACACCCAGCGCCTGGGCGATCTCCTCTTCCGAGAGGCCGGCGATGAAGCGCATTTCTACAATGCGGGCCTGGCGCGGATCCAGGGCTTCCAAACGTCCGAGCGCTTCATCCAAAGCCAGCAATTCGGTGGTTTGAATCTCGATCCCGATCGGCAGGTCGCTTAAAGGAACCTTGAGGCCCGGCTTTGGGCGTTTCTCCGCGTTCCGGGCCCGTGCGTGATCAACGAGAACGCGCCGCATGAGTTGCGCGGCTATCGCGTAAAAGTGTGAGCGGTTTTCCCAATTTACGCGGTTCTGATCGATGAGCCGGAGATAAACTTCATGAACCAGGGCAGTTGGCTGGAGGCTGTTGTCGCTACGCTCCCCCAGCATGTAGCGGCCGGCCAGACGATGGAGTTCGTGGTAAACGAAATCGAACAACCGACTTTCAGCGGCTCGGTTTCCCTTGCTCCATTCGAGCAAAAGCTCCGTAACTTCGACGGCCGAGGACACAATGAAATCCTCTTCTTACTCGGCGAGCCAGCACTAATCTGACCCGTGCCAGACGAGGGCTTGCGGGCTATCCGCACCGTATGGTTCCCCGATATGTCGGAATTCTACCGCAATTCCGTCCCCTTTTCGCAGCTATTTCCGCGCTCCCTTCTGTGAGGCCGCCCTGGGGAACGTAATCGGACACGGTGGCGGCGCAGTTGGCGGACACCAATTCCACCAGGTTCACTGGTAAGCCCCGGCTTCTGGGCTTGCCCGGCTGATTCAAAAGGAGAAAGTCAATGAAACATACGATTCTCAACAAGTTGAACGCGTTTGGTGCGTACGCCCTGTTTGCGGCCTGCTGCCTTTCCGCGCAGGCCGAGACCAGTGTGATCGCAAATGTGCCCTTCGACTTCATGGTGAGGAACCAGCATCTTGCCGCCGGATCCTACACCATGGTTGTCGATATCCCAAAATCCACTGTACTGATTCGCGGCGCGGAAGACGCCGTCTTCACCCTCAGTATCGGTACAACACGAGCCAGCCATGGTGATCTCAAAGCAAAACTGGTCTTCAACCGTTACGGAGACCGGTATTTCCTCTCCGAGGTCTGGCCTGCCTGGAGGGACGACGGACGTGTGTTGCTGCGATGCAAAGCTGAGCAGGAACTTGCCAGAAACGGCGCCAAACCCGAAATCGTCGCGCTTCTGATTTCACCGGGACGGGCCCACACCCCCGCCCATTAATTCCAGCCCCGCACCGGCAACTCGATCGTTTTGGCTTCGGGTTGCCGGTCCACCAGTGGCTTTTGATCGCACTGGAGGCGAACCATGAAACTAGCTGGCACGCTCGAGACCCAACTCTGGCTCTTGGCAACAGGTTTTATGCTGTTTTT
Organism: Terriglobia bacterium; assembly: GCA_963847515.1. Taxonomy (GTDB): domain Bacteria; phylum Acidobacteriota; class Terriglobia; order Bryobacterales; family Bryobacteraceae; genus QHXW01. The sequence continues at coordinate 719,424 of CAWKAA010000005.1, forward strand.
GGGCTTTGCCGCCGGACAAATGCTTGACTGGGAACAACTGATGGTATCCGGCCGCGAGCTTCAAGCGCAGGGAAAATATGCCGAAGCCGAGAATACTTTTCGGATTGCGCTCAAAAAAGCCGAGGCTTGTGCCAATCAGAAGCAAGTGGCCGTGAGTCTTAACGACCTTGCGGTTATGCTCGATTTCCGCGGCGATCTTCAACAAGCTGAAGAGTTCTACCTCCGATCGATGGCTCTTTGGGACGCCTTGGCGGAGTTACCCCAACTGGCCACGGCGCTGAGTAACCTGGCGAAACTCTACGTTTCCAGAGCGCAGTTTGACAGATCTGAGCCGCTATGCCGCCGGGCGCTGGAGATCCAAGCGCGGGCCTCTGGCGCGGAAAGTCCGAGAATGGCCGACATCTTGGACACGTTATCCAGTGTGGAGTTTGGACGGGGACGCTATTCTGAGGCGGAGTCGGCTTCCCGGCACGCTCTGGCAATCCGTGAAAAAGCGGTGGGACCAGATGACCCGCACGTGGTCGGGAGTCTCATTGGGCTCGGGGCTGCATGCACCGCTCAGGCACGCTACCGGGAAGCGGAAGCGTTTTTCCGCCGGGCCACCAACATCCGCGAAAGAGCGCTGGGAACCGGACATCCGGACACGGCCATGCTCTGGAACCAACTGGCCAAGCTGTATCTCATGGAAGGCCAATATCGCAAGGCGGAAGAACTCCTCGCCAAGGTGATTCACGTTTGGGAGACGGTGCTCGGACCCGAGCACCCCGATATGGCCGCCGCTTTGAACAATCTGGGGACAGCTTTCCAGCACGAGGCTCGATTCACTGACGCACAGGCGACCTTTCAACGGGCTCTAGTCATTTGCCACAAATCGTCCGGACTCGACCATCCCTGCTCCTGGGCGTTGCTGAGCAATCTCGCGCGCGTTGACCTTAGTCAGCACCGGTACAGCGAAGCTGAATCCCTTTACCGCCGCTCCCTTGAGATAGAAGAAAGGACGCTCGGTCCGCAACACTCCGAAGTATTCAAGACGCTCAGCAATCTCGCGAATACTTACTACCTGCAGGGGCGTCTTCAAGATGCCGAAACGTCGTACATTCGGGCGTTGAAAATTGCGGAGCTTTCATTGGGCGCCGCGCACCCCGATAAACTGGCGACGATGTCCCACTATGCCGAGGTCTTGCGAAAGTTGCATAGGAAAGACGAAGCCCGCCGGCTGGAAGCGCGGGTTCGAGCGCTACGCGCCGAGTCCGCTGAGGACAATCCCGCGAGATTCGAAGTGGACTGGCGGGACCTGCAACAAGGAAACAAGTAACACGTTAGTTTCCTCAACGGCCGGCCGGCGCAGGTTCGTTACATACCCACAACTGCGTTGAAGGTCCTCAATCACCGCGCCCATCGCGGCGGCTCGAATCGGCGGTCGTTGCCACAACCGCAGTTCGCCGCGAGGGATTCGAGTAGACTAGAAACGCGATGGATAACACGAACGCGAAACGACGCCGCAGCGAAATCTGGTTTAACGATCCGGCGGAACCGGGAGAAACGGGAGTTTACATCGAGCGCTACGGCAACTACGGCATCACCCGCAAGGAACTGCAATCCGGCCGGCCTGTCATCGGCCTCGCCCAGTCTGGTGGGGATCTCACTCCGTGCAACCGCATCCATGTTCAGCTGGCCGCTCGCGTCAAGGACGGAATCCGTGACGCAGGCGGCATCCCCTTCGAGTTCCCGATGCACCCTCTGCAGGAGAGCTGCCGCCGCCCCACAGCGGCTCTCGACCGCAACCTCGCCTATCTGGGCCTGGTAGAGATTCTCTGCGGCTACCCGTTCGATGGCGTGGTGCTGATGACTGGCTGCGACAAGACCACGCCGGCATGCCTCATGGCCGCGGCTACAGTCAATCTTCCCGCCATCGTCCTATCCGGCGGCCCCATGCTCAACAGCTATGTCAATGGAAAGCTGGCGGGCTCCGGCATGGCGCTCTGGGAAGCACGTCGGCTTCTGGCCGCAGGAACAATCGATGCCGATGAACTCTTGGACCGGATGGCTGTCGGTGCGCCCAGCGCCGGACATTGCAACACAATGGGCACGGCGCTTTCCATGAATTCGTTGGCGGAAGCCTTAGGGATGTCGCTTCCTGGCTGCGCCGCCATACCCGCTCCTCATGCCGAGCGCGCAAAGATTGCATACGAAACCGGGCGGCGTATTGTCGAGATGGTGAACGAGGATCTAACGCCGAGCCGTATCCTCACGCGGCAGGCTTTCGAAAATGCCATCGTCGTGGCCTCTGCGATTGGCGCCTCCACCAACTGTCCACCGCACTTGGTCGCCATTGCGCGGCACGTGGGGGTGCCGCTGGACGTGAATGATTGGGAGACGATCGGACACAATCTGCCGTTGCTCGCGAATATTCAACCAGCGGGCGAGTTTCTGGGAGAGGATTTTCACCGCGCCGGCGGCGTGCCCGCCATCTTCGGCGAGCTGCTCCGCGCGGGCCGCGTTCACGGCGAGGCATTGACCGTGAACGGAAAGAGCGTCCGGCAAAACTATGGCGCCAGTCGCAGTGAGAATACCAACGTAATCCGGCCTTTCGATCAGCCGCTGAAAGAGCGCGCTGGATTCCTGGTGGTCTCCGGCAACTTGTTCGAATCCGCACTGGTGAAAACCTCCGTTATCAGCGAAGACTTCCGCCGTCGATTCCTCTCCGCGCCGGGATTGGAGGACTGCTTTATTTCGCGCGTCATTGTCTTTGAGGGTCCAGAGGACTATCGCAGCCGCATCGAAGATCCGTCACTGAAAATTGACGAAACCTGCATGCTGGTGGTGCGCGGCGCCGGCCCCGTTGCCTATCCTGGCTCCGCCGAGGTCGTAAACATGACGCCGCCCGGCAGCCTGGTGAGCCGCGGCGTGACCATGCTGCCTTGCATGGGCGATGGCCGCCAAAGCGGCACTTCCGATAGTCCATCGATTCTGAATGCATCACCCGAGGCGGCCGTGGGCGGCAATCTGGCGATTCTCGAAACGGGAGACAAAGTGAAGGTTGACCTTCGCAATCGCAGAGTCGACGTGCTCTTAACTGACGAAGAGATCGCGCGTCGCCGCGAGAATTGGAAGCCTCCGCGAATCAAAAACGATTCGCCCTGGCAGCAACTTTACCGGGAGCATGTCGGCCAGCTTCAGACGGGCGCTTGCCTGGAATTTGCGGTACCCTACCGCGACTTGCGAAACGTTGTCCCCCGTCACTCTCACTAAGTTTTCCTTTGTGGGGCGGACGCCCTCGCCCCGCACAAACTAAGGTGTTGCTGCCTCTGCCGCCTTCACCGATCTCGATTGCCAGCCGATCTTCGCGAGTCCGACATACACCACGAAGCCAGTGATGGTGCTATAAACCGTGGCCGGCGCCAGGTACGCTTTCCATTCCGCAAGACCGGGAAGGAACGGCACGATACCCACCAGAAAGCCCGCGGCCCACGCTCCATAGCCGGCAAAATTGATTCCTTCTCGCGGCCCCGTCCATTTCTTCCCCGCTAGCAGATAGTCTGCCAGGATGGCTCCGCACACCGGACCGAACGATGCGCCAATGATCTGGAAAAACGGCACCAGGTGCGAGGCCACACCCGTCGATGCCAGAATCACCGAGACGGTCACGCCGGCCATGATGACGGGAGTCCGGCGCAAGTTCGGCAGCATGGTCGAGAAACTGTTTCCCATGATGAAACCACAAAAACACGCGCCGGGTACGGAGGCAATCGCGTACAGGATGAATATGGCGCGCGAGAGCGGCCCGCCGATCACGCCGATCAATGCATCGAAATTGTAGGACGAAAGATTTGGATTGGCGCTGTGGGCTCCGGCCATGGCGAAAAGTGTCAAACCACCCGCGTAAAGTATCGCCAATCCGATTCCCACCAGACCGCCCAGCCGGACGTCGCGCGCGTTTCGGTTCTCCATGCCGAAGTCGGCGCCCGCAGCGCCCGCCGTGGCAAAGAATCCCGTGACGATTTCGACCAGCAGGATGAAGCCCCCTACGGTGTTCCGGTGCTGCGGTTCGTAGCTGGCGAATCCGGATTGAGTCCGCGAAAAGACAACCAGCAGCATCACGAGCGGGATAATGTTGGCGAATAAAGACACCCGGCCCACAAAGCGAATGCCCTTGGCCGCAATCCACGCAATCGAATACGCCCAGAGTACGGCTATCAAGATGTAAGCTCCGGTTCCCGCTTCCGCGTCCCAGCCTGCGGCCTTCAAAATGAATTTGGTCGACAAATCGGTGGACACGCTGTACCAGCCTGCCTGCAGCGCACCCATCAGCAAGCCGGGAATCAGGTAACCGCCCTTCGCGCCGAAAGTGGAACTGCCAATCACGTAGAGCGGCAGTCCCGTTTTCATCCCCAGCATCGCCGGCGCGTAATAATAAAGAGCGAAACACAGGAGAGCGGCCGTGCAAAGCGCGGCGAGCGACCAGCCCAGTCCAGCCCGATTCAAAGTTCCATCCGCAATCGATTGATAGAACCCGATCCATAGGAACACGCCAGCATATGTCGGCGCGGTATTGGTGTACCAAGGCGCCCGGGCCGTCGCAGGCCGTGGTGAGGCTTTCGCGATGTAATCTGGCAACATATTGCGTTGCAACGGCCTTGTATCATATCATCGATCTGCAATACAGAACCAAGTTCTAAAAACATCCAAGAGCGCAGACTGTAGCTTGAGAGATTCGATGACCAAGATCAGCCGAAAGAAATTCTTGCAGTCCGCGGCAGCCGGACTGCTGTTCACCAGCACGCGAGCGCAAGCCAATCCGTTGGGCCTGCCGATCGGCCTGCAGCCGTACACCGTCCGCAACGATCTAAAAGCGGATTTTATGGGCACCCTGCGCAAAGTCGCCGCCATCGGTTACAAGGAAATCGAAGTCAGCGGCGGCGAAGGCTACGGAGATTTCTATGGGCACAAGCCGGCGGAATTGCGAAAAATTCTGGATGATGTCGGGCTGCGTGCTCCGAGCTGCCATTTCGGCGCGCCAAAAGACGATGCCGGTTGGGCCCGCAACATTGAAGGGGCTCACCAGCTAGGGCTCGAGTACATGTTGTCCACCACTCGCTCGGAATGGCAGAAATCGCTGGATGGCTGGAAGCGAACTGGTGAGTTCTTCAATCACCTGGCCCAGCAAAGCCGCGATGCGGGCCTCGGCTTCGCTTATCACAATCACAACTTCGAGTACCGGGTTTATGACGGCGTCGTGGGTTATGACGAGCTGCTTCGCTCTTCCGACAAAAACCTGGTCAAGATGCAAATGGATTGCTTCTGGACCACTTTCGCCGGCAAGGATCCGGTGGAGTATTTTCACCAGCACCCCGGCCGGTTCGTCATGCTGCATATCAAGGACCTCAAGCCCGGATTCAAATCCACCACGGATGGGTTCAAGGGAAATCCATTCACGGAAGTGGGTACGGGAGTGATCGACTGGAAAAAGATTTTCGCGGCTGCCCCCGAAGCTGGCGTGAAGCATTACTACGTCGAGCAGGACATGTGGGACCGGCCCTCTCTCGAAAGCGCCCGCATGAGCATTGACTATTTGAAGAAGCTTGCCTGAATGAAACTGGGGCTCTTCACAGCGCTCTTCTCCGATCTGACGCTCGATGAGGTCATCCGGCGTATCCGGCCGCTAGGCATCCAGGCGGTCGAGCTGGCCGCTGGCAATTACGGCGCGCCCGCGCACGTGCATCCGGATTGGATCAGCCAGCCGGACAAGCTCGCCGAGTTGCGCCGGAAAGTGGAGGACGCGGGTCTCATCATCAGCGCTCTCGGCTGCGGCGGCAACGTGCTACATCCCACCATGGGCCGGCAGCATGCCGATACCCAACGCCAGACAATTTTGCTGGCCGAGAAGCTGGGTATTTCCACGGTGATCGACTTCTCGGGCTGCCCGGGCGACTCCGAAAACGCGAAGTACCCCAACTTCGTAACCGTGGCGTGGCCGCCTGATTATCCGGAAGTTCTCAAGTGGCAATGGGAGCATAAGGTGATTCCGTTCTGGCGGGAACGAGCCCAGTTCGCCCGCGACCACGGTGTCCGCATGGCTCTCGAGATGCATCCCGGTTTCGTTGTCTACTCGCCGGAAACCCTGCTGCGCCTCCGTGCGGAAGCCGGCGCCAACGTCGGATGTAATTTCGACCCAAGCCACCTGTTCTGGCAAGGCATCGACCCTTGCCTCGCCGTGCGCAAATTGGGCGATGCTATTTTCCATGTGCACGCGAAGGACACGCGCGTCTACGAATCCAACTCGCGTCTCAACGGCGTACTCGACACAAAGCCCTACGGTGATGAAGCCAATCGCTCCTGGATGTTTCGTACTGTGGGCTTCGGCCACGGGCCGGACTTCTGGAACGACTTCATCTCGACGCTCTCCATGATTGGGTACGATGGCGTGATTTCGATCGAGCATGAGGATAGCCTGATGTCGGTGGAAGATGGCCTGGAAAAGGCCGCGGCGTTTCTCAACCAGATCCTCATTCGCAAGAAACTCGCCAAAATGTGGTGGGCTTAACTTGAAGGCAATTCTAATCACCCGGCCGCCAAATTTTGAGCTGGCCAGCGTGCCCGATCCCCGCTGCGGCCCAGGAGAAGTCATCATCCGCACGGCTCATTGCGGGATCTGCGGCACCGACCTCGAGCTGCTGCGAGGTGGGATGCCGGCCGGTTTCGCGCGTTATCCGGTAGTGCCGGGACATGAATGGACCGGCGTGGTGGAGGAAGTGGCAGCCGGCGTCGCTGACTGCCGGGTGCGCGACTGTCCCCGGTGCAGAGCCGGCGAATTCAATCTATGTCCCGGTCACGAACAAATCGGGATGACGCCTAACGGCGGATTGGCCGAATATGTTGCGGCCCCCGCGCGCTCGTGTCACCTCGTTTCCGAAAACGTTGGTCTGGACGAAGCCTTAATGGTCGAGCCCGCCGCAACCGTAGTGCGAGGAATCGAACGAACTCATCCGGGGCTCCAGAGTACCGCTGCCGTGATTGGTTGCGGGCCCATCGGTCTGATCGCGGCTCGTGTTCTGGCGCTGTATGAACCCGCGGCTTTACTCGGTATCGATTTGGCGCCCACGCAAAGCGCGATGGCTGAGCGGGCCGGCTTTACGGAGTTCGCTTCCAATCCCGACAGCCGCGAACTCAAAGAGCAAAGTGGCTCGGACGGCTGGGATGTTGTGGTAGTTGCGGCGGGCGGCGCCAAGCCGCTCGAGATGGCCACCCAAATAGTCCGCACCGGCGGTACCATCGTCGCCATTGGAAGCTCGCCGGATTCCGTCAAATTGCCGATACCGGCGAATTTGTTCGTGACGCGCGATCTGCACATCGAGGGCATCCTGGGCTACACGACCCAGTCCTGGGTGCGCACGTTAGAGTGGCTCACGTCGGGCAAACTTCGGCTCGGCGACCTCATCACCCATCGCAGAACGATCCAAGAATTCGATCAGAAACTCGCGCTGGTGGAATCGCGCAGCGAGCCCATCGGCAAGGTGGCGGTCTCGTTCGTGTAACCGATTAGGCGCGTTCCGCATGTTATTCTGAAGTTCTGCTATACAACACAGGAAGGAGTCTCCAGAGCATTGGCTCAGGCTAAGTACCCCGTCAAGTCTCTCGCCAAGGCATTGAGACTCCTCGACGCCCTCGGGCGCTCCGAAAGCAGCACCAGCATTGCGGCCCTCAGTAAAGAACTCAAAATGGGGAAGAGCACGATTCATCGTCTGCTCGCCACCCTGCGTGAGTTCGATCTGGTCTGGTTCGATCCCAGCACTTCTACCTATGCGCTCGGTGCCCGTATCCTACGCTGGAACGATCTGCTGGTACGGCAGAATCTCGTCATTCGGCATGGCTGGCCGATTCTCCGCGAACTGGTGCAAGCGTGCCACGAAACCGCCAGCCTGGCAGTCCTCGAAGGAACCGAAGTGATGTTCATCGCGCGCTGCGAATCCACACAGAGGCTGCGCATGAGCGAAGCGGTGGGAAGCCGCAATCCGGCCCATTGTACATCGCTCGGGAAAGCCATACTGGCCGGACTCTCGGAGAAGGAATTCCTGAAACTGTACGACGGCATGGAATCCCTGAAGGCTGTCACGCCAAATTCAATCACTTCCCGGGATAAATTGTGGGATCACCTGCGCAAAGTGCAGCAGGAAGGTGTGGCTTATGATTTCGAAGAAAACGTCAGTGGCGGAGTCTGCATAGGAACCGCGATCCGGAACCATACGGGAAATGTGGTTGCCGGGATGAGCCTCTCTCTTCCGACGCAAAGATTGCGGGGCGATATTCTCATCACGTTAAAGGACCACCTGTTGCGGGCAGCCGGCCGGCTCTCTTCGGAACTGGGATATGCCGAACCAACGGAGGGCCATCGCCCCACGAATCGTGCTCCGGAGCCAACGGCCGTTTAGGCGCTAATGGCCGTCGCGCCGCGGCGCATGCACCTTCTGATCCAGCAGTTGACGGACTCCCGCGAGGCCGGATCGCGCGCTGGTGGCCAGAAAGTGCATATCGCTGCCCAGTGTAAGCAATCGCGCGCCGCGGTTTACGTAGCTCAAGAATTCCTCCGGAGTCCACGTTGGCAACCCAAACGGCATCGACTTGGCGCAAGCCCTCTCGATTAGCTGCCCCACCACGCGCTCCACGTCCGGATGATTGGTCCGGCCAGCCAGGTTCATGAAGCTTGCCAGATCGGAGGGACCGATGAAAATCCCATCGATCCCCCGAGTGGAGAGAATTTCGTCAATGTTAGCCACAGCTTCCGGTGTTTCGATTTGCACGATCAGGGAAATCTGGCCGTTGGCGGATTCGGCATATTGTTCCAGATCCTGAAAGTAGCGGCTGGCTCGCGTCGGGCTGAAACCGCGGGTCCCGAGGGGGGGATAACGGCAAAAAGTGACGGCCTGCTCCGCGTCCTGCCGTGAGCTGACCATGGGCACCACAACGCCCTCAGCACCCAGGTCCAAGGCCGTCTGAAAATGGTCGGGCGCGTTGCTCGGCAAACGAACCACCGGAACGCTCGGGCTGCCTTTCAAGGAAACCAAAATAGTCCGAAGACCCTCGCGGCTGATGGGGAAATGCTCGGTGTCTATCAGCAGCCAGTCAAATCCTGCGTCTCCTATCACTTCCACCGAATAGGGATCCGTGAATCCGATCCAGCTGCCGATCGCGGGCCTCCCGCTCTCGACGAGCGCCTTTAGCTTGTTGATCATAATGTACCGCGTTGCCCTCTAAACGTAATCGGCGTTGGCGATTTTGTCAATGCGAATATCATTCTGAAATTGAGAATTGGCCAACACACTGTATCGGAGATATTTAACTACATGGGCAAGCTAGAGCTTGGTTTGTGTTCTGTATTGTGGAACATAGTATTGACATTTTTGTTGACTGGCTTACGGATTCATGTTATCTCTTCAAACACACTGGGTCTAATGCTCATGAACGGGCGGACTATGTGGTCCAGAGAGGAGATCAATTCCTTGCAGAAGCATGCTGTTGCGCGTTGGTCGACCGTTTATCGTTTTATCGCCTCGGTTCCATTGATGGCGCTGTTTGTGACTGGCTCTGCCTACGCGCAGGGTGGCCGCGCCACCATTAACGGAACGGTGACCGATCCCACCGGAGCTGTGATTGGCGGTGCTCATATTTCGGCGAAGAACCTGGAAACCGGTCAGATCACCACTGTGACCACAGGATCAGAGGGCAATTATTCACTGCCATTCGTCCCGATTGGCCGTTACGAGATCACCGCTTCGCATCCGGGCTTTACAACCGAAACTCACACCAACATCACGCTTTCAGCGGATCAGACTGCGTCGGTGAATTTCGCGCTGAAGACCGGGGAAGTAACGACGTCGGTCGAAGTCAAAGCAGAGGCCGTCGAGCTTGAGACAACCAGCGGCGCCATCAGCCAGGTGGTGGACCAAAAGAGCATCGTCGAACTGCCGTTAGACGGCAGAAACCCCGCTGAGCTGGTTTATGTTGCACCCGGGGCTATAAACGGTCAAACGTCGGCAAACTCAATCGCCTTGCCTGGGTCCGGCAGCGGGTTCCCGAATTCCGGCCAGGAAACGGCCGCGTCGGTGAATGGTAGCCGCATGGGCGGGGTTTATTACATGTTGGATGGCGTTCCGCACATGGACAACTATTTCCAGAACGCCAACCCGTTTCCCAATCCCGATGCCACCCAAGAGTTTCGCGTCCTCACCAACAACTTCGATGCGCAGTATGGCTATACGTCCGGAGCCGTAGTCAGCATTGCCACCCGCTCTGGAACGAATCAATGGCACGGCGTGGGTTTTGAGTTTTTGCGCAATAACGCTTTGAATGCGGCTGACTTTTTCACCCACGTCGCCAACCCGTTAAAGCGGAACCAGTTCGGTGGCTCCATCGGTGGACCTATCAAGCACGACAAGCTGTTCGTCTTCGGCAATTATCAGTCGACGATTGAGCACGTGGCGATCGCCTCCAGTTCGCAATTCGTGCCCAGCAACGCCATGCTGAATGGCGATTTCAGCGCGATTCCGATCCAGTTGCATGACCCGCAGGGCGTTAACTATCCGAACAATCAGATTCCGGTTTCGCAATTCAGTCCGATCAGCCTCAAGATAGAGCAGGGTTTGCCAAAAACCGACGATCCCACGGGGAACGTCATATTGACGGGCCGCTTACAGGTCAACGACTCGCAAGAATTCACGGTTCGATCCGACTACTACATCACGGATAAGCAGCACATTAGCGTGCGCTACTTCTTCGATGACTTTAACCGTCCGGCATTCAACGGGAGTGGCGACTACTTGAATTCAGACCGTTCCGCGCTCGCCCGTGCCAACAATGGAGCTGTCGACTATACCTGGAGTCTCCGGCCGGATGTGGTCAACGATTTTCGTCTCGGCTACAATCGCATCAACAGCACAACCACTCCGGGCCTGGTCCAGCCAGGCGGCAAGCCCTTGAGTCCCGCCGCCCTGGGCGCAAATATTCCGCAGCCGGATGAAACAATCAGTCAGCTAGATCTCAATAACGGCTTCTCGATCAGCCAGACTCCTGTCGTTCAGAACCGGCACAACTGGATTCTGGGCGACACCGTATCCATCAACAAGGGCCGCCACGCTATTGTGGCCGGCGTCAATGTTATGACTCAGTATTCCCTGGAAGTAGCAGGCTGGGGCGCCGATCCGCAGATGAACTTCTCGGGCGCCGTGACGGGAAATTCGTTCGCCGATTTTCTACTGGGTGACATGAGCAGTTTCTCGCAATCGGGCGGCGAATACAACGAATTGCACGCCATCGAATTTGCGGGCTTCGCTCAAGATAGCATCAAGCTGAAGCCTAACCTGACGGTAAATGTGGGCGTGCGTTGGGAACCTCAGCAAGCTCCGAGATATACGGGGAACAAGCTTCCGTTCTTCTCACCCGGCCAGCAAAGCACTCGTTTCCCCAACGCACCGCAGGACCTGGTGTATGCCGGAGACCCTGGCGTGCCGGACGGCGGATGGAAGACCGACTGGTCAGCGATCCTGCCGCGGTTGAGCATTGCCTGGCAGCCGAAGGCTCTGCCCAATACGAGTATTCGGGCGGCTTTTGGCATCATGAGCCTGCCTTACGATTATTCGACGTACAACCACATGGGAACGACGGCTCCGTTCAGCCCTCAGTTCAACATCAACTATAACCAAGTGGGAAGCTGTGTTCTCAATATTCAGGATCCATACGCGTGCTATGCGCCCACAGGCTTCAAGCCTCCTTTCCCGCCGTTTTCGGGGCCGAAGTTCAACCCGGCGTCGAACGTCTCGTTTGTCGTGCCTGTGAGCATCGGGGCTGCCTTCACGCCGGGTTACAAGTTGCCGCGCGATCAAACCTGGAACGTCAGCATCGAGCACACATTCGGCGACTACCTGTTTCGCGCCGCATACATCGGCTATGAGATTTACCATTTGCCCGTGCAGGAGCAGTTAAGCCCGGGGCTATTCGCCACCGGAGGACAAACCACTCTGCTGCCAAACTTCAGCAATGTGCAAGGCTACGTTTCGTGGAATACCCAGTCCTACAATGCTCTGCAGATCTCGGCAGAGAAGCACTTTAGCCGGGGATTCCAGTTCATCTCAAACTTCACCTGGTCCAAGAATCTGGATTCGAGTTCAGTGGCCACGGCGGCCAACACAGGCCCGGTCTTTGACCCTTACAACCTTCGCAACAACCGTGGACTCTCGGACTTGAGCGTGCCGGCGATTTTTAACAATACGTTCGTGTATCAAGAACCGTCCATGAGAAACCTCGGACGAGTCGGCTCGTTTGTCCTGGGAGGCTGGGAGGTGGCTGGAATCTGGGTGATGAGCTCCGGTCTTCCATTCAGCATCATGGGAGGCAGCGGAAACAACAATTCGGCGTCCAACATCGGCGGGGACAGAGCCAATATTATTCCGGGTGCGCCACTCGATGAGCACCAGGGATCGCTAAACCAGTGGCTCAATAGATACTTCAACACTGCCGCCTTTGTGACCAACCCGCCAGGCACTTTCGGCAACTCCGCGAGGAACCTGATGAGAGGGCCTGGAGCCGACAACGTTGACCTGCAATTCTCGAAGAATTTCCCATTCCGGGAACGGTATCGCATCCAATTCCGGTGGGAGATGTTCAACGCTTTAAACCGCACCTGGTTTTATCTTCCAGACAACGGCGTCGGCGATGGCGCGTTCGGCCAGATAACCAGCGACAACAATTCTCCGCGGCTTATGCAGGCTGCGTTGAAGTTCTATTTCTGAAGCTCCTCAAGGGCGGCCGGACCGGATTTGGCGACCGCTTATTCGTTTGTGAGACGCTGAGCCGGGATGTAGAATCGGTCGATGATGCGGTTGCTGTGCGCGGTTTTTCTGTGGGTTCTCGCCGGCACCAAGGTTGAATCCCCGTCACTATTCCGTGAAGTTCCTCCGAGCGAAAGCGGCATCGTTTGGGTACACGAGAACGGGCACTCGGCAAAACGCTATCTCCCTGAAACCACCGGCGCGGGCGTCGCCATTTTCGATTACAACAACGACGGAAAGATGGATGTCCTCGTAGTGAACTCCGGCCGGTCTAGTTTTTACAATCCTCAGGTGCCTCTGCACCACGCTCTTTACCGGAATAACGGCGACGGCACTTTCACCGACGTCACACAGAAGGCAGGGATCACCGCGGACCTGTACGGCATGGGCATAGCCATCGGCGATTACGACGGTGACGGGTGGCCGGACATTCTCCTCACGGGATATGGGAAATTGGTCCTCTACCACAACAACGGCAGCGGAACTTTCTCCGATGCGACCGCGGCGAGCGGGATTCAGCCGCTGGAATGGGGCACCAGCGCCGTCTGGTTCGACTATGACAACGATGGAAAACTGGATTTGTTTATCGGACAATTCGCCAATTACTCGGAACAGAGGCTCTGCGGGCTGGCCGATTCTTACGGCGGCGGTGACGCAAGCAAGGCGGCCGCATCGACGCCCCAAACCTATTACTGCAGCCCGAAAATATTTGAGCCGCTGCCCAGCCGGCTGTATCGCAACTTGGGAGACGGCAAATTTCAGGATGTCAGCGAGAGTACCGGAATTCAGACGAAGCCGGGTAAAGCCTGGGGCGTTGTGGCGACTGACATAAACGGGGACGGCTACATGGACCTGTTTGTTGCCAACGACACCATGGCCAATTACCTGTGGGTGAACCGCGGCGGAAAGAAGTTCGAGGAGATCGGGCTCGAAGCAGGAGTCGGCTACAGTGCCGATGGTATGGCGCGCGCGGGCATGGGCGTAGCCGCGGCGGATTTCGATCGAGACGGCCGGGTGGATCTTATCGTGGCGAATATCGATGCTCAGACGACCTCTCTTTACCGCAACCTCGGTAATGAAGTGTTTGAGGATATCAATCTGAAAACCGGACTTGCGCCGGCCACACGAATGTTCAGCGGCTGGGGACTCGGCTTCCTCGATTATGACAACGATGGCTGGCTGGATCTGATCCTGTCGAACGGGCATCCCGATGACCTGGTGGAGCAGCGCAGCCGTGGAGTGACTTACCGCGAACCCATTCTTGTGCTCCGGAACCTGAACGGAGAGAAGCTCGAGAACGTGAGCCAGTCCGGGGGCGAAGCTTTCCGCAAGGATTATTCAGCGCGCGGCCTGGCGATTGGCGACTTAAACAACGATGGGTACGCGGACATTGTCTTTACCGAAAATGGCGGCCCACCGCATGTTCTGATGAACAATGCGACGACGAGGAATCATTGGCTGGGACTCCGGTTGGCGCCCAAGACTACGAATCCGGCAGCGGCGGGAGCTATCATCCGGTGGAGAATCGGCGGGAAAGTATTCTCCCGCTTGAAGAGCGCGGGCGGTAGTTTTCTTTCCAGCAATGACCCGCGCGAAATCATTGGAGCCGGCAATGAGAAGATCGACTGGGTGGAGGTCCATTGGCCGGCGCCCAGTCAACGCGTGGACCGGTTTACGGCTCCGCAGATGGATCGTTACCTCACCCTTACGGAAGGCGGCGGGACGAACTAGCCCGGGTTTGCCATGTTGGTTCCCCTCGTCATCCTCTTTGCGGCCCAGGCATCTGCCGATCCCGCAGCCTTGTGGCAGGAAGCCAAGACATTCCTAGAACACCAGCAGTACGGAGAGGCGCGGCGCGTGTTGACACTCGCGGTGAAGGCGGCGCCCAATGATCCGGCATTCTGGTTCCATCTTGGTGTAACCTGCGCCGAACTGAAGGACGTGGATGCCGCGATTCAGGCATTGGAAAAGGCGCGCGCGTTATCGCCCGCGAGAGCCGAGGTCCACTTCAGTCTGGGACTTGAATACTGGCACTACGGGGATATTGGTAAGGCCAAAGAGGCGTATCGGGCCGGACTCGCGCTTGACCCGAAGGACACGCACGCTTTGCAGAACTATGCGCTGCTATTGATGAAGACGGGCGAGCCGGAAAAGGCGATCGATCCGCTGCTTACTCTGAAAGCTGTCCCGGAGCTTACTTTGCCCGCCCGGGTCTCGCTGATTGAATGCTACCTAAAGACCGGAGACAAGAAACGGGCGGACAAGGAGACCGACGACTTTCTCCGTGCCGGCATCGCGGGGCCGGACGAGGAAACCAAGCTTGGCGCGATCCTGATTGAAGCCGGCGATCCCGAAGCAGCTGAGAAAACTCTTAGGTCCAGTTTGCAGCAGCAACCGGATCAGGCGAAGGCGTGCGCAGCTCTTGGCGTAGTCCTCATGAATCAGAGGAATTATGCAGAAGCCGGCGAATTTCTGGAACGAGCGGTGCATCTGGCGCCCGACTCGGCAGAGTATGCTATGGCATTCACCGAAGACTTGTTGCTGGGGAACCGCCAAAGCGCGGCGCTCGGGTTTCTGAAGGAGATTGAACCGAAGTTTGGCCATCTGCCGGAATTCCAGTACAAGCTGGCGCTGGCTTATTTTGGAACAAGCAGGTTCTCAGATACGATCGCTACCCTCAACCAGCTACTCCAGACAAACCCGCGCCGCCAGGACCAAATTTACTATCTACTGGGCCATTCCTATGTTGCGACTGGCAAGCTCGAGGATGCGGAGAAAGCCTATCGAAAGGCGATCGAAATGAATCCGAAGGTCCCGGCGTATTACGAAGAGTTCGCGACTCTTCTCCGCCGGGAGGGGCCAGACCGTCTAGAGGACGCTATTGCGGAACTCAAGCGCGCCTTTCAGTTCGATCCATCCAACCCCAGCCTGGCACTGCAGCTTGCCTTATGTTATGAGTCGAAGGGCGAGATGACGAGCGCCATGCAAATGGCTGAGGAAGCGATCCGCAAGCAGCCGGATGTGCTGCCCGCCCACGTAGCGCTGGCCCGAATCTACTTCCGGCTGGGGAAAAAAGTTGAGGGACAGAAGGAGAAAGAAACCATCGCCGAGCTCGAAAAAAAACAGCAGCAATTGTTCACGCCAAAACCGGGCTCGCTACCAGGCATCGATGGTCAGCGTCCATAGGTTAAGACGCTCCTTCGTGCTCCTGGCCGGCACGGCTCTGGGCTTTTCGCCGGCCGCGCCTGCCCAGACCCCGATCGCTTTTCGAAACATGGCGCCAAGCGTTCGTTACGTCGGCTCGAAAGTGTGCAGCGGGTGCCATCCCAAGATTGCGTCCAGCTACCTCAAGACAGGCATGGGGCGCTCGATGATTACCGGCGGCGACACTTCGTTCGAGACGCGGCTGCCGGCGCCCGCGACGATATTCGATAAGGACACCGGGCAGTATTTTGAGGTCTTGCGAAAAGATGGCGCTTTGTACCAGGCTCACTATGCCGTCGGCCGCGACGGCAGGGAGATTTTTCGGCAAACATTCAAGACAGATTATGTCGTAGGCGCCGGCGAAAACGGATTCGGCTTCGTTATCGCGCGCGATGATTACTTGTTTGAGGCTCCGCTTTCCTACTACACAAAATCGCGCATTTGGAGTTTTTCGCCCGGCTATGAGGCTCACAACTATGCGTTCACGAGACCGGTCGTGGAGCAGTGCATCGGATGTCACAGCGGCCAGCCTCAGCCCGTATCTGGCCGGGTGGCCCTTTATCGCAATCCTCCATTTGCCGAGTTGGCAGTGGGCTGCGAAAATTGCCACGGCCCCGGTGCGCTGCACGTTACCGAACGCCAGGCCGGCGGCCCCCCGGTAAACCCCGCAGCAAAAATAGATACGAGCATTGTGAATCCAGCGCGCCTGACTGGATGGCTGGCGGACAACATTTGCATGAAATGCCATCAAGGCGGCGACGTTCGAGTAGCACAGCCGGGGAAAACCGAACAGGACTTCCGGCCAGGATCTTCGCTCGATACGGTGGAAGCCATTTTCAAGGTGCCGCTCAGCAGCGATTCGCCGCCGCAATCCGTGTTGTTGGAGCACTATTTCGGCATGAGACTCAGCAAGTGTTATCGCAAGAGTGCGGGCAAGCTCGGCTGCATCACATGCCACAATCCTCATGCGCAGCTTTTCGGCCAGGAGGCTGTGCTGTCTTACCGCGCCAAATGCTTGACATGCCACACGCCCGAGAGCTGCAAACTGCCGGTTGCAGAGCGAGTCAAGAAAAGTTCGGCCGACGATTGCGCATTCTGCCACATGCCCAAACGGACGGTGGCCACCATCACGCACGCGGCGCTTACGGATCATTCGATCACAGCACGCGCGGGGGAGCCATATCCCGAGGAGGCGTTTTCATCGAATGCGGCAGATGGAACCGGTTTGCTGCACTTGACCTCGGCTCCCGGCGGACCAATATCGGGCATCCCCCCAATCACGCTTCTTCGCGCCTATCTCGATCTGATCCGCGACGGGCACAAAGAGTTCACCGCAAGAAAGAACGAGCTGTTGGACAAGCTGGCTCGCAGCGCTCCGGCGGACCCGCTGGTGCTCTCGGCGCTCGGCAGGAGAGCAGCGGCGAAGGGAACGGTGGAGGGCGCAAGAGAAAGCATCGGGTATCTGACGGGCGCCATTCGCACTGGATCGACGCTGCCTGAAGACTTTCTCCTGTTGGCCGAAGCGTATGGCCAGTGCAAGCGCCATGCCGAAGGGATCCGCGTGCTTCAGAAAGGGCTCGACCAGAATCCTTATCTCCACGAATTCTACGATGCGTTGGCGGCCCAATATGTGGCGCTCGAAGAATACCGCGACGCCCTGCAAATGACTCGCAAAGGCCTGGATGTGTTCCCGGACGATACAGCTTTGCTCATGCTGCAAAAGAAAGTGCAGGCGGCGATGCTGGATACCGTCCGTTAATTTGTTCGCCGAGGAAGCAGAGCTCTCGGCCTAGCCCGGTGTTGCGATCTCGGCCAGTTTCCTCTACTATCTGAGCGAGCCTGGAGTAAGACGCTATGCCCGCAGTGGCGAACAAAGTATTCGTCGTCGGTGTCGGAATCACGAAATTCGAAAAACCATTCTCGAAAGACTGGGCATACACGGATATGGCCCGCGAAGCCGGGTTGATGGCCCTGCAGGATGCCGGGCTGGCTTACGACCGCATCGAGCAGGCGTGCGTTGGATACGTGTACGGGGAATCCACCTGCGGCCAGAACGCGGTCTATGAGCTCGGGCTCACCGGCATCCCGGTATACAACGTAAACAACAACTGCTCGACCGGAGCCACCGCGCTCTATCTGGCCAAGCAGTTGGTGGAGGGCGGCCTCTGCGACTGCGTCCTGGCGCTGGGGTTCGAGAAGATGCAGAAAGGTTCGTTGCCGGTCAAATCCGCGGATGCGAATCCCGTGGGACGTCATCTCCGGCTCATGACCGAGCTGCGAGGGCCCAGTGAAGCGCCACCTGCGGCCCAGATGTTCGGCAACGCTGGACGCGAGCACATGGAGAAATTCGGCACCAAAGCCGAACATTTCGCGAAGATCGCGGCCAAAAATCACCGGCATTCGGTGAACAATCCGTATGCACAATTTCAAGCGCCTTTCTCGCTCGATGAAGTGCAACACTCGCCGATGATTTACGATCCGCTGACCAAGCTGCAATGTTGTCCGACGTCGGACGGCGCAGCGGCGGCGATTCTAGCTAGTGAATCCTTTGTGAAGGCCCACAACCTGGCGGCGCAGGCAGTGGAAATCGCCGGCATGGCCATGGCGACTGACTTGCCCAGCACATTTCAGGAGCGAAGCTGCATTAAGATTGTCGGCTACGACATGACCCGAAAAGCGGCCCTCAAAGCCTATGAGCAATCCGGGATGGGGCCGGAGAATGCGGACGTGATCGAGCTGCATGATTGTTTTTCCACCAATGAACTGCTCACCTATGAAGCGCTGGGTTTGTGCGCGGAGGGCAAGGGCGGCGAGCTGATCGATTCGGGCGCGGTGACGTACGGAGGCCGATGGGTGGTGAATCCGTCCGGCGGCTTGATCTCCAAAGGACATCCGCTGGGAGCCACCGGCCTGGCTCAGTGTGTCGAACTCAACTGGCAATTGCGCGACAAGGCGGAAAAGCGCCAAGTGACGGGCGCCAAGGTGGCCCTGCAACACAATCTCGGCTTGGGCGGGGCGGCCGTCATCGCCCTGTACCGGGCTCCAATCCATGAACGGCGATGACAGCGCGGCCGCTCGAAAGTATCCGCATCGTAGATTTCACCCAACTGTTGCCGGGGCCGGCGGCCACGCGCTTCCTGGCGGATTTCGGCGCTGAAGTCATCAAGATCGAGCCTCCCGCGGGTGACCCGGCTCGCCAGGTGCCGCCGTTTCTCGATGATGGCGAGAGCGCTCTGTTCGCGGAAATTAACCGAGGAAAGAAGAGCGTCGTCGCCGATCTCCGGAATGAACAGGACCGCCGTGGGGTGCTCGAACTCGCCGTCGCGGCCGATTTAGTCATAGAAGGTTTCCGGCCGGGTGTGATGGATCGCATGGGTCTGGGCTACGGGCTGCTCTCCTCGCGTAACCCACGGTTAATTTACGTGGCAATCACCGGGTTCGGCCAGACGGGTCAGGACGCCCATCGAGCGGGACACGATATCAACTATCTGGCGCTGGCGGGCGCGCTGGATCTGATCGGATGGGCCGCTGGACCGCTCGCTGTTCCGGGTTTCCAGATGGCGGACGTCGGCGGCGCCTTGCACGCAGTCATCGGTACGCTGCTGGCGCTCGCAGCTCGCGAAAAGTCCGGCCGCGGCCAGTTCGTGGATGTGTCCATGACCAACGCCGTGGCTTCGTTGATGATGCTGCCGCTCACGATTCTCAATGCCACGGGCTGTTCTCCGCGGCGGGAGGACGAACGGTTGTCGGGTCGCTATGGATGCTACGGCGTATATGAAACCGCTGACGGACGTTGGGTGGCGGTTGGCGCGCTCGAACCGAAGTTTTGGGCAGCGCTTTGCCGCGAGCTCGATTGCGAACCATTTATCGCGGACCAGTTTGCCGAAAACGGCCGGCGAGAGGTGATCCGCGATCATCTGGCTGGCGTTTTTCGCAGCCGCACGGCTGGGGAATGGGAAGAAAAATTTCGCGGCAAGGATGTTTGTGTATCGGCCGTGCTCACTCTACCTGAAGCCCGCGCTTATCGGCAGGACCCGCCGCTGCCGCAACTGAGCGGAAGCCCAGCCGTGCCCGGCGCGACCTCACCGCGTTTGGGTGAGCATACACGCGAACTGCTAGGCAGTTAGAGGCCTGCGTTTCTTGGTATGTGAGAAAATAACTTTCCGCTAAGACGTCAGGAAGGAGTCGAATGAAAAAAAATCTCGTATTCAGTCTGGCAATT
Source organism: Terriglobia bacterium (assembly GCA_963847515.1). GTDB lineage: Bacteria > Acidobacteriota > Terriglobia > Bryobacterales > Bryobacteraceae > QHXW01. The sequence goes on from CAWKAA010000005.1 coordinate 739,671, forward strand.
CTCGCTCTAGCGCCCAACCGGGCGAAATCTGAAGTGGCGGACGCTTCGGCTAACGGGTTCACGGTTAAGATCACGCTACACGTCCACGCGGCTCCGGAGGACGTCTACCGCCGGCTGATTCAAAATGTTGGCGATTGGTGGAACTCCGAGCACACTTATTCCGGCAACGCTCACAATCTGAGCATCGAAGCCAAAGCCATGGGATGCTTCTGCGAAAAGCTACCCAACGAGGGTAGCGTTCGTCATATGGAAGTTATCATGCTTGCCCCTGGTAAGGCGCTGGGGTTGATCGGAGCTTTGGGGCCTCTGCAGTCCATCGCAGCCGCAGGCAATATGGCGATCCATTTTTCTGCAGCCGAAGGCGGCACCAAGCTCGACGTCACCTACGCGGTGACGGGTTATCTTCCAGCGGGAATGAACACCTGGGCCGCTCCGGTGGATTCCGTCCTGACCGAACAATTCACAAGGCTGAAAAACTATATCGAGCGAGGGAGCCCAGCTCCGAAGTAGGATCGGTACAAAATATGAAACTGCTCGCGACCTTTCTGGCAGCTCTTATCGTCCTTGCCTCTGACGCGAATTGGCCCCAGTTCCGTGGCCCTTCCGGCAACGGAATTGGCACCGGATCTCCTCCATCCGAATGGAATGGTGAGTCGGGCAAGAATGTCCTCTGGAAGACCGTGATACCTGGACTCGGCCACTCCAGCCCGATTGTTTGGGGCGATCGCATCTTCGTCACCAGTGCTGTGCCTGCAGCCGGAGACTCGGTCCTGAAAGTTGGCCTCTACGGCGACATAGAGCCTGTCAAAGGCGAGGGTGCGCAGAGCTTCAAGATCTATTGCCTGGACCGTGGCTCCGGAAAGATCGTGTGGGAGCGCACGGCAGCCAGCGGCCAGCCCAAGATCATGCGGCACCCGAAATCCACGCACGCCAACCCAACTCCTGCTACCGACGGCAAACATCTGGTGGTGTTCTTTGGCTCGGAAGGGCTGTTCACTTTCGACTTGGATGGCAAGCTGCTCTGGAAGAAGGATTTCGGCAAGCTGGATGCCGGCTTCTACATGGTCCCGGACGCGCAGTGGGGCTTTGCCAGTTCCCCCGTCATCTTTCAAGACATGGTGATCATCCAGGCCGACGTGCAAAAAGATTCTTTTCTTGCGGCATTGGATATCGCCAGCGGCAAGGAACTCTGGCGCACGCCTCGGAATGATGTGCCCACATTCGGCACCCCGGCGGTCATACCCTACACTGCGCACGGCTCCTCCGGCTTTCAGGTCGTGGTCAATGGGTGGAAACACATTGGCGGTTACGACCTGAAAACTGGCAAAGAATTGTGGAAGCTCACCGGCGGCGGAGACATTCCCGTTCCTACTCCCGTTTTTCTGGATGGCGTCGCGGTCATCACCAACGCGCACGGTTCAGGGCGGCCCATTTATGCCATCCGCACCGACGCCGCGGGAGACATCACAAAGGATCGTTCCAGCATCGCCTGGTCGCACGATCGGTCTGGCAACTATATGCAGACACCGCTGCTCGACGGGGGTCTCGGCTATTTCTGCTTCGATACGGGCGTGCTGAGCGTTTACCAGTTGTCCAACGGCCAACAACTCTATCAGCAGCGGCTGGGCGGCGGAACCTCCGGCTTCACCAGTTCGCCAGTGACCGCCGGCGGCCACCTGTACATCACGAATGAGGACGGCCACACGTACGTGCTGGCAATGGGCCGGGAATACAAACTGGTCGCTGAGAATGAACTTGGAGAAACGGTGATGGCAACGCCTGCCATCTCCGACGGTGTGCTCTATATACGTGGCGGCAAGCACCTGTTCGCCGTCGGCCGCAAGCCGTAGCTCCCGTTTTATTCGCGTGATGCGCGTTCAAGCGCGGCCCAAGCTCTGTCGCTTCAGCTACAATCTGCTCATGCATTCCATCCGATCCATATCCACAGTACTCTTGCCATTGCTCGGCGCCCTCTCGTTCGTCGAACTGTCGCCGGCCCAGTCCGTTTCGCTGCCTCCCGCAACCTACCCAGACTTGCCCAGCGAGACCCCAGCCAAGTTCGAGCCCTTCACCGATAGTTTCGACTACATCAAGCGCGATGTGATGATCCCCATGCGCGACGGCGTAAAGTTGCACACCGTCATCATTGTGCCGAAGGGCGCGAAAGGCGCGCCGATCCTTCTGACGCGCACGCCATACGATGCCGCAGCGTCACCAGCCAGCTCGAAAGCTCTCACCTGGGTCCAGTCCTGCACGGCTACGACAATTTCCCGGACGTGATCGTCGAGGGCGGCTACATCCGCGTAGTGCAGGATGTCCGCGGCAAGCACGGCTCCGAGGGCGACTACGTCATGAACCGGCCTCTGCACGGGCCGCAAAACCCGACTCCGGTCGACCACGCTACCGACACCTACGACACCATCGACTGGCTGGTGAAGAACGTCCCGGAAACGAATGGCAAGGTCGGCATCCTCGGCATTTCCTACGACGGCTTTCTGCCCTTGATGGCGCTGGTCAATCCACACCCCGCGCTCAAAGTTTCCGTGCCGATGAATCCCATGGTCGATGGCTGGAGGGGCGACGACTGGTTCCACAACGGCGCGTTCCGCGAGCAGATGATGGGATACATTTACGATCAGCAGGCCACGCGTAAGTCGGAGGTCAAGTGGTGGACCAGCCACTTCGATGATTACGACAAGTTCATACAGGCGGGTTCCGCAGGCGCGCTTGGGCAGCGCCATGGCTTGGAACCGATCGGCTTCTGGCGAAAGATTCTTGCGCATCCCAGCTACGACGCCTTCTGGCAAGATCAGGCCGTCGACCAGATCCTGGCGGCGCAACCGCTGAAAGTGCCGGTCATGCTGGTACACAGCCTCTGGGACCAGGAAGACATCTACGGCGCTATCGCCGTCTACAAAGCCATCAAGCCGAAAGACACAAATAACGACAAAGTATTTCTGGTCATGGGCCCGTGGCATCACGGCCAGGAAGCCGGGGACGGCAGCACGCTTGGCGCGTTAAGATTCAGCAGCGATACCGGGCTCTACTTCCGCCGCGAGATCCTGCGCCCGTTTCTGGATCAATACCTCAAAGACGGCGCGCCTAAGGCCGATGTGCCGCCCGTCTCTGCTTTTGAAACGGGAACGAACACATGGCGGCGCTTGCCCGCGTGGCCCGCCGGTTGCGCGAGCGGCTGCACCGTCCGTCCGGCGCCGCTGTACCTCACCACAGGTTTGAAGCTGAGCTTCGCCGCCCCGAAGCCCAGCGACACGGAGTTTGAGGAATACGTCTCTGACCCAGCGAAACCGGTGCCCTACCGCTCGCGCCCGATTCAACCTATGGGCTACGGCAATGGCTTGACCTGGTCGCAATGGCTGGTGGACGACCAGCGCGAAGCTTCCGGACGCCCGGATGTCATGGTATTCGTCTCCGATGTCTTGAAAGCGCCGGTGAAGATCAGCGGGCAACCCGTCGCCAACCTGGTTGCCTCAACCAGCGGCACGGATTCCGATTGGGTGGTCAAGGTGATCGATGAGTATCCCGACGAAGTGGCCGGCCGTGCAAACTTGGGCGGTTATCAACTGATGGTGTCGGCGGACATTTTCCGCGGCCGCTACCGCGAAGGCCTCGAGACCGCCAAACCCATAGCGTCCGGCAAGCCGCTGCTCTACCGCTTCAACCTGCCCACGGCGAATCATGTTTTCCTTCCGGGCCACCGAATGATGGTGCAGATCCAATCAAGCTGGTTCCCGCTCTACGACCGCAATCCGCAGACGTTCGTGCAAAACATATTTTGGGCCAAGCCGGAGGATTTTCGAAAGGCGGTGCAGCGGATTTATCACGCGCCGGGCGAGGCGAGCTTTATCGAGTTGCCGGTGGTTGAGAGGCCTTGAAGGCATTTGACTGACTGGTGTGCGCCAAGGCGATTCGACAAGAGAAACACGGCCTTGCCGCTCAGCGAACGCCGATCAGTTGTGACCGTTCGCGACGGGTTGCGGAATCCAGGGGGTGAAGAAAATGCCCGTGGAGTAGATAGCCGGGATAGAACTGCACGTCCCGCCGGCGCCAGGGCCTTCCGGGCACCCCCAATAGTTCCGCTTGGCGTCGATGACTCCTCCGCAGATCGTAGCGCCGTCAAAGGCACAGACGTTGGCGACGCCGATTTTACCGCCAAGTAGGCTGTTGGTGTGAATCTTCACTTTGGCTGGAGTGTTGATGGCGATATCGACGTCTTCATCGCTGATGATGTTGAAAGTGATAACGGTGCCCGTTACGGGAGAGCCGCCGCCGCCGCTGTTGATGTTGATGCCGACGCGGCCGGGAGTGGCGGTGTCAAAAAGATCTGCGAGGTTACTCGCGATGTAATTTCCGGTGATGGTGTTGTTGTCCATGTTATCGGCCGGCGCCCCGAAGGCGGGACCGACATGACTGTGGAGGCTAACACCTCCGAGGCCATTGCCAACGAGCTTGTTGTGGCTGATAGTGTTCCCCGAAACACGGCCGGGCCGTTGCCGTCAGAGAAGAGTCCAACGCCGGCGCCACCGATTTGCACGCCGTTGCCCGTGGAGACGTTTTCGGTGACGGTGTTGCCAACTACTCCATAGTGAGGCGCGTAAAAGGGACCGGAGGAGCCGACCGGAGGATGGGAGGCAAGTACGATGCCGCACTCGAGCGGGTTGTTGTTGAAGTTGTTTTGGGTCACCACATTCCCCTTGCTGATGCCGGTTTCGTCGCTAATCAGGAGGCCATCGGCGTTGCCGGCTACGAGATTACCGGAAACAGTGCTGTCGGAAACGCCGATGAGGTGGATCGCTCCGCCGCAGTCGCCAGTTTCGTCCATCTCGTACGCGGGTTGGCCAGGGCAGCCAGTGGTGGCGCCTGTGAAGAAGAGCCCTGGGCTTTGATCGTTGTTGATCACGCTGTTGTTGCGGATAGTGACGTCGGTGGCGCTAACAGCTAAGATTCCTTCGAACTGAGCATTTTCGACGGTGAATCCAGCGACGACGACCTTGTGGAGACCTGGATGATTGAAGCCATCGACGAGCACGCCGTTGGGCTGGTTGGTCGCGTCAATGGTAGATTCGTCCGCGCCAGCGCCGAACAGGGAGAGCGGGATACCAATCACGACACCCTCCTTGTAGGTGCCGGGACGCACTTTGATCACATCATAAGCGGCGGCGTTATTGACTGCCGATTGGATACTGGCATAACACCCGCCGGTGCCGCCGGGGTTGACGCAGAGAGTGGCGGCAACAGCTGGGAAAGAGAGTGCTGTCGCGAAAGAGAGAAATCCCAGACGAGTGGCTAACCTGGACATAGTCATATTATTTGTGCCTGGGAGATTATGTCATAGTTCCGGGCGGTGCGGTAGGTGGAGGATCGTACGCTGTGTAGGATCGAGCGTACCCGGAGCGGAAGTCAACAAATTGTTGTGGTCTTAGACCCGCGGCGTGCGCTGACAGAGATCGCAGTCCATCATCTGGCATGAGCATGGATTGGGCGTAACTGACGCTGCCTTTGGCCGCGTAATTTCCGTTCCAATTGGAGCGCCTTCCTTCTGATCGCCAAATCACAAGCGTCACGTTTAGTCTTGCCGTCAAGCAGGGTGCCCTGGGCCTACCGAATCAAAGGGCGCACTGATTGCCGGTCTGATACTGATACCGTGACCTCGCGGATCTCGCTATCCGCATGCAACGGGTCTTGATCGAGCGCCTGCTGGGCGATGAGCAACGTATTCCCTGGGACCGCCGCAAGCGCAACAACGTTGGTGAGCCCGTCGATCGGCAACACTCTGCCACGTTGCACTCTGTAAACGCGGTTGTCCGTCCCGATTGCATAAAGGCTTCCAGCGGCATCCATCACCAGCCGGGTGGCATTGAGATCCGCATATTTGGAAATGATTATGCCAGATGAGTTCACCACCCAGATGCTCTTGTCGATCTGGTCGGCGATGTACATGTTGCCTGCGGTATCGAAGGCAACGCTCGAGGGACCCAACGTCGCGTTCAAGGCTGGCTCGCCAACTGCGGGTTGGTTGCCGCCTGGGATGCCCGAGCCGGCGACGGGCGTTGTCCGGCCGTCCGGCGAGATACGGACCACCACGCCAGGAAACCGCGCGGCATAAAGATTCCCCTGCCGGTCGATCGCCACATCGCTAGTCAGCGTCTGGCTGACGGTAGTCATGACTCCATCCGGAGTAATGTGCCGCACGCCGCATCCTACGATATACAGGCCGCCACTACCATCCGCGGTGATGCCGTAAGGCAGAAACAATTGCGCGTTGATGGCAGGCCCACCATCGCCGCTACAACCTCCTGTCCCCGTTCCCGCGATCGTGGATATTACTCCGGCGGAGGACACCTTGCGCACGCGGTTGCCGTCTCTCTCTGTGAAATACACATTGCCCGCGGCGTCCGCGGTTACACCCATCACATCGTAGATTGGGGCGTCCAGGCCGGCCCACCGTCGCCAGTGGAACGGACAAAGCCATTTCCAGCAATGATCTGGGTCGCATTGGTAGAGGAGGCCCGCACCACACGATCGCCCTGTGTGAGCACCAACGCGCCTGAGCGGTCTATGACAATGCCCGCGGGAGCGGGAGAGTGACCCGCTAAGAGCAACGGCGGGAGACTCAGGGCGGTGCTCAACGTTCCGTTGGCGATCCTGCGTACGAAAAGGCCTTCAAGGAAGTAAAGCGCTCCATCTGGACCGAAAGCCAACCCTTCCGCATTGCCGATTTTGGCTGATGCGGCGTTGGCGCCGTCCGGAGAATCATTAATAGGACAATCGGAGCCGAGTCCGGCGATCGTGGAAATGATTCCATAGGCGTCGATTTTGCGAATGCGCGCATGGTTGGTCTCGCCGATATAGAGATTTCCGGCCGAATCGTAAGTGATCGCCCCCGGCGACAGCGCCGCGGACGTGGCCGGTCCGCCGTCGCCAATCGGCGACTGCGAGCGATTGGCGCCGTTACCCGTCTCACACACCGACGCGTCGGCTCCGGAACCGGCAATGATCGTGACACTACCATCGGCGTTAATCCGCCGCACGAAATGGTCATTCGACACTACGGGGTTACCCGCGGGATCAACGGTGAACCCGATGCAGTATCATCTGACCGGCAGCGTCACATATGGCCGCCCCCGCTGCTATCGTCGAGGTGGCGCCGTCAGAGCTCACTCGGCGAATGCCGCAAATGGGGTTGAGCATCATCAAGTTCGCTTTGCCAAAATCCTCAATATAGATGTTGCCCGCCTTGTCAACAGCGATCGCGGCGGGATTGATAAGAGATGCGGCAGTAGCCGGTCCGCCGTCCCCGGAATAGGCCTGCTCGCCATTGCCGGCAACTACCCGCAGAGTTCCATCGGCAGACAGCCGAAGCACGATGTTGTTGCCCACGTCGGCGATGAGAAGATCGCCATTATTTGCCAGTGCAAGAGAACCGGGCTGTCCTAATGGCGCCTGCAAGGCGGCAATCGGCCCGGCCAGGCCCGGGAACTCCCAGTTGGCCCCCGCGATTAATTCAATTCCTTGTTGACCTTGGGCGCAGATGGACGAGAAAAGTGTAATGACGAAATAGGCAAAACTAGCCCGCATATGTGCAGAGACCATCACCGCAGGCACTCTATTCCCGCGTTGGGCAACTATTTTTTGGAATGCGAAGTGGCTGGTTCTGAAAGCCTCGGACCACGTGTCGCCAAACTGTTGAGGTGGCTTCTATCAGCGGGGTGCCCTAAATCACGGTCCGTCACTCCGAGGCCGCACCTCTGTTAGGCTTCCTCCACCCGCGTAACTGACGCTGATAATCCGCGCTATCGAAGTGGCCCTGCGACTCGGCAACAAGTCCATCGTCTCCGAACTTCCACACCTCGAACCCACTGAAGCGCACTCGATGTCCTGTCCCGCCGGGTCCGGTGTTGGCGCCATTGAATGTCCAGTGGAATTCTGCGCGATCGTCGTGAACCATGACGCCGTCCATGAGCAGCACCAGATCTGGAAACGCGGTCATGAATCTCCGAGCCACCTCGGCAATGGCATTTCGCCCCACGGCCGGAGTGCCGCCGTTCACGCTGAGCGAACCCTCGGGTGAGAAAAAGGCAGCTACGCTCGCGGGGTTCTGGCTACACCACGCCGCGGTATAGCTCGAAGCGAATTCGCGCAGCTTGGCGGGTTCAGGCACCATCGGCCCGATCAGTCTATCGCAATCTGGGAAGGAAGCTCTACTTCGCAAGTACCGGAATCGTTGTGACCGCGCCGCCCGCCGTGCCGCGAAGGCCGAGTACGCTGATCTGCACAGCAGCCGGAGTATCGAATTCCACCGTCCCGCGTTTTCCGGCCGCGAATGCGTATCGGTCCGTCAGCACAAATGACGCATGCCCGTGCGCCGCAAGACTGATTATCTCCGTGCCCAGGATGGTCCCGGTGTCGTCGCGGACAACCACAGGCACGTTGGCGGCCTGACTGGATACACTCGCCAATGCCAGTCCGGTAGCATGTCCGTTAGTGTTATCGAAGGCCAGGATGTACGCGCTGGCCTTGCGCGTCTCGATCGGCACGACCGCCTCCTGCCCCGTTGGTTTGTAGCGGAAGATGGCGAAACCGCTGATATTTCCCGTAGTTGTCAGTTGCGCCGAACCTACTGCCGCATTGGCGTTGCTTCCTTCCGTCAGGATAACCAGCGTTGCGCCCGCAGCAATCGTCTGACTGATTCCAGTCGCCGTCGTTGCTGCGCCCGATTGCACGAAGGTCAGTGGCAAAGCCAGCGGATTTCCGTTGTTGTCGAAAAAGCTCAACTGCGCCTCGGCCGAAGAGAGTCCCGAATTGACCAGCGTGAATGTGGTTTGCCAACCCCCGCCGGAAGCGACCTGCGCCATGGAGCCATTGCCCGCGCCCGCAGCGGTGAGCGCTGGAAGCGTTGTGAACGCCCTGCCGTTGGCACGCAGTCCAAGTGCGCTGATCTGGCCGGAGGGCGGCGTATCCAACTCCAGCGTGCCGCGCTTGCCTTTGGTGACGGCGTAATTGACATTCAGCATGAATGATGTATGGCCCCGTGCCGGCAGGCTGATAGTTTCGGCGCCGATCTGTGTTCCCGTGTCATCGCGGATGACCACGGGTATATTGGCGGGCTGCGCGGCGACATTTGCGATGGCTACGCCGGTCGCCAGGGCGCCAGCGCCAGTGTTGTCGAATGCGAGCACGTAGGAAGGCGCGCTGCCCGTTTCAAGAGGCACGATGGCTTCCTGGCCGGTTGGCATGTACTTGAAGATGGCGAAACCACCCACGGTTCCATTACTCAACAACTGGGCCGAGCCGATTTGGGCGTTGGGATTGCTGGGTTGCTGGCTGTCGAGTACCAGCAAAGCATTTGCATTAAAGGTTAGATCCACCGTCGAGACGACCAGCGGGCCGGTTGGCAGCACTTGTGGGAAGGTAAACGGCAGTTGCGGCGGGCTGCCGTCATTGCCGAAAAAGTTCAGTCGCGCGTCGGCAGTGGCGGCTCCCGTATTTATTAGTGTTAGTGTCGTATCCCAACCACCGCCGGAAGCTATCTGCGCCATTGAGCCAGCCGCGCTGAGATGGGCGCCGCTTGCTGTGATGATGATTGCGGCGCCTATACCCGTAAGGCCGAGAGACGTGCCCGCGCCGCTGGAGTCGACAAGGCCCGAGAGCTCAATCGCTGAAAAACTATTCGTGGTGGTAGCGGATATCTGGAATGTCGCCACGGCGATTTGCCCGCTCGGCACGGGAGCTGTGCCGGAGCCGAGGTTAATCATCAGGCAGGTTACTTGACCGGGTGCTTTCGAACACGAAAGCACCTCACCACTGGCGGTCGCGGTTGAACTCGCGGTAATACTAACTGAGCTGAAGTCGGCGCTTGAATATTTCATGGTCCACTGGAGGCCGGTTATAGGAGCGCCATTGGACACAAAAATGACGGGCACGGAAATATTGGCTCCCGGTGCGCCCGATCCTCCGGACAGCGAAAGCGATGGCATTTGCGCCCAAGCGCCGCCCGCGGCCACAGTCAAAACGCAAATCAAAAGACGAGTCATCAGACTTTACAATTATCCGTCACGAATGGAGAGATCCGTAGCAGTGAACAGCCAGTGATCGGACTTTTATGAAAGGTATCCGACTAGGCCAAGAATGACAAGGGTGCCAATCGTTAGTAGCCAAAAGTTAACAAACCGCCAGCGACGTAAGACTCAGACGCCGTCACCGGTAGAACAGAGATTCTTCGGCCGACAAGCGATTCGTGCTGTCAATGACCAAAGCTCCGTGTGATACTATGCGCACCACAGCATCACCCTTCGCTCCGGACATGTCTTTCAGCGCAGACCTTCGGCGCGGCCTTACGCTCTTTCCGCTAGATATTGGGAACCGCCTCCAACCCCATTTCTGGATCGCGATGGCAGCCCGGGGGTTGTCGTCATACCTCGTCAAGGAAGTTACACAAGTAGGAGCGGCCACCGGAACCTAGCGGCCTCAGTCTAGGGTCCACAGCGCCAGCGATGACACGTCTTTGACGAACACCCGATTGCCCGAGATAGCCGGCTGAGCCCAGGTCGCACTGTCGGCGACGGTGTAGCGTTTCATGGGTTCAAACCCGGTCAGGCTGCTTTTCGCCACGATCAGCTCGGCATTATCGTTCAATAGGAGCAGCAGATCGCCTGCTTTGACCACCGCCGTGTTGGTCGCTTGCCGGGGCTTTCCCAACCAAAGGACCTTGCCGCTCCTGGCGTCGAGCGCGAAGAACTGGCCGCTAGCCTTTTCGGACAAGCCGAACAGCGTGCTACCAATAAGCGCTGGATTGCTCAAGAACAACGAGACGTCCTTGGTTTCCCATGCAACATTGACCACCCACTTGCTATCGCGCTTTGCGGGCCGGAGCGCCGTCACTCCCGCGTGGTAACTGCTGACGATTATCGTATCGTTATACAGTACTGGCGTAATGGCCTGCATCCCGCCCCCCTCGCCAGCCCACGGATACTGCCAAAGGAGTGCTCCATCATCCACCGCGACGCCGACTATGTTCTGCTGACCCATAGACACGACCTGGCGGATACCTCCCAACTCGACAATCATAGGCGACGCGTACATGCCACCTCCCTTCGCTGTCCACTTAACGTCGCCTGTGTTCGCATCGAACGCGGTCAGCGGATCGTAGTTGCCGGGATGAAAGATGACGAGATTCTTGTCGGCGACAGGTGAGGATGCCGTGCCGAAAAACGGCTGCTCCGATGGAGCGGGCTTCTGCCACACAACTTTTCCGTTCGAGGCATCAAAAGCGGATACGATGCCGCCGATGCCGAGCGTGTACAGCTTGCCATTGTGGTACAGAGGTGTCGCCTTAGGACCCTCTCCGTGGGCTTTCGTAGGATCGGCCATTTTGTAGAGAGCCGGATAACTCGTCTGCCATATGATTTTGCCGTCCGCGGCGTTCAGCGCCATCATCACTTCGTTGCCATTGCGCCGGGTGAAAGAATAGACCGTGCCGCCGACCACGAGCGGACTCGCGTAGCCTTCACCGACCTCGACCTTCCATCGGCGTGTGAGTTCCTCGGGCCAGACTTTGGGCTCGGCGAACGCGCTGGCTGAACCATCGCGGTTCTGGCCGCGCCACTGTGGATAATCTTGCGGAGAGCTTTGGGGTTCCGCAGTGGCCGCAGATCCGCTGAGCACGGCCACGAACAACCAGGGCCGCACCAGTCTCCATCTTGCGAGCGCGTAGGTCTTGTCCAACGAGCTTCTCCAGATACAGTTCCGGCCGACCTTAGTCCGAGGCAGTCCGGCCGTGCCAGCGCTGCCAGTCGGCAGTTGCGAGCATGTACCCAACCGGCCAGCTCACCAGTGCGAGCGGCAGCAATCTTGTCTGCCAGGGAATACGGCGCCATACTCCCCCGCTCCAGGTCTCATGCGCTGTCTCATACCATCCGCTGGTCCAGGTTACGAGCGTAGTCAGGATTATGATGGCCGCAGCGAGTATGAATGTCGGACGAACTCCCAGCGTGCGCAGCCGAAGACCTCGACTTACTCCCCAGATCATTACCAATAAGAATGGGACCCTGACAATATCAAACAGCACCGCGCTTAGGATGATCCATAGAAGGTGCGTGTTGCTGAATCTAACATTGCCGGAAATGACCAAGCGGGCTGTGAACGAGTCAAGAACTACGAGGTAAAATAGCGCCCCCGTAAGCCAGATGGTGCGGCCCGACAAGGATCCCAGCACGAAACCGCTGACCCATAACCACAAGAGCAGCGCCAGCGACAGGCAGACCAAATGCACGATGTCTTTGCCAGCGGTCAGGCCGGTATCGACGCGCACTCCATAATGCGAGTATGCTTGCACCTGCTGGCCAACATTTACATCAAGGTTGAATGCGATTTCACTCAAAACTACAGCCACTATGGCAACTAATCCCACCAAAGCCAGCCAGGGCCGCCAGTCCTTCCACAAAGCTGCCTGCCGACGCACGACTAAACCCAGAACGCCGCTCAGAGCTCGTCCGCCACTCTCAGCGTACTCCGCGAAATCGCCGTGCACTATCGCCCGCTCTAGGGGGTCGAGCATTCGCGATGCAGCATCCACCAACCACCAGCAAATTCGATTCATGGCCGGATCTCGACCCTACGATGCCAGCGTCGCCACATTGTGGTTGCCACCAAGTACACAACCGGCCAGTACACGACGAACTGTAGCAGTCGTATTTGCCAACTCTGCCAAATTCGTCGTAGCCAGTAAGCTTTCAAAAAAAACACAAATCCCGGTTCTTGCATCAACAGCAAAATAAGGGTGCCGATTGCGGCAGTCCACAAAACGGTGCGGAGCAGTGGTGTCAACTTTCCCGCGTCTCTACCTTGCCGCATTCCCCAAAGAGAAGGAACCGCAACCAGGACTGCTTGTACAATCAGCGGAAACATCATACGGTAAAACGCGAGCTCGGAAATTGGGTCGTGCGAGTCGGGCGACGGCGGGACGTGCATGTACGATAGCCAATAGGCAAGATATCTTGGTGCACCCAGAAGTCCTCCGAAAACCAACATCAGACAAAACAGTACGCCGTAGACCTGAACGATTCTGCGTGATACTGATCCGAGCACAAAACCCGCTGTCCATGACCAGCAAACCAGCGTTAAGCACCTCACGAAGACAAACGCGACGGAGTCAACAGCCTCGTACCAAAACTCGGCGTACCTTAAGAGCCCCCAGTCCCAGTTATTCGCATACAGCCAGACGTAAGTGGCGCTCTGACTGGCCGTAAGGCTCGAAACGATGGACAACATCATGCCAAGCGGGACAATCAGGCCGACGAGAACCAGCCAGGGCCGCCAGTCCTTCCACAAAGCTGCCTGCCGACGCACGACTAAACCCAGAACGCCGCTCAGAGCGCGTCCGCCACTCTCGCCGGACTCCGCGAAATCCCCGCGCACCACGTCTCGTTCGCCGGGTTCCAGCATTCCGGATACAGCATCCGCCAACCGCCAGAAAATTCGATTCATGGCCAGATCGTGACTCGGCTCGCCTCCCAAGAAACACCACGGCTCACTCGCGTCACCGCGGCGTAGAACTCGCTCGCCGCTTGAGCACCTTTCGCCGTTACGCGCACCATTCGCTTGGGCCGGCCGCCTCGCTGCGGCGTGGGGTCGCCCATCCACGTCTTGACGAAGCCCTTGGCCTCCAAGCGATCCAGTGTTGTGTAGAGCGCGCCGATGGAGCAATCGCGCCCAGTCGCTTCCTCAATCTCCTGACGCATCGCCGCGCCATAAGCGCCTTCGCCCAAGCGCGCGGCTGCAGTGAGCAGCAAATATTCGAACTCGCCAAGCATATTACTATCACATTGTGATTCTAATCGGAATCGGTGTCAAGGGGGAAAGCTTCGCTTACGGCTTTCGCCAGATTTGACCGTCTTTGATGACGAAGTTAATGCTCTTCAACCCATCGATCTCGTGCAGAGGGTTCACCGGCGTAGCGACCAGATCGGCGGCCATTCCGATGCGAATTGCGCCGCGCTCTTTCTCCACGCCGAGCAGCGCGGCGGCGCGGGTAGTCATCGCCCGCAGAATCTCGGAGGCGCTGATCCCGGCCTCCCGGAAGCTGTCGATGTATTCCATGGCAAGTTCCCCTCGCGTCCGCCCCTTCACATCCGACATCACATCCGTGCCGAAAACAATATCCAGGCCCGCCGCCCAGGCGCGTTCTAATCGGGTGACGTACCTTTCGTGGGTATGCTTAGCTGCATCCGGGGCCATCCCGTTCGCCAGTAATTCGGTTACCGGGAAGTCTGTGCTCCCAGGACCACGCCCTTCTTCTTGGCCATCGCGAGGTCTTCATCGCTCAGCACCCAGCCATGCTCAATCGATGCCACACCGGCGTCGATTGCCGCACGTGCTCCGCTCTCGGTCTGAACATGCGCCGCGACCTTTACCCCAGCCCGCGCTGCTTCCGAGACGATGAACCGAATATCATCCGTCGAGTACGCGTATTTCTGACCGTCCACCACAATCTTGATGACGCGCGCGCCCCAGTAGATGTTCTCCCGCACCGCCTTCTGCATCTCGTCGCGCGAGTCGGCGAAGCGATACTCAGGGTTGTCGAGCAGACTAGGGTCGGTGGGTGTATCCCAAAACTGCCCTCCAAATGGCGCGATGATTCGTCCGGCAAAGACCATGGTGGGTCCTGGCGCCAGCCCGAAGCGAATGGCCTTGTCAAGATCTGTATCAAGATGGTCTCCCGAGTTTCCCAGGTCGCGAACCGTAGTAAATCCGCTTTCCAGCATCTCCTTTGCGTACCGAGCTCCTTGAATCGCTCTCCAGCCAGTTCGACGCTGAAGAGCCATGATCCAGAAATCACCCAGGTCCCATCTTGCATCTACGCTAGCGAGTAGGTGAGTGTGTGCATCAAAGAGTCCCGGTAAAACGGTTTCTTGGGAAAGGTCGACGCGGGTGGAATCACTTGGGATTTGCAACTCGGAGCCAATAGCCTTGATCTTGCCGGCCTCGATCAAAATGACTTGTTTGGATTTCTCCGTGCCGGTTTCCGGGTCGATCAGAGTGCCTGCGGTGATTGCGATAATCTGTGCGGCAGCCTGGCTCGCCCCGAAAAGTAGAAGGCAAAACAGTATGAGACCAGGATGCGCAAACCGGGCAGCTTTCATCTTTCGACGATCATAAAAAAGCGGATGGGCCCTAAAGATTCTACCCGCTCATTTCACCGCAGGCACGATAATCGGCTCGGCCGTCTTGCTCCAGCCCTGCAGTCTGATTTTCCCATCTGCCCGCACCGTGCCGGTCATCATGCCTGTCGTGTTGTAGGTCGTGGCCACGTTGCCTTGCGGATCGAGTGCAATGACACCGCCCTCGCCGTGCTGTTCGACGAGTTCCTTCATCACCACTTCATTCGCCGCCTGATCCAGCGGAACGTGCAGGTACCGGACGCGCTCGCAGATATCCGCCGCCACAATGTTCCGCATAAAGAACTCGCCAACGCCCGTTCCCGATACTGCGCAACTCTGATTGTTGGCGTAGGTGCCAGCGCCAATGATCGGCGAATCGCCAACGCGGCCCGGCATTTTCAAAACCGTCCCGCCTGTCGATGTCCCTGCGGCAAGATTCCCCGCCTGATCCAGAGCCACCGCGCCCACGGTGCCGTGTTCGTTTTCGCGAAACAGCGACGAGGTCTTCTTTTTCTCCTCAGCCGCCTTCTTGTATTGGTTCCATTCGCGTTCGTTATAGAAGTAATAGGGCGAGACCAGCTCGATCCCCTGCGATTTCGCGAATTCCTCCGCGCCCGCGCCAACCAGCAGGACGTGCGGCGTCTTCTCCATCACCAGCCGCGCCAGGTGGATGGGATTCGCGATGTGCTTGACCGAAGCCACCGACCCTGCGCCCAGCGTGCGCCCGTCCATAATCGCCGCGTCCAGCTCGGGCACTCCCTCGCGCGTGTAATAGGCGCCCCGCCCGGCGTCGAATAAGCCGGAATCTTCCATCACGCGAAGCGTGGCCTCCACGGCGTCGATGCTAGCACCGCCACGCGCTAGAACGCCGTACCCCGCCTGTACGGCCTTGGTGATGACGGCGCGGCGCGCTTCGATCTGCTCCGCGGGCGCATCGGCGTAATTCCCGGCGCCCCCGTGCACGACCAGAACAAAGTTCCCGCCCTCCGCCGGCGGAGCAGCCTTCACGACAGTGGTCGCCGCCGCGAAAACCACCAGTGAACAGAACCGGACAATCTTCAAGCGATCCATGTGCACGATTGTATTCCGGTTCGCATCCCGCCGCACGCGGTAATAAGCTGTGAGGCGCCGCGTCTCCCCCTCGCCGCGTCACCGCCACGCTTTCGGGTCCGTTCCGGACGTCCGCGATGCGCAGCATCGTTCGGTGCGCAAGCGCCGACTAAGCGTTCATCACGCGGCTCATTCGATCGATGGCTTCGTCGATCTCTGCCGTATTCTTGAACCCGATCGTCACCGAGTCCACACATCCTAGGTTCATTGCGAACTTCATCGCGGCGTCGCGGTCCTCCGCGCGGGTGAATCGCCCCTCGCCGCAGAGCTTCATACTGATGACGCCCATTCCCTGTGCGTGTACCTTTTTCGTATGCGCTACCACTTCGTCGACATTGCCGGGTGCATCCACGTCCCGCATTTCCGGCGTATCCATCTTCGTCCCGTTGTGGTTCATGCGGATCATGGCGATTTCAAGCCATTGGTTCCCCGGAAAGGTCCGTAGCGCGGGCAGGCCGTGAACCGAAGCGCCACGAGCCAGGATAATCTTCTTCTGCTGCGCTTCAG
This sequence comes from Terriglobia bacterium, assembly GCA_963847515.1. Taxonomy (GTDB): domain Bacteria; phylum Acidobacteriota; class Terriglobia; order Bryobacterales; family Bryobacteraceae; genus QHXW01. The sequence continues at coordinate 756,464 of CAWKAA010000005.1, forward strand.
AGAATCCGTCTTGAAGACTGGCGTAATCCGAGGACCAGGTCGGCGGGCGCAAGCAATGTAGCAGCAGGATGTCGATGTACTCGGTGCCCAATTGTTTTCGGTACTGATCGATCTTGGGAGCCGGATCGCCCGACGCCGGCGTGCTGTATTTCATCATTAGCCTATAGCTGTCGCGCGGGACGCCCTTGAGCGCGATGGCCAGCATCTCAGGCATTTCGTGATAACTCTCGGCCGTCTCAAAAAAGCGGATGCCGCGATCGTAAGCGTACCGGACCAGCCTGGTGAACTCCGGTTGCCCGAGTTCGCGTTGCACCCGGCCGGAAAAAGTACCGGTTCCAAATGCGAGCCGCGTCACCTTGACATTCGATTTGCCGAGCGTCACCCAGTCAGTGGCTGAACGCTTAGTCTGTGCAAGCCCTGCCACCCCGCCGATACCCGAGAGGACTCTGGCAGCTACGCCGGTTTTCAGGAAATCACGTCTGGTGGATCGAACCATCGATTTTCTCCTAAGAATCACTTTATCACTTCGGTTTCGTGACATGCACGAGATAGCGTTTATGTATCGTGCAGACTAAGAACCAATACTCACGTCGAGCAGCGCCACCCAATACTGCACCGATTGCAGCGCGAAGCCGATAAGGATCAAGCCAACTCCGAAAATACCCATGCGCCTCTCGGGCAGATGATCTGCAGTCCATTCTATGAAGGGCGTGCATGTGTTCGAGATCGCCGTGACCACGCCAATCACCAGCCCGGCTTTCAGCCCGACGCTTAGCGCGTTCGCGCGCTGACCCGCCGCCAAGGCGCTGATATAACCCGCGACCGCGTAGCCCACCGTTCGATTCGCCGCCGCGATGAGTTGATATTTGGTCAAACGCGGGCGCGTGGCGGGTTGATAATCGAGGGTCGGCCGAATGCCGGCGCGGTACGCAACCACCTGTCCCACTGTGCTCAGTGCGCCAAACGTGGCCCCAAATATGCCTCCATATAAATAAGCAGCGCCCAACCCGAACCCGAGTCCGCGAATGGCGCTCATGGCTGTGTCATACCAGAATCCAGGTTTCGGCAAACGCCTCGAAGCGCGGGAAAACTCCCAGGCGAGCGTGATGCCGTGCGCCCCGCCGCTCGCGAGCCCAAAAACCGGCCCAAGGCCAAGGCCGTACCCGACTCCGAAGAGCACGCCGTAGGTGACTCCTCTGGTTAGAGTCCGTAGTGGTCCGTGTTCTCCGCCAAAAAGATCGTAGGCGAGGTATAACGTGCCGAGCACGTCCAGTGAACTGCCGACGATGCTGACCAGCGCCAGCGTGTGCTTGTCGATCATCATGGAACGTCGGCAAATTCGCCGTTATTAAGAACCAGAAAAGAATCGGGATGCGCGCAAGCAAGAAGCCTTTTCTTCGGAGTGTCGATGCCTTCGTCCGCTAGTTGGAAAGTTCCATGGTGGATCGCGATGCTCGTCTTGGCGGCCAGGATCTCATGGGCTCTAACCGCCTCATGGGGCGCCATATGTATCGGCGACATGAACCAGCGCGGTTCGTATGCTCCGATCGGCAATAAAGCGAGGGTCGGCGATCCGAATTTTTCCCGAATCTGCGCGAAATGAGGTCCGAATCCCGTGTCTCCCGCGAAATACACCAGCCGTTCCCGGCATTCGATCGCATATCCGCACCAAAGAGTCTTGTTGCGGTCGAAAAGCCCGCGACTTGAGAAATGCCGAGCTGGGACGCAGTGAATGGTGAAGCCCGGCAGTGACAATGCCTCGCCCCAATCCAGCTCGTGAACGGGCCCTATATTCTCGGAGCGAAGCAGCCGAGCCCCGCGAGCCGGAACAATGAATGTCGAATCTCCATGAGCCGCCAGCCGGCGCAGTGACGGTAGATCCAGGTGATCATAGTGATTGTGGCTGATGAGCACGGCGTCAATGCGCGGCAGATTCTCCCAGGATACTCCCGGTTCTCTCCGGCGCCGCGGACCTGTCCAACTTAGAGGACTCGCTCGTTCAGACCAAATTGGGTCCGTCAAAATGTTGGAACCCCGTTGCTGAAGAAGCACCGTCGAGTGGTTCACAAAAGTAGTTCGCAGTTGCCTGCCTTCCACACGGCGGGGCGGTATGGATGGCTCGACGTCCGAAACAAAACTGGGCGAGGTCTCAGGGCGGCTGGTCAGCTTCCATCGGGGGAAGTCAAGAAGCCCGTGCGCCTGAGGAGCATCCGGATTGTAGAAGCGCTTTCCGTCAAAGTGCTTTGGAAATCCCCGGTCCACTTATCGTCCCGCCTTCAAGGCAGCAGGTGGCCCGGGCTTTGCGAGTGACGGATGAACGCTTCCGCCTGTGTGTATCCGCTTTCCACGCCGCGGAAGCGGCTGACCTGCGATTGCAATGCGTAGAACCTGTCCGGGGACTGCGACGCATGCGCATAACACGCCGCGCGCTTGCGGGATTCAGTCGCCGAAATGTCCACATAGTCGGTGGGCAAGAACATCAACGTGTCTTCGCCGTCCGACACCTCGTAGTAATAGAACACGAAGTTCTTGCCCAGGCGCAGCCACGCATCGTAGGTAAGCATGGAAATCGCGCGGTGATCGCGATGGCCGTCAACCGGCCAGTGTGTGAACAGGACGTCGGGCTTCTCGCCCTCGATCAGCCCCCGAAACTCCTCGTAATGAGCCGCGTCGACAATCGCGTTCCCATCGCACTGGGGCGCGAAGACGGGGCGGGCTTTCAGTATTTCGCAGGCCTTTCGAGCTTCCGGGACCCGTACCCCGCTCCCCAGGCTAGGATCTTTTTCCGGACACCCCTTCTCGCCACGATTCAGGTACAGCAGGACGACGTCATGTCCCAGATCGGCGTAGCGCGCAACCGTGCCGCCGCATCCATACTCGGGATCGCCAGGATGGCCGCCGCAAACGACGACCTTGAGTTTTCGGGATGGTTGTGCAAGGGCGCGAGCAACAGGAGCCGCGGCTATCGACCAGGCGAAAAGCTTCCGGCGGGAAATTCGATCCATTCCTTGATTCTCGCCGAATCAGCCGCGGGCTGGTAGGTTTAGACCTTCGGTCCCGCTCCTGCCGCCATCACCTGCTCTTTTTTCTGGATCACCGGCTTGTCCGTTTTCACAATGTCTATGCTGCCCTTGAAATAGGCTCCATCGTCGATGATGATTCCGGCGGTCTTGATATCGCCCACCAGCTTGCCGTTTTTTCGTATGGCGATCTTGTCTCTGGCTTCCACGTTACCTTGTACGCTTCCGAGAACCACCACCTCGCGCGCCCGGATCGACGAATGCGTCTTTCCATTCGGGCCAACCGTCAGGCAGTGTTCTTTCAGCTCCAGCGCTCCGTCCACTTCGCCGTCTACGTACAAATCTTCCAGGCTGTGTACCTCGCCCTTGATCGTCATGCCCGGGCCGATGACCGCAACGTTGCGCGGCGCCTCAGGCAATGTAGCGGTTACGGGCGGAGCCACGTTGTGCGCCATCGGTTTGGCGGTTTCGGTGGTGTTGTTCGGCGCCTGCGGCGGCCGGGCCGTCTGTTCCTCTAGCTTGCGCTTGTCCCACATGCGGATAATCTCCTTTTCCCTAGCGATTCGTCTATCGGGCAATTCGTACAGTTACATTTCTGCCCGGCACGTAACGTTTCCCGACCGGCTGATCACCGCCTGCGTCGAGTTCGTCTGCTGCAGGAGTTCTTCAACCTCGTGCCACAAGATTCCTGATAAGAGACGAGTTCCTGCTCTTCAAACCGGCGCGTCACGAACACCTGCACCCCTGGAATCCGCCGGACCGCTCAGGCGACAGGCTCCGCGTAGCATCTTCGGTACCAAAGAATTCTGACGAGTCAGGCCAGCGCTTCCTTGCAGTATTGATAACACTTCGCCACTTCATCTTGCGAAGGTCCCGCACCTTTGTACTCGTACTCGATGAACGCTGGAATTGGATATTTGTTTGCTCTCAGAAGTTGCAGCACCTGCTTGATCGGCGTGTCGCCCTCGCCCCACGGTGTGTTGTCTCCGTCGTTCTTCTTGCGATCTTTGAGGTGCAGCAGCACAATCTTTTCGTGGTTCTTCCGGATGAAGTCCACCGCATCGAAGTTCGCGGCGGTGAAATGGCCAATGTCCAGGTTGATGCGGAAGTGCTTCGACATAGCCAGAGCCTTCGCAAAGCTCTCCGGCGTGGCGAATTGATTGGGATCTTTGAGATCGGAATGCCCGTGCATGGCGACCATCATGTTATGCTTCTCGGCAAGCGGCGCCATCCGCCTAGCGGTCGGTAACGTGGTCGACGATGTGATGAGGCCCACGCCCAACGCTTTGGCCATCAGAAAACCGCGATCGATTTCCGCATCGCTCCATCCGTCCTCCGGGCTCAGATTGAATGCGTAAATCTTGATACCGGCATCATCGAACTTCTTGCGGATGGTCTTGAAATAGTCGAGCGGCACGCTCATTCGCCATTTCGTCACCTTCTCATCGTGCGCCTTGTACGCGGCTTTCAGTTCAGCTTCCGGCCTTGGAGGTCCTTCCCAAAGCGACACGACCTCTTGGGCGCCGCCCGGCTCCACGTGAGGCGAAAACAACTCGCAGTCGCCCAGACCGTCGGCTACCATGGCCTTGATTGCGTCATCCAACGAAAGATCGCGGAAGCTGTACGTCTGAACGCCCAGTTGGACCCCGTCAATCTTGGAATCAATCGTCTTGCCGAAAGCCCGCGCAAATGGCGCTGCGGAAACCGCAAGTCTTGCAAAATCTCTTCGGGAAAATGTCATGTCAGCGAATATCATACCCCCTGTGCATGTCAGCTGAACCGCGCACACCCGCAGTCTGTACACGTCACGCGCACGAATATCATACCCTTTACAAAGCAGGGTGCTTGCTGAGCCGCGACTGGAAGGAGCGGTTGCTCGAAGTGCCTGACAATTGCTTAAACTCGCTCGCTTGCCGGCACACCCGCCGTCCTTGGCATCAGCCCCCGGCCTTTCATCAGACTCGCAATCAGCCTGTACGCCAGAAGGACGAAGATGATCACCCCATACATCACTGGCAGTCGAATGTCGGACTTCACCAGCCAGTAGTAATGCACCACGCCCGCGATCCCGCTCACGTAGATCAGCCGGTGCAGCATCTGCCAGCGCTTTCCGCCCATGCGCCGGATCCAGCCTTTGGTCGACGTGACCGCCAGCGGGATCAGCAACACGAAGGCCGTGAAGCCTGCCGTAATGAACGGGCGCTTGACGACGTCTTTCGCGATTTCGCCCCAGTCGAAAAACTTGTCCAGCACGAACCAGATTAGAAAATGCAGGCACGCGTAGAAGAATGCGAACAATCCCAGCATGCGGCGAAAACGGATCAGCTCCGGCAGCCCCAGGATTTTGCGCAGTGGCGTGACGGAGAGCGTGATACAAAGGAAGCGCAGGATCCAATCTCCGGTCGCGTGTGTAATGTACTCGATCGGGTTCGCGCCCAGGCCGCCAGTGAACCCTTTCCAAACAAGTAGCAGAGCTGGAACCAGGCAAAGCGCGAAGACGGTAACCTTCGCCCAGCGGCTGCTAACAACGCGTTTCAATCGCATGCCTAGTAGTTCTTCCGCAGATCCATGCCCGCGTAGAGCTGGGCCACCTGGTCGCCATATCCGTTGAACTTGACCGTCTTCCGCATGAATAACTCGCCCAGCCTACGTTCCGACCCCTGGCTCCATCGCGGATGGTCCACCTCCGGATTCACATTCGAATAGAACCCGTACTCGTGGGCATTCGTCATGTTCCAGGTGGTGGGCGGCTGTTTCTCGACGAACTTGATCTTCACAATCGACTTGATGCTCTTGAAGCCATACTTCCATGGCACCACCAGCCGCACCGGAGCGCCGTCCTGTTTCGGCAGCGCTTCGTCGTACATGCCCACGCACAGAATCGCCAGCGGATGCATGGCTTCATCCATGCGCAAGCCTTCCACGTACGGAAGTGAAATGCCCGCCGAGCTTTCCGAGAGCATGATTCCGCGATCCAAGAGGGTCTGAAACGCCACGTACTTTGCCTTGTCAGTCGGTTCCACTTTCTTGATCAGTGCGCTCAACGGGAACCCGATCCACGGCACTACGATCGACCACCTCTCCACGCATCGATGGCGATAGATCCTTTCTTCGAGCGGCGCCATCTTCATGATCGCGTCCATGTCGAAGACTTGCGGCTTATCCACTGCTCCTTCCACCTTGACCGTCCACGGCGAGGTCTTCAGCTTTTGTGCCAGTTGCGCGGGCTGTTCTTTGCCGGTGCCGAACTCGTAGTAGTTGTTGTAATGTGTCACGTCGTTCATTGGCGTGATTTTTTCGGTCGTGCTCAGCGGACTCTTCGTAATCCCGCTCAGCTTCTCGGCTGCCCGTGCGCTACCGGCCGCAAGCGCGGCCCCGGCCAGCGGCAGACCCGCCAGGAACGCGCGACGGTTTAGATACAAGTGTTTCGGCGTAATCTCGGAAGGCCGGATATCAGGCGAACGTTTGATCAGCATAATTCCATATTAGAATGCCCCGAACTGGGCGAAATATTCCCGGCAGGCCTAAATAGCTCGGGCCGCGAATCATTGGCGTGAATTCGCGCTCATTCGCGGCCAAAATTCATTCGTACCGCTCAGCAACGCACACCCGCAGCAGTTCCGCCACGCTCCAGGCCTGCGCGATGCAGCCAACCGAGCGCTGCGGCGGATCGCCATCGTATATCTCCGGAATCTGGCCCAGGCCTTCGTTTTCAATCCAACTCCTGAATGCCGCCAGCCACTCATTTGCCTGCTTCCGGGCGGCTGCGGAACATCCATGCACTTCCAAGTACGCTGTGAGGAACGGCCCCATCAGCCACGGCCAGACCGTCCCCTGATGATACGCACCGTCCCGGCTGAACGGATTGCCTTCGTAGCGGCCGTGGTACTGCGGGTCACCGGGCGCAAGACTTCGCAATCCATACGGCATGAGCAGATTCCGCTCCACCACATCGACGACGCTCTGCGCATTTGCTGGCGGAAGCATCTTGTGGAACAGGCTGACCGCGAAGATCTGGTTCGGCCGGATTGAAGGATCTCGCACGTTGCCGTTCACGACGTCATAGAGACAGTCCGCCGATTCATTCCAAAACAGTCCGGGAAAGTTGCGTTGTGCGCGTTCCGCCAGCTCCCGATAGTGCGCGCCATCGTTCTCCCGCCCAAATTTGTCCGCGAACTCTTCCATCACGCGCAGCGCGTTGTACCACAGCGCCTGAATCTCAACGGGCTTTCCAATACGCGGCGTCACCACCCAATCGCCCACCTTCGCGTCCATCCACGTCAGCTGCACGCCCGGCTCGCCCGCCATCACCAGCCCATCACTGTCTACGTGAATTCCGTAGCGTGTGCCCCGCTCGTGCCAACGGATGATGTCCGCGAGTACGTCATAGAGCCTCGTGCGCACGAACTCGTAGTCGCCCGTGCGACCCGCCAACGCGCGGATCGCCTCGAAGAACCATAGCGTCGCATCGACCGTGTTGTATTCAGGTGCTTCACCTGCATCGGGAAAACGATTCGGCAGCATCCCGCGATCCACGTAGCCGGCGAAAGCCAGCAGAATGCTTTTCGCCACGTCGTACCGCCCGGTAACCAGAGAGAGACCGGGCAAGGCGATCATCGTGTCGCGTCCCCAATCGCCGAACCACGGATATCCAGCAATCACCGTGTGCCCGTCGCCGCGCCGCACGATGAATTGGTCCGCGGCCAGAGCCAGGCTCCGCACGAACGGATCGTCAGAAGGAGCGGCGGCCAGAATTTTCTTCCGGCGCTCGATTTCCCCAGCTCGCAACGCCCCGGCAGATTCCGTGCTCCGCATTTCGGTCGAAGCCACAACCGCCGCCCGCGAATCCCGGCTCAGATCGAAAATAAGAACCAGAGGATTGAACAGGTCTTCCTGAAAATCCAACCCCCGTTCCTGTTCCACCGAATACTCAAAGTTCCGGTACCAGCTCCCGCCGGGCTGCACTGCCCCCGTGTGCGCCAGATACAGGGGCGGCAACCCCGAGTACGGCGCCATTCGCACCCACCCCGGCTGCATCTCGAGCGATGGATCGAGCGCGCCATTTTCGTGTGTCGTGCTGTGAAAATCGCGAAACGCGATCAGCGGCCGCAACTCCAGCGTGCAGTCACCCGCTTTCGCGCCACTCACCTGGTACTGAATCACCGTGGTGTTTTCCCCCTGCACCATGAATACCGATTTCTCGAGCAGGACTCCCTCTACCTCGTACACGAACACCGGAAAAGGATCCTTTCGGAACTCCTTCAGGTAGAGGTCCCCCCGCGGATGCATCACACCCGGATAACGGTTCACCGACAGCTCCACCCGCCGCCCGCCGGCGAGGAGCGTCTCCTCCATCTTGGACAACAGCACCATCCGCCCCGCCGGCGGCTTGGCCGCCGCAACCAGCAGCCCGTGATACCGCCGCGTGTTCAACCCCGTAATGGTGGACGAAGCAAATCCACCTAAACCATTGGTTTCCAGCCACTCCCGCCGGCTCGACACGTCCAGATTGTGGCAAACGCTCTCGTCAAATTGGATCATTTCGTAAATCGAGTATGCGCCATTGGCGGCGCTTTCGCGCGCTTAAATTAAGAGTGCTGATAATTATCCCTTGATAACAAATACAACAAATTGGTGCCTCCTGAGAACACGATCTACGACGATTTGCTGCATTAGTTACGATAGTCTGCGGTTACTAAATAAAACGGCAAATCCCTCTGCATCGTCGGATCAAGCACAAAGCCAAGGTATACGCCATGGGCAACGTTCCTAACACGTGGAGGGATTCTGGAGTCTCATTAAGCGGCCCTTTGGGAGGAACCCACCATTCCGTGAGCTAGAAGTTCTACCAGCCTATTTGACGAATATACAGTCAGGTATAACCGAAAGGATGTGCCTCAGCCGATGTTCAGACTGATTTTGGAGCGGATATCCGAACAGAAGGGTTGACCGCCTGCCTGCACGAGTTCGCTGAAGTCGGCGCAAGTAAGTCGCCGCGTGTTTTCTTTTTTGGGCTTCGATTTCGTTTTCGGCATTAGTCAATTGGGGTTTTCAAGACTAATGAAGTTCCATGGCGCAGCCTATAATCGCCTCCGGCGCCAAACCCGATTCGATCAAAGGTGCAACTTCACAACAGATTTCACAGCAATCAGGCAGTCATCAGCGAACTTGATATGCCCAGGTTGCAGGTTTGCATAGTCATACCTAGCTTCTCGGCTTAAGTCCGACAATTCGCGATAATCATCGTAGGCACCAGAAATGTATATGTCGCGCTGTATGGCGCTTGCGCGACGGTCATGCGTCAGGGGTGTCTTACCGCCCTTTGCAAAATATGCCTGTACGTAATGAAGTGCGGTGTAGAACTTAACCGTGATCGCCCATTCCACTCCCACAGTGGTAGACGGATCGATCAAATTGCAAAATCTTTCGTTTTGCTCAGCCTTGACTAAGTGCTGTTCGCGCGTGAGCTGCAACTGCGGTTCACTTTCTGAGAAAGGCTAGGTCGATGTCTGGGTCGGTAATCAGGCTGCGCGGATCGCGGCCGTTGCTAGGTACAACATTAAAGTCAAAAGCGAGACCATCGAACTTTTTGATAATCTCCTTTTCCCGTGCGTAAACGCTCTTGTAGATGCAGCGGTCATACTGGGGCACTATGGTCCAGACGTGCAGGACACGATTTTCGTTGAGCTTGGCAAAAACTGCTTGGACCTCTGGCACGGCATACCCAAGTTCAGCCGCTACGGAGTCCTTGAGATCGGCTGAAAGCATTGTAGCCTCCTCTGTCTGTAAGGACCGCAGTTCCCGGTTGGTCGAACCCTCAGTGATGACGGCGTTTCCGCTGGATGGTATGAAAAACAAATCAGATTGAGTCGTAGGCGCGTCTGTGGTCTTCATTGATCGGTCTTCCTCTTCAGTGTATCTGGTACATCCGCAACCGCGACGTTCGTCGCATTGATCATGTAAAACGGCTCTCCATCCGGCTTCCACGCGTCCAAGCGGACTATCTTGGACACGACTGCCTTGAATTTCAGCCGAGTGCCATCGTGCAGAATGTACGTGTTGAAGCCCTCTCGTTCCGTCTCAAATTCAACTTCTTCACCGGGGACCTGCTGGCCTCCAAAGTCGTACGTTTTCTTCACAGCAACCCACCCTCCCAACGCCCAGAGATCCGAAAAATGCCTAGCACTCTATAGAACAACAGTTCGTAAGTGTCTGTAAAGTAAAAACTTCTCAATCTGATGAGAACATCGCCCGATGGGCGTTGGATAATGGCGAATAAACGGCGATGGATATGTCCAAAAATTAACGGTCGTCAACATTTTGGCTTTTTTGACCATTTTTTCGTGCCTCCCGCGCTCCCTTGTTCTCTTACCTTATCGGCAGACGAGCGCCCATTTCTAGCGTCATTCTTCACACAAGAATAAGACGACCTTGCACGGTTTGAGTCTGCGCACAATCGCGCCCAATCCCCGTAGGCTTGGGGCAGAGCCCCGAAAATTTCTGACTGAAACTTGTCACCCCGATCAACGCGAGAGCCTTGTTCTAGGGGGACAACTACTAGTGCTTGACTGTTCTATCTAACTAGTACACTATATCTCTAGATGACAAGAACAGACCAGATCGGCTCCCCCTTCCGGCTCCAGCTCGATCTGCGCTCGGGCGTTCCCGTTTACCGGCAAATCATGGACCAGGTGCTCGGGGCCGTCGCCTCCGGGCGCTTGACCAGCGGCGACCAGCTTCCCACCGTGCGTCAGCTGGCGGTGGATCTTTCCATCAATCCCAATACCGTGATCCGCGCCTATCGCGAGCTTGAAATCCGCGGCTTTCTGGACACCCAGCAGGGCTCGGGGACATTCATCAGCCAACAACGCGTCGAGCAGGATGATGAGGAGCGCGTGCGCAAACTGGACCTGATCGTAAGCGACGCCATCGCGCGGGCGGGCGCCGAAGGATTCACCGCCAAACAGGTGCTGGACCGGCTAAAGGAACTGCTGGCCGAACAAAAATCGAGGAGGAGTTGAATATGATACTGCCAGGTTTGTCGAAGAATGTGGGCCGCGAGAAGAGCGGTTCGCCCGTGTACGTCAGCGCCCCGGGTCTCTTCATCTTTTTCCTGCTGCTGGCGGCCGGCGTTGTGGTGGGCGTCCTTTTGAATCACCCAGCTCCGGTATTCACTGCGCTGGTGATCGGAATTTACTTTCTGTTTGCCGTCCAGGTAGCCAAGCAGTGGGAGAAGGCTGCCGTGCTGCGCCTGGGTCGCTATCGCGGCCTCCGCGGCCCTGGCTTATTCATGATTGTCCCGGTGATCGATTCCGTGGGCCGCTATGTCGACCAGCGCGTCCGCGTGACCGACGTCCATGCCGAGTCGGCCCTCACCCGCGACACCGTCCCCGTGAATGTGGACGCCATCGTCTTCTGGCTAGTGTGGGACGTGGAAAAATGCATTCTCGAAGTGCAGGACTTCGAGCAGGCCATCATGTTGAGCGCGCAGACCGGGCTGCGTGAATCCATCGGACGCCACGAGTTGGCGCAGATGATTACGGAGCGCGAAACGCTGGGGCACGAGTTGCAGCGTATCCTCGATGCCAAGACCAACCCGTGGGGCATCACCGTGCACTCGGTCGAAATCCGCGACGTGCACATTCCGCCCGCACTCGAAGACGCCATGTCGCGCCAGGCACAGGCCGAGCGCGAGCGCCAGGCGCGTATCATTTTGGGGACCGCGGAAACCGAGATTTCCGACAAGTTCGCCCAAGCCGCGCTGGTGTATCAGCAAAACCCGGTGGCCCTGCATCTGCGCGCCATGAACATGCTGTACGAAGCCATCAAAGAGAAAGGATCGATGGTTATTGTGCCCTCGTCAGCAGTCGAAACCATGGGACTCGGCGGCCTCCTGGGCACGGCCGCACTCAGCAAACAATAGGAAGGAGCACTTCGATGAAACGCGCTTTACTCACAATCGTACTGGCAGCCGGTTCTTTGTGGGCTGGCTCGCCGCTTACCGGTCGCTGGATGGGCGAAATCGAGGGGATGCCGGGCATTAGGCTCACGGTCCAGGAAGACCAAGGCAAGATTTCCGGCTCGGTCATTTTCTACCTGATCGTCAAGGACGAGAAGGGAACCCACGTCGATGGCGATTACACTGCGGACCTACTGAACGTCACGGCCAAAGGTAGGCAAATGACGTTCGAAGTGAGGCATCATGTCAGCCATGGCAGCCCGGAATATGGTCCTAACGTAAAATTTACTTTCGAGGCGACCGCGGAGCGTGAGGGGACCATGCGCAAGATGGATGACGGCGAGACCGTGCGCATGACTCGCGAGCAATAACATGCAAGACCTATGGTTATCGTTGGTCCTGATGTTCGCGCTGTGGGCCGAATCGCCCACCGCGGAGGTTTGGGCCGGCAGATTTCTAGACCGGATTCCGGCGGTGACGCTCGCCTTTGAACTTACGCGGCCCGGCAATAATCACACACTACGTTTTGAGATGAATTTCGGGAACGGGATGAAGAGGGTGGAATGACGGTATCCGGCAATTCACCGGCACTGCCGTGGCTGGCGTCGTGCCTTCAGGATCTAAAACATGGCGTGGTCCTGCTAAGCCGCGACGCCGCTGTGTCCGGCCTGATCGTAGGCGTGCTCGCCCTGGGGATTGGCGGCACCGCGGCGATTTTCACTCTGCTGAAAGCCGCGTTCCTCGACCCGCTGCCTTATCGCGACGCAGGCCGCCTCGTGACCATCGTCAAGAACAACGGCTGGGCCCCCAGCGTTTCCGAGTTTCTCGAGATTCAAGCGCGCAGCCGCACGCTGGAGCAGTTCGCCTTTGCCGAACACAGCGACATGCAGCTCAGCGGAGCCAATGAGCCCGTACGTGTATTTGCGGCGCGCGTCACCGCCTCCTTCTTTCCGCTGCTGGGAGTGAACGCGGCTTCAGTGCAAATGCAGGGCCGGACGTTCGTCACGGAAGAGAATCAGGCGGGCCTTACTCCCGCGGTCATCCTCAGCGACGGCTTCTGGCGCTCGAGAATGGGAGCAGACCCTAGAGCAGTCGGTCGGACGCTCCGCCTCGACGGCCAACCTGCCGTAGTTGTCGGCGTGCTCCCACCGGGGTTCCATTTCGACTACCCCACTCTCCGCATTCCGGAGCCGGTGGACATCTACGTCTCGTATGCGATCGAACCCGCCGCTCCTCTTCAATTGGGCACAATCGGAGCCGATCGTGTGCTTGCCAGGTTGCGGGAGGGCATCACACAAACTGAGGCAGAATCCGAACTCACGAGCATAGGGCAAGCGTTAGCGCGCGAGTATCCCTCCGTCTATCGCAATATCCGCACCGGCAGACCAAGCGGCTTCATCTTTGAAACGCTTCCGCTGCGGGACGCCATCGTGGGGACGCAACGCTCCCTGCTGTGGCTGCTGCTGGGTGGCGTGGGCATATTGCTGCTAATCGCTTGCGCGAATACGGCGCAGCTTCTGCTGGCGCGCTCGCTGCGGCGTGTACGCGAGGTCGCCATTCGCGCGGCCGTGGGCGCTACCCGGCTCCGACTGATTCGCCACTTTCTTCTGGAGGGACTGGTCCTCGCGGTATGCGGCGGCCTCGCCGGCCTGCTGATTTCCCGCTGGACGGTTCCCCTGTTGGTCGCCGTTCTTCCTGAGCGCAGTCCGCTGCTCGAATCAGCGCATGTAGACGTGCGCGCCATCGGGTTCACCCTGGCTCTCTCGGTGATCTCGGCCATTGTTTTCGCAATTCTCCCAGCGGTCAAGGGCAGCCGGTGGACGCCCGGTCCATCCCTCACCGCCCGCGTCATCTCCGGCGAGGGAAACCGGTGGCGCAACGCTATGATCGCAGTTGAAGCCGCGCTCTCCGTGTTCCTGCTGTGCGGCGCAGGGCTGGTGGCGCAGAACCTGTGGACGCTCGTTTCAACGCCCATGGGTTTCGATCCGAACCACGTTCTGGTGTTGCGACTAAAGGAGCCGCCCAAGCAGCCGAACGCGAACATGGCGTCATATCTGGAAAAGATCGCTGCGATCCCCGGCGTGGATTCCGCCGCCACGGTAACAGGCCCGCCTCTGCGCCCCTCAGTAAGCGGTCCCGTCGAACTCGTCGGTGTGACGGAGCGGGACGGCACACTCAAAAGCGTGGTCGGGGATAACCATCTGGTCAGCGCGGATTACTTTCGCACGCTGCGAATTCCGCTGCTCGCCGGGCGCACGTTCCGCCCCGAGGACAAGACGGAACCGTGGAGAGTCGCAATCGTGAATGAGGAGTTCGCGCGCCGCTTTGGACTCGGCCGGGATGTGGTCGGAAAACAGACCTTCGAACCCGGCCACCCACTGACGATTGTCGGGATGGTCGGCAACGTCCGTACACGCGGCCTCCGGACCGCACCGTTTCCGGAGGTCTATCTATCGTCCTTACGGTTTTCCTGGACGAACCAATACCTCGTCGTCCGTTCGGCCATTCCTCCAGCGCAACTGGTGAAACAAGTGAAAGCTGCAATCCAGTCCTCGAACTCCGACCAGGTTGTGTTTGGTGTCCTAACCATGGAGGAACTGATCGCGGACTCCGTAACCGAGCCGCGATTCGACGTGTTCGTCATCGGCGCCTTTAGCCTGCTCGCTGTCGCGATGGCAGCCGCCGGGATGTACAGCGTGATCTCTTTCCTGGTTTCCCAGCGCACCAGCGAGATCGCCATCCGCATCGCCCTGGGCGCTGGCCGAAGCGACATCGTCAAGACCGTTCTGGGTACGACGAGCCTTTGGGTAGTGGCCGGCCTGGCCGCCGGTCTCGCCCTAGGACTAGCCGCGAGCCGAACTATCCGCTCGCTGACGAACGCAGAGGCCTCCGGATCGGCAGCGATGTACGCGGGCGTGGTTCTCTTTTTTCTCGTCGTGACGCTATTGGCCGCCTACCCGCCCGTGCTGCGTGCCAGCCGCCTCGATCCTGCGACGGCCTTGCGGAGTGAGTAGGGGCTCATCTCCTTGCGGTTTCGCCACTCCCCAATTGGTTTCGTGATGGCGGTTCCCCGGCCGGATGCCAGCGACAAGCTGATCGAGCGAATACTTGCGGTGCCGGGATCGCAGCACAATGCTGCCATCCCCGGCGAGAACGCACGACAGCCGGTCGCCTGCGGAGAGCCGCGCCTTTGTGACAATCGCCCGCGGAATCCGAACCGCCAGACTGTTTCCCCATCTGGCCACGTGCGTGTCGTTTGGCATATGGATATACGTTTAATATACAGGCCGCAGATATGGAGAAGAGTGCGGCCCCTACCGCTCAATAACTGGCGATCAAGAGGTCTGCGCGGTCGCGGATCAGCGCTCTCGGATAATCCGTTTTCCAATCGTCACTTCGGCACCCCGGCCCAATTGGGTTTCCGAGATAATGATGGCAGTGCAGATCGCTCGTTTGTGTGCCGCGCTGCTGTTGTGCAGCCCCGGTATTGGCCAGATCCAGCGGATCGACACGAGGTGGGTGTTGGCCAGTAAACCAGTTGACTGGAAGTCCCCACCCCCGGAGATTGGCACGAAAACAAAGACCGGGTCCGCCGAACTGATGGTCTTCTATCCCTCCGGCGAATATGGGTACACGGCCTGCTACCTGATTCAGTCCCGAAATGGAGCCGTCTCCATTTCCAGGGGCGACAGTCACATCGTCAAAATCGGCACTTGGCAAGAGCGCGACGGCGAAGTGGAAGTCACATCCCGAGCCGTCTACCAAGATGTGCTGGTGTCTGGTCAGCCCATACCTGGGTCAATAAGCGTCGAGCATTACACGAAGATGGCTGATTCTGGTCTGCGGCGCGTGAGGGACAATAAGCGCTTCGTGCCGCTTCCGCGTCTGCGGGATCTCGAGTTCCTCGCTACGCTCATCTCGTGTGATCGGGCGTATTGGGATGGTCAAAAGCATCTGGACGGTCCGCAACCGTGCATGTCGCAGGAGCAGCAACCCGGGTCCATCCCCAAATAGTCTCTGGTATGTGGGGTTATCGGAAATTCGGCAGATCTCGCCGCACGCCACCGGTCTCCATTCCTGACTGAGAGGCTCGCGCCGATTTTCATCGGATGTAAGCTCAAATGAATGAACCCAGCTACTCATTTTCAAATGCTGGCGCGCTACAACCGCATTGCAAACGAGCGGCTCTTTGCGAAATGTGCCCAGTTGGATGACTCCGTGTACCGCAAGCCACGTGCGGGTTCTTTCGGCAGTATTCATGGATTGTTGAATCACATTCTGCTGGGCGATCGAAGGTGGATGGGATTGTTCGAGACGGGCGAACGCGTCACTCCGCCTCTAAACCAGATTCTGTACGATGATTTTTCCGGCCTGCAGAGCGCGAGGGCGCAGGAAGACGCGCGGATCGAGTCGGTCTTCGCGGGTCTCGATGCCGCTTTTTGGAGCCGGTCGTTCGCTTACACCAATAATCAGGGCAAAGACTACGTGGAGACGGCACACGTAGCTTGCAGTCATCTGTTCAATCACCAGACGCACCATCGTGGGCAGGTCCACGTGATGCTGAGCCAGACTCCGGTGGAGCCGCCACCGCTAGACTTGCACCGCATCATTAATCCCTAGTGTGCGCAGCTCCTATCTTTCCACAATCTTCCTCAACGGCCTCCAGTAAATATTCCGGAACGCCACCGGCCCATGGTCGCCCTGCAGCATGAGCGGATTCGTCGCTGCCTCGGGGCTGTCCATGGCCGCGCGCGTCGGGCCATCCACTTCCACATTTTCTTGCACCGAAAACCCGTTGAACACCACGCGAATAAATTTTCCGTTCTCCGTTTTCTGTCCAGCGGCATCGAAGCGCGGCGCACGAAACCAGATGTGATACGACTGCCATTGGCCCGGCGGCCGGCTCGCGTTCCGGCTGGGCGCCGACCCGCCCACGCCACGGTTCTCGATCCAGCGATGATAAATGCCGCCGCAATCCGATGACGTCACCGGCTCGGTCGAACTATAGCTGTCGAAGATCTGCACTTCATACAAACCATGCAAATACACCCCGGAATTCGACCCCTTGGCCAGCATGAATTCCAGATACAGCTCCATGTCGCCAAACTTGTCATCCGTAACCAGGTTCACCGTGCGCCCATGCGCGCCATTCAGCATCCGGTCGCCCGGACCCCCCATTGGCACCAGGCGCGTCGGGCCAAGCAGCCGCTCCCACAAAACGGCGCGCGTAGTAAGCCACTCGTTCTCCTTGCCCAGGCCGTGCCAGCCCGAAAGATCCTGGCCGTTGAACAGCGCCCTCCAACCCTCTTCTATAAGGTACGGCGCATCCCCGTGCGCATCGCCATCATCGAACTGCGGCCCTTGTTGGGCAAACAAACTAGCCGCCATCAAAAGGATAGAGAGCCGGATCCACATAGAGTACGAGTGTATCGCAGCCGCCAATGTCTTCTAACTCGTTATTCGCAATCAGCCAGCTTACTCGCCGCGTCCCCGTGTCGCCGCGTCCCCGCGTCCGCGATGCGCAGCATCGCCCCGCGCGTAGCGCGGGCTCACTCGTGCCGCAGCGCGACCATCGGATCGATTCGAGACGCCCTCCGCGCGGGAGCGTAACCCGCCAGAAGATCGCGGCGCCCAGTAGAATCACCACCGCGCCGCGTCAGCGCCAGCGGATCGTTGTGCCTTCATTCCGTACAGAAACGACGCCACAAATTTCGACGTGCCGAGCGCCGAACCCAGGCCGATCGCGAGCCCCACTGCCGCGAGCACCAAGACTTCACGTAGAACCATCCGCACGACCCCGCCGCGTTGCGCTCCTAGCGCCATCCGGATGCCGATCTCGCCCGTGCGGCGGGCCACGTTGTACGAAACCGTGCCGTAGAGACCGACGCAGGCGATCACCAGCGCCAGGATCGCGAAGCCGCTGCACAACTTGGCAAACGTGATCTCCTGGTTGATCGTCTGGTCGATGTCCGCGACTTGCGTTCGTACCTCGGACACCGGCACACGCGCGTCCGCCTGGCGCACGATTTCGCGCACGGAGTTGACATACCGGAGCGGGTTGCCCGACGTGCGCAGCGCGTACATCATCTGATCCGGCTGCGGGTAGCCTTGGTTATACGGCATATACACCACCGGCGGGATGGCCCTCGTCAGGCCGCCATAGCGCGCGTTCCTGGACACCCCGACAATCTCCATGTCGCGCGCGACACGGCCTGCTTCTCCTCCTTCCCGCAGAATCAGATGCTGGCCCAGCGGATTCCGATCGCCGAAATTGGCCTTGGCAAACACCTCGTTGATCACCGCAACGGCCTGGCGAGCCGGGCCGGTCGCGTTCCTCGATGTCACGGCCGGCCAGAATCGGAATCTGCATGGTTGTGAAAAACGCCGGCCCGACCCTTAGAATACGGTTAGCGTCATTAGGCGTCGCGCCGCGAACACCGATAGGTAGTCCGGTCTCTGCCTCCGATGAGCGAACCTTCGGAGAGACTCGCATTGCGCACGCCCGGGATCGCGCTGAACCGTCTTCGCAGATCGCCGTAGAAGGCGGCAATCTCCGGGTCTTTGTGTCCGGCCTTCCGCGCGTCCAACTGGAACAGCAGCACGTTCTCGCGATTGAAGCCGAGTTCGATCGATTGCAGATTCGAAAGCGTCCGCACAAAGAGCCCGGCCGCAACCAGCATCAGCAGCGAGATGGCGATCTGCCACACCATCAGCACGTGGCTCAGGCTGACCCGCCGGAATCCACGCGCCGCATGCGGGCTGGCCTGCTCGCGTTTCCTTCAAGGCCGGCATGACGTCCACGCGCGTGGCCTGCAGCGCCGGAGCAAGCCCGAACAGCACGCCGGTCAGAAGGGAAAGTGCGGCCGCCACGCCCAGCACGTGCCAGTTCAACTCCGCGTGCAGGGTGAAGTTCGCCCGGCCGTTGGCCAGCAGCAGCGTAAGGAAACGCATCCCCCAGATCGCGAACAAAACCCCCAGAACCCCACCCAGCGATGCCAGCAGAACGCTCTCGGTCAGCAGTTGCCGCACAACGCGAAGCCGTCCCGCGCCCACGCTCAGCCGTAGCGCGATCTCGCGCCTTCTCGCCGCGGCGCGCGCCAGCAGCAGATTGGCGACATTGGCGCACGCCATCGCCAGGATCAATCCCACCAGCGTCATCAGCACATAAAGCGGCTGCGAGTACCGCCGGCGCAGACTGTCCAGCCCGCTCGCGCCCTCGTTGACCACCAGGGCGGGAAGATTCGCCCGCTCCCGGTCATTGGCGGCCGTGCTCGCTACCCATTGCTGAAACGCCGGCGCCAGCGTGGCTTGGGCTTGCGCGAGGCTGACGCCGGGACGCAACCGGCCCATGACCTGGATCCAATAGTAGTTCCGGTTCGAGATAATCCTCGGGCCGAAAGCCAAACTGATGGCCGGCTCCCAGCAG
The DNA here is from genome assembly GCA_963847515.1 of Terriglobia bacterium. Classification (GTDB taxonomy): domain Bacteria; phylum Acidobacteriota; class Terriglobia; order Bryobacterales; family Bryobacteraceae; genus QHXW01. The sequence continues at coordinate 775,869 of CAWKAA010000005.1, forward strand.
TTCATTAGCGTGCATCGGAAGATAGACGTCCGGAGCCGCCGCGGGATCGACGCCGAAGAATTCCGGCGGCGTAACGCCCACCACGGTGAACGGCAGGTTGTTGATCAGAATCGACTGGCCGGCGGCGTTGACGGCTCCTCCGAAATGCTCTTGACTGAACGCGTAGCTGACGACCGCCACTGGCCGGCGCTCCCGCCCGGTCGTCGTCGGGAATGATCAGCCGCCCGGCAGCCGGCGGAACGCCGAGTCCGCGAAAATAGTCGCCCGACACATTCCAGCCGGTGGCAAGGTCGGCCTGTCCCTTGATCGTCACGTTCAGCTTCTCGACTGCCAGTATTGGAAGTGCGCGAACACGGTCGAAAAGACCGAGTCGTTTTTCCGGAAGAGTTCGAACGCAGGGAAGGGGAAAATGCCACCCGTCGCTCCCGTCTTGGGATCGTCATAGGTAGCTGCCGCTCATGCCGTGCATGACGGAATTCGCGCTCGCGTGTCTTGGCGTGCCAGTTCAGCACGACCAGCGACTCGGGATCGGACACCGGCAGCGAGCGCAGCAGGATCGAGTCCATGAAACTGTAGATCGCCGTGTTGGCGCCGATGCCCAGCGCCAGCGACGAGCACCGCCAGCAACGTGAACAGCCGGTTGGCGGCCATCGTCCGGAACGCGTAGCGCAGATCCTGGCCGAGTTGCTCCACGATCGTCCATCCCCACACCGCGCGAGTGTCCTCCTGCACCAGCGTGACGTTGCCCAACTCGCGGCGCGCCGCCCATCGAGCCTCTTCCTCCGCCAACCCTTCCGCTTGACGCGCGTTCGGCTTCCTCCTCCAGGTGGAACTGGAGTTCCTCGCGCAGTTCGGCTTCCTTGCGACGCCGTTCGGTCAACCACCTCAATTTGCGAAAGAACGATGTTCATTGCCCCTCCTGATCCACTGGATTCAAGATCAATCCCATGGCCCGCGAGAACGCCTGCCATTTCGATTGCTCGCTGGCGAGCTGTTTCCGCCCGAGACGTGTCAGGCGATAAAACCTGGCGCGCTTGCCTTTGTCGGATAGCTCCCAAGACGCCGCGATCCAGCCTTTCGCCTCCAGCCGGTGCAGCGCCGGGTACAACGACCCGGTCTCGACCTGCAGCAGGTCTTCCGAAGTCCGCTGAATGTGTTTGGCGATCGCGTGGCCGTGGGTCGGCCCTGCCAGCAGCGTGCGCAGGATGAGAAGGTCGAGCGTGCCTTGCAGCAGCTCTACACGGGAGGGCGGCTCTTTGATGCATTGTGTAGGCATTCTACTATGTATTGTGTAGAGTGTCTACTAACATGGTAGCCTCGCGCCACCCAACGGTACCGTTGATCACTGAAAATTTTCCATCAGCGATCAGGTCGCTGCGATTTGATCCTCCTGCGTATACAAAATGTACCGTTCATCTGATTCGCGCCAACAATCACGAGCAATCACGCCTGTGTCTCCAGATCCGAACTACGGGAAATCCACGACCATCTCGAACGGACGTTCGCTAAATCGAATGTCGATAGGCATGACCGGCAACGGGCGCCCGTAAACTGTCGACAACGCGAACTTGTCTCCCGGTAAATCCCACGGCGGAGTTTGCCGTACTCAACATGGTCATCATGACGATGGTTAGCCTCAGGGGGCTTCGGCTACTTCCGTGTATGATGGGCAAGAGACAAGGAATCCACATGGTGCAGGATTTCCGCTTCGCCTTACGGGCACTTCGTAAGTCGCCAGTGTTTAGCGTTGTGGCCATATTTTCGCTGGCGCTGGGGATTGGCGCCAATACAGCAATTTTTACTTTAGTGGACCAGCTCATCCTAAATCTGTTGCCGGTGCAAGATCCGGATCGCCTGGTGCTGCTGGTTGGGGAGGGAAGGCACTACGGAAGCGACATGGGCCGGAATCCGTTATCGTATCCCATGTTTGAGGACATACGCGATCATAACCAGGTTTTCAGCGGCGTTATGTGCCGTTACGGCGTCAATCCGAGCGTCGGCGTGGGGACTGAAACAGTAGTTGTGGGAGGCGAGCTTGTCTCTGGGAATTATTTCCATCTTCTCGGCATCCAACCGGCGGCAGGCCGTCTATTCACAGTCGACGACGATATCCCGTTGGGTGCCCATCCTTATGCAGTGCTGAGTTATGCCTGGTGGCAATCGCAGTTCGCGGGCAACGCCGGCGTGATCGGCCAAACGATCCGCGTCAATGGCTACCCCGTGACGATTGTGGGCGTATCGCAGCGGGGATTCGATGGAATGGAACCCGGGTTGCCCGCTTCAATTTTTGTGGCGCTCAACGTGGCTCCCGCCGTGCGGCCGGGTTTCACGGATATGTTGAATCGCCGCCACCGTTGGGTCACTGTCTACGGACGCCTCAAGCCGGGCGTAAGTCTGGAACAGGCCCGAGCTGGGTTGCAGCCGTTGTTCCACCAAATCCTCGAGAGCGAAGTGGCCGAGCCCGCATTCCGAAACGCCACAGTGTTCGACAAAGACCAGTTTTTGAAAATGACCCTGCGCGTATTGCCGGGCTCGCAAGGCAATTCGATGTTGCGCAATCGGTATGAGCGGCCCCTCTGGGTGCTGCTGAGCGTGGTGGGGCTGGTTCTTCTGATTGCGTGCGCGAATCTAGCCAGCCTTCTGACGGCACGCGCCGCGTCCCGCCGGAAGGAGATTGCCATTCGGCTGGCGGTGGGCTGCAGTCGCATCCGCATGGTCCAGCAGCTTCTCGTGGAGAGCCTGATTCTGGCAGCCGGGGGCGGCATTGCGGGAATTGGACTGGCGGTTGTTATGGTGAACGGACTGCTCACATATCTGCCCGCCAATATCACGGGGTACGCCGTCTCGAGTGCACCCGACCCTCGCGTCTTGGGCTTCACGTTGGTGCTCTGCCTCGTAACCGGCATTGGGTTCGGGCTCGTGCCCGCCCTGCAATCGACCAAGCCGGAGCTGGCGCCAGCTCTCAAGGATGAGGCCGGGATCACACTGGGAAGCGGAGCGCAGTTGAATTTCCGTAAGGTGGCGGTAGCGGCCCAAGTAGCGCTGTGTTTGCTGCTCTTGATCGGAGCCGGCTTGTTCGTTCGCAGCCTGGCCAACCTGCGATCCATCGATCCGGGTTTCCGGACCAGCAATGTTGTCCAGTTTTCCGTGGCCCCGCGCTCGGCGGGCTACGATGCGAATCGAACCGATGGGTTCTATCGGAGTCTGGAAGAGCGGTTGCAATCATTGCCGGGTGTGCACTCCGCGGGTTTGGCTGCGATGGCGGTGCTTACTTCAACGGGATTCGATAGGGCCATCACGGTCGAGGGCTACCGTGCCGTTCGAGGAGAGGTGATGAAACCTCACTTCGACGTAGTCAGTCCCGGTTATTTCGAGACCATGGGGATGCACGTGCTCGTCGGCCGTAACTTTACCGTCAAGGATGACAGCGCCGCGCCGCCGGTGGTCGTGGTGAACGCCAGTTTCGTTTCGAAATATTTCGGGAATCGCCTGGCGGTAGGACGGCACATCGGCATGGGGACCGACCTCGGAACACCCACGGATATCGAAATCGTCGGTGTAGTAAACGATTCGCGTTACGAAAGTTTGCGCAGTGAAGTTGTGCCCGAGGCCTACCTGTGTACTCTGCAGCAGCAGCGGAACGGATCATTTGTGTACGTTCGCACGGAGGGCAATCCGGATGGCGCCTTGCGGGCCATCCGTACCGCGATACAAGAGCTCGGCCCGGGTCTGCCGATTTTTAATCTGAAGACCCTCAATCGCCAAGTCGACGAGTCGCTGGTAACGGAGCGAATGATTGCGACGCTGTCCACGGTTTTCGCGATTCTTGCTACCGTACTCGCGATCGTCGGGCTGTATGGCGTAACGGCTTACACGGTGGCCCGGAGATCGCGCGAGATTGGCATCCGCATGGCGCTCGGTGCGCAAAGTGGTGACGTAGTCGGGCTGGTGATGCACGAGGTGCTTGTCCTGGTGCTCGCCGGAGTAATCGTAGGTCTGCCGTGTGCAGCCGCCTTAAGCCGCATTGCCAGGACCCAGCTTTATGGGGTGAGCCCAAACGATTTCTTATCGATGGCGGTGCCGGCACTCCTGCTTGCGGCGGTAGCGCTGATTGCAGCGTACGTCCCGGCCCGGCGCGCGGTGAGGTGTGACCCAGTTCGGATTTTAAGGATGGAATAGTCCGCGAGTTATGGAAGGTCGCATCTCAGCGGTTCACTTGGTCCACATCCACGTCGAGATTGTGCCCGATCCGGAAACCGTACATTCCGTCGGTGTGAATCTTGCTCTTCGGCAGCCGTGTTACTTCCGTGCCCGTTGACAGTAAGGATCGCGCTATCGCCTTCGACCTGGATGCCCAGCGTGTTAGTCTGCCGTCCGTCCGCCCCCTGTTTGACGATCGCCGGATGCGCTGTCCAGTCCACGACTGTCAGGGGCTGTTTGATGGAGAAAATGCGCGGTGAAAACCAGGTGTGGTCTCCCTCGCGGCTGGCGATGAAGTACTCGCCCCGGTTTCGCACTAGAAAGTACGAGTAGGTCTGATTGGGGCCCGCCTGATCACTCCCGCCAATACTGAGTCCATAAGAGATAGGGTGGGAGGGCGCTTGCGTCTGGGTCAGGCGCGCCGAGAACTGATAGTTGCCCGACTTCGTCCAGTCGCTGCGGTAAAACGTTCCGGCGGGTCCCATGGCGAAGCGGTATACGTCGCCGGCGAGAGTGAAATTGATCTGGTCTGCCGTCCCCCGGTCCGGGCGCACACTCCATCCTGCGGGAATCTTACCCCCGCCGGCTGAACGGTCCGGGTCGTCGTCCCCACGGTGGGCCATGTGGCATCCGTTGCACTGAGCCTGGATTTTCCTCAAGTGGGCCGCTTTGTCACCACTGCCTGCGGCGATCGCTTTTGCGGCATCGCTGCTTCCGCGAAACCAACCGCGTCGGGGCTCTGCTTTGGCTTCCAGTACGCGGCCACCTGATCGAAGGTCTCGGCCAGTTTGGTCGCTGCGCCGGCCGCGGCGGCATTGTCTGCGGCCTTTTGAATCGCCGCGAGCGAAGGCAGCATGGACCTCATCCATCCCTGATACTGCGGATCGATCTGGGCGGTAAGCGCCACTCCAAGCAGGCTCGGAATCCCGACCAGAAGAAAAGTCTTGCGCATGCGCATGAGTATATTACGAATCACGGCGTCCGCCCTGCGGGCTTGGGTGCTTCCCGTGTTTTTTGCACGTAGGCGAGATACTCGCTGTCGAGCGTGAAAGCGTCCATGGTGTCGCGTGGAGCGGCCGTGTATCCGAGACGGCTGGCGATCTCGTGTGCGCGATCCTCCAGCACCTCGCGTGGTTTCTCGAGCGGCAACAAGCGGTGTAAGGCCGCTCAGCCGCTCATGATCGTGGTCAGCGCCAGCAGGCATAGAAATAGACCCAGCAGTGCGGCCGACGTGGCGGGCTGGATCGTGCCAGGTTTCGGAGCCGGGGCCACCATCTCCGGCGACGGCGTTTCTCCCAATTCCAGCGCCGCCGCTAATGGGTCGCCGCCGGGAAGCGCGCCGACAACCTCCAGCGGAAATGCCGCCGCGAACGACGTTAATCGCTAAGATGAAGCGCCTGTGGTTAGTCCTTTTCAAAAACTCGCCAACGCTCGCGCGAGCACGGCTCCCCTAGCACAATCACAATTCGCACGATCAAAAGGATGGCAGCTGAGTGTATCCTTGAAATACGATCCGGGAATCCAAGAAGGAAATCCCGGATGCTCTGGAAGGCGGAACGCCGGGCTACAGCGGTCTTCCCATAGGCACGGTGAGAGCCTTCGCCATCGACCTGGATGGGGCCGTTTGGGTGGCTGCACTGTCGGGCCTCGCGCGGTTCGACGGCCGTCGGTGCACACTTTCGCCGCCGGCCCGGATGGGCACTTCTGGTCGTGGACCCTATCCGACTCCTTGTTGACACAGGTTGGGACAGTGACCCGTCCCAAAAAGCAGCCGGTAACAAACGCAGTTTCGTCCGGAGGGACGATCCGTTTCGATCGCGACGGTGGCGCCTGGTTCGTTACCCACGGCCACGGCATCATGCGGATTGCCTTTCCCGATCGATTTCCAGGCGGACGTATTTCCGAAAAAGATCCACTGGTTGAGAAGTATCCGGGAAAGATGGCCTCTCCGACGGAGCTGTCTTCTGTCTGCTGGAGGATCGCGAAGGCAACGTCTGGGTCGGTACGGCGGCCGGCCTGGATCGCTTCCGTGACCGGAATCTACGTTGGACGGAACTTCAGTCCGGTGGCTTTGGAGCGACCCTCGTGGAGGCAGACCACGGTGATGTCCAAGACATCCCTTCGTTAGTTCAGCATTTTGCGATGGACTACGCGGATCGGATGGGAAAGCCCATCACGGCCATTTCCGAGGAATTCATGGCGGCTCTTGTACGTCATTCACGGCCGGGCAACGTCCGGGAATTGCAAAACTTAATTGAGCGGTCGGTCATTCTCGCGACTGGCGCTGTGCTGAATGGTTCGCTACCTGGCGACGAAATCAAACCGCAAAGTACTCACCACGCAAATCGGCGAACTGTCTACCGCAATCATTTCACTCGTGTCCCACCGGAGAATGTCGAAACCGGTAAGGTTTACCGAAGCCAATCCAAAGGAAGTCCACGCACCGGCAACCTCGCAAAAACCAAAACGTTAACAATGGATTTCGGTTGAATTTATCCCCACGTGTTCACCAGCATCCGACCATTTCCCCGCCGCATATGCCCAAAGAGTTTCAAGCCTTTGTGAGCCAACGACAACAGTGCTCACGTCAAAGATCAATGGTTGCTGAGCCACACACGGAAGTGCTCCTAACAGAAGAACTGCATAGGTACACCGAAAGAGAACCACCGGCAACGCCCCTTCGCGTTCAATTGTATCTCCGTTTTGCGCTGCACAATGTGCACGCCATCCGGCCCTTCTAAGCTCATTCCGGCCCTGACCCTTCAGTCTGCGGGCAGACATGTCCGGCGCCAAAAATTTTGTGTATGATGCTCCCTGACTGCCATAAGTGAATGGAGCCCAAGGACTTGGGCCATCGGGGACATTTCTGACGCCACGCTCATAGGTGAAATTCTCCGGCAAACAGACAGAGCGGCTGGTCTAATCGCAGCTGAATTCGTGAGCGAACGCCTGAAGCAGGCGATAATGGCTCTTTTTTTGCACGATTGGCAAAAGCGCGATGAGGAGCTGTTCTCCAATAGAGGTCCGTTCGCAGATTTTTCAGCAAGAATAGGTACCTCTCACGCTTTCGGAATAATCGGACCCCAGACGCATCATGACCTGAACCTCATCCGGCGCATTCGTAACGAGTTCGCTCATACGCTCAAGTCGCTCGATTTCGCATCAGCGCCGATAGCGAGCCGTTGCAGCGAACTCAAGCTTCCCGACGAAGTCAAAGGCTCATTCCGCCCTCCTCCTTATGATCAGATAAGTGATCCCCGTGACCGATACCTTTTTGTGTGCAGCTATGTAATGTCTCAGCTGATGGCCTTCACGCGTCTTAAGCGACAAAGCGAAGGTTTGTGCGAGGTGCCGTGAAACGGAGCGCAATGCCTTGGGCCGTGTGGTGTACTTGTATGTGGTCTACGTCGTCCTTGCGTGGCCGTGCGCCGTATTCGCTGCATGGTATGCATGCCAGCGCACACTCAGCTTTGCTGTGCTGATACTGCTGCTGGTTTCGGTAGCATCCAGCCTAATTGGCCCCGTTTCGCTGCTTACCAGGCCGGAACGTTCCAGATCATCCGCGCGGTGCCCAATGTGGGTGCGAAGCTCCTCTTCCATGTCGTCCTCAATTTGAGAACGATGAAAAAATCTGGCAGCGAGCGAATGCAAATAGGCCAGAAATCTCATATTTCCTCCGGTTGGGCTGCGAGAGCGGCACCCATGGCTGCGGCAACGCGGTTCCAACCGTCCGTTTCCTCTCGCAGGCGCTTGCGCCCCAGAGACGTGAGTTCGTAGAACTTGGCGCGGCGATTGTTATCCGATACGCCCCAGCTTGCTTTCAGGAGGCCCTGACGCACCAGACGGAACAATGCGGGGTAGAGCGCTCCCTGCTCGATGATCAGCGCTTGCTCGGAGATTTGTCCAATGCGCAAAAGAACCCCGTAGCCATGAAGAGGACCGAGAGAGACAGCTTTTAGAATGAGAAGATCGAGGGTACCTGGAAGAAGCTGGGCTTGGCCGGACATATACACTCCTAAGATACTCAGGAGTCTATCACGATCTTTCCTAAGCCGTCAAGGAGAGAAGAAAAAACGCCAGCCGGTACCGGACGGTACCCCTTCACCCCGCCACCGCCTCACTCACCGGTACCAGCAGCTTCGCCTGCGATTGCTCCGCCGGCCAGGTAGTCAGCAGAACGCATCGGGTCCCAGTGTCCGGATCCGCCCAGGCCACCGTTCCGGTTGCTCCGTAATGCCCGAATGTGCGCGGGGAACAGGCACGCCCGAACCCTCTCGGCTCGAGCTTCCAGCTCAGTCCCCACGTTTCGTTCAGCCCCTGCGTGTGATTCGTGATCATCGCGGCCGCTGTATGGCGCTTCAATACCAGCCCGTTCGGCCGCAGAAATGAATTGAGAAATTTCGAGATATCCGCGGCCGTCGAATGCACGCCGCCCCAGGGCGCACCCAGGTCGCGCCAGTAAAGGCTGTTCCAGTTCCAGTCGTCTCTGCCCTCCACTTGGCATTGCGCCGTAGCTTCGATGCGCCTCCCGCCGAGGCCCAGCGAAGTTTCACGCATACCCAGAGGAAGAAAAACCTTGCGCCGCAGAAACTCCCGGAACGGCATCTTGGTAATGCGCTGCGCAATTTCCGCCGCCAGCAGAATTCCCATGCTCTGGTAACTCACTTTGGTCCCAGGGCGGAACAAGAGCGGCGTTTTGCACGTTCCCGCGACAAAATCCGCGAGTGGTGCGTGACGACGCCGCAGTTCGATATTTTCCGGCAGCATATCCGGTAGCCCCGACGTATGCGTCAGCAAATGCTGCACCGTTACCATCTCCCGGTCGCCGCCTGAAAACTCTGGAATGAACTTTTGCACCGGATCGCGCAGCGTCAGCTTGCCCCGGTCCACCAGCAACATCACACCCGCCGCCGCCATCGGCTTCGAAATCGACGCCACAATGAAAACCGTCTCAGGCCCGCGCGCTTGCCCGAACGCGCGCTCAAAACTTTGTTTCCCCCGCCGCACATCCAGCACCGCCGCCCGCACATCGCCCGAGGCCACAGTCCGCTCCACCAGCTCCGCCGCCCGATCCAGCCGCTGCTTCTCTAACAGCGCTCCCGTAACCGCCATAAGCCACGATCGCCGGTTCAACTTTTGCCTTTTGCCTTTTGCACTTTGCCTTTTGCCTTGACGCCGTTAAAGTAATCCGGCGCTTCCGGAATAGCGGCTCCATCCTTGCGTGGCGACGACGCCGCATAATTCACGCCGGCCGCCGAATCGTGGATCACCACCTGGCCTCCGCCCATCCAGCTCGAAAAATCACCCTGCACCTCCAGCCGGTGCCCGCGCTCCGTCAGGTCCGCCCGCACATCCGCCGGCACGCGCGCCTCGATCATCACGTCGCAGCCGCCAAAATTGAGCTTGGTAAACCGCGGCGCTTCGAGCGCGGCTTGAATGTTCATCTCGTGATCCACCACGTTGGATACAAATTGCGCATGCGCCTGCGCCTGGTTCAACCCGCCCATGATGCCGAAACCCATGTGCACCGGCCCCTTCTCCATAAACGCGGGAATGATGGTGTGAAACGGCCGCTTCCGCCCAGCCAGCGCGTTGGGATGCGACGCATCCATCTCGAAGAGTCCCCCGCGATTCTGCAAATGGAATCCGTAGCCTTCCACCACTACTCCCGATCCGAACGAAAGATAAACGCTCTGAATCAGCGACGCAATATTGCCTTCGCGATCCACCGCCGAAAGATAAATCGTGTCGCCCGCATATCGTTTCGGATCGCCCGCCGCTTGATCGCACCGCGCCCGTTTCATGTCGATCAGCCCGGCCCGCTCCGCGGCATAATCCTTCGACACAATGCCTGCCACCGGCACTTTCGCAAACCGCGGGTCGGCCAGGTAGCGCTCCAAATCGGAGTAAGCCAGCTTCTGCGCCTCCATCTTGATATGGAATGCATCGGCGGTTAGCGGCATATAGGAGGATAGCGAAAAGCGCTCCATGATGTTCAGCATTTCGAGCGTCGCCATCCCCTGTCCGTTCGGCGGCAGCTCGTAAACTTTCCATCCGTGGTACTCCGTCGAAATCGGATCTACCCACTCGGATTCAAATTCACTCAAGTCCGCGCCTGCCATCGTGCCGCCCATTCGGTCCGATGTCTTGAGCAGCGCTTTGGCTATCGGCCCCTTGTAGAACGCCGCCGCCCCTCCGTCCGCAACCAGCTCCATCGCTCCCGCCAGCTCCGGGTTCCTAAACACATCGCCCACCCCGGGCGCCGCGCCGTTGCGCAGAAAGATCCGTCTCCCGTTCTCGTCCATGTCGATCGTGGACAGAGCCCGGCTCCACGCGCCCGCGATCATCTCCGTTACCGGAAATCCGTTATCCGCGTAGTAAATAGCGGGTTGGAACAAATCCTTCCAGGGCAGCCGCCCGAACTTCTGATGCAGCTTTTCCCAGCCGTCCACACAACCCGGCACTGTTACCGATTGAATGCCCGTCTGCGGCATGCTGCTGATTCCCTTTTGCCGCAGATACTCGATGCTCAGCGCTTTGGGCGCCCAGCCGCTCGCATTGATGCCCGTCAACTTGCCGGTCTTGGCGTTCCAGTAAATGGCAAACAGGTCGCCGCCAATGCCGTCGCTCATCGGCTCCACCACGCCCAGCACGGCATTCGCTGCGATCGCTGCATCCATCGCCGAACCGCCGCGCGCCAGAATCTGCGCGCCGGCCTGCGATGCCAGCGTCTGGCTGGTGGCCACAATCCCCTGGCGCGAAATCACCATCGAGCGCGCCTGCGTCCGGTCCTGTGAGTTAGCCGGCATCACGGAGATGAGTATCGCGGCGCAAAAACTCCTCGTTCGATTCATCGGAGGCAGATGATATCACGCCCGCTCGACCACTGTTTGTAAAAGCCAGGTTCCAGCCCTTCTCCGCCAGTGCTCTGGTGTTCCCTAACACCTGGCACCTGACACCTAAAACCTGTTCTTAGCGCTTCTCCTTCTCCACGATTTGCGGTTTTAAGGACTCGATAAGCGCCAGGAACTCGTCTTTTTCACTGCCGGAGATATGGGCCTTCTCCAATGCCTGCGTCATGTGCTTCATATTCACCGCCCAGTCCGCCTCTGTAATCCCGAGCCCCCCATGAGCCGTCTTCATGTCCCGGCCAACGTACCCACACGGACCGCCAGTTAACGCACACAACTGGTCTTTCAATAACTGCCTGGCCCGCATTAGCGAATCCGCGCCGCGCCCGCCGAACCGCGCGAACTGCGGATCCGCCCGCACACCCTTGAAATACTCATCTACAATCGTGGCGATCCCGTCATACCGCCCCACCCGTTCGTATAACGTTGGGCGCGTTTTCTCCTGCCCCGTTCCGCTCGCCGCAAGACCAAGCACAAAAATCAAAAGCCGAATTTTCATGAGATTAGATGTCTTATATCACACCATCTTTCCCTAGCACCTAACACCTCGAACCTGACACCTACCGGCTGCCTGTCCCCGTTTTTCATGTAGAATAATTCTTCTGTTGAATGCTTCAATCGAGGAGAATCATGTCCATCAAAACGTTTTTTGCATCGCTCGCCATCGCCACATTGGCCCTCTCTCTCACCGCTGCGGAAGAAAAGAAGGCCGAAACGAAGAAGTCCTCCGGTCCCCTTCAGCCCCAAATGGAGCCAGAAGGCGGCTGGGATAAAGCCATGGGTACTCTGGGCGAAAAGCCCGCTGAGCCCTGGACCGCCACTACCATAGCCGCCGGGGTGGACAAGAAACCGCTGGCCGGCAAAACCACGACGGTCACGGGCGAGGTCATTGATCTCTCCTGCTATCTCCAACTCGGGAAGCACGGAGAGAAGCACAAATCCTGCGGCCAGAAATGCCTCGCGGCTGGCCAGCCCATCGGCTTGCTCGCTAAAGACGGCAACATCTATATGCTGATGGAAGAGGAGCACGATCCGCGGCGTGACGGCCAGACTGAGCTGCGCAAAGCCGCGGGCGATCACTTCGCGCACGTCATGGAAGTCACCGGAACCGAAACCACGGTACGCGGAGTCCACGCCATCTACGTCCAGGGCTTTGTGAAGAAATAGGTGAAAGGGAACAGCCGGGTCGCCGTTTTTCTTACCCTACTTGCGCTCGCCGCTTGTAATCGCGACATGCGGAAGCGCATCGCCGTCATCCCCAAAGGCCAGGCTCATCTGTTTTGGCAGTCTGTCCATGCCGGCGCCGTTGCAGCTGCCCGCGAAGCCGGAGTCGAAATTATCTGGAATGGCCCGGCTTCAGAAACCGATTTCACTGGCCAGTTGCAAATCGTCGAGGCCATGATCACCCAGCGCGTCGATGCCATTTGCCTGGCGCCCATCGACAAGACCGCCATGGTCAGCGTAGTCGAGCGCGCCCATCGGGAAAACATTCCCGTCGTTATCTTTGACTCCCCCATTGATACCCCCGACTTCGTTGCGCAAGTCGCGACCGACAATTATCAGGCCGGCGCCATGGGTGCCGCGCGGATGGGAAAAATTCTAGATGGCAAGGGCAAAATCACCGAAGTCGCCGTAGAGCCCGGCTCCGCCTCCACTATGGCGCGCGAGCAGGGATTCGAGGACACGATTAAAAAGGATTTTCCGGGAATTCAGATTGTGGACAAGCGTTACGGATGGGCCGACCGCGCCAAATCCCTCGCCGTCGCCGAAAACATGCTGACTGCGCACGAAGACCTCAGCGCCATGTTTGCTTCCAACGAGTCAAGCACCGTTGGCGCAGCGCAGGCCATCAAAGGACGCAACGCCAAAGTGAAACTCGTGGGATTTGATTGGAGTCCCGGTTTGTTGGACGATTTGAAATCAGGCCTGATCGACTCGCTTGTCGTCCAGGACCCGTTTCGGATGGGTCACGACGCCGTAACAGCCGCCGTGCAAAAACTGAAAGGCGCTACCCCGCAAAAAATTCAGAATCTTCCGCCCCGCGTGGTTACGCGTGAAAATCTCAGCGATCCGGATGTCCAAAAGCAGGTCCATCCGGATCTAGACAAATACTTGAAATAGCTCATTGGGCGGGGTAACGCACGACCGTAAAATTCCGCAGCGTCACCGTCTCGCTGGTCGCCTGCAACATTTTTGCCTGGAAATTGATCGTCAGTGCAGGGACGACATTGTCCGTCGCGTTCGCCACTCCAGCCAGGTAATTCAGCGTTGAGCCCCACGTTTCGGCCCTGAGTTGCGCACCGCCGGACCACAGGGCGGATTCCGCTCGGCCGGCGACCATCGTTTCGAGCGCCGGTGAGAGTCGATCCACTACCACCGTGCCTCCCCATAGCGCTTCGAACTCGAACCCCACGGTCGTACCCTGATGCCCGAGGTCGAAATGAATCTCGACTCGGTCGCCGCTTTGCAGAACGTTTGCCGGGATCGTGCAACTGCCCAGGGATGTGAAATTCGTGGAAGAGGTGCCCGTCCCAGTCGCGCTGCAGTCGATTTCCGGCGCCGGCGCCGTTTGTGCCCCTATCAACGACCCAGCTGACGGCGCGAGTCTATACCAAGCTGCCAGTGAGTCTCCGGGCTGCGGGATTGCGCCCGCCAAGAACTGCACCGTGGATCCAGTGAGCGTGTAATCCGCGCCTGGATTCTGCTCGACTCCATTCCGGAACAAGACCAGGCTAGTAGCTGGGTTCGGCGGATTAGCAAGCGTAAAATTTGCGTTCACACCGTCGACGACCCCGCCCGGCACTTCTAAATCCACAAACTGCGGGCCGCCTCCGCCGCACGGCCCCGTCGAACCATCGACCATCACGCAGTCCGACGGATTTCCAATCACCGCTTCCAACTCGCCGTCCTGATTGATCACCGCCATCCGGCCTGCGCTATAACCCGGGCCTTTCACCGGCCGGAGTCCCAAGTCGCCGGTCAGCCCCACGACATCGGTTTCCTGAATCGGAGTCTGGCTGGGCGGCGTGAGGGGGCTGTTCGGCGTGACCGAAGCGCGCACATCGCGAATTCTCAAGGGGGTGGAGACCGCGCCGACCACCCAGGTCTCCTCAAACTGAATCTTGCCGTCGCTGTTGTATTTCACGGTGTAGTAGGTGGGCGGATTCGACGTGGTGGTGGGAACGAGTTGCACGCGAAAGTTTCCGTCGACGACTTTTACAGTGAGGCTTTGCGACACAATATTGGACAGGTCCCCCGCTTCGAAGCTGTTCCATGAGATCATCAAAATCCCGTTGAACCTGGTGCCATCTGCTTTGTAGAGGGTGTCTTGGATTACCGTCAGCGGTGGCTGGGCGGGAGCCGCCAGCGCCGCCAGAATTAGAGCTGCAACCAGCCGCCCGGTTCTGGCTGCAGAGTTCCACAAAGTTGTCCGTCCCACCTGGCCTCAGTCTAGTCTTCGGGTGCGGGGGCACCGGGCGGTTTTTGAGGTGCCCCAATGGGCTAAGTTATACTTTGCGGTGAATTTGCACCTACGCATTTTTCTTCGGAACCCTTGTGAATGGAGAAGCCCATGAAAAACAGACGAGCCTTTATGAAAGCAGGCGTAGTAGCGGCCGCGGTTGCGGGAACGGTGAGTGCGCAGACCGCGCTACCGCTGAAGAAAGTAGTCCATCGCCGCGGCGAGAAGAAACCATCGCCGTTTAACCAGGCCGTTTCCTACGGCAATTTGCTCTTCATCGCCGGGAAGGGATATCACAAAGAAGGCGACATTAAGGTTCATACTAAGCCGTGCTTGACGATATCCAGGCGGAGTTGGAGAACGCCGGCTCGTCGATGGACAAGGTGCTGCAATGCCGCGTGTTTCTGGCCGACTTGAAAGACTACAAGGAGATGAACGAAGTTTTCCAGGGCCGTTTCGGCGAGGACCCTCCGGTGCGTACTACCATCGCCGCGGCGGGCGGCATTCCGGGCAACTCTCTGGTAGAGATTGACGTGGTCGCGTACATCTAGCGATACAGGCCGTGTTCGCGGATGTAGGCGAGCACGGCGGGCGGCACCTCGACCTGCTCGTCACCCTGGGCGAGCTTATGCCGGATCTCGGAGGATGACACGGCCAGGTCCACGCCCTCGAGCCGGTACACTCGCGCGCCTTCGGGTACCGTGTACGCGCGGCCTGGCCGACTCACCACAATAAACTCGACCGCGGCGATCACGTCGCGCCAGCGGTGCCAGGTGCCTATTTCCGCAAACGCGTCCGCGCCGATGAGAAAGAACAGTTCCTGGCTGCCGCCGAGTAAGGCGTGGACGCGCTCGATCGTCCCGATGGAGTAGCTTTTCTCGGCGCCTTCTTCGAGGCGCGATGCTTCGAACAGCGGCTCACCCGCGCAGGCCAGTTCGACCATGCGGTAGCGATGCTCGTAGGGCGTGCGCGTCACACCGGACTTGTGGGGGGGCCGCGAGGCCGGAATGAACCAAATGCGATCGAGCGCGCATTGCATCGCCGCTTCACGGGCAATTCTCAAGTGGGCGTTATGAATGGGATCGAACGTGCCACCAAAAAGAGCGATTCTCAACGCGGCTACTTTAATTCCTTGATGCGGATATTGCGGAAGTCAGCCTCCATGGGCGGCCCGGCGTGCAGTTGCAGCGCGATAATGCCGCTCAGCCGGGCGGAATCGTGCAGATCGGCGGTCTGGAGGCCGTTCAACTTTAACTGGATGTGATCCCCGTTGCAAGAAATTTCGTAATCATTCCAGTCTTTGAGATGAACCACGGTCTTGGCTTTGGGCCAACCGTCCACCATAGTTTCGCGCGTGCCCTTTTCCTCGTAGATATTGCCCCAGTAATTGTCTTCGCCCATATCTGCTTGGTAGCCGCGCACCACCCAATCGGGCAACGCCTCGCTGCGAAACTGGATGCCGCTATTGTGATTGCGCAGCTTGCACTGGGCGCGCAGGATGAAATTGCCGAACGACTGCTTAGAGATCAGGAACGAATTGTGCGTGATGCGGGCACCGTCTGTCGAACCGACAATAACCCCGCCGCGCACGCTCCACAGGCGCGGGTCGCCATCCCATCCGTCCAGATTCCGGCCGTTGAATAATGGCCGGAATCCTTCCTCGGCGAACGCCGCAATCGAGGAGAACAACAGCAGTGCCGCGACCTTTTTCAGCACGTCAGCTCCTTTCGATCTTCACAGACCGGATTTGCACGTCCTTTTTCGGCCGGTCCCCAGACCCGCGTGGCACGCTGGAAATTTTCTCTACGACATCGTAGCCTTCCACCACCTCGCCGAACACCGTGTGCTTGCTGTCCAGCCAGGGGGTGGCGGCCACGGTGATGAAGAACTGGCTGCCGTTGGTATTGGGCCCGGCGTTGGCCATGGAAAGCATCCCGGGCTTGGCATGCTTCAGCTCGGGATGAAACTCGTCGGCGAATTTGTAACCGGGCCCGCCGCGCCCGGATCCCTCGGGACATCCTCCCTGGATCATGAAGTCGGGTATGACGCGATGAAAGATGAGGCCATCGTAAAACGGATTGCCGGTCTTGGCGCCTTCGGCCAGCGAGACAAAATTCTCGACTGTCTTGGGCGCGCGGTCGGCAAACAAATGCACTTTGAATTTTCCTTCCGTAGTATCGAACAGGGCATACACTTCGTTAGGCATGAAGGAGATTTTAGCAGGGATCAAGGCGTGGGCTGCGAATGGGACGGTTAATGAATGCGTATTCGAGCGGCGTGAAAGGAATCTGTCAACAGTAATACGCGTTGCCGCCTTTACTTCTAAACCCTAAAGATGCAACGGGTCAATATGTCCGTTCGCAGGATCCCGATTCGAACGGGCGGCGAACTATCGGTTCAGCCAGGGGAAGTTTCAAGATCAGCGGCCGATCTACGCCTGGTTGCGCCGGTAGCTTCCACGCGGCATTTTTTTTCCTTGCACAATAACCATTTTGTGATATAGTGCTGCACCGTAGCTACTTGCTCTCCCTCCAGGGAGGTGCGTCTTTGGGAACCTCCCCGCGCTGAACAGGCAGCTTTTTCCAAATCTTGGAGTGTTTTTGGAAGGAGCGGCCCATGAAGCGAATAATTGATACAAGCCTAATTCACTCGTACTTTCATCAGGGCGCGGAAGAGGTTATGTTGGTTGCCTTCGGCCTTCAGACAGCCCGCACTTATCGAAAAGAAATACGGCTCACAGCTTCGCTAGAGGAGGCGTCATGCCCAATTGCGGACTCGGGTCGGGAACGATGTTGTGTTCCGTCACGTGTTTCGCCTCATCAAAATCAAATCACCTGGTTCGCGAAGTGTAAATGAATGCACGATTTTTCGACGCACTGAGGGAATGTGTGTGCGTGAATTGGCTGAATTTTAAATCTTGCGACCGAAAGGAGACTCGAAAATGAATAGACGAGGGTTCTTCAAGAAGGCTGGAGTGGGATCGGCTGCCTTGGCTTCCTATCCCATTCTTACCCATGCACTGGCTACACAAGCTCGGGCAGATGACGAAAACGGACTGGGGTTTCGTTTCGTATGCGTCAGCAAAGCGACCACCGTCGGAATCGTCGACCACCGAATGCTCATGAACGGGTGCGGCAAGTTCAACGGCTCGGAAGCAGAGGGTGGCGGAACCTACGATCACATCGACAATGCGTCTCCAGTCCCCAAGACCATCTTGGACGCTGGGAGATGGAAGGCCGAACGTCTTCTGAGTTTTAGCCTCACTGGTATTTACGGCGAAATTGCTGCTGGAATCCTCGAAATGGAGGTGAAGCTGTTGCAGGAGTTCCCATCTCGGGCCGTAATCCCGGCGACGCTTAAGGTTGTATGCAGCATCGGGGCCGCAGGCCTCGACAGCGGTGAGGAGGGATTCACGCTGACTATCCCAGGCGCTCCGTTTGGTCCGTTCGAACCATTCTTTGTGGCGCCGGGATTTACGTTCGGGATTTCGGTCTTCACTGTGGGCAAGCACGAGGGTGATTGAGACTGACTGCGGGAAGCCGTTCCAGGGTACGTGACGGCCAATGTTTCCAAAGCATTGGAGACGAGGGTCATACCGTCCCCGTTTTGCGACTGCAGATGCTTATGGAGGTCTAGATATATGCACGGAAGAATCGAGTTGCTAAGTCGACGCCTGATTTGCCCAGTGATAATGGGCCTGGCTCTTATTGGACTGGCAGTGGGAGCTTTTGGAAAGCAGAACTCCGCTAGTGGAACGATCGCTCGCGGCGCAGGAACAACCATCGTAGAAGGCGGAACAGGCAGTGCTGGAGGTTTTGTCCCTGTTCTCACTACGATCGCCTTCCATGCAGAAACATCCGGAGGCTCTGTAACAGGTGCATTCGAATGCCTTGCCCGCGCGCCTGGTGCGGCAACAAGCGCTCAGTTCACCGTTAATGCAATGTACGTCACCGGCCAGATCACAGGCGCGGTAGTTAACGGAGACACAGCGACCTTAACCGGAACAGCCAATATTACGGGACTTGGGGTTGGCAGCGGTGTACCTTTCGAACTGGTGGTGCGAAAAGGCGGGCCTGGAACCACGGCAGTACTTACGACTAAGGGTTCCCCTGCCCTTGTGTTCCACGAAATTCTGTTGGAAGGTTCTTTCGAGGTCTTCACTGGCGACACGAAGGACTAAATCCTGGAGTTGTGACGACCCCCAACTCGCGCCAGCGAAGTTTCTAGCCTTTGTGCAGCGGCTCGCATGAGCCTTGGTCCGGGAGAGCCCCGGCTAAACCTTTGGAGGTAATGTCCGATGAAATTCGCGAGAACAACCTTTTTGGGCCTGACCATCATTTTGGGGATGGCGGCTTCCGCCCCGACCGCACTCGCTGAAAGCGTCAAAGTGCGTTGGGATATTGTCACGCTGACGTTTGGTCCGAACTCTGGCCCCCCCATTACCTTCTACTCAGGCGGTCACGCATCCGCATCCGCCGACGACGGTTCCTTCATCACGCTCACGGGTTCGGGGACATTCGTTGCGCCGGCAGGCAGGGATGGAATGTCGAGTGCCGCCACCGGCGGTGGGACGTGGCAAACATTCGATTCTACGGGCACGCCGACCGGTAGCGGCACTTACAAGGTCACCGGGCTCGTGCGGTGGGAAGTGGCCCCAGGTTTTTTCGATACCACGGTGCTCATCGACAACATTGGCAACGCGGCCGAAGCAAGCCCTGGACTAGCCGTGCTGCGCATCGAGTATTCGGACGGAAGTCGTGGAGTTCTCACTGCTAGCTGTAACCTTGTAAACACCCCGCCTTCGGTCTTCGAAGGCATCACGGCCTCGAAGGGCTTTGTGGATTACTGGAATCGCGCCTTCGGTGTCAGTCCCGCGGCAGATCCCGACGTTACGCTATTTCACGTCAAACGCCGTGGAGAAGGCGACGAATAGGCGCAGTGTTTGAGACCATGTTAACCGCGCGCCCTGGGGCGGCGCGTGGTAAGAACCACTGAAGAGCCAGGGTAGCTAAAGGAGGGAAGCCCATGTACACAGCGCTAAAGTATTCTGTCATCGGCAATCGCCTTTGAAAGGAGAAACCATGAGTTGTCTGAGAAGCGCGCTTCAGAGAAGACGCCCGCAGGTCTCAGGGTTAGCTCTGGCGCGTATTGCAGTAGTTTCTGTCGTTCTGTGCCC
This sequence comes from Terriglobia bacterium, assembly GCA_963847515.1. Taxonomy (GTDB): domain Bacteria; phylum Acidobacteriota; class Terriglobia; order Bryobacterales; family Bryobacteraceae; genus QHXW01. Next base: position 795,616 of record CAWKAA010000005.1, read on the forward strand.
GATAGCTGCGTGGTCGGAGGACGGCCTCACGCCCAATGTTGTCATTCAGTGGAACAATGCAGCATTGCAGGGAGTACGCGATTCGAAGATTGGACCTCCCATGGTGGCGCGTGCGCTGGCGATTGTGCATACCTGCATTTATGACGCCTGGGCTGCCTACGACAAGCACGCTCTGGGTACCCAGCTCGGCGGCAGCCTCCGGCTGCACCACTCGAAACATAAACGGAACGATCAGAACAAAGCCATCAGTTTCGCGGCCTACCGAGCCGCCGTGGACCTTTTCCCGGTGGACAAAGCAACGGTGTTTGATCCCCTGATGGCAAATCTCGGATACGATGCCAACGACACGTCGACAGACACCACCACACCGAGCGGCGTTGGCAACGTGGCGTGTGCGGCGGTCCTGGATTTCCGTCATAATGACGGCTCGAACCAACTCGGAAATCTAACGGCAAGTGGAGTACCTTACGCTGATTACACCGGATATGTTCCGCTAAACCCACCGAGCACAGTTCCGGCGAATCCCGCCACGGTGCTCGATGTGAATCATTGGCAACCCTTGCAGTATTTTGACGCGAACGGAACGTTCGTTACTCCGAAATACATAGCCCCATTCTGGGGCAAGGTGATCCCCTTTGCTTTGACCTCGGGCGATCAGTTCAGGTCGTTGATCGCCCAGTCGGGCCCTGCGCTTTTCGGCTCCGCAGCCTTTGCGCAGCAGGCTCAGGACCTAGTTGCGATTAGCGCCAATCTCACCGATGAGCAGAAGATGATCGCCGAGTACTGGGCGGATGGCCCGCATTCGGAGCTGCCACCAGGCCACTGGGACCTCTTTGCACAATTTGTCTCGGCAAGGGATGGACACGATCTCGATGACGACGTGAAGATGTTCTTTGCGATGACCAATGCCATATTTGACGGCGGCATTGTGGCTTGGGATGCCAAGCGAGCCTTTAACTCGGTACGCCCTGTCACAGCGATCCCGTTTCTATTCCAGGGGCAGCAGATTCAAGCGTGGGGCGGTCCGTTCAACGGGACCGTAACTTTGGACGGCAGGAACTGGATACCCTACCAACCAAGCACGTTCCCGACACCACCATTTCCAGAATGTAGTTCGGGGCATAGCACGTTCAGTGCAGCCGGAGCTGAAATTTTGAAGCTCTTCACGGGCGGCGATGCCTTCGGCGATTCTGTCACATTTCTGCCGGGAACATCGAGAATTGAGCCGGGCCTCACACCTGCACAGCCGGTGACGTTGACCTGGAACACCTTCACGGAAGCCGCCAATCAGGCGGGCATTTCTCGGCGATACGGCGGCATCCATTTTGAAGCGGGTGACCTGACCGGCAGAGCGACGGGCAGGCTGATCGCAGATCAGGCTTGGGCCAAAGCGGTAAACCTCTGGCGCGGCGGCAAGTTAGAGGAAGAGTCAAGAGATGAGTAAATCTCGGAGAGCAGCGGCCGCTGAGCCAGATCCTGTTTACGTCGACTTCCAGGGACCGGCTTGTTGCACTTGCCTACTTTCGTTAGGACCCAGGTCGGACAATCCCGACCGCCATCCTTTCTACGTTGATCGCCGCCTAAGATCGCCCGTATTTTCGCGCGTGTGAGGTGGAGAGGGCATACACTTCGTTAGGCTTTGGTGGATTCCAGCAGGGATCAAGGCGTATTCAGCGAATGAACGCGCATTCGAGTGATGCCAAGGTGCCGTCGGCGGAGCGATGTGCGATTGCGTTTCGACTTTGCCGTTATCCGCGGCTGATCTGGTGCGACCAGGCCACCGCGTTCAAATACAGTTCCGGGATTATTTCAATTGGCACGTGCAGTTGGTTCGCAGCAGCGGCGAAAGCTTCCCAGTTGCCGGATTCATACTCGCGCACCAGACTGTAGATGAGCGCCATGGGCTGCCCCGGATGGGATATACCCAGAAGTGTATCCGCAAATTCCCCTGTCAGTCGGATTTCCGTGAGTATCTCGGCCAGCGGCCGGTCCAACATGGCATCCAGTAGCGAAAAAAGGCCCATCAAAAAGAGGTCGGCTTTTCGATGCGCCAGGCCTCCCCACGGAGCTACCAGCTCGCAGAATCGCGCCCGCAGAAGCGCCATGCGCATCAGCTCATCAGGCTTGTCCACCGCCAGAGTGTGGAGTGCGGCCAAGGAAGCCCAATTGCGGATCTCCTGCTCGCCCAGCAAAGCCAGTGCCTGCCGTATGGACTGTACCGGGCTGATCCATCCAAAAATTGCCGAATTCACATAGCGCAGAAGTTTGGATGCAAGCGAAACATCGCACTGAATTACCGATTCCAGTTCCCGGAATGCCAACTCGGGTTGATGAATCTCCCGTAAGATCCGAAGATAGGTCAGCTTGACGCCGGGAATCTCACGGCGTGAAACGACAACAGGACGTGCGAAGAAATACCCCTGAAAATAGTGATAGCCCAATTTCCTGGCGCGCTGAAACTCTTCTTGGGTTTCGACCTTCTCAGCCAGCATTTGGACTCCCCGTGGCAAATAGTAATTCACGATTGCCTCTTGCTCGGCCGCCCTGGTAGCCCGAAAGTCCACCTTGATGATATCGACAAGACCCGCCAGTTCCGCATAGTCTGCTTGTTGGGGAAAGTCGTCGAGCGCCAGCACATATCCTTTTGCGCGGAGTTTGCGGCAAGCGGCAATTACTGCCGGTCCAGCTTTTACCGTCTCTAGGATTTCTATCACCGCAATGCTGGGCGGCAACGACAATGCGCGCTCATCGGTCAGCAGTTGTTCGGGAAAGTTGATGAAAGCTCGCGCGCCCGCGAGGAGAGTTTCGACTCCAAAGGAAAGCAGGCTATTTGTAATCACCCGCAGGCTCGCTGTGCTGCTGGCGGTTCCGGCGGCCGTGCTGTCAAAGTGAGGGCGAAATAGCAGTTCGTAGCCGTAGACTTTTTGTCGCCGATCGAATATCGGCTGCCGGGCAACAAATACCTCATTTCGATGGTCTGCATGCCTCGACCTGCTCGCCTCAGGTTTGCATTCCTCGCAATGTGGAACTGCGGCTTCCGCCACGTTGTTGTCGGCCAGTACTAGCGATGACTCCATATGTACTCTACGAACTTCTCCCTGACAGGGCATTTTTGATGCCAGGCGAGTAGGCCTTTAGTTGCTACCTTCGCGGCACTTGCACGAATGATTCGCCGTCCATTGGTGACACTTTGGCACAGCCTCTCGCGCATCTATAGCGAACCGCCGGGATGACGGCTACCCTTCCACAATCCGGTGGTGTGCCGGATGAGGAGTCGGCAGAGGCGGGAGGCACGCGCGCTCGCAACACTTAACCACCCTAATAATCGAACCAGGGTGGACTGCCTCGATCCTCGAGCTGGTAGAAGGTGAAACCCCTGGCGGAATGCATCAAGCGAACTGGTCCGCTACCAGTCCATACGGCGCTCGATTACGCACGGCAGATCGCCGAAGCGTGGATGCAGCGCGTGGCAAAGGAATCATCCACCGCGATCTGAAACCCGCCAACGTAAAGGTCACGCCCGAAGGCAGAGTGACAAAATCGGTTCGAGGCCAAGTTGTAAGTAATTGATTTATATGGCTCCTCAGGTAGGACTCGAACCTACAACCCTTCGGTTAACAGTTGTGGCAGCGACGATTCCAGCGATGCTACCGAATGAGATAAGTTGCTCGGAGCTAGCCAACTCTAAGCCGAAGGCTTAGGGATGGTGTCTTTCTTAGAACTGTGCTGTTCCAACGGCTCGATCATACGCCCCCCGACTGCCCTTCGCGGGCAGACCAACGGCGCGCCACGTGCGCTGCTTCTCTTGGCGCGCTACCCGCCACCTGCGCTATCCTCAAGTTGTGGCGCAAGTGACGCTCGATATTCCGGATGAACTTTTCGCGGCTTTGGCGGTGCCTGGCCGGGAACTTTCTCGCAGCGTCTTTGAGGCACTTGCGCTGGAAGCCTATCGCGAACGCAAGCTCTCAACGGCTCAACTTCGGCGGCTGCTGGGTTTCGAAACCCGCTACGAACTCGATGGCTTCCTAAAGGCCCGCCAGGTGTGGCTGGAATATACTGCTGAGGACCTGGAGCGAGATCGCGAAGCACACCGCAAGCTCGGCCTCTAATGGGTCTTGTCGTTTCCGACACCTCTCCCATCCACTACTTAGTCCTGATCGGCGAATCGGAGTTTGTTGCCAGGGCTCTACGGGCGCGTTCTGATTCCCGACTCTGTAGTGACCGAGCTGAACCACCCTCGGACGCCCGACGCAGTAAAGCAGTGGATTGCTAGCCATCCTGCGTGGCTTGAAGTAGTTCCGGTTCCACCGTCCGCTCCAGATGTGATGCCACACCTCGATCGTGGTGAGCGCGACACAATTCTCCTGGCATTGAAGATCAAAGCAGACCTCGTGCTGATGGATGAACGTGAGGGGGTGGAAGAGGCTACTCGACTCGGCCTCACTGTGACGGGTACCCTCGGCGTCCAAGATCGAGCGGCAGAGAAGGGACTGGTTGATCTGCCACACGCGCTCACTCGACTCCGGGCAACAAACTTTCGAGTGTCGCCGCTTTTGCTTGAAGAGCTGATGGCACATCACGCCCTAAGACAAGGCAAGAGGGAATAGATCGTCTTCACCGCTCGTCGCGAACTGGTTCGATCCTGATGACAGAAAGCTCGCGGATTTCCGGTCCACTGCCGCTTGCCAACCGTTCTGCCCTGACGGGTTGCTCCAATCGGGCGATGCGTTGAGTTGCCAAACCGAGGAGAAGAGCGTTGAGGCTGCTGCCTCTTATCAGAACGTCGTGTGTGGTGAAAGCGACGCGGATCTCGTCGTCGCCGCCTTCGGCATAGAGGAACTGGTTCCAGGGCAGTACAAATATTCGCTTCAGGAGGACGATTTCCAATCCTGCCTGGCGTTCCTGACCGCTGGTTCTCCAGGCTGATTATCGGTCACCGAATTAGCGGAGAAGGGCGCCGGGGACCAGGCGATTATGGACATCGCCGGCCACGTCGCGAAGCAGATGCTCAAGCACTATAGCCACATCCGCATGAAAGCGAAACGAGCTGCCCTCGAATCGATCCTAGAAAACCCGTCCGATTCTCTGGTTCAAGTTCAGGACAACTCGCCAGTGACCACGGATGCGCAGCGGGCTGAAGCGGGGTCCCTGCAAGAGTCCCTACAGTCGCCTAGTTTTTGTGGTGTGAAGGATCGGAAAGCAGCTCGTAAGTCTTTGAAAAGATTTGGCTCCTCAGGTAGGACTCGAACCTACAACCCTTCGGTTAACAGCCGAATGCTCTACCATTGAGCTACTGAGGAGCAAGGCTTAGCAGGTTTCTTTATTAGATCAAGCGGTTTGCGGTGTGTCAAACCGCCGCGGCTTCGCGCGTAGCGCGGGCGTAATCGAGGAAAAGTTCCAGTCCCCGGTACTCGGTTGCGCCTAATTCGCAGACGATATGACGCGTCAAGTATTGCCGTGCAAGCTCATCGGAGAGACCGCGCGAAGCGCCTTCCAAGCGGATGATTTCGTCGAGATGGTCGCGGCCAAACTGATACGATGCCCGGAAAATTGCTTCCACTTCTGCCGTGATCGCTTCTTTCCGTCCGGCCCAGATGGCGAATACCATCGGCAGACCGGTCATGTCGGTCCACTCGGCGCCCAAGTCGAGTACACGATCCCCGAAAGTCTGAGGATCGAGGTGCAATGCAGGATCACCGATGATTAACGCCGCGTCAGCCACGGCCAACATACGCGTCAGGTCCGGCGGGTGCGTCACGATTTTGGGGTCGGTTCCGTACCTCCGCCCCAAAATTATGCGGGCGAGCGCCACCGAAGTTCTGGAACTGATGTCCCCGGCCAGTGTTTGAATCTCCCCGAAAGGCTTGGATGAGATCAGCAGGATGCTGCGCACGGCACCGCGTGATGCGATGCCCAGCCCGCGGACTCTGCCGTAGTCGTTGCGGTTCAGTTCGACCGACGGGATGATACCAATGTCCGCCGCGCCCGACGCAACTTCATTAGCGCATTCCGAGGGAAGCCGAAAACTCAAGTCGACCAACTTCCGTTGATCGCCGTGAAGCATCCCCCAGACGAGCGGAGACGTATTCAAATAGCTGACCGCGCAAACTTTAACTGGACGAGTCAACGCCTCAGTTTAACAGAGGTGCAGAGCTAAGCCTCTCGCGCGGAGCGGCGCCGCTTGTAGGAATACATGTCATGATCGGCCGCATCCAGCAACTGCCGCAGCGATTCGCCGGGAGCCTCTGCGGTTCCCCAACTGAACGAGATGGGGAGCGCGCCGTACCCACGGACGCGAAAATCGTTCAACCGCCGCCGGAACTCGAGCATTCTCGACCTGACCACCGGAAGGTTCTGATTCATGAACAGGATGACGAATTCGTCGCCGCCCCAACGGAATGCTTCGTCCTCCTGACGGATCGATGACCGCAGGAGATGTCCGATGTTGCGCAGAATTTCATCTCCAACCAGGTGGCCATATTGGTCGTTAATGCTCTTGAAATTATCCATGTCGCAAACGGCCACTACTCCCGTAAACCCCTCTCCACCCTCAATGCGCCGCTCCAACGCCGATTGGTTCAGCAGACCCGTCAGACGATCCAGATCCTGATTCTTCAAGCTGTCCCGCCGCACAGCGTCCATTTCGCTTGAGAGAGCTTCGATGCGGTCGCGCTGGCTTTCGAATCAGCATGGCCATGGCGGAAAACGCCAGCAACATCAATAGTGCGAAATCGTAGTAACTGTTATATCGCAGATAACGCGGCCATTGCGGTTGTCCGCCGCGATTATAAAGGTAGAAGAATACGGCCGCATTGTGCAGGAATGCAATGGAGAGGCAAAGAAGCGAAAACTTGAAAAGCCGGCCGCCAACGACCGAGGCTGCCACGAATCACAAAAAAGGTATACAGATAGATACTGCCGAGCACCAGCCCATGAACCGCCTGGAATCCTTCGAAGCTGCTCTGCAGTCCTAACAGATAGACGACCGCGAGGAATAGCGGGAAACCAAGCAGCACACGTAGAGCGGATTTTAGTGTGTTCGCGGTTCTTAAGGGCCCGGCTCTCGCCGCGGCCAGCAGAGCCAATGCAAAAGCAAATTCGAACAGCGCATAAGGGCCCAGCCAGAAAGGCACCGAAGTCGAGAAGTACAGTCGCAGGCAAATCAGCGCCACTACCTGCGTAGCCCAAGCCACGCTCCAGTAGCCAAAGTAAACAATACCCGACTGTCGCCAGAGAAATACGAAGACGAGACAGAAAAGAAGCGTCCCCATCACCTGGACATTTAACGCAACCAGATCCGGAGCCGCGTTCATTCAATCTCCTCTTACGGTATGGCGGCGAATCTGAACGGCCTTCCCGCTGGCCTCATCCACCTGGACGATAACGGAGTGCAGTTCCACTGAGCCCTTGGCCGGTTCCATCCGGACTGGCATGGCGGTCAGAAAGCGTTCCAGGATTACGTCCTTCCGCACGCCAATCACGGAATCGTACGGACCGGTCATCCCGGCGTCGGTTTGATACGCGGTGCCACCCGGCAGAAGGCGCGTGTCGGCGGTCGGAATGTGCGTGTGCGTACCCACCATGGCAGAGACACGCCCGTCCAGATGCCAGCCCATCGCCATCTTTTCGCTCGTCACTTCCGCGTGAAAATCGACGAACCTCACTTTGGTGTGTGCCAGTCCAGCCAGGATTTCATCGGCTTTCCGGAACGGACAATCGGTTGCGGGCATGTAGGTCCGGCCTTGCAGGTTGATCACCGCACAGTCGGCGCCGTTCCGGGCTTTCACTACAATCACGCCTGCTCCGGGCGCAGGAGCTGCATAATTGGCCGGACGCAGCAACGCTGGGCGGCGAGCGAAATAGTCATAAATCTCCCGCTTGTCCCAGATATGATTGCCGCTGGTGAGTACGTCGAGTCCCATGCCGAACAGCTCTTCGGCCACTGTCGGCGTAATGCCGAAACCGCCCGCAGCGTTCTCTGCGTTGGCAATCGCCAGATCGATGTGCTGCGTTTCTTTGATATCCGCCAGATGATCGGCCACGATGCGGCGCCCCACGGACGAGAAGATGTCGCCGATAAAAAGAATGTTCATTGGGTGGCAAGCCGAAACTTAGAACTTCGACGTCACCGCACCTTCAGAAGCCGACGCTACCAGCGCGCAGTATTTCGCGAACACGCCAGTTGCATACCGCGGAGCCGGCGCCTTCCAGCGCGCCAGCCTTTCAGCGATCTTCTCCCGCGGGATATCGAGATTGATCTCTCGCGCGCCCACGTCGATCGAGACCGGATCGCCCTCTTCCACTGCTGCGATCGGTCCCCCGTTGGCGGCTTCCGGCGCCACATGCGCCACCATGAACCCGTGCGTCGCGCCGCTGAAACGTCCGTCGGTGACCAAAGCTACGGAATCCGACAGACCCACGCCGACAATGGCGCTTGTAACCCCTAGCATCTCGCGCATCCCCGGCCCGCCGCGAGGCCCTTCGTAGCGAATGATCATCACGTCATTCGGCTGTATCTCGCCGCGCGTCACCGCGGCCATAGCGTCTTCCTCGCGGTTGAATACGCGCGCAGGCCCGCGGTGCATCTTTTTGTCATGTCCCGCAAGCTTGATAACGCAGCCTTCCGGGGCGAGCGAACCGCGCAGAATGGCCAAGCCGCCTGTTGGTTTCAGCGGCTTATCCAGCGGCCGGATCACCTCTTGCCCGCTTGTTTCCTTCGCCTCCGCAGCCTCTTGCGCGAAAGTGCGGCCGGTGCAGGTGAGCGCCGTGCCGTCGACATAGCCTCCGTCCAGCAGCCGCCGCGCAATCACCGGAATGCCGCCTGCCTTGTCCACGTCGACCGCGACGAAGCGGCCGCCGGGTTTCAGATCTACCAGAATCGGCGTGCGATTACTGATGCGGTCAAAGTCCTCGATCGCCAGCGCCACTCCCGCTTCCCGCGCGATGGCGATCAGGTGCAACACGGCATTGGTCGATCCGCCGGTTGCGGCCACGCCGGCAATCGCGTTTTCAAGCGCTTTGCGGGTCACGATTTCGCGCGGCCGCCGGTTGTTTTTCACGGCGTCCATGACCATTTCGCCGCATCGGAAACACACGGCATTCTTGCGTGGGTCCACCTGCGGCACGGCCGCCGTTCCCATGGGCGAAAGTCCGATCAACTCCATCACCGTCGCCATGGTGTTGGCCGTAAACTGCCCGCCGCACGCCCCCGCGCCCGGGCACGCGTGATTTTCGATTTCGAGCAACTCCTGATCGCTCATGCGGCCTGCCGCGTTTGCGCCCACGGCTTCAAACACGTCTTGAATCGTGATGTCGTGGCCTTTGTGTTGACCGGGAAGAATGGATCCGCCATAGAGCACGATTCCGGGGATGTTGAGCCGGAGCAGCGCCATCGCCGCGGCCGGGATGGTCTTGTCGCAGGCAACCAGCGCCACGATGCCGTCGAACATGTGGCCGCGCGCCACCAACTCGATCGAATCGGCAATCACCTCGCGGCTTACCAGCGACGCTTTCATCCCTTCGGTTCCCATCGTGATGCCGTCACTAATGGCGATGGTGTTGAACTCCATCGGGGTGCCGCCCGCCGCGCGGATCCCTTCCTTCACGTTGGGCGCCAGCTCCCGGAGGTTGTAGTTACAATTCATGGTTTCCGTCCATGTATTGGCGACGCCAATGATGGGCTTTTTCAGATCCGCGTCGGTGAACCCGATCGCCTTGAGAAACGCCCGGGCGGGCGCGCGATCCCGCCCTTGTGTGATGGTGTAGCTGTTAAGTTTCATCGGAATTATCCATCTTACTAAAGAGCGCCCGCATCGATACTACAGAGCGTGTTTGGGAGGATGCCGCGCCGTGTACGTTCGGGTATACCTTAGCTCCATTGAAACGCCCGCTCATTGCGCGTGGTATCGCTGTTTGTCCTGATACTTTTTGCCGGCCTTATCGCGGCTCCTGGTCTCGGGATCCTCGCGGCGGATACGAATGTCGGGCAGTGGGTCAGTTTGAATTTTCTCACCCTTGACTTTGCCCCTGTGCTTGCCATACTTAGGCCATGCCTGACCGTTCAAAGATACGCCCGCGTGACCCGAACCAGCTTGCTCACCAGATCATGCTGGAGTCCACGGGGCAAGCTCCTAAATATCAACCCCAAGAATCCACCAAGAATCCGCACGCCGTAGCCTTGGGTCGACTAGGCGGCGAGAAAGGCGGGCCTGCTAGGGCCGCGAAGCTCAGTGCTCGCAAGCGTTCACAGATTGCCATGAAGGCGGCGAAGGCACGCTGGGGAAAGAAAGATCGCTGAGATCCCGATGCGGATTAAGTTCTTGCTAACTCCTGTTCTCCTAGGACAGGCCGTCCTTGCCTTTGCCCAACCCGTCCCCCAGACACGAAATCTCAGGCGTACCTTCGGAGAATATAACGGTCGCGGTTGGCTAGATCTTTCTGAAGGGTCCAGACTGGCTTATGTGGAAGGCATCGAAAGTGCCGTGACTGCAGCATACGAGCGGGCAGTCCACACACCTTGCGAACACCAGACCGGCCTTTTGCTGGAAGCGTACCGGATGCCAGGGTTTACTGGCGCTGAGGAGATGGCGGCGATCAACCGGTTCTACGATGAACCCGCAAACCTCTTAATTCGCATCAGGGATGCAGTAGAAATTGTTGCGGCGAAGGCCAGAGGAGTGCCGCAACAAGAAATTGATAAGAGAATAGCCGTCCATCGCCGCGTGGCGAACGAAGCACCGGAGCGGAAATAGCCCATCACGACTCAAAGAATAGCGCCTCTATTGAGGAAGTACTTGCACTGCTTCACCGCAGGCCATTGGCGCGTGTGGCCTGAGATCCCGGTTATGGTTTCAGGGATTTTTCCTCCAAGCTCCAGCCCCGGGCACTCGTCGTAACAACCCCAGCCTGAACCGCGCGCCTTCGGATTTCTTTGAAACACCGCGCAAGTTCGTCAGCGGCGAACTTTTCGTTCGAAAAGTAACAGCCAGTGCCGTATTGCATCGCGAGCGCTTCCGCTTGGGATTGCAGGGCGAACAGGTATTCTAGACTCGGAAGCTCAGACGAGCGATCCTCAACATCCTTGGCAGTCAAGCGAACTATTTGCGTTTCTTGGCCGCAGTTTTGAACGTGCCGCTTCACCAGTTGAATGGCGTAGACGGCAATCCGTTCTGCGACAGGCAATGTGATGCTTTTAGCGTTCATTGTGTGCGGGTCGATAATTCGTGCAATTAGTCCGATTGCGTACTCTGCTCCGATCCCAGTAGCAGCGTGCGATTCGCACCTCTGAAGGACCGTATGGGTGGTCTGCCACAACCTACGCTGACCGTTGCGTTGAACGCCAATTATGACATCGCAGATCGGCTGCGGCTGAAGAACAGCACAAGGTATAACGTGCGTGGCGAAAAAGGCATTTACCTGCTCTTTGAAGGCGTTCTCAAGCCCATCGACTCCTGCTTTTTGCTTTGCTTTGAAAATCGCAATAAGCTCCTGGCTCAGACCTCTGAGGTAGCCGCTATCGCCCGACCCGGTAATCCCTATGGTCCCGTTTGCGGTATCACTGAATACCTTCTTCCCGCTTGTCTTTAAGTAGCTCCATGTGTACTCGCTGTCTGCGGCCACGACCACGCCATCATTGCCTAGAACGCCCAACGCAATCGTCATTGCTGTGCTCCTTGGATTTAAATCTCTCCAAGGATACACCTGCTTGAGCGGTCTGGGAAAACCTGGACGGAGCGGCAACGGCGGCGACAATCACCTTAAGTGTACGGCGACTGAAATTGACCCATGCTTGTGGCTTTGGAGAATGTCAAGAGCTGGACTTTTCAAACTGACCCGCTGCCGAATGTCGGGCAGAGCAAGCTGAATCTGGATGGTATCCGGCTCGATAGCCCGGCGCTTCAGGTCAGAGGAAAAGGATTCATCGGCTTCGATCAAGCCGTCACGTTCGACTTGGCGGCCCACCTCCTCGGTGGCGGCACGCGCGGCGGTCAGGTTGCATCCGGCGGCTCGGCAGGCGCCGGAATTCAGGTTTCCGTTTACTGGTACTGTAAAGTCCCCACAAGTACGGCCTAATGTCGGTAAGATGGGTGAAGAACGTGGGCCAGGAATTGCTCGGTTCGTTTTTCGAAAAGAAAACCAAGTAATCCGGGCGCCTACGCATCGCACCACTTAGGAGTTGAAGAGATCACCATGCAGAATCAATTTCATCAGGAGAGTCCCCGAGCTTGGACGAGTTGCATTCGGCGGCTGGTGCTTCCAGTGGCGCTGAGTCTGGTAGCCGTTGCCGCCGCGGCGGCTGAGGATACTGGATACATAAAGGCGCGCGGCAAGCCCGGCGATGCAGGCGTGTTTGTGAATGGGCAATACGTGGGACCAGCATCCCGATTCACTGTCCCGGAAAAGTATCCGGCGCCGGCCGGAGAAGTGGAAGTTAGTTTCAAAGATCCGCGCTATGAGGACTACACCACCAAGGTTACGGTTCGTCCGAAAAAGACCACCAAGCTGCATTACTCGCTGAAACCGGTCGAGCCCGCGAAACCGCCGTTCGGACGGTTCCGGCTGGGTGGCGGTGAGCCGGAGTCGTTCATGTCCATCGCGGCCGGCGACACAGGCGCCGTCTACATCAACGACAAGTTCTTCGGCCACGTGGATGAGCTGAACAATCCTGGTGGCGGCATTCTCCTCAATCCCGGTACCTACGACCTCCACGTCGTGTCTCCCGTCTTCGGCGAAATTCGCCAGAAGATCACCATCGAAGCCAATAAGGTCACCGTCGTGCCCTTGCCGAAGAAGGAAACCAAGTAAAGTTGCCCATCCAGCACATGCGGATTGCACTCGTTGCGTTCGCTCTAATGGCCTCGATCAGGGCTGCCGACTGGCCGCGGTTTCGGGGGCCGAACGGCTCGGGAGTTGCTGAGACCTCGGGACTCCCCGAGAAATTCGGTCCCGCCAGCAACGTTGTGTGGAAAACCGCGCTGCCGCTTGGTCACTCGTCGCCAGTCCTTAGCGGTGACCAGATTTTTGTGACCGGCGCGGCGGATGGCGGACTCTATACTTTCTGCCTCAGCCGCGAGACCGGTCAGATTCTCTGGCGCCGCGAGTGTCCGCGCAGCCGCTCCGAAGCGCTGGATAAGCTCAACACGTCTGCATCGCCGACTGCCGCCACCGATGGCAAGAACGTCTACGTTTTCTTCGGCGACTTTGGCCTGATCTCCTACGGTTTCGACGGCAATGAGCGCTGGCGCTTGCCGCTTGGCCCCTTCCATAACGTCTACGGCATGGGTGGCTCGCCCATCGTGGCGGGCGACAAAGTGATCTTGGTCTGCGATCAGTCCTGGGACTCGTTCGCCATTGCCGTGGGGAAAGATGACGGCGTCGTGAAGTGGAAGCGATCCCGCCCGGAAGCGCTGAGCGGCCACGCGACGCCCATCCTTTATCAACCGGCCAGCGGTCCCCTCCAGATCATAGCGCCGGGCTCGTTCCGGATGGATGTCTATTCGCTCGATACCGGCGACAGCGTGTGGTGGACAAATGGCCTGCCTTCGGAGATGAAATCTGGCGCAGTGCTAGGAAACGGGCTACTCTACGTCAGCGGCTTCAACACCCCTGAAAACGATCCAGGCCGCCAGGTTCACGTTCCGTCATTCGATGACGTGCTCAAGGCACACGACAAAAACAAAGACGGTCGAATCTCCTTTGCCGAGGTTCCCGATGAGCGCACGAAGGCCTATTGGAAATTCATCGATCTCGATCAAGACGGCTTCATAACGGCGGCGGAATGGAAGATTTATGCCGCGACCATGGTTGCTGAGAATGGCCTTCTGGCATTTCGGCCCAATGGACGCGGCGATGCCACCACCAGCCTCGTGTGGAAATATCAGCGCGCGGTGCCCCAGTTGCCGACGGCTCTCTTGTATCAGAACGTGCTCTACATGCTCAATGATTCCGGAGTGCTTACCACACTCGATCCCGCCACGGCTAGGGTCTTCAAACAGGGACGAGTGCGCGGCGCGGCCGATCGTTATTTTTCTTCACCCGTTGCCGCCGACGGCAAGGTTTTCGTCGTCAGCCAAACCGGCATGGTCACCGTGCTGAACGCCGGGGCTAACCAGGATGTTCTCGCCGTCAACGAATTGGACGATGAGTGCTATGCCACGCCGGCAATCGCCGATGGCCGCATCTACATCCGCACCCGCACGGCGCTCTTTTGCTTCGGCAAAACGAGAACCGCGTCGCGTCAATGATAAGCCGGAACCTTATTCGTATCGAAAGAACAGCACGTCCGTATAGACTTCTTTATTGTCGAGAAGGCAGGGACCGCATTGCATGTGGTAGCCGGGCACGAGGCTGCGCGTGACAGCCGCGATGGTCTTGGGGTCATCAGCAGTCTCTTCCGTGGAAAACGCCATCCGCGGATGATACTTGCCAATCACCATAGCGCCGCCCCGGATGGCACGCTCGGTCGAGCCCTTTACATCCGCCTTAATGAAATCAACTCGCGGCAGGTTCAATTCAATAGTCAGTTTGTCGATCGTCGTAACCGGTATTCTCTCGATGGACTTCGACGAATTCTCGTGCATCACAAAACTGTCCCCCGCGTCCGCGTTCCGGTCCGTGAACAGTGTCAGCGTGTCTTCTTTGTCCCAGACGCCTTTGGGATAAATGATCACTTTCTTTTGGGATACCTCGGAGGCAAGATTACGTCTCAGGCATTCCACTGCGCCCGGAGCAGGTTCAATCGCTACAACCAGGCTCGCACCAGCCGCCAGAGCTTTTCTTGTATAGGTGCCAACGTGCGCGCCGCAATCCAGCACGATGTCGCCCTTCCGGACTCCCCACGCCTGATCGCCGTAAATATTCCGCTGCTGTTGCGCCAGGAGAATGGAAAGAATTTCCTTGCGTCCCGTAGGAATCCAATACTGCCCTTTCGGTGTCTGCCAAAGATCCAGATTGTTTTCGCTCTTGATAATCCTGCTGGCCGCCAGAATCGCATCCGCCGTTCGTTCCTGTTCCAGCTTCGTCGCGACCCCTGCCATGGCCTGTCGCACGGAGCAGTACGGGCTGCGATATACCACTCCGGGTTCTACCGCCAGGATCAAACCGGGATAGAACCTTTGTGCGCCATAAAACGTGGCGTTGGCTAGCGCAATCAGAATAATGAGCCACTTCAGGGCCTTCTTCATCTAAGATCCTCTCTCACTTAGCCTTGCTGAGCCGCGACCGGAGGAAGCGGTACTAACGTTTCTAGCTCGCGCATATCACGCGCTTAATGAGAGTGTAAGCCGCCTGACTTTCTGGATCTATGTTATCGATGGATAAAACGCTACAAGATAAGTGTCATTTGACTAACTGAAGTTAGCGGGAGCACGCTTATTCTACATCGATGACAAACGGCAAGAGCTGTGGTTTACCATCAAGCTCGGTAGTCAGTGCACCCACCGCGTGTTCTGTGCCGGGTTCGGGTGCGTTGCTGTATGGGTCGTAAGGCCGGACGGGCCATCTCAGCCGCGCCGGGCCATTGAGCTTCAACGTCCAACCATGGTGGCGAATCCAGCCCGCAACATCTAACTCGTGCTGCTTTTCGTCCAGTCGGATGCTCGGCCCGTTTTCCGTTTCGAGGATTTCACCGGCGTGCAGCACCAGCTGCAGCGTCAGCCGCGAGTTGGCCATGTGGCCGTGCGGCGTGACGGCAAAGGCAAATGATGCCCGATTCTCGGTCGGCGGCGGAACGCTCAGCACCAGGAAGAAGGTATTGTATGCGAGCGACAGCCGGTCCTCACGATCCGTCATCTCCAGGCGGCTGCTCATGGGCAGATGACAGATCTGTCCGCCTGCTTCCTCGACAATGGTGGCCAGTTCCGCCTGCCGTTTCGAATTAGCCCCCGTGATCACCAAGCCGCACTTCTGATGAAAAAGGCTAAGGTTACTCTGCCGGTCCAGATAGAATTGGTTCCCTGGAGCTTGTGTCGCAATGATTCCCGACAGGCAAATCACCCAGGGACCTGTCTTGCGGATTCCCGCCGGCACGCTCATCTGGCGGGCGGAGTGCTCACGGTCCTGCGGAATCTTCGCCTGCGAGCCCTCGTGGAAATAGAGCGCATTCTGCCCAATCCTCCCCAGGGCTTCGAGCGAAAACCTGTCCCACCGTTCGGTGAGGAACTGCGCGTACCGCCGGCCGTCTGGAAAATTCGAAAAGGCGAAGTGCCCCCACATTGAGACATCCCAGTATCGATTGCGATCGTTGATGGTTTCGACCGGGGTTCCGTCGAGATAGGTGAAATATTCGTGAAAGTCGGTGGAACGGTGCAGCGCTTCGAGCGCTGATCTGTCGTGGCTATGCTCCCAATACTCCGCCACGGCGGTCAGGGTCAGATAGTCGTAACCTGTGGTTGGGCCGGCGCTTGAGTGTTCACCCCAGTAACCGTCGGGACTCTGCTGCTCAGCCGCGAAGCGGTGCATGACTTTTGCGCCCAGTTTCTCCCAGTCCTTGTTGCCGAACACTCGACCCGCCAGATACACGGTCGAGGACCAAAGCGAATAATGATTGGGCGACGTCCCGATGAACGGTGTCTGATACAGCGGATAATCTTCACGTTTGGCTACGTCGGCGGCAAGCTCCGTGATGTTGGCGAGGAGGGCCCGGCGCCAGCGTTCACGCCGCTCGTCGCCGAGCTCCCGGTCGAGCAGGCGGTAAGCCTCCAGCCACATATAAGTGTCGCGATGATCGAGACGCGTTTCCTGCGTCGCGGCTTGCTGTTCACGCTCTACCTGATCGCCGATTTTCAAAGCCAATTGCAGCATTTTGGCCTCGCCACGGTGGCTATTCGCCGGGTGCGCTTTTGTGTACAGCACCGCCGCGGCCAGAATCGCCGAAGGAAAATGCTCCCAACCAGTCTGCGCTTCAAGCGAGGCAAGCGTCGCCTCAGGCTCGGCCTTCAGCCGCTCATCCACTCGGGCCACGCCTTCTGCCAGAAGCCGGTAGTAACGCGCAGGCACAGTATCCGGTTGCGCGAATCCAAGCGACGCACCGAGGACAAGCAGACAGACACGCTCAATCGTCATAGTGGGGCGTACTGCCTGCGATTGGATCAGATCTCGCATCAGGGAGCGAGTATATCGGATACGTAATCGGTGTGGATGTCGGTGGGACCAAGATCGCAGCCGCCATCGTCGACTCCAACGGCACGAGCAGCACGACACTGGCCGCTGCTGGCTTCGCCAGCGTCCGCTTCCAAGCCTATTCTGGCAGCGTCTTCGGCCGGAGCCGGCAAATGACTAGAAAGCCGTGGGGCGGACCCCTGGACCGCGAGTCGGCCCCCTGGCCGGCTTCTTTGCACAGGGAACCAAACCACGCCTTATCGGGATGTGGCGTTCTGGATCGTTTCGGCTCCGTTCCAGCACGGGTTTGTTGGGCCAATCGTAACTTCCAGATCAGCATATCCAATCGCGGACTGGCTACTCAAACCCGCAACTCGATCAGAAGGCGCGGCCCCCACTGACAACAAGTTCTGTCGGATCATTTCGAGCAAGAACACGTTAGGATAACGGTTTGGATACCGGCCCACTGCGCAACACGCCTCTCCTCATCTTCGATGGCGATTGCAGCTTCTGCCGGCTTTGGATCGATCTCTGGAAACGCCTGACAGGTGATCTCCTCGCCTACGCACCCTATCAGGAAGTCGCCGCCGAGTTCCCCCAAATCCCCTTTGAAAATTTTAAAGGCGCCGTTCACCTGGCCCTGCCGGATGGTCAGGTATTAACAGCGGCGCATGCGGTTTTCCGCTCGCTCGCGTTTGTGCCGGAGTACGCCTGGCTCCTATGGGTGTACCACCACGTTCCTGCCTTCGCCGCAATTTCTGAATGGCTTTACCGGCGTGTGGCCGCGCACCGGTCCTTTTTTTACCGCGTCACGGTGTTTCTTTGGGGCAGGCGCCTCGAGCCGGCCGGGTATGAAATCACGACCGGCTGGTTTCTAAGATTTCTCGGATTGATTTACCTGATCGCGTTCCTGTCGATCGAAGTGCAGATCACGGGCCTCATCGGCAGCCGCGGCATTCTCCCGGCGTCAAAATTCCTGGCGGCCGTAGCGGCTGGTTACGGCGGCGAAGCTTGGCTCCGAGTCCCCACTGTTTTCTGGCTGGGCTCGAGTGATGCGCTGCTGAAGCTCGTATGTTTCGCTGGCGCCATTGCCGCCATCGGCGTTATGGCTGGCGTGGCGCGCCGAGCCTCACTGGCGGTCGCTTTTGTTCTCTATCTCTCGCTCGTTTCAATCGGACAGGCCTTCTTCTCATTTCAATGGGATTTCCTGCTGCTCGAAGCCGGTTTCCTCGCCATCTTCCTCCGCCCGGTGTTGCCGCGTGTGTGGCTTTTGCGCTGGCTGTTGTTCCGTTTGATGTTTCTGTCCGGTGCGGCGAAACTGCTGAGCGGCGATCCCACCTGGCGCAATCTGACCGCGCTCGAGTTTCACTATCAGACCCAGCCGCTGCCGACTGTGTTCGGTTGGTACCTCTATCATCTCCCCCCGGATTTTCAAAAAGCCTCCGCCGTCTTTATGTTTTTCGTCGAGCTGGTGATCCCTTTTCTAATGTTCGCGCCGCGCCGCATTCGATTCTTCGCAGCCGCCATGACGCTTGTGCTTCAGGCGATCATCTTTCTCACCGGCAACTACACGTTCTTCAATTTGCTGGCCGTGGCGCTTTGTCTCTCGCTCTATGATGATGCAGCGCTTCGGCGCTTCAGGCGTTCGAAACCAATCCCACGTCGCGCTCCGCCTGGGGTTTTTCAACGAGCCGTTACAGCCATGCTGTTCTCCTGCATCCTGATGGCAAGTTGTTTCCAGCTGATGGAGATTTTCTCTCTCCGAATCCCGCGGCCGGCCGCCGGCGCTTTGACCTGGATCGCTCCGTTCGGCATCGTCAACACCTACGGACTGTTCGCGGTGATGACCACGTCTCGTCTCGAGATCGTCGTCGAAGGCTCGAACGACGCCCACACCTGGCTCGAATACGGCTTCAAATACAAGCCCGGCGACCTCAAGCGGCCGCCCCGTTGGGTCCAGCCGCATCAGCCGAGACTCGACTGGCAGATGTGGTTCGCCGCGCTCGGAAACTACCAGGGACAGCCCTGGTTCGTGAATTTCATGGTCCGATTGCTCGAAGGTTCCCCGGAAGTCCTTTCGTTGATCGCCACCAATCCGTTCCCTTCTTCCCCACCGCAGTACGTCCGCGCGCAGCTCTACGACTACAAGTTCACCAGCCTTGCCGAGCGGCGATCCACCCGCAATTGGTGGCGCCGCGAGTTGAAGGGAGAATATTTTCCGGTCGTCTCTCTTAATCAGCGCTGACTGGGGACAGACTTGGACTGTCTGTCCCATCGCACGCACGCTTGTGAAATTTTCAGGATCGTCGCGCCGGTTACGATATCATGGGCTAAATGAGATGGGTCTGATCGCCCTTTCCGGACAACCCGGCTGCCGGTTCGAGGAAGTGGCGCGCATTGCGGCGAACCGCCTCGCGTTCGAGCTGGTGACGGCCTCGCGTATCGCATCGTTAGTTGAAACGGAGTTTGCGGCGCTCGCCACCGTGCCCGACAAGGCCTATTTGGACCTTGTCGCTTCCATCGTTGCGCGGCTGGCCACCGCCCATCATCTGCTGATCTGCGGCGATGGGCTCGAACTGCTCGCGAAGCAATTGCCCGGCATGCTGCGCGTCCATATCGTCGCGCCCGACTCAGTTCGCGTGGGTAACATCATGCTCGATGAGCGCCTCGAGCGCCCGGCTGCCCGCCAGTTGATCCGCGCCCTTGAAGAGCGTCAGCGCGCCGATCGCAAACAGAGGTTCGGTCTTTCTGGATTGCCCGCGCACATGTTCGATCTCATTTTGAACGCCGAACAGCTAGACCCCGAGCACATCGCCGATCTCATCGTGAATGCGGCCCGCTCCTCCGGGTTGATCGAGCGTGGTTTTTTGTCGGCGGCCGCCGAAGCCCAACTGCAGTTCCGTTGCCGTCTGCGCCTCTCCAAGCACGGCATCGCGCCCCCTGACAAGGTCGCGCTCCCACGCAAATCCTTTGCGCACCCCAGCGAGCAGATTTTTGCCAACCTGCTGGATTTCTACCGTATCCCTTGGGAATATGAGCCCCGCAGCTTTCCCATCCAGTGGGATCGCGACGGCAGAGTGTCCGAGTCCTTCACGCCCGATTTTTATCTGCCGGAATTCGAGCAGTATGTTGAACTCACGACCATGAAGCAGTCACTCGTAACCAAAAAAAATCGTAAAGTAAAGCTCCTGCGCGAACTTTACCCCCACATCAATATCCAGGTGTTCTATCAAAAGGACTTCGAGAATCTCATCTTCAAGTACGGCCTGGCGGAGCGAACCGTTAAGGTATGACGCCGGAACTCGCTCCAGGGATCGAGAAGGTATTGTTCACCGAGGAACAGATCGAGCAGCGCATCAGCGAAGTCGCGGCCGAAATCTCCCAGCGCTACAAAGACAAGAACTTAAAGATGATCGGGGTCTTGAAAGGTTGCGTGTTTTTTCTGGCCGAGCTGGCGCGCCGCATTCGCATTCCGGTCAAGATCGATTTTCTCGCCATCTCCAGTTTTTCTAATAAGTCCGGAGCGCCCGGCCTCGTCCGCATTGCGAAAGATTTGGACGACAGTATCGAAGGTGAAGATGTGCTGCTGATCGAGGACATCGTAGATACCGGCTTCACGTTACGATACCTCCTGCAAACGCTTTCAAGCCGCGGACCCAATTCTCTCGCCGTTTGCACATTCCTCGATCGCAACTCTCGCCGCATCGTGCAAGTGCCGGTGGAATATCGATGTTTCGAGATTCCTGACCGTTTTGTCATCGGTTTTGGGCTCGATTACAATCAGCTCTACCGGAATCTTAACTATGTCGCCGTCCTCAAACCAGAGCGTGAGTGATCGCACTACATAACCCGATAGCAACCGGGCAATAACCAAAAATTATCTTGATATAGATTTCGTTCAGATCTACCTTAAGTCTGAAGGACATTTGTGCCATGGGAAAAGGAGTGCTTTTCGTATCTCCGCGCAGTGAAGATGCAACGACAATTTCGCGCATGCTCGGTTCGCTTTCCGTTCCGATTGAATACGTTGCAGATCTTGCCCACGCCCGCGCCATAATCCGCGACGGCATGTATCCGGTAATTCTGACAGAAGCGATCCTCAATGATGGGACGTGGCTTGACGTCCTGGACCTGGCCCGCCGTGTAACCCCCCGTTCAGAGGTAATTGTCACCGACGCGTCCGCCGACGCTCGATTCTGGGCCGAGGTGCTGAATATGGGCGCCTACGACTTGATTGCCCAGCCCTTTGCCACTGGGGAAGTGCAGCGCATTCTCTCCAATGCCTGCTCCCGCGCGTACGCGTCGGCGAAGTTCGTCGCCGCTACACAATAGCCGCTAGCTCTATAATGGTTTTTCTCCCAAGAGAACAACCATGTCTAACAGCACAAATGCGTTTATTGACGCGAACCGTCAACGTTTTGTCGATGAACTAAAGGACTTCCTTCGTATCCCCAGCATAAGCACACTGCCGGAGCACCGGCCGGACATCGAGCGCGCTGCGCAGTTTGTAGCCGACTCCTTGCGCACCGCGGGGCTCGAAAACGTCGAAATCATTCCAACTGACAACCACCCGCTAGTGTATGCCGACTGGCTACACGCCCCGGGCAAACCGACCGTACTCTGTTATGGGCACTACGACGTTCAACCCGCCGATCCGCTGGACTTATGGACGTCTCCGCCGTTTGAACCCTCCGTGCGCGACGGCAGCATCTATGGGCGCGGCACCGCGGACGACAAAGGCCAGATGTATATGCACGTTAAGGCGGTCGAGGCGCTGCGGGCCGTTAATGGCACGCTTCCCATCAATTTGAGATTTCTGGTCGAAGGTGAAGAGGAAGTCGGAGGCGCTTCCATCGCCAAGTATGTCGCCGGGAATCCGCAAAAACTGAAGGCCGATGTAGCGCTGGTTTCCGACACCGCTCTCTACGCGCCCGGAATTCCGACGCTGACTATCGGACTACGTGGGCTTATATACCTCGAAGTAGAAGCCACCGGTCCGTCGCGCGATCTCCACTCTGGCCTCTACGGCGGCGCAGCCCCCAACGCCGTCTCGGGCTTAATCGAGCTGCTCGCCAAGGCGAAGAATTCGCGTGGCGAAATCAAGATCCCGGGTATTTATGATGACGTCGAACCGCCGGCCCCGTCGGAAAAGGAGAGCTGGGCGCGTCTGCCTTTCAAGGAGAAGGATTTCCTCAAAAACGAAGTCGGTTCCACCAAGCTGATCGGCGAATCGAAATACTCGGTGCTGGAACGCCTTTGGGCGCGCCCCACCTTCGAAGTTCACGGCATCGCCGGCGGCTTCACCGGCGCCGGATCGAAGACCGTGATCCCGGCCAGGGCCACGGCCAAGGTGAGCTTTCGACTCGTGCCCCGGCAGGACCCGGAAAAGATCGTCGCCGCATTCCGTCAGTTCGTCAAAAAGAACGCCCCGCGAGGCATTCAGCCTGAAGTCCGCGTTTTGAGTGCTTCGCCGGGCCTTTCGGTGAATCCCGATCATCCTGCGATTCAGACCGCGGCGCGGGCCTTTAGCGACATTTACGAGAAGCCGACGGTCTTCATCCGGGACGGCGCGTCGATCCCCGTGGTGGGTGATTTCGCCGAGCACCTCGGCATCCCCACCGTCCTGATGGGCTTCGGTCTGCCCGACGACGGCCTGCATTCCCCCAACGAAAAATACTCGCTCGAGAATTACTATAAGGGCATCATGACCATAGCGCATTTCTTCGAAGAATACGGAAAATAAGTGCGGTTCCGTCGCTTCGTTGTTCCGGCGGCTGCCGTTCTGTTCACATTTCTCTTTCTCGCCACTACGTTCCGCATGGGTTGGACTCGGTTGACCACCGATTTCCCCAACTACTACACGGCTGCCGTCCTGGCACGGCGGGGACTTCCGCTTCGACACTATTACGACTGGACCTGGTTCCAGCGCCAGATGAATTTCACCGGGTCGAAATCTCAGCTTGGCGCATACATTCCACAGACGCCCGTCACCATGCTGCCTCTGATCCCATTTTCATGGCTCCCCCAGCAGGATGCCAAACGCGCCTGGCTCTTATTGAATCTCTGTTTCCTGGTGGCTTCCCTTTGGATGCTCCATGCGATGACGCGCTACTCTATGGCGGAACTGGCCGTCATCACGTTCATTGGATACGGCGCACTTCATGAGAACTTCCTCTACGGCCAGTACTACGTCTTCCTTCTGTTCCTGCTCACCTGGGGCATCTTTTGTTTCGCTCGCGGCCGCGTCTTCTGGAGTGGCGCATTGCTGGGAGGGGTTTTCGCGCTGAAACTTTACGGCGGTCCCTTCATCCTCTATTTCGCTTGGAAACGTCAATGGAGAGCGGTTGCCGGGATGGTTGCGTCTGGCGCTGTCTTCGCCGCTGTCTCGATATGTCTGTTCGGTTGGGCGGATAACGTTTATTTCCTGAGCCACGTTCTGCCTCGTTCCCTCGAAGGCATGACGCTCGACCCTTTCCATCCAGCAAACGGAACGTTCTCTACTCTTCTCCGTCGGGCTTTCCTCGGCGAGCCGGAACTGAATCCCGACCCTTTGCTCAATCTTCCATTCCTCTACTTTTTCCTGCAGCCGTTCATTGCGTTGACTGTCCTGGCCTTTGCGCTGATACCTCGCGGCGAATCGCCTCCTGATCGGCGCGATCTGGCGTGGTTTCTGGTTGCGATGCTTCTTATGTCCCCAAACACCGCGTCATACACGTTCGTCATTCTGCTGCCCGCCGTTGCCCTCCTTGAGCCCACCCTGCTCTTCGTCGCCGCCTATGCTTTGCTTTGCGTGCCTTTATATTCAGTCTGGAACTGGTTTTTTCCGAGAGTTTGGCTGCTTCTGGCGCTTTACTTGATAGCTGGCCGCGATCATTGGCGCACTCTCCGGCTCAGATCCGCCGCTATCGCGGTTGCGCTCGCTTGCGCCATCGCGATTCCGCTGGCCATCATCCGCCAGCGCAATTATGAGCGCGAGCCGTCGCGCCAATTCGAGCGCCTGGCGATCCAGAAAGGAGCCGTCTACTCTTCCAGTCCGGTTTCGACGGCCCAGGGAATTTTCTACGAATCGATGGATCAAGGACGCTACGTCGTGGCCTGGCTGCAAGGGACCCGCAAGCGAACTCTCCTCTTTGAAGGGGAAGCGTTTCATCCCGCCAGTGCTCCCGGGGGCGGGCCAGTCTACTTCGAGTTAGTTGCCGGCGGGCATTCCAGAATCATGGCGCTCGACACCATGACCGGTAAGTCTGAGGTCGTGGTTTCGACCGATTTCGAACCTACCGAACCCTCGGTCTCTCCCGACGGGCGGCTGATCGCGTTCGTGACGCGAGGCGCCCTCGCGATCCGCCAGGCGGGAACGACGGTTACCCAGAAGCTGCCGGGGCCCGTCCACGACGCGGCGTTCTTTCCGGATAGCGCACGTCTTGCCGTTTCTGCCGGGCCGGAAGGTCACGCACACATCTTCCTGTTGGATCTAGTTTCCGGCCGTACGGACCCACTCACGAACGGAATGGACGAGGAGATCCACCCCGCCGTGTCACCGGACGGCGGTTGGCTCGCCTTCACTCGCAGCAGCCATGGAACCGAACAGGTCTGGGCGCAGAATCTTCAGACCGGCGCGTCAAGGCAACTCACGGGAGGCCAGTGCAACAGCTTCTCCCCATCGTGGGAGCCGGCCGCGTCGGCGCTGATATTTGCCAGCGATTGCGGACGCGGGCTTGGCCTTCCCGGACTCTACCGCGCGCCCATGCCATGAGCCTCACGCTTTCGGGTGCGCCCGATCGTACGTCGCCATAAGGTCGGTGAGCGACACCTGCGTGTACTTCTGCGTGGTGGAAAGGCGCGCGTGCCCCAGCAGTTCCTGAATCGATCTCAAATCCGCGCCGTCGCTCAGCAAGTGAGTGGCAAAGGTGTGCCGAAAACTATGCGGGTGCAGCGATGAATCTCCCGCAATCAGCATTTCTTCGAAGAGTATGCGAAGTAAGGTGCGGTTATCATCTCGCGGGCGGGCTGGCCGCATGCGTCACGATAATCAGCGGCGGGACCTGTTCCGGCTTGACGTACTGATTGATCAGGAAACGCTTGCCGTCCGGCGTGACATCATAGGTGAACAAATCCGTGGATGAGATCGGCGCCCGCGGGTGGATCGGAAACAGATCGTGCGGCGGAGCCGTCGAAAAAGTTCCCTCTGTGCTGACTGCGGTTTCGGTCAGCATCTGCCTGGGTCCGATATAGAAGATGGCTTTGCTATCGCCACGCCAGCGCGGCTCAGTACCGCCGCCCCGTGAGACCTGCCACTTGCCGGCGGTTGAAGGAAATGTAGTTACATAAATTTGCCACTCGCCAGTTTCGTTGCCGGCATACGCAACCCATTTGCCGTCAGGTGAAATCTGCCCGTTGGTCTCGCTCGCCGTGCCACTCAAAAAGGTCCGCGCTTTGCTGCCATCTGCGGGCTGCAGCACCAGGTCTGAGATGCCCTTCGATTTCTGGACGGTGCAAAGAATCTCGCGATCGCCGGGAGACCAGCTATTCGGGACGATGTCCCATGCGGTGTCTTCGACCGCCGGCAATGGTTTGTCCGGCTCTAATCCATTGGCCTTCTTCAATTGAATGTCGGCTACGATGTTGCGAATGGTGCGGTAGGCAATGGTGGCGCCGTCGCGCGACCAAACCGGCCCAACCTCCTCCGCGGGGTCGAACGTAAACCGCGAACCACTGCCTTTCCCCAGATCGAGAATCCACACATCGACGTTATTGGCTTTGAAGTCATTGCTGTCGTATGCGACGCGCTTACCGTCGGGGGAGAGCGCAGGATTCGCCATTACGCTGACCGGCCCCACGCGGCTCAATTCCTTGCCTGCAGCGTCAAACCACGTGAGCTGCGAATGGTTGGTGACGCTTTCGGAGCTGTAGATCAGGGTGGAGTTCTCCGAAATCGCAAATGTCGCGTAGTAAGTGGAAGGCGACTGCGCGACGTTGCCTGCGATCACCTGAGGCGCTCCGGTCACTTTGCCGCCGGCGACATCCACCGGCACCGCAACCAGAGAGCCGTTCGCATCCACGTAGTAAATTCGGCCGCCGGCGAAGGCGGCGCTGGAGCGCGCGGGCGCGAGCAGGATCCTTTCGGATTTTGAGAGCGAGCTGAGATAGATTCCATTCGATGCAACATCCGTTCTGGCGAAATTGCCGCCAAACATCAGGAAGTGATCACCATTGGGGAGAAAAAAGGGCCAGCGGTGCGTGGATTCGTTGCCTTGCAGAAGCTTATCGGTCACTGGCCCCGCCCCGCTGCCATCGCCATTCACCCGCCATAATCCGCCGCCTGCCTCGCGCGAATAGAGGATGACGCCCTTGCTGCCCCAAGTACCTCCTCGCGGACCGGTCCCCACCGTGGCGAGATTCTGGAACCCGCCGCCCGCGATTGCGGCCTTCCGGAGCTTGCCTTTGGCAAAGAAGGCCACGTAGGCATCGTCAGGCGACCAGAACGGGTAGCTCGCACCTTCGCTTCCGACAAGCGCACGCGCCTCCGGGGAGCCAATCCGCTGAACGTACACCATGGGGGCGCCACCGGTTTCGCCCGGCGACACGAACGCGAGCCACTTGCCATCCGCTGAAATGCTCAAATGGCTCACTTCGCCGGGCACCGTGATCGCAAATTCGGTCCGTTCCAACTCGCCCGAGCGCCGCGCTGCCCAAAACCCCACGCCTGCCACGAGCAGCGCTCCGAGCACAGCCACGCTCGCGATCCTCAACGAACGCCCGTGTGCCGGAGCAGCACGCGTCTCCACCCGCACGGCCGTATCCGATAGCGTCCCCAGCGCAAACATCAAATCGCGCGCCGACTGGAACCGGTCAGCAGCCTTTTTTTCCAAACAATGGCGTACGATGCGCTCCAGCCCCGGTGAAACACGCAGTTTCTCGGTATCCAAGTCTGGCGGGTCTTCTTTGAGAATTGCGCTCAAGGTTTCGACCGAAGTCTCCCGCTGGAATGCGCGGTGGCCGGTCAGCATCTCGTAGAGTGTGACGCCAAAGCTGAAGATGTCGGCGCGATGGTCCACCGCCTCACCCCGCACCTGTTCTGGCGCCATATAACCGTTGGTTCCCATCACGACGCCAGGGCTGGTGGCGGCGGCAATGGTTGCAGTACCTCCGTCGGCGCCCGAAGGAGCGCTGTCGTCGAGCCGGCATTTTGGCGAGACCGAAGTCCAGGATCTTCAACCTTCCACCGCCGGTCAGGAACAGATTCTCTGGTTTCAGGTCGCGGTGGACGATCCCTTTTTCGTGCGCTGCCGCCAGCCCGTCGGCTATCTGCTGTGCATACTCTACGGATTTGCGCGCGGGAATCGGTCCATGCGCGAGCAATTCGCGAAGGCTGGTGCCCTCCAGCAGTTCGCAAACGAGGTACGGTACGCCCTCCTGAGTGCCAGTGTCGAACACCGACAGAACGTTGGGGTGGTTGAGGGCGGCAACGGCACGCGCCTCCTGTTCGAAGCGCCGCATGCGCTCGGCATCGCTCGCAAACGCCTCTGGCAGCACCTTGACAGCGACGTCGCGTGCCAGACGCCTATCTCGCGCGCGATACACCTCGCCCATCCCGCCAGCGCCGAGCGGAGCGACAATCTCATAGGACCCGAGATGTGTCCCAGGGGCGAGTGGCATCCGAGTGTTTCCCGATTGTACGGTATTGCTTTTCTTTGCACAAATCAGGCGGTGCCTACGCCTTCGGGTGCGCCTTGTCGTAGGTCGGCATCAAATCGGTGAGCGACACCTGCGTGTACTTCTGCGTGGTGGAAAGGCGCGCGTGTCCCAGCAGTTCCTGAATCGAGCGCAAATCCGCGCCGTCGCTCAGCAAGTGAGTGGCAAACGCGTGGCGAAAACTATGCGGGTGCAGGGATGAATCTCCGGCAATCAACGTAGCATAAACCTTGATGATGCCCCGCACTCCGCGGTCGGTGAGCCGACTGCCGCGATGGTTGAGAAACAGCGCCGTCTCGCGGCTGGCGCGACAGATTCTTAATCGGACAACATTGCCATCGGACAACATTGCCATCGGACAACATTGCCCTTGCGCATTGAGTGCTGGTGTATTACACCATGTATATACATGCCACTCGATGAACCAGATCTCGACAAAATCCGTGAGATCGTCTGCGATTCGCAGACCCAAATCCTGCGCGGTCTCGAGCGTTTTGCGCGTGGCAATTTCGCGCGCCTTCATCGGCTGGACGATACCGACCTGGCAGAGCGTTTGAGTGCGATCGAGGAGCGCGTGCTGGCGCTCGAAACGCGGCCTCGCAACGGTTAGTGAGGCGAGGGCTATCAATGGCGAGGACATCATCTGACAGGACATCCCCCGTCTGACTGACAAGGAGCTGCGGAGTATGGTGGGTCTTCGTGACGTAAGGCCGAAGGTGGCTGTGAGCGTGCGTCTCGATCCGCGGGTTGTGGCTTGGCTGAAATCTAAAGGCGAAGGACACCTGACGCTGATCAATGACATCCTTACAAATGTGGTGGAAGCGGACCGTCGCTGAGGCTAGAGTCCTGAGTCAGAAGTTCGCCACATAACTCGCGGTGGGGCGGACGCCCTCGTCCGCGCCGGACCCCCTGGTCCGGCTTTGCCATCACACGAAACAGAGGCCGACGAGGACGTCGGCCCGCGGACCAGGGGGTCCCGCCGCACATCGCGAATTCTTCAATGGACGTCTGATTCAGGACACTAGGGTCTGCATGGCCCAGGACGCCTCACGCCTTCGGGTGCGCCCGATCGTACGTCGCCATCAAATCGGTGAGCGACACCTGCGTGTACTTCTGCGTGGTGGAAAGCCGCGCGTGCCCCAGCAGTTCCTGAATCGAGCGCAAATCGGCGCCGTCGCTCAACAAGTGCGTGGCAAAGGCGTGCCGAAAACTGTGCGGATGCAGCGATGAATCTCCGGCAATCAGCGTAGCGTAGAGCTTGATGATGCCGCGCACCCCGCGATCGCTGAGCCGTCCGCCGCAATGGTTGAGAAACAGCGCCGCCTCGCGGCTGGCACGATCTTCGAGGTAACGCTCCAGGGCATCAGCCGCCTTCCCGCCAAAAGGAACCTGCCGTTCCTTCCGGCCTTTGCCGCGCACCCTCAGCCAGCGCTCCGCGCGGTCCACGTCATCCAGGTTCAGCCCCACCAACTCACTAACGCGCAGACCGCACCCGTAGAGTAGCTCCAGAATCGCGAGATCGCGCGCCGGGTGCGGCCGCTCGACTTTGCCTGCTGCCACGCCATCCAGCAGTGCGTTGGCCTGCTCGGTAGTCATTACGTCCGGCAGCTTTTTAGGAGCGCGCGGCGTGCGCAGCAGGCGCGGTGTGTTCATCGGCGCCAGCCCCTCACGCACCAGAAATCTGAAGAACACGCGTGCTGCCGCAAGTTTGCGTCGAACCGAAACGACAGTCAGCTTGTGATCGTAAAGCGAGGCCAGCCACTCGCGAATCTTCAGAACATCGAATTCCGCGGGGCCCGGCGGCGTCATCCCGGGGGAGAGAAATAATCCAAAAATTGGCGCAAGTCCGATTCGTACGCCTTAATCGTGTGCGCTGAGGCGTTGTTCCGCTTCAACTCTTCCAGAAAGCGCCCGATCTGCAGTTCGAGTTCAGACATGCGCGTGAACGAATTCGTCGAGATTTTCGAGCGCCCGCCGGCAAATCTCCGCGTGGCGCGCTTTCTTGTCAAACCGCAGCCGGCGCGCCGCTGCCTCATCGAGCGCGGGCAACAGGTCGAATGCGATGTTCGCGGGCTGATAATTTTCGGGATTGGCTCCCGATATGTAATGGCAGAGCGAGCCGAGCGCCGTTTCCCGCGGAAACACGCGTAATTCCGCCCCACCGGCTGCGAACTCCGCCGCGTTGCGGCCCGCGATCAATCCGGTGGCGATGGATTCCACGTAGCCTTCGACACCCGAGATCTGCCCTGCGAAGAAGATCGAAGGCCGCACCCGCAACTGCAGAGTCGGCGTGAGCAGCGCCGGCGCGTTGATGTATGTATTCCGGTGGATTTGGCCAAAACGGAAAAACTCGGCATGATCGAGGCCCGGAATCATGCGCAGGATGCGCGCCTGCTCGCCGAACTTCAGGTGATTTTGAAAGCCCACCAGATTGTAACTGTCGGCGCGCAGATTTTCCTGGCGCAGTTGCACCACCGCAAACGGCCGCCGGCCGGTCCGCGGATCCACCAGCCCCATGGGCTTCATCGGCCCGAAGCGGAGCGTGTCGCGGCCGCGCCGTGCGATTTCCTCGATAGGCAAACAGGCTTCGAAGAACGGCGTGTCGCCGGGAATATGGGATTCAACGCTCTCCGCGGCCAGCAATGCATCCACGAAGCGCCCGTATTCGTCGCGATCGAACGGACAGTTCAGGTAATCGTCTGTGCCATCCAGCGATTTCCCATAACGTGACGCGCGAAACGCCACACTCCCGTTGATGCTGTTCGCATCCACGATCGGGCTGATGCTGTCATAAAAGTACAGGCGGTCCGAACCCGTCAAGCGCGCAATCTCCGCCGCCAAAGCGTCGCTGGTCAGCGGACCGGTCGCGATGATCGTAACGCCATCTTCGGGAATTCGCGCGATCTCTTCACGCCTCAGTTCGATGAGCGGGTCGGATTCAATGGCCCGCGTCACTTCCGCCGCGAAGATTTCCCGGTCTACAGTGAGCGCATGTCCGCCGGGAACGCGGGCGCGGTCCGCCAGGCGGATCAGCAGGGAATCCAGCCGCCGCAGCTCTTCTTTAAGCAGCCACGATGCCGACGGACCCTGGTCGGATTTTAACGAATTGCTGCAAACCAGTTCCGCCAGCCGGTCCGTCTGATGCGCCGCCGTCCGGCGCACCGGCCTCATTTCATGCAGCACGGCGTGCAAGCCCGCGCGCGCCACTTGCCACGCCGCCTCCGAGCCCGCCAGACCTCCTCCGATAATATGAACTGGCATTCCTTTCTGCCATTATCTCCAACCGGACTGGCTAAATCGTTTTTCTCGGCGTCTTCGCGTCTCGCCGTTGAAGTCTTTCGTTTTCACTCGGTACCTACGATCAGGGGAATAACCCAAATGCGGCTGTTCCGGCTTTCCGCTCATTTGCTTCACCAAATTCTGCTAGGCTGGCGGCATGGCGGCGAACCGCCATCCTTATAAAGAAGAATTAACGACCCGTGGGGACACCCGTGACAATGGAGGCTTCCTAATGCGAAATAAGGTTTGGGCACTGGTTCTGCTGTGCGCGGCCGGCGGCGGAACTTCGGTGGGACAAACGCTGGAATTTTTTGGATCCGAGATCTCGACACCGGCCGCCTTCGCGGGTGTTACGCAAGGTGTCGCCGTGGGCGATTTCAATGGCGATGGCAAGCCTGACCTGGCGCTGGTGACCAGCGGCGGTTTCCTCCAACTGCAAGCCACCATCGTCGTCATCCTCCTTGGCAACGGCGACGGGACATTCAGAAAAGGCGCATTGTATCCAACCACTGGGACCAATTCCCAAACCGTGGTGGTCGGGGATTTTAACGGAGACGGCAAGCAGGATTTGGCTGTGCCCAACTTTGGCGGCATCCTGCAACCTTCAGACATCTCTGTTCTGCTTGGAAATGGGGACGGAACGTTCCAGCCGGCAACTAGCCTGCCATTAGGGGGCAGGTATCCATGTACCTGGGCGGCCGTGGGAGACTTCAACAAGGATGGCAAGTTAGATCTGGCAACCACGTCCGGAGGCGCGAATAACCAGGTCGGCGTGATGCTCGGAAACGGGGATGGCACTTTCCAGTCGCCCGTGTTCTATCCGGCGGGGACTGGATCCAGCTGGATAGCCGCCGCGGACCTGAACGACGATGGAAAGACGGACCTGGTGACCACCGATTACAACACCGGCGCCGTTCTGGTGCTCCTTGGGAACGGTGACGGTACTTTCCGTGCACCAGCCAATGTCCCGGTGGGAATGGGAGTCTCGTACGGCGTGGTTGGCGACTTCAATGGGGACGGAAAGCTGGACTTGGCGATCTCGGGCGGCTTCTCCGGCGCCTTGAGCGTGCTGCTTGGAAAGGGCGATGGAACATTTCAAGCGCCCAAGAACTATGCAGTCGGTATCGATCTTCAGTCCTTGGCGATGGCGGATTTTGACGGCGATGGCAAGCTCGATCTGGCGGTGATTGACCCCGGAGCGGCGAGCGAAACCCAAAGCGTGGCCGTGCTGCGCGGCAACGGCGACGGCACCTTTCGAGCGCCCATTTTCTTCGACGTCAAGAGCCCCTACCAGGCTGCCGTGGGCGATTTCAACAAGGACGGCAAACCCGATTTGGCGATGGCCAACAACTTCGGCGACAGCATGGTGGACGTGGACGTGTTGCGAAACACGACGTACACCGGCGCGCCCGCTGCCATCATCTCTCACTTAGCCAACGGGGGAGGGCCAGCCACGGGCGGAGACTGGAGCACGACCATTCTGCTGGTGAATGCAGCCGCACACACGGCGTCTTACCAACTGAATTTCCATAGTGAGAAGGACGGCTCACCGCTGGCCCTGCCCTTGCTGAATTACGGGCCGCAATCGTCCGTCTCAGGCACAATCGCGCCAGGCGAACTGGCGGTAATCCAGAGCGATGGGTCGGGATCGACGCTTCTAGAAGGCTGGGCTGAACTATTGACGGCAGATGCCATTGGAGGGACGGGCATCTTTACCGATCAGGCAGCCGTAGGAAAATCGCAGGAAGCCGCAGTGCCGCTCAACTCGGCAGGCGGAACGCAGCTGTTTATCCCGTTCGACGAGACATCCGCCGGCGTGGCGCTCGCAACGGGGATCGCGCTGGCCAACACGGGAGCCGAACAGGCGAACGTGACCGCGGCGTTCGTCGATGACTCGGGAAACAAAATCTCAACAGCCACGACGCTAATCACCATCGCGGCAGGCGCCCACACAGCGTTCGTTATAACCGACAAGTTTCCGGAGTTGAAGGGAAAGCGGGGAACGGTCAAGTTCACCTCCAACGTAGCGATCTACGGCTTGGGGATTCGCTATAACGGGACCGCGTTTACCTCTATTGGCGCGCTCTCAAACGTTCCTTCTGGCAACAAGTTCATCTCGCATTTAACCAACGGAGGTGACCCGCACAATGGCGGAGACTGGAGCACAACCATTCTGTTAGTGAACGCGGATACACACACCGCATCGTACCAACTGAATTTCCATAGTGAGACGAATGGCTCGCCGCTGGCGATGCCGCTGATCACACACGGCCCGCAATCATCGGTCTCAGGCACCCTTGCCCCTGGGGAACTGGCTGTAATCCAAACGGATGGTTCGGGATCCACGCTTGTAGAAGGTTGGGCCGAACTGGTGACGACGGATGCCATCGGGGGGACCGGCATCTTCACCGATCTGACGGTGGGCCAGGAAGCCGCGGTACCGCTCAACTCGACGGGAGGAACGCAACTCTTCATCCCCTTCGACGAAACAACCGGCGCCATCAAATTCGGCACGGGGATCGCACTGGCCAATACGGGAGCCAGCCCGGCCAGCGTGACCGTGGCCTTTATCGACGACGCTGGGAACAAGATCTCCACGTCCACGACAGAAATCACCATCCCGCCCGGCGCCCACACGGCATTCGTGTTGAACGGCAAGTTTCCAGAAGTAACGGGAAAGCGGGGAACCGTGCAATTCACCTCCAACGTAGCGATCTACGGGTTGGGGATTCGCTATAACGGAACAGCGTTTACTTCCATCGGCGCGATAATCCCTTGAAATTGACGAGCCTCGGGTTCTTCCGGAAAGTTCAGCTTACGGCTTTCTGGTAGAACTGCCTCAGCCCCGCGCCGATCAAGGCCGCATCAATCGCCACGAGCGCGCCAATAATCACTGCCAGCGGAATATGCGCGTATTGCGGCGCGAGCGTGGCGCGCAGTCCTTCGCTGGCATAAACCAGAGGGTTCAACAACACCAGTTTCTGAATCACCGGGAACGCGCTCAACGCGCTCCAGGGATAATAGATGCATCCGAAAGAGATCATAGGCGCGAGCAGCAAACTGAACATCAGGCCGATCTGCGTCTGATTTACACTGCATCCCAGCGTCAGCCCGCCGGCTGCCGCAAACAGCGCCACCAGAACCAGGACGCTTGCGAATTGCCACGGCTGCTGCGAACTCAGAGCCACGCCCTTACCCAAGAGCAGCCACGAGGCGGGTACGACAAAGGCGCCGGCCACCAGCGCCTGCAGCATTCCGGCGAGCACTTTTTCCACCGCCAGCCATTCGATGCGCATCGGCGCCAGCAGACGGTCCTCAATCTCGTGCGTAAACTGGAACTCGGCGATCAGGGGCATGGCCACGGCCTGAATGCCCGTGAACACCATGGTCATTCCGATGATTCCCGGCAGCAGCATGGACTTGTAGTTCGCAGGCATTAAGCCGCTCGAAGTCATCACGCGCCCGAAAATAAACACGAATAGAAGAGGCTGCAGCATGGTCTGCAGCAGTAGAGCGATCACGTTGCGCCGCGCCACATGCGCATCGCGCGCCAGCATGGCGAAGAAAGTTTTCCAGTTCATTGGCGCAAGCTCCGTCCGGTGTGATGCAAGAACAAATTCTCAAGACTGGGTTCCGAGATATGGACATCGAAAAGCTCGGAGCCCGATTCGGCCACCGCCGCGGCAACCGGCCCGATCAGCGGGCCGCCTCGATCGGCATAAAGATCGATGCTGTCGCCGTTTTGCCGCGCTTCCGTTACGCCAGGCATCTTCCCCAGCCGCGCCACGAGTTCCGGAGATTTCCGGCTCACATGCAGGCGCAAGAGGTACCCGCCGGGAATCGAAGCTTTCAGCTCCGCCGGCGTCCCCATGGCGATTACGTGCCCATGGTCGATGATGGCGATGCGATGGCATAGCGCATCAGCCTCGTCCATGTTGTGCGTGGTCAGCAGGATAGTTTTTCCCTGGCGATTGTAATCGCGCACGATCTCCCACAGCAGCAGCCGGGTCTGCGGATCGAGGCCGGTGCTCGGCTCATCCAGAAACAGCACCTGCGGATCGTGCATCATGGCCCGCGCAATCGAAAGCCGCTGCATCATCCCGCCGGAAAAATTGCGGGCGACGTCGTTGGCGCGCTCCGTCAGTTGAAACTTCTCGAGCAGATCGGCAGCCCGCCGCGAGCGCTCCGCGGATGGCAGACCGTAATACGCCCCGTGAAAGGTCAGAATTTCGCGCGCCGTCAGCGCAAAATCAAGATTCGGTCGTTGCTGCACTACTCCGATCAGCCGCTTGGCTTCTACCTGTTGCCGCCACACGTCGAACTGGCCGATCCTGGCCTCGCCGCTCGTCGGCCGCACCCGCGTTGTCAGGATGCCGATGGTGGTGGACTTCCCAGCTCCGTTCGGCCCCAGCAGCCCAAAAATCTCGCCTGGTTCGATCTCGAGCGAAACTCCGTCCAAGGCGACCACCTCGAACTTCTTTTTCTCCTTGCGGCCCATAAAACGTCCACGCGCCGCCGGACCCGCCAGCGGCGGCGGAGAAGTGTAGATCTTCCGCAATTCCTTGGTCGAAACACCAATACCCATGAGGATTCGTCGATTGTATGCCAAATGGTTTTGTGGGTGGGTAGAACCCGCGATCCTCGGTGACTCGGCGTTGAGTTTACGTTCCCACCCTCCGCTCGACACCACCTCTTCTGTTGTGCCACAACAATAGAAGTGGGATTGCAGGTTCCCCTCACCTTGCGCAGACGCTTCAATCAGCTTCGGGCCGCGGTGCGCCGCCGTATCCGGTACCGCATCACGCGCGGAGGCCTGCTCTTCTGCTTCGCCGTCATTTTGGTGGCAGTTGCCGCTGCCGTCTCAGCCAACAATCTCCTTTTTCTGATTCTGGCTACCATGGTCTCGACTCTGCTGGTCTCGGGATTCATCAGCCGCCTCTGCCTGGCTGGCCTGGAACTCGATCTTTTGCTCCCCGAGCACATTTCCGCCGGACGCGCGGCGCGCGCCAAACTCTACGTCCGGAATCTCAAAGTTTGGATGCCGTCGTTTTCCATTCGCGTGATGGGAGTGCCCGAACGAATGGGGGAAAGCCTCGCTCGAGCCGGCGAACAGCCTGCGATTCTTACCGCGCCCATCTATTTTCCGGTGATTCCCGGCGGCGCCGTGCTGGAGGAGAGCGTGGATGTGCGCTTCATGCACCGCGGCGCTCACCGTCAGAACAGCTTTGCATTTACTACCAGGTTTCCATTCGGTTTTCTGGACAAGACCGCGCGTGTCACGTTGCGCCGCGAGGTGCTGGTGTATCCCTCCATCGAGGCACAGCCCGGTTTTGCCGAGCTGCTGACAGCCATCGTGGGCGAGATCGAAACGCATATGGTGGGCCTGGGCCGCGACTTCTATCGCATCCGACCCTATGAAGCCTTCGAAAGCGCACGCCACCTGGATTGGAAAGCTTCCGCGCACACGGGCGATCTGCAGGTTCGCGAGTTCGCCCGCGAGCAAGAGCCGGCGGTCGAGATTTTCCTCGACCGCGACGTTCCCCACGAACTCGAAGACTGGTTCGAGCATGCCATCGAATGCTGCGCGTACCTGATGTGGAGTCTCTGGCAGATGGGCGCCGGTATCCGTTTCCGCTCGCAACAATTTGACATCCGGGTCCCGGAAGAAGGCGACGTCTACGCGATTCTCAAATATCTGGCATTAGTTTTTCCCCAGGCGGGAAAGCCCCAGGAAGGACCGGCCGATGCCGGTAGTTTTCAGGTTGTGCTCAGCGCGGCGCCGCTTCGCTTTCGTGAACTCGGATGGGCCCCAGCCCATTTGCTCGCACCGGAGGCGTTCGAAGGTTCGGGTTTGAGACTCGGGAAATAAGGGCTATGTTTTACCGAATCGCGCTTGCCGGATCCACCCGGTACACCCAGTCTGCGTGATTTTGCGGCATCGAATCGTTCTGTCCGATTACTGCCTCTATCAGGTCGTGCGTGGGCGCCAGCGTGCATACCGGATCGGTGGCGGTGGCATCGCCGGTTAGCAGCATGGCCTGGCAGCGGCAGCCGCCGAAATCGAGCGTCCGCCGATCGCAGCTGCGGCACGGTTCGGGCATCCAGTCCTCGCCGCGGAATTTCCGGAAAGCCGGCGAGTCTTCCCAGATCCAGCCCAAACTCCGTTCCTTTACGTTGTCGAATTCCAGACCCGGAATCGACGCCGGCGGCGTGGCACGGCAGCGCACGGCCCGCGGGGTCGATCAGAATCACGCTGCGTCCCCAGCCGCCCATGCACGCCTTGGGATATTTCGCGTAGTAATCGGGAGCCACGAAATCGATCCGCATCCGGCCGTTGAGCCGCTCGCGCGCCGCCGTGATGATTGCAAGCGACCGTTCCCACTGAGCGCGCGTGGGCAGCAGGGAATCGCGGTTCTCGCAGCGCCCACCCGTAATACTGAACGTGCGCGATCTCCAGGCGGTCGGCTTCCAACTCTTCAGCGAGCGCGATCATTTTTTCCAGCCGGTCGAGATTCTGGCGGTGCACCACCATGTTGACCGTGAACGCCACGCGATGCTGCTTGATCCGGCGCGACAGTTCGATTTTGAGCGCGTGCGCGCGCGTGCCGGCAATCTGATTGGCCTCATCCTCCTGCGAATCCTGAAAGCTCAACTGGACGTGATCGAGGCCGGCGTCCGTTAGCGCGGCCAGACGCTCCGGACTCAGTCCGATTCCGGAAGTGATGAGGTTGACATAGAGCCCGGCTTTGCGGCCCGCTGCTACCAGCTCGGCCAGGTCCGCCCGTGCCAGCGGCTCGCCTCCCGTCAGGTGCAATTGCAGAACGCCCAATTCGCCCGCCGCTTGAAACGTCTGCGCCCAGGTCGCGGTCGGCAGCTCGCGCTCCCGCGCCTGCATTTCCAGGGGATTCGAACAATACACGCAGTGCAGCGGGCAGCGGTGCGTGACCTCGGCAATGAGCGACAGCGGCGTCATGATTCAAAATCGATCACGCGTTTCTGGTGCAGCCGCTCGAGAAACGTGTTCACTTCCGTCTCAATGCGGCTGGGCTCCACAGTTGGGTACTCAGCCTTCAACTCCCGGACAATATCGTCGAGGGTGTGCTCGCCATCGCAGCGCTCCACGATCTTCCGGCCGGTACCCGCCAGCCGCAGCGCACCTTCCGGGATCAGCAGCATGTCACTTTCGCCAGCAGTCTCGCGCAGCCGGCAACCGGGCCGCAGCTTGGGCCGGCTCGTGCCCGCGAGGTCGCTCACTGGCCCTCCATGCGAAACGCGCCCGGAGGAGGCCAGCCTGGCGTCACATAGGCAAAATACAGGGCGTCCAATTGCGCCCAAAGAATGTCGCACTTCGCCCGCAACGCGCCCATAGCCAGCTCCTGATCGGCGCGAGTGCGTGCGTGTCGCGTTACCCAGTCGAGGGCAAACCGCGCATCCTCGGGCCCTTGCGTCAGGCGCGCCTGGAAGTATGCCAGACCGCCTTCCAGCCATGGATAATGCTGGCGCATCTTGTCCATCCGCAGCGCGATCAGGTCCCGCGAGAACATTTCAGTCAGAGACGATGCGACCGACTCGAGGAAACTCCGGTGCGACACCAGTTCAAGATAAGCATTTACCGCATAGCGTGTCGCAGGCAGCACCTCGCGGCCCTCCTCCACCCGATCGCGGCTCAAGCCGGTGGCTTCGGCCAACCGTAGCCAGCGCTCGATGCCGCCATCGCCGGCAGCAGCGCCATCGTGATCGACGATGCGCTTGCGCCACAGCCTGCCGGAACTCCGGATCATCGCTGCGCGAAAGGACGAGCGCATCTTTCACAGGAATTTGACTCTGGTAATAGAACCGGTTGAGCGCCCACGCCTGCAGCTGGCCGCGCGTGAGTTTGCCCTCCGTGCATCAGCAGGTGAAACGGATGGCGGTGATGGTAGCGCTCTTCTCCAATGGCGCGCAGTCGCGCCGCCAGCTCCTCGGCGGAGACAGGCGAGCTCTGCGGACGGTCATAACTCGAACTCCGTGCCGTCCTGAGCGATTTCCCAGCCGGCTTGCCTCACCTGCTGATACTCCGCACTGTCTTCATCCAGGATCGGGTTTGTATTGTTCACGTGAATGTAAATCTTGCGCGGACGCTTCAGCCGGCTAAGCTGCTCAAGGCTTCCGCCGGGGCCGGAAACCGGTAGGTGTCCCATCTGACGGGCCGTGCGGCCGCCACCCTGAATCCGGATCAGTTCATCGTCGGTCCAAAATGTGCCGTCGATTAAAAGCAAATCGCAATTCTCGAGATGCTCCAACCAGGATTTTTCAATCGAGGGCGTTCCCGGCATGTAGACCATGGTGCCGCCTCCGGACGAATGTCGGAGCCTCAGTCCTAACAACGCCTGGTCCGCAGGCAACGAGGACGCCTGTTCTTCGCTGACGTAATGCGGGTAGTTGCCGGTGAGAGTGAAGGGCAGGCATTGGATCCCGGAGTTCGTACCGCTAACGGAAACCAGATCGAACTGGCGGCCCGCAAACACGTCATCCCAGGAAATCTGCTTCCTTACCATGGCGAAGATGATGTTGTTCTCCATGATAATCTTCCGGATCGCGGGCGTTGCGTACACCCGAAGGGGCTGCGATTCGCGGAGCAAAATCAGGCCAAGCAATTGGTCCAAGATCGCCGCCGGGTAAGAACCAGTGCCGCAATGGGTGTCTCTCGGGATCGTCCACTTGGATGGAGTCGCGGAAACGCTTCGATCTGCCGGGGAGGTCGGGGGATGCGCTAAGAAGGTACCAGTTGGAATGATCTGAGGAAACCGCGACCTGTACCTGGGTGCGAGCGGAACCGTGCAGGGTACCATCACGGAGGCGCCGGCAATTCGAGCAGGCACAATTCCACTGCGGGAATCCGCCACCAGCGGCGGATCCGAGGATCTTCACCCGCACGCGGGTCGTTTAGTACTCAGGGTTAGCGTAGGTGTTGATTTCGCAGCTCAGGCAAACTTCCTGAAAATCCGGTGTGGTCCATTCCATGGTCTGTATCTCCGCTGTAGGTTTTATAAAATCCGATTATAACCTGAAAGTGCCGGCATTGGCGCAAATGCAAGTAACCTATTGGTGCCTTTTGTTACTTCTTGTGCCGTGAACCCTGCCTTCTTGGCAGGAGCCTTCCGGGCGGCGGGTGTGGGCGGCGGGCCGACCCGCTCCAGCTTAATGCTCTGATCTTCACCGCCGTCTTCGGCTTGTCATCTGCACCACGAGGCACATTAGCGATCTTGGTAACCACGTCCTGGCCCTCGACTACCTGCCCGAAGATCGTGTGCTTCCCATTCAGGTGGGGCGTCGGGACTTCGGTAATGAAAAACTGCGTACTGCCGGTGTGCGGCTGCTCGGCATTGGCCATAGCCAGCCGGCCAGGCTCGTCGAACTTGAGCGTGGGCACGAACTCGTCCGGTATGGTGTAGCCCGGATCGTAGTTTCCAATCCCGGTGGGGTCGCCTGCCTGAATCATGAAGCCTGGAATGACGCGGTGAAATGTAACACCGGTGAAAAATGGCCGCTTCACCATCTGGCCAGTTTTAGGGTCGCGGAACTCCTTTGTCCCATGGACCAACCCGGTGAAGTTGCGTACCGTGATCGGCGCCTCCTTTTCGAACAGCCGGAGTGTGATTACGCCCTGTGACGTTGTCATCACGGCGTAGAGTCCGTTCTCACGAGCCGGTTTGGCAGCTGCCGCCTGAGGGGCCTCGGGAGTCTGCGCCATTAGCGCGCTTGCCATCCATGCCACGGTAACCAAGCGAATCAT
This sequence comes from Terriglobia bacterium, assembly GCA_963847515.1. Classification (GTDB taxonomy): domain Bacteria; phylum Acidobacteriota; class Terriglobia; order Bryobacterales; family Bryobacteraceae; genus QHXW01. The sequence continues at coordinate 836,459 of CAWKAA010000005.1, forward strand.
TCGGTCGTCCTCGCAATGTGAATGTGAAGCAACGAAGCATTATACTGAATGCCGGCCGCAGCTTGCTCGGGGCCGGCATTGTCGAATAGGGAGTCTCCTGGCCACCGCAATTTCGAGCTACCATAAATCCGATGAAGTTTGCCTTAATTGGAGAAGGTCGTGTGATGAAGAAAGCGTTTCTGCTATTGCCAGTTTTGGCGCTTGCCCTGAGCGCTTCTGATGTATCAGGGAAATGGTCCGGCACCATCGACATCGAAGACTCCGGGTCGACCATTCCGATACAAGTCGAATTCGTGCAGACGTCCGACGTGATCTCCGGCAAGGTCGGCCGCACCGGCAGTGCGGACGAGGGCACCATCCGCAACGGAAAGGTTGACGGGACCAAATTATCGTTCGAAGTCGTCTCGCATGAGACCAGCAGTGCCTTCAAGTGGACACTGACTCTGGTGAACGATCAACTGGAAGGAGAGATGAAGGGATCAGTGGACGAAGGCGAGATCGTCGGCAAAGTGAAATTGAGCCGCGAGAAAGCAGGCTCCTGACCGCAGCGTGTCACACTGCGCGGATCTTGAGCAAGCGAACGGCATTCGCGTGCAAAATTTTTTCTCTAATCTCGTTGTAGGGCGCGAGGCACCGTACTGCGGCCAGGCACCTCGCGCCACTGCACGCGGTGCCTTCACCCACTCGGTCGTCGCAGTCACTCCCGTACATTAGTTTGTCCTGGTGGCGCGCCAGGAACTCACGTGCATGATCTTCATCGCGCAACAACGCATTCAGTCCCGAATTCGCCGACAGATCTCCGTACACGTTGGGATAATCGGATAGCAGGCGGTCGGTGATGCCGCCGGGAGTAACCCTCGTCTTCGGATACATGGCCGTCTGATCGTGATTGCGGTCGATGTTGCCCCACCAGGTTTGCGCATGGCCAATGAAAGACACATGCGGGTGCCTCTCCACCACCAGGTGAAAACGCTCGATCCCCATGTTGTAGGCCGCGTGCTGAAAGTGCAGCAGTACCGGAAGGCCAAACTCTTCCGCTACTTCCGCCACCATGTGGGATGGCCGGAGAATCGCAATCAACTGCGAATTTCTGTTCGCCGATCCCGATTGCCCCGGCCTTCAAGTATTTCTCCAGCACCTGGCGGGCGCCCGGCAAGTCCGGCACTTCGTTGGCAAAGAATGAGAACTGGCCCGGGTACCGTTTAGCCAGTGCGATCACCGACTCATTGCCGCCGGCGCCCACCGCGAGGCCGTATTTTGAGCCCGCGGGCAAAAGCACCGTCCGCGTCACTCCCATGGCGCGCTGGTGCGCCATCAGTTCATCGTCCGTTCGGCCCGCATAGTTGGTGTGCTGATGGATATCGATGACTGTCTCGGAGCCGCGGGCCAGTCCTGCGGCCGCCGAGGCCAGGAACACTCTGCGGGAGAGAGGCGTTACACCCAAACCTTGTCCAACTTGACGCCGCGGCGGCACAGATCGCAGTGCCCGGTATCGGAATAGTAACTGGCGTCCAGCTTGGCCAGGTAATAGAGCGGTAGCGTACCGAAATTCCTGGTGTTGGGCGTCGGCTGATAGATGACCACCGCGAGGCCGATTACCGTGGCGCCGCGCGATTCGAGCAGTGTCTTCATTTCCGCCAATTTGCTGCCGGAGCGGAGGATATCGTCCACCAGAACCACTTGTTCGCCCGGGTGCTGCTCCAGGTACTGCCGGAATCGCATGGGCTCGCTTTCCTCGTCGCGCTCAGCCCAGTAGACCTGTTTCGCGCGAAGCGCCTCGCACACTCCATAAGCCACTGGCAGCCCGCCGGTCGCGGGCGCAACGATGGAAAGATCCGGAATCATCGCCCGGATCTCAGGATTCGCGCGCAACAGCCGGCTGAGTCCGACACTCAGTGTCCGCGCATGCTGGTAGTAGCGCATGGCTAGCGGCACCTGCAGGTATTCGTTGGAGTGTAGGCCGCTGGGATATTCGAAGTGGCCGTCGCGCAGCGCTCCGGTTTCCCGCAGCACGCTCACAACTTCGTCAGGTGTAGGCAGCAAGTGCATGGTCTAGTGCGCTCCTTTGCCCGACAAAACCCTGGGGATTGTCAGCAGCAGAATCTTCCAATCGAGGCCCAGCGACCAGTTGTCAATGTATTGCATGTCCATCCTCATCCATTCTTCGAAGCCCACGGCATCGCGGCCGGCCAGGGCCCACAGGCACGTCAGGCCCGGGCGCATGCGCAGACGGCGCCGCTGCCAGCGCTGATACTGATCCACCTCCTCCGGCACCGCCGGCCTCGGCCCGACCAGAGACATGTCGCCCTTCAGAATATTCCATAGCTGCGGCCATTCGTCGATGGAAAACTTTCGCAAGTAGCGGCCCAGCGGAGTCAGCCGCGGATCGTCCGGAACCTTCATGGCCAGCGAGCGCATGCTCATGTGAGAGACCGCGGCGCGCATGGCTTCAGCATTTTGGCACATCGACCGGAACTTATAAAACACGAACCGCCGGCCATTCAGCCCGCAGCGCTGCTGGCGGAAGATTGCGGTTCCCGGAGAAGTGAGGCGAATCGCCGCCGCGATCAGAAGCATGAACGGAGCCAACACCGCCAACCCCGCTCCCGCTACCAGGATGTCGATCGCCCGCTTGGCCAGCAGGCGGATTTCATCGTGCGGCGCGGGTGAAAACGTCAGCAGCGGCGTGAACGCCAGACGCTCCAGATACACTTCGCCGTTGACGTGCGGGAAGAAATCCACAGCAATGCGCGTGCGCACGCCTTCCTCATCGCACAGCAGAAATATTTCTTCCAGCTCCGCCAGCCTGGCGCTATCCACCGCGAAAATGATTTCGTCGATGACATGCTGCCGCAGCAGTCCAGCCAGTTCCGCCAGGGGAAACACAGGATACGCCGCGCCCAGCTGGATCTCGGTGATGGGCGACGGATCGTCGGCCAGGAATCCCCTGATCCGAATCCCGTAGCGCGCTGAGCGCTCGAGCGCCTCGCCCAACCGTCGCGCCCGTTCACCCAAACCCACCAGCATGACGTGATGAGTGGCGCCGAACTCGCGGCGTACCACGCCCACCAGACGCCCCGCCGTCAACCGGAAGACCAACAGCAAAATCCAGCTATAGACGCCGAACAACGCCATGAATGGGCGGCTCAAATCCAGCCGCATCAGATACTCGAAAATCACCAGGCAGACAATGCCGTATCCGCACTGGCGGGAACTGTCGCGCAAAATGATGCGTGGGTCGCCGGAATCCAGCTTGTCATAGACGCCCAGCCACAAGCCGATGATGATCCACGTGGCCAGCGAGAAACCGAGGACCAACGCTTTGACCGGAACGATGAGGTAGAAGACGCGGCCGAGATGCAGCCAGATGCGCGTCTGGTACGCTGCTTCGAACGCCAAGGCCGTCAACAAAACGTCGGAGAGGCCGAATAGGACTCTGGCTTTCCGATGCTGACGGCTAAACATCCGCAAGCCAGAATAACACGCCGCGTGGTGCGGGCTTCGCGTTTAGCACGGGCCCGCCACCAGATGTTACAATGCTTTGTTGTACTCGGAATTTGACTCCCGCTAAAATCAGTAGTGTCGTCAGGCAATCCGGGCGCGTAGCTCAATTGGCAGAGCAAGTGACTCTTAATCACTAGGTTGAAGGTTCGATTCCTTCCGCGCTCACCAGCCCTTTCAAAACGGAAGATAGCCTATCCGATTGCTCCACTCTGCCGCTTCGGAAGCCACCCAAACAAGCAGGATCTGCTCGATGGCCTCCCGGATGTCAAGCTTCTGCGAGACGATCAACAGGCCCGCGCTGGTGGATTCCGCAATGAAACGACTGAAGTGGGCGCGCATGGTTTCGCGATCATGGGAAACCAGAATCCGGCCATCACCAGCGGCGATTGTCAGTACTTCCAGATCTTCGTGGCCCAGGATGTTGGCCGCTTTGGCTGTCTGGAAATCCAACGAAGGCTCACGACGGAGAAGTCCTGCTATGATCTTCGCGTTCAAATTCTCGTCAGCTTGAAATCGAGGCCGCATCACTTTTCATATTCACCCGGACGGCACAAATTGTGAAGTGGGCAAGATGAGAGTTGTGCGCGTTCGGACGGACGCCTCTTTACCGGGGAGGTTCTATTTGCCGGGCCGCAAATACCGTCGCGCTGATTGCGCCGTTACCATTTTGGGGCGAGTCGACTTCGTGACAGTCAATGTGCCCTGTTGCGCCAGCTTGCGCACATGTGAAAGCGATTTGCCGAGGTATTCGGCCGCCGTCTTGAGATCCACTTCCGTCTTACCGTCGAGAAGCCGGTCTTTCGCAAATTCCGGGTTGCCTATCCCGGGCGGCAATCCCGTCTTGCGCCATACCGCTCCTTCGCTGCGAAGGACATCAAGCTCCGCATTGGCGACAGATCGGATGCGTACCTGAAGCTCAAGGTCCACCCGATCTTGGGCCGCGTTCTCGGCTCCAGGCGACACATCTCCCGTTGCAAAGAACAGGTTCGCATTGCACTGCTTCAAGGCGAGGCGGGCAAAATGAAGTCCCGTCATGATCTGGCCCTTCAGCTCGTCCAACTCGCTTTCGGAAAGCATCGCCTGGCAGTTCCTCTCCAGGGCAACATCCCGATAAATCCTGCATCGTTGCCTGGTGTCCTCCGCCAGTCGTTCCTTCCAGAGTTCGAGCCGTCGCGCAGCACGTCCCAGGCTAGATTGGTTCCCGGCTTGAATGGCGCGTGCCTTTTCGGCTCTTTCTGTTTCCCTCTCCTGGTGCCACTGCATAAAGCGTTTCTGAGCGAGCTGCAGCAACTCAGTCGGTTCGCTCTCTTTGGCCATCTCAGGGTGGGGCCCTTGCATCGCCGCCGTCAGCCTCGATCGGGCGTTGCGCGCCTCGCTGCCTCAAGCTTGGCGTAGAGGAGCGGATTAGCGTTGCGGGAAGCCGTGGCTAGCTCCTTGAACCGAGCTTCTGCCTTTTCGAAGTACGCGTCAATCTTCGGACGATGGGCCAGGTAGAACGTGATTCCGCCGTAGACGCACTCCAACGACAGCGAAGGAAAGGCCTGAACGATTGCTTCCGGAGACTCGCCTTGCAAAAACTGGTAAACCACCGAGTCCAGAGACACACGGCTTCCGACGAAGTAGTAGCTGCCGTCGCGTTGTTCGATGTATTCCTGCGACATCTAGCACCTTGATTATATCGAAAGACGCCTGATGCTCTCGCTACGGTTCGGCAATCGCAAACAGATGTCTGGCGCCTTTCACCAGCAGCAAATCGCCCGCTAACGCCGGGGTCGCCAGAATCGGCTCACCGATGGGATTCTTCGAAAGCAGTTCGTACTGGGGTCCGGTTTTCACGACATACACATCGCCATCCTCACTGCTGATATAGAGCTTGCCCGCGGCGGCGACCAGCGACGCAACGAACGAACCGCCTTCTCCCACCCGTTGTTGATAGACGCGAGTCCCTGTCTTGGCCTCGTAGGCGGTCAAGATGCCGTTGTTGCTGACCATGTACAGATAATCTCCGATGAGAATCGGCGAGGGCAGATACACACCACCGCGCTGTTTGCTCCAGGCAATCGCATCACTCGATTCTTTGCCATCTTTGAGTGTCAGGTCGCCGCTCGATCCGAACTTGATTGCATAAATCGGCTGCACGGGCGGGTAGCCGGCCGTCACGAAGATCAAGCCATGACCAAACACGGGCGTCGTGCACGTAACCTCCGAGTTGGGACCCAACGTCCACAGTTGTTTGCCGGTCTCGGCATCGTAACCGCGAATCGCCTTTGTGCCGTTGGTGGCCACCTCGGTATGGTCTTTGCCTTCCACAACGGTGGGCGTCCCCCAAGTCGGAATCTCCGCCCGCGCCGTGCGCCACAATTCCTTGCCATCCTTTAAATCGAATGCTGCGATATAGGAGTCTTTTTGCCGGTCGCATTGCACGATGACCATATTCTTGTGGATGACCGGCGAACTTGCGGCGCCCCATTCGGAGTCGGGGTCAAAGAACCAGCCCGCATTCTGCAGGCCGAGATCTTTCGTCCACAGCAGTTTCCCTTCCACGGAATAGGCATACAGCCCCTCCGATCCGAAGTACGCCACTACTACCTTTCCGTCGGTCGCCGGCGACGGCGAAGCCTGTGACGACTTCGGATGCCGCTTGGTCTTCGGTATGCCTTCGTGAGCGGTCTGTTCCCAGAGAATCTTGCCGGTCTTTTTGTCCAGCGAAATCACTTTCCATTTATGGGGAGAACTGTCATTGACCGGGTCCGTGTCACCATAGAGCCCGGTTCGAAAAGTTTGTTTAGGGTCGCTGGAGATGGCAGTGGTCACAAAAACGCGATCGCCCCATACTACTGGCGACGAGTTCGAGAGCCCTGGAATTTCGGCGCTCCACACCACGTTGACGCTTTTTGTGGCGTCCCATCGCACAGGCGGCTTGGCGCCGTCCCCGATGCCGGATCCTGCTGGACCGCGGAACTGGGGCCAATCTCCCGCAATTGCCGCGTAGGCTGTCAACGCCAGACAAACTCGCAAGATCGCGCTTGTCATTGGGCCACCGCCTTCTTGAATTTGAATTCGCGGCCGCCCTGTTTGAGGGTGAAGCTTGAGGCAGATTCGAAGTCGACTTGCAGTTGATATTGTGAGAACTCGAAGGAGGTCGGGCTCTTGGGCTTGGGCGCAAATTCCGGCTGCCCGGTCCCCTGCAGATACAGTTTGCCGTCCTTGACGAAGGCCTTGATATCGAACGGGAGCTGGTCTGTCTTGTACGTTCCCACGTAGGATTCCAGGACCTTCGGGTCCACTGCGAATGGCGGCGCCGGCTCGTGCGCGCCTGCTTTCTTCAGCAGTTCGCCGATGCCAGCCTGTTTCTGCTCGATGGTCATCTCATAGCTCTTGTCTAAAGCTGCCTGGCTCACCTTGCCTTTAGCCAGCACGGTTTCAACCAGTTCGGGATTTTCCGCCTCAACGACTTCGGGGAGTTGGTCGTCCGCACTGCCGCCTTTGGCGATCAGCATCTTCGCTATGCCAAAATGTTTGCGCTGAAGAGTGAAGTCGAGGATGGATGCCTTGTAGAACGAATCCTTCACATCAGTGTTGGCTCCCTTGTCGATCAGGAACCGCACGACCTCGTCGTGGCCGTTCATGGCCGCCAGGTAAAGAGGAGTTTGCCCGTATGGTGTCTTAGCCTCGAGCGCCGCGCCCTGGTTGCACAGTGCTTTGACCGAATCAAGATCCCCTTTGCGCGCGGCCGCGAGCAGCGCCTCGTTGTTATCTCCGGCGAACAACGCTAGCTGGATTCCTAGAATCAAGCAGACTAAACGATTCATGCCGCCCTCCCCATTAGAGTTAGTCTACTCGACTGGCGGCCTGTCACTGAGGTTCGTGGACGAAGTGGGGCCAGGCTTTCAGCCTGCCGGCGCCTTTCAGACGCCGCGGTGCCCGTTGACTGGCAAGCCCCAAACGCCGCGCAGAAGCACGGCGGCAGCCCAGAAGGGCTCTGGCCCCACTTCTTTCACGAACCACCTGGGACAGGAGACTAGCGGCCTTGTCGCGGCCAGAACGTTTAACACCGCTTCCTTCGGGCGCGGCTCAGCAAAACCTGCCGGATACCGGCCGTGACCAAAGGGATTCGTCGAATCAGGACGTGGGAAGCAGAGCTAGGCTACTGAGGATCCAGCTTTAGCCTGGCGGCTATTGCCATTGCCCGTTTTTTGCTGCGCCAGCCGGAGCCGCTCCTTCAACCGGCTGATGACAGCCTTAGCGAGCTGAACCTTTTCGCTGTCTCTTTTGAAGCCGGGGAGCCGCGTATCGATAAATTCGTTGCGAAATAATTGATCGGACGCGAGGGGCAAAATCACCTCAAGTTCTTCAATGGTCAAATCGAGAGACTGCTTTTTGGTTGACGTATGTGGCCTTTCAAATGATGAAAATCCATCATAGCAGAATTGCCTGCCCCGAGTCATGTTCGCAAAGTTGGGGCCGCCCAGAATCAGCAGCGTTAAAGGTCGCGCATCATGCCCCAGAGGTCATCGGACTTGTGCGCGGCGATTGTGTTTGCCGGCCGGCATGCCTCTGAGCACTGATGCCCGAAATATATGTTTTGGAAGCACCGGAGCACATTTTCGTTCGCCTGAGCCAGGGTCACGCAAGGCCATGAACCCGCTACCCGGCTGCCCCAGTAAAGCGCAACCCACCCCAATTTTGACGGCTTCACCAGAAGGTGCACCGGCCCGTCCTTGGTCTCATGAATGAAACTGATTGGGTCGCTGGCTATGGCACTGGCAATCTGAGCTTGCATGATCCCACTCTCCAAAGGGATAGTGACTGTCCGGGCGGAATCGTTTCGCAGCGTCTTGTGAACCGTGCGACCCTAATCGAAGGAGCCAACCATGCGAGTAGGGATTTTTGGCACGGGCGATGTCGGGCGTGCGCTCGGAAGGGGTTTTGCGATGTTGGGCCACGAGGTAAAGATGGGTTCTCGTGACGCGCACAACGAAAAGGCCAGAGCTTGGGCCTCGGAGGTTGGAAACCTCGCATCAGTGGGCACCTTTGCCGATGCCGCCCGCTTTGCCGAAATGGGCGTGCTGGCTACGCTGTGGAGCGGCACGGAGAGCGCGCTAAACTTGGCGGGCGCCCAGAACCTGGCAGGCAAGGTACTGATTGATGCCACCAATCCGCTGGTGTTCGCTCCCGGCGCGCCGCCCGCATTGGCGGTCGGCCATACGGACTCCGGCGGCGAACAGGTTCAGCGCTGGACGTCACAGGCACGCGTGGTCAAAGCTTTTAACACCGTCGGCCACCCGCATATGGTGAAGCCTCAATTTCCAGGAGGCCCGCCGGATATGTTTATCTGTGGCAACGACGCATCGGCGAAAACCAGCGTGACCGGCATCTTGACCGGGTTCGGCTGGAACACCATCGATATGGGCGGCATCGAAAGCGCACGCATGCTCGAGCCGATGTGTGTTCTTTGGGTGCTCTATGGCATTCGCACCAACACCTGGAACCACGCTTTTAAACTGCTGAAGAAATAGCTCAACGGATGGAACGGCTCGACGACAAGACCGCGCTGATTACTGGCGCAAAAGGTGGCTTGGGAACGTATGTGACCCAAACGTTCCTGGCAGCGGGCGCCAACGTAGTGGGCGTCTCCCGATCGATCCAGCAAACGGATTTTCCGCATCCGCGGTTTTCTGCCGTGCCCGGCGAACTTTCCAGTCGCGAGGCCGCCCAAGCAATTGCGAATGCGGTCGCGGGCCGTTTTCGACGCATCGATATTCTGGTGCACCTGGTGGGCGGCTTTGCGGGCGGCGCTCCGGTTGCCGAGACTGAGGACGCCACGTTCGAGCGAATGCTGGATTTAAACCTTCGGTCGGCCTTTCATATCTTGCGAGCGGTAATTCCGGTGATGCGTGACTCGGGTTTCGGACGGATCGTTGCGATCGGCAGCCGCGCGGCCGTTGAGCCGCAACCTTTGATAGCCGCCTATAGCGCGTCTAAATCAGCCCTGGCTACTTTGATGCGCAGCGTGGCGATGGAAAACAAGGATCGCGGCATCACCGCAAACGTGATTCTTCCGGGAACCATGGATACGCCGGCAAACCGCGCTGCCGACCCGGCTGCGGACGTAACGAAATGGATAAACCCGCAACAGGTGGCGAACCTGGCGTTATGGCTGGTATCGGATGCCGCATCCGAGGTTACGGGAGCGGTGATTCCGGTGTACGGGAAAGAACTCTGAATGCGGATAGTGCGGTCGAAATCCTAGCTCCTATAACTTGGCTTACAGTAAGTTACTCCCTTCCGATAACTTCCGATAACCAAAGAAATCTTGACCCCCACAAACAGTGGCTCCTAGCATGAAGATGTCGCCATCGGCCTCTAATCATGCCCTTGCGTTTCATCACTTCTATCAACCGATATTGGGCAAACCGGCCTCTCCGGATCAAAGCTTTGGCTTTGCTCCTGATTCCTGTTCCTATCCTCATCGCAGCAACGGCTGCGATTTCAAACGCTCACCAAAACGAGCGGAAGGCGCGCATTTCGGTCGAGCAGGCGCAGAAGGTCTGCACCCACATTCAAGAAACTCTGATCGAGCTGCTGGAAGCCAAGTCCGCAGCGCGCGAGCTCCTCTTGACCGGCGAGCCCTTAACGCTCAAGCGCTACTCGGAATCTAGCGAAGGGCTCCGATCGTCCCTCGAGCAACTGGCGGTTCTGGTTGCCGACAATCCCGCGCAGGCGCGTCGTGCAGGCGAGATCCGCGGCATCGTGGAAGACGAGTTGGCGGCCGTGTCTGCCCGTCACCAGAACCATATTGGACCCGCGATGATGGACGGCGAACGCATCCGGGTCAAACTGGCGGCCATGCAGAAGGAGCAAGAGCGGGTGCTGGAAGCAGGCGTGCGAAATGCCGAGGGCGCACGCTGGCGTCTTTTTACCGTCTTGATTGAGATTGCGATCGTGGGCCTGTTTTTTCAGATGCTCGCCGGGCTCATGTTGTCGGGAACCATTTCCGGGCAGATCCGGGCTTTGGAACGCAATGCCCGGCTGTTCGGTCTCGGTTTGCCCGGCAGAAGGGTGCATCCGGATACAAGCGAAGTGAAGAAGCTGGCACACGAGCTCGGCCAGGCCGCCGTTCGGTTGGCGCACAGCGAGCGGGCGCTCCGCGACAGCGAAAAGCGATTTCGGATGTTGTTCAAGGAAGCTCCCATTGCGTATCACGAGATCGATCGCGAAGGAGTGGTCCGCCATGTCAATGCCGCGGAGTGTGCCATGCTCAACCGGCCAGCCAGCGAGATTGTGGGCCAGTACGCCTGGGATCTGGTGCCCCGCGAGTCGAGAGAAAACGTACGCCGGAGCGTCCTCGAGCGGCTCACCGGAGCGAGTCCCACCACTCCCTATAGATGCGACATCGCGTGCCGGGACCAGTCGTGGATCACGGTGGAGGTACACGAGAATCTAATCTGCGATTCGCGAGGCGTGATAACCGGCATGCGCTCAGCCCTGCTGGACATCAGATCCACAAAGATGGTCGACACAGCGCTAAGAAGATTCGAACAGTACGCGGAGGAGATGAATATCAAGAATGACGAATTGCTGGGTGCGCTCGAAACGGCCCGCGAGGATAGCGCGACGAAGGGCCGTTTTCTGGCTAACATGTCCCACGAATTGCGAACGCCGCTCAACGGCATTATCGGCCTAAGCGAGTTGATTTTCGATGGCGTAGCGGGTCCCGTTTCGGAAGAGCAACAGCAATATCTGGGAGACGTCGTGGCGAGATCCAAGCAACTACTCCAATTGGTAAACGAAGGTCTGGACCTGGCGAAAGTGGAAACCGGAATAGTCGACCCTTTCCAGACGCCGCGCACCTGAAACAAACCATTGAGCTGCGAACCGGATTTTCGGGGCGTACGAAGAAAGAGCCGCAGGTCTTCCGCAAACAACGCGGCAGCCCTGCGCTACCGGATACGCGGCGAAGGCGAATCAGCCGCGAAGCACTCCAAGCTGTGATGTAATTGACGCGTGGAACCAACCCATCGGCGGGACCTACTGAAGCAATTGATGGCCGGCCTGGCGGTTGCGGGCATTCCTGTCTCGAACGCGCGATCTCAGGCAGCGGCAACCAAGCGAATTGTTGTTGCGGGGGCTGGCATCGGCGGCCTGTGCTGCGGCTATGAGCTTGTGCGGCGCGGGCACGAAGTGACCGTGCTGGAGGCCGCAGGAAGATCGGGCGGCCACATCCTGACCGTGCGCGATGGTCTGGCGGACGGCCTGTATGCGGACGCTGGAGCGGAGCACTTCTATCGGCCGGGATACGACATGTTCTGGCGGTATATCGATGAGTTCCAGCTTCCGGTCATTGCGTATCCGCGGCGCGACCATATGGTTCGATATCTCGCCGGGAAACCGTACACCGAGGAGATGCTCGCCGATCGCAGCGTGCTGAAGAAATTCGAGTTGAATCAGAAAGAGATCGAATATCTCGAGCGCCACTCGTGGGCGGAATTCTCGCAGCTTTACTACGGGCCGTATCTGGACAATTTCCACGACGAGTACCGGCCCTTCGACGCGGGCCTGAATGATCTGGATCGCCTCAGCGTAACGGCATTCCTTCAAAAGCAGGGTGCTTCCTCCGCGGCCATCGGCTTTATTGGGAGCAATGCGTCGGCGCTGCATGCCGTCTGGTTTTGCGCCATCAAGAAGCACCGCGGCATGCACCAATTCGAGCGCGGCGTGTTCCGCATCAAGGGTGGAAATCAGCTTCTCACCGATGCGCTTGCCGCAAAACTGGGTGAACGGTTGCGGCTCGCCTCGCCCGTGACCGCGATCCAACATGGCGGTTCGGGTGTGACGGTGGAATACAAGGAGTCCGGGCGCGCGAAGAAGATGGACGCGGATTACCTGGTGAATTGCATGCCTCTGGTCGCGCTGCGGAAGATTCCGGTCAGTCCGGACTGGCCGGAGAGCCGGCGCTACATCGTGAAAAGCCTGCCTTACGATTCCTATGGGCGCGCCATTCTGCAGTCGCGCACCCGTTTTTGGGAAAGAGACGGTATCAGCCCAAATCTCGAAATCGAGAGCAGCGCACTGTCCAGCGTTTGGAGAATGGCCGATGAGGTAAAGACTGAGCGAGGTTTGCTGATCGGAACAGCGCCGCGCGGATCAGCTGAGGAGGCGCTGGCCGCGTTTCATAAATATTACCCCGGCGCGTCCGTGGACATCGAACAGTCTTTGGCTGTGGATTGGCCGCACGATCCTTGGGCCATGGCCTGCCTTCCGGTTTCATACGCCCCCGGCGAGCTATCGAAGTTTTGGCCCGAGGTGATCCAACCGTGCGGCCGGATTCACTTCGCGGGCGTCTATGCCGACAATCTCACCTTCGGAATGGAAGCCGCGGTGCGATCCGCCAATCGAGTCGCAGAAGCCATTCACCAGGCATAAACGCGCTGCCTGCTCAATATCCTTTCTGCTTGTCCACGACGTTGACCAGAGGCCTGCCGTCCACGAAGCGCTTGATGTTTTCTTTGATGGTGCCGACCATGCGCTCGTTGTCCCGATCCGAACGTCCGGCGATGTGGGGTGTGATCACCACGTTGTTGAACTTCCATAACGCGTGCCCTTTGGGCAGCGGCTCGGGATCGGTGACATCCACGCCCGCTCCGGCGAGGCGCTTGCTGTCGAGAGCTTTAACCAGCCCGCCCATATCGTAAATGCCGCCGCGGCTCACAGCGACGAAATACGAGTGTGGCTTCAACAGCTCGAACTCTTGCGCACCCATCATCTTGTGACTCTTCTCGGTGTGCGGCGTGGAAATAAAGACGACATCGGCCTGCGGCAGCACCTCATCCAACTGGTCCGGCTTGACCACTTTTTTCAGAAACGGCGAGAAAGGCTTGTCTTCCGGATCGACGCCGATGACGTTCATGCCGAATGCCCAGGCGCGTGTGGCGATCTGCATTCCGATTCCGCCTACGCCGATCACCACGGCAGTCTTGCCGTTGAGTTCGATGCCTCCGAAGCGGCGCCCGTCCCAATTCTCCTGCTGGTCGTCGGCGATATACTTCCGGAGGTCCCGTGAAAGCATCAATAGCATGGCCATGGCGTGGTCCGCGATTTCCGGCCCTTGGACGATCTTGTTGTTGGTGAGAACGATATTGCTATCGCGCAAGTCACTGCCCCCGGACATGAACAGCACATTCTCCACGCCCGCGCTCATCACCTGTACCCACTTGAGGTTTTTGCCGGCGCGCACCTCGGCCGGCGAGATATTGCCGATGAACGCGTCGGCATCGCCGATTTCCTGCATCACGTTCGCCTTGTTGACGGCGACGATCTTTGCCTTTGGCGAAACGCTTTGCAGGTCCCGCACCATCACATCCTCTTCCGAGCGATCGACGAGAATCTTCTTCGTTTGCCCGGAAAGCGCGCATACACTAATCAGCAGCAGTGAAGCCAAACAGCGCATCGGTTTGTCGTCTCCTTGAAAAGGAGGATTTTATCGCAAGTGGGCGGGGCGGTGTGCTAGCTGGTTTGTAAAGCCGCGCGGAGATTCTTGATTTGGGTACGGTGATCGAGCAGGTGCAGTCGCTGCAACAGAGCGTACTCTCTCCAATCCAGGTCGGTGATGAAAATCTGAGGTGCGACACCGCCGCCGGCCAGGGAGCGGTTCAATACCAGGACCGTTCGCACACCGGGTGCGTCAGGCGCGGGCTCTGATTCCGGCGCGGAAGCCAGCAGCGCGATGAGTTCCTCGTCGGCGGAGTGGAGCCCTTCCACCAGTTCGGCCCACGGCGCCCATTGAGCCGCTCCGGTACGCAGTGCCTCGTAAACCGGAGGGCCCGGCGGACGGCGGCCGGCCAGCAAGTGGCGCAGCTCTTCGGCCGCGCGGATCTGCGTTTGCGCGATGTGATCGACCACCTCGGCGATGGTCCATTTGTTGGCGACAGGGCGAAGCCGTGATTCCGCTTCGGTGACCGGGGCGATAGCCCTCTCGAGTTCGCCTGCAGCCGTGCGAACGCGCTCGCGAATTCCGGCCGTTCCGAGAGACGCAGCCCGCGAGCGCAAATGTTCGAGCATGCGCTGGGCTTCGGACGAGAGCGGTTCGTTGTCGATCGTGATTATTTTCGAGTCCATCAATTGAGAACCGGGACAGGCAGCACTGTCCACGTGAGATGTTCGAGCCTCTCGATCAGTTTCGGTCTGGGGACAGTGTAGCCTGTCCCCGTGTGCCGAAGCAGTAGAGTGCGCCTTCGGTGCGCACATAAATCCGGCTGCCGGCGATGGCTGGGGTGGCGATGACGACCTCGTCCAAATCTCCGGAAGAGAGCGTCTCCCAAGTAGCGCCTGCGCGGAGGACCGTGGTCTTGCCGTCATGATTGATGAGGTAGATCTTGCCGTCTCCGGCGACAGGCGAGGCATAGTAGTCGCCGATCCCGTCCTTCAGCCGCTCCTTGCGGAGCACCTCGCCGGTGTCCGGATTGAAAGTGGTAAGAATCCCGCCGCTCGAAATCACATACAGCACGTTTTCATAAAGCAGCGCGCCGGTGACATACGGCAAGCCCTTCGTGTATCGCCACGCGACGTGCGTGCGGCTCACGTCACCCCTGCCGTTCATTCGCGTGCGGATCAGGCCGCCTCCTGGATTGTCCGCACTGAACGCATGGTTCCATTCCTCCTCCGTGACGACGCCGTCGCCATTCCCGCTGATCTTGTCGATGGACTTGAAGAGGCGGTACATGACGTGATCCTGGATAGTGTCACCCGAGATTTCGGAAAGCTCGACTTTGCCATTTTTGTTCTTGTCGTACATGCCGAGCATCTCTTTGAAAGGAGGCGCGCCTTCGCCGGCCGGTTCCAATGTGTATACGGAATCGCCGGTAACCAAGGGCGGCGCCGCCGGCCCATTGGTGACGCCTCGCGCCCACCACAAGCGTTCCCCCGTGGTGGCCTGATATCCGGTCAACTCCACGGCGCCGGCTACTACGATTTGCGTCGGCCCCGGCGACGGCTGGTAGAGGGCTGGCGTGGTGTAGGAGCCCAGGAATCCAAGAGGACGATCGGCCTTCCAAACTTGCTTGCCGGTAGCAGCGTCGAACGCCGCGATGTAAGCCTGCTCCGGTGTATCGATCAGCAGCACCACGTTGCCGTCGGTGTAGACCGGAGACACCGCGATTCCTTGAATGCCCCCGAACGGACCCAGCGGCACGCGCCAGAGTTCCTTGCCCTCGAAGTCGTAGGCCAGCAGGCCGAAATCGGGGAAGAAGACGAAGATCGACTTGCCATCAGTAGCGGGGGTGGGCGTCGTGGGGCCGTTCATGGGATTGGGTTTCTCGTCCCTGGCCTGCGTAACCGACCGTCGCCAGATCAGCGAACCCTTAGCGACGTCATAACACAGCACGATACGTTCGCCGCCGTCGTGGGCGGTGATCCACAGCCTGTTTCCGATGACAACCGGTGAGGAGTTGCCCTTAGGAGTCTTCTGCTTCCAAAGAACGTTGCGATCTTTGCGGATCCCGGTGGGAAGGCCGTGATCGGGCGAGACTCCGGCGCCATTCGGTCCGCGGAAGCGAGGCCAGTCAGAAGCGGGAAGTAGACAGGCACAGAGCCAGAACATGAGCAGCCGCATGGTTCTATCTTGGACGGACCAGCAGCGGATTGGAGAGTGGGGGCGCGCTGAAGATGACCGGTTTTGGGAATTGGCTTCGTTTTGCAAAATTGTGTAATTCATTGCGGGCGCGGGGGATATGTGTGTTTTTCGGGATAGGGTTGAACCAGCCCTATGGTAGCTGAAGCGTGGCGGGCAGTTGGTTTCGGAGCGCTTGAGGTAGCGGAGGCGATTGGTGAAAAAGGCGTGGGGTCGGGGTGAATGAGGGATATGGCTGACCGCCACTATAGTCTGAAGCGTGGGGACGAGTTGTTTTCGGCAGCGTTGGGCGGAACTCGAACCAGTGCCGACTCGGATATACTTTCAGGCAGAAAGGAGCCACCATGCGAAACATCGCGCTCATCCTCACACTGGCGTCCGTCTTTGCGCAGTCATCCTCGTCTTATCGTGTGACCCACAGCTACACGCTTGGCGGGGACGGGAGCTGGGATTATATTGTGCCCGATCCGCCCAATCATCGGCTGTTTATTGCCCGTCAGAATCGCGTGATGGTCGTCGATGAAAACACCGGGACGCTCCTCGGCGAAGTCACCGGCATCCAGGGTGCCCACGGAACCGCGGTGGCGGAAGCCACAGGGCATGGATTCGCCACTTCTGGTAACGATCAGTCCGTCGTCATGTTCGACCTGAAGACCTTTAAGGTGCTCGGACGGATTCCAGCGGCCGAAGATGCCGACGCCATCGTCTACGACAGCGCGTCGAACCGCGTCTTCACATTGAATGGCGATGCGCATTCCTCGACGGTGATCGACCCGCGGGCGGGGAGTCTGATTACGAACATCCCGCTCGGCGGCAAGCCGGAGTACGGCGCTTCCGCCCGTGACGGCAAGGTCTACGCGAATCTCACCGACACGAGCGAAGTGGTGGAGATCGACGCCAAGACAGCCACAGTGAGCCGGCGCTGGACCACCGACCCGTGCAAGCAACCGGTCGCTATGGCCATCGACACTGCCCATCATCGTCTGTTCAGCGGATGCCGCAGCGGAGTGATGGCGGTGTCCGACTATGAGGCCGGGAAGGTGGTCGCAACGCTCCCGATCGGCACCGGCGTGGACGGCGCCGGGTTCGATGCGGCCTCGGGCAACGCGTTTGCCTCGAACGCGAACGGCACGCTCACTGTGATTCATCAGGACTCTGCGGACCAATATCATGTCATCCAAAACGTACAGACCCCGGAGGGCGCACGCAATATGGGGCTCGACCCCACCAATCACCGCGTATTCATCGTCTCCGCGAAGTTTGGGCCGGCGCCGGCGGGGGCGCGCAGAGGACCGGTGCTGCCCGGATCGTTCACTCTGATGACGATCGAGGGCGATTCAGCAAAGTAATAATTTTCGCAAGAGATATGGCCCGGGATGAAGCTAGCCGGCCCGCTTGCTGCGCGCTCGCCGGGGCTTGGGCTTGCTCTTGACCATCAGATTGAGCGCCACTGCGGCACGGATGAGCTCCTTCAAGGCCGCCATCGACCTTGTCGGGAGTAGAGCGCGGTCCGCGAAGCGGATTCGCCCGAGAAACCCGGCTTGATTGACACCTGTTGTCAGATATGACAACATAAAAATATGGGTGTCGCCCGGTAGCGATGGCGGAGTCCCGGAAAACCCGGCCCGTTTCGTGGATCAAGGCGCCCCTGAAGGACTTCGAGAAGTTCCCCGAAGGGGCGCGCACAGTCTGCATGGCGGCGCTGACGATCGCGGCCGAGGGCCGCAAGGCCGATATCGCGAAGCCCATGCAGGGCCTGGGGTCCGGCGTCTTCGAGATCGCCCTGCCTTTCAAGACGACATCTGGGTGGTGCATGCGTTCCAGAAGAAATCGACGCAGGGCATCAAGACGCCGAAACACGAGATCGAGCTGGTCGAGGACCGGCTGAAGAGACTGAAGGAGATGTTGCGATGAAAGAAAAACTCGAGGTGGTGCGCGGAAGCGGCAACGTGTTCCGCGACCTGAAGCACAGGAACGCGGAGGCGGAGCAATTCAAGGCGATCCTCGCCGCCGAGATCATCAAGGCGGTGGACCGCGAACGGCTAACCGTGCGCGCCGCGCACAGGCGCACCGGCATCGCGGCGGCGGATTTTTCCCGCATCCGCAACGCGGACCTCGCTAGGTTCACGGTTGACCGTCTTATGTCAATTCTCAATCGACTCGGAGCGCGAATCGAGGTCAAGGTTCGAGTGCGCCGGGAACGAGCGGCCTGATGAAGCTAGCCGGCCCGCTTGCTGCTCGCTCGCCGGGGCTTGGGCTTGCTCTTGACCATGAGATTGAGCGCCACTGCAGCGCGGATGAGATCCTTCAAGGCCGTCTGATCGACCTTGTCGCCTTGGTGGATGTCGATGGCGCGCCTAACATTCCCGTCGAGGCTGGAGTTGAATAGACGTGCAGGGTCCTTCAACGCAGCTCCCTTGGCAAAGGTCATTTTGACGACGTTCTTGTACGTCTCTCCCGTGCAGACGATGCCACCGTGGGACCAGACGGGAGTGCCCATCCACTTCCACTCTTCGACGATCTCAGGGTCTGCCTCGCATACGGTTGCGCGCACTTTCGCGAGCGTCTTCCCGCGCCAGTCCACAAGTTTCTTGATCTTCTCGTCGATTAATGCAGAGGCAGATTCCACCGGGACGGGCCTTTTCATGTAGCAGCTCCAACTCTCGCACCTATTTTAGCTGCGGTCATGCAGGCGGACTCGGGAGGGTTGCCGCCATCTTTCCGAACTGCTATCGAACCAGAAGAGGCAGTGTACAACAACTATGTATTTAATAGCTATATTTTATTTGTACGATGGCTATAACACGTTGACTTTTTGGCCAGATTCTGTATACTGAGAAGGGAAGAAAGGCTCTGGTGTGAACACGAAGAAGACAATGACGCTGAACCTGACGGAGCAGGAGATGGAGGTTCTGGAGTCTCTTTCTACGCAAAAGGACCTCACGAAGACCGCCGTTCTCCGGCAAGCGCTCCGGCTTTATCAACTGGTAGACGCCCGTTTGGCGCAAGGGGGGAAGCTCTTCTTTGAGGATGATCAAAAGGAGAAAGCGGAGTTGATGGTGTTGTGAGAGTTCTTGTCGAACTGCTCGATCATCAATCCGGAGAATTTATCGAGGCCGAACTGTTCGACGAGGTGACGATGGACCATTTCCTCGAAACGCAGCGGGAGTGGCGGCCTGTTGTGACAGAGGCGGCTCTATATCTTGCCAAGGCCGGTGCGAAGCCGATTCTGGTGCCGAGGCACTTTCACTGGGACTGGACGAAAAAAGAGGCGGATCTGCGGATGTTAGCGATCACCTTTTACGGGCTCGGCTGCGGCGGGGCGTTACAGGGGCTGATGAAGCTCCTAACGGTGGGACATACCTGCAGGCTGTTAGAGCAAGCGGGAAAGCCTCTCGTCTACGTCGATTATCTTGAGGCCGCTCCTTGGAACATAAAACCTCTGATGAACGCTCTTGGAAAGGCACCCCGCTACGGTGGTATTGGCACGCTTCTTTTGGAAGCGGCGGTGCAGAAGAGTAAGGAGGAAGGATTCAAAGGCCGGCTCGCTCTGCACTCGCTCTCCACATCTGAGCAGTTCTACCTCAAAGCCTGCGGAATGACGGCTGTCGGCCGTGACCCCACAAAACAAAATCTGCTGTGGCTCGAATATACTCCCGAGCAGGCGGAGCGATTCATAACGCGAGGAACTGCATGAACAAGGAACTTGACAGAAAGTGGTTGAAGAAACACGCTGCCCTTGAAGACGGGGGGTTCGTTTCCGTTGGCGGGTTTATCAGCACGTTTGAAGAGAAATCGTCTGCCGGGGAGGAGCCGGTAGGAGTTGACGCGCTGAAGCACGCGTTTGTGAAACTCCTGCAACTTAAACGCCGAGAGCGCAAGCTCTCAGTTGAAGAACTCGCGGCGAAGGCTGATCTGGACATGGCCGAGTTGTTGCGAATCGAAAGCGACGAGGGTTACGTCGCAGCGCCTTTTTCGGTGCACAAGCTTGCTGAGTTTTTCAAGCTTCCGGAGCGCCCGCTAATGGCTCTTGCTGGCCTGCTCAAAGTCAAAGACGCTCAGTTCCAGCAGCAGGCGTTGCGCTTCGCTGCGCGGTCCGAGCCTGTGGAAAAGCTGTCCAAGGAGGAGCATCGCGCCTTGGAGGAGTACGTCAAATTTCTTTGTGAACGGTGAAGCCTTCTGAAGCTCGATGTACCTGAGGATCTTCACATCCAAAGTGTTGCACATCACCAAGGAGTTGATCGGGCCCACGACGGCCTCACCGGCAACGCGGCGGCGGGCAACGCCTACAACGTCGCCGACATGGCCTCGCTCCAGCAGGCCGTGCGCGATGTGGGCGCGGCCAACAGGGTCATCCTCGGCGCCTGGCGTACTCGAGCGACTTCTCGCAGTGGGTGGCCTTGGATCCCCACGCTGGCCCCTCGACTCAACGGGCTCAGCGTTGCCAACTTCGCGCCCCCGTTCAGTCGGTGCGTCGCCCGCTGCCCCATTTGGTGACATACGGCAGCACGAACAAGTACAAACCGGTAAACAGGAGCAAGGCGAGCGGGAGCAGCGCCAAGAGGCCCACCCAGGCGGTATACTTCCCCCGTACCACGAAGACGGTGTTGACGATGACGCCCACCGTAAAGGCAATGGACAGCCAGCGGTGGGTCTGCCGAACCCATTTGTTCCAGTTCAATGGGACCTCCTCTCGACTGCACGGTGCATTGTTTTGCGAACACCTCGATTCACGAGTTTTGAGCCGCCCGAGGCTGCCAGGTGGGCGGTTCAATACCGAACTGCTTGGCATACTCCGCGTTGAGCCGCTGCCAGCCGTCGAACTTCATCGCGTCACCACCAACCATGCGGCCGATGGGAGTTCCGTTCAGAAGCCGATCCAGAACATCGAAACAAATGTGCCAGCCCGCGGCGCCCCACGAGATGAAGCGGCGATCGATGTTGTGCCACAGCGTCAGGCGCGTGCCGGAATTAGAGGCTTCGAGTTCCCAGCGGATATCGCTGTACTCAAGCAACTTGGGAGCGTCGGCGCGCGTCACTGTTGTTTCCAAAGGCCGCGGCGCTCCTACCCAGGTGAGATTCACCGTGGTTCCAACCGTACCCAGGCTCCCATCGACCACAAAGGGCGCCCACTCGCGCAGATGCGCCGGGTCGGTTAGCGCCTGCCAGACTTTTTCCGGCGGGTGGCGCAGTTCTCTGACGAGAATGAGCGTCCACTTCTCTCCGTCCTTTCGTACCTGCGCCCCACTGGCCGGACCCGGTGTGTACTGTTCGCGATTGTTCATCTTCTTCTCCTTGTCTTCCTTTTCGTTGGAGTTGATGGATTCATCTGGTCGAGGTGGCGTTCGAGAGCATCTACGTGAGCGGACCAGAACCGACGGAAGGAAACCCGCCAGCCGTCTGCATCGCCATTGCCCTGTCGCTGCAGCGCCTTGTTAGGCCGATCTTTTCGAAACAAGCCGTCGAAGGACATGGCCCTTCCACATCCACAATCCCGAAAGGACAAGTAAAGGAACGAAGACAAACCGAGTAGCCGGGGCGTAGTTTGGAATTTCTGCAAACGGGCTATAAATATAACCGATTATCGGAATGCTAAAGACGATGTGAATCCAGCGAAAAATCGAACGTTTGGTGGCATTATTCGTGGCCCACTTCTCTCCGTCCTTTCGTACGTCCGCCACGCTGGCCGGATGCGGCGCGTACTGTTCGCGATAGGTCATTTTCTTCTCCTTGTCTTCCTTTTCGTCGGTGTGGATTGATCCATGCGGTCGAGGTGGCGTTCGAGAGCATCTACGTGAGCGGACCAGAACCGACGGAACGGAGCCAGCCAGGCATCCACCTCCCGAAGTGGTTCAGGTTTCAGCCGGTAGAGACGGCGCTGTGCGGCCACCGTGGATTCCACGAAACCGGCCTCTCGCAGCACTCGCAGGTGCTTTGACACGGCCGGCTGCGGCATACGAAGCTGACGCTCGATCTCTCCAACCGACTGTTGTGACGAGACCAGGAGGCTCAATATCGCGCGGCGGCTCGGCTCCGCAATGATTTCGAACACAGATTCCACTCTCTTTATATACCCCACAGAGCATATACTTGTCAAGGAATATAAAGGCGAGGGGTCCCAGGCAACTACAATTGTGCGAAACCTCCATCCACGAACAACTCCGTTCCGGTGACATAGCTGCTGTCGTCAGATGCGAGAAACACCACGGCCTTGGCGATCTCGTCGGGTGTACCGAACCGGCCGAGCGGCACGCTGCTCGAAATCATCTTCTTGCGTTGCTCGCCGGCCGCTGACGAAGCAAGCAGGTTGCTCAGGCCGGGCGTATCGATCGTCCCTGGGCTCACCGCGTTGACACGAATGCGGCGATCCTTTAGATCCGTCGTCCATGTGCGCGCGAATGACCTGATGGCGGCTTTTGTGGCGCTATAAACACTGTTCGAAGACAATCCTTTACTGCCGACGATGGACGCATTCAGGATGATCGAAGCGCCATCGGGCATCAGGGGGAGCGCCTTCTGCACCGTGAAAAGTACGCCTTTCACATTGATGTCGAAGATCGAAGCGTAGAACTCCTCGGTTATCTTGCCGAATGGAGCATACTTCGCAATACCGGCATTCGCGAACACAATGTCAAGCCTGCCCTTCTCCTGCTTGATTTGTGCAAAGAGCCGGTCAAGATCACCGAGATTCGACACGTCTCCTTGCACACCGGTCACGTCGTGTCCGACCTGTTTCACAGCCGCAGCTAATTCCGTATCACGGCGTCCTGTGATGAAGACGTACGCGCCTTCGTTCACAAACCGCTTGGCCGTCGCCAGTGATCAGCGCAATTCTTCCGCAAGCTTACCCATAGATTCCCTCCTTAACCGCCTGTGCCCCAGCATCGGTATGGTCACGAAGCCGACTCTTGGAGAAGGCGCTCGATTTTCGAATCCAAATCTTGAGCGACAGCCAGTGCTTCTTCGTTTCCGTAAGGCGCTAGAAGACTGGCCATCTTGTCATACGTAAGATGCACGCCGTCTGGCCGTTCATCCAGCAGAATTGTGACCGGCGCGTACGATCCAGCGTCGGGAACCTGTTTGGCCATTTCTTTCATGATGAGTGGATTGCCGATCACAAGACGGACGATTTTTGGCGAATCGAGCCCCGTCTCCTTGCGTAGAATTCCGCCGTGATCGAGTTCCATGAACATCATCAGTCCTGTCTTCCCGAGTCCTCTTCGAACAACATCTTCCAGTTCAGCGAAGGTCCGTGCACCTTTGGCCGCCCTGGCAAACTCAGCCATATCGGGATGGCCGACGGCCGCTTTGAGCGCCGCCAGGATATCTTGGAACGGCTTGGAAGATATCACGCTAAACCGTTCTATTTCGACTCTTCTGGTGGTCATGATTTTCCTTTCGTTCATAAAAGTGTCTACGTGAATAGTGGCCCGTCGCAGCCAGAGCGTCAGTACCGCTTCCTCCGGTCGCGGCTCAGCAAAGCCTGTCTGAAACTGAGCCGTGACCAAAGGGAGCGGTTGCGTTCTGCTAACGAACTCACCGCGACAGGCAACTGGTTAATGTCTGTGGTTCCGCATAGGTTTGCAGAGTCCCCTCATCGCGCGGCAGCTACCTCGTTTTCGAGATATTGGTTCAGATGCGACTGGACAAGCCGAAGGGCTTCGTCATTCCGCTGCAGGCGGCTCATCATCAGAGCGCCTTCAAGCAACGCCACGATTAGCGTAGCCACGGCTTTCGGATCAACTCCGGGGCGCGTTTCGCCTCGTTCCTGGGCTTGGACTACGATGACCTGCAGCCGGCTCAACCAGGACCGAAGAGCTTTTGCGACGTGCTCCCGAAGGACCGGATTGCCATCGTCCGAATCGGTTGCAGTGTTCAAAATAGGGCATCCGCCCGCCACGGGTGACCGGTGCTGGATGAAATTCGCGATGAGCTGCTTCAGCTTCTCTATACCGTTCGCCTTTTCATCCACATGCAGCAAGCGTGCGTTCCAGGCTGCTTCCCACGTATAGTCGAACGCTTCGGCGGCGAGTTCCTCTTACTGGAGAAGTGGCGGTAAATGCCACCCTTCTTCAGGCCGGTCGCCTTCATCAGATCGTCGAGCGAGCTGCCCTCGAATCCGCGTTTGTTGAAGATTGGTGCAGCCGCCTCGACAATCTTGCGCCGAGTTTGTTCGCCTTTGGTCATAAGCCTGCGGATTTTCAATCATTTGAGACCGGTTGGTCCCTTCTGATTGTATCGCTCATTCGTATGGATGCTCTTTGAGACCAAACGGCCTCAGATTGACGAAAAAGCTCTACGGAAATCTGCGACCGAATGGTCTCATCGGCAATCCAACTGCCCAGACGGGTAGTCCGACGGTGCAATCAAAATTCTTTCGCTGGAGGCAATTCTATGACGCTTCAAAATGCTTTAGTTTCGACCGATCGCCTTGCGGGTGATTTACATCTACGGGAACGGGTCCTGAACGCGGCCATCGCCCACGCCGAAATCAGCGAGGGTTTCGAAGAATATCTTGAGATCTTCGACGCGTCTTACGCCGACGACATCGTGGTGAGCAGCGATACGCGGGAGACGTCGATTCGCGGGAAAGCAAACGTGCGCTCATTTCTTTTCAATTTCCTGGTCCCGCTACATGTGATGGGAGCGCACCGGCAAGCTAACGTGCGAAGGGCAAATCGTGCACCTGGGCAGTCGCATCGCAACGGCACAGGGTCGCATTGTCGACGGAACTGGCAATTTGATCGCCCATGGGTCCGAGACATGCATCATTTTTGCGGCATAAGGATCTCATTTTAAAGGATCGCGCCTCGGCCAATGCAAACTATCTCGATACAAAGAATCCTTATGTAAGGGTATCGCATCTCATGAAGCGGCCCGGCAAGATGGCACGTTGAGAGGCCGGCTGGGACACCGATCCTCGAAAAGGAGAGTGCAAGATGGTTCGCAAACTGTTTGCTACGAACGACGACACCGCTACGGCCATTCTAAGGGTGCTGCTGGGCGTTGTCTTCTTTGCGCATGGCGCCCAGAAAATGCTGGGGTGGTTCGGAGGTTACGGCTTCGCCGGAACGATGGGTTTCTTTACGGGCATGATGCATATTCCAGCCCCCCTCGCCTTCCTTGCGATCGCCGCGGAGTTTTTCGGCGGCCTGGGGCTGATTGTGGGATTCCTCACGCGAATCGCGGCGTTTGGGATCGCAGTCAATATGGTGGTTGCTATCGCGGCTGTTCATGGCTCCTTCGGATTCTTCATGAATTGGACCGGGGCGCAGAAAGGCGAGGGCTTCGAGTATCACCTACTGGTGCTGGCGATCACGGCGTTTCTGATGATCCGCGGGGCCGGTGCGTTTTCCATCGATCGCACGATCGCCACGGCTTCGGCCTCGCCCTCGCGCACGCCGCACACAGGTCTAGCCCACTCATGAGCACGAGCGCACGCGTGGAGGCCCCTCGCGTGTGGCTCGTTCTGGCAAAGTGCCATCGCGCGCTAAGCCAAATCGCGGAGGGCAGCATCCAGGAAGCCGGACTGTGCCTCACCGATTTCGCCGCCCTCGAAGCCCTGTTGCATAAGGGTCCGTTGACAATCACGGAAATCCAGGGCAAGGTGCTGCTGGCCAGCGGCTCGATGACCGCTGCCGTCGATCGCTTGGAGAAAAAGGGCCTCATAATACGCCGCCCGGCGCCAAGCGACCGGCGAGCTAAGGTTTTGGAGCTGACATCGGAAGGGAGGGGGGTCGTAGAGACGGCCTTTCGCCGCCACTCCGCGGAGCTCGAATCAGCCATGGCTGTTTTAAACTCGAGCGAAAAACGGCAGCTCCACGCGCTTCTCAAGAAGCTAGGAATATTTGCAGCCGGAGCCGGCTCGGCAACCGGCCAACGGAGGGAGATTTCAAGTGATACAAGTTCGCAGAAGTGAAGAGAGGGGCCACGCCAATCATGGCTGGCTCGATACATACCACACGTTTTCGTTCGCTGATTATTATGACCCGAAGAGCATGGGCTTCCGTAGCCTGCGCGTGATTAACGAAGATCGCGTCGCTCCGGGCGCGGGATTTGGAACGCATGGCCATCGCGACATGGAGATTCTCACTTACGTCCTGGAGGGCTCGCTAGCCCATAAGGACAGCATGGGTCATCAGCAAGCTCTGGGACCGAACGAAATTCAGCGCATGTCCGCCGGGACGGGCGTCAGGCACAGCGAGTTCAATCCGTCTAAGAGCGAACGGCTGCATTTCTTCCAGATCTGGATCGAGCCGGCCACGACGGGAACGGAACCGAGTTATGAGCAGATCCGCTTTGATCCGAAGGAAAAACAGAATAGGTTGAAGCGCCTAGCGGGACCAGTGGACGGCAACGGCGCGGTCCGAATCAACCAAGACGCGCACGTGTTCGTGGCGGAACTGGCGAAGAGCGCCGAGATTCCCTACAACCTCGACTCGAGGCGTGCCGCGTGGGTACACGTGGTTCGTGGAGACGTCGCCGTGAACGGCGTCGCGTTGCATACCGGCGATGCTGCCGCCGTAACCGGCGAAGCGAATTTGGCGTTGACCGGCGGAGATGCGGGGTCCAGCGAGATCCTGTTGTTTGATCTTGTCTGATCGAGATTGTCGAACCCCAGCGGAATAGCCCCCCATGCGGAACGCTTGCACGCGATACAGTGCGAGCAAAAGGTTTGGCGTCGCAAAACTCTGCCTGGGAGGAAGCATTGTAGTATTTGCATATGCAACCTTCGCTGCCCTCGACATTTAAAGCGCAGACAGTGGCCAGCCCTGCGGGCGCCGACATTTTCGTCCGCTCGGGTGGATCCGGACCTGTAGTCGTCCTTCTCCATGGCTACGCCGAAACCAGCGATTCCTGGGCTCCTCTCGCGACCGAACTGGTCAAAAGCTACACCGTCGTAGTACCTGACCTGCGCGGGATCGGCCGCTCGTCTCGTCCGGCGGGAGGTTACGATAAGAAAACGCAGGCTGCCGACATCAGAGCGGTCGTCAAGGCGCTCGGGCACGATCGGACATCCGTGGTTTCGCACGACATAGGCATCATGGTTGCCTATGCCTACGCGGCACGTTTTCCAGAGACGGTCGAGCGGCTCGTTGTCATGGACGCCCCGATCCCGGGCATCGCGCCGTGGGATGACATCGTACGAAATCCGGCGCTGTGGCATTTCTCCTTCCACGGTCCCGATGCCGAGCGCCTAGTAGAGGGACGCGAGCGAATTTATCTCGATCGCATCTGGAACGATTTCTCGGGCGATCCCACAAAGCCCGATGAGGCTACACGCGCGTACTACGCAGAGCAATACTCTCAGCCTGGGGCGATGCGGGCAGGCTTCGCACAGTTCACTGCCTTCGCGCAGGATGCAGAGGACAACAAAATCTTTCAGCAAACCAAGTTGACCGTGCCCGTGCTTGCTGTCGGCGGCGAGAAATCGTTCGGCGCCACAGAGGCTATCGTTATGCGGAACGTCGCCATCAACGTGCGCGAAGCAGTGGTCCCCGGCGCTGGGCACTGGTTGATGGAGGAGAACCCCAAGTTCACCGTTGCCCTGATTCGGGGTTTCCTTAAGGATCAGACTTCGGTGGCAGAGTAGGTTGTCCGCTAGGCCAACGAACTGCGCCTAAATACGCGACGCCACGGCGCTCGCGCTCGCCGCCGCTCTCGGCCGCCGGATCCTCACGAACCGCACCCGAGCGGGTGCCAGCTGCTGGCTCCTGTGATCGTGGGTTCTTTCGCCGGCTGAAAAGAGCCTTGTCGAAACGTGATCCGGCGCACTTCAGCCGCGCGCTCTTCGGAGTTTTCCTACGGCCCGTGCGAGCCTATATGTCCCATGAAATGTTCTGTCCACTACTAAGCAGAAGGTTTTGCCCGCCTTGCGTTTGAGATCGGATCGAGAAAAGTTTTCCGGGCCGTCGGCCCATGCGGGGCGCATAGCCAACCGATTGTTGAACTTGAGTGGCGTTGTTGCTCTTGGCGATTAACGTGCTGTTGCCTGGCTGGGGAATGACGCCGCGAGGACTGTGGAAGAAGTGGCCGGAGATACTATTCTGCAAGGTAAAGCAGCGCTTAATCGCCGATTTCCTGGCCACAAGTCATGAACTTATGGAATTACACAACCAGCAAACGCAAGCAGCTCTCGACGAAGACCCTGACTTCGCTCGCTTTGATGATTTGATACATATGGCCAGGGAGATAAGAGACGAATCAAAATACGCACTCATCGCACACTTAGACGAACACCACTGCTAGGAGGACGCACCTGTGGAACTCACCAAAGAGGAAAGAGCACGTATTACCGACAGCAAGCACATGATCCAATCCGTCACAGATGTTTTAACTCACATTGATGGGCGAAAGATCCCGGACTTCGATGACATTGTTGAGTGCCTGGAAAATGCAGATCAAAGTCTGAGAGGGGCGCTCCGATCGCAATCCGGAGCGGACACACTCAAAGCCGATAAGAAGGGGTAAGTGCGCGGCGCCGTGCCAAAAAGCGGCTCGGCTGTCTCCACTGTCAAAGACAGTCTCAGCAAGAATCATTCGATTTCCGCGGCACCCGAATAAAGGTTTACGTTTCGTTTTTCACCGTCGTCACGTTTTGATGATTTTGATCCACAGTGCCGGGGAAATACGCACTGCATGGCCCACGTAGACAAGCACCTCTGCTAGGAGGACGCAGCCCGTGAAGCTGACCAAAGAGGAAAGAGCACGAATTACCGATAGCAAGCACAAGATTCAATCCGCCGCCGACTCCTTAACCCATGTTGATAGGCGAAAGATCCCGGACTACGATGCAATCGTTGAGTGCCTGGAGAGTGCCGATCAAAGTCTGAGAGGTGCGCTCAGCTCACGACCAGGAGCGGACAAACATCAAAGCTGACAAAAAGGGTAGGTGGGCAGCTTCGCTCCGATGTCTCGGGAGGCGTCTTCAACGATCGTTTTTTCACAGAGAGGCTGCTGAGGGGCTTGGGGCTGAAGTTCAGGTGGTCCGGCGACCCGTCAGCTACAATTCGGCCGCGATATTTGACGAAAAAGATTTAGTTACCGTGAGCCAGTTTGCCCACGGTTTGCGCTTAAAGGTAAAGAGAGGCTAAGGAGGACCGAAATGATTAACAAATCTGGAGCAGGCGTTTTGATAGCTCTGCTGAGCGCCGCATCGGCGGCTCTATTGTTGCGCCATCGCCGCTGGCTTGAACTCGAACGCGGGCTGAGTAGATTGGGCTTGTAGATTATCCGGCGGCCCCGGGTGTGGTTAGTTGCAGATCTGCGCTGCCCCACCACCCCTCCACATCCGTCTGCCGGAAATCGCGTTTGCATTCTCGTTGCGGCACGGGCTACTGTAAGGATATGGCCGACCTGAAGCTGCAGGTGCCGGTTACCGAAGAAGTCAAGGTAGATACTGACACCCTTGCGAAGATCGATTGCGGCATCGAAGATGCCGACCGGGGCTATACAGTTCCACTCGATGAAGTCCGCAAAATCATTCCCCAGTGGATTTCCAAATTCAAATCACAGAAGCCGCGCTAGCGGATTTCGAAGAAATCCTGGCGTACTCCTGGGCGAAATTTCCCGCAAACGCCGAGCGATTTGGCAGTGCAGTTTTGGATCATGTGGACATCTTGAAGAGTTTTCAGTACGTGGGCAGTCCTGTGAAGGGACGCCCAGGCGTCCGACAGTTGGTCCACACTCCGATCGTAATCTACTACCGCGTTCGCGAGGGTCCCAACGTCGTTGAGATTCTGCATTTCTGGCATGGCGCAAGGGAAGAGCTCAGGTTTTAGCGCTCAGTTGACCCCACCAGCTTCTTCACCACATTCCCCTCCACATCCGTCAGCCGGAAATCGCGGCCCATGTAGTGATAGGTCAGCCGCGTGTGATCGAGGCCCAGGCAGTGCAGAATGGTGGCCTGCAGATCGTGGACGTGGATTTTGTCCTCCACGATGTTGAAGCCGAGGTCGTCGGTCTTGCCGACCACCTGCCCGCCCTTGATGCCGCCGCCGGCCAGCCACATGCTGTAGGCCAGCGGATGATGATCGCGGCCCGGCGTTTTCCGGGTCGCCGGTGTTGCGGATCTCCACCATCGGCGTGCGGCCGAATTCGCCGCCCCAGACCACCAGCGTCGAATCGAGCAGGCCGCGCTGCTTCAGATCCTTCATGAGCGCCGCGGTGGGCTGGTCGGTGATGTCGCAGTTCTTCTTCAGCTCGCGGTTGAGATCGGTGTGCTCGTCCCAACTGGCGTGCATCAGCATCACGAAGCGCACGCCGCGCTCCACCATGCGGCGCGCCAGCAGGCAGTTGGTGGCGAACGGACGCGTCGGTTCCTTGTTCACGCCGTACATCTCCAGCGTGCCGGCCGATTCCTTCGAGAAATCCAGCAGCTCCGGCGCCGCCATCTGCATGCGAAACGCCAGCTCGTAGGAAGCGATGCGCGAGGCGATCTCGAGATCGCCGGTCGCGGCGTAGTGCTCCTGATTCAGATCTCGCAGACGGCGTCCAGAGCGGCGCGCTGCGTCTCGCGCGTGACGCCGGGCGGATTCGAGAGATAGAGGATCGGGTCGCCGGAGCTGCGAAACTGCACGCCCTGATAGGTGGACGGCAGAAATCCGCTGGAGAAGTTGGAGTCGCCGCCGCTGGTGCCCACGCCCGAGCTCAGCACCACGAAGCCCGGCAGATTCTGCGATTCGCTGCCCAGCCCGTAAGTCACCCACGCGCCCATCGTCGGCCGGCCGAACTGCGTGCTGCCGCTGAACAGCAGCAACTGGCCGGGATGATGATTGAACGCGTCGGTGTACATGGAGCGGACCAGGCAGATATCGTCGGCGCAGGACGCCGTGTTGCGGGATGAAATCGGAAAACTCGGTGCCGCATTGGCCGTACGGCTTGAATATCGCGCGGGCTGGCCAGCACCGCGGCGTTGGGCTTGATGAAGGCCAGCTTGCAGCTGCTTGGTCATCGACGGCGGCAGCGGCTTGCCCTGCCATTTCTGCAGCTCGGGCTTGGGATCGAACAGATCCATCTGGCTGGGCGCGCCTTCCATGAACATGAAGATGACGTTCTTGGCTTTGGGCGCGAAGTGCGGCGGCTTGGGCGCCAGCGGATCGGTGCGCTTCGCGGCTGCGCGGCGCTCCGTTCAGCAATTGCGCCAGCGCGATGGTGCCGATGCCGCCCGCGCAATCGCGGAGAAACATCGCGGCGGCTCTGAATCTGCTGGAACTGCTTCGAAGGTCATGATTTACTCTCTCGTGATAAATTCGTCCAGGTTCAGCAGCACGCGGCTCACGCCGACCCACGCCGCGGATCCGGCGCGGCCACGCCTTCCGGCATGGATATGGCGCAATAGCCGTCCATCGACTTCGGATCCTTCGCAAGCAGCTGTCTTCTGCTCGTCGAAATATTTCGCAGATCGCTCGGCTCGTGCGCGGTTCGGCTGGCGGCCAGACAGCGAGGTCGAAAGCGTAATCCAGCGGTCGCGGAAATCCGCCGGGCGCTTCACGCAGAGCACGCGTCGGCCAGGCCTGCGCGGCCTCGAAGAAACACCGGATCGTTCAGCAGATTCAGAGCCTGCAGCGGCGTATTGGAGCGCCCGCGGCGCGTGCACGAGAGCCGGCGAATCGGGCGCATCGAAATTCATCAGCTGCGGATACGGCGATGGTGCGCTGGAAATGGATGTAGAGGCCGCGGCGGTAGCGGTCGGCGCCCGGTGCTCTCCGTCCATTTCACGCGACTCCGCGTAGGAGAGCTCGGCGACGCCGGCGGGCTGCGGCGGCCTCACGCTCGGTCCGCCGATGCGCCGGATTCGAGCAGGCCGCTCGCGGTCAAGCGCCTCGTCGCGAATCAGCTCCGCGGGCAGACGCAAGCGCGACTGGCGCGCCAGCAGAACGTTGTCGGGATCGTTGGCCTCGAGTTCCTTCCGCGCCTTCGACGATCTGCCGGTACGTGGCGGAGGTCACGATCAGGCGGCTCCATGTGCTTCATGCTCCAGCCGCGGTCCACGAATTCGGTGGCCAGCCAATCGAGCAGTTCCGGATGCGACGGCTTGTCGCCCTGCGTTCCGAAATCTTCCGACGTGCGCACGATGCCGCGGCCGAAGAACTCCTGCCAGATGCGATTCACGGCAACGCGCGCGGTCAGCGGATTTTCGCGCGAGACGAGCCAGCGCGCCAGCGCCAGCCGTTAGCTGGCGTGCCGCCGGTTTCAAGCGGCGGGAGAACCGCCAGCGTGCCGGGTTCGACCTCGGCGCCGGGACACGAAAATCGCCGCCGGTGGCGATGTGCTGCTCGGGCGGATTCGCCATCTCGGCCATGACCGGCGCTTGCGCGAAGCGGTGGCAGAGTGGCTTCGAGCGCCTCCAGCTTTTCTTTGCGCTTCTTCTAACTTTTTCTTAGCGTCCTTGTCTTTGTCGATATCGGGCGTCTGGCCGCGGATCACGAAGTAGTCGACGAAACCGTCCTGCAGGCGTTTGCTGCGATGCGCGGCATCCGAGTTGAGGAATTTTCTGCCAGTCGTCGTATCCGGCGCGAAATTCGGTGAGGGCAAAGTCCCACTCCACATCGCCTGCCCGGATGGACGTGGGCCTCGCGCAGTTTGGCTTCCCAGTCCGCCTCCATCTCGGGGATGTGATACTGCTCCAGCAACTCCGCGCGTTTCTGTTCGTACTCCGGAGCGGCCGCAGGTACGGACCGATTTCGCCGGGAAGCGGCGCGTCGATATCCTTCTCCTCAGCGGAATTGAAGAACGCCATGAGCTGAGTAGTATTCCTGCTGGCTGATGGGATCGAATTTGTGGTTGTGGCATTGCGCGCAACCCACCGTCAGGCCCAGCCAGACGGTGCCGACCGTGTTCGTACGATTCACGAGCTGCTCGAAGCGGTCTTCGGCGCGATCCACGCCGGCTTCGCGATTGGTGAGCGTGTTGCGCTGGAAACCGGTGGCGAGTTTCTGTTCGACCGTGGCATTGGGCAGCAGATCGCCCGCGATCTGTTCGATGGTGAATTCGTCGAACGGCATGTCGCGGTTCAGCGCGTCGATCACCCAGTTGCGGTAGCGCCAGGCATGGGGACGCGCGGGATCGTTCTCATAGCCATCGCTGTCGGCGTAGCGCGCCAGGTCGAGCCAGTAGCGCGCCCACTTTTCGCCATAGTGCGGCGAAGCCAGCAGCCGGTCCACCAGCCGCTCGTAGGCATCCGGGCGGTTGTCGTTGACGAACTCGGCAACCTCAGCCGGAGTGGGCGGCAACCCAGCCAGGTCGAGGCTCACGCGGCGGATGAGCGTGGCGCGATCGGCTTCGGGCGAAGGCGCGAACCCTTCGGCCTCCAGACGCGCGCCGACGAAGCGGTCAATCGGATTGCGAACCCACGCCCGGGCGCGCACGTCGGGAAGCGCTGGCCGAACCACGGGCTGAAACGACCAGTGACGGCTCTTCGGATTCGTCGCGGTGGCGGCTTGTTCTGAAACGGGGACGTGCGCTCCCTGATCGATCCATGCCCGTAGCGTGGCGATCTGCGCAGCGGTGAGCGGCTCGCCGATCGGCGGCATGCCAAAGCCTTTTTTCGTGCTGGTTACGCGCGCCATCAAGCGGCTGGCGGCGCTCTTTCCCGGCTGAATCACGGGCCCGCTAGATGCGCCCGTAAGGACAGCCGTGCCGGAATCGAGCCTTAGACCGGCCATCTGCTGCTGTGCGCCGTGGCAGCCCTGGCATCGGGATTCGAAGATCGGCTGGACGTCGCGCAGGAAATCGATTTTAGGAGGCTGGGCGCCCGCGGGAACTACACACAAGACAACGAGCAGCACGCAGCAACGCATGGTTAAAAAAAGGCAGACGGCCGACTCAACTCTTCAAGGGCTCATTTTCTCATAGACGCGGGAGTGGAACCAAACGCTTGATTCGTTCAGATGCGCTGGGACAGGTTGCCGGCGAATTCCAAGCCAACCCGGTAAGAGAAGAATCGCGACTTGCAGGTGCGCACGTAGGCGCTGCCCATCAATCCGAGGTCGCGGGTCTGGAAGTGGATGATCGAGCCGCTGTCAAAGGGAACCATGCATTCGATCAGCGCGCCATCACCGCTCATATCCAGCACCTTCACGCTTTTGGACTGAGTCTTGCCGCGGTGGTCCCGCCAGCAAATCTGAAACCGGCAGCTGGTCCGAAAACGTTTGTAGAATCTGTTCTCCGCGCGTGCGGCGTCTTGAGTTAGTGGCGCTTCGGGCGCCGCGCCGCGGGGAGAAGATCCAAGGAGTGAACGCAACCACATCATCTTTGTCTGATTTGAATTTTGCACGATTGCGGTAACCGGCGAAATCAGGAAATTTCCCGAGGCATTTTTGGATAACGTTAACAGGGAGTATGGCAGATGGGGACAGGCTTCGCTGTCCCAAGGCCTGTTACCCGTCGGGTGATCGCGATAGACTTCAGGGCGCGTGGATAGCGCTGCCTGTCCCAGTCTTCGCACTCCGCCTCAGTGTGTTTTCGGCAAATCCACTGCCGGATTGTGAGCGAAGAAATCGAACGGGCGGAGTTCGAATTCGTGCCATGCGGTGGGCATGATGGGCCAGTCCTCAGGGCGGGTCACATGGTGGAAGCCCAGGGTATACCAGACCACAATGTCGGTGTTCTCGATAGGCCGATTTCCTTTGGTCCACGCCGGTAGGCCGTCGCCACCATGGCTCTGAGTGGGATAATCGCCGGCCGGGTAGCGTTCGTCTTCGCGATACGGGGTGACCCACAGATGATGGCCGGATAAAGCCTGCGCGCCGCTGCGGCCAGTCGTCATCCACCATCAGGGAAACGCCGTTGTGGCTGGGCGCGATCTCGTAGCCCGGCGAATAACCGAGCGGCCCCTTCACATTGGGATTGATCACCCGCCAGAGCGCGGGGTGTTCCATCATCATCTGGAGCTGCGCCTCTTCTTCTACCTTCGCGATTTTTGTCTCGGTCACCCAAACGCTCTTTCGCAGACTGCCGCCGGGCAGCCGTTCGGTCTTCAGTTGCTCTTTGAGAAAACTATTCTCCGGGCCGTCGATGTCCAGGTCCAGACGGAAGGAGAAGTAATGGTCATGGTTCACGCCGATCGTGTTGTCGGCGACGAAATGGCCGTAGCGGCCGTCCTTGCCATCACGGTCTTCAGCCGCCGTGCGGCTGCGAACGGCTTTCACCTCAACCATCCCCGTAGCGCCCACGCCGATCTTGATGTTGCCGTTCTGCAGGAAGGTCCAGTCGACTGCGTAGTCGTAGTTGCCGAAAGTGGTGATCATGCGCAGAACCAGGTCGCGCCGCTTGCGGCTTTCCACCTGCACACCACCACGCGCGTGCCGCCAGGCGAAATCGCCCGGTTCGCGCTCGAACAGGCATGCCGTTCGGGGCCACCGTTGCGGAACGCCGTGGGAGGTGGGTACGACGGAATCAAAGTAGACGGCGTTATCCGGGCAGTCGCCTCCTGGCTCGAGGATACTGGCCACGCTGCCCCAGATATTGCCCTCGCCCATGTCAATGAACGTGCGGTGGTACCAGCCTTCCGCCGGATCCTGGTAGGGGACGAAAATCTCCGCGAGCGAGCCTTCATACAAAATGGAACGCAGTTTGCCTGCATCGTTATAACTGACATTGGTCACCACGACGCCCATTTTCGGGTCGATGCGAAAGTGGAAATTCCAGTTCTGCCAGCTTACCTGGTTGCCATCGATGCGAAAGCCATGCACGGGCTGTTCGACCGTAATCGGCCCCGGCACTTCACGCGAGCGAATGGTACTGCGTCGTAATCGGCGTTTCCGCGCCGGTACTGGCACTACGCCCGCGTCGATGACCCGGATGATTTTCTGCTCCTCGGAATCCCACACGACAATCAGGCCTTCGATGGGATGCCCGCTGCCGCTGGAGAATCCCCTGCCTTCCGAACAATGTGACGCGTTGAAGCCGGCGGCCCTGCTCCTCGGGGGTGTCGAAGTAACCGGGCGAATCGCCGTCGCAGCTCACAGTGTCGAAATCCGTGATGCCGCGTTTGCGCATGGCGGCCTGCCATTGCGGGTCGGCCTTCACACGCTCGTCGACTCCCTCGATCTCATCCGCGATCAGAACCGGCTCGACGCCCTTGACTTCCTTCCACGAGACCAGCTTCTGGCCGGCAACGTCCACCACGGCCTCGAACGTCTGCCGCCGCTGCTTGACGATGGCCAGCGCTTCACGGCGGAACGGCATGCCTGGTTTCCAGCGCAGAACTTCGGCTTTCGGCGGCTCGTGCAGGTTGATGCCGGCATAGCGGCTGGCGGCATCGAATTTGCCCGACGCCTTCAGGGTTTCGAAGACCGACCAATACTCCTGAGAAGTGAGAGCGTCCAGCGGATGCCGCGCGGGCTGGGCATGGAGTGGGATGAGAAGGACAAGTAGGAAAAGGACAGCAACGCGAATCATGACGGTCTCCAGCGAAGATGCGAGCTTACCACAGCCAGATGCATCCGAATTCACCCTTTAGCGCAGGCGCACGCTGGATTTGCGGGGAGCTGCGGCTATTGCCCTTGCGAAGAAAAAGCCGCAGGTCTCCCCGCCCACATCGCGGGTAGCCCTGCGCTACTCCGGGTTGGCGGCGCTAGAATCGGAACGTGGTCGGACAGGTGGTGGAGACGATCGAACGATTCCGCATGTTCCAGACTGGGCAGCGGATCGGCGTGGCAGTGTCTGGAGGCGCGGATTCGGTGTGCCTGCTGCACGTCTTTTCGAACTGGCGCCGCGATGGAATCTCCACTTGAGCGTTCTCCATCTGGACCATCAGCTCCGGGCGAGGAATCTCGCCAGGACGTGCGATTCGTGGAAGAATTGGCGGGCATGCTGGGCCTGCCGTTCTTCCTCGGAAGAGTGGATGTGGCCGCGGTGGCCAGAAAGCGCGGTGAAAACCTCGAGCAGGGGCCCGCAACGAACGCCGGCGGTTCTTTCGCGAATTTCTGCAATCGGGCAGTACGGACCGCATCGCGCTGGGGCATACGCGATCGGACCAGTCCGAGACAGTGCTGTTCCGATTTCTACGCGGCTCGGGAACCGCGGGGCTGGCGGGCATCCGGCCGGTAACGAAGGACGGACTCGTGCGGCCCTTGCTAGGAATTGATCGTGCCGACTGTCGAGCGAGTTTCTTCGCGAGCGCAATATCGCCTGGCGCGAAGACTCGTCCAACGCCTGTCTCGACTTCGCCCGCAACCGCATTCGTCGCGAGTTGCTGCCAATGCTCGCGCGCGACTGGAATCCAGCGATTGCCGAGACGCTGGCGCACACCGCGGACTGGGCGCTCGAAGAGGAACGTTACTGGGAGCAGGAGATCGACCGGTTGGCCGCCGACCACATCACCGTGAAGCCGCCTGCGGTGTTTCTACACGGCGATGTGCTGAGCCAGTTGCCCCCGGCCGCTGCGCGCCGGCTAGTTCGCCGGGCGATCGAAATGGTCAAGGGCGATCTCCGGGGCATCGATTTCGGTCACGTTGCCGCCGTGCTCCAACTGGCCTCTCAGCAGGAGGGCGACGGGCGGCTGCAGGCGCCGGAAGTTGATGTATACCGGTCGTTTGAATGGCTGCGGCTGGCTCCGCCTGGGATGGATCGGCTGGAAAACCGCAATTTCCGGTTTCCGGCGCCGGTGCCGGGCAGCCGTGCCGTTGCCGGGCGGAAGCTCCGCGGTACTTCTGGAAGTTATTGAAAACAAAAAGACTACGGAAATCCTAGATTCCAGATATAATAAATTGATGGATTGGTTAGACTGGGACCGGATCTCCGGGGTGCTGGAAGTGCGCAACTGGAGACCGGGAGACCAGTACCGGCCGGTTGGCCATACCGGCAAGGAAAAGCTCAAGTTTCTCTTCCAACAGGCGCGTATCCCGTTGTGGGAACGGCGCAGTTGGCCGGTAATCATCCAAGGGAGATGAGATTATTTGGTCCCGCCGCTTCGGCCCTGCGGCAAATTTGGTAGCCACTCCGGAAAGCCGCATGCTGCTAAGAATTCAGGAGACCTCGGCTTGATCGAGGGAATGTTGGAATCAATCCGCATGCAGGCAACGTCTATAGAATTAGAGGGTTTTCTCTCATCGGTAGGGGAGGTAGTGTGAATTCCAATATCAAGACAGCCATATTTTGGGTGGTGCTGATTTGCG
This sequence comes from Terriglobia bacterium, assembly GCA_963847515.1. Taxonomy (GTDB): domain Bacteria; phylum Acidobacteriota; class Terriglobia; order Bryobacterales; family Bryobacteraceae; genus QHXW01. The sequence continues at coordinate 874,712 of CAWKAA010000005.1, forward strand.
TAGCGGTGCTGCTATGGACCGTGGTACGCACCGGTAAGAGCCGCCCGCAGCGCGACAATCAACTTCTCCCAGTTCCTTGCCGACGTCGATGAGGGCAAGGTTAAGCACGTGACCTTCCGAGGCACCGAGGTGCAAGGGGATTACAAGGACGTCAATGCGGGATTTCAACACTCAGGTTCCCATCAACTACCCCGATCATTTACAAGATGCTCCAGGACAAAAAGGTCGTCATGGAGTTCAAGGAAGCGAATTCCGGCAACTGGATTTCGATTCTGGTGAACGCTTCGCCCTTCATCCTGCTGCTGGCCTTCTGGATCTTCATGATGCGGCAGATGCAGAGCGGCGGCAACAAGGCCCTGAGCTTCGGCAAGAGCCGCGCGCGCCTGCATTCCACGCAGCAGAAGAAGGTCACGTTCAAGGACGTGGCGGGCGTGGAAGAGGCCAAGGAAGAGCTGCAGGAGATCATCGAATTCCTGCGCGAGCCGCAGAAGTTCCAGAAGCTGGGCGGCCGCATTCCGAAGGGCGTGCTGCTGATCGGCTCTCCGGGAACCGGCAAGACGCTGCTGGCGCGCGCCATCGCCGGCGAAGCCAGCGTGCCGTTCTTCTCGATCTCCGGCTCGGATTTCGTCGAGATGTTCGTGGGCGTGGGCGCGAGCCGCGTGCGCGACCTGTTCGAGCAGGGCAAGAAGAATGCGCCCTGCATCATCTTCATCGATGAAATCGACGCCGTGGGACGCCATCGCGGCGCGGGCTTGGGCGGCGGGCACGACGAGCGCGAGCAGACCCTGAACCAGTTGCTGGTGGAGATGGACGGCTTCGAATCGAACGAAGGCGTGATCCTGGTGGCGGCCACCAACCGTCCGGACGTGCTCGATCCGGCGCTGCTGCGGCCGGGCCGTTTCGACCGGCGCGTGGTGGTGGGCCGTCCCGATGTGCGGCGGGCGCGAAGCCATCCTGAGGGTTCACACCAAGAAGATTCCGCTGGGCGACGACGTCGATCTCTCGGTGCTGGCGCGCGGAACACCGGGCTTGGCGGGCGCCGATCTGGCCAACCTGGTGAACGAAGCCGCGCTGAATGCCGCGCGCCAGAATCGCAAAGTCGTCATGATGATCGATTTCGAGCTGGCCAAGGACAAGATCCTGATGGGCGCGGAGCGCAAGTCGATGATCCTGAGCGATGCCGAGAAGCGCAATACGGCGTATCACGAGGCCGGCCACGCGCTGGTGGCGGCGGTGCTGCCCAATGCCGATCCGCTGCACAAGGTGACCATCATCCCGCGCGGCATGGCGCTGGGCGTGACCATGCAGTTGCCGATCGACGACAAGCACTCCTACAGCAAGGATTACCTGAAGGCCCAGCTCGCCATCCTGATGGCCGGCCGCATCGCCGAAGAGAAGTACATGCACCACATGACCACGGGCGCGGGCAACGATATCGAGCGCGCCACCGACCTGGCTCGCAAGATGGTTTGCGAGTGGGGCATGAGCGAGCTGGGCCCGCTGAGCTTCGGCAAGAAGGAAGAGCAGATCTTCCTGGGCCGCGAGATCGCGCAGCATCGCGACTACAGCGAAGAGACCGCCATCCGCATCGACGAGCAGGTGAAGAAGCTGGTGCAGGGCGGCTACGACCGCGCGCGCAAGGTCATCGAAGAGCAATCCGATGCGCTGGTGCGAATCGCCGAAGCGCTGCTCGAGCGCGAAGTGCTGGATGGCGCCGAAGTGAAGCAGATCATCGAGGGCATTCCGCTTGCCGCCGCGCGCCGTGGCAAGCCGCAAGGACTGCCGAAGATCATACGCAGCAGGTGATCCGGCCGGAGGGCGGCCGCCGCGTTGCCGGGCCTGTCCGAAGGGGAGCGTCCCGCGCCGGCATAAAGCAGGTGCCAGGTTTTAGGTGCCAGGTGTTGAGGTTAGGCGCTGGGCCTGTGAATCCGCTCAGCCTCCCGAAGTACGACGCTATTCTTTTGGTTGCGTTCGGCGGGCCGGAACAGCCTGCCGACGTGATTCCTTTCCTTGAAAATGTGCTGCGAGGCCGCAATGTGCCGCGTGAGCGCCTGCTCGAAGTCGCGGAACACTATTACCATTTCGGCGGCATGAGCCCCATCAACCAGCAGATGCGGGAGCTGATTGCGGCTGCTGGAAGCGGAATTGCGCGAGCGCGGGCCGCGCGTTGCCGGTGTACTGGGGAAACCGCAATTGGCATCCGATGCTCGCGGACACGGTGCGAAAGATGCGCGCCGATGGCGTGCGGCGGGCAGCGGCGTTCGTCATGTCGGCATACAGCTCGTACTCGGGATGCCGCCAGTATCTGGAAGACATCGCGCGGGCACGGGAAGCCGTAGGCCAGGGCGCGCCGGAGATCGACAAGCTGCGGCTTTTTTATAATCATCCCGGATTTATTGAACCAGTGGCGGAGCGGGTTCGCACAGCGCTGGAGCAGGCGTCCTGCGGCGGCGCTGGTTTTCACGGCGCACAGTGTTCCGGTTTCGATGGCCGCGGCCTCACAGTACGAAGCGCAGTTAACCGAAGCTTGCCGTCTGGTTTCGGAACGCTTGGGCCGCGTCGGACTGGCGGCTGGTATATCAAAGCCGCAGCGGACCGCCGTCGCAGCCGTGGCTGGGTCCGGACATCGGCGACTGTCTACGCGAACTGCAGGTGGCGGGAGCGCGCGACGTGGTGATCGCGCCTATCGGCTTTATCTCCGATCATATGGAGGTGCTCTACGATCTCGATACGGAAGCCCGCGAGCTCTGTGAAGAGTTAGGGCTGCGCTTCGTGCGTGCCGCAACCGTGGGCAACCATCCCGCGTTCGTCAGCATGATTCGCGAGCTGGTACTCGAGCGCATGGGCGAGATGCAGCCGCGCTGGCTGGGAAACAGCGGGCCCAGTCAAGACGTCTGTGAACCGGCCTGTTGCGCGCCGCTGCGGCGTGGGTAGACTTCAAGCCTTCAGCCAACGATCGAACCACTGAAACGCCTCGCTCTGCATTTCACGGTCGAACTTGTGCGGACCGGGATAAAACTTCATGCGATAGCGATCCCCGGCGCCGGCTTTCTGATACACATCGCGCAGGATTTTGTCGGCGCGCTCCATTTCGGGGACGGTAAAAAGCTGATCCTCGCGATTGTTGAGCACGAGCACCGGATTGGGCAGGTTGAGGCCGATGATTTCCGGATAGTCCAGATCACGAGACAGGCCTGGAATATAGACCATCCAGGTATGCGTATAACACTTATTCAGAAGATAGTCCCGCCAAGTGGTCATCATGCCGGCACAGCAGGAGCAGCGAATGCGCGGATCCAACCCGGTGAGGAAGACGGTCCTCAAGCCTCCTCCAGATAAGCCGCAGCAGCCGATTCGGGATGTATCCACGTCCGGCCGCGAGCACAGGTAATCTAGGGCGCGTTGATCCTCGGCAGTAAAGACCCCAGGCCACGTGGTACCCGCGGAGAACAGACTCTTGGCGACGATGTGCTCGTGGTTCGCGGCGAAGGTGTTATAGCGCTGGATCTCTTCTTCTGACTCGGGGTCCGTCTCGACCAGGTGGCCCGTGATGATCTCCGGGAGGTCGGAAAGACGCATTCTCCGGCTTCCAAAGGTAAAAGCATCATGCACCAGGACGACGTATCCGCGTTTGGCCAGCTCGTTAGCCCAGGCGGCGCCGCCATAGTAATGATCCTGGTGCTGCTGCATCAAGGGATGCCGGTCATCGCTGATGCGGGTAATCTTACGCACGCCGAAATATTTGTTGCCTCCGTGATCGTGCAGGGCCAGGACGGCGGGAAGGGGTCCGGTGGCGCCGGCAGGCTTGAGGACCAACGCTTCGGTGGGAGGTCCATACGGCAGCTGCCAGTTCAAGTGTTCTATGGCCAGGCCGTCGTACTCGATGTGGTGTTGGATCATGGCGCGGGGGGTGGCGCCGGTGTCCGGCTGAAGCAACGCCTCGCGATAACGCTGCCGAGCCTGGCGCTGCCAATCCGCTGTGCCTTCCCACCGGGGAAGGCGCAAAGACAGCCTTGGCGGGTCGCTCACCAGCTGCGCAGCCCAATCTCCATACGCGCCGAGCATGTTTAGCAAGGGCAAGACCTCCTTTCGAGGCGGCTCGCATTAGAGTAGCAGAGGTGAGCGCAGCGATATCGGGCAGAGATGGAAAAGGGAAGCATGCGTGTCCTACGATGTCCGCATGCGAATAGCGTTAGTTTGAGGTCAGGAATGTCGTTCGCTCGCGCGTGATTGTCAGGGACACTATCATGAATGAGAGCCTAGGTTGAAACGACTATTCCGAGCTATCTAGCGGCTCGCCCGAGCCGCGATTTGCTGATGGCCGCACGTCAGCAGCTGACGCGCTGCCGGCATATTGCGAATGCCGAGATCCAGCGGGCGGCCCGCCTGGTGGTGAGGGAGCAGGGATTTGAACTCCCCATCATCTGCACGCCCGAAGAACTGATGGGAGAAGAGGAATGAATTCAAAAGACGAAATTGTGGATCAAGTTCGAGCGGCACGCGAAGCCCACGCAGCACGGTTCAACTACGACTTGGCCGAGATGTATAAAGATCTCAAAGCGAAGGAGCAGGCGCGCAGCCGCAATATCGCTGAGCTACAGCCAGTCGAGCCTCAGCCGAAAACGGGTATGCGACTTCATCCAGCGCTTTAGCGTCAGCGCGAGGAAAGTTATCGTGTGGAGATTGCGGAGTTAAGGGTGCTGTGTCGGTAATCCTACTTCTTGAACAGTGCGTTGAATGCGCTGCGGGCGTCAGTGGAGCTGCGGGGGGTATGGTCGTTTACCGGTGCTGGAGGGGGAGCGGAGGGGGACGCGTCACGAGCGACGGTTACGCGGGGCTCGAATAACGTGCACTCGTTGGCCTTGTCCTTTAGCGGAATGCGCACTGGAATTGGTTTCAGGCATTGAAAACGGGTGGAGGGTTCGAAGTGGGAACACTGCTTGCAACAGTGCAGAGCGGCTCCGCATTTCGGGCAGTTCCCGCTGTAGGCGGTTCCGTTGGGAAGCTGCGTAGCGCAGTTGTAACATCGAGAGGCGGTAACGGCTTGCACCAGGCGTGGCAGGCGCGGGCCGGTTACATCGAGGGGCGGACGCAGCCCGGGTTGCCGGGGCCGTTCGCTTCCGTTTCGATCAGATCTGGGGTCAGGGCGGTCGGTGTCCTGGTAGCCTCGCTGTCTATACTTGCGATCACTATCCATGGGGAATTGGGTTTGCTCCTTGAAAACTTTGCGAGAGTCGTTGCGATTATGCTAATGCACCGGGGTGCTTAAGATACCTCTGAATCACTGCATCGGCCGCACGATACGTAAGAGCTACCGCAGTCAGCGTTGGGTTGCTGGAGGGGTTCTGCGGAAAGGCCGAAGCGCCAAGTATAAACAGGTTCGGCGCTCGCCAATGCTGCAAGTACATATTTACCACAGAATGCGTCTCGTTTGCACCTATAATCGTACCCCCCTGCAAATGAGTACCCTGGTACCTAGTGGCTTCATACCGTTTCAGGCCCGGAAAATGCTGGATTTCCACGGCGCCCATAGTTTGTGCGACCTGCGCGGCGCGGCCGGTTATGAAGCGAACCATGTTCCGCTCGTTGTCCTGCCAGTCGAGGGTAAGACGAAGAAGGGGGTCGCCGTAACGGTCCTTGTAGACCGGATCTAAATCCATGTAGTTGCCACGATAAGACAGGTGCTCTCCATAGAAACGCACCAGGCCGGTGCGGTCGTAATTATGGAGCGCGGCCTTCTTCCAAGCGGCGCCCCACCCGGCTGTGACGCTGGGGGGTACAACCCCGAAGTTGGCAATGGGGCGGGTTCCATAGCAGACGGTGTACAATGCGCCGCCCGCTACAAAATCCAGATCCTTGTGATCGAGTACGTCAAAATCTCCGATCGCGATGCCCGCCGAGCCGGCGCCCATGAAAGCATTCAGCGGCTTTTCGAAGAAGAGGGTTGCGGCCGGCACGGTAACCTGATGCGTCAGGTGGCTGCCCACAAGACCGTTGCCCGTTTCGGCATCATACGGATCGCCGATCTTGGAGAGAAGCAGAAGGCGGGTGTTGTTAAGGGTCCAGGAAGCCAGAAAAACGAGGTCCGCGGGTTGGAAGACTTCGTCGCCGTTTGCATCGATGTAGTGCACACCGCGCACATGTCTGGTTTCAAGCACCAGCCTTCGCACCCAGGCGCCGGTTCGCATTTCGAAATTGTTGCGGCGCGCGAGCACGGGCATGAGGGTATTGGAGGGCTGGGCTTTGGCGCCGATCATGCATCCGAATCGCTCGCAGTAGCCGCAGAAGGAGCAGCCGGCACGGGAGACGCCATCGGGATTGGTGTACGGCACGCTGGTGGTGGCGGCGGGTAACGGGAAGGGGTGATAGCCGAGCGAGTGAGTGGCGTCGCGGAAGAGCGCGGCCAGATGCGGCATTTTCATGGGCGGCGTAGGATATTCGGACTGGCGAGGGCCCTCGAAAATGTTCCCCCCTTCGATTGTCTTGCCTTGCAGATTGCCAGCTCTGCCGGAGAGGCCCATCAGGCGTTCGGCGCGTTCGTAATCGGGCTCGAGATCGTCATAGGTGATGGGCCAATCGCGGATGGTGCAGCCTTCGGGCAGCCTTGCGCGGCCGTACTTCTCGACGATGTGCGAGAGACGGCGGAAATCGTGGGGGTAGTAGCGGTAGGAAATGCCGCTCCAATGCTCGCCCGAGCCGCCCACGCCGGTGCCGGGCAGGAAGGAACCGTACTGGCGGATGGGCAGCGCGCGATCCCGCATACCGTGCCGAAGGGTGACGGTCTCGTCGCGAATGGGCTGCATAGTGCGGAGCCGGATCGCGTAATCAAGCTCGTCCATGTTGTCGAGGTAATCGCGGGTTTTGTGGGGACCGCCGCGCTCGAGTACGAGGATTTTTAGGCCGGTACGCGTGGCAAGCTCCTTGGCCATGGTCAGCCCGGTCCAGCCGCCGCCCACGATGGCGACATCCACTGGGGGACGGGTCTTCACGTTTCCGTGTCCTCGCCGGGCGTCACGGGACGGCCGAGGATTTGCGCCAGGCTGGCGGGTTTTTGCCGGAAGGCCGTGCCGTAGTGCCGGTCTACGTCATCAAAATAGCTCATGCGGGGTCCGGGGAAGCCGATCATCTGCCAGCCGATCATGCCAGCGTTGCCACCGTGCATAGGGTCGCAAAACATGCCTTCGATGGTATGGGTGCGGAGAAGCGAGAAAAACACGGTGGTCTCGATCTGTTTGAGGCGCGCGTCCTGGTCCGCGGGCGGGAGCGGATGGAAACGGCCCAGCAGTTTCAGGCCGGCGCGGTAGATTTCGCGCGGTGTTTCCTTGCCCTGGTAGCCCTGTTCGGGAACGCCCGGTTCGAAAGGCGGCTGCGTGTAGCGGTAGTGATCGCGGCCGTAGGCTGCGGCGAGCTGGCGATCGATGTAGATGATGACACCAGCTTCGTTCGCGCCGGGTGAGGACTCGTCGGCAGGAAAGATGCGTCCGGCCGCAGCGGCGATGGTGAGGGCTTCGTCTTCGGTAAAGAAGCGAAGGGGGACTCTTATGGAACTGGTCTGGGCGTGAACGCGGGCGGCTTTGCGGTCGAGCGTGTAGAACAGCAGGCCTCCGACAGTGGTGGCGGAGAGCTTCAGGAAGTGTCGGCGCGCGCGGCGCATGGCTGAACCGATATTTTAATCGTTCAGAGCACGGGTGAGTAGGTCATGAATGCCCAAGTGTTTGGCCCACCTGTCCAGATATTCCAGATCGAGCATGGAACGCCGGGCATCCAAGACGCTAAGAATGTCTCGCCATTGCTGGTCCGAAACACCGCCCGCGGACTTATACCAGAGCAGCTTGCTAAGTATTGAGTCTTCCGCGCTGACCACATGAAAGTCGACTGATTCATTTTCGATCGCGAAACGCCCGGTCTGGCGCCGTTCGAATTGAGCGCGAGTATAAGGGTCGGAAGCAGCGGGGAAAATGTCGAACTTGTAGGAAGTGGCGAAATGGATTACATTAAATGCCCGTTTGGCCGCGATAGCGTCGCGCATCATGTCCCCATCAGCATAGAAGTCGCGTCCAGAGCGGACACCAGCGGATCTATATGCTCTAACCGGACCTCCGCGACCAAGTCGATATCACGGGTGGCACGAGGGCTACCGTAAAAAGAACTGGCGACCGAGCCGGTGACTATATAACGAATGTTCAAGCGATCGAATGCGCCGAGCAACTCCCGGAAGGCGGCCGCGGGCGTCACGGGTTTGCGCGGTCCGGATCCCAGCCATAGACCCGCTTCATGGTCTCCCGGTCGTGAAAACGCGCGGCGGTACGAAGAAACACCTCGCGATCGCGAGCTTGAGGGTATTGTTGGCGAACGCTCGATTCTGCCAGCTGCCAGAGCATTTCGTTCATTTGAAAAACGGCTGAGATCTTCTGGGGCCCTGTCATTTGCCGTTGCAGTGCGAGGAAAACTGCCAAAGCTTTTGGATCCGTGTCCCGGTAGTAGTCGGCTAGCCGCGGCATGACGAGTTTCCTACAAAATATACCGGCTCAGGTCCTGGTCTTTGACGATGTCGGCGAGGTGTTTGCGGACGTAGGCGGCGTCAACCTTGACGGTTTTCTTTTTCAGGTCGGGGCCGGCGAAGGAAATCTCTTCGAGCACCTTTTCCATGATGGTGTGGAGGCGGCGGGCGCCGATATTTTCCGCGCTTTGATTGACCTGCGCGGCGAAGCGCGCGATTTCCTCGAGCGAATCGTCGGTGAGAACCAGCTTGATTCCTTCAGTTTCCAGCAGCGCCTCGTATTGCTTGGTGAGCGCGTTTTTAGGCTCCTTGAGGATGCGAACGAAATCCTCGACGGAGAGTGATTTCAGCTCGACGCGGATGGGGAAGCGGCCCTGGAGCTCGGGAATCATGTCGCTGGGTTTGGAGACGTGAAAGGCGCCAGCGGCAATGAAAAGAATGTGATCGGTGCGCACGAAGCCGTGGCGCGTATTCACGGTGGTACCTTCGACGATGGGCAGGATGTCGCGCTGTACGCCTTCGCGGCTGACGTCGGGGCCGTGGCCCGTTTCGCGTCCCGCGATTTTATCGATTTCATCAAGGAAAATGATTCCGCTCGATTCGACGCGCTCGAGCGCCAGGCGAGTGACCTGGTCCATGTCGATGAGTTTCTGTTCTTCCTCCTGCACCAGGTAGTCCATGGCCTCATTGACGCGCATCTTGCGCTTGCGGCTTCGCTGGCCGAAGAGGTTGGGCAGGACATCTTTCAGATTAATGCCCATCTCCTCGATTCCGGCGGATGTCGCGATTTCGAAGGTGGGCCCGCGCTCTTTCACTTCGAGTTCCACGATGCGGTCATCCAGCTTGCCCTCACGCAGGCGCTCGCGCAATTTCTCGCGAGTACGGTCGGCGCTTTCGCTGGTTTCGGGCTGCGGAGGCATCAACAGATCGAGCAGGCGTTCCTCGGCGTTGGACTCGGCGCGATCGGCCACCTCCTCAAGGCGCTCTTCGCGCACCATGTCGATGGCGATGTCCACCAGATCGCGGATCATAGATTCGACATCGCGGCCGACGTAGCCAACCTCGGTAAACTTGCTGGCTTCGACTTTGAGGAACGGAGAGTTGGCGAGTTTGGCGAGCCGCCGGGCGAGTTCGGTTTTGCCGACGCCGGTGGGTCCGATCATGAGGATATTTTTGGGCATCACCTCCTCAGCCATTTCGGGGGCGAGCTTCTGGCGCCGGATGCGGTTGCGCAGCGCGATGGCGACGGCGCGCTTGGCTTCGGCCTGGCCGATCACGTGCTTGTCCAACTCACGCACGATCTCGCGCGGAGTCAACTCGTCGAGAATAGGCTCGGCGTCCACGGACTGGCTAGGAAGATAGATCACCATGGCTATCCAAGCTCCTCGTAGGTAATGTGGTCGTTGGTAAAGATGCAGATTTTGGCGGCGATCTGCATGGCCTGTTCGACGATGTGGCGGGCAGACAGCTTCGTGTTGCGTAGCAGTGCCGTGGCGGCAGACATGGCAAACGGCCCACCGGAACCGATGGCGGCCACGGCTTCGTCGGGCTCCACGACGTCGCCGTTTCCACTGACGATGAAGATGTTTTCGGTGTCGGCCACCAGCAGCAGGGCCTCGAGGTGCCGGAGGATCTTGTCGGTGCGCCATTCCTTGGCCAATTCCACGACCGAGCGCGGCAGATTGCCGTTGAACTGTTCGAGCTTGGTTTCGAAGCGCGCGAACAACGAAAAGGCGTCGGCTGTGGAGCCGGCAAAGCCGGAGAGAATCTTGTCGTTGTAGAGGCGGCGCAGTTTCTTGGCTGAGGACTTCAGGACTTCGTTGCCGAGAGTCACCTGGCCATCGCCGGCCATGACGACTTTGCCGTCGCGACGGACGCACATCACCGTCGTGGAGCGTATTTTCTGTTGCATTTGTGTGATTCACTTTATTATTGCAGCAGGGAGAGGTTTCTGCTTGGCTGAGGATGATATGGACGCGCGGTGGGACCCGCCCTATACTGCCGCTGATGTGGGTCGCGCGAATGACCGTGTGGGGAGCCTCTTTTCTGGCACTGGGTTTAGGCCAGGAGTCGGCGCGGAACCTGGCGGGGAATTGGAGATCGGTGCAAACTTCGAGGGGAGACGGCAGCATGAACTGCAGCCCTGGGGCCATAGTACCGGGCCGGTTCCGGCTCGATGGAAAGAGCTTGATCCTGGCCAGCAGATTCGTTATTCGCTTCCTGGCAAGGCGGGGATCGAAGGCGCCCTGCGTTGGGAGGGAGACGCCCTGGTGTTGCCGAAGGCTCGCGGTGAATGGAAACTCAAGCGGTATTGACTGCGGTTAACCGTCGACTAGGAAAACCGCTCCCTTCCGGTCACGGCTCGGTTTCGGACGGGCTCTGCTACATGGAAGCGGGATTAACCCACGTGGCTTCGCCACATTTTGGCGAAATGTTGAAAGGCCGCGGGTTTTCGCCAACCGACGATCATGCGCAGGATTTCGACTGCCGACCACGCCAGATAGGTCAGCGTTACGTACCGGTGAATATGACTTGCCAGCACACCCGGAACGGGCGAGAGCGCGAACTGGACCGCCCACAGGAAGAACAGGGCGGCGGCTTCCCACCACGCCAACTCCATGTTGATCAGAAAGAGAGCGCCAATGAGCGATTGTCCCAGTGTCATGAGAATTTCGAGCTCCTGCTGAGAGTCGAAGCTGATGGTGGAAGGGGCGCCGCGGCTGATGGAGAAGACGATGGGTAGCATGGCCGCGAGCAGAGTCCACTGGTTGATGTTGCTCGAGACCATGTTCATTAGCGCCATGGAAGCGCGGTCTACCGTGCGGGCCCAGTAGAACGCAGAGACTTTCTCCGGGAACTCCGAGACGAACGGCGCCACCAACTGGATGAAGACAAAGTTCGGGACTCCCAGAGTCGCGGAGACGGCGAGGAGGCTACCGAGAAACGGCTCTGCCATGAAATAGATCAAGGCACCGCCCAGCACGAAAAGTCCGACTATGAGAACGATACGCACCGGAGCCCGGGCTTTGACGATGGTGCGCGGTATCAGCTCGAGTTCATCGATGCCGTCGGCTTTCTGGGGCGGCATGCGGTGTAACACGATCAGGTAGACCGCATAGATGGTTATGAGAACGGCGGCGTCCAGCAGATTGAGGCTGGCTTTTGACCAGATGACGGCGGCGTAAGCCATGCAGGCCAGAAGGCCCACTACCTCAACGGAGTGTTCCGGCTCGAGGACGATGCGGCGGAGCTTCTGCCCGGTACGCCGGCGGTGCATGAAGCTGGCGGTGAAATAAATCATAGGCCAGCCGAGACCCGTGAGCAGGCGCAACGCTCCGGTTAGACCGGCCAGGAGCAGCGGGACCTCCTGCTTCCACGAAAGGACGGCCTCCACGGCAAATTCCGGAAGGGTCTGCAACCAGGCTAAGATTGCGAGCGCAAAACCCTGTGCCACGAAAAACTGCGCGGATTCCGCCGCCCAGGCAATCAGCAGGGCGGCTAGCAGGATGGAGGGTGCGGTCCAGAGAACGGCGCTGGGTGGGAGCGCTCGAATGGGGACGACCGCGAGGAGTAGCAGCGCACAGACGGGAGCGACGCCCTGCTGCGAGCTACCCGAACGGAGCTTCATCACCGTTTGAAGATGGGTGCTCTTCGAGCGCAAATCACTTCGCCCGATCGATCACGGCCGCGAAACTCGATCCTGTCAGCGACTGGCCGCCGTCGCATACGAAGACCGCGCCCGTGATGTACGCCGCCGAGCCCGAGCACAGGAACAGCGCCAGATCGGCTATCTCGTCTTTGCTGGCGAAGCGTTGGAGCGGAATGGATTCAGTGAGACGGGTGCGAATTTCTTTTGTGGGAGCGAGGCGGCGCATCCCTTCGGTGTCGTCCACCGGTCCGGGCGTGACCACGTTGAGGCGAACGCCCGCGCTGCCCCATTCGACCGCCAGCGTCTTGATGAGGATGTCCACCCCAGCTTTCCCGGCGCACACGTGGGCTTGCATCGGAATGGGACGAAAAGCGTGGGTGGCGGAAATGGCGATGACCGATGCGCCGGGCTTGCGCAGATGCTCGTAAGCCGCCCGGCAGGTATTGAACGTGCCGAGAAGATCGATATCGATCACCGCTTTGAAACCGTTGGCTGACATTCCGAGCACTGGCGCCGGAAAGTTGCCGGCCGCGCCGCAGAGCAGGATGTCGATTTCGCCGTACTGCTCATGACCTTTTTGCAGTGCGCCGGAGAGAGCCGTGTAATCGCGAACGTCGGCCGAGAAGCCAATGGCGTCACCGCCCGCCTCACGGATGCCGGCAACAGCGCGGTCGAGTTTCTCTTGCGTGCGGCCCAGTAGGGCTACCTTAGCGCCCTGGCCGGCGAAGCGTTCCGCAATCCTGAGACAGATTCCGCTACTGCCGCCGGTGACGAACGCGACCTTACCGCGCAGCAGGTTGTCGCGAAAAACGGAATCCTTGGGGAGCATGGAAACTCACAGCTATTCTAGCCGACCAAGGGCTCTGAGCCGTACAGGGGAAGCGAAAGACTATATCAACGCCGAGACGTCGAGATCGCCGAGCAAAACAAGAAAGGTTCGCCACATTCTATTCGCTTATCTTATAGGCCGCTCCCTTGCGGTCACGGCTCGTAACACATTTCGGAGCTTATAGAGAAGCACTGGTGCGCGTGCGCAGGTGGAAGCTTTTAGGACGTGTCAGGTGCTGGAACCCGACGTGCGATAGCGTGCAGCCATGACCGCTGTTCTTGATACCTACCCAGGGGAGTTCCGGGTCGAGGTAATCGCAGCGGTTCACATAGACGGTGCCAGCCGATGTCCGTTGCGCCAGCGCCTCACCGCGTGCGATGTCCTCGGTCCAAATTGACGCTGTTAGTCCATATGGGCTGTCATTCATCAAGCGGATAGCTTCGTCCTCGGTATCCACGGCCATGATTCCGATTACAGGTCCGAAGCTTTCCTCCATCATCACGCTCATGCTGTGATCGACATTCACAAGCACCGTGGGCTGAAAATAGTACCCGCGCCCCGGCGGGCGGCGGCCTCCGGTCAATACGCGCGCGCCTTGGTTCTGGGCTTGGCTGACCTGGGACTCCACGAATGCGACGGCCTTGGCTTGGGCCAGCGGGCCGACGGTCGTTGTCTCGTCCTCCGGGTCGCCCAGTTTGTATTTCTCCACCTCGGCGACGTAAGCGTCGACGAATTTGGAGAACAACGGGCGCATGACATAGATCCGCTCGACAGCGCAGCAGCTCTGTCCGGCGTTGTAGAACGCGCCGTCGACCAGATTTTCCACGGCGAAAGTAAAGTTGGCGTCCTCCGCTACAAAGGCGGGATCCTTGCCGCCAAGCTCGAGGCCCATGTCGAGAAGCTGAGTCGAAGCTGCCTGGTAGACTTCGCGCCCGCCTTCGACCGAGCCGGTGAATGCAATGAAGTCGACGGCACGGGCGTCGATGAGCTTACGGATGGTAGCGTGACCGACGTGAATGGATGCGACCAGGTCCCGAGGAAGGCTGGTTTTTCGAAAGGCTTCGACAAAGGCGTCACCGCATAACGGCGTCAGGCGGGCATGCTTGATGAGAACGGCGTTGCCGGCCAGCAGCGCCGGGACGACGACGTTGACAGCGATAAGCAGAGGATAATTCCAGGCAGGAATGTTGAGAACGATTCCGAGAGGCTCATGCCGGATAAACCTGCGAAAACCCTCCTTGGGCGGGAGCATCTCATCTTGCAGGGACGCGGGCGCCAATCGCACCATGGTGTCCGCGCGATCGAGCATGGTATCCGCTTCCTGGCGCGCCTGGCGAATGGGCTTGCCCATCTGGCGCGTCAGGTCGAGAGCGACCGTTTCCTTCATGGAGCGAAAGGCGGCGATGAACTGACGGCAAGCGTCCATGCGCACCTGAAGCGGGACCTCGCGCCACCGCTGCTGGGCTAACCGCATCCTGGAGAGGATAGACTCGAGCTCCACCTCCGATGTTGGTTCAATCGTGCGAAAGACTTCCTCGCTGGCGGGGTTTACGAGATTCCAAAGTGAGGTTTCGATCATAAAACCGGCTCGGGCGCGGCCGTGGCTGTGGCGCGAAGCGGGGGTTTCGCACCGATGAAGAACCAGACCGTTACACCGATCAGTGCGACCGCGCCGCCTGCGTAGATGCCGGCCGACCAGCCGGCCCAACTGGCGATGAGCGGCGTTATCACCGGCGCGAGCATGCCACCAAGATTGCCGCCGGTGTTAACGATGGCGCTGCCCGTGCCGGAGTGCCGTCCGCCGGCATCAATCGCGGCTGCCCAATAGGGTCCATCCGTGCTCGCGGCGAAGCCGAGCGAAAGGCACAGCAGCGTCACGGTGGCGGCGGTGCCCGTGACGTTGCATCCGATGTAGACCAGAATGGCACTGACGGTCAGGCCGGCCATGGGTACAATGCGGCGGCCGTTTCTCATGCCGAAGCGGGTGATGAGCCGGTCCGAGACCCAGCCGCCAACGGGCGTCATCACGATCCAGGCGATCCACATAAGCGTCGTGTAGAAGGCGCTTTCGTCCATGCCCATTTTGCGGATTTGTCCAAAATAGTAATAGAGCCAGAAAAAGAAAATATATTCGAAATAGTTGACGGTGAAGTACCCAGCGGTCAGCAGCATCAGATCGCGATTGCCGAGCAGCTCTTTCCACGGCGTGCGAGCGCGGGATTTGCGGCTGCCCGCCGGCATTTCGTCATGCGGGTAATCGCGCACATACCAGTACCAGACTGCGCCGAGGATGGCGCTTCCCAGCGCGGCCATATAGAATGAGCCGCGCCAGGTGTAGTTTGCGCGCATCCACGAGACAAGCAGCGGGGTGCAGGCGCCACCGATACCCGCGCCGCATGCGATCCAGCCCCAGACGCGCGCCCGTGCCGCCGGCGGGTTCCAGTTGGCATTCATTTTTGCGCTGGCCGGATACATTGGGGCCGCGAAGATTCCCATGGCCAGCCGCACCACCAGGAACGACGGCACGATTCCGATGTACGTGCCGAGACCGGGCGAGCCGCCGAGCGCCGTAAGGCCGGTGAATAACGCGGACCCGAACGCCATCACCGCCAGCGCCGCGCGCGGCCCGAACACATCGGCGAACTGGCCGCCCGGAATCATCATGATGGTATAGCTGAGCAGGTACGCCGAATACACGGTACCCATCTGGATTTCCGGGATGCCGAAATCCTTCATGATGCCGGGGCCGGCGATGGTGATGATGATGCGGTCGACATAGGTCATCACGCTCAGCAGAACCATCAGGAAGACGACGCCGGCTCGGCGGGGCTGAATCACTTCGAAGTCTCCGAGGCGAGCGAATAGCGGATGTAGGCGAATTGTTTACTGTCTGGCGACCAGGAATTGACGTTGATGGTGCCTTGCCCGCCGAAGAACTTCTGGAGGGTTAGGATATCGGTTACCGCGGCCGTTTCGCCCGGAGGGGCGATGCGGCGGAGCATGACGTTCTGATTGGGTGGATGGCCTTGAGTCCCTTTCGGGAAGGAGAGAAAAACGATCCACTTGCCATCGGGGGATGGATGTGGAAACCAATCCTCCCATTCGTCGGAGGTGACACGCTGAGCGCGTGCGTCGTCCGGACCGGCGCCATCGGCGGGAATGCGCCAGATATCCCAACTGCCGGAACGGTCGGAGTTGAAATAGATCCACCGGCCGTCGGGTGAGTAATCCGGCCCGTCATCGTAGCCAGGATGGGCAGTCAGGCGCTCTTCGGGTCCACCGTCGCGTGAGATGCGATACAGATCGAAATTGTGATTGCGCTCGGCGCAGTAGGCCAGCCACTTGCCGTCGGGCGACCAGCCGTGGAAGTAACTCGGCGTCTTCTCTGTAATTTGACGAGGGACGCCACCCGCCGACGGGAGAATGTAGATTTGCTCGGCGGAAATGGCGAACCACTGGCCGTCGCGCGTGATGCCGTGATCGTTGTTGATGCCGCGGATTGACGCGGTATCGACGGCCTGTGGCTCACCGCCAGTTAACCGGAACCTCCATAGTTTTCCGGCTGCGTTCCAGAGCAGATACGTACCGTCAGGCGACCAGTTGGGGGCTTCGATGCGCTGGGGGGCGGAATAAATCTCGCGCGGCGAGCTGCCATCCAGATTGGCGATGATGACGTGGCTGGTGACATGCGCGTTTGGCTGGGCGCAGAGCGAAGCCACGCAGAGACAGCCCATCGCGGCCAAGGTTTGCCTGGTTCGCATTTCAACTCCGGAATAGCACGCTTTCGGTCTTGAAGATCCGCACGGAGATCCAGAAGGCCACCAGCGCGTAGAGAATGTTGGAAGCGAACGCGGTGACAAAGTTGATGGGTGAGTACTCGCCGATGATGATCTCCTTAATCAACTGGCTTACGTTAAAGACGGGAATCAGAGCCAGGCCTACGTTCAGCTCGAGACCGGGCAGCATGCCCACAACAGCCGGTACCACTATGGCCATAATGACTGGGGTCAGCAGGCTCTGGGCCTCTTTGAAGCTGCGAGCGAACAGCGCAATGGCGATCATGATGGATGCGGCAAACAGCGCGGTGGGCAGAAGCGTCAACAGGATCAGGGCCATTGCGCCGGGGCCTGGCGCGGCACGGCTAACGAGCTTCTCCAGTTCTTCACCGTTCTGTCCCATGCCGAGACGCTGAATGGCGACCAGCAGGCTGGCGATGGTGAGCAACGCAGTCAGGAAACTGGCGGTTGTGGAAGCGAAAATCTTGCCCAGGACAATCTCCTCGCGGCTGGCCGGAGAGGCCAACAGCGGCTCGAGCGTGTGCCGCTCCTTCTCGCCCGCGGTCATGTCAATGGCCGGGTACATCCCGCCGGTGAACATCAGGAGCAGCACAGCGTATCCCAGGACGCTACCAAGAATGAAAGAGGCCATTTTCTTGTCGGCGGCCACATTGGTGCTCGTGACCTGGAAAGGATCGAGCACGCGCTCGGAAACGCCCATCCCACGCAGGCTAGTCTTGACGCGAGCGAGTTTCAGCCGTTCGAGCAGAGTGGTAATCCGCTCGCTGGCAATTGTAGACGCCTCGCGCGTCTTGTCCACGAAGATGAGGATCTGCCCGGAGCCGTCCGCGCCGGTTTCCTCGTCCACCGCCGCCGCGACCGCCTTATTCTCGACCGCCGCGCGGGCATCCGGCTGCGGCACCAACTCGAATCCAGTGATTTTCAGGGCATCGCGCACGCCGGGCTGCGAGACGCGTGCGGTAATGCCGATCCGCGCCGACTCCTGCAAGGCCTTTTTTCCGAGGCTCTCGGTGAAGTAGTGTACAACCGCGAAGATACCCGGCATGGCGATCACCGGCACCACGATCATGCTGATGAGCGAGCGCTTGTCGCGGAACATGTCGAGCATTTCCTTGCCATAGATGGTGCTGACCATTCGCAGGTTCATTTCGTAACCGCCTTTGTGGGCTGGTCGTCCAGCAGATCCAGAAAAATCTCGCGAAGGCGCTCGTGGCCGGTTGCCGCTTTGAGCTCGCTCATGGTTCCGATGATGCGAATGCGGCCGTCGTTGATGACGGCGATCCGGTCACACAGGAACTCGGCCTCTTCCATGACGTGCGTGGAGTAGAGAATGCACTTGCCGGAGCGCTTGGCCTGTAGAATGAACTCCTCGATCACGCGGGCGGTGGGCACATCGAGCCCGGAGGTGGGTTCGTCCAGGATGAGAACCGGCGGGTCGTGCAACAGCGTGCGAGCCAGAGCCGCGCGCTGCCGCATTCCCGTGGAAAGCTGGTCGACTTTTGTTTCGGCGAAGTCCCGCATTTGCAGCATGGCGATGACTTCCTCGATGCGCGAACGGAGGCGGTCCTCACTCAGGCCGTTGAGCCGTCCGAAGACGAGCAGGATCTCGCGCGGCGTCAAGCGGTGGTAGAGGCCCATATCTCCCGAAAGGAAACCGATGATGCGGCGGACAGCAGCCGGCTCGCCGGTCACCTCATGGCCGCCGACCATGGCCCGGCCGGAGGTGGGTTTGAGGAGCGTGGCGAGCATGCGTAGCGTGGTGGTCTTACCCGCACCGTTCGGTCCCAGCAGGCCGAAGATTTCGCCGTCACGCACTTCAAACGAAATGTGGTCCACCACCGAGCGCTCGCCGCGCGCTTTGTCGCGAAACGTCTTCGTGAGGTCCGAGACTTGAATCATCAGCCTTCCGGATCCAACAGACCAATCCCCAGCGCGCCGGGCATCTACGCTTCCGCTCTATTTGGCCGCGGTGATGGACTGTACCTGGAGAATGTTGCCGTTGAGCGTACCGGTGACTTTTACTTTCTGGCCCGCGAATTTCTCGGGCGCTTTCTGATCGCTCAATTCGTAAACGTTGGCGCCTTCGATGAGCGCGTACTTGGAGCCGGCTTTGACGCATTCCAGCACGCATTTCGAATCGGGTTTGATGTTCATCATGGCATGATCTTTGCCGCACATCGAGTCGGTAATGACGCCGGTAAAAGTCTTGGGAGCCGCTGCGGATGCCAGTGCGGCGCCTGCTAATAAGGTGAGTAGTGTTTTCATCATTGAGCTTGCCAAATCGCCTTTCCAACGAAAAATGGACCCATCTGCTGGATATACTGCGAAGTCTGCTTGGTTTTTCGCATGGCTTGCACACATGCCGAAAGCGGGTATAGTTCTGCGCCAATCAATCCGATGACGAAGTCGTTATCGTTCTTATCCAGCCCAAAGCAGGCGAGCCGGACGTCCTGCGCGTAACCGGCCTCGCCGAAC
This sequence comes from Terriglobia bacterium, assembly GCA_963847515.1. Lineage (GTDB taxonomy): Bacteria > Acidobacteriota > Terriglobia > Bryobacterales > Bryobacteraceae > QHXW01. The sequence continues at coordinate 893,962 of CAWKAA010000005.1, forward strand.
GAATGGCCGATCTTGCCGTGTTCCCGGAGTATGGGAGTCTGCTCTTCGGGTGCAAGCGCCGAAAATGCGCCCGAACGGCGCAGCGGATACCAGACCGCCCACGGAGACTCGCGGTTAGTCACCGTGCGTTTGGGTTTTTCGAAAAGCCAGTCGTCCAGGTCGGGCTCGTGCCCTAGAGCGTAGGTGCGGCCCAGCATGGAGTATTCCAGCTTGGGCGTGAGGCCGGCGAACTGCCCGCCTTTGAGGAAATCCCGCAGGCGGCCGACAAAAAAATCAGGCGTGTCACTCCAGGTGAGCAGGCCGACGCCGTGGGGATCGTTAGCCTCCGCGTACAGGACGCCCGGCATGCGGGCGGACTCGAGCGTACGAACCAGCGCGGAGGTGTCCTCCGCATCGCCAAAAGCCACCAACTGCATGAAGAGCCGTCGGTCGGAAAACTGTGGAACGCCATTGCGGATACCGCCCTTCTCGCGGATATCCAGGTCCTTATCCATGGGAGTCAACTTACAGTGTGCCACAGGCCCGGTGGCGGCGAGGTTTTACAGATCTTACGCTTGACACCCGCCGTGCTCAGGTCTATATTCAACCAAGTGGTTGAATATAGAAGCGACGCTCTCGACCGTGTTTTCGCGGCCGTTGCGGACCCCACGCGGCGGGCTATCCTCGGCGCTCTGGAGCGAGAGCCGGCTACGGTCACCGAAATTGCCAGACCCTTCCCGGTTTCGCTCAACGCGATCTCGAAACACATCCTGGTGCTCGAACGGGCGGGCCTGGTCAAGCGGGAGGTGGTGGGGCGCGAGCATCGCTGCCGGCTGGATCCGGCGCCGCTACGCAGAGCTTCGGCCTGGCTGGAACACTACCGCAAGTTCTGGGATCTCCGGTTGGATGCTTTGGAGCGCCATCTGATTTCGCAAAAGAAAGGAAAGAGGAGTACGCATGGCCGAACTGATTGAAGAGACAGCCGACAAACTGGTGCTGCGCAAGCTGATTCCGGCATCGCGGGAGGAGGTCTTCGCGGCCTGGAGCGATCCGGCAAGCATACGGCACTGGATGTGTCCGGGCGACACCACGACCGCCGACGCGCAGATCGACTTTCGGGTGGGCGGATCCTTTCGAATCGTTATGAAGGGTGGAAAGGACGACACTGAGCACACCGGAAAGTATCAGACGATTGATCCGCCTTCAAAACTGAGTTTTACCTGGATTTCAAAGAACACGGACTCCAAGACCACTCTGGTCACGATCGAGCTGCGACAGCGCGAGGATCAGACCGAGCTGACCCTAACGCACGAACGCTTCCCGTCCATTGATCGCGTGCGGCAACATAAGGGTGGATGGAGCCAGATAGCCGACCGCCTTGCGCAATATTTCGAGCAGCCCCAAGCGGTGGCGGATACCAGAACCGTGGCGCATGAATTGACGCTGAGTGCAAGCCCCGAAGAAGTGTTCGAAGCGCTCATCGATTCCGCGAAGCACAGCAAGTTCACAGGCGCCCCGGCGCAAATCGAACGGAAGCCGTGCGGCGTGTTCTCGCTCTATGGCGGAAAACTCACGGGAAAGACGCTGGAGTTCGAACCTAACCGGCTCATTGTACAAGCCTGGCGGGCGGAGAACTGGCCCAAGGGCCACTACTCGCAGGCAACGTTTGTGATGGAGCCCGTCGATAACGGCCGGCAAACGCAGCTCTCGTTAACGCAGACCGGTGTTCCCGCGGCGCATTTTGAGGACATCAACCAGGGCTGGCGGAAATACTACTGGTCGAAGATGGCGCCGTATTTCCGGTCGGAGAAAGTCGCCGTGGTGCGCCGTTTCATGGAAGAGTTCAAGAACCGGGAGAACCTGGACATTGTCAACGAGCTGATGACGCCCGACTTCGTCCTGCACCTCCCGGGCAAGAAATTGCCGCCTGGTCCCGAGAGCCAAAAAGCTGTTGGGAAAGCGATCTTCGCTGCGTTTTCAGAAGTGCACGTGACGGCGAACGACACAATCGTGGAAGGCGACCGCGTAGTCGAGCGGCATACCGCGCATGCCGTGCATAGCGGAGAGTTTGAAGGCGTGCCGGCGACCGGAAAGAAAGTATTCTGGACCGAGAATCACATCTACCGCCTGAAGGACGGCCGCATCGCGGAGGCATGGTCTGAAGTAAGCTTCCACGACTTGATGGCGCAGATTACGCCGCCAGCCCAGCTCGCACAGAAAGGCCAACCGGCATGAAAGGCCCTCTGGCGAATGAGAGCGAGGCTTACCGCCAAGCACGCGCAGAGCTGCTTGAGGCCGAGATCGCGCTGCGGGATCAATGCGAGCGGGTGGCGGCGCTCCGCCGCAAGCTGCCGGTCGAGACGGAAGTGGAGGATTACGTCCTTGAGGAAGGCCCTGCGGATCTCGAAAAGGATGGTCCGTTCGCCAGGGTCCGTCTGTCCGGATTGTTCGAGGACTCGGCTAAGCCGCTGGTTGTCTATCAGTACATGTACGGGGGAGCCCAGAAGAAGCCTTGCCCCATGTGCACGCTGTGGATCGACGGTTTCAACGGAGTGGCGCATCACCTGGGCCAGCGTGCGAATTTCGCGATCATCGCGCAGGTAGGCATCGGCGAGCTGCGCGAGTGGGGCCGGCAACGCGGCTGGCACAAACTGCGGCTGGTCTCAAGCGCCGGCTCGAATTTCAAAACCGACCTGCACTACCAGGATGCGGACGGAAGCCAGCAGCCAGGCATCAGTGTTTTCGTGCGATCGCCGAATGGCTCAGTCAAGCATTACTATTCGAACTGCGCCATTATGAAGGAAAAGATCAATCGCGGAATCGACCTCCTGTCCCCGGTGTGGAATATTTTCGACCTGACGCCCGAGGGCCGTGGCGACTGGAACGCAAAACTGAGTTACCTGTAGCGCTGGGCTACCGCGGGGTTTGCCGGACACGTGCGGGTTTTTCTGCGTAGGGAACAAAAGGCCGCAGGTCCCCGCAAAAACGGCGTGGCCCTGCGACGAGTAATTCATGGTCCCGCGGCCCCCAACGATTTGGAACGAAATGATGACGTTACAGAGCTGCGACGATCAACGGCGTTGTGGTCGGAGCTTGTGAGCCGGTTTCGGGTTCGAGGGTTACGGCGATGGCGCCGGTCGACGCCACGTCCACCGCGCCTTTCCGCAGGTACATCGCCGTACCATCAGATTGAGATTGGAACAGGCCAGCGGGAGCCGGACTGCCCCCCTTGGGAATGATCCACATCTCATAGATCTTTCCGGCGGGGGCGGGCGTCAGGTTGGAGGCCAATAGCAGCACGCCCTGCTTCGGATTGACGAAGACGCGGCCGCGTGGTTTGGGCGCGCTTTCGCCGAAGACCACTTGTTTGGCCGCCGGGTCGTTCATCAACGCAAAGGCTTCGTTGAGCTGGGCCAATTCCACGTTTTTGCGGCTCAGCTCCTGGCGCGCATCGGCCAAAGTGCGCTCCTGAATGCGGCGCGTGTTCAGAAGCCAGACCGCAACGATCGCCAAAGCCGCCGCCACCGCGATCCACGCGGGAACGCCGAACCAAGAGCGCTTGGGCTCGCTTACCAGACCCACCACTCGGCTCCGAAGCCGCGCTGGCGGGCGCGATTCCGGCGCTATCAAGACCAGGCTGCTGACCAACCGGCGCGCGTGTTGCACTCGCTCGATGCACGGGTCACCCTCACGATGCAGATGCTGGTCCAGTTCCGCGCGCTCCGCGGCGTCGAGCACACCGAGCGCGTAGAGTTCGTATTGATCGCGCAGCTCGTCGCAGCTCATGCCGTTATCGCTTTCTCACCCAGATCGTCCCGCAGGTTCTTGAGCGCGCTGCGCACCCACGTCTTCACTGTCCCCAGCGGCTGGCCCATGCGCTCGGCCATTTCGGATTGCGATAGTCCTTCGAAGTACGCCAGCTCGATGACGTGCCGCTGATTTTCGTTCAGGCGGCCCAGCGCTCCGCGCACGCGCCGTGCGCTGTCCTGGCTGAGCACCTCGGCCTCGAAGTTGACGAATACCGCGGGATGCTCGGCCGCTTCGAGCTCCAGAGCGCCACGCGACATTTTTCCACTCGATGAACGAACGTAATCGATCGCGCGGTTGCGCGCCACCGCCAGCAGCCACGGGCCCAGCGCACCGCGCTCGGCATCGAATCCCTGTGACCGGTTCCACACACGCAGAAAAGTTTCCTGCACCAGGTCTTCCGCTACGCCGATGTCGCGCACGATGCGAAAGATGAGCGAAAAGGCCAGCTTGCCGTAACGGTCGTAGAGCTCGCCCATCACCGCGGGTTCACGCCGCTTCAGGCGTACCGCCAGGCTGCGGTCGTCTTCTCCTGCGTAGATGGCGAACAGCAGCGGCAGAAGCGTCATGCGAAAAGTTCGTGAATGACGCTCCCATAGACCTCGGTCGGCCGCTCGGCGCGCCCGTTGTGCATGTACGTAAGCGAGACGTGATCCATACCCAGCAGCCAGAGAATGGACGCATGAATGTCGTGCACGTGTACGGGCCGCTCCACCGCACGCAAACCGATCTCGTCGGTCGTGCCGATGTATTGCCCGCGCTTTGTGCCGCCGCCGGCCATCCACATGCTGAAGCCCCACGGATTATGGTCGCGCCCGTCGCCCTTTTCATTGAACGGCGTACGACCGAATTCGCCGCCCCACACCACCAGCGTCTCATCCAGCATTCCCCGGGATTTCAGGTCGGCCAGTAGACCGGCGATCGGTTGATCCGAGGCTCGGCACCGCTTGGAATGATTTCCTTCGATATCACTGTGCGCATCCCAGCCGCTGCCCGATCCCGCATACAACTCGACGAACCGTACGCCACGCTCTACCAGGCGGCGCGCCAGCAGGCAGTTAGCGCCGAATGCGGAGGTTTCAGGCGCATCCAACCCGTAAAGCTTCTTTGTGGCCTCCGTCTCTTTGCTCACGTCGACCGCTTCGGGCGCGGAGGACTGCATCTGGTAGGCCAGCTCGTAAGCTGTGATGCGCGCTTCCAACTCGGAATCGCCGGGATTCTCAAGCGAATAGCGCTCGTTCAACTGCTTGAGAAAATCGAGCTTGCTGCGCTGCTGTTCGCCGGTTGTCCCGGAAGGTGGATTCAGGTGCAGAATCGGCGTGCCACCCTGGCGGAATTGGGTGCCCTGGAAGGTTGCGGGCAGGAATCCCGCGCTCCAGTTCTTCGGTCCGCCAATGGGCTCCTTGTCGTCGAGCAGGACTACGAAGGAAGGCAGATTGCGATTCGCCGATCCCAGTCCATAAGTTGTCCACGCACCCATGGCCGGCCGCCCGGCGAGGATGGAACCCGTGTTCATCTGGCAGACCGAGCCCACATGATTCAGCCCGTCGGCCCATGCACGAGCGGATCACCGTCATGTCGTCGACATGTTCGGCGATGTGCGGATACCAGTCCGATACACAGATACCGCTCTGGCCGTACTGCTTGAACGTTCGCTTGCTCGGCATGAGCGTGTTGTTAGCAGGTTCCCATGGCGGTGATGGGGCGTCCGAACGACCGGCGGCATGGGCTGGCCCGCCAGCTCCAGTAGCTTGGGCTTGGGATCGAAGAGGTCGACGTGGCTGGGCCCGCCTTCCATGAACAGCCAGATGATGGATTTGGCTTTGGCAGCATGTTGAGGCTGTTTTGGAGCGAGTGGGTCGGCACCCTCGGCTCGCAGAAGAGAAGCCAGCGCCATCCCGGCCAGTCCGCTGCCCGCGCGGGTAAAAAATTCACGCCGCGAGGTGACCGGCCAGTGATGGGACAGTTTGTGCAACATAATCAGTTCACGTACAAGAACTCATTCGAGTTCACCAGCATATGGCACAGATCCGCCAGCGCGGCCTTCTGCGCCTCTTCTGCAGGCATGCGCGCACTGAGCATGGCGCTCTGACGGTCCAAAAACTCGAGCGCCTCTTTTCGCTCGCCAGCCGTCGCCGGGCGCGAATACACGAATCGCCAGGCGCGATCCACCTGTCCCTCCGCCGTCAATCCGGCGTCGTTCGAAACGCGTGCGGCGAGCGAGCGCGCCCAGTCGAGCACCAACTCATTATTTAGCAATTCGAGCGCCTGCGGGGCGGTAACCGTTGCGTTCCTTCGCGGGCAGCTCTCGTGCGTATCCGGCATGTCGAAGACTTCGAACATGGGATAGCGCGTGTTTCGCCTTACAAAAATATATACGCTGCGGCGATCGGCTTCGGATGGATCTTCCTGCTTCTTCCAGCCGCCGCGGGTGACCACGCCTGCGGGCAGAGGCGGGAAGACGCCGGGGCCGCCCATCTTCAGATTCAGCCGGCCGCTGGCCTCGAGCATCGAATCGCGAATGGCTTCCCCCTCCAGCCGATGCCGGTTGTAGCGCCAGACCAGGCGATCCTCGGGGTCGACTTTCGCGGCCTCCGGATTGAACTGGGCTGACTGCTGGTAAGTGTTCGAGAGCAGGATCAGCCGGTGCATCTTTTTGAGGCTCCAGCCATTCTCGACAAAGGTGGCGGCCAGGTAATCGAGCAGCGCGGGATTTGCCGGCCGCTCGCCCATCACGCCGAAATCGCTGGGCGTCCCCACGATGCCGCGTCCGAAGTGATAATGCCAGACGCGGTTGACCATCACGCGCGCTGTAAGCGGATTCTCGACTGATCGGCCAGCCAGTTGGCCAACGCCGAGCGGCGGCCGGTTGAATTGAGATCGGCAGGGCGGCACGATCTTGCGCCGGTCCGGGATCAAGGATGGAGAGGAACCCCGGCTCGACCTCTTCTTTATAGGCATCATAGACACCCACGGCGAGCACATGCGTTTTAGGCGATTCCCGGCCGTTATCGATCATGGCCTGGGCCACCGGCTCGGGCGCGGGTTTGATGGCGTCGAACTTTGCGAGATCAGCTTTCAGGGCGTTCCAGCGCTGCCGCGCCGCATCGTTCAGTTCGCCGGCGGCTTCTTCCTCGCTACGGTCGAGTTGGGGCCTGGCCTTATAGTACATCTGCCATTGGATGGGCGTGCGCTCCAGCGGCGCCGTGGTGATGGCGCTTTGGATCTCGGGCGGGAACTTATCGAAGTTTTCCTTGTAAAGAGCCTGCAGCCGCGGCTCGACCACTTGGTGCATCTCCGCGCGGATGTCTTTGGTTTTCGTCATCCCACTCGGCATACTGACGTTCGTATTCTTTGTGTTGTTCACCAAAGTCAAGAGGCAGGTGGTCCTCAATGCGCGTTGTTGGCGAAGAATGCCTGCAGGCGGTAATAGTCCTTTTGCAGAATGGGATCGAACTTGTGATCGTGGCATCGCGCGCAGCCAAACGTCAGCCCCAGGAACGTGGCGCCCACGGTGTCGGTGATGTCGTTGAGGATCTCCTGGCGGCGCTGCAATAACTTGCGCGCGTTGCTCTCGTCGGGAAAGTGGCGGTTGAATCCGGTAGCGATCAGCGCCGCGGGATCTTGCGGGTATAGCTCGTCGCCTGCGATCTGTTCCTTGACGAACCGGTCATAAGGCTTGTCCTGGTTGAACGAATCAATCACGTAATCGCGGTAGCGCCAGATATTGGGCCGGGTTTCATCACTTTTGAAGCCTTCGCTATCGGCATAGCGCGCCAGGTCGAGCCAGTGCCGCGCCCATCGTTCGCCGTAACGCGGCGAGGCCAGCAGGCGGTCCACAACCTTGGCGAATGCATCCGGTGAGGGATCGCTGACGAAGGCCTGAACCTCTTCCGGGGTTGGCACCAGGCCCGTCAGATCCAAGGTGGCGCGGCGAATCAACGTGATGCGGCCGGCCGGAGGCGCCGGTGTGAGATTCTTCTCTTCGAGCCTGGCGAGAACGAACGCATCGATCGGATTCTTGACCCAGGTGGTACTCTTGAGCTGGGGAGTTAGGGGCTTGATCACCTTCTGAAAGGCCCACCACCGGCGCTGTTGAGGCGTGAACTGTTTGGGAGTCTCGGCCGCAACCAGCGATGCAATTGCAGCGGCTGCCACCGCCCCCCACAGCCTCTTGTGACGCATGCGTCCCCTCCGCAGGACCGGATTGTCCGCAATTATAACAAGACCGCGGAGGCTTCCGACAGGCACAGGCGAGAGTGCTTTATTGGCTGGCGACGATGCGCGAATCGGTCTGAAACCGGCGGTAGTTCTTGTAGGTGGTGTCCTCTTCCACCCGGAGCTTCTTAAATAAACCAAGGCGCGCCGACGCCGCAATCGAAACGTGTTGGGGAAGCCAGACCTCGTCATTCACGCGCGTCTCATCGAAATGAATGCGGGCGCCGGACTCGAGCCTCACCAGGAACAGGCCCCACGAAATCGGCGTGATGACCTCCGCCTCCAGCTTCGCCCAGTGATAACTCTTTTGATCGATCCACAGCTTCCCGCGGACGTGCGGCAGAATTTTAGCATCCGTGGAATGCGGTTGATAGCCCGGCCGCGGTGTCGCCTGGAGAACCCAGACGTCACGCCCTTCTATCCGGTCCTGTGCCAAGACCTGAAAGTCAAACGCATCACCGATCTCGCGCATGGTTTCCTGCTGGCGGGCCCGGTGCTTGTCGTAATCGCTGATGCGACGCTCCCGCTGAGCGGGAGTCTCCTTCATCCGCTCGGCGATGCTCTTGTTCAGCTTGTCCTGCTCCTTTTTTTCTTCTGGCGGCGGGAGCGGATGGTCGTCGCGAGCTACCAGCCGGATGTAAGGTGATCCCTGCAGCAGGGTAATGTCATAAGTTTTCACTTCCTTTGACTTCGCTTGACCCGAGGCATCCATCCGGCGCTCCTCGGTGCGCTGGAGGAAAGTGTAGTTGCGGGCGATCTTCCAGTTCTGCTCGTTGGCTTCGAGAGACCGGCGAACGATTTCACGCGCGTCGGGTCCCTGAGCCGCTGCGATCGCAATTGGAGCCAGCGCGAACACGATGCGCATGCCTCCTGGTACGCGCGGAAGTGGCCGTGAGTTTCCGTCCTGGAGGCGCGGTATGCATTTTTTTCTTGACATTCTTCCCGAACAACCTTATATATGAATCACATTGCGATTTTTTAGATCGCAAAATTTGATGTTAGGGAGAATCAATCGATGAAGAACGCAACTAAGAAAGCTGCGAAGAAGAAAGCCGCCCCCAAGAAGAAAAAGTAGTCGGCGGCGTCCCGCAAAGGGACCCAAACAAGTTTGACTCGAGGCCCCGATTTTTCGGGGCCTTTTTGTTTTTGTGGGCAGGTTTCCAGGATTCCTCATTTCCCCGCCACCTTCTTCTGCAACAGCGTCCGGAACGTCTCCCCCATGCCGAACAGGAGCTGCTTCAACTGCAGACTGCGCCGCCTGGCGGCTTCCGGGGAATCGGCGGCCAGCACGCTCGCGAACTGATCCGATTCCCCTGCATCAATCAGCTGTGCGAGCCAGCGGTTCGAAGTCCTGGGTCTCAAGGCCGATTTGCTTTCCATATTGTTCCAGTGCTGTGAAGCACACATGCGCGCTGATGTCCTGCTCTCCCGGGTCCTTCAGCACATCGTCAAGGACCTGGTGACGCCGGTAGCTCAGGAGAGTCCCGCGAGGGAATCGTGGCAACTCGGCGGTCGTGTACCCGTAGTCGATGGTCAGCACGTAGCCACTCTCAAGCGCGCCAGCGATCCGATCGAGTACAGCGAGCGCCTCCAGATTGACTTCGAAAATTTGGCCATCGGAGAGGGAGCCCAGATATTTCTTTCGATAGCATTCCACCTCTTCGGATGGCCGGCCCGCCTCCAACCAGCTGAAAGCGTCGCTCTTAAAGTCCACCCGGAGCTCTCTGGCAGCGCCGTCGCGCACGATCGCCGTGTGAACGGGCAGTGCATCGAAGAACTCGTTCGAGAACACGACCCCCCGGACGCGTTCCGGAAGCGCGCCGCTGCCCAGTTCCAAGGGAATGTACCGGAATTCGCCGAGCGCTTCGGCCATCTCTCCGCGTCCCGCGCCTAGCTCGACCACGGTGAAGTCCTCCGGATCACCCATGCATTGCCGGAGCATCCGGATGCGCTGCGCTATCAAAATCCCGAAGGCGGGCTGGATCTGTTCGGCCGTGTAAAAATCGCCGCGGACTCCGAAAGGGTCTCGTTTCCGGCGATAGTAACCGAACTCTGGGTGGTAGAGCGCGGCCTCCATGAAACGGTGGAAAGGCACGGGGCCGGAGTGAAGAATCTGGTCGCGCAGTATTTCGCCCAGAGGTGTCATGGCTCCCGGCTCTGGGGAGTACGCAGGAACATCTCCACAAGGTAATCGTGCAGGCAATCGTACAAATAGCGCTGCAACGTCCACGGGAACTGCGGGTGATCGATATCGCGAGAATGGAGCGGCGCGTAATAGGTGTGAAGGCCCAAGTGGTTATCTTTCAGGGCAATCACCAGCTCGACGGAGCCGTTCTTTTCGCGAGCCGAGAATTCCACCAGCGCATGCTCGTAGCGGGCAAGTTCTGCCCGAACTTTGGCCAGGGCCGGGCTGTCCGGTGTCTCCACGCACCTATGCTAGCTTGAAACGGAAGGATGCCTCTACCCGATACCATCCGCGTGAAGCTGAGCTCGGAAGCCGCCGAATACATTTCGCTGACGCCGGTTGTGGTGCAGCAAATGCCGGTGCGCGAACTGGTAGAGCACATGCTCGCCATCACCGGGAAGGACGAGACGCGAGTTCGGGACCTTCTGTTGCGCGGCGCTCTTGTTAGCGGGGCGTCGCGATTCCGGTGGACCGGAATGGACGCTGACGCCGGGAGCCTTCGGGCTCTTCTGGCAACCTTTCCCGATCCCGATCCCACCCGCCCGTTCGCGGCGGCCCGTTGTGTGCGAGCCATTTTGCGCGGGCTCCGCCAGCCCATCGGAATCCCACGCGAGATCGGAACGCGTCGCGGCCTTCTTGATCGAATCTTGCGGCGAGCCAGCTTTTGGGATCTGTTGATGGGCATTGCGGCGTCCGAAGGTCCGGTTTACGGCAGTTACTCTTACGGCGATCGTGCTGACATTTTTCAGGTTGCACTCGATGGCCCGCAATCCCAGCGCCTCCGCGATGCGTCCCGCATGGTGCAGTATACGGCGCTCGAAGCACAGATCCGCAACACGCTCATAAATTCGGTAGAACTGTACGTCGTACGAGAGGAGATTTTGCCGAGATCATGATTCGTTTCTTTTTGCTGCTGGCAATTGTCCAGGTGCTTTTGGGACAGAACTCCAAAATTCGCTTCGAAGAACTGGTACACAATTTCGATTACGACCGGAATGCGCCGCTGGATCTCAAGGAGGCTGGCGAAGAGGACCGGGGTGGTGTCGCCGTTCACGACATCTCCTACGCCAGCCCTCGGGGCGGGCGCGCGCCGGCATATCTGGTGATACCAGCGGGAAAGGGACCGTTCGCCGCCGTGCTTTTCGGGCACTGGATGATGCCTGGCTCGCCGATGAAGAGCCGCAAGGAATTTCTAGACGAGGCGGTGCTGCTGGCAAGGTCAGGCGCGGCCTCGCTACTCATCGACGCGCCGCAGGTGCGCCCAGGTTTCGTCGAAGACGAGGAGCCCACCAGCCCGCAAAGCATCTTTGCCGCCCAGCAGCAGGTTATCGACTTTCGCCGCGGGCTGGATCTTCTCTTGGCGCGGCCGGATATCGATCCCAAGCGCATCGCTTACGTAGGACATAGTTTCGACGCCCATGTGGGAGGTATCCTGACCGGCGTGGAGAAGCGTATCCAATCGTTTGTTCTGATGGCCGGCTCATTCGCATCCGAAGAATACGTGATGGATCCGGAGAACCAGGAAATGCTGAAGCTGCGCAAACAGATGGGTGAAGACAAGATCAAGGACTTTTTGACCAAGTATGCCTGGGATGACCCCGTCCACTATGTGGGCCACTCGGCGCCCGCTTTCGTCTTCTTGCAATTCGGCAATCGGGATGAGCCAATACCGGAGAAACTGGCGCGGCACTATTACCATCTGTTCGGCTCCCCCAAAAAGATCGCGTTTTACGACGCCGGACACAGCCTGAACTCCACCGCACGCAGAGATCGCGTGCAATGGCTGGTTGAGAGGCTCGGCCTCAAGCCGGTGACGGAGTCTGCGCTGTCAGAGATTCCGGAATTGAAGTAGTGGACGGGCTTACGCGCTGTTGGTTCGCCGCTTGCGCAGCTCGTCCAGCGTAACCGCCAGGATGATCACGGCGCCGATGATAGCCTGTTGCAGGTAGGGCGACACTCCCAGGAGATCGCTTCCATTCGACAGCAGTCCCATGATGAAAGCGCCAATTAGCGTTCCTATCACGCTGCCTTCGCCGCCATGCAGGCTTCCGCCACCGATGACCACCGCGGCGATGGCTTGCAATTCGTAACCTTGGCCCGCCGTTGGCTGCCCGGTCATCAGGCGCGAAGCTTCGATCATTCCGGCGAGGCCGGTCAGCATGCCGCCAATTGCGTATACCGCGGTGGTGTGAAACTTTACCGGAATTCCGGCGTAGACGGCGGCCTCGCGATTGCTGCCGATGGCGAACGTGTAACGGCCCAGGCGGGTGTGTTCCAGATACGACGTGTGTGGCCAGACGCGCACGCCACCAGAATCCAGAGCACGAACGGCACACCCAGCAGATTGCCCTCGCCCAGGAATGAAAACTGTTGCGGGATGCGGTGCACTGGCAGGCCGTTCGAGATGATCAGCGTCAGTGCCCCGGAATATACCCAAGCGTGCCCAGCGTCACAATGAACGGTGCGATCCGGAGTTGCGTGATCATCAAGCCGTTCGCCAGGCCGCAGAGCGAAACCAGTGGCAATTCCCACAAAAATGCCCAGCGGGAATCGCCGAGACCCTTCTCCATCGCCATGGTGCCGAGCAGCCCTCCCATGGCGAGAATCGCGCCTACGGAGAGATCGATGCCGCCGGTAATGATGATCATGGTCATGCCCAGCGCCATGATGTTAATCACCGCCGTCTGCCGCACCACGCTCGACAGATTCGTGTTGGTAAGAAAATGCGGCGAGGCGATGGCCAGCGCTATAAAAAGCACGATCAGGCTAAGAAATGGCAAGCAGGCGCTGCAGCACGATTCGTTCTCGCCCGCGCTTGGCAGGCAGAGCGGGTACTTCGGCGCGCTCCACAGCGGGCTGGTTCATGGGCGTTCCTCGGAAACCGGCTGCGTTTCGAGCGCGGCGTAGCGCATGATTTCTTCCTGGGTGCTGCGGCCGGGCAGTTCGCCGGTGATCCGGCCCTCGCGCATCACCAGAATGCGGTCGGCCACCTGCAGCAGTTCCGGCATTTCCGAGCTGACCATCAAAATGGCTGCGCCTTCGCGCGCCAGCTCGTCCATCAGGTTGAAGACTTCAACCTTCGCGCCCACGTCGATGCCGCGTGTCGGCTCATCGAAGAGAAAAACACTGCGCCTGGCGAAACAGCCACTTGGCGATCACCACTTTCTGCTGGTTGCCTCCACTGAGCCGCCCAGCCAACTGTTGCGGCGAACCGGCGCGGATGCGCAGGCGTCCAATGAAATCCGTAGGCCGCGGCATTTTGCGCGCTGCCGTTCAGGAAGCCAAAGCGGCTGATGGCTCTGACATTCGCGAGAGTGATATTGTCCGCAATCGGCAGCCGTAGCGCGAGCCCGGTGAACTGCCTGTCTTCGCTGACCAGCGCGAGACCCGCCTTCACCGCCTCTTTTGGGGATCGAATGCGACACGCGGCCTGCCATTTACCGAAACGCTACCCGAATCGATCGGGTCGACGCCGAAGAGAGCGCGGCACAATTCCGTGCGTCCGGCGCCGATCAGCCCCGCCATTCCCACGATCTCTCCCGCACGAAGCGAGAAGCGAGATATCGGTGAGTTCGCCTCTCCGTGTGAGATGCTCGACGCGCAATCGCTCCTCACCCGGCGGAAGGGGATTCCGCTGGTAGATACGCCGAAATCTCGCGGCCCACCATGTGATGGATGATGCTCTCCGTGGTGAGTTTCGCGAGTGGGCCGGTGTGTACGGTCTTGCCATCCCGCAGGATGGTGACGCGGTCGCCCACCGACTTCAGTTCATCCAGCCGGTGCGTGATGTAGATGACGCCCATGTTCCGCTCGCGCAGGGTTCGGACGATGCGGAAGACTTCCGCCGCCTCGGCGCCGGACAGCGATGAGGTCGGCTCGTCGAAGATCACCAGACTCGAGCCGTGCAGAATCGCGCGGCAGATCTCCACCAATTGTTTGCCGGCCGGCGTCAGCTTTTCCACGCGCCAGTCGGCGCGCAGAGGAAACCCGTGCTCGGCAATCAGCCGGCTGGCCGCCTCCATCATGCGGCTTCGCTTTACCCAACCGAATGGCAGGCGCTCTTCCCGGCCCAGGTACAGGTTCTCCGCTACCGTCAGGTGCGGCGCCAGCAGTGATTCCTGGTGCACCATGGAAATGCCGATGGCCGCCGCCTCGCTCGGGGTTGTGAGATGCACTTCGCGGCCCTGCCACATCATCTGGCCGGCATCGCGTTTCACGATTCCGGCGATGATCTTCATGAGCGTGGATTTGCCCGCGCCGTTCTCGCCGAGCAGGAGATGCACCTGGCCCCGGTCGACAGCCAGGTTGCCGTCGGTGAGGGCAGCTACGCCTCCGTACCGTTTCTCAATGTGATGGAGTTCGAGGAGCACCGGAAGCGAACAGTTTACAACGGTTCGCTCAGTGGATGTTTCAGCGGCGGGAGGTCGAACCAGGCGCCAGGCAGGCGAGGCCCGAGAATCCTCCCGCAAATAGAACGGTTCCAAGTGATCCGCTTCGCAGCCTCGCCCCCCACCGGCATGCCCGGTTGGAGCTTCGGCAATCAGGACCGCGAGACGTCGTCCTCTCAGCTCCCCGCCTTTCTGTTTTCGAGAAAAGCGCTTCAACGCTTTGAAGCTCGCCTGCTGCTCTGTCCTATTCGGAGCCGGCATCTCGATGCGGCCTTTCGCTCACTCACAGCGGCTGCCTGTTTCCAAACTGCCGCCGCGAGGTCAACGCTCCCGGCCTGCCTCTTCGATGTCACGCTGGAACTTTCATCGAACCCGTTCGATCTACCGCTCCGCTGCTCCCTCCGGTTTGCCCCGGAAGGGGCAGGTTCTATACGATAAACCCGTTGCCCGACTATGTTCCGGTGTTCTCCGCGGCTGCTGAACCTCCGCTCCCCTCAAGGGATTTTTTATGCCCCCTGCGGATCGCAGCGTTCAGTTCAGCGTGCCGCTGAAAAGCTCACCTCATGAACCGCCCGATTTCCCTTCGCTCCCCGCCGGTCTTCTCACTTTTGGTGATCAACCTGCGGATCATCGTTCCGGTTTCGCTACGTTCCACTCGGCTCGACTGTTCCGTGAACCCCTTGGAACCAAAGCCATCATGCCCTGGAATTCATTTTCGGTCAAACAAAAAATTTGTGTGAAGAACCCTTTTCCTCAACAATTTTCTTGCGTGATTTCATGCGCTTAGCAGAGACGCGCGGTGGACAGGCAGTGGAAAAAGCTGCGGAGGAAAGTGGAAAAAACAGGTCTCGATAAGATTGTTTTGTACAGCGCGCGGCATGTTTTGTAACGCAGGCCTCCGCCAGGAGTACACTTGGCGCGACGCTACATGTCTAGTCGCCTTCGGGCACGTCGCCTAGATCTTCGGAGCGGTTTTCGAATTTGGTGAGATGGTGCAGAAATACCAGATCCACTTTTCCTATGGGGCCGTTGCGCTGCTTGGCGACCAGCAGCTCCGCCAAGCCGCGCAAATCTTCACGATCCCGTTTGTAAACTTCTTCGCGGAAGATGAATGCCACCAGGTCGGCATCCTGTTCGATGGAGCCCGATTCGCGCAGATCGCTTAACTGCGGCCGGTGGTCGCCCTGGCGGGTTTCCGGCGCACGGCTAAGCTGGGAAAGCACCAGCATGGGGACATTTAGTTCTTTCGCCAGCAGCTTCATGCCGCGCGAGATCGTGCTGATCTCCTGGTTGCGATTCTCGAAGCGGCCGCGGCCGCTCATCAACTGCAGATAATCCACCACCACCAGCCCCACCTTTTTTCCGCTGCTGTTGCAGCCGCCGGAGACCGGCGTGCATTTCCATCAGGTTGATGCCGGCAGTGTCATCGATGAATAGCGGCGCTTCCACCAGTTGCGCCGCGGCCGCCTGTAGTTTGCGGCGCTCGTCCTGATTGAGGTACCCGGCGCGGAACTTCTGGCTGTCCACGCGCGCCGTGGCGCACAACATGCGCGTGAGCAGCGATTCCTTGGACATCTCGAGCGAGAAAATCGCCACGGTCTGGTCCAGCCGCGTCGTCACATGCTGCGCGATGTTCAACGCCAGAGCCGTCTTGCCCATGGACGGCCGGGCCGCCAGAATAATCAGCTCGCCGCCGTGCAGCCCGCCGGTCATTTCATCCAGCTTCGTATAGCCCGTGCTGATGCCCTTGATCCGCTTGCTCGGGTCAAGGAACGCGTTGAGCCCTCCCTGATACTCGTCGATCACCTGCTTGGGAGTTGCCAGGCTGGATTTCACCCGCGATTCGCCCAGCTTGAGCAGGCTCTCTTCGGCCCCCGCAAGAATCTGCTCCGGATCCTCCTCGCCCACCATGCACCGGTTCATCAGGTGCTGCGAAGTGAAAATGATCCTGCGCAGAATGGCTTTGTCTTTGACGATGCGAATGTAGCTATCGAGGTTGAAGATCTTCGGCAGGCCGTCGTCGAGCGAAACCAGATAGCTCAGGCCGTCGCAGGATTCCAGCTCGTTGTAGCGCAGCAGCTCGTTGGCCACCGTGACGCGGTCGATGCGCTCTCCCCGCGCGCTCAGTTCTCCCATGCGCTGGAAAATGCGCCGGTGCTTTTCGAGACTGAAGTCGTCCGGTTCGACGGTGCCGGCTACCTGAATGAACTGGGAATCGTCCAGCAGGATAGAGCCGAGCACGAATCGCTCGGCATCCAGATTGCTCGGTAGTCCCTTTTCAAGTGCAAGGCCGGCGGACATGGCGCGTGTATAACCTTACTCCGTGCTACACGGTGAATCTTTAAAATGTTGCGCCCCTGTTTTCTGCGCATTAGCTTCTGCAAAACAACGGGTTGCCAGCCGCTCGCCGCAATCGTTCTAAACCTTTCCGGCTCAGTAAGGCCCAAGCGCCGTCTAGAAGCTTTGCACAGAAGTTCACACTCCATACACACCCGAAAACAACAGAATCCGTTCCTTATGTTTTATCACTTTTGCTAGTTCTTCGCCTCCCAGGATGCGTAAGTGATTGAGTTACAGGTAATTCGGCCACCCCTAAAAGGGAGTAACCAGTTCGAAACGGGCGATAGTTCTCTGGTACAATCTTCTTTTCAAGTTAGCGTCAGCCGCCGGATGCGAAACCGTCCCCGGCGCGTGCACGTCTTTATTAGCGGACGTTAATGTTTTCGTGGTGCCGCAGCTAGCGTGGAGTTTTGCTCCGCGCATATTGGCATTACGCGGTACCAGCCGGTGAGCGCACTCCTCCGAGCGTTCACCGGCTTTTTTATTTTCTAGTGGAAATACAGCACATCGGGGCGAACCGCATGGTTCGCTTCGGCGCACGGGCCGCACTCCACGGTATAGCCGGGCCACGCCGCTCGCGCCAGTTCGGGAACTTTCTGCGGATGGTCCGGGGCGTGATAGGTGCAGAGCGCCATCCGCGGGTGATACTTCGCGATCGTTTCGCGCCCGCCGACGAGAGCTTTGGGCTCCGCGCCTTCGATATCCATCTTGATGAAGTCCACGCGATCGAGTTTCAGCTCGTTCACTAGTTTGTCGATCGTCGTCAGCGGGATGCCCCGGACTTCGGTGCCGTCCTCGCGATGGATCAGAAAACTATCGGCGGCGGAATTGTTGGGATCGATCTGCATGGGCAGGATCTCATCCTTGTCCCACACACCTTTGGGATAGAGAATCACGCGTCCGGCTGCGATCTCATCTTTGAAGTTGCGGCGTAAACATTCGATATTCTCCGGCGCGGGCTCAATCGCCACCACCTGCTTCGCCCCTGCCGCTAGCCACACACGTACGGTCACCCCCACGTTGGCGCCGCAATCCAGCACGATATCGCCGACGCGCGCCGACTGACGGTCATTGCCGTAGATCTGGCGCTTCTGCTCCGCCAGGTTGAACGGCAGCACCCACCGGCTTCCCGAAGGAATCCAAAAGCGGCCTGCAGGGGTGTCCCAGAGCTGGTAGCCGCCCTGGTCGGTCTCCAGGAGTTTGCTGGCCTTGATGATCTCGTCGTTATAACGGATCTGCAGTCTCAGGTTTTCGTCGGCCTTGATGGCCTCTGCCATGGTGCATGCGGGGCTGCGTCCCACCACGGCCAGCGCAAATAGCCGGGCCGGCGCATAGAACCAGAGGAACGCGGCGATCAGCAGCACTACAAGGAAGGTCAGCCAACGGAGGACTCGTGACAAGATAGAGCTCCCATCAAATATGGCGCAGGATGATAGCCGAATTCTTGCTGCCGAAGGCGATGCAATTGGCCACCGCGTATTCGATATCCATCTTGCGCGCGCCTGCTGAGATGTAATCGAGATCGCATTCCGGGTCCGGCTCTTCGACATTCTTGGTTCCGGGTGCGATGCCGTCGCGCATGGCCAGCAATGTAGTGGCAATGCCGGCCGCACCGCAGGCGCCCTGCGGATGGCCAATCAGGCTCTTCACCGATGAGCCCGCCACTTGTAGGCGTGCCCGTCGAAGGCCAGCTTGATGGCGCGCGTTTCGATACGGTCGTTCAACTCGGTGGCGGTGCCGTGATAGTTGATGTACTGCACGGCCTCGGGCGGCACGCCGGCCTCTTCCAGGGCCATGCCGATGGTGCGCGCCGGCTCTTCGCCGCATTCTTCCAGACGCACGCGGTGGTAAGGCTTCGCAGGTGGAAGCGTAGCCGGCGATCTCGCCGTAGATGTGCGCGCCGCGCGCCAGCGCTCGCTCGCGATCCTCCAGCACGAAGAACCACGCGCCTTCACCCAGCACGAAGCCGTCGCGGTCGCGCGAAAAAGGCCGCGAGGCCCGCTGCGGCTCGGCGTTCCAGCTCGTGGTCATGATGCGCATGAGCATGAAGCCGCGCAGGATCAGGGGCGCGATGGGCGCGTCCACGCCGCCCGTGACCATGGTGTCGATCACGCCCGCCTGAATGTTGCGGTACGCGTAGCCGATGGCGTCGGTGGACGACGTGCAGCCGGTGGAAACGATGTGGCTCATCCCACGAAAGCCGAAACGCATGGAAACTTCGCTGGCCAGCGTGCCGATGGTGCCCGTAGGAATGGTGTACACGCTGCATTGCTTCTGGTGGCCGGTGTAGTAGAGGCGGTATTGTTCTTCGGTAAATTCCTGGCTGCCGCCGCCCGAACCGACGATGACGCCGATGCGGCGAAGTTCATCGCGCGTCATCGCCTTGGGGTTCGATGCCCGCATCCTCCAGGCGCTTCCTCGAACCGCAGCTAGCGCCAGCGGCACCGCGCGCGACACATGCGGGCGGTCTTTGGGCTGCACCCACGTGTTCTCGTCGAAGTCCGACCACTTCGCCCGCCACCTGGACGGCGTGCGCCGACGGATCAAAGCGCGTGATCCGGCGGACACCGCTGGCTCCTTCGCGCGTGGCGCGCCAAAAATTCTCTCGCCCCAATCCATTCGGGCTGACTGCTCCAATACCGGTAACGACTACGCGACGAGGCATCTTGTAATGTCTTTAACGAAACGGCGCCATCCGACAGGCCAAGCCTGCGACTGGAGAACTGCTTTGCCTTTTACCTTCCCGTCAGTATAGGCTGTTTTCATGTCTTCAGGGAACGCAGCCCGTCCACACTGGTCTCTGGCACTGGCCGGAATCCAGGCTGGGATCGTGGGAGCCCTGATCCTGCTGGGGTATCTGGCGCTGGATTCAGCCTGGCACCGGCACTCGGTTTGGACCGTTCCCAACTTGCTGGCATCCACTTTTTACGGGGAATCGGCGTACCGGCAGGGCTTCAGCGCAGGCACCAGCGTGGGTGTCGCGCTCTTAGTTCTCTTGTACGGGGCCCTCGGTCTGCTGTTCGCGCTGGTGATACGCGATCACGGCACACGAATGCGGGTGGTGCTGGCCGGGCTGATTTACGGTACGGGCTGGTTTTTCCTGTCGTTCGATATCTTGTGGAAGCACGTAAATCCCATGGTCCAGATTTATAGTCCCGGACCGCGCCATGCTGGTGGGACACGTCCTTTACGGAGGCGTGCTGGGCCGGGGCTTTCCGGCCTATCTGCAGTCGATTCGCGGCGCGGAAACTCCCGCGGCTCCTGGAGCTCCCGTCGAATTGCCGCCACCAGGGATCGAAGGGCCTACAGCAACCTGAAATTGATTTCGATGGTGGCGCGAACGGTAGCGGGTAGGCCGTTCTTGGTCCCCGGCTGGAATCGCCAATGAGAAATGGCGTCTAAAGCACTCTGGTCCAAGCCGGGATCCAGAGAACGCATGATCTGAACGTTGTGCGCCTTGCCGTCCGCTTGCACTTCCAACTCGACCATTACTGTCCCCGCAATCTTCGCGTCTCTAGCGTCTGGCGTGTAATGGGGCTCGACCTTGTAAAGGACTCTCGGAGCAGCCACGCCCGGCTCGGAAACCGTGTGAACGGCGCGGTCTTGTCCGCGCAACGGGAACGTCCGGATGGTAAACACCATGGCAATCGCCACACATAGCGTGACGCTTGCAAGAGATACGATCAATCGCGACTTTTTCATGGAAACCTCCTCGACGATGGATGAAATGCGCAGCTTCAAATGATGCCTGGGCGAGAACGCCGGCGCCGCGGCTATAGCGCGCTCCACATCGGCGAACGCCAAAAGAGCTTCAACATACGGACGGCGGGCGCCGGTCAGGCGGACCACCATGCGGTCGATCACCTGCTCGCGCGCCAGCCGGATTTCCGCCGTGAGCCACCAGACGGCGGGATGAAACCAAACGAACGCCCGGATGATTTCTTCCGCCACATGGAAGCCCCAATCCCTCCGGCGGACGTGCAGGAGTTCATGGCAGACGATCGCGCTCTGGAGGCAGGTTCCAGATCGAGCCACCGGAGCGGCAGCAAAACTGCTGCGTGCCGCAGGCCAAAAGTCACGGGCGCTCGGACCTCCGGGGAAAGATACACCTCCGCCGTCGTATTGACCGCTGCACGCACGGGCTCGATCGAAGCGTGATGCGCACTCAGCGGAGTGGCCTCGCGGCGCCACCGGCGGAGCCGCAAATAGCCCATTCCGAGCCACACCAGGCGTACGGCGATTCCTGCAATTACTGTCCCCCATACCAGCGGCACAACCGCAATATGCGCGGGGCCAAGTGACGGAACGCGCGTTGCCGCAGCCGCGAACGAGAAGCCTGTTACAGCTGCCGGTCCTGCGCTCCACGGCTCCAGCCAAGGCAGAAACACAAAGGCGGCTAGTAGCGCCTGCCAGCATGCCAGCGAGCACTGGGGAGATCGCACCCGTGCCGTGCGCGCCACCAGGGCAGCAGCCATGGAGATGACGGCCACCTGCAGCCAGTAGGCCACGGCGTTGGCGAACCACAGGGTCATAGCGACTTCTTCAACAACTGCTGAATCTCTTCGATGTCCTGGTGGGACAAACGGTTGTCTTCCACCAAGTGAACAAGCAGCGGCTTAGGCGCGCCTTGAAACACGCGATCCACAAAATCCCGTACCATCTTCCTCAGTACCTGGCGGCGCGGCTTCGCGGCCTGATACACATAGGCCCGCTCCACCTGCTCCTTTTTGAGATGGCCTTTCTGCTCCAGAATCTTCATCACGGTCATGACGCTGGTGTAGGCCACCTTGCGGCGCTGGCGCAAAGTCTCGTAGACGTCGCGCACCGTGGCGCGTCCCAGCTTCCAGACCACATGCATGATCTCCAGTTCCGCCACGGTGAGGGTCGCGCCCGGACGCTTCATACTAAGACATTAGTACTAACTTAATAGGAAGTCAACCCGTGTGATTATGGATTTTGGTGTGGGTTTACTTTTGTTTGGCGATTTGCGCGGCCGGTTCGATAGCGTGCAGGTACGCCAGCCCCGCCGCTTCATCCGCGGCAATGTGCATGACGGTGCTGAGGCGCGTCAAATCAAGCACTTCGCGCACCCGCGGATGGGGACCGACGATCACGAAACGCCCGCCGGCATTCGTAACTGTGGTGTACACGCCAACCAGAAAACCAATGCCTGTGGAATCGACGTATGGGACATCGCGAAAATCGGCCAACACCTTGCGGCAGCCACTGTTTCGCACTTCATCCGTCTTGGAACGCAGGTAGGCAGCATCGAGGCCGGTAACAAACCGTCCTCTAGGGCGGAGGATGCAGACGTCGTCTCGGTAATCGAATTCAATAAGCATCCGGCGCGCTCCGTCCTCTGGTATCGTACTACAAGGAATGAGCGTTCCGAAACGCATCCTGATCGTGGACCACGATCCCGGGGTGCATGGGCAGCTGGTGGAGGCACTGCAAGCTCCGGACCGGCAAATTGACAAGGCACACGACGGGCTCGAAGGGCTGGCTCGAATCGAGGCGACCCCCTACGATCTGGTGCTAGTTGACGTCACGTTACCGGGTGTTGACGGCCTGGCCCTCCTCCAGCGGGCCCGGCAGTTGTGGCCCGCTACCCGAGTCGTGATCATCGCCGACGCCTGCACGCCGGAGAATATCGTCCGCTCCATCCGGGAGCAGGCTTTCGCCTATTTCAGCAAGCCGCTGCCGATGGCCGCGGTCGTGGATATTGCGAACAGTGCACTGCACGGCTCGTCGCGGCAGGATGATATCCAGTTGCTATCAGGCCGCCCCAATTGGCTGGGAGTGCGCATGCGCTGCAAAATTGAAACCGCTGACCGCATCGTCCAGTTCCTGCGGGAACTGCCGGCCGACCTGGCTCAGACCGATCGGGAAAATATTGCCTCGGCTTTCCGGGAAATTCTGGTCAACGCCATCGAACACGGAGGCGGCTCCGATCCCAAGAAATTTGTCTACATTACCTATGTGCGAACCGCTCGGGAGATCCTGTACTACGTACGCGACCCCGGAAAGGGGTTTTCGATGAACGACCTGCCGCACGCCGCCATTTCGAATCCCGATAATTCCCCAACCGAGCACGCCGAAGTCCGCGACCGCCTGGGCCTGAGGCCCGGTGGTTTTGGCATCCTCCTCACGCGCCAGTTAGTGGATGAGCTGATCTACAACGAAGCCGGCAACGAAGCTCTGCTGATCAAACATCTGACGTAAATAACTTGGGCCGCGAATGAACGCGAATTCACACAAATAAGACAAATGCTTCATTGGGTGAATTCGCGTCCATTCGCGGCCAAATCATAAATATGGCAGCATAGCCGGCCTCCCCGCGTCCGCGATGCAGAGCATCGCCCGGCGCGTAGCGCCGGCTATTCGTAACGCAATGCGATCAGCGGATCTACCGCCGTTGCCCGGCGCGCCGGGATGTATGTTGCGGCGAGCGCTACGGCCATTAGCAGCAGCGACACCGTCATGTACGTGCCGGCGTCCGTCGCGCTTACCTCATACAGCTGCGCGCCGAGAATGCGGCTCAGGGCCACGGCGCCCGCCATGCCCATGGCGATCCCTACCCCGGCCATTTCCATTCCCTGGCGGATCACCATTCTCACGACGTCAGCCCGTTCGGCCCCTAGCGCCATCCGGATGCCGATCTCGTGTGTACGTTGACTTACGGAGTACGCGATCACGCCGTAGATACCCACCGCCGCAAGCATCGCTGCCAGGCCGGCGAACAACGCCAGCAGTCGCATCTGAAAGCGCCGCTGCGACACCGAATCGGCCACCAGCGCGTCCATCGTGGTGAGCTTCACCGGAACATCTTTATCCAGACTGCGAACCATCTCGCGAATTGCCGAGGCGAACGCGCCAGGGTCGCCCGCAGCGCGCACCATCAGATTGGGGTCGGACAGCCGGCCATTCACATGCTGCGTGAACGGCACGAACACCTCGGATTCAGGCTTAGCCGTCAGGGCTGACTGCCGCACATCTCCCGCCACGCCCACAATGGTCATCCATTGCGGCTTTTCTTCCATGCCCAGGAACTTGATTCGTTTTCCGACGGCGTCCTCACCGGGCCAGAACGCGCGCGCCATGGTTTGGTTCACTACCGCCACCTGCGGCTTCTGTTCGGAATCTTGTGTCGTTACATCGCGCCCCCGGATCATCGGGATGCCCATGGCACGAAAGTAATCCGGGCTGATGACGCGATAACCGGCATCCTGCGAAGAATCAACGCCCGCCGGCGGACGTCCTTCAATATCAAACACGCCGTTGGTGTTCTGATCGGCCCCGAGGGGCAGCAGCGTGGTTGTGCCGGCCGCCACGACGCCCGGTATGGATCGCGTCCTTTCCAGCATCTGCTGATAAAAGTTGGCCACTGGAGCCGGTTGGAACGGTTCGTTGAGCGAGAAGATCGATAACGAGAGTTCGGCTCTCATGACGTGCTCCGCCCGAAATCCGGGATCAACTTGCAAGATCCGGAAGAAGCTCCGGACCAGCAGACCGGCGGCGATCAGGAGCACCAGAGAAAGCGCCAGTTCGGAAACCACCAGAAGGCTGCCCGCCCGCCGCGTATGTCCGGTCGACGAGCGCCCCGCGGCTCGCTTCAACGATTCGTTGAGATCGGTGCGCGACATTCCGATGGCGGGCCCGAGACCAAACAGCAGGCCGGTGAAAATGGAAACGCTCAGCGTGAACCAAAGTACGGAACCATCCACGCTGATCTCATTCCCGCGCGGCACGTTGGCGGGAATGAGCGTGGTCAGCAGTGAGGTGACCCAAACGGCGAGGAGCAGCCCCGCCGCGCCGCCCAAAGCGGAGAGTACCAGGCTCTCGCTCAGTACCTGACGGATGAGGCGCGCCCTGCCGGCTCCGAGCGCGGCTCGAACGGCCATTTCCTGGGAGCGCGCAGCCGACCGGGCGAGCAACAGGTTCGCTACGTTGGCGCAAGCAATCAGCAGCACGAAGCCGACTGCACCCAGCAGAACCAGAAGCGCCGGCTTCACGTTTCCAACCATCTGTTCGTGGAGCGGGATGACGCTGGCTCCCATCCCGCGGTTCGATTCCGGATACTGCTGCTCGAGTTGCCGCGCGATCGTATCCATCTCGGCTTGGGCGGTTGGAACCGAAACGCCGGATTTCAACCGGCTGATGACGAAGAAGTTGTGCGCCGATCGGGTGCTGTCATCCGGGAATACCTCAAGCGGTACCCAAATCTCTGTGTCGTGCGGATACGCGAAACCGGGCGGGGCGATTCCCACGATGTGGCAAGGGATGCCGCTGATCCGGATAATCTTGCCGATCACGTTTGGATCCGAGCCGAAGGCACCCCGCCAAAGGCCGTAACCCATTACCACCGCGGCATCGCCGGGCTGATGTTCTTCAGGCAGAAAGGTCCGGCCCAACACCGCGCTTGGCCCGAACAGCGCGAAGAAATCGCGCGAGACTTCGGTCGCGAAGATACGCTGCGGTATCGAGCCTCCCGTTGCCGTCACGTATCCGAACTCCTCGTAGAGCGCCATGTGCTCGAAGCTGCGGCTTTGTGCCCGCCAGTCGAGGAAATTGAGACGGGAAACACGTACTTCACGGCTGTATTTGTTCGATTCAAACAACCGCACCAGGCGAGCGGGATCGCGATACGGCAGCGGCCGCAGCAGCACGGCGTTAACCACGCTGAACAGCGCCGTGTTCACGCCGATGCCCAGGGCCAGTGTTAGCACCGCCACGACGGTGAAGCCGAAATTCTTGCGAAGAGTGCGAATCGCGTAGCGAAGATCGTTCAACATATTTCTCCGTGTCCCCAAAGTCGCCGCGTCGCCGCGTCCGCGATGCAGCGCATCGCCCGGTGCGCCAACGCCGGTTATTCGTACCTCAGTGCCACCAACGGATCCACTTTCGTCGCACGCCGTCCTGGTATGTAACTGGCAAGCGCCGCCACAGCGGCCAGCAGGATGGAAATGCCGGCAAACGCGATGGGATCGCCTGGCCTCGTTCCATAAAGGAAGGTGGTGAGCACGCGAGTCGCGGCCAATGCCAGCGGATGTCCAAGCGCTACTCCCACGCCACACAGAATCAGCCCATCGCCCACAACCAGCCTCATCACCTCTTCTCGTCTGGCGCCCAGCGCCATACGAATTCCGATCTCCCGTGTTCGCGCTGCCACCGAGAATGCCACCACACCGTAGAGACCAATTCCAGCTAACAGGAGCGCCACCGCGGCAAACGTGGCGAGCAACACCGTACTGAATCGAGTCCGCGACGTCGCAGCAGCCACTTGTTGCTCCATGGTCTTGATGCCATAAACTGGCAGGTCTTTGTCGAGCGCATGAACGGCGCCAGTCAAAACCGGCGCCATGGTCAGTGGATCGCCCGCCGTGCGCACGGCCACGTTTGCCGTTTCCGGGTATTGCCGGAAGCTCACGTAAACATCGTTGTCCGCTGGTTTCTCGAGGCTCTCGTAACGCACGTCGCCAACCACACCGATTATCTCCGCCTCCTGCTGGCCCGTCTCCCAAACCTTCAGCCAGACGTGCTTGCCGATCGGATTCTGGCCAGGCCATAACCGGCGCGCCGCAGTCTCATTCACCAGCAACACTTTCTGCGCTCCGGCGCGATCATGGTCCGAAAGATTTCGTCCCCTGAGGAACGGGATGCGGAAAACGCGGAAATAGTCCGCGCTCACGCTATGCACGCCAACAAAGGCCTCTGGCGAGTTCTCGGCTCTCAAGTTCAAACCGGTTATGTCGAACTGCCCGCGCGCAGGAAGCGCATTGTAGATGGCCGCGGCCTGTACTCCAGGAACGGCCGATATTCGATCAAGAAGCTGCTCGTCGAACCGGACTTGAGCCGTCTCGGGATATTGCGCTCTGGGCAGTTCAATCTCAGCCGTGAGGATGTGGTCGGTTGCGGCGCCCAGGCGCGCGGTCAGCAGCCGTGTGAAGCTTTCGATCATCAATCCGGCGCCCGCGAGCAACACCATGGCCAGAGCCATCTCGGCGACAATCAGCACGCTCCGTGAATTCAAACCGCGCAAGCCCCGGAATCCCCGGGACCAGCCGCCGGTTACATTCTTCAAGGCCTGATTCAAGTCCAGCTTCGATGCCTGGAGCGCGGGAAGTAGCCCGAACAACAGACCCGCCACGATAGCAATGGCTACATTGAATCCGACCACCCAGGCGTCGATGCGGATCGATTCTGTGCTCATGGCGCGCGCATAATGGGCCCAAAAGGCGTCGGAGGCTTCCGGACGCAAAGCGGCCGCAAAATCGATCGCATCGACTGCCACGAAAAACCCGGCCAGCCCGCCTGCCAGGCCCAGAATTACACTCTCGGTCAGGAATTGACCAATGAGCGCCTGCCGGCTTGCGCCCAGAGCCAGCCGCACCGCCACTTCTTTCTGGCGCGATATGGCGCGGCCCAGCAGCAGATTCGCCACGTTCACGCAGGCAATGAGCAGGACAAATCCCACAGCCGCGAACATGATGAGCAATGACTTGCGAATCGCCGGATCGGTCTTGGCTTCAGCCAGCAGCGCCGGCTGCACGCTCCACTCGGTCATCAGGCGCGGGCGCGGATAGGCGCTCTCGATTTCGCGCGCTAGCGCCGGCATCTGGGCGCGAGCCTGCGCCAACGGCACACCGGAAGGCAGGCGGGCAATGGACCTTATCAAGAAATTGTGGGAATTCACCAGGCGGCCTGGTATATGGAAAAGCGAGGGCGACATGGTGATGGGCACCCAAACATCGATGTCGCCCGATTGTCCTTGGAAGCCCGGCGGCATCACGCCCACTACAGCATAGGGGAACTGGTTCAAGTGAACGGTGCGGCCGATGATTGATGGGTCGCTGCCGAATTTCCGCCGCCAGAAGTTGTATGCGATGAGCGCGACCGGATGAGCGTCCGCTTCGCGATCCTCCTCGGGGCGAAACGCGCGGCCGAGCTTTGTGCCAACGCCCAGCAGTGGAAAATACTCCGCGGACACCAGTTCGCAGCGGACGCGCTCCGGCACATTTATACCGGTGAGATTTACATCGTAGTCGAAGAACCCCGCCACAGCCTCGAAGCTTCGTTGATCGCGCCGCAGCGCGTCGAACATCGGATAGGACCAGGGAAACACCTCGGTGCCGCTAACCAGGTCCAGTGCTACCAGGCGGTCCGGGTCCTTATATGGCAGGGGCCGAAGCAGCAGCGCGTTGACAAGGCTGAAAATCGCCGTGTTTGCACCGATGCCCAAAGCCAGCGTTAGCACGGCAACCGTTGCAAAACCCGGATTCTTTCCGAGCATCCGGAGCGCGTAACGAATATTTCGTACCACGCGAGTTCCTACTGAATCCGGATGCTGCCCGATCCCGTGCTCACATCTACGATGGCGCTACCTCCGCCTCCCACCTTAGCCATCAGGTCGTGTTTGCCGATGGTGCCCTGCACGGTCATGGGCCGGTCCACTGTAATGCTGCCGGAACCGGTGTGCGCGCGCAGCTCGAAACCCGTCTGGGGCGCGTGAACGGTTACGCCGCCCGAGCCGGTGTGGGCGCGAATATCGCCTGAAGCAGTCTGCTCCACCTGCACGCCGCCTGACCCCGTATCCGCCACGATCCTCCCGGCGACTCCCGATGCGCGAATGGATCCGCTGCCCGTGTGAGCATCCAGACTCCCGTTAATGGACTCCAGCTCCATGCGTCCGGAACCCGTGTGTGCTCGAACTTCATCGCCCACTTTCGAAATCGTGACAGAGCCCGAGCCCGTCTCGGCGTTCACGGGTCCGTGAATGCCATCCACAACCACACTGCCGGAACCGGTATGCGAGCGCAGCTTTGTTTCGGCGGGCACGGTGAGCTCATACTCGATGGATATGCCTCGCCGTAGCTCCGGATCATCCAGATGGCCGATGCGGATCGAGTTTCCAGTCTGCAAGATGGGAGGATGCGTTTCGATCGCGTGGATGCGCTCGCGGGCGTTTGCGGAGCCAAAGAAACGGTCCTGCGCGCGAATGGTCGCGTGAATCACGACTACGGACGAACCACCGCTATGCACCTCGATGTGGCCGGAACCTGTTTGAACATCGAGGTCAACTGGGCCGGTCACGCTTAGAGTCCGATCGAAATTGCCTTCACCGTCGGCGGCCACGAGTGGGGCGCCGGCTACCAGAACAGCCGCAGCCAGAATCAACAACACGTTGCGCATTTGCTCTCCTTAATGAATACAGATCCAGGGCTCTTGCACAGAACGCGCAAGGTATAACGAATGTCGGCCATGACTCGCCTTGGCCCCCACGGCACGCCTACCGATTGAGTAGAAAATGCAAACCTTATTAGACTGCTTCGATCTTCTCTTCGACCACCCGGCCGTCGAACAGATGAATGCCGCGATCCGCGAAGCGCGCGTAGCGGGGATCGTGCGTGACCATGCAGATGGTGGCGCCGTTGCGGTGGAGTTCGCGCATCAGGTCCATTACTGCCTCGCCATTCGCTGAATCGAGGTTTCCGGTAGGCTCGTCGGCGAGCAGCACGGAGGGAGAACCAACTAAAGCGCGCGCGACAGCCACACGCTGCTGCTGGCCGCCGGACAGTTGCGAAGGATAATGCTTCACGCGGTGCGACATGCCCACTTTCTCGAGGGCTTCATGCACCAATTTCTTGCGCTCCGAGGACGGTGTGCCGCGATAGGTCAGCGGAAGTTCCACGTTCTCGTACACCGTGAGATCGCCGATCAGGTTGAACGCCTGGAAGATGAAACCAATTTCTCGATTGCGGATGCGCGCGCGCTCCTGCATTTTGAGGCCGCTCACGGCTTTGCCGTTCAGCGTATACTGCCCGTCGCTGGGCGTGTCCAGCAGACCAAGTATGGCCAGAAGGGTTGATTTCCCGCAGCCCGAAGGACCGGAAATCGAAACGTATTCGCCCTTCTTGATGTCCATGTGAATCCCAGCCAGAGCATGGGTTTCCACTTCGTCAGTCACGAAAACCTTGGTCACTCCATCCAGGTGAATCAGCGCTTCTGATCCGTTCGACATTTATTCCTCGATTCCTAGTTCAGCCGGATGCGGTCGTGCCCGTCCTGCGCCGACATATCCGACAAAATCACCCGATCTCCCACCTTGAGCCCGTCGACAATCTCGATAGTGTTCACCGAACTGCGTCCCAGCTTTACCGGAACGCGCGAGGCGCCTTTGCCATCGGGGTCAATCTTGAATATCGAAATGGTGCTGTTTGGTTGGCCAAAGACGGGCCGGCCCATGTAGACGACGTCGGGAAGGTTCTCCAACTCGATGGTGCCGTCCACGCTCAAATCCGGTACTGCACCCTGCGGCAATTGTCCGATGAGCCGAACATCAACCGTCCTGGTCCCGTTGATCACCGAGGGGTCGATGCGGCTTACTTTTCCCGGGATAATGCCGTTGCGCGTGTCGACCTGCGCATCTTGCCCAAGAGCGATATCCTTAGCCTGCGTCTCCGCGATCTTCAGTTCCGCTTTCAACTTCCAGGGCTGCGTGATCTTGGCGAGCGGAGTGCCGGCGGTAACGCGCTGGCCCACTTGCACCAGCAACTCCGTCATGATGCCGTTGGTTCCGGCTTTGACCTTCAGCGCTTCCACCTGGCTCTTCTTTAACTCGAACTGCGCGCGAAGCTGGTCGATCTTGGCCCTCTGGGCAGCCAGCTGCGCCTTTACGGCTTCGTCCGCAATCGCCAGGCGCTGGTCTTCGAGCTTCGTCCGCTGGGAGAGCTCTTCGGCCTTTACGGTTGAAAGTTTTTCGTTAAGATCCGGAATCAGTCCTTCTTTGGCTAGCTCTTTGTCACGGTCCGCTTGCAGTTTTGCCTGTTTATAATCCGACATAACGGTCGCAGCCGCGGCCTTCTGGTCGAGACCTTTGCTAACGAGCTGCACTCTCAAATCGTCGTACATCGCTTCAGCAGTCTTGAGCTGGTACTCTGCATCCACCATAGAATTTTCAAGTTCCGGGCTAGTCAGAATCATCAGGACGGTGCCGGGCGTTACCGTTGCATCTTGCCCGGGCAGCACCAACCGCCGCTCCACGCGGCCATCCGTATTGGCGGGAACTAATAGCGTCTCTTCGGGAACTAGAGTGCCCAGGCCGCGTACTTCCCGCTTCATTGGACCGCGTTTTACGGAATCCGGCCAGAGGGTTGCCATCTCGACACTAGGCGCCGCCGGTTTCAGCCGCGAAAGTGCCCACGTGATCAGTGGCACCGTGATCACTAGGATGGCGATCCAGGTGATACGGCGGATCAGCCGTTTCTTTCCCGCATCTTTGCGTGGTACGTCCATGAGGTTCCCCCTGTTGGGTGGCACGCGCCGTGCCAATTGATTTACTGTTGTTATCTAATTGAATTATAAGCTGAAACGCTGCTTCGGATGGCGCGGCGGTGTTCGGGTGCGGAATGTCCCTGTCCCAGGAACGGACAGGGAAGCCTGAATTATCTCGGGGCAATCATTCTGCCGGCCGCTCGATGGTATAAATAGCGCGGCGGGGTGTTTCCCGGGTTACGTTAAAAATTACCTCGTTCTTCTTGCCGGTTTGCAGTTTTTCGGGTGGCAGCGGCGTGGTTTGCTCGATCGTTAACACGGCTCCGTTTCCGGCCAGCCGCACCGTGCGGCGCCAGCCGGAGCCCCGGAATTCTAGCGATCCGTCAGGTCCCATTTGGACGTCCGCGGCGCCCGTTCCCGCCAGTGCACCGATTTCCGGAAGCACGTCCAACCCAGAATCTTTCCAGACAAACTCCAGCCAGCGCCCGCCGTCCTGCGCGGAAAATATTGCACGCGCCCGCTGATTTTCCAATATCCATTCGGGCTGGCCATCGCCATCTAAGTCGGCCGAATACCCGAGCGTGTCGCCGCGAGAAATGACGGCAAAGCGCACCGGCATGTCGAAATCGGCCGCCCCCGAAACATGCAATTGCCCCGTCACAATCCCCCTTTGACTCTGGGCGGGAAATACGCGGATAAGCACATCTCGCTCCATTCCACCGGCGATGGCGATCTCTGTGCGCGGCGGCGAGAATTCCAGCCCCGCGCCCGTGGCCGCCACCACAAAATTTCGGATTTCGGCGGCGTTATTGTGAACCACCACGCTGATCTCGCGGCCGGAGTTGGCCTCCACTGGAACCAGCGTGGGCGTCACCGGCAATTCCGCTACACTTCCGTAGTGCAGGCTCACGGCTTCGCGCACTCGCACTGAAACGGGCCGCAGGAGTTGCAGCCGCGCGCGGCTCATGAGTACGCCGTCGGCTTCAAGGGACAGCGGCGCCCACTCGCCATGCAATGCATCCGGCGCTACATCGATCTCGTAATCGATTTCGGTAGGCGACTTCACGTTGTTCACGGCGCGAAGGTTCGGGGGAATCTTCAGGCGAGAGCGCTGCGCCACCTGCTCGGACGAATAGGACGTCTCCACGCGATTCTTCTGACCGATGACCAGCCGTTTCGCATCGCCAAAAAATGCCGAAGTGTCCGGCGGTTGAATGGCCAGCCCGATACGCACACGGTAAGCCGGGCCGCTGCCGGCCGGTATAGGTAGCCGTGCGCGCATGGTGTGCTCGTCCCAATCGAAGCTCGTGGGATGGCCCGCGGCGAGTAGCGGGCCGCTCGGCTCCTGCGAAAGTTGAAGCACCACTTCGGCGGCGCGCGGCGCGGCAAACTCCATAGCCAGGATCCCGTTCTCATACTCCACATCGTTCAGCTCCGCGGTGGCATACACGATGTGATCGCCATTCCCGAAACCCGAACAATCCTGACAAAACCCTTCGGTCGCGAGCGGGATGTGGACCGGCAGGCACAGCGCTTCGTCCGGCGCCAGGTAGATCGATGGCAATTCGATGCGCTTCTCCGTCGCTGGATAAAATACGCGCAACGCGCCCTGAAACGGGGCATGGCTTTTATTGACTACGCTCACGGCCGATGCGCCCCGATTCGCCCAGAGTTGTTGAGCCTGGACTCTGGCTGGCAGCTTTCCCGCCAGCAACCGCACTTGTGGCGCCGGCTTCATCGCCGGCAGCGACGCGCTCCAGTACCGCCAGAGCAGCGCATCGCGGCGCAATGGCATCACCGGGATGCGTTCTTCGCCAGCCAGCGAAATGGCGCCGGGGCGGATCAATGCGCCTCCGGGAGTCTCCCAGCCCACGGGCGGGACCTGATCCTCGATATCTTCCCAAACCAGCGAACCATGCCCCGCGGCCAGGACTTCACGGCTCCGGGCGAGCGCGTGTGGATCCTTCTCCGACACGATGGTGATCGGCGAGGGCGGCTGCGGAGCCGGGAAAAGGGCGCCCGGCCCCTCGACAAACGCGATGGGCCCGCCGTGAGATATAACAAAAGGATCGAGAGCCGTCTCGAGATCCCACAGCCATTTGCGCAGCGCGCGAGCGTCCGATTCCATGCCCTTGGGATACCCGGAATCGATCCATCCTTTGACTGGCGGCGCGGGCCGGATCCAGGCGCGCAGCCCCGCGCGTTTGACCAGGCGTATGAAACCGATGAGATCACGCCGCGGACTGGTGCGCCCTGTTAAGTCCAGGGTCTCCCCGTCCATTTGATGCCAGTTCCACGGGATCGAGAATGCCACCGTATCGATTCCCAAATTCTTCAGCCATACCAGTTCGCGTTCCCAGAGCTGGGGCGGGTACGCGTAATAAGGGAATTCGACGGCTTGCACCAGTTGAGGGCGCAACTCCGCCGCGGGCGCGGCGGTTGCCAGCAGCAGGAGCAGAACGAGGGGACGCATCACCGGGCGGTTGTCTTAGGCAGCCGATGATCGCGAACGAAAGGCATGCGCACGACGCTGCACATCTCGAATAGCCGCGAGCGGGCGCGCTCCCCAATCTGCTCCACCAGTTTGCGGCGAATATCAGTGGTGCCGTCCTTCGTTTTGCCACTGAACCGTTCCGAGGCGTCCGGATCCGGCAGGTTGGTAGTAGCGATCAGTGCCTTACGATTATTGCAGCGTTGGGTGATGATGGAGGTCACCACGTCTTCAATCCACGGCAAAACGCGGTGCGCCCCAAGATCATCCAGCATCAGCACCTCGGCATCGAGTGCTTCGCGGTAGGCCTCGCGATCGCTCGAACCGGAGGTGGGATCGAAACCGGCCCGAATCCGGTCCAGGAGATTCTGATAGTCAAAAAAGACTCCTTGGAAACCCTTGGCTATGATGCGCCGAAGCGCGGCCACGGCCAGATGCGTCTTCCCGGTGCCAGGATCCCCGATCAGTAGCAGGCCCGGCTTCTGGCCCAACGGAAACTCGTGCGCATAATTCAGCACCGTTTGACGGAGAGGGGTCAGATCGCGGGCGGCGATGTCATTATCCTTTGGAATCAGAAAGTTTTCGAACGTCGCGTTGCGGTAAAGCTGCGGAATCCCGGCCGCTTCTTCCAACCGTTTCGATCGGCCCTCTTTGACGCATTCGCATTGTTGGGCACCGGAAATGCCGTCGCGCTCTACGATCTTCCAGCCTGATCCGCCGCAATTGGGACAAACCTCTTCCGCCATGAACCCCATTATCCTACTCGATTGTCGCCAGAATCGCGCCGGCCACCACCGTCTCGCCTTCCCGCACGGCAACCGAAATCACGGTGCCCCCGCGCCGTGTCTTCATTTCGTTCTGCATCTTCATGGCTTCCACCACCAGAATGCCTTGCCCGGCTGCGACACTCTCGCCAGAAGTCACCAGCACGCGGACGACTTTGCCCGGCATGGACGCGATGACATTTTCCCGATCCTGGCCTGGCGCGCGGGCGCCCGTTTGCGACCAGCGGCGTGGATCGCGGATGGCCACGCGAAACCGATGCCCGCGAATCGTGATCCATGCGCAATCCTCGCCCGGCTCGGCGCGCGCCTCATAGCTGCGGCCATCCAGGAGCACCGAATACACCCCCGGTTCCACGGCAGCAAGCTGCGCGCTGCGCTCCTCCTGTTCACCCAGGCGAAAGCGGCAGTGTTCTCCGTCGCGCTCGACTTCCAGGCGCGTGGAGATGCCGTCGATCTCTACGTCGAAGGTCATTGCAAGAGATCGTCGCGCCCCGCAGCACGCCAATGCGAGGAAGTACTCCCGGCCCGTCTTCTGTTGACGGCCAGGCAGGCAGGCATGGGCCACCAGCGCGGCTACCGCCTGCAATTCAGGATCTCTGTCAGCCACAGGACGCCGCGCCAGGAATTCGTCCGCCAGTCCTGTGTGCAGCTCCGCTCGCTGGAACGGACCGTCTTCCATCAATTGCCGGAAGAATCCGATATTCGTTTTGATGCCGGCCACGTGGTACTCGTCGAGCGCGCGGGTCATCCGCGCCACCGCCTGTTCGCGCGAGCCCGCCCAAACCGCGAGCTTGGCCAGCAATGGATCGTAGTCCAGGGGCACCGTCCATCCAGGGTATACGCCCGAATCCAAACGAATGCCAGGCCCGAGCGGGTGGTCGAGTTGCAGGATGCGCGCCCGGCGACGGAAAGAAGTGATTGTCGGGGTCCTCGGCGTAGATGCGGCACTCGATGGCTGCGCCGCGCCAAGTCGATATCTTCCTGCCGCAACCGCAGCGGCTCGCCCGCGGCAATTTCCAGTTGCAGGCGCACCAGATCGAGCCCGGTAACCAGTTCGGTAACCGGATGCTCCACCTGCAAACGCGTGTTCATTTCGAGGAAATAGAAGTTCCGGGCGGCGTCCGCCAGAAATTCGACGGTGCCGGCATTGTAATATCCTGCCGCCCGCGCGATGCGAACGGCAGCTTCGCCCATGGCACGCCGCATTTCCGGGTGCGTATCGACCAGCGGCGACGGGCACTCTTCCATGATCTTCTGGTGCCGGCGCTGCAACGAGCACTCGCGTTCGCCAAGGTGGATAATATGGCCCTGGCGGTCGCCCATCAACTGGACCTCGATATGGCGCGGGCGGTCGATCAGCTTCTCGACATAGATGTCCGGATTGCCAAACGCGCGTTCGGCTTCGCTCGAGGCGTCACGGAATGCCGCCGCGAGGTCCTCATCGCGATCCACCCGCCGCATCCCTTTTCCGCCGCCGCCTGCTACCGCCTTGAGCAGCACCGGATACGAGCAGGTTCGCGCGAACGTGCGCGCCTCTTCGGGGTCGCGCGCACCGTGCTGCATTCCCGGCACCACCGGCACGCCTGCCGCTATGGCCAACTCACGCGCCGGGGTTTTCAAACCCATCTTGCGAATGGCATCCGCCGAGGGCCCGATGAACACGATGCCGGCCGCTTCGCATGCAGCCGCGAATTCGGCGTTCTCGCTGAGGAATCCGTAACCGGGATGGATCGCTTCGGCGCCGTGCGCGCGCGCCGCTTCGATAATGCGGTCGCTTCGCAGGTAGCTCTCCGCGGAAGGCGAAGCGCCGACGTGGGCGGCCTCATCCGCCATGCGCACGTGGAGCGACGCGCGGTCGGCATCAGAGTACACCGCCACCGCACGAATGCCCATCTCGCGCAGCGTACGGATGATGCGCACCGCAATTTCGCCGCGGTTGGCAATGAGGACTTTACGGAACATGGGAAGAAGGAGTCAGAAGTCAGGAGTCAGAAGAAACATCTGTCTCCTGACTTCTGACTTCTGCTTCTCTCACTCCAGCCGGTAGTTCGGCGCTTCTTTGGTGATGATGACGTCGTGCACGTGGCTTTCACGCAAGCCGGCCGGGGAGATACGCAGAAACCGTGCTTTTTCCTGAAGCTCGGGAATATCGCGGCAGCCGCAATAACCCATGCCCGACTTCAATCCGCCCACCAGTTGGAAGACCAGCTCGCCCAGCGGACCTTTCGACGCGACGCGGCCCTCGATGCCTTCCGGCACCAGCTTGGCGTTGGGGTCCTGCTCATAGCGGTTGGCATGACCTTGTGACATTGCGCCCAGCGAGCCCATGCCGCGGTAGGTCTTGAAAGTGCGGCCTTGGTACAGGATTACCTCGCCGGGACTCTCGTCGGTACCGGCAAACAAGCCGCCGATCATGACGCAATCCGCGCCGGCCGCGATGGCTTTGGTAATGTCGCCCGAGTATTTGATGCCGCCGTCGGCGATCAGTGGAACACCGGCGCCCCGCGTGGCCTTGGCGCACTCCGCGATGGCCGTGATCTGCGGGACGCCCGCACCGCTGACTACCCGCGTGGTGCAGATGGAGCCCGGCCCGATCCCCACTTTGATGCCGTCCACGCCCAGAGAAATCAGTTCGCAAGCCCCCTCGTGCGTCGCCACGTTGCCGGTAATCAACTGCACATCGGGTAGATGCTTTTTTACGGCCCGCACGGCCTGCATCACGCGCGCTGTGTGGCCGTGCGCGGTGTCGATCACCAGCACATCCACTTTTTTCTCTACCAGCTCCTGGGCGCGCTCCAGGTAATCCGCAGTTGCGCCAATCGCCGCGCCTACGCGCAGCCGGCCCTGCGAATCCTTGGCCGCCAGCGGATATTTCAGTTTCTTCTGAATATCCTTGACGGTGATGAGGCCCTTGAGCGTAAAATTTTCATCCACCACCAGGAGCTTCTCCACGCGATGGCGGTGCAATATGCGCTCGGCCTCTTCAAGCGTCGTGCCCACCGGCACAGTGATGAGATTGTCCTTGGTCATCACTTCGGAAATCGGCAGATCCGAGCGCGATTCGAAACGCAGATCGCGATTGGTGAGAATTCCCACCAGGCGGCCGCCTTTGGTCACCGGAATTCCCGAAATGCGGTAACGCTTCATCATCTCCAGAGCATCCGATATCTTTTTCTCCGGGGAGATGGTGATGGGATCAACGATCATGCCGCTTTCACTGCGTTTGACGCGATCCACCTCTTCGGCCTGCCGCTCGATGGACATATTGCGGTGCATGATGCCGATGCCGCCCTGCTGCGCAAGCGCAATGGCCAGGTGCGATTCGGTGACCGTATCCATGGCAGAGCTCACGATCGGAATGTTCAGCCCGATGGTACGCGTCAACTGCGTCTTGGTATCGACTTCCGCGGGAACGACCTCGCTGCGCGCCGGTTCGAGCAGGATGTCGTCGAAAGTAAGGCCTTCGCGAATGCTGCCGTCAATCATAGGGATATTTCTATGATAACAGCGGAGAGAGTGCAGACAGATTCGGGCTGCTTAAAAAATATGAACCCGCTCGAGTGCCTACCTGCACTTACCGAGCCGCGACCAAAGGAAGCGGATTAGTTTGTGATCTGCTGCGAACGGCTCTCTTTGTGGATCGGCTCGTAAATCTTCATCCATGCGTCGTGCGCCGGATGCTTGGCATAGGCCTCGGCTGCTTCCTTGCTCTCAAACTCGATGGCGAAAGCGGCGTTGTAATCCCGCGGCTGCACCCGTATGGACTTGACCCAAATGTTCTTGATACCGGGAATTTCGGCGGCCATGGTTTTCAATCCGTCGAGCGCCGCCTGTTGCTGTTCCGGAGTGGATTCCGGCGTCCATTGCACCGTCACCACGTGGATGATCGAGCTAGGCTGGTGGAAGGTGTTCTTCCCCGTCAGAACTCCAGAGCCGAATAACCCCAGGGCGATGGCGAGCGCGAACGCGGCTTTGACGAACTTCTTATTATTCATTTGTGTGTCTCCTGGTGGAATGTTTATTCTACCCGATGCGCCGTGCGTAAGCCGCTCCACTCTTCACACAGCACGATGGAATTGGCAGGATTGCGCGGATCATACTTGATGGACGCCGGGCCAATGGCGCTCCAGCAGTCGGACGGGAGCTGCGACTGAAGATCGGAAAGGTCCTGGCAAGCCGTGTATTCTACGCCGCCGATATCATAGTTGTAAAAGACTACGTGTTCGCGGTACTCGAGCAGGTTGCCATCTCCCATTTTGCCGCGAGCGTATAGCTCGCCCCGGCGGCGCCGCTCGAGCTCAGCCTCGGTCGGCCGGCTCTTTAGATATTTGCGCACACCCCAGGCGCCCAGAGCCGCAGTGGTCACGCCACTCACCACCGCCAGCATCGTCCCACCGGACGATACAAAAGCCGCCACCGCCTGCCCCATAGTTCAGGAGGCGCCTAACCGGCGACGGGTGTCTCTTGGAAAACTTTGTTGTAATCCTTCAGGAACTGCTCGAGACCTTTATCGGTTAGCGGGTGATTGAACAACATGTCGAGGACTTTGAACGGCATGGTGCCGATGTGCGAGCCCGCAATGGCGGCATCAATCACGTGCGTGGGCGATCGCAGCGAAGCTGCCAGCACCTGCGTCCTGAATCCGTAATTCTTGTAGATCGTGGTGATGCTGCGAATCAGCTCCATGCCCGTCCAGCCGATATCGTCCAACCGTCCCACGAACGGGCTGATGATGTACGCGCCGGCCTTAGCCGCCAGCAGCGCCTGGCCTGCGGAAAAGCACAGCGTTACGTTGACGCGGATGCCTTCGCCGCTGAGCGCCTTTGTGGCGCGGATGCCGTCGCGCGTTAGCGGGCACTTCACCACGATATTCTTGTGGATTTTTGAAAGCTCGCGGCCCTCGCGAAGCATGTCTTTGGTTTCCGTCGACACCACTTCGGCGCTGATATCACCATCGACGATGTCGCAAATCATGCGTACCTGTTCGGCAATGGGCCGGCCTTCTTTGGCGATCAGTGTTGGATTGGTGGTGACTCCGTCGATGATGCCCCAGGCGGCGCCCTTCTTGAGCTCATCGAGATTTGCAGTATCGAGAAAGAACTTCATGGATTACCCTCTCGGATCAATGTAAGAAATTATAGCATCCGGAGGCCGCGCGAAAATGTCATTTGGACGACTCTTTGCCAAAAACCATGGGCACAAACATCATCGGCGCCACTGTCCGGCGGCGGATCTCACCGCCGCTGGTCTTTTCCAACACCACCAGTTCCTGTGTTGCCGGGCTGTCACCGACGGGCGCGACAAGCCGGCCGCCGCGGGTGAACTGCTCGATCAGCGCTAGCGGAACTTCGGCGGGAGCGGCGGTGAGAATGATCCGGTCAAATGGCGCTTCGTCCGGCCAGCCCTTATACCCATCGCCAAGCCGGACCGTTACGTTCTTCGCACCCATCGTGGCCAAGCGCTCCCGCGAGGACTTTGCCAGTTCGGGAACGATCTCGATGGTGTAGACATGCTTCGCGGTGCCCGCCAATATTGCCGCCTGATAACCGGAGCCAGTGCCGATTTCCAAAACGCGATCGGTTTTTCCAGCCGCCAGGAGTTCGGTCATCAAGGCGACAATATAAGGCTGTGAAATAGTTTGACCGAGCCCGATGGGCAGCGGCCTGTCGGAATACGCGTATTCCCGCACGTTCTCCGGCACGAATAGATGCCGGGGCGTGGAGCGCATCACGCGAAGAACATCCGCGTTGCGAATGCCCCTGCCTTCGATCTGTTCGCGCACCATTCGTTCTCTCTGGCCGGCGAACGGGTCTTCGCCAGAGAAGAGCAGACCGGCAACCAAGCAGGCGGGAATAAGATATGCCACAGCGTGGCGGACCATGAAATTTCCTAATCCGTGGAAATCATAACGTCGTGAGCTCCGGGGACGGTGCGCCTCGTCGCTGCAATCGTGCGATCATGCGGATGGAAGGCGGCCAAATGTCGGTTAACATCAAATCCACTCGTTCTGGCAATGCCATTCCGGAAAACGAACTCTGGCTTCATCGCCCGCCCGCGGCCGATAAACTCAGCCGCGCCATCAAATGGGCCGAAAAACACCCGCCCAAAGCCTCCAAGCTCGATGTCATCGAACGTAAGTTGTCCAAGCACCTATAGCGCTAGCAAACGGTGGGGCGGCTCCCCTGAGCCGCGCGGGTCCCCCTGGACCCGCCTCAATGCCGACGAGGGCGTCGGCAGCGGGCGAGGGCGCCCGCCCTACCTTCCTTACAATTGACTCGGGCTCCTCACCTTTCGCACCGCCTGGCCCGCTGTTGCCGCCAGTAGCTCACGCATCGTCCGCCGCGATACCGGGTCGCGCAGATTGGGAGCCAACTCCACCATGGGAGCCAGCACGAAGCGCCGCTCGGCGAAACGCGGATGCGGGATCTTCAACTCCGGCGTCTTCACAACAAAATTGCCGTAAAAGAGGATATCGATGTCGATGGTCCGCGGCCCGCTGGCCAGCATGCGCCTGCGCCCGAGTTGCTGCTCGATCTTGGCAATCCTTCCCAGCAGTTGCCGCGGAAACAGATCCGTCTCTGCCTCCACCACCAGGTTCAGAAACCAGCGCTGATTGCGCCGCCCCTGCG
This sequence comes from Terriglobia bacterium, assembly GCA_963847515.1. Classification (GTDB taxonomy): domain Bacteria; phylum Acidobacteriota; class Terriglobia; order Bryobacterales; family Bryobacteraceae; genus QHXW01. The sequence continues at coordinate 935,055 of CAWKAA010000005.1, forward strand.
GCTCAGTTTCATAAACTGACGATACGCGCAAGATTCGCAGCTCGCGCGATTGCAGCCGGTCAATCGCCGCTTGCAGCATCTCCTCTCGCTCACCGACATTCGACCCGAGTCCGAGATAAACGGTTTTCCCTAACACCTAACACCTGGCACCTAACACCTAGAACAACGCCGTCTGCTCGCCCGTCCGCAGACGCCGCGGCACTTTGAAATAATCGAATGCGCTATCGGTGGCCATGCGGCCACGCGGCGTGCGGTGCAGGAACCCGAGCTGGATCAAGTAAGGCTCGTAGACCTCTTCGATGGTGTCGGCCTCCTCGCCGATAGATGCCCCGATGGTGTTCACGCCTACAGGTCCGCCCGCATATTTCTTCAGCACCGTCATCATGATCTTCTGGTCAATCTCATCCAGGCCGAAGCGGTCCACTTCCAGCAGATCCAGCGCCGTCTCGGCCACCAGGCGAGTCACGTACCCGTCGGCGCGCACTTCCGCGTAATCGCGCACGCGCCGGAGCAGGCGGTTGGCGATGCGCGGCGTGCCGCGGCTGCGGCGCGAGATTTCCTCGGCGCCCTCCTCGTCGATCCGGACATTTAGCAGCCGCGCCGAGCGTTTCACGATCTGCTTCAGCTCGGCTACATCGTAGTGATTGAGCCGCAACACCAGGCCGAAGCGTCCGCGAAGAGGCCCGCTAACCAATCCCTGCCGCGTTGTCGCGCCAATTGCCGTAAACCTGGGGATGGACATCGAATGTGTGCGCGCTCCAGGCCCCGCGCCAATCAAAATGTCCACGCGAAAATCTTCGATCGCCGCGTAGAGAATCTCTTCGACATCCGGCAACAGGCGATGGATCTCGTCGATGAAGAAAACCTGCTTTGCCCGGATGTTGGTCAGGATTCCGGTGAGGTCCAGTTTCTTCTGCAGGATGGGACCCGAGGTCTGCTGGAATTCCACTTCCATTTCTTCGGCGATGATGGCCGCTAGAGTGGTCTTGCCCAATCCAGGCGGGCCGTAAAGGAGCACATGATCCAGAGCCTCGCCCCGCTTTCGCGCCGCTGCGATGGCGATAGCCAGATTTTCTTTGAGCTTATTCTGCCCGGTAAAATCTTCCAGCCGCCGCGGGCGCAGCCCCGCCTCGAATTGCGCTTCCTCCGCGAGAGGAGCCGCGGAAACAATCCGGCTATCGGGCATGCGTGCTCTCAGCTTACCGCAGGTGGAATCGACGGTCCTGGCCGCGCTACACTCCTCGCATGCAGCCTCCCGGCTACACCTGCCTGGCAGATGTCGAACCGCTCACCATCGAGATCCAGCGAAGCACGGACGGTCTATGGACTATGCATCTGTTCGACCGGCGCAGCTCCTTTAAGGCCATCATGCCACCCAGTGAGTATGATCTTGGCGCCGCCAAGGAGAAGGCGCTCATTAGCGCCGAATACTACATGCGGAAATACGCCGCCGACCCGTCCTGGACGCGGCCCGCTTCGGTCAACTGGCGCGAGTTCAACCCGCGATCGGTGGTTTGGGAGACGTAGGCGCGTGGGCTAGATGGCTATTCGAGTCGCCTCACCTCCGGGATGGCCGCCGCTAAGGACGGAACGCAATGGGCAGGTTGGACAGCATTAATACGACTCCATTCGAAGAAAGTGACGGCCGCGGTCGGGATTAGTGCATCGATATCCCGCCTTTGCTTGTAATCTGTGATCTCGTCCACTTGCGCACCGCTGAGGCATAGGATCCAGGTCTCGACGTTCCGTTTCGGGATCAAGTGAACGACGGCCTCGTCGGGTTTACGAGGGGCTAATCCTTCTTTCTCAAAAGCTCGCCTGAGTTCACGGTCACGTTCGGCCACATGGCCTGTATCGGCATCAATTGCGACCATGAGAGCGGTTTTCGCACACGCAGCTCTGCTACGGTATTTCTTGACTTCCGCCACGTATCGCTGAAGCACCCATTGTGCCCCACACCCTCAGCCGTTTGGCAGATCTACAAAGCGAATATCATGGGACTGATATTGGAGTTTGTACAGATATCGGCGGACCAGCCGTTGATGCCGCTCGTCCTCCGCGAGAACTACGACCAGCGATGCTCTACTCACGCTCCCAGCCGCGAGCTATGAGCTCCGAGGGTGATACACAAGCGTCGGGATCCCCACGAAACTCCTGGACCCGGACAGGTCCCGCATCTTCTCGAACGAACTGCACACCATTACTTGGTGCCCACTGATTAATGGCCTCCGGATGGTGAGAGATAAGAAGAATTTGTCCCTGGCCGTCCTCGACGGTGTCGGCAACTGCCGTCAACCAGGGCTGGATCTCGCGCAACGATACGAAGTTGTCCGGCTCATCGATGACGACGGTGCATCCCTTGGCCAGAACAAAATGCAGAATCATGTGCAGGCAAATGATGCACCGTTGGCCGTCGGACAGCTCGCCGAAGTAGACCGGCGGGCCGGTCTTTCCTCCACCCTTCGTGAACTCAGCGGCTAGCAGACGGACGTTTTCCCCGACGGGTTCGAGCCGAAGGAAGCTAAAACCGTCAAAAGACTCTCTTAAGCTATTGAGCAGGGCAGCATTCTGTTCAGGATCAGCTTGGACCAGATGTCGGTACCACGCGGCGGCGTTGGAGAGGTCGACGTTCGGATAGAGGTTCTCACCGTCAGCTCGAGACCCCATTCCAAAAGGATTAATCCGGAAGCAATACAAGCGGGCAATCCATTGCTGGAAGCGGTTCACTTTCTGGTTGTCCAAGCTCGGGACGATCGTCGATAGAGCGGATTGACGGGGCTCGAACTCATAGGTGTTCTTAAGTTCAAATCGGCCATCATAAAGACGTACCTCACCAGAGAGGAATTCGAAAATGGGCTTTCCGTCTAAGTGCAGTGTCTCGGCTGCAACACGCGGTCGCGATTGAGTTGGCTCTCCCCACGGTTCAATCAGTAAACGATAGACATATCGGCCTCCATCCAGCACCGCTTCCAGTTCCCAGGTTAGGTTCGGTTGATTCAACCACCGTGTTCGCCGACTCAAGATGTATTGGTCGTATATGTCGCCCTTCGTGACAAACTGGCGAAGCAGTAGCAGAGCGTCCAGGAAGGACGACTTACCCGATCCGTTCGCGCCGAGAATCAGTTGCCTTTTCGCAGGCTTGTGCTCGAAGTTGACGAAACACCGAAAATTATCGATGTACAGCCGGGTTAGCATTTGACTCAATTCTACACTCCGCCGAGGCGCCGAATCTTCGGGACACGGCACGCCATGCACTACAGGTTGTTAACGGTCATCTCACCAACTCCAGTGCGCGCCGGAACAGCGGCTCGAATTCCGCTGCCGCGCCGCTCGACTTGGCCTTACGAACGGCTTGTTCCGCCGCGGTCCGCGCGCAGCCCAGGTTCAACAGCGCGGAGAGCACGTCCTGCTCGACTTCGCTCAGCGATCGTGTGGGCGGCTCCATAGTCTCGCCGGCGGGGGCCGGCAGCTTGTCGCGCAGCTCCAGCACCATCCGCTCGGCGGTTTTTTTGCCCACGCCGGGAATACGCACCAGCCTTTCCAGCTCGCCTTTCCGAATGGCCGTTATGAGATCCACCGCCGCTAATCCGGAAAGGATCTTGATGGCCAGCGACGGGCCGATACCGCTCACACCGATCAATTTTTCGAACAGATTTTTCTCGTCCTGCGAAAGAAACCCGTAGAGGGCCAGCGTGTCCTCGCGGACGTGCGTGTAAACTCGCAGCCGGACTTCGCGGCCCGCGTCGGGAAGTTGCGTGTAGGTCGTGATGGGAATGTGCAGTTCGTACCCGACGCCACCTGCGTCTACAATTGCGTGATTCGGACCTTTCTCCACCAACAAGCCCCGCAGCACGGCAATCATAGAGTCTCTAGTATGCCATCCGATTCGCGTTGATTCGTGTGCATTCGCGCCATACCATGTTTTTTGGCCCGCCGCCGATTTTTCGTAGACCGGATTCATGGCGATCGCGCAGAGCTCACCGGCGATGACGCCCGGCACTTGGCCCGCGTGCTGCGCGCAGAAGTGGGCCAACAGTACGAGCTGTCGGATAACCAGCGCGCATTCCTCGCCGAGATCTCGGAAGTAGGCGCTCAGCGCGTCACGTTCCGCGTCGTCGAACCGCTCCCACCCGAGACGCCGTCACCTGAAATCACCATTTTCGCGGCGCTCATCAAGTTCGATCGCTTTGAATGGCTGGTGGAAAAGGCTACCGAGCTGGGAGTTGCCAGCATTGTTCCGGTAGACGCCGATCGCACCGAAGAAGGCTTGGCACGGGCCGCAGTCAAACGTGTGGATCGCTGGAAAAAGATCGCGCGGGAGAGCAGCCAGCAGTCACGGCGACTTCGCATCCCGGAAATCGCGGCGCCCATAACCTTCGATGCGGCCATTTCTGACTCAACCGCGACCCGCTTTTTTCTCGACGAGAAACCGGGCGCCGATCCGCTGCTTCGCTTCTTGCCCGCAGCTCCGACGCCTGGCGGCGCCATCGCCATCCTCACCGGCCCGGAAGGCGGCTGGACCGATCGCGAGCGCGACCTGGCTGCTCGCGCCGGCTGGAAACCGGTGTCGATCAGCCGGCAAGTCCTCCGGTCGGAAACGGCAGCCATCGCCGCTCTGGCCATTTTGGGTCATTTCTAGAACATTTTGCCCTGAAACGACCCGAGTGGCCGATTAGAATAAAGGGAGCGCTTATGGGGTTCTATACCGGAATGACGGTGGAGACTGTGGTGGTGCTTGCACTGAGTTTCGTGCAATGGCGACTTGCCATTCTGACTAACTGTAAGATAAGGCAGTATTTGAAGGGTCGCGTGGCCGGTTTTATAAGGATTCTGGTGATGCTTCTCGCGGCAGCGATAGTGGCTGGCCTAATGCTGAACCTGCCTAACGCCAGCCATTTGAGGTTCAGCCCGTCGTTTTTTGGTGTGATGCGGGGCGTCAGTCTGTTCTGGGCGCTGCTGTCCACTCCTATCTGGCTGGCGTGGCGCGCTTTGCACCGCCGGGGCCACCAAGGCGAACCGGAGGTGGATTCCACGCGCCGGGCGGTGCTCCGTACCGCAGGTATGCTGGCCTCCGCCATCCCGGGCGCGGTACTGGGGTTCGGCGTATTCGTAGAACGCACGGCATTTCGTGTCCGCGAAATGGATATCTCCATTCCGGGCTTGCATCCCGACCTGGACGGTTTGCGGTTGGTCCAGCTTAGTGACATTCATCTGAGCCCGTACCTGAGCGAGACGGAGTTCGCACGAGTTGTGGACGCCGCCAACGAATTGCGCGGCCACCTCGTCTTCGTTACCGGTGACCTGATCTCGATGCGCGGCGACCCTCTCGATGCCTGCCTGCATCAAATCTCCCGCCTGCGTTCGGACGCCGGGATTATCGGCTGCCTGGGAAATCACGAGGTCTACGCCGGAACCGAGGACTACACCACGGCGGAAGGTGCGCGACTGGGCATTCCGTTTCTGCGCAGCCAGGCCCGGCAGCTCCGCTTCGGCAATGCGTCGATGAATATCGCGGGCGTCGACTACCAAAAGATGAGCGCGCAGCCGCATTATTTGCGAGGCGCCGAGCACCTGATCGCTCCTGATACGTTGAACATTCTGCTGTCGCACAATCCCGATGTGTTTCCGGTCGCAGCAAAGCAGGGATGGGATCTCACTCTCGCCGGCCATACTCACGGCGGACAGGTCAATGTCGAGATTTTGCACCATGAGATCAACATGGCACGCTTCTACACGCCGTACGTTTACGGCCATTACCGCTCCGGAAAGTCATCCATTTACGTGACGCGCGGCATCGGCACCATCGGGATGCCTGCGAGGCTGGGAGCGCCACCAGAGATTGCCGTGCTACGCTTGCGACAAGCTTAATGCCCGCGCAACGATACTTAATCCTTAGCGACATACACGCAAACTGGGAGGGGTTGCAGGCCGTCCTTGAGTCCGCCGCGGGCGAATACGACCAGATCATTTGCCTGGGCGATCTGGTCGGCTACGGCGCGGATCCCAATTTGGTGACGGAGTGGGTTCGCGCCCGTGTGACCGTTGTGGTTCGCGGCAATCACGACCGCGCTTCGGCGGGCCTCGAGGATCTGGAATGGTTCAACCCGGTGGCGCGGCGTGCGGCCGAATGGACGCACAGCCAACTCACGCCGGAAAATCTCGCCTACATTGCCGCGCTCCCCAAAGGCCCCCTTGCGGTAGAAAGTTTTCAGGTGATGCACGGGTCGCCGCTCGATGAAGATGAGTACGTGGTGGCGGCGGCCGATGCCGGGCAGACCTTCCCTTATCTGGAATCGGCGGTGGCTTTCTTCGGCCACACGCATTTGCAAGGCGGATTCCAGTGGGGACTCAATCGCGTGCGACCCATTGGACGGCCGTCGGCCAAGCAGAAGGAAATGGCTGTGCCGCTCGAACCGGACTCTGCATATCTGGTGAATCCCGGGTCGGTGGGCCAGCCCCGTGACGGCGATCCCCGCGCCGGATATGTTCTCTATAATCTGGACGAGCAGTGTGTGATGTACCGCCGCGTGCCCTACGACCTGAGTGCGGCGCAAGAAAAAATACACCGCGCCGGTCTGCCGGAACTCCTGGCGGCCCGGCTGGCGGTGGGTCGTTAGCCGACCTCAAATCTCGCGAACAGGGATGATGTAGAATCTTGACGCTGTGGTTAAGAGAGGATCTCCATGCCTGTTCGCATGCGCTACTGGCTTTCACTTTCGATCTGCTTCGCGGCAGCCGTCTGGCTTTCGGGCGCGCCTACGATTACCAAGGGCAACCTGGACGGGTTCGACGATTTCATGGCGAAGGCCATGCAAGAGTTCAAAGTGCCAGGGGCCGCGGTGGCGGTGGTCAAGGAGGGCAAGATCATTCTCGCCAGGGGATATGGATACCGCGATGTGTCGCGCAAGCTGCCCGTGACCGGCACAACGCTATTCCCCATCGCATCCATCACGAAGTCGTTCACCGTGACATCGCTTGGGATGCTGGCTGACCAAGGAAAACTCGACTGGGACAAGCCGGTGCGCGAATATCTGCCCGGATTTCGTATGTACGATCCGGTCGCGACCGAGCAGTTGACAACTCGCGACATGGTGACGCACCGGAGCGGGTTGCCGCGGCACGATCTGGTCTGGTACTCGAGCAGCTTTACCAGAGAGCAGTTAGTGGAGAAGCTGCGGTACCTGGAACCGAACAAGCCGCTCCGCTCGAAGTTCCAGTACAACAACCTTATGTTCCTTACAGCCGGCTATCTGGGCGGGAAGATTGCCGGGATGTCGTGGGAGGATCTGGTGCGCGCACACGTGCTCGATCCGCTAGGGATGCCGAAAACGAAGTTCTCTTCCGACGAGGCGCGCAAGACGCCAGACTATGCCTTGCCCTACCGCAAGAACAGGAAGACCGAGGTCGTCAGCGAGATCGAGTTCTCGCGCTGGGGGGATGTGGGTCCGGCGGGGTCGCTGAACTCGTGTATCGACGACATGGCTAAATACCTGCAGATGCATGTCAACAAGGGAACCGCCGACGGAAAACAGGTGCTAGGCAAAAACAACGTGGAGCAGATGCAATCGCCGCAGATGGTGTTGCAGGGCACCCCGCTGTTTGCGGAACTGGGCGAGACCAGTTACGGAATGGGATTGTTCATCGAAACCTACCGCGGTCATAAACACGTAAACCACGGGGGCAACCTCGACGGGTTCAGCGCGCAACTCTCTTTTCTGCCGGCTGAGGGAATCGGCGTGGTGGTATTGACCAACCTGGACGGAACGCCCCTGCGGGATCTGGTGCCTTACCATGTGTACGACCGGCTGCTGGGACTCGAGAGCATCGACTGGGTCCAGCGATTCCGCGAGATCGAGCGCAAGGGGCATGAGCAGGAACTGACTGCGGAGAAAAAAGGATACACAGGCCAGAAACCGGGCACGCATCCTTCGCACGAGCTGACGGATTACGCCGGCGAGTTCGAGCACCCTGGTTACGGCATGCTGGCCATCCGTGTGGATTCCACCGCGAGCGCGCAGAAGTTGTTTCTGAAACTGAATGACGTCGAGCGCCCGCTCGAGCACTTCCATTACGACACCTTCCAGGTTCCCGAGAACCCGCTGGATGCGTTCGAAAAGCTGCGCGTCACCTTTCCGACCAACGCGCAGGGCGAAATCTCGACGGTACAAGCGAACCTGGAAACGAGCGTGAAGGAGATTGTGTTTACGCGGAGAGCGGAGAAGCAGATGTTTGAGACGTCTTTTCTGCGGCGATTCGCGGGCGAATACGACGCTCCCGGGCGGCCGTGGACCGTGGCGCTGGCCGGCGAAAACGCTCTGCAGCTGGTCTCTCCGGGCGCGCCGCCGCGCAGGCTAATCCCGCGTCACGGAACGCGGTTCGATGTGAAGGAATTGAACGGAGTGACGCTCGAATTCAAGCAGGATGAAACCGGACAAGTGCAGGAGGTTGTGGTCTACACGCCCGATTCCGTGCTCGCGATACCGAAAAAGAAATAATGACTGACGTCGGCTAATCATGGGCTGCTCGTAGCGCCGGGCCACGCCCGATTTTGGCGGGGACCTGCTGGCCTTTCGGCCGTACGCAAGAAAAAGCCGCAGGTCTCCCGCAAATGACGCGGTAGCCCTGCGCTACCTCGCCGTGTCGCCCCATCGCCCGGCGCAAAGCGCCGCGAAAGTGCAGGAACTGAACGGAGTGACGCTCGAGTTCAAGCAGGATGCCACGGGACAAGTGCAGGAGGTTGTGGTCTACACACCCGATTCCGTGCTCGCGATACCGCAGAGGAAGTAGTCATGCGTTACCTCGCCGTGTCGCTCCATCGCCGCGTCGCCCCGTCAGCGATGCAAAGCATCGCCCGGCCCAAAGCGCCGGCTACTCGTATCTTAGGGCTACCGACGGCGAGATTCTAACTGCTCTCCGTGCCGGAATGTAGCTCGCCAGGAAGGCCACCGAGCCCAACAGAGCGGCTACCGAAACGAACACCATCGGATCGGTCGGCTTTACGCCGAACAGCATCTCAGCCATCAGCCGCGTGAGCCCATAGGCGCCCGCCAAGCCGATCACGATCCCGGCGATCGCGAGCCTCATCGCTTGTCGCACAATCATCTTGCGAAGGGCGATCGAATCCGCGCCCAGCGCCAGACGGATACCGAATTCCAGCGTGCGCTGCTCCACCGAGTACGCCATGAGTCCGTAAAGTCCGATCGAGGCCAGCAGGATAGCCACAAAAGCGAAGATGCCGAGCAACAGTGTATTGAACTGATCGCGCGCTGTGGATTGCACTACTACCTGATCCATGGTGCGGATGTGGCCGGCTGGCAGGTCTGCCGCCTGCTGGAAGATCCGCTTGATGGGTTCAGCCACAGAGAACGGCGCCACTCTTGTGCGAACCACCCAGGTAAGCGGCATGAACCGGTTATTCAGCTCCATCACGCCGTCGCGGACTTGCGCCAAAGGAACAAACATCTCATTGACGGGATCCCGGTTGAGACCGCCGTCGCGGGCATCGCCCACGACTCCGATGATCTCGCGAGGCGGTTCGTCGAACGCAGGCCCCATGCCCGCCCCGATGGTGATTCGTTGTCCAATGGCATTTTCATGCGGCCAGAACCGGCGGGCCATGGCTTCGTTGATTAGGACCACACCCGGCGCGCCAGCCGCATCGCGTTCGGTGAAGCCGCGGCCGCGCACGACGGGGACGCGGAAGACATCGAAGAAACGCGGCGTGACATAAGCCCAGCCGGCGCCGCCTTGGGACTGTTGGCCGTTGGCTGGACGGCCCGCAATTGAGAACCCTAGGCCGAGTCCGCCCTCGAGTGGCAAATAGCAGCTTGCCGCGGCCGCTTCCACGCCGGGCAAAGCCTCCATGCGTTCGATGGTCTGGCGGGTCATTCCTGTGATGGCCGCGGTTTGATTGAAATGCGTTCCGGTCAGGGAGGTGTCCATGGTGAGGACATTGTGCGGATCGAAGCCCGGATTGACATTGTGCAGCGCGGAAAAGGTGCGGATGAGCAGGCCCGCGCCCACCAGCAGTACGATAGCGAGCGCCATTTCGGTAACCACCAGCAAACTGCGAGCTTTGTTCTGCCGTAGACCTACGCCGGAACGCGCGCCGCTTTCCTTCAGCGTGGAAATGAGATCGGTGCGCGAGGATTGCAGCGCGGGGAACAACCCGAAGATGATGCCTGTCGCGAGAGCTAGTCCCAAACTGAAGGTCAGGACGGTCCAATCCAAGGTAACCGCCGAGCCGTCCTCGCCGATGCGCGGGATATTTCCGGGATTCAAGGCGAGAAGCGCACGCACGCCAACGGCTCCGAGCATCACGCCAAAGACGCCGCCGATGAGAGAAAGCAGGACACTTTCGGTCAGAAGCTGGCGGATAATACGCCCACGTCCCGCGCCGATCGCCGCGCGGATTGCCATTTCACGAGCGCGGCCAGTGGCGCGGACCAGCAGCAGGTTGGCTACATTAGCACAGGCGATCAGCAGCACGAAACCGACCGCACCCAAAAGGACAAAGAGGGCCGTGCGCACGTCCCTGACAATTGTTTCCTGAAGAAGCTGGACGGTGAAGCTGGCCCTCGGCCCTATACCATCCGCAAACTTTCGCCGGAATTCTTCGGCGGCCAGCTTGAGCGCGGCTTGGGCGGCTCCCAGGCTGGTGCCCGGCCTTAATCGTGCGGAGGCGCCGAAATAGTGGGCGTGCTGCACGCTATTGGGGTCGGCCTGAAAAGGAAGATAGATATCGGCAGGCGGATCGAACGAGAAGCCTGGCGCCAGAACGCCAATGATGGTGTAGGGTTCCCCGCCAAGCGTGACGCCCTTGCCGATGATGTTGGGATCGGAACCGAAGCGGCGCTGCCATAGGCCGTTCGATAGCACCACGACATTGCCTCCGCGGGGGCGATCTTCAGCGACGGAGAAGATGCGGCCAAGAGTGAGTTGAGCGCCGAACAGGTGGAAAAACTCGTGGGAGACGTGAATTCCCTTCAGCTGCTCGGGGCGGTCCCCGCCTGACATATTGATTCCAGGGCCGCCGCCGTCGTACGCCGCGACATCCTCCAAGACCTGCGTTTGGGCACGCCAGATGTTGTACTTTGGGACGGACGCGCCCCCGAAGTTGCCATCGGGCGTGGCGTTCATGAGTTGCACGATGCGATCCGGCTGGGGATAAGGGAGGGGTTTCAGCAACACCGTGTTGACGACCGAGAAAATGGCCGTATTGGCTCCGATCCCGAGCGCCAACGCGGAAATGGCGGTCAGGGTAAAGCCGGGGCTTTGACGAAGCATGCGGAGCGCATGCTTGAGATCTTTGAGCATGGTGTCCATTTTGTACCCCCTCTGCCGGATAGACGGTGCAACTCGTTGGACGTTCCGGAAGGCGCCAAACTAAGCTATCATTTCCACTCGCACTAACCATGGCCCGGTGCGGCTCAATCTGGAGGACAAATGAACATCGTGGATGGTCGAATTCTGATTGTGTCTCTTTTCCCATTTCTAGCCCCAGCTCTCGTCGTAGCGCAAACTCACCCGTTAGATGCCCTGAAGACACAGGAATATTGGACAGTCTACGAGGTGCTGCAAGCAAGCGGGCGGGTTGACAAAGACACCAACTACGCCAGCGTCCTGCTGCACGAACCGCCGAAAGACAAGGTGCTGGCATGGAGGACCGGCGATCCGATCCCGCGCGAGGCCGACGTTATCCTGTTGCGCAAGGGGCAGGTGATCGAAGTCCGCGTTGACGTCGCCGGCCACAAGGTGGAGTCCTGGAAGGAGCCGAAAGGCGTGCAGGCCCCGATCATCGAGACCGAGTTTCATGACCTTGGGGAACTCACCAAGAACGATCCTCAAGTTCGGGCAGCACTGACAAAGCGCGGGATCACGGATCTGACGACGGTTGAATGCGTGCCGCTTCCGCTTGGCTACTTCGCTCTGCCCGAACTGGAAGGCCATCGCATCATGTACGGCGGCTGCGCTGACCTGCACGGCGCCTACCTGAGCTGGGGACGCTCTGTCGAGGGGCTCATGGTGGAAGTGGATGCGGTGGAGAAGAAAGTACTCAAGGTGGTGGACGAAGGCCCGGTACCCGTTCCTTCCGCGAACACCAACTTTCAGGAGACACTCTCTATGCCGCGGCCAGGTACCACGCCTCTGCTGGTAACCCAGCCTTTGGGCCCCGGCTTTCAAATTGCCGGCGGTGAAGTGAGCTGGCAGAACTGGCATTTCCGGTTCCGCCTGGACCCGCGCCTGGGTCCCATCGTCAACCTGGTGCATTTCGACGACGGCACGAAGCTCCGCTCCGTCCTCTACGAAGGTTCTCTCTCCGAGCTGTTTGTTCCCTACATGGATCCGGCGCTGGGTTGGGCGACACGCATCTTTATCGACGCGGGCGAATTCTTTCATGGCGGCGTGCTCAAGCCGCTGCGTGAGGGCTCTGACTGTCCGGCGAACGCCGCATACTTCGACGCGCTGGTTCCCAACGAACATGGAATTCCAGTGCTGCGATCGCGGTACGCCTGCATGTATGAGCTATCGAGCGGCGCTCCCGCCTGGCGTCACTTCGAAAAAGAGGAAGTGTGGGGACGTCCCAGCCGGAGTCTGGTGCTCCGCTCGGTGGCGGTAATCGGGAATTATGACTATATTCTGGATTGGAAGTTTGAACAGGACGGATCGATCCGTGTCGCGGTGGGCGCAACGGGAGTCATCGAGACCAAGGGAGTGGCGGCAAAGAGAGCCGCTCACGATCACGGAGACGGAGCGCCGGATGCATACGGGCACTTAGTGGCTGAGAACACCGTGGGCGTGAATCATGATCACTTCCTTTCGTTCCGTCTCGATCTGGATGTGGACGGGCAGAACAACTCATTCGTCGCCCACCGGCTTAAACAGAAGCAACTGCCCGAGTCGACACACCGGAAGAGTATCTGGGTGGCTGAACCGTTCACAGCCCACACGGAACGCGACGCCATAATGGACATTCACCTGGACCGGCCGGCCATGTGGATCTTCGAAAATCCGAATGTGCGCGGACCACTTGGCTATCCCACGGGTTACGAAATCATGCCGGGCCAAACGGCGGCCTCACTGCTCGATCCGGAGGATGGGGCGCAACGCGTCGGCGCGTTTTCCACGCATCAGCTCTGGGTTACGCCATACCGCGCGGATGAGCTCTATGCCGCAGGTGTTTATCCCACGGCCAGCAAGGGGGATGACGGCCTCGCCGTCTGGACAAAGGCTAACCGGCCGATTGAAAACGCCGACATCGTAGCATGGTACACCATGGGCTTCCATCACATGCCGCGAGCGGAAGACTGGCCCGTGATGCCGGTAATGTGGCATGAATTCGTCATCCGGCCTTTCGATTTCTTTCCACAGAATCCCGTGCTCACTTTGCCCAACACGCCGTGACGACGTCCGAAATCAAGGCGGTGGGACTTTGCGCGACCTGCCGGCACGTGCGGCTGATCCGCTCGGATCGCGAGGCGACATTTTACCTCTGCCAGTTGTCCGCGACTGATCCGCGGTTTCCGAAATATCCGCGATTGCCGGTTTTGTCCTGCTCGGGATATGAAGAGGAAAAGAAAGCGGAGATCAGCAAAGCTTGATCTGGCGCAGAGGGATTCGAACGCATTCCGCTTGGTCCGTCGCCCATTTGAGCGAGAGAATCCGTCCAAAGCATTGACATCTTCCATTGGTGCGCCCATACTCAAGGCACAGTAAAACGAAGATCATCTCCTAACCAATCCGAAGCCAACCGCTCCAGTGAGCGCCTTTCAATCGGCTCTGGCCTGATTCTTTCTTTCTGTAGAAACGGAGCCGAAGATGAGCACCCCCAAAGTCACACCCGGTTCTATGAAAACGATTCTACTGTTTACTAGTGCAACCATAATGGCTGTTCTAGCTCTTGCTCAAGGGCCGTCAGATGCCGAAATTCAGGCGGCTATGGACCGTGGAACAACGACTCCTGCAAAGAGGCTGTGGAATGAAATCAAGAAGAAGCAGCAATATCGCATAAATCGAGCCGGGCTCGATCCTATCGAGAAAAAGGTCCTAATTCTGTCCGACCTTGACCGAATCGCATTGGAAGCGGCCGAAGCCAAACGCCAGCTTCGAGAACTTTCCGTCGATGATATCAAGAAGACTCTGCCGCTTGGTGTCATGGAAATCTTGCTTGAAAGCAAATTGTTACAACAATACGTACGCTGGCAGCTTGCCGAAGTGGGGTCCGCGCGGCGGTGTTCATGTAGTTCTCAAAGTCGATGGTAGGGTAGTTCAGCCGCTCGAAAAGAGGGCGGGTAGGAGCGATTCCGTTGCCGTGCTACCTCAAGAACACGGCATTCTATCCCAGCAAGGAAGCACGGTCACGTACACACCACTCTACCGAAGCGCCATCTATGAACGGGCGTCAGAACGGGCTTGGTTCACGTTCCCGATGTTATCAGCGGATGTAAAGACATTCGTCGTGACGGCCATCTCCGGCGAGGGCAAGCAAAAGGAGAAAGAGGTAGAGAACCCACGGAAGTAAAAGCGCCGGTCTTAGGCGTGGTGTGCACCAAGTCTTCCAGTTCCAGCTATCGTTACGAACTGTAGATCACAAGGATAGAAGAGTGGATAGAATGTCGATGCCCCGATTCCTCTTCGTAGTAGCGTTGTTCGGAGCAGTCATGTACGGTGATGACATCACCTTGCTGCTTGATGACGGGGATATCCTCATCCGTGCTCAGTTTATCCGTCAGAATGAATTCGGCTCCTACCTGCCGGAGCTGGCTTACACACTCACAAACCGGACCTCCTCTCCGTGGCGAACGCTCAAGCTGCAATTCGACATCGGCGGATTATGCAATGGCGAACGCCGTCAATGGACTGTTCCAGTCGTTACCAGCTTGGGATGGGCCGAAGATCACCAGCTTGTCAGGGAATATAGAGACACCGTGACTCCGCTTGTCGGTGAAGTTGACGGTTGCAAGGCGGAAATTATCAAAGGCAGTTTGTTGCTTGCTGAAAGTTTCAAGATCCGCATTGACGGTGTGCTTCATGAGCGAGTCGATCTGGCGAAAGAGCTTCAGGAAGTCAAAATCAATCATGGGGCTGAAGCGGCGGCAGAAGCCGAAGAGGAGCGAAAAGCCGCTGAAGCCAAGGCGAAGAGCGATGCGGCTGAATTGGCACGCCGGAAACGGCTAGCGGCAGAACGGAAGCGGAACGCGCTGTTAGCACAGAAGCGGGCGGAAGAAGCTGAGGCCGCCGTACTCCCTGATGGCATTATGGTGAATCGTTCGGAGAACTCAAGCCGAGTTGACCAATACGCGCGCATCATCGCCATGTACGGACGGCCAGAGCGGGATGATTCCACTGAAAACGATGTTCCCCGTCCTGCTATGGTGATCCGCCTTATCGAGTACAGACCGGAGAATGTCAAAATCGCTTTCCTCCCTATTGCGAACTTCGGAGACCCGCCGCCATTTCGCAAGTGGAGCGTCATCGGGTTCATTGACATGAACACGAACAACAAGATGTCGAAGTATGAAGCCGCCGAACGCCTAAAGGAAAGACTACGCCGCTGGTGATGTCCAAGATCACAACCGGAGTCAGTGGCTGGGATATGGGATCTGACTCTGGATTGCAAAATCAATAAGCTTGACCAAACCGTCGCCAGATTCCCGCTGATTGGCCTAAAAATTGCTCCCATTCGATACATGCCTCGAAAATCTCCAGTTTCGCCTTCCCGGTGGTCGCAACGCGTCACTATGACCAGCAACGCACTCGACCTTGAGCCTAAAGTCTTTGCGATTAGCACTCCCCGAAAAGTGGCGCTTTCACTGAAGCGATCGGCCGAGCGAAGCCGGCGCCGCAAGGGAACGCCGTTCCAGTCCGCCATGTCGATGCTGACTTTTTATATCAACCGCGCCGGCAAAAACCTGCCGGCCGAGCGCAAGCGTTTGCTGAGGCATGCGAAAACCGAATTGCGGCGGCTGTACGGAAGATAACGGTGCCACGATGGCCGGGAAGAAGAATCTAGGTACTGAGGTTTTCGTGCCAGCCGGTACGACGCTCACGCAATTGCGCGATCTTGCCCAAGAATGTAAAGCGTGCGAACTCTACCGGAACGCGACGCAGGCGGTTTTCGGGGAAGGCCCCTCGAGTGCCCGCATCGTTATGGTGGGCGAGCAGCCCGGCGACAAAGAGGATCTCGCCGGAAAGCCATTCGTTGGGCCAGCCGGCGGCCTGCTGAACCGTGCGTTTGAAGACGCGGGCATCGACCGTTCGGATGTATACATTACGAACGCCGTCAAACATTTTAAATTCGAAGAGCGCGGCAAGCGGCGCATTCACAAGAAGCCGGCAGACTCCGAAATCGCCGCATGCCGCCCATGGCTGGAAGCTGAGCTCACAAGGATCAAGCCCGAGATCATCGTGTGCCTGGGATCGACCGCCGCACGAGCAGTGATCGGCAAACAGCATCGTGTGCTAAAGGACCGCGGCCGGTTCTTCGAGCATCGGATGGCCAAAAGCGTGACGGCCACCGTGCACCCGTCGGCGATTTTACGCGCGCCCGATCCCAACCAGCGACAAGCCGATTACGAGGCTTTCGTCAAAGACTTGAAAGGTGTCCGGCAAAAGCTGGAGAAAGTCGCCCGTGCCCATTAAGGGCTACACCATCTCGCGCACCTTGTCTTCCAAAACGGTGAGCGCGATCTTTTTGCGATTGGGCTCGCCCTTCGCCAGCGATTCCGCGAAGTGAGTGGCCTGCTCGATCGTGACACTGGGCGGCATGGGCGGCTCATAGGGATCGACAACCGCTTCGATCAGTACCGGCCCACGCACCGCGAGCGCCTCGTCTAGAATTTCACCGCAGGTGGCGGGGTCGTTGATGGTGAATCCGTGCCCGCCGCACGCCCGTGCGAATGCCGCAAAATCGATGGGCTGAAGATCGCAACCATATTCGGGGTTCCCCAGAAAAACCATTTGCTCCCACTTGATCTGCCCCAGCGTGTTGTTCTTTAGCACCACAACTTTAATCGGCAGCTGGTACTTCACGGCGGTGGCGAACTCGGCCATGAGCATGGAAAAGCCCCCATCACCGACGAACGCCACACACTCGCGCTCAGGGTAGGCGACTTGCGCGGCAATGGTGTAGGGCAGCCCCGCAGCCATGCTCGCCAGGTTGCCGGAGCAGGAGTACATCTGCCCGCGCTTCGCGGAAATGTGGCGCGCCCACCAGGTTGTATTCGTGCCGGAATCGCAGGAAATGATAGCAGTCGCGGCGAGGCGCCGGCCGAGTTCCGCAGCCACCACCTGCGGCTTCATCGGCACGTCGAGGCGGCTCTCCTGCTTGTGCATGACGGCCTGCCACTCGGCCATGCCTTTCTGGGCCGTCTCCAGAAACTTGCGATCTCCCTTGCGCTGCAGCAGCGGCAGCAACTCTCCCAGAGCATAGCGGCAGTCGCCGACAAGCCCCACCTCTACGGGATAGCGCAAGCCGATACGCCTTGGATCGACGTCAATCTGGATGCCGCGGGCCTGGCCGGGCTTCGGCATGAACTCGATGTACGGAAAGGAACTGCCAACGATCAGCACGGCATCGCACTCTTCGAGCGCCGTCTGCGATGGCTTGGTGCCGAGCAGTCCGATACCGCCGGTAGTGTAGGGGCTGTCATCAGGCACCACGGCCTTGCCGAGCAGCGCTTTGACAATCGGCGCGCCCAGCTTTTCCGCTACAGCCTCCAGATGATCGCCCGCGCGCAACGCGCCTTGGCCTGCAAGAATCGCCACTCGCTCTGCGGAATTGAGGATCGCTGCCGCTCTGCGAAGGTCCTCAAGCGAAGGCAGACGGGCGCTTTGTGCGCACACATCGGACGTGTGGTGCGGGAGGTTGCGCTTGGAGGCTTGCTTTCGCGAGAGCTCCTTTTCCTGCAAGTCCGTCGGAAAGGTGATGTGCGCTACGGTGCGATAGCTGATTGCGGTCCGGCAGGCGAGGTCGACCAGGTTTTCGACATGCGTGACACCCATCACCCTCTGGTTGAAGACGGCTACGTCTTCGAAGAGTTTGTCGAGCTCGACATCCTGCTGGGCAAGAGTTCCGATCAGATCGTGATAATGCATGCCGGTAAGTGCCAGTACAGGCTGGCAATCGAGTTTTGCGTCGTACAGCCCGTTCAGCAGGTGGATGCCGCCGGGGCCAGATGTTCCCAGACATACGCCGAGCCTGCCGGTATACTTAGCGTAAGCGCAAGCCATAAAAGCGGCGGCTTCTTCGTGACGGACCTGCACAAAGCGAATCTTTTCCTCGCGGGTACGGAGGGCTTCCATAATGCCGTTGATACCATCGCCGGGCAAACCGAAAATTGTGTCGACGCCCCAATCGTGCAGCGAGTCAATGAGTACATCCGATGCGGTGGTGGACGGCATGATTTGAATCCCCGCTACCATTCCTGACACCCCGAGCAATAAAAAACAAGATGATTACAGTACGGCGCGCTTGGCGTCTGTAAATCGTGGTACACCCACACGGCGGAAAGCTTGCCTTCGTACTACTACGCACGGTGGACGCAAGGCTGCTATAAATAAGTGGTAAACAGAACCTTCAGATCAGAGAGAGGAGATGATTTATGGAGCCAGTGGTTGGCGTCTTCGCTAAGAACAGTCAAGCGCAAGAAGCGGCTGATCGGCTTAGAGAGATAGGATTCGAACGAGTAACGCTTTTGACGCCCGGCGAACCCAAGCAAGAGGTCGAGCGCACAGTGCCCACCGAAGATATGGAACAGCCGGGCATGGGCCCTGCGATCGGTGGTGTGATCGGCGGCGCTGTTGGGCTCGCAGGCGGCATGGAACTTGCCGCGGCGGCGGCTAGCGTCCTCATTCCAGGCGTGGGACCCGTGATGATAGCCGGCATGATCGGCGGTGCTCTGCTGGGCGCCGGTGGTGTTGCCGCCGGCGTGGCCGCGGGACATGCGCTGGAAACATCTCTGGCCGACGGCTTGCCGAAAGATGAACTCTTCCTCTACGAAGACGCTCTCCGCCAAGGACGATCCGTATTGATTGCTTGGACTGATCACGAGCGGTCTATGGAGGCAGGCGAGATGATGGGGCTCGCGGGCGCGGAAAGTTTAGACGCGGCGCGCGAGCGTTGGTGGCTAGGCTTGCGTTCCGACGAAGAGGAGCACTATCGCTCCAAGGGGCGTGATTTCAGCGAGGACGAAGAGTGCTATCGCCGTGGATTTGAAGCCGCACTGCATGTTGATCTGCGGGGAAAATCCTACGACGCAGCGTTTCAGCAGATCCGCGAACAGTACGGCAGTGAATGCAAAGAAACCGCCTTCCAACTGGGTTATGAACGCGGACTGACCTACCATCGAAGCCATCTAAATTCGAATTAATCGAAGGACTCACCGGCGCGCGGGACGGACGGCAGCTTCCGTCCGTCCCGCCAGTCGAGCGTCCTACATGGCAAGTAACCTGTCGAAAAACGACCGGTATCTGCGCAGGGCGATTCGCAGATTCTCGGTGGAAACGTCATCGCCGCGATCCCACTCCTTCTCCAGCTTCGTGCGCTCCCGGGAAAAGTTATCTGCCAGTTGTTTGGTAGTTTGAGCGACCAGCGCGTCGGCATCCTGCACCGCCTTGCGCGGTTCATCCACAAAACCTGTTTGGATCTTCTCCCAGCGAGAGCGAAGTTGCTGAGCTTCGCTCGCCGCGAGCAGTTCCACTTTCTCTTCCGGTTTCATCGCCGTTCCAGCCGGCCCCCGGAGCTCTTCCGGAGCGGGTTCGCGAGCCGCCTCGGCGGTATCGAGAATAGTATTCGTTTCCTTGTCCATCATTGTCTTACCTCCTCTGACTCCTTGACTGACCTTCCAAGCAACTCTTCAAACAATTCCCTATAATGCACCATGGCCGCTCGCAAATCCTCGGTCTTTGCATCGCCACTCTCGCGGCGGCTGGCGATGAGGCAGGCCGTCCGGTAATGTTCCACGACGCGCGGATGATCGACTGAGAGGTCGGCCGCATTCTGCTGGAACTCGGTGCTGACCGGATATCCTCGCGCTCGCATCAGTTCGTTAACCAGCTCGTGGGCCCGAGCGACGGCTTGTTCCGGCTTATCGACAAATCGTGCCTGCTCGGCCCGCCAGGCGTCAGCAAACCGCCGCCTCTCTTCAGCAGGAATCGGGTGGATATGAAATCGCTCCACTCGCTTGGCGCGATCCGCCAGCTCGGATTCGGCCTTTTGCCTGTCGCCGAATTGCGTTACGGTTCGCTCGTACTCCGGACCAAAGCGGCTGTGCAGCCGTTCGGTTCGTTGCCAACGGTAATAGAAGACAAGCGCAACGGCAACAGCGACAACCAGTACCGCTAGAAGAATTATTACTGTTGTACTCATTCCCTGATCTCCTCAATTCCCAGAGGGAGCAGTTCCCTAGCCAAAACAGAATCTGGCTGCGGTCGAAGGAGAGTCAGGTGAGCCTGGGCATTATTTACCCAGACAGGCATTCATCTCGGGATGCACCGAGCGATCCAACGCGCACAATCTGCGCGGACGGGCTGATGAGGCGCGTCAGAGAAGCGGCTGTGATTGAAAACACATCAAGGTCGCCGCCCACTATGAGGAGCGGACCATTTGCCGCTCGTTCGCATATGCATTCCTGCATAAGCGACTACTGCCATAACGGATATGACCGTTAGATTGATGAGAAAGCTCACCAGTCGTTGAGCTACGATGTCGCCTTGGGGTAGCCCAAGCACGAAGGCAGCACCCAACCACACCGGAAATATTGCAAATTGAACGGCCGCCGCGACGCCAATCAAGTAACGTCGTCCGGCATCGTCGGCACTCGACAATCCCGCTGCCGTTCCTATGACTGCCGAAATGGCAAGACTGCTTAATGGGCTCTTGAAGCCGCCGAAATGAATGGGCCCGCCTTCAATCCAGGCCACGGCCGCGCCTGCTGCCAGCGCCAGCACTGTGCTAGCCAACAATGCGCGAAGCCCCTGCAAGATCAGGCGGCGATCGAGGCTCCACAGACCAAAACTGACCGCGAGGACCTGAGACAGAAACGGCAGGAACAGAGCCGCCACCACAATCGCAATGGGATTGTCCTCAATGACGCCCGTTGCCATTAGAATGGCTCCGGCAGCGGCCCGTCCTATATAGCTTGGCGTCACATGGCTCAGTTGCCACAGGTCCTGAATGATATCGGGAAAAGGCTCACTCAGCGGGCGGGTAAGGCTGGACAGGGATTCATTGTCGACAATGGCCCGCACTTCACGCGAGGTTAGCGTGTAGTCGACATTGGAGAAAACCGGCGAGCTGAGGAAGCCTTCGACAAAGGCTCTGGCTTTCGGCGTTGAAGTCTCCACGCTCAGAGTCCGCCTGTTTACGTCCGGCCCGTATACAAACACCTCCGCCACAGTGACCCGTTCAATACCGGCCGCGAGCGCAAGATGGGCAGCGTCAGAAACGTACTCGGGCGGGATGGTCGCCCGGATCTCATGCATGGCCGTAAGCTCCTTGAAAGAAAAACGCTGGTGAGGGAAGAAGACAGCGAAAAATTCTGGCGGAGAGGGGGGGATTCGAACCCCCGGTAGAGCTTTTGACCCTACGACGGTTTAGCAAACCGCTGCTTTCGACCACTCAGCCACCTCTCCGTCGAGGTTCTGGCAGGTCCAGTAACTGCATGTTAGCATACTCCTCACGGGGTCCCAGCCGAGGCGAAACAGTATCTAACACTGTTAAATTGCAGGTATGCCCTTCAATCCAATTCTCATGCGGCGCTTGCCCGTATTTGCCGTTTTGCTAGCGGCGGTAACGAATCTGCATGCACAAGCGAAAAGCGATTCCATGGCTGAGCCTGACGTGCTGATCTTCACCAATGGGGAAAAACTCATCGGCCACTTGGTGCGTTCCACGGGCGACAAGGTCACGTTCAAGAGTGACATGGCCGGAGAAATCACGGTGGAGTGGAAGAACATTCAGGAGCTCCGCTCCGCGCAGAAGTATGCGGTCATTCAAAAGGGCGTGCCACTCCGCAAGAACGAAGCGGAAGCGAAGGTTCCGAGGGGAACGATCGCTGTCGCTGAGCGGAAGATCGAGATCCGTCCCGGTGGAGAGCGGCCACCTCAAACGGTGGCTGTGGGCGATGCCGCGTACATCGTGGATGAAGCTGCTTTCGAACAGGCGCTGCACCGCCCTGGGATTTTCGAGGCGTGGACGGGTGCGATTGTGGGAGGCGCTTCGCTGGTGGAGGCTACACAGAAGAGCAACACATTCACCGCCACCGTCGCGCTGGTCCGCGCGGTTCCGGCGGAAAACTGGCTCGATCCGCGCAACCGCACGATTGTAGATTTCAGCGTTTCGTACGGAAAATTAACTCAGCCGAACACGCCCACCGTGAAGACTTCCATTTACCACGCCGACGCCGAGCGCGACCAATATTTCAGCGGGCGTTTCTATGGCTTTGGCCAACTTGCTTACGACCATAACTTCTCACAAGGCCTGGATTTGCAACAGGCTTACGGTGGCGGAGTTGGATGGACCGTAATCAAGAGCGCGCATCAGACTCTCGACGTGAAAGCCAGCGTGAATTACATCAGGCAGCAATTCGAGACTGCGGCGAACAACCAGAATCTGGTTGGTTCCACTTTTGCCGAAGGCTACCAGCGCACCCTGGCGCATGGCATTCTCTTCTCCGAGCAGTTATCCGCCACTCCGGCCTGGAACAATACGAGGGCCTATACGGCATCGGGCGGCGCAGGCCTGACCATGCCGATGTTCAAGCGGCTGAGCCTGTCCCTCAGCGCACTGGACATGTTCTTGAATGACCCGCCCCCAGGCTTCAAGAAAAATTCCTTTCAGTTCACGACCGGCGTCAGCTACACGCTGAAGTAACTAGCGCAGGGCTGCCGCCGCAAAACCCGCCCCCCAACACCGTGTGTGGCCCTGCGCTACGTTACATCAGGGTCAATGGGTCCACATCAATTACCAGCGAGGTTGCGGGCCATTTGTGGGCAATCGCGTATTCGCGGGCGCGCGCCAGCAGTTCGTTCAGCGCGGGCCGGCTGGTCGTTTTCATGAGCAACTGGTAGCGAAATTCGTTCTTCAGACGCGGTACGGGCGCCTCCGCCGGCCCCATAATCTTGATCTGCTCCGGCGGCGGCGTAAACAACCGGCCCAGCTCCGCACTCAGCCGCAGCGCCTCCTCCTGCTTTTCGCTGCGCACCAAAAGATTGGCCATGGCGGTGAATGGCGGATAATGCATCAGCCGACGGAAGTTCAGCTCTTTTTCGTAGAACGCCTGATAGTCGTGGGCGGCGGCCATGCGAATGGCGTAGTGATCGGGATTGATGGTCTGGACAAGCACGATGCCGGGTAGATTGCCGCGGCCCGCGCGTCCCGCCACCTGCGTAAGCAGCTGAAAAGTGCGTTCGGCTGCGCGGAAATCCGGCATGCCCAAGCCCACATCCGCCGACACTACCCCCACCAGCGTGACGTTAGGAATGTCGTGGCCCTTGGCGATCATCTGCGTGCCCACCAGAATGTCAAAATCGCGATCGCGGAATCCTTGCAGGATGGTTTCGTACTGGCGCTTGCCGGTGACCGTATCGCGATCGAGACGCGTGATGCGCGCTCGGGGGAATGCCCGATGCAATTCTTCTTCTACTTTTTCCGACCCCACGCCCAGGAAGTAGATATGCTCGCTCTGGCACTTCGGGCAGACGGAGGGGACGCTTTCGGCATAGCCGCAGTAATGGCACAACAAGCGCCGGTCGCGGCGATGATAAGTGAGCGTGACGGAGCAGTTCACGGCACTGGACGCGTTCGCCGCAAGAGCGGCAGGCCACGAAGCTCGAGAAACCGCGGCGGTTGAGCAGCAGCATGGTCTGCTCGCCGTTATCGAGCCGCTCGCTGATCGCTTCGAGCAAGCGCCGCGAGAAGGTGGCCTGTTTGCGCGTTTCCAAAAACTCCTCGCGCATGTCGATCAACTCGACCCGTGGCAGCGGCCGTTTCTCAATGCGTTCAGGCAGTTCGACTAGCGTGTACTTGCCGCGCTCCACGTTGTAGCGGCTCTCGAGGCTGGGTGTGGCCGAGCCCAGCACCACGCAGGCTCCGGCAGCCTGCGCGCGCACCATAGCGACGTCGCGCCCGTTGTAGCGCGGCGTCTCCTCCTGCTTGTAGCTCTGGTCGTGCTCTTCATCCACCACGATCAGCCCGAGATTGCGCACGGGCGCGAACACGCCCGAACGCGTTCCCACTACCACGCTCGCCTGCGCCTGCGCGGATACGGCGCCATTGCTCGCTGCGTTCGGTATCGGTGAATGCGCTATGCAGAATCGCCACACGGTCGCCGAAGCGCGCAAAGAACTGGCCCGCAACAGCGGGCGTGAGCGCAATCTCCGGCACCAGCAGCAGCGCGCTGCGGCCGGTTGCCAATACGGCTTCAATGGCGCTGAGATAGACCTCGGTCTTGCCCGAGCCGGTGATGCCATGCAGCAGGAATGTGTGAAATTGCCTGGATTCGATGGCTCCGCGAATCGCGGCGAACGCCTGCTCCTGCTCGGGATTCAGCTTGTGCCGCGTGCGTACCGGGCCCGCGGTAGCATTCACCAGTGTCTCCCGAGTTACTTTGAGAATGCCTTTGCGCGCCAGCGCTCGGGCGGCGGCGCTTGCATGATGTACCTGCGCCTCGAGTTCTTTGAGATTGTGCGAACCCGGATGCAAAGTGAGAAAAGCGATCAGCTCCCGTTCAGCTTTAGGCCGCTTATCGGCGTCCGGCTCATGTTCCAGCTCCAGGCGCAATCTTTCCGAGGGCGCACGCAGAGGATCGCGATCGGTATGCACATGTTCGGAGACGATAAAGCCTTTGCGCTCGAGCGAACGGATGGCTTTGTCGGCGAGGGGGAGTTTCTTCATCAGATACGCAGCTGTTAACGGCCGGCCTTCCAGCATCCGCAGCGCCGCCGCTACCGGATCCTCCGGCCCGGCGTCGAACAACAACTGCCGCGCGGCATCCAGCCCGGAGTCGGTGAGCGAATAGACCTTGCCCGAACGGATTTCGCCCCCGAGCGGCAGCATGGAACGAAGCACTTCGCCGAGCGGAGCGCAATAGTAACCCGCGATCCAGCGGCCGAGCGAAAGCAGTTCGGCATCCAGAACCGGCTCAGCGTCGATCAGACGCAGCGCATCGCGCGCCGCAACCTGAGGCGGATCGTCATGGCACCGCAGGGCAACGCCAGTCATTTTTCGCACGCCGAACGGGACGATCACGCGGCAGCCGGGCTTCACCCGGTGCTGCAGAGTTACGGGCAGCGAGTAAGTGAACGGGTGATCGAGCGGTACCGGCAGACTGACATCACAGAAACGGAATGCGCCGTCGGTCATGGGCCTATTTCGGTTTTCCGGGAAGACCGGCGGGATTCTCGTGCGTGCGCTCGCGGAAGCGCGCGCGCATGCCGGAGGCGAGTGAAACGGCTGACTCGCCGTACTTGTCCCGCAGGCGATCGGCCGCCGCCAGCGCCTGTCCCCATCGCTCGTGTTTGTCCTCGGCCAGCAGATCGAGCTGCGGCGCCGAAGCGTCGAAGGATGAGACATGCACGCCCAGGAGTCGTATATGCGCGCCCCGCTTCCAATTCTTTCGAAACAGCGCGCGGATTTCTTCGAAGATCTCGATGTCGATCTGCGTGGCCCGCTCCAGTGTATGCGCGCGGGTGGAAGTCGAAAAATCCTTGTAGCGCAGCTTGAGCTGGACGGTTCGCGCGTGCAGCCCGTTTTCGCGTAGGCGCCGTCCCACCATCTCCGACAGCCGGGCTAGCGTGGCTTCGAGGACATCCGCGTCGGCGGTATCTTCTCCGTAGGTATGCTCGTGGCTGATGGATTTCGGATCCGCGCCGGCGCCCACCTCGTCGTCGAACCAGCCTCCGGCATCCAAGCCGAGCGCTTTGCCCGCCAGCGCCAGCCCCCACTTTCCGAACCGGCTTTCGAGAAACGTTTCGTCGAAGCGCGCGAGATCCCCGACCTTATGAATGCCCAGCGCGTGCAAATTCTTTTCCGTCACTTTGCCCACACCGGGAACCTTGCGCACGTCGAGTGGCGCGAGGAAGCGGGCTTCCTGCCCAGGCATCACCCAGAGCACACCATTGGGCTTGGCCTGGTCTGACGAGATTTTGGCGACGAGACGCGAGGTCGCAATGCCGATGGAACAGTTGAGGCGGATTTCGTTGCGCACGGCCTCATGCAACAAGTGTGCGGCGCGTAGCGGCGGACCATGAAGACGATCTGTGCCGGTCATGTCGATGTAAGCCTCGTCGATGGACGCCATCTCGACCTGCGGGGAAAAACGGTTCAACACCTCGAAGACGCGCTGGGAATAGTCGCGATACCGCTCGGGGTGGCCGTCCACGAACAGCGCGTGCGGGCAGAGCTTGTAGGCGGTACGCAGCGGCATAGCAGAGTGTACGCCGAATTTGCGGGCCTCATACGACGCCGCGGAAACCACGCCACGCTCGTTGGGCCGCCCGCCGACGACAACGGCTTTTCCTTTAAGCGAGGGATCGAACAGCTCTTCGACAGATACGAAGAAGGCATCCATGTCGACGTGGAAGAAGGTACGCATCCTCACTTCTCCAAGATGTTATGAATCAGTCTCAGGCCGTTGTCGCTGATGACGAAATAATGTTCGCCACACCTGTGAGACTCGTAACCCAGACCATCGTCTACTCGAGCGACTTTATCTGTTTCGCAAATGTTAGCGATCAGCAGACGGCTATCGAGTCTATACGCTAAAGGCGGTTCCGTCGGCCAGCTCCACGGAACTTGAAAATAGCTGTGCCGTGGCCCGTGATGGAAGGGTGGTGGGAAGACACGTCCGGTTCTCAAATCGACAATCGCCGCCATCAAACACGGCGAACCACATCCCCACCTCACTATGACGTAGTGTCCTGCAAAGTTCGGCCCCGGCGCGGCGAGTTCCTTTCCGGTTGTGCCGTCTTCAGCGCCCCACCCTCTGCTTACACCTCGGCGGATGACCGTTCGGTATAGTCGCTCCTCGGATGTGGTCAGAACGGGTTGGGCGGGCTCCCTCCTGAAGACCTCCATGGCAGGAAAATCTTCAAACCGTGGGACATCACTCGGAACCTGCGCCAATGTACAAATCGCTAGCGTACAGGCGAGCAGCAGAACCTTCACGCCTTCAGCATAAACCAGATCGAACGGGCGTCAACCCCGATAATCGTGCAGACGGCCGGCATAATTGGAAGCCGTCCAAGAAGGTTTTCATCCGAGTGAAATCGGCATTGTGCCGCGAGGCGCGCCGGTGAAACCCTTACACGAGTAACAGGTGAGAGTACCTGCTCTACTTCAAGCCGCTGCGGCGCTTGACTTCTTCCCACGTAACGAACTTACCTTCCTGGAACCCTCGTTCAGAGCGCTCCTTTTTGCTGCTTCAGCTCCTCGAAGTGGAGTGCTTCGAGTTGATCGAGCTCTGCATTTGTGACTCTGTGGGAATCAATTAACGCCCGAACAGCGTTCGCCAGTGAAAAGAGACGTTTCACCAAGCTATTATCGCTCCGCCTGCATCCGTGCCGCCAGAACCCGCGGGATCCCCGCCAGGTCCGGAACGACGCGCACATCGCGCCAATGCTGCCCGAACATTCCGAGCACGCGGTCCCTGCTCTTGTAACCCAGTTCCAGAACCAGCCAGCCACCGGGACATAGCACCCGCTCCGCATCCGCGAGCAGCCGCTCGTAAATCTCAAACCCGGTGGGACCGGCAAAAAGCGCTAACCCCGGCTCGTGGTCGCGCACCTCGCGCTGCAAGCTTGCACGCTCCGCTTCCGGCACATATGGCGGATTCGAGACGACGAGATCCATAGAACTCGCCGCGATCGCCGACATCAGATCGCAGCAAACGAATTCCGCACGGGCGCCCAACTTCCGCGCATTCTCCGCGGCAACCGCAAGCGCCGCAGCCGAGATATCGGTGCCGTAAACCGTGGCGTTTGTCTCAAGTTGCAGTGTCACGGCGATGGCGCCTGACCCGCAACCTACGTCCAGAATACGCCGCGCGCCGCGCGCTAACTTCGAGCGCCGTCTCCACCACCAGCTCCGTCTCCGGCCGTGGGATCAAGACATCCGGCGTGACGCGGAACTCGCGCCCGTAAAACTCCTGCCGCCCGGTGATGTATTGCGTCGGTTTGCCGTTCAGTCGCTCGTGCAGATAGCGGCCGTAGTGGATCCACTCCACCTCGCGCAGCTCCTGCTCGGGATGCGCGTAAAGAAACGGGCGCTCGCAGTCGGAGCGCGTGACCCAGCAGAACTTCGGCGGTCAGCCGCGGCGACGGCGATGCCGGCGTCCTCCAGGAGCTTGGTGCCCTGGAGCAGAGCCTGCTTGGAGCGTCATTCGCGCCCCTCTTAAGCCGCTTCGCCTTCCTGCTTGAGTTTTTCGGTCTGGTAGTGCGTGGTGAGCGCTTCGATGATCGGGATCGAGCTGGCCGTCCATCACGAGATCGAGCTGATGGAGCGTCAGCCCGATGCGGTGATCGGTGACGCGGTTCTGCGGGAAATTGTAGGTGCGGATCTTTTCGCTGCGGTCGCCGGT
Source organism: Terriglobia bacterium (assembly GCA_963847515.1). Classification (GTDB taxonomy): domain Bacteria; phylum Acidobacteriota; class Terriglobia; order Bryobacterales; family Bryobacteraceae; genus QHXW01. Next base: position 963,632 of record CAWKAA010000005.1, read on the forward strand.
GCCCACCATGCTGCGCCGCTCCGCGCCAAGCTGCTCGCGCTGCTTCTCCAGCTCCATCTCATAGAGCCGCGAACGCAGCACGCGCATGGCCTTGGCGCGATTCTTGATCTGCGATTTTTCGTCCTGGCAGGAAACCACCAGGCCGGTCGGCAGGTGCGTGATGCGCACCGCCGAATAAGTGGTATTGACCGACTGCCCGCCCGGACCCGAGGAGCAGAACGTATCGATGCGGATGTCCTTGGCCTCGATCTTGACTTCCACTTCGTCGGCTTCCGGCAGCACCGCCACGGTGATCGCGGAAGTATGCACGCGGCCCTGCTGCTCGGTCACCGGAACGCGCTGCACGCGGTGCACGCCGCTCTCGTATTTCAGCTTGCTGTAGACTTGCTCGCCGCTCACCAGCGCGATGACTTCCTTCAGCCCGCCCACCGACGATTCGCTGGTCGACGTGACTTCCACCCTCCAGCGCTGCGTTTCGGCGTAGCGCGAGTACATGCGGAAAATCTCGGCCGCGAACAGCGTGGCTTCGTCGCCGCCCGTGCCGGCGCGGATTTCGAGCACCACGTTCTTTTCGTCGTTGGGATCTTTGGGCAGCAGCAGAACCTTCAGCTCCTCTTCGATCTCGCCAATCGCCGGCTCCAGGCGCGCGATTTCTTCGCTGGCCATCTGCCCGCAGCTCGGGATCGGAGTCCAGACAGCATGCCGCGCGCCTGCTCGAGCTGCGCTCGACGCCTCCTTCCATTCGCGATATTTGGCGACGATTTCGGCAAGTTCGCTGTGCGCCTTGGCGACTTTGCGGTACTGGTCGCGCGTCGGTGATCACGGCCGGGTCGGCCAGCTGGCGCGTCAGCTCCTCGAAACGCACTTCGATCTGATCGAGTCTGCCAACGAATTGCATGCGCGTTTAGGCGATGACCAGTTCGCCGCCCTGCGATGCTTCGAGCGCCATGGCGCCGTCGAGGCGTGGATCGCGACGTCGGCCTGCTCGTTCGCAGGCGGCTTGCGTGGTGATGCGCTGCAGCCAGAGGCCCGGGCGCGGTCAGCAGCGCCAGGAACGAGCCGCGGCGCTTGGCGGCGAAGCGGATCAGCTCATAGCTCAAGCCCGGTAATCACCGGCAGCAGCACGATGCGCGACAGCAACTTCATGCCGAATCCGTCGAACGGGATCAGCGTGTAGACAACCATCGAAATCACCATCACCACGAGCAGAAAGCTGGTGCCGCAGCGCGGATGAAACGTGGTGAACGCCTGCGCGTTTTCCACCGTCACCGGCTTGCCGGATTCGAAATTGAATACCACTTTGTGTTCCGCGCCGTGATACTCGAAGACGCGGCGGATATCCTTCAAGCGCGAAACCAGATAAAGGAAGCAGCAGGAAGATCGCCAGGCGGATCACGCCATCGACGGCGTTGAAAGCGATGCGTCCGTTCAGCGCCGGGTACCATTTTCCGAGCGTGGTCGCCAGGTACAGCGGAACGAACTTGTAGAGGAAAATGAAGAACGCCAAGAGAAAAGACCACGTTCAGTCCCAGCGCCCAGGACGAGATCTTCTTTGGGCTTTTCTTCGCCGGCTTTGCCGCCCAGGGCGGCATTGGCCGAGAAGCGCAGCGCTTTGATGCCCAGCGACATGGCCTGTCCCAGCGTGCCCAAACCGCGAATACCGGGATACTTGAAGATCTGGTACTTCTCCGACATGCGCGGCACCGGCATCTCGTCGGTGACGATTTCCCCGATCGGCTTGCGCACGGCCACGCAATAGCTGTGCGGCGCGCGCATCATGACGCCTTCCATGACGGCCTGCCCGCCGACGAGGGTTTCCTCGCCGCTTTCCAGGACCGGCAGCATCTGTATATGGGTGAACAAAGCGAAAAAAGCTGCGAAGGGACACAAAACTCCTTAAAAACCTATTATAAGGCAATTCTGGCCGCGAATGAACGCGAATCGCCGCGAATATGCGGGTTCGAAACCCTGACAGCTCTATGACTTAAACGTCTGAAGGCAAAGCTGTCAACGCTTCCTCGACGAAATCACCGCCGTATTCAGCCCAATGGTGTTCAAACCGCCAAAAAAGCGCGCGTGCTCGATTTTCATGCAGCGGTCCATCACCACTTCGAGGCCAGCCGCGCGGGCGTGCTCGGCAGCCGCTTCATGAATCACGCCTAACTGCATCCAGATAACTTTGGCGCCGATCGCGATGGCGTCGTCTACAAGTGCTGGAACGGCGGCGGGCTCGCGGAAAATATCCACGACTTCCACCGTGCCGGGGACGTCGCGCAGCGAGGGATACGATTTGCGGCCAAGGATTTCCCGTTCGCGCGGATTTACTGGAACTACGTCATAACCTTCGGCGATTAAATAGATCGCCGCGAAGTGGCTCGGCCGGAATGCGTTGGACGAAAGCCCCACCATGGCGACGCGTTTGTAAGTCTGAAGAATCCGCAACCGGTCGGCGGACGTCATGGCGAAACGGCTGCGATTCACCGGCGAGTTGCCGCTCACGCCATCGGTAAGGCCGAATGGGCAATGGTCGCCCGTCATGCCCGGTGAGCCGCAGCGAGCGCCTGGTCGAGATCCCAAACAATGTCTTCGATCTCCTCGATTCCCACCGAGAGCCGCACCAGATCGTTGGTCACGCCGGCCGTCACCTTTTCTTCGTCGCTCAATTGCTGGTGCGTAGTCGAGGCAGGATGGATCACCAGGCTCTTCGCGTCTCCTACGTTCGCCAGGTGCGAAAAGAGTTTCAGGGAATCGATGAAGCGGCGGCCGGCTTCCAGGCCGCCGCGAATCCCAAAGGTAAGGATGGCGCCCGCGCCCAGCGGCAGATACTTCTGCGCCAGCGTGTAATACGGGCTCGAAGGCAGACCCGGATAATTCACCCATGCTCACGAGAGGATGCCGGCCCAGATGTTCCGCCACGGCGAGTCGCGTTGCGCGAGTGCCGATCCATGCGTAGATTGAGCGTCTCGAGTCCCTGCAGGAACAGGAACGAGTTGAACGGGCTCAAGGCCGGGCCGAAATCGCGCAGGCCTTCAACGCGCGCTTTGATGATGTAGGCAATGTCGCCGAACGTCTCGTGAAAGCGGATGCCGTGGTATCCCTTGCTGGGCTCGAGCAGTTGCGGGAAGTCGCCACAGTCCCAGGGAAACTTGCCGCTGTCCACCAGAACGCCGCCAATCGAGGTGCCATGGCCGCCGATGAATTTTGTCGCCGAATGCACCACGATATCCGCGCCATGTTCGATGGGACGGCAGAGGTAGGGAGACGCGAAGGTATTGTCGATCACCAGAGGGATGTTCGCTTCGTGCGCGATTTTGGCTACCGCTTCGATATCCAGAACGTTGATGCGAGGATTGCCGATTGTCTCGCCGTAGAGCAGCTTGGTCCGCGGTGTAATCGCGCGGCGGAAATTCTCGGGATTTTCTGGATCGACGAACGTGGTGTTGATGCCGATCTTGCGGAAGCTGACGTCGAACTGCGTGTACGTGCCGCCGTACAGCGTGCTGGCCGAAACGATTTCGTCTCCCGCCTGGCACAAGCTCGTGATCGCGATCAGTTGCGCGGCCTGCCCGCTGGCCAAACCCAGTGCTCCCACGCCGCGTTCCAGAGACGCCATGCGCTCCTCAAACACCGCGGTGGTCGGATTCATGATGCGGGTATAGATGTTGCCGAAGCGCTGCAAATTGAAAAGCGCAGCCGCGTGCTCGGTGTCCTCGAAAACGTAGGACGTGGTTTGATAGATCGGTACGGCCCGCGCCCCAGTGGCTGGGTCCGGCTTTTGGCCTGCGTGAAGCGCGCGGGTGGCGAATCCGAATACGCGATCTTCAGCGGACCCGTCGGGGGACGTCGTTGGCGTTGAGGTTACGTCGGACATGAAATGGCTCCCGGTAAAATTAGGCGTTCGCGCCCGCTTTAGTGACTTGTCGCAAACGCTCCCGTTGGTCTTGCTGAGCCGCGACCGGAGGAAGCGGTACGAACGTTCTGGCCGCGACAGGCCACTAGGAGATTCTACGACAATCCGTAGTCTGGAACTTCACGGTTAGAGAGCCGCTTACTCATTGCTATGACCCTTTGCTACTCAACTGCGCGTTGATGTGCGTTCCCTCGCGCAGTTCATCGCTGGCACGGCGTACGATCACGTCTCCCGATTCGAGCGGTCCGAACACCTCAACCAGTTCGCCATTGGACTGGCCCCGGCTCACATTGACCCATTCGGCAATGCCATCGCGAACGCGAATCACGAAGGTTCGCTCGGTGGTTGTCACGATGCTGGTGGGCGGAACGAGAAGCGATGGTTTCGGCCGTCGCACGGGCCAGCGCACCGTTGGGTACATACCCGGAGCCAGCCGTCCTCCTGCATTGGCCACGTCCATCTCGACCGCCATCGAGCGCGTCTTCGAATCGATGGAGTGGGCGACGCGCGCGATTGGACCGGAGAACGTTTCACCCGGATATGCCGGCACCGTGAAGGTAACGGTCGCACCGGGTTCGATACCCGACACATCCGCTTCCGGCACCGCCACCACCAGCCGCAAGCGCGAATTCTGTTCGAGCTGGAACATGGGTGGCGACGCGGCGCCAGGACCTACCAGCGCACCGGGATGAATATTACGCTCGGTGATGACGCCGGAAAATGGCGCCGTGACTTTCAAGTAAGCTTCCATGTCTTTGAGCGCCTCGACCGCAGCGCTCGCGGCTTTGGCCGATTCTTCAAACGTGCGCACCTGCGCCTGCGCGGCATCCATAGCCTTCTGCGCGATCAGGAGATCGTTTCCGGCCACTACGCCTGGCGTTTGCGACGCGGCTTTGAGCTTGTCGTAGGTGCCCTGGGCCGAAACCACTTTCGCTTCCGCCTCCGCGCGTTGGGATTCGATCGACTGCACTTTGGCCTCTGCTTCGGCGCGCTGCGACTTCAGCTCGGGTGCGACCAACGTGGCCAGCATCTGCCCTTCCTTGACCACCGAGCCGCGGTCCACGTTCACGCGCTCGACGAACCCGGTGACCTTGGCACGCACCGCAACACTTTGGTACGGCATAAACTCGCCGGGCAAGTCCGCCTTGCGTTCAGATTTCTTCGAGATCACCTTGACCGCATCCACGGTCTGCGCCGGAAGACTGCAAGCCACAAGAAAAGCGGCGACGAGCCTGGCCGGTGACGCTCTATGCGGGTTCATAGTACCTGCTCGATGGATCATTGGGATCGAGCGACGCTGACTCGGCGTGCGCACGTTTCTGCAGGATCGCATACACCGCCGGAAGCACGGTCAAAGTGGCAATCGTCGCGACCGCAAGCCCGCCGATGACAGCCCGCCCGAGAGGCGCCGTCTGCCCGCGCTCGCCCGACGCCAGCGCCATAGGAATCATACCGGCGATCATCGCCGTCGCGGTCATCAGGATCGCCCGCAAGCGGCTGCTGCCGCCTTCCACAGCCGCGTCGGTGACGTTCGCGCCTTCGCGCCGCGCCGACTCCGCAAACGTGACCAGCAAAATGGCGTTCGCGACCGAAATTCCGATGGCCATGATGGCGCCCATGAAAGATTGCACATTGAGCGTGGTGCCGGTGATCAGCAACATGAGGAGCACGCCGCAGATAACTGCCGGGACCGCCGAAACAACGACGAGCGTCAGCCGGAAAGACTGAAAATTCGCCGCCAGCAACAGAAAGATAACAACTACAGAAAGCAAAAGACCATTCCGCAGACCAGTGAACGTCTCCTCAAACGGCGGCACTTGCCCGCGCACATTCATTAACACACCACGCGGCGGTGCGCCCGCGCGCGCGATGGCCGCCCGTACCTCAGTCGCGACTTTACCCAGGGGCTCGCCATGCATATTCGCCGTAAGCCCGACCACGCGCTGCATGTCGTAGCGATCCACTTCTCCCAGCGTGGTTCCGAAGTCGACCGTCGCCACGTCGCTCACCAGCGGACGCGAGAATTCACGCGCCGCGCCATCGTGATTCATCACCGGCACATTCCCGATATCCTCGCGCGACGCGATTTTGTCTTGAGGAATCTCGAGCTGGATCTGGAATGCGTTGCCGCTTCTTGGATCGCGCCAGTAATTGGGATCGGTGAAGCGGCTCGAAGAGGTCGCCGCCACCAGTGATTTCGCCACGTCCGCCATGGTCACGCCGAACTGGCCGGCGCGGTCGCGATCCACCGTGACATTCAGGCTGGGATAATCCAGCGGCTGCGCATACTGCAGGTCGCGCAGCGCCGGAATCTTCGCCAGCTCGAGCCGGACCTTTTGCGCAAAGTCGCGATTGGCGGCAAGATTCGGCCCCTGCACGTCTACCTCAATGGGCGTGGGCGAACCGAAGCTCATTACCTGAGTGATAATGTCTCCCGCTTCGAATGAGAACGCCGCATCGGGCAGGGCCTCGTGCAGTTTCGCCCGCAGTTCTTCCTGTAATACAGCGCCGCGTTTCGTCGTACCGGGTTTGAGTGCGACGCGCAGCACGGCCTCGTGCTGCCCGCTGGTGAACAGAAAGATGGTGTTCACAGGATAGCTGGCCGGCTGCACGCCAATATAGCCCGTGGTGATGTCCACGTTTTGCGGACCCACGTCGTTCTTGATCACATCCACGGCCTTGAGCGCCATCACTTCGGTGCGCTCGACGCGCGTTCCCGTGGGCGCGCGCATGCGCAACTGGAACTGCGGGGTATCGATGGCCGGAAAGACCTCGGTCCCGATCAGCGGATAGAGCACGAAAAGAAGGGCCGCCGAAACCACTGCGTACGCGCCCAGCACCGGCCAGCGGAATCGGAGCACCACGCCGAGATAGCCTGCATACGCAGACCGCAGCCGTCCAAACAGGCCGCCACGTTCATCGTGCGAGCTGCGGATAATCCAGGTAGACATAACCGGCACCAATGTGCTCGACAGCAAGTAGGACGAGATCATAGCGAGGCCCACCGCTAGCGACAGCGGCACAAACAATTGCCGGCCCACGCCGATCATGAAGAACGACGGCGCGAAAACGGAAAGCACGCATAGCATGGCAAGCAGCCGCGGAATTGCGGTTTTCCGGCACGCATCCAGCACCGCGCGCGGCCGAGAAACTCCGGCGCTGAGGTGCGCATGAATGTTATCCACCTCCACCGTGGCCTCATCGACCAGTACTCCCACGGCCAGCGCCAGTCCGCCCAGCGTCATGATGTTGATGGTCTGGCCCGCCGCCCACAGCCATACAACTGCCGAGAGCAGCGCAAACGGAATCGTGGTCATCACAATGAACGAGCTGCGCCAGTCACGCAAAAACAGAATGACCGTGAGACCCGTCAACACCGCTCCCAATAATCCTTCGCTAACCAGTGCGCGAATAGCGCTCAACACGTAACCCGACTGGTCGAACACCAGGTCAATCTTGACGTCCTCGGGCGCAACCGCGCGCATCCGCGGCAAAGCTTCGCGTACGCTTCGAATCACCGACAATGTCGAGGCGTCCGCGCGCTTGGTCACGGGAATGTAGACCGTGCGCCGGCCGTTTACGTGCGCGTAACCGACGATGATGTCGGTTGAGTCTTGAATCGTGCCGATGTCGCGCAGATACACCGTAGGGCCGCTGCCCTTGCGAATGGGTGTGTCCAGCAGTTCCTCAATGTTGGCGCCCAGCGCCGCGTTGGTGGTGGCAATGCGGATGAGATCTCCAGTGCGCACGTTGCCTGAGGGCATTACGGTGGAAGCCTGGTTTATCGCGGTGATGGCTTCTTCGGGCGAGATGCGGTACGCGCGCATGCGCTCCGGGTCCACCTGAATCACAATGGTGCGCTGGTTCCCGCCGAACGGAGGCGGCGCCGACACTCCGGGCAGCGTCGCGAAGATCGGACGCACCTGGTTGAGTGCGATGTTTTGCATCTCGCCAGGACTGCGGTTGGCGCTTGTAAACACCAGTTGCGCCACCGGCACGCTGCCCGCGTCGTAGCGCACAATGAATGGTGGCACCGCGCCCGGCGGCATAAAAGCGCGCGCGCGATTCACGTAGCCCACCACCTCCGCCATCGCCTGGCTCATGTCCGTGCCCTCGTGGAACGCCAGCTTCATCAACGCTACACCCTGAATACTTTTGGATTCCACGTGCTCGATCCCGGTGATGTAGAGGAAATGATACTCGTAGTAATACGTGAGGTACCCTTCCATCTGCGAAGGATCCATGCCGCTGTAAGGCTGGGCCACGAAAATAGCCGGTGCGCCCAACTTGGGGAAAATGTCCACCGGCATCCGGCGCACGGCCAGAATCGAAAACAATGCAATCGAAAGGACGGCCACCAGAATCGTGACCGGCCGCCGCATTGCCGTGAGAACCAGCCACATAAAATTACCTTGCGCGCCTCACTTCTTCCAGATAGGGCGCGAGATCCCCCTCGGCCACCGCAACAGCCAACATGGCGCGCCAAACGCTCAAGCGAGCGAGCGCGTCATCTATTTCAGCTTGTGTGAGAATGCGCTGTGCTTCCGCCACCTCCACAATCGTGCCGAGGCCAGCTTTGTAGCGCGCTGCGGCCTGCTGCTCGGTGGCGCGCGCGGCTTCCAATTGGATCGGCGTGTTCTGCGCCACCCGCCGTGCGCCCGCGAGCGTCGCGTTAGCCTTCTCCATCTCGCCGTTGAGATTTTGGATGACTTCGTCGTAACGCGCGGCCTCCGCCAGCTCGTGATAGTGCTCCACCTCCTTGCGCGCGCGAATCGACGGCAGATCGAACGCAGGAAACGTCACGTTCATCCCCACCGCCCAGTTCTGGATGTTGGGCCCGAGGCCGCTTGCCGCGCCTCCAGTTGCGCCTAACGCATCAATGCCTGTACCGCGCGCGTAGCCTGTGCCTTCCAGATTGAAACGCGGAAAATACGAGCGGTCGAGGGCTTTCTCCCGAGCCTTCACTTCTTCGATCGCCGCATTCTGCGCTATGGCCACCGGATGCCGCGCTGTTTCCAATGCCCGCGCCGGCACGTCGCGCGGAGGTTTCAACAGCGCGCCCGGCTCAATCGCAATGGTTCCGGCCGCTATGCCCAACACCTGGCCCAGCGCCGCACGGGCAATTTCCACTGACTCCTCCGCCTGGATCGATTGTGTCTCTGCAAGCGCCAGCTCGGCGCGCGTGCGTGAGGCGTCTGCTCCGGGCCGCAGCTCGTTTTTAGCCAGTGTCTCTACCACCTGATCGAGCACCTTCGCGCGCTCCACTCCCGCTTGCGCCGCCAGCACCGTCTGCTCCGCTGCCGCGATGGTCAGATACGCGTCCGCCGCCGCAGTACCCGCTTGCAGACGCGTCACCGCTACTTGGGCGTTGGCAACGTCACGAGTCGAATGCGCTAGACCGACGTTGGCCCGCCGCAAACCGAAATCAAACGGCTCCCACGACACCAGCACTCCCAGCGCGCTTCCCCAAACGGTATCGAGCGAGTTGGTCCGCAGCACCGGGCCGGAGATAGGCGAAATGATCGAGGGCGACAGCATCATCCCGAAAACGTTGTTGTGCGTGGCACGATTCACCTGCCCCATGAAATCCGCCCGTGGCAGGTAGCTGGTGCGCGCCAGATTGATGCCCGCGTCGGCGGCCGAAACCTGCTGCAGCGACGCCCGCACCCCGGGATACTTCGTCATGGCCTGTTCCACTGCCTGATCCAGCGTGAGCTGTGCACGCACCGCGCTGTTAAGGAAAATCAAACTGGCAACCGTCGCGAAACGCGAAATGTGCATGGGCTTAGCCGCTATTTGCCTTCGATCAGTTCTCGAAACAATTCCCGTACTTTTCCTTTCGCGGCCGCCAGCGCCTTTCGTCCAAGCGGCGTCGCACGATAGACCTTGCGCAGCGACCTGCCCTTTCGCTGCACCGTCGGGCGCAGGTACCCCTTTTTTTCCAGCCCATGCAACAGGGGATAGAGGCTGCCTGGACTGATCCGGTAACCATGACGCGCCAGCTCGTCGATCATGCCGAGGCCGAAAATCGGCTCGTGCACGGCGTGGTGCAGGACATGCAGCCGCAGCAGTCCCGAGTAAAGATCCCGGTCATCGTTCTCGAACTTCGATTTCGCCATTCGATTACGAAGTTAGTATATAGAGAAAACCACCTTGTCGTCAATTGCGCGTCGATGGCAGGTTTCAGCGGAGTTCAACTCGACGGCCGGGCAGCGTAGCACAGTAAATCGCGGTCCCAGCCGCGCCCAGCGCCGTGGCGCTCCAGAAATTCACGCTCGGGCCGAAATGCCACAGCCACGCGCCCAGCAGCGAGCCGAAGCTCACGAACGTATCGCGAATCAGGTAATACGCGCCGATCGTGCGCCCCCGCATTTCCGGACGCGCGTAGCCTACGATCAGCGCCTTGCGCGGAGAATCGCCGAACTCCTTGAGACCGCGAATCACAAACGCCACCACCAGCAGCGCGAAACTGTGCGCGAACACTAGCGACAGAGGAAAAATAGTGAAGAAGAAAAACGTGGTGATCACGAATGGCTCCCTGCCGTAGCGGTCCGCGAGAGCCGCCACCGGCACGTAGCAGGCCGAGGCTACGATTACCTCAATAGCCGTAAGCACGCCTACTTTGGTCGCGCTGATGCCCACGTCATCCATGGCATAGATCACTACCCACGCGTACGGAATCCGCTCGCAGAAGCGCACCAGAATATCGCTGAACAGCAGCCGGCGCAGTGGAGGGTCGAAGCTCCGCACAACGGCCAGGAAGCTCGTCGACGTATGCTCGATGCCGGCCGGATCGTCCTGAATCCGCCGCTGCACCAAGAGGGCCGCCAGACCCAACACGATGGAGATCACCAGACCGGCCCGCACGCCGCTCAGTATTCCGTAGCGGTCGATCAGCATCCCTCCGGCCAGAGGACCAATCACAATGGGCAGCCGCTTGATCAGCGACTGTACTCCGATTCCCATGGTGTGCTTAGCCGCTGAGAGATTCGATGCCACCAGCGAAAACATCGCGGGTAGTGAGAACGAGCTCCACGCTAGGAACAGAAACGTCCCTCCGATCACCGCCGGCCATCGCGGGACTAGAAGGACCAGCAGATATCCTGCAATGGAAATGCCGGTGAATGCCACCAGCCCCTTGCGGTGCCCCCATCGATCCACCACGGCTCCGCCCGGATACGCGTACACCGCTCCCAGCAGCGTTTTCAAGCCGTCGTATAAGCCGATGACGAGCGCGGCAGCGCCCAGCGATTCCAGATACTTTGGAACGAAGCGCATCCACGTCTCTTCGCCCGCGCCAATCGCTACAATCGCGATGAGCATCAAAACCAGGTTGCGCTTCAGGCCGAAAAACTCGCGAAGGCCGCGTGTCGCTTCCATTCTCTAATGATCTACTGAAACTTCTTAAAATAGGAGAAGCAACTCGCTCGCGACAGTAGCGAAACCTGAGTCAGCCTGCGTGTGCCTGCACCTGCGCGGACGGTTCCGCAAGCGACACCTGCGCTGTGATCAGCCGGTCGGCGCCGGGCGAAAAGGCCAGCATCATATCCGACCGGTCCGACTCCACCAGGTACGAGTCTACCGGCCCAAAGATTGCCCTTAGCTCTTGCGGCTCGCACGTGGGCAAGAATGCTCGCATAACGCGCGGATCGTAGAAGCGGAAGTGAAGGGGCTCCTGATCTTTGGTCTTCATCAGGAGAAAACTGCGGAAGTGCTCGAGAAGATCCTCGAACGGCGACGGGCTGGTGCAGAAGATGCCCCAGCTTTTTCCCCAGCCGGAACGCAGGAGGTTCTCGAGAAAAGTCTGCGTGTCCGCGCCCACACCCGGCGAGCTGGCTTGCACCAACTCCACAAGAATAGGATTGTGCGCGGTTGGTGGATCGGCCGCTTCGACTTCGAACAAGGCCTGGTACCGCAGACGCGACGATTGCAGCAGGTCTGCCATGCCTTCACGCGCCGCGTCAATCACCGTGAAAAGGGCAGTCCCGTGATGGGTCAGGATATGCAATGCGCGTTTCCGCTCGTCGGTGAGTGGGCCGGACGGTTCTTGCGGTATCGGTTCGAATCCCGGTGCATACATGCGTGCCGTGCGTTCCACCGGAGAGAATTGCGCAGCCGAAAGCGGTGCCAGCTCGGGCGGTACAGTGGCCTGTTCTTGATCCGCTGGCTGGACTAGAAAGATCGTCTCGCCCGCTGCAATCTGGTCGCCTTCCTGGACCCCTGCCTGCTCGATCTTCGCTCCGTTGATGAAAGTGCCGTTGGAACTTCCCAAATCGCGAATCCGGCATCCCTGCTCATCACAGGTCACCTCGAAGTGCGCCCCCGACAGATAAGTATCGTTCGGGAAGGCATGCTCGGAACGGTCGGTCCGGCCCACGCGAAACACCTGTCCCGTGCCGGCCTGAATCTGCCGGCCAACATACGGTCCCTGGATTACCAAAAGTGTCACAGACATGTCGTTGTCACTACCACGCGATTACGCTACCACAGCACGTTCAACGTCGCCAGGGGTTTTCGTACTACTCGTTTACAGCGGCAATCCCGCTTGCCGGACCAGATCCGTAAACCTCGGGTCCTGCCTCAGGCTGTCGAACGAAGGTTCAACTTTTAGGTAAATGAGCCACACCGAGCGATCGCCCACGGCCCGGCGGAGCCAGTTGAGAGCCTCCTCTTTATCGCCCAGCGCTGCGTAAATTGCCGCAATCCACATGGGTTGCACGTAAGTGCGAGCCGACCGCTGCTTCAGCTCGCCCAGGGTCTTCTGCGCCTCCGCGCGATTTCCGCTCTGCGCATACGCTTGCCCCAGGGCAGCCAATTCGTTGCTGTCGCCCTCGGACAACTGGAGTGCCTGCTTCAATTCCGCGATAGCCTCCGCATAGCTCTCCTTTTGTTCCAGCGCGCGGCCCAGGAAAACATGAGCTCCTTTGAATTGAGGATCCATCAACAGGGCGCGCCGGCACTGATCGATCGCCTGGTCGTATTGACGGGTGTAATAAAACGTCGAAGCCACCGCCACGCTGATGGGCAGGGATGCGGGCTCCAGGTCCTGCGCCCGCTTCATGCTCGCCCGCGCTTCGTCGCCCCGGCCCGCCGTGGTCAAATATTCCCCATACCATTCGTGCGCGGTGGCGTAGTTTGGATTCAGCTCGATTGAGCGCTTGAATTCTTTCTCAGCACCCGGCCAGTCCCAGTCCAGCGTCAGCTTAGCCCAGCCCAGCGATGCATGGGCCTCCGGGATCGCGTCGTCGATCTCCAGGGCCTTCATGGCCGCCGTTTTAGCCCGCGGCATCACTTCCTTCGCGGGGAGCACATTATAATCAGCCAGCAGGGCGTAGGCATCGGCCAGCCCCGCATACGCCAAAGCGTAATGCGAATCCTTCTTGATGGCCTGCTGGAAGAATTCGATTCCGGTCTGCATTCCGTCCAGGGTCTGCTTGTTCCACTCATACCGCCCCTTCAGATACAGCCCGTACGCTTCGCTGTTTTCGGTGAACCGTTTGCTCAGCAGCTTCTTGTCTTCACCCGTAAGGCGCACGCGCAGTTTGTCTGAAATTTCCTGTGAAATCTGTTCCTGGATAGCCATAGCATCGGTCAGTCCCCGGTTGTACTGCTCGCCCCAGATCTGGCGATTGGAGCGCGTTTCCACCAATTCTGCGCTGACGGAAAGCTGTTCGCCGCGGCGCGTCACGCGGCCCATCAGCACCGCCTCCACCTTCAGTTCCTTTCCCGCCGCTTGCGGGTCTACGTCCAGACGCTTATACCGGTAAACCGAGCTGCGCGACATCACCGCAAGGTTGGGCAATCGCGCCAGGTTGTTGATGATACCCTCCGTGATGCCGTCGCTGAGGTACTCGGCATTGGGATCGCCGCTGGCATTGACGAACGGCAGCACCGCCACCGAGCGAGGTTTATTAGACTGTCCGGTCAACAGCCAGAAGAAAAATAAGCCCAGCAGCACCATCGCCGCTCCCGCTGCCCAGATCGCCTTGTGCCATTTGCGCGGCGGGGCCTTCGCTACAGCCGGGAAAACGCCCGTTGTGCTCGCAATAGTGCGCAAGGCGAATGCCAGATCCCGCGCGGATTGAAACCGTTCTTCTGGCCGCTTCTCCACGCAGTGCGTAATCACACGATCGACATCGGTTGGAACTTGCCTGCCGCTTCCTGCTAGTTCTGGCGGATCTTCTTTGAGGACCGCCGTGATCGACTCCGCGGCGGACTTGCGTCCAAACGCCTTTTGGCCCGATACCATTTCGTATAGCAGGCAGCCGAGCGAAAAGATATCGCTGCGCCCATCCACAGGCTCGCCTCGAAGCTGCTCCGGAGACATGTATCCGACCGTGCCCATCACGACGCCAGGCGTGGTGTGGACCAGTTCAGTCTCCGCGTCGGCCGCCGGCTCCCGGACAGGTCGTTTCAGGCTTACCTGAGCGATACCGAAATCCAGGACTTTTACCAGGCCGCCGGATGTGAGAAAGATGTTCTCGGGCTTCAGATCACGATGGACAATCCCTTTGGCATGCGCCGCCGTCAGCGCGTCCGCAATCGCCGCCGCTATCTCCGCCGCTTTCCGCCAGCCGAGAGCCGCGCGCTTCAAACGATCGCGCAGAGTTTCTCCTTCGAGCAACTCCATTGCGGCGAAGCGCACTCCTCCGCTATCGCCGAATTCATGAATCGCCAGTATGTTGGGATGCGAGAGGGCTGCGACAGCCTTGGCCTCTCGCTCAAAACGCCTTAAGGCTTCCGGGTCGCTGGCGAACGCCTCCGGGAGAACTTTGATGGCGACGTCGCGGTCCAGGCGGTGATCTCGTGCCCGGTAGACTTCACCCATGCCTCCGGCCCCGAGTGGTGAAAGAATTTCGTACGAGCCGAGCCGAGTGCCGGGCGTCAGGATCATCGGTTTGCTAATCTGGCACGAAACGTTAAGTTTACCTTAACCCGAACGAAGGAATCGAATTTTTGCGAAAACGGAGTGGCGCATGAGATCTACCGTCCTGATCGCCTGCTTTTCGATGCTGCTGTCCCAGAATGTGGTTCGCGCGCAAGCATCCAACCCGAACGATTCAGCCGAGCTCATCCGCGCTCTTCTGGATCGCGTAGACCAACTGGAAAAGCGCGTCGCGGAACTGGAAGGTCGCTCCAACCCTCCGGTTTCTGCGCCACCCGCGCCGCAACCCGCCCCCTCGGCTGCAGTGGCACAAACGGCGCCAGCGCCGGTTACCCAACCGGCGGTCATGGGTCCGGATGTCCATGCTGGCCATATGGGAACATTGCAGAGCATCGTGCCCTCCACTCACATCGCGGGCTTCAGCGATTTCGATTTTGGCGCCACCGACCTGCACGGCGCCCACAGCGGCTTCAGTGAGGGCCAATTCGTTCTACACCTGAACTCCGCGTTGTCTTCCAAGGTGAGCTTCTTCGGTGAGCTGAGTCTCACGGCCCGCACCGACGCCGGCACGGGAACGCCCCCCGCTCCAGGCTTCAATATTGAAGTAGAGCGCAGCATCATCCGCTTCGAGCAGAACGATTACTTCAAGGTGTCCTTCGGTCGCTACCACACGCCCATCAACTACTGGAACATGACGTTCCATCATGGACAGTGGCTCCAGACCACTATCAGCCGTCCGGAGATGGTACAGTTCGGCGGCAGCTTCTTGCCCATCCATTTCGTCGGGGCCCTTGTCGAAGGAGCCTTTCCCGCTGGGGGCCTGAATCTCAATTACAACGTCGGCATTGGGAATGGCCGCAGCTCGGTGATCAGTAAAGCCGGCGATTGGGGCGATATCAACAATAATCGCGCTTGGCTGGCCACTGTGTTCAGCCGGCCTGACCGCCTCTACGGCCTCCAGGTCGGGGCATCAGCTTACCGCGACCTCATCACGCCGATTGGCGGTAAGGCGTTTCGCGAGTGGATCGAATCGGCCCATGTGGTCTGGTCGAAAGGGAGTCCTGAATTAATAGCCGAGTTTGCCAACGTCACGCACCAGGAGGTGGGCACTCTCCTGCAGTCCAACAGCCAGGCTTGGTACGTTCAGGCGGGCTATCGCCTCCCCTGGTTCGAGAGGCTGTGGAAGCCTTACTACCGGTTCGAATACATTCACATTCCCGGATCGGATCAGCTCTTCCGCCTGGTTCCCAGTCTCGCGGGCTCCACGGTGGGAGTGCGATACGATATATCAAGCTTTGCTGCTTTGAAGTTCGAATACCGAAATATCCGACGGCCGGGCGAGCCGCGGGTAAACGGAGCGTTCGCGCAGACGAGCTTCACGTTTTAGAGAATCGATGCGTCGGATCAAAGTGCCATCGAAGGGTTGCGCGGCAGTCGTCCTGGCGCTGGAATTGGCAGCGCTGCTTCCCTTGTTGCCCGCTTCGGTCGGCGGCGATGTGGTCGTTGTTGTCAATCCGACCGTTCCCGTCACGTCGCTAAGCTTTACTGAACTGCGGCGGATCTTCCTCGGCGAGCGCCAGTTCTGGTCGTCCAGCTTAAAAATTTCTCTGCTGATGCCCCCGCCGGCTGCGCGCGATCGCGAGGTCCTGCTGAAGACGGTATACGAAATGAGCGAAGCCCAGCTCCGCCAGCATTGGATCGGCAAGCTGTTCCGCGCCGAGGCCGCCAGCGCTCCGCAGATGTTCTACTCCGATGAGGAAATCCTCCAAGCCGTGGCCGCAACGCCCGGTTCCATCGCTGCGGTTGACGCCACAAAAATCCCCAAAGGCCTGAAAGTGCTCCGCATCGACGGCCGCCTCCCAGGCGAATCCGGCTACCGCCTTCACTAAAAAGTCTATCGGCGCATTGCCGCCAGAACGTACTACCGCTAAGCAAACGCCCTCCGAAACCGAGCCGTGACCAAAGGGAGCGGTTTCCGCTAGGTCCTGACGCGAGCTTACAAACCCAGTGCTTCGCCTCGGCAAGTACCGATCCACGCGCCCATCCGTCTTAGACGCCGCCGGCCACTACATGAATCCCGGGCCGGTTTAGCGTTTCGCTTGTGCGCAACTCTTGCCGAAATCGTAGATGCCGAAGTCGCGTCAGTTCGACCAGCGGCCGCCACACAGCATGTACCATGTGGTGTTTGATGAGCAGCCGCCAGAAACGGTTGGAGCGCTTGTACAAGTACGACATCGCCAGATACGGCGCGACAGATCGCCAATCTGCAGGCCTGCGCCGCCAAATCGAGGCATGCGAGAAGAGCCGCTGATAAATCCAGGCGTAGCCTCGTTCCAATTCCTCGGGCGTCATGTGTTTCGGGCGGAAGACCGCGTGGGCCGTGTCGTAGAGAGCCCAGTCGTGGTGCAGCAAACGCCCCTCCGCCTCCATTTGGCGGAACAGCGGTGTTGCCGGATATGGGGTAAGAATGTGAAACGTCGCGCACTCCAGACGGTTCTCCTCGATCCACTCCGCCGTCCGGGTGAAGACGTCTTTCCGGTCGTGGTCGAATCCCAACACGAACGAACCGTTCACCTGGATGCCATTATCGTGGAGCATGCGGACTCGGCGTGCATAGTCGGCGGTCTTCGGCGTTTTCTTTTTCGCCTCGGAGAGATTCTCATCTGTGAGCGATTCGAATCCCACGAACACGCCCGTGCAACCGCCGATCGCCATTGCGCGGATTAAGCTCGGATCGTCGGTGACATCAATGGAAACCGCCGCGCTCCAGATTTTGTTCAGCGGTCCCAGGGCGCGGCACAATTCGCGCAGGTACTCCGGGTTGGATCCCAGATTGTTGTCGATGAAGACGGCGTAGGGCTGCGCATCCGCCAGGAATTCCGCGGCGACTTGGTCGGGGTCTCGCATCCGATACGGCATACGCAAGCCTTTGGTAGCCAGGTAACAAAACCCGCACCGGTTGTGACAGCCGCGGGTGGCAATCAGACTGGTGGTGGTGAGAAAGCTCCTTCGCGGAAGAATCGATCGGCGGGGCGCCGGGTCCTCGCGATAGTCGGTCTCATAAGTGGCCGCGTATTTCGGCCGCAAACAGCGCGCCTCCACGTCCTCAAGAATCCGCGGCCAAAGCTGCACGCCATCGCCCACGGCAAGCGAGTCCGCGTACGGCGCACACTCTTCGGGACACGACAAGACGTGTAGGCCGCCCAGCACAACCTTGCTTCCGCGGCTCCGGTACCATTGCGCAAGCTCGAACGCTCGCTTCGCGAAGGTCAGGTGGACCGTGATCCCGACTACCTCAGGCATCGGCGCAAAAGGCGGCCGCCCATCGAGCAGGTTCTCGTCCCAATACCGGACCTGCCAGTGTTCTGGTGTCGTCGCCGCGAAACTGGTCAAAGCGAGTGTTGGCGTGAGCACGTGCTTTCCGAAGCTCGCATTGGGATCTTTCGGGTAAAAGGGGTTGATCAGGAGCGCATAGCGCGGCTGTATCGGTCCTGTGACGGTCGCGGGATTCAACAGAGGCGGCCGCGTCATCTCAGGCGGGCGCCAACGGCGTCGTGAATACCGCAGCCACGGTTGACTGGCGTCGCTCATGAATTTACTTTACTGCGCAAAGTACTTCATGTCAAGACTGCTGCATCCTTCCAGTCAACCCGGCCCTTTGGTGAGGGCGGCGTCAAGGTGGGCACACCGAACAGCGCTCCGAGACAGAGTTCCCAACTTTCTGCTATCGCCGGTTTGCCCCGGTGTCCAGCGCCATACGCCAGAACGCTGCCGTCAAATCCGGTTCGTGCATCACACGCTGCCGCTGACGCATCTCTTATGAAAGCGCGTTCGTCACGGCCGGATTGATCTCAGAAACTCTGGGAGCTATTTGGGAAAAATAGTGGAGCTAGACTGTATCGGAAGGGAATGCCATTGACACGAATTCAAAAAAGTCTCCCGAATCGGCGTAATCGGGTCGCCCTTGGCCTCGGACTTCTGTTCACCTCCGCGCTGGCTGGCCAACAGAGCCAGTTCCAGGGCAGCGTCCCAACCGGTACCGCCTCCTCCACGCCGCTGGCCCTGACTCTCCGTGACGCGATCGATCGCGGCCTGAAGGCCAACCTGGGTCTGCTCGTCAGTGGCTCCGCCAGCGAGACCGCCCGCGGTCAGCGGCTGCGGGCGTTGAGCGCTCTCTTGCCGGAGGTTAGCGGCGGCGTAAGCGAGACCGTTGAACAACTCAACCTGAAGACAGTTGGCCTCAGCCTCAGCATTCCCGGCGTTTCCATTCCCACCATCGTCGGCCCGTTTCATTACACCGATCTCCGCGCTTCGGCCTCCCTCACCGTCTTCGATTACAACAAGTGGAAGAATTATAGGTCGTTTCAGGAGAGCCAGCGTGCCGCTCAACTCTCCTATCAGGATGCCCGGGACCTGGTGGTCCAGGCTGTGGCGAACGCCTATCTTCAAGTGATAGCGGACGCTTCCCGATGCGGAAGCCATTCGCGCGCAAGTCCTGACAGACCAGGCGCTCTACGATCGAACCGTGGATCAGAAGAAAGCGGGAACGTCCCCAGGCATCGATGTGCTCCGTTCACAAGTCGAGTTGAAGCAGCAGCAACAGCGCCTGCTGGCTCAGGAAAACCAACTGGCGAAGGACAAGCTCTCCCTCGGGCGAGTCATCGGCCTGCCGATCGGTCAGGATTTCAATATTGCTGAACCGGTGCCCTACTCGCCCCTTACCTCGATGACGCAGGAGCAGGCACTGCACACAGCTCTTGAGCAGCGCCCGGACTACCAAAGCGCCAAAGCCCAGGTGCGAGCGGCTGAGGAGGCAGTGAGAGCCACTCGCGGGGAACGCTACCCAACCGTCGGAGTCACCGGCGACTACGGCGATGTTGGGCCGGCCATTACCAACTCACATGGCACCTTCACTTTTGTGGCTTCTCTGAAATTCAATATCTTCGACGGCGGCCGCATCGGCGCGGATGTCATTCAAGCCAAAGCTGCTTTGAAACAGCGCCAGGACGAACTGGCCGATCTTGGCGGACAGATCGATTACCAGGTCCGGGCGGCCTTTCTCGACATTCAGTCGGCGGCCGATCAAGTGGCCGTGGCCAAGAGCAATCTCGAACTGGCCAACCAAACGCTCGAGCAGGCGCGAGACAGGTTTTCCGCCGGCGTGACCGACAACATCGAAGTGGTGCAGGCTCAGCAGTCGGTCGCCAGCGCTAATGACAATTTGATCTCCGCACTCTTTGGCCATAACCTGGCGAAGGTAGCTTTGGCCCGGGCGTTGGGCGCAGCCGAGCAGGGAATCCAGAAGTTCATGGAGGTGAAGTAGAAATGGCGGACATAGCGGCGGAAGACAAAAAGACAGAATCCTCCGCATCGTCAAAGCGCCCGCTGCCGCGCAGAAGCCGGCGCAGCCTGGCTCGCATCATCGTTCCCATCGTGATCTTGGTTCTCCTGGTGGGGGGATACTTCTTGTGGAAGCACTTCGACGCCTATGAGTCCACCGACGACGCTCAGATCGACGGGCACATCAACGCCATCAGTGCGCGCATCAGCGGCAACGTGATTCAGGTGCTGACGGATGACGAGAAGTACGTGAAGGCGGGCGACGTATTGGTCCGGATCGATCCCAACGATTACGAGGTCGCGGTCGCCAAGGCGGAAGCGGATCTGGCCGACGCCGAGGCGGCGCTACAAGGCTCCCGCACCGATATACCCATCACTTCCACCAATACGGCCAGCCAATTGAAGACGGCCCATTCGGCTCGAGCGGATGCCGAACGCGGGCTTGGTCGGCGCGCAGCGCCAATTGAATGCAGCCCAGGCACGGCTCGAAACGGCCAAAGCCCAGGTACGCGAGGCCGAGGCGAACTACAAGAAAGCCGGCGACGATGTAGTGCGCTACAAGCTACTTGGTCGCCAAAGACGAGATTTCGCAGCAACAATACGACACGAGTCGTTTCGACGGCCGACGCCGCCAAAGCGACACTGGATGCGCGCACCGCGGCGGTCGCCGAGGCCGAGCAGAACATCACGCGTCGCGCAGAGCGCGGTGGAGGAGGCGAATACAAGAATCCCTCAGGCCGATGCCTCCGTTCAGGCTGCCATGACCGCGCCGCAGCAGGTTGCCGTCAGCCAAACTCGCGCCAAGTCCGCTCAAGCCCAGGTCGCTCAGCGGAGAGCGCTGCTCGATCAGGCGAAGCTCAACCTGAGCTATTGCACCATCGTCGCGCCCGTTAGCGGGATCGTCGGCAAGAAGACCGTGGAGGTCGGGCAGAACATTTCGCCCGGCCAGCAGTTGATGGCGGTGGTTCCGCTCGATGACATCTGGGTGACGGCCAACTTCAAAGAGACGCAGCTTCGCCGCATGAAGCCGGGCCAGGAGGTGAAGTTCAGCGTGGACGCCTACGGCCGCGAATACACCGGCAAAGTGGAAGGCGTTGGCGGCGCCAGCGGCTCGAGGTTCAGCCTGCTGCCTCCCGAAAACGCTACCGGAAACTATGTCAAGGTCGTGCAGCGTATTCCGGTTCGCATCGATCTCGATCCCGGCCAGAACGACGATCATCGCCTGCGGCCCGGCATGTCGGTCGATCCCAAAGTCTACGTCGAGTAATCGCCAGGAGCGCATATGGCCGAAGTAACCGAGAGCACGCCCCCTGCCCCCGCAGCAGCGGAGGGCCTTGGAAACCGAAATTCAATCCCTGGCTGATCGCCGTTGTCGTCGCCATGGCGGCGTTCATGGAAGTCCTCGACACCAGCATCGCCAATGTCGCGCTGCCGCACATGGCCGGTAACCTGGGCGCCAGCAACGATGAAAGCACTTGGGTGCTCACTTCCTACCTCGTCTCCAACGCCATCGTTCTTCCCATCAGCGGATGGCTGGCGGGTCTTTTCGGACGAAAGCGTTTTTTCCTCGTCTGCATCTTGCTCTTCACGCTCAGTTCGCTGTTTTGCGGCGCCGCCCCAAGCCTGGGGATCCTGATCATGTTCCGCGTCATCCAGGGCGTGGGCGGCGGCGGACTCCAGCCCATGGCCCAAGCCATTCTGGCCGATACATTCCCGCCGCAACAGCGCGGCCTGGCCTTCGCGCTCTACGGGATCACCGCGATCATGGCGCCAACCATCGGTCCAACACTCGGCGGGTGGATCACCGACAACTACTCCTGGCGCTGGATCTTTTACATCAACCTTCCCGTCGGAATCCTGACCCTGTTCCTGGTCTATCGCATGGTGGAGGATCCACCCTACCTGAGGCGGGTGAAGGGCGCCGGCGATCCGCGTGGACTACATCGGCATAGCGCTGCTGGCGCTCGGGCGTCGGCGCGCTCCAGATTCTGCTCGACAAAGGCCAGGAAGACGATTGGTTCGGTTCCCACTTCATCGTCACGCTGGTGCTGATCTCGGCGATCTGCCTCATTTCGCTGGTCGTCTGGGAGTGGCGTCAGAAGGAGCCCGTCATCGATGTCCGCCTGTTCAAGAACTTCAACTTCGCCACGGCGAATCTCATGATGTTTACTCTGGGCGTCATTCTGTTCAGCAGCCTGGTGATGATGCCGCAGTTCCTCCAGACGCTGATGGGATACACCGCGCAGTCGGCCGGACTGGTGCTTTCCGCCAGCGGCGTCGTGCTGCTGTTTGAAATGCCCATCGTGGGCCAGCTCACCACGAAATTTCCCGCAAAATACATTATTGGTTTTGGCTGGCTGTCGCTCGCCTGCGCGATGTATTATTCCACCGTGCGGGTGGATCTGCTGATCAGCTTCCAGGTCGGCGGCGTGGCTGCGCGTGGCGCAGGCGTTCGGGATGGGATTCTTGTTCGTGCCCATCACCCTTGCCGGTTACATCGGGATTCCCGCGGAAAAGAGCAATAGCGTTTCGGGCATGGTGAATTTCATGCGCAACATCGGGCAGCAGCGTGGGAACGTCCATGGTGACCACGCTGCTCGCGCGCCGGGCCCAATTCCACCAATCGGTGCTGTCGTATCATGCGACCACCTTCGATCCGGCGTTCCGGAACCAGGTGAGCGGGCTGAGCCAGCAACTCGTCCACTCCGGGGTCAGCGCGGCCGATGCGCAGACGCACGCCTACGGACTCATTTACCAATCCATGCAGGCGCAGTCGCAGACGCTTGCTTATATTGATACCTATATGGTGCTCGCCGTTGGCGCGGGCATCATGTTTTTGCTTGCGTTCATCATCCGCAAGAACGACCCGCAAGCGGGCGGAGAGGTTGCGGTGGGCTAAGGGAGAAGAGTCCATGATCCAGAGTAATTACCATCGAGCGCGAATACGGAAGCGGTGGCGCCGAGATCGCCAGGAAATTGGCCGAGCGGCTGGGCTGGAAGCTGTGGGACCAGTTGCTGACGGACGAAATCGCCCGCCTGATGGATTGCGAAAGCCTCGACAGTGGAGCAGCATGAGGAGCGGCGAGATCCGCTGCACTACCGGCTGTTCAAGGCGTTCATGCGGGGCAGTTTCGAAGGAAGTCTGAACGCCCCGCGGCATGAAGATGGTGGACGCCGAATGCATCCGGGAAGTCGCCGAGCGCGTGGTCAGAGCAGCGGCGAAGGAGGGCAACTCCGTCATTGTGGGACGCGGCTCGGCATACTACCTCCGGGATCGCCCCGACGCCTTTCACGTTTTCGTCTATGCTCCCTTCGAAGAGAAGGTGCGCCGCTTGCGCAAACTGGGAAAGAGCGAGGAGGAGGCGATCGAGCTTGCGGAAACCGTGGACCGCGACCGCGCGGCCTATATCAAGCAATACTTCGACGTCGATTGGCCTACCCGTCATTTCTTCCATCTCATGATCAATTCCACGATTGGGGACGACGCGGTGGTTCAGACGATCCTGAATGGAGTTGCGGCATTCGAGAAGCAGCCCGCTTGATCATGGCTTGATCATGAATAAACGCAGGCAACGATGACGACAAAATCGGCGTGCCCGGCCATCGCGGTTCTCATGCTGGCGGGACTTACCTCTGCACAGGAGCACGTCTCCTTTCCTACGCAGGATGGATGGATCATCCACGGCGACCTTTACGGCACTGGCGACCGTGCTATTGTGCTGGCCCACGGCGGGAGATTCAACAAAAGCAGCTGGGAGAAGCAAGCGCTGGTGTTGGTGAAGGCCGGATTCCGCGCGCTGGCCATCGACCTCCGCGGGTCTGATTTTGGGTCGCCCCTCGACGTGTTGGCCGCAGTGCGATACCTGCGTAAGAAAGGCGCAAAGAACGTGTCGGTCGTCGGAGCCAGCATGGGAGGCGATGCGGCGGCCGACGCCGTGGCGGCCGCGCCGGGTGAAATCGATCGCCTTGTACTGCTGGGCTCCGGTGCATACGGCCAGCCCGAGAAATGGAAGGTGCGCAAGCTGTTCATCGTCGCGCGGGACGACGCCAACGACGCGGGCCCGCGGCTTCCCAAGATTCGCGCGCAGTACGAGAAGGCGCCCGATCCGAAACAGTTGATCATCGTCGACGGCTCCGCGCACGCACAATTCCTGTTCCAAACCGATCATGGAGAGCGCGTCATGCGCGAGATCTTGCGATTCCTTTCCGCGCCGTGAAGCCCAGCTTCACCGCCGGATACTGACCGTTCACGCTTCCCCCATCCTCCTCCGCCCGGCGACTCAATCCGCAGGACATCTCCCGTCCTGACCTGAAAATTCGCCTTCCCCGGCACCTTGACGCACTTTCTTCCGCGCAACAGCGTGTTCCTGCCCGTTTTCCCCGCCTCGCCTCCCGCCAGCCCATACGGCCCGCGCGTACGCCGGTCAGACAGAATCGTCACATCGCAGCCCGTAAGAAATTCAATCTCGCGTACGATGCCGTCGCCTCCCGCATGCCGCCCCGCGCCGCCCGAGCCGCGCCGCACTTCGTAGCGGTGAACTCTTAACGGGTACTGGCGCTCGAAAGCCTCAATGGGCGTGTTCCAGCTGTTGGTCATGTGCGTGTGGACGGCGCTCTCGCCGGGTCCCGCAGCCGATGCGCCCATGCCGCCGGCGATCGTCTCGTAGTAAGCGAAGGGCCGCTTCCGCCGTTCGTCCCATCCGCCAAAAGATAGGTTATTCATGGTTCCCGAACTCGCCGCCGAAATACGTTCCGGCGCAGCCTGTGATAGCGCCCCCAGCACCACATCGGTGATGCGCTGCGAGGTCTCCACATTGCCCGCCGCCATCGCCGCCGGCTCGCCCGCATTCACCACGCTTCGTTCGGGAGCGATTACGCGAATAGGCCGCAGCAGGCCTGCAGTATACGGCACATCTTCCGCCACCAGGCACCGGAACCCGTACATGGTGGCCGAGAGCGCCACGGCATAGTTAGCATTGATCGGGCCCGCCACCTGCGCATCGGATCCCGTGAAATCCACTACGGCCGAATCGCCGCGAATCGTAATGGCCACCTGGATCCGCACCGGGCGCTCGGTCACGCCATCGCTATCCAGGAAGTCTTCAAAGCAGTAGACCCCATCCGGCAGGTCGCGAATCGCCGCCCGCGTCATCCGCTCGCTATAGTTCTGCAACTCCCGCATGTTTCGCCTGACGCGCGCCAGGCCATACTTGTCCACGATGGCGCGCAACCGTTCGTCGCCCCGACGGTTCGACATCATCTGTGCCAGCAAGTCGCCTTCGCGTTCCTCCGGCGTGCGGACGTTCGCTAGGATTAGCCGCATTAGGCCGCGATCCAGAACGCCGCCGCGCACCAGGAGCACTGGCGGAATGCGGAGACCTTCCTGGTAAATCTCGCGCGCCAGGGGCATGGATCCAGGGCTCATCCCTCCCACATCGGCGTGATGCGCGCGGTTGGCGACATAGAAAACCGGTTTGCGCCGGCGGCCGATGAAAACAGCGGAGACCGCCGTGATGTCCGGCAGATGCGTGCCTCCTTGAAACGGATCGTTGATGATCACCACGTCGCCCGGCCCAAGCCGGTACGCCTCAATCGCGTGGCGCACGGATAAGGGCATCGCGCCCAGATGCACCGGCATGTGATCGCCCATTGCAACCGTATTGCCGGCTGCGTCGTACACCGCGCAGGAATAATCCCTTCGCTCCTTGATGTTGGCCGAGTACGCGGTCTTGCGCAGCACCACGCCCATTTCTTCGGCAATCGAAACGAAGAGGTTGCGGAACAGCTCGAGTTCGACCGCGTCAGGCATATAGGGGCATATAGGGGACTGGCTACACTGTCCCTAATCCAATCCCTCCCCACCGTCCGACCCCCACGTCGTGGACAGTGCTGCCTGTCCCCGCTCTGCACCCGGCTTCACGCTTGGAGGACTCGTGGGCCCCGGAGCAGCTGGTTCCGCAGTCTCTGGCGGCGCCAAAACACGCGGCGCGGGCTTGCAGCTTCCAATCTCCACTAGAAAGCTTGCCGCCGTGCTCCAGCGCTCCCCCACCTGTCTCTCGATGACGAAGGATTTGGTGCGGGCATCCGCTCTAATTCTCCGGCCCGAAGCAGCCGCTTCGGGAGCCGCATGCCGGATCGCGATCGGTTTGTCACTCGTACGGCGGATCATCCACGTCTCACCGCCGTTCGGAGATTCGTAAAGTTCGTAGCGCGACGAATCCGACGACGACATCCGGTCGATCACCATCGTGCCGTCCACCGAGGACTGAAACCAAAACTCCTTGATGGCGCCGCCACTCCCCTCGCCGAATATCGGCCGCAATCGCCAGCTCTTGCCGCCGTCGGAAGTAATCAGCAGAAAAGGATCGTGCGAAACCGGCACCAGTGTCTCACCGCTGATCCAGCCGTGCTGGAAATCGATGAATTGGACGTGGTCGAATCCGGTACCTCGCAGCCGCTCGTAAGGCTCCCGCCAGGTTTCGCCGCCATCTTCGCTGGTGAGTAGAACAGAATACATCGTCAGGGACTCTGTGTGGATATTTCCGGCCGCTACAATCCGGTTTCCAACCGCCTCCATCGCTGAGATTTCTAGGTAGATCGGGCACGGTTGCTCCTCGGAACAGCTCATGCCCCCCCATTGCATATCCTCGTCGGTGCACTGAAAGGGGAGCCGCATGGGCTTTCCCGCATTCTTCAAAACAGGCGCCGGCTCGGGCTCCGTTTTGGCGGGTTCCGTTTTCGGAGATTCTTGCGCGCAAATTGTGCCCAAGAGTACAAATGCCGCCGCCGCGAATCGCATGCTCCGAACGATTTTAGCTCAGCGCGGGTTCCGCTTCTGCTGGTGGGAAAGGCTATTCAAAAAGTTTACGGCAAATAAGTGCTGAAGGTTCCCCAGATTGTTTGGCCGAAGAAGTTTGCAACGTGTGTTACACGAACCATCGAGGAATGCAGAAATTCTCTACAAATCTTCGTAACAAAATCCGTGGTTCCGTCGTCTCATAATTAAATCCCCGTTACGACAGCGGGCGCACTCACCCCTATCACCCAATAATGCGCCCGCTTATTTTTGTCGTTCGTTAATCCTCAAACATCCCCTCGAAGAGCGGGCTCGTGAGATAACGTTCCGCCGCATCCGGCAGGACCACGACGAAGTTCTTGCCTTTGAACTCCGGCAGGTGTGCCAGCCGTAGCGCCGCGGCAACCGCCGCACCGCAGGAAAC
Organism: Terriglobia bacterium; assembly: GCA_963847515.1. Taxonomy (GTDB): domain Bacteria; phylum Acidobacteriota; class Terriglobia; order Bryobacterales; family Bryobacteraceae; genus QHXW01. Next base: position 990,987 of record CAWKAA010000005.1, read on the forward strand.
TCCTGAAAGAATCCCTTCCTCCCTGGCCAGCCGGCGCGCCATTTCAATCGACTCCTCGCTGGTCACCAATTCGACTCGATCCACCATCGACAGGTCCAACGTATCCGGAATGAATCCTGCGCCGATTCCCTGAATCGCATGCGGCCCGGGACGCAGCGTTTGATGTTTGAGGGTTTGGGTAATCACGGCGCTGGTCGAAGGCTCTACGCCCACCGAGAGAATGTTTTTGCCCATTTGCTTCTTGATGTAGCGCGACACGCCGCTAATGGTCCCGCCCGTGCCAATACCGGACACCAGCACGTCAATTGCGCCTTCGGTGTCTTCCCAGATCTCAGGACCGGTAGTCTTGAAATGGATCTCGGGATTGGCCGGATTCTTGAATTGCTGCAGCAAAACGTATCGATCGGGGTCGGAGGCGACCAGGTCCTCGCATCGCTTGATGGCGGCATTCATGCCTTCCGCCCCGCTGGTCAGAATCAGTTTCGCGCCCAGAACTTTCAAAACTTTGCGCCGCTCCACCGACATGGTCTCCGGCATCGCTAAAGTAATGGGATATCCGCGCGCCGCCGCAACGAAAGCCAGCGCGATTCCCGTGTTGCCGCTGGTCGGCTCGATCAGCTCTTTGCCGGGCTTCAAGACGCCGCGCTTCTCGGCATCCCAGATCATCGACGCCCCGATCCGGCACTTTACTGAATACGCCGGATTGCGCCCCTCGATCTTCGCCAACACCGTTGCCGAAGCTCCTTTTGCGATCCGATTCAGCCGCACGAGCGGCGTCCGGCCAATGCTCAAAGAATTGTCTGCGTATATCAAGTTGTTTATATCTCCCAGTTCGGCACGAACCGCGCGCGCTTCTCTTTCCACGCACGCTGCAGGTCCGCGAAGGAAGTCTGATCGAGCACCTCGGATACCGCGCGATTGACTCGCTCCCACATGTCCGCGAATGGCGATTCGGCCTGGCGGCGCACGCGGGATTTCTCATTCCGTGCCCCTTCGACGAAACGCAGCAGGTCCCCAACCTTGATGGCGTCCGCCGGACGGGCCAGCAAATACCCGCCTTCCGCCCCGCGCCGCGATTCCACGAATCCACCCTGCTTCAGGCTCGCTAGAATGAGTTCCAGAAATTTTTGGGGGATCTTCTGCCGGCCGGCGATATCCGCGATCTTCACAGGTTGGCCCGGCGGCTGCGACGCCAGGTCAAAAACCGCGTGCAGTGCGTACTCGCCTTTAACAGAAATGTTCATTGAAGGACGTAAAGCAATCTCCTCTATCCAACTAGAGATTATGCAAAAAGCCTGACAGAGTCAATTTTTCGGTCTGGGAACACCGGGGGGAATTGCGAGGAGGGAAACCTGGACCACCGCGCAGCTTATGCGACGAACACAGGCTGCGCGGCTATCCAGCAGATCTGTTGAAAGTCGCGAAGCTACTTCGTCTCGTCCTTCTTGGTGTCTTTTTTCTTCTTGCTGCTCTTCTTCTTGGTCTTCTCTGTCTTCGGTGCAGGATCGTCAGGACGGGCGAACGATACGGCGGCAAGACCGGTCAGCAAAGACAGGCCAAGCACGGCGGTCATCAATTTCTTCATTTTTATAATTCTCCTTTGGAGTGACGATATTCTCGTCTCAGCGTATGATATCGGACCTGAGATGAATTCGGCCTTAAGCGAGTATTAAAATCGCTTCATTAAGGGCTGATTTGGGGTCACATCTTGGTCAAAGTTGCAGAGTTTTGAACAACTGTCGTGATTTCAACTGCTTGCGCGTTTCATCGATTGCCCCCGCCTGCGTTCCCAGCCGTTGAAATTGCTAGCATGAAAACCGGATGAAAAAGGCGGGGTTGGCTAACCGTTTGGCCAAACAATCCGGTGTTTCCACAGCGGAAGCGGCCGATCAGCTCGATCACGTAGTCAGTGAGATCATTTCCCATCTCAAGAGGGGACAAACGGCTCAGCTACCCGGGCTGGGTGAATTTAAGCCCGGCTCGAAATGGAATTTCAAATTCGAACGCAAGGGGTCTGCGCGTCGTGCAAAACGGTAACCGGTCCTCTGCCAAACAGGTTGCCCGCATCATGCGTGAGTGCTTGGAAGAAGGCAAAACGGTAGTCATTGACGGCCTCGGCTCTTTTCGCCCGACCGGCAAGCGCGGCTACCGATTCCTTCCGCGCACCGCTCCCACCATCTTTTTAGCCTACGTGCAAGAAGATGCGAAAGCGGTGGCGCGCCTGTGCGATGCACTGGAAAGCCACGGTTTCGATCCCTGGATCGACCGCCGCAAACTTCTGCCGGGCCAGAATTGGCCCCGTTCCATCGAGGATGCCATCGAGGCAACCGACTTTGCCATCGCCTGCTTCTCGCACAACTCAGTCACCAAGAAGGGCGGATTCCAGGCCGAAATCCGCTACGCTCTAGATTGCGCGCACCGCGTCCCCCTGGATGACGTTTTCCTGATTCCGGTGCGGCTCGACCATTGCCCCGTGCCCTCCAGCATCCGGCGCGAGATTCAATACATCGATCTGTTTCCCGATTGGGAGCGCGGTTTCCAGCGCATTGTTACGGTCATTACCCGCCAGCTCCGTAAACGCATCCCGACAGCCTAAGTCTTTCCCTTAGTAAGTTTCGCGAGTTTTTTGCGGATTTCGGGGCTCCGCTTGTCATCAGCCGCCAGTTCAACGAACTTCTCGTACGCTTCCCGCGCGGCGCTCCAATCCTTTTCCTTTTCGGCCGCTTCTCCCAACCGCACATAAGCTTCGGCGAGGTTCGGGTTCCATCGCGTCGCCTCCCGAAACCGTTGCTCCGCCGCCCTGTACTTGCCTTTGTGGAAGTAGAAGTTGCCGATCTTCACTTCGTTTTCGGCCTGCAGCGGATTGAAGGAGTACTCTTTGGGCTTTTGGGACTCGTCCTCTTCCGGCGGCGCTTGCTCTTGCGTGGCAGGCTCCTTCTGTTCGGCCGGTTTTTGCTGAGCCGGCATGCCGGAGAAGAAGCAAAAGAAAGCCAGTCCAAGCCAGCGTGACATAATTAAATTATATTGCCCGCAGTAGAACTCCGAGAAAAAGCCGCGCAACTGCCGCTTGGCGCCCGGGGTGTATCTGTACAAGGACGCCGCCGGGCGCGTGATCTACGTCGGCAAAGCCAAGAGCCTGCGGCTCCGCGTCCGCAGCTACTTCTCCGACGACCGGCTGGCGGACATCAAGACCGGCACGCTGATCTCCGAAGCCGCGCGATATCGACTACATCCTGGTCGACAACGAAAAAGAGGCGCTGGCGCTCGAAAACAACCTCATCAAGCAGTACAAGCCGCGCTTCAATATCCTGCTGCGCGACGACAAGACCTACCCCTACATCAAGCTGACCAGCGAAAAATACCCGCGCGTCTACGTGACGCGCCGCCTGCGCAAGGATGGCTCCACTTACTACGGCCCTTACTTCCCGGCCAACCTGGCGCATCGCCTGGTGCACTTCATCCACCGCCATTTTCTGGTGCCGTCGTGCAAGGTGGATCTCACGCGCTACCATCCCAAGCCCTGCCTGCAATACCACATTCACCGCTGCCTGGGTCCTTGCGTGGAGGGCCTCACCACCGACGACGCGTATGCCGGCAGCGGTGCGCGAACGTGAAGCTGTTTCTGGAAGGGCGCCACGCCGACCTGGCCGCGGTCTGCGCGCGCGCATGCAGCAGGCATCCGAGGAGATGCGCTTCGAGGAGGCCGCTCGCTGCGCGACCTGCTGGCGACCGTGGAAGAGATGGAAGAACGGCAGAAGATGGCCGCGGCCAAGGGCGACGACATCGATATCTTCGCCTGCTACGCCGAGCCGCCGCTGGTGGCGCTCAACCTGTTCCACCTGCGCAACGGCCAGATCGTGGACCGCCGCGAATTCTTCTGGGAAGACCAGCACGAATTCGACCAGCCGCAGTTCTTCTCCTCGCTGCTGAAGCAGATCTATCTCGACCAGCAGTACATTCCCGTCGATGATCCACGTGCCCGTGGATTTCGAAGATCGCGAGGCGCTGGAAGAACTGCTCTCGGAAAAGCGCGGCCGCAAGGTGGAGATCCACACGCCGCAGCGCGGCCAGAAGAAGGCGCTGCTGGACCTGGTGGAGACCAACGCCAAGCACAGCTTCGACGCGCGTTTCCGCGTGATGAAGCCGTCCTCGCGCGCCATTCAGGAAGCCCTGCAGGATGCGCTCGAACCTGCCCGACGCGCCCACGCGCATCGAATGCTTCGACATTTCGCATATCCAGGGCACCGACAAAGTGGCCAGCATGGTGGTGTGGGAAGACGGCCGGATGAAGAAATCGGACTACCGCAAGTTCATCATCCGCACGGTGATCGGCAACGACGATTTCGCCAGCATGCGCGAAGTGGTGACGCGCCGCTATTCGCGCTTGCAGGAGGAGAACCAGCCCATGCCCGGGCCTGGTGCTGATCGATGGCGGCCTCGGGCAGTTGCACGCCGCCGCCGACGCGCTGGAAGCGATCGGCATCATCAACCAGCCGCTGGCATCCATCGCCAAGCGCGAGGAGATCATCTACGTCTACGGCCAGGAGAACGAGCCGGTCGTGCTCGACCGCTTCTCGCCGATTCTGCACCTGATCCAATCCATCCGCGACGAAGCGCACCGGTTCGCCGTGACCTTCCATCGCACGCGCCGCAATGCCGCGCGGCTGACTTCGGAGCTGGACCAGATTTCGGGCGTAGGGCGAGAAAACCGTGCAGAAGCTGTTGAAGCAGTTCGGCAGTCCGGAGTTGGTGCGCAGCGCGTCAGAGGACGACTTGGCCCGCGTGGTGGGGCGCGCCGCGGCGCGTCGAGTGAAAGAATTTTATGCGCCGCATCCGGAGACCGTATGAACGAACTGCAGCCGGATCGCTGTCCTATCTGCGACGGCCCGAACGACTGCGGCGGCGCGGCCGGCAAGAGCGAGTGCTGGTGCGCGAACGTGGAGATTTCACCCGGTGCGTTGGCGCGGGTGCCGGAAGAGGCCAAGGGGAAAGTATGCATGTGCGCGAAGTGCGCCAGTATTTTGGCTGCGAATGAACGCGCATAAACACGAATTCTTCACGCCGCCTCGCGCGGCCGCACGGTGCGCTCGATCTCGGCAAGCCGGGCTTCGGAGGCTTTGGCCAGATCGTAGGAGGTCTGGAGGTTCAGCCAGAACTTCGCCGTGGTTTGGAAGTAGCGCGCCAGGCGCAGCGCGGTATCAGCGGTAATGCCGCGACGGCCGTTGACGATCTCTGTCATGCGGGTAGCGGGCACACGAAGATCGATTGCCAGCTTGTTCACGCTCATGTCGAGTGGCTTCAGGTAATCCTCGCGAATGGTCTCCCCCGGGTGGGGGAAAGGGATGCGATCAGGACGTTTGCGACTCATCGTATACCTCCTCAATGATAGTCAGTAATCTCGACGTCGAAAGCGTGACCGTCTTTCCAGCGGAAACAGATGCGGTACTGATTATTCACACGAACGCTGTATTGTCCGGCGCGATTGCCTTTCAGCGCCTCCAGCCGGTTCGCCGGCGGTGACGCCAGATCTCGAAGCTCATCCGCACTGTCGATCTGAACGAGCCTTCGCAAAGCGACACCCGCTATCTCCTGAAATTTCTTGACGCGCTGCTGGTAAAAGATCGATCTGGTCTCTTTGTCGCAAAAAGAGCGGATCAAACGATCATGATACTACGGGTTACGTTATACGTGAAGCAGTAAATCTGTTGGGGGCAAGCGGCCCGGTTTGTCCGCAGCCTCCTACTGCCGTAAGATGGCAACCAAGGCATGTTTGCTGACAAGCCGGTCAAGGTTTCACGGCTACCCTCATTTCGCGCGGAGCACTTTCCTTACTCCGGGCCATATCCGTGGCTCGATCGGCCAGATGCCCTGGGACAAATCCAACACAAGCTTCATTCCGGCCAGATCACCGAAGAAGAAGCGCGCCAGTGTCGATACTGGGCGGCCAATGGCTACATCATCATCGAGAAGCTGATTGAAGACCGCGTTCTGGACTCGGTATGGAGTGCTTACGAGCGCGCCATCGGTGACGGAAAAATCCATCTCGAGGCCGAACCAGCGGCCGCAGATGATCCTTACCCCGGCCGATATCTGAACCCGCACAAAAAAGCCGGAGCGTACTGCCAGGTCCTGAAACATCCTGGCCTGCTGCACTGGATCCGGCTCCTGATGGAACGGGAGCCGAAGCCGCTGCAAACCATCATGGCGCACAAGGGTTCGCAGCAGGGCGCACACTCCGACTCGATTCATATGACGACGTACCCCATCGGGTATCTGAGCGCCGCGTGGATTGCTTTCGAAGACATTCACCCGGATAGCGGCCCGCTTGTGTTCTATCCCGGCAGTCACCGCCTTCCTTATGTTTTCAGCAAAGACGTGGGCATCTCGGAGGCGGACTTCAAGAAGCACGGCTATTCTTCCTATGCCGAGAAATACGAGCCCTACATCCGGCGGGTGGTGGAGGAGCGGCGGATCGAGCCGCATCATTTCCACGCGAAAAAAGGGGACGTCCTGATCTGGCACGCCAACCTCATCCACGGAGGCTCCATGCGCCGCAACATCCAGCTCTCGCGAAAGTCGTTGGTCTGTCATTTCTTCGTCAAGGGCGCGTTCGTGTATCACGACCTGGCTGCGGCAAGATCGAAACAGCAGTATGTTGGAACGTGCCTGCTGCGCGACGAAAGCGGCGACATCCGATTGCTGCCGAAGGTGGGCAAGCAAGCCACCGCCCGCAAAAAGTAAAATTCGATTTGCGCAGCCAACACACAATGTTTACTGAGCCGTGACCAAAGGGAGCGGTTGAAGTTCTATGAAGCTGAAACATATTCCCACTCTTGCTCTTCTTGCATTGACGGCTGCGGCCGCCATGCCCGCCCACGCCAGAACCTGCGAGGATCTTGCACGGGTCGCGCTTCCGGGCGCCACCATAACCACGGCTCAGTCCGTACCCGCCGGAACGTTCACGCCTCCAGAAGGCAAGGCGATCGAGCACCTGCCTGCATTCTGCCGCGTCGCGGCTGTTATCAAGCCAACGAACGATTCGCAGATCCAATTCGAAGTGTGGATGCCGAGCTCGGGCTGGAACGGAAAGTTTCAGGGCATAGGCAACGGCGGTTTTGCTGGGTCCATCGGTTTCAGTTCCATGGGAGGAGCGGTGAGCCACGGCTACGCCACCGCTTCCACCGATACGGGGCACCACGGAGCCGCGCCGGATGCCAGCTGGGCTTTGGGGCATCCGCAGAAGATCGTGGATTTCGGCTATCGCGCAATTCATGAAACGGCGGAGAAGGCCAAGACGCTCATCCGCTCGTTCTATGGCGAGCCGCCCAAGCGCTCGTATTTCAGTTCGTGCTCGAACGGCGGAAGGCAAGCCCTGATGGAGGCCCAGCGCTATCCCGGCGACTATGACGGTATCATCGCCGGCGCCCCCGCCAACTTCTGGACGCATCTGTTGACACAGGCAGCCTTCGACATCCAAGCCACCATGCAAGATCCCGCCAGCTACATTCCCGCGGGCAAGCTGGCCGCCATCGAAGCGGCTGCGCTGGCACAGTGCGATGAGATGGATGGCGTGAAGGATGGCGTAATCGGCGATCCGTCACGTTGTTCCTTCGATCCGTCTGAGCTTTTCTGCATAGGCGCGGAAACCGATAGCTGCCTTACCGGCCCGCAGGTCGCGGCGCTGAAGAAAATTTATGCGGGACCTAAAACTTCCAATGGCCAGCAGGTGATGCCAGGCTTTCCTCCCGGCGGCGAAACCGGCGGGGGCGGTTGGGGGTTATGGATCACCGGTCCGGCGCCGGGCAAGAGCCTGCAATACGCTTTCGGAACGCAATTCTTCGCGAACATGCTGTACAACAATGCGGCCTGGGAATTCCACACGTTCAACGTAGACCGGGATATGAACGCGGCCGATAATAAAATGGCCCCGATCTTGAATGCCACCGATCCGGATCTGACCCCCTTCAAGGAACGCGGCGGGAAGCTCATCCTTTACCACGGCTGGAGCGATGCTGCCATCCCCGCGGTCAACACGATTAATTACTACCAGAGTGTGCAATCGAAAATGGGAGCGAACAACGCCGCAGATTTTGTCCGTCTGTACATGGCGCCGGGCATGCAGCACTGCGGGGGCGGCCCCGGCCCGGACACGTTCGGCCAGTTCAGCGTTGCGCAAGGCGACCCGCAGCACAACATGGATGCGGCCCTCGAACGCTGGGTGGAGGAAGGCACCGCGCCCGGCCCCATCATCGCCGCCAAATACAAAACCTTCATGGACCCGTCAAGCGGCATCGTCCGCACGCGCCCGCTGTGCCCCTATCCGGAACTGGCGCAATGGAAAGGAACGGGTAGCACGGATGATGCGGGAAATTTCGTTTGTGGGAAAGGGGGGCTTGTTCGGCAGAAGTGATCGCGGCAACGACGTTAAAGAATCTGCCATGTTGCTAGTATTTCCTCAACCCAGCGTTATCTGGGGATTCTGGCGAAGCCGAACGCTGATTCCGGAGGGAAGCCGAACGGCATTCCGGGATGAACCTGAACACCGTCGGAGCTCAGCGACGCTGCAGTTCACCAGGCAGGCTGCAACAGACGCGAACGAACGGCTTCAGATTGGCTTCGCTGAAAGCCATGCCGCCGCAGTCAAACATACTGTAATCACGATCGAAAAAACGATAGGGAGGATAAAGAGGTATCTCCAGCTCACAACCGTGATGGCGGCAAAGCAAAGAGCGAGAGCCCACACAGTGACGCGCATGACCGCCAAAGTCTCTGCCGGAAGGCCACCTAGCTGCCACGCTAATACCGCAGCGAATATATAAAACACGCCGACCGAGAATCCAGCCGCGACAAAGAGGTCCCAATATGTTCGGCTGAACCCCTGCACGTCAAAGTGAATTGACCGCATTGAGCCAAGAAGCGTATCAACTCCCCATGTGGGATCGGACTGGCGAAAACCAAGCGTATGTCCGACAGCAAAAAGCAGCAGAAGAACAGCTGCGATTCGATAAAACAGGGAAGCCTTCACGTCTTGCCTCCAAAGATAACGGAGGCAGTGTACCACTGTGCCCGCCCCGCAGGCGCAACTTAGTAGGAATTCTCCTTCTTGATAAGACGGTCAACGTTTCTATAGCCACCTCGTCTTCCGCAACTAATGTGAAGCTGGCTACCTCGGCGGTAATTGTTGTAAACAGGCAATATCACACAGGACCCTGAGGTGTCTGGTCCGGATTCTGTCGTATCACGGGCAATCCAAAAGTTACGCATTCGACTTCCCCCGATTCTTACGATGGAATCGCCCCTCATCTCGATGCAGTGGGCGTTGTGGACCAGGCGGTCGAGAATGCCATCGGCCAACGTGGGACCGCCGATCTGTTCGTGCCACTTCAAGACCAGCAGTTGCGAGGTCAGGATCGTCAAACGCAGATAGCGCTTGATGTGTACGGTAGAACCGTACAATACTTAAATTGTAGAAGGCATGAAATTGAGCGTTACCGTCACGGGAACTGGCGTTTGACGTTCCACGACGACGAAGCGAACACCGCCAGCCACACCGACCTGATCGACTACCATTAGGGGAGCGCATGTGCCCATGAAAAACCCGCCACATCCGGGCGATCTGATAAGAACCGAGATCATCGAAGATCTCGGCCTTACCGTGTCGAAGGCGGCGGAGATCTTGAGGGTGCGCCGCGCTACGCTCTCCGACCTTCTCCACGGCAAGGCCGCGCTCACGCCGGAAATGGCCCTGCGCATCGAAAAAGCTTTTGGCCCCGATATGAACCACCTTCTCCGCATGCAGCTTGCCTACGACGTGGCTGAAACGCGGCAACGCGGGCGCCACATCGGCGTCAAGCGATACGTCCCAGCCTGAAAGCAAAGCCCCGCGCTGATATAGTGAGTATCCACGCGGAGGGATACATGAGGCGTCGTGATTTCATTCCTGCTTTTGGCTTCGGTGGTTTACTATTCGCAGCGGGAGCCGCTGCAGCACAACCGGCAGGGCGTCCCAAGATCGGTAGCGTCAGCTGGAATTTTCATAGCCTGGCTCCTGGCGCGCATCCTGAAGAGGCCATCGACATCATCGGAAGTCTGGGATTTGAAGGGATCGAGCTTATCGCGAATTCGCGGAAGGACGTGGACGAGTATTGGACCGACGCGACCATCGACCGCATTCGCAAACAGGTCGAACGCAATCATCTGGTGGTGAACCAATTCCCATTCTTCCAGCCGGTGGTTGAAGAACTAACCAGCCGGGATGCGGAAGAGCGTAAACGCAGCGTGGAATACTTTGAGCGCGGATGCCGTATTGGCAAGAAACTCGGGGCGCCCATGGTCAACATTGTCGCGCCCTGGGCGCGGGAGCTCAGTACTCCGTCCGCTGGATACCTGCCGCGTTATTTCATGAGCGATCCCAAGCCAGGAGAAAAGTTCCACATCGACATCGCAGCTGGCTACGACTTTGACGAACTGTGGCACTTGTTTACCCAGACCATGAAGGCCTGTCTGGACCGCGCCAAGGCGCATGGAATGAATTTCTCCATCGAGAACCACACTCACACCATGATCCCCGTGACCGACAGTTTCCTGCGCTTGTGGGACGCCATTCGCGATCCCGCACTCGGCTGCAATCTGGATTGCGGCTGGGCCATGAATCAGCGGGATTATCCCCCGGTGGCGATCCACAAATTGAACAAGCACCTCATGAATCTTCACGTGCGCGACATTGACCCCACGATGCGCGAATTCGTCGCAATCGGACAAGGCGTGATGGACTTCAAAGCCATCGCAGACGCTGTAAAGGCGATCGGCTTCACCGGCTTCCTATCGCTGGAACAGGATGGGTCCAAGGAAGACATGAAGGAAACGTGCCGCCGGTACGTAAGCACGATGAAGCGGTATCTGTCCTGAGTATAGTTACGGCTCAGTTATCGGACAGGCTTTGCTGAGCCGCGACCGAAGGAAGCGGTTTTCCGTCACGATTCGCACCAATTCCATAGAACCGGACGCCAAAACTTGCGTATGACATAAGGAAGTCCCATATAATGGGATTACACATATGATTGCAAATCCACCCGATCACGAATGGAAGAAGGGGAGCGCTGAGCTTCTGGTTTTGTCGTTGCTGGACGGACGACCCCGGCATGGGTACGACATCTCGAAGCTGATTCAGACCCGTTCGGACGGCGCCTTGAAATTTCACGTCACCTCGCTCTATCCGCTGCTTTACCGGCTGGAGAAGCGGGGTTGGGTGGATGGCCGGTGGGTGGAGAAAGCCGAGCAGCGAAGGCGGCGCTACTACGCCCTCACTCCGGAAGGGCGAAAGGTGCTTCGTTCACAACGGAAGAGTTGGAAGGGTTTTGTTGCGGCCATCAGCCGCGTGACAGGAATCGAGCATGCCTGACTTCAGGAAGATCGTCAAAGACCGGATCGCCACACTAGGCCTCACACTGGCCGCGGAATCGGATCTCACTGAGGAGCTAACGCAGCACCTGGCGGACCACTATCAGGAATTGCGCAGCGGCGGCGCAACGGAAGAAGACGCGTATCAGTCGGCCGCGTCTGAGTTGGATGACGTGTACCGGATGCGTTCGGAGTTGGCAAGAAATCAGCGCTTGCCAAAACATGAGCCTGTGCCGGTAGGCGCCCAGCCGCGAGGAAATTTCGTGGCGGATCTCTGGCGCGATGTCCGCTATACCGTTCGCACCATGCGGAAAAGTCCGTTGTTCGTGGCCTTTGTGGTGCTAACGCTTGCCTTGGGCATCGGAGCCAATACCACCGTTTTTACTTTGATCGACAATCTGGTTCTGAACCCGCTGCCTGTTCGAAATTCCACCCGCCTGGCGTCGGTCGTCACAGCGGAAGAGAAGAGCACCTCGAAATCAGCCACTACGCTCCCGGTCTCGCAAGCCAACTTGAAAGACTACGCGGCCGAGAACGAAGTCTTCGATTCGCTCGCCGGTTACACGTCTCCGCGAGTCGTCACACTCAACGAAAATGGCGTTTCCCAGCGGATGTTCAGTGAGCTGGTGACTGGCAACTACTTCGCAACGCTGGGCATCCAGCCCGCCAGGGGCCGCTTCTTTTTGCCGGAAGAAGATAGCACGCCAGGTGCGCACGCGGTTGCGGTGATGAATTATGCCACCTGGCAAGCGCGCTTTGGCGGAGCGGAAAACATCACTGGCAAGACTCTACGGCTCAACAACGTATTGTTCACCGTCGTTGGCGTCGCCCCGCCTCGATTCATCGGCGTGAATGCGATTTTCGGGCCGGATCTCTGGATCCCTGCCGCTATGGCGGAACAGCTACTGCCCGGTGAGATGCATGGAGCGCTGGATGACCGGAGCCATGCGGTCTTCATGGGCGTGGGGCGGCTCAAGGCTGGAGTCAGCCATCGACAGGCGCAGGCCAATATGGCCGCGATCGCCTCTTCTCTGGCGAGTGAGTATCCGCAAGCCAACCAGGGCCGCAGCGCCGCCGTACGCCCGATTACGGATGTCATTTTCGGCGGCGACAATTCGAGCACAGGACGCACTGCGATTTTCTTCGGCAGCGCAGTGTTGCTGGGCATCGTGGGCATCGTTCTGCTGATTGCGTGCTCGAATGTTGCCAATCTGCTGATGGCGCGCGCCGCGGCACGCCAGCAGGAGATCGCCGTCCGGCTGGCCATGGGAGCAAGCCGCGGAAGACTCGTGCAGCAACTTCTCACGGAGAGTGTTTTCCTTGGATTGCTTAGCGGACTGGCCGGCCTCTGGATCGCGTATGGGGGATTGCGGCTCTTGTGGTCATTCACGCCGCAGGAAGTTTCCGCCAACCTGGTGGCCCCGCAGCTCGACGCCAGCGTATTCGTTTTTGCTCTGATCCTCTCGCTCGCGACCGGCTTTGTATTCGGCACGGTGCCAGCCCTACGCGCTTCCCGCGCGAGTGTATCGGAGGCTCTGAAGGAGGAAGCTCGCACGGCCGGAAGAAGCCGGAAGCGGATCACGTTCGCCAACGCCTTGCTCGTCAGCCAGGTGGCGTTTTCGTTTGTCTCGCTGGTGATCGCGGCCCTGTTTCTGCGTAGCATTCAGCGAGCGTACGATATTGATCCGGGCTTCCAGACGCAGCATCTGGCGGTCTTGATGACCAATCCGGGACAAGCCGGATACGATCAGCCGAAAACGAAGGCGTTCTACAAAGAGGTCCGGGAGCGCGTGGCCGGCTTGCCCGGCGTGGACTCCCTTTCATGGGCGTCGAACCTGCCGTTGTGGGGGCGAATTGCAACCGGATTGGAACTGGAAGGCCGCGAGCAGCGGTCCAAAGCCGACACAATTACGACGGTCGTCAACACGGTCGATCTCGATTATTTCCGAACGGCGGGCATCGCTATCGAACAAGGGCGTGATTTTACGCAGATGGACCGGGACGGTTCGGTTGCCGTAGCGATCGTCAACGCGAAACTGGCGCACGATTTTTGGCCTGGCCAGGAAGCGTTGGGAAAACACATTCAGCTGCCCGGCCAAAAAGTAAAGCGGCAGGTGATTGGAGTTGTGAAAACAGCGAATTATTCCACGCTGGGAGAGCCCCCTCAGCCCTGTGTCTACATTCCTCTGGAACAGAGCTTTTCCGATGCCATGGTGTTGTACGTGCGAAGCCAAGGTGATGCGCAGCGCATACTGCTTCCGGTTCAGCTCGAAGTGCGCGCTGCCGCGCCGCAGGTTCTGGTTGACGATGTGCGAACCGGGCGAAAGATCGTCAATCAGGCCTTGTTCGGCGCCGAGATGGGCGTCGCCTTGCTGTCGGTATTTGGGCTGCTTGCGCTTGGGTTGGCGAGCATCGGCTTGTACGGAATCATTGCGTATTCAGTAAACCGGCGCAAACGGGAAATCGGCGTGCGCATGGCCTTGGGCGCGGCACAAAGAAGCGTTCTGCTCCTCATCATGCGGGAGGGCATGTTGCTGGTGGCGGCAGGCATCGCGATCGGCCTGGTGGCCGCGCTCGCCGCGGGACGTCTGCTGGCGAGAATGCTCTACGGCGTAAGCGCCGGCGATCCGATTAGCGTCGCGGGAGCGGCGTTGGTCCTCTTAGCCGTCGCATTGGTGGCTTGTTATCTGCCCGCTCGCGCGGCAAGCCGGCTCGATCCGTTGGCGGCACTTAGAGAGACGTAACACCGCTCACCTCTGGTCTGGCCGCGACAGCCACTTCCGCAGCTTGACACCCCTTGCCGCCGCTCCATATGATCGCGTGAGGCAGATCTCGGATGTACTCCATACAGCGTGGATTCTTGTTGGCCGCAGAGGCCGGTCACGAACATGGCCATGGACACGATCACGGTCACGATCACGATCACCAGGTGGTTCCTTCCGACCTCACCCTGCGCGTCAAGGCGCTCGAATCGCTCTTAGTGGACAAGGGCCTGGTGGACCGCGCGGCTCTCGATGCGTTGATCGACACTTATGAACACAAGGTCGGTCCGCGCAACGGAGCGCGTGTGGTGGCGCGGGCCTGGGTGGACTCCGACTATAAGAAGCGCCTGCTGGCGGATGCCACGTTGGCGATTGCGGAGTTCGGCTTTTCCGGCCGGCAGGGCGAGCACATGGTGGCCGTCGAGAACACTCCGCAAGTACACAATCTTGTCGTCTGCACGCTATGCTCCTGTTATCCCTGGCCCGTGCTTGGCCTGCCGCCGGTTTGGTACAAATCGGCGCCGTACCGTTCGCGTGCTGTGATCGACCCGCGCGGCGTGTTGCGCGAATTCGGCGTCAAAATTCCGGAGGATGTCGAAGTGCGCGTTTGGGACAGCACGGCGGAGCTGCGCTACCTGGTCTTGCCGGAGCGGCCGGCCGGGAGCGAGAAGCTGAGTGAGGACGAACTCGCGGCGCTCGTGACGCGCGATGCCATGGTTGGCGTCGCCAAGGTTACGCTGCCGCAGCAGGGGACGCGCCCATGAACGGCGTGCATGACATGGGCGGCATGCACGGCATGGGCCTGATTCAACACGAAAAGAACGAGCTCGTATTCCACGCGGCGTGGGAAGGGCGAACGCTGGCTCTGAACCTGGCGGTGTCCGCCTGGCACAAGTGGAACATCGACGCCGGGCGCCACCAGATCGAGTTGATCCCCACCGCCGAGTATCTGCGCATGAGCTATTACGAGAAGTGGTACACGAGGCTCGTCGAGATGCTGGCAAAGACGGGCCTAGTCACGCGCGCGGAACTAGAAAGCGGAAAACCGGCGCCGGATTCGCCTAAGTCCACCCCGGCTGTGACGGCGGACGGAGTGCCGCGGATGCTCGCCAACGGCACGCTGGCGAGCCGGGAAATTGCAGATGGCCCGCGCTTTCAGTTGGGCCAGCAGGTGCGCGCCCGGAACATGCATCCCGCTGGCCACACGCGACTGCCACGTTACGCGCGTGGAAAGTTGGGGACCGTCGATCGTCACCAAGGCGCGTTCGTTTTCCCGGATACCAACGCCCATTTCCTCGGTGAGAGACCGCAGCACGTCTACTCCGTTCGCTTCGCCGCGCGCGAATTATGGGGCGAGCAGGCTTCACCGCGCGATGCAGTTTATATAGACATGTGGGACGACTATCTTGAGCCAGCCTGATTCCATACCGGAAATCGACCGCCTCGCCGCGCTGCCGCAGTTACCCCGCGACACCGGCGGGCCCTTGTTCGCCGAGCCTTGGGAAGCGCAGGCGTTCGCGCTCGCAGTGAAACTTTCCGACCAGGGTCATTTCACTTGGAAGGAATGGGCGGCTGCGCTCGCCAGTGAGCTGAAGGCCGCCGAAGACCGCGGCGAGCCCGATGATGGGTCGCAATATTATCATCACTGGCTCGCAGCTCTTGAGCGCCTGGTCGCGGCCAAAGGACTGACCGATCCGGACGCCATGCGCAAGCGCAAAGAGGACTGGGCCGAGGCCTATCGCCGCACTCCCCATGGCAAACCCATCGAGCTGGTTCATTCGTCCGAGTGATATTCTGGTTCTGACTTTACAGGGAGTGTAGGGATGCGACGCGCGTGTCTCCTGCTGTTTTTATCCATCTCCGCGCGTGCCTGGCAGGAGCCGCAATCCTTGCCGGTCGACCGCGTCCGCCACCGGATGGCGGAGAACCTGGCGCACCTCCCGAACTACACGTGCCTGGAAACGATCGATCGCTCGGTCCGCCAGAAGGTCAAAGACAAGTTGGTATTTCGCGACCGGATCCGCCTGGAAGTGGGATTCATCGAGGCCGAAGAGATGTTCGGCTGGCCCGGTTCCTCCCGCTTCGAACCGAATTTTCTGCAACAGATTCCTCAAGCCGGCGCCAGTGGCATCGGCAGCTTCGGCGGGATTACTAATATGGTCTTCGGATCCTCAGCGCCCGCTTTCGCTTACGCCGGCGAGTGCACGGCGGATGCCCAGCGCGGATCCCGGTATGAGTTCCGCGTGCCTCTGTTCTCCAGCAAGTACGAAATCAGATTCGGCGGCCACGCCGCCCTGTCTGCCTATGCGGGGTCCCTCTGCGTCGATCCGGATAAGTTGGACGTGATGATGCTTGATATGCACGCTGAAGACGTCCCACTAGCGGTGGCCCCAGTCGGGGCCGTCTCCGAAGTAATCCACTACAGAAGAGCCCGCATCGGCTCCGCGGAGTTCCTGCTGCCGCAACAGGACGAGTTGACCATAACCGAACTCGATGGAAACGTGAGCCACAACCTCACCCGTTTCACGGAGTGCCGGCAATATGCCGCCGAGTCATCCTTATCGTTTGACGAAGATCGCACAGCCGCGCCTATTCAACCTCAGGTGACGCAAGACTTAAAACTTCCGGGTGGGATCAAGCTGGATGTGAGACTCGAAACGCCGATTGCTTTCGAAGACTTCGCCGTAGGCGACCCGATTACCGCGCGGCTCAATCGCGCCATTGATGCTTCCGGAGTTTTCATTCCGAAAGGCGCAACGCTATCTGGCCGCGTCTGGGAGCTGGAGCAGTATTACCAGCCTGAAAAGGCCTTCGTTGTGGGCCTGGAGTTTTCATCGCTGACCTTCGCCGGTGGACGCGCTCTGTTTCACGCCCGCCTGGTGGGCCCCCGTCTTGCAATCAAAAAGCGCCTGGACTCGAACGCAATGGGCATGGAAACCACGGCCACTGCCCACACCGAAGAAACTGGCCTCGAGATCGACGACTCCTCGACGCGCGGCACATTCCGCGTCTGGGGAGGCAGCCTGCGCCTGACTCGCGGTTTCCACATCATCCTGGAGACACAAAACGAACGGCCTGGAATTTAATAGCTGGGATACCACTTGGACGTGCCGTTGTCATAGCAAAATTCAAGTGTGCGAGATACTACCGCAGTTGAAGAGATCGCAATGTTTCCGGTGGTGCCCGTAGTGAATGCGCCGTCGGGGATGAGTCGCAGGCAGCCCCCCATGCCGCTGGCGGCAAACTGACTGGGGACTGTGATCGTGGTCACCTGCACGGTACCCGTAATGTGATGAATGGGGCTCGTAGGCGCGATGGCGGATGCTGAGGCGATCGCGGAACCTACAGGCAGCGGCGGGAACGAGGCGTTGCCCAGTAAGGATGACATCTGGAAAGCGCCGCTGCCCGAGTTAAGAGACGCGTTGTAGAGCAAGAACATTGGCTGTCCCGCGCGGCAATCATTGGCTGCCGGGTTGGTTGCGCCGTCGATTTTATAAATATTTTTCGCTCCCAGACTCTGGATGTTCAGCGTGGTTGTTCCACCGCTGCAAGAAGCGCCCGGTGTGAATATCACTGGCTGTTTATCCACGTACACGGTCGGGGCCGGGACCATAACGCAGGAGTAAGTGGCGCCGCTCGATCCGGCGTCGGTACATTTCCAGGGTGTCCCCGATTGCGCGGTGGCTTGAGTCAGCATCATCGAGGTATCGGCCGAAATGGCCGGGCCGGCGATTAGAATGCCCGTTCCTGGAGTTAATACTCCCTGATAATCGGTGCCCGCGACGGCGCCTGTCGTGGTATTTAGCGCCGTCCGCTTAACCAGGCCATTCGATCCTGGGTCACCCAGACCGCCCCCAGTGGCGGTCCAGGTATTCGCTGCCGTGCAGATCTTCAGCGCATTCGATGTCGTGTTGAAGTACTGCTCGCCTACTGTACAGGCGACGGGATCGGAGGCCTGCTTGCGCCCCGGAATGGTCTGTCCCGCGTTGCTGAGGTCGAATACCGCTGATGGCGCTGCAGTCATCCCTCCCGAACTCAACTGTTGACCGGGCAAGGGATGGGTCCACAGCAGGCAGGCGGTCAAACAAAATATTCCGTGGAAGCTCTTTGGGATCATCTTTACATTTATCACGACGCGTTCTCATGGCTTGAATCGCGAGTCACGTCCGGAGGTGTTCAAGCCGGCGCTAACTTTATCAAAAGACGAGAAATGAGCCCCAAACGGAGGAGTTGTGAGTGCCGTGTGACCGAGTTAGTTCGTTTCCCTCAGCCCGCGCACTTCCAGCCGCACCGTTGACAGAAGAATCCTGAAGTATTTCGCGGCTCCCCGGCTCTCCAGGTATTTCAGATCGGCATGCAGGCGCTGTCGGATGCTGGTGTTGCCGCGCCACCCGCGGATTTGGGCGAGCCCGGTCAAGCCAGGCCGTACGGCCAGCCTCTCGGTGAATTCGGGAATCCGGCAACTGAAGGTGCTCGCGTGGGCCGGCATCTCGGGCCGGGGGCCAACCAGCGACATCTCGCCCTGGATCACATTCCACAGCTGCGGAAGCTCATCAAGATCGAAGCGGCGCAACCAGCTGCCCAGGCGCGTGCGGGGCGGAAAGTCTCCATCGCTCCAATCGTCAGGCTGAGGCCGGAACTCGGGTGGAGTGGTTCGAATTTTGTGCAGCACGAAGGGCGCGCCGTTGAGTCCGAGCCGAACGTGGTGGAACAACACGGGCCGGCCATCCATCACCAACTTCACAACCATAATCAGCAACAACAGAGGAACCCACACGGGCGATGCCGCGATGACCAGGATGACATCCAGAAGGCGCTGTGTTGAGTCCCATGCTGAAGGTGCGCGCAGCTTTTGAGGATAGTTCGCGAGGGATGTGGTTTGACCGGCCATGCGGAATACCTGCGGAAGCTCCTAAGAGCAATGTTCGCACGCACGGCCTTCATTCGATAAGTAGTTGTTACGTGGTAAGTGTTGAATTTACAACTTGCCCGAAAGTCACACTTCTACCGGGAGTTAGGTGCCTTCGGACCAGCTCGAAAGGTAGTGCTCCTGTTCCACAGTGAGACGGTCAATTTTGACGCCCATGGACTCGAGCTTCATCTTGGCGACTTGCTTGTCCAGGCCCTCGGGAACCGAGTAGACGCGTTTTTCGAGCGTGGCATGGTTCTTCGCCATGTAGTCCGCGGCGAGCGCCTGGTTGGCGAAACTCATATCCATGACGGAGGCCGGATGCCCTTCGGCGGCGGCCAGGTTGATGAGCCGTCCTTCACCCAGCACATATATGCGCCGGCCGTCGCGCATCGCAAACTCCTCGACAAACTCGCGCGTCGGGCGACGGGACGAGGCCATTTTGCCCAGAGTTTCCAGGTCGATCTCGACATTGAAGTGGCCGGAGTTGGCCAGGATGGCGCCGTTCTTGAGTTTTTCGAAATGGTCGCGGCCGATAATGTGCTTGTTACCGGTGACAGTAATGAACACGTCGCCGATGACGGCTGCCTCATGCATGGACATGACGCGATAGCCATCCATCAGGGCTTCGAGCGCCTTGGTCGGTTCCACTTCCGTGACGATGACGTTAGCGCCCAACCCTCGCGCGCGCATGGCCACGCCGCGCCCGCACCAGCCGTAGCCTGCGACCACTACGTTGAGTCCCGCCAGCAGCACGTTGGTAGCGCGGATAATACCGTCGATGGTGCTCTGCCCGGTGCCGTAGCGGTTATCGAACAGGTGCTTGGTAAACGCATCATTCACGGCCACGATGGGGTATTTCAGCACGCCTTCTTTCGCCATGGCCCGGAGACGAATGACTCCAGTGGTGGTCTCTTCAGTCCCGCCCACTACGCCGGCCAGCAGATCTTGGCGCTTGGTATGCAGCATGTGTACCAGGTCCGCGCCATCGTCCATCGTCAGGTTGGGTTTGTGATCGGCGGCGGCGGTGATGTGGGAGTAGTACACATCGTTGTTTTCGCCCTTGATCGCATACACGGGGATGCCGTAATCGCGCACCAGCGTGGCAGCCACATCATCCTGGGTGGAAAGCGGGTTGGAGGCGCACAATACGATCGACGCCCCGCCATCCTTAAGAGTGATCATGAGGTTGGCGGTCTCAGTGGTCACGTGCAGGCAGGCGGAAACTCGCAAGCCCGCCAGCGGCTGCGTTTTGATGAACTGCTTCCGGATGGTCTGCAATACGGGCATGGACTGAAACGCCCATTCCGTGCGGCGCTTGCCGAGATCGGCCAAGCCCATATCTTTGACGTCAGAAGCAACTTGCGTTTGTGTGTTCACAGGCATGGATAAATCCTTATAGGAAGTCTACGAATCGCGGGTGTGTACCGCTTCCTCTGGTCGCGGCTCAGCAAGCCCGCTCCACTAGCGCACGGTTGCTTCAGCCACTGGCGCTTCCTGGCGCAGCTCGACGGCTTTGTCCGTAGCTTCCCAGGAAAAACTATCTTCGGTCCGGCCGAAATGTCCGAACGCCGCGGTCTTACGATAAATCGGGCGCCGCAGCCTCAAGTGATCGATGATTCCTTTGGGCGTCAACGGGAAGTGCGCGCGGATCATCTGGGTCATTTTTTCCTCAGAAACGGTTCCCGTACCGAAGGTGTTCACCATGACCGAGATCGGTTCGGCCACGCCGATGGCGTATGCCAGTTGCACTTCGCACCGCTCCGCCAGTCCCGCGGCCACCAGGTTCTTGGCGATATAACGCGCCATGTAGCAGGCCGAACGGTCCACCTTCGTAGGATCTTTTCCCGAAAACGCCCCACCGCCATGGCGGCCCATGCCGCCGTAGGTGTCAACAATGATTTTTCGTCCGGTGAGCCCCGTATCGCCGTGCGGGCCGCCAACCACGAATCTTCCGGTGGGATTGATGTGGTACTTGGTGGCGGAGTCCACCATACCGGATGGAATCACGGCGTCGATGATGTGCTTTTTCACCTCGGCTCGCAGCGTTTCGGTGGAGACCTCATCGCTATGCTGTGTCGAGACCACCACAGCGTCGATGCGCTTCGGCTTGCCGCCCACATACTCGACGCTGACCTGAGACTTGCCGTCAGGCCGCAGAAAATCGAGGATGCCGGCGCGGCGCACTTCCGAAAGCCTCCGCGTGAGCTTATGGGCCAGCATGATGGGCATGGGCATCAGCTCCGCCGTCTCATCGCAGGCGAAGCCAAACATCATGCCCTGATCTCCTGCGCCGCCCGGATCCACCCCCATGGCGATATCCGGCGACTGGGGCTGAATGGCGTTGAGCACTCCGCATGTCTTGCAGTCAAACCCGAAGGTCGCATCTGTGTATCCGACGTCCTGGATGGTCTGCCGGGCAACTTTTGGAACGTCCACGTAACAGGTCGTGGTGATCTCGCCAGCCACTACGCAAATTCCAGTGGTTACCAGAACTTCGCACGCCACCCGGCCGTAGGGGTCCTGCTCTAGAACGGCGTCAAGCACGGCGTCGGAAATCTGGTCGGCAATTTTGTCCGGATGCCCCTCGGTAACCGATTCGGACGTAAACAGATGTCGTTGATGGCTCCCATATTCCTCCTGAGGTTGACTGCGAGCGCGCGAGGACGTACCTATCTAGCTGTGGCGCAAACGATTAAGTTTAAGCGAGTTGCCGCCGCCGCGTCAAATCAGGTAGACACCTGATTGCTATCCAGAAACGCATCGACTTCGCGCCGCGCCGGGGCGGAAGCCTGCGCGCCTAGCCGTGTCACAGAGATAGCGGCAGCTGCCGATGCAAACCGGAGGGCGTGTTCGAGCGGCGCGCCTTCCGCGAGAGCCACGGCCAACCCGGCATTGAAGGTGTCGCCGGCCGCGGTGGTATCTTTGACCTCGACTGGAAAAGCGCGGACGTGGCGCGCACTGACTCCGTCATGCGCCAGGCAGCCCTGATCGCCTAGCTTGATGATCACGGTCTTCGGTCCCATACGCCGCAAAGCCTCCGCCAGTGCGACTGCTTCCGCGGGCGAAACGCGAGCCAACGGCTTGCCGAGCAACCGCAGCGCTTCCGTCTCATTTGGCGTGAGGATATCGACGCGTTGGAGGACGGCGGCCGGCAATGGTCTGAGCCGGCGCCGGATCGAGAATGGTTTCGAGCCCTTCTGCCCGTGCCAGTTCGAGCGCGCCCGCAACGGTATCGAGCGGAGTCTCCAGTTGGAACAACGCTAGCCGCGCGCCGCGGAAGACGCCTCGCATCGCTTCCACATCAGCGGAGGCCAGCTCGCCATTGGCGCCCGAGGCGACCACGATGGAGTTCTGCCCGGCGCGATCGACCCAGATCAGTGCCACCCCGGTGGCCTGTGACTTGGTGGCGTGCACGGCGCTGACATCCACGCCCGCGGCGGAAAGGCTGGCCTTGAGATGATCGGCGAACACGTCGTAGCCCACGCGCCCGATCATGCGCACGGCCACCGAATTGCCGCCCAGTTTCGCCGCCGCCACTGCCTGGTTGGCGCCCTTGCCGCCGGGAAACATCTGGAAATTGCGCCCCAGCACGGTTTCGCCCGGCGCCGGCAGGTGCTCGACCCAACTACAAAATCCATGTTGAGGCTGCCAACGACGACGATCGCAGGCTTCATGCGGTGGGCCGTTAACGGGTCAAGATCGATTCCCAGCTTCTTCAGTTCTTCGGCGTAATATCGCTTGTGCAGCAGGTCCCACTCCTCGCTGCCTTCGGGAATCTCGCGCTTCTGCGAGCGCACTTTGTCGCGCGCCATGCGGTCGACCTTCTCTTCGGCGGTGAGGAGTTCAGTCATGGCGCGAACGACCTCGAGCCGCACCTCGTTGGGTTCTTTCTTGATGCGCAGCTCGCGCGATTTCCGCAGCGCCGCCACGATCTTGTGCGACATATCGTTGACCTTGTCGCGCGACAGCTTCATATGGTCGCCCGTATCGCGGCCCGAGGCGCGCACCACCTTGCGCTGCGCGACGAGGGTATTCTTGATCCGCCGGAACATCTCCTGGTAGCTGACGCCCTCGCGGCGCATATAGTCGCTATATTGCCCGAGAATGTCGCGGACTTCGTCATTCAGCCGGTCCTCGGTGGTCAGCTCTTCAGTGATCATGTGGTCGATGATTTGGGCTACCCCTTCGGGGTTGGGCGTCTCCAAAACCTGAGGTGTGAGCTTTCGTACGATCTGGCGAGACAGGTAGCTAACGAATTCTCTGGCGAGAAGCATCCTTGAATTTTTCTGGAAAAACCGGGGACCTGAAGGTAGTGTACTGAGGGCGGAGGAGGGGTGTCAAACGAAGAGAGGGATAGGAGACAGAGCGCTTGGAAACCGGCCCCCTCTTTTTGCGGGTAGTGGGGCGCGGCGCGCGCGGTGCGCGTGTATTTGTTGGCCAAGCGAGAGCCGGGCACCTCTCCGAGCGCGTGAGATCGTCGGCATTGAGCGTGGTGTGTTGGGTGGGCGCTATGGGCGGCGGCGCATTTAGAAAGTTGCACGCCGATTCGGGCTGGGCCGCGCGCGCTGGACTTGGGGTTAGGCGGCCCGGTTGTCGTTCGCGCGTGGCGATTTTCCTACCGCGCGTGCGTGCGCGGCTCCGACTATCTGGCCCCGCTGGCTGCTTCGACGCTGGAAAAATACGGCTGGGCGGCGCGCGCGATTGAAGGCGTTGATGGTGGCTTCTGTGTTGGGCGGCGGCGCGCGGGCGCAGGCGTTTCGGTTACTGTGGTTTGGGCTCGTGAGCGGTTGGTGTTTGGCGGCGCGGTGCGCGCGGGTGCGCGTGTATTTGATGGCCGCGCGAACGCCGGGCACCTCCGAGCCGGTGAGATCGAGAATAATGAGCGCCTGCGCCGGGGAGGGGGGCGCTCTTGTTGTGGGCGCGCTGCGCTCCATAATGACGACATATCGGCGGACGCATTTTTGGCGATGGACAAGTCCACCGGAGTATCGCTCCCGCTGGAAGTATTGGTTAGAATTGCCGATATGACGCCTTTAGCTCGACGACTCGGGCAAGCGCTCCTTGACCATCACAAGAATCATTGCCGAGCGCTTGGCTTCGCTCCCGAGGAGATCACCGAGGTTCAGGTCCGACAGAACTGCGTGACGTATGCTGACATTTGCCTTCGAGTCGGTGGGCTTATGCCACGGTTTGCCGGTCCTTTTTTGGATGAAATTGGTCGATGGTGTCAAAAGAATCATTGGCCTTCACTTCCTTCACTCGTTGTTAATGGAAAAACAGGTGTGCCCGGTCCAGGTTACGCAAATCTCCATGCTGGAGGCGTTGCTGAATGGCAGAAACAAGTAAGGCGATGTATTGCGTTCAAAGAATACCCCGACACGATGCCGCCAATGATGTGAAGGGCCAACAACGCCGACACGGACGGTCTGCCGCCGTTCTCCAAACTACGACTGAAGGCCACGCGGTTTAGGTCTATGGTTGCATCGGATGCCTTCTCTGAGCGAGCCTTAAGAGCATCACTGATCCTGGCGCAGGCCGCTCCGGTGATAACTCTCTCATCCCGGAGGTGTATTGACAATAGCCCGTCCCATGGCAGCGCAGAGCGGCGGCTCTCAAAGCCGCAAAGACGAAAGGCCCGGAAGAACGGAGCCGGACGGCGAAAATGGCCAATTGGACGATGAAACACGGGAAGAATGACGCCGAAAATCCATACTCCAAAAAGAACTATTACCCCAGTGGGTTTAAGTCTGAGAACAAATGACGGACGAGAGCAGGATTGCCGAACCCTGGCGCGTCAGTGCACTTCGCCTCAGCGTAGGGGGCGGGGTAGAGAGGATTGGAATTTGAAATCGGTACTTCAAGGTCTGTCGATTTTGACCTCTAGCTCCGTACGCTTGTTGGCGCACCGCTTCCACAGAGCCGTCACCTGCTTCTGAAGCTCACATTCAAGTTGGGTGAGATGCTCGTGTGACAGGCTTGGCATTATGACCCACATTGCGAACCACTGTCCCCAGCACCACTTGATCCGCACGAACTCCAATCCAGCTCCGTGTAATTTGCTCCGGAGTTCTTGGTAACCGCAATTCACGCCAGCCCTGGCCATGTTATCCAGATCATTCTTTGCCTCGGCTTGGTGCCGACTCCCCCACGTCCAGAACAATATGAGAGACACTGCTTCACTTCGGCATTGGACCAAGGCGTCAAAAATGCGACCATAGCGGTCGCGTTGGTCGCGTTGTTTTTTATCGTCGCGGCTTATCCACATAGCGAAAGGATCTAGCAGGATCAGATCCCGCCCTCCCCATTTGCCCATCTCTCGCGCGATGTATGCCTCACCGTCGAAATCTTTGATCCCGTCCTTATCGGACAGGACATCCCAGGATAATTCCGTCGGAAGTTGCATATCAGTGAGAGCACACCGCAGACTCTTTCGCGTTTCAGGTAACAATTCGTAGAGATCCAGTGTGTGTGAGCCAGGGTCATCGGCAAGCCTCTGCGCGTTGATCAGTGCCGATCCGACGTACCACTCGACACGCTGCTCGACATTCTGCACGCAATCGGGCCAACAGGCCAAGCTCCGCAGAATGCGGCTCTGACTGCTTTGCAGCAGAGTCGCTTCGGCGGGGGTTCGAATTGAGTGGAGACACGAAAGCAGGGTCCGTGACTTGTGTTCACCGGAAACGTAATAAATGCCTCGACCAGCGTGGCATTCTCTCAGGTTCATGCCCTGGCTCCAAGGTTTGCGGTTAAGAAGGAAATCGAGTGTTGCAAGGTAGACGGTGTGCTTCACGAGATCGCCGCCGTTCCCGGCGTTCTTGTTTTGGAGGTTGTCATCCATCGACCTCCAGCTGGCTATCGTCGCCCCGCTCGCTGGTTCAGTCCCTGTAGTAGGGCGAGACCGGTATTCCATAGGCTTAACAATAGCAGAAGGGAAAACAGGGAAACCCGCACTGTCGCTGCACGCGGTAGAATCCCCGCATGAGGCCGGAACTGGTTGCATGGTGGAACAAAATCGAGGCGCTGGTTGAGAAGCTCAATTCTCGCATTCGTGCAACTCTCGCCGTGCGTATCAAAATGGGTAATTTTTGCAACATCGGATAATGGACCAATTTCAAATACACAGGCTTCGCAAACGGGGATAGAGAAGCAGAATCATGGCGGCGGCTGATAAGGGGCTATGGGACAATGGCAGGATGCTCAGGGTATGGTCGTTTGTTTGGCGCTGGATCGGGAATCTGCTTCGGGTCAAAAGCGCTCTGGGAACTTTTGCTAGCTGCTATTTAATAAGTCATTGGCTCGACCATGTCCACCGAAGTCAACGCACCCCACGGAGCTGCGCGGAGACCTAGGGAATCAATTCTAACAACAAGAACTCGTCGTTCTTGGCAGGATGCGCAGGAGCAGCGAGAATATAAGATATGAAGATCCATCGAATAGATCATGTGGGTATCATCGTCAATGATCTTCCTGCCGCGAAAGCGTTTTTCCTTGACTTTGGCCTTGAAATGCAGGGGGAAGGAAAAGTGGAAGGCGAGTGGGTGGACCGGGTAGTGGGGCTTCATGACGTTAAAGCGGCATGTGTAATGTTGCGAACGCCAGACGGTGAGACGAATATAGAACTAATAAAATTTTACACGCCATCGGATGAAAAAGGCATGCAGCGTCCTTTGGCAAATACTCTGGGTATCCGGCATATTGCCTTTGCTGTTGAAGATATTGAAGCCATTGTTGCCAAATTGAAAAAGAAAGGCGCGGAACCTTTTGGCGAGATACAAAACTACGAAAACACTTATAAATTATGCTACGTTCGTGGGCCGGAGGGGATTATTTTAGAGTTGGCGGAGCAAATCAAATAAATTAGATGGTGAAATTCAGGCGATGAAAGACGGCTGGCGTTTGTCGAAACGATGAGCGTTTATGTTCTCACGCCTCTTGCTAAAGCGGACATTTTATAACCGTGTAGCCATCCTGCCGACCGGGGGTCGGCATGCGGACCAGGGGGTCCGCCCCACTAAACTTCTTTGCCAGACATTGTAGGGCGGACCCCCCGGTCCGCGGGCGACCCCCTGGTCGCCCACCCTGCGCTGGACCACCGATATTGCTCCGCTTCCTTCACGAGACCCGCGCGGACCGGATTGTGCTCGATGTAGAAGCGGATGCGCTCGAACTCTCGATCGTTGCGAATCAGATGGTCGTAGCTCTCCTCTAGCCAGAAGGGACATCCCGTGAGCGCCAGCATTTCGTTCGCACGCTTCGCAGTGATTCCTTTGAGTGACTTCGTAAGTTTCGGGAGCGGCACCGATGGGTTCACGAGTAAGTGAACGTGATTCGGCATAACTGCGAAGGCGTGCAAGACATAGTGGTGGAGCACGCTCGCGTTGCGATGAATCGCTTCGACCACCATTTCAGCGATTGCGGGCTGGTGGAGATATAGCGGGCCGCTTCGGGCTTCGTCTAGCAGACGATCTAGCGTGGCGAAGGACTGGCCCGAGGAGAGATCGCCGGCTGGGAAGACTCGATTGGCGGGCAGGCTGTTCTGGAGGCGCCAGGTTACGAAGATCGGCTGGCTGATGTCATACAGATGTGGCAGCCGGCGCCGATAGAAGGTCACACTGTGGTGGTGAAGAATGGCTGGATATTTCTCAGTTCGACTTTCACCGTAGAGCTCGAACAGCCCAGAAACAACACGCGGCAATAAGAGCTGAGCCAGGAATAGTGAAAACCCATGCCCATAGAATGGATCGGGCCAAACCCCACCTAACGCCATGAACGCGCCGTACCGACCCGACACCGACGATCGCCCCGGTGATCGTGTGGGTGGTGCTGACTGGAATTCCGCCGTGAACTGCCATAAGGAGCGAAATCGCCCCCGCAGTCTCAGCAGAGAAGCCCGCTATGGGTGTGAGTTTGGTTAGGCGTGCACCCATTGTGTGAACAATTCTCCAACCACCCGTAAGCGTTCCGATGCCCATAGCGGCATGACAACTCAGAACTACCCAGAGCGGAATATGTGTTCCTGCCGTTGCATTCAAGTTCGCGGCGACTAAAACTGCTGCAATGATGCCCATGGTCTTCTGGGCATCCGCGCCGCCATGTCCAAGGCTATACAACGCCGCGGAGAACAGTTGTCCTTTACGAAAAACGACGCGTACCAGATGAGGTGACCAGCGGCGTACGATCCATGAAATGCCGATCAAGATGAAAAAGCCCAGAACCATGCCGATCAACGGCGACGCAAAAATGAAAATGACGGTTTTGATCCACCCTTCGGGCTTAAGGACTCCCACAATGCCGCCGTAGGCGGCAACCGCCGCACCAGCGTAGCCGCCAACTAGCGCATGTGACGAACTGGTAGGTAGGCCCAGATACCACGTCAATACGTCCCACGCGATCGCGCCGATCAGCCCGGAAAGTAGTACCCAAAGTTGCCACTGTGGATCGATACGCTTGATCTCCACCATGTCGCTGGCTATCGTTTTCGCCACGCCGGTGCCGAGAACGGCAAACGCGACAAAATTGAAGAATGCCGCCCACACGACCGCTTGTAATGGCGATAGCACGCGGGTAGAGACAACAGTCGCAATGGAATTGGCCGAATCATGCCACCCGTTTGCCAAATCAAAAACGAGCGCCACTACAATAATGACGATCGCGAACCTCAGTGATGTCTCCACGCGTGCAAGACTCCAGAATTGAAAATTTTTGTTTGAGCCGTTTGGGTTGAACACCCATTATGCATACAACGGGCTACTGCTCACGACCTAGTTATCCGATTCCCCCTTCTTCACCGCCTGCAGATCGATCCCCAGCGCCTGGCATTTCTTGTATAAGTGGCTGCGCTCCAGGCCCAGCACCTTGGCGGTTTCGGTCATGCGATAGCTGTGACGTTTGAGCTCGGCCAGCAGCACCTCGCGCTCGAAGGCGTCTACACGCTCGGCGAGCGTAACCGTTGGCGGGCATGCTGGAGGACCCACCTGCGGCCACCGCCTGGTGCGGCAATGTCGCTTCCACGGTCGCCGCGTCCACCTGTTCACCTGAAAGCAACAGCAGGCGCTCGACGATGTTCCGCAGCTCGCGCACGTTACCCGGCCAGGAATAGCGTTTCAAGGCCGCCATGGCCTCCGGGGCGAATGCCTGCGGTTTCCAGCCATTTTGGTCCGCAATCTGACGCGCGAAATGTTCTACCAGCACGGGGATATCTTCCAGCCGCTCGCGCAACGGCGGCAGCGAAATCGGAAAAACATAAATGCGGTGATAGAGATCCTGGCGAAACGTTCCGCGCTTCACCAGTTCTTCCAGGTTGCGATGCGTCGCTACCACCACGCGGACGTTCACCGTCACCGGCCGGTCGCCGCCCACGCGCTCGATCTCACTCTCTTCGAGCACGCGCAGCAGCTTGGTCTGCATCACCGGCGGCATGTCGCCGATCTCATCCAGAAACAGCGTGCCGTGCTGCGCCTGCTCGAACTTGCCCGCGTGACGCGTGGCCGCGCCGGTGAACGCGCCCTTCTCGTGGCCGAACAGCTCGGATTCGATCAGCTCCGCCGGCACCGCCGCGCAATTGAGCGTGACAAACGGCCCGTGAGCCCGGGGGCTTTGCGCGTGTAGGGTGCGCGCGATCAGCTCCTTGCCCGTGCCGGTCTCGCCCAGGATGCAAACGCGCGTCTCGCTCGCCGCCACGCGCTCCACCTGCGCCATCACGCGCCGCATGGCTTCACTTTTCCAGATGATTTCGTGCTTGCCGACGCGCTGGCGCAGTTGCCGGTTCTCTTCCTCCAGCCGCTTGAGCTTGAGAACGTTCTCGACGGTCAGCAGCAGCTTGTCGGTGGAGAGCGGCTTCTCCAGGAAGTCGACCGCGCCCAGCCGCGTGGCGCGCACCGCCATCTCGACATTGGCCTGTCCGGAAATCATGACTACCGGTGTCGCGAGGCCCAGCGTTTTGAAATCCTCGAGGAGCGCCAGGCCGTCTTTGCCGGGCATGACGACGTCGGAAAAGATCAGATCGAAATGCTGCGATTTCACCAGCTCCATGGCGCGAGCGGCGTTGTCGCAGACCGTGGCTTCGTGGCCGGCGAGGCGGAAAGCGCGCGCCAGCGAAGCCAGCGTGTTGGCGTCGTCATCGACGATCAGCAGGTGTGCCATGTCAGATGTGAGCGGCCTTCGCCGGATGTGTTACCGGAAGCTCGATGCGGAAGGTCGCGCCGCGGCCCGGATGGCTTTCCACCGAAATTGTTCCTCCATGATCGCTGACCACCGACTGCACGATGGCCAGCCCCAGGCCCGTGCCGTGCTGTTTGGTGGTGTAGTAGGGCGTAAATAGCCGGTCGCATTCTTCTTTGGTCAAGCCCTGGCCCGTATCGGAAACCTCGAGAATCACCGTGCTATTGTACTGCCGTGTTTGGATGCGCAAGGTGCCGCCGCCGGGCATGGCGTCCATGGCGTTCAGCACCAGGTTTTGCAGAGCGCGCTTGAGTTGCTCGGGATCGGCCTGGATGGAAGGCAGATGCGGATCGAGATGGATTTCCGGATGAATGACGCCGCTTGATGTCAAGTTGCGCTTCCAGCAGGCTGCAACACCGCGCTCACCAATTCGTTCAGATCGCACGGTCTCGAATTGCGGCATAGGCATCTTGGCGAAATCGCTGAAGCGGCCGATGATGGTTTTGAGATTCGCCAGCTCGGCCAGGAGCGTGGCGGTGCTCTCGCGAAATACCTCTTCGAACTGGCCGGGGTGTTCGCGCTTGGCGCGCTCCAGATTCTCCACCGTGATCTGCAGGGGGAATAGAGGATTTTTCAGTTCGTGCGCGAGCCGGCGGGCCAGCTCGCGCCACGCCGCCACGCGCTCGGCTTGCACCAGCCGGTCGCGCTGCTCGGAAAGTTCGTGCGTCATCTGGTTGAAGGCCTTAGCCAGCTCGCCGATTTCGTCGCTCGACTCGACATCCACGCGCGCGTCCCAGTTCCCCTGCGCCACCTCGCCGGCGCCCTCGGCGAGCTTTTTCACGGGACGTGTCACCCGCGCCGTGGCCCACCCGGCGAGCAGAAGCGCCAGAAGGCTTCCCACTCCGCCCACGATCAGGCCCACCGTGCGGATCGAGCGAATGAGACTTGCCACTTGCGCGCGCGAGCTGCCGATTAGCAGCACCGCGAGCGGGCGCTTGTCGCGTCCTTCCAAGGGACTCGCGTGAAAAGTTTCCGCACTTGCGGCATCTGCCGTCCATTGGATCTCGCTTGCGGCTTTACGATTCTGGTGTAGGACCTGTTCGATGAGAGGCTCCAGCCTCCGGGCATCGGTGGCCGAAGCGCCGGAAAGCGCCTGCGGCGGAGAAAACAGGATTCAAGTTGCGATAGAGCATAGCCCGCATGCCTGAGGGAAGCACCAGGGATGCGAGAAAGGTCTCACCCAACCGGCGCCCTGCAACAATGTAGAGTCGGCTGTCACCCTGGGCTGCCACGCGCACCGCCTCCAGCGCCAGTACGGAACCCTCCTCGGCCAGTTCTTCTTGATTGAGAAAGGCGGTCTGTGCCTTCCAGTTCACTGGCTCAATCAGCCAGGCTTCCTTATAGCCGAACCGCGCCGGCCACTGGGCGGAGGACACGATAGTGCCATCTCCCGCCACCAGTTCCAGGAAATCCAGGCCATGCGCCTTAGCCAGCGCTGTCGCCTCGTTGACGTGCTGCGACAGATCGCGTTCCGGAGCGTTCGCATCGATGACGATGCGTTCGGTTGCGTCGGCTTCGGCGATCCTCTCGGCCGGCTCGAGCCACTTCTTCGCCGCGCAGTTCGAATTCCTTCCGGAACTGCTGCACCAGCGCCGCTGTGCGCTCCGTGTCGGATTGCTCGAATGCGCGCCGCGCGGAGATGGAAACAATTCCGACCACCATCGCGACCGCGGCGATGATGGTGGTGGCGAAGATGACCAGGATTCTCGTGCGGAAAGTCACGGGGTCCTCGGTTCCACCCAGACGTTGTCCAGATGCCAGTTGCCCCAGCGCTGCGGTTCCCAATTCCTCACTCGCGAACCGATGCCCAGGATTTCCGGCAACTCACAAAGCGGGATCACGCGGAAATCGTTGATTACTGTCTTTTCGATCTGATATCTGGCCTCCGCAGAAACGGCCGGCGGCTGGCCCCGCTCGCTGAAGTGGAAGACGGCTGCCAGATCCAATAGCGCCAGCGCGGGGTTCGGCGAGCGCAAAGTGACTCGCGCTATCCGTATGTCGGCCTGGCCTCCAGGCACAACTTGGATGAGAACACCGGCCTCGCGCGCGTCCAATGCGATTCGTTCGGCAATGGAACGGGAGAGAGTATCCGCCGGGTCGTAGGAGAGTGTGGCGCGCAGTCCGGGTTTCGGGGCGGCTGCAGCCATTTGGCGGGCGCGTTCGAGATCGCGCGTTGCGGGAAACAAGAAGGCGTAGCCCGTGATCCACTGGGGCAGCAGAGCGCCGGTTGATTCGCCCTGCCGTTGTAGCAGGACGTTGTGAATGGCGTCGCGATCGACGGAAAGCGCCACGGCCTGGCGGAAAGAAATGTTCTCACCGGGGGCGCGCCCGCGTTCGAAGGTCAACGCGACCAGCTCAGAAGGCAGGGACATCCAGGTGTGCAGCCCGCGCCCGGTTACGCGCCGTGCGTCCTCAATACTCAGCTCGACCACGTCCGCTTTTCCGAGTTCCAGGTCGACGGATTGATCGCGGTAGGCGCGGAACATGCGCAACTCGATCCCGTCCAAGAACGGCCGTCCGCCCCAGTAATCTTCGTTCGCCCGGAGGATAGCATGGCGCCCTGGTTGCCACTCGGCGATACGGTAGGGTCCGGTTCCGCTAGTCACGCCATCCGCACCACGCCGCAGGATCGCGAAGCGTGCGTCAGCTAAAGTTGCCGGCAGATCGGGAACCGGAATCTCCTGCTGAATGATGACGGTGCCACCCTCGCCTGAGACGGCGGTATTGCCGCCCAGTTTGAGGCATGCCGCCACGGCCGCAGCGTTGACCGGCGACCCATCATGAAATTTGACGCCAGGGCGCAATTGAAACTCCCAGCGCTTATCCTCCGCATCGTGCTGCCAGGCGAGGGCCAGCGCGGGACGCGGCCGGCCTTGTGCGTCGAGGCGAAGCAGCCCGTCGTACACGAGGGGGACCAAGGAAGGCGGCCAATCACCGGGGTCGGCGAAAGTAATGGCCTCGTGAATTTCCACCACGAGGGTGCCGCCGTAAGGCGCACGTGTCTCGGCAGGCGCCGTCGCCGGTAAGCCGATCAGGCTAATGAGCGCAAGTAATCGCCAGGCGGAACGCTGCATACCGGCCCGTCTTCAAATCACGGGAAACTGCGAAAGCCACGCCGCGTTCGCTTGCCGGCCACAATGCCGTGACCGGGCCTGGGAAGGACACGGCTTCGCCGACGGGCTGCGGGGAGCCGCCCACGATCTCGTAGGCCGACACGGAATCACTGACCGTGCCGTCGCCTGAAGAGCTAGCCAGAAGCTGTGACCGTTCCCCGCAGTCGCTCTCCACACCGGCGATATCACTGCCCCAACCTGTCCACCCGCCCGCATTTTCGAGATTGGCGTTGTACAGATGGGTCCGTGTGTCAGTCCCGGCCAACGCCCACATTCGGTCCCCGCGGGTCTCGACGCTGGCGGCGGAAAAAAAGGCTGGAAGACTTTTTTGCGATCCATTGGATGTGACGATTCGCCCGTCGAAGAAGTTGCGTGAGGGTGCGAACTGGGCGAAGCCCAGCATGCCCGGCCCTGTTCCCAAAGGCCATAGCGACTCGTCACGGCAACTGATGCCCAGCCCTCCCGCAGCATTTCCATGGCAAGTCAGTCCCGGAAGATACGCTTGATAGGCGTCGCCCTGCACCGTCAGGCGCCCACGGAGATCGCGGGGCCCGGGGCGGGTTGCCGGAATGCGTACCGCCAGCTTACGCTGCCACCCGTTCGCCGCATTTTCGTAGACCGATACGGCTTCAGCATCTAAAACCAGCAGCTCGCGCGGCATGGGAGCCAGGTCCAGGATCTGCTGATCGTTCTCCAGCAGGAGTTTCTTCTCGACCGTCATTGATAGCATCGCCGCACCCATCGCGGGAGGTTTCGGTCTTACCTCCATGACCACTTCCGGTCCATCCGCACGCCGGATCTCGGCCACCCAAACGGAGTCCTCCAGCCCCTCCGACAGGGTAACGGAGACCTCGATGCCACCTTGCGACGGCGCAGTTAGCGGGACGCCTAGCGCGCGCAATTCGCGCTCCAGAGACGTATGAGCGGCATTGACATCGGATGGGTTCATAGCGGAAATGTTATGAAACGACAGAAAAGCCGCCTCCCGAGGTTTCAAACCGGCAGCGATCTTTTGCGCCAATCCGTTCGCCTGCTGATCGTAGCTCTGAGCGAGGGCCGTCACTACAACCAACAAAAGAATTGCCGGAAAAAAAATCCTGAGGCGGGAAAACACCATCGAGTACGTGCGCCATCATAGCACACGGTGTTTTTCGTCCCGCCGCTCACTTGCGCGAGTCCGCTTTGGCTGGAAGGGCGCGAACCAGGCCGGCAAGGCACAACCGCGCCATTAGAAACGCTATGGGAAACACGGCCGCAATCACGGCGCCGAGTATCAGTGTGTTCATCAGGTCTTCCATATTTCACCTCAGTTACTGGCCGCCACCGGCCGTGATCGACGGATCGACGCCCGCGGCGTCAAAGATTTGCGCAAGCTCTGCGTCACGCTCGCCGTGCAGCTCGACGACGTCCCCCACCGCCACCCGCGCGAACAGGTCTTCGACATCGCGATTCCGCATGCGGACACAACCGTGAGAAGCCCGTTTTCCAATGCTTCGTGGATCGTTCGTTCCGTGAATCCCATAACCTTTGCGGCTCAACCCTAGCCAGCGTGTGCCTACGGGATTGTTTTTGCCCGGCGCGACAACTTTGTCCGGACCGTACCAGGCGGGATTCGCCACGCGCTGGGCAATCTTGTATGTGCCGCTCGGCGTTGGGCTGGCGGCAGCCCCGACGGCGGTGGCGTAGATTTTCACAATCTTGCCGTTTTCGATCAACGCCAGTTTTCGGTCGGGGATGCTGACGACGACGCGGCGCTCTGCCGGGCTGCCTTCGCCGTTCGCTTGCTTCTCCAGGCAAAGGGCTTCCGCCGTAGCCACCAGGGTCACGGCGATCAGTGCCCTCAGATTTCGGAATGCCTCGGGGTTGGGTCTCATTTTCTGGTTTCCTTCGTTGCTCACGCCAGAAAAAGATGCAGGCCGGCTACCAGCTCGCAAGTAACTGATTGCATAGAAAATAAGCTATGATGCGCGTGTTCGGGCAGACACAAATGTGGAAACCGGTACGCAGATCTACTTCGGGCAGATCTAAGTGTTTCGCCCAATTGTTCGCCATAGTCCGCGGCTTTACGCTGATGGAGGGAGTTCCTAATGTTACGTGGCGCCATCATTTGTCCGGATCAGGAGCTGCTTGCCGAACTGAAAGACGCGTTGGCGGAAACACACAGCGTGGGGATAGTAAGAATCGTGGACCATTACCTGGAGGGCATCGAGCTGGTCCGGTTTCTGCGAGCAACCGCCCCGGAAATCGTCTTTCTGAGCGTGGAATCGATCCGGAAGGCGCTCGACCTGGCGACACGCATTGAAGCCCAGGCGCCCGGTACGCAGGTTGTCGCCATAGATCGGGAAGTCAATTCGGGAACATTGGTCGAGACGATGAACGCGGGCATTCGCGAGTTTCTTGCCGCGCCCTTCGAAGTCGAGGTCGTCCAGCAGACGCTGCAAAGGTTGAAGCAGACCCTGGAGCGCCGGCCGCCGAGCATCGAATCCACGGATCTGTTACTGGCTTTTATGCCTGCCAAAGCGGGAGTAGGCTGTTCTACCATCGCCTTGAATACCAGCATCGCGCTGTCGCAGCTTCCCAACACCAAAACGTTGCTCGCGGATTTCGATCTGAACTGCGGCATCATCGACTTCATGTTACAGACCGAGTCCAAGTACTCGATTGCGACCGCGGCAGAGAACGCTCACCAGATGGACGAAACACTTTGGGACAAACTGGTCACCACCCGCGGCGATCTCGATATCATTCCGGCCGGCAGGATGGCGCCTGGATTCCGTATCGATGCAGTGCAGATTCGTTACCTGCTGGAGTTTGCCCGCCGCAACTATAAGGTGATCTGCACGGACCTCTCCGGTATTCTAGAGAAGTATTCCATCGAGATTCTGCATGAAGCCAAGCAGATATTTCCTGGTTTGCACTCCCGAGGTTCCGAGTCTACATCTGGCGCGCGAAAAGCTCCGATTCTTCCGCACCATAGATCTGGACGGCCGCGTGAAGATTCTGCTGAATCGCTCCCAGAAACGCGGCCTCATTTCCGTTTCTCAAATTGAGAAAGTCCTGGGGATGCCGGTGTTCATGAGCTTTCCCAACGATTACGCCGGTGTGCATAAAGCCCTGACGTCGGGAAAGCAGGTCAGCCCGACTTCTGAATTAGGTAAGGCTTTTCACGCACTGGCCGGCGCCGTCGTCAACCCTGAAAAACCGCGTGAAGCTGGATTTCTTGAATTGCTGCGCTCCAACAAGAAAACGGAGCCCGCTTTGCCCGAATCCGGGCTGCTTGCCTCCTGAGTCAGGCTTCAAGTCCGGAGAACGGCCGGAGCCAGTTCGCCGCTTCCCCATTTCAGCAGGCTGGTGCAAGGCCGCGTCAGCGGGTCATCGTAGTGGTTGGGGCTGACGCGCAACGCGTAGCCCAGCCGGCCGGTTTGCTGGGGTACAACCTCTTTCGCGAAAACGGCTAACGAGCCATTCTTTTCGACCGCGGGCAATACCAGGACCTCGGTGTCTTCCAGTCCGCCGCTCGCGCTGACGCGCCCCATCACTAGTTCCACCCGGACATCGTCAGGATCCAGCCCCGCCAAATCTACCGCGGCTCGCACCGGGACTGTTACGCCGCTGGTGACGGGCTCGGACGGCGCGGGACCCGTTTCGACAAACCGCACCCGTTCCCAAGCGGCGCGCACCTTGGTATTCCATTTCACCCGCTCGCGCGCACTGTCGAACCGGCTGGTTAATTGCGTCTCGTAAGCCAGATGCGCCGGATGGTACAGTTCCCGATCATACTCGCGCAGCATTCTCCGCGCCTCGTACCGCGGGCTGAGGTATTTAATGGATTGCTTCACACGCCGCATCCATTCCGAGGCGCCGTGATCGCGGCGCTCATAGAACATGGGTACGATCTCGTTCTCCAGCAGGTAGTAAATCGCGCTGGCATGCATGCCGTCCTGATCTTCGGAATACGGCTCGCGATCGCCGATGGCCCAGCTGCCGGATTCTTCGTAGGCCTCATCGAACCAACCATCGAGAATGCTGAGATTCAACACTCCGTTCAAAGCGGCCTTCATTCCGCTCGTGCCACAGGCCTCTTCCCCGCGCCGCGGATTATTGAGCCAGAGGTCGACGCCTTGCACCAGCTCGCGCGCCACCTTCATGTCGTAATCCTCAATGAACACGATGTATTTCCACAGCTCGGGATCGCGCGAGTACTGCACCACATCGCGGATCTGCGATTTCCCCGGGTGATCCTTGGGGTGCGCTTTTCCGGCAATGACGATCTGCACGGGCCGGTCTTTATTGCTCAGAATACGCTTGAGCCGCTCCGGATCGCGGAAGATCAGGTTGGCGCGCTTATAGGTGGCGAACCGGCGGGCAAAGCCGATGGTAAAAACGCTCGGATCGAGCACCTCGGTCGAGTGGCGCAACTCGGAGGAAGCCGCTTTGCGGCGGAATGCCGACGCCGTCTGGCGCTCGCGGACGAAATCGATCAGCCGGCGTTTCCGCCGGCGGTGGACTTCGATCAGTTCTTCATCCGGGAATCTCGTTCACCAGTTCCCAGGTCTTCGGATCGGCGGTGTGATCTCGCCAGTCCGGCTCCAGATATTGATCGTAAAGATCCGCCAGGTCGCGATTCAGCCAGCTCGGCAGATGGACGCCGTTGGTAATCGAGGTAAGCGGGACCTCCCAAACGGGAAGGTCGGGCCATAGCTCGTGCCACATCTCCTGGGCCACGCGGCGGTGCAGACGGCTGACCGTATTGCGGTAGCTGGAGGTATTGAGCGCCAGCACGGCCATGGAGAACCGCTCGCCGAGATCCAGCGGATTCCGGCGCCCCAGCGACATCAGCTGGTTGAATTCGATTCCCGCGTCGCTGCAGTACCCACTGAAATAATAGTGCATCATGCCGGAGTCGAATAGATCGATTCCAGCCGGAACAGGCGTATGCGTAGTGAACACGTTGTTGATGCGCGTAGCTTCCAGCGCTTCTTCGAAATTGAGCTTCTGCCACTTCCATCAGACACGCGGATGCGCTCCACCGCCAGGAATGCCGAGTGGCCTTCGTTCATGTGAAAGACCGTTGGCTCGAGGTGCATGGCACTCAATGCGCGCAGGCCGCCGATTCCCAGAACGATCTCCTGTCGGATCCGCGTATCCATATCGCCGCCGTAAAGCTGATCGGTGATATTGCGGTCTTGCGGCAAGGGATTTTCCGGAATGTTGGTGTCGAGCAGAAACAGCTGCGTGCGCCCCACATCCATTCGCCAGACCTGAATCTGGATCGGGCCGGTTGGCAGCCTTACCGTGACTCTCAGGTCCTGACCCAACGCGTCGCGCATAGGCTGAATGGGCAGGGTGTAAAAATCGTTGTTGCTATAGCGTTCCTGTTGCCAGCCGTCGGCATTGAGGAATTGCCGGAAGTAGCCCTGCTGGTAGAGGAGCCCGACGCCGATCAGCGGCAGGTTCAGCTCGCTCGCAGATTTCAGATGATCGCCCGAAAGTATGCCCAGACCGCCCGAATAGATGGGCAGGCATTCGGTCAAGCCATACTCGGCCGAGAAGTACGCGATCAGCTTGCCTTGACTGTAATCGCGGCCGTCCTGCACTT
This sequence comes from Terriglobia bacterium, assembly GCA_963847515.1. Taxonomy (GTDB): domain Bacteria; phylum Acidobacteriota; class Terriglobia; order Bryobacterales; family Bryobacteraceae; genus QHXW01. Next base: position 1,029,993 of record CAWKAA010000005.1, read on the forward strand.
GCTGGTCGTAATGCTGGCACGCTTGGGCGTAATGCGCAAGGTAACGCGGGTCGGCGGCAGCGCGTTCGAGCGCCTCCTGCGACACCCGGCCCAGCATTACCACCGGATTGTAGCTGGACTCCTTCCACATGACAGGATCCAGACGCCGGAACAGCGCGCGAATCGAGGGTTCCCAACTCCACAGGATGTTGTAAGCCAGCTCCGTCATTCGCGAGAGTGCCGGCGGGATGGCCGGCCGAACTAAGAACTCGCGAACAGGCTGAATTTGAAAAGGCATCTTTTTGGTATGTTCTATGATAAAGCCAAACGCGGGGCGGAGGGGACGGAGCGCACTAGTGGCCGCAGAAACAAAGCCGTTAATCGGGTTACGGACTCGTCCGGCAGCGCTGTTAATTCTCAGCGGGCGCGAACGCCAGCAGAACGTTGCCCGGCATCCCGGTGATCTGACTATACCCGGAATTTACGTACAGCATGCCCCCGGCGAGCGTAGGGCCAGTAGCATTGAGTGAGCCACCGCTGGCCTTTATACCGTTAACCGTTTCGTAATCCTGCATGGTATCCAAATCCCATAGCAATCGTCCGTCCGACGTGCTGAAAGCGCGCAGATGGCCGTCCAGTGAACCTGAAAAAACCACTCCCGGAATCACTGTCACCGGAGCCATTTGAGCGGAGTTGCAACCAGACTTTCCCAGACACGGAGGTTTCGGTGGCGCGGCATACCAGGTCTTTTCGCCATCTTGAAGACGAAGAGCAAAAAGCCCTCCCCCGCTCGCAGGATTCGCGCCGTCAAAATCCGAAAGCGCCACGTAGACTGCTTGATCGTCAGCCGCGGATCCCCATTCGATGCCGCCCAGGGCGCCGCCTTTCCCCAGCCGGACCTGCCACACGATTTTTCCTTGCGCATCCGGATCGATGGCGTGCATCACACCGGATTTCTGCCCCGCCAGCAGCAGCCTCCTGCCGGGCGCCAGCGTGCGCAGGATGGGGGATGAGCCGAAGTCAACATCGGGGCCGCTATGTTCCGGACAATTGGAGCGGTTGGGGTTCAGGCAATTGAAATTCCAGCCGTCTGCTTCGGTCATCTGACGCACCCATTGCACACTGCCTGTTTCCAGATCCAGCGACAAGATGGCATCGGAGTCACGAACCGGCGGGTCGGAATAGGCATTGCCCGTTGCCACGTAGAGCGCTTTCCGTTCCACGTCGATGGTCGGCGAAGACCAGACCGCAGCGCCGGCCGGCCCCATCATTTGTGAGCCCGCACTATTCAAGTGGGTGGCCTTCGGCGGGTCGGGAATCGTATAGGTCTTCCAGATCTGTTTGCCGGTTCCGGCGTCCAAAGCTGCGACACTGCCGCGAAAAGTGCAACACGGATACTTGGGAGAGCCGCCGCCGACTTCTTCGGTTGAGGACACGGGGACGTAGAGACGGCCCGCATAAAGCTTGGGCGCGCCAGTGATGCGCGCATGCGGATGCTCGTCCAGGCGGACTTTCCAGACAAGCGCTCCCGTATTAGCGTCCAGCCTGTATGCGTTGGCCTGGACGTCTCCGAAATAAACGCCGCCCAGCGATGCGTCAACCGACATGGCAGTCCGCACCTGAGAGGAGGCCTTGTACATCCACACGGTGCAGCCGGTCTGCGCATCCAGTGAGTAAACCGTGCCGTCCTCGCTTCCAAAAAAAAGGTGGCCCCCGGCGATGGTGGGCTGGCCGAAAACGGATTTGCCGTTGGGAAATCCGAATGCCCATTTCAATTTCAGTGTCGGAACTTGCTGAGCTGTCAATCCGGGTGACGGCTGAAACCGCGTGTTGGAAAGGTCCACACCCCAGCCGTTCCAGCCGACGGCGCCTGTGAGCTTCGTCGCAGGCGCAGCACAGAGTCCCGTGTGCGGTCCGATGGTCAAGCTGGCTGTCGAAAGAAACTCCGCAAGGGCGCGCCGCTCTACCGCGGTGAGAGCCGCTCCTTGTGTTTTCATGGTGCCTGTTTCGAGCGCCGCCAGGATCGCCTGACGCGGCATACGCGCAAGCGCTTCGCGCAACGGTGCTCGCGTGTTGGTGCCGGGCCGGTGACAGGAAGTACAGTGCGCCTCAAACAATCCGGCCCCGTCCTGAGCCCAGGCGCGCCAAGCAATCATGAGTAGTGCAATGGCCCGCATCAGAGGGAGCATAACACGGGGGCGCTGGCTGACTGGAAGTTGTATAGTGAGGTTAACTTTGTTATCCCGTTTCCTGATTCTGCTGGCTTCTTCCGCAGCTCTGGCGCAAGCCGCTCCGCGAGTGCTTGCGGTCGATATCGATTCCGTGGTTCATCCGGTCACCGTAGAGATCGTATCGCGGGCGCTTGACCAAGCGGTGCAAGAACATTGCGATCTGGTGTTGATCCGGCTGAATACACCGGGCGGGCTCATGGATGCGATGCGCGAGACCATTCAGAAGATCGTGGCCTCGCCGGTTCCCGTGGTGACTTATGTCACGCCCAGCGGCGGCCGCGCTGCTTCCGCCGGTTTTTTTCTGCTCCAGGCCGGCGACATCGCGGCCATGGCGCCGGGCACCAACACCGGAGCGGCCCATCCTGTGCTGCTCGGGTCTGAGATGGATCCGATTATGAAGCAAAAGGTCGAGAACGATGCCGCGGCCTTGCTTCGAAGCCTGGTTGCCAAGCGGGGCCGCAACACAGATCTCGCTCAGAAAGCCGTTCTGGAAAGCAAATCGTTTACGGAGAAAGAAGCACTGGACAATCATCTGATCGAAATAATCGCCACGAGCGAGCAGGACCTGATGCGCCAGCTCGACGGCCGCGAGATCGCGCGCTTCGACGGGCACAAGCAGACTCTGCACCTCAGCGGTTTCGAGATCGTCGAGTACCAGAAGAACCTGCGCCAACGCGTGCTGTCAGCCATCAGCGATCCGAATATTGCGCTTATCCTGCTGGTGCTTGGCGCGCTGGGAATCTATGCGGAGTTCTCGACCCCTGGCCTGATTTTCCCCGGAGTGGCGGGCGCCATCCTCGTATTGTTGGGCTTGTCGGCTCTCTCTATGCTTCCCATCAATTGGCTGGGTGCTGCGCTGCTGCTCCTCGCGTTCACCTTTTTCGTGCTCGAAGCCAAGTTTGCATCGCACGGCATACTGGCTCTGGGTGGTTCGGCCGCCATGATCCTGGGTGCCGTGATTCTGATTAACAGCCCGCTCCCTGAGATGAGGATTCATCTTTCCACTGCCATCGCCGTGACCCTGCCCTTTGCGCTCATCACGGTGTTTTTGGTGTCGCTGGTGGTTCGGGCGCGCTCGGCTAAGGTAGTCACCGGAAGCGAGGGAATGATCGGTGAGATTGGCGTGGCGATAGGCGACCTGGCGCCCGCCGGACGTGTCTTCGTGCGTGGAGAATATTGGAATGCGGTCGCAACCTCACAGCTCAAAGCCGGCGAGCGTGTGCGGGTTACGGCCATCGATCACCTGAACCTGACTGTGGAACCTATGCAGAACCAATCGGGAGTCTGACTTATGCCTTTCGACGTTTCGACATTGTTGATCATCCTGATCGTTGTGATTTACCTGGTATCTTCGATCAAGATCCTGCCTGAGTACGAGCGCGGCGTTATCTTCCGGCTGGGCCGCGTGCTGGGCAAGCCCAAAGGCCCCGGCATCATCCTGGTTTTCGCTCCCATCGACCGCATTGTGCGCGTTTCTCTGCGCATCGATACCCTGGAAGTTCCTGCGCAGGACGTCGTCACGCGTGACAACGTCACTGTAAAGGTGAACGCAGTGATCTTTTTCCGGGTGCTCGACCCGCTGTTGGCCGTCCTCGAGGTCGCGAATTTTCTATATGCCACGTCGCAGCTCGCGCAGACAACGCTGCGCAGCGTACTCGGTGAAGTGGAGCTCGACGAACTACTCAGCCAGCGCGAGAAGCTGAATGTACGGTTGCAATCCATTCTCGACCAGCACACGTCGCCCTGGGGAGTGAAGGTGACCATGGTCGAGGTCAAGCAGGTGGATCTGGCCGAACAGATGATTCGCGCTATCGCCCGCCAGGCCGAAGCCGAGCGCGAACGCCGCGCCAAGATCATCAACGCCGAAGGCGAATATAGCGCCGCGGAAAAGCTGGCTATGGCCGCGGAAGTGATCCAGAAGCAGCCAGCCGCGCTCCAGCTACGCTATCTGCAAACACTGATCGATATTGGTACAGAAAAAAATACTACTATTGTGTTCCCACTGCCTCTCGATATACTTTCTTCTTTAGGGCGCGCGTTGGAGCGTGTAGCTGGCGGAGAGGCGCCGCCGGCCAGAACTTGATTTAGGTCGAAATCCGTGTCCGAACCTCCTATGAGCAAAACCGAAGGCGAATACGAACTGGTGTTGGGCAACCGGCAACTGCTGAGCGCCTTTTTCATTATCGTTATTCTGTTCGGCGTGTTCTTCACCATGGGCTACGTCGTGGGCCGGAACTCCGCGCCCGCGGCTGCGGCTTCGCCGGCGACCGTGCCGGTTGCGGGCAGGCAGCGTCCGGATGCCGCTTCGTCTTCGCCGGGCCAGTCTGAGGCGACCCCCTCGGCTCCTCCCGCAGAATCGTCTGCATCTACCCCAGAGACTAAACCTGCAAAGCCGGAGCCGGCTGAAACCAAACCAGCGGCGCCGCCCCCCGGGCGGCAAGCGCCCCGCAAGATCGAGACGCGAGTTGAAGTGTCAACGCCTCCGCCACGTGAAAGCGCGCGGCCCTCGAGCGCCTCAGGCGCCGTGGCAGTGAATCCCGGACCCGGTAATATGTATCTGCAAGTCGCGGCGGCCGCCCAGCCGCAGGCCGGCGTGGTGGTCGATACCCTCAAGCAGAAGGGCTTCCCCGCGTTGCTGGCGCAAGGGCCTAATGCGACGCTCTTCCGGGTCATGGTAGGGCCGTTCGCCGATGCGTCGACGCTCGGTAAGGCCAAATCCGATCTCGAAAACGCGGGCTTCCATCCGTTAGTGCGAAAATAGACGCGGAGCAGGCGTTTCTCCAGTGCTCGACACCCTGGTACAAATCGGCTCGCGAGGTCCGCGCTTGCCCGCTTGGGCGCGCAAGAGCGCAACGCATTTTGAATCGTTGCACACACTCAAGACCGATCTTCGCCGGCTCAACTTGCACACCGTTTGTGAATCGGCACGCTGCCCCAATATCCACGAATGCTTTCATCGCGGCGCAGCGACTTTCATGATTCTCGGCAACCTCTGCACGCGCGGCTGCGGATTCTGCTCGGTGCCGAAGGGCTCGCCTTCTAAGCAGGATATGCGGCTGGATCCCGAGGAACCTGCAAACGTTGCCCGCATGGTCGCGCGCATGAACCTGCGCTATGTGGTGATTACCAGCGTCAACCGGGACGATCTTGCCGACGGTGGCTCGCAGCATTTTGCCCGGACGGTTCGCGAGGTTCGCCGCGCGCTGCCTGATGCCCGCGTCGAAGTTCTCACGCCGGATTTTTGCGGCGACCTAGAAGCAGTGGCCCGCGTCTTGGATGCCGGTCCGCATGTGTTCAACCACAACATGGAGACTGTCGCGCGCCTCTACCGCCGCGTCCGCCCGCAAGCGGATTACCGGCAATCCTTGCGCGTGCTGGAATTCGCGCGAGAGCATCGGCCCGCCGTGCTCACGAAATCCGGATTCATGGCCGGGCTGGGTGAAACCGAAGGCGAAGTGCGGGAGCTGCTGCGCGATATTCGTACCGCCGGTACGGATGTGGCCACCATCGGGCAATACCTCCAACCCACCCGCCGCAATCTGCCCGTCGCCCAGTACATCGATCCCGGACAGTTCGATGCCTACCGCGAGTTCGGGCTTTCCATCGGCTTCAAGATGGTGTTCAGCGGCCCGCTAGTGCGCAGCTCCTACATGGCGGATCACGTCAGCGAACAGGCGCACCGTTGAATTATCTGCTTGCCGCGGTCAGCGCGGTTCTGCTCATTCTGGCGTTTCCACGTTTCGATATTGTCTGGTTGGCGACTGTAGCCCTCGCTCCGTTGCTTGTCGCGGCGGCGCGCGAGCCGCGCCCTTGGCGGCGATTTCTCGTGGGATACGCGTGCGGCGTGATTTACTGGTTTGGCGTCTGCTACTGGATCCAATTCACTCTGGCGGTATTTGGCGGCATCGGAGCGGCAGCCGGATGGGCCGTGTTTCTCCTGTTCTGCCTGGCGAAGGCACTGCACATGGGCGTCTTCTCGCTTCTCGCGGGGGTCACGATGCGGACCTGGTGGGCACCTCCTGGCGTAGCGGCGCTTTGGGTGGCGATCGAAGTCACCCACGGGCCGTTGGGATTCGCGTGGCTGGCATTGGGCAATGCAGGCGTGGATATGGGCATCCCGATGCGTCTCGCACCCTATACCGGTGTTTATGGCCTCTCGTTTGTGTTTGCCATGATGTCGGCCGCGCTTGCTCTGGCCGTGCTGCGCCGGCCGCGCTGGCAGCTAGCATGGCTTCTGCCCCTTCCGCTGATGATTCTGCTGCCGCGCCTCCCCGATTTTCAACCCGGGAAGCAGACCGCAGTGTTGGCACAGCCCCACATCGCCGACACCGTCGAGTGGACGCCGCAGTCTCTCGAAAAAATGGAACGCCGGCTGATTTACCTATCGATGAGCGCCGTGGTCAATGCGAAAGGCCCGGCGCCGGAATTGCTGGTGTGGCCGGAAGTGCCCGCGCCGCTCTATGCGGACGATCCCGGATTCCTTCAGGTGGCAGCCGGTCTGGCACGCACGTCTCGCGCTTATCTTCTAGCAGGCGTCGTGGCACACCGGTCCGATGGCGCGATCTTTAATTCGGCCCTGTTGGTTGCGCCTTCGGGAGAAGTAGCCGGCAGGTATGACAAAGTGCATCTCGTCCCTTTCGGCGAGTTCGTGCCCTGGCCATTTGGTTTCGCCAATAAGATCTCAACCGAGATCGGCGACTATAAGCCTGGCGATAAGGTGGTGGTGGTTCGCGCCGGCGAACATGGACTCGGCGCATTTATCTGCTACGAGTCCGTCTTCCCGAATTTTGTCCGGCAATTCGCGGCAAACGGGGCGGAGGTACTGATCAACATCTCAAACGATAGCTGGTTTGGGAAAACTGCGGCGCGCCTGCAGCACCTCAAGATCGTGCGCATGCGCGCCGCCGAAAATCGCCGTTGGATTTTGCGCTCGACCAATGACGGCATTACGGCAACCATCGATCCCGCCGGCCGCCTGCTGGGCACTCTGCCGAATTATGTAGAGGCCGCCTCGCAGACGGGCTATTCGTACATCAAGGAGACGACGTTCTACACGCGCCACGGCGACTGGTTTGCCATGGTCTGCGCCATAGCTGGAATAGGGATGCTTGTCTGTGCTGTTTGGAGATCATAGATGTCACAATTCGAATGCCTAAGCGAGTTCTATTCCTTCCGGTGGGCGTGAGAAAAGGGCCGGGCGGCATTGGATACAATTTAATTTAACCAGGGGCAAGGAGGCGTAATGGCTGCGCTGGCAACGAAAAGCAAGATTCTAGCGAGGTCTTCGACCTCAAACCGACCAGCGGAAATCTCGGCATTCGCATAGAATTCGTGGGATGGCGACCATCCCGGAACTGCTCGACGGCCATGTCACTCTCGAAGTGGAGTGTCTCGACCGTCTGTACCTGAACGGTTACATCGGCAAGCTGGCGACCGGGCCTGGCCTGGTCTTCTTTATGCGCGATCAGTTGGGGAAGCCGATTCCGTCGCCCGTTGTACTGGGGCAGATCTCGGAGAAGTTTCGCGAAGCGGTGAAGGTGCTGGCCGAACAGGAAGGCGTTCCGGTGTATCAGTTCCGGCACAAAGAGAGGAAAGACGATATTTCCAATCGCTTCCGGCGCCGGCGCAACGTGCGAGACGCCATCGTTTTCATAGGGGTGGCGCAGGAAAAAGCGCAGGCCTTCAACGGCAAGAAGGTCAACGGGCGGTTCCAGTTCGACCGCGACAAGACGGTCTATGTTAATCACTACTACTTCTACATCGATGACGAGGAGTTCGGCCCGCTGTTCCTCAAGATCTGCAGTTACGCGCCGTGGAGTGTGAAGCTGTGCCTGAACGGGCACGAATGGGCCAAGCGGCAACTCGACAAGCGCCACATCAGCTATGAGGCGCTGGACAACGGGTTCCTTTCCTGCTCCGAGCCGGTGAAGTTGCAGGAGATCTGCGACGCGCTGGGGCCGGAGGACATTGACCGGGTGTTCCGGAAATGGTTGCGCCGCATTCCGCTTCCGCTGCGGCCGGAAGATCGGCGTGCGGGCTACGACTGGGATCTGTCGGTCTGGCAAATGGAAGTCAGCCTGACGCAGATTTTCGACCGGCCATTGCGGGGCCGCGAGTTCTTCGAGGAAATCATCCGCGACAACCTGGATCTGGGCCGCCCAGATCGCGTGCAACTGGTCTTCGACCGGGTGGTAACGAAGAAAACCCCGGGAGAGTTTCGAACCCGGGTGATCCAGGACGGCGTGCATCCGAGCCTGCATATTAACTACAAGAACTTCGATCTAAAGCAATACTTCAAAGAAGGACGCGGTTGCCGGACCGAAGGGACTTTCCGCAACCCCCATGATTTTGGAATCAACAAGGGGCTGGGCAATCTGCCCTACCTGCAGAAGATCGGCCGGCAGATCAACCGGCGATTGCTCGAAGTCGAACGCGTCAGCCACAACAGCGGCCTGAGCGGCGACAGCATCCACCGTGTGGTGCAACCCGCCGTCACCGAGGACGGCAAAAAGTCACCGGGGCTGAAGTTCGGACAACCGCGCGTGATGGCACTGTTTCTGGCGCTCACGCTGTTCCACCATCTGATTGACGGCTTTCGTAACCACGATCTGCGCCAACACGTGGCCGACCTGCTGGGCGTGAGTGTAGCGGAGTACACATCCAACCAGATGACCTACGACCTGCGGCGGCTCCGGCTCAAAGGCCTGATCTACCGGCCACCCAGAACCAACCGCTACTTTGTCACCCCTTACGGCTGGAAGGTCGCACGGCTTTTCTCCCGTTTGGATGCCCGCGTATTCCGGCCCGCCATGGCGATGTTCACCGGCAACGATGCGGTTTTACCGTTTCCGCTGCGGAGCGCTCTCGACCGCGCCGATGCCCAACTGGACGTGCTCATTTACCAAGCTTTTCCCCTCCCCAAGGCCGTCTGAAGAACTTGACACTTTCAGAAAGAAGTCACTTACATCAGACAGCTAGAAGAAGCGGGTTACGTCTACAACTTCGATCGCCAGGCCTAGGTTAACCGCAAGGCCAAAAAGGTCTTCAGCATTGAGTTTGTTGAGGATAAAACCGAGGAAGAGATTAAAAGGCGCATCACTGAACCTACACAGTCAGGAGAATGGCAGTTTTATTTCAACTCGGAGCCATCCGGCGCGGTCAAGCGTGAGTTGGAGACTGTGCTCGGTTAATGGCCGAACGTACCGTATAAGATCGACTGCGAGAGGAGTATTTTGTGCTGTTACCCGACATCCGTCGCGTGGCAGAAGAATTGGAAACCAAAGTCAGGCATTGCCTCCTTCCGATCTCTTCGCGGTTGGACCAATACGAACAGCTAGCAATCACATCACGGATCAAGGAATGTGATAGCGCACTTGACGCTCTTCGCCGACGACAGGAGTTCGCAACCTTTGACCGTGATCAGCCCGAACGCTATACGCTCTCTAGCTTGAAGGATTTGGCCGGCGTTCGCGTTTCTGTATTCCCCAGACGCCGCTGGAATGAAACCGACCAAGAACTGCATAAACAATTCTCCTCTTGGGAGCCGGATCCGGTTCGAGATGAGAGCGGCGAGCTGCTGGCCTTCAAATACTACGGTTACTGCAATGTAAGCGACAAGGTTCGGGGCGAGTTCCAGGTCGTGCCGATGCTAACCGCGCTTTTCTGGGAAGTTGAGCACACCGCGATTTACAAGCCTTCTCCAATACTCAAAGGCGTTGCCCGGTCGCTAGGGATGCAGCAGCGAACCACCGAGGTTCTCAAGGCACTCCAAGCTTTCGAAGAGGAGTTCGAAAGCCTGGTTCAGCATGATCGGGCCGGTTAAGAAGCGTGCCACATAACTAGCCTCGTTGCCTTACCGCTGATTCGCCTTCAACACTTTCTTCCGCAGCCGGATCGATTGCGGCGTGACTTCCACGTACTCGTCGTCGCGAATGAATTCGATGGCCTGCTCCAGGTTCAAAATGCGCGGCGGAACCAGCCGGATGGCTTCATCGGAAGTTGAGGCGCGCATGTTGGTGAGCTTCTTCTCCTTGACGATGTTGACGTCCAGATCGTTCTCGCGCGCGTTTTCGCCCACGATCATGCCCTCGTAGACCTCCGAGCCCCGGCGTGACGAAAATTTCACCGCGCTCCTGAAGGTTGAAGATCGCATAGTCCGGTGGCTTTGCCCGCGCGGTCGGCCACCAGCGATCCCGTTGGGCGCGTGGCGATATCGCCCTGCCAATCGATGTAACCGTGGAACAGGCTGTTCATGATCGCCGTGCCGCGCGTATCGGTCAGGATCTCGCTGCGCAGGCCGATGAGCCCGCGCGAAGGTACGTGAAACTCAATGCGCACGCGCCCTGAGCCGTGGTTCACCATCTTGGTCATCTTGCCTTTGCGCGAGCCGAGCTTTTCGATCACCACGCCCAGGAACGACTCGGGGCAGTCGATCACCAGCAGCTCTACCGGCTCCTGAACTTTGCCATTCACTGTGCGCGTCAGGATCTCGCGGTTTGCCCACCATCAGCTCGTAATCCTTCGCGCCGCATCATTTCGATCAGAATGGCGAGCTGCAGTTCGCCGCGCCCCATCACTTTGAATGCGTCCGGTCCGCCAGCTTCTTCGACGCGGATCGACACGTTGGTGAGCAGTTCCTTATCCAGCCGGTCGCGCAAATTTCGCGAGGTCACATACGCTGCCCTCGCGGCCCGCGAATGGCGAGGTATTCACCGTGAACGTCATGGCGATAGTCGGCTCGTCGATCTGGATGTGCGGCAGCGGCTTGGGATCTTCAGCGCTGGTGACCGTCTCACCGATGGTGATGCCCTCGACGCCGGCGATGGCCAGGAGCTCGCCGGGGTGGCCCTCGGTCTCGTCCACGCGCTTCAGACCTTCGAATGAGTAGAGCTTGGTGATGCGCGTCTTCTGCAAGGAGCCGTCCAGCTTCACAATCCCCACTTCGTCGCCGTACTTCAGCGTGCCCTCGAACACGCGGCCGATGGCGAGGCGGCCCAGGTAATCGCTATAATCAAGATTCGCCACCAGCATCTGAAGCGTGCCCGCTGGATCGCCCGGCGCGCCGGGAATATGCTTCAGGATGGCGTCGAATAGCGGCCGCAAATCTTCAGAGGCGTCTTCCATGGACCCTTTGGCAATTCCCGCTCTGGCGTTGCAGTAGAGCACCGGGAAATCCAGTTGGTCCTCGGTGGCGTCGAGATCGATGAAGAGATCGTAGATTTCGTTCAGCACTTCCTGCACGCGCGCGTCAGGCCGGTCGATCTTGTTGATCACCACGATCGGCGGCAGCTTGGCCTCGAGCGCTTTCATCAGCACATAGCGAGTCTGCGGCAGGGGGCCTTCACTGGCATCCACCAGCAGCATCACGCCGTCCACCATCTTGAGCGCGCGCTCCACTTCGCCGCCGAAATCGCTGTGGCCCGGCGTATCGACGATGTTGATCTTCACGCCGTGATAGCGCACGCCCGTGATCTTGGCGAGAATGGTGATGCCGCGCTCGCGCTCCAGTTCGTTCGAATCCATCACCCGCTCCATGACGGCTTCGTTCTCGCGGAAAATGCCGCTCTGCCTAAGCATGGCGTCCACAAGCGTGGTCTTGCCGTGATCGACGTGCGCGATGATGGCGATATTGCGAATTTTTTGGTTGTTATTCTTCATGAATGACTTCGATAGGGTTTAGCCGCGCCGCCGCGCGCGCGGGATAGATGCCGGCCAGTACCGTGGCCAGCCACACCAGAGCGGACGCGGCCGCGAGCAACGCAAACGGTGGATGAAACTGAATGGTCCAGCCGAAGCTTTGCTTGTTAATGACGTAAATCAGCACCAGTGACAGAATAAAGCCCAGCGCCATGCCGAGTAGGTTCGCCGCGATGCCGAGGAATCCAGCTTCCAGAAGGATCATGCGGCGTAATTGCGCCGGAGCTGCACCCAGGTATCGGAGCAGGCCGAATTCGCGGCGGCGGTCGAGTACCATCGCCAGCAGCGAGTTCGCCGCGCCCAGCATAGCAACGGCGATGGCCACTCCCTCCAGCGCGTAGGTAATGGCGAATGTTCGATCGAAAATCGTGACGGCATTTTGCCGCAGCGTGCGGTTCGGAGCTACCACTACGCGATGCCCTGCCAGGCGCGCTTCTACGGCGTACCGCAAATCCGTCGGATTGGCGCCCGGGCGTGCGTAAATCGCGAGATTCGTGGCGGGCAGATTCGGAAGATATTTCAACAGCGTCGAACGATCGAAAATCACGAATCCACGTTCGCTCGAATAATCGTAGTAGATGCCGGCCACGGTGACTTTGACCAACCGGTCGCCAAGCGCCAGGCGAATCGTGTCATTGCGCGTGAACACCATGCTTGTTGGCGAACGGTTCGCTGACAATCGCGCGGTCTTGACCGGCTAAAGAGCGCAGGATGGCGTCTCGATCCTGACCCCGGTGAACCGCAGCCTGCCGTAGCGGCGGACGATATCGGCGTTCCCGGCGCCGAGCAGTAGCGCGCAGGCCTTCATATTCGAACTCCATGGCATGAAAGATGTCGACCGATTCGACACCAGGAATCGCGGACACGAGCGCTGGCACATCCGCCGAAAGCGCGGGATACTCGCCCGCGCCGGCCCTCGCCGAGGGACGCACGTACAGATCTGCGCGCAACTGCGTGTTCAGCCAGACGATCACGGTTTCGCGGAAACTACCCACCATGATGCCGACGCTGGTCATCATGGCGATGGCCGTTGCGAGAGCGCCTACGATAACGGACGTTCGCGCCAGTGCCGCAGCCAGCCCGCGGACAGCGAGCAATCCTTCCGGTCCGAACAAGAATCGGGATGCAGCTCGGGTGCCCGCCGCGAGCGCTGTGACAACCGCCGGCGCCGCCAGCGCCATGGCCGCCACCGCCAGCAGCGTGGCCGCATAGCCGGCGATGGGCTTGCCATCAATCGGCGCTACTTGGGAAACGGCGGTTGCAATCATGGCCGCCAGCACCCCCCAGAACAGATTCCGGCCCGCGTGCATTCTGGCGTGGTGCTCATGCGCACCGCGCCCCATCGCTTCCACCGGCGCCACTTGCATCGCTTCGCGCGCCGGCGCCAGCGCTGAAAAAAAGGCGACTGCCATACCGGCGACAATAGCGGTTGCCACGGCAGAAGAATTTAGCGCCACCTCCGCCGGCCGGCTGCTAACGTAGAGTGAATTTACGGTCTCTGAGATCAAACCGACCGCCCCTCCCGCCATGATTCTGCCGAGTGCGATGCCGGCCAGCGAGCCCGCCAGCCCGAATAGCAGCGCTTCACCCAAAAACAACCACAATACCCAGCGCCGTCCTGCTCCGAGGGCGCGGAGCACTCCGATTTCGGGACGCCGCCGCACCACGCTCACGGAAATCGTGTTGTAGATCAGGAAGGCCCCGACGACGAGTGAAATATAGCTGAGGACTCGCAAATTCCAGCGAAAGGCGCGAAGCATACGCTGGTTCTCGTCACTTCGCGTTCCGGGTTTCTCGACGCGATACCCGGGCGGCAGCGCAGCCCTGACCTCACGCTCAACGCGTGAAAAATCTTCGTGCGGCGAAACGAAGATTTCAATGCGGTCGAGCTTGCCGTATTCGTCGAGCGCGCGCTGTGCCTCAGCGATGTCCAGCAATACGAATTCCGCGTCCTTCGCCTCCGCGATTCTCGCCACTTCAAAGCTCTGGACTCGGTCGCTCAGAGTGAGAGAAAGAGGATCTCCCCTTTCGACTCCCATCCGCCGCGCCAGCCCGCTGGAGACAATGGCGGTCGAATCCGGATTCTGTAGACCTGGCGTCGGGACCTCCTCTTCCGTTCGCTGCGAGACAAAATCCACGCCGTATACCGTCACGGATCCAATCCGCTCCACCAGACCTTGCGTCTCGATGACTGGAGCGAACCGCGCATTCACCGGCAGCGCGGCAATCGAGCCGATCCACTGCTCATCCACATCCCCCGTTCGCCACGACTTCCAGATCGGTCTTGCCCACCAGGGTCTCGAGCGAAGAGCGGAAGGAGCCGGTGGCTGCATCGCCGGCAAGATCGATCGCGATTACCACTCCTACGCCCAGCGCCACCGAGAGAACGGTGAGCACGGTACGGAGCAGGTCGCGCCGCAGCGGGCGCAGAATCAGAGTTCTGAATAGCTGAAGCTGCCGCATGCCGTCTACGCCCGCTCGACCATCGCGATTCGTCCATCGCGCAATTGGATTCGAGTCTGGGCAATGGCCGCCGCTTCGGCGCTGTGAGTGGCTACCAGCACAGTCGCGCCGAAACGCCCGGCCGCCTCGCTGAGCAGCGCCAGCACCTGCTCGCCGCTGGCGTTATCGAGATTGCCCGTGGGCTCGTCCGCGATAAGAATTTCCGGCGTGTGAACCAGAGCACGCGCAATGGCCACTCGTTGCATTTGGCCGCCCGAGAGCTGATAGGGAAACGAATCGGCCTTATCCTGAAGACCCACCCACTCGAGACGCTCGCGCGCGGCTTCGCGTGCCGTTGCCGCTCCCGCGAGAAGCAGCGGCAGCTCGACATTTTCCAACGCAGTGAGCGCCGGCAGTAATTGAAAAAACTGAAACACAAATCCGATCCGCGTTGCGTCGCAGCGCCGTCAGCTCGCCTTCACGGAGCGAGCTGGTGGCGCGGCCGTCAATCAGCACTTCGCCCGACGTCGGGAAATCCATGGCGCCCGCGAGATTCAAAAGCGTGGTCTTCCCGCATCCGCTACGGCCCACCAGCGCCGTGATCGTGCCGGGCTCGAGCGCGAGCGAAACTTCCTGGAGCGCTTCCAGCTTTTGTCCATTGGTCTGGTACACCTTCGAAGCCCGGCGCAATTCCAGGCGGGGCGGGTTCATCGATACCGACCATTATAGCGGTGGAGAGATCTATGACAGCGCCTGACGCCGATCGCGCGGCCGTTTTTCGCGGTGGCCGGCGTTCCCGACACGAACGATCTTGTAAAAAAACAGTCCCAGCGGTCCAAGCAACCCCGACGGAAACGGCTCGCCCACCTTCTGCCATTCCTCGCCTGGCGGGAAGCGCTGGCCGTAGCGTGCATACACCGCGGAATAATCGATAGGGCCGTTCCCGAGCACGCGATTGATCAGCAGATTGGTGACGTCAATGCGCAGGCGGTTCGATCCCTGCCGGATGTACGGCGTGACGTCGAAGCGGTAGGGCCGCATCCAAGCCACGCCGGCACTTTGGTCATTCAGCCACAATTCGGCGGTCTCACGTACTCCACCCAGATCCAGCACGACCCCGACGTCAGGCCCCAACTTCATGCTGAAGGAGAACTCGGCTTCATATGTGCCCCTACCCGAAAAGAAATGTGCGCTCGGAATATCCGTCCAGGACTTAAGATCGTCAAGCGCCGCGGCGGGCACCGCTGAGTCACTGAATTTCAGCCGCCACCGCGCTGTCACTGGTACGGGCGCGGGGATGCCGCTCACCTTAATTTCCTCGCGCCCGCGCGGACGGTCGATGTAGTACGTCCGATTCTCGAACACGCGAGCCATCCAGCCGTCATGCGTCGCCGTGAGATCGAGGTCCGTATCGGTGGTGACCGGACCTCTGCCGTTCTCTGCGAATGCGATGACTATTGATCCAAATGGGCCCAGCGTGAACGGTACGCGGGTACCGGCCTTGGTGTGCTCGAACGCGACAATCGGTGTGACCGCGCCGGTTTTGAGGTCCCAGAGCTCCGGCTGTTTCGCACCCACACGGAAAGTTGCGTCCAGGCGCTGCGGACTGTCGCTCGTGTTTGCCAGGAAATAATAATCCCGCTCCGGTGTGCGCCGATGCACGAATGACACGTGCTGGCTGGCTTCACGAAATGCGATGTCGGGCAAATGCCAGCGCAGCGCATTCAGGAATGACGTTCGCTCGTCGCGTGAGAAAATCGCTACCCCGTTGCCCAGCCGATGCGATTGGAGGGCCGGGCCTTCAGGCACTACGCCGAACAGCTCGAGTACCAGCCGCTGCACTTCGGCTTGATTCTTCTCCCGGTCCTGCATGCCGTACGCGGTCCCAGGCAGCCGCTCTGTCGCGATGACAATGCCTCCCTGGTCGACGAAAGATCGGATCTTCCGCAGCGATTCCACGTCGATGCCAGTGAGATGGGGCAGCACCACAATCGAATATTCACCGTCTCCCGACCGAAGCCGGCCTTCTGCAACCTGCATTTCCGCCAAGGCAAACGTGTCGACGCCGTCGAAGGAATATCCGTTGGTGATGAGCGTCTTCACCACGTTCGATTCATAATGCAGCGCATTCGTCAGGCCGAATTCGGGTGGCGGACCATTCGAGCTCAGCCGGTCGCGGACCGCCCAGTTGAGCAGCAACTCCCTGATCTCGCCTTCCGCCATGGCATCTTCGGCGGCGACATACACCGCGACGTCTGCCACCGGTTTTCCCTGCTGGAGAACGTGACTCGCGCGGTTCACGTAGTCGGCGAAATGCGGAAAGTACGGCCAGAATGGCGAATTGTGGTTCATCTGGGGGCCGAAGTACGCCACCCAGCCAGGCGAGCCGGCCGCAGCCGGCGAATACGGATAGACGACGCCATAAAGTGCGTTGATGCCGCTCAGGAAATGCAGATCGGAGCAAAGCTTCAACTGCTCGAGCGTATCGCCGAAACGATTTGGATTGCCCATCCATGTCCATGCTTCGGCCAACACCACCCGTTTTCCCGCCAGGTGCGCACCCGAGCTTGCCGAGCGCGATGTGTTGAACTCCTTCCACTCGTAGTGTTCACCAGTAGGGACATCCACGGCGCGAAAACTCGCCAGAGAAACCGGAGGCACGCCGTAGGATTCCACTTGCGCGGTCACGCCCTTCCGGTGCGCCCACTCGGCCAGGGGCTGCACGAAGGCTTCTGATGCCTGCTCCGAAAGCGTCCGCCAGAAATCGCAGCGCAGATGCTTGGAATCCGGATGCTTTTTGTCGAACAGCGCCAGCAGATGCACCATCAGGTCGTATCCGCGCTTGCGCAGAAAAATCTGAGGAAACTCGTCAGTCCAGTTCGCGCCGTACACTTCGAGCGAGTCGCAGAAGATCGATCGAATGCCGTGCTCGGGAACTGCACCCAGCAGCTTGTCGCCTACCGCGGCCAGGAATCGCTCGAGCGCTGGGGTGTTGTAGTGATCCAGCACCAGACCTTCGGCGCCTAACGAAGCCCGCTTGACCTGCTGCCGCGTGGGACGCGAATAAAAAAACTGCACTTCGCCGGCGGCGGCTGGCGGAGTGATGGATGCGCCGCCTGGCTCCAACGTCAATCTCGTAGAGCCGCTCGCATCCACATGGAACGCCGCCAGAATTTTTCCATCCTTATCGATCTCCGGAACAGCAATGGGGGCTACCGCTGTTACAGGAACCGTCGTACGCCACACCCACTTCGCGCTGTCCGCCACGCTCACGGAAGGTCCGCCATACGGCCACCCCGTGCCCAGCACCATGTCCACCGTCAGCCCCAGCTTCTTCGCCGTCGCCACAACGGAATTGAGAACTTCGAAGAATTCCTTCGAAAGGTAAGGCTGATTGTAGATACCACGGGCCGGATCGTCCACAGCGATCGGATACGTAGGGCAGATCAGAACACCGCCGATATGAGCGGCGGCCATCAGTTGCAACTCGCGTTCACACTCCTCCGCCGTCCATGCAGGTCCGAAAATAGTCCACTGTATGCGCATGCGGTTCGCGTTGGGAACATCCAGGAACTCGCGCGTGTCGGGCTCGTTGGCGGAAGCTGCGCCAAGGCGTAGGGCCGGAGCCGCGACACTGAGAGCCAGAAAAGTTCGCCGGGTGGGGGCGCCGCGCCGGTTGCGTATCATGCAGTTCGATTCTAGCGGATAGAAGGCGCGTCAGCGGTTGGCGATTTTCACGCGGAACATGGGCTTCGTTTTTTCCGCCGGGTCCATCGTAAACGTCTGCTCGTTCTTGGCCGGATCGTAATCGCGCCATAACCAGGTCAGCTCTTCCGGCAGTTCAGCATTCCCGTGCGCCGCATTGTGTGAGCCGGTGCCCCAACTGAAATGGAAATCATACTCGCGCATCTTGAGTGAGTTCACCATCTGAATGTTCTGCAGCGGCCAGCTCCCATGATCGTTTTCCAAATCTTCTGAGCCATCCTGCAGCCAGACTCGGATATTGCGCTTGTTGGGATCCTTGCGGATAAGAAACGGGTAGTCGTTGCCGCCCAAAATGTTATCGCGCGGATCGGCTTGATCGTGCCGCCATTGAATGCTGGTGAAACTGCCCACATGCGAGAGCACGCGGCTGAACTGGTCGTTCTGCTGCCAGGCGGCATTGAAGGCGCAAATTCCGCCCGACGAGATGCCGGCGATTCCCCGGCTGTAAGCATCTCCGCGAATGTTATATTTTGCCTGCACATCGGCCAGCAGCTCATCGCGCAGAAAACGCGCATAGCGGTCCGACACCGTGTCGTATTCGATACTGCGCATCTTCTTTTCGCCGATCGTCCCAGGTTCGATGAACACCTGAATCATCACCGGGATCTTCTTTTCCGCAATCAGATTGTCCACCACGGTGAGCGTGCGCGATCCGCCGTCGCGTTTGATCAGGTTTTGTCCGTCCTGCCACACCATGAGCGCCGCTGGCGCCTTCGGATCATACTGGGCGGGAACATAGATCCAGTAGTTGCTCTGCATGCCATCGTAAATCTTGCTGGTGTGAACCATCTTGTCTGAGAGAGTCCCCTGCGGCACACCGGGTTTCGCGTAGGAGTCCGGGCCATATGCCGGCACGTCGTTCGAGCCGCCAGTTCGCACGCCGTTGACCACGTAATAGAATCCATGGACTGTGCCCGGCTGCAACTTCCCGGCATGAAACCAGAGGTCGGACTTCTCTACACGCGTCATTGGCCCGGAAGGCTGGCCATCGATATAAAGGGCCGGTCGTGTTTCTGACTCGAACGCCCAAACGAAATCGGGCCCTTCGCTCACGAACGCCGTGCCTTTCTTGATCGCCTCGTCTGGGAGCGAATCGCGAATGGCAGCAGCCAGATCGTGCGGCTTCTTATGAGCCAGTTCGATCAACTGCGGAGCGGTGAGTTTCTCCGCCGCGAATACCGCGAGCGGAAACAACAGGACAATCAGCGAGCGATGGAACATGGTTCAGTATTATATGAATTCATGAGCGAACGGTTGTACTATGACGATTCCTACCTGCGCGAATTTCGCGCGCGCGTGCTCGAACGCTCAGAGGATGGCCGGGTTTTGTATCTCGATCGCACGGCGTTCTATCCAACTTCGGGCGGCCAACCGCACGATGTAGGTTCAATTGCCGGAGCCGCGGTCGTGGACGTCGTCGACGAAGAGGAACGCATCGCGCATCGCACCGCGTCTCCGGTAGCCGCAGCCGAAGCTGATTGCTGCGTCGACTGGGCGCGCCGTTTCGATCACATGCAGCAGCATAGCGGCCAGCACTTGCTCTCGGCCGTTTTCATCGAACAGTTCGGCATCGAAACCTGCAGCTTTCACCTCGGCGACGAGATTTCGACTCTCGATCTCGAAGTCCCGGCAATAGGGATCGGAGAAGATGATTGCCGCGGAGCGAAGAGCCAACGAAGCGGTTTGGGAGAATCGCCCCATCGTCGTCACGTACGAGGATGCCGTTTCCGCCGCGGACCTGCGGAAACCCACCGGCCGCGCCGGAACGCTGCGCATCGTCTCCATCCAGGGCCTGGACCGCATTGCCTGCGGAGGAACGCATGTCCGCCTGACGGGCGAGATCGGGCCCATCCTGATCCGCAGCCTGGAGAAGATTCGGAACACCGTGCGGGTGGAGTTTTTATGCGGCGGCCGTTCGGTAAAGAGGGCGCGTGCGGATTATGACTTGCTCACACGCACCGCCCAAGCGTTTTCAACTTCGTTGGATGAAGTGCCTCAAGTCGCCGGCGCGCAGATCGAGGCCCTTCGCGAAACCGAAAGGATGTGCCGCAAGCTGGACGCCGAACTGGCGAAATATCAGGGCCGCGAATTGTACGAGACGGCCCCGCCGGATGCCAATGGCGTCCGCCGCATCGTGCGCCGGCTGCCGAAGGGCTCCATGGAAGAGCTGCGCGCTTTAGCACAAAGTTTCACGGCCCAGCCTAAGGCCGTCTTCATCGGTGCAGTGGAACAGCCGGCTGCCGTTTTGTTTGCCGTTTCCGCCGATGCCGGAATGGATGCAGGCAAGACCTTGCAGCCCATCGTCGCTCAAGCGGGCGGGCGTGGGGGCGGAAGCGCTCGCATGGCGCAGGGCAGCGTGCCGGCGGTCGATGCCCTCGATGCCGTCGTGCGGGCCCTGAACCGGTAGCGGGAGTTAATTCGAACTCGTGCGCCTTTCCGATTTCGACTATCGCCTTCCGCAAAATCTCATCGCCCAGGAGCCGCTGGCGGATCGCGCGGCCTCACGCATGCTGGTGCTTCACCGCGCCGGCGAGCGCTGGGAAGACCGGTCGTTTCGCGACTTGCCCGACTTTCTCCACCCGGGCGACTGCCTGGTATTGAACGATTCGAAAGTATTTCCCTGCCGCCTTTTCGGCCATCGCGCCGGCGTCCATTCCCTTCCCGTGGGCAAGGGGAATCCGAAGCGGCACGAGAATCTGAGCGGCGCCGTCGAGGTTTTTCTCTTGCGCCCTGTCTCCGCGGATGGCAAGGAATGGGAAGCCCTCGTTCGGCCCGGAAGAAAAATGCGCACCGGCGAGCACGTCAAATTCAACGGCGCCATCGAGGCCGAGATCATCTCGCGAGGCGAATTCGGCGAGCGCAGGCTGCGCTTTTTGACTGACGCCGACGTATTCGAGACTCTCGACCGCATCGGGCACGTGCCTCTGCCCCCCTACATTAAGCGCCCGGACTCGCCCGCCGATCGCGAACGTTACCAGACCGTGTTTGGGCGCGAGAAGGGTTCCGTGGCTGCGCCGACTGCAGGTTTGCACTTCACGCCGGAAATACTGGAACGCTGCCGTGCCTCGGGAGCGGCCATCGCATACGTCACCCTGCACGTCGGGCTGGGAACTTTTCAGCCCATCCATAGCGAGCAGGTGGAACAGGCTCGCCTGCACGCCGAATCTTACAGGATCACGCAGGAGAACGCCGCCAGGATGGAGACCGCGCGGCGTCTCGTGGCGGTCGGAACCACCAGCGTGCGCACCGTCGAGACTGCCCGCCAGACCGGCGCCTTGCACGGACAAACCAGCCTGTTCATCTATCCTGGCTTCCCTTTCTCGCGCACGGGAGCGCTGCTCACCAACTTCCATTTGCCGCGCACCAGTCTGCTGTTGCTGGTCTGCGCCTTCGCTGGAACTGAGTTTGTACTGTCGGCTTACCGGCACGCCGTCGAAAAGAAGTATCGCTTTTATTCCTATGGCGATTGTATGCTGATCCTTTAATCATGGACTGGCATCAGGTTCGCGATCCGCAGGATTCAGAGCTGGACCGGCTCGCTGAACGCTACCGCCTTCACCCGCTGCATATCGAGGACTGCCGCCATCGCAATCAGAGCGCCAAGGTGGAGGAGAGCCGCGGCTACATGTTCGCAGTATTGAAGACGGTGGAAATCGCCAGTGACGGATCCCTGACGCTGGCGGATCTCGATATGTTCCTTGGCCGGGACTTCATCATCACCGTCGAAGAACCCAAGCAGAATTCCGCTCGCGGACTGCTCGATACCTTGCGGCACGCGCCCACCGGGATGCGCGCCGACCAGGTCTTCTATCGCATCACCGACGGCATCGTCGACTCCTACCTTCCCGTTCTCGATCGTTTCAACGAAATCATTGATGAGATGGAAGACCAGGTGCTCGACCGGCCCACACCGGAAACGCTCTCACGCATCTTCGAAACCAAGCGCAGCCTGATTCTCCTGCGGCGAGTCATGGTGAACACCCGCGACGTTGCGGCGCATTTGCAGCGAACCGAAAGCGACCTCATCCATCGCGACATGTGGCCGTTCCTGCGCGACGTTTACGATCACGTGGCGCGCAATCTCGATCTGGTCGAGATGCAGCGCGACCTGCTGACCGGGTCGCTCGATATCTACCTCTCGAGCGTCGCCAACCGCACCAACCAGGTCATGAAGGTGCTCACGGTAATGGGCACAATTGCCTTGCCTGCGCTGGTTATTTCAGGAATTTACGGAATGAATCTGAAAGGACTGCCCTGGGCGGACAACCCGCACGCAACCGCGATCGTCAGCGGCATCATGCTAGCCACTACCATCGTGATGCTGGCTGTTTTGCGCCTCTTCCGCTGGTTCTAGAATTTCGCAGCCCTACATCTTCGGCGCGTAGTATCCCTTGCGCGCGCGCACGATGAGGTCCCTGCGGCCTTTCACGATCAGATTCACCGAGTGATACAGTCCATCGGTCTTCAACGGCTCTGGCCGGTAAAAAATGTTGTACTGGTGCCGCAGCTCGTTCGCGATATTTTCGAACGATTGCGCCAGGTCCTCGGCCTTGAATGGAAAGAATGCCTGGCCTCCCGTCTCTGCCGCCAGATACTTCAGCACTTTGTCGCCGTCCGCTTCGATGCGCGAGATGTTCGTTGATATGCAATAGATCACGGCATCAGCCTTTTGGGCCATCTCGAGCGCCTGGTCGCGCGAAACGCGGCTCTGATTATCGTCGCCATCGCTGACAATAATCACGGCACGCCGGAACTTGTGCCGGGGCTGGTCCTGCTGCAGCTTGTCGCGGCAGCCGAAATAAAGGGCATCGTAGAGCGCCGTGCCTCCTCCTGGGCGAAGGCTGCGCACCGCAGTGGCAAGCTTTTCGGGATCGTCGATCAGATCGGACACTAGTTCCACCGAGGAATCGAAGCTTACAATCATGCACTTGTCCTGTCGCGGACGGATGACGCTGTTGATGAAGTCCACCGCTGCCTGTTGCTCGAACCGGAACCGGTCGCGGATGCTGTTGCTGGTGTCGACCAGAATCGCGATGCGCAACGGTAGATCGCTTTCAGCCGTGAACTCCTGTATGCTCTGCGGCCGCTTGCCCTCGATGACCTGAAAATCTTCTTTACCCAGATCCGTAATGAATTTTCCTTTTTTGTCCGTCACCGTGAACAGCATGTTCACGCGCGTCACGTCGAGGATGATGCGCGTGTCCGACGGCTCCGCGCGGTCCGGCTTCTGATCCGGTTGCTGTCCTGCCAGGGACAATCCGGCGGCGCTAATAATACAGAGCAGCAGCCATTTCATATAATCGATTATAGCGGGGTGGATCTCTCTCAAAATGGCCGCCAGGGGCGCTTAAGCCATGGCCAGAATCTTATCTAGCGCCTCCGAAACCTTGCGGATCTTGTCCGGGTCATTCGCGTCGTAGCCGATTTCGGGTGAAACGAACCCGCGATACCCCACCTTCACCAGTGCAGCCATCACCGCTTTCCAGTCGACATCGCCTTCCAAAAGATCGGCAAAGTGCCCTTGCTCGGTGCGGTTGGAGAGCTTGTAATCCTTAAAGTGAACTCGCTGGATCCGCGGCCCCAGCGTGAGGATCCAGTCCTGCGGATATCCGTATTGCATGACGTTGCCGACATCGAAGTGCGTTTGCAGCCACGGGCTGTGGAACTGGTCTACAAATGTCCGCATCTCAAGCGGGCTGACCAGAAACTTGTTCCAGACATTCTCGGGCGTGAGCACAACTTTAGCTTCCTCCGCCCATGGAATTGCCTTGGGCAGTTCCGCCGTCATGCGGTTCCAGGTGTCCTCGTAGCCAAATTCAAATTTCGGCCCCTCGCCCAACCGGCAGAGATAGAGCAGCGTCGCGCCGCAGTTCAAATGTTTGGCGCACTCGATACCCTGCTTCAACCCAGCAAGACTGCGCGCGCGTACGGCCGGATCCGGGCTGTTCAGCGGATTGGTGCGGAACGGACCGCCCATCCACATGCTGGCGATTTGAATGCCCGCCTCATGCGCGGCGTCCCCGATGCGCTTCACTTCATCCGCGCCTAGCGCCGGCGATATCTCATCACCGAACCGCACTTCAATCGCTTCGAATCCGGCGTTCTTCACCTGGCGAAACTTCTCCGCCAAGGGCATTCCCCCGGGAAAGATCACAGAGCAGATGCTTTTGATAAAACGCGGTGTCTGGGGCTTGGCCGGAAGCGCCGCCGCCGCGCCGCATGCAAGAAAGGTCCGTCGATTCACGCCACCAGTGTAACGCCGCAATATATTCGAGCGGGATCGTCTGGGTCGCCCGCCTTCCGTGCGATATTGAGGCATGGCCCTTTCCCTGAGCATCGAGGAGCTGCTTATCTATACCAGCGGCGAGCGCGCCAAGTGGGAGCAATGGTTCCAGGATCACCCTCCCGCCGCGCTGGATGCCCAGGTTCAGCGCCAGGGCGACTTCAACGATGTCTGGCGGCTGATGCACCACATCTTCCTCACTGAGAAACGCCATTCCCAGCAGCTCAAGCAGGAATCTCCTCTGATGGAACAAATCGGCGTGGCACGGCACGATGTGACAACTCTGTTTGCCTTTGGCCTAACCGTGCGCGAAGAGCTCACCGCGTTCATCCACGCTGCAAGCGATGCCGATCTCTACCGCACGCTCGAAATTCGCTTCCGCGATCAGGTGTGGACGTTCACCGCCCGCAAACTCGTATTCCACATTCTCTTTCACGAGATCCGCCACTGGGCCCAGATTGCGACGGCTGTCCGCAACGCCGGCTTCCCCCCGCCTGGTTTCCACGACTTTCTTTTCTGCGACACGATGGAATGATCCAGCCGGCATTTACGCGCGACACTCGCGCCCGCAATCTCGAGCGCCTGCGCCGTGAATCCTTCGAAGTCCTTGTCCTGGGCGGCGGCATCAACGGCGCCGGCATCGCGCGCGATCTTGCGCTTCGTGGCGTGAAAGTGGCCCTCGTCGAGCAGCGGCACTTTGCTTCCGGCACCAGCGGCAAGAACTCCCAGCTCATTCACGGCGGTCTCCGCTACTTGAAGTTCCTGCAATTTCATCTGGTTCGCGAATCGCTGCGCGAACGGGCGACTCTCCTCAAACTCGCTCCGCACCTGGTTACACCCCAGCCGTTCCTAATGCCCATCTATGGCTGGCCGTCGCGAGTCTTCTACGGGACCGGTCTGCGCATATACGATTGGCTGGCCGGGAATGGCAACATCGCGCGCCACCGCGTGCTCTCCAAAGGCGAAGTCGGCAGGGTCGAGCCCGGCCTCGCCCGTCATGGGCTCACGCACGGGGCAATTTTCTATGATTGCCAGATCCACTCCGCGCGCTTTGTGCTCGAAAACATTTGGGACGCCTCGCGTCATGGAGCTGTCGTCGTGAATTACGCTCGGGCTGACCCGCGTGAGGACGGCATCACGATCACGGATACGTTCTCGGGAGAATCGTTCCCGCTCCAGGCCGCGAAATTGGTAGATGCCACCGGCGCCTGGGCTTCCAGCCAGGACCTCCGCCTGGTGCGCGGCTCTCATATCGTCATTCCCCGCGTCAACGCCAGTGACAACGCGATCGCGTATTTCGAGGATTCCGGCCGCATCATTTTCATCATCCCGTGGGGCAGCACAAGACAGCTGTCGCTGGTCGGCACCACCGACGTGGATCACGCCGGAGGTCCGGACGACGTCCACATTTCACCGGAAGAGGCAGAGTACCTGGTGCGAATCGTACGGCGTCTTTTCCCGTCCGCTCGCGACACTACGCCCATCTCGACTTTCAGTTCGCTTCGGCCGCTGATCCGCACCGGCGCGACGTCAGCCACTAAGGCCAGCCGCGAGCACCGCATTTGGAGGGCGGCCGATGGCGTGGTACACGTGGCCGGCGGCAAGTACACCACCTATCGCGTGATGAGCGAAGAGGCCGCGAACTTGATTGCTCCCGGCCCGTCAACCACAGCCGAGACCGTTCTGGGAGGCAATACGAAACAGCAGATCGATGCGCTGCTGGCGTCCGCCGCCGAAATCGCCACCCGTCACTCGCTCACCGCGCCGGACGCTGAACGCATCATTCGAAATTACGGCGCGCAGGCCCCCAACCTGCTCGCATACCTGCCGCAGAGCGCCCCCTACGGATTAACGCGCGTTGAGTGCGCGCAGATCGCGTTTGCCATCGAGCATGAAATGGCCGCAACACTGGCAGACGTGATGTTCGTCTCGACCTATTGGGGTTACGAGCTGCGCTGGACCCGCGAAACCCTCACGCCCTTCGCCGAAGAAATCGGCCGTCGCCTAAATTGGAGCGCCGCCAAAATCTCCGAACAGCTCCTGTAGCGCAGGGCCACGGCCGGGTTTGCCGGGGACCTGCGGCCTTTTAATAGGTGTCACTTCCTCAACGTCGCCGCCAGCGCCGCCGCGATCTCGAACTCGCTTTCGATCTCTCGTGTCCTCAGATTGTCCCGCACGTGTTCCAGCTTGTTGATATACGCAGTCAGGGCTTGTTCGATCCCCGCGCTATTGGTGGCCAGAATATCCCGCCAGAGATCGAACGAGCTCAGCGCAAGCCGGGTCGTATCCGCCAGCCCCGGCCCCGCGATTGAGAGCCGGTCGCCCGCGTGTTCCGCAACCGTCGCAGCCAGTGCCGTGGACGCCAGTTGCGGCAGGTGCGACGTAAACGAGACGATGCGATCGTGTTCTTCCGGGGTCAGCACCACCGGACGGGCTCCGATGCGGCGCAGCCAATCCAGGAAATCTTTTGCCGGCGCGTTTTCCAGATCCGCTGGATCATCCGGCGTGAGAACATATGTCCGGCCGCGGAATAGTTCCGCATCCGCCTCCCCCACGCCGCGCTTTTCCTTGCCTGCCATGGGATGGCCTCCCAGGAACGCGCACCGCCGAATGTGTTTGTGCGCGCTGGCAACGATGGCGCTCTTGGTGCTCCCGGCGTCCGTGATGAGCGTGCCGGAACTTACATAGCTGTCCAGATGGTGCAGCGTGTCCAGGATCCCGCCGATCGGTTGCGACAGGTAAATCAAATCCGCGCCGCGTGCGGCATCGGCCATCGGCGCGGCTTCGTCGATGGCGCCGCGTTCCAGCGCCAGCCGCAGCGTCGCATCCGAACTCACCCCGACGATGGTTCCGGCAAATCCCGCTTTCTTGAGCGCCAGGCCAAAGGAGCCGCCGATCAGCCCGACACCGACAATAGCGACGGTTGGCATCGTTGACTTAAACCACGCGGCCCACAGCCGTCGCGATCATGCGCAGTTGTCCCATCAATTCTTCGAACTGAGCCGGGTAGAGAGATTGCGCGCCGTCGCTCAACGCGTGGTCGGGATCGGGATGGACTTCGATCAGCAGGCCGTCGGCGCCCGCCGCCACCGCTGCTCGCGCCATCGGGGCCACTTTGTCGCGGCGCCCCGTGCCATGCGAAGGATCGGCCACCATCGGCAGGTGCGAGAGCTTCTTCACCACCGGGATCGCCGAAATGTCCATGGTGTTTCGCGTGTAATTTTCAAAGGTGCGGATGCCGCGCTCGCACAGGATCACATCGTAATTGCCGCCCGCCAGAATGTATTCGGCCGAAAGCAGCAGCTCTTCAATGGTGGCGGAGATGCCGCGCTTCAGCAGCACCGGTTTCCGCTGATTCCCCAGCTCGCGCAGCAGATTGAAGTTCTGCATGTTGCGCGCGCCCACCTGAAGAATGTCGGCATACTGCGCTCACCAGTGGAATCTGCGTAGTGTCCATCACCTCGCTGACCACCAGTAGTCCGTTGCGGTCCGCCGCCGCGCGCAGCAGTTCCAGGCCTTCCTCGCCAAGTCCCTGGAAACTGTATGGCGAGGTGCGCGGCTTGAACGCTCCGCCGCGGATCACCTTCGCTCCGGCAGCGCGCTACTAGCTCGGCCGTTCGCTCGATCTGATCGCGGCTCTCGACGCTGCACGGGCCCGCCATCACCGCCACGCGCTCTCCGCCGATTTCGACTGCCGGCCCTCCACCACGCCGCACCTTCACGACGGTGCCGCCCGGCCGGAATGTGCGGCTCGCCAGCTTGTAAGGAGAAACGATGCGATGGGCTTCTTTGACGCCTTCCATCACCTCGAAGGTCGCGATATCAAACTCGTCCTTGCCGCCCACGCCGCCCAGCACCGTGTGCATCACGCCCGTGGAGCGGTGAACATCGAAGCCCAATTCCACCAGCCGGTCAATCACGCCCTGAATCTGCGCCTCGCCGGCGCCTTCCTGCATCACTACCAGCATTCAACCATCCCCTTCGCGGTGAAAAACGGTGAAGGAGGTGGGGCGGACGCCCTCGTCCACAGCCGGACCGAAAGAGCGCTATTCCACTTCTCCATCACCTGTCGCCTCCATTTGCAGCCGCTGCAGCGTGCGCATCTCGTCGATAATGCGCTCGAAAATCCGCCGCGCCGCCTCCGGCGCCATCGGCCCGGCGTTGTGCGCAGCAATGTTGCCCAGCACTTCCTCTTCGCGCTTCGGCTCGTACATCGGCATCTTGCATTCCCGCTTGATGCGCCCGATTTGCTCCACGATGCGCGTTCGTTCGTTGAGCAGTGCCAGCAGCCGCCTGTCGATTGCGTTGATGCGTTCCCGGCAATCAGCGAGCGCCTTGACGGCTTCTTCCCTGGTCATGACCGGCTGGCTCCCGCTTTCGCCAATTCGAAACCATGCTTCAATTCGCGGGCGAAAGATTCGAGCTGGACTTCGAGCGAAGGATTATCGAGATTGCGCTCGATCAGGTGCACGATGGCGCTGCCCACCACCACCGCTTCCACTTGCCGGCCCAGTTCGGCCACATGCTCCGGCCGCGAAATCGCCGAATCCCACCGCCAGCGGCAATTGTGTAATCGCGCGCATCGCCTGCACCAGCGGTCCGATAGAGTCCGAAAGCGAATCGCGCTCGCCGGTCACACCCGTGCGCGAAACCAGATAGACGAAGCCGGTGGAATACTCGCGCCACCAGCTGCAGGCGCCGGGGTGAACTGGTGGGCGCGGCCAGAAAAACTGTATCCAGCCCCGCGGCGCGCATGATTCGCACGTATTCGCCCGCTTCTTCCACGCTGGCGTCGGTCAGCAGGCAGCCGTCGATGCCGCTGCCGGCGGCGTCCTTCGCCAGCGATTCCAGGCCGTATCGCAGCACCGGATTGAGATAGGTGAACAACAGCAGCGGAATTTCCGAGCGGCTCCGAATCTCGCGCGCGATCTCGAGAACCCTGTGCAGAGTGGTTCCGGCGCGCAGTGCCCGCTCACCCGCTCGCTGGATCACCGGACCATCGGCGATCGGGTCGGAGAACGGCACGCCCAGTTCGATCAGATCCGCGCCCCCGCGCTCCAGCGCCTCCACCAGCGCCGGCGTCCGCTCCGGCGAGGATCGCCCGCCGTCAGATAGGCGATGAGCCCCTTCTTGCCCGTTCGGCGCAGATTCTCGAAAAGCGTTGCCGATCCGCGTCATGAAATACTTTTGCCCTTTGTCTTTTGCCTTTTGCCTTTTGCCTTCCCCTTACGCATCCAGTTCCCTGAAAGTTCTCGCGGTAAATATCGATATCCTTGTCTCCCCGCCCCGAAAGATTGACAACAAAAACTTGCCCCTCGGCCAGGGGGGCCCGCGAGACCGCCTCCGCCACTGCGTGCGCCGATTCCAGCGCCGGAATAATCCCTTCGGTCTGCGAGAGCAGGCGCGCCGCGTCAAGCGCCTCGCCGGTCGTCGATCGAAACGTACTCCGCGCGGCCGCTGTCGTGCAGCCAGGCGTGCTCCGGACCCACCAGCGCGTAGTCCAGGCCCGCCGAAACCGAATGCGTCAGCGAAATCTGGCCGTCCTCATCCTGCAACAGGTAACTGCGCGCGCCGTGCAGCACTCCCGGCGATCCCCCGGAGAACCGCGCCGCGTGCTCGCCCAACCGCGCGCTGCGCCCGCCTGCCTCTACTCCGACCAGCCGAACGCTCGGGTCGGGAAGAAACGCGTGGAAAATCCCAATGGCGTTGCTGCCTCCGCCCACGCACGCGAAAATCGCGTCCGGCAGAGCGCTGCTCCGCCTGCTGGATCTGCGCGCGCGCTTCCTCGCCGATCACTTTGTGAAATTCGCGCACCATCATCGGATAAGGATGCGACCCGAGCGCCGAGCCCAGCAGGTAGTGTGTGGTCGCTACGTTCGTCACCCAGTCGCGCATGGCTTCGCTGATGGCGTCCTTGAGCGTGCGGCTCCCGCTCGATACTCCGACCACCTTTGCCCCCAGCAATCGCATGCGGAAAACATTCAGCCGCTGCCGCCGCATGTCTTCTTCGCCCATGTAGACCACGCATTCCAAACCGAACAGCGCGCACACCGTGGCTGTAGCTACGCC
The DNA here is from genome assembly GCA_963847515.1 of Terriglobia bacterium. GTDB lineage: Bacteria > Acidobacteriota > Terriglobia > Bryobacterales > Bryobacteraceae > QHXW01. The sequence continues at coordinate 1,060,458 of CAWKAA010000005.1, forward strand.
GTGCTGGCCCGCGCCGGTTTCCGCAATGATGCGCTTCTTTCCCATGCGCCGCGCTAGCAGCGACCTGGCCCAGGCAGTTGTTGATCTTGTGCGCGCCCGTGTGCAGCAGGTCTTCGCGCTTCAGATAAATCCGCGCGCCGCCCAGCTTTTCGGTCAGCCGTTGTGCAAAATAAAGTGGCGTCGGGCGTCCCGCATAGTTGTGCAGCAGTTCGTCCAGTTCCGCCTGAAACGCCGGATCTTCGCGCGCGTCATGAAACGCCCTCTCCAGCTCTTCGAGCGGCGACATCAGCACTTCGGGGACGTAGCGCCCGCCGTAGGTTCCGAAGTGGCCGCCGGCATCAGGCTGCGAGGTCATGAGCCTAATGCCGCCTTGAGAAATTGCGCCATCTTGCCGTGATCTTTCCTTCCCGGCGCGCTCTCCAGACGCGAGCACGCATCCACGCCCCAAGGTTTGGCTTGGTCGATCGCCGCCCTGACGTTGTCCGCATCCAGGCCGCCAGCGACGATCAATTTCTTGGATACGTGCGCCGCCAGCGACCAATCGAAAGTCTTACCGTTGGCCGGCCCGTCCAGCAGGATCGCCTCTGACGGGTACTCATTAAGCCGCGTCACGTCGAAGTTTTCTCGAATCCGTACGGCTTTCCACACGCGCGCGCCTTGCGGAAAACTCTGCGCCGTTTCCTGGCCGTGCAGTTGCACAATATCCAAACCAGCCTCCCGTGCAATTCGAATCACAGTAGCCGCGTCTTCATCCACGAACACGCCTACTTTCCAAACCCTCGACGGAAGCTGGTCGATCAGGCTTCTGGCGGACTCAGGCGTCATATAGCGCGGGCTGCGCCGCCAGAAATTGAAGCCCAACGCCGACGCTCCACCCTCCACAGCCGCTATCGCGTCTTCCAGATTCGTAATGCCGCAGATCTTCACTATCATGCCGGGCCGGCCAGTGCACGGAGCGCATTTCCCGGGCTGGCGCATTTCAGTAAATGCTCGCCCACCAGAAAAGCGCGGAACCCTGCGTCCTGCAGACGCTGCATATCCTCTCGCGAGTGAATCCCGCTCTCGCTGATTTTCAGAACTCCGGCTGGAATATCCTCAGCAAGCCGCAGCGATGTCTCCAGCGTCACCTCGAACGTTTTCAGATTGCGATTGTTTACGCCCACAATGTCCGCACCCGCATCCAGCGCGGTCTTCAATTCTCGCTGGTTGTGCACTTCCACCACCACCGCCATTCCCCACCGCCCGGCCAGCTCGTGGAGATCCCGAATTTCCTTCTCTTCCAGAATGGCGGTAATTAGTAAAACAGCATCGGCGCCGTTCGCCGCGGCTTCCACCACGTGGTACTCGTTCAGCGTGAAATCCTTTCGCAAAGCCGGGAGGCTCACGGCTTGCCTCGCCCCGCGAAGATCCGCTAGGCTCCCCTGGAAAAAAGGCCCGTCGGTGAGCACGGAAATCGCCGCCGCGCCGTTTTCCTGATACTCCCGCGCGAGCGCAGCCGGTTCGAAATCCTCGCGCAAGATTCCTTTGCTCGGCGAGGCCTTTTTGATTTCCGCGATGATCGCCGGCATTCTGCGGTCGAGCGCCGCGCGGAAGTCCCGCCGCTGTGCTCGTAATCCCTCCGCCTGCTTTTCCAGTTCCGCCCGCGAAATACTGGCTTGGGCAAACTCATGGCGCTTCTGGGCGACAATACGGGCTAAGATGTCTGGAACGGTGTCAACCAACACGGTGCCTTTGGGTTATTGTTCATCGTAGCAAACCTGAAACCCGCGCTAGGCCCACCGCGGGCTGCTGTAGTATGCTGGATTTACAGACTTAAACTTGTTATTTGGAGGATTTTCCTCATGCCTACCCGGCTTAGAACTGTGGCTCTGTCCGCCGCAACGCTGATGCTTCTGGCTTCGGCGGCGGTGGCGCAGGTGTCGTCGATTGAAGGAGATGTCAAAGACCAAAACGGCCAGCCTCTCAAGGGCGCGTTGGTGAAGATCGACCGCCTGGACATCAAGGGTCACTATCAGGTCAAGACCGACAAGAAGGGGCATTACTTTCATACCGGTCTGCCTCTTGGCAAGTACAAGATCACTCTCGAAGTCGACGGCAAGGATGTCGACAGCATGAACGGCGTCACCACCAAGCTGGGCGAGTCCACCGTCCAAGACTTCAGTATGAAAGAGACTATGCAGCGATCCCAGTCGCTCGCTAAGGCCGCTGAAACCGGGACCCTGAGTAAAGAACAAGAGCGCGGGATGTCCGCGGAGCAGAAGGCCGCGCTCGAAAAAGCCGCCAAAGAGCGCGAGCAGGCCATGGCCAAGAATAAGGCGTTGAATGATGCGTTCAATGCGGGCATGCAGGCCATGCAAGGCAAACAGTGGGATGCGGCCATCGCGGCGTTCAGCAAAGCCGCTGAGGCGGATCCCAAGCAGAGTGTGGTCTGGGCGCAACTCGCCGACGCGTACTCGCAATCTGCCTCCCAGAAGACCGGCGCGGATGCGCAGGCCGCTCTGGACAAGGGCATTGAGGCGTTCGGCAAAGCCATGGAACTCAAGCCGGATGACGCCGCGCTCCATAACAACTATGCCCTGGCCCTGGTTAAGGCTAAAAAAATTCCCGAGGCCCAGGCTGAATTGGCTAAGGCAGCGCAGCTCGACCCCCCCAACGCCGGACGCTACTTCTATAACCTTGGCGCCGTCTTGATTAACAGCGGCCAGAATGACGCGGCCGGTGAGGCGTTCAAGAAAGCCATCGATACCGATCCGAACTATGCCGATGCGCAATATCAATACGGCATGTACCTTCTGGGCAAAGCGCAAATGACACCCGATGGCAAAGTCATTCCGGCGCCCGGCACCAAGGAAGCGCTATCGAAATACCTGGAGTTGAAACCCACGGGCCCGTTTGCGGAGTCTGCCAAAGGCGCGCTGGCCTCGATGGATGCGACCATTACCACCCAGTACGAGAATCCGGCGGCCCAAAAGAAGGGCAAGAAAAAGTAACGGCAAGCCAGGTTGCCCGTCGACAGGCGGCCGTGCCTGTCCAGTTTATGTTCCGGCTTCTCTTTCGCTTTCTCGCTTTGCTGGTTTTCTTCGCGATCATCCGCTATCTTTTTGCGGCCGTCGCTGGCCTGTTCTCGAAGGTTGTGAATCCTCAGTCACGCCCGTCGCCGCAGAAACAGACGGCGCACGCTCCTGTGGGAGGCGAACTAAAGCAGGATCCCGTTTGCGGCACCTTCGTTCCGACCACCACGTCCGTCAAGCAGACCATCAATGGCGAGCTGTTTCATTTCTGCTCAGTAGCATGCCGCGACAAATATAGAGTAGCCTGAGCTAAAGCTGCCGAACGCTGGTTCGCGCATTCCTTCCCGGCCGCCGGCATCACCCTTTCAGTTCTAAATGCAAATCCCTACAAAGAGCTCCGGGATCCGTACTTCTTATCACCATTTTTTCCCTTAGCAGCAGATAGATTCCGGTCGTGCGCCTGCGGTAAATCCGATTCTTATCTTTTGTTAACCTAAAACCCGATACTGCACGATAACCCAGTTGCACTCTCTGCAGGCCCCATTCGATGAAGATTCGCGCGATTGGGACTCTTCCCGTTGACCCGATATAAACCCCATGCTTAAATGCCCTTGCAAGCGGTAGAAATCGGGTCTTCGCGTTGAAGATAAAGAATTTTCTCTTGACACGGGTAAGCGTCCTGGGGTATGAATATGTTTACCACGTCCGATGCAATTCGCAATTGTGCGCATCTATCCCGCAAGCACAGAAAGCAGAAGTTAAAAAAGACAATTGATCATGTGCTGATCGCGGGTTTTTAGTTTGTATGCTGCGGGCCCACTTGAGGACCTGCGGTGGTTCTGGCTCTCCGCCCGACACGGAGAGGTTCCCCAAGGTTGTGAAACGATTTTGTGAGTAGTGAGAGGCTCAGGTTGCAAGAGAACTTCGGCCGGTTCAATTACGCACTTTACAAGGAGAAGGAAATGGCAGATTTTCGCAGATTTATGATCGTGCTTGCCGCAGTGGCCCTTCTGTTAGGGACAGTGAGCACGGTAAGCGCAGCGACAAACGGCTTTCAGTGCTCGACCAACGCTGCGACCCCTGAACAGGCTCGTCAGCAGGGCATCACGGAGTTGATGGGTGACCTGGTGCTGAATTGCACGGGAGGTACCGCCACTGATTTAGGTGCGCCGGTTGCCTCCGTTAACATCACAGTAACACTAAATACCGAGGTCACCAGCCGGCTTCTGGATGACGCCGTAAACGGGAATGAAGCTTTGTTATTGGTTGACGATCCCCCTCCGGGCTCGCAGAATGTTTGCTTCGCGGCTGTCGCGCCTTGCCCCATGCTGGGTGAGGGTGACACGAGCGGCGGCGCGGGCGGCGGTCCGTCGTCCTATTTGCCGGCGGCCGGCAACACGAATAAGAACGTCTTTCAGGGGCAGTGGAACTCCAACCAACCCGGGTCCGTCGTGTTTCGTGGCGTTCCTATCGATCCGCCCGGCACGGTAAGAAACCAGCTCGTGATGCGCGTCACCAACGTTCGCGGTAACGCAACCCGGTTTGCCGTATCCACCGGCGTAGGCATTGGCGGTATTCCCATCTACATGACCATCGCGGTCAGCAATCCGAGCGCGGTGCCGATCAACAACCCGCAGCAGATCGTAGCTTTCGTATTCAATGGTCTGGTCCAGGGTCAAGACGGTCTCGCTGCCTTCAAGCAGTGCGTGGACGTCAATGTGGATGAGGCGAAGGGCAAGCTGACGTTCCAGGGCGTTGCCGGTGACTTTGTCGATAATGTCGGGTTCACCGGTTTGGTGAAGGCCATCGAAGGTTTCGCTTCAGCCTTCAAGGTCAGGAACAAGGCCACAACGCCAGCTGCTCCGCTCGCTTTGGCCGTTCAGGACATTCCTGGTACCAACTATCCCGCCGTGGAAACCGGCTTCTATAACGATGGTTCCCTCGATGCTGATTTCACGGATCCGAGGATCGCTGGTGCAGGCTTGGCCGATGCCGGCACGCGCATCAAGGTAGAATTCGCTAATGTCCCCGTGGGCGCGCATGTTTATGTTCCGCTGGTTATTAACCCATCTGGGCTTACAACCGCAGGCCACCTCTACTTAGCCCTCACCAAGAACGAGGTGGGTGCTTTCAGTGCGCAAGGTGCGAGTTCCTTTGATCCGAATGGGCTCCTCGGTGAGGTTACAATGACTGGTGGCGCCGGCGAGGCCGTCTACGAAGTCTTGGATGAGGATCCGTCTAACGTCGAAGAAGCGGACATCCCGGTTATCGTCGCTTACATCGCGAATCCGGCCGGCAATTCTCCGTCTATCACATCGGGTCCGGCAACCGCGGGCGTCAGCTTCGCTCCGACGACCACTCCTCCCGATTACGCCTCTGAGGATAGCGGAACTCCGGTGCCTAGATTCATCGATACCGCCACGCAGGCGAATCGGTTTAGCGTAAATGCCTGCCGCACGAACCTGTTGTTCCCGTTCGTGACTAACCAGGCTGGGTATGACACGGGTCTCGCGATCGCTAACACGTCGCAGGATCCTTTCGGCACTATCAACCAACATGGCACGTGCGACCTGAACTTCTTTAATGGAAGCACGACGCCTCCGCCGCCGACCAAGTTCACAACTGTGGACGTACCGGCCGGCACGGTCTACACCAATCTGTCGTCGATCGTTGCTTCTGGGTTCCAGGGCTACATCATCGCCGTCTGCAACTTCCAGTACGCGCATGGTTATGCCTTCCTGCTCGGCGGGACCCCGAACGGCGCGAATCAAGTTGCTCAGGGTTATATCGCTCTGGTCATTCCGGATCTGCTCCGTGGTGGTCAACTCGGTGCCAGTCCGTTCCCAGTCGGTGGTCCTGGCAGCGGCGAACAGCTAGGCTTCTAAAAAGCTGTTCTCAATTGTTAAAGGGGGAAGCAAATGCTTCCCCCTTTTTTTTGTGCTTGCGTCCTCACTTTTAGTGATAAGATAATCTTCCCGCGTCCTTTTCCAGACTTGTTCACAAGCGCCAGTACCAACCGGGCGCTTAGCCAAGAACTAGGGAGTAATAATCATGTCCTTCACGTTATGTTCTAAGCTATTCGCTCGCCTCTTCGTGGGCATTTTGCTGGCTGGGGCCGCTTTTTGTCAGTCTATATCCATCGTTTCTGGCGACGGCCAGGCTCTGTCCCTTTCCGACGCCCTAGCAGTGCAGCCCCTTGTGGTGTTGGTGCGTGACGCCTCGGGCAACCCGATTCCTAATGCTAATGTGTCCTGGGCCGTGGTGACTCAAGGGGGTGGCGGATTCGCGTCAACCACCAGCAAGACGGACTCCAACGGAAATGCCAGCAACTCTTTTCTTCCGCCTGGCACTCTTCCTTTGAACGCCTCTTTTTTTCAGACTCAGATCAATGCCGTCTACAATAGCAAGACTGTCACTTTTACCGAGACTGTAATTGGCCGCTCCTCGGGAGGCGGGCCGGAAGTGGATATTACTTTGAAGTCCCCGCCCTTGGGATACAATTTTGTGGGCGCCGCAGGCCAGCACAGCTCGACTCTGATTCAGGTCTTGGTCCAAGGCGTCGCAGGCGGTCAGACCGGACAGCCTGTATCCCACCTTCAGATTCAAATAGGTCCATCCAACCAAGGCTACACGGCGACACTAACTTGTGCCGAGGGACCCAGTGTTTTTACCGACGTCCACGGGGTGGCGACGTGTACTCCGGTATTCGGCGGCGCGATCGGCACTGGACAGATTCTGGTTAGCGCCGTACCTAATGCAGGAGATCTCGGGGGAATTCTCGGGCAATTCAGCTTCAATTATCAAGTGACTGCCGGTCCGCCTGCGGTCATTGTCATCGTATCGGGCAATAATCAGAATGGCCAACCCGGACAGCCGCTCCCGCGTCCTCTGGTTGCACAGGTCACCGACATCGCCGGTAATTGGCTCACCGGCGTCACCCTGGCTTTCAAAGCCGTTGTCCCCGGTACAGTAGGCTTCAGCAACGTGAATAACGTTTCGGATGTCCACGGCGAAGTTTCGGCCACCGCGACGCCCGGTAACGTGTCAGGTCCGGTTCAGGTCAGCGTTCAGACTGCCGATGGTAAAGTCTTCGCCACCTTCACCATCAACGTCGCCGTCACTGTGGGTCAAGTTCTTAAGTCAGGCGATCAGCAGAGTGCGAAGATTACGCAGCAATTCGCCGATCCCCTCACCGTTACCGTGAATGACCCTAATGGCAAGCCGATCGTAGGGACACAGGTGACTTTCGCTGTGACCCAGGGATCAGCCACGCTCGGAACGCTCACCGCGGTAACCAACGCGCAGGGTCAGGCAAGCACCATCGTAACCGCCGGCAGCACGGCTGGGCCCGTCGTGATTACTGCCACCGTAGCCAGCGCTGGAGCTCCCGACGTAGCCACCTTCAATCTCACCGTCCGAACCCCGGGTCCATCCTGCACGCCGGGTCAGACCTTCTATAACGGCGCCGGATTCCAGCCCAACTACATTTCGCCCGGCGCGGTCGCTACCATCTATTGTGTCGGACTGGCACAGGGCATTCAGGGATCGGTTATGCCGAGTTTCTTCGGCCCGCTGCCGACCCAGGTCGCTAACGTCTCGCTGACGTTTGCTACTGCGGCCGACCCGACGGCTACTTCAGGGGTTCCCAACGCTCCGATTTTCAACGTGTCGAATTACAACGGGCAAGAGTCGGTGTCCGTTGAAGTTCCCCTCGAAGCCCTGGTAGGCGCAAGTGTCCCTGTGACCATTACCGTCGGAGGTGTCAGCACCACTGGTCTTACCGCTACAATCCTGCAAGCCTCTCCCGGCGTCTTTGATACCGGTTTGGCTGGATCCGATGGACTGCGAGCCGCCGTGATTCTGCGGCCCGATGGGAGCGTGGTCTCAACTTCCAATCCGCTAGCTCGCGGTGAAATTGGCCGCGCGTATGTCACCGGCTTGATTCCGCCGGCAGGTCTCACGACCAACGCGCAATTGCCCATTGACACCGATATCGTAATCACGACTCCGGTGATTGTGGGTGTCGATAATGCCGGAGTGAAGGTGATTTCGGTAAAGTACGCCCGCAACCTGGTTGGAGTGTGGGAAGTCCAGTTCGAAGTTCCCGCGAGCGCCAAGACAGGATCGAATCTTCCGTTTGCGGTCGGGATCCCCGTTTCCGGGGGCCACGCATATTCACAGGCTTCGGATATCGCGATTCAGTAGATCGGCGGCTGCACAAGCTAACGGGTCGGGAGGGCCGGGAAGTGCCCGGCCCTGTTTCCCGCGGCGAGTTAGAATGTTTTCCCGAAAAAAATCCTGGACGCACGGCGAAATCGAGCGGCGCGTGCGAGAACTCGGCTGGTGGTATCAGCATTTCGAGCTCCCCACTGGAGTCCTCACCGGAAATGGGCAGTCGCCTGCGTATTTGCCCGAAACGCGTTGGCGCCTGATTGAACCGTACGTGCCGGCGAGTCTTAAGGGCAAAACGGTTCTTGACACCGGCGGCAACGCCGGCTATTTCTCCGTCCAGATGATGAAGCGGGGCGCCAGGCAATGTGTTCTGGTCGAACCCTTCGTCGAATTCTCAGAGCAGGCTCGTTTTGTTGCCGACCTCTACGACTTTCCAATCCAAGTGATCAATGAAGACGTTCACACTTATTGCCTCACGACAACTGAGCGGTTTGATTACGTCGTCTTTCTAGGGCTGTTCTACCACCTGAAGTATCCCGGCATCGTGCTGGACCGCATGGCCGAAATGACGCGCGAGCGCATGTACTTCCATTCCCACGTCATCTCCGAAGAGGCCGCCAGCCACTCAACCCGCTCCGATTACATGCCCGGCCAGGATGACCGGCTGCTCGCCGATCCCGCCTTTCCAAAGATGCTTTTCATCGAGCAACTCTATAACAGCGACCCGACCAACTGGTGGATTCCGACAAGCAGTGCGCTCGAACCCCTAGTGCGAAGTTCGGGAATGAAGGTGGTCGCGCGTCCCCATCCCCAACTGATCGTGGCGGAACCCGACCAGCCGCCGGGCAAAGTCGTCTTCGATCGGAAGCTGGTTTTTCCGAAGTATGGAAAACGCGGCGGCGCCGTTCATCCGGGCCCCCAGCGCGTCGATTCCGAACTCTGGCGCAAACTTCTGGCCATGCGGGACAAATCCGGAGAAAAGGAATAGGTCTACTCGAAAACGGCGCGGACACTAATTACAGAATTAATAGGTTGCACCAATACATTCACTACGAGCGGGGAGCGCGGAGCGTTTTCCCCTGGCTTGAAATCGAAGGACAGTACAGCTTTTTCACCCGCCTTCAATTCTGTCCGGTCCAGTTTGACCACCAGGCCAGGCACATCGGGCGGCTGAAACTGTAGCGAAACCGTCCCAGCCAGCTGGCTGGAAATCGTCACTCGGTCCGAGGACGCTTCGTGCGCCTTCAATTGCACGCCCTGCTTGTCCGCCGACACCTGCTTCCATAACGAGAGAATGTCGGGAGTTTTGGACATGTCCGGAGGCCCGCCCGCCTGCTCAGCGCCCGGCTTGCCCGGTCCGGGATTCATCTTTCCAAACGGAGTGATGAGGGAGGCTTCCGGTTGGACGTACCAAAACCACTGTCCGTCAACTACCTTCCACAACGTCATGAAAGGTATTTTCATCGGCTTGTTTTGAAACTGAGGCATATTGATGATCATTTCCACCGCGATCATGGCTTTGGCCTTGGTGAACTCGTCGGAATACGAAATGCTCCGAATTTCATAGCTCAGGTATCTCGGCTTCTGCATCTGGTAGTAGTAGTCTTTGGAGTCCTCGGCAACGTACTGCTCCGCCTGCCTTGGCTTGCCGTCTACCTGTAACTGAAAGAACTTCGAAATGCGATCGCGAAGTGCTTCATCGATGGCTGGCGGAGCCTTGGTAAATAGGTCGGCCGGCTGCTGGCCCGACGCCATGGTCAGAAGCACGCAGACAAAACTGGAGAACGCCAAGACCTTTCCCGCGGACATCCTGGACATGATCTCTCTATTCTATATGGATGCGTGCGATCCCTGGATCAGGCTTCGCCCAGACCCTGCCGGATGACGGTATCCGCCTCAGATGCGGACATCCGCTGGTAATAGTCGGCCAGCAAGCCCGCGTTCACTAGCTTGCCATTTTGAAGTTGGATGTAATACTCGGTTCCATTGGCCGAATAGGGGCCGCCAGTGGCGTCGTATGGCTTCGCCACTACTTCACCGGTGCCATATTTGTTGGCAATCCATTGCGCCGTTGCCGGCGTGGCAAAATAAATGGGGTTCAGAGCCGAGGAGCCGCCGTACGCGCTAACCACCTCGAGGTTCTGCTGAAATTCGGGTACGAACGGCGTGCCGTTTGCGTCGGCTCGTTGCGGTGCCTGAGCCCCGGTGCTGCTTTCCCCAGGCGCGGGCTTTGGTTCGAAAATCGCCAGAGGGTTGAAGAAGGTCGATTGTGTTCCGGCCGCGGGGGTGTCAAGAACTTGTCCGCCCGGCTGAGATGTGACCGGATTTTGACGGCTGCCATCGCCGGCGACGTCAGGTCTAGGCGTCGGAACCGGCGCCGTCGGCAGCTCAACCAGGTGTGCCCCCGCCGACTCGCCAGCCAATAGATCCGAAAAGACTTCGCTCGATTGACCGGTACCTTGCCCACGCACCGGCGTGGCGAAATGTAGCGATGATTGAGTTTCAATTCTAGACAGCATGCCGGAACCGCCCTCCGCTCAGGAAGGGCACGAGGAATGCCAATCGCGGTCGAGTTTTATCGCCGCCCGAGATTTTTTATGGAAGAGGAGTCGATCACCCGGATGAGCGAGTTCCGCTGCTCGGGCCCGGCGCCGCGCGCCTGGGCCGCAAACTCGCGGTTCAGATCGGAGACGAACGTCTCAATTTGCCGCTGCATCTCGGACATCTTTTCGCGCATGTTCAGAATGATCTCGACACCCGCCAGGTTCACGCCGAGATCGCGCGTCAGGTGCAGGATAACTTCCAACCGCTCGAGATCGCAGTCGGTATATAGCCGCGTGTTGCCTTCGCTGCGGGACGGCTGCAGCAAGCCCTCGCGTTCGTAGAGCCGCAGCGTCTGCGGATGGATCTCATATTGCTCGGCGACCGCCGAGATCATGTATGCCGCTTTGGACCGGCTCTTCGCCATAGTGTTCGCCCGTGTCTTCGCGTTGTCTATACTTTCGCCCAGATCTCCTCGCGCGGATCTTCCGGATGCAGCTTGGCGAGCTCTCGCAGAATCTCTTTGGTCCGCTCGTCGTTCACCGGCGGCGCCTGGATCACCACTTCTACGATCTGATCGCCGCGCTGGTTCTTTCGCGAATTGAAAACGCCCTTTTCGCTCAGCCGGAACTTCTGGCCGTTTGGCGTGCCGTGCGGAATCTTCAACAGCGTGCGCCCGTCGATGGTGGGCACTTCGATTTTGGCCCCCAGGCCGGCCTCTGTCACCGTCACGGGTACCTGGATTTCGATGTTATCGCCGTTGCGGCGAAAGAACGGATGCTCTTCCACGCGTGTGGTGATGTAGAGATCGCCCGCCGGAGCGCCGAGCGTTCCGGCATTACCTTTGCCTGGAACTCGCAGGCGCGAGCCGTTCTGCGCTCCCGCCGGAATGTTCACCGTCACCGTTTCGGTGTGCGCGACGCGCCCGTCGCCGTGGCAGGTGGGGCATGCGTTTTGCAGCTTTCCCTTACCGCCGCAGCGCGGGCAGGTGAGATTGAACTTCATGGCGCCGGCCATCTGCGAAACCGATCCCGTGCCGTTGCACTGCGGGCATGTGACCGCGTTGCTTGGCGCTGACCCGGTTCCATGGCAGGTTCCGCAGACCTCGTGGCGCGTGATGTTGAGCTTCGCCTGCGTGCCGCGGATGGCCTGCCAGAAGTCGATATTAAGCGCGTACTCCAGGTCCGCGCCCTTCTCCGGCTCTCCGGCCTCCTCCTGCCCGCCGCGCCGGAAGAAGTGTGAAAAGATATCGGAAAATCCTCCGCCGCCGGTTTGCCGCTGCCCGCGGCCCGCTCCGCTCTGGTTGGTGAAAACGTCCGAGAAATCAAAACCGTCGAAATCCATCCGTTTGGTGATTCGCCGCCAGGCGCCCCGCCCGCCGGAAAACCGTTCTCCGAATAGAAGCCCACCTGGTCGTACATCTGCCGTTTCTTGGCGTCGCTCAGGACGTCGTACGCTTCCTGTACGTTCTTGAAACGGTCCTCGGAGGATTTATCCCCCGGATTCAGATCGGGATGATATTTCCGCGCAAGCTTCCGATACGACTTCCGGATATCCTCAGCGGAGGCGTTCTTAGGAACGCCCAGCGTTTCGTAATAGTCGTGCTTTGGGACCGTTGGCATAAATCAGGTTCCAGGTGCCAGGTTTTCCCTAACACCTGGCACCTTCTTCTACTTCTTGTCCTTATCTTCCACGTCGAGCGTCGCTCAGGACGTCGTACGCTTCCTGTACGTTCTTGAAACGATCCTCCGAAGACTTATCCCCTACGACTTCCGAATATCCTTAGCGGAAGCGTTCTTGGGAACGCCCAGCGTCTCGTAATAGTCGTGCTTTGGGGCCGTTGGCATAAATCAGGTTCCAGGTGCCAGGTTTTCCCTAACACCTAGCACCTAACACCTAGCACCTTCTTTTACTTCTTGTCCTTATCTTCGACGTCGACGAACTCGGCATCCACGACGTCGTCTTTCGGCTTGGCTTGGCCCTGCTGGCTGCTTGCGCCGCCGTTGCCGGCTGCCCCGCCCGATCCAGCAGCGCCGCTCGCGCCGGGCTGGCCCGCCGACTTGTACATGGCTTCGGCCAGCTTGTGGCTCGCCTGAGTCAGCTTGTCGGTGGCGGCATTCAACTTGTCCGCGTCACTTTCACTCATGGCTTTCTTGGTCTCTTCCAGGGCCGCTTCGATCTCCTTCGCTTCGGCGTCGCTGATCTTGGCGCGATGCTCCTTCAGCGTCTTCTCGACGTTGTAGACCATGGCGTCGGCGCGGTTGCGCGCTTCGATCTGGTCGCGCTGCTTGCGGTCGTCGGCCGCATGCGATTCGGCATCCTTGGCCATCTTCTCCACTTCGTCCTTGGAGAGGCCGGAAGACGAAGTGATGGTGATCTTCTGCTCGTTGTTGGTCGCCCGGTCCTTCGCCGTCACGTTGAGAATGCCGTTGGCGTCGATATCGAAGGTCACTTCGATCTGCGGAATGCCGCGCGGAGCCGGCGGAATGCCTACCAGTTGGAACACGCCCAGCAGCCGGTTGTCCCGGGCCATGGCGCGCTCGCCCTGGAAGACCTTGATCTCCACCGACGTCTGGTTGTCGGCCGCCGTCGAGAAGACTTCGCTCTTGCGCGTGGGGATGGTCGTGTTGCGCTCGATCAGCTTGGTGAACACGCCGCCCAGGGTCTCGATGCCGAGCGACAGCGGGGTTACGTCGAGCAGCAGCACGTCCTTGACTTCGCCGCCCAGCACGCCGCCTTGCACCGCCGCGCCCACCGCGACTACTTCATCCGGATTCACGCCCTTGTGCGGCTCTTTGCCGAACAGCTCGCGCACCAGCGTCTGGATGCGCGGCATGCGGGTCTGGCCGCCCACCAGCACGACTTCGTCGATCTGCTGCGGCGTCACATTGGCGTCCGCCAGGGCCTGCTTGCACGGGCCTACCGAGCGCTGGATGATGTCTTCCACCATCTGCTCGAACCGCGCCCGCGTCAGCTTCATTGATGAGGTGCTTGGGGCCCGTCTGCATCGGCGGTGATGAACGGCAGGTTGATCTCGGACTTCGAGCAGCGTCGAAAGCTCCATCTTGGCCTTCTCGGCGGCTTCCTTCAGGCGTTGCAGCGCCATCTGGTCGCGCGACAGGTCGATGCCGTTCTCTTTCTTGAACTCCGCCACGATCCAGTCGATGACGCGCTGGTCGATGTTGTCGCCGCCCAGGTGCGTGTCGCCGTTGGTGGATTTCACCTCCACCACGCCCTCGCCCACTTCCAGGATCGAGATATCGAACGTGCCGCCGCCGAAATCGTACACCGCGATGGTTTCGTTCTTCTTCTTGTCGAGCCCGTAAGCCAGCGCCGCCGCCGTGGGCTCGTTGATGATGCGCATCACTTCGAGGCCGGCGATCTTGCCCGCGTCCTTGGTGGCCTGGCGCTGCGCGTCGTTGAAGTACGCCGGCACGGTGATGACGGCCTGCGTGACTTTCTCGCCCAGGTAAGATTCGGCGGCTTCCTTCAGCTTGGTCAGGATCATCGCCGAGATCTCGGGCGGAGAGTACTTCTTGCCGCTGATATCCACGCGCGCGTCGCCATTGTCGCCGCGCACTACCTTGTAGGGGACCATCTTCATCTCTTCGCTGACTTCGTCATAGCGCCGTCCCATGAAGCGCTTGATGGAGAAAACCGTGTTTTCCGGGTTGGTGATGGCTCTGGCGCTTGGCGACCTGGCCCACCAGCCGCTCCCCGCTCTTGGTGAACGCCACGACCGACGGCGTGGTTCGCTGACCTTCCTGATTGGCGATGACCGTCGGCTGTCCCGCCTCCATCACGGCGACTACGGAATTCGTGGTGCCAAGGTCGATGCCAATGATCTTGCCCATGTTTGGGTTCCTCCTGAAATTAGATGATGGCTGTGCAGTCAGCGTCACGCTCAATCGCTGAGCACAATCACATTATTAAATTTTAGTGTGATGTTGTCAAGTATTTGTTAAGTTGTTTGTTATCTTTTAATTGAACCAATTAATCCATTGCTAGCAACTGGCGGCTTGCGAGGCCCTACGCCAGAGCTTCCTGGCTGCTTCCCAGGTAGCCTCAGTGGTTTTTCGATTTCATCAGCGGTCTTCGCTTCCGCTTCGACCCTGAAAGCACGCGGCCATTGAGCCAGCGACGAAGAGACTCCTGGGTTTCGCCAGAAGGCCTGCCCGCCAGCAGGCTCTCCACACTGATGTCTTCATCCAGGTCCGGCCAGTGCGCTCAGTCGCCATTCTCTCTATCCGTCGCCCCGGTTTCACGAACGTCAATCGTATTTCTCGTAGATCATTCTTTTTCTCTCGAATCCTAGCTCTCTGAGCAGGGCGCGGGTCTCGTCCACCATGGCGCGCAGCCCGCAGATATAGATATCGCAGTCACGGCGTGTGCCGACAGCCTCCTCCAAATGATGCTGGACACGTCCGGTTCTGCCGCTCCATGCCGGCTCGGGGCGTGTGAGGGTAGGCCAGAAATGAAAGTTGGGATGCGCGCGCTCCAGGGCCTCGAACTCGGCGCGGTAGAGCAGACCGCGCTCGTGGCGAACCCCGAATAGCAGCGTGATCTGGCGGGAGGAGTCCTTCGCCAGTCTCGCCGGCAGCATGGCGCGGAAAGGCGCAATGCCGGTACCAGTGGCCACCAGTACGGAGTCATTGGGCGGCTCGCGTAAAATAAAGGTGCCGAATGGCCCGCGCATTTCGATGGTGTCGCCGGGATGCAGAGCGAACAGATAGGGCGAGAGGTGCCCGTTCTGCACGCGGTTCAGGCACAATTCGAAACGATTGCCATCCGGCGGAGACGCGATGGAGTAGGCGCGCGTTATACTCTCGCCCTCCACTAACTCTTCTACGGAGACCCACTGGCCGGGAATGAACGGGAATTGCGCAGCCTCCGGCACCTCGAAAACAAAATGCCGGATCTCAGGCGCTATCTCGCGCGATTCTACCAGCCTGGCTTTCATCCGGCTTTCTCCGCGGACAGCACTTCCAGCGCTCTCTGCCTGAGGATGTCACCCAGGGCCGGATGGCCATCGAGCGGCAGTGCCACTCGAATCTCCACGCCTGTATGGACACGCGCCAGGCCGCTCACGATGTTTGGCAAATCGCGCTGCAAATGGAGGCCAAGGGTCAGAAAATACGGGACCACCACCACGCGGCGGGCGCCCTGGGCTACCGCCGCTTCTATCGCACCGCCGAGGTCCGGGCGGCCTTGCTCCAGAAACGCGGTCTCCACCAGATCGAACCCGGCTTCCCGCCTGACGCTATCCGCAATGCGACGCACCGAATCATTGGCCGATTCGATACTCGATCCATGCGCGAAAATCACAATCGCGGTGACAGGCACGGCTATGATTGCAGTATCGCAGATGTTCTCACTTCAGCGACCGTCCGACGCCCGGATGCGCACGATGCTGGAATCCCAGCGCGACGCGGACTTTTCGTACCCCGAGGTGGGCGCCACAGGGAAATCAGCTCCGCGCGGCTACAACGTGGATCACGAGAGATACTTTCTCGGCCAGGGCCCCGTCGCATTTTCGCGTGGCAAGCGCGCCATCGACCGCTGGGAGATGTTCCATAACGGGTGGACGCATCTTTGCTGGCCGGACGCGCCCATACAGAGCGGGACCAATGTCGCCATGCTGGCACGCTGGCTGGGACTCTACTCCATCAATTTTTGCCGGATCGTCTACGTCATCGATGAGCCCCGCAAGTACGGCTTTGCTTACGGTACTCTGCCGGACCACGTGGAAACGGGCGAGGAACGATTCGTGGTCGAGTGGTTGGAGGATGGCACGGTATGGTACGACGTGTTTGCGTTTTCACGGCCCCGGCACGTGCTTGCCAGAATCGCCAATCCCGCGGTTCGAGGGTTGCAGCGCAAGTTCCGGCGCGATTCGGGCCGGGCCATGCAGACGACGGTTGCCAAGGTTGAAATTCGCGTTCCTTCTTGATCCCTTGAACAAAGACCCGCACAAAGCCGATCTTGGTCCTGGCTCGGTACGTGTATTAGCGCTCGGCATGGTGGTGTTGAATCTCGCGATCGCAGTGCCTGTTCGGGCCGTGCGGCTGGCCGCTACATTGTTGCTTTTCGCGTTCGTGGCCGTAACGTTTTTTAGTTTAGGGGCGTGGTGGTTGCCGGGCAGCAGACTGGACACGCCGGCGCGTGGGCAGCGGTTGAGATGGACCGTTGAGTTATTTTTCGCACTCCTGGCTGCATTGAAATCCGGGAGCTGCGCTCAACGATAGTGGGCGGACGGCGCGAAGAATTCGATCGTACAACCGCTCGTTCACACTCCGAGAGCGGTGTTCAGGATTTTTTCACAACTTCCGGCTGGCTTGAGCGGGAGGCCCACTACACTTTCCACTTGTAGAAATAAAAGAGCAGCGGCCTTGTGCCCGTATTCACGATCCCATGCATTTTTCCGGCAGCGCAGTACATCATCGAGCCGGCCGCGACTTTCGTCGTCTTACCCTCCACCACAATTTCGCCCGTGCCTTCCGTAATCACCATGAACTCCTCTTCGGGATGCTGATGAGGCGGATGCGGCGACATACCGGGTTTCAGTCGCAGGCTTCCCGCGGTCATGGACCCGATCTGGTCAGTGGGACCGCTGAAGTAAATGGCAAGATCACCGAACGGCTCGTGCGTCATTTTCGCTTGAGGCGCATCGAGCGTACCGCTCGCCAACTTGGCGCCATCCACAGCTTGAAGCCGGGCGGCCAGTCCCAAGGCTGCGGCGCCGGCCATACTAAATAGGTCTCGTCGTGCTGGCATAAGAATAATGTAGCAGGCCGGCGCTGCGCACCGGGCGACGCGGCGCAGAACCTTATTCGTCCTAGAGCTCTGGTAGACGCGCTTTGGTAGACGATCTGCTATAGTAAGACACAAGCAGCATGGCCAGCCGCGTCGAACTTATCCAGGGCACTCTCGACTTGCTCATCCTCCAGGTGCTCCAGTGGGGGCCGCAACACGGCCATGGCATCGGACAGGCGATTCGCATTCGGTCGCAGGAAGTGCTGCAGGTGGAGCATGGCTCCCTCTATCCTGCGCTACACCGGCTGGAACAGAAGGGCTGGCTGGCGTCGGAATGGAAAATGTCGGAAGCCAACCGCCGCGCTCGTTATTACCGGCTCACGCCGAAGGGCAGGCGGCAATTGATCGAAGAACAATCCAGGTGGAAACAACTGGTGCGCGCGGTGGCCCGCACCCTGAAACCCGTCAAGGAGTGAACCCATGTGGAGGCGCTTCTTTCATAGACATGCAACGGACGCCGATCTCGAAGAGGAACTCGAAGCTCACCTCGAGATCGAAACGAAGCAGCTGATAGAAAGGGGCCTGTCGCGCGAACTGGCCGAAATAGAAGCCCGGCGGCTGTTCGGTAATCGGACACGCGTCATGGAAGCCAGTCGCGAAGTTCGCGGGCATAGCCACTTCGCCCGCTTCTGGCAGGATATTCGTTACGCTGTGCGCGTTCTGCGCCGCGGACCCGCGTTCACTGTCGCGGCCGTGCTCTCGCTGGCGCTGGGAATCGGCGCCACTACCGCCGTTTTCAGTATCGCCGATACCGTCTTCTTGCGGCCACTGCCATACACCGATGCCGCGCAACTCGCATGGGTGGCGATCCGTTTTCCCAGCATCGGCGCAGAGTTCGTCCCCTCGCCGGATTACGTGACTTGGCGGCGCGACAACCAGGTATTCCAGGGGCTCGCCGCCACACGGGCCAGCTTCGACAGCATTATGTTGCTGGGTGGGTCCGACCCCGTCGAAGTGGCCGCCGGCTTCGTTTCGGCCAACTTCCTCGATGTGTTCGCCGTTACTCCTGCGTTCGGCCGCACGTTCAGGACCGAAGAAGAACTTCCCAACGGACCCAAAGCAGTCTTGTTGACGAACCAATTCTGGCGTGATCATTTCCTTGGGCGACGCGACGTTCTCGGTTCCGCGATCCCGCTCGATGGGCAGCCATACACGATCGTCGGCATCCTGCCGAAATCGTTCGTCTATCCCGTCGACGTCAAGATCGACCTTCTCACCACCCTGCCCGTTTCTCCCACCGCCAGCCATCGCGATCGCAGCATGTCAACGTGGGCGGTCTTCGGACGGCTTAAGGACGGTGTCACACTGGCTCAGGCGCAAGCCAATCTCGATACTATCTTCGCCGCCAGCAAAGCAGATGCCCCGCAAATGTTCCGCGCGGATAACAGCGTCGTGCTCCAGCCACTACGGGAGCACCGCGCGGGCAACGTCCGCACACTCTTGTTCATTCTGATGGGTGCAGTGGGTTGCCTGCTCGCAATCGCCTGCGCCAACGTCGCCAACCTGCTGTTGGCCCGGTGGTCGGCGCGCGCTCGTGAATTGGCGGTGCGGGCGGCGATCGGTGCTGGACGAGGACGCCTGGCTCGCCAGTTGTTCACAGAAATCGCGCTCCTAATCGCCGCGGGCACAGTCGTTGCCATGATCTTCGTGGCCGCCGCCCTTCGTGGCTTCGTCCACTTCGCCGCTGGCGAATTGCCGCGCTTGAGCGAGGTCACTACCGATGTCCGCGTCTTCGGGATTGCGATGCTGGTCTCGCTGGCGACGGCATTGATCTTCGGCGGCCTTCCCGCCCTCCGGGCTGGGCGCATCGACATCCAATCCGTCTTGCAACAGGCTGGCCGCGGCGGGGCGCCCGGAGGTTACCGGATCATGCGGCGCGCTCTCGTCGTCGTGGAAGTGGCTCTATCCGTGATCCTGCTCTCGGGTGCGGCACTGCTGTTCGAAACGCTCTGGCACATGCAGAACGACCATCTCGGCTTCCGGCCGGAGCACGTCCTCACCGTTTCCATTCCGCTGCGCGGCAGCAGCTTCGATGGGGCTGCGCGCGAGGCGCTTGCCTCCGATGTCTTGACCTATCTGCGCCGCATTCCTGGCACCGAAGCAGCCGCGCTCGCTCAGTGCACCCCACTTTCTGGCGGAGACAGATGGATCACGTTCTCGCGTTCCGACCGGCCTTTGCCCGAGGCATTTCATCGCGGCGATGGCATCGGCGTGTGCGGTGTTGGCCCGGACTACCTCAAGGCCGCAGGTACCCGGCTGGCGCGGGGCCGATTCCTCATCGACGATGACTTCCATCACCCTGACACGGTTGCAGTCATCAATGAGGCCGCCGCACGCGCCTACTTTCCCGGCGAGAGCCCGCTCGGCAAGCAGATCCTGGGGGGCCGCGCAGGACCGTGGAAGACCGTGGTGGGCGTGGTTACCGACACGAAGAACCAAGGGCTGAATCAGCCACCGAGGCCCGAAGCGTTCATCAACGACACTGGGCCGGCAAGCACAGTGGACCTTCTCTTTCTGGTCCGCACCTTGGCTGGTGAGGGCGCTCTGGCGCGCACCCTTCGCGAAGAGTTGCGCGGCCAACATCCCGGGCTTTTCACCAAAATTGAGACACTGGACGAGGCTATTGGCCAGTTGACCGCGAGCCCACGCTTTAACACCGTTCTGCTCTCTACATTCGCCGCGGTCGCATTCTTGATGGCGATCGTCGGCGTATATGGCGTGCTGGCCTTCTCGGTGACACAGCGCAGCGCGGAGATCGGCATCCGCATGGCATTGGGGGCAACGCCAGGGGCCGTTCTCGCGCTGGTGATGAAAGAAGGCGCAGTAGTGGTCACGGTAGGCGCTCTCGCGGGCGTGGCGGGAGCATTGGTCTTGACCCGCTACCTCGCCACACTGCTCTATGGCGTCACGGCGACTGATCCTCGCACATACCTGGCAGTGATCATTGGGCTCGCCCTTGCCGCATCGGCTGCCAGTTTCCTGCCGGCGCGCCGGGCAGCCGCGCTCGATCCTGTCGTTGCGCTACGCCACGATTAGGCCTATTCGGTAGTGGGCTACTTTGAAATCTTCAAGCCAATTTGTGCGCTGGCGCGCGTTTCAGATAAGTGCTCAGCAAACCATCGGCAATCCGCCGCGGCTCCTCAAGTGGTGTTTTATCGTCAACGCGGTCAGCGTACAGTTTCGCAATGCGGAGAAAAGTGGTGAAGGAAATCCTGGTGATCTTGCCAGTCTGAATGAAGAAGATGTACTTGATTCGGAGGTCCTCACCGTAGTGCTTCCAGAACTTCTGATTTCGAGCCAAAAGGTCGAAGAGAATCTGATACATGTTTCGAGGGGCCTTGATACCGATGGCCCAGCAGACGCGGTAGGAAGAGCTCCGGTATTTCCGAGTACGCCAGGGAGGTGCAGTGACCAGGCCCGCGAATGACGATATAGACGGGCCGGCAATGTATTTTGCCTCGATGAGCAGGATTTGGTTCTTTACGGCTAGCCTCGATATCCCATCCCCTAGCTGAAGTGGGGTGTGAGGGCTTGAGAAGATCCCGAATTAGGGTTCTGTTCCTCAAACCAGCGCATCAGGGGCTCAACCACAAATCGGTCTTCCTTAAATGGCTTCCGTATTCACGGCTTCGTGGATTATAGCCTGTGCCGCCTGTCTTTCCACCCTCCGCTTGCTTCGAGCATGGCACGTATGCTTAACCGGTTCAAGCTGTAAGATTTCAAAGTAGCCACTAACGCCTAATCATGTCGAAGTGCCACAACGGTATCAATGCCGGCTGCCCGGCCGGCAGGAAGCCAGGTCGCCAAGAGAGCCACCGCGGTTAAGACGACGGGTACGCTTATGAACGTCAGGGGATCCCAGGCTCTGACACCGAAAAGGAAGCTTGCGATCAGGCGAGTGAGGCCGAGGGCGGCGAGGATACCGATGGCAATTCCACTCAACGCCAGTCGCATGCCCTGCCACACGATCATATTCCGTACCTGACTCGATTCAGCTCCCACCGCTAAACGGATTCCTATTTCACGCGTGCGTTGGCGGACGTTGTAGGAAATTACTCCGTAGATGCCGATCACCGCGAGCAAAAGCGCCGAACATGCAAAGATCGTCAGGAGGGACATATTGAAATTTGCGCTGGAGGTAGAATCAACCACTATTTCATCCATGGATCGGACGCGAGCAACGGGCAGACCGCCGCTCGTTTGCTGCAACTCCTTCTCGATCGCAGACCTCAGCGGATGGGGCGCGACCCGAGTGCGGATGATCCACGCCAAAGTCGTGACGCGGCCAGCAATTGCAGTGATTCCATCGGTCACTTGTGCTGTCGGAACGTAAACTAGGGGGCCAGGTTTGTTACTGAGTCCGAAATCGTAAACATCGCCGGCGATTCCGACGATTTGGCGCGCTGGCTCTTCGAACTCGGGGCCATATCCCTTGCCCAAGATGATGCGGTTTTCCAGTGGATCGCCCTTCGGCCAGAATTGGCGAGCCATTGCCTGGCTAATGATTGCCACCGGTTCACTATTCGCGTCATCGCGAACGCTCAAAAAACGCCCCCGCACAAGCGGAATTTTGAAGATTTCAAAATAGCCAGGCGAAACGCTGATCCAGCCACGACCGTCATAGCGACGATCGCTGTTCGCCCGGCCGACGATGTTAAAGGGAATACCAAAAGCACCTTCTAGGGGAAGGTTGTAGCTGGCGCCGGCGCGTGCAACCCCAGGGAGGGCTTCCACACTCTGGACAGCATCGTGCACGAGCTGATTCACCTGGGATGTTTTTTGGAAACGTGAACCGGCGAGCGACATCCGCAGGGTCAGTACGTTGTGCGCGTCAAAGCCCGGATTAACGGATCTCAATGCTAGGAACGTGCGGATCAGCAAGGTCGCACCGATCAACAGGACCAACGCGAGGGCCATTTCGCTTATGACGAGGAGCGACCTGATCTTGTTCTGACGAAGGCCAGTACCGAAACGCCCACCCCCCTCTTTGAGAGCGGTGCTGAGATCACTTCGAGACATATCAAGTGCGGGGGCTAGGCCGAACAGAACGCCAGTCAAAAGCGAAATGGACACAGTGAACAGGGCAAGGCGCCAGTCCATTGCAATCGCTGAGCCATGTTCCCCGATCCGAGGAATATTGCCCGGGTACATAGTGAGAAGTACTCGAACACCAACCAGCCCCAGGCCGAGCCCAAGGGCGCCGCCTATCACCGACAGCACGATGCTTTCCGTGAGTAATTGACGAATGAGACGCCAACGGCTCGCTCCGAAGGCTGCACGGATGGCGATCTCCAGTTTCCGGCCGGTTGCACGGACCAGTAAAAGGTTGGCGACGTTGGCGCACGCGATGAGCAGGACGAAGCTGACAGCGCCGGCAAGGACCGAAAGAGACGAACGGAACTCGCTGGGGACGACATCGAACTCCTGAGCCATGAAGCTAGCCCGCGGGCCCGCGATGTTGGGAAACCGGCGGCGAAATTCAGCGGCGCCACGCTGAAGTTGCTGGTTCGCGCTGGCCAGCGTCATACCGGGCTTCAGTCGTCCAGCCACTGTGAAGTATTGAGCATGATCGCTGCTATTGGGATCAATCTGAAACGGGAGCCAAAGGTCAGGCGGAATATCAAGTTCGGTGTTGAAACCAGGACCGAGAACGCCGACCACCACATATGGTACGCCGCTCAAGAAAATGCGCTTACCGGGCATTTGAGGGTCGCCGCCAAACCTGCGCTGCCATAGACCGTAACTCAGAACGACGACATGGTCGCCATTGGGCGCATCTTCATCCGCCGTGAAGGTTCGCCCCAGCATGATCGGCGCGCCAAAAAGACGAAAATAATCCGCCGACGCATGAATACCGTGGATTTGCTCGGGATACGCGCCTCCGGTCAAGTTGAGGGCGGGGCCACGGTACTCATAGGCGGAAACGTCCTGGAAAGCCTGCGTTTGCTGGCGCCACACATTGAACTTGGTAGCGGAGGCTCCGTAACTTGGCCCGTCCGGCGTGTTGACGAAGAAGTATACGATGCGCTGAGGGTCTGGGTAGGTAAACGGCTTCAGCAGCACGGTGTTAATAACCGAAAAGATCGCCGTGATTGCGCCGATGCCAAGCGTCAGGACAGCAACTGCCGCAAAGGCGAATCCTGGGTTCCTACGGAGCGATCGGAACGCGAATCTTAGGTCCACATCCGCGAGCTTAGCAAGCCTATTGCGACGGTGCAGCAGCACATTTTCCACGGCATCCGCATGGCTGTCCGGCGCTCTGCGCACCGGGCGATGCTGCGCATCGCGCGACATCCGGAACGGACCCGAAAGCGTGGCGGGGACACGGAGAGGGGGCGACGCGGCGATTTCGTCGGGTACAATCGGCAACATGCTGGAGGCCGTCCGCCGCAGATGATCCGACTCTGGCTCTCGCGAAGCAAATCCATCTCGGTCCGCGAACAACTGGGCGCGCAGTTGCTCTTTGGAATCTTGAGCCGGCGGATCGTGCCGGGCGAGAAGTTACCGAGCGTTCGCGAACTCGCGCGGCGACTCAAAGTCCACCCGAATACCGTGAGCGCCGCTTATCGTGATCTCGCCGCCCGTGGCTGGGTCAGCCAACGCCGCGGCAGCGGAGTATTTGTGCGCGATCTGAAAATGCCCGAGCCTGAGGGCGGCATTGAAGCTTTCGTCCGCGCCTGGATCGAAGAAGGGCTCGCGCGCGGGTTCGCGGTCGAAGCCCTCGAAGCGGCGGTGACGAAAGTGGGCGGATAACTGCGAACGCAAACGCCGCGGAGGCTGTTGGTCGTCCATCCCGACCGCGAGCTTGCTCAAATCCTAGCCAGCGAAATTGAGGAGGCGGTCGCGTGCCCGGTTTCCTCGGCCGGTTTTGACGACACGCCGAAAGGACTGCCTTCCGACACCTGCGTGCTCGTGACCACGGCATGCGAATCCCAAGCCGTGAATGAACTGCGGCCGGCGCACTATCGCGTGATACGGCTGAAGTCCGTGGAAGACGAGATCGCCGATCAGCAAGCGCCCCCATCGGGCTTGCTAATCGCCGTGGTTTCACGCTCGGCGTCAATTCTCGAATGGTCCTCGAAGCTGCTCTCGGCGCTGGGACTTCCGGGCATGGACGTCCTGCAGCGGAACCCCAGTAAGCCGGATTGGCGAGAGGGCCTCGCAGCGTGCGACATCGTCGCAGCGGACATTCGGACCGCACTGGAGCTTCCTAAAAAGATCAAACCTACCGTTTTCCGAATCGTTGCGGACGACTTTTTGGCCGAAGCCCGTGCGCTTGTGACACCTCAAAAACTGTAACACCACGCGATTTCCGGGAGCCGCCGGTGTCCCACACTGCTGCCATGGAGGTTCAAATGGCAAGCACCTTGGTAACTCGAGCAGTTACGTTGACGGTTTTGATGGCGGCCGGATTGGGCTTCGTCCAAGGAGCGGAGAGGATTCGCTGGGAGGATCTGCAGCAGCGCGTGTACGGCTTGGGTGAGTGTCGCAGCGTCAACGTGTTCACGCGCGATGGGCACAAACACCACTCGCGGGGGTTGACCATGACGGCCGATCACTTGAGTTTATTAGGCCGCCACAACATTGAGGAGGTTGCGCGGCAAGACATACTACGAGTTGAGATCCGGCAAAGAAAGCGCCATTACCAGCATGTTGGCGAGAATGCTTCGTTATCGTTCTGGCTTCCGGTGGTGTCGCTCACGGAGCTTCTATCCAGCTGCGACGGCGGCATTTGTATCTGGGGCTGTTGGTGACACCGCCGGTCTGGGCTTATACCGCTGCCAGCGCACCGTTCTTTCTAGCTGCCGACTGTGTCGCGTTCCTGCTTCCGTCCAAAGTATTCGACATCGTACAGTGATTATCGTTACTCGTCTCGCAGCGCCGTCATGGGATCGAGTCCTGCGGCGCGGCGCGCGGGCAAGTAGCTTGCAGCCAGCGTTACCGCGGCCAGCAGCACAATCGCCATCCCAAACGTGACTGGATCGTACGGTTGTAATCCGAACAGCATGGAGCGCGCAGCAGCCGCGGCCGCGAGCGCCAGCACGGCTCCTGCAGCTACGCCGCAAACAAGCAGCAAGCCGCCCTCGCGCAGGATCATCTTCACGACGTCGCGCCTGTCCGCGCCGAGGGCCATGCGGATGCCGATCTCGTTGGTCCGGCGCGCGACCATGTACGAGATCACGCCGTACAAACCAGTGGCGGCGAGCAGAGCCGCGAGAACGCCGAAGAAGCCGGAGAGCATGGCCATCAACCGTTCGCGAAGCAAGCCCTCGCGAATGCGGGTCTTGAAAAAGCTGAAGAAATACGCAATCTCGGGGTTGACCTCGGCCAGCGTGCGCTTGACTGACGCAACCAGACCGGCGGGCGGCGCCGACGAACGAATCAAAATGTGCTGTCCCGGCTCCGGGCTCCCCTGCTGTGTCATGGGAAGGAAAATCGTCGGGGTAAAGTTTTCGCGCAGGTCCCGGTACTTTGCGTTTTTCACCAGACCCACGATTTCAAAAACCATTTCCGGCTCGGAGGGCGTGGCTTCTCTGCGGAACCGCTTCGAGATGGCGTTGGCGCGAATCCCCAGGCGCCGGGCGAAGGCTTCATTCACGATGGCCACCTTGGGGGACGTGCGAGTGTCATGGGCATCGAAGTCCCGGCCCGCCAGGAACGGAGTTGCCAGCGTTTTGAAATACCCCGCGCTGATCCAGTTAAAGTACGGGTTGATTTTCTCTTCGCTGCCATCCAGCCAAACGTGATTGTCGCCGACACTGCCGCTCAAGGGGACGAACTTGACGTCCGCAACGGCATCCACTCCCGGTATGGCGCCGATTCGGTCGAGCACCGATTGCTTGAATTCATCCCAGCGCTCCACGGGGAGCCGCAGCGCCGTGATATCCGTGTCCGCGATCAGGATTCCTTCCTGCTGAAACCCAGCGTCCAGTCTCATCAAATGCTGCAGGCTGCGTGAGAACAGGAGCGCGCTCACCAGCAGGACCAGCGACAGCGCGATTTGCGAAACAACCAGCACGCGCCGCAGGCCGAATCGCTCGCGGCTCGCCGTGATCCCGCGGCCGCCGGACTTTACCATTGTGCCCGGGGCGGCGCCGGTGGCGCGAAGCGCCGGCGCCAGTCCGAACAATATGCAAGTCAAAGCCGCTACCCCTGCGGTGAACCCGAGAACGCGCCAATCCAGAGCGAGATCCAGGAACCAGCGATTGCCTTCCGTGCTGATGAGAGAGACGAGAGTCTGGCTCAACGATCCGGCAAGCAGAGTGCCGAAAGCAGCGCCCAGCGTGGCAATTAACAGACTTTCGGCCAGTAACTGGCGGATCAGCCGGCCGCGCGAAGCTCCTAGAGCCAGGCGCAGCGCAATCTCTCGTTCTCGCGCGCTGGCACGAGCCAGCATCAAGTTGGCTAGATTGGCGCAAGCGATCAGTAGCACCAGGCCCGCGATCGCCAGCAGCATCTTGAGTGGGTCGGAATAGTAATTCCGCAACAGAGAAACACCCGTGCCGGCGGGCGCTGCCGTCAGCCGGTACGAAAGATACTCCTTAACATTCGTGCGCGGGTAATTCGGAGGCAGCGTGGCCTGGAAGATGCCCGGCGAGATTGCGCTCAAGTGAGCGCTGGCTCGATTCAGCGCCCAGCCTGGTTTGAGACGCCCCATCACCGTGAGCCACCAGATGGTGCCATCGTCCAGATAACTGTAATCCGCGAGCGCGGCCTGCGAACACAGCGGGAGCGCCACATCAAACGAGCGGCCAACCTCGAGGCCGGCGAATCTCTGTGGAGTGACGCCAATGAGGTCCACCGGATGATGTTCGAGTGTGATCTTCCTGCCCAGCACGGACGCGCTTCCGCCGAACTCACGCTGCCAAAACGGATAACTGATGACCGCGCCCGGCAGCCCGCACCCGCGGCGATCCTCTTCCGCAGAGAACACACGGCCCAAGAAAGGCTTCACGCCCAAGACCTGGAAGAAGTCTCCACTTACCCAAATTCCGTGTGCCACCCGCACCTCTCCGCGCGGCGCCAGGTTGAACTCGTCGTCCGACCACGCAAAGGTGCCCGAAAACGCCTCCTGATGCTGGCGGATTTGCTCCCACAACGAATAGGTGGCAACCGCATAGGCGCTGTTCGTGCTTCCTCTGAGTTCGGTCACGTTCGAGATTCGAACCTCGGCGAGTTCTTGCGGATTCTCCACCGGAAGAGTGCGGAGGAGAACAGCATTGAGCAGTTGGAAAATCGCCGTGTTGGCGCCGATGCCCAAAGCCAGTGACAGGATGGCCACGATCGCGAACCCAGGATTGAGACGCAAGAGCCGCGCACCATAACGCAGATCCTTCCAAAGCGTTTCCAGGAATCCGATGCTGTTCATGTGATAGATCTCCTCGCGGATCAGCGTGGGGTTCCCCAGCTTCCTGCGCGCTGCATAGCGGGCCTCTTCGGCTGGCATACCGCGGGCGATATTCTCATCGGTTTCGACGTCGAGATATGCCTGGAGTTCGCGAGAGCGCTCTTGGTCCCAGTAGGCGCGGCGGAAATAACGGAGCCAGCTCATTCGTCCCTCAGCGCAACCATCGGGT
Organism: Terriglobia bacterium; assembly: GCA_963847515.1. Lineage (GTDB taxonomy): Bacteria > Acidobacteriota > Terriglobia > Bryobacterales > Bryobacteraceae > QHXW01. The sequence goes on from CAWKAA010000005.1 coordinate 1,088,572, forward strand.
CCAGGTTTGCCGCGCGCCGCGCGGGCATGTAGCTCGCGGCCGCAGCCACAGCCGCTAACAGGCCGATCGCCATAGCGAAGCTGACCGGGTCGCGCGGTTGCAATCCATACAGCAGAGAGCCGGCCATAGTAACGGCAGCCATCGCCACCAGCGTTCCGGCGCCCAGACCAATCAGCAGCAGGATTCCGGCCTCGCGCAGGACGAGCGCCAGTACTTCACGCCGGGCGGCGCCGAGTGCCATGCGGATGCCGATCTCGTTTCCGCGGCGTGCGACCATGTACGACATCACGCCATAGAGACCGATCGTTGCAAGCAGCGCCGCCAGAAAACCGAAGAAACCGGAGAGCGTGGCCATCAAACGCTCGCGTCTGACCGAATCGCGGATCTGCGTCTTCAAGACATGAAAGTCGATGATGATGGCCGGGCTGACATCAGCAATGGTGCGCTTCACCGCAGCAGTGACGCTTTCAATCGGCATTTGTGAGCGAATCACGATCATGAGCATTGGAATCGGGCTCCGGATCCTGAGACTCAGGAAGAAAAATAATAGGCTGGAACGGGTCGCGAAGGCTGTTGTACTTCGTATCTGCAACAACTCCGACAATCTCGTAAGCCGGATTCGGTTGGCCGGGATCGACGCGGATGCGAAATGTCTTGCCTATCGGATTCGCTCCAGCAAGAACATCGTGGATGAACTGCCGGTTGACGATTGCGACTTTCGGTGAAGTGGTTGTATCGCGCGGATCAAAGTCACGGCCTGTGAGTAGCGGCGTGCTCAGAGTCTTGAAGTACCCCGCTGTAATCTGGTTGAACTGAGAAGAGTGTTCCTTTGTGTCACCGGTCATGAAAACCTGGTTATTCGCGCCGTTCCCACTTATCGGAGTGAAGATCGCATTGGCGGCGGAGTCCACACCGGGAATAGTCTTGACGCGGTCTATCAACTCCTGCTTGAAGGCTCGCCGACGAGCGGCGGGAGTGTTAAGTCGTTCCACGTTAAGATTTGTGATCAAGATGCCGTCTTGCTGGAAACCCACATCCTGCACCCACAGATTTCGCAGGCTGCGCGCAAATAATAGAGCGCCCACCAGCAGCACAAGCGAAAGAGCAACCTGGGTAACGACGAGCAGCCGGCGCAACCCGAACCGCTGGTGGCCTGTTGTCACGCCGCGATGGCTTGCTTTCAGCGCGTCAATGGGCGCCGCTCGTGTGGCCCGCAGGGCTGGAGTAAGGCTGAAGAGAGCGCAGGTTAGGATAGCCAGACCCGCTGTGAAGCCCAGGACACGCCAATCCGGTGCAAGGTCGAAGAACAACGGATCGCCTTCCGTGCTTAGCAGCACGACAAGAAACCGGCTCAGAAACTGGGCCAGGAATGCGCCCATCGAGGCCCCCGCGGTTGCGAGCAGCAGACTTTCCGCTAGCAATTGCCGGATCACACGGCTGCGCGAGGCTCCCAACGCCAGCCGCACGGCGATCTCCCGTTGCCGCGCGCTGGCACGAGCCAACATCAAGCTGGCCAGATTGGCACATGCGATCAGCAAGACAAGCCCTGCAAGGGCGAGCAGCATCCAAAGTGAGCTTTCATAAGCAACGCGCACGGAGAAATTGCCGGCGCCAACCGGGAACGCACTGAATTTGTATGCCAGATATTTCTTGGCCTCGTCCGCGTGGTAGCTCTGAGGAATTGTCGCCTCGGCTAACCTAGGAGAGATTGCGCGCAAGTGGGCTGCAGCTCGCGAAAGCGGCCAGCCAGGTCTGAGGCGGCCCATCACGACGAGCCACCAATTATCCCGAGCGTCAAGTCTTGCCTGATCGTCGGCGCAGATCGGCACGGCCACGTCAAAATTGCGGCCGGCTTCGACGCCGAAGAAGCCGGCAGGCGTGACGCCGATGACGTCGAACAAATGTCCGTTGAGCGAAATCTTTTTCCCGACTGCGGAAGCCGCGCCGCCGAACTCTCGCTGCCAAAAGGAATGACTAAGCACCGCTCCAGGAGACCCGCACCCCCGGTGGTCGTCGGCAGGGGCTAAGAGCCGGCCCAGCATCGGCGCGATGTGCAGCACATGGAAGAATTCTCCGCTTACCCAAAGACCGTGCGCATATCGCGCTTCACCGCCGGGGGCGAAGTTGAAGGTAGCGTCGCTCCAGGCAAACATTCCCGAGAACGCTTCATGATGGGTACGGATTTGTTCCCATAGCGGATTGGTCATGTAAGGCTGCCTGCTGCTGAAGCCGCCCGTTGCCCAAGTCCAGTCCGCGATCCGCACTTCAGCCAGTTCCTGAGGATTCTGGACCGGTAGTGCGCGGAGGCGGACAGCATCCAACAACTGGAAAATCGCCGTATTTGCGCCGATGCCCAGCGCCAGCGACAGGATGGCCACGATCGCGAACCCGGGATTGAGACGCAAGAGCCGCGCACCATAACGCAGATCCTTCCAAAGCGTTTCCAAAAGGCCGAGGCTGTTCATGTGATAGATCTCCTCGCGGATTTGAGTGGGGTTTCCCAACTTCCTGCGCGCGGCGTACCGGGCCTCTTCGGGCGGCATGCCGCGGGCGATGTTCTCATCGGTTTCGACGTCGAGATATGCCTGGAGTTCGCGAGAGCGCTCTTGGTCCCAGTAGCCGCGGCGGAAATAACGGAGCCAACTCATGACGTCACTCCGTGGCGGGCCGCAGCACGCGGTTGATGGCGTGAACCAGTTGATCCCAGCGGCTGGTTTGTTCGGCTAATTGTCTGCGTCCGGCGGGAGTCAGCCGGTAATAGCGAGCCTTGCGATTGTTTTCTGACGTGCCCCAGAAGGACGAGATCCAGGAGCGATCCTCCAGGCGATGCAGCGCCGGATAGAGCGAGCCGTGCTCGACCTGTAGAATTTCGTCCGAGCGATGCTCGATGACGTGAGCGATCGTGTGTCCGTGCGCGGGGCCAAGAGCCAGCGTCTGCAAGATCAGCAGGTCGAGCGTACCCTGAATCAAGTCGCCTTGTAGCGGAGGAGCGCCTCGTTTGGGCATAAATGCGATTGTACTCCAGAAGATCATCTTCTGGAGAAAAATACCGTGCAGGTCGTATTGCGCAGCAATTTAGGATTTGCTAGGCAAAAAGCTTTTAGAAGATGATCTAGGGGTGAGCTGGCCTGCCGATCTCGCTTTCGATGTAAAATAGGCGCTCGAAAGGAATCCTTATGGCCAAGAAGATCGATCCACTCAACAAAAAGCGCATCAGCCCAGTGGCTGCCAGTCTCTGCGTAACCGACGTAAAAGCTGCAGCCACCTTTTATCAGAAGGCCTTCGGTTTTGAGAAGCGCGGCATCATGAATGGGCCGGACGGCAAGCCCATTCACGCCGAGCTGAATCTCCGCGGCACCACCATCATGCTCGGGCCGGAGTTCCCCGCAATGGGTTACCGCAGCGCCAAGACCCTGGGCAGCTCGCCGGTCGGCTTGTACGTGATGACAGAGAATGCAGACAAGATGGTAGCGAAAGCGCTGAAGCTAGGCGCTACGGCTCAGGGACCGGTGGCCGATATGTTTTGGGGAGACCGCTGCGGCAGAGTGGTCGATCCGGAAGGCTACACGTGGACCATTGCTACCCACGTGGCCGAGCCCACACCGGCAGAAATGAAGAAGCAGATGGCGGAAGAGATGAAAAAGTGGAGCACGCAAACACCTCCCGCCGGCCAAAGCACCGCCGCCACGAACGTTTTGTGAAGGCGCGGTCAGCCGCTATCTGACTTTTTCGTCTTTCTCCACTTTTCCGTCGCGAATGTGGATGACGCGGTGAGCGTGCAGAGCGATATCGTGCTCGTGAGTCACGAGCACGATCGTGTTTCCCTGGGTATGGAGGCGCTCGAACAGCCCCATGATTTCGTTGCCGGTGGCGGTGTCGAGATTTCCCGTCGGCTCATCGGCCAGCAGGATCGAGGGGTTGTTCACCAGCGCCCGGGCCACGGCCACGCGCTGCCGCTGGCCGCCGGAAAGCTCATTGGGCTTGTGATACATGCGGGGCGTGAGATCCACCTGTGCCAACGCCGCCTTGGCTTTGGCGATCCGGGCGTCGGCGGCCATTCCGCTGTAAATCAGCGGCAGCTCTACATTGTGGAGTGACGAAGCGCGCGGCAGCAGATTGAACGTCTGAAAAACAAAGCCGATTTCCTTGTTCCGTATACGCGCCAGTTCATCGTCATTCATGTCGCTGACCAAACGCCCGTTGATGTAATACTGGCCCTTGGTGGGCGTGTCCAGACATCCAATCAGGTTCATGAGTGTTGATTTTCCGGACCCGGAGGGACCCATGATGGCCACGTATTCGCCGCGCCGGATCTCGACATCCACGCCCGATACGGCGTGAATCTCCTGATCCCCCATGATGTAGGTCTTCCAGAGATCGTAGGTGCGGATGACGATGCCGTCTCTTTTCAGCTGCTCGCCGCGCTCGACTAATGCATCGACTGCCTGTGCCATCCGTGTTGTTCTTTCGCCCTACGTATTTACCTTGACCGGTGCTTTGTTATCGACCTTGATTTGAGCCTCATTGCGGATGGTGCGGATCACCTGATAGCTGCCGGTGACGATTTCGTCACCGTCCTTGAGACCATTCAAGACCTCGATGTCGGTGGCGCCCGTGATGCCCGTCTCGACTTTTCGAAATTCGGCTTTGCCGCCGGCAATCACGAACACACCCTGAATTTCTTCTTTGCGAGCTTTCTCCGCCGCTGGGTCCAGCTTTACCGGTTGCGGCTCGACGCCGTTCTTGGGTTTGGTGTCTAGGTCGCCCTTTTGCCGGATCGTCAAGGCCTGAATCGGAATGGTGAGTGCGTTCTGGCGCGTGGCGGTCGTAATCTTGGCTGTGCAGGAGAGGCCGGGCCGGATGTCGTCGGGTGGATTATCGAGCGCTACCACCACCTTGAAATCCTTGGCCTCCTGGCTCGACGTGGTGGTTTGTGACGCCGCCACGCCCGTCGAACGGACGATCGCCGTGTTGCCGATTTCGATCACGTGTCCCTTGAACGTCTTGTTGGGAATCGCATCGATGGTGACTTCGGCTGCCTGGTCCATCTTTACGCTGACGATGTCGGTCTCATCCACCTTCACTTCGGCGGTGATGAGCGACATATCCGCGATGGTCATGATGGTGGTGCCGGGAAGGTTCGGAAGGCCTGGAATTACGGTCTCGCCGACGCGCACGGGAAGATTGGTGACCACGCCATCGAGTGGCGCGTACGAGTTGAATTTGTGCAGGACGTCGGAGGCGCGCGCCACCAAGGCCCGCGATTGGGCGATCCGCGTCTGGGAGGAGTACAGCTGTGATTTGGCTTGTTCGCGCTGCGCCTTGGCTTGTGTCAGCTTAGCCTGGGCTTCGTTCAAGGTCGCCACCGCGCTGTCATTGGCGGCCTTCCGTTGATCGAAATCCTGTTTGGGAATTAGCTTGGCTTTGTAGAGTTCTTCGCCGCGCTTGTAATCGAGCGTGGCCTTTTCCAGGTCGGCCTTTGCTCGGTCCACGCCGGCTTGCATGGTCAGCAGATTGTCATCATAGGCCTTAAGACCGGCTTCCGAGGCAGCAGCGTCCGCTTCGGACGAGTTCAGGGAAGCGCGCTGTGCGTTCACATCCGCCTCTGGTTGGGTGCTCTCGATCTTCGCCAGCAACTGGCCTTTGCGGACGTGATCGCCCTCTTTGACGGGAACCTCGGTCAGCTCACCAGTGGCATTCGCGCCAATATTGATGTATTTGCGAGGCTTGATTTCGCCCGATGCGGTTACCAGGCTGGTCAGGTCCTGCCGCACGACGCGGCCGGTCTGCACCGTAACGATACCGCGATGGCTGTACCGCACTCCTGCGAAGACAGCAATCGAGCCCCCCACCAACACAACAAGGGCAATAAGGACTTTCCATTTACGCTTCACGTGAGGCAGCTCCCGAATAGATTAGACGCAATTCCCGGGGCCATTGTTCTGGGAAATATTATCGTAACACGCAAAAAAGGCCCTGAAAGGTCGTCTGTTCGGTTGAAGGCGTGGGGTATGACGGATTGGTTACGAAGGCCGGCTCTATTTCCGGCCGACCCATTTCACGCTTTGCGGCGGTGTGTTTTCGCAAGCCATGGAATCGGTAACGCCCGAAGCGATCTGCGCACAGGCGTTTTCGGTGGCCGTGCGCAGGGCCTGCGCCTCGCTGGAAGCGCCCGCGGTGCGGCAGGCGGTTCGGCCATTGAACGTCATGCAGACTTCGCAGCGAAACTTGCTTATACCTATTGTCGTGAATATCAGAACGGCCAGTACTGCCGCCGCGAATGCGACGGCCAGGATGACGGCGGTCTTCTTCACCGGCTAGTCGCCCACGCTCAGGGGTTGGCCCGCGTGGGCCCGGGCGGCGAAGAAGTTCCCCATCCGTCTGTACTTCATGTAGCGCTGCTGGACCAGGTCATTTTGCGAGAGCCGCCCCAGTTCTTCGAGCGCTTTGCGAAGACTCACTCGTATCAGCTCCGAGGCGGTGTCCGGGTCTTCCTGGGCTCCGCCGGCAGGCTCGGGAATAATGCCATCGATCAGCCCGAAGCTCAACAGGTCTTCGGCCGTGAGCCGTAGAGCCGACGCCGCCAGCTCCGCCTTGGCCGAATCGCGCCAGATGATGGCAGCGCAGCTCTCGGGTGAGATGACGCTGTAGACCGAATTCTCCATCATGAAGACCTGGTTGCCGACACCTAGCGCCAGGGCGCCGCCCGATGCCCCCTTCGCCGATGCAGAGCGCAATCACCGGCGTCCGAAGGCGCGCCATCTCCCGCAGGTTTCGCGCGATAGCTTCCGCCTGGCCGCGCTCTTCGGCGTCGATGCCGGGATAGGCGCCGGGAGTATCCAGAAAAGTGATGATGGGCCGCTCGAACTTGGCTGCAATTTGCATGACACGAATGGCTTTACGGTAGCCCTCTGGCTTAGGCATGCCGAAATTCCGGTGCAGCTTTTGCTTGGTGTCGCGCCCCTTTTGCTCGCCCACCAGCATCACCGGCTGGCCCTCGAAGAACGGCCATGCCGCATACGATCGCGGGATCATCGGCGAACGACCGATCGCCATGGATTTCATGGAAATCGGTGAACAGCCTCTCGACGTAATCCAGAGTGTGCGGCCGCTTGGGATGCCGGGCCAGTAGCACGCGCTGCCACGCGACATTCTGCGACTCTTCGAGCGGCCTTTGATCCGGTGCTGCGGGTTGGTCCATCGGCTTCTCGATTCTACCGCAACCTCGCGGCAGGGCGATGGATCTCACTCTCCGGCAAGAGCCGCCAGAAACGTTTTCCGGAACACTGCCGGAACGGCATCCAGGGCCACGCTCGCGTTGGGCCGCCGACTCTTGACCTCGGCCGTGCGCCCGTCTTCCGGTGGATTCTGTTTGACTTCGATGGCCAGCGGCGTCATGACGGCAACCGACGGCGCAACCAGCGCCACAGCTGCCAGCGGGTCCCAGGCGTACATCGCCCCTTGATCGACAAGATCCCGCTCACGGTCCAGGATGCCGGTTACCAGCCGGCCCAAGGGCGAACGTGCTTTGGACTGCAGCTCGCGAAGGAACTCGGCGTTGATGGGCACACGGTTGGTCGCATCCAGCGGCACAAGCCGAATTCGCGCGCCTGATGCAAACACCAGGCCAGCAGCATATGGATCCACGAACAGATTCCATTCGGCCGTCCGGTTCTCGGTTTTGAATTCGCCGCCATCACCGAGGTTGCCGGGCACGCGGATTGCGCCTCCCATGATGACCATCTCGACACCCTTCAAGACGTCCGGCGACTTCTGCAGCGCTTCCCCGAAATTCGTCAGAGGCCCGAGCGCCAGAATACGCACCGGCCGGCTGCGATCGGCCAATCTGGCAGAAAGGTAGTCGGACGCCGGACGCGTCTGCGCGGCATGACGGGCGGCCGGTATAGTGAGATCGCGCAACAACGTATCGGACGTCTGGCGCCACGAATCGGGAAACGCCCGGTCTCCGCGCATTGGAGTCTCGCGACCGATGAATACGGGAATGTCGCCGTGCCCGCCGAGCTCGAGTAACCGCAAAATGTTCGATGCGCCGGCTCGCACATGAGCCAGACCGTTATCCACGGCGATCGCTTCAATCCGCACATCGTTCCTGCCAAGCAGAAACGCGATCGCCATTAAGTCGTCGCTGCCGCAATCGGTGTCGATAATGACCGGGAGCGACTGCTGAGCGTGGAGCAGACTGGCGAGGAGAAATCCCGCAAGTACGGCGGCAAATCGGAGCTTCAATTTGCCAGCACCTCGATGGCCTCGGACCCGCACAGACGCTCGATTTCAGCGCGAAACTCGCGGTCGGGCCGGACCTTGGTGGGGACATCGAGGATGACTGTGAAATCCCGCGGCGATTCCAGGCGCAGCCGCACCTGCGTGTCGCCCTGCTTGCGCTGGAACAAGTCGATCAGGGAACCCGCGCGATCCGAGCCTCCGTTGCGCCCCAGCCAGACGCGGATGGAAATGAGAGATGGCAACGGAATGCGCGCTACTTCCAGCGGCACGATGTCCTGAATCGACAACTTGGGCGGCGCATTCTCTTCGGGCAGGACCAGCCCGCGGATCATGACCGCCTGATCCTCGGCCAGCATGGAGGCGAGCCGCTCAAAGTTAGTAGTGAACAGAAGGCATTCGATAGCCCCGTTGCGGTCCTCCACCAGCATGGAAGCCCACACCTTCCCTTCGCGGTTGCGCTTTCGCTGTACGGTGGTGATCACGCCACATAGAACGACTTCAACACCTTTCTCGAGTCCCTCCAGATTGGCGGTCGAATGCGTAGCCAGCTCGCGGACCTTGTCTTCGTACTGATCGAGCGGATGCCCGGTTACATAAAATCCCAGCATCTCCTTTTCGCCAAGGAGCTTTTCGCGAGGGGAAATCTCCGGGAGGGGCGCGAGAGCCCGCTCCTGGTGTCCGTGCTCGTCGGCAAACGCGTCGCCGAACAGGCCTTCCTGGCCGGACTCCCGCGCGCGCTGCGCACGCTGCCCAGCCTCCATGGCGCCTTCCACCACGGCCATCAATTGCGCACGGTTGCCTTCGAGCGTATCCATGGCTCCCGCGCGGATCAGGCTCTCGAGCATGCGCCGGTTGGTGGAGGCCAGATCGACCGAGTCGCAGAGTTGATAGATCGACCGGAACCGCCCCACCTGCTCGCGCGCATTTCGGATCGCTTCCACCGCCGCTGGCCCGAGATTCTTCACCGCGCCCAAGCCAAAACGAATCGCGTCGCCCACCGGCGTGAAGTTCCAGTCGCTTGAATTGACATCCGGCGGCAAGACGGTAATTTGCATGTCGCGGCACTCGTTGATGTATTTCGCGATCTTGGCCGGGTTGCCGGTTTCCGAGGTCAGCAGCGCCGCCATGAAATCCACCGGGTAGTGCGCTTTGAAGTAGGCGGTGACGAATGCGAGGAAGGCGTAAGCGGCCGAGTGTGACTTGTTGAAACCGTAGCCGGCGAACTGCTCCATCAGATCGAAAATCTTTTCGATCTTGCGCTGCGGAAATCCGCGCTCAAGCCGCGCCCTTCATGAAGCGCTCGCGCTGCGCGGCCATTTCCTCCGCCTTCTTCTTGCCCATGGCGCGGCGCAGGATATCGGCTTCACCCAGCGAGTAGCCGGCCAGGCGGCTGGCGATCTGCATCACCTGCTCCTGGTACAAAATCACGCCATAGGTCTCTTCCAGAATCGGCCGCAGCTCCGGCAAATCGTAGGCGATGGCTTTGCGTCCATGTTTGCGCTCGATGAAATCGTCGAGCATGCCGCCCTGGATGGGGCCCGGGCCGGTAGAGCGCGTTGAGCGCCGTCAGGTCCTCGATGCGCGTCGGCTGGTAGCGGCGCAGAATATCGCGCATGCCCGGCGACTCGAACTGGAAAACGCCGCTGGTGAATCCGCGCAAAAGATTTCGTAGGCTTTGGGATCGTCGAGCGGCAGGTCTTCCAGCACCAGTTTCACGCCGTGCCGCTTCTCGATCAGCTTCACGCGCATCGTCGATCAGCGTCAGCGTGGTCAGGCCCAGAAAATCCATCTTGAGCAGCGACAGTTTGTCCAGGCCGTTCATGTCGTACTGCGTGACAATTTCGTCTTTGTTGGTCTTGTACAGCGGGACCAGGTTTTTCAGCGGCTCGGGCGAAATCACCACGCCCGCGGCGTGCACCGAGCAGTTGCGCGCCAGCCCTCCAGCCGCTGCGCGACTTGCAGAATTTCGTCCACGCGCGGGTCTTTCCGCGCGAGCTCGTCGAAACCCGGCTCGGCCTTGATGGCGTCGTCGAGCGAGATGTTGAGCACATTGGGCACGAGCTTGGTGATGCGATCGACATCGGCAAAGCTCATGTCGAGCACGCGGCCGACGTCCTTGATGGCGGCGCGCGCGCCCAGCGTGTTGAACGTGATGATCTGCGCCACCTGCTCGCGGCCGTACTTCTCGGTGACGTACTGGATCACTTCGCCGCGCCGGTTCATGCAGAAGTCGATATCGATATCCGGCATGCTGATGCGCTCGGGATTCAGGAAGCGCTCGAACAGCAGCCCGTACTGCAGCGGATCGATATCGGTGATCTGCATGGCATAGCTGACCAGGCTGCCCGCCGCCGAGCCGCGCCCCGGACCCACGGGAATGGAGCGACGATCTGGCGAAGCGGATGAAGTCCCACACGATCAGGAAGTAGCCGGAGAACTTCATCTGCTGGATCATCTGGATCTCGCGATCCAGGCGCTCGGTGTACTCGGCCAGGTCGTGCTTGAGCCGGCCCTGGGCGCGCAAGGCTTCCAGGCGCGGGCGGCGCTTTCAAATCCCTGGCGCGCGACGAATTCGAAGTAAGTATCGGTGGTGTGCTGGGCGGGCACTTCGAAGCGCGGGAACGGCTCCTTGATCTTTTCGAGCTTCACCTGGCAGCGCTGGGCGATCTCCCAGGTGCGGTCGAGCGGCTTCTTCCAGCTCGCCGAACAGTTGCATCATCTCGGCGCGCGATTTGAGATAGAAATCCGGATGATCCCAGTGCATGCGCGCCGGGTCGGACATGGTTTTGCCCGTCTGGATGCACATCAGAATCTCGTGCGCGCGCGCATCCTCGCGGTGGAGGTAGTGCGCGTCGTTGGTCGCGACCAGCGGGATGCCGGTCTCTGATGACAGCCGATTGACCTGCGGCGTGACGCGCTTGTCCTGCTCGAGCCCGTGGTCCTGAATTTCGAGAAAGAAGTTACCGCGTCCGAAAATGTCCTGGTAGGTGTAGGCCAGGCGGCGGGCTTCGTCGTAGCGGTCGGCGAGGATGGTCTCGTTGATGTCGCCGCGCAGGCAGGCGGACATGGCGATCAGACCTTTGGAGTGCGTGGCCAGCAGGTCTTTATCGATGCGCGGCTTGTAATAGAAGCCTTCGAGAAATGCGGTGGAGACCAGGTTGATGAGATTGCGGTAGCCCTCCTGGTTTTCGCAGAGCAGCACCAGGTGGTTGTAGCGGTCGGTATCGCGAGCGGGTTTTGTGGCCCTGCTGCGAAACGTAAACCTCGCACCCGATGACCGGATGGATGCCTTTGGCCTTGGCGGTGTTATAGAACTGCACCGCGCCGAACAGATTGCCATGATCGGTCATGGCGACCGCGGGCATCTTCTGCTCGGCGACGATGTCCATGAGCTGGGAGATCTCGCAGGCGCCATCGAGCAGCGAATAATCCGTGTGGCAATGCAGATGTACGAAGGGCGTATCGGCCATAGTCATGCTCCGCCCGGTGAGGGCGGTCGGCGGGGGAAGGTGATGGAACACTTCTATTGTACCGTTGATGGATTCACTCGTGTCAGTGCTCGTAGCGCAGGGCCACGCCCGGTTTTGGCGGGGACCTGCGGCCTTTCCGCCGGAATTATCGTAGCCATGTACTACAACGATCATGACCCGCCCCATTTTCATGTCCGGTATGGCGGCGACAGAGCGTTAATTGCAATTGATACACTAACAGTTCTGGAGGGACGCATTCCGCCTCGCGCGCTGGGTCTGATTGTCGAGTGGGGCAGTCTTCATCGTGAGGAGCTGCTTGCGGATTGGAGCAGGGCCCGCCAACTGGAACCACTGAGGAAGATCGATCCTCTGGCCTAACGTTATGCTCACGGATATTGTGGAAGTCAGGCCTCTGGATGACTATCAACTTTATCTTCGTTTCGAAGATGGAGTCGAAGGCGTCGTCGGCCTCAAAGAACTAATTCCCTTTGAAGGAATATTCGCCGAGCTTCGCGAGCGATCGTTCTTCGAACGGGTTCGTGTCAACCCCGAACTTGGTGCGATTTATTGGCCCAACGGCGCCGATCTTGACTCGGATGTTCTTTACGCCTCGCTCACCGGCCGAACCCTCCCGTCATTCGAGGCAAAGAAAGCCTGACCTTTACTTGCCGGTATACTAAGCCCTGTGCGGCCCACCTGGCGAGCCCTCCCCTATCTGCTCCAGCGCACTGTGCTTGCAGCCATTGATGACGGCTGCTTTGTCGTCGCCAAAGGCGCTGCCTATTCCGCGCTGCTCTCGTTCTTTCCAGTGCTGACGTCGGTGGCCACGATCCTGATCATGACGCGCGCCGGCTTTGTGTGGAAGACTCTCTCGGATGCTCTGCAGACGGTTCTGCCGCCCGGCACGGATCAGATCGTGTTGGCGCAGTTCAGGGCGCGTGGACAGAAGTCCATTACTCTGCTCTGCGTGGCTCTCCTGCTTGCCCTTTGGGCGGCCGCCGGCGTCATTAAGAGCCTGCTGGAGGGATTTCACGCCGCCTACCGCATCCCCCTCAGCCGGTCTTTCTTTCGCGAGACTGGTGTGGCCATCGGCCTGGTATTCTTAGCGGCGGTTCCCATGTTAGGCGCCTCGGTCCTGGTCCTTTTCGGCAATGAGGTCGACCGCACGGTATTGGGAATCTCAAAGCTCGATCCGCTGCTTAATCCGCTGGCCGGAGTCTGGCACTCCATCACCATCATGGGGCGCTATGTGGTGGCCTTCGCTTCGACAGTGGCGCTCACTTCCATCCTCTATTTTTACGGCCCGAACCGCCGCCAAAAGTGGAGCGGAGTTTGGCGCGGCGCCGTGTTCGCCACGGTGCTATGGCTGCTGGCCACTAAAGGCTTTGCGTCCTACGTGCGGCATATCGCTAACTACAACGTCATGTATGGCAGCATCGGCGCCAGCATCGCGCTTCTGGTATGGATGTACCTGATGGCAGTCATCGCCATTCTGGGCTGCGAGTTCAACGCGGAGTTGGAGAGATTGAAGGTGGCGGCATAGACCCATCCGGTTTCTACCTACTTCAGGATCCGGAACAGATTGCTGTAATCGTCGGTCCACATGCGGAGGCCGGCGATGCGTTTCACGGGCGTCGCAGCGTGGCGTATGAAGGGATACTGGAAGAGGCTCTCGCGGCTCGAGACCAGTATCCATGTGGCGGCGAAGACGGCGCTGTCATCATCGTCCGAGGTGTCGATCACGACTGAGCGCTTGCCCAGCGAATCCGCGGCCAGTCCCACAACAGGCGCAAGGTCCAGATGCGTATTGGAGACGTGCACCGCCAGCACGCCGCCTGGCTGGAGATGCCGGAAGTAGAGAGCGAACGCCTCGCGCGTCAGCAAGTGTACGGGGATGGCATCGCTCGAAAAAGCGTCCACGGCCAAAATGTCGTAATTCTGCGGTGGTTCCCGCTCCATGGACAGGCGGGCGTCACCCAGCACGATATCGACCTTGGCCTTGGATTCGGGCACGAAGCGAAACTGGCTGCGCGCGATATCGATCACCAGCGGATTGATGTCGTAAAAACGGTACGTGTCGCCGGGCCGTCCATAGGCGGCGATCGTTCCCGTGCCCAGGCCGATAACGCCCACGCGGAGACCGAGGCGCACCTGGGCTTCCTGAATCGCCAGCCCGATCCCAGTCTTATAGCCGTAGTAAGTCGTCGGTTGCATGTGGCGACCGGCATCGAGAAATTCCTCGCCGTGGTTGATGGTGCCGTGGGTTAGCTTGCGAATTCGGGCTTCCTCCACCCCATCGCCATCATCGTGAACGCGCAGAGCGCCGTAGAAATTGCGGACCAGGAGTCGCGACCCGGTGCGGAAGTGGTGGATCTGATAGCCCAGACAGGCAACCAGCGCGATCGTTCCGCCCATCGAGGCAATCCAGACCGTCCTGGCGAACAGCCGGTTTCCGATTCCGGATCTTTGCGGGCTCAGCGCCAGCGTCATCATAATGGCGCACCACCCCAGGACCAGCGGCAACTCGAAATACCCGGTAAAGAGATGCGGAGCGACCAGACCGACCAGGATTCCGCCCAGAGCGCCGCCGAGCGAAATCATCAGATAAAACGAAGTGAGGTGTCCATGCGGCGGTTTCAAGCGCGCGAGCTCGCCGTGGCACACCATCGTACAAACAAACAGCCCGCCGCCAAAGACGCCGATCGATAGGGCCAGCGGCGGGTTCTGATAATCCTCACCCATGGCGTATGCCATCCCGCCCAGCGCAACTGCTGCGAGCTTCAGAAACGTGGCGCGATGATACCAGCCGCGACCCTCGAAGCAGAGAATGAAGCTGAGGAGGTAGAGCACGAGCGGCAGAATCCAGAGGAACGGAATGGACGCGATATTTTGCGTCAGGTGGTTGGTCACGGCTAGCAGCATGGTCGAGCCGCAGGCCGCAAACGACACCCACATGAGTTGTAGGCGCCAGCCGGGCCGCGCGTCATCCTCGGAGTCGGCGGCGGTTGTGTGAGTGTGGCCGATGCGCGCGCGCCACGCCACCGTGCCGCAGAGAAGCACAAAGGCGAGATAACCCGCGGACCAGCCCCATGCTTGATGGCTGGTGGAAAATCTCGGCTCGACCAGCACCGGATAACTCACAAGCGCCAGCATGGAACCGGCGTTGGATAGCGCAAACAACCGGTAGGGCAGGGCGCTCTCCTGCGAGCGTGCATACCATGCCTGCAGCATGGGGCTGGTTGCGGAAAGCAACAGGTAAGGCAGCCCCAGTGTGACCGCCAGGAGACCCAGGATGCGCCACGAGGGATCTTCATTTCCCATGGGTTTCCAGCCGGCGCTGGGGATTACCGGCAGCGCTAGGAGACTCACCGCTAGCAGTCCGATGTGCACCCAGATTTGCGTCCCAGGCGCCAGACGCCGCATGGCGACATGAGCGTAAAGATAGCCGGCCAGCAGCACGGCCTGAAAGAAAAGCAGGCATGTGGTCCAGACGGCGGCTGATCCGCCAAACCATGGCAAAACGATCTTCGCAATGATGGGCTCGATCTCGAAAAGAAGGAACGCGCTGAAAAAGATGGTGACCGCATAGAGAGCCAGCGAGGCCGGGCGCTGCCTTGCCTGGCTGCTGTCGGAACCGAAATTATTTGTAAGCAGGGATGCCGGTGACGCGCTCTCCGATGACAAGGGCATGGATGTGGTCGGTTCCTTCGTAGGTTTTAACGGTTTCCAGATTGCACAGATGGCGCATGATGGGGTACTCGTCCGTGATCCCGTTGGCGCCCAGCAAATCGCGGCTCAGCCGAGCGCATTCGAGGGCGATGGCCGCGTTGTTGCGCTTGAGCATGGAGATGTGCGCTGGTTCGAGTTTACCCTGGTCCTTGAGGCGGCCGGCTTGCACGGCGAGCAGTTGTGCCTTTGTAATTTCAGTGATCATCCAGGCGAGCTTCTCTTGCACGAGCTGATGCGAGGCGATGGGCCGGTCGTCGAACTGTTTGCGCACGATGGAATATTGACGGGCAGTTTCGTAACAATCCATGGCTGCGCCAAGCACTCCCCATCCGATTCCGTATCGCGCCTGCGACAGGCATGCAAGCGGACCCTTCAAGCCTTTTGCGCCGGGCAGCATGGCTGACGCCGGAACGCGGCAATCGGCCAGGGCCAGGCTGGATGTCACGGAAGCCCGCATCGACCATTTGCCGTGAATGTCGGATGTCGTGAAACCCGGCGTGCCCTTTTCCACCAGGAATCCGCGAATGCTGCCGTCGTCATCGACTGTGCGTGCCCAGACAATCGCGATTTGCGCCGGGCCGCCGTTGGTGATCCAGGTTTTCTCGCCATTCAGCAGCCAGCAATCGCCCTGGCGGCGGGCGGTGGTTTTCATCCCGGCCGGATTCGAGCCGAAGCCCGGCTCGGTGAGGCCGAAGCAGCCCACGGCGGCCCCTGACTGCAATTTCGGCAGCCAGTTTTGTTTTTGCTCTTCGGAACCGTACTTCAAAATTGGATACATCACCAGCGCGCCTTGCACCGAGACGAAGCTGCGGAGGCCGGAATCACCGCGCTCGAGTTCTTGCATGATCAGTCCGTATTCGACGTTGGACATGCCGGCGCACCCGTAGCCTTCGAGATTGGCGCCAAGAAAGCCGAGCCGCCCAAGCTCCGGAATTAGCTCGGAAGGAAACCGTGCATCGCGGAAGCAGTCGCGGATGAGGGGCAAGACGCGGTCGTCGACGAATTGGCGAGCCGTCTGCCGCACCAGCAGTTCCTGCTCGTTAAATAACGAGTCAATGTGCAGGTAGTCTACGCCACGAAATGGCTGCATGTATTTCTCTCTATAGTGGCACAGAGGAATCGGCCGTTGAAGTCTTTCGGAAAAAGCCCCTGGGATTGTCAATGGGCAGCCAACAACGTACTATAGCCACTACGAAAAGGGAGGACTCCGGTATGTTGGTTACCCGCCCGATCAACTTCACTCACGCTCTCGCGTTAGCTGGCATTCTGTTTTCCTGGCCTGCGGCTTCGGCCCAAAGCCTTACCTGCTCCCAAATGGAAGAATTCATGCGTCTCGGAAAAATCGGACAGATGAAAGAAATCCCAAAGGGCATCACGCTACCCTTGCGGGCGACATTGGAGTACAACGGCACACAGCATGATGCCGCCGTTCAGACCGTCAACATCGCGAAAACTTCGTTCCAAACTTCGAAGGGCGCCGAGCTGAATTTCAAGGATTATTGGGGCTACAACGTAGCCGGCTACGAATTGGCCAAGATCCTGGAACTCAACATGGTGCCGCCTTACGTCGAGCGGAAGGTTCGTGGACAACAGGCTTCACTCTCCTGGTGGGTGAACGACTCGATGATGGAGATAGACAGGAAGAACCGGAAACTGGAGCCGCCGGATCAAGACGCTTGGAACAAGCAGATGTACGCCGTCCGAGTTTGGCACCAGCTCATCTACGATACGGACCCCAACCTCACCAACATTCTCATCACCAAAGACTGGCAGATCTGGATCATCGACTGTACGCGTGCATTTCGCCTGAGCAAGGATCTCCGCGACCCGAAGGACCTGGTAAAGTGCGACCGGCGATTGCTTGTGAAGCTGCGGACGCTCGACAAGGATCTGCTGAAAGAAAAGGTTTCACGCTGGCTGACGAACTCCGAAATCCAAGCCTTGGCAGCTCGTGC
Source organism: Terriglobia bacterium (assembly GCA_963847515.1). Classification (GTDB taxonomy): domain Bacteria; phylum Acidobacteriota; class Terriglobia; order Bryobacterales; family Bryobacteraceae; genus QHXW01. Next base: position 1,105,970 of record CAWKAA010000005.1, read on the forward strand.
AGTTAAGATTGTTGACTTTTTCGACAAGGAGACGGCTGCGAAAGGCGAGAGCGCCGTGCTCTACGACACGCCGAGGACTTCGCAGGCCTGTGGTACAGGCCTCTGACGCCTTGGACAGACCATTTCGATGACGTCGGTCTTGATCGGCGGATGATCCAACAGAGGAAGAACAGGAGATCACTATGATGTATTCGCGCAGAGACTTGAGTCTGTTGCTTCCGGCACTTGCCGCCACTCGTGCCGCGGGACAAACGTCAGCCTTGCCATCCAAGATATTCCGATTCGAGGACCTTGCCGTGCGGAATAGCGGGCCGAATCGCATGCGGGCGGTGCTGGAAGGCGTGACGCATGCCGGAGTTCCCATCGAGTTGCACATCACCGAGCTGGCTCCCGGCGAGGCGCCGCATCCTCCCCATCATCACGTTCACGAGGAGATGATCCTGATGCTGGAGGGGACGGTTGAAGTGACCATTCGGGATCACAGCGCCAGCATAGGTCCGGGTTCTTCGGCATTTGTAGCTTCCAATGAGCAACATGGCTGGCGCAACGTGGGGAACACTGCGGCGCGGTATTTCGTGCTCGCGCTCGGCAGGGATAGCTCGTGAGTCAATAACCGAGCTTCTTATTTACCACGTTGACGAGCGGCTCGCCGCGTTGGAAGCGCCCGAAGTTTTCGAGAAAGACTTGCATGCTGCGCTCCTTCCATCCGGTCGTATTGTCGGCTGAGTGCGGCGAAAGCAGGACGTTGTCGAGCCGGTAGAATGGATGGCCGGGAGGTAGCGGCTCCACATTGAAAACATCCAGAGCCGCTCCGCGAATGCGCTTCTGCTCGAGCGCCCGTATAAGCGCGGCTTCCTTCACCACCGGACCGCGCCCGATGTTAATCAGCACCGCGCCGGGCTTCATGACTTCGAATTCACGCTCACCGATGAAGCCGCGCGATTCGGGTGTCAGCGGCATCGTCACCACCACGTAATCCGATTGTGCGAGCATCTGGTGCTTCTGGTCCGGAGAGAACATCTGCGCGACGCAGGGATCATCCCGGGAGAGTTCTGGCCGCCGCCGCAGAGCTAGAACTTTCATCCCCAGCGCATGGGCTCGCGACGCTACTGCGCGGCCCACATCGCCATAGCCGAAAATTCCAAGGCTCTGTCCACTGATTTCGACGGCGTCAAAAGGGTCCCACACTTCAGCCGCCTGACTCCGGACCAGGCGGCGGAAATCCTTGGCGAAAAACAGAACGGCGCCGATCGCAAATTCGCCCAGCGCGTTGCTGAATGCACCGCGCGCGTTGGTAAGAGGGACGGGACTCTCCACTAGCGCGGGAAAGAGCATGCGATCGAGACCGGCCGAGAGTGAGTGAACCCAGCGTACGCGTGGCGCCATTCGCCAGACTTGCTCGAGAACGCGCGCGTCCGCCTCATTCAGGATGACATCGGCGCGAGGAGCGGTGCGTTCGAAAGCTTCGGGCGTAACGCCCACGGCGATGGACGTGGTATCGGGCAATGCCCCGAGCATCGCCAGCTCTGGCGCGGCCGGGTCGGCCAAGACAAGCAGTGTGATCGCTTCCATTCTAGGGCTGGTTCAGCACGCGCTCGATCTGATCGAGGCGGTCGTTCAGTTCCGTCAGACGGGATTGCTCGGATTGAAGCTGGTCCGCCACCTCGCCTTCGCGCGACTGCATTTGCTGCAGCGATTTTTCTACTTGATCGCTTTCCAGCTTCATCATCTTCGACGCCTCGTCGAGTTCCCGGTGCTTGCCCGGGTCGGTAGTCTGGCCGGATTCGGCTGCGATGCTCTCGAGCCGTTGCTGGATCTTCGGCAGGTCCGAGCGGCGGGCGTCCATGTCGTGTCGGAGCTCTTCGAGTAGACGAGCGGTCCGCGCTACCTGGTCCTGCTGGAGCTTGAGGCGCTCCACCGCAATCTGGATGCGAGGTGCGATTTGACTGGAACGCTCGAGCGCGAGTCGAAGGTGGTGAACTTCGGCCAGCAACGCTTGAAGGGTTGGAGGATCGGACGATATGTTTTGCGCCCTCGCGGTCAAGCCGAGACACAGAAGCAAGAGAAAGCGTTTCATGGCTTGAGTGTATTCTCCAACTATGGGCGAGTGCCAGCCATCCCGGCTGTGTTATTGTCCATGAGGAGAAAACTGTAGCATGTTCGACCTGTCTCTGGAAGTCTTGCGCGTGGTGGAGGAGGCGGCGATCGCGTCGGCGCGCACCATGGGCATGGGCGATCCACACATCGCGGACCAGGCGGCGGTGGAGAGCATGCGCCGGTGCCTCGACACCATCGCGATTGACGGCACCATCGTGATTGGCGAGGGCGAGCGCGACCGGGCGCCGATGCTTTACATCGGTGAAAAGGTAGGCTCGGCCAAGAGCGCGAACACGGCGCTCACGGTGGATATCGCCGTCGATCCGCTCGAAGGTACGAACCTGTGCGCCACCGGCGCGGGCGGGGCCATTACCGTGCTCGCGGCATCCGAACGCGGGGGCTTATTGCATGCCCCCGACTGCTATATGGAGAAGATCATCGTCGGTCCGGCCGCGAAGGGCTGCGTCGACCTGGACGCACCGGTCAAACACAATCTCAAAGCAATTGCGCGCCGCCTCCAGCGCGGCATCGACGACCTGGTGGTCGTGGTGCTCGACCGGCCGAGGCATCAGAAGTTGATGGCGGATATTCGCGAGGCGGGTGCGCGCATCCGCCTGATCGGCGATGGCGATCTATCGGCGGGCATCGCAGCCGCGGTTGCGGGCACGGGCGTGCATGCGGTGATGGGGTCGGGAGGCGCGCCCGGAAGGTGTGCTGACGGCGGCGGCGCTGCGCTGCCTCAACGGCGAGATTCTCGGCCGTCTCGTGGTGAAGGACGACGGCCAGCGCGAGCGCATGCAATCCATGGGCATTCACAATACCGACAAGATCTATACGACCCAGGAACTAGCGCCGGGCCGCAACATCGTTTTTGCCGCGAGCGGCGTTACGGACGGGAACCTGCTGCAAGGCGTCCGCTTCTTCGGCGACGGCACTCGAACGCAGTCCATCGTGATGACGCATTCGCCCGCGCGTGTCCGTTTCGTGGACACTGTGCATCTGGAGAACAAACCGGACGTAAAGGTGCGGTTCCGATAGAAGAGGCGTGCCTTCAATGACTTAGTGGCAGGCGAACTTTTCGCCGTGGTGATTCGTACATGCTGGGAAAGGGAAATCGATGAAGCCTAAACACTCTGAGCGAGGTGGCGTACTGGCCGGCATCCTTGTCGCATTCCTGATTCTGGCGGCGCTCGCCATCGTTGGCGTGTTTATGGCCGGTATGTATCTCGCCGACAACATCCACGTTGAGAAGACCAGGAGCGCCAAGCGTGAAACCGTACAGGTGGAAACACCCATCGGTTCCATGCGTGTGCAGCAGTACCAAAGGCTCGATCCCAAAGTGATCGGCGTCCCTGTCTATCCCGGAGCCGTGCGCCAGGACCATAACGGCGCCGCCAGCTTCGACTTCAGCTTCGATTCCGGCCACAAAGAGTTCACATTTCTGGCGGCGGAATACTCGACAAATGACTCGATTGACAGGGTGAGAGAGTTCTATCACCGCGAGTTGCCGCATTGGATCATCAGCCAGAGGGTGCGCGGCGGAGTGAAGATGGAATACACCGAGGACGGCTACAAACGGATCGTGGCCATCCACGAGCAGGACGGCGAGACCCGTATCGGACTTGCTTCTGTAGGAGAGCCTGCGGCAAACTGAACGAGTAGGCCCTCGTTCAACTCATGCCTGAATTTTGCACCTGCGGCGCGCAATTGCCCCCCGATGCGCGCTTTTGCCATAAATGCGGCAAGCCGCAACGCGAAGAGATCGTCGTAGAACCGGTGGAGGTGTTCGCGCCTCCGCAAGCGCCGCTGGTAGAGGCGGCGCCGCTTCAGGCGCTCAGCTTTCGAAACCCCATTGCCTTGCGCGTGGGACTGTTGGCCGCGGGTCTGCTGTGCCTGATGATGATGATTCCCGGCGTCAATTACGCGGCCGTGGTTTGGTGGCTGGGCGCGGGCTACTTCTCCGTGTGGATTTATAAGCGCCGTACCGGGCAGCGGTTGAACGTACGCGGCGGCGCGCGCATGGGCTGGATCACGGGCATCATCAGTTGTGCGCTGCTGACGTTGCTGTTCGGATTCTTCATGCTGGCTATCCGCCAGATGGGCGGTTTGGATGCGATCAAGGATGGCCTCAAAGATTTCGCATTTCAGCAAGGCAGTGTCGACGAAGCGCTCAAAATGCTTAAGGACCCTTCGAAAATGCTTCGTTCGTTAATCGCGACGTTCATCATGCTGACATTGACCTGCACGGCGGGCGGCGCGCTTGGCGCCAAGATGCTGAGTAAAGACTAGCAACCGCTCGGAATCGGACGGGCATCATTAGCGGTCATCAGTCTGCTGTTGCGTTGAGCGCCAGGGACTCAGCGGCGGAGTTGGCCACCTGGGCTACTTCCGTTCCGGCTCGCTGGCCAGCGGCGAGGATGTCGGCGCGAAGGCGGTGGAACTTGCGCTCACCGGCAGCCGCCATGGCACACGCCGAGAGCCAGGGGTCGGAGGAGCGGATCAGATCGCGGATCGCCGATTCGGCATCGCGAACTTCCAGACCGAACAGATCGCGCCCGCGCTCCGTCATGCCTTCGGAGCTATCCAGCAGCGGGAGCACGACTCGTTTCAGCGCCGGTTCGAGCACGGTATCGAGAAAATCGAGCGCGGCCAGAAATTGTTCGCGGCGGCGGCCGCGCACCGCCAGATACGCGGCGTGCATATCTTCGGGCGGATACTTCAGGCCCAACAGGCGGAAGAGGCGCTCCAGCGTTTGTTCCAGGCGTTCCTGGAGACTGCGCTCGAGCAGGCCCGCCGCGGTTCGCGAGCCCTTGTGATCGTGAAAGGGCTCGACGGCGGAGTAGAGCTCGAAATAATGTCGCGCTTCCTTCAGAATGTGATCGGTAACGAAGGTGGCGCCATAGTTGAGATGCGGGGCGGTCTCATGGAGGTGGCTGAGGGCGCGCAAGACGGCGATGCGAATGGAAATTTCCGGCTCGTTGAGGGAATGCAGGAGCACGTCCGCGCTGCGCTGATCCGGGATCAGCTTCAGGACGCGCGGGATCTGGCAGCGTGTAGCCAGCGGCCATGAGGTATCCGCCAGGCAGTCGCCGAGGAGGCCGCAATGCCGGGCTCCGAACGCCGCCAGCGATTCGATCACCACGCTTCGTAGGGCGGGGTCGTCCAGGCGCCGGATCATGGCTTCCACCGAACCCCGGTTACCCAACTTGCCGGCGGCACGGCACGCCGCGGCCACCACGTCGTTGTCCTGATCCTGGAGCAAGCGTGCTAATTCGTTTGCGTTTTCCTGGCCTCGTACCGCGATGGCCAACGCCGCCATTCTTCGGCGGCGGGAATCCGAATGCCCGGCCGCGGCCGAGATCCAATCGGGCGTCAACACTTCGCCCGCCAGTTGCGCCTTGTCGTTCATGGCTTCGATGGCGGCTTCCACCACGGCCGGGTTCGGATGGTTGAGAAAATCGGCGGCGCGAGCGGTGGCTTCCGGTGAGACCGCGATCACGTACGGCACCACCTTGCCGAGCACGGCCGTGGCTCCGGGATCGCCGGCAGCGGTCTGGATCTCGGGCATCGCGGTATCGAGTAAACCGGGGAACTCGATAGCTCGCGCCAGGTCGTAAACCGTGGCGCGGACTTCATCCATGGGGCTTGATGACATCCGCGTCAGGACCGGCGCCAGGTCATAGCCCGGAGCCTCGGCCAGCATTGAGAGCGCATAGCAAACCTGGCGAGTGTTGGTGCTCTCGAGGGTCTGCTCCAAGAGCTGCAAGGTGGCGGGGTCGCCGACGGTCAGGCGCGCATCTTCCAGTTCGAGGCGGCGCCGCTCGATCCGGCTCCGCATGGTGCGCCTGTATTCCCGCTCGGCGGCTCGCGCCAGAAAGATCCAGGCGGCCGTACATCCGACCGTCATGATGGCGATGATCCGCATGTCCCGCAATCCCAAGGCAAGCAGCGAAGCCAGCAGAATGCCCGCCAATCCACGGCCGAACCGGTCGATGAAGATGTCGATAAACGCCTTGGTGCGGTTCTTCAGACCGGAGGGCAGAGGAAGAAAGAGCAGTTCCATGCCCGTGCGGTTGAACGTGTAGCGGTTGACGGCTTCGGAGAAGCGGAGAATGATCGAGGACACCAGGCCGGGCACCGCGACGGCCGCGATCGAGGCAGCGGTGATGCACAGCGGCATGATTTGCAAGGTCCCGCCTACACCGATGCGCCGGACAATCCATGCGGTGAAAAACAATTGAAGAACCAGTGAAATCAGGTTCAGGTAAACAAAGAAACTGGCGAAGAATGCTGTCAGCTGGTCGCCGTGGAAGGTGCGCTTGGCGACCGCCTGGAACTGGAAATCCACCAGCTCATCCACAATGAAGGTGAGCAAGGTAATCACGATGATGAGCTGAAGGTGGCGGTTGCGGGCAATCGAGGCGAAGATGTCGCGAGCCGAGAATTCCTGTTTTTCCGTGTCCGCGGCGCGCGCTCCCGCGAGCGATGTGCCGCTTTGCCGAATGGCGCCAAGAAACGCTCCAAACGCCAGGGCGACGATTCCCGCGCACGCCAGAATGAGGTTCCGCGTTCCGACGATTCTGACGGTCAGGGTTGTAACCCCGCTTCCCACTGCCGCGCCAGCCACCGCTCCAAGGCCAAGGAGCCCGTACAGCCGTTTGGCCTGGCGCGAATCGAACAGGTTAGCGGCCACAAGCCAACCCTGCGAGAACAGCACGATGCTGAAGAGGCTCACCCAGATGTTGAACACATACAGCATCCACGGAAGGTTCAATCCGATGAGCCACCACAACGCGATCAGGCAGACGATGGCAAGGAGCATGGTCCAGGAGACAGCGGTGGTCAGCGATGACTTCAACGCAATGCGGGTATAGAGATAAGCCAGCACGCCGCCGGCGCCGGCGATGAGGATATAGAGGTAGGGAAGTTTGTCGATGTTGAATTTGTTGAGAAACATCGCCGCCGAAACAGGCTTAAGGATGTAGTACGCGACCATCACGCATAGAAGGTAAAGCGACATGAACAGCGTGCGCGCGTATTCCCCTTTGCGCACGTCGAAGAGCTTACGCCACATCGCGGAGGGAACCATGAGGGATCGAACTATCTTAATACTGGCGTGTTTGCGCGTGCGATCGGGCTATTCCAAAGCTGGAATAGCGTCAAACGGTGACAACGTTGGGATGCTCGGTCTGGCCGTCGCGCATCAACCGCTCCAGCGTGGCTGCCGGGCAGATGTTTTTCTCAATGTAGCCGAGCAGGTTGGTCGCGACCTGGCGCACTATCTTCTCGACGGAGGGATCCAGGATGTGGCCTTCGCGGTCGAATACTTTCTGCACGTTCGCGATCGAAATGGGAAGGGGCAGAGCGATACCGCCGATATGCGAGACGACCCCGCGCAGATGTTCCAGCGACTTGATGGCGCCGATCGCGCCAGCAGCCACACCGAACAATGCGACTGGTTTGCCGGCCAGCACGGACGGGAATCCGAGGTTTTCGATCACGAGCTTCATCACACTGCTGAAGCTGCCGTGATACTCGGGCGTGACCAAGACGACGCCGACGGCCTGGCTGACAATTTGCTGCAATTTCTTTGTGACCGGTGAATTCGGATCGGTGCCCGGGAACGGGAGGTTCAGCTCGCCCGGGTGCACTTCTTCCACCGACACCTTGGGGTGCTTGCGCAGTTCGTCCACAACGTAAGCCGAAGCCATGCTGGTGTAGTTGTTGGGACGAACGCTGCCGTTGATCACCACAATGCGGATGGGACGGGTGGAATCTTCCATATCATGCTCCTTCTGGGAGGCTGATGCTTCAGTGTCGCACAGGGTGGACCACGGGTTTTCGCTGGCGAGCAACTGGTGTTCGGTCTTGGGATTTGGCTTCGTTTTGCATTTTTCTTAATTCACTGATGGCGCGGCAGATAGGGGTCGTGGGCCACACGATGATCGTAGCATGGAGGGCAAAGGAGAGATCGCTGGTTTGCGTGAACGATTGAACGGGAGTTAGTGAAAATCAGTGAGGTTTGTCCTGGTCACATTCCAGGAGGAACGCCGACATTAAGGGGACCTATCTGGCCAACCAGATCATCCCTTTTTACGAGTCGCCGACGATCCGCCCGGAGCCGGCGGAGACGCCACTTCCGCGGTTAGGGTATTTCCCGTCCACTTGACGCCGAACATGCCAACTTCCTGTTGGCGCGTCAACCGCCAACTGGGGAATCCTTACAATGACGGCGCTGCACTTGGAGCCAAGTGAGGAGCTATTTCCCACGGCATCTCACTCCTCTAGCACGGCGCCTCCGAAAACCGGTCGGCCGCCCAGCGAGGTGTAGAAGCCGTAGAACGCCAACGCCGCTATCAGCAGAATCCCGGTCAGACTGATGCCCGCATACCACACTAACCCCTGGGTGGTCAGAGGAAAGTTGCTCAGAATACTGTAGACAACTAAGTTCGCCACGAGAGCCAGCAAACCGAATCGGATCATCACAAACACAGCCAGACTACTAAAGATAAGTACGCCCACCAAGGCAACGGGATCAAACTGGCTGCCTGCTGCGCCGAAAACTGTAAACAAAAGAACCCACGCCACCGCGGCTGCCCACTCCCAGCGGAGCAAGGCCCGGAGAAGGAACAGGACAAACAGAAACGCAAGCCAGAAAAAAGGTCCCCAGAGCACTGTTAGGGCTAGATCGGCAATGACCGTGCGCGCGCCCAGGAACTGCCACTGTGGGCCGGTGGATGGTTGCGGCGGAGGATAGCCGAGCCAGGAGAAAACAAACCACGCCAGTCTTTGAACAGCGGCCGAAGACGGCGCCAGGAGACAGCCCGCAAGCACGTCGCGTCCTACTAGTGGATCCCGAAGGCCTCCGGCCAGCAAGCGGCTCCATGAGACCAGGGTGGCGGGCCAGCGGCGGCGGACGTAGGGTTCCAAGGCAAGATAGAGAACCCACAGAAAACAGGACCAGGTAAGGCCCCAGGCCAGGAACTCGAGGAAGAGCCCGAGTTCGTCGAAGTTGGGGACGTGATGGGCGCCAAAGAAACAGGCCACCGCCCAGACCGCGAAAGTAAACGCTGCCAAACGAGAAGCTCCCCGACGATCGCCCCGACCCAGGTGGAGGTTCTTGCGGGCAAGCATGGCGCTGACGACCAGCACCGAGAGCAACAAAACTGTGAGAATCACCAGACTCACCCAGTCGCCGGCGCTCGGCTGATACGGTTGCATGCGCTCGGGACGGGTCCAAGGGCCGACCAACTCGAAGTAGACGGGCCTGCCTCCGTATGCTGCCGCTTCAATCCGCATCGGGATATCGGGGCGCTCAGCCAGCCGTCCTGTCCACGCTGCGCGCGCGTCGCTGTAAACGGGAGGCGTCCACATCGGCTGTGCCGGCAGCCACTTCGACGGATCGAGCCTCGCGGCAGAGAACAGCCGCGCCCAGTCTGGCGCTGACGGCGCGGCGCCCACCGGCTTCTCAAGCTGCGGAGGAACTGCGATCAACTGCATAAGGCGGCCGCGCGGATCGAGCCTGACCTCCGTCATCCCGGACAAGTCCAATGGTGGGTCGTTCGTCCCTACCAATCCGACTATGGGTACTTGAGCGGGAAACGGGGCTAGAGCTGTGAGCGGTCGGGGGCTACCGCGATACCAAAACACGAACGCCCCGGTCTCCAGATTGTCCCAGCGCGTCTTCGATTTGTCATGTTCCCCGATGTAGCGGAGAAAGTCATTCCCCTCATAGAAACCTATCGCCGTATCCACCGGCGGCTCGGAATAGCCGACGCTTTGCAGAATGTCCCGCGCGCGCTCGGCTAGAGCCTCCGGCGGTTTTTCCAGCGGCACGCGCCGGAACAGCTTTGTTTGCGCACCCAACAGGATCGCTGCGATCACCGACACAATCACGCCCGCCAGCACAAGCCAAGCCACCGGGGGACGCAAACCTTTGGTTGCTCCCGACGCCGCGACCATCTCGGGCGACGGTGTTTCCCCAGCCGCAAGCGCGGCGGCCAGCGGATCGCCTCCGGGAAATGCGGCGGCTACCTGCCGCACCGAAGACGGCCGCAAGGCGGGATCTTTCTGCAAACAGCGCAGAATGGCGGTTTCCACGACCGGATCAATGTCCTTTACCACTGACGATGGCGCCCTGGGTGAGGATTCCAGATGTACACGCCGCCACTCGATGGGAGTGGTTGCCTGATAAGGCAGGCGTCCAGTGAATAGTTCATACAACACGAGCCCCAGCGAGTAGACATCGCTGCACACGCTGGCTTTGCCTTCGCCAATTTGCTCTGGAGCCATGTATGCCGGCGTTCCCGCAGTTTCGTTGCGACCGAGGGCGTCGTCGCTGCTGAGGGCCAGCCCGAAGTCAGTGATGCGTACCCGGCCTCGTCCATCGAGCATGATGTTGGCGGGCTTCAGATCGCGATGCAGCAGTCCGCAATCGTGGGCGGCGGCGAGGCCGGCGCAGATTTGGTGCGCGGTCTCCAGAGCCTTGTCGCCCGGCAAGCGGCCGATGCGGCGCAACAAGGACGCAAGATCCTCGCCGTCGATGTACTCCATGGTGAGGAAGTGCTGTCCATTCACTTCGCCGATGTCGTAGACGCGACAAACATTGGGGTGCGAAACCTGGCGCGCGTTTCTCACTTCGGCGTGAAACCCGGCCAGAGCCGCGGCATCCTTCTGAAGTGAAGCGGGAAGAAACTTGAGGGCTACAACATTGCCGAGCTTGAGATCCTCTGCGCGATAAACTTCGCCCATGCCACCGCGTCCCAGCAGAGCGACGATCCGATAACGCTCGACGAGAACGGTGCCGGGCGAAAATCCGACGTTGCGAGCCGGGTGCGAACTGATGGCATCTGGCACAGGCATGACAACATTTCGATCTGGCTCCAGGGTTAGCGTATCGAGACTCGCAATGGCACGCCCGCATGAAGAACAGAAACGGACGTTATCGGAAGATACAGTTCCGCACCTGGAGCAGGTGACCATCGGACGGATTGTATCGCACCGCACCGCAGCGTCGGGCACGTGACTCACATGCGGAATACTCCGCACGCTCGCGAATAGATCTTGAGTGGCGCAGGCGTCGATGTATCTGAGTGGTCACTTGGCGTATGGCAAACCGGAAAAAATCCAGTTGGACGATAAGTCGCCATGTCGTTGATTGGAGCGGCCGAGCCGACTGCTCCGGTCGGATTACGCGCAACCCGGAGAGAGCGCTCGCGGCGTCACCTTTGTTCGGCCTCCGTACGGATCTCTGACGATCCGCCCGGAAGCCGCAAATCTCACCGGGCATCTCGTATCCCTTCTCCCTGCCTTCGTTGCGCCGCGCTCGACCTATCCGCTGGGGTTTCCGGGACGGACCTGCGTTTGCTTTTCGTTCAGTATCTCGCGCATGACGATCATCAAAACGTCAACTTCTTATTTCGCCTGCCCCAGCCCCGCAACCACTGCGGCAAATTTATCGAGTATCTGGTTCCAGCCCTCTACTTGACCGCTATTTTTAGCGTTCTCCATGGTTTCATTTCCAATGAAGGTGAGTCTCGTCTGGCCGTTTCCAAGATCCTCAAAGGTAGTCACATCGTGCACACCGTCTATGGCCTCATGTTCTATTCCATAGTGCGCAGGCTCAACCTTGTTTCCCTGCGGGTCGGAAAAGTACATGGAGGAAACGATCTTTTCGTGCGGAACAATCTCGTGGTATTCACCGGCATTCCAGAACTCCTGGCCATCCGGAGCTCTCATGCAGCAGAGAAATTTTCCTCCCACGCGAAAATCCATCTTGCAAAAAGGCGTGGTAAAACCCTTCGGGCCCCACCACTGCATTACATACTTCGGGTCCGTCCACGCCTTCCAGACCAATTCGCGTGGCGCATCGAAAACTCTCGTGACAACCATCCGCTCTGTCTCGCTAACCGTGTTTTTTGTCATCTTTGAGCTCCATTTTTTTCATTTGATTCACAACCACATCCAGCTTGTCGAAACTCTCTTCCCAGAATCGACGATAATAAGCCGCCCGGTCGCTGACCTTCTTGATCGCCTCTGGCCTAAGCGTGCACACACTCTCTCGTCCACGCTTCGTCTTGATCACAATCCGCGCCCGCACCAGGTACGCAACATGTTTTGAAATCATCTGCTGCGAAATTGCAAACGATTCCGTCAATCCATGCACAGAGGCAGGACCATGTGAGAGCCGTTCGATCATCCCCCGCCGGGTGGGATCAGACAAAGCGGCAAATGTTGTACCCAATTGATCCACAACCATATGGTAGTGGATTACCTGATGATGTCAAGTGCGAATTTTGCGATTCTTGATTTCTGACACCCGAGCTAATTCATACTTCCCCATGAGCGCCCTGCGCAGGAGCGCGAGCCGGGCAAGGTTGAGGCGCTGGCATCAACGGGCCGGCGGGATTACCTCTGGAACGTGTTCTGGCTGGATTACGCGGGACTCGGAGGAAGCCACTGCTGAGTGCCCTCAACGGGATCAGGAACGAGACGCCGTTACCCCCGCCGATCGCCATTCCAGTTGGACTGAAGTTTGTCCTGGTCACATTCCAGGAGCAATGCCGTTCCTGATCCTGTCGAGTCTCGATGGCCACCGAGACTGTTGGATTATTTAAACGGAAGCGTACGATGGACGCTATGAAGCTCTTCGCCGTGATCCGCACCTGTAGCGATGCCTGGAACCCCTCCCTTCGGTTGGAGGAGCAACCCGATTGGGGTGCGCACGCCTCCTTCATGAACCGTCTTGAGAGCGAAGGCTTCATCGTAACTCGGGGGGCCACTGGAAGGCGCACCAGATGTCCTCCTAATCGTACGGGCGACCACCGCGGACGAAATTGTAGAACGCCTTCGGGATGATCCGTGGACAAGTCGAGATCTCCTTCGTGTAAGCCGAATATCGCAGTGGACGCTGCGGCTGGGCTCTCTACCGGGGCCTAACGTTGGCAGTGCTTAGCCTGGTGGCGGCGCAGCGTATTCCTAGTGTCCTGAGTCAGAAGTCCGCCACATAACTCGCGGTGGGGCGGACGCCCTCGTCAGCGCCGGACCCCTGGTCCGGCATTGCCATCACACGAGAAAAGCGGCCGACGAGGGCGTCGGCCCGCGGACCAGGGGGTCCGCCCCACATCGGGAATTCTTCAATGAACTTCTGACTCAAGACACTAGATGGCTGGCCAAAAGCGACACGGTCTTCCAGTTGAATATCACATCTTGACAATCATATGGAATAGACACTATTCTACATTGCGTGGAGCATCTATGGACGAGCCAAATACTGACGTCATTCAGGGCACGCTTGACATGCTGATCCTCAAGACGCTCAGCCTTGAACCCATGCACGGCTTCGGAATCGCGCGCCGCATTGAGCAGATATCGCGCGGAGTCTTTAAGGTGAATCCAGGCTCGCTCCTCACCGCGTTGCAGCGGCTGGAGCGCGGCGGATGGCTGGATGCCGAGTGGCGTCGAACAGAGAACTCGCGGCGCGCCAAAGTCTATAAACTCACCAGGGCGGGCAAGAAACAACTCGACAACGAGATTGCGGATTGGTCACGCCGTACATCGGCCATCGCACGGCTCTTGAAAGCGGAGGGCTAGCCGAGTGTCCCTCTGGCGCCAGCTTGCCCGGGGCCTGCGCGCGCTCGCGAACCGGAGAGCCGCCGACCAGGACATTGCGGACGAAGTCGAGAGCTACCTGGAACAGGCAACCGCCGCGCTGGTGGCGAGCGGTCTTTCTCCGGACGAGGCGCGGCGCGCAGCGCGGTTGGAATTCAGCAGCGCTACTGCCGTCCGGGAACAGGTGCGCTCCTACGGATGGGAGAACGTCATCGTGTTGTCATTGTCGGATCTGCGTTATGCTGCCCGCCGGCTGCGTGGCAACCCGGGTTTTACCACCATCAGCGTACTCACCCTGGCACTGGGTATTGGCGCCAGCACCGCGATCTTCAGCGTAATCGATGGCGTGCTGTTGAAACCTCTGCCCTATCCGCAATCCGGGCAAATTGTCGCATTGCGGCACACCGCGCCGGGCATCCATATCGAGGACCTCAATCTGGCTGCCTCGCTGTACTTCACTTACAGCGACGAAAACCGCGTGTTTCAAGATGTCGGCATGTGGCAGGCGGACACCGCGAGCGTAACGGGGGTTGGTCAGCCCGAGGAGGTACCGGCTCTACAGGTGACAAATCGCTTTCTCCCGGTGCTCGGCGTCCAGCCTGTGCTAGGACGCCCGTTCACCGCGTCTGATGACGACCCCAAAAGCGAACGCGCAGTGATTCTTTCGGACGGGTATTGGAAGTCGCATTTCGGAGGCGATCGCTCCGTTCTTGGCCGCCGCATCCTTCTGGATGGCAATGCGCACGCGGTGGCCGGTGTAATGCCGCCATCATTTCAATTCATGGATCACCCAGTCTCGCTGCTGTTGCCGCTGCGACTCAATCGCGCGGATATTCGTCTGATCAGCTTCTGCTGCCAGGGCATCGCAAGGCTCAAACCTGGAGTGACGCTCACGCAGGCCAACGCGGATGTCACGCGCATGCTGGCCATGGCGCCGGCGAAATTCGCAGTGAACCCCGGCTTCAGCTCGGATGTTTGGGCCACCGCCCGCATCGCCCCCCGATTGCGTTTGCTAAAGGACGTCTTGGTTGGCGATATCGGAAAGACACTTTGGACGCTAATGGGCACCGTGGGCATTGTGCTACTGATCGCCTGCGCCAACGTGGCGAATCTGCTTCTGGTCCGCGCCGATGGACGCCGGCAGGAGCTGGCCGTTCGCGCCGCGCTCGGCGCCGGGTGGGGACGCATCGCGCTCGAGCTACTGCTCGAAAGCCTGCTGCTTAGCGTTGCTAGCGGCGGGTTTGGGTTGACGCTCGCGTATGGCGCGCTGCGGGTACTCGCGGCCTCGGGTGTGGAACACCTGCCGCGCATCCACGAGATTTCAATCGATCCGGTGGTGCTGGCGTTCACACTAGGCGTTTCGCTGGTTGCGGGTTTGCTCTTCGGCTTGATCCCGGTCTTCAAGTATGCGCGGCCGCAGTTATCGAACGCGCTCGGTAGCGGTGGCCGCTCAATCAGCCAGAGCAAGGAGAGGCATCGCGCGCGTAGCCTTCTGGTGATCGTGCAGGTGGCGCTGGCTGCTGTGCTGTTGGTCGGTTCCGGACTGATGATCCGCACCTTCCGGGCGCTACGGCACATCGATCCCGGATTCTCCCGCGCGCAAGAGCTGGAGACGCTCCATCTTTCGATTCCCCAGTCGCAGGTCGCCGAACCGGAGCGCGCGATTCGGATGGAAGAGGAAATCCTACGTAAGATAGAGTCACTTGCGGGTGTTTCCGCTGTTGCTATAACGAGCAACCTTCCAATGGAGGGCGGCTCGGGCGATCCGGTTTATGCGGAGGATCAGACCGCCCAGGGGAGCACCGTTCCCCCCATACGGACCCTCAAATTCGTCTCGCCAGGCTACTTCTCCACAGTCGGCGCCCGTCTAATCGCAGGGCGGGATTTGACCTGGGCCGATACCTACAACCAGAAACCCGTCGCCCTGGTCTCGGAGAACATGGCGCGCGAGTTTTGGCACGATCCGCGCGCGGCAATCGGCAAACGCGTCCGTCCAACACTCAAGGACGACTGGCGGGAAGTGATCGGCGTGGTAGCTGATTTGCGCGACGAAGGCGTGGATCAGAAGGCGCCTGGCATTGTCTACTGGCCCCTGCTGCAGAAGAATTTCGAATCTTCCGCAACATACGTATTCCGAAGCGTGGCTTTCGTGGTACGCACGCCGCGGGCGGGATCATCAGCGTTGCTTCAGGACCTCCAAAAAGCCGTCGCCAGCGTGAATTCAAATTTGCCCTTGGCCGACGTTAAGACTCTCGAATCCGTATATGACCGTTCCCTTGCGCGAACGTATTTTACGCTAGTGCTGCTAGCTATCGCGGGCGGCATGGCGCTGCTTCTGGGTTTGATCGGAATCTACGGTGTCATATCCTACTCGGTTTCGCAACGGACTCGCGAGATCGGAATACGGCTCGCGCTGGGCGCTCCTCTCCAGAACGTCACGCAGATGTTTGTGCGTCACGGACTGGTTCTGTCAGGCGCCGGCGTAGCGTTTGGGTTGACCGGAGCGTTGGCCCTGACACGCCTGATGAAATCAGTGCTCTATGATGTGAGCCCGTCCGATCCGCTGACGTACGCCGGGGTGTCGATCGGGCTGGTTCTCGCAGCGGCGCTCGCCAGTTACCTGCCGGCTCGCAGGGCTACTAAGGTCGATCCGGTTGAGGCTTTACGGGCCGAGTAGCGTTCCTCATCGAGATTGATCGTTCCGACGCCGGACGGATCAGGTGTTGCGGATTGTCGCGAAATCGCCTGTCTCGGGCGACCAGACTCGGCGAACCGAACGCTGCCCAAGGACGCGTTGGTGCTCTCTTGTCGTTAGTCGCCCAATCGAAAACGACGCGGCGGGATGCAGTCCGCGTTTTGAACAAGACCTCCGCGCCGCGGCACTCCCGATAGGACACTAACGACTTGTGAGGAGTAATCCTGCGCTGACTCCTCGAACGACTATGCGTCCAGGTGGGCTGGCCTAACTGCACCGTTGTGACGCGCGACCACGCCTCAGGTAGGGGACCGCTCGTACCAGCTGAGGACACGCAGTGCTCGCAGCGTGTTCCACCGGCTGGGCCGACTGTCACCGTCCTCGAGCGGAAAGTGGGCTTTGCCGGGATGCGTGTTTTCAAGTAGCCAGGTACCGTTGGTCTGCTGTCTGGATCGGAGCAAATCAATCGCTTCGTCCATCCGCGAGTCCGGCGCATCCCCGACCGAGCGGAAGTATTCGAGGGCACGGAGCACGTCATAGTGCCAGCGGGTTGGAAACGAGAATTGCAGCCAGGCTGGGTTAACGACTTCGCCGGTACTCTTACGCCGGACCAGCTTCCGCTCGAGAAGGTACTCCTCACCCCGGCGCCGAGCCGCAATGGATTTCGCAGAGCCACCGGTTGCGCGCTCGTACGCAATGAGTCCTTCCAGAACGTTGATCGTGGTCGCGAACGACGAGCGGACCGACCCATTCTCCTCCTCGCAGTTCCACCCGCCGTCCTTGAGCTGCTCACCCAGCAGGCGGACGACCACCGGCTCCACATCTTGATCAAAATAGACGCCCAATGAGACGGTCCTGCCGTTGATGCACGGCTCGACTTCGCCGCTGAAGAACGGCTGCCCGGCGTGCTCCCAACGGCAGCGATCTCTGACCAGCGCCAACGCCCGGCGTACCCGGTCAGAGCACGGGTCGACGCCGAAATCACACAGCAGTTGGAGTGTGGGCAGCGTGGCGGTCCAGGGCTGGCCCTGGTTCTCATCGCGCCAGTTGAAGCTACGCGCCGGGAAGCACGCACCTCCGGCCCACTGGCCGTCTTCGCCCTGCAAAGCCAGCAGTCTGGCGCCCCATCCCTCGGCGGCCACTCGCGCGCGCTCCGCCGCGACAACGTCAGCCGGCGCATGGACAAGATCACGCAACACCTGCCAGCGGATGGCGGGGTCCGAATCGAGCAGCCAGTCCAGCACGGTCATGCGGCTGAGTCTAACACGTGTCTGGACCGCAGCAGCTAATCCGGTCGAGTAACTGGAATCGATACGATGGCAGATATTCACGGCATCCGGCCATATCAGCGGAACGGCGACTACACGTCCAAGTGGATCGGGTAGTCCGTGGATGAGTGAGATAATTTGGTAGAACGTATGATCACTCAGAGCCTCCTCGTCCTTCTGCTGACGTCGTATCCGGCGATGCGCGGAGCCGAGAACTGGCCGCAATTTCGCGGACCGGACGGCAACGGGCATTCGGACGCACACGGCCTGCCTTTGCATTGGAGCGAGACGCGGAATGTCGTCTGGAAAACCCCGATTCACGATCGGGGCTGGTCGTCGCCCGTGATCTACGGGAAGCAGATTTGGCTGACTTCCGCGAGCAAAGACAGCCGGGAACTGTTTGTGCTGTGCATTGACCGTGACACGGGGAAGATCATCCGGGATTGGAAACTGTTCGATGTCGCACAACCGCAATTTGTGCATCCATTCAACACGGCTGCTTCGCCGACGCCGGTGATCGAGGAGGGGCGCGTCTACATAACATTCGGATCCCCTGGCACGGCCTGCATCGATACGAAGAAGTTTCAGGTTTTGTGGGAACGGCGCGACATTGAGTGCAACCATTTCCGCGGCGCCGGATCGTCGCCAATCCTGTTCCAGAACCTGCTGCTGATGCACTTCGACGGGAGCGACCATCAGTTCGTGATGGCGCTCGACAAGCAGACCGGGAAGACGGTTTGGCAAACCAATCGGTCGATCGATTTCCAGGATCTGAACAAGAACGGGAAGCCGGCCGCCGACGGTGATCTGCGTAAGGCGTTTTCGACTCCGCATGTCGAGCGGATTAACGGGCGCTGGGAGATGATCAGTCTGGGGGCAAAGGCGGCGTACTCGTACGATCCCTTCACAGGGAGGGAATTATGGCGGGTGGAAGAGCGCGGCCAACATTCGGCGAGCACGCGTCCCGTAGTTGGCCAAGGGATGATCTTCTACCCGACAGGCTTTTCCGCCGGGCAGTTATTCGCGGTACGGACGGGCGGCGAAGGATTGATTACCGATACTCATGTGGCGTGGAAGGTGAAGCGGGGCGTTTCGAATAAGCCGTCCATCCTGTTAGTGGATGGCTTGATCTACATGATCGGGGACACCGGGATTGCCAGTTGCATCGATGCCCAGACCGGAGAGCAGGTGTGGCAGCAGCGAATTGGCGGAGAGTACTCGGCGTCACCTTTGTACGCAGACGGCCGGCTGTGGTTCTTTAGCGAGGATGGCAAGACGACGGTGCTGAAGCCGGGGCGGGTTTTTGAGCAGGTTGGGGAGAATCACCTGGACGAGGGGTTTCTGGCGTCAACGGCGATTGCGGGGAAGGCGTTTTATCTGCGGACGCGGACGGATCTGTACCGGATCCAGGAGAAGTAGCCCCGTACAACAGCGCTGTCGTCATCTGTCGGATAATTCACTGCGATGCAAACTATGACAATCGCTCTCATGCGGCGGGATGCGCCGAATTGGCTGTCCAAGTTCTGGATTGCCAGAGGATCTGTCGCTGGAACATCTGTTCAGGGCTGCCGTTAGCCAAAGTTCGCCATCGGGACATATCAGGACTAATCCGCCATAGGCCCTTTCGTCCAATCTCACCATAGGCGACTTATACGTCCAAGTGGAACGTCCGTGCGGCTCCCGCGATCTCGTTTTGCACGACGGCGTCGCAACCGCGCACGATCTCGAATTAAGATCGAACGGACGAAGGAAATTCTGCTCTCTCCTCGCTGATTCTCATTGCGTTGGAGCGCCCCCGCTCGCCTCTGCGGCTTTTGGCTAACACAATTGGGATTACTGGGTAAGACAGGCTGTAGCCATTTCAGAGCTCTGCCTGAAGGCGTGAGGAGGGCCGGTAGGCGCTACCGGGCCGGTGCGAGTGTTACATCCCTGGCGACATACAGGACCAACGCGATGCGGCCGGTGTCTTCCAGCCAATGATATTCCAGGACACCGGCGCCCGCTTTATGCGGCGTGCTTCGCAGCGGAACTTCCGTCTCGCCGATCTTGAGGTGTACGTTTTCCACCGAAAGGTGCATGGAATCGACGGCGCCTGAGGCGGACGGCGCGGCTGTGGAAGTGACCTGGCCCTCTACTTTGGACCCGGCTTTGGCGGCGACGACGCCGCCTGCCTCCAGGTCTTTGGAAAGCACGAAGGTAACCGGCCTCGCGGTTCCCGTCGTGGCGGAACGCAGGTCCTCTACGGAAAACAGCGGCACCGGGGTGCCGTCGCGCAGAACGGGGTGCCGCCGCGCCACCGTTTTCGGCACATGGGTCGTCAGCCAGCGGTAGATGAATTCCTGCATCAGATGATCGGTTGCCCTGCCGCTGAAACCCAGCAGAAAACCATGAAAAGCGCGCAGTCCCGGGCGGGAGGTGTAGGAGTGGAGCGGGGATAGGATCTCCCGCGCGGCAAGGCCTCCGATGATATCGGAGTAGTCGGGCTGCCAGTGGCCGTTATCGCCCTTGGCAACGAACGCGGTCCCGACGGCATAAAGAAATCGTGAGCGGAAACTGCCGGTTCCTTTATAGAAATAGCGCGGGTCCTGGTGAAACACGGATTGGGTGAGGGTATGGCCGATCAGAACGTGGGTGACGGTGGCAGCGTAGTCCACGCCAAAGCGCTTCCCGTACCCTTCCATCCCCTGGCCGAATTGCCGGTCGGTGGTGTTGCGCCATTGTTCGATTCCGGCGCCGGCCGCGTTGCTCAGGATGGTCTCCGGATCGATCAGGGTTCGCAACCCAAGGTGAAATTTCTGGGCGGCGGTCAAAGGCGCGGCATTGGGATCGTAGGTGACGTAGAAGTTCGGAACAATCCCGAGCAATCGCTGTTTCTCCTCGGCGTGCACCTGCTGGACGGCCAGTTCGTGCGGCGGCAGAGTCACATCCACTTTGCTGATGGCGGGTGCGATCTGCAGAACGACCGGAGGGAGCGGTGGATTCTCCCCGGAAACCACGGAAACATTGGTCTTCTCGTCCATGAAACCACCAGCCGTGATGGTGAGGGTGTAGGCCCCGGGCTCGACCGCGGAGAAGTGGAACGAGCCCGTCTGGTCGGTAAGAGTAGTGCGCAGGGCAGTGGACCCGGCCGCCTGTAATCTGACGATGGCGGCCTCGACCAACGATCCGGAGGAGTCCGCGACGGTGCCGCGGATGGTCCCGGGCGCAGGGCTAGTTTGTGCCGCGCATGACTGTGCAACCAGTAGGATGCAAATCGATGCCGTAACAGCAGCCCCCCGCCCCCCGCGCGATTGGCCGCATTGTAGCTGCGCTCGCATGAACTGATTCTCTCACCGCCCGAGTCGGCAGGGGAAATGGGCCGCCGGGCAATTGAGTGCCGATATTGACGCATAACGCCCGTTCCGCTATCTGGCCGCCTTGTTTGCGCCGGGCTGGCATAAAGAACCGTCGGCGACTGTGCGGACGGGTGGCTGCCGGACCCCGGCGCGTTTCTTGGGACTCGTCAGAAAAGCCGCTCTGGGTGTGAGCCAAGTCACCCGATGAGGTGTTTACCTCACATCGCGCCGGGACCATTAAGTACGGGGATCAAACGGCCTCTCGCTGCTTCTCCTCTTGATGAGAGTTGGGAATTCCTTTGGATTCTTGCTACGGCTTTGTGAGTCCGAGCAGCTTTGCGAGTTGAGTGTCGAGCATTCGTGCAGGAAGCAGTCTGGGCAGAGTCCAGTTCTTGAAACGTTGCGGAACGACCGCGTAGCGGGCCTTCGGCTTCGCCGTGCTGAGTGCCACGTGAACGGCTTCGCCCAGACGCTCAGGGGATAAGCCGTTATTACGTGCTTCCGCGACGATGAACTTCTGGAAGTTCTGCACGGCCTCCCAATACTCGGTCTGCTTGAACTCACTCAGATCTTCTTTTTCGCCCTTGTCATACATCGCTGTGTTCACCGTGCCCGGTTCAATGATCACGACGTCGATGCCAAATAACATCAGTTCTCGCCGCAGAGCGTCCGACATTCCTTCAAGACCAGATTTGGAGGAGCTATAAGCACCGAGAAGCGGGATAGCAACTTTTGCGCCGGTAGAGCTGATGTTCACGATGCGGCCGGTGGGACCCTGTCTCTTCTTATCCGTTCCCAAAAGAGGAGCGAAGGCTTGGATTACAACGAGCGGGGAGATCATGTTGACATCCAATTGCCGCCTGTACTCGCTGGGCCTCAGATAAAGCAATGGCCCACTCACCACAATTCCCGCATTGTTCACCAGACCAAGCAGATTCCTGGCGCCTATCATGGAGCCGACCTTAAGGGCAGCTTGATGTACAGCGCCGGCGTCCGTAATGTCCATCATGAGAGGCACGAAACGGTCACCGAACTCTCTTTGCAAACGATGGGTGTCAGCCTGCTTGCGTACAGAACCGAACACGCGAAATCCCTTTGAAACAAGTACCTTTGTGGTTCCCCAGCCAATTCCGGTGGAAACCCCGGTCACCACGACATCTTTGTTGTTAGCCACGCGCTACTCCCAAAATGATCACTGTCCATCTTCACTATGTTCACTGTACACTTTGTGATCTTCAGAGAAAGATGACGGGCTTTCTTCGGCGCTATTTGACGTTCGCGTTCGCGCGGCGTCGCCGCCCCCGCAAGCGGTCCCTTACGCAACGGCTAGTTAGGGCGACGAGGATGGCACTATTTTGCGGATGCCTACGGTGTTTTGCAGGAGTCATCCGCGCGTCGTGCCGATGAACACGCAATCTGGGATATTTGCGATCGACGCAAGCCTGGTTCTCTACGGCGCGATGCCAAGCCAGTTCCAGACCTCATGCGCGATCTAGAAGGGTGAATCGCGGCGAACCTTGAGCGAACCGTTTTCTCCATTCGAGTCGATGTATAATCCACACATGCAAGGAATACCCTGGAGCACAATTGCGCTCGGCTCGCTGTTGTTCATCCCGGTATGCTCAATAGGAGGACAGGAAGTGCAATCTCCGCAACCTGAGAAATCGAAGCCGCCTGTCAAAATGGAGCAGCGCGGGCGCATCCTTGGAATCGGCGGTGTCTTCTTCAAATCCGCTAATCGTGATCAGATGCGCGAATGGTATTCGAAGCATCTGGGACTCGCTGACAAAGGCGCAGGCGTGATGCTTCCTTGGCGCGAACACGACGATCCGCAGAAGGAACACGTTACAGTTTGGACTGTTTTTCCCACCTCCACTAACTATTTCGATCCCAGCCACGCACCGTTCATGGTCAATTACATTGTGGACGATCTGGATGCTTTGCTCGACCGCTTAAAACAAGAGGGAGTAAAGATTGACGCCAAACGAATGAATGAATCCTTCGGTCGCTTTGCCTGGATCTATGACCTAGATGGGAATAAGATTGAGCTCTGGCAGCCGCCGTCCGCAAAGCCCTAAGGGCCTTCCACTGCACTTACTCAATCGGTTTTCTGTAGCTACGGTCCCGTAGTCGTAGAATGGCCGGAAATGCTTTGGGTGTTCTCGATTGAGAAGAAGGGCGGCCGGTGCGATCGTGTCCGCCGCTCAGTGGTCCACTTCAGGATCTCCACAGGGGAACGACGCGCATCAACCGGTTGAGAAAGAGTTCGAGCGAATGGAGTGACGCGAGTCTACGTTGCGGCCAGCGTGTCGATTGAACCTTCCCGCCGCGCTTCGAATCCCGTGATCGCGGAGTCTTGCTTCAGGATATAGCCCATCTCATCCACACCGTCCAGGAGGCATTGCTTCGCGAAGGCATCCACCGGGAACTCGACGGAGCGGCCGTCGGGCAGCGTGAGCTTCTGAGCGGCGAGATCAATTTTCACGCGGGCGTCCGGATTTTTGGCGACGGTGGCAAACAACGCTTCGTGCACATCCGGCGGCACAACAATCGGCAGCAGAGAGTTCTTCAACGAATTCCCGCGAAAGATGTCCGCGAACGAAGTGCTGATCACCGCGCGAAAACCGAACTGTGTGAGCGCCCACGGCGCGTGCTCGCGCGAACTGCCGCAGCCGAAGTTGTCGCCGGCCAGCAGCACTTCAGCTCCGCGCGTCTCCGGCTGGTTCAAGATAAAATCCGCCTTCGGCTGGCCCTTGTCGTCGTAGCGCCAATCGAAGAAGAGCTCCTTATCGAGCCCTAGCTTCGAGGTGGTTTTCAGGAAGCGCGCGGGGATGATCTGGTCGGTATCGACGTTGTTTATCGGGAGCGGTACGATCCGGCTTTCGAAATTGGTGAAAGGCTTCATAGCAGGGTCCTCACGTCGGTAACAACGCCAGTGACTGCGCTGGCGGCGGCAGTGAGCGGGCTTGCCAGGAACGTGCGTCCGCCCTTGCCTTGCCGGCCTTCGAAGTTGCGATTCGATGTGGACACGCTGTACTCGCCCGGCTGCAACTGATCGCCGTTCATGGCGATGCACATGGAGCAACCCGGCTCGCGCCACTCACAACCCGCGGCGCGGAAGATCTCGGGCAATCCCTCGGCCTCAGCCTGGCGCTTCACATCCTGGGATCCCGGCACGACCATCACACGCACTTTCGGATTCACTTTGCGGCCCTTTAGCAGGGACGCCGCAGTGCGCAAGTCGGAGATCCGGGAATTTGTGCAACTTCCGATAAACACGACGTTCACGGCGCGGCCCAGGAGCGGTTTTCCTCCTTCGAGGCCCATATAGCGAAGGGCCTTTTCGACAGATTCGCGCTGCAGAGGATCCGAAATCAAAGACGGATCGGGCACCGAGGATGTAATCGGAATCCCCATGCCCGGGTTCGTGCCGTACGTAATCATAGGTTCGAGGGAGTCTGCGTCGATGGTGATTTGTTTGTCGTAGACCGCGCCTTCATCGCTCGGCAGTTTGCGCCAGCGCTCGACGGCGGCATCCCACGCCGGACCTTTCGGAGCGTGCCGCCGCCCCGCGATGTATTGGAAGGTGGTCTCATCCGGGGCAATGAGACCGGCGCGCGCGCCGCCCTCGATGGACATGTTGCAGACGGTCATTCGCTGCTCCATCGAAAGCGCGCGAATTGCCGGCCCGGAATATTCAAGGACACAACCGGTGCCGCCGCCTACGCCGATCCGGGCGATCAATCCCAGGATGATGTCCTTGGCGGTGACTCCGGCTGAGAGCGTGCCATCCACGCTCACCCGAAACGTCTGTGATTTCCGCTGCAACAGGCACTGCGTGGCCAGCACGTGTTCCACCTCGCTCGTGCCGATGCCAAACGCGAGAGCGCCGAAAGCGCCATGTGTAGCGGTGTGGCTGTCCCCACATACCACCGTCATGCCCGGCTGCGTCAGTCCCAATTCCGGACCAATGACGTGAACGATGCCCTGCTTCTCACTGTGGATCCCGTAGCAGGGGATTCCGAAATCACGGCAATTTTTCTCGAGCTGCGCGAGTTGATTGGCGGCGATGGTGTCCACGATGGGCAGCGACCGATCCGTGGTGGGAATGCTGTGATCGGCTGTGGCTACAGTGAGATCCGGACGCCGGACCTTCAAGCCGCGCTCGCGCAGGCCTTGGAAGGCCTGGGGCGACGTGACTTCGTGCACCAGATGCAAATCGACGTAAAGCAGGGCGGGCGTACCTGGTTGCTCGTGCACCTTATGGGCGTCCCAAATTTTTTCAATGATGGTTTTTGGCTTACTCATGAATCTAACCGATCACCGCGCAAACGGCCGCGCCGACTTGCTCGGTGGTTGCAGGGCTTCCCTTGGGTTTGAGGTCTGCCGTGACGGCGCCGGATTCGAGCACCGCTTCGACAGCGGCCTCCACCGCCGCGGCTTCTTCCTTCAATCCGAAACTGTACGCCAACATAGCCGCGACCGACCCGATGGCGCCCAGTGGGTTCGCTTTGTTCTGGCCGGCGATGTCCGGCGCCGATCCGTGCACCGGCTCGTACAGCCCAACCCATACGCCTGAGGCCTTGCGATCGCCGATCGACGCGGACGGCAGCATGCCGATCGAACCGGCAAGCACAGCTCCTTCATCACTCAAGATATCGCCGAACATGTTTTCTGTCAGGACAATGTCGAAGCTGCGTGGGATTCAGCACCAGCTGCATGGCGCAGTTGTCCACCAGCATGTGATCGAGTGCGACATCGGGGAATTCCCGCGCGACCTCAGTCACTACGCGACGCCAGAGCTGCGAATTCTCCAGCACGTTGGACTTGTCGACGGAGGTTACTTTTTTACGGCGGCCGCGGGCCAAGTGAAAGGCCATGCGGGTGACGCGCTCGATTTCGGCGCGCGTGTACACCATGGTGTTGACGGCACGCGTTTCGGCTCCGTTCTCCGTGATGCCGCGCGGCGTGCCGTAATAGATGCCGCCGGTCAACTCGCGGACGATGATCATGTCCGTGCCGTCCACCGATGGTTCTTGAGCGGCGAAGAATCGAGCAGCGACTGATAGGCGCGGACGGGCCGCAGATTGGCGTAGACGCCCAGCACTTTGCGAATGCCCAGCAGACCCTTCTCCGGCCGTTTCTCCGGCGGGGCATTGTCGAACTCGGGCAGACCTACCGCCCCCATCAGAGTCGCGTCGGCTTCAGCGGCGAGCCTGGCGGTCTCATCGGGAAGCGGGCTGCCGGTCTTGTGAATCGCGATACCACCCAGCAGGCCCTCGGTCAGCAGCAGCGTGTGGCCCCATTTGCGAGCGACATGTTGCAGCACGCGTACAGCTTCGCGCGTGACCTCCGTGCCGATGCCGTCTCCGGGCAGAACCAGAATGTTGAGATTCATCTGTCTGGAATTCGTTTTCTAGCAGGCCTTGATCTTCAGCCTTCAGTCGGCCGCCGCCTGTTTGGCATGCGCGTGTTCAATCAGGGCCACGATCTCTTCGTCCAGCACGCCTTTCTTGCGATCGGCCAGCGCGGTGAAGCGATGATACAGCGCGTCCAACTCGTCCCGGGTCAGAGAAAATCCGAGATCCTGGCAGCGCTGGTTGAGCGCGTGCCGGCCGCTGTGCTTGCCCAGCACCAGCTTGCCTTCCGGCACGCCCACACTTTTCGGGTCGATGATCTCGTACGTGGTCTTCTCCTTCAGATACCCGTCCTGATGAATGCCGGCCTCGTGCGCGAAGGCGTTGCGGCCGACGATGGCTTTATTGGGCTGCGGGCCGAAACGTGATGATGGAGCTGAGCAATTCGCTGGCGGAATACAGATGTTCGGTATTGATGCCGGTCGTAGTAGGGATAAATGTCGTTGCGGGTCTTCATCACCATGACGACCTCTTCGAGCGAGCAATTGCCCGCGCGCTCGCCGATGCCGTTGATGGTGCACTCGATCTGCCGCGCGCCCGCCTCTACGGCCGCCAGCGAGTTGGCCACCGCCAGGCCCAGGTCGTCATGGCAATGGACGCTGACGATCGGCGCAATCGCCCAGCGCCTTGCACGATGCGGCCGATCAGGGCGCCGTATTCTCGCGGGCGCTGAGTACCCCACCGTATCCGGAATGTTGACCGTGCGGGCGCCCGCGGCGACTACGGCCTTCGAGATCTCTTCCAGGTAATCCGGATCGGTGCGGGCGCCGTCTTCGGCCGAGAACTCGACGTCATCCACATGATGGCGCGCCAGTTCGACGGCGCGCTACGGCTTCATCCAGCACCTGTTGCTGCGACTTCTTGAGCTTGTACTTCAGGTGAATATCGCTGGTGGCGATGAAAGTGTGAATGCGCGGGCGCCGGGCGTGTTCCAGCGACGCGGCGGCGCGTTCCACATCCAGCGTGCAGGAGCGCGCCAAAGCCGCCACCGTCACCCAGTGGAACTCGCGGCTGATGGCATCGACGGCTTCGAAATCGCCGTCCGACGCGATGGGAAAACCGGCCTCCAGGATGTCCACGCCGAGCTCCACCAGCTTGCGGGCCATGCGAGTCTTTTCGGGGACGGTCATGCTGCAGCCCGGCGATTGTTCGCCATCGCGCAGCGTGGTGTCGAAGATGTATACGCGGTTGCTCATGGTGTGGGTAGCCGCCTAATAAGCCACGACCGGACCCGCAAGCGGTTACTTACAAGGTCCGGCCGGGAATCTCGCCGGTGGTAACTGCGGTAAAGCAGCGCCAACCGGTACACCGATTATGCGGTACGCATCACGATTTGGCAAATTTATAATGTTCATAGGATATATAAGCTTCTGTTATAATAGGATTTATACCATGGAACTATATCCGCTTGCAGGTGTTTCTGACGATCGCCAATGAGAAGAGCTTCTCCCGGGCGGCGGAGAAGCTGCTTCGCACGCCAGCCGGCGGTATCGCTGGCGCTGCAGCGGCTGGAGCTCGAACTGGGTGAGAAGCTCATCGACCGTTCCGCAAAGGAGATGATCCTGACCGACGCCGGCCGGACCGTTCTCGAATACGCCCGGCGCTTCGAGAACCTGCGGCAGGAGATGGAGAACGCCCTTGCCGAGCTGCGCGACAACTCGGCCGGACGGCTGGCTATCGGCGCTAACGAGTCCACCACGCTTTACCTGCTGGGCCACATCGAGCGCTACCGGACGGCTCTATCCCAAGATTAAAGTCCAAGTGCGGCGCAGCCTGTCGAGCAAGATTCCCGGGGAACTGATCGACGGCAATCTGGAACTGGGGGTTATCAGCTACGACCCGGGGGATGCGCGACTGGTATCGACTGTTCTTTACACCGATTCACTGGTTTTCGTGGTTTCGCCCGAAGCATGCGTTTGCCAAGCGCAAGAGCGTGTCCATCACAGATCTGGGCGACGAGACCTTTATCGCGCACAACGTGGTTTCGCCGTATCGCGAGGTGGTGATCCGCGAATTCCAGCGCCACAAGGTTCCGCTGAATATGGAGGTCGAGATGCCGACCGTCGAGACCATCAGGCGGCTGGTCGAAGACAATCAAGGGCGTAGCCTTTCTGCCGCGCATGTGCGTGGAGAAGGATCTGGACCAGAGGACGCTGTGCGAGGTAAAGGTAAAAGAGATGCAGGTGGAGCGCAAGATCCGGCTGGTGTATCCGTCGCGGCGCGCGCTCAGCCATGCGGCGCAAGCGTTCTTAGAGGTTGTTCAAAAGGGGTAGGGCAGCTGCGCACACGACTCCTCTACACGGTGCTGGCTTTCAGCGTCCTCGTTCGCGTACCTGCCTTTCAAGCCGCACGGTTTGACGTTCCCTCCTTTCATCACGACATTCTAGCGATCCTCGAAAAGCGCTGCCAGGAGTGTCACCGCCCGGGTCAGGTTGCGCCCATGCCGTTTCTTACGTATCAGCAGACGCGGCCCTGGGCCAGAGCGATCCGAGAAGCGGTGCTCTTGAAGAAGATGCCACCGTGGTTCGCCGAACCGGGTTATGGCCCGTTCTCAAACGATCGCGCGCTCACAAAAGAGGAGATCGACACGCTGGTCCGCTGGGCCGATGGCGGTGCACCTGAGGGCGACCGGAAGGACGGCCCTCGGCCCCGCCACTGGACGGAAGACTGGAACATTCCAAAGCCTGACCTGGTGCTCGGAATGCCGGCCCCGTTTCCGTTGCCGTCATTTGGGGATGTGGAGTATCAGTACATTGTGGTTCCGGCCGGTTTGAAAGAAGACAAGTGGGTAGAGATGGCGGAACTGCGCCCCGGCAGCCCCGCGGTCGTACACCACGCCGTGGTCTACGTTCGCGAGCCGGGTTCCACTTGGCTGCGGGACGCGAAACCCGACATACCCTACGTCCCGCCGGGCCGCACACCCCGTGAACGCCTGCTGAACGGCACCACGACCAGCGACATTCTGCTGGTCTACGCACCGGGTAACGTTCCAGAGAAATGGCCGCAGGGCTTTGCCAAGCTGATCAAAGCCGGATCGGACTTCGTATTTCAGATGCATTACACTCCCAATGGCCGCGTCTTGAGCGATCAAACGCGTGTCGGGCTGATCTTCACGCCAACCGTACCTGAGCACCGCGTCATCACGCTGCAATTGGGTAACGATCATTTCGTGATTCCGCCCGGGCACCCGGATTATCGTGTGGCGGCGTGGGGGACCCTGCCGAACGATGCCCTGCTGCTGAGCCTGTTTCCGCACATGCATCTGCGCGGCAAGAGTTTCGAGTACAACATAGTCGAAACGGGCGGCAAGCGGCGCACGCTTTTGCGAGTCAGCCCGTACAATTTCCACTGGCAGCTCTCGTACCGGCTTGCGCAGCCTGTCGCCCTTCAGGCGGACACCAAGCTCGAGTGCGTGGCGTATTTCGATAACTCAGCCAATAATCCCAATAATCCGGACCCGGACGATGCAGTCCGCTTTGGTCCGCAAAGCTGGGAGGAAATGATGATCGGATTTTTTGATGTCGCTGTCGATGCGCGCACGGATAAGCCGGCGTACTTTGTTCGCGGCGGACGATGATCAAACCACGGTTGGACGACGCGCGGCGACGAATCCAATCGGGCGGCGTGGCGGCTCGGGAGCGTGTATCAGACGCTTCAGCGCGTCGAAGACGAGCTTGATGTTGTGGTCATGATGATTGCATCGCCGTTCAAGTTCGCCGAGTTTGCGTGCGAGATTTCTGTAGGTGACGGCCATCTCGCGGAGGCTGACAAAGGCGCGCATGACGGCGATGTTCACTTGTATGGCTCGTTCGCTCTTCAGCACGGCGGAGAGCATGGCAACGCCCTCTTGGGTGAACGCGAAGGGCTGGTAGCGCCTGCCGCCGCGGTTTGAGATCACAATTTGTGATCTCAAAGATCGCACCTCGCTGGCTGTCAATTGGAACATGAAGTCTGCCGGGAAACGACTGCGGTTCCGCTTGACCGCTTGATTGAGGGTTCTGGTCGGGACGCCATACAACTCCGCCAGGTCTCGATCCAGCATTACCTTGTGGTCGCGAACGGCATAGATGCGGTTTGCAATCATTTCGGCGGCGCCAGCAACCCGGCTGCGAATGAAGACTTGTTTTGAGGCCACGTAGTCTCGTGCGTCCTAGGTGGCGGGAATCTCATTAATTGCGGCTAGCCGATGTGGCACAATGAAAAATAGTTCGGAGGATGACCCATAGCCTTTACCAGCGGCACGAAACGTGCCGAGGATAGGGACCGTCTTTTGGTAGTGAGTCAGATGGCGCGGGGAAGGTTCCAGTGTGCCGTAGGCGAAGTCTGCATTCCCGTCCTGGGGGACATTCCTGATGCCTGATTCGCGATCTCGCGCAATGATGTATGGCCTGGCGGGCGCGGTTTTCGCCATTGACAGGCTCACGAAGTGGATTATCGAGACCCGCGTGGGGTCGTTCGATACGCACGTCGTCATACCGGATTTCTTTGAAATCGTGCATTCAGAAAATCGGGGGGCGGCATTCGGCTTGTTTGCGGAATCCAATTCGGAATGGCGCACGCTGCTGCTGATCGGGTTCTCGGCAGTGGCGCTGGTCGCTCTTATCGTCATGTTATGGAAAACGCCGCGTTTGGATCGCATGACGGCCACGGCATTGGCGCTGATTCTGGGAGGGGCTATGGGGAATGTGTTCGACCGGGTACGGTGGGGCACTGTTACCGATTTCCTGCTGTTTTATATTGGCCGGTACCAGTGGCCGGCGTTTAATGCAGCAGACAGCGCCATAGTTATTGGCAGTAGTCTGCTGCTACTTGATTTCTTGAAGCCCAAACGCCAACCGGCGCACAGTCCAGATGTTCCCTGAAGTTTTTCACATCCGCGGGTTCTTCCTACCAACCTATGGGTTGCTGGTTGCTGTTGCGTTTCTGACGGCGCTGTGGGTCACGGGGAGGCTGGCCAAGCAGTCCGGCCTCAACCAGGAATCCGTGCTCAACCTCGGCATTTACTGCGCGCTAGCGGGAATCGTGGGTGCGAAGGTGCTGATGATTGTTCTCGACCCAGCCATTCGTGGCAACTGGCGCGAGATCTTTTCGATCTCCACAATGCAGGCGGCAGGTATCTTTTATGGCGGCTTTGCGGCTGCGCTGGCCATGGCCATTTTCTACATGCGGCGCCGGTATTTGCCCGTCTTTAAGACTATGGATGCGTTCGCACCCGGATTGGCCGTGGGACATGCCATCGGGCGCCTGGGCTGTTTCTCGGCGGGCTGCTGCTGGGGCGTACCGACTCATCTGCCGTGGGCCGTGACCTTCACCAACCCGCGCGCCAACCAACTGGTCGGCGTTCCACTTGGAGAGCCCTTGCATCCCACGCAGCTTTACGAATCACTCGGCGAGCTAATCATTTTTGCGGTGCTTTATTCCCGATTTTTGCGGCCCCACCGTGAGGGATCGATCATCAGCCTGTATTTTGCGATGTACGGAATGCTTCGGTTTCTAGTGGAATTTGTGCGCTTCCATGACCAGCAGTCGAACCCGCTCACGGGACCGTTTTCAACCGAGCAGTGGATCTCGCTGGCGCTGGTGGCCGCGGGAATCGGTTACTGGCTGTTCGCGCGGAATCGCCAGGCAATCATCAAGGCAATGTCACCGGCAGCCACCAATGCCCGCTCGTAGCCGTGTTATCCTGATGCGCTCACGATGCCACAGCTGCGGCACGCCAAACCTCCGAAAACCGAGCTGATCTCGCCGCAGCCGGCCGAGCCGCGGGAACAGCCGGAAGCGCCCAAGCCCATCCGAGTCACGGCTCTCATCGTCTCGCACAACCGCGTCAGTATGCTGCGGCGGGCCATCGAGTCTCTTGAAAAGTCCGAAGAACGCGAGAAGCTGGAGATACTGGTTGTGGATAACGGCTCGACCGACGGCAGTGCGCAGCTCGAGGACGAGTTTCCTAATACCCGCTTCATCCGCATACCGCGCAATTTTGGTTTGACGAAAGCTCTAAACATCGGCGCGCGCGGCGTCGCAGGCGAATTCGTACTGTTCCTTCACGAGGACACCGAAGTGTCGCCGGATACCGTTCGGGTATTAGCATCCATCCTGGAAAGTCAGAGTGAGGCAGGCGTAGCCTGCCCCCTATTGGTGACCGAGGACGGAACGCCGGCGCCGCAAATTGCCGATCTTCCCGCACTTGGCCGCGGAGAGATCGCCTGGCGTCCGGCCCATCCTGAAACCGGCGAACAGGCGGTCGAATACGCCCGCGGCGCCGCGCTAATGGTCCGCAAGTTCTTTTTGACCGCTATGCGACAGATCGATGAACGTTATGGGACCTTTGGTAGCGACGCCGAACTCTGCTTCCAGGCCATCCGTGCAGGCAAGCGTGTTCTACTTGTGCCATCCACCACGGTTCTGCATCACGGCCGGGCGCCGCTCGATGCGCCAGCCCGCGGGGCTCACGACGCGGATGTCATGCTCGGCGTAGCCGTTTATGTGCGTAAGCGTTTCGGCGTGATGCCCGGCATGTGGTTCCGGCTTACCGCGATCTTTCGTGCCCTCGGCGGTCTGTTGAGTTTCCGCGATTTCCGCTATCATTTAGCGCTTCTGGAAGCCCTACTGAGTGGGCAGAAGATTGATGGAACTCAGGCGCAATAGGCTAACACGCTTGATTTCAAGTACTTCCTCGGTCAACTACAGCTTTTTCTGAAAATCGTCGATACTAGTGCGTATGACCGAGATGCTGTGGGTCGGTTTACCTATTTTGATCTCTATTGGATCAGGTGCTCTGGCGTATTTCGTGATGAAGGCCCGCATGGAAGCCGCCATCGCCGGCGAGCGGACATCGCTGGCTGAAGCGCGGGCTGTGCTGAATGCTCAGTCAAAGACGCTTGCGGAGACGATTCGAGCTACTGAAGAAGCTGCCAAACGCCAGGCATTCGACGAGTTTCTCGCCGATCTGCGCGTGGAGGAACGCCATTACTTGCGGGAACAAAAGGCGCTGTTTCTGAGCAAAAAGAGCCTGGTATTGCAGGAGCGCATCTTTTTCCGGAACATTCCATTGTCCAGCTGGGTGGAGCACGAAATGCCTGTGGAAGAGGGGGCTGACGTGGAGAAGCTTGCGCGGACACTCGCCGTTTTCGCACCGGAGATGCTGCTGGCGCCGACTACTGGTATCAAGAAGCTGCTGCGCTGAATTTACTTGAGGATTGGGCTGGCCGCAGTTGCCGGTTCCTGACCAAAATTCTGACGGATCACCATGCTCTGGTCGGAATAGAACGTGCGGCTACCCGACGTCCCGAACGCCACCGGATTCGCGTTGATGATGTAGCCGCCCGGCGTAGCCGTTAGGGTAAACTTATAGCCCTGCTTCTCACCAAGCGCCAGATCTTCGGGAATCAGATCGGACGCCGCCGGTCCCACGGTTCCGCTAGTGGGCGGACCCAGTTCCGCGAGTGTGGCGGCGTATTTGCTGTACTGAGAATAGTACTGTGTTTGGCCTGTATGAATAGTCCGGAGGGCCTGAAGGGCCGCCATTTCCTGTGAGTACATGCGGGCGCGGCTCAACTTCGGCATGGCGACCGCCAGAATAATCAGGATAATGGCGATAACGATCAGCAACTCGATCAGCGAAAAGCCGAATTGGCGGCGCGTCTTTTTCAACTTGGACCTCTCCATTATTGTATGACGGGGCCCGGCCGCTAGCCGTGCAGGAATTCTTGGGATTTAACCAGAACATCCAGAGCGCATAGCCGGCGCCAAAAAGCTGCCAGCGAACTCAACCGGAGAGCGTTCGCGCCGTCAGACAGCGCTTGTTCCGGGTGGTCATGCACCTCGACAAAGATTCCGTCGATGCCCACGGCCACAGCTGCGCGCGCCAGCGGCTCAATGAACTCCGGTTGTCCGCCTGAAGCGCCGCCCGAGGCGCTAGGGAGTTGCACGCTATGGGTGGCATCGAAAATTACCGGCCATCCGGAATCACGCATGATTTTCAGTCCGCGCATGTCTACCACCAGGTTGTTGTATCCGAACGATGAGCCGCGCTCCGTCAGCAGGACCTTATCGTTGCCGGTGGAGGCGACTTTCTCCGCTGCGCGCCGGATATCATGAGGCGCGACGAACTGGCCCTTCTTGATGTTCACCGTGCGGCCCGTGCGGCCCGCTTCCACGAGCAGGTCGGTTTGCCGGCAGAGAAATGCGGGGATTTGCAGGATGTCCGCCACTTCGGCGGCTGGCGCGGCTTGGGAGGGCTCATGGATATCGGTGAGAATGGCGTGCCCGGCAGCTTTGACTCCGGCGAGGATGCGCAAGCCTTCTTTGAGTCCGGGACCGCGAAATCCGGCGAGGCTGGTGCGATTGGCTTTATCGAAGGATGCTTTGAAGACGAAGGTTCCAGCAATGTCGCGGATGGCATTGGCCATGAAATGCACGTGCTGCTCGCTTTCGATGACGCAGGGTCCGGCAATCAGAGCGATTGGCCCGCCGCCGAAGACGATACTTTCACCGCGGGGTGTCAGCAGTTCGATGGGCATCTCAGGTCAAATCGGTGAGCTGTACAACTTTAATGTGTTTGGTTCGGTAAATGGCGGAGTTTGGCCGTTCAGCGGTGATCAACTCCTGAGCGCCCGCCAACCAAGCAGCAGCTACGTGCAAAGCATCCATCGCCTTTATCCGGTGTCTTTCCGCCTCCTTGTGGGCAACATCGACGATCTGCTGCAGATCACCTCGAAACGCGAGCACTTGGCCTTCGAAGTAAGCATGCATAAACTCATGCTCTGCAGCATCTTCGCAAAACGGGAGAACTTCAAGGGATAGGAAAGGGCTGGCCACGAAGATCCGGTTGGCATCAGCCAGAACCTTCTGCGCCGAGGCTTTTACGTCGGCCTCACCCTTGTACGCCCCGATAAGGACGTTGGCATCGAGGAAAGTAGTAACCACTCTACTCGGGCGAACCCCGGCGGCGGCTCACCTCTTCAAGAACTTCGGACCGCGACAGGAGTCTGCCACCTCGCGCTTCATAATCCTGTGCCATCCTGATCATTTTGGCGGCATTTTCCGACCGCAAATCGGTGAGCCCGCGGATTACGTCGTGGATCTCTTGAGTAACTTCGAGGCGTAGCCTGGGCGTCTGCTGCAGCGCGAGCAGGAGGCTCACAACCATGCGATCGATGTCGCGCTGTTCGTAGTTATATCGGGCGGCTTTCAGGTATTCCAGCGCCTCAGTTGCGCCATTTTCTTCGTGATGTCTGTTCAACACGGCGAGAACGTCATCGAAGAGGCGCAAAATATTCGAGCTCGTCTGGTCCATAGAACCTATTATCCCCCGGCTCAGACCCCACGTGAATATTCCTGCACTTGCTCGAACCTCTCTGAGCGCCGCGATGCCGAACGATTCCGCCGCTGGTCGTAGGCGGCGCCAATGAAGGCTTGGAAAAGCGGATGCGGCTCCATAGGCTTGGACTTGAATTCGGGGTGGAACTGGCAGCCCAGATACCATGGGTGACCGGCGATCTCACAGATCTCCACATAGGTCTGGTCCGGCGTCTCCCCGGTAATCTTCAGTCCGCCGGCTTTCAGCGTGTCTTCATATTCACGGTTGAACTCGTAGCGGTGCCGGTGCCGCTCGCTGATTTCGCGCACGCCGTATGCCCTCTTTGCGAAGCTCCCGTCGGCCAGAACGCAGGGCCATGCGCCTAACCGCATGGTGCCACCGAGTTCGTCGACCCCTTTCAATTCGCGCAGTTTGAAGATGACGCGGTGCGGGGTAGCCGGATCGAACTCAGTCGAGTCAGCCCGCTCCAGGCCGCAAACGTTTCGGGCGTATTCGATAACCATGGTCTGCATCCCCAGGCAGATTCCGAAGTAGGGCACATTGTTCTCGCGGGCATACTGGATTGCGTGGATCATGCCCTCGATCCCGCGCTTGCCAAACCCGCCGGGAACCAGAATTCCGTCGTAATCCTCGAGCGTCCGGGCGGCGTTGGCCGGGGTAACACCCTCTGCTTCGATCCAGTGGATGTTCACTTTCAGCCGATGCGCAAGGCCGCCGTGCAGCAGCGCCTCTTTCAGACTCTTATAGGAATCTTCGTACTCGACGTACTTACCCACCAGGCCGATGGAAACCTCGTCCACGGGGTTCTGCATGTGGTCGAGCATTTCACTCCATTGCGACAACTCGCGCGGCCCGGCATCGAGCTTTAGCCGGCGCAAGACGATCTCATCCACGCTCTCACCGGCAAACACGAGCGGCACTTCGTAAACCGACTTCACATCGCGCGCCGTAATCACAGCCTCGGCGTCCACGTCGCAGAACAGGGCGATCTTCTCCTTGACGTCCTTGGGCAGAAAGCGCTCCGAGCGGCACAATAGAATGTCGGGCTGAATACCGATGGCGCGCAACTCCTTTACGCTGTGCTGCGTGGGTTTGGTCTTGAGTTCCTGTGCGGCGGCAATCCAGGGAACGAGCGTCACATGAACGAAGATGCTGTTCTCCCGGCCCAGCTCATGGCGCATCTGGCGGATCGCCTCGAGGAATGGAAGCGACTCGATGTCGCCCACGGTACCGCCGATCTCTACGATCACCACATCCACGTCGGCGGAGATGCGCTTGATGGCCGCCTTGATTTCGTTGGTAACGTGCGGAATCACTTGCACGGTTTTGCCCAGATAATCGCCGCGACGCTCGCGCTGGATGATCTGCTCGTAGATGCGTCCGGAGGTGACGTTGTTGGCTTGCGTGAGGCGGGAATGAGTGAAGCGCTCGTAGTGCCCAAGGTCGAGATCGGTCTCGGCGCCATCGTCGGTCACGAAAACCTCCCCATGCTGGAAGGGACTGAGGGTGCCGGGATCGACGTTTAGATACGGATCGAACTTTTGCAGGTTAACACGCAGCCCGCGGCTCTCCAGCAGGCAGCCGATCGATGACGCGGCAATTCCTTTACCAAGGGAGGAGACCACACCGCCCGTAACGAAAATGTACTTAGCCATTCTGA
Source organism: Terriglobia bacterium (assembly GCA_963847515.1). Classification (GTDB taxonomy): domain Bacteria; phylum Acidobacteriota; class Terriglobia; order Bryobacterales; family Bryobacteraceae; genus QHXW01. Next base: position 1,143,374 of record CAWKAA010000005.1, read on the forward strand.
ATCACCCCCGCCAGCGACATCTCAAACAATTTCGTCACCCTTTCCAGATCCTCCGGAGCGTCCACGCCGATGGATTCGTATTCCGTTTCCACCACGCGGATCTTGTATCCGTTTTCGAGGGCGCGCAGCTGCTCGAGGCGCTCGGCTCTTTCGAGCGGACCCACAGGCAGCCCTGGATATCGCAATAAAAAATCCCGACGATACACATACAAGCCAAGGTGCTTGTAGTGGATAACGCCGCCAGTATTTTTTTCCCGCTGGTATGGAATGGTGGAGCGAGAAAAATAGATCGCGTTCTCAAACCGGTCAGTAACCACTTTCACCACGTTCGGGTCATCAATCTCGGCGGGGTCCTCGATGCGTTTCTTGAGCGTCCCCATGGGAATCGCCGGCTCTTCGGCCAGCGGAAGAACGGCGGCGTCGATGGCCGCCGGGTCGATTAGCGGCTCGTCACCCTGCACGTTGACGATGAGTTCGGCGGTTTCGGCCGATGCAACCTCGGCCACCCGGTCTGTCCCGGACAAATGGTCGGGCCTGGTCATGCGCACTGGCGCGCCAAACCGACGCGCTTCGTCATAGATACGCTGATCGTCTGTGGCAATGATTACGTTTGTTAAGTAACGGGCGAGCGAAACCCGCTCGTAAACGTGCTGAAGCATGGTTTTGGAGCCGATGGGGACGAGGGCTTTGCCGGGGAAACGAGAGGAGGCGTACCGCGCTGGTATAACACCCAGAATTTTACGGTGCACAGAGGATCATACCATAAAAGTCGTGTGATAGACTGTTCAAAGAGGCAGGGAAAAAATGAGCCGCGGGCTCCGTCTTTGTTGTCGCACCATCGCCGCTTCCCTTCTCCTGGTTTCCGCGTTTCTTGGGGTCAGTCCGGGCGCCGATAAACCTCCGGCGCGCGACGATTCGAAGGTTGAAATCGTTCCGAGAGCCAAGCGAGGCGAGCCTGTTTCCCCGGATGCTCCGCGCGGCAATATCCGCGTAGACAGCACGCTGGTGTTGATCCCGGTGACGGTTACCGATCCCCTCAATCGCTTTGTAACGGGTCTGGACCGCGAGAATTTCCGCGTATTCGAAGACAAGAGCGAACAGAAGGTGACGCATTTCGCAAGTGAGGACGCGCCGCTGTCGGTGGGTGTTGTTTTCGATACCAGCGGCAGCATGGGAGCCAAGCTGGACAAATCGCGGCAGGCAGTCGCGCAGTTCTTTAAGACCGCCAATCCCGAGGACGAATTCTTTCTGGTGCAGTTTAACGACCGCCCGGAGATGGTTGTGGATTTCACCACGCACCTGGAAGAGATACAGAACCGGTTGACTTTCACACAGTCCAAAGGACGCACGGCTCTGCTGGATGCTGTGTACCTCGCCCTCCACAACATGAAGAAGGCTAAGAATCCGCGCAAGGCCCTGCTCATTATTTCGGATGGCGGCGATAATAGCAGCCGTTATACGGAAAGTGAAATCAAGGGTCTGGTGCGGGAAGCGGATGTACAGATCTATGCAATCGGGATTTTCGAGGCGATGGCAAGCCGCGGGCGCACTCCCGAGGAGCTGGCTGGACCGAGCCTCTTGACCGAAATCGCGGAACAGACCGGGGGCCGGCAATTCTCTGTGGAAAACCTGAATGAACTTCCGGATGTGGCCGCTAAGATTGGCATCGAGCTTCGAAACCAGTACATCATCGGCTACACTCCGAGCAACGCGGAGCGCGACGGCAAGTATCGACGGGTGCAAGTCAAGCTGGTACAGCCGCGCGGCCTGCCTCCTCTCCGGGCATTCTGGAGGCTTGGCTATTATGCTCCGACGAAGTAAATTCAAAAAATTGAAAACTTCTCTTATAGCGGGTTTATGTCTGGCGGTGGGCGCCCCTGGCGGCGCCGCGTGGGCGCAGAAGCCGGACGACGTAGTCATCAAGGTGGATACCCACCTCGTGGTTCTGCATGCCACCGTTGTCGATAAGAACGGCCGCTTGGTGACCACGCTTCCACAGAGCGCTTTCCAAGTTTACGAAAATGGGGCGCGCCAGGAGTTGAAGCTGTTCAAGCGTGAAGATATTCCGGTGTCGCTAGGATTGGTCATCGACAACAGCGGCAGCATGCGCGACAAGCGCGCCAAGGTGGCGGCGGCCGCTCAGGATCTCGTTAAGGACTCCAATCCTGAGGATGAAGAGTTTGTGGTGAATTTCAACGATGATGCCTTCCTCGACACTCCGGATTTCACGAACAATCCCAAGGTGTTGGAACAGGCTCTCACCAAGATCGATTCTCGCGGCGGAACGGCCATGCGAGACGCCATCCGCATGTCCATCGATCACATCAAGCAGAAAGCCAAGAAGGACAAAAAGGTCATTCTGGTGGTGACCGACGGCAACGACAACGCCAGCATGATTAGCCTGGAAAATCTGGTGAGAGCCGCGCAGCAAAGCGAAGTGATCATCTATGCCATCGGCCTGCTAAGCGATGAGGAGCGGCGTGAAGCCAAGCGTGCGAAGCGCGCGCTCGATGCTCTGACGGAAGCCACTGGCGGCCAGGTCTATTATCCGAAGGAACTGGCGGATGTGGACCGCATCGCGCATCAGGTGGCTCACGATATCCGCAACCAGTACACGCTGGGATACACGCCAACCAACCCGGCCCTGGATGGGTCGTTCCATCAGATTCGTGTGGTCGCGAGTGGTCCAGGCCGTCCGGTGGTCCGCACCAGGACGGGCTATTACGCCACGCCCGAAATGGCGCGTTCAAAATCAAGCGGCTTCTGATGTTAGCGGTGGCGTGGCGCATGGCCCGCGGCTACCGGTTGAGGCCATGGCGCAGTCCCTACCTGCGCTGGCGCATCGAGACCTATTCCGGCATCCACGCAGACAAAATCGATTTCCGCGCGTTCTGGAAGTTTGTCTGGCGGCGCCGCCGGGAGCTGGTCCGCTACCTGTGGTGGGCCTCGTTCGAAGGTAACTCCGGTTACAAGACGCGAACTCACAGCTGAAGCGGCATTCGGCCCGTGCGGTTATAATGGCTAAGAGTTGGTCACAGTTCTCAATCTGATCTGGCTGTTCGTGGCAGTGGCGGCAGTGGGAGCAGTCCTTCTATCGGAACGATGGAGGGCTTCGACACCAGGGGCCAGAAGCCAAAGGTTAGTCTCGATACTTTTGGTGACGGTGTCGCTGTTTCCTTGCGTCTCAGCCAGTGATGACCTGATCAACTTCGCATATGTAAGCGCCGGATTCGAAACCAGGAGCGGATTCGGGCATTCAGTTCCTAACGATTCCGACACCAGCACGGTGATTTATCTGGCGCTGCAGAATCTGGAACACCTGCAGATCACGGCATTCTACACGTTGTTTGTATCGTTCTGCTTCTTTGGTTTTGTATTCTGCCTGGCTCCCCAGAGCGTTTTCCGGCAGCTCCCTTCCTTCGTCAGCAGGGGACCTCCCCAGATTCCATCTTTTAGTTAAAACCTCAGAACGTTAGAACTTTTGGGAGAAAGAGTATGCGACGCCATTCGCGGTGCGCGCTCGACTACCTTCCATTGTCATTCTCCGCCATGCCTTCAGCGCGGAATGCATTGGACGTGGCGGGTCGTTTGGCAGCGCTCCCGCACCATGCATCGGGTCCCGACCGGAGAGTCCGGCGAAGACGCGTCATTCAGTATGTCTCGATCGGCGTCTTGGTCGCGAGCTGCGTCCCAAATGCTTTTTCACAGATAGCATTCACCTGGCAGCAGATTCGCGAAAAATTCGAGGCAACGAATCCAACTTTGCAGGCTGGCCAGATCGGCATCAGCGAGTCTCGTGCGCAGGAAATCACGGCGTACTTGCGCCCAAATCCGGATGTAACCGGAGCCATCGATCAGATCAATCCCTTCTCCACGCAGCCCACGCCCAGCGGGGGGCCTGACGCATACCGACCGTTCGCGTTCGCGTTTCCTTTAGGCTCGATCAGCTACTTGCATGAGCGCCAGCACAAACGTGAGCTGCGGCGTGACAGTGCGCGGAAGGCAACGGATATCGCCATATCCACGCTAGCGGATCAGGAAAGAACTCTTCTTTTTAGCTTGAGAAACGCATTCGTACAGACATTGCAGGCCAAAGCGGTGCTTGCACTCGCCCGGGAGAACCTTTCGTATTGGGACCACGTACTATCGGTCAGCAGCGAACGATACAAGGCCGGCGACATCGCGCAAGTGGACCTGGACAGACTGGAGCTGCAGCGCATTCAATACGAATCAGACGTGCAGACCGCCGCGGTCAATCTGCGAACCGCCAAGATCCAGCTGTTGATGCTACTGAACGATCGAACGCCGGTCGAACAGTTTGACGTTACGGGCGTTTATGACTTCAACGAACAGGTCTCGCCGCTGGACGAATTTCGGAAGGTCGCCGTGGATACCAGGCCCGATTTGAAGGCGGCTGTCCAATCCATAGACAAGGCTGAAACAGATCGGCGACTGGCATTTGCCAACGGCTCGACCGATCCCACGTTCGGCATGGATTTTGCGCGGAATCCCCCGATTCCGGTGTACGTGGGTTTTAGTGTCACCATTCCGCTCCGAATTTTCGACCGGAATCAGGGCGAGAAGCTGCGCACCCAGCTTGACATTACGCGGAACGAAAGGCTGCGGGACGCTACGCAGGCGCAAGTGTTCAGCGATGTGGATTCTGCCTACGCGACACTGACCAGCAACCTGACTTTGCTGCGGCCTTATAAGGCGAAATACCTGAAACAGGCGGAGAAGGTGCGCGACACGGTCGCGTTCGCCTACCAACATGGCGGCGCCTCCTTGCTGGATTTTCTGAATTCTCAAAGTGAATACCGGAGCGTGCAAGTGAATTACTTAAATTTGGTTGGCTCGTACCTGACCGCCGCGAGCCAATTAAATCTCGCCGTGGGCCGGGAGGTGATCCAATGAATCGCCTGACATTGACAACAGTGGCTATGAGTTTTGCGCTCATTGTGGCCGGATGCGGCGCCAAAGCCAAAACTGACCCGAAGGCCGAGGCGCCGCCACCCGCCGTGGTGGAACCCGACCAGGACGTGAATATCGTCAAGGTGGACCATCCGGAGCAGTTCCCCGTAGTCAGCGCCACGAAACATGACGCCGCGCCTGAATTACACGTCACTGGCGTGGTCACGCCCGACGTGTCGCGGCAAGTGCCTGTCATTTCGCTGGCGTCGGGCCGTGTGGTGGATATCCGGGCAAAGCTGGGCGACGCGGTGACCAAAGGGCAGCTCTTGATGCGTATACAGAGCGCCGACATTTCCGGCGCGTTCTCGGATTATCGCAAAGCGTTGGCTGACGAGGTACTGGCGCGCGCGCAGTTGGACCGTTCCAAGCTGTTGTATGGCAAAGGCGCCATAGCTCAAAAGGATCTGGAAGTGGCCCAGGACACGGAGGACAAGGCCAAAGTGGATGTGGAGACTACGGCGGAGCGTCTCCGAGTGCTGGGCTCTGACGTCAACCATCCCAGCGCGATCGTGGACGTTTATGCGCCGGTCAGTGGGGTGATCACCGAGCAGAATGTGACAGCCGCGTCTGGAGTAAAAACGTTAGACAACTCGCCGAACCTGTTCACAATTGCCGACCTTTCCAACATCTGGATCCTATGCGATGTTTACGAAAATGATCTAGCCAACGTTCATCTCGGAGAATTCGCGGATGTGCGTCTGAACGCTTATCCCGGCAAGGTTCTCAAGGGCCGCGTCAGCAATATCGGACCGGTACTCGATCCCACCATTCGCACAGCCAAAGTCCGCCTGGAGCTGCGCAATCCCGGCCAGATGCGACCCGGGATGTTTGTTACCGCAATTTTTCAAGGATTGAAGAAAGAGATTCGGGCGATGGTGCCGGCCTCGGCGGTCTTGCATCTGCACGACCGGGACTGGGTGTACATGCCCGCCGGAGACAAAACGTTCCGGCGCGTCGAAGTCACGGGTGGAAACATGATCCCGCCCGATCAGCAAGAAATCATTCAGGGCATTGCCCCAGGCGACCGTGTCGTTTCAAACGCTCTGGTTCTGCAGAATACGGTGGAGCAGTAGGCCGTGATTCGAGCCGTCGTTGACTACGCGCTGAACAACCGGATTCTCATCCTGGCAGGAGCAGTACTCCTGCTGATTTGGGGGGCCCTCTCGTTTCACAATTTGCCCGTGGAGGCCTACCCGGATGTGGCGAACAATTATGTTCAGGTCATTACGCAATGGCCTGGCCGCGCCGCGGAAGAAGTGGAACAGCAGGTCACGATTCCACTTGAGATTGTGATGAATGGCCTTCCCCACCTGGAACATTTGCGTTCCACATCGCTTTTCGGCCTCTCCAGCCTCATGCTTATTTTTGACGACCAGTCGGAGAACGATTGGAATCGTCAAAAGGTGCTGGAGCGGCTGTCACAGGTTACCCTCCCCGCCAACTTGCAGCCCCAAATTGGAACCGACTACAGCCCCGTTGGACAGATTTACTGGTACACGCTGCGGAGCACAAACCCGAAATACGACTTGATGGAACTGAAGTCACTCGAGGATTGGGTCCTGGAAAAACAATTCAAATCGGTGCCGAACGTGGTTGACGTCGTCAGCTTTGGAGGGACTACTCGGGAGTACCAGGTTCGTATCGATCCGAACAAACTCATTTCCTATGGCCTGAGTCTGAGCCAGGTGGAGCAGCAGTTAGCGAACAACAATGTCAATGCGGGCGGCAGCTTTGTCGAAGCGGGTCTGCAACAGATTAATGTCCGTGCTCTTGGGCTCATCGATCATGTCAGTGATATCCGGCGGACGGTCATCAAGACACAAAATGGAACACCGCTGCGGATCGCGGACATTGCGACCGTGGTGCAGGGTCCGAGAATTCGTCTCGGCAGGATCGGAAGAGCCATTCACCGTGCTAACGGGAATATCGTCGACAACAGCGACACTGTGGAAGGGATCGTGCTGTTGCGCAAGGGCGCTGAATCCGACTCCACGCTGATCGCAATTCATGAGAAAGTCAAAGAACTGAATGAGCAGATCCTGCCTCCCGGAGTGAAAATCGTCCCCTTCCTGGACCGCAGCGACCTGGTACGGTACACGACCCATACGGTTCTACACAACCTGACCGAGGGCATCATCCTTGTGGCCATCATTCTCTTCCTGTTTCTTGGAAACGCCCGCGGTGCGCTCATTGTAGCTTTGACTATCCCCTTTTCACTGTTGTTCGCGTCCATTTGCCTGGAGCTACGAAATATTCCGGCTAACCTTCTATCCCTGGGCGCGCTGGATTTCGGCATGGTTGTGGACGGCGCGGTGGTGATGGTGGAAAACATCGTGCGGCATCTGGGGCGACACGATAACGCGCCCAAGACGCCCATCGACCGTATTCGTCAGGCGGCGCATGAGGTACAAAGGCCGGTATTCTATGCGATTGGCATCATTATCACAGCCTACCTACCCATTTTTACTTTGCAGCGTGTGGAAGGCAGGCTGTTCAAACCCATGGCTTGGACGGTGGCGTTCGCTCTGCTGGGCGCGCTGATCTTCTCCATGCTGATCGCGCCCGTCCTTTCGAGCGTGTTGTTCCGAAAAGGCGTCACGGAGTGGCACAATCCGGTGTTGGTGTTCATCACGGCTCGGTATCGCAGAATCGTGCGATGGGTGATTGCGCACCGCTGGGTGATGGCCGGAGTCGCCGTCGCCGTGATTGGAGCATCGCTTTATCTCGCGTTGGGCGATCTAATCGGTTCGGAGTTCCTGCCTCATCTCGACGAAGGCGCCATCTGGGCGCGCGGCACGCTGGCACCCAGCACCGGCCCGACCGAAGGGACTCGTCTGATGAACCAGGCGCGAGTCATTCTCGCCTCGTTTCCAGAAGTGACACAGGTGGTTTCGCAAGTGGGCCGGCCCGATGACGGCACGGATACGACCGGCTTTTTTAACACCGAATACTTTGTCGATCTCAAGCCCAAGGACCACTGGAGGCCGGTTTTTCATGAGGACAAGGATGCTTTGATTGCCGCCATGGATCGCGAACTCGAGAAGATTCCAGGCTCACTTTGGAACTTCTCGCAGCCGATCGCAGACAACATGGAAGAAGCTGTGAGCGGGGTCAAGGGGCAGCTTGCCGTAAAGATTTACGGCGATGATCTGAAGGTTCTCGAGCAAAAGGGCGATCAAATCGTCGGCATTATGCGGAGTATTCAGGGAATCGCCGACCTGGGACTTTTCCGTGTGATCGGGCAACCAAACCTCAATGTCACAGTGGACCGGGATCAGGCAGCTCGCTATCAGATCAATGTCGCCGACGTCCAGGATGCGGTCCAGACTGCAGTCGGGGGCAATGCGGTGACTCAGGTACTCCAAGGGGAGCAGCGTTACGATCTGGTGGCCCGCTATTTGCCGGCTTATCGCGATACCAGGGAAGCCATCGAGCAGATACGCCTGCTCGCGCCCAGCGGGGAGCGTGTCTCGCTCGCGCAACTCTCCAAAGTAGAGGTATTGGACGGCGCCTCGGAGATCTACCGTGAAGCCAATTCGCGCTACGTCGCGATCAAATACAGCGTGCGCGGCCGCGACCTCGGCAGCACGGTGGAAGAGGCAATCAGCAAAGTAAATCAGCAGGTGAAGCTTCCCACGGGATATCACATTGATTGGGCAGGTGAGTATGAAAGCCAGAAAAGGTCCCAGCGAAGGTTGATGATTGTGCTGCCCATCACGGTGCTGGTGATTTTTATGATTCTCTACACCATGTTTCACTCGTTCAAATGGGCCACGCTGATTCTCGCCAATGTCGCCATGGCGCCTATCGGCGGCCTGCTCGCATTGCTCATCACCGGCACCCACTTCAGTGTCTCCTCTGGGGTTGGATTTCTGGCGCTGTTCGGAGTCTCGGTTCAGACCGGCGTCATCATGCTCGAATACATCAACCAGCTTCGCTGCCGGGGACACTCGATTGTCGATTCAGCCGTGGAAGGCGCTGTCCTAAGACTACGTCCCATTATGATGACCATGCTGGTAGCCACGCTGGGGCTGTTGCCGGCGGCGCTGTCGCGCGGCATTGGTTCGGACTCGCAGCGGCCGTTCGCCATTGTGATTGTAGGCGGCCTGGTGGCCGCGCTGCTTCTCAGCATCTTTCTGTTGCCCACCCTCTACGCATGGGTGGCCGGCGACCACGATGTGTTGCCAAAACCGGACCCAGACTTCGACGAACAAGAGGACTGACCCACCCGGCAACGCCCATTTCTTCCGTCGGACGGTTTATAATCTCAGCCGGGAGAGAATCCGAAAAGTTGGTCTGACCCTCGATCCAGGAAAGTTCTTCACCGCATGAATCAGCAACGGCGCCTCTGTCCCTGAACCCAACGCAGCTTCAAAAAAGGTTGGCTTAATTCTTTAGGCCGTTCGTTCCGAAATAGTGTAAGTGCGATGAATGCAGACTCCAATTGAGAAATCGAATCAATGATCCGCGCCCTCGTTGACTACGCCCTAAACAACAGGATTCTCATTCTTGCGGCAGCCATCCTCTTGCTGATTTGGGGAGGCATCTCATTCCATAACCTGCCGGTGGAGGCCTATCCGGATGTCGCCAACAATTACGTTCAAATCATTACGCAATGGCCGGGCCGGGCGGCCGAAGAAGTGGAGCAGCAGGTCACGATCCCAATTGAAATCGTGATGAACGGCCTTCCGCACTTAGAGCATCTGCGCTCCACGTCGCTGTTCGGGCTCTCCAGCTTGATGCTGATCTTCGACGATCAATCGGAGAACGATTGGAACAGGCAAAAGGTGCTGGAGCGACTGGCACAACTCACTCTCCCGAACAGTCTGCAGCCTCAAATCGGAGCAGATTTCAGTCCGGTGGGCCAAATCTACTGGTACACGCTCCGGAGTACGAATCCGAAATACGACCTGATGGAACTGAAATCCATTGAGGACTGGACGCTGGAAAAGCAGTTCAAATCCGTTCCCAACGTTGTCAACGTTGTAAGTTTCGGAGGGATCACGCGTGAGTATCAGGTTATCGTGGACCCGAACAAGCTCGTGTCTTACGGGCTAAGCATCGGTCAAATCGAGCAGCAGCTTTCCAACAACAACGTGAACGCCGGGGGCAGTTTCGTGGAACAAGGCCTGCAGCAAATCAACGTCCGTGCCGTGGGGCTTGTTCGCAACGTTCGCAACATCGAAGATACGGTCATAAAAACACAAGCCGGAACACCGATCAGGATCAAGGACGTCGCCTCGGTCAAGCAAGGTCCCAGGATTCGGTTGGGTCAGATCGGAAGAGCTATCCACCGGGCAGATGGCAAGATTCTGGACAACGGCGACGTGGTGGAAGGGATAGTGCTGTTGCGGAAGGGCGCTGATTCCGATTCGACGCTCGATGCAATTCATGAAAAGGTGACGGAACTGAATGAACGCATCCTGCCTCCGGGAGTAAAGATCGTTCCTTTTCTCGACCGCAGCAACCTGCTTCACTTCACAACTCACACGGTGCTCCATAACCTGACCGAAGGCATCATCCTGGTCGCGCTGATCCTCTTTCTCTTTCTTGGCAATGCTCGCGGCGCATTCATCGTCGCGCTTACGATTCCATTCTCCTTGCTGTTTGCATCGATCTGCCTGAACTTGAACAAGATCCCGGCGAATCTGCTATCGCTAGGCGCACTGGATTTCGGCATGGTCGTCGAGGGAGCGGTGGTCATGATCGAGAATATTGTTCTCTATCTGGGACGGAGCCAGGCAAAGAGCGCGAACTCGTTGGGCCCAATCCGCGATGCAGCGCACGAAGTACAAAGGCCGGTGTTCTACTCGATCGGCATCATTATTACGGCATATCTTCCAATCTTCACCTTGCAGCGCGTAGAAGGCCGGTTGTTCAAGCCTATGGCTTGGACGGTGAGTTTCGCCCTCCTGGGTTCCCTGATTTTTTCGATGCTGATCGCTCCGGTGGTCGCCAGTTTTGTGTTCGGCAAGAACGTTCGTGAATGGCACAACCCGGTGATGCTCTGGGTTACCAGCACGTATCGAAGGTCTCTCGATCGCGCCATCCAGTTTCGTTGGGTCACGGTTGCAATCGCGGCCGCCGCTTTGGGCGTTTCGGGTTATCTCACCCTCAGCGGCGTGATCGGTTCCGAGTTCCTTCCTCATCTGGATGAGGGCGCCATCTGGGCCCGGGCCACGCTCGCGCCGAGCACAGGGCCGACCGAGGGCGCCCGTGTGATGGATCAGGCCCGGCGGATTCTGGCGTCCTTTCCTGAAGTGAAGCAGGTGATCAGCCAATTGGGGCGCCCGGATGACGGAACCGACACCACGGGCTTTTTCAACACGGAATATTTCGTGGATCTCAAGCCCAAAGACCAATGGCGTACGGTGTTTCGCCAGAACAAGGAACATCTCGTTGCCGCCATGGATCGGGAGTTGGAAAACATCCCAGGTGCGCTCTGGAATTTTTCACAGCCCATCGCTGACAACATGGAGGAGGCCGTCAGCGGCGTCAAAGGACAGCTTGCCATCAAGATTTACGGCGACGACTTGAAGACACTGGAAGCAACAGGCGAGAAGATCGTCAGCGTCATGCGCACAGTGCCTGGCACTGCCGACCTCGGCTTGTTTCGCGTGATCGGCCAGCCCAACCTGGAGTTTGTGGTGGATCGCGAGAAGGCCGCCCGATATGGCATTAACGTGGCCGACGTACAGGACGCGATCGAGACCGCTGTCGGAGGAAAGGCCGTAAGCCAGGTGCTGCAAGGCGAGCAACGCTACGACCTCGTGGTGCGTTACCAGGTGTCCTACCGGAACACGAGAGAATCAATCGAGAACATCCGCCTGTTGGTGCCGTCCGGAGAGCGGGTTTCGCTTGCGCAGCTTTGCACCGTACAGGTTCTTGACGGTGCTTCGGAGATCTACCGGGAAGGAAATTCGCGCTACGTGGCCATTAAATACAGCGTACCGGTTCGCGATCTGGGCAGCACGGTGGAGGAGGCCATTCGAAAGGTAGAGCAGCAAGTCAAGCTTCCGGTGGGCTACCACATCGACTGGGCAGGCGAGTACGAAAGCCAGAAGAGATCCTCAAAGAGACTCATGATCGTGCTGCCGATCACGATTTTGGTGATTTGCATGATCTTGTACACTATGTTCAAGTCATTCAAATGGGTGGTTCTTATCCTAGCCAACGTCGCGATGGCGCCAATTGGCGGCTTGCTGGCGCTATGGCTCACGGGCACACACTTCAGCGTATCCTCCGGAGTCGGATTTCTCGCTCTTTTCGGAGTGGCCGTCCAGACCGGCGTCATTATGCTCGAGTACATCAATCAGCTGCGGGCGCGCGGTGAGCCGATTCATGATGCTGCCGTCAACGGATCGGTCCAGAGGCTCCGCCCAATCATGATGACCATGCTTGTGGCGAGCGTAGGATTATTGCCGGCAGCCTTATCGCGAGGCATTGGCTCCGATTCACAGCGTCCGTTCGCCATAGTCATCGTGGGTGGTTTGATGGCGGCTCTGGTCCTGGGAATTTTCCTTCTGCCGACCCTCTACGTGTGGGTGGGCAGCGAGCGCGATGTGCTGCCGCAACCCGACGCTGATTTCGACGAAAAAGAATGACGGAGGGAGATCCATGACGAAGGACCAAGTTCGGTCTCGCATCCAAGAAATCGGCATCATCCCCGCCATTCGAGTGTCTTCCGCAGAGGACGCCTTGTTTGTCGCGGAGGCCGTCTCCAGCGCCGGCATTCCCATTGTGGAACTCACCATGACAGTGCCGGGAGCGATCGATGCGATTTCTCATCTCGCGCGGAACAATCCCGAGATCATCGTCGGTGCGGGTACCGTCTGGGATATCGAGACCGCGCGACGCTGCCTGGACGCAGGCGCAAAATTTCTCACCAGCACGGGCTTTGATCCCAGCGTCGTGGAATTCGCGGTAAAGGCAAACATTGTGGTTTTCCCGGGCGCGTTAACACCCACCGAGGTGATGACGGCGTGGAAGGCCGGCGCCGACTTCGTCAAAGTTTTTCCCTGCTCCCAAGTCGGTGGCGTCAGTTACATCAGAACTCTGAAGAAGCCATTTCCCGAGGTACCGCTGATTGCTTCGGGAGGCGTCAACCAGGAGACTGCTGCCGATTTCATTCTGGCGGGGGCCGCTGCATTGGGCATCGGAGGAGACTTAATCCCGCACAAGGCTATCGCGCTGCGGCAGCCGCACAGGATTCACGAACTGGCTCGCAGGTACCTGGCAATGGTCAAAGAGGCTCGATCTCGATTGGCCCACTAACGATTGATAACAAATGACTTAGAGCGTGGAATCGGCCTGGGATGCCCTTGTTTGTCGAATCGGCGTATACTTCACCTAAGGAGAGTACATATGGGTTCGTTAGATGTTCCCGAAGTACTCATTATTTTGGGTGTGGTCGTGGGGATCGTTTGGGCAGTTTACAACTGGAAGGTAACGCACCCGCACCCACCAAAGTAGTGTCAGCCGTCTCGGTAGCGAAGTACTTCGTCGGCCACCTGCACAGATGCGCGCATTTCAACTACATCATGGACACGCACGACGTGCGCTCCCGCTAAGATACATGCGGTGACGGCCGCGGCGGTGGCGAAACGGGTCTGTTCCTCGTTCTGCTGAGCGAGAAACGATTTGCGAGATGGCCCTACGAGCAGCGGCATTTCCAGGCGCGCGAGCTGGCCAAGCTGCGCCAGAATTTCTGAATTCTGCTCCTTGCGTTTGCCGAATCCGATTCCAGGGTCGATTACTATGTGTGAGCGATCCACACCGGCATGCCGCGCGCGGCTGACGGTAGCTTCGAGCTCGCGAACAATGGTACCCATCAGGTCGCGCAGTGGAGGCAGCTTGGCCCAGGTCTCAGGGCGCCCGCGCATGTGATTCAAAACGAGCCCGGCGTCGTGCTGAACTACGATCTTGGCGAGTTGTGGATCGAACGTCAGCCCGGACGGATCATTGATGATCTCCGCGCCGTGCGCGATGGCCAGTTCCGCGACCTCGGCTTTGTAGGTATCGACGGAGAGTGGCACGGACAGCTTGCCGCGCAGCCTCTTAAGCACCGGAATCAGCCGGCGGTTTTCTTCGGCGGCCGAGATTCGCTCCGAGCCGGGCCTTGTCGATTCGGCTCCGATGTCGATGATGTCCGCGCCCTGCTCCTCGATTTCCACGGCGCGCGCAAAGGCGCGGTCCGGGTCCATATGCTTTCCGCCATCGGAAAATGAGTCGGGCGTTACGTTGAGGACGCCCATGATGAGTGTGCGCTCGCCCAATTGCAGGTCGCGGCTCTTGAGTTTCCAGACGAAAGGTTTGCGCATTTATGATTTACGGGACAGGCGCTCCCGCAGCTCCGAGGTTTCGGCACGGTGGCACTTCAAACAGAGAGTGCGCATGTTGGCCAGGTCACACTCGCCGCCGCCTTCCGCCACGGGGACGATGTGATCGGCGTCCCACAGGCTGCGTCGCCAGTTCTCGTTCAATCCCCATTCTTTCAAAAATTTGCGGCGCGCCCGGTAATCCAGCTTTCGGAAATGGTTGCGCGACCTCTCGGTGTTCACCCCGCAGGACGCGCAGATGCCACGATCGCGCGCGAAGACCCGCTCGCGAAGGTAGCCGGGATCAGTACGCAGTTTCCATTCGTGCACGCAATCTTCCGAGCAGAACGTGCGGCGGCCTTTTGGAACCTCGATGGCGCACCAGCGGCACAGCGAGCGGCCATTCGGCCCTAAAGGCAGCGAGCGAGCGCTTACCCACCCGCCCTTGCTGGTTCGTTGTCTGCTGGGAGTCAATTCACACTCTCAGTTCGTACCCGAGGCCGCGCATACTTTCGATGATTCGCGCGCGAATGGCGCCGACCTCATCGGATGAAAGGGTCCGCTCGGGTGAGCCCACGGTCAAGCGAAACGAAACGCTCTTGGTATTCTCCGGCAGCGGCGGCCCGGAGTACTGGCGGACGTATTCGATGGATTCGAGAAGATCGCCCGCAAAGCCGGCGACCTTGTTGCGCAGGTCCGCCACTAACTCTCGCCCGCCGGCGATCACGGAAAGATCGAACTGGCTCGAAGGATAACGGCGAAGCGGACTGTAGGTCTTGTCGCGCGGGCGAAGCTGCTGGATGCGCGGTAGATCCAAATCGAGAATCGCCGCGCGACCCTCGATCAGGCTGGGATGAAGCTCAAACAGGCGGCCAACGCTCTCACCCTGCCGCAGAACTTCCGCACTGCGAGCCGGATGTTCGTAAGACCTGGCCGCCACCGGGCACGCCTCCGCGCCGGGCATCAAGCACTCGGCAGCCCGCTTCAAATCGAACAAATTGGTCTCAGCTTCATCTTTGCTGTAAATTGTGGCTACCAGATGCGGAATCTCGCGCGGCAGACCGTGCGCCTGCCGGTGGATCTCACGTCCGATTTCAAACAGCCGGAAGCGCTCGAAGTGTTTCCGGTTTTCGGCGACATTGTGGTAGATCCCGGGAACGAGCGACAAGCGCAAAAGATTCTGGTCGGACGCGATGGGGTTTGCTACCCGTACATGCGCCTCGGGATCGAATCCGAATTTCTGGGCCAGCTCCTCGCTCACAAAAGAGTAGTTGTAGACCTCGGTGAATCCCTGCGCGTTAAGCAAGGCACGTGCCGCCCGAAAAAACGACCGCGCTTCATCTTGGGGGGGAACG
Organism: Terriglobia bacterium; assembly: GCA_963847515.1. GTDB lineage: Bacteria > Acidobacteriota > Terriglobia > Bryobacterales > Bryobacteraceae > QHXW01. The sequence continues at coordinate 1,159,017 of CAWKAA010000005.1, forward strand.
GTATCCAATACCGCGGGCGCGCGGGGTTCGATGGAATCGTAACCGATCATACGACCTACTTCTTCCACCAGGTCGTCCTTGAGTGAGATGTCTTTGGTGGCGCGCCACGAAGGTATCGTGACAGCAAAGACGCGGGGAGCGGTTTCTCGCACGCCGAACGCAAGGTGTTCGAGAATGTCGCGGACTTCAGCGGGCGCAACCTCGCGTCCCAGCCTACGGTTGACCCAGTCCACCGGTAAGTGAACCTCAGGCAGCATGGCAATCTCCCGTTTCTCATCGGCCAAACCGCCCACCAGCCGGGCTCCGGGAGAGAGTTTCTGCATCAATTCGATCGCGCGTGCCAGGCCGCGAACGGTATTCACGGGGTCCTGCGATTTCTCGAAGCGCATGGAGGCGTCGGTGCGCAGCTTGATGTCCACCGATGTGCGCCGCACGCTGGCTGCCTGAAAGTTCGCGCTCTCGAAGACGACTTTGGTGGTCCGGGCTGAAATCGCGCTGCCGAGCCCGCCGATCACACCGGCGATGGCAATCGCACCCGTGCGATCGGCAATCACCAGATTGCTGGGCTTCAGCGTGTACTCTTCCTCATTCAAGGCCGTGATGCGCTCACCGTTTCTCGCAGACCGAATGAAGATGGTGTCGCCCATTAAGAGGTCGCGATCGAAGGCGTGCATGGGCTGCGCCAGTTCCGCCATGATGAAATTTGTCAGGTCGACGATGTTGTTGATCGGATTGAGTCCGACGGCGGTCAGCCGGTATTGCAGCCACAGGGGTGACGGGCCAACGGTTACGTTTTCAAACACCAGCGCGCTGTAACGCGGGCAGAGATCGAAATCTTCAATCGCAATCTTAATGGGCGCCGGACCGCCAGGCACAAGATTCATCTTGACGGGATCGAGCAGTGGGCGGCGCGAAATCGCCGCGACTTCACGGGCCATGCCGTGGTGGCCCCACAGATCCGGACGGTGCGTGATGGACTTGTTGTCGATTTCAATGATGCTGTCGGGAATGCAGCCGGCAAGCGGCGTACCGGGCTGGGCGGCAATTTCGATGATCCCGGAATCATCACGGTTGATGCCCAGCTCAACCGCGCTGGCCAGCATACCGTCACTCTCCACGCCTTGGATGACTTTCTTTCCTACCGGCACGTACACCGTGACAACGCCAGGCAAGCAGTTCGGTGCGCCGCAGACCACTGTCTTTTGGCCATACCGGCCGGTCTCCACGCGGGCCTTCACGTTGGGAGATCCTGCGATCGGCTCGACCGTGTCAATACGGGCAGAGCAAGCGTCGGCCAGGTAGACGCCGATTTCCGCGATTCCCTCGCACTCGGCCGTTTTCATGGTGATGAGCGATTCGAGTTTTCGGGGAGGAGTATCTAGCCCTTCGACGTAGTCGCGTAGCCAGTTGTAAGAAAATTTCAATCGATGACCTATTTAACTGCCGAGACGCAAAGACGGCGAGAAGAACGTCTGCGGCAACAAATTAGAATTGCTGTAAAAATCTCAAATCGCCGCTTTGCAGCAGGCGGATGTCGTCAATCCCGTAGCGCATCATCACCAAACGCGTCAGGCCGAGGCCGAACGCGAATCCATTCCACTTTTCCGTATCGATTCCGCTGATGCGCAGCACATTCGGATTCACCAGTCCGCACGGCAGCAGTTCCACCCAGCCGCTCTGCTTGCAAACCGGACAACCTGATCCGCCGCAGATTACGCATTGGATATCCAACTCGAAGCCCGGTTCGACGAAGGGAAAGAATCCCGGCCTCAAACGCACGGTAACCTCGCGGCGGAAAATTTCTTTAAGCAGCGTTTTCATGAAATACAAAAGATGGGCGACCGAAACATCGCGGTCGATCATCATGCCTTCGAGCTGATAGAACGTGTGCTCGTGAGAGGCATCCACACTTTCATTGCGAAAGGCCCGTCCGGGCGCGATCATACGCAGCGGAGGCGAAAAACGCTCCATTCCCCGCACTTGCACGGGCGAAGTGTGGGTGCGCAGCAGGTTGCCGCCGGTCAGCCAGAAAGTATCCTGAGAGTCGCGGGCCGGATGGTCCGGCGGAATGTTGAGTGCGTCGAAGTTGTGATATTCCGTCTCCACCTCCGGCCCGTCGAGCACCATGAAGCCGAGAGATACGAATAAATCTTCGATTTCCATCTGGATCTGAGTGATAGGGTGCAAGCTTCCTGCGCGCGGCCCGGGGGCGGGCATTGTCAGATCGAGCCACTCGGCGTCCAGACGCTTGTCCAATGCCGCGGCGTCGAATTCCTGTTTTCTCCGCTCGAAAGCTTCTTCCAACGCCTGCTTGGCGGCATTCAGCAGCTTGCCGACACGGGCGCGCTCCTCGGGTGCGAGTTTGCCCATTTCCTTGCTGACCTGCGCAAGAGCGCCCTTGCGCCCAAGAACTTCCACCCGGACGCTTTCGATCTCATCGGCAGATAGCGCCGCGGCAATGCGCTTCAGTGCGCCGGCCTGCAACTCGCTGATCTGATCGTCGAGCATGAATGGAACATTTTAGCAGGGTGACGCGTGGAAGCAGCACTACAAGCAGCTTGCGTACACCTGATAATCCGCTTGGCTAAACAATACAAATTTCACTTCGATCAACCGGATGGCCTCCCGCTGCAGGTGTTCGGCGACCTCTTTAAGCGCGATCCGGGCGGCTTCACTAACTGGATAACCGTATACTCCCGTGCTGATCGAAGGGAAGGCAATGGTCTGGACGGAATGTTCTTCCGCCAGGTTCAGGCAAGTGCGATAACAGGAGGCCAGCAACTCGGCTTCCCCGTGGTTGCCGCCGTGATAGACCGGACCGACGGCATGAAAGACAAATCGCGCCGGTAAGCGGCCTGCGCCTGTGACCACCGCGCTTCCGGTGGCACAGCCGCCGGTCGTGCCGCGGATGCGATCGAGATCCTGCATGATGGACTCACCGCCGGCGCGGTGAATGGCGCCATCCACGCCACCGCCGCCAGCCAGCGCGGAATTGGCTGCATTCACAATCGCATCGGCGGTCACATGGGTGATATCGCCGACCACGAGTTTCAACAACCGGTCATGGGGAAACTTGCGCTCCATGGCGATTACTCAGCCGGCTGCAAGAATGACTTCCCGCCGGCAGCCGCGAACGTCCATTTCGTACTCGATACTTTCGATGGGCGGGCGCGCATAGTGCCAGTTCACGCCGGTGCGGGCCGCCTCGTGCATTTCGCCGAGAATCTCCGCCTCCAGAAAGGGATGAATATCATGAACCGTATAAATCTGTGTGGCCGTCACTTGTGCCCAGAGTACACCCAGGCCGGTAAGGCGCGACGACATCCGCTCCATGACGAAGCGCACCTTTTCGCGCAACGCATCCGCGGAGACCTCACCGCGACGGACCACATCGTGGGGATCCAGCGAACCTTCCGGTAGTTCGCCCGCGCCTGCAACCACAAACGACGGAGGCCCCTTCTCAGAGGGGAGAGTGACGGAGAAACCGTAGAGCGAGGGTTCGGCGGGCGCCGCGACTTCCGGCGCCACGTTGGTTCGCGCCACAGGATTGAGGCCGTCGAGCAGAATCCCCCAGCGCTTCAGGATAGACACATATCGCTGGTTGAAATCCTGGAATCCCTGAAATGTGAACGGGCGGGGAGACCTCAATTCCACTCCGCAGAGCGCCTGGCGCCGGCGGTGCAGCGAGGCCAGATAGCCCTCGATCTTCTGAAAACCGCGATCCAGCGGGAGCGCTCGCTCCAGACGCACGTGTTCGATCTCGAAGCCCGGAGTTGCTACGACGCCAGCGGAATACGGGCTGATCCCCTTCAGGAATGAATACCCGCCGGCTCGACATTCAATTCGCATACGGCTCGATTAGAGATGCTCGGCGAGAAAACGCATCTCTAGAACACTTTGAGACGTAAGAACTTCTTGGGATTCTGGCGCAGTTCTTTCAACATAACCTGGAGGTTCTTCGTCTGGCCGCTCAGGCTCTCATACAGAGTAGAACTCACCATGAGATGACCGATGGCGCCGTCTCCGGAGTTGAGGGCGTCCACTTGCTTGTTCAAGTTATCGATCATCCGGACAATACTCGCGTAAGTCTCGTCGTCCTTGAACAGTTTACCCCCCGCCCCTTTTCCAGCCTCGAGGTCAGCGAGTTGCCGCCTCAGGTCGCCGACGGCCTTGCGTAATTGATCATACTGAGCGGGGTCCTTGAGAAATTTTCCGCCGGGCCCTTGGCCGGACGCTAGATCGGCAAGCTGCTGATTTCAGACGCGTGACTGGCGCCCGGAGCTGGTCATACAGGGTTTCGTCGTAGATGAACTTGCCGGCCGGGGAGTCCCGAGCCGTCACCTCGCGGATCTTTCGTTGAAATTCCACGACCTTTTTCAATGTGTCGTTGTAGAACGCATCGCTCTTGACGAATTGTCCCACGTCACCGCGGCCGGCCTGAATATCTGCAAGAAGAGCGTCGGTGCTACCGACGATGTCACGTGCTGCTTTCATCAGATCGTCCATATTGATCTGAAGCGGCGGTGTTCTTTGGAGTTCGGCGCCTGGCTGCAGCGGAGTGGAACTTTTACCCTCATTGATGTTGGCGAAGTGGTCGCCGAGCAGATTGTCTGCAGCCACTTCCACGGTGGAGTCTTGGGGAATGTCGCGCAGATAATGCTGAACAATCGACATATCGACTCGAACCACCTTCTTTCGGATCCCTGAGATGGGAAAGCTCGGCATGGGTGACCGCACCAACGTGAATTCCATTGAACCGCACCGGCGCTTCTTTCGCGAGCCCCGAAAGATCTGGTAGATATGTGTAAATGGGGACTCGTGGTTGCAAAAATTCCGCGCCGCCCAGCAGCAAGTAAACCAGGACAGATGCGATGCTGAGCGCGCAGGCGATCATGACTCCGACTCGGAACTTGGCCCAGGCGACGTGTTCGCGGGAAGGCATATGCCAGCGCTAGGATGCTAGCCTGGCGCTTTGACGCCGAGGCTGCGACACGCCTCTTCTACTGAGGAGGAAAGCGGCAGCACCTTATCGAGATGCGTGATCTGCAGTAAATGCAGCACCTTGCCACACGCTCCCGCCAAGCGAAACTCGCCACCGCAGCGGTTTAACGTGCCGAAACAGTAGGCCATCACTCCAATCCCCGTGCTGTCCATGTGGTCCACGCGGGAAATGTCAAAGATAATTTTCTTTTCATTCTGCCGAAGCAGGTCCTGAACCAGCGTTTCAATCCTCTGGCTCTCGCGGCCCAGCGCAATCTTTCCGGCCATTTCCAGAACCGTGACATCAGGGGCGATCCGCCTGGTTTCGATCTCGAGCAGCATGGCGTCGAGTCTCAGCATACAACAAATGCGCTATAACCAGAATTCCGTGTCCGGCAGTAAGCTGGAACAATATGGATACTGCGCTGGCAGTCCATCGGTTGCAATTCGCTTTCACGATTACCTTCCACTACATATTTCCGCAATTGACCATGGGCTTGGCGCTGTTGCTGGTGGTGTTGAAAACCATGGCGCTTCGAACGGGCGACGACCACTATTCTCACTGCGCCCGCTTCTGGACCAAAATATTCGCCATCAATTTTGCGATGGGCGTAGTGACGGGCATTCCGATGGAGTTTCAGTTCGGCACCAATTGGGCCCGGTTCGCCAAAGCTGCGGGAGGAATCGTGGGCCAGACCCTGGCTATGGAGGGCGTTTTTTCCTTTTTTCTCGAATCAACATTTCTGGGACTGCTGGTCTTCGGAGAGAAAAGGCTCGGGCCGCGGTTGCACTGGCTGGCCGCGTTCATGGTTTTTGCCGGCTCATGGTTCTCCGGGTTCTTCATCATCGCCACCGACGCCTGGATGCAGAATCCGGTGGGCTACACCATCGGACCGAATGGAGATATTCTGCTGCGCAGCCTCAGTGAGCTGATCTCCAATCCATGGATTCTCTGGCAATACTCTCACAACATGATTGGCGCGGTGGTCACGGCAAGCTTCGTCATGAGCGCTGCCGGGGCGTTTTACCTGATCCTCAATAAACACGACGCTTATGGCCGGACGTTTCTGAGAGTGGGCGTCACAGCCGGGTTCATCGCCACCCTAACGATGCTGTTTCCCACCGGCGAGGGGCAAGGCAAGATGATCGCCGAACATCAGCCTGTGACGCTGGCCGCAATGGAAGGTTTGTTCGAAACGGCCGAGGGTGCGCCTCTGGCGCTAGTGGGCCAGCCCGACACGGATCACATGAAGCTGGACAATCCACTCTTGATTCCAGGCGCCTTGAGTTTCTTGACCTACCGGCGCTGGGGCGCTCGCGTCCAGGGTCTGGATCGATTTCCTCGCGACGTGTGGCCGGATAACATTTCCCTGCTCTACTTCAGTTATCACATTATGGTCGGGCTGGGCACCGTCTTCATCGCGGTCATGATGCTTGCGATGCTGCAGCTGCTGCGCGGCAAGCTTCCTGACACGCGCTGGCTGCTATGGATCCTGATGCTGATGTTCCCGTTTCCTTACATCGCGACCACCGCCGGATGGATCACAGCCGAGGTGGGGCGCCAGCCGTGGCTGATTTATGGATTGATGCGCACCGCCGACGGGCCCTCGCCGCGCGTCTCGGCCGGTAACGGATTGTTCACGCTCCTCGGATTTATGGGCATGTACGCGTTGCTGGCGATTCTGTTCCTGTTCCTGATCTATCGTGAGATCGAACGCGGTCCCGATCCGGCGAGCCACGCGCACTGAGGGGAGATAAATGCTCGAAACCATCTGGTTCTGTCTGGTGGCGCTCACGGTGGCGACCTACGTAGTTCTCGACGGATACGATCTCGGGGCGGGCATCATTCACCTGTTTGCCGCCCGGTCCGATGACGAGCGCCGCCTCGTCATCAAGTCCATAGGCCCGTTTTGGGATGGGAACGAAGTGTGGCTGCTGGCGGGCGGCGGTACTTTGTATTTTGCTTTTCCCGCCCTTTATGCCTCGAGTTTCAGCGGCTTCTACCTTCCGTTGATGATGGTGCTTTGGCTGCTGATGCTGCGCGGCATTTCGATCGAGTTTCGCAGCCACTTGGAGAGTCCGGTCTGGCAGTCGTTGTGGGACGCGGGATTCGGCGTGTCGAGTGCGCTACTGGCAATATTTTTCGGCGCGGCGCTGGGGAACGTGGTGCGCGGCGTGCCTCTCGACGCCTCCGGATATTTCTTTCTTCCGCTCTGGACAGACTTCGGAATCAACGGTGATCTGGGCATTTTGGACTGGTATACGGTGACAACCGGGCTCGCCGCTTTCATGACGTTGACCCTGCACGGAGCGCTGTGGGTGGCCTTGAAGACTGAAGGGCTCATCGAGCAAAGATGCCGGAGCCTGGCGGTTCGGGCCTGGTGGCCGACTGGGGCCTTGATCGTTTTGATAACGGTTCTGAGCTTTCGAATCCAGCCAAATCTAGCGACCAGCTTTTCCTCTCGGCCGTGGGGATACGTCATTCCCGCCGCGACGCTCACGGCGTTCGCTCTGATACGTGTCTGGGCCCAGCGCCGCCCGGCAGCAGCGTTTTTGGCTTCTTCAATTTTTATCGCCGGGATGCTGTCCAGCGCGGCTTTTGGGCTCTATCCTTATGTGCTGCCGTCGCGGATCGATCCCCACTTCGGACTAACGGTCGCGAATGCGGCTGCCCCGGCTTACGGGCTCGGCATTGGCCTGGCGTGGTGGATTCCCGGCATCGCGCTTGCCATCGCTTATGTGGTCTTCATGTACCGGCGTTTTGCAGGTAAGGTGCGGCTCCCCGACGAGGGCTACTGATTGGGCCGGAGCTCGACTTTCTGGGGGCGATTCTCCGGGCCTCTCTTTGACCATTTATTCTCTTCTCCGCAATCGTCAATGGTTTTGGCGATAATTCAAATCCGTTAAACGAAGAGCCGGATCGCGGCGTGTTACGATCATCAGAATTAACTTTTCCATCTCGCTTCCCGGCGCTATCGGGCCGCAACAATGATTCGGCATATCAGACCTCTCCGGCAGGAACTCCGTCCTATGTTGAAACTGGCAACTCCGCTGGTGGTTGCGGAGCTGGGCTGGATGGGCATGGGGATTGTCGACACCATGATGGTGGGCCGTGTCAGCGCGGAAGCCATGGGCGCGGTGAGTCTGGGCAGTGTATTGTTTTACGCCGTGGCAATCTTTGGCAGCGGGCTGATGCTTGGGCTCGACACCCTGGTTTCGCAGGCGCATGGCGCAGGCCGTCGTATGGATTGTCACCGCGCACTTCTCAGCGCGGTCTATCTCGCCCTGCCGCTGACGCCTGCGCTGATGTTTTTGATCTGGTGCTGGGAGCCGTTACTCGTTCGCTTTGGAATTAATCCGGCCGTGCTGCGCCAAACCCTGCCGTATCTGAGAGCCATCATGTGGAGCACCTTGCCATTACTGCTCTATTTCGCATTTCGCAGATATTTACAGGCAATGAATCACACGAGTGCGATTATGTTTGCGCTGGTGACCGCGAATCTGGTGAATTTGGCGGGAAACTGGATCCTGGTCTACGGCTATTTTGGCGTCAGGGCGATGGGCGCTGAAGGCTCCGGCTGGGCAACCTGCATTTCGAGAGTCTACATGACCGCTGTGCTTGTGGCGTATACGTTATACGATGCCGTTGTGAATCGGACGGGCCTGACGCACGCGCCGCTTTTACCCGACTTGGCCCGGATTCGCGCTCTCATCAACCTGGGATTCCCGGCGGCCATGCAACTGTCGATCGAGGTCGGCGTCTTTGCGGCGGCGACGGCGTTGATCGGCACGCTCGACCCGCTCTCGCTCGCCGCGCATCAGATTGCGATTAATACCGCGAGCCTCACTTACATGGTGCCTCTGGGGATCAGTTCCGCCGCTGCCGTTCGTGTAGGGCAGGCGCTGGGCCGTGGCGACATCAGCGCCGCCAGTCGCGCTGGTTGGACGGCCATGGGGCTTGGCGCGGCTTTCATGGCCGGCGCCGGCGTGTTGATGATTAGCTTTCCGGCTTATGTTGCACGCGCCTTCACAACGGATCGGGCCGTCATTCGGACTGCCGTCGCATTGCTCGCGGTGGCGGCCGCCTTTCAGCTCTTCGACGGCATCCAGACGGTAGCCACCGGGGCGCTGCGAGGAGCAGGTGACACGCGTACGCCCATGATTTGCCACCTGGTCGGCTACTGGGCGATCGGCTTGCCGCTGGGCTACGTGCTCTGCTTTGTCGTGGGTTGGCGCGCGGTTGGACTCTGGACGGGCTTGTGCATTGCTCTCATCCTGATTGGCGTGGTGCTCCTGTTAGCCTGGACACGAAAAGTTCGCGTTCTGGCGGGGTCTCATGCGGTGGCCGCGCCTGTCTTAAGCCCGGCCAGCCATTTTCTGCCATGAAGCAAATTGCTCTTTTTCTGCTTTGCAGCGTCGCGTGGGCCGGAGAACGGGTAACCGTGATTCGCGATGATTTCGGAGTCCCGCACATTTTTGCGGCGACGGCCGCGGGCGCAGCATACGGCTCCGGTTACGCGCAGGCCGAGGACCGGCTCGAGGAGATGCTGCGCAACTACCGCAAAGCCGAAGGCACCATGGCAGAAGTCTTTGGTGAAAGCTGGTTCCGGCACGATTACCGGCAGCGCATGTGGCGGCACCGGAGCGTAGCCGAGGAACATTACAAAGACCTCAACCCGGAAACGCGCGCCGTTATCGAAGCCTTTCAGGCAGGAGTCCGGCAATTCATGAAGGAGCACCCCGAACAGGTGCCCGCGTGGGCGCCGAAGCTGGAACCGTGGCAGGTGGTGGCTCTGGGCCGGTTCACCATCTGGGGCTGGCCTGAAGGCGAAGCAGGCAGCGATCTCCAGCGCGCGGGCATCGAGCCCGATCCGGTTGCGTACCACGGCTCGAACGAATGGCTCCTCGCGCCCTGGCGAACGTCCATGCGCGCGCCCATCGCGGTCATCGATCCGCACCTCTCCTGGTACGGCGAAACCCGCTACTACGAAATGCGCGTCTACGGCGGCAATGTGGCCTATTCGGGCGGCGCCAGAGTGGGCTTGCCATTTCCGACTCTGGGGCACAGCCGGTATGTTTCGATCGCCATGACCACCGGCGGGCCGGATACTTCAGATGTGTACGAAGAGGAAATCCGGGATCGCAAGTACCGGTTCCGTAACGAATGGCGGCCCGTTCAGGGCTGGACGGAAAAGATTGGCGTGAAGACCGGCGACAAAATCGACTGGAAGCCGGTCACAATAGAATTCACACATCACGGGCCGGTCGTAGCGCACAAAAACGGCAAGTCGTACGCGATGGCGCTGCCATACTCCAATGAATTTCGCCTCATCGAACAAGCCCTGGCCATGATCACGGCACGCAACCTGGGCGAGCTGAAGAAGGCCCTCGCGATGCGCCAGTACATGGCGCAGAACATTATGGTGGGCACGGTGGATGGCGATATTTATTACGTGCGTAACGGCCGCGTGCCGGTCCGGCCCGCCGGCTGCGATTCGTCAAAGCCCATGCCCGGGACCGGCGAGTGCGAATGGCAAGGCATCCATCCTTTCGAGGACCTGCCGCAAATCGAGAATCCGCCCCAGGGATACATGCAGAACTGCAATATTTCGCCGTGGGTCATGATGAAGGACTCACCGCTTACGCCGGAAAGATTCGCAGCGCATCCGTATCTCTACAATGCGGCTCGGACACCCGCGCATCAACGGGCGGCCATGGTGCTGGACCTGCTGGCTGCTGCCCGAGAGGTCACGGCGGATCAAGCGCTCGGCATTGCGTTTTCAACCGAGGTTTACAAAGCGGATCTATGGCAGGACCGCATTCGAAAAGCTGGCGCTGACGATGAATTCGCGCGGATGATTCTCGACTGGAACCGGCATAGTGATGCCGGCTCACGAGGAGCGCTTGCGTATTACCTTTTCAAGACATCGCTAGGCGAGCGGAGCAAGCTGATCGAGCCGCCAAACGATCTTAGCGATGACGATGTGCGGGCCGCGTTGGGAGGCGCCGAACGGCAGCTGAAATCCGATTTCCCGTCCGGCGCCGTTTACGGGACGCTTTTCCGGGTAGGCCGTGAGGGCTCAGCGCGAAACTGGCCCGTAGGCGGCGGCACGCTGGCGTCGGCGGGGATGGCCACGCCGCGCGCCATCGGATTCGACAAGAAAGGCGACATCATGCTGGGCCGCAGCGGGCAAACGTCCACTCAGGTCGTTATTCTCACGAAGCCGCCGCAATCGTGGATGGTGATCCCGCTGGGCGAGAGCGACCACCCTGACTCTCCGCATTTCGATGATCAGGCCGAGAAGCTCTTCAGCCAGGCGCGCGCCAAGCCGACGTATTTTTTGCGCCGCGACGAGGTCGATAAGCACGCCACGGCCGTGAAGGAATTGACGTATTAACGCCGCGGCTCAAATTTGGACGATTCACACGCCGGGGTTCGATGTCACGGGGGCGGATGAAGTTCTCACAGCCGCCGAGCAGGCCCGTGCTGCACGCTACCATTTCGAGGAGGACCGGCGACGCTACATTGCGGTCCGGGTCTCTCTCAGGCGACTGCTCGCGAAGCGTACAGGCGTCCGCGCCCCAGAACTAATCATCAAGGAATCAAACAACACCAAGCCCCGGCTGGCGCTTCCCGCTGAAGGTCCCCAGATTTTTTTCAATGTCTCGCATTCCGGCGATTATGCTTTGATCGTCATTTCCGATTCGGAGGTTGGAATCGACATCGAGCAGATTCGCCCGGATTGTCCGGTCGAGGAACTCGCTCAGAGATTTTACGCAGCCAGCGAAAGCGCGCAGCTACGCAGAATGACGGGAGCGCTCCGTATAACGAATTTCTACCGGCTGTGGACGATCAAGGAAGCGGTGCTGAAATGCCTGGGTCTGGGCCTTTCGGTTCCAACGCGAACTGTGCAGATAAGGTTGAATAAAAGCGCCGCTCCGGTAGTTACAAGCGCGGACGAGAAGCACGGAAAGATCGAGCGATACTTTGTGCGGGAGTTGGCGGCCGCTGACGGCTATGCGGCGGCCATCGCCGTAGAAGCGGGGAGGGTCGAGATCGAGGCGTTGACGCTTTGAAACCTTCCAGCCCATTCTGACCGGCGCAGAGTGAACGCGGCGGACGGCTGCTATACTGCCTTCTAGTGGCCAGAAGGTAGGACCGCTTCCTCCGGTCGCGGCTCAGCCAAGCTTGCGTCGTACGAACGAAATCACTGCGACAGACCACTAGAATGACGAATGGACAAAATGGAAAAGACAGCTCAAGCGGAAACCCCTGCCCGTAAGCAGAAGGAAAACGTCTATCAGGCGGAATACCTCGGAAGCGGAACCTTCAAGATCTCCAAACCCAAGCGCGCCAAAAGCAAGCGGCGCCAGGCAGCCCTCAAGAATCGGCGGCGCGGTTCGCGCCGTTAACTCTCCATTGGCAGCCCGCGAAACTCGCCCTGGACGGCTGCCAACACAAGCCGTTGCTATATTGGTACTGAATGCGTAGAACCCGGTGGCTGCTGCTTCTGGCTATTCTCGCTATTCTCGGCGGAATCGAATTTACTTACCGGGCCCAGCGCCGGGTACTTCAAAAACAAGCTCCCGCCAAGCCTCCCATGCTGCCGACCGAAATCAGCGGCCTGCGCAATGAGTTTAAGTTAACCCGGACAGAAGCGGGCCAAAACAAGTGGGAGATCACTGCCGCCAAAGTCAGGCAAGAGAAAGACAGCACCCAGACTCATCTGGAACAAGTAACGCTGAAAATCTATAACAAGACCGGCGATAAGTACGGCCTGGTGAACAGCGCAAACGCAGATTTTGAACAGAACGCGAAGCGTTTGTTTTCTAAAGGCGAAGTTGAGATTACTCTCGGCGTTCCCACCGAGGGGCAGCCCGCCAGGCCGCTCGTAAAAATCAAGTCATCCGGAGTTACGTTCGATGTTCAGGCCAGCAAGGCTTCCACCGACCGGCCGGCCAGCTTCACGTTTGAAAATGGCACGGGGCACTCTGTGGGCGCGTCCTATGATGCAAACTTGCGTGAACTGCACTTGCAGCACGATGCGGAGATTGATACGCACCCCCCCGGTCCGCATACCAAACTCATGAGGATTCAGGCTGGTGAAGTCACTTATAAGGAGGCGGAGTCGAAAGTCTGGCTGAACGAGTGGGCACGGCTCACGCGCGAGAACACCATCGTAAACGCGGCATCCAGCATCGTACAGCTTCAGGATGACCGCCGCATCCGGCAGATTGACGCGGTCCATGCCCACGGCACGGACGAGTATCCGAAGCGCAAGCTCGAATACGCCGCCGACGAGTTGCGCGTGATCTACAACGACGATGGGGAGGTGGATCACATTTCCGGCAAGAACAACGCGCGCCTGGTGTCCAGCTCGGCCGGCTCAGAAACCACGATGACCAGTGATTTCGTAGACCTTACTTTCGATGCCGTCAATAACGAGAGCGTGTTGAAGAAGGCTGTGGGCGTTGGCAATGCGAGGATCGAATCGAAACCTATCGCTGCGGCCGATGGCAAGCTGCCGGAGACTCACGTCATTACCAGCCAATCGGTCGAAGTACACATGCGTCCTGGCGGCCGGGAGATAGAAACGGTCGCGACGCTGGCGCCTGGCCGGCTGGACTTTATTCCCAACCAGCCCGTTCAGAAGCCGCGCCATCTGGAGGCTCAGCGCATGGTCATGACCTACGGGCCCGCGAACCAGATCCAATCGTTCCGTGCAACCGGTGCGCAAACCGAGAGCGAGCCTAGCGCCGAAGAGCGGGCGAAAAAGGCGACAATCTCCAAGACCCTCAGCAAGGAAATGTCGGCTGACTTTGATGCCAAGGGCCAGATGAAGCACATGGAACAATGGGGTGACTTCGCTTATGAGGACGGTGACCGGAAGGCTAAGGCCGATCGCGCGACCATGGACGGCGACAGCAACGTGATGACGCTTGAGACTGGGGCGCGCATGTGGGATGCGACCGGGGCAACCACGGCAGACCACATCCGCATCGATCAGAAATCCGGCGATTTCTCGGCCGTTGGCCACGTCAGCTCCAGCCGCCAGCCGGACAAAAAGAACTCGCCTTCCGGCATGCTGTCGGCTGATGAGCCGGTGGAGGCCCTGGCGGAGCACATGAACTCGACGAACCACAACCGGCTGCTCCAGTACCAGGGGAACGTGGTTATGTGGCAAGGCGCTGACCGTGTAACGGCTGATTCTGCACAGATCGATCGCGACAAACGAACGCTAAGCGCGACGGGCCATGTGGTGACGCAGTTCCTGGAGAAGAAGAGCGAATCAGGCTCCGCTGAAGGTCGAGACCGAATCGACGCGACGGCGCAGCTGCCCGCCGACAAGGCGGCTCCCATTTTTGTGGTGGTCACAGCCGCCGAGCTGGTCTATACCGATACGGACCGGCTGGCACATTATCGCGGCGGTGTAGTATTGACACGGCCTGGATTGCAGGTAAAGGCGGATGAGTTGCGCGCCGTTCTGGCGCAATCGAACAGCGACGACAAGAAGACTTCCGGCGGCGAAGAGCAGTCGCGCCTGGAGAATGCCTTCGCAGATGGGCACGTCGAGATCGTACAGACGGCAACGGACCGGACGCGCACCGGCAAAAGCGATCACGCCGAGTATTACACCGGCGACGAACGCATCATTTTGCGTGGCGGGAAGCCGCAAATGCTGGATAGCAGAAAGGGTTACACGCGCGGCTCTGAATTGACCTACTACGTGAACGATGATAGGCTGCTGGTATCCGGCGGAGGCCCGAAGGAACGCGCCACGGGTCATTTACGTCGCAAGAAGTAAATCCCTCAATGCGAAAGCTGGAAACACGCGAGATCTCGAAGTCGTATCGCGGCCGGAAGGTGGTCGACGATGTGTCGGTCTCGGTGCAACAGGGCGAAGTCGTCGGATTACTCGGGCCCAACGGAGCGGGCAAGACTACGTCCTTTTACATCGTCGTGGGTTTGATCAGCGCCGATTCCGGCCGGGTGCTTCTGGACGACCACGACATCACGGCGCTGGCCATGTTTCAGCGGGCGCGGAGAGGCATCAGCTACCTGCCACAGGAAGCCTCCGTGTTCCGTAAGCTTACCGTCGAGGAGAACCTCATGGCCATTCTCGAGACGCTGCCCATCCGCCCCCGCGACCGGCGCGAGCGCATGGAGCGGCTCATCGAGCAACTCGGCCTCGAGAAAGTGCGCCGTAACAAGGGATATGCTCTTTCGGGGGGCGAGCGGCGGCGCGTTGAGATTGCCCGGTCGCTGGTGATCGAACCCAGTTTCCTGCTCCTGGATGAGCCGTTCTCGGGCATCGATCCGATCCAGGTGCTCGAGTTGCAGCGCATCATCTTCGACTTGAAACGCTCCGGCATCGGAATCCTGGTGACCGACCACAACGTCCGTGAGACGCTGATGGTGACCGATCGCGCCTACATCATTAATAACGGGCGTATCTTCCGCGCCGGGAGTCCGGAAGCCTTGGGCCGCGATCCCGAGGTGAAACGAGTGTACCTGGGTGAGTCGTTTACTCTGGGAGAACCCGGAGCTACCTTCCCAAATTAAGGGCTATATCGTACTCATAACAAGGGAAATACGACCGATGCCATTCCTGCTGCTTCTGATATCATAGGAATGGTCATGAGCTTGCTCTCGCCAAGACTACAACTCCGAGTCGCGCAAAAGCAGATCCTCACACCCGGCTTGGTCCAGATGGTTACGGTCCTGCAACTGAACCGTCTGGAGCTCAAGGAAATGATCAACCAGGAGATCGTGAATAATCCTGTCCTGGAAGAAGCTACAGAAGCTACCGCGGAAGAAATTACAGCTGAGGAATTGCAACCGCTGCTCGAGGCCCCGGAACGCGTCGAACCAGCCGACCAACAAATCCTCGAAAGCACGAACGGCGTAAGCGATTCTGGCGTCGAGATGCTGCCGAGTGAGAGCGCTCTCGAGCAGAGTTTGCCGTCGGACGCGGTGACAGAAATGACCGACGGGGCGGCCACGCTCGACACGGTAGCGCCACCGGGCGAAGAAACACCCGCCGCCGCGGATCCTTTCGACGAAATCGATTTTGGTTCCTTCTTCGACGAGTATCTCGATCCGGGATACAAGAGTCCTGCTGCGGAGTCTGTCGAAAAGCCTTCCTTTGAGACGTTTCTTTCTGCGCCGCTGACCCTCGGGGATCACCTGCGGTCGCAGTTGAGTGTGAGCTTGCTCTCCGATGAAGTTCGTGATGCGGCCGAAACCATCATCGGCAATCTGGATGAGGACGGATACCTTACGGCATCGCTCGACGAGATTGCGGACATGGGGGAGCACACACAAGAGCAGATCGAAGCCGCTCTCAAAGTGGTGCAATCGCTCGAGCCGGCCGGAGTCGGCGCCCGCAATTTGCGAGAGTGCCTGTTATTGCAGCTCGAAAGCCGGAACGCGCGCAACGGCGTAGCCTGGCAAATTGTGACCGATCACATGCGGCTGCTCGAAATGCGGCAGTTCCGCGAATTGGCTAAGGTGCTGGGCCGTCCGGCGGAACACATCGAACTGGCGGTAAAAGTAATCAAGCGGTTGAATCCCCGGCCTGGCCTGCGCTATTCCGGCCCCGGCGCCCGGGTGGTGGAGCCGGACGTTTACTTTTTCAAGGACGGCGATCATTATGTCATTCAGATGAATGACGAAGAGGTCCCGCAGCTCCGCCTCAACTCCCAATACCGCAAGATGCTGGACCGCGACAATGGCGCGGCCAAAGACGTTCGTGATTACGTACGTGAGCGGTACACCTCGGCTATTCAGCTCATGAAGAATATCGAGCAGCGCAAACAGACCATTTTGAGGGTTTGCGAGAGCATCGTGAGACGTCAGACCGATTTTCTGGCCCAGGGTCTGGATTACCTGAAGCCGATGATGATCAAAGAAGTAGCGGAAGAGGTGGGTGTGCATCCATCCACGGTCAGCCGTGCGGTCGCCAACAAATATGTGCATACGCCGCAGGGCGTATTTGAGCTGCGGTATTTCTTCTCTGAAGCCGTGCAAGGACCGTCAGGCGGCGGGACGCCGTTGCTGCTGCTCAAACGCCGTGTTAAGAAAATGATTGAAGACGAAGACGGCGCACATCCGCTCACCGACGAGCAGATCACGGCGATGCTGCAGGCTTCCGGCATCCAGGTAACACGGCGAACGGTCGCGAAGTATCGCGAAGACATGAAAATCCCCTCGACGCATCAAAGGCGTGTTCGGAACTGACCAGTCCTGGTCGCAAAGTTGGGGTTCGTACAATGCGAATCACATATACGGGCAGACAAGTGGAATTGGCTCCAGCGCAGCTGCGCAAGATCGAAGCTCAGGCCGCCAAACTGGGCAAGCTTCTTGACGGCCGAGACGAGCGCGAGGCGCACGTCATTCTCTCGGTTGAGCGCCATATCCATTGTGCTGAGATTAGCGTAAATTACCATGGCCATTCGCTAGTCGGCCTAAGCGAAAATGCCGACTTGTTTACAGCCATTCATGCAGCCATTCAAAAGCTCGAAAAGCAGGCCATTAAGGTAAGGGCCAAGTGGCGGGACACGAAGCGGACTCCTCGCAAGGCGGCGGAGTCGGCGGAGGCCGCCCGCGTGCCAGCCGGAGCCGTGCTCGAAGCCGCGGATGAAAAGAAGGTCTTCCGCGTCAATCACCACCAGCAGCGCAAGCCTATGACGCTCGACGAGGCGCTCATGGAAATGGAAAAAGACCGCGATTATCTAGTGTATCGCGATGCTGAAACGGATCGCCTGGCGGTGCTCGTGCGCCGGCGCGATGGCAATTTCGACCTGGTGGAATCCTGAAGCCGGATGGCCCGTCAAGTGCCGGACCAGCGGCCTGCGAATCGAGCGGCTAAGCGAGCCGCGCCCAGCGCCGAACTGGTCATCATCACCGGCTTGAGTGGGTCGGGAAAGGGCTCAGTCCTGAAAGTCTTTGAGGATTTGGGCTACTATTCGGTCGACAACCTGCCCATCGGGCTGATCCCCAAATTCGCCGAGCTGGCTCGCGACTCAGCGTCTATTCGCTTCGCCGCGCTGGTGGTGGACATCCGCGAAGGCCAAGGCTTAAAACGCTTTCCGGAGATCTATGCGCGCATCGGCCGCGAAATTCCCGTCCGGCTGATTTTCCTGGAAGCGGATGACGACACCATCATGCGGCGCTTCAGCGAAACGCGCCGGCCGCACCCGTTAGGCACGGAGCAATCCATCAGCAAGAGCATCCGGCAGGAGCGCGAGATGCTTGCGCCCATTCGCAAGCTCGCGGACCTGACCATCAACACCTCCAAATTCACGGTACACGAGCTGCGCGACTTCATCCGGGAAAAATTCGTGGGTGAGCGCGAGGAATCGAAGATCATGGTTTACGTGACCAGCTTCGGCTACCGTCATGGCGTGCCGGCCGATAGCGACCTGGTATTCGATGTCCGTTTCCTTCCGAATCCCAATTACATTCCGCGATTCAAGAAGTTGAGCGGGCGGCATCCGAGTGTGGCACGCTACATACGGTCTTTTCCGCAGACCATCGAATTTATCGAGCGCATCTCCGGCCTGCTGATTTATCTGCTGCCACATTACATCCGCGAAGGAAAAAGCTACTTGACTATCGCGTTCGGGTGCACGGGCGGGCATCACCGCTCCGTCATGATTGCGGACCATATCCGCAAGAACCTTGCAGATGCCGGTTACCGCGCCAAGGTCACACACCGGGACATGGCGAAGCCGATCTAAGGATCCGCGTCACTTCAAATGCGCGTCAAACCATGCGATGGCGCGCCGGTTAATGTCGCGCCTGTGCTCTGGCTTGGAGATCCGGTGGCCTTCCCCAGCGTAAACCACAAACTCGTTCTCCACACCCAGGGTCTTCAGTGCGTGCCAATATTCATATGACTGCGGCAGCGGGCACTCGCCGTCGCGCTCACCAACCAGGATCAAGGTAGGCGTCTTCACGTTCTTGATGTAGGTAATGGGCGAGCTGCGCGCGTAAATCGCCGGATCGTCATAAACCGACGCGCCGAAATAAGGGATCATCCACTGATCAATCTGGTTTTCTCCGTAGTAGCTCTGGTAGTTCGCGATACCGGCGCCGGCCACGGCCGCGCGAAACATCCGTGTTTGGGTGATGGCCCACATCGTCATGTATCCGCCATAGCTCCATCCGGTGATGCCGATCCGATCAGAATCGGCCGGCGCCATGCGCAGCACTTCGTTAATCCCGGCCATTATGTCCCGCAGGTCGCCATAGCCGAAATCGCGGACGTTGCCGCGCGTGAACGCCTCTCCCTGGCCATAGCTCCCGCGCGGGTTCGGGTAGAAGACGAAATACCCGGCGGCCGCCAGCATAGTCTCATAATCCCAAGTGCCGGGCCAATGCGATTCGAGTGCGCCGGCAGGTCCGCCGTGCACGGCGACAACCAGCGGATATCGTCTGGCGGGATCATATCCGCGAGGATAAAGCAGCCAGCCCTGCACGTGAGATCCCTCGTTCATCCAGTGGATGCTCTTGGCTTCGCCCCAGAACGGATGCAACTCGCCATTGACGTGCGTAATCTGGTTCCACTGTCCGATCGGGCCCGCCCAAATCTCCGGCGGCTTGTTAAAGGACTCACGAACTACGGCAGAATTCTTCCCATCCGGCGTCACCGAAAGCACCAGCTTCGAGTGTTCCGTCCACAGGGACTTGACCTCCCGGCCGGAAGGGTCGAGAAGAGCGATGCCGATGGCTCCATCCGCGTGCTCGCTGAACAGAATCTGTCCCGACGGGAGCCATCGCAACATGGAGGGGGATGCTCTTCGCTCCGGTGTCAGGTTGCGCGCCTCGCCACCGGAAACGGGCAAAGTGAAAATATCGCCGGCGGTGACACCTTCGTCGCTCATTAACCCGCCGATGAAGGCTACAACCTTTCCGTCTGGCGACCAGGCAGGGTTCGCGATCTGCATGGACGTCTTCAGAATGGAAGTGGTCTTCCCAGTATCAGCTGCGATGGTGTAGATTTGCGCCACATACCAGTTGTTATCGCCCGGGCCTGGAGCCCCTGTGGCAACAAAAGTTGTTCCGTCGGGCGACCACTCATATTCGTAAACGTACAAATCGGGCGGCGACAACAGGTGCACTTTGCCCGACGCCGCATCTACCAGAGCGAGCCGTTGGTTGTAGGTCTGTTCGTTGATTACGCCGCTTGCCGCAGAAATCGGCTCAAGCGGCCCCGGCATGCGGGGCGCGTTTTCAGTGAAGAGGATCGCCACCGATTTTCTGTCGGGCGCCCAGAACGGATGCTGCAGGGTCCCTGTGACATTGGTCAGTTTGCGGACGCGTCCCTCCGGCATTTCGGCGATGTAAAGCTGATACTGGCCTGGTTTCTCAGCGTCGGAGGGAAATGCCAGATGCTTTCCATCAGGGGACCACGCAATCGAATTCTCGTGAAATTCCGCACCGCCTTCGCCGGCCGTCACGCGGGCGACAGCACCTCCCCGGTGATTATCGTGGGTGTAAATGGAGAGCGACGCTGCACCCGTTACCGGATTTTCCTGCGACTGCACCCAGGCTACGTAGGTGCCGTCGGCGGAAATCGAAACATCTGTGATTTGGCGGACGCGAAATAAGGCGTCCACCATCTCGTCCACCGGAGATTTCGTTTGAGGATCACTCCACGCTATAACGGCATACCCGAAGCACGCGCACCTGCTGGCGAAAGTTAATCGCATCGTGAGAATGACTATAGCTCAAGGTGGATCACACTAACAAACGCGGGCCCAATGCTAACTCTTGTTCCCGATAACACCCGTTCCGGTGTATGCCTGGTTATGGTAAGTACCACGGCATCCGTTGGTTCGGACACGCTAACCAAAAGCTACCTAGATTTTAAATTTCAGTTGGACAAAAATTGGGTTCAGAAGCAAACCCATGCTGAACGGTTACGCAAATAGGAGAACAGATAATGGTGCCGCTCAGCTTATCAGTGAAGCTCACCGCGCTTTTGGCGCTCGTGGGTGGTCTCGAAGCACAGGTCAGGTTTGTATACGCCAACAACGACGTCTATCCTTCCAACACAGTTTCCGGATTTTCTTCAGACTCTAATGGGGTTTTGACGGCAATCCCTGGGTCGCCTTTTGCGACAGGCGGAGGAGGAACGAGCGGAGGCGCGCTCGGGGTAGACCGCGTCACGGTCGCGGGTGGAAAATTCCTGTACGCTTCGAACGGCGACACACAGAATATCAGCGCGTTCTCCGTTAACCCGACTACCGGTGTTCTGACGCCGGTTGCGGGCTCACCATTTTCCGACAGTGCGATTTCCGGATTTGGCGATATCTCGCTGGCGGCCTCGCCCAACGGAAAGTTTCTGTTCGCGGGCGTAGTCCTGAACACCTCCATCGTCACTTTTAGTATCGGGACAGACGGCTCGCTCACAGAACTCTCCAGCGTAGGGATTCCCAATCCTCCAGCCGGGATGAAGGTGTCGGCCGACGGGAATTATCTCGCGGTCAGCTTGCCCAATCTTGGGATCTTTGGCGCCGTGGCGATGTATAGCATCGGCTCGAATGGTGCGCTGACTCTGATCAACGGCGCGCCACTCGAAAGCACGGGGCCCGCGGGCAGTATCTCGGATGTAGACATCGACTGCGCCGGCGGCCATGTGTATGCCGGCACCCTGACGTCGCAAGCCGCGACCGTGAACGTGTTTAATATCGGCTCAGGTGGCGTGCTGAGCCCGGCTACAGGATCCCCGTTCTCCGCAGGCCCGGGGTCGAATTCCATCGTGGCTATTCTCAGCCCCAACGATAAATTTCTGTTTACCACCAACCAGGGTACCGGATCCATTTCGGTATTCGACGTGAACTCCGGAGTGCTGAGCGCGATGAGCGGTTCGCCGTTTGGCGCTGCAGGTGTCGGTATTCCCGCCGGAATGGCGACAGACCAGGGCGGCACCCTTCTTTACGTGGCCGGCGCCCCTAACTCCATTCACGCCTTCATCATCGGAGCCGATGGCAGCCTCACTGAGGCAACTGGCTCGCCGTTCAGCACCAATCAGACCGGCGGGCAGTTGCTTTCACTGGCAGCATTTCCTTCGAAAGCTTGTAGCGCAGGACCGGGAGGCCCTCCGCCAACGACGAACCCCCCGCCACCGGTCACAGCGCCCCCGCCGGCAGGCGCGACAACCGTACAGATTCAGCTTCGTTCCAGTGACTGCGACGACGATGACGATCATGACAAACCTGCGGAGATTAATCCCAAGAGCCACGGCAACATACGGGTGGCCATCTTGTCGACCTCGTCGTTCAACGCTCCCGCTCTGGTCGACATGACTTCGATTACCTTCGGGCATTCAGGCACCGAGAAGAGTCTCGACTACTGCGAGACGCATCGCAAAGACGTCAACCACGACAAAATTCCTGACCTGGTTTGCCATTTCAAGGTTAGTAAGATGAATTTCCAGAAGGGCGATACGGTGGGGATTCTGGATGGCATGCTACTGGACGGAGTAACCCCGATCCAAGGCAAAGCCCCTGTCAAGATCGCGCACTGAGCGATAACGCCGGCCGGGAAACTCGCTTCTTTTCCGGCCGGCGCTCCCGTTTTGACCGGCCTCGTAAGACGGATGCAACCGTAGTTCGGCTGGCCGCGACAAACAGCCTTCCCAAAGGAGTGAACCGTTCGAGAGCCTGAATATTGCGGCCAGCCATTTGAAAGGGTAGCATGACTCGGAACGATTCAGCCGTCCGCCTGATTCCTCAAAAGCACCGTTTGCATGGGAAAACCTATCTCGATCTGCTCGCTCCGAAGCCCTTTGAGTATGCGTTTGCGAAGTTCGTGTTGGACGGGGAACTGAGCGGCGAATTCCGCGACATAGCAGTTTAGGGTGAACTTGAGCGCGCTATCGCCGAATCCGGGGATGAGTTGTACCGAGGGCGCCGGATCGGCAAGCAGGCCGGGAACTTCTGCGATTGCTGTGCGCGCCGCGTCCAGCAGCACACGCTCGACCAGGTCCGGATCGCTGTTGTAACTCACGTTGACCGGAATCCCAATGGACATCCGGCGTTGCGGTAAATAGTAATTGGTGACAATGGCTTGCGCGAGCTTGGCGTTGGGAATGATGATCAGGTTGTCGGACGGAGCCCGCATGGTGGTGCTGCGCCAACTGATGTCGGCGATGTAGCCTTCTTCGCCGGTGTTGAGCTTGACATAATCGCCCAACCGCACCTGCCCCGCTATGCTGACATAGAACCCGGCGAACAAGTTCGAGAGAGTATCCTGCAGCGCCAGCGCCACAGCGAGGCCGCCGACGCCGAATGCCGTGAGAATAGGCGTGACCGAGACGCCAAGCTGGTGCAACAGGATCAGGATTCCCACCAGCACTACGAACAACTGCGCCAGATTCTGCGTCAGGGTCGTGATCGGCATGGCCCCCTGGACGCGCCTTCCATAAAATCGGATTAGATCGCGGGACAGGCGGGAGGCCATCATGGTGAGCGAAAAGATGGTGAGTATCAGCAGGGTGCGCTCGATCAGGCTAGTCGAACGATCCGGAAGGTCGAGAGTCTCGGTTGCGAAATATATGCCCGCGATCAGCGACCAAATCAGGATGGGGCCTCTCAACTGCTGGATCAGAACCGCATCCACATGGCTTGAACTCTTCTGGCCCCAGCGGCGCAAAGCGCGGAACAGCAGCCGCTTCGCCAGATAGCCGATGGCAACTGTGACGAGCAGCAGGCAAAGGGGCGTCAGCAGTTTCAGGGGGTCATCCAAGGCCATTTGCCGGATTGATTCCATTTCCGCTATTCTCCGTTATTCGGAGTCTATCGCATGAAACCTATGTTCCTGTCAGAGGTTGAGAATAAGAGCGGTTCAGGTCCCTATGAAGCCATGATCGAGAGAATGAAGGCTGACGGCGCCGCTGTCCCTCAGATTTTTCACTTGATCCGTTATAAGCCGAACGTCGGGCGTCACCTATCCCAGCTCACGCAAGAGATCATGCGCGGGCCATCGCCTCTCAGTGCGGGGCTGAGAGAACTGATCGCAGCGTTTACCTCCTCTCACAACCAGTGTCCGTTTTGAATCAAGAGCCACGCCGCAGTTGCGGCGCAATTGCTGGGAGATCGTAAGCTGGTGGATGCGGTACTGGCGGATTACGGTAGAGCGCCGATTTCCGATGCGCAAAAAGCCCTCTTCCGGTTTGTCGCAAAAGTGAATCGGGAATCGATTACCATCGGGCCGGCTGAAATCGATGAGCTGCATCGCGCCGGCTGGGCGGATGAAGCCATTTATGACGCCATCAATGTCTGCGCGCTGTTCAACTTCTATAATCGGTGGATCGACGCTGCCGGAGTTTGCGAAATGTCGGAGGAAGGACACCTGCAATCCGCCCGGCGGCTCGCCGAGCGCGGTTACAACTTCTAAGCATGCTGGCTCGGGACGCCACTATTGAGGATGCCGCGTTTATCGCATGCATCTACAACGAAGGCATCGCGGACCGTTTGGCCACGTTTGAGACGCGTCTCCGGTCCGCGGACGATGTGCGCGGATGGTTCGACGGCTTGCATCCGATCGTAGTCGTCGAGGACGAGGGCAAAGTCTTGGCGTTCGCCGCGACGTCACCCTACCGTGCGCGCGAATGCTACTCTGGAATCGCCGAGGTTTCCGTATACGTCGCCCGCCTGGCACGAGGGCGTGGCGCCGGCCGGAAAGTGCTGGCGGCGCTGATCGAGCGCGCGCGGCAAGCCGGTTACTGGAAGTTGGTCTCCCGTGTCTTCCCCGAAAATCACGCCAGCCGCGGCCTGATCCGCTCGCTGGGGTTTCGCGAGGTGGGAACCTACGAAAAGCACGGCAAATTGGATGGAATCTGGCGCGATGTCATTATCGTGGAGCGCCTGATTCCTGAGAATCTGAAGGCCTAGAGGCGTCTCTGGCTTCGAGATTATTCCGTCGTAAAGTACAGTTCGACGGCTCGTTTCAGGTCCGCCAGGCTGGCGGTTGCTTCGCGGCTCTCGTAGCTCGCAATCGAGTTCAAAATGTTGCAGACGTCGACCGGATAGCAGGCGCGAAGTTCGGTTCTTCCGCCGGCCAGAACCAGACGGCGCAAATCCTCGAAGCTGTCCGGAGCCATGGTCACTTTGCGGGCGCGCGCCACCCGCCGGAAGATTTCGTCGAAACTCTCTGTGGAAACCGCATCGATGCGAATCTTGTTATGGATGCGCCGCAAGAATGCCTCGTCGGCAAGTTCAGTAGGCTTGAGGTTGGTGGCGAAGACCACTAGAACCTGGAACGGAATTTCGAACTTGAGCCCATACTTTAGCGAGAGATAATCAACCCGGCGGTCGAGCGGGACGATCCACCGGTTCAACAATTCGCGAGGCGATACGAGCTGCCGGCCGAAATCGTCGATCACAAACAAGCCGTTATTGGCTTTCATTTGAAGCGGCGCCGAATAAACGCCGGTAGTGTCGTCGTGCCGGAGATCGAGCAGCCCCATGGTCAACTCGCCTCCTGCAATGATGCACGGCCGGCGGCACGCCACCCAACGGGCATCCCGGTCCTCACTGTCGTCGGCCACTCGCTGGTGAATGGCAGGGTCATAGAGCGAGATGATTTGGCCATCCACCTCCACGGCATACGGAATAAAAACCGAGTCCTGAAAGACGCGCAGCAGCCGCTCGGCTAGACTGCTCTTGCCGTTCCCCGGCGGTCCATAGAGGAAGATGGATGACCGTTCGATCAACGCAGGGCCGAGCTGATCCAGCAGGCTATCCGGAATCACCAGGTCCGAAAATGCGGCGCGCAATGTGGCGCGGCTGATTTCCACTTCGGAGGCCTGCATCTTCACGGCCTCGCAGTAAGCCTTTAGCGCGACTGGGGCTGCACCGGCGTACTGGCTGACTCGCAGCCGCTCGGCAGCCACGACGCGCCCCCCGCCCGACAGAGAGATGCGATAATCATTACCCAGCATCCCTTTGACTTCGACGAGCTGCTGCTGCCGCAAATTGGTGAATACCGCATGCACAACTGTGACGGGAAGCTTCAAAAAACTGCTTAGCGAGTCGATCGTTGCGATGCCTTCGACGGAAAGGCGGCGCAGCACCAGGTCGGTCACCAGACCTGAGGAAAGCCCCAAACCCTCCAGGTCACGCGGTACCGGCGGACTGAACAGCCACTGCTCTTCGCCCAATAGCGGCATAAGCTCTCTCGAATCTATCGGCTTGGCAAGTAGGAAAGTTTATGCACGCCGCGGTACCGTTCCGCGTCACCGTTTTATGCGGTCGTGTGCGCTGATCCTGTGGCTGGTGGTATCGTGGCTGGTGACTGGGCCCCTGCCAGGGGCGGATGCCGCCAAGTGCTTCGAAGCAGGCCGCAAAGCAGAACGAGCCGGCCGAATGGCGGAAGCGTATCTGCTCTACTCGCAGGCGGCTGCGCTGGATCCCCTAAACCCGTTCTACCGGCTAAAAAGCCAGGCCGTCCAAGCCCGCGCCGCTCTCGAATCCCCACCCAAGCCACCGGCCTCGGCTGCGAAGCCGGAAACAGCGCCCGCAGACCCGGGATCTGTCTTTGACACAACCAGCGCTAAGGATCGATCCGTAGAACGCAGCCTGAAGCCGCCGCCCCAGCTAAAGGGCGCCCCAGGACTCAAAGACTTCAATCTGCGAGCGGATGCCAAGGCCCTCTGGCAGGACGTAGCGCGCGGGTTCGGCCTCGACACCGTTTTTGACGGTGATTATCTACCCGGTCCTCCATTAACATTCCGCCTGGACCAAGCCGACTTTCGCGACGCTTTCCACGCGGCGGAGGCGGCCACCGGTTCCTTCGTCGTGCCTATCTCAGGCCGGCTCTTCCTGGTGGTAAAGGACACGGAACAAAAACGGCGCGAACTCGAACCCACCGTGGCTATGACCGTCTCCGTGCCACCGGTCACGACGAGTCAGGAGTTGGTCGAGATCGGGCAGGCCGTGCGGCAGCTTTTTACTCTGGAGCATATGGCCTGGGATTCGCAGCAGAACGCCGTGATCCTGCGCGATCGAATCTCGCGCGTGGCTCCGGCACGCCTCCTGTTCGAAGAATTGTTGCGCTATCGCCCGCAGGTCGAGATCGAGATGGACCTTATCGAGGTGGACCGCACGCGCTCACTGGCGTATGGCGTTGATCTGCCCACCACCTTTCCGCTGGCGTATCTGGGCACATTCCGGCAAGGCATTGGCGCTGCGTCGATCCCTTCGACCATTACCAAGCTGATCACGTTCGGAGGCGGGCAAACACTGATCGGAATCGGCGTGGCCGATGCTATGCTCGTCGCCAACCTGTCCCGTTCATTCTCGCGCACGCTGGTTCGCTCGGTCGTTCGCGCGGTGGATGGCACACCTGCCAGCATGCACGTGGGCGAAAAGTTCCCAGTACTCACCGCTGGTTATTTTGGTCCGGCATCCAGTTTCCAGGGCGGAACGGTTTACACGCCCCCGCCATCGTTCACGTTTGAAGATCTGGGAATCAACCTGAAAGTCACGCCGCGCATTCATGGAATGGACGAAGTGACGCTGGATCTAGAAACAGAGTTCGAGGTGCTCACCGGACAGACCAACAATGGCATCCCGCTCATTTCCAGCCGGAAATTGACCTCGAAGATCCGGCTGCGGGAAGGCGAGTGGGGCCTGGTCGCGGGCCTGTTGACCTCGAGCGAAGCACGTACGATTAATGGGATCGCGGGCCTTTCGAACATCCCGGTGTTGGGCACGCTGTTCAAGCAATACAACAAAGACGAGAACACGAGCGAAGTCCTCCTGATCCTCAAGCCAAGGCTGCTCAGCCCACCACCTGACCAGATCGTCACTTCGCCGATCTGGACGGGATCGGATGTGCGGCCGCTAACACCCCTATAGCCAGCACCGCCACGGCGGCTGCGCCGGGTCTCTTGGCGAGCACACGTCCCGCAAAACGGAAGTCTTGCCAGAGGTTATTCACCGGATCACCGATCTAAACAACGATGCAATTGCGATGCTGCCTTCTGGTGGGCAAGACCAGAGGCGAATCGCTTGAAGAGAAAAGACTTCAGCCTTTGAGAGGGTCATGCGGTGTCCGCTTTTGGGAGCGGACTATTTGAAACCGTCAACATACCGCGTTGGCTTGACAAATGCAGGGTAATAGCAGACCATCTTATACGAGTCGAGCATTTTACTCCCTCTTCAGGTGGCCTGAGCTAAGTCAAGCCAATTGAAACTACTCCCTTAGCCCATCAGCTACTCCCCGGGGAGTGAATCGTCCAATCATGGCCACGAATGCAACGGTCACAAAAGAACCGCAGCTCGTTGTAGAACGTCGCGGCGGAGGAGCAACGCCCAGCCTAAGGTATTCCGGGTTCGACCAACGGGACAATACGCGACATTATGTTTTTCAATACTGCGTCCCCGGCGAGAAGGCAAGATCGATCGTGGTTAGTGCGGAAATACCCCTTCTGGTCCAGCATCACGTGCGTATACAGGACGGGCCGGCTTTGTGTTTGCACGCGCTGACGTTGGAAGTACACGGGTTCGACCCGTCCCAAATTGGGTTGCCGCCGCGTGTGCTAACTGCCAAGGATCTAGCCGCTTATCTCGCCAGTCTTCCAGTACCCGCCATAAAAGGCAAACGAGCAAAGGAGGCCGACGTTGAAGCGAATGGACCGTCACAATAAAATTCTGATGGTTTCCTTGGTCGTCGTCATTGCCTGCCTGGTGTGGTCGTATCTCAAATAGAAGCCGTTAAGAAACGTTCCAGTAAACCGCGTATCGCTCATCGAAAATCTGATTGAATGGCATCAGAGTGACGTCCTGCTGCTGTCCGGTGGTGCGAAATGTCAACAGTTTTCCGTCTGCGGGTCTGATCCAGGCGTCGAGGCTCTTTTGGCCGGTGCGGAACGCAGGCACGGCGATTGGATGCTCCTTGACTTCCGGGCCCATTGGCCCGACGGTCATTGACTCCGTAAGCCCCTGGGTTCCGAGGTTTCCCGCCAGCACCAGTGGCCCGTAAAGAATCGCTTGCATCGACGAGTCATCCGGCATAGCCTCCGTGTGCAGTTGCATCGGCATCTGCATTTCCACTCGGTCACCTTCCGACCACAAGCGGGAAATTGCGAGATAGCTTCCGGGACTCGGAAACGCCTCGATGGTCTTCCCGTTGACCTTCACCGAGCCCCCGGAAGTCAGCCATCGTGGCACGCGCAGATGCATCGACATACGAAGCGGTTCTCGAGCGCTGACCGTGATCGTTGTGTTCGGTTCGTCGGGGAACTGGGTTTCCTGGCGAAATTTGACTCCCTTTTCGGCCCAATTCAGCTCTGACGGAATGAACAGGTTGACGTAGAGCCCTTCGCCGTCATGGAAGTAGATACTGTCGTTCAGCTTTGAAAACTCCTCGACGCCTGTGCCGGTGCAGCACCAGAAGGAATCGTATTCCGTGTTAAAGGTCTTCCAGGCGCCGGGCGCCAGGGAAAGATAGTAAATGGTCGCGCCGATCCCGGGATGAATGGCGCCCAGCCGGTGATTCAACAGCGTGCGTTCATAGTAGTCGAAATAGCGTGGATCGGCGGTCCAGCTATAGAGATGGCGCGTCAGCTTCAGCATGTTATAGGCGCAGCAGCATTCCGCGGTGTTGACGTGGCGCTTTAGCTCCGCAGCCAGCTGGCGCGGCTCCATAAGCCAGGCTTCATTGTTGCTAGTGCCCCCCGTGACGTAGGCCCGCGCCGTCGTGACTTCATACCAGAAATAGTCCGCCACGTCGTGGAAGCGAACATCGCTCGAAAGCTCGTACCGGCGCGCCGCCCCGATCACTTGCGGGATGTGCGTGTTCACATGCAGGCCACGCAATGCATCGCGCCGAAGAGCCAGCGGGTTGAAGAACCGGTCCTTGGTGAAGCGGTCGCCGGTTTTGGCATATTGGTCCTCGCCGGTGGCGGCAGCGAGGTTGTAGAGAACCTCGTTCATGCCGCCGTATTCCGTGTTGAGAATATCCTGCATGTGTTCGGCGGAAATCGGCGCGCTCCATTTACCCGCCCAATTGGCCATGCCCTGCAGCACTTCGAGCGCCTGGCGGTTACCGCAGTGCTGATACATGTCTAGCATTCCGGCCATGATCTTGTGAATGGTATAGAAGGGCGCCCACACTTGCTTGCGGGCGTTCAGCCGGTCGAAGAACTCGAGTGGAAAAGCGCTGAGATAACCTCCCGCCAGCCTAGCCTGGCATTTCGCCAGGTCCGCCACGATGGCATCGCCCTTTGCCTTGATCGCTTGATCGCCGGTGCTTGCATACATCAATGCACAGGCGGACAAAAAGTGGCCGGTGAAGTGTCCGCGCAGTTCGCAGTCGGGTTTTTCCCAGCCGCCCAGCGGTTCTGCGGAGGACGACAAGCCCGCATTCACGCGGAAATTGTGCACTAGCCGGTCGACCGGCAGACGGCGGAGTACGCCGCGATTCCACTCTTGCGCGTCATGAAACGGCCCGGGTGTCAGTCGCACCGCCGTCATCGGAAACGGCTGCACCTTTGTTGGCGCTTCCTTCCGGGTGAAGGTTAGCGTCTCGCGAAATGGATTGACTTCTTGTGGTTCTCGCGGGGAAGCGCTGTCGTCTTGCGCCCGAAGTTTTGCGGACGGGCCAGCCAGGGTCAGAGCCGCGGCAAATCCGCGCCGGGTCAACCCTTTCGATCTTGAATCTTGCGTCATAAAGGCCTCCTCCGAGTCACCCCTGCCCGTAATACTTCTTGGGCCCGTGTTTGCGTAGGAAATGTTTGTCGCGTAGGGAGTCGGAGAGAGGCCTCGCCTCAGGATTAATCGCCAGCGCGTGGTACGCCAGGCAGGCAATCTCCTCTAGGACCACGGCGTTGTGCGCGGCTTCGGCAGGTGTTCGGCCCCACGCGAAAGGGGCGTGGCCGGCGACCAACACGCCGGGTTTGGTCATCGGGTCCATGCCGGCAAAGCGGCGCGCGATCACGTGCCCGGTATTCCGTTCGTATTCGGCTTCGATTTCGTGAGCCTGCATGGCCTCGGTGACCGGCACGGGGCCGTGAAAGTAGTCGGCATGCGTCGTGCCCAGGCAGGGAATCTCGCGGCCGGCTTGCGCCCACGCGGTAGCGTAGCGGGAGTGCGTGTGCACCACGCCGCCGATTGACGCAAAGGCCCGGTAGAGCGCCAGGTGCGTGGGGAGATCGGACGACGGTTTCAGATCGCCTTCGATGATGCACCCGTCGAGATCGGAAATCACCAGATGCTCCGGACGCAGAGTCTCGTACGGCACGCCACTGGGCTTGATGGCCACTAGGTTCTCGCCGCGCGAGATGCCGCTGGCATTGCCGAACGTATAGAGCACCAGCCCGCGGCGCACCACTTCCATATTGGCTTCGTAGACTTCGGTGCGCAGAGATTCGAGCATTAGGAAACTTCCCGCGCCTGGGCTGCGATGCGGCGCAGCGCCGGCAGCACGCCGCCGATCTCGATCGCATCGGCATCTTTGCGGCCCATGGCAAAGTACAGGCGCCGGAAAATAGGAAACAACTCTTCATAGATGGCGGCGCTTCGCGCATCTGGCGCGACCGTCTGATAGCTGGGACACAGTGCGTCCTGCGCTTCCTCGACGGTCTTGAAAGTCCCCGCCGCCAGAAACGCAAAGATGGCGGAACCGAGGCTGGTGACGTCGCTCTGTGGCACCAGAATGGGCTTGTTCATGGCATCCGCATAAATTCGATTGAGCGTTTGGTTCTTCTGCGGGATACCGCCGGCGTTGATGATGCGGCGCACAGCTACCCCGTACTCCTCCATCCGTTCCAGAATCACACGCGTATGGAACGCCGTGCCTTCGATGGCGGCGAACAATTCGTCCTGAGCCGTCGAAGTAAGACGCCAGCCAACGGTCACGCCGCCCAGCTCCGGATTCACCAAAACCGTACGATCCCCATTGTCCCAGGTCAGCCGCAGCAGCCCCGTCTCGCCGGCCTTATAGCGATCAAGGCCTTGGGAGAGCGCAGCCACGGTCGAGTTCGCGCGCTTCGCAATGGCTTCGAAGATATCGCCGGTAGCCGAGAGGCCTGCTTCGATTCCCGTGTAGCGCGGATGAATCGAGCCCTCGACCACGCCGCACACGCCCGGGACGAGAGTCGCTTGCTCGCTGATGGCCATAATGCAGGTGGAGGTTCCGATGACGTTGACCACATCCCCCAATCGCACCCCCGCGCCGATTGCATCCCAATGCGCGTCGAACGCGCCCACAGGGATCGGGATTCCCGGTGAGAGACCCAGGCGCTCGGCCCACAAGGCGCTGAGGCGGCTGGCAATCTGATCCGACGTGGCGTAGCGGCCAGAGAGGCGCGATCCCATGCCCGCAAGCAGAGGGTCCACCGTTCGCAGAAACTCATCCGGCGGAAACCCGCCGAGCGCGCGGTTCCACATCCATTTGTGGCCCATGGCACAAATACTCCGCGGAACAGAAGCCGGGTCGGTCGTGCCGCACAGCGTGGCCGCCACCATATCGCAATGCTCCAGCGCGGTGACCATGCGGCTGCGCTTCTCAGGATTGTGCCGCAGCCAGTGCAGCAATTTGGCGAAGCCCCATTCGGAGGAATACACGCCGCCACACCAGTCGATCGCTTCCTGCTCAGTCTGATGCGCGGCCGAGGTGATCTGCGCGGCCTCGTGCCACGCCCGGTGGTCGCACCACAGATAGTAATCGTCCAGCGGTACGAGTCCCTCGCCTACCGGCACGACGCTCGATCCCGTAGTATCGAGCGCGATGGCGGCGATCAGACGGCCATCGATGCCCGCCGTTTCGCGCGCCCGCTGCATGGCGAGCACCAGCGCCTCCATGTGGTCGGCATGCTTCTGGGTGGCGTGCTCCGGATCTTCCTTCTTGCGCAGCAGCGGATATTCCGCAACGCCCGTGCCGAGCCGGCCTTTCTGATGGTCAAAAATGGAGACGCGGACACTCAGTGTGCCGAAGTCCACTCCTGCGACGATACTCACTTAGGCAACCCGGTTTCCTTGTGGGAATAGACGTAGATTCGGAGCGTGCAAGGCGAAATTATCGCACGTTAGAGGTGTGCAGTGCGTTCACCTTCAGCAAGCGATTAAGGGTGATGAATGAAGTAGACTCTTGTTTCTCGGCGCCTCGGCGCCTCGGCGTTGAAGTAGTCCATCGCAGCTTCCTCTGTGTCAGTCCTTCCTCTACAATGCCCTTTCGGACAAAAACATGAAATCGCTGTCATTGATCCTGTTATGGGGGGCTGCCGCGGCGCTTCGCCTGTCCGCCGCCACACCCCAGCAACACTCTCCTTCCGTGCCCGTAGTCGCATCCAGTTCTGATGCCCAACCGGTTGCCTATCCGCAGAGCGAACTCAGGGGCATGATCGAGGAATTTCGCGCCGATCGCGGCAATATCCGGCGGTTTTACGACATCCCTATCTCAACAACGCGACGCAACCGAATGAGGGCCTTTTACGCCGGCTGGCTGTCGCGCATCGAGCGGCTGAACTTCGATGCGTTAAGCCAGGACGCGCGGGTCGATTACCTGCTCTTCCACAACCATCTGCAGCACGCGCTCCGGCAACTCGATATCGAGGCCAAACAGCTTGCCGAGACCGAACCGCTGGAGCCCTTCGCTCAGACGATCGTCGAGCTCGAAGAAGCGCGCCGGCAAATGCAGCCGATGGATTCCGCCAAAGCCGCAGCCGCCGTGGATGGACTACAAAAGCAAGTTGCGGCGATCCGGAAACCCATGGAGGACTCGCTGAAGGCCCAGCCGCCGTCCGCAGCGGTCAAGAAAACCGTCGCGAACCGCGCCGCCGGCAACATTGACAGCCTTCGAAAAATCCTGAAAACCTGGTTTGGTTTCTACAACGGGTATGATCCGTCGTTCACCTGGTGGGTGGCCGAGCCATACAAACAAGCGGACCACGCCTTGGAGACTTACGCGGCCTTCTTGAAGGAAAAGGTGGTGGGCATCAAGCTGGACGACAAAGAAACCATCATCGGGGATCCCATCGGCCGCGACGCGCTGATGAGCGAACTGGCGAGCGAGATGATTCCCTATACTCCTGAAGAACTCATCGACATCGCAAATCGGGAAATGGCCTGGTGCGAAGCGGAGATGAAGCGCGCATCGCAGGAACTGGGCTACGGGGACGACTGGCACAAGGCCCTCGAATACGTGAAGACGCGCTACGTCGAGCCTGGAAAGCAGCCGCAATTGATTCGCGACCTGGCACGGGAAGCCGTGCAGTTCCTCGATCAGCACGATCTGGTGACCATTCCACCCATCGCGCGGGAAACATGATGTCGCCGGAACGGCAGCTCGTCAACCCGTTCTTTACCGGAGGCGAATCGATCACCGTGTCCTACCCGACCAACACCATGACCGAGGAGCAGAAGCTCATGACCATGCGCGGCAACAATATTCACTTCTCTCGCGCTACCGTTTTCCACGAGCTGATTCCCGGCCACGAGTTACAGGGTTTCATGTCGTTGCGTTACCGGCCCTGGCGTCTGGTATTCGATACGCCCTTTTACGTGGAAGGATGGGCCCTCTATTGGGAACTGCTGTTTTGGGACATGAAATTTCAGAAAACGCCTGAAGACCGCATTGGCGCTCTGTTCTGGCGGATGCACCGCTGCGCCCGAATCATTTTCTCGCTCAGCTTTCACCTGGAGAAGATGTCGCCGCAGCAAGCCGTTGACTTCCTGGTCGAACGCGTCGGCCATGAGCGGGACAACGCCGCCGGCGAAGTTCGGCGGTCCTTCGAGGGCGACTACAGCCCGCTCTACCAATGCGCCTATCTGCTCGGAGGGTTGCAGCTACGCGCGCTGCGGCGCGAACTCGTTGAATCCGGCAAGATGACCAACCGCGCTTTTCATGACGCCGTGCTTGAAGAGAATACGATTCCCATCGAAATGGTGCGCGCCGGCTTGACACGTCAGAAGCTTTCCCGCGACTTCGTCTCAAGCTGGAAATTCTACGGCGAAAAACCGTAGCGGTACTGTCATGAAGCAAGACTCGGCGATCACAGCATTCGAAGCGAGGCGGGAAGGTTCGATCGACACGCTGGCCGCAACGTAGAGCCCTGTCACCAGCCTATGCGCTGGATTCGGCTCACACAATCGAAGTGCCTGTCGCGGCTGAGCAATGGGAGCGTGTGCTGTCGGCAAAGAGCTGCGATCCATGTGTCGTTAGACGGAATGGGCGTACCTGCACGCTTCAGCTCCGATCGAATCTCCGCATAACAGGTGGCCGTCTCCGCGCTCACTTCAAGAACCCGGCAATCCTGCAAGCTTGCAGTCAACCAGCGTTCGTATTCCAGGCGTCGCCGGGACTGCGCGATTCCAAACCGAAACTCACCCAGAACGATTACGGGTAGCGCGATGAATTGCGCCCTAGCCAACTCCGCGACGGCGGCTGTATGTGCCTCAGCCACGGCAGAAAGCGCATTCGTGTCGAGAATCACTCTTTATCTTCCGGCTCGATTCGCTCGAACTCTTCCTCAATCAGCCGGTTGATGCGTGTCGTTTCCCGTCGTAAATGCTGAAGCCCTCCCACCATTTTCATCCAAGGTTTTGAACTCGGACCCTTGATAGTTAACTTCTCCTCGACGGCCTCGGTGACAAACTGCCGCAGGGGAATGCCCCGCTCCGCCGCCCGGGCTTTCGCACGACGGAACACCGAATCGGGAATCTCAAGGGTCGTCTTCACAAATCCAGATTCCCATATTTATGGGAGCGTTGCAAATGCCTCGCGAAGCAGTTGCTACGCCGGCGTGATTTTTCCAAGTACCACCGGCCGCCTTGCGCCGGTGGCGGATGGCAGATTCGACGTCCGCTTGCGAAAGGTCTCATACGCCAGCACAGCAAAGGCCATCGCCTCCTTGGCATCCGGGTCAATTCCGAACTCATCCGATCTCGCAATTCGGACATCCGGTAAAAATGCCTGCAGATAGCCCATCAGGGTCGTATTACGAACGCCCCCGCCTGATGCGATCACGTCGTTGACCGGCATCCACGACATCACGAAGCGCTCGATCCCGCTCGCAATCGTTGCCGCCGTAAGAGCCGTGGCCGTCGCAATCAGATCGCGCAGCGGCAGCCCGGTCCGTTTCAACCTGGCCATGAATTCCGAGCCGTATTGCTCGCGTCCCGCGGTCTTAGGCGGCTGTCGCCGATAATAAGAATCCGCCATTACGGTGTCGAGCAGCTTCCGATCCACTTTGCCCCCTGCCGCGATACGCCCATCGCGATCAAAGTGCTGCCGGCCTAGTGTGAGCTCAGCTGTTAGCGCATCCATCACCATGTTGCCCGGCCCTGTATCGAAAGCCAGCACTTCATCTGGGCCGGCACCTGGCGGGATGGCCGTGATGTTCGCGATCCCGCCAATGTTCAGCGCCACGCGCCCGCGCCTCGGGTGGCGAAACAACAAATAATCCAGATACGGCACCAGCGGCGCGCCTTTCCCACCCGCCGCCATGTCGCGCGTGCGAAAATCGGAAACCACTGGCACGCCAAGCTGCTCGGCAATCACGCTGGCTTCACCAATCTGCATCGTCGCCGCGACCGGATTCCCGAGGAACGGCTCGCGGTCGCCCTGGTGGTAGATGGTCTGACCGTGACATCCGATTAGCTCGATTGGAGCCGGCACGAAGGCGCCATGCGCCGAAGTGTTTCCTTAACGGCACGGGCGTAAAGCTGCCCCAAGCCGGAAATCCAGCCGCGCGATCTGCCCAGTCGTCGTCGTTGTATTCGAAACTCCCAGGATGGCTTTACGTACGCGGTTCAGGATACGGGGTCGAGTGAAAAGCAACCGTCCGAATTCGCCGCCCATTAATGTCGACGATCGCAACGTCGATCCCGTCGAGCGAGGTGCCGCTCATGATGCCCGCTACTCGCAAGATCGCTTCAACTCCTGCTGCAGCTCGTGCAGTAACTGCAGTGCCTCGATAGGCCGCAGCTCGTCGATCTTCAGATTGCGGATGCGCTCCGCAATGCCGTGGCCCACGGGCTCGAATAGACGGATCTGCACGGGTTCGTTCGTTCGCGGCGCAAGCTCTTCTGTAACTTCATGCTCGGTGCGTTCGTGGAATTCAAGGACTTCGCGTGCGCGCTCGATCACCGCCATCGGCAGCCCCGCCAGCCGCGCCACCTCGATTCCGTAACTGCGGTCGGCTTTGCCGGGCTCAACCTTTCTGAGAAAAATGATGCGGTCGCCGGCTTCTTTGACTGATACCCGCAAATTCCGCACGCCGTCGAGTTGCTCCGCCAGCTCCGTCAGCTCGTGATAGTGCGTGGCGAATAGAGTCTTCGCGCGCGTTCGTTGATGGATGTGCTCGATCACCGCCCAGGCCAGCGCCAGGCCGTCGTACGTTGCCGTACCTCGGCCAATCTCGTCCAGCACGATGAAGCTGCGAGGTGTCGCCGTATTCAAAATCACCGCCGTCTCCGTCATCTCCACCATGAAAGTAGAACGGCCGCGCGCCAGGTTGTCCGAAGCGCCAATGCGCGTGAAGATCCGGTCGATCATCGGCAGGCTCGCCGACTCCGCCGGCACGAACGATCCCATCTGCGCCAGGATGGCGATCAGCGCGGCTTGCCGCAGATAGGTGGATTTGCCGCCCATATTCGGCCCGGTGATGATGGCGATGAGATCGGTATCAGAATTCAAGTACAGATCGTTGGGAATGAAGCGGCCCGTATCGCTCCCCGGATGGTCCGCAAGCTTCTCGATGACCGCATGGCGTCCCGCCATGATGCGCATCGCGCCGTCTTCGGAGAACGATGGCCGCGTGTAGCGGTTCTCGGCGGCCACTTCCGCCAGCGCGGCCGTCACGTCCAGTTCGGCGATCGCCGATGCTGTCGCCCGGATCCGCTGCGCATGTTCGGCAGCGAACAACCGCACCTCGCTGAATAGTTCTTCCTTCGAGCGTGAGAATCTTTTCCTCGGCATCCAGCACTTTGCGCTCGTAGTCTTTCAGCTCTGGCGTGGTGAACCGCTCGGCATTCACCAGCGTTTGTTTGCGTTCGTAATCCGCAGGCGCCAGGTGCTGATTGGCTTTCGAGATTTCGATGTAATAGCCGAATACGTTATTGAAGCGGACCTTCAGCGATTGAATGCCGGTGCGCGTTCGCTCGCGCGACTCGATCTGCGCAATGTACTGGCGGCCGTTCTGCCGCAGGTCCCGCAGCTCATCGAGCTCAGCGTTGTAACCGGCGCGAATCGCGCCTCCATCGGCAACGTTCACCGGAGGTGCATCGGCAATAGCGGTCAGAATGCGATCGCGAACTTCCGGCAGTTCGTCGAGCCGCTGGTGAATGCGCGGCCAGGCGCGCTGCCCGGCGGTCTTCAATGCTCCTCTTGAGCGCCGGAATCTTTTTCAAGCGATCGGCCGAGCGCCAGCAGTTCTCGCGGCCCCGCCGAACCGATCGTCACTTTGGCAAGCAGCCGCTCGATATCCAGCACTGCCGCCCAATTCCGCGCGAACGCCGCGCGCGGACGATGGTCGTCGCCCAGCAGGTCGCCGGCTCGCGTCAAGTCGCGCTTCGATCTCGTCGCGATCGAGCGAGGGACCCAGCAGTCGCCGCCGCAACAGGCGTCCCCCCATGCCCGTCATAGTCTGATCGATCACCGAGAGCAGCGTCGCTCCTTCGCCCGCAAACAACGGTTCCACCAACTCCAGGTTGCGCACGCTCACGGCATCCAGCACCATGCCGTCGGCGCGGTCGTAGTAGGATGGCCGGTCGAGATGATCGAGCGCGGCGCGCTGCGTTTCTTGTAAATAATGCAGAATGGCGCCGGCTGCGCAGATGGCCGCGTGCCGTCCGGCCAGCCCGCAGCCATCGAGCGAGAGCAGCTTGAAGTGATCGCGCAGCGTGCGGTCGGCGTAATCGTAGCTGAATGTCCAGCTTTCGCATTCGGTACGCAGCATCCGCCGGATCTTGTCCTCCGGCGCAAGTAACGGCAAATCGCCGGGGAACAGCACTTCGCGCGCGCCCAACTGCTCGATGGCGGTCGCGACTTCAGATGGCTCCAGCTCCGTCACCCGGAATTCGCCGGTCGAAACGTCCACGTGCGCCACGCTCGCCCGTTCGCCGTTCAGCGCTACCGCAGCCAGATAGTTGTTCTCGTGGGAGCGAAGCAGGTGCGCATCGGTCGCCGTGCCCGGCGTGACGATGCGCGTGATCTCGCGCTTTACCAGGTTCTTCGCCAGCCGCGGCATCTTCCATCTGGTCGCAGATGGCGACGCGATGTCCTTTCTGAATGAGCCGCGCAATGTAGCCCTCCGCGGAATGGTAAGGCACGCCGCACATGGGAATGGCCGCGCCCTTTTCTTTATTGCGGGAGGTGAGCGTGATTTCGAGTTCGCGCGCGGCCACCACGGCGTCCTCGTAAAACAATTCGTAGAAATCGCCCAGCCGGAACATCAGCAGGGCATTCGGGACCTGTTGCTTGACGGAGTTGTACTGCCGCATCAGCGGCGTGGTGGGCTCAGAGGCCATTTTTCATCGCTGCGACGCCGCGGTGCGGAGCAAACGCCATCTGCGCCCTCCGCACCTTTGCGGTGAATGCATCAGGCATAAATGCCGCGCAGCTTGATGCAAAACGCTACGCGATCGAGCGCCAGCATGTATGCCGCGGTCCGGTTGTTCACGCTGTGTTTCTCGGCGTAGCCGACCACTGCATCAAAGCTCTGCACCATGATTTCTTCCAGGCGTTTGTTCACCAGCTCTTCGTTCCAGAAGAAACCCTGGCGGTCCTGCACCCACTCGAAATAAGAAACGGTCACGCCACCCGCGTTGGCCAGAATATCCGGGATCACGAAGATCCTCTTTTCGCGCAGGATTTCATCGGCGAGCGGCGTGGTAGGCCCATTGGCGCCCTCGCATAAAATGCGGCAGCGCAACCGGTCCGCATTGGCCGATGTGACGACGTTTTCGGTGGCCGCAGGCAGCAGGACTTCGCACGGCAGGAACATGGCCTCATGGCGGTCCATATTCTCGCCACCGGCAAAATCACGGATCGAGTCCGGTCTCTTTGCGGTGTTCCATCAGCGCCGTAATATCCAGGCCATTGGGATTGTAAATGGCGCCATCATACTCGATGATGCAAACAATCTTGAAACCCGCGCGCGCCATCAGCCGCGCGGCCATGCCACCCACGTTGCCGAACCCCTGAATCACCACGCGCGTGGCGGCGGGCTCGAGGCCCAGTTTCTTCAGCGCCTTGAGCGTCACGATCATGCAGCCGCGTCCCGTGGCCTCCGTCCGTACCGCGCGAACCGCCAAGATCGAGCGGCTTCCCGGTGACCACCGCCGTCGTCGTATGGCGCACGTGCATGGAGTAAGTGTCCATGATCCACGCCATCACGCGATCGTTGGTGTTGACATCCGGCGCCGGGACGTCCTTCTCAGGCCCGAGAAATTCGATGATCTCCGCCGTATACCGCCGCGTCACGCGCTCCAGTTCGCCATCCGAGAGCAAATGCGGATCGCAGATCACTCCGCCCTTCGCGCCGCCAAATGGAATGTTTACCACCGCGCATTTCCACGTCATCCAGGAGGCCAGGGCGCGCACTTCGTCCAGCGTGACGTCCGGACCGAAACGGATGCCGCCCTTGCCTGGGCCGCGCGCGATGGAGTGCTGCACGCGATAGCCGGTGAACACCTCCAGCCGCCCGTCATCCAACTGCACTGGGATGTGGACCGTGATCTCTTTGGTCGGGCTCCGCAGCACCTTGCACATGCCATCGTCCAGATTGAGCCGGTCCGCGGCCTCGTCGAAGCGGGCTTCCGCCGCCAGCCACGGATTGGTTTCTTGTTCGGCAGACAGCAGGGTCGCCATAGGAACCTCCGGTTACATTATGCCATCGAGGCTACGGCTGCAAACTGGCTACGCTGAAGCGGCCCGAGATCAACTGCACGGCGCGTTGGATCTGAGGATCGCGCTGAGCTTCCACTTCATCACCCTTGGCCACACCCAGCGTTTGATTGAAAATCTCCGTCTTGAGGCGATTGCGGATGAAGCCCAGCTCGCTCGACCATTCCGCGGTGCCCGGCTGGATTCCGTGCTGGGCGAGATACAGGCGGAAATCGTCCAGCAGCGCCGGCGGCACTTCGAAACTCTCGGTCACCTGATGTTTTTGAACGTACTCGGTGGCGAAAGAAGTAAACGAACCGCTTGCCTCCATTACAGATTTGAACCGTGATACATCGGCCGGGTACACAACTTCATCCGGCATGATGCCGCCACCACCGCGAACCAGCCGGCCCTTATCCGTGCGGAATTCCGACTTCGCATTGGGGTGCGCCGCGGTCGCCCCGAGTTCGAACTGCTCAGGATCGAATGGCTTCTGAATGGAGCGGCCGCTCGGAGTGTAATAAAGCGCCGTCGTTAAGGCCATTCCGGTGGAATCGGCCAGCGGGAAGACACTTTGCACCAGGCCCTTTCCAAAACTCGGCTCGCCTACGATGGACCCGCGATCGTGGTCCTGGAGCGCTCCGGCCACGATCTCGGACGCGCTGGCGCTCTTTGCATTGATCAGCGCGGCCACTGGAAAATCGTACGGCTGTGCGTCCTCGGGAACTTTTTCTTCCTTTTGCGGAACCGCCCGGCCGCGCACCGTCAGGATGGTCGACCCGGGCTTCAAAAACAATGACGCCGTCTCAAGCGCCGCCGTCAGCAGGCCGCCGGGATTGTTGCGAAGATCGATCACCAGGCCCTTCAACTTCGTGCCCCCTAATTTCTCGATGCCTTCCTTGATCTGCGCGGGCGTCTTTTCCTCAAAGCTGGAGACCCGCAGATAACCGATGCCGGGCTGCAGCAGGAACGCGCGCTCTACGCTCGGTTCCTGCATTTCTTCCGGTATCAGCGTGAAATCCAGCATGCGCATGTTTCCTGGCCTTCGGATCACCAGTTGCGCCGGTTGCTGCTTGGATTGCTGCAGAAGGCCCACCAGC
The DNA here is from genome assembly GCA_963847515.1 of Terriglobia bacterium. GTDB lineage: Bacteria > Acidobacteriota > Terriglobia > Bryobacterales > Bryobacteraceae > QHXW01. The sequence continues at coordinate 1,200,939 of CAWKAA010000005.1, forward strand.
TGCTCCAGATCCAGCCGGTCGAGCCGCACATTGTTGATGGCGACAATTTCATCGCCGGGGCTCATGCCCGATTTCGCGGAGGGCGTCCCCGGCAAGGTTTGCAGAACGATGACGCGGCCCGGCAGCACCGACACCACACTCCCGAATCCCTTCTGCGTGGACGTCTCGAGCTTCTTGAGCTGCTCAAACTGTCCCGGATCGAAGAACACCGAGTGCGGGTCGAGCCGGCGCAGCATCCCAGGAATGATGCCCTGGTAGAACGCCTGTTCCGAGGAAACCGGATCGGCGGCGTTCTGCTCCACCAGCGCGTAGGCGTCCACCAGCCGCTTGACCTGGTGATCCAGGTCTTCAGCCGTGGCAAAAGTGGCGGAGAGAAGGGCGGCGAGGAAGAAACGCAACATCAGTCAGGCCAGATGGACAATATATCGACGGCGACATCCGGAAAACGCTGCGGCGAAAGCTGGCCTTGGGCGACGACCTCGTGAGTGACGAGTTTACCCTTCTCCAGCAGGATCACTTCGATAGTCTGGGCCTCGGGAGAAATAATCCACAACTCCGGCACGCCTATGCTCTCGTAATCTCTGATCTTGTCAGCCATGTCTCGGCGAGCGTTCGCCGGGGACAGCACCTCGACGACGAGTTCTGGCGCCGAATGAATATAGCCGTCCTGCTCCACAATGTTTTGTTTCAGAAACACAGCCAGATCCGGTACCCGCGAAGTTAGCGGCTTCTTCCGGATAATCAGGCCGAAGACAGAGCCGACAACGCGCACCGCCTTTCGATCCAGCTGAGATTTGAGAGCCTCCGACAGGTTCTCCACAATCAATGCATGCTTCCACTTGTTTGGCGGCATGATCCGCACCTCGCCATTGACCACTTCTTCAATGGCGTCCTCTACAACCGTCATGTTCAGCCACTCTTCGTAAGTGACGGTACGGGTCGTCGTTGCCATGCAATCTTCTATTCTAGCGCGTGAACTTCGTCGCCTTCTTCGCGGCGTGACGCTCGAGCGCCAGCTCGATCAGCCGGTCGATCAGCTTGGGATAAGCCAGGCCCGTGTATTCCCACATCTTGGGATACATGCTGATCGAGGTGAATCCTGGAATGGTATTGATCTCGTTGATATAGAGCTGGCCCGTCGCGCCGCTCCATCAAGAAATCCACCCGAGCCATGCCTTCGCATTCCACCGCCCGGTAACACTCCACGGCCAGCCGGCGCAGCTCGGCGGTTTTCTCCGGCGCCAGATCCGCGGGCAATTGCGTCTTCGCCTGATCGAGAAGGTATTTGTCTTCGTAATCGTAGAAATTCCCGCGACGGCAGAATCTCGCACGGGCAGCGAAGCCTCGGGCTCCTGGTTGCCGAGCACAGAGCACTCGAATTCGCGGCCCGGCGATTCCGCGCTCCACGATGATCTTGCGGTCGTACTCCGCGGCCAGCGCCAGCGCCTTCTCGAGCTCTGCTCGGTCGTGTGCCTTCGAGATCCCGACCGAGGAACCCAGATTTGCCGGCTTCACGAACATCGGAAACGGCAGCCGCGACACAACTTCGGCCGTGTCCAGCGAACCGCGCGACAGTGTCACGTACTCCACAACCGGCAGCCCGCGCTCGCGGCATACGCGCTTCATCATCTCCTTGTCCATGGAGAGAGACGAGGCCAGCACGCCCGCGCCCACGTAGGGCAAATCCGCCAGTTCCAACAGGCCCTTGGACCGTGCCGTCTTCCCCGAAGGTCCCGTGCAGCACCGGGAAAACCACATCGATTTCAGGATGGACGCCCGGCTCGGGCAGAATCGGCTGCGGCTGCCACTTTCCTTCCTTGCTGATGAAGTACTCGAATACCTCGTATTTCGAGCGGTCCATCGCCTGCATGATGGATTCCGCCGAACGCAGCGAGATCTCGTGCTCGCCGCTGCGGCCCGCCGTAAATCACCGCTACACGCGTTTTCACAGAATTTTCTTTCCCAGCGCCGACATCACCAGCTCCACCGCCAGATCCGCCGTCCGGTTCACTTCATCGATCACCGGATTTACCTCGACCACTTCCATCGAAACCATCTGCCCCGAATCGCAGATCATTTCCATGGCCAAATGCGCTTCGCGGTAAGTGGCGCCGCCGCGGACCGGCGTTCCCACGCCCGGCGCGTACTTGCGGATCCACGTAATCCATGTCGAGCGACAAGTGAAAGCCGGCGGTCCCGTTCGTCAGCGATCCGATCGCTTCTTCCATGACGGCCCGCAAGCCCGCGCTCGTCAATGTCGCGCATGGTGAATGCGCGCACACCGCTCTCGCGCACGTGCGGCCGCTCCAGAATGTCCACATCGCGCAGGCCCACTAGCGCCACGTTGCGCGGATGCACCTTGGGCGCGAAACCGAACAGCTTCGTGAGTTCCTCCGGCCCTAGACCGATGCAACACGCCAGCGGCATGCCGTGCACGTTTCCCGAGGGCGACGTTTGCGGCGTATTCATGTCGGCATGCGCGTCGATCCACAGCAGCCCCATGCGCTTCTTCTTCTTTCGGAAATGCCGCGCCATGCCGGCCACCGTGCCAATGGCGATCGAATGGTCGCCCCCCATCACCAGCGGCGCCTTGCCTTCTTCGGCGACTTGCTCCACCATGGTGGCCAAGCCGCTGGCAGGTGGCCGCGATCTGCGGCAGATATTTCGCGTGACGCGGCCCCTCCGGCAGGCTCTCCGGCTGTTCCACCGGCACGTTGCCCAGGTCCTCTACTTCATAACCGAGCGGCGCACGCGCTTATTGATGTTGGCCACGCGCATGGCGGAGGGCCCCATGTCCACGCCGCGCCGGCCCGCGCCCAGGTCGAGCGGCGCTCCGATGATGGCGATGTGCAGATCGATGCATTGAAAAAACTACGGCCGCAACCGATACAGCATGCGTGGAAACGCGATGGTCTCGCGAACATGTTCCAGCCCGCAGATCCAAGCCACGCAGCGCTCGATTCCCATGCCGAAGCCGCCGTGCGGAACGCGTGCCGAACTTGCGCAGGTCCAGATACCAGTCGAACGCTTCCTTGGGTAAGCTTGTGCTCTTCGATGCGCCGCACCAGCAGATCGTAATCGTGAATGCGCTGTCCGCCGCCGATAATCTCGCCGTAACCTTCCGGCGCCAGAACATCCACGCACAGCGCCACCTCCGGCCGTCGCGGGTTCCGGCTGCATGTAGAACGCCTTCACCGCCGATGGATAACCGTCCACCATCAGAGGGCGGTCATGCTCCTGGCTGAGCAGCGTCTCATCAGTGCCGCCGAAATCACCACCCCACTGAATCTCGCTTCCCTTCGATTGCAGAAATTTCACCGCCTCGTCGTAACTCATGCGCGGGAATGGCGCCTGGATGGCTTCGAGCTTGCGATCACATCGCGCTCCAGCACCTTCAAGTTCCGCGCGGCGGTTTTCCAGCACCCGCCCCACGACGAACACGATCATTTCCTCGCCCACGCGCTTGACGTCTTCGAGTGTCGCGTAGGCCATCTCCGGCTCCACCATCCAGAACTCCGTCAGATGCCGCCGCGTCTTCGATTTCTCCGCGCGAAATGTCGGGCCGAAGCAATACACTTTTCCGAACGCCATCGCCGTGGCTTCGTTGTAGAGCTGGCCGGACTGCGCCAGATACGCTTTCTCGTCCTCGAAGTAATTCACTTCGAACAGCGTCGTGGTGCCTTCGCACGCCGCCGGCGTGAAAATGGGCGTATCCACCAGCGTGAAGCCGTGTGAATCGAAGTAGTCCCGCACCGCGCGGATGACTTCGTGGCGCACTCTCAAAATGGCGTGCTGGCGCTGGCTGCGCAGCCACAAGTGCCGGTGGTCCATCAGGAAGTCGATGCCGTGATCCTTGGGCGTGATGGGATACGGATCGGATTCCGGAATGCGCTGCAATACCTCCACATTCTCCACGTCCATCTCATATCCGCCCGGCGCGCGCTGGTCCGCCCGGATCTTGCCCGTGAAGATGACTGACGATTCCTGCGTCAGATCCTTGATGGTATCGAACACCGATTCCGGAAGCGCGCTCTTCACCGCCACGCACTGCATCAAGACCCGTGCCGTCGCGCAGGAGCGGAAACACGATTTTGCCGGACTTGCGAAGGTTGTACAGCCACCCGGGGATGCGAACCGTCTCGCCCACGTGCTTCGAGGCGGCCCCGATGGTGATCCGTTCAGTCGTCACGAAGTGTCCTCCAGGCGGTCGAACACTTCGTTCACGCGGTCGAGCGAATGCTCCATGCCTTCCACTTCCTTCAGCTCCAGCAGCAGCGGATACTGCTCCGGCCGCGACCGAAGCAGGCTCATGGTCGTCTTCCAGTCCACCGTGCCGCCTTCAGCCATCAGCGGAAACAGATGCTTGTCCTCTTTCCCGTTGTTGTCGTGAACGTGCGTCGAGCGGATGCGATCTTTCATGATCTCGAACTCGGCCTCCACGCCTTCTCCGATATTTGCGTGCCCAACGTCGAACACAAACCCCAGATCCAGATGCGTAGCTTCGATGAAGGCGCGCAACCGTTCGGCCGTCGAAAGCTCATTGGGAATGTTTTCCAGAAGGATCTCCACGCCGCGCTGCCGCGCGAAAACGCTCAGCTCCTCGAGCGCCGAAAACGCCGCATCCACCTTGCGTTCGCTGAACTCCTCGCCCGAAACTCCAAGGTGCTGGATCAGATAGCGGAAAGGAATGGTCTCCGCAATTTCGAGCGCGCGCTTGATCTCGTCCACCATGTGCAGCCGTTGAGCCTTCACCGGCTCGGTAATGGTGATGATGGAGTGCGGACCCGAACGGCCCCAGAACTCGTCGCTGTACATCGGCGAATGCAGCGAGTGCAGCTTCAGCTCGGCGTCCCCAAACCAGTGCCCCAGTTCCGTTATCTGGGCGCGGTTGCGATAATCCAGGTGCTGCCGCGCGCAGAAAATTTCCACTGCTGGAATGCCGGCCTGCATCACGCGGTTCAGCCACGCAACCGTCAGCCGGTGGCCCACAAACAAATGCGTCGAAAGTACGCGATTCATCAATCAATATCCTTTGGCCGTGCCTTCCGTGCGCGGATCGGCGGCGCCTTCCAGCCACCCGTCTTGGGTACGGATGGCCGCTACCTCGCCCTGCCCATTCTCAAATTCGACTGTGTGGCCGCGTGGCCTTGAGCAGCGCCACCGTATCGGGCGAAAATCCGCGCTCCAGTCGCAGCACATCCGGCATCCACTGATGATGCAGCCGCGGCGCATCCACTGCATCGGCGACGTTCATTCCAAAATCGATCACGTTCACCAGCACTTCGAGCACCGTGTTGATGATGGTCGGCCCGCCCGGCGAGCCCACCACCAGATACAGCTTGCCGTCGCGCAGCACGATCGTGGGAGTCATAGACGAAAGCGGCGTTTTGCGCGGCTGCATGGCGTTGGCCTCGCCTTGCACCAGGCCGAACAGGTTGGGCTGCCCGGCTTGGCCGCGAAATCGTCCATCTCGTTATTCAGCAGAAAGCCCAGCTTCGTCGCGGTCACGGCGCTGCCATAGCCGTTATTCAGCGTATACGTCACCGCCACGGCGTTGCCTTCGGAATCCACGATCGAGTAATGCGTCGTCTCGCCGCTCTCGTACGCTCCGGGCTTGCCCGGATGCAACGTCGCGCTCGCCGTGGCGTGCTCCGGATCGATCGAATTGCCGCAGTCCAGCGATGTACCGCGGGTTCAGCAGGCCCGCTAACCGGCACATGATAGAAATCCGGATCGCCCATATATTCGCTGCGATCGGCGAAGTAGCGGCGCATCGCCTCCGCCATAAAATGCACCGTTGCGGCCGAGCCGAAACCCGATTTCTCGTACCCCGAGCCTTCCAGCACGCCCAGCATCTGCAAAATACCCACACCGCCCGAGCTCGGCGGTGGCGCCGTCACAATCGAGTATCCGCGATAGCTGCCCGTGAGCGGCGGGCGCTCCACGGCTTTGTAATTTCGCAGATCGTCCAGCGTGATCAGGCCGCCATGCGCCTGCATGTCGGCGGCCAGCAGCTGCGCCGTCTCGCCCTCGTAGAAATCTTGCGCGCCGCGATCTCGAATCCGCTCCAGCGTACGCGGCCAATTCAGGCTGTACCAGCCGGTCGCCGGCCTCGTAGAATTTTTCGTCATTCAGGAAAATTCGCTTCGACTCCGGAAAACCGCCTTAGCCGCTCGCAACCGCGTCCGGCGATCGCAGCGACCGCGCCAGACCAAAAGAAACCGGAAACCCCTGCGTCGCCAGCCGGACGGCGGGATCCACCAGTTCCGCCCATTTCTTGCGTCCATATTTCTGGTGCGCCATCTCCAGCCCGCGCACGGTTCCCGGCACTCCTGAAGCGCGATATCCCAGTACGCTGTCGCTCGTCACTTTGCCGTCCGCCCCGATGTACATGTCGCGCGAAGCCTTTTCCGGCGCACGCTCGCGAAAATCGATAAACACAGTCCGCCCGTCTGCAAATCGTGCCAGCAGAAAACCGCCGCCGCCAATGTTGCCCGCTGCCGGATGCGTTACCGCCAGCGCAAACCCTACCGCCACTGCCGCATCGATGGCATTGCCGCCCGATTCCAACACCGCCAATCCTGATATCGGTCGCATGCGCCTCGCGCGCCGCCACCATGCCATGCCGCGCCCGCACCGGCTGGCGTGCACAAATCCCCGCGCCCGCGGCCACCACGGCCAGCAACACAACTTTTCGCATAAGTTCTGATTCTACCAATGGCAATTCGCGTTTATTCGCATTCATTTGCGGCCCTGATTAGAATCCGTCATTCGTGTTAACTCCAACCGTCGCTCAACGCAATACCGAATCGATAATAAGCCAGAACTGGCGGGCAGTTACTTCCGCGGCTAGGGCAAAATAACCGGCCAAGTGAAAGGATGCGGGCGTTACCGGTCGCAAGCCGACTTCGCAGGAGACATGTCGCCCGCATGAGACTCGACTCGATTTGAAGTCAGTGCTTCGTGGGTGGGCCCGGCGTCCCATCGGACCAAGTGCCGGCCAAAACCATGAAGATGGTCACCCGTTCTTCCGGATCGTTCCCCGCTATTACCGGAGAACCAGGGAGATTCGCTCCCCAGCTTTTCACGGCATCACCCGAAACGAAAAACATGAGATGGGGATGCCAGTTCATGTCGTCGTCGCTCAGATACTGCTGCTTCGCCATCATGTAGCACATCGCTCCGGGAGCCAGCGCGGGTAGTTCCTTGTTTTCCAATGCGGACGTAGTAGCCGCGAGGATCTCTGCTTTAGATTTTCCTGCCAGCACAAGTTTGGTTTTCTTCAGAAGGGTGGGCAGAAACGTCCTTGAGGCTGCCGGATTGAAGCAGTTCGGGGCGCGGACCTTAGAGTTCCAGAATTCCGGGTCATCGGTCGGCTTCGCCCAGGATCGCTCGACGATGCAGACGAAGCCGTTCGAGCCCTTAACAGCAGTTGCGTAGCCATCCCGTCGCAGCACCATCACTTCGGCTGCATCCGAAATCGATGCCGGAGCGGAACTCCGGGCCAGCGCGATCTCAGCCTTCTCGTCCGGAATCAAATACTGATCGAGAGGAGCCATGACCGGATAGGGAGCCTTCGCAGCTTGCGCTCGTGCATAGGCCGGCCAGAGGAAAAGAATCGGAATAACGAATGCTAACGCTGTGATCCTGATATTGTTCTTCCGCATTTGATTCTCCGATGAGAAGCATTTGTTTATGGTTTTGAGCCGCTAACCGTCAGGCGGCACAATGCGCCACTGATGATGGTATCCGATTCGTCCTGACAAATGCCGTTGCATCGGAAACCCACGCGGACGTTTAGTCGGCAAACCGCGCTAAGCTGGCATGGGAACGAGTCGCGCGTTTCACATCCGCGTGGATCGCTTCCGGATTGCGCGTACTTCGACAGAGCCGAACGAGCGGCGGCCGCCGACGTGATACACCGACGGCTGTTTAGCTCCCACACCTTGACCTTCGACCTATCTAGTGCGTATCCTGAACTGTAGAAGGTTGAGGTATCCAGTCGTCTCCGCGTTTCCCCATCCCGCAAGGCACGCTCGACATGCTGATTCTCCAAATCCTCTCGCTCGAACCCGCCCATGGGTACGGCATAGCGCAACGCCTGGAGCAGATCTCGCGTTCAGTGGTCCAGGTCAACCAAGGCTCGCTCTATCCAGCCCTCCACCGCCTGCAGCAGAAGGGCTGGCTACGCGCCGGGTGGAAACAGTCGGAAACCGGTCGGGAGGCCAAGTTCTACTCCCTTACGCCCGCCGGTCGCCGCCAGCTTTCGGTCGAGAAGGATAGCTGGGCGCGCCTGTCCGGTGCAGTCAGCCTGATCTTCGAGGAGGGCAGCCGATGATCCGGCTCTTCAACTGGTTCCGCCGCGCGGCGCTCGAGCGCAGCCTCGACCGCGAGCTCCAATATCACTTCGATCGCCGCGTTGCCGACCTCGCTTCCGCCGGCATTTCCGAGCCCGAAGCCCGCCGCCGTGTCGCCGTCGAGCTCGGCCTCGCCCAACTCCGCGAGGAAGTCCGCGATGTCTGGCTCACCCGCTGGCTCCGCGATTTCCTCTACGATCTCCGTTTCTCCGCCCGATCGTTCTTTCGTAGCCCCGGTTTCACCGCCACGACGCTGATCTCGCTGGTCCTCGGCATCGGCGCTACCACCGCCATCTACTCGCTGGTCGACCAGGTGATCCTGCACGCGCTGCCCGTCCGCGAGCCCGAGCGCCTGGTCCTGGTGGATTGGAACGGCGACGACCTCATCACCTACGCCACAGGCTCCTTTAACCTGATGCCTTACCCCATCTGCCGCGACCTCCAGCAGCAGACCCGCTTCCTCGACGGCGTCCTCTGCCGCGCCGAAATCCAGGTCAACCTCACCGCCGGCGGCGATCCCACGCCCGTCGCCGCCGAGATCGTCTCCGGCAGCTACTTCCCCGTGCTCGGCGTCGGCCCCGCGCTCGGCCGCGTCATCGAACCCGAAGACGATGCCGCGGCTGGCGCAGGTCCGGTCGTGGTGCTCTCGTATGACTTCTGGCGGGCGCAGTTCGGCGGCGCTGCCGATATCGTCGGCCGCAAGGTCCTGATTGGCAATCGCCCCATGACGGTGGTCGGCGTGGCCGCCGCCGGCTTCCGCGGCGTCGACGTCGGCGCCGTGCCGGCCTTCTGGATGCCCACGTCCATGTACGCCGACGCGAACCTCGACACCGGTGATGAGGATCTCCTCAACGGCCACACCCGCTGGCTGCAGATCCTCGCCCGCCTTCGTTCGGATGTTACACTCGCGCAGGCGCAGACCGGTTTGCGGCCGTGGTTCAAGGCGTGGCTCGAGGACAGCACGCTTCGCCCCGGCTTCCCGAGGATTTCGGCCGACCACCGCCGCGAGTACCTGGCAACCACTCTCGAACTCACCTCCGCGCCCCAGGGCCATTCTTCGCTGCGGCGCAGCCTCTCCCAGCCGCTCTGGCTATTGTTCGCCGCCACCGGTGTTCTGCTCGGCCTCGCTTGCCTGAACGTTGCCGGACTCTTTCTCGCCCGCGGTTCTGCACGGGGCCGTGAGATCGGCACTCGCCTCGCTCTCGGCGCTTCCCGAGGCCGCATTGGGCGCCAACTCCTCGCCGATAGCCTGCTCCTTGCGGTGACAGGCGGTGTTCTTGGCGCGGCCGTGGCTCCGATGGCGATCCGAGGGCTCATCGCGTTCCTGCCGCACGAGCTCGCCGCCAACGCCCTGCGCGACACCCTCAGCCTTCGCCTGCTTACTTTCGCCTTCTTCGCTAGCCTAGCCGCCGGCCTCTTCAGCGGCCTGGCTCCCGCCCTCCGGGCTGGTGGCGACGGCCTGGTCAGCTTGCTCCGCGAGCGCGGCGGCACTGGCTTCGGCGGCGTCCGCCTCCGCAAGACGATCGTCACCCTCCAGGTGGCCTTCTCCCTCATTCTCCTCATCGGCGCCGCCCTCTTCCTACGCACGCTCACCAGTCTGCTTGCCAAAGGGCCCGGCTTCGATACATCAGGCCTCCTCTCCTTCGCTATCGCTCCGACGCAGAATGGCTATTCCGATGCCGACGCCTCGCGCCTGGTCCGCCGCCTCGACGAGCAGGCCCGCGCCTTGCCCGCCACCGGTTCCTCCGCCGCTGCCCGATTTGCCTTCCTCAACGGCGGCGCCTGGAGCAACAAAGTGACTATGCAGACCGATCACCGCACCGTCAGCGATGGCATCATCAATTTCAACGCCGTCAGCCCCGGTTTCTTCTCCACCCTCGGCGTTCGCCTCCTCGCCGGCCGCGATTTCGACAAGAGCGACACCCTTCCCTTAGGCGAGATCGGTCCCCGTTGTGCCATTGTCAATGAGGCCTTCGTGAAGCGCTATCTGGCCGGGCGCGATCCCCTCGGCGTCCTCATCGCCCGGGGCGGTAGCTCGGACGTCAAGCCCAATAGCGTCATCGTCGGCGTCGTCGCCGATATGAGCTATCGCAGTGTGCGGGATAACTCCGAGCAGGTCTTCTTCCCGCTCTTCGAACACGACGACACCGGCGCTACCTTCTATATCAAGGTCCGCGGCGCTCCTGAGCAGGCCATCCCTTCTATCCGCCGCCTGGTCCGCCAGTACGACCCGCGCCTGCCCATCCTCTGGTTCCGCACCCTGGATGACCAGGTCAATCGCTCGCTCACCACCGAGCGCCTCCTGGCCGCCCTCTCCGGCAGTTTCGGCGCGCTGGCCCTGCTGCTCTCGTTGATCGGTCTCTACGGAGTGATGTCCTTCGTGGTCACCCGCCGCACCCGCGAAATCGGCATCCGCCTCGCGCTTGGTGCCACGTGCGCTTCCGCCATCCGTCTTGTCCTGCGCGACGCCATTACCATGATCGCTGTCGGCATGGCCATCGCGCTCCCTTGCGTCGTCGCCCTCGGCAAGCTCGTCCAATCCCAGTTGTTCGGCGTCACCGCCACCGATCCCGCGACCGTCGCCGCCGCCGCACTGGTCCTCGCCGCCGGCGCGCTCGCGGCAGCATTCATCCCCGCCTGGCGGGCCTCGAAGGTGAGCCCCACGGACGCCCTCCGGCTGGAATAGAGCCGATCGCCGCAAGCATCTTGAAGGATAATGCTGCGGCCGACGTGGCGGCAGGCATTCTTACGCGGCCATTTACCTTTTCCGGATCTCCACGACCTTACCCTTGGCTGTCTACATCCGACCCTGGAGTGGACTAGTCGTTTCCTCCTGGCGCTCCACGCGCTTATGGTTAGTCGCCCGTGATGCTAACGGTCGCGTAGCCGGCGCCGAGTGGTCACCCCCTCAGGCTCGCCGAATCCAGGCCACTTATTTCCGGCAACAGATCAGCCCTTCTTGCGCAGGCTTGCCGAAAGCTCACGCTTTAACTGTGCCCTGATTGATATCCGGGTCCCTACGGCTACGGAGACAAAGGGGTAACGGAAAGGGTTTCCCAAGTCCCGGATAGTCGGCTAGCTCGAAGTAATCCACATGAGCGAGAAGTCGCTATCTCGTTGATGTGGATTCTCGGCTAAAGCCGATCCGCGAGCCTGATCAGTGCGTGTATTCGCGGACTATCTCTTTAACCGCCTTCTCCACTCAAACAGCACCACCCCCGCTACCACCGAAACGTTTAATGACGAAATCTGTCCCGCGATCGGAATCCGGACCAGCACATCGCAGTGTTGCTTCACCAACTGATGCAGTCCCGTGAGCAGTTACTTCCACGGTTTGGGCGTTTCCCGGCAAGTTGGTACAATCATTCAGCAACACGGGGCTGCGGGTGCGATGTCAGCGACGATCAAAACGGCGTTGACTGTGCTGGTATAGAAGAAGGACTAGACTCTCTGACTCGGGTTGGTTCCATATATGAGGCTCGGGCTTAACTCGGTCAGGTCTTGCGAGCACGCATATGATCGCCTTTGACGCGACCCATGCGATGGTTCATTGTCCGCGTGATCGGCGCTTCCGAATCTGGATCCGGCCTTCCGTTCTGCTGATCACCCTCGGACTGCTCGTTTTGCCGGTTGCCGCTGCATGGATCGAGACAAGCATTTGGGGACTCCCTGATATCGCACCCCTCGCACAGGTAAATCCGAACAATTTCGCCGGTCCGAACGGCTTTCCCTTATGGGTGCGCTATTGCCATTTCTTCAACTTTCTATTCGTCACGATGCTGATCCGTAGCGGCCTGTCGATTTTGGTTGATCATCCTCGCCTGTACTTCAATAACGACTGCACTCCGGGCAGCGAATGGATCAAGTTTACGCCGACCGTCGTTCCACGCGACCGAGTCTGGACGGCAAAAGACGACTCCCGTTATATCTCGCCGCTGGTCGCCACTCCAGGCTATCGCCATACGATCGGAATCGCGCGAGTGTGGCATTTCATCAATGTTCACGGCTTTTTCTTTACGGGCGTCGTGTTCGCCATCCTGTTGTTCACTAGCCAGCAATGGAAACGAATCGTGCCCACATCTTGGCGGGTTGTCGTCCAGGCCTGGGATACCTTCGTTCACTACGCCACGTTTCACTTGCCTCCTGAACCCAACGGATTTTATGGCTATAACGCGCTCCAGCAGATCGCATACTTTTCGGTTGTCTTTGTCTTCGGACCGGTGGCCGTCCTGTCCGGAATTGCCATGTCACCAGCAGTGGTGAACCGGTTCCCAGCGTATGCACGAATATTCGGCGGAAGACAGTCAGCGCGTTCTATTCACTTCCTGACGATGCTCGGTTTTCTTTCATTCCTGGTTGTACACGTCACGCTCGTGGTCATGACCGGTTTCATTCGGAATATGAACCATATCGTGATGGGGACCGATGATTACAGCAAATCGGGCGCTCTCTGGGGCTTTATCGGCATCGGAGTGGTCGTGTTGACGTGGGTTCTGGCACACTACTTTTCCTGGCATCACGCTCGGGTACTCCAACACGCTTTGAATTTTGTAACCTACCCGATGCAACTGGTCACTTTGAACCGGCTGAACCCGCGTCAGCATTATGAAGAGCGGCAGATCTCTCCGTATTTCTGGCCGAACGGCAAAGTGCCCGAGCGAGCCGATTGGAAGCGGCTTTCGGAGCAAGGTTTCAGGGATTACAGGCTGAAAATCGGTGGTCTGGTCGAAAACCCCGTAGAGCTTTCGCTTTCGGATCTTCATGGCTTCGGCAAAACGGAATACATCACCATGCATCACTGCATCCAGGGCTGGACCGGCATCGCGAAATGGGGCGGCGTTCCGATGCCGGTGCTGATCAAACTGGTCCGTCCCATGCCGATGGCCAAAGTTGTCGCGTTCTTCTCGTTTGGCGATTCTCTCTTCGGGGGAGTCTATTACGATACGCAAGTGCTAGAAAATGTGCTGAAAAGTGAATGCCTTCTTGCGTTCGAGATGAATGGGCAACCCCTGACCGAAGTCTATGGTGCTCCGCTCCGGCTGCGCGTTGAAAACCAGCTTGGCTACAAGATGGTCAAGTGGATCGAACGCATCGAATTCATCGAATCCGAGAAACAGGTTGGGCAAGGTGAGGGCGGAAAAAACGAAGACGACGAGTACTTCGATTTGCTCCCGAATATTTGATCCTGATCCGGGCTCTTCCTTGACCAGGGATTGGTCTGCAAACCGGAGGTGATCCATATGAGCGGGAAGTCGCCGTCTCGTTGATGTGGATTCTCGGCTAAAGCCGATCCGCGAGCCTGATCAGCGCGTCCATTCGCGGCCTATCTCTTCCGCCGCCTTCTCCACTCAAACAGCACCACCCCCGCTGCCACCGAGACATTCAATGACGAAATCTGTCCAGCCATCGGAATCCGCACCAGCACATCGCAGTGTTGCTTCACCATCTGGTGCAGTCCCTTGCCTTCCGCTCCGAACGCCAGCACCGCACGCTCCGCATAATCCACTTGGGCGTAATCCTGATCGCCGCGCTCGTCCACGCCATAGACCCAGAACCCGCGCTTCTTGAGATCTTCCAAAAGCCGGTTGATGTTGGTGATGCGCACCACCGGCAGATGCTCCAGCGCCCCCGCGGCCGCTTTGGCCACCGTCTCGGTCAATCCTGCCGCACGCCGCTCCGGCACGATCACTGCATCTGCGCCCGCTGCGTGCGCCGTGCGAATCACCGCTCCCAGATTGTGCGGATCTTCCACGCCATCCAGTACAACCAGCATGCGCGCCTCGCCTGAGACGTCATCCAAATCCGCGTACTGTTTCGCTGCTCCCAAAGCCACCACTCCCTGGTGCGCTGCGCTGCCCGCCAGGCGATCGAGCGCCGGGCGCTCTTCGAAACGCAGTGGTGTGGAATTCTTGCGCGCCAGATCGATGATTTCCTGAATGCGCGCGCCCGCCAGACCCTTCGCCACCAGCACACGGTCCAGGGCCCGGCGCGCCCGCAGCGCTTCCGCCACCGGATGGATGCCGATCAGGATGGACACTGGCCTTACTCTTCCGGTTCGAGGTCTAGCCCGTTGTTCAGGCGATTGGTGAAATTGGCCATTGCCACGACCAGCGTGATCTCCACAACTTGCTCGTCGTTGAAGCTCCGGAACAGCGGCTGGCTGGTTTCGTTTGCATCCGCCGTCGTGGTCAGTTCGCGCGCGTATTGGATAACGGCGCGATCGGCCGGAGTAAAATCCTGATACTGCTCGGTCTCGATCGCCCGGATTTCGTCTTCCGTGATACCCGCCTTCCGGGCAGTTGCCTTGTGCGCAGCGGTGCAATAGCCGCACTCATTGGCTATCGACGACGTCAGATAAGCCAGTTCTTTGGTGCGCCGGTCCGCCGAGCCGGGCCCCATCACAGCCGCATAGAGCGGCACGAAGGTTTTCAGCGCCTCCGGCTTGTGCGCCAGCATGCGGAAGAAGCGATTCTCACGCCTGCCTTTGCTCTCGAGTTCCGCCAGGTACTCGTTTTGAGCGGGTTCAACTAATGGGATCAGGGCCATGCAACCAGTATATGCGGCCTTTCAATTCATCCATCCGTGCAGCCTCATCCATTCCTCGAGCTGCTTCGGCCAGGAAGATAGAATCGGATCGAACAGCGCCAGCCCAACGCCATGCTGGCCGCGCTCATAGATGTGCATCTCGGCAGGCACCCCCGCTTTGCGCAATGCCAGATAAAACAGCACGCTGTTTTCCGCCGGCACTCCCGAATCCGTGGTGGTATGGAACAGGAACGCCGGCGGCGTCTCGGGCGTCACCTGCGTTTCGTTCGAGAGACTTGCTACGAGTTTAGGATCGGGATTGTCCCCCAGCAAATTGCGTAGCGAGCCGCGGTGCGTGTACGGCGTCGTAAAGGAAATTACCGGATAGGCCAGAATCATGAAGTCGGGCCGCGAACCCACGCGGTCAATGGGATCAGCCGCATCTGCATTTCCTGCATCAAAGTGAGTGCCCGCGGTCGACGCCAGGTGGCCGCCAGCCGAGAAACCCCAGATCCCGATTCTATCGCTCGCTATTCCGTAATCGGCCGCGTGGAATCGAACAAAACGCAGCGCCCGTTGTGCATCACCGAGTTCGATGGGATGGTGGTATCGCGGCCCTAGCCGATATCGCAGGACAAAGGCCGCCACGCCGCGCGCGTTCAGCCACTCCGCAATCTGCCGGCCCTCGTGATCCACAGCCAGCATCCCGTAGGCTCCGCCGGGGCAAACTACCACACCGCTGTGGACGCCATTCGATTGTGGTAACTGGATCGTCAGACTCGGCCGGTCGGATTCGTCGTTGCCCAGAGCGCCCGGAGCGCCATTGGGCCAGAGGAGTTCCATCTTTGGAGCGGGCGCGGGCTGGGCCTGAACCAGCGCTACGAACAACGTAAACATCAGAGTTTTTCGCATAAATGGCTTCACCGGTCACATCAGATTCGAATTTTATACCCTGTTTGCCCTCAATCACTTTAGTCGTGCGTCGTACCCTTCGATTTGCAGAGGGGTCCTTACAATCGAAGTAACAGTGCCTGTGCCAAGCGCCAGTATGAGAATGCATAGACTTCTTGCCGGCTGGATGATGGCGGCTGCTGCAGCCGGCCTGATTGCCCAAACTAAAGTCGACCTGAGGACGCAAAGCAAGTCCGTGGATTTCTCTGCTGCGTCGTTGACAAAACCTGTAAGAACAGGAACTTCGCTGCCAGCTGTTTGTTCTGCCAGCGAAATGTTCTACCTGACCAACGCCACGGCAGGCTACAACCTCTACTACTGCACGGCTTCGAACATCTGGACGCCCGCCGGGGCATCGGCGCCAAACTACACCCAGTCTTTCACCGCACAAACCTCGGTCTCGATCGGGCACAACCTTGGAACATCGAATGTGGTGGTGGAGTGCTATGACGCGACTAACGTGCAAGTGGAATACGCGACGTATACCGTAACAGACCTAAACCACGTAACTGTCACCTTCTTCACGCCTCAAACCGGACGCTGCGTGGTGAATGGATTCGGCGGACAAGCCGTCGGCCGGTTTGCAACGGCATTCACGTCGCAGACATCCCTCGCCATTACGGCCGCCACCCACAACCTGGGCACTGGCGACCTGGCCGTGACCTGCTACGACGGGGGCAACCCAAAAACGCGAATCGAACCCGATCGAGTTCAGGTGGACGTATCCAATAACGTCACCATCACATTCTTTACGGCCCAAACCGGGAGATGTATTCTTCAATGAAGCTTGCCAAGGCAGTTACCACGTTCTGGATTCTCGCCATTCCATGCGCCGCGCAGTTGATTATAAACGGAAGCCGCACCTTATTAGGCAACTGGGATGCGAGCGGGGCCGCCACCACCAAGCCCGCAAAAACAGGCACCGCGCCGCCGGCCACGTGCGGCGTAGGCGAGGTGTTCTTCAATTCAAGCGCCAATCCGGGAGCGAACTTGTATGTTTGCGCTGCTTCCAATACCTGGACGCAGGTGCAAGGGACGGGCACCGGCGCGGCGAACTTTCGCCAGGCGTTCACCAGCGTGACTTCAGTCACGCTGACGCACAATTTGAACACCTTCGGACTTGTATTCACGTGCTTCGATAACAGCGCGCCGCCACTGTGGATTCTGCCGAAATCCGCGAGCCTGACCGACGCCAACAACCTGACAGTGACTTTCGCCTCCTCGCAGTCGGGGTCGTGCGCCGTTAACGCTACAGGCGCAGGTACTTCCTATACCGCGGGCACTGGCATCAATATCGCTGGTACGTCGCTCTCCGTTGATAAGACCGTGGTTCCCACATATCTGACTGCCACGAGCTCTCTTTCGTTTGGAGCCATCGCACAGGCGTCGTGCGCACAGCTCACCTTTGCCCTTACAGGAGCGAATCCAGGTGATTCCATTGCACCAGGCTGGCCATCGAGCATCGAAGCCGGGCTGGCCGGAAGCATGTTCGTCAGCGCGAACAATACAGTCGCCGTAAGACTTTGCAATCTCTCGGGATCCGCTCTCACTCCCGCTGCCCAGAATTTCCGGGCCTCCGTCCTCCGCTCTTTCCCGTAAGGCCAAAGGAACCGCGTTACAATGGCAATGAGTGAAGAAAAGCTGTCTCTGGTTTGCGGCTTTATTGGTGCTGCGCACCGCGACGGCCGCACCCGCGGAACCTGCCGCCAAGCCTGTCGACTTCGACCGCGAAATCCGCCCCATCCTCTCTGACAACTGTTTCGCCTGCCATGGTCCGGACGAAAAACAGCGCATGGCCAAGCTGCGTCTTGATACCAAAGACGGGATCTTTGCCGATCGCGGCGGCTACCAGGTCCTGACGCCCGGCAAGGCGGCGGACAGCAAGCTCTATCAGCGCATCAGCGCGCCCGAAAAAGCCAAGCGCATGCCTCCGCCGTATGCCGACCGCACGCTGAACGACAAGCAGGTCGAACTGATCCGCCGCTGGATCGACGAGGGCGCGAAGTGGGAGACGCACTGGGCTTATGTTCCGCCGAAGCGGCCCGACCCGCCAGAGGTCAAAGCGAAGGCGTGGCCGCAGCAATCCGATCGACAATTTCATTCTCGCCCGCCTCGAGAGCGAAGGCCTCAAGCCGTCTCCGGAAGCCGATAAGGCGACTCTGCTCCGGCGCGTGACCTTCGACTTGACCGGCCTGCCGCCAACACCGGCCGAAATGGATGCGTTCCTGCACGACAAATCGCCCGACGCCTACGAAAAAGTGGTGGACCGGCTGCTGAATTCGCCGCGCTACGGCGAGCGCATGGCCATGCAGTGGCTGGACCTGGCGCGCTATGCCGACACTCACGGCTATCACATCGACAGCCATCGCGAGATGTGGCACTGGCGCGACTGGGTGATCGACGCCTTCAACCGCAACATGCCGTTCGACGAGTTCACGATCGAGCAGCTTGCCGGCGACCTGCTGCCGCATCCCACTCTCGCGCAACGCATCGCCACCGGATTCAACCGCAACCACATGATCAATTTCGAAGGTGGCGCGATTCCGGAGGAGTATCAGAACGAGTACGTGGTGGACCGCGTGGAGACCACATCGGTGGTGTGGATGGGCATGACCATGGGCTGCGCCCGCTGCCACGACCACAAATACGATCCCATCAAGCAGAAGGATTTCTACCGTTTCTACGCCTTCTTCAACACGCATTTCGGAGAAAGGACTGGATGGGCGGAAGGGCAATGCCGAACCGGTGCTGCAGGTGCCGTCGCCGGAGCAGGGACGTGAAGTAATCGCGAAGGTAGAGCAGGCTATCTGCGAGCACGAAGCCGCTCTGCCGAAGAATGCCGAGCTGGACGCGATGCAGGCTGCTTGGGAGAAGACTGCGCTCGCGTCACTACCAGAAGCGCCGCGAGATGGGCTGATGGCGCATTACGAGCTGGACGGCAACCTGGTGGACAGCTCCGGACACTACCGGCACGGGCGCATTGTCAAAGGCGATTTGAACTTCGACGCTTCGCGGGTCGGCCGAGCGGCGGATTTCGACGGCGAAACCCACGTTGATTTCGGCGAACACCGGCGGCTTCGAGCGCAGCGAGCCGGTCTCCATTGCGTTCTGGATGGATCCGGGCGAGCGCACGGAGATGGCGGTGCTCCAGAAACTTGACGGTGAGCATCGCGGCTGGGAGTTGTTCAACGAGGAATCCGAGGTTTTGCCCCGTTTGCGGCGCGGCTCGCGGCTGGAATTCCGGCTCATCCACCACTGGCCGGACGACGCGATTCGAGTGCGCACCCGCGAGCGCATTCTCACCGACTTGCACGCCGTCACCGTTACTTACGACGGGTCGGGCAAGGCCGCCGGGGTGAAGATGTACATGGACGGCAAGGCGCGAGGATCTCGAAGTGATCACGGACGCGCTAAGCGGGACCATCGCTAACGCTGCTTCGCTCTCGATCGGCGACGAAAAGCTGGGGCCTCCGTATCGCGGCTCGCTAGATGATTTGCGAATTTATAGTCGCGTGATTTCGCCCAGCGGATATCGCAAGAACTGGCGATCGACCAGCCAGCGCGGGCCACGGTGGCGATCCTGCCGAAGAAACGATCGAGATCACAGAAAGAGGAACTGCGCGATTACTTCCTGACTGTCGCCGCGCCGCCGAACGTTCGCAAGATTTACGCCGAGCTGAAGGATCTGCGACGCGAAAAAGAAGATCTGGATTGGACCGTGCCCGAACGCCATGGTGATGCAGGAGATGGATGAGCCGCGCGAAACCGCCATTCTGGGCCGCGGGCGATTACCGCAATCGAGGCGAAGTGGTGACGCCAGGCGTTCCGGCGGTGCTGCCGCCGCTGCCGAAGGACTGCCCGCTGAACCGGCTGGGCCTGGCGAAGTGGCTGGTGGATCCCGGCGAATCCGCTGACCGCGCGCGTGGCGGTGAATCGCTACTGGCAGATGCATTTCGGCACGGGCATCGTGAAGACCGCCGAGGATTTCGGCTCGCAGGGCGAGCCGCCCAGCCATCCGGAACTGCTCGACTGGCTGGCCACCGAGTTCATCCGCACCGGCTGGGACGTCAAGGCCATGCAGCGGCTGATCGTGACTTCGGCGACCTACCGGCAGTCGTCGCGCGTGACGCCGGAGTTGCGCGAGCGCGATCCCGAGAACCGGCTGCTGGCGCGCGGCCCGCGTTTCCGCCTGCCGGCGGAGATGGTGCGCGACAACGCGCTGGCCGTGAGCGGACTGCTCGATCGAAAAGCTCGGCGGCCCGAGCGTGTTCCCTTACCAGCCGAAGGGGCTGTGGGAAGAAATGGCGTTCGGCGACGTTTACTCGGCGCAGACCTATACAGCCGAGCCACGGCCAGGATCTCTACCGGCGCAGCATGTACACGTTCTGGAAGCGCACCAGCCCGCCGCCGGCGCTGATCACCTTCGACGCGCCCGACCGCGAGAAGTGCACGGCGCGGCGCACGGTGACCAACACGCCGCTGCAGGCGCTGGTGCTGCTGAACGATCCGACTTACGTGGAGGCGGCGCGCGTGCTGGCCGAGCGAATGATGATTGCGAAGGCGGCGCGGATCCAGCCCGACGCATCCGGTTACGCTTTCCGGCTGGCCACCGCGCGCGAACCCGACGCCAAGGAAGTGCGGTGCTGCGCGAGCTGGAGCGCGCCGAACTGGCGCGAGTACCGGCGCAACAAAGACGCCGCGCGCGAAGCTGATCGGCGTGGGCGAATCCAAGGTCGATCCCAAGCTGGATCCAGCGAGCTGGCCGCCTGGACCACGGTGGCCAGCACCATCTGAATCTGGACGAGACGATCACGAAGGAATGAGGCCATGGATCTCGACGAAGCAATTCCGGCTGGCCATGACGCGGCGCCATTTCTTCGGCCTGGGACAGCACGGGCATCGGCACCGCGGCGCTGGCCTCGCTGCTCAATCCGAGCCTGTTTGCTGGAGCGATGGACGCCAACGCGAAGAACGGCGGACTAGCCGGCCTGCCGAATTTCCCGCCCAAGGCCAAGCGCGTGATCTTCCTGCACCAGTCGGGCGGGCCGTCGCAGATGGACCTGTTCGACTACAAGCCGAAGCTGGCGGAGTATCGCAGGGCACGGAGCTGCCGGACTCCATCCGCATGGGCCAGCGCATCACCGGCATGACCTCGGGCCAGACGCTCGTTGCCGGTGGCGCCGTCGATCTTCAAGTTTCAGCAGTACGGCAAATCGGGCGCGTGGCTGAGCGAGCTGCTGCCGCACACCGCCAAGGTCGTCGACGACATCGCCATCATCAAGACGGTGAACACCGACGCCATCAACCACGATCCGGCGATCACGTTCATCCAGAGCGGCAGCCAGCAGCCCGGCCGGCCCAGCATGGGCGCGTGGGTCAGCTACGGCCTGGGCAGCGAGAATCAGAATCTGCCGGCGTTCGTCGTGATGATTTCGCAGGCCAGCGGGCTGAACATCGACCAGCCGCTGTTCTCGCGGCTGTGGGGCAGCGGATTTCTGCCGTCGAAGTATCAGGGCGTGAAGTTCCGCGCGGGCGGCGATCCGGTGCTGTATCTTTCCGATCCGCCGGGAATCGACAAAGGCACGCGCCGGCGCATGCTGGACGCGCTCGCCAAGCTGAATGGCATGCACGAGCAGGCTTACGGCGATCCGGAGATCGAGACGCGCATCGCAGCAGTACGAGATGGCGTACCGCATGCAGACTTCGGTGCCGGAGCTGATGGATCTTTCGAAAGAGCCGCGAGCACGTCTTCGAAATGTACGGTCCGGATTCGCGCAAGCCCGGCACTTACGCGTGGCATTGCCTGCTGGCGCGGCGGCTGGCCGAGCGCAACGTGCGCTTCGTCCAGCTTTACAAGCGCGGCTGGGACCAGCACAACGATCTGCCGCGCGATCTTGCGCTGCAATGCAAGAGCGTCGACCAGCCTTCGGCGGCGCTGGTTCAGGACCTGAAGCAGCGCGGGCTGCTCGACGACACGCTGGTGATCTGGGGCGGCGAATTCGGGCGCACGGTCTATTGCCAGGGCAAGCTGACGGACACCAACTACGGGCGCGACCATCATCCGCGCTGCTTCACCATGTGGATGGCGGGCGGCGGCATCAAGCGCGGGCATAGTGATCGGCGAGACCGACGACTACTGCTACAACGTGGTCTCCGACCCGGTGCACATCCACGATCTGCAGGCGACCATCCTGCATTGCCTGGGCGTCGACCACAAGCGGCTGACCTACAAATTCCAGGGCCGCCATTTCCGGCTGACCGACGTTGCGGGTGAAGTAACGAAAAAGCTGCTGGTCTAAGTTCGCAACTATCATTGAACCAAAAACTTGCAAGCAAAGCACATATTGTGGCACACTACTAGTGGGCCTTGTATGTCAACCAAGAGGGCACATATCATCCTGCCGATGGATATTGTGAAGGAAATCGACGAGATCGCGGGCTCGCGTGGCCGCAGCGCGTTCCTAGTTGATTTAGCCCGGCGTGAGATCAAGCGCAGGCGTCTGCTCAAACTTTTCGCACGCGACGAGCCAATATGGAGAGACGAGGATCATCCGGAGTTGCGGGCGGGGGCGTCGGAATGGGTGCGGCAAATGCGCCGGGAATCCGAATCTCATTTTGAGAGCAGCGAGCAGCGGCGCAAACGCGATTGATGGCGGTCTACTTAACCGACACTTCCGTACTGATCGATGCCATCAACCGGAAGCGCGACCGTTGGGAGTTGTTGCGAACCCTGGTTGAAGGGGGTAATACGCTGGCTTGCTCCGCCATCACAGTGACTGAGATCTATGCTGGCATGCGGCCCCACGAGAGTGCGGCAACGCAGTCTTTCCTGGAGGGGTTGGACCTGTACGAGGTCGATTGGGAATTAGCCCGTTACGCCGGCTTGCTTAAAAACGAATGGGCGAGGAGGGGGCAAACGCTTTCGGTGCCGGATGTCCTGATTGCCGCCACCGCGCTGGCTCACGGTCTCGTGCTGATGACGGACAATCGGAAGGACTTTCCGATGCCGCAACTGGTTCTATACCCGTTGGCCTGATCGACCCCGGTAATGGCATCCACATTGAGAGCGCAGCCGCGTTCGGCACGGTTGGCCCTCGAATTACCATTGCCCGCGATGCTTTGGAAACAGCCTGTCCTGGACTGGGTGGCTCACAGCAATTGTGAGCAATTTTGAACAGATTACCGCGAACTCTTTTGTTATTCTTCTAGCCCTCGGCCAAGGGAAGAACGAATGGCCCCTGTATTAGCGAAAATTGCTCCTCCCGGGGCAGGGCTGGCGTTTCCTTCCTTTGGCCGCTCGTTTGAGTGGTAGGTGAATTGCTCTGTTGGCCTGGTGTTTCGCCGCAAGGACTGGAGGGCTTGTGAAATTATCCACACTCCGAACAGCAGCGAGCTGCGTCTTGCTCTTTGCAGCACGCCTTAGTGCAAACCAAACAGTTGCGCTGACTCTGTCGTCCGTGAAAACGCACGCCGATAACAGGATGGAACTAAAACTATTACTGAATGCGCCCCCCAGCTCAGCGCCAGCCGGTCTCCAGTGGACATTTAAGCTCCCGCCGGGTCTGGATATTGTAGGGGTTGAGGCGGGCAAGGCCGTCAAGACAGCAGGGAAGATTCTCGTTTGCAACGGAGCCAAGTGCTTGGTTTACGGATTGAACCACAAAACGCTTCCCAACGGGACTATTGCGGTACTCAAGATCAGAGTCGATCAGACCTTGGCCGGAGGAGGGCGCCCCGCGCCGCTCAAGTACCAGGCCCACGGTCGAGCGAGAACTACAAGATCAGAAATTCAAGTAGCTGACGTGGTGGCTGTTTCCGTGGACGCCAAAGTGATCCCTGTTGAACCCACTTCGTCTCGGCCAATCCGCTGAAGCCGTTCCTAAAGTCCCAAGCACGCGTGGCCTAACCGACCCCTTGACTCCGGCTCCATTTTTATCTACCTATAAACACGAAGGGGGGAAGAACCCATGTCCGGTATTTCTCCGTTAATGTGGGGCCTGTTCGTCTGGGCAGGGATCACGTCGGTATTCGTCATCCTGATGGTTTACCGTTCGCTGATCACGATGCGCGAAGACGATCAGTTGTTCCTGGACCCAACGCAGACGGCAATGGAGAGCGAGCAGCGGGCCATCCAGCAGAAGCTCAACCAGATCCGGCCATTCGCCAAAGGGTTTGGATTCGCTTCCGCGGGGCTAGGGGTGGGACTGGTGGGGCTTTGGGTGTTTCAAGCGATCACGCGGTTCAACTCGCCCGCGCCATAGGATGAGCACGGGGTTCCGGATCGTCCGGCCGGCCGGCAGGATGTGCCGGTGATCGTTAGCCGCGCCGTTGTTTTCCTCCTGCTGGCCGGACCCTTGCATCCGCAATCCCTGCGCGTGCTCTCTGAGTTCCAGCGCGTGGATCCGTTCGGTGACGTAGTGGCGGTTGACCGGACGGTGAATCCGCGCGAGATTCTCTCTCCGGCCGTGGCGCGCAACGCGTTTGCGTCGTTTCATGTCGCGGTGAGTGTGCCGGAGCGCGAGCCGTTCTTTGTTTTCGTTCAGACCAATCCGCCAAATCTGTTTGAGATCTCGCTCTATCAAGAGCTGTACGTCAAGACCAGTGCCGCCTGGATTCCCGACGCGCTTGAGCCTACGAAGATGCCCGCTTTCGACACCCTGCCCTATCTGCCTTTACCCATTCCGAGGCAGAACACGGTGTGCTACTGGCTGGACATCTGGGTGCCCAAAGACACGCCCGTCCGGCGCGTGCGGGTTGAGGTGCTGCTCAAAATTGGAAAAGGCTGGTTGATGTACCCCATGGAAGTGCGCGTCACTCCTGCGATCGTGCCTTCGGTGGAGGCGGATTCCACGGCACTACCGCCAGCAATCGCGCGCGCCGATGCGTCCGTAGCCGGTCCTTTCCGGGATTTTATGTGTGGCGGGCGCGAGACGCAGCGCGAAGAGAAGCTCAGCGTGCGCCGGCTCATACACCGGAACGCGGTGCAGGATCTGGCGCTGGCCCGATCCGAGGAAGGCGAGAAGCGCGGCGATCTGCGAAGCGAGATTCTGAAACGCCTGGGACTGAGCGAGCGCGCGGCGTGGTGCCGAGGGCCAATCTCTCTTGGGGAGCTGGGAACGGAGTGGTTTCTGCGCGTGCGCGATCTGCTGTACCGGCTGGCGGGACCCGCGCCGGATTAGGAGCTGTAGGAAGTAGTGCGAATAACAGATAGAAGGATTTCTGTCGCCGGGGACTACAAATCCACCCGAGTATCCACCGTTACCGATTTACAGCCAGACCGGTAGCGGTGGTTTACCGGATCGTCCCGGCCCAGATGTTTCCTGTCAGCTCGCTAAGGTTGAACACAATCTTGTCCCTAGCCACGGAAATTTCCAGCGGCCCCTCGGCGACATACATCATAGACAAATGACTTTGATGAAAGTGGGCGACGTTGAATGGCGTTTCGTGTGGCCGCCGGGTTCTGCCGACGTATTGCCCCCACAGACAATAATATCCGTCTCGGCGCGATACGAAATAAATAAGATTTCCATCCGGTGACCAGCGTGGTTTGTTGCTCCAACCTTGCCGATCCGCGATGGCTATCCATTCGGTTTCTGGCGGCGGCATTCGCTCGTGGACGGGTGCAATGAATAGCCTGGATTCCGCGCCGCGACCGGCTGCAAACGTGACCCAGCGGCCGTCCGGTGAGATTTTGGCTTGGTAGAGATCGTACTCGGCACTGCTGAGAAAATCCGTTCTGCGGCCCGTACGCAAGGCTAGGGTGTCGATCGTTGCGCGCGGGCCACGCAAGTTTTCTACTAACAAGCTTTCGTTGTCCAAGGACCAATCCCATACGAATCCACACTCCGGTCCTTCACAGACTTTTTCAGGCACACCACCGGAACGAGGAACTACGTAGGTTCGCGCCGAAGATCCGGCAGACCGTCCGGGAAGATCCGTGGAATAGGCGACAAATTGGTTATCACGAGAAATCTGAGGGTGCTCTTCCCACTGGTTGGTAGCCGCGACTGGAGTTTCCTTGCCCGTGCGCAGATCTTGGATCCACACATTCCTGTTTCCCGTTCGGGTGGAGCCGTAGCCCAGATATTGGCCGTCTCCTGAGAGCGAAGGATGCACCTCCCTGGTCGACCGATCCGTCAATTTTTTCATCTTGCCGATGGCCGTTCCTGTGTTCGCCGCTAGCGCCAGGCTCCAGATGTTGTAGTTCTTCTCTAGCGCAGCAAAAATCAACTGCCCATCCGGTGTGAGATTGCCCTCCATCTCAAACGTGCTACCAGAGGTAATCCGCTGTGGTGGCCCGGTTATCCGTCCGGTTTGGCTACTCATTGTCAGGCGCCACAAGTTGACTGGGTCGCCTCGCATTCCAGCAAACAAAACTGTATCTTTGGTCCACTCGCATACTCGACCCGAATATTGGAAGCCCTGCTTCTGCAGTGCGTCAACAATTCCAGTCGGCCTGGCTCTTCCCCCGGTTCTCGAGACGACCCACCAATCAATCGTTGCACCAGCTCCCTTCGGCTCAGCACGGACTCCAAAAACCATCAATCGGTTCCCGTCGGGTGACCAAACCGGTTGCCCTATCTCAGCCAGATCCGTTGTTAAAGCCTGCGCAGTACCGCCGGAAACCGGCACAATGTACACCACACCAGTATTCGGCGGACCGATTGTGGTGGTGATGGGCCCAATCCAATAGGCGATCCACTTGCCGTCCGGAGAAAAGCGCGGATTCTGTCCTTGCGGGGCGATCAGCCTGCCTTCGCCGCCGAGGGATGGCATAAGGTATATACCGCCGCCCTCCCGCTCCGAGCGGAACACGAGCTGCGTGCCGTCCGGAGAAAAGGAAGGCTCGTGCTCGTCCACCTCAGAGTGTGTCAGCTGAACTGGGCTCGAGCCATTCAATTGCTGCACCCAGATATCGAGATTGCCTTTTCCGCTGCGGTCCGAAGCGTACGCCAACAGCGTTCCGTCCCGGGACACCGCCGGGTCAACGCTCAGACCCTTATCCGAGGTAATTCGGTGCAGAGCGGTGAGGACTGGCGTCCGACCGGATTGGCCTGTGCGCATCGCGATTGTCGCAACGGCGGTCGCCAGCGTAGCTACGCCGAACGCCCAGGCCACCACAAACTTTCTTCTCGATCTCTGTACTCGGGGCGGCTCCGCGACTGGACCGCCGGACGCAGTGGGATCAGGAAAATCGATCGTTGTGACTACTTCAAAAGGTGCTATGAATCTGTAGCCCCGCTTGGCCACTGTTTCCACAAATCGCGGGTTTTCAGGTGAGTCTCCCAACGCCTGGCGCAGCTTGGCAACGGCGGCGTTGATGCTGTGCTCGAATTCGACGAAGGTACCCTGCGGCCATAGGGTGTCGCGAAGTTGCTCTCGAGTAACCAATACGCCCGGTTGATCCAGTAACTGTACGAGGATTCGAAACGGTTGTTCCTGGAGCTTGATCTTAGTCCCGCGCTTACGCAGTTCTCCACAGTTCAGGTCGATTTCGAAAACGCCGAACCGAACGGCGGGGTTCCCCGCACAACGCCGTGTCACAGATGACGGCTAGTGTAACACCGACGAGGCCCGTTTCAAACCAATCTGTTGTTGATGACCTTTCCCCTCAATAGTCTATTTTTCAATTGCTTAACAGAAGACGTGCGGTTCTCATAGAGATGACTAGCCTAAGGCCGCTCGCTGCCAGTAAAGGAGTGGTCTCGACGGATTTGTGGACGTGCGCCTCCAATCAGACCCGAGCGACACAGACGCACAAATCCTGTGCTGAACCGATTTTCGGAAAGGAAGCAACAGATGACCGCGCAGAAACTCGTTTGGGTGTCTCTCGCTGCCACACTCCCCCTGTGGCCGCAAGCAACTAGTCAGATTGAGCCGAATGCGGGTAACTGGCGGACCTGGGTAATTTCAAAAGGCATAGATTACCGAGTTCCCCTGCCGCCCGGAGGTCAAGCAGTCACAGATGAGCTAGCGTCGCTCAAGGACCTGATCAGCCACAACGACGCGCAAGTCCAGCAGCAAATCGAATTCTGGGATGCTGGAGCGCCCGCATACCGCTGGATGGATATGATCAACGCGCGCATTCTCGCCGGTACACCGGCTACAGTTTATCCGCACCGCGTGTACACGTACATGGCTCTCGCGATGTACGACGCAACCATCGCAGCCTGGGAATCGAAGTACGCTTATAATCGTCTGCGTCCCAGCCAACTGGATCACACCCTGCCCACAGCTCTACCGGTACCCAACAGCCCTTCGTATCCTTCCGAACACGCGGCGGCAGCCCAGGCCGCGGCGACTGTCCTGGCGTATTTTTTCCCGGCGGAGGCTCATACGTTTCAGACCATGGCTGAACAAGCGGGTTGGTCTCGCGTGCTTGCCGGGCTTCAATATCCTAGCGATTATCACGCCGGACTGGACCTTGGCAAGAAAGTTGCCGAGCAAGTCGTGGCGAAAGCAAGGGCGGATGGGTCCGATGCTGTTTGGACGGGAACGGTGCCGACTGGCCCGTGTAAATGGATCGGCACCAATCCGGGAAACGTCACAGCCGCCCACTGGCAACCGTTGCTGTTGAACTCGCCAGACGAGTTCCGACCCGCTCCTCCGCCCCCCTGCGACTTTCCTTCAGTGGTAGCGGACACGGCCACAGTTCGCAACTTTCCGCGGACCTTCCTTACCAATTACAAAGCGTTTTATTGGCAAAGCCCCGAGGGCCTTAGCACATGGCCTTACCGACACGCGGATAAGTGGATTTTCGAGGACAGGCTTGACCAAAATCCGCCTCGCGTCGCCCGGGCCTATGCGCTGATCGCGGCTGTCTTGTTCGACGCTTTCATTGCTAGCCAGGACGGAAAATTCACGTACTGGTACATCAGGCCGCCTCAACTCGATCCCCGGATAATACCCTTGTTCCCGATTCCGAACTTCCCGAGTTACCCGTCGAACCACTCGACGTTTTCGGCCGCCCGGTCGGAGATGCTCGCATACTTATTCCCGGAGCATGCAGATTTTATTCGCGCGGTTGGGAAGGAGGCCGGCGATTCAAGAATCTGGGCCGGCATTCACTATCCAATGGACAACGCTGCCGGCGTGGCGCTTGGGAAATCGGTCGCCGGCGTTTTCATCGCCTGGGCACAAAACGACGGTTCGCAGTAGTGTGGGGCGGGAGTGGCGGACCAACCCCCCGTCCACTCCCCGGAACCGGGCTCGTGGCTCAACGAGGAAATTACGTGGCGCGGAATGAATGTCGCGGAATGAAATTGACAATCTCGACGGAGGCCGGATACAGTTGAGGCAGTGCGCTAACAGGGCGTCTCCTCCCGCGGCAAGGGAAGCATCCCACCTGTTTTCGTTTTGAGGCGTCCGTTACCTTCTTTCAGCCTGGCATCAGCGGAACACCGGCAAATATGAAAGGAGGTCTTGTGACCCCGTCGAAGTTCTTACCCCTTCACTCGTCTTTTGAATCCATCCGGAAGCAAGCAAAGAAACTGGCGCGCCAGTTCGCCGACGCCGACGCGGATGCACTCACCCGTGTGCATGCGCAATTGCCGGCTCCGGCCCTTCCTCTATCGTTACGCGACGCGCAGTTGGTGCTCGCCCGAGAAGACGGTTTCGCCGGCTGGCAGGATTTTCGCGCCGCAGTCCTCCGCCTGGAAGGCAAGGGCTTGGAGTGGGCCGCCGCCGGGTGCGGGATTTGTTGTACCGCCGAGCGGGTCCTGCGCCGGATTAGATATACGCCGAACTTCGTGGCAGCGCGAAAAACAACGGCAGATTCAGCTTCTTGTCAAATTGAAGGCTCAAGATGAACGATCAACAAAAGAAGGAGCAGCATTCTGGAGTGCGAGATCAAGAGATCCGTGCGGCACTGGACGAGCATTGGGCAGCGTCCGATGCCAACGATTTTGAAACGGAGCACCGCATCTATCACGAGGACGCGGTGCTGGAATACCCGCAGTCAGGCGAGCGAACCCGCGGTCGACGCAACATACAGAACCAACGCGCTAGTCAGCCGAGCAAAAAGCGGTTTGCTGTCCGACGAATCATTGGCGGCGGTGATCTTTGGATCACCGAATTCATCCTGACATATGACGGCAAGCCGTCCTACACCGTGAGCATCATGGAGTTCAGGGACGACAAGGTTGCGCGGGAAACACAGTACTTTGCGGATGCATTCGTGGCTCCCGCATGGCGCGCTCAATGGGTCGAACGGATGGACACATAATCTCGAGGCGGAGAATTCGCAAACGACACCGCCATTTGCGGTTTGCAGCATGATTGTCGAGAACAGAGATTAACGCCAGAGACCCGCTAAGCCCTGATCAACGCGGCTACCGAAGAAGTCGAACTGTATGATATGGGGTACCGGTACAGCACATCCTCCGATGGAGGGACAAGAGGTGGATTGGAAACGGTTGGTCCAGTTTGCGCTGCTGGGTAGCAGTGATTTGGAACCATATGCTGTAATAACTCAGACTTGATCTGACATAGTTGGTTAGATCAAGCAGCCGCATCAGCGGCCGCGCCTCCGCCTACGCTCCGCTGCGCAGGGCTCCGCTCCGGCTCCGGCGCTACGTTCTGGAACGAGTCGAGCATTTTCTCTTGCGCCAAGTGTGCCGAGTCCGAGAAAGTCTGCATCGGGGTCTTGCCATAACAGTACTTTCCAGAATGTGTTCGTGTCAGATTGTACTCCCGCAGCCAGTCATCCAGATCCGCCTGTAATTCGTCGAGGCGCTGATAGAGCTTCTTGCGAAAGGCGGTGGCATAAAACTCTTCCTGGATGGTGCGATGGAAGCGCTCGCAGATACCGTTGGTCTGCGGATGCCGGGCCTTGGTGCGGCTGTGGTCGATATTCTCGACCGCCAGGTACAACTGGTATTCGTGATGCTCGCGCTGCCCACAGTATTCTGTACCGCGATCGGTGAGCACGCGCAGCAGCGGAACTTTCTGCTCCTCGAAGAACGGCAGCACGCGGTCGTTAAGCATGTCGGCGGCCACCAGAGCATTTTTGCGGTCGTAGAGCTTGGCGAAAGCGACCTTGGTGTACGTGTCGAGGAACGTCTGCTGATAGATCCGGCCCACGCTCTTGATCGTGCCCACGTAATAGGTATCCTGGGCTCCTAGGTAGCCGGGATGCGCGGTTTCGATCTCGCCGTGCGCTTCCTTTTCCTCGCGCGCCCGCTCCATGGCGCGGAGTTGCTCCTCGGTGAGAACGATGTGTTCCTGGGCGGCCTTGGCCTCGAGCGCCTTCAGCCGCTTACGAAACGTTTCCAGATCATGCC
Organism: Terriglobia bacterium; assembly: GCA_963847515.1. Taxonomy (GTDB): domain Bacteria; phylum Acidobacteriota; class Terriglobia; order Bryobacterales; family Bryobacteraceae; genus QHXW01. The sequence goes on from CAWKAA010000005.1 coordinate 1,232,053, forward strand.
GGAGCCAGACGCTGCGAACGCCCGTGGGAGAAACGAATAGGCCACGCTTGGTCAGTTCGTTCGCCACACGCACCTGGCCCAAAGCCGGCTTCTCCAAGGCCATCTCCATAATGGCCTTTTCAACGTGATCCTCGACCCGATTCTTCGGACAAGGCTTGCGTCGGCTGATCTCGCGCAACGCCAGCTCGCCGCCCTTGTCGTACAGTTCTTTGAAACGGTAGAAACTATCTCTGGAATAACCCATCACCTTGCAGGCTTCCGAGACGCTGCCCAGCATCTCGCTGAGCTTCAACAGCCCTACTTTGTTCTTGATGATCTTCTGTTCGGTGTTCATCGCTGACACTCTCCTGACCGCGCTTCCGCGCAGTCTATCAAATGTCAGATCAAGTTGAGATTAGTACACATATGCCATCCTGCTGGTACGCGTTTCGCTCGGGCTGTTCTTCGCCATCTCCGGGACAAACAAATTGTTTGTCGCCGGTAGCACGCAAACTATGTACGAAACGCTCGTTGAGGCCAAAGTCCCGTTTCCCCACCTGATGGCTTATTTCGTGTCGGATGTCGAGTTCGTTGGCGGATCCTTGCTGACCGTAGGGTTTCTTTCGAGCCTGGCCTGCGCGGCTTTATTGGTCGATATGCTTGTCGCCATCCTGACCACCAAGCTTTCCGCCATGCCTAAAGGACTTTCGCCTCTTAACTGGCTCGACGATTTCCTCTACCTTCCGGAAGTCCTGTACGTGCTCTTCTTTATCTTGCTGATCTGCTTTGGTCCGGGAGAGTTCAGTATCGATTACTGGCTCGCCGGCAAGTTACGGAGGTGATCGATCGACGAAGCAGCTTGTTGCTAGACAAGAGCTTGATGGTCATTACCAGAATTTTTCAGCCGCAGGACTAGCGCTAAGTCCCGATTAACGCCACTCGGAAGTTGAGACCGATGGACGTGCTGGCGCCTCAATGATCTTCGTTGCGAAACGGAATAGGCCTATGGGGAACGCAACGATGCCGGCCCGATGCCGTGAAAATCACCGTCCGAAGGCACGGGACGTTTACTAACGGAGCGCTCCCTCTCTCCACTTCAGGCTGAACCAACCGCGTTCGGATAGGCAACCTCATGAAAACAGGCCCATTATTTTACTTGAAATTATTGCAAATTGCGATAACAATATAGCAAATAGCGATTTATGAAATTGGGCGCGAAAATCCGGTACTTGCGCGAAATGGAAGGCGCGCTCAGAGGACTCGATCGCGAGATGACCCAGCAGGAGGTTGTGCTGGCGGTTAAGAAAGAGCTGCGGCAGTCCATCAGCCAGGCGTATTTGTCGCAGATTGAGGGCGGCTCGCGTCCACACCTGACCAATGGGACGCGTATGTTGCTGGCGAAGTTTTTCAAGGTTCATCCGGGCTACCTGGTGGATGACCCGATGGGATTTGAAACCGAGTTGATCTCGGATATAGGCGCGCTCGAAGACAAGCTGGATTTGTGGCTGATCTCGGGCGCGGAGCGGTTCCGGCGGAATCCGGAAGTGAGCCAAGCGCTGCTGCATCTGGCACGGCACGCGGATTCGCGCCGGTGCCTGGTGCTGCTGGATGCAATTCTCGAGACGCCGGGATTGGCGGAACGGCTGTTTGAAGTGTTGGCGCCGGCGCGGAACGGGAGGCAATCGTCATGACGTGGGCTGATTTTTATCTGGTTTGCTTTCTGGTGGGATTCATTCTGAGCTTGCTGTCGGTGCTGGCGGGCAGTTTGCATATCCGCCTGCCGCATCTCGACTTGCATCACGGCGTGCCGCACGCGCATATCGGGCACGCACAAGGAGGCGGCCAGTCGTCGGTTTCGTTCATCAACTTCGGAACCATCGCAGCGTTCCTAGCTTGGTTCGGCGGCACCGGATATCTGCTCACCGAGTACTCGGCGGTGTGGTTTATTACGGCTCTGGCAGTGTCGGTTTTCAGCGGTATAGGTGGGGCCGCGGTGGTGTTTCTGTTTTTGGCCAAAGTACTGGTGGCGCACGAACGCCCGCTCGATCCGGCGGACTACGAGATGGTCGGAGTTCTGGGCCGCGTGAGCAGCCGCATCCGGGCTGGGGGCACAGGCGAAATGATTTTTTCACAGGCAGGGTCGCGGCGCAGCGCGCCGGTCCGCAGCGAGGATGGAACCGAAATAGCGCGGGAAACCGAAGTGGTGGTCACCCACTTCGATAAAGGAATCGCGTATGTCCGGCGCTGGGACGAATTGACGGGCGCCGGCGAGGATTCGAAAAAGGAGAACCAGACACAGGCGTAAGGGCCTGTGCCAGAGGAGACGTTTATGCAGCATATTTCGGCAGGCGTTTGGGTGATCGCAGGGCTGATGGTGCTCTGCGTAATTTTTCTGATGAGCATGTTCGCGAAGCTGTTTCGCAAGGCCGGCCCTCACGAGGCGCTGGTGGTGTACGGCTTTCGGGGAACGCGCATCGTCAAGGGCCGGGGAACAGTGATCTTTCCCATGATCGAAAACTGCCGGTGGCTTTCGCTCGAGCTGATGTCGTTCGACGTGGCGCCGCAGCAGGATCTGTACACGAGGCAGGGCGTGGCGGTCACGGTGGAGGCGGTAGCGCAGATCAAAGTGAAGAGCGATCCGGAGTCGATTCTCACGGCGGCGGAGCAATTTTTGACCAAAGCTCCCCAGGAGCGCGAAGGTCTAATTCGTCTGGTAATGGAAGGACATCTCCGCGGGATCATCGGGCAATTGACGGTAGAAGAGATCGTCAAGCAGCCGGAGATGGTGGGCGATCGGATGCGCTCTACCTGCGCCTCCGATATGAACAAGATGGGGCTCGAAGTGATTTCGTTCACCATCAAGGAAGTGCGTGACAAGAACGAGTACATCACCAACATGGGCAAGCCGGACGTGGCGCGCATCAAGCGTGACGCCGATGTGGCCTCGGCCGAAGCCGGGCGCGATACGGCGGTGGCGACGGCAGCGGCCCAGCTCGCGGCGGCGGTGGCTGTCGCCGAAGCCGACCAGAAGCGCATTGAAGCGCAGACCGCTTCGCAGGCCAAACAGGCCGAGGCGCAGCGCGATCTGGAAGTCAAGAAAGCTGCGTACAACGAGTCCGTCAAGAGGCAGCAGGCGCAAGCCGATAAGGCCTACGAGATCCAGACCAACGTCATGCAGCAGCAGGTGATCACCGAACAGGTCAAAGTACAGCAAGTGGAAAAAGAGCAGCAGATCAAGGTGCAGGATGCCGAGATCCAGCGCCGCGAGCGCGAACTCATGGCGACCGTACTCAAGCCGGCCGAAGTGGAGCGGCAGCGCATCGAGACCCTGGCGGCCGCCGAAAAGCAGCGGCTGACTGCCGAAGCCGAAGGCCATGCCGCCGCCACGCGCGCGACCGGCGAGGCGGAAGCCGAGATCATTTTCAAGAAGGGGGAGCCGAAGCGAGGGCCATGAACGTGAAGGCCGAGGCTTATCAGGAGTACAACCAGGCGGCAGTGGTCGACAAGCTATTCACCAATATGCCGGAAGTGGTGAGGGCGCTGGCGGCGCCCCTGGCCAACATCGACAAGATCACGATCGTGTCCACGGGCAATGGCGACGCCTCCGGGATGTACAAGATCACCGGCGATATTACCAAGATGGCGGCGCAGATTCCGGCGCTGTTTGAAACGCTTTCGGGCATGCAGATGTCGGAACTGCTGGGGAAGGTCCGCTCGATCGGCGATGCGGCGCCGAAGCCGGAAAACGGCGGCGGGCCGAAAACGTAAGGCAAAAGGCAAAAGGGAATTAGGAAGGAGTACTTTCATGGCACTACTGGAAAGAGTGGCAACATTGGTTCGGGCCAACTTGAACGATCTGATCGATAAGGCGGAAGATCCTGAAAAGATGATCAAGCAGGTTATTCTGGACATGCAGAATCAGCTGATGCAGGTTAAGACGCAGGTGGCGATCTCCATCGCCGACCAGCACCTGCTGGAGAAGAAGCAGAAGGAGAACCAGGACAAGAACGCGGAGTGGATGCGCAAGGCGGAGCTGGCGGTGGATAAGAAACAGGACGATCTGGCGCGCGCGGCGCTCGAGCGCTCGATGAGTTACAAGCAAATGGCTGAAAGCTTCAATCAGCAGATTGCCGATCAGAGAACGCAAGTGGAGAACCTGAAGTCGGCGTTGCAAAAGCTGGAACAGAAGCTGGCCGAGGCAGAGGCCAAGAGTGACATGCTGGTGGCGCAGCATCGGCGTTCGCGTGCGCTTGGGAAAGCGAGCGATGCACAGATCGCAATTGGCGACGATTCCAAAGCGGCGGTCTTCGACCGCATGCAGCGCAAGGTGATGCACTCCGAGGCGGTGAGCCAGGCCAAATCCGAAATGGTGATCCGACAACGTGGAGGATCGACTGGCGGCGCTCGAAAAAGAGGACCACATCGATAAGCTGCTGGCCGAGATCAAAGCGCGCCGCAGCGCGTAATCTGGGTGAGGAGGCGGCTTGCAGAAGTTATTTCACTTCGACACAGAAGGTGCATCGTACCGGGCGGACGCCGCGGTGGTGTGGTGCTTCGATGACCGCTTTACACTCGCAGTCCAGAAGGTTCTCAAGCGCAGTGGGCTCGCCCGACTGGATTCGATCCGCGTCGCGGGCGGCGCCAAAGGGCTTGCCTCGCCAAGCGAAGAGTCCGAGAGAACGTTCCTGCTGGAGCAGCTTCGGCTCTCGCGCAAGCTGCATGGGACGGATCGCGTGATCCTGGTGGCCCACTCGGATTGCGGCGCCTACGGGGGACTGGAAGCGTTTGGAAGGGACCCGCAGACCGAAGCCGAACACCATTGCATTGAACTGACACAAGCAGCGGAGCGCATACGGGAAGCCTTCGACGGAATGCGCATCGAGTGTTGGTTCGCCGATTTTACCGGAGTTTGGCGCATCGAAACCACTCGCTCAGCGGGTGGCGACTAGCTGGCGAAGGTCGTCGATCTGGCGGCTGAGCTGGTCCATGCGCTTCATTACCTCCGCGTGATGGCGCTCGTGCGGCCGCGGCTCCTTGGCCTCGATGTAGAACGCGCCACCGGGCTCGAGCAAACAGCTCTGAACCTCATCGAGACTCGCAAAACCCTGGCGATGCGCGACGGTCAGCAGTTCTGCTTCGCTGAGCAATTCCTTGGCGAGGCCGGCTTGGCACACGCAGCCGTCCTCCACAAGCTTGGTGGGTGTGCCCTCGAGGATCTCATCCAGGCGCCGGTGCCGGAACAGAAACCGGACGACCAGGTAATTCACGGCGAACAGAGTGAAGGCGCCGATCAGTCCGCCGGTTACCGAATTGTCATCTCCAATGATGGCGTTCTGCACGGTGTTGGATACCGACAACAGCACCACAAGATCGAAGGGGTTGAGCTGCGCGAGCTCGCGCTTGCCGAACACGCGCAGAAGAAGCACCACGAATGCATACACAATTACCGGGCGCAGAATTTTTTCCGCCACCGGTAGGCCGAGCACGAACATGTGAGTCCACATTAGCCAGAATCTCCTCAGAAATGATAAAGCACGGCGGGCGTTAATATGGGTACGTGTCTTTCGGCTGGCGCGCGGACACGGTCTTTGCATCGCGCTAGCCCTCGGCGGCGCCGCCAGTTGTGCTTTAGCTGCCCAAGCCCCGGCAAAAGGAAAAGTCAAGCCCGTGCACACCAACCGCCTGATTCATGAGAAGAGCCCGTATCTGCTGCAGCACGCCCACAACCCGGTGGACTGGTATGCGTGGGGGCCCGAAGCGTTCGAAAGGGCGCACAAGGAAGACAAGCCGATCTTTCTTTCCATCGGTTACTCGACCTGCCACTGGTGCCACGTTATGGAGAGGGAATCGTTCGAGAACGAGGAAACTGCGGCGATTCTGAACAAGTATTTTGTGGCCATTAAAGTGGACCGGGAGGAGAGGCCGGATGTGGACCGCATCTATATGGCGTACGTGCAGGCGACCACGGGCGGGGGAGGATGGCCGATGTCGGTCTGGCTAACGCCGGACCTGAAACCGTTCGTGGGCGGGACTTACTTTCCACCGGAGGACCGCTATGGCCGCGCCGGGTTCCCAACCCTGCTGGAGCGCGTCGCGCAGGCGTGGAAAGCGGATCGCGCGAAGATTGTGGAATCGAGCATGGAGGTACTAAAGCATCTCGAGGAGACATCGGAAGTAAAGCCGTCGGGGGGGCTGGATGCATCGGCGCTTGAAAGCGGCTTCTTGCAGTTCCGGCGCAGTTTCGATTCGAAGCTCGGGGGATTCGGCGCGGCGCCCAAATTCCCGCGGCCGGTGACCAACAACTTCCTGTTGCGGTATTACGCACGCACGCACCAGGAGGAGGCTCGGGACATGGTGCTAGCCACTCTGCGGGCCATGGCGAAAGGCGGGATGAACGATCAGTTGGGCGGCGGATTTCATCGCTACTCGGTGGATGAGCGCTGGTTCGTCCCGCATTTCGAGAAGATGCTGTACGACCAGGCGCAGCTGGCGCTTTCATACCTGGAGGCTTACCAAATCACGCACGATTCGTTTTTCGCCGGCGTGGCGAGGCGCATTTTCGATTACGTACTGCGCGACATGACCGACAAGGGCGGCGGTTTCTATTCGGCGGAAGATGCCGACAGCGTGATTGACCCGGCCAAGCCGGATGAGAAGGGCGAAGGAGCGTTCTATGTGTGGACGCAGCGCGAAATCGCTGCTGTCGTTGGCGAGCCGGCGGCTGGCTGGTTTTCGTACCGCTACGGTGTGGAGGCCCAGGGGAATGTGCGGGACGATCCGCACAGCGAATTCACGGGTAAGAACATCCTCTACGAAGCGCACACGGTAGAGGGGACGGCGCAGCATTTCGGGAGGCCTCCTCAGGAGATTCGCCTCGCACTGGAGGCAGCAGCGGCCAAGCTGCTGGCGGTCCGCTCCCAGCGTGTGCGTCCGCATCTGGATGACAAGGTGCTTACGGCGTGGAACGGGCTCATGATCTCGGCTTTTGCCAAGGGCGGCGCCATTCTCTCGGAGCCGCTCTACTCGGCCGCGGCAACACGCGCCGCGGAATTTATCCTGAGCCGCATGTACGATGCGAAGACTGGTCGACTGCTGCGCCGCTACCGCCAGCAGGATGCGGCGATCGCCGGTTTCCTGGACGACTATGCGCTGTTCACCCAGGCCCTGCTGGATCTTTACGAAGCGCAGTTCGATATTCGTTTTCTTGAAGCGGCCCTGAAGCTCACCGAAAAGCAGGCGCAGCTTTTCGAAGACAGGGAACACGGCGGTTTTTTCAGTACGGCCGTGGGAGATGCCAGCCTGGTAATGCGGATGAAAGAGGATTACGACGGCGCCGAGCCCTCGGGGAATTCGGTGGCAGCGATGAACCTGCTGCGCCTGGCTCAGATGACGGACCGCAAGGACTTTCGGGACTCAGCTGACAAAGCTTTGCACGCTTTTGCCTCGCGCATCATGGGTATGCCGTCAGCGGTGCCGCAGATGCTGGTGGCCTACGAATTCAGCTTGTCCAAGCCTAAGCAGATCATCCTGGTGGGCGGCCGCACTGCGCCGCACACACAGGAGATGCTGAAGCTTCTCTATGCGCATTTCGCGCCCAACCGGATTGTCCTGCTGGTGGACGATGCGGGGCGGAAGGTGCTGGCGGGCTATCTCCCCGTGATCGAAAGCATGACGGGCGTGGACGGCAAGACTACGGCGTATGTCTGCGAAAATTACACGTGTAAGCTGCCTACGGCGGATGCGGCGAAATTTGCGGAGCTATTGAAGTGAGCGAAAAACTACTTCACCGCCGAGACGCAGAGGCGCCGTGAACAAACGCAGGCTTGCTACAATAGCGGTTCACACTCAATTTTCAGGAGGCAAAATGGAGAGACCAGGAGGGACGACCATGAAGGGGAATCCACTGACTTTGATCGGACCCGAGCTAAAGGCGGGCGACAAGGCGCCGGATTTCAATCTCGTGGACAATGGCCTCAAGAATGTGACGCTGGCGGACACCGGGAACAACGTTCGGATTCTCAGTGTTGTGCCATCGCTCGACACACCGGTTTGCGACGCGCAGACCAAGCGGTTCAACGAAGAGGCGGCCAAGCTGCCGGGAGTGGACATTCTTTCGGTCAGCATGGATCTTCCGTTCGCTCAGAAGCGGTGGTGCGGGGCTTTCGGAGTCGACAATGTGAAGATGCTGTCGGATCATCGCGACGGATCGTTTGGCAGCCATTACGGAACCCTGATCAAGGAATTGCGTATCGAAAGCCGCGCTATTTTTGTTTTGGACCGCAGCAACACCGTTCGCCACGCGGAATACGTGAAGGAAGTCGCCGAGCATCCCAATTATGATGCGGCGCTGTCGGCCGCGCGGGCTGCGGCGTCCGCAGCCTCGGCCTGACGCAGAAGGGCGCCGCGGGCTCTTCGACCCAGGGATTTCCACTGAATACCGGGCAACCAACGCCGACGCTCCCCAGCGGGCGCGGGGGCGACAGTACGCTGAGCCGCGCGGTCGAGAGCCCACTCGTCCGCGGCGGCCTGGCGATCGGCGCGGGCCTGATCACGGGAAACGTGATCGGCTTCTTCCGCGTGGCGCTCACTGCGTACCTGTTGGGCACGCACAGCGCTGCGGACGCTCTGGCCGTCGCAATCGGTCCCATCGACACACTGAATTCCGTCCTCACCAACACCATGATCTTCGCGTTCGTCCCGATGCTGACGGAACGCGACGGCGCAGCGCGCACCGCACTGTTTCGGAAGCTGAATTATGTATTTGTCCGCGTCTTTTTCGTGCTGGCGGTCTCGATCGTGGTGTTGGCGCCCTGGCTAATCCGCCTGCTGGCTCCGGGACTGGATGCGAACTACGTGGGCACCGCCGTCGCGATCCTGCGGATTATTTCCCTTTCCACTTTGGCCGCCGGCACAGCCGCATTGCATTCGGCCTACTTGTTCACACACGGAAAGTTTGCGGCAACGGCATTTTATCAAGCCTCGCTCAATGTGTTCACGATTATCGCCGCTTTGAGCCTCTGGCGCCTGATCGGTGTATACGGATTCGCGATCGGCTATGCGGTCGGGGCATGGGTGCAATTGGGAATCGTGTATTTTGCCGCTCGCGCGCGCCTGCGGCTCGAAGTCGGGGTTGAACCGGAAATCCACTGGCGGGACTTGCTCACCAAGCCCGGCTCGTTTCTGCTTTACGCCGCTCTGCTGGCGCTGAACGTCATCGTGACGCGTGCCTATGCCACTCACGCAGGTCCTGGGATGGCAGCGGCACTCGATTACAGCATGCGCTGTCTGAATGTTCCGCTCTCCTATTTGATCAATCCGGTTTCGAACTCACTGCTGCCGGAGATCGCGCGGCTGCGAAGCCGTTTTCAATTGCAGCAAGCATTCCGGCTGATCGACAAGACCATCGCTGTGGTAGCATTGACCGCCGTCGCGGGTTGCGCCGTTGGAATCGCACTGCGCGAGCCGCTTATCCGGCTGCTGTTCGAGCGCGGCAGTTTCACCGCGCAGTCCACGCACCTGGTTTCAGCCGTGTTTTTGGGTTTCGCACCGAGCCTGGTCGGCTGGAGCCTGCTGGAACTGACTTCGCGGTCGCTGTTTGCGTTGGATCGGCCTTTGCTGCCGCTAGGCGCGGTGGCGATTCCGGTAATCTGCAACTTTATATTTGTGTTGCTGGTGCGGAGGCCGGAGCCGCAATGGATCGGTGTGGGGGCTTCGCTCGGATTTCTGCTGGCGTTTCTTCTGCTATTCGCGCTGATGCGGATCAATCGCCGCGGCTGGGTGGAACAGGCGGCACGTGATTCCCAACCGGCGATCGAGACGGCTTGAGTCCTTACGCCGAGGGTAATTCGACGACCTGGAAGTGGAAGCGGTCGGGTGGAAACAGGGCGGGGGAATCGTGTGCCAGGCGCGCCCAGGTGCGGTATGCGGTAGTGGTGAGACGTGGAATTCAGATAGAAGAGGAACTGATTGGAGAAGCAATCGATGGGCGGCGGCTGCCGGAAGGTAAGGCGCAGGCCCACTGCATTCTCCACTCCCACGCCGTGCGTCGGCACCGATTTTTCCATCAATAGGCTGACGAAACTGCTCCGTCCGGCGTGCGGCCACACGTCTGGATGCAGGAACCGGCGCAGGGACTCGCTCGACTCAAACGTGATTTCGCATTGCCGGATCCACTCTAATATGGAATCGCCCCACTGCCAGTGCGCCATCAGACGGATATATTGCTCGGCAAGATTGAGTGCCAGATCGTATTTGCGTTGCTCGAGTACGTTATCGTCCACCGGGGCATCGCCCAGAATGTCTTCGGCGTCGACGATACCGGCGGCCATCCCTACCATCTCGGACAAAGGCGTGCCTTCCTGGGTACTATGCACAAGGAGCGGCGGTAGCTCGTGCAACATGCTGCCGGGGATGTCTATGTACCGTCCGTCTACCATAACAGGTCCCTACTCACTCTTATCGACGTAAAACGGTTACTATTCTGTTTCATTCTTACCATGAAACAGTACTCATCTTAGTAAGAAAAATTCCGATTGGCCCCATAACCGATTATTATGGAAGGCTTTAGTACCGTTGCTTCGGGTACCGGCAGTACTCTCACCTTTGTTATCATGCCCCCTTCATGGCTGAATATTCGATAGGACTGGACCTGGGAGGCACAAACCTGAGGGCGGCGGTGATTAGCAGCGAAGGGAAGATTCTCGAGAAAATCAGTGTGAGTACGAATCCTACGCTGGGCCGCGAATCGATGCTGGGAGAGATGGTGACGGCCATCGACGGCCTGCGGTCGCGCTGGGGGGCGAAGGGCCTCGCGGGCATCGGGTTGGGCGTCCCCGGCTTCATCCAGCTGAAAGAGGGCGTGATCAGGAATTCCAACAATCTGGCATGCCTCGAGGATTTTCCGTTTCGCGACGAAATGGAGCGGCGGCTGGGAACGAGATTCATTCTGGAGAACGACGCGAATGCCGCAGCGTTGGGAGAGAAGTGGATGGGCGCCGGCCGCGAGGTGGATGACCTGGTTTTGTTCACGCTGGGCACAGGCATTGGAGGCGGCATCATTTCCGGCGGCAAGGTGCTGCACGGTTTTCTGGGCATGGCGGGCGAGTTGGGACACTTGACCGTGGTTCCCAACGGGATTCCCTGCGGCTGCGGCAATCAGGGCTGCGTGGAGAGGCACGCCTCAGCGACCGCCGTCACCTCGATGGCGCGCGTCCTGGGGTTGGGTGAGAATCTCAGCTCCAAGGAAGTGTACGAGTTGGGCAGGAAGGGCAATGAGCACGCCCTCACTGTATTTCGGTGCATGGGCGAGGCTCTGGGGATCGCGCTGGCGACGGTTGTGAATACGTTCAATTTTCCGTTGTATCTGCTCAGCGGCGGAGTGTTGGGCGCGTGGGATCTGTTCGCGCCGGTGATGCTGGAAGAAGCCCGGCGCCGTTCGTTTACTCTTCGCACCACCAATACGCGAGTGGAGAAAGCGATCCTGGGAGACGAAGCCGGCTTGTTCGGCGCGGCATACCTTCCCTGGGTAGGACAGGATTAGACGATGTGGATGGGCATTGACGTCGGAACAGGGGGCACGCGAGCCTTGGTGGTGGACGAGCGCGGAAAGATCCGCGCCGGTGTCACCGCAGCGCACGGAGACATGCGCATGGAGCGACCGCTGTGGGCCGAACAGCGGCCTGAAAACTGGTGGGATGCTTCGGTCGAAGCCATTCGCGGCGCACTCGGCCAGGCGCAGATCTCCGGACGCGACGTGCGCGGCATCGGTCTTTCCGGCCAGATGCACGGGCTGGTAATTCTGGACGAGGATCACCAGGTGATCCGGCCTTCGCTGATTTGGTGCGACCAGCGGAGCCAGGCACAAGTGGACGCTATCAATCGCACCGTCGGAAGCGCTAAGGTGCTGTCCTACATCGCCAATCCCGTACTCACCGGATTTACGCTTCCGAAATTGCTGTGGGTGCGGGACAACGAACCGGAGCATTACGCGCGTGTCCGCAAGATGCTCCTGCCCAAAGACTACGTGCGGTTCCGGCTGACGGGCGAGTTCGCCACGGAAGTATCGGATGCTTCGGGGACGGCCTTGTTCGACGTAGTTAAACGCGAGTGGTCGTTGCCCATGATGGCGGCGCTATCGCTCGATCGCGCCATTCTGCCGGAATGCCACGAGTCGATCGCCGTGAGCGGCGCGGTGACTCCTGCTATCGCGACTTTGACGGGCCTGGCGGCGGGCACCCCGGTCGTCGGAGGCGGCGGCGATCAGGCGGCGAGCGCGGTGGGCAACGGCATTGTCGAACTGGGCATTGTGTCCTGCACTCTGGGCACATCGGGCGTGGTGTTCGCACATATGGAGCAAGTGGCGTACGACCCTTCGGGACGCGTACACACTTTCTGTCATGCGGTGCCCGATAAGTGGCACGTGATGGGTGTGACTCAGGGCGCGGGGCTTAGCCTGCAATGGTTCCGGAATCAGCTTGCGCCGGGAACTGATTATGATGTCCTGACGAAAGAGGCTGCGGCGTCGCCGGCTGGCGCCCAGGGTCTGTTCTGGTTGCCGTATCTAATGGGAGAGCGTACGCCGCATCTGGATGCCACTGCGCGGGGAGGATGGATCGGCCTCACCGCCAAGCACACGCGCGCGGACTTAATCCGCTCCGTGATCGAAGGCGTGTCGTACAGCCAGAAGGATTGCCTGGATATCATCGAGCAGCTAGGGGTCTTGGTGCGATCGGTACGCGTCTCAGGTGGGGGCGGCAAGAGTCCGTTCTGGTGTCAGGTGCTGGCCGACGTTTTGGAAAAACCGGTTGTGACACTTGAAACACAGGAAGGCTCGGCGTATGGCGCGGCGCTGCTCGCTATGGTGGGAACCGGCGCATACTCATCGGTTCCGGAAGTTTGCCGGAGCGTGATTCGGGAAACCGGGTCGATTCAGCCACGCACGGAAGAGTCCGCGGTGTATCGGGACGGCCACCCGATTTATCGCTCTCTTTACCCTGCATTGAAGCCCATCTCAGAGAGAATTGCCCGGTTGTAGCATTAAACTGGAAGCAGCTTCGCCCTTTTCAGAAGTCCAAGCGAAGCGCGAACTGCACGGTGCGACCGGAGGCACCATCGGGATTCTGCACACTGCTGATGACTCCGAAAGCGCCCGAGTTCGCGTTCATGTTGGGTGTACCGTAGTTCACGTGGTTCGGTAGGTTGGTGAATGTGCTTTCGAAGCGCAGTCTGAACTGTTCGCCAATGGGGAATATCTTCGAGAGGCCCGCGCTCCACAGCGCCGTGCCGGGACCGGTCAGAATTCCGACGCCGGAGTTTCCAAAGCGACCGATAGGTCCTGGCCACCCATAGAAGAAACAGTTGTTGTCGAAGACTTGCCCCTCGCTGATGCTAAGACCACTGCAGGCGCTGGCTGGCAGCCGGTCCGGGCGCAAGGTACCCATCCCACGGTTGGGGGTGTTGGTGCCCGACGGATCGTTTCCCCCGGCGTAGTACGGCGTCAGATACGGGCCGGTCTGGAACAGGAGAATGTGCGTGGTGCGCCATTCGCCCACGAGAGCGTCCGCTAGCGGGCTCATCTTGCCGCCGAACCGCTTGCCGCGACCAAGGGGAAGATCGTAAGTCGCGGTGGTAAGCCAGCGATGGCGGCGCGTGAACGCTACATTGCCGTAGTCAGAGCGCAGGTCGAAACGGTTGCTGACTCGCGGTCCATTTTCGCCAGAAAATCCGCTGGGATTATCGCCTTGAGCGTCGGAAAGATTCTTGGACCAGGTGTAACTCGACTGGAGGAACAATCCCGAGCTGTAGCGGTGCGTGACCACGCTCTCGAGTGCATTGTAAATAGCGGTCCCTCCGTTGTCGCGCGTTTTAATGACACCCCAGTTCGGAAACGGCTTCTCGCGCGGATCATACGGTGTGGATTGTGCCGGGATCTGGTTGAGGTCCGGGCTGATTGGCAGCCCGATGGAGCGCATGCCGGTATACGTCACCCGTAAGCCGGTCTGGGCGCCCAGTTCGCGCTCCGCCGTAAAGCTCCATTGCGTGGCATAGGGGTCACGCAAAGTGATTTGGTTTGCAGTGCCAAAGGATGCGTTTCCGGCCGCGCTCGCGCCATTGGAACTGACAGTGCTTTTGGTGTTAGGGAACTGAATGGCCGGAACGCCGTTCGTAATGGAGTTCGGAAAGGCACGGTAGTCGCTGGTGTGAACGCCGGTGAGCGAATAGAACATTTGCCCCAGCAGGGTCTCATTGTACATACCGGCGCCCGCTCGGATCACAGTCTTTTCGCTGAGCCTGTAAGCGAAGCTCAACCGAGGCTCGATGTCTCTCTTGTCGCTAAAACGCAGCGACTCCGGAACGCCATCGTCTGCAGCTGCCTCGACCTTCGTGCACGGGTATAGGCCATAAGAGGTTGGATTGGGTGTGGGCAGGCTGCAGGCGTTGATCGATTGGAGGAAACCCGTGGTCGCCAGCGCCAGCGATTTCGCATTGGGAACAATGACGACGCCATTGGCGCGATCGAAGTTGGTGATCTGCAGACTGTTGTCATGGAACGGGGGGTGATACTCGTACCGCACGCCGAAATCGACCGAGAGCTTCGGAGTGACCTTGACTGAATCCTGGGCGAAGAAGCCGTAGGCGCGTTCATGACCGTCGAAATCCGGTCCGGCATTGATGACTTCGGTGTGGCTAGGCAGGCCCAGAAGAAAATCGGCGAAATCGTAGCCCGTGAAGTTTCCATTAAAGTAATAGTTCCCGAAGTTGTCTGACCCGGCGAAGCTTTCGTAGTCGTCTAAGCGCAGCTCACGAACGTCGAATCCGAATTTCATGGTGTGACGACCGTGGATCCAGGTGAGATTATCGGCGAACTGGTACTTGTGCTCGCGTAACGCTTCCTCGCGCGCCCCGTTGACCGTGGTGAGGCCTGATGATCCATCAAACTCGAAAACGGGATACGCGGAGCCTTTGGGGAAAGGGCCGAGCTGTTGCAGGCCCAGGGCGCCGATGAGACTGGCGCCGTTCGGGAACTGGGGATAGCCATTGTCGGTGGTCTGGCTGTTGAATCCGAAACGGAACTCATTCAATAGGCGCGGCCGTATAGTGTAGTCATAAGACACGGCAATACTCTTTGGATCCAGGATGGTGTCCTGCGGAATGCCCAGGTTTCGCGGAGTCTGGCTGGTGAGCCGCTTCCAGCTCCAGCGGACGAACAGCGACTGCGAGTTGGTCAAGATCTGATCGGCGCGGATGTCATAGAGATTGGTCGTGATGGGCTGCGGATCATTCGCCCGGTAGTCGTTGCTGGTGTCGAGCGGATTTGCGTTCGGCACATTGGCGGCCGGATAGAAAGTGCTAAGGACTTTCTGCGACACCGGGTTGATCAGGCCCGACGGAATCTTGTTATTGGCGAACGGATTTCCGGTGAGCGGGTTAACGAGCTGCTTGCCGTTGGGATCGGTGCATAAGCCCGCACCGCTATAAGAGCCACAAAGAGAGGAGAAATCGCCCGATAGCATAGCCGAGGTCGGCACATCGTTGGTGACTGGGGCTGCACTGCGCTGGCGGTTGCCTTCCCAATCGAAGAAGAAGAAGGTACGATTTTTGCCGTTGTAGATTTTCGGTATCAGAACTGGCCCGCCAATCGATCCGCCGAACGTGTTATCGCGCTTCTTGGGTTTGCCGTTGGCAAACGCCGGAATGGCGTCCAGTGCGTCGTTCTGGAAGTATTCGAACAGCGAGCCGTGGAACTGGTTGGTGCCACCTTTGCCCACGAAAGATATGTCGCCCACCTGTCCATATTCGGCTGGGGCCAGCTCGGAAGTGATTTTGACTTCCGCGATTTGCTCAGTAGAGGGAAACATCTCGAAGGTGGGTCCATTGTTTCGGACCGACGAAACAGAGAAACCGTCCACTGTAAACTCATTTTGCGACGGATTGCTTCCCGCGATCGAGATGCCGAACGCGGCGCCTCCGGAATCCACCTGCACCCCGGGGAGTGTAGTGATAGCGTTGAGAGGGCTGGTACTCTTGCCGCGGAAGTTGATGGGAAGCTGGCTCAGCTCCTGATTCTTTTCCACATCGGCCACGGTCGCAGTCTCGGTCGTGATGACGGGAGCAGCCGCTATCACCTCCACAGCCGTCTCGGTCGTGCCAACCTCGAGTGCAGCGTCCACGCGTATCTCCGCGCGTGGTTCGAGCCCGATGCCGCGCCGGACAAACCGCCTAAAACCCGCCGCCGATACTGCGACCTCGTAATTACCGGGCATGAGATTCGGAATCTCGTAATCGCCGTGGTCGTTGGTTGAGGCAGTGTGAGCAATGTTGGTGGTAACCTCGGTGACTGTAATCTGAGCTTGCGGAACCAGAGCTCCGGTTGCATCCCTTACGGTCCCTAGCAGTGTTCCAGAGGTCGACTGTGCAAGAAGCGCGGCCGGAAATACAAGAACCGCGGCGAATCTCGAAATCGAATGCATAATGCCTCCTTGCCAACGGATTTGGGTGATGATGGAAACCCAGTATCGTATAATCCTGCCCGATACTGGAAATTCTGTCAAGATCTTTGCGGTCCAGATTGCGAAAATTGAAAGTTGATTGCAACAATATTGCAATGCCTGCAAAAACCACACTCGACAAGATAGGTCGTCATATCGGTGTCTCGGCTAGCACGGTCTCCCGGGTTTTGAACGGAGTGGCAGGAGTAAACGAGGGCACGCGGCGCAAGGTCCTTGCAGCGGTTCAGCAGATGAACTACGGAACCGGAGGCCTTCGGCGTGATTCCAAGGGGAGCCGCCTGATCGGTTTTCTCATGCCCGCAGAAGCCGAACAGTGGGGACTGCGAACGAACTTCACTGAACAGGGGCTGAGCGCAATCAGCGACGTCGCTGCTAAGTTCAACTACGCCGCGATGGTGGGCTCATACCACCCTCAGCTCGGAGAGAAGGCGGAAGACGAGATGATCGCGCGCCAAGAGTTCGCAGGTGCTCTGCTGTTCCGCACCCGGGATGAAATGCGAGACTCGGAGCCCTTCCGCAAACGTGACATTCCGTTCCTCATCGTGAACCGTCTCCTCCCCGGAACATCGCTCAATTACATTGGCCCCGACCACCTGAAAGTGGGATTCGCCGCAGCCGAGCATTTGCTGAAATGCCGGTATCGCCGCATCGGGCTAGTGCTCGGTAACACGCGCTATGTCAGCCACAGGCTCTATCGTCAAGGTTTTGAGGAAGCCCATGCGGCGGCCGGGTTTGCCGTAGACCCGGGACTCGTGACCGAGGCGGAGTTGAGTGTGGAAGAAGGATATGCCAGTACCCGGCGGCTGATGGCCCTCCCGCATCCTCCTGAGGCGCTGGTAGTGAATAGCGACCGTGCATCGCTGGGCTGCCTAAAGGCGCTACGGGATCTGAAACTCAAGGTTCCTCGGGACATTGGAGTTGTGGCTATCGACGGAACGCGCGAAACCGCATTCGCCAATCCCCCGCTCACGGCGGTGGAAATTCCCTGGTACGACATGCTCGCTCTCGGTGCGAAACTGCTGATTGAAATGATTGAACAACGCCCGCCGATCGAGCAGATCGGCATCTCTTATTCCACTCAGCTCGTGGTGCGCGAGTCTACCCGGCAGAAACACCTGGCGGACTGAGGGCTCGGACCGGGGGAGCCGAGCACCGGGCAGATTTCCGCCCGCTTCGAATTTTAGCCATTCCCTTCTCACGCTTCTTTAGGGATCTCCACCGGCGCTTACTCGCTATGGTGGGAACCGGCGCATACTCATCGGTTCCGGAAGTTTGCCGGACGGCCACTCGATTTATCGCTCTCTTTATCCTGCATTGAAGCCCATCTCAGAGAGAATTGCCCGGTTGTAAGAGAAGCAGAGCAAACTCGCAAGCATTTATTCATCGTTTCGAAACGAACTTTTTGCTAGCTCAGATCGTTAAGTTGGGTTATGATTCTTGTTCCCTAGGAGATTCACGAATATGCGCAAGCACTTACTCGTTTCGATTCTTTTACTAATTCCCATAGTGACTTATGGTCAATCAACGTTTGGAACCGTACTGGGCAGCGTCAAGGATAACTCGGGCGCTATTGTTCCAAGAGCAACGGTGAGACTTACGGACACTGATGAAAATACTACCCGTGAAACTACCACAAATGGAAACGGCGACTATGAATTTGTGAATACTAAGGACGGACATTACAAAGTGGAGGTCACGGCTGCTGGGTTTCAGACGTTTGTGGCGACCAGCTGACTCTGGTTGCGCGCCAGACACTGCGCATTGATGTCAGCCTCCAGGTTGGGCAGGTTTCTTCGACCGTCGAAGTGCAAGCGCTTGCGGGAGTGATCACAACCGACACGCAGACCATCCAGTCGAGTCTCGACGGCAATGCGCTTCTCACTTTACCGGGTAACGTCCGCGGCGCGGGCGGCAGCACCAGCCCTTACGCTTTGATCGCGGCGCTGCCGGGCGTGCAGCCGGATGACCAAGGCGGCTTCTCGATTCAGGGTGGAATCGCGTCCATGTCGCAATTCTCGGTGGATGGAATCTCGATCACCAATGTAGGCGGCAACCAGCCGCTCACCGAGGCTTTTCCATCCATGGAGAGCATTGCGGAGATCAAGGTACAAGGTGTCGGCAACAGCGCCGAATTCGCGGAAGTCGGCGACGTCACCACCATTTCCAAGAGCGGCACGAACGAAATTCACGGCGGCCTGTTCTGGTACCACCACAACTCGGCCTTGGATGCTACGGCCTTTGGGCAGCAGACGAAACCAAGATTGATCAGCAATGACTTCGGGGCATCGATGGGTGGCCCGGTACTGATTCCGAAGTTGTACAACGGCAAGAATAAGACCTTCTTCTTCGGCACCTACGAAGGCCTCCGCCTTCCGCAGGCCGCCACGATTCAGAATGAGGTTCCCACCCAGGCGATGCGCAATGGCGATTTCTCGGCATCCGGCATCATCGTAAAAGACCCGACCACGGGACAGCCGTTCCCTAATGACCAGATACCGACGAACCGAATCAATTCAGTTGCCCAGGGCTTTTTGACGTTGTATCCACTGCCCAATGTCGGCAACCTGAACACCGTACACGCGGCGAACTTCACCACTAACCGCGACAGTAGCCTCAATTCGGACCAATACGATGTTCGGCTGGACCATTATCTGACGTCGAATATGTCACTATTTGGACGCTGGACCTGGAAAAACTCAAGCAACGCGGGGCCGCAGAACTTGCTGGTTCCGTCCGAAAACTTTACCAACAACTACAAGATGCTGGTGGTGTCGTGGAACTGGAATCTACGGCCTAACCTGATCAACGAGTTCCGGTTTGGCTTTACATTGAATCCCAGTACTCAATCCCTGCCGTTCGACGGCGCCAAGTTCACCAATGCTCTCGGCCTGGTAGGCGTTGGCCCGACGTTCCCGTTCAACGGACTGTCAGAGGTCGATATGGGCAACTATCAGTGCCTTTGTACCGACCGCGGGAACTCAGTCTCCGCGAACAACACGTATCAGTGGAATAACAACACGACCTGGACCGTGGGCCGCCACACTATGAAATTCGGATTCGACATCAGAAAAATCAAAGCGGTCTCGGCGCTGGGCTTCATTGGCGGGGACAACTACGGGAACTTCAATTTCACTGGGGGATTCACGAACGACCCGTTCGGCGACTTCCTTCTGGGCCTTCCCAGTAACACCGGGATCGATCACGTGACCCACGACAACAATGGCCTGTCCATGCAATACGGCCTCTACGCCCAGGACTCCTTCCGTGTTAACTCGCGCCTGACTCTCGAATACGGGCTGCGGTGGGAATATCATCCCGGCTACACGGATCAATTCGGCAACATCGGAAACTTCGATCCGAGCGTAAAGGGGTCCGGCGAGGTAGTGTATCCGGACGGCGCGGCCAGCACTCTGGCTCTGGGATATCTGGAGTCGGTCAATGCCTGCCAGCCATTTGGCAGCACCACCGGGCCATCTGTAAACGGCGCGCCTTGCACTCCTGTGCTCACCGCCAGCCAGGCGCACCTGCCCGAAGGCCTGCGTACCGCGCCCTCACGCGTGGTTCCGCGTTTTGGTTTTGCGCTGCGGCCCTTCTCTAATGACAAGACCGTACTGCGTGGCGGCTTTGGCATGTATGACACTCCCAGTATGGGTTCGATCTATTATGCTTTGACCGGCACCGTGCAGTCCGCCACGTTTACGTATAACAACGTCGCCGCGAATGGCGGCCCGATTTTCCAATGGCCGCAGATTTCGACCGGCGGCAGCGGGATTGTCGTTCCACCATTCGGAACCGCCTATTTTGGTACGGCCAACGATATCCATTGGAAAGAGCCGTACACCATGCAGTGGAATTTCTCGATCGATCGCGAGCTGGGCTTCAACACTGGCTTGCGCGTCTCCTACATCGGCCAGGGCACGCGAGACCTGGTTTATGCGCCGGACCTGAATCAGTCCTACTATTCGACACAGTTCTTTGCATCGCAGCCGCTGAGCAGCCGTCCGTTCCCGAACTGGGGAGTAGTGAACACTCGCGCCGTCGGCGCCAACATGAACTACAATTCGCTGCAAGTAGAGGTCAGCCATCGGTTCCAGCACGGCTTGACGTTTAACTCGACCTTCACTTATGCCAGGAATCTGGCCGACAATCAGGGACCTCAGCCTCAAGGTTCGTTCGCGGGCGAAAACGCCGGCGGCCGGAGCATGGACCTCTATGACCTGAAGGCCGAATATGGGCCGGTATGGGGCACGCGTAAGTTCCGCTCCCTCACAACAGCCGTCTACGAGCTGCCATTCGGCCGTGGGCGCCACTTCATGGCGAACGCGAACCGCTTTGCAGATGCCGTACTGGGCGGATGGCGGCTGAGCAACATCTTCCTCTTACAGTCCGGTCCTTTTGAAACGCCTTTTTTCAGTAATGGCGATCCATCGGGAACCGGCTCTGGTGTTTATGAGGGCCGTCCGCAGCACCCTGACCGCGTCGGGAATGGCAGCGTTTCGAATCCCACCGCTAGCCAGTGGCTGAATCCCACGGCGTTCGTTTGCCCCGCCACTCCTAGCTGGAGCATGGGCCAAGCTTGCACCATCGGCGACAACCCTTCGTCCGACATTGCTCCGATCGGCCGTTTTGGTAATTCAGGGGTCGGAATCGTGGTAGGCCCGGGTACAGTAAACCTCTCGACGGCGCTAGGCAAATCTTTTTTGATCACCGAACGACTCAAGGTGAAGATTGAAGGATCGTTCACCAATCTCCTCAATCATGTCAATCTGTTCGATCCCGTATTGGACATAACCAACCCGTCCTTCGGCCAGATAACCAAGGCACGCGGTTCCGATTTTGGCGGCTACCGCACAGGACAGGTTTCCGCCCGCATCGAATTCTAGCGATCCACTAGAAGAGCACCACTCAACTCGGGGATCTCTATGGAGATCCCCTATCTTTTTGCAACTGTGGTACCGTGGATGTTCCCGACTAAGAGACTGGAGACAACATGATGGAAGCTCTCGGCCTGATTGAGACGAAGGGTCTGGTGGGCGCGATCGAAGCCGCGGACGCCATGGTGAAGACCGCCAACGTGGTGCTGACCGGCAAGGAATTTATCGGCGCCGGTTACGTGACCGTCATGGTGCGCGGGGACGTTGGCGCGGTCAAGGCCGCTACCGACGCGGGCGCCGCCGCAGCCCGCCGCGTGGGCGAGCTGGTGAGCGTCCACGTCATTCCACGGCCGCACGAAGAGGCGGAAAAGATCCTTCCGGGCGCCGGATCTAAGAAGAAATCCCTTGGCTGATGCTTGCGGATAAGGACCTGGTTTCCATTCAGGAGGTCCGCACCAAGGTCGAGAAAGCTTACGCGGCCTGGCAGAAATACCGCACCTACTCTCAGGAACAGGTGGACGCGATCGTGGAGCGCATGGCCGCGGCGGCGCGCGCGCAATGCCCGGCGCCTGGCCGAGCTGGCCGTCGAAGAGACCGGCTACGGCAACGCCAAAGACAAGTACATCAAAAACCTGCTGCTGCGCTGACTTGCTGCCGCGCAAGATGCGCGGCATGAAAACCGTCGGCGTGATGCGCGAGCTGCCGGAAGAGAGCATGGTGGAAATCGCCGTGCCGGTGGGCGTGGTCGCGGCCATCCTGCCCACTACCAATCCCACCTCGACGGCGATTTACAAGACGCTGATTTCGCTCAAGGCCGGCAACGCGATCGTGGTCAGCCCGCATCCGCGCGCGCATCCGCTGCACCTGCGAGACGGCGGATGTGCTGTATCGTGCGGCGCTCGAAGCCGGCGCGCCCGAAGACATGATCCAGTGCGTCGACACAGCACGACTCTCGAAGGCACCAACGCGCTGATGCGCCACGAGCGCACCGGCGTGATTCTCTCCACGGGCGGCCACGGCATCGTGAAGGCGGCGTATTCCAGCGGCAAGCCGGCGTTCGGCGTGGGGCCGGGCAACGTCCCGGTGTTAATCGAGCGCACGGCGGACGCTGGCCGACGCGATCGCCAAGATTGTCGCAGGGAAATCGTTCGACTACGGCACGGTGTGCTCCAGCGAACAGGCCATCGTGGCCGAAGAGGCGCTGCGCGACCGCATCCTGGCGCAGCTGAAATCGCAGCAAGGCGTACTTCTGCGACGACGCGCCAGAAAGAAGCGCTGGGCAAACTGCTGATGACGCCGAACTGGACGGTGAATCCCAAGTGCGTGGGCCAGGCGCCGCACCAAGATCGCGAAAATGGCGGGCTTCGAAGTTCCGCCGGACACGTCCATCATCTGTTGTCGAGATGGGCGGCGTGGGCAAGCAGCATCCGCTGTCGGCAGAAAAGCTATCGCCGGTGCTGTCGCTGTATTTCGTGAAGGATTTCGCCGCCGGCATGGAGACTGTGCCGCAGCCTGCTGCGTTCGGCGGGCTGGGCCACACTTGCGTCATTTATTCGCAGGACGACGCGCGCATCCGGGAGTATGCGCTGCGCATGCCGGCGTTTCGCGTGCTGGTGAACACGCCCGCGCCGCAGGGCTCGACCGGCATCACCACCAACGTGTTTCCCTCCATGACGCTGGGCTGCGGCGCGGTGGCGGGCAACATCACGCGCGACAATATCGGGCCGCTGCACCTGATCAACATCAAGCGGCTGGCGTATGCGGTGCGCAAGCCGGAAGAGGCGTTCGAAATGCCGCCGGCACAGGCTGGCTCAGCTGCACCGAAGATGCCGCCGCCGTCGTCCTCGACGATCCAACGCGAGACGCTGGTCACGGCGGTAGAAAGATACTTGGACACGCGGGGCATTGCGATCAGTCCGGCGGCCGGCAAAGGCGCCCTTTCGAAATCGAACGTCGCCGCGCAGGTAGTAGACCGATTCCTTTCCACGCCGCCGTTCCCAACCCCCGGCCCCCAGCCCCCGAAGCCCCTGCGGCTCCCGCCCGCCGCTCCCGAGATCCCGATCTCGACTTCGTCTGCGAGGCCGACGTGCGCGAGGCCATCGAGGGCGAGCGAAAAATCTACATCGGGCCCAAGACCATCGTCACACCGTCGGCCCGCGAGTTGGGCGGCCGCTTTGATATTCTGGTGTTGGCCCAGGGCTGAGGCACGAACTGTGGATCTCAATCTCGACACACTGAAACGCGAAATCCTGGAGTATCTCGAAAGCTCCGGCTTCGCCGTGTTTCACAGCCATCCGGGCGGCCTGGAAGGTCTGCCGATGGTGACTTGGGATACGGAACGCTATCCCGACTACCAGATGTTTCTGGAGGCGCGCGGAAAATCGGCTGCAAGATGATTGTTTTTTCCTCGCGAGAATTTGACGAGTCCGAGATCGACGAGGTGCTCGAACAACTGGATGAGCGGCGACTATCCGGCCGAAGATCGCGTAGAGATGAGCGCCGGTGCGCGAGCTGCGCGCCTATGAAGGCGTCACCTGCTCGCTCGAGCTGGCCTTCGATCACCATTCCCGCTTGTACGTCTACGAAGTGCAGCCCGACTGGTACGAAGAGTTCCTCGGCATGGGCGACGAGATCACCAGCCACCTGCCGATGCCGGAGGAGGAGGACGACGACGAATCGCTCGGCGGATTTTATTCCAAGAACTGAGCTGGCATGGCACACGCCGCGCGCTGGCTGCTTCCGGAGTTAGATCACGAGGCCGTGGGAGCGCTGGCCAGGGCGCTCGGCATCGGATCGCAGGCGGCCGGTGTGCTCTTTGCCCGCGGTTTCCACGACGCCGGTGCCGCCCGCCGTTTTCTGTGCCCGTCACTCGACGATCTGCACGATCCGCTCAAGCTGCGCGGCATGGACTGCGCCCTCGAACGCCTGACGCGCGCCATTCGCAACCGCGAAAAAATCCTGATCTACGGCGACTACGATGTGGACGGCACCACATCCGTGGTGATCCTGAAGAGGGCCATCGAAATGGCAGGCGGCACGGCGGATTTCCACGTTCCCGACCGGCTCCGGGACGGCTACGGCATGCGGCCCGAAGTGGTGGAAACGGCGGCTGGGCAAGGCGTTTCTTTGATCATCAGCGTGGATACCGGAATCCGTGCCGCGGAGGTGGTGCGGCGCGCCAGCGAGCTCTCGATCGACGTCATCATCACCGATCATCACTTGCCCGAAGCCGAGCTGCCGCCGGCGCTCGCGGTACTGAATCCCAATCGTCCCGATTGCGATTACCCGGAAAAGAACCTGTGCGGCGTGGGCGTGGCGTTCAAGCTGGTGCAGGCGTTGCTTGGGGGTCTGGACTGGCCGAAGGATAAGCTGCGCCGGGTGATCGAGTCGTTTCTGAAGCTGGTGGCGATCGGTACGGTGGCCGACGTTGTTCCGCTGACGGGCGAGAACCGCATCATCGTCAAACACGGGCTCAGCGGACTGCGCGATGTGCGGAATCCGGGGTTGCGCGCGCTACTGGAAGTCGCCGGGTTCACTGGGGGCAGCGCTCCTTCCGCCACTCAGGTGGCGTTTCGGATCGCGCCACGGATGAACGCCGCGGGCCGCATGGCCACCGCCAACGACGTCATCGAGATGCTGCTCACGGCCGACGCGGAACGCGCGCGCGCGCTGGCTGAACAGCTGCACGATCTGAACACCGAGCGCCAGAAGACTGAGGCCGAAATTATCGAAACCATTCTCGAGGAGTGCGCGCGCGTGCCGGTGGAGGATGCGCAGGCCGCGCTGGTTTACTCCGCTGTCAACTGGCATCGCGGCGTCCTGGGGATTGTGGCCAGCCGGTTGGTGGAGCGCTTTCACCGGCCGGTCTTTGTTCTCAGCGAGGACGCAGACAGCGGATACGCGCAAGGTTCGGGCCGCAGCATCCCGCATTTTCATCTGCTGGAGGCGCTGGAATCGATGCCGGAGCTGTTGGTGAAGTTCGGCGGCCATTACCATGCCGCCGGGCTGACTCTGGAGGTGAAAGATGTAGATACTTTTCGCCGGCGATTTCAGGATTATGCCGGCGCCCGCCTCACTCCCGAGGACTTTTGTCAGGAGTTGGAACTCGACGGCATCATCAGACTGCGCGAGATCAACGAGAGAACCGTGGCAGAAATTTCGTCGCTGGCGCCATTCGGATGCGGCCATGCTATTCCCATTTTTGCCGCGCTGGGCGTTGAGGTCGCGGGGCCGCCAGTCGTTTGGAAGGAAAAACATCTGCATGTGCCGCTCCGTCAGGACGGGCGCATGCTGTGGCTCAAGGCCTGGAACTTCGCCGACCGCATCGCCGAGTTAACGCCAGGCGCCCGCGTGGACGCCGCCTTGGTGCTCGAAGAGGATTCGTACTCGGCTATGAACGGACTGCCCGGCTGGAGCGCGGTGCTGCGCGATGTACGCCCGGCGGGAGCAGTCGGTTGAGGCTGCGCTCCATCATTAAAGTGATACTCCTGCCCCACCGTGCTTTGCAGGAGCGCGCGCGCCTCATCGATCGTGTAAATGCCACTGACGGCAAGTTAGTGGATGCTCAGAATCACATTAAGGAGCTTACGGAGGTGCGCGTAAGTCTGCAGGACGAATTGGCAGGGGTTAAAGACGAACGTGAGAGATTTCGTGAAATCTTAGCGGCGCTTGACACGGCCCACTTCGTGGCGCCCGGTCACTTCTACTCTCCAGCGCCATCAAGGGCTGATGTCGAGGAACAGTTGGAGAGGCTAAATCAGCTGGATCTTCTCCTCAAGCTCCCGGCCATTGACATGAACATTGCGGGACAGCTAAGGCTCCTGGAATCTCTCATGAGCTACTACCCGCAGGTGCCGTTTAAAGCTGTGGCCGTGCCCGGATTACTCTACCGAATGGATAACGACTTTTTTTCCTATACGGACGGAATCGTGTTGTTCTGCATGCTAAACGCTCTCCGGCCGCGCCGCATCATCGAAATCGGATCCGGCTTTTCGACATGCGCCATATTGGACACAAATCGCCTTTTTCTGGGAGGACAGGCTCGAGTTACGTGCATCGATCCTCACCCAGGGGTTTTGCGATCGCTGCTCGGGAACTCACAAGACGCAGTAACGATCGTGGAAAGCAAACTGCAGGATGTGGATAGGGGCATTTTCGATGAACTCGGCCCAAATGACGTCTTGTTTATCGACTCGAGTCATGTGTCTAAAGTAGGGAGTGATGTTAATTACATCTTTCTTGAGATACTGCCGCGCCTCAAAGCGGGAGTTGCCATTCAGATACATGACATATACTTAGGATTCGAATATCCGGCTAAGTGGCTGCGTGAAGGTCGAGCCTGGAACGAAGCGTATTTATTACGTGCGTTTCTAGAGTATAATCAACAATTTCGTATTTCGTTGTTTATTGGTTATATGCAAAACGTGCATGAAGCATGGTTCCGGCAACATATGCCGGACACAATGTTACGCAAGGGCGGGTCCTTCTGGATGGAGAAGCTATAAGATGGTGGCAAGTGGTTATAAGTGGATGTTACTGTTGTTACTCAGCGTCGCCTTCTCTATTGCCGGCGGGGAAGAGTGGCCGCAGTGGAGAGGGCCTCATCGCGATGGCGCATTGAGCGCTGAGGATGCTCCAGCGTCGTGGCCGGAACACCTCCAGGTTCGCTGGAAGGTCACGGTGGGTGAAGGGCATGCGTCTCCGATTTTAGCCGGAGGCAGGATTTTCGTATTCACCCGGCAGCAAGGCAACGAAATCGCATCGAGCATCGATCCGGCGAGCGGCAAAGTTATCTGGCAGCAATCTTATCCGGCCCCGTTCAAGATGCACCCGGCCGCCGTGCAGCACGGCGAAGGTCCGAAATCCACGCCGGTCTTCCATGACGGGAAGCTGTTTACTTTTGGGATCAGCGGCATTCTTACCTGCTGGGATAGCGCTACGGGCGCAGTTCGTTGGCGAAAGGAATTTCAGTATCGGGAGAAATGGCCCCTGTTTGGGACAGCCATGTCACCTGTTGTGGATCGTGGCCTTCTGATCGCGCACGTAGGAGGGAACGATGATGGGGCGTTGACCGCTTTTGATGCTACCTCGGGTGAGGTCAAGTGGCAATGGAAGGGTGACGGACCGGCCTATGCATCCCCCATCGTGGCGGACTTCGGCGGGACAAGACAGGTGATTACGGAAACGCAAAACAATATTGTGGGCGTCTCCGCTTCAAACGGCCAATTGCTTTGGAAAATTCCCTTCACAACGGAATACCTGCAGAACATACCCAGCCCACTGCTTTACCACGACCTGGTGATCCTCTCCGGACTGGCGAAGGGAATCTTCGCCGTGCGCCCCGCCGCGAAGGACGGCAAGTGGTCCGCCGAAACCGTTTGGCGCAACACGGACATCTCGATGTACATGAGTTCACCGGTGTTGGAGGACGACCTGATTTTCGGTTTCTCGCACTACAAGAAGGGCCAGTTTTTCTGTGTGGACGCGCGTACAGGCGCCACGAAATGGACGAGCCCACCGCGCCAGGGCGACAACGCCGCGGTCCTGATCAGCGGCGGAAACCTGATCGTCTTGAAGGACGACGCGCAGCTCGTCATCGCAAAAGCCGTCGGATCTAGTTTCGAGCCGCTGCGGAACTATACCGTGGCAGATAGCCCAACCTGGGCACACCCGCTGACTCTGCGAAACGGAGTGGTCATCAAGGACGCGAGCACACTCGCCTTTTGGGGCGTGAAGTAGGGTTTTCCGTGAGAGCAGAAACCCGCAATCCTTCCGAGTCTTCTAGTGTCCGGACGTGGCGCGGTCCCCCTGGACCGCAGGCCGACGCCCCCGTCGGCCTCTTCGCACGTTCGAGAAGCCGGACCGGGGGGTCCGGCGCGGACGAGGGCGTCCGCCCCACCCACCCAGTTATGTTTACAGCACCCTTCTCAGTTCCTTCTGGAAGCGTTCCAAATCCTCTTCGTTGTTGTAGAAATGCGGCGATACGCGCAGATTTCCGTGCCTTGCGGCAACCAGCACCTTACGCGCTTGCAGCTCGCGGGCGATGCTGCGTGCATCGCGGTTGTCGAATTGCGCGGTTACTATGGGCGAGTCGTAATGCCGGTCGCGGTCTGCGAGCAGCGTGCCTCCAGCGCCACGCAACGCATGACGGGTTAACGCAGCCAATCCCATCACCCGCTCTTCAATTTCATGCAGCCCGATCTCGAACATCATCTCGATCGCCGCGGCCATACCGTAGATGGGGCCGAACGCCAGCATCCCGCCTTCATACTTTTCGGCATCAGCTCCGAACTCCGGCGTGCCGTGATGAAGATTCTCGTGATCGCGCCATTCGTGGTGGCTGCGCCAACCGATAATGCTCGGCGGCAAGCTTTCACGCAGGGCAGGATCGACGTACATGAATCCGGCGCCCGTCGGTGAGAGCATCCATTTGTAGCCATTTACCGACAGCATCGCCGGCCGGATGGCGGAGGCATCGAACTCGAGTGCGCCCAACCCCTGCGTTCCGTCCACGTACAACAGCACGCCTCGTTCGCGGAGAAAGGGCGCGATCTCGGCGAGCGGCGGGCGAAACCCGGTGGAGTAGTTCAGCATGCTGATCGCTACAAGGCGGGTTCGCTCGTTAATGGCATCGTAGAAGTTTGCGTAGGCTACCTCGACGAATTCCACGCCGCGCGATGCTAAAAAGCTGGGGTAGTAATAATGATTCGGGAATTCGTGCTCGAGCGTGATCACCTGGTCGCCCGGCTGCCAATCGATGCCGCCGATCAGCAAAGAGAGGCCTGTAGAAGAGTTCGGAATGAAAGCAATGTCTTCGGCCGCGGCGTGGATCAGGCGCGCAATCAAGCCGCGAATCGAATCCGCATCGCCGAACCACTCCATGAAATCGGAACAGGCGTATTGATCGCGGCGCGAAAAGTGGCAGGCCTCCGCTGCTATGGCGCGCCTGGAAAGCTGACCGAAGGTCGCGGTGTTGAGAACGGTCCAGTTCTCGAGAGCTGGAAACTCGGTTCGGATTTTTTTCCAATCCGTCACGTCTTTATTTGTTCGGCAACGCGGGCATTCACCGTTGCGGCAGCCTCCGCCACTGGCACGTCGCTCGATTTCTTCCCGTGGCGCTCCACCAGTTCCACCATTCCCTGCGCCAGCTTCTTGCCCACGGTGATGCGGAAGGGAATGCCGACCAGATCGGCGTCTTTGAACTTTACGCCGGGCCGTTCGTCGCGGTCGTCCAACAAAGCGTCAAGGCCAAGCGCCAGGCAGCTTTGATAAATCTCTTCAGCAGCGCGGTGCTGCGTGGGCTCCGCGCTGTTCACGGGAGTTACCACGACGGCAAAGGGTGCGATGGCCGGCGGCAACGCCATGCCATCCTTATCGTGCCGCTGCTCGACAGCCGCGCTCAGAATGCGCTCGATGCCGATCCCGTAGGAACCCATGATTACGGGCTCCTCGGCACCCTCTGCGTTTAGTACGCGCAGCCCCATGGAATTCGAGTACTTGTAGCCAAGCTTGAAGATATGGCCGATCTCGATGGTCTTCTGCAACTCAAGAAGCTCGCCGCAGCCGGTACACGCATCCCCTGCTGCGGCCTGCCGGAGATCGTGGAACTCCACCTGAAAATCCTCGCCGGGAGTCACGTTGCGCAAATGATAATCATCGCGGTTCGCGCCCGCGATCATGTTGCGGCGGCCTTCGAGGGCACCATCCGCGATTAGGCGCAGACCGTTCACGCCTACCGGGCCCAGCGAACCTGCATCCGCGCCCAGCCATTTCCGCATCTCCTCCGGACGGGCTGGACGAACCTCCGTCGCGCCCACGGCGCTGGAAAATTTCGTCTCACTCAACTGGTGGTCGCCGCGAAGAAGCGCGATGACTGGCTCGCCGTCCGCTACCATCACCAGGCTCTTCATTTGCGAGGTTTCGGGCAGTTTCGTAAACTCAGCGACGTCGGCGATGGTCTTTCGTCCCGGAGTATGAAACTGTTCGGGCGTCAGATCGCCTACCGGATCGACGTTCTGCGCGGGCGTTGGCCGCGAGACAGCTTTTTCGAGGTTTGCGGAGTAGCCGCAACTCTTGCAAACCACCACGAAATCTTCTCCGGCCTCCGAAGCCACCATGAATTCGTGCGACTGGCTGCCGCCCATCGCGCCCGAGTGCGCCTCCACCACGAGGTAGTCGAGACCACACCGCTCGAAGATGCGGCAGTAAGCCTGGTGATGTTTCTGATAGGAGATGTCCAGGCCGGCTGCGTCGATATCGAAGCTATACGAGTCTTTCATCAGAAACTGGCGCACGCGCAGCAGCCCCGATTTCGGCCGGAGTTCATCGCGAAACTTGTTCTGAATCTGGTACCAGATCTGCGGCAGTTGTTTGTAGCTGCGCATCTCGCCGCGCGCGATTGCCGTCATCACTTCTTCGTGCGTCATCCCCAGGCAGTGATCGCGTCCCCAGCGGTCTTTCAGGCGAAACATGTTGTCACCCATCACCGTCCAACGTCCGGACTCCTGCCACAACTCGGCCGGATGCAGTGCTGGGAGGAGCATTTCCTGAGCGCCAATCGCGTTCATCTCGCGCCGAACGATCCGCTCGATTTTCAGCAAGGAGCGCTGCGCCAGGAAAAGATAGCTGTAGATCCCAGCGGACAGTTGGCGAATGTAGCCCGCGCGCAAGAGTAACTGGTGGCTGACCACTTCGGCTTCAGCGGGATTCTCCCGGAGTGTAGGGATGAATAGCTTACTCCAATGCATGGGATAAATTTTCGGGAAGAAACTATCTTAGCAAATTGGCCGCGAATGCACGCGAATCCCAAAACCCAAATCATTCGCGGCTCCGTGGATGTTACAATCGTCTTCTCCTATGGACAATCGGATGTCGCGGCCACTGGCCGAAGTGGACCCCGAAATTTACGACGCTATCCGCCATGAGACGGAGCGCCAGAACTCTCAGCTCGAGTTGATTGCGAGCGAAAATTTCACCTCCGAAGCCGTGCTTGAGGCCACGGCCAGCGTTCTGACGAATAAGTACGCGGAAGGCTATCCGGGCAAACGGTATTACGGGGGCTGCGAGTTTGTGGATGTGGTGGAAAATCTCGCGCGCGATCGGGCGAAGAAGCTTTTTCACGCCGAGTATGCCAACGTGCAGCCGCATTCCGGGTCGCAGGCGAATCAGGCGGCGTACGCATCCGTCCTGCAGCCCGGTGACACGATTCTGGGCCTGAATCTTTCGCATGGCGGCCACCTGACGCACGGCCACCATCTCAATTTCTCCGGCAAGACGTACAAGGTGATTCCGTACGGGGTCCGCAAAGACGACGAGCGCATTGATTATGACGAACTGGCGCGTCTGGCCGAGGAGCACAGGCCGAAGCTGATCATCTCCGGCGGCAGCGCCTATCCCCGCATTCTGGATTTTCCGCGCTTCCGCCAGATTGCGGATGCAGTGGGGGCGCTGCTGCTGGTCGACATGGCCCATTTCTCAGGCTTGGTGGCCGCAGGCATTCACCCCAATCCGTGCGAGTGGGCCGATATTGTCACTTCCACCACGCACAAGACCCTGCGCGGTCCGCGCTCCGGCTTGATCCTCGCCAGGGCGCAGTACGGCGCTGCCATCGATAAGACCGTTTTCCCGGGCGTGCAGGGGGGCCCGCTGGAGCACGTGATCGCGGCTAAAGCCGTCTGTTTCCTGGAAGCTATGCAGCCGGATTTCATTGCTTACCAAAAGCAGGTGGTGACCAACGCGCGCGTGCTTGCGCAGGGAATGATGGACGCGGGCTACCGCGTGGTTTCGGGCGGCACGGACACACACGTGATGCTGGTTGACGTTTTCTCAAAAGGGGTTCGCGGCAAGGAGGCCGAAGCGGCACTGGATCGCGCCCGCATTACCGTTAACAAGAACACCATTCCGTTCGATGTGAACCCGCCGCTCAACCCCAGCGGCATTCGTCTGGGCAGCCCCGCGGTCACTACGCGCGGTTTCCGCGAGGCCGAGATGCGAGAAACAGCGGCGCTGATTGCCGAGGTGCTAGGCAAGGTTCATTCCGACGAAGCGATCGCCGACGTGCGCCGCAAAGTCCAGAAGTTGACCGATCGATTCCCGCTCTATAGCTGGAAGTTGGAACGCGCTCCCGCCGTACGATAAGCCGCCGGCAAGCGGCCGTATGCTAAAAATCGTCATCGATGCGCGCCGCATTCGTGACTTCGGCATTGGCACGTACATCCGGAACCTGATCCATACGATCGCCCAAGTGGATCAGCACAACCAGTACGTGCTGGTGACTTCCTCAGGGGACTCGTCACTTCTTGGCGGGCTTCCTCCGCAATTCGAAATCGCAGCCTACAATGCGGATGACCGCGGCGCCGTTCAGCAAGGTTCGTTTCCATTCTTTCTCCGCCGCTTTTCCGCGGACGTGTACCACATTCCCCTCAATCGCGTGCCGTTCTTCATGCTCAAGCCATACGTCGTAACCATCCACGACATCGCCAACCTTCTTTTCGACCAGGAAAGCGGCTTCAAGATGAACCTGCGGCGTTATTTCTTCCGGCGGGGGCTGCTGAGAGCGGCGAAGGTGATGGCCGTTTCGGCGGCCACGCGGCGAGATGTGGTCAATACCCTGGGAGTTCCGTCCGAACGCGTGCGCCTGGTCTATAGCGCGCCTGCACCCGAGTTCTTTCCGACACGGGCGGAGCGTGGATGCCCGTGCCGCCGGCCCGCGCACTGAGGAGCGCGAGCGGCTGAGAATTCTGGAGCGCTATCAGATCCATTATCCGTTCCTGCTGTACGCCGGCAACATTCGTCCGCAGAAAAATATTCCGCGCCTGGTGGAGGCGTTTGCGGTGGTGCGCAGCGAGCTGGCCAATCACCCGCGAGTATGCGCGATCTCCGGCTGATCATCATCGGCGACCAGATCGCGCGAAATCCCGCCGTCCGCCGCGCAGTGATCCACAGCCGCGTGGAAAACTGCGCGCGTTTCCTTGGCTTCGTGCCCTTCGATACGCTGCGCATTTTTTATGAATGTGCCGCGGCGTTTGTGTTTCCATCGCTTTACGAAGGCTTTGGCTTGCCGCCGCTCGAGGCGATGGCATCGGGGACACCGGTGGTCGCCTCCAACGTCAGCTCGCTGCCGGAAGCGGTGGGCGATGCGGCGGTGCTGGTGAATCCGGAAAATGTGTTTGACATCGCGCGCGGCATTCGGGAGGTGCTGCTGGATAACGAACTCCGCTGCCAGCTGATTCTAAAAGGCAAAGAACAGGCGGCGCGCTTCAGTTGGGAGCGCACAGCCCGCGAGGTGATCGAAGTTTATGAGGAGGCCGCAAGGAAATGAAAGCGATGGATGTGATTCTTTTTCACACCAACTGCTCCATCAGGCTGATCAGGTACTCCTCGTCGAACGGCGCCGACCGGTAGGTCCGCGCGTCGAAGAAACGCCACAGATTCCGCTTCTTCTCCAGGCAATAGAAAATGAACTGCTCCTCGATGACGGCCCGCTCGAGGGATTCCTGGTTGAAGCAGCGGATGGACCCCTCCAGAATATGAGGTACCCGGAAATTCTCCGTCGAGATCATCTCCGGCGTCGAGGTGAATTCGATCTGCAGGATTCTCCCATGAACGTTGATCTGCAGCAGGTTGGCGCCCACATCGTGAAAGGAATCTGGCGCGTATTCCGGGGGATCGAATTGGAGCTGAAGCCGGGAAAGCTGCCGGTTGATTCCGTGAACAAATTTGCCGCAAATGGCATGCAGCTGTACCGCGGCGTGGCGACGGAGGGACTCGATCTCCTGGGTCTTGAGGAGAAGCGCGTTATCTTTATCCGCGAGCGCTTCGATGGCTTCAGCCAGCTTCTTCAGTCGGTCTTTTGGCAATCGCGGATGACTCCATCTGCCGGCATGGTTCAAAGCGCCGCGTCTTCCAACCAGAATACTTCACAGGAGCCGGTCGATGTGCCGATGAGCGGCCAAGTCATTCTCGTCCAAAAGATCCAATAATGTAATGTGCAGGTAGTGTAGCAGCAGATCCGCCATTTGAGGCGACAACACCCGCCTGCCCTTGAGCATGTTGTGCAGGTGCGGCTGCGAAATGCCGGTATGGCGAGCGAGGCCTCTCTCGGTCAGTTCGCCCCGGTGCACGCGTTGTTGTACGTGTGCGATTAAACGCAGTTGCAAAACCTCAAAATACATGGCGTGTGGCGCGGGCGATTTCCCCTTGAAATAGAGGTTAGCCGATTTAGATCGTAGCAGAAACTTTGGGTGATTTAAATAATAATTTAGCAGAGCAACATAAGACCGCCTATCCTCCATGCAAACAACAAGTTCAACAGGGTCTTCGCTTCTGTTTTTACAGACAAAATGAAAATAATAAATAAGAATGTTGACCAGACTGTAATTCGATTTACATTGGAAAACAGTTTCGTCTGGCTTGCCAGCAAATCGATTGGCAAGCCAGGGAGGACATTCACGTTGGACAAGAATTGGAATCGATCAGAGACTATCGCGCTGGCGAAAACTTCCTGCACGCATTGCCATGGAGATGGATTGCGTCCGGGCAGGGGAGGCAAGCCTGCAGCTTGCAACTGTGTATTACGGGCGATCTTCCGCGCTTGTTATGCCCGCTTCCGGCACTGCGTCACCAAGGAAAAATACATGAGCAAGGTGACGCTCACATTTTGCGCGGGCAAAGACCGCCGGCTCACCTGGGTCCGCAAAGACGAAGACTACGTGGCTGACTTTTGCCTGGTCAGCCGCCGCTATCTGGATGAATTTGAGTACAAGGTTTTTCGCTTTCACTTCCTGCTGGGCGCCGACTGGAAACTATGCTGCCGGCAAATGAAAATCGATCGCGGCAGTTTCTTTCATGCCGTGTACCGGATACAGCAGAAACTGGGCCGCGTCTTTCGCGACCTGGAACCCTACAGCCTATTCCCTCTTGATGAATATTTCGGAGGATCGGTTCGCAAGGCGCCGCCCCCAACGGCGCAAGACGTAATCGAAATGCCGAGACCGCCGGTTGCGCCTCCCCTCCTCAAAACTGCGTGACCTGTGGGTGTTACCTTCAGCTTCCATCCGCGCGGTCACCGACCGGCCGCGCGGGTGACAAGCTGGGGGCGAAAACGCCTACAATAAACAAATGCTTTCCGCCCTCAGAGTGACGTATGCCATTTCCATCGGAGTCGGGTTGGCCCAACTCGCCCCGGCGGCCGAGTGGGTCAATTTATTGAACGGAAAGAACATCGAGGGATGGGAAGTGGTCGGCGAAGGATTCTGGAACGTCTTGAACGATGGGACGCTCATGGGCCAGCGTGACCCGGCAAAAGCCACCGATCATCAGTGCTGGTTGTATACCAAGAAAGACTTCGCTGAATACGACCTACACGTCGAGTTCTGGTTGCGCTGGGGCGGCAATAGCGGCGTTTCGATCCGGGATACTTCGCGCGCGCAATACGCACAGGGCGCCAAATGGGACCCCCACCGCACTCCTTCGCACATCGGCTACGAAATACAAATCGCGAATGACGGCGACGAATACGGAACGGGAAGTGTTTATCTGTTCGACAAAGCCAAGACCGGATTCCAACACGACTTCGATTGGAATTCGCTCGACATCGAATCGCGCAACAATATGATTCGCGTCAGCCTGAACGGCCATCCCGTCGCGCAGTCTCCCGGCGATCCCAGCCGTTCAAAAACGGGCCCCATCGGCCTGCAGCTCCACGACCATAAAGCGGTCGCTATGTTTCGCAACATTCGTATCCGCGAAATCAAGTAACGCGTCTCATTTCACGGCGTGCAAAATAGGACGGTCGTAGGCGAAGCCGGAGGGCCGCAGCACGCCCCGGTTGCGTCCGGCCTCCGTCAGGCTGGCAAATCCTAGCTTCTTGAGGATCTGAATCATGCAAGCCATGTTCGGAACCCACCACGAAACTTCATCAGACCCTGGGGTGTCGCCGCCCACGTACCGCATGGCGGGCTCATCGCCGGGCTCCCCGGGGATCACCTGCGAGAGGACAAGCGTGCCGCGGCACAGCGGCGCAACCGCTGCCAGAGCCTGGAGCGGGTTCAGCGTATGCACCAGGATGTCGCCCATGAACACGAGGTCGAAACTTGTGCCGAGCTTAGCTTCCGAAAGCTCGTACACCGTCGAGAGGCAGCGCTCGACAGGCGCGTTCAGCAGCTTCCGGCAGAAATCGAACGGTCCCTTGAGCAAATAGAAGTAAAGCTCGTCGGCCGTATACTTTCTCACGTATCCTCGCATCTCGCTCATCGACCGGGGCACAATCATCGCTCCGATCTTATCGAGCGTCTGGTCAATGCCCTGACCGGGAAAACGGTCCAGGTCGTAAAGCGACGGAAGCTCCACCGACACCACGCGCGCCCCGCGCCGGGCGAATTCGAATGCAAAAAAGCCAGTAGCGGAACCAATGTCGAGCACCTGCATCCCGCGCATGTCGTCCGGGAAACCGAAGCTGGCTAAAGACGAGCGAATGTCGTAGAGGCCCGGAGTGATGAGCCCATCGGGCAACTCAACCGCGTGATACCAGTAGTAGTTCTCAATATCGGCGAAGCCCAGGCGCTGCGCGCGCTGGTTGAACGTCTCGACGGCCTGTAAGAATTGATCCGCTACGGATGGAACCATAGAATCGATGGGTTTCACTTTTCCCGCACTCGCTCCAAGGCCGCCCGAAAAACCGGATTCGCCTGGCCTGAGTCCACAGCCACCGCCTCGGAGTAGTAGCGCCGCGCTTCGCTAACCTTTCCCTGCGACTCGCGCACCTGACCCAAAAAGAACATCGGGTACGGATTCTGATGATGACTCAGTTCAGCCGATCTTTCCAAATAATCCGCCGCCGCATCCAGCTCTCCCCATTTGAAATACACGACGCCACCCCGAAGCAACGCCTCCCAATTGGCCGGATTTTTGGCGAGTGCATCGAGGACCGGGTTGAGCGCGGGGAACAGGATCCGGTCTGTGTGCTCACGCGTGGCTGCCTGCTGCAATTGGGTGCGCGTCCATTTGTTGAGCAAGCCGCCGTCTTCACCGTACCCGAATACCACATCGTAATCGGCAAGGCGCACGGCGCTTGCCGGGCGGTACCGCACCGGCGGTTCGGATTTGTCCGCAGCGGTGCTCTCCGGTATCAGCACGGTCCATTCTCTCCCGGCGGCGAATTCCGACCGGATATAGCTTGCCGTGTGAAACGGCTGGAACGGCATGTCCAGGCCGGTGATCAGCACCTTTCTGACGGACTCGTCCAGTCCTTTGAGCGCGGGATACGAATTGATGATGTTCCGGTTGGCCTTTTCCTGCGCAATGGTCCAGCGATGTTCCTCGTACTGCGCCGTGCTCGTACGAATCGAAAGGAATGCAAGCGCCGCCACCCCCGCATAGGTCGCAGCGGTTCGCCAGGCGGCCTGCCGGTTGAATGGCCGCGAAAGGAACAGGACCGGCGAAAAAGCGAGCGTCGCGCCTGTCCAGGCGTACATACTGTCCACGTGATTGGGCAGGACAGTATACGGCAGCAGTGCGCAGATGCCCGCTAACAAGAGCGCGCACGCCATAATCATCTGTTCGCGGCGCCGGTAGAGAACCGCAACTCCACCGCATACCAGTACGAGGACCGCGGGATGGAATAGCCGGGAAGCATAGAACCAGAATCCGCGGACCACCGCTGCGGGCGCGAGGCTGACACGGTAGGGACTGGTGGCACCCGTCTGCAAGTGCAGGACGGTTTTCATCGAGTAGGCGTTGGCCGCCAGGCCGGCCACGAAAAACGCACAAGAGCCGGCGAGCATGAGGACTCCCGTTCGCCTTTGAGCGCCGCGGCACAAATAAATCTGGACCATCCAAAAGCAGAATGCCGACAGGAAATAAGTCTCCTTGGTAAAAGCGATCGCCAGAACCAGGATCGCGCAGATCACAGGCCAGTGACCGCCATTGGTTTCGCGGTAACTGTACCAGGCATGCATGGCGAGGATCAGGTACAAATACGATAGCGTCCCGAAGGCATCGTGCAGGTAATCCACGTAGAAATCCGGGTGTGCAAACAGGAGGATGCAGTACGCCAGAGCGATGAACCAGGAAATCGGTTGCCCGAAGATCCGCCGCGCCAGACTCATGGTGAGCGTAGCATTAGCCAGCGTGACCAGGACGAGCACGAACAAGTAGCCCTTAAGGCCCAGCTTCCCCAGAAGCTCCGTCACGAGAAAACCCAAGGGCCTCGGCCACTGCAGTTTGTCTAGGAGGCTGTGCCCGTCAAAGCTGAGTCCCGGCGGGAAGTAAAAATCGTCATGGTGCGGATACAGCGGATGAAAGTATCCGGGAAAAACGAATTGCAGGCAGAAAAAATACGCCAGCGCCGCGATAGCGAACAGCTTCATTTGTACGCAGCGCAGATTACCCGTTTGCCGCGCTGGTGCTGCTCGTAGGCTCCGGGCGGCGGCTGGACGAACTCCACGCGCCGGAATCCGGCGTGCTTCAGCATGAACCGGAGCGCGTTGGGCGATGGGCAGGTAGCCAGAGGCGAGGCCCCCGTTTGGGCGTTCTCGTCATAGAACTCGCCGGATTCGTCGATCAGCGCCAGCACGCCATGATACGGCCGCGTCCATGCACGGGCGCCCCATTCCGCTACCCCTTCGACTTCATCCACCACCTGCGTCTCGATCACGCAAAGCTCGCCCGTGATCCGGCCGATATTGCGCAGGCATAGCATGGGGTTTTCCAGGTGATAGAGGAGGCCCAGACACAGACAGAGTTCGTATTGACCGGAGCCGGGCAGGTCCTCGCAATTCCCCTGCTCATAGATCACATTGCGCAGTCCCAAAACTTCGGCCACGAACCGCGCTTTCACCAGGTTGGATTCGCGAAGGTCGATCCCGCGGACTTGCTGCACGCCCTTGCGCGCCATGGCGACGGAGTAAAAGCCCTCGTGGCAGCCAACGTCGACGCAGCGGATCTTATCCAGACGATCGCCGAAATAGCGGTCGACTACCCGGCTCACCATTTCCAATCGCGTCTGATGAATGGGCAGGACAGCTGGCGAAAGTACGGAAGCCGTACGGCCATGCACACCCAGATCGAATTCGTAGAACCAGGGGCCGAGAGCCGCAATGCGCTCCTGCACTTCCTGCGTACTGGCCGGCATCAATTTAGCCTCTCGAGCCACGCGCCAGGCCAATACGTAATGTTCTCGGTGAGTTCACCCTCTCGAAATAGCCATGCCGGCTGCTGCTGGCGGAACTCCGGATGCCGCGCCGCAAATTCGTCCGCAGCTGAAGCTGGATTGTCAGCTACCCATCCCGGCTGCCCGCCGGGAACGTCCGCGAGTTCGCGCATGACACCGTCCGTCGCAATGATGTATGACCCTGGTGTCACAAGGCTTGAGTAGCATTCCAGTTCCCGTGCCACGTGCTCCTTGGTGTGTCCGGAATCGAGAATCACAAGCACCGACTCTCCCGGCCGGATCATCTGCCTCACACGATCTGTTACTTCCGGTGATACCGAGTCGCCTTCGACCAGCGTAATCCGCGATCCCAGCAGATTTCCGCAAATCGATTGCCGCTGAACCGCTTCGATGTGCTTGTCTATCCCGATGACTCTTCCCTTGCCGATCGCCTGGCACAGCGTCGCGTGAAACATTAGCGAACCGCCGGCAAAGACACCTGTTTCAACGATCACATCGGGCCGCACCCGGTATACCACTTCCTGTAATCGCACCAAATCCTCGGGCAACTGCAGCACCGCGTGTCCCAACCAGCTGAAGTTGTTGTAGTACCGCAGACTCCAGCCTACCCGGAGCCACTCGCGCGAGATGGCCTCAAATGCAGTCTTGGAATAGAGGTTACAAGTATGCTCCAATCCGCCATCCACCGTCGTAAGATTGCGCGCGGCAGTGTCGATGATGATTTTCACCCGCCCATTGTAGCGCGAGCCATGCTCAGGTCCATTGCGGTTGCGTCGCGTCCTTCGGATCCGCAAAGCGATCGTTCGGCACCGTCGGGAACCAGTCCGGCCTCAGCGGATCCCGATCGTAGGGATAGCCGCCCACCTTCCAGTAAAGTTTGGCGTATTCAGCGAGTTTGTTGCGGTCCAGCCGGACGCCAAGACCGGGCCCGCTGGGCACGGCAATCGCGCCATTTTCGTAACGCAGCAATCCGCCTTCGATGATGTCGCCGGTCAAGTGGTGATAATGCGCGTCCGCAGCGAACGTCAGGTTGGGAATCACGGCACCCAGGTGGAGCATCGTCGCCAGTTGAATCCCCAACTCGCCGCTCGAGTGCACGGCCACTCCCAGTTGGAACGTCTCGCAGATGCCAGCGGCTTTGATACAGGGCCGGATGCCTCCCCAAAACGTGGTATCCAGGAGAACGACGTCCACTGCCGTATTCAGCACATTTGCGGCAAGCTGTTCGAAATTGATGACTACCGTATTCGTGGCCAGCGGCATTCGAACTTTCTCACGCGTCCGCCGCATGCCATGCAATCCGAACACGGGATCCTCCAGGTAATCATTGCGAATGCCTTCGATCTGCTGACCGAACCGGATGGCCTGCTCGGTGGACCACGCGCCGTTGGGATCGAAACGGAAGCGGTCGCCGCCGAGAGAATCCGCGAGGGCACGATAAACTTCCAGCTCGTATTCCGGAGGAAAAACACCGCCCTTCAGTTTGTGGGTTGTGAACCCGTAACGCTCCTTGAGCTCACGTGCATGATGCACCACCTGCTCGACCGTGCGTACCTCACCTTCGCCAGTCTCCGGATTCGCATACCGGAAGAATAGATAGCTTGCAAACGGAATGCGGTCGCGAAGCCGGCCGCCGAGCAATTCCGAAACCGGAACGCTCCAATGCTGCCCGAGAAGATCGAGGCACGCGAATTCGATCGCCGCCAGCATCTGGGTGCGATTGTTGTAAAGCGACGCCGTGGGGTTGGCAATCTTGAACCGCAGCGCCTCAAGGTGCGCTGGATCGTGTCCTACCAGGTACGGTTTCAGCCCGCGAAATGCGGCTTCAGCGGATTCGCCTCCGCCACCCATCTCGCCCAGCCCCACCAAGCCGGTGTCGGTTTCGACTTCAACAATCGTCCGGACGAACCGCCCCCAGTGGGCTCCGTTGCCGTGCCGCAGCGGCGCATGCAGCGGGACGGTCACAGTTGTTGCACGCAGGTCAGTGATTCTCATTGAGAGAGCAGAACCGTCCCGCGACCCCGTTTCATCGGCACATCCAGCCGCAGCTCTTTCATGAAGCGCTCGCGCATGT
Organism: Terriglobia bacterium; assembly: GCA_963847515.1. Lineage (GTDB taxonomy): Bacteria > Acidobacteriota > Terriglobia > Bryobacterales > Bryobacteraceae > QHXW01. The sequence continues at coordinate 1,273,657 of CAWKAA010000005.1, forward strand.
TGCCCAGCCATTCGTCGTCATAGCGCCGGTTCAGGTCTACCTTCGCCACGGCGACAGTACCGTTCTCGGAGGCCGCGGCCTGTGTCTCTCCATTCGGATCGAGGATGAGAGAAGCGTCGCCATAAGTCGACGTCGTAAGAAATACGTGGTTCTCAATCGCGCGGGCCCGGGTCAGAGTGGGGTTGCCATCCCAGATGGGCATCAGAATCATTTCCGCGCCTTGCAAAGCCAGCGCGCGGGCCGGATCGGCGTACTCGACATCCCAGCAAATCATGAGCCCGATCTTGCCGAAGTCCGTGTGGAATACCGGGTAGTCGTTGCCTGGAGTGAGCCCGGCTTCGACCTCTTCGCGCGGCAAATAAACCTTGCGATACCGGCCCACCAGGCGTCCAGCGCGATCGATCAGGATCGCCGTGTTATAGACTGCCGGAGCTTCACGTTCGTAGATGCCGGCGATGATGTACGAATGTTTGCGGCGCGCCACTTCGCCCAGCCGCTCCGCCGTCGGGCCCGCGAGCGGTTCCGCGACATCGGCATCTCCTTTTCCCGTGCCGGCCACGGTCATGCCTTCCGGCAACAGAATCACGTCGGTCTTGTCCGGTACTGCGCGCTCGATCAGTTCCAGAAACTGGTTCACGTTCTCCGCGGCTGAATGAGTTCCGTGCGGATGGAACTTGACCGCCACTACCGTCACGTTTCGCGGCCCTGGGTTAGCAATCTCTTCGAGGGAGATGTCGTCCCACCAAATTGTGCCTTGCGGAGCGTTGGAAAGGTATAGCTCGATCTTCACGGACGCGGCCTTATCCGGCGCCGGCGCGTCCAGGGTCAGCCGCCTCCACTCGCCTTCGCGCGTGATGGCGTACGGATAATCGGGCCGACCGGCAATCTTGCCGTCGGATGTGCGCCAGTCGAGCCGGGCCACGACTTGCAACGCTTCGTCCTGGAGTCCTTCCGCCCGGTAATACGCCGCGAACCGGTACCACTTGCCCGCTGCGATCCCCGTCGCCAGATATTCCCAGCCACCGTATTCGGCAGCATTACTATTTCCGGAGATGGCGAGCGACCCCGTCTCATTGCGGGAATGCGTAGTGTCGACAAATGTCTTCGGTGCGATCTCGGGGCGCGCAGCCCATAATGTCCAGCCTGCGGGCAAGCCGTTTTCCGCGGGTTTGAAAGCAGATTGCGAAATATGAAGCGGCGCGGCGGCGCCTCCTGCCGACAACAGCAAAATCAGAGCGCTGCAGCGCATCGTCACAGACAGCATAATCCCTCCGCTCTGATGCCGATGCTAACACAGCCAGTAATTTGAAAATTAGCTTGCGGTTGCGCGATCGAATCTTCTTCAGAATCTCAAGCGCAAAGCGAGCTGCAAGATGCGCGGGTCGTAAGTCGCCGTGACCTGTCCAAGATTGCCGGTCGTGACGTTCAGCAGATTGCACTGCGGGATGCCGTTTGTGCCCGGCGAACAGCCCGGCTGATAAAACTCAACCTGATTGAACACATTGAACGCTTCCGCGCGAAATTCCACATTCAGATGTTCGCCGAAATTGAATGTCTTCGCCACCGCAAGGTCCGTGTTCACGCGGCTGGGTCCCCGGAATGCGTTCCGCGGCAGGGTTCCATAGGTACGCTGGCCGGGCGTCGGAATGTAGTTCGGGTCGTTGAAATAATCCGGCACGGTGAAGTCAGCCGGGTTGAACCAGTAGTTTCCCGTAACGCCATTGATGGTTTGCGTCTGATGCGGATCGAGGATCTGAACGCTGGAAGTTGCCAGGTTCGGCCGAACCAGGTTCGGATCGCCAGCTCCGGACGGACCGGGCTTCGTGGTGTTGGCAGTCAGGCCCGCCGTCAGATCCAGAGGAAAACCGGTGCGATAGCTGACGATCGGATAGAGGCTCCAGCCGCGCGTCAGCAACTTGGGGCCGCGGCCCAGCCAGCGATCAAACGGAATATCCCAGCCTCCGCTGAACGACACGCGATCGCGCACATCCTGATCCGACGAGGCCCGTAAAGCACGGTGGTCATAGTAGGGCACGGCAAAGTTGCGCTGCCGGAATCCGGAAGCATTATCAATGCTGTGTGAAAGGGTGTATGCAATCGTGAAGAAGGTGTTCCCCACCGCGCGCGAGTCGGAGAACCGCTTGGTCAGGCTTGCTTCCAGACCGTTGTAGCTCTGGTCGGCGATATTTTCGAAGGTGCTCAGATAGCTGAAGCCATTGTTGGCAGTGAGCCCATATTGGGAATTGATCAGGCGATTGTTGGTCCCCAGAACGATCGGATTCTGGTCCATCAGCGCGGTCAGGCCGTGGGCCGAACTGCCCACGTAGGTCACCTCCGCGATCAGGCTGTGCGCCAGTTCCTGCTGCAGGCTAAAGCTATAGTCGTAGACATAAGGCGTGCGGAGGTGAGGATCCACGAAGTAAACCGAATTGCCCCCGAAGGGCAGGAGACCGGCCGCGCCGAAATCGATGTTCCGGGCCGGAGGTTTGGACGGAAACGGATTCGGGATTCCAGCCGCCACAAACGGATTCGACAGATAGTTCACCGGGCCAGCCGGGTTGCCCGCAAGCGGGTTGAAGAACAAGTTGGCCGCGCCGAAGAACGGGGCCTGACCGTTGAACTGCAAATTGTCCTCCCCTTTCAGGATGTCGTAGAACATCCCAAACCCACCGCGTACGCTGGTCTTCCCGTTGCCAAACACGTCCCACGCGAATCCCACGCGCGGAGCCCAATCATTCTTATCCGGAAAGTTGGCGCCCGTGGGAGCGCCCTTGTCGCCGGGATAAACCAAGCCGATCGGCGCATTCACGAAACGCTGCGACTGCAGACCCGGAATGAGCGAGAAAGAGCGCCCTTGCAGGTCCGTCTTGGGCGAGCTGTACTCGTAGCGCACGCCCAGCGTGAGAGTGAAGTTCTTGCGCAAGTGCCACTCGTCTTGCGCGAATCCGTTATAGTTCTTGCTGCGAATGTTTGACGGAGCTTCGCCGAACTGCGTGTAGTAATCCGGAAGGCCGAAGAGAAAATCCGCCAGGTCGTTCTGAGAGCCGATCCCACCTGCCGTGCCGCTGAACAGGAAGTACCCGTTCACCAAATAATCGTAAACCGTGTTGTTCTGATACCCGGAAAGGCCGCCGCCGAACTTCCAGTTATGCCGGCCGCGAATCCAGGTAAGAGTGTCAGAGTACACGTAGGTGTTGTTGATGATCGTAGTCGGGCCGCCGTATGAGAAACCGGTCGTCATGCCGCTGTTGAATGCCAGCAGCGGTGGACCACTTGCGCGATCCGGAGTGATGCCCACGCCGAGTTGGGAGGCAGTCGGCAGCTTCGCCGCCGGCTGGTCCTGCAGTGTATTGGACCGCTGGACCGTCATATGCGCTTCATTGAGCAACGTCGGCGAAAACGTCCGCGTGTACGCAAGACTCCCGAAGTACTGACGGAACCGCGTGATGTCGGGATAGCCCGGCACGTTCGCGCCGATGGTGAAGGGGTTCAACTGGGGGTTGTTATTCCAGCCCAGCGTAGCCGAGATCCTGTCCTTGTCGCTGATCAGGTAATCCACCTTCCCCGTAAGTTCGTCGCGGTTGTCCGTTGAGCCTGCCTGCGGAAACAAGGTCCCCGTCGGAGCCGTGGGAATCAGCCCCGCTTTGATGTAATTCTGTGCGATTGGATCAATCCGAGCCGGATCAATGATGGCTTGCGCCGCGAGATTCGGATTCGATTGAAAGAACGGATGCTGCTGCAAGAAACTGGCTACCAGAGGATCGGGACTTCCGTTCGCAGCATGCGAAAAATCGCCGGTCAATTCAGCCGGGGTATACACGGTCACGCCCGGATTGATACCGGTTGCGGTTTGGCGCTGCCCTTGAAATCCCACAAAGAAAAACAGGCGGTCGCGGCCGTTCACGATTTTTGGAATGGTGATCGGCCCACCAAGTGTCGCGCCATACTGCTGGCGCTTCAGAACCGGCACTGGCAGGTCCTGTTGGTTATTGAAAAAGCTATTGGCATTGAACGCGTCATTTCGCACGAAATCGAACAGGCTGCCATGCAGATCGTTCGTGCCCGACTTAGTCACCACGCTGATGATGCCGCCGGAGTTGCGGCCGTATTCAGCCGTGTAGTTATTTTGCAAGACCTTGAATTCAGCAATGGTATCCGGATTCGGGTTCAACACCACTCCATTATCAAGTAAATTGTTATTCATTCCGCCGTCCAGGAGAAAAGTCACAGAATCGGAGCGGCCGCCTGCCACGCTGTAAGTGCCCGCGGCGTTGGAATCCGGATTCGTTTCCACCACGCCGGGGAGGGTCAGGGCGAGATCGAGGACGTTGCGCCCGTTCAGCGGAAGTTCCTGAACCGGACGCCCGGTAACGGATTGACCGATCGTGGAATTAATCGTCTCTACGGTTACTCCCGAACCTTCAACCATAACCGTCTCGCTGGTCTGCCCGATGGACAGGGGAATGTCGACACGAAGCGTTTGGTTAATCAGCAATTGCTGGTCGGCTAAGACCACCTTGGTGAACCCGGAGTGTTCGGCTGTTACCGTATATGTTCCAATGGGCAGATCCAGCACCTGATATGTTCCATCCGCGCCGGACTCCGTCGTGCGGCTCAGATGCGTGGCAGTGTTCGTCACCGTAACTCGTGCCGCCGGAATCACAGCGCCCTGTGGATCAGTGATAACACCGGTGATGCGTCCGTTGGCATTCTGCGCCACTGCGGAGACAACTCCACACAGCGCCAGCACAAGTGCAAGCGATAGCTTCTTCATAAAAGACCCCACCTTTCGGCTCCCAGAGCCGACATTCACTCTTAGTAGCTAGGATAAACGACAGTAACCGTTAGATACGTAAATTCACTGCCGAGTTAGCCTGGTTACACGAGTTACAAAGAATGCGGCGAGTATAGCGATCTGACTTGGGCTCTACCAACTCAGATGGGACGAAACGGATGGTGCGAGGGGCGAAACTGTCACTTGAACCACAAAATAGCAGTAACTGCTTGTTATGCTACCCGATTACCGGGGCCGCCTTGTACCGTAATCGGCGGAAGCAACACCTGTAGTCCGCAATATACGGACTTGTGGAAGGTGACCTTTGCGGATCTTAAGCGTCCGATTTCCCCGGCTGCCAGCCAGTCGCTTGGGACCATTCTGTCGCAGCTCGCATCATCGTCCAAATGAATGGCCCTTTTGCATCAACGTAGGCTTGCCGGTCCGTGCGATGCTCGCCGGCAAGCCGGTGTTTCAATTCGCTGTAGGCCGCTGCATCCTCTGGATGTGTCCGCATGTAGTCGCGGAAGAGTAGCGAAAACTGTTCACCCCAACTGCCCGATTGCCGAACATGAATATGGATGCGTTGTGGGCCTGAAATCTCTCGGAAATATCGCTTTGTTAGGTCGGGATTGTTGACGCGCCAATCGAATCCTAAAGACTTCAGGGAGGCTCTACATGATCCCATCGGTTCCAGACAAGCCACCGAGATTTGAATGTCGAGAACAGGTTTTGCCGACATACCCGAAACCGAGGTAGAGCCAATGTGATCGATTCTATTGGCTAGGCCTTGAAGAGCAGCCCGGAGCTCGCGGCCAAGCCGTCGGAACAGCTCTGGCCACTCAGCGTCGTAAGGCACCACGGTGATGTTTTCAGGCATATTTAGACCGCTGGCAATGCAGAAAACAATTTCACCGGCGATTGTACCGAGTTCATACCTGTCGCCGGGGATCGAGCCCTGGGAAACAGTGCCAACTGCGCGGACCACGCCCGCTGCCGGCGCATGGCTGGTCCGTTGGGATAGATTCTCCCTGACGCGAGCAGCGTTCGGCCTTGCGGGTACAAGCCCCAACTAGAATGCACCCGCTACAACGGTATGCTTCCGTTTTGCACTTGCTGCCATCTTAAGATTAACCGAGCTCGATCCGCGGGTCTGCGTCGACGGTTTAAAGGCTTCCTGCGGCCGCTACTGCCACATCAATGGTTCAAGTGACAGAAACGTATTTGGCATTGGGCGGGCCTGGGCGATCGCTACAACTGCTGCTCAGTTACCCTCGAAGTCTGGTTCCGTCCCAGTGCTGCATGACTGCGGCATGATGGAACCACCTCTTCCGGCGTACTTTTCGCTAATGACAATAGGCTCGACTCCCGGGTATCGTAAGATCCCGGTCAATTTGATGGCCTGAGGATTTAGAAACTGCACGTCGAGGACCTGAGTGCCGCGGTCGTCAAAGACATTCAGATGGCTTACGTCCGGCCGCTCCACATGCGCTGCAGAATTCTTTGTCGTAAATTTGTTTTTGTCCAGTCGCGCAACCACCGTGCCGCGGTCGTTAAACACGCGAAAGGTGATCAGCAAATCGGAGGACGCGCGATCGATCCTGAGTACGTCGTTCCCGTTAGTCCTGAAGACGACGTGGGGAAACTCGGTGATGACAGATACCCGGTTGCCAAGATACAGTCCGACCGCATTCTTTGGAATTGGACAGTTGCTGCTGACCGGCTGCGGGAGCGCTGCTGCAACGATCGGAGCTGTCTGCTCGGTGAGTTCTCTCGCTCCATTGACGCTGAACAAATATAACAGTGCCGCGAGGGCCGCGGCGAAGACGAACGCGCCCAATGCAAATCTCTGCTTCCACAACAACTCGTCGTGGCGCGCGATGGCAAAGACAACCATGGCGCCTGCCAGACACAGGCAGAGAGCCGCAAAGACAGAGTTCTCAGCCTTGAACGCGGCTACGATCAACGGGACGGCAAGAAGCGCGATTGCATCTCGTTGGTCAAAACGCATGGCCCGACCCTGCGGAAGAGTCTATCGCATCGGACCCAGGAGTGGCACCTAACGATTTGCAAGGGCCACGCCACCGTTCTTGATTGACAAGCGGTTCTTGTCACGGTACGCTTGTGGTCGTGATCCGGAGCTTTCGGCATCGGGGCTTGCCCATGAAGAATCCACCGCATCCCGGACGCATAGTCAGGCAGGACTGCGTAGAACCACTGAAGCTGACGATCACCAAGGCCGCCAAGGTTCTAGGCGTCACCCGCCAGGCCCTTAACAACCTCGTGAACGGGAAAGCCGGGATTTCTCCGGAAATGGCAGTGCGGCTTTCGAAAGCGTTCGGCGGGAGCCCGGAACTGTGGCTGCGCCTCCAGGCCAATTACGACCTGGCGCAGCTTCGCCAGGATCGGATCGACGTGAAGCGATACCGGCGCGCATCTTGATTACCGCGCCACCACCGCAACTTCGTAATCCCGCACGCCCGGAACGATAAATTCCACGAACCGGCCATCGCGCTTCAGGGGAATCGACGTTCCCGCTCGGAGTAGTTCAACCCGGCCGCCTCTCACGCTGTCCGGCAGTTCAGCGCGCACGTGCTGCTCGCCCACCGGATAGGTTTCCGTAAACCAGCCGCTCAGCATGTTCGGGTTGGTGTAGTTCAACAGGTGCAGCGCAAATCCGGGTTCGGTTTCCCAGGCGAAAACTTCGAGCATTCCTTCTCCTCGCACCGAAACGGGCGCAGCGCCCCGGATCATCCATCGCACGGCATTTTGCAGCAGCCGGCTGAGGTCGGGATTGCTCGAACGCCAGAAGCTGCGGTCGATGTCACCCGGAATATATACGAGGCGGCTCGCGCCATCTTCTCGCAGGACGATTGCGGGTTCGTTCGTGGCTTCCGTCCGCGGATAGACCATTTCAGGAGGATAGGCAGGATAAGGTGGCAGCACGGCCAGAACCGGGTTGGCAGCCTCTGCCTGAATGGGAACGCGAAATTCGGCTCCCGGCAGGACAGTCGTCTTTTCGAAGCCTCGCAACACTTCATGGCTGCGCAGAATTCGGGCGTAATACGAGTTGCCTTTCGGGCCTTGTATGTCGCCTGCCCTGTGCATTCCAAACAGCTTGGCGAGACCGAAATCATCACGCCGCATTCCTCGCTCGTCGTAAAGGCTGGTTTCAAACGTTGCGAGCAAGGATCCTCCACTCGCGACATAATCCTCGAGCTGGCGGCATTGTCCGTCGCTCAGCAACGCCACGTTGGGCAGCAACAGCGCCGCATATTTTTTCAGAGTCTCGGGACCAAGATCGTCTTCATGTACGAAGTCAAACGGACATCTGCTCTGCAGCAAGGTGTGATAGAGGCCTTGCAGAAACTCGGCCGCATCGCTTCCGCCCGGCGGTTTGTAAAACGCATTTCCGCGCTGCGAAAAGACCGCGCCGATATTGGCGATCGAACGACGGTTCACGAAGTGGCGTTCATTCTTGGCGATCCAGTCAAAGAATTGGCGTCCCGTTTCTCGCCAGCGAAGATCTTTGGGCGCGCCGCCCAGCCAGTGGTACCACGGCACCATGCCGCTGGCCGTGGTTTGGGCCATCCACATGGTGGCTTCTTCGGGTGCTTTTGAAGTGTGCCGCCAGAGCGGATGGCTGTTGGCGTACGCCCCGGTCACGTTGGTAATGGTGCGTCCCTTCATGACGCTCTGCGCCACACGCCCCTGCTGCGCGCAATCCCAAATGGGCGTTGCGCCGCTGCGGCCCTGGTGATCGGCATTGAACCATCCGGCAGCTTTTGCGATCTGCTGCAAGTCCGTCGAGGCGCGGATGCCGCCGCCCAGGTTGCCGACGTAGACGCTGTCCCACTTCTTTTGCTTGGCTGTTGAGTCCCACAAACTCCAGATCTGGAGCACGCGCTCGAGATGGAATTGACGAAAGTCGGGACTCTTGCGGTCGCCGAAGCTGCGGCATTCAGGGCATTCACACGAGGGTGGCCCCTCCGCTCCCGGCCAGCCATTGGTGAAAAACCCGTCGACGTCGTACAGCGAGTTGATCTCTTGAATGATGGCTGGGATCTGGTCGCTGAAGTACGTCGAGTACATGCACGTCTTGTACAGCATCGGGGATTGATCATGCAGGCGCGGCGAACCGTCTGCGGCGCGCTCGAACCATTCCGGGTGCGCCTTCCACGCTGCTTCCCAGGCATAGTTGCAATCCAGGCGCGCCACCACGCGGATGCCACGCTTCTTAGCGGCTTTTGCAAAATCGCCAAACAAATCGCGGTTGCCTAGATACTGGCTCCTGTGGTGATACGGAATCTGGGTCGGATAGAACGCAACGATCCCGCCGGCGTTAAGCAGCAGCGCGTTGATTTTCAGGCTGGTCCAGTAATCCAGCCACTCGTCGATGTTCAACTCAATGGGATCGCGCTCATTGAAGTTGACCTGGCCGCAACGCCGCATATTCTGATACCAGGGAACACGGTCCGGTGCTGCGTTGAGTATCCGATTTCCGAATGCCGCACCGGAGAGGACAATCCATTCGCGACGGGATAGAGTCATAGCCTCAGAGAAGATACTGTAACGCCTTTTAGCGAACGGGTCTCAGCGGGCGGCTCGACTTGATCGGCACTATACTGAACGTAAACTACATGTTTCGACCAGTACTAATCTCGAGTCTGATCGCGCTTGGGCTGCGGGGCGCCACGCTGCCTGTAGTTCCCGGAGATTCTGAGCAGGGCCACAATCTCTTCGAGCGCGAGCGCTGCATCCAGTGCCACAGCATCGATGGCAAAGGCGGCAAGAAGGCCGCGGATCTCGGACGGCAAGTGGACCGCGGCTATACGCCGGCTCAACTCGCCAGTACCATGTGGAACCATGCGCCTCTCATGTGGGGGGTCATGGACCAGGAGGGAATCGACCGGCCGAAGTTGAGCCCGGAAGATGCCGCCAACCTTTTCGCCTTTCTCTATTCTTCGCGGTTTTTCGATAAGCCTGGAGACGCCGGCCGCGGCAAGCAGGTATTCACCGACCGCCACTGCGCGGATTGCCACGGTATCACCGAATCCGTCGCCGAGAACGCCCCACCGGTCGTGAAATGGGATTCGCTCGGCCAGCCCATCCTCATGGTCCAGCAGATGTGGAATCACAGCGGGCGCATGCACGAGGCTTTTGCGCGACGAAAGATCGGCTGGCAGGAGTTGACGACGCAGGAGTTGAGCGACATGCTGGTCTACCTCCGCAGCCTCCCGCAGACTCGCGGCCTCGCTTCGCGCTTTTCCTACACTTCCGGCGAAGGCGGACAGAGTATCTTCGAGTCCAAGGGCTGCATCAAGTGCCACACAGGGAAACTCGCGTTAGAGAACCGCCTCCACAATCTGACCCTCACCGACATTGCGGTGGATATGTGGAACCACGCGCCGAGAATGATCCAGCCGCCGCCGACTCTAAGTCAGGACGAAATGCGGCAACTGCTGAGCTTTCTATGGATGCGCCAGTTCGTCTATCCCGATGCCAACCCGGTCCGCGGCAAACAGGTATTCACGCAGAAGCATTGCGCCGAGTGTCACGCCAGCGGAAGGCACGGCGCGCCGCCGCTCCCGGGCCAGGCGCGAAAATTCTCGGAAGTCACCATCATCTCAGCCCTGTGGAGGCATGGCCCCCAGATGTTGGCTCGCATGCGCCAGACTAATGTGCCCTGGCCCCGGTTCAACAACCCCCAGCAACTGGCAGATTTGATTGCATACTTGAACTCCGTGCAATAGCGCGCTTGCGAGTAACAGAGGAACACCCGTCGCCTCTACATTTGCTCTACGGTACTGGACGATGCCAACACGTCGTGGTTGGCGTTGAGCAGGATTCGCTTCGGCTTCTTGGGAAGCAGGATCTTGAATTCGGGCCCGGTCTGCGACCCAAACAATCCCACCGAGCCCAGCCGAACTGGTTTGCCGTCGAAGTCTGTGTAGACCAGCACGCGCATTTTGAACGCATCGGACACATCGGACTGCGTGACTTTGCCGGTGAGCAGGAATTTGCCGCCTTCCGCGGAGGTTAGCGAATATTGCAGTTTGTAAGACGGGATCTCGGTTCCGTAAACCCATTCGCGGAAAAACCAGCCCATACTGCCGTTATTTTCCATGTTGAGAGGACGCGTCATGTGCTTTTCGACAAGGTTCATAAAGTTTTCTGTGGAGGCTGCGCGGTTCGCGTATGTTTTTACGTAATCGTGCATGGTGTCGATAAAGTTCTGATCGCCTTTTTCGTCCTGCATCAAATAACGGAGCATGTGCAGAACGTATCCGCCCTTGGGATAGATCATTTTCCGGTAAGCGGACGCCGTTTTGAAAGTGTTCAGGCGCAGCCCCATCCAGATCGGTCCGGCGTCGTTGGCGCGATTGCCGAACTCGTTCTTCTCAAGTATCGCCTTGCGGCCGTTTTCCCAATACTTCAGATACTTTTCCTGGCTGTGCTCCAACTGCTGCAGGAACAATCCAGCGGAGAAGTCGGCGAATCCCTCGGAAAGCCACTGATCGTGATAAGAGGCCCAGCCCACTGCATGTCCCCACCACTGGTGGGATACCTCGTGCGGCGTGACTTCCTCGATGAACTCGGCAAACTTGAAAGCATTTCCACCCAGCAGGCTCCAGCGCTGTGTGGAATCAAGGAAAGCGCTGATGGGCAGATAGATCAGCGTGGGCCAGGATTGGCCAAAGTTGAACTCGGGCTGTTGCGTGATGGCCAGCCGGCCATAAGGCAGGTCTCCGAACCAGGCAGTGAAGCACCGGACGGCGTTTTCCGCATCGATCATGGCATTCTGCGCCAGCGCGGACGGTGTCATGTTGCCGAATTGAGAAGCATGACTCAAATAGTCTGGCAGCTCGCTAGTGGCGTAGGCTTCGAGGTCGTATTTCGTAGTGTCGTCGTGCACTTGTTTCTTCTTGTACGACCCGTAGTTAAAGCCGGCGACAGGCAATGGAACATCAGACTGCCATTCGGTGACGGCGAAATTGTCCTCGCGCCATTCCTTGACGAGCTTGCCTACGCTGACCAGCAGATATTGTTTGGGAACGCGGAAGATGAGGTCGAAGGCCGCACGGTCGCGAAATGCTCCGCTGCTCGGATACCAGCTTTCGCGGGCGCCTACGGAAAAATTGCCGGAGCCCGCATTATGGACGACGTTGTTTCCGTCGTACTCCACCAGAATGCGATAGGAATGACCCTTGACGGTGGCTTCCGGCAAGACGGCGTAGAAAGACCCGTCGTGCTTGCGGTCTTCCTGGATGAATGCGATTTCTTTGTCCTGGTAGGTGACGCGGCTGACGCGGAGGTTCGGCAGAAGGTCGAAATCAATGACGCGGTCGCCGTCGCGCAAAGAGCGGAACTGGATTTCGGCGGTGGCAGCGAGCCGGTCGCGGCGTCCCAGAACGGTTTCGATGCGATAGCGTTCGGCGGCGATGATGCGCTTGTCTTCGGTGGAAGCGGCGGTATGCTGCGTCCATTCGCTGAGGTAGTGGCTCAGATACCAGATGCCGTCCTGCTGGCCATTGGGGTCGAGGTTGATGACGGCAACCTCTTCGGGAGCCAGATCGGGAAGGACTCCGCGGGGACGAATCAAAAACCGCAACGACGGATGCTTCTTGCCGTGGAGATACCCAGAAAAGGAGCCGGCGCCCGCGGGGTTATAGAGCTCGGCGAGAAGCTGGGCGTCGAGATTGGCAACCGTATCGCCGGCAACCAGCGCCTCCACCAGGCTCCGCGGGGTTTCGGTGCGGTGGCGTAGCTGGCGCCGGTAGTTTTCCAAGAGTGCGGCGGCGGATTCGTCAGTCGCCGGCTGGCCCTGCTTGCGAATTTCGTCATAGGTGCCGTCGGTAAAGGCGAATAGTGCGTTGTCGAAAGATTCTTCGACGATTTTCTGTTCGGCGATTCTGACCAGGTAGTCGCGTTCGATATCCAAAACCGGGGTGAAAGCGAATTGGCCATCACCGCGGAACACCGCCATGACGACGCGTCCGAGCACCGGGCGGGCGAAGCTGACCATGCCGGAGCGGAGCGTCAGGACGCCATTGTCGCGTTTCAATACGACGTTTTCGACACGCAAGGTCTCCTGAATGGTTGCGGCGCGCAGGGCACGGTAGTTGGGATCTGCGTTGGCCAGAGCCGAACGCTTGGTGCTCACTTCGACCGCCGTCTCCTCGACGGCAATTTTCAGGGAAATGGCGATGGCGGCGTCGCCGGCGGCGGGGATGTTGACGGTTTGTTCAAACTTGTCGAAACCTGGAGCCTCGACAGTGACGGTGTAGGTTCCAGGCTCCAGCCCGTCGGCGGAGAAAGCGCCGGCGGAATCGGTGGCGAGAGTTTTCACGACCGGTGTAGCTTGGGAGCGAACGGTGACCCGTGCGCCGGGGACGACTGCGCCGCTGGGATCGGCAACTTTCCCTTTGAGGCTCGCTGCCCACGACGGGGCAAGACAGAGAAAGCCGAGAAGTACAGCGCGGAAAAAGTGGCGACGGAGCACGTGACTCCAGGCTGCAGAGTAGCACGTTGCCAGGCTGTTGGGCTGCGACGCCAACGCCAGCGCGGCGAACAACGCCGCCTGGATACAATGATCGTTTGCCCTCTGATTTCGACCTTCTGACCCCGCTGAAACGTCACTGGGGATACGAGGGTTTCCGCCCGCTACAGGAGCGCATCGTGCGCAGCCTGCTCGACGGCCGGGATATCGCCGTGGTTATGCCGACGGGCGGCGGAAAATCGCTCTGCTATCAGTTGCCCGCGCTCATCCTGGGCCGGACGGCCATCGTCATCTCGCCGTTGATCGCGCTCATGCAGGACCAAGCCGCGCAACTCGACCAGATGGGAATTCCCGCGGCTGTACTGAATAGCTCGCTCGCGGCCGCGCAGCAGGATCAGGTAATCCGGCGGGCGATCGCCGGCGACTACCGGTTGCTTTATCTTTCGCCGGAACGGCTGGCGCGGCAGGACACCATTGCGTGGCTGTCCCGAACGCCAGTTGCATTTTTCGCTATCGACGAGGCGCACTGCATCTCCGAATGGGGCCATGAGTTTCGCCCCGATTACCGCCTCTTGAGCTCGCTGCGCGAGAATTTTCCGGGTCTGCCTATCGCGGCCTTCACCGCCAGCGCCACGCGCCGGGTGCGGCACGATATTCTGGCGCAATTGCGCCTGCGCGAGCCGGACAAGTACATCGCAAGCTTTCATCGGCCCAACCTGCGCTACCTGGTTCGGCAGTGCGACTCACGAACGCAGAGCCGGCTGCTGGTGGCCGCGCTGCGCGCGCACGAGGGAGAGAACATTATCGTCTACGCGCCCACCACTGCAAGAGTCGGCGAGACCGTCCAGTTTCTGGCGCAGTGCGGTATTCAGGCAATTGGTTATCACGGGAAAATGGACGCGGAAAAACGCCGGCGCAATCAGGAAGCCTGGATGACCGACGAAGTTCCGGTGCTGGTGGGCACGCTGGCTTTCGGGCTAGGGATCAACAAGCCGTCGGTGCGCGCGGTGATTCACCTGGCGCTGCCGAAGTCGATCGAGCAGTATTACCAGGAAGCCGGGCGCGCGGGCCGCGACGGGTTGCCGGCCGACTGTGCGCTGCTCTGGCAGAAGCGCGATGCGGGTCTGCTGGCCTACTTCATCGAAGCTCTGCAGGACCCCAACGAAAAGGAGCGCGCCTGGCAGCGTTATCACGCCATGCGCCGTTTCACCGAAGCAAAGGAATGCCGCCACCGGCAGATCTGCACGCATTTCGGTGAGACTCCCAAGTGGACCGCATGCGGCATGTGCGATCTGTGCGCCGCCGTTCCAAAGTGGATGGACACATCGGCGACGACCGAACGTGCGCCCGGGAAGCGGAAGAGGAAGAGTCGCGCGGAGAAGACCGCAGGGCTCGACGGCGGCCTGGTGGATCACATGCGCGAGTGGCGGCGTACGGTTGCCAAACGCGCCGGCATGCCCGCGTACGTCATCATGCACGATAGCACGCTCGAAGAGATCTGCCGGCGGCGGCCGTCAAGCACCATGGAACTGCTGGAGATCAACGGAATTGGAGTTCGCAAGGCGGAGCTGTATGGGAGTGATATTTTGTCGGCGCTGGGAGCGTATAGCAGGGCGTAGCGTGGATATAGCGACGTTTTTGTTCGGGGCCGGCAAAAAGCTGATGATCCGTCGGTCACCCGCTTGTTGCTACTCCGTTTCTTCCGCGACCCGTGCCGCTTCTATGTCGGCTGTTCCTTCGCAGGCTTCTTTCGAGACAGTGAACTTCAATCAGACGGAGTTCCGAACCATTCACCTTCCGTGTTGCCGGGGACGTTCGGCGATGGTGGTTTCATGAGGCTACCTTCCTCTTTAGGGGTGACGATTTTATTGGACGGCGGAGAATGCGTTCTACTATCCCATATTCCCAGTGCTGCTCCCCCTCTAATAGGTCCAGCGAGGTGTGTTCTATGTCTTGATATCGCCCAAGCTTACTTTTCCAAGTGCGGCCGTCTGACTTAGCGACGTGGCCTGGAGACATATCTCCTAAGTCGACGTAGATCGCTACTTTTTCGAATCCCGGCTCGATCTCACGGTTGGTTGTTAACTGGTAGCCGTCCCTTGTGAAGATTTCGACCCATCCGTCCAAAGTATCGGGGATATTTGGCGGCCAATAATTACGGCCTCCAGTGAGTCCGGGCTCCCACCATTTTCTGTCATTGTCGTTAGCGAAGGCAATGCAGTTATATCGCCCGGTAGCTTGGCTTGCGTCCCATTTGTAGTTATCAGGGCGAAGTTTCGGAAGTTTAGATTCTAGCGAGGTCTTCGACCTCAAACCGACCAGCGGAAATCTCGGCATTCGCATAGAATTCGTGGGATGGCGACCATCCCGGAACTGCTCGACGGCCATGTCACTCTCGAAGTGGAGTGTCTCGACCGTCTGTACCTGAACGGTTACATCGGCAAGCTGGCGACCGGGCCTGGCCTGGTCTTCTTTATGCGCGATCAGTTGGGGAAGCCGATTCCGTCGCCCGTTGTACTGGGGCAGATCTCGGAGAAGTTTCGCGAAGCTGTGAAGGTGCTGGCCGAACGGGAAGGCGTTCCGGTGTATCAGTTCCGGCACAAAGAGAGGAAAGACGATATTGCCAACAGCTTCCGGCACCGCCGCAACGTGCGAGACGCCATCGTTTTCATTGGGGTGGCGCAGGAGAAAGCGCAGGCCTTCAACGGCAAGAAGGTCAACGGGCGGTTCCAGTTCGACCGCGACAAGACCGTCTACGTCAATCACTACTACTTCTACATCGATGACGAAGAGTTCGGCCCGCTGTTTCTCAAGATCTGTAGCTACGCGCCGTGGAGTGTGAAGCTGTGCCTGAACGGGCACGAATGGGCCAAGCGGCAACTCGACAAGCGCCACATCACCTATGAGGCGCTGGACAACGGGTTCCTGTCGTGCTGCGAGCCGGTGAAGTTGCAGGAGATCTGCGATGCGCTGGGGCCGGAGGACATTGACCGGGTGTTCCGGAAATGGTTGCGCCGCATTCCGCTTCCGCTGCGGCCGGAAGATCGGCGTGCGGGCTACGACTGGGATCTGTCGGTCTGGCAAATGGAAGTCAGCCTGACGCAGATTTTCGACCGGCCATTGCGGGGCCGCGAGTTCTTCGAGGAAATCATCCGCGACAACCTGGATCTGGGCCGCCCAGATCGCGTGCAACTGGTCTTCGACCGGGTGGTAACGAAGAAAACCCCGGGAGAGTTTCGAACCCGGGTGATCCAGGACGGCGTGCATCCGAGCCTGCATATTAACTACAAGAACTTCGATCTAAAGCAATACTTCAAAGAAGGACGCGGTTGCCGGACCGAAGGGACTTTCCGCAACCCCCATGATTTTGGAATCAACAAGGGGCTGGGCAATCTGCCCTACCTGCAGAAGATCGGCCGGCAGATCAACCGGCGATTGCTCGAAGTCGAACGCGTCAGCCACAACAGCGGCCTGAGCGGCGACAGCATCCACCGTGTGGTGCAACCCGCCGTCACCGAGGACGGCAAAAAGTCACCGGGGCTGAAGTTCGGACAACCGCGCGTGATGGCACTGTTTCTGGCGCTCACGCTGTTCCACCATCTGATTGACGGCTTTCGTAACCACGATCTGCGCCAACACGTGGCCGACCTGCTGGGCGTGAGTGTAGCGGAGTACACATCCAACCAGATGACCTACGACCTGCGGCGGCTCCGGCTCAAAGGCCTGATCTACCGGCCACCCAGAACCAACCGCTACTTTGTCACCCCTTACGGCTGGAAGGTCGCACGGCTTTTCTCCCGTTTGGATGCCCGCGTATTCCGGCCCGCCATGGCGATGTTCACCGGCAACGATGCGGTTTTACCGTTTCCGCTGCGGAGCGCTCTCGACCGCGCCGACGCCCAACTGGACGTACTCATTTACCAAGCTTTTCCCCTTCCAAAGGCCGTCTGAAAAACTTGACACTTTCAGAAAGAAGTCACTTACATCAGACATCTAGTTCGGCGGGTGTTCGATTTCTCAAATTCTAGATGATTCCCTTCTCGCGGCCCCACTCAAGCCATGCGTTAACGGCTTCGTCAAAATCGTGCTCTGGTTTTACGGGATCTTCGCCAGTGACCGCGCTTAAGGCAGCGAACCAGTGGTCAGGGTCGGATTCAAGTTCGCGGAGAAGGAGCCGCTCGATTTCATGCCCAGCAGAGCCCCTAGCAAGACCGATGATGCGTAGGTAACTTGGATGCGCCAGCGCTTTCGTTATAGAAGACAAGTGACCAGTTTCATCCTTCCAACGTTCGACGCATTCATGAAATAACCGTTCTAAACCGGGTTCATCATTCCTGCGTCTGGCTGCGATCACTTCGGCGAAATGGCTAGCTACATCATATCCGCGTTCTAAACGGTGGCCCGTTTTTGGAAGCTCAAAACGGGTTCGGGCAAAAGCGTAATCCCGTTCCCGGAAGGCACGCTCTCGATCTCGATCCAAATGGTAGGCTCGCTGCTTTTCGCAACTCGATGGATTTCTAGGCATGCTCCTAATCACCCAGATTTGTAAGTTTTGTGTCTTTAAGCAGTTCACGCAATGTTTTGTCTTTTGCTTCGGCTCGGCGCACTACATCTCCCAAAGCGGCCAAATCATCTGAATCCAATACCACATGAAATTCCAGGTGTTCCCTACCAGCATGGTATCCAACTTTCAAAGTATGGGTTAAAACGGCGCCGACAGGTGGAACGGTAGGGTCATTCTGGAAAACAGGTCTTATGTCCGATAGGATTTTGGATTCGCAATAGAGACGCTCACCGTCACGCTGCAACCTGGCCGCCTTCGCGACCGTTTTGAGCGTATCGATGCTCAACAACTTGTCGAGCATCGTTCGGATTTTGGCCAGATCCTTTTGGCCCGGTCGCGGCTCAGCGCTATCCCGAATGGCGTCCATGAGATCTTCGAGGAACCTGGGAGGTCTAACCCCAGAAAGCTCACGAATATAATAAAGCGTGTAAATCGTCTCTAGTGCAGAGGCTAACCGTTCCGCAGGTATCGATGGCACCTGTCTTGCAATCCGCGCGGCCATTTCCACAGCATTGGAGATTGGAGGAGCCGCCTTGAGGGCGGCAATAAGCTGTTCTAATGATGACGGCGCAAACGCCTTCAGTGTTGCGATTGCCCGACGATCCTCTGGGGGAATTGTAAGCGCCATTTGGGTTGCAGCATACCTTCTGCTTCCTGTCTATGTCAACGACGGGTTTTCACAGCTATCACCAGATCCTGGTCGCCTGACGGCTACCGGACGGCGGTTAATGGCCTAGCAAGAAGACTACTGGCGAAAACGAACATCGTTTGACGGACCCCCGTCTGCTCCTACTCACTTCTTCGGTTTATACGCTATGCAGTCGATCTCGACCTTCATCTTGGGATCGGCGAATTTGGATTCGACGGTGGTGCGGGCGGGTTTGGCTTCGCCGAAGAACTGCGCGTATATCTGGTTCATGGCGCCAAAATCTTTTCCGTCGGAGAGGAACACGGAGCACTTCACCACATCGGCCATACTCGCGCCGCAGCCCTCGAGGATTTTCTGGATGTTGGTCAGCACCAGCCGAGTCTCGTGCTGGATGTCGCCATACGACATCTGGTTGGTGGCTGAATCGATGGGCCCTTGCCCGGCGACGTAGATGAAATCGCCGGCGCGAACTGCTGGAGAGTATGGCCCGCGCGGAGCCGGTACTCCCGGCGGTGTGATTCGTTCGATCATCAGTGTCCCTCTGCTTCCAGAAATTTTTCCGCTTCCATGGCCGCCATGCATCCCATGCCTGCGGCGGTGATGGCCTGCTTGTACACACGGTCCTGCACGTCACCCGCGTGAAATACGCCGGGGATGTTGGTCTTCGCGCCACCCTTGGAAAGGATGTAGCCATCGGCATCGGTTTCGATCTGGCCGCGAAAGACCTTGGTGTTCGGGATATGGCCGATGGCCACGAAGAAGCCGTCCACGTCCTGTTCCCATACCGCGCCGGTCGAGACGTTGCGCAGCCGCACGTGGGTGACCAGGCTCTTTTCCACATCATGGACATCTTCGACGACGGTGTTCGTCATGAACTTGATTTTGGGATTCTTCTCTGCCCTGGCTAGCATGATTTTCGAAGCGCGGAACTGATCGCGCCGGTGCACCACCGAGACTTCGCTGCCAAATCGCGTGAGGAAGTTGGCTTCCTCCATGGCCGAGTCGCCGCCGCCGATCACCATGATCTTTTTGCCGCGATAGAAGAAGCCGTCACAGGTAGCACAGGAGCTGACGCCGTGGCCGATCAGCCGTTGCTCGTTAGGGAGTCCGAGCCATCGCGCGGAGGCGCCAGACGCGATGATGAGCGTGCGCGTTTCGATCCACTCTCCTTCGACATTGAGACGGAATGGGCGCTTGGAGAGGTCGGCTTCGACTACGCGGCCGTCCTTGTATTCGGCTCCGAAATTTTCCGCCTGCTTGCGGATATTTTCCACTAGGGCTGGGCCGTCAATGCCTTCCGGGAAACCGGGAAAATTTTCCACCAGGGTTGTCAGCGCTAACTGTCCGCCCGGCTCATGGCCCTTGATGACCAGAGGTTTGAGATTGGCCCTGGCTGTATACACTGCGGCGGTATTTCCGGCGCAGCCCGACCCGACGATCACAACATTTTGCATCGCAGGAACCTTAATTTATTTGGGAACTGGAACCTTCAATGTAGCATGAGTACCGTAGGAGCAGCACTCGCCGGGGGAATGAAAGAGCATCTCAACGCCCAGACGCAGAGACGCCGAGAACAAAGAAAGGCTCCTACTTTCGGTTCTCAACGGTGCCGCGCGCTCCGTTTTCGCAGCACTCGCCGGGGGGAATGGGGCTGCCGTGCGGACAAGTGGTCGGGTGGCCCAGGAACGTGCAGATGCGGTCGGTCACTTCCGGGCTGAGGATGTGCTCGAAGGTGCAGGCGTTGGATTCCACAGCGGCATCATCGCGGATGAAGAGCACGTCCATAAACAGCCGCTCGGCCAGGCGGTGGCGGCGGATGACGCTGCGCGCGCGCTGTTCACCCTGCTCGGTAAACTGGAGTTCTTTCCCCGAGTGCTGCAGCAGACCGATGTGCGACATGGTGACGAACAGCCGCTGGCGCTGGACCTCTGTGAAATGCGAGCACTCGTGATGCATGGCGCTCTCACGCTGCATCCACATCTCTTCCAGGATCTCGTCAAAATCTTCGTTTTCCTCCGCGGTGAACACCACGGTTTCAGCGATCCGGCCGTGATCGAGGTTGATACGACGGTCCGCGCACCGGCCCACGCGCTCGTCGTGCGTAACTAGCAAAATCGTCCGGCCCTGGGCGTGGAGGCCGCCGAGCAGATCGAGCACGATCTGCTCGTTGGCGGCGTCGAGGTTTCCCGTGGGTTCGTCGGCCAATATGATTTTCGGATCGTTCACCAGTGCGCGCGCGATGGCCACGCGCTGCTGTTCGCCGCCGGAAAGCTGCGACGGCAGGTGGCGGGCGCGATCCCCGAGTCCAACGTGGTCGAGCGCACGGCGGGCTTCGCTTTCATCGGTCATGCTGTGAAAGTACTGGGCTAGCATGACGTTCTCGATGGCGGTCAGGTGCGGGATCAAATGATACTGCTGGAAGATCAGCCCGACGGTCTCGGCGCGGAAGCGAACCAGATCGGCGTGGCGAAGCTTGGCGATATCAGTGGAGCCGATACGCACGGCGCCGCTAGTGGGTTGGTCGAGGCACCCCAGGATGTTTAGCAGCGTGGTTTTGCCTGACCCCGAGGGGCCCATGATGGCAATCCATTCGCCTGCATCGGAAGTGAAGCTGACGCTGTCGAGCGCCTTCAGCGGCTCGCTGCTGCCTACCCGGTAGTGCTTCGATACGTGCTCGACTTCGAGAAACGACATGATCGCTTTCGTGAATCAGGCCGACGAAGCCGTCGGCCGCGGACTAGGGGTCCGCCCCACTTCAATTCAATTTATTCTCCGCGCAGAATCATGGCCGGCTCGATGCGCCAGATGCGTGATGCGGCGAAGAGCGTTGCGAGCGCGGCTACCAGCAGCGTCACTCCCATCACCGGGGCGAAAACAGCGAAGTTCACTCCAACCGCCGGCAACTGCGTGGTATCCGAGAAAATTTTTCGGCCAATTGCATAAGCCACTGTGAGGCCCAGCGCGTAACCAGTGACCGTGGACGCCAGCGCCAGCACCAGCGACTCGGAAAGAAACAGAGCTGCAATCTTGGTCTCAGCCGCGCCGATCGCCTTGAGAATGCCGATTTCGCGGCTGCGCTCTAGAACCAAGGCGCTGAAATTTCCGGTCACGCACAAGGTCGTGATGCCGAAGATGACGAGCGCCAGACCAAAAACAGCAGAACGGACTTTCAGGACTACGGTGGCTTCCGTTTCCGCGATGGCATGCAGCACGCGCACGTCGGTGCCAGGGAGAGCGCGCGCCAGAGAACCCCTAACGGCATCCACGCGGCTGCCATCGGCGCGAATCTCAACCACGCTGGCGGCATTTTGAAATCCCGCGTCGGCGGCGGCGCGATCGAACGGCACTATCATCTGGTTATCCTCCGGACCACCCGTGGATACAACGCCGCGCAGCACACAAGGGCCGGATTCCAGCGGCACGCTCTGGCCAATGGCCACGTGAAAATGCGCGGCCGCCGTGCTGCCGGCCAGGCATTCACCGGGACCGGCCGTGCGCGCGCCCTCCACTTGCCAGTAGCTCGTCAAGGGTCCGGCGCGACGGAAATCCACGCCGGCTTCTACCACGCGTTCGTCTCCAATGCGGGCAATCGTGTAGATGAAGGGCGCGGCCACTGCGCCCAGGCGCTCGGCTTCTTCGACGGCCCTCAAGGGTACCGAGTGAGAGTTGGACACAACGATGTTGGCGCCGTATCCGCGAAACTCGCGCCGCATTTTGCGTTCGATGTCCCAGTAGATGCTGAACAGCGTGGTGGCCAGAGTGGCGGCGACGGCGAGGCCGGCGAAAGCCAGCAGGAGACGGCGCCTGCGGTACTTCACCGCCGCCAGTACGAAACGCCAGAACATTACGCGCGCTCCCGCAGAATGAGCGCCGGTTCGAGCGCAAGCGCTCTTCGCAGCGGCTGAGCCGCCCCGGCAAGCGCCACCGCGGTGGCCACCAAAACTACGAGCGGCACGAGCAGTTCCGGCGGCGAACCGTGGATCCCGAAGACCGTCTGGCTCACGGCTCCCGAAAGTTGTGCGCCCGCAATGGCGCCAATCAGTCCACCAAGCGATCCCTGCAACGCTACCTCGGCTCCAAACAGCGTCGCGATCATTGCGCTCGATGCGCCAGTAGCCTGCATAATGGCGATTTCATATCGCCGCTCGAGCACAGTGGTGGCCATGACGCTCCACACGGTGAGTGCGGCGGTGGCCAGCGCCGCCAGCGCGATCAGCATCATCAGTCCACGAACTTTGTTCAGCACCTGGCCTTCATTGTCGGCTACGCGCCGAATGGGATGCGCCACGGCCATGGGAAGCGCTTGATCGATCTGATGCGCGATCGACGTGATATAGGGAGTGCAATACCAGCGCTCGTACTCCGCGGGCTTCATCTTGGAGAAATCTTTGCGAGCGAATGCGTCCTCGGGCTTGGTGAGCGCCCCGACTTCGATGGCATCCACCTGTCCTGTGCGGCCGGTAAGACGATCGAGAACTTCCAGGCGCACAAAAGCGCGATCATCTTCCTGGCCTCCGCTGGAAAGAATCCCCACGACGGTGAACGGCTCGCCAAACAGATTCACCACGGATTCAGGTTGGAGCGCCAGGCTTCGTGCCAGCGCCTCGCCCAGGATGCATTCGGCGGAGCGATTATTGGGCTGGGGGTCGTCGATCCAGCGGCCCTGGATTTGCCAGGTGCTGTTCAGCACGCGCAACCCCGCCGCGGAACGCGTCCCGTCAGGCGCGCGAAGTTCTCGACGGAACCAGACGCCTTCCACGGGCACGTCGCGGCCGTCGATCTTGGTTTGTGCATGCAGCGAGGGCGCGAGCGCGGTGATATTCAGGGTCCAGAAGATCGACTTGATTTTCGGCACGGAAGCTTCGGGAATGAACTCGTCTTTCGCGGCGGGCTGATAGCGGATGCCGCCGATATCCACCGGCAGAGAGGCCGATTTGGGTATGACCAGCAGGTTCGCGCCCAGGCTGCGGAGCTCGCGATTGACGCGATCGCCGACATCGAGCATCGCGCCTAGCATGGCAGTCGCCACGGCCGAGCCCAGCGCAACGGCTCCAATGGCCATGGCCTTGCGCCGCGGCGCGCGGCGAATCGACTGCGCGACGAATCGCAGGAACAAATTAGTGGCTCCCGGCAGCGAAATATTTTGAGCCTGCCAGCAGTTTATCAGCGGGAATCACCACTTGATCTCCGTCGACGTGCGAAGCGAGCGGGCGCGGGTTGCAGCCGCCCGTTTGGCCAATGGTCGGAATATTAATGGCAGACGCGCAGTTTTTGCAGATCACGTTCGGACCCTTTTGATAATAACCCTGGTGTCCGCAAATCTCGCAGGCATCGAAAGCTACGGCAATGGATTGATCCGGCCTGCGTATGGCAATGATGCGGATGGTGGCGCCCTCGGATTCAATGGAGAAGCGATGCAACATACCATCACTGACCGCGCTGACGGGTATCCGCGCCGCGCCGTCCGCCACCGTGAGCGGCGCCGCCGCCGAGAGATCGGTCTCGGATTTCGCGTAGATAAATTCGGCGGTGATGGTTAATATGAACAAGCCGGCGGCTGAGCAGGATGCGACAATCCACAGGCGCTCGCGGCGCGCGGACCATTTTGCCTTGCGGAGCGCTGCGCCCTGGAGGTTTTGTGTATCGGGAGCTTGCCGGCGCCGCCATTCCATCAGCAGCATAGTGGCGGCCAGGGCCAGGATGGTCACGAAAAAGAAGGCGTCATTACGGACAATCGGTCCAACCAGCGCCATCTCGCGCGGGCTGCTCCAGATAATCTGGTTTTCTGAGAGCTCGTGCAGGCCGGTGATAGCGAGTTGCAGAGTAACAACCATCAGGATCACTGTGGTCATGCGGAAGAAGCTTTGCAGATTGATGCGAAGGGTGCCGCGCACGAAGCTCACTCCGAACAGGATGGCCAGTCCCAAGCCGAGCGCCGTGACCAGGGATTGCATGACTCCCGAGGTATTTAGACCTAGGGCCGCAAGCATCAGAACGAGCTCGACACCCTCACGAAAGATCATGAGGAAAACGAATAGAAAAATGCCCCATTGGGAGGCGTGGCTGGTGGTTCCTTGTTGCAACCGAGTTTCAATCTCGCCTTTTAGCCCCTTCGCGTGGTGGTTCATCCAGAGCACCATGCTCAGCACGAAAACGGCGCTGGCGAGCAGCATCGGTCCCTCGTACCGTTCCGTGGGCATGTCGACGCGGGAAAGGGCCCACGCCACCAGAAAGCTTGCAAACACAGCCGCTCCGAAGGCTTTGTAGACGGCGGGGAGCAGATCGTCGCGGCCGATTTTGCGCAGATACGCGACGGCGATGGCAATTACCAAGGCCGCTTCCACGCCCTCACGCAGGGCAATTACAAAAGTCGACAACATAGCAAATGGGTTGCAACTAGCATTGTACTGTATCGGACGGATCTTGTGGAGGCTGCGGGCGGTTACTGTCCTGCCGGTTTGCCGGCGTTGACCTCATCGAGGAATAAATAACGGCTTCTGCGCGTGTCCGGCTCGGCCTGCGGGCTGGCGCTGAAGTGCATGACCTGCCATCCGCTCTTGTCGTCGTACTCAGGCCAAGGCGGCAGTCCGGGCCCGTTGGGATTACCGGTCTTCGCGAAATTGACCCAGTACGACGACACGAGGTCGGACACTTTGCGGTCTTCGGATCGCCAGGGAAGGTGCTTGGAATCGAGCGCCTCAAACACAAACTCGATTTCTGCCGAGTGATATGCGCCCAAGTGCGCCTCGGGACTCTCGGGCTTGGCATCCGCAGGCGCTGGAGGCGCCTGATCAAACTGGTACCGGTAAACGGGAGACTTACCAGTCTCCCGGTGGAGTTCGATCCACTTCCAAGTGGAGAAGGCGATAAACCGGTCACCAGCCAGATCCTGCGCCGAACGTTTGGCTTCCTCGTCGGTCGCCGCGGGATACAGTTTCAGGAATGTTTCGGTCCTGGCCCCGAACTGGGTTTGAGCCTGCTTTGCGAAGGTTGCCGCCGTGGGCTTTTCCTTGGCGAACGCGATTTCGAAGCTGGCTTCATCGGAATTCCATCCGGCCAGCAGAGGAATGTGGCTTTGCTTCCCCCTCGTGTAGATGGCGGCGACATCTTTCGGCAGGAAATAGCCGTCGATGTTCGGCGCAAAGCTGAAGGCGCCCATCTTCAAAGCCGCCTTCTGGAGCTCGCCGGCCGGCTTGGCGCGCAACTCATCGATGGAATGGACATTGAGAGATTCCGCGAACTTGTGTCCAGTCTCCTCGGTCTCAGCGCGCGGCTTGGCGGGAAGAGAGGTGCTTTTGATGAACGCTCCACTCTCGCCGATGGCGCGCTGAAACAGGCCCTGCGCGAGCGGCGATGCCATGAGCGCGCTTACCGAAAAAGATCCCGCCGACTCACCGAAGATGGTCACTTTATGCGCATCGCCGCCGAATGCGCCGATGTTCTTTTGTATCCATTCGAGGGCGGCCACCTGGTCGAGCAGCCCGTAATTTCCCGAGGAGTTGCGGTCCGACTCTTTGGCGAGATCGGGATGCGAGAGGAAGCCGAACACGCCGAGGCGATAATTGAAGCTGACCACCACGACGCCTTTTTTCGCGAGATTCCCTCCGTCCTGCCGCGGTTCGGAGGAGGCGCCAGCGGCGAATCCTCCTCCATAAATCCAGACCATGACGGGAAGGCGATCTTTGGCAGTTGCCGCGGGCGTCCAAACGTTCAGATACAAGCAATCTTCGCTGATTCCATTGTCGCGAAACGTCATATCGCCGAACGGGTTTCCCTGCATACAGCGAGACCCAAATTCGTCCGCTTTACGAATGCCGGTCCAGCTTGCGACAGGCCGAGGCGCTTTCCAGCGCAGCGGGCCAACGGGCGGCGCAGCGAAAGGGATTCCTTCAAATGCGCGGACGCCGGAACCAAGCTCCTGTAGGCCTTCGATTTCGCCCGATTGAATCTTTACCCGGTCCGCGGCCCGGACGCCTGCCACCAGAATGCACATTGAGAAAACCGCCTGCGCACGACGACCGATTCGTTGATTGCCCATGAATCCTTCAGCCATTGAGTTCTCCTCAGACGTCACTCAAGCATTCTCTTCAATCGCGGCGGCTTTTTCCACCCGGATCATCTGCACTTCCGACGACGCCATCAACCCGGTGTCCATCATTTCGGCCACGATGGGAATGAGCTGCTCGATATTCTCCGGCGTGTCGATGATTGTGATTACGATGGGGCGGTCGCTGTGGACCAAGTGCGCCTTATGCATCTCCGCGGTTTCGCCGTAGCCTTCAAGGCCTAGGAAAACCGTGGCTCCGGCGATCTTCAGCTCCCGGCATTTCGCCACGATCGCTTCGTACAGCGGCTTGCCCTGAAAGCGATCGGATTCCGAAATGTGAATGCGCAGTATCTTAGCGGTTTGTACTTGTCGCATCGGGCGCCTCCGCCGGCTGACTACGAACCAACCGCACAATGTCGGCGTCGGAGATGACAATAAGGCCGTCCTCCAGCATGCCTTCAATGGCAGCTGCTGCTTCGGCGATTTTTTCCGGACTGTCGACAACCGACATCATGATGGGCATGTCACGGGAAACGTGGAAAAAGCTCTTCTTGTGCTCGTGTCCCTTGGCCCCGTATCCGAGAATGCCTCGATAAACCGTGGCGCCGGCGATATCCAGCATGCGAAGTCTCTTCACGATCGCGTCATAAAGCGGCTCTCCATGCCACTTGTCCGCCTCGCCAAGAAAGACGCGGAGAAGCTTCGCATGGCCCTCCTTGCACTGGTGCGCAAGCTTGGGCTCAGGCTTGGTTGACTTGCGGGCCAGCTTGACGACGGTGGTGTCCTGCACCTCCACGAGGCCGTCCGAGACCATTTCGTAAAGGGTGGGTAGCACTTCTTCCACCTTCTCGGGCGTGTCGATAAACTCGATCCGGATGGGCAGGTGCTGCGCCACCACCTCGATCTTGGGCGTGTGCAGCAATTGATGCGAGCCGAATCCGGAGAAGGCACGGGTTGCAGTGGCACCAGAGACTCCCTTGTGCATGAGAAAGGTCATGATGGAATCATGCAGCGCCGTCATGTGGTGCTGGGTGTCTTCATTTATGAAGATGGTGACCTTCTTGGCGGGACCTTTGGTCAGCATTGCGCTTCCTTTCCTACCACCGGCGGGCCGTAAGCATCGCACCCAGCCAAACCCCGAGGTAGCCGAGCAGCACGCTGCCCGTCACGTACAGCATACCCATCCAGCGCGCGCCGTCTCGAACCGCCTGGTACCCCTCGTACTCGAAGCTGGAGAACGTGGTGTATCCTCCGAGAATTCCCACCACCAGGAACAGGCGCCAGTTGGGGTGCGGGTTGAGCCGCTCGGTCAACAGGGTCATCAGGACTCCTATGAGGAACGAGCCTGTCACATTGATAACGAATGTGCCCAGCGGAAAGCGTCCGCCGTATTTCGCCATGACCCACGTGCCGGCTACGTAGCGTGCCACACCGCCGAGCCCCGCACCCGCCAGGACTACCAGGTATTTATCCAACCGTGCAAGTCTCCTTTCGCACTATGAATCCATCTGTTTTGTGGTTTGCTGCGAGGGCTGGAACCAACACTCCCACAGCGAAACCACTGTAGGAGTCATTGGCCGTTTTGGACGGCGTTAAGCGAACTCCACCGCTAGAATCAGGCTACAGCAGAACCTTCGCTCGGGCAACTGGTTAAACGCGAAGCTATCCGGCCGCGCTGTGTCTCCGGTCCGCAATGTAGTAGTGGACAGCCGGTGTCACGATGAGAGACAGCACCATCGAGGCCAGAATCCCGCCGATCACCGCGATGGCGAGAGGCTGGAGCATCTGGGATCCTGCGCCCCAGGCTAACGCCAGCGGGATCATGCCGGCCACGGTGGCGAGCGCCGTCATCATAATGGGGCGCAGCCGGCGTTCGCCGGCATCCACCATACTTTGCTCGGCGGGAACGCCTTCGGCGCGAAATTTCTGATCGGCATCCAGCAGCAAGATACCGTTCTTGGCTACGATGCCGATGACCATGATCAGGCCCATGAACGACGAGAGATTGAAACTCTTGCCCGTGATCAGGAGCGCCAGAAAGACCCCGGATGTGGAGAGCAGCGCTGAGGAGATCACGGCGAGGGGAGCCGCGAAACTCCCAAACTCGAAAAGCAGCACGATGAAAACCAGCAACACGGCCAGAACCAGCACGAAGATCAGATCGTGGAACGAGCTCTGCTGTTCCTCATACTGGCCGCCGTACTGGACGCGAATGGACGGAGGCATTTGCAGGCCAGCAACAACTTTCTGCACATCTGCGACGCCGCTTCCAAGATCGCGGCCCTCCAGGCGGGCCGTTACAGTTACGTCGCGCTGGAGGTTCTCTCGACGGATCTCGGTCTGTCCCGGTTCTTCGGTAACGGTCGCCAGCGAGCCGAGTGAGGCGGTCTTGCCGGTCGAACTGACCAGGAGAGTGTTCTTAATGGCGTCCATGGATGAGCGCGTTGACTCGGGGAAACGTACACGGATGGTGTATGACCGGTCGTTCAGAACCACCGGCGTGGGCGCCGGCTCCCCTTGAAGCATTGCGCTGGCATCCAGTTCCACCTCCTGCGGCGTAAACCCGGTGCGCGCGACCACGGCCGGGTCCACTTGAAATACGGTAGCGGGGCCGCTGATGGTGTTGTCGATTCCGTTCAGCACCTCTACGACGCCCCGAACTTTCTTAATGGCATCACCGACTTTTGGCGCCCACTGCCGCAGGACGTTAGGATCCTGGCAGAAGAGTTTAATCACAATGGGCTCGGGCGCGCTTGTGAGGTCGCCGATCATGTCCTGCAGCAACTGGGGGAACTCCACCTGCAGCATGGGCAACTGATTGGTGACTTTATCACGCACGCCGGCGATCACTTCATCGACACCGCGACTGCGTTTGCGTTTCAGCTTGACCGCGATGTCGCCCCTGTTGGCCTCGGTTACCGTCGCCAACCCCAGTTCCAATCCCGTGCGACGGGACGTGCTTTCCACTTCGGGGGTTGTGCGCAGAATGCGTTCCACGGACGACACCACGCGATTCGTTTCTTCGAGCGAGGACCCGGCCGGCATGATGTAGTCCAGGATAAAGCCGCCTTCGTCCATTTGCGGCAAAAGATCCGAGCCCAGGCCGCGAAAGCAGAGATAGGAAGCAACGATCAGAACCGCAGTGAAGACGGCGAGCAGCGCCGGGTGTTCCAGAGTGGTCCGTAGAATTCGCTCATAGGGCTGCATGATGCGGGGCGAAAGCCCTTCCTGTCCGGAAGCGCGGTTTCCACGCTGGCGGATGAAATAGTGGCTCAGCGTCGGTGTCCAGGTCAACGCTAGTGCCAGCGAGGTGAGCAGAGCCATGCCTACCGTAATGGCCAGCGCGCGGAAAAACGTTCCGTACACTCCGACCATCGAAATCAGGGGCAGGAACACCACGATCGGCGTAATGGTTGAGCCCACCAACGGAACCCGGATTTCCTGGATAGCGCTGCGGATGGCCTCGCCGCGCGATTGTCCCGTATCGCGGTGCATAACGATGTTCTCGACAACCACGATCGCGTCATCGATCACCAGGCCCACTGCCGCTGCCAGACCACCCAGCGTCATCAGATTGAAGGTCTCGCCCATCACGCGCAACGCAATAAAGGTTACGGCGATTGTCGCCGGAATTACCAGACCGGCAACCAGTGAAGTGCCCCAGTCGCGCAAGAAGGCCACCATGATGAAGGACGCGAGGAGCAGCCCGATCAAAATGGCATCGCGCACGCTGTTGATCGAGTCATTCACGATTTCTGATTGGTCGTAGAACGGCCTCAGCTCGACGCCGCGCGGCAGACTCTTGCGGATCGTTTCAATCTCGGCGTGTACGGCGTTCGCCACCGAGACTGTGTTCCCGTCTGGCTGCCGGTAAATGTTGAGCAGAACTGCCGGCTTCTGGTTTGCGGTGACGATCGTATAGACCGGCTTGACTGACGGGGTGACTGCACCCACATCTCCGATGTGAACGGGCGCACCCGCGGGCGTTGTCTTGACGACGATCTGTGAGATCTCAGCTGGTGTGCGCGCCTGACCGCTTACCAGGCTCAGCACCAACTGGTGATTATTCTCAATCAGCCCAGGGGAATCGATCAGGTTGCTGCGGCCGATCGCATCCAGAATGTTCGGAATGGTCATGGCGGTTTCGACCATCTTGGCTGGATCCGGCCGGACTTCGAATTCCGGCTCCTGCCCACCCTGAACGACGACTGTTGAAACGCCAGTCATGCGGTTGAGCCGCGGCTTGATTTCATAGGTGGCCATTTCCCAGATCCTGGTCATGGGGACGGTGTCTGAAGTCAGGCTATAGCCAAGAATCGGAAACGCAGCGAAAGTGAGCCGGTTGGCCGTAATCTTTGCGGTGGGAGGCAATGTAGCCTGAACGCGCGCCAGGGCAGCGTTCACACGTTCGAGCGTCTGGAACATGTCGACTTTCCACGAGAAGAACAAGTCGACTTCGGCCGTCCCGCGGCTGGTGATGGACCACACGCGATCGAGACCCTGGACCGTGTTGACGGCCTCTTCGATCGGCTTCGTTATGGTTACAAGCATTTGATCGATGGGGGCGACACCGTTGTCCACACCCACGACGATGCGCGGGAAGTCAGTTTCTGGAAATACAGCCACTGGAATCGTGAGCGCCAGGTAGATGCCCACGGCTACCAGAGTGAGAATTACGAAGATAATGGGCTTGCCGTGGCGCGCGGTCCAGTGCTCAGTCTGCGGCTCGGCGGTGAGCGGCGGCTGGGTCGAGATGCTCATTTCTCGTCTGCCTTCCCGCCGCCGGCCTTGTCCTCGCCAGCTTTCTCCTCACCTTCGGGCTTCTCGCCAGGCTTCTCGATACGCACCTTGGCTTTGTCCTCGAGGCCCACTCCGCCAGACGTAACCACCTGTTCTCCAGGCTTGACACCACTGACGATCTGCACTTTGTCCGGCTCGCGAACGCCGACCTCGACCTGGTGCTCGTGCGCTACCGAATCACTGACCACCATCACGACCGTGTCCCCCTCCGCCGAGGGAAGCACGGCAGCAGTCGGAACCACGACGACATTCTTCAGAGTGGCCGCCACGATGGCAACATGCACCGTGGCTCCCGGTTTCAGCCGCTCTCCGGGATTTTCCATTTCGACCCAGACCTGCACGGTGGTGCTATTGGGGTCGACCGCCGGGCTGACGACCGTCACTTTCCCGGGGACTTCTTGCGAATTGTCGGTTTGGGTAACGGTCGCGGCAGAGCCGACTTTGAGATAGGCTGCCTGGCTTTGCGGGATGTTGGCGCGCGCAACCACTTTGGACACGTCCATGACCGTGAACAGGGGTGACCCGGCACTGGCCATTTCGCCCTCATAAACCGCACGGTCGGTGATTACGCCTGTGATTGGGCTCCGAACTTCGGAATAACCGAGTTGCGCTTCGGCGCCTTGATAGTGGGCTTTCGCAGCTTCAACTTGGGCTGCCGCTCCTTTGACCTGCTCCTGCTGGCTGACTCTCTGGAGTGAGTTCAAGTGTTCCTGCGCGGTTTCGAATTGGCCTCGGGCCTGTGTATACGCCACCTGCGCTTCATCCACCTGCCGGCGCGCCAGCGCTCCATCGGTGTACAGCTTCTGCCGGCTCTCCAGTACCTTCTGGGCGGCATCGAGAGCTTGCTTAGCGGATTGAACATCGGCCTTTGACTTCGTCAATTCGTCAGGAAGGGACGCGCCGGAGGTCACCTTGAAATTAGCTTCGGCTTGTTCGTACATGCCCTTGCTCTCCATCGCGGCGGCAGTCAGGTCACGATTCTCGAGCACCGCGAGCAACTGGCCCTCCTTGACATGGTCCCCGCGGTTCACGTGAAATTTCTTCACCGGCGCGGTGATTTTGGGAACGACGCTGGCCTGGTTGCGCGGATAGAGAACGGCATCTGAAGTTACGATGCGGCGGATCGAATCCAGCTTTACCTCTGTCACCTGCACCGGCACGATGGGCTCGGCTTCCTTCTCCGCCTTCTTCGAGCAACCGGCGAGCGCTATCAGGCATCCGGCAAATATCGGAACTCTTGCAATCTTCATGGGCTAGAAATTCCCCGTCAAAGTCTGAAGGTCGGCCAACGCGACACGGTAGCGCACCAAGCCATCAGCGTGCGCGTTGCGGGCCTGCGCCAACGTGGCCTGGGCGTCCACCACTTCCAACACGGTCGCCTCGCCCGCCGTATAACGGAGCAGGGTAAGCTTGAGGCTTTCCGCAGCCAAGTCGCGTGAATGTGCCAGCGAAGGAAGTTGCGAACTGGCCACTTCGGCCTCCCTGTAGAACGAATCCAAATTCGCCAGGAGCTGCCGTTGCGTGAAGCTTAAGTCCACTTTGGCCTGTTGCAGGTGCAATTCAGCCGCACGCAGCTTGCTGCGATTTGCACCCCATGTCCATACCGGAATGGTGAGCTGGGCTTGCGCCGCAGACCCCAGATTTCGCTCGTTATGACGATTATTGACGGCAAACTGATTGGCGTCGATGCCGTAGAAGTAGTCGAACGAAAGGGAGGGCAGAAAGGCGCTTCGCGCTACGCTCACACCGTACTTTTCCTGGCGCACTGCGGCCTGCGCCGCACGAATGTCCGGACTGTTCTTAGCGGCCAGGTCCTGGATCTCGATGAAGGCGGGCAGACTCGCCTTACCTTCGAGATCATCGACAGCGGAATAGTCTTTTCGGTAATCCGAAAAAATCAGCACCGCCAGGCCGATGCGGTTCTTCTCGGCGGCCAGTTGCGCCTCCTGAGCTTCTCGCTGGCGCTGTTCCAGTTGGATCTGCGCTTTGACGACGTCGGCGCGAGCCACTTCGCCACCGCGCTCCTGCTTCTGAGTGATATCGAAGAACTGTTGGGCCTCCCGCAAACTCTGCTGGGCGTTTGCGTCCTTGTGCTGCGCCGCGAGCAGCCCGTAAAAACCTTGCACCACGGTTACCACCAGCCCGCGGGCTGCGATGTCGGCCTTCGCACGGGCCACGGCCTCTGCCGCTATGAGCCTCTGATAGTCGGCCAGCTTTCCCGGAGCATAAATGTCGCCATGAACTACGCCCTGACTGTTGTACACGTGTATGCCGTCATTGGCGACAAACACTCCCGAGGGCGTGCCATTTCCCTGCGTGTAGATGTACTGATTGAAGTAATTCAAGGTGGGCAACAGGCCCGCTTTCGCCTGGACGCGGTCTTCGTGTGCCAACTGCGCGCTAATGGTTGCGGTTTGAAACTGCTGGTTGTTCGCCTTCGCCCGCGCCAGAGCGTCCTGCAGATTGATGAGCAGCGGCGCGGTTGCCGGAGTCCCCGGTTGCGGAACGGAGTTCTCGACCACTTGATTTTGCCCCGCGGCATGGGACCAGAGGATCGCAGTGAAACCGAGAATCAGCAAACGCGGCAGCATGAAAGACTCCGAGTGTAGCGACCTTGACATGAATACACTATGAACTATCGGTGTAGCAACACCGTAAAGGTACTTCCCAGGCCGGGTTTTGTGCTTAACTCAACCGAGCCGTTGTGAGATTCGGCAATCCACTTGACGATTGAAAGACCCAGGCCAAAGCCGCCATTTTGCCGCGAACGGGCCTGGTCGCCGCGATAAAACCGCTCGAAGACATGCGTCGCGGTTTCCGGTGGAATTCCGATCCCGGTGTCGGCAACTTGAATGTGTAGTTCGCTGGGAGAGTCTTCCACCTTGACCTCAACCCGGCCGCCCTCTGGCGTGTATCGGATGGCATTCTCCAGCAGATTCAGCACCAGCCGCCGGATTAGCTCCTGATCGCCCCGGTAAGCCACGTCTTCCGGACAGTGACATTCCAAGTCGATGTTCTTGGCATTGGCCTTAGTCTGAATGGAGCGGCAGCATTCCGCCAGTATGTCGTTTACGTAAAACTCCTCGATGCGCAGGCTCACGTGGCCGGCATCGGCCCGGGCCAGGTTCAACAGGTCGTCAATCAGCCGTGTAAGCCGCCGGGCCTCGTCCTGAATGACCGCGAGTGATTCCCTGTATTCCGCTGGGCCACGATCGTGGTCGAGCGCTACATCGGCTTCGCCGCGGATGACCGCAATGGGCGTGCGTAGCTCATGCGATGCATCCGCCACAAACCGGCGCATGGTTTCAAATGACCGGTCCAGCCGCGAAAGCAACTCGTTGAAAGAATCCGCCAGCATCATGAGCTCGTCATTGGCGGCGCCGATGTCCAGGCGGTTGTGCAGATTCTTGTCCGTAATGTTTCTCGCCTGCTCGGCCATCCAACGGAGGGGTGCAAGGTTCTTGGTGGCGAGAAGAAACCCTCCAGCGCCGGCGATCAGCACGATCAAAGGCAGCGCCAGAAAGAGAACATGCCGCACCACACCAAGATCGGCTTTCACCGAATGCAGGGACTCCGCCGCGAGCAGCACATATTGGCGGCCGTCGACGGCAAATCTGCGCGCCACCACCCTGGTTCCATGCTTGCCGTACCGCGGAAGCGTGGTCCGGACCTCTGGTTCCGCCGCAGCAGTGGCATCCCCCACAACGGCGAAAAGGTCCGAGCCTTTGAGCGGCGTATTGGAAGCCAGGAGTCTGTTGCCTTCAAAAACGGCAACTACGACGCCGCGGATGCTCATCTCCGACATGGCGTCGCGAGCGGCGCCGTCAGCATCGCCTTTAAACTCCGCCATTTCGCCGCGGAACAGGCCGGCTGCGGTGCTGACATCGGACGACAGGTTCTCGTCCAGGCGCTTGTAGAGGGATTTCGAGAGCACTTCGTACAGAAAAATGCTGAATGCCGTGAACAGCAGCGTGAACAGCAGAAGATACCAGGCCGTAAGCTGCAGCCGGAAACTCCTAACCATTTGGGCTCTTCCGTTCCGCCGTGAGGATGTACCCTTCTCCGCGGCGCGTGTGGATAAGGGGCTCGGCAAAGCCGGCATCGATTTTGGTCCGCAATCTTCTCACATATACGTCGATGATGTTCGAGAATGGATCGAAGTTCTCGTCCCAAACGTGCTGTGCTATTTGCTCCCGGTTGACCACGCGATTTTGATTCAGCATGAGAAACTCGAGCAAAGCGTATTCCTTGGCGGTGACGCTGATGCTTTTTCCTGCCCGGCTGATCGCATGGTTCTCGGGATTCAGCGTGAGATCCGCAACCTGTATCACTTCCGGACGGATCTCGGTGGAGCGCCGCGATAACGCCCGAAGCCGTGCCAGTAGTTCCTTGAAGTCGAATGGCTTGGTCAGGTAATCGTCGGCGCCCGAGTCCAGGCCGGCTACGCGGTCGTCCACGGCGTCGCGCGCGGTTAGCATCAGGATGGGCGAGCGGAAACCCGAGCCGCGGAGTTCACGGCAAATGGCATACCCGTCCTTGATGGGCAGCATCACGTCCAGGATGACGAGGTCGTACTGGTTCACTCCCGCGTAGTACAGGGCCTCCTCGCCATCGCGTGCCACGTCGACGGCGTAGGCCCGCTCCCGCAGGCCCTTGGCAATGAAGCCTGCTATGCGTGGCTCGTCTTCTACCAGTAGCACTCTCACAACCTGTACCTATTGTCACGCCAAGCACATGAACCCACGATGAAACCCTCAATCCGTCCGGCGAAATTTGCGTGATACGGATTACGCGTTTTTTCTTCTCGTTTCCCGCGCGCGGGTGCTAAAATTTTCGTGTGCTCGATTCGACGCCGAAGCAGGGGTATTCGCGCGGAGATGTCCGCCGGATGCTGGGTGTCTCCGAGCAGCAGCTCCGAAGCTGGGAGCGCCACGGGCTCATTCCAGGGATAGCCACGTTTTCTTTTTCCGACCTTATTGCGCTCAAAACCCTCCAAAAGCTGCGCGAAAACCGCATTCCTCCGCGAAAGATCGGACGCGCGCTGACCGCGCTCAAAAAGAAACTTTCCCACGTCGAGCAGCCGCTATCCGAGCTGAAGATATTTTCTGACGGGCGGACCATCGCAGTCCAGATCGCCGGCCAGAAAATGGAAGCCCTCACCGGGCAACTGCTTTTCAACTTCGACACGGCGGAACTGGGCAGCCTAAGGTCCTTCGCGCCGAAACCGTGCTACGACCGGGGGACGGAGCGTCAGGCCGAAACTTATTTTCAGAAGGGACTGGCCCTCGAGGAGACCGGCGCGCCCATCGAACAAGCTATCGAATCGTACAAGAGAGCCGTAGAACTCAACCCCGCTGCCGCCGGCGCTCTGGTCAATCTGGGAACCATCTATTACCGCCAACGCAATTACACCGAAGCCGAACGGCATTACCAGTTGGCTGTCGAGGTGGATACCAATTATCCGCTGGCGCATTATAATCTGGGCAATCTCTTCGACGAACAGGGTGACCTGGAACGCGCCGAGCTGCACTACACCACCGCACTCCGTCTCAACCCGAATTATGCCGATGCGCATTTCAATCTCGCGCTGCTGTCGGAACGGCAAGGCGATTTCCTAAAGGCCGTCCGCCATTGGAAGAGCTACCTTCGGTTAGATTCGACGGGAACCTGGGCTAATATCGCCCGGCGGCAACTCGAAAAGCTGCGCGACCTGGCATTGATCCGGCCGCGCCCCACTGCCTAGATCCAGGCCACGCGCATCACCGCGAGCGATAAACTGGTAAGTGCAATCCTTGCTCTAGCGCATGCGCGTTCTCCTCAGTGGCACTGTGTGCTTGGCCCTTCTCCTTGCTGGATGCAAGCCCCGAGCCGATCATTCGCCGTCGATTGGCTTAGCCTTTGCCGGCCCGGCGACGCTGGTGCTCCGCCAGGACATTAGCCCAAGTTCTCCGCCAGCCGTTACGGTCCATCACGGCGACCAGTTGGAAATCGTTCAACAGCGGCGCCGCTTCATCAAGGTGCGCACGCCCAATAACCAGGAGGGCTGGATCGAAGACCGGCTGCTTCTGACTCCCGACGAATTCGCCCGCCTGAAGCGTTTTAACCAGCAGGCGCTCGCCATGCCCTCGCAAGGCGTCGCCACCACCTATGACATCCTGAATATTCATACGGAGCCTTCCCGGTATTCGCCGAGCTTCATTCAGGTGAAGCAGGGTGAAAAGTTTGATGTCATCGCGCACGAGGCAGCCCCACGCAAAGCGCCCCCCCGCAAAGCTCTGGTTGTGCCAAAACCAAAGGCGGTGGCCGCCAAGAAGCCTGAAAAGCAGCCAAAGATCCCGCCCCCGCCTGCGCCAGCGGCGCCGAAACCGCCCGAGGACTGGATAGCGTTATCCAAGACCAACCTGCCCGAGGAGGCCGTCAAGCAGGTCAAAGAGGCCGAACCCATGGACGACTGGTCGCTCATCCGCACGTCCCGCGGCCAGAGTGGCTGGGTGCTGACGCGCCGGGTATTCATGGCCATTCCGGATGAAGTGGCGCAGTACGCCGAAGGACGGCGCATCACCTCCTACTTTCCGCTCGGCGAGATTCGCGATGGCGACCAAGTGAAAAAAGTCTGGCTCTGGACCACCATCGAAGAGGCCATGCAACCCTACGATTACGACAGCTACCGCGTTTTCGTGTGGAGCCTCCGGCGCCATCGCTACGAGACCGCGTACATTCAACGTCGCATGAAGGGATATTTTCCAGTGCTGACCGAGCCGCCGGGCTTTTCCGTCTGTGTCGAAAATCGTGATGGCGAGCGCAGGCGTCGCATCTATTCTGTAATTGGCGTCGCCATCCGCCCAGCCGGTGAAAAGTCGTGCGACGCGACTCCCACCCTGGAAAAACCCGTCGATTCGATTCCGGCTTTAGCCCGCGCCAATGCTACTCTACCGCCAGCTGCATCCGACTCCCTTTTCACTCGGGTCAAAAATCGCCTCCGTAATCTGCGCAAGCGGCTCTTCGACCGGTGATACCGCACTCGCTCCGGCAGTTGTGATAAACCATCGACAATGGGACAATTCGGGTTGTAGTGTTTCGCATTAACCTCGTTAAGCATGCAACCCCTTCGCAGGCCTCGCGTCTCGAATTTACGAGGGACCATGAGAAAGAACCCGGCAATCTGGATCATTGTGTTTTCCGCTGCGCTGTTGCTCAGCTCCTGTGCTTACACCAAGATCGGCAAAATCAACGCCGAACCTACACGATTTCGCGATCAAACGGTTCGGGTCGAAGGCCGGGTGACCAATTCTTTTGGCGCGTTATCGGTTGGCGGTTATCAAGTTGAGGACGAGACCGGAAAAATCTTCGTCCTATCGAACCGCGGAGTTCCTTCCAGCGGCTCGAAAGTGGTCGTGAGCGGCACGGTGATGGAAGGCGTCACTGTGATGGGCCGGTCCTTCGGCACCGCTATTAAGGAACAGGAACACCGCGTTCGCGGCCAGTAAAGAGACCATCCGGCAACGCGGTTTACTTGTGTAAAACGCGCTTCAACCCCTCAACTCCCGCGTTCATTTCGTTACAATCGCAGTAGCGCACGCTGCTCTTCGCAGGCCAGACTACCCGATGCAAACCGTTCTTGTGATCGATGACGACGAGAGTCTACGCGACACCATCGGTGTTCTCCTCGAACAGGAAGGTTTCACTGCTGTCCTGGTTGAGGATGGCCGGGAAGGTTTCGAAAAAACCCTGCTCCTTAAGCCGGACCTGGTGCTGGTGGACTTACGGCTGCCCGGCATGAGTGGTGTGGAGATCTGCAAACAGCTTCGAGCGGCTCGGATGCCGACTCCCATCATCGTACTGAGCGCGGTTGGAGACGAAGTGGATAAAGTGCTGCTCCTCGAAATCGGCGCGGACGATTACGTGGTGAAACCATTTGGCACGCGCGAACTGCTGGCGCGGATTCGCGCCCTGCTGCGCCGGACGCTGCCCGATGCGCACAAGATTTTTCACTTCGGCGACGCGGAAATCGACCTGGACCGGCGCGTGGTTTCCAGACATGGCGAAGAGTTGAAACTTACGCCCGCCGAATACAATTTGTTGACATACTTTCTGCACAACCCCGACCGGCCGCTGACGCGTGACATGATTTTGAATTCGGTCTGGGGGTATCAATCGTTTCCCAACACGCGCACTGTGGACGCGCATGTCGTAAAATTGCGGCAAAAGCTCGAGCCCGATCCCAACACGCCCCGCCATTTCCTGACTGTTCATGGCGTAGGCTACCGGTTCGTGCCATGAAACCCGCAGAATCTGGGGATTGCCGCGGGCCAGCTTTAACAATTTATTAACATGCCCCCTGTCCGGGAACCCGGGGTATCGGTCAGAATAGAGTCGTCGTGGTCGTAGACTCGCCAAATCGCACCGTTTTGATTGTCGAAGACGCGGAGTCTTGTGCCACGACGCTCGAGATTGCCCTTTTGGCCATTCCGCACGTAGACGTGCGGGTCGCACCCACGGCCCGGCAGGCGCTCGATTTGCTCGCAAAGGGTGGAGGAATCTGTGCCGTAGTCACGGACCTGAATCTGCCCTCCATGGATGGTTTCGAGTTGATCGAGCGCGTGCGGTCGGACAGCCGCACGGCGCGCCTTCCCATCGTCGTGATCAGCGGCGATAGCGACCCGCGTACGCCCGAGCGCATTTATCGCCTGGGCGCTGACGCGTTTTTCGGAAAACCATATTCGCCTGCGAAAGTGCGGCAAAAATTGGAGCAGCTTCTCGATGCAAATTCACCCTCTATTTCGCCTTAGTGCCACTCTCTTATCGTTGATTGCGCTTAGTCCTGCCGCCATGGCGCAGGCGCCGCCCGAAACCTCCCCGGCGATCGAGCAGATCCTCAACCGGCTCGATCGGCTGGAACAGGAGAACCGGCAACTCACGGAAGAGATCCGCGCGCTGCGCAACGAGCTGGCTCGCGCGCGCGAGCAGACTGGCAACCCGCCGGCAGCCGCCGCCGCCAATGCCGACGGCTCGCAACCGGCCGACCTCGCCGAACGAATGGACGTTCAAGAGCGCCGCCTGGAAGAACAAGCGCAGACCAAAGTGGAATCGTCCCAGCATTTTCCCGTTCGCATTACCGGCATGGCGCTGTTCAACGCCTTTTTGAGCGCGCATCCGAATGACGGCCTCGTCGTGCCCGTGCTAGCTCCGGCCACGAACACAGCCCTGAGCGGCGGAGCCACGTTACGCCAGACCATTCTGGGCTTGGACTTTCGCGGCCCTGAAATCTTTGATGGCGGAAAAATTCACGGCTTTGTGAACATGGATTTCTTCGGCGGGTCGGGTGAGCCCTATAACAGCCTGGTTCGTCTGCGTACCGCCGGGATCGAGGTCAATTGGGAAAATACCACGGTGATGTTCGGCCAGGACAAGCCCCTGATCTCACCTCGTGAACCGAACTCCATCGCGCAGGTTGGGCTCTCCCCGCTTACCGGCGCCGGGAATTTGTGGATCTGGCAGCCGCAAGCACGCGTTGAACAGCGATTTCATCTCGACGCCCGCACCACCTTCCGCGCCCAAGCCGGCGTCTTCGCTACCCGCGAGGATTATGGCTACGTTCCGCCCGCCTTTGCTTCATCGTTCGAAAGTGTGCGGCCGGCGCTGCAGGGCCGTCTCTCGCTGGCGCACAGCCTGGACGAAGAGCGGCGCATCGAATTCGGCGCGGGCTTCGATGTTAGTTCCTCGCATGTCACTGGGGTCGGCGTTCCTTCGCATGTCTTTGCGGTAGACGGCTTTGCCAACCCGTGGCGTAAACTGGAATTTTCAGGCGAGTATTTCCGCGGCTCCAATCTGGCGAACCTCGGCGGCGTGGGTCAGGGCTTTACCATAGTGAAGTATGGAGATGTCACTCCAGTGCATGCCGATGGCGGTTGGGCGCAAATGAGTTTCCTGGCGACGCCGCGCCTCACCTTCAATTTTTTTGGCGGTGAGCAAGACAACCGCGACCGGGATCTCGATTACTCCGGCATGAGCCGGAACAGGTCCTATGCCGGAAACCTCATGTACCGTCTGGCTCCCAACGTCATTCTCAGCCTGGAAACCGGCCAGGTGAGAACGCAGTGGTTAGGCACGGGCAACCGGCTGGGCAATTATCATGACCTTGGCTTTGCGTATTTGTTTTAGCGCCCTGGCGGTCTCCTTTGCCGTGCTCCCCGCGGTGGCCACCACTGTGCATGGATCGGTTGCACTCGTAGCTTCTAGCGATCCCATGGTACGCAAGCACAGGGACTATTCGGGCGTGGTGGTGTGGCTCGAGCCGCTCAGCGGGCCGGTGGATCCTCCGCCACCGTTACGGCCCGCTCAAATGCTCCAGAAGGACAAGACCTTCAAGCCGCACGTGCTGGCTATCCCGGTCGGCGGGCGCGTGTCGTTCCCGAACCTGGATCCCATCTTCCATAACGCCTTCTCGAATTTCAACGGCGTGATCTTTGACGTCGGATTGTACAAGCCTGGCCAGAGCCGGACCGTCGCGTTCAAACGCTCTGGAATCGTGCGCGTGTTTTGCAACATTCACCCCCAGATGAGCGCGGTGATAGCTGTCATGGACACACCGTATTTCGCGGTTTCCGATAAGACGGGCTTCTTCACAATTGAAAATGTTCCGCCAGGGGACTACCAGCTCCACGTCTTTCACGAACGGGCCTCGGCGGAGATGCTCGATTCGCTCACCCGAAAAATCACCGTCGAGATCGCTGCGCTGGAGTTGACTCCGATGCAGATATCGGAAAGCGGGTATCTGCCTGTGGAGCATAAGAACAAATACGACAAGGATTATCCGCCCGTCCTTGAGGACCAACCCGCCTATCCAGGAGTTAAAAGGTGAGACGATTTAGCTTCTCGCGGCTTTCGCTGCTGTGGAAGATCCTGCTGTCGACCTCGGTAGCCATCACCGTACTTTTCGCTTTCACCGGCTGGATTGTCGAAAACAACGCCTTGACTACCACCTCCCGGAGCCTCGAAGACGAGGTGCAGGCCAGCTTTCAGGCGTACCGTTCACTCTTGGAGGCGCGCCAAAAACTACTGGCAACAGTGAGCCGCATCCTAAGCACCATGTCCGACGTGCGCCGCGCGTTTGGGACCGGAGATCGGGCGACCATCCGCGACACGGCGGGCGAGTTGTGGTCCAAGGTGTCCGAAGAGAACGCAATTTTTCTGGTGACCGATCCCAAAGGAAGGCTGGTCGCCTCCCTGGGTGGCGAGCCTGAGGCTTCTCAATGGCGTGAGCTCGAGGTGGTGCCTCAGGCTGCCGGACGTTTTCCCGAACAGGCTTCCGGGTTCATGCTCAAGGACGGCCATCTGTATCAGGTGGCCGTCACGCCCGTTTACGTACAAGCGGGCCGCGACGATGCCTTGCTGAATGTGTTGGTCGCCGGATTCGTCGTCGACCACCTGGTCGCGCAGAGTCTCAAAGAATCCACCGGTGGAAGCGAGTTCCTGTTTCTTGCGCAGAGCCGCGTCATCGCTTCCACCTTGAATCCGCGCGCTACC
The DNA here is from genome assembly GCA_963847515.1 of Terriglobia bacterium. Taxonomy (GTDB): domain Bacteria; phylum Acidobacteriota; class Terriglobia; order Bryobacterales; family Bryobacteraceae; genus QHXW01. The sequence continues at coordinate 1,316,517 of CAWKAA010000005.1, forward strand.
GCAGAGCTGGCGCGCGCCGTGGCTGCCCGAGCGTCGCGAAAAGTACCCGCCCGCCGTGCCCCCGAGATCGAGCCGATCAGCGATGGGGTGGTGGAGTACGCACCGCTTCCCACGCCGCTTCTGGATATCGAAGGCCACACCATCGGCGAGCTTTGGATCTTCCGGTCGTTCGAGAACGCCCGCCAGCGCTTGGCCTTGCTCCGGCGCGAGTTCGTTCTGCTTGGATTATTGGCAATGCTGGCAGGCCTCGGGCTTACCTACCTGCTGGCGCACAAGATCATGCGACCGGTCGAGAAACTTGACAGGGCCGCAGCCGAAGTGGCCCGCCAGAATTACGATTACCGGGTCCCGGTAGATGGCCAGGATGAGCTCGGCCGCCTCGCCGTCACCTTCAATAACATGTGCTATTCCATTCAGAATGCGCGGCAGGAGCTCATCCGCCAGGAGCGAATTTCCACCATCGGGCGCCTTTCGAGTTCCATCGTCCACGATCTGCGCAATCCACTGGCGGCTATTTACGGCGGCTCGGAAATCATGGTGGATTCCGAGATCGCGCCGCCGCAACTCAAGCGGCTGGCCGGCAACATCTATCGCGCTTCCCGCCGGATTCAGGAGCTGTTGCAGGATCTGGTGAACGTGGGACGCGGAAGGACCGACGGTGCGGAGGTCTGCCGCTTACGGGAAGTCGCCGCGGCGGCTTGTGATTCCGTGGCGCAAACGGCGGACGCGCAGGGAGTGCAGATCCGCCTTGATATTTCCGATTCCATCGAACTTCCTCTCGAGCGTGCCCGCGTGGAACGCGTATTCATCAACTTGATGGGCAACGCATTAGAAGCCATGCCCACCGGCGGCGAAATCTGCATCAGCGCGGCTCTCGATTCCGGCGCGGTAACGGTACGGATCGCGGACACCGGGCCTGGCATCTCGCCAGAAATACACGAAAATCTGTTTCAACCCTTCGTCAGTTCAGGCAAGAGAAACGGCCTCGGTCTTGGCCTGGCCCTGTCGCGCCAAACCGTCCTCGATCACGGGGGCGATATGTGGGCCGAGTCTGAGCCGGGCCATGGCGCCCGCTTCTGCTTCCGGCTGCCCCTGAGCCGAACCGCGGCGCGAACGGAAGACGCGTTGGCTACACCCCTGGCGCGCAGCTAGGCTGCGCTTCTGGGGTCCTCGAACATTTCTAACATTCTTCTAAATCCGAACTGCCCTCCTTCCCGTATTCCGTTTGAAAGTTCACCTCTAAGGAGAAGGACGTGCGACAACAGATTCTATGCTTTTGCGCAGCCGCGCTCATCGCCGGCAACGGCGCGTTTGCCGCCAGCCATCGAAACGGGCCGATGCTGCTTGAAGATCAAACCGCGAACCTCAACGACTTTTACATTTTTCGGAGTTACGAGACGGGCCGCAGCGACCGCGTCGTCATGAGTATGAGCGCTCAGGGATTTCAAAATCCCGACAACGGGCCGAGCTATTACAAGTTCTCGGATAGCGTGCTCTATCGCTTCAACATCAACAACTCCCGCGGGCTGGACGGCAACCCGGACATCCAGATCGATTTTCGCTTCAAGACCACGCTACAACCCAATGCGACGTTCCTGTCGTACTTCGGAACCATTGATTCTATTGATAGCTCCGGAATCCTGCTCTATCAGACCTATCAGGTCACGGTTCGAGATTTGAATCATCAGCATGAGGCGACTTACGTGACCGACGCCAACGGGCACCTGCTTTCCGTCGCGCCTCCCAATCAAGGGCCCAAGGCCACGCCGAATTATGAGAGCACCCTCGGCCAGCCTTCGGTTTTCACGCTTCCCGGTGGGATCCGCGTTTTTGCCGGACCGCGGGACGACGCCTTCTATTTTGATAGCGGCGCTACATTCGATTTCCTGAATTTCCGCCCGCCGGCGCCCGTGCTGGCCGGATCCGCCGACCAGGCTCCCGGCGCAGCGTTCCCGAATGCCGTGGATGGCTTCGCCGGCTACAACATCAGCCTGATTGCCATCGAAGTGCCCATCGCAATGCTGACCGCCAACGGCCAGGTGCCCACCGACCCCAAAGACCCCAATGCCAAGATCGCTGGCTGGGCTTCCACCTATCGTCAGGCCGTTACAATCCGGCACGGCAGTGACGACCCGCAGACTGAAGGCGATTGGGTACAAGTCGATCGTGTCGGGAATCCCCTGACGGTCGAAGCTCTGATTCCGCTGCCCCTCAAGGATCGGTGGAATCGCAGCCAGCCGTCTGACGACCGGCAGTTCGCGGCCTATATCGGCGATCCCGTGCTGGCCTCCGCGGTTTTCCACGGCGTTTTTGGTTTGAAAGTGCCGCCGACGCCGCGCGCTGACTTGCTCAGCGTCTACGTCCCGGACATCACTCGCATTGACCTCACCATTCCCCCCACGCCGTTCGCTAAGCAGAACCGGCTGGGACCGCTGGGCGGCGACCTCGCAGGCTGGCCTTTTGGCGGCCGGCGCATTGGCGATGACGTGGTCGACATCGGTTTCCGCGCCGTTGCTGGAGTGCTGGAGGGCGGCTTCAACATCGCACCGAACAACCAGCTTGGCGATGGCGTGAATTCGAACGACGTGCCGAACCTCGATCACTTCCCCTTCCACGCCCCTCCGCATGCCGGTTTCTCGCATAACCAGCAAGACGGTACCAACGGCCACGGATTCTGATCCTGTGAAAATTGGGGCGGCGTTCGGCGTCGCCCCACGGAGCCCTCAATGAAAACCGCCATTTTAGTTTTTAGCGCCGCCTGCCTCGCCTCTCCCGCCCAGGATGCATCTGCCGCGCGGATGCTCGATCCGAAACTCAACGTGGCGCAGCGCAACAACGCTTGTTATGAGTTGCGCGGATCCGCCTCGCCGGAATCCATCGCCGCGCTGGCCCGTGCTCTGGAAACTTCTGATGTTCGCTCTTGCGCAGCACGCAATCTGCGCGAAGCGGGCGCCGTCGACGAGCTCAAAACCGCGCTGGCGGCTTCCGATCCTGACGTGCGCGCCGCTGCGGCTCGGGAGCTTGGAGCCCTGAGCAGACTGGACCTGATTGAGTCGCTGACCCGTGCCGCGCGCGATCCCAACCTGATCGTTGCTACGAACGCTTTAGAAGGACTCGCCCAATATCAGGACCCGCGCGTGCTGCAGGCTTTGCTCAGCCTCGCGGAAGCTGGCGGACCGGTCGCGGCCATGGCGCTGAGCCGCGCCGTGCAGTTCGGCGATCCCGGTGTTCTAACTGTCGCCCGAAAATTGATGGCCACCCGGGATGTCACCTTACGACTGGCCGCGCTTCGCGCCATCGGCGACTTCGGCGATGCGGTCGATCTACCCGCTCTGCGCGAGCTCGCCGCACGGTCCGAACGTGCAGCGCCCGCCGGCCGCGGCTTCGGTCTGGTACCGGCCCTCGATCTCTCCCGCGCCGCCCAGAATGCAATGCGCCAGATCGAAAGCCGTCGTTAAGCCCGCGGCGGTTTCCCGTCGCCTGGGGAAACGAGAGGCAGACGTTATGCTTGGGCCATCGCCTCTCGGGACGGCAAGTATTTAGCTATGAGGGGAGCGACGACAGGACGCAACGCCTCGCGGATCGAGAATTTCTGAGCATAGAGCATTAGGAATTCCGCGCGAATCCCCTGGCCAAATCGCCATCTTCATCTTCATCGCCTGCATGATTGTCCTGACGTGAAGCAGATTGGGCGGACTGGCACAAATCCCGGTGGAATCGACAAGAAGTTTGTAGAATATATCCTCGATGAAAAACTGGGAAAAAATCGCAGAGGCCTACGATCTTCGTATTCCTGACTCGGATCTCGAGCGCATAGCGCCATCGCTCGATGCGCTGGAGTTGGCCTTCCGGCCGCTCACAAAAAGGATTCCCGACGATGTCGAACCCGCCACTACTTTCCGGATCCTGCGGGAGAGCGGCGAATGACAATTCTAGAAGCCGCTCAGGCATTGCGTAGCCGGGCAGTGTCTTCCGCCGAACTGACCGAAGCGGCTCTCAAACGAATCGGTGAGCGGAATCCGGAGCTCAACGCCATGATCGCCACCCTGGAAGAGAGCGCTCGCACGCGGGCAAAAGGAGCCGACGAAGAGCTGGCACAGGGCGCTGATCGTGGACCCCTGCACGGCATACCGATTGCCGTAAAGGACGTTTTCGAAACGCGCGGCGTGCGCACAACCTGCGGCTCGGTCATCTTCCTCCACCATATTCCGGATCGCGACGCCGCCGTGGTCGAAAGGCTCGCAGCGGCCGGTGCGGTGCTCGTGGGCAAAGCCGGGATGCATGAGCTGGCTTATGGCATCACGTCGAACAATCCGCATTTCGGCACGATTCGTAATCCTCGAGATCCCCAGCGGATTCCCGGCGGATCGAGCGGCGGCTCGGGCGCAGCGGTCGCCTCTGAAATGGTTTTTATGGCGATGGGGAGCGACACCGGCGGCTCGATTCGCATCCCGGCGTCGTTCTGCGGAACGGTCGGGCTGAAGCCCACCAGCGGCCGCGTGAGCCGCTACGGTGTGATGCCGCTCGATTTCTCGCTCGATCACATGGGCCCGCTGACGCGCTCGGTGCGCGATGCGGCAGTCACCCTTCAGGCTATTGCCGGATTCGATCCGCGCGATGATACTTCGTCCCAGGAGCCCGTCGGAAACTATCTGCCGGATGCCAAGTGCTCGATTCGAGAACTGCGCATCGGCCTGCCACAAAATTTCTATTTCGAGCGGCTCGATCCGGATGTGGATATGGCGGTGCGGCGCATGGCGGCAATTGCCGAATCGCTGGGGGCGTGTATTCTCCCCGTGCGTGTCCCCGATATTGAGGCGCTGAACGCGGTCGGCCGCGTGATTCTGCTGGCTGAAGCCTCGGCGCTAATGGAGAAATATATCGGCAACCGCGACCAGTTCGGGTCCGACGTCCTGGCACTGCTCGATCAGGGACGCCTTCTGCCCGCGACGGACTATGTCAACGCGCAGCGCCTGCGCCGCATGATGCAGCGCGACTTCGCACGCGTATGGTCGCAGGTTGACTGCCTGTTTACGCCCACCACGCCCATGGGCGCCCCGCAGATCGGAGAAAAGACCGTGCACTTGGGCGATTTCGTGGAAGACGTGCGGCTGGCTGCGACACGCCTGGTGCGCGGGATCAACGTGCTGGGACTGCCCGCTATTTCTATCCCGTGCGGCCGTGACCGGCGGGGCTTGCCTGTGGGGTTGCAGATTGTCGGGCGCCCGTTCGACGAAGCCCTGCTCTTGCGAGTGGCCGCGGCGCTCGAGGACGCAGGGAGCTAGGCATTCCTGTTCGTCGATTGTTGAAGTTCCAGCCCGGCGGTCCTAAACCCGGGACGGAGACCTCAAATCCGATTCTCGGTTGGCTAGCAGCCTGGGTCTAAAATGGCCGGGAAGGACTTCTTTGCGCATCGTTATAGTTCATGGCAGTTATGGAAATGCCGACGGGAACTGGTTTCCCTGGCTGGCCTCGCGTGTTCGAGAACTCGGACACGAGGCGATGGTTCCTCAGTTCCCAACTCCGAATGGTCAGAATCTTTCGAACTGGCTCCGCGTCTTTGATGAGCAGGTTGGCGCGCTATCGTCCAACACTGTGCTTGTGGGGCATAGCTTGGGTGTTGCCTTCATCCTCCGTCTTCTCGAACGTACGGCAGAGCCGATCATGGGTGCGTTTTTAGTGGCTGGCTTCCTTGGGCCGCTCGACCTTCCCGACTTCGACAGAATAAACGCAGAGTTTGTGCTTCCCCCAGTGAACTGGCCACGGGTGAGGCGCGGCGCAAAGTCTTTTTTTGTATATGGCAGCGATGATGATCCGTATGTGCCGCTCAATAGAGTTGAAGACATCGCAACTGCGCTGGGCGTTCGAATGGCGCTGATGGAGCGGGCAGGACACCTCAACGGCGATTCGGGTTTTTCCTCTTTTCCAGCGTTGCTTGTTGACCTCGGAGCTCTCTTGCAGAATTAGCCCTGGTGGCTGAACGAAATTTATGGAGTGCGCAAACTCGAACGTCTGCGCGCTCAGTCACATCTGGAACCACGGAAGGGGAATCACAATGCTGACACCAGCCAGGGTCGTATAATGGCCCCAGACATGAATCTCAACCGTCGCAGTTTTCTCGAGGCTGGCGTTGCGTTTGCAGCCGGCCAGTTTGCCAAAGCGGCTCCCAACGAGCGCATCACCGTAGGGCACATCGGCGCCGGTGCGCGCGCGCACGAACTGATGCAGGCGGTGATGGCCAATCCCAATACGGAAATCGTCGGGGTGGTGGACGCTTACACGGGCCGTGTCGAGCGGGCCATCGATCGTACCAACGGCCGCGCCAAGGCGTACGCTACGCACCACGATCTGCTGGCCGACAAGTCCATCGACGCCGTAGTGGTGGCGACTCCCGACCACTGGCATAAACAGATCATTCTCGAAGCGCTGCGCGCGGGCAAGGATGTGTACTCAGAGAAACCGATGACGTACCGTTCCGCTGAAGGCGTCGAGATCATCGAAGTCGCGCGCCAGACCGGGCGCGTAGTCCAGGTGGGCAGCCAGGGCATGAGTTCCAAGACGCAGCAGACTGCCAAGGAATGGATCCGGTCGGGAAAACTGGGCAAAATCACGCTCATCCGCGCGTCGTACAACCGCAACACCGCGGAGGGCGCTTGGATCTATCCTATTCCACCCGATGCTTCGCCCAAAACCGTAAACTGGGAAATGTTTCTGGGATCGGCGCCCAAGCGTCCCTTCAGCCTGGAACGGTTCTTCCGCTGGCGCTGCTATTCGGATTACTCCGGCGGCATTGCCACTGACCTGTTCGTGCACCTCTGTACCACCATTCATTACCTGATGGACGCCAAAAGCCCAGCCCGAGCCATGGCTATGGGCCAGCTTTACCGCTGGAAGGAATCGCGCGACGTCCCCGACACACTGAATGCGATTTTGGAATATCCCGAGGGCTTCACCGTATCGCTAAGTTCCACCTTCAACAACGAGTTCAGCCAGGATTCCGGATTCCAAATTCTGGGCACGGAGGGAACGCTGATCATGGGTTACGGCGGCATGACCTTCCATCCCGAAGCGATTCTCAACGACAACCGATGGATTGTGGAGAGCTGGCCGAAAGCTCTCGAAGACGCCTATTATCGCGACCCGAAAGTGATTGCCACCGAAGTCGAGGCCGCCAAGAATTTCAAACGGCCCGAGCCGGAAACGTTCAAAGACGACGGCCCGGAGCCCACCATCACGCACTTCGGCCACTTCTTCGATTCCGTGCGCACGCGCAAGGCGTATTGGGAAGATGCCACCGCCGGTCATCACGCCGCCGCATGCGCCCACCTCATCAACCTTTCCGTCCGCGAGCGAAGGATGACGGAGTGGGACTTCACCCGCGACGACATCCGCAGTTAGCGCCGTTATTTTTATAGCACGCTTCTGGTGTCCGGTTACGGGACGCAATTTCTCGGGAGTGCACAAGGCCCGGCTAAGCTTCGCTCGGAAGCCTCGCGCCCTCTTTAGTTTAGAACCGCTTTGCGCGGACCATGAATTGCTGGATATTGCTCGTGACCAAGCAATGGGTGTTGGCCTGGCGTTCCCTGGTTAGGCGGCCCGGTTTCTTTGCAGCCGTGGTCGCCATCCTGGCCGTCGGCATCGGCGTGAACACAGCGCTGTTCTGTGTGATTGACGCGGTCTTATTGAGACCGCTCCCCTACCCAAATGCCGGCCGTTTGGTGACCGTACTAGAGGCGAGTCCGGCTAAAAATGAAAAGGTGAGCCTCATCGCACCCGCGAGACTTGCGGATTGGAACCGCATGAACCGCACATTTGAGGCCATTGCCGGTTTCTATTCCGAGAATGTCACGGACACCAGCGGCGCCGAGCCTGAGCGCCTTGCCGCCCGGCGTGTCTCGCCGGGTTACTTCGCAGTCTTCGGCGTGAAACCCGTGGCAGGGCGCACGTTCACCCATGACGAAGAATTGGACGGCGGACCCGCCTCCGTAGTGATCAATTACAACTTCTGGACCCGGCGGTACCACAATATGCCGGATGTGATCGGCCGGCGGCTGATCCTGGGAGGCCGGGGCTTCACGATCGTGGGCGTCATGCCGAAACCGTTCTTCGAGAAATTCATGGGCGCCGCGAGCCCGGAAATCGATCTTTGGTTGCCTGCGCAACTTTCGGCAGATCTGATGCGTGTCCGCGAAGCCCGTTTTCTGATTGGAGTAGGACGAATGAAGCCCGGAGTCACTATCCCACAGGCGCAGGGCGATCTGGCGAATATCCAGCGCGAACTGGGCCGGCAATTTCCACAGACGGACAAAGACTGGTCGGCACTGCTTGGTGACTTGAAGGAAGCTCGTGTGGGGGATTACCGCCGGGCGCTGCTTTTCGTGTTTGGCGCAGTCGGCTTACTGCTTCTGATCGCGGTTGCCAACATTGCGGGCCTGATGCTAACGCAACTCCAGCGGCGCGCCAGGGAACTTGCGATTCGCGCCTCAATGGGCGCGACGCGGGCGCAGGTCATCGGCGCCGTTATGCGCGAGGTGCTCTTGATCGCTGCGGCCGGAGTAGGCCTTGGTTGGGTCATAGCCGCCTGGCTGGTGGATTTTCTGAAGACCGTTCTGACGGATGTGCCCCGGCTCGCTGAAATTCAGATGGACTGGCAGGCCCTTCTCTTTGCTGCATTCAGCGGAGTCTTTGCGGCCATGCTCTGCGGACTGCTTCCGGCCCTCCACGCGACGCGCGCGGACTTGGCCGAAGCGCTCTCACAAGCGGGGCGCGGCCTCTCCGGCGAAAGACATCAGTGGCAAAGGGTGTTAGTGGCCGGGCAGGTCGCGATAACCGTTCTGCTGCTGGCAAGTGCAGGCTTGATGCTGCGGAGCTATTACAACCTCTCCCACGTTGACCTTGGATTTGACGCCGGCCACGCCATCACTTTTCACGTAAGCTCCGCATGGGGCGAGGACCGTCTCCGGGTTGGACAGCTTCAGGAACAACTGCTGACGGAACTCGAGCAGATCCCCGGAGTAGAAACAGCGGGGTTTACGAACTTCCTGCCGGTTTCCGGAGCCACATTGCGATACCAGTTTGCACTCGAGGGAAGCGCGCGGATTGGCGAAACCAGCAAGATTACGGTCGGGGAACGGAGTATAAGCAGAGGCTACCTGAAGGCACTGGGCGCGCCACTCGTGGCAGGCCAAGATTGCCCGGACCTGGATTCGCTCGCAAAAGGTCCGCCGAAAGCACTCGTGAACCGACGGTTTGCTGATTTATACAGTGAGGGACAGAGCGTGCTGGGGCGACATTTGCGCTTCGTCGAAGATCCGAACGGGCCTCCCACCGAGATCACCGGCGTAGTGGGCAATATCCGGGAAGACGCTTGGAATACAGCGGCGGTCCCCTACGTTTATGCATGCATCGTCCCAGGCGGCTGGCCCGATCCGGAGTATGTGGTTCGGACGCGCGGCGATCTCCGGACGCTGCTTCAGGCGATCACTCCGCTCGCGCATCGCGTGGACCCCGCGCGGGCAGTCTTCGGGGTCAAGAGGCTCCAGGAGGTCTTGGAAGGCTCGCTGGACCAACCTCGCCTAAATACCCGGTTGCTCCTGGTGTTCGCCCTGGCTGCATTGGCCCTGGCTTCCATTGGTCTCTACGGCTTGGTGACGCTGATTGTAACGGCGCGAACGCGCGAAATTGGAGTGCGGATGGCTCTCGGAGCGCAGCCTGTCCAGATTCTGACTCAGTTCGCCGCCAGCATCGGCCGTCTTCTGGCGGCAGGCATCGCGTCAGGACTCGTGCTGACGTTCCTCGCGAACCGCATACTACGATCGATGCTGTTCGGTGTCAGTCCAGTGGACACGATCGCGCTATCGGGAGCCGTCCTGACTTTATCCGCCGTATCGGCTTTGGCCACGTTGATGCCTGCTCGCCGGGCAGCACGAATCGATCCTCTCGACGCTCTTCGGGCGGAGTGAGGATAGAAGCTGAGTGCCTGCTAGTTGCATTCACGAGTCCACGGATCCCAGGATGCGAAATCCGGCCCGCTGGAAATGCACGTCGAACGTGAAAACGCTGGAAATCTGTCGGCCCTCCATGAGCACGAAAGATATGCAGTCGGTGAAGCTGACCTGCTGATCGGAATACTTCCGGAGCAGGCGGACCGCTTCGAGTTCGTCTTCTTTTGTGCTGCGAACGATTTCGAGTGTATCGGAAGCGTAGATGTTGTCGGCCCGATCGGCGGCGAAACGGCCTCCCGCGCGCCTGGCGAGCAGAGTCAGAGCTTCGTCAAGAACGTGGTTGCTGGTCACGAGGGGCTCGCGGCGCAGTCTCTTCCACATCGTCACGGCTCGCTGATGGTAAGCGTCGTTCGACAAATACCTCGCCAGGAATGGACCCGTGTCAACGAAGATCATCAGGGTCAGGGTTCGCCGTAGAGGTACGAGTCGTGACGCCGGGAGAGATCATTCGGGACCTTTCCATCGAAGACCGCCATATCATCAAGGAACGAGTCGCGACGGCCACGGCGTCTAGTTGCTGAGTCTGCGACGGCCTTTGCCACAGCGCGGCGCAGAAACTCCCCGAAGGAAATGCCGGCGGAACGAGCTTGTTGTTGTGCGGCATCTTTCAAGCGCGGAGGCAGCACCACTGTGGTTCGAAGCATAATTATGTATACATAATAGCATAACACCAGATCTGGCGGGTATTGGTCTTCGTTTCCCGGCTTTTTGTGCAGATCTGCGACACATCCTCATCCCTCTAAGACCAGCATTGTAAAATGCAGTGATCCGTCTCAAATGCCCCTGCCTCAAAACTTCGACACAATCATTCAAGAAGCCTGGGAACGGGCGCGAACGGTTCCCGGTTACATCGGCGAACTCGAGTTTCGCGCCCTTGGCCTGCTGGCCGCGGGTGCGCCCCAACGAGGTGTGACCGTTGAGATTGGCAGCTTTAAGGGAAAATCCACGGTCGCGCTGGCTTCGATTGCCGCTCATTGCGGCCTGGGTCCGGTCATCAGCATCGACCCGCATAATGCCCCTTCCGTAACCGATCCCATGCTCGGAGGGCAGCTGTCGTCTTTTGATGATTTCTTGACTACACTGCGCACCACCGGAATCGAGCGCCAGGTGGAGGTCCATCGCGCCCCGTCGAAAGATGTGGCCGTGGGCTGGAACCGGCCGATCCGCTTGCTCTGGATTGACGGCGACCACACCTACTCCGGCGCCAAACAGGACTTCGAATTGTTTTCTCCTCATCTGGTCGAAGGCGCCATAGTGGCGCTCCACGATACCCTGCACGAGTTCGAAGGCCCGATCCGTGTTTTTGTCGAGGACATCCTCGGCTCGGACCGGTTCGGACCTGCCGGTTTCTTTCACACCATAGGCTGGGCGCAGTATCGGCCCAACGATGGCGCGCATTTTCGCTCCGAACGCCAGCGGCTGGCGCGCCGCGCGGCGAAGCTCATCCCGTTCGTCGCGCGAGGCCGCGAGGTGAAAGGGCTCTCCAAGCTTCACTACAAGATATGCCGCGCGCTGGTGCCACACGCCGTGTTGTCGCCCGCCGAATGGAGCGCAAGGATTACGCCGGGCCTGCCGTAGGATCGATTCATTCAGGCGCAACATCCTTTTCGACCGCCAGGTATCCGCAAGCCACCACGACCAGAAACATGGTCAGCACCTCGCTATCGCCGAGATTCACATTCGCAAAGCCGTCAATTAACGTTGCGATCACCACGGCGATGCCGCCGTGCAGCAGGAACCGGCGGTTGTCGCGGCCCGGCGGCAGAGTGCGAAGGCCACGCCAGAAATCCCAAATGATTTTGCCCATCAGCCACAGAAACACCAGCAGCGTAGGAATGCCGCGCTCGGCGGCATAGTGCAGGTAGATGTTGTGCAAGTGAATGTACGACCCCTCGGGCAAGGGCCGCGGGATGTCGGCCGGTACGTATTCGTCGAACTGAATTCTCGGCATTTCCGGCCCAAGCCCCAACCAGGGATGGTGCTCGATCATGCGCAGTCCCGTGCGCCAAGTGACCAGGCGGAACTGATTGGAATCGAGACGGCCGGGATGCACGATGGACGTGAGGCGCTGGCGGATCACGTCCGGCGAGAAAAGAAAGCCAGCGGCGATGATGACGGGCACAAGCAGCACCACCCAGCGCCGCCAAAACCAAGTGAGGTACACGCCGGCCACGGCTGTTGCGATCCAAACACCGCGCATCTCGGCCAGCAGCATCCCGGCGGCACTCAGTAATCCAAGCGGCAGCCACACCCAGGCTCGCCGCCACGCTTGCGGAGCGAAGAACAAAAACGACGCCAGCATGATGAGTACGAACATCTCCTCGGCAGAAAATGTGTACCAGTGGCTCATGAAGCCGGTGATTCGCTCTCCCACGTAGTAGCTATAAACGTCGCTGCCCAAAGCATGCGCCTGCTGCACTTTGCGCGCGAATTGGACGAAGCTGAGAACCGCGCTGATACTGCCCAGTCCTGCCCAGGTTAGAAACAGCCACCGGATGAGCTTCATATCCCGCAGCATCGAGAACACCACCAGGAGCTGGCAGAACACGTAGATCTTGCGCACTTGCGGCAAACCCGCCACGGGATTGGAAGAAAACGCCACCGCAATCAGCGTGCCCAGCAGAAACAGCCCGAGCGGTAATTTGATCGGCGGCAGCCGCAGCGTTTCTCCCGACAACAGCAGCGCGGCCAGAGCCAGCCCCAGTAGGATCTGGGAAGGCGCGATCCCCACCAGGATGGATACCGAAGAGGCGAACGCCAGCCAGCGCGCGGCTTGCACCAGAAATGGTTGTGCGGGATTCATCTGGAAGACCTTAGTATGCTAGAGCCGCCGTCGGGCGAAGGAGTATCGCGTCGAAAATTTTCGAGTCGAACCTTTAAAGAATTCTCCTGACGAGCCTATCAATCTCTCCTAGCGTGTCTTTCAAGCTACGCCGCACGAAGGCAAGCTGGCGCGCAAGAGAAGTGGCTGGCGGGAAGGCGGAAGACTTGACTGTCGCCCCAGCCTCCTCCCGTGCGCGCATGCCAAGTTCTGCCAGCTCATGATGTTCTTTAACAGCATGGTCATAAGGCGGGATAGGCAGCTCCAAGATTTCTTGTGAACGTGACGCTCCCCCAAAAGGCCGGTGGACTGGAAAGGCTTAATCAGTTCATTTGGCGTCTCAGAATTTAGAACAGCGGTGACGTAGTTCGCCTCATCAGGGTGAGAGAACGCTGCGTAGTACAGCATATGGTCCACGATGAATGGCAATCCCAATTCGCTTCTATCTAGGTGGGCGGCAGAAACATTTGTTCCGGCCGTGTTATACAGAACCAGGTGACGATGCGACAGGTTTTGCCGCGTTAACTCGCGCTGATAATCGAGGCGTTCATATAGGTTTTGTTTCTCGGCCTTTGCCTCACGCTTTTCGATCCAGATTTGCTCAGCTTGCTTCATCCACTTTCCGAACTCTCGGTAGCCGCTGCCAGTCAGGGCGTCAGCGTGCCGGACCGCAAGTAGGCCCTGATTGTCTTCGACGGGCAGCACAACGGTTGCGGGCTGGAGAACCATAAACGGCAGGACGTGCTTAGCGATCGCACTCGCAAAGATGAATCTGCCCTCGACGAGGCCATCCAGGCGAATGTCTTTGTACGGCCGCTTCGCGGATACCGCTTGCTCTGGGTCGGTCTCAGCCCAGTAAAGCGCATCCGGGTCAGCCTTACCGTTCAGGTCTGGAACGCGCACGAAGTAGAAGCTGCGCGGCACGATTGTTGCGCCTTGTTTGAAGGTGCGCTGATACTGGCTCGGCTTAGTGAACGCAGCCGACCCAGACTCCGTTGATAGCGCGCACCGCTGGCCCAAATAAATTACCCTCGCGGTTTCCTGTGTGCTGCGCAGCTTTTCTTTTGCAACCCGCCACGGAACGTTACGGTCGGGCAGCTTGCCGCTCCACGTCTGTGCTGGCAGAGGATCCTTCGGGCTGCCGTGGTCGTCGTCGCGCTTGGCAAACAGGACATACGCCGGGACATTGAATAGGGGACTAACTTGCCATAGATCCCAATAGCCGGTGATTCGCATCGGCGATTCGTAATCGCGCTTGATCAAGTTCTGGTGTTGGTCGGCACTCAAGATACTGCGGGGCATTACGAAACCCAGCTTAGCGGCCGGACGAGCGAACACAGCCATGGAATGCGCCAGGAACACCGTGGCGAGCTCCATCTGAGTGAAGAGCTTTTGGGATTTCGGCGCTATCTTATATTGTTCGACCGCCCGGCGCTTGATCTCTTGCTGGTAGTCGGGGTCTGCGATGTAGCGGTAGGAGAGCCAGGGCGGATTGCCGACAATCAGCTCGAACTGCTGACGAAACATCGCTGGCCGGTAGCTGTTGCGAATGATGAATGACCAGATAGAGTTCTTACGGTTGCGGATCAACTCCGCCAAGCCAGCCGTGAAATCCCATAACGCGTCAAGGATTGCGCTGTATTCCAGCATGCGCTCCAGGTCAGGTACGGCCTGCGCCAGATGACGGGAGAGTGTTGTCTTGGTTTCCTTTTGGGTCCTCGCATCATCCTCAGCCACGGTCGTACAGGCGGCAATTGCTTCGTCGAAAAGTTCCGGTGAGTGAATCAGTGTTTGCGGCACGACCACCCGCCGCTCGTCCCTCCGCTGGCCGTACTTGATTTCTATACCGCTTAACTTCTCAATCAGGTTCTGTTCGACCTCTCGCGGTAGAAATAGCGAGTCCGCAAGATAAACCGGGATTTGGATTGGCTTGCGGGCTGCCTTCACCAACGCGCCAAGGGCAAGGACATAAGTGGCGCGCGAGATCGTAACGGCTACGGGATGGATGTCAATGCCGTTTACGCTAGTCAGAATCGCACGGAGCCGATCCGCATCAGAGCCGCTTTCGTTGTGCTGGATGAAGTGCGCAATGCTGGCCCGCAAGAAGCTGCCTGAACCGCAGCTCGGGTCCAGAACAGTCTTGTAGCCTTGCCTTGGCAGCAGTTCGGCGATGATGCGCTCGCACAACCAGTCTGCCGTGTAATATTCCCCCAGATCGTGCCGATCCTTGGGATCAATTAGCTGCTGATAAACACCCTTGAGAACGTCCTGATTCAAACGGGCCAGATCGTATTCCAGCAAGTGCGAGAGTAATCGTTCCCACGTGCCGGCCAGGATTTCCTCGGCCCGCCATTGGCGAACCCAGTGGAAAAAATCGTCCTCTACCAAGTTTGCCAGGCGCTTCGAATGGAAGTACCGCCCCGAAAGAACATTTCGCGCTACCTCGCGCAGGCTGTCCTTGACTCTGCCTTGAGAAAGCGCCGCCCAAATGAGCAACCTCGCGATACTGGAAAGGTACGTGTGCCTGAGGAAGAGGTCCTCAAGTTCGGAGACTTCTACGCCACTCTCCAGCTCCTTCTTGGGCGTAGCGGATTCAGCCAGCGTGCCATAGGTGACCGTCAAATACTTCTGCCAGGTTTCAAAGGCTATCTTCGCTTCCGGTTCCTCGGACACCTTGACCCATGCTTTCGTCAGCGCAACCATGCCTTGGCGATACAACGGACTCCAGGAGCCGAAATCGAGTTGGAATTGCTGTGCTGTAGGTTCGATCTGCTGGGGTCTGAAGAGCAAGCTGGTAAGCCAAAGCCAGAAATCACCAAGCGTGTTCTCTGAGAGTTTGAAATCCCGTAACAGGTCTAACTCTAGTTGTTCAGGGAGCGGCTCAGCGGCCGCTCCTGACAGGAGCTTGGGCCGATAAATCCGCCATTGCAGGCCGTCCGAGGCGATAGCCAGCATCGAGCTAGCGTTCTCCTCTGTTTTCGGCCAAGAACCGGAGATGTACTCGCGCAGTTGTCCTTCAGCTTCGTTCAGGGTCGCCTTGAGAGACTTTTCAAACTCAATGATCGCGTTGCCGTAGTAAGCGTCAGCGTGGCCGCGCTTCACGCCGTGGACCGTCTTGATGCGAATTAGCTTCTCAACGCCACGAGCAAAATCAGTGACGGCGTGCGTGCCTGGGAACAATTCGGCAACCAAAGCCGAAAATCTTTGTCGGCGTGCAGCTTCATTTCCCAAGCTCCGGGTTTCGCGAAGATACTTCTGCAAGATTTCTTTGGTTCTTGGATCTAATGTCTGAGCCATGCGTTATGCCAGATATTACCGTTAGAAGAGTGCGCGCTGGATCATCTGGTTATTGCCCGCGTTGTGGATTCCCAAAGCGAGGCCGCCAGCGTTGGCTGCGGCCAGCCGGTGCTCAAATATTTTTCGCTAGCAAGCTATTACCATAAGCCATTTTTGGCCGCCCGGTGAAAGAAAATTCGATGAACGGTTCGGACGTGCAGGAGACGCCGGTGGGGCACTGTGCGCTCCCGAATGCAGCGCCCTGTATAATCGGGAACAGGCCGCTACGTCATGAAAAAGCGCCTTCTCTACGGCTCCGGGCTGGTCCTGCTATTCCTTTCGGCGGCCCTTGTAATCTGGCAGGGCGACTTCGATTTCGGTGGCTACGCGCCCATCGATCCCGCACAAACGTTTATCTTCTGGGCTATCTCCACGTTGATCTTTCTGTTGATGGTCACGCTCGGCTTCATGCTGGTGCGCATCGGGGTGAAGCTCTACATCGAGCGGCGAAGCAACCGCGAAGGCTCGCGCATTAAAACCAAGCTGGTCATCGGCGCCTTGGCCTTGAGTTTCATGCCGGTTTTTTTCATGGTGCTGTTCAGCTATTACGTGCTGAACCGCAATCTCGAGAAGTGGTTCGCGCGGCCGGTGGAAAAGGAACGCGTAGCCTTCATCAAAATCGCCCAGGTTCTCACGGATGAGGCGCGCGCAAAGGCCGAAGCGCAGGCCGCATTGCTGGCTGCCCGGCCGGAAACGTTGTTACTCCTCAAGTCGGCTGCAGCCCCGGCCGGCACGCTGGACCCATTCTGCAATGCCGAGAATGTAGCGGCGGCCCAGATCGTATCCACCTCCGGAGTGGTGGCCGGGCGCTGCGGCAAGCCGGAGGCTCTGCGCAGCACGGACAAGAACACCATCGTGGTGACGCATCCGGTACAGGCTCAAGGTGAGGTTTTGGGGCGGGTTGTACTGGCTCCCCGAATTCCTTTGAACCTGGCTGAACAGCGCGCCGCCATCGAGTCCTATAACAGCGAATACGCACGCATAGTCGCCTTGCGCCAGAGTGCTCGCAACTTATATCTGCTGTTATTGGCGCTCATCACTCTGTTCGTCCTCTTCGTGGCGACCTGGATCGCGCTGTTTCTGGCCCGCCAGATCAGCGTTCCCATCGCCGCGCTGGTGCATGCGGCCCGCGAGGTGCGCGAGGGGAATCTGAGCCATCGGGTAGAAGTGCCGGCTATCGACGAATTGGCCGGCCTGGTGCGCAGTTTTAACGAAATGACGCGGGAGCTGGACAGCAATAGCCGCGAATTGGATGCGCGCCGCCGTTTTACCGAGGCCATACTCGAGAGCATCCCCACCGGAGTGATCTCGGTCTCTTCCGACGGCCGCATTCAGCGTGTGAACCGTGCCTTGAGACAAATCTTTCCCGGAGATGAGGTCAACCATGCGACCCGGCTCGAGGACTTGTTCTCCCGCGAAGATACCACGGAGATTCGGTATCTGATGAAGCGCGCCCGCCGTACCGGCATGACTTCGCGGCAAATCGAACTGCGATCCGAGAGCCGGACCCGGCATCTTTCCATAACCGTTTCGGCGCTCGAGGAGAAGATGCGCTCGGGCTTTGTGATCGTAGTCGAGGACACCAGCGACCTGCTGCGCGCGCAGAAGGCTGCGGCATGGAATGAGGTGGCGCGGCGCATCGCGCACGAGATCAGGAACCCGCTGACCCCCATCGCCCTTTGTGCCGAGCGCCTTGCGCGGCAACTCGAACGCGTGCCCCTGCCGCCGGATGTCGCCAGAATCGTCAAAGAGTGCACGGATACCATTGCGAATGAAGTCGAGTCCGTGAAAAACCTGGTCAACGAATTTTCGCAATTCGCCAGGTTCCCGGCGGCTCAACCGGTCCGCTGTGATTTGAACGAGGTGGTAGAGAGCGCTCTCGCAGTTTTCACCGGAAGACTGGACGGGATTGAGCTTCGTGCGGACCTGGCCACGGGTCTGCCCCCCGTGAACGTCGACAAGGAACAGTTCAAGCGGGTGATTGTGAACCTGGTGGACAACGCCGCCGAGGCTATGCAAGATTCGCTGGTGAAGGGCCTGTGGATTGCCACCCGCTCCGGAGCCCCCGATACCGTGGAGTTGATTGTCGCCGATACCGGGTGCGGCGTTACTCCAGAAGATAAAGAAAAACTATTCCTTCCGTATTTTTCTACCAAGGGACGCGGCACGGGTCTGGGCTTGGCCATTGCGAATCACATTCTCTCCGAGCACAACGCCCACATCCGGGTGGAAGACAACGTCCCGGCCGGTGCGCGCTTCACCATCGAAATTCCTGCGGCTGTAGACGCCGGCGAAGAGCCCAGGCCGGTTGAAAGCGCCACGCCCGTCACCCACGTATGAAGCCCGCTCGGATTTTGGTGGTGGACGACGAGCCCGGCATCCGGCAATCGCTGTGCGGCGTGTTGGGAGATGACGGCTATCTCGCTCACGCTGTCGCCAGCGGGGAAGAGTCTTTGGAAGATCTCTCGCGTGAGCCCTCGGACCTGGTTTTGCTGGACGTCTGGCTGCCGGGTATCGACGGCATGGAGACGCTGGCGCGCATTCAGGAGATTCCCTTCGGCGATCGCCCGGTAGTAGTCATGATCTCCGGGCACGGCAACATCGAAACCGCCGTGAAGGCCACCAAACTGGGGGCGTTCGATTTTCTCGAGAAGCCGCTTTCGCTTCAGAAGCTTACGGTGGTTTTGAAAAATGCCCTGGAATACCGCCGGCTCCAGCTTGAGAACGTCCGCCTGCGCGGGGACGGCGATTTCAGGTACCGCATCATCGGTGAGAGCGTGCCTATGAAAGCTCTGCGCCAGCAGATGGAGCTTATGGCCGCTACCAACGGCCGTGTGCTGATCTATGGCGAGAGCGGCACCGGGAAAGAGCTGGTGGCGCACGCCATTCATGCCATGAGCGCGCGCTCTCCCGAGGCGTTTGTCGAAGTCAACTGTGCCGCCATTCCCGAAGAACTGATTGAGAGCGAGTTGTTCGGGCATCTCAAAGGCAGTTTTACAGGGGCGCACGAAAACAAAATCGGCAAATTCCGCAAAGCCGATGGCGGCACCCTATTTTTGGACGAAGTCGGCGACATGAGCCTGCGTACGCAGGCGAAAGTGCTGCGCGCCCTTGAAGAACAGCGCTTTGAGGCGGTGGGCGCTTCCGAATGGACTCAGGTGGATGTGCGCGTGATCGCCGCCACCAACAAAGTGCTGGGCCACGAAATCGAGCGCGGCAACTTCCGCGAAGACCTGTTCTACCGTCTAAACGTGATTCCATTTCACGTGCCCCCGCTGCGCGACCGCGTGCAAGATATTGCCCTGCTGGCCGACTATTTCCTCCGTGAATTCACGCTGGCGTATGGGCGCAAGCCCAAGGAACTCACCCCGGGGGCCTATGACCTGCTGCGCGAGCACCATTGGCCGGGCAACGTGCGCGAGTTGCGGAACCTGATCGAGCGCATCGTCATTCTGAACCCGCAGGTGCGCGTGGATGCCCGCCATATCCCTCTGCAGACCGTCCGGCGGTCTGCCGCCGATCGGCCCGAGCGCTTTGGCAGCTTGCAGGAAGTGCGCGAAGCCGTGGAACGCGAATACATCCTCAAGAAACTCGAAGAGACCAACGGCAATGTCACGCGAACCGCGGAATTGCTGGGTCTCGAGCGCAGCAATCTCTACCGTAAGATGAAAACTCTGGGAATCGGGCCGAAAGAATAGAATTTGGCCGTAGACGCCTGAATCTTTGTTTACTCTTGTTGCATCACAAGGGGCAAATTGGGGGCACTTCCGGACTGCAAACTACGTATCGTGTTAGGACGAGGTCCAGATCAGATGGAATCGGCGACTCAGAACCGAATCGAACCGAGCGAGGAATCCATCCGCGAGGCCATGCGGAAACTCAGCTCGAGCCCTAGATTTACCTCTTCCGAGCGTCTCTGCCGCTTCCTTCGCTTCACGGTGGAAGAAACGCTCGCCGGCAAGACCGGCCAGCTGAAAGAGACCATCGTAGGCAGCGAGGTATTCGGTCGCAAGCCGGACTACGACCCCCGTCTGGACGCAGTCGTTCGCATCGAAGCCGTAAAGCTTCGCGCGCGCCTCAAGGAGTATTACGACAACGAAGGCCGTAACGACTCGGTGCGCATCGACCTGCCCAAAGGCGGTTACGTCCCGGTCTTCTCCCCCCAGGCTCCCGCAGAGGCTCCGGCCGTTTCAGCTCCGGTCACGCTACGCCGCCGCGCATGGTTCGCGCTGCCAGCCCTCGTGCTGCTGGCTGCGGGCGGCCTTTGGTGGCTGGTCGACTCCCGCCCTCCCGCGCCCGGTGCAGACGTTCCTTCCATCGCGGTTTTGCCCTTCGTGGACCTGAGTGAAGCCAAGGACCAGGAATACTTCTGCGACGGTATGACCGAGGAGATCATTGACGCTCTGGCGCGGGTGCGCGGCTTTCACGTAGCGGCTCGCAGTTCGGCGTTCGCGTTTAAGAACAAACAGCAGGACATCCGCGAGATCGGGCGCAAGCTAAACGTTGGCGCGGTGCTCGAAGGCAGCGTGCGTAAGTCGGGTAGCCGGTTGCGTGTTACCGCCCAGCTCAACAACGTGGCGGACGGCTACCATCTGTGGTCGGAAACTTATGAGCGCGAGATGAAAGACGTCTTCGCATTGCAGGACGATATCTCGCGAGCGATCGTCAGCACGCTGCGTGTCCAACTGGGCGAGACTGGCAAAACACCGCTCGTCACCCCACCAACAGGCAACCTGGATGCCTATAACCTTTACCTGCAGGCACGTTACCTGCATTCGAAGTGGCAGCTCCTTCCCATGCGGCAGTCCGTTGACGTGTTCCAGCAGGCCATCACGCGGGACCCGGGTTTTGCGCCGGCTTATGCCGGCCTGGCTTCGTCTTACACTTGGCTCGGCTTTTTCCGGGTGCGGCCGAAGGATGTCATGCCGGGCGCCAAGTCGGCTGCTCAGATGGCCCTGTCGATCGATAGCCAGCTAGGCGTCGCGCATATCTCGCTTGGTGACGTCAAGGCCCTCTACGACTGGGACTGGGACGGCGCGCGACGCGAGTACGAGACCGCACTCCGGATCAATCCGGACGACGCGGGCGCCCACTTCTCGCATTCGTTGTTGTATCTGGCGCCCCAGGGCCGAATCGATCAGGCGATTCAGGAAATGCAGCGCGCACGCGACCTCGATCCTCTGAATATCGTCATCCACACGTATCTGGGGATGCTGTTCTACTTCGGCGGGCGGTACGAGGAAGCCATCACCCAGTTACGAAATACCATCGGCATGGCGCCTGATTTCGCTGAAGTGCATAGTATGCTGTTCCGGGTCTATCTGGAGCAGAACAAGCTGGATAAGGCCCACGCGGAGCTTGACAGGGCTCACGTCCTCACGGGTCAGACCGTTCCCGGTCTCGCCGACGCACAGCTGGCCGCCGTCGAGGGCCACATGGATACTGCCCGGCAATTAATGGCCGCGTGCGAACAAGCCCATGCGCGCGAGTACGTGAGCCCGGGATCGGTAGCCTGCGTCTACGCGGCTTTGGGCGATAAGGACGGCGCTTTTCGCACCCTCGACCGCGGCTTTGACGAGCGCGACGGAATGCTCGCATATGCGAAAATCTTTCCGGCATTCCGTACGTTGCGGTCCGATCCGCGTTTCACCGCTCTTCTTCGCCGCCTGAACCTACCGGTTGAGCGCTAAGACCACCCCTTGCCGGGGGCCCCAGACTCGTTCCAGTTCAGCCAGGTTGTGCCGGATGACCAACACGTGTGGATGATCCGGGCCGAGCAACTTCTCACGAATTGCCAGCGCGCGCCGGTACAACGTTTCCGCGGCGGCATAATGATGTTCCACATAATCGACCGCCGCCAGATCGTTCAGGATCGTCGCCACGTGCGGATGGTCGCGCCCTAGTGCGTGTTCGCCGGCTGCGAGCGCCCGGTGCAACAGCCGCCCGGCCTCCGCGTAGCGCTGGGCATCGACGTAGATCTCGGCCAATTGATCCAGTGCCAGCGCCGTGTTCGCGTCTCCGGGACCTAGCTTTTGCTCAACAATGGACAGCGATCGCTGGGATGCCTTCTCTGCCCTGGCCAGATCTCCCTCGCCGCGATACGCCGCCGCCACGTCCCCCAGCATCAGAGCTACTTCCAGCGCTTCGGGCCCGTACATGCCCTCGAATTCCGCAGTGGCTTCATTGCACAGCTTTTCCGCCTCGCCATAGCGTCCGGCGTCCAACAACGATAAGACCTCGCGGTGAATCGCCGCGGGCGTCCCCAGCGAAACCATCAACGCCAACACCAGCCAGCTCATTCCCTGACACCTCCCACTGGCAGCGTGATGGGAATAGTGGCTTCATGGAAGTTATTCGGGGGTTACGTAACGGTTGCGCCGGCGCCTAACGCGCTGAAAATGCGCTGCCGTTAACGCTGTTGCAACAATCTCCGGTATTTTCGTAACAATTCGTAGATCGCCACGCCTCCCGCTGTTGCCACGTTGAGGGAGTGCTTCACGCCAAGCATGGGAATGCGAACGTGGGTATCGGCCAACGCTGAGATCTCAGGGCGTATCCCATCAATTTCATTTCCGAAAATCAGGCATACCGGGAACGCGGGCGACCAATCAAACAGGTCGACCGACCGGACGCTGGTCTCGACCGCAGCAATCTCGTAGCGACGCGCGCGCAGTTGCTCGATAATGGGTTGGGCATCCGCGGCGCATTCCCACCGCACCTTGGTCTCCGTCCCCAAGGCAGTCTTGGTGATCGACCTGTGCGGCGGGCGTCCCGTGATTCCGCAGAGCAGCAGACTCTCGATGCCAGCAGCATCCGCCGTGCGAAAGAAAGCTCCTACGTTGTATAGGCTGCGGATATTGTCGAGCAGAGCGGTCACCGGAAGGACGGCGATGGGTTCGTAGGCGACCGCGGCACTCGTTGCGCGGTAAGGAAGCCTGTCATTCATGCTGAAAGCTTACCGCCTGATCCACGCTGTTGCAGTAAGATAACAGTTACAGCTCCATGCTTTCCCTCGTCATCCCGGTCCACAACGAAGAGCGTTCCATCCTGCCTCTCTACGACCGGCTGACAGCGGTTTTGGAAGGTATGCACCAGCCCTACGAAATTCTCTTTGTCGACGACGCGTCCACGGACCGCAGCTTCGAGCTGCTCGCAAACCTGGTTGAGACTGATGCGCGCCTGAAGGTGATCCGGCTGCGCCGCAACTTCGGACAGACCGCGGCCCTTTCGGCGGGTTTCCACGAGGCCAAAGGAAAGATCATCATCGCCATGGATGGCGATCTGCAGCACGCTCCCGAAGACATTCCCGCGCTGCTCGCTAAGATCGAGGAAGGCTATGACATCGCCAGCGGCTGGCGCAAGGATCGCGTCGACAACGCCATCACGCGCAAGATCCCGTCGCGCATCGCCAACTGGCTCATGGCCCGCGCTTCCGGGCTCGATTTGCGCGATTTCGGCACCACCTTCAAGGCTTACCGCGCCGAAGTCCTGAAAGATATCAACCTGTACGGCGAACTGCATCGCTTCATTCCCGCACTCGCGAGTTTCTACGGGGCCCGCGTGGCGGAAGTGCCCATCCGCAACACTCCGCGCGCTGCCGGCGAATCCCATTACGGGCTGAGCCGTACGTTTCGCGTGCTGTTCGATATCCTCACCATCCGCTTCCTGTTGAAATATTTTACGCGGCCCATGCATTTCTTCGGCACCCTGGGCTTAGCGGGAACTTCGCTTGGCGCGGTGGTTCTGGTCTACTGCGCGGCCGATAAGCTGATCACCGGGCATGACATCGTGCTGGAACATGGCCCGCTCATGATGGCCGGTGGCCTGCTCCTGCTCGCGGGACTCATGATGTTTACGACCGGTCTACTAGGTGAGGTAATGATTCGAACATATTTCGAGAGCCAGGACCGGCGAATCTATGCCATCCGCGAGATCCTGACCCAGAAGAAGCGCGGCGTAGTCGACGAGGCCAGGTAAAGGCAAAAGGCAACACCACCCTTATTGCCTTATTTTTGCCTTTTGCCTTTCCTCTTTTGCCTTTTGCCTTTCTTGTTTCACAGCCGTTTGCCGCGCACCCAATACTCCTCGAAAAGTCCCTTCATTGCCTCGCCCATGCCGTCATGATCAAAAACCACGGCAGTCCAGCTGGGCCGTGTGATCACCGGGTCGAGCAGGGCGATTAGACCGCGGCGGCCGTCGAATAACGCCAGTTTCATCGGCAGGGAACCCGCCTGTCGCACTTCCACGCCGACCGCCGAGTATTCGCCTAACCGCTGCCGGTGGCCGTCATCGAGTGAGGCGGACTCCAGCAACAGGCGGCAAGCTACTCCCGACTCGCGGGCATGCTTCACCAGCTTCTCGTCAAGCGGATCCACTGCGTACGGGGGCCGGGAAAACTCCAGATACTCGGACTTCACTTCAGACAGCATCTTGCGGTACTCCGCGCCCGTCTGCGCCGGTTCCGTCACGATCCTCAAATAGTCCAGAGTGCCCCGACCGCCCTGGCCCTCAGAGTACAGCGATTTCAAATCGTCCATTAGGCCAGATGCGACACGGCTCTGGTCCGTCAGTTCGTGTTCCATCAATTGCCGCTGCCGCGAAAGATAACTGGGAATCGCGAGAGCCGGCTCAACCGCCGAAAAGAGCTTAGTCTTCTCCTGGACCACCTGCGCAAATCCCCTCTCTACCAGGCTGTCCAGCACTTCATAGATCTTCTGGCGCGGAACATGGGCGCGGGCCGCCAGTTCCAGTGCCTTGAATTTGGGATGACCGAGCAGCACCAGATAGGACCGGGATTCGTAGGCGTTCAATCCCAGTTGTTGCAATCGCCGCCAAAAGCGCTGGAACTCGACTTCCACTAAGGCGTCACTCATGGACTCACTAACAATATCAGCCCGAAGCCTCAAATTCAAAAGACCCTAAATATAATCACGTAAATGAGTTTACCCGCCCCCTTACCGGAGGTGTACACCTACCTCGTAGTCGAAGGTTAGCTTCGGGGTACTAGTAGGGTAATCGGGTAAAAACCCCTATAATTCTGAGGGTTACGAGCATTGACTTAGTACTAGGACCATCTTAGAATTAAGCAGAGTATCGCGCCCATGGAGCCCGTGACAACCGGTGGATCGTCTTCGAACGAAGGCGGCAATGCCGCTAAACCGATCCGCATCGTAATCGCCGACGACCATCCGATCTTTCGTGATGGCCTGAAGCATTTGCTGTCTCGCGAGTCGGACTTCCAGGTGGTAGCCGAGGTGGGCCACGGCGATGAAGTTTTGCCAGCCCTCGAAATTCACAAGCCCGACATCCTCTTACTAGATCTGAAAATGCCTGGGACGCATGGCCTGACCATCCTGCAAAAGCTTCAGATCTCCAATACCGCGGCAACCAGGGTGATTGTTCTCACCGCTTCCGACGATAAGAGCGAATTCGTACACGCCATGAAGCTGGGCACCTGTGGCATCGTGCTGAAGCAGTCGCCCACCGATCTCCTGTTCAAGAGCATTCGCAAAGTGCATGCCGGCGAGATTTGGCTCGATTCGGATACCACTAGTGCAGTCATGCAGCAGTTTGCCACCGGCGTCGATGATCGCCCACTGCCCGCGCCTGCCTTAAACGGCCGGTCGCGCGAACGCTCACCGCTCAGTCAAAGGGAGCGGGAGATCGTGGGTTTGGTAGCCCAGGGATTCAAGAACAAGGAAATGGCCGAGAAGATGTTCATCAGTGAGCAGACGGTAAAGAACCATCTGCATAACATATTCGACAAACTGGGAGTTTCCGACCGTCTTGAGCTGGCACTATACGCCATTCACAAGAAACTGCACTTGCAGTAACCTACAACACCCCTGCACCAACCTCTTTGGACCCGTACTCTTTCAGTTTGTTGTGCAAGGTCTTGAGGCTGATCCCCAAAATCTCAGCGGCGCGCGTCTTGTTGTTCTTGGTGTGTTCCAGCGTGCGCAGAATCAGTCCTTTTTCCGCCTCTTCAACCGTAGTGCCCACGGCAAACTGAACCGAATCGCGGGCCTGCCCTGCTGCGGACTCTTCTGTCGCGGCAACGGCGGGTACCGGCCCTGCCATCTGGCTCTGGAACATAGCCGGCAAATGCTTCATGTCGATGCTCCCCTCGCCCGACAAAATGACCGCCCGTTCCAGCACGTTTCGCAACTCCCGGACATTACCCGGCCAGTTATGCCGCGCGAATGCCTCATGCACGGGCTGCGAAACATCGCTCACCCGGCAGTCGTGCTTGCGGTTCAGGTCGCCGACCAGGAACTCCGTAAGCTTTTCAATATCTTCCTTGCGTTCCCGCAACGGAGGCAGATGAATGTGGAACACATTGAGACGGTAGTAGAGGTCCTCGCGGAGATGCCCACCCCGCACAGCTTCTTCCGGAACCTTATTGGTGGCCGCCACCACGCGCACATCCACTTCGAATTCCGCTTTCCCGCCGATGCGCCGGACCTTGGAATCCTCGAGAATGCGCAGCAGCTTGGCCTGGGTGAGCGCGGGCATCTCGCCGATCTCGTCGAGCAGCAGAGTACCGTGCTGCGCCAGCTCGAAGCACCCCGCGCGGCGCTCCGACGCACCGGTGAATGCGCCCTTCTCGTGCCCGAACAGTTCGCTCTCGATCAGGGTCTCCGGCAAGGCCGCACAATTGATGGCAAAGAATGGGCCCTGGCTTCGCGGGCTGAGCGCGTGCAGCGTACGCGCCACCAGTTCCTTTCCGGTTCCGCTTTCTCCGGAGATCAGCACGCAGGCGTTGGTCGGCCCGGCCTGCTGCAGCAGCACGAAAATTTCCTTCATGCGCGAAGAGGCGCCAACCATTTCGCCGAGCGACCCTTTATAGAGCAGTTGCCGCTCCAGAATCTGATTGGAATGGCGCAGGTTGTTGTGGCTGGCAGCGAGCCGCAGCAGCGCCTGCATCACGTTCGGCTGGATCGGCTTTTCCAGAAAATAAAAGGCGTTCAACTCGTGAATGGCACGCACTCCGGTTTCCACGTTGCCGTAAGCTGTCAGCACGATCGCCGGCGGTGCATCGCCTAATTCCCGCAGCTTGGTTAGGAATTGAAAGCCGTCCATACCCGGCATATTCAGGTCGGTCACAATAACGTCCGGAGAAAAGCTGGCTACTTTTTCCAGCGCTTCGGCGCCGTCGGAGGCTGTCTCCGCCGACATATTCCAGGCCTTCACCATTCCAGACAGGCCAGTGCGCTGACTGGCCTCGTCGTCCACGATCAATACTTTAAGGAGCTTGTCCACTTGTTCTATTATCATCCTGCCGCGCCAAACCTGCTCGGGTATGGCCTCTGTGAGTAATAATAGAATAAGAGTGGCTGGTCGCCACGCGGCTCCTCGGCCAGAAGGTATTTTTTGCTACAGCCTTATGATTGAAGCGCTTATCCGTCGCGCACGCCGGCGTTATATCACCAACGAACTAATTGCCCAGGGGGCCTACGCCGCGAGCGCAGGTATGTCCGGCGTTATTTTGCTTCTGATCACCGGAACTCAAATTTTGGACTGGCGCTTCCTGCTGGCGATCTCAACAGCCACTCTCGCGCTAGGCGCTTACAGGACCTTTCGCCGCGTTCCGTCGCCCTACTTCATTGCGCAGCTGGTAGATCGGCGTTTGCTTCTGGCGGATACCCTTTCCACCGCGTTCTTTTTCGCGAGCGGGAAAACGCAAGTTCCCGAGTCGATGCGCGATGGCCAGCGGAACCAGGCGGAGCGCGCTGCCGAGAAAGCTGATCTGGAGCAAGCCGTGCCCTTTTCCTTGCCTCGCGCAGTCTACGCGCTTGCGGCTTTGGGGTTGGTCGCATCCAGTTTGTTCGCGCTTCGCTATGGCATCAGCCGAACACTGGATTTGCGTGCTCCCCTGGCCCGCATCCTCATGGAAAATTTTGGCGTCGCGGCCGACGAAAAAGAAGCCGCGCTTCGCAAAGATCCGCGTGCGCGTAAACCTGACGCGCCCAAGCCCATCGGTCTGACGTTGCCGGAAGGCGACCCGAACAACACGCAGCAACTTGACCCCGCGCCGGACTCAGCCCTGGACACCGTTGGAATTCCCAGCGCGGTGAACGATCCACTCTCGCAGAATCAAAAGAACAGCAAAGCAAAAACCGAATCCGCCGCCACCGAAAAGGCGGAGGGCGACCAGGGCGATTCCGACTCGGCTGACGGGTCGGACGCATCAGGCGATGGGCTCAATGATGGTCCCGAAGGCGCCAAGCGGGGCAACCAGAGTGGCGCTCCCACCGATGGCCAGCCCTCGCAAGCTAATTCCGAGCAGAACGCCAGCCTGATGGCCAAATTGCGAGACGCCATGTCTAACCTGCTTTCCAAGATGCATCAGCAGAACGGGAGCGGTTCACAGAAGCCGTCGGCCGCCGGGCAGACTGCGCAGAAGGCCGGAACTCAGCGCGGCGGGCCGCAGCAGAATGGCAAATCCGGAGAAGGTCAGCAGCAGGCCGGCGCCCAGCAGACCGCCGACGCGGATACCCAGATGGACGGCGAAGGCAAAGACGGCCAGAATGCCCAAGCCAAAGGCGGCGGCCGCAGCTCCGATCAGCAGGCTGCCAACCAGCCCGGCAGCGGCATCGGCCGCCAGGATGGCAATAAAGACACCAAGCTCGCCGAACAACTGGCCGCCATGGGCAAGATCAGCGAGATCATTGGCAAGCGCTCAGCCAACGTAACGGGCGAGATCACGGTAGAAGTGCCGTCGAGCCAGCAGCGGCTGCAAACGCCGTATTCGCAGACCAACGTCACGCACACCGATGCCGGCGGCGATATCAGCCGCGATGAAGTGCCGGTGATCTTTCAGCAGTACGTGCAGCAATACTTCGAGCAACTGAGAAAGCAGCCGCCGGTCCGCAAGGGCGAAACCTCCACGCGCAGCAAAGCGCAGACACCCGCAACAAAGACGCAACCACCGTCGATGTAATTCTACCGGCCTTTCGGTCCCGACGAAGAAACAGCTTATTCCCACTCACGCTTGGGCACGCCCTGGTCCCGATCCTTCACGCGGTCGTACTGATAGAAAGTAGAGACCGTACCGAGGGACTCGTTGTACAGACTGGTCAAGCCGAGCGCTTCTTTGAGGTCTTCCTGAAAATTGTGAAGGGCGCGCAAGTCGGTGGCGAGGGCAGGTCTTCGCTTGCCGCTGGGCGTCTGAAAAAACTTTTGGTAACCACCGTCGACCAGAGCGCCGATTTCACCGTTCATGATGACGCCGGCGGATTCGATCACGCGGACTTCGCCATCCGGCAACTCCAGAACCGCCGCGCAGCCGTTGCGGCTGACCTTAACCCGGCGTGATCCCGACAGCACCTCCACCGTAAAACCGGCGCGCCGGATCTGGTCCAGGCGCTCGTCGTACGTCGGTTCTTTCAAGCTTGGACGGCGGAAAAACATATCTCTATTATAATTGCCCCCATGCCCTTCATCCTTTCGCTCGACGAAGGAACCACCAGCGCACGCTCGGTTCTATACGACGAAGAGGGCCGTCGCGTGGCCATGGAATCGGTAGCCTTCGCCTCACACTATCCTCAACCTGGGTGGGTGGAGCAGGATGCCCTTGAGATTTGGCGTGCGCAAATGGAATCGGCGCGAAAAGTTTTAGAGCGCAGCCGCGTGGCTGCTTCCGATATCGTTGCAGCGGGCATCACCAATCAGCGTGAGACCACGGTGGTATGGGATCGCCGCACCGGTGAGCCGGTGGCCCCGGCGATTGTCTGGCAGTGCCGTCGTACCGCGGAGTACTGCACGCGGCTGGCCGCCGCTCCGGAAGCGGCTGAAATCACGCGCAAAACCGGCCTGGTGATCGACGCCTATTTTTCCGCGAGCAAGATCCGCTGGATTCTGGAAAATGCGCCCAATGCCCGCAAACGGGCGCAGGATGGCGAGCTGCTTTTCGGAAACATCGACACTTGGCTCATCTGGAAGCTCACTAACGGCGCGGTCCACGCCACCGATCCCTCGAATGCATCGCGCACGATGCTGATGAATCTCGCCGCAGGCGATTGGGATGACGGCCTGCTGCGCGTTTTCCAAGTACCGCGAGCCATGCTGCCACGCATCGTGCCTTCGAGTGGCGTAGCCGGCGAAATCTCGCCGGAACATTTGGGAGCGGCCATTCCGATAGCCGGCATCGCGGGCGATCAGCAGGCGGCTCTCGCGGGCCAGGCATGCTTCCGTCCGGGACTCTCGAAGAATACTTATGGAACGGGCTGTTTCGCGCTGCTGCACACCGGCGCACGCGAGCCCGTTTCCAGGAACTGGCTGCTCGCCACGCGCGCGGCATCCACCAATGCGCAGCCTCAGTTTGCCATTGAAGGCAGCGTATTCATTGCTGGCGCCGCGATTCAGTGGCTGCGCGATGAGCTGAAAGTCATCGCTACCGCGGCGGAATCGGAAGCCTTGGCCACTTCGGTTCCCGATAATGGCGGCGTCTATTTCGTGCCCGCGTTTGTAGGCCTCGGTGCGCCGCATTGGGACCCCGATGCGCGAGGTCTCATCACCGGCCTGACGCGCTCCACCGGGCGCGCCCACATCGTCCGCGCCGCCATCGAAAGCATCGCTTATCAAACTCGTGAACTGGTGGAGGCCATGCAAGCCGATGCCGGCGAGGAGTTGCGCGAGCTCCGCGTAGATGGCGGAGCTGCGGTCAACGATCTGCTGATGCAGTTCCAGTCGGACATTCTAGGCAAACCCATAGTGCGTCCAGTAGACGTCGAGACCACGGCGCTGGGTGCGGCGTATCTGGCGGGTTTGGCTACCGGCTTTTGGAAGAGCGTCAGCGAAGTGGAGAGCTTCTGGCGCGCCGAGCGCCGCTTTGAGCCGCAGATGCCCGCCTCAACCCGCGAGCGCTTCTTCGGCGAATGGAAAGCTGTGGTTGCACGGGCACGGGGGTGATTGAATCGGTGGGTAACGAAGACAAGCGGGAATCAACTTCTCCGGGCGAGCACCCCTTCACTATCTGCCGAATCATCAGGGTCTAAAGAAGTAATACGTTTTGCCTTCCTTCCGCTTTTCGATCATCCCAAAACGGTTTCTTGCTGGTTTGCCGTCCGCCATCAAAGAAGAAACATCCGCCAATACAGTTCGGCTGTTGCCAAAATACGAATGACGGACCAGGCTGGTATCGACTTTCGAGGCATCTATGGTTTCCATTCCTGGCACGATGACAATCGATGCGCCTGCCCTGCGGTAAAAGTGAAACATCTTCGAGAGCAGAAGGGCGCGGTCCTTGTAGTTTGAATACATGGTCAAGTGTTCGGCATCCGACGCAATAGCGGTAGCGAGATTCTGGAAGGTCTCCTCGTCAACGTCCGGCGCAGTAAGAATAATCTGGTGAAACAGCCGTTTTGGCACAGATCGTTTGGCTACAATCAGCTGCAGAGCCGCTGTAAGAGCACGGTTTCCCATGCTGTGAGCGATTAAATGAATTGTATTGGCTCCCGACGAACGGGCCAATTCCCCTAAGAAGTTTTCGAGTTGCGGGACACACCATGCCACATTTGTCTCGTCGGCAGCATATCGCCCCCATCTCGCTTTAGACGGCCAACTGTAGAAAATAGGGGCGCCCTGAAATTGAAGGTCTGATGCGAGCTGTGCTGTTCGGCGCGCTGCATCCTCGAAGGACACGTTGTATCCGTGAATAAAGACGAATGCCTCTCGCCGCTCCGAACCCGCGATGTGCCTCCTTACATTTTGGAAGAAGATATGGGAATCCTGAGGCTGTACATTTAGCAGCAAAACGTGCTTGCCTGGGTTGGCGCGGAATTGCAGCGAGAAGATAGACGGCGCTTCGAGTTTGCCGACCTTGTGATAGTCCGGGCCGGGAATGCTGACTTCGCAGACTCCGAGAGCAAGTTTTCGATTGGGGGCCCGCTCGTTGGCATAGAACCGTTTGGGCGACTCGGCTCCGGTTTTCCGGTCGGTTGCGTAGAACACCTTTACCACCGTGTACTCAGGCGTGCGCTGGATCG
Organism: Terriglobia bacterium; assembly: GCA_963847515.1. Classification (GTDB taxonomy): domain Bacteria; phylum Acidobacteriota; class Terriglobia; order Bryobacterales; family Bryobacteraceae; genus QHXW01. The sequence continues at coordinate 1,348,667 of CAWKAA010000005.1, forward strand.
GCCTCCCCAGTAACAATCGTTTCAATCGTCTGAGTTCCCATGAGCGTGTGAGGTCCGGCGGACGGGACGTGGGCCGCTCTGGCTCGTTGCTCGATCTGGCCGCGGGAGCTGCGGCTTGTGGCGGTCCTGGAGGCGGTCTATATTTCTGATGACTTCCCGTGCTTTCCCGCGGATCGATGGAAGGCTGTACTGGCTCGTGTGGTTCCAATGGTTCTTGGAACATTGGCGTCGCTTCGGCAGGAGCAGTGGGTTGCTGTACTTCACCCGTCGGTGGAGGAGGCGGAGGCCGGAACAGATCGCTGAATCCGGAGAAAGGCTCAGTCATCAATTTCTTCCGCGCCGCCAATTCCTGGCGCAGGATAGACGCGAACTCGCTGGGGGTTTGAAAATACGAGGTTCTGCGGTCCCTCCAGCCTTTCCACCGAAAAGTCTCGGGAGCGGATTTCACGATCAACGCAAGAATGGGTTTTTCCAACCTTATCGCTTCCTCGTACTCGTGCTGGACGAGGCTGCTGGTTCGGGCGCCAACAACAATCACGACCACGTCGGCGCCCTGTATGGCTGCAGCCAGATCATCCGCGGGCCGCAGGAACTCGCGTCCCACGCACTGAATGCTCAAATCGTTGCAAACGTCTATGGCCGCCCGCCGGTATTCTTGCATATCAGTTGGCGTGGAAAGAAAGACTTTGAAGACTAGCTGTGGCATACGCGAGCGTCCAGCGGCATCATTTTATCGTACAGAGATTTGGGTGGGTTCAGAGGCTCGTCGAATCGACGCTTCCAGAGCGTCAGCGGTTCATTGCGTGGAAGAAATAGTGCCGTGCAGCCGAAATCCTGCCGTTTTCGAGCAGAAATTTGGGCAGGCAATCCTGAATCCTGAAAGCCTGCCCCACTGTTTAGACGCATGCCGCACCACACCAGGTCGCCTACAGGATCGGCGTTGCCGACAGCTCATCTACCGCTTGCTCGCTAAATCATTCCGACGAAAAGACCACGGCCGGCTTCTTAAGCGGCACGACGCGCGGCGCCCGCGCAGGCTAGCTTCAACGAAGAGAGGCAGCGGTCGCTCCTCTGCTGTGAGCGGCGCGGGCTGAGAAATGTTCCTGTGGGCAGAGGCTCCGGCAACGACGCACGCCAAACTCATTGTGCGCCCCGATGGACGCGAGACCACGGCGCTGAGTGCGGTGTATTTGGCGGGTTTGGCTACCCGCTTTTGGAAGAGCGTCGGCGAAGTGGAGAGCTTCTGGCGCGCGGAGCGCCGCTTTGAGCCGCAGATGCCCACCTCAACCCGCGAGCGCTTCTTCGGCGAATGGAAAGCTGCGGTTGCACGCGCACGGGGCTGATCCGGTCGTTTAGATCACGCTAGAAGACTTGCACGTTTAGCCCAGGTGGATCGTCAATGTTGACAATGACACGAAGTAATTTGGCTATTGCAATTTGCCTGGCAACCGCTGTGTTGTTGTGGGCCCAGCGGGGCCGCTACACCGACCATCCGCCATACGAAGTAAAGTCCGTGTTCCCACAGGAGACGTCGCCTGGACAATACCGGCACGTCGAACAGCGCGAATTGGAGGCTCTAGCGGATCAAGGGTGGGAGTTGGTCAGCGTGATGCCGTATATCTATCGAAACGAAGAACGAGGCAACGACAACACCAGACCGAAGCCCGTAGTGACGCAGACTTATCCTGCGTACTTCTTCAAGCGCGCAAGGATCATTGCAAAGAGTGCTGAGAACAAATAAGCCGTTTGAGAATTATTCGGCTCGAAGAACTCTGAGCGGGTCAGTGCGCGCGGCGCGAAGGGATGGTACAAGGCTGGCCGCGGCGATGACCAGGATCGAAATCAACGAGGCTCCGAGAAAAGTGAGGCTGTCATTTGGCGTGACGCCGAACAGGAGCGTGGACATGAGGCGTGTCACCCCCAATCCCAGAGCGACGCCAGCGAGGACGCCAATCATGGCGAGCTTAAGAGCGTGCCCGAGAATGATGGTCAGAACGTCCGGAACGCCGGCGCCGAGAGCCATGCGGATGCCGATCTCGTGCATCCTTAGCCGCACGGAGTAAGACATCACGCCATAGACACCCACGGCTGCCAGGACGAGAGCGAGAACGGCGAAAGCGCTAAACAGAAATAAGCGGAAGCGTTCTCCGGACAGCGAATCGTCAAGGCGCTGATCCATAGCCGCGATTTCGCCCACAGGCTGGTCGGGATCGAGCGACTGGACAGCCGCACGCGCGACGCGCACGAACCGCGAAGGATCGGAGTCGGTCTTGATTACGAGATACATGTGCGGGGCGGAAGTCTGGTTGTCTTTCACGGTGCCTTGCAAGTGTGGAACAAACAATTCGGGTTGGGGCGGATGCCACAGACCGGAGTGCCGCACATCGCCAATGACGCCGACGATGTTGAGACGCGGCGTGCGGAAGTCCGGCGAGGGGAGTAAGTTTTTTGGGATGGTCGATTCAGGAGGGCCAGGATAAACGAGCTTGCCTATCGGATTCTCGTTCGGGAAAAACCGCCGGCGCGCGCTTTCATTGATGACGGCGACGAGGGGCCGCGCGCCTGTGTCTTCATCGCTGAAGAACCGGCCCTGTATCAGCGGGATTCCCAAAGCCCGGAGGTAGTGCGGCGTTACTTCGCGGTATTGAATCATTGGAACATCGGCCAGGCGAGAGGCAGGATGGTCTTCGACTGTGAAGTACTTTCCCCATCCGCCCCAATCGGCAATCGGAAGGGCGGTGTTTCCCGCGGCAGCTTTCACGCCGGGAATCTGCTCGAGAAGATGCATCAGTTGATCGTAAAAGCGCGCCGCCTTTGCGGGTTCGCTCTCCGGATATTTCGCGTCCGGCAGTGAAACAGACATGGTCAGGACATGATCGGGATGGAATCCGGGATCGACGTGCCGGAGATGCTGGAGCGTCCGGACCAGAAGACCGGCGCCGATGACCAGGACGAGGGAAAGGGTGATCTCAGCGATCACCAGGATGTCGCGGAACCGGCCGGTGCGTGCGCCTGCGGTGAGGCTTCTCCCTCCTTCTTTCAACGCTTCGCTCACTTGAACACGCGCCAGATCCAGTGCGGGAGCGACACCGAAGAGCACGACGCTGACCATCGTTAGGGCAGCGGTGAAGAGCATTACGTGAATATCAATCTGGATAGTTCGCAGGCGTGGAATCTCGGCCGGGCCGAATTTTCGGATTAATTCCACGAGCCACACGGCCAACGTTATGCCGAGACAAGCTGCCACGCCGCCGAGCAGCGCGGCCTCGGTCAGTAGCTGCCGGACCAGGCGCCCGTGGCCGGCTCCGAGCGCGGTTCGAATGGAGAGTTCGCGTAAACGGGAGGAAGCCCGCGACAAGAGAAGGTTGGCAACATTCACACAGGCAATCAGCAACACGACGCCGACGGCGGCCAAGAGGATCCATAGGGCCAGGCGGACGTCGCCCACGACCGAGGTTAGATAGTCGGACAGATCCATGTCCAAACCCGTGTTTTCGTTGAACTCGTGTTGCAGTTGGCGCGCGATCGACTGGAGATCAGCCCTCGACTGCGCAATGCTCATGCCGGGCTTCAGCCGCGCGACCGCGTTGATGAAGTGATTGTCGCGGGTTGCCATATCGTCTTTGGGAGCGAAAGACATCGGCATCCACAACTGCACGTCGCTGTTCGCAAAACGAAAATCGGGCGGCATAACACCAATGATGTTGAAGAGTTCGCTATTGAGGCGAATCGTCTCACCGATGGCGCCCGGTCTCGCGCCAAAGCGCCGCATCCAGAGAGCATGGCTCAAGACGACAACGTGATGGCTGCCGAAGAGTTCCTCGGATTGAGAGAATGTCCGGCCGAGCAGGGCGTGCACGCCCAGCATGGGAAAGAGGCCGGCCGAAGCGGAGACGCCCAGAACTCTCTCGGGCGTGCCGCCCGTGATATTGATGTCGCCGAAGTAATAGCCTGCAACCGAGACGAATGAGTGATTGCGGCCGGCAACGGCGCGGAGATCGGGCAATGCAAAGCCCATGCGCGGAACTCCACGCGATGGCAGCGCGCACCAAATGCTCGCCAGGCGGTCGGGATCGTGGTAAGCAAGCGGGCGGAGCAGCACGCCATTCACGGCGCTGAAGATGGCTGTGTCAGCACCGATGCCGAGGGCCAGAGTGACGGCAGCGACGGCAAAGAAGCTTTTTTGTTTCAGGAATTGACGGGATGCGTACTGAAGATCCTTCGTAAAATCTTCCAGCCAGCGGGTACCACGTTGGTCGCGGCACTCTTCGGCCACACGGGCAGCGTTTCCAAAGGCGGTCAGGGCTGCACGGCGCGCTTCTTCCCGCGACAGGCCGTGGCGGACGCCATGCTCGATCTGCAGGTCGAGATGGGCTTCAAGCTCCTCATCGAGCTCACGCTCCGTCCGGCGGTGGAAAACGAGAGCTTTCAGGCGCAGGAGCAGGTCGTTCCAGTTCATCTCATGCCATCTCCAGGACGCGGCCGATGGCGGCGGTGAACCGTGACCAGGCGTCGGTCTCGTGGTCCAACTGCTTGCGGCCGGCAGCCGTGAGGCGGTAGAAGCGGGCGCGACGTCCCAGCTCAGAGACGCCCCACTCGGCCTTGATCCAACCCTGGTGCTCCAACCTGTGCAGAGCGGGATAGAGAGAGCCCTGATTGACTTGTAGAACGTCCTGAGAGATCTGCTGGATGCGGTCAGAGATTGCCCACCCGTGCATCGGGCCGGTTTGCAGGGTTCGCAGGATAAGCAGGTCCAGAGTTCCTTGCAGGAGATCGAGGCGGGATTCACGTTGCATAGTGTCGGATGGCTACAATATAAATCCGTTGTTGTAGGATGTCAACAACAAGGCAGAGAGAACAAATAATTGCCTTGAGGACCTGGTCGCTGAACTACAGTGGTTCTAGCGGATTGCGGCGGGCATCTGCGGCTCATTTGAAGAGAGCGATGACAAGAGTCCCTTCGTTTATGATGTGTCTCCTTTCGATCGGCGCCTGTTCCGCTTATGCCGAGGCGGGAAGCGTCTCATCCTCAGACGGAGTTCCCTCGCTAAAGCAACCCTCAGCCGCCCGCGAGGGACAGCCGGAATGCGGCCATCTCCTCGCCGTTGCGAACCAGCAGGACGTCGCCGACCAGCACCGGGTGGTTCCAGGTCTTGCCCTCGATCGCCGGGAACCGCGCGAGCTCGGTGAACTGGTCGGGGGTCGCCTCGACCAGCGCCAGCTCACCCTCCTCCGACAGCACCAGCAGCAAGTCCTGATCGGCCAACAGGATGAGCTGGCCGTTGCCGTAGCGTCCGCCCTTCCACTTGCGCTTGCCGTCCTTGAGGTCGATGCACGCGAGGATGCTGCCGTCGAAGCCGAAGGCATGGCCATTGTGCACGACGAAGTCATTGAAGTAGGGCTTCAGCCCGATGGAAGTCCAGCGCTCTTCGGCCGTCCATCCGCCGGGCCCATGCGCGACCGCGATGCGGCGCGTGCCGCTGCTGTCGCTCGACGCTCGATCAGGACGTCGCCGTCCGCGGTCAGGGCCGGCTGCACGATGGGGTAGCCTGGCCAGGGGTGCTCCCAGAGCAGCGTGCCGTCGGCGAGCGCGACGCTGGTCGCGCCGGCTTCGCTCAAGCAGCAGGACCTGTGTGACTCCGTCGATCGTCAAAAGATGCGGCGAGCTGTAGCTCACGCCGTGGGCCGGGCCGACCCAGCGCCGGGCGCCGGTGGCGCGGTCGTAGGCGGCGAGCTGGCCGGCGGCGGCGACGATGACGACGTCGTCCGACCACCAGCGGCGAGCTCGCGAAGCCCCACTGCGGGACCTTCATGCCGGTGTCGGACGCCGCGTTGCGCGACCAGACGACGGCGCCGTCACTGGCGTCGAGCGCGTTCACGATTCCAGTGGCGCCAAATGTGTACACGCGACCATTGCTGAGGGTCGGCGTCCCGCGCGGACCGGCGCCGCCATTCGACTCCCAGAACCGGGTCGCGTCGCGGTGTGCCCACACCGGCTCGCCAGTGGTCAGTTTGTAGCAGGCGACCACCTCGTCGGGACCGCGCTGCTCTTGGGTGTAGAGGAGGTCGCCGCGGACTGCGAAGGATGACCAGCCCGGTCCGACCGGCCGGCGCCACATCGCGACCGGCGGCGAAGCGGTCCAGTCGGTCTTGATCCGCACGCCGGAGATTACGTCGTCGCGATGGGGTCCGCGAAAGCCGGGCCATTCGGCAGCGGTGTCGGGTGCTACCGACGGCAGCGGTTCCGGCGCGTCGCCGGCTTTGTCCACCGGCCGTTTCTCAGGAGCCTTTGCTGCTGGCCGAACGGGCGGAAGCTTCTCCGGCTCTTTGCCGGATTTGGCTACGAGCGGTTTCTCGGGAGTCTCCACTGCTGCCCCAACCGGCGGTAGCGCCCCTGGCTGGTTGCCGGATGTAGCCACAAGCCGTTCCTCCGCAGTCTTCGTCCACCGCCAATGCAAGTCATTATGGAAGCTGCTGGCGGTGAAGCCGCCGGTGCGGACGAGCGCCCACACTCCACAGGCGAGCAGGATGGTAGCGACCATCGTTGTGCGCCGAGCCCCGTCCGAGAGGCGGCTCGTGGCCACGGCCCACACGACCAGAGCGAGACCCGCGACCGGGATGGCCAAGATAGGGAACAACATCCCTTGTGCCCCTGTTGCAATCGACTTGTCGATGAGGTGCGACGTCGCGTACAGCGCGGCTACCATCAGGCCGACAGCGCCCAACCGCTCGGACCAGGGAGCGCGGCTAAAGAAAACCCACCACAGAACGATAGCCAACGCACACACGGGTCCCGCCATCAACCCGATGAGCATGGCGTCGGGCGCAACGACAGGGACGCCATAACCAACCACGCACTGCAGTATCGCGATGACCACGCCGGGCCACAGCCGGAGCGGCTTCCTAGGTGAAGTTGTCATTTTTGGGCCCCAGAATCTTATTCAGTAACCCACCGGACGTCCGGTACAAGCATACGAAACAGACCGGCGGAACGTTCCGCATCAATCACTAGTCGCGCCAGGTCCTCAGCTATGTAGAAAACCAGGTGCCATTCACGCGGCGGGGGCAACGCGCTTGTCGTTGGCTTGCCGCAGTCAATGCGCATTCAACGCTTGTCTCGACTATCTAATGGCCTTCACAGATAGAATTTCATCACCGCTCAATAAAAATACAGCACGTCCGCTCGTATCGTCCCATTGGCTTCCAGACACGGCCCGCACTCCACCTGGTAGTCGGAACGCACCTTTCTCACCGCTTGCGGAATGGTCCGCTCGTCATCCGGGCCGTGTTCGGTCGTGATGGCAAGCCGTGGCTTATAACGGGTCAGTGTGTCGGACGCTCCGGCTATCGCTCGCGTTTCGGCCCCCTCTACATCCATCTTGATGAAATCCACGCGCGGAAGTCCCAGTTCCGCCACAATGCGATCGATCGTCGTTAATGGCACCTTGACACCCTTATGCGAGCTCTCCGGCCGCATCACCACGCTATTGGCGGCGAAGTTATCGTCGCTCACGTTCAACATGATCTGGTCTTCCTTGTCCCACACACCCTTCGGATAAACCACCACGCGCCCGGCGGACATTTCCCCAGCGAGGTTGCGCCGCAGGCACTCGACACTCTGCGGCGCCAGCTCGATCGCGACTACCTTCTTCGCTCCTGCCTGGAGCGCCTCGCGCGTGAAGTCACCGTCGCTCGCGCCGCAATCCAGCACGATGTCGCCGGGGTGGATGAAGTGTTCGCCGGAACCGTAAACTTTCCGATCCATTTCCGCCAGGTTAAATGGCAAAACGTATTGGTTCTTTACTGGAATCCAGAATTCGCCTTTGGGCGTGCTCCACAATTCGAGACCGTACTGCTGGTCCGTTCGCTCGAGCCGGCTGTTTCGCAGAATTCGATCCTTGGCTTCGGTCAGTAATGCGCGATGTTCCGCGCTTTTCACTGCACGCCCGAGCGGGCATACAGGGCTATGTCCCAGCGCCACCAGAACCATCAGGCGAAACGGCGAATACCACGCGTAAGCCGCAGTACCTAAAACCAGGAGCAGCAAAAGCATTGTCAGGACACGCGAGCGTTTCACAACGAAATGATACCTGTTCGTGCGCCCGATTAGAACTGAGCACCCCAAAGTCCCGCGAATTTAGCTAATACTGTCCACGGAAACGGCACTACAATGGTTCGGATATGGCCGCCGGTGACCCTCAAAGAGTGTGGTTTCCGGAGATGATTGACCGGCTGAGCTCCCAATGGCATCAGCGGATGTCCTTCGACGCAATCGTCAATCTGCGCGACGAATTGGACGAAATGCTCCAACGAATTCGGTCCGAGCGGCACATCCGCCCTCCAGTCTTCAAGTGTCCCAAGTGCGGGTATGTGGGCGAAGGCGCGGAGCCGCACGTCAGCGTTCGCGCCATGATCTTGTCACTCATTCGATTCAGCATCGCTGCCGCCGAGCCTACATACTTGATTGAGAAAGATTGGGCGGCCTACCGAAAGCAGAAGGAGCTTGATCTTTAAGGCAAAGACCTGGCGCCAAAATCCACCCACATCGCCGCGTGCGTCCACCACAGGTCCAGTAAGACGACTTCGTCGAAGTGAGCTAGCGTACCTTTGCCCTAAACTTCAGGAGCGTTTTTCGGGCCGAAACCGCTCAGAGACGATTTTTTAGTGTGATAATCGAACGAGCAACTGCCGAAGTTTACACCTCAAGGAAGAGACATCATCTATGAACGCTGCGATCAGAAACCGAAATCTCACGGTTCCCACTATTGGTCCCCGCCACTTCGCTTCCTGTTTGCTGGGATTGCTGTTGACAGCTTCAATGGCGCAAGCGGCCTCGGTCACAGTGAACCTAGGCCTAAGCGCCCAGAACTTTACCATGGCCGGTAGTGGGCCAAACATGGCCGGCCTGGGTCAGTACGTGATTACCGTGGGTGCTTGCAGCGCCAGCGAAGGCAATACAACCTGCACACTTTCCGGCAACTTTACTGGTGCCACTCCGGGGTTCACCTCCGGCACCTATATCCTGTCCACTACCTATGTAGGCAGTGGCACTAGCCCGTTCCTGGGTGTCGAGCAAGCCGCTGGCTCCAACTCGTTTACCTTTTCTTCTTTTCCCGCAACGGCTACGATAACTCTAAACTTGACTACCGCTGCTGGAACGGTCGTTGTGCCGATCATAGCGGGAGGCCAGTTCGTCGCCGGAGCATCGGTGGGCTTAGTCTATAGTTCTTCGACATGCAGCGGTACGCCGGTATCCAGTTGTGGGGTAGCGCAGGTGGGGCTCACGGCCGGATCGAATATCACGGGACCGGTGACGGGCACCGCTACATTTGTTCCACCGTCACAGACCTATTACTTTTCCCAACTCGCTTTCAGCGGTGGGTACCAAACGACGCTCACCTACGTCAACTACTCCACGCAGACGGTGACCTGTTTAACTAATTTCTACGCCGACTCCGGAAGCCCATTGTTGATGCCGTTCAGCGAAGGAACGATTTCAAACCGCACCGATACACTGCAACCCGGAGAAATCATCCATGACCAGACCGTGGCGAACCTCAGTGCGTCGGTCGCGCAGGGGTGGGCGCAAGCTGCGTGCAATGGCCCGGTGCAGGCCAGCGTGCTCTATCGCTACTACAAATCGGGGCTGCCAACCGGAGAGGCCAGCGTGAACGCTGAGACGGCGCCTACTACCAAGTTCGTTACGTTCGCTCAGACCAAGACGGGGGTCGCTTACGCAAATCCTTCCACCAGTGACTCCGCCACCGTTACGCTGACCGTGATTAGCTCGGCGGGAGTGCGGCTCGGAAGTACAAACGTACAGCTCGGGCCGTTAGCGCACGGCGCCGCCAACCTCGGACCCCTGCTCGGTCTGCAGAGCTTTACGGGATTCGTCGAGATCACCTCCACGGTCCCCATAATTAGCTTGTCGCTGAACGCCGAAGTGTTCCCGGTGTTCTCTTCTTTGCCTCCAGGGGATCTGCCTAGCTCCACGACGCTGGTATCGCCTTAGAGGAGTCATAGAGAGAGAGGGGGCACCCTTTGGTCTCGACCATCGAGGGGCCGCGCCCCGTCGGCTTCCGCTTCTCGTGTGACTGCAGAGCCGGGGCCAGATGCCGAACTTCTGATCAGGACGCTACAGGATCGGCGTTGCCGTCAGCTCCACTTGCATCTGCCGCTTGGTCGTTAAGTCATCCGACGAAAAGACCACGGTCGGCTTCTTAAGCGGTACGATGATACCCGAGGTCCACCTGTTTTGGCGGACAACCGGCGGACGCATGGGCGCGCTAGGGGATCCGGGTTCTTGTACAACGCTGCTTATGTCGGCCACGAGAACGAGAGACATTGTGTCTCGCGTTGACACTACATGGAAGCAATCGAAATTCACTCCCACATCGAGAAAAGTGTATTGACTACCGTCTGCATTAGTCGAATACGGTACCTTGCTACCGGTACGAATCTCGCTATGGTCCCGCACCTTATCCTCGGAGACGGTCATCGAGTACCCCCGAGCGTTCAGGACCTTGCCGCCCTCCATCTCTTTGACCACGAAATCGAGCTTGTAAAACTTCGGCGGCACGGCATCCTCAGCGAAGCAAGTCATCGCCAATAGGGTTACTGCCAGCGCGCACAAACTCCACCTTCTTATCCGGAACATTTCATCTCCTCACTGTGCGCCATCAATTTTCAATGGCGCTATTTGAATGGGTTCGATTTGAATCGGCTCATTGCTTCGCTTCTGCAATTGGGCAAATACCTGTTGCGCCTCCGCGGGGTGGCGTTCGACGAAGCTGCGCAGGGCTTGCTCGTCTGCCGTGAGCGGCGCCGGAGCGGGGAATTGTTCCTGTTTGGGCACGGGCGCCACGCGCTTGGCTGCGATCCTGCCGCGACGGTGCTCCCTCGCGACTCGGGGCTCTTCCACCTTCGCCGCGAGCCGTGCAGGCGAGGGTATCTGCGCGCGCGCGATGTTCCTGGTATTCGGAGCCGGATTCCGCGGCACCCGCGCAACAATTGTCACCAGCACCAGCGCCGCCGCCGCCGCAAACGCGAGAGCCCACCCGGCCGGTCTGCGGCGCGGAGCTTCGGCAGCGCGAACACGGTGCAGCACCCGTTCCTCCAGTCCCGCCAGAGGCTCCGCGCGGGAATAGCCGTCGAGCGCGTCCTCAAGCATGCTGTCCAACTGATCGCGGCCGTTACTTTCCATGGTGACCTGCCACAAGAGCGCCCAACTTCTGCTTCAATACTTGGCGCGCCCGCATCAAACGGGTGCGCACCGTGCCCTCGGGAATCCCCATCACCTGCGCGATCTCGTGCGAATTGAATTCCTCCACGGTCGAGAGTGCCAGCGGCTGCCGCAACTCCTCCGGCAGAGCGTCGACTAGCCGGTGAATCGTCGCGTTCCAGTCCGCCTGTATTGCAGCCTGCTCGGGGTTTTGGCGGCCCGAAGGAACGTCGAAATCGAGCACTCCCACGCGAGTATTTGGCAGCCTGTCAACGGCTGTCCGCCAGGCAGTGCGAGCCAGGAAGGCTTTTTCGTCAACCATGCTATTCCACCTCCGGGCGCGATGAATCTTGAGAAATGTTTCCTGCACCACGTCCTCGGCGTCGTGAACATTTCGAAGAACCGAATACGCCACGCGAAAGATGAATCGAGCCTGTCGTTTCACCAGGGCGTCGATGGGGTTGTCGCAGGCTGCGACCTCTTGCTCTTTCGTCAACCTGGGCTCCTGGAATGCGATCTGCAGCGGAAACTCGATCATTCATGAGCCATGTTCAACAGCTAAGACTGGAAGGCGGACGGGAGTGTTCACCTTTATTTCAAGAAAATCAGTTTGGCCGCGAATAAACGCGCATTCACGCCAATGCGCTGTTTTCGCCGATGGGTACGGTACCGCACATCTCAACTCTTGGCTTCAGCAGTGTAAACACTAATTCAGATTCGTTAAATCTAAGCGTTCTTTTTGTTCTTTCCGCACGATCCTGCCTTATTCTGAATTACCGGACTCGCCAAATGAAAAAAACATCTGCGCTACTCGCTCTCTGTTTACTTTCGGGCTCGCTCAAAGCCGAAAATGCTTACCTGATTCGCAACCTGGTTTCGGACATCCCCGATCTTGCCGACCACACCGACTCCCACTTAGTCGGCGCGTGGGGCGTCTCTCAGTCGCCCTCGAGCCCATTCTGGATCTCCGACGCCGGAATGGGTGTTACGACGCTCTATGACAGCAACGGCGATGTAATCCCGCTCGTTGTTGCGATCCCCGCATCCAAGGGCGGAAGCGGCGCAGGAGTCCCTACGGGCACGGTTTGGAACGGCACGACGGGTTTTGAGGTGGCTCCTGGAAAGGCCGCTGCGTTCCTCTTCGACTCGCTCGACGGCGCCATCTCCGGTTGGAGTCCTCAGGCGGACAGGGCCCACACCATCATCGTGGTGGATAACTCGCTCGCGGGAGCCGAGTATACCGGTCTCGCAATGGGCACCGTCAATTCCAATTCGTATCTGTACGCCGCCAATTTCCACGCCGCCACCATTGAGGTCTACAGTTCGACTTTCGAGCAGATGATCTTCACGAATGGTTTCAAAGATCCTTTGATTCCGGCCGGCTATGCCCCCTTCAACATTCAGAATCTTGGGGGTAAGCTTTACGTGGCTTACGCCCAGCAGAACGCGGGGCGAAACTTCGCCAATTCCGGGCCGGGCCTCGGCTACGTGGATGTTTTTGACACCGGGGGAACCTTGCTTCGCCACCTGCTGGCGGGAGACCAGTTGAACGCACCCTGGGGGCTAGCCATTGCTCCGGCCGGCTTTGGCGATTTCGCGGGCGACGTGCTGGTGGGTAATTTCGGTGACGGCACGATCAACGTGTTCAATCCCTCGAGCGGCGCTTACATCGCGACGTTGATGGATTCAATCGGTGCTCCCATTGTTGTCCCCGGCCTGTGGGCTTTGCAGCCGGGCAACGGCGGGTCTGGAGGCGATGCCAACGCCGTTTACTTCACGGCCGGCATCCCGGGGCCGGATAACGGGAATCACGGCTTGTTCGGCAGGCTGCAAGCCGCGCCTGCTATTGCCGCGACCGGCGTGGTCAATGATGCCAGCGCCACGGCTGGAGTTGCGCCCAACACCTGGATCACAATCACCGGAGCGAATCTCGCGGAGACCACACGAATCTGGAACAACGGCGACTTTGTCCAAGGCGCGCTTCCCACCGAAATCGACGGCGTGAGTGTGACGATTAATGGCGGGCCGGCGTTTGTCTACTCCGTGAGCCCGACCCAGCTCATCGTCCTGACTTCGAGCACTCTGGCAACCGGGGCCGCGCAGGTGATTACGAACAATAACGGTCTGACCAGTGGGACGGCTACGATTCAGGTTCAGGCCCTCGCACCGGCCTTCTTCCCGGCCAGCGATGGAAAGCATGTCGCGGCAACCCACGCGGACGGTTCGGGTGTCTTACCGACCGGGACTGGTCGCTCTACACCAGCCAAACCGGGCGAGACTATTGCGTTATTCGGCAACGGTTTCGGACCGACCAATCCCGCGATTCCTAATGGGATGATGGTCACCTTGAACTTGCCGCTCGTGAATCCACCGACGATCACTATCGGCGGAACCCCGGCACAAGTGACGTTCGCCGGATTGACGGCGCCGGGAGTCTACCAATTCAACGTGACGGTGCCTGCCACGACTCCGGACGGCGACATCCCGGTCGTGGCGCAAGTGGGCGCACTTATGACCCAGAGCAATATCACGATTCCAGTGCAACACTGAGAGTGATCGAGCGCCGGAATCAACCGGCCTTTGCTACCTGGACGCGCGAGTCGTGAAAATTGCCGCACCGGCTCGAATTTCGGCAACGGATGCCTTGGGCGATCAGACTTTCGGAATAGCACACCCGGCAAGAAATACTGTTCGTCTGCCGTTGCATGCGTAGAAGGCCGGCAGACAGTTTCACCATCCTAAAGGCCATGTTACCGGAATTGTGGCGCCGATTAGGTGCATCCTACTGATTGATTACAGCATCCAACAGCTGTTAAACTACTGGATTGCAACTAGATATGAAATGGCCGCGTCTCTTCATCCCGTTGATACCGATGGCCGGTTTGCTCGCTGGCACTTCCTATTCACGAGAACCCGCAACGGTGATGGAGACCTATACAGCGGCTTCGAGCGCCCAATCGGAACGTCTGCGCGGCACTTCGATGGAGGTCGAGATTGAGGCGAGCCTTCCTAAGCTCAAGAAACATGGGCGGTTGCAAGCATTGCGGCGCATTTCCCGCCTGGGGCGAATATCCTACGAAATCATTCATTTTGAGGGAGATAAGAGCATTAAAGGCGATGTAATTGCGCGCTACCTGACTGCCGATACCCAAACCGAGGCCAGCGATGGATCGCTTGCTATCACGCCGGCCAACTATAAGTTCAAATACAAGGGGATGGCCACGAACGACGGGCGCACGGTCCATGTCTTTCAGTTGACACCGCGAAAGAAACGAGTAGGCTTGTTCAAGGGAGAACTTTGGCTCGACGCTGAGACGTGCCTTCCGGTACGGGAATCCGGCCGTCTGGTAAAGTTGCCGTCTATTTTCCTGCGGCGCATCGAGTTTGTCAGGGAGTGCGAGATTCACGATGGCCTGGTTTACCCGCATAGTATCGACAGCGTGGTAGATACCAGGCTGGTGGGTAAAGCGGAGTTGAGGGTTCGGTTCCATAACTTTTCGCTTCCGGAAAGCTCCGCAGTTTCTATGACGGCCGGTTCGGGTCAATAAGTCTCTTCTCGTGAAACGAACGTGAGGCGGGCGGCCTCCATAAAATCAGATGCGAACACTGTTCTTGAATCCACCTTCGTTTGAAGGGTTTGATGGTGGCGCCGGCTCACGCTGGCCGGCCGCCCGCGAAATCGAATCCTATTGGTATCCGGTGTGGCTTTGCTATCCAGCCGGAATGCTTGCCGACAGCAAAGTGGTGGATGCGCCACCGCACAAGATTTCGATCGAGCAGTCGGTCGAAATGGGTAAGGATTTTGAGCTGTTGGTCCTGTTCACTTCGAGTCCGGGCTTTGAAGTCGATCTGCGGGTGGCGGAAATGATGAAGGACGCCAATTCGAAGCTGAAAGTGGCGTTCGTCGGTCCGCCAGTGACGGTTGAGCCTGAGAAGGCGCTGCAGAATTCGGCGGTCGACTTCGTGGTGCGGCGCGAGTTCGATTACCAGATCGCGGACTACGCCAAGGGCAAGCCGCTTGAAGAGCTTCCGGGCGTGAGTTTCCGCAAGAACGGCAGCATCGTGAACAACCCGGAAGGCGGCGTGATCGAGAACCTGGACGAGCTGCCCTGGGTGACCAAGGTCTACAAGCGCGATTTGGACGTCACGCGATACAACGTGCCGTTTCTGCTGAACCCCTTCATCTCCTTCTACACAACGCGCGGCTGCCCGGCCATGTGCACGTTCTGCCTCTGGCCGCAGACGCATTCGGGGCATCGCTGGAGACTGAGGTCGAGCGACGATGTGGCTTCGGAGGTTCGCTACGCCCTGGAAGCATTTCCGCAGATCAAGGAAATTTTCTTCGACGACGACACCTTCAATTATCAGAAGGCGCGCACGATCGATCTTTGCAAGAAGCTCAAGCCGCTTAATTTCACCTGGTCCTGTACCTCCCGTGTCACCACCGACTACGAGACACTCAAGGCCATGAAAGACGCGGGATGCCGGCTGCTGATCGTGGGCTACGAGTCCGGCGACCAGCAGATCCTGAAGAACATCAAGAAGGGCGCCACCATCGAGATGGCGCTACGATTCACGGAGAATTGCAAGAAGCTGGGCCTCACCATTCACGGGGATTTCATCATCGGGCTTCCCGGTGAGACACCCGCCACGATCCGCAAAACCATTGACTTTGCCAAACGCGTCGACGCCGAGACGATTCAAGTGTCCATTGCGCACGCATTCCCCGGGACGGAACTCTACGAGCACGGCAAGCAAAACGGCCTGATCAACATAGCGATGGCCGACGAAGCCGGGCATCAGCTCCCGAACATTACCTACGGCCTAGATAACGCGGCGCTGGTGGAAGCGGTCGAACAGTTTTACGGAGAATACTATTTCCGGCCGCGTGTGATTTGGCGCGTGGTCCGCAAAGCTATCTTCAATTCACAAGAGCGCCGGCGACTGACGAAGGAAGCGCGTGAGTACATGGCGCTGCGTTCCAAGCGCAAACGCTACGTCAGCGACCAGCGGGAGGCAGCCGCCGCAGGCAGCGCCGGCGACTAGCTGTTTTTTCCGACATGACTTCCCCAGTGAAAGCGCTGGAGTTAAAAACGCGCATTTTCACCGCAATTGTAGTCTTGACCAACGTGCTGGGCAATTCCTTTCTTAGCCGCGGCATGCAAAGCGTGGGTGAGTTGCTCTCGCTTTCACCCCTTCCCTATATTCGAGCGTTGTTCAACCCGTGGGTCGCTGTGGGCGTTTCTTTGCTCATCGTGTGGCTGCTGTCGCATATGGCCTTGCTGAGTTGGGCCGATCTCAGTTACGTGCTGCCGGTAACGTCGATTGCTTACGTCCTGGTGGCGCTGGTGGGCCGGTTCCTGCTGCATGAGCACGTTTCTCCGGCGCGCTGGGTGGGGATAACGCTCATCATGGCTGGAGTAACCCTGGTAAGCCATACGGCTCCGCGCACTACCGTGGCTCAGAAACGGGGAGCGGCGGTATGAAGTGGATTCTGGTGAGCATCATCGTGCTGGCGACGACTGCGGGCGAAGTGCTGCAAGCTCTGGGGATGAGGCACCACGGCGAGATTCATGACTTCCGTCCGGGTGCGCTGGGGCGCGTGGCTTCGGCCTTGGCGCAGTCGTGGCACATTATGGCATCCATTGGCGCGATGGCGGTTTCGTTCTTCGCTTTCATGTCGCTCATCTCGATTGCCGAACTGAGCTTTGCCGTGCCGGCAACCGCCGCCAGCTACATCCTCGAAACCATCTTCGCCAAATATATGCTGAAAGAGCACATCGGCTGGAAGCGCTGGGCTGGCACGCTGCTGGTGGCCAGTGGTGTCGTGCTCCTCGCGGTCGAGTGATCGCGCTAGCGGCGCCTGCGATTCTGGCGGCGCTTTACCATCTAATCGCACTGATCGCGGCCCTTCGTTTCAAAAACACGTGGCCGAAACCAGAATACGATTTCCCGCCGGTCTCCATCCTGAAGCCCGTATACGGGCGCGACCCGGAGTTTTACGAAGCCATCCGTTCGCACGCATTGCTGGACTATCCCGAGTTCGAAATCCTGTTCGGAATGAAAGACGCGGACGATCCAGCGCGCGAAGACATTGCCCGGCTTGCGGCGGAGTTCCCGGCTCGCGTCATCCGACTGGTGACTTGTGGACAGGACCTGCCAAACGCGAAAGTGGCGGTGCTAACGGAACTGGAGCGCCATGCGCGATACCCGCTGCTGGTGGTAAACGATAGCGACATCACCGTGGAGAAAGCCTATCTGCGCGCGATCATTGCGCCGCTCGAAGAGGCGGATACGGGCCTGGTGACCTGTCTCTATCGCGCCCGCGGCGCAAGCTGGCCTGCGCGCTGGGAGGCCCTGGGTATCGCGACGGATTTTGTTCCTGGGGTGCTTGTGGCCCGCGCGGCCGGAATAGCGGAGTTTGCATTGGGCTCGACCATGGCTTTCCGCGCGGCCGAGCTGAGACGAATTGGCGGCTTTGGGGCGATAGGCGATTACCTGGCGGATGACTACCAGCTGGGGCGGCGCATTCAGGAACTCGGCTACAAGATCGGGCTGGCCTCTACGGTAGTGGAAACGCGGCTGTCTGACGAAGGCTGGCGGCAAGTGTGGCGGCACCAATTGCGCTGGTCGCGCACGATTCGCGTTTCCCGCACAGCAGGTTACGTTGGCTACGTGATCACCAACGCCAGCGTTTGGGCGATTTTGGCGGCGTTTTCAGGCTGGTGGCCGGTGGCTGTGGCGTGCCTGGCCATCCGCATTCTAGCGGGTATAGTTACCAGCACCCTGGTGTTAGGGGACAGCGCGAGCGCGCGCTACTGGTTTCTGATGCCTTTCCGCGATCTCTGGGGTTTCGCCGTTTGGGCGGCCGGCCTCGCTGGCTCGACGGTCGAATGGCGCGGCAGGAGGCTGAGGCTTGACCGCGAAGGGCGGATCCGGCCATCTTAAGATGTTCCTCCGGCCCGGCTTTTCTCTTACTTGCGAATGCTTCAGCATCGCTAAAATCAACGGGTTCGCACACATCCCAGGAGGAATCATGGCAGTTGAGCAGAAGGTGAAGCAGATTATCGTCGAGCAGCTGGGCGTGGACGAGAGCCAGGTCGACAACAACGCGTCGTTCGTGGACGACCTGGGCGCCGATTCGCTGGACATCGTGGAGCTGGTCATGGCCTTCGAAGAGGCCTTCGAGATTGGAGATTCCCGACGAGGACGCGGAAAAGATCACCACCGTCAAAGACGCCATCGATTACATCGAAGGCAAGACGGCCAAGAAGTAGTCGCCTGCATTCATCCAGGGAGACCATTTTGTCGCGCAGAGTAGTGGTAACACGGTGTCGGTCTGCTGACGCCGTTGGGGATCGGAACCGAGGACGTCCTGGGAGGCGCGTCCGCGGCGGGAAGAGCGGCATCGGCCCGATCACCGCGTTTGACGCCGCGGCGTTCTCCTGCCGGATCGCCGGAGAGGTCAAGGGATTCGATCCGGCCCAGTTACATCGAAAAAAAAGAGATCAAGAAGATGGGGCGCTTCATCCAGTTCGCCATCGCGGCGTCGGAATGCGCCCTGTGCAGCTCCGGCTTCAAGGTGACCGCCGAGAATGCCGAGCAGGTGGGCGTCTACATCGGCAGCGGCATCGGCGGATTCGAAGTGATCGAGCGCGAGCACCAGGACTCTGCTGGAGCATGGGCCGCGCCGCATCTCGCCGTTTTTCATTCCGGCGACCATCATCAATCTGGCCTCCGGATAGGTTTCCATCCGCAGCGGGGCCAAGGGCCCGAATTCGGCGACGGCCACGGCCTGCACCACCAGCGCGCACTCGATCGGCGATTCGTTCCGCATCATCCAGCGCGGCGATGCCGACGTCATGATCTGCGGCGGCACGGAAGCCTGCATCACGCCCATGGGGATCGGCGGATTCGCCGCCATGCGCGCGCTTTCCACGCGCAATGACGAGCCGGAGCGCGCCTCGCGCCCCTGGGACAAGCGATCGCGACGGATTCGTGGTGGGAGAAGGCGCCGGCATTCTGATCCTGGAAGAACTGCGAGTCCGCCCAGCCGGCGGGGCGCGCGGATTCTGGCGGAGATGGTGGGTTATGGCATGAGCGCCGACGCCTTCCATGTGACCGCGCCGCCCGAAGATGGCGACGGCGCTTATCCGCGTGATGCGCAACGCGCTGCGCGATGCCGGCATCGGAGCCGCGCAGATCGATTACATCAACGCGCACGGCACCTCGACCGAAGTGGGCGACCGCATCGAGACCATGCGCCATCAAGCGCTGCTTCGGCGAGCATGCCTACAAGCTGGCCGTCAGCTCCACCAAGTCCATGACCGGCCATCTGCTGGGCGGCGCCGGCGGCCTGGAGGCGGGCATCACGGTGCTGGCCATTCGCGACCAGATCGCTCCGCCGACCATCAACTACGACAACCCCGATCCGCGAGTGCGATCTGGATTACGTGCCCAACCAGGCGCGGCCCATGACGCATCGACTACGCGCTGTCCAATCGCTTCGGGTTCGGCGGAACCAACGGCGCCTCATTTTCAAACGGTATCAAGGAGTAGCTCCGATGAAAATTGTCGTCTGCGATCAAGCAGGTGCCCGCGCGCGATTCGCAGCTGCGTATGGACGCCATCCGGCAAGTGGATCGAGGAAGCCGATCTCAGCTACGAGATCAACGAGCCGGATGCCTACGCGCTCGAAGAGGGCCTGCAGCTCAAGGAGAAGCACGGCGGCGAAGTGGTGGTGCTGTGCGCCGGCCCGGCCGCGCGCCGCGCAGACCATTCGCGAAGCCCTGGCCAAGGGCGCCGACCGCGCCATCCACATCGAAGAGGAGAATCTGGGCAGCGTTCGATCCGCTGGCCGCTGGCGCGCCTGCTGGCGGCGGCGCTCGCAGCCGGAAAAGCCCGATCTGGTCCTCACCGGCCTGCAGTCCGACGATCTGGGTTATGGCCAGACCGGCGTGATTCTGGCGGAGGTGCTGGGGCTGCCGCACGCCACCATCATCATGCAGGTGGAAAAGCAGGACGAGCGGCATCCGCGTGAAGCGCGAGCTGGAAGACGGCTGGTTCCAGCATGTGGAGATGCCGCTGCCGGCGCTGCTGACCATCCAATCCGGCATCAACAAGCTGCGCTACGCCACGCTGATGGGAATCAAGAAGGCCAAGACCAAGGAGAGTCAAGCGGCTGACGCGCGGCGGAACTGGGCATCGCGCCGCAGGCCTCGCATCCGCGCTGGAGCGCGTGTATCTGCCGGAGACGACCAAGCACACGCAGATCTTCGAGGGCAGCCCCAAGGAAGCGGCCGCGAAACTGGTGGAGAAACTGAAATTCGAGGCGCGCGTCCTATGAGCATCCTGGCGGTTTTGGAACAGCGTGCCGGCGCTTGGCATCGCATGTCGTGGGAGACCCTGGCGGCGGCGCAGCAGTTGGCGCGCGGAACTTGAGCAGCCCGTGCGTCGCGGCGGTGCTCGGTGCGGAGGTGTCGCGCGCTTGGCGGCGAGCTTGCGCGCAAGCAGCTCGAAAGCGTGTACGCGGTGGAGCACGAACTGCTGAACGACTACACGCCGACGGCTACACGGCCGCGCTGCGGCCAGCTGATCGCAGCGGCCAGACCGCGCGCTGGTGCTGTTCCCGCACACCTACCAGGTGCGCGATTTCTGCGCCAAAGCTGGCCACCGCGCTGCGAACGTGTGCTGGTGAGCGACGTGGTCGCGCATCGCGTCGATGGTGGCGAGCTGGTGCTGGTGCGCCAGCTCTTCCAGGGCAAGATGAACGTGGATGTGCGCTTCGCCGGCGACCCGCCGTACTTCGCTTCGCTGCAGGCGGGCGCGTATCGCGCCGACAAGGTGACTGCGGGCTCGGCTGCGGTCGAGAAATTCACGCCCGAGCTTTCCGCCGAGGCTATCCGCACCAAGCCGCTGGAGCTGTTCCGCGAATCGCAGCGCGCCGTCGATCTGACGCGGCCGAGATCATCGTTTCGGTGGGCCGCGGCATCAAGGAGGCGGAGAACATTGCGCTGGTGCAGAAGCTGGCCGACGCGCTGGGCGCGGAACTGGCGGCCTCGCGGCCCATCTGCGACGCCGGCTGGCTGCCCATGGAGCGGCAGGTGGGCAGCTCGGGCCAGACCGTCTCGCCCAAGATGTACATGGCGGTCGGCATCTCCGGCGCCATCCAGCACCTGGTCGGCATGAAGGGCTCGAAGACCATCGTGGCGATCAATAAGGACCCCGAAGCGCCGATTTTCGAAGTCGCCGATTACGGCATTGTGGGCGATCTTGTTCCAGGTGGTGCCGGCGCTGGTGGAGGAGATTCAGAAGGCCAAGGGGTAGAAGGTAGTTTCAGAATCGACACCCCTCAGTTTGTTTCTTCCTTTCCCGTGTACAGCTCTTCGATGTGCTCGCGGAAATTTTCGAGCACGCGCATGCGGCGCACCTTCATGGTCGCGGTCAGCTCGCCTTCCTCGATGGAAAAGTCCCGCACCAGCACACGGAATTTGCGAACCTGCTCGAACGGCGCGAGCTGTTTGTTCACGCGTTTAACAATCTTTTGCAATTCGGCGTGCACGGGCGGCGCGTCCGCGATTTCTGCAGGGGGGCGGCCCTGGTACTCTTTCATTCCGTCCAGCAGCTCGGCCGTTGCCACGTTGACGGTGAACAGCGCCATCAAATACGGCAGCTGGTCGCCGACTAGAATGACCTGGCTGATCAGGGGTTCAAACTTGAATAGGCTTTCGACCCGTGAAGGATAAATCTTCTTGCCCGTCGATGAGACGATCAACTCCTTTTTCCGGCCGGTAATAAACACATATCCCTCGTCATCGATCGATGCGATATCGCCGGTATGCAGCCACCCGTCGCGGGATACCTCGTCGGTCGCCGCGGCATCTTTGTAGTAACGCGAAAGCAAGCAGGGGGTTTTGACCAGCAATTCGCCATCCTCTGCGAGGCGGAGTTCGACGCCGCCCAGCGGCTTTCCGATGCTGCCAGGCTTGGGTTTGCCGATGGGATTGAACGAGACTACCCCACCCTCAGTCAGTCCGTAGCCTTCGACCAGCGGCATGCCGATGGCCTCGTAAAACTCCGCCAGCTCGGTGCCTAGTGGGGCCGCGCCCGAAGCCGCCACGCGTATCTCGCCGCCAAAGCGGGCGCGTACTTTGGAAAAAGCCAGCCGGTCAATTACCGCGAGCGGAAGGCGGATCCTCGCCGGGACCCGCTTATTTTTCCGGCGATACCGTGCCGCCGCGAGCCCCAGCGCGAGCCCGGTGTAGAAAAGCTTTTGTGCCGGCGCGGGTCGCTTTTTCAACTCCATGCAGATAGTGGAATAGATGCGTTCCCACAAGCGCGGAGGTGCGAGAAAGACCGTGGGCTTCACCTCCTTAATGTCCTGAGGCAGTTTCAACAGGCTTTCCGCAAAATTCACCGGCATGCCGCTGCGCATGGGCAGCAGTTCCACTACCACGCGCTGCGCGATGTGCGCGGAAGGCAGGAAAGCCACGGTGCGGTCATGGGGACCCATGGGGAACGCCGCGGGGCCCATATCGATATTTGAGACCAGTGCGCGGTGGCTGACCATTACCATCTTCGGCTGGCCGGTTGCTCCTGAAGTCAGATAGAGGATGGCGTCGTCGGAGGGGTTGACCTCCCCGAGAATCCGAGGGAGCAGGCCCGGGTCGCGCTCCATCGCCTGACGGCCGCACTTGCGCAACTCATCGAGCGTGATGGCGCCGGGCGCTTCGCCAGTCAGCAGGATCCACTTGGCTACCGGAGCTTCTTTGAGGCGCTCGAAGGTCGTCGGATCTTCGGCCATCACGGCTTTGGCGTCACATGCGTGTATCGTGCTTACCAGTTCCTGGGGCGGATAATTTGGATAAACGGCAGCGGCGATCGAGCCGTTGGCCATAATACCGAGGTCGGCGAGGTAGAATTCCATGCGCGTCTCGGAGTCGAGCGCCACGATGTCGCCTTTACCAATACCCATGGTCCGCAACCCAGCGGCAATTTCTTCGGCAGCGGTACGATAATCAACCCAGCTCAGCGTGCGCACTTTGCGCTGTCCGTTTTCAGTTTGAGGCTGATGGAGCGCAGGTGCATTTCCGTACAATTCGGCGGTTTCTTGCAGGACGCGGAAGACCGTACGATCGGGCATCGGAACGATGCTATCACGAGGCCTCTGATCCGGGCATGGCGCGGCGGGGCAGGGCTTCCAGCTCCTCCAGCGTGCGTGGCCAATCCTCGCGGAGCAGGCGGGACAGTGCGCGATCGGCCAGCAGGCGGCCGCCGGTCTGGCATCGCGCGCAGTAGTTGGTTTCATTCGACGCATAGCGAATGCGCTGCACTTTGGCGCCGCACGTTGGGCACGGCTTTCCGTAGCGGCCGTGTACGGCCATGCCTTCGCGGAATGCAGTTACTTTTTCGGGGAATTCGCCTTTTGCTTCGGCGCGCAGCCGGTCGACCCAGTCGGCGAGAGTCGCTTTAGTCGCGTCGTAGAGCCGCTGGATTTCCTCATGTGTCAGCTTTTGCGTCAGGGCAATCGGCGACAGCCGCGCACGGTGGAGGATCTCATCCGAATAGGCATTTCCGATGCCGCTGAACGTGCGCGGATCGGTGAGAGCGCGCTTCAGCGTGTGATTAGACGAGGTGAGCGCCGCCGAAAATTCTGCAAAGCCGGCGTCGAGGACGTCGATACCGCCCGGATCGAGGGCGCGTAAATTGTCTTCGCCGGACACCACGTGAAGGGAAGCTCTTTTCTGCGAGCCCGCCTCGGTGAGAACCAGCGAGCCGTTAGAAAAATCGAAAGCGGCCGGCGTGTTTTTGCGTGGGATCTTGGCGCCGTGCTCGCGCCAGTGCAGGCGTCCGGCAATCATTAAGTGCAGTACGAGCCACAGATCGTCTTCCAGGCCGATGGCTATCCGTTTGCCGACGCGGCGCAGCGCCTGAACTTTCTTTCCGTCGGCGGCTGATAGAGGCGGGTCGATGGTGCGCAGCAGGAACGGACTGGCAAGGCGCACACGTTCGAGCGTTTGGCCCACGATTCGAGTCTCCAGGGCTTCGATGTAAACCGTGATGTCGGGAAGCTCGGGCATCGAAAACCTGCTGATTCTAACACGCGTTTGAGGCATGCGATGAAGCGAGGCTCGGCGCGTGAGCATCTACTAGTTCATGGATCTTCAACTGAAAGGCAAACTGGCGCTCGTTACCGGCTCGACCGCGGGCATCGGCCTAGCCATAGCAAAAGCACTCGCGGGCGAAGGGGCGCGGGTTATCGTGAATGGACGGACCGAGTCTCGTGTGAAGGCGGCCGCGGATACGATCCAGCGCGCCCACCCATCGGCACGCGTTGAACAATTCGCCGCCAACCTGGCTGAGGCTAGTGCGGCGGCCAGTGTTCTTGCGCGATACCCAGCTATAGACATCCTGGTGAACAATCTCGGTGTCTACCAGGTCAGGCCTTTCGAGCAGATCACAGATGCCGACTGGAGCTCTATTATCGAGACAAATTTCATGAGCGGCGTTCGCCTGAGCCGAGGTTGGCTGCCGGGGATGAAAGCAACCGGTTGGGGCCGCATCATTTTCATCTCGAGCGAATCGGCTGTGAACATTCCACCGGAAATGATCCACTACGGTGTCACAAAGACCATGCAGGTGGCGCTGGCGCGCGGGCTGGCCGAAACTGTGGCCGGTACGGGTGTGACGGTAAACTCCGTGCTCGCGGGACCGACGCGCTCGGAAGGAGTCGACAACTTCGTTGCCGATATGGCTCGTTCGAAAAGCGTCAGTGAGGCGGAGATTGAAAAGGAATTTTTCCGGAGCATTCGACCCAGTTCGCTGTTGCAACGTTTCGCTTCAGTCGACGAAGTAGCGGCCATGGTGGCGTTTGTCGCCAGCCCATTGTCCTCAGCGACCAACGGTGCTGCGCTTCGCGCGGATGGCGGGGTGGTGCGCTCGATTCTGTAGCCGGACCAGGGGTCCGGCGCGGACGAGGGCGTCCACCCCACTGCGGGTGGCGCAGCGAAGGTTACAGGAGTGTGAAATCTTTCGAGAGTTTTCCAATGCTGGCGCGGAATTTGCCGGGCTCGGTGGTCCAGCGATTATTCAGTCCCACAAATGCCAGGTCCGCGGCCGTGAGCGTGAACGAAACTATGCGGCTCTCACCGGGCTTCAGCTCGACTTTCCTGAAGCCTTTCAATTCGCGGTTGGGCGGAGTAAGGCTGCGATAGAGGTCCGAGACATAGAGTTGAACCACTTCTTTCCCGGCAATTGCGCCGGTATTTTTTACATCCACGCTCGCCCTTAAGTCGCCGTCACGCCTAAGCGTCGCGCTGCTGAGCTTCAAGCCGGAGTAAGCGAAAGTCGTGTAACTCAGGCCGTGACCGAACTCGAATTCGGGATCAACATGATTGCCCTCCAGGGTCTCGTTCACTTTGTAATCGTAGGTGGTGAGCGCGTTCGGATGTCGCGGATACGTAAAGGACAATTTTCCGCTGGGATTCACGTCGCCGAACAGGATGTCGGCTACCGCGCGGCCTCCTTCGAGTCCCGGCAGATAGGCCATGACGATGGCACTCGACAGCGGAACGATGGGGCGAATGACACGCGGCCTGCCTTGCGCGAGAACGGTCACCATAGGCTTGCCGGTCTTCGCCAACTCGGTGACGAGCCGCAACTGCGCGTCATCGAGCGTCAGGTCATCGATATTGCCGGGGGTCTCGCAATAAGCGTGCTCGCCCAGGCAAGCGACGATCACATCAACGCTCGCCGCCGCCGAAACTGCCGCGGTAATGTCGATTTCCTTGTCGAAGCTGGTTCCCGGAACGTAGTTCACGTTCTCTTTACCTGCTGCGTTCACGATTCCGTCAAGAAGCGTCGGCTTGTCTCTCGGAAAAAGCTCTTCTTCCTGGCCTAACCAGCTCCTGCTCCAGCCGCCATTCAGCACTGTGTGCAAATTGGCGGTAGGTCCGGTAACCAGGATCTTGCGCCCGCGCGCGAGCGGGAGAACTTGGTTGTCATTCTTCAGCAGCGTAATGGCCTCTCGCGCGGCGGCCAGGTTCGCTTCAGCAAACGCCGGTTGATCGAAGCGAGCTTTCATGGCAGGGTCGGGCCGCGGGTTCTCGAAAATACCCGTCATGAATTTGACGCGCAAAATCCGCCGTACCGCATCATCAATGCGCGGCATGGGCACCGACCCATCATGAACACACTGCATCAGGAGGTCGAAGAAACTGAAGTCCAGGGGGACCATGCTCATGTCGATGCCGGCCATTACAGCGATGCGGACAGCCTCTTTCGGCGAGTCGGCCACGCGATCGCGCGTGTACAGCCGTTCGACGTCGTTCCAATCGGACACCACAAAGCCGCGGAAGCCCCATTCGTTTTTCAGAATCTCCGTCAGCAGATGATAATTTGCGTGGCCCGGAATGCCATCGATCTCACCGGAATTGACCATCACGGTCGGCACGCCGGCCTTCACTCCGTCTTCGAATGTTGGCAGAAAAGTTTGGCGCAGCATACGCTCACTGATGTGCGCCTGCGTGCGATCCTTGCCGTTAAAAGGAAGGCTGTAGCCGGCATAATGCTTGAGGCACGCGGCGACTTTTTCCTTTGCGCCGACGTCCGAGCCCTGCAGGCCGCGTATGTACGCCTTTCCCATCTCCCTGGCCAGCAGCACATCCTCGCCGTAGGTTTCCCAGAACCGCGGCCACAAGGGCTGACGGCCGATGTCAAGAACAGGATAGAAATTCCACGGAACGCCGGCGGCGCGTGTTTGGAAGGCCGAGATTTCGCCGGCGCGCTCAGCTAGTTCGGAGTTCCAGGTGGCGGCCAGCGCGAACGCCTGCGGAAACAATGTGGAGCCCATGACGTAGTTCGCGCCGTGAATCGAATCGAGGCCGTAGAGCACGGGAATCTTCAAGCGCGTTTTCGCGGCGGCATCCTGAATCTGATTGATGATTTCGTGCCAGTGATCCACCGTGTAAGCGTGGCCCATCACGTTGAGAATGGATCCGACTTTGTAGTGGTCAACCGCGATTTGAAGTTTGGAAGGATCCAACTGGTGGGGTTCGCTATTGCGCGAGACGAGCTCAATGGTAACTTGCGTCATCTGGCCGACTTTTTCCTCGGCCGTCATCTGTTTCAGCAGCGCGTCAACCCGGTCTTCAACGGGCTCATTGCGGCTCTGCGCTCCGAGTGCGGCTGCGCCAGCCGGAGCCATCGCCACGAAGGTTCTTCTGGAGATGAAGGGACCTAACATGGTGCCATGATATAGCGTCTGCCGGATTACTTCACGACTTACAGGTTGATCGTCTTATCGTGAGCCATCACTTTACGGCCCCCGGGGAGTTTATTGACAAACGGGGACAGGCAGCGCCGTCCACGCGCCGACGGGCCGGATGACGTTGATTCCGTTGCTAGGCGGCTTGGGACGGCGAAGCCCGTCCCCATTTTTCAGCAGAATTCAGACTGGCCGCGGCGCCTCGACCGGCTGGCCGGACAATTCCGCAACCTCGCGCTCGAGCCGCGCGATCAGTTGCGACCGGTCGTGAAGTTTCATGCCGGTAGTGGGGATGGGGTCGCCGATCTTCAAGACGACCGGGCCGCCGCGCACGTAATTCGAGCCCATGGGCAGCACGTCGCGGGTGCCTGCGATTCCCAATGGCACGGCGGGAACTCCGGCTTTGATCGCGATGTATGCGGCGCCTTCTTTGAACTCGCGCATCGGGCCGGCCGCGAGCGGCCGCCCTCGGGAAACAAGAGCATGGACACGTTCCGCTCTTGAATCAAGCGCGCGCCAAGCGCCATGCTTTTCACCGATGCCCGGGCATCGCCTCGCGACAACTGGCAGGTGGCCGGCGCGCTTCAGATGCGTTCCGAGAAATGGAACGAGAAACAGGCCCTGTTTAGCGTAGAACCGAATCTCTACCGGAAGGGAAGCCAGGACCGTGGGTATATCCATGTAGCTGCTATGGTTGGCGACGAACACGTATTTCTGCTTAGGATCGATTTTCTCGAGACCCTCGATGCGGAGTTGCACGCCGCCGGCGCGCAACAGGGCGCGACCCCACATGCGTGCCAGCTTTTCGGGCAGGCGTCCGGTACGGATCGAAGAGTGTAAAAAGGTACGACAGAGTACCAAAGCCGATCGTCAGCAGCACGATCAAGGGGTCGGTGAACACGAGAGACCGGAGGTGGCCGAGTGACATTGCCGTCGAAAGTATTCTACCCGTTCAGCAGGGCCAGAGCCTCACCCACCAGGAAGAGGGATCCAGTGATAAAGATCACGCGATCAGATGGACCGGATCGTGCGCCGCGGAGCGCCGTCGCGAGATCCGGCGCCGTTTGCACACTGGAGTGGTCGGCCAGCGCACGGATGGTTTCCGGATCGACGGCGCGGGATTGATGGGGCGCGGTGGCGATTACCTCGTTGACCAGAGGGAACAGGATGCCGGTCATTTCTGCAATCGCCTTGTCGCGCATGGCTCCATAGATCATGACGATATGCCGCCCCGAATAAAATTGCCGGATATAGCCGGCGAGCGCCCGCGCTCCAGCCGGGTTGTGCGCGCCATCGAGGATGATTTCCGGAGACTCGGAGACATGATCGAGCCGGCCCGGCCAGCGCGTGCCCGCGATGCCTCGCTCAATGGCGGGCGCCGAAACGCCTAGTCTATCGAGGGCTGCGATTGCGACGATGGCATTCTCCACCTGATGGCGGCCAGCCAGAGGGCAGTGCGATTCGCAATGGCGCGATCATTTCCGCTTCTGCGCGGTGAAACTCGGCTGCCGCGGAGCGGTCAAGCGTACACTCTCCGCTCTCCACTTCTCTTGCGCATGGACCACTTCGATGCCCAATTCGGCTGCGCGCGCGTCGAGCGTACGCCTGCGCCTCAGGCCGCTGCCCCGCGAATACCGCCGGCACGCCCGGCTTCAGAATGCCCGCCTTCTCGCCCGCGATGGCTTCCAGGCTCTTGCCCAGAAAAGCTTCGTGATCGAAATCCACTGGCGTGATGACGCACAGCTCGGGGTGACCACATTGGTCGCGTCCAGCCGGCCGCCCAGCCCGACTTCCAGCACCACCGTTTCGGTCTCGCTGTTCGTGAAACAAGCAGAAACGCCATGGCGGTGACGGTTTCGAAATAGGTGGGGTGAAAGTCGATCGCGCCCCGGTCCAGAAGCTGCTTCGGCGCACAGCGTGCACGCGGTCGAAGGCGCGCGCTGAACTGCACCGGCAGCTGACCGGGCAGCCATCGATGCGAATGCGCTCGGTAGGCTCGGCCAGGTGCGGCGAAGTGAACAGGCCGGTGCGCAATCCGGCGGCGCGCAGGCCCGATTCGATCATGGCGCAGGTGGAACCCTTTGCCGTTGGTGCCGGCCACATGCACGATGCGGCAGCCGCTGCGGGATTTCCGAGCGCGTCCAGCAGCGTGGTGATGCGCTCCAGGCCGAACTTCGCGGTCTTGACTTCGTTGCCCAGCGAGTAGAGGAACTGGACCGAATCCGGATAGTTCATTACTGCACCGGGCCGCAAAAGAACTTCAGGGCCTTGGCGATGTAGGTCTTCAGATCGAGGCGCGGCACCACGGCGTCCAGCATGCCGTGCTTCAGCAGGAACTCGCTGCGCTGAAATCCTTCGGGCAGCTTCTGGCGGATGGTCTGCTCGATGACGCGCGGGCCGGCGAATCCGATCAGCGCGCCGGGTTCGGCGATATTCAGATCGCCCAGCATGGCGAGACTGGCGGTGACGCCGCCGGTGGTGGGATCGGTGAGCACGCTGATATAGGGAACGCGCGCTTCATCCAGGCGCATGAGCGCGGCCGAAATTTTGGCCATCTGCATCAGGCTGATGGCGCCCTCCTGCATGCGCGCGCCGCCCGAAGCCGAGACGATGACCAGCGGTGTCGTTCCGGCTCATCGAGCGCTCGATGGCGCGCGTGATCTTTTCGCCCACCACGCAGCCCATGCTGCCGCCGATGAACTTCGGCTCCATGGCGCAGATCTGGACCTTGCGCCCGTCCAGGGTTCCGGCAGCCGAGATCAGCGCGTCCGCGAGCGAGGTGGCTTCCTGGGCAGCCTGCAGACGCTCGCGGTAGGGCGCTGATCCACGAAATCCAGCGGGTCGGAGGAAGCGAGGTCGGTGTCGAATTGCTGTGTACTCGCCGTCGAGCAGAAGCTTCGAGCCGCGCGACGGCGTCGATGCGGAAATGCGCGCCGCACTTGGGGCAGACGTTCTGATTGGCCTCGAGATCCTTCTTCCAGATGATCTGCTTGCAGCCCTCGCACTTCTGCCACAGGCCTTCGGTTTCACGCGTCGCGCTCGCCCTCTTCCGGCTTGCGGCTTCTTTTCGCGGCGCCGGTTTCCCGCTTGAACCAGGACATGAACCCACCTACCTTAGCGCGGGTACGGATGGCCCCGCAAGGTTGTAAACGCGCGGTAGATCTGCTCGGCCAGCATGGCGCGAGCCAGTTCGTGGGGAAACGTCATGCGCGAGAGGGACAACAGCAGATCGGCGCGCTCGCGCCAGCCGGCCGGCAGGCCATCGGCTCCGCCCACCAGAAATACCAGGTCGCGGCCCTCCATTTCGGCTTTCGCCAGGAGCGCGGTGAACTCGCGCGAGTCCATCTCGCGCCCGCCGGGGTCGAGAAAAATCTTGCGCGCGGAAGGGTGGCGGGACCAGAGATCGAAGCGGTCTGGCCGGATTTCGCGCATGTCGCAGGAGGTGTAATGCGTCGACGCGCTTTACAAAATCCGCCGCGATTCGGTTAGCGGCCGGGTCTCTCGGCTTGCCAATGTAGTAAAGGAACAACTTCACGCAGCGGGAATGGCGATGCTCTTGGCGTTGCGCCAGAGGCGTTCCAGATCGTAATAGGTGCGGGCGCGGGGTGAGAAGATGTGCACCACGAAATCGCCATAATCCACCAGCACCCATTCGCCATGCTTGTAACCTTCCACGCTGATGGGGAACTCGCCCTGCTGTTTGAGTTCCTGCCCGATCTCATCGCTGATGGCCTGGATCTGGCGTTGATTGGCGCCCGTGCACAACACGAAGTAATCGGTGAAGGAAGTGATGCCGGTCAGGTCCAGCACTCTGAGGTCAGTTGCCTTTTTGGATTCGGCCGCGCGGACGGCCGCCAGCCACAGTGGAAGTTCGGAATGGTTTTGTTCTGCTCTGCTCAGAAGCGCTCCCTATTGGTATCGTACTATAAGCGCACCATCCCGATCTGTATGAGGGAGACAAAAGATACACAACGCCTGGCGCCTCGGCGCCGGGAATTCGAAGCGCTGGGGTTCGCCTGATTTTGGCGGGCAGCTGCGGTTTTTCGGGCCTGGAAAGAAAAAGCCGCAGGTCTTCTGCAAAAAGACGCTGCAGCCCTGCGCTACCGGTTGCGCGGGGTTGGTTTAAAGATGTACGCCCAGCCGCCTCTTTACTAGAAGGCCCGCTAGCATGGAGAATGCAAAGAACCACCAGATCCAATTGAACTGAAAGTTGCCGGGTCCCCACATGGCCGTTGGATAATGGATTTCCACCCAAGCCACGTTGCCTCTCTGTAATGGAAGTTCGCCGGGATGCCAGAAAAGATCGCTGAGGCGGCTGGACCGGCGATCGGACAAATAAGACCATGGGCCACCCGCCACAACGTGCTTTTCGATCCTCTCGCCGTTAATGAATAGTTTGAGAGGGCCGGAAACAGCGCCCAAGGGGCGAATCCGCCAGCACACCTGATTGTCGCGGAAGACGCGGAGGGCCGGCGTCTCAACCGAAACCAGCGCAGGCGCTTCCAACCGTGGCGGAGACTCTTGTTCGTTGATGGGTCCAGCGAATTGCACGGTCACGATGGCAGGCTGGGCAATAGGTAGCGGATCGCGGCCATATAGAGCCTCCATCCGAATCATGAGCAGGGCGACGGGAATCACACCGATCAGGACTGCCGGCAACATAAGGCTGAGGTACCTCAGGTTGAGACGCAACAGGCGAATTTGCGATCGCCACACTACGCGAGGCTCATCCCAGAAGATCCGGAATTCAAGCAGCGTCGCCTGGATCTGCCGCCGCGTGAGCCGAACCGCATTTTGGTTCGAGATCTTGCCGATGATCCAAAGCATGGCAATGCCGGCAGCGGACGCCAGCAGTGCCAGGCTCAGCATTGGGCTCAGTGCGCCGACTGTGGAAGCGTAGAGATCCAGCAGGCGGGAGAATACACGATCGAGCGCAGCCAGGTAAGCCACCAGATCAGCGATCTACTCGATATATCCGAGCCCTTTCAGCTTCTTGAGAACCTCCTGGTCCGAATCCGTCACCTCGATTTTTGCGAGCTCCTTTTCCAGAACGTGCTCGATGAATTCCTGAGGAGAAGAGTAACCGGCAGCCTCGGCACACCGGACGATGCGGTCCCACAGGGGCTGCCTGAGCTTGAGTGTAGGTCGCGACATAGATCGAATTTCAAATAATCGGCTGGCCCTTGATCTTTTCTGAGGGGGTGACCCCAAACTGGTTGAAGATCGTCGCCGTTACGTCTACCAGACCGGGAGAATTACGCCGGATGCTGCGATTGCTCAGAAATACTCCGGGTACGACTTCGGCGGCCATGCAATGGTCTCCTATCCACGCTTGCGTATTATCCTCGATGATTTCTTTTGGCACCGCGCCCAAACTGGTCTGCCAAGAGGAACGATAACGCCGCGCATAGCCCACGATCAAGTCCGGAGCATTCTCCAGGTACTTATCCTGATAAACGAGGCGTGACTGGTAGACTTGCTTGACGACGGGGTCACCCGACTGCGGATCACGAAAGGCCAGTAAACGTTCAGTGAGTCGCCTGAGTACGCCCGCAGCTTCTTCGCCTGCTGAAACGATACCGTTCGCCTCCCGGCCCTTGAGATTGAGATAGAGCCCGTTCAAGCCAAGCGAGTAGGCTTGGGTCTTCGACCAATCCACGTGGGGAAACAGTTCTTCATCTCCCATATTGGTGGGATCATCCAGTGCCAAGAATCCCTCTCGCATGAGCCAGGTATTCAAATGAACCGCGCGATCGAAGGGCGCGAAACCATGATCGGACATTACGATGATGATCGTATCCGGCGGAGATTTGTCGATGGTTTCGCCCACGGCCCCGTCCAACTGCCGGTAAAAATTCAGCAGCTCGCTTTCGAATTTCCCCCAAAGCATGTGGGAGTTTTGATCGATGCTGGAGAAGTAGTAAAACAGCAGGCCTTGCCGGAAATGGTCAAGCTGATAGCGGAACATGCGGAGGCTGTCGGAAAGCACTTTCTGGCTCTGTTCGAGAAACTGTTGGTGGGTGAGAACTTCGGCACGCAAAGCGGAGGTGTCCTCGGCAATCCCCTGCGTGTAGAACAACCCTAGCGCGCCGGCTAATTCGCCGCTGTAAGAGGATGGCGTCGAGATTGGAAATTCAGGCGCCGTAGGATCGATGTTTACCGGGCTGACATACAGTTCGACGTGCGGCTGGACACTGCGAAGGAATAACCGGACGATCCCTTTTTCGTCCTTGATGCCAGGCAGCAGTGGAAATTGTATTCTCTCCCAGCCGGACCATTCACCCGGTTTCAGAATCAGTTGGCGGTCGCCGAAATCGAAGCGTGCCAGACCCTGGGCGGAATCCACATCCATGCGAACGGTGGCATGCGAGGTGGGCCGGTCGGTGCGGAATGTGTTCACGGGACCGGGGATGGAAATATCGGCCCAATGATTGGCGCAGTCGATGCGAAAGATGCGTCCTCCCGGTACGCTGTCGCGCATTTCCTCCGGGTCGTCGGTGTAATAGGAGAAGAAACTTCCGCCTTGCAGGTCGGGTGTGCCCATGCCGGCCAACGTCATGCTCTTGCGGCCGACGGGAGGAAAATTTGTGGGCATGCGAATGACCGCGGCTGGAATTCCGTGTGCGCCGAGGTCTTCCCAGAAAGGCACTCCCTTGCGGAACAGGCGTACAGTTCCGGAGGATAGGGGGAATGAGAATTTGCCGATAGTCAGCCGATGTTTAGCCTCCTCGGCCTGTGCCATGGAAGAGTAGGGAGCCAAGGTGGCAGGGTCGCGCTCCACGAAGTCGAATATGCCATGCCCGCCCGGGTCCATTCCGGTGATGACATTC
Source organism: Terriglobia bacterium (assembly GCA_963847515.1). Lineage (GTDB taxonomy): Bacteria > Acidobacteriota > Terriglobia > Bryobacterales > Bryobacteraceae > QHXW01. The sequence continues at coordinate 1,382,982 of CAWKAA010000005.1, forward strand.
GACCATGCGACGGGGCTTTGGGGCGGGATGCTGGTTCCCAGTCGTCGGAAGCCTCCCATGTGGCGCAACCGGTCAAGATTGGGGAGCGCATCCCAGTGCGCTTCCAGAAAATCGGGATCCATTCCATCCACGCCGAGGACGATCACTTTTTTTGCGGACTTCGCGGCTGGAGCCCGCCCGCACGCCGTGAGTAATCCGGCAATCACAGCAATCAGGCCGCTGAAAATCCGAACGCGGCTCATACCTCTTCAGCCACACGCTGGAAGATGGACCGGCCTTCCATATATTGAGGAGGCGTGACGCCGAAAAGCGACAAACTGGTAGGCGCCAGGTCTTCCAACCCTGGATCGTTCGCGGCCATGGTACGGTTGGAAAACAGAATGCCAGGTACCAGGCGCGGATCGATGCAATGGTCTCCGCTCCACGCCTTCGCATTGTCCTCGAAGACTTCCGGCCCTGTTTTGCCCAGCGTAGCGGCCCAGGAGATTCTGTAGCCGTTGTTATAGCCGACAAGCAGATCGGGTGCGGCTTCCAGGTACGGGCCGCGGTAGACGTCGCTGCTGGCCAGAACCTGATTGATAGCCGTCTGGCCTTTGCCAGGATCATGCAACCCGGAGAGTCCGCGGCTGATATCTCTCTTGAGCTGCTCGGCCTCTTCGCCGGGGACGACGATGCCATGCGACTCGCGTCCCTTCATGTTGAAGTAGATGCCGGCTAATCCGAACGCATAGGCCCGGGTCCGGCTCCAATCGATATCCTGCAGACCGATGGCACTCGGAGCCACTCCTTCTTTAACAGCCAGGTATCCGTTTTGGCGGAGCCACGTATTCAGGTTCACCCCACGCTTAAAGGAAGCGAAACCATGGTCTGAGAGAACAAACAGAGCCGTCCGCGCGTCGATGAAAGCCAGCGTCTTTCCAAGGAGCTGATCCATGCGGCAGTACAGATCTTCGATAACGCGCGCGTATTTTGCGTCCGGGGGGGAGCCTTCAGATTCCAGGAAGCGATAGAACATGTGCTGAACGCGGTCACTGGTGTCGAAGACGCATGCGAGGACGCCCCAGTCCATTCGTTCCAGAGCGCTGAAGAACATGCCTTCACGTTCTGTGCAGAGATCATACGCCTGTTTGAGGAATGCGTCTTCATCAATGACACGATCGTTCAGTGCCCAGGTGTCCTCGGCAAGTCCCAGCGTCCCGTACGGTCCCAGAAGCTTCGCCAGATAAGTGGAATACAACGGCGGATATGAAATCGGCAGAGCGGGCTGCTCCGGATCGATGTTGATGGGAGTCACGTAAAGAGATACTTCCGGCTGGACTTCGGTGAGCAGGAACCGGCAGATTCCCCGTATGCTCACGCCTAAGGCAGCGTGGAACTTCACTGGAACCCAATCGGAATAAACGCCAACTTTCAGCGGGTAGCGGGCGCCATCCATTTCCAATGTCGTCCCCTGGGAGTCGCGATGTGTGAGCCGAAAGGTGATCCGGAGAGATGGACCGCCTTCGATGAGATGATTCGGGGGGCCTTCCAATTCACCGTGAAAATCAGCCCCGGCCTGGCGCAGCAGCGTGCGGGTGCCTGACTCGTACGTGGCCTCTCCCGCCCGAGTAGTGAAAACCTCGAACGTTCCCTGGGAGCCCAGCAGGTCCGGCGTACACATCGCCGAGAGGAGGCGGCCGTTGAATTTTTCCGGCGGGAACGTCAGCGGCACGCGAATGATGGTGGATGGAATGAAATGCTGCCCGAGAATTTTCCAAAAGGGCTGGCTCTTGCGCCGCATTTCGATCATCGGGCGGCTGAGCGGAATGCGATAGCGTCCGATTTTCCAGACCCGCTTGGGAGGGTAGACCTTCGACGATGCCAGTTCCGGCAGATAAGAGACCAGATTGCGGTTCAAGAAATCGAACATATTGTGCTTCGCCGGATTGACGCCGGTGGCGAAGGTGGACCACGCGACCGGCGACAGCGCCGGGAAGGTAGTGCGCAACCTTCGGTATGAGCCTTCGGTTCGCAAGCGGGAGAAGTTCGGCAATTTGCCCTCTTCCATGAACTTCTCCACCATCTTGGGATCGAGGCCATCCATGCCCAGGAAAATTATTTTTCGAACCTGGGCCCCGCGCAGACTGTGCCGGCGGGTAATAAATCGCCAAGCCATGCGGAATGGCCAGATCAGAAATGAAAAAAACGCCGCCAAGAAGCCAAAAAGAATGCTGAGGAAGGAGCCGACGAAAACAAAACCAGCGCCGGGCCCCACGTAAGCGAGCTGTGGCGACGCAGAGTGGGCGTGCGGATGGAGGAGCGGCCAGACCGCGATCAGCAATGCGAGGAAGCCTCGCATCCAGTGCCACTGTCGGCTGCGCGCGGCTTGCAGTAGCAGCTTTTGAGTGTTAGCGGACCTGTGCTTGGTTCGCAGTTGTGAAATTCGCGCTCCCACCGTTGATTTTGGAATGAGTATAGCATCCACGACAACCGGAGCCTGAGCTATTGGGGTATGTGCGTTTTCGGGGCAATTGCGGAACCATCGCTGCTGGTGTTACGTATGGCTAAGACGTTCGAGGTGTGCCCATGAATCTTCGGCTGGACATTCGATACGCTCTGCGGCTTCTTCGTAGAACGCCCCTGGTAAGTGGGATTATTATCCTTACGCTGGCGCTGTGCATCGGAGCCAATACCGCAATCTTCAGCGTTGTAGATGCGACTCTGCTGCGTCCGCTGCCTTACCCCGAGCCGGAACGTCTCGTGCAGATTGCCCGGCACATCCGCACCCCTGGAGTGGAGGGGGACCAGACGAGCCAGGACGGCAGGACGTGGGAACTGGTCCGCGATCACGCCAGCTTTCTAGATTCCGCAGTCCACGGCAGCGCCGAGGGCGTCAATCTGGCTGCTTCTGGTAATGTGCAGTACGTCCAGCAGGAGCGGTGGGCGCGGGCTTCTTCCGGGTATTGGGCGTCGCGCCACTCGCCGGCCGCGAGTTTACGCGGGAGGAGGACCGGCCAGGCGGGCCAGCCCTCACCGTGCTCAGCTACCACCTGTGGAAGCGGATCTTCAACGCCGATCCCTCCGCGATCGGCAGATCGGTAATGCTGCGGGGCGAGCCGTTTACGGTCATCAGCGTCATGCCGGAGAACTTTCGGTCGAACGCAGCGGCTGATCTATGGGTTCCGCTCCGGCCTTCCACAACGGGCGAAGGCGGCGGAACCAACTACGCAGTCATCGGCCGATTGAAGCCGGGCGTCACGTGGGCGCAGGCAGGCGCCCAGATTGAAGCCATCGGAGCGCCGCTGGTTGAGCAGATGAAGCTGGGCAAGGACGTGTCATTGCGATTCCGCCTGTTGCCCCTGCAGCAGGGCCAGACTCAGGATTTAAGAAAACCGCTGTTCATTGTCTGGGCTGCTGTGGGCCTGGTTCTTCTGATTGGGTGCGCGAACATCGCGAGTCTGCTGCTGGCGCGGGCGGCGTCACGCACCCGAGAAATGGCTACGCGGTTGGCTCTGGGCGGCAAGCGCGTCGCCATCGTCTGGCAGTTGCTCGTCGAGAGCCTGGTTTTGGCGGTGGCCGGCGGCATGGCCGGCCTGGTGGTGGGTTACGCGGGTATCGCAGAGCTCAGCCGTCTGGTGCAAGGCCAAATCCCGTCGGTTGCCGCGATCCGCCTGGACGGACGCGTGCTCGCCATGACGGCCGCACTCGCGTTGGTGACTGCCGTTCTTGCGGGTGTCTTCCCTGCATTCGAGGCAAGTGGTGTCGACATTCGCGCGTCACTCACGGAAGGCGGCGCCAGAGGTATTGCGGGCGCGCGAAAGCGATGGACGCGCAAAGTGCTGGTGAGTGGTGAAATCGCCTTGGCGGTAATGTTGCTGATCGGCGCCGGCCTTCTCATCCGCACCCTCACACACCTCTACCGGCTGCGACCCGGTTTTGACCCCGCCAACGTGATCATGGCCAGCTTCTCACTTCAGGACGCGCGCTACACAACCAGCCAGAGCATGAACCGTCTTTATGACTCGGGGCTCGCGCGCATCCGGGAACTACCGGGCGTCGAATCCGCTGCCGTCGGCCTCAGGCTTCCGTACGAGAGGCACCTGAATACTGGCTTCCAGCGGATGGATGGACCGCAAGCAAGCGATCAGGACATCATTACCGACCTTTGTTACATCACGCCGGATTACTTTAGGACGCTTCGTATTCCGCTCGAGCAGGGCCGTGATTTTCGCGACACCGATGGCGCCGCATCGACGCCCGTCGTAATCGTCAACCAGGCATTCGCGAAGAAGTATCTTTCCAAACAAGAGGCAGTCGGCAGCCATCTCAAGCTGGATGGGAAGGGCCGGGAGATTGTGGGCGTGGCCGGTGATGTCCAGCAGTCGCCAGGGTGGGGTCAGACTGCTCCTCTGCAACCGACGCCTACTGCCTATATTCTGGCATCGCAGACCTCCAGTGAGCTTCTGAGCCTCATCCACACCTGGTTTTCTCCGAGCTGGATTGTCCGCGCATCGGGGCCGCCGCGGAGCATCATCAGTGGCGTTCAGAACATTGCTGCCAAAATCGACCCGCTCTTGCCGATCGCAGCTTTTCACACCATCGAAGACCTACGTGCGGAGTCCCTCAAATCGCAGCGATTCGAGGCCACGCTGCTGGCTACACTTTCGGCGCTGGCACTGTTACTTGCTGTGGTCGGGATCTACGGACTTATGGCGCAGTCAGTGGCTGAGCGGCGGCGTGAAATGGGAATCCGCATCGCGCTGGGCTCGACAGCAGCACAGGCCATTCGCGATGCGGTAGCTCCAGGAATCTTGCTGGCGTTGATGGGCGTGGCTGTAGGGTGCGCGCTTGCAGCGCTGTCATCGCAGGTCCTAGAGCACCTGATCTTCGGCGTGGGTGCGCTCGATCCCGTCACGTATGGGACAGTAGCTGTCGGCTTACTTGCCGTGGCGGCAGTGGCAAGCCTCATCCCGGCGCTCCGGATTGCAGCACTCAATCCTGCCGAAACGTTACGCGAGGAATAACGACGTTAGGGAGCCGCGTTCGCAAACGCGATTCCGCCGAAGCTCACCACGCTCTGCTCATCGATATTCCACTGCTCGTAACGCAGCAGATTCCCGCGCGCCTGCGGCAAGGCTTTCAGAAAAGTGTAGAGCACCGATGACCCGCACCACTTCAGATCGTCGCGTTTCTCCTGCACCAGGCTCCAGAAGCCGTCGGCGTCGCCTGTGGCCACGCAATTGAGGCGGCTGCGGTCGCGCGCGGTGATCTCCATCATAGGGCCTTCATCGGCGCGCGCGTTGAATGAATCGCCGTAGCGCCGGCCCATGTGTGCCATGTCGATGCCCAGCACCCAGAACAAGCGGCCGGCCTCTCGCGCCGCCATTTCGCCTAGCGCGTCTAAGAATCGCGATACCTTCTCATCCTGTTCGGGCCGGCCGCCCAGATAGACGCTGTGCGCGTATGGCCCGCAGAGAATGGGAAGAATTTGAATGTCCGGTCCGTAGAGGTGCTGCAAAAAAAGCACTTGAAACTCGATGGAGTGTTCCACAGCGTGGCAGTAGTCCTCCATGAGAATCGCGGGCGCCGCTTTCTGCTCCAGGCGGTCGACGAGCGGCACATCAACTCGGCTCTCCCCCAGCGGCGTCACGAACGTTTTGCGAGTCAAACCGAAGCGTTCCGGCTCGCCGTAATGAGAGGTACCCAGCACGACAAATGTCCTGTCCTTATATTGCGGCGCCATCATCCGATACGCGGCGCGGTAAGATTGCCAGCCACCTTCGGGACTCACGTGTGGCGCGGCGATGCCCAGCAGGCCGTCCGACTCCGCTAGATTTTGTCCTGCCATATAGCGATCCAGCGTCGCACGCAGCGGCGAAATCTCGCTCGGATACGCGTTCCCCGCGTGGATGGCTTCGCGCTGCGTCCGGGCCGCAAAATCCCGGTGGCGTTCCTTTTTGATGCGCTCAAAAGCTTCGTTCTCGAGAAAACCGCCATTACTCAAGGTCTCGATCAAATGCGCAGCCACATCGCCGGTCTCCAGTTCGCCCGTCACCCGGACCAGAATTTCCTTGATATCTAGTTCGCTGCGCTCGCCATCGAAACACTGGAGGCATTCGATCAGCACGGGCGGGATTATCAGCGTGAGATCCGAGTACCGGAAAGGGTCGCGAATCAGCAGGCCGGGCCGGTCTCGCAACGGAGACGGCATGAAGTCCAAATTGGTCCGCAGGCGGGGTAGTGGTTGGGACAAATTTCATCGTAACGCAGCGTCACGGGTGTTTCCTAAATAGCCCTAGCAAGCGCTGGCGATCATAAGCCGAGATGGCTGACTCCCCGCGGATGTCCTGCCGCGCTCCAATTCTGCGGCGATACCGCTCGAAATATTCGACGATGTCGCCGCCGAACCCGAAGCTGTACATGATGTCCTCAAACTTTGCAGTATGCGACAAACCAAGCGCGTGCCCACTTTCGTGGAGGCAGGTGAGATAGACAATGGCTTCGCGCAGCAGCGGATCTCGTTCCGCGGCCAGATCAATCTCTTCCCCCAGTTGCGTAACGTCCGGGTTCACGTAGATTGCCGCACCGCGTTTGCCGTCCACCTCAACGGGGCGCGCTTCACCATACAGCCGCATGCGGCCGGAAGCCCAGTAGATGCGAATTCGCGCATGATCCTCGGTGGCCGCTGCAAACGCGAGCTCCTGTCGAGCCGCCCGATGCCAGGCGTCGAGGGCCCACTCGGCGAGCTCGGGATCTCCTGAGGCGCAAGCCGTCTCGTGGGAAACCTCCGCGGAGCAAGGTTGAATCCAGTAAGTAAAGCTCTCAGCCCGCATCACGACAGCAGCGGCGAGCAGCCACAAGAAACGGACGGTCACGGCTTGCGTGTAGTTTCGAGTTCAAGTCGCTCGGCCAAAAGCCGAAGGTGTGCCTCCAGATCGGCGACGCGCTGCTTCAGTTCCTCGATGGCCTGGCCTTCCGGATCGGGTAAATTGCCATGCTCCAGCAGACCCGCAGCTTCACGCCGCGTGCGCACCACCTTACCCGGAATGCCAACCACCGTCGAGCCATCGGGAACCGGATGCACAACCACCGAACCCGCGCCGATCTTTACGTCATCCCCAACGCGTATGCTGCCCAGCACTTTCGCGCCCGTCCCCACCACTACACGATCGCCGAGCGTCGGATGCCGTTTACCCTTTTCATTTCCCGTTCCGCCCAACGTCACGCCCTGATAAATGAGGCAGTCGTCGCCAATCTCCGCGGTTTCACCAATTACCACGCCGGAGCCGTGATCGATGAAGAACCGCCTGCCAATCCTGGCGCCGGGGTGAATTTCGACGCCGGTGAGGAAACGCGACATTTGCGAGATCATGCGGGGAACCAGCGGAATGCCCGCGCCGTACAGTTTGTGCGCCAGCCGGTGGAACAAAATGGCATGGAAGCCCGGATAACACAGGACGATTTCGACCGTGCTCTTAGCCGCCGGGTCTTCCCGGAAGATGGTGTCGATTTGCTCTCGAATAGCCCGAAACATGGCGTTCCAGCGGTATTGGATGACAACTGGCCGCGAACGGCTCGTTAAATTCATGGTTGGCCGTGTGCGCGGGTTTTGTCAAGTTAGACAAGGTTACAACTGCTTACCGAGCCGCGACTGCAAGGAGCGGTTCTCGCGAAAAGAGTAGTATCGCTATGGTTACGGTAACGAGAACGCCAGAATACGGCTCCCTGCCGCCACCGCCACGTATTGCTTGCCACCCGCCATGTAGGTCATCGGGGATGCTTTCCACAAATCGCTGGTTTGAAAATGCCACAGCAATTTCCCTGTAGGGGCGTCCGCGGCCGCAAAAGCGCCACTGTCTTCGCAAAAGAAAACCACTCCACCCGCGGTCGACAGGACGCCGCCCCAGGATTGTGCGTTCCCGGTTTGCGGGATTTCCCAGGCGATCTTGCCTGTTTCAAGGTTGATGGCGCGCAGGAACTTCTGACCCTGTTCGCCGGGAACATCGCGTACCTCGCCGCCGTAGTACGATTCGCCCGCGGTCCACACGGCATCGGATTTCGTGTAGATGTTGCACTTCTCGAGCGCCATCAGGTAGAACAGCCCGGTTGCCGGATTGTAGGCATTGGAAAACCAGTTCGTCGCGCCATCCACCGCGGGGCAGGCCTTGGCGCCCTGCGGAGTTGGATCCGCATCGTGGTTGACTGTGGGACGTCCATCACTGCCGATACTTTTCGCCCAATTTAACTTCTCGACAAACGGAGTCGCCCGCAAAAACTTCCCGTTGGTCCGGTCCAGAACATAAAAGAAACCGTTGCGGTTGGCGTGCAGCAGAAGTTTGCGCGGCTGGCCCTGGAACGGGGCGTCCACCAGCATGGCGGTCTGTGCGGAATCCCAGTCGTGAACATCATGCGGCGTGTATTGAAAATACCAGCGCAATTTTCCGGTTGCCGGGTCCAGTGCCACCACCGAATCGGAATAGAGATTATCGCCCCCGCGTTCGTCGCCGTTGTAGTCCGGGCATGGGTTGCCCGTGGCCCAGAAAAGCTGGCGGGTCTCGGCGTCGTATGTCCCGGTAAGCCACGCCGCGGTGCAGCCATGCACCAGCGCTTTGCCCGCCCAGGTTTCCGACAATGGCTCACCTGGTGCGGGAACGGTCCAGAAACGCCAGACGCGCTCGCCGGTGGAAGCTTTGTAAGCCGCAACGAAACCGCGAATGCCTTCATCTCCGCCTGAGGTGCCGGAAATGACGAGGTCATTCACCACCAGCGGCGCGGATGTTGCGCCGTAATTCACGTGCGAGTCGGCCATCTCCACTTCCCACAGCAGGTTGCCGGTGAGCCGGTGCAGCGCGAGCAAATGAGCGTTGTCGGTAACCATGAAGACGCGATCGCCCAAGATCGCTACACCGCGATTGATTCCGCCTGCGGCGTCGCCGGACAGGCCGGTGCTGCGCGGCCGGTCGAAATGCCAGATCTCACGCCCGTTCCGCGCGTCGAGCGCATACGCTTCATTCACCGCCGTTACATACATCACTCCATCCACCACCACCGGCGTCGTCTCCAGCTTGCTGGAGCGGCCAACCGTTAGGCTCCAGCGCGCGGCTAATGAGGCCACGTTCGAGCTGTTGATCTGATCGATCGCGCTGTGGCGATTGCCGGTCAGCATGCCATGGTAGGTGGGCCAATCACCCTTCTTCGGAGAGACGATTTGATCGAAGGAAACGGCACCGGGAAGCGGCGGCGTCCCGGCAGTCGAGTTGGCAGACGCTCCGCCCGCCAGACGGCTGAGATAGGCGACCAAGTCGCGCATCTCGGCTTCGCTCGCTCCCACGGGGGGCATGAGCGAGTTCTTCTCGCGATCCACCGTCGAGATTTCATTCCTCGCCAGCAGGCGGAGTCGTCCATCGAGCCCCTGGAGTTGCAAATCGAATGTGTTCTCGTTCTTTACCAGGCCGCGAAGCGGTGAGCCGTCATTGAGGTGCACCGTGGCTACCCGGTATCCCGGCGTGATGCGACGGCTGGGATCTTTGAGGGCACTTTCAATCTCCGAAAGGCTGCGCCGTTTGCCCAGCGCAGAAAGATCCGGGCCAATCCAGCCGCCGCGGCCGCTGACTGTATGGCACGCTCCGCAATTTCCTTTTCCGAAGAAGAAGCGTTCACCGGCGGCCACGTCGCCGGGCGTTGGATTCTCGAGGGCGGGCGCGCGCAATCCGTGGACATAGGCCGCCAGATCTTCCACCTCCCCATCGGACAACCGAAACGCCGGCATGCCTGCCGATGGAATGCCGTTTCGAATGATGTCACGCAGGTCTTTCGCCGAGTGCACGCGCGACTCTTCCCGGCCAAACAAAGCCGGACCGCGCTCGCCCCCCGTTCCGCCCGCGCCGTGACAACCCGAGCACAGCGCCGCGAAGCGCTTGCTGCCGGACTCGGCGCTTTGACCGCACAGAGAGATCACTGCCAGGCACGCGAGGATGAATATGCGAATCGAGAGAGCCACGCGATTTACTTGGTGAAGATCAGGGTTCCGAAATGCTCCGGCACGTGGTTAGGGTCGCGGTTTACCACGCAGGTGGGCTGCCAGCACATGAAGTGGCGCTGCGGATCGGCGCCAAGGCCGTCGATGCGGTATAGGTTCGCGCGCCATCGGGTGCCCTCTTGCACCGGTTGATCGCTCACCGATTTCAGCGGGACACGCGTGGCAGCATACCAGACGTGGTTGGTTTCATCGATCCGTCCCTGGTGCTGGTAGCCGGAATTCCATTTCGAGTCGTAGCTTTCTTTGTTCAGGTCAATCGCCAGGTCCACCCAGTCACCGGTAGGCGCGATTTCGAACTCGCGATAATGCTTGATGTCTTTCCAGTCGTCTCCCAGAAAAAATTCCACTACGTCGCGGTCCCAAAGCTTGAGCCGGTCTTTGCTGTTGTCCGCAGGCAGCCAAAGGTTCAGCTCGGTATACGGGCAGATGAACAGCAGATAGAGATCCGAGTCAGTCCAAAATGCACGCACTTCGGTTTTGAGTTTCGGGTAGTCGATTTCGTGGGTGCAGTCCTTGGTAATCCACGCAGAAGCAGTGTGCGACCACAGCGCAGATTTGGGGTCGGTATTCAGTTCCTGCGCCTTAACATGATGTGGAATGGAAAACGCCGCTGTGGGCGATGCGACCTGGCAGACCGGCTCAGCGCCGAAGGCGACCACAGGTGTCAACCAGATCAGCAGCGCCGCTCGATGAATGCATTTGGCGCTGATCTGCAGCTTGTAATTCATGAGTATCACTGACCTCTTTCGGAAGCTCAGAAGCAACCACCAATTGTATCCAGGCGTCGGTGTGTTTGGGATTAAGGTGCTCTGCTCAAGCCAGCAATCCGCGCACTGCCGCTTCGACCCTCGCCCAATGCTCCGAGCGCGGGTCGATGACCGCAAAGTGATCGGCCCCTCCGAGCACGATCATAAACGCATCGTCTCCGGCCAGGCTGGCTCTCTTCTGATAGTTGTTGCTGATCTCGATTGGAACAACTGAGTCTTCCGTGCCATGCAGCAGGCGCGCCTTGATTCCCAGCGGCACAAGCTCGATGGGTGAGGCGGTGTGGTAGCGCGCCGACAATTTCTCCGGAGGCCCGCCCATTAACTCGCCTACTGCGCCATCTCCCAGCTTGAGTTCCCAACCGCGCCGTAAATCCACCACTCCTGCAAGCGACACCGCTCCATGCAGGGCCAGCGGATTGGCGCCGGCCAATGCGTCGCCATGCGGGATTTTGTGCCGCGCTGCGAGCCAAAGGGCGAGATGCCCGCCGGCCGAGTGTCCGACGGAGATCACCTTCGCCAGGTCCAGATGATATTTCTTCGCTAGCTCGCGCACAAAGTCGGCGCCCATGGCGGTGTCGAGAAACGTGCCCGGCCACCCGCCGCCGGGATTTCCCACGCGCCGGTATTCCAGGCTCCACGTTGCAATTCCCGCTTGCGTGAGTCCCGCGCAGAGATGGCCAATGTGATCGAGGTTATATTTCGCGCGCCAGAAGCCGCCGTGAATCACGATCGCAACCGGATGCGGGCCGGGTCCCGGAGGCAAGCGCAGATCGCCGAATTGCAAAGGATCGGGACCGTAGTGCAGACGTGCGTCGGCAGGAGGCCCCGGCTGGTCAAGAATCTCGCGACCCATGGATCTGCACGCGGTTCCGGCCGACGCCAGAGCAGCCGCAACCACCTCGCGCCGCGTCAGTCGTGGCGCGAGGCCCGACAATCTCATTTCTTTTCGACAATCTCTCCGGACGGGCCGTCCACGTCCTCGACGCGGAGCCTCAGATCTTTGCGCCCATCCAGCTGTGCCTGCGGAATTTCAAATCGAACCGCCAGCATCCGGTCCATGGTTTCGTGCGCTTTGATCCGATCGCGGATTTTGAGGGTGTCGTTATATTTTTGGCCTAAGATCGGGTAGTACTGAAAGAGCCTCTGCGCGTCCGTCTCCGCGACCGCGGCTCCTTCGTCAGTCTTCCCATTGGGCTCGTCGAGCGTCACCGTGACCTCTCGCACGATGATCCCGAAGTTGGATGCATTCTCGACACGAAAGTCGATCACCGCTATGGAGCTGTTCTCATCGGCCGGTAGCGTGCGCACTTTAAGGATCTTGCCGGTAGGTTCAATGTGAGAGCCGCGCTGCATGTAGAGGATCCATGCCACCGCGATGGCGATCACCACCAGTCCGACGCCGAACGCGGTGAGAAAGCTCTGATTGAGATATTGACGAATTTCAGGTCTCCGCTACCCCTCATCATAACGTGGGGATGTTGTATTCGCGCCCCCAACGCGGTAGTATTTGGCCCATGAAACGTATTTTGCTCAGTCTTATGCTGCTGGCGGCGCCCCTGGGGGCCGTCAATGTGTCAAGCAACATCACTTTGGTTCACATAGCGGACGGTTTTCAGTGGACTACGACCTTTAACATTGTGAATCTGGATACCGCACAGGCGTCTTACACAATGTACTTCTACGCGGATGACGGAACGCCGCTCAACCTCGGCATTGTCGGACAGACGGGCCTCGTTCCCTCTGTTAGCGGCGTGTTGGCTGTAAATGGGTCGGCTATAATCCAGACGGCGGGCGGACCGGTCTTGCGCCAGGGGTGGGCGCGTCTAAACTCGAGCCAGAATCTTGGTGCCGAAGCCATCTTCGTGAATCATGCCGCCATTGCGAATTACGAGGCGGCGGTGCCTATTGGCAGCGTTTCCAACGCCTTCACCATCGCATTCGACAACTCGAACGGATTTTTCACTGGCGTTGCGATTGCCAGTACCGATCAATTGAACCCCGCCGTAGTGAATGCGACTTTCCGCGACTCGACCGGCGCACAGATCGCGACCGGTCAGGTAGCTGTTCTGAAACCCTTCGGACACATCTCGGTATTGCTAAACCAGAGTTTTCCCAGCACGGCGGGCCTGACCGGCACTGTCGAGTTTGACTGCGTGAGTTTTTGTTCCATTGGGGGACTAGGGCTTCGCTTTGACCCCAACGGCCCGTTTACGTCGACCACGGCGTTCAGCCGGTAACGGGTCCACTCCTAATTCGGCCCCGGCAGCTATACTGAGCGGTGGGACCTCTGTTTCGGATGAAGTGGGCGTGCTGTGTTCTTTGGTTGACTGCTGCCATCGCCGGTGGGCAAAGCCCGGATAAAGTGCAGCACGCGATAGACCAGGGGCGCGCCCTGATCGCCAAAGGCGACGCGGCAGGAGCTCTCGAAGCGTTTCGGACGGCCAGCGATCTCGCGCCCAAGTCCGCCGAATTGCACGATGAGGTCGGGTTCCTGCTCGCGGTGCTCAAACGCGGAGTCGAGGCGCGGGATCAGTTCCAAAAAGCCATTGCTTTGAACGGCGATTATGCGCTCGCGCATTATCACCTCGGCGTCTCCTACTGCCTGGAAACCGACTACTCCAAATGCATCCCCGAGCTGCAAAAAGCCGTCGAGCTCGATCCGAAATCATTTGCGTATCGTTCCCACCTGGGCGATGCACTTTCGGCTGAGGGACGGCACGCGGAAGCCGCCACAGAATTGAAGGCCGCCACCGCTCTCGAGCCGCAAAACGCCGAGGTTTGGAACAGGCTGGGCGTGGCGTACCAAAACGCCAACGATCTCACCAGTGCCGTGGACGCCTACCGGCAAGCTTCTCAGTTGAATCCTGCGAACCTCGACGCCCGCAACAATTACGGCAGCATGCTGGTCCAGACGCGCGAAGCCGACAAGGCCATCGCCGAATTTCAGCGCGTGCTGGAAACCGATCCCGGCAACGCGTCAGCTGCAATCAACATCGGCTCCGCATACATGTTGAAAGGCGACCTTGACCGCGCCATCGCTCAGTTTCGAGCCTTGATCGCCAAAGATCCGGACCAGGCACTGGCGCACTACAATCTGGGCCTTGCGCTGAAGAACAAGGATGATCTCGAGAATGCCCGGGCCGAATTTCAGAAGGCCATAGAACTCGACCCTAGCGTGGCCGAAGCGCATTACACGCTAGGCATTTCCTGGTGGCAGGCAGGCGATTTTGACCGGAGCATCGCTGAAATGAGAGAAGCCTTGCGCCTGCGGCCCGATTACGGAGAGGCCTGGTTTATCCTGGGAACCGCACTCAAGCAAAAAGGCTCCATGAATGAGGCTATTTCAGCTCTGCGCGAGGCCGTGCGTCTCCGCCCAGAGGATCCCGGACCATTCAATACGCTAGGACAGGCGCTGCGATTGACCGGCGATCTCGAGGGCAGTAAGGCCGCATTTGCTCAGGGCGCCAGAGTCAAAGCCGCGAAGGAAGCGCAGCAGGCCGAAATGCTGAACCGCAAGTGATCGGACGGGCGTTGCCTCTCTGCGCCTCACTGCTGGAGTGACTTCAGCTTATCGAGCAGAGCTTTTCCCTCGTCAGTCTGGCCCTCCGCGATGAGCGTGCGGCCCAAAAGGTAGTTTGCGGCGTAGTTGTTCGGATCCAAGGCCAGCGCCCGCCGCAGGATACCTTCGGCATTGCTGTAGTTGCGTGTCGTGAAGTAGCACTTGCCGAGCAAAATGAGCGGTCCGCTATATGTAGGATTCAGCCACACGGCGCGCTGCAGATGCGGGATCGCCTCGTCCCAGCGCTGCAGCCGTGCGCATGCATCGCCCAACCGGTACCACGCCATGGAAAAATTCGGGTCAATCTCGATCTCCTTATTGAGGTCGGTGATCGCGTCTTCAAGCTGGCCGCGACCTATGGCCGCTTCCCCCAGAAGAAAGTATGCCTGCGGCAGTTTTGGATCGAGCGCCAGCGCCTTTTTCACCTCGGCGACGGCTTCGTCCCGAAATTCTTTCTTGAGCATCATCTGGCCGGCAAGTAAATGTCCCGCAGCGCTATCAGGGTTGAGGCCGAACAGCCGGGCAAAGGCCGCCTCTGAGCGTTCTTGCTGCGCGTTTTGCAGATACGCATATCCCAGCATGTAATTTGCTTCATTGACGCTGGTTACTTTCTCGAGCCACGGAATGGCTTTCGGAGCCTGCGACAGCATGAAATAGCTCTGGCCGATCAGCAGAACAGACTCCAGGTACTCGGCTGAGCCAGGCGTTTCCGCTTTTACCACCTCTTCCAAGGCTGAAATCGCGTCTGCGTATTTCTGGTGCCTGTAGAGATCCACGCCTCGCTCGTGGCCGCCGGCTGACGCACCCGCCAGAAAAAGCGCAACCAACCCTTGCAGCATGACTCCAGAGTATACGCTTCCGCGGCCTTACATCTGCCGGTGTACGGCAACGATTTCGGTCTGAACCGGTACGCCACCGCTGACTTTGACTCTCAGCAAAGCTTCAAACGTGGGTATAGGTCCCTCGGGCTGGGTTCCCAATGCAGCCAGCAATTCTTCCACGCGCCGGGGCCTGCAAACAAACTCCACAGCGGCTTGCGTTCCCAATGTGGTCAAGCCAGCCAGAATCAGGGAGTGGCGAGCGGCGCTGAGACCGGGCAGCAGCCCCACGACCCCATAATCTTCCCGAATCGGAACTGCGGAGCTTGAAAAATAGACACTTTCCTCGCCTGCCCGCTGGTGCGTGTTGACAAGGCTCAGGTCACCTTTGCGGGGGCCATCGGTTGCGACTTTGAAGACGAACTCGTCCGTGCCCGGAATCTCGCGCAGAGACAAATTCTCCGAGGGCGAGCCGATAAAGACCATGTTGCTGGCCTTGGCGTCATCCCACGTCAGCAGCCGCCCGCGTTTCAGACGCATCACCCGGTGCCAAGAGCCGAACAGACTGTCGAGTTCATGAATGGCCATGACCTCGCCCACGCCCGTGTAATGGTCCAGAATCACGGCGTTGGCGTCGAGCGCAGGGTTGTAATAGCGCAAACCGGTTTCCGGACGCCCGACAAAGGCTGCGTTGCTGTACACAACAAGGGGAGGCTCAGGCCCGTCGAAAAATCGCAGCCATAACGTCTGCATAGCGTCGGAAGATTCCGCCGCCGCGGTCCGTTGGAAGATGGGACGGAGAGCGAAGTCCAGGCTGAGCGCGGCGATCACCGCAATCACAGTGACAACTGCGGTAGTGATCCACTGTCTGGCTGGACGTTGCGGAGCAGGTGTCCGTGCCGGCTCGAGTGCAGGTTCGGCGTGCGGCGGCCTTGATTCCGGCTCCCGGTAATGAAAGACCACATGGTAAGAACCGCGCGGAATCTCAACTACCACCCGGTCGTCGAATCCATCGTTTGCGTAATATTCGGCCAGTTTTGAACGCAACCGCCCGGTTTGAACCCGCACGGTAGAGTCCAGCCGGGGATCAAAATCAGCTGCCCGCCCGAACACCTCCGTCGCGAGGTGATACTCCTTGATGGCGGATCCCGGGTGATCCAGCGACTGTTTGGTAAGGAATCGAAGCAGATTGCACAGCGATTCTGAGCCGTGCAGCACGGAACTAGCGACTATTTTGTCGATTTCAGCGAGTTTATTCTCACGATCGACATCGTTTACCCCAAGTGCCCCCATAACAACCTCAGTGACATGGAGTGTAACAAATCCCCTAAATGACTGCAATGGAGGGAGATGTTAAAGGTAACAGTATCATACCGTGGGGCTAACTTGTTTCCACTAGATAATTGGCACACACTACTCAAGAAAATCAACAGGATGGGGTTCGTTCAAAGTCTCGCTCCCCGCAGGAGCAATGGAGAAGCTATCAGCTATGCTCAGTCTACGCAAATGGGCTCCGTGGGCCCTCTGCCTCGTTACCGGGTTGGTATTCTGCATCAGCCAGAACGCCAGCGCTCAGCAGGTTTTTGGCAGCATCGTCGGAACCGTCACGGATCCTTCGGGCGCGGCAGTGGACAACGCCAAGGTCACCATCACCGACATGGAAAAGGGCACCAAATTCGAGGTGGCCACGAATGAGTCCGGCAACTACACCAAGGGCCAACTCATTCCCGGCCAGTACCAGGTGAGCATCGAAGCACCGGGTTTCAGAAGGCGGTTTCCAGCCCGATCACGGTTCAGGTGGACGCAGTAGCCCGCTTCGACGTTGCCATGCAGGTCGGCAATGTCACCCAGGAAGTGGAAGTGACGGCCGCTGCTCCCCTATTGCAATCCGACCGCGCGGACGTAGCCCAAACTTTTGACGCCCAGCAGATCGAGGAACTGCCCAGCGTCGGGCGCAATCTCCAGGCCTTCGAGTTGCTGCACCTGGAACGGTGCCGTTCGGCTGGGGCCACGCCTCGGATGAAAACCCGCAGAGCAGCGTGCAGATGGTCGTGAACGGCCAGGTTTTCGACGCCATGGGGTACGAGCTGGACGGGACCACCAACCAGGACCCGATTTTGGGGATCATCGTGATCAACCCGACCTTCGATTCGGTGGCCGAAGTGAAGCAGGCCATCCAGAACTTCGATGCCGAATTCTCATACACCGGCGGCGGCGTGGCGAGCCTACTCGACCAAATCCGGCACCAACCAATTCCACGGCGATGTGTTCGAATTTCTGCAGGTGAACACCCCGGGTTTCAGGACTTCGCCAGAAACCCGTTTACGAACGCTAACCCGGTGTACCGGCAGAACCAGTTCGGCGGATCGATTGGCGGCAAGAGTCATCAAGGACAAGCTGTTCTTCTTCGCCGATACGCAGTTGAACCGCCAGTCGCAGGGCGGATCCGTTCTGACCAGCGTGCCGACGGCCGCAGAACCGCACCGGGAATTTGAGCGATTGGCTGGCGGCCAGTCCGAACTACCAGATTTACGATCCGGCCACCGGCAACCGGACGGCGTCGGCCGCCAGCCATTCCCGGGTAACATCATCCCCACGAACCGGTTGAGCTCGCAGGCTCTGGCGCTCCTGAACTATTTCCCGCTGCCCAATACCAACCATTGCCGGCACACCTTACGGGAACAACTACAATGCCAGCGGCGCAGGTAGCGATCACAGGGAACCTGTGGGACACCCGCTGGGATTACTATCTGAACCAGAAGAATTCCATTTTCGGCCGTTACAGCTATGCAGAGTTTACCGAGCAGGCGCCGGGCGCGTTCGGCTTGGAGGCCGGCGGCCCGAATTTCGGCAACTACGCGGGCAACTCCAACGCCCTGAACCAAAGCCTTGCCACCGGTTGGACCTACACGATCAGTCCGACCCTGATCAACGAATTCCGGTTGGGCTACATGCGTTATCACGTCTTCGACGTGCCCAACGGCTACGGCACGGACCCCGCCACGCAGGCGGGCATTCCCGGTCTGAACCTGGACAAGACCTATACTTCCGGCATGCCGTACTTCGACATCCAGGATCCCAGTGTCAACGATATCAAGCTTGGGTATGCTCTGGGCGCCAACCAATGCAACTGCCCGTTGACGCAGAGCGAGCGGCAGATTCAGTTCATCGATAACGTGACCAAGATCCACGGCAACCACACCTTCAAGTTTGGCGCGGATCTGCGTTACGCCTTGAACCTGCGTGTTCCCAGCGACAGCCACCGGGCCGGCGAGTTGTACTTCAACGGACGCCTACACCGGTTTTGTCCCGTCGCCCGGCGCGAGCCCAGAATTGACGGCTTAGGACTGGCATCGTTCCTGCTGGGAGGCGTGAACAAATTCGAGCGGTATGTCAGCACCAGCACCGACGCCGAGGAGCGCCAGAAGCGATTCTTCTGGTACGGACAGGATCAATGGCGCGTGACGTCCAAGCTAACCGCCACGCTGGGTGTGCGCTGGGAAATGGTGTTCCCGGAAAGCGTGAATGCCGAACGGGAATGGCGCCACGCTGAATTTGTCGAATGGCCTGATGTACGTTTTCGGCGTGGGCGGCGTTTCCACGCACGGCATTCAAACCATGAACTGGCACGAGTTTGCGCCCAGGCTCGGCGTGGCTTACCAGATGGACAAGAAGACCGTCGTTCGCGCAGGCTATGGCTGGTCATACAATCTGGGAACATTTGGCTCGACGTTCGGCCACAACGTGACCCAGAACCCGCCGGTGCTTGTCCAACCAGCAGATGTGAACAACCCGGCCACCCAACCGTTTGACGCGGTGTTTACGCTCGCCAGGGGCCGCAGACTCTCGCGCCAGTCACGGTGGGCTCGAACGGAACTTTCCCGCTCCCTAATGGGATTACCCGAAGTTCCGGCCGGCAACCATGACCATGCCGGTCGTATACCAATACAACGGCACTAGTCCAGCGGCAGCTGACGGACAAGATCGCGGTCAGCGGCGGTTACGTGGGTAATTCCACGCGCCACGGCTGGCTGGGCACCAGCAACACCATCAACCCGAATGAGGCGGAGTGGTTTCCGAACAAGGTTCGCCATACGGCGGCACAACCTTACTCCGCGCTGTACGGATGGACGCAGGGCCTGGACTATTATTGCAACTGCACCAACCCACAATACAACTCCTTCCAGTCGACTGTCACGATAAAGAGCTGGAGCGGTTGGACCGTCCAGGGGAACTACACCTACCAGAGGCTTAAGACGTGGGACGGGCCCTACGATACCAATTACTACTTCATCTATGGCCCGCAGAATGGGGCCGGCGGCTATGGAGACAGCAGCCTGATACCGCACCACCAGATCACGATCGCGCAAAACTACGACGTCCCCTTCGGCCACGGCAAGAAGTTCGGTTCCAGCGTGAACAAGGGTGTAGACGCAGTCTTGGGCGGGTGGACCATTAGCTTGATCACGACGTTTTACAGCGGCCTTCCCGTTCTCGCCAACTCTGGAGAACTTCGGCTCGGGAGTGCAAGCCAAGTGCAGGCCCCAACAATCGCCCCGATACGGGAAGCGGGAGTCTGTATCCATCGACTCAGAACCGCAACCAATGGATCGACGGGCTGCCCCAACCAGCAGTGTACGTCCGGTCCGTATATGTATCCCGGCGAGTTTCACTTCGGCAATTACCCGATCGATACAGTTGATCGGTCCGCATTTCATCAACTTCGACTTCATGGCGCGGAAAGCAGTTCCACATCACGGAGCGCATTTCGTTCGGACTCCGCATGGATTCGCAGGAACTTCTTCAACCACACCAACCTCAACGGGCCGAACACCGATGTGCAGAGTCCCAATGTCGGCCAGATCACGAGCATTGCTTTCGGCGGCAATAACGGCGTCGGGATGCGAACGCTGCAGTTCTCCGCGAACATCAAATTTTAATGGGGAACAACTAAGCCGCGATTCAACGCAGGCCGGCAGGGCAAACGCTCTGCCGGCTTTTCTATTGGCGCTTGCCCACTTTTGGATCGATCTTGGCGGCCAGCGCCATTTCCGCCTCCGCTTCGGCTGTCTTCTTCTGCTGTTCCAATGCCAGCCCCAGGCTGTAGTGAAGAGAGGCGAATAAAGGGTTTACGTCGATCCCTTGGCGATAGATCTTAATCGCGTCTTCGTACTGGCCTTTCGCATAGAGCGCGGCGCCCCAGTTCAGATAGGCCAAAACATAATCGGGATCGATTTCCAGAGTGCGCTGGTATTCGGGAATTTCGTCCGCATTGCCCATCGCGCCATAGGCGAGTGCGAGGTTAAAGTGGGCGCCGGCGTCCTGCGGATAGAGCTGGCTTGCAATGGTCAGAATTCTGACACTAACGGCCGGATTGCCGCTTTGCCCATACGATGCGCCGAGCCAGGTCAGCGCGCGTAGAAGATGCGGATAGATCTTCAACGCTTCGAGCAATTCGTTGACGGATTCCTGCTGCTTGCCTTGCTTCCGCAGGTCCATCGCCTTGTTGAATACCGCTTCAGCATCCTCGCGGAAATTTCTTGGCATGCGCTGCAGCATGACGGACTTTCCGTTGGCTTCGACGACATTGGAGATCTCTCCGGGCTGGAGCTTCAGCGCTGCCGCGGACCACGCCGGATCGAGCTGGCTGGTCGAGATCCCCCAGATAGCCGCCCTTGCTTCCTGTGCCTCGGTCGATCGAATTGGCCCGGGCAAGTTCGAAGAAAGATCCTCCCGATTGAAGCTGCTGCCGGATTGCCGACGCTTTTCCCCGATCGTCCAAAACAATCATGCGGAGAAACAGATGCTTGGGAGTCATCGTGGTTCGCCATGCCGGATTATGCGCCGCTACTTTGATTTTTTGCTCGGGATGGAACGCGAATCCAGTGCTCCGCTATGACAAACGCGCCGCGTGTCTCGTTCTGCATATGACATTCGGCGCAGCCTGTTGATCCGATTCACCGGGCACAAACCGGCATGATTCGTTACTGTGGCGCTGTGGCATCGTAAACACGTCTTTTCGGCCCTGGCGACCAGCACAGGACGTGGCGCATCCTGATGCGGGTCGTGACAGTTGATGCAGGTGATCTGACCCGCGCTTTGACGCCAGCACTCGCTGTTTTTCAAGGCCGTCACTTGATCGGAAATCAGCACGTCGTCCGGCATGGGGTCTTCGACGATACTGGAGCCCGCATGACATTGCGAGCAGGGCCGCATCCGCTCGGTAATTGGCAGCTTGTTGGGGTTCCACATAGCGAGGTCTCGCGAATGGGCGCTGAGCGCGGATAGATGCGGCTGGCCTGGGCCGTGGCAGTTCTCACAAGCTACGCCCGTTTCAACGCGCGTCCCGTGAGTTCGAGGCGCGCCGTGACAGGAGAGACATCTCTTTTCCAAATACGGAGTCAATACGCGGCCCAAGGCCGTTTCATAAGTCGAGGGCTTTTCTTCGGGAAAACCGAGCGAGAGCGCGAGCCGGTTCTGCTCCGCATAGTGGAAGTAGCGGGCTTCGAGCAGGCGCGCAAGCGGCAGAGGCAAGCCTTCCAGAGCGGGAACGCGAAACAGAAAACTGATCCCATGGCGTTGACCGCCGACCATGGCTTCCACCGGAAAATCGACCGCGGGCTGCCCTGGCATTTGTACCCGATATTGCAGGTTCCGGCCGGTTCTCTTGAGTGCGTAGTTGATGGCCGGCCCCGGTCCTTCGGCGTGCGTCTCGAAATAATTCGCCGGGAGTTGCCGGGTAGCAACGTCCATCCAGGTCCGCGCCATGTTTGTGCGGAGGTGCGACGCAGCGATGTCTTTGTGGCAGCCGGCGCATACCTCGCGACCCAGGTATCCGCTTTCGCCGGCGCTGGCGAGCGAGGAGACCATCAGCAGCAGGTAGATCAGACGCATGGTTGGGGCGCACCATGGGCCCATGTAGTTTGCGCGCACGCCCACAATTTTATCCACAATCCCACTTGGCCGCCGCCGCGCGAGCGACGCGACATTCTCCGATGCCGATGCTCCGGGATCTTCTTCGGGAATGCCAGTTTGCTGCGATAATATTCGAATGCACGGCCTGCGATTCCTGCTGCTTTGGGCCGCTGCCGCAAGCGGCTTCGGGGCGGTTTCGGGAACACTGAATCTTGATGGCAAGGCAGTCGATCCTTTTGCCGAGGCAGCCAAAGTGCGGGTCTTCATTTTCGTGCGCACGGATTGCCCGGTGTCGAATCGCTACGCTCCGGAACTGAAGCGGCTGAGCGATGAGTTCGCACCGCGCGGCGCCGTCTTCTCGATGGTCTATGCCGATCCGCACGAGACGAGCGAGAACATCCGGCAGCACACCGAGCAATACCGGTTTCCCGGCGGTGTGATTCGGGATCCGGGTCATGCGCTGGTGTGTCGCTCCAAAGCCACGATCACGCCGGAAGCCGCGGTGTTCTCGGCTGAGGGCAAATTGCTGTATCACGGCCGCATCGACAACCGGTTCGTTGAACTGGGAAAGGCCATGGCCAGCCCGACACGCCACGACCTGGAAGATTCCATCGCAGCCGCGTTGGACGGACGGCCCCAGCCTGAGGCATCCGCACCCGCGATTGGCTGTTACCTGGCTGACGTGGAATGAGGCGTGGTGTTTCTTACTTAGGACTGCCGGCCGGCGAACGGGAGGCGATTCGTTAGTGCCGACGCGCCGTGGTTTCATCCAGTCACTCTGCGCGACGGCCGGCGTTTTCTCGCTCGAGCAGCTCCTGGCTGCGCCCGTAGGCGTTCAGTTCGTGAACGTGGCCAGGCAAGCGGGCCTGAATGCAAAAACCATCTTCGGGACCGAGCAAAAGAACAAATTTCTGCCTCGAGACCACGGGCTGCGGCGTGGCTTTTGTGGATTATGACAACGACGGCTGGCTCGATATCTTCTTCGTGAACGGCACGCGGTTCGAAGCGGCCTACGCGCCTGGACAAGCGCCGGTGAGCCGGCTGTACAAGAACAATCGCGACGGGACGTTTACGGATGTGACGGTAAAAGCCGGGGTGGCGCGTACCGGATGGGGGCAAGGTGTGTGCGTGGGCGACTACAACAACGACGGCCACGAAGACATTTTCGTAACGTATTGGGGCGATTGCGCGCTGTGGCGCAACAACGGCGACGGCACTTTCACCGACGTGGCAGCCAAGGCGGGCGTCACCACAAATCCTGGAGACGGCCAGAAGCGCTGGAACACGGGCTGCGCGTTTCTTGATTACGATCGCGACGGCCACCTGGACCTGTTCATCACCAACTACATCGACTTCGATCCCAAGACCACTCCGCTGCCCGAGTCGGGCCCGTGTCTTTACAAAGGACTGCTGGTCGCCTGCGGTCCGCCCGGCCTGAAGGGCGGGAAGAACATTCTGTTTCACAACAAGGGTGACGGCACGTTTGCGGACGTGAGCGCGAAATCCGGGATTCTGAATACGCCCGGCACGTACGGCCTTGGCGTGCTGGCTGCCGATTTCGATAACGACGGCTGGCCGGATATCTACGTGGCCAACGATTCGACCTCGTCGGCGCTCTACAAGAACAATCATGACGGCACGTTTAGCGAGGTCGCGATTGAAGCCGGAGTTGCTTACAGTCCGGACGGCAAACCGCAGGCGGGCATGGGAGTTTCAGCGGCCGATTACGATTGCGACGGCCTGCTCGATATCGTGAAGACCAATTTCGCCGGCGACACCCACAGCCTGTATCGCAACTTGGGCAACATGACGTTCGATGACCAGACTTTTCAGTCTGGGCTGGGGAATAACACACGCTTTATGGGCTGGGGCGTGGGCTTTCTGGACTACGATAACGACGGATGGGCAGACATCCTGGTGTGCAACGGCCACGTTTATCCCGAGGTCGGCGAGACGGATGCCGAAGCGGGATACCATGAACGCAAGATTCTGTATCGCAACCTTGGCAATGGCAAGTTCCAGGATGCATCGATGGACGCCGGCCCGGCGATTCTTGAGAAGGTCGCGGGCCGAGGCTGCGCGTTCGGCGATTTCGATAACGACGGCGATATCGATGTGGTAGTGAACTGCGTCAACGATGTGCCGCAGTTGCTTCGCTGCGACAGCACCCTTAAGAACAACTGGCTGCTGGTGAAAACCGTGGGCACCAAGTCCAACCGTTCGGGCATTGGAGCGCGCGTCATTTGCTCCACCGGCACCCACCGGCAGACGGATGAGGTGCGCAGCGGGGGAAGCTACATTTCACAAAATGACTTGCGCTTGCACTTCGGCCTGGGGAGCGCGGAAAAGGCCGACCTCGAAATTCATTGGCCCAGCGGCGTCGTGGATAAGATTCCTCGCGTGGCGGCGAACCAGGTGGTCACCATTACGGAAGGCCGCGGGACCGGTCACTGAGGCTTACTGGCCGTTTCCACATCCGGATAAAAACGGAACACCGTATCCAGCATGCTGACATGGAAGGCCTCGAACAGCGGGCCGGTTGCGCCTGCCATGCGCATGTCGCCGCCGGCAGACGAAATCTTGTGATAGCTGGAGATGAAGCGGCCAATGCCGGTGCTGTCGATGTGAGTGATGCCGGCAATATCGAAGATGATGGCGCGCTTCCCTTCGCGCAGCAGATCGTCAACCAAGCCCAGGATCTGCTCGCTCTCCGCTCCCATCATCACCCTGCCGGCGAGCGTTACCACCACGACGCCTGATGCGATCTCTTTATGGCTGATCTCCATCATCATGAGAAGGTCCAGTGTACGCTGCTTGCCGGAGAACTCGCCACTGGCGCGACAGCAGGTTAATAACTTTTCATTTCGGCTCGCAGCGTTGACCTATTTTTACAATCCTGAAAGGACCCCTTTTCACACCGGACACATCTATCAAAGTGAGAACGGAGGTGGGAGCAATGGTACCTCATGCTGAACAGAACGAAATCAAGACGATGGCAGAAGGGGGATTGCCTCTGCCCAAAGTCTCGGAACCCGCGGATGAAAACGAGGTCATGCGAGAACAACTCGAATACCTGATCGGTCACACTGCCGATGGAGGCCTCTGCGGCTGTTCCGAGTGCCAGCGGTATATCCGCGTCCGCGCGTTACTCCTCGAAATCTTTAGCGAGCCTGCGCCGCAGCAAAAGGCCGCCGTAGCGACAATGCCGATCGCGGCGTGACGCCGTGCGCCCGCGCAGTTCATCGCTCCGAAGAGTCGTCGGAGGGCAACATCTTTTTGAATTTGGGGACGATCATCTCCTGCGTGAACTTATCGTGATCACGCAAGGCTTGCAGGACGGTCTTGAGGTCCATTGACTTGACGACGGCGTCCATTTCGACGGCGCCTTCGTTCGCCCAAGCAATCCGCTCGGCTTCTGTGGCCGGCAAGCTGCCTCCAATACCGTGGCCCTCGGGGTCACTCCACCAATAGCCCAGGGTCAGACTACCGGCCAGGCCCATTTTCGTTAACGCCGCCAGTCCCGGGTCGTCGGCTGCGGCACCACCTTCGCGCCGCTGCGTCTTCGGCACCTCCCCGGCGAGAGGAATGTCATCCAGCCTGCCGAGCATCGAGTACTCGCCGTACACCATTTTGCTGTAATCACCCTTCATCGCATTCACGACGTTGGACACTTCGATATTGAGGATGGGCACGTGCGTCTCTTCGAAGAACGCCCGCACCATAGTGCCCACCGTTAAAGGCGACGGACCGTGGCCCATAGTCACCCAGATTTGCCGCCGGTAGCCCTGCCGTAGAAGGGACTTGGCGAGTATCTTCAAATAAGTTTCCCCCTCGCTCAGGCTCATGTAAACCGTGGCGGCGGACGTAATAGTGGAACCGGGATAGAAGTAAGCGAGGTACGGCAAGTAGACGGCATCAGCCTCCTCAGCCATCTTCATTGCCATCCCCAGCGGAGCGACGTACTCGCGGTCGCTCGGAAGAAGGCCCTGGGCCTCGATCGCGCCAACTGGAACAAAAATGATGTCGCTTCGCTTGAGATAATCCGCAATCTCAATCTGGCTGAGGCGAGTCACATCGCGCGTGCGCAATTTGGAGCGGTCCTGACCTAGCAAGGCTAGCGATGCAATCAACAGGGAGAACATCATCTTGGAACGGAACGGCCTGCGCATGGGCAGCGATTTGAGAGTTGTCAGCATCCGGTCACCCGCCATGGCGTATGTTATCGCCTTAAATGATTGAAAGTACAGTACAAAAGTCCGGCAGCCCGGCCGGAACAACCCGCAACATTGCGCTTGACACCTGTTTAAATAGGAGTTGAAGTGTAGAGAATGTCCATGTACCTCAATAGGGGAGGGTTTGCCGCCACAGCTCTTGTCCTCATGGCCCTTCCCGCCAGCGCTCAGCGGGCTCCGCTTTTCAAGAGTGAAATCCTGCCGGTGCTGCAGAAGAACTGCGTCACTTGCCATGGCGATCAGAAGAAGATGGCGGGCCTCGATCTCAGTTCGTTCGCCGGCCTAATGGCGGGAGGCTCGAGCGGTCCCGCAATTGCGCCAGGCAAGCCAGAGCGCAGCTTGTTATGGCAGTTGATCGACTCGGGCAAGATGCCGATGGGCGGCAAGCTCACCGACGCCGACAAACAACTCATCCGGACCTACATCGAGCAAGGGCGCTTCCCGGCAATGGATGCCGCTCAACAGGAACGCGAGGCGGCGAAGATCACGCCGGAAGCGCGCAACTGGTGGTCATTCCGCAAGCCAACCGACTCCCATGTTCCAGCGGTCAAGAATACGGACCAGGTGAAGACGCCGATCGATACTTTCGTCCTCGCGAAGCTCGAAGCCAAGGGATGGAAGCTGCAGCCGGAGGCCAATCGCGTGACGCTGATCCGCCGGGCCTATCTGGATTTGACCGGCCTGCCGCCCACATCCGCGGACGTGAAGGCTTTTGTAGAGGACAGATCTCCGAAAGCTTACGAGAGAGTGATCGACCACTTGCTGGCATCACCCCACTATGGAGAACAGTGGGGACGGCACTGGCTGGATGTGGCGGGCTACTCGGATTCGGTAGGCGATGCGTATGACACCGAGCGCGTGGCGTCCTGGAAGTACCGCGATTACGTGATCCACGCATTCAACAACAACAAGCCGTATAACCGATTTCTGCTAGAGCAGTTCGCCGGAGATCAACTCGTTAATTACGATCCCAGTACGAGACCCGCGCCTGAGCAGGTTGAGCCGTTGACGGCCACTGGCTTTCTCCGAACCACAGCGGACATTACCGACAACCAGACCATTTACCAGGTAGACAAGTACTTCGACGCGCTGGAGAAAGCCACGGAAACCAGCCTGAAGGCGGTAATGGGTCTCACGGTGCAGTGTGCCCGGTGCCACAATCACAAATTCGATCCGATTTTGCAGCGAGACTATTACAAACTCACGGCGGCGTTCCAGGCGGCATATGACCCGGAGAACTGGCTCGCGGCCAATTTGCATTACGGCGAGTGGCCGAGCCGCGTAGTGCTCGACATGGCGCCGGATCAGCGCGAAACGTGGATCCAGGCGGTCACCAGCAACACCTCGAAGGAGCGCCGCCGGGAAGAACTGCTGCTGGCAGCTACATACGATCGCTATCGGAAGGAGCTGAAAGCGGGCAAGCAGCTCACAGCGGAGGAGCGCGAGACTATCCGGAAGGAGATCGCCGCCGATCCCGATCTCGAAGTGGACCCGAACGCGCCGAAGGACGGCATTACGGAAGCCGAACTGGAGAAGCGCTTCCCTGAACTGGCCGAGAAGAAGGCCGAGATCCAGGCCATGCGGTACAAAGGCGGCACCTCGAAAGTCGAGCCGAATTACATCCTGGCGACATGGGACGTCTCCAAAACTCCGTCGCCCACATATATCTTGCAGCGTGGCAATTATCTCGCGCCGGGCGCCGCCGTTGAGCCGGGAATCCCCGCGGTTCTCGACGATCCGCAGCATCCGCTGCTGTTCCCCGATCCCAAACAGCATCCGGAATGGCGCCACACGGGCCGGCGTTTGACTCTAGCGCAGTGGCTTACCAAGCCGGATCATCCGCTCACCTCACGGGTGTTCGTGAACCGTGTGTGGCAGTTCCATTTCGGCGAGGGAATTGTGCGATCTGTCGACGACTTTGGTTCGCAGGGAACGCCGCCCACGCATCCGGAACTGTTGGATTGGCTGGCGGTGCGGTTCGTCGAGCACGGCTGGGACATCAAGTGGCTGAACAAGGAGATTATGATGTCGGCCGCGTACCGGCAATCCTCGGCCGAAGATCCGGTGAAGATGGCGGCAGACCCAAGCGACAAGTGGCTGTGGCGGAAAGCTCCGGTTCGTTTGGAAGCCGAGGTGATTCGTGATTCGATGCTGCAAGTGAGCGGGCTGCTGAATCAGGAGATGTTCGGGCCGCAGCTCCCGCTGAAGCAGGCTGACGACGGGCAGTGGCTGGAAGACGAAAAGAAGAGCAATCCCAACCGGCGCAGCTTGTACCTGTCGTACGCAAGGACCAGACCGGAGGGATTTCTGCACGCATTCGATTGCCCGGATATGACGTCTGATTCGCAGTCGGAGCGGTTCCGGTCGGCGTTGCCGGCGCAGTCGCTGGCGCTGCTGAATAATTCTCTGGTCAGGCGCACTTCGCAGGCCTTCGCACAGCAGGCGTTGGAACGGAACAAAGGGAATGTGAATGAGGCGCTAGACTGGGCGTTCGAGGCGGCCTATTCGCGAGAGCCGTACCCGGAGGAGTTGGAGCTGGCTCGAAAAGTTATGTCGTCGCCTTCGGATCCAAAAAACGGATTGCGCCTCTTCCTTCAGGGCTTGATGGGCGCAAATGATTTTCTGTACAGCTTTTGAACGCAGGAGACATAGGGCGATGAAGAAGTTCCTGACACGCAGACAGGCATTACGGGAAACGGCCGGCGGTCTTGGCGCGGTCGCCTTGAGCTGGATGCTCGACCAGCACGACGTATTCGGCGCTGTGGCGGAACGGGTGAAAGGGCGATTCTACGACCTGAAACCCAAGCGGCCCCATTTCGCGCCCAAAGCGAAGAGCGTAATTTTCATCTACATCAGCGGCGGACCGAGCACGATCGACATGTTCGACCCTAAGCCCGGGCTTCTGAAATACGACGGTAAGCCCGCGCCGTTCGAAATCAAAGGGCGCGCCTTGAACGGCTCGCAGCAGATCATGGCGAGCCCCTGGTCGTTCAAGCAGTATGGCCAGAGCGGACGTCCGGTCTCGGAGCTGTTGCCTCAGTTCACCAAAGTAATCGATGATGTGGCATTTGTGAGATCGATGACTACCGATCGTATCGATCATTCGACGGCGCAATTCACCTTCGTCACCGGACGTGGAATCACTGGATTTCCGAGCATCGGTTCATGGATCGCCTATGCGCTAGGCACCGAGAATCAGAACCTGCCGGCATTCATTGCTCTGAGAATGGGCAGGCAACCATTAACACGCGCGCCTACTCCTCAGCATGGCTGCCGCCGATTTACTCCGGTACCAAGATGGAGGCCAATCCCGAAGCGCCGATGTTCGACATCAGGCGGCCGCAGGATATGACCATGGAGGAGCAGGCGGAACTTCTGAGAGTGGTGCAAGGTCTGAACCGCGCGCAAAAGAAAGCCTATCCTCTGGACCAGGATCTGGAATCGCGCATTGCGAATTATGAATTATCGGCTCGCATGCAGATCGAGGCGATGAAAGTCGCCGACATCTCGAACGAGAGCCAAACGACCCGGCAGCTCTATGGCCTGGATGACAAGGTAGGCGGCCCGTTCGCTCACAATTGTCTGATGGCGCGCCGGCTGGTGGAGAGCGGCGTCCGGTTCGTCACTCTCATCAGCGGAAGCGGCGGCGGCGCGGGTTGGGATTGCCACAACAATATTCAGGGCTCCATGCCGGGCCTGTGCAAGAGTATCGACCAGGGCATGTACGGCCTGCTGACCGATTTGAAAGCACGCGGCATGCTGGAAAATACGCTGGTGGTGTGGTCGGGCGAATTCGGACGGCTGCCCACCATTGAGGCCAAGAGCGTCCGGCCGGGGCGCGATCACAATCCGTATGGCTTCAGCATGTGGATGGCGGGGGCCGGCGTGAAACCGGGGATCGACTACGGGGCAACGGACGATTTGGGATACGCGGCCGTCAAAGATTACAAGCTCACGCACAGCGACATTCATGCCACCATCCAGCACCTGGTCGGCTTGGATTACAAGAAGAACACCTACCTTTACGAGGGTCGAGACGAATCACTGGTGGGCATCAATCCTGCCCGCGTGGTGAACGAGATTCTGGCGTAATTGATTCCCGCGAGCCGGCGTACCCGTTGCTTGCGGGTATTATTGATGTTGTGAACGCCACCTGGGTGTCCGCTAAAAATCTGATGTTCGCTGCTGCACTGGCGCTGGTGGCCGCCTGTGTGTGCAGTGCGCAGCCGCTTCCAGTGACTTACGAAAGATTGCTACGGGCTTCCACGGAGCCGGGCAACTGGCTGACATATTCCGGCGACTACAGCAGCCACCACTACAGCCGCCTCAACCTGATCACCAGCGACAACGTGCAGCGGTTGCATGCGAAGTGGATTTTTCAAATGCACCACGCCAAAGTCGAGACGACTCCGATCGTAGTGGATGGCATCATGTACGTCACGCGTCCGCCAAGCGACGTGATCGCGCTGGATGCCGAGACAGGACGCGCGTTGTGGACTTTCGAATACCGGATACCCTCACGCGTATACACCTGCTGCGGAGAGGTGAATCGCGGCCTGGCGATCCTGGGTGACCGCCTGTTCCTGAACACACTGGATGCGAAACTGCTGGCGCTCGATGCGCGCTCGGGGCGCGTGCTGTGGAAGAAGGACATCACCGATCCCTCGCAGGGCTATACGGCTACCGCCGCTCCGCTTGCGGTGAAAGACAAGGTGATCGTAGGCATCTCGGGCGGCGAGGCCGGAGTGCGCGGTTTTGTCGACGCGTATTATGCGGCTACGGGCGAGCGCGCGTGGCGCTTCTATACCATCCCAGGACCGGGCGAACCGGGCTCGGAGACATGGACGGGAGACTCGTGGCAGCACGGCGGAGGAACCACCTGGATCACCGGCTCCTTCGACCCGGATCTGAATTTGTTGTACTGGGGAACTGGCAATCCAGGACCTGACTATAACGGCGACGTTCGCCGCGGCGACAATCTCTACTCCTGCTCCGTGGTCGCGTTGGATCCGGATAGCGGGAAATTAAAATGGTATTTCCAGTTCACGCCGCATGACACGCACGATTGGGATTCCACACAAGTTCCGGTGTTGCTCGATTCTACTGTGGCGGGGCGGCCCAGAAAACTTCTGGTCGAGGCTAGTCGCAATGGCTTTTACTACGTGCTCGACCGTCAGAATGGGGAATTCCTGCTGGCCAAACCGTACGTGAAACAAACCTGGGCCAAGGAAATCGATAGCAAAGGGCGTCCTGTGACGCTGCCCGGACAGGAGCCGACTCTGGAGGGAAATGATGAAATTTGGCCGGGGGTGGACGGAGGGAACAACTGGATGTCGCCGAGCTATAACCCGATCACCAAGCTTCTTTACGTCTCGGCCCGTGAAGAACGGCGCAGGTTTTTCAAGTCGGATACTCTCGAGTTCCGTGCGGGCGATATGTACGCGGGAGGAGGCGGAGGTGGAGCACGGTTCCGCCCGGAGGAAAACTCCGGGAAGCTACTGGCCATCACTCCGGAAACCGGTGAGATCCGCTGGGTACACCATCTGCTGACACCGCACTGGTCGGGCGTGCTCTCCACGGCCGGCAACCTCGTTTTCTCAAGTACCATGCAGGGGAATTTCTTCGCGCTGGATGCGCAGACCGGCAGAGAGCTTTGGCACTTCCCCGGCGGCGACAGAGTCTTTGCCAGCCCGATCACCTTTTTGAGCCGGGGAAAACAGTTCGTCACACTTCCGATCGGGGACAACCTGGTGGCCTTTGCGCTGGATTGAAAAAAGAATGCGACTGTTCCCGATTGCGTGTTGCCTGATGGTGAGCGCGATACCGGCGGCGGCGCAAAGGTTGCGCGGCGAAGAGGCCCGGAATCCCGCCGACCTCCCCGAAACAAACCCACTGAGCGCCGAATCGGATGTGGTCCTCGGACGGCAGTTGTTCCTGGGGCGTTGCGGCTTGTGCCATGGCCGGGACGGTGAGGGAGGACGCGGGGCGGCTCTCAACACGGGCCAGTACCGTCACGGCGACTCGGATCGCGAGATGTTTCTAACCATCCGCAACGGCATAGCCAATACGGAGATGCCGGGCACCTTTCTGACCGATCCGGAAGTCTGGCGTCTGGTAGCTTACGTGAAGCGGCTGGGGTTGACACGAGCCTCGGAGGAAAAAGCACCGGGGGATCCGCAAGCCGGCCGCGTGCTCTATGAGAGCCGGGGCTGCCCGGCGTGCCACGCCATCGGCGCTCAGGGTGGCGACACGGGACCGGATTTGTCCTCGGTCGGCGCGCGCAGTTCGCTGCGGTATTTGAAAGAGTCGATCGTGAGCCCCAGCACGGACGTCCCGCTCAGCTACCGGACCGTGACCGTCACCACGCTGGCTGGCGGAAAAATTCGAGGCATCCATCTCAACGAAGACGATTACTCGATTCAGTTACGCGCGATGGACGGTAATCCGCGCTCGTTTCAGAAGAGCGATCTGAGAGAAGTCCGGTACGAAAAAGAATCGCTAATGCCGCCCTACGCGAGTCTTTCGGCAGCCGAACTGGACAACCTGGTGGCATATCTGAATTCTTTGAGAGGGCAGCGATAATGCGGATCTTAGTCTCATTCCTGGCGCTGGCGGCGTGCCTGCCGGCCGCGGATACATTGCCAATTACGGGTCTGGCTCATGTGGGATTGAGAGTAAGCGACCTGGAAACCGCGCGGGCGTTTTACACCGGCGTGCTGGGCTATCACGACATCTACGATCTGAAGGATTCTGCAGGCAAAATAGCGATGGCATTCTTCAAGATCAACGACGATCAGTGCATCGAGATCTCGCCCGGCCTGGCGGCAAATCAGATTGTTCGCTTCACGCACGTGGCGCTCTCGACCTCGAACATCGAGAAGCTGCACGGGATGCTGAAAGTTCGCGGCATCCAGATAGGGAACATCCAAACGGGCCGCGACGGCAACCGCAACTTCGGGTTGATGGATCCCGAGCGCAATCTTATCGAGTTTGTTCAATATATGCCCGGCTCCATGCTGAGCAAAACGCGAGGAAAGTATCTGCAGGGCCGCATCTCCACGCACCTCTATCACGCCGGAATCATCGCGGCCAACGCGGACACTATGCTCGCGTTCTATCGCGATAAGCTGGGTTTTGTCGAGTTCTGGCGCGGAGGCCCGTCCGGCGAGAAGACCGCCTGGATCAACCTGCGCACGCCCGGTACGCGCGGCGACTATATCGAACTGATGCTGTATTCAGGGACGCTGACTCGAGAACAATACGGATCCATGCAACACATCTGCCTGGAGGTGCCTGCCATTCAGGCGGCGCGCAAGACCGCGCTCGCGCGCCACTATAACGATCCGAAAGTCCAGCCGCGCGTGGGCCGCAACCGCAAATGGCAGCTCAACCTCTTCGACCCGGATGGCACGCGGGTCGAACTTATGGAACCGAAGGCCCAGCCATAGCGGCCGGTTGCCGGATGCTTACGTAATCTTCCCGGCAAATTGCTGTTCTTCTTGCTCGATTTCGAGCCTTTGGCTCTTGATCTCCAGCCGCAACCGCCCGAAAATCGCCATGTAGAAATTCGCAATCCAGACCAGAGAGAAGCCCGCAATCAGGTATCCTCGCCACGCATCGAATAGCAGATGGTATCGCGTCAAAAGCAGAAAAGCCGCGGTGACGTAGTGGCTCAAAGGAAACCACCACACACTACCCATCATCAGCACTTCCCCGAACGGGTGACCATCACGCGTCCGCATCACCCATTCCACGGACAATCTCTGGAGGTCCTCCGTCAAGCCCGCATGCCTGATGGCTTGCAGTTCGTTCTTATTCTGCCAGACGGCAGTAAATCGCTGATCTCCGCCGACTGGACGGACTACAAGACCATCTCCTGCACGCCACAACCTGTTCCGCTCTTCGGCTCCCTTGATGACCTGCTGCGTCTTCGCGGCCTGATCGATGCTCTCCTGCGCCGCTCCTCCAACTTGCCGGTAATATCTGGGGCAAGTCAGGAGGGCCATGCCGCAACTGATTCTGAACTTCAACGACATCCCGATTCCGGAGACGCACCTGTGGGAGCAGCTCGACGACGAGCAAAAACGGATCGTCATCGAGACCCTGGCGCGGCTCCTTGTCCAAGCAACCCGCGACCAGCACCAGGAGCGGACCAATGACTGATCCCTCCAAAATCAAACCTACGCACACCCAGCGCGCAGCCTGCGTTTACATTCGCCAGTCCACACCGGGCCAGGTCGAGCATAACCGGGAATCTACCGCCCGCCAGTACGCCCTGGCCGATAGGGCTGCTCAACTGGGTTGGCCCAAAGAGCAAGTGGTCGTCATTGATGAAGATCTGGGGCTGTCCGGTTCCACCACCGACAAGCGCTCCGGGTTCGCTCGCCTCACCAGCGAAGTCGCCCTGGCTCACGTGGGCATCGTTCTGGGCCTGGAAGTTTCTCGCCTCGCGAGGAACAACGCGGATTGGTATCGTTTGCTGGAACTCTGCGGCGTCACCGATACTCTCATTGGCGACAACGACGGCGTTTATCATCCGGCGCTGTTCAACGATCGACTGCTGCTGGGACTAAAGGGCACGATGAGCGAAGCCGAGCTACACATCATTCGCGCCCGCCTGGACGGAGGCATCCGCAACAAGGCAGCTCGCGGGGAACTGCGCCGCGGCTTGCCCGTGGGCTTCATTTGGGGAGACCAGGATGGCGAAGTCTTATTCCATCCAGACGAGGCAGTTACCGGCGCCATCCGCGCGGTTTTCGAGCGGTTCGCCGAGTTTGGCTCGGCGCGACGGGTCTGGCTCTGGTTCCGTTCCGAAGGTCTGTCTTTTCCGCTGCAGACGATGCCCGCTGGCATGCCTGGTCCGATCCGCTGGGTGACTCCAACCTACCACGCACTGCACCAAATCCTGACCAATCCGGTGTATGCTGGCGCTTACACCTACGGCAAGACCAAGTACGAACGCTACATTGATGGAAATGGCGCTGTCAGAAAACGCATTCGGCATTTACCCATGGATCAGTGGTCCGTGCTCATCCAGGATCATCATCCGGCTTCATCGATTGGGTCACCTTTCAAGCCAACCAGGCACGGCTCGACTCCAACACCCGGCCCAAACCGCATCAGGCTGGGGGCGCGGTGAGAGAAGGATCGGCACTGCTGCAGAGCCTCGCCACCTGCGGGCACTGTGGCCGCCGTCTGCATGTTCATTATCGCGGCCGCAACTCGGCACCGGGTTATCATTGCGCCGGCAAAGACCTCGTTAACGGACGCGGTGTGTACTGTCTCAATGTCGGCGGAATGGTGATCGAGCAAGCCGTGGCCAACGCTTTCCTCGAAGCCGTTACACCGGCGGCCGTAGAAGCAACCATGCTGTCGGTCCAACAGCTCCAAGCGAATCACGATGCTGCGTTGTCGCAGTGGCGGCTGGAAGTGGAACGGACGCGTTATGAGGCGGAGCGAGCGGAACGCCGATACCGGGCCGTGGAGCCGGAAAACCGCCTTGTTGCTCGCGGCCTAGAAACCGAATGGGAGAATCGCCTACGCGATCTGGCCGCCGCCGAAACAGAACTGCGCCGCCGCGAGCAACAGCGGCCCAATCCAATTGGCCCCGAGCAACTCAAACGCATTCAGATGCTCGGCGCCGATATTCGTCAAGTCTGGACTGCGCCGGCCATCACGGATCGCGATCGCAAGGAACTCCTGAGAACGCTGCTGGAAGAAGTCATCCTGCATCTCAAACGAGCCGAAGGTCACGCGCACCTGACTCTGCGCTGGCGCGGCGGCGCGATTACGATGCTGGATGTCCCTATTCCGCGATTCAAGCCGATGGGACCGCGCACCGACGAAGATACGATCTCGCTGCTCCGGCGTTTGGCCGCTCTTTATCCGGACGAAGTTATCGCAGGAATCTTGAATCGTCAGGACCGCAAAACAGCTACCGGCGAACGCTTCACCGCCAATCAGGTCGGCAGCCTGCGACGATACCGCAACATCCCGCGATTCCAGCCGTCATCCGCTGAGCCGCCCTCTGGCGAGCTCGCTTCGATTCGCAAAGCGGCGCAGATTTTGGGCATGAACACATCTTCGATTCATCGCTGGCTGGCCGATGGTTTCATCGCGGGCGAGCAGGTCACGCCAGGTGCGCCTTGGCAGATTCGGATCACCGATGAGTTGCGGGCGCGCATTGTGCAGCAGGCACCACCGGAATACCTGCCGATGCTGGAGACCACCATGAAACTCGGCGTTTCGCGGCAGACGGTGTTGCAGCGTGTAAAGCGAGGCGAGCTTCAAGCCGTGCTGTTAAGACAAGGCCGGCGTAAAGGCTTGCGAATCAAAGTGGTCGATCAGCAGCCAGCGCTATTCGAACAACTTTCATGAACCAGGGGGCAGTATGAAGCCGTATCCAACAGTACTCGCACGTCAGCGCAAAGAAGAATTTTCGCTGATAGAGCCTTCTGCAGCCGTGGCTTCGGTTGACGCAATACTCTCGCGCCTCCCGGAAAATCTCTTCGTGTGTAATGGTCCAGCAAATACAAGCGACCGGAATCGCGAGCAGCAGCAGCATAATCACCTGCGCGCTGAGCGCCTGCATTTGAAAGAAAGGCATTTCGCCTCGGCGGTTTTAGTGGCAGTTGCCGCACGCTCACATCGACGAGGTAGCCTTTTGATTTTTCACCTGCAGCTCGTTCACTACTTGCCTCACGTTAGGAACGGAAGAAGCGACCGCCGCAGCCTGCGAGCGCCGGGACTGAGAATTCACCTCACCTGTTAGTGTGACCACTCCATTTTTGACTTTGTATTTTACGTTCTTAAGCCTGTTTTGAATAAGAGCAGCATCAAGGTTTTTCTCCACACCTTTATCCAGATCCGAGTTGACCGACTTGGCGTCGCTCTCGGCGTTCGGCGGAAGGACTGCAATCTGATTCGACACAACCTGTCCGGCCGCAATGGACTTCGCAATCGATTCAGCTTGCGCCTTGTCGTTTTCCCCTGCTACGTGTCCGTTAAGGGTCACCACGCCCTTGTCGCGATCCTGACTTACAGAAACATCTTTGAGGTTGGCCTGATCCAGCGACTTACGAATATTGTCAGAAACGTCGGGCGATTTCGTCGGCGACGTGGAGCATCCGACGAGCGTTCCGACGACGAGCACCGCGAGCAACGTTGAGCACCGTTTGAGCGTTTTCATATTTCTCTCCTTTGACGTGTCAGCAGATTAATCCAAAGAGCGCCTGATTGCGCTATCGATGCGCAGGAAGTGCCGAGTTAACCAGCAGCGCGTGAATCAACCCACCCGCAATCTGGAAGCCGTCCAACATCCGCTTCTGGGACAGCAATTGGGTCGCCAAGAAGATCTTTCGTGTGTAGGAGAGACGTAAGCACCAGTGCGGATTAGAACAGGCCCCGTCTCGTTTAAGGGTTGCCCGGACGCGCTGGTAAGTACTCCAGTTTTGAGACGCGTTCAGTCGTAGCGCAGGGCCACGCCCGATCTTGGCGGGGACCTGCGGCCTAACGGAAAAAGCCGCAGGTCTTCCGCAAACGACGCGGCGGCCGTTCTTCGAATGGGCGATTTTCCGCTGGGTTTATTCAGGACCCAATGTGAACAGGCTTACGATGCGCCTAAAAGGTGGCGGCTGATTGCAATCTGCGGGCATCGAGGTAGGCGGCGCATCACTCCGCTATTTGCGGCACATTCATTTCCGCGCTACCTAAATCAAACGAGGAAATCACCGCCGGCGACAGGTTCGATTGCGGATGTGGCTCATCCTCGGTTTCGGCCGGAGGAAGAGTGGCGGCATCCTTAAGGCAGGTCCTCAGTTGTTCTGCCATCCTCCGTACAAAGGGTTCGTGGAACATGGAGTCGCCGTCGCCAGGAAATACCCGCACCTGCACTTCGTGCGCTCCCATGCCAAATAGACGCAGATCGGGATCGAGCGAAAGTCCGGCGGGCACGCGGCCGTTCAAGAATGCTGTCATCCGCCCTGGATAGATAGTAGGGGCGTAGTCTCGGACAGCCTGAAGATTCATCTCAGAGACATTTCGAAACAGACGAGACCCGGGCGAAAGCCGGTGCTTGAGGAGATGGAACATCAGACGCCATAACACGGATCGCATTTTCTCGGCAGAGTTCCTAGTGAGGTCAGCCAGCTTGGCTGTAGTTCTCATCAGCCGAAACTGTTCCAGGTGCGATTTAATTCTGCTTGGAAAATGAAAGAGGTTCGGATCGTAACTCATGAAGAGCCCCAGGAAGGCCACCTTTTCACCTTGTCTCAATAGCTGCTGCGCCATCTCGAAGGCGACCCTGCCTCCAAAACAGTATCCGCCGATGAAGTACGGACCGTGTGATTGCACGGTGCGAATCTCTGTGAGGTAATCTGCGGCCATGGCCTCGATGGTGTGGTGAGCCGGTAAGCCGATTTGCTCTTGCGCCTGCAGTGCAAAGAAGGGCTGGTTGGGACCGAGGCATTGTGACAGCGGCCGATAGAACAGGACTTCCCCCATGTGGCCGTGGACACAGAACAGAGGCGGTAAAGAGCCATAAGGCTGGATTGGAACCAGCGATGAACTCTGGCGCGTTTTCCTCTCGCGGAGAACATCAGCCAGTTGCTCAATGGTCGGCGCCTGGAAAAGTGTGGCTAAAGGAATTTTTTTGCCAAAAGATTTTTCGATGAGGGCAAACAGGCGCACCGCCAGCAACGAATGTCCGCCAAGATCGAAAAAGTCATCGCGGATACCGATGGGCTTGACGGCTAGCACCTGTTCCCAAATCTCCGTCAGTTGAGTTTCCAACTCGTCCCGTGCGATTGCGTGAGCGCCGTCCGCTCCGTTTCGCAGCTGCTCGGGCGCCCGAAGGCGGCCGCGATCCAGTTTTCCGTTGGGAGTCAGCGGCAACGCATCCAGGGACACGAAGGAGGAGGGCACCATGTAGTCCGGTAATTTCTTTCTGAGAAAAGCCCGTAACGCGCCGCTTGAAGGACTCGGTTGCCCCTTGGTCACACAATAGGCAACGAGGCGCTTTTCACCCGACGCATCGTCGCAGACGCCGACAGCGGCCTCCCTGACAGAAGGATGTTGCCCCAGAACCGATTCGATCTCACCAAGCTCGATGCGAAAACCGCGCAGTTTCACCTGATGGTCGACTCTGCCCAAACATTCGAGATTGCCATCCGCCAGGTACCTGCCCAGATCGCCAGTCTTGTATAACCGGGCTCCCGCGCCGCCA
Organism: Terriglobia bacterium; assembly: GCA_963847515.1. Classification (GTDB taxonomy): domain Bacteria; phylum Acidobacteriota; class Terriglobia; order Bryobacterales; family Bryobacteraceae; genus QHXW01. The sequence goes on from CAWKAA010000005.1 coordinate 1,422,513, forward strand.
CAGAATGGGTTCGCAATGAACCTTTCTGCCGTCAATTCGGGCCGGTCCAGATATCCACGGGCCACGCCGTCACCGCCGATGTAGATCTCCCCGCGGACACCGGCCGGTACTGGCTGCAAGTGAGAATCCAGCACGCAAATTTGGGTATTGGCGATGGGACGGCCGATCGGAACGACGCCGTCGTTTTGTCCATTGACACGATAAGCCGCGGACCAGATCGTGGTTTCCGTAGGTCCATATAGGTTCCACACCGTCTGACTGCGCTCGGTGAGCTCGCGTGCCAGTTCGGGAGCCATCGCTTCGCCGCCGCACAGTACTTTCAATCCCGGTGACCCCGGCCAACCCGCTTCCAGCAACAATCGCCAGGTAGCCGGCGTAGCTTGCATGACAGTAGCTTTGCTCCGTCGCAGCAGGTCGATCAGCCGCGTTCCGTCACGCGATACTTCCGGCCGGGCTAAAACTATCTGGGCTCCAGTAATCAACGGCAGGTAGATCTCCAACCCAGCGATGTCAAAAGAGAGTGTGGTCACTGCCACCAACACGTCCTCCCGGCTCAAACCCGGTTCACGTTGCATGGAGGTCAGAAAATTTACCACGCTCCGATGCTCGATCTGAACTCCCTTCGGAATACCGGTTGACCCGGAGGTGTAGATTACGTATGCGAGGTTCGCCGGGCCGGAGGCTTCTCTCGGATTTTCGGCGGATTCTTGTTCAATAGCTTTCCATGCTGCGTCCAGCAGCACTACCTCTGGCCCGGAAGGTAACCGAGGCCGCAGTGTCTGTTGCGTGAGCAATACTCGCGGCCTGGCATCCGACAGAACCAGCGCAAGGCGTTCTTGGGGATAATCCGGGTCCAAAGGAAGGTAAGCGCCGCCCGCCTTCAATATCCCCAACAGCCCCACCACCATTTCCAGAGATCGCTCCATGCACAAAGCAACCAGAACGTCCGGCCCAACCCCCCGCTTCTGTAGATACCAAGCCAGTTGATTGGCTCGCCGGTTTAGTTCCCTGTAAGTCAGTTGTCGATCCCCAACGGCGACCGCGATCGCATGCGGCGACCGTTTCGCCTGGGCTTCGAACAACGCATGAATAGTGGACTTTGGATAGGGCTGCGCCACAGCAGGCCACTGGGCCTGGAATTCGGCTCGCTCGGACTCGGTCAAGAGCGGCAAATCGCTAATGCGGCGCGCAGGGTCGGCCACGGCGGCCTCAATCATTGTTCGCCAGTGACCCTCCATGCGTGCTATGGTGGCGGCGTCGAAGAGATCCGTACTGTAGTGGAAGCGCGCAAGGATGCCTTCGGACCGTTCGTCGAGTTCGAGATAGACATCGTACTTGGTCGCACCGGTGTCTACGTCCATCTGTGTCAGCTGCCAGGCCGGATCGAGCGAAGGCATGGGCGGCTCCAACGAAAACATCACTTGAAAGAGTGGGCTGCGGTCGCCTTGCCGTTTGGGCTGCAACTCCCTGACGAGTTGTGCGAACGGCACATCGTCATGAGCCAGTGCTTCCAGAGTCACCTCTCGCACGCGTGACAGCAGTTCACGAAAACTAGGGTCGCCGGAAAGGTCGATGCGGAGCATCACGGTGTTCAGAAAGTAACCCAATAACTTTTCGGTTTCGCAATGTTTGCGGCCCGCAGTGACGGTGCCGATCAAGATGTCGTCCTGGCCGGAGTAGCGATGGAGTATCGCCGCAAACGTCGCCAGCAAGGTCATGAACCGCGTGACCCCCTCCCGCTGGCTGATCGATTTGACAGCAGCCGCCAGGCTGGACTCAAGAACAAACGGATGCATCGAGCCGCGAAACGTCTGGGTGGACCGCCGCGAACGGTCCACTGGCAGTTCGAGCACGGGCAACGGGCCAGCAAGCTGTTTCCGCCAGTAGGCCATGTTCTCTGCGAGGGCCGCTGGCGCGATTACGCGACGCTGCCATTCGGCATAGTCTGCATATTGGATGGGCAGCTCCGGCATGGGCGAAGGCTTGCCGGCGGCAAAAGCTTCGTACAAAGCGGCCAGCTCCGGCAGAAACACCCGGTAAATAGCGACGCCGTCAAAGATGATATGACTGAGCGTGAGAAACAGGCGATGCTCTGCGTTCCCTAAACGGATTAGCCGGACTCTGAATAGCGGGACGCTTGCCATGTCCAAAGGAACCCGGCTGTCCTCCGTGGCTATCTTCAGGGCTTCCGCCTCCCGCACGGCCTCCGGCAAACTACGAAGGTCCGATACTGGCAGGCTAATGTACGGTGGCGGATGGACCACCTGGACCGGCTGGCCGTCTACGGTTTGGAAAGACGTGCGCCAGGCTTCGTGCCGCCGGACGATTTCGTTGAAGGCGCGCTCGAGTGCGGGCACATCCAGGGGACCAATGCGGTGGATAGTGACGGGCTCGTTGTACAGCGGGAGATTGGGAGCCATTTGGGCGTGCAGCCAAACCTGCTGCTGCCCATAGGAGACGGGAGCGGACTCCCTCGGCGTTCGGCGCACGATGGGCGGCAGCTCCTGAGATGGCGTCGCGAAATCCCCCTGCAAGTATTTTTCGAGGAGATTGCGCCTTGCGTCCGACAACATAGGTTGCTGCGCCATAACTTGATCTCAACTAGCGATGCCGGCGCCGGTCAGCCGGCCCCGACCGGCAAAGGTTACAGGCAACGCCGCCAAACCGCGCAAGCCGAGATTCTGCCGCCAGACCAGGGGCCCAGGATCGAGAGTCAACCGGGGAAGCCGCCGCAATATAGTTTCAAACGCGATTTGACCCTCGATCCGCGCCAGCGGCGCACCGAAGCAAAAATGCGCGGCCCATCCAAACGCCACGTGGCGGTTGTCCTTGCGTGTGATGTCCAGCCGGTCGGGATCGGGAAAACGTTCCGGATCGCGGTTAGCAGCGCCCATGACCGCAATCACCGCCTGGCGCTGCCGGATCAGCCTTCCTCCCATTTGCACATCATCGCGCGCCAGCCTCGCCGTATGCTGGCTGGGGCTTTCGTAGCGCAAGAGTTCTTCCACTGCCGAAGGGATCAGCGAAGAATCGTCGCGCAGCTTGTGGAGTTGGTCGGGATGGCGCAACAGGCTCAACAGGCCGTTGCCGATCAGATTCGTAGTCGTCTCCTGGCCGCCCACCATGGTGACAATCACGTTGGCGATCACTTCCTCTTCCGTCAGCCTGGAGCCTTCGATCTCGGCGCTCATCAGCGCCTGGATCAGACCGTCACGGGGGTGTTCGTGCTGTTCGCGGATAGCCGCGCGAAAGTATGCCGTCATCTCTTCCACGCTGCGCAGGACGCGAGGGATCCGATCGGGATTGTGCTGGAAGTTGCCCAACATCTCGGCAAAATCAGCAGACCAAGATTTCAATTGCTTGTGATCGTCCACCGGCACGCCCATCAGTTCCGCGGTCACTATGGCGGGCATGGGCTCCGCCAGATCAGCGATCAGGTCCGATTGCCCCGCGGACTCCACCCGATCCAGCAAGCCGTCCACAATTTCTTGAATGTGCGCGCGCAGCCGCTCCACCCGGCTCGGCGTGAAGGCTACCGACGCCAGGCCGCGCAATCGCGTGTGCGCCGGGGCATCCAGGAACAGCATCTGCCGGACCATCACTTGGGCCACAGGGTTCAGTGCCGATAAACCCATCGAGGTCAGTTGTTCCGGAGCCGGTGTGCGGTCTGCTGAGAAATGGTGTAAAACACGGACCACGTCGTCATAGCGCGTGACTACCCAGGCATGCAGGAAAGGGTCCCAATGCACGGGATCTTCGGTCCGGAGCCTGTGGTAGAGGGGATAAGGATTGGCTAGAACTTCGGGATCGAGCAGGCGGTATAGGCTAAGGGTTTCTTTCGCACTGCGCGTGCTCACAGTAGATTCGGATTCCATCAGCATCAGGCGTGTACGCCTTCCGTGGGAACCGGGATGCGATGAATTTCTTGTTTGCTTCGGGCTTCGAGCTTTTCGAAGATGAGCCTCTCAATCTCGGCGGACATCTCCCTCACGGTCGGATGATCGAACAGGTTCCGCAAAGACAGCTCCACCCCAAAACCGTCGCGGACACGCGCAATCACTTGCGCTCCCAGCAGTGAGTGACCCCCCATCTGAAAAAAGTTGTCGTCCAGTCCGACTTGCTCCACGCCAAGCAAAGCCGTCAGAATGCGGGCCAGGCGTTCTTCCACCGGTGAACGCGGGGCCTGGAACGTTTCGTTCTTGAGCGAGTTCTCGCCCGTAGGCTCTGGCAACGCGGCGCGATCAAGCTTGCCATGAGGCGTGAGCGGCAACCGGTCCACGCGCACAAACGTCGAAGGCACCATGTATGCGGGCAACCGCGCCCCCAGGAAATCGCGCAAATCCGTATAGCAGGGTTGGGCTTCAGGGGAGGCGACGAAATAGGCGATCAGTTGCTTGTCACCCGAATGGAGCTCCCGAGCCACCACGGCGCTTTCCAGAACTGCCGGATACTGAGCCAAGGCTGAAACAATCTCGTTTGGTTCGATTCGATAGCCGCGGATTTTCACCTGCTCGTCGGCTCTTCCCAAGAACGCGATTTGGCCATCCGGCAGATAGCGAGCCAAGTCCCCGGTCTTGTATAAGCGGGCTCCCGTTTCGCGACTGAAGGGATTGGGAATGAATTTTTCGGCCGTTAGATCAGGCCGATTTACGTAACCACGCGCCAGCCCAGCCCCTCCGATATAGAGCTCGCCCGGAGTTCCCTTCGGCACGGATTTCAAATGTTCGTCCAAAATATAAACTTGCGTGTTTGCGATGGGTCTGCCGATCGGTGGGCGTTGAGAGGAACGTTCGTCAGGCAGAATCGGAGTCGAGGTTGCTACCACTGTGCATTCGGTCGGCCCATAGTTATTTACCAGCAAGAAAGGGAGCTCGGATGACGGGTAGCGGTGCAACGTATCCGCTCCCGTCAACACGACCCGCAGCGGGGCGTCCGCCGGCCAGTCAAGCGCCATGACGCGTTCCGCCATCACTGTCGGGATAAAGCTGATGGTGATCTTACGGGACAGCACCCAATCGCGCAGCGCTTCCGGCTCAGTTCGAATCGCTTCGTCAGCCAAATACACGCTGGCCCCCGCCGTCAAATATGGCCAGAGTTCCCAGACCGCGGCATCGAACCCCACTCCGGCAAGCTGGCTAGCCCGGTCAGCCGGTGTCACCGCGAAAGTATGCTGGTGCCATGACACCAGGTTCAACAGGCTCTTGTGTTCGATCTCCACGCCTTTCGGTTGACCGGTCGATCCCGACGTGTAAATAACGTAGGCCAAATTTTCTGTTGACGCCTGGGCTACAGGCGGCGCCGTCACAGGCGACGGGGAAGTGAGACGCTCGGCCGTCCGTCCTTCGATATCCAAAGCAATCACGCTCCAGGCGCCTGCAGGCAAAGTATCGGCCAAACACCGCGCTGTTATCAGCACCGGAGCTTGCGCATCATTCAGAATGAAAGATAATCGTTCTGCCGGGTAGGCAGGATCCAGAGGAAGGTAAGCTCCTCCCGCTTTGAGGATTCCGAGCGCACCCACAACCATCGAAATGGAACTCTTCAGGCAGAGACCAACCAGAATGTCCGGCCCGACGCCGATCGACCGTAAGTGAGTTGCCAGTTCGGCGGATCGAATGTCGAGCTCCTGATAGGTAAGGAGGTGATCACCAGCAGCAACGGCCAGCCCATTTGGACGAAGAGCTGCCTGCCTTTCTACCAGTTGAGGAACACAGTGCTCTAAAGAGTACTCATCTTGCATCCTGATCGCCGTCACAATTCCCCTTTTGGGACCCGGTTTGGTCTCAAGCTGTTCATCTTTGATCCCTATGGATCTTGCTGGCATCCAGAGAGTTCGCTAGCAAGACAGATGCCACTATGTCACACGTGGGAATCGGCAGGCTTTCGAATGATTTACAAATGGGCAAACCGCCAATGTACGGTAACGTACTGCGCAGCGTTGGCCGTCGATTATGCCGAAAAATACCTTTGCAGCTTCCGTCAGGTGAATTCGAAGTTTCAGTCGTGGGGGAAAGGCCGGTGCGCACTATTTTCTCGGGCGATCACGCCGTCATGCTAATCCTGGCCTCGGGCAACGATCGCCCGCATTCCAACGCGAACCCATAGCGTTCGCATCCCGGATCTGCATGGAGCCAGTAGCGATTGAAAAGCCGCGCAACATAAAGATTGCCGAAGTCCAAGTAGCCAATCTGGTAGCATGAGTTCAGCGACGTAAAGTTATTCGACTCCACATAGCACAACATGCCCTTGTAGCCTCGAGTCAGGTAACCGGCTAGCATCCTGGTCATCCCAGTACCGTAAAGCCTTTGCCCCCTGTAGTTAGGGTGCGTGAAACCCTTGTACATATAAACGTACTCGTCGTCAAAATGCAGAACCAGGTCCGACGGATTAATCTGGGTGGGCTTATGGGAATACCAGCTATAGGCCGCCAGCACGCTGCCATGAAAGAAACCATAACATTCGTCGCCGTTACTGAGAGCCTGATTTAGGAACCGCTGCGATAGCTCGTACTCCGGCTGCTGGACAACTTCCGTGAGCATAGACTCACTCATGAACGTGCCGCGGTACTTTTGGTTGCACTCCAAGAATTCCGGTCTTACCATCTCGATCTTGAGGCCTTTCAGAATCCGATAAAAAAGAAGTTGATTCAAGGAACGAAGTGCGAGATCTTGTACTACTTCGAAGACCCCCTGATGGTTGAAATCGCTCTGAATCTTCGTCATGTGTGATGACGAATTTGGATTCATACTGTGTTGCTCACAAGAAGATTCGTTCTGCGGAGCCCACATTCATGCGCCGATAGCTAGCAACGTAGCCATTGGCGGACATCCCCATGCACGTGCTGTGCCAATGCCTCCCGGGAGCACACATGCAGGCGAAATCTTCGTAAGGATTGCCGGACCCGCGTCGATTTGACCTCACCGGTCCGCACCATTGTTCGTTGATTACACACGGCTTGCGCGGGATTCAGCCGTGATGGTTGGACTGTGCAGGGCTATCATGGGCAGCCATTTCGCGAAACAATCTACGAATTAGCCGTGTCCTCTATCAGCGGAGAGCGTTGCAAGATCTGCCTCGAAGTGCAAAATGCGTAGCCATCGTTTCGCGTCTTGCTGCGGTGCGGCCTTCGAACAAACCTGCCAGGAGGTTTGGAAATGATCGAGCAGCAGTCACTTTGTGTCCGATATGAAGCGCGCTGCGACCATGGCGCCCGGGTCCGTCTGGAAAGCGAGAATCTCCTTTCCTCCATTGACCAGGAATCCCCGCATGGTCATAGGCGACGGCTCGGGCGGAAGCGCCAAAACGAAATGCACCGAACAATCACCGTCTACCTGAAAGCTGCCATTCTCGGTAACGTCGAGCGTTCCTTCGGCGGCAACCTTACGCGGGACCTCGCTGGGCTGCATGGGTGTGGTGCTGCCGAAAACGCTGAATTTGTATTCCTTCTGGAGATCCGCCGGCGTGCATGAATCGGGAATCTTTTCCATGATCCCGCGCTGAGCGCCACCGGGGTCGGTCTGCCGGAATAGCACGCGCGTTCCGTCAGTTGAAGTTGTTCCGCTGAAATTCTGGAAAGCGCCGGAGTCATCCTGCAGCTTCCAAGTCACGGAACAGTCCGGCTTTGCTTCGTAGCTTCCCGTGACTGGGTTCCCCAAGAGCAGGCCGCTGAACGTGGCAGAGGCCGTTCCAGTCACGCTGCCAGTCCCATCGAAAATGATCCTCCCAAGGCTGGCGGTCGATTTTGGCGTCCCGGAAATGGTCGTCGACCCCGATAACTGGAACGCATAAGGGCCAGCTAATGCCGTCGGATTACAGATATCGGCAGCCGGCGCCGACGCGGCTGACAGCAAAAGCAATAGAAACAACGAATTAGGCCCCATGTAAAACAGAGAGCACATAGAAGGCCAATCCGGATTTAGGGATCAGCCTCTACGAGGGCTGGGGCCGCTATACTCGGTCAGGCTGCACATTAAGTTCATGATTTCGTCGGCACAGAGATCATGAGGTGGCCTGCCGGCCGGGTCTGCGAGTACACGTACAAAAGACCTTTTCATCAGCTGGGATGCGATTCTGCGAGTCGGTTCAGGCCCATTCAAGAGCAGAACGATCGAGTAAAAGCTCTCGCTCAGCAGTTGCTCTTGCTCCTCTGATAGCGATGGCCCAGTCAGCGATACCACGCTAGGAAAACCGGCTTGATGTACCTTCATACAATCAAAAAATCCATCCACAACAACTACGGTCAGGGCGAACTCGGTAATGAGCCAGCGCGCTGCCCGGTAATTGAAGAGGACCCGGGACCTATTGAAGTCCGGCCAATATTTACGTTTGGGCTCCGCTTCGTCTATGGCGTGGCCCGCATATGCAATCAATTCGCCTTCCTCATTGTGGATTGGAACGACGATCCGGCCGGCCATTCTGCCGGGACCGGGGAAAAAACCAGCTCCGAAATGCCGGGCGGTCTTGCTCGTAATGCCGTGCTGAGCAAAGTATGGGTGCGAGGGATCAAGGTCCTTGAACCGGTATTGCAGCGGGCAATTGAGTTCAGCACTTCCCAGGCTCTCCGGCTTATCTAGTACCTCGCGGATCTTGCGTGCCAACAGATGTGGTTTTAAAGGCTTTGAAATGACCGTGTATTCCTGTTCCCCCTGATACTCTGTGGATTCCTTGGCGCTGCCGGAAATACACAGCACCTTCATACCGGGCTGGAGATCCTTTAAATGGCCGGCCGATTCCGTTCCGATATCAGTCAGCAGAAGGTCGATCGCGAACCTTGATGCCGTCGCGAGGTGGATCGCCTCCTCATCACTGCCAGCTTCAAGTACCTCATAGCCGAACTGCTGGAGCACGGCGCGAACCACGCTGCGAATGCAGGCATCGTCATGTACCAACAAGATCGTTTCTAAGCTCATGAAGGCCATCGATTTCCCGGGGCCTAGTCCGCTAACAGGCTTTTTCGAAGGGTTCGATCGTGTGCTGGACGAGTAAACGTGCGAGAACTTGTGTAACGACATGAATCCCTGGAAAAGTTTTCTATTGAACCTTTTTGAATCCGCGTCATTTCAGCGGATTCAGGCTGCGAGATCCCCCTTTCGCTCTTGGGCCCCCCGTTCACGGACCGCCAAAGATTGAGAACTGGCGACCGCGGTGGCCGCGGCCACATTTATCGACAGGTCAGCGTCCATCATCTGCACCATCGCGTACGCAGGTATATCCTCGGCTTCTTTAGCAAAAATCATCTGGTTGGTAGTGGGGTCCAATCCCACCTTAATCAGGTCACCGCGGCGCACCTGTTCAGTGGCAATCAAATTTGACAATGGATGCACCAGGATGCGCTCGATGGCGCGCTTTAGATGGCGCGCACCGTATTTCATGTCTGTTCCTTCCTGCAGAAGGAAGTCTTTTGCCGCTTCGGTCAGCGTAAACACAAAGCGCGTCGTGGTTGCCAGGTTGAGAATGTTACGCTGCAAGTTGCTCAGCTCCAGTTCAAAGATTCTTCGCAACTCCGGTTGGCCCAGTGGCCTGAACACGACCAGCTTGTCGATACGGTTCATGAACTCCGGTGTGAATTTGCGCCGCGCGGCTTCGATACCTACGGTCGACAGTTTGGCTCTCGTACTTTCATCCATTTGGCCTTTTCCGTGGCGCCTTTCGATTTCGGAAGCGCCAAACCCACAAGCTGGTCTCAGGATGTTACTCATTTCGCCCGCTCCGAGGTTGCTCGTCATGAAAATCAGCGTGCGGGAGAAGTCTACTCGCCGATTGTCACCCAAATTGAGCGTAGCCTTATCCAACACGCCGAGAAGTAAATTCCACAAAGCGTCGCTCGCCTTTTCGATTTCATCGAATAACAAGAAGCTAAGCTTCATATTCTCGGTGTGATATCGATGGAGCACTTCCTGACTAAGTAATGGATGGGTCTCGCGATGGCCCAGGTACCCTGGAGGAGAACCGATCAGCTTGGCAATTTCGTGGCTGTGCTGAAACTCGGCGCAGTCGACCTTAATTACGGCGCGGGCATCGCCAACCAGACTCTCTGCAACCGCCTCGACCAGTCTGGTCTTGCCTGAACCGGTTGGGCCCAGGAAGAGGAGGTTACCTACGGGGCGGCAAGGGCTGTTCAATCCCGCCAGATACATTTGATAAATATTCACGATCTGGTCGATCGCTTCATCCTGTCCGACAATTCGTTCGTGTAGGTCGGTGTAGAATTTTCCAGCATCCCGGCCGGTTTGACTCGGATCCAGCTTCAGCCCCGCATTCAACGGCTTCATTTTTTCCTCCGTCATCGTCGGTCCGGCATCACTCACAGACACAGAAGCACGTCTGGTACCATTACCCATTTGAGAGACTATGTCGGTGTTGTAAGTGAGTAGCTAGGTGTAGTGCGTGCGGCGCCTGCGTGATTCGCGTCGATAATTGACTTACTTTTCTCTAGCTACCTTCTACTTGAAGATTGTTAGTAACTGAGAAAACATTCGGTACCCCGTTCGCGCGTATGTTAACTATATTCTTGTCGGCTTGATTCGCTACGACACCCTCTAAGGTCACGTGACCATTCTTGACGATGATATGAATCGACGGTAATGCACGATATCCATAGCGAGTCGATAGCGCTGGATCGCCATAAATGGCGCGGTATTCGGCCATACGAACTTGGTCGTCCATCGGAGAGACAGGCAAAACTTCGATGTTATTAATTACCTCAGTGACGCCTTCCACGCGCTTCGTCACATTTTCAGCGTCCGATTTTAAAGTGGGTCGTGTGACTTGCCCGACGAGTGTAACCGTGCTCCCCGCAACAAAAAACGCGACGTCATCAAAGATTCCATAGTAGGGGAGCATGACTAACTGATGGCGCACTTCTCGTGCAATTCGGGTTTCGCCTTCCTGCCCAGGGACGAAAGCATCGTTATGTTTGTTGTCGTGGCGCGCAGCGAAGGCGGCTGAGGCTAGCATGATGCCAGCCAATAGCGCAGTTGCTAACGTTCTTCCCATCGTGAGGTACCTCCTCTAATTTCGCTTTCTGCACCGGCGCTACCACCGTAATCATCCGCACGGCAAACATCAGTAGGCGATGCCAATCAATTCCTCGTTCGACTCGCCTTATCGCGTGTTTCGAGAACGACTTCAATCACGCGGTCATATTCAATCCCAAACCGATTCCGGAGGTGCGCGCTTCGGCGCTCGCGCATGAGAATCCAACAGGCTTCCGCGAGGGCTACGAGCCCTAGCGTAACTATCAACACAGTTGCCCACGCCGGCATGTGATTCCTCCTGTTGCATAAACATGCACTCTTGGACATCTAGCAGATTGCGTGCCAGACCAAGCTACAAATATGAAAAGGAATGACTAATCTGTGCGTCCGTGCTCCTGCGGATGCCCGGAATCGCCGCCTAAGTTTTGGCAGTGTCCTAATTCCGACGCACTGCGTGCGCCATCCTTGCCTTGTCTGGGGAAAATCCTAGGAAAAAAGTGACATTTCCAGTGCCCTGGCATCAGGCCCCGGGCCTGTTAACGCGCTTCTGGAGTCAGCCGCGGTCCTGTCCGTAAGAGCACTGTGAGCTGGTCCCGACGATCGCGCTTGAAACAGCAACCCAACGACGAGCCCAACGCCTAATCCAAGGAGAAAGCATGCCACCTCCTTTTGGCTTAAGCGCTTTAGATCCGTTCTGCGAAGCTCTTGTTGCATTTGTGGCCACCCGCTCCTTTCAAACCCCCGTTGCACGAAGCCATCCATATAGTTGCCGCGACTGTTCGAATAATTACAGAAGCACAACAACTCCTCCGGATATCTTGTTGCCTCTGAAATGCACATCTGTCTCGGCATATTCGTTCGAGCCATGCAAAGGCAGACGATGCGAGTAGAAATGTGCATAGCTACGTAATTACTATGTGCGCCCATTCCGTTGGTTTCCGGCGTGTATTGTCACGCAACGGATGGAGGTAGAGATGTCCGGCAAATCAGAACCTTCGTAGAGCACTTCGTTGGCGATGCGCTCGATCACACCGGGAGTGATCCCGACCGGTACCAATCCAGGAATAGAAAACCTGCTTCTGCACCGGTGCTCTTCGCGGGGCGCATGTTAGTCTTTTCACATCCGACGGAGCGCCACATCCAGCTGTCTCCTAAGGACTTAGCGGGCCGGGCCAAAATGCGTAACGCTTCTCTTGGAGATCGCGTCCTATTACCCGAAGGATTACAAATGATACTCTCTGGAATCATGCGCAGGAGCTGTATTTTCTTATCGTTCATAGGGCTTCCGGTCTTCGCCGGTCCCTCCATTCAAGGCATCGAGAACTTTTGGCAAGTGGACGATCATGTCTACCGTGGAGCTCAGCCGACAGATCAAGGTTTTCTAAACCTTGCGAAGCTGGGGATAAAAACCGTGGTCGATTTGCGTGAAGCTGATGGGCGTTCAAGAGCGGAAGAGAAAGCCGTTACGGCTGCGGGGATGCGGTACGTCAACGTACCTATGACTGGGCTGACCCCTCCGACTGGCGAGCAGATGACGAAAATACTGACTTTACTGCAGAATGGCTCATCGGGACCGGTTTTCGTACACTGCAAGCGGGGAGCAGACCGAACCGGCGCCGTTATTGCGGTCTATCGGATTCAGCATGATCAATGGGAGAATCGCCGGGCACTGAGCGAAGCGATGTCCCGGGGGATGAGCTGGACGCAATTGCCGCGGCAGCACTATGTACTGGCGTATCAACCTCAACACGAACACGCGGCAGAAACGCTGGAAGCGAAGGCCGTCGACACTCCGCACGTGACCCAGCAAAGTTCAAGCAACCAACTTGGAACCAACGCGGTTGCAGCGTCGGCGCTAGTTCGCTAGCCGGACCCACATTCAAACTCGGACTTGGCGGCAGCCTGATTGCGGGGCGTAAGCGATAATGCGTTTCGCATCCGGGCTGTTCGCCCTCGTATTGAAGTTCGGCGGGCTCGGGCTGCTTGTGCTGGACATCCTGGACTCTTCGTTTCTCTTCGCTCCGTGGGGCAACGACCTGCTGCTGGTAGCGCTAACCGTGCGACATCCCACGGGCGCATACATGCTCTACTATTGCGCCATGTCCGCGGTGGGCTCCGTTCTGGGGTGTCTGGTCATCGATCTTACGTTACGCCCGCTCGGCGCACACGGCCTCGAACGATATCTCTCCGCAGCCCGGCTGAAACGTGTGCAAAGTAAAGTTCGCCACAACACCGGGCAGGCCCTGGCGATCGCCTCGCTGCTTCCGCCGCCATTTCCGTTCACCCCGTTTGTGATGGCAGCCGCGGCGCTGCAGTATTCGCGCAGGCGCCTGCTAGCTGTGGTGGGCGCCGCGCGCTTGGTTCGTTTTACAATCGTCGGACTACTGGCTCTGCGATTTGGAGAGAGAATCCTGAAATGGTCGAAGAATCCCATCGTACAAGGATTTCTTGTCGCGCTGATCATTGTCTGTACCATAGGCAGCGTGATTTCGGTTTATGAGTGGATCCGCCACAGCAGATCGTCACCCGCACCTCATCGAGCAAAGAGAACAGCCCGGCGCCCGCGGGAAGCTCAATAAACTACCTCAAAGAACGATCCGCTTCCGCCCGTCTCCTCTTTTTTGTTCCGAGCCGCGACTTGCAATTCGAGAACCACTGTATTGTTATGGATTGGTCTAGCAAATGCTAAAATTCCGGTTGTCAGGATTGTTCTGACCGGCCTTGGGTGTTTTGCTGTTTAGCCCTTGATCGCTTTAACCGAAGGAGGACGGCGGCAGGAAAAGCGCGGTCGTGGTTCGAAGTGAAATAATGTGGTGCAGGGTTCTTGCCGTCTCCCCTGCTTTGCGGCGCTCCCCAGGGGTGTTAAATCGCCCGTTAGAACAGCCTGGGGAGGCCGACATAATGTCGAGTTGTCAGTACCCTCCCACTAAATGACTCAAGTGATTGCCTCGACCGGTCGTTCACGCGGCGGGGTTGAAATCGACGGGTTCGGCCGACGGCTTGCCTTCATTACAGCCATCCCCCAAAGTGTCCATCGAGGCAGCGGGTGCTATGTAGGTATCGGCACACTGGCAGCTGGTGCAACAGCCTTAGGAAATCACGTGGAGATGATAATGCCGTCCATGCATCTCGGGTGGTTCCTTGCCAAGCGATATCTCTTCAACCAGGCGCTCAGGCTGCGGCGCGAATGGAATTACGACGCGATCGTGGGCTTCGACGTGGATGGCTTTGCTCTCGATCGACGAAAAGGCGTGCCGCGCATCGCCAACATAAAAGGCGTTCTTGGCGACGCCATTCCGTTTGAGAGCGGGTTCACGCGGGCTAGCATGGCCCTCCAGGCCGGGTGGGAAGCGGAGCACGCCAGGAGTGCAGATCTGGTCATTACAACCAGTGAATACTGTAAGAGCCGCTTGCGAGAGCTATACGGAGTGCGCGGGCCGATCGGGGTTGTGCCGGAGTTGATCGATCTGACGACGTGGCGCCAATTGTTTCGCGCGAACCCGGCTACTAAACCCGAAGGCGAATTCACCGTGCTTTGTGTCTGCCGCTTTTATCCTCGCAAACGGCTGACGCTTCTGCTTCGGGCGGCGCACTTGTTGCGGCACCAGATTCCGGGGCTTCAGGTCCGGGTGGTTGGCGGAGGTCCGCAAGCGGGGCACCTCCTGCGGTTGTGGCGTGACTTAGAACTCCAGACAATCGTGACATGGGTGGGAGAGGTTTCACGGCACGAACTGGCGCGTGAATATAATCGGGCAGACGTGTTCTGCCTGCCCAGTGTACAGGAGGGTTTTGGAATCGTATTCCTGGAAGCAATGGCGGCTGGAAGGCCGATTGTCGCCGCTCGGGCGGCTGCCGTCCCGGAAGTCGTACGGCACGGCCTACTGGTTGAGCCGGAGAATGCGGAGGCTTTAGCGGATGGCGTCTGGCGGTTGTGGCGCGACCCAAGCCTGCGCGACACAATACGAGAGCAGCAATCCAAGGATGTGGATGAGTATGAAATGATCGCGGTTACCCGGCGGTTCTAGCAAGAGATCGGGCGCGTAGCTCGCACCTCGACACCCCTCTGAGTAAATCAGGTAAGCAGCAGGCCGGCAGCGGCTGCCGTCATGATGATGAAGGTTACCCAGCCGAGAGTTCGCATCAAAGGCGAATTGATACGATCCCCCATCACGTTGCGGTCGCTGGTTAGGAGAACGACCAGCAAAATGAGCGGCGGGGCGAGCAGTCCATTGACGACCGCGGACCAGAACAACATTTTCACTGCGTCGAGACCCGCGTAGTCGATGGCGAGTCCCATGGTCATGGCAGCGGCGAGTACTCCGTAGAATTTTCTCGCACTGCGCGGCTTCTTATCGAGCGAACCGCGCCACGCGGCAGCTTCTGAGATCGCGTAGGCACAGGATCCGGCGAGCACGGGCACTCCCAGCATTCCTGTGCCAATCAATCCCAAGGTGAATAGCAGGTAAGCTGCGTTTCCGGCGAGTGGCCGAAGGGCTTCCGCCGCCTGCCTGGCGGTTTCGATTTTCACGACCCCGTGCGCGTGCAAGGTCGCGGCGGTCGTGAGAATGATGAAATACATGATGAAGTTGGACGCAAACATTCCCGTCAACACGTCCACTCGCAACCGCCGGAGATCCTCGTCTGTCGCACCTTTGCGCTGGGCAAGACTCTTGCCTTGAGCACGTTCTTCCTCGACCTCCTGCGATGCCTGCCAGAAAAAAAGATACGGCGAGATGGTTGTGCCCAGAATGCCTACCAGCACCGCCAAATAATCGCGCGACCAGGACAGGTGCGGCAGCAGTGTCGCCAGCAAAGCCTGGCGCCAGTCCACCCCCGCGAAGAAAGCCGTCCCAACGTAGGCCAGAAGCACGAGCGTGATCCACTTGAAGATGCGCGCAATCTGGCGGTACGAAGACCAAAGCAAGAAAACGATGATTATGCCGGTATAAAGCGGCACCCAAACCAGTGAATTGACGCCCGTCAGCATCTGGGTGGCATCCGCCATGCCCCCAAGATCGGCTGCAATGTTAATGACGTTGGCGATGATTAACAGCGAACAGGCGCTCCAGAGAACCCATCTCGAGTAGCGCCGCCGGACAACTCCGGCGAGCCCGCGGCCGGTGACCATGCCCAACCGCCCGCACATCATTTGAACGGATACCATCAGCGGAAAGGAGATTAGCGCCGTCCATAGCAGCCCGTAACCAAAACTGGCTCCGGCCATCGAATAGGTAGAAATGCCAGAGGGATCGTCATCGGCGCATCCGGTGATCAGACCTGGCCCCAAATCGGCAAAAAACAGTTCGAGGCGGCCTTGTTTTGGAGGGACCGGCGGCGCACTCGTCATCTTTTCCGGGTTCACGTTTGGCCTGCACGACGGCTCGCTGCGCCAGTCTCTGGAAGGAAATGCTTCCGCCCATTTGCGAGGATGCCGTGTTGCTTCTCTATCCTATCGCTTGACAGTCTGGTAGGCTGCGATCGCATGCAATCGTGTCCGGAGCACGCAGAAGACCTTGTCGCGAAGAACAGCCTGGAAAATCTTCATCCGTCGGTTTCGCTGCCTAAAAAGCGGACGTAAATACACTTTTTTCCAGGCTCGAGCGGAACCGGCGCTCTGAGTTATGCAGTAAACATTTTCGGAAACAGGGTGACTCATGAATGAATCAAACGAGTGTACGACGCAGTTCCGAGCTCATTGGAATCGCCACGGGTGAAATCGAGTGACGCGCCTGTCTCAAATCCTGAATGCACGCAAACTTTTCCGCAGTCTCGTCTGGACATTCACTCCGGCGCAGCAATGAATTCCAGGCCGGCCGGTGAACAGGCCCAGATTCTTCTCGCGGAGGACAACTTTGCGGACGTTGTACTCATTCGCGAGGCCTTCAAGGGGCTGAAGCACGCTCACAGTCTCTTAGTTGTTGAGGACGGCGAGAAGGCCATCGACCTTGTCGAGCGCATCGACCAACAGGAATCGATTCCGTGCCCTTCGCTTCTCTTGCTGGATCTCAATTTACCGCGACGAACCGGCATCGAAGTACTTCGGCGGCTTCGGCAAAGTCCAAGGTGCGGCCATATTCCCGTGGTGATTCTGACATCCTCAGATGCTCCAAAAGATCGAGAGTATGCCAACCGACTGGCGGCCGACAGCTACTTTCGCAAGCCATCTGACCTTCAGGAATTCATGAAGATTCGTGAGATCGTAGAGCGTCTTTTGGGACAGCAGCCGAGTGAGGTTTAGTGCTGTTAGGCCTGAAGGGCTTCGTGCACGGTTGGGCGAATATCGAACAGGGAATAGAGCCTCGTTCGCTCCAGTGTATGACGAAGCGAGCTGCTCAGGCCGGAAAGCGTAAAACGCACATGCAGGTTGTTGGCATCGCGCAAGCCCGCCAACAGAGCGCCAAGGCCGGAGCTGTCCATGTGGGTCACGCCTTCCAAGTCCAAGATCAAGCGGTCCGGATGATCAGTCGTCAAGAGATGGTCTATCTCCTCATGCAATTCGACGGAAGTTGTGCAGTTCACGTCACCCGCCACACGCATGATCCACGGATTGCGGCCATCGAGACTGCTCGAATGAATTGCGTGACAACTCATCCGCAAGGGTGGCATGAAAGCAGTGTGCAACGGGCTGATTCCCTCCACACGAGTCATGGCTTGGCTTTCCATGCACTACCACGAGCAGCTTCGCTGCCAAACGCCGATAATGCACTGATCAGGCGGATAAGTTCAGTATATCGACCACCTCGGACGGAACGTTTCCGTTGCACACGGCGTTTTTACACGTAAACTTTGGCAAAACCGCGCGGGCCACGCGTCCGCGACGTAAGATATCGTACGAATACCGAGTCAAGAGGCCCGTCATGCTGAAAGACTCAAAACAGTGCCTTCACTTAGTTCTGATGGCCGCTTCACTGGCGCCGCCAATGATGTTTGTCGGCTGTACGGCTCGCGTTGGTGTGGGCTACCGTGTTTACGATCCATACTATCGTGACTACCACATATGGGACGATCGCGAAACGGTTTATTACAACCGATGGGCCGGAGATACCCACCGGGAAAACCGGGAGTTACCGTCAACTGAACGACTGCGAACAGGGAGAATACTGGAATTGGCGGCACCAGCATTCCGATAAGGACTAATCAATCAGATAAAGCGCCCACAGGCCGCGATGGCATTATTGCCGCGGCATTAGCGTGTACGTTTGATCCCAGGACGCCGTGTTGCCAATGGGATATCCGGAAATTACGATTTCCACGCGGCGATTTCTAGCGCGTCCCACTGGTGTATCGTTCGACAGCAGCGGCCGGGTTTTGCCGAATGCGCGCACGATAATCATGTTGGGCGGTATACCATTGCGGACGAGAACATCTCGCACCGTGGCCGCGCGCTGTTCGGAAAGCTGCTGATCGTATGTGTCTCCGCCTTCATTATCCGTGTGGCCGTCGACCTCCAGGTAGAGGCCTGGACGAGCTCGCAGGACAGATGCGATTTGCCCCAACTCGGCGACGGCGCCATCACGAAGCATGGAGGGCGTCTGGAAACGGGAATCCGAGATCGTTACCAGCAGACCCCGCGGGCTGTCGCGCGTGTCGATAATCGGAGCGAGTTCGCGAAGCAGTTGGGCACGCAAAGTCTGTTTGTCAGATCCTTGGCGCTCGTGGCTGGCTGGGTTGGTTGCGATTTGACTATCAGCGGCTTGCGCCTGTGCCACGGCCTGTTGAGCCAACTGGTTCGCGCGGGCGGCCTCTGCTTGCGCCTGCTCCTTGGCGATTCGTTCGGAATCCGCACGGTCGCGCTCGGCGTCAGCGCGGCTTTCAGCTTGTTGCACCCGGCCCTCGGCCCTAGCCACAGCCTGTTGATCCTGCGCCAGGCGCTCGTCATCACGCCGCTTCACAGCGATGGCGCGCGCATCCTCGGCGGTTTGCGCCGCGTCCCGGGCGACGGTGACTACTGCCCTCATACTCATTTTTCGCGCCTGCGAGTCCTGGGCTTGTTGCAACAATTGAACAGCCTTGTTATACGTCTCGGGAGCATAACGATCGGCGCCGAGCGACCGCGCAATCTGAACGGCGTTTTGGGCTTGATAAAGCTCGATCAATGCTTCGTACTGTTCCATGGAGACTTTCGGAGCATCGACATTTGCTGAACGAATGTCGGATGCCTGGACGTTGTAGGTATATTGCCCTCTTGGCAACAATTCATACTTCGCGCTTACTTGTTCGACACCACCGATAGTGTCAGGGCGCACGGCGTTTTCGAGAACTACAACGTCGCTGGGCCGGCTGACGGAGAAGTACGGCTCGGCAGTTACCATTAAGCCGAAAACCTGCAGATCTGTAGTGACATGCAAGTCGGCTTTATCGGATCTGCCGGGTACCACTTCACCCAGATTCACGGCTCGCCCCTCGGGCGTGATGGCCCAAAGCACATAAATGAGATACTCACTCCCAAACCGGTGCGGCGTATCGAGATGCTCGAACTTGGAGTCAATCTCAATGCGGCCCTTCTTGCTTTCAACCGTGGCTTCGCCACGGGAAGCCGGTAACAACACGGTCCCCTTAAAGTCGATTTTTGTGGGACCACTCCGGTGCTGGTAGTTAATGGCCGATAAGCTTCGGGACACAACTGTGACACGGTAGATCGGCGCTGAATCCGGGCTCGGCGGTGAAGGTTGTCCTTCAGCTACGAATGAGGCGCACCATACAATAAGCACCCCTACCCAAAGGCATTTCGATATCATAAAGTCTCCCGTAGGCCCGTGAGTGCAAACGGCGTGCCAATGCAGTGTTTTCAAGTAAGGGAGCGGAAGTTTGAAGGCGCCAAAGTTAAAAATACCCGATTCCCAAGACGGAACCGGGCATTATTTCACACTAGTTTGGCACTCGATGGAAATGAATCAATCGCTAACTTCTGATTATCTACCCAAGTACATCACGTGGACGTAGGTACCAAGTCTCACGTTGTAAGCCAGGTACCAGCCCTCATGGTCGGGATCATCGTAGAGTACGATCTCGTCAGAGCCCCACAGCCAGTCACTGCAGAAGCTGTAATCAAACGGCGCAACATTAAAATAGGACCCATTAAACCAGAAACGCTCTCTGTTTCCTCCCGCAAGCCGGAAGACGTGATCGCGCCCAAAGCCACCGGCAAAACGTCCATGCTCCCAAGTCATGTCCCACCCACTCGTCGTTGGAGTGAACGTGGGGAGCATTTGGGTGCCCGGCCCGGTCGCTGAATTCGTGATTCTGCACGCCAGCACGCGGCTGACCTCGAAAGGGCGCAGGTCCGTGCGAAGGGATGTGCCCACCGCCGACACCCTGACGCCGCTCGCGCTCTCGTCTGCCCTGCGCAAAACCACTAACCGAAAACACCAGCAAAACCGCTAGAAATCCGATCCATTTGTTCAGACCACATCCAAAGGAGTTGTCTTGCCGACATTTTTGTAATCAGTTTTCCGCGGCGGACGCGTGCCGATATCACGTAGCGTGTGAGGCGGTTTCCGGCTCCGGCGAATGCTGCAGCCATTCCTTCAGCGCCTCGCGATAAACCAAAATTCCATCCTTGCGCGAATAATTCACACAGTGCTCCCGGCGGAATTGATTCATGCAGTGGGTCACGATCTCCCTCGACGTGCCCACATACTGCGACAGCAGTTCATGTGTGAGAGGCATCATTCGGATACCACCGTCTTCTGTAACCCTGCCCAGACGTTCCGAGAGGCGGATCAGCGTACGGGCCAAACGTCGCGCAGTGTTATCGGCTGAAAAGCTCTCGATCCGGTCACCTAACTCGATCGTGCGCTGCGCTAAAATTTGCATAAGCGAGAGACCTACTCGCGGACGCTGCTCCGCAAAGTCCGCGACGTCGGCGGCCGTCCAGGTCAGAACCTTCGTATTCTCGAGTGCAATCGCCTCCTCTTCGCACCTGGAGGAATTCAGGAAGGCCGATTCGCCAAATAGCTCACCAGTCTGATAAATATCCACCACTACGCGGCGCCCATCCTCAGTTACGCGGCTGAGCTTCACTTTTCCAGCAACCAATAGGTAAATGCTGGTTGAGGGTTCATGGCAGCTGTAAATGATCTGACCGCGCCGATATTCCCGCTTCACTGGGGAGGGTAGTTGCGCTAGCGGATCTGCCAGGTGTTCTCGGAGTTCAGCCAATGTGGTGGCCATAGCTCTCCCTCCTGCTATGTTTCATACGTAGTTCGAGGCTCCTGACGGGAGGTACAGCAATCTAATCTCCAGATTGTTCTATTGAGCGGATGTAAGGCCGTGCACACTAGGCGGAGTTCTTATAAAAAGTGCCGGGGGTTCCTTCCAAAACGCGCAGAGGGAAAATTGTTTTGGTCAATCCCGCGATTCTCGCCACAAAATCAGACTCGAAAACAGAGACGGCACCAAAGAGGGACCCCTTCGGAAGGCGTCGTCACGCCTATTCGGCTCGTGAACCGCCGGGAACTGATTTGGCAGATCACCTGCTACGTTTTGTAGCAATCCGGACGTTTCCGGCGGGGATTCCTCGGCTGGGATGTTCCGAGCCACTTTATGAAATCGAGTTCTTCTTTCGCTGTGTTTTCGCCACGCTGGACAGCTCACAGAAGGTCTCATGCAGAAGAAACCGAGGATTTATTGATCGATCGGATTTTGCGCGGTCGAATCGAGGCATTTGCGGATCTGGTTAAGCCGCATTTGTCGTCCTTAAATCGCTTTGCTCAAAGAAGGCTGGGCAGCGAGTCGGAAGCGGAGGACGTGGTTCAGCAATCCATTCTCTTAGCGTTCAGTCATTTAAGGCAGTTCCGGCGCGAAGCGGGCTTTCACACCTGGCTGCGCGCCATTGCTTTAAACGAAGTGCTGCGGTTATTGCAAAGCCGAGCCGTTGCCCACCTTCCTCTGCCCGAGTCGCTGGCCGAGAATCTTGCTGATCCTGCAAGTTCGCCGCACATCCAGTTTGAGCAACGCGAAAGGGCGGAGCGTCTGCACAAGGCCCTTATTCGCCTTCCTGAAAAATATCGGCTAATGATCCAATTGCGTGACCTGCTCGAGCTTAGTATCGACGAGACCGCACGGTCGCTGTCGCTGACCAGCTCCGCGGTGAGGACCCGCCACCATCGTGCTCGAAAGTTATTGGTGCGCTCGCTAGCTGCTCTACGGCGGGAAGGCCAAACAGAACAACACAGAGGCAGGTTTCAGACTGTCAGATTGGGAGGTATCCAGTAATGCAAGCGGGTTCTGCGGTACGCATGGCGACCGCACTCCGTGTTTTGACCACCCACTGCGGTCTGGGGACGACGGCCACCCCCGAGGATGAAGAGAACGTGCGCTGGTGGGCAGGCGATGAGGCCCTGGCACTCGCTGACGCGGCAACCGTCGTCATTCAAAGAGAACTTGAACGCGGCCTCGCCCAGCTGAGACTGCCCGGTCGTGCGAGTGTGTAGGCAGCGGTACGTCGAATAGCGTGTAAATTTTACAGCAGACGCAACAAAAGCTGCGTCGGCCGCGCAGAATTGGACCGCAACCCGTGATAGATAGAGTTGGATAGAATATAACAATGACCTCCAGACCTGAGTCGGCTCGCATTCTGGTTGTGGATGATGACCAGGAAGAACGCATAGCTCTTTCGCAAATGGTTTCTGCCATGGGATATGTGGCGGAAATGGCAGCAGATGGGGAAGAGGCGCTGGAAAAACTCGCCTCCGGACATATAGACGTCATTGTCACCGATTTGATGATGCCGCGTTTGGACGGCTTTGAGTTGTTGCGAAATCTGCTCGAACGGGGAGATCTGACGCCCGCGGTGGTCCTGACGGGTTTCGGCAATATCGATCACGCCGTTTCAATCGTGCATGAACTCCGTGCATTCTGGTTTCTCGAGAAGCCCGCGCAACCAGCGGTCCTGGCGCCGTTGCTAGTCCGAGCCATTCGACAGAAGCGCTTGATTACTGAGGCTGAACGGCTTAGGCGCCAACTGAGCGACCAGGGCTTCCTTGGGGATCTGGTCGGGACGTCCAAGGCCATGCGGCAGGTTTTCTCGCTCGTAGAACGAGTGGCTCCGACCTCTGCTTCCGTCCTGATAACGGGTGAGAGCGGTACCGGTAAAGAGAGGATAGCGGCCGCGATCCACCAACTCAGCCCAAGAGCGGCCGGACCGTTTGTTGCAGTCAACTGTGCAGCCATTCCGGAAAGTCTGATAGAAAGCGAGCTGTTCGGAAACGAGAAAGGAGCTTTCACAGGCGCCGTGGGATGCCGCGCGGGCTGTTTTGAGCTTGCGCACCAGGGCACTTTGCTGCTCGACGAAATCGCCGAGATGCCCATGGCAATGCAGGCAAAGCTCTTGCGGGTCTTGGAGGACTCCAAATTCCGGCGATTGGGGGGCCAAAGCGAGATTTCCGTCGATGTGCGGGTACTTGCGGCTACAAATCGGGCCCCGGAAGATGCCATTGAGAAAAAGCGTTTGCGTGAAGATCTCTTCTACCGCCTCAATGTCTTTCATATCGCGTTACCGCCACTGCGCCAGCGCATGGAAGATATTCCCAACCTGGTGGACGCACTCATGCGGAACCTCAACCAGAAACACGACTGCCGTGTCGCAGATCTGCATCCGGAGACTCTCAGGCAGCTGATGAGTCATTCCTGGCCAGGCAACGTACGAGAACTGCGTAACGTCCTCGAGCGCGCTGTAATTGTGGCCCACGAGGGTACTATATTCCCCCACCACCTGACGCCAACCTTCCGGGCGCCGGTGGAGGCGCCGGCTGTTCCAAAAGGATCCGTTGAAAAATGCTCCATGACGTTTGACGCGGGAAGGCGGCTGCGCGACGTGGAAGACGCCTATATCCGGTTGACCTTGAGACAAACGAAGAACAATCGAAAGCAGGCGGCTCAGATGCTCGGCATTGGCCTTCGGACGCTAGTCGGCCGGATCGCAGATTTTGCGGCTAGTGATGCGAAGGCGGGCTCGGCGGACGGCGAGGCTGAGGCAGAAAAAGCCGCCGCAACAGGACAGGGTTAAGCACGCTGAATTGTGCGGCGAAGCACTTAGCGCCTGGCTTCTTGGAATCCAAGTTGCATGATTGCTCACATGAGAGAGACGTTTACATGAATGCGTCACCACACCAAATTGCTTTGATCGAAGACGCAGAGTCCGATGTGTTACTCATTCGGGAGGCCATGGAGCAAGCTGGCCTGAAGTTCCAGCTTCACGTCCTGAGTGACGGCGAAGAAGCACTGGAGTTCATAACTGGTATCGAGAACGACGAGGCCATACCAGTCCCCCGCCTGATCATTCTCGACCTGAACCTGCCAAAAGTGAGCGGTGGCCAGGTTCTCGAGCGGGTGAGGCAAAGCTCACGTTGTGCTTCCGTTCCGGTTCTTGTTCTCACCTCGTCGGACTCGCCCAAGGATAAAGCCCAAGTTGCCCGGTTCGGTGCGACGAAGTATTTTCGAAAGTCTTCCAGACTCGACGAGTTCATGAATCTCGGCGTCGAGATCCGAAACATTCTCGAAAAAGAGGATTTTTGCTCGCAGGCATCTGCGCAGTAGCCTTCGTAAAGAGTGCAGCTCAGACCGAAACCGGCAGGCTGAACGAAAAGGTAGAACCTCGGCCCGGGACAGATTCGGCCCAAATGCGCCCGCCGTGTTGATCGATAATTGTCTTCACCAGCGCTAGCCCCAGCCCGCTTCCCGGATATTCCTTATTGTGAAGCCGCTTGAATGGCTGGAAGACGGTTTTGGCGTAATCCGGCTTGAATCCCAGTCCATTGTCCCGAACTGAGAGGATCCATTCCGCTCCATCCCGGCTGGACCCGATGTGAATCGAGGGGGCCTCTTTGCTGCGGAACTTGCAGGCGTTTTCGATCAGGTGGCGAAATACGGTGGCTATCGCCAAGAAGTCACCATTGACCGTTGGCAAATCATCGTGGGTGATGACTGCGGCGGCTTCCTGCGATTCCTTGGAAAGTTGCGACCGCGCTTGCTTAAGAACCGCGTTCAGATTAATCTGCGTAAGGTGAACCGCGCGTCCTTGTTCCTCCCAATATGCCGCAATATCCTGTACCAGCGCTGCCATCCGATCTGTTCCCTCCCGAATGTAGCGCAGGCATCTGGCGGCGCGCTCGTCCGTGGCATCCCCAAAGATGCTGGCAAGCATATCTGAGTTGGTACTGACGGCTCGAAGAGGTCCCCGGAGATCGTGAACCGCGTGGAACACGAATTCCCGAAACGCCTCTTTGGTCCGAGCTAGCTCTTCTTCGGCGGATTCTGACCGCTGGCTGTCCATGTGTGGCTCCGGGAGGCGACCCGGTTCACTATAATACCCAAAATGACCCACGCACCCCTGCGGTTATCGTGCAACCGATTGGCCATGCCGGCTTGTGATGTTATTCTGGATGTAAAGACGCCTATCCTAAGGAAAGGGAAATGGGCAAGCCCGTCTCACGCGTTTGCTGCAAGCTATCTCAGCCGGTCACAGCGGTTGAACTCCAGGAGCATCCAGGCAGTAGTATCAAAAGTCCGACTGACACGCTGGTAAGGATTCCACCTGACGCCGTCATCGAACTGGAGGGGCCTGTGGCGCCCTCAGGGCTCATTAACGTCGTTTGGGATGGACAAGCTTTTTCCGTCTTCTACGAGGACCTGACCACAAGCGGCCAGCTCATCAACCTGAACATATGACGAGGCCTATCCAACGGCGGCGGTCTCTGACACTGGCTTTGCAGTTGCCAGAGGTAACGTAAAACAGAACAACGAGCCCCCGCCGGGTGCAGATTCCACCCAAATGCGGCCACTGTATCGCTCAACTATGCGTTGGCAAATCGCCAGGCCGATGCCCGTTCCAGGGTAGCTATTCCCGTGGAGGCGCTTGAAAATGCCGAAGACTTGCTGGGCGTACACGGGTTTGATCCCTATTCCGTTGTCTTGCACGCAGAAGAGCCAATCAGCCTCTCGCTGCTGAGCGGTGACATGGATTCGAGGCGCATCGGAGCCGCGATACTTAATTGCGTTTCCGACGAGGTTTTGAAGGAGTTGTACCAGCCGGATCTCGTGCCCTTGCACCGTGGGCAAACCTTCGAAGGTGACAGAGGCGCCATTCTGCTCAATGGAAGCCCGCAGATTGAGCAGCACCTTGTCCATCACGGCATCGCAGTCCACTAAGCCGGGCCGCTCCTCGCCAAGGGCTCCCAGTTGCGAATACGCCAACAGGTCCCTTAGGAGCCGCTCCATACGTTGGGCTCCGTTCACGATGAACGATAAGTACTGGTGCGCCTTCTGGTCGAGCCCTTCGCCATACTGCATCTCGAGGAACTGGCTGTAAAGTGCGACCATTCTTAACGGCTCTTGCAGATCGTGACTGGCGGCATATGCGAACTGATTCAGGTCGTCGTTCGATTGCCGGAGGGCTTCATTGGACTCGAGGATCTCCTGGGTGCGTTCGGCCACGCGTTGTTCGAGCCCGGCATTCAAGTCGCGGATCTCGCGCTCGGCCCGCTTCCGTTCCGTGATGTCTCGTATCGCAGACGTGACGAGCAACCCTTCCTCTGTCTGCAACGGGCTAAGACTGATTTCAGCCGGGAATTCCGTTCCATCTCTACGGCGCGCTCTAAACTCCTTTGGGGAGCCGGCTGAAGCAGGCAGACCGTTCCAGTCCGGAACGAGCGCTCGAATACTCTGGTGGATGAGTTCGTTTCGATGAAATCCGAAGAGGACTTCCACTTGGGAGTTGACAAGACTGATTTCGCCATTTTCGGAGCTGATGATCATGGCGTCAGGCGCCGCCTCGAGCAGGTACCGGAACTTTTGTTCGGCTTTGCTGAGGACCTCCGTTTGACGCCGAAGAAGAGCTGTATTGCGGCTGAGTTCCACGAACACGGAGACCTTGGAGCGAAGGATCTCCGGTACGATCGGCTTGAAAAGAAAATCCACGGCTCCGAGATCGTATCCCCGGAACAGATGTTCCTCGCTTTTATAGGCGGTGAGGAACAGGATCGGAGTGTGACGCGAGCGCTTTCGCGCGCGGATGAATTCTGCGGTCTGAAAGCCGTCCATCTCCGGCATTTTCACGTCCAGCAGAATCGCGGCAAAGTCATCTTCCAGCAAATGACGCAGCGCTTCCATACCGGAGCGCGCGGTGACCAGTTGCTGTCCGAGACCTTCCAGCGAGGCTTCCAGAGAAACAAGATTCTCCGGCGAATCATCTACCAAGAGGATTTTAGCCCGATCCTCCGCTGCTGGCTCGTGGGTTACTGACATGCCGTTTACTGACGCTTCTCGTTAACTCCGGCGGCTTGGCAAACTTGCGAGAAATCCCACACTCTGGTCGCGAGCGCGGGAAATCAGCATTTTTACGCGTCTCGCAGGTCTAAGGACCACAAGTCCTCGGAACAGAGGCGACATGTTTTTCTCTGAATGGCATCTATGCACCCGGAACAGCCATTTGCGCCATTTCTTGTCCATAACTGATCCAGACGCGGAGCACAGAAAAGAGCTGATCCAGATCGACTGGTTTGGTGATGTAATCGGACGCGCCGGCGTCGATACATTTCGCGCGATCTCCCTTCATAGCTTTAGCCGTCAACGCAATAATTGGAACAGACTGAAAATTAGGCAATTGCCGGATCGCTCGCATGGTTTCGTAGCCATCCATTCCCGGCATCATGATATCCATGAGCACGAGATCGACGTTTGGCGTTTTCTTCAAAACCTCGATTCCGGCGCGTCCATTTTCTGCGTGCACAACCTGGAGATGGTGATCTTCCAGGAGGCTGGTGAGGGCGAATATGTTGCGCACGTCATCGTCCACAACCAGGATCTTTTTGCCTTCCAGCGCGCTATCGGTCTCTCGTAATCGTTCGAGAATCCGGCGCTGTTCCGGCCTGAGATCGGCTTCGGCGCGGTGGAGCAGAAAGACCGAATCATCCAGGAGGCGCTCCAGGGAGTGTGCGGGTTTCACAATGCTATTTCGCATGAGTCGCGCGAGTTCGGCCTCTTCTGCCGAGGTCATTCCGTTTGTCACCAAGATAATGGGCGGCACGTACGGGCGTTTGGACGACTGGACCTCATCGATAAACCGCAACGGGCTGACGCCATCGACCTGCTGGTGAATCACGATGCCATCAAGATCTTGCTCCTTCACCGCCGCCAGCGCTTCGTTTCCCGTACCAACACTCACGATGTCCAGGTCACGGGCATCCAGCGATTGGGTAATGGCATTACGGGTGGCCTCATCGCCGCACACAACCAGTAATTTCTTCACTTGTTTGTGAGTGGACTCCTCGATCATGGCGAAAGCGTCTACAAGCGATTCATCGCCTACCGACTTCTCGAGGTAGGTCATGGCGCCCAGCGCAAGTCCGCGCCGGCGATTGTCGTCCCCGGAAATAACGTGAACCGGAATGTGGCGGGTTGCCGGGTCGTGTTTGAGGCGGTCTAGTATCGTCCAGCCCGCCATGTCCGGAAGATTGATATCCAATGTGATCGCGCCTGGCTTGAATTCACGGGCCAGGGCTAATGCGGTGCTGCCTCTTAGGGCTACGAGCGCCTTGAGGCCGCGATCATGGGCCATGTCGACAAGAATACGCGCAAAAGTAATATCATCTTCCACAATCAGCAGAGCCGAATCGCCCGGCCCGATCAGGCTGCGGTCATCGTCTATGACGAGGTCCTCTACCAGCTCCTGGTCATTCAGCTTGGGCGCCGTCAGAACCATGTCAACCGCGTTTTCCGGATGTGCCGCAGCCTGCTCCAGCAGAACCGGAGTGGACATCAGAGCTTCGCTCTTGGGCGTTTGCGCCAGGGTGACATATGTTTGAGGCAGATACAACGTAAATGTGCTGCCGACGCCGGGTGTACTTTTCAGGTGGATCTCGCCTCCTAACAGGCGTGC
Source organism: Terriglobia bacterium (assembly GCA_963847515.1). Lineage (GTDB taxonomy): Bacteria > Acidobacteriota > Terriglobia > Bryobacterales > Bryobacteraceae > QHXW01. Next base: position 1,451,367 of record CAWKAA010000005.1, read on the forward strand.
CAGCTCGCGGCTGATCGACAGGCCCAATCCGGTGCCTCCGTATTTCCGGCTCGTCGTACCATCAGCCTGTTGGAAAGCTTCGAAAATTATCCGCTGTTTGTCGGCCTGAATGCCGATGCCGGTGTCGATTACGGAAAACGCAATTACGGATTTTGCGCGAGAGAGAATCGTGTGGGCCGGGCTCCATCCCGCGGCGGCCCGGTCGATCATGAGGCGTACAGATCCGTGCTCGGTGAATTTGAGTGCATTCGAAAGCAGGTTCTTCAGCACTTGCTGAAGACGCTTGGCGTCAGTGTGGATGACCTCCGACGGTAGCGAGCCGCCAATATCGATCGTGAAGTCCAGGCCCTTGCCCTCCGCCACGTGGCGGAATGTCTTCGAGCAGTAGTCCTGGAGTTCTGTGAAGCGAACGCCCCCTACTTCCACATCCATCTTGCCGGATTCGATCTTACTGAGGTCAAGAATATCGCTGATCAGAGCAAGGAGGTCCGTTCCCGAAGTGTGAATGGTTTCGGCGAATTTCACTTGCTTAGGAGTGAGGTTTTTGTCTGAGTTCTCAGACAACATTCTGGCGAGAATGAGGAGATTATTGAGCGGTGTCCGAAGTTCATGGCTCATATTGGCCAGGAATTCGCTCTTGTATTTTGACGTGAGCGCCAGTTGTTCGGCCTTTTCCTCCAGCGCCTCCTTGGCCTGTTCGACTTCCCGGTTCTTCGTTTCCACCTCGGTCTTTTGCTCCGCGAGCAATTGCGCCTTCTCCTGTAGCTCTGCGTTGGTCGTTTGCAATTGGAGTTGTTGGCTCTGGAGCTCTTCGGCGAGCGCCTGGCTTTGCTGTAATAACTGCTCTGTCCGCATGGTAGCTGCGATCGTGTTCAGCACGATTCCAATGGATTGCGTAAGCTGATCGAGAAAATTGAGGTGGATGTCACTGAACTGGGCAAAAGACGCGAGCTCGATGGCTGCCTTGACATCCCCTTCAAACAGCACCGGCAGCACGACGATGCTCAGGGGAGCGGATCCGCCCAGACTGGAATTGATCCGGACATAACCGTTCGGCACATTCGTAACCAGGATACGCTCCTTCTCCTTGGCTGATTGGCCAACCAGCCCCTGTCCGACTTTGAACTGCTTGGGGACGCCGTTCGAGTCGTCGGTCGCATACCCGGCCAGCAGTTTCAGTACCGGGGTCTCTTCAACCGTTTCGGCAATATAGAACGTTCCCTGCTGGGCGCCTACCAGAGGTGTCAGCTCGGAGAGCAGCAGCTGTGAAACCGTCAGAAGGTCCCGTTGCCCCTGCATCATTCCAGTGAACTTAGCGATGTTGGTTTTCAGCCAATCCTGCTCATTGTTCTTACGCGTAGTGGCTGCAAGATTGACGATCATTTCGTTGATGTTGTCTTTCAATGCGGCCACCTCACCCTGCGCCTGTACGGCGATAGAACGGGTCAAGTCGCCCTTGGTGACCGCCGTGGCCACCTCCGCGATGGCGCGGACCTGAGTGGTGAGGTTCGCGGCAAGCTGGTTAACGTTATCGGTCAGATCGCGCCAGATGCCGGCGGCACCCGGGACGCGCGCCTGGCCGCCCAATTTACCCTCAATGCCGACCTCGCGCGCCACCGTAGTCACCTGATCGGCGAACGTCGCTAGGGTGTCGATCATTCCGTTGATCGTGTCGGCCAACGCAGCGATCTCGCCTTTGGTTTCCAGCACCAGCTTGCGTTTCAGGTCACCGTTGGCCACCGCAGTCACAACCTTGGCGATGCCGCGGACCTGGGTGGTGAGGTTAGCGGCCATAAAGTTGACGTTGTCGGTCAGGTCCTTCCACGTGCCGGCGACACCTTTGACCTCCGCCTGGCCGCCGAGTTTGCCGTCGGTGCCCACTTCGCGGGCCACGCGGGTGACCTCACTGGCAAACGAATTGAGCTGGTCCACCATGGTATTGATGGTGTTCTTCAGTTCGAGGATCTCGCCCTGGACGTCCACCGTGATCTTGCGCGACAGGTCGCCATTGGCAACCGCGGTGGTGACATGTGCGATGTTGCGGACCTGGGCGGTAAGATTGCCGGCCATCGAATTCACGCTGTCCGTCAAGTCTTTCCACGTGCCGGCGACGCCGCGCACGTCCGCTTGGCCGCCGAGTTTACCCTCGGTGCCAACCTCGCGGGCGACGCGGGTCACCTCCGAGGCGAACGAGCTGAGCTGGTCCACCATCGTGTTGATCGTATTCTTCAGCTCCAGGATCTCGCCGCGCACATCGACCGTGATCTTGCGGGACAAATCGCCGCGAGCTACCGCGGTGGTGACTTCCGCGATGTTGCGCACCTGATTCGTCAGGTTACCCGCCATGGAGTTGACGCTTTCGGTCAAGTCCTTCCACGTACCGGCAACCCCCTTCACCTCGGCCTGGCCGCCTAACTTGCCTTCTGTTCCCACCTCGCGCGCCACGCGCGTCACTTCGGAGGCGAAGGAGCTCAGCTGGTCGACCATGGTGTTGATGGTGTTCTTTAGAGCGAGGATTTCCCCGCGGGCATCCACTGTGATTTTCGTGGTCAGGTCGCCGCGAGCTACGGCCGTTGTGACGCCCGCGATGTTTCGAACCTGATTGGTCAGGTTGCTGGCCATATAATTGACGCTGTCGGTGAGATCTTTCCAGGTGCCGGCAACTCCACGAACGTCCGCCTGGCCGCCGAGTTTGCCTTCGGTGCCCACCTCACGCGCCACGCGCGTCACTTCAGAAGCAAAGCCATTGAGCTGGTCCACCATAGTGTTGATGGTATTCTTCAGCTCGAGAATCTCGCCGCGCGCGTCTACGGTAATTTTCGTCGACAGGTCGCCCTTGGCGACGCCGGTGGTCACCTGGGCGATGTTGCGTACCTGCGAGGTCAGGTTGCCGGCCATGAAGTTCACGCTCTCCGTCAAGTCTTTCCAAACGCCGCCCACGCCTTTCACTTCCGCTTGACCGCCGAGTTTGCCTTCGGTACCCACCTCACGCGCTACGCGGGTCACTTCGCCGGCGAAGGCGTTCAATTGATCCACCATGGTATTAATCGTATTTTTCAGCGCCAGGATCTCGCCCCACACGTCCACCGTAATTTTGCGCGACAGGTCGCCCTTCGCCACGGCGGTGGTCACCTCGGCGATGTTGCGCACCTGGCTTGTCAGGTTGCTCGCCATGGAATTCACCGAATCGGTCAAGTCTTTCCACGTGCCGGCGACGCCATGCACGTCGGCCTGGCCGCCCAGCTTCCCTTCTGTGCCCACTTCACGCGCCACGCGCGTAACCTCAGAGGCGAAGGAACTCAGTTGGTCCACCATGGTGTTAATCGTGTTCTTCAGCTCCAGAATTTCGCCGCGCACCTCGACTGTGATCTTGCGCGAGAGGTCGCCGGTTGCGACGGCCGTAGTCACCTCCGCAATGTTGCGGACCTGGTTGGTAAGATTGCTCGCCATGGAGTTGACGCTGTCGGTAAGATCTTTCCACGTTCCGGCAACGCCTTTGACCACGGCTTGACCGCCGAGCTTGCCTTCCGTTCCCACCTCGCGCGCCACGCGCGTCACTTCGCTCGCGAACCCGTTGAGCTGATCGACCATGATGTTGATCGTATTCTTGAGCTCCAGGATTTCACCACGGACGTCCACGGTGATCTTACGGGACAAGTCACCGTTGGCGACAGCCGTGGTTACTTCGGCGATGTTGCGGACCTGGGCCGTAAGGTTGCCGGCCATGAAATTCACCGAATCGGTGAGATCCTTCCAGACGCCGCCCACGCCCTTCACCTGCGCCTGCCCGCCGAGTTTGCCGTCGGTGCCGACCTCTCGGGCGACGCGCGTCACTTCACTGGCGAACGAGTTGAGCTGATCCACCATCGTGTTGATGGTGTTCTTAAGCTCCAGAATCTCGCCGCGCACGTCGACTGTGATCTTGCGGGACAAGTCGCCTTTGGCCACGGCGGTGGTGACCTCTGCGATATTGCGGACCTGGCCGGTCAAGTTGCCGGCCATGGAATTGACGGAGTCCGTGAGGTCCTTCCAGACGCCGCCGACGCCTTTCACCTGGGCCTGCCCGCCGAGCTTGCCTTCCGTGCCCACCTCGCGAGCCACGCGCGTCACTTCACTGGCGAACGAATTGAGCTGGTCCACCATCGTGTTGATGGTGTTCTTCAGCTCCAGAATTTCGCCGCGGGCATCGACGGTGATCTTTGTCGAGAGATCTCCTTTGGCCACGGCTGTTGTAACGCCGGCGATATTACGGACCTGGTTTGTGAGGTTGCCGGCCATGGAATTCACGCTTTCCGTGAGATCGCGCCATGTTCCGGCAACGCCTTCCACTTCCGCTTGTCCGCCGAGTTTGCCCTCGGTCCCCACTTCTTTGGCCACGCGAGTGACTTCCGATGCGAACGAACTCAGTTGGTCCACCATCGTGTTGATGGTGTCCTTCAGCTCAAGAATCTCGCCGCGAACCGTGACAGTGATCTTCCGCGAGAGATCGCCCCTAGCGACGGCCGTGGTAACTTCCGCAATGTTTCGAACCTGCGCGGTGAGGTTTCCGGCCATGGAATTGACCGAGTCCGTGAGGTCCTTCCAGGTGCCGGCTACTCCGGGCACATCGGCCTCGCCACCAAGCAGACCCTCGGTGCCGACTTCGCGCGCCACGCGGGTTACCTCGGCTGCAAACGAGCTGAGCTGGTCCACCATCGTGTTGATGGTGTTTTTCAATTGCAGGATCTCGCCGCGAGCGTCAACGCTGATTCGAGTGGACAAGTCGCCTTTGGCCACAGCGGTGGTCACCTCGGCAATGTTGCGAACCTGGTTGGTAAGATTACCCGCCATGGAGTTGACCGAATCCGTCAGGTCTTTCCACACGCCGGCCACTTCGGGTACGTCCGCCTCGCCTCCTAGCAAACCTTCGGTACCGACCTCACGAGCCACGCGGGTCACTTCAGCGGCAAACGAGCTGAGCTGATCGACCATGGTGTTGATCGTGTTCTTCAGTTCAAGGATTTCTCCCTTGGCATCAACGGTAATGCGGGTAGTCAGATCGCCTTTAGCTACGGCCGTGGTCACGCCGGCGATGTTGCGCACCTGATTTGTCAGGTTGCTGGCCATCGAGTTCACGCTTTCCGTGAGGTCCTTCCAGGTACCGGCGACTCCGGTGACCACCGCCTGACCGCCTAGTTTGCCCTCCGTTCCTACTTCTCTGGCGACGCGGGTCGCCTCCGAAGCGAAGGATTTCAACTGATCCACCATGGTGTTGACAACTCGTGCCGTGTGCAGAAACTCACCGCGTAGAGGCCGTCCGTCGACCTCGAGCGACATCGTTTGAGAGAGGTCCCCCTTCGCCACCGCGCCGATCACGCGCGCCACCTCCGTAGAAGGCTGGACAAGATCTCCAATCAGGCTGTTCACCGACTCGACGCAGTCTGCCCAAGCGCCGCTTGCGGGTCCAATGGACACTCGCTGGGAGATTTTTCCATCTTTGCCAACCGCCCGGCTGATTCGCTCAAACTCGCTGACCATCTTTTGGTTCAACTCCAAAATGTCATTGAGGGTGTCCGCGATCTTGCCCGCAACCCCGATTTGGTCGACCGGCATTCTTACCGAGAAGTTCCCTTTCTTAAAGGCAATCAGAGTTTTAAGGAGAATATTGGCCTCAGATGTCCTCGAGCGGTTCTCTGTGCTCTGCACGGTTTTCATAGATGAACTTCCTCCCTTGGGCTCAAACTCATTTAGATCTTACTCACAGGAATCATGTTACAAAAATCACTGCCAGCGGCACCCTCAAAGGTGCACGAAAACGTACCGAGGGCGGTGAACGTCATTGATATCAGAGCGTTAGCGCCCTCGGCACTGGCACGCTGTCAATCGCAGCACAGATTGGGTTCAACCGGGCTGGAATTGGCCCTCTGCTTGCTCCTGCTAAGGGCGTGGCACGCCATCTTATGACCGCCGTCGGAGTTCTTCTCGGGGTTCTAATTCTTGGGAGCTTTGGAGCATTTTTTCTGTACGTTCCAATTCTGCCGGTCGCGGCTGCCGCGACTATCATGTTAGCGTTGATCCTGATGTTTATCCTGGGCGTCCAAACCGGAGGCCGGAGGATCAGGATCCTACGACGGAAAAATGCTTCGGGATCACGGCTTGCGGAGTCCGTAAACCGCGCGGAGTAAGGCTTCACTGGCATCAAGCAACCGCGCAATTCTTGCATCAACCTCCAAATTTCATCGCAACGGCGTATGTATGCGCGCCCGGCTGAATTTGTGGCAAAACCCTTGGCTTTAGCCAGGTCGAATGAGGGTGAATCGCATGATCCTGATGGGTTTTCCACACGTACCGGCCAATGAACCAACCCATGGCGCCACCGGCCACAATGTCCGAAGCGAAGTGTTGTTGTGCGGCGAATCTCGACATGCTCACGACACCTGCAAGACTACAGGCAACGATCGGAACCCATTTAGTATGTCCATACTCGTATGAAAGGATTGAAGCCATTGTCCACGATTCGATGGCATGGCCCGAGGGGAAGGAGGCGCCGCCCTCAAAGAACTTTCCCTTTTCAACAGGATTGTCCGGCCGGTTCCTTCCGGCAATCGGCTTTAGGACTTCGACTACAATGATGCTGTCGAGCAGGGCTTCGCCGCCAAGAACCGCAGTCTCACGGGCTTTCGGGTCATCTCGGAGCACTCCGAAGGTGTAGAATCCGGCGATAAGGGGCGCGAGTGTATATGCAGTCCCAATATTCGAAAGATTGTTTCCCCAGGTGACCTGACCCTTACTGTTCTCAAGCACTGTTGAAGTGCTGTGGTCCGTGGCGATCAGCGCCGCCGTTATAGCCCCGAAACCAATCCACCATTTTGCGTCCGAGGCATGCATGTGGAACGGGCTTGTCCATATCTCCTTCTGATCCAAGAGGATGTTCCCCACCAACTTCCGGGCAAGCGGTTTGACACGTTCCGTATCGTCGGGATAAAAAACGCGATCTCGAAAATCCATTAGCGGAGTCGGGGATTGAGCGCTTGAGGAGCTGGAACCTGTCGCAGGCTCATTCTCGGAAGCTGCATTGGCCTCGGGCGGGGGCGTTTGCGCAAGCACTGGAAGGCAAACTAGAACGAGCACACTGGCGTGAGCTGCAAAGGTTGCCGGCCAGCGCCAGGCACGCGACGCGGCATTTAAGACAGTACCCATGGCCTCAGACAATACCTGGCTCAAACCCGCCATGGTATCGAACTCTATTACACGGCATTCGGCGTGCCATTCTGGGAAGGATCCGGTAAGTATATGGTAACAAATAGCTTAGTGTTTGAAAGGGGTCCCGGGTTTCAGCTCGTTTGACTGCCGATTTGGCAGTCGTTGCGCCTGAACTGAACGCATAAATTGCTCGTTATGCGTCCAGTTTGCTATGGCGCCGCAGCCCTTCAACTGGGGCTCACGGCCTCTTTTTCAGTATCCTCTTCCCTGCTGAACTGCAGCTCGTACAGTTCAGAATATAGGCGGCCTGAGCTTAGCAGTTCCTCATGCTTACCGCTCTCTATAATCGCACCGTCCTTAACGACGAATATGACGTCCGCGCGGCGGATCGTCGACAGCCGGTGGGCGATCACGATCGAGGTCTTGCCTTCAAGCAGGCGATCCAGCGCCTCGAAGACCAGCTTTTCCGATGCGGCGTCCAGACCGGAGCTTGGTTCATCGAGAATTAGTATGGGAGTATTGCGAATGATGGCGCGTGCGATCGCGATGCGCTGGCGCTGGCCGCCCGACAATGTCACGCCGCGCTCTCCGAGGATGGTGCTGTAGCCGTCCGGCATCTTTTCGATAAACTCATGCGCATTGGCGAACTCAGCGGCATGCAGGATCTCGGAGCGGGTCGCGTCCGGCTTGCCATACGCGATGTTATTCCAGATAGGTCCGTGGAACAGCAGCGTTTCCTGTAGAACGAAGCTAATTTGCTGTCGTAGGGACTTCTGCTTGAAGGACCGCACATCATAGCCGTCAATTTTTACGACCCCTGAGCTGGGATCATAGAAACGGGGAATCAGGCTGATGATTGTAGTTTTACCGGCTCCGGTTGGGCCGGCAAACGCCGCCACTTGTCCTGGCTCGATCTTGAAGTTCAAATTTTTGAGAACTGGAAGGTCCGGCCGGTAACTGAAGTTGACATTTTCAAACTCGATTCGCCCCTTAAACCGCGGAGCCGTACGCGCGTTGGGTAAGTCTACTGTTTCGCTGTCTGTTTCGAGAACCTCACTTATGCGTTCGTATCCGACCGCCGCCTTGGAATAGGCATCCGTCATTTTCGAAAGCTCTTGCATCGGCTTGTACATCTTACCGAGATATAGGATAAACACCACTAGCGAACCGGCCGAGAGGCTGCCATTCAATACCATACGGCCCCCAAACCACAGCACGAGGCTGGTGCCAACGGCCACGATGATCTCGACAAGCGGGGAAAGCTTGGCCTTCAGGCCTCTGGCTCGCAAGGCAATCTCAACGCCCTCCAGGCTCTCTTCTTCCAGGCGGTGCTCTTCGTACTCCTCCCTCGCGAAAGCCTTGACGACACGAATGGAGGACAGAACCTCCTGAATGACAGAGACAATCTCTCCTTCTTTTTTTCTCACCTCACGCGCTGCCTTCTTGATGCGGCGGGTATAGGTATAAACCACGACAAAGAGCAATGGCGCCACGGAGAGAGCAATTAACGTAAAACGCCAGTCCAGATAAAACATCACGCCCACCATCCCCACCAGCGTCAGGATATTAATTAACGCACCCAATAGCCCCGAAACAATGAAGCTTTGGATCGCATCAATATCGCTGGTTACGCGGCTGATGAGGTCGCCGGTCTGCTTCTGGTCATGATAGGCAAGCGACAGGCGCTGAATGTGAGAATAGAGCGTCCGCCGCAAATCGTGCATCACCCATTGGCCAACGCTGGTGGTAAGGTACTTTTCGGCATAGGAGCACAATGCGCCAAAGGCAGCAATCACCAGCGCCGCCGCGGCCGCGTACTTTAGGATGGCTAGCTTATCCTGGCCAATGGCCGATAGAATGAAGTGGTTCAACCAACCACTGGACTGGCGAGACTTCAGGACAATATCCAGGACAACCTTTAGTGGCCACGGTTCAAGCAAGTTTGCAATACCCTCGCCAATGACGGCCAGGATGCCGACTCCCAAAGCCTTCGAATGAGGCTTTAGAAGAACCTTGATGCTCAATGCATCTCGCTTCTTAGGCTGGCTACTCATTAAGCAGCCCAATCGCGTGGATTCATACGCCTGCCAAACATTTCTTCGCTGGCCCATAGAGTACCAGTTTTCGGACACACATTTCCAAGCGAGGCAACAGAATGCACACGCACAAGCTGTAACTGAGGCATGTGTCAATCCCTGTGGGGGCGAAAGACCTTTGGCAGGAATTCGCGAGCCACGTTGAAACCTACCGTAGTGCCCATTGCTGTTCCGAAGCTCATTACGGCGTTTTGTGCGCCGTTGGTACTATGTGGCTGCCATTCGCGGGAGATGAAAGCAGTTGCCACGTAACTTCCGAGGCGGGAAAGCGATAAGTGGCGGGTACCATCGTCGTGACGGGCTAAAAACGAACTCGTGATGGCGTACTTCAGGCGTGCGCCGGCAGCGGTTTCGGCCGACGGGATGTATCGGTTGTCCTCATGGAGTAAGCTCGATGCACTGTACATCATCGTGCCGCGCATAATGTGTTGTGCGTAAGAGTTGGCGAGGCGTTTGCCATATCCTTCTGCACCTTGTCCCCACTCGCTCGGAGTATTTTGCCATTGAGAAATGCCCGAGCCTGCGGCACTGCGCAACAGCCCCTCCACGCCGAATGTGCTCTTAAAGTAGTAGTGCAATCTCTCTGCCTGAGTCATGGGCCTAAATTCGCTTTGCCCAGGCACTATTCCTCGAGCTTCCGTTTGCTTCCGATCTGCCTGCTCCGCGGAACCGGGTTGCTGTGCAATGGACCATTGATGCGCAATGAAAAATACACAGGCGCACGCCGCTGTTTTGGGCATTCTGGTTCTCCTCTTGAGAGGCTTTCGGGTTGAGAGGCCGGCTCTCTTTTCGTGTTCATTTGCACGTAGAGTGCCAGCACGGCGTTTCGTGTGTATTATTTTTAACGAAACGTGTCTTCTTCCGCGTTTGAGACGATCGGCATCAAGCCCGCTTCATGATCGAAGCGCTTGTGCAGCCACCAGTTAATTCCGCGGCAGGATCAAGTTGCGGAGGCGCGACGAAGTGGAAGTCGCCGCGCTTCGATGAGCTCAATTCTCCTTCGCACGGTTTCTCTGGGCAGCGACCGATAGCCTGAAAGATTCTCGTCTATCTTTTGCAACAGACTCTTGAGAGTACTCAACGCAAGCTCCGGTTCGCCGGCGTCAGAATACATGGCGGCAAGCTCCAACGAGAAAAAATAATTGCGCGGATAGTCCGCGATTAACGACTGCAAGACAGCCGCGGCCTCGAGTGGGCGGTTCTCCCTGCGGTAGAGAACGGCAAGCAACACACGCGCGGCATCGCGATCATATTTACCGTTTTGTGCTACGCGGCTCACGTACTCGATCCCTTTTTTCTTACTCCCGTGCAACCCTCCCATGGCCAGTAGCTTTACCGGTAGCGGAACAGAGCCCGCTGTGTATTCATAAACGCCAAGGACTAGGTATGTATCAACGAATTCAGGTTGGGACTTTTGCGCTTGCGCGCAATACGAGCGCGCCTTAGAGCCGTCGCGCAAAGCCGCGAACCAAGCCCTGTCTATCATAAACTCGTATGTGGCGCGTAGGCCGTAGTTTGTACACAGCGAATAAAGTGCAAGGGTGTTTTTCGCCTCGCGTGCCAGCACTGTTTCCGCCGTACGGCGGCCGCGGTCCAGGGTATCAAGAACAACTGCTCGCGCCTTGGGATCTGCCTGCGGCGTTCCAATTCGGAGGAAGCGGTTATCGCGGCCGAGCGCGCTGGAATCTAAGAGACCCAGGCGAGACATTTCCTTATTTAGTTGCGCGCTCGCCAGATCATTATATGAAATCGGATCGTTAGGATTCTGTTGGATCAGTTTCGTGTAATCGGCGATCGCCTGGTCATACTCGAGGTTATAAAAATGATTATCTCCTTCGTGGCGATAATCGGCGGCGCCAAGAGGCATTGATGCTAAAGTAGCCACTACGATCATCAATAACAACCACTTTGACGTCAGTTGCTTCACGGCTCACCTCGGGAATGACCTTGCACGTTTGCATCCAGTTAAAATACAAACGAACCGAGGTATTCAAACAACGGGGCGATCAAGACACTCAATAATCATTGATCGGTGCCGCGGGGGATTTAACGAGGATTGTTTGCTGCAGCACGCGCGCCTCTCGCACGAGGCGCGTTTGCTGGCCCTGAGTAATTGTGATTCACGCGGATCGAAGTGTTTCTCTAATCGGCTGGGCGGCTCTCGCCACTGTGCACCTCTACCAGGGCCGGTTCCGGTGAGCGCGGCTCCTCTGAGGGCGATATGGAACGCTCCGTCGCCAAGAATGTTCGACGCTTTAATAAGCCATTCACCTGGGCGCGCGGAATTGGTTTCGCGCTGCGACCGAAGTCAGCCTTAGATTCGGTGTTCGATGCAATGCTGCGAGCCCCCGTATTGCGGAGCGCGTTTTTCGCTCGAATACGCCAATGTGCATTGTCGCAATGGACCGACAGCAGCACGCCCCCAGAGCGCATCCGGCCCTCATAGCGTTTTGCCTCATACTCCGGCGAGCATGCGCCGAAGAGGGCGCCAAGTATTGCACCGAGAGTACCTACTGCACCGATACCTGTAAGAATCGCGACGATCAGTGTGCCTGCACCGGTAATCGGCGGCATGATCATCCCCATACTGGTAAGCCAACCCAGCGCGCCACCAATAAGAGCCCCGACAATTCCGCCAACAACGGCACCTTCGGGAGCCTTCGTATGTTTCTCGTGGCCAATGTCCTTCGAGCCTAGATTCTCGGGGAGCAGAATCGACAGATCGGCCGTTCGAAAACCGGCCCCTTTTAACTGTTCAATCCCGTCCGCGAGCTCTGTCTCGTCCGGATAGAGACCGAAAACCGCAGTATTCTTTCCTGACATCGTCATCTCCTTGAGGACCAGACCGGCTGCCCCCACAAACGAAAGCCTGCAATCGAACGACCAGATACCGGCACTGACCGCTTTTCCAGGGCATTACAAACCTTTCCTGCGTTAAGCCGGCAGCAAAAATTACCGCAGAATGCCCTTTTCGCTGAACGCTACGCCCCATGCCGACGGTCACTATGGCTCGCTGCGCTCCGTCTAGCTCAATTTAAAGAGCGATTCTTCACAGTCGGCAACGCGTGAAATACACCTTTATGATGGGTCTCGCCGGCGCGTCATCGTAACGCCGGATAAAATGCCAAGGCCGACCATTACAACGATGCCGACTCCAATCCATTGTTGCGGAATTCGTAGCATATTTGCTCCTATGGCGAGACCAACAATCAACACGATAAATCCAATAATGTACAGTCCGAAGGACATTGCGTTCTCCCAATCAGCCTGCTTGCAAGTTACCCACCGCAAAGCAGCCTCACTCAGCAAGGCTAAAACTGAATCGTACGGTTCCGATCACTTTGGCGGTACCAAACGGCTCAAAAGACTTTCACAAATGCAAAACCTGCTCTGACCTGACCGATTTGACGCCTTCACGATAGCAGCGGTAGATGAGTCGGATGGCGATTCGGATTAAAAGTCAGTTCACTTGTCCTGTCGTGCTCTTGGTTACGCATATTCGTCGACCAGCGCTCGGACATTGCGGGAGGGCCCGTGCAAAGCCTATATCGAAACAACGACTTATTCAGTGTGTGTAGAACGGTGAGCATCATGTACAATCCACTTACTATCGCACCGGATGGAGGCCGTTTGTCGACTAAAAACGGGATTGCAGAACCGGGTTGTGCATCTATAAACACAATAGGTGTCCCGATCCTCCGTGCGCAAGGGTACTACCCAGTAACTGGCAAACTGATTGCTAAAATTTTATGGGGTCGCCTGTGGAGGCAGGCACTGAACCGATGAATTGGACAAAAGTAGCATCGATCGTTCGTGTCATCACTCCTGCGACAGTCATGCCTGAGTTCACCTTGCGGTGGCGTCCGTGACAGGCTTCCAGCAGGCTTCCCGAAACTCGCCAGCGCTCAATACGGTGACTTCATTTACCCATATGCCGATCAGCACTAATACTAATAGAGATGTTCCCTGGACTCCTGTCAATGCGGTACCGCATGAGAGCGGCCTTAAGGCACGTTCTTACTGGCTGCCGCGCACCCGGGCGCCTTTTATCGCCGCGGAACTGGTATTGCTTGCCGCGCTTCTGTCTCGCGCCAACGGCCACCCTGGAATTCTTGGTTTATCCATCTTGGTAACGCTTTGCGCGGCTTGCTTTCATGTGAACAACCTAGATACTTCCATTGTGACATCCAAGTTCGGGTGCTTTTCGATTGACCTCGTGAAATCCATTGCGATGGGGTTACTGGGGTCCGTGTTGCTATTTTGGGTTTTTCCGCCCATGGCGCCGAGCGCGACGCTAGCTTTGACGGGGGTAGCGCTTGCGAGCTTCCTGCCAGTGGTCTTGCGACCTGGTCTCAAATATCTCGTAACGCGCGAAAAGCTTGGTGAAGGAATTGTGATTATCGGCACCGGGGCGCTAGTCGCCAAGCTGCATCAAGCCTTGGTAGCTGGCAAGGGACGCGGTAAAAGTACCGGAGTTCGAGAGAGCCGGTTGCTGAACTTTCCCGCCAGCCAGATGGACCGGAAGCTCACGGTCGACATGATACAGCTCAACGAAATGCTTGCTAGTACTCGGGTTTCGAGGGTCATCGTAGCCGACCAGGATCCTAAAAGTCGCGAACTACTAGCCGCCGCGCTGGTGGACCACCGTCTTCGCGGACTGCAGGTCAGTGACGCCGCCGATTTTTATGAAAGGCTTTGCGGAAAGATCTGGGTCAAAGGGTTAAGTCCGCAGTGGCCGGTCTTCAGTGACGGATTCAATCGGTCTAAGTCGAGTTTTTGCGTGAAGTGTTTTTTCGACGTACTATTGGCGCTCTTACTATTGATCGCAACGGCTCCCCTGCTCGTGTTGATCGCCATCGCTATCAAATTGGATTCTGCAGGCCCATTGTTTTTCCGGCAAGTCCGCGTGGGCTTACACGGTAAGAACTTTGTCATTTACAAATTTCGCTCCATGCGCCAGGACGCTGAGACCAAATCTGGTCCAGTGTGGGCAGAAGAGCAAGATCCAAGGGTGACGATTGTGGGCCGGTTGCTTCGCAAGTTTCGTCTCGATGAAATACCGCAATTGATTAATGTGCTGCGAGGGGAGATGAGTCTGGTGGGTCCGCGCCCTGAAAGGCCCTACTTTGTGGATCGTATCGAACGACAGATCCCCTTGTTTGGCCTTCGTCATTACATCAAACCGGGCATTTCAGGCCTGGCGCAGGTAATGTATCCATATGGAGCCTCAATTGAGGACGCTCATGAAAAGCTGCAATATGACCTTTATTACGCCAAACACCAATCTCTGCGGTGTGATGCGGAGATCTTGCTCAAGACCGTAAAAGTCATTTTGTTTGGATGGGGACGATAGCGGATTGTGGGATGGTCTGCCCATACTGTTTCGGCGCTCCAAAAACTAGCCAGGGCTATCGACAATGGAAATCCTGGCTGAAGGTCTAACCGGTGGAATTTGCCAAGGCGGGTTTTACGATCACGGGTATCGATTTGGTGAGCTGGAATTCTTGGACGGTTTAAGAAGAATCTGCGGGCTGGCCGGGTTCCTTGGCACAGCCCGCAGGCCGGTCTACTTAGGGCGTAATTATCAAGGCGTCCACCCAGACCCAACTTCCACCCGACACGGAGTTATGTGTGCCGGTCACCTCGATCGCGACTGTGTGAATTCCCTCGCTTAAGCCACTGGCCGTGTAGATCACGGCTTGCGATTGAGCTGAAGCGCCGTAGGTATCGACGGTGGCGTGCAGGGACCCATCTATGTACACCCTTGCAATACCCGACCACTGATCCCGATATCCGACCCAGCTTACAGCGGTGCCGGTAAAGGTGACGGTGGCGCGGGCGTTCGTATCCATGCACATGGTGATCGTCCCGCCGCTGGCCCACGAATAGGTCTTGGGGTACCAGGTGCCTCCGGAATAGGCTACGGCGGAGTTATTCTCCTCGAGCCGAATGGGCGTTGCCGTTGGAGGAGGCGTCGTCGTTGTCGTCGTCGTTGTTGAAGACACAGTCATCACATCAAAGGCGTCGATCCAGATCCAGTCTCCGCTGGACTGAGTGTCGTGTTGCCCCGTCACTACAATCGTCACGCTGTGAGCGGCGTTCGTTAAACCGCTGGCTGAATAGATTGCGGCCTGAGCTTGCGCGCTAGCCGAATAGGTGTCGATCGTGGCCTTCAGGGCACCGTCCAGATAAACCTGCGCCGTGCCCGACCACTGATCGCGATAGCCAATCCACCTGACACCCGTGCCGGTAAAGGTAAAATTCGCCCGGCTGCCTGCATCCATGGCCAATGTGGCTGATCCGCCGCTGTTGAAGGCCCCGCTATTCGGAAACCAGGTTCCGGTGTAATGAACCGCCGAGTTGTTCTGCTGGTAACGAACCACGGTAGAGGTGGGTGGTGGCGGTGCTGGCTGCGAGGGGGGAGGAGGCGGTGGCGGGGTAGCCGTCCCCGTGCTGGTGATATGGATCAGATAGGTATCAGAATATTCCGTGGTGTACTTTTCGATCGCCTGCAAATCCAAGTCGCTAGCATAGAGCAGCCGGGTGCCGTCGCGACTGACCGAGAGCTTCGGCTGCCAGTTATAGCTGTTCAGAGGCCGGCTGCGGTGATGCGCCCAGCGAATGACTCCCGACCCGTCAAGCCTGACTTGCAACAGCTCGTTCGTATACGGTACCCAACCGGTTGAGCCAGACTCCGGATTGGCGGGAGCCTCGGTATCGACAAAGACAGTCCCGTTACCATCCGGGGCCGAAATGTGCACGGCGAGGCTCCAATCCAATTGCGCCAGGCAGGTTTGCGTACCGGTGGCCAGCAGGATCTTTACAATTCCGTTGTTGCAGTTCGCAATCGGCTGCGGATCGTTCGAGTTGGTCCAAACCAGCACCTCATTCCCATCGATATCGCGGGTGACATCCTTGTGACCGTCGGCGTGCCCAACCTGCCTCAAAAAGTTCATGTTGATATCAAACAGCTCCTGGCCGGTGTAGCGGACGGTGCCGCTCTGTACCCAGCTAACGATCACGTTATTGTTGGGCGTGATGTACTCGCTATCGAAGCTGCGCCCCGCCGTGTCGAACACGGCGAACTTCTTGTTGGTGCTGATCTGGTATACGAAGATATACCGGCTGTCGCCGGCGAACACAAAGTGATCACCGTCAAAAGAGATGTCCATTTCGCCGTTGCCACTGATGGATGAGTACTCGCTGAAGGTGTGCACGACTGCGATGGCGCCGGTGGAACTGTTGTAGCTCTTGAGCGTGTTCCCCGAATGATAGTAGAGCGTGACATTGTCTTTCCGTGACCATCTCGGCTCACTGGAGGCATTGATTTCAAGTGGAAGGTCGTGGATGTAGAATCCTGAGCCGTCGTATAGAGCAAAATAACTCTGGTGCACCAGAATGAACTTCGAGTTGTCGCTATTGAACGGGCTCATAGTCGAGTATTCATTCTCGATCCACGTCAGATTGCCGCCGCCGTCTGCATTTGGCGTGGCCAAGGCATTCGATACGCGTTTGATGGTCGAGCCGAATCTGGGATCGATGTAGGTCATTCCCACAGGCGGAGCGGCGAGGCTATCGTAATCAGGCGCAAGTTCGACGCCTGTGGAAGTAAGCTGAGCAGCAGCGTTCCCAATCAAACCGGTTAACAACAGGCAAGAGAGCGGAATTCCCCGAACGAATTTATTCACTGATTTCTCCTTTTTGCGGTTAATCTTTGAGGTCGAAAATGGCGCGACGACCTTGGACGCGCCGACAACGCGCAGGCCGCTTCCAGAAGACAACGGACGAGCTTCTCTGGCTCGAGGCAGGCATCGGCCCCGCTTTTACGGGCGCCAGCCATAAATTCTCTTATTGGACAAATTAAAATCAGCTTTGACGATGGGCTGGACCGCTTGATGAAAGCGACCACCTGGCCGACAGCTACCCTCACTGGTTTCACATTGGCCACTATCAATTCGGGGCACAGCCGCCCCGCCTCGTGGCCCATGCCTCTCAAGCCGCCCAAGCTGCCCACCACTTCAAATTCACGTTGGTCGCGAAAGACGTATTCAATCACCTGACAGAGAGTTGGGGGCGCGACGACTAGGACTCTGGTCTTACGCACTCGGCCTCTCCCTCGCTTTCGCGGGGTTTCTCCTGGGCGGAGCAGCTGCCCGGAGGCCGACCGTATGTTTTTGCACTGATCACGTATCCACTTTGATGGCAAAAGGGTTATGGCTCAATTAGGCGGGCACCCTAGGGGTAGAGAATTCGCACCCTAAGGTGGGGGAACACGGCTAGACGCGCAGCGTGTTGGATCAGCGGCGCGCTGGCGCTAAAGCAACGGCTTTCGCGTTACGGCGCCGCGCACGTGGATGGGCTCGCGTCGCATGAGAGCGAGTCCCGGATTTCGGCGGGCTTGGTTTGTCAACAGTGCGGGATCAGCAGGAGGGCCGGTTGCCGCTGGATTATGCTGAAGGGTGAGAATTTCTCCCGCACAATATTACTTGCAGTAAGAAAACGGCAGCTGCGTTGAGTGGACGTGCAGTTCGCTCCAGCTGCGTCGCAAATTCGCGTATGCGTTAGCTGGCGGGGCGGCCCAGAGGCCGCCAAGTGGCGGTATGAAGATTCTTGGCATCAGCGGGTTCGAAAACTCTATGCCCTTCAAGAGGGCCCACTGGCCTGGCCTCGAAGAACGTGAATACCGAATCTCACAAGGGTACGATGCGGCCGCGGCTCTCATCATTGATGGCGTGGTGGTGGCCGCCGCCGCCGAGGAGCGGTTCGATCGCCAAAAGCACAGTGCAAAGTTTCCGATTGACGCGATTTTCTACTGTCTGTCCGAGGCTGGGCTTTCGATTGAAGGTATTGATGAGCTCGCGCACGGGTTCGACTACTCACCCTATCGGAAGATTTACTCCCTGGAGCCTATGACGGCCAAGTTGTACCAGGAGGTTTTTTCCCGGGAGTCGTTGCTCGCGCAAGTGAATCGGGATATGCCGGGGTTTCGGCCGGAGCGGGTCCATCATGTGAGCCACCATTTGGCGCATGCGGCGAGCGCCTTTTTTACGTCCGGCTGGGACGAGTGTCTGGTTGTGGTAGCTGATGCCGTGGGAGAAACGCAGAGTTTTTCGATTTTCCACGGACACGGGGACAAGCTCGACAAGCTGCGCGAAATTTCGGGGGGAGATTCCATAGGCATTTTCTATTCCCTGGTCACGCTGCACCTGGGCTTCGACTTCAACTCCGATGAATATAAAATCATGGGACTCGCCCCATATGGAAACCCGGACCGTTTTCGCGCTTTCTTCCAACAGGCCGTGCAACTGTGCGCGGATGGATCAATACGCGTTCCCCTGCTGAGGTTGAACCGCACCAGAGACGAACGCGAGAACTACACAGCTACGCGAACTTACTTGCACGATCAGTTGGGGAAGGAACGCCGGCCGGAAGATGAAATCACCGGCGATCATCGCGATGTGGCCGCGGCGTTGCAAGAATGTCTCGACAAAGTGATGCTGCACGTGTGTGGGCATTTCGGCTCTGCCACCGGATTGCGCCGTCTGGCGTTGGCAGGCGGCGTGGCGCTCAATTGCACTTCCAATGGCGGGCTCATGCGGTCGGGTCTCTTCGATGAGATCTACATTCAACCGGCGGCCGGCGATGATGGGTCGGCGCTCGGCGCGGCCCTATACCGGGCGGCGCTGGCCGGGGAGGTCCGTAATACGCGCTTCCCGACGGCATTCCTTGGCCCAGGGTATTCGGCAGAGAAAATCGAAGCGGCGTTGGCCAGGTTTGGAGATCACATTGACGTGATCCGTTATGACACGCCCGTCGAAGCTTATACGGAGGCTGCCAGGCTGATCGCGGAAGGCCGTGTGCTCGCCTGGTACCGCGGGCGCATGGAGTTCGGGCCGCGCGCCCTAGGGCATCGGAGCATCCTCGCGGACCCAGGGCGTCCGGAGATGCGCGATCGCATCAACGCCATGGTGAAGATGCGCGAAGCATTTCGCCCATTCGCCCCGGCCGTTTCCCTGGAGCAGGTTCACTTGTGGTTCGACCTGCCGCCGATGACCGAGCTTCCGTATATGATTACCAACGTTGACGTCCGCAGGGAATACCGGGCGCAATTACCGGCCGTCACCCACGTCAATGGATCAGCCAGGGTACAGACTGTGTCGGCCAAAGACAATCAACATTTCCACGCCCTGCTGCAGGCGGTCGGGCACGCCACGGGCAGGGAAATGGTGCTAAATACGAGCTTCAACGTCAAAGGACAACCGATTGTGAACACTCCGCAGGAGGCGCTTCAGACTTTTCTCGGTACCGGTATCGACTGTCTGTTCCTCGAGAATCTTCGGGTGACCCGGCGGCGGTAGGTCGAAATCGCCATCCCCAGCCGGCTGTAAACGCGGGATGCTACTCAGTGGCTGATACCCTTCTCAAAACGCATGCACCACTCGCCTTCCAGCCGCGTCAGAAACGCATCGCCGCGATGAATGGTGTCCAGCAGTGCAGGGCTCCTCGAATGTATCAAGGTCCAGTAGCGGCGATGATGAGACAGTCCGCGCCAGCTTAGCAATTCCGGCATAAGACCCGGCTCCAGGCGACCTCTCAGCGCGACAGCGCCGCTGCGCCAGGCATGGTGGAATAGATGATCGAGCACCTCGTGGATAGAGGCTTTCTTCGATCCGATTTGCAACACCTCGACCATGCCGTGATGGTCAAGATAGTACAGGAACCATCCAATCAACTCCCGGCCGGTGTTTCTCACAGCCACTTTCTGGAAGCTGCCATGGCCGTTCGTTTCCGCCGGCCTTCCCAGAAGCCACTCCAGAGAGCGGCGGTCGTACTCGGGCCGCAGACACTGAGAATGCCTGAAAGCGTCGGAGCACTGCAGCAACACCTCTATGTCGGTGTCCTCCCCGAAACAACGGGATCCGGCGCCATGGGAAGGCGTGCGAGGCGCTCGCGCCATAACAGAGTCGATGGCCTGACAGAGCGGCTTTAACAAGAACGCCAGCGGGCCGAGCATTTTGTGACGGCCCAATCTCAGCCGGACGCGCTGAGCCGGTCGCAACGTGCAAGTCCAATGAATGCTATACAGAAGGGCGGTCGAACCCCCTAACCGCTCCCAAATGGCGCGCGAGGAATCGTTCGCTTCGTCCGCAAGCGACAGATCCTGCGGGCCAGATAGAAACGCCTTCAGAAGCTGCACGCCCGCCAGTTGAAAACGGCTCTGTGGGTCGACGATGAACTGAGAGCTTACCGCTGCCCGAACTTGGCGGCCTTTCATCCACATCGGGCGGGGCACCACACCCAGAAAACCGCCTATCTTTCCGTTGCCTTCCTCATAAACCAGCGAAGATAGAGTCTTGTCGTACCAGGGATTGTTTAAAAAGACTTCATGGAAATAGCATCGGTATAGCTCCGTCGACCATTTGTCACTCACGCCGAAGATTCTTCGGTGCAGGCCGGCTACCTGTGAAATATCATCGTCATTAAAGGGCCGCACGTATCCCATCGTCAACCCTCAGCAGCCGCAATCTTCTGATTGACCTTGGGGCTCGTGGAAATCTTGAAGCTGTTCTGAGCAACCACAAAGCCGGCGATTTTATCGACCGACCGGAAATTGTCAGGCTCCAATTCCTTAGTGGAGATCTGGATGTCAAACTGCTGCTCGAGATACAAAACCAGATCTACGAAAACCATTGAGTCCAAAGCGCCCGTTTCAAACAAATCTTCGGTCGGGGAAAAAACAGCGACATTCAGGCGCTCGGAAAGGAACTCCGCGATTTGGTCGTGCAGGGTCTGGTCCGGCATACATTTGAATTTGTTTTTTCCGTACACGAGACGGAACTAATTCGTAATTTCGAGCACGCGGCGTACCAAGGGTTGGAAGGATCAATCTTTTCTTCAAAGCGCGCGGTTACGTTTCATACAATCGATCGAGTTATAACCGGTTTCGTCCAAGGGCTGAGCCAAGAGTAAGTGCAAAATACACTCGCCATGTGCGCGGGTTTTGTTGGAGTGACATAGCCGCCAGAAGTAGATATTATCTCCGGGAGAAATAAGTCCGAAGAACCTCGAGCGAACGCGCAGCCGCATTTCCGTCCCAGTACTTCGGGATGCGACCCGCCTTCGTATCCCGTTTCATCTCGGCCCAAGCTGCCAGAATGCTGTCCTTGCGCGTTCCCGCGAGGATGTTCGTGCCTTCCTCGATAGTCACCGGGCGCTCGGTGTTATCTCGCAGCGTAAGACAGGGTATACCGAGGGCAGTAGTCTCTTCCTGAATACCGCCGGAATCGGTCAAAACCACGGAACTGTCCGCCATCAGGGAAAGAAAGTCGAGATATCCAAGAGGATCGATCAAGTAAACGGGCTGGTGAACCTCGATTTTGTGGTCATTCAATCGGGCGCGAGTACGCGGATGCACTGGGAAGTACAACGGGACCTCGACCGCGATTGTCGCCAGCGTTTCGATAATTTCAGCGAGCTGGGCGGGATCGTCGACATTGGCCGGCCGGTGTAATGTTACTAGGCCGTAGGATTTCACCGCCGCTCCCAGGCGCGCCCGAATGTCGGACTGGCGTGCCTTCTGAACGTTGATCCTCAAGGAATCAATCATAAGGTTACCCACGAAATGGATACGGTCCGGCGACACGCCTTCAGCCAACAGATTCCGCCGACCGCTTTCCTCAGTGACGAGCAGAAGGTCGGAAAGGGCGTCAGTGACGACACGGTTGATCTCCTCCGGCATGGCGCGATCGAAACTACGCAGGCCAGACTCGACGTGAATGACCGGAAACTCCAACTTTTTGGCAACTAGCGCGCAGGCCATGGTGGAGTTGACATCGCCGACCACCAGCACGGCGTCCGGATGTTCCTCGATCACCACCGGCTCGAAGCGCTTCATGATCTCGGCCGTCTGTTGAGCGTGCGAGCCCAAACCGACCTGGAGATTAAACTTGGGAGCGGGCATCCCCAGGTCGCGAAAGAACTGGCCGGACATCTGGTCGTCGTAGTGCTGCCCGGTGTGTACGATGAACGGCGAAAAATCAGGATCTCGTTCAAGCGCAGCAACCAATGGAGCCAGCTTCATGAAGTTGGGACGCGCACCGGCGACGCAAAGAATGCGGATTTTCATTTTCTGCCGGTAAGAAAGCTATATCGCTGCTGCGAATCTTCGCCGATGATACACATGCCGTCCAATGTATCAAATGACGGGAACAAAGGAAGATTCCGCTCTCACGCCGCTCGTATGTTAGCAAGCGCACTGTGAAATCAAAGACGTTTCGGCCCACTGAGGTAGCGTTGGCATTATGCGTGCCACGGGAGTATGGAGTCTCGGCCAACGGGTGGAAATCTAGGATGTGGAATCAAGAGATATTAAAAGTAATTTTCTGGACCGCGCTTGCGTGCGTCGCATATGTGTACGTGGGTTATCCGTTCTTGCTGACCATTTTGCGGCGAATAGCGTATCGGCCAGTTTGCAAGGGTGCTCACGAACCGAGCGTCAGTCTGGTGATTGCTATGCGCAACGAGAGAAACAATGTCGAATCCAGGCTGCGGAACTGCTTCGATCTGAATTACCCGTCCGACAAGCTCCAAGTGATCGTATCGCTGGACGCACCGACCGACGGCACGGATGCGGTAATCCGCGATTATGCCAGCCAGAGGGTGGATGTCGTCCATTCGGAGATACACATAGGCAAAGCAGAAGCGGTGAACCGAGGTGTGGCAATTGCAAAAGGCGAAGTCGTGCTGTTTGCCGATGCCCGGCAGCGTTTTGAGAAGAATGCCGTCCGCGAGCTGGTGGCAAACTTTGCAGATAACTCCGTCGGAGCGGTTTCGGGAGAACTAATCTTATTGGATGAAAATGCCCGGGAAGCAAGCGATTCGGTGGGCGCGTACTGGCGTTATGAAAAAAGATTGCGCGCCATGGAGAGCGACATTCACTCAGTTCCAGGGGCCACTGGAGCAATCTATGCGATTCGGCGCGAACTCTTCGAGCGGTTGGCTCCGGAAACAATATTGGATGACGTGGTCATACCGATGCGGATCGTACTTAGTGGAAAGCGCTCAATTTTCGATCCGGCGGCACGGGCATATGATGTCGCGAGTCTAGGCGCGGCAAAAGAATATGGGAGAAAAGCACGAACCTTGTCAGGGAACTACCAGCTTCTCGCTCACATGCCCGAGCTACTGGCGCCCTGGCGCAACCCAATCTTTGTACAGTTCATTTCTCACAAGCTGGGCCGATTACTCGTGCCGTACTGCCTGGCAGCGCTTTTCATCTCGAATCTGTGCATGCCTTACGGGTTGTATCGTATCCTCGTTGTTGGCCAGATCCTGTGGTATTGCATAGCCTGCGCAGGTGGCCTAGTTTCGACTGGCGGTAGCGCGACACTCAGGAAACTTTTACGTGTTCCTTACACATTTGTGTTGATGAACTGGGCCGCGGTCGCGGGCCTTTATTACTTTGCATGCGGTACGCGCGATATCTGGAACCCAGTTGCAGCCGGAACCGCCAGGAGAGATGTATAAGAGTAAAATTGCGCCGCACTTAGGTCTTTGGAGCAATCTGCAAGCTGTCTACAACACGAATGACCTTGGGAACGTTTTTGGCGACGGTTTCAGCCTTGGCCTTGACGTCTGGTGAATCCACTTGGCCGGAAAGTGTCACCACGCCATTTGTGGAATTCACGGAGATATTCGTCACGCTGGAAATTCCAACGTCTGACGCCAGCTTCGACTTTACCTGCGCTGTGATTTGTAAATCATCTACCTGAGCCGCCGGAGTCTCATTGGTTCTGCAACCGAAGAATAACAGGGTGGACGACAACACCAGAAGAACTATTCTCATCCGAGGGACCTCCTCCCCCTGAAGGTGAGCAACTTTTTATCCACTGTGAGCTTCAACCAAGGAATAGTCGTACGGCGCAATTGGTTAGGGCAGTTCCGCGAGTAGGCGCCGGTACTGGTCGAGCGTGGTGTTGAAGCTCCCCGTGAACTTCCGGCGTCGGGATCCGCAGCGCCAGCACTTTCAATGACCCCTACATTGTTTTCCACTGCTTCAGGTCCTCCGCAGTGGCGCCTGGAAATCGCTGCAATAATAATTTTTGGATTTGCGTATCCCAGACTGAGTCGACAATGGCTTC
The DNA here is from genome assembly GCA_963847515.1 of Terriglobia bacterium. Classification (GTDB taxonomy): domain Bacteria; phylum Acidobacteriota; class Terriglobia; order Bryobacterales; family Bryobacteraceae; genus QHXW01. The sequence continues at coordinate 1,475,785 of CAWKAA010000005.1, forward strand.
ATGGGTCAGCACGGAATAGCCGTATTCTGCGGGCGTGAATAACAAGCCGATGACGAGGTGAGGGCAGAGCGTTCATTTACTTTGCGATGCCACTTGGCCTGGTGGCTGGACGGATTCGAAACCATTCAGCTTCTTGCGGCGGAGTGGCGCCGTTCGCGCGAAATGTGCGCAAACCATACAGTCCGATGCAGAAACTGCAGAGTTGGGATTTCTCTGGTCCGGCCCATGACCTCGACCTTGTCGAGCTCGTATAAAACCTTCTGAATGAATAAGTTGTGAGAATCAAGCCTATGGCTGCTGATTCACTTTCGGTGTTGGAATCAAAAATGCCATTGAGACCGTGAGGTTACACACGCAAAGTTTTCGATGCGTGAAGGGGAATCCGATGGAGAGCAGAACTTTTGACGGGATCGTAAACGGATCCACGATCACGGATTCCGCGGATCAAGCGTCTCGCCGCCGAGGTCGCAGGAAGCTGGTCCTGATTGTGGATGATGAAGAGCCGCTGCGTGTGATGATGGGGTGGTTCTTAAGAAAGAACGGCTTCAGGGTGCTATTGGCAGGAACGAGCGATGCCGCCCTTCGGATTTTTGAGCGGTTCAGCCGACCGATCGACCTTCTGATCACGGATATACAGTTGCCGAAGTCGTCCGGCTTCGATTTGGCCGAAGCGGTAGCCAGCGCAAGGCCCACAGTGCCCGTACTGTTTATTTCAGGCGCTCTCACGGAACAAGATCCCGAAGTACGGAGGCGAATCAGTCCGGGAAGAGACTTCCTTGCAAAGCCATTCTCACCCAAAGTTCTGGAGACGAAGGTGGGAAGCATGTTGGCGGTATCGAACGATGTCCGAGGCGTGGCCAGCCCAGCGCCTTTTCGTTGGAGCGCGTTTGAGGCCTGTTAAAAACAAGAATTATGGATTATGCGGAGACACCAGTGTTTTGTATTTACCAAGAATCGAGAATTTGGCGCTTGACATGCTGCGGGCAGATACGTGCGAGTCGCAGGTTGGAGACATTTGCGTCATGCACACAGTCCGGTTCGCCGCAAGCGGCGCTAAGAAATGGAGAGATCTGAATGGCAACCAACCCGACGTTAGCTGTACAGCAGAAACAACTCGAGGATCCACTCGCATACCTTTCCAGCTCGAGCGATTCTCGAGTACCGAAAAGGCCAGGTGATCTACAATCAAAGTCAACCCTCAACCAACCTTTATCTCGTGATCGAGGGTGCGGTGAAGGTTTGCCGCATGGCGCATGACGGCCGTCCAGTCGTAGTGGACATTTATCAGAACGAGGAATTCTTCGGTGAGTCCGCCTTCCTGAACTCGCCCAGCCGGGACGAGCAAGCCGTCGCGATTGAGAACACGAAAGTGATGACATGGACGGGCGCCGAAATCGAAGATATCGTGACGCGCCGCCCGCGTCTGGCTATCGCGCTCCTGCAAATGCTGGTGCAGCGCTCGATGGACTTTGGTTACCGGATCGAGAGTTTCTCGGTCGATAAGATCGCCAGGCGGCTGGGGCGCACACTAATCCGCTTTTCTGAGCGCTTGGGGCGCGAGACGGGAGACGGTTCTGTTGAGATGATGCCGCTTACCCACGAACTCTTGTCCCAATACGTGGGCACCTCCCGCGAGATCGTGACCCACTATATGAATCAGTTTCGCCGGCAGGGCTACCTGCGGTATTCCCGCAAAGGTATTTTTGTACACCGGGATGCGCTGAAGGACTGGTTCCGGCAACAAGCCGCATAAAAAACGCAGAGCCCGATACCTCATCGGGCTCTGCCGCGTTTGTCCACCGTCTATTGACGCTCGTCTTTTCGTTTCTTTTCGTCAGTGGGATGAGCTGGCGGCGGTGGTGCCTTCCGCTCCTGTGCGGGTGCCGGAGGAGCCGCCCGGCGTTGTTCCTCAGGCGCAGGGACCGCGGGGCGAGCAGACGGCGGCGGCGCACTCCGATTCCGTCCTTGTGAACTAGGCTGCGGTTCAACCCGACCCTGTGCTTGCGGAGGTGGATTCGCGGGCCGTGGCGGCTGGGCATTCTGCGGCGGACGGCTTGCCGGCGCCGGCTGCGCGGGATGCTGCTGAACTGCCGGAGGCGCCACAACAGGCCTATTTTGCTGCGGTTGGGTATTTTGCGGCCGCTGAGGAATGGGCGAACGGCTCGCCGGCACCGGATGCTGCTGCACTGCTGGAGGTGCCACAGGCCGGTTTTGCTGCGGCTGCGTATTCTGCGGCCGGGAAGCTACCGCCGGACGGTTCGGGGTTACCGGTTGTGCCTGATGCTGAGGCGCGGAGGGGGGTTCGAAGGGCCGGTTCGGCTGCGGCTGGGCATTCTGCGGCCGGGAAGCTACCGCCGGACCGTTCGGGGTTACCGGTTGTGCCTGATGCTGCTGCGCCGAGGGAGGCTCGAAGGGCCGGTTCGGCTGGGTATTTTGATGCCGTGAAGCCATCGCCGGACGATTAGCCGGTTCCGGCAGGGTTGCTGGTTGACGAGTTGCCTGGGCGGCCGGTGCGGGTCGCGGCGCCGGTGCATTGCTTACGTGCGGCGTAACCGGGCGCGCTTGAGCGACTACATGTACTGGCGGTCGGACTACGGCTGCCGGAGTCGCGCTCATTTGACGAACTTGCTGCATGGGCAGCGGTCGCCCAGGGTTTTGTGCCAGCAGATTCTGCCGTTGTTGGAACGGAGGTGGCGGCGGCGGAGGAGTGGATTTCGCGACCACGGGCCTGCTAACCACAGCGGCAGGAGGACGAGGCGCGCCACCCGACTGGGGATGGCCCAGCACACTCGTAACCTGGGGCGCAACGTGAGGCGCCGCAGTGCCGGCTTTCACAGCTGTGATCTGCGCGGGCGTAACCTTGACCGCGACCTGCTGCACGGGACTAGCACTGGTTAAAGCGGCTTGCGGGACGGCAACCACGGCGCCTGGTACTGTTCGGTTCGCGTAACTCGCAGTAGGAACACTACCCGTCTTCACGTAGGTGTTATAGACGTTTGTGATGTTCGTATTGTTGATCACAGTTGTATTAGTGGTATTGATGCGCGTAACGTAGGTTTCACTGGCTCTATAGGCCGGGACGTATACGTCGCGCGGGCCTAACGGGAACCAACCCACCGTTGATCCCCCGCCAAACCCAAACGAGGCGCCGGCTCCGCCGCCGAAGCCGACCCAGGCTACGAGCGCGGGAGCGTAGACAGGCGTAACCGCAACGGGTCCGGGCACCCAACCCCAAGTATCGCCAAAATGAGCCCAGCGCCCATAGTGGAAAGGCGCGAACCCCCAGGGCGCATCATCCACCCAGCTCCAGCCCCATGGGTCGACCCATGCCCAATGTCCGTCATGATAGGGAGCCCATCCCGAAGGCACACCTCGAGGAACCCAATACTCGCCATATTGGGGCTCACTGCGCCAGGATCCATATTCATCCAGATCCTCATAGCCAACAACGTTTGGCGATACGTAGCGGGCTGAATGAAAACGGTCTTCACGCTGATCTCGAGTGAGACTCCAGTTGTCAAAATCATCGTTCCCGGGTGCCGCGTAAACGTTGTATTGAGCCTGTTGGCCCTGGCCTGCAACCACTGCTTGCTCCCGCGCGTGGACGGCGAAGGAGCCGACATTGCCGGTAACCTGCGCCTCTCCGGAACGTACGGTGACATACGTTTGGTTGGTGTCTGGATTGGTATCGATCCGATACTCGCCAGGACGATCGATCGAGAATGCCAGGTTCGGGGTATCCACCTCTAAGCTCTGATCGCGGTCGAACCTGCGAACGCGTACATTCAAACTTCCTTCCGATAACCGCACTTGCACATTACGGTCATCCAGATTCATGAACTCGAAAGCGGACTGCGAGCCAATCCGAAATGCAGCGCCTGGAACATGGATCTCGGCGCGAGCGCCGGCATCGGCATAAAGTTGATCGCCCACAGTGAGCGGGCGATTTACGGTGGCCGGAACCCAATCATTAACACCACCGGGCTGAAAAGATACTGAACCCGTGATATAGCTCAATCGGCCCACGCTTCCTGGCGGATCTTGCGCAGCAAGAACGCCCGCGGTAGCCATTGCCAAAACTATCCATCGACCTGACATGTGTCCTCCATACCCTAAATTGACGCTGTCGGCGTGCCTCTCCGGGTTGTGCGGGCATTGTAACGGGAAGGATTTCCCTGAATGAGAAGCACGCATTAAAAAATCCGGCTGCCGCGGGTGATGATCGCTGACCCCCGCGGCAGCCTGGAAAGTTTGAGGCAAGCCCTAGGAGCCAGCCCCACCGCGCTGCATTGGCTTGTCTGTCTTCGCAAAGTCGGCAGCGGCTTCGCCGGCCGACGCGACGTCTTCGGCGCCTGTTTGTTTCAAGGTCTCCTTCGCACGCTTCACCCACTCCGAGCTGTCGCAATGAACCGACAGAAGAATGCCTCCCTCTTTTATGCGCCCCGCATACCGCTTGGCCTCATACTCTGGTATACCCATGCCAATCAATGCGCCGACCAGGGCTCCCACCGTGCCCCCAACGCCCACTCCTGCCAGTAATGCCACAATCGGACCGGCGGCTATAAACGGACCCGCGCCCGGGATCGCCAATGCTCCGATTCCCGCAAGCCATCCGAGCGCACCGCCCACTACGGCGCCAGATCCAGCGCCAGTGGCAGCGCCTTCAGGTGCCTTCGTGTTCTTTTTGTGTGCGAAATCCTTGGTCCCCTCGTTCTCCGGAAGCAGAACGGAAATGTCAGTGTTACGAAAACCTTGCTGTCGCAAGCTGTCGACTGCTGCTTCGACTTGGCCTACGTTTCGGTAGATGCCGTAAACTGCTGTATTTTTACCTGCCATGATTCGAAACTCCTTGTGTTGTTTTTCTGTTCACTTTTCGCGACGGCTGCTAAAGTGTTTCTGAGCCGCTAGTCATAGCTCCGTCGTAACAATGTGCAGCTTAGCTTCCGTTTCACGTAAACGGCTGAAGGATATGAATATCTGTCAATGCGTCTCGACATACTTCTGCCGACACCGTAGTATTTACCTGCAGCCTTTGAGCGCATACCTATGCACTCTCTGCCCTGCCGATCGGTGCTATTTCTAACGCCTCCAGAATGCGCCCTGGAAAACTCGCGCAAAACTTGCCTTGAACGCAGGTTTGTCACTTCTGCCGCATGCCCGCATCCGGAATTCGGGCCGCTCCGGCAGTTGCGAAACGGCGCAGCAGAAACCAGTGCTTCTCAAGGGGATAAGGAGTTAAGTCTGAAATGGCATAGCCTTGCGCTTCAATCCATTCGCTATTTCGAACAAAGAAAATGAGATTGGCCTGGATGGCGATCGCGTAACTGGCAAGCGGATTGCTGTGCTCCGACAATACGAGGCGTGCTGAGGTACACACATGAGACTCATGAAACGGAATCGGAATGTGTCACTGACACTTCTTGTCTTCGCAACTTGTACGCTCCTAACGAAGGCTGCGGACGTCCATAAGCCAGTCACTGCCACGTCAAACGCACCCGAATACCGCCTTGGCCCCGACGACGTGATCGACGTATTCGTATGGAAAGAGCCTGAGTTGACGACGACCGTTGTTATCAGACCGGACGGAAGAATCTCGCTACCTCTGACCAATGACATTGACGCGAGTGGAAAGACGGTGCTCCAACTTCAACGAGACATCACCGAGAAACTAAGCGAGTTTGTGGCCCAGCCAATGGTCAGTGTGATCGTCAAGCAAGTGAACAGCCTTAAGATTTCCGTACTCGGCGAAGTCCGCAAGCCCGACGTTTATCGAATTAAGAATCGCGTAACCGTGCTCGACGCGATTGCAATGGCGGGCGGTTTCAGTGATTTAGCCAAGCAGAACAAAGTCGTAGTCATAAGGAATGCGCCTTCCGGCCCGCAGAGAATCAAGGTCAACGTGAAGCAGCTTGTCATGGATAACAATAAAGCGTGGTTTTATCTGCAGCCGTTAGACACAGTTTACGTTGAGTAAACGCGAGCTACATAGGACAGCATGGCGAACAGAAAGATCCGGATTCTCATTTGTAATCGGTATGTTCTATTCCGAACGGGCATTAAGGCTCTGCTTCGGAAACAGCCTCTTTTTGAAATTGTAGGGGAGGCCGGCACCGTTAGATGTACGGTCAAGCAGGTCCAGCGCCTGAAGCCGGACATTGTGCTGATGGGTGAGGCGGAGGCGGATTGGAGCATTGCCGAGGTTACGCGATGTATCAAAACCATGAACCCGGACGTAAAGGTTCTGGTTGTGAACCTTAGCGACGACCAAAAGCTGTTATCCGCGTGTCTGGACGCCGGAGCATCAGGCTTCCTGCGTAAGGACGACGACGCATCACAATTGCAAAGCGCGATCAGCGCCGCTTGCGGCAAAAACGGGCATGGGCATCTGAAAGCGTTCGTGGCTTAGCCAACGTCATTGGCGAACGGATGTGAAGTGAAGAAATGATAAGCAGACCGTTGATCCTTCCGTGCGTCGTACTGGTTCTTAATTCCATCGGTTCACTGTCAGCCCAAACGAGTGGCTTAGCGCCAATCCAAACGAGCAGTTTGGCGCCAACCCAATTGAGTGATGGATTTCACTTCACTTCGCCTCTAAGTCTCAGCGCCGGATATGACAATAATTTCGTGGTCGGCTCTCAGGCGCTGAATGACACCGTCATTCTGTTGACGTCGCCCACATTGTCCTGGAAGAAAAGCACTCACAGAACAGACTTCGAAGTGGACTATGAGCCGGAGTTTGAAATCTTCTCCCAGCATACGGAGTTGAATGCCTGGAATCATTTAGCGAAGATGCATTTCAGCCACCGGTTCAATGCCCGCTTAACTTTTGACGCGGGTAACTCGTTTCTGGCCACCATGGATCCGACCCGCCAATTAGAGGATAGCCTACTCCTCCTGCCGCGAGGCCTTTTTCGGCAGAACCTTCTCTATGCGGGTATCAGTTACCGGCTCGACCGGCAAACAACGCTGCATTTTCGTTTCGATAATGCCATCACAACTATGGATCTGCCTAAAAACCTGGCGGGCGTACTCAATCAGAGCAGCGTCGCAGGCACCGTGTCGGTGGACCGGACCCTCAACCGCCACCATTTCCTTACTGGGAGCTACTCCTATCTGTATATTGTTCCGTTCCAGACCACGGCCCAGCTCAATAGCCTGGCCTTTAACCAGCCTATGCACAACGTGGATGTGGGTTACACATATACCCCGAACCCGGGGCTGATTATTCGGCTGTCCGGTGGTGTGATACGCGGCCCTCAATTCGGATACACAGCGGGGGGCAGCGTGGAAAAACGGCTGGTGCGAGTGTGGCTGACAGGGGGATTCCAGCGCTATCTGTCCTTCTTTGGACCCCTGTCGCCGGTGGCGGCGGGTCCGAGCAGCGCCATTCCATTTGCTCAGGGCGTATTGCCGGGCTTTGTGTATCAAGTTGCCTCTTTCGGGATCCGCGGAAATGTGACCAAGCATCTGAGCGTGAACGTGGCCGGGCTAAACGCGCGTAACGATGCCAGCGTCAGAAATGGGAATATCCGAAGCTGGGTCGCCAGGTGTCGTGTGGATTACAAGTTGAGTAGCCGGTTGGTCGCTTTTACGCAACTGGATTTCTACGATCAGAACCTCAACGAATTTTCGCCGCTGCCATTATCGCGGAGACGATATTTTGGCGGTCTCCAAGTAGTATTGTCACGGCCGCGCGAGGTAATCGATGTTCCCGGCCAATCAATAGATAGCCCAGCAAACTCCGACGTTCCGGAGACGGAGGCACCCAGAGCCGGGCAGGGGGATAACTAATGCAAAACAATGGCACTGACAGAACGCTGACTGCCTTTACGGTATTGAAGGTCATCAAACGACGAAAGCTCTACTTTCTGATTCCGATGCTGTTGCTGACAGCGGGCGCCGCTATCTACGCCTTGCGGCTGCCTACCCGGTTTCGTGCCCGCGCCCTCGTTGCAGTTGAACCCGTGATTCCGCAGCGTTACGTCAACTTGCGTACCGACGCTGCAGCGGCAGCCAGCGTTCAGGATCAACTGCGGTCCATCCGGGAAACGCTCTTCAGCCGGCCGTTACTCGAAACAGTCATTCGTGAATTCGGTCTGTACGGGCGTCAGCAGGACGCCGTGCCTGAATCCGCCATTGAAGACATGAAATCAAAAATCGATGTTCAGGTCGAAGGGCCGGACGCGTTTTATCTAGGCTTCGAGGGCAGCAATCCACAACAGGTGATGCAAGTAACAAATCGTGTTGCCCAGTTGTTCGTTGAAGGAACATCGAACCTTCGCGGACAGCAAGTGCAACAGGCCACGACATTCCTGGATGCAGAGGTAGAGCGCTTGCGAAAGCAACTCACTGACCAGGAGCAGCGCGAGGAAGGCTACAAACAGCGCGCTGTAGACGAGCTTCCAGCCAATGTCCAAGACAACCTCAGGATAGTAGAAAACCTGCAGGCGCAGGTGCAAAACAAGACCGATAAGATCGGGGAAGATCAGGCGCGGCGCGCAGCCGTGGTCGAGGAGATCAAGGCGCTCGAGAAACAAGGCGGCGTAGGCAATTCGTCCCAGACATTTGAGAAGTCAGCTACCGATGGCACTGTAGAAGAGTTACGCCTCAAGCTGGCGCAGCTCAAAGCGCGATACACATCAAAGTATCCGGAGATCGTGCGAACTGAAAAAGAAATCCGAGACCTGGAGGCAGGCAGAACACCCGCTGCTGCGGTCCGCGGCGAGCCGTCGCCAGCCCGCATGCGCTATTTCGACCTAAGGGCTGAGCTCCAATCAATCGATCAGCGACTGAAGAGTTACCGTCAGGAACAGGCCACCTTGACAGCCGAAATGCAAAGTTATCAAAGGAGGGTTCGCACGTCGCCCAAGCACGAGATGGTCCTGGCGCAACTTACTAGGGATTCGTCAACTACACGCTCCGCATACGAAGCCATGCTGGCGAAACAGCAAGAGGCAAGACTGGATCAGCAATTGCAGAAAGGTAACAAGGGAATTACGTTCAAGGTCGTTGAGCCCGCAGACTTGCCGTCGGCTCCTTACAGTCCGAAGCGGCCTCGGATTATTCTTCTTGGTTTCCTAGCCAGTCTCGGAATTGGGGTAATGGCGGTTCTGTTTGCCGAACAGACAGACTCGTCGTTCCACACGATCGAGGATGTCCAGGGTTTTACGAACCTGCCCGTACTATCTGCGATTCCCACCATAGCTGCTCGCATGCCTGCAAGTCGATCGAGCCAAAATGGGAATCACACTTCGACGCCTTCAGTCTCCTCGCCGTTGCAGAACGCTGGCACGACCCCGGCTGATAGTCATGATCTTAGAAGGCACCGTCTCACGGTCTTGAGCAATCCCCAATCTCTTCCTTCAGAACAGTACGGGATTCTGGCGCTAAAGGTTCGGCAATGGGTAACACAAAACGGCGCTCAGGTGCTGGTGGTAACCAGTGCGGCAAGTGGGGAAGGAAAATCTTTAACCGCAGTGAATCTGAGCCTTGCGCTTTCCCGCTCCATGGAGGGACGCGTTCTTCTCTTGGACGGTGACCTCCGCCGTCCCCAGGTACACAAATGTCTCAACCTACAGACGAAAGAGGGTTTCAGCGACTTATTACTCCGGCCCGATGACGATATTAGTCGCTACGTTTCAAAGATCGGGAACCTCTACATAATGCCAGGGGGGACTGAAGTGGCGAGTCCCGTTAGCCTACTCGCGTCGCGGCGCACTGCCGAGCTTCTGGCTCGCCTGCGAAAGGAATTCCGGTTCATCGTAGTGGATAGCCCTCCGATCATGCCGGTCGCCGACGCTCATATCTTCGCTGGCCTCGCGGATGGTGTTGTGCTTGTCGTTCGCGCGCGACAGACGCAGCGTGAGCTATTCCAACGAGCGGTCGAAAGTCTGTCGGCGTCCAACACTCTGGGCTTGGTCTTAAATGATGTTCAATTGGGTGACACCCGTTACGCTTATGCCTATCACTACCAGCAGAAACAGTTCCTTGGCGCTCGTTAGTGCGCGGGCGCGCCGGCGCGAGCGAGCAGCGTTTGCCGGCTGGAACGGTTCTGACGAACGTGGTGCGGTTTGCCCGGGAACAGTCATGAAACCATTGAAAATCGTGGGTATGGGAGGGGGTACAGGTCTGCCTGTACTGCTCCGGGGTCTACGCAGAATGAAAGAAGTAGAAGTGTCTGCGATCGTTTCCGTTGCCGATAATGGCGGTTCAAGCGGCCGCTTGCGCCAGAGCTTCGCGATGCCGGCTGTCGGCGATTTACGCAACTGCCTGGTGGCGCTGTCTGGAAATGATTCCGTATTAGTTGATCTTTTCCAGCACCGGTTTTCTTCGGGGAATGGCTTGGAAGGACATTCTCTGGGTAACTTGATCGTAACGGCTTTGTATCAAATGTCCGGGAGCCTGCAGCAAGCCATCGAAATCGCGAGCCAGTTGCTTCCGCTACAGGGCCGGGCTCTGCCAGTGACGGAAACGCCGACGACGCTTTGCGCCGCCTTCCACGATGGGACCGTCGTGCACGGCGAAGCGCAGATTACGGCTGCGCGTGGGCGAATTGAACGAATCTGGCTGGAGCCCAATAGCCCCTCGCCCTCGCCAGGAGTGTTGGACGCCATAGCGGCTGCCGACGCCCTTGTATTCGGCCCGGGAAGCCTCTACACAAGCATCCTGCCCAATCTGCTTGTGGACGGGGTAGCGGATGCCGTCGAGCGGTCTCGCGCTGTGAAGATTTTCGTGTGTAACTTGATGACGCAGCCGGGTGAGACCGACGGATTTTCAGCCGCGGACCATCTCCGAATTCTGGAGACATGTCTGGGCCGGGACGCCGTTGATTTCTGCATTGTGAACACAGGTATCGCGCCAGTCCGTTCCAGCCTTCCTCTGGAAGCTGGATCAACGCCGGTAACTTGTGATGCGCGGCAAATCGAGTCACAGGGAGCGATACCAGTGCAGGCGGATCTGCTGACTGTACAAGGAGCCGGAATCCGTCATGACTCAATGAGGTTGGGTAGCCTGGTCGTGAACGTTGCCCGAGGTGCCCTGGCTCGACGGGATCGCAGACATTATCCGCAGCACACCACTGTCCCTAGTAGTCAAGATACCTGGCATACGGCCGAGGTGCCCATAAGGTGACGTGCACCCCAACAATGGAGAATGGGACTGAAGAGATAGTTGCTGGCCCGGAGATACGGGCTGGGATCGTTCTCGAATGCCAGGCGTTCCTGCAAAGCAATCTTCGCGGGTTCCGCAGCTTCATCCTGCGACTGAATACGGGCCTTCCACTTTCTCTATCGCAGGGCGGACAATAATGCCGACCATTGCAAGACCGATGGTCCATCGCCTCAACTTTGCCGTTGAGAGAATAAGCGATGAAGCTACCTTCGCACGTTTAAAGCCAGAATGGGGCCAACTTCTCAAATCGGGGGCTTCTGGTTGTCTCTTCTTAACCTGGGAATGGCTGTATACCTGGTGGAGACATCTGGCTGCGAATAGAAAGCTTGCGATTCTGGCTGTCCGCTGTGGCGATGAGCTTACCGCTCTCGCTCCTTTCTGCATCCGGCCCCCCAGTTTGTCGCGACGGTGTCCATTTCCCGTTCTGGAATTCTTGGGAAGCGGCTATGTGGGCTCGGATTATTTGGATTTCATTATTCACAGGGATTGCGAACCGGAGGCGTTAACGGTGCTGGCTTCGCATTTACGCGGCGAGCGGCTCGTTTTCGACTGGGCGCAGCTAAAGAGCTACGGATCTCACGCCGCCGAGGCCGCCTTTCACCTCCGCGAAGTGGGCTGGAGGATTTCCGAAACCGGGATGAACGTATGCCCTTTCATTCCTCTTTCCGGAAAATCCTGGGAGTCGTATCTGGCTACTCTAGGCGCGGAGCACCGTTACAACTTCAATCGCAAACGGAAGCGGCTTAACAAGGACTATTTAGTCCAATTCGAGCAAGTACGCACAGACCAGCAATGTCGCGAAGCGATCGATTTGCTGATCTCGCTACACAACCTGCGCTGGAGCGAGCGCGGCGGCTCAGACGCCTTTCACACGCCGGACTTAGTCGAGTTTCATCGTGAGTTCAGCCGCATCGCTTTGGAGCGTGGCTGGTTGCGATTGTACATACTGCGGCTGAATGGGAAACCTGCCGCATCGTTGTACGGCTTCCTTTATGGCCGCACTTTTTACTTCTACCAATCGGGGTTCGACCCGGCTTACGCCAAATACAGCGTCGGGCTGGTCACAATGGGCCTTGCCATTGAGAGCGCCATCGCAGAGGGCGCTGAGGAATACGACCTGTTGCACGGGAACGAGGACTATAAGTCGCATTGGAGCTGCGACAGCCGCGAGCTGCGCCGATTGAGTTTGTACCCGCCGGGCAACCTTGGGTTGTTTTATCGATCGTCCGCAGAACTCGAGCGGGCCTCGCGCACCATCGTACGTCGCTTGCTACCGAAAAGTATTGTCGACGGAATCAGAACAAAGTGGAGCGCACGGCAAGGCCTCTCATGATTCGGAACTGGGTCAAAACCAAAGTCGCCGGTGTCCTGAGCCATACAGGCATGGATAGGGTTGTAGGTTCGCTCTCGGGCGCCGGCCGTGTCCCGGTGGTGATTGCCTACCACAGAGTGGTGGAGGACTTTGCATACAGCGTTGAAACCTCAATACCTTCCATGCTAGTGAGCTTGCGTACACTGGAACGGCATTTGGACTGGATCGGCCGTCGTTTTCGATTTGTCTCTCTAGACGAATTAGGTCAGTGGCTGGCGTCTGAAGCTTCAGATGAGCCGATCGCTGCCATCACCTTCGACGACGGTTACGCAGATTTTTATTTCCATGCATTACCACTACTGAAGAGGAAAGGCATCCCGGCGGCCGTGTTTGTGGTGACAGACCTGCTTGGCACGACTCGCATGCAAACGCACGACAAGCTCTATCTTCTGCTGATGAGAAAGTTCGGACTTCGCTTGACGCCCACAGACGTGGCCGCATTACTTCAGCGGGTGGGACTCTCACTCTCGGGCATTAACGTAACAACACCCTTCGAAGCCACTCGATTGCTGCTCGAAGGCTTACCACAGGCAGGCATAGAGCGGGTATTGCAGCTGCTGGAATCCGACGTCGAGCTCTCTGAAGACGGTCTCCAGCCTTTTCATTCCCTCACATGGGACATGCTGACAGCTATTCGTCATGCCGGATTCACAGTGGGGTCTCATACCAGGACCCATGTTCTGATGACCAACGAGAACGACCAGACGTTGATGGACGAAGTGGCGGGATCGCGGGAGGTACTCGAGAAACGGCTTGGGGGCCCGGTCCAACATTTTGCTTACCCCGGCGGTCTGTTCAACCAGGCCTCGGTGAACGCTCTCGCAGCCGCAGGGTATCGGAACGGCTACACGACTTGTAGACACCGGGATGCCCGGCACCCCATGCTTACAGTGCCGCGCAATGTTTTGTGGGAGAACTCCTGCCAGGATTCGCAAGGCGTGTTCTCACCAGCAATGTTGAGCTGCCAGATCCACCGCGTTTTCGACTGGACCAGCGGGTGCCGGCAACGTCATTTGACGAGTCAGGAGGCGTGATTGACCGGACACAATGAGTTTCGCTCAATCACACAGTTGCGTACGTTTGGCGCCTCGGAGGTCTGTTTCACCAAGCCACGCACCACTTCTATTTCGATTGCCTATTGGCTTCTTCTCGGCTTTTTGATTCTTCTTTATTCAAACCTGGCAGTGCTCAAGCCGGCGATCGAGATCATACATCCGGCAAAACTGGTGGCCGGGGCAGCGCTTGGCATGCTGCTTGTGGAAATGGTATTCGCTCGAAAAAGTTTTGAGGTGGCGTGGCCCGAAGGGTTTCTCCTGCTGGCTTTTCTAGGGGCTGCGGCGCTTTCTACACTGACTGCACTCTGGGCCCGCGGTGCTGCCGAGGCCGTATTGGACTTGCTCAAGTTTACGATCGTCTATTTTTTTATTGTGAATTGTCTAACTACCGAGCGCCGGATTCGGGGTGTGATGTGGACCATGATCGCGGGTGGTTTTTTCCCCGCGGTAGGCGTTCTGAATAACTACCTGCACGGCAATCTGGCAGAAGGCAGAACGGCATGGGTAGGGATCTTCGGCAATCCTAACGACCTTGCCTATAGCCTAGTGGTATTGGTCCCTATCGCTGCATTTCTGGTGGCGGGCCGCCGCCTTTTGCCGCGCCTGATGGTGCTTGGAATTTCCTTCCTCTTTATTGCAGCCATCTTTGTTACCTTTTCGCGTGGCGGGCTGATCGGGCTGGCGGTGGTGATTGGACTCTATACGTTGCGCAAGAAAAATATTGTGCTGCAGGTCTTGATGGTAGTCCTGGTGTTCGCCGGTTTGAGTTTTGCAGGCCGGTTGTGGACGCGGAGCGAAACCTTCTCGAACCTGAATGGAGATCTCAGCTTTCATCAGAGACTGGCAACCTCGGAGGCGGGCCTGGCCATGTTTGCCGATCACCCGTTGCTGGGTGTTGGGCTCGGTTGCTCGGAGATCGCCTGGCCCCTCTATGCGCCCCCGGATCTTTATACGAGGACTTCGCTCGTAACACACAACACCTTTATTCAGCCTCTTAGCGAAACCGGAATATTGGGCTTCATCCCATTCATCCTCTTCCTCGCCTGGGGCCTCTACGACGCCCGTAAAGTGCGCCTGGAGGCGTCGACCGCTGACCTTGGCAATCTTGGCACGGGTTTGGAGATCGCGCTTTGGGGTTTTGTGGTCTGCGGTTTGTCGGGCGGATACGCGCTGAGTTGGTTTCCGTACATTTTGGTCGCGCTGGCATCGGCGGCCCGGCGAATCGAGAGAGAGAGCTAATGGCCGTCACAGTCACCGTCAGCACTCCGGAAACAGAGTCCGTCTTCAAGCCTGCGCTGCTGCTCATGTCGGGCCGGACGCTGGCTTTTGCTGCGACTTTTTTTATTCCTGTAGTTCTCGCACGGCTTTTCGATACAGCCGAGTTTGGCACCTATAAGCAGCTCTTTCTGATCTTCTCGACCATCTTTTACATCGCCCAACTGGGAATGGCTTCCAGTTTGTACTATTTTCTTCCCGGCGCACCTAATGCAGCCGGCGGGTACGTCGCTAACTCTATGTTGTTTCTCGGTACGGCCGGTATTGCTTGTCTTGGACTGGTTGTAGTGGCCGCTCCGAAACTAGCGCGGTGGATGAGCAATCCCGAGTTGGAATCGTACCTGCCATGGATCGGACTTTATATTTTCCTCATGCTTCTGTCCGCAGCGCTGGAAATCGTCCTCATCTCGCGCGGCCGGTACCTTTGGGCCTCGGGGTCCTATGCCATCTCCGATTTCGCGCGCGCGGCCGCCTTCATTTTGCCAGCGCTGGTATTTCGCCAGCTGCGGTGGGTCCTTTGGGGGGCTGTCGCGGTGGCCTCTCTCCGCGTCATTGTTTCGGTCTTTTACTTCCGCCGTGAGTTTCGCGGCGCTTTCACCCCTGACCGGGCATTGCTAAAGGGCCAACTGACATATGCTCTCCCATTCGCCGCAGCAGTTCTAGTCGAGACGCTGCAGTCCAGTCTTCCTCAGTATGCCGTGTCTTATATGTTCAATCCCGCAACGTTTGCCATTTTCGCCGTAGGCTGTCTGCAAATCCCGTTAGTGGATTTTGCGGCTTCGCCGACCAGCGACGTGATGATGGTCAAAATGCAGGAGCGGCTGACAGAGGGACGAATGCAGGCTGTGCTGAAAATCTGGCACGATGCAACATGGAAACTAGCGCTCCTATTCTTTCCCCTGGTCGCGTTCTGCATCGTGGCGGCGAGGGAAATTATCGTTTTCTTGTTTACGAGCAAATATCTGGCGAGCGTCCCGATATTCATGGCCTGGTCAACCGTGATCCTGCTGACAATATTGCAAGTGGACGGAGTAATGCGGGTATTCGCGCAGACCTGGTTTTTACTGATCCTCAACATCATGCGTCTGGCGATCATTGCGGGCTTGATTCAGTGGTCGCTCTCAAAGTTTCAGTTGCTCGGTCCGGTTCTTGTCATCATGCTGGCGACATTGGCTTTCAAGACGGCGGCGATGGTCCGTATGAAGGCGCTCCTGGGGATTAGCACCGCCGAACTTCTTCCTTGGCGCAGCCTCGCGGCGTTAGTGGGCGCAGCAGCGGGAGCGGCAGCCGTTGCCGCGGCTGTCAGATCGCAGTTGCACGCTTCCACCGTCCCACTTCTATTCGCCACAGCAGCGGTCTATTCGATTACGTATGCCGCTCTGGTGTGGCGTTTCGATCTGTTGAATGCGGACGAGAAACTGGCCCTTACGGGATGGTTGCAGAAGGCAACTCTCGCCGTCGCCCACACTTTGGATTGCGGAAAGGTATAGAGTACACGGACCATGTGCGGAATCGCCGGTATCGTAAGCCTGGAAGGCAGGCCCGTCTTTGAGCGCGAGCTGCGCGATATGTGCGCGTCGATCGCCCACCGGGGCCCCGACGACGAAGGCATTTATCTCCGATCGGGAGTCGGTTTGGGCATGCGCCGCCTAAGCATCATCGACTTGGCTTCCGGCCGCCAGCCTGTTCGAAACGAAGACGGATCCGTTTGGGTTGTATTCAATGGCGAAATCTACAATTTCCAGGAACTGCGAAGGAAACTGGAAGGCCGCGGGCACATTTTCTCCACGCGCACCGACACCGAAACCATCGTCCACTTATATGAGGAATACGGAAAGCGTTGCGTGGATCATCTGCGCGGCATGTTTGCTTTTGCGCTCTGGGATGAACGAACGAAACAGCTGCTGGTAGCGCGCGACCGTCTGGGGATCAAGCCGTTATACTTTACCGAAATCGGCGGCAGGATCCTGTTCGCCTCCGAGTTGAAAGCGATCCTGCAGTTGCCGGAAGTGGAACGCCGTGTGAACTGGAGTGCGGTGTCGCACCTGTTTACTTTTCTCTCCACTCCTCGTACTGAATCCATTATCGACGGCGTACACAAACTTGAGCCCGGCCATCTGCTCACGGCTGCTCCGGGCCGGACGCCCGTCATTGAGCGCTATTGGGACGTGGTGTTTGAACCGGACTACGCGAGAGAAGAGAGCTACTTCGTCGAGAGGGTGCGCGAGCTGCTGGATGAATCGGTCCGACTGCATATGGTGAGCGACGTCCCCGTCGGCGCGTTTCTCAGCGGCGGAATTGATTCCAGCTCGATGGTCGCCACCGCGTCGCGGCTTACTCCGGAACCATTGCAGACGTTTTCTATCGGGTTTAGCGAGCCGGAGTATAACGAGCTGGATCATGCTCGCGTGGTGGCCAATGCATTCCAGACCGACCATCACTCGCTGATGTTGGGGCCGGACGTGCTCGACCAAATCGACGATCTCGCCTGGCACCTGGACGAGCCGTTCGGGGACTCTTCCGCCATTCCGACTTACATGGTCTCCAAACTGGCCGCTCAAAGCGTAAAGGTTGTGCTGTCGGGAGATGGCGGAGACGAGTTATTCGCGGGATACGACAGATACGTCGTCGAGCGGCGGGAGCGCGGCCGCATACCCCTGCCCGGGCCGGCGCGGTACATGTTGGGTGCGGTGGGCCGGATGATGCCCGCGGGAATGCGGGGACGCAATTTTTTGCGGCACCTGTCGCTTACAGGCACAGAGCGTTATCTCGATTCCGTCACGCTCTTCCGGCATGACGACATGCGGAGGATGTTCCAGCCTGAAGTGGCCGAACTTCTCGCGCCAGGCGAAATGTGGCGCTCCAATGCCGAATCGCTGGAATCTAGTAACCGGCACTGGCTTTCGAACCTGCAAAGCCTCGATATAAAGAACTACCTGCCTTTGGACATCCTGACGAAGGTGGATCGCATGAGCATGGCCCATTCCATCGAAACCCGTGTGCCATTGCTGGATCACAAACTGGTTGAATTCGCCGCAACCATTCCTGCTGAGATGAACCTCCGGGGTGGAACAACCAAGTACATTCTCAAGCGCGCGATGAGGGGCATACTCCCTGACAGAATCATCGACCGTCCCAAACGCGGCTTTGCCATCCCGTTGGGTTATTGGTTCCGCGGCAAACTAGGCGCCTATGTTCGCGACCTACTGCTGGGATCTGACAACCGGCGTCGCGGACTCTTCAATGCCCGCTTCATCGAGAACCTCGTGGTCAGGCACGAGCGGGGAGAGGACCTCGATTTGCAACTATGGACCTTGATTTCGTTCGAGCTCTGGTCGCGAGCGTTTCTGGATCAGCGCTCGGGGAAAGAAGCGTTGGCGGCGGTGTAAAGAGTTCGCATTATGCAGTCAAACAGAATCAAATTGCTGAAGATGCTAACCAGTTTCCATATAGGTGGGACCGAGAGGCAAGTTGCGAACCTGACCTTGAGGATCGACTCATCGCGCTTCGACTTGCACTTGGCATGCCTGCGATATTCGGGTCAGCTATTGGAGGAACTGAAAACGCTGGCTGTTCCACGACCGGAATTTCGGATCGGCAGTTTCCACAGTCCCAAGACGTTCTGGCAAGGAATGCGCTTTGCCCAATATATACGGAAGAACCGGATCCAGATTGTTCATAGTTACGGCTTCTATTCCAATGTCTTCGCTGTTCCAGCTGCCCGTTTGGCCGGTGCTGCCATCGTCGTAGCGTCAATCCGCGACACTGGCGATGTGCTAACGCCGGCGCAGAGGCGAGTGCAACGAATAATCTGCAAAGCCGCTGATTGCGTCTTGGTAAATGCAGAGGCGATACGCGAGGCACTCGTCAAAGAAGGATATGCGCCGTGCAAAATTGTCGTCATACGAAACGGCATCATGATGTCCAAATTTGGGAAGAGACAAAGGGGCGGTCTCCTGCGGCAGGAACTGGGATTGCCGCCTTTCGCCCCGCTCGTGATGGTGTCCTCGCGGCTGAACCAAATGAAGGGAATCCAATACTTCCTCGACGCCGCGGTGATTCTTGCCGAGCGGTTTCCCGAGGCACGGTTCCTGGTTGTGGGCGATGGAGAAAGCAGGGGTGAACTGGAAGAATACGCCGGCCGTCTCGGACTCGGACGGCGCGTCGTGTTTACCGGATTCCGTAGTGATGTCCCAGCATTGCTTGCCGAGGTCGAAGTCTCCGTACTTCCATCTTTGAGCGAGGGGCTCTCGAATGCCTTACTTGAATCCATGGCGGCAGGCGTCCCCGTGGTCGCCACCAGGGTCGGCGGGAATTCCGAGGTGGTCGAGGACGGACTTACAGGCCTGCTTGTGCCCGCCCGCGACTCGGCTGAACTAGCCGGCGCCACGGGCCGCCTGCTTGAAAACAAGATCCTCGCCACCAGCTTTGGCCAGGCAGGAATGCGGCGTGTAACGGAACTATTTTCCATGGACCGTTCGGTTCGCCAGACCGAGCATCTCTACGAGCGCTTGCTGGAGGCTAAAGGATGCGCTTAAAAATCCTGTTAATTGGCCCCTATCCTCCACCCCACGGAGGGATTTCAGTTCACGTGCTCGGAGCTTATCGTCAGTTGACCGACGCGGGTGTGCCTTGCCGGGTACTTCATACGGAGCGGCGACCGGAGCAAGGCGGCGCCTATGCGCGTGCCTGGCAGTGGGCGCGCTTCATTTGGGAACTGCTGCGACACGCAAGACAGGGTTGGACCCTGCACTTGCACACCAACGGGCATAACTGGAAGAGCTGGATGCTGGCGGCCCTTTGTGGGTTGGCGGGACGCCGCAAGGGTAAATGCCTGTTGACTCTGCACTCCGGAATAGCCCCTGGCTATCTGCGTAGCGCCCCGGCGTCACAGCGGGTGATGGCGCGACTGGCATGCTCCCTTTTCACGCGCGTGGTTTGCGTAAGCCCGGAGATTCGTGCCGCGGTTCTAAAGCTAGGCATGTCGACAGAACAAGTCGACGTGCTGCCTGCTTATCTGGGGCCGCGTAAGCCGGCAATTTCGCTCGAGGCAAACTTAGTCGAGTGGCTCGCGGCGCATCGTCCGGTGCTTTCAACTACGCTCTTCTTCCGGCCGGAGTATGGTTTCGAGCTACTGTTGGCGGGCCTGGCGCGCTTGCGCCGCCTGCGTCCCGATCTCGGCTGCGTGGTCATGGGGAGCGGGGAGCAGCGGGCCCAGGCCGAACGGCAAATTCGCGAGAACAATCTTGAGCATAACGTCATGCTTTTGGGAGACGTCGATCATGACACCTGTCTATCGTTGATAGGGGCGAGCGATGTATTCATCCGCCCGACACTCCAGGACGCCGATTCAGTTTCGGTGCGTGAGGCTCTGTCGATGGGGATTCCGGTGGTGGCGAGCAACACTGGAACGCGGCCGTCCGGAGTCATGCTCTTTGAAAAGGGAAACGTCGACGACATGCTCCTAAAACTCGACCTGGCCCTCACCGCGCCCATTGGGCTGCGCCCGCACTCGGCGGACAACGTGGGCCGCCTCCTAGACATCTACCGCAGCGTCGCGGTTCCCGAGAAACGCTATGTTGCAGCTTGAAATTAACGAGGCGAAACAGAAGCTCAGAAGGCTGACTGAAATGCCTTCGCGTGAAATCGCGCAGACAGTTCGCAAGGTTGTATTGGAAAACTGGAACGAATTGGAGTTGGGGTGAAAACGGCGGCCTCTGGAGCGGATGATTATCCGTCGCCTGTCCGCTGAGCACCGTGATATTCAGCACGTAGGCGTCTTTCGACAGGGGTGTCGTGGCGGCTTTCCGTATGCAAGGACACCCTTTTTGGTTTCCGATGGTAGACGGCGTGCTGAGCCAAGTACTGGCAATTCGCGCCCGCATCTTGAGTTGTGACGGTCGGGATATTTTTGGGAGGTCCCAACCCGGAACCTCTTGTACTTGCTTTGAAAGCGGGGTTGGGAAGACATTACCCTATGTGCGCAATATGCGGGATAGTAAACTTCAACGAGACTGACCCAGTAGATCCAGCGGTTATCGAGCGCATGACCGATGCTCTCGCCCATCGGGGCCCGGACGATTGCGGTATCTTCCTTAACGGCCGTGTGGGACTCGGTCACCGTCGCCTCAGCATCATTGACTTGAGCGGCGGCAGGCAACCGATATTCAATGAGGATAGATCCGCGACAATCGTCTTTAACGGCGAGATCTACAACTATCGGGACCTGGCACGGGAGATGGCAACTGCCGGTCATGTTTTCAAAACGCGGTCCGATACAGAAACGATACTCCACACCTATGAAGAATACGGCTTAGACTGCGTTCAGCATTTGCGGGGCATGTTCGCGTTCGCCATCTGGGACCAAAGACAACGCCGGCTTCTGATCGCGCGGGACCGGCTGGGTATAAAGCCGGTTTACTACTACCGCGACGGCCGTTTTCTTTGTTTCGCTTCCGAAGTTAAAGCTCTGCTAGAAATCGCTTCAGTTCCGCGAGAACTGGACCCGGAGGCGCTCGACATGTATCTCTCATTGCGCTACGTGCCGGGCCCTCGCACGATGTTCAAAAATATCTTTCGACTTCAACCCGGTCACATTCTGGTGGTGGACGACACCGGAGTTCGAACTAAGAAATATTGGGACATCGACTATGCGGAGATAGAACCGCGTTCGCCGGAGCACTTACTCAACAGGTTTAATGAGCTGCTCGAAGAGAGCGTGCGACTTCGGCTGATGGCCGAGGTGCCTCTCGGTGTATTTCTGAGTGGCGGGATCGATTCCAGCGCCATTCTGGCCATGATGGCCAAAATTGCCGGCGGTGACCGCGTGAAAACCTTCAGCGTCGGTTACCAGACCACTGGCGCCAAGGAAGATGAGGCTAATGAGTTCGAGTATGCGCGCCTTGCCACGGAAACGTTCGCTGCCGAGCATCACGAATTTCGGCTGAGCTCCAACGATCTGGCAGATTTTCTACCCGATCTCGTGTGGTACCTGGATGAACCCTTGGCCGATCCGAGTTGCATCCCTTTGTATTTCATCTCCAAACTCGCTCGCGAACATATTACGGTGGTCTTGTCGGGCGAGGGCGCGGATGAAATTCTGGCCGGCTATGGGATCTATCCGCGCATGCTGGCTCTCGATCGCATCTACCGGCGTGTCCCAGGTGCCCGCTTGCTAGCGCCGTGGCTTGCGCGCTTCGCTCCGTCGGAAGCCCTCCGCCATTATGTGCGGATGTCGGGCCAGCCGTTGAAAAATTGCTACCGGGGCGTTTGCCGGGGCTTCGGTGCCGAGAGCAAAGCGCGCCTTGTCGATGAAGATCGTCTAAAGCGTTCCGACAAGGATCTGCGCGAGGTTTTCAGCGGGTATTTCAAAAGGGTGGAGAAGGCGTCATCGCTCGACCAGATGCTTTATATCGACTCCAAGGTCTGGTTGCCTGACGACTTGCTGATCAAGGCCGACAAGATGACCATGGCCAGCGGGCTGGAACTGCGCGTTCCCTTCCTCGACCACAAACTTGTGGAGTTCGCCACCACGCTGCCGCACGATTTGAAGCTCGGCAATGAGGGCGGAAAAACGATTTTGCGAAGGGCGATGCGTGGCGTAGTGCCCGACGCGATTATCGACCGTCCGAAGAAAGGCTTTCCTATACCGATCGCACCGTGGCTGCGCGGACCTTTGCGCGGGTTCACACGAGAAAATCTATTGGCTGGGTCCTCGGCTTGCAACCGATACCTCAATCACAGCGCAGTTTCCAAGATCGTGAGTGAGCATGAACGGGGGTCCGCCGACCGATTCCAAGAGATTTGGACGCTGCTGGTGTTGGAGTTCTGGCATCAGCAACTGGTGAGGAACCGAAGCCGTTCCAAAAACACGCGCGTAAACCCGCTATCCATCGAAGGTGTGGGACTCAACTCAGAGGTCTTGTCATGTTAGAAGGGAACGACATCATCTGTTTCTGTAACGATTGGGACGGCGACCCCCTCAGCAAGAAACACATCGTCTTAAGGCTCGCCAAGAAGAACCGCATCCTGTGGGTCAACTCGCTGGGCAACCGAAATCCCACGGTTTCGGTTCGGGACATGCGCAGAGTCTGGAAAAAGCTGTGCCAGTACTGTCGCGGGTGTCGCGAGGTAGCGCAGAACATTTTCCTTTTCTCACCGCTTGTAATCCCCTTTCACGGAAACCGGGCCGCAAGCTGGGTGAACAGCCGGTTGCTCGCGTGGAGCTTGCGCCGCGCGTGCAGGAAGCTGGGCTTTCGAAAACCAATCACTTTAACTTTCCTCCCCAGCTCGGCTGACGTGGTGGGCTCGCTCGGCGACCGCCTTGTCGTTTATTACTGCGTGGACGAGTACTCAGAGTTCACTGGGACCGATAGGACTGCGATGGCCCAGATGGAGGGCCGGCTCATAGAGAAATCCGACCTCGTTATCGCTTCTTCCAACCGGCTCTACGAAACCAAACGGCCCCTCAATCCAGATACATTTCTGATTACACACGGCGTCGACGTCGCACACTTTAGAAACGCTTGCATAGCGTCCACGCCGCTTCCGGAGGACTGCAAGGAACTGCCTCGTCCGGTGATCGGCTTCTTTGGCTTGGTCGCGGACTGGGTGGATCTCGAGATTATCCGATACATGGCTTCTTCGAGGCCGGAATGGTCATTCCTGCTAATCGGAGAAATTCACACAGACGCATCGGCCTTAATGGCGATGACAAATGTCCATCTCCTGGGCAGGCGCAGCTATCAATCGCTTCCCTCTTACTGCAAGATTTTTGATGTCGCGATCATGCCGTTTCTTGTCAACGAGCTTACTCTCGCGGCTAATCCACTCAAAGTGCGTGAATACCTAGCGGCGGGACTGCCGGTTGTCGCGACACCGCTGCCGGAGGTCGTCAAACTCAGCAGCCTGGTACACTTGGCGCGAACGCCGCAAGAGTTCCTTGACCGGACCGCGGCCTTGTTAAGAGCCGGGAGGCGGGGACCGGATCTCTCAGTCTCCCGGCTGATGGACACGGAGTCGTGGGATGTGAAGGTTGAGGAATTCAGCTGGATCGTCTCCCACTTGTCCCAGCCAAGGCGAAAGCGTCGGCGGCAGGCGGCTTAAAAGGTGCTGAAAACGTCTCAGAGCGGGATAACGAGTCAGCCGGGAGCGGCGGCGCTGCTCCAGCCGTCGCTAGGTCACAGAACACTTTCGAGAAGGCGTCAGTCTGCAAAGAAGGCGTTCAGCCTTTTGCTTGCTCTGTCAGGCGGCGTAGTACTCCTGGGCGCGAAGGAGGAGATTGCCCAGCCAATCATCTGGTGGACCGCGCTCCCGCTAACCAAAGTCAGGCCGCTGGATCCTGCTCCAAGTACTCCGGCCAAGAGCACGCGACTCTTCGCCGCACGCAACGAGTTTGAGTCCTTCCAGATCGTAGTGCGGGCGGACGGAAAAGACCTGCAGGATGTCGATATCGATATTTCGAACTTACGGACAAAAGACAGCGCCGAGATTGCCCAGGAAAATATTTGCATCTATCTCGAACAGTACTTGAACCTGAATCCACCGTCTTCGAGCGATGGCGGCGGATTATGGCCGGATCCTCTCATTCCGCGCGTCGATCGCTATGTACACGAGAGGCGCAATGCGTTTCCTTTTGCCGTGTCTCGCGGGCACAACCAGGCGGTCTGGGTTGAAGTTTTTGTGCCGGGCACCGCGCGTCCTGGGACGTATGAAGGCTCGGCCCGAGTATCCATTGCCGGTACAGTGCAGTTTTCCGTGCCAATCAACCTGACGGTATGGGGGTTCACGCTCCCACCCACCTCAACACTCAAGTCGTCCTTTGGCCTGAGCGGTGTGGCCGCGCTAAAGCAGCATCGCGGGCGTTACACAGATGACGAAGACCTCTATGCAATAGCGCGCATGTACGCGAAAGCGGCATTGCTCCACCGCATCACCATCCACGGAGGGAGTATGGTTCCTCCGAAATATTCGCGCGACACCGGCGGACTGCGGCTCGATTGGCGCGCGTACGATGCGGAAGTCGGTCCATTTCTGGATGGCACGGCTCTGTCTCCTGGTGAGCCTCTCTACGGTGCGCGTACTACTTCCGCGGAACTCCGCACACCCGCGAGCTTGGCCAGTGACGACGAGCGAAGGTTGTATTGGAACGAGTGGACCAGACACTTCCAGCAAAAGGGCTGGCTCGACAGATTATTTCTCTATCTTTGGGATGAACCGGCAAAAGAGGATTTTGCGGCCTTGGTCGAGCGGGGCCGAATAGCGCTCGGAGTTAGTCCTCCAGTTCGGAGCCTTGTGACCATGCCATTTACTCCGGCCCTGGCATCTGTCGTTCAAATCTGGGTTCCATTGGTCAATTGTCTGGAGGTAAAGCCGGGCTTTGATGATTATTGCAGCCAGACGCCGCCGCTCGAAATATATACTAATGAGATCCAGCGGGGCAGGAGTCTATGGTTTTATCAGTCTTGCGCCAGCCACGGCTGCAACATCGCTGGCGGACCCTACTTCGCAGGCTGGCCGAGTTACATGGTCGACGTCTCCGGCGTTTCTAACCGAGTCATGCAATGGGTCGCTTGGAAGTACCGAATTGAGGGCGAGCTGTATTTCAGCATGAATGAGGCTTATGGCCATGAAAACAATCCGTGGGACAGCGTTTTTCAATTTGGAGGGAACGGCGATGGAACCTTATTTTATCCAGGACGTCCTGACCGCATAGGCGGCCGAACCGACATTCCAATTGAAAGCATCCGGCTGAAATTGATCCGCGAGGGGATGGAAGACTACGAGTACCTGTCGTTGCTGGCTAAGCTGGGCGGCCGCCGCTTTGCCGACGAATACGCGGACCGAATCGTGAAGAAACCATATCTTTGGGAATCTCGGCCGGAGACCTTCCTCAAGGTACGCCAGGAGCTGGGTGAGGAGGTCGATAAACTCGCGAAATCCGGGAAGCCAGAGTGATGCACGATAACGTCAGCTCAGACCGCCTGGTCTCGATATCCCAGCGACCCCTGCTGGAAGTATGGAGCCATCTGTCTTCGCACTCCGCAAAGATCTACTCATCCTGGCTCAGACTGTTGAGGCGTTTCGAACCATGCACAGAATACGCAGCCGTGCTGTCGGCTTTGGATCTCACCACTCAAATACACCATCAGTGCTTCACCAAGCCCCAAGCTCTGGTGGAATCCGCCCACCGCCAGGGAATGGACTTGGCCGAAAGGGCAGTTCCCTTAGAGTGTGCCGCGGCAGCCGTTGGCCTTTATGTTGAAAGCTGTCTTCCCTACTTGATGTCGAATCGTTACGGCCATGTCAATTGGACCAACGCTTTTATTCAATGGGCCTCAGTCTATCAATTCTCTCTACTCTCCGGTTACGCGGAACATCACGCCGTAGAGCGCCACTCGTTCGAGAAAAGATACAGCCGGGCGGACCAACGCTTGCGAAACTTCTCGGTCCAGTTGGGGGAGGCCTACGAGAAAGAGCGGCGTCGTCTCGCCCAGGATCTTCACGACGAAATCGGGCACGACCTCGTGGTGCTGAAGCTCTACACCGAAGTGATCGCACTCGATCTGAAGAAGGGCGATATCAGCCAGGTTCGCCGGAAACTGAAGGAGTCGGTCATGCTCGTAAAGCACGCACTGCAAGGTGTCCGGCACCTCACATACAATTTAGGCCCAGCCGTATGGAACGAGCAGGGCTTCGTGCCTGCGGTTCGGCTATACGTGCGGCAGTTCGCCAGAAGAACTAGAATCAAGGTCAGGCTCAATGCTATCCGCTTTCACGCGAAATTGCCTCCTCGTTGCGAAACGGCGCTCTACCGGGTGCTTCAAGGAGCTCTTTCCAATGTTGTTTCGCATGCTGACGCCCATAGCATCAGAATCACCCTGGTGAGTGGGCGTGACTTCGTTTCGATGAAAGTTGAAGATGACGGCAGAGGCTTCGATGTTGGACGCAAGTTGAGCGCGCCGCCTCATTCGTTTGGCCTCCGTGCTATGAAGGAGCGCGTTGAACTATTGGGTGGTTCTATTCAGTTCACGTCACGACCGGCTCGACAGGGAGGAGCACGCCGCGGAACGACCATTGAGGTCCATCTTCCGCTGCATGACTTCGAGAAATCATGAATGAAAAGATCAAGATTCTGATCTGTGATGATCACACGCTGTTCCGCGAGGGTATAAAGGCGATCCTCGAGGGTGAACAATGGATCGAGATTGTGGGAGAAGCCAATGACGGGCGGCAGGCGGTTCTCGAAGTGGGGCGGCTAAATCCGGATGTTGTTCTGATGGATGTTGCCATGCCGGATCTCGGCGGCGTTGAAGCAACGCACCGCATCCTGCAAACCAGTAGAAAGACCAAGATCCTCATTCTGACCATGTATGAAGAGGAAGAGGTCATCGCGCGCTGTTTGGATGCGGGCGCCTCCGGTTACATTCTTAAAGACATTTCCCGGCCCCATCTTATTCATGCGATCGAAGTCGTTCACAGCGGCGGCCAGTATTTAAGCGCGCGGGCGCTTAAGAAAGTAGTCAACCAGTATGTCAAAGGCGCCAAGAGCACGGCGACCGGATACGACCGCTTGACCGATCGGGAGAGGGAAATCCTGAAATTACTTGCCGACGGTATGGCATTAAAAGAGATTGCTGGACGCTTGAACCTCAGCGTAAAGACGGTGGACGCGCACAAGACCAACCTCATGAGGAAGCTCGACCTGCACGCCAGCACGGAGTTAATCAAATATGCTATTCAGCGTAACTTGATCCGGCTTCCATCCGTGGCCGTCAAGAGCGCACATTCAGTGCCAGGACGGCCGTCGCGCGGGCGATCGGCCCGTTCTTGAACTTCATCTTCCAACGGAGACAGCCCCGGTCGGCGAGGCCGTGCTCTACTCCGGTTCGGCCCCTCCTTCTTGCTCGACAACCTCCTGGATGACCCCCTTTACTGCCTCTCGGACGGCGTGCTGCACGTTCTCCTGAAGTTCTTCGGAGTTTAACTCGACGTCTGCTTTCTCCCCTACGACTTCTTTCACGATCCCCTCCAGCATCGGCGCTACCGGAGGCAGTTCCTTCGTCACCGCCTTAGCGACTTTCTTTGCGACCTTCGCCGCCGTCGTCACCTCTCCTTGTGCCCCTTGTTCTTTGGATTGTTCGGTCGTGCCCCAATCTTCTCGAAATGTCTTAATCAGCTTGCTCGCGGTCTTGCGATCACGGAAGATGATTCCAACTTCCCGCCGCGAGTCCAGTTCGGCCGTGCGCAGGCTTTGGCTTCCAATAAACACCTGTTCATGGTCCCGGATAACGACTCGAACGTGCAATCGCTGAGGCGGTTTGTGCACTTTCAACTTATCGCTGTGCCGCGTCACTTCGCCGATAATGCGAATATCTACATCGGCTTTGGCACGCTCCTCAAGCAGGCGAATCATGGCAGGATCCCCGATCTTAGGGTCATAAATGAGGAGTTCTTTTTTTGCGCCTTTGATTAAGGAAGAAAGTTGCTTGCGGGCGTTCGCAGGGCTCACTACCAGGCTGCCCAAACCAGGCTTGTAAGGCCGCCGCTTAGTGTCTGTTTCGAACAATTTGGCCGCTTCCTGTACGACCGCCCGATTCTTAGTAACCACGGCGAAGCTGCGGCTGCGTTCCATGTCAATGTAAGTAAAATTAAATCCGAGGACATAAAGTTCGCTGCGGTCGATAATTATGTACTTGGCGTGGTACCGCACCAGATCGTCGGCCGTGCGCGCGACAGTGACACCGCCCGCGAGCAGCCGCAGTTCCAGTTCTCGCAGGTTCTTTTCGCCACCTCGGTTCGTATAGGCAATGAGAGCGTGCACATGAACGCCCCGGCTGACGGCGTTTACCAGCGCATTTTCAATCTCACGCCGGTCGAACCGGAAGATGGCGATCTCAACCCGCTTCTTCGCCTTGTTGATCCCTTTGACGAGCGGCTCTACGCCATCTCCAGGCTGTACCAGCAATCTCACAGAAGATCCTTTCAGCGTTTCAGTCATTTGGTGGCCGGAACTGCTCCTGGCCACGAAGCTCGGCGTGACGTCGATTGGGGACCTTAAGGCCGCTGTTTTACCAGGAGCCCCTCCAGGCGATAGCCCTCCGGAATAACCCAATCGTGAGACGCTTGCTGCCCAAGAAGATTTCAATTCCGTTTCTTTTTTCACCTTGTGTTGGCATACTTCTTGCTGCCAAATTGCGTGGCCCGTACCTATATTAGCGCGGCGACTCACTATATGTATAAAAACACACAGGCCTTGACGTGGTGCATGGCGATTCTCGCGCTGAGTTCCTCCGGTGCAGAGGCCGTTACCCCAGCTCGCAGAGTTCGGGAATCGAAACAGCAGAATCGAGCACCTGCGCCAGCCATTCTGTGGCAAAAACCCGCGGACATGCGATCCCGCGATCTGTTCTACGGTCCTGGCGGCAAGGCGCACCAGCCCCATGGGCCTTTTACTTTTCTCAAAGAAGATCTAGCCGGCACCAACCCCAAATTCGATGTACAAGACCGCGACGGAGTGACATGGAGAGTCAAGCTGGGAGAGGAAGCCCGTCCCGAGACGGTAGCTTCACGGTTAGTCTGGGCAGTCGGCTACTCCGCAAATGAAGATTATTTTCTGGCCACGTTCCGGGCCGGAGACATGCCAACTCATTTACGCCGCGGTCAAAAACTCGTCGCGCCCGATGGATCTATTCACAATGTACGGCTAAAAAGAAAGGTTGAAGGCGAAGAAAAGATCGACATTTGGCGGTGGCGGCGCAATCCTTTTATGGGCACACGAGAGCTGAATGGATTGCGGGTCATGATGGCGCTCATCAACAACTGGGATCTGAAAGACGAGAACAATGCAATCTACCGCGAAAAGCCCACTCGGGACCAAATCTACGAAGTAAGTGACCTGGGCGCGAGTTTTGGAACGACCGGGCGGAGCTGGACACGGGCCGAGTCCAAAGGGAACCTCCGCGCATACCGTCACTCGTCCTTCATCAGCAAGGTCACGCCGGAGCATGTGGATTTCAAGGTGCCCACGCGCCCGGCACTGATTCACCTCGCTCAGCTGCCAGAATTTGTTGGCAGGCTTCGACTTCGCTGGATTGGCAGACACATTCCACGCGAGGATGCCCGGTGGATGGGACAACTTCTTACTCGTCTCTCGCCAGACCAGGTTCGAGCAGCTTTTCGAGCGGCAGGATACTCGCCTCAGGACGTCGACGAATTCACCGACATTGTCGAAGCGAGAGTCGCCGAACTAAATCAACTGTGATACTGAACGGGCTTGCGCTGAGCCGCGAGACCGGTTCAAACCACCCTACGGCCTTGGATGATGTTAATTAGAACCACCACAAGGGCGATTACCAAGAGAATGTGAATGAACCCGCCGAGTGTATAAGACGTCACTACCCCCAGCAGCCAGAGAACTAACAGAATCACAAAGATCGTCCAGAGCATGTTTTATCCTTTCGGGCGGTCCGTGCCGCCGCATTCACACAGGCAATTTGAAGGCCTTTCTACTACGCTGCTGATAACCTCACAAGTCCTTTACGATTGGTCAAGAAGTCAATGATCTTTCTGATCGACTGAAAATTTTCCGTCCCCTATTCGTCAATGGATATCCGAACGTCGAACTCTTGCTCGATATGCATCAACAGGTCCTCCACGGCTATGCGGGCTCCGGCACGGGGAACTGCTCCTTAACCCGGCGCGTATCAATTTTGCCGTTGGCGTTTTTAGGGAGCTCGCGCATCGCGATCCAGCGGGTCGGCAACATGTACCGCGGTAGCACCTTGGTTAGTTCACCTCGTAATTTAGCGGGGCTGACATCACGATGCGGCAAAGTCACGTATGCGCAGCAGATTGTCATGCCTTCAAAACCGCCTGTGGGGATGGCGACAACCGCAGATTCCCTTAGAGATCCCAGTGCGTTCAGCGCGGTAGAGACTTCGCCGAGCTCGATTCGATGTCCGCGGCTTTTGATCTGCGAATCGTGCCTCCCGAGAAAATACACAAGGCCATTTTCCCCCACCTTGGCCAGATCACCGGTCCTATAGATTTTGTCAGAGGAATCTGAACTGAAGGGGTTTCGCACAAAGGCCTCGGCCGTTTTTTGAGGGTCTTTGTAATAACCCGGGCTGAGGCCGACCCCTTGAATGTATAGGTGCCCGGTCTGACCGGGCTCAACGGTTCGCAGGTTATCGTCCAGCACGAAGAGTTCTTCCCCGCCGCAAGGTCTACCGATCGGAATCACAGTCTTTTCATCCTCGGGATACGCCGGGACATCGTAATAACTGCTGGCAATGGTAGCTTCGGTGGGTCCATAAAGGTTAGTGAAGCTGACATGAGGCAAACGTTTCATAAAATAGGCCAGGGCCGGCACCGGAAGCACCTCCCCGCACCAAAGCAGGCGCTTCAGCCTCGGAAAATCGTTGGCTTTCACGACGTCAAATTTGGCCATGTAGTTGAGAACCGACGGCACTGAGAACCACTGTGTAAGTTCCGAATCGCGGATGAAGTCTGCCAGCTTATTGGGCAGAACGTTCAATTCCGGAGTGGCGAGATGTAATTCGGCGCCCGCAGCGAATGCCCCGAAGATATCGAACACCGAAAGATCGAAATGCAGGGGTGAATGGCACGAAAACCGGTCGGTCTCGCCAATGCCGAAATGTGGAACCGCCCATTCAACGAAATGAATGACATTCGAATGCGAAATGACCACGCCCTTTGGACTACCTGTTGAGCCGGATGTGAACATGATGTATGCCGGATCACGCGACGTATTGAGCGAATCCAAAGGTTCGCTGGAGAAGGCGCTGAGATCGGCGAGTGAAAATTCCGGCTTGCGGTTCACTCCTGCCGCGCCGCAGTCATCCAAACAGCCGATCCGCAGGCCGGGTCCTGTGAAGCACTCGCTGGCCACCTGGTCCGCAACGGTTCCGCCAGCTCCGGCCACGAGCATCCACCGGTTTTCACAGGTCTCAACAATTTTGGCTAGACGCGCCACTGGACAAGAAGGATCCAGAGGCACATAGATACAATCCGCCTTTAGTACCCCCAGAATCCCGACAATGGCCGCAGGCGATTTAGGCAGAAGCAGGCACACCCTGTCGCCACGGCGGCAACCGCCGCTTCTGAGCATCCTAGCCACCTGATTGGAGCGATCTTCGAGCCGGCCATAGCTCATTCGCTCACTGCCGAGAACCAGCGCGGTGGCCTCGGGCCGCCGCTGGGAT
Source organism: Terriglobia bacterium (assembly GCA_963847515.1). Taxonomy (GTDB): domain Bacteria; phylum Acidobacteriota; class Terriglobia; order Bryobacterales; family Bryobacteraceae; genus QHXW01. Next base: position 1,507,881 of record CAWKAA010000005.1, read on the forward strand.
TGCTCCGCCACCCAGTTCTGGAGTCTTTCAATCATGCAGCAGCCTGTTTCAAGGAGTGCTGGAAGACAAGCCCGATGTGCGCCAGCTCTTCCTGTGTGGGCGGGATATCAAGAATGAACGTTTTGCACCCGGCTTCTATGTATTTGGCTATCTCGTCTGCAACCCGCTCGTAACATCCCACCAAATAGGGGCAGAACGTCTTGTAGTTCTTAAATGGAACTAGCCAATAGGGGTTGCTTTCGGATTCGTTGTCGAGTTCGGACAGTTGTTTGTGCCAAGCAGAGTCGGAGGTCTTCATGGCTAGCTGATGAGTTAGCTGGCCTTTGCGGTCTTCGGGGAAGCGCTTATGCGCCACCCGCCAAGCTTCGCCCTCCTTCTCACGCGCGATGATGCCAATGCGGATCCCGTAATCGATTCCGTCATCGGCGCCAATGATCTCTTCCCCAGGCGGCTTCGGATATTTGACAGCGGTGGCGCCTATGGTTTTCGCAGCCGCCAATCCCGCCTCTGACGACCCGGAGATGAAGATTGCTGGCAGCAAATCCGGCGGAAGTGGCGGTTGTAATCGCAGTTTATGCACCTTATAGAATTCGCCATCATAGCTTACAGGGGACTCGCCGATCAGAAGCTCTTTGATGATCGTAGTGTATTCGATTAATCGCGCGTATCTTTTATCGTGCGGAGTCAAGTAATTCAACGCCGCTAGATCGTTGGTAAAACCACCCGCGATCATGTTCAAACACACTCGGCGACCGTACAGATACGCGAGCGTGGTCACGGCCTTAGCGATGGAAAATGGATGCATGTAAACCGGTTGAATCGCGGGGAGCGGGCAGAGGCTATCCGTGTTCTCAACGATGACTTGGGAAATGATCCATGGGTCTACCAGGTTGTTGTCTGCGTAGACGAGCATGCCTCCACATCCGGCCTGTTCACTCCAACGCGCAACGTTTTTGACATTTTGTAAGTAGACCCGCCGGTCTGCTCCATTTGGCACTGGACACGTAGAGAATACTTCGATGGTATGTCTTATCACCGTGACCCTCGCACCCCGAACTCTGTGACGCCATACACTCGGTCGAATTTCCACGGTAGCCCACTTGCAAATCGACTGCCAATAAACGCACATTTAGCGGTTCGGCCGAGCCGGTCTCTAGCGCGGAGACTGAGGGCGCGCACAGAAATACGGATTGGAATGCGGATTTTGCTCCTAGAGCAAGTCAAGTAACTCGGGTGGAAAATCAATTGTGATCGTTGCGCATCGTGGCCGTGCCTTGCGAAACCCGATAATATTGGCGGGATCGAGAGAGAATCTCATCGGCATGATCCGGAAGGTTCCTTCTCAGCCACAGGATAAGGGCTTCCCCTTTAGGTATAGCGGCCCAGGAGGGCCGGTAGTTGGCCTTAATTAGTGGTCTCAGCGTGTCCGCTTTAGATCCAAGGACCTCATCCATCGCCCTGTCAACCGAGCTTTCGAGATCGCTATCGATCGCAGAAGGTAAAAGGTGCGTATGAGCACATAACAGCGCATCGACCTCAGCTATCTGAAAGTCCTTGCCGAACACGTCAATTGGGTATGCACAGAAAAGACTGGACCGAGTTGACCTAATGAGTTTGTTCCACAGTTGCTCAAATCGAATCGCGGAAGAGCGCTGCCCTTCTTTCCACAGAATACCGGCTGTTTCATTGTAGGCGCGGAGGCCATTGTTACCGGCCCGGGCGCGAACCTGTCGCACCGCGACTCCGACGGTGCTCTCAAATCTGTCCCAATCAGGCTGACCATCGACCATCAAACTGGCGAGCATTTCGTGAGCGTCGCCTAGGAAAAGTCCGCCCTCCTGCCTGGCCGCCTCTACATCGGATCCTAGTGCCTTCAATTCATCGGTAACGTCCGCAATGTGCTTGGCGGTCGCCACGACGACGAGCCCGTCCCCGTGTTTCAGGCCTTCCGAGAGGTAACGGCTCACATTCCTGGTCAGGAGCCGCTCATCCGCTTGATAGAGTTGGACCAGATGTCTCTCAGGCGCCGCATTTGCCAGGAGTTGATCCCAATACATTTCACTCCTCGAATTCAAGTTCTCGCAAGTGACGCAGCCCCAGCCAATAAGGCGTGCCACATCGTACTCATTTCAAAACATTGGCTGCAACACGCCGCGAACCCGGCGTTTGGACCGAAAGATTACCGATGCATCTCTTAAATTAACCATTCAACGAACAGCACGTTTTATACCCACGTCCCTAACCCATTGCTCCAGAGTGGTTTCCCGATCAACTCTCACCGAATGGCCGAGCAATTATTGCCGGGTTTGAGACAGAAAAGGATAATCCTGCGTAGGCCCGGTCAACAGACCCTGGTGGCTATCCTTAGGTTGTTATCGAGAGCGCCGTCATGGTGTTGCGGTCGAAGGCAGATGCTCCCACCGGCCGGCGAGAGTCCGCCCTAATTCCTGCCGATCTCCGAAACGCGCCTATCCGCTTAGCAATGATTCATGCAAAACCAAATAAAAATCAATAACCCCGGCACGCCGAGAACCCATGCAAACAGATACTTCATCGATCTTTTCTCACCTCAATATCTGCGAAGCGATCGCCCAACCAATCCCTGGTGGCATCAACAAGTTAACGAAAAGATGAAACATCGTCATCCAGCAGTTGTCTCACGGATGGGAGAATAACTATGTCATTGAAAGCCGGGGCTTTGAAGAGATCATTAACAATAGCTGGTGCGACACTGCTTTTTGCCGGAACTGCGAGCCTTTGCACGCCGGCTGCCGGGCAGGATTCTACCCCGGCAGGCGACAACACGAAGACCAATAAAGCTGGCGGTATGACTGCGGACCAGCAGAAAGAAAACAAGGCCGATCGCGAAATTACTCGCCAAATCAGGAAGTCGATTGTCGCCGACAAATCTCTATCCAGCTATGCACATAATGTGAAAATTATTACAACCGATGGAACGGTCACGTTACGCGGTCCTGTTCGGTCCGAAGACGAAAAGTCCTCAATAGAATCAAAGGCCAAAGCAATCGCTGGCGTTAACGACGTAAAAAACGAGCTTACTGTCGTAACCAAAAACTCATAACGCCTCTCGGCCGCCATCGCGGCATCAAAGAGGCCGCCGGTAGTATTCTAGTTACATGAGCCCGATTCAATCTTCAGGTTTGCACGATCAAAGCTTTGAGCAGGCTCAGCAGACGGCTGGCGAGTGGCAGCGGTTTCTCGACATCGCCATTCACGATCTTCGGGCTCCGCTTCGCGGAATCGGTACCTCAGCCGAGTTACTGACACAGGTTTGCGGCGACGGACTGGACGAAGAGGCCAGAGGGCTAATCCGGATAATTTTAGACGGCGTAGCAAAGATCGAGGCTCTCTCGAAAGGTATTTCCAACTATTCACGGGCTCTGCCGGCCGACGGTCCACCTTCCGCATCTGTCCGGATGGATGCGGCACTTCGTTCGGCTCTGACAGAGTTAGAAGGGCAGATCAGGCAGAGTGGTGCAACAATCGAGTATGGTGCGCTTCCTCGCGTGCGCGGAAGTCATGAACAGCTCAGCGTACTATTTCGGGCCCTCATAAGTAATGCAGTGCTGTACCACGGCAAGGAACGGCCGAGCATTCGCATTACGGCTCAGAGGGAAAAGGATCACTGGCTTTTTGCTGTGCAAGACAATGGTGCTGGCATTGACCCGAGGTATTGGAATCAAATCTTCCAACCTTTTCAACGCCTTAGGGTCAGCTCGCATCCGGCGGGCGCCGGCCTTGGGTTAACCATTTGCCAAAAAATTGTGGAGGCGCATGGCGGAAGAATTTGGGTCGAATCCCAACTCCAGGCGGGTTCTTGTTTCTTTTTCACGCTGCCAGCGGAAACCCCTAACGTAGATGCCGCCAGTGGCGGAGGAAGTTGAATTGAGCTGACCCCTTCCGCCACGGGCGTGCACTTCAACCCCAGGTTATCCCTTGGCCGTGTGGCGCTCTGTCTTTTGGCTTGGCCGTTGGCCCGTTTGGAACTCTCCTTCATTCTGGACTTTCACCCACTCGTCGGCCTTCTTCTGCGCTTCATCCTTAGCAATTCCATAGCGCTCCTGCAGCTTACCTACAAGTTTATCGCGCATTCCCGAAATCTGCTCCAGATCGTCGTCAGTGAGCTTGCCCCATTGTTGCTTCGCGGATCCTCGAAACTGTTTCCATTTACCTTCTACTTGGTCCCAATTCATACGAATCGATCTCCTCTTTTATGAAATCGGCCCACGTGATATGAGCTGCCTAAATCAAAGAGCACTTGGCTTACCACGAACACCCGTGCAAATGCCAATATTTTCTAGGAGTTTATTGAAGAATTCGGCGCGCTCCCGGTAAAGGTTGCATTGTGGCGGAGGCCGGTTTCTGCACACTGACTAAACAGAGAGCTGCATTACGGATCGACGCGGGTGATGACTAGTTGTTGGTCAGTCAATTGCCTGCATCAGTTAGAGGAGACTTAACATGCGAACATGCTTAATCACACTAATGGCGATAGCGCCCATGACAATTGCGCCGCTATTTGCCAAAGAAGACGACCCCGCTCACCGTCTTAACGAGGCCGCCACGGTATTTTCGGAGATCATGACATCGCCCGACAAAGGAATTCCGCAAGAGTTGCTTGAGAAGGCCCACTGTATCGTGGTTGTGCCCGGTATGAAGAAGGGTGCCTTCATCGTGGGGGCTAAGTACGGCAAGGGCTTCGTCTCCTGCCGTGGCGGCCACCATACAGGCTGGTCTGCTCCTGGCGCCATCCGCATTGAGGGCGGCAGTGTCGGTTTTCAAATCGGCGGTTCGGAAACTGACGTGGTGTTGCTCGTTATGAACCAGCACGGCGCTAACCGCCTGCTCAGCGACCAATTCACCCTGGGTGGTGAGGGCGAAGTTGCAGCGGGCCCGGTAGGGCGCGACGCGACGGCTCAGACAGACGCTAAAATGACCGCGGAGATTCTTTCCTGGTCGCGGACACGGGGCGTCTTCGCCGGTGTCTCTCTGCAAGGTGCCACTCTGCGTCAGGACTTGGAGGAGAACGCCGCTCTTTATGGCAGGAAACTTAGCAACCGAGAAATCGTGGACTCGCAAGTTGCGCCCCCCGAAGCCGCGTCGAGGCTGCTGAGTCTTCTAAACAGGTACTCACCGCGCGAAAACTCTTAGTGGTGGGGAAAATGAAACGCACTCACATGAACTACAAAGGCCACATAACAGGTTTTTTGCTTGGATTAACTGTAGGCGGTTCGATTGCTTTTCTGTTCGCTCCTCGTGCTGGCAAGAAGACGCGAACTAAAATCGCACAGGCAGCAGCAGAAGGCGTGACCTATGCTAAAGAGTATGGCGAGACCGTACGAGATACCAGCCGTGACCTCGTAGAACGGGGTAAGGAGGAAGTCGCACGTCAAAAGGACGGAGTCGCAAACGCCGTTAGACGAGGAGCGGAAGCGTACCGGGAAACTGTGCGCTGAACTTCGCGCGATTTATTCCGGGGGGAATAGTCTTCCCCCCATTCCTTCGTTCCAGCCAGCTCGGATGCGCGCAACGTGAAAATGTAGACTCCTACCCAGCTCCGATTCCACCTAAATGCGCCGCCATTCCGCGACGGCCGGTTGCGATAACTGCGTCCACGATGCCGATAAGCGTCATTTTTGAAAACGCTAGCGAGATTCATCCAATTCCTGGAGCAGGCTACCTTTATGAGGCCCTACGGGACTCAATGCGAGGGCTTTCACTGAGGCGTACGTGGCGATTCGATAGGAGCGGGCGGCTCCTCCATAGGCGGCTCTTCATCTGGTGGATCCTGTCGAGGCTCATCCTGGCCGGGCGGATCTCGGTCGGGCGGTGGAGGGCCGTCTTCTTCGGGCCCGTCGGAGAGCCGATTCGACGCCAGGAGACTTCGATTCGACCGGGCCACGCATCCACAGGCTTTCTGCTCGCAGAGCATTTGTCAGGTTATCCAATCTACGAGAAGTCCTCATTGCGCCGTGAACGCTCGGTCGTCCGGTTGTTTCTTACCGGCCGCGCCGGCGTCTGATTCGGCAGCCTCAACTAGGGGCAACGCAATCAGGTGCTCAGCTAGAAACCAGACTTGGAGTTCATTCTTTCGAAGGACCCCACTGACAAGTAAATCGTTAGTTCCCAGATCGCCGGCATCGTCGCATTCTTCTGCCGCCTCCCGGACCTCCCGGATTAACATTTCGTGGGCGCTCAACAAACGGGAAATCTGTGTAGGGACTTCCTCTCGCCCCGCTGGCGGCCGCGCGATCCGGGTCTGTTCGGCCACGTCCGCAGCCATGGCAATACTAATTCCGCCAAGCACTAGGATTCGCTCCGCTAGCTGATCGACCAGCTCCGCTTGTTCAGCATAGTGCTTGTCGAACAACAGATGGAGTTGGTAGAAGGTCGGGCCCGATACCTGCCAGTGATGCTTCTTGTACAGATCGCGCATCGACATCGTATCGGCGAGAATCTGGTTCAAGAGAGCCACGCCCCTGGCACAGATTCTTTCATCCAGGCCAATCGGCAGAGGGATCACATTGCCATACTTCTGTACTTCGATGCCCTGCCGAACAAGCACAGGCTTTGCGCGCTGGACGTTCGCCTTATTGTCAACCTCGCCGGCATCGGCGGGAGACTGCATCTGGCTATTTCTCAGTTTAGGTGTGTTCGACATATCGGCCTCCGGAAGCATGCGAGATTCCATGACATAAGTGCCTTCATCGGCAAGCCTCACGCGGCTTCTTTTGCTGAAAACGGTAGGATATTATTGTATGGCACCCTCGAAACTTGATCTCCTTCCCCCTCCTCGCAAGAACGGCGGGCCAAGGGTCGTTGGCCTTCGCTAAAGGCGCGACCGTCTCCTTCTTCTGACCATGAGTTTGAGACGACCCGCCACGCGGCAAACTTTGGGTGATGGCGTCAGAGGTACGGCGGCGCACCATTTTGGGCGCTAAGCCCCCAAAAAGCCCTAGCACTGCGCAAGACTTACCCCTGGAGGTTAATTTGTGCACTCTTCGGCGTCGATGTTTCCCCTCTTCTTTTGTGTTAAAGCACCGGAGCCGCAATCAACTGCTCCGTAAACCAGTTTCCGCAGATCGATCGGTAGAAACGGTACAATGCGTGCTGTTGAACAAATGCGAAAGCAGATGCGTGCCCTTGTAGTGGACGACGACGAGAATCAACGCACCGACCTCGCGGAGATGATCACGTCCTTCGGTATCACCCCGCTTACGGCCACTGACGGACAAGACGCCATAGAGAAATTGGCCTCGTGCGACGTCGACGTCATCGTGACAGACCTGGTGATGCCTGGAATGGATGGTTTTGGCCTCTTGCGCCATCTCGCCCAGCACGGAAACGCAACGCCAACGATCGTTATCACGGGATTTGGCAGCATCGACAAGGCGATCTCGGTTGTGCATGAGCTCAGGGCGTTCTGGTTCCTCGAAAAACCGGTCCAACCCAGCATTCTGCGTGAGTTGTTGGAGCGGGCCATCGCTCAGAACCAATTGAGAGAGGAGACGGAACGGCTCAACCGGCAACTTGGCTATCTCGGTAAACTGGGCAGCCTAGTGGGTGCATCCCCCGCGATGCAGCAGGTGTATTCTGCCATCCAGCAGGCAGCGCCGACCACTGCACCCGTGTTGATTACCGGCGAGACGGGCACAGGTAAGGAACTGGTAGCCCGAGCGCTCCATCGGCTGAGCACCAGGTCCAATGGCCCGTTTGTAGCCATCAATTGCGCGGCTCTTCCGGAAAGCCTCATTGAAAGTGAGCTGTTTGGACACGAAAAAGGGGCTTTCACCGGGGCAGTTGAACGAAGAGCTGGATGCTTTGAACAGGCACACGGCGGTACCGTGTTGCTGGACGAAATCGGCGATATGCCTATAGGCACGCAGGCCAAGCTGCTTCGGGTACTCGAGGAATCGAGCGTCCGCCGGCTTGGGGGTAAGAGTCAATCTCCTGTCGATGTACGGGTCATCGCCGCCACCAACCGGTCACCCGAAGAAGCTATCAAGAGCCAGCACTTGCGAGAGGATCTCTATTATCGTCTGAACGTGTTTCACATACCGCTCCCGGCGTTGCGTGACCACAAGCAGGACATTCCCGCAATCGTGGAAGCTTTGATTCTTGATCTGAATAAAAAGCACACCTGCCGGGTTACGGATTTACATCCTGAAGCACTTGAGCGCCTTGAGAGCCATCAGTGGCCTGGCAATGTTCGCGAACTGCGCAATGTGGTGGAACGCGCCGTGGTATTGACCGGTGAAGGAACAATTCCACCGCAGAGTTTGCGTCTCGTGCCGGCGGCAGCAGCCGCGCCCACAGAGATCCGCCGGACCGACTCTGAGAAGTTTCTCAATGCTCCTGTGGGAGGCCCAATCCGGGAAGTCGAGAAGGCCTACATCCGATTGACGTTGAAGTACACGAAAAATAACAAGCGGGCCGCAGCGAAAGTTCTTGGCATGAGTGTGCGCACCCTTCATAAGCGATTGGCGGAGTTTGCGGCTGAGGAAGCGAAAGCGGCATCTGCGAGCTAAGGTAATTCGCGAGGAGTACTCGGAATGGTCGAACGGTTAGCGGCTGATTAAACTTTCATTCGGCTAAGTTTTGAGAGTGTGTTGCAAGTTCGGCGCCCGATTCCATGGGCCAGGAGAGAGCATGGGTCAGCCCTGCGTGAGAATCCTCTTAGCAGAAGATAATGACGGCGATATTTTTCTTGTTCGCCGTGCTCTGGATAAGCATATCGGGCCCTACCAGCTCCTCCTGGCGAAGGACGGAGAGGAAGCCCTACGAGTCCTGGAATGCGCCGACGCGGATGAAAGCGCCGACTCTCCCGATTTCGTGATCCTAGACCTGAATTTACCGCGTCACAGTGGAATTGAGATATTGAAGCGCTTACGGAATTTCCCAAAATACGCTGCAGCTCCGGTCATTATCTTTACCTCATCCGATTCCCCCCAAGATAAAGTAGAGGCATTCCGGTTGGGTGCCAATCGTTATTTCCAGAAGCCCACGGATCTTGCAGGGTTCATGAAACTCGGCGAGATGGTTAAGGAAATTCTGCCCAAGCCCGCCTAGGCGCTCGTGTGCCGTAATTGCCGCGAAAAAGTTACCTGTCAGCCCTCCGATTTTTTGTTCACGCTCGCGTGTGCCGTTTTCGCCAACGTCGCCAACAAGATGCGAACGGTGGACCTTAAACTGCTTTAAGAGTCATGCGCCTGTCGAACCGATTCACTTCACGAGGAGGAACCGTGCACCAGATCAACAACCCGCCTGCTCCTATATCGCCCGATCGTGAGCCGCCTCCTGTCGTGTCGCGCGAAGAGTATGGATGTGCGTACCAGCGGTGGTTTCAGCTTACCGTGCGGTTCCTCGGTTCGAAAGGACTGTCAAGTGACATTGCCAACGAGATAGCGCAGTCTGCGTGGACACGAGGCTGGGAACGACGCTGCCAGTTGCGTGACTCCGCGTATTTGTTGACATGGGTAAATAGCATCGCTCTTAATGCGTACCGTGGCCTTTTGCGGCACGAACAAAGGTTCCAATCGCTTCCCGAAATCTCCGTTGCGCCGCGGCTAAATCTGGCGGCGGTGGACACAACCCGAATTCTCGATGGCTGCAGGCCCATGGAACGTATGATTCTGCGCCAGCACCATTTGGAGGATAGGCCAATACAAGAAATCGCCGACGAGTGCGGTTGCACCGAGACCGCAATGCGGATCAGGCTCCTTCGCGCCCGCCGGTCCGCTAAATCGCGATTGAGGCCGCCCTCTCATCCTCCGCGCGAGGATCGTTTAGCGAATCAAGGATGTGAAGCAGCCTAGCCGTTTCCTGCGGGAGCATGATTCTACATCCTCTGTAGCCTTCAGTACCGTTAGGTTCCGGTTTCCTCTGGCCCATATCTTGCACTCAATCATTGCGGATATGCGGACCCTCTGCACCCTCCTTCTTGCGAGCTCCCCAATACTATTGGCGCAACCGGACGCGCACCAGATTGTGACCCGATCCATTGCTGTGGCCGACCGCAGCTGGGCGGCCCGCCAGACTTACCTCTATTTGGAGCGCGATGAAGAGAGCCATCTGGACTCTGCCGGCCGCATCACTTCGACCGACATTCGAGTGTCCCGGTCGGTCTTAGTGAACGGCGAGACTATAGATCAGGTGGTGTCACATAACGGGAAGCCGCCAACACCTGAACAAATGAAGAAGGACCAGGACCTCCTGCGGAAACGGCGGAATGAAACGTCACAGGAACGAACCGCCCGGCGGCGCACAGAAAAGGAAAACCGCGCATTCATCGACGATGTGGTGAGTGCCTTCAATTTTCGGCTTCTGGGCGAGCAGGCTATCGAAGGGAGGCCAGCGTACATTCTTGAAGCCACGCCCAAATCCGGCTATCGTGCTCGTTCAAAGTACGGCAAGATGTTTTCGAAAGTGCAAGGCAAACTGTGGGTTGACGAGCAGGACTTCGGCTGGGTGAAAGTTGACGCCGACGTGAAAGCGCCGTTCTCGATGGGGCTTTTCCTAGCGAGAGTACAACCGGGTACGCGCATCTTTTTCCAACAAACGCGTGTGGCCGAGGGAATCTGGTTGCCCAAGCGAATTGAAATTAAGGCGAATGCCAGGATCCTGTTCCTAAGGAATTACCAGATGCAAGAGGTGCTCAGCTACTCGGAATATCGGCCGGCTCAGCCTTCTGAGGTTGTCGCCGAGCGCAGAAAGCCGGTCAAGGATTCTTCCCCGGGTTTGTGAGTTTCAGAACTAAGCCGATTTTCCGCGTACGGTTACCCACAGTAGGGTGAGTGGGAAATTTTGGCGCAGCCCCCGTGCACACATTGCCAGCCTCCGACGTTGGCGACTTTCCCAGGCCCCTTGAGAATCTTTAATAATGCTGGCAATTGGTTTGCTTTCATTTATTGTGACCGGCCGCGGCGCGATGGCTGCGTGATTAAACGTACACCCCCGGAGTTTCTACCCGGCCAGGAGACAAAGAAAAAATGCTCGGATGGATGATTTTATTTGCTTTAATGGCCATACTCGCGCCGATTATGACCTTCTACGGCCCCATAGCTCCTCAGATGGCTGGACTGGTTTTTGCGCTCCTTTTCTTCGTCGGGCTGGCGACGCGCTTGGCGCGTGGCCGAGCATCGTGAGGGGAGTGAAGCCGAGAGATGGCAGCTAAGACGGTCCGCGCGGTTCTCGGTGTTTACGCTGCCGATGACGGAGAATCTGCGAAAGCATATGAGGCGCTAGGTGCGGAGCATCTCGGCGAGGTATACCTTTTTCGCGCAAATGAAACCGAAGCGCCCTTAGGCCGGAACGGGGCAGAACGATATGGCCCGCTTCGCCTGGAAGGTGAATGCCTCATCGTGGTCGAGGCCGCGCCTTCTAAGGTGCCGGCCGTCGTCCAGCACTTGCAGAGTGCGGGCTCACCAGCGGTTTTCGTCGTCTCAGAAGGTCTCTCCGATCTGGCGGTGCCAGAAATGGCCGCCGTGCGTACCGAAAGCGAGCCAATCGAAGAGTTCGCGCGCCGTTGCGCCGAACACCGCGGGCAACCAGGCACAGCCAAGCCGCGAATTTTGCCGCAATTGCGGGAGTACGAGCTAACTCTGGAAGCATCACGCCGTGACTTGGCCGACGCCGCGCGCCTGGAGCATGCGCTTACAGCCGCGGCAGAGTGGCTCCTCGACAATGGATATCTGATCCGAACCCAGATGGCGGAGATCCGTCGACATCTGCCTCGAGACCACCATAAGATTCTTCTCGCGGATGCTGCCGGCGATCCCTACGTCTACGAACTCGCCAAGGAACTAGTAGCGCACACTGACTACTGCCTCAATGACGACAACATTAGAGTCTGCCTGAGTTCATACCAACAGGTGGCGCCTCTGACCATCGCCGAATTGTGGTCTTTTCCATTGCTGCTGCGCATGGCCCTGATTGGTTCGCTGGCACATCTGGCCTTGCACGTAAGCGGGAAGCAGCAGTTGCGCGAGGCAGCCTATTTCTGGGCCAACCGCCTGGCAGCCGGTTCGCGCAGGGGAAAGGAAGTTTTCGACGGAATCATCTATCAATTGGAAGCCGAGGCGGTCGCACTCCAACCTTTCTTCCTGACCTGCCTGGCCGAGCAACTTCAGGACGAAGAGGACGCACTCGCCCCCGTTCAACACTGGATCGAAGAGCGCCAGAAGACGTCGCTCACCGAAATGGTGCGGACCGAGCACACGCGCGAAGCGGCGGAGCGCGTCTCATCAGCGAACGCGTTCGGCAGTCTCCGCGCGCTGGCCCGAATCGACTTCGCCGAGGTCTTCGAGGCTACCAGCCTGGTGGAGGCTGAGTTACGCACGGACCCGAGCGGCATTTACCCCCATAGCGACTTTGCCACGCGCGACTGTTGCCGTCGCGCGATCGAGCGAATCTCGCGAAATAGCGGAATCGGAGAACTGGATCTAGCTCGGCGGGCGGTTGCGCTGGCCAGGCAAGGCACCGACTCGCGAACAAGGCATGTGGGCCACTATTTACTCGACGACGGTGGCATCCAACTGGAAGCAGAAGCCAACGCGCGGATACCATTCGGAACAGCGCTAATCCGCGCCGTGCGACGCCGTGCGACGGCCGTATATCTGGGTGGAATCGCGGGGTTGACTTTATCCTTTACAGCAGTCGCTCTGGCTCTGGCCTGGGACGCTGGGGTGCGCCACGAGGCGATGCTCGCGCTGCTGGGTGTTTTGGCTGTATTCCCATTGAGCGAATTGGCTATTCAGACCGTGCATGCCCTAGTCATTTCGCTGCTCCCTCCCCAGTCATTGCCCAAGATGGACTTCCGGGACGGAATACCCCCAGAGCACGCGACGCTCGTGGTTGTACCGATGATGCTGTCGACCGCGGAGGTGGTGCGGCGGGAGATTGAAAAGCTTGAAGTCCGTTTTCTGGCCAATCAGGAGTCAGGGCTTTTCTTTAGCCTCTTTTCCGATTTCACCGATGCCGATCTTGCGACGGCGCCGGGCGACACCGAACTGCTGCAGGCGGCGCACGACGGAATCGCCACGCTCAACGCTCGCTATCCGGGTGGACGTTTCCTGCTGTTCCACCGGCCGCGCGTCTGGTCTGAGAGCGAACAGAGTTGGATCGGCCGCGAGCGGAAGCGAGGAAAGATCGAAGAGCTCAACGCATTCCTGAGCGGCGAAGGCTCCTCCGAGATCCTCGATACAGGGTCTTTACAGCTGCCGATTCGCTATGTAATCACGCTCGACGCTGATACCCAATTGCCTCCTGGGTCCGCACGGCGAATGGTGGAGACTATCGCCCATCCCTTGAATCAAGCAGCTATCGATACCGCTACCCAAACCCGGCAGCGGGGTTTCACGATCATTCAGCCGCGTGTCAGCATCGCGTTGCCGGGCGCGACGGCCACGAGGTTCACTCGAATCTTCGCCGACACCACCGGCACCGATCCTTACTGCCAAACCGTTTCGGATGCCCAACAAGATCTGTTTGGAGAAGCCATCTTTCATGGCAAGGCGATTTACGAACTCCGGACATTCCGCGGCATTCTCGCGGATCGCTTTCCTCTGGAGACGTTGCTTAGTCATGACCTGATTGAAGGGGCTCATGCGGGCGTCGGGCTGGCCTCGGAAATCGAATTGTTCGAAAACCTGCCGCTCGACTACGCCAGCTATAGCCAGCGCCAGCATCGCTGGATTCGCGGCGACTGGCAGATAGCGCCTTGGATCTTCAACTTGGTACCGAGTCGCGCGGGCGCAGTGCCTAATCCGCTTCCCATCATTGGCCGCTGGCGCATTTTCGATAATTTGCGAAGAAGTCTGGTGCCGGTAGCCTCCTTGCTGCTGCTTTTATTTGGCTGGCTGATTTCACGGGCCCCGGGCGTTTGGAGCTTGGTACTGGGACTGGCGGTCGCGATTCCCGCTCTCGCGCCGCTTCTCGACCGCCTGGCTCGACGCCTGCAAGGCTCCGTGCATGGTTGGCAAGGCGCTGCGGACGAATTGGTCCGGGCCGCGGTGATGCTCGTCTTTCTGCCGCATCAGGCATGGCTGGCTATGGACGCGATCATTCGCGTCTTCTATCGACGCTTCATCAGCCACCGTAATCTGCTGGAGTGGCAGACGGCCGAAAACGCGGGAACCCACGCACAGCGCAATCTCACAAGTCGGCAGATGTGGGTGATCTGCGGCCTCTCACTCGCGTTGATGGTGTTCCTGGGTGCTAAGGGCGCCTTAGCGCCTACGTCCGTTTTCGTGGCTTTGTGGGCTGCTTCGCCTGCCGTGATCCGCTGGCTCGACCGCTCCGTGCCGGCCCATGACCGTTGGACCCTGCCGCGCGAGGACTCGATGTTTGTGCGACGGCTTGCTCGCCAGACGTGGCGGTATTTTGACGATCTCGTAGGTCCGGACACACATTGGTTACCCCCGGACAATTCACAGTTGAGTCTGCACTTAGGGGTAGCGCAGCGGACTTCTCCTACCAATATTGGCCTCTGGCTTACGTCGGCGCTCGCCGCGCACGACCTTGGTTATCTCACCGTTGATGACTTGCTCAGCCGCAGCGCGAATACCATGGCTACGCTTGGCCGTCTGGAACGATACGAAGGGCATTTGCTCAATTGGTACGATACGCAAACGCTCGAACCGCTGGCGCCGCGCTATGTTTCCACGGTGGACAGCGGCAATCTGATGGCCAGCCTGTGGGTACTCGAACAAGGTTATCAGGACGTGCTTCGCATTCCGCTGATAGGCCCATCGTGCTTCAAAGGTCTGGCGGATACCCTATCAATTCTCCATGAAGCCTGCGGTCGCGATCCATCAGTGAGTGTGCCGCTCCGCGCGCTGCGTCGGCTTTTGCACGGTAAGGTTAAGGGACACGATCTCATCGGCCGGCTGCTTCTGGCGGTCAATCCCATACAGCAATTGCAAAACCTTGGCCGATGGCCGGATGCCGCCGGTGAAGACCGGTCTTATTGGATGTCGCGTCTGGCTCGTGAATTAAGTTCCTGGACCGAAACCTTAGACCGCTACCTGCGGTGGATGGAAACGTTGACCCATCCGCCGGACTCTTTCCTGCGGGAGCTGGGAGAAGACGCGGTAAAGTTGCGTCATCGCGCTCTACATGCGGTGCCATCGCTACTGACTCTGGCCAGCGCCGCCTTGACTCCGGTCGATGAGATCCTGGCTCTACGCGGCGCTCGACAGCTTCGGCCCGAGGTCGCCGCGTGGCTGGATCGATTGGCTGAAGAGTACCTGCTCGCCAGAGCCAATGCCGCGGAAACCATGCGGGGTTTCGAGGCGCTGGCCAGCAGTGCCAAACAGTTTTCCGCGGGCATCAATATGGGTTTCCTGTATGATCCGCAACGGCGGCTGTTCGGTATCGGCTACTTGGTGGGCGGTCCTCGCGAGTTCTCCAGCCACTACGACCTGCTCGCCAGCGAATGCCGCCTCGCGAGCTTGGTCGCTATTGCCAAAGGCGACGTGCCAATCGACCACTGGTTTGCATTAGGCCGCCCGCACGTATCGTCCGCAGGTGGACAAACGCTGCTGTCCTGGAGTGGCACCATGTTCGAGTATTTGATGCCGCTACTGTTCATGCGCACGTTTGCCAACTCATTACTCGATCGGGCCTGTAGCATGGCGGTCCAACGGCAGATCGAATATGGCCGCGAGAAACAGGTCCCGTGGGGCGTGTCGGAATCCGCTTACAGCGCGTTGGATTCCAATCAGGTTTATCAATATCGCGCTTTCGGCGTTCCCGCCTTGGCTTTGAAGCAGGGGTTGACGGATGATCTCGTTGTCGCGCCCTATGCAAGCATGTTGGCGCTGTCCATCGATCCAGCCGGCGCAACCGAAAATCTCAAGCGGCTTGAGCAACTCGGTCTGGCAGGTCCCATGGGCTTGTACGAGTCGATCGATTTCACGCTCCAAAGCGCGAGAGACGGTGATCGCGGCGTGGTGATTTACGCCTACATGGCTCACCACCAGGCCATGACCTTGCTGGCGCTGGACAATTTAATACACCGCGGAGTCATGCAGAGGCGTTTCCATGGCGATCTCCGGGTGCGTGCCGTCGAATCGCTTCTGTTCGAGCGTATTCCCGTCATTCGTATCCCTCTGGCGGAGCCGAGCATCGATCTTCCGCCTATACGTCCGGCCACCGAAGAGCCCGCAGAGCGCGCCTGGAAGGAAGATACCGCCCTGCCGCGCGTGCATCTTCACGGGAACGGCCATTACTCCCTCATGGTTACTAACACTGGAGGCGGTTATAGCCGCTGGAACGAGTTTGAGCTCACACGCTGGCGCTCGGATCCCACGCTCGATGCCTGGGGCAGCTTCCTTTATATCCGCGATCTGCGATCCGACGTTGTTTTCGCGGCCACCCATCAACCGGTGGGTGGCGGGCTGGGCGCCACTTCAGCTAGCTTTTCCGCGGATCGTGCCGAGTTCCATCGCCGGCTCTCCGGCATCGAAACCGTTCTGGAGGTAACTGTCGCCGCAGAAGACGATGTTGAGTTGCGCCGTTTCACGGTCACGAATCGTTCCTTGAGGAGCCGGCAATTCGAGTTCACCAGTTACGCTGAGCTGGCTCTGGCGCCACATGGCGCAGACAAGGCGCACCCGGCCTTTTCCAAGATGTTCGTCGAAACTGAGTACCTGGACCAGGGTGTTTTACTCGCGCATCGAAGGCCACGCGCCCCCGAGGAAACGCCCGTATGGGCTGCGCATATCCTGATTGGCGGAACCGGCGAGGTCCAATATGAAACGGATCGCGAGAAATTTCTAGGCAGAGGCAATGCACCGGATGCGCCGGCGGCCCTGCGGCGGGACCTGACGGGATCTCTGGGGACTGTCCTCGATCCTGTTTTCAGCTTACGCTGCCGCGCCACAATTGAACCGCGCGACCGTCTCGAATTATCGTTCGTCACTGTGGTGGCGTCCTCGCGCGAGACCCTGCTGGCACTCATCACTAAGTACCGTCGCCCGGAATCCGTGACGCGGGCGTTCGAAATGGCGTGGACACGCGCGCAGCTCGAGTTCCGCTATCTCGGTGTCGGTCCCGCCGCGTCACATCGGTTTCAGGATCTTGCCGGCTACTTGCTCTATCCCAACCCCAGGCTTCGTATGCCGGCCGACCGCCTCGCGCGGAATCAACTGGGGCAATCCGCCCTTTGGGGAGACGGAATCTCCGGCGACTTGCCCATACTCTCGGTAACCGTCACGGAACCCCGTAGCGTGCCCCTGGTTCGTGAACTGTTGCTGGCCCACTCGTACTGGCGTTTGCGTGGTTTCCGCGCCGATCTCATCATTCTCAACCAGGAGACCCCTGGCTACGATCGTCCCTTGCACCAACAGCTGATGCGCCAGATCGAGGCCCATTCGCCGGTAGAAAGCATAAACCGGCCCGGCGGTGTTTATCTCCGCGATTGGCACGCCATGTCTGAGGAACATCGCAACCTGCTCCTGGCAGCTTCGACGGTGGTGCTCAGCGGCAACCGCGGTCCTCTGCAACAGCAGCTGGCAGCCACCCGCGAGTCGGTGATGCCCCCGCCATTTGTTCCTAGTGGCGGCATTGAGGAGCCATCGCCTCCTTTGCCTTTCCTCGAGTTGCCAAACTTCAACAGTTTGGGGGGATTCACATCCGACGGACGCGAATACGCGATCTACCTGAAGGCCGGAAGCCAATCGCCTGTACCCTGGGTGAACGTCATGGCTAACTCCAAATTTGGCGCGCTGGTAAGTGAGAGCGGGATCGGTTTCACCTGGTCCGGTAACAGTCAGTCCAATCGTCTTACCCCTTGGCATAACGATCCGGTGAGCGATCCGCAGTCCGAGGTAATCTACTTGCGGGATGACGAGACCGGCGCTGTGTGGACCCCAACCGCCCTTCCCATTCGGGAGCAGGATGCCTACCGCGCCCGCCACCGTCAGGGTTCAACGATCTTTGAGCACAATAGCCATGCGATCGGTCAGGAACTGACCGTATTCGTTCCAACTGACGGGGCTGGAGCCGGCGATCCGATCAAGGTGCAACGCTTGCGCCTTCGCAATTACTCCACCCGGCAGCGGTGTCTCACCATTACTTACTTCACTGAATGGGTTCTCGGCTCGAACCGTGAGGACCAGCAGTTGCACATTCAGACCTCTTATGACGAGGAATCCGGAGCCCTACTGGCGTCACAGCGGTGGACAGGAAGCTTTGCAGGTCATTTTGCCTTTGCTGCGGCGAGCCCCCGGGCGGCCTCATATTCGGGCGATCGGACACAGTTCCTGGGGCGCAACGGGTCGGTATCAAAGCCGGCTGCTTTGGGGCGCGCCCGTCTGGATAATCGAGCCGGCGCAGGCCTCGATCCCGCCGGTGCCCTTCAACTTCCAGTGACTATCGAACCGGGAGAGCAGGCGGAAGTAGTCTTCCTCCTTGGACAGGCTGAATCCCTGGAGGCTGTACGCGCCGTCGTGAGCCGCTACCAAAATGGCGAACAGGTAGAGAATGCTCTGGCCGAAACGCACCGGTGGTGGGACTCAACGCTTGGCACGCTGCAAGTGCGCACGCCATTGTTGGCAGCCGACTTGTTGCTGAACCGCTGGCTGCTCTATCAGGCATTAAGCTGCCGTTTCTGGGGAAGATCGGCGCTATACCAGTCCAGTGGCGCGTTTGGCTTTCGCGATCAGCTGCAGGACTCAATGGCCTTTCTCTATGCTGTTCCGAAACTCGCGCGCGCCCATATTCTCGCCTCGGCGGCGCGCCAGTTCCCCGAAGGGGATGTCCAGCACTGGTGGCATCCGGAAACCGGTTCGGGCGTGCGCACTCGCTGTTCCGATGACCTGCTCTGGCTGCCTTACGCGGTGGCACAGTACATCCAAGTGACGGGAGATGCGGCAATTCTCGATGAGCAAGTCCCATTTCTGGAAGGTGCTCCGCTAGCCCCCGCTGAGCAAGAGCGGCTCTTCGCCCCAGCCATTTCCGCGCAGACGGCTCCGCTGTGGGACCATTGCCGGCGCGCGCTGGACCACGGATCGCGCTTCGGCTCTCACGGCCTTCCCTTGTTTGGGTCAGGCGATTGGAACGACGGAATGAACCGCGTAGGAATCGAAGGACGTGGTGAAAGTGTTTGGCTTGGGTGGTTTCTCTGCGCGGTTCTGGAGTCTTTTTCTCAGGTAATGGAGAAGCGGAATCCCGGACCAGAGCTCGCGGCAAAGTGGCGCGCACAGGCGGCGGCGCTTGCGAACTCGATCGAAATATCAAGCTGGGATGGTGAATGGTATTTGCGGGGTTTCTTCGATAATGGCGCGCCGCTCGGCAGCCACGCGAACCAGGAAGCTCGGATCGATTCGCTCCCTCAGTCCTGGGCCGTCATCTCGGGGGTCGCCGCAGCCGATCGGACGAGGCAAGCCATGGCGTCGGCTGAGCGGTATCTTGAGGACGAGCCCAATCGTCTCGTGCGGTTGTTCACGCCACCTTTCAATCATTCAGAGCCGAACCCCGGCTATATCATGGGCTACCCGCCGGGCCTCCGTGAGAATGGTGGACAGTATACCCACGGTTCACTTTGGATGGCGATGGCTCGAGCGCGTATGGGCGACGGCAACGCCGCCGTTCATTTACTTCGAATGATGAACCCGGTTGAGCTCACGCGTACCCCGGAAGATGTGTCTCGTTACCGGGCTGAACCGTACGTGGCGGCGGCAGACGTCTCTTCCGCCGAAGGAAAAATTGGCCGAAGTGGATGGACCTGGTATACAGGCTCTGCTGGATGGATGTATCGAATCTGGATCGAGGAGGTCCTGGGATTCCAGCTGCGGGGGGATACCCTCACACTGAAGCCGGTGATCCCAGACGATTGGCCCGGCTTCGAGATGACTTACCACTACCGTTCCACCACATATGAAATTACGGTGCTCAGGCACGCCGCGAGCGGTCCCCTGCTACTGGAACTGGACGGCCAGCCGGTGGATGACGACTTTGTGCGTCTTGCCGACGATGGCAATACCCATCACCTGACCGTGGGGATAGCACCGCGCTCCACCGTAACTGGGGGCGTCATTAGGCAGCCATGGCGCTCTGAAATGCGTCCAACCAACGGAATGACGCCCCCGAATGGGACTGTGAATAAAATCCCGCTGACAAGCGGCGGCTAGACGGCCTTTCTCGGCTGGGATCTGTGCATCCGGCCACATCTTTTCAAAACCTCGGTGAACGGTTGCCCGCTGGCGAGGGTCCAATGTGGGTAGGGGGACCTCATGAAAGAACAAGAAAAGTGCGCGCACCGTCATGCACCTGCCCGCGAGGCAAGGAAAGCCAATATTGCGGCGCTTATTGCGGGGGCGCGCGCGATACTTCGGAAATCCAATGCAGTTGTGGACACACGAATTGCTCCAATTCAACGGAGAAGTGAGGGTTCATATTCGCTCTCAGGTCACGGGTTTTTGCCGAGACCGGAGGAAGTTAGGTTCTAGCTGCGACGGACAACCAGTTCCACGGTCACGGCGCAAGCTGACTCTGTTTTGGAAGCAGTCTTAATACATTGATAAAAAGGAACGCGACTAAATGAAAATCGAAAGTGTCAAGAGTCTTTTTGAAGAAGAAATTAAAGATCTGTATGATGCGGAGAAGCAGCTAGTACGCGCTTTGCCTAAGGTTGCTAAAGCCGCGACCACAGAGGATCTGGTAACGGCGTTTCAAGAACATCTTGAAGTGACAAAGACGCACGTCAACCGGCTCGAAAAGGTATTCCAGCTAATTGGAGCGAAGCCCAAGAGCAAATCCTGTGAGGGCATGAAGGGGCTGGTGGCGGAAGGGCAGGAAGCGATCGAACAGGACGGAGAGGACACGCTTCGCGACGTCATGCTGATTGGGGCAGCCAAACGGGTCGAGCATTACGAAATGGCGGCTTACCAGTCGGCGATTCTCCTCGCGGAGTCAATGGGCAATGAGGAAGCGGGCGACTTGCTCCGCCAGACTTTGACGGAAGAGGAGGAAGCCGACGAAACGCTGGAGAACCTTTGCGAACAGTTGCTGGAGAGCCTGACTTCGGACACGGAACTGGAAAGCGGGAGCAACGGTCAAGACCGTACTCGCGAGACCGTCCGTACGAAAGCGGGAAGGGGCACTTAAGTCGTCTCTTGTCACCCGAAAAGCGGCCGATGGGCTGATCCCCTTCGGCCGTGCACTTAGTTCTACGACGCATAGCGGAAGGGCTTCCAATGCGCATGGACAGATGCGCCCTCTTTCTCGGGCTACCCGAACGTCTCGATTTTGAGGAATAGTGAAACGCGGCGAAGGCGGTAAAGGCGCGGCGGCGCAGAAGTCTGCGACGGCGAAAGAGACGGAACCTTGAGGGCAGCTCATATAGGCAGGGCCGGCTTGTTCCGCGCCTAGACGCATCGCGGAGAGTTTTAGTCTTGCCGTGGAGCCGGCAAGGGAGTCAATACGAGAGTTCGGCGTTGCAGCGGGCTGGGGCGCCCGCAAGAACGATTCGGTACTGATCATCTTTCCTCACGCCTGGTTTTTCCTCTCCTCACCGGATTCACAAATGCCCCATTGCCCGCTACGTCCCATACTGCCAGCCGTGCCCAGGTCCAATTGCCGCCCTCGGCATTGTCCCGGAAGGTGAAGTCGCCGAATGGATGCGTCTCCCTGAGAGGTATCGTCTTGCGGTAGGTCTGCTTGCCATCGCCCCAGACTATTTCCGCCATTTCCAGCGGGAAGGTGTGTTGGATCCGCGCTTGTACCGCGATTCGTCCGCCCCTTTCCTCGGCGATCCGCACATCCGGCAGCAGCACCTCGCCGGTGGTAGTGAAGAAATCGCCACGCTGCAGAGCCCCCAGGAGTTTCTCGCAGTCGTCGAAGGCGGGCAGCGACGGCAGCTTTACATAGTTCACGTTCATGTGGGCGTAGAGCTCGTGCGTGCTGTCGATTTGGAAAACGTCCACCTCTCCCATCAACTTCTTAGCCAGGCCCCAATTGCTCATGTCATCGAGCAGCTTGAATGCTCGGTCGCCCAGCCGCGGAGAGGAGAGATCCGAAGGCAGCGCTTTCCATCCGGCGCCGAACCAGCGCGGCTCCTGAAAGAAGGCGCTGTCCCGGATTTGGTCGGGATATCCCATGGAACCCTTCGTGCGGGGATGAGTGGTATAGACGAAGGCGTCTTCGGCGCGCACCAGGTCGAGGAGTTCCTTCGCGTCCGCCACGTTGTACACGGTTCCGTATCGCGGATCGCTCTCCCGAAACTTTTGGCCCGCCTTGCGACTCATGCGCCAATACACCGGCTTGGGAAACGCCAGTGCCCAATGGCCGCCGAAATAAACGTTGGCTTCCTCGCCGGGGATCAGGAGAAACTGCGCACTCGACTGTGCGCGGCAGGCACGGTAGTAGGCCTGCAATTCGATCAGGCGGGTCTCGCCAATGTCGGCGGGATGGCCGTCGCCATGAAAATCCATGATCATCGCCGCGTCCACTCCCATTGCCTCAAGCACTGGCTTAAACGGTGGGATCCAGTCGGGGCCATGTTCGATCGCCTGTACCGTGTACGCGTAGTGCCAATGCGGCGCGAACCGGATATAGCCGTCCAACGCGGGGAAGTGGTCGGCGTGCGTGTAGCGGAGTACGCCGGAGAGTGCCGCCGGCGGGTTTCCGCTATCAAGGAGCAGAAACATGCTCATGTGCTGTTCTGTGCCAGGCGGCGCATTCGACCACGGATAGAACGCAGTGGCATCGTCCGGGAGTTGCCGGATGCCCAGGGCCACCTGGCCTTTCCAAGACGAATGCCACACATAGCCCATGTTGGTGGTGAAATCACGCGGGAAGAAATACTGATGCGGCGCCGGGAAGACGGCTACACTGCCAGTTCCGGTGTGTGCTGCGATGGTCCGATAGCGGACGGTCTCCGGTTGCCGCTCCGGCCCGCTGGAAAGCTTGGTTCGCAATTCGCCTGCAGTATCGTAATAGGAGACGCGACTCTCCATGTTGCCCCCGGCTCGGCTGTCCGCCTCAACGGTCATACTCAAGCCGGTATCGTAGAAGTACGCCGTATCGGGCTCATTTGTTGTCATCGCCGCGGACTGCTGTACTAACCGGCTGCCGGGGAAGAAGCGGAAGTGCAAGCTACCCTGAAAGATGCCCATCCGCAATCCGTCAAAAGCGACGTCCACGCGGTCGCCCACTGTGGCGACGCGCGCCGATTTCAGCACGAACACGCCTACATAGGAGCGCGTGCCTTCGGGATGGCTGGGGGGAAAGTCGAAGAACTGGTCCCACCCGCCGCGACGCTTGCCCGTAGTGCATTGCAAGAACGGCCGCGCACGTGTGATAACCGGCGCCCCGTTCATGGCTATGGCAGTGAGCAAGGGCGCTTTCGGATCGAGCGAGAATTCCGCGGTCCAAGGATGACCCGCTTCGTCCTTCCAGCGCACCGTCAGGGACGTCGGCCCGGAATCGACCGCCACCGAGCCCTGTTTGACAGCCGAGAGATCAATCGGCACCGCGGCTCCGGCACACAAGGCCGAAAGCATCAGCGCACACGCAAACGTCCGCATGGCGGTATTGTCTCAGCTTGTAATCCGAAAGATCGTGGTCGCCGAACACTTCTTCATCTTGTTAATTCTGCCGCGGAAACGTCATTGACGAAACACCTGTTGATCGCCGCGATCCTTCCCGTCGGGCGCGGGTTCTCGTTGGCCAGCAAGTTCTGTATTTTTCAGCAGACCCATCCTTTTCGAACCCCATGCCGCCCACCGCTCCTTGCCTGCGATTCTGAAGGGATTCTGGCATCCAGGCCGTGCCCCGTATTGCTGTTGAAAATGTCAATTCTTTCCCCTGTGTGGCCCGCCAGTTCAAAACATAGTACTCCCTCCTATGACTAATGCCAGCGACATTCTGTTATCGAAAGTGACTAAATGTCACTGACTGTGATTCCACTTCAGAGCCTATGAAAGCTAACGCGTTCACTCCTTGGAGTTTCTGTTCGTCCGGCTGTTTGGATCGACGTTTGCTTTAGTTTTCGTTGCCGGAAGTTAATGGGCAAGGAGAAACTCAAATGAGACGGCTGAACAATTTTCTTCGCGACGAGCAAGGCCAGGACCTCATCGAATACACGCTGCTGCTGGCATTTATCTGCCTGAGTTCGGCCGCGCTCTTCATCAGCGCCGGTGGCGATGTCACCGGCGTCTGGTCGGCCACCAACAGCCAGCTTACTCTTGCCAACACGTCTGCGAGTTAGTGAGAGATATCGGCCCGCCGCAAATCTTCTACGTGCCGGAGGAACCAAACCCTCCGGTTCCACGCGCTGAATTCCCCAGTTCTCCTTCCTCCCATTCGGCGGCTTCGTATCGCGCGACGATCATCTGCGCGATACGATCCCCGCGCCGGATGGTGTAGTCCTCTTTTCCGAGGTTCAGCAGGATCACGCGGATCTCGCCGCGATAGCCTGGGTCGATGGTGGCGGGGCTGTTGGGCAGCGTGATGGCATGTTTGAGCGCCAGCCCGCTTCTCGGGCGGATCTGCGCCTCATAGCCGGGCGGCAACTCAATGGCAAGGCCGGTAGCCACCAGCTGCGGCACGCCGGGCGCCAGCGTTTTCTGTTCCACCGCCTGCAAATCCAGGCCGGCATCTTCCGACGGGCCATGCGCGTACGCCGGTAGGAATGCATCGTCCCGCAGACGTTTGATCCTGATCTTCATGGGGTTGAGTTTGCCCGCGCCGCCGCGTCACCGGCCGGCGATTCGTTATCATATCGTGATCGCGATGCCTGATCGACCCAAGCGTGTTTTCACTGTCTCGCCCATGCCCCCGGAGAAATGCGCGTACGCGCTGGCACGGTACAGCCGGTCGCCGGATTCCATTAAGCAGTCGCTCGAATGGGTGCGCACACACGACTCGCAGAAGTTTCTGGAAAGCTTCTATTTCCAGTACGGGCACGCTTCGATTGCCGACTTGGGACATACGGTGGTGTGCTTCGAAGGCATGTCGGAGCTGGCCGCGAGCGAGATCGAAGACGAAACCCTTTGGGACGGGCAGGCCAAGTCTTCCCGCTATCAGGATTTTTCACGGTCGGGATTCATTACTCCTGCTGAGCTGACCGGCGAGCACACGGTTCGCTATCAGGCCGCAGCCCGCGCCCTGATGACCGCCTATCAACAAGTGAGCGCTCGCGTCGTCGATCACCTTTGTGAGACGCTGCCGCGTCCCGAAGAGATGAAGCCGGAGGCCTACAAGCGCAACATTGCGGCGCGGGCATTCGATGTAGCGCGGTACCTGCTCTTTTGGGGCGTGCCCACCAACATCGGCCAGGTGACAAGCATCCGGACACTGGAAAAACAGATCAAGCGGCTGCGCGTGTCCGAATACGAAGAAGTGCGCAGCCTGGGCGAGGAAATCGCGTCCACCTGCGCCGCCGAGCCGGATTGCCGGTGGGATGAAAACGCCCGCGAGCCCCTGGCGCCAACTTTGGCACGCCATGCCGAGCCCGATGAGTTTCTAGCGCGTTCGCGGACGGATCTAAGAGCGTGGGCTGAACAAAACTTGCCATCCCCCGCCAGTTTGCAGGTAGATTGCGTGGACCTGGTGCGGCCCACAGATGTCGGGGCGGATATTGCCGCTACTCTGCTCTACTCCGTCACGGACCGGCCATTTCGTGAGTTATACGATATGGTGGCCGCGTGGCCGCCCGCGCTGCGCCAGGAGGTTATCGATGCCGCGCTGGGATCGCGCACCCAGCGCGACGATCTCCCGCGCGCCTTCCGCGGCGGACCCTACGCGTTCGACATCATCATGGACATTGGCGGCTACCGCGATCTTCACCGGCACCGGCGCTGTCATCAATTCCGCCAGGCTTATGGCGGACATCTCGGCTTCGACACTCCGCCGGCAGTCGCCGCAGCGGGTGCCGCCGAGATTTACGACCATGCCATGCGCTCCGCATTTGACGAGATGAACAAACTGCCGGCTCCGGGATCGCATTATCTTCTGCCATTCGGCGCACGGTCCCGGTTTCTTTTCAAGATGGATTTTGCGGAAGCTGAGTATATCGCTCGCGTGCGCAGCGGGGTGAAAGGGCATTTCAGCTACCGGGAGATCGCTTGGCAGATGAAGGTCAAGCTCGAGCAACTGGAACCCGAACTGGGCCGGCGGATCGAAGCGACACCGCCATGGATCGAGGATCCGTTAAAGAGATGACGCCGTCGCGGCGACTTCGACGGCTTTTGTCGCGCGAGTGCGAAAATCGTACTTCTCAATACTGACAGCGGCGACCTCAGGGCCCGATCGGATCACCTTTCCCATAGCCACCAGCTTCAGCCCGCAGGTCGCATTCAGCTGCGCAGGCCAGTCCACAGACACCTCAATTTTCTGGCCAATGGGAAGCGGAGATTCGACCTTCAACAGCATTCCGCTGCTGCTCATATTCAGGGTCTGTCCAGTCCCAGGCTCCTCGGAGTTCTTGGTTTCCGGGAACCTGTACCGAAGAGCGTTTTCAAGAGGAAACCGGTCGTTTATCCGGCGTTCATTGTCTGAAGAATCTTCAAGTTGGAGGCGCATAGCTTTGTGTCATCTCCATCATCGGATGTTCCAGCTGTTCGAGCAATGGGCCGGCTGATTCAATTTGAAGTGGTACTTTTGTTGCAAAGTTATGGTACGAGTGGACAGTATATTCAGTTTAGACATAATCTAACTTCATATCTTGTATAAATCGCCTGTGCCCCCCATTCGAATAATCCGCTCGAGCGAGCGATCATGTGGGACAACCTGATTGACTGCCCTTTTCACCGCTTTCAATATGATGTGACCAATGGTAAGAATCATTTCCCCCGGAATGTGTATCCTAAAGATTACAAGCGGCTGGATTCGCAATTGCGGCCGCTCAAGACCTACATGGTAGAAGTGAGGGATGGAGACGTATGGGTGGATCTGGAGTGAGCGGCCTCGCCGCAAAACATTGTGTGCCGTGCAAAGGTGGCGTTCCGCCGCTCGGAGGCGAAGAGTTGCGGAAACTGTCGGCGCAATTGCCGGACTGGAAGGTCATTGACGGGCACCACATCACCAAGACTTACATTTTCCCGGACTTCAAAACGGCACTCGAGTTCGTCAACCGCGTGGGCGCGGTCGCCGAGTCCGAAGGTCACCATCCCGATATCGCTCTGGCTTGGGGACGTGTGGATGTCAAGACTTATACTCACAAAATCGAAGGATTGACGGAAAGCGATTTCGTTCTGGCGGCGAAGGTCGATCAGGAATTCAATCGGCCGAAGGCTTAGAGCGCTTCGATGCCGCAGTCTGTTTTGCGTACTTGCGTAGCACCCGTTCCACGTAGGCCAGCGTCTCGCGATAGGGTGGAATGCCGTGGTACCGGCCGACGGCCCCGGGACCGGCGTTGTACGCGGCAAGTGCATGGCTTACCTGGTGGGGGTCGTTCCGGTATTTCCATAACAGGTCGCGCAAATACTGGGTTCCGGCCTCAACGTTTTGTTGGGGATCGTGCGGATTGGCCCCGTACTCCCTGGCGATCGCCGGCATGAGCTGCATGAGGCCGATGGCGCCTTTGTTCGAAACGGCGTCAGTGCGAAACCCCGATTCAGCGGCGACCACGCTGCGTACAAAGTCCGCGGGCAGCCCATTTCGATTCGCCGCCGCAGTGACCAATTCCTCTGCAGTGGGCGGCGCGGAAGCTTGCAACTCGGAGGGCTTCGCTACCTCTTCGTCTGCCTCGAACCCGGCAATCTGCGCTGCTGGAAACTCAGTGACACCACCGTTGGCATAAAGCCGTACGACCGATCCATCGGTTTCGTGCCTGTCAGCGTGAAGACGAAAGCCCGTGGACAGCACAGCCGATTCGCCCGCGAAGCAGGACGCCGCGAACGCCAAGTAGGCGGCAAAACGTAATGTCCTCTTCCGTTTCAGTATGATGAACAATTCAGCCCCAATGAGCCCAATCCCCTCTACTACCGTGACGTATCTCGAGTGCAGCCTGTGCAGCCGTAAATTCGAGCCAGGCAACGTCTACAACCTCTGCGACTGCGGCGGACCCCTACTGGTCCGTTACGACCTCGAGAAACTCCGCCGATCGTGGAGCCGCGACCAGATCGCTTCGGGCCCAAACAGCATGTGGCGATATGGCCCGGTACTTCCTCCAACACACGAAACTTCCATTATCTCACTGGGAGAAGGGATGACGCCGCTGATTCGTACCCTGCGCCTGGGGCGAAGAATCGGCGCAGATCAACTTTGGCTGAAGGATGAAGGACTTAACCCCACTGGGTCGTTCAAAGCGCGGGGGCTTTCCTGTGCGGTTTCAATGGCGGTAGAGCTGGGAATTCGCAAGCTGGCGATTCCCTCAGCAGGAAATGCTGCCAGCGCTATGGCGGCGTATGCGGCGGCGGCGGGCCTGGAAGCCCATATTTTCATGCCGCGCGACGTGCCCCAAGCCAACTTCGTGGAATGCAAAGCCTATGGGGCGCGCGTAACGCTGGTGGATGGTTTGATCAGTGACTGCGCGAAACTGGTGGCGGCCGGCGCCGCGCGCGAAGGCTGGTTCGACGTAACTACGCTTAAAGAGCCGTATCGCATTGAAGGAAAGAAAACCATGGGATATGAGCTGGCGGAACAGATGAGCTGGCAGCTTCCCGACGCGATTTTCTATCCCACAGGTGGAGGCGTCGGCCTGATCGGCATGTGGAAGGCGTTCGGCGAAATGGAGGCGCTGGGCTGGATTGGCTCGAAGCGGCCCAAAATGATTGCGGTCCAGGTGGAGGGCTGCCAGCCGGTGGTTCGCGCTTTCCAGCAAGGCACCGCGCGCAGCGAGTTCTGGGACCACGCCACCACGGTAGCCAGCGGCCTGCGCGTGCCCAAGCCGCTGGGCGATTTCCTCATTCTGAAAGCCGTCCGCGAAAGCGGGGGCACAGCCATAGCAGTGAGCGATGCCAAGCTTCTGGATGCGGGCATTCAGCTTGCCTCCGAGGAGGGCCTGTTCATCGCTCCTGAGGGCGCGGCGTGCGTTTCGGCGCTTGAAAAACTGCTAGCCGACGGAACTCTCAAGCCTAACGAAAAAATTGTCATCTACAATACGGGAGCAGGACTCAAATATCTGGAAGCGTATTCGACACGCTTCCCGCGCCAAGCCTCAAGCGAGCAGGACAAGTTGGGTGGATTAATCACACCGAGATGAAGCAAATTGCTCAAAATACCCTCGATGCCGCGGTGCGCCGCGGGATTTCCTATGGCGATGTGCGCTTGATTGAGACCGAGGAACGCCAGGTTTCAACGAAGAATGGAAAAATCGGCAACGTTTCGAGTTCCGTTTCTGTGGGCCTGGGTATCCGCGTACTCGATCGGGGCGCATGGGGGTTTGCGGCAACTGATGATCTAACCGCCGGCGGCATCGAAGCAGCCGCCGCTCTGGCCGTGGAAATCGCTAGAGCCAGCGCGCTCGCGAAAAAGCACGACGTGGTGCTGGCTCCCGAGCAAAAGCATGAGGCCGAATGGACTTCTCCGATCCGCACCGATCCGTTTTCCATTCCCGTCGATCAGAACCTTGCGCTGCTTTTTTCCGTCGACGCGGAGCTGCGGCGGAACAAGGGTATCACCCTGGCCGAGGCGTCTCTGGTGTTCAACCGGCACCGCCAGATTTTCGCTTCGTCCATCGGCAGTCTCATCGACCAGACACGCTACACCAGCGGCGCAGGATTTGCGGCACACAGTTTTCGCGGCGGCGAGATTCAAAAGCGCTCGTACCCGAATTCGTTCGGTGGCCAGCATCAGTTGAAAGGTTATGAGCTGGTGGAAGAATTGCATCTGCTTGAAAACGCCGCGCGAGTTGCGGAAGAAGCCGTGGCGCTGCATTCGGCCGAACAGTGCCCGGAGGGCCGGTTCGATCTGATTCTGGACAGCTCACAGCTCGGCCTGCAGATCCACGAATCCATCGGACATCCGATCGAGCTGGATCGCGTGCTCGGCACCGAAGCCAACTATGCGGGAATGAGTTTTCTCACGCTCGATAAGCTGAACAACCTGCAGTACGGGTCCCAGATTGTGAACGTGGTGTGCGATGCGCGCATCGAGCACGGCCCGGGGCTGGGCACGTTTGCTTTTGATGATGAAGGCGTGCCCGCCCAATCCACGGACATCATCCGCAACGGAAAATTCGTGGGCTACATGACATCCCGCGAAACCGCGCCGGAGGTACGAGAGCCGCGGTCGAACGGTACCATGCGCGCCGATGGATGGGCGCGGATTCCGCTAATCCGCATGACCAACGTGAGCTTGAAGCCCGGCCGGCAAACGCTCGAAGATGTATTTGACACGGATCACGCCATCTACATGGAGACCAACAAGAGCTGGTCGATCGACGATAAACGCTACAACTTTCAGTTCGGCTGCGAGATCGGCTGGGAAATCCGCAACGGAAAGCGCGGGCGCATGTTGAAGAACCCCAGCTACAGCGGCATCAGCACGGAGTTTTGGAATTCCTGCGCTGCCATTTCTGGCCCGGCGCACTGGACCCTCTGGGGCACGCCCAACTGCGGCAAAGGCCAACCAGAGCAGGTGATGGGCACGGGACACGGTGCCAGCCCCTCGCGATTTCGCAACATCAAGATCGGTAGCGCCTATGCCGGTTAGGAATATGCAGGAATCCGCGTTGCTGCCGGTTGCGCGCTGCGAGGAAATTTTTGACGCTGCAGTTGCGGCAGGACGTGCTTCAGGCGTGCGGGATCTCGAAGCCATGGTGGGAGCCGGCACGTACGCGCTGACACGCTTCGCGAATAACACGATTCACCAGAACGTAGCCGACCGCTCCGGGTACCTTTCGATCCGAGCGCTAATCGATGGACGCACGGCGCGCGCGAGCACCAACCGCCTGGATCCGGAAGGGATCAAACGAGTCGTGGAGCAGGCCATTGCCATTGCCAGGCTGCAGGATCCCGATCCGGAATTATTGCCGCTCGCCGGAGCTGCGGATTACGCAGGACCTGCACGGTACTTCGCGAAGACAGCCGCGGCTACACCCGGCGAGCGCGCCAGGGCCGTGCGCGAAGCCATTGGCGCGGTGGAAGCTGCATCGCAAACGGCAGCCGGCATCTATTCAACCGGCGAATCGGTATTTGCCATCCTCAATAGCAATGGCGTATCGGGATATCACGCCGAAACCATGGCGCAGTTCTCGATTACGTCCCTGGCCAAAGATAGTTCGGGCTGGGCCAAAGGCACCGCATGCAACGCCGGCGACTTGAACCCGCTGGAAATGGCGCTGTCCGCCGCGCGCAAGGCAACCGATTCGGTCGCGCCCGTCGAGATTGGCCCGGGCCGTTACACGGTGGTACTCGAGCCGTCAGCGGTCCTCGACCTCGTTGGGCAAATGTTTGGAGATTTCAGCGCCACGGCCCTGCGGGATGAGAGAAGCTTTCTCACCGATCGTATCGGGAAAAAGCTTTTCGGCGACAACATCAATATCTTTGACCAGGTGGGCCACCCTCTGCAGTCGGGCATGCCGTTTGACGGGGAGGGTGTGCCGCGCCAGCCAGTGACGCTGGTTGAAAACGGCGTCGTACGCAACGTGGTCTACTGCCGTCAGGCCGCGCATTTGTCGGGTACGAAGCCGACCGGCCACGGGTTTCCGCTGCCAAACGAGATTGGCGAAGCGCCCATGAACCTCGTGATCGCCGGCGGCGAAACGCCGGTTGGGGAGATGATCGCTTCTACGAAACGAGGGGTCCTGGTGACGCGCCTCTGGTACATCCGGGAAGTGGATCCTTATCAGAAGATCATGACCGGGATGACGCGTGACGGCACGTTCCTCATTGAGGATGGCCGGGTGGTGCGAGGGCTGAAGAATTTTCGATTCAATCAGAACCTGATCGATCTGCTGAAGAACGTAGAGGCGCTTGCGCCCGCCGTGCGTGCCTCCGGTGAGGAGACCTTCGACATGGTGGTTCCCGCCATGAAGGTGCGGGATTTCAATTTCACCGAAGTAACACGGTTCTAGCGAGTTGTCACACCACCCCTTGCGGTCAGGATCGTTTATCGGAGTGGCTTTGCCGAGCCGTGACCAAAGGGAGCGGTTGTTAGTTCTGGCCGCCACAGGCCGCTTCGATTAT
Source organism: Terriglobia bacterium (assembly GCA_963847515.1). GTDB lineage: Bacteria > Acidobacteriota > Terriglobia > Bryobacterales > Bryobacteraceae > QHXW01. Next base: position 1,539,977 of record CAWKAA010000005.1, read on the forward strand.
CCGCGCTTGACGGGTCAATTGAGTTGAGTCCGGCGTATACTCCTAAGCATCTTAGGATACTGCATGGATATGGCGTTCTGCTTCGCATTGCGCAGATCTCCAATGGCGCTCTCGTAATCGAGCAAGGGGCGCTTTATCCGGCCCTGTTCCGTTTGGTTCGCCAAGCATTACTCAAGGCGAAGTGCGGCACGACGGAGAACAACCGGCGTGCAAAATATTACGAGCTGACGGCGGGTGGCCGGAAAGGCTTGCGAGAAGAAACAAGCGACTGGAACCGGCTGGCGGCGGCGATCGGCGCTGCTCTGAAGGCGCGACCGGAGGAAGTATGCAGCTCGTGTCATCCATTCGTACTTTATTAGCGTTCGTGTTCCAGCGGTCTCGCGTCGAGCGGGAAATGGAAGACGAGCTTCGGTCGCACTTGCAAAGCCGTACTGATGACCTGGAGCGTCAGGGGCTCTTGCGTGCGGAGGCGGAGCGGCGGGCGCGTGTGGAGTTTGGCGGCTACCAACGGTACAAGGAAGAATGCCGCGAGGCGCTGGGAACGCGCTTTACGCGAGAGGTCATCGCAGACTTGCGCTACGGCCTGCGAGTGCTCAGGAGGAACCCCGGCTTTGCGGCGATTGCCATCTCGACCTTGGCGCTCGGGGTTGGCGCAACGACAGCGATCTTCAGTGTGGTGAATGCGGTCATGCTGAAGCCGCTGCCCTTTCTCACCGCCGACCGCCTGGTTCGAATTGAGTCGGTGATTGTCGCCACCTGGCGTGGTGGTGTTGCGTCCTATCCCGATTTCCTCGATTGGCGGGCACGCAATCACGTCTTCGATGGAATGGCAGTTTTCCGAACGAACGACTTTACTCTGGTCGGCTCGCGTGAGCCCCTGCATTTGCAAGGAGCGGTAGTCTCCGCGCAACTGTTTTCGCTGCTCGGAGTAACTCCGGTAGCCGGCCGCAATTTCTTTCCGGCAGAAGACAATCCCGCCGCGGCGAGTGGCATCGATCCAGTCATTTTGAGTTACGGTTTGTGGCAGCGGGAGTTCGGTGCTGACGCGTCGGTGATGGGGCGAACCATTCAGCTCGGAGGCCGGCCCTTCACGGTAATCGGGGTTATGCCGCAGGAGTTCCAGTTCCCCATTCAGGCTGATTCTGTTGAACTTTGGACCACAATCGCGGTAGATGCCGGAGGGAGCGGGAACGCTATGACCAGACAGCGCGGTGCGCATTATCTCGACGTGGTTGCTCTGCTAAAACCTGGGATTACACTTCCGCAAGCGCAAGCCGAGATGGCTACCATCACAAGCGCGTTGAACCAGCAACACCCCGAAAATAAGCCCCGTACGGTAAGGATTGTGCCGGAACTCCAACGTCTCGTCGGTGATCTCCGTACTCCGCTGCTCGTGCTCCTGGGGGCCGTGGGATGCGTTTTGCTGATCGTGTGCGCCAATGTGGCGAACCTGCTCTTAGCGCGGGCAACTGGCCGGCACAAGGAAATGGCGATCCGCGCCGCTCTGGGCGCCAGCCGCCGCCGAGCGATTTGCCAACTGCTCACCGAAAGTGTTGCGCTCGGCCTTGTAGGGGGTGGCTTCGGTCTTGTGCTGGCGCTCTCGTCACTCAGGTTCCTCGTACAGCTCGTCCCGGCCGACGTTCCGCGGCTGAACGCCATCGGCCTTGACACGCGCCTGCTCAGCTTCGCTCTTCTGATCTCTTTGCTGGCGGGAATCCTGTTCGGACTGGCTCCGGCACTGCGAGCCTCAAAGACTGGTCTCACCGAAGCCCTAAAGGAGAGTGGCCGGGGCTCCGGAAGCGGAGGAAGAGAGCGCAGTCGCTTGCGCGACGCGCTGGTTGTCAGTGAGGTCGCCTTGGCCGTTGTGTTGCTGGCCGGAGCCGGGCTGTTGATTCAGAGCTTTCTGCACCTTACTCGGGTTGATCCAGGATTCGATCCACATCACGTTCTGACGTTTCAGATCGATTCGCCCGCCAGAGGCCAGGATTCACAGTTGCCTGAATTCTTTCGCGAGATTGTGGCGCGAATCCGCCCCCTTCCGGGCGTCAGTTCGGCCAGTGCGGTCGCGTCGCTGCCTCTGACGGGAGATAACATCGGGTCGAGTATTGAAATCGAGGGACAGCCCACTCCACTGGGGTCGCGACCCTCGGCTGATTTCAACGCGGTGGAACCGAGCTACTTTCGAACGGTGGGCATAGCTCTCGTCGAAGGGCGGGACTTCACCATGCACGACGACGCGAAATCTACGCCGGTCGTTCTCGTCAACAGGACGCTGGCGCGGCGCTTCTTTCCAAACCAGGATCCGATTGGGAAACACGTCCGGCCCGGTATCGGCAACGGCTACAGTCCAGGCGAGCCGCCGATGCGCGAAATTGTGGGCGTGATCGGGGATGTAAAGCAGAGCGGCCTGAGCGCCGAAGCCGCCCCCGAGGTGTATGCGCCCTTAGCGCAAAGCCCCTTCGGGACCATGTTCCTTGTTATACGGACTGCCAATGATCCGCGAAGCCTTGTCGAGGCGGTTCGCCGCCAGGTGGCCTCCGTGGATAAGAACGCGCCCATCTATCACGTGGCGACCCTGGACCAATACTTTGCACAGTCGGTGGCGGAGCCGCGTTTCAATACGCTGCTGCTTAGCGGCTTTGCGGCGTTGGCCGTGCTCCTGGCCTGTCTGGGGGTCTACGGCGTGATGTCTTACATCGTCGTCCAGCGGACACACGAGATCGGAGTTCGCATGGCCTTGGGGGCCGAGGCGGATTAGGTTCTTCGCTGGGTACTCGGCCGCGGATTTCTGCTTTCGTCACTTGGCGCAACGATTGGGCTGGTTGTGTCATTCGGGTTTGCGCATCTGTTATCAAGTCTGCTCTACGGCGTGCGTGCGACGGATGCACTAATTTTTGCCGTCGCTCCGCTGACACTGCTGTGCGTGGCCGCACTCGCCAGCTACATCCCCGCCCGGCGTGCAGCGAAGGTCGATCCGATGATCGCCTTACGTTATGAGTAACCGGCGGTGCGCTTCGGGCGATGCTTTGCATCGCGGACATCCGGAAACGGACGTGGCCCTGCGCTGCAGTCATGCCACCCGCAATCGGCTAGCATGAAGTTCTGCGCATCGGTATCCATACTTCGATCTCCGGCTCACTGGAAAAGGCGGCGTTAAAAGCGGCTGAGCTGGGGGCCAACACTTTTCAAATCTTCTCGGCCAGTCCGCGGATGTGGCGGGCGGCCATGCCTGGAAAGAACGAGATCGCTGCCCTTCGCCGGGCGCGAGAGCGGCTGGATCTTCTGCCGCTCGCCATTCACGTCAACTACCTGATCAATCTTGCGTCGATGGATCCGGTGATTCGCGAGAAGTCGATCATAGCGTTCCGCGGTGAACTGGAACGCGCTGAGGCGATCGGAGCCGAGTTCCTGGTAACACATCCGGGCAGCTATCGCGGGCAGCCGCTGGAACAGGCCATTGCGGCATTTGTGTTGGGATTGACGGAGGCCGCGAGCGGCTGCGTCGCACCCAGCGTGATGGTGTTGCTCGAGAACACAACCGGTAGCGGCGCGCATATCGGCGGCCGGCTTGAAGAGCTGCAGATGATTCGTGCCCTCGCAGCTCCCGAGACCGACCTCAAGATTGCCTACTGCCTGGATACGTGCCACTTGCTGGCGGCAGGCTTCGACATCGTGACTGAGCCAGGTTTGAAGAACACCCTGGACGAAGCCGATGGCATTCTCGGAATTGAGAACGTGAAGGTGATCCACGCCAACGATTCTAAAGGGCCGCTGGGATCGCGCCTGGACCGGCATGCAAATATCGGCGAAGGCCACATTGGCGCCGTGGGCTTCCGCCGCATCTTGGCGCGTCCGGAATTGCGAACGAAACCGTTCATTTTGGAAACACCAGTTGACAATGAGGGGGATGACCGGCGCAATGTTGAAATGCTGAAGAGTCTGAGGATGGATCAGCCGAAAAGGGCGCCGACGCGCAGAGCGAAGCCCGGGAGTAGATCAGGATCCTCCAAAACGTCGGTTTCCTGAAGCACTTTTTGAGGCTGCGACGGTTGCTTCCAAATTTCGACTTCGCGAGTTTCGGGATAGACGATCCAGACGCATTGCGCACCGGCGGCGAAGTACTGGCGGATCTTGCGCCGCATCGCGGACACTGTGTCAGTCGGCGAGAGCACTTCGACGGCTAGATCCGGCGCACCTGGAATGTCGGCAGTCGGATCGATCTGTTTGGCGCGCTCCGACCGGAGGAACGAAACATCTGGCGCCCGTTTGGTGTGGGGACCAAGTACGAACAGATTGTCGGGATTGAAGATTTCTCCCACGGGATGGGTTTCGACATAACGGTCCAGCGCTCGAAATAGTCTCACGGCTATTCTGTTGTGTAACGGTCGCGGCTTCGTCATGACGACCAGCTCCCCTTCGTCGAGCTCATAGCTCAGCTCGTCCGGTTCGGCCAGCCGGTCGAATTCTTCGACGCTCATCAGCGTCTTGGCGTTCATAGTTTAATTCTACAGCCAACAGTCTGTTAACATCGTCAAATCAGCCCATAAAATGCCGGAAAAGTCATACGACCACAAGCAAATCGAGACTGAAGTGGTACCAGCGCTGGGGTACGGAAGAACTGTATAAGGCCGAAGAGAACTCCGCGCGCCCGAAGTTTTACGTGCTCGAGATGCTGCCCTATCCGTCTGGCGCGCTGCACATCGGGCATATCCGGAACTATGCCATTGGGGACGCGCTGGCGCGCTATAAGTGGATGCGCGGCTTCAATGTGCTGCACCCCATGGGCTGGGACGCTTTTGGCCTGCCTGCCGAGAACGCCGCCATCGCCAACCAGCGCCCGCCGCGCGAATGGACGCAATCCAATATCGCGAAGATGAAGGCCACGCATCGCCGTTTCCAGTTCAGCTACGACTGGAATCGCGAGGTGACCACCTGCGAGCCGGATTACTATCGCTGGAACCAGTGGTTCTTCCTCAAAATGCTGGAGCGCGGCATCGCCTATCGTAAAAAGGCGCTCGTGAACTGGTGCCCGCAGTGCGGCACCGTTCTGGCGAACGAGCAAGTTGTGAACGGCTGCTGCTGGCGGCACGAAAGCACGCCCGTAGAGCAGCGCGCTCTCGAACAGTGGTTCTTCAGGATCACGCAGTATGCCGATGAGCTGCTGGCGGATATCGCACAGCTCGAAGGCAATTGGCCGGAGCGCGTCCTCACCATGCAGCGGAATTGGATTGGAAGGTCGGAGGGCACAGAGGTGGACTTCGGCTCGGAGTTCGGACCAATCCGCGTCTTCACCACGCGTGTGGATACCATCTACGGCGCAACGTGCGTGATTGTGGCGCCGGAGCATCCGCTGGCGCAAAAAATGCTGGATGAGGCAGGGCGCGCACGCGCCAAGCAGATGGTGGATGCGCGCGCCAACAAAGATCCGGGCGACGTCGAAAAGGACGGCTTCTTCACCGGCCATTACGCGGTCAATCCGTATAGCGCCGAGCGCTTGCCTGTCTGGGTGGCAAACTTCGTGCTCATGACATACGGCACGGGCGCGATCATGGCTGTGCCGGCGCACGATCAGCGCGATTTCGAGTTTTGCACGAAATACGGAATAACGATTCGCCCTGTGATTCGCCCCGAGGATGGTGTGCTGGCCGATCCGGCTACGATGAAGGACGCGTTCCCTGACGATGGCATCGTGGACCAATCGGGCGAGTTTTCAGGACTCCGGAGCGATGAAGCGCGCCGGCGCATGTCGGAGAAGGCGGAGCGCGAGGGTTTTGGCCAAGCGGCTGTGACCTATCGCATCAAAGACTGGGGAGTGTCGCGCCAGCGCTATTGGGGAACGCCGATTCCGGTGATCCATTGCCCCAACGACGGCGTGGTTGCTGTTCCGGAAGCCGAACTCCCCGTGCTGCTGCCGCTCAACGTGGAGATTACGGGTAGGGGCCGCTCGCCACTCGAAGATGTTCCCGACGTTCGTCAACGTGAAGTGTCCGAAGTGCGGCGGACCCGCCCGGCGCGAGACCGATACGATGGACACGTTTGTCGATTCGTCCTGGTATTTCTACCGGTATTGCGATGCGAAGAACGATCGCGCGCCCTTCGATCCGCAGAAAATCGCGTACTGGTTTCCGATCGACCAGTACATCGGCGGAGTGGAACACGCCATCCTGCACCTGATCTATTCGCGTTTTTTCACAAAGGTAATGCGCGATATCGGCCTGGTGAAGAACAGCGAGCCAGTAAAGAAGCTGTTCACGCAGGGCATGGTGATCGCCGAGGGCGCGAAGATGTCGAAGTCCAAGGGCAACGTCGTGGATGCCGACATGCTCGCCGGAAAATTCGGCGCCGACACGTCGCGCCTGTTCGTCCTGTTCGCCGGACCGCCGGAACGAGAGGTGGACTGGCGCAGTGAAGGCGCCGAGGGAATTTATCGTTTTCTCGGACGCGTCTACCGGTTCTTCACGCGCAACGTCGAGCGAGCGTCGGTCAGGGCAGGTGGGCCAAGCGACGCGGATCGAAAGGTTTTGCGCAAACTGCACCAGACCGTCAAGAAGATCACCGAGGATTTTGAAGCCGCTGGCACTTCAACACATCCATCGCCGCCGTCATGGAGCTGGTCAACGAGCTCTACACGGCGGAGGCGGCAGCTTTCCGGTCCCGTGCTGGCTGAAGTGCTCGAAAAACTCGCGCTGCTGCTCGGCCCTTTCGCGCCGTATCTGGCGCAGGAGTTGTGGGAGGAGTTGGGCAGAAGCGGCCCCGTCTTCCGCCAGCAGTGGCCGGGGTACGATGCGGAATTAGCCAAAGAAGACGAAGCTCAGATCGTGATCCAGGTAAACGGAAAATTGCGCGCGCACGTTTGGGCTCCGTTCGGCACCCCGCAGGATGTGTTGCAGCAGCGCGCCCTGGAGGAGCCCAAGATCCAGCAGTTGGTAAACGGCAAACAGGTTGTGAAGGTAATCGTTGTGCCGGACAAGCTGGTGAATATTGTGGTGAAAGGATAGTCATGAACGATCGCAGGGATTTTCTCAAGACCGCCGCCGCGGCATTTACAACGTCGATCTTTACCGGCAATGTTCGCGGCGCGAACGACCGTATCCGCGTGGCCTTCATTGGCACGGGACGCATGGGGACCGACAGTTTGCAAACAGCGCTCAAGCTGCCGAACATAGAAGTCCCCTCCGTCTGCGACGTCTACCAACCCAATCTCGAAAAAGCGATCGCCGTCAGCGGCCGCGGGCCCGACGGCACGCCCGACGCGCGCCCCAAGGCCAAGGGCATTACGGATTTTCGCGAGATCTTTCAGGACAAATCGATCGATGCCGTCAACATTTCGACGCCCGACCACTGGCACGCTTACATGACGGTTGAGGCATGCAAGAGCGGCAAAGACGTGTATGTCGAAAAGCCCATCTGCGTAGCCATCGAGGAAGGCCGCAAGATGGTGCAGGCCGCGCGCAAGTATGACCGGGTGGTGCAGGTGGGAACCTGGCAGCGCTCGGGAGTGCATTTTCAGAAGGCTGCAGAAATCGTTTCGAGCGGCCGGCTCGGCAAAGTGACGTACGTACGGACGTGGAATTACGGACACCAGAAACCAGAGGGCATCGGCAATCCACCCGACGCCAGCCCGCCCTCAGATCTCGACTGGAACATGTGGCTCGGTCCCGCGCCGCAGCGCGAATTCAACAAGAACCGCTTCGGCGTCGATCCCCACCAGTTTTCGTTCTTCCGGTATTTCTGGGATTACGCTGGCGGCATGATGACCGACTGGGGCATTCACCTGCTCGACATCGTGCAGATGGCGTTTAACGAAATCGAGCCGGCAACCATCGACGGCATGGGAGGCAAATTCTATCTGCAGGACAATCGCGAGACGCCGGACACGCTGCAAGTCACGTACGAGTATCCCAACGGGATGATCGTGACGTATGAAAATCGCGAGACCAACTCGCAATCGATGTTCAACCACGGCTACGGCATTTTGTTCCACGGCACGGAGGGCACGCTGTTTGTGGATCGCGCCGGCTACAAATTGGTCCCGGAAAAAGAATCCTCGCTCGAACCGGCGGACGTGCAGCGCTCCAACGAACCCCTTTTGGATCACTGGGCGAATTTTCTCGATTGCATCAAGACGCGGAAGCGGCCCATCAGCGACATCGAGATCGGCCACCATTCGACGACCACAGCAATCCTGGGTAACGTCTCGCTCCGGAGCAAGTTGCGCATCGATTGGGACGCGCAACATGAAACCACCCTCCAGCCCGAGGCGCGTCCATTGCTCAAGCGCGAATACCGCAAGCCATGGAAGCTAGAAGTCTAGCCGGCGCAGGCGTTCTAGCCTGTGCATTGGCCGCTTCGCTTTCCGCGCAAGCGCACAAAACTGTCTTTCTCATCACCGATGCGGAAGGAGTTGCGGGCGTCTGCCGCCAGGATCAAACGGATCCTAAAGACCAGGAAATGCGTCAGCTCCTGACTGGCGAAATCAACGCCGCAGTGGATGGGCTGTATGAGGGCGGCGCCGACGAAGTGATCGTCTGGGACGGGCACGATGGCAGCCAGACGCTCTCGGCGCTCACGATTCATCCCCGCTCGAAACTCATTATTGGCGATCTCGGCGTGACTATGACTCTCGATCGCCACTACACGGCCATCGGTTTCGTGGGACAGCATGCGCGCGCCAACCGCAAAGGCGGCGTCCTGGCGCACAGCTACAGCTCGCTCGGGATTCAGACCATGCTCATGAACGGAAAGCCAGTGGGTGAAATTGAAACCCGCGCGGCGCTCGCCGGGGCGTTCAATGTGCCGGTGATCTTTCTAAGTGGGGATCAGGCGGCAGCCGAAGACCTGCACGCCGTCGTGCCCGAAGCCCAACTGGCCGTGGTCAAGGAAGGGTTCTCGAATTATTCCTGTCAGACCCTTTCCGCACAGGCGGCCCGGAATCTCATCCAAGAGCGTGCGCGCGCCGGCATACAGAAGGTTGCTGAGATCAAGCCGTACAAGATCGAAGGCCCGGTCACGATCCAAATTGAATACACCACGCGGAACGCGCTGGGTGTGGATGCGCATCTGCGCCCGGGGGCAGAAATCATCGATGCGCGCACCATCCGTTACTCCGGCAAGGATTTTATAGAAGCCTGGACGCGCTCGCAGCGTCCATAAGTGTAAACCTTCTGAGGCGGTGCGTGCGGCCCGATGTTACAATTTCGTTGCTGACATGCTGCGCTCTCTGGTTCCTGAAATCATGGACGACCCGCGGGTGCCGGAGCACGTTCGCGAGCGCTTTTACCATCAGCTCGGATTTATCCAGCGGCTTCTGGGAACGCAACGCGCAGTTCTGGACGCGCTACGCAACGACGCGCACCCGGTGCGCCGCGTGCTCGATATCGGCTGTGGCTACGGCGCGCTGCTCGATGATATTCGGCACGCACTGCTGACGGATGTCGTGGGAGCGGAACTTCGTGCTCCGGAGCGTAACCGTTTTGGAATCCCTATCGTCGCAGCCGACGCCACGCGCGACCGGTTGCCCGATGCTGACGTCGCCGTGTGCGTGTGGGTTCTGCACCATCTTCGAGAAGATGAGATTGTTGCGCTGATCCGCAATGTGGGCCGATCGGTTCGCCGCTTTATTGCAATGGATCTGGTACGGCACTGGCTGCCACTTACCCTGTTCAGTGCGTTCATGTCGCCGATTCTGATGCACGAAGTATCCGCGGACGGCCGTCAGTCGATTCGCCGCGCGTTTACACCGGTGGAACTGGGTGCGATTGTCGAGCGCGCGGTAGCGGGCTCGGGAGCGCGTGTGGTCCACACCGTCACGCCGCTGCGCTCAGGGCAGATGATCGATATCATGTGGGCGTGAACCCGGTTTATTTCTTCTCTGTCTTGCTCGCTTCGCGTGCTTTGATGAAATCTCCGACGTTATCCTTGGTGACCAGTGTGGCTCCGGTGTCCACGAATGTGGGCATCGGCGAGAACGGGTCTTCCGCCCAATTGACGTCCAGCGATGGCGGCTTGTGGTGATAGAGCTGGTCCAGCATCTGGATGCCGTAATACGCCATGGTGTACGGTTTCTGGGCGATGGTCGCCGCGATGACACCCTTCTGAATCCAGTTGAGCGTGCCCTCGTCGGTGTCCATAGCAACCACGGTCTTCCCGGTAACTTTGGCGCGATCCAGCACCTCAGCCACTTCCTTGCCTGCCTGCGCCTCGAGGCATACGAAGCCATCCACCTTGTCACGGCGCTTCTCGACAATTTCGTTGGTCGTATCGAACGCGACGCGCGGGTCACCCTTGATATCCACCACGTCGATCTTGAATCCTGGGTGCTCGCCGAGAGCGAATCTGTAGCCATTTAAGCGCTCGGCAAGGTTGGCCTGTCCCGGCATGGTGAACACCACGACATTTCCCTTTCCTTGAAGCTGCTTCGCCAGTACACGGCCGCCCATGACTCCAGCCTGGTAGTTGTTCGTCCCGATAAACAGAAGCCGCTTGCTGGAAGGAGCATCCGAATCCAGCGTGATGACCGGAATGCCCGCGGCGATGGCCGCATCAATATCGGCCTTCATCAAATTGGCATCGGCGGGCGAAATCAGGATGCCCGCGGGTTTTTGTTGCAGCCCGACCAGCCTTCGGAGTTCCTGCTGCTGCGCCTTCGCATCATACGTGTCCGGCCCAACCAACTCCGCCGGCACCTGCATTTGCCTGGCGGCGCGCATTAACCCGTTCGCAGCGGTCTCCCAGTAGGGGATCTTGATATTCGAGGAAAGCAAGTAGTACTTCTCCTGTGGGTTGTGCTGGGATCCGCCACATCCTGCGAGCAGAACCAACATCGCTCCGAGCGGAATGGCGCAAGAGAGCGACTGAAACCGGCGCATGGCCACCTCCTTGAACGGCAAACTTTTGTGCTTTTCGATTCTATCCGAACCGAGGGGTGCGTGGTGTGCAGGAGTTACACCAAAACCGTGAAGGTCGTTTCGGTACGCTGCACCGGACGGTAGAGTGTGTCGCGTTCGACCGGTTCACGCCCGGCCCTGCGGATTAAACGCAACAAATCGCCGCGCCGCAGCGACTGGCTCGTGGTGGCGCCGGCATCGTGATAAATCTTCTCTTCGACTACCGTGCCATCGATATCATCGGCGCCGAAACGCAGAGCGATCTGGGCGATCGCTGGCGTCATCATGATCCAATACGCCTTGATGTGCGGAATGTTATCGAGCATCAGGCGCGCTACCGCGATGCTCTTGATATCAAGAAAACCCGTGGTTTTGGGAATGTGCCCGAGCGGCGTGTTATCCGGGTGAAACGCGAGCGGGATGAAGGTGACGAAGCCTTGCGTTTCGTCCTGTAACGCGCGCAGCTTCACCAGGTGATCGGCGCGGTCTTCTTCCGTCTCGATGTGGCCGTAGAGCATGGTGCAGTTGGAGTGCAGACCCAGGCGGTGGGCCGTGCGCGCCGTTTCCAGCCACTCTTCGCCGGTGATCTTGTGATCGCAGATGATGCGACGGACGCGATCGCAGAAGATTTCCGCGCCTCCGCCCGGCAGGGAGTCCATGCCTGCATCGCGCAAACGTTCCAAAACCTCCCGCACCGAAATCTTCGTGCGCTGCGCGAGATATCCAATTTCGACCATGGTGAACGCTTTCAGGTGGACCTGCGGGAAGCGTTCCCTCAGGCCGCGCAGCATCTCGCAATACCAATCGAGCGTGAGTTCCGGATGCAGACCACCCACGATGTGGAACTCGGTGACGGCTTCGGTCCAGCCTTCGCCGGCAACATGCCACACCTGATCGAGCGACATGGTGTAGGCCTTGGGATCCTTGGCCTTCTTACCGAACGCGCAAAGCCGGCAACTGGCCACACACACGTCCGTGGGATTGATATGGCGGTTGACGTTGAAATATGTGGTCGACCCATGCAGGCGCTCGCGAACCAGGTTGGCCATGTATCCGAGCCCCAGAATATCCGAGGTGCGATAAAGCACGACGCCGTCTTCGTACGAAAGGCGCGCGCCCGCCTCGACCTTTTCGAGAATCGGTTTCAACCGGGAGTCTTCAATGAAAACAGGCATTGGAGCTATGCGCGCCGCGCCAGGAACATGTCAGCGGCCCAAAACACAAAGAATAGCACGCTGACCCAGCCATTCATGGTGAAGAACGCGGCGTTGACGCGCGAAAGATCGTTCGGCCCTACCAGGCTGTGCTCGTAGGCGAGGAGCAGCCCGACTGCAACAATCCCTGCAACGCTCAGCGGACCCAAATCGAGATCGTGCACCAGAGCTAGCAGGCACAGAATCATCAGAACATGCAGCAGCTTCGAAACTCGCAAGGCGCCTGCGATGCCGATCCGGCGCGGCAGGCTGAACAGGCCCTGGTCTGAGTCGAACTCGTAATCCTGGCAGGAGTAGATAATGTCGAACCCCGCGGTCCAGAACATCACCGCGGCCGTGAGCCACAATATGCGCGGATCGAGCGAGCCGCGCACTGCAATCCAGGCTGCGGCGGGCGCGATCCCCAGAGAAAAGCCGAGCACCAGGTGAGCGAAGGTCGTGAACCGCTTGGTAAAGGAGTAAAAGAAAACGATCGCCAGCGCGAGGGGGGCTAATTCAAAACACAGCGAATTCAGCTCGCGCGCGGCATAAAGGAAGACCAGGCTCGCTACCGCAACGAACCCCCAACCGAAGGCCGCCGAAAGCGAGCCGGCCGGAATGTGGCGCGCCCGCGTGCGCGGATTCCGCGCATCGATCTCCGCATCCACCACCCGGTTGAAAGCCATGGCGGCCGATCGCGCGCCCACCATCGCGACAGCGATCCAAATGATCTTTACCCAAATCGCGCGGATTTCTAGTCCGCCTTCGCGAATGGCCAGCAGCGCACCCGTCAGCGCGAACGGCAAGGCAAAAACCGAGTGCTCGAACTTAATCATTTCGAGCGTCAGACGGACTCGTTTCCAGAACATCCGGTGGAAAAGGCCTCCAGGCTTTTCATGCAGCGCCAGTACCAAAGAAGTACCATCTTATCGCATGGCCTCTTTGCGCCCCGCTTTGCTCGTCCTCGTATTCTGCGTCGGCTGCACGCCAAAACCGGATGAAGTAGAAGATCTCAACACGCAGGTAATCACGTTGCCCGCTGGCGGCCAGATCCGCGCCCAGGTAGTGCTGACGCAAGGCGAGATGGAAAGCGGCATGAAATTTCGGGACGCCCTTCCGCAAGGCCGCGGCATGCTGTTCGTCTACAGGAATCCCGCGCCTTATGTCTACTGGATGTCCAATGTGAAAGTGCCGCTCGACATCATATTCATGGATTCCAGCCACCGCATCGTTGAGATTGCTGCCGGCGCGCCTCCCTGCAACAAGAAACCTGCCGACTGTCCGGTTTATGGAGGCCACACTAACGAGCAGTTCGTGCTCGAGTTGCGCGCCGGGGAAGCACAACGGCTGGGGGTTCAACAAGGACAAACCCTCACCTTCTGAAGGGCCGTTCATAAGGGTTCTGATATTCTGAGGTCGTATGAATGAGGATCAGCTCCGAGCCCTGCTGGAGCAAGTGCGCTCCGGCGCGATAGACGTCGATGCCGCCGTGAACCGAGTCCGCCATCTGCCGTTCGAGGACCTGGGCTTCGCGAAAGTGGATCACCACCGTGAGTTACGTCACGGCATGCCGGAAGTCATCCTGGCTAAGGGCAAGACAGCGGATCAAGTAGCGGCAATCGCCGGGCGTCTGCTCAATGTCTCGCAAAATGTGCTCATCACCCGCGCCGACGCGGCTACGGCTGAGCGGATCGAGCGGGACTTCCCCGGCGCTGAACATTTTGCGCTCTCGGGCGCCATCCGGTTCTGGGGAGACAAGACTCTGCGCGGCAAAGGCAAGATCGCTGTCGTGTGCGCCGGCACGAGCGATATCCCCGTCGCGGAGGAAGCGCAAATTACCGCGGAGGTAATGGGCAACGAGGTCGAAGCGATTTACGACGTGGGCGTCGCCGGTATCCATCGACTGCTCGAGAGCAGCGCCCGGCTAACGGCGGCGCGGGTTGTGGTTGTCTGTGCCGGGATGGAAGGCGCCCTGCCGAGCGTCGTCGGTGGTTTGGTGTCCTGTCCCGTAATCGCCGTGCCGACCAGCGTAGGTTACGGCGCCAGCTTCAACGGCCTCGCCGCCCTCCTCGGGATGCTCAACAGCTGCGCCAGCAACGTCACAGTGGTAAATATCGACAACGGTTTTGGCGCGGGTTACGTGGCCAGCCTCATCAACCGGCTGTAATTGGACAGCAGCCTTTGCCTGTCCTAAATTGAGATTGTGGGAATCTTCTACCGCCGCGACGAACTGGTACGTGCACGCTCAGAATGGAAAGCTGCAGGCAAGAAAGTGGTCTTTACCAACGGCTGCTACGATCTTCTCCATCCCGGCCACATTCGCCTTCTGGAGAGAGCTCGGTCGCTAGGTGATATTCTGATCCTCGCGCTGAATTCCGACGCCAGCGTGCAAAGGCTGAAGGGTCCTTCGCGGCCCCTAATCCCTGAAGCTGAGCGGATTGAGGTCTCGCTAGGAGTAGAAGCCGTGGATGCTGTCACTCTATTTGACGAGGATACGCCGCGCGAACTGATTTCCGTTGTGTTGCCTGACGTTCTGGTGAAGGGCGCGGACTGGGCCCACTGGATTGCCGGTCGCGAAGAGGTGGAGGCGGCGGGCGGTGTGGTGATGCCGCTCAGTCTCGAGCCAGGTTATTCGACTACAGGAATAGTAGGAAGCATTCTCGCTCGTTAATCACTTGATCCATCCTGCAATTCGCGATCTGTTCTCAACGCTGGGACGGCACCCGGCTTTTCAGGAGTTACTCCAGCGCCTCTCTCTTAAACCGCAGACATTGTCTTTGTCGGGCCTGACCATCACGGCGAAGGCTGTCTACTCGGTACTGCTTTGGCAGGCGACGGAGCGCCCACTCCTGGTGGTCGCAGCGGGTAACAAACAGGCGGAATCGCTTGGCGAAGCCATGCAGACATTCTTCACCCTGCTGGCTTCCGGCCGGGAACGCCCCGATCCCCAGTTGCTCCCAGCCCTGGACGTTCTCCCGGCGCAACGCATGTCGCCGCACGCCGAAATCCTGGAAGAGAGGGCCGCCGGTCTCTGGCGGCTAGCTACCAATCCTCCCCCCATCACGATCGCGCCGCTGGCCTCAGTGCTATTGCGGATCGAAGACGCCAATTTCTACCGCCAACTTGCATTGACGCTGCGCACCGGCGACGAAATCCCGCTCGAGGATCTGATCGCGCACCTGGAAAGCGTCGGATATGAGAAACGCGATCCGGTGGAGATGGTAGGCGAATATTCGGTCCGCGGCGGCATTCTGGACGTGTATTCGCCCGAAGCGGCCAAACCTGTCCGCCTTGAGATGTTCGGGGATCAGGTCGACTCCATCCGGCGGTTCGACGTAGAGTCGCAGCGGTCCGTTCTTAAAGTTCCCGATTGTACTCTGCTGCCGCTGACCGAATTTCAAAAATCGCGAGCACTGCTGAGCGAGCTGACCGAACAATTGCGCGAAGCTGGAGTGCCCGCCCGGGATCTGCCGCTGCCCGGCGAAACACTCCCTGGCTGGGAGCTGTTGGCGCCGCTGGTACGGCCGCGCCGGGCATCGCTTTTCGGCCTGCTCGAAAACCCGATCGTTATCCTCGATGAACCGGAGGAAATCCGTGCCGCCGCCGAGCGCTTTTGGACGCGGCTGGAAGATCCGGAGCGAGCCGCGCTCATCCCGCCGGAAAAGGTCTTCTTTCGTTGGGATGAGCTTCCGGCTGCAGGCGCGCAGGTCGAATTACGAGAACTGGAGCTTGTTTCATCAATCACTGGCGCTCCAACTTTGCACATCCCCACTCGCCCCTCGATGTCGTTCCACGGCAACATGCAGGTGGCGATTGCCGAGGCGCGTGGATTGATTGAATCGGGCTCGCGTGTTGCGTTCTTCGCTGCATCCACTGGCGAGATCGAACGCCTGGCGGACATTTTCAACGAGTACGGGATTGCCTACCAGCTCGGTACGGATCAGTCGGACGGCACGCCACAGTACCTTGCCGAGCGCGCGTATCTGGCGGGCTCGGTCGCGAGCGTCTATCTGATTCGAGGCGGCATCGAGCGCGGCACGGTGTTTCCCGATTCGGACCTCGCCGTTTTCGGGTCAGAAGATCTGTTCGAGACGCCGGAGCTCGTGGCGCGTTCCGGCGGAGCCAAGTCGCATTTGGCCACCTTTTCCGCCGAAACATTCGAGTTGAAGCCGGGCGACTACGTGGTGCACGCCGAGCACGGAGTCGGCCGGTTTCTTGGCCTGCGCTCGATAGACCAAGGCGAGGCCAAAGGCGACTACATGTTGCTCGAGTACGCGGGCGCCAGCAAGCTCTATGTGCCGCTCACTCACATGGACCTGGTGCAGCGTTTTCGTGGCGCAGGCGATTCGTCTCCACAACTCGACCGCATGGGCGGCGCCACCTGGACGCGCACCAAGACGCGCGTCAAAGCGCGAATGCGCGACATGGCGGAGGAGCTATTGAAACTCTACGCCTCGCGCAAACTGGCCAAAGGCTTCGCATTCTCCGCCGACAGCAACTGGCAGCGCGAGTTCGAAGACGCCTTCGAGTTCACCGAAACGCGCGACCAGCGGTCGGCCATTGTCGACATCAAGCGCGACATGGAAAATCCGGAGCCGATGGACCGGTTGGTGTGCGGCGATGTCGGTTTCGGCAAGACCGAAGTCGTGATGCGGGCCGCATTTAAAGCGTTGGGAGACGGAAAGCAAGTGGCGGTGCTCGCGCCCACTACCGTTCTCGCCTTTCAGCACTACGAGACATTCAAGCGGCGCTTCCAGCCGTTCCCTGTGCGTGTCGGCATGCTCAGCCGCTTCGTGGCTCCGAAAGAGTTGAAGCAGGTGGTGGCAGACGTGGCCGAGGGCAAAGTCGATATCGCTATCGGCACGCACCGGTTACTCTCGAAGGACATCGAATTCAAAGACCTCGGCTTGGTTATCGTGGATGAAGAGCAGCGCTTCGGCGTGAAGCACAAGGAGCGGCTGAAACAACTCAAAAAGACCGTAGACGTGGTAACCATGAGCGCCACACCGATCCCGCGAACACTACACATGTCGTTGTTGGGATTGCGCGATATGTCCGTTATAGAGACACCGCCCAAAGACCGGCTGGCCATTCAGACCGTGGTCGCCGCCATGCAACCTGAGTTGATTCGTTCCGCGCTGGAACTGGAATTGAGCCGGGGCGGACAGGTGTACTTTGTGCATAACCGGGTCGATTCCATCTGGAAGCGCGCGGCGATGATCCAGGAGCTCATTCCAGAAGCTCGTATCGGAGTGGGTCATGGGCAGATGGATGAGAAAGAACTCGAGCGCGCCATGCTAGGCTTCGTGCGGCACGAGTATGACATTTTAGTTTGTACTACTATTGTAGAAAATGGCCTTGACATCCCCCTCGCCAATACTATGATCATCGAGAACGCCGATCGATATGGTCTCTCGGAACTTTATCAACTTCGCGGGCGTGTGGGCCGCTCGAACCGGCGCGCGTATGCCTATCTTCTGGTGCAGCCCGATACGGAGCTTTCTGAAATCGCGCGCAAGCGGCTGGCCGCGCTGAAAGAGTTTAGCGATTTGGGAGCGGGCTTCAAAATTGCAGCGCTCGATTTAGAGTTGCGAGGGGCGGGGAATCTGCTTGGGGGCGAGCAGCACGGACACATCAACTCTGTTGGTTTCGACATGTACGTGCGTATGCTCGAAGAAACCGTGCGCGAGTTGAAGGGCGAGGATGTGCCGCCGGAGATTCACTCCGCTCTCAACCTGGCGCTGGACATCCGCATTCCGACGGATTACATCACCGATGAAAATCAGCGGCTGCGTGCTTACCGCCGCATTGCCGGCACGCATGACAACGACGAGCGCGAGCGCATCGCACGGGAACTGGAAGATCGCTACGGACCGGTACCCGAGGCCGTCCGGAACCTGCTCGAGTACGCCGCGTTAAAATCGGCCGCTGAAACGCTGGGCATCGAGCGCATCGACCGCCGCCAGGGCGCGCTTCAAATCAAGTTTCACCAGCAGACGCGCGTAGATCCGGCCAAGCTCATGAACCTGGTGAGCCGGCATCGGGGAGCGCAATTCACCCCAGCCGGCGTCTTGCAGGTGCCGCTCGACGGCCTGTCGGCACCCGCAGCGGTGCTCGCGTTCGTGAAAGAACGCTTGGCCGAACTGCACGCGTAAAAGGGTGATTCTGCTCCGTAACAGAGCCGCGACCGTGAGGGAGCGTTAAACTTCGGGAACAGGAGACTAGTCGAACAGTTCCCGGCTGAAAATCGGCCTTCCTGCGAGCGTTGTGTGAAACCCCCAAACGGCCAGAGCAGCTACCACCACAAGCGCGAAGATGGAACCACTGGCATACCATGCTGAAAAGTTCACGGTACCCGGCAGATTGCCGATAAGGTTCGCGACGAAGATGCCCGCCGCCAACGCAACCAGGCCGAACCGCACCACGACAAGAGCTGCAATGCTATAGATGACAACTACGAAGGGTGCGTCCACCCAGGGATGATTGCTCCCCAGACACTGCATGGCGGTGTAAATCAAAACGAAGCCGGCCGCCGCGAGCCATTGTTTGCGAAGAATCGCGCGCAGGAGAAAGATCAGGAAAAAGAATATCAAGGAACCTGCTACTGAGGTCGGAATCTGGGAGAGAATGGCGCCAACGGCTCGGCGCGCCCCGAGGAAGTAATCTGTGTTTCCCAGACTGGGCGCGGAGCCGAACTGCGAACCTACTACGCCGTTGACGACGAAAATGAGGCACCAGGTCACACCCAGCACGGCGCCGAACAAGACGTCACGTCCCACCAGCGGGTCTCGAGTGCGGCCCCCCGACAAGCGAGTCCAGGAAATGATGGCTTGTGGCCAGTGCCTGCGGACATAGGGTTCGAGCCCCAGGTAGAGAATCCACACGCCACCGGAGATGAATAGCGCGGTGCTCGCCATGATTATGAACAATCCGATAGTGTTGATGTCCGGAACCAAATGGCTTCTGGTCAGCCACAGCGCAATCTGCGCACAGAATACGAACAGCGCAAGCCGGAAAGCTCCTTGCCGATCCCCCCTGCCGCGCGCGTGATTCCAGCGTGCCAGCCAGAGAGCACCGCCGAGAACTGCAAACAGGAGGCATATGCTGATGATGTCGCCTGCTCTCTTGCCGGCACTGCGTTCTTCCGGCCGCATGCGGTAAGGATGGGTCCAAGGGCCCATCATCGCAAAATATACTGGCTTCCCGCGCCACGCAGCTGCTTCCACGCGTAGCGCCCTCTGGCTCCCGGGCCAGGTTCCCGTCCATGCCCCGCGCGCGTCAAAAACCGCCAGTGAATTCCACTCGGGCTCGGCGGGCCGCAACATTCCCGCGTCCAGGCCTGCCGCCGAGAGCAGCAGCTTCCAGTCGAAGGGTTGCGCCGGGGGCGGCGTCTTGTCCACCTCCGGAGGAATCGCTTGAAACTTTTCCAGTCGTCCTTGAGGATCCAGTTCCACATTAATCATCCCCGATTGGATTACCGGAGGGTCATAGGTCGTAACGATGCCCGGAGTCATAGACTGATCCCTAAAATCACTAGGAACCAGGTAACGCGGGCTTTCGCGATACCAGAAGAAAGCCAAACTAGGCCAGCCCGCCAGAATTTTCGGCCAGGCAGAGGGGCCAGGTTTCTCGTGCTCCTGAACGTAGTTTAGAAATTCTGATTGATAGCCGAACCCGTACACGCGGTCGATAACGCTGCTCGTATAGCCGAAATTGCGGATCATATTGCGCGCCATCTCGCTCAGCACTTCAGGGGGCTTTTCGAGTCCAAGTTGATCGATGGCGCTGTTGCGGGGGCCGGCAAATACCATGATGGCTAATGCGAGCACTACCGCAGCGAGACAGGAAAGGGCCACGCGAACAGGCAGCCCGGCCGTTTCGCCCGACGCCGCCACCATCTGCGGCGATGGCGTCTCCCCAGCAGCCAGCGCCGCTGCCAGGGGATCGCCGCCGGGCAGAGCGGCTGCTACCGCCAGCGCGGAAGCGGGTCGATTTCGCGGATCCGGATCGAGGCAGCGTAAAATCACCCGCTCGACGGCTGGGTCGAGATCCTTCACCAGAGTCGTTGGATTCACGGGCGATGTTTCGGTGTGCAAGCGAACGAGCTCAGCCAGCGTTGCGGCCTCAAACGCGCGCTTGCCTGTGAAGATTTCGTAAAGCACCAGACCCAGCGAGTAGATGTCGCTGCGCATCGTCACTTCTTTGCCCGCCAGTTGCTCGGGCGCCATATAGGCTGGTGTACCGTTGCGAACCTCGGCTCCTTGCAGCTGGCTGGCCAGACCCGCCAGCCCGAAGTCGGTGATCAGGACGTTGCCGCGGCCGTCCAGCATGATGTTGGAAGGTTTCAGATCGCGGTGCAGGACGCCTTTATCGTGAGCCGCAGCTACCCCAGCGCAGAGCTTCCGTGCGATCTCGATCGCCTTGTCCGCGGGCAGGCGGCCGATGCGCCGCATGAGCGAGCCCAAGTCTTCGCCGTCTACGTACTCCATGGAAAGATACGGCTGGCCATCCACGTCGCCGAGATCGTAAACGCGGCAAACGTTCGGATGCGAAACCTGGCGCGCGATGCGGATCTCGTTGTAAAAGCGCGCGAGCGCAGTTTCGTTTCTGGAAGTGGCCTCCGGCAGGAACTTCAGCGCGACGGGCTGTCCGAGCTTCAGGTCATTGGCGCGGTAGACCTCGCCCATACCGCCGCGCCCGAGCAGCGCTACGATGCGATACCGGGCGGCAAGCAATGTGCCGGGAAGAAACCTGCCTTCGTCGAGCGAGCTGGAACTGCTCAAATGTTCCTGCGATGATGGTGTCGACGCCGGCGTCTGGATGGTACGTGTCACGCCTCCATCCGCCTTGAGCGGTTCGCCGCAGTGGAGACAAAACCGGCTGCTCTCGGGAACCCCCTCCCCGCAAGACTTGCACTCAACCATATTGATTCTTCTAGTTTAGTGCGAACCGCCTGGCATTGGACCTTATCGCCGCGTCGCCCCGTCTCCGCGTCGCCGCGTCCGCGATGCGCAGCATCGCCCGGCGCGCAGCGCCGGCTCACTCGTAGCGAACGGCTTCCATAGGATCGACACGAGACGCGCGCCGCGCGGGGATGGCACTGGCAAACAATGCGACCAGGCCGAAGATGAGAGCGACGGCCAAGAAGGTAAGAGGATCGGTGGAGCCCACGCCGGCGAGCAGGGCGCCTGTGAGCCGGCCCGCGGCCAAGGCGCCTGCGATTCCGAGCACCAGACCTATGCCGGCAAACGCTAACGATCGCCCAAGGATCAGCCGAACCACATCACCCCTGGCCGCACCCAGTGCCATCCGAATACCGATCTCGCGCGTCCGGCGCGTTACACCAAAGTGAAGAACACCGTAGATGCCGATGGCGGCCAGCAACAGTGCGGTAACCCCAAATGTCCCAACCAGCGAAGCCCCCGTGTCATACACCGAAACGATGCGGTTCAGGAACTGCGGCATCGTCCGTACGCCGAAAATGGGAAGACTCCTGTCCAGCTTTTTCACTTCACCACGAATTGCCGGCATCAGGGAGTCCGGGTTTTCCTTGGAACGCACCAGGAAAGTGACGCGGCCCTCGTAATTCTGAGCCAGGGGCAGGAAGAAGTACGGCACAGGACTCTCGCCAAAAGTCATGTATTTGCCGTCCTTGGTTACGCCCACCACTTCGATCCAGGGGCCCTCTTTGCTAATGGTGAAACGCCGGCCCAGAGCCTTCTCGGGCGTTTGCCAGTAGCGCCGGGCCAGCGTTTCGTTGATGACGGCCACGCCGCGTGACGACTCGCTATCGCGCTCATCGATCGTTCGTCCCGCAACTAGGCGAGTGCCCATGGTTTCGAAATAGCGGGGGCCTACTCGGCTCAGCCCTGCGACGTTCGTTTCATTGTCCGATCGTGGTACATACCCTTCGACGTGAACCGCGGCGTCGCTGTTGTAAGCGTCCAGGGGCAGAGGATATGCCAGACTCGCCGATTCAACTCCGGGCAAGTTCTTGAGGCGCTCCGTCATGCTTTTCTGAAACTCCCTTCCGCGGTGCTCGTTATAGCCTTGCAGTCCCAAATCTACGGAAAATAACTGCACACCGGTTCGGTCAAAACCCGGATTAACGTTGCGAGCAAATTGCATGCTTCGCAGGAAGAGGCCTCCGCTAATCAGAAGCACATAGGAGAGCGTCACCTGAGCCGTCACCAGCAGATTTCCACGAGTGAGGCCACGCAGTCCACCAATTGGGGCGGCGTTCTCGCCTTTCATCACCCCCGCTTGATCCACTTTAGAAGCGCGCAGGGCGGGAACCAGGCCGAACAAAATCGCCGTGACGAGCGCAAGAAGAAAACTGAACACAAACATGCGCGGATCCAGACGCATTTCGTAGTCGATGTCCGCGGTCTGGAAGTCGAGCGTCGGATAGGTGCCTCTGAGCAGGTCGTCAAACCACAGCGCCAGGACAACTCCTACCGCGGCGCCAAGCAGCGAAAGCAGAACGCTTTCCGTAAGCAACTGGCGCAGTAAGCGTAGCCGTGTAGCGCCGATGGCCACCCGAATCGCCATTTCGCGAGCGCGGCTGGCAGCACGCGCCAACATCAGGTTCGCGACGTTCGCGCAGGAGATCAACAGCACCAGGCCCACCACGCCGAACAGGATCGCTGTGGTAGCCGAGACTATTCCGAGGGCCACAAACACCGGCTGGGTTCTCGTTCCTCCGGGAATGATGTTCACTTGAACATCTTTGTTTGTTTGCGGATATTCGCTAGCAAGCTGGCGTGCCACTACGTTCAATGCAGCCGTGGCTTGCTGCCTGGAAACCCCCGGCTTGAGCCGGCCGCGCATCTCGATCCATCGATTATCTCGACCCTCCAGATAGTTGCCTAAGTCCGGCGCAATAGTGTGCTGCATGGTCAGTGGAATCCAGACGTCCGGGATGAAGGTGAACAGCCTGGTTCCGATGAAGCCGCGCGGCGCCACACCGACCACCGTGAATGCGTGGCTGTTTATGTTGATTACCTTGCCGGCGATATTCGGGTCGCCTTGAAAGTGCTGGCGCCAGAAATTGTAGTTCAACACGCACACGGGCTTTTGCCCAGGAGCGCGATCCTCGTCGGGCAGGAATCCGCGGCCGAGAATCGGATGAACACCAAGGCCCGAAAAGTAGTTGCCGGTGACGATTTCGCCCCAAATCAGCTCGGGTTTCTCGCCATCCGTCATGCTGAGCGGCAGCCCGCTCGATCCCATCAGGTCCGAGAAGCCGGTGTCCGCTTTAAGGTAATCCTTCAGCTCCGGATACGAAAAGTTGCCAATATCCCGGCCCCAGCGAGCAGGCGACGTCAGGTAAACGGCTACCAACCGGTCCGGATCATCCACAGGCATGGGCCGCAGAAAGTACGCATTCACAATCGTAAAGACTGAGGTATTCGCGCCGATTCCTAGAGCCAGCGACAGCACCACAACCAGAGTGAAGCCCGGGGATTTGGCGAGAATGCGCGCGGCGTAGCGCAGATCCTTCCAGAGCAACGTCATAAAGGACGATTACAGCAAATGTTCGACCACCCACGGAATCGCCTGATCTACCTTGTGCTCATTGGGTTGGCAATATGACAGATAAGCCGAACTGTCCGATTTCGGGAATGGATGCTGCGATTTTGGGCATGGGAGCCGCGTTTGCCGAATCATCAAGTAGAATAAAATTCCACATGCCAAAAATACGTTGGGGCGTTCTCAGTACAGCCTTGATCGGTGTCCAAAAGGTCATCCCCGCCATGCAGCGCGGCAAAGATTCGCATGTCACCGGCATCGCCTCGCGCGACCTGCGTAAGGCGCGAAAAACGGCGCGTGCGCTGGGCATTCCAAAGGCATACGGCTCCTACGATGAGCTGGTCGCCGACCCCGAAATTGACGCCGTCTACAACCCGCTGCCTAATCATTTACACCTGCCCTGGTCCATTCGGGCGGCTGAGGCGGGTAAACATGTGCTATGCGAGAAGCCTATCGGGTTAAGCGTTGACGAGGCCAAGAAGCTGCGTGAGGTGCGCGATCGCACCGGTGTCAAGATCGGTGAGGCCTTCATGGTGCGCACGCACCCGCAATGGCTGAAGACGCTCGATCTGGTGCGCCTTGGCCGCATTGGCGATTTGCGATCGATCATGGGCTTCTTCAGCTACGCAAACTCCAATCCGGCAAACATCCGCAATGTTCTCGAGTACGGCGGCGGCGGCTTGATGGACATCGGCTGTTATCCCATCTTCACCTCGCGCTTTGTATTCGGCGCAGAGCCGCGGCGGGTTCTCGGCTTGATCGAGCGCGATCCGAAAATGAAGATCGACCGCCTGACTTCGGCCATTCTCGATTACCCTGCGGGGCACTGTGTCTTCACCTGCGGGACGCAGATCGTACCCTACCAGCGCATGCAGATACTGGGAACTAGCGGCCGGATCGAGATCGAGATCCCCTTCAATGCGCCCCCCAACCGCTCCTGCCGCGTTTTTCTGGATAATGGCCGTGATGTCACCGGTTCCGGCATCAAAACCTTTAAGGTTCCGAAATGCGACCAGTACACGGCCCAGGGCGATCTCTTCTCCCGCGCTATCCGTGATGACGCACAGGTTCCAGTGCCCCTAGAATCGAGCATTCGAAATATGGCCGTAATCGACGCGATTTTTCGGTCGGCGGAATCGGGAAGATGGGAAGAGCCCCAGGCGTAGTCCAATCGTGTGTCCTGACGCTTGCCACCCGCCCTTGGCAGCGCTAAGCTTCGAATCAGGAGACGGACTTATGCGAAACGTAGCGCGGTTCCTTGTCATTGGCTGGCTGGTCGTTGGCTGCCTGGCGATACTGCCTGCGGCCGCTCAGCGCGGAGGTGGCGGCCACGGCGGCGGAGGTCACGGCGGCGGAGGTGGTTTCCACGGAGGTGGTGGCGGCTTTCGTGGCGGTTTTGGAGGCTTCCGCGGTGGTTATGGCGGCTTCGGCCGCGGGTTCGGGTTCGGCCGCGGGTTCTATGGCCGAGGGTTCTATGGCTTCGGCCTCGGATTCTATCCATATTCATACTGGCCCTATTACTACGATTACGGCTATCCATATTACGGGTATCCTTACTCCGGCTATGGCTATGGCTACCCGTACTCGTCTTACGACTACGGCTACAGCGGCTACGGCTACTCCAGCCCGCCCGCGGTGGCCTACCAGTCCGATCCAGCTCCGCAGGTCTATGAACCTCCGCGGCCGGCTCGGCCGGAAATTCACGAATACTCACAGGGGCCTTCGGCTCACAGCAACGAAAAGCCGATCTATCTGATTGCATTCAAGAATCAGGACAACATTCGTGCGGCCGAGGCGTACTGGGTGACCGGTGGCACGGTTCACTTCATCACTCTGCAGCACGAGCAGAGGCAGGCGCCACTGGATTCCGTGGACCGCAGCCTGACTTCCCGGCTCAATCACGAACGGCACGTTAATTTCTACCTGCCCGACATCGACTGACAACACGGCGCCGCAGGCCTTTTCGCCTGTGGCGCTTTCTCTCTCATTACCAAAAGTGTTCAGCCGCTGGGCAGAGCTCCGTACCAGACGGGGAAAATTGCGGCGCAATCAGCCCGATTTCTTCGACGTTGTTGCACTTCGAGCAATGTAAACTCCAAAAAACAGCGTTAGACAACGAATAATATCCCGCCTACCACGCGAATCACACCCTCACCTGCAGCTGCATTTTGAGCTCGGGTCAGATATCGACTGAGCCTGCCTAGAAATTCTCCCGAAGAACTGCGTACTATTCTGATACCCGTTGGGCATAAACGAATATATAATGCGTTCAATCAATTAAATATCCCGACGACACATCTAGGTGTGTTACCGGGGAAAGGAGTGTACCGCGATGTCCATTACCCCTTGGCCTGTGCCTCCCCAGACTGTAAACTAGCGCGCCGTTCTGTAGCAGTCGATTCAAAATCCTGGCAACCCACCTGAGTGTGTTGCGGGGAAAGGAGCACACCAAATGTCGATTACGCCTTGGCCTGTGCCGCCCAGATTCTAAACTGGTGCGCCGTTCTGGATTAGTCGATTCAAAATCCTGGCAACCCACCTGAGTGTGTTGCGGGGAAAGGAGCACACCAAATGTCGATTACGCCTTGGCCTGTGCCGCCCAGATTCTAAACTGGTGCGCCGTTCTGGATTAGTCGATTCAAATCCTGGCAACCCACCAGAGTGTGTTGCGGGGAAAGGAGCACACCAAATGTCGATTACCCCTTGGCCTGTGCCGCCCAGATTCTAAACTGGCGGGCCGTTCTGCATTAATAGGTTCAAAATCCTGACAACACAGCCGAGCGTGTTGCGGGGAAAGGAGCACACCAATGTCGATTACGCCTTGGCCTGTGCCGCCCAGATTTTAGAGGGCCGTTCGTCCTGCATTCTTGATTGACAGCGATTGATCCAAATCAAAGACCTGCGGAGGTCTAAGGTGGGGGTGTGTACCGGGAGCGCATGATAGAATCGGCCAAAGGAAATGGGCATGTCCGTAACGCGACTTATCACGCTGGAACGAGTACTTTGGATGCTCGCGATCCTTTTTGCCCTTGGCGTAGTGGGAAATTTTTTTCGTCTGAAATTGGCCCGCCACTACCGATTTTTCCTCGCCTATCTGATTTTTGATTGCGCCCGGTCCTTGCTGTTGTGGTCATTCAACCTTCAGTCCGGTTCTTATCGAAATCTGTGGCGGTCGACCGAGCCTGTGATTTGGGTTTTGTACGTGCTTGCGGTCCTTGAGCTTTGTTCGCTGATCTTCAAAGACTACCAGGGTATACACGCGCTGGGACGATGGATCGTTTACGGAAGCTTGGCGTTGTCCGTCTTGTTATCGACAATTACTGTTTTGCCTACCTGGATACGCTCCCTGGAAGACCCGTTTTCCGTTCACCGCTTCCTCATGGTTGAGCGTGGAATTGACTTTGCGGTCGTGCTCCTTTTGCTGCTTCTGCTTGGCTTTCTTGTGCTTTTCCCCGTGCAATTGAGCAGAAATGTGATCGTTCACGCTGTTTTATATGCTGTATTTTTCACAACAAACTCGATTGGCATCCTCGTTGTGAACCTCATCGATTATAGGCTCAGTCTTGCAGTGAGCACTTGTTTGGAGGCCGTATCCATCTTGTGCATCGTGGGCTGGCTGGTCTTCATCACCCGCGAAGGGGAGCAGAAAATCATGGCGATTCGCCATCCAGTGCCCGTCGATGAGGACCGGCTGATCGGCCAACTCACGGAAATCAATGCAACGCTGATGCGCGCCAGCGGACGAGCGACGCCCGAAGCGTTAGGCGGCCGGCGGTAAGCCGCATGTACGATCCGCAGGTGTGAAATAATCCCCATCTGGAGAGCCTCGTGCAAAGACGACATTTTCTAGCTTCATCATTAGCTGCCTCGGCCCTGGCCGGCCCACAAACTGCGCCAATAACTCGCGAATATTACGAATTGCGGCGTTACACCCTGCAAATGGGTGCGCAGCGAAAGATCGCCGATGCATATCTGCAGGAAGCATTCATTCCGGCGCTGAACCGGCTGTCCATAGCTCCAGTTGGCGTTTTCAGCCCGGATATCGGACCGGAGAGCCCCTCGCTGTATGTGCTGATGCCGAGCGCTTCGGTGGAGACGCTGGTCACCGCCCCCTTCCGCCTCGAGCAGGATGCCGAATACCTTAAGGCGGGGGCAGTCTTCCTGAACACCGCCGCCAGCACGCCCGCATACGCCCGCGTAGAGAGCTCCCTGATGGTGGCGTTCGAGGGATGGCCCAAATTAAAGGTGCCGTCCGCAACCGCCGAACACCGCTCGCGGGTGTTTGAGCTGCGGACGTATGAGAGCGGCACCGACCAGGATCACAAGCGAAAAGTCGAAATGTTCAATAGCGGCGAGTTCGACGTTTTCCAGCGAGCCGGTTTCTGGCAAATATTCTACGGAGATACGCTCGTCGGACCGCGTTTGCCCAATCTCACCTATATGCTGGGTTTTCCGGACCTCGCCGAGCGTGCCAAGATGTGGAAAGCCTTCGGGTCGGACCCCGGGTGGAAGAAGCTTACCAGCTCATCCCGTTACAATTTTGAGGAAATCGTTTCGAATATCACGAACGTCATCCTCAGTCCCACTTCTTATTCGCAGATCTAGGCAGCGCTTTTACAGATAACGTCCCAGGTCTTCCAGCCGGAAGCAATGCGCCGACGCGCTTTCGCGGGTGATTCTCCCCGCGCGAACTAATTCCGCGAGAGATTGCTCCATCGTGATCATCCCTTCAGCGCGCCCGGTCGAGATGGCCGTGTAAAGCTGATGATCCTCGCCTTTGCGGATTAGATTGCGGACCGCATGAGAGCCCGTCATGATTTCGACGGCCGGGTACCGGCCGCTTCCGTCTGCCGCAGGAACGAGTTGCTGGGCTACGACGGCCAGCACGGCCAGCGAAAGCTGCTGCCTGATTTGCGGCTGGTTCCCTAGCGGGAACGAATCCAGAATGCGTGAGACGGCCTGCGAGCTGTCGTTGGTGTGCAGGGTGGAGAGCACCAGGTGCCCAGTTTCCGCAGCCGTGAGCACGGTAGCGATGGTTTCCGGATCGCGCATCTCGCCAACCAGAATCACATCGGGCGTCTGCCGCATGATGCTGCGGACGGAACTGGCAAAGTCGGGCGTATCGTGCCCAACTTCAATTTGCTCGACGATGGAGTTGCGGTTGCCATGCACGAACTCTACGGGATCCTCAATAGTCACGATGTGATCGCGCCGCCCACTGTTGATAATGTCGATGAGGGCAGCCAGCGTCGAGCTTTTCCCGCAGCCCGTCGATCCCGTGATCAGCACCAGCCCCTGGCGCGCCTCGGCCAGACGATGGAGCGCAGGCGGCAGGTGCAGGGACTCGAGTGTGGGGATGCGCCCCGGTAGCAGGCGGATGCTTCCCGCCAGCGTTCCGCGCTGATGATGCACATTTGCGCGGAAACGCCCGATGGAATCGCGAGAGAAACAGAAGTCCACCGATTTGTCGCGTTGCAGTTCCTGCAGTTGCTTCGGGGTCAGCAGAGGGAGCAGCAGACTACGCGTGTCGTCGGCTTCGAGGGTAGGGCCGGCCGCCGCGTTGAGCTTTCCGTCTATTCGCAACGCCACAGGCGCGCCGGCGATCACCAATAGATCGGAAGCGTTACGCCCCGCGGCGTACGAGAGCAGCTGATCCAGGCTGGCAGTGGCTTGCGGAATTTCCGGCTGCGTGGCGCGCGACCCGGGAGCTGCCCGGTTCAGCTCGGCAACAATCTGTTCGAGTTCATTGTCGTAGCTGGCCATTCGCTAGGACCGTACCTGTCAACAGTTAAGCGTAACAGCACAGCAGGAGGCAAGCCGCATGTGGGCGGCTTGCAGAACCTGAAAGCGTCTTTGCCGTTCACAGCGTCGCCCAGGGTGGAACTCGCGATGGCTGTGCCATCTCAGAAGTAAGGCTGACCGGTCCTTCGGGGATCGTAGCGAATACCTGTAGCACTCTGCTGCCGACGACAACAGCGTGCTTATCCTGGATGTCCATTTTCCATTCCTGGTTCCTAGCGGCCGCCGACACTACTCTAAGACAGCATGTGGTCTCTTACCGTTCAATCCGGCGCCGCCGGAGGCTAAACCGAGCCGCGACCAAAGGAAGCGGTTGCGTCCTGTTAACGAACTGGCTGGCCACTTGCCAAGTATACTGCCGGTTTTCGCCCCTTTCACATGCCTGCTCCATGGCAGAAGTGAGCGGGCCCACCCTATCGTAAGAACGCTTCTGTCAGTCCACCGTCCACCGGAATGATGTGCCCGGTAGTCTTGGCGCTTTCGTCGCTGGCCAGCCACACGATGGCGTTCGCGCAGTCCCTCGGCAGAATCGGCCGGCGGGTCAGCGTCCGCTGGGCATAGAAATCCGCGAGCTTGCTGCGAAGATCGTCGGTGGATTCCGATGCGTCGAACGGGATCTTATACTTCTCGAGCGATTGAATCACGCGATCGCGCGGAAACATGGTGGAACCGGCGACCACCGTTGCGGGCGCGATTCCGTTCACCCGCACGTGAGGCGCAAGGCCGACAGCGAGCTCGCGGATGAGATGGTTGAGCGCAGTCTTGCTAATGTCGTACGCCTCGCTCCCTTTCTTCGGAACCACGGCATTGGCGGAGCTTGTCACCACCATGGCCGCAGGCAGTTTTTGGTCTTTGAAAATCCACTCGGTCTGCTGCGCCAGAAGGTAGTTTCCTGTCACGTTGATCAGAAATGTCTTTGCCCAAAGCGCGTCAGACAATTGGCCGCCCGGGGCAGGCACGGGATAAATAGCAGCCGTGTTCACGACCACGTCGATTCCACCGAACTGTAGAACGGTGAACTTGGCTGCCTCAGCCAAACTGACCGATGAACCTAGATCCACCGGGTGGCTCGCCACGAGTTCCGCTAATCCGATGGCGGTGGCTTCTCCGGCAACTTTGCTGGCGCCAGCGGCGTCCGCATCCGCTACTACGATGTGTGCTCCCTTTCGAGCCAGCAGCAGAGCCACCTCGCGGCCGATACCACTCGCGCCGCCAACCACCAGCACGATCTTCCGGCTGAACTCTGCCTCTGCGGGCATGCGTTGGAGCTTGGCTTCTTCCAGCGCCCAATATTCGATTCGGAAAGCCTCGGGGCGCGGCAGGGCGACGTAATTCCGGAACTGTTTGAATTGTTCGGACTGCTCCGGCCTGCGGGCTTGCGGGAGCGGGTGCGCAACGTTTCCGTCTTCGAGTGCATTCGCGCCGGCCATGACGTGAATGGCGTTGATGAAAAACTCCGTTGTGATGCGCGCTTCTTTCTTGTTCTTGCCGAATCCGAATAAGCCAACGCCGGGGATGATAACCACCGAAGGGTTCGAGTCGCGCAGCTTTGGAGAATCGCTAGTGGCGCAGGCGTCATAGTATTTTTTGTACTCCGCCCGGTAAGTGACGGCGTGTTCGTGAATGCGCGATTTCAAGGCATCCGCGTTCTCTTTGGCAGGATCCCAGTCTATGAACATCGGACAGATCCGAGTTCGCAGAAAGTGGTCGGGGCAACTCGTCCCCAACGCCCCCAGCTCCTTCGACCATCCGGAGCCCGCGAATGTCAACGCGTCCTCATCGTCGGTGAAATGCGCAATGACCCGGCGGTTTGAAGACATCGCTCCGCGCAACGCCGGGAGAATCCGCGCAGCCACACCCCGGCGATCCGGGAGCGGAGAATGCTCGAGCCCACCAAATAGGGCGCCCTTTCTGGCCCGATGCTCCATGATGAACTCACCCATCTGGTCGATGGTGCGAATGCTGTTCAGATAGCATTCGTACTGCGTTTGGCCCCAGGTGAACAGGCCATGGCTCCCGAGAATCAGGCCCTCCGTTCCGGGGTTGTCCGTCACTGCCTTTTCAATCAGAAGGGCCAGTTCAAAACCAGGACGCTGCCAGGGGACCCACACGATTTTGCGCCCGTACTTCCGGTTGAACTCTTCCAGCTTGGTCCGTCCATTTGCGCTGGCAGCCAGCGCTATGGCCCAATCCGGATGTAGATGGTCCACATGCGCGAATGGCAGGAACGCATGTAACGGTGTGTCGATGGACGCCGCCACACGACTCTCGCCAAACGCGGAAAGAGGGTAATATGCCACCATCTCGTCTTCGTGCTGTTCGCCGCGGTACAGACCTTTCAGCTGCTCCAGACGGTCAAGATACAGAAGCGCGAAGCCTGAGTCCTTGATCGATCCAAGATCCCCGCCGCTTCCCTTTACGGCGAGCACGCGGACCTTTTTGCCGGTGAACGGATCCGGAAACTCGATCTTCGAGCTGGTGTTGCCGCCCCCGAAGTTGGTGATGCGCAGATCCGCCCCGAGCAGATTCGACCGGTACCGCAACAGTGCCAGTTGATCGCCCGCCAGCTCGCCCTCCTGTTTTTCGCCCCACAGATTCTTCAGATGCGTTGTTTCGATCGTTCCCGGCATATGAGTTTGCAGCTATTGTAGCGCTAGGTTTTAGGTGCTAGGTGCTAGGTGCTAGGTGCTAGGCATCAGGTGTCGGTGCCAGGTATTGTGGTTCCTAACACCTAACACCTGACACCGCCTAACCTTTGCAATATAATATTCGTCTAACCCGAAAACCTCACCATGTTCCAAAATCTGCTCAAGGATCTTCGCCACACCGGACGCACGCTCTGGCACAATCCCGGCTTCACCGCCGTCACCGTCCTGTCTCTGGCGCTTGGAATCGGTGTCAATACCGCAATTTTCAGCCTGATCGACGCTCTGCTTCTCAAGACCTTGCCGGTGGAAGACCCTGCCCGGCTGGTGATGGTCTCCGATCCAAATTCGTCGGGCGTTTCCATTGGAACGCAGGGCGGAGAACGCAGCCTGTTCACTTATGAAGAGTTCGATCGCATGCGCGAACGCAACCAGGTCTTTACGCGGATGTTCGCGGCGGAGAGCAACGCCGGCCGAGAGAACGTCAGCATCAATGGCGGGTCGCTGGAGGAACTGCGCACGCGCCTGGTATCGGGTGATTATTTTCTAACACTGGGGGTCAAACCGCTGCTCGGCCGCACCTTTACTCGGGAAGACGAAAAGGGACCTGGCAGCGATCCCTATGCGGTCATCAGCTACGCATACTGGCAAAAGCGCTTTGCGCTGGACGCGGCAGTGCTTGGAAAAACCATTCAAATCCACAAATCGTTTTTGACCATCATCGGCGTGATGCCTCCGCGATTCTTCGGCGAGACGGTCGGTGAATCGCCCGATGCCTGGCTCCCCATGATGATGGAGCCGCTGGTCAAGCCAGGCCGCGACTGGCTGCATGACGACCGATCCAAGGTCGAGCGGGTCGAGTGGCTGCTGGTTGCCGGCCGTCTCAAACCCGGCGTGAGCGCAAAACAGGCGGAATCGAGCCTCAATGTACTGTTTCAACAGGTGATTCACGAAACCGCGGGGTCGAATCTGCCGGCTGACCGTCTGCGTCAATTGACCGGCCAGAAAATCAAAATTCGGACGGGGGGCAAAGGCGCATCGCCTTTGCGCGATGATTTCAACGAACCTCTATTGGTGCTCATGGCCGTGGTGGCTCTGGTACTGCTGATTGCATGCGCGAATGTCGCCAATCTCCTGCTGGCGCGGTCTGCCGCCCGGCAGCGCGAGATAGGAATCCGCCTGGCTATCGGCGCCAGCCGCGCGCGCCTCATCCGCCAGTTGCTGACGGAAAGCTTTGTCCTTGCTTTGCTCGGCGGCGCAATTGGCGTTCTGTTCGCCTTCTGGGCCAGCCAGCTTCTGCTGCGCATGGTTGCCAGCGGCAACAATCCCGTGCCGCTCGATGTGCATCCGGACCTGCGCGTGCTCGCCTTTACTCTTGGCGTGTCGCTCATTACAGGTCTGGTATTCGGGCTGGCGCCGGCATTTCGTGCTACACGTGTGGATGTCAGTTCCACGCTCAAGGAAAACTCCCGGGGCGTCATCGGCAGCGGAGCGCGCATCACGATGGGCAAAGCCCTGGTGATCTCACAAGTGGCGATCTCGCTCCTTCTGCTGATAGGCGCCGGCCTCTTCTTACGGACGTTACAGAACCTGCAGCATGTGGATTTGGGATACCCACGGGACAAACTTCTGCTCGTTCGTGTCGATGCGCTGGGCGCCGGCTATGAAAGCGCTCAAAGGGCGGCTGTGTTCCAGACACTACTCGAGCGTTTCCGTTCCGTGCCCGGTGTTCGCGCCGTTACACTCTCTGAAAACGGACTGTTCAGCGGCACGGAATCCGGCGACCAAATCACGGTCGAGGGATACAAGCCGCAGAAGGAGGGTGACGCCAGCGCCCGTTTCGACCAAATAGGTCCCGGCTACTTCTCGACTCTGGGCGTCCCGATCCTTTTGGGCCGCGAAATCGGGCCGCAAGACGCAGGAACCTCCGCCCCCGTTTGCATCATCAACGAGGCCATGTCCCGATTCTACTTCGGGACTCAGAATCCCGTCGGCAAACATATCACCGATGAATTTCCTGACACGCGGACTACCTTCCAGATCGTCGGCGTGACAAAGGATGACCGCGACCACCAACTTCGCGGCGATGTCCCCCGGCGCTTCTACATTCCTTTCTTTCAAGGCCTCGGTGGCATTCCTCCCGCCGGCAATTTTGAGATTCGCACGTTTGCCGATCCGATCAGCGTCATGCGGTCGATCCGCCAGCAGGTGGAACAAGTGGATCGAAGCCTGCCCATACTCAGCGCGAGTCCGCTGGGAGAGCTATTGGATCGCAGGATGACGCAAGAGCGCCTCCTCGCACAGCTTTGTGCATTCTTCGGCGCTTTGGCCCTGTTGCTGGCCTCGGTCGGGTTGTACGGTGTACTTTCCTATTCGATCGCGCGGCGGACCAATGAGATCGGAATTCGCATGGCTCTAGGCGCACAACGGCGAACCGTGCTTGGTATGGTGCTGCGCGAAACGACCGTGGTGGTGGCCGTGGGCATTGCTATTGGTGTGCCGGTGGCGTTTGCTCTCACGCGCTTGGTCTCCAGCAAGCTCTATGGCCTGAAGGCCACCGACCCGTTCACCATCATAGTCGCAAGTCTGGTGCTCGCAGCTGTCGCCATGCTTGCCGGTTATCTGCCGGCACGCCGGGCCTCGCGCGTAGATCCGCTGATTGCCCTCCGCTACGAATGAGCCGGCGCTGCGCGCTGGGCGATGCTGCGCATCGCGGACGCGGGGACGCGGAGACGGGGCGACGCGGCGATCCGAATCGCTAGCGCGGGGCTGCCGCGTCTTTTGCGGAAGATCAAGGCAACATGGCACCCGTTTCGCGTAGCAGCGCCGCGTTGCGCGCTAGTGCCCCGGCCAGGATGCCCGCCTGCCGCTGTGCCTCGGTGAAATCGCGCTTCTCGATGGCTTCGGTCAGCCCGGGAAGCTCCAAATGTCCGTACGTGTAGCGAGCCGCATACAGCGTGTGTTTGAACCATGGTCGTCCGGGGAGGCCGTCCGGATTAGCCCAATTCGATTCCACCTGCATGATGTTCCGGTTCACGCGGCCGGCAATCCGCGCATCGACTGGGCCCTGCGCCAGCGTACGCTTAACTGCGCTATTGAGCTCGCTGCCGGCATTCCGAAATTCAACGATCCTCTGCTGCAACGGCCGAAAATCAACATGCGGGTTGCCGGTGAGAACGGCTGCAAAGCCGGCGATGTCGCGCCCATAAGCGGCAAAGTCGAACGGAAGAATCTCGGCGCCCGCTAGCCGCAGAGCCACCGTTCCCCAAAGCTGCGACATCAATGTGTGATAGCGATAGCCTGGATCGCCGAAATGGTTCATCCAGAAAAAATCATCGTAGGCGGAGTGGTAAACGCCATAAGGACCGTCAAATTCGAGTTCCATGGTGGGCCGGCAAAGAAAGTTTAGAAAGACCGTAAAATCCGAGCCGCTTCCAATGCGCGTTTCCACCATGTTGTCATCGGTCACCGGCCGCGGGTCCTTCGCCTCAACTCGCGCGGCCGCCGCCGACTGGCGCCATTCCTCATACAAGCTTTTCCCTGTTGGCGCTGGAATCTCGTGACTCAACTCGACCACCAATGGCGCGAGAGAGCCAATGGCGCTCGGGCGAAAGTTGGGACCAGAAACCGACCAATCGACATTGAGATAAGCGACCAGCTTCTGTTTCAATTCCTCAGCGAACTCTTCTCCCCACTCGGTGGAACCGGTGAGTCCCACTTCTTCGCCGTCCCAACTCGCCACGATCAGCGTGCGCTTCGGCCGGAAGCCTTGCGCTTTCAACTGACCGAGGGCGCGAGTCATTTCCACCATCGACGCCGTGCCGCTCGATGGGTCAACCGCGCCGAACTCCCAGCCGTCTCGATGATTGCCAAGCAGAATCCACTCCTCGGGAAGCTCACTGCCTCGAATTCGAGCTTCCACCACGTAATTGGGCATTGGCTTCGTATCCATGTCGACTTTGAGATGGACGCGAACCCTGCTCCCGCCAAAACGGTATTGGATGGGAAGGCCGCCCTGCCAGCTTTGCGGCGCAACCGGGCCGTCCAGGTGCTCGAGCAAAGGTTTGGCATCACGCCACGACATGGCCACCGCCATGATCTTCGGCACAGAAACGGCTCGCTCTACGGGAATGCGCCGAGCGCCATCCACGGAGGCCCAGCCCGGCGTGAGCGGATCACCGGGAACCAGGAAATCGTATGTGATGGCGCCCCGTTGAATGTGACTTTCCGGCCCCCAAGGGCCATCGGGAAAAACCTTGCCGCGCTTGTACCCATCTTCAGCTGGATCCGAATAGATGAGCAGGCCTGCAGCGCCCTCGCGTTGCGCGGTCAACGCTTTGAAACCGCGATAACTGTAAGGGTTGGAATAGCGAACCAGAACGATCTTTCCCTTAACGCTGATGCCTTGGCGGCGCAGAACATCGTAGTCCGCCGGATTGCCGCTGTGCGCATAGACCACTGGAGCAGTCACTTCGCCCGAGGCCGACATCGAGAGCCAGCCGCCGCGAATCGCCGTGTTCCTCGTATCCGGATCGGCGTCATAAGCATCTTCCCTGAGCGATGCGCGATAGGCGGATGGCGCCACCATCTCGACCGCGATCGAGCGCGGTAGAGAGGTCAGCACGTCGTAGCGGTGGATGCGCACATCCTCCAGACCCTGCTGCTTCCAAAGGTCGGCAATGTAAAGCGCCAGCTCGTGATTGCGCTCCGAACCGGCGGGATGCGGTTCAGCCGTGAAATAACGGTGCTGTCTTTTTTCCTCTTCCGCGGATGGAATGGCGCGAAGCCGTTGCTCGATTTGCCGCTCGTCTCGAGCGCGGTCGGCCGAATACCCGGTCATCGCGCTCGTCTGAGCTTTCAACCGTCCGGCGAGACACACGAGACAAACGCCGATGAAGCGAAGAGTCACAGTAAGGGCGATGAGACTGGGCCTTAATAGGTCATGAATTCGAAGCCGCAGACGACCGTGCGAACAACGGGCGGCCATCCATCACGCCGGGTATCGCGACTTCCG
The DNA here is from genome assembly GCA_963847515.1 of Terriglobia bacterium. GTDB lineage: Bacteria > Acidobacteriota > Terriglobia > Bryobacterales > Bryobacteraceae > QHXW01. The sequence continues at coordinate 1,577,046 of CAWKAA010000005.1, forward strand.
CTGCTGCCAGCACCGTGGGCGCAATGTCATAGAGTGTGGCGCGCGGCAACTCCGACCCCGGACGTTCCCCGTATCCGCGAGCCAGCAGGAATCCTTGCGCGGTATGGCTTCCCGTGCGGCTGTCCTGCCTGCGCAACGTCAGGCGGCCAATCGCCGGCGAAGCTACTTCGTGCCACGCGAAACTCTGGTCCCACAAAACGGTGATGTCCGGAAGTCCCTCCACGAACGGTCCCCGGAACTCGTCATGGATGAGCGTGACCTGCTGCGCTACTTTGCGCCCGCTTTTCGGATCCACCAGATCTCGCATCGACGCCGCGATATCCTCGCACATTTTGCGGTGCTCGGCGCCCGGCGGCACGATTCCGTGCCTGTCGCGGCCCTTGACCAGAATCCGGATCGCGCCCACCGACTCATTGTTGGGAACCGCGATTGCCCGGCAGCCGGCCCAGTCGCGCGAACCTGCGTACCACCGGAAGATCAACTCGTCCCGAATTCGTAGCGGCAGCATCGACCTCACGGCGTATTGGAATCGCCCGGGAAGCATCATCTGAAGAAGCCGCCACGGATTGACGTGTGCGCTCGTTTCCTCGCGCTCTTTCGCCTTGGCTGCCGTGCTCCCAAATCCCAGCCGGTCCAGAATCTCCTGAAGATTCCAGGATGCGTGGTTCATCGGTCCCATGCCGTGACCTGAGAAAATGAGGCAGCGCGTCTCGGGTCCGGCCAGTTGCAACATCTGTCCCACCTGCTTGTCGACCGCCTGGTACGCGGTCTGTATTGTGTCGCGAAACCCTTCCTTGTCCGCGGGATCGTAGCCCGGATTTGTCGCATCGTAAAAACGCCAGAAATGATGGCCCGCACAATGCGTCTCTGAGAATCCCGCGAAGAAAACGTCCCAGTCCTCCCGGCCCATCATCAACCGGCACATCTCGCCGTGCACTTCTATGCCCGCTAGCAGATGCTGCCGGAGTCTCCTCCACGACCGCGGGTTTTCGTCCGTTGCGTCGCAATCGCCCACCGGATGCTTGCCGAAACGCTTGTTGATTTCATCGAGTAACTCCGCGGGCTCGGAACCGCGTTTCGCGCTGGTGGCGTGCGATCCCCAGTTGGTCACATGAAAGCCGTTGATCCCCCGGCTCACGGGAAACTTGGGCACGTCGAGTACGCACACGCGTTTGCCCGCTGCGCTCAGTCGATCCCAAAAAGGTGTGGCGCCGATGGCATCGTCATTGAGCATCCGCAGATCGCCGCTCGCAGGGTCATACTGCACGTAGAAATACTTGGCGAATTTTGCCGGATTCGTCCCCGAGTAAATCGCGGCCCAAACGGTATCGGGAAGCTGTGCCGCCGTGCTGGCCAATTCGGCTCTCGCGCCTTCTTCCATCAGGCGGCGGAATGCCGGCAGTTTACCCCCTCTGGCCCACTCGGAAACCAGCGCCCACTCCATCGCATCCAGAATGATCAACAACTGCCTGGATGGGCGCTTAGCTCCACCGTTTTCTGTCAACGCTTCCGCTCCTCAGGTTCGAGTCTAGCGCACGGACTCATCCGCTCTCCATGGCATGGGCCTCTTGCCCGTAATCGTCGTAGGCAAGCGCTCTACAAATTCGACGATCCGCGGGAGCTTATATTCGGCCAACCGCTGCCGGCACTGCTCGATCACGTCATGCCTGGTAATCTGCTGGCCACGGCGCACTACGATCCTTGCTCGGATCACCTCGCCGCTCCGTCTATTCGGGACAGCATCCACGAAACAGGCAGAGACGCGGTCCAGTGCCTCCACCGCCTGCTCGATTTCCACAGGATCGACCTTCACGCCCGCGAGATTGATCACCCGGCGCATCCTGCCCGTGAGATAGAGATTTCCCGATGCATCGAGATATCCGAGATCGCCGGTCCGAAAGAAACCGCCCTGGAGGATCTGCCGGTTGAGCTCGGGTTCGTCTAAATATCCTGGCATCACGCTTTCCGAACGCACGGCCAGTTCGCCGGCCACGGCGGGGCCGCCGAGATCCCGTCCGTCCGATGCCAGTGATCTAACTTCCATGCCGGGAATGGGTGCACCGATAAACGTACCGGCTCCGCGGGGTGGCTCTTCCTCGACGAGATCGATCGAAATCGTGCTGGTTTCCGACATCCCGTACCACTGGCGCACACGCACGCCAAAACGGTCCCTCCAGCCCTCCTGTAGTGCGGTCGGCATTCGCGCACCAGCGGAAAAGCAAAGCCGGAGCGTCGACAGCAGACCAGCTTCGGCTCCGCTGTCCACAAGAGTGTTGAACAGGAACGGCGACCCGATCAACACATCCACCCGCTCGCGATGCACCAGTTCAGCGCAAGCGGTCGCGCTGAACTGCTTCATTAGCACCAACGTGGCTCCGCTGATCAGCGGCATCAGCATGCAGCTGTGGAATCCGTTTGCATGGAAAAACGGAATCACACTCAAGAAGCGGCAGCCGGGACCGGCCCCGAGAGCGCGGGCGACATTCCGCGCAACGGCTTCAAGATTGCGATGCGTCCGCGGAACCAGCCTTGGAACACCCGTCGAGCCGGAAGTCGGCAGATAAAGCGCCGGATCGTCTTGTGTCCTGAGTTTGAGCGGAGAACATGCAGCGCCCGTTTCACATCGGCTCGCCGCCTGATTCACCGTTAATACCGACTGTGGAGGAATGACATCCCCGATACAATCCCATTGAGGGCGGAATTCCGGCTCTGTGATCACGCCGCGGAACCCCAGACGCCTTGCAAACCCCCGCAGTTCTGGCGCCCGCCACTGCGGATTGCACGGCATCAATACCCCGCCCAACTCAGAGATCGCGAAGAAACCGGCGACGAACTGCCACGTGTTGCTCAGCGACGCGGCGATAATCTCTCCCGGCTTGGGACTGAGAGTCTCCTGCAACCATCGCCTCATCGCGCCGGTTCGCTCGAGCAACTCGCCATACGTAATTTCCTCCCCCCCGTCGATAATCGCCGGTTTGTCGTGATATTTGTGAGCCGCTTCTCTGAACCGTTCAAAAATCATGAGCGTAGCCGCGCTGTGCGCTGTTCGATATATGCCGCTAGTTGGGGGAGATCCCTGACGAAGTCGAGCCGCAGGAGTTCCGGTTCCATCGTGATTCCGAACTCCTTTTCCAGAGCCGTTACGAATTCGAGCACGGCCAGAGAATCCAGGCCCGCAAATTCATCGAGCTTGTGCCCGTAGTTCAAGTCTTCGGCGCTCAGATTCAGCTGCAGGCCTTCGACGAAGACTCTTCGAATGCGATTCATCGTATCGTGCGAACCAGCACGCCGTTGCCCGGCGGATTCAGTGCTGCTCAGAAATGCGTCCATAGCCTCCATTCTTGCGGATGGTCAACAATCAGTTTTTCCACCGCCTGCGTGAAAACCGGCAAATTGGCTGCAATGTAGTCATCGCGGGAAGCCGCTTTTGCCGGGTTCAGCATCGGACTGAAGCGAATCTCGAGCTGTGACCCTCCGCCAAGACACAGCATGGGGACGACCGCGCAGCCCGAAAGCCGTGCCAGGTCGAATATGCCGGCGCCGAAGCGCCACGCAACACCCAGCAGAGTGCCCTCCACCGCGCGCGTGGCAGCCACTCCGTCCAATTGGAGGTTTACCAGGCCGCCGGTGCGCAGCCTTGCGAGGATCTTGAGGCTACACTCCGCATCTTGCGTATAGACCACGTCCGGATTGGCCTGCCGCTGAAGTTCGATGTAGCGCGGCTGGAGGATCCGGCGTCCGAGAAGGCCTTCAGCCCTGTTTGATGGCCTTTTGTTGTGAATAGACAGCATTGGGTGGCCAATGGCGGCCAGATATCTTTCGGCGATTCGATTGGCGCAAAAGTGGCCCGTGAGTATGATGGCTCCCCTTCCCATCGAAATGGCGCGCTCCAGATGTTCAACTCCTTGAATGCCTGTGCACTGGAGCGGTCGGCCGCATGACGGCCGAAACACGAGCAGGTCATCCAATATACGAAACATGTTGTTCGAGACGGACGCGCGCGCGATCCGTGCTGCCTGGCCGGGCGTGCAGCCGCAGGCAGAGACGATCCAACATATGGCTTTCTTTACGCGACGCCGCCAGTGAAACTGAACTAATGGCTCCGCAATCCTGCCAATCCGGTAAAGCTGAGCACGCGAAACAAATGCCGACAAAAGGCGCAAGGGATAAAGGTAGAGAAACCACAAGAGATCGTTCGCAGTAAACCAGCGCACATGATCAACCTGAGGCGCCGGAAGAGCTGACCTTGCGTCGTTTCGGTCTGGAGCGGCTACGGGGTTACCCGCCATTTCTGGGAGGTCGGACGTTATGTCATTCAAGCGGAGCGCACTCCTTCGATGATGTTCCACGGGCCCCCGGTTGGAATAATTCTCGTTAGCCTGAAGCCCGCGGCATCCAGCAGAGCGCTGAACTCGGCCGCCGTCCGCTCCTGGCCGCCGACGTTCACCATCATGTTGATGTCGCTCCCGGCGATGATTTGGCTCATCGGAGTTTGCGCTACGTCTGCGGGGAAGATCATCTCGACCAGCAGCAACTTTCCGTTGTGGGCCATCGCCTCGTGCACATTCTCCAAGATCGTGAGACTGCGTGGGCCGTCCCAGTCGTGGATGACGCTCTTAAGAATATAGGCATCACCTTCGCCTGGCACGCCCTCCAGGAAGTCTCCGGCTGCAAATTCGCATCGCCCTGCCAGGCCCGCCGCCGTGATCTGCTTCTTCGCCCCTTCTGCCGCGTGCGGCAGATCGAACAGGATCCCGCGCAGGGCCGGATTGGCTGTCAGAATCGTGGTGAGGAGTACGCCGTGGCCGCCACCTATGTCGACCACCGTGCCGAAGGGTAAGAAATCGTAGGCCGCGGCAACAGCGGCGGCGGTTTCCGTTGAGCCGGCCGTCATGCCTTCGTAAAAAACAGCGGCCTCTTCCGGATACCTCGCGAAAAACTGGAAGGCGGATTTCCCGGTAGGAGCCTGACCGGTCTTCACGACATCGAGCAACCCACTCCAGGAGCGCTGCTGTGCCGGCCCGGCCAACAGGAGCGCCTGCGCGCGGCGTGAATCGGGCGCACCGGTTTGCAGATATTCTCCGACCGGCGCTAGCCGGAAACACCCGGCTTCCTTCTGTTCAAATACGCCCGCGGTGGCCAGTAGGAGCATCAGTCGATAGAGCGATGGCGCATGTGCGCCGCATCCTTTGGCCAACTCCGTGTAGTGTAACGGACCATCCTTGAGGAGGTCAGCAATTCCGAGCTTGGCGGCAACGTAAATCGCTCGGGAAACGTAGTGGCCTGTCACCATTTGAAATAGTATCCACTGCGGCGGCAGGTCGCCGGGCTTCGAGAATTCAATTTGCGCTGCCATCTGCTGCCAGTTCAGTCCTTGGGTTTGGAGGGCGGCGATCCTGGAAAAACCATCTCCCATCCGCGCCGGTACTTCCAATATTCTTGTGCGGAGAGCTTCGTCGGCCGAATCAGGGAATACCACCGATACGGAAGCCCTGTTATCTGCCGGCGGACCGAGTCCAGCGCCGCAAGAGCCAGACCTCGCGCGATGGTCGCAATCGAGATCGAAGGCGCGCTCCGATGATACCCGTACATCTCCATCTTGCGTCCATCGATCCACTCGATGAGCGAGACGTCTTCCGCGGTGAGTTGCGCCTGCCATTTATTTAGCCGGTCCCTGGTCAACGGTCCAGCGGCAAAACGCGGCCAGGAGTAGGGGCCCGGAAGTGGCTCGGCTGTCACCAACATGGCTGGATCGTATTCCTCCCCAAGGTGCGAGCAGATTCGGGTTAGCTCCTGCTCCGGCTGGGTGACCAAGGCCTCGTAACTTACCAGCAGATAGCCCGCGTAGTTTTGCATGCGCCTTGCGGCCCGGTCGAACAGCAGCCACATGAAGGCGTTGCTAACGACACTGTCGGGAGCCCAGGGCATTCGCTGGAGTGATGCCACCACGTCACGCGGGTCCCGCACCAGGTGAAGGATCGCCGCGCCCGGGTACCACTGGCACAATGTTTCTGCGTGAAATGCGTGATGGGGAGTCTTTTCACCAAAACGCTTCTTTCCCTGCGACTCGGCGTGATATTTCAGAATCCCCGTAAACAGCGCGGGGTAACTGGTCGCTTCGCACTGCAGTCTTTCGTTCAGCCCCTGAGAATCCATCCCGAGCCTTCTGACGCGGGCGGTAGAGAGATACTGTTCGATCAGCCGCTTGCGGTTCTTCGGATTGGCCAGATCGCCGAACAGCCACCGGCGCTTGTAAACCTCCGCAAAAAAACGCGTCTCGCCGCAAATCGCCAGAGACGGATGCCGGTTCAGAACATTTCGCAAAAACGTCGTCCCGCTTCGTGGGGAGCCGACGATGAAAACTGGAGGTTTATCTGCCATCCTGCTCGCGTGTCCATCCATCCGACTTTCGTCGAACAGCTTAGTATACTGCTTACCTTGAACCGTCCTTGAAAGGGGCACTGAAATGAAAGCATCGCTCTTCGCGATTCTGCTGGCAGGTTTAGCTTGGGCTCAGGCGCCCACTGGGTGGACTCCCGAATTCTCTATGCAGGTGCGCAGCGTGGGCGATGTCCTGCCATCGCCAGATGGCCGGCTCGTGGCCTATACCCAGACTCGCGCTGTAGTCGAACCAGAAAAGAGCGAGATGGACACGCAGATCTTTCTGGCGCACGCCGACGGCTCGCATCGGACGCAGTTGACTCGAGGCGACAAGAGCGCCTCTTCGCCTTCATTCTCTCCCGACGGACGGTTTATCTACTTCTCCTCGGATCGTTCCGGCAAATCCAACCTGTGGCGAATTCCGGTGGATGGCGGCGAGGCCGAAATGCTCACCGATTGGAAGGGTGAGATCGGCCCCTATCGCGTCTCGCCCGACGGTAAATGGCTGGCCTTTGCGGGGGCGGAGCCGCCGCCGGACGAAGAGAAGCAGAAAAAAGAAAAGCGCGATTTTCGTGTGATCGATGAAAATCCCAGGAACCACGCCCTGTGGATCATGCCCGCTGAGCTGGATATTCACGGAAAACGCCCCACTCGCAAGATCGGCAACATCAGCGCTCACGTCCACGACTTCGACTGGTCGCCGGACTCACTCTATATCGCTGTGGCGCACCAGCCCACGCCGGCCGCAGACGATTGGACCCGTTCCGACATTTCGGAAGTCACCGTGGAGACCGGAGCCGTTCGTCCCGTCGCGGCTACTCCGTCGGCAGAGGCTAGCCCTCATTATTCGCCGGACGCGCGCTACCTCGCATTTCTCCAGACCACCAACCCACCTCGTTGGGCCAGCGCCCAGCGCATCGTCCTGCTGCAGCGGCAAAACGGCGCTCTGCGGCAGCTGCCGCCGACCTTCGATGAGGAGCTCGGCTCCTTGCTTGGCTGGACCGCGGATTCCTCGCGCTTGCTTTTCAGTGAAGCGAAGGGAACCACGCGCGTTCTCTACTCCATGCCAGTGGACGGCCCAGCTCAACCGTTGTATCAACCCGATCACGGCACTCTGCAGCCTGGGCTTCTCAATACTACCGGTACCGCCGTCGGTTATGCGCAGGAGAGTTGGGATGAAGCTCCGGAAGCCTTCGTCCTGAAATTCGGCACGGGCGCCCCGCAACGCGTTAGCCATGCCAATCTCGATCTTCCCAAGCTTCCTCTTGGCGAGACAAAGCGCATTACTTGGAAATCCACCGATGGCTTGGAGATTGAAGGTCTGCTCAGCTATCCGGTTGGGTATGAATCCGGGAAAAAAGTTCCGCTCGTGCTCGTGATCCATGGAGGCCCCACGGGTATTTTCCAGGATACGTTTTTAGGCCGTTACGGGCTATATCCCTACGCGGCCTTTACCGCCCGCGGTTATGCGGTGCTGCGCGCCAACCCGCGTGGCTCAGGCGGCTATGGCCGCACGTTCCGCTTCGCCAATATGAACGATTGGGGTGGCAAGGATTTTGAAGACCTGATGGCCGGTGTTGATCACGTGGTCTCCATGGGCGTGGCCGACCCGAATCGCCTCGCGGTGATGGGCTGGAGTTACGGCGGCTTCATGACCAGCTGGGTGATCACGCACACGCACCGTTTCAAAGCGGCCTCGGTCGGCGCCGGCGTCACCAATCTCTGGAGCTTCACTGGAACTTCTGACATTCCGGGATTTCTGCCCGATTATTTTTCCGGCGAGCCATGGAACGCGTTCGATGGTTACCAGAAACATTCGCCCATGTCGTTCGTGAAGGGCGTCACCACGCCTACACTCATCTTGCACGGAGAGGCCGATGTGCGTGTCCCGATTTCACAAGGCTATGAACTATATAACGCTCTGAAACGCCAGGGCGTCATCAGCAAGATGGTGGTTTATCCCCGCACTCCGCACGGACCCAAAGAGCCGAAATTTCTGCTCGACATCATGCAGCGCAATCTGGATTGGGTTGAGAAGTACGTAGGTCAATAATTTACCGGCAGATCGTCAGGCCCAATACACGGCACGTGCGCCGTCCCGCAAACAAGTCTGTGCGCTAGCGTTTTTTCCACGGAAAATCCACCGGGTATTTACCTTAATCATCTGAAAACACGCAGGCATATTTCTGAGGAAATGAGGATATATTTTGCAAATTTAAATTGACTGCCAGGTATATAAAGGTATAAATAAGAACTTGATCCCGTAGTTACGAAATCATCGGAGGCTTAATGGATGTAAACAAGATCCTGGGCGCGCTTCGCCAGGAACGCAGTCGGATTGAAGAAGTGATCATCAGCCTGGAGTTGCTCGCTTTGAGTCGCGAGCGGCGGCGTGGCCGGCCACCAGCCATTCTGGCTGCCGCCATCAGAAAACGCGGCCGGCCGCGAGGGAGCAAGAACAAGACCTCCAGTCCGAAAGTGGCCCCGAAAGTGGCCATGGTCGCTGTCGGTCAACAAGCCGAGCGCGTGTTAGCGGCAGGACAGTCCGTCTCGTCCGGCAGCGGCATGGTTTCTTAACGCCGCTTCTTTTTGCTCGATCGCAGCACCTGCAGGATCATAGTTTGACGGTCACCCTTCCAGCTATCCTGTATGTGCTGCTCGTCGATGCCCCCCACACGTCCCAGCAGTATAAACGCGGGTAGCGCATAACTCAGGCTGTTCCACTGCGCCATCTCCGCCAGCGACGATAACGCCCGCTCACGCATGAGTTCCAGGGTAGCTGCGGGACGCGAATCCGTAAGATTGATCAGGGCCCGTGTGGCTCCGTTGCGGTCGCTGAGTGTGACCGAATTCAGCATCTCTACCAGCCAGGTCGGCGAAATATGAATGCCCAGGTCGGGCTGTTTGGCAGCTAAAATCGCGATCGCGTTGATCGCGCCCATGGCGCTCGCGCGCACATCGTCATCCGGGTCCTGCATCGCGTATTCCAGATCGTTGACCACTGCGGTTTTGTCCGTGGCATAACCGATCAGAGTCGCCGCCAGGCTGCGTTGTTCGCCGTCAGCAGAACTGCGGAGTACTTCGCGAATTTGCGCCAGGTGGTGCCCGGTGAAGTCGACAAAGCTTTCCTGGATGGCGCGTGCATCCGCATCGGCCGCCAGCGGATGGCCGTGCGTCAGATCCTCGGCGATGCTGCCTCTCCGCGCCGCGAATTTTACATCCTTTACCAATTCGCCATACGATTCCACAATCTCAGGCGGCAAAGTCGCTTCACTGGTTGGCGCGCTGCGCAGCGCAAAATGTGGCGCGCCCTTTTCTTCGATGCCGACAAACAGCATGCCGTCGGGCCCATCGCAGCAAACCACTTGCACTCTGGCCAACAGAACTCCAGGTATTTTCTCCAGACGATCTTCCAGCTCACCCTTGGATGGGGGTAAAGGGTCACCGGCATTCACCCCCACTGCCTTTTGAATGCGGTTCACGGGAATCTTCCGCAGCCCGTAATAATCCACCGACCCTACGTGGGGCGCCAAATCAGCCGCCAAGACGGCGGGGAGTAGCAATAGCCAAAAAAACTTCACGGTATTCAGACGCGGGAAATCCAGTCGAGGATACGAACTGATGATAATTATGCCTGCTTTTCCGCCATCGGACCAATAATCGGCAGCACGATGCGCTCATTGTGCCAGGCTGTCCAGATGAGCACCAACCAAAGTACCAGCGCGCCCAAAGTAAAGACAGGGCTCACTAACATGGCCAGATGCCTGCCGAGCAGCGAGATCGCCAGCCAGACCAATACGATGACCAGGTTCACGAGAATCGCTTGGAACGCGTGAAACCGGACCCAGTGGTTATGACGGTAGGGTTCGAGAAACAGCATCAGCGTGCCCGTTACGCCGAGAAGCAGATAGCACAGTGCGCTTGCGATGTTATCGTCGATGGTTGGAGCCGTCTTCCGCTCCGCCGGCGCCGAACAACGGGAACAGGCGTGGCCTTCCATCGCAGCACCGCAAATGGGGCAAACCTTCATGCTTTCTATTTCACGCCTGCTTTTCAGCCAGCGGGCCGATAATCGGCAAAACTAGCTTTTGATCTTGGTACGCTTTGATGATCAACACCAGCCAGAGAACAAAGAATCCCAGCCATATCAGCGGCATTACAAAAAGCAGCATCCCCCCGGAGATGGCAGACACAAGCAGCATGGCGATCCAAACCACAATTACCGCGGCGTGCATGAAGATCGATTGGAATGCGTGAAAACGAATTTTCCTGTTCTGATTGTAGGGTGCGAGCACCAGAAACAAAATGCCTGTGACCAGGCCTAGCGCATAACACAACGCACTGGCAACGTTGTCCGTCAAACCCGCCGGCGCCACGCCAGCGGTCGGTGGAGCGGACGGAGGTGTTGCAACTGATCCTCCTGCCCCTGCCCCTGCGCTAGCCGCCTCGGCGACGGCAGTGCCGCACTTGGCGCAAAAGCGCCCGTCGACCTGATTGCCACAATTAGGACAGAATGCCATAATCTGCAACTTTACTTCCCGCCACCCACGCTTTGCAACCGGGCTTCTTCCCGACTGCACGATCGGGTGCGGTATCTTAGACGGACAGGAAATCCCCGAAAGGCATAATCATGACACGAATTCTGTTCCTGGCGTCCATATTCACTGTACTACTTTCCGCTCAGCCACAAACCCGGCTGGAAGACCTTCACGGCAAAACGATCCTGCTGTTCACGCCGCATCCTGACGACGACGACTTCGGTTGCGCGGGAACCCTGGCACTTCTCGCCAAAAACGGAAATAACATTCGCATCGTCATTTACACCAACGACGATAAAGGCTCCTACGACCCGGAAATGACCAGCGAAAACCTGGCCCGCATCCGTATGCATGAAGAAGAAGAGGCTTGCCGCATCGTAGGTATCCCGAAGGACCACATTAAATGGCTGGAATACCACGATGGCATGCTCGAATACGCCAATACCCGCGATCTGGTCGAGGAGGTGACCGGTATCATCCGGCGCATTCGCCCCGAAGTTGTGCTCTCCATCGATCCTGGAACGGAATTTGTGCGCTGGCATAAGACCGACCATCGCATGGCTGCCAACAACACCATCGACGCCATCCGTGCGGCCGAATGGCACCTCTATTTCCCCAATCAGCTGTTGCACGAAGGCCTCGAGCCTTGGCTGGTTCCGCAGGAATACTACTATTACCCCACGGACAAAGAGGCTAACTATTGGGTGAATATTGATAGTGTGATTGAAAAGAAGGTGGACGCCTTAATGGCACACGTCAGCCAGTGGGAGCCGTCCATTCACCACTACCGGCCGGACTGGGATCCCGCTACCCTGGAGAAGACCAAAGCTGAATATCGCAGCCACATCCACAAGAAGGACGGCCACTACGTGGAGGCCTTCCGCAACGCAACTGGATTTAACCAGGAGTGATGTCGGGACGCGTCAGTTCCTCGATTAGCGGATCGGGGTCGCCAACCAACAGCACCAGCATATTGTGATGCCGACTGTTCCCTCATTCGTGCATTTAACGCGGTTCCATCGGCGCGTCCAAAAAATGCTTGTGCTCATTGACGAATCGGGAGATTGTGGCCTCAAATTTGGCCAGGGATCGTCCAACTACTCTACCTGCGTGGCTGTGGTTTTCTCCGATGAGTTCTCTATGGGCGCATGTGACCGCACAATCGACGGATTAAGGCTACAGATGAAGAAGCCCCCGGGCTTTGAATTTCATTTTTCCAGTTCACCAGATAAAACTCGCCGGTTGTTTCTCGAAAGAGTGAGCCATGACGATTTCAGATATGCAGGCTTCGTAGTAGACAAGAGACAACTCTATGGGTATAAATTTCAGAGTCCAAGAGAGTTTTACGAGTTTTCGGTTGGTATCGTATGTGAACACGTCAAGCCCCTGCTACACAACGCCAAAATCATTATTGATAAAAACGGAGACCGAGCGTTTAGGCAACAACTTGAAAAGCGCCTGAAGTCCCAGATGACGGACGGGGGCGGTACCTGCCGCATCAAGAAAGTCGCCAGTGGAGACTTCACTCCAATAACCTACTGCAGCTAGCGGACATGGTGTGCGGAGCCGTCATGCGCTCCTATACCGTCTCAGATTCAACTTTTCGTGGCCTTGTGAAGAAGCGAGAGAAGTTCGTCCAACTATGGCCTAGGCCATAAAAAAACCCGCCGCCCTATCCCTTTGCGGGAACGCAGACCATAGAGGCCACAGTTCAGTCGAGCGGGCAGTTCCAGAACCAACTTTACATAAACTGAGCATGATGTCAACACAGTCATAGCGCGGTTTTCGACACAATGGCCAGCCGGTCTCCATCTGTAACATTAACAAAATGAGCACTTTTGCCAGCCTTTGGATTGCGCCAAAAAGCGCATCCGCAATAGTCCTGCGTAAGCCGTCCGGTTGGAAACACGTGCTAGAATCCGGCTGGTGCGCGGCTCCGCGGCAAAATTGGCTTCGTTTTGCATATTTGCCCACTACGCTTCCGCCCTCGACCTGAGCAACTCGGTGGTCGTTCCAGCTCCCAATCTGAATGTCACGGAAAGAAAAGCAGTTACTATGTTGGTTGACGAAATCGAGAAGCGGACGGGCATCCGCTGGCCAGTGAGCATCCCCTCAAGCGAAGGCGTTCGGATTGAAGTACTTGCAGAGTCCTCTCAACCGGCCGAGGGCTACCGCGTCGAAGCCGGCAGCTCCTGGGTCCGAATCACCGGAAACGATGCGCGCGGCGTTTTGTTCGGTATCGGTCGCCTGTTGCGCGAGCTGCGCATGGAAAAGGGCTCCGTCACCATCGCCGACGGATGGAAAGAGACCAGCGCGCCGCGTTATCCCCTGCGCGGTCATCAACTTGGGTACCGGCCCAAGACCAATTCCTACGATGGCTGGTCTGTGCCGGTTTGGGAGCAATACATTCGCGATCTCGCCGTCTTCGGAACCAACGCAATCGAATTGATCCCACCGCGCTCGGATGATGAGCCCGACAGCCCGCATTTCCCTCTGCCTGCGATGCGCATGATGACCGAGATGTCCCGCCTCGCCGATGAATACGGCCTGGACGTCTGGATCTGGTTTCCCGCCATGGAGTTGGATTACGCAAATCCGCAGACTGTCGCTTCGGAGCTCCATGAATGGGGTGAAGTCTTCCGCAAACTGCCGCGCGTCGACGCAGTCTTCGTTCCGGGTGGCGATCCCGGTCACAGCCCTCCCGGAGTCTTGATGCCGTTTCTCGAAAAAGAAACGCAAGTCCTGCACCGCTACCACCCCGAAGCTCAAATGTGGGTGTCACCGCAAGGCTTCAATCAGGAGTGGCTCGACGAGTTTCTCGCAATCCTGCGCACCGAACCCGCATGGCTCAACGGCGTGGTGTATGGCCCGCAGATTCGGATGAGCCTGCCGCAATTGCGCGCCGCCGTTCCGAAACGTTACCCCATCCGCCACTACCCCGACATCACTCACAGCCGCCAGTGCCAGTATCCGGTGCCGGACTGGGACGTGGCTTACGCCGTCACTGAAGGCCGCGAAGGAATCAATCCGCGTCCATTTGGCGCGGCCGAAATTTTCCGGCAAACCGCTCCGTACACCATCGGGTTCCTCTCGTATTCGGAAGGCTGCAACGATGATGTCAACAAAATGATCTGGAGCGCACTCGGCTGGAACCCGGATGCCAGCGTCGAAGAGATTCTGCGACAGTATGCGCGCTATTTCATCGGCGGGCAGCACGGCGACAGCTTCGCCCGCGGCTTGGTGGAGTTGGAGCGAGACTGGCAGGGTCCGCTCGCCGCCAACCACGGCGTGAATGAAACCTTCACACACTTCCACGAACTGGAGCGGGTTGCAACGCCGCAAATGCTGGCAAACTGGCGCTTCCAGCAGGCGCTCTATCGCGCTTATTACGACATGTACACCCGCGCACGCCTCCTCTACGAAACGGAACTCGAGGATCGCGCGATGGGTGCGTTGCGCACCGCGAAGGAAAAAGGCGCAGAACAGGCTGTGGCGGATGCTGAACGCGTGCTCGATCAGGCACTGACCGCTCGCGTGGCCGTGGAGTTTCGCGCTCGCGTTTTCGAACTGGCGGAAGCGCTGTTTCAGAGTATCCGCATGCAGTTGAGCGTTCCTCGCTACAAAGCGATTTCTGTGGATCGTGGCGCGAATCTCGACACCATCGACACTCCGCTCAACAATCGCCTGTGGCTGGGACAGCGCTTCGCTGAGCTGCACAAAGCTTCCACTGAATCGGAACGGCTCGCGGGGATCGCCGAAATCCTGAATTGGACCGATCCCGGCCCTGGCGGCTATTACGACGATCTGGGCAACACCACATTGCAGCCGCATCTGGTGCGCGGCGAGAGCACGATCACGGGCTTCGGTCCTTCGGGCACACGGCGGCGCTCGTGGTGGGACCACGCCGAATCTCTTTACGACGCGCCGCTAAGCATGCATTACCCGGGTCTCGATCCCCAGGCGCGCTACAAAATTCGTGTCGTCTATGCAGGCGAAAACCCGCGCCGTAAGCTCCGCCTCGTCGCCGGAGCAAAATGGGAGTTGCATCCACTGATGGAAAAGCCTGCCCCGCTTCGGCCGCTCGAATTTGAGATTCCCCACGAGGCCACAGAACATGGTGAACTGGATCTCGAATGGCGCGGCGAGCCCGGATTGGGCGGTAGCGGCCGCGGCTGCCAGGTATCGGAGGTCTGGCTGATCAAAAAATGAGCGAACTGAATCAAGCGTGGGAAAGTCCGGTAAAGAAAAAACTGCGCGAGGGAGAACCGGTGGTCGCGGCCACAATTACCGCGGCGAGCGTGGAAGTGGCGGCGCAGATTGCCGGCATGGGCTTCGATTTCTTGTGGATCGAGATGGAACATTCGCCCGTAACCCTGGAGACTTTGCGCACGATCGTTTTGGCCACGCGCGGCCTGAAGGCGTTGCCCTTCGCGCGCGTGCCCGTGAACGAGTTGTGGACGGCGAAGCGCGTTCTGGATGCGGGCGTATGCGGCGTCATGTTCCCGTTCACCAGCACGCCGGAGCTGGCCGCGCAGGCCGCCGCGGCGTGCCGATATCCACCGGCCGGCCGCAGAGGCTCCGGCCCGGTGCTCGCGCGGTTCACCTGGCCAGGCGGCTCGGACGGCTACCCCGATTCGGCAGACAACAACGTCGTAGTCATCGTCATCATTGAGGAGGCGCGCGCTGTCGAAAACGTGGAGGCGATTGCGGCCACGCCCGGGATCGACGTGCTGTTCATCGGCACGAGCGATCTCTCATATTCGCTGGGACTGCGCGGCAACCAGGACGATCCGCGCCTGCATGAGGCGATCGGCAAAGTGGTCGCAGCCGCCAAGAAGCACGGCAAGGTAGTCGGGCGGCCCGCAGCGACTCCCGAACAAGCACTCAAACTTACCGCACAAGGTTTCGGACTTTTCCAAGCCCCGACCGACATGGGCTTCATGGCCGCCGGCGCGCGCATGTATCTTGAGGGGCTGGGACGAGGAGCAGCGCAAGCGAAGCCGAAAACGATTTATTGAGCGGCCTTCGCAAAAAAGGAAATCCTATGTCCGACAAGGCCCATCGTGCCATCGTTCCTGTTGAGGTGATCGAACGGCGAATTTACCTCATCCGCGGCCACAAGGTGATGGTCGATCGCGACTTGGCGGCCCTGTACCAAGTCAAGCCAACTGCTCTCCGGCAGCAGGTGAAGCGCAATCAAGCGCGGTTCCCTGCGGATTTTGTTTTTCAACTTTCGAAGGACGAGGCGGAAACCTTGGTATCACAAAATGTGATACCTTCCAAACGGAGTTTCGGCGGATCTCTACCCTACGCATTCACTGAACAGGGCGTCGCCATGCTCTCTGCGGTCCTCAAAAGCAAACGCGCGATTGCTGTCAACATCGCCATTATGCGCACGTTCGTCCGGCTCCGGCAGGTTCTCGCCAGCCATAAAGACCTCGCGGAGCGCATGGAAAAGCTGGAAGCGGCGCAAAAGGAACACGGCTCAATACTCGCTGACCTCATCGAAGAAATCGAGGAACTCAAGGTGCCAGCACGGCCGGCGAAGCACTCGATAGGATTCGTGGGGCCGGGGCGAAAAGTAGATGTAAAATAAGCGAGCGAGCGGGTTGATTATGAGAAACGGAACACGGAACAATCGCGTTTCCCGCCGCGTTTTCTCCGTCTCTACGTTAGGCTATTCTGAACTTTGGTATGGCTGTCATCATCTCGATGCTGCGCGGCGTGAATGTCGGAGGCCACAAGATGGTCAAGATGGACGCCCTGTGCACGCTCTGTGGATCGCTCGGACTGCGCGATGCAGAAACGTATGTGCAGAGCGGCAACGTCATTTTCCGGACTGACGGGCGGGACCTGGTTCGGCTATGCAAGCGGATCGAGAACGGAATTGAGAAGACCTTCGGCTTTCGCTCCGACGTCATTCTTCGCACTCCGGCTGACCTGAGAGACGTTATCGCGAGAAACCCATTCGCGACGCGTCGTGGTATCGATCCGAAAAGACTCGCGGTCACCTTTCTCGCCGGCGACCCCGGCCAGGAAGCTCGCGAAAAGCTCCTCGCCATCAAGGCCGAACCGGAGGAAGTACGGATCGAGGGCCGCGAGCTCTACATTTACTACCCCAACGGCATGGCCCGCCCGAAACTGACGTGGCCCATCATCGAGAGGACGCTCAAAACTTCCGGGACCAGCAGGAATTGGAATACCGTAACGAAGTTCCTCGAGATAGCCGAGAGGTTTGAAGCCGGTTAATGATCCACGGGCCGGCGCGGACGTTGTTTCGTGGAAATGGACCGGATGATAAGCGGGCCTGGTGCAGCCGGATCGATGGGCGCGATGGCGCGCTTGAGCGCTTCTGCGATGAGCTCTTGGACCGCGGGTTGATCCAGCTCGGACGCAGATTGGATCACAATGTGACGCGCCATCCTGCCGCTGCCCTTCAGTAGTTTGTGCGGGTCGGGCAATTTCCCCGCGGCTTGCAGGAAAAACAGGTCCACCCACCTCGGGGCCAACGCGATGGAGAAAATCGCGTGCGAAGTTTTCTCTGACGGGCCAAACCCGATGGCGAGAAAGTTGTAGTTGTCATAAACGAGCTGCGTCGCGCCGGGCAGCCGGGCGCGCATTTTCGCCAGGCACGCACGCGCCAATCTGGCGATCTCCGGTGTGTACTTGTCGATGAAGGTGTCAAGCTGAGCTTCGGGAGATCCGTTCGACTTCTTTGTCTTCGGTGCCGGCATGCAATCAGTGTGCATGAAGGTAGCGCTCGTGACAAGCCGGAAAGCGCGCCCCTACTCCACCCTGGGTATCACTTCCAGCGTTAATTTCTCGGCTCCGCGCAGTATCACGACTGTCGATCGCGTGTCCGGTTCGGTCTCGGCCAGCCAACGGTGCAAATGGTCGATGCCCGCGACCGCGTGGCCGGCGAATTCGACGATGATGTCGCCGCGAAGCAGGCCGGCCGCGGCGGCGGGGCTGGATGGCTGCACTTCCTCGACGCGCAGTCCGCTCTCGACGGGCAGGTTGTGGAAGCGCACCACGCGGCGCTGGAGCGGAACATCCTGGGCCGCGATGCCGATGTGGCCACGGCGAATGAAGCCGTCCCGGATGAGCCTGGCGGCTACGAATTTGGCGGTGTTGATGGCGGTGGCGAAGCAGATGCCCTGCGCGCCGCGAATCACAGCAGTGTTGACGCCGATCACTTCGCCTCGCGACGTCACTAGCGGCCCTCCCGAGTTTCCCGGATTGAGCGCTGCGTCGGTCTGGATCACGTTGTCGATCAGGCGGCCGGATTGCGCGCGCAGCGAGCGGCCCAGGGCGCTGACTACTCCCGAGGTCACCGTGCACTGGAATCCGAGCGGATTGCCGATGGCGATGACCAGTTGTCCGGGCCGGATCTGCTGCGAATCGCCCAGAACGGCGGGCACAAGATTCGGCGCGTCGACGCGGATCACCGCGAGGTCCGTGTCGGGGTCGTCACCGACGAGAGAGGCACCGCAGCGGCGACCGTCCGCCAGCGTCACATCAACTCGAACGGCGCCATGCACGACGTGGCTGTTGGTGAGAATGAAGCCGTCCGGCGTGAAGAGGAAACCCGAGCCCGAGCCGCCCGATTCGCGGCCGCGGAAGTGGAGATGCGTTTCGATATTCACGACCGAGGGACTGACTCTTTCGGCGGCGCCGATCACGGCGCGGGAGTACGAATCGAGAAGCTCGTCGTCACTGGGGAGTTCGGTAGTGTACGGGGCTGCTTCAGGGGACGGACTGCTTAGAGACAGAAATTCCAGGGAGCCGGACATACTTTAGTGATGCGACGGATGCGGCCGCGGATTCAGAAGTGCGCCTTACGGCCGCCAGGCGGGCGTGGCCTCTTCGAACTGGTTGTCGGTCAACTGCCGCACATCGCTGCCGTCCGGCCGCATGACGTACAGGTCACCGTACGGCTGCGGTCCCCACTCATCGAGCATGGCCTCATCCTTGAAGCCTTTGCGGGAGCTGCTGAAAACGATCCAGTTTCCGTCCGGCGACCAGATGGGATGGGCATCGTTGCCGTGGCTGTTCGTCAACTTGCGCACCTCGGAACCATCCAAGCGCATGGTGTAGATCTCGTAATCGCCATCGCGGAAACTGCAGAACGCGATGCGATCGCCGCGCGGCGACCACATCGGAAACGTATCGTACTCGTTGGTGAGCGTCGTGATTTTTCCGTCGTCGAGAGTCATGACGCGGAGCCCTTGCTGCCCCTCTCCCATCACCCGGTAGATGATCCGTTTGCCGTCCGGCGACCAGCTCGCAAACCCGCTGCTGGCTTTCCCCTCAGTGAGCATCCGCTGACCCGAACCGTCCGGCTTGATCAACACCAGTTGTCCCGGCACAACCGGCCGTTCGAAAAAGCCGCCGATGCCAAACACAATGGACTTGCCGTCCGGCGACCAAGCCGGGAACGCAATCACCTTCTTACCGGACTCAAAAACCGTATGGACGTTCGACCCGTCGCCATTCATGATCACGAGGTTGCGATCGGAACCGGGAGTCAAAGCCAGTTGCTCGCCGTTCGGCGAATACGCGAGCATTTCGCCTTTGGTCGAGACCAGCTCGAACGCCGGATCAAGTCCAAACGCGGGCGCCAAGGCGAGATCGGTTTTGAAGCTCTTGTGATAGACCATGGTCGTGCCGTCTGGCGACCAGGAGGGGTAACGCAGAGCTCCCGAGGCTCCGTTTTGCCCGCTCGTGAACCGCAGCCCCTGTTTATCGCCGAAGTTCACGACGTAGGCGATGTCGTGGCCTTCGACAAACCGCGGCGATACTTTTACGCCTAGACCTTTCGTGTGGTACTCGACGGCTCCCGTCTCAACATCGATCGAAACGATCTGTGAGGTCCCTTTCTCCGTAAATCTGGTGGGGTAAACGTCGCGTGGAGTCGTTTGGTAGTAAACGATGCGCCGCCCATCGCGAGACCATTGCGGGCTGCCGGCGTATCCCCCGAGCTCGGTCAAACGGCGAAGCCCGCTGCCGTCCGGTTTGACAATGTAGATGGCCGTCGATTGCAGCAGTTCCCACGAGGGCGTGGCCCGGCCGGGCTTGGTGTCGCGGCCGGAACTGAAAGCGACCCACTTGCCGTCCGGTGACCAGCTCGGACGGAAATTGCCGCTCGCGTTCTTTGTAAGATTCGTGTACTCGTGGCCGACAAGATCGAGTAGCCAGATATTCGCAGTGCCGCCGCCGCGTGTCGAGACAAACGCCAGGGTGCGGCCGTCGGGCGAAAGAGCCGCCTGATCGTCGTAGCTTGGTCCTTCAGTGAGGCGCTCTATTCCCGTGCCATCGGGGTGCACGCGGTAGATGTCTGCAGAGCCGGCGCGCTCGGACGTGAAGATCACCCACTTGCCATCCGCCGAAAACGACGCGTTGTAATCAAGACTAGCAGCCGGTAGCAAAGGACGTTCATTCTTCCCATTGGCGTCGGCGACAAACAAGCCGATATGGGTGGGAGCGAGGCGGCTAAAGACGATGCGCGGGCGCTCGGCCGCAAGGCACGTTGTGGAGATGAGCAACGCGGCAGCAGCCAGCAAGGCTCTCCGATTCATACGGCACCTCTTGTACGCAAGGGTGATGATATCTCAGTGCTCCTTGAGAGCGGGGATACGGCGGTCAGTGGAACCGGTCCCCTCGGAGTTACAATTCCTGCATGCGTACCGTTGCGTTGTTCGTTTTTGTTGGCGTGGCTGCGGCGCAGCAGTTGCCGGTAGTCACGAACGTGGACAGTCAGCCGCTGGCCGCGCAGGTATCCCGGCTGATCGAAGCGCTACAGTTTCTGGGTGAGCCGCTGCCCGCCGAGGAAACTACGCAATTGAAGCAGCTCAGCACCGGCCCGGCGGAAATTCAGAAGATCCTGGACCGGCACTGCCTCGTCGGCGTCGAGATCAATCCGGAGAGCCGCGTGAAAGTGCAGGAAGGACCGGCAAAGGCTGAGCTGGTTGAACAAGGATGGCGCACGTTTCTGGTGAAAGTGATAAACCAGGCCGGGATCACGCCGGTGCTGGCCGCGGACAGTCCGAATGCGGGCATGCTGGCGGGCAGCGAGGATTGGAAAGTCTCGCGGCGCTGGCTCGACATCCGCATGTTCGACAAGCAACCCTTGCGCCCGCGGCTGTCGGGCCTGGAAGTGGAGTACCGCATCCTGCAACTCTACTCGCGCGATGCCGGGAAGCGTGAGGCGCGCCTGGAATTCAACGTCGGGCAGGGAACGCAGGACCTGGGATTCCGCAGCGAGGTAGATCTTCTGTTCACGGCCAAGGCCGCGACGAAAGTCACGCTGCGCGTCTTCGATTCTGACGACCGTCCGACCACTGCGTCATTTCTGGTGCGCGACGGCGAGCAGCGCGTATATCCGTCGCAGGCCAAGCGCCTGGCGCCCGATCTTGCCTTTCAGCCGCAGGTTTATCGCGCGGACAAGGACTCACTGTCGTTGCCGCCTGGCGACTACACCGTGGAATACACGCGCGGGCCGGAGTATCGAAAAAAAGCCCAGCGCATTCACGTGGGCGACCAACCCATGGAGCTTGCCTTCCGCCTGGAACGCTGGATCGATCCAGCGAAGGCAGGCTGGTATTCGGGCGATCATCACATCCACGCTGCGGGCTGCGCGCATTACGAGAAGCCCACCGAGGGCGTATATCCGGCGGATATGATGCGCTACATCCTGGGCGAGGACTTGAAAGTAGGCAGTGTGCTGAGCTGGGGTCCGGGCTGGTATTTCCAGAAGACGTTCTTCGAAGGCAAGGACAATTCGCTCTCGACCAAAGAAAACCTGATGCGCTACGACGTAGAGGTTTCTGGATTTCCGTCGAGCCACACCGGCCATATCGTGCTGCTGGGACTCACGGAACAGGATTACCCTGGGACCAAGCGCATCGAAGACTGGCCGAGCTGGGGAATTCCGATTTTTCGCTGGGCCAAGAAGCAGAACGCGGTGGCCGGCTTCGCGCACTCCGGCTGGGGCCTGGCCCTGAAACAAGAGAAGCTGCCCACCGATGAAATTCCGCCCTTCGACGGCATCGGCGCCAACGAGTACATCGTGGGCGTCACGCAGAACCTGGTGGATTTCATCTCGACCGTGGACACGCCTTACGCCTGGGAGCTGAACATCTGGTATCACACACTGAACGTCGGCTATCGCACGCGCATCAGCGGCGAGACCGATTTCCCGTGCATTTATGGCGAGCGCGTGGGGCTGGGCCGCAGCTACGTCCGGCAGCGCGAGAAGCACGATTACCGCGACTGGGCCGATGGAATCCGCGAAGGCCGCAATTATGTTTCCGACGGCAAGAGCCACCTGCTGGATTTCCGCGTAAACGGAACCGAGATGGGCGCGGGCGCGAGTGAGGTGGCGCTGACCGCCCCGTCGACGGTGCACGTTACGGCGAACGTCGCGGCACTGCTGGATGAGACGCCGGATGAGAGCGTTCGCAAGCTTCCTTACGACGAAAAGCCCTACTGGAATCTCGAGCGGGCGCGCATCGGCGGCTCCCGCAAAGTCCCGCTGGAACTGGTGGTGAACGGCGAGCCGGTTGCGCGTCAGGAAATCGAAGCCGATGGCGACTGAGAGGCCTGTGACGTTCGACTACAAGATCGACCGCAGCAGTTGGGTGGCGCTTCGCATTCTGCCTTCCTCGCACACCAATCCGATTTTCGTTCTAGTGGATGGAAAGCCGATCCGCGCGTCGCGGAAGAGCGCCGAGTGGTGCCTCAAAGCGGTGGACCAATGCTGGTCGCAAAAGAGCCCGCACATTCGCCTCCCTGAGCAGGGCGAAGCCGAGCGTGTGTACGCCGCGGCGCGAGACGCTTACCGCCAGCGGTTGAGCGAAACGCCCCCTTCGAACTAATGCAGCGAACGGTCGTGCTGGCTCCGGGCATGCCGGAAGTTTGCCGGCTGGGCCTCGCTACGCGCGGCAACACGCATCTGAAATCCGAGGATGTGGAACGAGCCGTCGAACGTGGCGTCAACTATCTGAACTGGTGCGGGCATCCGGATGGCCTGAGTCGCGCCGTCGCGAGGATGGGCAGCGCACGTCGGCAGGTTGTGGTGGCGGCGCAGTTCCAGTCGCGGTCGGCGCGAGAGGCCGAGCAGGAATTTGCTTCCACGCTCGACGAACTGAAGACCGATTTCATCGACGTGCTGACTCTGTATTACGTGGAATCGCAAGCCGAGTGGGACGAACTCATTGCGCCAGGCGGAGCGTGGGAATACCTGGATGAGCAGAAGCGGCGCGGGCGCTTGAAGATGGTCGGCCTTACCAGCCATCAGCGGGCGCTCGCAGCCGAATGGGCGCAATCCAAGAAGCTGGATCTGCTCATGATCCGCTACAATGCCGCGCATCGAGGCGCTGAACGCGATGTCTTCCCGGTCACCCGGATTCCGGTCGTGACGTTCACGGGACTGCGCTGGAAGGCGCTGCTCGACCGAACGCCGGACGATCCGCCGGATTTTACGCCGCCCTCGGCCGTGGAGTGGTACCGCTTCTGCCTGGCGCATCCGGCGGTCGCAGTTGCGCTGGCCGCTCCAGGGAATCGAGACGAACTCGAGGAGAATCTGGCATTGCTCGACGACTGGCATGCGCCCGGCGAACCCGCGCGTGAGAGCCTCCGCGCGCATGGAGATCGCGTTCGCAAGAATGCGGGCGCGTTCTGGTAAATGGTTTACGGCCAGATCTGGTTCAACAGCATGGCCAGGCGCGTGCCCGCTCGAGCCAGCTGCTGGCGGATGACGGGTGACGCGTCGGTCAGGTAGCGCTCATCGATCTTTTCATGCAACTGGTAGAGGCGCTTGGACACGTGGTTGTCGTCTGCGCAGCTTTCGATCGCCGCCGGCGTTTCCACGGGGATTTTTTCAGGGAGATCGCCGTATACCATGCTTTCCGCCAGCTCGTGGCTTTCCCAAGCCCAGTCATCCAGGTTGATGGCTTGTTGTTTCCACGAACTCATGTCGGTTTTGAACTCGCTGGAAATTTCGTTCGCAAATCTGGCGGCATCATGTTCTTTGTCTACGCGCTCCAACAGATCGGTGTCCCAAACCCCATGAAGGTTCGGCCGGAAATTTTCTCCGGTGGCCGATTCCTTCGGCTCCTGGGTGAAAAATGACACCGGCACGCAGTTCCCTCCACGATCGTTATTGGTCACCGCATGCAACGGCTGGTGAAGGTCGCCCACAAAGTGAATCACAAACATGAGCGCCTCGGATTTTTGGGCGTTGCTGGATGATCCGGACCGCAGCACGTCCAACTGGCCACGGATCGCGCTGGTCACGCAGCCTGTCGCGACGGGGCACGCATCGTTCATGCGTTCGCGCGTAGCCCCGAGCGGAACGTCAATAAAGTGCCAGGGGGCCGTCTCCTTCCTTTTTTCGCGGATATCATCTCCCCAGGTGGACATGGCCGCGAATGGCGGCAGGTCGGTTTGACCGCAATAAGGGCGGAGCGAGCCGGAGGGATCGCCCTGTAATAGGTTTGACGCCATGGCGCGTGCGTGCGGGCTGAGCTGTTCGAGAGCCACCAGCGCCACCGTGCGATGCCCTTCGCATCCCCATGGAAACGCGGGCGTGGCGCATAATAAGAGCATTGCAAAGCGGTTGACTCGATCAAGTACTTGCCGGGTTGGTATAATTCTAATTATTTCCATTGCGTTACATTTTCCTGGAACCGGACTTGGAAAAATTGGATCTCATGATAGAGGAGTTGGAGATGAGTATACGACGAGCAGAAGCCGCGGTTGAAATGATCTCGAAGGATGAGTCTGAGCCAGCGGCGCCGGGCGGGTTCAAGATGTTCAATCGCGTCGTGGACTGGATCACCAGCGAACGGATGCAGTTGATCAATATTACCGACCGGATCAACGACATCGTGCGCAAAAGTGGTGTCCGCGATGGGCTGGTTCACCTGCAATCCCTTCACACGACAACGGCCGTTTTCATTAACGAATGGCAGGATGCCCTGCTGCAGGATGTGAAGTCGTTTCTGGACCAGCTTGTGGTCCGCGAGAATGGGTGGCGTCATAACGACCCCCAGTTCTCGGATTGCGAGCGCAAGAACGCCGACTCGCATTTGCGTGGGATGCTGATGGGGCAAAGCCTCTGCTTACAAGTGCGCAACTCGACTGTGCTCCTGGGCACGTGGCAGAGCATCATTCTGGCTGAATTCGACGGCCCGCGCAGCCGCTCGATGTCCATTCAGGTATCGGGCGTTTAACATCCCTCCCACGATGGCGAGACGCTTCACTCTCGAGGAGGCCGAAAGCCTTCTGCCCGAGATTGAAGTTAGCCTGCGTCAAGCCATCTCGCTAAAAGCCGAATATGAACTCGCCGAAGGAGAACTTCAGTCGATCGGTAGGCGTGTCACAATGATGGGCGGCGTGTTGATCGATCGCGAGGAGATTCAACGGCACAAGCAGCAGCGCGACCGCAGCGCAGAGGGCCTGAAGGCGGCAATCGAGCAGATCCAGGAGTTCGGGTGTGTCATCAAGGATCTGGACGTCGGCCTGATAGACTTCACCACGCTCTATCGCGGCGAAGAAGTGTACCTGTGCTGGAAGCTCGGCGAATCGGGCATCAGCTTCTGGCACGGCACGCACGAAGGATTCGCCGGACGCAAACCTATTGATGAGGAGTTTCGGGCGGGAAATCAGTAGACAGGAGTCAGAAGTCAGGAGTCAGAATGGCTCTGGCGTAGGCGTTGATCAGGCGGCTTACCTCCTCAAGTGAATTCATGAGCACGTCGGTTGGACCGTAACCTAGATCTTGAGCGAGGATCAAGTAATAACGGCTTTCCTCGATCGATCCTTCAGCCATGTTCATGAATCGTGCTTTATCTGCCCTCCCGCGTTTGCGAAATCCTTCGGCAATATTTGCAGGGATTGATACTGCGGCTCGACGCATTTGGCTCGATAAACCGTAGGTCTCAGTTCGCGGAAACGTCGCTGTAAAAGCATAGGTGGCCAGCGCATATTCATGCGCCTTTTGCCAAACGATCAGGTCCCGAAACGTTCTGGCGGCCGGTCGGCCGATCTTCATTCTGACTTCTGACTTCTGACTCCTGACTCCTTACTTCTGATTCCAAAGTGATACACCGCCGCTCCCACCGCGATCGTGGCCAGGGCTGTTAACGAGGCTTTCGGCTGCCAGATGATTCCGTATACGATCATGGCCGCACCCACCAGGATATAAGCTCCGGGGATCAGCGGAAAAGCGAAGCTCACGGGGCGCATCTTCTGCCAGTGCGGTTTGCGGCGAAAAACAAACAGGCTGGCTACCGACATCACCGTGAAAAACGTCAGGCTGAAACCGATGTAAATCACCAGTTGGGGAAATGGGGTCAGCGTCATGAGGACGGAGCAGATGCCCTGCGCGACGATGGCGGCGACCGGGGTATGCCACTTGGGGTGTACCACGCCCGCAGCGCTGAAGAATGCGCGATTCTTTGCCATGGCGTAGTAGACGCGCGGGCCGATTGTCACCATGGCATTCACCGTGGACGTAATGGACACCGCCATCAGCGCCGCGAAGGTGCCCGCGATCTGCGTGCCGAACAAGTTTGACGCTGCCAGCGATCCGATGGCGAGTACGCCTTTCATCTGTTCCAGCGGCGTCGAATAGATGAAGATCAGGTTCAGCCCCAGATATAAGGCTGTAACAAGAGCTGTCCCGGTGGCCAGCGCAAGAGGCAGCGTGCGCTCGGGCCTCTTCAGCTCTTCGGCGACATATGTCGCTGCGTTCCATCCGCTGTATCCAACCATCACCCAGAGAAGGCTGATCATAAACTGCACGGGAATTGAGACCGTTGAAGTGCGCACGGCCGATTGCGAGAAATGGTCCCAACTACCTGTGCCCGCTGCGAATCCGAAAAGGATGAAAGAGGCGATGACAATCAGCTTCGTTGCCGTGAGGACGTTTTGCACCCGGGCGGTGCGTCCCACACCAAAGCAGTTCAAGACGGTGAACGCCACGATCAAAGCAGATGCCAGGAATTGGGCGCCTCCGAAGGTAAACGAAAATGCTCCCGAGCCAATGGTGAACTGCGCGTTTGCCTGCTTAAACGCGGGGAAGAAGTATCCGACATAGTCGGCGAATGCGAGCGCCGCCGCGGCGATGGGCGCGGAAAATCCGGCGAAAAACGAGACCCAGCCTGTCATGAATCCCCATGTCGGTCCGTACGCTCGAGTGAGGTAAACATACTCGCCGCCGGAACTGGGGAAATTTATGCCGAGTTCGGAATAGCTCAGCGCGCCGCACAGTGCGAACAGCGCGCCTGCGAACCAGGCCAGCAGGATGAGCCGAGCGCTGCCCAGGTCACCTGCCATGAAACCAGTGGTGGCGAAGATGCCGGTCCCCACCATGTTTGAAACCACCAGCGCGGTAGCGCTGACGAAGCCGAGCTGGCGCAGGAGTCCGGTAGACTTGGCCGGATGAGTCTGGGTCGCCACGGGGTCTCTCGTGGCCATTGTGTCACAGCTGGCGGGCGAACTCCGGCAGATGTTTGCTCACCAGCTCGATCGGCAGGCCAACCACGTTGGTGTAGGAGCCGTCGATCCGCTCAATGAACTTCGAGGCGAGGCCTTGAATCGCGTAGGCGCCGGCTTTATCCATGGGCTCGCCGCTTGCGACATACTGCTCGATTTCTTCGTGCGTGAGTGGCGTGAACCATACGCGGGTCACGGCGCGGTCATGCAGCAGCTTCGCGTCCCGCCGCAGACAGATGCCGGTGATGACTTCATGCTCGCGGCCTGCGAGTTGCATCAGCATGCGTACAGCGTCAGCTCGATCGCGCGGTTTGCCCAGAATCTCTCTGCCGATCACTACCACCGTGTCGGCGGCCAGCACCACATCGCCGGCGGCGGCTTCAACCGCAATCGCTTTCTGCTCCGCCACGCGCCGGACGTAGCTTTCCACCGGTTCGCCGGGATGCAAACTCTCATCTACATTGGCCGGTTTCACAACAAACGCAATGCCCGCCTGCCGGAGAATCTCGCTGCGGCGGGGCGACTGCGAAGCCAGGATCAGCATTACTTCGTTGGATGCTCGTGATTGAGTTCACCTGCCTCAATGGCCACCGGAAGATGATTCTGCCGGGGAGGCAAGGGGCAAGTGGCGAAAGCTGTGAACGCGCACGGCGGGTTTTCCGCTTGGTTGAAATCGAGAATTACGTTTCCGTCTTTCGGCATACCAGTGTAAAGGAATCGCCCGGCGGGATAAGTCTGTTTGCCGCTGGTGGCATCTTTGAAGATAAAAAACAGGTGATCGCCTTCGAGCACTGGCTCGAGGCGGCACTCCTTGCCGTCCACTTCAAACGTAGCGTAACCCGGGCTGGGATTCTGCTCCGTGTCGCCGAGGATATTGAGAATCGGGATCATTTTGGGTTCAGGATATGAAACGAATTTCGCAGTGATGCGATACGATTCCTTCGGCGGGAACCAGCGGGTTCCTTTGAAATCGCGACGCACTGCGCTCTGGTTGTCCCACAGCCGGATTCCGTACCGGCTGCCGCGTTGAATCACGATCATCCTCAAGTGGCCTAGCGTGATGCGATCGGGTTGGCCGGATGAATCAGGTTTCAGCGCCGTCTCAGTGAGAACCGGGGCTCCGTTCAGAAATGCTTGCACGCCTGCCTTCAACCGGAGCCGTGTCTTGCCATCATGAAAGACAAAAGTGCCAGCGGCTTCCGGCGCGGAGCCTTCGGGCAGGATGAAATCATTTCCAGGACCGGCGCCGAAGCGGTTTTCGCCTTCCTTGAGCCAGAACAAGCCGGCGAGCGTCAGCCAGCCGTTATCGGCCTTAAGGCTGTCCTCATAACCCGCGCGCCATTTCCGAATCTGCTCGCGATATGCGCGATCCACATGCTCATCGGCGGCCACGGAGACAACAACAGTTAGCAGGCAGCCGGCGTGTAGTAAATTACGAATGCGCACGTACGCATCTCCAGGCGAAATTTGCCGACCAGTCTAGCATACGCCCCATGTTAGAATGACTCATTCCGGCCAACATGGAACGCGCCAGCAAGGTTCTTAGGAAATTGAACCTTCCCGAAGGAACCGTCACTCAGGAAGCTATGGTGTGCGCTGTGTGGGCGAATGCGGTGGGCAAGAAGATCGCCGCGCATTCCCGCGCGGTAAAGATGGTGCGCTCGCATTTGATCGTCGAAGTGGAGGATGCAATCTGGCAGCGGCAGCTGTTCGTGCTGCGCCGCCAGATCGGTGGCAAGATCGAAGAGTGCATCGGCGCCGGGATCGTGGAGGATATTGAATTCCGCGTAGCGCCCCGGCGGATCGGTCCAATGCGTGCTCAGCATGCTACGGCGCTGGCCGATGAAGCCGATGCCATCGCCGATCCGGTTCTCCGCAATCTCTATAAGGCTGCACGCAAGAGGGAACTGGCTTGAAGATCACGGCAGAGGAAGTTCGCTACGTGGCCGATCTGGCCAACCTGAAACTTAGCGAAGAAGAAGTGCGGAAATTCCAGGCGGATCTGGACGAGATTCTTGTTCACGTGGACCGGCTCAAGGAGATCGATACCTCTAACGTCGAGCCCATGGCGCAAGTGTTGTACGAAGCCGATGAGACCGCAACGCTGCGGCCCGATCGCGAGCGGCCGGGCTTGGGCAGCAAGCTGGCGTTGGCCAACGCGCCGCTATCGGGATCCGGTTATTTCAAAGTGCCCGAAGTGATCAAGCGCTGACAATTCCGATGGATATTCGTTCGCTGACCATCGATCAAGTTCAGGACGGCTTGCGCGCGCGCCAATTCAGCGGTGTCGAGCTGGCAACCGCCGCGCTCAAGTTTGCGCGTGAAGAGAATCCCAAAACCAACGCGTACCTCACTTTCTCCGAAGATCGCGCGCTCGAAACGGCACGGCGCGTGGATGAACGGCTCGCACGCGGCGAGGATCCGGGACCGCTTGCGGGTGTGCCCGTCGCGGTGAAGGACGTGATCGTCACCAAGGGCTTGCGCACCACCTGCGGCTCGAAACTGCTGGCCAACTTCATCCCGCCTTATGACGCCACGGCGATCCAGCGCCTCGAGGCGGCCGGCGGCGTTATTCTGGGCAAGACCAATTGCGACGAGTTCGCCATGGGCTCGTCGAATGAGAATTCCGCCTTTGGCCCGGTGCGCAATCCGCACGCTCTCGACCGCGTGCCCGGGGGGTCGAGCGGCGGCTCGGCGGCGGCCGCAGCGCAAGGCACCGCCGTTGTCGCGCTTGGATCGGATACCGGTGGCTCGATTCGCCAGCCGGCATCGTTCTGTGGCGTGGTGGGCGTAACGCCAACCTATGGACGCGTTTCACGTTATGGCCTGACGGCGTTCGCCAGTTCGCTCGACCATATCGGCCCGTTAGGACGAAGCGTGCGCGATGCCGCGCTCTTGTTGCGCGTGATCGCCGGCCGCGATCCTCTCGACTCCACTTGCGCTGAAGCCCCTGTTCCGGACTATCTCGCACACCTCGACGGCGACGTAAAAGGCTTGAAGCTTGGCTTGCCTCGCGAGTATCTAAAGGATTTGACGAGCGAAACTGGCGGCCTCATTTCGAGCGCCGTGGAAACACTGAAAAAGCTAGGTTGCCGAGTCCGGGAGATCAGCCTGCCGGCTACCGACTACGCGATTGATTGTTATTACGTGATTGCCACCGCTGAAGCCAGCTCCAATCTGGCGCGCTACGATGGCGTCCGCTACACGTTCCGCTCGAGTCTTTCCGGCACGCTCAGCGACATGTATCGAAACACACGCGGCGAGGGTTTCGGAGCCGAATGTAAGCGACGCATCATGCTGGGCACTTATGTGCTCAGCTCGGGTTATTATGATGCGTATTACTTGAAAGCTCAGAAAGTGCGCGCGCTGATCGCCCAGGATTTTACGAAGGCATTTTCCGAGGTGGACGCCATCGTGGCGCCGGTCTCGCCCTTTCCGGCTTTCAAGATCGGCGAGAAGATCGATGATCCCATGGCCATGTACCTGTCTGACATCTACACCATCACCGGCGACCTGGCGGGCATTCCGTGCATGAGTGTGCCCTGTGGGACCACCGCGGAAGGACTACCGGTCGGGATGCAAATCCTGACCAAACATTTTGACGAGACCCGGATGTTCCGCCTGGCCGACGCTTTTGAGCGTGCCGGCGGCGCACACGGGTAGCGCCGCGAACCTGAATCTATTAAAGGAGGCTATATGCCATTTTCAGTGCCACCCCTACCGTACGCTGCCGACGCTCTGGAGCCTCATATCGACAAGATGACGATGGAGATCCATCACGACAAGCACCACGGGGCCTATGTGACGAATCTCAACAAAGCGCTTGAGTCAGCGCCGAACCTGGCCAACAAGACCATTGAGGAGTTACTCGCCAACAACTGCGCCATCGTGCCGGAAAACATCAAAACGGCCGTGCGTAACAATGGTGGCGGCCACATCAACCACTCCATGTTTTGGACCATCATGGGTCCGAAGGCCGGCGGTCCGCCTACGGGCGCGCTGGCGGACGCGATCAAGAGTACATTCGGCGGATTCGATCAGTTCAAGGAAAAACTCAACGCCGCCGCAACCACCCGTTTCGGTTCCGGCTGGGCCTGGCTGGTGAAGGACGGCTCCGGAAAGCTCGACGTCTACTCGACCGCCAACCAGGACAGCCCGGTCATGGAAGGCAAATTCCCAATCATGGGTATCGATGTGTGGGAGCACGCCTACTACCTGAAATACCAAAACCGCCGCCCGGATTACCTTGGTGCGTGGTGGAATGTAGCGAACTGGGCGGAAATCGGCAAGAGATTCGCAGCAGGGAAATAAGCGGCTGCCGTAGACCTGCGGCCTTTCATTCATAAGAACAAAAAGCCGCAGGTCGCCCGCCAAAACCGGGCATTGGCCCTGCGCTACAGCGCCATTTCCAGCATCGTCACTGAGTGCGCGGGAAACTCGAAGCTGAACTGCGGGCCGAAATCGCTCGAATCGCGCGTAGTGGTGGCCACCACACTGGGCTGCTCAATCGAGTTCACAGCATCGGGTGACGGGCCGTTGATGGTGAAAACCTTTCCCGAGCGTGTGGGGTTGACGCCGGAGACTTCGAACTGTGCTCCCAGCGAGTGGTCTTTGTGGCGGTTGACCACGCCAATAGTAAGACGCCCCGATGCCAGCGTCGCGCAGATGTCGAGATACGGCGTGCGTCCCGCGCTCGGCGAATCGTAACCAGGCCCGTCTGCCCACGTGTGAACCACGCGGTCGCCTGAGTGGGCGCGATACAACTCCAGCGGGAAAAAGTTGGGCTCGAGATACATCCCTTGCGAGTTGGTGTGAATGGGCGCGATGACGTTCACCATCTGCGCCAGATTCGCCATCGTCACCTTGTCGCCCCACCGCTGGAACAAATGCAGCATTGAGGCCGTCCACAAGGCGTCGCGCAGGTTGTAGGGCTCCTCCAATTTGTCCTTGACGGCGCGGTTGCGGCCATCGCGCCGCCGGTACCAGATGTTCCACTCGTCGAAAGCCAGCTCGACTCGTTTCTCGGGCAGCGGAAAGTCTACGCTTCTCGGCTCATGGCCGCGAATCCGTGACATGGCGATCTCAATCGCGCTGTCGGCGAGTTGTAGCTGGTGCTCGGCGCGCTTCACGGAGGCCAGCGTTTCGTAATAGTCGTCGCTGCCGGTATAGAAGTGGACCGAGATGTAATCCACAATCGCACCGAGCGATTCCAGCACCGTCAGATCCCATTGCGGATCGCCTGCACCGCAAGCCACCAGGCGGATGGAAGGGTCGATCCACTTCATCATCTTAGCGGCCTCAAGCGCCACCTTGGCGTAATCCTCGGCGCTCTTGTGCCCCGCCTGCCACGTGCCATAAATCTCGTTGCCCAGCCCCCAATACTTCACGTTGTGCGGCTCGCGATATCCGTGTTTCCGCCGCAGATTGGCGTAGTGGGTATCGCTCGTGCCGTTACAATATTCCACCCAGTTGGCGGCTTCTTCGATGGTCCCGGTGCCCAGGTTGATGCAGAAGTACGGCTCAGCCCCGATGGCGCGGCAATACTCGATGCATTCGTTGGTTCCGAAACGATTGGGCTCCACAGCGAACCACGCTGTGTCAAAGCGCCGCGGCCGCTGGTCCTTGGGACCAACTCCGTCTTCCCAGTGATACGACGAAACGAAGTTACCGCCCGGCCAGCGCAGGACCGGAGGATTGAGCCGTTTCACAGCGGACAGCACGTCTTTGCGGAACCCGCGTTGATCGGAAAGCGGCGAGCCTTCTTCGTAGATGCCGCCGTAAATGCAACGCCCCAGGTGCTCGATGAACTGGCCGAAGATCATAGGGTTCACGCGCGCGGTGATTTCGCTGGCATCAATGCGGACGCGGGCGACGCTGGGTGCGCCGGGGCCAGACGATTTCTTCTGTGCCTGCAACAAAGCCGCCGCGGGCAGAGTGGCTAACAATTTTCGTCGACTGAGCATGAATTTGTGTGACCTACCTGCAATTCACTGCTTCCGCCTGCCCCACCTTTGCGAGTACATACGGCCCCTCGGGGATAACGGCAATCGCGGCGCCGGGATCGAGCGATGCCGTGAGCGCTTCCACGGCTCCCGCCGCCGTCGGGAACGCGCGTCCCCATAGCGAAGTGTGAAATTCGGGCGGCATGCCCGGCACATAAAACAGCACTTCCGCCTTTTCCGCCACCAGCGCCAGCTTCTCGAGCTGCCACTGATCGATGGTGACCGGGGCATTCAGAATCCGGTGCAGGAACTCCTTGCCAGAAGGGCTTACACGCAGCATGCGGCTGAACTCCGCCGCGCCAGCGCCTTCCTGACAGGCGGCCAGTAACAGAATCTTTCCACCCGGCTTCACGATGTGCGCCGCCGCGGTAATCCCCTTAATGGCCTGGTAAAACGTTAGGTCCAGAGGATACCCGCCGGATGTCGTGATCACGGCGTCCACCGGCTCATCCAGCGTCTCCAGCATGACTTGGGAAACGAATTCCACCCCGCTCCGGTGTGCTGCCACGGGCTCACCCGCAAACACGCCGCAGATCGGCCGGGCGCCTGGTGCCCCGCGTCCGAGCGCCACGTCCACCAGGAAATCGTGGCGAGCCAGGCGGGCGATCTCCAGCAATTCGCGGTGCAGCGGATTGTCCTCGATTGATCCCTCCGAAGCACGCGTGTCGCGCATAAACCTCGGACTGTGCAGGACTTTGATGGTTTCCTGCGCCGCCAGTCCGGGAGCAATCAGCTTACGCCCACCGGAAAAGCCCAGCATCAGATGCGGCTCGACGAACCCGAGAGTCATGTGTAGCTCTGCCGACACGAAACGTTCGTCTATGTACACGGGGGTTCCGGATTGCGTAGCGCCCAGATGCCGGTGCTCCGCGAGCTTCCTAGCGTCATGATTCTCCACGCGATAGCGCCCAGCGACCGCATCCCCACAGATTTCGAGGATCTCGGCCTCGGATGCCGGCCGGTGTAGACCGGTGGCGATCAGAATCGTGATCCGCTCTCGAGGAATGCCCGCCTTCTCCAGCCGGTCCAATACCGGCGGTAGCACCAGGCGATTGGGCGCCGGCCGGGTGATGTCACATATGGATATTGCAGCGCTTTCCCGGCCGCGTGCCAGTTGTTCGAGCGGCGCCGCGCCAATCGGGGTATCTAGGGCCGCCTCAACCGAGGCCACGGGATCCGCCAATGGGTGAGCCGAGCGAGGTTCGAGAACCCGGTGTCGGAAACCTGCCGGCAGATCGGCAATGAGACCCGTCTTACCGAAAGC
The DNA here is from genome assembly GCA_963847515.1 of Terriglobia bacterium. Classification (GTDB taxonomy): domain Bacteria; phylum Acidobacteriota; class Terriglobia; order Bryobacterales; family Bryobacteraceae; genus QHXW01. The sequence continues at coordinate 1,611,731 of CAWKAA010000005.1, forward strand.
GAAATCCACTCGCATAGCGCAAACGTACCATAACTAAAGGGGGATAGAGGTCGAGTTTGTGTTGGAAGCCAAATTGCAATGTTCCGATGTGGAAGGTTGGTCTCGGGTATGTGGGTCGCAACGATTCTTGGGGGAATGGTTATTCTTTGCTTGTTCTTGTCCATGCTGTCCTCCCCTCCGACAATTGGACGCTGAGACGCTTCGGCGGACAAGTTGACACAGGCGTGGATATCCGGCACGCCACCTTGTCCAGGCGAGCCAGCCGCAGTCTCAGCCAGACTGGAACCAACCGCCCGCTGATTGCTCCGCCTTCTCACCCTGCTCTATACTAAGACCTTAGAGCAAAATGCCGAAAAGAACGTTTCAACCCAATCGCCGGCGGCGCGCGAAGACGCACGGCTTCCGTACGCGCATGAAAACCGCTGATGGGCGGGCGGTTTTGTCTCGCCGGCGCGCTCGGGGACGCAAGAAGCTCACCGTCAGTTCCGAAAGGTAATCGAATCGCAGGTTTTCCGAAAAGTGTTCGGATCTTACGCTCCAAAGACTTCCGGCGAGTGTATGACTACGGTACCCGTTATGCGGGACCGTACTTCACTGCTTTCTACGTGCGCGTGCCTGAGTCCAGCACAGGCCCCAAAATCGGGTTTACGGCGCCACGGGGGCTGGGCGGCTCGGTGGTCCGAAACCGCATTAAGAGGCGTGTCCGCGAGGCAGTTCGCCTGCGGCTCGATCGGTTGAGTCCGCATTGGGAAATTGTCTTCAACCCGCGTCGACGAGCGATGGACTCGCCATTCACGGAGCTGACTCGCGAGGTCGAGAAGCTCTTTCTCCGTTGCAACAATTTGTGATCGCCTTGCTGGGTTTCTATAAAAAACTCTTGTCACCGATGCTACCTTCCGCTTGCCGCTACTCTCCCACGTGCTCGGAGTACATGCGCGAAGCCGTCGAGAGGTACGGGGTCAGGCGAGGAGCTTGGATGGGCATCAAGCGCCTGGGCCGCTGCCATCCCTTTCATCCTGGTGGAGTGGATCGGGTCCCATGAGCGACGCGCCCAACAATCCTGGTCCGCCAAAAGAACTGTCGACCGAGATCCGCCTTTTGATCGCGTTCGCGCTCATGGGCGTAGTTCTGTTCGCGACGCCGTATTTTTTCAAACTGGTCTCACCGCCGCCCCCGGCGAAGTCCCCCGTTGTAGCACAGAAGACCGCGTCGGCAGCAGTATCACAGCCGGCCACGCCCGCAGTTTCCGCGCCGGCTGAGAGCGAAGAGCGGCCGGCCACGGCCGCCGCGGGGCAGGTTGCGGCTCAAAAAGAAGAACGGTTTGTGGTTGAAACCGACCTCTACAAAGTGGTGTTTTCGAACCGCGGGGCGGTGGTCAAGCAGTGGATTTTGAAGCGGTACACCGACGAGACCGGCAAGCCGCTCGAACTGGTCAACACGACCGCCGAGTCTACTGCCGGATCTCCCTTCGCGCTGGTCTTCGAGCAGCGCAAACCCGGTGTGGATCTGAATTCAGCATTGTTCGCCGCCGAGCCGGCCGATGATGGGTTGGGTGTCACCTACGAGTTTTCCGACGGAACCGTCGTCGCGCGAAAAACCTTTCATTTTCAGAAGAACCAGTACGTTGCGCAGGTGTCCACCGAGGTCTCCGAGAAGGGCGCGCTCGTGCCGCACTTGATCGCCTGGCGCGGCGGATTCGGCGACCCATCGGTGCTCCCAACGGCGCAGCACACGATCTATTTCGATTTGAACGCCTCGAAGCTGGTGACGCACGATGCGAAGTCTGCCAAGAACGGGCCGGTCACTTCCGAAGGGAACTTCTCGTTTGCCGGCATCGAGGACACGTACTTCACGGCGGCCTTTCTTCCTGCCGCAGGTGGTCCGGTTAAGCTCCTTACATTTAGCGACACGGTGGCCACCGCCACCGACCCCAAAGAGCAGCCGCACGTCGGCGTCGGCATTGGGGGCTCGGGCCGCAACATCTTCTCGGCCTTCGTCGGCCCGAAGGACCTGGACACTCTCACCAAAGTCAATCCGAAGCTCGCCGGCATTATCGACTTCGGCTGGTTCTCGTTCCTGGCCAAGCCGCTGTTTCTGGCGCTGCATTACGTTTACGACAGGTGGGTGCACAACTACGGTTGGTCGATCGTGATTGTGACGGTCTTCATCAACTCTCTGCTGTTTCCGCTGAAACTCTCCAACTTGAAGTCGATGAAAAAGATGCAGGCTTTGAAGCCGCAGATTGACGCCATCAACGAAAAGTACAAGGGAATCAGCATGCGCGATCCGCGCAAGCAGCAGCAGAACGAAGAGACGATGGCGCTGTACAAAAAGCACGGAGCCAATCCCATGGGCGGATGCCTCCCCATGATTGTGCAGATTCCGTTCTTCTATGCGTTTTATAGGGTGCTAGCTGTCTCGATGGAGCTGCGGCACGCACGCTGGTTGTGGGTATCGGACCTGGCGGCGCCGGAACATCTGGCCATCCACATCCTGCCCATCGCCATGATCGCGACGCAGTTCCTCATGCAGAAGATGACGCCGGCAACTTCCGTCGATCCTAACCAACAGCGGATGATGCTCATGATGCCACTCGTAATGGGCTTTATCTTCTATAATTTGCCCAGTGGCCTGGTGTTATACTATTTGACTAGCAATTTGGTGGGCATCGGGCAGCAAGTATTCTTCAACAAGACCGTAACCATGGCTGATATGCCGCTGCCGCCGCCGCCGAGTGGAAAGAAACCGAACGGCAGGAACAAACGGTGAGTGAGAGAAAATATTCCGTCACCTCGGTGGGTCCCCGCATCGACCGGTTTCTACGGCCCCTGTTGCGGCAGGCGGGATTCAGACTGGATTTCGAAATCGCCGAAGGTGAATCCGTTAACCCGGATTTCGAGAATCCGGAAGTGGTGATCCGCTTTGCGGGCGCCGACGTGGATCTGGTGCTGGCTAACAAGGCGGAACTGCTGCTGGCGCTCGAGTACATCACCATGGAAGTGCTGCGCATGCCCTCCGAGGACCATTCCCGCATTTCGTTTGATGCCCAGGACTATCGCGCTCTTCGCATCGAGGAGTTGCGGTTGAGCGCCGTTGCCGCCGCCGAAAAAGTGAAGCGCACGGGCGTTCCTTTCAGGTTCAATCCCATGAACAGCCGGGAGCGCCGCGTCATTCACCTGGCCTTGCGCAACGAAAGCGCGGTACGCAGCGAAAGTACAGGGCATGGCGGATTTCGCCAGGTAGTGATTTATCCCGCCGGGATGGCCAGCCTGCCGGAAGCGCCTCCGCCCGCCTACCAGCACGCTGGGGGGCGGCCCCAAGGACGCGGTGGTGCGGGACGTCCACGGGCGCAGAGCCGCGGCCGGTCCTGACTCGTTGCCTGTCGCAGTGAGTTCGTTAGCATGACGCAACCGCTCCCTTTGGTCACGGCTCAATATCGGACGGGCTCTGCTGAGCCGCGGCAGGCCATTAGCGGCTCGCAGTAGCTTGAACCCTCACGACACTATCGTTGCTGTCTCCACTCCCCTGGGACGCGGCGGTCTGGGTGTGGTGCGGATTTCCGGAACCGATGCCGTGTCGATTGCGGGAAAGATGCTCCAATTCCCTCATCCTCACAGATGGGATTCGTGGAAAGCGGCTTTGGCTCAGCTGCCCGGCCCGCATGGCGCAGCCGTCGACCAAGTGGTCGTCACATTTTTTGAACATCCGCGTTCCTACACCGCTGAGGACGTCATCGAAATCTCTTGCCACGGCTCGCCGGTCGTGCTGCGGCACGCCTGGAGCGTGCAGTGGCCGAAGGCGCGCGCCTGGCCGAGCCCGGCGAGTTCACTTTGCGCGCCTATATCAACGGCCGCATCGATCTTCCGCAAGCCGAGGCAGTGCGCGATCTGATCGAAGCCACCACGCTCTACCAGGCGCGCATGGCCGCGCAGCAGGTGGAAGGTTCGGTATCGCGACGTATCGCGCCGTTCAAGGAGCAGTTGCTGGAGTTGATCGCCCTGCTGGAAGCGGGAATCGATTTCGCGGAAGACGACGTAAGCGTGGCGCCTGCCGGGGAAATCCTGCGCCGTCTCGGTCCCGTCGAGCACGGCGTCCACGCCTGGCCGCGAGTTTCGCCTACGGCAACATCGTTCGCTTCGGCCTGACGCTGGCCATTGTCGGCCGGCCCAATGTCGGCAAGAGCAGCCTCTTCAACCGCCTGCTGGAGCAGGATCGCGCCATAGTCACCGACATTCCTGGCACGACGCGCGATTTGGTCTCCGAAACCGCCGCCATTGGCGGCATTCCGGTGAAGCTTGTCGATACCGCAGGGATTCGTGAAGGCGGGGGACTGGTGGAGACGCTCGGCATCGAACGCAGCTACCAGGCCATGGCCGACGCCGATCTGGCGCTAGTGGTGGTGGACCTGTCGGCGCCAGTGGAGCAGGAAGATCAGGATCTGATCGCGCGGGCTAGGCTGCAGGGCCGCAGTTTGATTGCCGGCAACAAAGCGACCTGCCAGCTCGAGCGGAGCTGAGTGATGCGGTGGCTGTCTCAGCGCTGACGGGCGCGGGCATCGACGTCTTCGCGAGGCGATTTTGGAAGCGGTGGCGCCCGGCGCCGCTGGGAACCAGAGACGGGCTTCATCACCAGCCTGCGCCACGAGCAGCTTCTGCGCGAATCCCTCGGCTATCTTGCCAAAGCGCGGGCTGCGGCGCGGGATAACATTCCGCACGAGATGCTGCTGCTGGATCTTTACGCGGCGCTGACGCCCATCGACGCCATCACCGGCGCCACCACGGCGGACGACATCCTGAACCGGATCTTCTCGACCTTCTGCATCGGGAAGTAATGGGCCGCGAATGAACGCGTATTCACGCGAATCGGCGCGCCCTATGCCGGTTGGTTTGCCGCCTTTTGCTCGAGATTCGCGACCGCCTCGTTGACCTTGCCTTCGGCAAGTCCCGGGAACTGATCTTCGGGGTACTCGACGAAATATTCAGCCAGCAGGCCGCAGTTGTAGCTGACGCCGCCGGCGAACAAGAGGTGGATTTCGCCCACGTTGATAGTGAAGGGGCCTCCGGAAGGAAATACCGGCACTTCGATCCAGCCAACCGAGTGAAATCGCTGGGACATGTAGCCGGCCGTTTCGGGTGTTGCGAAGTAGTAGGGGTTCAGTTGCCAGGATCCGCCATAGGCGCTGGTGCCGATGACGTCCTGACGAAACGTCGGGTGGAATGGCGGTGGAGATGGCGGCGCCACGATTGGTTGCGGCGCGGGTTTCGGGTCAAAGGGGTTCATAAGGGGATCCTTTCTGCTGAGAGAGAAGTACGGAGGGCAAACCAGACTTCTACCGCGATATTATCACGCGGCTCCAAAATTTAACGGGTGGCCCGGATGATGGACCGGCGCGCCCACCACGTGGCGTAGGTTGAGAACTTGTAGCCGCGCGTGTGATCGAACGCCTCGGCAGACTTCAGCAGGCCGTTGTTGCCTTCCTGAATTAACTCCAGGAGATGAACGGGGCCGTTCGCGTAGCGCTCGGCGACGGGGACCACCAGACGCAAATTCGCCTCCACAAGCTGAACCCTGGCGGCTTCTGCTTCCTCCGGCTTGCCGGACAGGATCAGTTTGGCCAGCTCGATCTCTTTATCGCGAGTGAGCTGAGGGACCTTACACATCTCGCGCAAATATACCTGCATCACATCATCGGTGTACTCGGCTGGGTCCGGCGCCTTGCCGACTTTGATATCAAGTGCGACGAGGATCTCGACGCCGGCGCTTTCGAGCGTTGAGAGGAGATCGTCGAGCTCGGGCCCACCCTCGCAGTCGTCAGGCAGCAGTTCGTCGACGTCGGAGTAGAGGACGTAGCCCCGCTTCTTTCCGGTTTCTATGAGTTGAGATCGAGTCAAACAAATATAATTTGGGCAATGACCAGATCGGGCAGGCTCTGGTTCCAGCTATCCGGTATGGCGTCAAAGGCCAGGCGAAAGCTTTTCGTGCCAGCCGGCGCAAGTGTGCCGGTGCGAGGGCCGACAACGGCTACGCGCTCGCGCAGCACCACTTGCCCGTAGGCGTCGCGAAACACGCAGTTAATTTCGATCACGTTGATGGCGCGAGGACCATTGTTGGCGATTTTCCCGGTGATTTCGACCACCTTTTGCTTCATGTAACTCTCGGTGGCCTTCATTTCCACGTCGCTCAACTGCAGGCTGTGGACGTACTGCTTGGCTTCCGCGGTCAGGACGGCGGGCGCGGGCGGGTGAGTGCGCTCCCAATAGCCCAGGAATCCCCACCCTCCAAGGCCGAGCACCACGATGATGGCGCCCACCACCAGCGGCACAGGGATCGAGAGTTTGGCTGGTTCGGTTTTGGTGTTCGAACTATCGGCCGCCAACGGTCATCTCCGGGATAAGAAGCGTCGGAGCGGCGGTGGAGCCGCGAAACTCGAGATCCGATCCGATGGTTTCCATCCCCATCAACATATTATTCAGATTTCCGGCGATTGTGACTTCGGCGACCGGAAACGCCAGTTCCCCATTATGGATCCAAAGGCCCGCGGCGCCGCGTGAATAATCACCCGTCACGATGTTGACACCGGAGCCGATCAGTTCGGTCACGTACAGTCCATTGGAGATGGACGCTATGATCTCGGCTGGCGTGCGCGCGCCGGGCTCGATGAACAGATTGCCGTGTCCGATGCCTGCATTGCCCGAAAGCCCGCGTGACGCATTTCCCGTGGTCTTCATGCCCAGCTTGCGTGCCGTGTAAGTGTTGAGCAGATAGCTCTTCAGCACACCTCGCTCGATCACGAGAGTCCGGCGAGTGGGTACACCCTCATCGTCGAAGGGCGAACTGCCAAACAGGCCTGGGATGGTGCCGTCGTCGATGACAGTCAGGCTTCGGGCAGCAACCGGCTGATCCAGTTTTCCAGCGAGGAACGAAGCATCCCGGTAGATGGAATCGCCATGGACGGCTTCAAAAATATTTCCGAGCAGGGTGCGCGCCGTGCGCGGCTCAAAGATCACCGGCACGCGCTGCGTCTTTACCTTGCGCGCACCCAGGCGGCGCAGCGTTCGCTCCGCGGCGATGCGGCCGATCTGCCCGGCAGGTTCCAGGCCGGCGAATCCGCGCGCGAGCGACATCCAGTAATCCCGCTCCATGGAATCGCCATCCCGCGCCACCGGAGTCGCGGAGAGCGAGCAGTAACTGGTTCGGTATTCTCCGGCGAATCCGCGTGAGTTGGCAAACACGCGCCGGCCCAGGTGCGACGCGAACGAACCGCCTTCGGAGTTGCTAATGCGAGGGTCAACGGCCAGGGCGGCGGCTTCTGCGGCCCGCGCCTGCTCGATTTTGAAGGGTGTTTCCAGACTCTCTACATCCGCGCAAAAGAGTTGCAGGTCGTCTGGAATTGCCCCGAACTCGGCATCGCCCGGCAGGCCTGCATGCGGATCGTCTCCCGTAATAGCCGCCAGTTCGATGGCGGCGCCCACCATCTGGCGGATGCCATCCGGTGACAGATCCGAGGTGTGAGCGGAGCCCGTGTGTTTGCCGATCAAGATCCGCAAACCGGCGCCGCGCGAGCCGGCCTGTTTCAGGCTCTCGACCTCGCGCATGCGCACATTGACGGAAAACTCGCTGCCTTCCGCGATGGTGCATTCGGCATCGGCGGCGCCTCGCTCGATCGCCTGTTTCACCGTCGCGGCGGCGAGTTCTAGCAGGTGATTCTCGCTCAACCCGTGCCTCCCACGGTCATGCGGTCGACTTTGATCGTGGGAATGCCGACGCCCACCGGAACACTCTGGCCTTCTTTGCCGCAGATGCCAATGCCTTCATCGAGTTGCAGATCGTTCCCCACCATGCTGACGTAGCGCATAGCCTCGGGGCCATTGCCGATCAGCGTCGCGTTGCGCACCGGCCGGGTGAGCTTGCCGTCTTCGATCAGGTAACTCTCCGAAGCAGCGAAAACAAAGTTGCCGCTGGTGATGTCCACCTGCCCGCCACCGAAACTCGCGCAATAAATGCCCTTCTGAACGGAGCGGATAATGTCCGCGGGGTCACTTTCTCCAGCCAGCATGAAGGTGTTGGTCATGCGCGGCATGGGAATGTGTTCGTAACTTTCGCGGCGGCCGTTGCCAGTCGGCATTTCACCCAGAATGCGGCTGGACAACTGGTCCTGCAGGTAACCGCGCAGAATGCCTTTCTCGATGAGCACATTGCGCTGCGTGGGGTTGCCCTCATCGTCGACGTTGAGCGAGCCGCGGCGATTGCGGATGGTGCCATCGTCGATCACGGTGCAGAGCGGGCTGGCGACTTGTTGGCCGATGCGGCCGCTGAAAGCGGAGACTTTCTTCCGGTTGAAGTCGGCTTCGAGACCGTGGCCGACGGCTTCGTGGAGGAGAATACCAGGCCAGCCAGGACCCAGCACGACGGTTGTTTCGCCGGCCGGAGCTTCCACGGCATCCAATTGCACGATAGCCTGGCGGGCGGCTTCGCGAGCGAAATGCTCCGGCGTTTTTTCCTCGAGGAAGAAGGACAACTCGACGCGTCCGCCGGCTCCCGAGTATCCACGCTGCGGCGCGCCTCCGTTCTGCCGGGCAAGCGCTGCAATATTCATGCGCGCCAGCGGCTGACGGTCGAAGCTCAACACGCCGGCGCTGGTGGCGATCATGACGTGGCGGAGGCTGTCGGCATAGACCGCTTGCACCTGAAAAACGCGCGAGTCGTAAGCGCGCGCGGCAGCATCGGCGCGCTTCACCAGATCGACACGCTCGCTGAAAGGGGTTTCGTTGGGCGCTTGCAGGACCGGATACAGATTTCGCTTTCTTCCCTCTTCCAGCGCCGTTTTGTCCACTTTGGCGGGGCCCGCCGCGATGCACGCGGCTACACGCGCGGCTTTGCGGATTTTCTCGGGGCTCAGGTCGTCACTATAAGCATATCCGGTGCGTTCTCCCGAGATCACGCGCACGCCGACGCCCAGCGAGACCCCCTGCGTGGCACTTTTTACGATGGATTCGTCGATGCTGATATGGCTGGTAGTGAGATATTCGAAGTACAGATCCGCGTAATCAGCTCCCTGGGACAGGCCGTCGGCCAGGTAGGATTCGAGGTCGCCGCGGGTGATGCCAAAATGCGCGGCGAAGAACGACTCCGAAAATGCCATATTTATTGAGGTTAGCATGCCCGCCGTTAAGGAACTTTAACTGCGTATTAAGCGGGACTACACAATCCGCCGCGTCTCTACTAGTGAGGGCAAACGCCCCAGATAAAGAGGAGAAAACGACAATGAAAAAGTTATCCGCATTGATGCTTGGTGCAGCCATGGTTCTCAGCACGGCGGCGTTTGCCGCTGCGAAACCGGAAAACAAGCCGGCTACTGACACCTCGACAACGGCCAAGAAGGTTCATCACAAGAAAGTCAAGACGAGCAAGAAGAGCGTAAAACCCGCGCCTGCTGCAACGACAGCCACGCCTGCTCCCACGAAGTAACATTCCTGCCAGGTTTGGCAGGTTCGTGAGACCTGCCAAACCTCATTTTTCCTTCCCACAGAGCCAGCAAAGTTCGTTCACCGCGTGAGTGGCGGACGGGGACAGGCAGCACTGTCCACGATCAGCAGTCAGGACGTTTGATGCCGTTCGGGTTAGGGACAGTGTAGCCAGTCCCCTGCGATCTGATCACTTCTTGTGAAGCATTACTGTCGCTTGACAGCCCTTGCCGCGCTCGTACAAGCCCACTTCACCCGGATTGCGTTCGGAGACGTAGAATTGTCCGAGGACGTCCAAGGCGGTCTGCTCGCTGGTGATCACCTCGTGTCCGGACCTTAATTCCACCGCGGCCGCCTGTCGTCCAAAATGGAGCATCAGAACGAAGTTCGCATCGGCCGCAGGGGAGAGCCATAGCCCCGCAGTAAGCTTCAGCTTCGAAACTACCGTTCCCGACGGAATCGATACGAGTTCGACGGAGCTCAGGTGTTCTCTCTGGTCTTTTTTAGAGCGGGGTTTGAGAGGATTAATGAGGACAAGATGGGGCGCGACGAAGATGAACGGTAGCGCATAGCTATAATCAACTTGATGCGGCTTCAGAAGCAGCCTTAAGCCTCCTATTAGCGGCACCGCCGTTCGCTGCTTGACGTCCAAGGCGAGCGAGGTGCCGGCAGCCGTGGGCTCTGCGATCACGAAGTGGGCGTCGGGCGAAAAACCAACTATCGCAGCCCCCGGGTCGCCTTTATGGCAATTGGCCAAGAAGTCGCCACCGGTCACCGCGGCAAAGCCTCCATGCATTCCGGGTACCTCATAGCATGGCCAATCTGGCGTGCCCAGATAGTCCCTTTGTGAAAACTTCTTCTTCTCGAAGACCGTTTCGCTCGAGGTGACATCGATAAGTCGAAGCGTGCCCTGAAATTCGACGCACACCACACTACGGCCGTCAGGCGACAGCGCAACCGTCCCGCAGACCTGCAATGGAGCGTCGTTGAGCGCCGTACGGGTGTGGCCGCTGATGCTTCACCGTTCCACATGCGCCGGGCCGGGATTAAGTACGACCTGTAGGGGCTCGACCCGCGGAACCGAACTCACGAATACAACCTCTGTGGAATCGGGCGTGAATTGGGCGAGGGTGGCATTTTCGGCGGGCATTCGAAACAGGATCTGGAAGGGCCGCACGGTCAGCACCGTGATCTCGCCATCGTCCTGCGCCAGCACATGCTGGCCGTCGGGACTGAAGCGAAGCTGGCGCAACCACCCGGCAGGCGCGGCCGGGTCCTGAGGCGACGCCGGGGCGGGCGAGAGAATGAGTACGAGAATTGCTGTTAAGATCAAACGCATCCGCAGGGCCTAATATACCGTTAGGAAGCGGGGACAGGCAGCACTGTCCAGACAATCGGTCAGGACGTTTGATGCCGTTCGGGTTAAGGACAGTGTAGCCAGTCCCCCGAGAGGCACGCTCGGTTTTCGAGGTCAGTTTTTCGTCTCGTCGCGTGAGGTGCTGAAATCGGAAATTGAGGTCCCTCCGTCCGGGTTTCCGGATCCTGAATGGTACCCTTGAACACCTATTGCTCGCCGGGTTGTGCCAACATTGAAATTCCATGCCGCTTCCCGACTCTGCCCTGGCCTTCATCTCTAGCCTGATCGCCCGGGCGCGGCCGCTCCAAAAGCGTATCGTCTTCCCCGAGGGCGGCGATTCCCGTGTGCAAGCGGCCGCGAGACGGCTGGCGCGCGAAGGCATCGTCCAGCCGGTCCTGATTGGCCCGAAGGCCGCGATTCCAGGTGTCAAGTTTGTCGATCCCGCGGCTTCCGATAAGGTTCGCAAATACGCCAGCTTGCTCTACGAGCGCCGGCGGGCGCGCGGTATGACGCAAATCGAAGCTGAACAAATGGCCGTTAAGCCCCTTTACTTTGCTGCGCTTATGGTCGCCGCGGGCGATGCCGACGGCAGCGTGGGCGGCGTGGCCCATACCACCGCCGATACCGTCCGGGCGGCACTGCATTCTGTGGGCACTGCGCCCGGCATCCATCTGGTTTCGAGTGCCTACATCATGGCCATTGCGGACCGCGATCTCGGCCACGGCGGCTTGATAGTTTTCGCGGATTGTTCCGTGGTCATCCAACCGGGGGGAGTCGAGTTAGCGGAGATCGCCATTGCCGCGGCGGAAACGACGCGGCGGCTCATCGGTGCGGAACCGGTAGTGGCGCTGCTTTCGTTTTCCACCAAGCGCAAAGGACGGCACCCGCAGGTTGACAGAATCGTCGAAGCCCTCCGTGTGGTTCGGGAGCGCGAACCCGGACTGAACATTGATGGCGAGCTGCAGCTCGATGCCGCACTCGTGCCCGAGGTGGCGCGATCGAAAGCTCCCGGCTCAACGGTTGCGGGCCATGCAAACACGTTGATCTTCCCCGATCTCAACTCCGGCAACATCGGATACAAGCTGGTGCAGCGGTTAGCGGGCGCAGCGGCCATCGGGCCGGTTTTGCAAGGGCTCGGGAAGCCGGTCAACGATATTTCGCGGGGCGCTTCCGTCGACGACATCTTTCACGCCGCGATTCTGACCGCCGTTCAAGCAGCCGGCGTTCGATCCGCCGGTGCGTGAGATGCTGCCCTTCCATCTGGTCTATCACGAAGGCTACGATCTCAACCTCGGACATCATGTTTTTCCGTCTCAAAAATTCCGGCTGATTTACGACCGGTTGCTGGCCGATGGCTTTGCCGCGCCGGAGGATTTCGTCGCGCCCGAGCCCGCATCCGACGAAGACCTCGAGCTGGTTCACGAGCGCGGTTGGGTGGATCGCCTCAAGACCGGCAAGCTGAGCTACGAAGAGATCCTGCTGCTCGAAATCCCTTACTCGCCGGAAATGGTGCGGGCCTTCTGGCTGGCCGCGGGCGGCACCACGCTTGCGGGGCGCCTGGCTCTCGACGAGGGCGTGTCGTTCAATGTCGGCGGCGGTTTTCATCACGCCTTTCCGGATCACGGCGAAGGCTTCTGCGCCATTAACGACATCGCGGTTGCCATCCGCAAGCTGCAGCGCGAGGGAAAAATCACGCGCGCCATGGTTGTGGACTGTGATGTTCACCACGGCAATGGCACGGCGGCCATCTTCGTCGGCGACAAGTCCGTTTTCACGCTCTCGATTCATCAGTACAATAATTACCCCGCCCGAAAACCGCCATCCTCGGTGGATGTGCATTTGAGTGACAACGTGGGCGATGAGGAATACCTCGAACGGCTGGGCGCCGCCTACCGATTCCCGATTCACGGATTCCATCCGGAGCTGGTGATTTATGTAGCGGGAGCTGACCCCTACGCGGAAGACCAGCTCGGCGGCCTTTCCCTGACCATGGAGGGTTTGAAACTCCGCGACCGGCTGGTAATCGAAACTGCGCTTCGCGAGAAAGCGGCGGTAGCCATCGTGCTGGCCGGCGGATATGCCGTGAACGTGCAAGATACTGTCACCATCCAAAGCAACACCGCCAAGATTGCCAAGGAAGCTCTGGATTGCGCGGGCTGGAAACAACCGCTATGAGCGATCGATTCCGTTATTACGTCCGTGTGCGTTATGGCGAGTGCGACGCCCAGAAGGTCGTCTTCAATGCCCGTTATGCCGATTACGTGGATCTTTCGACCACCGAGTTCCTGCGCGCCCTCGGGTTCGGCGAGGCGCTGATCAACGGCACGTTGGACTACCAACTGGTGAAGCTGACGATCGAATGGAAAGCCCCCGCCCGCTTCGACCAGGTGCTGGAGTTGACCTGTTACGCCAAACACCTCGGCAACACCTCATTCACCGTTGCCACTGAATTCCGCATCGCCGGCGCGGAACCGATCATCGTGACGGCCGAGACCGTCAACGTGCTTGTGGAGGCGCATACCCTACGTAAGATCCCGTTGCCAGCGGATCTTCGCGCGGCGCTCCAGACGGGCGCGCCGGGTGTCATTACAGACCACGCAGGTTACGCGGGCGTTTAAAAACGAGAATCCGATCTGGGTTGATAATCCAGCATGGTGGTATAAATAATCGTGAGCATAGATGAACGGATTGAAGCGCTGACGATGCACCTGGAACTCACCGCCCAAATGGCGCGTGACAATGAAGCCAAGATCGACAAAATGCACGGCGGGATGGACAAGATGAATGGCAGGATCGATAAACTTCTGGTGCTAGTCGAAAAAGATGCTGAGAATATCCGTGGTTTGGCTCGGATCGCGGAAATCCACGAGCATCGAATCAGCGGTCTGGAAGGGACGATCTAAACAATGGCGAGCGCGCTGGGCGTTGACCGCAGGCGTGACCGGATGCCGGCCTTGTCCGCGGATAAGCCGAGTGCTCTGCCTGCCCCGCGCCAAGGCCGCCCATGGTCAGATAAGATCGATCCCGCGACAATTCCCGACGCCGTACTGAAATCGGAGTGGGGTCGCCGTTCTAGCGCCAAGCGCGTCACTCGCGCAGGCGGCACCAATGGCGGACGTCCGCCGTTACCGCGCTGCGGCCAGTGCGGCGCGAAGGTGCGCGATGGGTCGCGGCACGTTTGTCCCAGTTAGCAAGCCACCTATCCCAGTTAGCAAAACACTGCTTTTCAACTTCCTTGATCGCTCAGTCCATCGATGGCCTATTCCAGAGCCACGGGCGGCAACGTGATTTTCGCGGTCCCGTTCGCGGCAATGTCAACTTCCTGAGCACGGTTGCGACATCGCAACAGCTTGCCGATGCTCTCTGGCGTCGAATCGACCGTCGCCGAAGTCGCCAGCACCAGGTACTTGCCCGGCGCCAGCATGTCGGAAGAGTACACGCCATTCTGGTCGGTCTGACCGGAGACTAAGTTAGCCGCGAGTGTGAATTCCGAATTGGCGCTCGATGGCATGATCAGCACATACGAATCGGGAACGGGATTGCCGTCCTTGTCGGCTACCTTCGCGCTTACGTAACCGCCGTCGGGGGCCACCATGACGCGAAGCGTGCCGTTTCCTATTGCGCTTCCCACGCGCAAGGGTTCATGCAGAATGCTCGTTCCGCCGTAGGTGATGTCCTTGAGATATAGATTGTGTGGAATACCGTGAACGTTCAGTTCGTAATCGTCCAGTAGCAGGCCGCGAAAAGAGAAGTCGCCCGGGATCGAGGACCCGGCGTCCAGGCCATCAAGTTCGTTCCCCCACGGCGCTCGCGTCAGCGGGTGAACAAAGAAGGACATTTTCGATGGGACGGGCTGCTCGGGCGGCGTCCCATACCACACCACTGCACCGGTGACTGTAAGCCGCGCTCGCGCTCCCACTTTGACGTCGCGCACATCACGGTCAGTAATGGTGACCGTCGTAGTCCCGAAAAACGGAACGCTTTCATCAGCTTCTGAAAACTGCGCCGCTGTGAGCTGGTAGTCGCCTGGAGGCAGATCGCAAATACGAATCTTGCCATCCGCGCCGGAGGTTCCACTCGGCGACATAGTGTAGTGCCCACCGTCGCCGGAGCGGCCATTGGTGGGCTGCTGCTGATGAATCTCGAAAAAAAAGCGCCGCCGGGGTGCCGTTGGTCTCCAGCGTTCCCTCCATGCAGAAAGACGCCGACCGCGTCATGCGGATATCCATCCCTTCGCGGCGCTCGCCTGCCCGCAGAGTGACAGGCTGACCGCCATCAAGGGATGTGGAATCTGGGTAATACGTCGGGGCCGGCACGCGTTTTCGCAACTTGGGGTCGGCAGGGACGCCTGAAATAGCCTCTAACTTGCGCACGCGTTTTTCCGCCATGATGAGATACGCGTGACCTGGATGGGCCCGCAGCAAGTGATATGCGCCCCGATCATCGGTCTCCCCCGTGCCTGCAAACACGTATCGCAATGCGCCCAAGCGGTACTCTCTCGCCACCAGGAAGACTCGAATGCCATGTATCGGCTCCTTGTTTTCGTCGAGGACCTTACCCGAAATCTGCGCGAAAGCTCGAAGCGCAAAATCGATCGAAGTAAGGTCTTGGCCGGCCGCGAGCGTCACGTGCTTGACTCCAGTCGTTTGGCCATGCGCGGCAACCCGATAGGTACCCGGCGCCAGACCGCGCAAAGTGTAATGGCCCTGCGAGTCGGTTGCCATTTCGGTTTGGCTTGGGTTGACAGACACCTGAACTTCCGGCATCGGTGTTCCGGTGCCCGCGTCACGGACGACACCGCTGATAGATCCAGTGGCCGGCTGCGCCTGCGGAGCATTTTGCGCAATCGCCGCAGTCACCGTGGCCGCGATTACCATCAGCACCTCGCGCATAGATCTGCCTCCTTCCATCAGGGACTCTTTTTCGCGGGAAGAACTGGGACTTCGATGTCCGTTGGCGCGCCGCCCGGCACGTCGATTTCAAACATCTGGTCCGCGCTCCAATGCGATTCGGATTCCGACGGCTGCGCCACGATGCGATACCGGCCCGGCCGAAGGCCCTCGAACCGAAATCGGGATTCCCCGTCCGGAAAAGCAATCTGAATCGTTTGCCTGACATCGTCGGCATCCGCGGCCACTAGGACGATTGCGAAGTCTGATAGGTGCCCGGAACTACCATTCAGCCGTCCGCGAATCGATCCCGCCGCAGCGATGCCAATCTCGATCGGTCCGGACGCGGCTTCGCCCGACAGGTCGACAACGCTATCGGCAAGGGTGTAGCACGCATCGCCAAGTTGGCTGACCGCAATGTGGTAGCGGGCAGGCGCCAGATTATTCACGATCTGCGGTTTGTCCGAACTTACTTTCACGCTACGCTCGAGCATGGCTCCCCAGTCTTCGAGCGGCGAGAGGGTGACATTAGCGGTGGACCGGCAAGAGTTGCTTTGTTCTGATGACGCTGTGCGAAGGATTAATCCGGCCGATCTCCCTTTCTGCACCGTCACCAAAATATTCTCAACGTTCTGCCCTCCCACATCCGTCTCTATTCGTCCAAAAAATGGTTCCGGCCCCAGCATCGCGCCGCTGCCTCTTCCTATCGCAGGACCAGAAGCAAAGAGGTAATACGAACCCGGCGGAATTCCGTCGAAGCGAAACTTGCCATCCCGTTCCGCGATGGCCACTGCGACCGCAAGCGCCGGCTGTTCTGGCGGCGTGAGCGCCAGCCAGAACTCGACATTTGGTGCGGGAAGTTCCACGCGTCCGCTTACGGAATACAGCGCCGCTGGAGCGACCACGAAATCCACGCCGCGGATTTCTTCTCCTCCGGAGATTGTGAAGAACTGCGGCCGCGTGTTGTCAGGATAGAAGCGCAGGCCCGAGCCGATGTTCGGGGTGATGGCCGTGCTGCCGTGCGATCCCACCGCCACTGTGGAGGCGCCGTACGACGCGGCGACCGCGTACCGGCCGGGAGGTAGGTCATATAGGCGGTACTGCCCGTGTTCGTCCACCGGGGCGAACTGGTGTGAGAAAGGCCGAAACGGTTCCCCGGCTGCAGCCCTCACCATTGCGAAGACCATCGCGCCGCGGACGGCCTGCCCTTGCGCATCTGTTGCCTGTCCCGAGATCACACCGCGGCGCACCAGGCGAATCAATGGCGTCGTTGCACCCGGCTCACGAACTCTCAAAACCGTGCTCACATAATTTGGTTTCGAGACTTCGAGCCGATACTCCGACGGAGGCAGGTCCGGCGCGCTGAACTGGCCCCCAGTATCGGTCTCGAGGTCCGCCACCAGGCCCGCCACTCCTGCGCGCGAGACGCGAACTTCCACGGAAGCCAATGGCGCGCCAGAGTCGTCTTGCACAACTTTGCCGGCGATGGTTTCCATTGGGGCGGAGTCAGCTATCAGGACTCCAAGAAAAAGTGCGGCGAACCTGCAACAGCGGTACATCTACTTAATTGGAGCGTATCACTTCCAACAGGTGCAGTTCGCCCTTTCCCCAAACGGTCTGCCGGCCCACTCCGGTCCAACGGGCCGCTCGCAGATAGGGAAGAAATTCCGCCAGATCCCCGCGGTATTCGGCTTCGCCCGTGAAGCCCCCTAGCGGGTGTACCTGGCCAGTGCGGCCCGAGCGCCGACTGGCGTGTTCCTCTCGCAACTCGCAACGCGTCATCTCCACGCGTGCGGCCCGTTCGCCCATCGCACGAAAATCAATGTCCAGCGGCGCGCGTCCGTAGAACGTGCTGAGCGCGCTGACGCGGTCGCGGATGCGCGCAAACAACACCGCGAACTCGGGCCGCGCGGCTGGCGTGCTCTGAAACTTCAGTTCAGTGGGCGTTACGAAACGCACGCGTGCGGCTGTCGCCGGACCTCCCTCGTCGTTGAGATTGACGGCGCTTGGCTCGGACATAGGCGCGAGTTTTCCACCGTCCCAAACAGACCCGCGCCCGTCACCCGCCAGCGAAATCTGCTCCACAGAATGGAGCCTGGCGCGTTTTCGGCCCGCGCCGAGACCCTCGTCCGCAAGCTGGGATAGGGCCTGAATAAAGGACGACAGCACTCCATCGGTCAGGTCGAATAGATGGACGTCAAAGAAGAAACTTTCTCCGCGATCGAGCGAACGGCCGTTCAGGTGATGAGTGCGCAAGACAAACGGACGTGGCCGTTCGGCAAACCCGCTCGGCCCCTTCCCATGCGGCTCGAAAATCCGGGCGTAAGCGCATTCGGCATCGTGCTGCACTGGGCCGCAGCGAGGTGTGCAGGCTACCCCGTGAAGAAGGCTCCCGAGCGCGCCCCGCACCGTGTTGGCGGTTGTTCCGGAAGAGAACAGCATCGGATCGACTGCTTCAAAGTGAAACCGGAGGCGGAAAAACTGCAGTTGCACGTGTCTTCAAGTATACCCGCGGCGCCGCGCCCGGCCCGGGGGGGTTGCGCGGGCCTGTTTTGGGTATAATGTTTATGCATTTGACTCTTATAATTTTTCCGCCGGATTAAAGAGTGGGGGTTTGCGCGTGTGAAGAGCCGCGCCCCCCATTTTTTTTGGCCGGCCGATGCAAGAGTTCAGATTGCAATAAAAAGTTGAAAAAGGAAGCACATGAAAGAAAAAGGCACAGTGAAATGGTTTAACGCAGCCAAGGGCTACGGATTCATCCAGCGCGAGAATGGCGAGGATGTTTTCGTGCATTTCTCCGCCATTCAGTCGGACGGCTATCGCAGTTTGGAAGAAGGCTCGCGAGTTGAGTTCGAGGTCACGAAAGGGCCCAAGGGGCTACAGGCAGCCAACGTAACAATGGCAAGCTGAGCCGGGCCTACCGCAACGTGTGTACCGGCGAGCCATCCGCTCGCCGGTTTGCCGGAAGGGATTGGATGAGCAAAGAAGACAATATTGAAGTCACAGGTGTCGTATTAGAAAAGTTTCCGAGCGGTTTATTCAGCGTTCAGCTTGAACATAACCGCGTTGTACTGGCCCACCTGGCCGGCCGTCTCCGCCGAAATCGCATCAGGGTTCTGGCCGGCGACCGCGTCACGCTTGAACTCTCCCCCTACGATCTGACCAAAGGCCGCATCACGTTCCGCCATAGATAACTCGATTCAGCCTTCAAAAATCTGAGAGAGGTCCGTCACCCAACTGACTACCATCTTTCAGTCTTGTGCCCAAACTTCTCTTTGTCTTCGGGACCAGGCCGGAAGCCGTCAAGCTGTGTCCGGTCTTGTTGCACTTCCGGCAGGAAATGCAGAACTTTGGCGTTAAAGTTTGCGTGACGGCTCAACACCGTTCCATGCTGGACCAGGTGTTGGAGGTCTTCAAGGTAAAGCCCGATCATGATCTGAACGTCATGCAGCCGGCGCAGACGCTAGCGCAATCCACGGCGCGGATGATCGCGGCGCTCGAACCCGTCATGAAAAGCGAGCTGCCTGACATGGTGATTGTGCAGGGGGACACCACCACCACGTTGTGTGGGGCATTGGCAGCGTTCTACAGCCGGGTTCCCGTGGCCCACATCGAAGCGGGGCTGCGGACCTGGGATCCCTGGCGGCCCTTTCCTGAGGAAATGAACCGCGTCCTGACTGGCAGAATCACCCAGCTCCACTTTGCCGCGACGCAGGGCGCTGCGCACAACCTGGAGGATGAAGGTGTGGACCGCACGCGCATCTACATCACTGGAAATTCAGGGATCGATGCCGTGCTGCACGTCAAGGACGGGCTGGAGAACGGCACACTGCGCGGCGCCGAGTGGCCACAGCTGGATTCTTCCAAAAAACTCATTGTGGTGACCGCACACCGGCGCGAAAGCTTCGGCGATGGTTTCGAGAGTATTTGCGCGGCTCTCGCCGAACTGGCCCAGCGAGACGATGTGCAAATCGTTTACCCCGTGCATCGCAATCCCAATGTGCTCGATCCCGTGAATCGCAAGCTGGGAAACCTAGACAACGTCTTTCTGGTCCCACCGCTCGATTACGTTCCTTTTGTCGATCTGATGCGGCGCGCTTACCTTCTGATCTCCGATTCCGGTGGTGTCCAGGAGGAAGCTCCTTCGCTGGGCAAGCCGATCCTGGTTCTTCGGGACAAAACCGAGCGTCCTGAGGCTGTGGAAGCCGCCACGGCAAAGCTGGTAGGGACGGAGCCCCGCAGAATCGTGGCCCAAGCAAACCGGCTGCTCGATGACGCGGATGAGTACGCCCGCTGTGCGCGCGTTCACAATCCTTACGGGGATGGCCGGGCCAGTGCCCGGATCGGCGAGGCAATCCGTTCATTCTTCGAAATGAAGGAGCTATAAATTCAGTTCAGATAAGTGACATGGTTGACGATTTAGACATGCGGTTTGCATCCAACCGCCGATATAATAGAACTAGTCCTATGGTGGATCGAACCAAGAACCCGCAACCCGTCGCGAGGGCGAAGAAGCAGTCGGTGGAGCCGGCCGAGAACCTGACTGCGATTCTTTCGCAAAAGGTGGTGGGGCAACCCGCGGCTACGCATGTCATCGTCCCTTATATTCAGATGTTTCAGGCGGGTCTATCGCCGGAAGGGAGGCCCGTGGGCGTGTTTCTGCTGCTTGGGCCGACCGGGAACCGGCAAGACCAAAACCGTGGAGGCGCTCGCGGAAATCCTGCACGGCAGCGAAAAGAATCTTCTGAAAGTGGATTGCGGCGAATTCCAGATGGAGCATGAGGTGGCCAAACTGATCGGGGCGCCGCCGGGATATCTGGGACATCGCGAAACGCAGCCCATGCTGACGCAGCAGAAGCTCAACGGTGTTACCAGCGACCGCTGCGGGCTGTCTTTGGTGTTGTTCGATGAGATCGAAAAGGCGGCGCCTTCGCTCACGCGCCTTCTGCTGGGCGTTCTGGACAAAGGCGTTTTGCGGCTGGGCGATAACTCCACAGTCAATTTCGAGAAGAGCCTGGTGTTCCTGACCAGTAATCTAGGCGCCCGGGAGATGATGAAGGAGATCAACCCGGACTTTGGTTTCGGGGCCGGCGCCGGGATGGAAAGGTCGGATCTTACCAGCAAGTTGCAAAACATCGCGCTGGTGGCCGTGCGCAAGAAGTTCTCGCCCGAGTTCGTCAACCGCATCGACTGCGTGATTACCTACCAGCCGTTGACGCCGGAATCGCTTTCAGCCATCCTGGATCACCAGATTTCCGATCTGCAGAACCACGTGAATACGCGTCTGGGACCTCGCTGTTTCACCATCGAGGTGCCGTTTGATACGCGGCAGTGGCTGCTGCGTAAAGGGACAAGCGCGGAATACGGCGCGCGAGAGCTGAACCGGACCATTCACCGCAATCTTACGCAACCGCTTGCCACCATGGTGGCAACCGGAAACGTGGAGCCGGGCTCGAGGGTGCGCGTGGAGGTGGCCGAGGACACCGAAACGCTGGTGCTGCGGACCACCGGCCCGGATGAAGCTGAGATTCCAGCTCATCCCACGGTGCTGCTGGTGGACGACAACCGCGACTTGCTGCATTTCCTGGAGCGGCTGATGGCAGAGGCCGGTTGGAAGCTGCTGACCGCGGAATCCGCGAGCAGCGCCCGGAAACTGCTGAGCAACGAAAGACCGAACGCCGCACTGCTGGATTACATGCTGCCTGACGGTAACGGCGTCGAGTTGGGGGTTCAATTGCGGCAGAACGCGCCGCGCATGCAGGTCATCGTCATGACCGGCTCTGTACTGCCGCCGGAAGAAGAGGCCATCTGCGAGGAGCACGATTTTCCCGTGCTTCGCAAACCTTTCCTGGCTTCTGATGTCATGAACCAGATTCGCAGCCGGCTGACACCAGCAGCCGGCGCGGGCGCACGCTAGCGTGAGCAGACGGCCAGAATGGAGTGGCCGTCCGCACTGACGATTTCTTCAAGAATTTTCAATCCCGCATGCTTGGAGAGCAGCCAGCGAAACGCTTCGGGCGTGTAAGCGTAGCGGAAATTCAGGAACACGCGCTCGCCCCGGGGTAGCGTCGGCTCGCCAGGCAGGCCCAGAGTGAGGTCGCGTTCGGCACGGAAAAACCGCGTGACCAGGTGCAGTCCAGAGTGGCGGTCGTCGCGCTTGTGCTCGAAGCGCAGCTCGCCATCATCCTCGGCGACGCCCACGGTGGCCAAAGGCGCCAGGGCGAAGCGTCGAATGGCCGGCTCTTCACCGCGCGACAGCACGGCATCGTGGAAGATCTCTCCGTCGATGATAAGGCGGTCGCTGCTGTGCATGCATTCGGCCAGGTGCCGGACCTGATCGAGCGGGTCGAAGCCACCCAGCGTATTTCCCGCCACCAGAAAAGTCTTTGGAGACTCGGCCGCGTCGGAAGCCAGCACCAGATGCATGGGGCTCGATATATCGGCTTTGATTCCCATGGTTTCGATTTCCGCATCCTCGGCCGCCGAACAGGCGAGCTCGAGCAGCGTCTGGCTGGCGTCAACCGGAAAGTACTTTACCGTACGGCCGGCGTGCTCCAGGGCTTTGATGGGCATGCGGTCCTTCACCCCATCGCCCGAGCCGAAGCTGATCACCGAGACCGTCGAATCCCCGTCGGCGGCGAGGTTCTGCGCACGGTCGCTGACATTTTCCCAACACTGGCGGAAGCCAGTGGCTGCGGAGTTCTGCGAAATTTCCAGCCAGGCTCGGACCGAGCGCGGAAACCAATAGAAGAATTTCTCCGGCACGTCGCGCGCCTCGAGGGATTCCCCGAACTCCTGCGCGATCTCGGCCTCGGTAAGGAAAACCTCGATATTCATAATCCAGTGATGCTACTAGCTTGGACCGAATGGCACGTCAACCGCAACCGGTGAAGAGTTTTGCTATCGCATCCGGCCGCTTCCCGTTAAAATTGAGTGTACATGCGCGCGGTGGGGCTGATCTGCGGTTTGGCGGCTCTGGCCTGGCAATCTGCAGCTGTTGAGCCGGTTTCCTTGGCGGGCCGTGTTGTGGATGAAAACGCCATCAGCGTGGCGGGGGCGCGTGTAGAAGTCTATTCAGGCGACGTCCATGCCTCGGCAGTGTCTGATGGCACCGGAGTGTTCAGTATGCAACTGCCGTCCGCGGGCGAATACCAGGTGCGGGCTGAGCAGGAGGGTTTTTTTGTCTACTCAACAAAATCGATTTCCTTTCGAGAAGGCTCCAATCAACTCACCATTACAATGAATCACCTGCGCGAGTTCGCCGAATCTGTAGACGTAGTGTACTCGCCGCCCGTTATCGACCCACAACAGCCGGACGAGCAAAAGCAGCTGAACACTGTAGAGATTCTGGCGGTGCCGTATCCAGCGTCACAGGACTTGCGCAGCGCACTGCCCATGATGCAAGGGGTGGTGCAAGACGCGGCGGGCAACCTGCACTTTAACGGCGGCGCCACTGACCAGACCAACTACACACTCGACGGGTTCCACATCTCCGATCCTTACACCGGTACGCTGGAAGCCCGGATCAGCATCGAATCGGTTCGATCACTCGATCTGGAAACCTCCCGCTACTCCGCCGAGAAGGGCAGGGGATCAGCCGGCTCGTTGGATATTAAGACGGCCATGGGCGACGACCGCTGGCGCTTTTCGGGGACCAACTTCATCCCGGGGGTTACCAACCAAGGTGGTTTCATCATCGACAAGTGGACACCGCGGTTCCAGGTTTCGGGGCCGCTGGTGAATGGCAGGGCCTGGTTCAGCAACGCGTTCGACACATTTTACGACGTGAACCTAATTAGCGGCCTGCCGCAGGGTCAGAATCAAAGCCGCGACCTCACGTCGAGCGATCTGAGCCGCTTTCAAGTAAACGTCACGCCGGCCAACATCCTGACGGGCAGTTTCCTGTTCAACTACAGCGACGAGAACCGGCATGGGCTCTCCTTTCTCGATCCGATCGAAACGACACTTAACAACCGTACGAATTTGTACGTATCCACTCTGAAGGATCAGCATTACTTCGGCGGCGACGCGCTGGTGGAGTTTGGTTTCTCGGACAGCCGCGGCTTGGTGCGGCAGAGTCCCCAGGGCGATCTGCTCTACCAGATCCTCCCGTCCGGCAACCGGGGCAATTATTTCGTGGACGAAACGCGACGTTTTAACCGCCAGGAATGGCTGTCGAATGCATATCTGCCGCAGTTTCATTGGGCGGGCACACATCAGTTCAAAGCGGGCGTGGACCTGCAGCGATCGGCATTCGATCAGTCGGTCGATCGTCACGCCTACGAGGTCCTGCGCAATGACATGTCCGTAGCGCGGCTTGTAACCTTCGCCGGCAATGGACTTTTAGGACGAGAAAACTTCGAAGTTGCGCAGTATGTGCAGGACCGGTGGGCACCCCGGGACGGCATTTTGATCGAGACCGGCCTGCGGGCGGAGTGGGACGAGGTAGTGCGGGATGTGCTGTGGTCTCCGCGCTTTTCAGTCGCGTATGCACCTAAATGGATGGGCGAAACCAAATTAGCGGGCGGCTTCGGTGTGTTTCATGACGAACTGACGCTTTCGACTCTTACGCAGAATCAGGATCAGATCAGCCTCTCGACATTTTTTCTTCCCCATGGACAAGTGCGCGGGCCGGTGGAGACGGCGTTTCTCATCAACGATCATGCTCTCCGCGTACCGCGCTACCGCACAGCGAGTTTCAGCGTGGAACGCAAGCTGCCGTTCGGTCTATTCGGCAAAGCATCGTACGTCCATAAAGTGGGAAGCGGGGGTTTTACGTTTGTCAATGAACTGGAAGCCTTGGGCGGAATACCGTCCGGCGGTCTCTACCAGCTCCGCAACTGGCGCCACGATCGCTACGACGCCGCCGAGTTCACGGTACGGCGCACGTTCGGCCGGTTCGAGTGGTTGGCGGGCTACACAAGGTCGCGGGCGCGTTCGGATGCTGTGGTCGACTACAGTCTGGAAAACCCCATCTTCGCGCCTCAAGGTCCTGGCCCGCTTGCGTGGGACACTCCCAACCGCTTCATGACCTGGGGCTGGGCTCCGCTGCCGAAGCGGGCTGCGCCCGAGCTGATTCAACGCCTGATTGGAGAAACGGATATTGTTTACCTGGCGGAATACCGAACCGGGTTTCCATTCAGCGTGGTCAATGAAGACGGATATCTCGTGGGCCCTCCCAACTCGCGCCGTCTCCCCAATTACTTCAATATCAACCTGGCGTTCGAGCGGAGATTCCGATTTCTGCATTATCTGTGGGCGTGGCGTTTTGGGTTCAATAATCTGACCAACAACGGCAATCCGAATGTAGTAAACAACAACATTGACTCGCCGGCGTATCTGACCTACGGGCGCGGGCAGCTCCGGGCGTTCGCCGTGCGGCTTCGTTTTCTTGGAAAGAAATAGTTCCAAAGTCTTGCTTTGAATCGTTACACTATGCAGGAGGAGTCAATCGATGCGAATACAAATGGCCGTTGTGATGACCCTGGTTGCCGGTTCCATAGGGCTGGCAAAGGAGAAAGATAAAACCTCGGAGCGGCTGGATGACGCGGTGTCCGTAATTTCCGAAATTATGGATACACCTGATAAGGGCATCCCGCAAGATTTGCTGGACAAAGCCCAGTGCATCGTGATCGTGCCGGGGCTTAAGAAGGGCGCCTTTATTGTGGGCGGAAAGTACGGCAAGGGTTTTGTCAGTTGCCGGAAAAAGGGTGGGCAGGGATGGGGCGCTCCCGCCGCGATCCGCGTAGAGGGCGGCAGCGTGGGCTTTCAGATTGGGGGCTCCGAGAGTGACGTCGTCATGCTGATCATGAATGAACGCGGTATGCAGAAACTGATGTCCAGCAAGTTCACTCTAGGCGGCGAGGGCGAAGTGGCGGCGGGCCCGGTAGGCCGTGATGCCACGGCGCAGACGGACGCATTCATGCACGCTGAGATTCTTTCCTGGTCGCGCTCGCGAGGGGTTTTCGCGGGGATCTCGCTGCAAGGCGCAACTCTGCGGCAGGATCTGGACGACAATAACGACATGTACGGCAAGGCCTACGAAAACAAAGAAATTCTCGAGGGACATGTGTCCGTGCCGGCCAAGGCATCGAAGCTGATTTCGACGCTGAATAAATATTCGGCGCGGAAGACAGCTCGGCGGCGGGGACAGGCGCCGCGGGGCTAAACCGACCCGATCAGTTCTTCCCAGCCGAATGCGGAGCCGACGGCACGTTTCACTTCGGGGCAGCGACTGGGGTTCAGCTGGCCTAGCTTCTTCACTAGCGCCGATTTGCCAATCGTCCTGAGATTGTCGCAGTTGACGACGCTAAGCTTGTTCAGGCCTTCCCGGCCTCCTACCGGCACCTCGATGGGTATGCCGCGGATGGTGGTTGTGATTTCGGCGACGATAAACTTGTGGAGGTAAGAATACGCGCTAGGGCGGCTCAGTAGCAGTACCGGCCGCTTACCAGCAGGTCTCGGCAGGTCCGCCCACCAGATCTCGTACTGGTTCAAGGCTTGTATTCCTCAGCCGTCGACCAATCATCCGCCTCTGCTTCAGAGTCTGGCTGCGCGAGATAAGCCTGACGCATGCGTTCGTTCTCAGCCTCCCGAATGGCTTTGCGTATGGCTTCGCGGATGAACTGTGCACGAAGTCGTTTGGCCGCCGGGGCGATGTGGTTCAGCGCCGTATAGGTGGTCTCATCCAATTCGATCAATACTGACTTCATATAGAGTCATTATATATAATTTTCATATAGTACGAGCGCCGGTTGCCTGGGGTCACATCTTCGCGAGAGACGTTCGGCGCTGCCTTTACAATGAGACTGTGACCGCGCCTTCCGCCGACGAACAACTCATTTATCTCAAGAAAGGCCTGGCGGAACTGATCCGCGAAGAGGACCTGCGCGAGCGGCTGATCCAAGCGAAAAAAGAAGGCAGGCCCCTGCGTGTGAAAGCCGGTTTCGACCCTACCGCTCCCGACCTGCATCTGGGCCACACCGTGCTGCTGCGCAAAATGAAGCATTTTCAGGATCTGGGCCATACGGCGATTTTCCTGATCGGGGACGTGACAGCCAGGATCGGCGACCCGTCAGGACGAAACGTGACCCGGCCGCCGATGACGCGCGAGCAGATCCAGGCGAACACCGAGACGTATCTCGAGCAGGTCTATAAGAAGCTCGATCGCGGCAAGACCGAGGTGCGGTACAACAGCGAGTGGCTGGACAAGCTGCAATTCGACGACCTTGTGAGACTAGCCTCGCGGTATACGGTGGCCCGGATTCTGGAGCGTGACGATTTCTCGAAGCGCTACAAAGAGGGCGCCCCGATCTCGATGCACGAGCTGCTGTATCCGCTGGTGCAGTCCTACGATTCCGTGATGCTGCAATGCGACGTCGAGTTGGGCGGCACGGACCAGAAATTCAATCTGCTGGTGGGACGGGAGATCCAGAGAGATTACGGGCAGCCGCCGCAGATCGTTGCCACGGTGCCGCTACTGGTGGGAATCGACGGCGTAAACAAGATGTCGAAGTCGCTCGGGAATTACATCGGGATCACGGAGGCTCCTGAGGTGATGTTCCGCAAGGTGATGCAGATTTCGGACGAGCTGATGTGGAGCTACTGGGAACTGCTGACGGACCGGAGTACGGGGGAGATCGCGAGCTGGCGGCTCGAGGTAGAAGCGGGGGGCCGCGACGCTATGACACTGAAGATGACCCTCGCGGAATCTATCGTGGCGAACTTCCACTCGCTCGACGCTGCTGTTGAAGCGAGAAACGAATTCAACCGTGTAGTCCGGCAGAAACAAATGCCTACCGACATCGAAAGGGTGACACTTCCCGAAGAAGTTCGCGGCGTCGACGGAATCAAGATTGATAAGCTGCTAGCAAAGATTGGCCTCAGCGATTCTGTAACGGATGCGGCGCGGAAACGGAAGGCGGGTGCCGTGGTTATTGACGAACAGCGCCTTGGCCCCAACGAAGTAGTGCGGAATCTGCCTCCGGGCGAGCACAGGATCAACGTCGGCAAGCGCTGGAAACTCGTTGTTGTGCCTAACTCCGGCAGCACCTAATGCCCGAACAAACTAAATCCGGTTTCAAGATAACGCTCGACTGGGATGTCGAGGCCCAGGTATGACTTGCGTACCAAGTTTGGGAGGCATCTCGACCTTCGGCAACTCATTAGACGAAGCCATTTTTCAAACTCGTGAAATGGTTATTGGTTATCTGGATACTCTGGAATCCGAGGGCCTACCTGGACCGGATGCGAGTTTGATCCTCCAGGCCCTCAAGTGCGAGCCAGAGGCGACGTGACGACGCGAAGTGCCTCTGCTGTGTTTGCGGTGCGGATAATTCACGGCGCTTCTCGCGGAACCGGCAGCGCGGATTGGCCGCGTTGTTTGCCGCAGCCCTACGGCTCTTTCTTCATACGGACCGAAAGGCCGCAGGTACCCGCCAAAATCACGCGCGGCCCCGCGCAAGCCAGCGCTTGGGGAGCATGAATCGTGACTGACGTTCGCACCCTCACTGAATCCGATATCCCCGCCTGCATGCGCTTGAAGGATGCCGCGGGCTGGAACCAGACCGTAACGGATTGGCGCAACCTGCTGGCTCTGGCTCCGGACGGATGCTTCGGTATCGACTGCGACGGGGATCTGCGCTCCACCACCACGGCGGTTTGTTTCGGGCAGGAGCTGGCGTGGGTGGGGATGGTGCTGACGGACCGCGCGTACCGGCGCCGCGGCTTGGCACGACAGTTGATGGAGCACGCGCTGGAATACCTGCGAAAGCGTTCGGTGGCCTGGATCAAGCTCGACGCAACCGAATTGGGTGTCCCACTCTATGAGAGCCTCGGATTTTGCGAGGAAGGCAGGATCGAACGCTGGATCCGGCCAAAAGGCGCTGCACCGGAAGGCAACTCTTCTGCTGGCTCGTTTGTGCCCGATGAAGCATTCGATCGCGAGGCCTTCGGTGCGGACCGGTCCGATCTGCTGCGTGTACTGGCGGGCATCGAATCGGCGGCGGTAGCCGGCTCGGGTTTCGCGATGGGCCGCCCCGGTTCAAGAGCGGTTTACTTTGGCCCGTGCGTAGCACGATCGGCGAGTGCTGCGCGGGAGTTAGTTACGTGGTTTCTCCACAGACACGCGCAGGAAGAAATTTACTGGGATATCCTCGCCGTCAACACCGATGCTTTCGAGATCGCGCGCGAGTTCGGCTTTGAACGCGGGCGAGAACTCGTTCGCATGGCACTCTCAGATGTGAGAAATCTTCCGCCGCTGGGGAATCGCGACTCCTTGGTGTTCGCGACAGCCGGTTTTGAATTCGGGTAGAATCTGAGACTTACACCCATGAGAACCCTTGGCGTGCTGGTGCTCTGCGCGCTAGCCGCTTTCCCCGGACCTTTTGACAAGAAGAAAAAAAAATCTGACGAAGAGACGACACAGGTCCTGCAGTTGCCCAAGGACCCGCCGAGCGCGGTGACGGCGGAGACCGCACGCATCAGCTTTTTGGTCTCGCCCCTTTCCGCAAGGGGACTGCTCTCTCAGCAGGTGCGCGACGCTTTGAAAGCGTTGTCCCACAGTGCCGGTTCGTCTTCCATCGTGAAGCTGCGCGCGTTTGTAGCGGGCAGTGGGGACATGCGGCGTGTGCAGGCTATTGTGAGCGAGACGTTTACGGACCGGCGCCAGCCGCTTCCGGCGCTCAGTGTGGTGCAAGTGGGTGGTTTGCCGCTCGAGGGCGCGCAGGTAGAACTCGAGGCTACTCTGGTTGGCAAGAAGGATCTGAATCCCAACGGGCTGGTGTTCATTGCGGGCCAGCAGGCCTCATCGCCCAAGCCTCTCGAACCGGTCGCCCCGCTGGTGGAAAAAGCGCTGGCCGGGTTGCGCCTGGCGTTGCGGGGGGCCGGCTCTCAGCCCGAGGATGTTCTGCGCGGCACCTGTTTTCTCAGTTCGCTGGATGGTTTCGGAAAAGTGCGCGATCTGGTGGCGTCTGAATATCGGGGCGCGGCGTGGAATTTCGTCCAAATCCAAAGAGCCCCGTTCAATTCCGTGGCGGAATGCGAGGCGGTTGCCCGCTCACGCGTAAAAATCGAGAAGCCGCTGGAACTGTTAAATCCGGAGGGCCTGCCGAAATCGCCGAATTATTCGCAGATCGCACTGGTGGGCGCTCCGCGAGTAGCCATCACCGGAACCCAGGTTGCGTTCGGAGCCCAGGACGCCGACGTTCGCCTGGCATTCGGACGTCTGGAGAAGGCACTGGCAGCGGCCGGCTCATCGATCAAAGAAGTGGCCTGGTCCAGCGTTTATCCACTATCAGGTTCCATCGCCGAGGAAGTGCGCAAGGTCCGTTTTGAGTTTTACGATCCGGCGCGGCCTCCGGCCAGTACTTTGCTTCCGTTTGAAGGCCTGCCCTCGATGGATGCGAGCTTCGCGGTGGATGCGGTGGCAGTGGCGAGTCGATAAATGGCAAAGACAGTGGTTACGTTCGGAGAAATCATGCTGCGCCTGGCGCCGCCGGGCTTTGAGCGCTTGCTGCAGTCGCCGCAGTTTGTGGCGACATTTGGCGGTGGCGAAGCGAATGTGGCTGTGGCGCTGGCCGGATTTGGCTGTCCGTCGGCTTACGTGACGGTGCTGCCCCCCAATCATCCCATTGCCGATGCGGTGATCGGCGAGTTGCGGCGATTCGGCGTGGACACCTCGCGGATCGTGCGGGCCAAGGGGCGCATGGCCGTTTATTACGTCGAAACGGGCGCCAACCAGCGGCCCTCGAAGGTCGTGTACGACCGTGACAACAGCGCCATCGCGCTCGCCAAGCCTGGCGATATCGATTGGGACCGGGTATTCGACGGCGCGGGTTGGTTTCATATCACCGGCATTACCCCTGCCTTGAGCGCCTCTGCAGCGGAGTTATCCAATCAGGCCGTGCGGAAAGCGCGCGAAAAAGGGCTGACGGTTTCATGCGATCTGAATTACCGCAAGAACCTTTGGAAGTACGGCAAGACGGCGGTGGAGGTGATGCGCGAGCTAATCAAATTCGTGGATGTGGCGATTGCCAACGAAGAAGACTGCCAGATGGCGCTGGGGATTCAGACGGATGTGGACGTGCATTCAGGCAAGCTGGACCGGGAGCAATACCGCGGACTGGCGGAGAAAGTGATGAACCAGTTCCCGAATCTCAAAATGATCGCCATCACGCTGCGCGAATCGTTCAGCGCATCGCACAACGGATGGTCGGCGTGCCTCGGCGGACGGCAAGGAATTCCTCACCAGCCGCCATTACGACATCACGCACATTGTAGATCGCGTGGGCGGCGGCGACAGTTTTGCCGGGGGCCTGATCTACGGGTTGCAAACATTCGGCAGCCACCAGGAAGCGCTGGAGTTTGCGGTAGCGGCGTCTTGCCTGAAGCACTCGATCCCAGGAGACTTCAACCGCTTCAGCGCGGACGAAGTCCAGGCGCTCGTCAAGGGCGGTGGATCGGGGCGTGTGCAGCGATAGCTAGCCGGACGACGACCGCATCGGCCTCTGTTTCTCCTATGATGGCAGAGCCGGACCAGGGGGTCCGGCGCGGACGAGGGCGTCCGCCCCACCGCGGGTTATGTGGTGGTGATTTCGTTAGGGACGCGCTGGCACATCCTGGCGACACCTGCGCCACCGCTCGCTGGCCAGCACGAGCAGGCAAAGCAGAACAAACAGAGCCGCCGCGGCTAGGACGAAGTGCCACACGTGTTGTTTCAGAAAGGCGGTGGATTCCCGGCCCAGCCTGATGCCGAGCCAGGCTTCCCCGAAATATCTTGGGAAGCGCGCCAGCAGGATCACGATGAGGAACGTCGCGAAGCGCGTGCGCAGCGCGCCGGCACAGATCACGAAGAACTTCAGCGGCATGGGAATGGGCATGAGCGCCGGAACGAAGACGGTGGCCAGACCGAAGCGCTGGAACCATCTGCGAAAACGAACCCCGCGGCCGGGCTCGGTGCGCTCCATGAATCGCCGGCCGCCACGACGCGCGATCAAGAAGAGGGCGACATTTCCCATTACAGAACCGGCCACGGCTATGGCCGCGTACCAGTAGGCATTGGCGGGTTCCTTTACGGCTAGAAATACCAGGTAAGCATCCAGGCCGTTGGGAAGAGGAAGTCCAGCGGAGTCAAGGACGGCGAGCAGCAGTAGTCCCCAGGGCCCGATTGCCACGAGGAAATTCGCGATGTTGCGGAGCAAGCACTCATTCTAACCTTGAGCGAAAATGATTATTCAACGGATATGTTGACCCGCCGCCAGACCCTTGCCATGCTCGCCTCACCCGTTTTGGCCAATTCTAAATACAATATCATCGATCCGCACGTTCACGTGTGGAAGCGCGATCCGCGTTATCCCTGGGCGAAAGAGACAACGCGCCCGCCGGAAAAGGACGCCACGCCGGAGATGCTGCTGGAACTGATGCGCGCCAACGGAGTGGCGCGGACGGTTCTGATTCAGGTGATCTACTATCGCTGGGACAACAGCTATACGGCGGACGTGCTGCGGCAATATCCGCAATATTTTCGGGGCGTGGCGCGCGTGAATCCGGAAAGCCCGCGAGCGCCGGACGATTTGTCGCGGCTGGTGGAGGAGCAGGGATTCCAGGGGGTGCGGCTCAGCCCTGCGACGGATGCGGCCGGCGACTGGATTCGAGGCCCGCTGATGCCGCCGCTTTGGAAGCGCTGCCTTGATTTGAAGGCCTCGATGAATATTCTGGCGGACGTCCAGCGGATGCCGGACATCGCCGTCCTGGCGGAGAAATTTCCGGATTTGACTGTCGTGATCGATCACATGGCAGACTGTCCCGCGGATCAGCCGGAAGAATTGAAGAAACTGGTGGCGCTGGCACGCTTTCCGAAAGTTTTTGTGAAGGTGTCGCACACGTGGTCGGTTTCGAAGCAGCCGTATCCGTATCGCGATTCGCAAGAGCAGGTGAAGCGCCTGTATGACGCCTTTGGTCCGCAGCGTCTGATGTGGGGCACGGACTGGCCCATGGTGGAAGCGCATTGCGGCTACACCAAGGCGCTGGCCACGGTGCGCGACGAGATGAAATTCCTGAGCGAAGAAGACAAGAGCTGGATGCTGAGCCGGACGGTGGAGCGAGTGTGGAAGTTTAGCTAATCCACTTCCTTCGAAAACGGGTAGAGGGAGCGGACCGCCAGGATACGCGCTTTGGGTCCATTCCTCGCAGCGTAGAAACCGACGGTGCAATTGAGCCGAAAGAAATAAGCGTCGCCGGCGCGGGCTGGGTGCCGGCCTTCGACTCCATCGGCGCCACCGCCCGCGACCATATCACCCGAGCCATCGAGCACCAGATAAATCTCTTCCGCCTTATCGTGATGGTGCGGGAAATTTGTTCCGCCCGGCTCGAATTCCATGATGAAGAGGCTGGTGATCACTTCGCCGGCGGCGATTTTATCGCGTTTGCTATTCTTGTCTCCGATCAGAAGTTGATAGAGCACTGAATCCGGATGGCCGGAGACGGTCTGCCATTTCACGTCGTCGATATTGGCAACCTGCGGTTTCGTGGGCGGCGCGGCGCGAAGGCCGCCGGGAATTTTGAATCCCATGACAACAAGGCGCACGCCTGAATCACTCGCCATTGCGTGCCGCACACCTGGAGGCAGATAGAGGAAATCATGCTTGCCAAGGGCAAGGTTCTGGCCCGCGGCGTCCAGTGCGCCCGTACCATCCAGGATGACGATGGCTTGCTCCTCGGCTGGATATGCAACGGCTTCGCAATGGCCGCCTGGATCGACGGTAATTTCGCCGAAACGCGCCACGCTCCGGGGCACTTTGGCTTGAGCGTCACCGGCGCCGAAGAGAGGCTTGTAGTGGCAAGTGGAAGTAGTCATATCGGCCTTCTGCTCGCCGATGTCCGGCATGTAACGATGCAGAAAGGTCGGATCGACGGTTCGCTCGGCTGCCAGGAATGGCAATGCCGCCAAGAGTAGCAACGCTTTCATTTCCCGATCACCTCGCGCATTACGCGCAGCGTATTTTCGCCCATGATCTTCTTGATGTCGCCCTCGCTGAAGCCTCGCTTCAGCAGAGCCGCCGTCAGCGCGGGCATCTTGGATTCGTCCTCCAGGCCGCGCGGCGCGTCGGAAATGCCGTCGAAATCGCTGCCGATGCCCACGTGATCGATCCCCGCGATTTTCACCACATGATCGATGTGCGCGACAACGTCATCGAGTGAAGCCATGCTCTTTCGCGGATGCTTCCAGTCGTTCTTCATGTGCATGTTGGTCATGTAATCGTCCAAGGCTTTGCCGGTGAGGTTGGGCTCCGACCCACCGATGGCATTGATATTGCGCATGTCGTTTTCGGCTTCCTTCTGGTTGAGAAAGCCGCCGCCAAAATTGATTCCGACGACTCCGCCGTTACGCGCCACGGCGCGCAGCATGTCGTCCGTCATATTGCGCGGGAACTCTGAGAGCGCCCGGCAGGACGAATGCGACGCGATTACGGGTTTCGTAGTCACGGCGATGGCGTCGAAAAATGCTTTGTCGGAAACGTGCGAAATATCCACGATGATCCCGATGCGGTTCATTTCGCGTACGACGTCCTTGCCGAACTCGGTGAGGCCGTTGTGCTGCGGTTTGTCGGTGGAGGAGTCGCACCAGTCGTTATTGCGGAAATGCGTGAGCGTGATGGACCTGATTCCCATGCGCTGGTACATGCGCAGCACCGCCAGGTCGTCGGCGATCTGATGGCCGCCCTCGAGCGTCAGGACGGCCGCAATTTTGTGTACGTGTACGATGCGCTCCACGTCGGCTGCGCTGGTGGCGAGCTCAATCCGGTCGGGATAGCGTTCCAACACGGCTTGAAAGGCGTCGCGCATATCGAGCGTGCGGCGCACTGCTTCCGATCCCTTGTAGTACATGGGCACCCAGAGAGCGAAGAAGGGCGCATGCATGCCGCCTTCCTGCAGCCGAACCAGATCGGCCTGGCCGTCCGTGAGGCGCTGGCCGATATCGACATGTTCCATGAGCACGCGCTGCATGGTGTCGATATGACTGTCGATCCCAATGACCTGGGACTGGATGCGCCGCGCACGCTCGTCAAGATTGTCCGCACATACGCCCGACGAAGCAATGAGAAAAACGAATAACGTTAGTTTTGACACGATGTTCCATATGATAAACCCGCCCTGCTTCCCTTACACTAGGACATATGGTTTTGAGACTGCTTGTTCCCGCTTCCGTGCTCACGTTCGCGTTTGCCCTTGCCTGGGATTCGAACGAAGTGAAACTACCGCCGCCAGGCGCTACACCTTCGGTGGACAACGGCCCGCACGTGGTGGACAAACCGGAAGGCGCCGAACTCAAATTGCCCGCTG
Source organism: Terriglobia bacterium (assembly GCA_963847515.1). Lineage (GTDB taxonomy): Bacteria > Acidobacteriota > Terriglobia > Bryobacterales > Bryobacteraceae > QHXW01. The sequence goes on from CAWKAA010000005.1 coordinate 1,646,782, forward strand.
GATTCCATGTGGATGTCTATGCCGAGGCCTTCGAGCGGCCGCGCTTCATGTTGCTGGGACCGAAGGGTGAGCTGCTGCTTTCGGATAGCGCGGACCGCGGCACAGTCTACGTTTTTGAGGATGTCAACAAGCCCGATCAGCGTAAGAAGCTGATCGAGGGCCTGAACCGGCCGTACGGTCTGGCGTTCTGGAAAGACTATCTTTACGTTGGCGAACAGACTTCGGTCAAACGCTACAAGTATGATGCGGCGAACCGCACGGTGGGCAAGGGCGAGGAAGTTATTTCGCTTGCGGGCTTGGACGGCGGCCATTGGACGCGTTCGCTGTTATTCGATAGCAAGGGTGAGAAATTGTACGTTGGCGTGGGGTCGCGGTCCAATGTCTCGGCAGGTGAAGATCCGCGCCGTGCCGCCATCAACCGCTACAATCCGGACGGTTCGGGGCACGAGATCTTCGCTTCGGGCACGCGCAACCCCATCGGGCTGCACTGGTATCCGGGAACGCAGACGCTATGGGCGGCGGTGCAGGAGCGCGATCTGCTGGGCGACGATCTGGTGCCGGATTATTTCACGCACATCCAGCAGGGCGGTTTTTACGGCTGGCCGTACGCCTACATCGGATCGCACGAAGATCCCCGGCGGAAAGGCGAAAAACCCGATCTCGTGGCCAAAACTATCGTGCCGGACGTGATTCTACCCGCGCACGTGGCCATTCTGGATTATCTGTTCTATACCGGCAAGCAGTTTCCGGTCGAATATCGCGGCGGCGCATTTCTCGCCTGGCACGGCAGCTGGAACCGGTCGAAGCGTGTAGGCCAGGAGATTGCGTTTCTTCCGTTCAAAAACGGCAAGCCCGCGGCGGATCAGCCCCGCCACTTCCTGACAGGCTGGATGCTCGCGCCGGATAAGCGTGAAGTGTGGGGGCGGCCGGTGGCGATTCTCCAGATGGCCGACGGCAGCGTCTTGGTTTCCGACGACGGCGGTAACAAGCTCTGGCGCATCAGCTACAAAGGCAATTGAAGTTCGTACGCCGCATTGCGATTCTGGCGGGGGCGTTGTGTGCATACGCGAGCGCAGCGCCGTTCCCTCATCGCGTCCACCTGAAACTGAAGCCTGACTGCACCAGTTGCCACACCACGGTCGCGCATAGCACTCGCGTTGAGGACAACAATCTGCCGTCGCCCGCGGTATGCAAGCCTTGCCATGAAAGCGTCTCCATTCCGCCGCCCCCTCAGACACGTCTCGCGCTTTTCAGCCACGAAAAACACTTGCAGCTCGGCAACGTGGCCCCGATTATCGCGAAGGCGATCGACGCGGGCCAGTACCTCTCGCCCCCTGGCGATCTTCGCTCGCAACTGAACGGCACGAATGCCTGTCTCGCGTGCCATCGCGGCATCGATACCTCGGATGCCGTCAGCCGCGTGAACATGCCGCAGATGGCGGATTGCCTGGTGTGTCACAACAAAATCGAGCTACCGTTCAGTTGCGAGCAGTGTCACGGCCCCGGTGCTAAACTGCGCCCGGCGGATCATCCGCCGGAATTCCTGGAATCGCACTCACGCCCGGACGCCAAATTCGACAAGACGACTTGCGCGCTCTGCCACGGGCGGAGGTTCCGGTGTTTGGGGTGCCATTAAACCCAGGATTTTGAGTCAAAAACCTGAAAATGCGTGTTACGTTACAGCTCCACTGAGCATCGAATCAATTGAGGCAATATGCACCTTGTGATTCGCATACTTCCCCTGGCGCTGGCGCTCTCGGGCCTGGCTTATGGCCAGACGCAGGAGAAAGCCCCCGAAACCAAGCTCGACGTCCTGCGCGAGCTGAGCGGGGCGCTGCAGTCGCTTTCCCAACGCACGGGGAGGGCCGTGGTGGAGATATTCTCCACCGGATTCGCGCTTAGCAATGACGAGGAATCTGGCAACGCCGCACTGCTTTCGCGGCAGCGCAGCACGGGGTCAGGCGTCATCATCAGCGCGGATGGGTATATCGTCACCAACTCCCATGTAGTGAAGGGCAGCCGGCGCATCCAGGTGCTGGTTGCCACTTCCCTGGAGCGGCCGGTGGCGCACTCGGTGATGAAGGCGATGGCGACGAGGGTGGACGCGAAAATCGTGGGCATCGATCGCGACAGCGATCTCGCGGTTCTGAAAATCGACCGGACGGGGCTGCCATTTCTTGAGTTTGGTGATTCCGAGGAATTGCGGCAAGGGCAACTGGTGCTGGCGTTTGGCAATCCGCTGGGGCTCGCCAACTCGGTGACCATGGGGGTGGTCAGCTCCATGGCGCGGCAGATCAAGCCGGACGACCCGATGATCTACATCCAGACCGATGCGCCGATCAACCCCGGCAATAGCGGCGGTCCGTTGCTGGACGCTGACGGCCGGGTTGTCGGGATTAATACATTCATCCTCACGCAATCGGGTGGCAGCGAAGGAATCGGTTTCGCGATTCCGAGTAACATCGTGCACAGCGTGGTGCAGCAGATCCGCAAAGATGGTCACGTGCATCGCGGGCAAATCGGCGTGTATGCGCAGACCATTACGTCGTCACTTGCCACGGGGCTCGGGCTCCCGCGCGATTGGGGCGTGGTGCTGGCCGACGTGGAACCAGAAGGACCCGCGGATGCCGCCGGGCTGAAAGTTGGCGATCTGGTGTTGAGCATCAACGGCAGAACCTATGGAAAATGCCCGGCAGCTTCAGGTGAATCTCTATCGCAGGCCGCCGCATGAGAAAGTAACCATCAAGGTCTTGCGAGGAGATCAAGAGCTCAAGTTTCAAAGTGGAAGTCATCGAGCGGGACGATGATCCACTGCGATTTCGCCGACATGGTGAAGCCGGAAGAAAACATAATCGCGCGGCTCGGCATATCTGGGGATTGACATCAACCAGAAGACGTCGCAAATGCTGCCGGACTTGCGGAAGAAATACGGCGTGGTAGTGGCGGCGCGCGCGGCCGGTTCCGCCTACTCCACCACATTAGATCCCGGCGACGTGATTTACGCCGTCAACGGAGGGCGTGGTTACGTCGGTGGCCGCGCTGCGCGAGGCACTCAACAAGCTCAAACCTGCCGATCCTACAGTCCTGCAGATCGAGCGTGACGGAAAGCTGATGTACCTGGATCTGGAAAGCGAGTAAGCGGTTCTGCTATAGTGATTTCTTTATGACACTCGTTTCCGTCGCCCGGCGCCATCCTCATCACGGCCATCCCACAAGCGACGGGCGCGCTTCTAAGTCTTTCAGAGCGAAATCGGAAAGGACGCCCGCCGCAGTTCTGGCGGGCTTTTTTATCGGCTACACGATATGGATCTGGACTTTCAAAAATCGGACGGACTGGTGACGGCGGTGATTCAGGACCACGCATCGGGCCGCGTCCTGATGGTCGGCTTCATGAACGAAGAGGCGTTTCCGCAAGACCGTCGAGACCGGCTTCGCCACCTTCTACAGCCGCTCGCGCCGCAAGCTGTGGCTGAAGGGCGAGACCTCCGGCCACCGCCTGGTGGTCAAGGAAATTTCGACCGATTGCGATCGCGACGCGGTGCTGGTGCGGGTGGAGGCGCTTGGGCCCGGGCGTCTGCCACGACGGCTATCAGAGCTGCTTCTACCGGCGGCTGGAAAACGGACGATGGGTCGAATCGGAAGCGCGCACCTACGATCCGGACGCGGTTTACGGGGGCAAGGAATGAAGCTGAAGCTCGGCATTCCCAAGGGCAGCCTGGAAAACGCCACCATCGATCTGTTCCGCCGCGCGGGCTTCAACATCACCACCAGCAGCCGCTCGTATTTTCCCGCGATCGACGATCCCGAAATCGAGTGCATGCTGATCCGCGCGCAGGAAATGGCGCGCTACGTGGAGGACGGCATTCTCGACGCCGGCCTGACCGGCCGCGATTGGGTGGAAGAGAGCGAGGCGAAAGTGGAGGCCGTCGCCGATCTGGTTTACGCCAAGCAGAGCTTCGGCAAAGTGCGCTGGGTGCTGGCCGTGCCGGAGTCGTCGCCGTTCCGCACCGTGAAGGACCTGCGAGGGCAAGATCATCGCCACCGAGCTGGTGGCCACCACCAAACGATATCTGGCCGCGAACGGCGTCACCGCCAAGGTGGAATTCAGTTGGGGCGCGACGGAAGTGAAGCCGCCGGTGCTGGCCGACGCCATCGTCGAAGTCACCGAGACCGGCTCGTCGCTGCGCGCCAACAAGCTGAAGATCATCGACACGGTGCTGGAATCCAACACGCAGCTCATCGCCAACATGGAGTCCTGGAAGGATCGCGTGGAAGCGCCGCAAGCTGGAAGACATGCGCATGCTGCTCGAAGGCGCCATCAACGCGCTGGGCAAAGTCGGGCTGATGCTGAACGTGCACAAGGACAATCTGCAAGCGGTGCTGCAGCGTGCTGCCGGCGCTGAAGCGGCCGACCATTTCGCACTTGAGCGACGACGACTGGCTGGCGGTGAATACGATCCTGGATGAATCCACCGTGCGCGACATCATCCCGCGCCTGAAACAGGCGGGCGGGCAGGGAATTGTCGAATACCCGCTGAACAAGATCGTGATGTGACTTCGATGATCCGGATTCTCGCAGTCCAAGCAGATCGGCCGCCTGCTCGCGCGCCGCGCGGCGCGGTTCGAGCGAAGCCGAAGCCGTGGTGCGGCCGATCCTGGAAGCCGTGCGCAAGCGCGGCGACAAGGCGCTGCTGGAGTACGCGCGCAAGTTCGACGGGCTCGAGCGCAAGAGCGTCCGCGTGCCGCGAGCGCGAGTTGGCGGCGGCTTGCGGCAAGCTCGCACGCCGGAATTCCGCGAGGCCGTCGAGATCGCGTCAGCCAATATCCGCGCGTTCGCGGAGATGCAGATGCCGGCGGAGCAGTTGACGCGAAGCGGCCCCGGGTCTGCGAGCTGGGCCAGATCGTGCGGCCGCTCGATACCGTGGCCGCGTACATCCCCGCCGGCCGCTATCCGCTGCCCTCCACGCTGATGATGACCGTGATTCCGGCGCAGGTGGCGGGCGTCCGACACATCTGCGTGGCCTGCCCGCGGCCGGTGCCGGAGATTTTCGGCACGGCGCGGCTGCTGGGCGTCGACGACGTTTTTCAGATGGGCGGCGCGCAGGCCATCGCGGCCTTCGCGTTCGGCACGCGCACGGTGCCGAAGGCCGACCGCATCGTGGGCCCGGGCAATATCTATGTGGCGGCGGCGAAGAAGCTGCTGGCGGGCGAAGTGGGCATCGACTTCGTCGCCGGCCCGACTGAGATCCTGATCATCGCGGCCGAAGGCGACCCGCGATACCTGGCCGCCGACATGCTGGCGCAGGCCGAGCACGATGTGGACGCCTCGCGCCATGCTGCTGACCACGTCGAAGCGCCTGGCCAGCGCGGTGGCGCAGCGAGATCGAGCGGCAGCTTGCAGACTCTGCCCACCGCCGGCGTGGCGCGGCAGGCGATCCGCCGCAACAGCGCCATCGTGCTGGTGCGCTCGCTCGACGAGGCCGTCGAAATCGCCAACCGCTTCGCGCCCGAGCATCTGAGCATTCCGGATGAGTCGCTGCTGGCGAACGTGCACCAATGCGGGCAGCGTGTTCATCGGACCGTACAGTCCCGAGGCCGCGGGCGATTATGCGTCCGGGCCGAATCACGTGCTGCCCACCAGCGGCGCGGCGCGCCTGCGCGGCGGGCTGTCGCGTGACGGATTACGTGAAGGTGATTTCGGTGCAGGAACTGAGCGCGAGGCGCTTGGCCGCGCTTGCGCCCGCGATCACGACTCTGGCGCGCGCCGAAGGCCTGGAAGCGCACGCGCGCTCGGTGGAGGTGCGAACCGGTGGCTAGCGCAAAACCGGCCAGGCTGCCGAAAGGCATCATGCAGCCGCGCGCGGCGGTGCTGAACATGGCGCCTTACTCGCCGCCCACGGCTGGCCGCGACGGACAAGCTGCGCCTGGATTTCAACGAGAACACGGTGGGCTGCTCGCCGCGCGTGATCGAATTTCTCACGCGAGCGCCTGAGCGCCGGCGGCCTCGCCGTCTACCCCGAGTACGGCGAAGCCGAAACAGGCCTTCGCGCGATTTCTTCCACGTGATGCCCGAGCAGTTCTGCTTCACCAACGGCACCGACGAAGCCATCCAGGTCTTCATCAACACCTACGTGGATGACGGCGACGAAGTGCTGCTGCTGCGGCCCGCCTACGCCATGTACCGCTTTTATGCCGAGGTGGCCGGCGCGGCGATTCGCGAAGTGGACTACCGGCCGCCGCAGATGGAATTTCCGCTGCGACGAAGTGCTGCGACGCCATCACGCCGGCGACCCGCGCCGTGATTCATCGCCAATCCCAACAATCCCACCGGGACCGGCGTATCATCTCGCTGGGCATCGAGCGCATTCTCAAACGCGCGCGCAAAGCCGCGGTGCTGATCGACGAAGCCTATTACGAGTTCTCCGGCGTCACCGCGCTGCCGCTGATCGAGCGCGTCGCCGAATCTGTTCGTCAGCCGCACGTTTTCGAAGGTCTACGGCATGGCGGCCATGCGGCTGGGCTGCCTGTTTTCGCAATCCGGCCAACATCGCGTTTCTGCACAAAGCGCAGTCGCCATACAGCGTGAACACGCTGGCCGTGCTGGCCGCGCAGGCCGCCGTGCGCGACCGCGCCTACATCGAGAATTATGTCGCCGAAGTGCTGGCCGCGCGCGAACTGCTGTGCGTGGGCTGGAAAAACTGGGGATCGCGTTACGTGCCGAGCTCGGCGAATTTCGTGCTGGTGCATGTCGGCAAGCGCGCCATCGAAATCCGCGACGCCTTGCGCGGGCGCAGGGCATTCTGGTGCGCGACCGCAGCTATGAAGTGCCCGGCTGCGTGCGCATGACCGTCGGCACGCGCGAGCAGACGCGCCGTCTCTGGCCGCGCTGGAGGAGATCTGGTGAGCGATCAACTGCTGGTTTTCGACATGGACGGCGTGCTGGTGGACGTCACCGAGTCGTACCGCGAGACCATCGCAGCGCACCGTGGAGCATTTCACCGGCGCGCGCATCACCCGCGAGGTGATCCAGGACTGCAAGAACCAGGGCGGCTGGAACGACGATTGGGCGCTCTCGCACCGCCTGATCAGCGATGCCGGCGTCGAGGTGGAGTATCGAGGCCGTGGTGGATTACTTCAAGGAATTTTTCACGGCAACGGATCGGATGGCCTGATCCTGCGCGAGCGGTGGATCGCGCGGCGACGGCCTGCTCGAGAGGCTGGCGCAGCAGTTTCGACTTGGCGGTCTTCACTGGCCGCCTGCGCTAGGAAGCCGAGCTGACGCTGCGGCGCTTTGCGCCCGCACATTGACATTTCGATCCCATCGTCGGCATGCGACGATGTCACGCGCCACAAGCCCGCGCCCGAAGGACTGCTGAAGATCTGCGCGACAATCGCCGGCCTAGCAGCGTCTGGTACATCGGCGACACGGTGGACGATGCGCGCTGCGCCCGCGAAGCCGCGGCGTGCCGTTCATCGGCATCGCGGCGCCATCGAATCCGCGGTACACGAGCTGGTCGCGCTGCTTCCAGGCCGAGAAAGCCGTACGCCGTACTCGACGACATCAATCAGCTGGAATCGGTCGTCGAATGCATGAGAACGCGCCGCCATCGAGCGCAACACCAAGGAGACGCAGATTCGCGGCACGCTCGAACATTGAAGGCCGCGGCCGCTACGAGATCTCCACCGGCATCCGCTTCTTCGATCACATGCTGGAGCTGTTCACCAAGCACGGCGGCTTCGATCTGAAGCTCACGCCGAAGGCGACCTCGACGTCGACCAGCACCACACCGTCGAAGACGTGGGCATCGTGCTGGGCCAGTTGTTCTCGAAGGCGCTGGGCGACCGCCGCGGCATCAACCGCGCCGGCTATTTCGTGCTGCCCATGGATGAAACGCTGGCCGTGGTGGCGCTCGATCTGGGCGGCCGGCCGGCGCTGGTCTACAAGGACCTGGTGCGAGTGCGGCTGGTCGGCGATCTGCAAACCGAACTGGTGGAGGATTTCTTCGGCGGCTTCGTCAACCACGCCGGCGCGAATCTGCACGCCAAGGTGCTCTACGGCCGCTCGAACCATCACAAGATCGAGGCCATCTTCAAGTGCTTCGCGCGGGCGATGAAGTACGCCTGCTCCACGGACGCGCGCCTGCGCGACCAGTTGCCGTCCACCAAGGGCCTGCTATGATCGCCATTTTCGATTACGGCGCCGGCAACCTGCGGTCGGTCGCAAAACACGCTGGGCGAGATCGGCGCGGCCTATACGCTGGTGCGCGATGCCGCGGGTCTGCGCCAAGCCTCGAAGATCATCCTGCCCGGCGTGGGCCATTTCGGCCAGATGATGCGCGCGCTCGACCGCTGCAGGTGCGCGACGCGCTGGTCGAGCGCATCCGCGCGCGGCGTGCCGTTTCTGGGGATCTGTCTCGGGCTGCAGGCGCTGTTCAATCGAGCGAGGAAGCTCCCGAGGTCCAGGGGCTTGGCATTTTCCGGGCAGCGGTGCGCCGCTTTCCCGACAGACGCGCGCGTGCCGCACATGGGCTGGAACGAGCTGCGAAGTGCGTGCGCGCCTCGCGGCTGCTCGCTCGACCTGGACGCCGCAGCCCTTACGTCTATTTCGCCCACAGCTATTACGTGCCGGAAACGGCGCGACCGCCGCCACCTGCACATTACTGCGTGCCCTACACCGCCGTGCTCGAAGCCGGCAACATTTTCGGCGTGCAGTTCCATCCCGAGAAATCCGGGCCGGTGGGCCTGCGGATCGTGCAAGAATTTCGTGGAGCTGTACCCGTGCTCGCCAAGCGCATCATCCCCTGTCTCGACGTCACCGGCGGCCGCGTGGTCAAAGGCGTCAACTTCGTCAATCTGCGCGACGCGGGCGATCCGGTGGAACTGGCCGACCGCTACAACCGCGAAGGCGCCGACGAACTGGTCTTCCTCGACATCACCGCCTCGAGCGACGCCCGCGACATCATGGCCGACGTGGTGGCCCGCACCGCGCGCAAGGTTTTCATCCCGCTGGCCGTGGGCGGCGGCATCCGCTCCGTCGCCGATGCGCGCCGCATTCTGATGTCGGGCGCCGACAAGGTTTCAGTCAACACCGCCGCCGTGCGGCGTCCCGAGCTGATCACCGAGCTGAGCCAGGAATTCGGCGCGCAGGCCGTGGTGCTGGCCATCGACGCGCGCCGCCGCGCGCCCGGCGCATGGAACGTCTACACGCGCGGCGGCCGCGACGACGAAGGCATCGACGCCGTCGAGTGGGCCGCGCGCGGCGAAGCGCTCGGCGCCGGCGAGATTCTGCTCACTTCCATGGACACCGACGGCGTGCAGCAAGGCTTCGATTGCGCGCTCACGCGCGCCGTCTCCCGCGCCACGCACATTCCCGTGATCGCATCGGGCGGCGCGGGGAAGCCGGAGGATTTCGTGCGCGTGCTCACCGACGGCGAAGCCGATGCCGCGCTGGCGGCGTCCGTCTTCCACTACGGCACGTACACGCGTCGCGCGAGTTGAAAGAACAGCTCGACCGGCGCGGCATTCCGGTGCGGCAGAACGTCATGATCATTCCCTGCATCGACCTGATGGACGGCAAAGTCGTGCAGCTTGTGCAGGGCCGCGAGAAGGCGCTGGAGGCGGACGCTCCGCTCGAGATGCTGCGCAAGTTCGCGGCCTTTCCTGAGATTCAGGTGATCGACCTGGATGCCGCCATGGGCCGCGGCGTCGAACGACGAGCTGGTACGCAGCTGGTCACGTCGCAGGCGGTGGCGCGCGTCGGCGGCGGCGTGCGTTCGGTCGAGCGGGCCAGAGCGCTGGTCGAGCAGGGCGCGCGCAAAGTGATCGTCGGCACGGCCGCGTTCGGCGCAGACGGCGTCAACGAGAATTTCTTGAGCGCCGTTGCGGAACGCGATCGGCCGGGAACGGCTCATCGTCGCGCTCGATTCCAAAGACGGCCGCATCGTCGTCAAAGGCTGGCGCGAATCCACCAACTTCACTGCCGAAGAGGTGCTCGCGACCGCTCGAGCCGTACTGTTCCGGCTTCCTCTGCACCTACGTCGATAAAGAAGGCATGATGCAGGGCACCGATCTCGACTGGTTCCGCCGCCTGCGCGCCGCGACGCCGCTCGAGATCACCGCCGCCGGCGGCATCACGACTCTCGAGGAGGTGCGCGCTCTTCAAGCCATGGGCATCCACGCCGCCCTTGGCATGGCGATTTACACCGGACGCCTGGATTTGCGCGAACTCGCGGCGTTGAACCATCAGAACCTGTGTTAGATTAGGCGCAAGATCCTATGCGCGCTCCCACAATTCTCCTTCTCCTCGCCTCGTGCGCTTTTGCTGACGATGCGCAATTCAACGGGCGGTGGGACGTCATCATTCCCCATGAAGCTCGTTCCCGCGCCTGGTGGATGGAGATCGACGGCGCCGGAACGCCGCAGCTTAAAGGGAAATTCGTGGGCTTTCCGGGTGGCAACATGAATGACATTTCGCATCTGACCATCCAGGGCGGCGAACTGCGCTTCAGCTTCGACTATAAGGATCCTCGCAGCGGCAAGCCGATGCACCTGGACTACAGCGCGCGGTTGAGCGATGGAAAAGTGGTGGGTGAAAGGCGCTCATCGGATGGCGAGACACTCGCGTGGACCGGTACGCGGGCTCCCGAGATCACGGAAACCGACGATGGCACGTGGCACGACGGAACGCCGGTCGAGCTGTTCAATCACAAGGATCTGTCGGGATGGCGAGGGCTCATTCCCAATCTTGCGCTCGGGTGGGAAGTCAAAGATGGCAGCATGGCTAACGTCAAGGGCGCCAACAATCTGGTTTCCGGCGAGTCGTTTTGGAACTTCAAGCTGCACGTCGAATATCGCGTGGGCGAGCACAGCAACAGCGGCATCGGTCTGCGCGGCCGTTATGAAGTGCAGATTTTGGAAGACTACGGCAAGCCGCCGAACCTGCACAGCAACGGCGCGCTCTACAGCCGCATTGCCCCTTCAGAGAATGCCAGCCGGCCGGCGGGGGAATGGCAGGCCTACGATATCCGGCTGGTGGGACGCCAGGTCACAGTCGTGCTGAATGACCGGAAAGTGATCGACAAAGGAGAAATCGAAGGTCTCACCGCCATTGCGGGCAATGCCGATGAGGGCAAGCCCGGCCCCATCATCCTGCAAGGAGATCATGGGCCCGTGGAGTTTCGCACCATCGTTCTGACGCCGCTCGTTAAGTAGAGTCGCGCACGGCATGAATCCTGACGTCCCCATTTCAGGCATCTATGTAGCAGCCGTCACACCTCATCGCCAGGCGGAGGGTTATGAGGCGGACGTCGGCGCACTGCTTGAAATGCTGGACTTTCTCGCCGGCGCCGGGACCAATGGCGTCGTCCTCCTCGGCTCGACGGGCGAGTTCCTGCATCTCGCTTTCCACGATCGCGTTCGGCTTGTGCAGCTCGCGGTGAAGCGCAGCCGTGTTCCCGTGCTGGTGGGCGTGGGGCACTCCACACTGGACGGAGCCATCCAGTTGGGCCGGGAGGCGGTATCGGCCGGCGCCGCAGGGTTGCTCCTCATGCCGCCGTATTTTTTTCGCTACAGCCAGGAGGACATCCACGAGTTCTATCTGCAATTCGCGGCCGCAATCGTCCCGACGGCGCCCATCCTGCTTTACAATATTCCGTTTTTCACCAACGAAATCAGCATTGAAACCGCAACCAGCCTGCTGGCTACGGGCCACTTTGCCGGCATTAAGGATTCCAGCGGCCAGTACACGTATTTTGAGCGCCTGAACGCCGTGTCTCGGGAAAAGCCGTTCATCCTGTTGGTGGGCAACGACCGCATCTACACGCGAGCGCGCCAGGCGGGAGCGCACGGTGTGGTCTCGGGAGTAGCGTGCGCAGTTCCGGAACTTCTTGTCGCGCTTGAGCGGGCGATTCAGAAGAATCAGCCGGCTGACGTGGAACGGCTCGATTCGAGGCTGCAAGAGTTCATCACCTGGCACGACCGCTTCCCCACTCCGGTTGCCATCAAGATCGCGACGCAGGAGCGCGGTTTAAAAGTAGGGCCGCTGGCCATGCCGCTTGCGCCTTCAAGCCGGAAGTCTCTGGAGGAATTTCGGGAGTGGTTCAAGAGCTGGCTGCCGGCTGTCCGCCAAGAAACTGAGGGTGTATAGCGCATGGAATCCTTGCCCGGATGGTATGGGAAGGCGATCCGGGCGATACGGAGTTGCTCCTGGACGGCCGACCCGACGATGAGCAGCAGCTGCTGACCTAACTGACAGATTCAAAATAGGACTGGACGTAAGTCGAGTGGCTGCAAGACAAGGAAATCTGCGCTTACCCGTTGCGTGCCTCGCCGCGTTTGTGATAAAGCTTCGATCAACGGAGGTGCATCAATGCGCAGCAGTGCCATTCGAGTAATGGCCGCGGGGATCCTTGTTTTCTCTTGCTTTGTTCTTATCTCCTGTTCCGGCGACAATGCGCCCGAAGCCGGAACGCCTGCATTTTACTGGGCCGCGGCCAAGGAAACGTTTGCCGCCAAGGATTACGTAAAGACCGTCTCTCACCTGGAAAAACTGGAAGCCGGCAATAGCGAATTCACGGCTCGCGCCCGGCCCTGGCTACTCATCATGACATCGGGAACGTCGCGCGGCTATATGGCTCTAGCTGACAACTTCGAAGCCGGCTCACGGACAAATAAGAGTAATCCGACAGACTTCCGGCGCCGCACCAATAACTACCGCGTTGAAGCCAATCGCCTGGCTCTTGAGTTTGTCGAGGTCTTCGACAGATTTCAAAAAGGCAAGGATGATCCGGTCCCGATTGCGCTTCCCTTTCCCACCGGCAATGCGGCACCGGTCACACAGTTAACGAAGGTTTCCACTGGAGTGATGCTACAGCCAACCGAGATCGACGAGGCCGAGAAACGCGCCATTGAGCGCGCCGTCCTGATGGCGACCTGCGACGCCGCCGGCGCGCCCGAGGATCCTGCCAAAACCCGGGAACTGCTCAAAGCGGGTTCCCATCAGGTGCCACGGGCGGCATTCGTCACCTCCATGGCCGGTACCCTCTTTGAGGAGTCGAAACTCTACGGCGCGCGGCAGATCGGCAACCCCGACCGGGTCAAGGTCTTCTGCAGCCGCGCACTCGACGCTCTCAAAACCGTGCCGGAAACCAAGCAGACCAAAGACTTGGCCACTAAGATAAACAAGAGCCTCAAGACCACTTGATGCAGTTTCAATAGGAGGAGCAAGCTATGAATCTCAAACGGTACTTCGCGGCGAGCCTCGCTGTTTTTGCATTGTCTCTGGTACTCGGATACCTGGTTCACGGCGTCATTCTCAAGCCGGTCTACGACTCTCTGAAAACCATCTGGCGTCCCGACATGGGCTCGAAAATATGGATCGAGTGGCTCAATGCGTATTTCCTTGCATTCCTGTTCACGTACATTTACGTAAAGGGGTACGAGGGCCGGGGGATCATGGAAGGCGCCCGCTTCGGTATCATTATGGGTCTTTTCCTCTCGGTTCCCATGGCATACGGAACCTATATGATCATCCCGATTCCTTTCAACCTGGCAGTTCAATGGTTCTTGTATGGCACCGCGCAATCGATTGTCTATGGCATCGTTGCTGCCGCCATATATAAACCGAAAGCGGTTGCATTCAAGCCGAAGGCCGCGGCTGCTTAAGGAACCGGGCTAAACTACCGGCCCAGCATTTCCAGGTAGTGCGCTACCGCTTCGATGCCGCGATAGAAATTGGGCAGGTGCAACTTTTCATTGGGCGCGTGCAGATTGTCGTCCGGAAGTCCGAAGCCCAGCATTACGCTCGGAATACCCAGACACTGGTCGAATAAACCGACGATTGGAATCGACCCGCCCGAGCGGATGTAAACCGTCTGCTTGCCGAAGACTTCTCCCATCGCCTCGGCTGCCGCGCGAACGAATGGATTGTCGGGATTCACCAGCGATGGCGCGGCTGAGTGAATCGGCTTCCATTCAGCCGTCACTCCTTTCGGAGTCGCCCGGCGAACGGCTTCTTTCAACTGCGCCGTGGCCTCGTCGGGCCGCTGGTCGGCAACCAACCGGGCGCTGATTTTCGTCACCGCCCGGGCGGGAATCACGGTCTTGGCGCCCTCGCCCGTGAAACCCCCGCGAATCCCGTGCACTTCCAGCGTCGGCCGTGCCCATAGCCGCTCGAACAGCGGAATTTCCGGTTCGCCAACCAGTTCCTTTGCGCCCATTTCCTTGTGCGTATACTCAGCCTCATCGAACGGCAGACGGGCCCAGGCTTCGCGCTCTTTGGCGCTGGGCGGCACCACGCGATCGTAAAATCCGGGGATCAGAATGTGGCCGTTGCGATCTTTCAGTGCCGTCAGAATTTCCGCCGTGGCTTGCATGGGGTTGGGCGCAGCTCCCCCATAAATTCCCGAGTGAAGGTCGTGATTCGCTCCCTCCACGTGCAGCTCTGCGTATACAATGCCGCGCAGGCCGACGCAGATGGTCGGCAGCTCGGGCGCGAACATTTCCGTATCGCAGATGACCGCGGCGTCGGACTTGAGGCGCGCCGGCTTGCTTGAAACGTACGCTTCGATGTGCTCGCCGCCAGTCTCTTCTTCGCCCTCGATGAGGAACTTTACGTTCACCGGCAGGCGTCCCTTGGTCTTGAGCAGCCCCTCCACGGCTTTCATCAGAATGTATGTTTGGCCCTTGTCGTCCGATGAGCCCCGCGCGAAAATGTCGTTCCCGCGCACCGATGGCTCAAACGGCGGCGATTTCCACTCATCCAGAGGATCGGGTGGTTGCACGTCATAGTGTCCGTACAGCAACAGCGTGGGCTTGCCCGCGGCGCCGGTCCATTCGGCATAGACCAACGGATTCCCCTCGCCCTCGATCAACTGCGCCTGCTGCAGTCCGGCCGCGCTCAGTTCGTTGCGCACGAATTCAGCGGCGCGCCGGATGTCCGGCTTGTGTTCGGACAGCGTGCTAATACTCGGAATACGGAGAAAGGTCTGCAATCCATCCAGGAATGCCTGGCGGTTCTGCTCGTAGTAGTTCATATCGGATGTTTCTACTGTATCGCGGTCAGACGGAGGGTGTGGATTGTATGCTAGCTCGACGGGCGGAAGTCGAGCCAGATCGCCAGCGCACGGTCGACCGAGGCAGCTTCGGTCTCATTGATCTTCCCGACCTTCTTTGCTATGTGCTCCCGTCTGACCGCGGTAACCTTATCTACCATGATTTGAGATTCGGCTTTTAGGCCATTTTCCCGGCTTGGCGAGATAGTCAAACGAAACAAAGGCGCGTCCAGCAAGTGAGAAGTAATAGGGCAGATTACAACACTGGCATGCGTCGGATTGAACAAGTCGGACTGCACGACCAGGGCGGGACGCGGCTTTCCGAAATCGCCAGGGCTGGAGCTGACTACGATGTCGCCGCGATTCACTTCCAGCCGGCTGTGTCCGCGCGCTTCTGCCAAAACTTTTCGTCCTCAGTGACCACGCCGCCTGCCAGCAGAGACTGCCGTCGAGCTTCAAAGGCGAGAGACTCATGTCCCACCTTGTCCAGATAGTCTTCCAAAGCGCGGTTGATTACCCAATTCTTGCCGCGTTTCAAATGGCGCGAGGCTTGCTCCAAACGAACCTGCAGCTCTTCGGAAATGCGATAGCTGGACGTCGTCGACTTCACAATTCTTACGATAACACAGATGTAACACAACTAAACCGTTTTTGTTCGTACCCGTTAAAAAGCCGCAGGTCCCCGCAAAGGCGGCGTGGCCCTGCGCTACATGGATCCGGCTTGTCTTTCCGGGTCCAGCAACTCGTTCAGACGCGCTTCCGCGATCCCGCTCTTTTCCCGGGCGACTTCCCGCACGGTTCTTCCGGTGCGATAAGCCTCCTTCACCAGCTCCGCAGCCTTCTGATAGCCGATCTCCGGCGCCAGCGCCGTTCCCATAGCCAGCGATTGCTCGACGTATGCCCCTGCCTGCTCTCGATCCGCTTCCAGCCCCTCTACCAGACGTTCTGCGAAATTGCGCGATGCGGCCGCCAGCAGCTCGATCGATTCCAGCAGATCGTAGGCCATCACCGGCATCATCACGTTTAGTTCAAAGTTGCCGGCAGCGCCTGACCATGCGATGGCGGCGTCGGAGCCGATCACTTGCGCGCAGACCATGAGCACGCTTTCGGCGATCACCGGATTCACCTTGCCCGGCATGATGCTCGACCCCGGTTGCACAGCCGGAAGCCTCAACTCACCCAGACCGCAGCGTGGCCCCGATCCTAGCCACCGGACATCATTCGCGATCTTGGTCAACGCAACCGCATAAGTCCGCAGGGCCCCGCTCAGGAATACGATGGCATCCTTGGACGCTTGCGCTTCGAAGTGGTTGCGTGTCTCGCGGAATGGCAGCCCCGTGCGCCGCGCAATTTCGGCGATGACGGCGGCGGCGAATCCGGGTTCAGCGTTCAGCCCCGTGCCGACGGCGGTGCCGCCCAGCGCTAGTTCGTACATCCCTGCCATGGCGCCGTCAATGCGCTCGCGCGACGCCGCTACCTGCTGTGCGTAGCCCGAAAACTCCTGTCCGAGGCGCATGGGCACGGCGTCCTGCAGATGCGTGCGGCCAATCTTGATCACATCGGCGAATTCGCCAGCCTTCCTTGCGAGCGATGCGTGCAGCCGGTCGATCGCGGGCATCAAATTTTGATGCACGGATTCGGCCGCTGCAATGTGCATCGCCGACGGAATCACATCGTTGCTGGATTGCCCTCGGTTGACCTCGTCGTTGGGGTGCGCGCCGGCCAGATGCCCGATCACTTCGTTGGCATTCATATTTGTCGAAGTGCCGCTTCCGGTCTGAAAGACGTCCACGACGAATTGCGCATCATGTGAGCCCGCCAGCACTTCCTCGGCAGCTCGCTCGATGGCCTTGGCCTTTTCGACGTTCAGGAAACCGCGCTCACCATTCACAAGCGCCGCAGCGCTCTTGATCAACGCCAGCGCTCGGATAAATGCTCGAGGAAAGCGGAGCGTGCTAATCGGAAAATTTTCGACCGCGCGGGCCGTTTGCGCGCCGTATAGAGCGTCGGCTGGCACGCGCATTTCTCCCATCGTGTCATGCTCGATGCGAAAGGCTTCAGCCATGCGCCCCTCCTTACAACGCCGCCACCAGCTTCGCCAGCAGCGCCGTGCGATCGGCAATCCGGTTGACCAGAATGCTCTCATTCAAGGCATGCGCACCCTCGCCCACGCCACCCAGGCCGTCGAGTGTGGGGATTCCGAGCGCTGCGGTGAAGTTGCCGTCCGAACCCCCGCCCGTCATCGATTCATCGAGATTGACTCCCAACTCCGCGGCCAGCCGTTGCGCTGTGCGAAAGAGTTGCACGATGGCCACCGAACGCTCCATGGGCGGCCGGTTCAGACCGCCTGTCACCTCGATCCGGCATCGCTTGTCAAACGGCTTCAGCGACTGAAATTTCCGGCCGAGCGTTTCCCCATCCCGCAATCGCGGCACCCG
This sequence comes from Terriglobia bacterium, assembly GCA_963847515.1. GTDB lineage: Bacteria > Acidobacteriota > Terriglobia > Bryobacterales > Bryobacteraceae > QHXW01. Next base: position 1,664,270 of record CAWKAA010000005.1, read on the forward strand.
GATATCCACCACCGAGTGAGCCTCTGCCGCCACCACGTTCGAGCGTGAACCACCCGAAATCAGGCCCGGATTTACGGTAATGCCGCGCTTCAGGTTCGTGAATTGCGCGACATGCTCGATCTGCCGCGCCAGTTCGACAATCGCGCTTGCTCCCGCCGGGAAATCCACGCCCGCATGCGACGCGCGCCCGAGAACGGTAATCGTGTAATCGCCCACGCCCTTGCGCGCCGTTTTGAGCTTGCCTTCCAGTCCCGTTCCCGGTTCCAGCACCAGCACCGCCTTGGCGCGCCGCGCCGTCTCCTGCGTGAGCGTGCGCGACGAATCGCTGCCTACTTCTTCATCGGAATTGACCAGCATCTTCACGCGGCTGCGCACCGGGATGTCGAGTTCCCGCAACGTCCGCATCGCGAAGATGAAGAACGCCAGGCCAGACTTCATGTCGAAGACACCCGGTCCCCACAATCGCCCGTCGGCTTCACGGAACGGCATCTGGGCCAGCATGCCCGTAGACCAGACAGTGTCGGAATGCCCCAGCGCCAGAATCTCGCCTTTCTTCTTTCCCGGCCCCGGCAGCGAGAATTCACACAGCAGGTGCCTGCCGAACTGTCCTCCCGGAAATGTCTGCAACGCTCCGAACGGCGCGACTTCCGTGGCTACAAGATCTACAAACCGGTCCACTGCGCGCGGGTCATCGCTGGGCGACTCGCACTCCACCATCCGCCGGACTAAAGCAATGATATCTGTCTGGTTGGCTTGAACGTGAGCGAGGATTCGATCCACGGGGACATCATAGCCCAGCAGGGCGCCGCACAAACGATCGAACCCGCGCCCCTGGCGTTCCCCATCCCACCCTGGGCCTCTCTACAATGCCGCGGTAAGCCGGATGTCCTGCGCTACGGGAGTCACCCACTTCTGCCGGCCATGGCCCTGTAAAGGCCTCTCCGTCACGTGAACAACGCCGAATCGCGCGAGGAGCTGAACATCCCGAGTGACCGCACTGCGGTCCCGTTTTAGCCTTTTTGCAAGCACGCTGATCGAGGCGGGCGTTAACTTTACCTCTTTCAGCAAAAGAACGCGCTTCTCCGTGAGCACACTAAGCAGGGATCCTATATCCTCGAAGGCAACCACCCGAGTGGCCGGAATGCGTTCGTGGCGGTCCGCCAGCCGGGCCAGCCTGCGCCCACGTTTGAAAAACGTGTCGGCTGGTTCTACCCTGATTTCAGTCTTTCCCACGGGTACCCTCTTTCACTAGCTGAGTCCATTCCTGCTGGAAACGTGCCTCGATTCGTTCAAAGCGTCTAAAGTTCACGGCAACCGTCTTACCCTTGAAATGCCGGTGATGAATTCCATGGGCCGAATCGTAGCCGAGTACGCGGCCGTTATCGCCGGCGTAAATATGGTGATTGATAAACGCGAGGTTATACCTCGCCACACGCCCCTCGCCATCAACCCAAATTTCGCGGCGTAGCATTCCGCCACCTTTTGCCTTGGATAGGTACAGCCGGTCATCCGCGAGCTTCCGCAGACCAGCCATGACATAGGATATCACAGCTGCTGGTCATCGCTGACCTTCTGAAACAGCAACGCCCGAGATCGTGTTCCCGGGCTATAATAGCCAGTTTCCATGCCCATTTTGGAAATTAATGAGATCCGCCGGATCCTGCCGCACCGCTATCCCATGCTAATGGTGGATCGCATTGTGGAGCTCGAAACGGACCGCATCGTCGGCATCAAGAACGTCACTACCAACGAGCCGTTTTTTGCCGGCCATTTCCCGGATTTTCCGGTGATGCCGGGCGTCCTCATTATCGAGGCCATGGCCCAGACAGCAGGCGTACTGGTGCTCAACAGCATTCCCGATCGCGAGTCTAAGCTGGTGCTGCTGGTCTCGATCGAGAGCGCCAAGTTTCGCAGGCCCGTGGTCCCCGGTGACCAGTTGCGCCTCGAAATGGCAGTCCTCAAGCGCAAGGCGTCGGTGGCCAAAATGGCGGGCAGCGCCACGGTCAACGGAAACGTCGTCGCCGAGGCCATCATGATGTGCAAACTGGCCGACAAAAACGAAATTTCTCCGGCGGCCGAGTAATGGGCGGACCAACGGATTGGCTGTACCGAGCCGCGACGGTGACGGAGCGGTAGCCATGCCCATCCATCCCACCGCCATCGTCGATCCCAAAGCGCGCATCGCCGACACCGCCGACGTCGGCCCTTACTGCATCATCGGAGAGGACGTCGAAATCGGCATACGCACGCGCATGATGGCGAATGTTTACGTCGAAGGGCCAACGTGGATCGGCGAAGACAATATCTTCTTTCCGTACACTACAGCGGGCGTCGCTTCCCAGGACTTGAAGTATAAAGGGGAGCGCTCAGAAACACGCATCGGCAATCGCAACCGCATTCGGGAATTTGTCACGATTCACCGCGGCACAGAGGGCGGCGGTCTCGTTACCCGCATTGGTGACGACAACCTGCTGATGGCCTACGTACACGTCGCGCACGATGTGCAGGTAGGTAGTCACACGGTGCTGGGTCATGCCGCTACCTTGGGAGGACATGTCATTGTCGGAGACTGGGCATCGGTCGGCGCGTGCTCCGGCGTACACCAGTTCTGCCGCATCGGCCGGCACGCCTTCGTCGGCGGATACAGCGTGGTTACGCAGGATGTGCTTCCCTTTTCCACCACGGTCACCGAACGGGAAATCCACGTTTTCGGCGCCAACCGCGTCGGCCTCGAACGCCGTGGTTTCGCAAGCGGCCGCATCGAAGACCTGCAAAAAGCCTTCCGGCTCATGACGCGAGCGGGCCTTAACACATCGCAGGCGGTCGAGCGGATTCGCGCCGAAATCGATTCCACCCCCGAGCTGGACGAACTTCTGGCTTTCATCGCCGCCTCCGAGCGCGGCTTCGTAAAGTAATGCGCTACGGTCTCATAGCAGGCAACGGCCGGTTTCCGATTCTGGCTCTCGAAAACGCGCGCAAGTTAGGACATGAGGTGGTAGCGATCGGGATCCGGGAGGAAGCCTCTCGCGAGATCGAGCCGGTGGCCGCCCGCAGCTATTGGATCTCGCTCGGCGAGCTAAGCCGCCTGGTTGAAATCCTCAAGAGCGAAGGGATCACCGAAGTCATGATGGCCGGCCAGGTGAAGCATGCCAGGATCTTTTCTTCGATCCGGCCGGACTGGAGGCTGGTGAAACTCCTGGCCGCGCTGCCGCGCAAGAATACCGATTCGCTCATCGGCGGTGTCGCCAAAGTTTTGGAAGACGAGGGCATCCACTTGGCCGATTCGACGGCGCTGCTGAAACCCTTGTTGGCCGATACCGGCGTGATGACGCGCCGCAAACCGGACAAAGAACAAATCACCGACATCGAATACGGACGCACCATCGCCCACGCGCTGGCGCATTGGGATGTGGGCCAGAGCGTGGCCATTTCGAATCGCGCCTGCGTGGCGGTGGAGGCTATGGAAGGGACCGACGCCATGCTGCGCCGTGCGGCATCGCTCGTGGGCGGCAAACCTTTGGCGCTGGTCAAAGTAGCCACCCGCCGCCGCCACCTGCTGTTTGACGTTCCGGTAGTCGGCCCGGACACAATCACGGTGATGCGGGAAACCGGAACCACGGTGCTGGCGGTAGACGCCGCCCGAACCTTGATGCTCGATCGGACAGAGATGATTCGGAGCGCAAACGAATTGGACATCAGTATCGTAGGCTATGATTCGCAAGACTAATATTCGCGTTGATTCGCGTCCACGGTACGTGCGTTCCGCATTCGCGGCTTAATTATGGGAAAAATGCGAATTGCCGTCATTGGCGTCGGAGAGTTCGGCAAGAACCACGTCCGCGTTGTTCGCCAGTCCCAGCGCGCAGAACTGGCGGCAATCATCGACACAAACCACGCCCGAGCCTCCGAAGTCGCCGCGGCCAACGGTTGCGTAGCGTTGCCTGACCTCCGCACGCTTACCGGCAAGGTTGACGCCGCCATCGTCTCAGTCCCTACCTCCGCTCACGCCGAAGTCGGCTGCTGCTTGTTGGAGGCTGGAATCGACGTGCTGGTGGAGAAGCCCATGGCGCAGGATCTCGCTTCGGCAGATCAGCTCATCCGCGCCGCCGAATCACACAGCCGCATCCTCCAGGTGGGACATCTGGAGCGCTTCAATCCGGCCGTGATCGCTCTGGAAAAAGTTGCACGCCATCCGCTCTTTTTCGAAATCCATCGACTGAGCATGTTCAGCCCCCGAAGCCTCGATATCGATGTCGTTCTCGATCTGATGATCCACGACATCGATATTCTGCTCAACCTTGTGCCCGGCGAAATCGAAGAGATCCGCGCCGCCGGCATTTCGATCCTCACACCAAAAGTTGACATCGCGAACGTGCGTCTCCAGTTTCAAGGAGGCTGTGTGGCCAACATTACAGCCAGCCGCGTATCCACCGACCGGGTCCGCAAGCTTCGCCTGTTCCAACCCCACCAGTACATCTCGGTGGATTACGCCCGCCAGGACGCTGCGGCCTATAGCGTGGGCGAAAACCGCCAGATTTCCTTCGAACAGCTCCCCGTCACCAAAATTGAGCCGCTGGCCCTACAGTTTGATTCCTTCTTGAATTCGGTCGAAACTCGTCAAACTCCGAAACTTAGCGGCCCTGTCGGACGCCTAAACTTGAGGGTTGCTTTGGCCATTCTTGCTAAAATCGAAGAGCACTCGCGAGTGGTCGCTCAATCCCTGGTGTCTGGATGGAAGCCGTAGAACAACCTCAAACCGCAGAGGATCTGCGCCTTCTTCTCAATTGGGACATAGACGCCGACCGTCGGCGCACCCGCCGCGCCGGCTCAGTCTCCATACTGGTCCACGTTGCGGCAATCCTGGCCTTGCTGCTGGTCCCTCGCCAAGCCTTTCAAATGAAAGAGGAACCACACCGAGTGACGCCTTTGATCGCGCCTCCCGTGGACGTGACCCAGAACACTCCAAACCGCGGCAAGATCAGCAAAGAATTCAACGTGGAGTCCGTCCAGCCACGGCCGGCCCTTCGCATTCCGCGGTCGCGGCGGCCCGCCCCTCAACTGAAGGCCCTTTCGGTTCCCAGCCCCCCCAAAAGCCAGCCTGCGCCGTTGCCGGAGCCACCCAAAATCGACCAGGAAACCGGCGGTCCAAAACTACCTGTCGCCGCTGCGCAAGCACCTCCGCCCCCACCACAAATTAAGACGGAGGAACCCAAACTCGCCTTCGAAACTCCGGGCGGTACCTCTCCGGGCAAGAATCCAGGACCAGGCCGGCTGGCCCTTCCATCGGCTTCCGTCTCCGAAGCCATGCAGAACCTGGCGCATGGAGGCGGAGGGGGCGGGATGGTTGTCGGCGATGGGGGTGTTGGTGATGACGTGAATCTGCTGCCTGCGCCCGGCAGGCAGGGCAGCAACCTCGAACTGTTGAGCGATCCGATGGGAGTGGATTTCCGGCCCTACCTGCTCCAAATCCTCGGTACAGTGCGGCGCAACTGGTTCGCCGTCATGCCGGAGAGTGCCAGCCTGGGACGGCGTGGGAGAGTGGCTGTTCAGTTTGCCATTGCTAAAGACGGCAAGGTCACCAAAATCGTGTTCGGCACGCAGTCCGGAGCCGACGCCCTCGATCGAGCAGCGGTGGCCAGCATCAGCATGTCCAACCCCTTTCCACCGCTGCCCAACGAATTTCGCGGCAACGTGATCCGGCTGCAGTTTACCTTCATGTACAACTCGGCATCACGCTCCACAATAAAGTAATGTCCCCGCAACGCGAGCCTACTGGTGGCGCGCGTTGTGCTTGTCGCGGTAGATATTCCGGCTGAGCTTGTTCTGCTGGCGGTTGATCTGGGCCTTTTGTTTATTGGTCAGATTGCCGCCATTAGCTTTGCGATCCTGGCGGATTTCGTGGTTCAGCTTGGCTTCCTTGTGCTCCAGGTTCGCCGTCTCGCCAGCCGTGAGCTGGCCTGATTTAACTCCCTGGGCGATCCGGTCCTGCTGGTTCTCCTGGCGCGCCTTCACTTCCTGCGCGTTTAGTCCCGTAATCAGCAATCCTGCAGCAGCGAAAGATGTTAGAACAATGCGTTTCATTTCTATCTCCTCCTGCATGCCTAAATGCAACTTGGCCGGAGAAGTTGCGCTCGAACTATCGCGCCAATTATTAATTTCCCCTAACGATGTTAGGTTTCGGACTTCCTGCGCCGAAACGGGACAGCCGTCCCGTCTCGAAACATCGGCTAGTAGCACTTTGAATCGTCTTAGCGCGGCTCGGCCATCTCCACGCTGAATCTAAGTGATTTCCCGAATACCGCCGATCTGGCCCACGCATTGCAATGGAATAAGTGCCAGGCGGAAGACGGAGCATCGAGCGCGAACCGAGACGCCGGGCAAATTCGACAACAGGCTAAGGCAAATGGCAAAGGTACAGGCTCCAAGTGCGTCTACGCGTCGGCGAAACACGATTTCGAATACGGTCCGGGACCGGATTGTGCTCGATCACCTTTCGCTGGTGAAGGCTATTGCTATCCGGGTTCATGAGAACCTGCCGGTGCACGTCGACCTCGACGATCTGGTTCACGCTGGAGTGCTGGGCCTGTTTGATGCGGCCGGCAAGTATAACGCTGAGAAGAATGTCGTGTTTCACAGCTACGCGAAATACCGCATCAAGGGAGCGATCCTGGACAGTTTGCGGCAGCTTGACTGGGCCTCGCGCGATCTGCGCAAGCGCCAAAAACTCGTGGAAGCCATCACACGCGAGCTTTCCGACAAGCTGAAGCGCGCGCCCACCGAAGTCGAGATCGCGGAAAAGATGGGAGTGGGTGTCGACCGCTGGCGGCGAATGGTGCTGGAGCTACGTACCGTGGGCCTGATGTCGGCTTCCAGCTATGGCAGCGACCATGACACAGCGGCCACGCCCGAATTCCCCGCCTCCCGTGATAGCCAGCCGGATAACATGTGTGCTCGAGAGCAGTTGCGTGACGTGCTGGCGGGGGCGGTAAAGACTCTGCCGGAGCGGTATCAAAAAGTCGTGCTGCTGTATTACACCAAGGAAATGACCATGAAGGAAATCGGCGGCATCATGGGGATTAACGAGAGTCGCGTGTCACAAATCCATAAGACGGCTCTCGAGAAAATGGCCGCGGCCCTGCATTCGGCTGGAATTCACTCGCCCAACGCGCTGGTCTAAGCAAGCCCGCTCACCGATATGGATCGTAGACCGGGACTACCACCTCGACATCGGTACCGCCGGGCCTGGATCGGATCTGCAGAGTGCCGCCGATCTGCCGGACGCGTTCCTTCATGCCTGCAATCCCTACGCCGATCCGCATGTCCGGTGCGCCCTCCCGGTCCGGTTTGCCGATCCCGCTGCCCTGGTCTCTCACCTCCAGAACGATATCTTGCGGGTATCGAGCCAGGCGGATGGTTGCCGTCCGGCTCCCCGAGTGACGGTGGATATTGGTCAGGCTTTCCTGCACCACCCGGAACATCATCAACTCTACTTCCTGCGGCAGCCGCCCCAGGTCGGGAGCCAGGTCCAGCTTGACAGCGATGCCGCTACGCTCGGCAAATCCATCCGCATATCCGGCGAGTGCCGAGGCGAGCCCGCAATCCTCCAGCATGGGTGGGTGCAAAAGGTAGGAAAGAGTCCGCAACTCACGAATGCACTGGTCCGCGAGTTCCACGCTTTGGTTCAGCGCTTTTTGCGCGCGTGCATCCAGCGCGGCGGACGAGTCGCGCACCAAACTCAAATTCAAGCCCAGGGCGGCAATGCTTTGCGCCGTGCCGTCGTGTAGTTCACGCGCCAGCCGCCGCCGCTCCTCGTCTTGCGCCTTCAGCAGCTGTCCCGAAAGCTGCCGCAAGGCTTCTTCAGCTTGCTTACGTTCGGTGATATCCTCCACGAGCGAGATGATACGCGGCGGCTTGCCGTCCCCCAGAAGGGACACGCTGTTCCGCACCCAAACAGGCCTGCGGTCCTTTCGGACATACCGCTTCTCCGTGACGAAGCTGGGACTCTCGCCGGCTAACAATTCTTCTATCCGGGCGCTGGTCCCCGCCATATCGTCCGGATGCGTAATGGACCGGTAATCCGCTCCCAAGAGTTCTCGCTCTTCGTATCCAGTAATGTCGCAAAACGCCTGGTTGACCTCGAGAAATTTGCCTTCGAAGTCCTGCAGGGTCATCCCCGTGGAGGCGTGCGCGAATACCTTGCGGAAGCGCTCTTCGCTGGCGCGGAGCGCCTCTTCTGCTTGTTTGCTTTCTGTTATGTCCTCCACCAGCACGATAACGTTCGGGGGTGCGCCTTCACTGTCTCGCAAGAGCGAGACGCTGTTGCGCACCCACACAACTCGCCCGTCTTTACTCAGGTACCTCTTCTTTATCACAAGACTGGGAATCCGCCCGGCTAATAATTCCTGCATTCCGAACAAATCGCGCGCGAGATCCTCCGGATGCGTAATGGAGCGGTAGTTTGCTCCGATGAGTTCACGCTCTTCGTATCCGGTAATTTCACAAAAAGCCCGGTTGACTTCGAGGTACACTCCCTCTAGGTCTTGCAGGTTCATCCCAGTGGCGGCGTGAGCAAATACGTTGCGGAAGCGTTCTTCGCTGGAACGTAACTCTTCCTCGGCCAACCGCTGATGGGTGATGTCGGTAAACGAGCAGATCACTTCGACGACCCTTCCGTCCGCTGTCAGCAGCGGCTCGGCGTTCACCAGTACCCACACCCGGTCCTGCGTTCCGGGCCGGTTCACACCAATGACTTCACCGCACACCCGCTGCCGCGTCGCTATCGCCCGCGCGATCGGGCGTTCCTCGCCCGAACAAAGCGATCCATCTTCTCGCTTAGCTTGCCACTCGGGGCCGAAAAAGGTCTTGCCCACAAGGTGACTTCGGGTGAGCCCCAGCAGATCCAGAGCAGCCTGATTACAGTCCTTCACTTCGGCTGCGAGTCCGGCAATCACTACCCCTACGCCCACCGTTTCAAAAAGCGACCGGAAGCGCTCGCCGTCCTCCGCAGGTGCTCTCTCGATGCGTCTTCCTTCGGTCCCATTGTGGGGCACTGTGTATGGGCTCCTTGCTTCGGTGTTTAGCCGAGGCGCGACTCGTTCCTTGACGTGCGTTACGCCGATCCGCGCTTCCGGCTCATTGATCCGATTTCATCGATCTGGAAAAGTATAGCGCCGATGCGAGGGGGTCGTCCCGGCCTCATGCGGCGGTCAACAGGACCGGCTGACCCCGGGTAATGACTACCGTATGCTCAAAGTGCGCGGCGAGGCTGCCATCGGTCGTACGGAACGTCCAGCCGTCTTCCTCCAGGCGCGTGCGGCCGCTTCCGGCGGCGATCACAGGCTCGATCGTGATCACCAGCCCCTCGGTCAATCGTGCGCGGGCGCTTCGGTCAGCGAAGTTCGGCACAGTAGGCTGTTCGTGGATGGTGCGGCCCACGCCGTGTCCGCACAGCTCGCGAACTACATTGAAGCCCGATCGCCGGACCTCGCGCTCCACCGCGCGCCCGATCTCGTACACGCGATTTCCGGCCCGCGCCGCACCCAGCCCTTGCCGGAAGGCGCGCTCTGCACATTGCACAAGGTCGAGGCTACACGAGTGAACCGGAGGAACATTCACCGAGATGGCGGCATCCGCGAAGAAGCCATCCTTCTCCGCTACGAGGTCCAGCTTCACCAGATCGCCGGGCTGAATCGCCCGCTTGCCCGGAATGCCGTGCATGACCTCGTCATTGACGCTGATACAAACGTCAGCGGGGTAGCCGTAAACCAGCGGCGGTGCGGACCGGGCGCCGTTATCGCCGAGTACCCGCGCTCCAATCTCATTGATCTCACCCGTCGTGATGCCCGGCCGCACCCTTTCCGCCATCGCTCGTAGCGCCCGAGCCACAATGCCGCCGATGCTCCGCAGTTTTTCGAATTCAACGTTCGACTTGATGGACACCACATCATTTTACCGTGGAGCGCAGAACCCCCTGATCCGTACGTGGCGAGAAAAACGAAAGACCATATGAACGGTGGGACGCGGAGAACACGCGGCTACCGGTTGTGGACCTAGGACCCCTCTGGACGAGTTGCTGTGATCTGCAACGAAGCTCCGCTTATGAAGCACCTGACGTAGCGCAGGGCCACGCCGGGTTTTGGCGGGACCTGCGGCCTTTCAGTCGTGCGAAGAAAAGCCGCAGGTCTTCCGCAAACGGCGCGGCAGCTCTGCGCTACGATTCTTCCGCGTCTCTGCGATAAGAGTTCCTCCAACGATGCTATATTTCCCTCTTATGAAGATCGCCGTCATCGGCCTCGGCTTTATGGGCAGCACGCATCTCAAGGCGCTCAAGAGTGTTCCGGAAGCTGAACTCGCCGCCGTGGTTTCGAGCGACGACAAGAAGCTCTCGGGCGACCTGAGTGGCATCCAGGGCAACCTCGGCGGTCCCGGCGAAAAGATGGATTTCTCGCGAGTCAAGAAGTACCATCACCTCCGGGAAGCCCTCGAAGATCCCGAAATCAAAGCCGTCGACATCTGCCTGCCCACCGACCATCACGCTCCGGCGGCCCTTGCCGCGCTGCGTGCCGGCAAACACGTGCTGGTGGAAAAGCCCATGGCGCTTGACGGCGCTGGCGCCGAGGAGCTTCTGGCGGAGGCGCGCAAATCCGGCCGCCTGCTCATGACCGGGCAGGTGCTCCGATTCATCGGCGCTTACCGGAAAACGGCGGAGCGGGTGAAATCCGGCGCCCTTGGCTCAGTCCGCTCGGCGCTGTTCCGCCGGCGCTGCGCCGCGCCGGCCTGGAGCCAGTGGCTTTCAGATCCCGCTAAAAGCGGCGGTGGCGTGTTTGACCTGCTGATCCACGATGTCGATTTCTGCATTCATCTCTTCGGCACGCCCGCAGCCGTCTCCGCCCACGGATACGAAAATCTCCCGCGCGGCATCGATCTGATCCTCGCCGAATTCCATTACCCGTCGATCGGCAGCGTCGCCATCGCCGGCGGCTGGCATCATCCCAAATCGTATCCCTTCTCGATGGAATTCACGGTCGTTGCCGATGGTGGTACGCTCGACTACAGCTCCGATGGCCGGCCTCTCGCGCTCTATGGCGGGCAGGGCGACAAACAAGTGCTCGATTCCGCCGAAGACGACTGGTTTGTCGAGGAGCTGAAATATTTTGTCGATTGCGCCTCTCACGGCCGCAAGCCGGAGTTGTGTCCGCCGGAAGAATCGGCAACGGCCGTGAAGCTCGCTCGTCTGATGATCGAATCCAGGAATAAGAACGGAGAGAAGATCGCATGCAGCCTTTGAGAGATCTGGAAATTGGCGTGATGTTTTGGACCGGGCGCGATCCTGGCGATACCCTGCGCGAGCTGAAAACAATTGGAGTGCGTTGCGGCCAGATCGGCATTCCCGGCGACTTCCCGCTCGAAGGCGCTGCTGCCAGTTGGAAAGCCGCGCTACAGGCCGAAGACTTTCCTGTCGTTACGGCGTTCTGCGCCTACAACGGCGAAAGCTACGCCGACATCCCGACCGTAAAAAAGACCGTCGGCTTCATCCCGCGTCAGACCCGCGACGAGCGCGAGAAACGCACTCTGGCGGTCAGCGACTTCGCGCGCGCGGCCGGCATCCCCGGGGTCGCCACGCACATCGGTTTCGTCCCGGACGATGATTCAGACATGGATTACATGGCCGTGCGCGGGATGGTGCGCCGCGTCTGTGATTACGCCGCGAAGAACAAACAGACGTTTGCCCTCGAGACCGGCCAGGAACCCGCCGACACGCTGCAACATTTTTTCATTGACGTCAACCGCGAAAATCTTCGCATTAACTTCGATCCAGCCAACATGATTCTCTATGGCACCGGCGACCCGATCGAAGCCCTCGGCGTTCTCGCCATGCACGTCGTGTCCGTTCACTGCAAAGATGGCGACTGGCCTCCCAAAGGCGTGCCTGGCGCATTGGGCGAGGAGAAGCCGCTCGGCCAGGGCTCCGTCGGCATGGAGCGGTTCATCGGAAAACTCAAAGCCATCGGATTCAAAGGCCCCCTCAACATTGAGCGCGAGGTCCCCGACCCGGCTCAGCGCCTTCGCGACCTCGCCATGGGAGTGAAGCTATTGGAAAAGCTGCGGGGCTAGGCCTTCGCCTCGCTGATCCCCTTCCCCTCCACACACTCGTAGCGCTTCCCCGCGCGCAGGTTTTTGAATTCTTCGGTGCGGCCGCTGGGCCAGTGAATCACCAGCCGGTCGGCGGTGTCACGCTTGCCCATTCCGAACGTGAGCGGAAGCTCGGACTGGGAAAGGTAGCTCGACCCGCTCTTTACCATGCGCGAACTGGACTCGCTGCCGCAATACATCCGAACGGCGGCGCCGATGGCATCGCGGTTGGATTTCGTTCCTACCAGGCGCACGCGGATGCCGCGGTTCCCGGCTAGCTGATCGTTACGGTAAAGATGCGCGGGGCCGTGATTCGTGGTGATGAGAATATCGAGATCGCCATCGTTATCAAAATCGCCGAATGCGGCGCCGCGGCCGACTTTGGGTTGAGCGAAGTCCGCGCCGGCTTCTGCCGCCACATCGTGGAATCCATCCCGTGAGCGGTTGACGAACAAGTGGGGCGGCTGAGCATAGCTGGTATCGGTGCGGAGGTTGCGTACCGTGTCATCGATGTGGCCGTTCACCACAAGGAGATCAAGGAGTCCGTCGAGATCGGCGTCGAAGAAGAAGCAACCAAATCCCAGGCTGCGCTGCGAAAGCCGCCCGATATTCGAGCGCGGCGCCTGATCGATGTAGATGCCGCCCTTGGTGCCGCGGTAAAACCCCAGCATCTCATTGTCGAAATTCGTTACCACCAGGCCCGGGATGCCGGAGTTATCGTAATCCGCCACATCCACGCCCATGCCGGCGCGCGCCTTGCCATCCTCGCTGAAGGCCACGCCCGCCTTGAGAGCGACGTCCTGAAACGTTCCATCGTGCATGTTCTGGTAGAGCTTGTTGGGTTGCGTGTCGTTGGCCACGAACAAGTCGACCCAGCCGTCCAGATCGTGATCCAGCATGGCCACGCCCAGCGACTTTGAGCTGCTGTCAAAAATGCCGCTCTTCGCCGTCACATCCTCAAACGTGCCATCGCCACGATTGCGGAATAGCCAAGACGTCGCGCCGCGATAGGCCTCCGGCGTGCAATAAGATTTCTGCTTGCCGTCCAGGCTACAAAAAACATCCTGCTCCGGGGACCACTTCACATAGTTGCAAACGAACAGATCCAGGATGACCGTCACGATCGAAATCAAACCATAGCGCCGACGTGCTGAAACCATGTCGTCCGCCCAGACCGCTTTTCTCCGTCACATCGACGAACGCGCCCTTGCCGTTGTTGTGAAACAGGCGGCTCTGGCCCACGCAGGATATAAACACGTCGGGAAATCCGTCGTTGTCGAAATCCGCTACCGCCACACCCATTCCATACATCTCGACGTCCAGGCGCGCGCGCCGGGTGACATCGCTGAACGTTCCGTTGCGATTGTTGTGGTACAGCCGGAGCGTGGTGCGCCGCTGTTTGTGGCCGGGCCAATCCATCCCATTGATCAGAATGATGTCCTGCCAGCCATCATTATCGTAATCGAGAAAGGCGCAGCCGGAGCCGAGCGTTTCAGGAAGATACTTGCCGCCGAACGCGCCGCTATTGTGCTGGAAATCAATGCCGGCTGGCGAAGTAACCTCTACCAGACGAAAAGGCAGCGACGGCTTGGTATCCGCCCGTCCGGCTGCAGCAAATAAGAAGTGGACTACCGAAGATGACTTCCCTGCGCGTCACGGAATATGGACCAGGCCCTTGCGCACGGCGTAAAGGACCAGCTCCGCGGTCCGATGAATTCCCAAAGCTTCCATCAAGTTCGCGCGGTGGACCGAGACTGTGTTCACGCTCAGATCCAGCAGGGCCGCGATCTCCTTGTTCGATTTTCCTTCGGCAATCAACTGCAAGATCTGCTTTTCCCGGTTGGTAAGCTTACCGTGATCGGCGTCGGCTTCAGGCATGGAGGATAGCAGGCCTGGAGCCACCACTCTCTGCCCCGCAGCCACCTGCTTGACGGCGGTGGCCAGATCGATGTCCATCGCGTCTTTCAGGATGTAGCCCTTGGCGCCGGCATCCAGCGCATTGCGGACGTAATTCTCTTCCGAATACATGCTGAGCATCAGGATCGCCGTCTTAGGCAATACCTTCAAAATCTCGATACTAGCCTGCATGCCGTTCAGCCCGGGCATGGCCATGTCCATTACGATGACGCGCGGCTTCAGTTCCTGCGCCATCTTCACCGCCTCGGTGCCATCCGGAGCTTCCCCAACCACTTGAATTTCCGGATCATCTTCGAGAATGCGCCGGAAACCCTTGCGGACCAGGCTATGGTCATCTACCAGAAGAACTGAAATTTTTTCATTGCTCATAAGGACCCGCCACCGTCAGGGGTACGTCAAGACGCACCAGTGTACCGCCCTCGGACGGGCGCAGAAATTCGATTTTACCGCGAAGCAACTCCGCGCGCTCCCGCATGGCCACCATGCCAATTCCCCGCCGCGCTCCTGTATTCTGTCCAGCGGCCAACCCCACACCCCGGTCTTCCACCTCGAGGTGCAAACGGCCCTGCGAGAATTCCAGCCGCACCCACGCCAGCGACGATTTCGAATGTTTCGCCAGATTGTTCAAAGATTCCTGCAGGACGCGGTACACATGAATCGCTACACCATCGGATACCACCGGGCTGGGTCCGGTCTTCTGGTATTGCACCTTGATTCCCGTCTGCCTTTCGAAAACCGGCAGGTACCAGGCAAATGCCTGCTCGAGACCTCCATCGTCCAGAATGGCGGGATGCAGCGATTGATAAAGACTCCGCGTCTTCTCCAGCGTGGCCTGGGTAATCTCCCGAACCTCCTGCAGGCTCTCCCGGAACGTCGGCGGCAGGTCCGGCTGCCTGGCGGCGCGTGTCAGCATCGCGCCGATGGCCGTAAGAATCTGCCCGAATTCATCGTGCAGCTCGCGTGAGATGGAGCGTAGAACCTCTTCCTGCATGCTGATGAGCTTGCGCGCCAGTTCGCTGCGCTGCGTCGAGAGATTCGCCAGATCGGCAAAAAGGCGGCGGTTGGACCGGATCAGATAGCCGCTAGTGAGAACGATGGTAATCAACGCGGCTCCCAAAAAGTAGTAGACGTTGCGCTCGACCCCCGTGTAAATGGCCTGGATTCGCGCGTCCGCCCGCTCTTCAGATTCATTGTTCTGGACGAGCAGGAGGGCGACGGCGCTGGTGATCGCGGCCAGCTGCGACTCGAGCGACGTGCGGATCAGGCTTCTCGCCTGAGCATCGCTGCCTGCCGCGGCGAGTGAGAACATCTGGTCTACCGAAGTCCAGAACTGCGTCAGCCGCTCTGCAAAATAAGCCTGGCGCTCGGGGCTACGCTCCACCGGAGCGAAACCCTTTTCCAACCGCAGGGCGTCTTCCAAATCAGTCCGCAGGCGAGTGAACTGCACTCGATACGCCCCGAGACCATACGGCTCATCGCCATTTACCATGTCCCGCATGGCCAGGCCCAGCGAGTTCAGGTTCTTCTGGATGCGCAGCAGCTGCAGGGAGTCTTTGCGGTTGCGGTCGACCAGTTGGGCCTGCAAATCGCGGAGACCGGCAATCTGATGGAGTGCGTACCAGGAAAATCCGCCTACCACAGCGAGCGTAACGGCAAGGCCGGTCATCAACCGGCTGGTCGGAGAGAAACGCTGGCGCATAGAAGGCGAGCTCCAGCTCCGCGGCGAGCTAACCCGCCCGCCGTGCTACCAGCAACGTCAGATCATCGGGTAACGGCGTTCCCTGCGCCCACTCCGCGATGGCCCGGTTCACCGATTCCAGAATCGCGGCTGAGCTTTCGGTCCGGTGATCGCGCACCGCGGCGGCCAGCCGCTCCTCGCCGAACTCATTCTCCTCGGGATCATTCGCGTCGGTAACACCGTCACTGAATACAACCAGAACATCGCCAGGGCCGAGCTGGTTTCGCGATTCGTCATACTTCATCATGGCCATAATGCCCAGGGGACACCCGCCGGCTTCCAGCCACTCTGCCGTCCCGTTGGCACGCATGATCAAGGGCGGATTGTGGCCCGCGTTCGCGAAGATGAGTTCTCCTGTGGCCCCGTCCAGAAGGCACATGAAAAACGTAATAAAGCGGTTGCTGGGGCAGGTGGTAGAGGTCAGCCGGTTCAGCCGGGTCATCACCGCGCCCAGGTTCTCCGGCTCTTCAATAAGCACCTGGACGCGTGCCTGCAGGCTCATCATCAGGAGCGAGGCCGGCATGCCTTTACCTGAAACGTCGCCCAGCACCATGGCGACGCGGCCGTTGGGATAAGGGAAGAAGTCGTAGTAATCGCCGCCCACAGTGCGGCAAGGCGCATTGTGGCCCGCCAGGTCCAGCCCCGGCAAAGCGGGTGCCGCGCCAGGCAGATGGCGCTGTTGGATCTCCGCGGCCTGTTGCAGCTCGCGCGCCATCAGCCGCTCCTGGTGTTCAATCTCCGTCAGGCGCTCGTTCTCGATGCGCGTTGCCGCGGTATTGGCCATCACCGTGAGCAGGTTGAGGTCGTCTTTCGTGAAGACGCGGGTTAATGATGGCGAATCCACGTAGATCAGACCGATTATGCAGTCTCGGGTCTGAAGCGGCACGGCGATGAGCGTACGCACGCGCTGTCCCACAATACTCTGCCGCATTTTGAACGCGTCGTCCAGTTGCGTGTCACGCACCAGAACGGAAAGGTGTTCATTAATCACGCGATCGCGCACCGCCGTGCTGATGCGAAACGCCGTCCCCTTCGCCGCACGCACGGCCAGTTCGCCCCCGCTTTCGATGGTCATCAGCACACCGCGTTCCGCGCCCACGGCATCAATGGAGAGATTCAAGATCAGCTCGAACAGCTCAGGCAGCGATTTCTTGGTATTCTTCGGCCCCAGTTCATTGCCCGCTTTGATCAGCGCGCTCATCGCCAGGGCGCTACTCTCGAGCGTGCTCTTGCCGCTCCCCACCAGTCCTCTAGGATCGAAAACTACCGTCGATGAAGTAGGACTGTCGCCATCTCCGGCGCCCGGTACGAAGGTAACGCCCGCGGCAGCAGTCTTGTTGCCGGGATCGTCATAAACAATCATTAGATGCCCGGCCGCAATGCGGTCACCGGATCGCAGGCGCATGGCTCCGGTGAGCCGTACATTATTCAGCAAAGTGCCGTTTTTGCTACCTAGATCCCGGATGTTCCATTCCTCGCCATCCCGTTCAAAAGCAAGGTGTTGTCGCGAGAGACCGGCATCATCGGCGAACGACAACTCAGTGTTGCTCGAACGCCCCAAAGTGAGCTGATCGCCTTCCAGAGGAACGATCTTGGCTGGCCCATCGGGGACGTGGATTCTGAGTTCTCGGGCGCGAGCAGGGGCCATTACAGCGTTAGTTTAGCGCAGTTAAATATGCGCTGCCGCCTGGCGCGCGGCATTTGCGCAGTGCGGAAAGCACCAGATTATCGCCGGCGATGCTGACCGGCCTCCGGATCTACCTGCTTGAAGCCAGCCGGAATTTCGAACTTCGAGGGATCGACCGCAGCCGACGAGAACCCGCCCATCTCCATGGTCATCTCCATGAGCGACCCGGAAGCGTCTCCGGAACCCTGTGGCGGGGCGCCGCCATCACCAGAGGACTCATCCTTTTTCTTGCGTCCGAATTTGCCGCTTAGCAGCGAGCCGAGCGAAGGCTTATCGGTCTGCTGGTCCTGCTGTTGTTGGGCCGCCGGTTGTCCGTTCTGTGGCTGCCCTTCGGCGTGAACTCCCATCTTGACGAATTGAAATACCGGCATTCCGTTGAGCTTGGAGCCCTCCTTGGCCAGCTCGGCCATTCCCTTGGCCATGTCCGGCCGGTTTCCCATGATCCCCACGCTGCTGGGAGTCCAGTCCAGTTTTTCGGCCATGCGTTTGCGGAATGCGGAGATCTCGTCGTAACCTGCCGCCTTGGGCGCAATCCACATGTCGCTGGTGACGACCATCCCACCCTTGTTGCCGGTCTGCTGGTCTGTCCCTTCCATCTCCATGGTCAGAATCATTTCGTGCGTGTCGTAACCTGCGATTGTCTTCTTTTCACCCGTGTCCTTCGCCGACACCTTAAAGTGGACATCCGCTTTCTGGGCGTCGGGTGAAGATTTCACATTCTGCGACATCGCGTCCATCATCTGCTTCATCTGCGCGAAGGTCATTACCGAGTACTGCTTCTTATCGAAATTGATCTCGGTGATGGTTTCCGAGTCGAGGTCTATAACGGAGGCATGGTGCGGGCTGCCATGCAACATGCGATTCCCCTTCACGGCCACAATGCTTACCAACGGCTCGCGCGCCTGCTTGGAGAAGGCGCCGGCAAACTTCATTACGCCGGCCATCATGCCGCCGGTGATTTTAGACGTCTCATCATAGCTGAAATCGCCGAATGCCGGCAGACACACCGCAACCAAAATTAAGGCGGATTTTTTTACCATGGTCCCCTCCTGACTCAGATATCGTAGGATACTTGGGCCGGGCAGACAATTGGCCATTGGATAGTCTTATGAGCGACAAAAAACTGGACGGAAAAGTGGCATTGATTACGGGAGCGAGCAAAGGGTTGGGAAAGGCCATGGCGGTATCGCTGGGTGCAGCCGGGGCCCGCATCGCGCTGGTCTCTCGTAGTGTGGAAAAGTTGAACGAAGCCGGCCGCGCAGTCCAGGATGCCGGCGGCGATGCGCGCGTCTTTCAGGCGGACGTTTCCGAGGAAGAGCAGGTGCGAAAGCTCGAGCGCGATGTTGCCGGAGCGTTCGGAAAAGTCGATATTCTGATCAACAACGCAGGCATCAACATCCGCAAACCGCTGATCGAGTTCACGCTTAAAGAGTGGCAGCGTGTGCTCGACACCAACCTGACCAGCGTGTTCCTCATGTGCCGCTCTTTCATCCCGCACATGAAGGGCGCAGGCTACGGACGCATTATCAACATGGCATCGATCATGGGCTGGGTATCGCTGCCCGGGCGCGCCGCCTATTCGGCCAGCAAGACGGCGCTTCTGGGCGTCACGCGCGCGCTGGCGCTGGAGCTTGCGGGCGATAGCATTACCGTGAACGCCATCAGCCCCGGCCCTTTCGCCACGGAGATGAACACTGCGCTCATGCAGAATCCGGAAATCAACCAGCAGTTCATTTCCAAGATTCCGCTGGGGCGCTGGGGCCGCGTGGAAGAGATCGGACAGCTCGCGCTTTACCTTTGCTCAGAAGAAGCCGGCTTCATCACTGGAACGGACGTCCTCATCGACGGCGGCTGGACAGCGCAGTAGCGGGCGCTACGCGCCCGGCGATGCTGCGCATCGCGGACGCGGCGACGCGGCGACACGGCGAAAGATCGTGAATATACGAAGTTATCGGGACCTTGACGTCTACCGGTCCGCGATGGATGGGGCGATGCGGGTCTTTGGGATCACGAAGAGCTTTCTCCCCGGAAGAGACGATTTGTGCGAATCTGGCAGAGGCCTGGCGCAAAAGCGGGCGCGAAGCGCCCGGCGATGCTGCGCATCGCGGACACGGTGACGCGGCGACGCGGGGACGCGGCGAAAGATCGTGAATATACGAAGTTATCGGGAGCTTGATGTATACCGGTCGGCGATGGATGCGGCCATGCACGTCTTCGAAATCACGAAGACGTTTCCGCAGGAAGAGAAGTATTCGCTGGTGGACCAAGTTCGGCGCTCGTCACGTTCGATTTGTGCGAATCTGGCAGAGGCATGGCGGAAGAGGCGGTATGAGGCGCATTTCGTCAGCAAGATGAGCGACGCTGAAAGCGAAGCCGAAGAAACTCGCGTGTGGCTGGAGTCGCATACAAATGCAGTTATATCAGCCAGAAGCAGTTCGAAGAACTCGATGATGCCTATGACAAGATCGTGGCCCAGTTGGTCAAAATGCTCTCTCAACCTGATAAGTGGCGGATCCGGTAAAATCGCCGCGTCGCCGCGTCGCCGCGTCGCCGTGTCGGTGGCTTTCGCCGTGTCGCCGCGTCGCCGCGTCGCCGCGTCGGTTGTTGTGTTCCTGAGCCTCCTCGCCTGCAACACGAGCCCCAAGAGGAGAATCGGCGTGGTCCCCAAGGCCACTTCCCACCTGTTCTGGGTTTCCGTCCAGGCGGGCGCCATGACGGCGGGACACGATCTTGGCGTGGAGGTGCAATGGAACGGTCCCGCCACGGAAACCGATTACAGCCGGCAGATCGAGATCGTCGATTCGATGATCGCGCGGCACGTGGATGGACTGGCTTTGGCCGCGCAGGACCATACTGCTCTCGATGCATCGCTCGACCGCGCCGCGCGTGAGGGCATTCCCGTCACAGTCTTTGATTCGGGCGTGGATTCGACCAACTACATGACCTTTGTCGCTACTAACAATTACGAGGCCGGGCAGATGGCTGCCCGTAAGCTTGCCGAGTTGCTGCACGGCAAAGGATCGATTGCCATGGTGCTGCACGTCCCGGGCAGTTTTTCGACCATGGAACGCGAGCGTGGCTTCGAGGACGCCATTGCCAAGGAGTTTGCCCAGATTCAGATCGTGCAGAAGCAGTACGGAATGTCGGACCGCTCCAAAGCCATGGCCGCGGCCGAGAACATTTTGACGGCGCATCCCAACCTCGACGGTATCTTCGGATCCACCGAGCCCAGTTCCATTGGGACTGCGCTGGCCCTCAAATCACGGGGGCTCGCGGGCAAGATCAAATTTGTGGCGTTCGACGCCGCCGAGGGAATGATCGAAGATCTGAAGAACGGAACCATCGACGCGCTGGTGGCCCAGGACCCGTTCCGCATTGGTTATGAAGCGGTGCGCACGCTGGTCGACAAACTAAACGGCAAGACGCCGCCAAAGCGGATCGATCTCAGCGCGCACGTGATCACCAAAGCCGATTTGGATAAGCCCGAAATCAAGGCGCTGCTGAATCCGGACGTGAAGAAGTACCTGCAGTGAGAGGTTTTACCCCGAATGTCGAACGCACGTACCGTAAACGTGACGGGTTATCCACCCGGCTTTGTGGGGCGGACCCCCCGGTCCGCGTCGGACGCCCTCGTCCGGCTGCCGAAGAACGTAGCTCGAATGAACGATTCGCGCACCTTCTCGACATTCCTCATCTTGCAAATCGTAAACTCGCATCAAGTCATTCCGATGCAATTCCGCCAGACCCCATACATGATCCGTGATGTCCAGCTTCGCTAGCGGCTTCGCTCAGGTAGCATCCGCGGATGTGATTTGCCACCCAGCGGCCCAATCCTACGCTCTCGCTCCTGCCGCGGCCCCCGCCGCCACTTGCTCAATCGCTTCCAAAGCCTGCACGCAGCCGGGACGGTCCACGTCGTAGTGCGTCACGATGCGCATCTCACGGCCGTTGATTCCGTTAATGAGCACGCCGTGCGATTTGAGGCGCGTGCTGAACTCCACTGTCGTAAGCCCGGCGCCGCTGACGTCGAAGATCAGGATGTTGGTCTCGACCTTGCCGGGATCGATTTTGATTCCGGGAATTTTCGCCAGCCCTTCCACTAGAAATCGCGCGTTGGCGTGATCGCGCGCCAATAGCCGCGGATGGTCTTCGAGCGCAATGAGTCCGGCGGCCGCCAGCACGCCGGCCTGCCGCATGCCGCCACCCAGCCGCTTGCGATAGAGCCGCGCCTGCGCCATGTCTTCACGCGTGCCTGCGAGCATCGATCCAACAGGCGCACCCAGTGCCTTCGATAGGCAGAACATCACCGTATCCACCGGCGCCACAATCTCCTGCACCCGAGCCCCCAGCGCTTGAGCTGCGTTGAAAACCCGCGCGCCATCCATGTGAACCTTGAGCCCCATCTCGTGCGCTCCGTCGCAAATCTCGCGAATTGCGTCGAGCGGGTACACGGTACCGCCACCCATGTTGTGTGTGTTCTCGATCTCAATCAAGCCGGTGGGCGCCCAATGCGGGCTCAGAGGCCGGATTTCGCTTTTGATCTGCGGCCAGCTCAAGATGCCGCCGTCGGCGAAAATCGGCCGTGCCACGCAGCCGGAAAACCAGGCCATCATCGCCAGCTCATAATTCAAGACGTGCGCGCGCGCTTCACAGATCACTTCCTGACCATGCTGCGTGTGTACTTTGATGCCGATGGTATTGCCCATGGTGCCGGTAGGCACAAAGAGCGCGGCTTCCTTGCCGGTGACGTCGGCAGCGCGCTGCTCCAGGCGGTTGACCGTAGGGTCTTCGCCATACACGTCGTCGCCCACATCAGCTTCAGCCATGGCCCGGCGCATGGCAGCGGTGGGTTTGGTAACAGTGTCACTGCGCAGATCGATGCTCATGTGGCGATAAACTCCTGAAATACTTCGTTGGAAAGAAGGACACCGCGATCGGTCAGCCGCAGTATGTCGCCTTGCCGCTCGAGCAGGCCGTCGCTTAGGAACTGGGTGATCGGCAGCCGGTAACGTCGCCACTCGTCCGGACTCGGCCGGATTCCCTCCGCGAGCCGCAACCCGACAAAGAATTTCTCTTCGTCGAGATTCGCCGCGACCGAATCGATTCGTGGCGTTTCAATCTCTACGTACTCGGCTGGCGTTTCCACGTTCCGCCAGCGCCGCTCACCGTCAAACGAATGCGCGTCCGCCCCGAATCCCATATAGGGCTCCAGGCGCCAGTACTTCAGATTATGTTTCGACTCCCATCCGGGCCGAGCAAAGTTCGACACTTCGTAACGGGCGATTCCGAGCGATGCAAGGCGTCCGACAGCTACGTCGTACAGATCAGCCGTCATCTCTTCTGGCGGAATTTCAGGGGCGCCATAGCGCTTGCCGTTCAGAAGAACTTCGTGGCCCAACCGGCTATCCTCGTCGATCTCGAACATATAAACCGAAACATGCGGAGGCGCCAAGCGTTCGATCCAGTCGAGCGATTCGCTCCAGGATACAGCTGTTTGACCGGAAAGTCCGGCGATGAGGTCGATGTTGATGTTTGCGATTCCGCGCTCGCGCAGCATCGCGACCTCCCTCGCCACAATGTCGGCTCTATGCTTGCGCCCCGTGCGCGCGATCTCGCACTGGACAAAGCTTTGTACGCCCAGGCTGACTCGGTTGATCCCAATCTCGCGCCAGACCTCGATGCGTTCCTCCGTGAGCGTTCCCGGCGCAGCTTCCATTGTCGCCTCAGCCCAGGGCTTTCCAGGAATGGCTTCCAACAAACCTCGCAGCGCGTCGGGATCCATCAAACTCGGCGTCCCCCCGCCCAGGTACACGGTGTCCGGTTGCCAATCCCAGTTGTGCCGCTGGATCTCGCGGCGAAGCGCGTCCATGTACCTCGGCTCCAGCTCGCGCGGAAATACGCCAGACGCGAAATTACAATAAGTGCATTTCTGCGCGCAGAACGGATAGGAGATATAAACGCCGGCCACTATGTTTCATGATAGCCGGAGGAGAACCTAGTTGCTTCCGCCGTTGCGGCCTCTGCGGCTGTCGAGGAACGCCCGCAGGCTGGCTTCGGTCCGCTGCTGGGAGTCAATCAAAGCATTGATCTTGTGATCGGTTTCTTTAGAGAACTGGCGATTGAAACGGCGCAACTCGGCAAGTTCTCCCATGCCGATCTTAACCAGCTTCTCGAATCCAAGCATCCGCTTTTCGAAGCGGGCGTCCATGCGATCCATGCGGGCGTCGGCGCGGTCGGCGCGTTCCTCAGCGGCTGTCTGCCGCTCGGCGACATTCTGCAAAATCGCCTCGATTTTTTCAAACCGCCGGCGAACTGCTTCTTCCATCCCCTCAGTTTAACCTAACCGTTGTCGACAGCTAAGTTCGCCGACTGTCTCTCAAAAAAAAGCCGCCGGATTGAAGTCCGGCGGCTGCCCAAAGGATTGATTTTTTGAAATGGCGTCTAGTCGCCGAATGAACCGACTTCTTCTCGATCTTCGGCCGGCTTGGCAGGTGCGATGGGCTTCACACCAACGATGCCGTTGAGTGGCACAAACCCGGCGTCGTCAACTTTCTCTTTCAGTACAACCTGTCGGTACAACTTCATCATCTGCTCGTTGTTCTGAGCTTCCTGGCGCAGCTTTTCGTTGCGCTCACGAATCTTTTCTTCACGTGCGTTTTTGGCAATGCCGAGCTTATCCAGATCGGTCTGCTCGCCGGCATTCACCGCTTCCTTGTTCAGTATCAGGTGATGCTCGGCCACCGGCAGCGGCACCGAGTGGTTTCCGGCGAAGATCTCATGCCGCCCGTGCTCGTCGTACCACTTGGTAAGCGTCGCGGTCATGTGCATTTTCTCGATAATGTTGCGCCAACCCACGCCTGTGTTATAGGCGCAGAAGGAAATCTCGCCTTCCTGCGTGGCATAAGGAATGATGCACTGCTCGGTGCGGCGGAAATCGTAGTTAAACAGGTCCTGGAACCACATGCCGGCTATGAACAGGAAATTCCAGCGGTCCTTGCGGCGCTTCTGGATGTCATCGATGGTGCGGTCGCCAGAAACTTTGCCATAGTTGCGGCCGGTTGCTCCGAAGCACTTGTCGAACTTCGTCAGCAGGTCGGTCAGCTTGAAATGCCTTGGCGATTTGAACGGATCGTAATTGCGCAGCAGCGAGAGTGCCACGCCGACTACCGATAGGAATTTTCCGCGGGCCGCATCATTGACGCGCGCCACGTCCTTTGACAGCCGCTCCGCATTCAGGAACGAAGTGACGGCTGCCCGCTCCTTCGTTTCCTTGTCCACCATGATCGCCAGACCGACGCCGCAGTTGGGGTGGCAGCCACAGCTCAATTGCCCCCATTCGTGCTGGGGGCCGTGAACCAGGTCGGCCCAGTCGGAGAAGGTGCTCATGAAAGAGATGGGGAACCAATCGCGAGCCGGCTCACCGATACCCGTCTGGTCCTTGACGTCGTGCGCAAGATGCGACAGGGTATAGCGCTGCGCGTGCCGCCGGTCGTCGGTAATGGCTTCGTCGCGCCCGGTGAAAGAAACGGGCTGGAAGGAGCAGAAGGAAATTTTCTTGGGATTGTCGAGCGCGAACTCGACGATCCGTCCCACCTGCTCGTTGTTGATGCCGTTCAGAATGGTAGTGACCGGAACGATCTCGACGCCCGCATTGTGCAGGTTTTCGATGGCCTGCAGTTTTACATCGAACAGGTTGCCAACCTTGCGATGCGCGTTCGCGGCATTGCCGATGCCGTCGAATTGCAAATAGGCATAGCGCAACCCGGCTTCCGCGGCTTTCTTGGCAAACGCAAAATCCTTGGCGAATTCAATGCCGTTGGTGGCCGCCTGGACGCTGTTGTAACCAACTTTGCGCGAGTAGCGCACCGCATCGAGAAAGTACGGCGAAAGCGTGGGCTCGCCACCCGAAAACTGCACCGACATTTGGCGGCGTGGTTTGATGGAAATGGCGTTATCCAGCAAAGTCTGGATATCTTCCCAGCTCAACTCGTGGACGAATCCCACCTGGTTGGCGTCCATGAAACATGGGTCGCACATCATGTTGCAGCGGTTGGTCAGATCGACCGTAAGCACCGATCCACGCCCGTGCTTGATAGTGCTGGAACCGTGGTTGTGAAGCTTTTCGTCGTTGTGAGCGAGAATGTCGCGGCCAGGGAAAACCTCTTCTAGGTGCTTGAAGAAGGCCGTATCGATGGCCATAACGTCTTCGAAATGGCCGTGAACGGGGCAGTCCTTCACCATCAGGATCTTGCCGTCGCGCTCGATGACCTTGGCCTTGATCTCGCCGACTTTTTCCTTCAGCAGAATTTTGTAATCCTGTTTGCCGTCGACAATCTCTTTACGGATTTCCGGGATGCAACGCGGGCAGAGCGAATCGGTTTCGCGCGGCCAGCCCAGCGGCGGTTTGGTTTTCTGATAGGACTTCAGCAGCGGTTTGTCCGACCATTTCGGTGTGAAAGAGGGGTTCTGATGGATCTGGTTTAGCTTGTCGAATACCGTCCATGCCGCACCCGCGGCAGCGGTAACTACTTTTTCGGCGTATTTGATCGGTTTGTGCATATCCTCTCTCTTTTGGTTACAACTTCAGGCATCCGCAGCACTTAAGCGCGAGCGGACATGCTATTTTTCCCGTGTTGTCCCCAAGTATAGTCCACCCCACCCCACGGGACTACTTTTATGAATTAAGATGCTTGTTTTGTTACTTGTGTTGCGTTGGAGCGCAGTTGAACGGCAATATTTGGCATCGGAGCCTCCGGATAACACCATGAATTCAGCCAGCTTAGGTGGAAAACCGCCCTTCCGGCATATCATATGGAATTGCGCCGCCAACGACCCATTAGACTGTAGAGGAGCCAATGAGGATTCTGGTAACGGGCGCCCACGGATGCATCGGCGCTTGGACTGTCAAAGCGCTGCTCGATCGAGGGCTGGATGTCGTAGTCTACGATCTCGATCCGCGTCCGCGCCGGCTGCAGCTGATCGCGTCCGCGGAGCAAGTTTCACGAGTGGCAATTCGGGCCGGCAACATCGAGGACACCGGCGCCATTAAGGCGCTTGTGAAAGACGAAGGGATCACGCACATCGTGCACCTGGCGGCGCAACTCATGCCGTTTTGCCAGGCCAATCCCGTGGCTGGCGCGATGGTCAACGTGATCGGCACTCTGAATGTTTTCGAGGCGGCGCGCGATGCGGGCCGGCCGGTTCGCGTGGTTTACGCCAGTTCGTCGGCTGTGTGGGGTCCGGAGGAAGCATACGGCAGCGGCAAACTGACCGAGACGGATCCACTGAAGCCTTCCACGCACTACGGCGTCTTCAAACAGGCCAACGAAGGAAGCGCGCGTGTGTTTTATTCCGCGAGCGGCATTTCGAGCATCGGCCTGCGGCCGTGGACGGTTTTTGGCGTGGGACGCGACGCAGGGCTGACCGCGGACCCCACCCTCGCCATGAAGGCACTGGCGCTCGGAAAATCGTTTCAGATCCGGCTGACAGGCCACATGGATTTGCAATACGTGGAGGATGTGGCGGAGACATTTGTTCGGTGCCTCCTGTCGCCGCTCGAAGGAGCGCACGTGTTCAATCTGGAAGGCACTGTAATTACCATGGCTGACTTCATTGGCGAACTCGAACGCGCCTGGCCGGGCGCCGCGAAAACCATCACCGCGCATGGCGCTCAGGTGCCGGTGGCATACCGGATGGACGGATCACAGCTTAGAACTCTTGTAACTGGAATCCCGCAAACGCCCCTGCCCATTGGCATTCGCAAAACTCTGGATCATTTCGCACAATTGAACCGGCAGGGTAGCCTGAGCGAAAACAAATCCATGCTACTTTGAGGCGAAATGACTTCCGCGGATGATCGCATTGTCCTGGAGACAGTGAATTGAGCGGAGCCAGCCGAAAGCGGCAAGACGGGGCTCGACCGGCAATCTACCTCTTGTTTGAGGAAAGTCCCCAGCCGATGCTGGTCGTCGACACTCGCACGCTCTTTTTCCTTGACGTCAATCAGGCGGCTATCAACAGATACGGCTACAGCCGCGACGAGTTCCGCAGTATGCGGCTCACGGATATCGTTCCGGTAGCTGACTTGGCACGCATCACTGAAACGGTTCAGAAAGATCAGGTTGACGCATCCGGATTTTGCCAAACCCGCTACTTGTTGAAGAACGGGCAATCCGCCGACATTGACATGCGCGTCTATCGCATCCGCTACGCCGGCGGCGGCGACACGGCACTCGTCGTGCCTCAAGATGACAGGCGGCGCAAGCAACTGGAGGATCAACTCCAGCAGGCTCAAAAGATGGAATCGGTGGGTATGCTGGCGGGCGGCATTGCGCACGATTTCAACAACCTGCTTACCATCATCAACGGCTACAGCCAGATGTTGCTGAGCAGCTTACCCGAGAATGATGAAGACCGCAGCGCGGTAGAACAGATCATGAAGGCCGGGGAGCGTGCGGCCGAACTGACCCGCCAACTGCTGACATTCAGCAGGCGACAGGTGGTGCGGCCCAGGGTCCTCGACCTGAACACCGTGGTTGCATCCACCGCCGTGATGTTACGCAGGCTCATCGGCGAGCATATCGAACTGCGGATCGTCGAAGGCCCGAAGCTGGCCAAGGTGCATGCCGACGCAAGCCAGCTCGAACAGGTCATCCTCAATCTGGCGGTGAATTCGCGTGATGCTATGGCCGACGGCGGCACCCTGATTCTCGAAACCCAGAATGTGGATTTCGAGGAACCCTACGCCGGTCCGCATACCACGCTTCCCCGCGGGCGCTATGCGATGCTCGCCGTGACTGACACCGGAGCCGGGATGGATGCAGAAACGCGATCCCATCTGTTTGAACCCTTCTTTACCACCAAGGAGCAGGGCCACGGCACTGGACTTGGACTCTCGACGGTTTACGGGATTGTGAAGCAGAGCGGCGGCGAGATTGTGGTTTACAGCGAACCTGGACAGGGAACCTGCGTCAAGATCTATTTTCCCTCAGTCGCTGAGGCTGTTGTTACAGATTCAGCCGAGGAAGTCGCGGAGAAGATCCCGTCAGGATCTGAAACGATCCTGCTGGTGGAGGACGAAGAGGCGGTCCGCAGACTGGTACGACGGACGCTCGAAAAGCAGGGATACCGTGTGCTGGTGGCGGCCACCGGCGTGGAAGCCGTCCGTCTGGCCGAACGCCACAGCGGGCCTATTCACCTGCTGGTCACTGATGTTGTCATGCCGCAGATGAGCGGACGGGAAACTGCGGAGCGGCTCAAAACTATGCGCCCGGGTATGCACGTCCTCTACGTTTCCGGTTATACAGAAACTACCATCGTTCGTGGCGGGAAACTGGACACGGGCGAGATCTTCTTGCAGAAGCCGTTCACACCACGGGCTCTGATGCGTCAGATCCGCAATTTGCTCGATCGGACCGATGGCAGTGCGGCACCGTCGAGCGCGGAGGGCGGCAAGGGATAACGGCCGTCGTCCCTCATCGGGCCTTACAGCATCCCCACGTACCACCTGATCACTTTCTCGCCCACAAGGGCCACGAAAATCCCCGCGAATCCCAGAAAAGTGCCGAACGGCAACTCGTAGCTGCCGGCGTCCTGCTTGGTGGCGCGGATGTAAATGAGGCCGATAATCGAGCCCGCGATCGATCCAAGGATGAGCGTGAGCAAGGTGGCGCGCAGTCCCAGAAATGCGCCGAACATGGCCATCATCTTGACGTCTCCCAAGCCAAGGCCCTCTTTGTGACGGATCTTTTCGAAAAGAAATCCTCCCAACCAAAGACAACCAGCCGGCCCCGCAGCGCCGAGGACTGATTCCGCTACCGACATCCACTGCGGGCTCACCTTGAATCCGAAGGCAGACAAAAATACGTGCGCGATCACGTCATCGACCGGCACAAAATATGCGAGCACCAGGCCGGCCGCGGTTCCGCCCAGCGTGAACTCATCGGGAAGAATCCGCTCTTCGAGATCGGCGAATGTGAGTCCCAACAGCAGCGCGGTCAACAGGCAAAGCCTGGCCGAAGCCCCCGTTAGACCGAGGGCATTCACAATCAGGAAAAACAAAGTTGCCGTCAGGAGTTCCACAATCAAGTAGCGCGCCGGAATCAGCGCGCTGCAGTGGCGGCAGCGCCTGCGCAGGAGAATGTAGCTAACCAACGGAATGTTGTCGTACCACGCGATGGGGTGTTCGCAAGCCGGGCAGAAGGAGCGCGGGCGCACCACCGACAGGTCACGCGGCATACGGTAAATGCATACGTTGAGGAAGCTGCCGATGAGCAGGCCGGCGACAAGGGCGAGAATGGATTCAGGCATCAGACGAGCGCCTCGTAGACCCCAATCGTCTCGGCGACCATTCGATCCACGGAAAACTTCTGCTCGACCGCCGCCCGGGCCTGAGCCGCCAGCGACCGGGCAAGCGCGCGATCATTCATCAGACTGCGTACAGCGGCGGCGATGGCTTGAGGCGTGTTTTCTGTCAACAAACCGGTGCGCTCGTGCTCCACGATTTCCGGAAGGCCGCCCACATTGCTGGCTATCACAGGCACACCCGCCGCCATAGCCAGCAGAACCGCGGAGCCGAGTCCTTCAGAATGCGTGATGTATAGGAACAGCCCCGCACACTTCAGATCCTTCTCCAGATTGGCGGAGGCGCGCGCCGTAAAACCTGCCAGTTGCGCGCCCTGAAGCGCCAGTTCCGTGCCTTTGGCTGGGTCCTGGCTTTCGGGCATCAGAATTTCCGAACCATTCGATGGCGGCAGAACGGGCACACCGTCATAGACTACCGTAATTTTTGCGGGTGCGATTCCTGAGTCGAGCAAAGTGCGTTCCACGAAATGAGACACCGCGATGTAGTGTGCGGCACGCCGGTACTTCCAGTGAGAGAGCGGGTTGGCCTGCGGTGGAAATGCCACGCGGCGCGACACGGCTAGCCGCGAAGGTCCTACAAGGGCCGCTGCCGTGTGCGACCGCGCATCGTGAGCGTGCAGGATATCGGCACGGCTCCGCCTGGCCACCGACAACAGGGTCAGCTCGTGCGTTTCCAATCCACGGAGCTGAGCCACCGAGGCGAGCGGAGATCCTTTGCGCGCGAGCAACATATTTTCGTGGCCTTTGTCGCGAAGACCTTCCATCAGACGTAACACCTGCCACTGGCCACCGCGCATTTCAGAGCCGGAATCGAGATGGAGGATTCGCATCAGATTTTTACCGCGGAGGCGCGAAGGCGCGAAGAACGACAGCCAAAGCCGTTTTCAGCTCATGTTCCGCGCTTTCGCGTACTTCAGAAAGGTGTATAGCGCCGCCATATACGCAATGGTCAGGCCCTCCAGGCCGTCCTGAAAGCCGCGCTGGAAGAAGTAGGTCTTGGAGAACGTCCAAGCCGGATCGAGAATCATGTTGCGCAGATAGATCTTCTCTTTGCGCGAGACCAGTTCCTCCGCCGCCAGCGTGGTGTAGCGATCCATGGTTTTGATGTGCTCGGAAAGCGAGTCGCAGGTGAAATGAAGGAGATTCGATTCCAGGTGTCCCACGCGCCCGTTCACCTGCACGCTCTCATGCACGAAATCCCCGACCCATTTCGCCTTGGCGCGATGATATAGGCGGACTTTGCGATCCGGATACCAGCCGCAGTGGAGAATCCACCGGCCCAGATATTGCGCCAGGCGCGGCATGGTGTAGGCGTCATGGATGGGGCCCTTTTTCTTGAGCGTCCAGATCTCGCCCTCCAGGGATTCGCTCAGCGCCTCATCCGCATCCAGCGACAGGATCCAATCGTTGCAAGCTTGCTCGGCGGCATAGTTCTTTTGTGTGGCGTACCCATGCCAGGGACTCTCGATCACGCGCGCTCCCAACTTCTCGGCCAGCTCCACAGTCCGGTCGATCGAGCCGGAATCCACCACCACAATTTCGTCGCAGCATCGCAGGCTCTCAATGGCGCGTGCGATGTTCCGCTCTTCATTGAGCGTGATGATGGTTGCGGTGATTTTCATGCGCCGATTAAAACCCGCTGGTATAGCCGATCGGCGCCAGGGTGAAGCAGAGCAGGAAAATGATCAGGGACAACACGGCCAGCTTGCGTGCGGCCCGGCGCCAATTTCGGTGGGATCGTAGATGGCCGGGTGGCGCATTCCGAAGAACAGCAGCAAGAACCGCCCACACCAGCCAGCCGGGCCAGAAGAAGATTCCAATAGGAACGAGAAGGGCGGTAAAGACCCGAGATAGCAGCTTGTGCCGGTCGCCGACGATCGAGTACAGGATGTGGCCGCCATCCAGCTGGCCAATGGGCAGAAGGTTCAGGGCCGTCGCAAGAATCCCGATCCATGCGGCACGCGCCACCGGATGCAGATAAATATCGGACACTGGCGTACCAGGAAAAATGGCACGCTCCAGCAGCCACAGCAACGCGGGCGTGCCGAAGCTCAACGTGCCCTGGTGGCCGATGCCGGGAATGACTTTCGAGAACGCGAGGCCAATGGCCAGCGCCGGCAACAAAAAAACAAATCCGGCGATGGGACCTGCTACTCCCACGTCGAACAGCACGCGCTTGGTATAGATCGGCGCGCGGATGCGGATGAAGGCGCCGAGCGTGCCCGTGAACGTGGGCGCCGGCAGAAAATACGGCAAGCTTGCATCCACGCGGTAATACACGCATGCGATGTAATGGCCGAACTCATGAGCCAGCAGGATGGTGAGCAACGTGAGCGAGAACGGCAGTCCCTGCAATAGCAGAGCCGGATGATTCCACCATGAGGCGAAGGCTCCCAGGTCGCGCTCCAGATCGAAGAACGCCAGATTGCGATCGAAGTTGACCTGCATGCGCGCGCCGACGATGGTGGTGCTGGCCAGCGTCAGCACAAACATCAGCGCATGAAGCCAATAGCGCTGCCTGGGCCGGGCCCGAGCCATGACTCGCGAATGAGTCCCGTTGGCGGCGGAAGGATAGTAAACGGGCGACAGATCCTGCGAGGACACGATAGTCCGTTACCGGGTTTACTGCAGAGTTTGCAGCTCCTTGCCGGGTTTGAACCGGACAGCCTTTCCGGGAGGAATGGAAACCTCCGCGCCGGTCCGGGGATTCCGGCCGATACCCGTCTTCCGAGGCTTCACATTGAAAACGCCGAAGCCGCGCAGCTCAATGCGGTCGCCATGCTCCAGCGCCTTCTTCATGGTTTCAAAAACCGTCTCGACCGCCATTTCCGCTTTGGTTTTCGTGATGCCGGTCCGGTTTACCACTTCGTTGATTATGTCCAGCTTGATCAAATCAGCCTCCCCAACTCCAAGGACAACATCATGATAAGATTAGGCTTAACAACATGTCAAGCAATGCCCCGGCGCACGCATCCTGAAAACCTCGCCAAAACCGAGTTCTGCCGCGCCTGCGCGAAGTTTCCGACCGGGGTCACCATCGTCACGGTTCTCGATGCCGAAGGCAGTCCCCACGGCATGACGGCGAGTTCCTTTACATCCGTTTCCCTGGAGCCTCCACTAGTGCTGGTCTGCGTGGATCATCGCGCCTCCGTCCTAGCGCATCTCCGCCGCGCGCAACACATCGGCATCAATATATTGAGCGAGAACCAGCAAGAGCTTTCCACCCACTTTGCGCGCCCGGGACACGACCGTTTCGATGGAGTCGAGTGGTTGGCAGGACACGGCGGTGTGCCGCTCATCCCCGGCGCGCTTGCCCGGTTTGAGTGCAGCATCCATCGCATGATCGATGCCGGTGACCACACCATCCTGATCGCCGAAGTACTCGACGCCGAACACACCAACGGCCGGCCTTTGGTTTACTTCGGCAGCGGGTATCACAAGCTGGGGGGCGAGACGGGCGGCATGTGAGTGCTTGGAGATGAGCTGAAGAGATCCTGTTCTTCTCCCGGGGAAGTTTTGGACACTACTCGGTATAAATTCGAATTCAGTGGGCTTGAACCCACGCAGTAGTCCCCGTAGCATGAAGTATGCGGTTCCCTCTGCTGATACTCGCCCTGACTGTACTTCCGGTCGGTCAGGGTGACGAGTGGCCCGGGGCGGTAATCCGGGAAGCTTTCAGTCAGTCTCGCACCTATTTCGTCCGTGTAGTTCCCGGCAAGAGCTTCGGAGACACGGTGGGATTCAGCGGAGCGCCCAAGGGACCATTTGCCACTGCAGAGTTTTATCGCCTCGAAAAGGACCGGTCCTACCGCTTGGTGGCCACTGCTCCGCTGCTTAATCCGGTTGCGCCTGCTGACTTTCTTGTAACGGACAATGGATTTCTCATGACCCTGGATAACTGGCACAACATTGGCTACGGGAAGGTCGTAGCGTTCTACACGCCAGAAGGCAACGCAATCCGGGCCTATGCGCTCTCAGATCTGTTCTCTAAGAGCGAGATCGAAGCATTCGATCACAGCGTATCGTCCATCAAGTGGCGAAAATCCGCCGGATCTTATGTCCGTCCAGGCGGAGATACATTTAATGTCACGATCAACGACACAGGCGCAGCGTTTATCTTCGAACAGAGCGGTGCGTACCAATACTGCGAAACACGGGGAGGAACCTTTCTGTGCCGCGCGGCGAATCAGGGCCGGACGTGGCGCGCTTTTCGCGAACCCAATCCTGGCTTTCGCTGATGGTCGCCGACATCCGATTCGTTGCGGATTCGGATAAATCCTGAATGACGCACATCCCGAAGGTATTCACTTGATCGAATAACGCCCAAGGATGCTTTTGGCACTCGACGCGCCCTCAGTTCGCAAAATGGCCGACTTCTCGCTATGGGTTGCTTCCCGATTGCCGACAATTCGCAAGCTGACCGTCAATCTCAGGCTAGGTGTGCGATTGGCGATCGGGCATCCAAAATAATGCAACGATCGCAAAGCGCTCGCATCGAATCGCTTGTAGGAGGAAGTGTATGAAAGCTGCAGTCGTTCCCGCTGTGAGCAGTTCGTGGCAGATCAAAGACGTTCCGCAACCTCAACCCGGACCCAATCAAGTGCTGGTGAAGATGCATGCAAGCGGCATCTGCTACACTGACGTCCATCTAACCCTCGGACACTTTCCCGGACTATTTCCCCGAATCTTAGGCCACGAGCCTGTAGGCGAGATCGTTGCCGTGGCTCCCGACGTCACCACGCGAAAGGTAGGCGACCGCGTGGGTACGGCATGGATTCAATCCACATGTGGACGTTGCGAATGGTGCCAGCGCGGCCGCAGGATGTTCTGTCCTTATATGAAGGGCACGGGGGTCGATGTACAAGGCGGTCACGCGGAGTACATGCTGATGAATGCCGACGCCACCTATCTGATTCCCGACAAGGTTTCCTACGAGCAAGCAGCCCCGATCTTCTGCGCCGGTTACACAGTCTATAGCGGGCTCCGCTGGGCCGATCCCAAGCCGCATGAGCGCGTGGCCGTGCTTGGGATCGGCGGGCTTGGGCACTTGGCAGTGCAATACGCGAAGGCTGCAGGCTTCGAGACCATCGCAGTATCGCATTCCCCCGATAAGGACAAGATGATCCGCGATCTCGGCGCGGATGAAATTGTCCGCGACGGAAAGAGCCTTGCTGCAGCGGGGGGCGCAGATGTGATCCTCAGTACTTCCAATTCGACCCGGTCAATGGTGGACAGCATTCAGGGACTGCGGCCGGACGGCCGGCTTGTCGCGATGGGCGCCGACGCGGAGCCGCTTTCGATTTCTCTGATGGACCTCATCATGAAGCGCATTCGGGTTATTGGCAGTCAGCAAAACGGCCCCGAATATCTCTACGAAGCCCTTGATTTCGTAGCGCAAGGAAAAGTTAAAACGATCGTCGAGACGTACCCATTGGCCGAGGCGCCGAAGGCCTACGAGCGCGTTGCGGAAGGCAAGGCCCGGTTCCGCGCCGTCCTCACAATGTAATCGCCGATCCGAGCAGTCACCGCCGGTTTCGGGTGGATCACGCACCGTCCGGAAGTTGGGGCATTCGGCGTCAAGTTGACGGAAACGCCTAAACCACGCAAGTGCTATCGGATCGGTCAGGCTGCGGGATCGATCTCGCGATCACTCCCGCGAAGCTTGCCGGCTCGCGAATCGCCAACAGTGATCACGCCAGGGAGATCGGGAACGTACCACCCCTAGAAGTGGGCCTTTCTCGTAAATGACGGCGTACCTCACCATCAACGCTCCTCTTTTCGTCCCACTCCTGCGCTTCGGTGGATACACGGATTAGTTGACCCGCCAGCTTCGCAGTTGGCCGGATTACCGCGCTGTTTCCATTCACCACCCACTAGCCGTTCTTCTCCCAATCCCCGCCTCGCCTAAACCCAATCAGGCTCCCTCTAACCATTTCACACCGTATATCATGTCCACAGGCCGGAATCCCGCGCTAAAGCGGCTGTATTTACAATAACTTGCAGCTCTTTATTGAAAATTGCAAAACGAAGCCAATTCTGCAAAATCGGACGCTCCAACGCCG
This sequence comes from Terriglobia bacterium, assembly GCA_963847515.1. Classification (GTDB taxonomy): domain Bacteria; phylum Acidobacteriota; class Terriglobia; order Bryobacterales; family Bryobacteraceae; genus QHXW01. Next base: position 1,700,169 of record CAWKAA010000005.1, read on the forward strand.
CCAGACTTCTGTATCCTGGTAGCAGGCGCGCGCCGCCTGACGTCGCGCTTCCACTTCAATCCATGTCACAAAAAGGCGAATCGAACCCGCTCCTCGAGATCAATTTTCAGATTCCGTTTGACCGGATTCGTGCTGAGCATGTCGAGCCCGCGATCCGCGAGCTGGTGGCCGACGCCCAGGCGCGCCTCGAGGCCATCGCCGCTGAGACAAAACCGCGCACGTTCGAAAACACTATGCTGGCGTTCGATCACATGACCGAACGTCTCGATTTCGCCATGTCGGTGGTGAAACACCTTGAAAGCGTCGCCACTTATCCTGAGCTGCGCGCCGCCCACAATGCCGTCCAGCCGGTCATCAGTGCGTTTTATTCCGGCATTCCGTTGAACGAGGGGTTGTGGAAAGCCTTGCAGAAGTACGCTGCCACCGACGAAGCCAAAGCGTTAATGCACACGCACAAGCGGTTTCTGACAAAGACCATGGACGACTTCTGGCGGCACGGTGCTGAACTCGACCCCGCCGGCAAGGCGCGGCTCGAAGCGCTGGATGTCGAGCTGAGCAAGCTCACCACGAAATACGCCGAGAACGTTCTGGACTCCACCAACGAGTTCGAGCTGATTGTCACCGACGAAGCAAAACTTGCGGGACTGCCGCCTACCGCCATCGCCGCAGCACGCGCCAGCGCGGAATCCAAAGGCGTCAAAGGCTGGCGCTTCACTTTACAGGCCCCCAGTTATCTGGCGCTGATGACATATCTGGACGACGCTCCCATCCGCGAGCAGGTGTACCGCGCCTACGGCACACGTTCCACCGCGGGCGCGCATGACAACCGCGCCATCGTCGGCCGCATTCTCGAGTTGCGGCGCGAGAAGGCCACACTGCTGGGATTCGCCAGTTTCGCCGACCTAGTGCTGGAAGATCGCATGGCGCACTCGGGCGATCGTGCGAAGAAATTTTTGATAGACCTAAAAGTCAAGACCGAAGCCCGGTTCCACGCCGAGAACGAGGAGCTGGCCGCATTCCGCCGCAGCCTCGAAGGACCCGGCGCCGCGGATCTCGCGTCCTGGGATATCGGCTATTACGCCGAGAAACAGCGCGCCGCGCTTTACGATTTCGACGAGGAGGCCCTGCGGCCCTATTTCCCTCTCGAGCGCGTAGTCGAGGGTATGTTTGAAACCGTGCAGCGCCTTTATGGAATTCGCGTCACCGAGCGGCGAGGCGCGCCCGTGTGGCACCCGGACGTGAAGATATTACGGGATTTACGACCGGGATGGCAGCGCTGCTTGGGGCCTTCTATGCTGACTGGTATCCACGCGAAACCAAGCGCGGCGGCGCGTGGATGGACGCCTTCATCACAGGGCTTCCGGAGAAAGATGGTTTCAAACCACACCTGGGGCTGATGTGCGGCAATCTGACGCCGCCCGTGGATGGACGTCCGGCGTTGCTGACGCACCGTGACGTGCAGACCATCTTCCACGAGTTCGGGCACCTGCTGCATCATTGCCTGAGCCGCGTGGAGCTGCGAAGTCTGGCCGGAACCAGCGTCGCCTGGGATTTCGTCGAGCTGCCGTCGCAGATTATGGAGAACTGGACGTGGGAGCGCGAGGCGCTGGACCTGTTTGCCCGGCACTACCAGACCAGCGAACCGATCCCGGACGATCTGTTCCAGAAAATGAATCGCGCCCGCAATTTCCGGAGCGCTAATGCGCAGATGCGCCAACTGGGATTCGGATTCATCGATCTGGCGCTGCACATCGGCTACAACCCTGCCAAGGACGGCGATGTCCTGGACTACTCGCGGCGTATCCTGCAGGAATTCTCCCCGGCTCCGCTTCCGCCGGAGCACGCGCTTATTGCCTCTTTCACACACCTGTTCGCCAGCCCGGTGGGCTATGGCGCCGGGTATTATTCCTACAAGTGGGCCGAGGTGCTGGACGCCGACGCTTTCTCACGATTTCGCGAGACCGGTATTTTCAGCCGCGAGGTGGGTCTGGAGTTCCGCGAGAAGATCCTGGCGCGCGGCGACAGCGAAGATCCCGCCGAACTCTATCGCAGCTTCATGGGACGCGATCCGAATTTAAATGCGCTGCTCGAAAGATCGGGCCTGCTGTCGACGACGAATGCATGACCACGAAATGGTGGTTGGCAGGAGCGCTCGCTATGCTATCCGCGTGCGGTTCGCCGCCGCCCAAAGAACCGGCCCAGAAGGCACCTGCCGCGGCCCCTGCCAAGCCGCAGGATGAGAGCCGGCGTTTCCCGCTGGCCGATCAGGTAAGCATGCGCCTGGTGGACGATCACGTCCTGGGTAAAGATTTTCTGCCCGGTGGAAATGTAGCGGAATACAAGAGGAAAGGAAAAACCTACCAGCAGTTTCTGGTGCACGCGAAATCTTCTGAAGCCGCCGCCCTGCTACTCTTCGATTTCAAAGGACACTTACGGGATGCAGAATTTCTGCCCCACATGGGCGGTTATTTCGGGATGGACGGCGCGACACCGGTCTACATCCTTCAGAAGGGCGCGTACTTGGCCGGTTTTGTGGGCCTCTCTGAAAAAGACGCCGACCTGTTGGCTCGGCAATTCGCCGCCCGCCTGAATTAGCCAGTGGGGCGGACCCCCTGGTCCGCGGCCGACGCCCTCGTCGGCCTCCTGGGCAAGTTCACAACCACACCTACCCGCTTGCCACCCGCACCAGCTGCTTGCCGGTATTTTCGCCTTGCAGCATTCCGATGAAGGCCCGCGGGGTGTTCTCGATGCCGTCCACGAACTGCTCGCGGTATTTCAACTTGCCCGCCTTCAGCCATTCCGCCATTGCCGTGAGTCCCTCGGCATAACGCGACGCGAATTGAAACACAAGGAAACCTTCCGCGCGGGCTTGCTTGACAATGAGATGCCCCAGCAGCCGCGGGCCGGTCTCCATCTTGTCGGCACAGTATTGAGCGATTTGGCCGGAGAGCGCGATGCGCGCGCCAGTGTTGAGGTGCCAGAAAACTGCGTCGGTAATCGTGCCTCCGACGTTGTCGAAGTAAACGTCGACACCCTTGGGACAGAGTTCCGCCAGCTTCGCCCTATAGTCCGTGGTCGTCTTGTAATTGAATGCCGCGTCAAAGCCCAGCTCATCGCGCAGCCACGCGATTTTCTCATCGGTGCCCGCGATTCCCACCACGCGGCAGCCCTTAATCTTCGCAATCTGCCCAGCGAGCGAGCCTACGGCGCCCGCTGCGCCCGACACCACTACTGTCTCTCCCGCGCGCGGTTTGGCGATGTCGAGAAGCCCGAAGTATGCCGTCAACCCGGGCATGCCGAGAACACCCAGCGCGGTGGAAACGGGCGCGAGCGTTGGATCGATCTTGCGCACCCCCGTGCCGTTCGAGATGGCATACTGCTGCCAGCCGAAAAACCCCTCGACCGTTTCGCCGGCCTGGAACTGGGGATTCTTCGATGCGACAACCTTGCCCACCGCTCCCGCGCCCATCACTTCCCCGATCTGCGCCGGAGGAGCGTAGGACTTCGCGTCGTTCATGCGGCCGCGCATGTACGGATCGACCGACACATAGAGCGTGCGGACCAGCAGTTCGCCGGGGCCGGGATCGAGAACCGGAGATTCGACCAGCTTGAAGTCGGAAGGCTTCGGCATGCCCGATGGGCGCGCCGCGAGCGTGATCTGTTTATTGATTGCCGGCATATTTTCTCAACTCCAGTTTGGCAACGGCCTCGCGGTGGACCTCGTCGGGGCCGTCGGCCAGGCGAAGCGTACGCGCATTGGCCCAGGCCGCGGCGAGGCCGAAATCTTCTGACACGCCGGCGCCGCCATGAGCTTGAATCGCGCGGTCGAGTACTCGCAGCGCCATGTTAGGCGCTACCACTTTGATCATGGCGATCTCGGCGCGGGCGGCTTTGTTGCCCTGCGTGTCCATCATCCAGGCCGCTTTCAGCGTCAGCAGGCGCGCCTGCTCGATCTCGATGCGCGAGTCGGCGATGTCGGCGCGGATCGTTCCCTGTTCGGAGATTTTTCGCCCGAACGCCACGCGCGACGCAGTGCGCCGGCACATTGCTTCAAGCGCGCGCTCGGCCACGCCGATCAGGCGCATGCAGTGATGGATGCGGCCTGGGCCCAGCCGGCCCTGCGCGATCTCGAAGCCGCGGCCTTCTCCCAGCAGCATGTTGGATGCCGGCACGCGCACGTGCTTCGAAGTCGACTTCGCCGTGGCCGTGCGGCGCGTCGTCGTAGCCGAAAACCGGAAGCATGCGCCGGATCGTCACGCCCGGCGTATCGAGCGGCGACCAGAATCATGGATTGCTGCTTGTGCGCCGGCGCTGCGGGATCGGTCTTGCCCATGAAGATGGCGATCTTGCAGCGCGGATCGCCGGCTCCGGAGGACCACCATTTGCGGCCGTTCAGCACGTAATCGCCGCCGTCGCGAACGATGCTGGCGCGGATGTTGGTGGCGTCCGAGGAGGCCACGTCCGGCTCGGTCATGCAGAAACAAGAGCGGATTTCACCAGCCAGCAGCGGCTTCAGCCAGCGGTCTTTCTGCTCCTGGGTGCCGTAGCGCGCCAGCACTTCCATGTTGCCGGTGTCCGGCGCGGAGCAGTTGAATACCTCCGGCGCCATCGGTGAGCGGCCCATGATCTCGCACAGCGGAGCGTACTCGAGATTGGTCAGGCCGGCGCCATACTCCGCTGTCCGGCAAGAACAGGTTCCACAAACCGAGCGCGCGTGCTTTGGGCTTCAACTCTTCGATGATCGCGGTGGGCTGCCAGCGATCGCCGGCGGCGATCTGCTTGGAATAGACGCTTTCGTTGGGGTAAATGTGCTCGTCCATGAAGGCCCGCAAACGCGATTCGAGTTCGCGAACCTTGGGGGAGAATTCGAATAACATAAAGAATCCTGCAACAATACCACATGGTCAAGCGATGCGAATCGGAATCATAGGCGCGGGCGGAGCGGCGCGCGGCATTCATTTACCCGGCTTCAAACTTTGTCCCGGCGCGGAAGTTGCGGTGGTCTGCGATGCCGATCCAGCCGCCGCTCGCGACGCGGGTGCGGCGGAAGTTACAGCGGACTATCGCGATGTCCTCGGCCGGCGGGACATCGATGCGGTGGTCGTCGCAACGCCGAATTTTCTGCATCGCGAGATCGTGCTGGCGGCGCTCGCCGCGGGCAAGCATGTGCTCTGCGAAAAACCTCTGTCGCTCGATCGACAAGGAGCCGAAGATATGCTGCGCGCCGCCGAGCGCGCCGGCCGAGTGCACATGACCGCGTTCACTTATCGCTTCACCCCAGCCGTCCAATACGCCCGGCGTCTCGTCGAACGAGGTGAATTGGGTGACCTGCGCACGGTGCGCGCGGCATACCTGATGGCACTTTCCGGCCATGTGCTCGGATGGCGTTCCGAAAAGCGGCTGGCAGGCTCGGGCGTGCTGGCGGACATCGGCTCGCACCTGGTGCATCTGGTCCAGTGGCTGGCCGGCGACATCCGCGCGCTGACAGCAACGGAGCGGCGCTTCCGCGAAGATCCCACATCGGACGTCGAGGACTGGATCGCTTTCCTTGCCGAGTTCACATCGGGCGCTTGCGGCACGTTCGAGATCTCGCGCGTCGCGCCAGGCCGAGGAGCGGGTATCACCGAGGACATCTTCATCGAGCTTTATGGCACGCGCGGCAGCGTTGTGTTTTCGCTCCAGGACCCGTGGGGTCTGATGGCCGCCTTGGGCAAAGACGGACAAGACCCCGCACAGCCCTTACGCCATTACGACGTCCCCGAAGAATTCCTAAAGCTTCCGGGTTCGCCGCGCGACATCGCGGCCCACGACCGGCGATGGGGCTATCGATACGACCAGGCGTTCCAGTTCGTCGACAGCGTAAAACTGGGACAGGCGCGCGCCCCATCGTTCGCGGACGGCGTGAAATGCCAGGCGGTGCTGGACGCCGCGCTGGAGTCGGCGGGGACAAAGCGATGGGTGGAAGTGCGGTGACGCGTCCCGCTACTGAATCGTGCTCTCGCCTTCCACGGCCAGATCCGACGGGATCACGTTTCGGTTGATGTGCCGGTCCAGATCGATCACGTAGGTTTCCTTGGCGTCGATCAGGACGGGCGAATGGGTGGCGGCGACGATGCGAAACTGCTTCTGGTCGACAAGCTCCATCAGCATCTTGAGAATGCGCCGCTGGTTGGAAGTGGAGAGCGCCATTTCCGGCTCATCCAGCAGCAGCACGGTGCCGTTCGGAAAGCTGGGAAAGGTCTGGCTGAACATGGACAGCATCACTTGGCCGTGGCTGGCCATCTGGACGAATTCCTTCATTTCCGGTTGGTTGTCGAATAACTCCGGATGCGCTCGAGGATTGTGCTGCTCGGCGTCAAAAAGCATCACCCGGCTGGCGTTGCTCTTGCCGTCCTCGATCTTATAGATGTAGCCATCGATTTTGTCGCCCCGCAATGCGTAGTAAATGGCATGCAGAAGTGTCGACTTCCCGCAACCGTTCTCGCCCTTCAGCAGGATCAGCGGATGCGACAGATCCACAATCAGCGGCATGTGAAAGTTTAGGTTCGCGAACACCGGGTGAGCCAGAATCTTGAGAAACATAAAGACCCCCCAGCATAGCTCAGGTCGCTCACCGGAAGTTCTCCACCAGCATCAGGTTGCTGGCGTTTGACGGATCCCCCTGCGCGTACAGGAGCGAACGGGCGGCGCCTCTCGGACCCGGTGAAACAGAAAGCACCCACCCAGGATCTCCGACTCCGATGTCTGCGATGCGCGTGGTCTTGCCGGAAGCGAAGCTCAGAAACTGAATGGAAAACTGCTTCTCATTCGGGGCCGGGGTGAAGTAGATCCCCTCGTCCGCTACCGCGAAGTCGTTGCGGAACACCGACGGGAGCACCTGAGTCTCTTCCCCGCCGTCCGCCGGAGTCTTCATCAGCGGAGCGGCTTCGCCCTCCCCGCCTTCCCCAGTGTAGTAGACATACTTGCCGTCCGGAGACTCGATCCCGCCGCGTCCGCCCTTCCGTGTCACTTGCACCGGCTTTTCGCCGCCCCGATTTGGATCAGCCGGCATCTTCCAGATCTGCGACTGACCGCTCCGATCCGAGTCAAAGTAGATCCACTTACCATCTCGCGAAAACCTTCCGTCGTCTCGCGAAAAGCGGCCTGCAGATGAATCGGACATGAGTCGATTCGCAGTGCCGCCTTGGGAATTGATGAGGAACAGGTCATCGAGACCCTCCACATTAGTCGAACCGAACAGGATGCTCCGGCCATCCGGGGACCAGTGCGGAGTCCCGGTGCCCTGCCCGACGGACGAGGTCAACTGGATGGGATTAGAGCCGTCACTGTCGCACACCCAGATCTCAAAGCTGCCGGAGCGGGTCGACTTGAAGGCAATCCGTTTGCCGTCCGGGGAATAGTCTGGATCCTCGTCTGACTGTGTAGACCAGATGAGCTTGACCGGCCGTACGGCCTTGCCGCTGTTGGCGGATGTTTCGACCCTCCAGATTTCATAACTTGAGCCTAGAAACCGGGCGTAAACCAGCCGCTGCCCTTGGCGGGAGATCGCCGGCCACCCGACAGACTGTCCTGCGAATGCCAGCCGCTGTTGTTCGCCAGCGTGCCCGTTGGATACCGCGATTCGCCAAAGGCTGGACGACGCCCACTCGCCCGAGATGAAGAGAAGCTCTCGCCCGTCCGGCGTCCAGGCCGGGCTATCGTGCGCCCGGTTCTCGAAGGTGATCTGCTTGGGCTCACCTTTCGGCTGGTCGCCGGAAAGCTCGAGCAAATAAAGTTGGCTGATATCGCCTGCGCCGACCCCTCTGCTGAACACCAGCCAACGGCCGTCCGGCGAAATGGCCGGCCCGTCGTCATCACCGGTACGCGGCGGCGGGGTGGTCAACCTGTGCCTCTCGCGCGTATCCACCGAGAGGAGGGAGAGTCCACACGGTTCCTTGGGTGCACGGCAGTCGTCCATAATCAGCCACCGGCCGTTGGGAAACCATGCCAGTCGAGGACCGAAAACCCTGGCTGGCAGCGAGACTTCTGCCAGCGCCTGTTCCGGAGTGCCCGTGAGCGGAATCCGCAGGACCGTGGCTTTTGTGCCGCCAAAAGCCTTCAACCTCAGAAACGCGATGTAGCGGCCGTCCGGAGACCATGCGGGGCTTTCGTCGCAGCCCGGTTGTGTGGTCAAACGCCTTGGGGTACCGGGCACGCCAATGATCTTGATATATATGCTGCAGTTATCGAGAGCGCCGGAGCTTCGCGAGTACGCCACCTGGTTGCCGTCCGGCGAAAAAGTCGGGTTGAACTCCACTGCCGCTTCGCTTGTGAGTGGGACCGCAACGGGCGGAGCTTCTGGCGCTCGCGGCTTCGAGCGGACGAACCAGACCCCGGCTGTGATCGCCGCCAACACAATCGACCCCGTTCCCCACACGAGTCTGCTGCGACGCTTTGATGTTGGACGAGTTGCCGCCTCCACTACACCCGAATCCGATTCCTCTTTCGCTTCCGCCAGCGCGACTTTGAGGTCGGCCATGGTTTGGAAACGTTGCTCCGGATCTTTCCGCAAGCAGCGTCTGACTATTCGCTCCACTTCGTGAGGCAAGCCTTCCACAATCTGGCTCGGTGGCTTGGGCTCTTCCTTCAAAATCGCCGCGATGGTCGAGGCTTTGGTATCGCCCTGAAAGGCCCGCCGCCCCGTGAGCATCTCGTAGAGCACCGAGCCGAAACTAAAGATGTCCGAGCGCGCGTCGATCACCTTTCCCTCGGCCTGTTCCGGCGACATGTACGCGATCGTGCCCACGATCTTGCCCTCTTCGGTCGCGGGTTTCAGCGTGCGCGTGGCATCCTGTTCACTTGTGAAGCCCGTTTCCGTCAGCTTCGCCAGACCGAAATCCAGCACCTTGACCAGTCCCTGTTCGGTCACCATGATGTTCCCGGGCTTGAGGTCGCGATGAATGATGCCGCTGGCGTGTGCCCGGGCCAGCGCATCGGCAACCTGGATGGCATACTTCAGTAATTCGCCGAGGCGCATCCCGTGGCGAGGGATCAAACTGCCGAGCGTTTTCCCAGCAACGAACTCCATCGAGATGAAGTAGACGCCACCGGCCTCATCGATATCGTGAATGGTGATGATGTTGGGATGGTTCAGCGCGGACGCGGCCTTGGCTTCCTGAGCGAAGCGCCGCCGGCGTTCCGCATCGCCGACCTTCTCCGGAGGCAGGACCTTAATCGCGACGAAGCGGTCGAGGTGGTTATCCTTGGCCTTATAGACCACACCCATCCCGCCCTCGCCCAGCTTCTCGATGATCTGGTAGTGCGAGATCGTGCGTCCAATCATGGCCCGGCCCTCTTCTCACACGGATTCGGCGGTGGAACGGTGTCTCTTCAACTCTGCGCGCATCACCTTTTTATCAAACTTTCCGACGCTGGTCTTGGGGATCGAATCGACGAACAGCACATCATCCGGCAGCCACCATTTGGCGAAGCGCGGTTCGAGGAACGCCAGGATCTCCTCCTTGGTGACGCGATTCTGAAACTGAGGCTTTGGCACAACGAGAGCCAGCGGCCGCTCTACCCATTTCGGGTGCTCAACGGCCACCACGGCGGCCTCGAGAACTTTCGGATGGCCCATGATGGCGTTTTCCAGATCGACACTCGAAATCCACTCTCCGCCGCTCTTGATCACATCCTTTGCGCGGTCGACCAGTTGCACGTAGCCTTCCGGGTCGATGGTGGCCACGTCGCCAGTACGGAACCAGCCGTCCGAAAAAGCTGACGCGGATCGAGCATCGTTGTAGTAGCCGCTGATGACCCAGGGCCCGCGCACCTGCACTTCGCCCATACTCGCGCCGTCCCATGGAACTTCACTGCCCTGATCGTCCACCGCCCGAAGATCCAGCCCCACTACGGGCAGACCCTGCTTGGCGCGCGTGTGAAAGCACTCGTCTTCGGGTCGATTGTCGTAATCACATTTCAACGTGGAGATCGTGCCGACGGGCGTGGTTTCGGTCATGCCCCAGAGTTGCCGCATCTCGATGCCGTGCTGCTTTTCATACTTCTCGATAAGCTGGCGCGGTATCGCAGAGCCTGCGCTGATGGCGAGCCGCATGCTCGATACGTCGAATTTTTCTTCCTGCAGGACGCTCATCGAGGCCGATCCAGATTGTCGGTACACCGCCCATTACCGTCACTCGCTCGCTTTGGATGAGTTGAGCGAGGTCGCGCGGTTGTGGGTGCTCTCCTGGAAGGACTATCTTCGAACCAACCATGATCGCCGCGAACGGCTTGCCCCATCCGTTAGCATGAAACATCGGCACCACCTGCAAGACCACATCCCGCTCGCTGAGCGCAAACGTGTCGGCCATGGTGAACGACAGGCTGTGCAGGTAGAACGCGCGATGGCTGTAGACCACGCCCTTCGGGTTTCCTGTGGTGCCGGAGGTATAGCACATGCACGCGGCACTATTCTCATCCAGACGAGGCCATGGATAAAGGCCTTCAGGGGCGGCGGCCAGTAACTGCTCGTACTCGCTGCCATCGCCGCCGATGACGATGCACCGCTCGACGCACGGAATTCTGTCGCGGATCTTATCGAGAATCGGAACCAGCGATTCATCCACGCAGATCACGCGGTCTTCTGCGTGGTTGATGATGAAGGCAAGATCATCCGGAGAGAGCCGAAGATTGAGCGTGTGGAGCACGGCGCCGTAGCACGTGACCGCAAAATAAAGCTCGAGGTGCTGATGATTATTCCAGCAAAGCGTTCCGACGCGATCTCCCGGCTTGATCCCCAGTTGTCGCAGGGCGTGCGCCAGGCGGTGAGTGCGCCGGTGGTAATCACGGTAGCGGTAGCGATGCATGGCGGCGGCCGTTCGCGTCACGATTTCTTTGTTCGGATAGAGCTTCGCCGCGCGCTCGAGAAAATGGTGCAGTGTTAACGGATAGTCCATCATTTGCCCAGTCATTGCTTCACCCAAGCCGAAAGATACAGAACCAGTATGCCCCTCCATGTTATAAGCGAACTATGACGCGTGTGATCGCGGGGATGATCACGGCTGCAGCGCTGGCTTGGGGAGCCGCCGACGACCCCCTCAAGACACTTCGCACGGAGCACCCGCGGCTCATTCTGCTCGATCGCGATATCGACCACATCCGAACGCTGGTCCAGCAGGTCCCACTGGCGCGCAAGATTCATGCCGACCTGGTCAAGGAAGCTGAGCGGCTCATGACCGTGCCCCCGGTGGAATATAAGCTCGTCGGTCCGCGGCTTCTCGCGCAGAGCCGCCATTGCCTGGATCGCATCTACACTCTGGCGCTGCTCTACCGGCTGGAGAAGAAACCACAATACCTGGAGCGCGCCGTTCGGGAATTGCGTGCCGCCGCCGATTTCAAGGATTGGAATCCATCGCATTTTCTTGACACCGCCGAGATGACGCACGCATTCGCGATCGGCTACGACTGGCTGTATCCCGCATTAAGCGACGAGGAGCGCACCTGGATCCGCGCGGCCCTGATCGAAAAAGGGCTGAACGCCGGGTTGGCGGCTTACGAAACGCAGGCTTCCTGGGTCACCAGCCACATGAACTGGAACCAGGTTTGTAACGGAGGAATCGCCATCGGCGCGCTGGCAGTTGCTGATGAAGAACCGGACAAGAGCCGCGTGCTGCTGCGTGACGCGCTCGATTCCCTGCCGCATGCATTAGCGGCTTACGCGCCCGATGGAGGCTGGGCGGAAGGCCCGGGATACTGGCACTACGGCACAAGTTACGCGGTGTACTTTCTTGCGGCGCTCGAATCCGCTCTGGGTACCGATTTCGGCCTGGCTAACACCAGAGGTTTCGATCACGCGGGGCACTTTCGCATCTACTTTAGCGGGCCATCGGGAAAGTCATTCAACTTCGCGGATTCGCACGATCGCGTCGAACCAGCGCCGGAAATGTTCTGGCTGGCGCGCCGTTTTACGGAACCGGTGTATGCCTGGCAGGAACAACGAATCCTCGAAGCTGGCGCGGCGCCGGACGCGCTCGACTTGATCTGGTTTCAGCCGGAAGGCCGCAGCCCAAAGCAAGAGGGCTGGCCGCTGGATGCGATTTTCCATGGCGTGCAAGTGGCTGTACTGCGTGGCGCGTGGGACGATCCCAATGCCATCTTTGTGGGCGTCAAAGGCGGCGACAACAAAGCCAATCACAGCCATTTAGACCTCGGAAGTTTCGTGCTCGACGGCGGGGGCGTGCGCTGGGCCCTCGACGCGGGGCCCGACGACTACAATCTCCCCGGTTACTTCGGCAAACAGCGCTGGTCCTATTACCGTATGCGCACGGAAGCGCACAACACCATGCTCATCGATAACGAGAATCAGGACCCGCGCGCGGAAGCTGCCATTACCAGCCACCTATTCTCTCCCGATCTTTCCTGGGTGGAACTGGACCTCACCCGCGCTTACTCGCACCGCCTGAAGCAGTTTCACCGGAAGGTTGGTATTGTGCAGGGCCAGCAGGTGTTTGTCGAGGATGCCCTGGAATCCGAGCAACCCGTGGAAGCGCTCTGGGGCATGCTGACCGATGCCGAAGTGGCTCTCAACGGCCAGATTGCTGAACTACAAAAAAATGGGTGGACGCTCTCCGCGGAAATTCTGTCGCCCCGGCATGCTGTGTTTGACGTGGTGCCGGCCCTGGCGCCAGCGCCGCAAGCGTCGAATCCGGGCATCAAGAAGCTGGTTGTGCGGCTGGGCGAAAAAGTCACCGACATGGACCTGAAGGTGACGCTGACATTGCATCGCACCGGTCAGCCCAAGCCGAAAATCACGCAGAAAATCGGGGCCTGAGTGCGGTCGCTTGCGCAATTTCTCATGGCCTGCGTCCTTCTGCCCTCTGGTGCAAACGCGCCCGTTACCTACGTCGCGGCCGCTGACGATCCGTTGCACGTGCTGACACACAAGATCTTTTCTCTCGCGAACCGGCAGCGGCGCTTGCACGGCGTGCATCCGCTCGAGTGGAACGATGCCTTGACTCAGGAAGCGCGCCGGCACAGCATCAATATGATGGAGCGAGGCTTTTTTTCTCATACGGACCCGGTTCGCGGAGCACTTGGCGCGCGGATGCACACCGGCAAGGTCTATTGGAGCCGGTGCGGCGAAAACATATTTCGCGAACAAGGTATGGACGACCCTGCTGAAGCCGCCGTCGAAGGCTGGATGAGAAGCCCGACGCACCGGCAAAGTCTTCTCGATCCGCAATTCACTCAAACCGGCGTGGGAATTGCAATCAGCCCGGACACGGAGTATTTCATCACCCAGGAATTCGTTCGTCCGCTGAAGTAGTGAACCGCTTCCTGCGGGCGCGGCTCGGTTACAGTCGTGGTTTGCGAGACGCTCACCGCGCCGTGATCTCTTCTACCCACACCAGCTCGCAAGCGCCGGCTCCCGTGTCGGTCCGGCTGAGCGAGCTGCGCCACGCGAATCCATCCGGCCCTCGGACTTCCACAAGGTAGCCGCTCATCTGGATGAGCTTTCCCGCGCCAACCGACTTCAGCACGTTCTTCACTTCCTGGTTCGCCGGGATCATGTGCATGTTCGCGCTGTGCGAGACCATCTCGTTCAGGGGAATCGGGAAGTTCGATTTTCTAGGCCAGTAGCGATACCATCGCTGCCCCTGCCAGAATTCCACTTGATCCAGCACGCTTTGATCCGACATTCGTCCCCATCCGAGAGCCAGATCGACGGGCGAGAGATCCGCGCCACGATCCAGCCAGTAAGACTCAGTATGGAGCACGCGGGCGCGCAGCCGGAACTCCGCGAGGGGCGTGATCTGATATTTGCCCATCGGCCAGGATCGCGAGGAATTCATTAGCTGCTGATCCGGCTCTTCGGGAATGAGAACTCCAGCCGGGTATCTAGGCTCGATGGTGTCGACGAGGTAAACCAGGAATCCAAGCAGCAGCAGTCCGGCGATTCCTGCTTTCACCATTGAAGCAATTGTACTGAGAACGCATCGCGACAAGTGAGATAATCTCGTCATGAATCGCAGGATGTTCCTTCAGCAATCCCCCGCGGGGCTGGCGGGCCTCGCGCTCGTCTCGCATGCCGGCGCGCAGCCGTCCAGTCCGAAAATGGCGCGAATCGGGATCTCAACCTGGAGCTTCCACAATTTCTTCAGCACCACGCGCGACGACAACGCTCCACCTCTTTCCGGGCAGCCTTGGGATGCGCGCGACTTCCCCGCCATGATTGCAGACCACTATCACGTGCACGAGATGGAGATTGTTGCGCCTCATATATCGCCCGAAGCTTCCTACATCCGCGATCTCAAAGCCCGGCTGGAACACGCGCATTCACGACTGGTAAACATTCCGGTCGACATTCACGATTTGGAGCAGGGCGCGGGTCTCTCCGATCCCGATGCCAAACTTCGCGAGCGGATCCTCTCCGCATGTAAGAAGTGGATCGACATCGCCCATGAGCTGGGCGCGCGCTCCGTCCGCTGCGATCCAGGCAAAATCAAGACCGCGGATCTCGCCCCCACTATCGCGTCCTATAAGGCGCTGGCGTCCTACGGGGCTTCCAAAAACATTTTCGTAATCATCGAGAATCACGGAGGCGTAGGTTCGGAGCATCCCGAAGAGCTGGTGGAACTGTTCAAAGCCGTGGGCAAGAATTGCGGCGCGCTGCCCGATTTCGGCAATTTCCCCGACGAAGCCACGCGGCAGAATGGACTGAAGCTGCTGTTTCCCTTTGCCAACGCAGTGTGCCATGCAAAGGGCCTGAAGTTCGACGCCAAGGGGAACGAAACTGCGTTCGACTTCGCTCAGTGCGTGAAGACCTCGATGGCCGCCGGATTCAAAGGGGTGTACTCGATAGAGTACGAGGGCGAAGGCGACCCGCATCAAGGTGTGCAGTATGTGGTGGACGAGCTGCTGCGATATCTGTAAGCCATTCCGGAAAATTAGCTTGCCGCCACAACGCGCAAGGGCCTGTCGAGCTTGAAAGTTAAGATTGTCTCCGCCGGAACTTTGATGGAGCTGCCTTTGGTGGCGATCTGAGTGATGGAGCCAGCGCCGGCGCCTGATGCAGCGCCTAGAGCAGCGCCTTTACTTGCCCGGCGATGGCACCGATGATGGCGCCAATTGCGGCTCCCCCGCCTGTGTACTCAGCCGTCCTCTTATTGGCGCCCATGCCGGTTTTGCCCTGCTTCACCAGGTCCGTGGTGCTCAGTTGATACATCTGGCCCCCGACTGAAACCGAAGCGAGATCCAGAACCAGATCAGAAGACCCACGGATGCGCCCTCCTTTGGCGGCCGAGCGGATCACGATCTGAGCGTTAGCGCCGCTAGGGATGACGACATCGCCACTGGCATCGCGAATGTCGGCCGTGACCTCGGCGGCGTAGGTCTGACCCTCGGCAGCTCGCGCCGAATCGATGATCTCTTCGGAGCGCACCGGAACCTCTGTGCCCGCGGCAAGTTCGTATGTCCTGGTGGTGACAGCGGCCGCCTCGGGATGGTAGTGATCGTCGTGGCTGCGTTCACGCCGGGCACGCTTTGCGCCTGCCGTTGCCGGCTGCGCGGGCGGCGGCGGTGCGGACGCGTCGTCGTATTCAATAGACTTCACATCTTTCATCGCAATGGTGCGCGTGGTGTTGTCATCGCCATGAACCGTTACCTCGGTAGGAGTGGTTCCGGTAACATTGCCCGCGTATTCGCTGCCATCGCGCATCAACACGGTGGCGTGGGGACCGGTGGCGGTCTCCTGTTTGGCGCAGGAAATGAGCAGACCACAAAGAGCGGTCAGAAGAATTGAGATGTATCCCCGCATAGACGTTTCTGCCTTTCGACGGATTCTAACGGACTTTTTTCCCCGCCAGCACCGGCTTGCGCGTGAGAAACTGCTTAATGGATCGCGTCGCCTGACGGATGCGATGATCATTTTCAATCAGGGCGAACCGCACGAAACCCTCACCCAGCGGACCGAACCCGATGCCCGGCGAAACGGCGACCAGGGCTTCCTGCATCAGCAGCTTGGCGAATTCGAGCGAACCCTCCTCTCGATAATCCTCCGGCACCGGGGCCCACAAAAACATGGAGCCGCGCGGAGATTCCACGGGCCAGCCCGCGCGGCGCAGACCTTCCACCAGCAAGTCGCGGCGGTGCTGATAGAGTGCGCGAATTTTCTCAGTGTCCTCCTCGCACTCGCGCAGCGCGATGATGGAGGCGATCTGGATGGGCTGGAACACGCCATAGTCCAGATAACTTTTGATGCGCGCCAGAGCCGCGATCATCTTCGCATTTCCCAGGCAAAAACCCACGCGCCAGCCCGCCATGTTGTAGCTTTTCGACATGGAAAAGATTTCGACGGCGATTTCCTTGGCGCCCTCCACCTGCAGGATGCTCGGCGGCTTGTAGCCGTCGAAGCCCAGATCGGCGTACGCGAAGTCATGCACCACATAAGACCCGTGATGACCCGCCAGGCGGATCACTTCGCGGAAGAAGTCGAGGTCCACACAAGTCGTGGTGGGATTGTGCGGAAACGAAATCAGAATGACCTTGGGCCGAGTACCGCCGCGATACAGATCCTCGAGACCGCTCAGAAAAGTCGCAGCGTCGGGCATGGGCAGCATGCAAGCCTGCCCCTCGGCCATGATCACACCGTACTGATGAATGGGGTATGCGGGGTTGGGTGAAGCCACCACATCCCCGGGGCCGATGACCGCGAAGAGCAGATGCGCCAGCGCATCCTTAGCGCCGATGGTGACGATGGCTTCGGCCTCGGAATCGAGGCTCACACCGTAGTTTTTCTGGTAGCGCTTGACGATCTCCTTGCGGAGTTGGGGAATGCCGCGCGACATGGAATAGCGATGATTGCGTGGATTGCGCGCGGCTTCGATCAGCTTCTGAACCACCGCGCGAGGCGTCGGACCATCCGGGTTCCCCATCCCGAGATCGATGACATCCTGCTGATCGGCCCGCAGCCGCGCCCTCATGTCATTAATGACGGCGAAGACATAGGGCGGCAGCTTTTGAATGCGATAAAAACTGTCTGTAGGCCCGGGCATTATGCCCATTTTACGCGGTCGAACGGACCGTCGGGGCGCCGGCTTACGGTATGGGCGAAAAAATCACTGCGCTGTGACCGTGACAGACGAAAGGGCGGCGCCCCGGTGGCCCGAAGAATAATCGTAGAGGGTAAAGATGTACTGGTTACCCTTCTCGATCCATGGGGCGCGGCACCTACGACCCGTACACTCAGAGTGGTCCCGAATTCCTGTTCCCGTTCGCCCCTCCTATGTTCATCCATCACGATGACTTTGGCACGGGCGACTCCCTGCGTGGTCCACGTGATGTGGCTGGTGCAAGCTGTTCTGCCGCGTTCGATGGTGCAGGGGTTTGGCTCCGCGTTAATGGTGCCGGAAACCTGCGCCAGTGCGTGAACTTGCAGAATCGCCAGCACGGCAAGCAAAGGCAGAAGATGCCGTCTTTGCATATGTAGCTCCTTTCTCAATTGCGACCTTTACGCTGGCCGCAATTGAGAAATGTACTTCTTATGCGAGTGCGAAGGCAAGTCCTGTTGTGAGCGACCGCACGTACACGCCGGCGCGGGGCTAGCTGGCGGATGTATTGGCGACGGCTAGCTGGCTATTGGTCGAGCTCCAGATTCCACTAACGCTTCCGCCGGCGCTGATAAACAGAGCCGCAGAAGCGAGGCACACGAACGCGAGCAATAGAGTGTATTCAATCAGGTCCTGACCCTGTTCATCCTGCAAGAAGCGGGTAATCGTCATCATCATGTCTCTCCTCTGTGTTTGCCGGCAATAATCTGGTCGGCGGTTCATCATGTTTCAGTGTTCTGGCCGCCTCCATCAATCCTAGTTCAATGGCGGCGTGCACAATAAAGAATCTTTACAAAAAGCACGAAATCTTTCGATGCTGAATACTAAGGGAATTGAATTACTTATAACCAACGTTAAAGAAGGCCATCAAAGACCGGAATCATTTCCTCCAACACACCTCAATGACTGCGTAACATTTCCCAGCTCCAGCGCCAAGGGACTGACGGGACGCCCATTTTTACCCATCCAGCCTGCGCCTGTGCTGTATACCGTAGTTAATAACGCGATCTGAATAGGCACTGAAACCATGGATTTATGCGGCCTTATTTCGCGTGGCAATCGGATTGTTAGCAAACAACGCCACCAGCGCACAATGTAAGTTCGGTTGAAAACACGGCGCACTGAGAGGCTCTTAGTCTTCTGGTCGAGGAGTCGCGCATGGGTTTCGACAGCACATCACGGTCACCGGGGGCGGAGCCGCCGGCAAATTCCGGTCACCCGGGACACGGCCGGCGCCTTTATGAGCGTTTCCCGATTGATACCCAGCTTCAGATCTGCTGGGAGGAGGGCAAAGGCGCGCACCGGCAGATCCGCGCACGTGCAATCGACGTAAGCAAATTGGGTGTCCAGGTGGAGTCGGAAAGAGCCATCGCCGCTGGGACGGTGGTGAACGTATTCACCGCCGGCTTCAGTCCGATCGGCAGGGCCTCCGTGCGACACTGCACGCACCATGGCATGGGCTACCGGCTGGGCCTGTACATGCCCGATCGATTCGTCGACGATCTGTGAAGCCAGCGCGACCGAGCCTGCTATGACCGGCTATTCGCTTTAGCGCGCAAGCCGGACAACGATCTGCGTGGCGATTGAGTTGAATGCTGCCGCCAGTTCTGACGGATCGGGGGCATCGGCAAAGTAACCCGTGGTCTGTCCTTTTTGCTGTTGAAAGAACGTTTGGGCGGTGGGATCCGGATCGCTCTCCATTGATGGATCATTCGCCATCTTTCGCAGCAGCAGAGTATCCGGGGGATCGTTGGGGTCGTTGCCCTCGAGCGCAATAGTATAGATGGACGGACTCAAGACCGTGTCCGTTCTGATCTTGGTCCCCTCGTTATCAAGCGCGTTGGTGGAGGCCACGATGATCTGTCGCGGGGACGTAGCCGTGGACAAGTCGGCAGACAACCCGTTGTAGGGGAAGTTAGAGTTGTTCACGCTATAGGCTCCAGCCAATGCATTACCGTAAAAATCGTTGGCCGGCATCGCGCTAATGTCGTTGGGCAGCTTGGTTAAGCCGCCCGCAAACTGGCAACCGCTGCTGTTCGCAGTCGCGGTCTCGCTGGATGTGGAGGCGCTGTTATTGAGAACGCTCATGACACCGGCAGTAGTGCCGGTGACTTTGGGACCGCCGGCCCATTGCGCGATCACGCCGACGAGGGGTTTGCCGGCTGCATCGCAACTTCCGGGATTGATGCGCAGGTTCGTGTAATCGGCGACAAATCCGTTCGGCCGGCCATCGGTCATTAGAACGATGACATTGGTCCGCGTGGTACTGGCGATCGCTCGAATCTGGTTGTATGCCTGCTCCACTGCCCCGCTGGTATTGGTGTTTCCACCGCAGTTGATCTGTCCGATTAAGGAAGCCACGGTATTGCCGTTGGCGTCAGGCTGGTTAAATGATGTGGTGGGAGCATAGACAAACGAGGAGGAACCGAAAATGACCAGGCCCAGCATATCGCGGCCGGGTGCAAAGTAATTGAGGAATTGCGCGGCATCCTGTTTCATGACGGCGCACGCTGTGGTGCCCTGAAACGGGTTGTTCATTGAACTGGACCGGTCAAGAGCCAGCATGACCAAGGCGTCCCGGCGGCCGGCTTGGGCAGATATAGAGATAGTAGTCGCCTCCGTGCCGAACACGCGCAAGAAGTAGAGGGGGGCCGTGGCACTGGCTGTGGCCGATACGGTGCGGTAATTGACGACGCTGGAGTCATCGATCACCGGCGGAGCAAAAGTTACGTTACTGGTGCCCCAATAACCGCTCGGAAAATTGGCATTGAAAAATCGCGTGGCAGCATCCTGCGCGTTGGCTCTCTGCGTGGAGCCGTCGCCGCCATTCGCCAGGCTTTGAGCGCCCGCCAGCACCGCCGCGTCAACTGCGCTGGATAACTTCGCCCGAATCATGTAGAGCACACTCACGTCTATGGCCAGGCCTACCATGGGCACCAGAAGTACCAGGCTTAGGGTGGTTAGAATGACCGCGAATCCCTTACGATGTCGCATCGCATCTTTGCTCATACGTTCTCCAGTCCATCAGAAGGTCCTAAAAAGTCGCGTTGGAGTACGACGCCAGTCCGTTGAACATGCCTGGCACGGCCAGATCCGGCGCGGTAAAGTAGCTCTCGGCCATATAAGCAATCTCGCCATTGTTCAGTGTCAGGAGGTTAGCGAAACCGTCCGCACGGGCAGACGCATCGCTCGAGTAGTTCTTGATATATCCCGTTGTTGCATCGATGAGTGAAGAATTGGGCGAGCCGTAATTGGTTTGAAAAAGCGAGTTATTGCCGATCACAATACGGCGCATGACCACTACGTGTCCAACGTTATTGCAGCCAGGGCATTGCGCAGCCCCGATTTTCTGCAACGTGGAAAGCACCACGACGCCGTTTCCGGAAGTGGCGCCGGTCACGTTGCCGGGGTTGCTCTGCAGACTCAGTTGCTGGGCCAGGTGTCGGGTCAGCAGGTCCTGCATGCCCTGCTTGGAGAAATCTGCTCCCTGGGCGTACATGTGCGCAACATCGCGCGTGAGCTGGACACTCTCCATGGCCCGGATCAGCGCAAAACCGTAAGTAAAGAGTCCCAGGACGATGGGGATGATGAGGAAAGACGATACGAGAACGAACTCGATCGCTGCCGCTCCTCTGTCGCCGTGTTTCTTAAGAATGGGTGTGTCGTTCATATCTCCTCCTCGACGAGTGGCCTACGGACACGAGGCCGGCTGAGGGTTGACTGCCGCCGGGCAGCCGCCCACCGGACAAGCTTCTAAGACGTCGGATGCCTCGGTGGTAATCGGCACCGGGCTCCCGCTCTTGAAGAGAGCGCCAAGCGGCGTATACGCGTATCCCTGCACACTCACTTGCACGACATTGCCCGGTGTGGGACTGGTTGTGGCTTTTCCGGAAGGGTCAAAGTAAGTCACGGACACAAGGCACGCGTTATTGGAGCCATTCAGAAAACCCATCGCGCTGTTCTGCACCACTTTGGTGACGGAGTCATTCAGATATGCGTCGCCGGGTAACAGTTGGCCGGTAACGGCGAAACGTACGCCATCCCGAGCCGCTGTGGTGAGAGTGGACTTAACGAAGATCGAGAGGGATAAGTCAAGCACGAGCAGAATTAAACTAAATAGGATCAAGCAAACCAAGCCTCCCTCGATAGTCTGACTGCCGCGCTGGCGCTTCTTTCGTTGTAGTTGACTGTTCATTGCCTGTTCATCCTTCTCTGAATGCGAGGCCTCAGAAGCAATTTTGCATCGCCATATCTACAAAAGTTATCTTGCAAACGCCATACCAACGAGTACATCTTTGGTAAATGATTGAGGGTGCGGCAGACATCCGATGGAGGGGAGCCGCCGCCGAGTGACAGGCTGGCACAATTTACAACAATTTGTCACTGTAAAGCGTTGGTTTAATGGATAGTTATCTATGTAGGCCGGTTTGCAGAAAGGAGGCGACTCCGCACGCTGGTGGTACGATTTCCGGGTGTCTGCGATGCCCGCTGCGGCCCTGGTAAAACCGTTCGGCAAGACGAAAAGACAGATGGCTTTTGTCGTCCTGGTGATCGGAGTCTCGACGCTTTTCGGGACGCTCATCAATGTAAGTCATCCTATTTTCGGATGTTTGAGAAACTGGAAAACGCGCGGACTCCCTTGGATTCCTCCAGACGCGGTTTTCTCAGAGTTCGTTTTCTGCGGACCCCGTTTTCTGCGTTGGCGTGCGAGCGGAGATGTGGAACGACCTTGCCGATTAAGTAGACCGCCTTCGTCGCGCCACGCCCACAATACCCAGCAGTCCCATGCCGAGAAGAAGGAGGTTCTTCGGTTCCGGCACTGGGGATTCCGACCAAGTTCCCGGGTCGGAACTCACCTGGCCCACCCTTTTGCCAACTAGAGGGAGGGGGAGCGAGCCAGCCGCACTCAGACGTACGTCGTCAGCGACGATACCAGGGAGGTTCTCGGTAAGGATCCGTGCCGTACGGCCGCTGGCAGGCCCCGTTACGAGCCAGGACCAGGTAGATATCGCGCCCGCGGAATCCGTTCCGACGTTCAGTTCTGTGTCAGCTGGAATCCCATCGGTGAGCGTGACGCCGCCCGACGTGATGCTGAATGCGAGGGGGGTGATCAAGGTAAGTGACATATCTGAAGACAATGGCGCGGCCACGGTAAATGAGCCGGTGACGTTACACACGGGGGGACACCCGAAAGCCGGGTCGGGGAATTCGTCAAATGGATTACCGGTGTAGATGTAGACAGTGCTTGCGTAGGCGGGACGAACCGATGCCCCGGCACTGAGCCACAGAGCGAGCAAACAGGGCACTACGAACCGAATCTTGTATCCTGCAATCATAGCCGGCTTCCTTTGCAAAGCATAGACAACCCCCGGACATTACCTAAGTCGTGAATCTTCGTGCGGAATTGAAGTTGGCGCTCATTCCGCGGATATGCGACCGCTATTATTGGCAACTCGAAAGAGGTTTGTCAAGGTGCATTACCGGCGAACGAAAACCCGTTGCCAAAAATGCATTAAAAATGGGTCCATTAAAAATGGGTCAGCCTGAACTGCGCGATTTTCTCGGATTTTCTTGGCGGCGCCTTCCTCTCAAAAAAGTGCCCACTGATCCCTCGGTTCAACCGCCCAGCTCGCGGGCGCGGTCTCTTTCTTCGGCCGCCCGCGTTTCCAATACCGCCCGAATCGCTGTGACATCTCGCTGACAAAACTCGTGTCTCCAAACGGCCGTCCCGCATACGTGCAGCGCCGCAGCGCGGAGCTAGCCTCCAATTCCTCCTCGCCCAAAACCTGATCCCATTCTGCGGCCCGGCCCTCACGCCGCCACCATTCCATATCCAAGATTCCGGCCGCATCCATACCGGATCGGTGTGCCGCGGCACTCGACCAGCGGTAGTCCGACGCGCCTCGCACCATTCCAGCCCGCAATGGATTCCGCTCCACATATGCCAACGCCGTTCCAGAGATGATTCCGCTCCAACAGGCAGGCGAAGAAGCGATTCTGCCAGAGGTGGCCCGTGCGCCCCGAGCGCGCGTTGTAGTATTGCGCGTAACGTCCGTGAACGCGCCGCAACAGAACGGCCAGCGAGTCCTCCGGTTCCGGCACGGCGATCAGGTGCACATGGTTGGTCATGAGGCACCAGCCCAGGAGGCTGGCTTGCGCATCCTGCAAGTTGGCTTGCAAGAGCCGAAGATAGGTGGTGCGATCCTGATCAGAAGAGAAAGTTTCGCGGCGGTCGACACCCCGCTGCGTGATGTGGCACGGCATTCCCGGCAGTACGCATCGGCTGCGTCGTGGCATACGCTGGGAGAGCGGTGCCGGGCGTGGGGATGTCTCGGAATAAATCGCGCAGTTCAGGCTGACGGGTTTTTTCTTGACGGGTTTTTTCTTTTTGGACGGGTTTTTTCTTTGGGCCTTGAGAAATGCAGGGCCGTTTGCCGGGATTGCTTCGACCGCCGCTAGGTTGGCGAGGGTGTGCCCGCGGATACCCCAGGCACTGATACTCTGCATCCCTATCACTTGTACACTGAGGATGGAAATGGCCTGGTTTTTCACAATGCGCGACAAGTAATTTTTCATCGCCCTATCTTATCGAACGCAAGGGGAGGCGCACGGCTGCTTCGCCGAAATGCTGCTTGCCACTGGAGTGCGCAGAGGCCGGAAACTGACAACTCGTCGTGCAGACTGCTAAACCGCACATGAGTGCGGGTTCCAGTCATGCGGACCGGCCCGACGCGGTATTCCCAGATTCGCGTCCGGTTTTTCCTAGGGTGGCGGTCGATACCCCCAGATAGAATAGCCAGTGACAGGGACAACGGGCACCCGATATGCTTCCATTAAGGCGTCTGCTGCATGTGTTTGACAGTCTTGCATCCCGGGTAACCACTTTCCCTGCGGGCTGGGGTTAGAGATGATTTTCAGCAGGGTCGGTATGTCTTCGTGAGGATACGCTGTCATCGAGATTAGTTCTTCCCTTTCTGCCGGCAGGTATCCTTCGCCTTCATAAAATTGACCATTCTCCATCCAGTAGGTTTCCCATTCCCACGGCCTGTGACTAATTCCCGTTATCGTACTCCAGTAGCCAGCTGCGTCCGTAATGCCAATTCCCCAGTGCTCGAAGTGCTCCAAGTAATGCCATTTTATTAAATATGCGCAATTAGGCTTCAAACCCCGACCTCCAGGGCCGACTGGCGGTGGCGGTAGCGGTGGCGGCGCCTTCTTGCCTCCACAGCAGAACTTCATATTGACTTGTTCATCAAGCAAGCATCCAAGGCCCCCTTCCATGGTTTTGTAGTATCTGCCGCCGTGCCTACAACAGATCTCACACAGGCCGAGCGGATCCATCCAATAGGTTGGCGAGTCGCCAACGTACTCATATAGGTTGATGCCCGCAGCATAGCCGATCGGGTCACGACTGATAAAACGCCCCAGTGCCGCGTTGTAATACCTGTTTCGGTAGAAGTAGATCCCGGTTTCCTCGTCGATTTGCCTGCCAGTGAAGAACCATGGATTTGCTATAACACTGTGGGACGTGCCCCAAGCATTTGCTGGAAGCGGGTTACCAGTCCCGTCTGCAACTGTTACCGACCCGTAGGCGTCATAAGCATAACGCTCAACCGGGACGGCGATGTTATTCGTGATGGCTTCGACTGACCAGAGTGCGTTCTGGTGGTAGTAGTAGGGATGGCCGCTCCGGTCCATTGTCAGGACTTCATCAATGTAGTTGCCATAAACGTAAGTCGCTTGCGTTACATTGAGGCTATCCTGTTCCTCGATGATGCGGGCGTCATCATAGAGGTAGAAAGTCGTCGCCGGAACTCCGGCGGGGTTGGCAATCTTCTGGACACGGCGGCCTAGCGCATCGTACTGATATTGCCCAACGCCTGCGGAATCGGAATTCCGTGTAACATTTGTCAGCCGGTTCTCTTCATCGTAGGCGTACGTGTAGGTGGCATCATTCTGCAGATTCCCGTCGGCGTCGTAAGTAACGTTCGTGGCGTCGATCTGGATCAGTTCGTTGACCGCATCATGTACCCGGTTCTGGGTGACCGCGTTTGTGGTCTTACTGTTCCAGTTGCCGACCGGATCGAGATTGTAGCTGGTCTGCGTACTCGGCACAGGCACCGTGGAGCCGACCAGCGTGCCGACCTGATACGTGATCAGACGGTCAGTGCTGTCATACTGGTAGCCTTCGGAATGAGTTGTGTCATGGCGCTTCTGCTCAAACTGCTTATTCCCCTCGTTGTCATAAGCGTAGCCGAAGCCTGCGACACGCGTGCTGCCGAAAGAGTGTTCGAGACTCACGATCCAGTCGTCGGCATTGTAAGTGTACGTGGTCAAGGTGCCATTGCGGTAACGGCGAGTCGTCACCCGGTTGCCGAGATCGTAGGCGTACTGCACGATGGGCGGAAGGGAGGCACCGTCATCGGAGTGGTCGAGCCGAACCCGCGCGTCGGTATGCTCGGTGATCACCCGGCCGCCAGGGTAAGTGACGACGCGAGTGCGGCCCGGAATGTCGTAGCTGTAGCGGACTGTCTGGCCGTTCTGGACGGTCTGCGTGACACGATTGGCGCCATCGTAGGTAAAGGTGACTGGCCAACTACCGCGCTGAGCACCGAGCACTCGGCCAGAGAGATCGTAGGTAAAGGAGTCGTTGATAGCGCTCGGATATGAACGGCCGGTAAGGAAATATAACTCGTTGTACGTGTAGCTGGTGACCTGACCAATCTGGTCGGTGCGTGTAAGGATGTTGCCCACTCCGTCGTACGATGCGGTGCGCGCCCTACCATCCGCATAGGTCTCCTGTAGCGGGCGGTTCACACTATCATAAGCGTATTGTGTTGCGTGCGAATTGGCATCGGTGAGGCGGGTGAGATTGCCGACTGCATCGTACTGCGACTGTGTAGTATTGCTCAATGCATCCGTCGTGCTCGTGCGGCGGTTGATGGCGTCGTATGCGTACGTGGTCGCATGGCCATTGCGGTCGGTGCTTTTAAGAAGGTTGCCAACTGCGTCATACTGCGAGCTCATCGTCTTTCCCAGCGGATCCCTTGCGGTGATCACGCGATTCAGCGCATCGTAACCATAGATTGTTGTGTTTCCGTTGCCGTCTGCTTCGCTGAGGCGGTTGCCTACGGCATCATAGCTATAACGGCTCACGAGGCCAATGCTGTCGCTCACCTGGGTTAGGCGGTTCAACGCATCGTAGCTGTTAGTGGTGACGTTCAGATTGGGAGCGGTGGTGGTAATTACATTACCGACTCCATCATAGGTCGTCATGGTGACGTCACCCGCGGCGTTCGTTACTTGCGTTCGGCGGTTGTCGGCATCGTAGTTGTAGTTTGTAGTGTTGCCGTTCGGTTCGGTCACGGCCAGGCGATTGCCGACGGGATCGTAGGTGATCGTCGAGACCGCATCAGTGGAAGTGATGGTGTCGCTGGTCGAGCCGACCTTACGGACGACATCGATCAAGCGGTCGAGCGCATCATACTTGAAGTACGTGACCTTTCCATTGGCGTCGGTCTGGCCGGTAACCAGCTTAGAGCCGGGCGTGGCGCCACATGAGGCGCAGGAACCTAACGTGCCCGTGTCGTATTGATACTGCGTCTGCTCGCTTAAAGCGTCGGTCATCGTGATGCGGCGGTTGAGCGCATCATAAGCGTATGTCGTGGTGTGGAAGTTGGCATCGGTCTGACTGAGCATGTTGCCGACTGGATCATATGACATGGATGTGACGTCGCCAAGGGCATCGGTCGTTTGAATCAGGCGATTCTGCACGTCATAATGATACGTGGTGGTGTGGCCGTTGCGGTCGGTCAATGAGGCGCGATTGTCATTGCCATCGTAGGTATAAGTTTCTGCGTGGCCCAGCGCATCCGTCATTTTTGTCACCCGCTGGCGCACATCATACTGGTAGGAGGTGGAGTGGGCGTTGCGGTCGATGATCTGGATTCGGTTGCCCTCGCCATCGTAAAAGGTTTGGGTGGTATGACCCGTAGCGTCGGTTTCTTTGGTCACGCGGTTCATTCCGTCGTATTGATATCTGGTGGTGTGACCGTTCGCATCGGTCGCCGACAGCACGTTGCCGACAGCGTCGTAGGTCATGGTGGTGACGTTGCCTAGCGGGTCGGTAGTTTTGATGCGATCGCCGAATCCATCGTACTGATACGTCGTCGTGTGGCCGTTCTTGTCGGTGTCGGTGAGGACATTGCCGTGGGAGTCGTAGGTCCAACTGCGGGTTTGGCCGAGCGGGTCCGTCTCCTGAGTGCGGTTGCCGTGGGCATCGTATGTGTAAGTAGTAGTGCGGCCCCGTGGATCGGTCATGCTGGTCATCATGTTGAAGACCGGCTCGTAAGTATAAGTCGTGACGTGGCCGAGGGCATCCGTCTTTTGAATCATGTTGCCCTGAGCGTCGTACTGGTAGCTGGTGGTGTTGCCGTTGGCATCGGTCTGTGAGGCCAGCATCAAGGTGGCGGGGTCGTAGGTATAGCGGTCGTGGCGCCATCGGGGGCGATTGTTTGCGTGAGGTACCCATTCGAATCGTATTGGTATTTCCAGACGTTCCCCCGGCCATCGGTGTTGCTCGTGGTGGAGGGCAGATAGACGCGTAACTGATTCATGGCCAATTGGGTCGCGTCGGTCGCCCAGTTATTGGGATTGGAGAGCGTGGCGCGCGCCGTACCCTTGCTGTCTTTCACGGCTACGGGCTCGTTGTTAGCGTAGCTGTAAGAAAAAATCCGGCCGGCTTTGTCCGTTTTGCTGGCCAGTTGGTAGAGGATATTGTAGCTGTACTGGATGGAGTTGCCGTTGGGATCCGTGATTGTGGTCAGCTTGTGGCCGGTGGCGTCGTATTGGAAGGTCGTGATCCGGCCGGCCGGGTCGGTTACTGACGTCAGTTTGTTCTGGGCATTGTAGGCCAGACTCAGGGTGCGCCCGTAGGTATCGGTGATGCTGGTGAGATTGCCGGCCGTATAGGTCAGAGTCGTGGTGTTGCCATTGCGGTCCACGATAGTGGTTAGCCGATAGACCGGACCGGCAACCAGGAACGGCGTATTCGGGACTGCGGCAAAATTGTATGTCGTCTTGTCCTTCTTGGTGAGCGTGAAGCTGCCATCGCCATTCTTGACCAGCGTCTCAAAATAGCCCGTGGCGGTGATGAACGAGCCGCCAGGGCCGAGTTTGTAGCTTGTGACGCGGCCATTGCCATCGAACCGGAACATGGCGCCGAGTTGGCTGAATAGGAAGATGTTATACGAATGGGTCCAGCCGTAGCCCATCACTGTATCGACCTGTGCCCGCGAGCCGTCGGCGTTGTAGGAATTGTAGGTAAGGGAAAAGTTGAGCGTCCGCCCGCTAGCGCTTTGGGTCATGGAAGCGCTCACGCTCTCGCTGAGGTTCCCTTCGCTGTCGCTGAGGGAACTGCTCGTGTCCGAGGCCTGCGACACCGGGGGGTCTAGGCACGGGCAACTGCAGAGACACGTGCAGCTGCAAGCCTGCGGCTCCGCGCCGTAATACTTGGCCTGCGCCAGCGGCAGGAAGACCAGGAATGCGGCGAACACGGCACAACGCCAAAAGCCTCTGAGGACCAAAGACTGCTTCATCATAGCTACGACCCTTCTTCACGCAACCGGATGGATTCAGCCGGTCATGGGCAACAGGTGCGCTGCGTTTCGGCTATGCTGAATGGCGCTGCGCGTGATGAATGCGGCGCAGCCATTCACCACGTGCTACAGAGAACCCAAACAGCACCAATACCGTGAGCAAAAGCAAAAGAGACGATGGTTCCGGGATAGTGTTCTGTCCGGCGGATTCGGCATCCACCTCGGTGATGAGTGAATATTCCGTATTCGGCTGCAAGATCACAGATGCGGTAAGGGTGGGGCTAGTCGTGTTCGAGCCGGAATCATTCGCGCCGATCGTCAGGGGATTGTCGAAGAACAACAGGGGTTGATTAGGTAAATCCGGTAAGATGAGTGTGAAAATAACCTCGGAAGTTGCCGATTGCCCCGTTCCAGGCGTCGACAGGGACTGGTCGGCCAGCAGCATGGCTTGGAATTGAACGTTCACCGGGGCGGTGGCGCCGATAATCTCGAAAGATCCCTGCAGCGAGCCTCGGCCCACGGAGGACGCGGCAGCCTCGATGCCTGAAATATTTACGCCGCTGCCGGCATTCGCGTCGAGAAGAGGAGCCGACGCAGCCCCGCTGGCGCTTGCAAGCAACGTGAGCGCGCTCGCTGAAGTCGTGCCATCATCAACGCTGTTGAATTGCTGGTCTAAACCGCCCAGACTGTCTTGCGCTTGCGCAAAGGCTGATGCAGTCAACGGCGAGAGGATTTGAAGCGTTCCGCTTGAGGGCGAAATCTGCAACCCGGTCAAACTCAGGGACGTGCTCACGATAACGTCCGCCCGAAGCGATACCGGAAACACGCATAGAACAGCCAGGACGAGGGACCCAGTGGCGCTGGACATACACATCCCTTTCGGGACACCTTTCGACCGAAAGTCTGATTGTGGTGTCGGCGCGCGAAGTGCAGCAACTCAGGTACCAGTACGTACCGAATGTATGTCGCTTAACGGATCTGCTAATGATCGAGCCACTTACCTTACGAGACAACAGAACGGACAAATAGCCCACGCGCTTCGCTAGATACTAAAAATTCTCAACTCTTACCAAATACTGGAAATCGCTGGACATTTTTGCAAAAAGTGCCGGGTCACTGTCCGCCAAGTCATGGGTTCCTATTTAGGGAGTTGTGCCCATGTTTGAGGGCAGTGTCGTCATTGGGCGAGAAGCGGGGACAGCCTGCAAGTATCCGATTTTGGCGTCCCCAGGGGGATTCGAACCCCCGTTACCGCCGTGAAAGGGCGATGTCCTAGGCCGGGCTAGACGATGGGGACCTGAGGCCGGAGAAAAACGGGAAGACATTTCTACTGTATCTTTGGCCGCGGCGAATCGTCAACCTGCGCCGCGCCGGCTACGGCATGTTCTTTCGCAGCGTGCTCCGTAATTTTGTGAGCCTGGCGGGCCTCGCGGCGCTCGCGGCTGGATGCTACTGGTCGGCACTACTGGCGTGGGCTGACTACCTATTCCGTCTCGATACGGTGGCATCTGTCTCGCGCGCGGCGCAGCTTGTGTCGGCGGATGCCGAATATCACGAGCGGCTGGCGATGCTGCTGGACACGAACGCTGCCGATGGTGCGGTCGTCGAATCCGAATTGCAGCAAGCCGTGGCCGCAAATCCACGGCTGGCCGCAGTGTGGACCGAATTGGGGCTGCGCGCCGAGGCGGCCGGAAACCCGCAGGAAGCCGAAGCTGACCTCGTGCGCGCCGCGGAGGTGGACCGCATGTACGCTACCCTTTGGACGCTCGCGAATTTCTACTTTCGCAAGAACGCGCCGGAAAAATTCTGGCCGGTGGCGAAGTGTGCCTTGCGAGCCGGCAGTGTGGACACCTACGATCCGGCGCCGCTGTTTCGGCTCTGCTGGAAGGTTTCAGCAAATCCGGCTACCGTACTCGAGCGCGCCATCCCCGATGCCGGGCCGGTGCAGGCGCGCTACCTCGAATTTCTGGTGCGGGAGAATCTCATGGGGGCTGCCGGCCCGGTCACCGAGCGCCTCATCGCGTTTGGCAGCAAGCAGGATCTGGACGCGGTGTTCTTGTACTGCGACCGGCTCATCGCCGCCGGTGACGCCGATGGCGCCATCCACGCCTGGAAAGCGCTGTGCCGGTGCAGGCTGCGGAGCTACCGGCCGATCGAACCTCAAACGTCAGCAGCGCTGACCAATGGCAATTTCTCGTCGGTACCGCTTCAGCACGGATTCGACTGGCGCATACCGGCCGTGGCGGGCGTCGCCGTGGAGCGCGCGGGATCGCCGCCGCGGCTGTGGATTACGCTCGATGGTCCCGAGCTCGAAACCTGCGATCTGCTGGAGCAGTTCGTGGCTCTCGCGCCTTCGCACAAATACCGGCTGCGGTTTCGTTATCAAACCGATGATATTGCGGCGGGATCAGGGTTGCGGTGGCGCCTCTCGACGTCTGGCGGAGAGGAAATTGCTTCGGACGGCGCCGACCTGGCGAGCGAGCAGCAGGCGGAGGGTACGGTGCGGTTCGCGGTCCCCCCAGGTGTGCCGCTGGCCCGGCTTGCGCTGAGCTATCGCCGCACGCCGGGAACGACGCGCATCGAGGGACGGGTGGCGCTGGAATCGGCTTCTCTGGAGTTCGACCAATGAAACGCAACCTCGCGGATCTCGCCGCCGGGATAGTCTTTGCGGGCGTTCTCACGTGTTGGGCACAGGGCTACTGGCCGGTGGCGCTGGTTGAAATCGGAGCATTCCTGATCGCCGGGATCTGGCTGGCGTGGGTCGCGATCGCGCGCCAGAGGGTTCAGGCCGGGTTCGTGCTGTTTCCGGTTTGCGCGGGAGCACTGTGGGGCATTCTGCAGCTTGCCGCCGGCCAGAGCGTGTATCGCTTTGAAACCGGGGAAGCGGTGCTCTCTTGGGCGGCTTGCGCATCGGTCTTCCTGGTGGCTCGCGAGGTGAGTGCCGGCACGGCTGAGAGGAACCGGCTGCTTCGATCGGTCCTGTGGTTCGGCGCGGCGGTCAGCCTGCTCGCGGTAGTGCAATATTTCACCTCTAAAGGAAAAGTCTTTTGGCTGTTCTCCACGGAACAGGAACGCGTGCTGGGCCCATTCCTTTATAAGAACCAGTGCGCGGCGTTCCTGGAACTGATTTTCCCGTTGGCTGTGTATCAATCGCTGGTGGACCGGCGGCAGCCGCTCCTATACGCCGCTATGGCCGCAGCTATTTTTGCGGCCGCCATGGCAGCGGTGTCGCGCGCTGGCCTGCTGATTGTGACAAGTGAACTCATTACGATTCTTCTGTTCGCCTGGTTCCTGGGGCTGATTCCGGCCGGCAAAGTGTGGAAGACGATGGTTTGGGCGGCTGGGTTGAGCGTCGTGCTGGCGGCGGTGGTGGGCTGGCAGGTCACGCTGCAAAAGATTCGCGAACCCGAGCCGTATCGCGTGCGCCGGGAGTTGCTGTTCTCGTCGCTCGCGATGATGGCGGACCGCCCGTGGACCGGCTTCGGGCTGGGCACGTGGCCGGCGGTGTACCCGGCATACGCACGCTTCGATGATGGGCTCGCCGCCAATCACGCGCACAACGACTGGGCCGAATGGGCGGCCGAGGGCGGCTTACCTTTCGTGGCGCTGATGGCGATGCTGGCCATCTGGAGCTTCCGGCCAGCGGTGGATTCGCTCTGGGGCATTGGCGTTCCGGCCGTGTTCGCGCACAGCCTGGTGGATTATCCGCTGCGTGAGCCGGCGCTCGGCGCGCTGCTGTTTCTGATGCTGGGCGCTCTGGCTGGCAGGCTTCGAAGTGGAGTGCTTGATGGGGACAGACCGCTGCGTCCACGGTGAGGATGTTTGAAAAGTTGCGGTGGGATGCGTTGGGGACGCAGAGGTCAGTCCCCGGGCCTTCTACATTTGGCTGAGAGTCCGCATCCGCACGCGGCACTAGTCCATTGAGTCACCGTGAAACCCTTCTGCAGAGTGCTGCTGTTAGCCGCCGTGTGTGGATTGGGTGGAGCGGCACAAACCCCTGAGGCATTACCCGCCAATCTTCCCGCACAGAAAATCGGCGCCGATGATTTGCTGGCCATTTCGGTTTACGACTCGCCGGAGCTGACACGGACAGTGCGCGTCAGCGGTGAGGGACAGATTCGACTGCCCATGCTGAAGCGCCCCATCGAAGCCGCGGGCCTTCTTCCACGTGATCTTGAAACCGTCATCGCGCAGGCTCTTCGATCCGAGCAGATTCTGATCGAACCGGTTGTTACAGTCACGGTGGCCGAGTACCGCAGCCGGCCCATCAGTGTTTCGGGCGCGGTCAAGCGGCCGGTGACGTTTCAGGCGTTCGGCAGCATCACCCTGCTCGATGCGATTACGCGCGCCGAGGGTTTGGCTCCGGAAGCCGGAACTGAAGTGCTGATCACACGCCAAGGCACCGGCGGGAAGACTCTTACCGAACGCATTCCCGTCAAAGCATTGCTTGAAGGCGAGAACCCCAAACTGAATCCGCGTCTTTCCGGCGGCGAAGAGATTCGGGTGCCGGAAGCCGGCAGAGTCTTCGTGGCCGGGAGCATGAAGAATCCGGGCGCGTTTCCTATGAAAGACGGATCGGACACGAGCGTGCTCAAAGTGGTGGCGCTGGCGGGCGGTCTGATTCCGTTTTCCTCCAAGCAGGCCTATATCTATCGCCGCAAGCCCGATACGGCAGGACCAAAGACCAGATTCCCATTCCACTCGACCGGATCATGGGGCGCAAGTCTCCGGACGTAATGCTTTCAGCCGGCGACATTTTCTACGTTCCAGACGCAAAGGGGCGGCGGATGAGCGTAGCAGCGCTCGAAAAGATCGTCGGATTCGGCGCGGCTACAACCTCCGGCCTGCTGATCTGGCATTGATCCATGAGCCGGAACCTGCCCGCGCCGCTTGAAAACTCTCCAGCCTGCGCCTACTGGGCCGCGGCGC
Source organism: Terriglobia bacterium (assembly GCA_963847515.1). Lineage (GTDB taxonomy): Bacteria > Acidobacteriota > Terriglobia > Bryobacterales > Bryobacteraceae > QHXW01. The sequence goes on from CAWKAA010000005.1 coordinate 1,733,779, forward strand.
CCGAGGGGAACCATCCATCGACGGCAGAGCTGCCGGTTACTCATCACCTGTGGGTACTGCGCCGGCATCGCTGGAAGATTGCCGGGTTCATCGCAGCCTGCGAGATCGCAACCCTCATCGTCTCCTCACGCGTGACGCCCATCTACGAATCAACCGCGGTGATCGATATCGACCGGCAGGCGCCGTCGGGGGTGATTGGAGAGGAGGCCGCGCGTGCCACCGCCAGGGACTCCGATCAGTTTCTGGCCACACAGATCCGGCTGATTCAAGCCGACGCGGTGCTGCGGCCGGTGGAGCAGAGATACAAGCTGCTGGAGCGCGAGCGGCAGTTTCAGGATCGGCCGCAATGGAGCGCCACACAGGTAGAAAGTGGCGCCCATCCTGCTGCGGCGCCTCCGTGTGGTTCGGCCGCCCAACACCTACCTGCTGCTGATCGAGCTACCGCTCGCCCGATCGCGCACCTGGCGGCGGACGTCGCCAACGCCATTGCCAATTCCTATGTGCAGCACACCTACAACCTTCGCGTCCGCTCGTCGGCCAGCCTGGCGTCCTACATGGAAAAAGAGCTGGAAGAGCTGAAGGCCAAGATGGAAGCATCCACGCAACGGCTGCTGCAGTTCGAGCGCGAGCTGAACGTGATCAATCCGGAGGAGAAAACCAACATTGTTTCAGCGCGCCTGCTGCAATTGAACACCGAGTACACCAATGCGCAAGCGGAGCGTGTGCGGAAGCAGGCCGCTTTCCAATCGGTTCGCGGGGGAAGCTTTGCGGCGGCGCAGGTGTCCACACAGGGCGAGGCGCTGAAGAAGCTGCTGGAGCGCCAGAACGAATTACAGGAAAAGTTCGTCGATGCGTCAAGCGCACTACGGCGCCGAACCATCCGGAATACAAAAAAGCCGCGGGCCAAGTTGCCGAACTCGCCCGGCAGATCGAGCGGACTCGCCAGAACATCGCGCAGCGCGTGGAAACCGAGTATCAGGAGGCCGAAAACCGCGAACGGATGCTGGCCGGCGCGGTGGCGGATACCAAGAAGCAGTTCGACCAGTTGAACGCGCGCTCCTTCGAGTATCAGACCCTCAAGCGCGAAGCCGATGGTGACCATAAGGTGTACGACGAACTGGTGCGCAAGATCAAGGAAGCGGGCATTAACGCCAGCTTTCAAAACAACACGATCCGCATCGCCGATCTGGCGCGGCCCGGCCTGGAGCCGGTTTTTCCGCGGCTGCGATTGAATCTGCTGCTGGCGCTTCTGCTTTCCGCCGTGGTCGCCGCGGCGGCCGCCATCGTGAGCGATGCGCTCGACAAGACGGTACGCGATCCCGAGTTGGTGGCCCGGCTGCTCCATTCCGAGGTCATCGGCTCACTGCCGCACGTGAAGAGGTTGCGGCATTTCGATGCGGTTTCATCCACTGAAGGCGTCCGAGGGAGTGGCGTGGCGCTGGTACGCGCGGAACACGACCCGGCGTCGGCCTATCGCGAGGCCGTCCGCGCCCTGCGCAATTCGATCATGATCGCCGATTTCGACCGCCGCGTGCACTCGTTGCTCATTACCAGCGCCTCGCCGGGTGAAGGAAAATCCACGATTGCTGCGCAGCTGGCGCTGGCGCATTCCTCGCAACAGTTGAAGACCCTGCTGATCGACGGCGATCTGCGCCGGCCCAGCGTGCACAAGAGGTTCGGCGTTCCGGGAATGGTCGGATTGTCGAGCGTGCTGATTTCGGGAATGCCGTGGCGTGACGCCGTCCTGACTCCCGCGGGCATGACGCACCTGCATCTCCTTCCCGCGGGACCGCCTTCCCAGCGCGCGACCGACTTGATTGGCGGCCGGCTGACCCAATTTCTCGAAGAAGCCGCGGCCGAGTACGACCTGATTGTGTTGGATGCCCCACCCTTGCTGGGCTTCGCTGAACCGCTCGAAATGGCCAACGCCGTGGATGGCGTCGTGGTGGTGACGCGCGCCGGCCAAACTCCCCGCAGGGCCGTGGCCATCGTGCTGGCCATGCTGGCACGGATGCGGGCCAATACACTGGGCATCGTCCTCAATGAAGTGCGCCAGGAAACTGGCGATGGGTACCACTACTACACGAGCTACGCCAGGTACGACCGGAAAGGCAACCAGCGCACATGGAAGCGGCTCATGAAAACCGTGATTCTGGCGGGCGGCCTGGGCACGCGCCTGGCGGAGGAAACACAAGTGAAGCCGAAGCCGATGGTCGAGATCGGCGGTAAGCCCATGCTCTGGCACCTCATGAATATTTATTCGGCACACGGGTTTTGCGAGTTCGTGGTGGCCTTGGGCTATAAGGCCGAGTGCATCAAAGATTACTTTTTGAATTTCCACGCCTTGAATAATGACCTGACCATTGATCTTAGCGGCGGCGACACCACCATACATCGCCGGAGCCAGCCTGGGTGGAAGGTACATCTGGTGGATACCGGACTGCAAACCGAAACCGGCGGCCGCATCAAGCGGCTGAGTGAATGGATCGGCGATGAGACGTTCATGCTGACCTACGGCGATGGTGTGGCCAACATCGACATCCGGCGGCTGCTCGAATTTCACAAGTCGCACGGCAAACTGGCTACGGTTTCGGCGGTGCGCCCGCCGGCGAGATTTGGCGGCCTGCACTTGAATGGCGGGGGCCAAATTGTCGAGTTCTCCGAGAAACCGCTAACCGGAGAGGGCTGGATCAACGGCGGGTTCTTCGTGCTCGAACCCGGAGTCCGTGAATTCATCCAAGGCGACCAGACGATATGGGAGCACGAGCCGCTCGAAGCCTTGGCGCGCGAGGGAGAACTGATGGCCTACTATCATCAGGGCTTCTGGCAGCCGATGGATACGCTGAGGGAAAAGATGCTGCTCGAAAAGCTATGGGATTCAGGCCAGGCGCCCTGGAAAGTATGGAACTGAGTGAATTCTGGACTGGGAAACGTGTCTTCGTTACCGGCGCCACGGGACTGGTGGGCTCCTGGCTCATTCGGCGGCTGGTAGAGGCCGGGGCCCGCGTGACCGCGCTGGTGCGCGACTGGGACCCGCAAAGTGAGCTGATTCGCACCGGCCTGGTCCACGAAACCAGTGTGGTGAGCGGCGCGATCGAGCATTACGCAACCCTGGAGCGCGCTTTAGTGGAGTACGAGATCGACACGGTGTTTCATCTGGCGGCCCGCACCATCGTGGGTGCAGCACTGCGAAGCCCTCTGGCAACGTTCGAAGCCAACATCCGCGGGACCTACAACCTGCTCGAGGCTTGCCGCAGCCACGGAGATCTGGTGGAGCGCGTGGTCGTGGCCTCGAGCGATAAAGCGTATGGATCGAGCGATGTCTTGCCCTACACCGAGCAAATGCCTCCGCTCGGACGTTTTCCTTATGACGTCTCCAAGTCCTGCGCGGATTTGATTGCGCAATCCTACTATCACAGTTACCGCGTTCCGGTGGCCATTGCGCGCTGCGGCAATATTTATGGCGGCGGCGACCTGAACTGGAGCCGCGTGGTACCGGGCACTATCCGAAGCCTGTATTTCGGGAAGCGGCCGGTATTGCGCAGCGACGGCAGTTACACGCGCGATTACGTCTACGTCGAGGATGCGATGCAGGCATACCTGCGGCTCGCCGAGGGACTCGACCGCACCGAGATCCGCGGGGAAGCGTTCAATTTCGGCCCGGCCCAACCGCAAACGGTACGAAATGTCGTCACGGTTCTCCAGCGCCTGATGGAGCGCCAGGACCTGTGCGTCGAGATCCGCAACGCCGCGCAGGCCGAAATTCGCGATCAGTACCTGTCGTCGGAGAAAGCGAGCCAGGTGTTGGACTGGCAGCCGCGCTACTCGCTCGAACAGGGGCTGGCTCGCAGCATCGCCTGGTACAAAGATTTTTTCGGGAGGGTAGCGTGAGTCCGGTTCTAGTAACGGGCGCCTCTGGCTTCATTGGCACACACCTGGTCGGGAGTCTGGTACGGCAGGGTATCGACGTGGTGAGCATATCTCGCAAATCCGGCTTTGAAGAAGATAAGCGCCATTTCCGCGTGGATCTATGCGACACCGCCGCCGTGCAGAAACTTTTCCGCCAGTTCAGTTTCTCCTCAGTGGTGCATCTGGCGGCCGCGGGCGTTTCGGCGGAAGCGGAAAACTTCGAAGGTCTCGTGGCCGTCAATACTCTGGCTACCGGCGCCTTCGCACGTATTGCGCTCGCCAACCAGGTGCAGCGGTTCATTTACGTGGGGTCGGGTTTCGAATACCGGCCGCAGGCGCAGCCCATGGACGAATCCACTCCACTTGGTGCGCCGAATCTCTATGGCGCCTCAAAGGCCGCGGGATGGCTGATGCTCGATACCCTGTTCCGGCTGGAAGGACTGCCGCTGGTCACCCTGCGGCCCTTCAGCGTGTATGGCCCCGGTGAGAACCAGTCGAAGCTCGTGCCGTATGTCATCTCGCAGGCACTGCGATCAGAGCCGATCCGGCTCACGCTGGGCAGCCAGGTCCGCGATTACGTTTTTGTCGAGGATGTGGTGGACGCCATGCTGCTCGGGCTCAACGGTCCCGCCTCGCCCGGGCAGGTTTATAACATCGGCTCGGGGCCGCAAGAAGCGAAGACCGTGCGCCAGTTTGTCGAGGAGATTCTCGCCGCCATGGGCGCGCCGTTGCGCCTGTGCTGGTTCGATCGCGCCGCTCGCAGCCTCCGCGATCCGCCGTACCTGGTCTCTGATCCCACACGCGCGCACATCGAGCTGGGCTGGCGTCCGCGTGTGCGTTTCGAAGAAGGCTTGGCTTGCACCATCGAGTGGTACAAGTCAGCCAAGGTCCAGGAGATGTCTGCGTGAAGTGGCTCATCACGGGCGGAGCCGGATTCATTGGGACCAACGCGGCCGCGACGCTGACCGCTGCGGGCGAGAAATGCGTGCTGGCCGACAATTTTCACCGCGCAGGCGCCCAGTACAACCGCGCTTTTCTCCGCGACCGTTTCGGCCTGGAGGTACATTTTCTGGATATCCGGTTTCGCGACCGGGTCAACTCCTTCTGGGCCGCACACGATGCAGACGTGATTCTGCACCTGGCCGGGCAGGTTTCGCTGGTGGCGTCGCTCAGCGATCCGGTCTACGACTTTGACGCCAACGCGCTGGGCACGTTTAACGTGCTCGAGGCCACGCGCCGCTTCCGGCCGGACGCCAAGCTGATATACGCCAGCAGCAACAAAGTCTACGGAGATTTGCGCGGCCTGCGCACCGGCGAAGAGGAAACGCGCTATGTGCTTCCCGGCTATCCTTACGGTCTCGCCGAAGATCTGCCGATGGCACTGCACGGCGGCTACTCGTGCTCGAAAGGCGCGGCCGATCAATACGTGCTCGACTACCACCGCGTGTACAACCTGAGTACTGTCGCTTTGCGCCAGTCCAGCATCTATGGCGGCCGCCAGTATGCTTCCGAGGACCAAGGCTGGGTGTCTTACTTCGTGCAGATGGGCGTCGAGCGGCGCCGGTTCCGCATCAGCGGCACCGGTAAACAGGTTCGGGACCTGCTGCACATCTCCGATCTGATCGAGTGCTATCGCGCGATAGCGCGCGCGCCGCGCGAGAGCCTGGCGTTCGGACAGGCGTTCAACATTGGCGGCGGCCCGCGGGCCAGCGTGTCGGTCGTCGAGCTGTTTTCGATACTCGAATCACGAATACCGATTTCCTATGCAATACGACGCGGGGCCGGCTCGTATGGGCGATCAGAAAGTTTTTATTGCGGATACCCGAAAAGCACAGCAGCACCTGGGATGGGAGCCTTCGGTCGCCGGTCGCCGAGGGGCTGGCTGAGTTGATCGAGTGGTCCAAAGGCACGTGGGCCGCATGAACGTGAGACACAATGTGGTTCACGGAGTGCTGGGTTTTATGGGCCCCACAATGGTGGTAGTGGCCAGTTACCCGGTGCTGGTCCGCCACCTGGGTGCGGCGGTGTTCGGCGTCTACTTGCTGGCGCTGTCGCTGAGCGGCACGGTGATGCTGCTGGACCTTGGGTTTTGCGCCGCGACGCTGAAATTCGTCGCCGGGGACCTGGCGGCCGGCCGGCTCAGGGAAGCCGCCGACGTCATCGTGACGTCGCTCGTGGGCTATGCTGTGCTGGGCGCATTGGGCGGTGCAGCCGTCGCGGTCTTAGCGCCTTCGCTCGCCGGATTCTTCATCATTGACGAGCCGGCGGCGGCGGTTCTTGCCTTTCGCCTGGCAGCCTTGCAGTTCATGATGCTTCTACCCGCCATGGTGTTCGTCTCCGTCGCCAAAGCCCTCGGGCAGTTTGACCGTTCCGCTGTTTTTGCTTCTTTGCTGTCGATCGCTACTTATGGGGGTGCGGTGGCCGCGGTGCTGGCGGGCGCGGGGCTGGGCGGAGCCATGGCCGCTTCGGTCCTGGCCAACTTCGCCGCTTCGGCGGCGATCTGTTTTGCCGGTGTGCGACTCTGCCGGGCTCGCGGCATCCGGCTCAGCCGGGGGCGCCCCATCGTCTTTCGCCGCATCCTGGGCTTCGGATGGGTCCTTACGGTGAATTCTGTAGCGGCCTTCCTGCTCTATCAGGTCCAGAGATACGTAGCCGGGATGGTTTTGGGGCCGGTTGCCGTCACGGTGCTTCAAACCGCAGCCGTGGTGCCGTCAAAAATGCACGCAGCAGTTAGTGCTGCCACGGAAGTGATGTTTCCGTTTTCCGGCGCTTGCAGCGATCGGGCGAAGCTGCGGCAAGTCTACCTCCGCATGCTGTTGGGCAGCGCGGTCGTAGCATTGGGCGGCTTTGCGGCGCTGATCTTGCTGGCGAGGCCGCTGCTCGCGATTTGGCTGGGCGCGAGGCTGGCGGCTTCCGTTTGGCCCCTTCTTCCGATCTTCGCTCTGGGTTACTTCTTTCTGGCGCTATCGCCCGCGCCGTTTCACCTGGTGAACGGGCTGGGGAGACCGGGGCTGAACACGCTGTTCTACGTTATGAACGCCCTGCTTAACGTGACGTTCCTCGTGGCCGCGGCTGCCAGGGGCATGACGCTACACAAGCTCGCCTGGTCGTTTGCCGCAGCCAACATCCTGACCGGCATCTGCTATCAGATTGCGGTTGAGGCGATCATATGGCGCAGCGAGCCACGTGCGGCCGAGCTGGCGGTATGAGTTCTCCGCTAGTGAGCATCATGGTGCCGGTCCATAACCGCCGGAACCTGCTGGCCGTGTGCCTCGAGTCCGCGCTGGCCCAGACCTGCCGTGACTTTGAAGTAGTCGTGGCCGACAACGCCTCGACCGACGGCACCTGGGATGTGTGCCGTGAATTCGCCCGCATCGATTCCCGCGTGCGCATTTTTCAAAATCCCGAGAACATCGGCCCAGTGCGCAACTGGCGGCGCTGTTTCAAGCAATCCCAGGGGCATTACGGAAAACTGCTTTTCTCCGATGACCTGATGTCTCCCGATTTTCTGGAGAAAACCCTCCCGCTGATGCGCGATCCGCACGTGGCGTTCGTTTTCTCAATGGCCACCATCGGATCCGAACTGTGGCATGGCCGCGCGGCATATCGATTCGGCGGCCATACCGGAAAATTTTCGCGAAACCGCTACATTCGCTGCGCGCTTCTCGGCTCGCGCGCTCCCGTTTCCCCCGGAGCCGCCCTGTTCCGTATGAGCGATTTGCGCGCCAGCTTGCAGCTGAGCATTCCTTCGCCCAGTATCGGCGGTTTCGAAGAGCATGGAGCGGGCATTGACCTGCTGCTATACCTCATGACGGCGGCACGGTACGAGCAAGTGGCTTTTGTGGCCGAAGCGCTGGTGTTCTTCCGCGAGCACAAGGGATCCATCACTTTCTCCGACGAATTCCGCATGGCCGACGCCTATCACCAGGCGCGCATCTGGTTTGCGGCCCGCACCCAGGCGCGCTGGACGCTCGCATCGACGCTGGCGGCGGCATGGTTGCGTTCCGTGAAACAGCGGCGCCATCTGGTAAGCCCAGGCGCCATTGCCGATCGCTATTTACCGGAAACCCTGAGGAAGTGGACCGCATGAGAATTGGTATCGTCACCATCTCCTACAACCAAGCGAGCTACTTAACTGAAGCCATCGAATCCGTCCAAGTCGCCGACCCCGAACGCTTGGAATATGTCATGGTCGATCCCGGCTCGACCGATGGATCGCGTGACATCATCGAACGTTTTCGCCGTCGCTTCAGCAGAATTATCCTCGAACCTGACAAGGGGCCTCCCGACGGCTTGAACAAAGGCTTCGCAGCGACCACCGCGGACGTGGCCGGGTATCTCAACGCTGACGATCGATTCACTCCCGGGGCGCTGGATTATGTAGTGCGCTATTTCGAGCGGCGCCCGGATGTCGACGTCCTCTGCGGCGCTATCCGTATCATCGATGAAAACGGCGAAGCCAGCATCCGGCGCCGCACGCCGGACCGCATCGACCTGCGCAGCTACGCCTACGAAACTTGCTTCTTCTGGCAGCAGGCGACCTTCTTCCGGCGCGAGGCGTTTCTGAAGACAGGCGGATTCAACGTTCAAAGTAAGACCACCTGGGATGGTGAGCTGGTGATCGATATGGCACTTGCCGGCTGCCGGTTCGCTTACACCAATAAACTGCTGGGCGATTTCCGCATCTACGGCGATTCCATCACGGGCTCGGGCCGTTTCGCCGAAGCCCTCCGCAGCGACCGCGCTCACATGCGCGAAAAGATCCTGCGCGCAGGCATTCCACGTGCTTCCGGTCTCGAAGTGCGTGCGATGAAGGCGTTCTACAAGTTCAACCTTCGCCGCCACTGGTCCTATTTGTTCGGTGGGGAAGAACTGGAGAGGACCGGATGACGGCCTCTGAACTGCGTGCGGAGATTCTTTGCGGAGTTGCCCGGTACCACGAGGCCGCGTTTCCTGAATGCGGATTCCTGCCGGGCGAGACGCCTGTGCCTTGCGCGGGCCGTACTTTCGATAGCGACGAACTGGCGCACCTGGTGGATGCAGCGCTCGATTTCTGGCTCACAACGGGCCGCTACGCCGAGCGCTTCGAGCGGGACCTAGCGCTCTTTTTGGGCGTGCGTCACGCCATGCTGTGCAACTCGGGCTCGTCCGCAAATTTGCTGGCCATCGCCGCTCTGACGTCACCCAAGCTGGGCGACCGAAGATTACAGCGTGGCGATGAAGTGATCACCGCGGCCGCCGCATTTCCCACCACTGTTTTTCCGATCGTGCAGCACGCGCTCGTGCCGGTCTTTGTGGATGCCGATCTGGGAACCTACAATGCGAATCCGGAAAGAATCGCCGAGGCCATCACGCCTCGGACTCGAGCCATCGTATTGGCCCACACCCTTGGGAATCCTTTCGATCTCGATCGGGTGCTGGCTCTGGCGCGCCAGTACGATCTCTGGGTGATTGAGGATAACTGTGACGCTTTGGGATCCAGATGGCGCGGCCGCATGACGGGAACGTTCGGGCACCTCTCGACCGCCAGCTTCTATCCGGCCCACCACATCACCACGGGTGAGGGCGGCTGCGTCCTGACCGGCACCCCGCTTTTGAAAACCGTCGTTGAGTCCTTTCGCGACTGGGGCCGCGACTGCTGGTGCGAACCGGGAAAGGACAACACCTGCGGCAAACGGTTCGGGTGCCAGATGGGCGAGCTACCGGTGGGATACGACCACAAGTACACGTATGCGCACGCCGGATACAACCTGAAGCTAACCGACATGCAAGCCGCCGTCGGCGTAGCGCAACTGTGCAAGCTGCCCGGCTTCATCGAAGCGCGTAAAAGAAACTGGAAGAGGCTGCGGGAGGCTCTCTCCGGCCTGGAACATTTCCTGATCCTTCCATGCGCCTCCGAGCACGCAGACCCGAGCTGGTTCGGCTTCGCGATTACCCTCCGGGACGACGCCCCATTCGAGAGAAGAGAGGTAATCGAATTCCTCGAGAACCGCCGGATCGCTACCCGGCTGTTATTCGCGGGCAACCTCACGCGCCAACCCGCTTTTCGCGAATTGCACTACCGCATTGCGGGCGAACTAACTACTACCGATGTCATCATGCACCGGACATTTTGGGTGGGCGTCCATCCGGGCCTGACGGAGCCGATGGTCGACTACGTAGCGGATTCGATCGGGCAGTTCGCGCGTCAGTCGGATCGCATTCCGGCAATGTCCCATGCCACGTGATCTTGTCTGTGAGGCGGATTCCCTCTTCCGCCGGCCGCTGAGATTCGCGGCGGAATCGAGAACCAAGCCGACGAGGGCGTCGGCCGCGGACCAGGGGGTCCGCCCCACTTCTTACGTGATGATCCTGGTCGGCCTTGCCACGCCATGGCAACTCGAATGGTTCGGCATTCTCTATGCGAGCGAGATTCTGCTGGCGGCCGTAGCCCTGTGGGCCCTTCTCACGCATCTCACGGACACGCGCTTCTGGCAGCGGCCATTCACCACGCTGTTGACCTGTCTCGGCGCCACCCTGCTGGCGTACGTGGTAGCCGACGTGACGCTGGGCACTGACCTTCAGAATCTGGCGCGTGGTTGGGCTCGCAATATTTTCCTGGCCAGCAATTTCATTGGGTTGTATTTTCTCACCCGGCGCAATCCGTTCAACCTGATGATTTATGCAATCTCCGCCGCGGCAGGCATTCTCGGATATCTGGCTCTTACCGGCGCGCTGTTCGACGATTGGAAGTTTGGTGCTTCGGGGCCTCTGACGCTTCTCGTCGCGTGTCTGGTACCGCTCGCCGCGCCGCGGGGTTCCATGGCCGGCGCGCTCGCTCTGGCGGCCATTGGCCTTCTGCACATCGAACTGGACGCGAGAGAAATCGGAGGCAACTGTCTGCTGGGTGGCTTGTTGCTGCTGACACTCTGCTCCCCCGTCCGAAGATCGAAATTTCTTTCGCGGGCCGTGGTCGCGATTCTCTTGTCGACAGGGGCCGGCATCCTGCTCTATGCCTACGCTGTGACCGATGCGTCGTACGGCGAGCGCCGCGGGTTTTCGAATGCCTGGCGGACTGCGTCGCTGATCACTGCCGCCACCGCCATTTCCGACTCGCCTTGGCTGGGCAATGGATCACAAGCCAACAATTCCGACCTTCAGTCTCGCTACGATTCCATCTTTGCCGAACATACCGGCATTCGCTATCGCGGCCAGCGAACCGACATCTCCACCTTTTCGCCCCACTCCCAGGTCCTGCAGGCCTGGTTTGAAGCCGGCATCTTTGGTACCGCATTCTTCCTCTACCTTGGCTGGAAGCTAGTGCGTGGATTCGGCTGGTGTGTATTCCATCGCTCCGCCGACGTGTTCTCGGTGTTGTTCGCCTTCTGCCTGCTGCGCGCCATGTGGCACCTCCTGTTTAGCCCGTTCGCGGGCCTGGCCCGTTTGGATGTCGCGCTAGCTGCGGTGATCGTGTGCCTGCTCGATCGGGAATGGCGGCATGAATTTCCGTGATGATGGCCCGGATCAAGAGAATCTTACTTGGTCTCGGACTGGCGCTCCCGGCTTTTCGGATTCGGGAATTCTGGCGCGGTCTCGTGCGCCGCGGGCGTCGCGTCGAATCGCCGGATGGGTTTCCCATCCCTCCAGCCAGGCTCATCGTCCTGGCGACAGGATCGGCTGACCCCACTTGGTATACCGAAGGCGGCCGGCTGGCGGCGGAGAGCATCTGCGGGATTCTGCGCGAAGCCGGTATCTCGCCCAATGACTTTCGCTCCGTCCTCGATTTTGGCTGCGGCTGCGGGCGCGTAATTCGCCGCTGGGGTTCCATCACGCCCGGCGCTCTGTATGGCACCGACTACAATCCTCACGCCGTGGAATGGTGCCGCCACAACCTACCCCTTGCAAAATTTCAGTCGAACACTCTAGAGCCGCGACTTGATTACGCCGATCAACAATTTGAGTTTGCTTATGCACTGTCGGTTTTCACCCATATGCCAGAAGATCTCCAAAGACCGTGGATGAACGAACTGCGGAGAGTTCTGCGGCCTGGCGGATATCTTCTGATTACGGCTCAAGGTGACGAGTTCCTGCCTAAGCTGAACGAAACCGAACGCAATTTATATTGCGGCGGGGGCATGGTGACCCGGTACCAGCACGCCGCCGGGACGAATTTGTGCAGCATCTATCATCCCGAGTCGTACGTCCGCGAGCGCCTGGCCGAAAGCTTCACACTCGTCCTGTCGAAGCCGCGAGGCGCCCTGGGCAATGGCAGACAGGACATGTATCTGCTCCGTAAACCCCAATGAACATTTTGCAATGTGTGGGCGATATCGATCCGGCGTTGGGAGGGAGCGTGGAAGCCGCGCGGCAGCTCGCAATCGCGCTCGATCGTCAGGGCCACGGTGTGGAGTTGGTCACGTTGCGCCGGCCGCGGCCGGACTGGATCGCCTGCTGGCCGGGAACCGTTCATTGCTCGGGGCCCTCCCACACCCGGTATCTCTATAGTCCGCGCCTCCACAAATGGATTGCCCAACACGCGTCGAAATACGATGCCATCGTGATTCACGGCCTCTGGCGTTATACCAGCGCGGGCGTGTGGCGCGGGCTCCGCGGACACAAAGTTCCGTATTTCGTCTTCGCTCACGGCATGCTCGATCCGTACTTCAAGCGCGCTTACCCGAGGAAGCATCTCCAGAAAGCCGCGTGCTGGCTCGCCGCGGAACGCCGCGTGCTCCGGGATGCCAAGGCAGTGCTGTTCACCTGCGCGGAAGAGCGGCTGCGGGCGCGCCGGACATTTTGGCCTTATTCCTGTCGCGAGCGCGTAGTAGGTTTGGGTATCGCACGGCCCGAAGGCGACCTCGCGGCCCAGAAGCGGGAATTCTATGCATTGTTCCCGCAGCTAGCCGGCAAGCGCGTGGCCTTGTTTCTGGCCCGCCTCCATCCAAAAAAGGGCTGCGATCTGCTGATTCGAGCGTTCGCCCGCGTGGCATCCAAGGACCCGCTGCTTCGGCTCGTCATGGCAGGTCCCGACGAATGCGGCTGGAGGGCCGAACTGGAACGTCTTGTCGCAAGACTGGGTGTCAGCAACCGGGTCATCTGGACCGGTCCGCTCTACGGGGCCGTCAAGCAAGGCGCCTTGGGCGCTGCGGATGTGCTGGCGCTTCCCTCGCACACCGAGAATTTCGGCATCAGCGTGGTGGAAGCCATGGCTTGTGGCGTGCCGGTGCTGGTTTCCAACCAGGTAAATATCTGGCGCGAGATCGAGTCGGATGGCGCGGGCCTCGCGGCGACACCGGACGTAGCGGGAATCACGGGGTTGTTCGAGCGCTGGCTCGCCACGCCGGCTCCGGTGCGCCTCCGGATGCGAACCAATGCTGCCCGTTCCTTCGCCCGCCGGTATGAACTGGAAAACTTTGCCCGTGGATTCATCGAATGCATCAGAACGGCGTGACGGCGGTAGATCTATCCGTTGTCATTGTGAACCACAATCACCGTCCTGTAATCGAAAACTGTTTCGCATCGCTATATTCCCTGCCGGATCGTGCGACGTTCGAAGTTGCGCTAATCGACAATGCTTGTGCCGACGGGACTGCGGATTGGGTAGCGGCGCGGTATCCGCAGGTCGTCATCCACCGCAACCGGGCGCCTTTGGGTTTCGCCGCCAATGCCAACGCAGGCCTGCGTGCGCTCCGACGAGGCCGCTACGCCCTGCTGCTTAATCCGGATGTGACGGCTATTCCCGGTTTGTTGGACGGGCTGGTAGGCTTCATGGACGGGCATCCGCGCGCCGGCATCGCTGCGCCGCAACTCTTCAATGATGATGGTACGTTTCAACCGAACTGCCGCCGCGTACCCACACCCGCCGCGCTGGCGTTGCGCGCCTTGCGTGTGGATGAGGTATGGAAGAGCCCGCCCGTCCGTCGTTACTTGATGGACGGCGAGCGGCGCGGCGCCGCTGAAGTGGATTGGGTCACGGGAGCCTTGATGGTGGCTCGCCGCGCGGCGATCGAAGCTGTGGGCGGGCTCGACGAAAGCTATTTCCTGTACTGGGAAGACCTCGACTGGTGCTGCCGAATGCGGCAGGCAGGCTGGAGCGTGTATCGCGTTCCTGAGGCCCGGGCCATTCATTCGCAACGCCGTCGGGGCGTCCGCCGGCCGTTCAGCCGCGCCTGCCGCGAGCAGGTACTGGGGGCGATTCGATTCTTCCGCAAATTCGGGTGGAATCCAATAGGGGCGGCTTGATGGGGACTCAGACCGCATTCTCGGGACAGGCGTTGCGACCGGCAGAGATTGCTCAGGCAGCTGTTGTGCCGCAAGCGCGGCCGCGAGCCACCGCGTGCGCCCTCTTAGCCACCGACCTTTGCGCCATCTTCACAGCCCGCATTCTGGCGATGGGCATGTTGCATTGGCTTCATCCGGGCGCCGGCCTCCCCAATTTCCTGGGTTTCTTGGAGTCGCTTGGACTATTTGCATTAACCTATGAAGCTCTCGGTTTGTACATGGGAGGAGGGATGAGTACTGTCGAGGAACTGCGGCGCGCGGTGCTCGGCACTGGATTCGTGTGCTTGCTGCTGGCGGCATCCCTGTTCTTCCTGCAACACCCCCGGATTCATGGAGGTTTGCTGGTCCTCTCAGGAGGCTTGACCGCGGCAGCCGTGCCGCTCGCGCGATCCGCCGTCCGCAGACTGTTTGCGAAAAGGCATTGGTGGGGCGTGCCGGTTATCGTCTTGGGCGCGGGCCGCGCCGGCGCGGCCTTGATCGAGGGTCTTCGACAACACCCAGAGATCGGCTTTAAGCCGTTGGCCTGCTTTGATGACGATCCTCAAGGCAAGGGTGAATGCGAAGGAGTGCCCATCTACGGCCGTCTCGCAGTGGCAGGCGCGCTTGCGAAATCCATAAAGGTGCGCCACGCGCTGGTTGCCGCGACCGGAATGGCCCGCGAGGACCTGGTCTGGATGCTGGATGACTGGGGTGCGGCCTTCACTCACGTGATCCTGATCCCCAACCTGTTCGGACTAGCAAGTCTGTGGGCTTCCACGCGAGACATTGGCGGCATGCCGGGCTTGGAGATGCGGCAGGACCTCTTGATTCCCTACAACTGTTGGACCAAGCGCGCTATGGATATTGCCGGCGCGCTGATCCTGGGCCTGCTCGCTCTGCCGGTCCTGGCCACGGCCGCCATCTGGATCAAGTTCGTCAGCCGGGGATCGGTTTTGTACAGCCAGGAGCGCGAAGGCGAGAAGGGCCGCGGAATCTCGATCACTAAACTTCGCACGATGCGCCCGGACGCGGAGTCGGTGCTGACGAGCGTCCTCTCTGAATCGGCCGAAATTCGTGCCGAGTGGGAGTGCCGTTTCAAGCTTCGAAAGGATCCGCGCATCCTTCCGGCTGTGGGAAAATTCCTCCGGAAGACAAGCCTGGATGAATTACCGCAGTTATGGAGCGTGCTTAAAGGCGAAATGAGCCTGGTGGGTCCGCGCCCATTTCCGCAATATCATCTCGACGGGTTTGGACAAGGTTTCCGCACGCTCCGTGGCCGCGTCAAACCAGGCCTCACAGGCCTGTGGCAGGTTTCCGACCGCGCCGACGGCGATCTCGAGGTCCAGGAAACCCTTGACACTTACTACATCCGGAACTGGTCCCTCTGGCTGGACTTATACATCCTGGCCCGCACGGTTCGGGCGGTTCTGTGCCCCAAGGGCGCTTACTGAAAGTTCAGTACGCCGGATTTTCACTCATTTTCCAACGCCAGGGAGTGGATTCCGAGGCACCCATCACCGCGACAGAGGACGCGGCTGAAGCCTGCATCGGCGTGTGCGCCTTGTTCGGCTGAAACCGGTAACCCACGCCGAAAATTGTTTCGATATACACGGTGCCGTACTTGCCAAGGCTTTTACGCAAACGGCGGACATGAACGTCCAAAGTCCGGGTCCGGATGTCCTGCCCATAACCCCACACCAGCATCAGAAGGGTTTCACGTGGCACCAGTTGCCCCGGGTGGCGCGCGAGAAAGGCCAGAAGCGAGAAGGCCTTAGCCGTCAGTTTCATGGGTGCGCCATCCATAAGGGCGATTTCGCGTTCGAAGTCTACGGTCAGGTGCGAGTCCTGGTAGCATTCGACGCACGTTGCGGTGGTCTGCTGTAACTCCATTCACTCTCCTTCAGACAAAGTCTCTTACACGGATGTTTTCTTTTTGGAATCATCAGTCTGCTCGATTAGGACGTTTCACATCAATATATGGGAGATGATACGTCGAATAAATCGAGATGACATCAGAACTCATTGGATCAATGAGACTTACAGATTTGGGTGACTTCGGCCCAGAGCTGGCGTTACACTCATTTAAGTCGCGTTGCTTCAACATGGGACCTTCCGGCCCGACTCTGCACGCTGTCCGCTTCGGACTCTTCGAGTTCGATCCACGCTCCGGAGACCTTCGTAAACAGGGACGCAAGGTGCGTCTCGAGGGCCAGCCCGTTCAGATACTCACCAAACTGCTCAACTGTCCGGGTGAACTGGTCACGCGCGAGGAATTGCAGCGCGAGCTCTGGCCGGCTGACACATTTGTAAACTTCGAGCAGAGTCTGAACGCCGCAGTGAAGCGGCTTCGCCACGCTTTGGGCGACTCTCCGGACAACTCTCGATTCGTA
This sequence comes from Terriglobia bacterium, assembly GCA_963847515.1. Taxonomy (GTDB): domain Bacteria; phylum Acidobacteriota; class Terriglobia; order Bryobacterales; family Bryobacteraceae; genus QHXW01. Next base: position 1,750,317 of record CAWKAA010000005.1, read on the forward strand.
GAGACACTGGCGCGGCGCGGCTACCGCTTCATTGCGCCCGTCAGTTATCTGGCGGACGCCTCGGTATCCCAACAGGCGCCGTCGCCCGCTGTAGGATCGTTGGCCGTACTGCCTTTTGAAAACGCCGAGACTGATCCGGGGACTGAGTATCTCGCGGACGGCATAACGGAGACGCTGATCAACCAGCTTTCGCGCCTCGCTTGCTTGCGCGTGATGGCGCGAAGCACCGTCTTCCGGTACAAAGACAAAACTCTCGATCCGCGAGCGATTGGCCGCAAGCTGGGTGTCGACGCCGTGCTCATCGGCAGAGTTCTGCAGCGAGGCGACGCGTTGCTGGTAGGAACCGAGCTGGTGGAAGTGCAGAACGGCTGGCAGCTTTGGGGCGAGCAGTACAATCGCCGGCTCGCGGACATTTTTGCGGTGGAGGAAGAGATTTCGCGCGAGATTTCGGAAAAGCTGCGGGTACGTCTGACGGGCGAAGACAGAAACCGTCTGGGCAAGCGCTATACGCAAAGCACCGAAGCCTACCAGGATTATCTAAAGGGCAGGTATCACTTGAACCGGCTGATGGAGGGCGGCCTGAAGAAGGCGATCGAATGCTTCGAGGGCGCCATCCAGCGGGACGCTAATTACGCCCTAGCATACACGGGACTCGCAGATTCTCTGGGATTGATGGGGTTCATGGGATTGGCTCCCGCCGCGGAGGTGATGCCCAAAGCCAAGGAGGCGGCGCGGCGCGCTATCGAGCTCGACGACAGCCTGCCTGAAGCCCATGCCTCGCTAGGCGGTATCTTCAAAAACTACGACTGGGACTGGGCCGCGTCGGAGCGCGAATTCCAGAGAGCGCTCGTTCTGAATCCGAATTATGCCAACGGTCGGCGCATGTACGCATCGTACCTGGCGGCGGTGGGCAGACCGGAAGAGTCGCTGCGCGAGAGCCGTCTTGCGCTCGAGTTGGACCCGTTTTCTTTACCTATCCGGCTAGAGTCTGGCTACAACGCCTACATGGCGGATGACTACGATCGGGCATTGGAGGAGGCCTTGCGAACGCTCGAACTGGAGCCTCAATTCGCGCCCGCGCAGTCCATCCTGGGACAAATCTACGAGCAGCAAGGCCGGTACGATGAAGCCATCGCGGCACTCGAGAAAGCACGAATTCTCGCCAACGAACATCCAGCTACTTTAGCGGCGCTAGCTCACGCTCTTGCCGGCGCGGGCCGGATGGAGGAAGCCCGCGCGTTGACTGGCCGGCTGACGGAATTATCGCGCCGGCAGCACGTTTCCCCGTTCTGGCTGGCCCTGGCCTACGAAGGAATCGGCGAAAAGGCCGCGGCGCTAGATTCAGTCGAGAAAGCTTACGAGCAGCACGACGTTATCCTGGTCTGGTTAGGAACCGAGCCGCGGCTCGATTCATTGCGCGGGGAGCCGCGGTTTGTCGAGATTCTGCGACGCATTGGACTAACGCCGCTGGCCGACAGCGCCCGAGCGTAATTTTCTCCGGCATCGGCGAAAGCACGTCTGGTCTGAGCTCCTGTTATATTGAAATTTCCCCATGCAACTTGAGAAAGTTTACGAGCCGCAGCGGTTCGAGCCGCACTGGGCACAGTGGTGGATCGACGCCGGTATCTTCTATGCCGACGTGAAAAGCCGGGCGCCGGTGTTTTCGCTCATGATTCCGCCGCCCAATGTCACCGGTTCTCTGCACATCGGCCACATGTTGGAACATACCGAGATCGATTGCACCGTCCGATGGCACCGCATGCGCGGGGACAACACGTTGTGGCTGCCGGGAACCGATCACGCCAGCATTTCCACCGAGATGATGGTCAAGCGCCAGCTCGAAAAAGAGGGGATCAATCGCCGCGAAATGGGGCGCGAGAAATTTCTCGAGCGCGCGTGGCAATGGAAGGAACAGTACGGGGACACCATCAAGCGCCAGATGGTGCGGCTGGGCGCAAGCTGCGACTGGAGCCGCGAACGTTTCACCATGGACTCAGGGCTCTCGCACGCTGTGCGGGAAGCGTTCGTTCGGCTGTGGGAGCGCGGCCTCATCTATCGCGGGGAGTACATGGTGAACTGGTGCCCTACCTGCAATACGGCACTGTCGGACCTCGAGGTCAAACACGAGGAGAGCGCCGGCCATTTGTGGCACATCCGCTATCCCGTAGTTGGGATGGACCGGTATCTGGTGGTGGCGACGACCCGGCCGGAGACGATGCTAGGCGATACGGCAGTGGCCATCAATCCCAAAGATGCCCGCTACTTCGACCTGCACGGCAAGACTGTGATGCTGCCCCTGATGGACCGCGAGATCCCCGTGATCCTCGACGAGCTTGCCGATCCCAAGTTCGGCACCGGCGTCGTCAAGGTAACGCCGGCACATGATCCTAACGACTTCGAGGCCGGAAAACGCCACGACCTGCCAAGGATCAAAGTCATCGACGAGAGCGGGCACATGACGGGGGACGCCGGCCGCTATGCCGGCCTCGATCGTTTCGAAGCACGGAGGCAGGTGGTTGCGCATCTCGAGCAACTCGGGCTGATCGACAAGATTGAAGACTATCAGGTGAATCTCGGCCGCTGCGAACGCACCACGGACATCGTCGAGCCATTGATTTCGATGCAGTGGTTCGTCAAAACCAAGCCGCTGGCCGAAAAAGCCATCCGCGTGGTGGATTCGGGCGAGATCGTTTTCATTCCGGACAACTGGACCAAGGTTTATCACGAGTGGATGGACAACATCCGCGACTGGTGCATCTCACGCCAGTTATGGTGGGGTCACCGCATTCCCGCGTGGCATTGCCGGGACTGCGCGGAAGTCACCGTGTCGCGCGAGGACCCAACGCGCTGCGATCAATGCGGCAGCTCGCGGCTGGAGCAGGACCCGGATGTGCTCGACACCTGGTTCAGCTCGGGTTTGTGGCCGTTCTCGACGCTCGGGTGGCCGGATGACACCGAAGATCTGCGCACCTTCTATCCGACTTCGCTGCTGATCACGGGTTTCGACATCCTGTTTTTCTGGGTTGCGCGCATGATCATGTTCGGCATGGAGTTTATGGGTAAGGTTCCCTTCCGCGAGGTTTACATTCACGCCCTGGTGCGCGATGCCGACCGGCAAAAGATGTCGAAGACGAAGGGGAACACCATCGACCCGCTGGTGGTGACCGAGAAGTACGGGACCGATGCCGTGCGCATGGCGCTTCTGATGGCGGCGGCGCCGGGGACGGATATTGCTCTTTCGGAAGATCGGATGGAATCAGCAAGGGCGTTCGCGAACAAGATTTGGAACGCGGCGCGATGGCTGTTCATGAATATGGAGCGGTCGGGAGTGGAGCCGTGGGTACCGGAGGACTTGCAGGCGTACAAGCCTGAGCGGCGCGGCCAAGAAGTTCCCGACGAGGACCGCTGGATTTTCAGCCTGCTGAGCCAGGTTTCAGAAGTTGTTAACCGAGCTATCGATCAGTACCGGTATCACGAGGCCGCGCAGGAACTCTGGCACTTCTTCTGGCACGACTTCTGTGACTGGTATGTCGAGACTAAGAAGCCGCGCCTCAAGCCGGAGTCCGGCCTTACGGCGGACTGGCGCAATCTGCTGGCGGCATTCGAAGCGGCCCTAAGGCTGCTCCATCCGGTAATGCCGTTCCTCACCGAGGAGGTCTGGCAGCGCCTGGTGGCGGGTGCGACGACTCGGCCGAGGTCGATCGCTCTTGCGCCATATCCCAAACCGAACGACGCCTGGACGGCAACGCCGGACGAACTCAAGATCGGACCCCTCCAAAGCATCATGTCGGCCGCGCGAACACTTCGGACGGAAATGAAGCTCGATCCCAGGGTGAAGGTGACCGGCATTCTGTATTCGAAGCTGCCCGAGGTCCATGATGCAGCACGGTACTACGAGGCGACTATCCAAAGCGGAACGAACGTGACCCTCGACTTTTCTCACGACGCGGCCCCGCAGTCGGCTGCGGTCATCTCTTGGCCAACAGGCGATCTGGAACTCAGGGCAACGGCAGCCAATGTTGGAGAGCAGCGCAAGCGATTGGAGAAAGAGCGCGAGCAACTCGAGAAGAATATCGCGAATAATAACCGTCAATTGAAGGACGAGACGTTCCTGAACCGTGCGCCGGCACACGTGGTGGAAGGGCTGCGGACTAAGCTGGTGGACTACGAGACCCAGCTTCAAAAAATCCGCAATACGCTCGACGGGCTCTCCGCATGATCGGCCTCTCGCACCCAGGGATTCTGTTCTGATGCCTTTCGACCTCGAATACGTTCGCCAAACCTGGCCGCATCCGGTGTCCTACTTCGCGACCATCGATTCCACCATGCTCGAAGCCTCGCGGCTGGCCGCGGCGGGCTGCCAACAAGGCACCGTGGTGGTTGCGGACGAGCAGACCGCGGGACAAGGCAGGCACGGAAGGCACTGGCACTCGGAACCGAACGCCGGACTGTACGTTTCGATCGTGCTGCGTCCGGCGTTGGGAGCCGATTCGCTGCCCGTCCTGACGCTTGCCCTCGGTCTGGCGACTGCGGACGCGATCGCTGAATCAACCGGCATCACGTGTGATTTGCGCTGGCCAAACGATGTCATGATCGAAGGGAAAAAGGTGGCCGGTATCCTGGTGCAGCTCGTGGAGTCCGCCGCCATTGCGGGCATCGGCGTGAACGTCAGCCATACAATATTTCCGCCAGAAATCGCAACTCAAGCTACTTCGCTTAGAATTATTTCGAACCGCCGCCATTCCCGCGAACAGCTTCTGGTGGCTCTCCTGGGGGCGGTCAACCACTCCAGCAGTGTGCTGGAAGCCAAAGGCGGGCGAGATGCAATCTTGCATATGTTCTCCCAGCGTTCGAGCTATGCACGCAACAAGCGCGTGCGCGTGGAGCAGGGTGCGGCTGTTCTGGAAGGCACCACCGCGGGACTCGATCCGTCGGGGTTTCTCATTCTTCGCAAGGATGATGGGACGGAGCAGCTGGTGCTGGCGGGTGGAGTGAGGGAAGAAGGTGCTAGGTTTTAGGTGCTAGGTGCTAGGTGCTAGGGGACCTGTCGCGGACAGAAACGCCGGTAGGTTTTACTAGCACCTAACACCTAAAACCTGGCACCTGATTTTATGCTATTAGCCCTGGATGTTGGCAATACCAATCTGACGATCGGCGCGTTCGACGGGGCGAAGCTGGTGGCGCAATGGCGGCTGCGCACGGTCCACGATCAGACGGCGGACGAGTGGGGCATCCTGTTACGCAATCTGTTTTCGCTTTCCGGACACGATATCGCGCAGGTAGACGGCGTTATTATTTCGAGCGTGGTGCCGCCGCTCGATCTCTCGCTGGCCACGATGGCTCCGCGTTATTTCGGAAGTGAAGCTGTGTTCATCAATCCTGCCGACGCGGGTCTGGTGATGCGCGTGGATCAGCCGGCCGAAGTGGGCGCGGATCGTGTCGTGAACAGCGTGGCCGCGTTTCAGAAGTACGGCGGCCCTTGCGTCATTGTCGATTTGGGAACGGCGGTCAACTTCGACGTGGTCTCAGAGAAGGGCGAGTATTTGGGCGGTGTGCTCACGGCTGGAATCGGGATTTCCATTGCGGCGCTGTTCAGCAAGACGGCACGGCTTCCCATGGTCGCGTTCCGGGAGCCCGAGAAACTGATCGGCACAAACACCGTGGCATGCCTCCAGTCGGGATTTTACTATGGCTCACTGGGCATGATCGACGGCATTCTCAAGCGTCTTATCCAGGAACTTGGAGAGGCGACGAAGGTGATTGCCACCGGCGGGCAGGCGGGTCTCATCGCGCGAGGGTCAACTTACATCCAGCACGTGGACGAACACTTGACGCTCGAAGGACTGCGGCTCCTGTGGGAGCGGAAGCGCCGCGCGTGAGCGACGAAAACTGGGCGCTCAACTACTTCAATTACTTCACTGAAATCGAAGAGCACTTTCAGCGCGCGCGGGGGACCGGCTTGTTTCTAGTGTCGCCTCTTGACTGGGCCTTGATCGAAAGCTGGAAGAACGCCGGAGTTCCGCTCGAAGCGGTGCTCCGCGGAATCGACTCGGCATTTGAGAAATGGCGCGGCCGGAAATCGAAGACGCAGAAAGTGAATTCCCTGGCCTTCTGCGCACAAGCCGTGCTGACGGAAGCTCAGCAGATGGCGGGCGCCACGACGGGGCCGGCAGATCGAAGCGCCGCGAGCCCTTACACACCCGATGAACTACGTGCCTACCTGCGCGGCAACGCCGAAGCGGTCCGCAAAACGGGTGATGCTGCCTATGTTGCGATCGCGGAGGCGCTCGACCGGCTATCGGAAAGCATGGATGAATATGCCCGAGATCTCGAGCAGCTGGAGCAAAGGCTGACTGTACTGGAAGAGAAGATGCTGGCCACGGCGCGCGCGGCGCAGACGGAAGAACAGCTGTTGAAGGCGCGGCAGGAGTTGGAAGCGGAGCTTCGCCCCTACCGCAGCAAAATGAGCGCCGGGCAATTGGGGCTGCTCGAAAAGCAGTACCTGGAACGGAGGCTGCTGGATGGCTACAAACTCCCGCGGCTCAGTCTGTTCTACCTCCGTTGAACCTCAAGCCCACGTTTTGCGTAATATAGTGCGAACGGGGAGTTCGATATGTTCTGCACGACCTGTGGTCTTCAGATGAGCGAGGATGCAGCATTTTGCTCGCGCTGCGGCAAAGCGACGGGTGCGCCGGCGGTTCCCCGGATCGTTGCTCCCCATCCCCGCCTGAGCCGTCCCATGGTGGATAAGAAGATCGCCGGAGTCTGCGCCGGCTTTGCGCGTTACTTCGGAGTAGACGTAACGCTCATGCGGATTCTCTGGCTCATCCTGGCGGTGTTTACCGGCGTGGGTTTCATTGCCTATATCGTGGCGTGGATCTGCATGCCGCGCGATTACACGCCACTGGGCGCGCCGGTTCCACAGCAGACCTGACTCACGCCCGCGCGGCAAGTCCCCACTGTTCCCTGGAAATATGGAACACTGAGGGACTATGCCGACACACCCCTCCGCGGGGAAAATCACAGCCGCGCCCGGCGTCTGGTACAAAGCGCTCAACGGATATCACTGGTGGGTCTTGATTGTGGCTTCGCTGGGATGGATGTTCGACACGATGGACCAGCGAATTTTCGTGCTCGCGCGCGGGCCTGCCATGAAGGAACTGCTGCCCGCAGGGACAGCACCGGCGGATATCACCTGGTACAGCGGTCTGGCGACGGCGATTTTCATGCTCGGTTGGGCGTCGGGCGGCCTTTTCTTCGGCGTCATGGGCGACCGCTGGGGGCGGGCCAAGACCATGATGCTCACGATTCTGGTCTACTCCGGGTTTACAGGTCTCTCGGCACTGTCGCGCAATCAATGGGACTTCATGACGTACCGGTTTCTCACGGGTCTGGGCGTGGGCGGTGAGTTCGCGGCGGGCGTGACTCTGGTTGCGGAGGTGATGCCCGAACAGGCGCGCGCTCACGCGTTGGGCATGCTCCAGGCACTCTCAGCGCTTGGCAACGTGATCGGCTCGGCCATCAGCTTTATCGTGTTGCCTCTGGGCTGGCGGTGGATGTTTACTGTAGGAATTCTTCCCGCGCTCCTGGTGGTCGCGGTGTTCCGCAAAATGAAAGAGCCGGAGGCCTGGCAAAAAGTGCGGGATTCCGTAACACGCGGCGGAGACAAGAAACAGCTCGGCTCGATCGCCGACTTGTGGAGTAACCCCAGATGGCGCAGGAACACGATTGTCGGGTTGATTCTGGCGATCTCTGGCGTTGTGGGTTTGTGGGGCATCGGCTTCTGGTCGCCGGAATTAATTCGCGAAGCGCTGAAAGACCTGCCGCTCGACAGGCGAAACTGGTATGTCAGCATGGGAACGCTGCTGCAGGATTGCGGCGCTTTTTTGGGAATCTCGGCTTTTACGTTCGTGACATCGAGAATCGGCCGGCGGCCCGCGTTTGTCATCTCGTTTCTACTGGGCCTGGCGGCTACGGTCTTGACCTTCGGGCTGTTGCACAAGCCTTCCGAGGTTCTGTGGATGATGCCCATGATGGGCTTCTGCACTTTGCTGGTGTTCGGGGGATACTCGATTTACTTTCCGGAGCTCTATCCGACACGCTTGCGCAGTTCCGGAGTGGGCTTCTGTTATAACGTGGGCCGCATCATCGCAGCGCTGGGACCGTTTACGCTGGGCGGGTTAACGGTATTTTTTCGGGACTCCGGCTTCGCCGCGCCATTTCGCGCCGCGGCTATTTCTTTATCCAGCATTTACCTTTTGGGCGCCGTCGCCGTGCTGTTTGCGCCCGAGACGAAGGGGCGTCCTTTGCCGGAGGAGTAGCGCGGCGCAGATTCTTTGACAGCGTCGTACATGCTTAGCTGTGAAAACTGTCAAGCGTAACAGTTTGAATTTAACGCTGGCGCTGGTGTTCCTGGTCGGCACGGGATGCCGTCGGCAAGAACAAGCGTCCCGATACGAGACTCATTTCGCTACAGTAAATGGCGTCAAGCTTCACTATGTGGATTGGGGCGGCCACGGAAAGGCTCTAGTTTTCCTGACGGAACTGGGTGGGCCGGCCGACGGATTTGATCCCATTGCGAAGAGATTTACCGCGCTTTCACGTGCTCGGGTTGACGCGCCGCGGGCAGGGAGAATCTGGCAAACCTCCGTCTGGTTATGACGTCGACACGTTGGCAGAGGATATCAGGGCGTTTCTCGACACGCTGGAGATCAAGCGGGTCAACCTTGCCGGTTATTCAATCGCCGGCAACGAGGAGACCCGTTTCGCAGGCCTGTATCCGGAGCGGGTGGCGAAGTTGGTGTACTTGGACGCGGCGTACGACCACGCGAGCAATCAAGAACTCCTCCACCGAGTTCGATCTCAGTTCTCGTTGCCGCCTCTACAGCTAGATGATCCATTCCTCAAACTTATTAATGACGCGGCGACGAAGTACCACCCGGACTATGCGAAGGTGCAGACGCCAGCTCTAAGTTTTCACGTGATTTACGATAGGGATCCCGCTTTTGCGGCATGGGATGAGGCCACGCGAAAGAGATTGCAGGCATACTGGAAAACGTACGGGAACGTGTTCAGCCGAGGACAGATGGACCGATTCCGAAAGGAAGTAAGGAGTGGCAGGGTGGTAGAACTGCATGGTACGAGTCATACGGAATTCCTGACCGACCCCAAGCAACAGTATGTGATGATTCGTGAGATGCGGAAGTTTCTCGCAGCCGAGTGATGTTTTTGCGAGGAGCGCGGACTTCCCATCGAAGCGGCAATTCACAAACTCCAAGTGCACCTGCTACACGTGCTACAATTCGACGTTTCATGCCAGTTCAGGCCCTGGTGGGGCTGTTGCGCCATAGAGTCACGGTCGCCTCCAATGTTGGGTTGCGCAGGACGACGCAGGAAGCGGGACTGAATTCCCCCGCCTCGGGTAAAATAGCTAGCACATCAAATGATACGCGGGCCTCGGAACGAGGCGCGCGCCTCTGATTATGCTGGAAGCCTTTGCGCTGTCAGACGTAGGACGGGTACGGACCAACAATGAAGACTGCGCGCTCATTCTCCCGGAGATCGGCCTTTACCTTCTGGCGGATGGGATGGGCGGAGCGCGCGCTGGGGAAATGGCCTCGCGGCTGGCCGTCGACACCGTCGCTCAAGTGGTGAAGGAGTCCTGGCAGCGCGATCCCCAAGTCTTGCTTAGCGCGGTGGAAGAAGCCAACCGCCGCGTGCTGGAGGCTTCCAACAGCGATCCACAACTGGAGGGCATGGGGACAACGCTGGTGGCCGTGCTCGAGACCGGCGAAGATCTGGCCATCGCCAGCGTGGGCGATAGCCGCGCATACCTGTTGGATGATGCGGGCTTCCGCGCGGTCACCGAAGACCAGACCTGGGTGCATGAGGTGGGACGTCCGCTCGGGCTGGATGAGGAGAGCCTGCGGAATCATCCCATGCGTCACGTGCTGACCATGGCGATCGGCGTCGGCGGCGCGCTTGCCGTGCACTACTACATGATTCACCTCAAACCTTCGGCCCTGCTGCTGATGTGCAGCGATGGGCTGCACGGGGTGATCGAGCCCACGGTTATCGAAAACATCCTCCGCGATAATGGTTCGGGGCATGACCAGCTTCAGTACAAATGCCAGAAGCTTGTCGACTGCGCCAAAGAGGCCGGAGGTCCCGACAATGTCACTTGCGTGATCCTGCGCGGGATGGGGGCGTGGCCCGCGCCATCCGACCACCAGCAATAAATAAACTTCGCAGTGCCTTCCGCCGAGAATTTTCCTCCCTCTCTTTCACTGTTCTTGTAAAGAACAGGACTATCAGGTGCCCCGAATCATCAAGACCTTGCGCACGTCGTGTGTCTGGACGGTTGTCCTTCTTATCCCGCGGGTGTCGACGGCGCAAACGAGCGCGCTGCATATCACGGTCATATCCGGCGAGGATGCAGCCCACTCCGCTGGTGCACACGTAACTAAACCAATCACGATTGAAGTAACGGATGCCGCCGGCCAGCCGGTAGAAGGAGCGCGGACGAGTTTCCAGATGCCGGAGGACGGGCCGACCGGCGTTTCGTCCAGCGGCTTGCGCACGGATCTAGCCGTGACGGATTCCCGTGGACGCGCCACGCTTCGCGGTTTTCAGCTCAATCGGACTCCGGGACCGTTTAACGTCCGTGTCACGGTGGTGAAAGAGCAGGCGCGGGCAGGCATCGTCGTCCGGCAGCGCATCGGCGAGGAAAGCGCCTCAACGGGAAGTGCGGACCGGAAAACGCAGCCAGCAGCGGCAATGGCTCCTGCAGCGCTGAGCGCTTCAACGGCGGCAAACGCTCCGGTCGCGACCGTCACGGAAACGAAAACGAATGCCGTCCCCGCCAAGGCAGCTCTGGGCAACCCGAGGACTGCGGCTGCCGCAGGTCCGAAAGCCATTGAGGCAACTATGCAGCCCGTTCTCGCAAGCCGCCAAACCATAACGGAAACGACACCCAGCGTTGCCGCTTCGACACCCACAAGAATGCAGACCATTGTCATCACGCAAAGCTCGCCGAAAACCGGCGGCGGCCTGGTGGCGGCTAGCGGCGGTAAATCACATAAGAAATGGGTGTGGTTAGGAATTTTGGCGGCTGGCGGCGTGGCCGGAGCATTCGCCGGCTCGAGTCTCAGCGCTGCGTCCGCGGCTCATGGGACCCCAATTGGCGGCGGCTTGAACTCTTCCGTCAGCATTGGCACACCTACGATTACGATCGGGAAGCCGTAATGAAGAGAGCTGCCATTTTTTTCCTCCTATGCCTGACGGCCGCGTTGGCTGCGTCGAACTGGAACGCGCCGTTGGTTGGCGTCGCTCGCGATGCCAGGAACCAGCTCCATCCGGTGTACGGTGTGGCGGGAAGTTTTATCTTGCGCGGCACCCTGAAGGGGGACGCTCTGAACTGGGCGTTCGCTGCCTCCGGCGGGCTGGTGCAGACGGACGGAGAGTTAAGTGTGCTCGATGCGCGCGCGAATGTCATAGAACGGCGCGCGACGGCCGCGAGCGGAGTGATTCTCAGCCCGGATTACGCATTCTTTCCGAAAACCGGTGAGTTGTGGCCGGCCGGAGTAAGCACCGATGGCTCGATTGCGATTGAGCCTGCGGTAATCGGGGGACGGGTAATCGCGCTCGGGCCGGCGGATCAGCGCGGGATTGTGTTGGCGGCGTGCCGGGGCAACCAGCTCTGGCTTCTCACGTTATCCGTCAAGAAAGGAGCTTTGCTGCATGAATCGATGCCGGGCGGCGCTGTTGGCGAACAGGCGTGCGACAACCCAGGCGCATTGCTGGTGCTGAAAGATCGATTGCTGCTGGCGGCTGGGCGCGAGATAGTCATTCAAACGGCCGGAGGCCAAGAGCGGCACGTGCCCATTTATGGGACACGGATTCATCGGGCCGGAGAAGACACGGTGCAGATCGAGCTTCCCGGCTTGCCATCTCAGTTGATGCGTATCTCAGCGGAAGGTGAAGGGCTCTACGAGATGCCCGCCGCGGAGGCGCGTCCATGACTGTTCGCGTGCTGCTGCTGGCCCTTCTGGGTGCGGGCTTCCTGCCCGCTCAATTCAGTTTGTTTCTGGTACAGAACGGCCAGGACGTCGCAAGCTACGATCAAACTTACGGCTTTGGTACTAAGCCGGTCGGCGCTGCCGTAAGCCTTGAGTTTCACTTACGCAACACCGGTGCGGATGCTCTGCTCACCGACCTACAGCTCACCGGCGCGGCCTTCCAATTCATTCCGTCACCTCCTTCGTTGCCACAGACGGTGCCCGCAGGAACGGCGGTCGATTTGATGGTACAGTTCGGCCCTGGCCAAACGGGTCCGGCCACCGCCAACATGATCGCGAACGGAGTCCAACTGGCCACGTTCGACGGGACTGGGCTGGCATCCGTCGCGGTGTCGCTTCAGAATGGCAGCCCCGTGCCATCGCCCATGGATTTCGGTAGCGTGGAACGTGGCAAGACCGCGGCATACCAGATTGCGATTTCAAATGGAACCGGAAACAGTGTGGTGATCAATGTGGGCACTACAACCGCGCAGTTCACGATCAAGCCGGCTACGCCGCAATTCCCACTGGCCGCCGGGGCACAGGTATCGCTTGAAATTGACTTCGTCCCAACCGTTGATGGGCCGCAACAGGCCAACCTGGAAATCAACCAATTGGTTTATCCGTTGACGGGTGTCGGCATTGATCCGCCATTTCCGCTACCGCAGCTGGAGTTCGATAGCGTGAGATATGGGAGCTCCCAGCAGGGCAAGGTGACAGTGCAGTTGGGTTCGCCATCGCAGGCAACCGGGACAGGGAAAGTGGATATCGATTTCAATCCCGGCGATGCCAGCGCAAATGCCGATCACGCCATTCAATTCTTGTCAACGGGTGGTCGAACCGTCACCTTCAATGTGAATGAAGGGGATACAGTAGGGCATTTCGGCTCCGGCACAAGCGCCACGTTCCAGACCGGAACGACGGCCGGCAACATCGTGTTTACCGTCAAGCTCGGCGCCTTCGTAAGCACAAGAACGCTCACTGTCGCACCGTCCGTGGTTGTCTTTGATTCCAGCCAGGCGCAGCGCACCTCGGCGGGGCTCGACCTGCAGTTCGATGCTTTCGACAACACGCGGTCCACTTCCAGCATGACTTTCACCTTCTTTGATCAAACCGGCACTCCGCTACCGCCGGGCGCGATCGCCATTGACGCATCCGGCGCCCTCAGGCAGTTCTTTGCTTCCTCCGACCTGGGCGGCGTCTTTGGTCTGCACGCATTCTTCCCCGTCAATGGGAATCCCGCGCAAGTTGCCTCCGTCGAAGTGAAAATGACGAATTCCTTAGGAGCCGCGCAAACCGCCAGGCTGCCATTCACTACACCATGAACATTCCGCCGTTGATCTCGATGGTTTGTCCGTGAATGTAGCGCGCGGCGTCGGAGCACAGGAAAAGAATCGTGTCGGCTACCTCTTCGTTGGTCCCGAGCGTTCCCGCGGGAGTTGCCGCCACCACGCCATCCAGTATCTGGCGCGTGGAAAACTGCTCGTGGAAATGATTGTCCACGGTGCCGGGCGATACGGCGTTCACGCGAATTCCGTGCGGCGCGAGTTCTTTCGCCAGCCCCTTGGTAATTGTGGACACTGCGGCTTTGGCCGCGGCGTAAATCGCGGCGCCGATCCCTCCGCCGGTTCTCGCGGCGATGGAACTGACATTGACCATGATCCCGCGCTTGCGTTCGATCATATGAGGCGCGACCGCCTGAGCGATAAACCAAGCGCTTTTGACGTTCAGGGTCATCACCTGGTCGAACAACTCGGGGGTGAAGTCAGCTAGCTTTGCGCGTTTGACCAGCGAGCCGGCATTATTAACCAGTACGTCGACGCTGGGTCCCGCGGCCTTAAGAGCCTTCAAGAAGGCTTCCACGCCGGCTCCGGATCCAAGGTCGGCCTGGATGAGGTCCGCTCGAGTGCCGGCGTCTCGCACGGACGCAGCGACCCGATCTAATCCTTCCTGATAGGAGTTGTAGTGCAGGATTAGACGGCTGATGCCGCGTTCCGCAAGTGCGATCGCGGTGGCGGCACCTATACCGCGTGATGCGCCCGTAACGAGCGCCGTTTGTCCCTCGAATAACCGGTCCACGACTTAGAGTATAGATCGTGGATCGAGGCTGCGCGGTTCAGGCGGAGAGGGACTGCTGGTTGCGCAACCAATCGCGCATGGCGTCGCGGTAGAGCATAATCCCCTTGCGCGAATAGCGAAGGTAACCCTGGCGACGGAACTGATTCATGTAGTGCGTCACGATCTCTCGCGATGTACCCACGCACTGAGACAGCAATTCGTGCGTAAATGGCATCATCTCGATGGAACCGTCATCGTGGTTCCGGCCCAGCCGCTCCGAGAATCGAATCAGGGTTCGGGCCAGGCGCCGGGCGATATTGTCAATCGAGAAGCTTTCGATGCGCTGCGCGAAATCGCTGGAACGCTGCACCAGGATCTGGAGCAGAGCAACCGCCAGGCGCGGGCGCCGCATGGCGATATCCATGATTTCCGCAGCGGTCCAAGTCATCACTTTGGTGTTGTCCAGCGCGGCCGCTTGTTCATCTCGTGTGCCTGAGTTGAGGAAGGCGGATTCGCCGAAGAACTCATCGGTCTGGTAGATGTCGACGAGAATCTGGCGGCCCTCCTCGGCCATCCTGCAGACTTTTACTTTGCCGTCAATCACGAGATAAATATTGGTGGAAGGCTGATCCTGGTCGTAAATGACCTGCCCCTTTCGATATTCCATGATGCTGGAACAGGGGAGGTGCGCCAGTGGGTCCTCTAAGTTTTGCCGTTCGGGAAAAGCTAACGTCGTAGGGGTGGTTGCCATTGCTCTCTCCAATTTAACGTTACCGACGTTCAAGACCGCTCGGCTGGGCTGTTGCTCAGCGCGTTCGCTCCTGACTCAAAATTCCCCGCAACCCGCTCAAAGTCGCAGGTAATGCGGCCATCCTCCGATAGTGTTAGGTCAGGTAGAGGCTGCGGCTGGTTCCACAGCTTGAAACGGTGGCTTAGATCCGCCACGCATTTACTATTGGTAGCATGTACCGTGCCAAATGTTACGCTCGTCGGCAATTCAAAGCAATAGCTCAATGGGGATAGCATAAACAGACGCTATTCGGTCAGGCCAACACGCGTCAGGACCAGAGCGCTTCTGGCCGCAAAATGTGCGGAGCAGGACATTTTTACATGGGCAAGCTTACGTTTTATGCACGCTCGCGAACCGCGAGAGCCTCTCCAGGCCGGTTCAAATTAAGTTTTTTTAGATGCTGCTAAGCTAGCTACTGACTCAGTTGCTTAAAAAAGCATCAAGGATTTCTCTGATCGTCCTGCCGCTCGGCTTGGCTTCCGCAATCGCTGCGGACTACAGTGCGCCGGCGGGGACCAGACCAGCGATCCACCGGCCCGGAGCCCCGAGCATATTGCCGGGAGGCCGCATTATCGCCCCGCTCGGCCACCAGTACATCACTGGGCCGGGTCCGTTTGGCTTGGCGGTCAGTCCGGACGGAAAAACCATCATTTCGGTGAACAGCGGACCCGAGCGTTTCTCCGTAAGTGTTCTGGAGAAAGAGAAAAGCGGGAGTCTGACTGTCCATCACTGGGTAACGAGGCCGCCGCCAAGACATCAGGAAGAGCGCCGGGAAGACAGCGACGAGTGGCGCAGCGTCTTCATGGGTGCAGCCTTTGCCGGAAATAGAGTTGCATTTGTGGCGGAGGGAAATTCCGGCCGTGTGCGCCTGTTAGACCTCGCAACGGGATCGGGCCGGAAGCTTTACGATCTCAACCAGGACGGTTTTCAGGACAGCTACACGGGCGACCTGGCGTTCGATCCTGCACGAATGTTGCTTTATGTCCTCGATCAGGCGAATTTCCGTCTGGTGGTGCTCGATACCAAGAAAGGCCGCGTGGTGTCTTCGTTGAAAGTGGGACGTCTCCCTTTTGCGATTGCGCTTTCGCCGGACAAGCGAACAGCTTATGTGACTAACATTGGTATGTTTCAGTACAGTTTGATTCCGGGGGCGGATTCGAAAAGTCCGCAAGATACGGGCCTACCATTCCCTGCCTTCGGCTTCCCTTCGCCGGAGGCGCGCGACGGCGTCCGGCGAGAAACAGCCCGCGGCGCCGTGGATGTACCCGGTTTGGGCGATCCTAACGCGCGTGCATCCAACTCGCTGTATATCGTTGACGTTGCCGACCCAGACGCACCGCGTGTGACTACGGTGATACGGACGGGCAAGCCGTATGGGGACGCCGACGGAGGCAGCAGCCCTTCTGGAGTAATTGCGGCTGGCGATCGGGTGTTCGTGTCCAATACCCACAGCGATACCGTGACCGCTGTCGATCCTAAGACGCGAACTGTCGTCGGCGAGGCGGAGCTACGCATTCCGGGCCTGGAACAGCTTCGCGGAGTAATGCCGGTAGGCATGGCATTTGATGATGCGCACGGTTGGCTCCTAGTGGCAGAAGCAGGAATCAATTCCATCGGCGTGATTGACGCGCACGACATGCACGTATTGGGACACCTTCCGGCCGGCTGGTTTCCGACTCGCGTCGCCATCGACCATGACACCGTCTACATTACGAACGCCAAAGGGCACGGCACCGGCCCCAACATTTACATGTCCGCCCCGGAGGCGAAAGGCTTTCTCGACGTGCTCCGGCGCGGCTCGATCTCGGTTTTCCCCGTCCCGGATGCCGCATCTCTCGCGGCGCACACCGCCGTTGTCCTGGAGGCGAACGGATTCCGGCCGAGGCCCGTTCCCGCTCCAGCGATTCCCCAGGAAGTCCGGCACGTGGTTCTGATCGTGAAGGAGAACCGGACATTCGACGAGGTTTTTGGCGACCTGGCGGTCGCGGGTATTGGTCCGGTGGCGGGCGTACCGGCTCTAGCTCGCTTCGGGATGCACGGTTTTTGCGACGGCGGCAAGAGCCGCTTCAGCTTGCAGGATATCGCGATCACGCCGAATCACCACGCGCTCGCGAAGCAGTGGGCGTTTAGCGACAACTTTTACGCGGATTCGGAAGTCAGCGTGGACGGGCATCACTGGCTGGTCGACGCATTTCCGGATGTCTGGACGGAGAGTTCGCTCATGGCTTCCTATGCGGGCGAGAAGGATTTTCGATTTCCGACGACCGCACCGGGACGTTTGCTGTTTGCGGAGAGTAATTCGTCCGTTCATCCGGAAGAGCAGCCGGAAGGCGGAACGATCTGGCACCACCTGGAGCGCCACGGCATCTCTTTTTACAACTTCGGCGAAGGCTTCGAGCTCGCCGGGAACCAGGAAGAGCCGGGCGAAAAACCGAGCGGCGCACGCTTCCTGACGAATGTCCCCATGCCGGCTCCTTTGTACCGCAACACGTCTCGCGAGTATCCGGGTTTCAATACAAATATTCCGGATCAGTATCGCGCCGACCAGTTCATCCACGAGATGCAGGAAAAATACGAACGTGGCGGCCAACCGCT
Organism: Terriglobia bacterium; assembly: GCA_963847515.1. Classification (GTDB taxonomy): domain Bacteria; phylum Acidobacteriota; class Terriglobia; order Bryobacterales; family Bryobacteraceae; genus QHXW01. The sequence goes on from CAWKAA010000005.1 coordinate 1,767,816, forward strand.
CCCCCGGTTCCTGTTTATCCATCTGCCGAACGACCACATGGCCGACGCGCGGCCGGGCGACGGCTACCCGTTCCACTCCTCTTTTGTTGCGGATAACGATTACGCTCTGGGGAGAATCGTCGAGTATCTGTCGAATTCGCCGTGGTGGAAAGAAATGGCCGTCTTCATCACGGAGGATGATGCCCAAGGAGGCCGCGACCACATCGACTCGCACCGGACACTGCTTCTAGCGCTGGGGCCGTACGTCAAAAGGCAGTATGTCTCCCACGTCCACGCCAGTTTTCCCGGCCTGCTGAAGACTGTGTTTCGCATCCTCGGTCTCCCACCCCTCAACCTGTATGATGCAAGCGCGTCCGACCTGGCTGACTGCTTCACGAGTTCGCCGGATTTTACGCCGTTCCACGTCTTGCCCATCGACCCGCGATTGTTCGACCCGGCGGCGGCTCGCGAGCCGCTCCACCCAAAACCTTCGCCACGCATGGATGACCCTCGCGTAATTCGTGATCTAGAGAAATAAGACCAGGACCTAATTTCGGCGGCCTGTTTTTTCGATCCAGTTGCGGAACATGTGCACAAAATCGATAGCAGGTGTGGCGGAGTACAACTCATCCAAACGGAAGTGCATCTTACGGCTCCAGTTGGGATACTGCCACGTGGTGCCTGGCAGGTTTTGCTGCGCAATTTCTTTGGTGAGGTCTTCCTGATTGATCAGAAGCAACATGGAGGGCGTGGACGCCAGGTATCCGATGACGGCGTTGTGCAATTCTCCGGTGAGCTCCGGAATCTCCAGCGCGGAACGCGGAAACCAATCCGGCAGGAGGCCCGCATCCAGAAGACCGTCCAGCATCTTCTGCTTCTCTGCCGCGCGCGCGCGAAGTTGATCCCGATAGCTGGCCTCATCCGCCAGCGCGCCAACACGGCGCCGCGCCTCGATGTCTTCGCCGATCCAGAATCCCGCCAGTGTTGGCAGATCATGGGTCGTCGAAGAAACCAACGCCTGCCGGGGATAGGCCGAATATTTCTTGAAACGGCCGGCTTCATCCTTCTCGAAATACAAGAGACGATAGCTCAGGATGCCAAACTGTGCGAGTGCATCGCGAACTTCGGGTTCGACGGTCCCCAGATCTTCGCCGACCACAATGACGCGATGACGAACGCTTTCCAGTGCAACGATGCGAATCAGGTCCTCCCAATGGTCGCGCACGTAAGCGCCGGAGGCTGCGTCGGCGCCGTCGGGGATCCAGTAGAGCCGGAAGAAGCGCATGACGTGATCGATGCGTAACGCTCCGCCATGCCGGCAGTTCTTGCGAATCGACTCGATGAAGAGCTGATATCCGGATTCGCGGTGCCGCGCGGAATTGGGAGGAGGAAAGGCCCAGTCCTGTCCTTTGGGATTGAAATCATCGGGAGGCGAACCGACGCGGCAGCCCGCGGCGAAATAAGATCGATGCGCCCACAGATCGGCCCCGTAGCGGTCAGTAGCCAGAGCCAGATCATGATACAGTCCGATGGACAATCCCTTGTCCCGGGCATGCTGCTGAGCGTTGGCTAACTGAATGTCGATTTGCCACTGTACGTACTGGTAGAAGAGGACCAACCGCCAATGCTTTCTCCGGAACGCTTGGGTTTCGGGAGATAGGGGATCGCGATACGGCTCCGGCCATTCCGGCCACATCCAGATCTGAGGATTGCGGCGATGGATCCATTCGTCGAGCGCCGAATACGTCGCGAAGTGATCGAGCGGCTCGCCTTCACGCGTGCGATACTCCTCGAACGCTTGGGCGCGGGGTGAGCCCGAACGCCGTTCCCGCAAAAAAGCGGCAAACAGCAGCTTCAGAAACTTCATCTTTAAAGCGTGCACCCGCTCGTATTCGACAAACTCGGACGCTCGCAGCGCCTTGACTTCCTGCTGCACCTCGGGCTTCATCCAGAGCCCTTGTGCGTGCCGGCAGTGGGCGAAATCCGGAATGCTTTCCAGATCCAGGTAGAGAAAATTCTGATAGAAAACGGAATTTGGAAGGTAAGGGCTGGTATTGTACGGGCGGCGATTGTGGATGGCGTGCAGCGGATTCAGCGCCACGAAACTGCCACCCACCTCGTCCGCCACCCAGTCGATCAGCCCCTCCAAATCACGGAAATCACCACAACCCCAGTTGCGCTCTGATCGAATCCCATACAACGGAATCGCAATTCCGGCAGCTCGTAAACTGTCGGGCAGATAAGCGCGATCGGGCGCAACGATCAGCCGCATCGATCCATGCGCATCACCGACGAAGATCTCGACTTTGTGATATCCGAGAGGAATGCCGGTTGGCAGAGGTAGTAATTTGCGCAGATAGCGTTGGCCGTCGACTTCCGCCGAATCGGCCGGCGGAAAGTCGCGAAGGGCCAGGGAATATGTCTGAGACGCGCCGTCCTCCATTGTCAGAACGACGCTAGCCACTTGCTGGGCGAGCCCGGCAGGAAGATGCGCCGGGAATTCTCGCGGCCGGTGATTTTCGCTGATCACCAGGCAAGGTGGAACTAGGCGCGACCACTCGCTACGAGACCGCTGCTCTAGCGCCTGCTCCAGCGCTTCCTTGCTGCCGGCTGGTATGCCCAGTGATTCGAGAATGGCCCGCTTGGTCTCGGGCGAAGTGAAGTGGTGCTTGCCAAAGATGTCCCAGTAGTCCGGCTGGATTCTCCAGACCTCCGCGGCCCAGTCGAGGGCCTCGTGATATGTCGAGAATTGCATCGGACGGGCGTTCTTCCGATTCTAACAGCCGCGTCTCCGGGACCCAGCGGTATCCGTGCGAAAATAAAATCATGGCAGATACCCCGATGGCCAGCGGCCCTGCGGAGCTTTTCGCGCGCATTGACAACGAGTATCTGGAGCGATCGGCCGCTTCCGAAGGCCTGATTCTGACCACGCTCGATAACGCGATCAACTGGGCGCGGAAGAATTCCATCTGGCCCATGTCGTTCGGCCTGGCGTGCTGCGCCATTGAGATGATGTCTATGAGCGCTTCCCGCTTTGATATCGCGCGATTCGGGGCGGAGGTTTTTCGCGGGTCGCCGCGGCAATCGGACCTGATGATTATCGCCGGCCGCGTCTCCAATAAAATGGCGCCCGTGATCCGCCACCTGTATCAGCAGATGCCCGAGCCCAAGTGGGTGATCTCGATGGGTGCATGCGCCACGTCTACCGGCGTTTTCAACAACTATGCGCTGATTCCGGTTAACCAGGTCATCCCGGTGGACGTCTTCGTTCCCGGCTGCCCTCCACGACCGGAGCAGCTGATTCACGCTCTAATGCTTTTGCAGCAGAAGATTCAGGATCACACTGGGACGGTGAAGCAGGTCTTGAATCTCGCCTGAGACTTAACTGGCGAGTTGTTGGGCGGGCAGAGACTTCAGTCCAAGTGCCGGAGTTTTCGCCGGCTCCAACCACTTCTTGATTTGCGGTAAGACAACCTCGGTGGCGAGTTCCCCGGCCCGGATCATGTCCTGGCCGCACTTAAAGCCGTCCCACTCAACGCCGGTCACATCCGGACTAATAATGAGGTCCGAGTCTCGTCGCCAAGTATCCTCGGCGCGGTGCTGCAGGATCTGGAAGCAGCGATTCACGACCTGCAGCATGTTGCTGGGGACCACGGTGGCCGCCTGCATGGGTAATGTCACCGAGATCACGTGCGTCGCTCCCATTTTGCGGGTGAGTTGCGCCGGGACCTCTACACTCATTGCTCCGTCCACCAGCAAATGGCCCTGGTATCGGATTGGCTGAAATAAACCGGGGTAGGAGCAACTTGCACGGATGGGGACAATCACATCGCCCTTCTCGAAGAACACGACAGGATCGCCGGTTCCGACGTCGGTGGCCAGTACCCCGAGCGGAATCTTCATATCTTCAAAACGGAATGTCTTGAGCAGGCGCCTCAGAAAAATAGCCATGCGCTCGCTGCCCACCAAGCCCAGACGGCAGATACTCCAGCGGGCTACATCCGTAAACCGCATGGCACAACCCACTTTGGCGATGTCTTCGAGGGCGGCCCCACTGGCGTAGGCCGATGCGACAATGGATCCCGCGCTTACTCCGGCGATGCAATGAATAGGTATGTTCTCTCGCTGGAGGACTTTCAGGACTCCGATGTGAGCCACGCCCCTGGCGAAACCTCCACCCAATGCCAAACCGATTTTCGGAACGACGTGCGGAAAGGCTGATTCAGGAATAACTTGCGGGGGTGGGGCCGCCCATCGCCGAACAGCGGACCAGAGCCTATGCATCAGCCCCGTTGTCTCCATGGCGCCCTCCTGCGGCATCCGGGTCTAACCTGGTCTACCATTACTTTGATGAGCATTTTTCGTTCCAGGTTTCCTACCCTTCGTATGTTTCGTATCTTTCTGTTAAGCCTGCTTACGGTCCATTGCGGCTTGGTGGCCCCGGCCTGGGGTCAGCGGCAGTTATCTGGCACGCCAGAGATAGAGCTGGCGCTTCATAAGCTGAACGTTCTAGGCAGTGTATTGATGATCGCGGCTCACCCGGACGATGAAAATACGGCCCTGCTCGCTTATTATGCGCGGGGGCGCTCGGTACGCACGGGTTACCTTTCGTTAACCCGCGGCGAAGGGGGGCAGAACCTCATCGGCCCGGAACAAGGTGACCTCTTAGGTGTCATAAGGACACAAGAACTCCTGGCTGCCCGTCGCATCGATGGCGCCGAGCAGTTCTTTAGCAGGGCTATCGACTTCGGTTACTCCAAAACCGCCGACGAAACCCTGGCCAAATGGGGACGGGAGAAGGTGCTATCGGATGTCGTATGGGTGATCCGAAAATTTCGTCCGGATGTCATCATTTTGAGATTTTCGGGTACGCCGCGTGACGGCCATGGGCAGCATCAGGCCTCGGCCCTCCTGGGCAAAGAGGCATTCTCGGCGGCGGCAGACAAGAACCGATTCCCGGAACAACTGCGTCATGTCCAGACCTGGCAGGCAAAGCGCCTGATGTGGAATGTATTCAGCTTCACTCCGGAACAAGAGAAGGAAGCCCTCGCCATGCCGCACAAGGTCGGAGTGGACACGGGCGAGTTTAATCCGATCCTGGGTAAGTCGTATAACGAGATTGCGGGCATCAGCCGCAGCCAGCACCGTAGCCAGGGGATGGGAGCACCGGAACGTCGCGGGCCATCGAAGAATTTCCTGGTGACGGTCGAAGGGCCGCCAGCCGACGGCACCGCATTCGACGGAGTCGATATTGGATGGGGACGCGTGCCTGGGGGCGAGGCGGTGGGCAGAATTCTGGCCGAAGCGGAGCGCACGTTTGAGCCGGAGCATCCGGAAAAAATCATTCCGCTGTTACTCAAGGCGCGGCCGTTGCTGGTCGCGATCGACGACCCATGGGCCAAGCGGAAACTGGAAGAGCTGGATGAGACACTGGCGCTGTGCTCGGGTCTTTGGCTGGACGCAACGGCCGATCACTATGCGCTGGTCCCGGGACGGCCGGTGGAAATACAGCTTACCGCGCTCAATCGCTCGCATGCGAGCCTGGATCTCCGCGGCTATTCGGCCGATTCGCCTCACGGCTCCATCGACGGAGTACACAACTATGGATCCCACTCGCTCTCCTACAACCAACCTATTACTGTGAGCCTTTCCTGGACCGTTCCAGCGGACTGCCCGTACTCTCAACCTTTTTGGCTGCGGCAGACTCACAAGGGCGACACTTACGAAATCGACGACCAGCAATGGATCGGCCTTGCCGATACGCCTCCGCTACTTATGGCGGAGTTCATGCTGAATTTCGAGGGGACGAATGTCACACTCAAACGGCCCGTTCAGTTTCGATATGTAAACCCTACCGCGGGCGAGTTGACGCGCGCCGTCATCGTGGTGCCCGCGGTGGGGATCAATCTGCCGGAACCAATCGAGTTCTTTCCCAACGAGGGTCCGAAGAAAGTGGAGGTCCAGGTAAAGGCTAATATGACGAAGGCCGGGGGCGCGCTGCGCCTGGAATTGCCCGAGGGCTGGCACGCCGAGCCGGCGTCGCAGCCCTTTCAGTTGCCGGACGCGGACGGTGAGCAAGCGCTAAGCTTTTCGATCACGCCGCCGCACGCGGAAACTCAAGCCCGGCTGCGCGCCATCGCCAAACTGGACGGGAATGAAATCTCCACCGGAATGACCGTGATTTCATACCCGCACATCCCTCCGCAGGTCTTATTTCCGAACGCAGATGCCAAGCTAGTGCGCGCCGATGTGAAAGTCACAGCCCACAAGGTGGGTTATGTGATGGGGGCCGGGGACGAGTTGCCGGAGGCGCTTCAACAGCTTGGATGCGAAGTGACTCAACTCTCGGAGCGCGATCTGTCCGGGGGGAATCTCGGCGTGTTCGACGCCATCGTGACCGGCGTGCGTGCTTATAACGTCCGCACAGATCTTCGCGCTAATCAGGACCGGCTTTTCGAATACGTGCACAACGGCGGAACGCTCATCGTCCAGTACAACGTGGCCGAGGGCGGTCCTTTCGGTGGACGCAAGACCGGCGAGCTGGCACACGTCGGTCCCTATCCCTTGCAAATCGGGCGCGGCCGTGTGAGCGTCGAGGAAGCGCCGGTGAAGTTTCTGGCGGCGGATGATCCGCTGCTCATGTCCCCGAATCACATAAGCGAAAAAGATTTCGAAGGATGGATACAGGAGCGCGGGTTGTATTTCGCTTCCGAATGGGATTCCCACTACCACGCCATCCTCGAAACGCACGACCCGGGAGAAAAGCCTCAAGAGGGCGGTATGCTGGCAACGCGGTACGGCCAGGGCGTCTACATATTCAGCGCTTTCTCCTGGTTTCGCGAATTACCCGCAGGCGTTCCGGGAGCCTTTCGCATCTTTGCGAACATGCTGAGCGCGCGTGGCGCGACGATGCGATAGAGCCGAAATCTCCCACAACCGGTGCAGCCGCTCGCGCAGGCGACCACGCGATCGCTCAACGAATACCGCACGTTACTGGAGGCGGCAGGTTTCGCGAAGTGGAGGGCCGCATGACGGGAGCGCCGCTGGATGCGGTCCTGGCAATCGCGAGTGGAGTGCCCGCGTTGGTGGGGCATGCTTTAGCTTGCCGTCGCCTCATGCGAAAGAGTGAGAAGTCTTGGACAGTCGGTTAGCTATCTGTCGCCAGCATGACCGAGTATCGAAGAAGGTTGCCGCATTTTCATCCGGATGGTGAGCATTTGTTCGTCACGTGGCGCCGCCGGACGTCATCTATGCGACTCCCGGTCATGCGTTCGCCGTAGAGGATCGTGCGGTGGCCCAAGCCATGGGAGGCGATGGCTCAGCGATGCGCGAATAGCTCGGCAAGTGGTGGACGCGATTCGCATCGGCGAGCGTCCGAGGCTGTATGAGTTGCACGCTTGGGTCGTCATGCTTAACCATGTGCACATGTTGTTGTTGGAGCGAACTGGCAGCATGAGTCTTGGGATCACTGGTGAGAGATGAGAGCGAGGTCCACCGGATTGTGGCGTATATCGAAGAGAACCCGGTTTCGGCAGGGCGGGCGGGTACGCCTGAGGGTTGGCTATGGTCAAGCGTCGCATCGGCAAGCTAAAGCATGCCCCACCGGAGCATCAAACCCTAGGAAACAGGGGTGTTGCTTGATTTCTTCGATCTGAGCGGCGTGGCGCGGGATGTAGCGCCAGCAGGCGCCGCAAATCCTCGGCGTTTTCTTCTACGGGCGAAAGACCTACGCCTCACCAGGTTAAGGTAATAACTTCGCGCTGATAACCTGGGCCGGCGCGGAAATGGACGCGGAGCTTGTCACCAGCTATTTCGGCTCCCAATAGGTGCAGTCCGGGGCGGTTGACGCGCAGGGGCAGCTCGTACGTGGAATCGCCCGGGGCTTCCAACGTAATGGTGAACCGGTTGGACGAACGCTCCTCGGCGAGGACCTTTAGCTGTTGGGTGCGTGCCCCTGGTTGCGGCAGACCGTGTGGAATGTCGATTTCGACGGGCGGTAGGTCCAAGCGCAACTCGGGGCGAGCAGTGGGGCAATCTTCGCGCGGGGCGCTTTGGGTAACTAAGCACACTGCTGCCGGCTGATCCGATCGCGTCTGGATTACCAGACGATCGCCTTCCCGCTTGAAGTCCAGATCGATGCGATAATTTCCCAGCGGCACGCGATGCAGCTTGGCCGAACTCCAGCTTGCGGGCAGATGTGGCGCCAGCCTGAGCGTATGATGCGATGCGTCCCAATCGAGGCCGAACAGGCCGCGGATGGCCGGCGTCAGCACCATCGCCGAAGACCAGGTCTGATGCGAGCTGCTGCGCCCCAGCGGTTGGAAGAACTCGCCGGAGAGTAACTCCGTGACCGCGCCCAAATCCTGGGCATAGGTCAGGTCTGCATTTTGCATCAAGTGAGCGTAGCCGGACAGCGCGCGGCCGGCACGGTACTCGGCGAGCGATACCCAGCCGGTGAAGAGCGGCCAGACAGAGCCCTGATGGTAACTGATGGGATCGAAAATGGCTTCCTTTTCGCTCAGGTCGCGAGTCCCCCAATCGGTCGAAAACTCGTGAGAGGCCCAGCGGCTGAGCATCGCCTCGGCGTTCGGCAATGACAGCTCGCCGGTCCACCAGGCGACCGCGGGAAACATGGTAGCGGTCTTGTCGGTTGTGCCATCCGGGTTGCGGCTGAATGCGTAGAACCGGTTGGCACCGTCGTAATATTCCGGCTCGAGCTTGTGGCGGATCCTTTGGGACTGTTCGCCCGCCCGGCCCGCCAAATCGTCCTCGTGCATGAGGGCGGCCAGATGAGCCATGGACGCGCAAGACTGCTGATCGAGCGCGGCGAGATAGATCTCCTGGTGCGGCATCCCCGGCGGCCAGGACTCTACCCAGCCGGTTCCTTGCGTGTTTTCATAAATCCCGTCGCCATCCGAATCGTGCGCGCGCGTGAACGCGTACGCGAGCTTCACAGCGTTCCAGTGCTGGCGCAGGAATTCCACATCGTTGCTGGTATTGACGTAGTCCTCCATGGCCATGATGAACAGAGGCGTAGAGTCGGCGGACGCGTAAAAGTAAGGTGTGGCTTTCCAGTCGGCAAGATCCGCGGTTTGCGAGAACTCGTGCATCATCTTGCCATCGGGGCGCTGGCGGCGGATCAGAAGCTCGAGCGCCAGACGGCTCAGCGAGAAATCTCCGTAGCCGTGAACAGCGTAAAGAGTCCACAGGGTATCGCGTCCAAAGAACCAGCCGAAACCTGGACGAGCGGAGTCGCCGGAGGAATAATATCCGGCAACGAGTCCGGTCTCATCATGAAATTTCACACGCGCCTGATCGATGGAAACCACGGCCCATCGCAGGGCGTCGTCGAACTGGGAGTCGGGGGTTTCGGCTGTCAGGCGATCGTCGAAAAAATGCGCCCAATAGTTCTGGGTGCGCGAATAAAGCTCCGGAATGCGATCGTTCAGAGCCGCCATTTGCTCGGGCCCGCCGGTCGTCATCAGCAGCGGAAAGAACAAGTCCGAATCTTTTTTCGGATCGAATGACAGTCTCAGCTCGAGTGGATAGGTCTTTGGGCGTTCCTGATACGGCGGCAGGATTCCGGCCGCGGCCCGCGGGATGGCGACACCGCCAGAGAACTGCTGATTGTCGGTGTGCAGGATGTAATAGCCGCTCTCGCCCTGTTGAACCCACTCGGCGCCGGGGCGGCCGAAGTTTGACGCGGGCCACATGCGCAACATCTCCGGCTGAAATTGGAAAGTGAGCTGCAGCGGCCGCACAGACCCGATTTCGAAGAGTACGATCGGACCGGCGTTGCTTCCGCCGCGCGGAACGAACATGTGCTGTTTGACAGTGAATGCCGCGTGCGAATAGGTGATCGTCGTTCTCTCGGGAGCGACGTCGATTACCGCGGCTAAGGGACTGAGCTCGATAGGCACAGGGTAATCGGCAAGCTCAGCGGTTATGCGAAAACCACTGAGCACCTTGACCGGAAATATCCAGGCTTCAAATGCGCCATTTTGCCAGCCGAAAAAGCCGCCCGTTTCACCGGCCACGCTGAACGGCTGGTTCGGCACAGCCGAGCGCGTGATGCGGAGCGAACTCTCCGGTATGGGGAAGCGGTGGACCGGATGCAACGGCGAATTCTGGGCCGCGGCGAGAGTTAGGCAGCCGGGCAGCAAGAATAGAGATATGCGCATCGATCCTTTTCGACAGAATATAAGAAACTGAGGCAGGCTGTGAGAGCCTCCGGACCCGCAATGCCGACGAGGGCGTCGGCAGCGGGCGAGGGCGCCCGCCCCACTTTTCTCACGTTGGGGATTGCGAGCCTCTCGAAACAAACTCCAGATCTTCGTACTGGCTGACCGGAGCATGGACGAACAAGCGTCCGAACACCTTGGGCTCGACAATCATCACACCGTCTTCGTGCTCCTTGACGGGCCAATCATTTGGATCGTCCGCTAGGTCCGCAACAAACTCGATTTCCCCTGGTTCGCCGTGCAGGCGGACACGATCGCCCGGTTTGATCTGCTCCCCGGATTTGTAGAAAAGGGGCAGATTCGCTCCTATTTCCCGCGCTTGCGCACCAGACGAATCTCGAAAAGGTTCGGCCAGAGCTTGCCGGTGATGAACAGCCGCTTTTGGGCGCTGTCGTAAGCGATGCCGTTCAATACGGCTCCCGGCTCTACCTTATATACGGGACTCAGCAGACCTGCCAGATCGATCCAGCCCAGCACATCTCCTGTTACGGGCGATACTCGGGCGATGCGATCGGTCTGCCACACATTGGCGAAGATCTCGCCTTCCACCGACTCCAGCTCGTTGAGCTGGTCAATCGCGCGGGTTCCGTCATGAACTTTGAACCGCCGCTTCTCTTTGAAAGTTCCAGCCTCAATGACTCGCAATTCAGCGGTTCCATCACTCATAAAAATTTCATGTCCGTTGTTTGTGAGCCCCCAGCCTTCGCCGGTGTACGAGAATCTCCGGAGCAGCCGAAAATCCCGCGCGCTGTAGACGAACCCAACTTCAGACCGCCAGGTGAGCTGATAGATCTCATCGTGAAGCAGCGTGATTCCTTCGCCGAAGAATTCGGGCGACAAATCAACATGCTGAACCACCTCGCCCGTCTCGAGGCGGACCTTTCGCAAGGACGACCGGCCGTTGAGACCCGTACTCTCGTAGAGAAATCCCGCATGGAATTCCAAGCCCTGGGTGAAAGCCGTCGGATCGTGGGGGAAAACGTGAACGACTTCGAATGTGTATTCAGCCGGCCTGGGAGCGGAGAGCCCGAATAACGCGAGGGCAGAACCTGCCACGAAAAGCCTGAGTGCTTTTTGCAATGCCAAGGCGCTCATCCCTGGAATACACTTCCAACCGTCAGTCGGCCGATGCGGATCAGACTGTCGAGCGCCGCGATATCAGGTGATATCGGACGATCGCCCTCGATGGCGGCGCAAACGGACTGTATGCGGGCGCGCGCCACTTCGAGCACAGGACTGGTCTTGAGTGGCCGGAGGAACTCGATGGCGCGAACTGCGGCCAGCGCCTCAATCGCCAGCACGGCGCGGGTATTGCGCACGACTCGCCTCCATTTGAGCGCGGACGTCATTCCCATGCTGACGAAATCCTCCTTGTTGCCGCTGGTGGTAATGGAACCTGGAGAAGCCGGAGTGGCAAGCACGCGATTCTCGGCCACGAGTGCTGCTGCCGTGACTTGCGCCATCATCAGGCCGGATTCGAGCCCGGCGTGCTGCGCCAGAAACGGCGGCAGGTCCTCGTTGAGCGCGGGATTTACCAGGCGGTCGATGCGCCTCTCCGAGATGCCGGAAAGCGCGGTGAGCGCGATGGCCAGATAGTCGAGCTGCAGAGCCAGCGGCTCGCCGTGAAAGTTCCCTCCGGACAATACTTCATCTTCGAAAACGAGCGGGTTGTCGGTGGCGGAATTTAGCTCGATGGAAAACACGCGACGCGCCTCGGCTAGCGTGTCGCGAACCGCTCCGTGAACTTGGGGAGCGCAGCGCAGCGAGTAGGCATCCTGCACGCGCCGGCAGGAAACATGCGACGCGCGGATCTCACTACCCTCCAGCAAATGCAGCAGGTGCGCAGCGCTGGCCAGCTGGCCGCGATGCGGGCGAACGTCGTGCAGCCGCTGTTCAAAGGCGCGCGGTGTTCCGCGCAGAGCGTCCAGCGTGAGGGCGCACACCACCTCGGCGGTGTCGATGAGCACCTCCGCAGCGGCCAGCTCCAGGCAGCCGATGGCGAGCATGGCTTGCGTACCGTTGAGGAGCGAGATGCCTTCTTTGGACGCGAGTGCGAGCGGCTCGATACCCGCAAGCCGCAAGGCTTCGCGCCCCGGCATGCGAGCTCCTGAGAACTCGGCTTCGCCCTCGCCCATTAACACGAGCGCCATGTGAGCCAATGGGGCGAGGTCGCCGGATGCTCCTACGCTGCCCTGCGAAGGCACTAGAGGTGTGACGCCGCGCTCGAGCATCTGGCATAGCCGTTCCGCCACCACCGGGCGGATGCCAGAGAATCCCTTCGCCAGCACGTTGGCGCGGATCAGCATCATGGCGCGCACCTCTTCGCGCGCCAGCGGATCGCCCGTGCCGGCGGCATGTGAGCGGACCACGTTGCGCTGCAATTGCTCGAGGTCGGCAGGCGGCACGCGCACATCCGCCAGCAGCCCGACGCCGGTGTTGACGCCGTACACGGGCTCGTCACCTGCCGCGAGGCGCTCGACTACCGAACGCGACCTTAGCATCTTTTCGATGGATGCAGGAGATAGCGCGGCAATGTCTTCGTGGGCTGCGACGGCAATCACTTGTTCGATGGCAAGGCGGTCGCCATCCAGTACGACCATACGTCAAGTATGGTAACAAGTGGTGCTGAAGGCAGGTGCTAGGTGCCAGGTGTTAGCAACCCAACACGCTCGGACCACAGAGCCGAGAAGGTTTTCCTAACACCTAAAAGGGGCTCTGAGCAGGAATGTGAACGAGTGGGTTAAACTCTGCGGGATTGACCGAGAGCGAGTTTACAAAGATTCTGGACTGGCCGGGGTACCGGGTTTACCGGCATGAGATCGACGAGCGCACGCGAAAGCTGCGGCTGTGGGTGCGGCGGAAGCGAGACAACCGGGTGCTGATCTGCTCGGGGTGCGGCGGGAAAGCTTCCAAGATCGAAGAAGTGCGGGAGCGTGAGGTGCGAGACCTGCCTTGGCGCAAGTACCAGACCACGGTGATGGTTGAGTATTATCGGGTCCGCTGCCCCAAGTGCGGGCTCAAGACAGAGCAAGTGCCGCAGTTGCCTGCGAAGGCGCCCTTCAGCAAAGATTTTGAGGATGCCGTGGGATTGGCCTGCGATGCGGCAGCCGCCCGCCAGGTGGCCCGGCAGTTCGGACTGGCAGCCAGCACCGTGCGCGCGATCGATCTGAGATGCCTGGAGCGCTGGAATAGGAAGAGAAGAAAGCCTGCTCGGCGGCACATGGGCGTGGACGAGATTTATCTAGGTAAGAAGACGAAGTTCCTGACAGTGGTCAGCAATCTGGAAACCGGCGAGCCGCTCTGGTTTGGACGGGATCGGAAGCAGGAAACTCTGGATGCCTTTCTGGGCCAGGAGTTGAGCCAGTTCCAAAGACTGCGCGTGAAGGCGGTATGCGTAGACATGTGGCCCGCGTTCACCAACAGCATCCAGCACTGGCTTCCCGAGGCCCGCATCGTCTACGACAAGTTTCACATCATGCAGCACGCCAACCAGGCCGTCGATGAAGTGCGGCGGGCCGAGTTCTTCCGCAAGGGTGGCCGCATGCGCGGAATCGTGAAAGGCAAACGCTGGCTGCTGCTGACGCGCTGGGTGAATCTGGAGTCACGCAAGCGGCAGGAACTCAACGGACTTTTTGCGCTGAACCGCCGCGTGATGAAAGCTTATCTGCTCAAAGAAAGTCTGGACCGGTTGTGGACCTACCGCTATGAAGGTGCGATGGTGCGCTACCTGCAGCGTTGGATGGATCAACTTCGATGGCAGCGGCTTAGACCTTTCAGAAGCTGGCGGAGATGCTGCTCGATCACCTGGACGGCATCCTGAACTACTGCCGCGTGCCGGTTCGCTTCGGAGTCGTCGAGGCCATTAACGGAAACATCAAAGCCCTTCTCCGGCGCGGCCGAGGCTACACCAACCTGCACTACCTATTATCCGGAAAACCGAAGTTCGGCGTGAGATTGGGGCCAAGGATTTGAGACAACAGGGAAATGGAATCAAACGCGACGGACAAACCAGTCCCGCGCGAGATCACCGCCCTGTTGTCGGATGAGCGGTTGATCCTGCGCGAGACGCAACGCGCCGTGACCCCGTTTGGCGGTGTCGCGGTTTTCATTTCGTTTCTCGGCAAGATCGGTTTTGTGAAGGCGGTTCGGGAGCACATGCCGATTCGCTGGCGGTCGCCGAATCACATCGATCCGACTTCCACCTTCACAGCGTTCCTGATATCGGTGCTGGTGGGAGCCAGACGCTTCGCGCATGCGGGTCTGCTGCGGGGAGATCGCGCGTTACATGCGCTCATGGGCCTGGAACGGTTTCCTACCGACGACACCATCCGCAATCTGTTTCGTGCATTCGGCATGGGCCAGGTCCAGCGCCTCTACGAACCACTGGCCGAATGGCAGATGCAACGTTTGCCGCAGCGCGAGGAGGGCTACACCTTGGACTTGGATTCGACGGTGTTTGAGCGTTACGGCCAGCAGGAAGGTTCGCTCAAGGGACACAACCCACGCAAACACGGACGGCCCAGCCACCATCCACTGTTGGCCGTGCTGAACGAAGCGCACTTTCTCCTCCACGGGTGGCTCCGCAGCGGCAACTGCGGAACCAGCCGGGGCGTGGAGGAGTTTCTCAAAGAAGCTCTCGCGCTGTGGGGACAGCGCGAAAAGATCCGCTTGCTGAGAGCCGATTCGGGCTTCTTCGATGACAAGCTGCTGAGCTTTTTGGAACAGCGCCTGCTGCCCTACATTGTAGTGGCGCGTCTCACCCCATGGGTAAAACGTGCCGCCCAGCGAGTGGAGCAATGGACGATGTTGGACGACGACTACGCCGCGGGCGAGTTTCGAATCCAGTTGCACGGCTGGAGTGTGGAGCGGCGGTTCGTGGCGATTCGCGAGCAGGTGCGCGAGGGTCGCGACAGCGTGGGCCGCAAGCTAATCGACGTGCCCGGCTATACCTTCCGCGTCTTCGTCACCAGTTGTGGCGACCCTCCGCAGGAGATCTGGCGGGGCTACAATCGGCGCGCCGACATGGAAAACCGCATCGCCGAGTTGAAGCACGACCTGGGCGCCGATGGCTTCTGCCTGAAACAGTTTTTCGCCACCGAGGCCGCCTTTCGCGCCGTGTTACTACTGTTCAACTTACTGGGGGAGTTCCAGCGCGCGGCTGGTTTGCCGATCTATCGCGAGCCCGCTACCATCCGGACTCAGGTCCTCACCTGCGGGGCAATTCTTGGGCGGACCGGCCGCCGACTGGTGATTCATCTGTCGGAAAGTTGGGGCGGGCTGAAGACGAGAATTCCCTTGCTGGACAGCATCTTGAACTGGCAAATCCCAACTTCACCGAAGTTGGATCCGTCGCTCATAACCTGATCCCGAACCGGAGCCCAAACCACTTTCCAAACCCGCGGACAGGAGGTTCGATCAACGTTCAACTTCGGAATTCAGGATTATTGAAAGCCCAGAGGTTGGCCGCCCTGAAAACCGAATTCCTCGCCTTGCGGAAAGCCGCGTGAAATTATGCTCTTTTCAGATTCTCGTTCAGAGCCCTAAAACCTAGAACCTGGCACCTGTTTCTGCAACCTAGCACCTAGTGTTCCACCGCGTACCAGAAAACGAAGTCCGTCATCGGGGGCGTGACGCCCAGCTCTCGCATACGCGCTGCATTCTGGCCCCGATGATGTTGGCTGTGCGTCAACGCCTGGAGCAACAACACGCCCGCGGGCGCATCGAACGGCCCTTTCGGTCCGCGCGGCAGTGTAATCATCTTGTCTAGATCGACGGACCCGATCGTCGCGGCCAGACCCTCATTCGCCTTTCGCATGGCCGCTTCAAGTTCGTCCACGGACTCCCGCTCTTTCATCCCGGCAACATCCGGCGCCTCACCGCGCGCCAGCGCCGCCAGCATTTCGGACGCCATGATCATGTGATTTAGACGTTTACGAATGTCCGCATCGTCGAGCAGGGTGATATTCAAGCGAAGCGTCTTCCAATGCTGCGCATCCGCCCAAGCCTGATGGCGCGCCAAGTCTTGCAACAATTCCGCGTCCATAGCTAATGATGGTAACGGAAGAAGCAGGTGTTAGGTGTTAGGTGTTAGGTGTTAGGTGTTAGGAAAACCTGCTCGCCTCTGAGGAGCGGGCGTGCTGGGTTGCTAGAACCTAAAACCTAGAACCTATCACCTGGTTCTAGCATCTACCCGATATAATGAAAAGGTGAGGAAAGTCTTCATGCGGGTTGCTGCGATGAGTTTGATGTGCAGCCTCATACTGTGGGGCGCTGACAAGAAGGTTCCTCTGCGGTCCGCCGAGAACGGTTTGGTGGAAATCACCGCAACCGCCATGATTGACAGCGGAGCCGTGAAGCAGGCGCTTGGGTCGGATTTGGGCGGCCATTACATCGTGGTTGAGGTTCACCTGACGCCCAAGGACGCCGCGAAACTTGCGATCCATCTCGACGACTTCATGCTGCGAACGGATAAGGACGGCGAGCGGACTACGCCGTTTGCTCCGAGCCAGATTGCCGGCAAGGGAGCGCTGGTAGTCAGCACGGGCTCAGCCTCGCGTGGAACGGTGATGGCTGGGGCGCCTGGGCCTCCGGGTATGGGTCCCTACGGTGGATTAGGTGGCGGCGGGATCATGGGGGGCGGCTCGGAGGGCGCTACTGAAGCACGAGCCACCATGAAATCCGGCTCTAAAGATAAAGCCGATCCAATGCTCGCGGTTCTCAAAGAAAAAATTCTGCCGGAAAAAGAGACCGACGCTCCGGTTTCGGGCCTGCTTTACTTTCCCATGGAGAGGCAGAAAATGAAAGATCTTGAGCTGATTTACACCACGCCGGAAGGCAAGCTTTTGCTGCGGTTCGGCAAATAGCCAGTCACACCTGTTTTGACGTGCGCCTCCGTGTAACAATTCGCCGCGCTGAGTTCGCATAGAATATTGGAGATGCAAGTCTCCGAACTCGACACTCCCGCATTAGTCATCGATCTCGACATCATGGAGCGCAACCTGCGCCGCGTGTCGGACTACTGCAAAGCGCATAGCCTTCGCCTGCGCCCGCACACCAAGACCCACAAAGTCCCGGCCGTGGGAAGGCGGCAGCTCGATTCAGGCGCCGTCGGTCTCACCGTGGCAAAAGTTGGCGAAGCGGAGGTGATGCTGGGATCCAATACGCCGGATCTGCTGGTGGCCTATCCCGTGATGGGCCGCTCCAAGCTCGATCGCCTGATGCAGGTGGCCAAGAAGACCCGCGTAACCGTTGCCATGGACAACATCGTTCTGGCGAAGCAGCTCTCAGACGCCGCGCGGGATGCCAAGGTTGAGGTCGGTGTTCTTGCCGAGGTGGATGGAGGACTCAATCGGGTGGGGGTTTCGCCGGGCCCGGAGCTGATCGAGCTGGCACGAGGAATGCAGCGTCTTCCAAATCTGCGGTTCGAAGGCGTCGACTTCTACCCCGGCCACATTAAAGACAGTGGCGAGCACGGCATGGAGCAGATTCGCAAGTTGAGCGAACTGGTCCAGTGCATTCTCGATGATTTCCGCCGCGAAGGCATCCCCGTGGGCATCGTGAGTGGAGGCTCTACTCCGTCGCTCTACCACTCCCACGAGGTTCAGGGCCTCAATGAGATTCGACCCGGCACCTATGTGTACAACGACGTCAATACGGTGGCCAGCGGCGGCTGTACGTTTGACGATTGCGCAGTGTCGATCCTGGTGACGGTGGTTTCCACTGCGCGGCCGGGGCAGATCATTGTGGACGGTGGTTCAAAAACGTTCTCCTCCGATACGGCAGCGCCACCTTCGGTGCATGGCCGCGTGGTGGAAGCTCCCGGATGCGCGTTCTACCGACTGAACGAAGAGCATGGCTACGTCGACATCTCGCGGGCAGGCCGTGGCTTCGCGGTAGGCGAGCGGCTCCGCATCATCCCCAGCCACGTTTGCGTGGCAGTAAATCTGCACGAATATGTTTACGCAAAGCGGGGAGATCGAGTGGAGGAAGTGTGGAAAGTTGAGGGGAGGGGCAAACTGCAATAGCTGCCCCTCCGCCCCGGAAGGCGTGTTACGAGTGTTACATTCTTACGCTTTCGACTTTTACGGTGTCTCCATCGATCGCACCCGTGATGGTAACCTCGTGTCCTAGGTGCTCCGCCACTTTTGAGGCGTCGTCGACTTTATAAACCTTGCCGCCCGTGACGAAGACCGGGGAAGCTCCCCTTTTACGCAGCCTTCAATACACTTGGCATTATGATCCTTTACATGCTTGGCTCCGCACTTGGAGTCAGAAATGTAGCCTTTCATCTCATCGGCCATCGCCGAGAGGGCGAATACCGATGTTGCCAACACCAACGCTACCACTAGTCTCTTCAAGACAGTACCTCCTCGTTGATTTGCTGAAAACCTCCTGAATATACCCCACTTGGATGGCTGAAGCAAGGCGGGGAAGAGCACACTGAGCGCGACTTCGGTATGAAGCAGTCCAACGGTTGCGGTCATTAAAACGTACAATATGAATGATCCTTAATCCTCTGGATACAATTTCTTACGGTCGCGAGCCCTGCTCCCCTAGTCCAAGCCAGTAGAGATTGGCCAACTGCCAGTTTCGGAATAAGAGGGTGAAGGCCATGTTGAAAAAGATCGGATTTTCCAGTGCAGCACTTTTTGCGATGCTGACTTGCATACAGCCGGCAGCGATGTTTGCGGAAGGCCGCGATCAGGCTCGCTACAACAGCGGATACGCCGAACAGCGCGATGTTCGCGTGCAGAACGACCAGCGCGAGTATCGCGGGCGCGATCAGAAGTTGGTGCGCGATCGCGATGACCGGGGCCAGAACGACGGCGATCGCAATCGGACCCAGTATCGCGATAACGATGCCGCTTACCGCTACAACTCTTTCCGACGGTAAGTCTTCCCCGGCGCGGGAACCGTTTTCTGCGCCGGGTTGAGAAACCATAACGCCTTCCGCAACGCCTGTCATCACAGGCCACACCTCGCCCAAGTAATCCCCAAATAAAAGGATTCGCGGGAACTTTTTGCCTTCGAAAAGCAATGCAGCGTGACGGCCGGATGGAACTGAGCGACGAGGAACTCTACCGGCGAATGAGGAAGGGCGACCGGATGGCCTTTGCCGAGCTATATGACCGGCGAGGCACGCCGCTTCATCGCTATGTGCAGCATATTTCGGGAAGTCATAGCGCCGCGGAAGAGGTGACGCATGAGGTCTTTCTGCGCCTGATCAAACAGGATTCGAGTTTCGATGACCGGCGCGGCAGCTTGGAAGCCTACCTATATGGGATAGCGCGGAATTTAGTCCGCGTGATGCGCCGGCATCAGATGGTCGAAGCGTCCGCCGAACCGGTTGCCGAGGACAACATATTAGGAGATCTTATTCGCAATGAAAGGACGGCGGCGCTGCACGCGGCGCTACGCGAGCTGCCCGATGTATATCGCGATGCCGTCATCCTTTGCGATCTGGAGGAGCGAAGCTACGAAGACGCGGCGCGCCTGATGGCGTGCCCGGTAGGAACCGTTCGTTCGCGGCTGCATCGCGCGCGCCTGCTGCTGGCCGCGCGGTTGAAGCCGCTGGCGATGTCCGGAGTGACAGCGAGGTGATGTGTTGACTTGCCGTGAATCGACGGTGGAACTGGTGGAATGTGCTCGCACCGGGGAGGACCCGGCCGCCGAACTTGAGGCGCATTTGATGTCCTGCTCGCGCTGCAAGGAGCGGTGGGAAGATGAGCGGCGCCTGACCACCCAGTTTCGCATCATGCGTGATGCGGTGACGGGCCAGCCATCCATGGCCGGACGGGAAGAACTGATGCGAGAGTTCGAGCGCGCTCATACGGGCGGCTTCCATGTTTTTTGGCGATGGGCGCTGAACGCTGCAGCCATCCTGCTGGTGGTTCTCGCGCTGGTATACGATTGGCGACATCATGGTTCTGCCGGAAGCGTAGCGAGGCCGCAAAAGAATTCCGTTAGCTTGCAGGCGGAGGACTCTGGCGACGAGGGCGGCTTCCTCTCGGTCCCGTACGCATTGCCGCTGGCGCCTGGCGAATTTGTGCGAGTTGTTCGCACAGAGCTCGATCGGGAGGCCCTGGCCGGCATGGGAATAGATATCGAAACTGCCGATGGAGCCGAAGTCCCGGCTGATGTATTGCTCGGGGAAGATGGTCTTCCGCGCGGCGTGCGGGTGCTCCCGGATAACGGGTTCTTAAATTTAGAGTGAGGAAAGGAATGTCATGAAAAGATTCGCAACGCTCTCGACCGTGGGATTGTGTGCCTTTTTACTGTCCGCGCAGGCCCCACCGCGAGGTGAAGGCCACGGGGGCTTCGAACCCAGGTTAGGCATGATGTCGATGGGTCCGGGTTCGAGAACACCGGTCACCGGCGCGCCATATTCGGCGATTCAGACGACCGAGAGCCAGCAGACGCTCACCGACGGGAACCAGATTGCGCGGCAGGAACAGTCGAAGGTGTATCGCGACAGCCAGGGCCGCGTCCGTATGGAGCACGCCGCCAAAGGCGCGGGGGCTTCACCTGTCATCGCCATCTTTGATCCCGTTGCGGGCTTCGCCCACGTGCTCCACCCGTCGACCATGACGGCTGTCAAAACTCCCATTCATGTGCACAACGAGTTTCGAAATGGCGTCTCAGCACGCACGAAGCAGAGTCCGGCGTCCGACGTGCAGACCGAGGATCTGGGGACCCAGACGATCAACGGTTTCGCTGCGACGGGAACGCGAACCACCCGGACCATCCCAGCCGGGGCGATCGGGAATCAGCAAGCCATTCAGATTGTTCGTGAAGCCTGGGTATCCATCGACCTGAAGGTTCCTTTGATGATCAAGAGCTCTGATCCACGCTTCGGTAGTACCGTCATGCAATTGACGAACATCGTCCGTACGGAGCCGGATTCGGCTTTGTTTCAAGTCCCAGCCAATTACGCGGTGACCAACGGGCCCTCGAGAATGAACCGGCCCGCTCGTTAGCTTTGGTGAGCCGTGACCGGGAGGAAGCGGTTTTTTATCGCCCGAACTTCTGTATCCCTAGACGTTCTTTGCCTTCGTCGATTACGTAAAACTTGTCTGGTTCCACGTCGTGGAAGACCTGATGCCCGCCGCTGGGCCAGGTGACTTCGACGGTTTCAGCCTTGACGCTGCGGCCCAGGCCGAAATGCGCGCGCAGATCGCTTTGCGAAAGGTAGCTGCCGCCACCGGCGATTTCACGGATTTGGGAAATGCCGCCGGAGGTGAGCTTGATGCGCGCGCCCATGGCGTCGCGGTTACTCTTCGTTCCCACCAGCTTGAAGTTGATGAAGTGGCTCCCGGCACCGCCTCCGTTGTGCAAAAGCAGCGGCGGATCGCCTACATTGGCAACCACGATATCTACATTGCCATCGTTATCGAAATCGGCAAAGGCCGCGCCGCGCGCCGCGTAGGGCCGGCTGAAACCATCGCCGGCAATCTTCGTGACCTCGGTGAATCTTCCGTTGGCCTCATTGTGGAATAGCGAGTTGATCTGTTTGTAGTGAATATCGGGCGAGACGCGCTCCACTTCCTCGTACACATGACCGTTGGCAATAAACAGGTCGAGCCAGCCGTCGTTATCATAATCGAAGAAACCGCCGCCGAAGCTCAACACATTCCGGGTGGGCACGGTGATTCCCGCCTGGTCGCTGACTTCATCGAAGAAAGCCTTGCCATCGTTGTGCCAGATATGGTCAGACGATAGCTGGAAATCCGAGATGTACAGATCGAGGAAGCCATCGTTATCGTAATCGCCGAGCGAGATGCACATAGCCGCCATGGCCGCGCCGTTCACGGTGAGTGCCATACCGCTGGTGACCGCGACTTCCGTGAAGGTTCCGTTGTGGTTGTTGTGGTAGAGGTACGCTTCGATGCCGTCATTGGCGACGAAAAGATCGGGCCAGCCGTCGTTATCGTAGTCGGCGGCGGCCACGGAAAGATTCAGGCCCTTGGGCTGGAAGATTTTGGCTGACTTGGTGACGTTGGTGAAGGTTCCGTCGCCATTGTTGTGATAGAGCACGTCAGGCGTGCCGCCGTACACCGATGGGCGGCAACTGGTGGCCACGCTGTAGCCAATGGTGCAGGTGCGCTGGCTGGTGGGTCCGAAGTTTGCATAGCCGCCAACGTAGAGATCGAGCTTGCCGTCGCGGTCGTAATCAAAGAAGGTTGCGCCGGTATGGAACACGCCGCCGAAATCGGTTCCGCCGACGCCGGCTTTGTCGGTAACGTCGGTGAATGTGCCGTTCCCGTTGTTGTGATACAGAATGTTCTTCCCGTACTGGGTGACGTACAAATCAGGAAAGCCGTCGTTGTCGTAATCGCCCCAGATGCAGCCCAACCCGTAGGCGTTGCCGGGAACGCCGGCTTTCTCGGTGACGTCGGTGAAGGTGCCGTCGCCATTATTGCGATAGAGCGCGTTGCGGGTGGAGATGCCGCGCTTGTAGAGATCGCGGCCATTGACGAAATAGATGTCCTGGTAGCCATCGCCGTCGAAGTCTGCCACACAAACTCCGGGGCCGGCCTCTTCGAGGATGGTGGAAGTGCCGTTGACGCCTTTAAAGTGGACAAAGGTGATGCCAGCGGATTTGGTGATGTTAGTAAATTGAACCGGCGCGGCGTAGAGCGACAGGGTGAGGAGTACGGCGGACAATCGTAGCGCATGGCCACGCCTGGTCCTGGCGGGGACTTGCGGCCTTTTACCGCCGCCTGCAGAAAAAGCCGCAGGTCTCTCGCAAACCCTGCGATAGCCCTGCGCTACAAGTAAACGGATCAAAGGAGCCCTACGGCTCGGCCTTTTGCGGGCCGAGCACTTCCTGCGGTCCGGCGACACCGGCCTGGATATTCTGCTGGGACTGGCGAGCTTTTTCGGAGGTTTGTTGATGAAGATTGAACTCCCGGTCCGCATCTTGTTTGCGGCCCGACCGGCGATACGCGGTGGCCAGATGGAAATGCGGCACGGGATTATCCGGCTGCAGTTTCTCGGCGATCTCGAGGGGCGGGACGGCTTCGGCGGCGCGGCCTCCGGCGATTAGCGAGCGCCCGAGGCCAATGAAGGCATCGGCGAAACCGGAATCGAGCTTGGCAGCACGCCCGAAGTGATCGATGGCGGCGGGCCAGTGCTCGTCCTCACGCGCCAGCTCGCCCAGCACGTACTCGGCGCCGGCGTTGGTCGGATCAATTTTGAGCTCCTCTTCGAATTCGTGCCGGGCTTCATCGCGGGTGGTAGCGGTCTTGGGAGCGGAGAGCAGCAGACGCCCCAGGCGGTAGTGAATGCCGACCAGGTTCGGATTCTTCTTCAGCACCTCGTGATACTCCACCGCCGCATCCTTCCAGTTGCCTTGCGTTTCGAGAGCCTCAGCATTCAATTCATGCACCTGATAAGAACCGGGAGCGGTGTAGAGCAAAGCCTGAGATGCCCGAATGGAAAGGTCGGAGAACACGTGCACGGCGAGGTAGAGCACCTCGGGGTCATTGGGGAATTCATGACTTAGCGTGCGGATGAATTCCAACGCCGGGTCCATCTGGTTCATCGCCATGGCGCAGCGCACCCCGTAAAAGCCCGCTCTCTTCTTGAGTTCTTTGTCGACGACGTGCGAAACGGACTTTGCCAGCAAAGGCAACGCCTGTGGGCACTGGCCAGTTTCGGCGAGGTCGGCTCCACGGCGGGCAGCGGCGGAAGGATCAGGTGCGGGCGCCTTCTTGGGGGCGTCCGCCGCGAACAAGGAGCTCATGAGGAGCGCCATAGGCCACAGCAGTTTGCGGAAAAATGGTGACACGTAGCGCCGTCCACACGGCCCCGACACCGACAGATGCTGATTCCGCAGATCACCGGGCTTGGGACGGCGAAGCCAGTCACCATTTTTCATGATGGGTGCCAAATTTTCATGATGGGTGCCAAATTCCAATCCTAGCGCAGATGCGCTTCCCACAAAAAACAACGGGGCCGCGAACGATGTCGCGGCCCCGCCAAATCAGTGTTTTATTGACTCAGGCGCGGTCAATAGTGGAACTTTAAGGCGAACTGGATCTGCCGGGCTCCTTGGGCGCTTTGGAGCAGGCCCATGGTAGTGCCCAACCCAGTATTCGGCGAGTTTAGAATCGGGGTGTTCGTGAAGTTGATGAACTCGGACCTGAACTCGATCTTAAACCGCTCGGTAAGGTTGAAGAATTTTGCGAGGCTCAGATCCAGCGTATGTAAACCGGGACCGCGAACCGTACCAATGCCGCAGGTTCCAAATGTGCCAGTCGCCGCTGGGCCAAAAACGCTTGGGGCAGCATTGAACCACTGGTAGCCGCCCAACGGCGAATTTTGCTGGCCGAATACGGATGTCGGAGAGAGACAGTCGGGGCGCGCTCCGCGAGAGTTGGTGCCGGAAGCGTCCGGTCCGGATGTGGTGAGAGCGAAGCCTGTGTGCAGGCTGAGAATCGCGTTGACTTGCCAGTCGCCCGCGACTGCATTGACGACCGGATTCATGTTCCTGCCGAACTTCCGATCATGTCCGAAGGGAAGATCGTAGGTAGCGTAGCTGGTCAGGGCGTGGGTAACATCGTAGTAGCAAGGTCCCCACTCGGCCCTCTTGTCGTAGAGGTTTTGCCAGTACGGCGAAACCGGGGTCGTCTGACCGCCCCAGGAGCCGTAGTAGCCGCTGGAGTCCGTCATGCACTTGGAATAGGTGTACGCAACGTTGTATTCCAGACCGCTGCTGAAGCGCTTCTGCAGCACTGCCTGCAAGGAATTGTAAGCCTGATTACCGTTGGATGCCGTACCGGAAATCTGGCTGATCTCGTTATAAAGAGTCGGATTGCCCGACAGGTACGGACTACCCACGACAGTGCCGTTGGGCAGAAGGTCCTTCTGGAAGTACGGCATGGGGACCATCAAGTGTGTGGTGCGCTGGCCCACATAGCCGACTTGCAGCGTGGTGTTGTTGGCGAACTGCTTCTGGATGGTGAGGTTCCATTGGTTGGAAACCGCCGGACGAACATTGGGGTCCCAGAGCCGGATCAGAGCGCCGGCGAAGGGATCCGATGGATTGGCTTCGAGCGGTAAAAAGCCCTGGCTGAGAGTAGAGCTCGGGAGCGACTGGGACGTGTAGTTGGCATCCGTTTCATGCGCGAACGGAGGATTAATGGTCAGACGCAGATTCGTACCCGTCCCTTCCAGGTAGGAGGAGAGAGTGTATGCGGCCCGGACAACCAGGTCCTTCTTTACGTTCCAGGCCAGCCCGACGCGAGGCTGGAAATTCGTGATGCCGTTGTAAGTGTTGTATAGGGCGCCGCTGTTTCCATTCTGGCCCGGCAACTCCAAAGCGCCGGAAATCAGCCCGAAGTTTGATTGGCGGTTCTTGACCTCAACCCAGGGGGTATGCAACTCCCACCGCAAACCGAGATTGACGGTAAGATTTGGCCGGATGTGCCAATCGTCCTGGAAAAACGTCGCAAAGATGTTTGCGCGCTGGCCCCAGGTGCCGCCATTGACACCGCCACCGATGTCAGACGGCAGCCCGAGCATAAAGTCCGCTTCCGCGATGCCACTGCCAGCTCCAGCCGTGGCGAGCGGATTCGGACCGGCAGTGTAGCGGCCATCAAACGTGAAGGTTCCGGCGCGGCCGTTGTTTCCGGAGTAGAACGTGTCGATTCGTTGGCGCCAGCCCTGGAATCCAAGGTGCATGTTGTGCGCGCCTTTGGTGATGTTGACGGTGTCTTCGTATTGGATCACTGTGTCTGCGAAAAGCTGATAGACATCGCTGTTTCCGATGCTGCCGGCATTGCCGCCGCTAAAGCTCATCGAAGGCAGATTGCTGGATACCACGCCGGGCAGCCCAACGGTCTGCGGAAAATTGGCGAGCCCATTGGCTGCCGAGCCGTTGTTTACAACCGTGTAATTCACGCCCACCCGAGCCTCGTTGACGATGGTCGGTGAGATCGTGCGAGTCCAATCCAACAAACCGGTGTGCGTTGGAAATAAATTGAACGCGTTGTAGAAAATCGGCACGTTGTTGGTGTTTGGATTGGTGAGCATGCTTTGCGAATAGCGGCCGGAGACGCGATCTTTATCGCTGAGGTTCCAGTCGACCTTGGCGTCGCCCTGATCCCCGTTGGTATAGGTGTGATCCGCGTACAAGTAATTGTTGATCAACCCCGAGCCGGTCGGTAGGGGATAAGCGCTGGTATCGCTCACGATCTTCTGCGAAACCGAATTCAGGAGATTTGCGGGAATCATGTTGCCCGCAAACGGCGCACGCTGTCCATTGACGACGTTGAACGGGTTATAAAGCTGAACACTCGGAAGGAGGGCTGAGAAGTTGCCCTGGCGCTCTGCCGCGGTCATCAGGCTGGTGGCACCGATGCTTGTTGGCGTGTCGTAGCGCTCGCCTTGATAATCCACGAAGAAGAAGAGTTTGTCTTTCTTGATGGGCCCGCCGAGGGTGCCCCCAAATTCGTTCCAGCGCAATTTCGCTCGCGGCGCACCTGTGAAATTGTTCGACCAGGAATTGGCGTTCAACACATCGTTGCGCAGGAACTCGAAAACATCGCCGTGGTACTGATTCGTGCCTGACTTGATCGACGTGCTGACGATGGCGCCCATGAAGTTGCCGAACTCGGCGGGCGCATTTTGTGTGATCTCGTTGAATTCCTGAATGGCATCCACACTTGGTACGTAGCCAACCAGGTTATCCGACACCTGGTTGTTGTCCATACCATCCAGGATGAAATTGTTTGCCTGCTCGCGGTTGCCGTTCACGTAGGGGCGGCCACCGTTGGCGGTTGACTGGCCGTTAGTGAAACTTGAGGGATCCGGATGAACACTTCCAGCAGCCAGCAGGGTCAACTGCACGTAGTTACGCGTTGCCAACGGCAATGTCGTGTTCGTGCGCGCGTCGATGACCTGACCGAGCAGAGTGGACTCCGTCTGTAGCACAGGTGCCGCCGCCGTGACTTCGACGGTGGTCTCGACATTGCCGACCTGTAGCTGGAAATCAAGCTTTGCAACCTGGTTCATTTCCAGCGGGATATTGGATTGCGTTGCCGCTTGAAAACCAGGGGTCTCCACCTTTACGTTGTAGGTACCAACCAGAAGGTACTGGAGATTGAAGTAGCCGTCCGCATTGGTCGTCGTTGTAGATAGCGTCCCGCGCTCCACAGATGTGGCGGTGACCTTGGCGTTCACGACAGCGGCGCCCGATGGGTCCGTGACCCTTCCCGTGATGGTAGCGGTTACCTGCTGGGCCACCGCGGCTTGCGGGCTTGCCATCCAGGCAGCCAACACGCCGAACAATGACAAAACGGCCAGCCAAGTAAATGGAATTCTGTTTTTCACAAAAACCTCCTCTGTTTGTCGTCAATCAGGACAGATCCGAAAGCTAAAAAAGCTAAAAAGGAGCCGTCGCCTCAAAGATTGCCTGGTGTCGGTCGGCGCACAACTTTGGTTCTGCTGATTCCCTGAGCACTAATATGTTCTGAGTATAACGCATCTGTGGCAACGTCAATCTTTGTCAATGCAGGTGTTAAATCTACAGATGTCTTATATTCAGTCGTTTAGCGGCCCAACAGATCCGCCAAACATCGACTAGAATATAGATGTTAAACCAGTGTTACACGTCGATCTTGCCATCTTCGCTGCGCGCGCGGAGGTGTTACGGGAGTTCGGTTCACCATGAGCGGACCCCAACCAGCTCCATTGCGTGAGCCCGCAGATTTGCGCCCGTGGGTGAAGAAGGCGCTGCTGCGATGGAATTCCCATTACAGGGAATATGAGCGCATTGTCGCCAGCGATGCGCTCTCGCCAGCATTGGTGAGATTCCTGCGCTTTATCGTGGTGGAAACGCTGGACGGGCGGGGAGAGCAGCTCACTGAGTCCGCCATAGCGGAGAAAGTATTCAAACAGCGGGAATTCGCGCCCAGCGAAAAGTCGGTTGTCCGGGTGGAAAAGCGGCGGCTGCGGGAAAAGCTGAAGGACTACTACGAGGGACCGGGCAAAGAAGATCCGATCGTCATTAGCCTGGGCTCGACCTTCGTGCCCATCTTTTCGCCGCGCGAGAACGGGCTGCCGCACCAGCCGGCGAGAATATGGGCGCCGGGATGGCGCTGGTCGGTTCCAGCGGCGGCTCTGATCGTGGCGGTGGCGATTCTCTGGGTGTTCTTGAAGAAGCCCGCGGAACAACTGCTGCTCACCAGGCTGACGAATGATTCCGGCTTCACGACGGATCCGGCAATTTCGCCGGACGGCAAATTGGTGGCTTACGCATCGGACCGCAGCGGCGAGGGGAACCTGGACATCTGGGTGCAGAACATCGGGACCGGCGACCGGGCGCGGCTAGCGCCAGATCCGGCGGACGATTATCAGCCCTCGTTCTCGCCCGATGGTTCAAAAGTGGTCTTCCGCTCCGACCGTGAAGGCGGTGGAATCTATACTGCCGCGGTGTTAGGCGGCAACTTGAAGCTGATTGCGCCCAAAGGACGAGGTCCGAGATTCTCTCCGGATGGCCAGAGAATCGTGTACTGGGTTGGCGAGTCTTACTTCGTTCGCACGCAGGTCTACATGGTCCCTTCCAGCGGAGGCACGCCGAAAGCAGTTCTACCGGAATTTTACGGTGCCCACGACGCGGTGTGGTCACCGGACGGAAAGCGGGTATTGCTGTGGGGGCAGCGCAGCGACACTTCCGCACCGGACTGGTGGGTGGCGCCGGTGGACGGTGGAGAGCCGACGCAAACGGGAGCGTTCGCCGTTTTTGCCCGCGAGAATATCTCGGCTGCGAGTCCGGCTGCGTGGGTGGGGGACGAGGTCTTTTTCGCGGCGCGCCGCGACACCTCCAATCTGTGGACGGCGAAGATTTCGGCGCGAACCGGCAAGATCAGCGGTACTCCGCACCGTGTGACCTTCGGAACCGACCAGGAGGGTGAGCCGTCGGCGGCCGGCAACGGCAGCCTGGTTTTCTCGAGTTTCGCTGCGAGCACCAACGTGTGGAGGCTTCCGGTGGACCTCAATTCCGGCAAAGTCACCGGCGATCTGCTGCGTGTCACGCGCGATCTCTCCACTGAAGTTTTTCCCTCGATCTCAAAAAACCGGCGCCTTGTCTTCAGTTCGGACCGTTCCGGGAAGCGGGAAATCTGGGTCAAGAACCTGACTTCCGGAGCGGACACAATGCTGGCCTCGAGTACCTCGGAGTTCGATTCGCCGAAGGTAACACCCGATGGAACGAAGGTGGCTTACGCGTCTGCCAGCCCGGCATGGGTCATCCATGTGGCTCCCACAGGGGGCGGCGACGACAAGGTTTTCAAGAACGGCGGACCTCCCCGCGCCTTCTCGTCAGACGGAACCCAGCTACTGTTTGAGGCGAAGACGTGCTCGCCCTATTGCGTGGGGTTGCTGGACGTGTCGCAGGGGACGAGAGAGTTGATCAAACACCCCACTCTGGTGCTCTACCCCGAATCGTTTTCTCCGGACGATCAGTGGATCGCGTTCCAAGCGCGGCGGCCAGACAACGATTCCACCAGGACCATCTACGTCACGCCTTTCCACGGCGGAATGGTGGGCGGACCGGAGAGCTGGATCGCTGTGACGGATGGGAATGAAATGGACCGGGAAGTGAAGTGGTCGCCGGACGGGAACCTCCTTTATTTTTTGTCCGAGCGCGACGGGTTCCGATGCATCTGGGGTCAGCGTTTGGACCCAAAGACCAAGCACGCGGCCGGAACTCCGTTCCCGGTATATCACTTTCATCACACGCAACAGTCCTTGACGAGCATTGGCAGTCCGGGGAAAGTAGGGCTGTCGATCACTGACGGCGGTTTGCTGTTCAGCCTGGCGGAGACAACGGGGAATATCTGGCTGGCGCGACGACGACGGTAACGGGGGGCGATTCATTCCAGGTCTTGATCGTCGTCGTCCTCTGACGGAGCCAGCTTCTCGTCGACGCGGATTTCCGGTAGTTTGGCGCCATTCAGGTCGCGGTTGAGAGCGGCAATTTCAGTAGCCCTCAGAGCACGCCATCGCTGCTCGGCCCTGGAAAAATTGGAGCGGATGACGGCCATGGCAGCCGTCTGCGCGGCAGTGGGGGCGGCGTCGGCGCTATCGACGTCCCCGTATAGCGCTGATAGCTGGCGGTTCATCGGGTTGAGCGAGACGGCTTCGATTTTTTTGCCGAGGGCTTCAAGCGAATCGTGTGTCGAACCGCTCGTTTGGCGCAAGAGCTTCTCGATCTGCTCCTGCACGGCACGGGTCTGACGGATGGCCTCCGTACTGCGGGTCAACATCGAAGCCAATTGAGTTTCCATCTCAAACTGTTTTTCGAGGCCGGCAACGGCCGTCTTCACTCTGGGGTCCATGTTGACGGTGAGAGGAGCGGTATAGGCTCTGCCGTTGGCGGTGAGCTTTACGGTATACATACCGGGTAGAACGCTGGGGCCGAGTGGAAGCCGGGGAGTATCGTGCGGTACGGCGGAAATTGGAAACTCATGCCGTAGAGATTCCGGCGGAGCATAGTGGAGGTCCCACACCCAGCGGTGCATGCCCGCTGTGGCTGGGAGAATTCGCGGAATGCGAACCCAATAAGGCGGAATGGCCAGGGTTTTCAGATCGGCCTCGGTCAATTCCGGTTTATCGCTGCTCGAGTAACGGCGCACCAGCTTACTCTTGGCATCCAGGATTTCCAACGTCACGTCGCCGGAAGCGGCTTGAGCCAGGGAATAGTCGACGACTGCGCCATCTGGCGGATTCTCTCCAGCCGGTTCATCGGGCGGCAAGGGCGTATCGGTATTCGTATCGCGGCGGACGCGGTATGCCGGTGCGGGCTTGAAGAGGAACGCGCTCGAACCAGCCGTCTGTTCTCTGATCTGCCGCAAAGGAGTGATGTCGTCGAGAATCCAGAACGAGCGTCCATGTGTGGCGACGATCAGGTCGCTCGCATGGATCCAGAGGTCGCGCATGGATGTGTGGGGCAGGTTTAATTGCAGTGATTGCCAGTGATCTCCATCGTCGAAAGACATCCACACGCTGGTCTCGCTGCCGGCGAACAGCAGGCCTTTGCGCACCGGATCTTCCCGCACGGTATCGATAGGCGCATCATCCGCAAGGCCCGTGGTAATCAACTGCCAGGTTTTGCCGCCGTCGTGCGTGCGGTAGATGTAGGGCCGGCGGTCGTCCACTCGGAAGCGGCTCACTGAAGCGTAAGCGGACTGGTCGTCGAAATGCGAGGCTTCGAGCTGCGTGACTTTGCTCCAGGGCGTGAGCGCTGTGGGCGTGATGTTTTTCCAGTTCTTGCCGCCGTCGCGCGTCACCCAGATCAAGCCCTCATCGGTGCCGGCCCAGATGGTGTCGATGTTCTTGAACGAGGGCGCCAGCGAGTAGATGACGCCGCGGTGCTTATCAGCGTTCGCGTCTTTCGCGGCCATACTGCCGAGGCTTGCCGGAATTTCGGGGTGCGGGCGCGTGAGATCGGGGCTGACGATTTGCCAGGAGTGCGCGCCATCAGTCGTCTTGAAAAGGACATTCGCGGCGTAGAAGAGAATGTGCGGATCGAGCGGCGAAAACATGATCGGCTGCGTGCGGTCGGCGCGATATTTGTCGCCGCGCAGGGGATCGGGCGTAATCATTTCGACCTGCCCGGTACTCCAGTGGAACTTGGAAACCTGGCCGCGGCCCGCGCCGTAGACGATATCGTGATCAAGCGGATCGGGCGCGACGTAGCCGTACTCGATCACGCCCACGGGATGCCATTCGCGAAAGGTGATGACGCCATCGTTGCCGCGGCTGGA
Organism: Terriglobia bacterium; assembly: GCA_963847515.1. Lineage (GTDB taxonomy): Bacteria > Acidobacteriota > Terriglobia > Bryobacterales > Bryobacteraceae > QHXW01. The sequence continues at coordinate 1,799,806 of CAWKAA010000005.1, forward strand.
AGTGCACACGGATCCACTCTCCTGTTGGCCGCCGCAAACCTGATAGGGAAACGTCTTGCTGGTGCTCACGTGATAAAGCTGAGCCGTCGGCTGGTTGTACCAGGAACTCCAGGTTCGCCCGCCGTTCACGCTGACGACTGCGCCCTGATCGCCGACGAGGAGAATGATATTGGGATTATCCGGGTTGATCCAGATGTTCTGGTAATCATCGCCGCCGGGCGCGCCTTTGAGGGCGGTCCAGGTTTTACCGCCGTCGGGCGAGCGCCATGTGACGATACTGGTGCTGTAAACCACGTCGGGATTCTTGGGATCGACCTTGGGAACGGGCAGGTCCCCGCCGCCAATGCGCAAAGCGGGCCGCTTGTCGGTGGTTGCGCGAACCCAATTTTCGCCGGCGTCATCCGAGCGATAGATTGCGGTGTCTTTGGATATCGCCAACGCGGCGTAGAGGCGCTTGGAATCACTCGGGGCAATGGCAACGTACACTTGGGAAATATCGGCCGGCAGACCCTTTTCCAGTTTCCGCCACGTTTCGCCGCCGTCGATCGACTTGAAAAGCCCACCGTGAGGGCCGCTGTACTCGTTGCCGAACTCCCAGGGAGCCTGCCGGGCTTCCCAAAGCGACGCATAGATCACCTGAGGGTTCGACGGATCCATCTGGATGTCGGAAGCGCCAGTGTTCTCGTCGACGTACAGCACTTTTTGCCAGGTCTGGCCGCCGTCAGTGGAGCGAAAGATGCCGCGTTCCTGGTTGGGTCCATAAGGATGGCCGAGCACGGCGGCAAACAGGCGGTTGCCGTCCCGAGGGTCGATGGCTAGTGCGGGAATCTGCTGGCCGTCGCGCAGACCGAGGTGTGTCCAGGTCTTGCCGGCGTCAATGGATCTATAGATGCCGTCGCCGGTAGAGAGATCGGGCCGTTGCAAACCCTCGCCACTCGCGACATAGATCAGGTTCGGATCGGATGGCGCAACAGCGATGGCGCCGATGGATTGCGTCGGCTGGTCGTCGAAGATGGGCGTCCAGGTGCGGCCGTAATCATCCGACTTCCAGACGCCGCCGTTCACTTGCCCCATGTAAAACAAATTGGGCTGGCCGGGAACGCCCGCAGCCGCGCGAGTCCGGCCGCCCCGAAAGGGTCCGATGCAACGCCAGTGGAGATCGCGGAAGAGATCGGGGCTGAACGTTTGCGGAGTGGCGATGTAAGGAACGCCGGCCCCGGCCAAGGCAATGCAGGCGATACGAACTGAGTTCAATGGCATTTTGGAATTGTGGTAGGCGCGGCTGGACTCGAACCAGCGACCCTTAGCTTAGAAGGCTAATGCTCTATCCACCTGAGCTACGCGCCCGGATGATCGTCCCTTCCAATTTACAATAGGTGGCTGCAAAACCAGTATGACCGCAAAGGCGCAGAGAGCGCTGAGAACGAGGAGATCATGAAGAGACACTTTCGCCAAGGCCTGATTCTTGCCGGCAGCTTTTTAGGGGCGCTTTCCGCATGTCTGGGTCAGCCAGAGCCGAAATTCACGGTTCTGTTCCCAAAAGATGGCCCGGTGACGACGGGCTGGGTTGTACGCACATGGGCTAATGTCAAAGACGCTCCGGAATGGGAAACGATATGGCAAGTGTGGGACGGGATCCTATACGGCGGCAAATCGCCGGCGCACAAATGGGTGGGCACGTGGCTCCTCAGTGAACGCGAATACGGAGATTTCATTCTCGAGGTTGACTTCAAGTTCATCAACGGCGGAGCGACGGGCAACGGCGGGGTGGCCTTGCGAGCGCCGCTTGCGGGGCGTCCGTCTTACCACGGGATGGAGCTGCAGATTACGGATCCTCGGTACGAATTCTCTCTGTACAGATACGGAGGATCGGACCAGCTCACCGGGGCGATCTACAAAGTGCTGCCGCCGATCAAGCAGGTTTACAACGCTGGGGAATGGAATCATTATCGGATCGACCTGAGGGGGTCGCTGTTAAAGGTGTGGCTCAATGAGGTTCTGATTCAAGATGCCAATCTGGACACAGTGACCCAGAAGGTCATCCCGCACGAGGATTGGAAGGAAGCGGTGCAGCCGCTGTCTCAACGTCCGCATCGGGGGCATATTGGTTTTCAGGAACTCAGCGAACTGGGGGAGCAGTTGCTTTATCGCAATGCACGGATTGCGGTGCTGGATTGAACAGGCTACCGCTCCCTTGCGGTCACGGCTCGGTTAACATCTTGGGCGCACGAGTGGCTTAGTGCTTGTGTTCATGCTTTGCTGCGGCAGCTGCTCCGGGTTCCGTCTTGGGCTCGGTTTCGCCGCGGTGACAGGTGTAGCAGGTGACATGCATTTTCCCGTCCGGGAAGTTCGAGTTCACTTGCTGAGCCATGACGATCATCTTCCGGGCAATGTCCTTGTGCGGGTTGTCGTCGCTTGCGAAGTCGCCTTTGACGTGGCAAAAGTCGCATTCCACGCCGAGTCCGGCGCTGAACGAGCGCATGATAGGGATCAGCTCAGAAGTGGGGACTTTCAGAACCTTCAGATTCTTTGGCTCGGGCATGGGGCCGTGAGGCTTTGGGGCGTCCGGCGGGGGCTGTTGTGCCCAGGCAGCCAAGAGCGTGAAGACCAGCAGGAATTTTCGCATTACGGCATCTTACCAAAGGTTGGGGCGCGTTACTTACCAGGGAACCCCAGCCAGCCGCGTGACAGCACATCGGTCAGGGTGAGCCAAAGGAGCAGAGCCAGCCAGGCGAGGCCCGAGACTACCACCACCCTGGTCAGTTTGGTGGACCAGTAGATGTGCATGAAGAAGAGCACCACGAGCATGGCTTTGATGACGGCAATCACCAAGGCGACGACGACATTGAGGCGCCCGAGATCCATCATGCCGACCGCGGTGGTGACGAATGTCAGCAGCAGTAGAGCGCCGAATACGAATGAGTATTGTTTCTTGGTAACAATGTGCTCAGCCATGAATCATCCTATGCAGGTGCCGTGCAATCAAGTAGTACAGGGGGAACAGGAAAATCCAGACCAGGTCCACAAAGTGCCAGTAGAGGCCGCTGATCTCGATGGGCGTGTAATACGCCGGTGAAAATGCGCCGCGCCAGGCGCGAATCGCCATGACGGTGAGAATCACGATCCCAATGGTCACGTGAGATGCGTGCAGTCCGGTCATGGAGAAATACAAGGAGAAGAATAACTGCACGTGGGCCGGGGTCGTCGCCTTGTAAGTGAAGTTAAAGCCCGGCATCAGGCCTTCTTGTGTACAGCATCGTGCCATTCCGACATTTCGATGACCAGGAACGCCGCAGCAAACAGAATCGTCAGACCCAGAAACGCCACGAGCGCTTCTCCTGGCTCCGGTGGCCGCGCTATGTTACCGCGCAGGCCATGAAAAAGCTGCTGCCGATGAGCACCGCCGTGCTCAACGCGCCCAGCATCAGATTCAGATGATTGCTCGCGTGCCCGAATGCAGCCGGATACGCGGAGCCGGTAAATCGGTGTAGCAGCAGAACATGCCGCCGAAGAACAGGATCTCGGTCGCCAGAAAAAGCCACATTCCGAGAGTGGAGGCGTCCTTCTGCTGCTCGACGTCGTCGAATTGGTGCCGCAGCGCTAAAGCAGTGGTTAGCCAACCTTCATCTCCTCCAGAATCGAATAGTCATAGGCTTCATGCGTCACCACGGGAGTGACATCGAAATTCTCCGGCGGCGGCGGCGAGGTGGTTTGCCATTCGAGACCGGATGCGCCCCAAGGATTGCGGGCGCGAGTTTGCCGTAGCGAAGTGACCAGATGAAGTAGACGGCCGGGATGAGATAGCCAACCGCAAGCACCGAGGCGCCGGCCGTCGAAAGCACGTGATAGACCTGGAACTCTTCCGGATAGGCGTGATAACGGCGCGGCATCCCGAGATAACCCATGATGAATTGCGGGAAGAAGGTCAGGTTGAAGCCGAGAAAGACGACCAGGGCGGACAGCTTGGCCCAGCCTTCGGGATACATGCGGCCAGTCATCTTCGGCCACCAGTAATGCAGGCCGCCAAGATAGGCCATCATGGTGCCGCCGACCATGATGTAGTGAAAATGCGCCACGACGAAAGTAAGTGTCGGTAACATGCACGTCAAATCCAGCGTCGCGAGGAAAGTGCCAGTCAGGCCGCCAATCGGTAAACAGGCCGATGAAGCCCAAAGGCGTAGAGCATCGGCGTGTCGTAGGAGATGGATCCTTTGTAGAGTGTGGCGGTCCAGTTGAAAGACTTTAATGGCGGAAGGGACCGCCACCAGGAAACTCAGGAACGAAAAAACCAGGCTGGCATATACAGACTGGCTGCTGACAAACAAGTGGTGGCCCCAAACCAGGAATCCCAGGACGGCGATGGCCACGCTGGAAAACGCCACGAAGCGATAACCGAAGACTTTCTTTCGCGAAAAGACGGAGACGATTTCACTGATGATGCCCATTCCCGGCAGCACCATGATATAGACCGCCGGGTGCGAATAGAACCAGAACAAATGCTGGAACAGCACCGGGTCGCCGCCCAGCGCGGGATCGAAAATGCCGATGATGAAATCCGCGCTCCACCGCGACCAGCAACAGCGTCACGGCGATCACCGGCGTGCCCAGTACCTGGATGATGCTGGTGGCGTAGATCGACCAGATGAACAGCGGCAGCCGAAACCAGGTGAGGCCGGGCGCGCGCATGCGGTGGATAGTCACGATGAAATTCAGACCGGTGAGGATGGAGGAAAAGCCGGCAATGAAGATGCCCACGGCGGTGAGAATCACATAAGTGTTGGCATAGGAAGTGCTGAACGGGAGTATAGAAAGTCCAGCCGGTGTCGACGCCGCCCATCCAGCATGGCGTACATGCACCAGCCCGCCACCCGCCATCAAGATGTACCAGCTCAGCAGATTGAGCTTGGGGAAGGCCAGATCCTTGGCGCCGATCATCAGAGGGCAAAGAAAGTTGCCCAGCGTCGCGGGGATGGACGGGATCATGAACAGGAAGACCATGATGACGCCGTGCAGGGTGAAGAGCTTGTTATAAGTCTGGGCGGAGACAAGGTCACCTGGCGGAGTAAGCAGCTCCAGGCGAATAACCGTCGCGAAAATGCCGCCGAGAAAAAAGAAGAAGCTGATCGCAGCCGAGATAGAGCAGCGCGATGCGCTTATGGTCCTGCGTAAGCAGCCAGGACTTGATGCCGTATTCATGGGTCAGGTAATTATCGCTTGAGTTGCTACAGTTGCCGTAATCATAGAATTAACGATTTCTGATTTGCGCGGGCGCCGCGGGAGGAAGTGTGGTTCCGCGCCGCTCGAGCCCCGGCGGAATTGCGCCGAGCGCGGTAGTCACCCTGGCCGCGTTGCTTGGCGAGCGACTTGATGTACTCAATGAGCTGCAGCAAATCTTCTTCTGTAACCTGACCCTGGAACGTGGGCATGATGTTCTGATAGCCGGCTACGATCTTGGCGCCGGGATTGAGAATGGATTCGCGGACGTAAGCTTCATCGGCATTAACGCTTTCGCCCGTGGTCAATTGCACCTTGGATCCGAACAGCCTACGTCAGATTGGGGCAGCGGCCTGGCTTGTCGGTGCGATGGCAGTTGGCGCACGCGAGGTATTCAAACAATTTCTGGCCGCTTGAGGCCAGCGATTCTCCAGCGTTTCCACCCGCAAGCCAGCTTTCATACTCGGCCGGCTCCATCACCTCGATCCAGCCAATCATGCCGGAATGCAGAGTGCCGCAGTATTCAGCACAAAACAGGTGGTACTTCCCGGGCTTGGTGGGATTGAACCAGGCAGTGGTGTATCTTCCGGGGATCACGTCGAATTTCACGCGGAACGCCGGCATGTAGAAGCTGTGGATCACATCCTCGGAGGTCATGGTCAGCCGGACGGGACGGCCGAGCGGAACGTGCAGCTCATTGATTTCGCGCTGCCCCTCGAGATGCTGGGTCTTCCACATCCATTGTTTGCCGACGACGTAAATATTCATAGCGTCGTCGGGCGGCCGCGACATTTCAAAAAACACGCTGGCGCCCCAAGATGAACATGATCATCATGAGCCCGAAACGGAATCACCGACCAGGCGATCTCGAGCGGAAGCGCATGACCGATCTCGCCCACGCGCTCGTGCGTGGACCGACGGCGGTACTTGACGGCGAATACGAAGATCAACGCGAAGATCAGAGTGCTGAAAAATGTCGCGACGATGAGCAGATAGAGGGTGAGATGATCCAGATGGACGGCTGTGGCCGACGCCTGCTCCGGAAAGAGCCGAAACTGCGGATTCATCGGTACGGTACCCTCATCATCCCGGGCTGAGACGCTCGGCTGCGGCCTAAATCGCGCCGCCACAGCCAGATTAAGAGAGAGCCGAATATCAGGAGCGTCAAAGCTCCGGCTAAACGCACGACGTTCATTACGATCGCCGAGTATTTTCCGGTGCTGGGGTCGTAGTGGTAGCAGTAAAGCAGTATCTGATCGGTCGCTGAGCCAATCTTGTTTTCGGATGCTTCCACCAGGCCCAGGCGCAGATCCCGTGGCGCGTATTCGATTCCGTAGAAATATCGGGAAAGGCGGCCGCCTGGCGTCAGCACCATGATGGCGCTGGCGTGGGCGTATTGTTTCGTATGCGGATCGTAGGCGTAGCGGAAGCCGACCGCGTCGGCCAGCTGGCGTATTTGCGGCTCGGCACCGGTGAGGAAATGCCAGCCGGCGGAACTCTTGGCATACCGGCGCAGGTATTCAGCTTTCTTGCGCGCGGCAAGATCGGGCGTTTCCGTGGGATCGATGCTGACAGCCATGACTTCGAAATCGCGGCCGGATTCAAGCGACATGCCGCGCAGACTGATGACCAGACCGTTGAGAATCTGGGTGCACAGCATGGGGCATTGGTAGTAGACCAGCGCCAGGATCACGGGCTTGCCGCTGAAATACGAGGAGAGCAGCATCTGACGTCCGGTGTCGTCGCGAAAACTGAGGTCGAGAGGAATCTGCTGGTTGAGCCGCTGCTCCAGGGTGACGTTGCGCAGGCCGGGAGGCAGCACCGAGGCGGCAGTGGCCAGTTCGCGGTCCTTGAGCTTCTGCCCGTGGGCCAGGATGCCCGCGGCCAGCAAAACAAGAACGGCTTTCCAGACTCGCTTGTATACCCTCATCTCGATGCTTTCGGCTCCGCTTTACTTGGAGAAGTTTCCGCCCCGGCTTTGAATTGCGGCAGTCCTTTTTGCGCCACGATGTCCAGAGCCCGCTCGACGGGGAGGCGCACGATGCCGCGATCAGGATCCACCCAGCCGTAATTGTTCAGAACCTGGTCTTCCTGCTGAAGCATTTTTTTCAAGTCGGATTGCGGACTGGCTTGTAGCCGAGGCTCGGGCGGCTCCTTGGGCGCCTGAGTCCGAATAATCGCCGTAACGGGCGGGCTCAGCTTTTGCTCCCGCTTCGAAAAACTTGAGAAAACCCACCACAGCGCCAATTGCGAGAGGATGAGGAAAAATGTGAGCCCGATCCCGAATTGTGTGATCGAGCGGGAATCCGCGTCGGTGGGCTCGTGCGCAACGGTGGGATTGTTCTCCGGCTCAATAGGAGGCTTCATGGGCTCCTCCTTGCGCGATGGCCTCTTCCAGGTGCGGATCCCGGACAGGCAGCAGCGGCCACTTCTGGAGTTGGAACAGGAAGGCGCCCAGCCACAAACCTCCGATTCCGACTGGGGCGAGAAAATCCATCCAATGCACGCGGAATCCGCCCTGGCTGGATACCGGCGCGACGATCCAGAACAGATCGACGAAACGCATCACGATCACGAGTGCCGCGATACGGATGAGCTTGTGGCCTGCCCGTTTCAGACTTTGTGAGAGCAGCATGGCAAATGGAAACGCGAAATGAAACACCACCAACAGGAGTCCGATCCACTCCCATCCGCCCCGGAGGCGCTTCAGATACCACGGAATCTCGTCCACCAGATTGCCCGCCCAGATAATTAGAAACTGCGAAAACGAGAAATATGCCCACAGCATGGTAAAGGTGAGCAGCAGCTTGCCGATGTCGTGCAGGTGTGAAGGTCCGATCACGCCTTCCAGTGGGCCACCCTCGTCCGAGAGAATCACGAGCATAGCGATACAGAGCGAAAGGGCCGAAAGTCCCTGGCCTACTACAAACAGCAGACCGAAAATGGTCGAGAACCAATGGGGATCGAGCGACATCACCCAGTCCACCGAAGCGAATGTCACGCTCAAGGCGTAGAAGATCAGGCCGGGGCCGCTCAAGAGCTGCAATCGGCGCCCGGGCAGGTCACGTCCGCCGGTGTCCTGTTCGTGTGACCACTTGTTCAGGAAATGCGCAAAAACCCACCAGCCGACGAAGTAAATCAGCACGCGGACAATGAAGAACGGCACATTCAGGTACAGGTGCTTGTGCTGCAGGAGGGGGTCGGCTTTGACCACTTCATCGTGCGACCACGAATACAGCTTGCGAATGCCGATCAGAATGGGCAGGAACAAAAATGCCAGTAACGGGATCGTACGCGTGGCGGATTCTGTGATGCGTCGGATTATGATGCCCCAGGATCCTCCGGAGAGGTATTGGAGCATCACCAGGGCCATGCAACCCAGCGTCATCCCGAGATAGAAGAGGTAGGAGAACAGATAAGAGCGGAAAAACTGATCGGGCGAGAACAAGGCGCCGATGACACAAATGACCAGAGCCACGCCTCCGACAATGAGAGACCGCTGCTGGACGCGGTGCAAAGCGCGTCCGAGTGGAGGAGGGATGGTGAAATCTTGAGCGCTCATTCCAGTGGTTTCTTCGCTTCTGCCGGCTTGGTGGCCGCGCTGGTCAGGCCCTGGCGGTGATCGGGAGGTACGTCGTTGATCGACGCCTGCTGGCTATACTGCAATACCCGAATGTATGCAGCGATGGCCCAGCGGTCGCGCGGCGCAACCTGCGAGGAATAATCCTGCATGGCGCCGAAACCATTGGTAATGACGTCGTAAAAGTAGCCGATGGGAATCTGGCGGAGACGGTCGATGTGGTACGAGGGCGGCCGTTTCAGACCGCGCCGCACAATCATGCCCAGCCCGTTGCCCAGCCGTCCATGGCACGGGGTGCAGTAGATGTTGAAACGCTCCTGGCCGCGCTCGAGCACAACGCGGGTAACAGGAAAGGGAATGCGGTCAGCGAATTGATCGCCTATTTTTCCCGTGAAGAAAACTTTATCCGCCCGCAGTTGGCCGCGCGCTACGGTGCCTTCGGGGAGCGGGCGGGCAGACCGGCCGTCGGCGAAGAAGTCGCTCGGCCGCAAGGGAATGTACTTGGGCTGGTCCTGCATGTCCCGGCGGCAGGAGATAGTTGAGCAAGCGAGGACCAGGATCGCCATGATAAGCGTGAGGTGTGCGTGTACACTTGCGACGCGCGGCCGTAATGTAAGCCTAGTGTCGTGGGTCAGAAGTTCGCTACATAACTCGTGGTGGGGCGGACGCCCTCGTCCGCGCCGGACCCCCTGGTCCGGCTCTGCCATCACTCGAGAAACGGAGGCCGACGTGGGCGTCGGCCGCGGTCCAGGGGGACCGCCCCGCATGGCGAACTCTGCAAGGAACGTACGGTCCAGGACACTAGTGGTTTGTTGGAATGTTTCGGCAAGCAACCGCTCCCTTCCGGTCACGGCTCGGTAAGTAGCTGACAGCTCACGAGCCGCGACCGGGAGGGAGCGGTTTCCGAAGTTTTCTAACAACCTGCTAGTGCGCAACTTCGGACACCTCACGAGGTCGCAAACTGCTCAAAAAGTCGGCCGTGTCATGGCGATCGAATAACGGATCGCGCGCTTCAATGCAAAGAAAAAACCGGTCGCGCGACGCCAGCGCAAATCGCGCCACGTTGAACACGGGATGGTAAGGCATGGGCAGGCCGCAGAGACCTAACAGCCCCAGCACCGTGGCGACCGCGGCGAAAAGGATAGTCAACTCGAACGTGATGATGATGAAGGAAGGCCAGCTATGCAAGGGCCGGCCGCCGACATTAATCGGGAAGTCGATTACCGCGACGTAGTACTGCATCAGATAACCTGTCAAGCCACCCAGAATGCCACCGCACAAGACGATCAGCGGAAGCCGGTTATGATGTAGGCCGAGCGCCTCATTTACTTCTTCAATAGCGAATGGCGAATAGGCCTCGACCTTGCGATATCCTTTTTCGCGAACCTGGCGCGCAGCCGCCGCTAGCGCCGTAGGATTTTCGAACTCGGCCATCAAGCCGTAGATTGGCGTTCTCATTTCTCCACGCCCTCCGTCACCTCCGCCTGCGGCAACAGCGTGCGGACTTCAAAGATCGAAATCATGGGCATCGAGCGAATGAACAGGAAGAACAGGAACAGGAACAGGCCAATGGTGCCGGCAAAGGTGGCGATGTCCCATATCGTCGGCTCGTACATGCCCCACGACGAAGGCAGGAAGTCGCGATGCAGGCTCACTACGATGATGACGTAACGTTCGAGCCACATGCCGAGCAGCACGTCCAGTGATGTGATGAAGAGCCAGACAGTGTTTGTGCGGAATTTCTTCAACCACAGGAACTGGGGGAAAACGAGATTACAGAAAATCAGCAGCCAGTAGGTAGGCGCATAAGGTCCCGTCATGCGGTTCCAGATGGCAAACATCTCGAACGGATTGCCGCTGTACCAGGCGATAAAGGCCTCGAAAACGTACGAGTACGCCACGATTTGGCCCGTGGCGAGCATGACTTTGGCCATGTTATCCAGGTGACGCATGGTGATCAGGTCCTGCAACCCGTACATGGCACGGAGCGGAATGGCCAACACCATCACCATGGCGAAACCCGAGTAAATGGCGCCGGCCACGAAATAAGGCGGGAAGATAGTGCTGTGCCAGCCGGGCACGATGGCAACCGTGAAATCGAAACTGACTACGGTATGAACCGATAGCACCAGCGGGGTGGCGAGGCCGGCGAGCAGCAGGGAAGCGGTCTCATACTTCTGCCAGTGACTGGCTGCCCCGCGCCAGCCCATCGCCAGAATGCCATACGTGGCTTTGGCCCAGCGATTGCGCGCGCGATCGCGCAGCGTGGCGAGATCGGGGATCAAGCCGATGAACCAAAACATGGCCGAGACTGTGGCATAAGTGGACACGGCGAAAACGTCCCAAACCAGAGGGCTGCGAAACTGCGGCTGAATGTTCATGCTGTTGGGGTACGGGAACAGCCAGTAGAAGAGCCAGGGCCGGCCGAGGTGCAGCAGCGGAAACATGCCGGCGCAGGCTACGGCAAACAGCGTCATGGCTTCGGCGAATCGGTTGATGGAATTGCGCCAAGACTGGCGAAGCAAGAGCAGAATAGCGGAGATCAGCGTGCCGGCGTGTCCAATTCCAATCCACCAAACGAAGTTGGTGATGGCCCATCCCCACATCACCGGAACTCTGATGCCCCAGATTCCCACGCCCCTCACGAACAGGTAACCCACGGCGCCCAGAAATACCATGAGCAGTAGGGAACCAATCAAGAAAGGCACGAACCAGAAAAGGGGCGTCCGGCGCGTTAAGACGATGGAACTGATCTTGTCGGTAACGGTGGCGAAGGTGTGGCCCGGCGCAATCACCGTAGGCCTTCCGGATTGGAGCGCTCGTTTATCTTCGCTCATGTCACGAATTCTCGATCTCCGGGTTGGGATTGCGCAGCGCCGCCAGATAGGTGGTGCGAGGGCGCGTGTTCAATTCGGCCAGTAGAGAATAATTCAAGGATTCGGCTTTTAGCTTGGCAACGCGGCTGGCGGGGTCATTGATGTCGCCGAAGACAATAGCCTGCGCGGGGCAGACTTGCTGGCAAGCCGTCTGGATTTCTCCGTCGCGAACCTTGCGGCCGTCTTTCTCCGCGTCGATTTTGGCTTCGTTGATACGCTGCACGCAGTACGTGCACTTTTCCATGACACCGCGGCTGCGCACAGAGACATCGGGGTTACGCTGCAGCTTGAGGCTGGGCGTGGTCCAATCCGAGTACAGGAAAAAGTTGAATCGCCGCACTTTGTACGGGCAGTTGTTCGAACAATAGCGCGTACCGACGCAGCGATTGTAGACCATATCGTTCAGGCCTTCGGAGGAATGATTGGTGGCTTGCACCGGACACACCAGTTCGCAGGGTGCGTTTTCGCAGTGCATGCATGGCACTGGCTGGAAATGCGATCGCGGGATTGTCCATGCCGCCCTCGTAATAACTGTCGACGCGTATCCAGTGCATGGCGCGGCGGATCAGCACCTGCTCCTTGCCGACCACTGCTATGTTATTTTCCGACTGGCAGGCGATCATACAGGCATTACATCCCACGCACGCCGTTTGATCGATGGCCATTCCCCAGGCGTAGCCTTCGTACTTGAATCCCGGATAAAGGGTCAGCTCTTTGGGGGGTTCCTCGGCGGCCTCTTTCGCAAACGCCGGATTTTTCCGATACTCCTCGATGTCTCCCCCAATCACGATGGCGCGCCCTTCCATCGCATGCTGCTTTGCGTGGCAGCCAAGCGGGAATTTGCCTCCGACTTTCACGATTTCTACACCGGAGGCAAACAAAGGCGCATCCGAGGTGCGCAACGCATACGCATTGAACCCCACGCCATTGCCGACGCGGCCCGCACTGGTTCGCCCAAAACCCAGATGAACGGTAACGGAATCGTCGGCGTGCCCCGGCTGTATCCAAATGGGAGCGCGTACCTTCCGGCCGCGGTACTGGAGGTCGACCAGGTCCTCGTTTTGCAGGCTAAGCCGCTCCGCCGTTCGCGGACTAATAATGGCAGCGTTGTCCCAGGTGAGTTGGTGAGCGGCTTGGGCAGCTCCTGGAGCCAGCCGTTGTTCGCGAAGCGGCCATCGAATATGTGGGGGTCGGGGCGGAAAACGATTTCAAATCCCTGAGCCGGCGCAGGCCTCGCAGGAGGCGAGGCAGAGCCTTTGAATGTCACCTGTCGCGCGGGGAGCGCGCTGTTCGCGACGATGCCGTCGTGCACCGCTTTGCGCCACCAATCCTCGAAATCGGGGCCGGGATGCTGGCGGTTCCAGTAGCCCTTCACAATCTCGTATGGCGTCTGGTTGGGCGTCTCACCAAACGCGGCCAGCAGTTCGTGGACGGATCGGCCAAAATAGAGCGGCAAGATCAGCGGCTGCATGATGGTGACGGAGCCGTCAAAAGCTCTGGCGTCGCTCCAGGTCTCGAGGAAATGCGCCTCGGGAATGTGCCACTGGCAAAGTTCTGAAGTTTCGTCTGCGTAAAGGCCCAGGTGGATGCGCAGCTTGACTTTCGACATACGCTGGGCAAAAAGGAAATCCACCGGCGCGTTGTAGACCGGGTTGCCGCCTACGATGACGAGCATCTCGACTTTGCCCGCATCCATATCCTCGGCCAGCTCTCGCAGGCTTTCGAAATCGTCGACCGGATTGGGATCGAGCGCGCCGGTGTGAATGACAGTTTTGCCGACATTGCCGAGAGCAACGTTGATGGCGTGCGCCAGCACATGGACCGCAGGCGATTGATGGTCGCCGGGGATCACGGCGCTCGCCCCAGTGTGTTGCTGCAAGTCCTTTACAAGCGCGGCAATCCACTTGGCATGGGGTCCGTTCGATACTTGTTTACCGGCGGAAGTGTCCACGCCACGGGCGCCCACGCCTGCCGCAACCGCTGCCGCGAACGCTTCGATTTCCGCGGCGCGCATGGGAAGCCGATGGTCCGCTTTGGCGCCGGTTGGGGTCGCATTGCTCTCGACCACGTACAGGCGGTTCATCGACGTCTGGTCGCCGCGAACCCGTCTCCGAGAAGCGAAATCCGCGGCGTAGCGGACACTGGCGGATCCCGAGCACAAGAAATCCGCATCGAGCGACAGGATGACCTCAGCGTTGGCGATCTGATAATACGTATGGACCGGCTCGCCAAAAGCCTGCTGCGCACCCGCAAGCGAGGCGTGGCGGCCCACTGGTTCATAGCGATGCCACTTGGCTGCTGGAAATTTCTGCAGGACGGCATGGAACTGATCGGCGAGCGTGGGTGAGGTGGTAGCGCCGGTCAGGAATCGCAACCCTGCCCCGCCCTTCGGCGTCTGCGAAGCCAGGGCCTCGCGCGCGGCGCCCAGGAATCCGCTCCACGGCCGGATGTCACCGAGATAGGTCAAGGTCTGCGAGCGATCGGGATCGTAAAGATCCAGCACCGAAGCTTGCGCGAAAGCATCGGTGGCGCCAAGGCTTGCGGGGTGATCGGGATTGCCCTCGACTTTCGTGGGCCTTCCCAAATGACTCTCCACGAGGACGCCCATGGCGATCGCGGAATTCGGAACGGCCGTGGCGAAGTACAGCGGCCTGCCGGGAATGACTTCTTCGGGCTGCCGCACATACGGCATGATGGTTTCGGTAGGCTGCTTGGTGCAGGCGGTCAGGCCGGCGAGAGCCAGCGACGCGCCCATAACCTTCAGGAATTGACGGCGGCCCACGGCGTCGTTGGTCCATTCCGCGGCGTGACGAGGGAACTCGCGTTCGAGGAGGTCCTGAAAGCCGTCGCTTTCGGCGAGTTCTTCGAGAGAGCGCCAGTAGTTCTCTGCCCCGGCAGGTAGCCAGGCGCTCGCGAATGGCCGCGAGGTCGAGATGCTGGTATGGCTTGCCTGGCATGTTCATCGGTGGCACGTCGAGCAGCTGGTCAGGCTTTGGATGTGGTAATCCTTCACAAGGTCTCGTCCTATTTCGAGCTGATTCGGCGGCGGCTGCTAGCTGACGCTGAAAACCTCCGATTTGGGGCGAACAAACCGCTCTGGGTGACGGTGGCAGTCGAGGCACCACGACATTTGCAGCGAATTTTCCTGCCACATGAGCGGCATCTTATTGACCTGACCGTGACAGGTGGTGCAGCCGACACCCTTCGCTACGTGAATGCTGTGGTTGAAGTACACGTAATCGGGCAGGTCATGAACGCGAATCCAGCGGATGGATGTGTCGGATCGAAAGCTTTCGCGCACGGGTTCGAGCATGGGCGCCCCGCTCCATATTTGCGAGTGGCAGTTCATGCACGTTTTGGTAGGGGGAATGTTGGCAAATGACGAGGTTTCGACCGAAGTATGACAGTAGCGGCAGTCGATGCCCAAGCCGCCGACGTGATGCTCATGGCTGAACGGCACGGGCTGGTCGATGGGGACCTTGGCGCGCGTGGCGTAAGTGGATTCATTCAACTCCGCCCAAGACCACACCAGAAACGAGAGGATGAAGATTCCGCCGAAAATGCTCAGCCGCGAAAAGGTATTGGTGCTGTAGTGAAAAATCTGGGACATCTAACTATCCCCAGTGGCCTTCTTGCCTGACAGCAATGAAAGGGAAGTCGGTTTCAACCCAGTAAGATGCATCGCAAGAGAGCAAAGAGTCACTCATTATCGAACATTTTCAGGAGGCGTCTGCAAACCGCACGCACCCGAAGAAAGCCGTCAGCGCTCGCATCCAATTTCATGTGTAATTGGAGATTGTACACCGCCGAACCATGTTGGTTTTCGCCACGGAAGCGGAAAATTTTTCCGGCTATGCAAGCCCCCGGCCCCGGTTTTTACAAAACATTTACAACTCTACTACGACTTCAGTGGGCCAACTCCTTAGGATTGAACATGAAAGCATTGAGGAGATAATATATGGGGTTCGCACAAACGGTATCCAATTCATCCTACCGGTATCAAGATCCGCATCTGGAAGTGGACTTCGTGCGGAAAAGCGCATCTCTGGACTCGCATCGCCTGGTCCTGACCCGCAAGGAGTACGATCTCCTGGCTCTCTTAGTTGAGAACGCCGGTGAGATTATCCCGCGCCAGGTGCTTCTGATGCGTGTGTGGGGTTACAGCAACGAGATTCGGACACGTACGCTGGACGTTCACGTACGGCGCCTCCGCAAGAAACTCGGCGCCTACAGCGAGCAATATATTGAGACCATCTTCGGCATCGGCTACCGTTTTCAGCCTTTCCGAATGACGCAGCGCTTCGTGAGCGGCCTGCAACCGGCGCCCATTGCGATGGGGGCGTAGAACCAGGTCTGCAGGCTGACGACGCCTGCGAACATCACAACTCGCTAGAATGGGGAATTCCTCATGCACGAACGGATTTCCCCAGCCACCCGTATCTCCGGCGAGATTTGCCTTCCCGGAGACAAATCGATCTCCCATCGTTACGCTATGCTCGCTGCGATAGCGAAGGGGGAAAGTACGATCCACAACTATTCAACCGGGGCCGACTGCCATTCCACACTTGGATGCGTGCGCTCGCTGGGGATCACTGTCGACGAGCGGGGAGCGGATGTCACGATTGAAGGCCGTGGCCTCGAGGGGCTGAGACCGGCAGCCGGTGATCTGGATGCAGGCAATTCCGGCTCGACGATGCGCATGCTGTCCGGCATTTTGGCAGCGCAAGCATTTGACAGCCGGATAGTTGGCGACGAATCGCTGTCGCGGCGGCCGATGAGCCGCATCATCAAGCCTCTCGGCGAAATGGGCGCCGCGATTTCCGCGCGGGACGGCGGCTTGCCGCCCTTGGAAATTCGCGGAACCAGCCTGAAACCCATCGACTATACCCTTCCTGTAGCCAGCGCCCAAGTGAAAAGCTGCATCCTCTTTGCCGGCCTTTATGCCAATGGTAGTACGGTGGTTCGCGAGTCCGTGCGTTCGCGAGATCATACTGAGATTGCACTGCGCGAACTGGGCGCGGAGATTCGCGTAGAGCGGCGGGTCATTACACTGCAAGGCCGTCCGCGGTTGACGGGCCGCAAATTGTTTGTGCCCGCGGATCTTTCGTCAGCGGCATTCTTTCTCGTGGCAGCGCTCATCGTGCCGGACTCTGATCTAACGCTGCGCGGCGTTGGGTTAAATCCCACACGATCCGCACTGCTGGATCTACTGGTATCCATGGGTGCCAGGATCCGAATCGTCGATGTCGAGGAACGTAACGGCGAACTGGTCGGCCAGATTCATGTGAAGGGCTCTTCCGTCCGCGGCGGTGTCATCGAGAAAGAGACTACGGCCGCGCTGATCGATGAGATCCCCGTTCTGGCGATCCTCGGAGCAGCCAGCCAGGACGGACTCGTGGTCCGCGACGCCGCCGAATTGCGCGTCAAGGAAACCGATCGCATCGCAACCGTGATCGAAAATCTAAGACGCATGGGGATTCATTGCGAGGAGATGCCGGACGGTTTCCACGTTCCAGGCGGGCAGAGCTTTCACGCCGCAGAGCTGGATTCGTTTGGCGATCATCGGATAGCCATGGCGTTTTCCATTGCAGCTCTGATCGCGGATGGCGATTGCGAGATCCAGGGAGCCGATGCCGCCTCGGTGTCCTTTCCCGAGTTCTTCAGGATTCTTCGGCAGGTGGCCGTATGACTCGCGGGGTTGTATTGCCCGCCGCGAAAATGCCGGTGGTAGTGACCGAGTACGAAGTACCGGAGCCTGGGCCAGGGCAGGTACTGGTGAAAATGGAAGCCTGCGGGATCTGTCATTCGGATCTCTTCATCAGTGGGTTGGAGAAGCAGGCGCTTACGCCGCTCGTGCTGGGGCACGAGGGCATCGGCCGTGTGGAGAGAGTTGGCGCGGGGGTAACGTCGGTGGGGCTGGGTAACCGCGTCGGAATTACATTCCTGGCATCCACCTGCGGCGAGTGCGAATGGTGCCGGACGGGACGCGAGCGGTTTTGCCCGCGGCAGACAAATTCGGGTTATAACGCGCCGGGCGCGCTGGCGGGTTACGCGACTGTCGCGGCACAGCACCTCGCGCGGGTGCCAGAGGGATTGAATGCGGCGGAGGCCGCTCCACTGTGTTGCGCGGGTTGGACAGCGTACCGCGGCATTCAGGAGGCGTCGCTCCAGCCGGGCGCGACGATCGCCATATTCGGGATGGGCGGCCTCGGCCATCTCGCGGTGCAATATGCGCGGCAGGCGGGCTTACGGGTTGCCGCCGTGGATACCTCGGAGCAGAAACTGGCTCTCGCGCGCGCTGTCGGCGCCGAAATCACGGTGATTGCCGACAACGCCGGGCGCACACTCCAGAAACAATATGGCGGCATGGATGGTGCGGTTGTGCTAACGGCCTCGACCGCCGCGATCGGACAGGCATTGCGGTCGTTGAAACGCTGCGGAACGTTGGTCCTAGTCGGCCTGGCGCAAGCCACATTCGAGATGCCAGTGATGGAGACAGTTATCAAAGGCATCCAGATCCGCGGCAGCGCTCTGGGTACCGGGCAGGATCTGGAGGAAGTTTTTCGCCTGGCGGTGACCGGTGGCGTGAAGCCGCACATTCAGCGGCACGCGCTAGATGAAGTTCCGGCCTTGCTGGAGAAGATGCACCGCGGAGAGCTGATCGGCCGGGCCGTGATAGAGTTTTGATTTGGCCGCGAATCGTCCATTCGCGGCCCCTTTACGCCGCCGCGCGCAGCTCTAGAATCAAATCGTCCAACGCGATGGTTTTTTGAATGTTGCGGCGCAGCAGATCGGCCAGATCGTCGACTTTCCTGGCGGCCGCGCGAATCCAATGGAACGAGAGTTTTCGGGCTAGCGTATCGAGCTCTTGCCGGACGTCTTCGTTGCGGACGGCACCCACGCCCTGCTGGAGAATCAGTAGATCGCGCAACAGGTCGTACAGCACTTTCAGATACAACTCCAGCTTCTCGTTCTTGCTCCGGGCGATGGTCTCGGAGCAGGGAATCCAGGCCCCGAATGGCGACGCGCCGGCCGCAACTTCAAGCAAAACCAGCATTGCCGCCCTGCGCCGGTCGTAGACCTCGAGATCGAGCGAGACAGCCACGCCCGGACTGCCTGCTGCCAGCGAGATCCGGCGCGCTTCGTGATCGAGCGCCCGCGCGGCGGCAAACTGCGTCATTTCGTCATTCGAAAGCGGCGCCAGCCAGAATGGCACGGCGCGCGACCGGATGGTCGGCAGCAGATCGTAAGCGTTCTCCGCAGTCACGATGAGAATCAGGTGTTCCGGCGGCTCTTCCAGCGTTTTGAGCAAGGAGTTCGCGGCTTGTTCGCCCGCGCGGTCGAGGTGATCGATCAGGAAAATACGGTGCCTGCCCTTAAGCGGTTTGAAGGGCGCGCGCTCTTTCAGAAGCCTCATCTGCTCGATGGAAATCTGTCGCAGCGGGCCATCCGGCGCGAACGTCACAAAATCCGGATGCGAGGCAAAAAGCAGCGGGTCTTGATTGCGTTTGTCCGCCGGCCATCGCTCGCGGCCGGCAATGATTTCAAGGTTGTGAGAAAGGCTAAGGTCATCCTGCTCGATCTTGGATGGGTCGCCAAGCAGTCTGCCGGCAAAGCGTCGCGCCAGAGTCGCCTTGCCAACGCCCTCGGGACCCGCGAAGAGCAGAGTCTGCGCAATGCGATCGTGTTCGACCATGCGCTCAAGGGCGTGCGTGACGTGGTCGTGGCCCCAGAAGTTTTCAAACATAGGCAGCGACGCTCTCCCAGACTCGCGCAGCAACAGATTCCGGCGTTCCGCGCCCATCGATCACGCGA
Organism: Terriglobia bacterium; assembly: GCA_963847515.1. Classification (GTDB taxonomy): domain Bacteria; phylum Acidobacteriota; class Terriglobia; order Bryobacterales; family Bryobacteraceae; genus QHXW01. The sequence goes on from CAWKAA010000005.1 coordinate 1,819,291, forward strand.
AAGCGGCCGGCGTACTTCTTGGCGAGATCGAAATATGCCGTGCGCACCTTGCGGTGAAACTCGATGGACTGGTCGTCCATGCGGGTTTCGGATGCGGTTGTGCCCGCGTTTCGCGCTTGCGTCCGAGCCAGACCGGTCTCCAGATCCAGGTCCACCAGCAGCGTGAGATCGGGGCTCAAGCCGTGGCAGGCGATCCGATCCAGCGTCAGGACGGTGTCCTCACCGAGGCCTCTCGCGGAGCCCTGGTAGGCCAGAGTCGAATCGGTGAAACGGTCGCAGAGTACGATCTTGCCTGCTGAGAGCGCGGGAAGAATGCACTGTTCGACGTTTTGGGCGCGGCTGGCGAAATAGAGCAGCAACTCCGTGGTCGGGCGCAGGTCCTGATTCGACGAATCGAGAAGGATGCGGCGGATTTGTGCGCCGACGGCGCTTCCACCGGGCTCAACGGCCTCGATGACCTCACGCCCTTCGCGTCGCAGGCGTTCTGTCAGCATGCGCATCTGCGTGGTCTTCCCGCTGCCATCGATTCCCTCGAAGGTGATGAACCGTCCACGTGTTTGCATCCCGACGAATTCATCCTACACCACGCTTGCCGGCACTACCGCCTTTGTTGCGGGCAACCCGCCGAAGCGGCGCTCGCGGCTAGCGAATTCGTCCAGCGCCCGTTCCAGGTCTTCCCGTGTGAACTCCGGCCACATGCGTGGAGTGAAGACGAGTTCGGCGTATGCGGTCTCCCACAGCAGGAAGTCGCTCAAGCGTTGCTCGCCTCCTGTGCGGATGAGCAGGTCGACGTCCGGCACTCCATCCAGCCAGCGTGAAAAATCCTCCCGTGACGGCGCGGACTGGCACCGCGACGCGGCTCGCAGAATCGATTCGCGGGCCGAATAATCCACGGCGATGCGTAGATGGACCTTCTCACCGCCGCTGGTCGCATACTCGATCTCGGCAACCGCCCCGGCCAGAGCCAGATCCAGACGGTCCCGCCGGCCGATGATTTCAACACGAATCCCGGCCTCGACACACTTTGGCATTTCAGCGATCAGATAGGCGCGGAACAGTTGCATCAGGCCCTGGACTTCGGCTGGGGGCCGTTTCCAATTGTCGGAGGAGAAGGCGTACAGCGTCAGGTTTGGAACGCCGAGCTCGGCAGCGGCCTGGACGGTGCGGCGGACGGCATCGGCGCCCGCCTGGTGTCCCGCCAGGCGCGGCAGACCGCGTGCGGTGGCCCAACGGCCATTGCCGTCCATGATGATCGCTACGTGTAGTTTACTAAAAGAAGTACTTTTCATAGTAAAGTATAGGGGCAAATTTTTTTAACGCTCACGCATGGCTTGAATCAGCGCCTCCATATGATCCAGATAGCGCTCGAGCGCGCGCCGCCCAGCCGCTGTCAGGCGGTATTCCGTTTTGGGCAGCCGCCCTTCGAACGATTTGGTGCAAGTGATGTAGTGCGCGTCCTCCAGTTTTCGGGCGTGGACGCTCAGATTACCGTCGGTGGTTTTCAGAAGCTTCTTCAATTCGATGAAGGTGAGGGATTCGTTAGCGGCGAGCGCGCTCAGAATACCCAGCCGGAGGCGTTCGTGAATCAGCCGGTCGAGCTTTGCCGGCGCCACTTCAGCGATGGACTGGGCGGGAGACCGGCGTTCCTGTCGTAGTGCGTTTTGCTTGGCCATCTGCTCAGCCTCCATACCGCGCTGCAATCCGCGCGCCAAAAAGAAGATGCAATCCGCCGAATCCGGCCGCCAGGAACCAGTGCGACCATTCGAGCGGGCAGAAAACAGCGATAGCGCCGAGAGCCACGAAGCAGACTCCCATAACCGGTACCACCGGCACGGAAAAGGCGCCGGCCGAAAGGATCCCTGTTCCATAAAGCAGCAGCCAGATGCCGGGGATCACCGCGTACAGGCCGGCCCGGTACAGTACACCGGTTAGCAGCGCCGCTACAAAGATGGAGGGCGCCAGGCCGAGTGCGAACTTTCGCCCGGGCCCTGACAGCAGCGGCGCTTTCACCGCGCGTCCTTTCCGGGCTGCGGCAACCACGCCAATCAGAACCGCGAAAATCGCCTCAGCCAGCCAAACTGCCAGCCATCTCTCCAATGTTGTTTGACGTGCAGCCAGCAAGGCCGCCCCGAGCGCGCTAATACCCATCAGCATCCCGCCCACTCCCGGAACCGCCGTGAACGATCCGGCGCGCTCCATGGTTTCCCGAATGAAGCGGAGATTGTCCATGGCGTGCGCGTGCAGCGCCACGGGTTCGTGCGATTTTGTGCGGGCAGGAACCGAGCCCATTCCCTGCCATTATACGACGGGCACGGGGGGATTACAAGGTACTTTGTCATGCAAAGCCGTGGGGCAGTCCTAAGGCGTTTTCCTAAGGCGTTTCGTGACGGGAGCCGCGCATGTTAGCATCACAAGGCCGCCCATGAAGATTACAAAGATCTCGACCGTCGTCGTGAACGCGCGCATGCGCAACTGGATCTTTGTGAAGGTCGAGACAGACCAGCCGGGCCTCATCGGCTGGGGCGAAGCCACGCTGGAATGGAAAACCAAAAGCGTGGTAAGCGCCATCGAAGACGTTTCCGTTCTGGTCATCGGGCAGGATCCGCGGCGGATCGAGCACCTCTGGCAGATCATGCACCGGCAGTACTTCTGGCGCGGCGGTATTACCGACATGACGGCCATAAGCGGAATCGACCAGGCGCTCTGGGATATCAAAGGCAAAGAACTGAGAAAGCCGGTCTGCGAGTTGCTGGGCGGCCCGGTGCGCGACACGCTTCGTTTCTATGACCACCTGGGCGGCGGGAGTCTGGAGGGCATGTACAAGACCCTCGATCCAGAAGAGTTCGGCGCCCGCATGGAGTACAGCATCGCCGCCGGTTTTACCGCAGTGAAAGCCATGCCCATTCCGGTTTCTGAACTGATTGAAAGCGCCGGGACCCTCAAGCACGCAGCGCGCTGCGTAGAGGCCATGCGCAAAGCCGGGGGAGACGGCATGGACATCATGCTGGATCTTCACGCGCGCTGCACGCCCGCGGCTGCCATCCAGTTTGGCCGTCTGCTCACCGACTACAACGTGTATTGGTACGAAGAGCCGTGCTGGCACGAGCACGTGGACGGTCTTGCAGATGTGGCCCGCGCCCTGCCGTTTCCCATTGCCACTGGCGAGCGCCTCGCCGGGCGCTGGCAATTCCGCGAGTTGCTAGAGAAACGCGCTTGCGCCGTCGTTCAGCCCGATGTTTCCCACTGCGGTGGCATCAGCGAAGCCCGACGCATCGCCGCAATGGCCGAAACTTATATGGTTTCGGTGGCGTGCCACAACCCCACGGGGCCAGTGGGCACGGCCGCTTCGCTCCACGTGGGCTTTGCTACGCCGAATTACCTGATCCAGGAGGTGGTCCGCAACGATGTCCCATGGCGCAACGATATTGTGAGGGAACCCATCGCCATGGAAGGCGGCCTCGCGCGCGCGCCTTCGTTGCCGGGTTTAGGCATCGAGATCCACGAGAAGGAAGCGGCCAAGCATCCCTTTGCTCCCGAAGTGACCATGCCCTACTTCCATCGCGATGGCTCGGTCGCGGACTGGTAAGTATCCTATCAACTTTTTTTATCGGCGCAATCAGCGATTCCGTGGTTGACTCGCTCCGCGCCAAGCGGTACTGTGTAAAATTCGAGTTACCCCTACTTGTACGAAACCCACCATATGGAGGTTGGATGAGTCCGCAAGAAGTCTTGGATTTTGCCCAAAAGAATGAAGCCCGGCAGCTGGATCTTCGATTTACCGATATTCCAAGCTTGCAGCATCATGTTTCCTATCCCATGAGCGAGCTAGGTCTGGGCTCCTTCGAAGACGGGTTTGGGATGGATGGATCGAGCATCCGCGGCTGGGCCGCGATCCATGAGAGCGATATGTTGCTGATCCCCGATCCGGACACGGCGTTCATGGACCCGTTTGCCGAAACACCAACGCTGGTGATGTACGGCGACGTGATCGACCCCATTACCAAGCAACATTACGAACGCGACCCGCGCTGGATCGCCAAGAAGGCCGAACTGTATCTGAAGAACAGCGGCGTGGGCGACACTGCGTATTTCGGGGCAGAAGCCGAGTTCTTTATTTTTGACAATATACGTTTCGATCAGAACCAGCACTCGGGGTTCTATTTCATCGATGCTGAAGAGGGCCGCTGGAACTCGGGCCGCGAGAAGGACAACCTGGGCTACCGGCCGCGCTACAAGGAAGGCTACTTTCCGGTTCCGCCGACCGACCATTATCAGGATCTGCGCAGCGAGATGGTGCAGACCATGGAAAAGTGCGGCCTGCATATCGAGTGTCACCATCACGAAGTGGCCACTGGCGGCCAGTGCGAAATCGACCAGCGCTTCGATACCCTGGTGAAGTCGGCCGACAACATGATGCTGTACAAGTACATCATTCGGAACACGGCCAACCAGTACGGCAAGACCGTAACTTTCATGCCGAAACCGTTGTTCGCCGATAATGGCAGCGGCATGCACACTCATCAGAGCATATGGAAGGGCGGCAAACCGCTCTTTGCGGGGGATGGGTACGCGGGTCTCAGCCAGATGGCGCTGGGGTACATCGGCGGCTTACTGAAGCACGCGCGGGCGCTTTCGGCCATCATCGCCCCCACCACGAACAGCTACAAACGGCTGGTGCCGGGCTACGAAGCACCGGTCAACCTGGCGTACTCGCGGCGTAACCGATCGGCGGCGTGCCGCATTCCCATGTACTCTGCGAGCCCGAAGGCCAAGCGCGTTGAATTCCGCCCACCCGATCCGGCAGCCAACCCGTACCTGGCATTTTCAGCTATGCTCATGGCGGGCCTCGATGGCGTGCTGAATAAAATTCAGCCGGGCGAACCGCTCGATAAGGACATTTACGACCTGTCACCGGAGGAGATGAAGAGCGTTCCTTCCATGCCAGCGTCGCTCGAAGAAGCGCTCAGTTGCCTGGAAGACGATCATGCCTTTCTTACGAAAGGCGACGTTTTCACCGAAGAGCTGATCGAAACCTTTATCGATTACAAGCGCAAGAACGAGGCGGATGCCATCCGGCTGCGGCCCCATCCCTACGAGTTTGCGCTGTATTACGACATCTGATGGACTAGATTCCTTTCTTGACTGGCACGATCGTCCAGATCAGCATCTCGCGGGGCGGAATTCCGAAACGCCCCGTTTCCGAAGCTAGCCCAAGTTCGTCAGTGAACACCCCAAAAAGCAGGTAAGTTCTTAAGAATCTGTTCAGGCTACCGCGAAGTCTGCACTACATTGCTGATTGATCTGAAGCTGATCGGGCAGATCGATTCCGAGTTGGTGCAAGAGCTGCTGCTGCCCGGCAGTCGGCTCGGTGATGCGCCGCAGGCGAATCTCGCGGCCGTCGGTCGTGGGCAGAACGATATCCGCGCTTTGCAGCGTTGCCAGTTCTGCCAGCGCCCGCGTGGCCGACCACTGCGACTGCTTGCGCCGCAGCAGGTGCTTCAGCGTGACCCACAAGGCGTAGCCCAGAAACCCCACCATCACGTGCGCCTTGACGCGCCGCTTCAGTTGAGTTGATGAAACAACGGCCGGATCGACAACTCGCTCTTCAACGCCCGAAACGCAGCCTCGACTTCGGTCAACTGCATGTATTTGGCCCACAGTTCTGAGGCTGTCGTTGCCGTCAGATTCGTCCGCAACAGATACGCGCCCTCGCGTATCTCCCGCCACTGCCGCTGGCCGTCCTTCGCCGACCATTCGATGCTCAGTTGTCCGCTCGCTTCCTTCACCGCGACTTGGTATAAATCCGCGACCTGGGGATGCGAAGCTAGAATCCGGCCGATCCGCACATGCATCTTGTCCCGGTTTTTCAGCCGGCCCGCCTTCACCTGCTTCTGCAAGCTGTCCAATGCTGCCTCCATCCGCCTCGCGAACCGGTTGCGGATCGCATGCTCCTTTCGTTGCCGTCCTTCCGTCTTGCACAAGATGAACGTCTCCTGTCCTCCCGGAATCGAGATCAGTTTCACCTGTACCTCGTCGCGCACCTGCTCCCAGTTGGCTTCCTGTTTCAGATGCGCCTCGAACTCCTTCATCTTGCTCCGCGGCGTGCCCACCAGATACTGGCCGTCCCGCTTCCGGATCGCCGCCAGATTCGCTTCGCTAACGATGCCGCGATCCATCACCCAGATCCTCCGCGCCTTTCCATACTTGCGCTCCACCATGCGCAGGATCACTTCCAACGTCGTCACGTCCGCGCGGTTCCCGTTGAAGACTTCGTAGCTGCACGGGAACCCCTCCGGATTCACGATCAACGCCAACACCAGTTGCTGGCAATCCGGACGATGATCCCGCGAATAGCCGCGCCTCATCATGGGATTGGCTTCGGCTGCACCCTCCACATAGGTGCTCGTCAGGTCGTACAGCATCACATCGAATTCGGCGCCAAATAGCTCGCCGTAGCGTTGTTTCAGATGCTGTTCCAGTTTTGTCTTCTGCGGCAGAATCCGATCCAGGCATCGGTAGAGCCGCGTATCGTTGATCTTGCCTTCTTCGATGTGCAAGATGTCGCCCAGCGACGTGCCCGGATACCACTGCTGTTCCAGCGCCAACTCGCTGCCCGGCGCGCACAGCCGGTTGATTCCCAAAATCGCCGCTACGCGCGACCAGGCCACATCGGCTCCATCGGTGTCCATTACGCCCTGGAAAAACTCATCCAGCTTCAGCCGTCGCCATAGTTCCCAACCCAGATAGCACGGTCCCAACTGTCGCGTTCTCTCCAGCCGCACTTTCTTTACCAACACCCGCGCCACATCTGGATCGTTTTCCGGCGGCTCTACTTCCGAAGGGAACAGCTTCAACTGCGTGCTCTCGCCTTCGGCGTTGAAGACTTCGATGGTCTTCAGCCACCGCGAGTGCGCGGAGTCGTTCAGTTCCCCCAGGTAGCACAGCCTCCGCTGCCGCGGCCCATCCGGCGTGCGCAGCGTTTCCACCAATGACCAGTAGCTGTGTTGCTTGCCGTCCTTGCTTCGTCGATGCGCGCGCAAAAACATTCCTGCCCGATGTTGTCATGGACCGTGGCGGCCTTCAAGAGGGTTGGTCTGCACTACATCGGCTTTTGAAAAAGCGGCCCAAGCCGTTCAATCACTTGCCCCGTGCCGCGCCCCGAAAATCGCTGCAATCCCTGGTTCAGTGACGAACTTGGGCTAGACTCACTCCGTTGGGCATTGAGGGCGACGCCACGCACATCCCGAAGTCCACGGCAGCCCAGCGCAATCCGTGTTGCTCATGACCGCCGAAGCCATTGATGAGCTGACCGCGTGCGGTTACCCAATTTATTACGGCGCCATGGGCGAAAATCTCACTACGCGCGGACTCGACCGGCGCCTGCTGCGCGCCGGACAACAGTTCCGGGTTGGCTCGGGAGTGATTGAGCTGACCAAAGTGCGAGCCCCGTGCTCGCAGCAGAATGTCTACGGGGCATCCATCCAGGCGGAAGTTTATGACGCCCGGGTGAAAGCCGGCGACGTCTCTTCGCCACGCTGGGCTATGAGCGGCTTTTATGCATCGGTTATACGTACCGGGGTGATCCGCGCTAACGATATAATCACGCTTGAGTCCGAGTTGGCCTGAGGCCGCTTGGGTCCCAAGGCATGCCGCGTCTCCTCGAAGAGATCGAGTTTCAGAATCCCAGCCGAGCCCGCGATCAGATGGCGCGACTGGCGGACGGTCTTCCTGAGGCCGTATTTACCCGCATCCAGGTATTGCTGGCTTCCATTCCCGATCCCGACCAGGCGGCGCATTATCTGGAACGCCTGCGCAGCGAAAATCCCGCCGGTTTTGATCGCATCGCCAATTCGTCCGCCGCGCTCGGTTACCTGATCACGGTCTTTTCCTACAGCAAGTTTCTTTCGGAGGCGGTAGTCCATCATCCGGAGTGGCTGCTGCAATTGACTATTTCCGGTGATCTGCACCGCGTGCTTCCCGCCGATGAATATGGGCAGCGGCTTCGCGCGCTCGTAGCGCGAGACGGCGTTCCTGCGCCACTCGATCTTGCGCGCTTCCGCCGCCAGCAGCTGCTACGTATCATGTTGCGCGATGTGCTGGGGCAAGCATCCTTGTCTGACGTCACGGAGGAGATTTCGAACCTTGCGGATGCGATTCTTGATCTCACCTACCACCGCATCCGCGAGGAGCTGACCGCTCGCCACGGCGTGCCGCGGCTGGCCGACGGAAGCCCATGCGGTGTCACTATAATCTCGCTCGGAAAATTGGGCGGCCTGGAGCTGAACTACAGCTCCGACATCGATTTAATGTTCATCTACGCAGCGAACGGCGAGACCGACGGCGCCGAGCCGATCACCAACAAGGAGTTCTTCAAGAAGGTTGCCAACCGCTGTACCGAGCTTCTCTCCAGTTACACGGCCGAAGGCCAGTGCTACCGCGTCGATCTCCGGCTGCGGCCAGACGGGCGTTTAGGGGAGGTAACCATTTCGCTCGAAGGCGCCCGATCCTATTACAAGCATCGCAGCCGGGATTGGGAGCTGCAAATGCTGATCAAAGCCCGCGTCTCTGCAGGCGAGGACGAGCCCGGACGGATGTTGTTGGAATATGTCGAGCCATTGATTTACTCAACTACACTCGATTTCCGCGCGGTGGAGGCGGTCTCGGAAACGCGCGAACGAATCCATGAAAAGCTGGCCTCGCGGCGTGCCGGTGCCGGGTTGGACATCAAACTGGCGCGCGGCGGCATTCGGGATATCGAGTTTCTGGTGCAATGCATGCAGCGTCTGCACGGGGGGCGCGAGCCTTGGGTTCGGCATGGCGGCACGCAGGTCGCTTTGTTCCGGCTCCGGGACAAGTCTTTGCTTTCAGGGCCGGAGTACGCCCGCTTGGCTTCGGCCTATCAGTTCCTGAGGAATATCGAGCACAGGCTGCAGTTTGATGAGGACCGGCAGACTCACACGCTGCCCGAGGATACGGAAGGGTTGGAGGCGCTGGCGCGGCGCATGCCCGTTGGTCCCTCTGCCGCTTTGCTCACCGCCGATAGCCTCGAGCGGGAACTCGACGCTCACCTCGAAGAGGTGCAGGAGCTGTACGACCGCCTGATTCGCGCGCACAAGCCCATCTACTATTCGCCGGTCCCAGCCGAGCCGTCTTCCGTAGGCGCCGATCTTCCGTCCGTTCTTGAGCAGCGGCCCGTTGCTTCCACTAACTTGATTCGTCTGCTGGATCAGAAGGCGCCGCGGCTGGCGGAGATGTTAAGTCAGGCCCCGGTGCGTCGCGAGCACGATCGCTTCGAGTATTTTCTGGAAAAAGTAATTGCCCACCCCGAATGGCTTACACAGCTCGAGTCGGATGCGCGCCTTGCCGGCTGCTCCATCGATATGTTCGAGCATAGCCCGTACTTCGCCGATCAGATCATCCGGCATACGGAACTGCTCGACGAAGTAGCGCGCGCTTGCGAGGAAGCGGAATTTCAACTGGATGCGGAATCACCCGGGGATGCCGATGGCGTGCGCCGCTTCTATTTGCGGCATATGCTGCGCATCCAGTGCCAGAGCGTGTTCCTGAGGCGCCCGATTTTCACTACGCTCAACCACACCTCCGACCTGGCTGACGCTGTGATCGCCGCGGCCTATCGCATCGCCCTCATGGAGACGAAAGGCTCCAGCCCTCCCGCCAGCGCCGGGTACACACCAGAAGATCAAATGCTGGTGATAGCGCTGGGCCGGTTGGGGATGCGCGAATTTGACCTCGCCTCCGATGCCGACCTGGTTTTTGTTTTGCCGGACACCGATACCTCCGAACAGCTGTTTTGGACCGGGGTGGCGGAGCGCATGATCCATGCCATCAGCGCCTATACCGGCCAGGGCGTCATTTTCACCGTGGATACGCGGCTCCGGCCCAACGGACGGGAAGGCGCTTTGGTCCAGGCCGAGTCAGTTTATAAGGATTATTTTGCACACCGCGCGGAAGCATGGGAGGGCATCGCTTACATGAAATCACGCGCCGTGGCTGGAAATGTGGCTCGCGCTACCGATTTCCTGCACGATTTACAAGATGTGGACTGGCGCCGATACGGGCAAAGCGGCCGTTCCCGCAAGGAACTTGCGCAGATGCGCGCACGTCTAGAGAAGGAGCAGGGTTCCCGCAATCCGCTGAAGGCCGGCCGCGGCGGGTATTATGACATCGACTTTGCGCTCATGTATCTACGCCTGAAAGGAGCGGGCATCTTCTTTAAAGTGCTGAATACCCCGGAACGTATTGACGTCATTGAGAAGATGGGTCATCTCGATAGGGACGACGCCGAGTTTCTCCGTGACGCAGCCACGCTCTATCGTGCCATCGATCACGGCTTGCGCATCGCGGCAGGCCACGCCGAGGGCAGTCTGCCCGCGGCTCCCGAGCAGGTTCGCGTTCTGACTGAGCTTGTCTACCGCTGGACGCCTGATCGTCTGCATGACCGGGGCCTTGACGCTAAGCTGGCGCAGATTCGTGAGCGTACCAGAGAATTCTTTGATCGGGTGTTCAGCTAGTGGCCCGTTGCCGTGAGTTCGTTAACATGACGCAACCGCTTATTACTGAGCCGCGACCGAAGGAAGCGGTACTAACGCTGCGGCCGCGATGGTCTTCTCGGCGGTTCGCGCGCTGGTTGCTGGTGCCTATCCTTACAGTCCTCCCAACGATGGCCTCGCCCCTGGTAGGCGAACGCCCGGCGCCGGAAATCGATCAAGCGTTCGTGCGAATGTACAACACCGATTTCCGCGGCGCCCATGAGCTCCTGGATCGCTATATCTCCGCGCAACCCTCCGATCCTTTGGGCTACGCGGTGCGCGCTAGCGCTTACCTGTTTTCGGAACTCTACCGCCTCGGGATTCTGGAAAGCGAATTCTTCGCCGATGATAAGCGCATCATAGAGAAGAAGAAGCTCGCCCCGGACGCGGACGTTAAACAAAGTCTGTTTCGGACTATCGAAGACTCGCAGACGCGCGCGGCAAAAATCCTGCAGTCGAATCCCAACGACCAAAATTCTTTGTTCGCCATGGCCGTCACCCTAGGCGTGACCATGGATTACACGGCCCTGGTGGAGAAGCGCCAGGTGAGCAGCCTCAGTTCCGCGCGGCGCGCGAACAATTACGCGCAGCAGCTGCTGAAGATCAATCCGCAGTTCTACGACGCCTATCTGACTACCGGCCTGAACGAGTATTTGATCGGCAGCCTGCCTTTTTACCTCCGCTGGTTCGTGCACTTCGATGGCGTGAATGGCAGCAAGGACACGGGTATTCAAAATTTGCAGCTGGTGGCGCGGTCGGGGCATTACCTTCGTCCCTTTGCCAAAATTCTGTTGGCTATGGTTTACCTGCGGGAGAAGCAACCACAGCAGACGCAGAACCTCCTGGCGAGTCTAACTTCGGAATACCCCGAGAATCCGCTTTTACGGAAGGAACTGGCCAAAGTCACGGCACAAATCGGGCCCGGCGGCGCGCATCCTAAATAGCCCGCACTCCTCATGACCGGACGGCGTAACTTCGCGCAGACATGCGAAAATGAAATTGGGTCTGACGCGATATGGTTCGGGATGGTCTCTATTACGGCGCCGCACTCGCCACCACTGGAGCCTTGGTGTCGTACCTGAGCCAGCCATGGTTTGGGTTGCCGCTGTTTATTCTGGCGGCATTCTTCCTGTATTTTTTTCGCGATCCGGAACGCCAGATTCCCGGAGGTCCGGTGGCTGTTGCGCCGGCTGACGGCAAGGTCGTTGCCGTGCGCCCGGAGGGTGTTTCCGGCCAGCGCGTGAGTATTTTTCTGAACATCTTCGACGTTCATGTAAATCGCACGCCCATCGGTGGCACCATCACACGGGTGCAGTATCAGAAAGGCCGGTTCCTGGTTGCGAGTAAGGAATTGGCTTCCATTGCCAACGAGCAGAATACGGTGGAAGTGGAAGGCAATGGCACTCGAGTGGCGTTTAAGCAAATCGCCGGCCTGATTGCGCGGAGGATCGTCTGCAACAAGAAACCCGGCGACAAAGTGTTGACCGGAGAGCGCATCGGGCTGATCAAGTTTGGCTCGCGTGTCGACGTGGTCTTTGGTCCTGAATGGGACTTGCTGGTGCATGAGGGGATGCGTGTGGTGGCCGGCTCGACTGTGCTGGCGCGGCGCAACGATGCAGAACGCACCGGCGATCTCTCGACGCAGGTCGGCACCTTGGAGCCTGTGGCATGCCGGGGATGAATCTCAGAGAACGGCTGGTCGATCCCCGCTCGCCCGAGCACCGTCCGCACCGCGCGGCCTACGCGCTGCCCACCCTTTTCACTGCAGGCAATATATTTCTGGGCTTTGTGTCGGTAATGCAGTCCATTCAGGGGGCTATGATCGCGCGTGATGGCACTGCCGGAGCGGAGCATCACTTTGATATTGCCGCCAAAACCATCGGGTTGGCGTTTCTGCTGGATGGTCTGGATGGCCGCATTGCGCGCGTCACGAATACGACTAGCGATTTCGGCCGTGAGATGGATTCGCTCGCCGACGTAATCAGCTTCGGCATCGCGCCCGCCGTCCTGGCATATATTTGGGGCGTGCAGTTTACCGATCCTGGCTTAGGAGCGGGGCTGCACCGCCATATCCTCGGGATAGGGAGCTTTATTGCATTCATGTTCTTGCTGTGCGGCTCCGCGCGGTTGGCGCGGTTCAATGTCCAGAAGAATCCCATCCCCAAGAATCCAGGCCGACCGAACAGAAAATACTTCGTCGGGTTGCCCATCCCCGCGGCTGCGGGAATGGTTGCTTCCGTGGTGTACGCGGCGGACTCCGTGCCGATCACATACTGGCCGTGGACCGCCGCTTGGCTGGCGTTGCTGTCGTTCGTCTCTTTCCTGATGGTCAGTACCTGGCGATATTACAGCTTCAAGGATCTGAACTTATTGCGGCCGCGATCCCCTCTGACGATCATTTTGGTTGGCGGTCTTATCTATCTCATCTGGAACTATTCACAGCCGGTGCTCCTGGCGTGCGCCTCCTGCTACGTCGCCAGCGGCATGGTCATTCGCATTGCGGGAATCGTCAGGCGGTACCTGCGCCCCGCGCGTCCAGAACAGCCGGAGCATCAGGTTGGCTAGGACCGAAACGCTTGCACTGGTGGGCAGCGAGTCTCTGATGGGACGTGAGATTCGTGACCTGCTCTCCTCCAACTCGCTGGGACAAAATCTCAAACTCATCGCGGCGCTAGACGAGGAGGCCGGCAAGCTGACCGAGCAAGGCGGCGAACCGGCATTTCTGGTGGCACTGGAAAAGGAAAATCTGGACTCTGCGGGTGTGATTTTCCTGGCCGGTCCACCGGACGTGAATCAAAAAGCGCGTGAACTGGCGGCAGGCACGCCGCTGATCGACCTTACTCACGCCCTGGAAGACGAGCCGCAAGCACGCCTGCGCGCACCCATGGTCGAGCCTGCGGGGTACGAGGTTCCGGACGATTCCATCCACGTGATCGCCAACAGCGCCGCTATCGCCATTACGCTGGTCCTAAACCGGCTTCACGGAGAGCACAAAATCGTACGTGCCCTGGCGCATGTTTTCGAGCCCGCCAGTGAACGGGGCTCGACAGGCGTCCAGGAGCTGCAGCAGCAGACTGTCGGCCTGTTGTCGTTCAAAGGCCAGCCAAAGGAAGTCTTCGATGCGCAACTCGCCTTCAATCTGCTGGCCAAGTATGGTGACGATGCACCCATGGCGCTCGAGGATTCCGAATTACGTATCGAGCGGCACCTCGCGACCCTGCTGTCGCACTCCGGACATGCCCCCATTCCGTCGCTGCGGCTCATCCAGGCGCCGGTATTTCACGGATATAGCATCTCGCTCTGGGTCGAATTCGAATCCAACCCCGGCGTCGCGATCATCGAGCAGGCGCTCGAAGGAGACGGCGTGGATGTTCGAGCGGGCGACACTGAGCCGCCCGACGTGGTCGGCATAGCGGGCCAGCCTGGGCTAGCTGCTGGTGGCGTGGCTCTCGATCGCAACAATCCAAAAGCCGCCTGGCTGTGGATTGTGACCGACAACCTCCGGTTGCAAGCCGAGAACGCCGTTTCCGTGGCGCAACAACTGTTATGAGGATGCCGCACTTTCCTTTGCCGTGTGTCCTGGCTCTCATGTTCGTCTCGTGCGGCTACCATGTTGCCGGCACCACCAACGTTCTTCCCAAAGATGTCAAGACGATCGCTGTTCCTGCGTTCAAGAACAATACACCTCGCTACAAGATCGCCGAGCTTGTCACCTCCGCCGTCGCTCGCGAATTCATTTCGCGGACGCACTATAGGATCGTCGCGGAGCCGGAGAACGCCGATGCGGTTCTTTCGGGTTCGGTGGTCAATTTTTTTGCGTATCCCACGACTTTCGACCCTCAAACCGGCCGTGCCGCCGGCGTGCAAGTGATCGTTTATTTAGCCCTCTCGCTTCGCGATCGGACGACGAACAAGGTGTTGTTCGATAGGCCCCACATGGAGTTTCGTCAGACTTACGAAATCAGCGTCGACCCGGCGACCTACTTCGACGAGAGCGATAACGCCATGGACCGTTTGAGCCGCGATGTGGCGCGGACCGTTGTCAGCGCAGTCCTGGCGAATTTCTAATGACACCCGCACAATTTCTGGCGCGCGTCAAAAGAAATGAACTTGCGCCTGCTTACCTGTTCCTGGGCGCGGAGTCCTACCACGCCCGGCGCTCGCGCGAAGCGCTGTTGGATGGTGTGCTGGGTCCGGAAGGCCGCGAGAGTGGGCTTACGCAACACGACCTGAATGAGAGTTCTCTTGCCCAGGTGGTGGACGACGCCCGGTCCCTTTCTCTTTTTGTCGCCCAGCGCGTGATTCAAATCTCCAACGCTGAAGCCGCATTGCCCCGCGGAAAATCCGAAGAAGAGGACGACGCCTCCAGCTCTGGCGCCAACAACGCAACGGAGCTGTATGAATACATGAAAGATCCTTCGCCCGGCGTGGTTCTGTTGTTTGAGGCAACGCGCTATCAATTCGAAGGGGAAGATAAAAAGAAACTGGAGCGCGTGCGCCGCTTCTATTCCTCGATTTCTGAAACTGTAGAACTGCAGCGGCTTTCCATGGAAGAAGCCGGCAGTGAGGCGCGCGCGCTGGCCCGGCAAGCCGCAATTTCAATCGATCCCGCAGCGCTGGATCTACTGGTTGAGGCGCTGGGCGGCGATGTGGCGCGCATTGCGATGGAAATTGAGAAGCTCTCGCTCTTCAGCGCCGGTGGCCGATCCATTTCGATCGATGACATCTCGGCGCTGGTACCCGATGCCCGGTCTACTACGATCTTTGCTCTGGTGAATGCACTGGGACGACGCGATCGGGCCAGGGGGCTGGCGCTGTTGGACACGTTGTGCCGCGAGGGCGAATATTTACCTCTCGCTCTCGCGTTCCTGTCGACTCAATTCCGTCTGGCGCTGGTATCGAAAGAAAGCGGGTTGCGCAGCTCTCAGCAGATTCAGGGGCACTTCTCCCGAGCCGGTGTTCCCATGTGGAGTTCGCGAGCCGAGCAGATCGGCCAGACGGTATCTAAGTTTTCGAAGGCACAGCTGGAGCGAGGTCTGAAGCTGATCTTCGCGGCGGACCGCGACCTTCGCAGTGCCCGTCCCGACGACCGCATTGTGATGGAACGATTTGTTCTAGAGCTGACTAACTAGCCAGTGACTTGATGCGCAGGTGCAACGTGGACTTGTACCGCGCGGCGGTGTTCTTCTTGATGACGCCGAGCTTGGCCGACCGGTCGATAATGGAGAACGTCTTCGGCAGTAGCGCGAGCGCGCCCGACGAATTCTTGTCCGTAATGAGCTGCCGCATGGCGCGGATATGGTGGCGCAGGCGTGTCTTGCTGCGCCGGTTGAATTCCGTACGTCTCTCGGTCTGCCGAACCCGCTTCAAAGCGGAATAATGATTTGCCATTCTGCTTAGGTGCCTGTCCTTAAAGAGTTTTGCAAGTCTTTTTAGGATACCACAGGCATGTCTGTGATATGCTCGAAAAGTCCTGGAAGCCCTCGGTGAGAAGTATGGGAAGCTGGTGAAAATCCAGCACGGCCCCGCCACTGTGAGCGCGGAGGACCGGTCAACAAAAGCCACTGTTCCTCAGGGAATGGGAAGGCCGGCCGGCCCGATGAAGCGCGAGTCAGGAGACCGACCGTAGGGATTCAGCTTGAATCCGGCCCACTGCCGGACCACACACTGAACCAATTGCAGGACGGACATCCGGCAGCGGAGGGCTGCCAGACTATGACACGTCCACTCCTATTCCATTGGGTTATTGTGCTGTGCGCGGTACCCGTGGTGCAAGCAGAAACAGTGCAAGGTAAGGTTGTCGATTCGTCCGGCGCGGTCATTGCGGGCGCACAAGTTGCGGCTGTCAACCGTGTGGGAGTGATTGCCCAGGCTGTCAGCGATTCCGCGGGCGCGTTTCAAGTGTCGGTGCCGGATAGTGCCGGCGCGAATTTGCTAGTGACGGCTTCAGGTTTTGAGACTAAGACCATTGCATTGGCGGAGGCGGGGGTCATCACGCTCGCTATCGCACCGCAGAACGATTCTGTCACCGTTGCGGGCTCGACTATGGATATCCCGCTCAGCCAGCAGGGGTCGAGTGTTAGCATCATCCCGCGCGAAGAAATCGCCGGTCGCAACGAGGCCCAAGCGATCGACCTGATCCGGTACCTGCCCGGCCTGAACGTGGTGGCAACCGGAGCTCGTGGCGCGCAGGCATCGGTGTTCATTCGTGGCGGCGATTATGACTTCAATCTGGTGGAAATCAATGGAGTCCCGATCGACTGGTTCGGCGGAGCGGTCGACTTCGCTCACGTCCCCACGGACTTTCTGGATCACGTCGAAGTCATTCGAGGGCCGCAGTCAGCCGTCTACGGAGCATATGCCAACAGCGGAGTGGTGAATTTCGTCACGCGCTCGCCCCAGGAGGGCACGGAATTCGAGGCGCTGGCCGAGGGCGGCAGCCACTATGAACGGCGCTTTGCTTTGGGAGGCTCGGGCACAGTGCGCGGGTTCGGAATCGGCGCTTACCTGTCTAGTCTCGATGATGACGGTCCGGTTGCCAACGGCGATTACCACAACAAAAATCTCCTCCTCACGCTGACACGCAACACCGGCCGGCAAAGCTTCTCCGCAAACGGAAACTTCAACGCGAGCGACGTGGGAGAGCCTGGGCCGTACGGCTCGGATCCGGAGCATCTTTTCACCGGCATCGATCTCATCAGCCGCAGCCGCGTCAACCTTTCCGACTATGGGGCACACTACCAGATCGATGTCACACCGCAGGTGCGCCAGGAGCTGTTCGCAAGCACCTTCTGGAGTGACAGTTTCTATGCCAGCTCCTTCGGCGGCAGTTACCAGAATAACTATCGCGGGCAACTGGAAGAGCGAACCGTGGTGAGCCTGACTTCGCACTACACCATGGCATTCGGTTACGCCTTCGCGCGGGAGGAAGTCAAGGATACGTTTATCAACGACCCGAGCGGCGGCATTTTTCCGCTCCAACGCAATCAACAGGGACTCTACTGGGAGAACCGCTTCGAATTCGGTGGCCGCCTATTCATCAACGCGGGAGCTCGCGAAGAGATCATTCAAACCGGCCGCATCGCCGCGGACCCGATTGTCACGCGGCCGGAATTTCCGCCGGACACAATCCTGAAACTGAATCCCAAGCTGGCAGTGGCCTACGCTCTGCGGGAAGGCACGCGCCTGCACACCTCTGCCGGCACTGGCATTCGCCCGCCAGATGGATTCGAGCTTGCATTCAGTAACGATAATCCGCATCTGAAGCCCGAGCGCACCGCGAGCTTCGACGCGGGGATCGAACAGCGCCTGCTTCACAACCGCGTTTCACTCGACGCTACGTACTTCTACAACCGCTACTACGACCTGATCGTTGTGCTGGGCGGTTCGCTCACGCACCTCAGCAGCTTCAAGTCCGATAATCTGGCCAACTCACGCGCGCAGGGTGGGGAATTCGCGGTGCGCTTCCGGCCGGCGCGCTGGATCTCTGCGGCGGGCACCTACATGTTTCTGGATTCCGAAATCCTGTCGCTAAATGGCTCGACTAATCTCGCCCCCCAATATTTCGTGGTAGGGCAACCGCTCGCGCGAAGGCCGCGAAACTCGGGCACGATGGTCGCCACCTTTTCGCGCGGCAGGCTTTCGGCGAACGTGACGGGTTATTTTCGGGGAAAGGACCTGGACGTGGAACCAAATTATGGTCCGGTTGCCGGCGTGTTCTATACCCCAGGTTTCGCCAATTTCGGCCTGAACGTGAACTACGCGATCACGCATGGTGTGACTTTATATGGAAACCTGCGCAATGCCCTGAACTGGCATTACGAAGAGGCCTTTGGCTTCCCCTCGCCGTTGCTGAATTATGTCAGCGGAGTGAAGTGGACGTTCTCGCGGTCCCGGTGAGTGCGAAAATGGAGAACGTGAAGTACGACGAACCCCGGCTTGCCATCAACCGCGTTTACACGCGTGGAGGCGACACGGGCGATACCAGCCTGGCGGGTGGCCAGCGTATCCCTAAAGACTCCGTGCGCATTGATGCTTACGGTACGGTGGACGAGCTGAACGCCCAGATCGGCGTGGCTCGCGACACGGTGGAGGACATGGCGGCGGCCCATCCGGCGCTGGCTCAACTCGATGCCATCCTGAAACGGGTACAACACGAGCTGTTCAATGTTGGCTCGATTCTGGCCACTCTCCCCGGCGACTTACATCCCCGGCAGCCGCGGGTGACCGAAGCGGAGATTACGCAGCTTGAAGCTGAGATGGATAAAATGAACGAAGGCTTGCCGGCGCTGCGGTCGTTCGTTCTGCCGGGCGGTTGCCGGTTGAATGCCGAGTTACACGTTTGCCGCACGGTTTGCCGCCGGGCCGAGAGAGTCTGTGTGACCCTGGCCCATACCGAGCCGGTGGACGGCGACATCGTCCGGTATCTCAACCGGCTGAGCGACGCGCTGTTTGTATGGAGCCGCTGGGCCAGTCATACACTAGGAGTTGTCGAGATTTTGTGGGAACCCAACCGCGCGGCTTCCGGGCAGCGCGACAGCCAATCTTGAGGAGAGTGCATGGAGAACGTGAATCGAAGACCGCTGGCGCTGGCGCTCACGATAGCCGGCGCGCTGGCAAGGCTGGTGCCGCACCCGTGGAATTTCGCGCCTGTAGGCGGCATGAGTCTTTTTGCCGGCGCGCGATTGCGGGGTTGGCAGGCATACCTGATGCCCATTGTTTTAATGGCGATCACGGATCCGCTGCTCGGAGGCTACAGCCGGGCCACGCCTTTTATTTACCTGAGCTTTCTGATCAACGTGTGGATTGGACGGCAGCTGCGCAAATCGGAAAATCCGCTGCGCATCGGCGGGGCCGCGGTACTATGCAGCGTGCAGTTTTTCCTCCTGTCCAACTTTGGTGTCTGGGTGGGCTTCGGATTCGCCCACACATGGGCTGGATTGGCGCAGTGCTACACGATGGCGCTTCCATTTTTTGCTCCGACGCTGGTGAGTGACCTGCTGTACTCCGGTGTACTTTTCGGCCTGCATGCGTGGTTGAGCCGCACGGTTTACACACCGGAGCGAGTGCCCCAAGCCGCTTGAAACGCGCTCTTCTGTGCTGGAGCGGCGGTAAGGACTGCGCCTGGGCGCTCCAGCGCCTTCGCGGAACCGACACTCACGTCGACGGCCTGCTCACCACCATCAATGAAAAGTCGGATCGCGTCGCCATGCACGGCGTACGCCGCGAGTTGATTGAGGAGCAAGCCCGCTCCATCGGTCTTCCCTTGTGGCTCGCCCCTTTGCCGTGGCCCTGCCCGAACGGCCGATATGAGGAAGTGATGGCGGAGATGTGCCGCCGTGCCGTGAACGCGGGGATCGAACGGATGGTCTTCGGCGATCTGTTTCTTACCAATATTCGTGCGTATCGCGAGCGCATGCTGGCGGGAACGGGTCTCGATCCCGTCTTTCCGTTGTGGAGCGCGCCTACGTATGCTCTTGCTCGCGAGATGCTGGCAGGTGGATTGCGCGCGCGCATTGCTTGCGTCGACCGCAGGGTCTTGAATCCCTCCTTCGCCGGACGTGAGTTCGACGCGAACTTCATCGCTGATCTGCCGCCTACCGTTGACCCATGCGGAGAAAACGGCGAGTTCCACTCCTTCGTCTCACACGGCCCCATGTTCAGCCGGCCTATGGCCGTTGAGACCGGAACTCTTCGTGAGGACGGCGACTTCATATTCGCCGATCTACTGTGCCCCGTATCGTCTCTCTAATTTCTAGCGCCACCGAGATCCTCCACGCGCTCGGTCAAACGCCAAACCAGGTGGGCCGCTCGCACGAATGCGATTTCCCGCCTGGAGTGGCCGCCCTGCCGGTGTGCACCAAACCCACCATTGACGTTCACGCGGACAGCCGGGAGATCGACCGGGCAGTGAAGGACCGCGTGCGCAACGCGCTCTCGGTATACGAAGTGTTTGACGAGGTGCTGGAGCGTCTGCAGCCAACGCACATCATCACGCAGACGCAATGCGAGGTCTGCGCAGTCAGCTTGCGCGACGTGGAGCGTTCGGTGGCTGCGCGGCTCGCCAGCAGCCCAAAAATCGTCTCGTTGACGCCGAATTCATTGGCCGATGTTTGGGACGACATCCGCCGAGTAGCGGGCGCGCTCGAAATCGTAGAACACGGTGAATCCACCGTTGCCTCTCTACAAGGGCGGATGTGCAACATATCGGACCGGGCCCACGGGGCTGGCGCTCGCCCGCGCGTAGCCTGCATCGAATGGCAGGAGCCGCTGATGGCCGTGGGGAACTGGATGCCGCAACTTGTCGAAATGGCCGGCGGCATAAATTTGTTAGGTGAGCCAGGCAAGCATTCCGGATATCTCCAGTGGACCGAACTGGTGATGGCCGACCCCGACGTGATCGTGATCTCACCCTGCGGTTTTGATCTGGCGCGCACGCAACAGCAGATGTATTGGTTGACGGAACGGCCTGAATGGTCCCGGTTGCGCGCGGTTCGAGGCGGACGCGTGTATCTCGCCGATGGTAATCAGTACTTCAACCGGCCGGGACCCAGGCTAGTCGAGACACTCGAGATTTTGGCCGAGATCCTACACCCCGAAAGTTTCGAACCGGCATTCGAAGGCCCAGGCTGGCAAAAACTATGATTCGTCACGCAACGTGCTGCGGTGCCTTCCGAACGTGAAGTAAATCACCAGGCCAATGGCCAGCCACGCGAAGAAACGCACCCACGTCTCTAGTGGCAGGCTCACCATCAGGACCAAACAGCAAACGATAGAAACAATCGGCGTGAACGGCACCCAGGGAACACGAAATCCGCGCGGGCGGGAGGGCTGTTTTTTTCGCAGCACAATCACTCCCATCGAAACCACAATGAAAGCGAACAAAGTCCCGATGTTGGATAGATTCGCGAACCAGCTGATATCGAAGATGCCCGCCGGAATGCCAACCAGCAACCCGGCGATCCAGGTGCTGATGTGAGGGGTCTGGAACCGCGGGTGGACGCGCGAGAATAGGCCCGGCAGCAGGCGGTCGCGCGACATGGCAAACCAGATGCGCGCCTGTCCATATTGAAAAACGAGTAGCGAAGATACCATGCCGAGTAGCGCGCCCGCCGTTACAATCAGCCGGAGCTTGTTCATGCCGAGTGCCTTCAGAGCATTGGCAACCGGTGCATCGTTGTTCAGCGTTGTCCAGTGGGCGATTCCCGTCAGCACCAGCGACACCGATCCATAGAGAATCGCGCAAATGAGCAAGGTTAGAAAAATGCCTGCCGGCATGTCGCGCTGCGGTTGGCGGCACTCCTCGGCCGCGGTCGATACCGAATCGAAGCCGATGTAAGTGAAAAACACGATGGCTCCGCCAGTCAGCACCCCGGAATAACCGTTCGGCATGAATGGGTGCCAGTTCGCCGTGTTGACGGCACGGGCTGCGCCCAGCACGAAAATCAGAATGGCGGCGATCTTGATGACCACGATAATGTTATTGGTCTCGGCACTCTCGCGCACTCCGCGCACCAGCACGTAGCTGAGCAACAACAGGATCAACAGAGCCGGGACGTTGAACCAACTTCCTGTAAATTGGCCATCGACGATGATGGGCCGCGCGAATTGGGTCGGCAGGTGAATGCCTAAAAGGTTTTCGAGGATATCGCTGAAATAAGCGGAAAACCCGGCCGCGACACTCATGTTGGAGAACGCGTACTCGAGGATCAGATCCCACCCGATGATCCACGCGAAAATCTCTCCGAGGGTGGCGTACGCGTACGTATATGCGCTCCCCGCAATGGGAATCATGGAGGCCAGTTCCGCATAGCAGAGCGCCGCAAAGCCGCAAGCGATGGCCACCAGGACGAAGGAGAGTGATATGGCTGGTCCCGCGCCCGCACGCCCCGTCAGCGTGGCCGCGTTACCGCCATTCAGCAGCAGGTCGAGCACCGGGGCGTTGAAAACGGACTTGCCTACAAAATGCTCGCCTGCCGCGGCTGTGCCGGTAACGGTGAAAATGCCTGAACCGATCACCGCACCGATCCCCAGCGCCATCAGACTCCAAAGGCCCAGCGTCTTCCGCAGCCGCACGGAGGGGTCTTCGGAACCGGTGATGAGTGCGTCGATGCTCTTCGTGCGGAGAAGCTGATTCATCGATGGAACAGTGCGCAGACACGAATGCCGGCGCCGCAACTAGCGCTTACGTTGTCCTTGTGCCGCCCTCTTGATCTGTCTCTTCTGCGATCCCCGCGCGACTCCGGAGGCCCGTTTGGCTTTAGGCGCTGCCTTTTTTCGTGCAGCTCGCTTCAACTTTTTCCGTTCCGCTTTGTCTGTAATTTTTTTGGTATTCATCAGCCTTTTTTCAATCCTGCGTATTTTTCCACCAGCTTCTTTAAACCGTAACGAGGGAAGCTGACGGTGATCTTAGCATCATCGCCTTCCCCTTCGCGCCGCACCACGGTGCCCGCCCCGTATTTAGGATGTTCCACTGTCATCCCCGTCCGCGCCGGCTTCTTGGGCGGCGGCGGAGCCGCGGGCAGGCTGCGGGCGGCCACCGGCGGGCGAGGCGCTTGCTGGCCGGGCCCTTGGCCCCCTTTTTGCCCTGGAAACTGCATGCCGCGCTCCGCGAAAAACTGCGAAATGTTCTCGATCGAGTTGTAGGTCTTGCCGGCGAACGTATTGCGCTTGGCGCTCTCCCGGACTTCGTAGCGCTCAGGTGTGAGCTCAAGTTGCTGCGTGCCCCGGTCATCGCCGCCCAGATTCACCATCAGGTTCGCCGGGATCTCACTCAGGAAGCGCGACGGTATCGAACGCTCCTGCTCCCCTCCGCCGAATCGCCTCCGGTAGCGCGCCCAACTCAGAATGAGCCGTTTCTCGGCGCGCGTCATGCCTACGTAGCAGAGGCGCCGCTCTTCCTCCAGCATGGCTTCGGAGTTGAAAGAGCGGCTGTGCGGAAACAGGCCCTCTTCCATGCCGGCCAGAAAAACGATGGGGAATTCCAGCCCTTTGGCATTGTGCAGGGTCAGCAGGCTCACCTGCGCCCGCTCATCCACTGTGTCGGCGTCCGACACCAGCGCCGCGTGATCCAGAAACTCGGTGAAGCTTTCCCCTCGCTCAGCCGCTTCAGCCGCGGCGCTAGCCAGTTCGTCCAGGTTCTCGATTCGCCCTTCCGACTCGGGTGTATTCTCCTGCTCGAGCATCTTGCGATAGCCTGTTCGCTCTTCCACCAGGCGCAAGCCATCGTGCAGCGGCAGAGCGGCAAGTGCTTCCGTCAGCTCCTGCATAAGTCTGCGGAACGATTCGAGAGCTGCATGGGCGCGCGTTGCGAACTGGTTCTCATCCAGCATCCGGCCTATAGCCGTCCACAGACTGAGATTGTGATCGAGCGCGTACCGCTCGATCTGCTCCACCGTGGTCTTGCCGATGCCCCGCGCTGGCGTGTTGATGATGCGCAGCAGGCTGATGGAATCCTGCGGAGAAGTTGCCAGCTTCAAGTACGCGATGATGTCTTTCACTTCAGCGCGCTGATAGAAGCTGAATCCTCCCACGACGATGTACTTCCGGCCATATCGCCGCAGCGCTTCTTCGATTTGCCGCGATTGAAAGTTGGTGCGATAGAGAACCGCCACGCGCGCGCCTGGATTTTCGCCCAGCAGCCGTTCAATCGAATCCGCAATGAACAGCGCTTCGTTCTCGGCGTCGAATCCCGCGTAAAGCCCCAAGGGCTCACCCGCCCCGGCATCGGTCCACAGCCACTTCCCTTTGCGTTCTTTGTTCCGCGCCACCAGAGCGCTGGCAGCTTCCAGAATATTCTTGGTCGACCTGTAATTCTGCTCTAGCCGGATGGTCAACGCACCCGGATAGTCGCGCTCGAAATCAAGAATATTGCGGATGTCGGCGCCCCGCCAGCTATAGATCGACTGATCTTCATCCCCCACTACGCACACGTTCTGATGTCCTTCGGAGAGCAGTCGCATCAATTCGTACTGTGTGCGATTAGTATCCTGGTACTCGTCGATCATGAGGTAGCTCAGCCGGCGGTTGTAGCCGGCGCGTGTGGCCTCATCGTGATAGAGCAGGCGGACAGATTCGAGCAGCAGGTCGTCGAAGTCCACGGCATTGGCCTGACGCAGCGACTTTTCGTATTCCTCAAAGATCACGGCGATCTTCGTCAGGTTCGGTTCCGTGGCCTCTTGGTACAAATCTTGCGGCGTCTTCTTGCTGTTCTTGGCACGGCTGATGAGCGAGAGCACCGCGCGCGGCTGCATGAATTTCTCGTCCAGGCCAAGATGCCGGAACGCAGCCTTAATGATCGCCAGTTGGTCCTCGTCGTCATAAATGGAGAATCGCCGCGTAAACCCGGGCCGGATTTGCGCCAGAGGATCACCATCGCGACGCAACAACCGGACGCAGAACGAGTGAAACGTGGACAGGTTCGGCGATGAAGTAAGATTCTCGCTTTCGAGCAGCCCGGTTACGCGCGTCCGCATTTCGTCCGCCGCTTTATTAGTAAACGTGACCGCAAGGATGCTGCTAGGCAGAATGCGATGGCGGCTGATGAGGTACGCGATGCGGTGGGTAATCACCCTTGTTTTGCCGCTGCCCGCGCCGGCCAGAATCAGTAGCGGACCTTCCGTGTGGGCGACCGCTTCGCGTTGTTGGGGATTTAACCCTTGAAGAAAATCCATCTGCTGGGGATCATTCCGAATTCTAACACGCTGCGTTTGCGCGCCCCGTCTGGCGCTGCAGAGTCAGATTGCGCGCTGTCGGCGCGAAATTCTGCGATAATCACGTGCCCGCCGGAGCTGAGCCCCGGGTATTGCTGGCGATCGCGCCGACTCCGTCAGATGGGACTGGATGGGGTACAAGTTCGACAGCGATCGTAAAATGGAACGTACTACCCCGTCCGACTTCGCTCTCCAGCCAGACACGGCCTCCCATCAGTTCCACGAGCTGCGACGCGATTGCAAGCCCTAGGCCTGTTCCGCCATAACTCCTCGTACTGCTGCCGTCAGCTTGGACGAAGGGCTGAAAGATCCGCTCGTGCTGGTGCTTCGGAATTCCAATGCCCGTGTCTGCGACACTAAACCGAAGTTGCCTGCCTCCTTCGGTAGCGGAATCTAAACGGGCGTCGATCGCAACCTGGCCATACGGCGTAAACTTGATCGCGTTACCCACCAAGTTCACCAAAACTTGACGAAGCCGCACCGAGTCACCAATGACGGCGGCCGGGACTTCGGGAGCTACCATACAAACCAGTCTAATGCCCTTCTCGCGAGCGGCAGGCGCGAGAGATTTCTCAGTCTCTTGCAAGAGGCGCCTGACAGAAAACTGTGCTAGCTCAATTGCCAGTTTGCCGGCCTCCATCTTCGAGAAATCAAGGACGTCATTGATGACCCGTAATAGCGAATGCGCGCATCCTCTCGCAGTCTCCAGGTAGTCGCGGCGCTCGTTTTCTTCGTCAGTGTCCAAGGCTAGCTCAATCATCCCGATGACGCCATTCATCGGCGTTCGAACTTCATGACTCATGTTGGCCAAAAATTCACTCTTCAACCGAGCCGCTTCTTCAGCCTTCGCCCGTGAACCTTTGAGAGCTTCAATAGTGCGTTCGTGCATGGCGACTATATCTTGCGCATGCTTTCTTTCGTCTTCCAGTCGTCCCACGTACATACGAAATGTTCGATAAAGGCCATATACCAGCGGTACAGTTACCAGCAGCCACTTTGTGCCGATATGCGGAACCAAAGCCTCCACCACCACAAGGATTGAGGCGCCTAACAGGTAGTATGGCAGCGACCATAGATAAGCTTCCTTCCATACGAGATTGATGCTACGGCGTGTTGTAAGTCCGATTGCTGCAGCTATCCAAACCGTACTCAGGAAGAAATATACGGCTGTTGACAGAAATAACATCAATATTCCAACTGTTTCGCTTGGTTTCGTGCCACCAAATCTGTGATAGAGCTCGTAACTCAGATAAGCTGCTATCGAAATCGTGGCGGCGGTAAATGAGATCTCGATGATTTTTATTTTTTGTTTAGGTCGCCATAGGCATTGCGCCAGGCAAGCGGCTACAGCGAGGAGAGTGGTCTCGGACAGGCTGAAACGCGTGATACTAAACAGAACGAAGATATAACCGACGGAAATTGTTCCCTTAATTCCGGGCAGGGAAACCTTCATTACCGACGTGAGCAGTGCAGTCGTTAGGAAACCCAGATAAATCCATGGATGATTCGATCTCCAAAACCAGAGGGACCTGAAGATAAGCCCCGTTCCCAGGACTATGGTTGAGGCAATGTAACAATCGACAGTGGAAATGCTACGGCGGGATAAAACAGAGCTCTCCGACATTGTCGTTTCAGCTGTTCATAATCGATCATAGCGTTCTTTACAAAATTTCAAAAACATTCCGCGAGACGTTGGCTATCCTATTCCATTTGACCTAAATATGATGCTTCGCGTCCGATCACCTTAGTTAACTTTTTGTTCGAGGTTTCGAATGAGTATCACGCAACGTAAGGGCAGGAGAAGCAGCGTCCGCACCGATCACGGTATCGGTTCTGTCAAGCGGCAGCCATGTATATGCGGCCCGTTTCACCAAAGTTAATATTGGCTTTATCCTCCAGCTTTTCGACAATGAAAGGGAAAGGCTTGTCTCACTGTGCTTTGGACGGAAGTCCGCGGGCGGAGGTGTCTACAATCGTTAGCCTTAATCGGGCTGGTGATGGCTGTGGCGCCCGTCTCTCTCCATGCTCAGCGCTACAGGTTCAAGTATTTCAGCCACGGCGATGGATTGAACGACACCGAAGTTCATTGCTTGTTGCAGGATCACACTGGCTTCGTTTGGGTTGGCACTTCCTCAGGGCTGTTTCGGTACGACGGCATGCATTTCGCCAGTTTTCTTGAGACCGGCGACAACACCAGCTTCATTGAGGCACTTGCGGAAACACCGGATGGAACCCTGTGGGTGGGCACCCACGGCGGACTCGCCCGCCTGCGCGAGGGCCGGACGGAGTTCGTTGATCCGCCCGGATTTGTGCGCATCAGCGGTCAGGCCAGCTTGGCTTCCGATTCTCGGGGCCGTCTGTACGCCGGTACCAGCGACGGTTTGTATGTGGGTGAGGGCCAGGGTTCGGATCTGAAGTTTCGCCGATACACGAATCCTGCTGAGGTCGCCAATCACGCCGTCTACGGAGTGCACGTCGACCCGGCGGGAGCCGTCTGGTTCGGATGCGGCGATAGTTTGTGCAGGTTGGCCGAACCGGGAGTGGAAGTTGTCGGGAGCGATGCCGGGGTTCCAGCGGATCAATGGGAAGCCATCCTCACCGATCGCGAGGACAACCTGTGGATTCGCAGTCTGCATCGATTGCTCGTGAGGCCAAAAGGTGAGCGGTTCTTTACAGCACGCGATCGCGGTTTGCCTCCCGCCACGCTGTCCGCCTCCCTGCAACTGGATCGGGAAGGGCGTCTGTTCGTTCCCACTGAATCGGGACTCAGTTGGCAGAAGGCCGGCGGCTGGGAGACCATTGGCATCGAACAAGGCTTGCCCACGAATCCCACCTGTTGCGTGCTTCAGGACCACGAAGGCTCGATGTGGGTTGGACTATCGGGCGCAGGATTAGCGCGCTGGCTCGGCTATGACGAGTGGAAGTCGTGGACCCGCTCGGAAGGCGTAGCCGGAAACAACCTTCAGGCGATTCACCGCGACGGTTCGGGGACCCTGTGGATCGGTACCGAGCGTGGCCTTCAGCGCATGGGCCGCGATGGTAAGATATCGCGGGCGTGGACGGAAAAAGAAGGGCTGGGAGGTATCAAAGTCCGCGCCATCACGTCGAGTGCCGATGGGGCCATCTGGGCGGGCACTACCTCGGGCGGCGTGTCTCGTCTCGATCCACGAACTGGCAAAGTTCGCTCATACCGATTAGGAGAAGTAGATGTAGATAACTCCGTCACCGGCCTGGTGCTCGACTCCGGGCAGCGTCTCTGGGTCACTACGCAAGGTGCACTGTTCCGAAGCACACCGATAAACAAAGCCTTGAAGTTCGAGAGGCAGATCCTGCCGCTGAGTTCTGCTCTCGAGACCTTTGGCCAGGTTTTGATCGATTTGAGAGGGACGTTGTGGTTTGCCGGTTCCCTGGGGCTGCTCCGCATGCATGGGGGCCAGTGGACAAGATTCAGCACCAAGGATGGCCTGCGTAGTGATGGGGTGGATACTCTGACGGAAACGCCGGACGGAAGTATCTGGCTGGGCTATGTCCATGCCGGCGGAATTTCTCGATTGACGTTTCAAGAGGGCCGCCTGCAAGTCCAGCATTTCTCCGAGAAGAGCGGGCTGAAATCCGATGAGATCGCTTCGCTTCAGACCGACCGCCGAGGCTGGGTTTGGGCCAGCTCGAATGACGGAGTGGATGCGTTTGATGGCCAGAGATGGCATCACTACGGCCAGGCGCAGGGTTTGCTTTGGGAAGATTGCGTGAGCCGTTCCCTTTTTGCGGATGCTGGCGGTGGGGTTTGGGTGGGCACTAGCCGCGGACTCTCCAGCTTTCATCCGCCCGCCCACTCCGCCGGCGACGTTGCGCCACCCGTGGTCCTGACGTCGGTGCAGTTCGGAGGACGTTCCGTGAGCGCATCCTCCGGCATGAAGGTCCCTTATAAGTTTCACTCGTTGGTAGTCACCTTTGCGGGCTTGAGCTTTCTCAACGAGCGAGCCGTGCGATTTCGGTACCGGCTGATGGGCCTCGAAGATGCCTGGGGGGAGACCAACCAGCGCGAAGTCCGGTTTCCCAGCCTCCCTCCTGGACCGTATCAGTTCGAGGTCTCGGCCTGCAATCCCGCGGGTGTCTGGAGCACTCAGCCAGCGAGTCTCACGTTTCGCATTCTTCCGCCCTGGTGGCGGTCATGGTGGGCGCGCGTGATTCAAGGAATGTTCACGATGCTCCTGGTGCTCCTGATTTGGACGTGGCGTGTCGCTCACCTGAAGGAACAACACCGGCTGCTTGAAATCGCCGTCGACCAGAGAACACAGGAAGTCCAGGCGGAAAAAGCCAAGGTGCTGATCCAGAAAGCTCGCGCCGAAGAGGCCAGCCGGCTAAAAAGCGAGTTTCTCGCCAATATGAGCCACGAGATCCGCACGCCCATGAATGGCATCTTGGGCATGACAGATCTGGTTTTGGATTCCGAGCTGTCATCCCTCCAACGTGATTACCTTTCCACGGCCCGATCGTCTGCGGAAAATCTGCTTTCCCTTCTGAACAACGTGCTGGATTTCTCCAGAATCGAATCCGGGCGCATGGAGCTGCATCCGGTCAATTTCTCCCTGCGCCACTGCATGGAGGAGGCGGCTGCCGTCTCCCGGCCTACCGCCAATCAAAAAGGCCTGCCAATTAAATGCGATATCGCTCCCGGCGTGCCGGATGAACTCCATGGCGACGCCGGGCTTCTTCAACAGGTGCTACACCAGCTGCTGGATAACGCTGTGAAATTCACGGCCGCCGGTTCGATCGACCTGAACGTGCGACTTGAAGAGTGCCGCGACCAGATTGGCATTCTCCACTTCTCGGTCAAAGATACCGGTGTCGGCATACCAGCCGACAAGGTGGAACTGATCTTCGAAGCATTCCGTCAAGCAGATGGTTCCAACACGCGAAGATTCGGAGGAACGGGACTCGGGCTCACCATTTCGTCCCGGCTCGTGACACTAATGGGCGGTCGACTCTGGATGGAGAGCCAACCCCGTTCAGGCAGCACGTTTCACTTCACAGTGGCGTTGCAGGCCGCGGCAGGAAAATTGGCGTCCTTCCACAGCGCTTCCGAACAGAATGCCGGTACGTCGACGAAAACGTTACGGATCCTGCTGGCTGAGGATAACCTCGTCAATCAGAAGCTTGTCTCAAAACTGCTGGAACACAAGGGCTACCATGTCACCGCCGTCACCAATGGCCGCGAAGCCCTGGCGGCACTCGATCGCCAAGAGTTTGATCTCGTCCTGATGGACATCCAGATGCCCGTGATGGACGGTTATGAATGCACCGCCGAGATTCGAAAGCGGGAGCGGCAGACCGGCAGCCGCATGCCGATCATCGCTCTCACGGCGCACTATACCGCGGAAAAAGATCCGTGCCGCCCGGACTGCGGAATCGACGAATACGTCTTCAAGCCGCTGCGTCCCAAACAGCTTCTCGATGCAATCACCGCGTCGATTGAACGATGCCCCGGCCGTTCCCTGAACCTCGTGACCTGACCTCTCAGGTCCAGTAGCTCCGATCCAGGCTGCGATACTGCACGGCTTCCGCCAGGTGCTTGGCGGAAACGGCCGCCGATTGGTCGAGATCGGCAATGGTGCGCGCGACTTTGAGAATGCGGTCATGCGCCCGCGCGGAAAGCCCCATCTTCCGCACCGCCATTTCGAGCGTTCGTTCTCCCGCATCATCCAAAGCGCATTGTTTGCGAATCAGCCGCGAAGGCATGCGGGAGTTCAGAAACCCGCGCTCGAGCTGCAAAACCTGCGCCCGCTGCACGCGCTCGCGAATCTCGGCCGATGATTCGCTTGCACCGTTGCCCCGAAGTTCCTTATAGGGTACCGCCGGCACCTCGATGTGAATGTCGATGCGGTCCAGCAGCGGGCCGCTGATCTTGCTCAGATAGCGCTGGATGATGCCTGGCGTGCAGCGGCACTGACGCGTAGTGTCGCCGAAAAATCCGCACGGGCACGGATTCATCGCCGCAATGAGCATGAAGGTCGATGGAAAGTGCAGCGTCATGGCGGCGCGTGCGATGGTGACCGCGCCATCCTCTATCGGCTGACGCAAAAGGTCGAGAACATTGCGCGGAAACTCCGGGAATTCGTCCAGAAACAGATACGCCGTTGTGCGCCAGGCTCACTTCGCCGGGACGCGGCATGCCCGAACCGCCGCCAATCAGCCCGGCATCGGAAATGCTGTGATGCGGCGCGCGAAACGGCCGCTCCCGCAGCAGTCCCTCACCCGAAGGCAGCATGCCGGCGATGCTGTGGACCTTGGTGGTTTCGATGGCCTCGGCAAAACTCAGGGGCGGCAGTACGCCGGCCAGGCGTTTCGCCAGCATGGTCTTGCCCGATCCCGGCGGCCCGATCATGAGGACGTTGTGGGCGCCCGCTGCCGCTACTTGCAGCGCGCGCTTGGACGTAATCTGCCCTCGGACGTCGCGAAAATCCGGAGCCGAAATTTCCGGCGAGAACTCCGGCGCGCTCAGGCGGGACCGCTGGCAAGAATTCCTCAGGCCGCGCGATCAGAGCCACGGCCTCGGCCAGGATGCCTCACACCGAAAACGCGCACGCCCTCCACGACAGCCGCCTCGGCGGCGTTCTCAGCGGGCAGAATGAGAGTTCGCGATACCCTGGGTGCGCGCGCACACCGCCATGGAGAGCGCCCCGCGCACCGGCCGTATCGCGCCATCGAGCGAAAGCTCGCCGACCAGCAGATGATGATCCAGCCCCGCGACCGTCCCCATGGCGCCCAGAATTCCAAGCGCCATGGGCAGATCGAATCCCGCGCCTTCTTTGCGCACGTTGGCCGGAGCAAGATTGATCGTGACCGCTTTATTGGGGATACCCGAATCCGGAGTTGATGAGGGCCGATTTAATGCGCTCGCGGCTCTCCCGAACCGCGGTATCAGGCATGCCTACTGTGATGAAATCGCGCGCCGTGCCGGACTTGTACATGTCGACTTCGACATCGATCAGTTGAGCATCGATGCCGTATACGGCGGCGCTGCGCGTCTTGAACAGCGCCATTCAGGAAGGGCTCGATCACCAGTATAGCGAATGCGACGTTGGTATACTGAATTCGATTCCCCGCGCCGGAGTGGCGGAACTGGCAGACGCACGGGACTCAAAATCCCGCGGCCTTCACTGGTCATGAGGGTTCGACCCCCTCCTCCGGCACCAGCACCCGGACTTGCAGAACGAAAACCGTCGCGTGCCGCGGGTATCCCATTGACTTACAGGTGCCGAACGCGAATCACTAAATCTGAGCGAGGTCGTCCCACGAAGGACGCCGCCCAGCCCACTGCTTTCGGACAAGGGCCAAACACCCCAAGGACGATTCCATCTCGCTCGTCGGCAGGCTGCAGACCTCCGTCAACCTTCCAGCCTCGGGTACCCCCAGGGAGCAGAGCAGCCGAGAGCGCACGTAGCGCGTTCGCTCCCTTGCTCGCAACAGTCGCGCCTCCTCTTGGCATGCTCGGTAGGTTGCGATTCCTCCGGTCAGAACCGGGTGAGATAAGCGTGGGGCGTCCGTATGCAAATCATCCGGCAACTCTATCGCCCACAAAGCGCGTCGCACGTTCACGAGATCGGATTCTTCGCTGATGCCCTCATGGCGCAGGAACTCTGCCCAGGCTCCGTCTGGCGTATCCGCGAAGTACTGAACGGGCCCCTCTCCGGGGCCATGCCAACGACCGGGCGGTTGGTCAATGCCCTCCCAGAGGAAACGGAAACGCGGATCGGCGTGGCGGTAGACGATCATGTGGCCGGCGATGCGACTAACGCTCGGGCGAGGTCTTGCACCTGGAGTGGTCCCGGAAGGCTGGCTTTCCACCGGCCTTTCAGTAAGTCCGATGGCGCGCGACCGTCCAATTGAGCGCGTTTTCGGTCGAACCACCGCCGGATGCCGATTTCGTTGTAGGCTCCGCTGAGATCGCCCACGATCAGCTCAAGAAGTGCAATCTGTCAGCAACATCGTCGGGTGTAGTTCGAGCTGCCGTTTTGTATCTCCGAACGCTGCTCGTCGAAGTGCCGAGCAATCGCGAGAGTAGCTCCAGGCTGAGTACCTCCGACAGGCGATTCCATTCGAATTCTGGTGCAGGCGATTCTTCGAGCCAATATTTAGGTGCTTAAGGGTCCGCTCAAGCCCCGGGCTTGAGTTCGTGAGGTCATCCGCCAGCTGCAACTGAATAGTTCGAGCAATGCCAGCGCGGTGAATGTGGCGAACCGCCTTTCGAAAAGACGGTAGATCGAGCGTTTCGATTCGCTCGCCAGCTGGCAGCAGTCCCATGGCATCCGCGCGCGCAAGGGCCGTGATCGCCTGGAATGCGACTCGCGGCAAGGTGAATGGAGCGCAGGCGGAATCAATTTGGATCGTACTCCTGCTCAGAATTGTGTCCGATCTGTGGCCGCAAAGGCAACTTGCGCTCCAAATTGCAGTGCCTGCCTATTTGGGCTGAACGTACGCCATGGTCTCGGCGATCTGCTGCTTCAGGCTCTCCTGCTCGGTGACACCCGCCAGGTGTCGCAGCAGGAATAAGGTTGCGGACGGGTCCTTGGCTGCGTGTGGGATGCGGTCCGGCTTTTCGAACGCGGCGTGAATGATCGAGAGCACGTTCCGCATTTCGTTTTCGCCCAATGCGTTGCCACCGATCATCCTTGTGATGCAAGCCGCGGCTTCGTCCCCAGGCTGACGCGGCCGCACACCGTTCGCGCCGCTGGTGACCTGAGATTGCACGATCTCCATCTGGTATTGCTCCGCCGTCATGTCCGATCGCACGCGCCCAGGGATCAGCCGGCCATCGGGCGTCCGGAAAGGTTCGGTGTCGGATGGAGTTGTGAACGTCTGGCGGCCCTTAGCGGTCTCGCAGGTCTCGGCCCTCGCAAGGCCCAAGGACTCCACCATATGCAGCCCTTCCTTTAGGCATGGCGCGCTGACCGAAAAATCAACGATCGGATTGGCCAGCTTGTCGCCAACGGTCCAGGCCTCGCTCCAATTACCGAAGTCGCTCTTGGCGAACTCTCCGGTGGTCGACCATCGGCCACTTGTGTCGGTCCGCCCAATGATAGGACCCCAGTCCGTCCGCCCGTTCCTTGTCGTTCTGACGCTGATGGGCTGGTGGGCCGTGCCGGTAATCACAATCTCGAAGCGATCGCCGATCTGAAAATCAGTTGTAGCGGGACGGGTCGCATTCGTAAGCCCCACCACCGGCCTTTGGGCGGCGGCTGGAATGACCGCGACTATCAAAATTACTAGAACTCGCATAACCAGCTCACAACTGGGCAATCATTTGCTGCATTCGCAGCGAAAGCCGTCGGCCTTGCCTTGGTGCGTCGGGTGGCGATTGTAGGTCCACTCCTTCCAGCCTACATTCATCTCCTTGGCCAAGTACCCCATCTCTGCTAACTGCAGAGCCGCCTTCGCGGAGAGCTGTCAATCGTGGCTCCAGCAGTAAGTCACTACCTCCCTGTCTTTGGGCAGGAGCGGAATGAGTTGCGCCAACTCATCGATCGAGGCGCAGAGCGCGCCTGGGATGTGTCCGCTGGCAAACGGCTCTCTACCACGCGTGTCGATAAGGACGAAATCGAATTTTCCCGCCTCAACGGCGTGGAGTACATCATTCCGCTGCTTTTCAGCGAGGAGCTTATGAATAAAGTAGTCGCGGATTGCGTGAATTTCATCGCTTCTGAAAGCCATGACTGCCTCCTGCGGCGTTTTGAGTGTGTCACACCATTGTAATCCGCTCACTCTTCGCCGCGTCGCCCTCTCTCCGCGTCGCCGTGTCTGCGATGCGAAGCATCGCCCGACGCACAGCGTCGGCTACTATTCATATCGCAGTGCCGTCATCGGATTGACTCGCGTCGCGCGCCGCGCGGGAAGATAACTGGCGAGCAAAGCCACCAGCATCAGGAGGACTGACGATCCAACCAGGGTGACGGGATCTGTTGAAGTGATTCCGTAAACGTAGCCCGCCATGACGCGGCTCAAAGCCAGCGCCGCTCCCAGACCGATCGCGACTCCTAGCGCCGCCACCCGAAGACCTTCGCGCAACACCATCCGCTGCACCTGGCGGCGGCTTGCTCCCAGAGCCATGCGGACGGCCATTTCCTGCGTGCGCCGGCTCACCGTGTAAGACATCACGCCGAAAATTCCCACCGCCGAAAGCACAAGGGCCAGCGTGGCGAAAATCCATAACAGCGTCATGGGGAAGCGGATCGCCCCGTAGGTTTGCGACACAATTTCGCTCATGGTCCGGATGTTGTTCACGGGCTGTTCCTTGTCGAGCGCCAGCACCCAATCGCGCACGGCCGGCATTACGCTCATGGGCGGCACCGCGGTTCGCACCACCAGGAACACCGAAGGCGCAGGATGCTGCTGAAACGGCACGTACACATCCGCCTCGGGATTCCAAAGGTCATCGTTCCTCACATCCTTCACCACCCCTACGATTTCGAGCGGCTGATCCGCGCCCACCGTCTGGCCCGAGTAGACCCGCGCCAAAACCGTGAGATGGCTGCCCACCGGATTCCCGTGCGGCCAGTAACGGCGCGCTACGGTTTCGCTGATGATAGCGACCGGCGTTGCGCCCTCGGTATCACGCGCAGTGAACCCGCGCCCAGCCACCAGCCTTGTTCCCATCGCTTGGAAAAAGTCCGGCGTGATGATTTTGTACGCTGACAAGAGTATGGCATCGAAAACAAAGAGAAATGGAAGTACAGAATCCCAAGCAACCTCCACTCAGGCGGAGGCGGGAGAGGTTCCGGTAGGGAACTCGGCGCGTGACGAGGAAACCAGACTTCGCGCATACGAAATCTACCTTGAGCGCGGCGAACAACCAGGCCGGGAGCTGGACGATTGGCTCCAAGCCGAACGCGAACTCGACCGCGGAGTGCGTTGGCGCGAGCAGGCGGGTTAGGAAAGAATCTGCGACATCCGCGGATAAAGCACGAAAGGTGACATATGGATATCGGGCTACTCCTTTTGCGGCTGACCCTAAAGGGAGGAGGAGGAGGAGGAGGACCAAATGTCTTCCGATTTGATCGCAGGGAGCCGTGGAATTCGGCTGCACTTGTGAGCTGGAAAGGAGCTTGATTGGATTACCGCCAAAGACGATGTATATAAAGCGCTCGACGAAGCCTTCTGCGCAGCCTTTCTGCTCACGGGCAGTACCGAACTCGCAGAGAATGCGGTATTGGATGGAATCACCGCTTTAGAGTTCGGCCACATTGTCGATGACGTCCTCCTTGTGGAAAGCCTGAAGTCCGCGATCCAACGGCGTGCTGATTTTCCAGGTCAATCGTCGCCGGCACTCTCACAGCTTCCACTGGAGCTTCAGCGGCTATTTCTGCTTGCACCGATCTCTCGCGATTCTTTTGTATTGCGTGTTCTCCTTGGAAAACCTCCTGCCACCTGCTCCGCGGTTCTGCATCTCACAATACACGAGATCAAAGACGCGCTAAGCGCAGCCCTGCAAGAGCTGCCGCGCCTGGATGCTTACAGTTCAATGCGGCGCGAAATAGGATGAGCTCCAGGGATTCAATCGCGACGGGTCGAACGGGATGCCCTACGTGACGCATCTGCCGAATCGCACTGAGCTATTCCTGGTCATGCCGATTCGGCAATGGGATGAACCATAGCTTGCGGCGACAAGCAAAAGGAAAACAGATATGTCCGAATTAGTCAACAAAGAGGTACACGGAATGGTTCGCGCCACGCGATGCGGAAGAGTGACACCACACACGTATACCACGCCCGACAACGAATGGCAGCAGAAGGAGGCTGCGTCATGAAATTCCTGTTCTTCGCAGTAGCTGTCATGCTTCTCGCCTCACCTGCAGATAAAGAGAAAAACAAGGCAAAGATCGCGCGCGCTCTTTCGGCCGGACCTGCGGCAATTACTAACAATGCGCGGGTGGTCGACGCGGACGAGCACGGTAATACAATCGTGCTGCGTGAAGGTAGCGGCGGATTCACCTGCATGCCGGGAAATCCCAAGGTGGCCGGCGATCCTCCTATGTGTGCGGACGCTGCGTCGATGCAGTGGGCAGCCGACTTCAAAGCTCACAAACCAAAGCCGACCAACACGGTCCCCGGCATCACATATATGTTGGCCGGCGCCACGCAGCGCAGCGATACCGATCCCTTCGATAAAACAAGCCCGCCCATTCAGGTTGGTCCGCACTGGATGATTATGTGGCCGTTTGATCCGAAGACTACCGGACTACCGGCCACACAAGCCGACCGGCGCTTACATCATGTGGGCCGGCTCGCCTTACGCTCACGTGCATGTCATGGGTCGTCCTTGAAGTAAGAAGACCGACACGGATCCCTTATGCCCTAGGATTTGAATTCGCAGCACACCAAATCGGCGGTCGAATCGAAGTGGCCCCGTTCAGGAGTCACGACGGGTCGCCCGCCGCAGCTTGATAAAACCCCGTTTTTCTGATGCGCTCGCGTTCGCTATGAACTTGTTGAAATAGGCATCCGAAGGCGATGAGTGCAGTGTGTGGTTGCTAACTTTGGATTTGGCCCGGCGATTTACGAAGGGACCGGGTGCCTGGAATGGGCCGCGCGTGTTGAAAACGCCGTTTTTCGGCGTTCTAACTACACTTCTGCCGCTTGGACCTTCGGGAGACGCCACAGATTGAACGCTGCAGCCGTCATCAGAAACTGCCACCCCACCTTCGCCAATCCGCGGAGCTTCGTTTTGCGCATCCCGCCGGTTTGTTTCATCCATCCGAAGGCTTTCTCAATTAAAGGACGTTTCCGCTGGCTCACCTGGTAGCTTGCGTGACGAGTCGTCCGCTCGTCTATGGTGCTGCCTCCTGGTCGATTGACGTTCTGTGTTACGTGCGGCCGGAAATCCATCTCACGAACCGTCTCCACGAAATCGCGCGTGTCGTATGCCTTGTCCGCTCCAACGCTCATCGGCGCGGTGCGCCGCCGTTGGCGCCGGCTTCGCCATTGTTTGTATAGCATCAGCAGTGCCGCATCGCGCTCCGCCGTGCCGTCAGCCTGCGTCACCATCGCATGGACGATCAAGCCGTGCCGGTTCTGCATCAGGACGTGCCCCAGATACCCCAACTTGGCTTCTTGCCCATTCCCCTTCCGGTACAGTCGCGCCTCCGGATCGGTCTTCGATTCGTGCGTCGAGTTGCTGCGCTTGTCCCCGCGGAACTCTCCGGGGCTGCCATCTCCGCCATCCTTCTTTTGAAAACTCTTCTGGCTCGCCCACGCCTCGATCAAGGTCCCATCCACGCTGAAGTGTTCGTCCGATAGGTGCGGCTTCGCCTGCGCCAGCACGCGCCGGAAGAACTCCTGCGCCACCTCTTGGTTCAGCAGCCGGTCCCGATTCTTGCTGAATACCGCGTGATTCCACACCGGTTCATCCAACTCCAGCCCCACGAACCACCGGAACAGCAGGTTGTAGTTCATCTGCTCCATCAGCATTCGCTCGCTGCGAACCGTGTAGAAGATCTGCAATAATACTGCACGCAGCAATCGCTCCGGAGGTACCGATGGGCGGCCAGTCTTCGCATACAGCGCATTAAACTCCTTGGCCATCCCCCGTAAAATCTCGCCGACCATCTCCCGGATGCGTCGCAAAGGGTGATCTTGCGGCACCCGGTCCTCCAGCGAAACGTAACTGAACATTCCAGACTGTTGCTGATCGTCTCCGCGCATAAAACGATCATCGCCTGAAATGTTCCGTTCGGGAAGAAGGCTCAGTCAGGGTTTTTCAACAAGTTCCTAGTACTACTGTGTTATAAACCGTTGGAGCGAATGAGGATAGTACTTCGAGGGGTATCGTAAAGGTGAGATGGATGTTGTCGAAGCGAAGATCCAGACGGTAGAAGAAATCTACCGTCTGGTCTGGGCGGCGGTAGCCAACAAACAGCCCATGAGTGCGATTTACAAGGAACGTCCTCGGCTGTTCTGTCCACATAGATTGGGCCGCAATCAGGCCGGCCAACGTCGTGTGCTCTGTTACCAATACGGTGGCGAAAGCGAGAGCGGTTTGGCGCCGATAGGCTCAGCGGCGAATTGGCGCTGCATCGCGCTGGAGAAACTCCGGGCGGTGGAACTGCTGGATGGCTCTTGGAAAACCGCGCCGAACCATTCGCGTCCGGCCACCTGCGTGGTCGAGGCCGACATCGATGCCGAGGATCAACCGGAGCGCGATCCGCAGAAGGGACAGTGAGGAATCTGCCCCAGCAGGTGGCGGGCGAGGATCATTCTGAGAGTGGTAATCGAACCGGGACTATGCCGCTCGGGGCGAACGCGGCGCACCGCGGGGCCGGAAGTCCGGTGGTGGCTCGGGGGCTGGTAATTCAAGATGGCCCGTGCGTGCTGAGGGGGAAAAACGGTTCCGTTCGGCCACCAGGAACCCATAGGCCGCGATACATAAGATGGCGTGATGATGAAAGCCACGCCAACCACGCCCTTCGTAGTGACCCAAACCGAGTTCCTGCTTCAGTTCTTGGTAGTCCCGCTCGATGATCCAGCGATGTTTGGCCAGATGCACCAGTTCGACCAGCGCGGTATCGGCCGGCAAAGTGGATAGCCCGTACTTGGTGGGCTCTTTCTCATCGGTCGGCCATTCGATCAGTAACCATTCCTCCGGATGCGGTTGCGCTCGCCAGTAGTCCCGATGCGCCGGACGCACCCGCAAAGCGGCAAAACGCGAATGCAATTTCTGTTTCACTCCCTGGCGCCAAGTCACCTTCACCCAAGCCTCGGCCGGCAAGGACACGGCAAGTTCTTTAGCCGAGACCGGTCGGTGCTTGGCATCGCGCTGCAAAAGCTTGCGGGGCCGTCCCCTGCGGCCGCGCCGTGCCGGTGCTGGCTTGGGCCCCGCACGGGGCTTCCAAACCGTCACAGTGCTTTGCACGCCCATGACATATGCCACTTCCATTTTCGTCAGCGCCGTGCGAAAACCAGTATCCACTCCATAGCCGGCATCTGCCAGCACCACCCCCTGCGGGATCCCTCGTTGCCGGGCACGTTGAATCTGCTCCAGTGCGATTTCCGTTTTGGTCTGAAACTGGATCTCGTCGGGAACGCCAGCTTTCGTCCGCCGGTTACGGTCCTTGATCCAGGTCTCTGGCAAGTAGAGGCGGAAAGCTACGGGCATACTCGCCTTCTCGGTGGTTACCGAAAGACTGACCGCCACCCGGCAGTTGTCCTGTTTACCGACTTGACCGCAATACTGCCGAGCCACTCCCACGGACTCGTGACCCTTTTTCGGGAACCCTGTGTCATCCACCACCCACGCCACTACCGGTTCTCGACGGAGCATCGCCGGCAGTACAAAATCCAGACACCGGTCCAAAACGGCTTCATCACTCCAAGGGGCGTCGGCAACTACATGATGTAGTGACTGATGCATGCGTCGCACACTGTCGGGAGCCAGTCGGGCGGCCATCGGCTCCACGCTCTTGCGTTCTCCTGGCAACAATAAGCCCGTGCAGTAGTTCTTCAGCGGGACGTTCCGGTCAGCGTGCCCTGCGGCTTCCGCCAGGCCCTCAATATATGCCGCAAAGCGTTGTTCCTGTGGGCCTGGCGCGCTCTTTTTGCCCACGAACCAATTCTACACTAAATTGTTCTTTTATAACACAGTAGTACTAGCGAGGCTGCGGAACTTCCTGACCGCTTTTCTCGCCAGCGACCCAAAGACCTGAAAGTGAGTACTCGCCACCCTGGCGCGTAAACACTACCTTCGACTCCTCGCGAACCGTAGGCGCTTCGGTAGGTTGGGTTAATAGGAACATGGAAGAATTTGGACCGCCGCTTTTGATGCAGATCAGATGCTTGCTGTCGTCAATCGAGATCTCATACTGGCCTGCAGGAAGCGTGGTGTGCCCTGCTACGAAGCCAAAGGGAACGTTGACCTCCAGATTTGTTGCTGCTAGAACCGGCACCATACTCATTGCACCGATCATAAGTAGTCTTGCTATATTCTTATTCATTTTGTCTCCTGACTCTAATTTGCTTGTCACCAATTGAGACGCTCCTGTCCTCGAGAATATTTCGGGGTGCAAGCGATGTTTACTGATGCGTCAGGATGTTAATGACTGTGACAGCCGATTGATACCCAGACTCTGAGCCGGTTCTATGGATCACTGTTGCCGGCCGACGAGTGCACAGTGCTGGGGGAGCCGCACTAAGGCTGTGCACTCCCCCAGCGGTGCCGTCTTCCCTCAACGTCTGGATTTTTGTCCAGTTATCGGAAATGTCGTTCTATAAGACCCGCAAGAAAGCGACTAAGTCGGACTTTTCTGTTGTGGTGAGCTGTACTCCCGTGATGACATTGAAATACTCGACCGTATCTTCCAGCGTCAGTAGACGCCCGTCGTGAAGGTAGGGCGGTGAGTCCTTGACTCCGCGGAGCGGGAACGTCTTGATGGGACCATCCGCCGATGCCATCATTCCATTGATCATTTGGGGCTTGTAAAAGCGCTCTGCCTGCAGATTGTGCATGAGGTTGTCGGTATAAAACGGAGCCGCATGGCATTCCGAGCACCGCGCCTTGCCAAAAAATAATTGCTGCCCGCGCATTTCACCGGAACTCGCCTTCTTGGGATCCAGCTTGCCGTCAACCCCGAGCTTGGGCGCCGGAGGGAAGTCCAGGATTTCCTGGAATTCCGCCATCGCGTGAACCTGACTACCGCGATCGAGAATATTCACGCCTTTTTTCGTGGCGATCACTGGGTCGCCATCGAAATAGGCCGCACGCTGCTCGAACTCGGTGAAATCCTCAACCGTCTTAAGGGCTCGCTGCGATCCGAACAAGCGCTGGATGTACACGCCACGTAACGATGGTGTATTGATTCGATGGCGAAATTCCTGAGGCCGGATGTCACCTACAAGGTGCGTGGCCCGATTGGTGTGGCCATTCGCGTGACAGTCCAAGCAGGCCACTCCTCGGCTCGAATGCTCCGATCTGCGGTCCTCCGTCTGGTTGAACTGCTGCTGCGGAAATGTCGTCAGAAGCAGGCGCAGGCCCTCCAGCTGTTTCGGATTCAGAATCCCGTTAAACAGTTCATAGTAGTTATTAAGCGTAACCAGCTTGCCCTGCGACACATCGCCGAGGTCCGGACGCGTCGTCAGATAAATGGGCGGCGGGAATTCCGGCAGGAAATGCTCCGGGACATCGTAGTCCAGATCGAAACGAGTCAAGTCGCGCTCCTCCTGCTTCTTGATCTCTTCGATCTCAGCCTTGGGGAAGAGCATGCCCCCTTCGGGATGGTTGGGATGCGGCAGGGGCAGGAATCCCGCGGGGAACAGGCCACGTTCCTTGATTTCCTCAGGAGTCAGTTTGGCAAGCTGGTCCCAGGTTATGCCGCTCGGCAGTTTCATGCGAACGACTTCTTGCAGCGGCTTGCTC
The DNA here is from genome assembly GCA_963847515.1 of Terriglobia bacterium. Taxonomy (GTDB): domain Bacteria; phylum Acidobacteriota; class Terriglobia; order Bryobacterales; family Bryobacteraceae; genus QHXW01. The sequence goes on from CAWKAA010000005.1 coordinate 1,861,953, forward strand.
CGAGACATCGTTGCGCCCTTGGCAGGACGATCGCTCAGGTCGTAGCGCTGCTCCAGCAGCGTCATTTGACGCCTCATGATCTCGGGCTTGGCTGCCGTCATGCGATTCAGGATGGCCGTGAAGGTCTCATGAATGTCTACCGGCGCATAGCTTGAAGACTTATTTCCGGCTTCTTGGGGATGCATCACCTGGACGCTCACGATTAAAGCGGCCGCCAGCGCGCTCCATTTCCAAAGATTTCTGTTCATGGATGACTCCTCAACGTGTCCGAACGGTTTGGCCTCGACTAGGCAGTCGAATGATGCCTCTCTTGGATGTCCTCTCTATATTATGAAGCCAATAGCAATAGGTAAAGACGATTGTTAATCTTGCTCCCATAGGTTATATCTATTGGAATATGGAAGTCCATCAGTTACGCTACTTCTGCGCGGTGGCGCGCATGGGAAGCTTTACGAGGGCGTCGGAGGAGGAGGGAGTCGCCCAGCCTTCGCTCTCGCAGCAGATTCTGAAGCTCGAATCTGAAATGGGCGCGCCGTTGTTTGAGCGGCTTGGGCGGTCCGTGCGCTTGACGCCTTGCGGCGAACTCCTGCTGCCCCAGGCGCAGGCGATCTTGCGCCAGTTCGCGGATGCAAGGCACTCCGTGCAAGGTCTACTCACCGGCGTAAAGGGCCGCCTGACGATCGGCTCTATTCCAACCATCATGCCCTTTCTCATCGCAAAACGGATTTCCTCTTTCCTGATTAAATATCCCGACGTCGATCTTCAACTCATCGAGAATACGACCCCACGTCTGATCGACGGCCTACAGGCGGGCGATCTGGATCTGGCCATCCTGAGCCTTCCCATATCGAGTCCGGACATGGTGTGTAGCGAGCTGTTTCGTGAGCAGATTCTGTTGGCCGTGCCGCCACAGCATCGGCTGGCGTCTATGGAAGCGGTCGATCTGAAGGAACTGCGACAGGAACGACTGTTGCTTCTACGGGAAGGGCACTGTTTCAGGGACAACGCACTGGCGGCATGCCGCAGGGCCCGGATCACGCCGAATGCCATCTTTGAAAGCGACCAATTCGCGAGTATCTTCGCCCTGGTTGCGGCAGGCGCTGGGGTCAGCCTGATTCCCGCCATGGCTGCCGCGAGCGCGGAGGGCTGCCGGGTAGTGCCGCTTCATCCGGAAAATTTCCGGCGCATCGGCTACGCGCACGTTCGCCGCCAGTTTAGGCTGCCCTCGCAAAAGGCTTTCATCGACTGGCTCAAGCACTCGCTGCTTCAGCCTCGATGACCTGGCCACATCAGCAGACTGTGCCGGGTCTCCAGTCTTTCGCACATGTAACACTTCACTCTTTGCATCACGGAAACCCATTCCCGGAGCGAACACTAAAAGATCTGAACCATGCGGGAATAAATTCGCCTGACGAGTGGTATCGGTTACATGAGTATCCAGAGGAAAACAGAACGGAGTGCCTGAAAAAGCAGAACTCGCGCGTTTCGAGCAGGTGGTGCTTCCACATTTGGCCGCGGCTTACAATCTCGCGCGGTGGATCACCGGGAATGATCATGATGCCGAAGACGTCGTGCAGGAGTCTTACCTCCGCGCTCTCAAGTTCTTCGGTGGATTTCGAGGCGAGAACAGCCGGCCTTGGCTATTGACAATCGTGCGTAATACTTGCTTCACGTGGTTGCGGCAGAACCGTTTCAGCGAGTTGAGCACCGAGTTGGACGAGGAAATCCACCGCGAGCGAGACGGAACCAGGGAATCCGGAATCGATGTTGCTGGCGGCCGCTCAGAGCGAAATCGTCAGGAAGGCCATTGAGGAATTGCCCCCTGAGTTTCGCGAGGTGATCATTTTGCGTGAAATGGAGGACTTGTCGTACAAGGAAATTGCCGCTATCGCATCGATTCCCGTTGGCACGGTCATGTCCGTCTCGCGCGTGCCCGCTCCAGGCTGCAAGAACTGCTCTCGGGACCTATGACCAGCGGGGTAGGCGCATGAACTGCCGGGAAACACAGGAACTGATTCACGGATTTGTAGACAGCGAGTTGGGTCTGGTTGGAACCTGGAAATGGAACGCCATATCCACGAATGTCCAAGCTGCTCGGGAGCTCATGAAAGGCTTCGTGTGATGCATACCGTTCTCAGCGACAATTCACTTTATTTTCAAGCTCCGGCAGGGCTCGAAGACCGTTTGCGAGCGCGTCTGCGGAAAGTAAGCAGCGTAGAAGATCGCCCTTGGACAATCTCGCGCTCTTGGCGCGGGATAGGCATCGCGGCGGCTTTGGTGCTATGCATAGCCGGCACGTGGCAGTTCGCTATGACGACGCAGCGTTCATCTAATAAGGAAATGATCGGACAGGAAGTGGTGGCCAGCCACGTGCGTTCGCTTATGGCCACGCATCTTACCGATGTTCCCTCGTCAGATCAACACACCGTTAAACCGTGGTTCAACGGCAAGCTGGATTTTTCTCCGGTGGTTGCGGATTTTGCGGATCGAGGGTTTGTCCTGGACGGTGGGAGGCTGGATTATCTGGACAGCCGGCCGGTTGCGGCGCTGGTGTACCGCCGGCGGCAGCATGTCATCAATGTTTTTGTCTGGCCCACGTTACAGTCTGGCTGGGGCACCCAGACCTTTGATCGTCAGGGCTATCACGTCTTTAATTGGACCAAGGATCACGTAACTTATTGGGCTGTATCTGATTTGAACCCCGAAGAATTGTGGCAATTCGCGGACATGTTGCGCAATACAGAATAGTTAGTGGCTTCCGTGGCGATGTCCCCGCAGCCGGATCCTGTGCGTCCGTCCCGGCGCGGATTCCCGTTTTCAAGAAATCGGATCATTGCCGGAATAAACAGTATGGGATTTGAGTATGGACGTCTGAAGAGCAACTCAAACCAACCAACCGAGGACGAAAACTTGTCGAAATTAATCATTCACGACCACAATAACGACGGCATTGACCGTCGCGGTTTCTTACAATGCATGGCTTGGGCCGGAACCGGCGTCATCTGGACCGTCAGCAGCGGCGTCCTGAGTTCGCAGCGCTTTCGGTCAGAAGATGAAGGGCGTCGAAGGGAGAACTCCACTTCGTCCAGATCAGCGACAGTCACATGGGCTTCAACAAGCCGGCTAATCCTGACGTGGCTGGTACGCTCCAGGCAACCATCGACAAAATCAACGCATTGCCGCAGGAGCCCGACTTCATTATTCACACAGGCGACCTGAGCCACACGTCTAAAGCCGGCGAATACGACACGCTCGACCAGGTGCTCAAGAGCGCGAAGCCGAAGCAGGTTTTCTTCGTGCCGGGTGAGCATGACACTTCGATCGATGATGGCAAGCAGTACCTGGAACGCTACGGCAAGGACGCGAAAGGGCGCGGCTGGTACAGCTTCAACCACAAGGATGTCCATTTCGTCGGGCTGTGCAACGTGGCCGCACTGGAAGGTCTCGGTAAGCTCGGCGCGGACCAACTTGAGTGGCTGGAAGCGGACCTCAAGGCGCAGCCTGCCAGCCGGCCGGTGGTGGTTTTCGCGCACATCCCGCTGTGGTCTGTTTATCCCGAGTGGGGATGGGGAACCGAAGATAGCGCGCAGGCTCTCGGCTATCTCAAGCGCTTCGGATCGGTGACGGTGCTCAACGGACACATCCATCAGGTCATGCAGAAGACGGAAGGGAACGTCATGTTCCACACGGCCATGTCCACGGCGTTTCCACAGCCCGCTCCGGCGCCGGCCAACCATCCCGGTCCCATGAAGGTGCGCTGATGACAAACTGCGCAGCGTGTTGGGAATCACCGATGTGCAATCGGTCATGAAGAAACACAGCCTGGCGGTAGTTGATTCGACGCTTGATCCCGCTGGCTCGATGTCCAGTTCGGGAGGAATGGAGTAACTTGTCGAAGGCACGCAAACACCATAACTTTGGCGCTCCCCTCGCGGCGTTCGTACTGCTCGTGGTGGGCTCGAGCGTGTTTGCTGCCGGACAATCCTCGGGTGGCGGCAAAGAGCTGTTCGAAAAGCGCTGCAGCGGATGCCACGCTTTGGACCGCGATAAGGAAGGCCCGCACCTGCGCGGTGTCTACGGCCGTGCGGCCGGTTCGGTCGACTCGTTCCAATACTCTGAGGCACTCAAGAAGTCCGGCATCACGTGGACCGATGAGACGCTAGACCAATGGCTCACCGATACTGAAAAACTCGTCCCCGGCAACGGCATGACCTTCCACGTGGAAAAAAGTGCAGAGCGCGCCGACATTATTGCCTACCTAAAACAGGCTTCGGATAGGTGAACTCGCAGGAATTTCCCTGCCTGGACCAATTGGCGGCGCCGTGCGCATCTGCACCCTTCACGACTGACACCTGTGATACGCTCCCTTCAGACTGTCACATCCAGTTTGCCTGGATATTCAAGTACATAGCCACGACCAAAAATAGTGTGAATTGTCGGCGCTGGATTCCCCTTCAATTTCTTACGCAGCCGTTGAATATGCACATCTACGGTCCGTGAAATGACGCCGTCGGCATACCCCCAGATCATTTTGAGCAAGGAATCCCGGGAGAAAATTCGGCCAGGATTTGCGGCGAGAAGTTGCAAGAGCTGTGCTTCCTTAGTGGTCAAGTGTACTTGCACGCTAGAAACATTCGCTTGTGTTTCAGCGGTCCATTGGTGGTTTCCAATATTCAATGACGAGCGAGGCTCGACTCTCCTAACAGTTTTCCTGCCGGTCCGTTTTCGAAGTAAGTCTGCCATGTAACATTTGACTGCAAATGTGGCGAATATATTCCTCGGTGTACCGGAAGTCTCGGCCTGGCACTGGATCTCATAATTGACATCCCGATACTGTTTTCTAAAACAACTGTTCACACTCCATTCGGAATATTTCAAGCCTTGCGCTGGTAATAGGCAAAGTAAGACCTAAAGCGTGGTCCATATTCTTTTCCGTTGGAGGTGGCTAATGATGCGTCAAAAAACGTCGTTCCTATCAGCCTTGGCCGGAAGCCTGGTTATCGCGCTCGCGCTGATTGCACAGCAGCAGCAGCTGGCCGAAGCGCCGGCGGGCTTTGATACTCCTACTGTCGTTGACAATCCGGGCTCCCAGAGCATCAGTAACGGACTACCCGAGCCGTCTGGGGATACCTTCGCTCTCGACCAGCAGCAGTTTGAGCGTAGACATGATCCCAAGAGTGGGCTCGGACCCGTGTTCAACGCGACGTCCTGTGCCGAGTGCCACCAAAATGGCGTAACTGGAACCGCTAGTCACTTTACCGAGGTTCGTGCCGGTCATAAGGACGCAAACGGTAACTTCGTGAATCCTACGATCCTGATTAACGATGGCGCAAATACAATCGCAGGCCGTTCCATTGTCAACGATCGATCTATCTGCACCAACGCTCAAGAGCACGTTCCCGCTACAGAGGACATCCAAGCGCTCCGCGCGGTGCTCAATACGCTAGGCGACGGTTTTGTAGAGGCCATTGACGACGAAACGCTGCTTGATATCGCCGCGAAGCAGCCTCACCAGAGCGATGGACGCATTCATGGTGAGGCCATTGTAATTCCTGTTCTAGAAGCCCCGGGCCAAACCCGGATAGGCCGATTTGGTTGGAAAGACCAACAGCCCACAGTACTCTCTTTCGTCGCCGATGCTTACTTGAACGAGATGGGCGTTACGAACCGGTTGCGGCCAAAGGATACCACCTCCGTATGTAAAGTTACCTCTGATCCTGAAGATGTTCCCGATAACCTTGGCTTAGCCGATATCGACCATTTCGCTCAATTTATCCGTGCGACCAAGGTTCCGCCCCGCGATGCCGTGCTTGCTGCAACCAACGACGCTCAGACGGGGCAGCGGTTGTTCAGGGCCATCGGCTGCGGTGTCTGCCACGTCGAAACCATCCATACAGCTCACGTGGGAACGGTCATCAATGGCGGCACATTTGTCGTACCCGCGGCACTTGGAGACAAAATCATTCATCCGTTCGGTGAGTTCTTACTGCATGATGTGGGAACCGGCGATGGTATTGTGCAGGCGGGACCGCCAGATACAGCAAACAAGCTGCGGACCGCGCCCCTCTGGGGTTTACAAATCAAATCCCGTTTCATGCACGATCTTAAGTCGCTGACGCTGGAAGATGCAATTCGACGCCACAGCGGCGAGGCTGAAAGTGTCATCACCTTGTTCAGCGGTATGCCCGCTGAGTCACAGCAGCAGTTAATTACGTTCCTCAAGTCTCTATAGCTTGTCGAGCCCCAGCTGCTTAATGAACAGCTCTACCGGCTCAGCAAAGCCCGTCCGATAACCGAGCCGCGACCAAAGTTCTAAACGCGCAGCGCGCGTCATGAGGCCCGGAAACCTAAAAGCAGCGAGAATGGGAGAGGCGAAGGCGTTGCGAGCTATGGCCGACCTCCCACTGGCGCGTTGCTGCCCGTACCAAAGTCTGGCTCCGGTCTTGTCGATCATGAGATTGGTGGCTGCGGCTTCGAGAGAAGCCGCTTGACCCCGATGGAGAGAGTATTTTCTGAATCGCGACCGGGCATGGCCTCGCCGAAGGGAAGAGCAAAAAGGAGCTAGCAAGATGGCCAGCCAAACACACCGAGAATCGAGCCAGGGTCAGCGGCTGACCCGCAAGGAGAGGAAGGCACTGGGGCGGCAGAACTGGTCCGGGAGTCCCGGATTGGAGGTCGTGCACCGGGACGCGGCGGGAATCGACATTGGGAGTCGAGAGCATTAGGTAGCAGTGGGACCGGACCGGGATGGGCAGCCCGTGCAGAACTTTGGATGTTTCACGACGGACCTGCACCGGCTGGCGGCGTGGCTTACCCAATGCGGAGTCAAGACGGTGGTCATGCAGTCCACCGGCGTGTACTGGATTCCTGTGTTTGACGTATTGGAACAGAGCGGGTTCGACGTGTGGCTGGTCAATGCACGGGAGACGCGGAATCTGCCGGGCAGAAAAAGCGACGTCCAGGAAAGTCAGTGGTTGCTGAAACTGGACACGTACGGACTATTGCGGAAGTCGTTCCGGCCCACCGCGGAGATCCGGGCCATTCGAACCTGCTGGCGGGAACGGTCCGAATACGTGGAGCAGGCCGGAACCTCGATCCAGCGCATGCAAAAAGCGCTGACGGAGATGAATGTGCAATTGGCAACCGTACTCAGCGACCTGAGCGGGGTGACCGGGATGAAGATCATCCGTGCGATTGTGGCCGGGGAGCGGGATGGCCAGAAGCTAGCCGAGTTCCGCGATGCCAACGTCAAGGCCAGCCAGGAAACGATTGCCCAGAGTCTGGAAGGGACGTGGCTGCCCGAGCAGTTGGCGATATTGCGGCGGCAGCTGGCCGACTGGGACCATGTGCAAAGGCAGATGGCGGGCTGCGATCAGGACCTGGCAGCCCGCATGAAAGATCTGCCCGCGGCGGAAGTACAACCGGGGGAGCCCGGGCCACCGGCCGGCCGGACCGGGAAGCGCCAGCGAAAGAAGTCCTCCAGGAACCAACCGAACTTCGATCTGGGGGCAGAACTGAAGCGCGTGGCGGGTGTGGATCTGACACGGATCGACGGCATCCGGGAAATGACGGTGCAAACCGTCATCACCGAAGCTGGGCTGGACATGAGTCAATGGCCCACCGAACATCACTTCGTATCCTGGATCGGGTTAGCGCCCCGCAATGACATCAGCGGAGGAAAGGTGCTGAAGAGGCGGACGCGCAGGGTGGTGTCGCGACTGGCAACGGCGTTGCGCATGGCCGCCAGTACGCTACGCCAAAGTGATAGCTATCTCGGGGCGCAGTTCCGCCGCCTCCGCAGCAGATTGGGATCTCCCAAGGCGATAACCGCGATGGCGGCGAAGCAGGCACGACTGGTATACCGGATGCTAAAGTACGGCCAGGAATACGTAGACAAGGGCACGGCTCGGTACGAAGAGAAGTATCGGCTACAGAGGATCAGGCTAATCACCAAGCAGGCCGCTCAACAGGGCTTCGCGCTGGTGCCCTTGGTCAGTCCAGTATGAAACATGCGCAATTCCATCAGCAGTATACAGAGTGGTTTCTGGAGAGGGAGCGGTTGCGTCATGCTGGCGAACTCACTGCGGCAGGCAACTGGACCGTACGAAACTTTCGGCTGAGCCGCCGTCGCTCGAGATCGCCGAGCAAACTAATGGACGAAAATTAGTACTGATTGTTAGAAGCTTAACAAGCCAAATAAAGATTATGACTGCTGCAACAATCCGTGAAGTGGTGGACTCGACACTCGAGGCTGTGGCGCATGTCGAAACGATGGTTGTGGAGGTCGCCCGGAGCGTGGGCTTTCGTGGCGTCAGTTTGGATCACATCAGCCTTGCCACACATGAGACCACCACGAATGCAGTGGTCCACGGCAACCAATACCGGCCGGAGAAGAAGGTCTTTGTGGCGATTTCGATGACTCAGGACCGACTCAAGATCACGATTGCCGATGAAGGTGATGGCTTTGACCCCAAGACATTACCTGATCCGCTCGCGCCTGAGCGACTATGTGGAGACTCGGGCCGCGGAGTCTATCTCTCCCGGGCCGTGATGGATGAATATCACGTGCGATCCCGCGATGCAGGCGGTGCCGAGGTAACGCTGGTTAAGTATCTTCGCCCTCAGGTAACAGATCCGTGCGCAAGGAAATCGTGAGCGAAACGCTTGGCATTGGCGGCAATCTTGTTAGCGCGCTCGCGAGGGCAGCTGCGGCCTTTCCCTGTGCGTCTGGACGGGTACTTCGCTCCGAACGGCTTGAATCCTCAGCGCCCGCAGCAGCGGAACGGAACCTGCGGGATATTGCCCGCATCAACCGTTGGATCGGCGGTCATCGTACTCTCCTGAGACTGCTGAAGGAATTCGTGGAACCCGCGGATCACTTTTCGGTTCTGGATGTGGGAGCCGCGTCTGGAGATATGGGCAAATGTATCGTGAAGCGATATCCGAACGCGAAGGTCGTTTCCTTGGACCGCCAGCCGATCCACCTGAAGAGAGCACGTCCTCCTAAAGTGGCCGCCGACGCGTTTGCGCTTCCATTCGCCAATGGGACCTTCGATTTTGTCATGTGCTCGTTTTTCCTGCATCACTTTTCAGACGGCGAAATAATCGACCTCTTGAAGGAAATGAGCCGTCTGGCGCGACGGGCATTGATCGTTCTGGATCTTGAGCGCCATCCTTTAGCCTACTGTTTCCTGCCGCTCACACGGCAGTTGTTCGACTGGAGCGATCTTACCGTGCATGATGGGTGCATTTCGGTCGAGGCCGCATTCACACACGAGGAACTAGCAACTCTGGGCCTGGCATTGTGTCCATCGCGGGTCACTACACGGCGGCATTTTCCTTGGTTTCGGCTCTCGCTGGTCATTCCAGCACAACAGTAGCTGTCTCGGCACGGACACATCTCGTTCAGATCATACCGGTTGCCGCCCAGATTGTGGGCTGTGCGTCGATCCAGGCAGTATCTCGATCGATGCGAAAGCAAGGAGGATGAAATGGATGTGACATCGTAAGACGCTGAATTTAGACACGCTTAGCGGCTCATGTGAAATGTGTGTTGTACAGATAGGCGACGAGCCAGGAGCCAGCTTTTGGCGGCCTCTCGCGCTCGATTGCGGTGTTAGACTCAGTAATATCGCTATCTTTGATGCAATGGGACCGGCGGCGCCATCCCCGCGTCTGATTCGATTCGGGGTCTTCGAGCTTGATTTGCGTTCGGGTGAACTCCAGAAGCAGGGCCGCAAAATCCGGCTGGAAGGGCAGCCGGTCCAGGTTCTGATCTGTCTCCTCGAAAGCCCAGGCGAGTTGGTTACGCGCGAGGAACTTCACCGGAAACTTTGGCCCGCTGACACCTTCGTGAACTTTGAACATGGCCTTAACGCGGCCGTGAAGAGGCTTCGTCAGGCTCTCAACGATTCGGCTGACAACCCTCGATTTGTGGAGACGCTATCCCGGCGTGGCTACCGGTTTATCGCTCCGATCCATGCCGTCGACGTGAGCGGAGATGTGACGGCGGTCAATGCGGCTCCTGCTGTTACAGAAGTGCCTGGAACCCAAGACCTGCCCAAAACAAAAAATCTGATCCGGTTGACCTTTCGGAAAAGACCGTAGTATTTGCACACCAGCGCTGGCCGCGTGCCTGGAAGACGTCCGGCATCGCTCTGCTTGTGGTGCTCGGAATCTTTGCTGCATGGGTTCTTCGCCCGGCCGCCATCCGCCACCCGTTATTCGGTCTTTGGCAGTGCTTCCACTGGAAAACCTATCCGGCGATGCGTCGCAGGATTATTTCTCCGATGGCATGACCGACGAGTTGATCACTGAACTGGGGCAGATCAGCGAATTGCGCGTGATCTCGCGTACCTCGGCAATGACCTACAAAGGCGCGCACAAGTCTTTGCCGCAGATCGCGCGGGATTTGAACGTTGACGCCGTGGTGGAAGGCACCGTGCTGCGTTCCGGGAACCAGGTTCGAATCACGGCGCAGTTGATTCTGGCGGCTGCTGACAAGCACTTGTGGGCCCAGAGCTATGAGGGCGACTTGCGCGATACGTTTGCGCTCCAAAAGCAGGTCGCCCGCTCCATTGCCGAGCAGATCCGGATCGAGTTGACTCCACACGAACAGGCTGCGTTGAAAAACGTCAAGCGCGTGAATCCGGATGCCTACGAGGCCTATCTCAAGGGACGATATTTTTGGAATAAACGAACCGCGGATGGCTTGAAAAAGGCCATCGATTATTTCAACCAGGCCATCGAAAAGGATCCGAGCTACGCCCCGGCTTACGCGGGGCTAGCCGACTCTTACGCTTTGCTGGGAGATTGGGAATATGGGGTTCTGGCTCCCAAGGAAGCGTACCCAAAAGCCAAGGCGGCGGCGACCAAGGCCATCGAGCTGGACAGCACTCTCGGCGAAGCTCACATCTCGCTTGCATTTTGTTTAGATGGCTACGACTGGGATTGGGAGTCTGCGGGGAGGGAATTCAGGCGAGGAATCGAGCTGAATCCTGGCTACGCGACCGGTCACCATTGGTATGCCTGGCATTTGACCGCATTGGGGCGGAACGGCGAAGCCGTCGCCGAAATAAAGAAGGCGGAGAGCTTGGATCCGCTCTCCCTCATCATTAGCGCCGATTTGGCAGAAGAACTTCTCATCGCGCATCGTTATGACGAAGCGATAACGCAAAGCCGAAAGACGATGGACTTGGACCCACGCTTCGCCGTCGCGCACTATGAATTAGGCCAGGCGTTCGTGCAAAAGCATATGTACAACGAAGCCATCGCGGAACTTCAAAAAGCGATCGAGTTGTCCGGAGGCAAGTACGACATGCACATCCAATCTTGCTTACGCCTACGCCGTCTCAGGCATCGAAAAATGAAGCAGTAAAGATACTGAATGATCTGAAGAATCGATCGAACCACGCCGTCTCAAATGCTCCCGAGATTGCCTTGGTCTATATAGGTCTGGACGAGAAAGATCAAGCAATGGCCTGGCTGGAAAAAGCCTATGCGGAGCGCTTTAACCCCGGGGTCCTCCTGCGGCCGGCGTTTGATCCTCTGCGGTCCGACCCGCGGTTTCAGGACCTACTACGCCGCATTGGTCTTAAGCCGGCATAGACCCGCCTCGTCGAGCCATCCAGTAGAACGCTAAAAGCCCGGCGAGCCCCCAACGACATCGGGTTTCCGCTTGTCCCGGCTCGGCTCAATGTTACTCACTGCCGCAAGGTCTTAAGAATCAGAACGTTTCGGCATCAGGTAGATAGGTCTGACTTGTCACCCTATTTGCATTGAGGTACCTGCATTGGCGACGAACAATGGAGCCCGTATACCCATGATGCTCCGCCCCAGTTGAGGAGCAGAAAAGGAGGCACATGACACGGCTGGTGCTCCATTTGGATGCGGCCTACAATTTAGCGCGATGGCTGACGCACAACGACACGGATGCTGAAGATGTGGTGCAGGAAGCTTACTTACGGGCATTCAGTTACTTTGCAAGTTTCCAGGGAGGAGATGGTAAAGCATGGCTTCTCACTATTGTGCGTAACACTTATTACAGCGGGTTGAAGCACAATCGAGTACACGAACCGATGGTTTCCTTCGATGAGGAGTTGCATGGCGTGCGGCCGGACGCTCCTAGCCAGGAAACACGTGTGCTGGACCAGCAGCGAGAACGCGTATTGAGGCAAGCATTGGATGATTTGCCTACGCAATATCGAGAGGTTCTGGTGTTGCGCGAGATGGAGGGTTTGTCTTACCAAGAAGTTGCGAATACGCTGGGAGTTCCGATAGGAACCGTCATGTCACGCCTCAGTCGTGCCCGCAAGCGACTGCAAGAAGACTTGCTCGGCTTGGAAGAGGCACCCGGCTCGAGATGTACCCGAGAGCTTGCTGACAACGGCGGCGACAGACAAGGGTTGGCTAGCTGTGCGGCCATAGGCGTTTGAGTTTCGAAATCGCGCTGCAGTCCCCTGAAAGTAATGTGACAGGCAATCGCGGCCGCCGTCATATTCTGGCCCCCGCCTGCACAGTTCCACCTGCGATCTGGCGACGGTGAGGGCGCAACCGAGCTGCGGCCGCGACCAGGCTTTGACGAAGCCGAAACAACCTAACCTTGATCGTGTTCTCGCTCAGCCCAGTCATCTGAGACAGCTCAGCCAGAGAGAAACCCTCCACCTCTTTCGAGATAAGCAGCCAACGGTCGTCTTCGGGGATACGTGCCAACAGCTTGTTAATGAAATCCCTCTGCATGGCAGTTCGATCGGGTGTAGGGCGCACGTCCGCGATCGCCTCCATACGCAGGTCTGGCGTGTCGTCGGGGGAATCACTCGAGTAAACCATCTTGAATCGCTTCTTGCGCAGCAGTCCGTAACACTCATTTACAGCGATGCGGTAAATCCATCCATAGAGTGAGCCGCGGCCTCCGAAGCCCTTGATCGAAAAATACACTTTGGCGAAGACTTCCTGTGCAATCTCATCCGCATCGTCGCGGTTACGCAAGATGGCATAGGAGACGCGGGAGATCTTGGATGCGTAGCGCTCGACGATTTCGCGAAAAGCACCCTCATCGCCCGCCCGCAGCCTGGCAACCAAGTCAACTTCATTGGCGTCGTGGTGCTTAAACGGCGCTTCACTTGGCCAGGCGCAAAAGGCATTGGTTGCAGTCTCAGACGTAATTGCGTACATATCTGTTACCTCCACTCCTCGCCCCACAGGCTGGTTCCAAAAACATTTCTGCGGGGTTGATTGATGCTCCAGATCGATGAATCGATCACCGGCATGTCCTATTGGCAAGTACTCGCGATATCTTTTTTTATTCCCCACTTGCGAGTGCGCAGCCTGTCTGTGCGCTCCGATCACATACATTCGTAAACTATGTAGTCTTCCGGGAATGAAATCGGCCTACCTGAGTTACACGATATTGAGGTCTCGCTACAACCTAATAGTGATCAAGGTGCGAAAGGCGGCCGGGGAGTGCCCCACCGCGGAAATGAGGATTACAAAGGATCCAATGATGACTCTGAAACATTCGGCAGGCACGATGGTATTTGCTTTACTAACCAGTTTATCCGGTCACCTGCTCGGTCAAACGATATCAGGAACGATAGTCGGGACCGTCCATGATGCCTCCGGCGCTGTGGTGATCGGGGCACGCGTCAATGCCACCAGTATTTCGACCGGTATCACGCAAAACACCACGAGCGGCTCGGACGGGGATTATACAATTCCGAATCTACCCCCAGGGGACTACAAGATCGCTGCTCAGATGAACGGATTCACGACCGCCGTCGCCGCCAGAAGCACGGTCCAACTGCAGCAAACCACGCGCGTGGATTTCACGCTGAATCCAGGAGCAGTGAACCAGGAAGTCAATGTGACCGACGCCTCTCCCCTTGTGCAAAGTACGACATCGGATCTGGGCCAGGTGATTGATTCGAGGCAGATCGAATCACTTCCCCTCAATGGGCGTCTCTTCGAGCAACTGGTTACCATTACGCCAGGCGCGGTGCAGGTTGGCTTCGGCGATTTTGCGGAGAATCCGTCTGCCGCTGGGTCGGTCAGCGCCTCAAATGCGGTTGTCAATGGGCTGCCGTGGTCAGGCAATTACTATACGGTCGACGGCGTTCACAACACCGAGCCACTGAACGCTTTCATTAGCATCACACCCCCGCTCGACTCCATCCAGGAGTTCAAGGTGGAGACGAGTAACCCCAATGCGGAATACGGCTCGTTCGGAGGGGCGATCGTTAACCTGGCGATGAAGTCCGGGACCAATGAGTTTCACGGTGAGGCCTTCGATTACTTACGCAACGACGACCTAAACGCACGCGACTTCTTCGCGCAGACAAGGTCACCCTACAAATCGAATCAGTTCGGGGGCGCCGTCGGCGGGCCGATTATCAAGAACAAGCTTTTCTTTTTCGTCGACTATCAACAACTCGTGCAGCACCAGGGCCAGACCAATCTGATCAGTGTTCCGACGGCACTGCAGCGTCAGGGCATTCTGACCGAAGGAGGGCAAGCTCCCATCTTCGATCCACTCAGCGGCCAGCCCTTTGCGAATAACACTGTTCCAGTGAGCCGGATCAATCCGATCTCGCAGGCGGTCGCCAGTCTGTATCCGCTTCCCAACCTACCCGGCATCGCGAATAACTATGTGAGTAACACGGTAAACACACAGAACGCTCCTCAGTTCGACGTAAAAGTCGACTGGCAGTTGACCGCCAACGACCATATCTTCGCGCGGGAGTCGGCAGCGGAGCGCACATTCACAGCGCCCTCGCCGGGCAACGTATTCCTGATGGGCGGACCAAATGCCGATTCATTCAACCACAACGCGGTGCTTGGCTGGGACCGGGTCCTGTCTCCGAAAATTGTCAATGAAGCTCGCATCGGATTCAACCGCTATAATTTGAGCCAAACCGCGAATTCGTTCGGGATCAATGAAAACAATATCCTAGGCATTCCCAACGGAAACATTCCGGGACTCCCGTACACCTCAGGCATCGCGCAGTTCAACGTCCCGGGCTATTATTCGACGGGCGATCCCGGCTACACCGATTCAATGCGCGTCGCCAACGTTTTTGAATTCACCGACGGCCTTGTGATGACCCGCGGTAAGCACACCATTAAGTTTGGTGGCGATGTTCAACGTATTCAATCCACCCTGACAAACGCGCAAATCGATCCGCGCGGTGTGTTCAACTTCGACGGCAACCTCACCAGCAACCAGGGCGCCGCCGGCACGGGCAATCCGTATGCCACCTTCCTGCTGGGGTATCCGTCTTCTGTAGACCGCGATTTTGTTAACACGCGGCCTGGCGTGCGCATGACCTTTGCCGGCCTCTACGTGCAAGATGACTATCGTGTGACATCCAAACTAACGCTGAATCTCGGTTTGCGCTGGGACTTGTTCACGCGGCCCGTGGACGCGTTCAACCGCCAGTCGAACTTCGACCCAAAGACGGGTCTCATTGATATCGCTTCCGGCAATAACCCGGGGCCGAATGTGAACAACTACTACGGGAACTGGGGGCCCCGAGTGGGCTTGGCCTACTCGCCCGACGGGGGAAAAACAGCTATCCGCGCCGCTTTTGGTATCAGCTATTTCCCCGACAATTTCGGCGCCACCGGAGGCACTCTCGAGCGAAATTTCCCGTTCTTCACCATCTCGCAACTGATCACGCCGACCCCTTTCACTCCGTTCCGGAGCGTTAGCGACGGGTTACCCGCGCCGATCAATATCCCGATTACTCCCGGCGGAACAGTCGCTCCGCCGCCAGGCTTCGGCGTCTTCTATGTCGCCAAAAACTTCAGCCAGGATGAGGCGCAAGTTTGGAATTTCAGTATCGAGCGGCGGCTGCCCGGTGACATGATGGTTTCGGCCGCTTACGTCGGGACTCACGGCGTCCATCTGTATCGGGACCTGCAACTGAATGAGGCGCTGCCCGGACCGGGTCCGGTGGACCCGCGTCTGCCGTTCTTCGGCATCGCGCCCAATATCCCGACGGTGGATCAGCGGAACGGGGACGGCTACTCGCATTACAATGCGGGGCAGTTCAAGTTCCAGAAGCGCACCGGAATGGGCCTTTCGTTCTTGGCGTCATATACCTGGTCGAAGACTCTTGACGACATCTCGCACATAGTCTACCCGTATTCCGACAACCTGAACCGGGCCGTCAGTTCCGGCTTCACGCTGGTGGACGTGCCTCAAAACCTTGTACTCAGCTACACCTATGAGCTGCCCTTCGGAAAAGGCAAGCGGCTACTGAACAATTCATCCAGTTTGATCAGCCAAGTCGCCAGCGGATGGACGGCGAGCGGCATCAGTACGTTCCAATCCGGCCCGCCGCTCGCGGTCAACGTCGCCTCTTCGCTGCTCAATAATAACGGAGGAGCAAACGAGGCAAACATCATCTGCCAGAGCGTCGGAGAGCCGAAGACCGTCAATCAATGGTTCAACACGGGCTGCTTCGCCGACCCGGCCCCGTACACGTTCGGCAACGCCGGCGTGGGCCACATCCGCGCGCCAGGAATCAATAACTGGGACTTCTCCCTGGCCAAGGTCGCCTTTCTGGGCTCGGAGCATCGCCAGTTGAAGCTCGAAGCGGACGTCTTCAATCTTTTCAACACCGCGCATTTCGCCGCTCCGAATACGACTCTGGACACGGCCTCCTTCGGCGCGATCAGCAGTGACCGCCTACCCCCGCGCTATATCCAATTGGGAGCCAAGTTCACGTTCTGAACCAACCTGGACGATGCGATACCCGCGCCGTCGAACACGATTTGTCGACGGCCGCGGGTAGCAGCATTCAACCTTACCGTCTCCCTGGCATCGAGTGCGTATAGCAGCCACATGTAGTCTCCCAAGCGGTTAAGGGAAGCCGGCGAGCCGGGAACACCACAGACATTGCAGACCATCGAAATAAATCTACAGAAAAATCCTCCCTAGAAAATGGCGCATGTGGGGGTGCGACTTACGATCTAGCCGCCACCTCCACGAAGATTGAGGTCGAATTGTGCCGGCGGAAAAGTTATCGATCGGAGAACAAGATTAGGAGTGTTACACACTCCCGGACGTTCTCAAGAAAACCCTAACTGTCAACCGTAACCCGCTCTCGACTTCCGACGAACAATAGACTGGGCGGCGGATGCGAGTAATATTCAAAAGCGTCTCACGCCCAAACTAACTTAAAGGAGAATTACGTTGAACTATCTCAAACATGACGATCGTAGTGTGTCCTTTCGTCCGCCCACTTCCACCCGTCGTGCTGGCGCCGCGTTCGCTGTTGCGATCGCGCTGAGCTTTACAGCCTTGGCGCAGGATTCACTCCGGCTTCGCACCCCACGCAGGGCTTTCGAAGGAAGGATCGACCTACGCGCCGCCGACATCGCCGACGCGGCTGCACCTGTGGATCCCAACAAAGCGCAAGGCCCGGGCCCGGGGCCGATCGGTCCGGGTCCCGGTTGCAACTTGTTTCCCGCGCCCCCTTCGGTGGGCACGACGGTGAATCTTTCATACTTCGGACCGCCGCCTTCGACGACCAATCAGAGCCTGGTGGGACCGGTTCAATTGCTCAAAACCGGCCCGGTTGATACAACCAAAGGCACGATCACGATTCCCCTCTATCTGGGACATTTGAAGAATGGGAAAAACGTCTGGTATGTCCTGACGGACGTTGACGATTCCAACGTGGCCGCGGAACTGGGACTCAATTTTTCAGCCAAGATGACCTTCATGTCCAATGCCGCACGAACCGCAAATCTGGATCAGAACGGGGACTTGGTATTCGACAAGGGAACAGTTGATTTTTCGCCGGTCCGCAGTATCACGCCGGGCCCCGTGGGTCAGGAGTTTCCTCCAACTGCTGCACAGCCTGGAGCCATCGGCGACAAGGACTATAGTCCATTCGTTCAGATTGTCAATGCCGGCGGCGTTATCTATAACGCTCCAATTGTTGCCTTCGGTGTGAACGCCAATGACATCAGCTTCCCGAACGGCAATGTCGATTACTCAAAGGTGCATGATCAGGTGGTGGCGATCGACCCGGTGAACATGACCGTGACGATCAACGTGATCAACGGCTTTAGCTTTGGAAAGCCGGTCTGGTACATGTCAATGGACACGAGCATACCCTTGGGAGCCGCAATCGAGCACAATACCTTCGCTCCTTTGATGGCGGCGCTCCATTTGGGCGGAGACGACACGTTCTCCAGCCCGATTGAACGAATCTTCATTTCCACCAATGGGGCTCACGACTGCGCTAATCCACAACGGCAAGGCTTGTCTGCGGATCTGGCGGATGGTTTTCGACCAAATAACGTCGTGGGCGGAATACCGACGAATGCATTGGACTATAGTCCTGCATGGGACGCCCAGTTGTTCGAATGGACACAAGACGCAATTAACAAAGGTTTTCGAGGCCAGGTGCGTGAAGAATTCCAGATTCTGACATTCGCCCAAGATGGCCTGATTACGGCCCCGGGTGGCGGTACATTCGGAAGCTCCGGCTTCTCAATCAATTGCCCGATCGTCCAACGGCTCAACTAAGGCATGTAAGCGCCCGCTGTGTATCCCGGTCTCCGCAGTGGGCGCACTCTTCTCGTCTTAGGCCCACGGTTTCTGGGGGGGAGTCTTGGAGTCCTTACGAAATCTCTCCTATGCGCGTGCTGAGGTCGATTCGAAAGAGAGTTCAGTCGTCATCGTGATCGCCGCTTTCAAACTGCGATAGACCGGACACTTCTCGGCGAAGAACCCGTGAACGCGATTGGCGGTTTCGCGGTGGGCTCCATCGGCCTTAAGCCTGAGTCGCACATGAATGCGCCGGATCACGAGTACATTGTCCTCCAGTTCTATCTCACCCAATGCTTCCCCCACCAGGCGTTCGCCTGATGCATCGATTTGACGCGCCTCCAGCGCGCCTCCAAAGGTTCCCGTCAGTCAACCTGCGGCGGCAGCCACAATGTAATCAAGCGTTGTGGCACGAGGTTCCGCGACAGCGGGCGAAACTTTGTAATGCTCGGCGACGGCGCCGTGGACGCCGAAAATGACCGGCTCCGATTCGGCCGGGAGATACGCTTTGCGCACCGGGCCCTTCACACGTTCGATTCGGACTTCAGAACGATACACGACTTCGGACACAATTCCTCCGCTTAGTTCGGCTTGCGCTGAAACTCCGACGGAGCACGCTGACGATCCAGACCTTCATATTTGAAGCGCCATACGAGCGGCACGTCTTCAGGAACATAGCACTTACGATCGTCGCACGCCTGGTAGCGGAACGATCCCTTGACGATCACTTCCCCGGTTGGATTGACCTGCGGCTTCAGAACGTCGTCTTGTCCAAAAGTGATCTCACGGCGGACCTGGATGTGACCTCGGTACACCGGGACAGTCTCACCGATCGCTTCCAGCCGCAACATCTCGGAGGGCGGGTATTCGAAAGAGTGCCGTTTCGCGGCAGGCCCACCCTCATTCAGTCGCCAATCAATTGGAACGTACCCGTGCACTCCGGGAGCGTAGACGTGCATGCCGGGCTTTAGCTCGATATCGAGGCTCAGCGCGATTCGAAGGCCCGGCCTTGCGATTTCGTTACTGGCCGCGGTGGTGATTTGAAGGCGCTTGGTTTCGGCTGCTCCTCGCGCTGCATTCAGTGACGCCCCAGAGTGCCGGGCCAGAATGTCAGCGGTAGAAACGCGTTCCTTGTAGTCATCCTCAAAGTACTTGGATACGACCCTTCCCTGCGAATCGACGACGTATACGCCAGGATACGGAATACCGTAGGTAGGCGTGCCAGGCTTTGCCGTTTCGTTGAGAATGTCGTAGGCGCGTATGACCTTCGAGTCCGGATCCGAGAGCAGCGGATACGTGATGTGCTGCCGGTCCGCGAAACTCTTGAGCACGCCGACAGAGTCATAGCTGATGGCCGCTACACCGAGCCCCTGCTTCCGGATCACGTCCAGATGCTGTTCCAGCTCGACGAGCTGGATCTTGCAGAACGGTCACCAATCCGCAGAACGGAAGAACACCAGCATGGCCCCTTTCGGGCCCATGATGGATTTGAGAGTCTGGTTCCGGCCCTCCTGGTCCGGCACGGAAAAAGCGGGTATCTGCTGGCCCACCTCTGGCCCGGTCTTGATGATCTGGCCGTGCGCCGCGATCAGAAGAGTCCACATCGTCACTCCGATGAGAGATCTCTTTGCCATACAGGCGCCTCGTCTCTCAGAACGTGAACGTCTCTTCTTCGGCGATCATGATGACGGGAGGGCCGCCCGACGAAATCTTCACCGCATGGGCCAAGGTTTCCTTGCCGCCGGCAGACGCCGCGCATTGCTGGAGCGCCTCCATGGATGGAAAATGAACCTCCGCGATGCGGTAAAACTGAGGCTTGCCTTGCGGCGATTGCAAGATCTTCGTGGCGACCATTTTGGTCTTCCCAGGAAGATTAGCGATCGCCATCGGCACGTGCTCTTGCTGATAAATCTTTTCGAAAGCCGAGGCGTCCTTGGGTTGCGGATACGCCACGATCAGTTTGACACTCTTCATTTTATGTCTCCTTGAAGTTCATGCTTAAATTGGGAGTTAGCGGCGTAGATTCGGCCGCCAACCCTATAACAAGGCCAGCTAGAGCGCACAGCATTGCAGCACCCAGGTGCGATACCAGGATGTGCCACACATGCAGATTTGGGCAGTGAATCTCCAGCACACTAGTCCCAACCAGTCCCGCGAGAAGACCGGTCGCCGCCCCAGTCATGCCCGGCGAGAGGATGGCCCCTCGGCGCAAGATCAGCCAAAAGGGCAGCGCGGCTAGGACTCCAATTGGGGCGCCCGCCCGGATGCACACCCAGGCGTTTCCCCAGAAATCTCGCTCATGCTGAAACTGGAACAAGACGGCGATCACAATCATCAACGAAATTGTGATGCCAACAGGTAACAGCCGGGGAGAAATTCTATGGTGGCTGCCGGGTACCATCTGATTCACCAGCGAGTAAGTCAGCAGACCAGTGCTGATTGCCAACGCGCTCAGAATCGCGGCGGTTTGCCGCGGGGTCATGACCGCTATGGCGAACGCCCCCATGCGGTAGACACCAAGAGCGACGATGGAAACGAAGATGCCAACCAAGGCTCCAAAAAAGTAGCGCGCCGGGGACACCGGATGCACGGGGCGCAAGCCAGTAGCCATCCCATCTGCGATCTGACGCAGAGTTGCCGGTGAAGGGGGATCCACAGGAGCCGACGAATTGAGCGAGCGTACCAGTTCCTGGCAGCGACCACAAATTCTCAGGTGGTCCTGGGCTTGAACGGGCAACGGCGACTCCTCGCTGAGAGCCCTGGCTGTGCCTTTGCAGTTCATTGAGCAGCTCCGCTTGCCCCTTCCTCTGCTTGGATTTGAAGTAACTTGCGCAGTCGTTCGTAAGCGCGGTGCGCTTTCTGTTTCACCGCCCCCACGGTAGATGACGTGGCACGGGCTACTTCGTCCAGGGTTAACCCTCCCACCTTCAACATCGTCACCACTTCCCGTTGTGCTTCGGGTAGGGCCGCAACAAGTGTGTCGAACGTTGGACCCGGGTTTCGAGCCTCGGCTTGCGCCGCCACCTCCGGCAGCACCTCCATCGTAATTTCGTGGAGCATGATGCGTCGCGTCCGGCGGTAGCCGTCCACCCGCACCCGCCTGGCGATGGCATATATCCAAGGCAGTACCGGCTCACCAGGGCGGTACGTGTGCCGCACGCGATGAATTCGCAACCACGCTTCCTGCAGCAGGTCATTAGCCTGTTCCCGGGTCGCTACCTGGCTCCTGAAGAATCGGAGTAAAGGGGGGCTGAGGGCGCCAACTAAAGCTGCCGGCGCTTCAGGATCCGCTTGCTGGTAGCGCTCCATCCAGTGATCGAGGTTGGCGAACGACTGCCGCGGTCCAACGTTCTCTTGGAGACTGGCCACCATCTACCGGCGATTCGCAGCAGCAACGCGCGGAGTTACGCCCTGCTGAAAGATTTCTTGGGGGACTCCCGACAATCCGGACATCCATCTGTGTATACCGTTGCTGGCCTTGAATATTCCTACTGATATGCCTTCCGTTTGCGCCACCGTTGGATGGATTCCGCGGTAGCGCCGAGCAGGGCGCCTCCCAAACAGCCGATTACCGCGATGCCCTCATGCCAGATCAGAATGTGAAATGCGTTCAAGTTCGGACAATTGAGTTCCAGCACGCTCAGACCTGCCAAGCCCGCCAATCCGCCCGCGACGGCGCCGATGAGTCTGGGATACAAAATGGCGCCGCGCCGCAGGATAAACCACATCAGGAATGCCGTGGGGATGGAAAACGTGAGCCCGTTTTTCATGCAGATCAGGCCGCCCGCGATAAAAGACGATTCCCGCCGTGCACGAAACGCGGCAGCGATCACGATCATGAGTACAACCAGAATCGCAACGAGGGGCACAGCAGGCGCAAAGATGTGCTTGCTTCCAGGCGCCATCTGCCGAACCATGGAAATAGCTAGGAGAACTGCACCGGCAGCGAGCGTCACAAACAAGACGATCCTCTGTACCAAACTCTGCGCGCCCCAGCCGTTCGTTCCGAGCAGCAGAAATCCAACAGCCACCACGGATAGAAAAATAATCGCGCACCCGAAGAGCAAGATGCGGGGGGGCGCCAAAGGTCGAATCGGTTTTAGATCCTTCAAAATGCCGGACTGTATCCGCCGCAACAGGCTCTCTGACGGGCGGAGCCCACCGTCGGCCTTATCCAGCAAGTGCGTCAGACTGCGGCAACCCTCACAGTGAATCAGGTGTTCGGCAGGTTGCGGCCCTAATATGGAATCACCCGACCGCGAACTGATGACATCATCCATGTCCCGACAGGTCACTCTGCTGCTCCTCTCACGCCTCTTCCGCGTCTCGGTCCTGCTTGAGCCCTCTGCCGATACTTCGCTGCGGCGATCGAAATGGTCACGCCATCGTAACTGCGGCGGACTGGGCCGTTCAAGAGTGGTCCGGACGGGAGCCGCCCGAACCCCAGGCGAAAATTCGAGTGGCCGAAGCAGTAGTCGAAGGCCGGGCCGACGGCAACATAGTCGAGTCGTTGCTGATGTCCTTTTTTGTTGAAGTAGAAGCTCTGCTCCCGATTCATGAAGCAGCGCTAGGCGGGACCTGGAGACGAGCCCCGCCGTTGCGTTTGTTAGTGAGGGAACGTTCTATTGAGCAGTGTAGCGAGCGAGAGCGCGGTGGTAATTGGGCCGAATTGCGAGTTCCCGGTGGAATTACCCGCAGCAATGATCTTGCCGTCCGCTTGGAGGGCCAGGTCAGCCACAGAATCAATCTGGCCGAAGCTCGTGGTAACCAGTCCGCCCGTGCCGAAGGTTGGGGTGTTGCCCAAGGCTAGTGAAACGGGCCACTGCGAATTGGGAGGGTTTATTTCCTTGGCTGGCTTGTCCCGCCGCGACAATGTCGCCATTTGTCTGGATCAAGACGGCGAACGCAGCCGAGTTAGCGGGCGCGGAAAAGAAGCTCGTGACCACGCCCCCGTGACTACCGAAGGTTTCGTCGACGCTACCATCCGTGTTATAGCGAAACAGAGCAAGATCCTGGCTGCCGGGGGAAGTCCGCAAATCGGTTAACGTTCCTGCTACTTCAATCTTGCCATCACCTTGAACGGACACCGCTGATGCAGGTGACGGGCAGCCAACGCTTCCAAAGATTCCGAAACTTGGGTCGATGCTGCCGTTAGAGTTATAGCGCGAAATGATCCCGCCGCCCGGTAACCCAGCGAAGCCAGTGACCAGGAACTTGCCGTCTGATTGGAGCGCAACTGTTCCGCCCTCGCCGCTGACGAGTTTAGACACCCCGCCGATTCCGAAACTTGGGTCCAGTGTGCCATTTTGCTCAAAGCGCATCGCGCAGCCTCCCCCCACCACTACAATTTCCCCATTTGGTTGGACGGCCAAAGCACCCGAATTGGGGATACATGCCTCCTCAGCTGCGACACCTGAATTACCAAACGTGGTGTCCAGACTGCCGTTCGGATTGAGGCGGATCATAAAGAAGTCATTTCCAGCATTTACAGGTCCAGCTGCGAGAATCTTGCCGTTAGACTGGAGGGCAATACCAAAAAGTAAGTCTACAGCAGAATCTTGTGGACTAATGCTCACGATGCCACCTGATCCGAAAGTCGAATCCAGGCTGCCATTGGTGTTATAGCGGACTAACCCGAAATTGTTGTTCAGCGACCCAGCCACGACGATCTTGCCATCCGTCTGAAGCGCTACGGTGTTAACAGCCTGGCCGAAATTAGTAGCGTTCTTCGTGAAGACCTTTCCGCCAGTACCAAACGTAGGATCCAGCCGGCCAGCTTGTGCCATCACCAGGGCTGGGGATGCAACCAGCGCCGCGCAGGCAAACGCAGCCTGCAGCACGACACGCGAGGACAACTTGCACGATCGTCCTTCTATTCCCTCTCCCCAAGTCGCGGCGTCCTTCAATCGAGATACTTCCTTCATGACACTTCTGCTATTTGTCTTCAGGATAGGCTCCTTACCTCTTGTAAATGACAGTGTGACGGGCGCACTTATTCCCTGCTTACAACTGTTTTGACTTCAATGAGCCCGGCCATTTGCCAGCGTACTCAGACCGGCACAATCAGTTGTGCGAATGACGCAAATCTTTTGCGAAAGAGTCTTCGGTGACCGTGTTTACGGTCGTCTGCGCACGTGATTTAACTTGGGGAATAGGTCACGCCAGAATGCGGCGAACCAAAGCGGGCAGGTATTTGATGTTGGACCGAACACTGAGTTGGGACACCCGGCACAGGCATACTCCTAGTGTAGTGCGGCATAAATAGTAACGATTATAGAAGATACGTCGTCTTTACAATAGGAGGACCGAAGACGATGCGCGTGGCGCGACCCATTATCCTGAGTGCTGACCAACGAGAGATCCTGAAGTCTCGCGCCCGTGCGCGCAGCGCGCCGGCGCGGAGCGTGGAACGAGCGCGAATTATCTTGTTGGTTAGCGCCGGGCTGCAAGATCAGCAGATCGCCGCTGAGTTGAAGATCACGCCTGAGAAGGCTGCGCGCTGGCGGAATCGGTTTCTGGACGGCGGTTTTTTGGCGCTGGATAAAGATGCGCCGCGTCCGGGAAGAACGCCCACGATCACGCCAGCCAAGGTGCAAGAGGTGATCCGCAAAACCACGCGGGAGAAGCCCGACAACGCGACTCACTGGAGCACGCGTACCATGGCGGAGTCTGCCGGTCTCAGTGAAAAGAGCGTGCGCCGGATCTGGCATAAGCATGGTCTGAAGCCGCACTTGTCGCGGACGTTCAAGGTCAGCAACGATCCCCGGTTCGCCGAGAAACTGAAGGCCATCATTGGGCTTTACCTGAACCCACCGGAACACGCCATCGTACTCTGCGCCGACGAAAAGAGCCAAATCCAGGCGCTGGACCGCACGCAACCCGGCCTGCCATTGAAGAAGGGGCGCTGCGGAACTATGACCCACGATTACAAGCGCAATGGAACCGCAACCCTGTTCGCGGCTATGAGCACGCTCGATGGCACCGTGATCAGCATGTGCGACGATCGGCACCGCCACCAGGAGTGGCTGAAATTCCTGCGTGTGATCGACCAAATCACGCCTGGCGGAAAAGAAATCCACCTGATCGCGGACAACTACGCCACTCATAAACATCCCAAGGTGGAGAAGTGGCTGGCCCGCCATCCGCGCTTCCATGTGTACTTCACGCCCACCAGCGCTTCATGGCTGAACATGGTGGAGCGCTTCTTTCGCGACCTCACTCAGAACCAGCTCCGCCGTGGCGTCTTTCGTGACGTCGAGGAACTGATAATGGCGATTGGTCACTACATTGACAAGCACAACGACAATCCCAAGCCCTTCGTCTGGACCGCCAAAGCTTCCGACATTCTGGAGAAGGTCCAGCGCGCACGCACCGCGCTGGATAATCGTTAATCTGTATGCCGCACTACACTAGGGTCGGCGGTGTCCAGGCGATACTTTGGAGCACAGATGCTTTCGACAACACTTGGAACTTCTCCGGGCTCGCTTTGCAGAGGGCAAGCGTTCCATCTTCATCGGCGAGGATAATCTTGCCATCGGCGTAGAGAAGCTGAGCCTTCGCAAACCCGCGCTCGCGCCACTTGATTATTCCTGTCTTCAATACGACCGCAGTCATAAAAATGGGCCCATCATAGCCGCTCGATAGGTACACATAACCGTCGCGCTGAATCGCGGTTCCGAAATGAAGTTGGATGTGCGAATCATACCAAAGCTCTTTCACCGTGGTGCGTCCGCCGGATTGGCTCAGTTGCAGTACACGGGCCCCCGTGCCGTACGCCGACGCGACGAAGAGAAGATTGCCGGGCGCCCAAACGGGAGTGCTGACCGCCAAGCCATAGTTGGTGTTGTGCTCGTGTGTCCACAGAAGCGTTCCATTATCCGGATTAAAGCCGACCACGACATTGGCTGCGAGCGCCACCACTTGGGGCTGGCCATCGACGTTGATCAGCAGGGGAGAAGAGTGTGAATTCGTGAATTCGAGCGCTTTCCAGACCACTGCACCGTCGCTTTGGCGGAATGCGATGGCGCCGCTCCCGCGCCCGCCAGACATATAGATCAGTGTGTCCTTGTAAGGCAGCCCATGACAGGAGTAACCGAACTGGAGTCGGGTTCCATCGAACTCGGCATACAAGTCATGCGACCACACGGGCCGCCCGGTCTTCTTGTCGAGTGAATGAATCTTGCCGGTACCGCTGGCCGTTACGACCCGGTCCCCGACCACTTGCGGCATCGCATACGGCCCCGGTTCAATATCTCCGTTCGAGAAAGGGTTCTCGTATTCGTATTCCCAACGCGTCTTGCCGGTGGCCGCATCTAACGAGATGACTACGTCCTTGGTCCCGCGGCGAAACACGGTGTACAAGACGCCGCCCTCCTCGGCGATCGCGGAGTAGCCGTCTCCCAATGGGCGGCTCCAGAGTTTTTTTGGACCCGTTGCTGGCCAGGAGTCAGCCAGGCCCGCCGAGTTAGCCGTGAAGTTACGCCTTTTCCCTCCCCAAACAGGCCAATCCTCTCCGACGCTAGTGGGCTGGGCTTTCGCGACAGCCTCCTTTGATGAAGTAGCCTTATCTGCGGTCTGTGCGGAACAGGCCAAGACCATCAACGACAACGCCAAAGTTATGCTAGGGCAACGCATGATCTCATTGGACACCGCAGGCCGCGGAATGTTTCCATGGGCAGGCTTGCGACGTCCACTCTCCACCGAAAGAGACTGAGGATTCAGACGCGAATTGCGGAATCAGCCGGGGGTTCCGGGGAAACGGAACGTAACCGGACTTGGAGACAACCATCCGCTAAACGAGCCGATGACGCAGGCGATCGATCCTAGCAAACCGAGGGGCGTCTATCGACCGGCTAGCCGCCCGCAGCCCTCACTTTTCTGCGATCTCCGGTTTTGCACCGCTCCAAGCAATGTGGTCAGTGTGGCACTGCGCCCCAATCTCTTACTGCCGAAAACCCGGCGGGACGGGGCCTATCCAGCCGCAACAGCTGACTAACCAAAATCTGGGTAGCACGTCTACCATCCATACCTGTTTTAGGGTAGAATATCTACCGACATCATGGCAAACAACCCTGTGGATCGAATTGAATTGCTGCAAGGCACGTTAGACATGTTGATCCTGCGCACCTTGCAGTTTGGTCCTGCTCATGGTCATCAGATCGCGAAGCATATTCAACGGACTACAGAGGACATTCTGCAGGTCGAGCACGGCTCGCTCTATCCCGCTCTCCACCGCCTGGAGCGGAAGGGATGGATCGTGGCGAAGTGGGAATCGGCAGGTAGGGATCTCAAGCGCGAGTTCAAATACTATCGCCTCACATCAGCAGGCAAGAAACAACTGGTGGCCGAGGAATCGAAATGGAAACAGTTGACGCGGGCGATCTCGCGAGTGATGTGGCCCGCCGAGGAGGGGTGAGATGCGTTGGTGGGGTCGGAAAGATCGTGAGGAGGATCTGGAGCGCGAGCTGAGTTCAGATCTGGAGTCGGAAGCCGCGGAGCAACAGGAAAAGGGCCTATCGTCGGAGGAAGCCTACTACGCCGCTCGGAGGAAATTCGGCAACGCGATTCTCGTAAAAGAGGAGGTGCGCGAAATGTGGGGATTGACCTCGCTCGAACGATTAGGCCAGGACCTGCGCTACGCAGTCCGGATCATGAAGGGAAGCCCTGGATTCACGATGGTGGCTGTGCTATCGCTAGCGCTCGGAATCGGCGGCAATACGGCGATCTTCAGCCTCATGAACGCTGTGATGCTGCGCTCGCTGCCGGTGCAGGAGCCGGACCATCTGGTATTGTTCGGCCCGGGAAGGGAGGGCGGCATCGATGGCGATTTGCCGAACCGTAGCTGGGAGCTTTTCTCCTACCCGTTCTATCGCCAAGTGCGGCGGGAGAACCAGGTCTTCTCCGGCGTGACAGCGATGCAGAGCTTAGGAAACGATGTGCATGCGGTCGTGGAGGGAGCCAAGGCGCCGGAGCCTGTCAGGGCGCGGCTGGTTGCGGGCACGTACTTTTCCGTGCTCGGAGTGAACGCAGCCGTTGGACGCACTTTCACGGATGCCGAAGACCAGACGCCAGGCGCGGACCCGGTTGCAGTAATGAGCTACTCGTGGTGGCTGCGGCGGTTCGGGAGCGATCCAGCCGTCGTGGGAAAGACACTGACGATCGGCTCGACGGTATACAAAATCACAGGGGTAGCGGCGCCAGAATTCTTTGGTACGAGCGTCGGCGAATCGCCTGACGTGTGGATTCCGCTTGCGATGAACGCGCAATTGCCGCCTGGCTGGGGTGGTGCGGAGGCTCGGCGAGACCCGTCGTCCCAATCATTCTACATTCTGGCGCGACTCAGGCCCGGTGCTAGCGTCGCGCAGGCAAACGCGCAAGTGAATCTTATTTTCAAGCAGAGCTTGCACGCGCGCGTCGGTTCGAATCCAAGCACGAAGGAGCTCAACGCTATTCAGCACGCCATCATCGAGTTGACACCCGGAGGCTTGGGCCTATCACAGGTTCGAAACCGTTTTGCGACGTCTCTGCAGTTACTCATGGGCGCCGTGGGCTTGGTTTTACTGATTGCTTGCGCCAACATCGCAAACCTGCTGCTGGCGCGGGCCGCCAACCGCCAAAGAGAGATCGCGGTGCGGCTCTCGATTGGAGCTAGCCGGCCGCGGATCATCCGGCAAATGCTCACCGAGAGCGTACTGCTCTCCATGCTGGGTGGCGTCGTGGGAATCGCGTTTGCCGAAGTGGCCCTGCGATTACTTTTGTGGATGGTGTCGGGCAGCGGCGAAACCCTTCCGCTTGATGTGAGTCTGGACACCCGTGTGCTCGCCTTTACCATGCTACTCACAGTCGCAACGGGCATTCTGTTCGGCCTGGCACCTGCGCTGCGAGCCACGCGAATGGAACTGACCTCATCGTTGAAAGAGGGCCGCGGCAGCATATCCGCGCGATCGAGAAACGTGCTGGCGAAGGCGCTCATCGTCTCGCAGATAGCGCTTTCGGCAGTTCTACTGATTGGTGCCGGCATGTTCGTTCGCAGTCTGGCAAACCTCCGGAACATCGACACAGGGTTCAATAAAGAGAATGTTCTAGTGATGGGGGTGGACGCGTCATTACTGGACTTTAAGGAGAGTGATCCGCGGTTGGTCAGCCTTTATCGCCAAGTGGAGGAACGCGTCAGCCAAGTGCCGGGTGTCCGCTCGGCCGGGTTTGCCATGCTGACGTTCCAACCTGGCTCGTGGACGGACTACGCTTTTACGAACGGCCGAGCCTCGCTGCCGGATGACCAGCGCGCGATCCACAACGACGCTGTGGGCCCTGGGTTTTTTGCGTCTATGGGCACCCCAATCACACTTGGCCGCGGGTTTCGGATGAGCGACACGTCGATTTCGCCGAAAGTTGCCGTTATCAATGAGACCATGGCGCGCCGGTTCTTTCCTGACGAGTCGCCTATCGGGCTCCGGTTCGGATTGTCGCCGGAACGAAGTGGGGAATTTGAAGTGGTGGGTGTAGTGAAGGATGCCAAGTACGAGAGCCTTCGGGAAAAGCCGACGCCCATGGCGTTCTATCCCTATGCGAGGGGCGGATCTCTGGGCCAATTTGTTGTCCGCTACGCAGGAGACATGCACAGCATTCTGCCCGAGATTCGGCGTGCGTTTGCCGAGGTCAATGGCAACCTACCCATCACTTGGGTGAAAACCCTCGCCGAATGGGTAGACGATACATTGACCCGCGACAAACTGATGGCCCGACTGTCGAGCTTCTTTGGATTACTGGCACTCCTGTTGGCGTCAATCGGCATTTACGGTGTGCTCTCTTACGCGGTTTCGCGACGGACAGGTGAAGTTGGGCTGCGCATGGCTTTGGGAGCGCCACGCTCCAACGTCTTATGGCTCGTCATGCGCGATGTCCTGGCGCTCATGGTCATCGGCGTGGCGATCGGGGTGCCGGCAGCCCTTGCAAGTGAATGGTGGGTTTCGGGTTTACTGTATGGGCTCACCAAAATCGACTCTTTGTCTATCGTGGCAGCCATCGGGATTCTTGCCGTAGTTGCCGGAATTGCCGCGTACTTACCAGCGCGGCGGGCCTCGCTGGTGGATCCCACTACTGCCTTGCTACGAATGAGCCACTGCGATGTTTTGGAGACGGCGAAAATCACGCGAGCAGGATCTCGAGCGCGAGCTGCGTTCGCATCTGGAATCGGAAGCCGCTGAACAGCAGGACAATGGCTTGTCAGCCGAGGAAGCCCACTACGCTGCGCAACGGGCGTTTGGCAACATGACTCTAGCCAAGGAGGCAACGCGAGAAATGTGGGGATGGACTTCATGTAACAGACTGCACCAGGACGTCCGTTATGGCCTGCGCATGTTGCGCAAGAGCCCCGGGTTCACCACGGTCGCGCTGCTTTCTCTGGCGCTCGGCATCGGAGCGTCCACGGCAATCTTTTCTGTTGTGGACGCCGTTCTATTCCGCGCGCTTCCTTATCCCAATCCGCAGAATATCGTGCGCGTGTGGGAGCAGACTCCTGCCGGTCACCGATTGCAAGTCGCGGATCGCAACTTCGACGATTTTCGTTCCCAGAACAACACGTTTGCGCATTTGGCCGAATACGCCGAACTGCCCCGCTCTGTTTCCGGCGGCAGCGAGCCTGTGCGCGTCCACATCGCCGAAGTCACCAGCGGCTTCTTTGAAGCCCTCGGCGTGGCGCCTTTTCGCGGCCGCGCTTTTGCACCTGAAGAGCAGCGCTTCCATGGCACGCCGGCAGCCATCGTCAGCTACAGCTATTGGCGGCGATATCTTGGCGGTGCAACGGATCTCTCCAGATTCCACTTGAGTATGGAGGGAGCTGTCTATCCCGTGATTGCTGTGATGCCGGAGGGATTCGATTTTCCGGCCGGCGTCGCCGCATGGATTCCCCGCGAGTTCCCCCCGGGCAGCACTTGGAACTGCCTCGGCCGCGTGCGCGATGGGATTACCGTCGCCCAGGCGCGCGCCAATCTGAGCGCGATTGCCCGCCGCATCAAGGAAAAGTATGGAGAAGAGGTCGAACTCCACGCCGCCGCCGTAGTGCCTCTCGCCGACGCGATGGTCGGAGACGTGCGCACTGCACTGCTGACGCTTCTGGGAGCCGTCGGCCTCTTGCTGCTCGTCGCGTGTGCCAATGTCGCCGGCTTACTTCTAGCGCGCAACTCCGCGCGTAGCAAAGAACTGGCTGTGCGTGTGGCGCTCGGGGCCGGTCGCGGCCGTCTCACGCAGCAGTTCCTCGCGGAGTCTTTTTCGCTTTCCCTAGTCGGAGGCGTACTGGGCATTTTGATAGCGGCTTGGGCCGTCAGGATACTTCCAGCGATTCTTCCGGCGAATCTGCCGCGCCAGCAAGGAATCGCCATCAACACGTCGGTTCTACTGTTCGCTTTGGCTGCCATTGTTGCTGTCGCAGTTTCGCTCGGCCTTTTTGCAGCTTGGCGCGCCGCTACGGGAGATCTTCAGGAAGCGCTGACTTCCGGCTCCCGCAGCTTCACTGGCTCGGGCGCCAGCCAGCGGTTTCGCGGCTTTGTGGTGATCGGCGAAATCTCGACGACGCTGGTGATTTTGATCGGAGCAGGCCTGCTTGGCCGCAGCTTCTTGCGGCTCATTGATACGAGTCCGGGATTTCGCCAGGAAAACCTGATCACGATGGAGTTTTCGCCCCCTAATCCGCAAGGGCAGGTAATTATGGATCAGGCAGCCGTCACGCGCCAGGTCCACCTCGTGGAAGACATATCGACCCGGCTGCACACAATTCCCGGCGTAGAGAGTGTGGGGTTGGCCGGCGCGATGCCCGTCGCGGCCGGCGACGATCTCGCCGACGGAGACTTCCTCATACTCAATGGCCGAAAGCCGCCCGCCAATTTCGATGAATGGATTAGTATGCATCTGAATCCTTCCCAGGTCGGACACGCCCTTTATTGCGTCGCCGGCGAGGAGTACTTCCGCACCTTGGGCATTCGGCTGATCCGTGGGCGGATGTTCGGCGCACAGGATAATTGGAGTTCGCCGCATGTTGCCGTGATCAGCGAATTTTTGGCTCGACAGCGCTGGCCCAACCAGGACCCCATCGGCCAAGTGATCGATTTCGGCAATATGGACGGCAACTTGAAGCCGATCACGATCGTTGGAATCGCCGGCGATGTTCGAGCCCGCGGACTGGATTTCCCGCCGAGCCCAGTCATTTACCTCGATTACCGCCAACGCGGATTCAACATCAATTCAGAGCCCACCTTCCTGATGCGCAGCGCTGCGCCAGTGGGAGAGATCGTTTCCGCCACGCGCGGCATTTTCCACGATCTCGCGCCCGATGCTCCGGTCAGAATTTCCACCTTCGCGGACGAAATGGGCGGCTGGCTTGCGGACCGCCGTTTTCTGCTTCTTCTTGTGGGATTGTTCGCTGCCGCCGCGCTGGCTCTTGCTGCCGTTGGCATCTACGGAGTTGTGGCGTTTTCAGTTACGCGCCGCACCCAGGAGATAGGTATTCGTATGGCGCTCGGCGCGCAGCGTGGCGACGTACAGCGTCTGGTCGTGAGAGAAGGTGCTCGGCTCGCGTTTTCGGGCGTGGCCATCGGCATTGCTGCATCAGTCGTCATCACGCGCCTTTTGTCCAGTCTCCTTTTCGGAGTTAGCGCCACGGACCCAATCACATTCGCCGGAGTGGCTGTGCTTCTTTCTCTCGTCGCGCTGCTCGCTTCGTATGTCCCCGCACGCCGCGCCGCGCGCCTTGATCCCAATAACGCACTGCGCTACGAATAGCTCATAGTTCTACTGGCTTGCCGTCCCGGCGACGATTCCGACTTTCAGCATGTCCGTGCTCGACCTCCTTACGCCAGTTCCAACATGCGGTCGATGGCCCGCTTGGCCTTTCGTGCGATTTCTTCTGGCACGCGGACTTGGGGCGTCATCGTTTCGAGCGATTGGATGACTTTGTCGAGCGTAATCGTCTTCATAAAGGCGCAGACGGCGTTGGCATTCACCGGATAAAGGATCTTCTCAGGAAACTTCTTGCTGAGCTGATGCATGATGCCGATCTCAGTTCCCACCGCGAACTCGGCAGCCGAAGACGCTGCGATATGACGAAGCATGCCTTCGGTCGAAAGAAAGAATGTGCGATCCGCCGGCAAACTGCCGTCGACCGCCTTCGCCATGCAGGAGCTTACACAGCCACATTCTGGATGCAGGAGCAGATCGATGTCGGGATGGTCCTCCATAATTTGGACAACCTGCTCGGGCCGGATCGTCTTGTGGACGTGGCAATAACCAGGGTAAGCAAAGATATTGCTACGTCTTGTCTGCTGCGCGACGACCGAGGCCAGAAATTTATCCGGCAGGAACAGAATGGGCTTGTCGGCCGGAATCGCGCTGACGACTTTCATGGCGTTCGCGGACGTGCAGCAATAATCGCTCTCGGCTTTTACAGCGGCGGAGGTATTGATGTAGCAGACCACAACCGCGTCCGGGATCTTCGCCTTCCACTTCTGCAGTTCTTCGGGTGTCACGGCAGCAGCCAGCGAGCAGCCCGCCCTCAAATCAGGCAGAAGAACCGCCTTGTCGGGACAAAGGATCGCCGCGGTTTCGGCCATGAAGTGCACGCCACAGAAGACGATGACGTCGGCGTTGGTCTTCGCGGCCATCTGCGAAAGTTTCAGGGAATCCGCGACTGAGTCCGCAACGTCTTGCACTTCCGGGCGCTGGTAATGATGCGCCAGTAAGATGGCATTTAGTTCGGTGCAGAGCTCCCGCACCCTCTCTTGCTTCCCGCGAATCTGTTCCGCAGTATCGGCGACAGTCTCGATTGGCGGAAGTGTATAGCGTTGTTCAAACCCTTCCTGGACCACGGTAATCGTTATGTTTTCTCCCTTTGAGATGATTTATGATATCCTCTGGCTAATATCCAGTGCGCGGACCGAATGCGTCAGAGCGCCGATCGAAATCGCGTCCACGCCGCACGCTGCGTATGCCTCCAGATTTGCCTCCGAAACTCCACCGCTCGCTTCGATCAGCGTGGAATTCCAGAGCCCCTCTTTCTGAAGCTTGCCAACAACGGATTTGATTTCCTCGGGCGACATGTTGTCGAGCATCAGTAAACAGGGATACTCCTCTGGGGCTTCTTGCTGGAGGTGCCAAAATGTTTTTGCCGCTGCGCGAGCTGCCCCCTCAGTTCGCACTTCCACTTCGATGAATGCCGATTCGTTGCGAAACTTCCATGCCCTCTCGATGGCTGATGGAACGGCTTCTTCTTCGCGGTTGGCCAGCAGCGCGAGATGATTGTTCTTGATGACGATCGCATCGCCGAGGCCGAGCCGGTGCGTGCCGCCGTTTCCCAGATGCAGCGCGCGCTTATCGAGCAGACCACAAGGAGTTTTTCGCGTGCCCACAATATGTATCGTTGGGGTGCACTGGCGCGCGCGCTCCTGTAGACAGCGAGCTGCCGTAGCGATTCCGCTCATCCGCTGCAGGAGATTCAATCCGACGCGTTCGAAAGAAAGGAGCTTTATTTCGTCGCCTTTCGCGCGCATAAGGACGTCACCCGGGCCAACTGCATCTCCATCTTTTTTCTCAAGTGCCACTTGAACGCCGCGCTCGCTGAGCATGAATTCCACCTCCGCGAGACCCGCTACGACTCCTGTCTCCTGCGCGAGGATCGCGGCCGAAACGCTTCGGCACTGGGCCCCAAGAGCTTCGCTGGTCAAATCCCGTGCCCGCAGGTCGCCGCAAAGCATAACCTCTATGTATGCGCGAACGGCGCGGCAGTAATCGGCGTTTTCAAACGTCAGCCTTCCGCCCTGGAAAAGGGCATGTTTGAGCCGTTCGTCCCGCGTCGCCATTGCTTGTCGCGTGCACCCCATTACTTTAGAAGAAACCCCCGCGCTCGGAGTACGGCTTTCGCTCGGGCAATCATCTCCGAGCGCGACGACTCCACCGTGTGCAAATGAACCCCTCTTGTCAAGGAAGAAAGAAGCGTGGCTTTCCTTGCAATTACCTGCTGCAGGAAATCTTGGACGTCAGCGCGCGACTCGAGCATTAATGATCCGCGCAGCTCGCCATAAAGAGGATGTTCGACAATCACATCCAGAACCTTCACGCCGTGGTCGACCAGGATCTGAAGCTCCTCCCCCGTTCGCTTGGCTTCGTGCCGACAGGCAAGGATCGCACGATGGCGGCGGTTCGTTCCTCGAGGCAAGTGATAGCCGCGGAGCGTGGCCAGAATTTGCTCGCCGCTCGCCCGCAGAATTGCCATATCCTGCACGAGGCATTGCCGGCTGACGCGGAAGTGCTTCGCTAGGTCATCTCCAAGGATGGGAGCGTCATGGCTCCGCATCCAATGAAGAATGCGGCGGCGACGGGCCTCGGCGGAATTCGGCCGCCCGCCTTGCGATGAATGCGGATTCGCTGATCCGTCGGATCTCTTCATCTACTTCACACTATATCTGTCTTGTCAGACATTTAGTCTAATGTCAAGTCGTGGATTTGTCACCAGTCTGCCCCGAAGCGTTCCCTTGCCGGTACGTTTATTTTGGGTTCGCGACTTCTGCGGACTCTGCTTCAGATAGGCGCGGCGGGCCGAGTCCGCGCTGACGTTCGGAGCGGCGCCATCCTACCAGCCCAGTTGTCACTGCCACATGGTGTGGCACGTGATCAGGAGTTGGCCCCATTTTGTGACCTACCGCGATAGACTTTGTTATGCATGGAAGATGCTCCAGCTACGCAGGCAGAGGCCGGGGAAGTAGTCGGTCAAAAATCGGCCAGAGTTTGTTTAAAAGCAGAGGAGGCGCGTCCCGCACCAATGTCCAACTCCGGTTTCCAAGCCGCGATGTCCATTCTTTCTCACGTATATTTCGCACCGATCCTGGGCAGGCTGATCCGGGCGAGAGTGCCGGATCTGCTCGCCGGCGAAGCGGTCCGCGCGGCAGAACTGGCAAACCAAGCGGGCCTTCACCCGCTTTCCACCGTCAGGGCGCTGCGCGCGCTGACGGCGTTCGGAGTATTCCGCGAGGTGTCGCCGTGCACGTTCGTGAATAGCGAAGCTTCGAGCTTGTTTCGGGATGCACCCGGTGGTCTCCGGAATTACGCGCTGTTCGCTACTTCGGAACAGTTTTTGAAGTCGTCCGCGGCGCTCGGGCACAGCCTGGAGACGGGACAAGCGGCACACGACCACGCCCTTGGGCAGAGCGTATGGGAGTACATGCGCGACCACCCGGCAGATAACGCGGCCTTCAACCGGGGACTGGCGGAGATCCGCAAAGACGAGCAGGCCGCGATTGCTGCGGCGTACGACTGGACTGGAGTAACGTCCGTTGTGGATGTAGGAGCGGGTGCGGGTGCATTACTAGCTTCCATCGTTGCCGAGAATCCCGGCGTTCGGGGCATTCTGTTCGATCGACCGGACGTGCTGCCCGACGCGGACCACCTGCTGACGGGACGAGGAGTGCGCGAACGGTGCGAGTTGGTTGGAGGAAGCTTCTTCGAGCCGATCCAGGTCAATGGAGACGTCTGGATCCTCAGCCAGGTTCTACACGACTGGCCGGATGCGGGGTGCCGGACGATACTGGTGCGGTGCCGGGAACGGATGAGCTCCGGGGAGCGGCTGCTGGTGGTCGAGATGGTTCC
Organism: Terriglobia bacterium; assembly: GCA_963847515.1. Lineage (GTDB taxonomy): Bacteria > Acidobacteriota > Terriglobia > Bryobacterales > Bryobacteraceae > QHXW01. Next base: position 1,899,142 of record CAWKAA010000005.1, read on the forward strand.
CGTGCCGGGCCAACCGGATGTCGGGATCGCAATGCTTGACATTGCAATGATGATGTTCGGCGGCGAGGCTCGGCAACGGACCGAGGCTGAATACAACGAGTTATTTGCGGCGACCGGATTTGGTGCGGCGCGTCTGGTGGGGACGGGGACGGCCTTCAGTATTTTGGAAGTGAAGCCGCGTTAGCGGTCAACTCGACGCCGGACTTTGCCCGCATCGAGCATCGGATTGCAAAGTTGACTTCAATCCACAAGGGCTTCGTAAGCCATCCTCTTGAACTGACCGGCGGCCACGACATCGTTGCGGGGCAGCACATTGACCAGGAAGACGCCGACCATGTGTTCCTTGGGATCAATCCAGAAACTGGTTCCCGCCGCGCCTCCCCAATTGTATTCCCCTTCAGAGCCGACGTTCGCTGACTTGCCGGGACCCAAATTCACGGCAAACGTCAAGCCGAAACCGTAGCCCTCCGCCGGCATGCCGCCCACGCGAGCAAGGGCGCTGAGATGATCGCTCCTCATCAGTTCGACCGACTTGCGGCCGAGAATACGCACGCCTTCCAGCTCGCCGTCGTTCAGCAACATGCTGACGAATCGCGCATAGTCGTCGAGGGTCGACACCGAACCCGCTCCGCCCAAGAGCAGTGTCGGCTTCTTCTTGTAGTTCTCTTGCGCTGGGGCTGTGGAGCGTTCGATGCCGCCACCCTTTTTAGGCGCGTACAGCACCGCCAGACGATTCCATTTTTCTTCTGGCACGAAGAACGCCGTATCCTTCATACCGAGCGGACGGAAAATCCGCTCTTCGAAAAACTGGTCGAGCGCCTTGCCGGATACGACTTCCACCAGACGGCCCAGCACGTCGATCGAGAGGCCGTAATGAAACGTCGTACCAGGCTGGTGGTTTAAAGGAGCTGTGGCCAGCCGCCTTACCGCTTCCGCCAAATCGAAGGACACCCACCCGTTTCCGCCCTCCACGCCCAGCTTCTTGTAGGCCGGCTCGCCGTTTTCATCTTTCGGCCCGGCGTAGTCGAGGCCACTGGTGTGCCGGAACAGGTCGCGGACGGTGATCGGATGATCCGCGGGAACGGTGTAGTACGTCCGCTTGCCGGCGGTGTCAAACGATTCTTGAGCCACGCTCATCTTCGTGAACTCCGGAAGATACTTCGATACTGGATCGGTGAGCGAAAACTTGCCCTCTTCGTATAGAATCATCGCGGCGACGCCTGTGATTGCTTTCGTCATCGAGTACATACGCACGATCGTGTCGGGCTTATACGTACCCCAAGTCTCCCGGAAGATGACTTTACCGTTCCGCGCGATGAGGCCCGAAGCGCCGTTCAGCCGGCCTGCGGTGATATGTTCCTGCATCAGGGTGTTGATCCGGTTCAGGCGATCGCTGGAGAAACCAGCCTGTTCCGGAGCGGCAGTAGGCAAACTCGCGCCGACTACCAATGATGCGACCAAACAGAAGACGAGTAGAATCCGCATGAGCGCGAATCTATCACAAAGGCAGGCGGCACGTGTGCGACGGAGTTGCAAAGCCCAAGTTACAAAACAGTTGTGGAACTCAGAGCGGACCGTCAAGCCCAGGAAATACCGGGGTAGTGTCAGCGCGGCGTAAGCTGCGCCGGGAGCCGATCCGGCACGACGTATACGGCCGCAACTGGACCCGCGGCCACCGGGGCCTTGGCAGATTTCCGTCACGCCGCCACCGGACATGCACGTAGTTTCGATCACGGTCAGGGATTACCCCGCGTCGTCTCCACCAATGGCTGGAACGAAGCATTTCTGCCGGGAGGTAGGGACGTGGATCCGAAGGTTGTGGTGTCTACGGCTGTGGCGGCGCGGCCTGGGAACGGTAGGGAACTGTCTCTCGGAAGGGCGCCGGTGTCCCGCTGATGCTACGGCCTGACGGCTTTCGGGCCGCGATTCACGAAGTAGAGGAACTTGACCGGACGATCTCCGAAATTGATGTTGGAGTGCACCATGGTCCCGTCCGGCCGCGCCATATAAGCCATCCCTGGGTGCTGCATGCGGAGTTCCGTCCCCAGCATGGCGAGGCTGTCGCCCTCCAAGGCCAGCCAGATCTCCTCATGACCCGGTGCGTGCGGATGCGGCTCGCCCAGGCTCAATGGCGGCAGTTCCACAGTGATCACGTTGGCGAGCGTGCCTAGTCCGTCGCGGGACGAGAAGAGTTCTCTCACGACGTGTGACCAATGGCCGGAGGCGCCCGGAACAATATACGGATCCGGACTTGCGGCCCCTGCCTTCTCCTGAACTGCAATCGATGTTGCGTAGTGGGCTACCGTGCTAGGGGTCCGGACGTGAGCTGTCCTCTCGTCCACAACGAGCATCTTGTCTGTGGGTTTGAACTCCGGCGGTGTGGGTTCGTTGATGATGTACATGTGGAGGGGTCCATCGCCAGTGTTTTGCATCACGAATTCAAGATTGGCGGGCACGAATACGGCGACATCTTTGTGAATCTCGGTGGCGACTCCATGGGCGGAGACTTTCCCAGTGCCCGAAATGATGTAGTAAACCTCCTGCTGGTCAGTGAGCCGCGCAGTCGCCGTGGAAGCATGCGCGGCGAGAGTCGCGTATGACAGACTGTTCGCATACTGAAGGAAAGCGGACCTGAAGGGAGGGGCGAAGTTATCGCCTTTGGTAAGAATATCGCGCACAACCAGCGAGCCATGAATATGACCCGGCATGGACTCATGCCAATCGCCGAAAAATGAATCGATTCTTCGGTCCTCTGGGTCTCTATCTGGTGCATACCGAATCAACGATGGGCTCGGATACGAATTTATGCCGTTAACGGCGTTGCCTGTTTGACTGGGCGCCGCAGCTGTCTGCGCAAACGCCAGCGGGGAAAGAGCGAGCACCCCAAACTCAATCGTCAGGAAAGTGAGCATTGTCTGAGACACTGAATTGTTATCCTTTCTCTCTACTTCCTCGCCTCATGCGGATGGTAGCGCGCAAAATAGAGGAACTTCACCTGATCCACTTCGGAGTAATTGATGTTGCTATGCGGAGCCAGATTGTCCGGAGGATGCAGATAGGCAACTCCGGGGCCCTGCCTGCGGAGAAACGGACCCACCAGAGCGAGACTGGTCCCCTCCAGCCCCGCCCACACCTCTTCTATATCGTCGTGGTTGGTCGCGTGCGGCTTGCCCATGGTCAAGGGGTCGAGCGTCACTGTCAGAATACTTTGCAAAGTGCCGAGCCCGTCATCGGTCACAAAGAGGGTTTTTACGATGTGCGACCACATTCCGTCGCTGGATGTGATAGGAAGAGTGTTCTCATCCCGAACCAACATAATGGGATTGGGCCGAAAGCCCGGCGGGGTCGGTTCGCTGATGAGGTACATGACTAGCGGCTCCTGCCCGGTGTTTCTAAGTGTAAAGCTGAGATTGGCCGGCATCAGGATAGCGACGTTAGGGACGATCTTGGCCGTCTCTCCTGCCGCTTCCGCGGTTCCGTGGCCCGACCGGAAATAGAAGATCTCCTGCTTTCCGTCCGGACGCGTGGACGTTGTCGATGCCTGAGGCGCGAGTGTGGCAATCGAAAAAGAAGTGATATAGCGTAATACCGCACCTTTCTCGGCGGGCTTCAATGCATCACCGCGCTTGAGAATGCTCCGCTCTTCCAGCGTGCCGTGTGTGACAACGGGAGTGGACGTGCGTCCATCGTTGAAATACATGTCGATATATGCGTTGCTTCCCACATCTTGCGCGAAGGCGATGGACGAAAGCACGCCCGACACAACTAAAGCAGGAGCAATGATCCTGCGCACCATAGATCCTCCTTGCACATCCCTTAGTTCAGCGGTACAAATCGGACGCACACGGGCGTGCTTATTCGCAAGACTCTGCGCGTCGGCGTAATCCGTCCAGTGCCGTCTTCGATACGAAAGATGACGACGTCGTCCGATGCCTGGTTCGCAGCGAACAAGTAAGAACCGGTCGGGTCAATGGCGAAGTGACGCGGCATCAAGCCGCGCGTTGACACCTGCTGGATGGGCGTCAGCGTTCCCTGGACGGGATTCACCGCGAATACGCTAATCGTGTCCGGTCCGCGATTGGATTCGTAAAGATATTTGCCGTTCGGGTGTAGCTGCACCTCGGCGCTGTGAAACGAATTCAGCGCCTGCGCGTTCTTGTCATCGTTGAAGTCTGCGGGCATCGTGTCGGTCGCCTGTATCACGGTCAGTCGGCCCCGCGTGGAATCCCAGGCATAAGCCGTCAAGATGCCGCTCATTTCACTGATGAGATAGCCGAACCTGCCGTTCGGGGCGAATACGAAGTGGCGTGGACCAGCACCAGGAGGTTTCACTTCGACGAATCGCGCGTCGTTGGGCGTCACGCTTCCGGTTGCGGGGTCGAAACGGTAGATCATCAACTTGTCCGTCCCGAGGTCTGCCGCCACAGCGAACCGGCCATCCGGTGAAACGTCAAACGAGTGCGCGTGCGGTCCCGCCTGATAGTGTGGATCCACGCTGTGACCGGTGTGCTGAACCAGCGCGGCCTGCGCGCCCAACGAGCCATTCTCTCTCACCTGCAGCACCGTGACGGTGCCGCTGCCAAAACTCGCTGCGAGCAGATACTTGCCCGAGGGATCGAGTGAGATATAACAGGTTGAGGTGCCGCCTGAAGGCACGGTATTCAGCAAGGTCAGCTTACCTGTCGCCGGGTCGATGGCATAGGCGCTTATGAAAGAGCCTTTGTCATTGTACGGACCTACGGAGAGCGGGTCTTCGCTCACCGAGTACAAATACCGGCGGTTCGGGTGGAGCACTAAGAACGACGGGTTTCGGATCTCCACCGCCAGCTTGGGTTCACTCGCCTCTCCGGTTGCGGATTGAAATCGGCTGACGTAGATACCTTTGCTTTGGCTTTGTCCAACAGGCGCGCCCCTTCTGGTGTACTTGAACCCGGTGTACGTTCCGAAGTAAACGAGGGACTCCCCCTTCGGCTCCGGTGGAGATGAGAAGCCGGTCAAGGCAGCGAGTCCAGCCGCAAACACGAAACGGAAGGCTCGTTGAGTGCAACGTGATGCTACGTTTCTCGTCACAATCCAGGCTCGGACTTAGCCGCCAGCCTTAAAATCGAAGCGGGCTTTATTCAGGGGCGGGCCAACCAGTTCGATGCGCTTCAAATCCCGCGTTCCCAGGCCAACATCCTCCGCCAGCCGCAGCATGTTGTCGGAAGTCTCGAATGGATGTGTGCCACGATCCGCCATAGGATCGAAACCCATCAAGGCCATGCAAACGGCGTCGGTATTTACTGGATTGGTTCCGGCGACGAGCAGCCCCGGATGCACTGCAGCCAGCTTGCCTCGCGCCCAAGGGCCTTCGCCTCCTGCCATCGTTTTGATCCCGTCCACGATTGCCAGATCGATCGGACGAGAGCTCACCAGATCGACCACCGCCCTCGGCACACGATACCCGGCCTTCCTCGGCGATGACGGATCTTTCTCGGAGGGTGCGCTCTTGGAGGGCTGCCGGTTGCCCGAGTGAATCAGACTGCGGCCACCCTTTGGGTTTTCGTTGGGCTCGTCGACGCCAGCGTTGGCTCCATAGATCGAGCAGGGAGTGATCCCAAAGCAGTTCTTCATCGACAGCGTGATGCCCGTGTTCTCGTGTTCTTTCATCTTCGTCAAACTCACAAAGACGTCGCAGTCGGCGTAGGAGTGGTTGAGATCGTACGCAGGGTACAAGTATCCCCCGAACGGGACCGTGAATCGTGAATATTGCTTCCCGCGCCCGAGGAAGTTGGTGTTCTCAAACTCTACGTTGGGCGCGGCATTCAGGATGTCGCCCGGCATCCAATTGGCCTGCAGCATGGTTTCTTCCAGGCCGTCGGCGGAGGACCAGGGACTCTCCAGCACGCGTATCCGCCTGGCGCCCGCTTTCGCCATCAGATATGTCGCAGCGGCAATCACGTGCGGGTTGGCGTAATGTGTGTCCCCCAACGGCAGGTGCCCCAATCGATAGGTCGGAGCGCCGGTGAGATTGATTTTCACTGCGACAGTTTTCCCTTTAACGATCCGCCCCAGACCACCGATCTGGTCGAACATCTTTTCCAGCGCCGGCAACAGCTCATCGGCGGCGTAGCCGCTGCACTTCCCAACGGCGACCGGCCCAGCGGGAGCCGTCGCGGAGCGGACAGCAGTCGGCCCGGCGACGGAAATGCCTGCGATGCCCGAGACCGTCTTAAACAACCATTCCCTGCGAGTGCAATTTGCTTGCATGCCCGTCCCCTGTTGTTACAAATACACCAGAAGGTGCCCCGGTGTCCCAGTCAGACATCGAGCTCAATGGCGGCGTACGGAGACACAGCCGGAAAATGGAGTTCCACGCCGTCTTTCAGCGGTTCCATCTCTAACTCACGGGGAGACGGCTGCTCCAAAGTCCGAATCCGGGCCGACCGATACCGGCCGGCTACGCTCACTGTGATCTCGTCGCCCATGCCGCCGTGCTGCAGATTACCGCGGTCGACATAAAAAAGCATTTGCACAAGCGCTCGTCGGCGATCAGGCGCCATCGTGAAAAAAGATCCGACGGCGCCTCCATTCCAGAAGCGCAAGAGGTCGTACTGATGGCTGACTAGCACCAGTGAGTCGTTGGCCAACAGATATGCGTCTTTGAGGTCTGCCTTCGCGATGGCTACTTTACCCCTGCCGTGGGCGCGCAAGAAATAGCGAGGATGTTCGGCATTCCTGGCGGGAGTTCCGGGAAGAATTGGACGCCATTGGGGGCCGGCAATCAGCAACCCGCCTCCTTCAACGAACGCCAGGATTGTTTTATGCAATTCCGGGGCAGGCAAGCCCACGTCAGGACAAATCACAGCTCTTAGACCTCTCAAAGACGATGCCGAGAGCGCCGATTGAGGAATGATGCGGTACTGCTCGTTGGTTCGATCGAGCAAGTTGAGCAACTCATGGGTTAGGGGCTCGTTCTTTCCGGAATAATCCGAAACGACGCCGATCACGCCTTCGGGAACGTAGTCCGACCAGCTTTTGTGGGCCGCGAAGAAATCCGCAGCCCGATTCAACTGATTCCATGTTTCGAGAGCGCCCGACTCTTGGGCTGCGATCGCCGAAGCCAGCTGAGCATCGAGCGAAATGATCCAGCGGCCACCGCGAGCCGCCGCGTCAGCGAAGGCCATGACGTAAGACTTAGGAGATGATCGCGACTGCTTCGGCGCGGCATCTACCCAAATGGCCGATTGTGGGTGAAGAGCGGCGGCCAGACGTATCCCCCAACCATTCGAGTCCACCCAGGGAGCAGCCGTCGGGCCGGCGGTAACCGCGCCGTTCTTTGCCACTTCCACGCCGGGCCACTCGCCTTTGGCGATGGTCACTCCAGCAGGCGGCGAGCCGGGTTCGCCGACCCTGATGCCTTTCTTCTGCGCCTCCGCGACAACCGCCTCGCGCACGGCCCCTGTCTCAACTAGCAGGTAGTTGATGCTCGTGCCCTGTAGTAGCGCGAGGGCGGATGGGTCCACCCATCCGGCCGGCCACCGCATCGGAGTCCATTGTGGATGCATCAGGAGCTAAGCCCCGAGCCAACACTAGGCGGCTCGGCTCGGTTTCCAGTTCTGAACGCCGCATGCGCGCCCAGTCTGCTGCTCATCTTACCTCTGCAAGAGGAACCTGGCGGAGGCCGCCGGATTCACAGGGGCTTCGCACTCATCACCTCGTCTAACTTGCGATTCTCTTCGGTGCGTCCGCCTGCGCCCGCTTTCAAAATACAAAGGGGGTAACGCGACTGGATGATGGACTCGAACCCGACTTCAAGGGATTTTGGAAGCCAGCCTCGTTAATTATGATCCACCGACCTTATAGCGGCTGCCTGCGGGTTCAACTCGTCTTATCGGGAACGCTCCGGCGGTTGCCTGTCCACCTTGGCCTCGGGACCTTAGTTAGCGCCGGAGAACTCCCGATCAACCCTAAGGACTTGTCGCTCCAAAAGGTTACAGGCAAGCCCGGCACTCCGGAATGTTCCGGTGCGACGCGAATGGCTCCCCCTGGCGCGGAGTGTGGTCTAATCGTGCAGAATACCAATCGGTGTTACATCAGGAAAAAGAAAGAAAATGCATTGGAGAATCCTTCACCGAAACGAGATCAAATATGAAAAAGAATTATTCGCATTCAATCCAGGTGTGTGTCTGGTCAGTGGCCATTCTGGCCTTTTGCTCTTTAGGTAGCGCTTTTTCTCACAACAAAGCCATCGGCTTCAAGAATGGCATGCCCTTCAGTGATGGGTATGTGGCGGGGAACACCCTCTACGTTGCAGGTCAGCAGGGGCCCGACTCGCGAGGCCAAGTAACGGGAACCGATATCACTCTACAAACTACAAATGCTATTGCCGCAATCGAAAAAGTAGTGAGGGAGGCGGGCTTTTACATGGAAGACATAACATCCGTGACGGTTTATGTCACAAACTTGAACGATGTTGCGAAGATGAACGATGTCTATAAGAAGCTCATGCCAGACCCGAAACCAGCGCGAGCCACCGTGCAAGTTGCGGGCTTGATAGGTGGAGCGAAGATCGAAATTTCGGCCATTGCCGTGAGGCCCTAGCCTGTCCTTGTACAGCGAAGCTCTCTTGAGCTTAGGCCTTATCCCGGATATACTTCCGCAGTGCTGATTGATGAACGTCTGGAGGCGCGCCCTGACTCGTCTTCCTTCTCGAAGAAAGCCGAGCGGAAGGATGAGTGACTACGCCGTGCTAATTTAGCTGAATCTTGGCCCGAATTTCGCGTTGCTCTTGACCAAAGGCATCCAGACTAGCCATGATCTGCTCAACCGTCCCGGAGCTCATGAACGCTTTGTGGGGATGCGTGCTCAGCTCGTTTAAAGAATATTCGGATCTCTCACCCCTCTCCGTAAGAAGGGCTTCAATATGCACAGCATCTTGCCGAGTGAGACTCTCTGCTGATTTTGTGAAGACAAACCGATCGGTATCCTTATCGTCCAGCAGGAAAATGACACCGCTGTCCAGAATGATGCCAATCAGCTCCCTGTGCAAATCTTGAAGGAACAATAGAGCCCGTTTAGGGTCCAGCATATGGTAAACATATTCCATGTATCACTTTTACCACCAATGACCTCACAGAATCTGTGAAGGAAATAGCACCCGACATGTTCAAGGAGAAATCTATGCAGACCAACACTCGGCGCAGGTACTTTAACAGATTCGCAACCATAATGGCTGCCGTAACCGGAGCACCGATGCTTTTCGCTCAGCAGACCCCGCCTGGGGGCGAACCGGCAACCAGCCCTGCTGGGGATCGGCCTCGCCGCAGCAACCATACACACAATGGGATCTATTACTTCTCCGGCACTGGTTCCAATGACGGCTACCCCAAAGACGATCACATTTTCGTAACGGACCCATTTGAGAAGCACGTCGTCCGCACGATGGATGCACTCAAGAAATCGGTTGAGCGCGCAGGTAGCACCATGGACAGCATCATCCATCTGGAGGTTTTTCTCTGTCTTCCTCACGCCGATAATGTCCCGATGCCTACGGGCAAAGCTCGGTTCGATGCACATAAAGCGCAGTACGAAGCATTGAACAAAATCTACGGGACTTACTTTAGCCCTGGCAAAGCTCCGTCCCGCGCTTGCATGGCTGTTGAGTGGATTCCTGGCGATTCGCTGATCGAAATCGTCGGGAGCGCATTGGTCGTCAATTCCCCCGCCACGCCTCCGGCGTAAAGCCGAACTGCTCGGCTTCTTGTCCGTTTAGGTCCGCTTTCTCGCGCGAGGGAAATCCGCTCCGATCCGAGCCATGATTGCGACCAGGCTGCGACCTTTGTCGCTAACGCGTCGAGCTAGGTTTCCAGAGGGTCAAACTCCCCGGATACGGGGTTCACGGAGATTTGACGCGGAGGGAAGTGCGCTCGGATCGTGGACTACAACCGGACTTTCGGCCCCGTCGTCTGGGCAGTCGGTACTGGTTTCGCGCTGGCGCGGAACAATGCCCTTCCCTCTTTAGTGATCCACTTCTGGAGCTCTCATTCGATAGCCAGGCCTAGTTCTCACTCTATAATTCTTCGCTGTGTCTGGCGCGATTTCGATATTGATCTTGCGGAAGCCTTCATTGTGATTAGAAGGGTTGGGATAGTAGGTGATGATGTAGGAGTCGCTCAGATCTCCATCCTCATGTGTCAGGTCGATACCTGGCTCGCCCCCTTCGGTAACCTTAGCACCGACCACGGGTCTGGTAGTGCCATCAGCATTCACGAGCAACGGAGACTTGGTGCCTTCGGCGAAGGTGGAAATCCTTTGGAGAATACCATCTTCGAAGACGCGGAAATCGCTAGGCTTTAGGCCGTTAATGTAACGCGTATGAATGTCGGTCACAGTGACGCTGAACTTGACCCAAATGACCGGTCGCTGCACCTGCGCACACAACCAAACGGGTGAGATCAGGCCCGCCGCAATTCCAAAAAGGTCTCTTCTAGAGATCATGGGTTCCACCTTCTGGACGATCCGCTCACGGTTCAGTGTACACCCGGCCTGGCAAATCCCCGAATTCTAGCGCTCATGACAGTCATACGGCCAGAACGGCCATCAATAGCAGAGACGGTTGAATACCCGATTCAAACGTCGGATTCGAAATCCAGGTTCCAGCGCGCATTGCCCGGCCGAAGGCTGTTCCGTGTGTGCCTCAACGTCGCGCGGCTCCCACACGGGAGATCGAGAAGATCATAGGCGCCGCGTTCGGTCCAAGGCTCAAACGAACAGAACCCGACTTCCGGGGAGTATCCCACTGGTGGTCAGGTCCGCGGGTTGCCGACTTACGGCCTTGGGGCGCCGGGCGGGCGTTGTTGTGGCGGATGAGTTCGTTGGGATTCTTCCTTCTATCCTTTCTCCAGCACAAAGTGCGTCGCTTGCTCAGTAGCCCTGTGCTCCGTCACAGAAAATCCAAGAGCGGGCAGGTCGAGACCGGTAAACAATGCTTCCCCCTGACCGAGTACAACAGGTGCAAGTGCAAAGTGCAGGGAATCTATCAGCCCTGCTTGCAGATATTGCCGCACCGTAGAAACACCGCCTCCGATTTTGACATCCTTGTCGCCCGCTGCCTGTTTCGCGAGCCTCAGCGCCTCTTCGATTCCGCCGGTGACAAAGTGGAAGGTCGTCCCGCCCTCCATCACCAGCGGCTCCCGTTCGTAGTGCGTCAGGACGAACGCTTCCGCATGGTACGGCGGGTTGTCGCCCCACCATCCCTTCCATGAGCTGTCGGGCCACGGGCCGCGCACCGGACCGAACATGTTGCGGCCAAGGATGAAGGCCCCAAAGTTCTCCATCGACCGCCGTGCGAACTCATCGTCCACATCGATAGATCCACCTTCCTGCCCATGCATCGCGCAAAATGTCTTTGTGTGGAAGAACCACTGAAAGATCTCTGGACCGCGCTTGCCCAGCGGATCGTTCAAGCTTTGCTCCGTTCCCGCGCTGAAACCGTCCAACGAAACACCAAATCCCGCAACTCGAACCTTCGGCATATCTGCGTGCTACTCACCTCCGAAATTTATACTATCGCTTGTTCGAGAGGAGGTCATTACGGGGCCTGAATCATGAACTCCCTGCAGCGTTGATGTGGGAAATTGACGACAACCCGGCTTCACGGGCTCGCGTGCTTCGACCGAGTCTGAGCCGCCGCTCCCCGAAGAGCGTCAATTGCGAAATCGCAGGTACGCTCCGCCGGCCGGGGGCGAGTATACGACCGCACGTTGTAGTAATCTCAGCCCAAATGCGTGACGCTGGGGCTGCGGTCACGTCCTTATTCTAATTCTATGATTCAAGACCTTCGCCTTGCACTCCGGATGCTCTGGCGTAGCCCGGGGTTTTCGGCCCTCGCCGTTCTCTGCCTGACATTGGGGATTGGCGCCACAACTTCCGTGTTTAGTTGGATCGAGGGGATCCTCCTCCGGCCGTTTCCCCTGGTACAGGATCAGGCCGTCTGGTTGCCGTCACAGGGCTCGACCGCACTGAACGCGATGACGTTTCGTGGCCGGATTTCCAGGATCTGAAGAGGGACTCGAGGCTCATCGAAACGTTCACTGCCGAACGCATTACCGGCACAACTCTGAATATCGGAGATCACGCGGAAGAGGTCACCGGTAGTGTGGTATCCGCCAACTACTTTGATGCCATCGGAGTGCATCCGATTTTGGGCCGAGGCTTCGCACCTGATGAGGAGATCGGAAATAAGGCCCATCCAGTCACGATCATCGCCTACCAGATGTGGCGGCAGCGGTATGGCGGAGATCCCAACATCATCGGCAAAACGCAGCTGCTGAACGGCGTGAAGCATACCATCATCGGCGTTGCGCCCGAGGGGTTCTACGGCACGTTCGTGGGCTACTGTTTCCAGTTCTGGGTGCCGGCCTCGATGGAGGCGTTGTTCTCGGACGGCGACTACAAGCTGGAGAATCGCGGCGCACGATGGATCGAGGGCTTTGCCAAGCTGAAGCCCGGTGTCACCATCGTGCAGGCGCAGGCGGAGGTCTCGGCCATCGCCAAGCGGCTGGAACATGATTATCCCGCGACGAATCGCGCGTTCGGGATCAAGCTGTATCCGTTATGGGCCACTCCGTTCAACAATGCCGGCACTCTCCTGCCCACGCTGCGTATTTCGATGGTGGTAGCGGCATTCGTGCTGTTGATCGCTTGCGCGAATGTGGGCAATCTGCTGCTGGTGCGAGGTTCCGCCCGGCGGCAGGAGATGGCCGTCCGCCTGTCGGTTGGGGCGCGATTCGGCCGGCTGCTGAAACAGCTCCTGATCGAAGAGTTAGTGCTGACATCCCTGGGGGTTGTGGGCGGATTTCTGATCGCGTACTGGTGCCGGAACCTCATCGTCTTACTCCGGCCCTCCGCCCCTGGTGTCCTGGTGAACCTGCCGGCCGAGATCGATTGGCGGGTGATGGTTCTGACGACGGCCGTTTGCCTGATCTCGGCGCTGTTTTTGGGACTGATTCCCGCGCTGCAGGCGCGCAAGGTCGACCTGGTAGCTAGCCTCAGGGCAGAGTCGGGCGGGGTTGTGGGTGGCTATCGAAGGAAGCACCTGCGCGGCGTCTTCATTCTCGCGCAGGTAGCCCTTAGTTTCGTTCTGCTGACAGGCACGGCGTTGCTGGTCCGCAGCGTCCGGCAGATTCAGGCCGCCAGCCCGGGTTTCGATTCGCGGAATCTGCTGACGAGTTGGTTCGATTTCGTAAACGCAGGATACGACGTACCCCGTTCTCTGAACTTTGAGGACGAGTTGGCGGATCGCTTGCGGCAAGCGCCCGGTGTGCAATCGGTTGCTTTCTCTACCGTGCGGCCGTTCACGTACGAAGGATACCCCACCGCGCCGATCGCGATCGAGGGTTATGTGCCGCAGCGGGATGAACAACCGACGGCGGACTACAACCCGATCAGTCCCGGCTACCTGGCCACCATGGGAATTCCAGTGGTATCCGGCCGTGAGTTCACGCGCGCCGACAATGAGACTGCCCCCCTGGTTGCGGTGGTAGACGAAACCATGGCCCAGCAGTTTTGGCACAGCCACGATCCCGTAGACAAGCGATTTCAAATGAAAGGGCGCTGGGTCCGGGTGGTTGGGATGGCGAAGACGTCGAAATATCGGAACCTTGTGGAGCCCAAGAAGTCGTTCTTTTATGTGCCGCTGCGGCAGAGCGGGCGCGGCGAGACACTGTTTGTGCGAGCTGCTCTACCGGTTGACACGGTTTTCCGGTTGCTCTCTCGCGAGATCCGCTCGCTCGACGCAAACCTGGCTCCGGGCGAGTTGCTCCCCATGCGCCAACAGGTGGACCGGATAACATGGACGCAGGGCGCCGCCATGAAGCTGCTCGGCATTTTTGGCGGATTGGCGTTACTGCTCTGTGCGGTGGGGCTGTATGGGGTGATGTCTTACTCCGTTTTGCAGGGGAGTCGGGAATTGGGACTGCGGATGGCGCTCGGGGCCCGCGGCGTGGACCTGTTGCGCATCGTGATGTCGGAGGGGATGCTGCTGATGGCCGCGGGTACCGCAGTTGGTGCTCTTGCGGCTCTGTCACTCACGCGTCTACTCGGCGATCTCTTGTACAGGACGAGTCCGCTCGATCCATTAGCCTTCACCATTGCGTTTGCGATGATTGCTTTGCTATCGTTGGCCGCCTGTCTCGTACCAGCTTACCGCGCTTCCCAAACGGATCCGGTGCGGGCACTGAGGGACGGCGCCTAGAACATCCACAGATCCGAATCGAACTGTCGAGAAAGCCGGTATAGTTCCTCCATGCGGCTCGACGCCCCGAGTTGCAGCAGCCGAAATATGGCCGCCGGCCAGAATAGCTCGCCCATTTGGAAAAGCTTGCTGTTGTGCCGTTCTTCATATGGTATTGGCACCCCGGCATGGATATGGGATCGCCAAGACGATTCGCAGTAATTCGAGTGCGGCGCTCGATATCGAATTCGGCTCGCTCTACCCTGCCTTGAAGCGGCTCGAACTAAAGGGGTGGGTTGCCGCCAAGTGGGAGATCTCCGAGCACAAGGAGGCCGAAAGCAAAGCGGCATCGCGCGCGAAGGAGCGGTTCTTCCACGATCTCGATTCCACGCTGGCCGATCTGGCGAAGACCATCGTGCAGTACCTCGCTGAAGTGAAAAAACCGGACGGTCAGCGGCTCTCGGGCTATCATGAAGCGCAGCTCGATTCACTGCGTTTCCAGTTATCGTCACCAGCCCGATTTACAAAGCGATAGAGATCGCACGGATCACCGGCGCTCTAGTACTACTGTGTTATAAACCGTTGGAGCGAATGAGGATAGTACTTCGAGGGGTATCGTAAAGGTGAGATGGATGTTGTCGAAGCGAAGATCCAGACGGTAGAAGAAATCTACCGTCTGGTCTGGGCGGCGGTAGCCAACAAACAGCCCATGAGTGCGATTTACAAGGAACGTCCTCGGCTGTTCTGTCCACATAGATTGGGCCGCAATCAGGCCGGCCAACGTCGTGTGCTCTGTTACCAATACGGTGGCGAAAGCGAGAGCGGTTTGGCGCCGATAGGCTCAGCGGCGAATTGGCGCTGCATCGCGCTGGAGAAACTCCGGGCGGTGGAACTGCTGGATGGCTCTTGGAAAACCGCGCCGAACCATTCGCGTCCGGCCACCTGCGTGGTCGAGGCCGACATCGATGCCGAGGATCAACCGGAGCGCGATCCGCAGAAGGGACAGTGAGGAATCTGCCCCAGCAGGTGGCGGGCGAGGATCATTCTGAGAGTGGTAATCGAACCGGGACTATGCCGCTCGGGGCGAACGCGGCGCACCGCGGGGCCGGAAGTCCGGTGGTGGCTCGGGGGCTGGTAATTCAAGATGGCCCGTGCGTGCTGAGGGGGAAAAACGGTTCCGTTCGGCCACCAGGAACCCATAGGCCGCGATACATAAGGTGGCGTGATGATGAAAGCCACGCCAACCACGCCCTTCGTAGTGACCCAAACCGAGTTCCTGCTTCAGTTCTTGGTAGTCCCGCTCGATGATCCAGCGATGTTTGGCCAGATGCACCAGTTCGACCAGCGCGGTATCGGCCGGCAAAGTGGATAGCCCGTACTTGGTGGGCTCTTTCTCATCGGTCGGCCATTCGATCAGTAACCATTCCTCCGGATGCGGTTGCGCTCGCCAGTAGTCCCGATGCGCCGGACGCACCCGCAAAGCGGCAAAACGCGAATGCAATTTCTGTTTCACTCCCTGGCGCCAAGTCACCTTCACCCAAGCCTCGGCCGGCAAGGACACGGCAAGTTCTTTAGCCGAGACCGGTCGGTGCTTGGCATCGCGCTGCAAAAGCTTGCGGGGCCGTCCCCTGCGGCCGCGCCGTGCCGGTGCTGGCTTGGGCCCCGCACGGGGCTTCCAAACCGTCACAGTGCTTTGCACGCCCATGACATATGCCACTTCCATTTTCGTCAGCGCCGTGCGAAAACCAGTATCCACTCCATAGCCGGCATCTGCCAGCACCACCCCCTGCGGGATCCCTCGTTGCCGGGCACGTTGAATCTGCTCCAGTGCGATTTCCGTTTTGGTCTGAAACTGGATCTCGTCGGGAACGCCAGCTTTCGTCCGCCGGTTACGGTCCTTGATCCAGGTCTCTGGCAAGTAGAGGCGGAAAGCTACGGGCATACTCGCCTTCTCGGTGGTTACCGAAAGACTGACCGCCACCCGGCAGTTGTCCTGTTTACCGACTTGACCGCAATACTGCCGAGCCACTCCCACGGACTCGTGACCCTTTTTCGGGAACCCTGTGTCATCCACCACCCACGCCACTACCGGTTCTCGACGGAGCATCGCCGGCAGTACAAAATCCAGACACCGGTCCAAAACGGCTTCATCACTCCAAGGGGCGTCGGCAACTACATGATGTAGTGACTGATGCATGCGTCGCACACTGTCGGGAGCCAGTCGGGCGGCCATCGGCTCCACGCTCTTGCGTTCTCCTGGCAACAATAAGCCCGTGCAGTAGTTCTTCAACGGGACGTTCCGGTCAGCGTGCCCTGCGGCTTCCGCCAGGCCCTCAATATATGCCGCAAAGCGTTGTTCCTGTGGGCCTGGCGCGCTCTTTTTGCCCACGAACCAATTCTACACTAAAATTGTTCTTTTATAACACAGTAGTACTAGGAACTTGTTGAAATAGGCATCCGAAGGCGATGAGTGCAGTGTGTGGTTGCTAACTTTGGATTTGGCCCGGCGATTTAACGAAGGGACCGGGTGCCTGGAATGGGCCGCGCGTGTTGAAAAACGCCGTTTTTCGGCGTTCTAACTACACTTCTGCCGCTTGGACCTTCGGGAGACGCCACAGATTGAACGCTGCAGCCGTCATCAGAAACTGCCACCCCACCTTCGCCAATCCGCGGAGCTTCGTTTTGCGCATCCCGCCGGTTTGTTTCATCCATCCGAAGGCTTTCTCAATTAAAGGACGTTTCCGCTGGCTCACCTGGTAGCTTGCGTGACGAGTTGTCCGCTCGTCTATGGTGCTGCCTCCTGGTCGATTGACGTTCTGTGTTACGTGCGGCCGGAAATCCATCTCACGAACCGTCTCCACGAAATCGCGCGTGTCGTATGCCTTGTCCGCTCCAACGCTCATCGGCGCGGTGCGCCGCCGTGGGCGCCGGCTTCGCCATTGTTTGTATAGCATCAGCAGTGCCGCATCGCGCTCCGCCGTGCCGTCAGCCTGCGTCACCATCGCATGGACGATCAAGCCGTGCCGGTTCTGCATCAGGACGTGCCCCAGATACCCCAACTTGGCTTCTTGCCCATTCCCCTTCCGGTACAGTCGCGCCTCCGGATCGGTCTTCGATTCGTGCGTCGAGTTGCTGCGCTTGTCCCCGCGGAACTCTCCGGGGCTGCCATCTCCGCCATCCTTCTTTTGAAAACTCTTCTGGCTCGCCCACGCCTCGATCAAGGTCCCATCCACGCTGAAGTGTTCGTCCGATAGGTGCGGCTTCGCCTGCGCCAGCACGCGCCGGAAGAACTCCTGCGCCACCTCTTGGTTCAGCAGCCGGTCCCGATTCTTGCTGAATACCGCGTGATTCCACACCGGTTCATCCAACTCCAGCCCCACGAACCACCGGAACAGCAGGTTGTAGTTCATCTGCTCCATCAGCATTCGCTCGCTGCGAACCGTGTAGAAGATCTGCAATAATACTGCACGCAGCAATCGCTCCGGAGGTACCGATGGGCGGCCAGTCTTCGCATACAGCGCATTAAACTCCTTGGCCATCCCCCGTAAAATCTCGCCGACCATCTCCCGGATGCGTCGCAAAGGGTGATCTTGCGGCACCCGGTCCTCCAGCGAAACGTAACTGAACATTCCAGACTGTTGCTGATCGTCTCCGCGCATAAAACGATCATCGCCTGAAATGTTCCGTTCGGGAAGAGGCTCAGTCAGGGTTTTTCAACAAGTTCCTAGAAGACGGGCATTTCAACTACACGCTGATGAGTGATTTCGCCGATACACGACAGGCGCGGTCCCGTGAAACAGATCCGCTTTGGAGCGCGGGACAGATTCACTTCCCGGATGTGTCCATCGGAGTATTCAAAAAGATTGGTTAACTCTGGTATTTGCCCATTGAGTTGCCTCTTGAGCTGGAACTGGACGCCGGGGTATTGCAGGGCGACGGCCCGCTCAAGGCCACTCAAGTACACGAGCGCATGCTTGTACGTGTTTGGGACATTCAACACCAGCAGAGTTGTCCCGGCTTTGAGACTTGGGGCAAGCGCCCTGATCTCGCGCGGGATTCGGAACGCGATCGCGCCAGCTTCCTTCCACATGGTGATTCGATTCTGCATGCCGATTGCATAAAACGCCGGGAGGCTGAGTGCCAGAAATAGGCCAAGGGTCCTGAACTTGCTCCGGTAGAGTGCGACGATTCCGGAAGCCAGAACTAAGGCAGTACCGGCTGACGACAAGTAGATAAACCGATCCGCATAGCCCCGGACGATGAAGAAAGGCAAGTAGCTGATAAAGAACCAGCCGAGCGAAAGCTGCACCAGTGTTCGACCCTTCGGCTGTCGTAAGACTGCGGCCAGAATACCAACGTAAACCGGCGCGACCATAAGGCGCATGCTGCCGTGCAGCGCCCGGACGATTCCTTTGCCAAGACTGCCAGCCGCGCCCCACACGGAGGACTCCACAGGAAAGCGTGTGATGTGAAAGCCGAAAAACCAGTTCCACGGGCCGGCGTAAGCCACCAGCAGGAAGCCCAGGATTCCGAGGTGCACCGTACCCCGGTGCCGCTGAGGCTTCGGCAACAGCCAAAAAAAGAAGCCTACCAACAGCGGCAGTACCACAGCGCCCTCATAGATAAACAGACTTGCGATAAAGCCGGCGTACATGGCGGCCCACCACAGATAAGGATTCCTTGACTGCATGGCTCTCAAGAACGAACACGTCGAGATAAAAACAACGAGAGCCGAGAGGATGACAGGCCGCCCCGCAATCCAGATGACGCTCTCATGAGTTACCGGATTGAGCAAGAAAATTATGCCGGCGAGGAAGGCGCCTGCTGCTGAAACCTCACAGAGCCGAGCAAGGGTTCCCACCAGGAGCGCGTTTGCGGTGTGCAAAGCGGTGTTGGTCAAGTGATATCCGATCGGGTTGTTTCCGCTCAGCGCCTGGGTGATCGCGTACGAATAGACCAGGAGAGGCCGGTATTCATTCCCATAGCCCCACGACTTTGTGAAGTATTGCTGTGCTCGAACAAGATCCACACGGCCGAGAATTTCGTAGTCGTCACAAACGAAGTAGTTTGTGTACGACGTCGCAAAGAAGGTCAACGCTCCAGCGAAAAACATGACAAATAGCAGCCAAGGTCGAATTGTGAAAAAAGGCAAACGAGTGGATAAGTTGGTCTTCATGGATAAGCAAAACGCCCGAACGACACAGACTAGGGTTAAGTGGTGCCAGGCCCGGTCATCCGGATCACTGGGCGATCGCTGATAACTTCTCAGCGCACCTCCGCTGCTACTTTGGCCGACCGATTCTTCACTGCCGCAGGCTGTGTGGCCGCCTCGGGAATCCGAGTTTCAATCGGAAAGCTGGTGGGACGGGAGTGAAACCAGCTTGCCAGATAATCGTCGGAGGCCCGCCGGCACGCCATGATTTGGCGGCGCTTCGCCAGCGCGCGAGGCAGGCACAACGTGATCCGTCCAAATGCAGGGAGCGAACGTGGCTCAAGCAGCAGACACCCGCCCATGACGAGAACATCACGTGCTGTCGTCGCCAGCCAATGCCGGCGATATAGATCTCCGGTCATGTTCTTGACGCGCATCAGAAACCGGTTCTTCACCGAATGCATCTTGAGGATCGCCGGCACGGAGGTTCGCGTGCCAGGGACGACGCTCCGCACATGGTAGGCTACGGCTTCCGGCGTATAGACGCAGTGCCATCCCAGCAACTGGGAGCGCCACGCGACATCCGCATCCTCGCGGTACATGAAGAAGTCCGGATCAAAGAAGCCTCCATCCGGAGCAATATCGACAATCATCTCGCGCCGGTACAAAGCCGCCGCGGCCGTGGCGCCAAAGACGTATTCGGCACGGGGGTAGCGCCCGTCATCTGGCTCGTTCCAGCCGCGGTCGAAGTGGCGCAAGCCGGGAGTGAAGTAGATGCCCGTGGAATCGATTCGCGGATCATTCGGAATCTTGAAGTCATCCTCGATCCGCAGAAGCTTGCCGCATACCGCGCCCACTCTTGCATCCAGATTCCCGGCCTCTACCAACTGCTGTACAAAACCGGGCTGGATCAGCACGTCCGGGTTCAGTGTCAGGATCCACTGCCCGCGGCTTGCCGCGATCGCCTGATTTTGTGCGGCCGCGAACCCCGTGTTGCTGTCATTTTCAATCAGGTGGCTGCGTCTGCTGTACCGGGCGAGTATCGACTTGGATTGGTCTTGTGAGGCATTGTCCACCACAATCACTTCCATGGGCCGATAATCCTGGCCAAAAAGGGCATCCAGACAATGGCCGATGAACCTGCTGCTGTTGTGTGTAACCACGGTGACGCTGACTAAAGCCGGCTTCATGGCGTCCTGCATGATCGACCTTCGGCGCTGTCCTCCAACTACACATCCGTGCAAAGAAATATTTTTCGGTGTGGTGTAGTTGAAACGGCACGCGCAGAGTCGTTAGATAAAGAAGGTGTTTACCGGCTCATTATGCGGACAGCGGGCAGGCGTTCTCTCTTCGGAGCGGACGCAGGTGAATCTGCAGGATGAAGTGGCCCAGTTGTTCGAAGAAATGCGTGACGGGGTGTATCGATACGTTCTCAGTTTGGGGGTCCCGCCGGCACAGGCGCAGGAGATCACACAGGAGGTTTTCCTGCGCCTGTACGCTGTCCTGAAGCGGAACGATCAGATAAAAAACCGCCGTGCCTGGGTGGTGCGCGTAGCTCACAACCTGGGATTGAGCCTGCGCACACACAAAGGTTCGCTCGCGTCTTTTTCGCCGGACGTGGAAACGCGTCTGGCGGATCCCGGGTTGGACCCCGAACAGAGGTTGCTGGAGCGGGAACGGCTGCTGTCCTTCCATCGCGCTGTGGAAAATCTGTCGGAACAGCAGCAGCGCTGTCTGCACCTCCGTTTGGAAGGATTGCGCTATCCGGAAATCGGCGCCGTGCTCGGAATCAGCGCGTCGGCCGTTGCCGAATTCCTCCGTCGTGCCATCGCCCGGCTGCGAAAGGCGAGCCATGAGTAACCAGGCTATGCGGCACCCGACCGATGACCAGTTGCTGCGTTTCGCCGATGGCGAATTACCAGACGCGCGCGCCGGGGAAATCCGCAGTCACCTGAGAGCCTGCTGGCAGTGCCGCACCGAGCTTGAAGAAATGGAGCGGACTATCGGCGAATGCGTGCGCTACCGCAAGATCGTCTTTGAAGCTTGTTTGCCGCCTCCGCCGGCGCCATGGTTTGACATTTACGGGTGCCTTGCCGGGATTGACGAGTCATGCAGGCGCCGTCACCTGGTTCGCCGCATACTGGAGTCATTGTGGGCGGCATTCCGCAGCCCCAGCCGATGGGTGCCGGCAACCGCAATTGTCGTCCTCATTGCGTTCGTTGTCGAACAGTTTCGCCAGGCGCCGTCTGTTAGGGCCGCTGAGCTACTTCACAAGGCCGTTGTAGCAGCCGATTCTCGGCCGCCCACGGCCCGGCGCATTCAGATTCGCACGCGCGCTCAGCTTTTGACACGCGTCGTCGGAAGCGGGAGCCTAACGAAGATGGGCGCTGGAGCGGACCCACTGGCCGGTCTCGAGTCCCTGTTCCGCGAAGCTCACTACAGTTGGGAGGACCCTTTGAGCGCGAAGTCTTTCTCTGAGTGGCGAAACCAACTCCCAGACAAGCGTGATGAAGTAACTTCTGAAGGGAACCGATACAGGCTCCAAACGGCCACCGGCTCGGGAGAGTTGGTGGAAGCCACTTTGGAGCTGCGTTCACAGGATTTACGCGCGGTTGCGGGAACGCTCCAGTTTCGCAATCACGAGCGGGTGGAGATCAGCGAACTGCCCGATGCTCCGATGCCCAACCCGGAGGCCGCGAGAGTGGCGGCCCAGGCGGCTCCGGCATTGATGCCTTCTTCGTCGATGAAAAATCAGAGCTCCGCACTCCTTCGATCGACAACTACGCCTGGCGAAGAACTTCAGGTGATGGCGGCGCTACACCGGGTCGGCGCCGATCTGGGCGATCCTATCGAGGTCATCCCCTCAGGCGACCACATTCTGGTTACGGGAATGGGCATCACTCCCGAACGCCAGCAGCAGATTCGCGATGAATTGAAAGCGATGCCGCACGTAAACTTGCAGTTCCCCGAGCCGTCCGCCGAAGCTCTTGGGCGTGAGAAGCCCAGCGCGGGAAGCATTTCCGTGAGATCCGGAAGCGGCCGATGGCAGGTGGAGTTGGAGAAACAACTCGGGGGCCGCGCGGCGTTCGAGCAGTTTTCTGATCAAGTGTTGAAGTTGACCGATGCATTTATGTCGCGAGCGTACGCGTTGCGTCGGCTCGCTGAGCAGTTTCCCCCGGACCGGGAAGCGCAGATGACTCCGCAACAGCGCCAGCTCTTAGCGAGCCTTTGCCAGGAACACGCGGAAGCACTGTTGCAAGATGTCATCAATGTTCAGGGCCGTCTGGAGCCGCTGCTCACGATGGGCCTCCCCGCTGGTGCTATTCGGGAAGCGGAGGCATCCGGTACCTGGCAAGATGGCGCCGGGCATTTAATCGGCATAGCGCGTCATTTCGAAACCTCGTTAGTATCCGTCCTGGGTGGCGCCGCCGGCGACACTCGTTCGCCGGAACTGATGTCTGAACTCGTTGAGAGTCTGGCGCAACTGCGCCATCAAGCCGAGAATTATGCACAGCTCACGCCAGAGCGATGAGAGAATATCGACGGTGCGGCGGTTCCTTGTGCTTTTCGCGGCTGGCTGTCTGCTGAGCGCTGCGCGTATGCCGGCCCAGTCCTACACGCACTTGTCCGGGCTCATCCTTGACCCCTCCGACGCCGCCGTGCCGGGCGCAACCGTCAGCGTGGTAAATCGCGACACGGGTTTTCGTTGGGAGACCCGCTCGCGGTCCGACGGTAGCTATATCGTGCTCTCTCTCGAACCCGGACAGTACAAGATCACGGTGCGCAAACCGGGGTTCCGCACGCTGATTCGTCTGGGGGTCGGCCTGGATGCGGGACAGCCGGCCCGCGTAGATTTCACTCTGCCGATCGGAAGTATGCAAGAGTCGATCACGGTGGAAGGCGCGCCGCCGATGCTCTGTATGGAGGACGCTTCCGCCGGCACGCTTATCGGGCGCGATCAGATCGAGCGCTTATCTTCAAATGGGCACACCTTCACAAGCCTGCTGGAGTTCGCGCCCGGCACCATTACTACGCCGGCTACTCGCGGAGAGCCCGGTCAGTTCACCACTGACGGGCAGAGGCCGAATACCAACGCCTTTAGCCTCGACGGGGTCAGCGTGAATACCGGAGTAAGCGCCGGTGGCCTGCCGGCACAGACTACTGGCGGGTCGTTGCCGGCCATGACTGCGCTCGGTACCCTGCACAGCGTAGTGTCCTCGGAGGCGATCAACGAATTCCGTGTGCAGACTTCCACAACGGCGCCTGATTTGGGCCGCTTGCCAGGGGCGCAAATCGTATTGACCAGCCGCTCCGGGTCGAACGAGTTTCATGGATCTGTCTTCGACTACGTACGAAACGAAGCGCTGGATGCGAACAATTGGTTCGCGAACCGCCAGGGCGATGGGCGGTCGCCCTCCCGCATCGAGAATTTTGGCAGCTCGCTTGGCGGCCCCGCGAAACGTAACCGCACATTCTTCTTTCTGTCCTATGAGGGAATGCGCGTGCAGCAACCCTTTTCGTGGCTCGCACCTGTTCCTGACGCTTCGATGCGGCTGAGTGCGCCCGGCTGGGCGCGTCCCCTGCTGAATTTGTTTCCGTTTCCCACCGGGCCGAGTCTCGGTTCCGGCCTGGCGGAATGGACCGGGCAAAGCAGCAGGCCTTCGCGATTCGATACCGGCAGTGCGCGAATCGATCATACCCTCACATCCCACATCACGTTGTTCGGCCGCTATAATCAGACGCCATCCTGGAGCGAATTCAACGCCGCGCAAGTGAATCGGATCAGCATCGACTCTCGCAGTGTCACGGTTGGAGCCAATGTGCGGCTGAAACAAGGCGTGGTCGTGGACCTTCGGATGAACGCATCGCAGGCGAAGCTGCACTCCTCTTGGCGGGCGGGTTCCTCGCCTTGCGATCTGCAACCTGTGATCTCTTCCTTCGTTGCCGGCCAGGACGCTTGCCTGTATCTGCTCAGGTTTTCCATTGCGGGAGTTGGACAGGTGGTGGCTGGCTCGGAGGGGATCCAGAGCCAAGACCAGTGGCAAACGGCGGCGAACGCGGTCGTCACTCATGGAAAGCACCAAATCCGGTTGGGCGGCGACTCTCTCCAACTCACTCCGGCGCGCCATGACACAAATCCCAGCTTTGGTCTCATAACTCAGAGTCTGGCGGATATGTTGGACACCAGGAATCTCTGGACGGCCGTCTCCACACCCCAGAACAGGCGGAGCGTATTGGCGGAAGATTCTCTGTTCGCCCAAGACACCTGGCGAATTCATCCGCAACTCACGCTCTCTTTAGGCCTGCGCTGGGAGTTCGCTCCCCCGCCGGAATTGAAATTGCTTTCAGGTTCGTCCGCGAACCCGTTCCTGCCTGCCCCGGATCGCTTCAGCCCGCCCCCTCTTTACCTTTTTTCCGGCCAGGCAACCGTTTGGCCCCGGACATACACGAATCTGGCTCCTCGTTTCGGGTTGGCATTTCGTCCCTCTGCCGAGAGCCGGACGGTATTCCGCGCCGGGTGGGGAATCTACTACGATTCCAGTTTGAGCATTGGCACAGATCTCGTGAACGGCGGTCCGTTCACACTTTCGCAGTATCAGAGCGCTGTGCACGCTCCTTTCCCAACCCTGTTGAGTTACGGATTCACGCCCGGCCTCCGATTGCCCGCAGTCAGGCAATGGAGCGCTACCGTCGAGCACGCGTTTGGCGGTCGCCAATTGGTCTCCGCCGTTTACGAAGGCTCGGCAGGCCGGCAATTGCTCCGGCGAGAAATAGCCTTGCAGGATGTTGAGAGTTTTTGGCTAGCGCTCGCTACCAATAACGGGTTATCTAGTTACGATGCGCTGCAGTTTCAATACCGGGTGAGTGGGTCGCACGGGTTTAGCGGATTGGCATCTTATACCTGGGCGCACTCGATCGACAATAGCTCCAGCGATTCAGAACTTCAGTGGGTGGGGCCGGGATTGAACGCTGCGCGCGATCGCGGCTCTTCCGACTTCGATGTGCGTCATTCCTTCGTCGCCGACATCAGTTACGAGCCGCCGCGGAAGCACAGTGGCTCGTTTTCGTCATGGCTGCTAAACGGCTGGGGACTGGACGGGATCGTTCGGGCGCGCACCGGTTTTCCCATCACTGTGCTCAATGCGGATTACTCCATGGGGTTGAGCTTCGCGAATGTTTTCCGGCCGGACCTTGTGCCAGGTCAGCCCGTCTGGTTGTCCGATCCCTCAGCACCCGGTGGCCGGCGGCTGAACGGCGCGGCTTTTCAGGAAGCGCCTGGCCTTGTTCAAGGCCAACTGGGACGTAATGCTATCGCGGGTTTCGGGATGTACCAGATCGACTTTGCCCTGCGAAGGGATTTCGCAGTGGCCGAGCGCCGATCCTTCCAATTCCGGATCGAAGCATTCAACGCGCTCAACCACCCCAATTTTGCTGATCCTCTGCGATATCTGTCCAGTCCGCTCTTTGGTCAGGCCAACTCGATGCTGAATATGATGCTCGGCACTGGCAGCCCCGGGAGCGGGATGGCGCCGCTATTCCAGAACGGTGGCGCGAGATCAGCGCAGGTGATGATGCGGTTTCGATTCTGAGTGGAGCAGTTTGCTGCGCTTCTCACGGTTCTGTAGAAGGATTTGCGCGCGCTTTTATACACAGCGAGTTACCCCGCCGCCATACCACCCTTCGCGAGCAACCGTCGCAGTCCGGCCTCACCACTGGACCCAGTCTGCCGGCCCGCGAGATTGCCGTCGCGATCGATTAGCACATAGACGGGGTACGCAGTGGTGGCGAACATAGCCGCAAGGTTAGTGTCCTCCATCAGCACGATCTTGCAAGAGCGGGGTGATTCCTCCAGGTACTTCCGAACCTTTTTCCTCGGCTCTCCGACATCTACCGCCAGGACGATAAGGTCCTTGCCTTTGAAGTCCTCGACGATGTTCTCCACCGAAGCCTGATCGCGGCGACAATGTGGGCACCATGTTGTCCAGAACTGCAGCAGTACAACTTTCCCCTTGACGGTGTCGTTTGTATACCTGTCGCCGTCGAGGGTCCGCGCCCAGAAGTTCGGCGCCTTTTCCGCGTCATTTTGCGCTAATAACATCGCGGCGGAGGAAGCGCCCGCGATGGAAACGAGCAAGGCTCTCCGGGAAATCACGCCCATGGCGGCATTCTATCCCATTAGACGGCTAAGGTCAGCCGCCGCCGGAACTTGCGATCCAGCTCTAAGCGTGTGCATGAGACTGGTAGTGCTGGCGGAGCAGGTCCTTGCCATAGTCGTTGCCGTTTGGAGTGCGCACCACACAGTGAATGTGCTGTCTGGTCGGCAAGTTAGGGTCTTTGGCGAATCGCGCAAGGTTCGCGGGGCATTGGTGATCGAATTCGATCAGGATCACGGGGCTGTGGATGCGATAGTAATAGACGCCCGACGAATCTGAGGCGCCGATCCAGGCGAAACAGGTACGGTCGATCTGCCGCTTGACTTCGTCCATCTTCACGCGTGCGTGGCCGTCGTCCATGTTTCCGACATACAGGTCGACCAGATCCAGAAGCTGCTTGCGCTGCGGCTGAGAAAAATCGGCGGCTCGTGCGCCTGCGTAGTCAAGCACTACGTTGTCCTTAAACGCTTCCGTCAGATTGTAGTTCCCGGTCTTTTTGGGGTTGAGGACCGCCTTCACGCGCTGGCCGTTGTCTAGCGCCAGCAACATGTCGAGACCCCGATTCTGCTCGTCCTGAAGAATCGAAATGCCTTTATACTTCCCCGACGTAGCGGTCACTGGTTCGGAACCGGCGAAGAACGGCGTCATCACCACCTGGTCGCCCAGCATGAAATAGTTGACGATGGCGTGATGCCCGTCGAGTTGAAAACCCCACGGCTCGCTCGCGGAGGGTTTGCCCATCACAGTAATGAAATAGAACCACTCACCGAGAAACTGGTGGTCATCGGTCAGCTCGGCGAGGGTCTCGTTGAGACGCATGATGTCGCGGGTCAGCTTCAGGCCGCGCGCGCTCAAAGATGCCTCCAGCAGACCGAAGGCGGCGTCGCGTTGTGGTTCCGTCATCTCCTTGAAGCTGATGCCCTGACGCACGTAGAAGTGCTGGTTCATCCACTTGCGCCATTCCGGATCGTCCACCGTGAACATGGTTCGGTCGCGCTGCTCCCGGGTGAGGCTCGCCAGAAAACGTTCGGCCGCGACGCGGACTGGCGCGGTAGAGACACCGGTGGAATGAATGCCGAACAGGCCGGGCTCGACGGCGCCATTGGCCGTGATGCCTTTGAATGGCTCGGCCAGACCTTTTCGCTCGTAATCGGCAGACATCTGCCGGAAGCGCTCCGCCATGTCGGGGGAACTCTGCGGGAAGGCGTGAGGGGCGAGAATCGCGCCCGGGATGATGGTAGAAAACAGCGCCCGGCGCGTTAAGCGCGGGCCGGAGTGATGGTGGTCGTGCATGCTCGGGCCAGTATACAGCCAACAGCCGTTCGAGCGTCCGGAATTTGATTTCGGAATTGGATTTGGTAGTTTCGACTTCCAGAAACTGCGGCCTTATTTTGCGAGCGCTACACTGTAGCCATGCAGATGCCCGCCGCGGAGCATTTCCAGAACGAGAGCTACCGCGCGCGCGTTGCAGCTGAGAAGGGCATCTATGAATATTGCTTAAAAGTACACGATCTACCGCAGATTTTTCATTACTGGTCAAACAAGTATATCCGTCCAAAGCTGGAGGCGTTCGGATTCAGTACTCCGAACGACATGTTCAAGAAATACCTGTGGGAACAAGCCCTTGGGCGGCCGCAAGAGGCTCTGCGGTTTGCAAGTATCGGCGCCGGCAATTGCGATCTGGAAGTTACGCTGGCGTCCCATCTGATTTCAAAAGGGCGTTCTGATTTCGTCATCGACTGCCTCGAGTTGAATCCCGCGATGATAGAGCGAGGCCGCGCGGCTGCCGCGAGCCAAGGTGTCGAGGAACAGATCCACTTCGTGGAAGCCGACTTCAACCAGTGGGCTCCGGCTCAAGAATATGACGCCGTGCTGGCGAACCAAGCGTTGCATCATGTTTTGAACCTGGAGGGTTTGTTCGGCCAGATCAAGAGCTGCCTCAAACCGCGTGGCTCATTTATCATTTCCGACATTATCGGACGCAATGGACATCTTCGCTGGCCCGAAGCGCTAGATATCGTGCATGAATTCTGGCGAAAACTGCCCCCCTCTTACCGCTTCAATACCATCCTCAACCGGTACGAGGAGTTGTACGAGAACTGGGACTGTTCCAAGGAGAGTTTCGAGGGAATCCGGTCGCAGGACATCCTGCCGTTGCTCCTGGCTAATTTTCATTTTCAGCTTTTTGTCGGATTCGCCAATGTGATCGACCCATTCACCGACCGCGCGTTCGGGCACAACTTCGACATGAGGGAGCCATGGGATCGGGCGTTCATCGATCAGGTGCATGCACGTGATGAGCAGGAGATGATTGCCGGTCGCATCAAACCGACTCATATGATGGCCGTTGTGGGTAACGACCCTGACACTCCGGCGCTGTTCCACGAACCGCTGTGCCCGGAGTTCTGTGTGCGGCCCACTCATGCTCCGGCCCGAGAGATTGAGCTAGCGACAAAGGACGCTTACGAGTGGCACTCGTGGCCGCACAGTCCGCAAGACGAGCTTGAGATAGCCTGCCGGCGGCTGCGGGAGGCCGAGGATCGAATCGAGGAGCGAACAGCTGTTGCGAAGGAACTGACCAAGGAAGTCGAGGAACGCACGGCCTGGGCCTTGCGGCTCGAAAAAGAGCTCGAGGAACGCACAGACTGGGCGTTGCGGTTGGATAAGGAGCTCGCCGAACAGACGGCTCGGGCCCAGGAACTCAACCGTAGACTGGAGCAATTGGCTTGGGCACGTGGGCTCGACCGGCTTGCCCGCAAAGTGTACCGCAAGGCCAGCCGAAAATATTAGTATTTCATGTTCCACTCGCCGCGTCGCCCCATCTCCGTGTCGCCGCGTCGCGATGCGAAGCATCGACCGGCGCGGTAGCGCCGGCTATTCGTACCTGAGCGCCCGCATCGGGTCGACACGGGAAGCGCGGCGGGCGGGGACATAGGTTGCCAGCATCGTCACGGCGAGCAGCGCCGGGACCACCAACAGGTAGGTAACGAAGTCGGTGTCGCCGCCGCTGCTGCCGCCGAACATGGAACCCAGGACTCGCTCGGCGCCGAAACTAGCCAACAGGCCGACTCCGATGCCGCTTAGCGCGAGGATCAGCCCCTGCCTCATGACCATGCTCAGCACGGTGCTCCGCTGGGCGCCGATGGCCATGCGAATTCCAATTTCCCGAGTCCGCCTGCTAGCTGCATAGGCCACCAGGCCGTAGAGCCCCACGATCGCCAGTACCAGCCCCATTACCCCCATTGCCCCGACGTTCTGAATGATCATGTTGGGCGTACTCACCGCGCGCATCCGGTAGAATTCCTCCATGGTGCGGATGTTGAAGATCGGCTGATTGGCATCCAGGCCGTGTATTGCCTCTCGCAGCGGCGCGGTCAGGCTGGACGGATCACCGGCAGATTCCGTTAGCAATGTCATCTGCCGTTGTGGATGCTGGCTTAGCGCAAGATAGGCAAAATCCGTTGGGGGTTCAGCGATCCATAGGTACTTGACCGTCCTTGCCACACCCACGATCTCAACCCACGGCCCATTTCGGTCGTCCAGGCGGAAACGCTTGCCAATCGGATCTTTACCTGGCCAATAGTGTTTTGCAAGTTCCTCGTTCACTATGGCGACCCGTGGAGAGCTGGCGGTATCGGTTACGCGGAATCCTCGACCGCGGAGAATGCGGATGCCGGCGGTGTCAAAGTAATTCTCGTCCACGGTGTTTGCGAAGATGTTGACGTTCTCCTTGCCCGCGGGAAATTGGAAGCCTTCCGGCAGAATGACGACGCCGTCCTGCTGGTTGTCCAAGGGAACCGAGTAGGTCAGAGCGGCCGATTTCACGCCCGCCGTGGACCGCGCCCGCTCGACGGCCTGCTGGAAGAACTGCTGCGCTTGAGATTCGCTATAGTGCACCAGGCCGGGATCAAAACTCATCATCAGCAAGTGATCGGTCCGGAATCCCGCCCCTTGCCCCAACTCATGCTGGAAGCCTCGATACAGAAAGGTCGCAACCGTCAGCAGCACCAGGGAGATGGCTACCTGTCCGGCCACTAGAAGATTTCGGCCCCAGAGACGCCGCCGCCCCGGAGTGTCCGCAGTGCTGGATTTCAACGCATTCACCAAATCTGTGCGAGTGGTCTGGATGGCCGGCGCAAGGCCAAACAGGATTGCGCTTGCCATGGCAACGGCGAGACTGAATAGCAACGCCCGGTGGTCGAGTTCAACGGAAAAGTTTAGCGGCAGGTCGGTTGGAATTTGAAGTTTACGGAAAAACAGGATGCCGGCATACCCAAGCGCCAAACCTGCGATGCCTCCCGCAGCAGCGAGCAGCAAACTTTCGGTGAGCAACTGACGGATCAGCCTGCGGCGCCCGGCCCCAATAGCCAGCCGCAAAGCGATTTCCCGTGCGCGGACGGGAGCCCGGCTGGTGAGCAAGCCCGCGACATTGGCGCAGGCCACCAGCAGCACCGCCAACGAGAGAACGCTGATCATAGCAACCAACTGCGCATCCG
Source organism: Terriglobia bacterium (assembly GCA_963847515.1). Classification (GTDB taxonomy): domain Bacteria; phylum Acidobacteriota; class Terriglobia; order Bryobacterales; family Bryobacteraceae; genus QHXW01. Next base: position 1,930,159 of record CAWKAA010000005.1, read on the forward strand.
GTGGCGACTGCTGGATCCTGGACTCCAGCTCGGTGCGCACGGCAACGCCTCGATTCCGATTGGTATCCGGATAGGCGCGCTCGAGATTCCTAGCAATCGCCGCAAGCTCGGCCTGCGCTTGAGCCATCGCTACACCGGATTTCAAGCGGCCCTTGATGGTCAGGCTGCGATTGCCTCGAGCTTCGAGCGGATTGTCCTTGGCGTTATTCGTCAGCTGCGGCCACATCATGATGGGAACGTAGAATCCGGTTTGCAAAAATTGGTTCATCCCCCTAAACCGCGCCGGCGCGACACCGATCACCGTGAATTCGATGCCGTTGATGCGTACCCTCCGGCCGAGGACGGAGCGATCGCCCGCAAAGTCACGTTCCCAAAGATCGTGGCCCAGCACCACGACGGCGTCACGGCCGGGCACTTGGTCCTCGTCGGAACGGAAGGCACGGCCTAGTTCCGGTTCCACTCCCAGGACGCGGAAGAAATTGCCGGTGACCATCGAACCGTATTTCATTTGCGGCAAAGAATCGCGCCCCACGGCTAATCCAAAAGTGGTTTCATTGAATGCCACCAATCCTTCAAAGCTTTTGCTCTGATCGCGGAAGTCCACGTAGTCGCGGTAGGAGGCGAGGAGGGAACTGAAGCCTGCGACGGATTCAGGGGCGCCGACAGTAACCACCTCACTGGGATGCAAGACCGTCAACGGGCGAAGCAGAAGGGCATCGGCAAAGCTGAATGAGGCGCAATTGGCGCCGACTCCGATCGCGATCGAAATCACAGCGACCGCGGTGAACCCGGGATTTTTCACGAGCATACGGTAGCCGTGGCGGAGATCCTGCGCCAGGCGCTCGAACCAGACCCAGCCCCACACCGTCCTGGTCTCCTCTTTCATGTTGAGAACAGGACCGAACTTGCGGAGAGCCGCATGACGGGCTTCATCAGCCGTCATTCCCGCTGCCATGTTGTCCTGGGTTTCACGCTCGATATAGTCGTGAATTTCGTTATCCAGGCTCTCCTCGCGGCGTCGGCGTAATTTCATGGCTGGCTCTCTTCTTCCACCGGGCGCATGATGCGGGCGATAGCCTGCGTCAGACGATCCCATTTCGAGTTCTCGGCGGTAAGCTTATTCCGACCCTTTCCGGTGAGGCTGTAGTACTTGGCGCGGCGGTTGTTTTCCGAAGTGCCCTCTTTGGCGGAAATCAGGCCTTGCTTTACCAGACGGTGCAGCGCCGGATAGAGCGACCCATGTTCCACCTGCAGCACATCTTCCGAGCCGCGTTCGATGGCGTGTGCGATCGCGTGGCCATGCGCCGGACCAAACAGCAAAGTCCGCAGAATCAACATATCCAGCGTTCCCTGCAACAATTCGATCTTGCTTTTGAACTCTTCGGTAGACATTCTACTGAAGTTTACGCCTACTTGGGTAGAATGTCAAGGGGAAGGTTGGCTTCGATCCGTTTTCTGCAGGCTGGCCAACGATCGCAGGAATGTGGCTGAACGGACCAATTATTGGGTAAAGCGGAACAAAACCAACAGAAAACGCTTGCACTGGGGTCAGGCCAGTGATACAGTCCTTGAAAATGCTACAACTGTAACTCGGTTGTAAATTGGGGTCATTCGGCCATTTGGATAGGTAGGACGGATCTCTCCGAAGAGACCGCAGTTGTGGCGTGCCGGTAATGGATATCGGCAACTGGGCACATGCTAAAGGAGTTCAAATGATTCGCACTGACAGGCGCGCCGTTCAGGTAGTGCTTTCTGCTTTCACTTTATTGGCATTTTTTGCCTCAGCCAGTCTGTTTCAGGGGCAAACCATCACCACCGGAGACGTTGCAGGTGTGGTACGGGACTCTTCGGGTGCTGTGGTCGCCGCCGCGACCGTCACATTGAGAAGCTCCGAAAGTGGCGAAACACGGACCGTCACTACCGGTGATGCAGGCGCCTACCGCTTCACTTTCCTGAAGCCTGGCACCTACACGGTTTCCGCGGCAACTGCCGGACTGAAATCCGATACGACCAGAGTTACGGTACAAGTCGGACAGGCAGCCGACGTCGATATAGTCGCCAAAGTAGAGGCCACGCAGGAGGTGATCGAGGTTTCGGCTAACGCCGAATTGATCTCCACCGAGAACGCCAACCTGGCGACGTCGTTCACTACAAAACAGATCCACGACCTTCCCGCGCCGGGCGGCGATATCACAACTTTCGCCTTCACCGTTCCAGGCGTTGTTATGAGTACGGGCATGGGCTACGGGAACTTTATCTCGCACGGGCTTCCCGGCACTTCGAATCTGTTCACCATGAATGGGAACGACTACAACGACGCCTACCTCAATCTCAACAATTCTGGCGCCAGTAACATGCTTCTGGGGCAGAATGAGGTGCAAGAGGCTTCGATCGTCCAGAACGGCTATAGCGTGCAGTACGGGCGTCAAGCCGGAGCCAATGTCAACTACGTCACCAAATCCGGGTCCAATGACATTCATGCCGACCTGTCGTACCGATTCAACAACCACTTGATGAACGCCAATGATTTCTTCAATAACTCCACCGGCACGCCCCGGCCCTATGCAGTTTCGCAGCAGTGGGGAGCCGACATCGGAGGGCCGGCTATCAAGAACAAGCTCTTTTGGTACGCCGACAGCGAAGGCATCTATTACACGCTCGCCGCCACCGGCGTTGTCGCAATCCCGTCACCGGCGCTTCAGACCTACATCCTTGGTAACATTAAGCCCGTACAGCAGCCGCTATACCAGAACGCCTTTACGGTCTGGAACGGCGCTCCGGGAATCCCGCGCGCGGTCGCGGTCACCAACGGCAGCGGGCCCCTTCAGGATGGCCGCAACCTGATGGGATGCGGCGAACTGGCCGCGCTCAATATTCCCGCTCCCGGTGGCGGAGTTTTCGGTCAGAACGTTTCCTGTCTCGAAGCCTTTGGAAGCAGCGGAAGCAATACGAATAAAGAATGGTTCAACACGGCTCGCGCCGACTGGAATATCAATGACAAGCAGAAAATCTTTTTCCGCTTCAAGGGCGATCACGGATTTCAGCCGACGGCCACCAGCCTCATCAATCCCACACTGAACGAGCAGAGCCTGCAGCCGCAGTATGAGGGCCAGATCAATCACACCTACGTCATCTCCCCAACGATGGTGAACAACTTCATCGCCTCCATCCTCTGGTACAGCGCGATCTTTGGCCCGGCTAATGTAGCCACGTCAGCGCAGCTTTTCCCCACTTACTTCAGCATCGGCGGGCAAGCCAGCGCCAACAACGGTGGAATCACCTCGATGGGGATAAACTGGTCTGGCTTCCCGCAGGGCCGTGACGTGGGCCAGGGTCAGGTGATCGATGACTTCTCCATTATCAAGGGCACCCACACCTTCAAGATCGGCATGAACTTCCGCAGGAATCGGGTAACCGATTTCAGCTATGAATCGGGCAGCATTGGCTCCTATTTCTTCGCCAACATTGTGGATTTTGCCAATGGCGTCACCAACGGCAATACTGGCAGCTATTACTACCAGAAGTTTGCACCTCTGCTCGACGCGCACATCCGTCTGTACAATGTGGGTTTCTACGGGATGGACGAATGGAGCGTTAAGCCGAACCTAAAGGTTACACTGGGCGTTCGGTTCGATCGCACCGCAAACCCGACTTGTCTTGACAACTGTTTCTCGCGGCTCACCGATCAATTCTCACTGTCCAGCTTCCAAAAGGGAGCGGACATTCCCTACAACACCTCCGTTCAAACCGGCCTTTCGCACGCCTATTACAACATCGATCCGGTGGTTGTAGACCCGCGCGTAGGCGTTGTCTGGACTCCGGGCTTCGGCAGAGGCACGGTGATGCGCGCCGGCTTCGGCATCTTCTCCGATCTGGCTCCCGCGTTCCTGGTTTCCAACGTGTTCAACAACGCGCCGTACCCGTATTCCGCGGTAATCTTTGGAGGGCAGGAAGTGGGCTTGGTGGGTGATCCGAACAGCGCCGCTAGCTCGGCGTTAAACACCTACAATGCCTTCAAATCCGGCTTCTTCGCTGGCCAGACGCTGGCGCAATTGAACAACTCCGTGCCGGGCGGTTTCGGCGCTCCGGGTTTCTTCTCCATCCCGCACAAGTTCGGCACTCCGCAATACGCCGAGTGGAGTTTTGAGATCGAGCGGCCCATTGGCCGCAAAAACGTGCTCGTAGCTACATACAGCGGCAATCACGGTTACAACCTGCTGAGCCAGAATGGCTTTGTTAATGCTTACGCGAATACCTCAAACCTCCCGAACGGCTTCGGCGGTCTGCCGCTCGCGGCGCCGGATCCCCGGTTTGTGGGCATAACAGAAATTACGAACACCGGCTGGTCGAACTACGACGGGCTTTCCATCCAGTTCAGGAGAGCGTTAACCTACGGCCTCCAGGGCCAAATTTCCTATACCTGGAGCCATGCGCTGGACACCATCTCGAATGGAGGAGCGGGCGAACCCATCTCCTTCTGTAGCGGATGTTCGTTCAGCCAGATCAGCAGCCCTTCCGCCGGACTGAACTATGGCAATTCCGACTACGATGTCCGCCACAACGTGGTGGCGGACTTCATCTGGGACATGCCGTGGAAACCGGCAAATCCTGCTCTCCATTACGTGATTGGCGGCTGGACACTCGGCGGTAAGTTCTATATCCGCTCGGGAACGCCGTTCAGCGTCTACGACGGCAGCCTTGCCGGGTTCGTCTCGCCAAACATCGCGGGGACTAGCATGCTGGCGAGTTATGCCGGGTCGGGTAGCGTGAACCACTCTTGCGGCACAGGGGCAGTTAATACTCCCTGCTTCGGGCTTTCGAGTTTTGTGCCCAGCCTCCAGGAGACAGGCTTTGGCAACGTCGGGCGAAACTCGTTCTACGGCCCGGGGTACACCAATGTAGACGCAACGCTATTCAAGACCATTCCGATTAAAGAGCGCTACAAGTTTTCCGTGGGCGCGGAGGTTATGAACCTGGCGAACCATCCGCACTTCGCCAGTCCGAACGCGAACATCGCGGGCGGCGGCTTGGGGACGCTCACCGGCAGTGTGTGCCAGCCGACGGGTCCGTACGGGGCTTTCCAAAGCACGTCGTTCTGCTCCGGGCGTCTGCTCGTGGTTATGGGCCGGCTCAACTTCTGAGAAATCGCGCAGCCTAAGACTCCACAGCGCCGGGTCCTGCGAAGGGGCCCGGCGTCTTTCCGTTCGTCTGACGCCTAAAACTCAAAGCGCGCCACGATCTGCATTTGGCGCGCATGCCACCCGTTTGCCAGACTGGTGATCTGGCCGAAGCCGCCGGCCCCAAACTGGAAGTTCGCTCGATCGAAACGTGTGCCATTGAAGGCGTTGAATGCCTCCATTCGGATCTGCAGTTTCATATTCTCCCGAATACTAAACTGCTTCCGCAGGCCGAGATCCACATTAGCGATTCCCTGCGAATTCAAACCGTCAAAATATCGCGGCGCATTGCCGAGCTGCTGATCGCCGGGATCTGCGAAGCAGCTGCTGTTAAACACGGAAATGCCGTTGGATGCTCCATTGAGAAGGGCTGCTGCCGCAGTGTGAAAACTGATTCCTGCGCCCGGGTTCCCACACGTCACGTTGGGACGCTGCGTCCCATTGGCCAGACGATCGAGAAGCATCTCGATATGGACCGGCTGGCCGCTTTGGAGCGTGAGATTCGACGACGCTGACCAACCGCCGATCACGGCGTCGACTGCCCGGTTCATGTTGCTGCCCACCAGGAGCCCGCGGCCCACAGGAATGTTGCCCGTGAACGCGGCCGCCAGACGGTGCGTCGCGTTGTTCGCGCTGACGCTGTATTCGTGACTGAGCCGGTCCGCGCCTTGCGGACCGCCGCTACCCAGCCATCCCACCCAACTGTTTGCCCCTGAGGAACTGTTATCGGTAGCTCGCGCCAGCGTGTAGCTGCCCTGGATGGTGAAGTATTTGCCGCTACGTTTCTCGAACCGCACCTGCATGGAGTCGTATCGCGAGAGCGCCGCGAGCAACGGCAGGCCGTCGAAACCGCCGTCATATTGGGGGTAAAGGCTCAACAAGTTGCTGAGTGGAATCGTGGCGTTGTTGTAGCGCGAAACCTGTTCGTTGAAGATGGCATTCGGACCGGTGAAAAGTGACTGGAACGGATTCGGCACCGGCGTGGCCAGCTGGTCGCTGGTGTAGTTCTGTTCCACGCTGGTAGGAATGTAATTCCTATTTCTGGTCGAAGCGGCGAAACCGCCCCAAGGTAGGTGGTTGCTGCGGTTGGCCGAATAATCGACACCGATCACGAAATCGCTCGGCAACAGCCGCTGGATACCCCCGCTCCACTGGTAGATTTCTGCATTCCTGTCGGTTTCCCAACTCAGGTCGCTGCTGTTGTCGAATCCCCACATGGCCAGCTTTCCATATTTGTTGCCCTGAGGAGCCTGAATCCCCAGGGGAAACGGATTGTCCAGGGTTGCGAACTGAGTCTGATAATTGTCGTTGGTGTAGTAGACGTTAGGTGAGGAGGTGAAAGCCGGCCCCGCATATTGGAAATTGGTTGCGATATTCATCCCGTAGTAGATGCCGGCTCCCGCGCGGATAACGGTCTTCGAGTCCCAGCTATAGGCGACTCCCAGCCTCGGCGCAAAGTTGTTCCGGTCCACCGGAATATTGCGCATGCCTGAGGCCGGAAACAATGTGGTGCCTCGTAAGGTGCCCAAACCGGGAACCGTTACTCCGCTGCTGTCGGTAAAGTCAGAGAACGTCGAGCGGTTATAGCGCTCGCTGTAAGGCGTGCTCCATTCATAACGCAGCCCGAGGTTCAACGTCAGTTTGGAATTCACTTTCCAATCGTCCTGGACATAGAACCCCGTTTCCTTCGACTTATCCGCGATGGGAGGAAGTTCCTGCAGGAAGCCATTGCTCCCGTACCCCAGCAGGAGACTGGCGAAGGAATCCCCTTCCGTCACTACACCATCGTTAGGCTGCTGATTGGTCGCATTCTGGTCGAAAGAGAAGAGGCCGGTGGGATTGCTCGGTTGCCAGAAATTATTGAAGAATTGGCGCTGCTCACCGCCAAACTTGAACGAATGCGCGCCCTTTACCCAGGAGAGAGCCGACGAATACGTAATCAGGTTATGTGTGAAGTGTGTATCCACGCAGCACTGGTCGAAGAGGTTGGTGTAGGCATTTCCAAATTCGATCGAAGGCATCCGCGCAAGGCCGTTATTGATGAGGTAGCTGGGAAAACCCACCGTCGTCAAATTGGGATAGTTGGTAATACCCGGCGCATTCACGAAATCTACGCTGATGCGGCCGGTATATAGGGTCCTGGGGTTGATCGTCCAGTTGTAATCCACTACAGCGTTGTCCGAAGCCTGCTTGTAGACGTAGGAGTCGTCGATGAAGGTCGCCTGCGTGGGACTGGTGTTGTGCAGATTGCTATACCGGACGCCCACGCGATTGTTGTCGTTGATTTGATAGTCTACGCGAGCGTCGAGTTGATACTGGGAAAAATTGGTGAGGACGTTCTTGCGGTAGTTGTTGTAGTTGGTGCCCGCGTCTCCCGTCACGTTCGGTTCGGGCATTAAAGCCAGAAGATTCTTGGCGACCTTATCGAGCATGCTCGGCGGAATGATGTTGTTGGGGAACGGCTGGCGCGTACCGTCGGTTGCAATGGTGAACGGGTTGTAGATAACCACCGGCGCCAGATTGCCGTTCTCATCAAACGTCATGGTTTGGGAGAAGTTCCCGCTCCGCTGCAGGTCTGTCGGAAAGGTGGCTGTGGTTTGACCGGAACTGATGTCTCGCTGTTTCTCATAATCGAACAGAAAGAAGGCCTTGTTCTTCTTAATCGGCCCGCTGATCATGCCGCCATATTGATCGTGAGTGAGAGGCGGTTTCGCAATACCGGCCTGGTTGCTAAAGAAATCGTTGGCGTTGAACGCGTCCCGTTGGCCGAAATACCAGCCGCTGCCATGCAACTGGTTGCCCCCCTGCTTCATCATGATGTTAATGACAGTGCCGCCATTGTTGCCGTATTCGGCGGAGAAGCTGTTGTTGGAGACCTTGAACTCCTCGATCACTTCCACGGAGGGCGTGTAATAGACATTGGTGTTACCGCCTTCGCCCTGCTCCGGCGCGCTGAGTGGAGCGCCGTCGAACCGGACCTCAGCCGTAGAGTTGCGCTGGCCGTTGGAAACAAAGTTGGTGCCGGAGGGGTAATTGTCTCTGATTCCGCTGCCCGCTGATTCGGTGACCCCGGCTGCGAGGAACACCAGACCGAAATAGCTGCGGCCGAACAGCGGCATGTCCCGCGTGTACTCGCCGGTGACTGCCGTCCCCAGGGTTGCGTCTCCGGTTTCGAGAGTGGGCGCCGCCTCAACGATGGTTACCGACGTCTCTACACCAGCCACCTGCAGCGCGAAATCGACGCTGGTGTGCTGGCTGACCGCGAGAACCACATTCTTGGTTTCCTCCGGCCGAAAGCCCGCCGCCTCGGCTTTGATTATGTACGTTGCCGGATGCAGTCCGTTGAAGATGTAGTAACCTCGTTCGTCCGTGCTTGTGGCGCTGGAAATGTTGGTGGCAACGTCGGTTATCGTCACCCTGGCTCCAATGATCAAACTTCCACTGGAATCGCGCACCGCGCCGCGAACCTGAGCCTCAAAACTGGCTTGTCCAAACGAAAGCAGCGGAAAAAGGATAAGGCCGAGCCAGACACTCGCACGGACCCAATTGCAACTCATCGAGCCAATCATGACGCCCTCCAATACAACTTTCGGTAGAGTCTATTTCGGCTGTAGAGCGGAGTCAAGCCCGCTGATGTAAATTACAATAGCAGTCGAGCAGGTATAAAAGGTTGGTGGACGTGCCTCAGACCGAGCTGAAACCCGATTTCTACTGTCCCACTTGCGCCAAACCGGTGGATGATCCTCTGATGTGCGGCGACTGCCACGCCATCATTTGCCGCGTTTGCGGAACGCCGCTCGAAAAAGCCGACGACTTGGGGATTGGCTGAACGGCTTAAGTCAGATCAGCGATGAACTGGTGGATCCTGTCCAATCCGCGCTCGAGTTCTTTCATGGACGTTGCGTAAGAGATGCGGACATGTTCATTTGTCCCAAACGCCTCACCCGGGACGACCGCAACGTGCGCTTCAGCGAGCAGTTTTTCGGAAAACTGCAGCGTGTTCTGGATGCCGTTCTTGCCCAGCGCCGTACCGACATTCGGATAGGCGTAAAAAGCCCCTTTCGGTTCCGCGCATTTCACCCCGGGGATCTCGCGCAGCCGCCGAATCACGAAATCACGGCGCTTGCGATATTCCGCCAGCATGGTCTGAACCGAATCCTGCGGCCCGTTCAGCGCCTCGACGGCGGCTTTCTGCGAGATCGAAGTGGGATTCGAAGTCGAGTGGCTCTGCAGTTTCAACATGGCCCCGGCCACAGCCTGCGGCACCAGGCCAAAACCAACACGCCATCCGGTCATGGCATAAGTCTTGGAAAGCGTGCCCGCGATTAGCACCGTCTCCTTCGCACCCGGCAACGAGGCGATAGAGTACGGCGAGCCCTCGTATAGAAAGTGACAGTAGCATTCGTCGGTCAAGAGATAAATGCCGAGCTTCGAAGTCAGTTGATAGATTTTCTCAAACTCCTGCCGATCGAGCACCGCACCACTTGGGTTCGACGGTGAGTTGATCAGGATCATCTTGGTTCGAGGTGTGAGATACGGCTCGATCATCGCGGAGGTCAGCGCGAATCCCTTCTCCTCGTCGGTTTTGACGAAAACGCACTTGCCCCCGGCGTAATTCACTACATCCTTGTAGGTGACCCAATACGGCACCGGGATGATGACCTCGTCGCCCGGGTTGATCAGCGCCTGCGTCAGATTGAAGATGACGTGCTTGCCGCCGACGCTGATGATGCACTCGGCTGGTTTGTAAGCCGTCCCGAAATCTGTCGCGTGACGCGCGCATACCGCCTGCTTCAATTCCGCCGTTCCACCGGCGCCCGTGTACTTAGTGAAATTTTGCTCGATCGCGCGGATTGCGGCCTGCTTGATGTTGGCGGGCGTCGGAAAATCGGGCTCGCCTGCCCCGAAATCCACCACGTCGATCCCCTGGGCGCGCAATTTCTCCGCGTCAGCCGCCACTTTCATGGTGGATGAAACGCTAATCGATGAGATGCGGTCTGCTATTTCTGTCTTAAGTTCCAGTGCCATTGTTTTCCTATCGTGACTGCCGCCGGACGCCTGCTCCCGCGGAGTTGAATCGTTCGCGGAGATGTACTTCCACCGAAGGCGGTACCAGCCCCGCAATGCTGCCGCCCAGCCTGATCACTTCCTTCACCAGCCGCGAGCTGATGAAGGAATAAGCTTCGCCGGCCATCAGAAACATGGTTTCGATTTCCGGCCGCAGCCGGCGATTCATCAGCGCCATCTGCAATTCTTTTTCATAGTCCGAGATAGCGCGGATCCCTCGCAGCAGAACGCTGGCGCCTCGCGCGGCGGCGTAATCCACCAGCAATCCGTGAAAATGATCGATCTCCACGTTGGCATAGCCGCCCACCACTTCGCGCAACATTTCCATGCGTTCATCGACCGAGAACAGCGGCGACTCTTTTTCTTCGTTCTGCAGAATCGCTACGATCAGCCGGTCAAAAAGCCTTGAACCGCGCTCAATCAGATCCAGGTGCCCGCTGGTGATGGGATCGAACGATCCGGGATAGATCGCGATGACGGTCGCCGGCTTGGCTGCCAATACGCTTTCCTTTCGTTGGAGTCTCTACGATTCTATCGAAAATGTCCCCGCCCCCGCAGACAGCATCCGGCCGGCACGAAAAACACGTCCGAAGTTTGACTCTCTCAATTGCGTGACGCTACCATAGGATTGCGGGGTGGAGCAGTCTGGTAGCTCGTTGGGCTCATAACCCAAAGGTCGGTGGTTCAAATCCACCCCCCGCAACCAAAGTTTTCAATCGGTTGCACGGAATTTTGAGCGCACCACAAACTCCCGTTCACTCCCAATCGCCGCGACCGCCTGCTTGTGGTCGGCGGTTTTCTCCGATTTGTTGCCAGGTAAGACGATCTCCACGACTTTGCTGTGGGCCTGACGCTTACTGTCTGTCATAGCTCTACCATAAATGTTCATTGTGGTTTGGATGCTAGCGTGGCGTATCAACTCCTTTTGGACGGTGAGTGGCGCCCCGGTTTCGTCCAGCCAGGACCGATAGCTGTGCCGGAACGTATGCCAGCCTATATCGCTGCCGATCCCTGCTTTGATGCCAGCCTTACTTATGTGCTTCTTCTGGATTTGCTCCTGGTGATACGGCCTGCCAGTGAGCGGGTTTGCGAACAACCACCCCTCCGGGGTCGCGAAGGACCGTTCCTTGTGCTGTATCAAAGCTTCGGCCAGCGCACGATCGAGGGGAACCGATCCCGTGAATACTCGGTCTTCACATCCCCGACTCGCCCGTGAACTACGCTCCGTTGTACCAGCACGGTGAGTCCACAGAGATCCAAATCTCGCCACTGTAGGGCCATGATCTCGCTGACCCGAAGGCCCAGGCAACCTGCCACCAACACCATTGTCCGGTACGGGTCCCGGACGAATGGCAGCAGCGAATGAAACTGCTCAGGAGTAAGGACCCGAGGCGCGTGCGCGTAAACAACGAAAACCTTCCTTTCGTGTTAGCGGCACGAGTGGCCTTTTGAGCATATGCCAGAACGGAGCCACTCGTCCAGAGCCGAAGCGCGAAATCGCCAGAGGTCACCGATACGGAAAGCCGGAACCAACCCATCTCGCGCCATCCTCTGCAGCGTTTTCGGATGGATCTGAAGCAGAGCAGCCGCTTCTACTGTATTCAGCACTTGTTCAAATGGGGTAGCCGGTGAATCCGATTGGCGTGGGTGTGGCTCTAGCTGCGCGATTGTTCGATTAATCATTCCGTCTCCTGGTTATGGAACCGTGTACTTGACCTCGACCTCTTGTCGCGGCCAACTCGAAATCATCCGAAATCGCTCAAAAATTTCGCCTTGGGTGGCCGCAAGTGCCTCCGGCATTCCCTTAGTAATTGAGGGAGTGTATTCGGCATGAACGCACATGTATTCAAACGACAGCCGTAACACATGCTCCATGGGAGTGTCGAAGTCGCGCCGATCAATCTTTCTAACCAGCATCAGCTCGAGATGCCAAGCATCGAATGCGGTGTATCGAGCGAATGTTTGGTTCGCTGGGGTGTATCGATGCAATAAGGCCTTGCACGGTATTGGAAGTATTGAGCGGGAAGGCAGGCACCGAGGCTTTTCACCACGCCGCGCTGTCGTTGCAGCGAGGGGTGAATCGCCCGCACGACGCTTCGATCGGTTGACGTAGTGCAATGATTGCGGCGGTTTGAGCTACCTCCGCATCGGGCGTAGGCATGCCTGGCATAATCTCTCCTCAAGAAAGAGCTCTCAATTACTATGCCTCGCAGAATTCGTGAGACGGTGCGTTCGGAGATTGCGATGCCGAGCATCTTCAGTTCGCCATGAATCCGCGGCGCACGCCACAGGGGATTGGCAACAACCATCCGCTCAATCAACCGGCGAATCTCGACAGCTGTAGCGGGCCGGCCACGCCGACGGCCATGACGTTTCGATAGCCGCGCCCAGAATCTGCGAAACCGTTCTCGTTGCCAGCGGGCGACGGTGTCAGGCCGGACATAGAGCAACGGCCGGCGCCAGCCGGACCACAAGCGGCGGAGAGTCATCCAAAACACGCGATCGAAGGTCGTCAGAAACTGGTTGCTTACGTTTTCGCTGGAAGGCCGCGAGTTGCAGCCGCAGGGCAGCATTTTCGATGGCGATGGCTTGGTGACTGCTCAAAAGGAGTCGGACGAATCGAAAGATAGAAAAGAAGAATGGCTGGCATGTACTCCGATTGTTCGGTAGCAATCCATTCTAAGTCAATCGGCTACGAGCGGACGTAATAATGGCGAACCACCGCATCCGTGCCTTCCTTGTAGCCTTCTGGCGCGACAGGCCTTAGGTTCGGTCGCATTATTGGCAATGGACACGGCGACTCCGGCGACCAAGAGGTTGCTGTGAGTCGCATGCGCAGCTGCGACACCGAGCACCAGACTTGCCGTCGAAAGGATCCCATCGTTCGCGCCCAATACCGCCGCGCGTAGCCAGCCCACGCGTCCGGTGCGATTTCGTTTACGTTGGTGTACAGGCATTCTTCGCCTCATTGATCCTTAATGCACGCGCAGCGCCATCTTCTTAATGAGGACAAGTCTATCGTGCTGGTTCGCAGGGTTTTATGCCCTTGATTGAGATGCCAGGCGGCGGTTCGTGCAGAATCTGTCAGTGCGAGTGCAAACTTCGCACCGCGGCAGAGCCGAGGGGTTACGTTCGATAGGCCCCAACAACATTCTGCTATCCTATCGCTGACGATTCGCTGCTGCTGGGAATTGGTTATTCGATGTCCGATCCGGAAATGATTGGCCCGCCTCGTGCAGATGAGACGAGAGTTGACGAATGCTTCCACCGGAGAAAGACCATGCACGATGCCCACAAGAAAACCGCCGAGCAGCACGAACTGGCGGCACACGCCCACCGTACTGCGGCCGAACCGTACGAAAAAGCCGATAACGAGACAGGAAACTGGCACTCGGATCGAGCACTGGATTACTCGTATCAGGCTTATAGACTTGCAAAAGAAGCCCACGCGAAGTCAGGGCAGATAAGGACTCTTTAAATATGTCCACTCGTTATAACAACGGATCACATTACGAGAACCACCAACAAGCCGCCGAGTTAGAAGGGAGTGCTACGCATGCCCATGGTGTAGCCGAGCAGCAGGGAAAACAGGATCATCTGACGGGACACGAGCATTCACGGCAAGCCCTCGAGCATTCCCTAGACGATCACCAGCATTCTGAAGCGGCGACGATTGGACATGGAATCGCCGCATTCGGACACGAGGACATCGCAGCCCTCGCGCATGAACTCTGGCAGGCTAGAGGCTGTCCGCAGGGATCACCGGAAAAAGATTGGTTTCATGCCGTAGAACAATTGCGATCCCGTGCCTACAGCCGTTGACCCATGCCCGGGACCCAAGCACAACGGCTGCATCGCCTGCGCCAAATCTATTCCACTCGCATCCACGATTTATCGGGATCGTAGCGGGTCACTGTGGTTGAGGCGCTGGTTGCTGGATTTCCTAGGTCCTTCTCGTAGATAACACCATCCTGGTTGACGATGAAGGTGTGAATCCCGGAGACTCCGTAGTGCGCAGGAAAGGCAACCAGCCCGAAGCCGCCTATCATCGAGTCTCTCACAACGTAGTTGTGCTGGCCTCCGTCCGCATTGGGCCCTTGGGCCTTGAGCACACGGAAGTAATAGCCATGGTACGGCTTGAGTTTAACCGCGGTTGCGCGCCCGGCATCCACTGCGGCTTGGGCGAAACCTTCAGGCACAAGGGATTCGGAATTTCCCTCCCAGTAGAGGCCGTCGTGCAGCCCCTTGGTGCTAACGATGCGTTGCGCGTATGCGAGCATTTTATGGTTGTCGCGATCCTGGGCCGCGTATTCCGTCTGCGCCTCGACATACCCGGCGCAGATTTCGATGGCATCCAGCTCGTTCGCGCCAATACGTCGCGCCCGCATCTCGACGGCGCCCTGCGAGACATCGAAGCTCCATTTGTCTTTGCTCCGGACGATGGGAACGGGGAACGGCCAGTCTTCTGATCCGATGGACAGAATCATCACGGCCGCATTCATCGGGTCGGGTTCCAGTTGATGTTTGTTGCGAGCGAGGTGCGCAAATTCTGTGCGCTCTTTCTTGTCCTGTTCCGGATCGCCCGAGGTGAGGACGGCCTTACCTGCCGGGCCGAATAAGGCAGCGAGCCCCGCCACATCATCTTTTTCCGCAGCCTCCATCAGGGCCTGGGCGGCAGTTTCGGCCGAATCGAAAGTCTTTGGTGTCTGCCCGAATGAAATCGCCGGGAGCCACACAATCAGTGCTCCGAGCGTGACGGTGAGAGTTTTCATGGTCATCTCCTATCGCCTCCCGCCGCCGCGAGATGGCGCGGAGCTTCGTGGGGCGGAGCTTTCTCCACCCCGAGAAGGTTGAGTTCGCTGCGCTCCAAGGCTGGAGTAGCCATGGTCGCTCTGTTGCCGGGTCTGGCTGCGCGGCTGGACTCCACCGAACGCGCTGTGGTTGCCGCCAGAATTTTGCGGCTGGAACCCTCGACTGCCAAACCGCTCGGCCGGAGCGCCGCGTTGCTGGGGAGCGGACCTCGACTGCTGGGTATTTGCGCCTAAATTTCCGCGGCCACCAACGTTGCCAAACGCACCGTTGCCACCTGGGCTCGCCCGATTGAACGACGGTTCCCGCGGCGTGGCATATCTTTGTCCGCCAAAATGTCCGCCGCCGGCCCCCCCGCGCACGCCAGAAGCTCCGCGGAAACGGCTGGACAGCGCGCCATTGGGGTAAGGAACTCCCAACCGGTGACCAGGATCGTGCGCCCAGGCACCCCTGCCTTGGAACGCTCCGCCACCGTGGAAGTCATTAAAACCATAGCGATGGAAAAAATAGTTGTTCACATAGATCGAGTGGCCGAACCAACTCGGCCCCCAGCCCCAACCGCCCCATCCAAGGCCGCCGAAGAAGCCTCCGATGTAAATACCCGGTCCGAACCCGAATCCAAAACCGATTTCCGGGTAAAAAAGCGGCGGATAGAAACCATAAGCGGGCGGTCCCCAGATGTATGCGGGATTGTAGACCGGCACATAAACCACTTGCGGGTCGGCAGGCTGAATGTCAATCGCCGCCTGCCCCCCTTGCGTCTCAGTGGTGACGTTCACCTGAGCGTTCGACTTCAATCTGCCCGCCTGGCTAGCCTGGGCTCGCAGATGCTGCACGGCATCCATGACGTCGGCCTGTTGAGAGAGAAACGCGTTCCCGAGATCGGTGGTCCAACGAATGTCTGAGTTCAACCGGGTGATTACATCCGGGAACACCACTAGCGCCTGGATACTAGCATCCCAATTTTGCTGGCGCGCAGCCTCCACTAGTTGTGCACCGCGGAGGTTGCGATTCTGCTGGAGCCACTGTCCGGCTTCGACGATCTCAAGCGGATAAGTGGCGGCGACCAAGACCTGGCTGAGTAAGGAATCAGGATAGAGCGCGACGGGCGCTACCAGATTGGCTAACTGGTCCGGAGGAAGCGCTTGCGCGGGAGGTCCAGTTTGCTCAGGCGGCGCTTGCTCGGTAGATGGTGGTGGTTCTTGCGCAACCAACAACGCGCCAGCCGGAAGCAGAAGCAGGATGCAAATGGTGCCGAGTGCCTGCCGAAATACCACTTGAACCAACGTATTTATCACTTTTCCGCCTCCAGCGCGTGTGTCATCTGTAAGGGTCCGCCGAAAAGCTGCGCCGAAAGTTCTTGAAACTATCGTGCGACTACGAGAACAAAGAGGGTAAAAAAAGCGCAGCAATTATCCGTACTCCCGGCAGTCCACGACACACCACTAAGGACCCCTAAGTTAGCAGATAGATAGCTGGTAATCTGTTCAAAACTGCTCACGCGCCCCGTTGACGCTCAGTTACCCGACCAAGCCGCTCGGTAGCTATCACGTCTCACCGACAACTACATGAGTGGATCCTCCTTCCACTGGTGATCTGCGCCGTTGGCTTGGCTCGACGAGTCGGCTCAGAACAAAGGGGGGCGACGAGCTCTTCCATCACCCCGTGCGGGTTCTCTTCCATAGCCAAGTAAAACGCTGATTCGATTCTTCTGCAAGCGAACACTTCCGACCATGGCACACAGTTCTGGGGGCCCAAAACAAACACTTATGGCTGGACCAGACTCGCTCTCATCCTTTGCGGATTCTGGGCAGTTTACCGTTCTCCTGCTGGAATACTTTTGGACCTCAAGGTTCGGCGGTCGGGCTAACTTTGCTACGCGGCCGCGGCCTGCCTTGTTGAGAGCTGAGCGCGGATTGCTTTGATCCGTTCGCGAGCTTCTGTAGTCCGCTTGCGGCCGTCGGGTGTCGCTTCGATCAGCTTTTCGAAGTTCACGGCAAATTGTGGTCCGTAGGCGGCTCGGATTTCGCCGAGCAGGAGCTCCAATTTCGCGAAGACCCCAATGTGCTCGCCGTTGGTGTCGTTGAATAACTGCGGGCTGATAGCCCCGTTGTTGACGAGACCCGCCGCCATGTCCCAATAGGTAATCACCATGCGCAGATGACCGCTGTGATCACTGAACATCGCGCTGGTGAAGTCTGCCATGGACTGCGGATTAAACTCGAGAAAATACCAGTCGCGCGCCTGGCGCATGGTGGCTTCGCGGCGAAGTTCGTACAGTTTGAGGATAAGACCGGCTTCTTCTTGTTTCGACATGACACTCTCCTTTTTG
Organism: Terriglobia bacterium; assembly: GCA_963847515.1. Lineage (GTDB taxonomy): Bacteria > Acidobacteriota > Terriglobia > Bryobacterales > Bryobacteraceae > QHXW01. The sequence goes on from CAWKAA010000005.1 coordinate 1,947,544, forward strand.
CGGTGTACGGCACCTGTGCGGCTGTGCTGGCTGAGTCCTTCAACCGGCCGGATTTAAGTGTAGCCCGTGCACCTTCAACCGTAAGACGAACGGCGCGCGCCAGGATCGACAAGTCCGGAGGATTTTTTTATCATCGTGGCAACAACTATCGGTATGCAAAATCGGGCCACTTTCAGAGTATCTGCCCAAGGGCATCCCCATGCCTATGCCTAGACGCCACAAAGGAACTGGAGAATGCATCACCGGAAACTCACGAGGCAGCCGTGCATGTCTTTCAGAAGCTGTTTGGTCCCGACAAGCCGATGATGTCGACGACCTATGCTTACGATCAGAAGGGTCGCCGGATCGAGAGGCACATGCGCATGGGCGACCTCGGCGGCCACCGCACGACGTTCCGTTACGACGATAGCGATAATGCCATCGAAGAGACAACCGTGGACACTACTCGCGAGATGCAAATCGACAATGAGGGGAACTTGCGTTCCGCTAAAGAGACCACCCACACCCAGCTCGCGCGTTTGGAATACAAATACGATGTGCAAGGCAACTGGACCGAGCGAGTCGTCTGGAGTCACCTGGAGCCCAACCCCAATTTCCAGCGTTCCAACGTCGAGCGCCGCCAATTCACCTATTACCCGTAATAGTGAACTCGACCTGCATCCCCGAAGGAGGGTTATGGCAAGAGAAACGGTCCCCACTCGGGGGAATTTTCGGATGTGCCTTTACTGGCATCCTGTGGTCACGGCGGAACCGTTTCGATGCAGTTTCCAGAAAGCCCGTTTACCAGCCTCTGATTAACGCGCGCCTCGTAGTCCCTGGAGGCCAACGACGACTCGCGAACTTAAACAACCTGGTGGAGCAGGACCATCGGAGAGTGAAGCAACGAATCCGGCCCATGCTGGGATTCAAGCGATTCGACAACGCGGAGGTAACGATTTCCCGGGATCGAGTTAGCAGAGAAGATCAAAAAAAGGACAATACAAGACGGGCAAGCTGGGCGGCCGGAAAGGAACGAGGTCCGGAGTTGTGGAACGCGGCACTCGCTGCTTGAGCCCATCGCAGTTCACTCAGCCGAGTGGAGCCCAGCCGAACTCCCTGTCGGCCTGGGTTTGCACCAGTTTCTACAAGGATACGTGGCTTCGGGCCGGTTGCGCGGTACGATTCGGCCACCGCCACATCATACCCCGGCTGCCCCTCAAGCATTAACGCTCCTGTAAGTTATAGCGGCATATTCATATGCGCGATCGATTTCGCTGTAACGCAACAACCTGGGCCAAGGCGAGGATGGGTATGTGCACAGGTGCATTCAGCGGTTCGACAGTCGTAGACTGTGTTCAGGATTTCCGAAAGAATCTAAACCGCAGCAAGCACGATCTTACAAAGTAGTGGCAACGCACGGCTGACGTGCTTCCCGTAGAATTTCGGGTTACGCGATTACCTTTCACTGCAGCCTGCAGCCGATGGGCACACCCAGCGAGGCGCGAATCGTCTGTGGCTTTCGTGTCTCCGTCGGGCGGCGTTATGATCTACGCGACCAGCCCCAGGTGAACCAGTGGCTTCTGGTTAGACGCCTGCGGCCACTCGCTCACTTCGACGAACTGGCCTTTTGATTCTTAACCTGCAGCTCGTTCACCACCTGCTTCACGTTTGGTACTGAAGACGCAACCCTTTCGGCCTGCGCGCGCTGGGATTGGGAGTTGACTTCGCCAGTCAGCGTGACGACACCATTTTTAACACCGTACTTTACGCTCTTGTGAAGCCTGTGTTGGATGAGAGCAGCATCCAGGTTTTTCTCGACAGCTTTGTCCAGATCCGAGTTCACCGTCTTAGCCTCACTTTCGGCACTCGGCGGTTTCACCGCAATCTGGTTCGACACAACCTGTCCGCTCGCGATGGACTTCGCTATCGATTCAGCCTGTGACTTATCAGCCTCAGCTGCTACGTGTCCGCCAAGGGTCACTACACCCTTGTCGCGATCCTGACTTACGGAAACATCTTTGAGGTTGGCCTGATCAAGTGACTTGCGGATGCTTTCAGAAAAGTCGGGTGATTGCGTGGACGTCGTTGAGCACCCTACAAGGGTCCCGACTGCGAGCAGCACAAGCAAAGTTAAGCACCGTTTGAGCGTTTTCATATTTCTCCTTTGATGCGTCAGCACACTAATCCGAATTGCCTTCCTACGCTGTTCGGCCGAGCACGAAGTGCAGCAGAAGGTGAATCAACCCACCCAAAACGTGGAAGGCATTACAACCGAGTAGTCATGCCACAACTAACACGCCACACATGATCAGAAACCTAAACCTCGTTTCGTCAGTCGTATTGAATGATACGAGCCACTCCTCTTCGCCTGGAAGACAAGGCAACCGAGGGAGGCAAGGCCGCTCCGCTATTTCGAGCCAAACAGGCTCTGACCAGCCGCTAGATTACCTCGTTGCGGCTGGCCATCGCCTTTCTGCCCACGCTCTTTTATTCCCAATAGGGCTTAGCGCCGTAATACGTGAAGACTTTGGCGCCCCAGGCATGGTCAGCCATGTTCGGCCATTGATCCTTGTTGAAACCGGGAGCGCGTTTGAGCAATTCCTTATCGACGTTCAGGATGAAGCGCTTTTCAACCGTGTCGATTGCGAGGGCACTCCAGGGGATGCAAATAACTTATCACCCATGCCCAGAAAACCCCCAAACGAAAGAACTGCGTAAGCGATGCGGCCCGTCTCCAGGTCGATCATCAAATGTTCGATTTTTCCGAGATCTTCCTTTTGAAGATTTACGACTTTATCGCCCGTAAGAGTATCTGCCGCCAGTACTCTCGGTTCATGCACCACCTTAGTTTGTGCCACGCTGTCTCCTTTCTTTTCTTTCAGCGGATTCTCATTTTTTAATTCCGGGGATCACGAGATGTACGCCTCAGAGAATCTCAAAATTGAACACGCCGCCGCAGCCTTGGTATGGAATATTTCAGCTCAGACTTTTCGGGAGCTAAAGGAATAGGTCTTGCTGCCGGTGGGACGAGTACGAGCTGGATTTCTCCGGCCCTCTACGAACCGTAGCGATCGAATCCCGGATGAGAATGGATCGATCGGATTGGAATGTTCAGTTCGTTTGTTTGACTCCTTCCGCTATTTCTATTCCCGGCGCGACTTTCGCAACCTCCGACAAGAATCGTGTCGCCACGCGATGCATCTCAAACTGTTCGACGTTCCGTAAACCTGCCAAACTTAGCGAATGACAAAGGTCCGGATCGCGATGAAGACGAACGATCGCATCGGCGAGCGCTCCCGGGTTCTCCGGTTCCACGAGAATTCCGTTGCGAACGACTTCAGCGACGGCGGCGGCGCGTGCGGCCACAATCGGCTTGCCGGCAGCCATAGCCTCCAAAAATACGATGCCGAAACCCTCCTGAACGCTGGGCAAGCAGAAGACATGCGCACGATTGTACTCCTCGGCCAATGTAGCAAGGGGCATGTCGCCGAGCCACCGAACCACCGGTTCGAGATCTAATTCAAGACAGATCCGTTGAAGGCGCTTATACTCCGGCCCGTTTCCTACAATACGAATCTCCAGTTTGGGAATTGTCATGCGCAGCAGGGCGGCGGCCTGGAGCAGGACGTCCAAACGCTTACGCGGATAGAACCGGCATACCGACAAAACGGTAAACTTGCTCGGATGCGGCGCAGCCGGATTCGCGCGGAATAGATGACGCCATGCGTCCAGATCGATCAGTTCCGGCACTACGACCGCATTCTTCACGCCATAGAGTTCTTCAAGACGCTCGGCACAGTACCGGCTTACCGTGATGACGAGATCGGCTCGGCGCGCATGTTTGGCCTCAAGCCAAGCCTGAAGTGCCATGCTAGCCCGTGTCGCGCCGGTTTCGAAACGCACCGCGTCGCCCAGAACTCCTTTAATGCACGCGATGTGGGGCGGCGTATTCCGCCCGTGGGGGATTGCGTAACCATCCGCGTCGATGCCGATCGTCGCAGTGCCGTTGAAACGGCGCCAGCGCAATCTCTCATTGAATAGGATGCGCGTGGCCGTGTAAACCGGCGTAATGGTTCGTGGCGTAATCATTGCCACGCCGGTTCCAAGCTGGCGTAGACCTTCGATTAACGTCCGGGTGCCGATATAGCATCCACTGCCTCGCCGGACATCCAAAGGAACGGCCGTTATGAATTGAAGAACGCTCATAGGTGCCCAGAGCCTGCGGGCAGGCGGTCCGGCAATTCTGTGTTGGCTCCCCGGGCTGTTCTTGGTGAACGATTTTACCGTCCCCGGAGCCACCATGAAGCAGGGGAGACGGCAAGAACCCTGCACCACAACCAGATCATCCGCCCGCAGCTCGCCGCGTCAAGCAATGGACCTTCGCTTTCCTGCCGCCGTCCTCCTTTGGTCCACGATTCGGAAGAGCGAAACAGCAAACACACTTCCTCGGTCCATATCACTCTATTGTCGCTGATCTTTCCAGTCTTCGTCCGCTCCGCAGCCAGCACGAACGCCATGGCGATGACAAGAGAGTTGGGGATGGGCTGGATGCCTGAGCATCCGCCATGCTCTCGCCCACTTCCGATTCACCGTTCTAGAACTTGGATACCAAGAATAGGCCAGCCAATAACATCGCGCATCCGGCTAGACGCCACGGATTGACGCGATGGACCTCAAACCCGACCCAACCAAAGTGATCGAGCAACACCGAGCAGACCATGGAGCAAGTAACCGTCGTGGCCGTGAAGAACATGGATCCCATCTTCTCCGCGAGCATCAGGCCTGCCATGGTGGACATGATGCTCAGCAGACCTCCCAACCAGGCCCACCAAGGGACCTGTGCCGCTTTGCCTGGACCAAATCCGCCCAGTTGCGTGAAGGGGACCGCGATGAGCAACGCTATGAGAGCACTACTATACACGCATAGTGCTGCCAACAAAGGTTGATCGAGCGACTTCCGGAGTTGTGCGTTAGCGCCAGCCTGGACGGCGCTGAAGGAGCCCGCAGCTACGACGAACAGATAAAAGAGCCATCCCATTCATTTATCTTAATTGCCCATTCCTGAACACGCATCCATTCACGCCGACCTCGTGATCAACAATTTCCGGCCAGGCGCGTGGTCGAAGCCAGGCGGTAGCGAAGCCGGTCGGAAGCTTAGGCCTCAGAAATAGTGGTGAGCAGTTGTGAACAGAACGCAAGCTCTCTATCTGCTAATTTGGTATCCGTTCACGAACGGTGGATCAGAGTAGGCAACGACATGCCACCTGGGTGAATTCGGTAACCAACCTACTGGTTGCGGCGAACGTATAAAAGAGAGCTAGGTGGCTTTGGATGCAATTCGAGGTCCTCGTTCAAAAACGCTTCTTCGGTTCACAGCGAGCGCTGAAGACCGTCAGGACTTTACCGAGTTTGACCAGTGCGCCGCGTATTTCGACGGGGACCCGTGATCGCGCAGAAGAAGGGCGTGAACATTCTCGGCCGCGGGAGCCAAGTACACGCCATGGCGGCGTTTCAAGAACTGCTGGCCTTCCCCCCGGCCCCTAAGCTCGGCGTGGATGGGAAACTCAATCCCAAGCAGACGGATGCGGCGGAAATGCGAGGCCAGCAGTTGTTCTTTGGCAAGGCGAGTTGTGTGGAATGTCATCAAGCCCTGTACTACAGCGACAATCTCATGCACAGTCTCCAGACGGAGCGATTTTTCTCGTCGCATCTGGTCAATGGGATGATCGCATGCGTGGATGAGCCGATCAAAACGTTTCCGCTTCGCGGGGTTAAGGATTCGCCGCCGTACCTGCATGATGGGCGCTTGCTTACTCTCGAAGACACGGCGGAATTCTTCAACTTGGTGTCGGAACTTCACTTGGCACAATCCGAGCAAACGGATCTGGCGGCTTTTCTGCGGGTGTTATAGGAAGCTCAATCGCAATGCTCAAGCAAAACGACCGCAAGGCTCGCAAGAAAGCGTTCGAGCTTCCAAGCCTGGCTGTAGGCGATGTCCTGCTGGTCGGCAAGTTCAAGAATCGCAAAGCGACAATTACCGGGTTCTCCTCGGATGAAAACAATCAGCCTGTTGCACAAACCGACAGGGGCGAGCACAAAATCTTTAGATCGCGAATCGCTAAACTGATGCCTGCGAAACAACTGCCTGATGGCGTGGTGCCGGTAGGCCGACCTCCGGTCCGCGGCCCACATCCCCGTCGTTCTTCTGCGTGAGTGCAGAGAGGAAGCCGTCCAGGAGGTCGGCTGTGGAAAGCATTGTCATTTCTCGATGGCTTTCTCCGCACTACCGGTTTTCCTTTGGACTCTCCCGACTTTGTTTTCGTCTTTGCCTTCCAAAGTGGGGTCGTCCGTCAGCTTCCGTACCTTTCCGTTAGTCTCGCCCTTCACTTCGTGAAACTTGCCCTTTACCCCATCGTTGTTCTTGCTTGCTTTCATGATGCTCTCCTCGGTAACGAAGTCTCGTCCCGAGACTTCCGTGATGACGTCCCTGCGTGGTATCTACACCCTGAACCCGCGCGGAATGGCCACTCTCTTGCGGTGTGACCGAGGCGGTGCTTCGATGTATGTCCCTGAAAACCTTGAACACGTCCCTCCGAAAACGAACGTATCAGGTCAGCATTGGAGCCGTCTGCTCAGAAAAGCTCACAAAACACGAGTGCCGATTAATAACTCGCACACGCCCACACCTTGGTGCGGGCGCGGGCCATTCACTGCCGCCATTTGCTCCCGGAGGAACAGGTCCGTGCCACCAGTGCGCTTCGACCTTACGCGGCCAGTAACTGCAGGTGATAGCGACTCCTTACGACGGCGCTGAGTGAGAGAGAGATGTATCAGCCTTATATTTCCACGCGCATGCGGCGTGGTGTCCCCGGGGGCCGCCGGGAAACAGCAGAGCTGCAATCAGCACACCAGTTCAGTCTGCATGAGGGCTGCCATAGCCGCGCGCCGCCATCCGGCATGCTGCCTGCCCCAACACTTTTTTACGAGCCAGAAGCCTTATGCCAAACGCTCGATGGGCATGATGGAGCCGTCTGGTCAAAATCCTCGAAGCATCGAGAAGGCAGGATATGATGGAATGCTCAGTATGGGGGACAACAAGTTGGTTCGGCTGTTGACGTGCGTGACCGGCTGGTCAATCAAGCGTGCATCACCGACGTCACCCGGCTCGACGAGGAATCTCAGTTGCTAGTACTGCGGGCTTTCACCTTCCGAGTTTTCAGATCGTATGCAGTGCCTACCCCCGCACCTGCTGCTGCACCGACCGCACTCCCTGGTGGCCCACCAATCAAGCCCCCCACGGACGCTCCCTTCAATGCCGTCCCACCGATGATCTTTGCATGCTGCAGCTTCGTGCGGTGCCGGATATAGTACCTGTCATGACTATGGTGATGCACCCGGCGATGATGGACGTTGGGCTGCTGAACCGCGCCTAGCGTCGGAGCGGCCGTCCAAACCAGGAATGATCGCAGAATAATAAAACTGACAAGTACTTTGCTCCGCATGGCGACTTTGCAAAACTATTCAACGTCAACACAACAATCGCATAAGTACACGTGTAAATCTGCTCACAATTGCTCCATAAGTCGAAGTCACTCAAGGGGAGCACTAATCATGCTCAAATCGCGCATTCCAAGTTCTTGGAATTTTGACAGTCTGACAATTCCCGGTTTGTACTGGTTGATGACGGCTGACTTGGACGGGAGTATCCGCAAAGACCATTTTTGAGAAGGCCGACTAATGGGAAACCCCAATGGCTTGAGCGACTTCAGAGCTCGCGCGGCCTCACCAAGACCCGTGACGCCTTGCGAATCGGCCGTTGCAGCCCTCGTGTTCGCCCCGTCACATAAGAGGCCGGACAGGCCCGTCAGGCATGTTCCCGGCGTTTTTGCGGCTCAGTCTTACTGAATTTTTGGCGTCGCCATGGCTGAGACCAGTGATATTCATCCCTTCGATCTTCCCGGGCTTGTCGAAAGCTTTTGCTGACGCAAACGCCAATCGAGCGAGCCTAGCAACGGAGCATGCGTGCAATGAGATTGTGATAATAATGGAGCCAATGCCTGCAACACAAGGCGTCGTCGTCAGTTTTGTCGCGGCCGCCATACTAACTCTGAGTGCATGCGTAAGGGGCAATAGTCCTTCTGCCCCCCCGGCCACGTCCGCGTCTCCGGCGTCGGCGCCGGCGACAGAGCGTCTAGTCGGGCCGCTGACAGAAGCGGAGGCCGGCGCGCTCTCCACCATGAATGACCGTGTGAAGGATTACGTGAAGTTGCACATCAAGATCGAGCGATCGCTACCGAAACTGCCGAAGGACGCGACGCCAGAGGAGATCGACAAGAACCAGCGTGCGCTCCAAAAAAAAATTCAAGAGGCCCGGGCGGCCGAAGCCCGGCGATATCTTCACGTCCCAGGCGCGTCCAGTCATCAAACACCTGCTCGCCAATGTCTTTGGAGGACCCGGACGGAAAGCAGTTGAGGGCGTCGATCATGGACGAGAACCCGCTCACGCCAGCTCCTACCCCGTGCCGGAGCAGATCCAATGGATCGAGAAGGAGCTCAAGGCATCGAGTAACGATTGGAAGATCGTCTTCTTCCATCACCCCTTATACTCGTCCGGCCACCGCCACGGCTCGGACCTCCGCTTGCGCGAAGTGCTGGAGCCACTCTTCCTGAAGTACAACGTGAGCCTCGTGCTCAACGGTCACGACCACTTCTACGAGCGCATTAAGCCGCAGAAAGGGATCGCGTACTTTGTCGTCGGGTCAGGGGGCCAGTTGCGGGCGGGCAACATCGACCGGGGGACGGGCCTTTCGGCGAAGGGGTTCGATACCGATCTGGCGTTCATGGCCGCCGAAATCGTCGGCGACGAGATGTACTTCAACGTCATTTCGCGCCTGGGGCAGATCGTCGACTCGGGTATGCTCAAGCGCCGTAAGGTCACGCCCTAGTTCCAATCAGCCGGAAGTTCCGGCACTGGTGGGACCAGCAATCCGCCAGAGGCGAGTCATCGGGAAAAAGCTCGCGAGTTGGCGGATCGCCTGCCGCGATCTCATTTAGTCGCGAAAGTATCACAGGCAGAGACGTTGCCCGATTGCAAACCGCGCTTAAACCACTCAGTGCGCTGTGCGGACGAACCGTGAGTGAAGCTTTCCGGGCTAACCCGCCCTGAACATCGTTCAACACAGACTTGATGAACTCGTATCCTAGGTTTTTCTCCTGAGCGTCCTGCCGAGTGGGCTGGCTGCTATCATCGTATGGCTGTGAAGCAGTCGATGGCGAAGGAGAGCAGGACCGGAGCCAGAGAAGATAGAAAAAAGGCTTTGGTGGAAGATTAAGCTCAGAATTCCAACCATCAGCGCACCCCCAATGCCGAGGTGCACACCCTGTCCCTGGCGAATTACCAGTTTATGTGTAATAACTCAGACTTGATCTGACATAGTTGGTTAGATCAAGCAGCCGCATCAGCGGCCGCGCCTCCGCCTACGCTCCGCTGCGCAGGGCTCCGCTCCGGCTCCGGCGCTACGTTCTGGAACGAGTCGAGCATTTTCTCTTGCGCCAAGTGTGCCGAGTCCGAGAAAGTCTGCATCGGGGTCTTGCCATAACAGTACTTTCCAGAATGTGTTCGTGTCAGATTGTACTCCCGCAGCCAGTCATCCAGATCCGCCTGTAATTCGTCGAGGCGCTGATAGAGCTTCTTGCGAAAGGCGGTGGCATAAAACTCTTCCTGGATGGTGCGATGGAAGCGCTCGCAGATACCGTTGGTCTGCGGATGCCGGGCCTTGGTGCGGCTGTGGTCGATATTCTCGACCGCCAGGTACAACTGGTATTCGTGATGCTCGCGCTGCCCACAGTATTCTGTACCGCGATCGGTGAGCACGCGCAGCAGCGGAACTTTCTGCTCCTCGAAGAACGGCAGCACGCGGTCGTTAAGCATGTCGGCGGCCACCAGAGCATTTTTGCGGTCGTAGAGCTTGGCGAAAGCGACCTTGGTGTACGTGTCGAGGAACGTCTGCTGATAGATCCGGCCCACGCTCTTGATCGTGCCCACGTAATAGGTATCCTGGGCTCCTAGGTAGCCGGGATGCGCGGTTTCGATCTCGCCGTGCGCTTCCTTTTCCTCGCGCGCCCGCTCCATGGCGCGGAGTTGCTCCTCGGTGAGAACGATGTGTTCCTGGGCGGCCTTGGCCTCGAGCGCCTTCAGCCGCTTACGAAACGTTTCCAGATCATGCCGGAGCCAGACGCTGCGAACGCCCGTGGGAGAAACGAATAGGCCACGCTTGGTCAGTTCGTTCGCCACACGCACCTGGCCCAAAGCCGGCTTCTCCAAGGCCATCTCCATAATGGCCTTTTCAACGTGATCCTCGACCCGATTCTTCGGACAAGGCTTGCGTCGGCTGATCTCGCGCAACGCCAGCTCGCCGCCCTTGTCGTACAGTTCTTTGAAACGGTAGAAACTATCTCTGGAATAACCCATCACCTTGCAGGCTTCCGAGACGCTGCCCAGCATCTCGCTGAGCTTCAACAGCCCTACTTTGTTCTTGATGATCTTCTGTTCGGTGTTCATCGCTGACACTCTCCTGACCGCGCTTCCGCGCAGTCTATCAAATGTCAGATCAAGTTGAGATTAGTACAGTTTTTATGGCACAATTACTGGGTTAGCCGTTCTTGCAAAGATACTGAATGAGCAATCTCGTCGTCCTTTTCGTCCAGTCATGGCTACGGTTGCTCGACTCTTGGGGCCGGGCGGCGTCCGTTCTGTGGTCGCCGAGTCCGTTCTTGTTAAGTAACAACTTCTGATCCTCAATCGCTCGCGGCAGCGGTCACCCAATCTGTGCTTTTCAGATCGCCTCGTCGCCGGTTTGTGTGCTCTCTTCATTCGCCTCGCTCGCCTGATCCGTTCGGCAATCGTACTGAAACCCTCGACTCTTTTGAGCATTCACCAGGCTCTGAGGAACCGAAAATATCGCCTGCTCTTCTCAGTAACCGCCAAAATCGACTCCCATTCGACTCCCATTACCCACTCCCGAGGCTTCCTTAAGGCTCTTCTGAGTTGCCACTCGTGCCTTGTTTTTAATTACTTAGCCAAGGATCGACACGCTCATAACCCAAAGGTCGGTGGTTCAAATCCACCCCCCGCAACCAAATCTCCCAAGCATCCATCCCTCTTCCAAATCAAACACATAAACGTTAGCTCTCGCCTTCTACGCATGGCTTCTTCTTCCCTCGTTTGCCGGGTTTTGCTACCAAACTGCTACCAAACCCGTTTTTCCTTCCTGTGAACATCGCCTTTTGCAGCTTCTTTGCTGCTGTTGCGCGTGAGTTCGGAAAGAGGTGCCCGTAGGTGTCGAAGGTAACCCTAAGAACCTCGGCCGCTTCATGAATCGTGAGCAGCCGAACCGGGTATTCAGGGGGTGCGTGGCGCGGTTGAGTTCTCCTTCATGGTTGCCGGTTGACCTGCTTTCCCGTTCTGGGCGGTGTTTTCGGGGAGGTGCTTGGTGTTCATGCCTATTTGTAGAGCATCCTCGACATTCAGAACAAAAGTCTCCTGCGCTGCGTAGAAATATGTGTTCCGAAAGCGAGTTTGCAGCCAGTCACAACTGTCAAGCGAGCCCCCGCGGCCATTGCGAGAGGCAGACGGTCTCCTCACAGGGTCTACAAGCTACGCAGAATCCAGCGGGAGGCTGGTGCTTTCTCCCAACATTTTTTGGGCCGGTGGAACTGAGGGTCCCGGTTTAGGTCTAGGGAGATTTTTTGGCACCAGCGAGGGTCCGGCGAAGCTCAAAAACCGGATAGCTCCAAGAATATTTTTTCGGGTTTAGCCTGAATTCCGAAATTGAATATTGATCGACCTCCTGGGCATGGGTTCCGACGCGTGGCGTGACGGTTGTCGGGCTCAGGTTGTAAGGGCCAGATCCAACTTCGGGGAAATTGGGATTTGCCAGGTCAAGATGCTGTCCAGTAAAGGGATTCTCGTTTTCAGACCGCCCCAACTTTCGGACAGGTGGAGCACCAGACGGCGGCCGGCTCGGCCGAGGATCGCGCCGCAGGTGAGGACCTGAGTCCGGATGGTCGCTGGCTCTCGATAGATCGGCATACCAGCCGCACGTTGGAACTCGGCCAACAGGTTGAAGAGCAGCAACACGGCTCGAAACGCGGCCTCTGTAGCAAAGAACTGTTTCAGGCAGAAGCCATCGGCGCCCAGGTCGTGCTTCAACTCGGCAATGCGATTCTCCATGTCGGCGCGTCGGTTGTAGTCTCGCCAGATCCCCTCCGGAGGGTCGGAGCAACTGGTGACAAAGACGCGGAAGGTGTAGCCCGGCACATCGATCAGCTTGCGGCCTATGCTATCGCGGCCCTCGCGCACCTGCTCGCGAATCACCACGAATCGACGCTCCACGCTCCAGCCGAGCAGTTTCAGCCGAAACTCGCCCACGGCATAGTCGTCGTCCAGGGTCGTCCATTGCTCCACTCGCTGGGCGGCACGTTTCACCCAGGGAGTCAGCTTGGCCACTACAATGTAAGGCAGCAGGCGCTGTTCCAAAAAGCTCAGCAGCTTGTCGTCGAAGAAGCCTGAATCGGCCCGTAGCAAGCGGATCTTTTCGCGCTGTCCCCACAGCGCGAGAGCTTCTTTGAGAAACTCCTCCACGCCACGGCTGGTGCCGCAGTTGCCGCTGCGGAGCCAGCCGTGCAGGAGGAAGTGCGCCTCACTCAACACCGCCAGCAAGGGGTGATGACTGGGCCGTCCATGTTTGCGCGGGTTGTGGCCTTTGAGAGAACCTTCCTGCTTGCCGTAACGCTCGAAAACCGTCGAATCCAAGTCCAATGTGTAGCCGCCTTCGCGCTGTGGCAAACGCTGCATCAGCCACTCGGCCATGGGTTCGTAGAAGCGCTGGACTTCGCCCATGCCGAAGGCGCGAAACAAATTGCGGATGGTATCGTCAGTGGGAAAACGATCCATGCCCAGCAGCGCGTGCAACGCGCGATCCCCCCGCAGCCAGCTGGCGTGCGCGAACCGCCTGGCGCCCACCAGAACCGACAGGAGGAACGCTGTGAAGGTGGAACTGGGATCGATATGATTCGGCGACTTCCAGCGGATCGGCATGTGCTGCCGAAGCGCCTCCACGAAGCCGACCTTCCCGAGAAATGAAATGAAAACCGCGATCCCACCAAACGGGGTCACGGCGCGTTGCGTCTCGCGCAGAATCAGCCGCTCATCCGACATCAGGGCGGCGATCTCGCGCGGGACTGGTTTGTCCGTCGCGCTTGATTCCATCCCCTTGTTGTCTCAGATCGTTGGCTCCAAGATCATCCTGAACTTCGTTTTTCCGGCTAAGGCGTCCTCGCTTGAGCAGAGATCGACTCGGATAGGTCTAAGAACATTTTTTCGGCTTACCGAAGTGCCGACCAGGCCCGGATGGTCACATAGGTCCAGGAATATTTTTCGGGTTGGAGGTTGAGCGGCAGCCGTCGGAATCGCCGGATAGCTCTAAGACAATTTTTGGGGTTCGTTCAATCACTTGCAAGGGACAGTGTGGGAGCGGCGGAGACTGGCTGTCACACGGCTAATGAAAATTCAGACAGTGGCACACTTCCCATAGAATCGGGCAAGAGGAAACGCGTGTTTTCTTCGATCCACGACCTCGGACATCGTTTGGAGGTGGCAAAGTACGTGATCGATCCGGTGACGCTGCAGATGGTTTACCTCGCCGCGCGGATGCAGAAGCCGATCATTGTCGAAGGACCACCAGGTTGCGGAAAGACGGCACTTGCCCAGGCGATTGCGGCCGCCGGAAACACAGTCATTGAACGTCTACAGTGCTATGAGGGCATCAATGAGGAGAAGGCCATTGGGAAATTCGATAGGGCCCTCCAGAAGCTCTTCCTCGAGACTCAGGCCGACCACTTTCAGAGGGATTGGGACGCAATCCGCGGCGCCCTGCACACGCTGGACTTCTTCGTCCAGGGGCCGCTATTGAGATCGTTGCTTTATGAGAGGCCGTGCGTCCTGCTCATCGACGAGGTCGACAAGGTCGACCAAGGTTTCGAGGCGTTGTTGTTGGAGATCCTGTCGAAATGGCAGATCTCGATCCCGAAGCTCGGAACGATCAAGCACACGACAATTCCATTCGTGATTCTCACCTCAAATGAGGTCCGGCGTCTTGGCGACGCCCTTCGGCGCCGCAGTTTCTACCTGCGGGTGGAGTTCCCCACGGTCGCCAGGGAAGCCGAGATTCTGCAGGTCCGCTGCACGACGATCAGTGCGAGCCTGAGGCGCCTCATTGCCGGAAGTTTGGGCGACTGGCGCCATTAGCATCCGTCGTTTTCCATTCCGTTGGACCGGCCGCCCCCTTGTTCGAGACTGCACGGGGCTGCCAGGCGGATTCGACTTCGATGATTGCGTGGACCAACTCAGGGAGGAACCCGGTACACCACTGCGTAGTAATCCGCCCAGCGAGCGTAGCGCCACCAGCGCTTTTCGAATTCTGGAACATAGCGCTGGACCCATCGGAGAATCGTTGTATGCGTCACGAAAATGCCGCGGTCCGCCATCATGATTACCAGATCCCGCAAGCTCAGCTTGAAGCTCGTGTACCAGGCCACACACAAGATGATGATCTGCCCGTCGAAGTGCCTTCCTTTGAAAAGATCTTCGATCGGTACGAACCGCTGCATCTGTTCATCATCGCCTCTCACCCTCGCGTTTGCACCAGAGCCCTCAACACCATCATCGAGGACGCGCCAGCCAACACCCCTCCAATTACGGTGGTGCTGAACTGGACGGTCGGGTTGAAGAAATAGATTGTGCTTCACCAAGAGTTTTCAACTGGTCGCCGGTTTTCGCATAGGCGTCCAGTTGTTCCTGCACCAGCTCTGGATCGACGGTCTCGTTCCCAAAATGCTGACGTTCAACTGCGCGAACGTGGAGATTTTCATTGGAGCGTCAGGGCCCCTAGTCGCGTGGCTGTCCACGCGAGGACGGATGGGAGTGAAGCTCGCGCTCGCTTAGAACTTGCTGGGCCTTCTCGCGCTGGCAAATGTCGTGGTTCGCGCCGTGCTGACGGCCCCGGGTCCTGCACTCTCATAAGCCCTCCGGGATTTTGAAACCTGCCGTGCGCTGCCGGTTGAGAAGTACAGTCTTGAAATGTAGGAACTTTTCGCTATAGTCACGCGCCTGCGCGCGAGCGTGATCTTTGTAGCCGCGGATTCGTGATACGCTCGACCTCTATCCGATTGGGATAGGAGGATTGAAATGCACAGACGGAATTTCTTACTTTCCGGGACGGTGTTCGTGTCCGCCCTAACTGCCCGTGCACAAGGCAAGAGGTCAAAGCTGGAAGTTCAGGTGAGCTATACCGGCTCGGGCGCGGTAGACGAGTCCCACAAGGTTTATGTCGTGCTTTGGGATAACCCGGATTTCATCAAGGCGGAGACGGGCCCGCCACCAATCGACCTAAAAGGAGTCTCTTCGAAGTCGGCGGCGGTTCAATTCGACGACGTCCAGAAGAGTCCGGTGTATGTAAGCATGGTCTATGATCCGAGCGGGAAGTGGGACGCCGCAAGCCACCCGCCTGCTGGCTCATCTCTCGGCGTGTATGCGAAAGAGCCTGGAACACCCGCACCAGTACCGCTTGAGCCGGGCAAGACCGCAAGGATCTCCGCGACGTTCGACGATTCGTTCAAAATGAAGTAGCGGTGAATAGGAGGCCCTGAGCGGAAAATCCGCGTGGTCTCGGTGACAACGTAACATTAAACGAAGGAAAGCGGACGCCATAGTTACGCGCCCGCGCGAGAGGCAAAGATACCTACCCACAGCGACTGATAATGAACTCACAGACGACATACCAGACAACCTTCTCGGTCATGCTCTCACCCCAGACGCGCCCCGCTCTATTCACGCGACGAAACAGTTTACCGGAGGTAAGGCCTGCAGCGTTCAGCTGCCATGGGTGCCCGCACCGGCGTTCGAAGAACTTTCACTCCGAGGTCCGTCACTCCCTGGTCCAACCGCTTCGAGAAGATGCTGTCCCGGTCGTGAATCAAGAATCGGTACGGATGCCCGCCCGGAAGCGTCGAGCCCCCGTCCGGCAAAATGAGTCAATTCATTTGAGACGTAACGTTGTGCGCCATGCATGTTTTTCTTGAGTGTAATTCCGGATCATCGCGTTGATTACCTAGTGAGCCTCTCCTTTTGTCCCAATTCTTTCACCAATGTTTTTTTCAGAAGTTGACTGATCCTCACCATACCGCCCAACGCTCTCCGCCCTTGACCCCCTCCCGGCTATCCGTTTCCTTCACCGCGCTATCCGAATAGATAGTAGCCAGCAGCACGCGAGGGTAGCTCGGTAGGTTCCAAGGCGTCGTGCCCCAGCCGCCACTCCCCTTCAGCACAATGGCTTTGAGGCAATCTGCTAAGTGATGCTGCGGGGCGTGTTAACGGTTGGCATAAGAACTGCTTCTAACATAAGAACTGCTTTTAAGAAGATCCGAAAGGAGAAAGCTAATGAAAACCAAAACGAATTTGAAGACTGGAATCAATCCTCAACCTCTACCTCCTCGCGGCGACGACTAATGGTGACATTTGCGGCTGCCAAATCTTGAACTGCCTGCTTGGACGGGAACAGCGGAGGACATTCTGCTCTATAATGCTCACGGTAAATCCGGCAAGAACTCTGTGCCGGAACATCTGAGCTTTGCCGCCTGTGGACCGCCTCCCGCGCCCTGGCATTCGTTTTTGACAGAGTTGGACAGCCAACTGGATGCGAAGGTGAATCTGCACTGTATTGGTGGCTTCGCTTTCACTGTGCAATACGGCTTGGTGCGCCCGACCTATGATATTGACTTCCTCCCCGTTGTGCCGAGAGATTTTAGCTCTCGACTCTTGTCATTGGCAGGGCCGAATTCACGGCTTTATAGGAAACACGGAGTTTATCTCCAGCTAGTCAACCTTGGCGTCGTCTATCTGCCCCACGGTTACCTTGATCGGCCCATTGAGACATTTCCTTTCACGTACACGCGGCTGTATCTCTCCACCCTGGAACCGTATGACCTCGCGTTATCAAAGTTGCAGCGCGACTTCCCCCAAGACCGGGAAGACGTGAAGGAGCTCGCGTTGAGAGTTCCTTTGAATTCGGAGACGCTAAGGCGGAGGTATCAGGATGAAGTGCGACCCAATATCGCCAACGTGGAACGGGAAGATCTCATAATTAACTCTTGGGTCGAAATGATCGACGGCGTGCAAGGCAAACGATAACCAATGGCACCATAAAATCATCAACCGCTGCACTACCACGACCCTGTCAGGATCGGTTACGGAGCCTAATCGGCTTCAGTTCAGCCAGCCCGCCCGCGAGGACCATATCCCTATCCTTATCCTTGGTGCCAGGACCCGAGTGTACAATATGGTACTTTTGCTCTACTTCGACGTTATTTGTCCTTTCTTTAATTTCCGTCGCGTTTCTATAATGTCTTCGATACGTTATCGGAGAGTAGCATGCGTTTGGTAGAGATGATCAAACAGCAGATTTTGGTGGGAATTCTGAGTATGGCCTGTCCTGCATCATTTGCCATGCCAACTCGTATACGTTCATCACCGAAAGTGGCGCCACCGATGCGGGTGGAGCACCAGTCTCAGCCGAGGTCAGTTTCAGCACCGTGAGCGGTTCCATCTTTGTCAACACGTCGGCGAACCTCACGTCTGCAGCCGACTTCAAGGACGCCGGGCAGGTGCTGAGTGGTGTCTTCTTTGGCATAGGCCGGATCTCGACACCCGACGTGACGTTGAGTTCGCAAGTCGGATCCTCGCGGACGGTGGCCAGCGATGGTTCCTTTACCGATAATGGTTTCGTCCTAGATCCAAACACGTGAAAGCGGCCGCGCCGGCGGTCCATCGTGATATCGTGGCGACCTGCGGGGGCATCTCGAATGTCAGCGGAAGTCCCTTCCCAAGCGGCACTACCGGCCTCCAGCTGGATGGGCAAGGCAAGACAGGAATGCCCTCCGAATGCAAAGACTCGGCTTGCTTTACCATCATTCCCAATCTCGGCACATGCTCAGGTGCCAACAACTCAATCACAGGGAATAATGGCCACAACCCGTTTCTGACGAATTTTGTTGCGCCCAGGTGGTAGTGGACTGAGTCTTAGCCTGAACGTGACGGGTGTAACTGATTCTTCTGTGATCGATGATGTTTTCTTCTCCTTCGGAACCGCCGGGAGCGATAACGTGCCTGGCGTGCTTGTTGGCGTACCTGGCGTGCCAGAGCCCGGCTCCTCGTAGGAATGATGGATGTACGAGAACATAGAGTCAAGGCAAAAAGCAAAAGGCAAAAGGCAGTTTGGGTAATCTCCGCTCCCGGCGTGTCATTATTAGAGGTCGCAGGGGAGGCGTGATGAATCGGAGAGGCTTTGTCGCGGGTCTCGGGTCGTTGGCTATGGCACCGGCTCTACCTGCCCAGGAGTCGAGGCGCCACGCCGGGCGCATGAAGATCACCGAGGTGCGGCTCGTTCGCCTTAAGGTGGTTCGGGAACTGGGAACTCTGGAGCCGGCGTGGTACGCCCCGGGCCGCACTATGAGCTTTCAGGTGGGGGGTGGAGCGTTCCTCGAGGTGCGGACCGACCAGGGTCTGGTGGGTATTGGCCCTTCCATCGACGCGGCTTTGCTGCCTGTGGTGCAACAGGTACTCGTCGGCAAGGATCCGTTCGACACGGAGCAGCATTATGCCCGGATGCGTTACGAGGGTGTGTGCGAGAGGTACAACGGGGGCGCTAACGTGGATATCGCCCTCTGGGACCTGGTAGGTAAAGCCTGCGGACAGCCTATCTATAAGTTGCTTGGCGGCGGCAGGGACAAAGTCGGTACGTACGCCGCGATGGTCAAGCTTTCGAAGCCGGAGGAGCGGGCAAACATGGCGGCTGAATTGGCGGGCCAAGGCTGGAAGGCGATCAAGTTACGCTTGCACAACCCCACTTTGAAAGAGGATATCGCGGTTGTGGAGGCCGTGCGCGCGAGAATCGGCGAGCGGATGCAAATCATGACGGATGCAAACCAGGCGGAGAATCCCGAGCATTGGCAGCCAGGCGCACTCTGGGATTTCCGCCGCGCTTTGGAGACGGCGCATGAACTGGAACGCCTTCACTGTGCGTGGCTGGAAGAGCCTTTGCCGCGTTTCGCGTTCGAGCAGCACGCCGAGCTCAGGAAGCAGGTCGGTATCCCTATTGCCGGAGGAGAAAACAACT
This sequence comes from Terriglobia bacterium, assembly GCA_963847515.1. Classification (GTDB taxonomy): domain Bacteria; phylum Acidobacteriota; class Terriglobia; order Bryobacterales; family Bryobacteraceae; genus QHXW01. The sequence goes on from CAWKAA010000005.1 coordinate 1,966,755, forward strand.
TCGGCGTTCATGAATTCCACTGGATGCTCCAGCAGGGCGTCTTCGATATCCTGCAACCGGAGACTATGCTCGCGGGCGGAATCAGCGATGTGCGAAAGATCGGCGTGCTGGCCGAGGCTTTCGACCGGCAGGTCACACCTCACTGTGCCATAGAGGAACCCATAGGCAACATTGCCGCATTGCACCTGGTGGCATCCTGGCCTCGAGGCAACCTGCTGGAGCTCACGCACGACCCGCCGATTTGCGACTACAGCAAGCGCTTTGCGATTTTCCGCAACCCGCCTGCAGTCGACCAAGAGGGCAACATTTCAGTGCCCCAGGGTCCCGGGCTGGGTGTGGAGATCAATCCGGATCTGGTTGTGGCCTGAGCTTTGGTTCGGCTTGCACCGCCGGACACGCAGTTGCGGCCGCCGAGTAGTCGCGTTGGTTGGAACTGACAGACTTCAACTTCCCGCTTTGCTGCCGCCCTCGTGGTAACAAACGCGCTTCGGGTGTTGTGGCCGAAACCCGGGGTTCGGAAATAACCCACCGGTTATAGTCGCCGTCTCAGACATGTGATAACCGGCACCGCCAGTTCCGGCCGCATCACGCGCTATCCGGAATTGAGCGCACTTTGACGAAAACGCCCTACTCGTTGATGTGGCATCGCGTGATTGTCTGGAAGTCCGCTTCGAGGAAGGGTGAAGGGCGGTAGCAAAGTGGATGACAGGTCCTCGTATAATCACCGGACTGCTGAACATTCGCCCCGCAAGATTAACAAGTCCACCGCCGCTGTATCAGTCTGGGACGATGCGATTGTGAGCAATTTTGAACAGACAAAAAACGGCGTGTTTGTTGGTTTAGAGCTGCATTTCGCTGCCTAAACTGCCTGCACAGAGAACTGACGATCGTGGAAGGCACGAAATGGAAATCCCGGAATTGGAGGCGATCACATGCGCATTGACCTTTACACAAAAACGATACTGACGATCATCGCGCTGCTTCTTGCGGTGTCCACATTGAAACCCATCCTTCTACCTCAGGCCGTCATGGCTGACGGAAACTACGGGCCATATCCAATTCTCGTATAGCGGGGGTAACCATGCGTTCTTCGATACCCGCAGTGGCGACCTTTGGGAATATGGCGAAAATGGCCACTTCCGCCAGCACTACAAAGTCCACGAATTCGGTAAGGATCACGAGCGTCACTAGCATTAAAAGAAATAGGGCCGCCGGGAAGCGCAGGTGCTAGGCCAGTAACTGTCCGTGGCGAGATGAACGGCAACGTCTAGCTCCCGGCGGGTTCTACCCCGGCGACGGTGGGGTCCTGTCCGATTGAAACTGTCATACGTGTTCAATGCGTTTGACGCATTGAGGACAAGCTCCGGCTTCGTTCCTTCTCCGGCCAACTTCAATGCTGGCATAGTCGGCGGCGACTTTGCGATTTCGAGTTAAGGTACTGCGATAACGGCGTTCTTGAAGTTGCCTTACACGCGCGGCAACGGGGGCCGAAGGAGGCTGACGCGATCATCGCTGCAGCCGGCTGTGGGCACAACCCAAAATCCAAGGAGGCTTCCGGCGCTTTCTGAAGGCATGTGCCCTCCAATTGCGGTTCTGTTCGTTCTTGGCCCCGAACCAGTCGCGGGCGGCGTATGGTCTCCTCGATCCCCGTTTGTGAACCTTCAGCGGGCACAAGTCACGTTGGCGACTCTACGTCCATGTGGATTCACTCCGTGTGGCCGACCCAACTGGACGCGATTGGCGAAGCGGTTGATCAACAATTCGCTACTTTGCGAGAGCTCTCCTTTTATGAGGCGCCGGCAAAAGTATACGAGTACCTTCCTGGATTGCGTTTCGGTCCGAGACGATTCTTAAGGCCTCGTCGAAACGTGCCTGCCGCATGTTTTGCGAGAGTTGTTCCCAATGAATCCTGCCGTAGACAGTTTTCGTTTGGTTGTCCGCCAGACTGACCTCGCGCGCCCAGAAGCGCCGTTGAAAGTCACTGTATACGGGCACGGGCTCACTCCGATCGATCGGCTTACCAGACGATTCCAGCGTCAAGAAAGCCATGGCGTAGAACATGTGTGCGAGGTGTCTTATCAAATAGAATCGGGCCCTCTGGTACTCATCCGGCGGTTCGCCGAAATACTCCTGAAGATAGATCCTTTCCTCTGATTCATTGGTGACGATCATGTTCGCAACCACCGCCAGGTCGGCATACGGGTCGTTCTGGAAAGCAGCCTCCCAGTCCACCAGCCACAGACGGTTGCCGTCGAAGAGCATATTGTCCGGCTTGAACAGGTCGTTATGACCCGGCGCCAGATCCGAATCGAGATGCGAGTAAACCGCGGCCACTTGCTGGTAGCGAGCGAGAAGTTCCTCGGTCTCGTTTTCAGGCAGAATGCTCGACGCGTGGAACTTCTGGAGGAATCCGTCCAGAGCAGGTCCTTTGTTTAGCAGGAACGTGCAGGTGGTATTGAAGGGGGCCCCGGGAAACGGCGGCAGAGCGTGCAAGGTGCGCAGCGCGGCGGGAATCCGAACCAGTGCGTCCGGCGCTGGTAAAGGTACAGCCTCCACAAAGTCTGTGATGGAGATCCGATCCTCGGTGCTGGCATACCTGACACGCGGCGCCAAGCCTGCATCGGCCGCCGCCTGCATGCAGGTGAAGTGACGTGTCATATCGCCTGGGCGCGTGTTGATGCGCAGCAGGTATGCAGATCCTCGCACGATAATGCGAAAGGCCCGGTTCGAGCCGGGCCGCTCGGTCAGGTCGCGGATGTCTTCGAATTCGGTGACACCGAAAGTCTCGTTCAGGCCGAGGGTCACGGCTGGGCTCTTTTCTCGCGGGATCATAAGCCTCCTCTGGTATTGGATTGCGGGACAACGATCGAAACCGATGACGACGCCAGACCGATGGTGCCCAGGGCTGCCCTTAGCGATATTATTCGAGTTTAGGGCCGCAGACCAGTCTTGAGTCTCGCTTCATGGCGCCGCTATCTTGCGTGTTTTCTGTACGTTAGACTTCCCGGTCGAGGGCCTGTTATCCCAAGAAGCAGGAGGGGATTGCCGCCCTTTCTCCGCGATGCCCCCTGTCGCTATGCGCCGATGGTATTCGGGAATCCTTCCGGAACGCCCCTCGTTTCCGTCCGGAACGAGCGTTCAGCTTACCGAAATCCCCCAACTTTCGTTGGAGGAACGATTCAAGCCTCAGTCAGCGCGCAGATCGGTTGCGTCCGGGACGGAGTTGCCTCAACGGTGGTACAAATTGACCGAACGGACACCGCGACCGAGGTTCGACTTCGCGTACACGGCCCCAATCTCCGAACGGCCGACGATTCGTTCAGGATGCAAATGAGCTCTTTAGCATAAGGAGCATAAAAATCGAGATTTTCATACGAGCGAGGCGCAATTCACAGGGGTGGACGTTCGGGAGTCGTGTGCTCCCGAAACTGCCAGGACAACTAGGGGATGACTACCGGACGGTTCGCCGAAAACTCCTAATGGCCCTATGCTACATGACCAAGCTGGTGTGCCCGGATGCACTGGACATCGTTGGGCTCGCGACGGAGACGGGAATCAACACGGAGCCGCGGTCGGAAGACGCGTTGAACTTGGACACCCGATACTGGACCGAGGAGATGGAAGCTCAGGCGCGCGCCGCACAGGAGAAGTCCGGGCTACTAATCAACCTCACTATGTTTCGCGACAAGGTCTCCGAGTTCCCGCTTCCGCGGGCAGATGATGTGGTCTTGCCGGGGCGAAATCCGCGCAACAAGCCGTGTCGGTGCGGAAGCGGCAAGAAGTATAAGAGGTGCCACAGTCGCAGCATTCCTCATGCTGTGAAAACCTGCCTGCGCGCCCAAAGTCGTCAAGGCGACCGGACTTGTCGACAACCCCTCACGCCGGGACGGCAGCGCTCCGATCCGCTTCGAAGCGAATAGGCAAGCTCGTTGGGCCATGCACGTTCAGGGCCTGGCGTGGCTCCCATGGCTGATCGGTAGCGAGCTCGAAATTCTTGAACCGCGCCAGTAAATGCGAGAGAGCGATTTTGGCTTCGATGCGCGAAAGCGCCGCTCCCAGGCAGAAGTGAATGCCGTGACCGAAGGCGACGTGCGGATTGGGATCGCGAGAGATATCGAACGTGCCCGCGTGCGGGAAATGGCGGGGATCGCGGTTCGCAGAGCCGATCACGGCGAGAACGAGCTTTCCCGCGGGGATCTCCTCGCCGCACACTTTTACATCGTGCCGCGGCGTGCGCATCATCCACTGTAAAGGCGAGCGGTAGCGGAGGACTTCCTCCACAGCTGCGGGCAGGAGCTCGGGCGCTTTGCGAAGCCGGGCGAGTTGGTCCGGATGCTCGAGCAGGCACAGTACGGCGTTGTTGATCAAGTTGGTGGTGGTTTCCTGGCCAGCGACAACCAGGAGTTGAAAGAACCCGAGGATTTCCTGTGGAGACAGCCCTTCGCCGTCGACTTCGGCCTCGATGAGACGTGTCAAAAGATCGTCCTGCGGGGCCTGGCGCCGCTCGTGGATCATATCGGCGAGATAGGCGTTCATTTCGGCCGTCACCGCAGTAAAATCGCGCAGGGCGCTTTCCGCTTCCTCGCCGCCGGAGCGAGTGTAACTGAGCCTTAAGATGACATCGCTCCATCGCTTGTATCGCGCCCAGTCCGCTAGGGGAATGCCGATCATCCCGGCGATGACTTTCATGGGCAGCGGGACGGAGAAGTCAGCGGCCAGATCCATTTCGTCGCGCTTGACGGCCTGATCCAGAAGCTCACGCGATAGCTCCCGGATACGCGGCTCGAGGTTGGCGATCATCTTAGGCGTGAAGGCCCGCGAGATGAGGGAGCGCAGCTTCGTATGCGCGGGCGGGTCGAAGAATATGAACCATTGAGGCGCGGGGACGCGGGAGCTGAACGTTTCGTGATCGTTCAATGCCCACTTCACGCCGTCATAATCGAAGATCATCCAGGCATCGAAAGGCGGTGGCACGCGAAGCACGGGAGAGCTGGCTCTTAGCTGATCGTAGAGCGGGTACGGGTTGCGGCGGATGTCATCGGAGAAAAGGTTCATCGTGAGTGGCTCTTTATGGATGATGCTACGAGCGGGCGGCCGGACGAAAGACGGTCATAGCCGGAAAGCGTACGCTAACGCCCTAACATGCCGGTACATGTCATCATGGCGGGATGGATATCTGGACGCTGATCGACCTCTCGACACCGTGGTGCGTGCATGTGGTGGCGACGCTGCGGATCGCCGACCACATCGCGGCGGGAAAGACGGAGATCGGCCAGCTTGCGACAGCGGCAGGCGCGGATCGCGACTCGCTCGACAGGGTGCTGAGGCACCTTGTGAGCAAGGGCCTCTTCGAAGAGCCGGCACGCGGCCGGTTCGCTCTGAACGACGCCGCTCGAGCGCTGCTGGAAGACCCGATCCGCCTGGGTCTGGATCTCGACGGCATTGGCGGCCGCATGGCGCATGCATGGGGAACTCTCCTCTCTGCGGTGCGGACGGGCAAGTCGGCCTATCATGAGGCTTTTGGCCGCGGATTCTGGGAGGACCTGGAGGCGCATCCGGAGATCGCCGCCAGTTTCGACGCGCTCATGGGATTGGCGGGCCACGGGGTGCCCGATCCGCATGTCCTGGTCGATCCCGCTGACTGGAAGTCCGTTCGAACGGTGGTCGACGTCGGCGGCGGAACGGGAGCGCTATTAGCTGAGGTGCTGCGAGCGCGGACTCATGTTCGCGGCACGCTGGTCGAGTTGCCCGGGCCCGTTGCCCGGTCGGGCGAGGTCTTCCAGGCGGCAGGCGTGGCCGATCGGGTGACGGCAGTGGCGCAGAGCTTTTTTGATCCGCTGCCCGGCGGAGCCGACGTGTATATTCTGAAAAGCGTTCTTCACGACTGGCCCGATCGCGAGGCGACGGCCATCCTGAGACGCTGTGCGGAAGCGGCGCGGCCCTCGGGCCGGGTGGTGGTATTCACCGGGGCGGGTCCAGGCGAGGAAGCATCGCCTGAGCTGCTGATGCTGGTTCTGGTGGGTGGCAAGGCACGAACCCTGGACGAGCTCCGCGAAATGGCCCGTCAGGCCGGCTTGGAAGTGCGGGCGGTTGGACGCCAGCCTTCGGGCCGAGTTATCGTCGAGTGCCACCCCATTTGATCGGCGTCGGAAAAACGGTGACGGGTAGTGCCGTCCACACGCCGGCGCTTCTCGTGTTGGCAGAGCCGGACCAGGGGTCCGGCAGCGAATGAGGACGTTCGCCCCACATCGAGTTATGTTGCGAACATTAGCGTTTCATTTTCGCGACATGCACGTCGTAGTGGACTCCCGGCAGTAGGGACGTCAGTACGAACGCATCGAAATCCGGGCCGATGATTTCAGTGTTGCGGTAAACGCCGGGTTCGCTCTCCACGCTTTCGCGCCGCGCGCTGAAGTCGTCCAGGAAAGACTGAGATTCCTTGATGGACGGAATCGATGCCGGTGTGATCCACGGTCCGTGGGATCCAAGCGCCTCCGCCGCGTAGGATCGAATCAGTTTCGGCCAGTATTTTTCCAGCAGCGAGGCGCTGGCGAAAACGTCGACCCAGACAATTTCACCGTTCACCGCGACCACGGCGCCGACGGCATTCTGCGCACGCAATTCGCGCATCAGCTTGTCGTAGGATCGTTCGATCGGCATAGCCACGGCGTTCAGTCGCTCCTGAACGGCTGAGTTACCCATGGTTACTGCGTATGAGGATGTGCCCGCGAGCGCTTGGGCCGCCGGGGCGGGAACAGCCTGGGCGACTGCCGCCCTAGACTTGGCCACTTCGTTCCAAACGGCCTGTTGATCTTTGTCCGCCATCGCCTTTTGGCGCACGCTCGGCTGCGCCATGGAGAAGCCCAGGCCGCCAAATTGCGCGGACACTTCCACCCAACGATGCGGCTCAACGCAGAAGACGCCGAGGTCGATCGGTTCGCTGTGCGCAGGCACGATGCGGTCCTTGCCGACCACGCGATCCTGCTTGCCACCGGTGACGATCTCGCCGGCCAGCAAGATAAGCGGACGGTCGGAATTGTTCATCAGCACCAGCCGGTTGACCTCGGCCCCGCGGTGCCGGACCTCCCAAGGAGCGGGCGGCCGTTGGGATCGCGGGCGCACCAGTCCGGCCGAACCTCCTCCCTCGGTAACCACAACCTGGCCGGAACGAAGTCCCTCATCCAGCGTCAAAAGGCTGTGGGTGTCGGGAGTGGAATCGGTGACGATCGGGAATATGGTCAGATTGTCTTGTGTGGTTCCGGCCAGAACCTTGTACCCGCCGCCCGCCGGTTTGGCTTGGCCGCCCGCGATGTGGCTGGTAAGGAGAAAGATTGCGGCCGTTCCGACAGCCAGCGCCGCGACTGTTTTGCCGAGTAAGTGCCCAGTGTTCGCCATGATTTATCCGCCTGGGAGCAAATTTGAAGTAACGCCGTTTGGCTCCCTGCTCGTCAAAAGAACGCCGGTTGTGGGTTTTCTTGCACGAAAATTTAAGATGACGGCGCGAATGGCAGATACTGGTCCTCTGGCCGGACTCTTGGAAGCAGTATGAAGCAGGCTGGGCAAGCCGCGGCGATGGGGGTTGATGCGGTGGCGGAAGTTCGCCATCCCGCACCGTATTTTGCCGGCCTCTATGTCCGCTCTTGCGGACAAAAGTACGGGCTGAACAGCGAAGAGTTTGCCGCGATTCTGGAGGAAGTCAGCAGACAGTATCTCCCGCCAGGCGCACCCATTGATGAGGTTGCTCAGTTGCACCAAAGCCTGCGGCTCGAGGAGCTGGCGCTGGCGCGCGCGTGCGCGAAGGGTTGCGAGGCAGCCTGGGAGTGCTTCCTGAACCGGTACCGTCAGAGGCTCTACGATGCGGCGGGAGCGATCGCGAAAGAAGAATCTGCCGCACGAGAACTCGCGGACTCGTTGTATACGGAACTGTTTGGCACGCGACAGAGTGTGGATGGGCAGCGGATCTCGAAGCTCGCGTCGTATACCGGACGAGGCTCCCTCGAAGGCTGGCTGCGAACGGTGCTGGCGCAGAATTATGTGAACCGGTATCGCAGCCAGCGACGCCTGGTTAGCTTCGATGACCAGATACAAACGGGACAACTGTCTCAGGAGAGTGCGGAAGTTCCGGCCGACAGGCGGCTAGAGGCAGCCGTTGATGCGGCGCTGGTTGAACTTTCGGCTGAAGCCCGGCTGATCCTGGCATCCTATTACCTGGACGGACGCACGCTGGCGGAGATTGCCCGCATGCTGGGTGTGCATGAATCGACCATCAGCCGCCGCGTCGAGAAAATTACGGCGTCTTTGCGGAAACGGATTGTGCGGGGCCTTCGGGAGCGCGGGATGGACGCGCGAGCTGCTGAGGAATCGCTCGAAGCGGACGTCCGCGATCTCACCCTGGATGTGCGAGCGCGGCTGCAAGAAAAGAAGGGATGAGCGTTCTTTAAGTAGATGGCGGAATTGCCCAAAATCGTGAGGTCGAGGCTGGCGAAGCAGAGTTCCGCGAACCAAGCCCACCTGGATGCCAATCTACTGGCGGCGTTCGCGGAGCAGACGCTGCTGGAGCACGAGCGTGCGGCAGTATCGGGCCATCTCGCTCAATGTAGGGATTGCCGGGAGTTACTGGCGCTGGCCGTCCCGGCCCAGGAACGTGAACGCGCGGCTGCTGCCACGAAACGGCATTGGTTTCTCGAATGGCGATGGGTGGGGGCGGCTGCTGCAGCCTGCTGCGTGATTGCGGTGGTCTTGCAGTATCGAGTGGAACCGCCGGCGGTCGAAAGGACGGGCTATACCGTCGCGCCCGTTATAGGGAATGCGCCAGCGCCTGTGCCGGCGCAACCGGCCCGGCAGGTCGCAGCCGCCCCGAGGTCGAAAGGTGAGCATCTCAAGCAAGGTCTACGCCTTCCGCCGCCACCGAGCGTTGTTCAACAACAGAACCCGCCCATTGTGATGAGACAGCTTGACGCGAGCGCGCCTGAAAAGAATCCGGCTCCGGTTCCGATCGCACCGGTCGAGCCGCCGGCGCCCTCCGAGCAGGCCAATAGCTTGTTTTCGTCCGGGATCGAGCCGAAGGCGTTGCGTCCGGAAGGGGACGCTCTACGACTTCAGAAAGATCTGACAGCACCCTCAGCGAAAAGTGCTCCGCGGACTAATGTGTTCGTGCAGGGCATGGTTGCGCGCGCGCCGTTGGCCGCAGCGCGCACCGCAACCGGACTCTCTGAGCCCACCGTTCTTTGGAGTATCAACGCGTCACCAGCCACCGCAGGAAAGGCGCGCGGCGTGGTCGAGCGTTCGCTCGACTCAGGTAAAACGTGGGAAGTGGCGCCACTCAGTAGTGACGTGAGTTTCCGGGCAACGGCGTCCGCAGGGTCGAATGTGTGGGCGGGAGGCACTGACGGCGCGTTGTTCCATTCTCCGAACGGCGGCAATCACTGGGAGCAGATCACTGTTGCGGACGAGGACACCACTCTGACGGGCACGATAGTAAACATCGACGCGCGGGATGCAAACCTGATCAAAATTACAACCGTCACTGGCGAGAAGTGGTTCAGCTCGGACGGAGGCCGGCATTGGAAGCGGCAGTGAACTGCGAACCCTTTTCGTAGCGCCGAACCGTGCACGTTTAGTCGAAAAAATCTGTTACCCTCTAACTTCTAATGGTTCCCGAAATTGCTCCCATCCGCGCGGGTGAAGAGATTGACGTGCGTGCGCTCGGTGAATATCTGCGCGGCAAAGTGGAGGGCGCCGACGGAGATTTGCGTGTCGAACAGTTCCCGGGCGGCCATTCCAATCTCACCTATCTGCTTTATGCCGGCGATCACGAGTATGTGCTGAGGCGGCCGCCGCTGGGGCCCGTGGCGCCCAAGGCGCACGATATGGCGCGGGAATTTCATGTGCTCGAGGCCGTTCATCCCGTGTTTCCGCCGGCGCCGCGCGTTTACGTCCTCTGTGAAGATCCGGCAGTCATAGGTGCAACTTTCTTTCTCATGGAACGCCGCCAGGGCGTTGTGTTGCGTCGTGATGTGGCTCCCGAATTTGCGAGCGATCCGGCCTTTCCGCGCAAGGCCAGCGCAGGCTTTATCGACTGCCTGGCGCAACTGCACTCGATCGATGTGGCCCAGCAGCCGCTCGCGGCGCTTGGGAAGCCCGACGGTTTTCTCGAGCGGCAGGTGCGCGGGTGGACGGAACGCTGGCAGCGGGCCAAGACCGAAGAGCTGCCGGGCATGGATCGCCTGATCGAGTGGCTTTCTAGCCGTCTGCCTGCATCTGCCCGTCCGACCCTTGTCCACAACGATTTCAAGCTGGACAATATCATGCTCGACGCTCAGAACCCCGGGCGCGTGGAAGCAGTGCTTGACTGGGAAATGGCAACAGTAGGGGACCCGTTGGTAGACCTCGGCTGCACGCTCTGCTACTGGACGCAGGCGGGCGACCCGGAAATGCGCGGCGGTTCACTGAGCGGCATCACCGCGGAGCCCGGCTGGTACACGCGCACTGAACTGGTCGACCGCTACGCCGAGAAGGCTGGGCGCGATGTTTCCGGCCTAGGCTATTACGAGGTATTCGGCTTGTTCAAGCTCGGAGTAATCCTGCAGCAGATCTACTTCCGCTACCATCGCGGCCAGACGCGCGACGAGCGCTTCAGTGATTTTCACCTGAGGGTGCGCGGCCTTATGAGCGCCGCGGTCGAGCTGGCGGAGCGTCTGGGTTGAGCTCGCTCTACCTGATGCGTCATGGCCAGGCCGGGCTGCGCCACCGCTACGACACGTTGTCCGATCTTGGGCACGCGCAGGCCCGCCGCCTGGGCGAATACCTGGTGGCGCAGAACATTAACTTCCATGCCGTTTATTCCGGGGAGCTATCGCGCCAACAGGAAACCGCGTGCGAGGTAGCAAGCGCGTTCCAACGCGCAGGGCGCGCGATGCCTGGAATTCAAATCGATCGAAATTGGAATGAGTTCGACCTCGACATGGTTTATAAAGCTATTGCGCCGCGACTGAGCGCCGAGGATTCCGAGTTTCAGGCCGAACACGAGAAACTGCTGCGCCAACTGAATGATGAAAATTCATCTGTGCACCGCGCCTGGACGCATTGCGATACGCTTGTGGTGCGCGCGTGGGTGGAAGGGCAGTATGAGGTCCCAGGGGAATCCTGGCAGGTATTTCGTGAACGTGTCTGCCGGGCTCTCGGAACCCTGCAGCGTTTTTCATCGGGAGACACTATAGCCGTCTTTTCGTCCGCGACACCAATCGCTGTATGGATTGGGATGGCCTTGGGGTTGAATGCTAGGCACACTCTGCGTCTGGCGGGGGTGACCTACAACGCTGCGCTCACAACCATGCGCGTGCGTGAGGATGATCTCGCGTTATACAGTTTCAACGGCACGGCGCACCTGCCGGAGCCGCATCTTAGAACATTTCGCTAAATTACTTGAGGCGTTTCTTGTAATAAAGATCCAGGCCAAAGATGCCACTTTCGTCGCGAATGGCCACGACGGACCAGATCCGGTTCAGGGCCCACTCAATGCGGACCACCTGCGGATTACTGCGCGTCACGTTCGTAATGTAAGTGAAGGTGATGTCGGGAGTCACTTGCTGTTCCAGTGTAAGACGGGCCTGCGGGTTTTCGACGCCGGTAAGCTGCGGATCGATTTTTATCCGGCTGACTCCGAAGAAACGCTGCAAACGTCCGGCAACCGGGTTCGCGATCGCCTGCCCCACCAGCGCCGAAGCGCCGAGCTGCTGCCAGCTCTGCGCTGCGCCTGATTCTCTCGCCTCCAACGACAGGTCGGAAGTGGGTGTACGCCCGGTCGCCAGCAGAGCTACGATATCGGAGAACTGCAACGGCGGGTCCGAGCGATAAGTCACGTTTAGCTTATTCATCGGCCCGGAGATTGTAATTGTGACATCGATACCGCGCGCTTTTGTCTGCAAGTCGATATTCAAAATCGGCTCGAGTTTCACCGGGTTGTAAAACGAGATAGAGCCCTGATTGATAATGTACTTATTTCCGAAGAAGGTGGTCTGGCCTTGTGTAATGTTGATTCGGCCCAATAGAACTGGATTGCTCAGAGTGCCGCGTAGGCGGAGCGAAGCTTCCGCCTGGATCTGTTGAGCGAGCGCCGACTGTACCAGGACACCGGGTGAAGTATCGATCTGGATATCGAAATTCATACCGCCGAGGAATCCGGTGCGTACGGCAGAAGTGCGAACCGGCTCGGCGGACTTCGCCAGAATCGAGGCGAAATCGGTCCGAGGATTGAAGCCGGTTCGCTGAATCGTAGCAGTCCCGGAGACCAGGCTCCGCTGCATGGAGCCCGTCCACGTCAGCCGGGTGCTGGCCATCGTGCTGACCCCTTCGGGATAACGAACTCGCACGCGGCGCGCGGCCAACTCGAAATGGAAAGCTACGTCTGTGCCTGTATAGGAGGCGAAACCCGTCACATTTACGCTTCCGCCGCCCAATTCACCGGTGAAACTCTGGATGGTGGCGCGGTCCCCCGTAAAGAGGATTACGCCGCTGGCGTTGGAGATTCCGTTGGGAAGCGTTGCCACGTTCAGATTGGCGTCCTTCAACTGGGCGCGGCCGGTAATCGACGGCTGTGTGAGCGGCCCGCGAACATTAGCGTCGGCAGTGAGTGTTCCGGAAGAGACCAGGTCCGCATTGAAATTCTCCAAAGCCGCGAGATTGAGACTGCCGTTGACACGGAGATCGAGCGGGTTCTTGTCCTTCAGTGAGACTGTGCCGGTAAGACTGAAGTTGGTATCTTGAGCGACCATACGCGCGCTCTCTACACGCACAACCGAATTCTGCATGGTTAGCCGGATCGGACCCTCATTGCGGAGCGTCACGACCAGCCGGTTGCCGTTCGCGATATCGCCGGAGAGAGGAGCGATCTCGATCTGCGGGACATCGATAGCTGCGGTCCACGCTTCGGGCTTGAGCGCCGGACCGGAGATCGTTGCCTTTCCTTCAACCGTGCCGGCAACTTTGAAAGACGAAGCCGGACGCGCCAGCCACGCGTCCAGCGCAGCCAGGTCGAGTTTTGTGAAAGTTATTTCCGCATGGCCGGGATAATCATCTGCGAGGCGCCACTCTCCATCCGCCCGGATCGTAGAATTAGTGAACGCAGATTCCAGGTGCGCTGTCAACGACGTTCCGTCGGTCTTGGCGGTGAACCGCAGGGGGCCGATGGGCTTGTGAGCCACTTGCATACGCTCCGCTGTGACCGTCGCGTTGAGGCTTGTGAGCTGGAATGCGGGTTGGCCGGCGCGATTCTTCGAAATGGCGCCGTCGCCCTTCGCACTAAACTGCGCCTCTCCGGCGATCGGGGGTTCGTGTTTTTCCAATAAATGAATCTGGTCGAGCGCCAAACGACTGCTGTCTGCTTCGAAGGTTAGCCGGCCAGTTTCGAAATCGCCGGGAGTATGCGAATAGGCGGCATGAAAGCTTACCTGCTTTGCGCCGGCATTGAGCCTGGCGTCGGCGACCGTGACGAGCTGGTTCATGTAGTCCAGGTGAGCGGTTAGCCGGTCGAACGGCTCGCTGTAAAAGGAGCCATCGGTCACAGTGATGTCGCCTTTGATGAGGGGGATCGCGATGGTTCCCGTAATTTGCGCGGATGCAGAAAGCGTTCCCGCGACGGGAATGTTCTGCTTACCCCCGAGTGCCAACAGGTCCCGGATATTGGCGCGCTGGAGGGATACGGAAGCGGCGAGCGCTGCGCGGGGATCGGGTTTCCAAGCGCGCAACGCCACCGTCGCCGCGAAGCTCGCGCGCAGACTGCCGCGGGTGAGATTCGCGTTCCGGACCGCGAGAGAAGACTCTTGGGCGGCGATATCCGCAGCCACTGAATCGACTTTCGTTTTCGAGTAAATGACGTTCATCAGCGCGATGTGCCCGGCAATCTGAGGAGAGTTCAGGGGGCCGTTAATTGTGCCGTTGAATGCCGCCGAGCCGTTTTCGAGCTCGATGGGCAAATTGCCGGGCGTGGTGTGTGACGCCATTTCGATGGCTGGGCGTAATTCGCCCAGAGACGTGGTTTCAACATGAACACGCAGTAGCCGGCCGAGCGTGCCGTCAAAATCAACGCGCGTGGCCGGAAGCTGAACGAACGATCTGCCCAGATCGACGGTGCCACGATACCCGTTGTAGCTGGCGTCAATTGCGCCATTGACAGGCAAGGCGTCCGGCACTGGAGAAAGCACCAGTTGCGCGCGACCCTCGAACCGGCCGCGATTCAGATCGCTCAGCAGGCCATTCAACTCCAGCGGGCCCGACAGCAAGCCATCCCATGGGGGGCGCTGGGCGCCGAGCAGTTCGACAAGGCGCCTGATCTCGAAGTTGTTGACGCCGCCTTCCAGCCGGAAGCGGTCCAGTTTCTCGATGCGCGCGCGGCCATTGAAGGCGCCACCGAGCGCCAAAAGACGGAGACGGCTCAGGTCGATCTTCTCCGGGTCAGCGCGGAATTCTGCGTCCGCTCGCAAGTCTTGCAGCCGCAAAGATCCGTCGCGGAACGAGAGGCCGGGACTGTGGAGGCTGCCCGTCAGCAGGTAATGTCCAAAATCTTGAAATGAAGCGTGGCCGTCGATCAAGAGGATCCCCGCGGAGCGCGAGCTGACCCTCAGCATGCGCGTAAGCTCATCGATCGCCAGATGGGCGTTGTACTCGAGTTGCCACTCGGGCGACCGAAAGTTCTGGACCACGCCAGAGAACTCAGCATTTGAATGCGGCGTGTCGATGCGCGCGCTGGAAATGGTGACTCGGTTCTTGTACATGGAGAACGCAGCCGTAACGCCCATGTCCATCGGCAGGTCGTTGCTGATTTGAACGTGGAGCGGCTGGATGGAAATGTCTCCGTGGTAGTTTGGCGTTCTCCGATCGTAGAGAAATTGCGCGTGCAAGTTTTTGCCGGCGGCGCTCCATGGATTCTTGCTCGAGTTGGCGTCGAATGAACCGTTTTGCACGCTGAATCGGCCGACCGCCAGATCGAGAAGAGTTTCAACTGCGGGCTTTTTCTTGGATGACGTTGTTTTGGGCTGCGGCACATTGGTTGTGCCATCGGGCTGCACCATGAGATGCACCTGCGGCTGCTGTACATCCACTGATTGAATATCCGTCAAGCGCTCGAGCAGCGAAATAATTTTCAACACGATGGTGACGGACCGTATGCGCAACAGGGGTGGCGCTCCGGGCAGCTCGGTACCATGGATCACGAAGTCATTTACTCGCACGGTTAGAGAGCGCCAGGCGAAATCGAATGAGCCAATCTCCACGCGGCCTCCGGTAGCCCGTTCTACTTCCGCCACCAGCCTCTCTCGCACATACTCGCGAAGCCAGCCGCTGCGCACAATAAGGACAGCCGACAGGACTAACAGCACCAGTAAACCGAGAATCGAACTGCTCCAGATGAGAGCAAGACGGCTGCGGCGGCTCATTGAAAAGCCTCCTGGTGGAATACGATGCGCGTGCGCTTGCGGGCCGCAGTGAGCCAAGCATCCAGTTGCCGATCGACGATCTGGTTAATGAGCGTCTCACTGATTTGATCCCGAAAATCCTCAAACCTCTGCTGCTTGCCCGGATCAGCGGCGTCTTCGCCTTCGGACTGTTCCTTGTCAAAGTACGCACGGACTTCTTCGTCCGAGACCTGAACCCCGGGACGAAAACGGGCGTCAATGAAGCGCAGTAGGCTGAGCTGCCACAGCAGGTGAGCATTCAGGTCGCCCTCGCTGACGCCGTACTTCTGGAGAGCCTGGCGGTAGTCTTCGGGGTCCCGGAATCGTTGCGACTGAATTTGCAGCAGCATTGCCGCCACTTCATCTTTGCCGGGTGCCAGGTACCGCCCCAGCTCGATCTCTCGCCGAATCAGTTTCTGTTCGACAAGCCTTCCTGCGGCCTTTCTCCTGGCATCAGGGCTGAAATCGAGCGGACCGCCGTTTAGGAACGCGCTGAGACGGAGCTCTCGTGCGACTTCGCTCTCAGTAATGATCTGGTTGTCGAGCGTGACCGCAATGCGGTCGATTACCTCCGCCCGTGAGCTGGACGTCAGCAACGTAGAAAGGACAACCAGGCGTGACAGCATCAGAAAGCCTGCCCGATGGAGAAGAAAAACTGAAAATGACCAATGCTGTGGTCGGTGCGCTTCGTCGGATCCTTTCCGCAAGCGATGAGATCATTGATGTTTCCGCTGCAGCCAAAGTACTGTGGCGGGTTGATGGTGTACCCGAAGTCCGCGCGCACCGGGCCGATGGGAGTGCGGTAGCGGATGCCGAAGCCCACCGCGTGCACCATGTAATCGAAATCCTGCCGATCGCGCTGGCTTACGCGAAACGAGATGTTGCTGAGCTTGGAGTACACATTACCCGCATCATGAAAAAGCACGCCGCCGATGTTCGCTCCAAACAGCGGAAAGCGGAGTTCCGTCTTATTCAGCAGCAGGGCCGTACCACCGATGGGAAAACCGGTGTCCAGGTCGCGCGGGCCGGCCTGGTTTTCGGGGAAGCCCCGGAGCGAGTTGGCGCCGCCGCTGAAGAACCTCTCAGGGAAGGGAACGGCGTCCAGGACATCGGTGGTCCGGGATTGGTAGTTAAACGGAACGATCGCGCCGAACGTGGTTTCACGCGCGAGCACCAGCTTCCTGCCGAAAGGGTGATACGTGGCATTTCGCGCCAGGGCGCGGCCAAAGTCCACCTGCGAGCCGAAATACTTGGATGCCAGACCGATGTCGATCGTATTGTAGATGCCTTTGTGAGCATCGGTCGGATCGTCGCGCCGGTCCTGAATATAGGTAGTCGAAAGAATGCCCACGCGCACCGGCTGCGCAAGCAACGGCACCAGGTTGGGATCGATTTTCAAGTTTGAGGTGCTTACCCGCCGGTAACTGAAACGGTAGAGAAGGCTGGAGGGCTTCGACAGTTTTTGCGAAAGCTGTACAGAGCCTTCCTCACGCTTGGCGGAAAATGTGTTCACGTCCCGCGTGTCGTCGTATAGGACGCTGAAGCTGAGACCGAGATTGTCATGGTTGCGGACTCGAGGAGCGAGATAGGTGAGGATCGCGCGCTGCTCCAGATTCGAAAGACGGGTCTGCAGACTGATAATGTGCCCCAGTCCGAACACATTCAGACGTGAGATATCAAACGAAACACGCGGGCTAAAACCCGTAGTCCCACCCGGCGCATCCAGACTCGTCTGGCTGCTGCCGATTTGCGCGATTTGCGCGCCCACGCCCACGTCGAACGAATATTTCTTCGCTTCCTCGATCTCGTAGATTACGTATTTGCGCTGCGTATTGCCCTCAGGATTTTGAATCGCCATGTCTACTGTGGCAAAGATTCCAAGATCGTAAAGACTCCGCTGGGTGTCGGCCATGCGGATGGGCGACAGAGGATCGCCCGGCGCCAGCAGCAGTTTGCGCCAGACCAGTTCCTTCCGGGTATTGACCAGACCCTCTACCAGAACGTCCTTCACGAACTGCTGGCGCCCTTCGGTGACGACAAATCGCAGTTCCACTTTTTGCGGCTGCGTGGACGGTTTGGAACTCCATTCGAAGCTCGCGTTCGGAAAACCATTGGTAAAGTAGTACGCCAGGATGGCGTCACGGTCAGCGGCTACGCTGAATTCACTGAAGGGTTGCCCTTCCGTTGAGCTAAGAGTGCCGATGATTTTGTCCGTATCCAGTTGTTGAATACCTTTGACCTCAAGTTTCGAAACGAACCACTGTGGCCCTTCTTTGATCGTGATGAAAACCGCGACATCCCCGGTCTTGCCTTTGTAGTCGTCCACCGCTTTGGAAGTGACCTGGACATCTCGAAATCCGTTCTCCTGATATAGGTCGATGATGGATTCCTCATCCCTGCGCTGCAAGGCACCGCTGTAACGGCCTCTCCGGACCTGAAAGGATTTCGGCGACATGAACATGCGCTCGCGGATGGTGCTGGTTGTGAAATAACGATTGCCCAGGATCTCCAGATGTACCAACTGGTGGCGTGGTCCCAAGTTGATCAGATAATCGATTTCCTGCTTATCGTTCTGCAGCTTCTGTTCTTTGAACTCCACCTCGGCTTCGAAGTAGCCCGCGGCCTGAAACTCATCGCGCAGGTTCCTCTGGCCTTCGATCAGGAGGTCGCGGTCTACGGCGCGCTCTTCGTAGATCGGAACATTTTGGCGCAATTTCTTGGTGGAAACCTTGGCGCCAATGGCCTGGATGTTGACGATCGGGCCGGCGTCGACATCCAGGGTTGGCGTGGCGCGGTGCGTGTCGTGGTCATAATCCATGGATCTCAGGCGCGCGGACGCCATCAGGCGGTCCTTCTTCTGATACAGGGATCGGACGTTGTCGATGCCCTCTCGCGTGCGAGTCTGCGTTACCGGATGCCAGCCTCCCCGAATACGCCGCCTCCATTTAGTGGCCGCCACAATCTGATCCACCGCTAGCGTGAGATTGCCCAGCACAACCGGCGTGTGGTATCTGGCACGCGGACCGCTCTCAACCACAAGGTGAATATGCGCCTGCTGCGTCTTGGCGTCGTAATCGACACGGGGGTTCAACTGGTTTTCGTAATAGCCATTGGCGACCAGCAACCTGCGCACGCCATTTTCCGCCTGGATCAGGTCCTCCTCGTGGAACGGCTGGCCAAGGTCCAGGCGCGTGGCATTAGACAACTGACCTTGGTTGGGAGGATCCCCCACATTGCCATCTACTGAGACGCGCCCCACAAACCAACTGCTTCTTGTAACGAACCGGATACTAACGCCGCCGGCAGCCGGTTCCGCATCCACCTGAATATCTTCGTATTGCCCGGTAGAAAAGAGCCTTTGCATGGACTCGCGAATATCCGCCATGTGCAGTGGCATCCCCTTTTTCAAGGTAAGTGCGTCTGCCAGGTCGGCTGGGGCGACGGGTTGCTCTGGCGGACTAAATTGGACGTCCACGATTTGCCGGCCTTCGTACGTGTTTGGTTCCGGTGAAGGGCTTTGGGCTGATGCGGTCCACCCGACAAGCGTCACCATCAGAAAGCGCACGGAGCGAAGCCACACCATGCTCATGATAACGTACGGCTTCCGAAGCAACTTTGTTACCATCGTGGGGGAATGACCCCTGGCGAAAGAGAACGCTACTCGCGCCAGATCCTGTTTCGAGAGATTGGCGAGCAGGGGCAGGAACGGTTGCTGGCTTCGCATGCTGTAATCGTCGGCTGCGGAGCCTTGGGCAGCTTGCAGGCCATGGCGCTGGCGCGCGCCGGTGTGGGACGGCTTTCAATTATCGATCGCGACTACGTCGAGCCGAGCAATCTCCAGCGGCAGTTTCTGTTCGAGGAGTCCGACGCTGCCGACGCCCTACCCAAGGCAGCCGCCGCGGAACGCCACCTTCGGCGCGTAAATTCCGGGATTGAGATTCGCGGTATCATCGAAGATCTCAACCCTTCCAATGCTGGAGAATTGCTAGATAGCGCCGAAGTCATTCTTGACGGCACGGACAACTTCGAAACCCGCTATCTGATCAACGATTTTGCCGTCAGCCGTGGGACTCCCTGGATCTACGGCGCGGCGGTTTCCAGCTACGGCCTTACCATGCCGGTGATTCCTGGCCGCACCGCTTGCCTGCGGTGTCTCTATCCGGAGCCTCCGGGGGGTACGCAGCCAACCTGCGATACGGTTGGAGTTCTGAATGCGCTGACGGGCGCCATCGCGTCCCTGCAAGTTGCGGACGCCATGAAGATCTTATCCGGCCGGTGTGAAGCCGTGATTCCACGCATTACCACCATCGACGCATGGTCCGGTTTGATCCGTCAGATCGATCAGCCGGCGCGCGACCCCGAGTGCCCAACCTGCGCTCACCGGAACTTTATACATCTGGCCGGCGGCAACCGCGCTCCAGTGAGCTTGTGCGGGCGAAATGCCGTGCAGATCCACGCCGCCGCGCGCCCGCTGAATCTGGCCGAATTGAAACAGCGGCTGGCCCCTTTGGGCCACGTCCGGGCGAACGAGTTCGCGCTGCTGTTTGTGCGCGCCCCTTTTGAGATGACAATTTTTCCCGACGGCCGCGCCATTATCAAGGGAACCACTGACCCCGGCGTGGCGCGCAGCCTTTATGCGCAATATGTGGGAAACTGAGCCGCTGGAAGCTCTGAAAAACCCGGCCGTACAACCGCTCGTTCACACTCGCGGCTCGGCTAGGTGGCGTGACATTTTCTGAGGAGGGTCATGTGATGCCGAAAACTTCTGAAACCGATGGACGGCAGCCATAGCGTATTGGATTTCACAGCTGCACAGAGAGGGGAGGGAGAAAGTTATCGCGCGGCGCCGACTCTCAGAGCATGCGGAAACCGAGCCGCGAGTGTGAACGAGCGGTCACGATGTCGTATTTCATAACATTCACCTGCTACGGAACACGCCTGCACGGCAATGAAACTGGATCCGTTGATCGTTTGCACAACCTCCCTGGGAGCCGCTTGCTCGATGCGGATGAAAGCAGAGCTTCTGCCTCGAAAGCGCTGATGGATCAAGCGCCGTACCAGCTCGATGTCCACCGCCGTGAGCTCGTTTTGCAGGCGATGGGTGAGGCTTGTTCCCATCGCGGCTGGATGCTGTTCGCCGCGCACGTTCGGACCAACCACGTGCATGCAGTAGTCGGAGCCGACGTCCGACCAGAAATTGTGATGAACTGCTTCAAGAGTTATGCAAGCCGAGCGCTGAATCGGTCCGGTTTCGACCCGCCGGATCGCAAGCGCTGGACACGCCATGGTAGTACGAGATATCTCTGGAAAGAGGAAGATATATCGGCTGCGATTTCTTACGTCGTTCACGAGCAGGGTGAGCCGATGCACGTTCTTTACACGTCCGCTACCTGAGGCTAGCTAGAGAAGCTTTGAAAAAATCCTGAACATCACTCTCTTACGTTCGTGGCTCGGAGACAGGTCTTCGCTGGCGGATTATTTCGGCGAGGACCACACGGAAGCGGTGCGATGCTGGTTGGCCGGGACCGTGTCTGATTTCAAGATTTCACGGGCGGCGTTGTAGCCAGGCGCGCCCATGACGCCACCGCCAGGGTGAGCGCCGGAGCCGCATAAATAAAGCCCACTGACCGGCATCCGGTACCGCGCCCAACCGGCTACGGGGCGCATCACGAACATCTGGTCCAGGCTCATTTCACCGTGGAAAATATTCCCTCCTGTGATGCCAAAGCGCCGTTCGAGGTCGAGCGGCGACAGGACCTGGCGGTTCACGACCGTCGAGCGGAAGTTGGGGGCG
Organism: Terriglobia bacterium; assembly: GCA_963847515.1. Lineage (GTDB taxonomy): Bacteria > Acidobacteriota > Terriglobia > Bryobacterales > Bryobacteraceae > QHXW01. Next base: position 1,987,998 of record CAWKAA010000005.1, read on the forward strand.
TATTCCTGGATAAGGTCTATCACGTGGTCGCCGTAAGGCTCGCGGATATCGTCCCACTTCAGGCCTTTCAGGGTGTAAGGCGCGTACTGAATGAAGATTCCCATGATGTGATGTCCCGGCGGCGCCAGGGCGGGATCGTACATCGTGGGCATGGTCATTTCGAGTAGCGGCCTTTCGGAAGGGCGTCCGTACTTGGCGTCATCCCAGGCCCGTTCGATGTATTCGATGGAGGGACAGATGTGCATCGTGGCACGGTGCTGCGGCCCGGCGCCTGGCAATGCCTTGAAATCCGGGACTCCTGAAAGCGCGAGGTTGATTTTGAGCGATGTGCCTTCGATGCGAAAGCGCTGGATGGATTTACGGAAGCCGGGATCGAGATCGCCCTCGCCCATCAACTTCAAAAACGTCACATGCGGATCGAGGTTGGAAGCCACGATGGGAGCTTCAATCTCCTCGCCGCTCTCGAGCGACCACACCGCGCACGCGCCCGCCATTCACCGTAATTCGCTGGACCGGAGCATTCACGCGGATCTCCGCGCCCTTGACGCGGGCCGATTGCGCGATGGATTCCGAGATAGCGCCCATGCCGCCGCGCACGAATCCCCACAGGCCGCGCTTGCCGCCGACGCTACCCATGCAGTGATGGAGCAGGATGTATGCGGTACCGGGAGAACGCGGGCCGCCGTTGGCGCCGATCACGCCATCAGTCGCTAGCGTGACCTTGATTTCGGGCGATTCAAACCACTCGTCCAGAAAATCAGCGGCGCTCTGCGTGAAGATCTTCACCAGCCCTACAATTTCCGTGCGTCTGAGTTTGCGCATGCGGGCGGCCAGCTTGAGGTAATCGACGAAATCCACCAAGCCGTGCGGAGGGAATTCGGGCGGCGTAGTCAGCAGCAGCGATTCCACCACTACCGCCAGCTTCTCCAGGTATTGCTCGAACGCGGGATACGTTTCGGCGTCGCGCTTGGAGAATTTGGCGATCTCGTCCAATGTTTTTCGGTCGTCCTGCCACATGAAGAAATGGCGCCCGTCGGGAAAGACGGAAAAGAACGCGGGATCCTTGGGATCCACCAGATAACCGAACCGTTCCAACTCGAGCTCGCGGACGATGCGGTCCTGCAGAAGGCTGGAAAGATAGGCGGCTGTCGAAACGCGGTATCCCGGCCAGATTTCCTCTGTGACCGAACAACCGCCCACTAACTCGCGCCGCTCGAGCACCAGCACTCTGCGCCCGGCGCGCGCAAGGTACGCCGCGGTGACCAACCCGTTATGCCCGCCGCCCACGATGACAACATCAAATCGATTTCCGTTCATGAGATATCTGTGGCCCTACGCACGCCGGCGGAAGGCTACGAGCGCCAGCGGAGGGAGCGTGATGGTGATACTCTGCGGCCGTCCATGGCGCTCTACCGGTCTGGATTGAATGCCGCCAACGTTGATCACATTACCACCTCCGAAGCATTCTGCGTCCGTATTGAAGACCTCATCGTAGATCCCTGCGGCCGGCACACCGAAATCGTAGCCCTTGCGCACCACTGGAGTGAAATTACAGCAGAGCAGCAGAAAATCGTTGGGGTCCGTTGCCCGTCTCACGAAAGGCGATCACAGAGTTCTCCACGTCGTGAAAGTCTATCCACTCGAACCCGGAGTAGTGAAAATCTACCTCATACAGCGCGGGGTTCTGGCGATAAAAGTGGTTCAGGTCGCGCGCAAAATTCTGTAGCTTGCGGTGGTAGTCGAACTGAAGCAGCTCCCAGGGAATGGCCGACGCATGGTTCCACTCTTCGTATTGTCCGATTTCCGAGCCCATGAACAGCAGCTTCTTTCCCGGGTGCGTGTACATATAGGCCAGAAAGGCGCGCACATTCGCGAAGCGCTGCCACTCATCGCCCGGCATCTTGCTCAACAGCGAGCCCTTGCCATGGACCACTTCGTCGTGCGAGATCGGCAGCACGAAATTCTCCGTGAACGCATACAGCATGCTGAAGGTAATGCTGTGGTGATGATGTTTGCGATGGACCGGTTCTTTGCTGAAATACTCCAGCATGTCGTGCATCCAGCCCATGTTCCATTTCATGGTGAAGCCCAGACCGTTCAAGTAAACGGGACGCGAGACTCCGGAGAAGGCTGTGGATTCCTCGGCGATGGTGATCGCGCCGGGTACTTGATGGGCCAGTTCATTAAACCGGCGGATAAAGTCTATGGCTTCCAGATTCTCGTTGCCGCCGTACTGATTGGGAATCCATTCGCCCTCCTTGCGCGAATAATCGAGGTAGAGCATGGAGGCGACCGCGTCCACGCGCAGGCCATCGATGTGGTACTTCTTCAGCCAGAACAGCGCGTTGGAGATGAGAAACTCGCGCACTTCATTGCGCCCATAGTTGAAGATCAGCGTGCCCCAATCGCGATGTTCGCCTTTGCGCGGATCGGCGTGCTCGTAGAGCGCGGTGCCGTCGAAATAAACCAGGCCGTGCGCGTCTTTAGGAAAGTGCGCTGGAACCCAATCCACGATGATCCCGATTCCCTGCTGGTGGCAGCGGTCTACCAGGTACATGAAGTCTGCCGGCGATCCGAACCGCGAGGTGGGCGCGTAATACCCAATCAACTGGTAACCCCAGGAGCCGGAAAACGGATACTCCATCATGGGCAACATTTCCAGGTGTGTGTAGCCCATGCCTTTGGCGTAGTCGACCAGACTCTCGGCCATTTCCTGGTAGCTCATGCTTTCGCCGCGCGGGCCGCGCATCCAGCTTTCCAGATGCACTTCGTAAACGGAAATGGGTTCACGCAGCCAGTCTTTGCTCCCGCGGCCGCTCATCCAGTCGGCATCGGCCCACTGGTACTTGTCGAGGTTCACGACGAGAGACGCGGATTTGGGTGGCGTTTCGCAGAAAAACGCATAGGGATCGGCTTTGAGCTGCCGGTACGCCCGAAGACGCGAGCGCACGTTGTATTTGTACGCGCAGCCCTCGCCCGCGCCTGGCAGGAATATCTCCCAGACGCCACCGTCGCGCAAGCGCATAGGATGGCGGCGGGTGTCCCAGTCGTTGAAATCGCCGACTAACGTGATCACTTCGGCATTGGGCGCCCACACCGCGAATCGTGTGCCGCGAATCCCCTCCACTTCGACCAGATGCGCACCCAGCATCGTCGTAGCTCTCGTAGTTGGTACCTTCGCCGTGGAGATGAAGCTCGAAGCTGGAGAGCAGCGGAGGGAATCGATAGGGGTCGTCGAACTCCTCGAAGCCGCCGCCAGTAAAGATGGATGCGGATACGGTACGGCTGCTGGTCCATTTCCAGCCGGGCGACATAGAAACCCTCTTTGTGCCGCTTGAGCATCGGGAAGGTGGCCTGTCCGATGACAACATCGGCCGATTCTGCTTGCGGCAGAAATGCGCGCACCTCCCAGTACGGCTGGGCGTCGCGTCTTTGAGCAATGTGCGGGCCGAGCACGCGGAACGCGTCACCGTGGTAGCCGCCCACAATTGCTTCGATATCCGCAACAGTCATGCGAGCCTATATTATTGCAAGGATGTCGTTATACCACGAACTTCCAAAGGCGGAACTGCATTTACATCTGGAAGGCTCCGTCACCCCGGAAACCATGCAGGAGCTGGCGCCAGAAGCCTCCGCCGAGGAAATTCGCGAAAGATTCCGATTCTGTAACTTTGCCGGATTTCTGGATTGTTTTAAGAGGGTCGTCGAGCGGCTGAGCTCGGCCTGAGGACTACGCGCTGGCTACGCGGCGGCTTCTTGAGGCTCTGGCTCGGCAAAATGTGCGTTACGCGGAGATCACGTTGTCGGCCGGCGTTGTCCTTTGGAAACAGCAGGATTTCGCCCCGATTTACGACGCCGTACAGCAGCGAAGCGCTGCGATCGCCGGTCCAGGTGCAGTGGAATCTCGACGCGATCCGCCATTTCGGCGCGGAGCATGCCATGCAGGTGGCCGAACTGGCGGCCGGGCTTGTGGGCCAGGGCGTCGTCTCATTCGGGATTGGCGGCGATGAAGAGCGCGGTCCTGCCGGGTGGTTTGCGTGAGGTTTATCGTTTCGCCCGTGCCCAGGGATTGCGGTTGACGGCACATGCCGGCGAGACGGCGGGGCCGGAATCGGTGTGGGGAGCGTTGCGGCTGGGCGCCGAGCGGATCGGGCACGGCATCCGCGCGATAGATGATCGCGGACTTGATGCGTCAGCTGCGCGATCGTGACATTCCGCTGGAGATCTGTATTTCGAGCAATGTAGCCACGGGGGCAGTGGCATCGCTGGAGGCGCATCCCGTGAGGCGACTCTACGATGCCGGCGTGCCCATCGTGCTAAACACCGATGATCCGGGGCTGTTCTGTACTACGCTCGAGCGCGAGTACGAGATTGCGGCGAGCTGAGTTTGGGTTCTCAGAAAACGAACTGCGGCAAATTGCAGCGAACGGATTCCGGTATGCGTTCCGCGCCAAGATCCCGGCCTAATCCCGGATCGCCGCGGCTGCGATCTGAGCGATATCCAGCAGTTTCGGCGGTTTTTCGGAAACAGCGGCCAATGCATCTCGAAACATCGACTGGCAGAAGGGGCAGGCCACGCCAACCGTCCCTGCTCCGGTGGCCGCGAGTTCTTCGGCTCGCGCCACATTGATCCGTTGCCCCTTTTCTTCGCCGAGAAACATCTGGCCGCCACCCGCGCCACAGCAGAACGAGCGCTCGCGCGCTCGCGGGGGATCGGTCTGATCGCCAAAATGCGCGAGCACGGCGCGCGGCTCGTCATAAATATTCCGATAACGGCCGAGGTAGCACGGATCGTGATACACAACCGTTTCTCGATCGCCGCCCGTTGGGGGAAGCCGGTCCGTGTGCCGGGCGAGCAACTCGCTATGGTGCTCAATTTGGAAATCGGCGCCGAATTCTTTCCAATCCTCGCCAATGGTCCGCACGCAATGCGGGCAGATGGAAACCATCTTCTTCACGCCGCTTTCGCGCAGGTGCTGAATATTCGGCTCGGCGAGCTGCGAGAACAGATAGTCATTGCCGAGCCGGCGAATGGGGTCGCCAGTGCATTTTTCTTTTCGCAGCACGCCGAAACTGATGCCGAGATGGCGCATGACGCGCGCCAGCGCCAGAACGATTTCGCGGCCGTGCGGATCGTAAGCGCCCATGCAGCCCAGCCAGAGGCAGTACTCCTGCGTCCCGTCGTAAACCGGCAGCTCGTTCTTCTCGATGAACTTCTGCCGCTCGCTCGAAGCAAAACCCAGCGAGTTGCCCGTTACGCTCGAGCGTCAGGAATAGCTTGGTCCCGTATTCGTCTTCCCATTTGCCGGTGTTCACCGCGCCGCGGCGCAGGCCGATGATGATGGGCAGGTGCTGGATCCCAACCGGGCACGCGTACTCGCAGCCGCCACACGTGGTGCACTGAAACGCGGCTTCGCTCGAAATGTGCTCGCCTAAAAGCGGCTGGTCCGAGCGGGCGCCCACCTCGTTCAGATAACTGCGCAAACCCAGAATGATTTCCTTTGGGTTAAGCATCTTTCCCGTGTTATAAGCGGGGCAGAATTCCGTGCAGCGCCCGCACTCCACGCAAGTGTATGCCTGCAGCGCAATGAGTTTGGTGACATCCTTTCCCGGTATCGAGGCCGAAATCTTCATCGTCCGCGAGCGGCGGAATCTTGCTGAATCCGTCGCGCCGGGCGAAGATCGTCACCGGGCTCAGCACCAGATGCAGATGCTTGGTATGGGGAATAAGCGGAAGAAAAAGCAGCAGGGTCAGTGTATGCAGCCACCAGTTGATCTTGCCGGTGGCCGAGCCTTCGTCCAGCACGAATGTGGCGAGGTAAGTCGCCATCAGACAGAAAAATCAGTAGCGCGATCACGCCCGATTCAGCAGACACTTTGCCCAACCACATGGGCCGCACCAGAAACCGCCGGGCTGCAAGCCCCGCGATCGAGACACAGCCACTAGCAACCGCGAAGCACCGCGACAAATCCGAAGTAAACGCTGCCGGCAAGACTGTCCCGCGGGATCAAGATGAGGCCGAAACCGACGGCTAGATGATTCATCGTCACGAGCGCAAACGCGCAAAATCCCCAAAACACAAACGCGTGGGCGATTCCCGGAAGCGGCCGGTCGAAAATGACCTTGCCTTGCAGCAATACTTCCCAAATGAATCGCGCCAAACGCGGGGCGATCGGCCGGAGGCTCCAGGTCTTGTCCGGCTTTGCCGCGCGGATGGCGTGCACGACTTTGCGGAACCGGAACAAAAAAGCCTAAGCCGACGCGACGATGAGCAGCCGTCAGGATCAGCACTTCCGCAAGCGAGGGCTGCATAAGGCTTACTGATTAGACTAACACCAGTGACCGGTTGTGCTGTGTGTTAGCTACAATGAGTAACTTCACTGGAGATCCGACACTTTGCGAATTATTGTTTCTGGAGCCGCCGGTTTTATCGGCTCTCACATGTGCGACCGGCTGCTGGCAGAAGGCCACACGGTGGTGGGCCTCGACAATTTTCTGACCGGCGCCGAGCGGAACCTCGCGCATCTGACGGGCCAGCCGGATTCCAGTTCATCCGGCAGGACGTAACGCAGCCTTTTTCCCTGGACGGCGCAATCAACGCCGTGCTGCATATGGCCTCGCCAGCCAGTCCGAAGGATTATCTCCAGCACCCCATCGAAACGCTGGACGTGGGTTCCGCCGGGACGCGTGATGATGCTGGAACTGGCGAGATCGCACCATGCCAGCTTTCTGTTGACGTCTACTTCGGAAAGCTACGGCGATCCGCTTGTGCATCCGCAGGTCGAGACGTACTGGGGCAACGTGAATCCGGTGGGACCGAGGTCCTGTTACGACGAAGAGCAAGCGATTCGCCGAAGCGCTGACTATGGCGTACCACCGCTCTTACAACATGCGCACCAACATCGCGCGCATCTTCAATACGTACGGCCCGCGAATGAAGCTGAACGACGGCCGGGTGGTACCGGCATTCCTCGATCAGGCGTTGCTGGGCGAGCCCATGACGGTTTTCGGCGATGGATCACAAACCCGCAGCTTTTGTTATGTGACCGACCTGGTGGACGGTCTGTTTCGCCTCATGGGATCGGACGAAAGGTATCCGGTGAATCTGGGAAATCCGCAGGAGATGACGATTCTCGAATTCGCCGAGCGCATCCGGCGTTTGACGCAGACGCAGTCACAGATTATTCACAAATCGCTGCCGCAAGATGATCCCAAGCAGCGGAAGCCGGACATCGCGAAGGCGGAACGTCTTCTTGGCTGGTGGCCGTGCGTGAAGCTGGAAGACGGGCTGCGGCTTACCATTGATTACTTTCGTCAACTGCAGCCGTCCAAGGCTTGAGAGCCCAACGCAGCCACGCATTCCCACACCGAAGGTTTTTCTCACCCTAAGTTCTGCAATATTCGGTTCTTGGTTCAGCCTGTACGTTCTGTAACAAGGAAAAAACAAGCCAAAAGGTGTTACAAAAGAGGCCTGCCTTAATGTAGAATGACAAAGACCTTATTGCTGAAAACGACGAGTCCTACCTTAACGCTGATTCTAACTGCCACGACCGGCAGCCTAACGTGTCCACACGACAGATGAAGCTTTTGGTGTGCGCCGTGGCCGCGGCAAGCGGCCTGAGCTTGGCGGTACCGGCGGCGGCTGATGTTCCCGCCGGCACGGTTCTGGAACTACGCCTCCTGACGTCGCTCTCATCCTATAGCTCTAAGACGGGAGATGCAGTTGAGGCTTTGGTGGTCTCCCCGGCCTGCCCGCGCGGTTTTCCTGCTGGGGCAACCATGAGCGGTGTGGTACAGCACGTTCACAAGGTTGGTCTGGGATTGATCCATGAGAGCGCCAGCATGGAGGTGCAGTTTCGTGAGCTACACTTGCCCGACGGCCAAAGTTATGGACTGAAGGTGCGCCTCCTGGGCGTGGAAAACGCTCGCGAGCGCGTGGACCGTCACGGTAACATCCGCGGCATCCGCGCAACCGCGTCTCTTTCTAATCGGATGAGCTCGCGGTTGTTTTTTGGCATCGAGGACCACCCGCTCTTCCTGATTCCTTTATTCGCCGTCGAAATGGCGATGTTTCGTTTTCCAGATCCAGAGATCGCCTACGGTCCGGGAACCGAGTTGTCCCTGCAACTAGAGGAGGCTGTTCCGGCCGCGGAACTCGGGGGCTGCCCGGACACGGAACAGCAGACGAATCCCGATGAGTCGGCGGCCCTCGAAGACCTCGTCGCGGGTGTGCCCGCCTGGACATACACGAGAAAAAGACCCGTGCCGACGGATCCGACAAATCTGGTCTTCCTTGGTTCAGGGGACGCCATTGACCGGGCGTTCAGCGCGGCCGGATGGAACGGCTCGCAATCCATTTCCATGGCAACCGGGATGCGGATGGTCCGCGCGATAGCCGAGGGTAACGGATACGCGGATGCACCCATGAGAACGTTGCTTTTGGACGGCGCTGAGCCTGATATCAGCCGGCAGAAATCTTTAAATACTTTCGGCAAACGGGATCATCTGCGAATGTGGAAGAGGGCCGGCACATTTCGGGGCCAGAGCGTATGGGCAGCGGCGGCTACCAAGGATGTAGCGGTTGCCTTCTCGTTGCGTACGTTCGGGTTCACGCATGAGATCCAGAACGACGTGGACCTGGAGCGAGACAAAGTGGTCAGTGACCTGGTATTCACCGGGTGTGTCGACTCCGTATCTTACGTTCGGCGTTCCGGGGTCACCGGTTTTGCGTTCCTTGATGGCCGGAAAAGCCTCACGACCGATGCCCGGGTTGCCGTGGTTTCGCTAAACTCGTGCGAAACAGCCCGTTTGAGTTCCGCGCGGACAGCCGAATTTCCCCCCGTGCCGCTAGCCGTCCGCTGTGTGAGGCGTGCCACCTTGACGGTTCGCAGCCACATCCTTCGCGATAACATTTTCTGGAAGAGAGGGGAAGCGGCCTGGATGGGCTATCGGATAGCCCGTTACTGGGTCCAGGAGCGGTTGAGCCAGCGCCGCGCACTGGCGGCTGCCAGAGAGCAAGCTGCACCTGTTATTCCGAACGTTGAACCTCCCGGCGAGTTGGTGGGAACTGACGCGCGTGCGATTTACGGTGTCCCGCCCGGGCCATCCTTCCCGTTGGGTTTGTTGAGCCCTCCGGCCAATACTTTGCCATACATTCCGTAAACGTGTGAGAACACCGCGTCCCATGATGCCGTACAGGCGTAGCGGCGCGCTTCTTCTCGCATGTGCGAGTGCAAACACGGATCGTTTCTGAGCGCTAGGATGTGCTGGGCAAATGCTTCCGGCGTGGCTGCAACGAAGCCGTTTTCTCCCGGGCGAACCTGATGCTGCGGGCCTCCACCTGGAGCCACGATCACCGGCACTCCTGATGCCATGGCCTCCAGAATCACCAGGCCAAAGGTGTCCGTGGTCGAGGGAAACAGGAACACGTCCATCCCCGCGAATGCCCGGGCGAGTTCAGGTCCTCGCAGCGTGCCCAGGAATTCCGCATGTTGCAAGTTGGCTCTGAGCCAGTTCTCTTCGCTTCCACGGCCCACCAGAACCATGCGAAAGTTCTGCAGGCCGAGGCTCAAAAGAGCATGCTCGATATCTAACAATGCACGAACGTTTTTCTCCGGAGTGATCCGTCCCACATAGCCCAGCGTGAATGTGTGATCGGCGCCTGCGCGCTGAGCGGGATGGAACAGTTCGACGTCGACACCGTGGCCCATGAGCACGGCGGGCTTTCCGGTACGCTGTTCGAGCAAATCAACGGTCGCCTGGTTGGGCGCCATCAGCAAGCGGGCCAAACTGTAGAAACGCATCAGCGCATCCATGGATCGGCGCCCGGCGGCAGCGCTGATCTTCCGGCGCAGATCTGTCGAAAGCCGGTGGAGCGACCGGTATAAGCGTTTCTCTGCGTATTGCTGGAGGTTCGTGTGCCAAGAAGCTACCAGGGGGATGCGCAGATCATGAGCCACCCAGGCTCCCAAAATCCCCACGTCTCCGGGTCCGGTTATATGAACGACGTCTGCTTCAAACGAAGCCAGCTCGTTCAGCGTGAGGTCTCTGTATCGCGTCAGAAAGGGATCGCAGCGCAACTCGCGGTCGAGTGGAAACGCGAGAGGGCCCCGCTTGAGCTCGAGTGTAGTGATGGAACCTTCAACTCTTATCCCGGTGGCTGGTCCCGCGTGCACGCTGAAACAGGGAAACTGGCGGCGGCTGGCGTAGCCTTCGAATTCCCGGCTGAGAGTGCCAACTCCGTTCGCCTCGTAAAATGCATCCGTGAAAAACGCAACCCGTGGAATTTGACCCAAGAGACCTCGTGGAAGAGCACGCAGTGGCCAGTCGCACTGATTTGCCGAGCCGCGACCGAAGGAGGCGGTAAACGTTCTGGGTGCGACAGGCCACTAGTGTAACAAACGGGCAGCAATGCCAAAATCACACCTGCGAGCCGCGTTTCCGATAGCGCAGATAGAGGTGATCTGCGCAGACTTTCACGCTGAGGAGATCGAGCCAGGGCGCTGTCTCCGGCTGGAATTCCACTCCGGCAATCATGCCTGGGCGCCGGCCTTCCGGACTGCGGCCGGCGAGCTGTGGGGCCACGGTCAAAAAGAATTCATCCACGAGCCCGTCCGCTACAAAGCCGCCGAACAAGGCCGGTCCGCCTTCGTGAAGCAACAGGCCAACGCCGAACTCGCGCCAAAGCCGGTCCAGCATGGCGCCCGCTGCCAACCGCGAGCCTCCCTCCTGAATTACGCGCACTTCCGTTGATGGGAGCGATCCGGTGCCCGCAGCGGTCAGATGCGCGCTGCCCTCGTCCGTTGTAAAGATTACCGTCCGCACATCGGGAGTCCTGAAGACGGCCCTTCCGAGGTCGACATTCCCCGTACCGCTGACGATAACCGTCAACGGATACCGTGGCTTATGCAGGATCTCGCTGCGGTAATGCGCATACGCGTCGCTGGCGGACCGGTAAATGTTCTCGGCGGCAAACAGATGCGATTGGCTCACCTCGTCCAGAGTGGCAGCGCCAACCATCACCGCGTCGGCCGACGACCGCAGCAACCCCATGATGAAGCGATCGCCGGCATCGAGCCCGCTGACATCGCCACCCCCCGCTTTTCCGGGCGTTGCAAAGCTGACCACGCCGTCCAACGTGCTCACGAAGTTCCCAAGGACGTGAGGCCGCCCGTCTCCGGAGGAGGGAAAGTGAAGATCACCGCCGTAAAGCCTGCGCAAAGGTTCGGGCAGCACGGGCGGGTTAACAATGCCTTGCCGGTCGAGCAAGGTCCGGATCAGTTCCATGTAGATTTCAGGCGGGCACTAAGAGATTTCACCAGTCTTTAGAAAAGATAAACGCGGGTGAGAGCCGCCCTTGATCGCGGCAATGAAATGCACTTCGCTTGCCGGTCCGACCGCCTCGATCAGTCCCATCGGGGTGACCTCGCCATCCACTGCGACAGAAATGTTGGGACGTAACTTGCCCTCCTCCAACAATCGCTCACGCACTCCAGGCCAAGCCCGATCGAGATTGTCGATTAGCTGCCGCACAGTACCTCCCTCCACCTCGACGCTCGCTTTTCCGCCGGTGAGCGTCCGCAGCAGCGTCGGGATATAAACCGTTGGCAAGCTTAGTCCCGTTGGCTCCAAATCGCCTGCATGATGGCCGGTGGGTTCATGGGCAGCCGGTTCATACGTACTCCGGCCGCGCGATAAATGGCGTTGGCGATGGCACCGGGCGGCGGCACGATATTGGCCTCCCCCACTCCGCGCGCGCCAAACGGGTGACCCGGGTTTGGCACTTCGACAATCGCGGTATCGATCATCGGCAAATCGAGCGCCGTGGGCATGCGGTAATCGAGCAGGCTGGAGTTCATCATCGAACCTGCGTCACTCATGTAATATTCTTCGTTGAGCGCCCAGCCGATTCCCTGCACGCTGCCGCCCTGCATTTGTCCTTCGACATAGCTAGGATGAATGGCTTTCCCGGCATCCTGCACCGATGTGAATCGCAGTACGCTCACTTTGCCGGTTTCCGGATCGACCTCGACATCCGCAATGCAGCCGGAGAACGATCCGCCCACGCCGCGCGGATTCACTGCGCCTCGGCCGACCACTGGCCCGCCTGTTTGATCGAGACGCCCCGCTAGTTCCCCAAACGTCATGGACTTGTCGCCCGAGCGAAACACGCCTCGTTCCACCACGACGGATGCCGCATCGGTCTCCCATATTTTGGCGGCACGCTCCTTCATCTGGCGCAAAATGTCTTGAGCTGCCTCATAGGCGGCCCATCCTGTTGCGAAAGTCGTGCGGCTGCCGCCCGTCACCGCGGTGAATCCCACGGAGTCCGTATCTACGACGGTCGGACGCACGGCTTCGGCAGTAATTCCCAGAACTTCCGCAGCTTGCATGGCTATCGAGGTGCGCGTTCCGCCGATATCTGTGGAGCCTTCGACAAGATTCACCGTTCCGTCGGCGTTCACGCTGATGGTGCAACTCGAGGGCAGGCCGACGTTAAACCAAAAGCCGATGGCCACGCCTCTCCCGCGATGAGGTCCGCCTAGCGGCGCCGAATAGTGCGGGTGGTTCTTCAAGGTCTCGATCACCTCCACGCAGCCCACGCGGCGGTACTTCGGCCCATCGGCGCGCCTGGTTCCCTCTTTGGCGGCATTCTTCAGCCGGAAATCGAGAGGGTCCATTCCCAGCTTTTCCGCGATCTCGTCGATAACAGACTCAGTGGCGAAGGCGGCATTGGTTGCGCCCGGGGCGCGGTATGCGGCGGTGCTCGGCTTATTCACTACCACATCGAAGCCGTCGATGACCACGTTGGGAATATCGTAAGCAGCAAACACGCACATCGCACCGGGACCGACCATCGCGCCCGGATACGCGCCAGCTTCGTAGGCCAGGTAGGCTTGGGCGGCGGTGATCCGTCCGTCCTTGCGCGCGCCGATCTTCACCTTGATGTAAGAGCCCGGCGTGGGCCCTGAGCCCTCGAAAACGTCCTTGCGCGACATCACGATCTTCACCGGTTTGCCGGTTTTCTTCGAGAGCAGCGCGGCCACCGGCTCCAGATAAACCGGGATCTTGCCACCGAACCCGCCGCCGATTTCCATTGGCGTGACTTTAACGCGCGATACCGGAACGTCCAGAATGCAGGCCGTTACGTCGCGCACCACGAACGCGCCCTGCGTGCTGCACCAGACCAGAATGCGGCCGTCGTTATTCCATAACGCCGTGGCGTTGTGCGGTTCGATGTAACCCTGGTGGACCGTTGCCGTGTGGAACTCGCGCTCTAGGACGACATCGGCCTGCGCAAAGCCTGCTTCGGCATCGCCCATCACGTGCCGGAAGTGCTCGGAAACATTGCTGACGCGGCCAGTCTGTTCACCGAATTCCTTAGTCTTGAGGTCGTCGTGAAGAATCGGCGCGCTATCCTGCATCGCTTCCGGGGCCGTCAGGACACAAGGCAGAATTTCGTAATCAACTTCAATCAATCCCGCGGCTTCTTCGGCCACGTGCACGCTGGTGGCGGCAACGGCGGCGACGGCGTGTCCCTTGTAGAGCGTCTTTCCTTTAGCCAGAACGTTTCCGCGCGCGTAGCTTAGCGGTGTGTCGCCCTCGCCCAGATCGACAATGCGCTCCGCCACCTGCGGGAAGTCATCGGCGGTCACAACGGCCTTCACTCCGGGGAATTTCTCGGCCTTACTGGTGTCGATGCCTCGAATGCGGGCGTGTGCGTGCGGGCTGCGCAGGACGTGCCCGTATAGCAATCCGGCCATCTGGAAATCTGCGCCATACTGGGCGCGCCCGGTCACTTTGTCCACGCCATCGTGCCGGACGGGGCGCGTGCCGATGACGGTATACTCCTGAGCTTTCATACATTCACCTCCTGCATCTGTTCAGCCGTCTGCTTCACGGCGCGGATGATCTTGTCATACCCGGTACAGCGGCAAAGATTGTTGGCCAGCCACAAACGAATCTCGTCTTCGCTCGGATTGGGCTGCTGATCGAGCAGCGCCTTCGCGGCCACCAGGAAGCCCGGCGTGCAGATACCGCACTGCAGCGCGGCGTTCTCCAGGAATGCCCGTTGCAGCGGGTGCAGCTCGTTACCCTTGGCCATGCCTTCCACGGTAGTGATCTGGCAACCCTCGGCCTCAACGCCCAATACCAGGCACGAGGTCACGACGCGGCCGTCTAATATGACCGTGCAGGCGCCGCAGTTGCCATCGTTGCAGCCCTCCTTGCTACCGGTCAGGCCGAGAATGTCGCGCAGGCACTCGAGTAGGCTCTGGCGCGGCTCGCACAGAAATTCCTGCGGCTCTCCGTTGATGGTGGATTGGACACGAACTTTGGTGTGCATAGCTAATTCCTCTCCCTGGCTCTTTCCACCGCGGCTTCGAGCGCGCGGCGCGTGAGAACTGCGCACAGATGGCTGCGATAGTCGGACGTGCCGCGCATGTCTGTAATTGGCCTCGCGCTCTTGCGCGCGATTTCTGCGGCTGCGGCGATGCTGGCGTCATCGACAGGACTGCCGGCGAGCGCTTCGCCCGCTTCGCGTACGTAGAGCGGCGTCGGTGCGACCGCCGCCAACGCAACACGCGCCGAGCGGAACCTTCCATTTTCAAGGACCACTTCAACGCCCACGCCGGCCACCGCAATATCCATCTCGTTTCTTGGAATGAAGCGCAGGTATCGTGCGCCGGAATGAGGCGCGGGTGCCGGCAGGTGCAGTGACACCAGGAGTTCGCCGGGTTGAAGCACTGTTCGGCCCGGCGCAACGCAAAAATCTTCTACGGCCACGTCACGCGAACCCAGCGGCCCAGCGACGCGGCAAGTTGCGCCGAGCGCGATCAGCAGAGGAATCGAATCGGCGCTGGGCGCGGCGTTGCAAAGATTACCGCCGATAGATGCGCGGCCTTGAATCTGCGTGCCGCCGATCAGCGAAGCCACCTCGACGAGTGATGGATAGGCGCGGGCAACCGTCTTATCTCTGTATATGCGATAGCACGGGACCGCGGAACCCAAAGTCAGACCGTGAGCCGGATCGTAATGCAGGGCATTCAATTCGGGGATGCGCTTGGCATCCACTACGAGGTCCGTTTCCTTGCGGCCGGCGCGGAGTTGCACCAGCAAGTCCGTGCCACCGGCGAGCAACCGCGCGCTGGGATGCGCCGTCAACAACCCGACGGCCTCGGCCACAGACACAGGCGCGGCATAATCAAACCATTTCACAATGAGAGTCTCCCTTGGATAACCGGATCAGAGGCAAATTAACAGCGTATAACGAAACCAGCGTATGCGTCGCTCCATTCGCGTGTATTCGCGTTAATTCGCGGCCACCAGCGGCGATCTTCTGACTCACGACCCTAATTTCTTCCTGAGCAGATCGTTCACAGTCGCCGGATTCGCCTGGCCACGCGAAACTTTCATCACCTGGCCCACGAAGAAGCCCAGCACCGTGCTCTTCCCGCCGCGATATTGTTCCACCTGCTTGGGGTTGGCGGCGATTACTTCATCGATGATCTTCTCCAGTTCACCCGTGTCGTGGACTGACTTCATTCCCTCGCGCTCGACGATGCCCGCGGGAGCGTCACCGGTTGCAAACATCTTGGCAAAAACTTCTTTAGCCTGTTTGCCGGTAATATCGCCCTTTCCTTTCAATTGAATGAGCTCACCAAGATGAGCGGCGGTGACGGGCGATTCGCCGATCGTCTTGCCCGCTGACTTCAGCGCCGCAGCCAGGTCCCCCATGATCCAGTTAGCCGCAGCCTTCGGGTCGCCCGCCAGCGGCAGCGGTGCCTTCAAAATATTCGCTTACCGCGCGGTCAGCTGTCAGCCAGTTCGCGTCGTACTCCGGAAGCTTGTAGTCGGCCATGAACCGCTCCCGCTTCCTGGCCGGAAGCTCCGGCATCTGAGCGCGCACTCGCTCCCGCCACTCTTCGCTGACCCGCAGCGGCACCAGGTCCGGTTCGGGAAAATAACGGTAGTCGTGCGCGTGTTCCTTGCTGCGCATTCCCGCGGTTTCACCGGTCGAGACGTTATAAAGCCTGGTTTCCTGTTCGATTCGGCCGCCGGCTTCGAGCACCGAAACCTGCCGGGCAATCTCGTAATCCAGCGCCATCTTCAAAAACCGGAATGAGTTCAGGTTCTTGACTTCGGCTTTGGTCCCGAACTTCTCCGCACCTTTCAACCGCACCGAAACATTTGCGTCGCAGCGTAGCTGGCCTTTCTCCATGTCGCAGGCCGACACTTCGACGAACTGCAGCACTTGTTTCAGCTCGGTCAGAAACGCGTAGGCTTCGTCTGAGCTCCGCATGTCCGGCTCGGTGACGATTTCAATCAACGGCGTGCCGCAGCGATTGAGATCTACGTAGGAATAACGGTCGGAGTCGCTGAAGCCTTCGTGGACGCTCTTGCCGGCGTCATCTTCCATATGGACACGCGTGATCCCGATGCGCCGCTGCTTATCATTCACCGAGACGTCCACCCAGCCATGCTCGGCCAGAGGCTCATCGTATTGAGAGATCTGATAACCCTTGGGCAGGTCCGGATAGAAGTAGTTTTTGCGTGCTAAACGCGACACCGGGCGAATGGTGCAGTTGAGGGCGATCCCGGCGCGTATGGCCATCTCGACCGCTTCGCGACTCAACACGGGAAGCGCCCCTGGAAGGCCCAAGCACACCGCACAGACATTGGTGTTTGGCGCCGCTCCAAAACCGTTGGGGCAACCGCAGAAGATCTTGCTCGCCGTTGCCAGTTGCACGTGAACTTCCAGGCCGATGACCGGCTCGTATTTCGAGATCACTTCGGGCGGAGCGATTTCCGCAGCTGGAGAAGACATTACAACTATTATAGGAGAGCCCTGAATGCGCGCGAATGAGCGCGGATTGTATACTGGAATTTCAGCGTGAACAAATAAATTTCCCGAGCGCGTGATGCGCTCGATCCTTGCTCGGCATTTTGAGGACTTCGAAATGAGCTCAATCGCGATTGACAGCCATCTGCACAAAGCGATCCGGTTCTACCAGGCATCCATCGGAAAGAAAGCCGTAATGGCCGTCACGGGCGTGGTCCTGTTCGGCTATCTGGTGGGACACCTCGCCGGGAACATGCAGGTCTATCTCGGCGCTGAGCAGATGGACAGGTACGCGACATTTCTCCATTCCATGCCCGTGCTGCTGTGGGGAGTCCGCGCGCTGCTGGTGGCTTGTGTGGTCCTGCACATTACGGCGTCACTCCAGCTCCAAAAACTCAAACTGGATGCCCGGCCCACCGGCTACGTGAAGAAGGAAGCGATCGAATCGAGCCTGGCATCGCGCTCAATGATCTGGAGCGGTGCGATGATTGCCGCGTTCGTCGTCTATCACATTCTGGACCTCACAACGGGCGTGGCTGGCGCCGCACAGTTCCGCGAGCTGCGCGCGTACGAGAACCTGGTGTACAGCTTCCGCCGTCTTCCGGTGTCCGCGTTCTACATCGTGGGGATGATCCTGCTGGGCATGCACCTCTATCACGGACTGTGGAGCATTTTCCAGACCGTAGGCTTCAGCCATCCACGCTACTCTCCGATGATCAAACGCGCGGCGGCCTGGGTCGCGATCCTGATGGCGGCCGGTTTCATTTCCATTCCGATTGCCGTCCTGACGGGCCTGGTGGGCGCGAACCTCTAATGGAACTCAACTCCAACGTCCCTTCTGGGCCGATTGAAAGCGCCTGGGACAGATCCAGATTCGAGATGAAACTGGTCAACCCGGCGAACAAGCGGAAGTACAACATCATCGTGGTCGGCTCGGGGCTGGCAGGAGCCTCGGCCGCTGCAACGCTCGGCGAACTGGGTTACAACATCCAGTGCTTCTGTTTTCAGGACAGCCCGCGCCGCGCGCACTCTATCGCTGCCCAGGGCGGCATCAATGCGGCCAAGAACTATCAGAACGATGGCGACAGCATCTTCCGTTTGTTCTACGACACTGTAAAAGGCGGTGATTTCCGCTCACGCGAAGCGAACGTTTACCGGCTCGCGCAAATCAGCGTCAATATCATCGACCAATGCGTGGCGCAGGGCGTTCCCTTTGCGCGCGAGTATGGGGGGACTCTGGCGAACCGCTCCTTCGGCGGAGCGCAGGTCTCACGTACCTTTTACGCGCGCGGGCAGACCGGGCAACAGTTGCTGCTGGGAGCCTATCAGGCGCTAGAGCGCCAGGTGGGAGCGGGCAAAGTCAGAATGTTTCCGCGAAGTGAGATGCTGAACCTGGTCGTTATCGATGGCAGGGCATGCGGCATCGTGACGCGCAATCTGATCACCGGAAAAATTGAATCGCACGCGGCCGACGCGGTGGTGCTGGCCACGGGCGGATACGGCAACGTCTACAATCTCTCCACCAACGCGCGCGGTTCCAACTGCACGGCCATCTGGCGTGCCTACAAGCACGGCGCGGCGTTTGCCAATCCGTGTTTTACTCAAATCCACCCCACCTGCATTCCGGTCTCCGGTGAATATCAATCGAAACTTACGCTGATGAGCGAATCGCTGCGCAATGATGGCCGCATCTGGGTTCCGAAAAAGCGCGGCGACAAGCGGCCGCCCGATCAAATCCCCGAGGAAGATCGCGATTACTACCTGGAGCGGCGTTATCCGAGTTTTGGCAATCTGGTGCCACGCGACGTCGCCTCGCGCAATGCCAAAGCCGTTTGCGATGAAGGGCGCGGCGTCGGCGAAACGGGCCTGGGCGTGTACCTGGATTTTTCGGACGCCATCCAGCGTCTGGGCGTCAACGGCATTCGCGAGCGATACGGCAATCTGTTCGACATGTATGAGCGCATCACCGGCGAGGATCCGTACAAAGTTCCTATGCGCATTTACCCGGCGATCCACTACACCATGGGCGGGCTGTGGGTCGACTACCAGTTGATGAGCACAATTCCGGGTCTGTTTGTCACGGGTGAAGCGAATTTTTCCGATCATGGCGCCAACCGTCTGGGCGCCAGCGCGCTGATGCAGGGCCTGGCCGACGGATACTTTATCCTGCCCTATACCATCGGCAATTATCTGGCGAGCACCAAACTCGAAAAGGTCCAGGCCGATTACGCCGAGTTCAAGCGCGAAGAAGCCGAAGTCGCGGCCGTGACCACACAATTGCTCGCCATCAAAGGCAAACGCACGGTCACCTCTTTTCATCGCGAGCTGGGAAAGGTGCTGTGGGACTATTGCGGCATGTCGCGCACGGCGAAAGGCCTGCAAATCGCGGCGGGCAAGATTCGCGAGCTGCGCGAAGAATTTTGGGTCAACGTGGATGTGCTGGGCAGCGACAAGGAACTGAACCAGGCGCTCGAGCACGCCGGGCGCGTCTCCGATTTCCTGGAGTTGGCCGAACTAATGTGTATTGACGCGCTCCACCGCAATGAGTCTTGCGGCGGCCATTTCCGCGAGGAGTACCAGACGCCCGACGGTGAAGCGCAGCGGGATGACGAACATTACTCGTACGCCGCCGCCTGGGAGTTTCAGGGCCTCGACCGGCCGCCGGTGCTGCACAAGGAACCGCTGGAGTTCGAGTACGTGCATCCTTCGCAACGGAGTTACAAGTAGATGCGCCTTACGCTGCATGTCTGGCGGCAAAAGAGCGCGGCGGCGCCCGGCCGAATGATTCAGTATGAAGCCCGGAATGTGAATCCGGACATGTCATTTCTGGAAATGCTGGACGTGGTCAATGAAGAATTGACGGTGAAGGGCGAAGACCCCATCGCGTTTGACAGCGACTGCCGCGAAGGCATTTGCGGCATGTGCGGCTTCGTGATCAATGGCGTGGCCCACGGGCCGCGGCGCGGCACTACCGTCTGCCAGCTCCACATGCGCAAGTTCAAAGATGGCGATGTGCTCTACCTCGAGCCCTGGCGCGCGCGCGCATTTCCAGTGATCAGAGACCTGATTGTGGACCGTAGCGCATTCGACCGCGTGATCGCGGCTGGCGGCTACATTTCCGTGCCCGCAGGCAGTGCACCGGACGGAAACGCCATCCTCGTGCCCAAGCAGAATGCGGATATCGCCATGGATGCGGCAGCTTGCATTGGCTGCGGCGCGTGCGTAGCCGCGTGCCCGAATGCCTCCGCCTCCCTCTTTACCGCTGCCAAGATCACTCACCTGGGCGCTCTACCACAGGGACAGCCCGAGCGTTACGATCGCGCCATGCGCATGGTGGCCCAGGCGGCGGCCGAAGGCTTTGGAAGCTGCACCAACATTGGGGAGTGCGAAGCGGTTTGTCCTAAAGAGATCAAACTCGAAGTCATCGCGCACATGAACCGCGATTTCATCAAGGCAGCGTGGGCCAGCCGCGGCACCTCGGACACTGGCGGCCAGGCCGGTTGAGACAGACTGAAGGGGAGACACCAACCATGGATTACACTTACCCGGACATTGCGAAAATGATCGACCATTCACTGCTGAATCCCACGCTGACGCGTGACGACCTCGACCAGGGCATTCAACTCGCGCTCGCCTACAACGTCGCCAGTGTGTGCATCCTGCCGTATTACTTAAAACGCTGCGCGGAGTCGCTCGCGGGCAGTTCGGTGAAGGCTAGCACCACCATTGGCTTCCCGCACGGCGGGCACACCACCGCCGTCAAAGTAGCGGAAGCACGCTGGGCGCTCGCCGACGGAGGCGAGGAGTTGGACATGGTGGTCAACATCAGCAAGGTATTGAGCGGGGATTGGGACTATGTCCGCGGCGACGTCGGCGCCGTGATCGAAGGCGTGCATGAGGCCGGCAAGAAGGTCAAAGTGATCTTCGAGAATTGTTATCTGAACGACGAGCACAAGATCCGGCTCTGTGAGATTTGCGGCAATCTGAACGCCGACTGGGTCAAAACCTCAACCGGCTACGGCACGGGCGGCGCCACGTTGGAAGATTTGCAGTTAATGCGAAAACACGCACCGGCGCACGTCCAGGTGAAAGCCGCAGGCGGCGTCCGCGATTTGGACGGTCTGCTGCGGGTGAGGGAGATCGGAGTGTCGCGCGTTGGCGCAACCCGCACCGCCACGATGCTGGATGAGTGCCGCCGGCGGCTGGGGATGCCTCTTGAAGCCACGCCCGCCGGGGCGGTTGTTCCAGGCTATTGAAGGCCTCTGTGGTAGCCTGTCGCGATCAGAACGTTAGTACCGCTTCCTTCCGGGCGCGGCTCAGCAAAGCCCGCTCTACCGGCTAGCTAGTATAACGGTGTTGCGAGATGGAATGAGAAGGCCGGCTCCCAGCGGGATGCGGTAAGCTCCCAATGGATACGCACTCGAAGTGCAAAGGAGAACCGGCCATGAAGAAGAATAGCACTTGTCCGCAGAGTCCGAGGCGGGGCACCAAAGCCCGCCGGCAAGAGATGACGATCGGTATGGACCTGGGGGACAAGACGAGCCGCTATTGTGTGTTGAACGGCGACGGGGAAGTGATTCAGGAACAGAGCGTGGCGACAACGAAGAAAGGGATGCTACGGGTGTTCGGTGCCCGCAAGCGATGCCGCATTCGCCATGGGTGAGCCGGTTGTTGGGGGGCATGGGGCACGAGGTGATCGTGGCCAATGCCAGACAAGTACAGTTGATCAGCGCCAGCAGCCGCAAGGATGATCGGTTGGATGCACAGACGCTGGCGCGGCTGGCGCGCGTGGATCCGCAGCTGTTACGGCCCATTCGGCACCGCAGCGAGAAAGCGCAAGCGCACCTGATGAGCATTCGCGTACGCGCCGCGCTGGTGGAAACGCGCACCGGCCTGGTAACACGGCCCGCGGGCTGGCGAAGTCGGTGGGCGAGCGATTGCCGAACTGCGACACCGACCAAATGGGTGTGGAGCGGGGGGAAGGGTTGCCGCAGTCGCTGCTGAAAACGCTCCAGCCGCTGCTGGAAATGGTGGAATCGTTGACCGAGAAGATCCAAGAAAGTGACGCGACCATCGAGCAGATCGCCCGGAGCGAGTATCCGGAAACCGCACTCCTGAAGCAGGTGTGTGGAGTAGGAACCTTGATCGCTCTGACATTCGTGTTGACGGTGGAAGACCGCGAACGATTCCAGAAGAGCCGGGACGTGGGTTGCTATGTAGGGTTACGGCCCAAGCGCAGCGATTCGGGCGAAAGCCAGCCGCAGTTGCGCATCACCAAGGAGGGCGACATTTACTTGCGCAAGATGCTGGTGCAAGGAGCGCATGGCATTCTCGGTCGTCGTGGCCCGGACACGGATCTGAAACGGTGGGGACTGAAGCTGGCGGCGCGCGGCGGCAAGAATGCGAAGAAGCGCGCGATTGTAGCGGTGGCGCGGAAGCTGGGGATTTTGCTGCACCGGTTGTGGGTGACGGCCGAAGTATATGAACCGCTGCGCAACAGCCAGGCGAAACCACGGACGGGCAGAGCAGCTTAGTTGTGGGACAGGAGACCCCATGCCGAGTTCGGGTGACTGCGAGGTCACGGTGGAACGACCGCTTCTGGAAACAGAGATGCGTCAGTTCGATTGCGAGATGGCAGCACCCGTTATCATGAAGGACGCCAATAGGCACCGGAGTCAACCGCTCCAACCAGAGTGCGAATGGAAGCAGGGCGATTGCGGCGGGGGTAAATACAGGGAGGAACCGGAATCGGCCTCCCGTTGGTCGGCGATGGGCTGTATAGGACGTACGGTCAAAAAACCTTCCCTAGAAGGAAGGTAAATGGAGAGGGATCGCGCCTCCCTTTGGTCGGCGATCAACCGTATAGGTGACACGACCAAATTAACCCTTGACACGGAGTGGCCTTCTCATGGAAGCCGTGACCGGCAGGGAGCGGTTCTTGTCTTGTTAACGAAACCCTGCGATAGGCTTCTAATCCGGCTTGCGCCAAGCCAGTGTGATGAACGCCGATCTTGCTGGCTGTGGCATCGTATCGTATTTTTCATAAAGCGCGATGGGGTCGGAGTACCTGGCGCCCCATAAGTCACGCACTCCTGCTTGCAGTTCCATATTGCCTGGCAGACGCTTCGCGCTGATCGTAATGTCGTGAAGGAACACCGGCGGCGCCGAGACACCGTCCAACGTTTGCCGCGATCCCATGTACTGCATGTCGCTGGCCAGCGAGAAGCGGTTCGCAAACAGGGGTACGGAAAAGCGAAGTTTGCCAATCTGGCCGGGAGAATTGGCCAGCGGGTAGTCGTGCGAGGAATAAATAGCGCGTTGCACAGCCATGCTGGTCGATATCTCTAACCAATGCAGCGGATGTCCGTTAAGTTCCACTTCGACGCCGGAGGCACGTACGTTGTCGGTATTCTGGTATTGGAGCAAGCCGGACGGTGTATATACCCCCACCAGCAGACCGCTAAGGCCATAGTGGTAAACCGACAGCAGCGCATTGACCTTGTGGGTCAATTTGCGCTCGACTACAAACTCAAAGGTGTTGGCTTCTTCGGGGCTTGCCGCAGGGTTGGCCAGGTTCGAAAACCCGACATCATAGAACAACTCAAAAACGCTGGGATTGCGGAACGCGTGGCCATATAAGAGCTTGTAGGAGACCTTCGTGGAAGGCTGGTAGATCAGCGCAGCACGCGGCGAGAAGGAGTTGGCCCGTAATGCCGAGTAATCCAACCGCGCTCCCAGGTTTAGTCTCCATTTTCGCGTCAAGCCCCATTCATCCTGCGCAAAAACGGCAAATTGCTCATCCCGTTTGTCGACCTTGAGGAATTGCCGATATACCGGCTGGAGGTCGAAGTTCTGCATGAGCGCGCGTAAATCGAACTTTGCAGAGGTCCCCACAGTGAGCGAGCCGAAGTGACGAACCGGGAAGCGGTAAGTGAGTTGGCTTCCAACCCAATCTCCGTGAAAGGAGTCCCGGTTATCCTCAATGAAGCCGGCACTGTTCTCAGGTGGGAAATGGTAAATGCCCTCAAAGCGATAACTGTCGTAATCAATTCGCCACTGCAGGCTCCGGGACGAGTCGAAGTCGTGGGTGTAGGTAGCGTCAATAAAATTGCGACTGTCTTCCACCCTGGTGCCGCGGTCGTTGAAAATCGTGGGCCCGAAGGAGACGGGTTGGATTTCATCTCGCGTGCCGAATAGCGCAGTGACGTTCCAGCTGTGCCAGACAAAGTCCCCAAACAGATGGTATCCCTTCTCCCCATTCATGTTGATGGCCCGGCCGTAATTAGTTGCCGGAGAATTGGCCTCGGGGAAATAGATGGAGTGCTGGCCGGCGTCATTGAACAGCGAGCCCGAAAGCAACAGCGTGGCCCCGTGGCCCAGTGCGATGGAAGTCATGGCCTGAAGCTTTTTCTCGCCCAAACTGCCCGCTTCGGTCCTGACCTCGGTGTTCAGTTCCTCGGGAAAGAAAGTCACCACGTTGATCGTAAGGAAGATGCCACTGGCTCCGTACAATGCGGATGAGGGCCCGCGGATAATCTCAATCCGTCTGACCAAGGCCATATCCAGCGGAAAATCCTTCCCAAACCGGCTGGATTCGCCCAGAACATTGTCGGCCATGTTGTGACCGTTCACCATGATCAGGAACCGCCCCAAAGTCGCCCGGAAGCGAAAAGCCACGCACGCCCCCGTAACTGAAGCTCCGGTCGGAGGCGGTGTAGACTCCCCGAGCAGAGCTCAGAGCTTCGCCGAGAGTACGGTATCCATACCGCCGAATCTCATCCTGAGTAATGATCGTCACGCTCGCGGGAGCATCTTCGAGACTCTGCTCGTGCATCGACGCTGCCTCCACCTTGATCTGCATCAACTGTTCCAGATCCAGATTGGAAACATCCTGCGGGTCCGGCGCCTTGTCTCCCGCGCGCACAAAACCCGGGGCCAAAGCCAAACAGAGTATTGTCGCCAGCAACACCTTCACAGAGGAAACATCGACCGGCTCCGCATGAACCTTTAGACAGGCCAACCGGGCGCCCCAACCCCTGTGGCATACTGTTCCCGATGATGAAACTCGGGTTCGTAAGCGCCATCTTGCCGGATTTGAACCTCAACGAAGTGGCCACCTTCGCTGCCGCTAACGGCTATGACTGCGTCGAGCTGATGTGCTGGCCCAAAGGCAAAGCCGAACGCAGGTACGCGGGCGTCACGCATGTCGATGTGGTTGGCTTCACCGCCGATGACGCCCGGCGCGTCCACGAAACCACGAAGAAGGCCGGCGTCGCTATCAGCGGCCTGGGCTACTATCCCAACCCTCTCGCGCCTGACCCGGCCGAAGCGCGCGTCTACGTCGATCACCTCCGCCACGTCATCCAGGCAGCCAAGCTCCTGGGTGTCGGCGTGGTAAACACCTTCATAGGCCGCGACTGGACCAAATCCGTCGACGACAACTGGCCGCGCTTTCTGGAGACATGGCGGCCCCTCATCCAGTTCGCCGAGGATCATGGCATCAAGATCGGCATCGAGAACTGCCCCATGGCGTTCACCAAGGACGAGTGGCCTGGTGGCAAGAATCTCATGACCTCGCCCCGCATCTGGCGTCGCGCTTTCGAGGACATCCCCAACAAGAACTTCGGCTTGAATTTCGACCCCTCGCACTTCATCTGGCAGCGCATGAATTACCTCAAGCCCCTGCGTGAATTCCGCGACCGCCTGTTCCACGTTCACGCCAAAGACGTGCGTCTCGATCAGGACCGGCTCAACGAAGTCGGCATCATGGCCCATCCCAACGATTTCCATACACCCAAAATCCCCGGCCTTGGCGACGTCAACTGGAGCCGCTTCTTCTCCGTGCTCTCCGACACAGGCTACGACGGCCCTGTATGTGTGGAAGTGGAGGATCGCGCCTACGAAGGGTCGCTCGAGAGGCGCAAGGCATCGCTCAGGCAGAGCGCGCGATATCTACGACAATACATTGCGTAGACCAGCCTGCCGAACTGAAACGCCAACCTAATCTGCCCCACTATACTTGGATGAGCATGGTAGCCTGTAGACAGCTTGAAGACCGGCTGGCCGCTGCATTACGCCTGCAGCGAAGACCGGTGGCCGTGGCGTTCTGCGTAAGCCTGCCGACCGGTGTGGCGAAGTTCAGCGGCGTAGTGCCGTCGGGATGCAGTTTTTGGCGAATAGCCGCCGAAGGGCGGACGTTTTACACCGTACCCTCCGATCACTTCAATTGCCCGGTCGGGAGCTATACCCACAATGTCCCGCTGCCGGAGCATCGCGCGGCCGAGTTGCAACAGGCCCTTGGGTTGATGACTGAGGTTGGTTACATCAAGATGGAGGATATCCCTGGCGTCTTCCGCCTGCCCAACGCGCCCGCAACAATCGTTTATGCTCCATTGGCAGACGCCCCCGTGGATCCCGACGTTGTGCTGTTTGCGGGCCGGCCAGCTTCCGTGATGCTGCTCGAAGAGGCGTCTATGCGTGCGGGTGTGGCGGCGCAGCTGCCCATGCTCGGTCGCCCCACTTGCATGGCGATTCCCGCGGCGCTCGCGCAGGGCACGGTGGCCAGCGCGGGGTGCATTGGCAACCGCACTTACACCGGGCTGGGCGATGACGAGATGTATGTCGTAATTCCGGGCCGTGACCTGGAACGAATCGCCGCCGCAGTCGAAACCATCGCTAACGCCAACACGAAAATGGCCGAATACCACCGGGAACGCCGCGAACTGTTCACCTGGTAGTCACGTACCTTGTACATGCGCACTTTCCTCCAGGATGTCCGCTACGGACTCCGTATCCTCGCCGCCAACCCCGGTTTCACAGCTGCGGCCGTGCTATCTCTGGCTGTAGGCATCGGGGCTAATACCGCAATGTTCAGTCTGGCGGACGCAATTTTACTTCGGCCCTTGCCGGTGGAGCGGCCGGGCGAAGTGGTACGCATTCTCAGCACCACGCGAGGGGATAACGCTGGCTACGCGTCTTATCCGGATTTCGCGGACTTCCGGAACCAGACCAGGACTCTCAGCGGGGTGGTGGCTTGGAGCCAGATATTGCTGGGTTTCCGCGCCAACTCAGCTACCGCGGCCCAGCTCAAACTCGGGGCGGTGGTCACGACTGACTTTTTCGACGTCCTCGGTGTCAGGCCCGCGCTTGGCCGCGGTTTCCGGAAGGACGAAGACCAACAACCAGTCGCCGTTCTCAGCTATGCCCTCTGGAAATCCCAGCTTTCGGGCGATTCCTCCGTGATCGGCCGGCAAATACGCCTGAGCAATCTAGATTTCACCGTGATCGGCGTCCTCCCCGAAACCTTTCCTGGCATCCAGCTCTTCGTACACGAAGAACTGTATGTTCCTCTGGGCATGTGGCCGCGCGTGTCCAGCTCCGACGCAAGTCCTATCGAACGGCGTGATCATCGGAATCTGTTTGTTTACGGGCGGCTCCGGCCGGGCCGGAGCGTCCGCGACGTCCAGGCGGAATTCGCCACCATCGGCCGCAACCTGGAACAAGCCTATCCGGATACCAACCACGGCCGTAGTGTCGCAGCGGTAACCGAGATCGACGCTCGCAAGCGCAACGAATCCGACCTGCCTCCCCTAGTCGCTTTGCTTCTCACCATCGCCGGGCTAGTGCTGATCATCGCCTGCGCCAACGTGGCAAATCTGCTGCTCTCGCGAGCCCGGGCGCGCTCGCGCGAAATCGCCATACGTCTCGCCATCGGCGCTGGCCGCGCCAGGCTGCTGCAGCAGTTCCTTACGGAGAGCCTGCTGCTTTCCATCTTCGGTGGAGCCGCCGGTTTGCTGATGGCAGTGGTTTGCATGCAGTTCTTATCTTCCATTCGAATGCCGACCGATTTTCCAATCAGGCTGGTAGTTCCGGTGGATACACGGGTGCTGGTTTTCTGCACCATCGCGTCGCTAGCCAGCGGCTTGATCTTCGGCCTTGCTCCAGCGCTACAGATGCTTAAAACAGACCTGACCGGCACGTTGAAGGCGGGCGACCTCGCTGTGTCGGGGCGGAAGCGGCGTCTTCATGCACGCAATCTGTTGGTCGTCGGCCAGGTGACGGTCTCCACCGTTCTGCTCGTGGCGGCGGGACTGCTGGTCAAGGATTTTGTTCAGACGTTGGACTATCATCCGGGATTTCGCACCGACCATGTGTTGCTGATGGCGCTCGACCCTGCCGTGGCCCGCTACAAGGAGCCGCAGACCCGCGAATTCTACAAACAGCTCCTCGCGCACGTCCACGCACTTCCCGGCGTCCGCTCCGTGGCTCTCGGCCAGAATGTCCCCCTTGGCATCTCCCACTCCATGACCACAGTGACCATCGAAGGGTTCGAGACGCAGCGGGACCAGCAAGGCTTCCACCTGTTCTACAACACGATCGATGAGAATTATTTTGCGACTATGCAGATCCCCCTGGTGGACGGACGCAACTTTGACAGCCGCGATTCGGCATCTTCGCCCCCGGTGGTGATCATCAATCAAACCATGGCCCAACGCTACTGGCCGAATCGCAGCGCTCTGGGCGGCCGAATGGAGATAGAAGGTAAGACTTTCCAGGTTGTCGGCATCGCAAGAGACATGAAGTATAACGACGTTTCCGAGGGGGCTAAGCCGTTCTTCTTTTTGCCCTTCTCCCAGCGCTATACGCCGGCTATGACAGTGCATATCGAGACCGCCGGCGATCCCGCCGGTTTCACGGCGCCCGTAATGGCCGAGATCCGCCGGCTCGATCCGGAGCTTCCTGTTCAGGAAGTGATGACTCTGCATCATTTCTTTCAAGAGGGCGCTCTGTTCGCCAATCGGCTGATTGCCCAGCTGGTAACCACCATCGGTCTACTCGGCTTGCTTCTCGCCTCCATCGGCCTTTACGGCGTGATCGCGTATTCGGTCAGCCGGCGCACGCGGGAAATCGGTATTCGCATGGCCATCGGCGCCAGCCGCGCCAACGTCCTGCGCCTGGTTCTCGGACAAGGCGCGGCGCTCGTTCTGATTGGCGTAGCGCTTGGCTCCGGGCTGGGGGTCCTGCTTTCTCCTCTGCTGCGAAGCCAGTTGGTAGGCGTCAACCCTCGGGACCCCGGGGTGTTTCTGGTAGTACCCGTGCTGCTCTCGACTGTTAGCTTACTGGCCTGTTACGTACCGGCTCGCCGCGCCGCGCGAACTCATCCCCTCACCGCGCTGCGCCAGGAGTAGATCACCTGGTTCCCCATCCACCCCCCACTCGGGCAAAATTGGTGTAATTTAGTCCATTCTCAGTGGTATACTTCTGCACACGATCTTCGTAAACGGTGATCGGGGTAATAGACAGCTTGCCTGTTCAGTCTGAGATCCACCGGGAGGTGGTGACTTGTGCTCGACCTCGCTATTGTTCGCCTTATTTTCATCCTCGTAATCAGCGGGTGCGCTTATTATTTCCAGCCTTTCCATTTAGCTCCAGTGATGGCAGCGGCCGGCGGTTTAGTTGTCGGCGCGGCTATCATCCTTTTCGAAATCCGGCTGGAGAAGATCAGCCTGAAGCGGTTGATCGGCGCCGCGTTCGGGTCTGTGCTGGGCATCTTCGGCGCGTTCCTGATGTCGCTGGTATTGCTAGGATTAAGTCGAAAACTCCGCCACGCTTCATTTCTTGCAAGTGTTTCTGCTGCTGTGGATGACTTATGTCGGCCTGATGGTGGGCGCCAAGAAAGGCGACATGCTGAACCTGGCCGCGCTGGGCGGCATGTTCGGCGGCGAAAAAGGCCTCCAAGAAAGCCTTCAAGATCCTGGACACCAGCGTCATTATCGACGGCCGCATCGCCGATATCGCCGAAACCGGGTTCCTGGACGGCGTGCTGGTGATCCCGCAGTTCGTCCTGCGCGAACTGCAACTGGTGGCCGATTCGGCCGATTCCATGAAGCGCAACCGCGGCCGCCGCGGCCTGGACATCCTGCAGCGCATTCAGAAGATGGCCCACCTCAACGTGCAGATCGTGGAAGAGGATTTTCCGCACGTCCGCGAAGTCGACATGAAGCTCATCGAGCTGGCCAAGGTCTACGACTGCAAGATCATCACCAACGATTTCAACCTCAATAAAGTGGCCCAACTGCACGGCGTCGAGGTGCTGAATATCAACGAGCTGGCCAATTCGCTCAAGCCCATCGTGCTGCCCGGCGAGACCATGCGCGTCTTCATCCTGAAGGAAGGCAAGGAGTACAACCAGGGCGTGGCCTACCTGGACGACGGCACCATGGTGGTGGTGGACAACGCCAAGAAGATGATCTCGAAGACCATCGACATCTCGGTGACCAGCGTGCTGCAGACCACCGCCGGCAAGATGATCTTCGGCAAGTTCGACGACCGCATGCACGCGTAGGCGCCGAGAAGCAGCCGCGCCGGAACGCACGGAACGTGAGCGAGATCGGCCGGCGCGCGGAGACTGCGAACACTGCAGCAGCCCGTCGTCCAACCCTCGCACCCGAGAAAACCACGATAGAATCGTAGATGAATCGACATGAAAGTCGCCGTCATACTGCCCGCCGCCGGCCTGGGCACCCGCATGGGGCGCAGCTCCGCGGAAAAGGCGGGCACCAGCCGCAAGCAGTTCATGCTGCTGGAAGGCTCGCCGATCCTGCTGCACACCGTGCGCAAGTTCGCGGCCTCGCGGCCGCGTGAGCGAGATCGTGGTGGCGGTGCGCGCGCGAGGACCTCGAATGGGTGGGCGAGCATGCTGCGCGCAGCGAGATTCCGCAGCGAGCCGCGTGCGCGTGGTCGAAGGCGGCAACAGCCGGCAGCAATCGGTCGAGAAGGCGCTGGCGGCCGTCGATCCGGAGACCGACCTGGTGGCGGTGCACGACGCGGTGCGGCCCTTCATCGATCTCGAGACCATCGAAAAGGTGCATCGACGAGGCGGCCGAGACCGGCGCCGCCATCGTGGGCATCGTGCCCGGTGGACACCGTCAAGCAGGTGAGCGCGCAGGCTACCGGGCCAAGTGCGCATTCGCGCCACGCTGCCGCGCGAACAGCCTGGTGCTGGCGCAGACCCCGCAGGTGTTTCGCTACGACCTGCTGCGCAGCGCGTTCGAGGCGGCGCGCGCGCGACGGCTTCGTCGGGCACCGATGAATCCAGCCTGGTGGAGCGCCTGGAACAAGTGGAGGTGAGCGTGGTGATGGGCAGCGACCGCAACATCAAGATCACCAAGCCCGGCGACATGGACCTGGCGCGCTTCTTTCTCGAGCAGGAAACCGCCAGGGAAGCTCGTTCTTGAGCGAATACCGCACCGGGCATGGGCTGGGACGTGCACCGCCTGGTTCCCGGCCGGCCGCTGATCCTGGGCGGCGTGACCATCCCTCGCGAACTGGGACTTGAAGGCCACTCCGACGCCGACGTGCTGGCGCACGCCATCACCGACGCCATTCTGGGCGCGGCCGCGCTGGGCGATATCGGCATGCATTTCCCCGACACCGATCCGCGCTGGAAAGGCTGCCGACAGCCTGCAGTTCCTGCGGCACGCCGCGACTCGCGCGAAGGCGCTGGATTCGCATCGTCAACGTGGATTCCACCATCATTCTGGAGCGGCCCAAGCTGAAGGATTACCGCGACTGCCATCCGCGAACGCTCGCCGAGACGCTGGGCCTGAACGCTGGACCGCGTGTCGGTGAAATTCAAGACGGCGGAAAAGGTGGGGCCGGTGGGCGAAGGGCGATCCGCCGAAGCGCCAGGCGATGGTGACGCTGAGACACGTCTAAGCTCATTGCTACGGCGGGACGCAGCATCCGTCGATGTAATGGGCCTTTCAGTCGGATGAAAAAAGCCGCAGGTCTTCCGCAAACGACGCGGCAGCCTTGCGCTACCGTACTGCATCGGTCGGCTGTTGACGAGAAACCAAAATACTTTACAATGTAAAGGACTTTCTGATAAAGGTGGCGTCCGATGTTTGAGACACGGCGAGCCCGGCGGGTATTCAAAGTCTTCGCCGCATTGGCAATCTTCGGTGTTCTCGGAGTCGGAGTGTTGTTAGCGTCTCTCTGGCTCGAGCACAGGACCGAGATCACACTTCCGGCACCCACGGGGTCATTCGCCGTTGGGCGGGCGACCTATGCCTGGGTCGACGATCTGCAGTTGGACAAGCTGGCGCCGGTTCCGGGAACTAAACGCGAACTCCTTGTCTGGATCTGGTACCCGGCGGCGCCTCGACAACCGTCCCAGACGGCCGGCGATTACTTTCCGGCCCCTTGGCGGGCGGCCCTCGATCATCAGATTGGCGCGCTGTTCACCCAGTTTCTGACGCGAGATTTGTCGCGGGTCCGCACGCATAGTGTTCGCGACGCCGAAGTTTCGCCGCACCATCGTTCCTATCCCGTGGTACTCGTGCGAGCCGGACTTGCGGCCTTGACGACGGACTATACGTCCCTTGCCGAGGACCTTGCGAGTCACGGTTATGTGGTCGTGGGTTTCGATGCTCCCTACCGAACGATAGTCGTCGTCCTCCCCGATGGAAGGGTGATCGCTAGGGCACCCGAGAACAACGCCGAACTCGTCAGTGGGCCTCAGCAGGAGCAACTCGCCACCAAGCTGGTCCAGGCATGGAGCGCCGACATGACCTTTGCGCTCGATCAGCTCGAACGGCTGAACACATCTGACCCCTCGGGCAGGTTCCGGGGACGGCTCGATATGCAGCGGGTCGGAGCGTTCGGCCACTCACTCGGCGGCGCCACCGCCCTACAGTTCTGCCACGACGATTCCCGGTGCAAAGCAGGCATCGACGTGGACGGTGCTCCCCTGGGAAGTGTCATCGCTGCGGGCGTCACTCAGCCGTTCATGTTTCTCCTGGCCGACCACAGCAGCGAATCCGACGTGGAGACCCACCCGGTCCAAGCCAACATCCGTTCCATTTACGACCGGCTGCCAGGTGACCGCAGGTTGGAAATCCTAATCCGAGGTGCATATCACTTCGGGTTCAGCGATGGAGCCGTGTTGAAGAGCCATATCGTTCTGGCAACGCTCCGGATGTTAGGTATTATCGGTATCGACGGACGTCGCCAGCTTGCCCTTACGACCTACTGCGTGCACAGTTTTTTCGATACGTATCTTAAGACGCCAGGTGCTTCGCGGCTCAAGATTTCGTCTTCGCTTTACCCCGAGATCCAGGCTTTCGAGTGAAGCCCTCGGCGGGTGGCCACTAGTGGCGGGAACACGGAGCCGGTGCGGAGCGTATCATCATTACTATGACCCTCACACAGAAAGGCGAATGGCAGCCGCTCCGGCTTTGGCCCGGCGTCGTCGCCGTTACGCTGCAGTGGCTAGTCCTGTTTGGCGTACCGATGATCTCGCCGGATGCGACGGTCTTCGCCATGATTGGCGCACTCGTGGGCGCATTGGCTGTCCTGGTGTGGTGGGCGTTCTTCAGCCGCGTGCCGCACATCGAGCGCTGGGGAGCGCTCCTTGTGATAATCGTCGCGGTAGCCGCAACTCCGCGCATCCTTCACCCGTCGATTGCGGGGGGAATGATGGGGATGATGTTCGGGTTCTCCGTCATCCCGGGCCTGTGCCTCGCGCTGGTCGTTTGGGCCGTAGTCAGCCGCTCCCTCGCCATTGGAGCTCGACGCGTGGCGCTGGTCGGGGCCATCCTGGCGGCCTGCGCGTTCTGGGCGCTCCTACGAACCGAGGGCATGACGGGCAGTGGCCATTCGCAACTAGCGTGGCGTTGGTCGAAGACCCCCGAGCAACTGCTGTTGGCTCGAACCGGTAGCGAACCGACAACGCCGCCGGCGGCCTCGGCAAAAAAAGAGACTCCTGAGGAACCGGCCACACCCCGATCCGGCGCCGAAGCTTCTGCACAGCCGGCCGTCATTCGGGCGTCGCTGCCGCGGATTCTACCGTCCACTCACGCCGTAGCGCTAACCGGCGCCGACTGGCCCGGCTTTCGCGGACCTCATCGCGATGGCATAGTCACCGGCGTGCGGATCAAGACCGACTGGACTTCAACGCCGCCGGTCCAACTGTGGCGCCGGCCGGTGGGACCGGGCTGGTCATCCTTCGCGGTCCGCGACGGCCTGCTCTACACTCAGGAGCAACGCGGCGACTTCGAGGTTGTGGCCTGCTACGACGAGGCCACGGGCAAGCCGGTGTGGACTCACCGCGACGCCGCGCGCTTCTGGGAGTCAAATGGCGGCGCGGGCCCTCGCGGGACGCCAACCCTTCACGACGGACGCGTATACACGTTTGGCGCAACGGGAATCTTGAACGCGCTCGATGCCGGTAGCGGCGCCGTGGTGTGGACGCGCAACGCGGCGTCCGACGCCGGCGCCAAGGTTCCGGGATGGGGCTTCGCGAGCTCGCCGTTGGTGGTGGGCGACATCGTCATCGTGGCCGCGGCCGGCAAGCTCGCGGCCTACGACCTCGCCAGCGGTACTCCGCGGTGGTTCGGCCCGACCGGCGGCGATAGCTACAGCTCACCCCAGCTCGCGACTATCGACGGTGTCGCGCAGATTCTGCTGATGAGTGCGCCCGGCGCCACCAGTGTCGCGCCGGCGGACGGCAAGCTGCTTTGGAAATACTCGTGGCCATCCGATACCCGCATTATGCAGCCGGCCATAACGGCGGATGGCGGCCTTCTGATCACTTCCGGCGATGCCATGGGCGGAATCGGCATGCGCCGCATCGCGGTTGCCCACGGACCCGCCGGTTGGACCACAGAAGAGCGTTGGACGTCGGCCGGGTTGAAGCCCGGCTTTAACGACTCCGTTGTCGACGATGGGTACGTGTTCGGCTTCAACGGCGGCATTCTCGCGTGCATCGGCGTAAAGGATGGCGCTCGCAAGTGGAAGGGCGGACGCTATGGCCAGGGCCAACTCGTCCTGTTGCTCGATCAGAGCGTACTGTTGGTGTTGTCGGAGGAGGGTGAGCTCGCACTCGTTAAAGCAGCCCCCGGCCAGTTCACGGAGCTGGCGCACTTTCCGGCGCTGGAGGGCAAGACCTGGAACCATCCGGTCGTGGCCGGCGACATTCTGCTAGTTCGCAACGATCGTGAGATGGCGGCGTTCCGGCTGTCCCTCGCAGGCGGGTAACCGTAGCGGCGGAGACGGTAGCTCAGGTTACGGAGCGGTCGCGATGATTGAAACCATCCGGCGATAACGGCCGGCACCGCAGCAATTTCTCTGATCGGTGTGTTGGTTCATCGGAAGGTGCGCCAATGGCGCATCGCCAGGTGCTGCGAATTCGCAGCGCCCACGGTATGGCCGACGAGCGGTTCGCAAGGATCGGAGGTATCGACCAGTGGATCGGGATTCGCGGCGAAGATCGAGACAACCCGGTCCTGCTCGTGATCCATGGCGGCCCTGGGTCGTCCTACGGCATCTTCACGCCGGTCATCCGTTCGTGGGAGAAGCACTTCACCGTTGTCCAGTGGGATCAGCGTGGAGCGGGCAGGACCTTGGCCGAACCGGTCGGGACCGCACCGGGAAACTGACGTTTGACAGGCTTATCCAAGACGGAATCGAAGTCGCTGAGTTCGTCCATCGCCGTCTGCAGAAAAGCAAGGTCATTCTGCTCGCCAGCTCACTCGGCAGCTTGATCGGATTGGCCATGGTCAAACGCCGGCCCGATCTGTTCTGCGCTTATGTCGGCACCGATCAGAATGTCGGCATGGCTCGTGGTCGCGAAGCGGCCCACCATGCCACCCTCGATCGTCTACGGAGAGCAGGCCTCACCAAAGGGGTCGCCGCGCTAGAGAGGATCGGCTCGGACCCGTCCCGATGGAGCGCTAAGGACTTTACCACGACAGCGCAGTGGGCCATGAGGTCGGATCCGCGCACATCCAACCAGATCATGAAGCTGCTCAGGTCGGCCATTTGGTTCTTTCCTGGCTTTACTCTCCGTGACATCAAGAATTTCGTTTCCGGAATGGAGTTCTCCACCGCTCAACTGCTCAAAGAGATGTCGACCTACGACGCCTGGCAACAGGGAATCCACTTCGAAGTGCCGTTTTTCATTCTTCAGGGAGAGAACGACGTGCTAACGCCGCCCAATCTGGCCGCGGAGTTTTTCACTGACGTCGTAGCTCCTCTCAAAGACATGGTAATCATTCGAGATGCCGGACACTTCGCCGCCTTCATGCAGCCCGAACAGTTCCTCAATGAGCTATTGATTCGCGTGCGCCCAGTCGCGACCGCACCCGAGTCCGCAGGTGAGCACTCACAGCCGCTGCTACGGAATCCTGCGAGAAGACATTCGCTATCCTGAATCGTATAGCCGCCCAATCATGTGGAACTTCACCTGCAATATCTGTGGGCAACCCGGCGTA
The DNA here is from genome assembly GCA_963847515.1 of Terriglobia bacterium. GTDB lineage: Bacteria > Acidobacteriota > Terriglobia > Bryobacterales > Bryobacteraceae > QHXW01. The sequence goes on from CAWKAA010000005.1 coordinate 2,024,113, forward strand.
TTTCGAGAGGAACATTGCATCAATCCGGAACTGCCGTCGTGCTCAGGATGTGGCTCAAACGTGCGCTTCCGGTGGTTGGTCCACCAACTGTCTTGCGAGATCTTCGGCGACAGCATCCCGTTGGTTCAGTTCCCTCCAAATTCTTCCGTCAAAGGCATCGGGCTTTCGGATCCCGCTTGCATAGCCAACCCGCTGACCGATTGTTTCACCTATCGCAACACCTGTTTCCACGCCGAGCCGCGCCTGGACATTCGTGTGGACCCATCGCCTATCGGCGAATTGGATTTCCTCATTGCCAGCGAGGTCTTTGAACACATCGAACCTCCGGTGGCACAGGCTTTCCGAAACGCTGCGACTCTTCTGAAACCATCGGGCGTCTTGCTGCTAACGGTCCCTTGGGTCTGGGATGGATCCGAACCACTCCCGGAACTTTACGACTGGAAACTCCATAAGGAAGGCGAGGAGTGGATCGTTGTGAATCGCAGGGCGGATGAGCAGACCGAGCGATTTTCGGGCCTGTCCTTTAATGACGGACCGGGGCCATCGCTAGGATATACTCGGGAACACTTCCCCCAGCTACACGAATGGACAATATCGCAAGAAGGCGAATCGCGGCGTCTCTTGAATAAGCGTCCGGACGGCTCGATCGAAATATTTCACAATCTTGTATTTCATCGAGGTCCCGGGAGTGCTCTCGAGATGCGCCTGTTCACGAAACGCGGACTCGAAAATAACCTGCGGGAGGCAGGATTTGCGAAAGTCGAGTTTGCATTCGAGGACCATCCGGAATTCGGGATCATCTTCGCTTACCCTTGGAGCCGCCCGATCGTTGCCCGGCTTGGTTGACGTCCATGCAACACCAATCGGTAGCGCCGGGCCACCCGCGGTGTTAGCGGGGGGACCTGCGGTTTTTTGTTCGCGGATGCCCCCTCGCCGTCCCCGGGTCAACTCGTTCAACAATGTTTATTTTGGATCCGCCGGAGCCTGGCGAATCATTTGTTGCAATCAACGTCCCAAGAGTCATTCAGTTTGCGCTAAATGTACCTTCTGACTTGCAGCCGAAATGCATTCGCTGCTTGTGAAGGCTCTAACAGCACCACTATGTCACTACAGCCTAAGTCCAGCTCCTTGATTGTTCCGTAGTGCCCGCTTAAAATCTAACTCGCGCGATCGAGAAGTGGTTCGAGGTAGCGCAGGGCTACCCGCGTGGTTTGCCTGGATACCTGGAGCCTTTGACTCAGGCTCTGCTCGAAGCATCTGCTGCAGGCGCGACTCACCCAATTATTGTTGTCTTGTTGGGCGTTGAAATTGGCTGGAGCCCCATATATAATCGAGCGACGTTTTCGAGCAGGAGGCCTTGATGTCAGGAACTGGTGTGCGCTTAGCCCATCAATGGCAAGGGCAATTCGAAGGTCAACTTCTCACTCCAACTGCCGGCGCTTATGAAGCGTCGCGCCGGATCTGGAACGGCATGATCGATAACAAGCCGGCGCTTATCGCGCGATGCGTGTCTCCCGCCGACGTTCGCGCAGCAGTGAAGCTTGCAAGCACAGAGCAAATGCAGGTGAGTGTCCGCGGCGGTGGCCACGGGGTGGCAGGAACTGCTGTCTGTGACGGTGGGCTCATGATCGATCTCTCGCTGATGAGAGATATCCGCGTGGATCCGGATTTACGGCAGGCAACCGCAGCGCCCGGCCTGCTCTGGGGTGAGTTTGATCGTGCCACTCAGGCCCAAAGTCTGGCTACCACCGGAGGACAGGTGTCTCACACAGGCATCGCGGGATTAACGCTCGGAGGAGGGCTCGGCTACCTCATGGGGAAGCACGGTGCGACCTGCGACAACCTGCTTTCCGTGGACGTAGTAACAGCGGACGGTGAGATGCTGACAGCAAATGCGGAGCAGAATCCGGATTTGTTTTGGGCGGTGCGGGGTGCCGGCGCCAATTTCGGGATTGTCACTTCCTTCAGCTACCGCCTCCATCCACTCGGTGAAGTGCTGTCCGGTTTGCTGTTGCACCCGCGCGAACATGCCGGCGATCTCATTGCTTTCCATCGAGAGTTTCTAGCTGGTTCTCCTGACGAACTCTACACAACCATCGCATTTCTCAACTCGCCTGAAGGCATCCCGCTTGTAGCCATCCTTCCGGTCTACTCGGGGGCGCCGCACGAGGGCCAACGCCTGCTCGGGCCGTTACGCCAGTTTGGTGCGCCGGTGGCGGATCTCATCCGGCCCATGCCCTACATCGAGGTACAAAGCATGCTCGATGCTGCGGTCCCTATCGGAGATCGCTATTATTGGAAGTCAAATTTTGTCACAGAGCTCTCGCCTGGTCTTGTCGACGTCCTGCGAGACGGCGCGACGGCGATGCCATCCCCACAATCAATCATCCTTTTGTTTGAAATGAAAGGGGAGTTTCGGCGCGCTCGGAAAGACGCGATGGCCTTTGACCATCGCGACCCGAGTTTCGAGCTTTCGATTATTGCGCATTGGACAGATCCTGACGCCGACAGTGCAAACATCCGCTGGGCGCGCGACGTGTGGAGCGCAGCCCAGCCATTTGTATCACCTGCCGTATATGCAAATCATATGACTGCCGAAGAAAGCTCGGACCGAGTTCAAGCGGCTTACGGCGTCGAGAAGTACAAGAAACTGGCTATGCTGAAGGCCAAATACGATCCCAATAATTTCTTCAGATTGAACCATAACATTGCACCGGAAGGGGTCTGATTCGAGCGGGCGCGGTGGTGAAGAAAGGAGGATTCAAACTCTCGCCGAGCTTTCGCGCGGCCGTTTTCGCACCGTCCTTCTTTTCCACCACATCGCGAGGCCGCTCACCAGCTGCGCTACCGCCATCAGGCTCGCCAGCGACAGGACCGTCTTACTCGGAATGCCTAAAATATCGCCGGTATGGATGGCGCGGTTGGCATTCACCATCCGCCTGCCCGCTGGCGCGGTGCGCGAACTCTCGGCAAACAGCACCTTGCCGGTATAAGGATCCACAGTAACCCGGGTCCGGCCGCCGGGCGTGCGATCCTCCGGAAAGCGCAAGCGGACGTAGTAAGGTTCCTTCGTTTGCGGCACATTGATCTCGAACGGCGCGGCTCCAGGCAGAGCAGCACGAGCGATTTCCAGCGCCTGATCGGGTGTGATCGCCTTGGCCCCAGGCGGCGCAACGATCTGAACGTCCGGCTCGTTCGACGGCTTAGATCCGGTCAATTTGTAAAACAAGGGAGTGGTCTGCTCCTCGAAGCCGATCACCACACCAGTGGTCGCCAAGACCAGTAAAAACACAAACGAGAAAATACCCACGGCATTGTGTATGTCGAGCCACCTGCGTGTTGACCACCCGCCCCATTGAATCGTGATCCGCTGATACGGCCACCACAAATAAACACCTGAGAGCAGCAGAAACAGCATTACCACTCCAGCCCAGCTCATGATCTTTTTGCCTGGATCGGAAGGGCGCCGGATGGCCAGGCGGAGATGGGTCTGGTGAATGTAAGAGAGCGTCTGGTCTACGAGATCCGCGCGCCGGCGAACGCCCAGTACCTTTCCGGTGTGCGGATCGATCGAAACCACGCCGCGATTCAATTCCGCCCGATAGGAAATGTTTGGCGCCGTGGAGAGTTCATAAGCTCCAATAGGCTCGCCGGGAAACGCATTCTCGATCCCCGCGCGGATCTCGCCGAGCGAAAGGACGCGCCCCTGAGGCTTCACATAACTCAGCCGCCAGTGAAGCACATGATCGATCTCCTGCTCGAAGGCCATGATGCTGCCTGTCAGGCCAAGTACAAAGATGAAAGCCCCGGCGATAAGCGCCGCATAAAGATGCAGGTTAAAAAGGAGCCTGCGCATCGACAAATGATACTCGCTTCTATTCGCGCCAGACGCGCCATTCCCCTTCACCCGGAGTGGTGATCAGCAACTCCACGCTGCGGCCGTCCTCGAGCGGCATAAGAGTGTATTCGAGGTGTTCGTCGAAAGCATTCACGGCGCGGCCAATCTTTTCGATGGACTCATGCGTGAGTACGTCCCCGATGTGTACCGGCAAGCGGGATTGAAGTTCCTTCATCGCCTCGCTGGGAAGGCCTAGAACGCGAATGCTTGCGACCGTGCGGCCGGCAGGACTTTCGCTGAGCTTTTGGGCGTTCTCCAGACCCTTCTCAGCATCTGCGAGATTTCGCTGATACTCCTCGAGTAGTTTTCCGTCTGCCTGCCGCTGCTGAAGATCCTGGATCTTTGCCCGCAGTTCATTGAACTGAGCCTCGCGTTCCGCAACCTCTTTCGGCCCGCTGCCTGCCTCCCGTCGCGAGTAAACGAATATTTGGTTTCCCGAGACCTTCTGTTCGGCATCTGCGCTCTCGGTAGCGTTCGACCGTTCTGCCTCGGAGGGCACGTGGAAGACGATTGAGACCTGCCGGGTGCTGGCCCCGCCGGGCATGAAATGCCAGTTCAGAACGGATTCGAGCGCCGGTTTCCGCAATTCCGCCGGGCCGCTCACAACCCGCGCGTCGGTCGCTTGTCCGCGGGCATCAAGGGTAACTTCCACTACCACCGTTCCCTCGATCCGCCTTTCGACCGCGGTTTTCGGATAGACGACAGGCGCACGGTGCAGTACCACCGCGCCGCCCAGTTCCACTTCGACGCCGCTTGCGTCGGACACCTTTGGTCCAGATACAGCGAAAGTCCGCTGGGACGTTTGCTCCGCATCCGCCTGGCCCCGCGCCCAGTGAACATTGAGCAAAAAGCACGCGAGCCCGAGGAACAGAGTCAAAGCGCCGGACCACTTCGAAGGACCACACTCCCGCGTGGGTTCGCCCATGAGCCGCTGGATGCGATAGATGAGCGAACCGCCAGTGCTGCCCATGGCCATATTGGGCGCAAGCGCGCGTAGCTTTTCGAGCGTGGTGAGGGCGCGAGCATAACAGAGCGCATCGCCGCACGAGCGCACCGCAAGGTCGTCGCAACAGAGTTCGCGTTCGTGCCGGATGCGCCCAGACGCCCACCAAACCGCCGGGTGATAGAACAGCAGCGTTTCCGCCACGATTTGCAGAATGTTCACCAGGTAGTCGTAGCGAAGGATGTGCGCGATCTCGTGCGCCAGTACCGCTTCCAACTGTTGCTGGGTAAGGCCCAGAATCGTCGCCGATGGCAGCAGAATGATAGGACGAATCCACCCGACCACGCTCGGCCCATCAGCCAGCGCAGAAATTAACACGCGTACCGGGCGGGTCAAGCCCATGCGCTTTGCGAGGCTGGCAACCATTTCAGCGACGGAGGCGTCTGCCGGCACGCCACGTCGGCGGAGCGTCGCCACCTGTTTTGAGCCCAGCACCAGCCTCAATGAAAAGGCGAGGACGCCGAGCGACCACAACGGCAGTGCCCACGACTGGATTGCAGCCAGCCACATGGCCGGAGCAGGTTCGGAGCCGGCCGGCTCCACGCGAACTGCGAGCGACGAAGCAGGCCCAACGTTTGCCGCGGGCGCCGTGCGGGGCTGGTATAAGATACACGCCGTCACCACCGGCAATAGCACCAAAATCACTAGCCCCGCACAACTTGCGGCGTAGCGGGCGCTGGCGGACCCTCCTCGCATCAGGAAAAGAACCATCCATAACAGCAGCCCTACGAACAAGCCCTGCCACACAAAGTGTAGAAGAACCGCACTCAAAGCTTGCGTGATCGCCGTCATTTTGATTCTCCTTCGTATCGGTCCAGAACCTGTTCGATCGCCTGCAATTCTTCCGGGGAGGACTTCTTTGTCGCCAGCGCCTGAAGAACCAGCGCCTTGACGGAACCGCCGAAGGCGCGTTGAAGCAGATCACTGACTAACTGCCGCTGCGTTTGCGCCTGCGAATAACGCGCGCGGTAAATCTGTGGACGCTGCGTCTCGTCGCGCTCGACCAGACCTTTGTCAGTCATGATCTGCAGCAGCTTCAGGACCGTGGTATAGCCCGTCGGCCTGGATGCATTCAACACATGCTGGATGTCGCGCACCGAACGGGGACCGCCTTCCCACAACACCCGCAGGATCGCCAGTTCTCCTTTGGTCGGGCCGGGCCGTTTAGCTGCCATGCGGGTATTATTGACGAAGCCCTTCGTCATTGTCAACGAAAACTTTCGTCATATCTAGAAAACACTTGTAAAAAAATCTCGGTCGCAGGCTGATCCCTGATTCCGGAATTCGTCATTCAGCGATGGCGATGGACGAGAGCGTCATGCGTCCTTTTCGGACACGATCTCACCCGTATCCCGCGTAGCCTTCCAGTCCGGCTCATGGCATCTAAGGAGCTGGTGCGAAGGGGATTTCGCGCCAGGAATCTGGCGCTATCAGTGCCAGCCGTCAAGTCAAGTTCCCGATTTGGGCGTTACGCAGTCGGTTGGAGCACCATGACTCCATCCGCCATTCCGGGTGCACCGTTTAACCGCCGGAATCTGACGGAAAGTGCAACTGTGGCGGTCGGCCCATCCTGGCGTTCACCGAGTCCGTGGGTAGCGGTGGAACATGAGAAAGAAACGCGAGCGCTACGGTGCACTCAGGCGTATAATCGTGTGCCGGGGTTCGAACCCTGTTCGAGAGGAGCTTCGATATGGCGCTCAAACAGAAACATGCCTTGGTCACCGGAGGCTCGCGCGGTATCGGTCGAGGAATCGCGCTGAAGCTCGCCGAAAACGGCGTCAAGGTGGGCGTCCATTACTATCGAAACGAATCAGCAGCCAAGGACACGTTGGAAGAGATCCGAAAGCGCGGTTCTAATGGGTTCGTGGTGCAGGCCAACGTCTGCCTGCCCGACGAGATCACGCGAATGTTCGCGGAGGTCAAGACGCAGTTCGGCGAACTCGAAATCCTGGTGAGCAACGCGCGCCCCGAGGCGGCCGAATTCTTCCAGGGACCCATGGATATTACATTGAAACAGTGGGATGCCGCTTTCGATTCCCAAGCCAAAGCGTTCCTCATTGCAGTTCGTGAGGCCAGCGCCCTGATGCCCGCAGGAGGGAGAGTTTTCGCCATCACTTACGCGCAAGGGAGCCGTACTGGTGGCCTGCTGCCTTGGGTCGGCATGGGTTCGGCAAAAGCCGCGCTGGAGTCAATGGTCCGCTACTTCGCAGTAGCACTTGCCAAACGCGGCATTACTGTCAATGCCATCAGTCCTGGGTGGACGGAAAACAGCGTATTAAACAGCCTTCCGGACCAGGTTCAGGATCTCATTAGGAATTGGCACAAGCGTGGTTGGACCCCGATGGGACGCCTGGGAACACCCGAAGACATCGGCGACGTAGTGTCACTGTTCTGCTCCGAGCAGGCCCGTTGGATTACGGGACAAGTCATCTACGCGGATGGTGGCGCGTCACTCATGACGCCCGAAGTACCACCGGAAATACAGTTCGGGTAGGCGCCAAGAGCAATCTCTCGTACCTGCTGCCCGCGCGGTTCATACCTTCGAAGATCGGGATATTGCCTCGATCGTCATTCATCAGGAAGCAATCCACTTGGTGGTTTGTAGTTTTGTCGGAGAAAGTGCCGGGGTCAACCAGTTTACGATAGCTATTGATAACAGCCCTTCCGTCCAACTAACCCCGTAGCGACTTACATGGGGATTCGCCAGGAATCTGGCGCATCAGCGCTGCCAATTATGGACACACCCCCGGTGTTCCGATTTTCGCCCATCGCAACGCGTAGAATTACGAGATGGGTATTCTTCAGCGGTACGCGATTCATGTGGCTGCAAGCGTGATTGCGCTGAGTTTGGGCGCGGCCTGGGCGGCGGAGCCCGAGTGGCCGAGGTTTCGGGGGCCAGACGCGAATCCGGCAGTGGCGAAGGGAAAATTGCCGGAGAAGTGGTCAAAAACCGAGAACGTGGAATGGTCCAAGGAGATCCCGGGGCGGGGGTGGTCTTCCCCGATTGTGAGCGGGCGTAGCGTATTTCTCACGACGGCCGTGACTGAGGGGAAGTCGAAGCTGCCGCAGATTGGGACGGAGTACAGCAACGAGTATGTGGCCGAGCTGATGAAGCAAGGGCTCCCCGAGAAAGAAGTTCTGGAAAGGGTGACGGCCCGCGACATCGAATTGCCGAAAGAAGTGATGCTGCACTACTACCTGTACTGTCTCGATATTCAGACGGGTGACGTGGTTTGGGAACGGGAGTTCTATTCCGGGCAACCGCCGGGAGGACGGCATCGTAAAAACAGTTTCGCTTCGGAGACTCCCGTGACCGATGGAAAGCTGGTCTATGTTTACGCCCAAAACCTGGGGCTCTATGCGTATGACATGCAGGGCACGCAAGTTTGGCACACACCGCTCGAAGCGTATCCGATTTACCTGGACTTCGGGACGGGAGGATCGCCTGCGCTTTTGGATGACCTGCTGGTAATAGTCAACGACAACGAGAAGCAGCAGTTCATCGCGGCCTTCGATACGAAGACTGGCAAGCCGGTATGGCGGACAAACCGGAACCTGGCGGCGAAAGGCGACGGACCGCCGCGGCGGTCGGGGTGGGTTACGCCATTTGTCTGGAAGAACCCGCAGCGGACCGAAGTCGTGACTGTCGGCCCTGGAGTGGCCGTGAGCTATGACGCAGCAGGGAAAGAGTTGTGGCGCCTTTCCGACATGTCGGAAATTCCGATTCCGAGTCCATTCGCTTACGAAGGCCTGTTGTATGTGAACGGCGGGAGGGGAAAGCCGCTGTTTGCGATCAAGCCCGGCGCGACGGGCGATTTGACTGCACGCGAGGATGGAAAGCCGAGCGAATTTGTGGCGTGGTCGCAGCCGCGAGGTGGCACCTACCTGCCGACGGAGGTAGCGTACGATGGTGCTTTGTATGCACTATCGGAGATCGGGATTTTGAGCCGTTTCGAAGCGAAAACCGGGAAACTGAACTACAAGTCCAGGCTCGATGGCGGCGGGGCATTCACCTCGTCGCCGTGGGCCTATAACGGCAAAGTGTTCTGCCTGAGCGAAGAGGGCAAGACCTTCGTGATTGCCGCTGCCGAAAGCTTCGAGTTGCTCCACATCAATCTGCTGGACGAGATGGCGCAGGCTACTCCCGCTATCGTCGGCGATCGCCTGCTCCTGCGGACGCAGAGCCGATTGTATTCAATCCGGAACAAGAACTAATCCAGTGTTTGTTGTAAAAAATCCGGGCACGGGCCAAACTGGGGCCGATAAGTTTACGTAGTGATCCAGTTTCCCCAGGGTATGGGCCCGGCTCAACCGGTCGTTCCGAAAACCGGGCAAGACCTGCGCGCCAGCCGCGTGCCAGGTTTCCACGCATCCCCGTCCCGAGCGCCCGTCGATAATCCGACGCTGCGAACCGCCGCTATGGCCGCGCTCGGACTGGACTTGCTGCAGCAGTGGGACGATAGCGCTGCGCGCTCCGCGGGCGCGACCGAATATCAACTGGCCGGCGCCGCGTCGGCAAGCGGAGATCATGCCGCCGCCTTGCAGCACTTGGAACTATCCATTCTGGCGCATGCTGAGTATGAGCTGGCCGCTCAACAGGATCCCGCGTTTGACGCAGTGAGGGGCGACGTGCGGGACATGGTGGGCCGGCTGAATGTTTTTGGCGCGCATCCGGGCCGAGGCGTCGATCGGTGAAGCCGGCTCCGCTGTGGAATCGACTCGCGCTTCTGACACGATAGCAGTTCTAGCCGCGAATAAACGCGAACACACGCGAATCAAAAACAAAAAGGCATTCCTGTTTGTGTTTAGCCTCGTTTTATTCGCGTTCATTCGCGTGCATTCGCGGCCCCAAGGCCGATCACGGATGCAGTTTCTCATTCCGTGCCAGCATCTCGACGAACTGTTGGATTTTTCTGCTGCGCGTCTCGGCCTTCTTGACGGTCTGAATTCTGTATAAGACGGCGTACCGGTTTTGGCTATCCAGTGTCGCGAAGAAAGCCTTCGCCCGGGCATTCTTATCCAGTGCAGCTTGTAAATCATTCGGCACCGTAGCGGTGCTTGGAGAATCATAAGCCGCGTCCCAAGACCCATTCGCTTTGGCGCGCTCGATGCCCTCAAGCCTGCAGGCTTCATCCGGCCGGCCTCGATCAGCGCCAAAGCTTTCTTGCGATTAATCTTGGACCAGATGCTTCTGTTAGCCCGCGGAATAAACTTCTGGAGCCAGGCGGCCTCGCTCTCCCCTTTCTTCTGGCCGTCGATCCACCCGAAGCAAAGCGCCACTTCAAGCGCTTCGCTGTAGGTGACCGATTGGCCTGCGGAACCCTTCTTCGCCAGACGCACCCATATGCCAGAAGACTTGCCATGGTTCTTGTCCAGCCAGGCGGCCCAAGCCTTGCGGTGCGCAAACTCCAGCGCGGCCGCGTCGCTACTCGTCATTCGCCCTACTTCACTCCGCTTTTTTCCCTCGCGGTCAGAAACTCATCGCCTGTATGCCATGTCGGCAGCCCGTTCTGATTCGCCACCTCCATGCCGATCAGAAAACCAAAACGCGCCATCTCAGCCAGGCCTGAAAAATCCCAGCTCTCCTGAAACTCATCGGAGGGCTGGTGGTAATGTTTCTCGTTATATTCGTCAAACGCCTTCGTGCCAAAACCCGTGGGCTTGCCGATGAAATCGTCGCCCTCTTCCACCGAAAACGCCGGAATGCCGGCGTGCGCGAATGAGAAATGATCGGAGCGGTAGTACGCGCCCTGCTCCGGGCGCGGGTCGGGGTTGATGGTCAGCCCCATCTGCTTGGCAATTCTTTCCACAACCGGCCACGCCGTGGTGCGCTCGGCGCCATTGACCACCACATCGCGTGTGCGGCCCAAGGGAAACAGCGCGTCATAGTTAATGGCGAGCGCCGTCTTTCCGGCCGCGATTTCGGGGTGGGTGGCGTAGTATTCCGAGCCGCGCAATCCACCTTCTTCTGCGGTAACCGCCAGAAACAGCGCTGAACGCTGCGGCTTCTTCGCTTGCGATGCCCAAGCATGCGCCAACTCGAGCAACATGCCGCAGCCGGTCCCGTTATCCACTGCGCCGTTGTAAATGGCATCGCCGTTCACCGGCGTTCCAATCCCGAGATGATCCCAGTGCGCGCTATATATGACCACTTCCGATTTCAGCTTGGGATCGCTACCCTCCACCAGACCCGCCACGTTGCGCGTCTGGATGTCGCGCACTTTCGCCGGCAGGTTGCAGCGTATCCGAATGCCCAGCGGGATCGGGCGGAAATCACGCGAGTCCGCCGCCTTCAGTAATTCATCCACGTGATGTCCGGCAAGAGCCAGAAGCTTTTCACCGGCCTCTTTGCTGACCCAGCCGGCCAACGACAATGCTTGCTCGCCCGGCGCCAGCTTCACATAAGGTTGCTCGCGCGACCATGAATTGCGAACCACCTCCCAGCCGTATCCCGCCGTGGGAGTGGTGTGGACAATGATCGCGCCGACCGCGCCTTTGCGCGTGGCCTCTTCATACTTGTAGGTCCAGCGGCCGTAATAGGTGAGGGCGCGGCCGCCAAAGAACTTCGGGCCGTCAGAAGCCGGCTCATTAGTAAACAGGACCACCACTTTGCCGCGCACATCTACGTCCTTGAAATCGTTCCACTGGTATTCCGGCGCGACGATGCCGTGGCCCACGAAGACCGCTTCCGCCTCGAACTGATCCTGCGCGGTCAGTTTCTCGTTGACGCCCACAAACTCGTTCTCCCACTTGAAGTCGAGCGTGTCACCGTCGGTGGAAGCCGAGAGTTGCGCCGAGGGCTCGGTCGCAATCCCAATGAGCGGAACTTGCTGGAAAAAGGTGCCCCCGTCTCCCGCAGGTTTCAAGCCCGAGAGCGCAAATTGAGTCGCGATGTACTCAGTGGCCAGGTCGCCGCCGCGCGTTCCCGGCCCCCGGCCCTCCAGCAGATCGCTCGAAAGAAACTTAACGTGCGCGCGAATGCGGTCCGGGGAAATGTCGGGAGGTTGCGCTTGGACGCAAGTCAGCGCACCAAGGCCGATCAATAGGATCTTCATCATTGGATTCAATATCTTAACTTAACATGTTTGGTATCATAGCGATCCCGATAGACATCAGGGAGATTGGCCTGCTATGATAATCTCTGCAAGTGGATCCGCCTACCTTAACCCATCTCCGCCTCCTCGAAGCCGAGAGCATTTTCATCATGCGCGAGGTAGTGGCGGAGTTTCAGCGGCCGGTGATGCTGTACTCCATCGGCAAGGACTCGTCGGTGATGGTGCGGCTGGCGCAAAAGGCGTTCTATCCGGGCAAGATTCCGTTTCCCCTGCTGCACATCGATACGACCTATAAGTTTCGCGAAATGATCGAGTTTCGCGATAGGTTCACGAGCGAAATCGGCGCCAAACTGATCGTCCACACTAACCAGAAAGCGATCGACGATGGCGCCAACCCGTTCCGGCTGGGAACGCAGAAGTGCTGCGGGCTGCTGAAGACGCGCTCGCTGCTGGATGCGCTGGCCGAAGGCGGCTTCGATGCGGCGTTCGGTGGCGCCCGGCGCGACGAGGAGAAATCGCGGGCCAAGGAGCGCGTTTATTCGTTCCGCGACAGTTTCGGCCAGTGGGACCCCAAGAACCAGCGTCCGGAGCTGTGGAACCTGTTCAACAGCCGCGTGGACAAAGGCGAGATCATCCGCGTTTTCCCGCTTTCCAACTGGACCGAGCTGGACGTCTGGCAGTACATCCATCTGGAGAACATTCCCGATCGTGCCGCATGTATTTCGCCAAGCCGCGGCTGATGGTGGTGCGCGGCGAGACGCTGATTCCGGTCGAGCAGGATATCCCGCTGCTGCCCGGCGAGAAGCCGCAGATGGTGATGTGCCGCATGCGGTCGCTGGGTTGCAGCCCCTGCACGGGCGCGATCCGCTCGGACGCCGATACCGTGCCGAAGATCATCGAAGAGATGATGCTGGTGCGGCGCTCGGAGCGCGAGAACCGCGTGATCGATCACGACCAGGAAGGGTCGATGGAAATCAAGAAGCGGGAAGGATATTTCTGATGGCGGCAGCCTTCGAGCGGCCATCGCCGGACATCGAAAGCTTTCTCAGGCAGAACGAGGAGAAGGATCTGCTGCGGCTCTCCACCGCCGGCAGCGTGGATGACGGCAAATCCACCCTGATCGGCCGCCTGCTGTACGATTCCAAGGGCGTTTACGAAGACCAGATCGCGTCCGCGCAGGAAGGCCTCGGTCAACCAGACGGCGGGCACGCTCGATTTCGCGCTGCTGACCGACGGCCTGCGCGCGGAGCGCGAACAGGGCATCACCATCGACGTCGCCTACCGTTACTTTTCGACACCCAAGCGCAAGTTCATCATCGCCGACACCCCGGGCCACGAGCAGTACACGCGCAACATGGCGACGGGCGCCTCCACCGCGGACCTGGCCATCATCCTGGTGGACGCCCGCAACGGCGTGCTGCCGCAATCGCGGCGGCATCGCGTACATCGCCACGCTGCTGGGCATCCGGCACATCGTGGTCGCCGTGAACAAGATGGATCTGATGGATTCCGCGAGGAGGTTTTCGACGAGATCCGCGCTGGAGTTTCGAGCCTTCGCCGCAGCAGTTGAACATCTGGCGAACTGAAGTTTATCCCCATCAGCGCCCTCGATGGCGACAACGTCGTGACGCGAAGCGCGCCGAATGCCCTGGTATCCAGGCCCCAGCCTGCTCGAATACCTGGAGACCGTCAACGTCGCGCGCGACCGCGCCTTCGACTACATGCGGTTCCCGGTGCAGTATGTGATCCGGCCGAATCTCGATTTCCGCGGCTTCGCGGGCCAGGTGGCTTCCGGCGTGATCCGGCCGGGCGATCCGGTGATGGTGCTGCCCTCGGGCCGCACCAGCACGCGTCAAATCCATCGCGACTTATGATGGCGACCTCGACGGAAGCGTTTCCGCCGATGTCGGTGACGCTTTGCCTGGAAGACGAAATCGATGTCAGCCGCGGCGACATGCTGGTTCCGCCGCAACACCCTCCGCACGTGGCGCGGCGCTTCGAAGCCATGCTGGTGTGGATGAATCAAAAGCCGCTCGAGCCGGGCCGGCCATACTGATCAAGCACACCACGCAGCAGGCCGGCGCCACGGTGACCGCCGTGCGGTACCGAGGTGAACATCAACACGCTGGAGCACGAAGCTGGCCGAGGGCCTGGGATTCAACGAGATCGGCGCGGTGATGATCGAGACCAAGCGGCCGCTGTTCTTCGATCCCTACGACGAGAACCGCGCGACCGGCGCATTCATCTTGATCGATCCGCTGACTAACGAAACCCTGGCGGCGGGCATGATCAAAAGTGGCCTTGCCGGAGAATTGGCGCGCGCGGAGGAATGGCTTGCGGCAGGCGAGTTCAGCACCGGCCGCGTAACTCCCGCTGAACGTTATGTCCGGGCCGGACACGGGCCATTTGCGATTTGCCTCGAAGGTGGCGAAGAGCTTGCGTTCGCACTCGAGCGAAAGCTATTTGACCGAGGTTGCCTGGTGCACGTGCTTACTGCAGAAGGCGCGTATCATTCCGTCAAGGCCTTCACGGACGCAGGCATGATTTCCATCTGTCGGGCAGATGACGCCCAATCCATCGAGCGTGAAGTGGGGAGTGATCGGTTCGTCAAATTGAGTACTGCGGCTATGCCGGATGATCCCGAGTCAGCTGCAGATGAGATCTGCCGGTCGCTCGAGCAGCAAGGCTACCTCCGCCCTCGGCCTAAACCGTTCACCGGCGGGGCGGGGATTTAGCGTTTCCACCGAGGCCGTATTTGGTGATACATTGTAAGTACAGGTTCGAATGGTCAAGAAACTTACCAAGCATGGCAATAGCCTGGCGCTAGTGATCGACAAACCGATTCTCGAACTCCTGAGGATCGATCAGGAGACGCCACTCGAAGTGATGACGGACGGAAAGTCACTCACGATTGCACCAGCCCAAATTTCAGCTAGACGCAAAAAGTTCGACGAAGCTCAATCGCTGGCCCATCGGCGCTATGGGCGTGCTTTCAAGCGCCTCGCAGAATAAGGCGTATGCGCGGCGATGGAGCCTGTCTTCCTCACCCTGGACGAAGTCCAGGAGATGCACGAACAACAAATTGAGCTGTACGGCGGATCACATGGGCTACCGTGACCTGGGAGCCCTAGAGTCCGCCGTGGCAACGCCAAGGGCCACCTTCGGAGGGGAATACCTGCACCCGACGATCGCTTCGATGGCGGCTGCGTACCTAGTCCACATCACCCAAAACCACCCGTTCATCGACGGTAACAAGCGAACCGGAGCTAATGCCGCGGTCGCTTTCCTCCTTCTGAACGATTTCGAGCCAACCTTCGACGAGGACGCTCTCGTGAACCTTGTTCTTGAAGTCGCGCAAGGCCAGCTTTCGAAGGATGGGGTCATTCAATTCTTCGTCGCGAATTGCCGGTCCTCCGGCGCCTGACACGCTGCGATAACCTAGGCAGGATGCTGCGATTCCTTCTGGCTCTGTTCCTTTCCGCTGCCGCGCTCGGTGCGCGTGGCCCGGTTTACGTCGTGCTCTGGTTCGATACCGAGGACTATATCGAGCCCGCGGCGGATGATGCGGCGCTGCGGCTCGCCACCGACCTCGAAAAAATGGGCGTGCGCGCCACGTTCAAGGTGGTGGGCGAGAAAGCGCGCGTCCTCGAATCGCGTGGGCGCACCGACGTCATTCGCGCGCTGGCGCATCATGATGTCGGGTATCACTCCAATTACCACAGCATGCAGCCCACTCCGGCGCTATACCTACGCAGCATGGGGTGGCTCGACGGCGCGGCGGAGTTCGAGCGCCGCGAAAGGCCCGGCGTGGAAGACATCCGGCGTATCTTCGGAGTGACTCCAAGCTGCTATGGCCAGCCGGGCAGCTCGTGGGGACCGCAAACCTATCGTGCGCTGCTCCGCCTGGGAATTCCGGTGTACCTGGATGAAGGGGAGCAGGTGGGGCTCGCGGAGCAGCCTTTTTGGCTGGGCGGCATGCTGCATATCTTCCACATGGGGCGCTACCAGTTGCGGGCCTCGCTTGCCGATGAAGGCCAGCTGCCCGATGCCTTCGAGAAGTTCGACCGAGCGGCGGAATCGCTGGAGTCAGGAAACGGCGGCGTCATCAGCATCTACTACCATCCGACCGAGTTTGTCACCACGGCGTTCTGGGATTTGAATTTCGCCAAGGGGGCGAATCCGGAACGCAGTGATTGGAAGAAGCCGCCCCGTCGCACGCCCGAGGATTCCGAGCGCTGCTATCGCATCCTCGATCGCTACGTGGAACACGCCAAGGCACGGCCCGGCGTCCGGTTCGCTACCGCGCGAGAACTGCCGCTACTCTACGAGAGCGCGCTCGGCCACGCTGGCGATCGCAACGTCATCGCGCGTCACATGGCCGAACACCAGACCTTTCTGGTGACGGACCAAAGCGCGTTTTCCGCGGCGGAAATGCTCCAAATCCTGCTTGGCATGGAACCAGCGGTGGTCGAAGGCCCGGTCGCGCGCGGCCAAACGGCGTATCGTGGAAACGAAATCCTCCGGCCCGCGTTCGAACGGGCGAAAGCGGATGCCGCCGGATTCATTCGGACAGACCGGCGCCTGCCGGCCGAGGTTTGGATCGGGTCCCAGAAGCTCTCGTTGGCGGATTTTGCGGCAACGCTGGGAGGTGACGACGGTGCTTCAAGCGTTGTCGCCCTGCGAAAAGGGAATCTGGAATTTGAGAAATACGTTGCTACCGACGGGCAGCGCACTTTCAGTTGGCCCATTCATCCCGAGGGGTTCAGCGCGCCGGAACTGCTGGAACTGGCCCGCCTGCAGGCATGGACGCTGAAGCCCGCTCGATTGAAGTGAGCTCGCACGCGCTACAATCGCCACAAATGCACTTCCACCGGTTTGCCGCATTCCTGCTGGGCGCCTGGTTCGCCGGATGCCTTTTTATGGATGTGGTGGCGACCCAGAACTTTCGCTCCGTGGAACGCCTGCTAGCCGCGCCATCTCCACAGCTGGCCGAGCGCGTGCAGGCCATGGGCGGCCACGATGCGGCCCGCATGCTTCTGCGCCACCAGGTGGCGGAACAGAACCGCTGGTATTTCGAAACCTGGGAGCAGGTGCAGATTGCGCTGGGCGTAGCGCTGCTCCTTGTGCTGCTGTTCGGCGTGGTTCGAGACCGCTGGATGGTCTTTCTTGCCGTGCTGATGCTTTCGATCGCGCTGATTGCGCATTTCTTCTTGACGCCGGAGATCACGCGCTTAGGACGCGAGATCGATTTCGTGCCGCCTGCCACATCGTCCCTCGACCGAGCGCGTTTCTGGAAGTTTCATGGCGCTTATTCCGGGAGCGAACTGGTCAAATTGGGAGTCGGAATGGTCCTTGCGGTGCTTCTGGTACGACGGCGGCGGAATTTGCCGACCGCTGCGGTCACCGCTTCGACACACTATGTAACCCAAGCAAATTAAATGACGTCCATTAGCCGCCGCTGTCGCCGAGGCCTAGAATAGAGGGCGACATGCGGCTGGCGGCGATCATTCTCGGAACGTGCGCAGCGGCCTCCGCGCAGGTGCTGATTGATGCAAGCCAGGCCGCCAGTGTGTTGAAGCACGTGGACCCTCAGGCGAGCGCATCGCTGCGATGCGAGACCACGCCTGTAGCTCCGACTCTGGGCTTCAGCTTACGTTTTCAAACGGGCTACGAGGTGCGTGTGCCCCTCAGCCAATTTCACGGTCCGGGGCACCGGATCTCTGTGCTGCTCCGAGTCAATCCCGCGGTAAAAGAAGGACAGGCGGCATATCTGCTCCGATCCTTTGATCTGCCTGACGTTCCCGACACGGAATTCGTCGCGGAGGTGGCCGGAAGCTTTCTAGTCGGACAGGGAAGCTATCATTCCATGTCGATCGTTCTCGATGACGTCAACCGAGTCTGCCGCAGCGACTGGCGGCTGGAGGTTAAACCCGGCCGCAGCGAAAAAAATCGCTTGCTGATGCCGCCGAACACAGTGACACCACTCACTACGGGTTCGCCTGGCGCGACGACGCCAGGCGCTGAAGCCCCGCTCAACCGGATGACCATCTTCTTACACGCGGCGCCGCTCATTGCGGGGACATCCAAATTGCTGCCCAGCGACGTTTTAACAGTGACCGGCTCGCTCGCGGCCCTTCTCGAGCAGTTGCCCGCCCGTGCAGTGCGGCTGGTCGTATTCAATTTGGAACAGCAAAAGGAACTGTACCGGAATGACGGATTCACTGTTCGCGACCTCGAACAGGTCACGCGGGTTCTCGATGGACTTCAGTTGGCGATGGTGGATTACCACTTGTTGCAGCAACCGCAGGGGCAGGCGGAGATGGTGCGGGCTCTCATGCACCGCGAGGTTCACGAGGCGAGTCCGTCCGATGCTGTGATCTTTCTTGGGCCGGACGGTCCCAGCGCTGGCAGTGAGTCGCCCGGCGAGGCCGACACCATCGCGCCCGGACAGCGCATCGTTTACTTGCAGTACGAATCATCCGAGCCCTGGTTTACCGTAAGCCGCGTCACATCGAGCCTGGGTTTGACGGCTGATCCCCGCCCGCAGTACCCGTGCCAATCGTGGCCTTGCTCGATCATCCCGGCGCAACGGACTGCGTCCCAGCAGGCAGAAGTAAGCACGCGAACGGCGTCTGAACGTGGCGCCATCGGCGTGGCGACACGCAAACTGAAGGGAAGAATCCTCGTCGTTCGCACTCCCCGCGATTTTGCCAAGGCTGTGGATCAAATTGGAAGGCCCGGACGATAGTCCGCCAGAGGTCAGAACACCAGCTTGACCGCAGCCTGCACCAGGCGCGGAGCCGCGGCGCCGACGACCTGGCCAAACGCCGGGCTCGTGATTTCACCGTTCACCGCAGCCGGCCCGAAAAATTGCGCGTGGTTGAAAGTATTGAAAGTCTCCAGGCGGAACTGCAGCAACTTCGATTCGCCCAGACTCACATCTTTGGAAAGCGCAATATCGAAGTTTTCCACGCCCGGCCCGTAGAACAGACGCCGCGCGGCTGACCCCGGCTGTCCCAACGGCTGCAGGCTGAACAGTGACGTATTAAAGTAAGGTAGCCCGTTGCGCGGATCGTGGTTGAGATTGAGCGATCCCAGCCTCAGGTTCGGCAGGTCCACGCCGTAGGAGTTCACCCCATTCGGCTGCGTTCCAAGAAGCGAATTATCGCTCGCATTCGTGAAAGTGACCGGGAATCCGGTCCCGAAGCGGCTCACTCCGGAAAGTATCCATCCCTGGGTCAGCCTGTTGCGCGCCCCGAACAACTTTTCAAAAGGCAAATTATAGCGATAGCTCAACACAGCGTTGTGCTTCAGATCGAATGCAGAAGGGGCATAAGTGGCGCGGTAGTTGTATGGGTTCAACTGTTCGGAAATGCTGGAAGAATTATCCAAAGACTTGCTGTATGTGTAGCCGGCTTGCAACTCGAGTCTTCCACTGGTGCGGCGGACGCTGAGTTGCATGGCATTGTGGTTGGAATTACCAATCGTCGTCAGCCAGTCCACGCTGCCGAAGTTCCGGCCGAAAACCGGGCGGGTACCGTTCACGACGGCGCCAGAGGCCGCGGTGTACAGGTTCGACTCGCCAAAAGGCCCGCAGGTCGGGGTGCCGGGAGCTACATCGCTCACCTGGCTGAGGCTGAGGCACAGAGCGGGGTTGCCCGGGTTGGCCTCCACCAGGGTCAGCAAGTGATGCGATTCGCTGCCCACATAACTGGCGGTCATTACGGTGCTGTTGCCGAACTGGCGCTGAAAAGACAGCGTGTACTGCTCGGTATAGGGGGTGACCCCGCCTGGTTTATACCCAGGAAGACCAGATATCGGCAGAAATGGCGCCCAGTTCACATTTGGATTCGGGTTGCTTGCGGACGCGTTCAACGGCGGAAACTGGAGCGGGAAGCGCTGGAGATTATTAAAGCCCGTGGAGGCGGTGATGAACGGATTCGAAAATAGCGGCGGCGCGGGGCTGATGTAGGTGCTGCCGTATGGCGCATCGCCGGCCATTACACCCGCGGAAACACCTTCCACCGCCGAGAAAAACCGTCCGAATCCCAGGCGGACACTGGTCTTGTCCGCGTCACCGAATAGTTTCCGCGTGGGACCATTTTGGCCGCGTGGCGACCATGCCAGACCGAATCGCGGGGAAAAATTGTTCCAGCGCACAGGCGCCAGCGCCCGAGCCACTCCAGGGTCGCCCGGAAAAACTAATCCCGCCGGCGCACCGGGATACACGATCGACTGCTCACCCGGAATCAGAGACTGAATCTGGTTGTATTTTTCGTACCACGGCATCATCACGTCCCACCGCAGCCCGTAGTTGAACGTGAGGCGCGGTCGGATACGCCAGCTGTCCTCGACGAACACAGCCCCGTAGCGGTTCCGCATGTAGAAGGGTTGCGCGTCTCCCTGTTTATAGAAGCTGGGAACGCCGATCAGGAAGTCCGCAAAATCCACGCCTGTTTCCGAGCCGAAGAACGAAAAGGTTCCGTTCGATTGCACGTTGGCCGCGGCGTTCACCTGGCTGTACAACAGTTCGCCTCCGAGTTTCAGCATATGCGCGCCGATAATATGCGAGAAGTTGTCCCGATATTCGAACGTGTTGTCCACCTGGTTGAGCCCGGTAATTGTCGATCCCGCTGTGAAGCTGCTGAACACCAGATTCTCCACGCCGACGATCGAAGGCCGTTGCGGAAGGATGCCGGGGCCGCCCGAAGCAGTCACGAAACCTTGTGAGGTGAGGCTGGTTCCAACCGTGCCTTGCGGTGTGCCCACGACATTCACGGCGCGCACGTAGGAAAAATGGAATTCGTTGACGGTTCGCGGTCCGAAACTTTTCGTATCACCCAGGGTGACCAGCTGCGACCGGCCCAAGTTCAGGGCGTTGAAACCCGGAACGCTGGCTCCGCCCTGGAGGGTTGGATAGGGATTGTTCAGCGCGTAGTCGTCGGCGAAGTAATAAGACGACAGCATGCCGAACCGCGTACCCGCGTCGACGCGCATTCCGCCTTTGTCGTCGCGCAAGATTTTGTCCACCGACGATGTCGAGAAAAAACCACTGGATGTGTTCGGCGCGGGAATATACTTCAGCAGATTCTGTGCGGGAACCGACCACGCCCGCTGCGGAATGATCGCGTTGGGAAACACGCACTGAGATGGATTCGAGCAGCCGGGCGTGTAATACGGTTCGCCCGGTGACACGCCGTAACCAAGCTTGTTCGTCAGCTGATTGGCCCAGTACTGGCCGGTGACGGCCCCGGTCAACGGATTTGCAGACCCGGAAAAGTTACCGGTGCGGTTCAGCAGCGAAGGCACCTGCACCAGCCCCGTATCGACGCCCTCATTCAGCTGAGTTCCCTGGAAGTCGGAATAAAAAAAGACCTTGTTCCGGACCACCGGTCCTCCGAAAAGGCCGCCGAACTGGTTCTGCTGGTACACTCCGCGGTCCGGGGAATAGAAATTGCGGGAGTCCAGATCCGTATTGCGGAGGAACTCGAATGCAGAGCCGTGAAATTGATTGCTCCCCGACTTTGTGACCACACTGATGCGGCCGCCGCTGTAATTCCCGTATTCTGCATCGAAGTTACCGGTGAGAATCCGAAACTCGGCGATGGAGTCGAGGTTGGGAACGATCGCCACGCCCATGGTAAAGCGTTCCACCACGTCGGCATCGTTGATGGTGAAGCCGTTGGCATATTCCCGTTGTCCGTTGATGGAGATCGTGCCCGGATTCAAGTTACCTGAAGGAGACAGGATAGCCGCGCCCGCGGCCTGTATGGAACTGCCTGTGATGGTGGTGGTCGGCGCTACGCCAGGCTGCAACGCGAGGAGGTCGGTGAAGCTGCGTCCATTCAGCGGAATCGCGGCGACATTGCGGCCGGTAACGACTTCGCCTAATTGAGTGTCGGCCGTTTCCACGTGGCTGGCGGACGCGGAAACCGTGACGGTGTCGGATCGTTCGCCTATCGCCAGCGAGACATCCACTCGCAGCGCGCTGTTCGCATCCACCACCACACCAGTGTTGCGGTACGGTCTGAATCCAGGCGCCTCCCAATGAATGTCATAACGGCCAACGGCCAAATCCGGTAGCGAATAAATACCCTTTGAGTCGGTGGTTGAGGTGTGCTTGAAATTCGTATCGGTGTTCGTTGCGGTGACTGTCGCGTTGGGCACGGTCCTGCCGCCAGGGTCCGTTACCTTTCCTGAGATACTTCCTCCGGCGGCACTCCAGAGGCTATGGGGAATCAGTGCACATGCAATAATGAACCGCCGCATGCTTGCATAACCATGCGCCGTCTTCGCGGCCGGTGCGCCGCGGTCAATGCCGGAGAGCGTGCTCAAGTTGCAAATTTTAAGCACATGTGGTTCCAAACCACTGGTGACAAAACACTTATGGCAGATAAGTACTTGCAGAATCGCAACGTCCGCGAACCCGACGGACTAGCGAAAAAGATTAGGACTTTGTGCAAACCAGTTGGGCTCCGCCGCACCCTAGCTCACCGAGTTGCCGGCGCTCCTCAATGGACTGTAAACTGCGTTGGTGCCCTCCGTCCTCGACTCACGCATAGCCAGACTGGCGCTTCTGGCGGTGCTCACCGGCTTCTTACAGACGCAGCTCCCCGCGGCAGATGCCGATGCCGTGCCGAAAGTCTGGGATGATGCCGATGTCTCAGATTATCGTTTGCCTCTATACGGGCTCGGCCATCCGCCCGCCTTGCTCTCGGCCCGTGAATATTACGCGCTGCCGGAAAGCAACCTGAAGACCTATCCGGTGTATACGCCGGACAAAGAGCCTCCCGGCTATCTGGACTGGCTGAAGCAGCAGGCGCCCCAACCCCTGGTCGATGTGAGTAAGTTAAAGACGGAATCCGACTGGATTGCTGCCGGCCGCGAAGTGTTTTATGGGCGCGAACTGCCCCGGTTCAGCGGGAGCGAGCACAACCTGCAGATGATCCGGAACCCCCAGGTCTTGGCCGCGTATCGGCTGCAAACCACACCGGAAGGCGTTCTGCTGGGCCTGCGGTACGTGGTTCGCGAGAAAGGACAGGTGGCGCTCGGTACCGATACCTGTGCCATGTGCCATGTTCAGGTGCTGCCTGGCGGCCAATTGATCGAAGGCGCCCCCAACGTGAGCACGCCATTCGGGCCTCTAATGGCTGACCTGACTCGCCGCTATGCTCAGATGAGCCCGGAGATGCTGGAACAGCGCCGCCGGTGGCACATGCGCGAGGACTATAGGGTGCCATATCTGAAGGACGATCCGAACCTCGCCGTCGCGAGTCTGCCGGCCGAGGAGATTGCCCGGCTCTACCAACAGGAGCCTCTGGGGGTCCACCCTCGCACGAACACCAGTCTGCTTTACCCCGTAAAGATCGCCAACCTGATCGGCATTAAGGACCTGCGGTACTTCGACCGCACCGGCACCAGCCAGCAGCGCGACATCCGCGATCTGATGCGTTACTGCGCGTTGGTGGGCGATGTGACCGATGCTTTGACCCGCTTCGGGGACGGACCTGACGCACGGCTCAAACTGGATCACATGGGCCTGGCGCAAGGAGTTCGGCGTACCCCGGACGCGCTCCTATATGCGCTGGCGAAGTTCATTTACTCACTCCGTCCACCAGCGAATCCGAATGCGATCGATGAGAGAGCCCGCGCTGGACAGAAAGTGTTCGCCACGGCCGGATGCATCAACTGTCACACCCCTCCGGTCTACACCAACAACCGGCTCACGCTGGCAAAAGGATTCCATCCATCGGACGCGCTACTCAAGGAATTCGATGTCCTGCCGGTTTCGGTGGGTACGGATCCGAATCTGGCGCTACAAACGCGCAAAGGAACGGGTTTCTATCGCGTCCCGTCTCTGCGCATGCTATGGCTCTACCGCTGCTTCTTGCACGATGGTTCCATCGGCACGCTCGAGGAACTCTTCAGCCCGGATCGCCTGAAACCCGAGTTTCGATCCTCGAATTGGAGTGAGATTACCCCCGCGCATATTGTCCAGGGCCATCCGTTTGGGCTCGATCTCTCGATCGGCGACCGGTCCGCGCTCATCGCCTTCCTGCGAACGCTCTGACGCTCAAAAATTGTAGCGAAGCGCGAACTGGATCTGCCGGGGCGCTTTGGCCGAGAAGATGCGGCCGAAGCTGCCGGTCTGGTCCACAATGGCCTGCGGCACATCGAAATTCACGCGATTGAGCGCATTGAAGGCCTGCGCCTCGAAGGAAATCGTACTCCCCTCGGTAACGTGAAACCGCCGCACAAGCGAAATATCGAACGACGCCAGGCCCGGGCCCCGAAGAATATTGCGTCCAGCCGAGCCGAAGGTGTATGGCGGGGCTATTTGAAACGCGGACGTGTTGAACCATTCCTGCGCCGATGGATTGGAAAGATGCGGATCGCCCACTACATTCGGCCGGTCAAAACCGAACTGGCCGTTGCCTGTATTACTGTTGTCATAGCTCACGGTCGGGGTGAACGGCTGGCCGTCCTGCGCGGTAATGATGGAGCGGACCTCCGAGTTTCGGATCAGCCAGTTGTGACCCGGGGACTGGTAAACCCAGGCCGCGGTGAATCGCTGCGGCATATCGAAGCTCGAAAGAGCGTGCTCCAGTTGGTAGTTGTGGCTGTTCTGCGGGAAATTCTTATCCGCCTGCGTGCCGAGGAAAGCGGAAGTGTCGTCGATCGACTTGGAGAACATGTAGACCGCAGTAAATGACAGCCCGTGCCCCATGGGACGGTTGAAGCTCAACTGCAGCGATTGAAACTCCGAGTTCCCGGCGCTTTCCTCGAAGAAGATGTTGCCGAAGTTGGGATAGGGTGCTCGCGAAGACAACGGGCCAGGACCCGGCAAGGGCTGGTTCAGATCGCGCGAACGGAGCAGGTGCGTGCCCTTCGATCCGGCATATGCCACGCTCAGGGTCCCCACCGAATGGAATTCACGCTGCACGTTGAAGTTCCAGTCCTGCAAGTAAGGAGTGACGAAGTCCGGACTGATGGTGCTGAGCGTCGCCGGCGGCAGAAAACCGCTATTCAGCGGGAAGGGATTCTCAAGCGTCAGCAGTGAAGTCTGACTGGGAAAGAAGACCCGGATATTGAAGAACGGCGGGTTGAAATTCAGAGCGGTGGTTGAGGTGAAGATCCCGGCATCGTAGAAGAGTCCGTAACCACCGCGGACTACCAGATTCGCCGCCGGCGACCACGCAAAACCGACGCGGGGCGCGAAATTGTTCGTGTCCGGCCGAATCCCCGATCGCGACAATCCATTTGTGCCCACCTGGTAGACGTTCTGCGTGGCGAGGTCGAAAAACGACATGCGATTGAAAGGATCGGTGGGCGGCGTGTTGTACTCGTACCGCAACCCCAGGTTGAGGGTCAGGTTCGGGCGTACTTTCCAGTCGTCTTGCACGAAAAAATTGCTCGCGAAACTGCGCAGGGTCTGCTGATTGTTGAACTGGGATTGAATACTGAAGGTGGGCAGCCCCAGCAAAAGGTCGCCCATTCCCGATCCGGACAGGGCCCCCACGAAATTGATCTGGCCTCGGGCGTAAATGTCGAGAATTCCGTTGTGCTCCAGTTTTCGGAACTCCGTCCCAATTTTGATTGCATGGCTGCCGCGCGACAGGGAGAGCACATCGGTGAGCTGATAGGTGTTCTCGGCGCGGTCGATAGGCAGGGAAGTCAGATCGCCCACTTGCGAGAAGCCCTGAACATTTATGGCCGGGATAACCGAAATCAACAGGGCGCACCGGCAGGTAGTTCACACCCCAGAGTTTGTTGACATCGGTCGTGTGATTCTGCTGCAGGACCTGGCGCAGCGCCCGGTTGAAGCCGAGAATCAGCGAGTTCACAGTTCGCGGCCCGAACGTGTGCATCTCGTGGATCATCGCGTTGTGTCCGGACTCGTTGACGTAATCGCCGGAGCCGGGGATTTGTGTGGACACCTCCGCGAAGGGCTCGAGCAGGTGGGCGACTCCATAGCTGTACCGCAGGGTAAGTTGGTCGGCGTCTGAAATCCGGTAGTCGGCGCGTGCGTTGGCCTGCGCCTCCCGGTCGGTCCCAAGGGGCTGGCCGAGGAAATTGCCGCCGCTGCCGCTTAGGTTAGGTAGGGGAAACAAGGCCAGGACTTTAGCCGACAGAGGATCGATGCGGTTGGCCGGAATCCGGTCTCCCGGAAATGGTTTTCCGGTGAAAGGATCCACGACCGTGGCGCCCGTGCCTGAGAAATCGCCGCTGCGTTCGGCCGGAGTGGGTACCGTGGCCAACTGGCTGAAGCCCTGCTGTTCTGTCAAACCGTCGGCGCTCGCGAAAAAGAAAAGCCGGTTCTTTACAATGGGGCCGCCGGTGCCGCCGCCAAACTGGTTCCGGTTGTACTCCGGCTTCTGGCTGCCGTCGAAGAAATTGCGCGCGTCCACGTCCCGGTTGCGCAAATATTCGTAAGCGAAGCCATGCAGCTCGTTGCTGCCGCTGCGGGTGATCACGTTGACCTGCCCGCCCGCGTTACGGCCGTACTCGGCACTGTAGCAGTTGGTCGAGATCTTGAACTCCTGGATCGCGTCCACGGGCGGCTGCAGCGTATACCGGTTAACATCCGGGTCGTTGTTGTCGACTCCATCCAGCAGGAAGTTGTTGTATTCCTCGCGAGCGCCGTTGGCGTGCATGGCGAAATTGCCGCGCGTGGAAAGCTCGGAATTCTGCACCGGCGGCAGAACACCGGGCGTGAGCAGAGCCAGTTGCAGGAAGTCCCGCTTCTCGAGTGGCAAGCTGTCGATCTGGCTGCGTTCCATCACCTCGCCGAGTTCGGAGGACTCGGTCGGCAGCTGGCGCACCTGTGCCGTGATCGTAACAGATTCGCCTTTACCGGCAATGGTTGGACGTAAGTCGACGCGAGCGTGTGAATCCACTTCAACATGGATGTCTTTAGCATCCGCTCTCTCGAAACCGGAGGCAGCGGCGGAAACAGTATAGGTCCCAGGAGGCAGATCGAGAAACCGATAGAAGCCCGTAAGATCTGTCACCGCGGACCGCGCGACCGCGTGCCCGGAATCCGACGCGGTTATGGCCGCCCCATTGATCGGCCGGTTGGATGGGTCCGATCACGTACCCAGAAATGGAGCCGCTGGTCACCTGTCCGAAGGCGCTTGCGGTGGCGATGAAGAATAGTAGAAATCGCATCAAGAATCCCGTCTTCAAGGTAATTATCAGCGTGGTAACGACTGGCGCTTAATTGATTATGCGCCGTGGCAAGCCAGAGGCCAATCGGGTAATTTGCAGATATGTGACAAAGAACTTGCACGTCACAGAAATAGAACGACATCCGGGAGCGGCGAAAGTGCTTGAATCTGGGAATGAACCCAAAACATTGGGATCTCAATCGCTCAGAAAACGGCTCATGGTTTCCGCGCCCGCGCCAGCCAGTGCGGTAGGGGCGGAGGGCAGCGGCTGAACGCTGAAGCCGGTAAAACCTGCCTCTTCCAGCCAACCTTGTAGCTCGCCGAGCAGAGAAGACCCATCCATACTGAGTGGTCAGGCCCATGGTGAGCGCGAAGATAGCGGAGAAGGGCGGCTGCGTGTGGCTGTCGTCCGTCATCATGTCCATTACGTGGATCACGCCGCCGGGTTCGAGGCGTTGCGTAGCGCTTTGCCGATCAGGTTGCGGATGGCCTCGGGCGATTCCTGGTGCAGCATGCCGAAGAAGTTGAGGGCGTCGAGGCCGGAAGGGAATGGCGTGGTGTGATAGTCTCCCGCCAGGATACCGACACGCGCGGTAGCGCCTTGCCGCTCGATTAATTCCCGCGGCGACGTCCACCACGGCGGGCAGGTCCAGCACCGTGCAATGGATTTCAGGAAAGGCTTGGGCAATCAGCACGGCGATGGTTCCGGGACCGCCGCCCACGTCCAGAAGCCGCTTGCGGCCGGCCAGATCGAGCCACGGCAGAATGGCTCGTCCCATACCTACCGCCTTGTCATGCATGGCCATCACAAACGCGCGCGTGCGCTCACGGTCCTCACCGAGATGAAGTTCCGGGCGCTCCACGGGCTGGCCTGTACGGACGAATTCTGCCAAGCGTCCCCAGGCCGAATATACGTCGCGGTTATATCGGAGAGCTCCCGAAAGGTCGGCCGGGCTACCGGGTGTCAGGAACTTTCGCGCAGCGGGTGTAAGGCTATAGCGTTCGCCGTTCTTCAGCAACAGTCCCACGGCCACGGACGCGTCCATTAGGGCGCGCATGCCCCGTTCGCTCTGCTGCAGATCGCGCGCCAGGCTGGCCGAGTCCATGCCGTCCTGTTCTGCCAGCCGGCGGAAGACGCCCACATCGGAAGCCGTGAACAGAATGCACGACCCAAAAAACGCATTGGCGAGGTCCACGATCAGACCCGGAGAGACGGATGGCGCCGGGCTGCTCAACGGTTTCAAAGTGTTTGTTTCTCCTGATTAGGAAGTGATACCCCGGTGATAGGGCTCTTGTAATGAAACTCTACTACTTTACACTGATTACAAAACATTTGGAATTCAATCCAGGACTGCTAACAGGGCGTAAATGCCTCTTCCTGTGTTTTCAAGAAGGAACCATCGGCTACCTCTTTGGTTAACAAATTGCATCGCTAACGCCGATTTTCGTTTCGGTTACTGAAAGGGGATAGCATGTTCAGGCAAGTAACCTTTTTTGCGCTGCTCGTCTTGGTGGTTCTCGTTCCGTCGGTTTTTGCCGATCCGGTTCTGGCTGATTGGTGCGTCAATGTCAACGGTGATACTGCTTCCCTTTGTAACGGCGCCGGTTCGTCCTTATCTGGGGTAGACGCCAGCGGGTTCGATAAGACGCTCTCACCGTCGGCTAACAAGCTAGGTTCCATCTCGGTCACGATGGCTGCGGCTGGTTACGCGAGCGTGTATATGGACTACGATCTGGATTTCGCCGCCTTCGGCTCGTTCCAGGATTCCGGTGCTACGCATGGCGCGCTGCCCTCGGGCGTGAGTTACGAGTTGGACGACCCGAACACATCGAATATCTTCAGCGACTTCGCGGCAAGCTCGCTCACGGACGCGAACAACGTCGGTACGGCTTCGGGACCGCCAACTCAATGCTGCGATGTGTCGTGGGCCCTAGGCGTCCAAACTACGCAGGCCGGTACACTCAAGTTTACCGTCAGCACCGTGCAGCCCGCGGGCTTCTATCTTCAGCAGACTAACTTCGATGTGGGGGACTCCATTTACTTGTCGGAATCCTTTACGCCGAATGGCGGTACCACCGGGGGTACCACCGGAGGTACCACTGTACCGGAACCGAGTAGTTGGGGACTGTTGGGGACGTCCGTTGTGGTCCTTGCCTTGTCCGGACTGCGGAAGCGGTGCAGCAAAAGCGCGTAGCAGGTTGGGGGCGGCCCAGGGTGAGAAATACAGGCGAATGGCAGAGCGGTTTAAATATATCAAAGGTTTAAGAGGGATTGAAAGAGGAGAGCTATGGGGCGGATAGCGTGGATTTGCATAATGGCGACGGTCGTGATGCCGGCGCTGCTACTGACTAACATGTTGGAGGCGCAACCGGTGGCCAACACGGTGCCTTTCGTGGCCTCGAACCCGACTTCGCCGCACACCAGTTGGAGCGGCAATGTGATTACGCTGAAGGGGACGCTCACCAGTCCATTCGTCGGCACCCACGTGTTCACGTACGACTGGGATCCGGGTGATGGTTCTGCCCACTGCACCGGTACGGTGACGAATCAATTTGACATCGAATGCTCGCACACGTATGTGGGAGCCGTCGGGACGGTCTTTACGGCGGTTTTGAATATTACGGACACCACATCCGGTCAGACCGCTCCTCCTTCGAACTGCCCGCCCTCGATCACTAAGGGCGGCTGCTATTACACTTCGCTAAATGGACCGCCCCCGAATCTGGCGGTCGAGGTCAACAACGCGATCGACAACGGCCTGTGGTATCTGCACAAACACATGCGGCATTTTATGACAACTGGCGGGGCGCAGGCCGGCGACTGGACGGGCATTGGCGGAAATGTGGACTCAGCGGCGCCGGCGGCACGGGCGTGAACTCATTAGAATGCTCCGCTTTTGAAAACAGTGGATTTTTGCAGACGAACATTCCGGCGAACCCCTATTCAGATGACGTTCGTCTGTGCCTGAATGGGGTCTTCGATCAGCTCACCACAATCACGATCGCCAGCGTGACAGACTCGACTTATGGCACGTTTAACCCCGACTCCAACGGCAACGGCATTGGAGTGGAACACAACGGCTACCCGGAAAACTACCAGACGGGGATGATGCTGGACGCGATTGTGGCATCGGGGACGCCGAATACGGCAATCCCTGCGGGCACGGCTCTTGCCACGACGATTAGCGGTGCCGGAATTTCCGGCACGGGAACCGGCGGAGCGTACACGTACAAAGATGCAGTTTCCGATATGGTGGACGATTACGCATATTGCCAGGCGCCGACCGAGGCCGGTTTCGGCGCTCCTGGTGGCGGATGGCATTACTCGTGTCAGGAGATCATCGGCGACAATTCGGTAAGCCAGTGGGCGGCCATTGGCATCATTCCGGCGGTTCGCAAATTCGGCGCCACTGTGCCGGCGGAACTTCACACCGCTGATGATAACTGGCTTGAGTATTCGTTCTTCCAAGCCAGCCCAAAGAACGGGTATTTCGGCTATACGAGCAATAGCCCGCTTTGGGGCCCCTATGCTGATACCCCCTCTGGGATGGTGCAATTGGCGATGAACGGACTGGGCCGTGGCACTACTCTGCCGATCACCGGTGGCACAGATCTTTGGGACAGCGCCGAGACCTTTATTCGAGATAATTTCGGCAACCCTCAGTCCAGCGGTGCGGGGTCCTCCCTGAAAGATTACTACTACGGAATGTTTTCGTTCACCAAAGCGATGCTGCTGCATGACAACTCCGGTACAGGAGCTGGGGACTCGCCGATCACTCTTTTGCAATCGCTAGACGACCCAGGTACCTGCTTGTCCCCAGGGGTGCCGGTCCATTCTCCCGGCACTGGCGGCGGTCCTTGTTACGCGCCGATAGATTGGTATGCCGCTCAAACGCCGGCGTTCGGCGGCCTGGATCCTACCGATGGAGTGGCTCGCACGATTATTGGAAACCAAATGCCCGATGGTTCATGGTTCGGGCAGAATTTTACAGGCCAACAGAATTACTTCCAAACGGGCATTTCGATTACGATGCTCAACAAGACAGTCTTCCAGCCGGTGCCGGTGGCCTGCTTCACCGTCAATCCCACGCACGTGGCGTCGGGTGGTTCGGTAACGCTCGACGGTGGCTGCTCGGTGGACCAGAATCCAGCCAATCGGCTGGTGACCTGGGAATGGGACGTCGATGGGACGGGCGGCACAAACTTTACGATAAAGCCTGGAAGCCCTCAATGTAAGGATGCCAGTTGCTCCATCATCGTTGCCAGCTTTACCCTCCCCGCTGGTAAATCATTGCCGTACAGCTATCCAGTTCGTCTGCGAGTGATCGACAACGCTACTCCAGCGCTGACGGCGGACGTAGTGGGCAGTGTGGTGATCTCCAGTCCTCCGAACCCACCGCAGGCAAACGCGGGCGGGCCTTACAGTTTCTGCCCGAATACGAACAATTTGGGCAAGGTGATTTACGCGCCGTTTATGCTGGATGGCTCGAAGTCCACAAACCCAGATCAGGGCCAGACCGACGGCACTGCTGGTGCACCGCCGAGTACCATCACCTCATACAAGTGGGACTTTGCATGTGCTGGGACGTTCGGCTCGGCGAGCGGCGCACAAGTTGACGCGACCGCTGCGTTCGACCAACCGGCATTCTTTGGGACGAACTTCAACGTTTGCCTGAAGGTGACAAATAACGACAATCTCGCATTCCCGACTGCCGGTTTGGCGGCAGGTTTGTCGAGTGTCGCTGCGGCGCAGGTTTCGATTCACCAGCCAACGGACGAGGCTTGCACGCACTGCGTCAAGACGCTGGGAGCGAACGCCAAGGCTCCAGTGCCCGGTGTTCCCGGAAGCATCCAGCTTTACTGGACGGACACCAGCGGTGGGGGCTTCCCAATTGACCACTACAACATCTACCGGAGCACGAGCGCGACCTTTAATCCGTTCACGGAGATTGCAGGGGCGGCGTCAAGTCCCTTCATTCCAGCTGTCCAGGTGTCGAATCCGGCAGGTGGAACCCTGTACTTCAAGGACAACAATGTCGTCGGCGGAACGACCTACTATTACCGCATCGCCCCGGCAACGGCGAACGATGCCGAAACCTGCCAGGGTAATGTGACGGTCACAGTTGCGTTGGCGAAAGGCCGCTAAGAAGACCGGCGCGCTCCGGAAACGGTTCTGGAGCGCGCATCTTTAATGTAAGAATGTAATTTTAGATCGAGTCAGGAGCATAAAGATGAAGAAACTGATCGTTGTAGTGCTGAGTCTGGCAGCTTCCCTCACAGCGGCGGATTACTCCGGCATCTGGAACGGCAAAGGGGGAATGGAGGACACCAAATACGGATCCGTTCCTATGACAGCGCAGTTGACGCTGCTACAGGCAGGCTCGTCGGTTTCCGGATCCTTGAAAATAGGGAATGGAAAGATCATACAAATCTCGTCCGGCAATGTTTCGGGCAGCACGATCACGTTTGCGGTGGGCGATGGCACCGGAACCTTGACCCAAAACGGCGCGCAATTGTCGGGAAGACTCACCTCGAGCAAGGGTAAGATCTTCGACGTAGTGTTCACACAACAGTAAGAGAAAATCAGAATTGGCGCCAGTCCGGCCAGGCTGGCGCCCCGTGATGCCGATTGTGTTTGCCGTCGGTACCACTTTCGCTTCAGGAAGCCACTTAGTATCGTAGTCTCTATGTATAAACGAGCCGCTCTGATATTTCTGGTAGGTTCCGGGTTGTTCGCCGCGGCAACAACGCCTGTGCCGCAACCCGTATTCATTGTTCTTTATTCTCGCTTCTACGATCACAGCCACCAGCACACAACCGATGAACGGCTGCAGCGGTTGCTGCCGATGCTGGAGCAGTTGCACAAACAGTACCCGCAGTCGGGGATCTCGGCCTTGTTCCAATTTTCCGGTACGGTCAGCCAGGTGCTTTACCAGGAGAACGCCGGTCTCCATCTGGTGGATCAGTTAAAGGGCTATTCCGGCCGCAACCTAGTGGACATAGGCTATACAGGAGAAGACGAACCATCTTATTTGTATCGTCCCAAACCCGACTTGCTTCTTGCCGAAACGCCGGAAGCCAGGTGGGCGGCCAAGTGCGATGCCGCCGAGCGCTTTTTGAACGACTTCAAGAATCCCATTACCGGGCTCCCCGTACCAGGATTGAGCGGAGGACTGAAACGCACCCAAGAGGTATTCGGCAACGTGGCGTTCATCTCTGGACTCACCAGGATGCTCGGTGGTGACTCACCCTCGATGCATGAAGCTCGCAAGATGAATCCAACCGCCGTCATGTGCGGTATTCCTGCGCCTGATGCAAAGCGCGGCATCGAGGGTTTCGGCATTTCTGCAGAACGCTTTTCTCAATTTATGAGCCCCGATCCAGCGGAATCGCCCGAGGTCTTCTGGGAAGACAACCGTCTCCGCCTTTCCGACACCAGCCTGAACGACAACAGACCGCATTCCACGGACGAGGGCCCGGAAGCCCTGAAGAAGGTCTTCGAGAAGCTCGATCGCAGCCATGTCCGGATCGTCAAAATCGAGGTAGCGGCTTACCGGCGGTATCTGACGAGGCGGGCCGACGGCTCGGTTGTCGTTGATCCTCTCGATTGGCTTTACTATCACCCTGATGACCCGATAATCCCTTTGACGATGCATGCGCTGGTCACACAGACTGAAGTAGAAGCAGGTTACAAGAAGGACGAGGCCACGCTTAAATGGCTGCTGGAAGAATTTCTTCCGGCCAATCCTGGGAGCCGCTTCCTTTCGGTTCGCGGGCTGGCTCAAATGCCGCTCGCCGCCGAATCTGAAGTCAGCGCTGACCAACTAAAGGAACTGGCCACCGAGCTGAATGAGCAATTTGTTAAGCTCCCGATGCAGCCGCCCGACTTTGGGCGAGCAGGCGCCAGCTTTTTCACGCTGGCGGAAAGCTTCGACCTTCTAGCCCAGGCGCTGGCCGGCTTTGACAAGTCCGGTTCAATGCCGAAATCCGTGGCACTCACGCCCATGTACGGTCCGCTGACTCTTCCGAACGACATGGGCCCATCGACTGGATCCGTACCTGTTTCGGCGGTGATTCAAGCAGCCGCTCAAATGGCCCCAAAGCTTGCGAATACTGAATGGAAGCGCGTTCCTGACAATGCCGTTCCGGCCGCTATTCAAGCGGGACCCCTTCGTGTGAATGCCTCCCAATTTCTGCGCTTGATGGCGCAGGCTTATCTCGATCCGTCTCCAGATAAAATTCTTAAAGTGAATGCGGTAACGCTAACCACACGGTCCACCTTCATGTTCCCGAAGAACACGGCTATCACGGATCAAGGAAACTCGTGGACTTTCAAACCGGCCCCATTGCGCGCCGGAACTACGGAAATATCGGGCTCATCAGCGGCGAAATCCGGGACCCCGTAATTGTCCTGTCGCAGTGAGTTCGTCAGGCAAGACCCGCCTCAAACCGAGCTGTGACCAAAGGAAGCGGTTGCATACTTCGCGGACTTGGCTTAGCACTTTCGCTCTAGCTCTATTCGGACCTGCGGTCCTTTGCCCCGCGGACTCCGGAGAGGCGCTTACGGATGTCGTTCGTGCACTGGGTATTGACTTTCACCTGGCGAATTCCCCAACAAGCCAAAAATATCTTCCCGAAACGATGGGCGGTGGCGTAGCTGTTTTTGACTACGATAACGACGGACGCCTGGATATCTTTTTCACAAACGGGGCGCAAATCGACGATCCGATGCCGGCCGGGAAGAAGGCTGAGAAGGCTGGCCCCCGCTATTACAACCGGCTTTACCATCAAAACGCCGACGGAACATTCACCGACGTCACGGAAAAGGCGGGCCTGGCGGGCTCCGGTTACAGCATGGGCGTTGCTGTGGGCGACTACGATAATGACGGATTTGAAGACCTGTTCGTCACAGGACTCGATCGGACGATCCTTTACCACAACAACGGGGATGGCACCTTCACCGACGTAACCACGAAGTCCGGAACCGCCACCAGCGGCTGGTCGACGAGCGCGGGCTTTTTCGACTATGACAACGATGGCAAGCTCGATCTGTTTGTCGATCGCTATGTGGACTGGAGCTTCGCCAACAACCGATGGTGCGGTTCGGCGGCAACGGGCCGGCATTACTGCCATCCGCTTTTGTACAGCGGCGCTACCAGTGTGCTCTATCACAACAACGGCGATGGAACCTTCACCGACGTTTCGCGGAAGGCGGGAATCACAAAGTCGCCAGGGCGAGGACTGGGAGTGACGTTCGCCGACTTCGATAACGACGGATGGACCGATATCTACGTCGCCAATGACTCCATGCAGTCGTTCCTTTACCACAACAATGGCGACGGGACCTTTACGGAAAGAGGAATCGCCTCTGGGGTGGCCTATACCGAAGACGGCAATGCCTTTGCCGGTATGGGGGCGGATTCCTCGGATTACAACAACGACGGGTTTCCCGATCTGGTGGTGACAGATTTGGCCAATGATAAATACATGCTGTTCCGCAACCTGGGGGACGGTACCTTTACGAGCAGCACCGAGGAATCCGGCCTGGGTCGCGCCAGCCAGGTTTCGACGGGGTGGGGCGTCAAATGGATCGATATCGACAATGACGGGTGGAAGGATCTTTACGTGGCGCAGGGGCATACCGACGATGAGATGTTTGGATCGTCGCGGATTTTGACCTATCGGCAGAAGCCGCTGCTGCTGAAAAGCGACAAGGGCCGCTTAATACCTTGGCCCGGTAACCCGGGCCGCACTTTCGCAGCTGCGTGGATAGGCCGTGGCGCGGCATTCGGAGACCTCGACAATGACGGCTCGATTGACATCGTGGCTGCGAATATCGGACAGAGCGCTTACGTCCTGCATAACAACGCAGGCAAACGCAATCATTGGATTGGAATCAGGACGCAGGGAACCAGCAGTAACCGCGACGGAATCGGATCCAGAATCAAGATCGTCGGAGCGTCGGGTTTCACGCAATACTACACAGTCAACACGGCGGGAAGTTATTTGTCAGCGAGCGACCGCCGCGTGCTCGCGGGGTTGGGCAGCGATGAAATGGTTAAACTCGTCGAGGTTCGGTGGCCGAGTGGCGCCGTGCAGAGAGTGGACAACCTAAGAGCGGACCAGTGGCTGACTCTCGTCGAGCTATCCAAGGGCGCTATGCGCGGACCGGGAAAGTGAAAAGCGGCAGGGCTATCAGTTCTTCCTGCCCTTGGCGGCGTTTTGTTGATCTTCCAAGTTCTTGAAAATGGCAATGGCCCGATCGGCCTCGGCATCATTTCCCTGGCGCTTGAGTTCCCGTCCGAGCGCAAGCCAAGCCTGCCGGAGCCGCGGATCGTGGACCACAGCCGCCTTGTATTCGGCGATGGCCTCGCCGTCCCGGCCTTGCTTCTGGAAAAGCTGACCCATATAGTAATGGCCCCAACCGAACCGGGGATTGTATTGAAGAGATTCCCGGAACAGCTTCTCTGCGTCCGGTAGGTTATTCGCTTTCAGAAGCACAACTCCCAGATCCAACGGCGACCATTCCCAGTGGACGCTTAACCGCCGATTGACCGCGGCGCCTGTTTCGTAAGTTTTTCGCGCCTCGTCCTGGCGGCCCAGATCCTCCTGGGTCTGGCCGAGTTCCTCATAAGCCTTTAGTAAGTTCGGATCGATCCGGATTGCCCGGTTGAAGTCTTCCGCGGCCTCTTCCATGTGTTGATTCTGCCGGTCTATCCGTCCTAACAGATATAAATACTGGCCATTAGTGGGCGCCACTTTGGATAATTTCAGTAATTCGGCTCGGGATTGTGCCGGCTTTCCCGAAAATTCATAGGCAATTGCCAGCGTCATCCGGTCTGGTTCGGACAATGCCTTGATCTTGTCCGCGCGATCGAGTGCCTCCACTGCGTCTTTTGGCTGTTTTTCGAGATATGCCAGACGTCCCCACATGACCAGAAGCTCGAAAGAATCAGGATGCTCCGCCCTGGCTTTGTCGATGACGGCCTTTTCCGCGGGATATTCATGCTTCCAGACGGCTTTGTCAAGATCGGTGCGCTCAGAGTCGCTGAGAGGGGCCTCAGCCGCGCCGATATCGATCTGTTTCGCAGAAGCCCGGGAGGGGCCGGGCGCCCCGGCAGTCTGCGCGTCTCCGCAGAAGGACCCAATCACAAACACTGCGACCGCGCACGGAAACAGCCTGCTATTCATCGGGGTTCCGTAATCTGCAGAAGGTCATTTACGCGGAGATCCTTGCTAATTGTCTGCTTGCGTCCGGAAGGCCAATCGACCTCGACGCGTTCCACTTTCTCCGCGTCTCCCAGGCCAAAGTACAGGGGAAGCGAACTCTGTGACAAGTAGCCGGACTTGCCATCGTTATATTTCGTCAGAGTCCGGCCACCGGAGATGACACGAACGGTGGCGCCCAATCCGTCACGGTTTGAGGTTGTGCCGGTGAGTTTCACCTTGAGCCAGTGAATAGGCCTGCGCTCGGCGAGATTGCTGACGAAAACTTGCGGCGCCGAGTTGAAGTCATTGGTAACGATGTCGAGATCGCCGTCGTTGTCGAGATCAAAAATTGCGGCCGACCGGCTTCCCAACGGAGCCATGACGGTGATTTTGCCGGTTTGACCCTTACAAGGGTCCAGGAAATATTTCTTGGCGTCAGGCGGGACTGTCGAGCAATCCAGCTCAAACCAGGGTATGTGTGTGCGTCCCCCGCTTCGGGGCTCGATACCCAGAAGGAATTCCGCATCGAGAAACGTTTGTCCGCGATTGTTCAATAGAAGCGAATTGATGCCGTAGCGGTAGGGGAAGTTCATGCTCGACGCGATGAAGATGTCGTCCCAGCCATCGGCGTTAAAATCTCCAACGCTTGGTCCCCAAGGCCAATAGTTCTCCGCGCCCATGCGGTCTGAAACTTCCTCGAATTTACCGTGCCCGAGATTGTGGTAAAGGGAATTGCCGAAAACAAAACTGCTGGACGGCCCCATCAGGAAGTCCTCACCCTGAGGTTTTGGCGCTTTCTTTTTTTCGTCTTTCGGCGCTGCGTCCGCCCACATATCCGAGTGCATATCCGTGACGAACAGGTCCATCCGGCCGTCATTGTCATAATCGAAAAATTTGATCCCCATGGCGCCCCACGACGTTCTCGGGAAATATCGCTTGGTCTGCTCTGAGAACTTACCCCTATGATTCTCAAAAAAATGGTTCGCTCCCATCATGTTGGCGATGTAAAGTTGCGGCCAGCCATCCCCATTCAGATCCGTGAACGTCGCATCGCCCCCCCACCCGACCGGCTTCAAACCGGCTTCAGCGGTTACGTCCTTGAAGCGGTTGTGTCCGAGGTTGCGATAGAGGACTGGAAATTCGTAACGTTCCGGAAACATGTGCCCCGAGAACGCATCGGAAAGGGCGACGTATTGACCCTGATCGCCTCTCTGATCGCCCGTATACTTTCCGACGTTGCACACCAGCAGGTCAAGAAGGCCATCATGGTCATAATCGAAGAAAACGGCCCCGGAGGAATGAGCGGCTCCGGTCGATGCCTGCTTCGCGGGTGATATCGCGGAAGTGCCCGTGGCCGTCGTTTTCGAAAAGCAGATTGCCGCCGCGCACTGTCGTAACGAACAAATCCGCGTCGCCGTCGTTGTCAATGTCGGCAAAAGACGCGGTGACGCTGATGCGGCCAGGCACGCCGACGCCCGCTTCTGCCGTAATATTTTTGAATTGGCCCCCGCCCAGGTTTTTCCAAAGCTCGTTACCGCCCGTCTGGCCGACGAAGTAGATGTCGTACAGTCCATCACCGTCCACGTCCGCGACAGCGATTCCGGTTCCGTGGTCATAGTGAGCCGGTTGATAGTTTCTAGCCGCGTCATCGACGATGTGATTCACGAAGGTGATTCCACTCTGCAGGAGCTTATCTTCGAATTGAAATTGATAGAACACCTTGAACTGATCGACCGTTTTCAACTGCCGTTGTTTTCGCGCAGCTAACAGCGCCGTGGTGTTTTCAGGGGGATAACGAACCTTCGGCGTAGCAGGTGCGGCGGCGCTGCGGGCGTATACGGCTACGAAGACGGCAGCGGCGATACCTCCGGTTGTCATGTATCGAATCTTATTGATGGGCATCTTAGTTAGTTGGCGCGTTTCTTGTGCTTCTAACTGTACCCTGGTTTCTTAGTTGTTCGTAAGCCGCCGTCTCGCGATCTGCTTCTTGTGATCTCCCGGCGCGCCGGTACAGTGCAGCCAATTCGAAGTGTGCCGAGGCGGCAAGATCGCTTTTTTGGTCGATACCGAGCAACTTAACCCATGACGTCTCTGCGCGTACGGTATCGTTGGCGGCGAACGCAGCCCGTCCCAGCTCCAGCAGAATCTGTGGTGTATCCGGTTTGAGGCGGTCGGCATGGGCAAGCTCCTCTACCGCGCCGGTGGCATATCCCTGTTGAAGAAGCACAGAGCCCGTACGGTAGAAAGCGTCAGCACTGGACGGCTGCAGTTTCGATTCCATGCGATATTGCGCAACCGCTGCCGTC
This sequence comes from Terriglobia bacterium, assembly GCA_963847515.1. Taxonomy (GTDB): domain Bacteria; phylum Acidobacteriota; class Terriglobia; order Bryobacterales; family Bryobacteraceae; genus QHXW01. Next base: position 2,063,751 of record CAWKAA010000005.1, read on the forward strand.
CACTTACCCTCAGCAGCAAAGACATTTCCCAGCGCGAGGTGTACATGAGATGTGTACGGCTTCAGCCGCAGTGATTCACCGTATTCCCGTTCCGCGTCGCGCAAGCTGCCGCTCTCAAAGTATCGTTCGGCTAAGACCTGATGCGCTCGCGCCGAGTTCGGTTCGGATTGCACAATTTGATCGAAGGCCCGTCTTGAAGCCAGCGTCGCCGCCTGGCTGAAGGCGAAGAGCAGATCGCCATCGTTAGGCTGCTTTGCGAGCGCCTTCTGCAGAGTAACAACGTCTTGAGCCGGTTGGCCCTTGTTATCCTCGGCAGAGCTGTACTTGCGCATCAAGCCCGGGTTGACTTGAGCAAGGTGATCGTAAGTGCGTTTCGAAGCGAAAGCTGTCGCACGGCCGAAATAGTAGAGCAGGTCAGGATCATTGGGCTGTCTTTCCAACGCAGCCTGCAGCGCCATGATTGCGCTGCCGAGTTTTCCCGTCTCCAAATACGCGAGCCCCAGCAACTCAGGCGTGTGCGTTTTTTCAAGGTGAGGCAGCGCCTTCTCCGGGTTCCCTTGAACTAACAATGCGACTCCTAAGGTCTGGTGGGCGCCCATCAGGTTGGGATTGAGCCGCAATGCAAGTTCTAGTTCCGGGATGGCCTCGCTGTACTCGCCGTTTTGGAAATAAGCATCGCCGAGATTGGCATGACCGGCTGCGGAATTAGGTTGTAACTCAGTTACTTTGCGGAACTCCTGGATCGCCACCTTTGGTTGACCCTGCTGAAGTGCCGCTGCTCCAGCCTGTGCATGCTCGATGACTTCCGGCGTCAGGCTTTGTAGGAGAAGACAACAGGTCAAGAATGCAAGGGTCATGATCTTCCGGCATCCGAATGGGTCGGTTCAGCCGGCCGGACGGCCTGCGATTTGTAAATTATAGCACTTACCAATAACAAGCAAGACTTGCTTTATTGGGGCTGGGACTGCTTTTTTTCCTTTCGGGCAGCACGCATTCGCTCCAAGGCTGAGGTTACGGCCGCGTCGCCGGGATTTAAGTTATGCGCCCGTTCCAGAAGCGGCAGGGCTTCGGCATCGTCTCCCAAAGCATGGAGAGCGGCTGCCAGAAGATTTAAGGTATCGAAAAAGTCCGGATTCAGCGAATCCGCTTTTCGCAGTGCTGGGACTGCCTCCTGGTATCGCCGCAGCCAATAGAGGCTTTGCCCGAGATTGTGCCAGGCATCGAACAATCCGGGGTCGAGTTTGACGGCAACCCGCAGGGGTTCGATGGCTTCAGCGAATGCACCGCGGTCGGCATACAACTGACCCAGCAGGAGCATGCGCCGCGAGTCGTTCGAGTCGGCGATGCGCTGGCAAACCTCGCGCGCGCGGGATATCGGCTGAATACGCAATGCTTCCATGCAGGCGTGGCCCTCTTCTTCCACGAACCGCTGGGTTTCACGGAGCTTGCGATAGATCTCAAACTCGCGGTCCCCATCCTCGATTCGTCCCGCCAGCGTGTACACGCGGCCGAGCCGGTAATGCGCTTCGGGATCACTGGGATTGTTTTTCGCGGAGCGTTCCAGCGACTCGAGCGCCTGGGCGGGCTGTCCGTCGCCTAGGTAGGCGAGTCCGAGATAGAAAGATGCCTTCGGGAATCCGGATTTTGCCGACAGTGGCCGAAGCCTGCGTATGGCCGCGGTGAAATCGTTCGCGCGAACATCGAGACGGCCGAGATAGTAGTTGAGACCTGGCTGGTCGCCCAGACGTTGCAGCTCGATTTCAAACTGCTTGCGCGATTCACCGTCGCGTTCTTGAGCGAAAAGGCAGGTTGCATATTGAATCCTGAGGGCGTCGTTGTTGGGATCCGCGGCTAGCGAGCGTTCGAACTCTCCGGCGGCTTCGCCGTAACGCCTCTCCTGCATCAGTTGCGCCGCTTTGCCGGCGTGCGCTATGGCTCCGGCCCGATTGTCTGGGACCTGAGTGACCGCCCGAAGCGAAGCCAACAGAAGCGCAACGCAGGCGCAGGGCACCGATCGCATTAGCGACCCCGCTGAGGAGCAGAGAATATTTCCGTTTTCACCACACCCTCGCCTTCTCGAACCGTGACGAGTCTGTCGGCCGGAACCGCTTGCAGCGATTCTCGCGCTCCGCTGGGCCAGCGGATCTCCAGATCGGCTGTGGGGGCGGCGCCGAGCCCAAAGTGGAGCCGGCGGTCGTTCACCGACAGATAGCTCGACTGCGCGGTAACAGCCTGGGCTTGCCGGTGTCCCCCGTAAGCGGCGATTACCGTAGCTCCGATGGCGCTTCGATTCGACTTCACGCCGAGCAGTTTGACTTTCAACCAGTGCCCTCCGCCGATAACATCGTTGCGCAATAACGATGGGGGTTCGTTCATGTTCATGATCAAAATGTCGACATCGCCATCGTTGTCGAAATCTCCGAACGCGACTCCGCGGCTGGAATGCGCTTCGGTGATGGCGGGTCCGGCGATGCCGGCCAATTCCTCAAACTTGCTACCGCCCAGATTGCGAAACAGGACGCGGGGAGTTTTGTGCGGGTAATCGGCATGGACCTTTTCGACTTCGGGATAGACACCGCCGGTAGCCCAGAACAGATCGGGCAATCCGTCGTTATCGAAGTCCTGAATTCCCGCCCCCCAGCCGACGTACCTGGTTTCCACGCCGAGACCCGCCCGCGTGGAGACGTCTTCGAAACCGCCGGGGCCCAAGTTTCGATACAACGCGGACCTGTCTTCACTGAAATGGGTTTTCAGCAGATCCAGAGCGCCATCCGTGTCGAAGTCGCCCAGTCCCAGACCCATGCCGGCCTGCTCGTTTCCGTCCTCATTCACCGCGACGCCAAGCTGTAGACCCCGTTCGACCAGCCGGCCATTACGTTGGTTCAGGAACAATAAACTCGGGGTGGAATCGCAAGCGACATAGATATCGGGCCATCCGGTGCCCAGATAATCAGCGGCCACTGCGGTCAGGCCGTATGCCGGCGCTGCGAGTCCGATGCCGGAAGACTCGGTGACATCGGTAAATGTCCCGTCACGGTTGTTGCGGTAAAGCTGACAGCGCTCCGCTTGTAGACCCCGCGGCCCGTAGTACACGGGCACGCCCCGAAAGTTGCAGTCCGGGTTCTTGCCCGTTGGCGGGACCGATTCAAAATCGAACGCCAGATAATTCGAGACAAACAGGTCGAGCCATCCGTCGCGGTTGTAATCTACCCAGGTGCAGCCGGTACCCCAGCGAGCGCTTTCGTGCAGAAGCCCGGCCGGAGCGGTTACGTCGGTGAAGGTGCCGTTGCCATTGTTGCGATAAAGGATGTTCTGGCCCCACTGAGAAACGAAAATGTCGTCGAAGCCGTCGTTATTGAAGTCGCCGATAGTTACTCCGAACGACCATCCCTGGTGCATAAGGCCCGCTTCGCGAGTAACTTCCGTGAAAGTACCGTCGCGATTATTCTTGTACAACCGGTTCGTCGCTCCGGGTACAGGCCCGTTGCGCCTGGTGCACGAGAGAACGAAAATGTCGAGCCATCCGTCGTTGTCGTAATCGAGAAACGCGATTCCGCAGCCCATCGACTCAATGATGTAATCGGTGTGGTCAGCGGGGCCGCAGATTACGGGCTCCCGCAAACCCGCAGCGGCCGCGACATCGGTAAATCGCGCATGAAACGGGAGTCCGGAGGGTTTGCCGGGCGGCTGCGGCGCGATGCCGCGCGAGGCCATACCATTTGTCTGTTGGGCCCGGGCCCCAGGCGTGGACGCCGCAAGAAGGAGAAGCATGTCACGCCGTGTCATGATTGGTTCCGCCTGCGCTGATGAGATCTTAGCATCAAGGATTAAGGAGTTACGCCTGCATCATGCCCGGCTTGCATGGACGGAGTTAGCTGCCAGGCGCTTCGCGAATCCGTACAACGCGATCGCCCTTTACATTCTTGAGTTCCTGGACGAAACCGCTGGGCCACCGGATGCGGACGCGCGTGATGACTGGCTGCGCTCCCAATCCAAAACGCACCAGCGGTTCGCTCGACGAGGCGTAGCCCACGCTGGTGCTCGCCTGGTTGTACAACATGCGCCCGCCGGGGAGCGTAACCTGTATTTCAGCGCCCAGACCGTCCCGATTGCTCCGGGTTCCGACCAGCTTGAAGGCGATCCAGTGCCCCGCGTCAGGAGTGGTATTTTTGTAGAGACGGGCGGGACTGTTGATAGCGGTCACGATCACATCAATTCTGCCGTCGCCGTCAAAATCGGCGAAAGCCGCGCCATGATAGAACCCCGGATTCTGGAAATCGGGGCCCGCCTGTTTCGAGACATCCGCGAATTTCCCGTTGCCCAGGTTGCGGAAAATGCTGTTTGCCAGCGGAGATGGAATCCCCAGCAACTGGCCGAGGTGGGGGAAGTGGGAATTGGCGAAGAACAGATCCTTGAAGCCATCGTTGTCGAAATCAAACATGCCCATGCTCCAGCCGGTGAGCTGCTGCGTCGCTTGCTTGAGCGCCGACCGGATGGTGTAGTCTTCGAAGAACGTGGGCGGGCCCAGGTTACGGAATAAGAGGAAGGAATCGTTGATTAATGCTGTGACCACAATGTCGGGTAGTCCGTCGTTGTCGTAATCGCGGAAATCCGCTCCCATGCTCGCGACCGCACGGCCGGCTTCACCAAGCGAAGCGCCGGTTTCGAGGCCCACTTCCTTGAACCTGAAATTACCCAGGTTCTGAAACAGAAAGTTGCGGACCGAATCATTGGCGACGAACACGTCAGTGAGGCCGTCGCGGTTGAAGTCCGCGAAAGCCACCCCCATGCCGCGGCCGATGCTGCCTGCGATGCCGGAACTCTGCGATACGTCGGTAAAGGTGCCATCACGATTGTTGCGGAACAATTGGTGTGGTCTGCCGGCATAGTCGTCCGGATGGCAGTAATAGCGGTTTTCTGGTGGGCCGCACGGCTTTTCTGTTTGTGGATCCCAGGCCACATACGTCGACACGAACAGATCGAGCCATCCGTCGTTGTCGGCGTCAAACCAGCCGGCAGAGATCGACCACATCTTGCCGAACTTTGGGTCAACGCCCGACAAGCCGGCTTTAGCGGTTACGTCCTCAAACGTGCCATCGCCTCGGTTGCGGTAAAGGAAATTCCGGTTTACGCCCGCGACAAAAATATCGACGAAGCCGTCGTTGTTATAGTCGGCGGTTGCGGCGGCCATGGAATAGCCCTCGCCGGCAACCCCGGCCTTCTCGGTGACATCGGTGAAGGTGCCGTCGCAGTTGTTCCGAAAGAGCCGGTTGGAGTACTGGGGTCCGTCTTTCCCGAGAGAGGGCACACTTGCTCCGTTAGTAAAGAACACATCCATGCAGCCATCGTTGTTAAAATCGAGGGCGGCCACGCCACCCGGCATCAATTCGATGAGATGAAACTCGCCGGCGGCGCCATTCTTCAGGTCAAACCGGAGGCCGGCCTTTTGCGCGACATCCTGGAAGCGGATCTGGCCGGCAAGGGTGACGGGAAGCAGCAGCCAAAGCGCCGCCACGATCCTCATTTAAGGTCTCGTCTCGCTCGCCGATCCTCGTACTCGCGCAGCCAGTCCGCCTGGCGCGCGGCGTCGGCTGTGCGCCCTTGTTTTCGATAGATTTGAAGTAACAACGTCCTGGCAAACGGCAATTGCGGAGCCACAGCCACGGCCTGTTCGGCTTCGACGGCGGCATCCGCCAGTTTGCCCGACTGGAGCAAGCATTTCGCAAGCCAATACCGGGCGATCGGATGAGCTGGCGCAAAGCCGATGACTTCATTGGCCACGCGTAGCGCGTCGCTGGGTCGCTCGGAGTTGTAGAGTAACTCCACGTATGTGAGCCAAAGATCGAGGTCTTTGGGTGTGGCCGGATCGAGCATCAGCCGTTGGCACTGCGCCTCGCCCTCCTGCAAGGCTCCGGTCTTGACCAGACAAACGGCCCGGTATATTCGGGCCTGCACGTTTGCCGGCTGCAGGGCTAGTGATTTCTCGAGCGAGTCCTGGGCCGCACGATAGTATCCTCCTCGATACATGAGCTCACCGAGAAGGAACCAACTCTTGGCATCTTTGGGATCAGAGCCTGTGAGCGCCCTCAGCATCTCCTCTGCTTGAAAAAAATGGTTGGTTGCAACCAGCACATGGGCTATTGCGCGGCGAGCGTCACGATCGTTCGAGTTCAGCGCGAGCGCCCGGGAACTGGACTGCTGGGCGTCTCCGGGCCGGCCCTCGGCGAGAAGGGCTTCGGTAAGGCCAACCCATGCGGGCAAGGAATCCGGCGCTCGTTCGAGAACCAGCCGAAAGGCACTTTCAGCGGCCGGAAATTGTCCGATTTGCTGCTGGCAATCGCCCAGGCGGATCAAGAGCGAGGCGTCGTGGGGGTTGGCCTCCAGCAGTTGACCGTACTGCCGGGCAGCTTCCTGGTATTGCCTATGTTCGTACAACTGGTCCGCGGCTGTACGGTCCGCGCCCGCAAAGGCAAGGCCCAGCAGCACAGCCATGAGCATAGCCAAAGCGTAGCAGAATAGAAACGCACCGCGGGCCCGAGACCGGTTGTAAAAGACTGCAGCGAAATCCTACCGGCCGAAGATGAACCGGCTCCTGCGGGGGTCGGCGCCTCCATCCAGGACGCCATCCGAAATCTTGATCACAGTTGGGGCCGAGGAATTGCTCCAGTCGCCTGTCACGTTAACGTGATGGCCGAGCGCAGACAGCTTGTCGGCGGTGTCTTTGGAAATTCGGCCCTCCAGGCTTAACCTTCCGGGAGAGAACTCGTGATTGCCGAAGGAGCTGAAAAAATGCTCGCTCTGGAAGCGCGGGGCCTCCACGGCTTCCTGCGGCGACATGCCGAATTCGACAATGTTCAACAGCACCTGCAGCAAAGCCTGGTCCTGGTTATCACCTCCGGGAGTGGAGAGCGCGAGGAAGGGCTTGCCATCGCGCAGCACGATGGTGGGACTGAGGGTGACGCGAGGCCGTTTGCCCGGCGCGACCTGGTTGGGATGGCCCGGCGTAAGCACAAAGGACTGCATGCGGGAGCTGAAGGGAATGCCGGTGTCCCCCGCGATGACCGACGGCAACCAGGCGCCACTGGGCGTCGCCGAAAAGACATTGCCCTTGCGGTCCACCACGTTCACGCAGGTGGTGTCGTGCGCGGCGATAGGCGACGGCGTCGAGACCTTCTCCAGTTCCAGCGGTTTTCCGAAACTGCCGGGCCGGTGTTCCATTGAGGCGTGCGAGGGATCGATCAGCTTGCGGCGCTCGGCGGCGTATTCCTTCGACAGCAGGACATCTTCGGGGATGTGGGAGAATTTCGGGTCGCCGTAGTAGCGATCGCGATCGGCGAAAGCCAGCTTCGCGGTTTCCACCACGGTATGCAGATACTCCGGCGAATTATGGCCCATGGCCTTCAGATCGAAGCCTTCAAGGATATTAAGGGCCTCGATCATCACCGGTCCCTGCGTCCAGAATCCGGGCTTCAGAACTTCATAGCCGTGGTAGGTGGTGCTGCGCGGGCGATCGGTTTCCGCGTGGAAGCCGGCGAGATCGCGATAGGCGATCAGGCCGCCGTTTTGTTCAGAGAATTTCGCGACACGCCGGGCAAGAGGGCCCTTATAGAAATAGTCGCGCACGGCCTGGAGTTTGGCTGCGCGGCTGCCAGAGGCTTTGGTTTCGACCGCCACAAGTGCGCGAAGGGTACGAGCCAGCGTGGGCTCTCGAAAAACCTGGCCGCGTTCGGGAGCTGTGCCGCCCGGAAGGAAGAAATCCTTCGAAGCCGGCCATAAGTCGAGGAACCGTTCGTTCCCGTGAATGAAGGCTGCGAACTCTTCGGCAATTGGAAAGCCGCTGGTATATTCGATGGCCGGCGCTGCCACCTGCGCGAACGACATGGTGCCGTACTTTGACAGTGCGAGAATCAGGCCGTCAAACACGCCCGGAACCGGGGCCGCCAGCATGCCGAGCGCGGGTATCGGCGAGGTATGGCCCTCCTCTTCCCAAGGCTCGGCTTTCCTGTTCTGGTAAAACTCGACTGTGGCCTTCGCGGGCGCCGTGCCGATGCCGCTGATGGCCACTACGGGCTTTCCGGCAAGTTTCAAAAGGATAGGAATTTCGCCGCCTAATCCGAACCGCGATTGCTCGGTGACAGCAGCGGCCAGCACCGTGGCCACGCCAGCGTCGACGGCATTTCCGCCCTGCGTCAATATGCGAAAGCCCGCTTCGACTTCTTGATTGTTTGCGGCGCCCACCATCTCATGTGTGCCACGCACGGGCGGGAACATGGTGTGACGGACCTGGGCGGCGAGGGGCAAAGCGGCGACGATGAACAGAGCCGCGACCGTCAGCCCGCGGTTAGCTTTCATATCGATAGAGCGCTTGCGCGATGGGGACTCCGCGAACTTCAATGCGGCTGAGGTCAGTAGTGCCGATACCGTGGCGCTCAGCCAATATGAGCGTGTTATCGCACGTGGTGAAGGGCGCCGTACCGCGATCGGCGCGCGGGTTGTAACCCATGACCGCTGTCGCGACCGCGTCGGTAGTGACTGGATTGGTTCCGGCGATCAGGACGCCGGGTTGCACCAGGCGCAACGGCTTGCTGCGAATCCACGGCCCTTCGCCGCCGGCGATGGATTCGATGCCGTCGATGATGGCCAGGTCAATGGGGCGCGCCGCCACCATATCGGCCACGATGTGCGGCACGCGGTAACCGGGATCGTGATTCGAGCCGAAGTTGATTTCCTGAGGCGCAGAACCTGACGGCTGGCGTTTGCCGATGTGGCACACGGCTACGCGGCCGCTCGTGGGCTTCTCGTTGGGCTCGTTTGGGCCCGAATCGTCGCCGTAGATGGCCGCGGGCGTGTTGCCGAAGCAATTTTTGAGAGAGAGGGTCACGCCGCAAGTCTCATGGTTTTTGAGCTTGGCCATGCTCACGAAGACGTCGGTATCCTCGAACGCGTGATTCAGGTCGAACGCCGGATAAACATATGGGGTACCGGGAACCTTGAGCCGCGCGTACCGCTTGCCCTTGCCAAGATTGTTGGTGTTCTCAAACTCCACATTGGGCGCGGCGCCGGCCAGCGCGCGCACGTTCCAACCGGAATCGAGCATGTACTCTTCGAGCGGCCCGCTTAACGCCCAGCCGCTTTCCACGAAACGGATGCGTTTCGCTCCGGCGCGGCCCATCAGATAAGCGGTGGCGCCCACCAGCTTCGGATGCGTATAGTGCGTGACGCCGAGCGCGCGCCCCTTGAACCGCAGTCCTGGACTGCCTGTGAGATTCAGCTTGATAGTGACGGTCTTGCCCTTGACGATGCGATCGAGCCCGCCGATCTGGTCGAACATGGTGGCCAGAGTCGCGGAAACGTCGCCATCATAGGACGGGCATTTCGCAATCGAGACAGGAGCGGTGGGTGCATTGGGCACCGCCTTCAACAGCGGAGCCGTGCCGATCAGTGCCAGCAGTTCGCGTCGGGTCATAAATTCAGTCTACTCCAGCCGCACCGTGGCGCTGACATTGACCCGGTCGATATCGACGCCAGTGCCTTCGTCCACCTTGTAGACTTCGAGCTTCTTCTCGGGACCCTCGGGCGTGTAGAGGTAGGCGTGATGAAACTCACCGAGCGCATGCACGGTGACCGACTCGACGGGAAAACCCGAATAATTGACCAGATGGACGAGTTCCTGTTTCCCATCGCTCGAGACCAGCAGATTCGAGAGCATGGACGAAACATTGAACAGGCGGACGCCCAGGTTGCCGCGTCCGATCATGGCGTTGATGTCGTGCCAGATATCGTCGAGCCGCTTGGTTTCCTTGTCGTCGAGTGTGATCTGATCGGGTTTGACAGCGGCGCTTTCCTTCCAGTCGGCGGGGCCGGTGAGCAGGGTGCCGCCGGCGCGCGTGAAGGCTTTGAGCACATCGCGCTGCTCCGGGGTGAGTGAAGCGGCATCGACGTCGACGGCCATAGTGGCACCGGTAAGCATTTCAGGCCGCAGCCGCTCGGGTGGAACCAGGAGGACGGGCGTGTGGCGGGCGCCAATCATGTCCAGAATGCCACCGGAGAGCAATACGCCGTCCTTAAGCCCCTGGACGACGGCCAGCTTGCCGTAGGGGCGGAACGCGTGCCATTCGCGGTGGGACTCGTAGAAAGCAACCTGATGCATGATGCTTACCCACTGGTCTTTCGCGGCCTTGTCGCCCTCATGCAGGCGCCGCGCGAGGTCGTCGTCGATGGCGATTACCCAGCGCGCCCCGACCATCTCGGCATCGCCGATTACCTGATCATAATTCTCGCGGGTGATGACGGTCTTGGGCGGAGGTAGATTAGCGATCCAGATGGTGCTTGGGCCAAATGCGCGCGCTGCCCGCAGAAAGCCGGCGTTGGTATTGATCCAGGGCGAACCGGATGGGCCTGCTTTCGCGGCGCCGTCTTCCATGACGGGGATGCCGGGCCAGACACCCTGATAGGTTCCGATGACGGGTGTATTGCCGCCGAGGGGCATGCGGCTGCGCAGCGTGAGTTCGATCAACGGAGCGGGGGCGACCGCGGCTTTCACGCGCTGGGCAACGTCCGGAGCAAAATCCCCTTCGAGCACAATGCCGGTCAGCTTTGCGCGAATCGCGTCGCGAGCGGGTTCGGATGGATCGCCGCCAGGATGGATGACGGCCAGGGTAGCGAGGCCCTGCTCCGCTGCCGCTCCAGCGAAAACGGCAGCCTGCGATTTCTGTTGCGAATCCCAGTCGATCAGAAGGCAATTGACCGGCGTGCCCTTGAGCCACTCGAGGGTCTTGGATTCAAGCCATCGCCAGCGCGCGGGCACCCAATCGGGCGGGGCCGCAAGGGTGAGGAGGAGAGCGAAAAGCATATCTTTACTTTACGATACGGAATTTGGAGCCGTGGATACAGCCCAGAGCTGTATAATTACATGCATGAAGCAGTTGAACCTGAATGTCACGCCGGAGTTCGAACGTGACTTGCGGCGGTTCATGAAACAGCGGAGCATCGCACGGAAATCCGATGCGATCCGGCAAGCGCTTCACGAAGCTGTGGAGCGCGTAGGTACCGGTGGCGATTATGATTTTCGCTCCTGGTTGGGGCTCGGTTTGAAAGCGCCTCTGCGGCGCAAGCCGCGGTTTCAGAGTGAGGACGATCTTTGGTCGTAGACACCTCCATCTTGCTTGCAATCTTCTTCAACGAGAAGTTTGGCCCGTGGGCCACGGACCAGTTACAACAGAACCGGCGCGATCTTCGGATGAGCACGGTAAATTATGCCGAAACGTTGATTCTCATACAAGATCGCCAGCCGCAACTGTTTACCGGTATTCGCGAAGCCATAGAGGCATCCTCCGTCCGGCTGGTTGCCCCAACGCCCGAACACGCGGAAACGGCGGCTTCGGCGCGCTTGCGGTACCCGCTGAATCTAGGGGATTGCTTCGCGTACGCGCTAGCCAAGCATGAGGACTGCCCGCTGCTTACGCTGGATCGAGACTTTCGCAGGACGGACCTGACGGTGGTTCTGCCAAAATCTGAATAGCCCACCTAGGCTGCCTTCACCTCGGTCCAAATCCGGTCGCGCAGCCTCTGAGCGGCGGGCGGAAGGGTTCCGGGCCACTCGCCGCGTTGCATCACATCAGGGGGCGGGTAGAGCGCGGCGTTGTTGCGCAGTTTTTCGGGCAACAGAGCTTGTCCGGCGGCGTTGGCAGTGGCGGTCAAGGTGGTTTGCGCGATGGCGGCGGAAACCGGCGGGCGCAACAGATAATTCAGAAACTCGTGGGCCAGTTCCCTGCGGCGGCTCTCGCGCAGAATGACGGCGCAATCGCAGTAAAGCGGGAAGCCCTCCGAGGGGAAAGCAAAATCGAGTGAGGGCGCGACGTCTAAGGCCTGCGCGGCGGTGGTCGACCACAACTGCGCCACCAGCACGTCGCCTGAAACAAGCTGGTCGCGCACTTCGGCATTGAGATAGGCGCGGACGAGCGGTTTTTGCTGGAACAGTTCGTGCTCCGCGCGGCGTATCTCGTCCGGGTCGGTCGAACCGAACGGCAAGCCGATTTTTTTCAAACATGCGCCGATCACGTCCTCGGGATCGTCGAGCATGGTGAGCCGGCCCTTGAAGCGCGGGCTCCAGAGGTCGGCCCAGGCGCTAGGAGGCGGGATAACCGAACGGTTAAAGGCGATGCCCGGTGCCGAACCACATGTAAGGCATGCACCATTGCAACCCTCGGTCCCAGGAGGGCGATTGGAACTGCGGATCGAGATTGCGCAGGTTCCGGAGGCGGCTGCTGATCGAGCGGTGCGAGCAAACCCATCGCCGACATCGGCGGAACGCGGTTGTGCGTGGGAAACACGATGTCCCAGCCGGAGTTGCCGGAAATCACCTGGGCCAGCATCTCCTCGTTGCTTTCGTAGGTGACGTAGCGAACCCGCACGCCGAACTCTTTCTCGAAGTTGGGAATGGTGTCGGGCGCGACGTAGGCCGACCAGTTGTAGACGTTGAGGCGCGGGCGCCGATCGCGGCGGCAGGCAGCCGTACAGGCGAGTGCGCCGAAGAGGAAATGCCGGCGCTTCACGCTTCCCTCAAGCGCTCGGAGATCAGGATGAGCGCGCCGAAAATCACCACGATCAGCGCCGAGATGGCGTTGATCGAACGGATTCGCGCCGCGGCGGGCCAGGGCGTAAATCACCATAGGCAGGGTGGTGGAATCGACGCCCGCGACCAGGCTGGTGATGACGTAATCGTCGAACGAGATGGTGAGGGCAAGCAGCGCGGCCGCGACAATTCCGGGCGTCAGCGCCGGCAGCGTCACGCGCCAGAATGCTCTCCACTCGGTGGCGCCCAGGTCCATGGCGGCTTCTTCGAGCGCCGGGTCGAAAGTGCGCAGGCGCGCAGCCACCACGATGGCGACATACGCGATGGAGAAAGACACGTGCGCCAGGATCACCGTGAACAGTCCCAGGTGCCAGCCCAGCCAGCGGAACACCCATTGGAAGAAAGCCAGAAGCGAAATGCCGGTGACGATCTCGGGCGTCACCAGCGAAAGATACAAGCGAGCCGGAAAGCAGCCGCGAGCCGCGTTTCCACAGTCCGTACGCAGTGAGCGTGCCGGCGACGGTCGAGATCACGGTGGAGACGACGGCGATGATCGCGCTGTTCCAGGCGGCGTCGGCCATTTCGGCGTCGGAGAACAGTGTCTGGTACCAGCGAAGAGAAAATCCTTCCCAGAGCGTGAAGCGCGAGGCATTGAAGCTGAAGACGACCAGCGTAACCAGCGGCAAGTGGAGAAATAAGTATGCGCCCGCGGCGTAGAGAGCCAGGCCGCGCTTCACAGCAGATCCTTCGGCCCGCGGCGGTAGAAGACGGCCAGCGCCGCGAGCGTAAGCAGCATCAGCGTGAGCGACACCGCCGAGCCGAATGGCCAATCGCGCGCGTTGGTGAACTGGTTCTGCACCAGGTTGCCGATCATCACGGATTTGCCGCCGCCCAGCAGGTCGGGCGTGAGATAAGCGCCGAGGCAGGGGATGAAGACCAGCGCGATGCCCGCCCAGATGCCCGGTTTGGCGAGCGGAACGATCACGCGGAAGAAAGCGGCGCGGGGGCGCGCGCCCAGGTCCGCGGCGGCTTCCAACAGCGCCGGGTCCATGCGCTCGAGCGTCGCGTACAGCGGCAGAACCATGAATGGCAGAAACCCATAAACCAGGCCGAGCAGCACGGCGCCATCGTTGTAAAGAAGCGGCAGAGGCTGGCGAAGAAAGCCCAGGCCGATGAGCGCCGTGTTGACCAGGCCGGTGTCGCGCAGCAGGAACATCCAGGCGTAAGTGCGCACCAGGAAACTGGTCCAGAACGGAAGCATCACCAGTTGCAGGTAGAGGTTCTTGTGACGCGTGGCGCGCGAGATGAACAGCGCGAGCGGAAAAGCCAGAACGATGCAGATGGCGGTTGCGGCAGCGGATAGCACAACGGAACGAAGCAGGATGACGCCGTAGAGCGGGTCGATCATCCGCCGGTAGCTTTCCCATGTCCAGGGCTGCTCCACGCCGCCATAGACGCCGCGCGTGAGCAGGCTATAGGCGCAAATGATGGCGAGAGGGGCGAAAAAGAGGACGGCAAACCAAACCCATGCGGGTAGCAGGAACCAGAAGCGAAGGCGATTCATGGTTAGCGGGGGTCAGTTTCCAGAAAGTTGACTATACGACGATGGTGGTGAATGGGCAACAGGGTCTTGATACGCAGGCCTGAGCCTAGATGAGGAGTCTGAGCCGCAGAGGCTCCGTTCAAAGTGTCGAAGTCAGGCCCCAACGTCTACGTAAATCGACCAATGCTCGGGGTTCCGGGATCGGTTCGCCAATCTCGCGCATGGCCGCGAAGTGAGCATTCAACGCGTCCTGGAAGTTCTGGCGGGTCTCTTCCTCGGTATCTCCAACCGCCGCACAACCCGGCACATCCGGTGAGAACGCGGAGTAGCCAGTGCTTGTAGGCTCAATCACCAGTGGGTAACGTCTGAGACTCATTTCTGTTAGTGATTGACTATACGACTTTCGGAACGGAATCGGCAACAAAGCGCTTGACGAAGGAATGGCCTGAGCGCATTATGGCGTTAGACGACATGTCGTCGCAAAGCATATATGAAACCTGAAGAGACCGGCGTATGAGTTTAGTTGCTGACGCGGTCAATGACCTCAGATACGCGGGACGCCTGTTACGAAAAAGTCCGCTCTTTGCGCTCGCCGCGGCGGTGACCATTGGACTCGGCATCGGAGCGAGTACCGCAATCTTCAGTGTGACCCACGCCGTGCTCTTGCGGCCGCTTCCCTACAAGACTCCGGATCGGCTGGTGCTGGCGGAGCCCCTCCTTTCGAACGCCTGCTACTTCGATGTGCGAGACGGAACAAACCGCATTCGAAGAAACGAGCGCGATTATGGTTTATCGCGCGGTCGTCCCTCGCGAAGATGGTAGTGCGGAACGGATCAGCAAGGCGCAGGTGACAACGAACTTCTTACGAATGCTGGGCGGCGCCATCGTGCTCGGGCGCGATTTCACGGAGGCTGACGGCCGGCCCCAGGCCGTTCCCGAGCCCATCTTTCCTCCACCGCAGGGCATAGTGGCGATTTTGAGCTACGAGTATTGGCAGCGGCGTTATGGCGCGAACCCCGCCGTTCTCGGCCGCGAGATGCTCGGCTCCGGCCGCGTTCGTCCGCAAGTGGTGGGTGTGCTGACGCCTGGTTTCAAACTGTTCCTGCCGGGTCTCTTCGCCACGGAACCCAGCCCGGATGTCTGGATAGCCAACAACCGAGGCTACGACCAAGCAAATCGCGGCCTTGGGATGCTCCGCGTGATTGGAAGCCTGAAAGCCGGTGTAACTCTGGAGCGTGCACAGGCGCAGGTCGATCGGGTTGCGTCAGACTGGGGAGTTCCTGATCTTCACGTGCGGCTGGTGCCGTGGCATCAGTCCCTGATAGCCGAGGTCCGGCCTCCGATTCTGGCCCTGATGGGTGCAGTGATTTTCCTGCTGCTCATTGCCTGCGCTAATGTTGCGAATCTCCTGCTGGTGCGAATGTCGGTGCGGGCACGCGAACTAGCAGTACGCGCGGCGCTCGGCGCCGGCTGGGGACGTCTGACACGACAGATGCTGGCAGAGGCCCTGCTGCTCTCGGGACTCGGCACGCTGCTCGGCGTCGGTTTCGCTTGGATGGGTCTGCGGGAACTGCTCGTTATCGTGCCCGAAAATGTTCCCAGGATTGAGACGGTCGCCATCGATTGGTCTGTTCTCGGATTCGCGGCCCTGGCCGGACTGGCGGAAGCTGCGATCTTCGGCGTGCTGCCGGGCTGGCATGCCGCCGGACCGGGCGTTATGCAAATTCTGCGCACGGGAGGCCGCACCGCTGGACTCGCACCCGGCGGTGTATTACGCCATGCCGTCGTGATTGCCGAAGTAGCATTGTCCTTCGTACTGCTCGTCGGGTCTGGCCTGATGCTTCGCAGCTTCCTCGAATTGCGCCGGATAAATCCAGGCTACGAACCCCACGGCCTGCTGACTTTCCTGGCAGTGGGAGATGCGCGAGGGTTTGACGATCCGGAGCGGCGGCTGACCTTTCTGCGCGAGCTGCGGGATCGGTTGCGCGCCATACCGGGCGTCCAAAGCGTGGGTGGTTCTGCTTTTTTCCCGCTCAAGAACCGTGCTCCCTTCATGGGCGCTCCATGGGGAACGGAAGAGACCTTCGCCGATCCTGCCAAGCGACAGACGGCCGAGGTGGGATACGTCCTCCCCGGTTATTTCGAAACGCTGCGCACGCGGCTCATCGCAGGGCGCACCTTCACGGAGGGCGATAATGCCCCCGGCCGCAACGTAGCGGTGGTTGACCAGTTTCTGGCTGCGAAGGCGTTCCCGAACCAGTCCGCGATCGGAAAGCGAATCGTCATACCATTCACAGATCCGCCATGGCTGGAGGTGATCGGCGTGGTTGCGCACCAGCGGCAGGTATCTCTTGCCGAACCGGGACTCGCGCAGATCTACCTGACCGATGGCTTCTATGGAATCGGCATTTCCCGGAACTGGGCGCTTCGCGTGGCCGGCGATCCCGCCAAATACGCGCCTGCGGTGCGCGCCGCCATCTCCGGACTTGCCCCAGGCCGGTTAGCCATCACGGAAATGCAGACGATGGACACAATCGTGGATCGGGCCGGAGCGGAAACCCGCTTTCAGCTCCTGCTCATTGGGATTTTCGCGGCTGTTGCGGCAGTGCTCGCCGGGGTAGGACTTTACGCTGTTTTATCGAGCGCCGTGCGCCAGCGAACGGCCGAGATCGGCGTCCGGATGGCCCTCGGGGCGACGCCCATGGGCATCTTCAAGCTGGTTATTGTGCATGGACTAGTGTTGACTGCGGCAGGTATCGGACTTGGTTTGGCGGCCGCCTTCGGGCTGACGCGCGTGATGACCAGCATGCTCGTAGGGGTCGCCGCCACCGATCCACCCACCTTCGCCGCCATGACGGCGCTCTTTTTCCTGGTCGCTGTCGTGGCATCCTGGGCGCCGGCGCGCCGCGCGGCGGGCCTTGACCCGGCCACGGCATTACGAGAGGAGTAACAGAGACACGCATGAAGATCACATCGAGTTCCACAAATCCCTTGAGCGAGCCGGTCTTACTGATTCTTCTGAGCCTGGCGGAGCAGCCCCGCCACGGCTACTCGATTCTCAAGGATGTCGAAGAGATGAGCGACGGCCGGGTGGTCCTCAGCACCGGCACGCTCTATGGCGCGCTGGGGCGGCTGCTGGACGACCGCTGGATTGAACGGTTTGAAGAGCAGGAGGCTTCGCGGGAACGCCAGGCCTACCGGCTGACTGGCAAGGGCCGGGCGAATCTGCAGGCGGAGGTGGCTCGGATGAAACAACTGACGCGCCTGGCTAGCCTGCGCGTCTCCGCGAAGGAGGCCTGACTATGACGATCCGGCTTTATCGCTGGCTGCTCCGTCTCTACCCGGCCGCCTACCGTTCGACGTTCGGCCGGGAGATGGCCGATGTCTTCCAGCTAGCTCGGGCGCGCGCCTGGAGCCGGGGTACTCTCTATGCGGCCGCTTTCTGTATTCGAGAATTCACCGGCTTGGCGCTCGGCGCGGTGCGGCAGCGCACCCGCCGACCTGAAATCCTGGAACAGCCCGCGGCCTCGCCTCTGCCTGCCTTCGACAGTGTGCCAACGTTTTACACCTGCGAAGATTACGCTCCGCGTCGTGGTGCGCTGATCCAGGGAAGCATATTATCGCTGGCCTTTTTCGGTGCGGTTACCGCGGCCTTCGAATATGGTGTGAACCATCGCATATTTCGCATGCCGCCCGGCGCGGAACGCGATACCACCCAGTCGCAAGTTGTTGAAACCGGCGAAGCGGGATTTTTGGCATTCGGTAAGTCGATGGTTTCTTCCAGTGACGGCGCGCTGGTCGTGCTATTGGGGAGGCAGGCGGCCGCTGTCACGATCGACGTGAGACCTGCAGGCCAGCGTCTTAGCGAAGTCTGGTCCCGTCTGGTGTGGTTTCTGAGGGTGCGGCCAGACATTCTTCTCATTGCCCCGGGTACCTCCAAAGGCCCGGCTGGCGTGTCAACCGGCGGCTCCGCAGTCTATTTCCGCGCGATTCCAGTGCTCGCCGCGCTGGATACGGATCACGATCGGGTTATTTCCGCCGCGGAGATCGCCAATGCCGCCGCGGCGCTCCGAAGCCTGGACAAGAATCATGACGGGAAACTGACTGCCGAAGAGTGCGGTGGTCCCGTTTTGCCGTACGCCGACTCGCAGTCGGTGAAGCGCACAAATCTGGCGTTTGTGCGTTTCCATCCGGTGCTCGCCGCCCTCGATGCGGATCATGACGGCGAAATCTCCGGGAGCGAGATGGAGAACGCTCCCGCGGCGCTCAGGACGCTCGATCGAAATCACGATGGCAAACTGACACTAGACGAGATTCTGCCGAAACCCGGGACTCCGGTCCAGTAGTTTCAGAATCGCATTTCGTCGTCGTGGGTCCACCAGACGTGGACGGGTTCTCCTATGTGGTAGCCGCCATTCATGTCTTGGCGCGGAACCTGGGCGATGGCCTCTTCGCCCGTACCCAGGCGCGCCGCTACCTGTATGCAGTCACCGAGGAAAACCGTGCGCGTTATGGTGGCGGGCATGGACGCGTAGCCGTTCACTGGGCCGGTTCGTGAGAGCCTTGTGGTCTCTGGGCGCACGCCGATCCCATCGATCCAGTTCACGGCGCCCAGGAATCCGGCGACAAACCGGGTGGCGGGGCGCAGGTAGACCTCTTCGGGAGTGCCGATCTGCTCGACGCGGCCCTGATTCATGACGGCGATGGAATCCGACATGGACATGGCCTCTTCCTGGTCGTGGGTAACGAACAGGAAAGTGACGCCGACCCGCCGCTGCAGCTCCTTCAGTTCGACCCGCATCTCGTGCCGGAGCTTGGGATCGAGGGCGGCCAAAGGCTCGTCCAGGAGCAGTACCTCGGGCTGAAGCACCAGCGACCGGGCTAGCGCCACACGCTGGCGCTCGCCACCTGAAAGCTGGGAGGGGTAACGAGCCGCCTTGCCGGTCAACTGCATCATATCCAGCGCCTCAGTCACACGCTGCGCCCGATCCTGGACGCCTCGCTCGCGCAAACCGAACTCAACGTTCTCCTGCGCCGTGAGGTGTGGAAACAGGGCGTAACTCTGAAACACCGTGCTGACGTTGCGCTCGTAAGGGCGGCGGCCGTTGACCAGCGCGCCGTTCAACCAGACCTGGCCGGCCGTCGGCTCCTCAAAACCCGCGACCATGCGGAGTGTCGTGGTTTTCCCGCAGCCTGAGGGTCCCAGGAGCGAAAAAAAGCCGCCCTTGGGGATCTGGAGAGAAATTCCGTCGACCGCCAGGTGGCCGGGGTACCGCTTCGCCAGGTCCTGGAGTTCTAGACTAAGACTAGCGTGCACTGAAAAAAATATAACGCAAATTGCGATGGAGGAAGAGGAAAAAATGAGAATGAGGAGACAGAAGTCAGGAGTCAGGAGCCAGAAGGGAACGAGCGATGGGACTCTGGAGCACGAAACTGGCGGTCTTCCGTCTAATGCCCTCCCGGCGAAGACCCGCTAGCCCCGGCGTCCGTGCCCTTGTATACTAACCGCTTTGACCAGGAATTAAGTTATGGGCGCCCCGGCCATTATCCATAAAAAGAAAAATGCCGGCCAGGATCGCAAGCTGGCCCTGCAGTTCCTCCGCTATATGGCGACGATGCGCGAGGTGGAGGACCGCATCGAGCGCAAGCTGTATCGGCAGGGCAAGATCGTGGGCGGCGTCTATGTTGGGCGCGGCCAGGAAGCCATTCCGGTGGGCGTGGGGCTTACCGCGGAGCCGGAAGATGTCTTGTGCCCGTCGCACCGCGACCTGGCGCTGTTCCTGATTCGTGGTGTGCATCCCCGCCAGATCTTTGCGCAGTACATGGGACGCGTCGGCGGGCTCACTCGCGGCAGAGACGGCAACATGCACATGGGCGACATGAACCGGCGCATCATCTCTATCATCAGCGCCATGGCGGCGTCGGTGCCGGTGGCGGCAGGCGCTGCGCTGGCGCTCAAGTACAAAGGAACGCACAACGTGGCGTACTGCTTCTTCGGAGACGGCGCCACCAGCCGTGGCGACTGGCACGAAGGCCTAAATCTGGCGGCTGTGCAGAAGTTGCCGGTGGTTTATGTCTGCAACAACAACCAGTACGCCTACTCCACTCCGCTCAGCAAACAGATGGCCTGCCGCGATGTAAGCGACCGGGCACCCGGCTACGGCATACCCGCCGAAATCGTGGATGGCAACGACGTCTTTGCAGTGTACGGGGCCGCGCGCCGCGCCGCCGAGCATGCACGAGCGGGAAATGGTCCCTACCTGATCGAGTGCAAGACTTTCCGCATGACCGGGCACTCGGCGCACGATGCCGCGGATTACGTGCCCCCCGAGTTGCGGGAAGAATGGGCGCAGCGGGATCCCATCTCAAGCCTGGAAAAGAGAATGGTGGAGGAGGATTGGGTGACTCCCGTCGAGGTGGAGCACCTATATGCGGAGATCAGGAAAGAGCTGGATGCGGCCGTCGAATGGGCGGAGAAGAGCCCGTATCCGGATGCCTCTGAGTTGATGGACAACGTGTATGAGGGGAGCTAGACTCTTGACTCGAAAGTTCAGTGAAGAATTCGCGAGGGGGGTCCGCCGCGGACGGCCGACGCCCCCGTCGGCCTCCTCGTCCTGTGTGATGGCAGAGCCGGACGAGGGGTCCGACGTCCGCGGCGGACGCCCCTGTGAGTTTTAGGACACAACCCGGTGCAGCTAACCTACCTTGAAGCCATCCGCCAAGGGCTGCAGGAAGAAATGCGCCGCGATCCTGACGTGTTCATGCTCGGCGAGGATATCGGCATTTATGGCGGCGCTTTCAAGGTCACCGCGGGGATGCTGGACGAGTTTGGCGAGCGGCGTGTGATTGACACACCCATTTCGGAATCAGCCATCGTGGGAGCGGCGATCGGCGCCAGCCTCATGGGGCTGCGGCCCGTTGCCGAGATGCAGTTTGCCGACTTCATCACTTGTGGTTACGACCAGATTGTGAACTTTGCGGCTAAGTGCCGGTATCGTTGGGGCGCTGCCGTGCCCATGGTGATCCGCGCCCCATCCGGCGGCGGCATTCATGGCGGGCCGTTCCACTCGCAGAATCCCGAAGCCTGGTTCACTCATACGCCGGGGCTGAAAGTGGTCGCGCCTTCGACGCCTGCCGACGCCAAGGGTCTGATCAAGTCCGCAATACGGGATAACAACCCGGTGCTTTATTTCGAGCATAAGGCGCTCTACCGGCGTGTCAAAGAGGAGGTTCCGGAGGGCGATTTTACGGTGCCCATCGGCCAGGCGGCCGTGGTGCGCGAGGGCCGCGACCTCTCGATCATTACTTATGGCGCCATGGTGCATGTCGCGCGTGAGACAGCCGAAACTCTGGAATCAGAAGGTATTTCGGTTGAGATCGTGGATTTGCGGACGCTCGCGCCGCTGGATGAAGACACGGTACTTGCCAGTGTTCGCAAGACTTCGAAAGTTCTGCTATTGCACGAAGACACCATGACCGGAGGCATCGGCGGAGAGTTGGCGGCGCGAATCGCGCAAAAGGCTTTCGAATCTCTCGATGGGCCGATCGTGCGGGTAACCTCGCCCGACACTCCCGTTCCGTATAGTCCGGCGCTCGAAGAAGCTTTTCTTCCCAATGCCGCCAAGCTGGCGGAAAGGGCGCGCTGGCTGGCGCGCTATTGAACTACTTTTCGCGGTTCAGCGGTCTTGGCGAGCAGCTTTCTCGGATCGAGCAGGTGTTCGGGGCGAAAATCCTCCTCAGACCACTTGTTTCTGGAAGTAAACTGGACACCCACCCAATAGCCGATATCCCGAAAAAAACAGTAGCAGACCGAGCCCTCGAGTCGCCCCTCCCGATATGTAATCACCAAGTTTTTGTCGAGCGCTAAGGGACGATCTAACTGTAAACAAGCGCCGGAGGGCGAGATGTCTTCGAGCAGTCCAGTGCACGTACGGTTCTCGCCAGAGTCCTCCTCCCACTGCACGTCCACCATGTCCGCGCACAGCAGCCGCGTTTCCGAGCGCCGGTCCAGCATATGCCAGGTAGATCGGCCGCTACGCGCCGAAGGTTTAGCTTGGCCGCCTACACCCCGCGGCGGTTTCCCCACAACTCCACATGCAGCCGCGGGCTGAACCGGAATCCCTGCTGCTTGGCGATTTCAGCAAGCCAGGCGCCGCGCTGGTGCAGGACTTCCGGCTCGACGCCTTCCGGCATCAGGATCACTCTTGACCGGTCGGCGAAGATTCGGTCCAGCATCGGGTTAATCTCGTCGAGATCTTCCGGGTACCGCACTACGAATTTAAGCTGGTAATCGTAAGCGGCCATGAGGCGCTGGAGAACGTCCGGTTGAAATCTCAGCCGCTCATGCTGCGGCCCCCACCGGCCTTCGGGTGTCGAATTGGCGAGTTTGGGGCTGATGCTCATCAGGTCACACGCGACCGGCGCAAACACGGTGCCCGCGGTTTCGATGGTGATGTGCAGGTTGCGGGCGCGCAACTGCCCAGTAAAGGCCACGATCTCGGGTGATATCATCGGCTCGCCGCCGGTGACCACTACGTGCCGAGCCGGGTGCGCGCCCACTTGTTCAAGAATCTCGTCAAGCGATCGCTCCTCCCCCTCCGGCTTCCACGAAGTGTACGGTGTGTCGCACCACGAGCACCGGAGGTTGCAGCCGCTGGTTCGCACGAAGATCGACGGCACGCCGATCAGCGCGCCCTCGCCTTGGATCGAGTAGAAAATTTCGGCGATGTACATAAGGCAGGTCTTAGGTGCTAGGTTCTAGGTGTCAGCTAACACCTAACACCTGGCACCTAACTAGTTTGTTGGGTCCCTCATGCCCGCCTCCTCGAATCCCTTTCGACGCAGCACGCAGGAATCGCATTGGCCGCAGGGGCGTCCGAACTCGTCGGGATCGTAACAACTGTGCGTAAGGCTGAAGTCTAGGCCCACCTGCGCTCCTAATTTCACGATCTCAGCTTTTGAGAGGTGGATCAACGGGGTATGAATCTTCAGGCCCATGCGGCCCTCCACGCCGGCCTTGGTCGCGAGATTGGCCATCTCTTCGTAAGCTTCGATAAATTCGGGGCGGCAATCGGGATACCCGGAGTAATCCAGCGCATTCACGCCAATAAAAATGTCGGAGCAGCCGAGCACTTCGGCCCACGCCAGCGCTAGCGAGAGAAAGACGGTGTTGCGTGCGGGCACGTATGTAACAGGGATCTCGGTGGTCATTTGACCGGCCGACCGTCCTTTCGGCACCGCGAGGTCGCTGGTGAGCGCGGATCCACCGAAGACGCGCAGGTCGACGGGCACCACCAGGTGACGCGCCACCCCGAGGTTTTGCGCGACGCGCGCCGCGGATTCGAGTTCTACCCGGTGCCGCTGCCCGTAATCAAACGACAGCGCATAGCACTCAAAGCCCTGACTGCGCGCCAGAGCCAGGCAGACCGAGGAATCGAGACCACCGCTCAGTAAACAGACGGCTCGCATTTCGGAAGTTTCAACGCCAGAAAGAAGCCGGCAAGCGGCAACAGCACCAGGCCGGTGAACGCTGCTTGCATCGAATAGAGGTCAGAGATCCAACCGGTCAGCGGGATGAAGAGCATTCCGGACGTTCCCCAGGCGAAGCCCATCATCAAGGCCGATACCGTGCCCGTCTCCGTGGGAGCTAACTCCTGGCCCATGAGCACATTGACGGGGGTTGTGAAGAGCAGGATCAGGCCGCCCAAAATCAGGCTGACGGTGGAAACGATCCCGGTGGTCGAGACAAACAGCAGGAGAAAAGGCACGGATCCGATCATCGAAAACAAGATCACGCGCCGGCCGCCGAAACGGTCGGCGAGACTCCCGCCCAGAAATCCGCCGAGCGCGCCAAACCCCAGGTATAGGGTGAGTTGGAGGCTGGAATTCGCGAGCGAATTTCCGCGCTGCGTATGCAGGTACAGGGGTAAAAATTGCGTGAAGGTGACCTGCACGGCGGAACGGATGAACACCAGAAAGAACAGAACGGCCATGGGCTTCCGGACGGCGCGGAGCGGTGCCCAGTCGAAGCGCGGCCGGCGGACTCCGCGGGCGGGCGGCCGCAGGAACATCAGCAGCACGACGGAAAGCGCGATGCCTGGCAATGCCGCCCACGCGGTTTGCGGGAGCCCCACGCGCACGGCAACGGCTGAGAAAAACGAGGGGCCCAGCGCCAGGCCCAACGTCCCCGAGCTGATGAAGATGGCCATGGCGCGGCCGCGTTTCTTTTTGATCCCTTCGGTGGCGCGCGACGCCGCCTGCGGGTGAAACGAGGCGATACCGGCTCCGCCCAGAAACACCATTCCGAGCAGGGCGGGGTAGCCCGGCGCCCATCCGAGCGAGGAGATGAAGATTCCCGCCACCGCGGGAGCCAGGGCGGTAAACAGGCGCGAATGGAACCGGTCGGAGAGATAGCCGTACGCAGGTTGCAACGTCGAGGAGGAAAACGAGAGCACACCGGCCAGAATGCCGGCTTCGGTGAAGCTCATGCGGAAGCGGTCGACGAGCAGCGGCTGCAACGCGCCCAACGCGCCGGAGTAGAGGTCGACAAAAAAGTGCCCAAAGCAGAACAGCAGGAACGCAAGGAACGTCACGCGCGCTGCCGGGGCGAGCGATTCCGGGGGCGTGGATTCGAGCAGAGCTGTCTTGGGGGACATGCCGCGAGCGTCTTGGCCATTATAGCGTTCGCCAAGGCTTAGGTACCCTCGGTTGGCCTGTAAGGTGTTTCAAGGCTCCGTTCTAAGTGGTTTCCTTCATTCTCTTTTGTGGAGCCGTAATCGATTCTTAAGTCTAGGGGGAACATCATGACTTCGCCGAAAGTGTCTTCAAGACGGCGCGAGCGGGGGTTTGCCCTGATCGCCACTGCAGCCAGCTTGATAGCGATTGTGGGGATCGCGGGGGTCTCGGTTGATTTGGGCCGTGTGTACATTGCCAAGAGCGAGTTGATGGCGTACACCGACGCCTCTTCCATCGCGGCAGCACTACAACTGGATGGGACGTCAGCTGGCATTACTCGCGCCCAGAACGCCGCCGCGGGCATGGCTAGTGGCCCCAATGCCATGGGCTGGGATTTTGCGAGCAAGCCGGTCACCGGCGCCACGCTCCAGTTTGCCAAAGGCTTCGCCGCTACACCGAATGCCCCCGATCCGGCCACGTGGGACCCCAATCCGGCGAGTCCCACGGACTATCGTTTTGTGCAGGTGAAGGCTTCGGCCAACGTTCCACTGACATTCATGAAAGCGTTCCAGTTGTTGCAAAGCGGTAGTAGCACCGGACTCTCTGTGGTAGCGGCTTCGAGCATTGCGGCGCAGGCGCTGGTGACGAACTTTCCGCAGGGCCTGCTGCCATTTTCGCCGATTGCCCCTTCCAGCACTCCGGATAACTTTGGCATGACCCCAGGCGTCCAGTACACCATCCGCTACCCTTCAGGAGGCGGATTGCACAAGGGCGACGTTTGCGCGGGCGATCAGAATCAAACGTACTGGAGTGCGCTCCCGGCACAGGATCACGGATTCTGGGGGAGCACGAGTGCGGCGGCTTTGCGAGGCGAGATCGTGGATGCCTCGCAAGCCTCGCCGATCACCATTGGAAACCCGGTTCCCATGGTGGGCGGGAACAAGAACACGGAAGGCAGTGCCCTGGATTCGCGAGTGCTGGAGGATTCGGATCCGAACTCGCTCACCTACGCTGCCTACATGGCTCTGGGCCAGGGCAACGGCCGCCGGGTGATTGGCGTGCCGGTGAATGACGGACCGCCTAATTTTGACGCCATCGGCATCGCGGAATTTTTCCTGCTACCCACCCCGGACTATCTGGCGGTCCAGGGAAACACCCCGATCTGTGCGGAATATGTTGGCCCCTCCGTCCAGGGCAGCAGCCACGGCGGCGCGGGCGCGACGGCAAACACAGGCAACACCGGTGGCTATGTAGTGAGGTTGATCCAGTGAAATTCGCGTTTTCACGATCGCGTGAACGAGGCGATGCGCTGATTGAGTTTGCACTGTCGTTTTTTCTGATCTTCGCGGTTTTCGCCGGCATCTTTCAATTCGCTTACAGCTTTTACGTCTACAACACCCTGGTTACGGCGGTGCGGGAAGGCGCTCGGTACGCTTCGCTGAAGCCCTACGATTCCATCACCACCACTCCTTCAAATACCTTCCTGGCAGCTGTCCAGAACATGGTGGTCTATCGAGATCCAAATCCGGCGAATGGCGCGCCGCCAGTGGTAGCGGGCTTGACGCCTGGCAAGGTGGCGTTGGTGGTGACCGGCGGCCCAACGGGCGGAACATTGACGGCGCCGACGCAGATGACTGTGTCCATTAGCGGCTTCACCATCGATGCGGTGTTTAGCACCTGGAATCTGACGGGCAAACCCAATTGTACGTTCCCATATACGGGAATTCTGACACCACCATAGAGGTTCCGCATGCAAATGATTCGACGAAATCGCCGGAAGGGCAGCACGCTCCTGGAGAGTGTCTTGACCTTAGTCGTATTCCTCTCGCTGTTTATCGGCGTGCTGGATATGGGAGAGATGTTCTTCGTTCACCAGACACTCACCGATCGCGTGCGAAATGCCGCGCGCTGGGGAGCAGTCAACACTTTCGACCCCGTATCGATGCAGAATCTGGTACTCTACGGCGCGATGACACCGGCCAACGGCCAGACGCCTTCCTTCGGACTCACTATGGCTAACGTCACGGTCACGCGGCCGGCGGCGAGCATCGGATTGCCCGAGGACCGCGTCGTCGTCACGGTCGTTTACCCGGTGACGCTGGTTTCGGTCTTCATCGGCCAGTCCGCCCACGGCTGGTCCAATGCGCCCGTCCCAACCTGGAATCTGCGAATTCAAATCAGCGTACCGTACGAAGTTCCCAGCTAATCCGCACGCCTCTACAATAGTTCGTGATGAGCAAACGGGCCGGCTGGGCCCTCACGATAGCGGCTCTAGCGACCTTCCTCCTGCTGAACCGAGCCGCTTACAAGGGCTACTTCCAAGACGACGACCTCGATACTTTGGGTTGGGCTCGCACGCTTTCGGCCAGCGAATTCTTGAAGTATCTGGTTACGCCGCGCCTGTCGCCCACCAACTTTCGCCCGGTAGGAGCTTTCTATTACCATGCGCTCGAAGCCGGCTTCGGCCTGGATTTTCCGAAATATGTCGCGGTGCTGCATGGCCTGCACTTCCTCAATATCTGGCTGGTTTGGCTTGTGGCGAGGAAGTTGGGCATAGGCCCAGTGGGAGCGGCCGCGGGAGCATTTTTCTTCGGCTTTCATGCGGCGCTGACGGACGCATGGTGGAAGCCGATGTACGTCTTCGACATTCTGTGCGCGACGTTCTGTTTGCTTACAGTTTTGCTTTACGTCCGCGACCGCTGGATCCTCAGCCTGATTTCGTTCTGGCTGGCGTACAAATCCAAGGAACTGGCCGTGATGTTGCCCGCGGTGCTAGCTTGCTACGAGGTATGGATCGGGCAACGGCGCTGGAAACGGCTGATGCCTTTTTTTGCGGTGTCGCTGCTGTTCGGGATTCAGGCGGCCATTCTCCCGCTGCACCGCGGTACTCGATATGAGATGCAACTGGGGCTGGACTCGCTGGCTGCCACTATTCGCTTCTATTCCTCCCAGTTGTTCCTGCCGCCATATGCCGGACTGCTATTGTTGGCTCTGCCGTTCTTCGTTCGCGACCGGCAGCTTTGGTTAGGCTTGGCAGCCATGCTTCTGCTATTGATTCCCCTTCTGCTGTTGCCGGGACGGCTATATGCCGTCTACTGGTATGTTCCTCTGATCGGTGTGGCAGTGATGGTGGCGGGCCTGGCCGACGGCCATTATCGCTTGCCTGCCATACTGTTGCTGGCGCTTTGGATTCCCTGGGACTTCGTGCATTTTCGCGAACTGCGCCGCACCAATCAGCGGCTCGAGCAGCAGAATCGGGCTTACGTTGGAGCCATCGAGAAATTCGCGCGGCTGAATCCCGGCGACCGGGCGTTCGTGTACGATGCTTTGCCGGAGGAATTTCACGACTGGGGAGTCACGGGCGCGCTACGGTCCGTCTACCGGAATCCGACAATTACCGCGCGGCACATCGACCAGGCTGGCGCTGAGGAATTGATTCAGAAAGGCGACGCGGCCTGGCTTCACTGGAGCCGCGGGCTGAGCCGGCTGGATATTGTCCGTTATCCGCGCGAACGGCCGCTCGTGCCATATCTGAAAATGGACATCACCTCGCCGGCGACGCAATTGCTCGACGGCTGGTACGTTTTAGAAGACGACTTCCGCTGGACCAAGCCAGACGCCACTGCCATCCTGCTCAAGCCCGCAGACGCCCGCAATTTCCAAGTCGAGGCCTGCGTACTGCCGGACCAGATTCAAAAATATCGAGCGGTGTCGTTGCGTGTGCTCCTGGACGCGCAGCCGATCGGCCAGCACGAGTTTACCGCTCCAGGGTGCCAGACCGTGCAATGGCCATCACCGCCCGTCCCAGCCGGGCAGGTCAAAATAGAATTTCATATGGCGCCGCCCTACCCGGCGCCAAAACCGGATCCGCGCATGCTCGGCATTACCATGAAGGGATTCGGTTTTATCCCCTGATGACATTCAGCCAGCGCCGTTTGTTCGGATCACTCCAGTGAAGATCCCCAGGCTCCGCTGGATCATCGCTATCCTCCTGTTTCTTTCCACGATGATCAACTACGCGGACCGGCTCGCGCTTTCCATCGTTTCGCGCGATCTGAGAGCCGAGTTCCATATGACCGAGCAGGACTACTCCTACGTGATCACGGCGTTCTTCATCGCCTACGCCATCATGTACGCGGGATCCGGATATCTGGTGGACCGGCTGGGGACGCGGCGCGGCTTCGCAGTCTTCATCTCCACCTGGTCGATCGCGGCGGTGTTGCACGCGGTGGTTGTAGGCAGGTGGTCGTTGACCGCAGTCCGGTTCTTGCTCGGCCTGGGCGAACCGGGAAATTGGCCAGCCGCCGCCAAAGCCGTTGGCGAATGGTTTCCGGCAGAACAGCGCGCACTTGGCGTCGGGATCTTCAACGCCGGGTCGTCGCTCGGGTCGGCCATCGCGCCACCGATGGTGGCGTACCTGACGTTGCGCTATGGCTGGCGGTTCGCGTTCCTGTTCACCGGGGCCCTGGGGATGATGTGGCTCGCGGCGTGGCTTTTCTTCTATCAGCCGCCGCACCGGAATAGATTACTGCGCGCCGATGAATACGCGGTAATCAAAGACCAGGTCGAACCGCCGCAAGAGTCCACCCCAGCAACGCCCTCCAGCATCAACTGGCGGAAAGTAATCGCTATGCGCGAGTGCTACACCCTGATCCTGGCCCGATTTTTCACCGATCCTGTGATCTATTTCGTCATCTTCTGGCTGCCGGAGTATCTGAGAAAGGAGCGCGGCTTCGACCTCAAAATGGTGGGCGATTATGCGTGGGTGCCGTTCACCGTCGGGAGTGCCGGATATCTGTTTGGCGGCTGGCTATCGGGCCGCTTGATGCGCGCGGGCTGGAACCTGCCGGATGCCCGGAAGTTTGTGATGCTCTTGGGTGCGCTGATCATGCCAGCCGCCATCCTGGCGCCGCTCGTGCCCCGAGCCTGGATGGCGATCGCAGCGACGTGCTGCATCACGCTCGGCCACTCGTTCTTTGTCTCCAACATCCAGACGCTGCCGACGGATCTGTTCCATGGCAACGAAGTAGGCACCGCGTCAGGGTTCTCGGGAATGGGCGGGGCAATTGGCGGCATCCTGGCCAATCTGGGTACCGGTTACATCGTCCAGCGCTTCTCTTATGCGCCGATATTTTTTATGGCCGGCCTGATGCACCCGCTTTCGATCGCGCTGGTGTACTGGCTCTTGCCAAACCGGTATTTCCCGAAAGAAAGCTACGGAAAGAGTTGATGGAAGCGCGAACCTTGCCGGACGATGGTCTGGTTTCGCTCAGGACCTGTCGAGATACAGCCAACCTCGATACCGGTTTTGTTCTCCAGGAAGGTCAGGTAGTCCTTAGCCTTCTGGGGCAATTCCTCATAGCGTGAAATGCCCGCGGTGGAGGAGCTCCAGCCGGGCAGACACTCATATACCGCCTGTGAGGCTTCGAGGCCGGCAATGGTAGGCGGCATATCCGTTACTTCGTGCCGCCCCGAGCGGTAGGCCACGCAGACCGGGATTTTCTCCAGCTCGTCGAGTACGTCGAGTTTGGTGACGACCAGGGAATCGATACCGTTCAGCATGCCGGCATAACGCGCCAGTGGGACATCGAACCAGCCGCAACGGCGAGGACGACCGGTCACCGATCCAAATTCATTCCCGCGCTGCCGGATCTGTTCACCCATGGCGTCGAGTGCTTCGCTTGGAAATGGCCCGCCGCCGACGCGCGTGGTGTAAGCTTTGGCCACTCCCACAATCGCGTGGATGCGGGTTGGCGGCACGCCGGTACCCGTGCAAGCGCCACCGGCGGATGCACTCGAAGATGTGACGAAAGGATAAGTCCCGTGGTCCAGATCGAGCATGGTCCCTTGAGCGCCTTCGAACATCACTCTCTTTCCGGCGCGAATGGCGTCGTTTAGCAGGCGGGCGGTATCGCAAACCATGGGCCGAATGCGGCCGGCGAACGCCTCGTAGTCGGACCGAATACGCGCAAGATCCATCTCTTGCGCAATGCCGAACGCCCTGGCTACGGTTTCCTTTTCCGCGGCGCAAGCCTCGAACTGGTCGCCGAATCGCTCCCGATCGAGGAGATCCGCCATGCGAATCCCGCGGCGGGCGGCTTTGTCCTCATAGCACGGGCCAATGCCGCGCGAAGTGGTGCCGATCGCATCCAGCAGTTTCTCCATGGTGCGGTGATAGGGAAACAACACGTGCGCGCGATTGCTGATAGCGAGCTGGCCCTTAACGTCCACGCCGACTTCTTCGAGTGACTGCATCTCGGCAAGCAGCGCCGCCGGGTCCACCACCAGGCCGTTGCCAATCACCGCCCGCTTTCCTGGATGTAGAATCCCCGACGGAATCAGTTTCAGACACGAACTTCTTGTCGCCGATTTGAACGGTGTGGCCGGCGTTATGCCCGCCCTGGTACCGCGCGACGATGTCGAAATGTTCGCAGAACAGGTCGACGATTTTGCCTTTCCCTTCGTCGCCCCACTGCGCGCCCAGAATGATGACGTTACTCATGGCCAAACCCGATCATTGTAGCGCGTGAGGGAGAGTCTGCGCCGGTTAAACTGTGAGAAGGGCTCCCCGGGTAGTGTCCTAAATGTTAGGACACTACCCGCGGTTTGACCCATGCCTCACCGGTTTCTTATACTGGAGATTCCATCATGTATATTCTGTTGACCATCATCCACATTGTGGTCTGGTCTGTTCCTGACCATCGTGGTGCTACTGCAAAGCGGCAAGGCCGCGGACCTGGCCGGCGCCTTCGGCGGTATGGGATCCCAGACGGCCTTCGGCCCGCGCGGATCGGCAACGCTGCTTTCCAAGGCCACCACGATATCCGCTATTCTTTTTATGTGTACCTCGCTGGCGCTTTCAATTGTCGCCATGCGCAACGCCGGGGGCGGTACGACGATCCTCGAAAAGGCAGCGCCGGCGAAGAAGTCCGTGCCTGGGGCCAATCCGCCGGCGCAAGCGCCGGGGCCCATGACCGCGACACCGTCGGTCGATGGGACCAAGGGTCAGGCGCAACCAATGCGGCCCCCAGCGCCCCCAGCGAAGAAGTAGATCGTCACGAAATGCGGAGGTGGCGGAATTGGCAGACGCACTAGCTTGAGGTGCTAGCGGGAGCAATCCCGTAGGGGTTCAAGTCCCCTCCCCCGCACCATATTTTTAGAGCATTTAGAACCAAAATAGCCATCGAGCATACGTGGCTATCTCAGCTTTGGACCTTATTTTGGCTGAAGTCGCTTTGGACCTCGCCGGGCCGCAGGGGGGACGGATACTAGGCACGCTTTGAGTTCTCCGCAAAGAGGTGAACAATTGCAAGTGTCCGACTGCATGCCGCCCTCGTAGGTAAGGGCTCTGTTAGCGACCCTGGTGCCCCTGACCCCCCGCTTCTTGGATCTCCATCGAGCGCTGCGCTTCATCCATTTGTCGGTAGTGGGTCAGTTTAAACTGACCCACTACCCATTTGTCCATCTTTTGACCGGTCTCCTGGATATCGGCAAGAGACACGATGTGATACCGCTCGAAACACGATCGCGTCTTAAGCCCACTGATTTCCATCGCGCGTTTTCCCGACATGCCGATCTTTTTCGACCATGTTGCGGACGGCTGATCTTCAGAGGTCGTGAAAGAGAAGATCAGGAAAACCGGCGTTCTTCACCGCAGCTCGCCAGGATTCGTAGAACGACTTGATCTGGGCGCCTGGTGCGTTCCGACGTCCGCCGTGACCTTTCCTTGAAGTTGGATCAATTTCGCAATCGACCGTGCGACGAGAGATCCAGTGGGCCCCTTTTTGCCCATGATCGTCTGGCCGATTGAGCATCGTCTACGGCGCTGCAGCGACCAGGGCGACCATATAGAGTGGCACGGACGGATCGCCGAAAACGTCGATGTACTAAGCGCCATGGCCAGCCGCTGCGTTGCCGCCGCGCCTCGCCGGCTCATTGAGGAGATTCAACGTTTTCTCTCATGAGTAGACTGGTACAGGCAGATGTTGGGCTCTTCGCCCCAACTGAACTGGCGAAAACCCAGGTCTTCCGACCGCGGTTTATACGCAAGAACCTACGAGAGAACTTTCTCGATGATCCGCCCGGAGACATCGGTCAAGCGGGAGTCACGCCCCTGAAACTTGATTGTCAGCCGCGTGTGATCGATGCCGAGTAGACGCAGCATCGTCGCGTGAATATCATGGATGTCGATGCTGTTGCCTAATGGCGAGAAACCAAACTCGTCGGTTTCGCCGATGGTTTGTCCAGGCTTCACTCCGCCGCCGGCCATCCACAGCGTGAACGCGTCGATGTGGTGATTGCGCCCCGATTTTCCAGATTCGCGGACCTCACCCATGGGAGTGCGACCGAATTCACCTCCCCATATGACGAGCGTGTGGTCGAGCAGCCCGCGCTGCTTCAGATCTCGAATTAGCGCCGCAGTGGGCTGGTCCACTTCCCGAGCGACTTGGTCGAGCGGCTGGCCGAGGTCTGCGTGATGGTCCCAGTCGGTGTGATAGAGCTGCACGAAGCGCACGCCGCGCTCGACCAATCGCCGCGCCAGCAGACAGTTGTTCGCATAACTGGCCTTTCCCGGTTCGGCCCCATAAATCTCCAGCGTGTCTTTGGACTCTTTGCCGAAATCGATCAGCTCGGGACCGCTCGTTTGCATCTTGTACGCCATTTCGTACGATGCGATGCGCGTTGCAATCTCGGAATCACCCGATGCCCCTAGTTCCGAGAGATTCAGGTCGCGAATTGTCTGAAGCGTTTCCCGCTGCGTTTCAGAAGAGATGCCCATCGGCCGTGACAGATCCAGAATCGGGTCGCCACCTGAACGGAACGGGACACCCTGATACGAGGTCGGCAGGAATCCGCTGGACCATAGAGCCGCACCTCCCCGAGGTCCGCGCGGTCCCGACTGCAGAACTACGAACCCTGGGAGGTCGCTCGATTCGCTGCCGATTCCGTAAGTGATCCATGATCCCATGCTGGGCCTGCCAAACCGCGTTGACCCGGTGTTGACAAAACACTTGGCAGGCCCATGATTGAAATTTTCCGTGGAAACTCCCTTGAGAAAAATGACCTCATCCGAGATGCCGGCGATATGAGGGAGCAGATCCGATACCCATGCGCCGCCGCTGCCGTACTGCTTGAAGGTGCGGCTGGTGCCGAGCAGCTTCGGCTTCTCCTTTGTGAACGAGTCCATGAAGGCGAAGCGCTTACCTGCGATTAGTGAGTCGGGAACTGCTTGATTGCTGTATTTCTGCAGCGAAGGTTTGAAGTCAAACAGTTCGAACTGGCTCGGCCCACCGGCCATGAATAGATAAATGACGCTTTTCGCCTTGGCCGGAAAATGTCCGGGCTTGGCTTGCATCGGGTTGTTAGTCGCTGGTTCGGCAAAAATGCCTTCGTCGCTCAGCAGTGAAAGAAGCGCCAGCTTTCCCAGGCCGACGCCGCAGCGGCTGAAGAAGTGCCGGCGCGTCGCGAATTGCAACAGCATGTCCTCGCGGGTCATTTGAATCACTCCCGTGTCAGAAAATCATCCAGGTTCAGAAGCACGCGGGCGACGCCCGTCCATGCCGCTTCGAGTGGCAGATCCGCCGGCAGCATCGCCGCCAGTTTCGGTGGAGGCGGATTCAACGGAATCCCATCAGGTCCGAATTTTCCGCCTTTGTAAATTAACTCCGTCCCTCGTGATGGCCTCGTCTTGTATTCGTCTGTCTCGACGGCAATAAATTTTTCCAGACGTTGTTGTTCATCCGGCCTCGGGTAACGGCCGAGCGCGAGCATACACGCGTAGCGGATCCGCTCTTTTTCGTCAGGCGGAGCTTCTTTGAGTACTCTGGCTGCCAGTCCTTCAGCGAATTCGAGGAAGGTCTCGTCGTTGAGCGTGGTGAGCGCCTGCAGCGGAGTATTAGACCTCGCGCGGCGTGTGCAGGCTGAAGTAGCATCAGGAGCGTCAAAAACGATCAACGCCGGATATGCCGCTGAGCGCCGGAAAAATGTGTACATTCCGCGTCGGTAGCGATCCCGGCCAGTCGCGGTCGGCCACGTGCCGCTAACCTGCGTCACAGACATCGCGCCATCAGGAATTGGAGGATAAACGCTCGGCCCGCCTACTGTGCCAGTCAACAGGCCGCTTGCCGCGAGTGCGGAGTCGCGAACGATCTCGGCTTCGAGTCGCAAGCGGTTCTGTTTCGCAAGCAGCTTATTGTAAGGATCTACAGGCTCGAGCTCGGGTCTTCGCCTAGACGACTGTCGGTATGTCGCGGAGGTGACGATTAGGCGGTGGATCGCCTTCTGGCTCCACTTCTGCCGGATAAATTCGCTCGCGAGCCAATCGAGCAGTTCGGGGTGCGAAGGCATGGCGCCCTGCTTGCCGAAGTCATTTTCAGTTTCGACAATGCCTTTGCCGAAATAGGCCTGCCAAAAGCGATTGACCGTGACGCGGTTCGTGAGCGGGTTTTGCGGGTCCACTAGCCACCTGGCAAAGTCCAGCCGCGTGTTGGCGCCCGCGGGCAACTGCGGCAGCACCGCCGGAATGGCAGGCTTTACAGAAATACCTCTTCTGGTGAAATCGCCTCCGAGTTGCACATAGGTATCGCGCGGCCGCGCCAGTTCGCGCATGATCAGAGTTGTCGTCAACAGCGGTTCGCGTCGATGCGAGATCGCGCAGGTTTTGAACCCGTTCCAGCAGCCCGGGATCTTTCGAGAGATCCCCGTCACCGGGTTGGTGATGATGCGCCGCTAATTCCCTTACGTATGAAATCAGCTCTTTGCTCAACGCCGAGCGCTGCGCCTGAAAGGCTTTCTTTCGCGCGATCTCTTCCGGCGTCGGGACTTCGAGGATGGGCCGGTTGAAATCGTAGCGCTCAGCCTCGCTCGTAATTTCATCAATATTGTTGAAGTACGCAAAAAGTTGATAGAACTCCTTCTGCGAGACCGGATCGAACTTGTGGTCGTGACAGCGGGCGCACCCGAGAGTGAGCCCGAGAAAGGCCGCGCCGGTCGTGGACACCCGATCTACAACCGCCTCCACGCGATACTGCTCGAAATCGATACCGCCTTCATAGTTGCTGGCCGTATTGCGATGAAAGCCGGTGGCGATGAATTGATCGACGGTTGGATTCGCCAGCATGTCACCGGCGATCTGCTCGATCACGAACTGGTCGAAAGGCATATCGCGGTTCAGAGCGTTGATCACCCAGTCGCGGTACTTCCACATCTGGCGTGGTGCGTCGATGGTATAACCGTCGGAATCGGCATAGCGCGCCACATCGAGCCAGTGACGGCCCCATCGCTCGCCGTAGTGCGGCGAAGCGAGCAACCGGTCGACGACGCGTTCGTAAGCGTCAGCGCTCGTATCGGCTATGAAATCGCGGACCTGCTCGGGTGAGGGTGGAAGGCCAGTCAGATCGAGACTCACTCTACGGAGTAGCGTCTCTTTGGAAGCTTCCGGTGAAGGCTTTAGATGTTCTTGCTCCAGACGCGCGAGAATGAATTGATCGATTGCGTTCCGCGCCCACCCTCGGTCCTCGACGGGCGGGGGAATCACTCGTTTGACGGGCTGAAATGCCCACCAATCTGAACCCCTCGGTTTCGAAGCAGCTGCTTCCTTGGGCCACGCGGCGCCCAACTCAATCCAGCGCCGGATGCTGGCAATCTCCTCTGGCTGAAGCTTCCGTCCGGGCGGCATTTTCAACTCGCCGGTCTGTTCGACTGCTCGAACGAGCAAGCTTTCCTCGGGATTGCCCGGGTTGATCGCCGGTCCGCGTTTGCCACCGGCTAGGATGGCGTCCCGTGAGGTGATCGCTAGGCCGCTCGACCTCGTCGTGAGGTTGTGACACTGCTGACAATTGTTCCGCAGGATCTGCTGGATTTCGCTTCCACTGGATGCTGCAGGTTGTTGTGCGGACGAGACACATACAGGGATCAAGGAGAAAGCAGCCATAAGAGTACACAGGCAGAATCCACTTTCCTGATGTCTCGGCACGCATTACACCTTAGCACCATCAGTGCCTCTGTGGCGTCGCCCAGTTCCCACGAATCGATACGTCAGTTGAACACGTGACACGCGCGTGGCTATCGAGGCTGCTGAATAAGCTGATCTCCTCGCGGCCGGTTTCCTTATTGACAATCTGCCGCAATTAGAAGACGGCGAGGTGACGGTTGAATCGTGGGCCGGTACAAGCAATTTCGTTGGGTTCGGCGCGACGATGCGAGCCGCGTGCGCCCGATTTCCAAGTGCAATTCATTTGTAACCTGGGTTGCCGAGGGCCGGCTCCTGGGTTTTAAGGTAGCTATCGCAACCAGCGCCTCGCGCCGGAAACGCCGCATGCAACCTCGGCGCAGGCTGCCTCAGCCACGCTACTCCTCTCGGAGCACCTGCATCGGTTCGACCCTTGCTGCTCGCGTGGCTGGCAGCAGCGACGCCGCGATCGACACTGCGATCACCAGCGCGATTACTCCGGTCATGGTAATCGCATCCCAGGGCGACACGCCAAACAGCATTCCGGCGAGTTCCTTGGTGAATGCCCCGGCGAGCCCGAGTCCCGCCACACAACCAAGCAACGACACGCGCATACCCTGTCCCAGGAACTGCCGCACGATCTGCACAGGCATTGCTCCTAATGCCAGCCGCAGCCCGACCTCGCGCTGTCGAACGTTGACCAGATAGCTCAGCGTGCCGTATAGCCCGACACATGCCAGCGAAATCGCAGAAAGCGCAAAGAACGTCAGCAGCACGGTGCGCAGCCGGTTCTCCGCGAACGCGTCTGAGAGGTGCTCCGTCAGCGGCGAGATGTCGTACACCGACCGGGCCGGCTCGATCTCATGGAGTTTGCGCCGAATGCTTTTACCTCATGACGAACTGATGCGGAACGTGAGCACGTGATCCGGATCAAACCCTCCGGCTACTCGGCCCAATGCCTGGAAGCTGCGCAGCAGCAGTCCTGCGCCAGCGAGCAGCGTGACTGCCAGCGCCACCTGCACTCCCACCAGCACCAACTGTGCAGGCAGCCGGCCCGACACCTGCGAGCGTCCGGACGAAGCCAGCGATCCCGCCAGGCTGCGGCGCGTGCCGACTATCGCCGGAACGAGTCCGCAAGCCAGCGTTGCGGCCACGGCACAGATCAACGAATACACGACGATGCGCCAGTCGAGCCCGATCTCTTCCACGCGTGGCAGACCCTTGGCGAGCACGCGGAAAACGCGCGCCACAGCCGCTGCGAGCCCGAGCCCCATGCCCGCGCCCGCCAGTGCCAAAAGAAAAACCTCGGTCAGCAACTGCGCCGCCACGGAAACGCGCGATGCTCCCAGGCTGAAGCGCACCGCAATCTCATGCTGGCGGCTCGCGGCTCGCGAAAGGAGCAGCGCCGCGATGTTGGTGCACGCGATGAGCAGCAGCAGGGTCACTGACCCGAACAGCATCCACAGCGACTCCCGCACGCTCCCGACGGTCTGCTCTTTCAGTGGCTCGATGCCGGCACGGATCTGCGCATTCGGCTTCGGAAATTGGAGAGATAGATCCGCCTGCACGGTCGCCAGATCGGCGCGCGCCTGCGCCAGGGTCACACCGGCCTTCAGCCGCCCGATGCCCAGGAACTAGGTCAGATCGCGGCTGCGGGCGTAAGGGAAATCGGGCGCGCTCACAGACCAGAGGTCGACGTTCCGCTGAACGAACGCCATCGACGCCGGCATCACACCGATGATCGTGGACGAAAGCTTTCCCAGCCGCAGGCTCTTGCCGATGACATCGGGACTGGCGTCGAAGCGCCGCCGCCAGTACCGGTCGCTGATCAGGATGGCATTGGGGCCACCGTAGTGTTCCTCCTGGCGGTTGAAGTCACGGCCGATTTGCGGTGCGATGCCCCACACCTGCAGGAACCGCGGCGACACGAAGGCGTGCGTCAGCTTCTCGGGCAGATCGCCGGAAAGCTCGGAATCGTCCTGAGCGAAGTAGCCGCTGATCGCCTCGAAGGTTTGGTTCATGCGGTTCCAATCCTCGAGCCGGGCGGGCGCAACATGGGGTTGCGGCGTCTTGTCCTGAATCTGCGCGATGCTGACGATCCGGTCGCTGTTCGGAAAAGGCAACGGCCGCAACAGCACCGAATTGATCGCCGAAAAGACCGCGCTGTTGGCGCCGATCCCTAAAACCAGCGTTAGCACCACTGTGATCGAGAATGCCGGCGACTTCGCCAAGGCGCGGAGCGACAGCCGCAAATTCCGTAGTGTCGCATCCAATCCTTGGGCGATATCCATGTCTCTCGTCCTTTCTAGCTGCGCGATGTAGTTGCCGAACTGCTGGCGTGCCAGACGGGCGGCGGCCTGGGCGTCCATTCCCGCATCCTGCAGTTCCTCGCTACGCTCCCTGACGTGAAAACGCAGCTCGCGTTCCAGGTCGCGGTCGAGGCGCCCCGGGCGGATGGCGTTGCGTAGCCGGCCGAGCCATTTACGCATAGCGCAGAACCTTGCCGACGCCCGACGTCAGCCGTATCCAGCTTTCCTCTTCTTCCCTGAGCTGTTTGCGGCCGAGCGGCGTGAGCGAATAGAAGCGTGCCTCGCGATTCTTTTCGGTCATGCCCCATTCCGCGCGCACCCAACAGGCCTGCTCCATGCGATGCAGCGCCGGGTATAGGGATCCCTCCTCGACGCGCAGTAGTTGATCGGAGACGGCGTGAATGTGTGCGGTAATGGCGTAGCCATGCATGCGCTTCTGCCCCGCCAGGGTTTTGAGAATCAGCAGCACCAGCGTGCCTTGCAGGATGTCGTTCTTTTTCATGTGCAAAGACCCATTTAGCTATGCCTAACTAGCTAGGTTTGATTCTAAGCATTGGACGGCGGGACTACCAAACGGTTGGGTAAGATTTTGATGGACAGCGATCGGCCGTTTCCGATTAGCCGCTGCTCCAGAGAGGCCGAAGTGAGACCCCGAATGGCGCTAGATTACATCCATCGGGAATCATCGGCGTGTCGTTGCCCGTGT
Organism: Terriglobia bacterium; assembly: GCA_963847515.1. GTDB lineage: Bacteria > Acidobacteriota > Terriglobia > Bryobacterales > Bryobacteraceae > QHXW01. The sequence continues at coordinate 2,103,507 of CAWKAA010000005.1, forward strand.
TTACTGACTGTAGGCGGTTTGACGCTCAAACCGTAAACGAAAGACAATCTCGACCATCATCTTTGTCCACAAGTCGGGTTCGGGGAGAACATCTTCGCGGCAGCGCAACGTACTCGAACCCCGTTTGGGGAGCTTGACCGTCATCGACTTGATCCACGGCCGGGCGAAAGCCGCCATGTCCCCTTATGTTACGGGCTATTCGGTTCGGAGGATCTCCATGATGTCGAGTCGAGCAATGGGGCGAGTCGCCACCCAGATGCCTATCGCTGCGATCAAGGCCATGCCGAGAACTGCGGCCACATATGCCAGCGGCATTCACCGATTTCGCGCCATCGACCAGGTTCTCGAGCAGCCTTCCGCTGAGCACGGCCCCGCCAATTCCAGGAATCGCGCCGGCGGCAATCGGGATCAAGCCTCTCCGCACAAGGCTTAACCGGAGTTGCGCTGGAGTAGTGCCCAGAGCCATCCGCACGCCCATTTCGTGCGTCCTTCGGGCAACAGTATACGAAACGATTCCATAGATTCCAATGACGGCGAGCAGCAACGCGATCGCGGCAAAGCAAAAAACGGCGGTCCTGTAGAATTGCGGCCGGGCGAGCGCGTCAGACATCCGCTGCTCCATGGTTTTTACGCCGAACACCGGAACCTGCGGGTCCACCGATCGGATCGTGTCGCGAATCATAGCGAGCCGGTCTTCCGCGCGTCCATCGACGCGTGCCACGAAGGTCGAGAAAAAGCCGCCTGGCGAGTGGGCGGGAACATAGATCTGGTTTATGTTGGCTCCGTCCGTCATATAGTCCATCCCTTTGACCACGCCGACGATTCTCCAGGGAGGATCGCTGCCTATCGTAACTTCGTGGCCCAGGGCATCCGCGGGCGACCCGAATTCGCCCGCAAACCGCTCATTGACGATAGCAACTCTGGCGTCGACTTGTGCTTCCGCATCGGTGAATTCGCGACCACGCAAAATGCGTCCACCCATGGTGCGGAAATAATCCGGCATCACCGGAACCAGCATGGAACTCTCCTCGGCTGGACGGCCATCCATCCCAAATGGCCCTCCGATGAAAGCCGATGGCATAGATCGGGAGGAACTCGGTTGCGCTGGCGCTGCGAACCCCAGGAAGCTCGCCGGATCCGAGCCAGCGCTTCCTCGAAATAAGCCAGCCGCCGTACGTCGTTTTGGTGGGTGGTACCTTCCAGCGATACGTTCACGGTGATCAGGCCCGTCCGGTCAAACCCGCGATCGACGTGCATCAGATCGAGAAACGCGCGGCCCTACGGAAATCGATGCCGCAACAAGCATGATCGTGAGCATGACTTGCGCCGCGACCAACGTTTCGCGGATGAGACCGCGCGCCACGGCGTATCGCTGGAGCCGCGAGTTCCGAACGTATGGGCGCGACTGGCGTACAACGATGGCAGCACGCCGAAAAGCAACCCGCTGAGAACTGACGCGGCGATCGCGAAACCACAGCACGCGGCCATCCAGAATGGAGTAAGCCTGCGTGGCCAGCGCTGCGGGTTGGAACGCTGCCGCAATGGACGTAGTCCAGAGCGCGATGAAAAGTCCGGCGGTACAGGCAGCCAGCGAGAGCAGCACGCATTCGGTCAGCAACTGTTGCGAGATCCGTGCCCGGCTCGCTCCCAGCGCCGAGCGTATGGAAAGCTCGGTGGCGCGATCTGCAGTGCGCGCCATCAACAGGTTCGCGACGTTGGTGCAAGCAATCAGCAGGATCAGCACCACGCACGCCATCAGCACCAGCGAGCCCTTTCTTGCCGGGCCGGCGAGTTCGTCTCTCAGCTCGGTGATGGCCGACGGGAACTTGATTCTCTGAAGAGGGCTGCGGTTGGGCCAGAGCCGCTCGGCTTCGATGGCGAATGCTGCGCGGGCCTGCGTCCACGTGATGCCCGGTTTCAGCCGCGCGATGGTTTCCCAGCCATTATTGCCATTGCTAAAAGCTGCCGGCTTCCAAAGAACGGTCTTGCCCGGATAGTCAAACCCCGGCGGCGCAACCCCAATGACCGTAAGCGGGTTCCCGTCTATTCGGATCGTGGCGCCCAGGGCTTTCCGGTCGCCCGCAAAAAGCTCCTGCCAAAGTCCGTAACCGATCACCGCCACTGCGTTGCGCCCGGGCGATCCCCACCCCGTCCCGTCCACGTCATCCCCTGGGGCGAATCCGCGCCCAATCACCGGTTGCGTGCCGAGCAGCGAGAAAAAATTCCAGGATGCCTGGACGACATGCGCCCGTCGCCATTCACCAGCTCCGCCCAGATTGGCGTCGAGCTGTTCGAATACCGCGGCGTCGGCAAGATACGTGCTTTGTCCGCGCCATTCGTGAAATTGCTTCGCGCTGTCGTGGGGCTCAAAAAACGAGCTCAGGTACGCCAGGCGTTCGGGATCGCGAAACGGCAGCGAGCGCAGCAGCAGCGCATTCACCACGCTGAAGACGCCTGTATTCGCGCCGATGCCGATAGCGAGCGCGAGAATCGCAAAGCCGGTGTGCCAGGGATGGCGGGCCCAAAGACGAAGTGCGTGCCTGGCATCCTGCGTGACTTCGCGAGCAAACTGTGAAGGGATGGAGATCGCCAAATCCGCAAACAGGCGAATCCACAGGATCGCGAGGGCGGCGGCCCCAGTCGATTCGTGGAGTTCGTCGCGAAATGCACGCTCCAAAAGTTCCGCATAGTTTTCGCGAAACCCGGCGGGATAGAGCTTAAGCAGCCACCGGTACAGCCTCAAGGAGAAGGGCTCGTCAGGCATGCTTAGGCACTCCAAACCTTGCCGCGGCCAAGCTGCACCAGCTCGCGCATGCGAGCGGCCTCCGCTTGTGCCGCCTTGCGGCCATAGGGCGTGATTCGGTAGTAACGACGACGCTCGTCGTCCAGGTGCGGGTCGGGCCGCGTCGTCGGACTCCTCGATCAGCCCCAACTCCAACATTTTGTTGATAGATCCGTAAAGCACGCCGGGGCCAAGCTTCAGTTTGCCCCCGGTGCGCAGAGAGATCTCGCGCTTCAGGGCGTAACCGTGGCGTTCACCCTCGCCGAGGGCCGGAAGTGAAAAGCTTCGCATCAAAGATCCTGCCTACGCTCCATGGACCAGTTGAATCGTTTTTCAACGCGGAGCCTGCATCGGTTCCCCGATAACCTTGGCCCACTGGTTCGCTATGTTCCTATCTCTGGCGACGCCCTCGCCATTGTGAAATAGATTCCAGGTGTGTCTGGTGGCAAGCAGGTCTCCGCCTTCCGAGGCTTTGATCCACCATTTCCCGGCTTCGGCGTAGTTCTGCTGAACTCCCTTGCCGTTGGCATACATCATTGCGATCGCGGCCTCCGCTGGCGCGTAACCTTGTTCGGCGGCCTGCAACGTGTGGCGGAACGCTAACGCGGGATCGGTATTCACAGATTGGTCCCCCATGCAGAAAAGATCCACCGGGTCTTGTGTGCTTGTGCCTGGCACATGTTTGCAGACCTCATAGTCTTTCAGTGCACCTTGTTCTTCGGCGGTAATGCCCGCCAGCCATTTCTCCCAGCCCTCCGGCGGAGCTTTCGTTCGCTCGTCGCCGTGTCCACTTACTTGATACAGAGGAGCCAGAATGCCGGCGGCCGTGGCGCGCAAAGGTTCCTCCTTATCCAGAAGCAGCGAAATTAATGCTTGGAACATGGGTGGATCCTGACGAAAGCCCTTCACCTGGAACCGCACTGCGTAGCCGATGGCGTCGACAGCGTCAAGACGATCGAGAGCATCGGCATCTTGATCTGTTGCCAGCCGGATCAGCGCCTGCTGGGCCGTTACGTAGCGCCAGTCGGCATACATCGCTAGAGCGCGGATCGCCGTCTGGCGAACTTTGATTGAGGGATCGGAGAGCCTTCTGGCAAGCGCCGCGGTTGTGCGTTCATTGAAAATCGCATGACGGCAAGTTTCGGCTGCTGCAGCCCGCACATTGGCATCGGTGGAATCCAGTAGCTTTTGAATAATGGCGCCTGCCGGAGCTCCGCCCACCAGAGCCAGCTTGGGATAGTAGCCGTCAACTGGAGCCAGTGGCGTCCCCCGAAAGTCTTGGAGCAGCCCCATCTCCTTCGGCGATGGCGGAAGGTTCTTGTTCCGCAGCCTGGTCGCCCACGCAATCGCATTGTCATTGCTTGGCGGGTGGTAGGTGCGATCCCCCAGTTCGTCGAACTCGCGATAGATGATGTGATAGCCCTTGGCCTTCAGACGAGTGTAGGCATCGCGAACGCAGGCAATATGATTGTCCAAGTCTCTGCGTCCCAGCGTGAGGTAAATCTCCGGAACGCTGTTCACAAAATCGAGCGGCTCTTTTAGCTCGGAGGGCATTAACCAGGCACCCCAACTGTACATGATGGCAGCGGTAACGATGTTTGGATGCGTCATCATAAACTCAGCCGAGATCTTCGCGCCCTCGCCCTTGCCATACATGTACACGCGGCGCGGATTGATCGGATACACCTGCTTCGCCCAGGCGATAAGTTTCTCCAACGGCTCATGATCCTGCGGTCCGAACTTTCGGCTCTGAGGTGCAGCGGCGAGCAGAATATAATGCTCGAGGATTCCATGGCGCCATAAGGATTGGCGCACAGGAAACAGATCGTTTCCAGTCGGCGTGTCATGCTCCTGGAAGCACAAAATTAGGCCGACTAGCTGAGTGGGATCCGTTGAACCAGCAGGCGCGATTCCATCCGGGACTTCGATCACGTACTTGATAATCGTCTTTCCCGACTCGTCCTTCAGCTCCTTCTCGATCGTGGCACGGAGAGGCGTGATGAAGTAACATGCTATTATCGCCAGGCTGGTGAACCAGCAGAATGACAACGACATTCGAAGTACCGTGGCGAATCGGGTTGACCGGCAGGTCACTTATGCGTTCCCCCTAAATCTATTGATCTGCGTATCATACACCACACCCACAAAATCGGTGATGCGGTACACTGTCGAAGTGCAGGTCCTGGCTGGACTGGTGTGTTTCGCGTCGGCGGCGTTCGCGCAAAAGATCTCGTTTACCGACCGCGTGTACCCGGTTTTCCAGGGTGCTGGCTGCCCTGCCTGTCACAATTCCAACGGTGTGGCGTCAGCCACGCGGCTGCATTTTCCGGAGCCCGAGGCTTCTACGGCGCGCATTGACGCTTTTGGCAAGTCGCTGGTCAAACTCGTTGACCGTGATCATCCGGATGAATCGCTGCTCCTGAAGAAGCCGACCATGCGCGTTCCGCACACCGGAGGCGAGCGCATTAAACCCGGGAGCCCAGAAGAGGATGTGCTCCAGGTGTGGATCAAACAACTAGCCTCGCTATCGAGCGACGACCTGGCAAAGGCGCTCGATTACGGCGAGAACGATCCCATGCTCGGAGCCGAGACGCCCACAGCCGTATTACGCCGGCTGACTAACAGCCAGTACAACCATACGGTTCGTGATCTGCTTGGGGATCAGACGGCGCCCGCCAATCAGTTCCCGCCCGAAGATTTCGTCAACGGTTTCAAGGATCAGTATGACGCGCAAAATCTTTCGCCTCTGTTAGCCGAGGCGTATAGCATTGCGGCCGAAAAATTGGCGCGCAACGCATTTCGCAACGGCGACACACACGGTCTGATTCCTTGTAAAGCAACGGCCGCGTGCCGCGAGAAGTTTGTTCGCAGTTTCGGACTGCAGGGCTTTCCGCCGGCCGCTCGATCGCGGTGAGGTGAGCCGTTACGCGAGGCTGTTCGCGCGCGAGGCCGATTTCATCAAAGGCGCGCAGCTTGTGGTGGAAGCGATGCTGCAATCGCCGAACTTCCTGTTCCGGTTGGATGAGACCTCCAATCCAAAGTGGAAGCCGTACGCAACGGCCAGTCGCTTGTCCTATACACTCTGGGACACGACGCCCGATACTGCGTTGATGAATGCCGCTGCTCAGGGGGAACTGGCCACGGCGACCGATGTTGAGAAGGCCGCGCGCCGCATGCTGGACGATCCGCGCGCGCACCAGGCTCTTGATGAGTTCGTTTCCCAATGGTTGCGTTTTGATCGCATCCTGACCAGCAGCCGCGAACGCCGGCGCTATCCAAAGTTCAGCCGCGAGACCGCGATCGCCATGACCGAGGAGGCGCGACAATTTATCGCAGACCTGGTATGGAACGACCGCAATTTCATGGACGCTTTCACGGCCGACTACGGGTTTGTGAACGCGGATCTGGCGGCTATCTACGGTGTACCAGCGCCCGCCGAGGAGTTTGCGCGCGTCGCCTTTCCGCCGGAATCAGAGCGGGCGGGTTTGCTGGGGCAGGCTCTGTTTCTGGCGTTGTCGGCAAAACCCGATGATACTTCGATAACCGGCCGTGGCTTGTTCGTACGCGAACAGTTCCTCTGCCAACACGTGCCTCCGCCGCCAGCGGGGGTGAATACGAATCTCGCCACTTCGACAGAGGCCCATCCGCAAACCAATCGTGACCGGATGAGCGACCATGTGGCAAACAAGTTCTGTGCTACCTGCCACAATCTCATCGATCCGATTGGATATGGCCTCGAGAAGTTCGACGCCGTGGGCGGGCGGCGGGACAAATACGAACTTTTATTCTCTGCGGGCTATCACGGCGATGGCGGCGGAAGACACCAGCCACCCAAGAAGGTGGAGTTGACGGTGGACACTAAAGGCTGGGTGGCTGGAATCGCCAACTCGAATTTTTCTTCACCTCGCGAACTGGGCGCGCTGCTGGCCAAGACGCCGCAATGCCAGGAATGCATGGTGAAGCAATATTTCCGTTATACCGCCGGCCGTATGGAAACCCCGGCCGATCACGCACTCATCTCCCATGCTCTCGATGACTTTCGCGATTCGCACTTCCACCTCAAAGAACTTATGATTTCCCTAGTGCGGAACCGTGAGGCGCCGGTACGGCAAGGAAACGTCCATGTCGCAAGTAATTACAAAACGCAGTAGGATCTCGCGTCGCCGGCTTCTGCGAGGTCTTACCCTGTCGGGCGGCGCGTGGGTTGGCTTGCCTCCGCTCGTAACCATGTTCAACGCTGCGGGCAGCGCCTACGCCGCGGAGCCCGCACTAGCGGGCAAAGTGGCGGAAGCTCCCATCGAGAGCCGCTTTGTATTATGGTTTAACGGCAACGGAATCCCCGAGCGCTATTGGATTCCCGCCGAGACAGGCGCCAACTACAGCCTCACGCCCTGTCTCGCACCACTCGCTCCATTCCGAAACGACATTCACGTAATTACGGGCCTAGACAATTTTGCCGCCGGACTTCCCGGACCTGGCAACGGCCATCACAATTCCATGAGTGGTTTGATGACCTGTACGCGGTTTACAGGACGCGGCGCAGGAGGTCCGTCGATTGATCAGGCCATTGCCACAAAGATCGGCGGCGAGTCGCGATTTCGCTCGTTACAACTCGGCGTAGCCCAGGAATCTTTCGGCGAAAGCATCCAGCGCAACATGAGCTGGTCCGGATTTGATCGCGCGCTCCCCCCGGAAATGCTGCCCGACCGTCTTTTCGATCGTCTCTTTGGTCGTCGTGATGAGGGCTGGTTGAATCGAAAGCGCAGCATCCTGGATGTTGTGCTGGAAGATGCTTCTGCGCTGAAGAAGGAACTCCCGAAGGACGATCAGGCGCGCGTCGAAGAGCACTTGGCTGCAGTTCGCGACGTGGAGCGTGCCATCACGAGCCTGCCTCCGGAGTACCGCCGCATCGATCCACCGGAATACGAGGACATGAAGGACTGGCCGCGCATTGCGAAATTGCAAAGTGAATTGCTCGCCAATGCGCTCATCACCCGTCAGACTCGTGTGGCTTCGTACATGCTCACCAAATGCCAGAGTATTTGCCGTTTCCCATGGCTCGGTTTCACCGCCGCACGGCACCACGATTACACGCACGCCGACGGCAGAGCGCCGGGAGCCGACGGCGTAGAAGGTCAGCGCATCATGCGCGACATCTGCCGGTGGCACGTGGAAGAGTTTGCGTACCTCCTGGGCCGGCTCAAGTCCACGCCGGAAGGCGATGGCAACCTGCTCGACCACTGCTGTCTCGTCTATGTGCACGAGCACGCCGAGGCCAATCCGCATAAAAATAACGGCCTGGGTCTGATTATTGCCGGACACGCCGGCCGACTCGCGACTGGCATGCACTCGGAAACGACGGGCACGGTTGGCGATCTCTATGTAACTCTGGCAGATGAAGTGATGCGCGCAGGTATTGGGACGTTTCCGACGTTCAATCGTAAGTTGACGGAAGTGTTGACTTAACTCAGGGTCGCGGCTCTTCCGCCTTCGATTCAGCGGTCACTTCACGCCCTGTCATGATTTTGCAATCAGCCTTGGTTTGACGAAGCGTGGCGATGCCTTTCTCCGTAAATGACGTGCCGGTCAGATCCACGATGTGAAGTGAATGAAAAGAACCCAGAACAGCTGCCGCGTCGTCGCCTACACGCTTGCAACCCTCCAGGTCGAGGCGCTCCAGCATATTCAGATCCTTCAGCCGTTCGAGCCCGCGCGCGGCAACGAGAGTTCCATTGAGTCGAAGCCAATGCAGATTTTTGAGGGTGTCTATGGCGTCAAGGCCTGCCTCACTCAGACTGACAGACCACAGTCCGGAGTCTGTTCGTTGCGAGCCACTCAGATCTAAATAGGTCAGGCCCGGCAATTGCCGTAGGGGCTGGAGACCATTGTCGGTCAGCTTGTTTCCGCCGATCGCCAATTCCTTCAGATTTGGCAGGGAGGTGATCAGATCGAGTCCAACGTCGGTAATTTGTGCATAGCCGATGTCGAGCGATTCAAGTGAGTTTACGACGGCAAGGTGCTGCAAGGTTGCATCTGTCACCTTCGTGCCCCGGAGATTCAGCCGCTTGAGGTGCTTCCAGCCTTTCACGGCGGAAAGGCCGGCGTCAGTGATGAGCTCCGTAAAACAGAGGTTGAGATCGGTGATTGCTGGAGCGCCTTTCAATTCCTGCAGGCCATGATCGCTAATGCGCGTCAGGGAAAGATCGAGCCGCGCGAGATATGGTAATACCGCCAGCGCGGCCACATCGGAGTCAGAGACCCAACTCGCTCGCAAATCGACCGAGACGATCTTGCCGGCTGAATCGAGGGCGACCGTACCGCCCGCCTCTGCAATCCAACCGGCCGGATCCGCGGCGGCCAGCAATCCTGCGCTGAACAAAGCAATCAGTGCCAGCCGCATGTCAGCCTCTGCCTCGGCGGGCCGGAAGAGCGGAATCCCGGTCGAATGTGATTCCACATCCCGGCAAGGCCGCCTTGAGTCGGGCCAGACCTTTCTCCGTCACCAACGTGTGATAAAGATTCAGAACCTTTAATCCCGTCATCGATTTGAGATTCTCAACCCCCGCATCAGTGATCTTCGCCATGTTCAGATGCAGCTCTTGGAGCCGCGGCAGTGTTTTGAGCGCTTCGATCGCTTTGTCACTCACGTTCGTGTAATCCAGGTTCAGCACAGCGAGTTGCTCTAGGTTTGCCAGTGCCGCAGCAGCATCATCATTCGTGGCCGTTCGCACTAATTCCAGACGCTCCAGATTTGCCAGTCCATGCAGACTTTCGAGTCCTTTGTCGGTACAACGGCAACTATTCAGAGCAAGTTCACGCAGGTTTTGCATGGCCGCGATGGAGCGTAAACCTTCGTCGCCAGTATCAGTGCCGTTGAGTTCGAGGTTTTCCAAGTGAGAGAGTTTTAGGAGGTGAGCCACTCCTCGATCAGTAATGTCGGTATAACTCAGCGACAGGCGTTTGAGGTTAACCATCCGGCCGATATACTCTAGGCCCTCGTCGGTCAGGAGAGTGTCGGCAAGGTCGAGATCAGTGAGAGAGCTTAGGCCTGTCAGATTCCTCAGCCCAGGGCCTTGAACGAGCGTGCCCTCCAGCTTCAAAGACCGAATTTGTCGCAAGCCGGCTACACTTGCGAGGCCGTTATCGGAGACCGTGGTGTTGTTAAGGTTCAGCTCGTGGAGCCCAGTGAGAGACTTCAGGGATTCCAGGCCTAAGTCACCGATCTCCGTGGCTGCAAGATTCAAATTCTGGAGGCCAGTCAAGCCGCTCAAATAAGCAAGCTGAGAATCAGTTACGTGCGTCGCAGACAGAGTGATCGAGCGGAGTTTCCCGTCGTCGAACTCGGCTTTACCGCCAACCGCGTGCACCCAGACCCCGATCTCCTGCTCACTACTGGCGGCTGGCTTCGCAATCGCGATGCGGTCGTCCACAGTGGCTGAACCTCCGGCAAACGCCACATCGCAATATGGGATGGCCGCCCGAAACCCTGCCACGCCGTTTTCCGTCACGCGGCTATAACGCACGTCGAGCGCTGCCAATTCCTTGAATGTTGTGAGCTTCGACAGGCCCGCATTCGTAATATGACTCCGATACAGATTCAGCTCACGCAGATGCGTCATGCCGGCGAGAGCGTCAAGGCCGGAATCGGTAATTGCGACCCCCAGCAGATTCAACTTTCGTATCGCCTTCAGGTTTTGCAGCGAATAGAGTCCACGGTCCGTCACCTTCACGCCGTACAAATCCAGTTCCTCCATCCGGGTCAAACCGCTTAGGTATCTGAGGCCGTCGTCGGACACCGCGGTATTACGCAGATAGAGCCTCTTCAGATCTTTTAACCCATCGAGGGCCTTCATTCCGTCATCGGTGAACGCGGAATCGTTTAAATCAAGCGATTCGAGATGCGCGAACGGTGCCAGATTCGGTTTCACTACCCGCGACTGCGCCAATCGCAGCTCCCGAAGTTGCGTGAGTCCGGCCAGTAGAGCCATGCCTTTATCGTTGAGGTTGTACGTCGGCAGAAAATGAAGACTGAAATAGAGACGCTCGAGATTCTTCAGCCCGGCGAGAGCTTTGAGCGCCTCATTGGCATCGAGTGGGCTATCGGAAAACGGCGTCCACATCGGGCCAGGAAGATAGAGTTCCCGCAGTGCGGTGAGCCCAGCGATTTTCTCCAGCTCCTTTGGGGCGGCCAGCGTACCAACAAGATCCAGACTCTTGATTTGGAAATCGCCTGCCGGCAACTGCAATAAATCATTGACCGGAGTATGCGCGCCGCTCAACATCACACGGCCGCCCAAGCGAATTGCCCACTCGGCAACTTCCCGGTCCGTCGCCGCGTTAGCGCAAAGTGTCCCCAGCAGCAGGCAACAGAAGGTTCGAATCGATGTTTCGATCATCGGTAGCTGAAAAACAATCATAGCGAAAACGGGGGAGCCAGACGAACGAACCGACCGTGACGTTAACAGGCCCGTGGCGCAACGGATCCCTGTGGTCCGCAAAAAGTCCGTCCGCGCTATCCGGCAAGGTTCACGCCGTAGGATGCCAGGGCGGTAACATCGTTACATCAGTTCGGCATCACAAGCCCCTGCTCTCTGATTTCAATGGCCATTTAAGGCAGCATGAGTTTTTGCGGACTACAGCCGTACAGAACCTTCCCCGGCCGGGCACCGGTGTGTTTGCCGTCGTCGATCACCAGCTTTCCGTTGACGATCACATACTCGACGCCGACGGAATATTGGTGTGGGTTATCGTAGGTGTCCTTGTCTATAATCGTGTCCGGATTGAAGACGGTTACATCGGCCCACATCCCCGGCCGAAGCAGGCCGCGATCAAAAATCCGTACCTTCGCCGCATTGTGGGATGTGGGCTTCCGAACGGCCTCTTCCAACGTGATGACCTTCTCCTCGCGAACATAGCGACCCAAAATGCGCGGGTACGTGCCGTAAGAGCGCGGATGCGGGAAGCCCTGCGAGAGTGGTCCGTCGGTTCGAAGTGCCATTCCATCAGAGCCAAAGCTGACCCACGGCGTTTGCATCGCAAAGCGCATGTCCTTCTCCGAGTGGTGGAAATACACGGTCTGCACAGACCCGTTATTGTCGAGCAGGATCTGAAATAGCGCTTCGAGCGGCGGCTTCTTCATGTCGGCGATAATCACGTCCATACGCTTGCCGTTATACTTCTTGTAAGCCGCGTTGGAGAAGCTGACAGGCTGCATCTGGCTCCAGTCCTTGCCGACCGCTGTATAGTGGTCATACCACCCGTCGATGCCGTTCTCTATATCTCGCACCAGGCGGTCCCGAAGTGATATATTCTGTAGCCGTTTAAACATCTCCTCGGTGCCGCCCTCCTGCGCCCACGGCGGGATGATGCTGCGCAGATTATTCTGGCCGGCGGTATAGGGATATACATGGGCCTGAACGTCCACGCCTTGATTCCGCGCTTTCTGGATCACCCCAATGAGTTCCGGCATCTGCCCCCACAACTTTTCGTAGGCGATCTTGAGGTGAAGCAGATCCACGGGCACGTTTGCTCGCCGCCCCACTTCGATGGCCTCCAAAATGGCCTTAAAAACCGTGGGGCCTTCATCGCGCGTATGCGATGAGTAGATTCCGCCGTACTCTCCGGCCACTTTCGCCATTTCCACCAGTTCGTTCGTGGAAATCCAGAACCCCGGTAGGCACATCAGGCACGTTGAAACGCCCAGTGCACCATCCTCCATTCCTTCGCGGATCATGCGGCGCATCTCTTCCATCTCGGCCGGCGTTGCCGGACCGGATTTCATGCCATGTGCACTCTCGAAAACCGATCCGGACGCGATATAAGAACCGATGTTCGTAGACACGCCTCCCTTGGCCAAAGCAGCCCAATAATCCCGGAACCTGGGGAACCGTTTGGTAGGTGCTTGCGAGTTCCCTTCGCCGAGGATCATCGACGTGACGCCCTGAGTAATCATGCTCATCGCGTCGCCGTCCGCCAGAACGGTATCGTCCGAATGGTTGTGCATGTCGATGAAGCCGGGAGCGATTACCAGACCCGTGGCGTCAATGGTGCGTGTAGCGGTCTTGTTCGGCAGTTTGCCCATCGCGACAATCTTGCGGTCCTTGATCCCGAGATCTCCGTGGAAGGATGGGTCACCGGTGCCGTCCACGATCTTTCCGTTGCGGATCAGGATGTCGTAGTCCTGAGCTAAAAGACAACCCGCTATGACGATCAATAGCAGCGCAAATCTAGATTTCATTTCACAATCTCCCATCTCCGCTTTCACAGGCCTGTCTGAGCAACCACCGCGTACCGGAGAGGATCATCCTTGATGTTTCAGCGCGGCTTGGCGTCAATGCCTGGAATCCAGTGAACTGCGTTGTCGTGGTACACCTTCTTAAGCACCGAACGGGGAAGACTTAGGCCCTTGACTTTATGTCCGTTCGTATTCGAAGGTATCGTCAACCAGAAATTGTGGCTGCAAAAATGGTATCACTCGTGTGGCCCAAATGTCGGTGGTGCAATGCTGGCGAAGAAGTATTTCCCCGGTCAGGATCCGAGACTCGCGCGAAACCGGTGAGAGCCGGTCGGAGCCGCCACTTTTCGGATAGAATCGGCGCGGGTATTTCTCATGGCTGCACGAGCTGTGCGTCTAATTTCCGGGCACGGCAAAGCCCCGGACGGGGGTACGAAAATGGCCTACGCTCTCGTTGGCGCCGTGCTCGGTGCGGCTCTCTCCCGGATATTCGTTTTGCTGAAGGCGGGCCGCACGGTCTGCCGATCGCGGGCAGATGGCCGCACGGTTGGAACAGCTCGTGTGAACAGTCTTATGGGATCGCTCTTTCTTCCAATCCCAGAAATGTTAAATCTCCGTGGCGCAAAGCATCGAAACCTATTCGTGTCGCCCCCGACGCAACCTACTCCTGCCGCAGCACGGCATTTGGGTCGAGACGCGATGCCCGCCGCGCCGGAGCATACGCGCCCACCCCCGCCGCGGCCACTAGCCCGGCTGTCACCAGCGCCACAAAGAGCAGATTGAACGACGGCACGCCCACCGCGGCGGTGACCGCTTTGCTCGCTAGCAGGCAAAGCACCAGACCAATCGATACTCCGGCGCCCGCCAGCACCATTCCCTGTTTCCTCACCATGCCCAGCACTCCGGAGCGGTCGGCGCCGATCGACATGCGGATTCCGATCTCCCGGGCCCCGCAGGCTTACTGAGTACGACATCAGACCGTAGAGGCCTACCATCGCCAGGATCAGCCCGAGCAGCCCCATCGCTCCGATAGCGTTTGTCAGAATTCCGAGGGTCTTGGTGGCACGCTGGTCGAAGACTTCTTCCATGGTGCGGACGCCGTACATCGGCTGGCCGGCATCTAGCGAGCGGACTATTTCGCGTAACGGTGCGGCCGCCGCGCTTGAGGGACCGGCGGTCTCGACCAGTATGGTCATGGCCTGCTGCGGATTTTGGGAAAGCGGCCGGTAGAGGTATTCAAGGGGCGGCTCGACCAGGAAGAAATATTTGCTCTGTCGAGCCACACCGACGATCTCCATTACCTCGTCCTTGTCACCTGTTAGCCGGAGGCGCTTGCCGATAGGACTCTGGTTGGGATAATACTTGCGCGCGAACAGCTCATTCACAATGGCCACCGGCCGGGATTCGGCCCGGTCCGTCTCCTGGAAGCCACGGCCCTGCATGATCGGTACGTTGAGCGCGTCAAAGTAGCCGTCGCTCACCGTGTTCGACGCTATGCTAATGGCCTCGGTTCCAGGCGGCATCTTGACACCTTCCGGAACCAACCGGCTGATGTCACCTCCCGGCAGCATCGGCACCACTTGCGTAAGGGCCGCGGATTTCACGCCCGTGAGGTTCCGGGTTCTCTCCAGCAGCAGCTTGTAGAATTCCTTGGTCCGCTCCGGCGTGTATCTCGCCAGGGCAGGATTGAAGCTGGCCATAAGCAGATGGTTGGTACGGAAACCGGCGGGCCTGGAAATCACAATCGATGCGCCGCGGTAAGCCTGTGTCGCGAAAACCAGGAGCAGCAGGGCACCCGCCACCTGCGCAATTACCAGCATGTTTCTTCCCAGCAGGCGCCGGCCCTTGCCTTCATCGCCCTTGCCGGACTTCAGCGCCGGAACCAGGTCAGGATGGCTACTCTGCAACGCCGGCGCCAGTCCAAACAAAAGGGCGCTCGCCACGGAGGCGAATATGGTGAAGAGCAGCACCCGCGGGTCCAGCCTTACGTCCAGCACAACCGGCACGTCTGTAGGAAATCTCATCTGCGAAAACAGATCGGCGCCGGCCGTCGCTACCAGCAGGCCCAGCGCTCCGCCGAGCACCGCGATCACCAGGCTCTCTGTCAATAGTTGCCGGATCAGCTTGCCCCGGCCCGCCCCGATCGCCAGCCGGATAGCGATCTCGCGCGACCGCGCCCGCGCGCGACTCAATTGGATATTCATCACGTTCGCGCAGGCGATCAGCAAAACCACGCCGGCCAGTGCCAGCAGGAAAAACACCAACGCGGCGTCGAGCGGATCTTGCTTGAGCCTGGCTCGCACGTCTTTATCGGCCACCATGGAGCAGGTTCGATTCGTCGCCGGGTATGTCTGCGCCAGTTGTTGCGCGACGACCCTGGCCTCGGCCGCGGCTTGGGCCACGCTGACCCCCGCTTTTAGCCGCCCGAATACAGTCATGCCGCGGTTGTCTCGCTTCTCCAGCATGCTTTGCCGCAGGTCGTCCTGCAGGCGGGGCCCCATCGCCAGAGGCACAAAGAGGGCGGAGCGAACCAGTCCATTCGAGCCGGTGAACGACTCCGGTGTCACTCCGATCACGGTAAAAGGAATGTTGTTCAGAAAGATGGTTTTCCCGATGACGTTGGGATCCGAGGCGAAACCCGCGCGCCACAGTTCGTAACCCAGGACGACCACCGCGTCGCGGCCGGGCACGCGGTCTTCCTCGGGCCGGAAAGGCCGCCCCAATGCCAGCGGCACATCTAGTACGCGGAAGAAATCGCTGCTCACCAACTCACCGAATTTCATCTGCGGCAGCGCGCCTTTTTCGGTTGCGAATCCGAACTGGGAGTATTGGGAAGCCAACAGTCCCGTATAGGATTTGTTCCGGTCGCGGAGGTTCTTGAAATCCGGATAGGACAGCCCGGAGTACTGGAAGATCCCGCCGATGGCCTCGCCCCGCAATTGCGACTGAACCACGATGAGATCGGAACCATGCGGGACCGGCAGTGGCCGCAGCAGAAGGGCGTCTGCCAGGCTGAACATGGCCGAGTTGGCCCCGATTCCCAAAGCCAGCGAAACGATGGCTACCAGAGCGAACCCCGAAGGTCATCGAGCATGCGTTGTTAATAGCACGCTGCCTGCCGGGTCGCGGAGCAGGTATCTGCTAGCAAATGCAGCGCGCGACCCCGCCCGCATCGGCGGGCTGCCGTCCGTTTTTGGGACTCAAAGCTTCGTTGGCGGACGCCTGCGTGGTTTTGGACTGCTGTTGGCTCAAGGCATGAGTTCTCCGGTGAACTGGCATGACTTGTGTTGTGGACGCGGGGGATTGCTTTCCCAACTGGCGCGCCACCTGCTCCATCCCGCCTTCGTCTGGATATCTGGTGATGCCAGCTAGACTGACACGACGGCTTTCCAGGTAGATGAAGAACAAGACATGCCGAGCGTCCATAATACCCTGCATCATCACTGTTTCGGATTTTTGGCCATACGGGGATGGCGCATAGCCTTTTCTGCATCCTCCATCTATGATCGTCATCTCATATTTAAGGCTGTTCGCGTGCGGAAGGAGATCCGCAGTGAATTCAACGGGATGAGGCGAATGCATCGGCGATGCAAAGGTCTAGTTGGAATCGCCTCGGTGCGTTTGATGTTATTTACAACACGAGGCATAGAGTAAAAGAATGAGAGTTGAACTCTTTCCCCCCGACTCTGACACAGAGCCGCGTCATTGGGTACGGCATGATCAGGGCTTTCGCAATGATGTTGGGGCCCGGCTCAATTGAGTGGGGCTCGAAGCGTTCCGCCCTGGAAAAGTTCGACTACGAGGCGTGCGACTTAGCACTGTGCGATCGTCATCAGGGAGAGTGGGTCGGACTCATGAACGTTCCGCATCTGCAGCTCGGTATTTCCGATGCGGCACTGATGGCTGCCTCTGACGACCCGAATGGCGAGGTCGAACTGCGCCCTCACCGCAAGTTTGCAGACTCCCGACTGGGTGCGCTGGTTGCGGCCGTTCATGCCGAGATGGTGGCTGGGTTTCCGAGCGGGCGGCTGTTTCTGGATTCTGTCGAACAGGCGATGGCCGTAGCCCTGGTCAATGGTCAAGCAGTAAGGCACCGTCCTGTGCAGATATCCCGAGGCGGACTAGGCCCAGCGCGCTTGCGAAGGATAAGAGAGTTGGTCCATGCGAAGGTGGAAGACGAGTTGAGTCTCGACGAGATGGCGCAATCGGTGGGGTTGAGCACAGCTCATTTCGCGCGGATGTTTCGCAAGTCAACGGGCGAGACCCCGCATCAATTTGTTCTGCGCCAAAGGCTTGAGCGTGCTAAGGCGATGTTGCGTGCTCCCGATGCGCGAGTATTGGACGTGGCCGTGGCTTGTGGCTTCAAGACCCAGCAGCACTTTGCGCAGGTCTTTCGTGATGTCTGTGGAATTAGCCCGACAGGGTATCGCCAGGATTTTCTGGGCTACGAAGCGACTTGCGCGTCGGAAACCTGCTCCGAAGATACGCCACGCCCAGTGATTGTTGGTTCGCAGCCAGAACTTCACTCTCACGCGTTGCCGTTCACTTCCTTATTGACATCCAGCCCTATCCGGAATTTGTAACTCATCGCTCCTTGCACTCGCCTCAGCACTGTGTTCTCCGTCAACAATTCTGACTCGGCCACGCCGTAGCTCATTCGAACTCTCGTCGTCGTTTCCTCAAGACAAACTCCAGACTCAGGCGTAAGTCGTTGGAGTTCTCTCTCGGGGAGCATGAATTCAGCAAGATTCCGACCATCCAGCAGAAATCCGCACAAGTCCGTTTCCGATGTGCAGTTTAATCAGGTTGTGAGCAGAGCACAGCGTCAACAAACCGGACACCAGATCGACTGATTATTGTTTGCCGGCGATCAAGGAGGCCAACCCCATTGCGCTCGGCCGGTCGGTCCATCTTTCCAATCCAAAGCGCCCAGTAGTCGAGCGCTGTCCGTCGGCACCAAAGATTCAGTCATCGGAATAGAAAAGGAGATACGCCATGCCGTACGTTACAGCCGGAAAAGAAAATTCTGGCGACATCGAGCTTTACTACGAAGACCACGGCTCGGGGCAACCCCTTGTCCTGATCCACGGATACCCATTGAGCGGTGCTTCGTGGGAGAAACAACTGCCCGTCTTGCTGGAGGCCGGTTACAGGGTCATCACCTACGACCGCAGAGGCTTCGGCAAATCCAGCCAGCCGGCCACGGGCTACAACTACGACACCTTCGCGGAGGACCTTCACAAACTGGTCACCCAGCTGAAGCTGCACGATTTCACCTTGGTCGGCTTCTCCATGGGAGGAGGCGAGGTAGCCCGATACCTGGGGAAGTACGGTTCCAAGGGTGTGAGCAAAGCCGTGATCATTTCCGGGGTGCCGCCGTACCTGCTCAAGACGGCCGACAACCCGGAGGGCGTGGATGGCAGCGTGTTTGCCGGGATCGAAAAAGCCGTGGCCGCCGACCGCTATGCATTCTTCAGCGGCTTCTTCCAGAATTTCTACAACACCGACCAATTCTTGGGGAAGCGTGTCAGCGAACAAGCGATTCAGGCCAGTTGGAACGTCGCGGCGGGCGCCTCCGCCACCGCCAGCCTGGCATGCGTCGCAGCCTGGCACGAAGACTTCCGCGAGGACCTGGCGCGCATCGATGTGCCCACGCTGGTGATTCAAGGGGATGCCGACCGCATCCTACCTATCGCGGCTACGGGACTGCGCACCGCGAAGCTCATCAAAGGAGCACGCCAGGTGGTGGTGAAGGACGGTCCGCATTGCATCCCGTGGACTCACGCGGAAGAAGTAAACACCGAATTGCTGAGCTTCCTGGGCGAGACGGCCGGCATCCTGCAAAAGGATGTTGCCTAGCCTCCCGCCCGCGTCCGAATTCATTTGAAAAGGAGAACTCACATGAAACTCAAAACAGTTTTGTGCGACAAAACCCGTAGCACGGGTTGTTTCCAGAAACACCCGGCACTACATGTCGCAGCCGTCGTTGTGCTGGCCGCGCAGGTAATTCCAAATATCGCCTGGGCCCAGGCGCAGCCAGCCCCGCCGCTTTCCGGTGTTCTGGGAAAGGTCCAGTCTTTTACCGGCAGTTCGCTCGACGTTGCGACAGCTTCAGGCGTCGTCCACGTTACGGTCACGCAGCCCCTCGCAACCTACAAGCAGATACCGTCGGATTTGAGCCATGTCGCCTCAACCTCTTATGTCGGCGTGGCATCCGTGCAGCAGGCGGACGGCACAGAACTCGCGAAGCAGGTCATAATCTTTCCCAAGGAACTGCGCGGGGCGGCGGAAGGTAGTGTTCTGCTGGATGCGCCAGGCGCAACCACTCACAACAGAATGACAAACGGCTCCGTCTCTCGGCCTGCCGTTTCGCACTCCCGCATGACGAATGGCACGGTACAGAAGGGCAGCGGTAGCACTCTGGTGGTTCGATATCAGGACGGCTCGCAGACGATTTCGGTACCTGCCGGTGTCCCGGTTACGCTAGTTGCAAAAGAAACAGTGACCTTGGGTGCCGGCGATACCGTCTATGCGGCGACCGAGAAGCTGCCGGACGGAACGCTGGCCACGAACAAGATCTTTCAATTCGTGGCCGCATCCACAAGCAACGCGCAGTAGAGTGCCGGGAAATGAGCCGTTCCACAACTCCACGTAAAGAATCGATCTCCACGAGCACGCTAACGGAACAGCCGGGCGCGCTCGTGGCCAAGAGGCATCATCTCCTGGTGTGCTGGAGTCACTGGCTGAATGTGCCGATCCTTCTCGGCCTCATTTTGAGCGGCATCTCTATTTACTGGAGTTCGCCGATCTATCAGCACAAGCCAGATCCGCATACCGGAAACTTCGATGTGATGGCGGATATCGGGATCTGGATATGCGCGCATGTGCCCGGACTGCATCACTACAGCAGTCCGCCAGACGGGGTCTACAACCACTTCAGCCTCGGGCCGTATATATTAGCCGCGGCTCTGCGTCTGCATTGGTTCTGGGCTTACCTATTTATGCTGAACGGTATGGTATACGTTGCGGGGCTGGTCATGGGAGGCGGATGGCGCGCGTTGCTGCTTCGCCGGACCGATCTGCTTGACGCGTTCAGGATGTCCCGGTACTATATAGGATTTCCGTTGGCCAAACTAGCGCGCCGACAATGGCCGCATCCCATTTTCAACACAAAGTACAACGCGCTCCAGCGCGCAGCGTACTTCTCTGTTCCGCTCGCCGGTTGCCTTTCAGTCGCTACAGGATGGGCGATTCACAAGCCCATGCAGTTCCATTCGTTGGGTGCGATATTTGGTGGGTTCGATGCGACGCGCGTTTGGCATTTCTGGCTCATGTGGGTCTTCATCCTTTTCGTCGTCCCCCATGTGATTCTGGTTTTCACCGACGGGTGGGATACGTTCCGCGGCATGATCGTAGGCTGGTCGGTGAGAGTAAAGCGGTCGGAGCTCACGGCTAATGAACAATAAGGCTCGAGGCTTCTTCGTAGAGCGGCCTCTCCCAACATTCGACGTGGCTCCTCAGGTGCTGCGTCGCCGCACCCGGCGCGACGTTCTGTTGTTTGGGGCTGGGGCGGTGGCAGCGCTGGCCGGCGCTGGATTTCTCCTGCCACAAAATACGCTCACCCGTCTGGGCCTGCGTCGAAATATGAACTCTCCCGGGAAGGAGTGGCTTCTGAACAAAGCACTTCGTATCGACGATGACGTGGCAGAAGCACTCTATTCGAGAAATCGTTCGGTGCCCGCCTACACTAAATCGCAGATTACTCCGCTCAAGAACAACTACAACGGAGCTACTCCCGATCCTGGGTATATCCCTGGATGGCATCTGACTTTGGACGGGCTGGCCTCCGGCGTGAGCGTCGCCCTCGATATTCGCAGTCTCATGACTGGCTTCTCGATGCACGAGCAGATTACGCGGCTGGTTTGCGTCGAAGGCTGGAGCGCGATTGCGTGGTGGACCGGTCTGAGATTCGACGATTTGCTTCGTGCCTACCCACCTGCGTCGCAGGCTAAGTGGGTACGGGTCGAGTCGTCGGTCAATCTCGATGCTTCCGGAGATCCCGACCCCTACTACGTCTCACTCGATCTGGCGACGGCCCGCCACCCACAGACGCTACTCGCCACACACTTCAACGGTCAGGCCCTGACTGTGGAGCATGGAGCGCCGCTCCGTCTACTGGTGCCCGTAAAGCTCGGCTTGAAGAATGTAAAGGCCATTACCAAGCTCACGTATGTTTCGAAAGAGCCAAGAGACTACTGGGCCGAGCGTGGATATTCTGCCTACGACGGAATCTAATCAAGGAGAGCAGCCCCATGACTCAACTAACAACGGAACCGGCGTCGCGTCAGCAGCCGGAACAAACAGGCTCAGCAGTCGAGCGAATCGCTGCCTTTGCCGCTGCGGCTCAGGCGGAGCAGCTGACGAGCGATATCCGCCACCTTTTCAAACGCAATATTCTCGACAGCGTTGGCTGCGCCATCGCCGCGCTGCCTACTTCGCGGGAGGTGGGCGCTACGGTTCGAAGGACCACCTCAGGCCAAAGAGCAAGCCGAACTCGAAAGTGCAGTACACGGCACGGCGCCTGCGGGCGGCCGGGAGGAGAAGAGGATGGAAATGCAAGTTAAGCGCAAGACCATGATCGTGACGGGCGCGTCTCAGGGAATCGGCGCCGGCGTCACGAAGGCGTTCATCAAGCGCGGTTACAATGTTGTCGCCAATTCGCGCAAGATTTCAGAGTCCGAGTTTGCGCCGACGGACAGGCTTGTCTTGGTCGATGGCAACATCGGCGAGGCTTCAACCGCCACAAAGATTGCCGCGACAGCGATGAGCACTTTCGGCTCGATCGATGGTGTCGTCAATAACGCCGGCATCTTCTTCTCGAAGCGGTTTACGGACTACACGGTCCACGATTTCGAACTGCTCTCCGAAACGAATCTGCAGGGCTACATCTACATCACCCAGCTCGCAGTGAAGCAGATGCTGGCGCAAAAGACCGGTGGGAGCATCACCGGCATCACGTCGGCGATGGTGGAGCATCCCATCGCCGGAGTCAACGCTTCCGTCCCGATGATCACGAAAGGTGGCCTGGAGGCGATCACGCGCAGCCTTGCGATGGAGTATGCGAAAGACGGCATCCGCTTCAACGCGGTCGCTCCGGGTATCGTCGATACGCCGATGCATGCGAAGGACCCTGACGAGTTCTTGAAAAGCCTGTCGCCGATGGGAATGATCTCGGACGTAGACGACATTGTCGATGCGATCGTGTATCTGACCGAAGCTCGTCATGTAACCGGGGAGGTGCTGCACGTGGACGCAGGTGCGCACAACGGAAAATGGTAAACAACGCAGAAACCAGATTTGCGGCCGCGGGCATTGAACTGCCTCCCGCGCCGCCGCCGTTCGGGCCTTACGTGCCTGCGGTCCAAACGGGCAATCTCCTATTCCTGACCGGAATGCTCCCTACGGTGGGCCATGAAGCCAAATTCCTGGGCCGCGCCGGAAGGGAGTTGAACGCCGAACAAGGCCGAAGGGCTGCGTACGCCGCCGCTCTGAACGTGCTCGCCGTGGCGAGGCAGCATCTTGGGTCGCTGGACAGGATCTCGCGAGTGGTGAGGCTCGGAGTCTATATAGCGACAGCCGGGGATTTCTCCGATCATGTGACAGTTGCCGATGCTGCCTCGGAACTTCTCCGCGACATCTTCGGAGAAGACAAGATGTCGTCGCGCCTGGTGTTCGGAGTGGAGAGTCTTCCGCTCGGGGTGCCGGTCGAGTTGGAAGTGATCTTTGAGGTTTCCGCCTGATGCCTGTCTCCTGGAATCGAAACCGGCTCACAGAGAAGCTCGGGATTGACTATCCCATCATTCAAGGTCCGCTCGGTGGGCTGTCATCGCAAAGATTGACGGCAGCGGTCTCCAATTTTGGCGGACTCGGATCATTCGGTGCGCACGGTTTGGCGCCGGAGGCGATCAAAGACGTCATCGCACAGATTCGCTCTCTTACCTCGAAGCCGTTCGCAATGAACCTGTGGGTGTCGATGGAAGACGAAGGCGCCCGGACATCGGATGAAAGCGGATTCAATAGGAGTCTCGCGCCGCTTACAGTCCATCTCGCCGCGCTGGGGGCGCCCCGTCCGGCATACAAACCGTATTCACCGGCCCGATTCGAAGATCAGGCTCGCGTGTTGCTGGACGCGAACGTACCGGCATTCAGCTTCATCTACGGAGTTCCGCCACGGGAGATTCTGGAGGAGTGCCGGGCGAAAAGCATCGTCACGATTGGCACGGCGACAACACCCGACGAGGCTGCAGTACTTCAGGATGCCGGCGTGAATGCCATCGTCGCCTCGGGCTTTGAGGCCGGTGGGCATCGCGGTTCGTTCCTCCGGCCCGCGGAGGATTCCCTCACGGGCACGTTCTCGCTCGTCCCTCAGATCGTCGACATCGTCGATGTGCCTGTGATCGCTGCGGGCGGAATCGGAGACGCGCGAGGGGTAATCGCCGCACTGGCTCTGGGTGCAGACGCCGTTCAACTGGGAACAGCGTTCCTGGCGTGCGAGGAATCCGGCGCCAGCCCCCTTCATCGCGAAGCTTTGCTAGGAAAAGCTGCCGGACACACTGCGTTGACCAGGGGCTTCACGGGAAGACTCGCCCGGGGAATCCACAACCGCTTGATGGAGGAGTTGAACCGAAACGGAACTGAGATCTTGCCGTATCCATTGCAACGAGGAGTTGTAAGAAACCTTTCAATCCCCGCGGAGGCGGCGGGCCGATCCGATCTTCTGCCTCTGTGGGCCGGGCAAAGCGCCAATCTTTCTACGTGTACCGACGTATCAGCCTTCTGCAACTCGTTGGTGAAGGAAGTTTCCCAAATCGCCGGGTCCGTCATTCAGTGGAGCGCAAACCAAAGTCGGAAACATTCGAATTCTTAACAAGGAGAACCAGAACAATGGGAACGTCAGGTATTGCAGAGAAGGTCGTAGTCATCACCGGAGCCAGCAGCGGACTTGGAGAGAGCACTGCGAAGCTTCTTGCGCGACACGGAGCGAAGGTCGTCCTGGGAGCGCGGCGTAAGAACCGTATAGACGCAGTCGTAAACGAGATTTCGGCCGCGGGCGGTAAGGCTGTCGGGTTCGCCGTCGACGTCACGAATCGCGTCGAAGTGGAGGCGCTCATCAAAGGAGCCGTCGAGAGCTTCGGCCGCGTCGACGTCTTGGTGAATAACGCCGGCATTATGCCCATCGCGCCAATCTATCTTCTCAAGGTGGAGGAATGGGATCGGCAGATTGACATCAACATCAAGGGAGTTCTGTACGGAGTTGCCGCCGTCCTGCCTCAAATGCAAAAACAGAAGAGCGGTCACATCATCAACCTCGCTTCTGTTTTCGGGATCAAGGTGTTCGCCCCCGGCGGAACGGTTTACTGCGCCACGAAATCCGCTGTGCGCGCCTTGACGGAAGGACTCCGGATGGAGCTACATTCCGAAAACATCCGGTGCACGATCATCTCGCCTGGTGCGGTGGAGTCGGAACTGAAGAACGGAACCTCTGATCCGTCCTCCGCTGCATTTGTGAAGGATCTATACAAGAAGATCGCCATTCCGGCCGATTCGGTTGCTCGCGCCGTGCTGTACGCCATTGAACAACCTGCGGACGTGGAAATCGATGAAGTTGTTCTGCGTCCCACCGCGCAGGATTTCTGAGGGGCGATGAAGATCGGAACAATTGCAAGAACCTGGGCGGCACTCTTCTCAATCGGGTTTGCCGCCGGCCATCTCCAAGGCCAAGGAAGGATGAAGATACCCATGTCGGATCCAGTCTTTTATCGCACGGTGAAGGTTGACGGACTCTCCATTTTTTATCGGGAAGCGGGACCGAAGGATGGCCCAACGATTCTCTTGCTCCACGGCCTGCCCTCTTCGTCACGAATGTTCGAGCCGCTCTTCACCCGCCTTTCCGATCGCTATCACCTTGTCGCTCCCGATTACCCGGGCTTCGGGCATAGCGATTGGCCGGACCCAAAACAGTTCGCTTACACGTTCGACAATCTGGCAAAAGTCATCAATGGCTTCACAGAAGCGACCGGCCTCTCGCGCTACACGCTTTACATGCAGGATTATGGCGTGCCGGTCGGGTTCCGCATGGCGCTCGCGCATCCGAATCGCATCGAGGCCCTCATTGTCCAGGACGGGGTGGCGCACAACGAAGGGCTGGGAGCGAACTGGGCAGCACGGCGTGCTTTTTGGGCGGATCGCCCTGCTCACGAAGCCGAGCTGCGCAAGAACCTGCTGTCGCTTGCAACCACCAGGACGCGCCATGTTGGCGATGATCCCAACGTGGAACTTTACGACCCTGATTTGTGGACCGACGAGTTCGCGTTCCTGAGTCAACCTGGGCAGGCGGAGATTCAAAGCGATTTGTTCTACGACTACCGCACGAACGTAGCTGCGTATCCAAAGTGGCAGGCATGGTTGCGAGAAGAGCCAGCCAAGGCTATTGGTCATCTGGGGCAAGCACGACCTCTCATTCGATCTCGGCGAGCCGGAACGATACCGCAAGGATGTCCCGAGCGCTGAGGTGCATGTGCTCGACGCAGGACATTTCGCGCTCGATACCAAAGCAAATGAGATTGCTGCACTGGTGCAGGCGTTCATGAGCAAGCAGCAGTGAAGTGAGTCTCAAATTCCAGGAGTATGTATGTCAAGACGCAAACCCCAGCCTCAAACCAAAAAAGCACCCAGATACACCTTACGCGGCACTCACCGTTCTACTGGCGGGCGACACTTGATCATCCGCCGCTCAACATCTTCGGTCCGGAAACCATTCCGCAACTGAACGAGATCGTTACCGCGCTCGAGACTGACAAGCACGTCAAGGTGGTCGTGTTTGACAGCGCGGTAGAAGGATACTTTCTCACGCACTACGACTTTCTTGCGAAACTTGAGGACACCACTAGTCTCCCCGAATGCTCTGCTAGCCGTGTCCCGGTCGTCTCAATAGCCTCGATCCGGGGGCGCGCTACAGGTGTGGGAAGTGAGCTAGCCCTGGCTTGCGATATGCGTTTTGCGAGTCGCGAAAAAGCGATTTTGTCGCAGTTTGAGGTCGGAGCTGGTGTGGTTCCTGGGGTTGGTCCAATGGCGCGTTTACCGCGTCTGATGGGACGAGGGCGTGCACTTGAAGTACTTCTCGGCGCCGACGACATCCCGGGCGATCTGGCCGAACTATATGGATACGTCAACCGGTCATTGCCGGATTCCGACCTCGACGCATTTGTGGATGGACTCGCAACCCGGATCGCGTCGTTCGATAGGCAGGCGATCAGCGAGACCAAGCGCTTCGTTGATGTCGCCAGGATCATTGGCGCACTCGAACGGCATAGTCTATCGCTCGGCGCTCAATTCTGAGCCGGATCATGTGATATCCTTTGCGCCGGAAGGGAGCCAGTTACATGGAACGCAGAAAAGCGACCGATTTTCCGCAGGAGTTACTGGACCTGTTTGACCGCTACGTTCACGGTGAGATCGGGCGGCGTGAATTCCTGGACGGCGCGAAAAAGTTCGCCGTGGGTGGTTTGACGGCCACAGCGATATGGGAAAGCCTCCGCCCGAATTACGCTTGGGCCCAACAGGTCGCCAAAGACGACAGCCGCATCAGGACGGAGTATGCCACTGTGCCAGCGCCACAGGGCAATGGAAGCATACGTGGGTACCTGGTTCGTCCTGCGAACGCCCATGGAAAGCTGCCCGGAGTGCTGGTCGTGCACGAGAATCGAGGTCTGAATCCCTATATTGAGGACGTGGCACGACGTCTGGCCACATCCAATTTCATGGCTTTCGCACCGGACGGGCTTACGAGTGTTGGTGGCTACCCCGGCGACGATGAGCAAGGTGCAAAGCTGTTTGGACAGGTCGATCGGCCAAAGATGACTGAAGATTTCCTCGCGGCGGCGCGCTGGCTGAAAGAGCGTGCCGACTGCACGGGGAAGATCGGTGTGGTGGGTTTCTGCTTTGGTGGCGGTATTGCCAACACGCTGGCCGTGCGCATGGGCGCGGATCTCGCTGCAGCCGTTCCCTTCTATGGCGCACAGCCCTCAGCCGCGGATGCTGCCAAGATCAAGGCGCCTCTGTTGCTCCACTACGCTTCCCTTGACACACGCATTAACGGAGGTTGGCCCGCTTACGAGGAAGCGCTGAAAGCAAACCACGTGACCTACACCGCCTACATTTATGAAGGCGCGAATCATGGTTTCCACAACGATACAACTCCTCGTTATGACGAGGCGGCCGCCAAGCTTGCCTGGCAGCGCACTCTCGATTTCTTCCACAAGTACCTGAGGGTCTGATTCAATCTCCGGATGCAGTCGAAGCGGGCCTCGTTCCTTTCGAATCACTGGGGTGACATCGCGATAAGGTACGCACCCACTGCCAGCAGGATCACGGAAACGATACGCCGGAAGATTGGCTCGGGAATTCTGCGAAGCACACGTTCGCCGGCCAGGGTTCCCAGCACCACGCCGATAACGGCTGCGACAATTGCCGGCCTGGCACTAAGAATCCTCTGTGATTCAGTGGCGAAGTAAACGGGCATGCGCACGGCATCCACCGCAATGCCGATCGCTGTTGCCGTCGCCACAAATGCCGGGCCCTGAACCCCCAAGCCCAGCATTGCTGCCGACCGAATTCCTCCCTGGTTGCCCACCAATCCACCGAACGCTCCCGAAAGAAGGCCGGCGACCCCTGCGGTTTTTCGGCCAAACCGCATCCGATCCGTGTATCCCAGCGCGCCGATCAATCCCGCAAAGACGAGCAGTATGCCGAGGGCGATCGCCAGAATCGGATTGTTCACCCAAACGTGTATCAGTGCTCCTACGAGCGATCCGGCAGCATTCATCAGACCGAACCCGAGAAAAATGTGCCGGTCTACGTGGGACCGTAGTCGCCAAAACCGCAGTGCCGTTGCAATCAAGTGCGGAATCGCGACGGCGCCGACCGCCGCTTTCATTCCATATTGAGAGGCGACGAGCGGAGTCAACAGGCTTCCGATGCCGAAGCCGGCGATGGATGCAATTCCTCCGGCCAACGCAGCCACCACTGCAACGGCGATATGGAATACCAAAGCCTGCTCCGTTAGCCGTTAGTGGTGCGCCCAGTATCGATTGCGCGCCTGCACGCTCAGGCCCTTTTGGTTCACCGTCAATTGGATCTTGCGAAACTCCGCAATATGGAGAGGCACATCGGACACGTAGCCCAGACTGTACTGACTGCGCAATTCCTCCTCCAGAATCGTGAAGGCATCATCGATGGTCTGCTTCTTTGAGACCTCGAAGAATCCGCCGCCGGACTCTGTGCTCATGCTTGTAAGAGCTTTTCTGCCCCCGGCGCCCCCCATGTGGCCGAGTAGCCGGCCCCCATAAAAACCAGGATCAGAGAACAGGATCGAATAGATCAACGTATCCGTCCGCAATGCCGCTTCGATCGCATCCGTGAGCGTGGCCTCGCTGCCGGTGTCGACGCCATCGGAAAGGACAATCAGGGCTTTGCGGCCGGATTGATTCTTCATCACCTGTTTGGACGCTTCCACGACAGCATCATAGAGCAGCGTGCCGCCGCCATACTGATTGCGCAGCTCCTGCCGCGTTGGTGTGTCTACAAATGCCAAGGCGTCTTCCAACTTCCCGCGAGATGACGTCAGCACCTGGCACGTGCGTACGGTCATGTCGAACTGCATCAGGAATACGTGGTCTTTGTTTTCGCGCAGAACCTGATCCAGAAAGCGCATGCTGGCGCCGCGCTCAGCGTTTATCACATGCTCCTGGCTCATACTGGTGTCCACCATCAGCCCGAGCGTCAAAGGCAGATCGGACTCACGGGAAAAATAGCGGATCGTCTGCGGACGTCCATTTTCCGCCAGCGAGAAATCTGTCTGCGCCAAATCACGGACGATGCGCCCATGCCGATCCCGAACAGTGGCGAGCACGTTAACGACTCTGACGTCAGTGGAAAATGTCGGCTCTTCCTGGGCTCTCAGGATGGAGCGAAGGCTGCCGATCGCGGTGGCCCAGCTCAAGATCTGACGGCGTGAAGTTCGCATAATCGGCAACGGGATTTGCATCGGATGTCCTTTCACTCCCGCGTCACGACTGTCTCCGCCGTCAGTCCGCTGATCACGTCGCGCGCATGGATGCGCCACGCGCCTTTCGCATCGCTGATCGCGAACGGAATCTGGAACTGTCCCTGCCCATCGCGTACAGTCAAGTTCGAGCAGTAATAACGCGACAGCCGCCCCGCAGGATCGAAGACTTCCACACGAACCACCGAGAGATCCACCGGCGCGCCGCTCTCGTCGCGCAGCGTGACATGCAAATCCTTGTCGATCGCCAGTTTCGAAATTCTTGATTTCCGCTCGACAATCAACACGGGCTTGTCCGGCCCAGCCTCGAGCTCCTGAGTAGCAATTCCGCCGCGCAGCAAATCGTAGGAGACTGCTTTGGTGTCTGGGAGATGAACCCGGACGGCCTTCTCCGGCAGCACTCCTGTTAGCCGCGACTCGCCGAAATCGCGAATGCTTACCAAATACGGACCGCCGAAATCGTGCTGCACTCCGACATTGCGAGGTTCGCTACACACGAACCCCTTCGTCTGCTCGTTCCACAAGGGTTGTGTACGCCAGTGGCACCGGCCGTCCATACGTCCAGTCTGATCGTCGCCAAAGACAATGCCGCCGCGAGCCATGAACCGCTCAATCTCCTCTGCTTCTTTGTCGGTGACGGCTATCGAATACGGCAGAATCAGCACCCGATAGTGATCGAGCATGCCGGATTCAATCTGCTGGGTGGCGAGGAACCGGAACTGCGCCCCGTCCTTCTCGAGTTCCTTCACCCATGCCTTGCGCCGATGTTGCAGTTCGGCAAAGTGTGCGGATGTCTTTCCCTCACTGCCGCCGGTTCCCGCGACGATTTTGCCATCGGTAATCCATGCGCCTCGGATACTCGCCATCGAGAAGTGGATAGCGACGCCGTCTTCATGCACCATCGAGTTCATGAACACGCGCGCAATTCCCGATTGCAGACGTCCGAACGCGGCGGCAAGCGCGCTGCCCTGGGCGCTCAGCGTCAGGTCCGGATTCAACAGCGTGTAGTGCCAGAAGATGGACGCCCCGCTATGCCCGTAGAACAGGCGCTGCCACTGTTGATATTGCGCTTCATCTCCAACCAACCCGTAGCCGGTGAATCCGGTGATCGTAAGACCCGGGTGGAACAGATAGTGCATGGGATCCTGGTTGCCGCCCGAGTAAGGCTGCAGGTAGTCGATCTCCTGATCGATCCGCGACCAGTCGCAGCCGTCGTGCGCCGTCGGAACCTGCGTGCCGGAAATTGAGGCGCGCCCGCCTGGGTCGATCTCGTGAATCAGATCGCGGGCTTTGCCAAATGCACGCACGAACTCCGTCTCCATGTACGCGCGGTGGTCGGCCCAGGGCGCGTAATTGCCGTGCTTCTGCGCTTCCTCGGTAGTCATCGGCACAACGGAATCCCAGTCGCGGAACTCCGTGCCCCAAGAGGCATTCAGTGCATCCAAACTTTTGTATTCGTTGCGCAGCCAGCGGCGCAGCGCCGCCAGCGATTCCGGCGTCCAATCCACATCAAACGCATCGCCATAAAACGTGAGCGAAGACTCATCGGCGAGATAGCAGGCCATCGGCTTCAGCGGCGCGAGCGGCCGCAGCGACTTGTCTAATTGAGCGCGCATACCTGCTTCAAACGTCGGCGATTCGAGCGTGACTTCACGCGTCAAATATTTCTTGTCACCGGTCCTCAAGAAATCTGCCTTGCGCTGCAAATAGGCATCGCGCCGGTACCAGTAGATGCCGAAACCGGGCAGGTGCGCGCTGACCATCATTTTGAAGTTTCGCTCCGGGTCGGAAAGCGTGGTGATTCCAATGCGGCGGAACTGCTCATCGAGTGCCGGAATCCAGGGCTGGTACGATTTTGGACCGTACCAGGGCATGATGACTTCGTAGTCGTTCCATTCGCGCGACGCCGCCGCGAAGCGCACCGGACTTTGTCGAATCACCGCGCCGATGGTCGCTCGCACGAATCCCGAGTGAGTGAGGGGCCGTCCGGTTGTCAACCGGACACTGCCCGCTCCCTCCCCACGAGCGATCACACGCCCGAAGCCGTCAACCAGTTCGATACGTGCGGGGCGGGCAGCTTTCCAGCGGACATTCACCGTGTCCCCTTCAGCGATGACGTCCGGTTCGGCCTCGAGGTCATCGATTCGTTCGGACTGTCCCAGTTCAACCGGCGTGATCTTCCAATCCCCCGCAAGCTGTTGTTCGACGAAATATCGGCCAGGCTCAAGGTTTGTGAGCTGCGGTGGGCGGCCGTGGCCCGACTGCAGCACATCGTTATAAGAATCACGGATCCGCCAATCGGCTGCGGCGGAGTGGAAGTCCGGAACAGTTCGCGCCTCTCGATTTGCGGCGTAGATGATCGCGCGCACCAGCAGCGCATAGAAGTACTCCCACGACGCACCCACGAAGTGCCCCTTTGCCGCCATGGGCATCTGCCAGCTCATACCCTGATTCCGGTACCCGAAGGCCACCACGCGACCCTGGCCAACCTGCTTCACCGCAAGCACCGGATGCCCCGATTCCGTTCGGATAAGCTCGGTCGCGCCGGGCGCGGCGCGGTAGATGAAGTTCTGCACGTCGCCGAACGGGAAGGTTTCCACCGGTATGGCGCGCGTGATGTAGTGCTCTCCGGTTCGACGCCAAGGTGACGATTCGGTTTGTCCTGCCTGTTGCGGTTCCTCCAGTTCGGTCTCGGGAACTTTCAGATCCACCGGCGTCAGCGGAGAAAGCTCGCTTTCATACGGCCGGATTAGAACGAGCCCGCAACCGTTATTCACACGGCGCTTCAGAGCTTCGCGCGAAGCCGGCGTCAGCATGTTCCACCCGTGGTTCAGCGGCAGAAGAATGGCATCGAACTTCTTCGGCCCGGTGAGTTCCTGCTCCAGGTACGAATACACGAGTTTCAGGTCGCCCTTTTCGGCGCGCGCTCCGTAATCGTTGCCGAACGCCATGGTCCATTTGTTCACGTCCCAGTCGGGATCGATGCTGACCGTCGTGAGATCGAGCGAAAGGCGCTCGGCCAGTTCCACCAGCGTGCGGCCCTCGCCGATGGTCGGTACAGCCAGGAGATGAATCGGGCCTCCGGGCAGCGGGTTAGCCCACTTCACGTGGGGCGTTTCAATATCGAGGGTGTAAGGAGCTTCGAACCTATGGCCGCGACTCCGCTTGGACCCCAAGCCAACGTCCTGTGCCGCGGCGCACGCGCACAGGATCGCCAACAACGCCGGCAGCCTGCATTGCATATAGGAATTATCTCAAGGCCGCGGCTGGCAGCTTCGGGCGCTCGCGACATGACGGGCCTAGCGCAAATAAGCCTGACCTAAACGTACTCGAACAGTGCCATGAAACCGAAATCCATGTGCAGCTGCTGATGGCAGTGGAACAGCGTGAGGCCGGGATTATCCGCGACAAAGTCGACCTCTATCTCCTGGTAGCCGCCCACCATCACCACATCCTTCATGACGCCGGAAGTCGCCTGCCCCGCCACACGCGTCAGTTCGAAACTGTGGCGGTGAAGGTGGACCGGATGGATGTCATCGCTCGCGTTGCGCATGCGCAGCCGGTACCGTTTCCCTTGCTTCACGCGAAACATCGGCTGCATGTGATCTTCCGCAAACGCGACGTCGTTGATGGTCCACCGGTTGAAGCCGCCCTCGGCTGCGTTTTGTTTGGCAAAGGTCATGTCGAAGACTTGATCCGGCTGTGCGAAGCTGCGCACCGGAATTTCCGAACTGCGCGTAGTTCCAGTGGAACGGTTTGGGAGCGGCCCACTGCGGTTTACCCTTCTGGCCGGCATATTCAATCACCGTACCCATGCCGTGCGCCCGGTCATCGTTCGCCATATCGCCCATGATCCAGATGCCGGGGTGATTCATTTCGACAATTGCTGAGATTCGCTCTGCTGTGCCTAGCCAAAGTCCCGGCACGTTCACCGGCTTGGGGATTGGGTTGCCATCCATCGCAACCACCGTGAAGGTATGTCCGGGCAACGCCAGACTGCGGATCTCGGTCGCGCTCCCGTTCAGGACGTGGAAGAGCACGCGTTCGCCCTGCTTCACCCGTATCGGTTCGCCGCTGCCCAGCATTCGTCCGTTGATGGTGAAGGAGCCATACCCGACCTCGAATCCATGCGGCATGCCTTTGGCGAGCGAGGCTTTCATGGCGCTCTCGCCCGAATCTTTCAGCTCCTTGACCGTGGCAGCGGGCGACTAGAAAGTCCATGTCCATGTCGCCGCCGCGGCTGTATGTCGGTTCGAATTCCTTCAGCGTGAGGAAAACCTCGCGATCGTAGTTTCCGGGATTGTTCTTCGGTTCGATATACACCGGGCCCACCAGACCCGTGTACTGTCCCGCGTTCAGATTCGCCCGTGCACGGACGTGCGTGTGGTAGAAGCGATACCCGGAAGGCTTTGGGACGAACGTGATGCGGCGGCTGCCATGCGGCGGAATGAACGGCGTGCCTTCTTCCGCGGCGCCATCCACATCGGTGGAAACAAATTGCCCGTGCCAATGCAATTGCTCGGGCGTGTCCGTTTGGTTGTGAATGTCGATCGTGACTGGTTTGCCTTCTTGGAAGCGGAGCAGAGGCCCAGGGAATTGGCCGTTATAGGTAGTCGTCGAGACAATGTGTTTCGGCGCGAGTTCCACCGGCTTCACCGGCGATAGTCAGGGTGTAATCGGCAGGGCCATCTTGCGCAGCGCCGTCTTTCGGCTGGGGCATGGCGGGCTGTCTGCAGCCAACGGTCTGGCTAAGTAACGAGCCTCCTACCAGTGTGCCCGCGGTTTTCACGAAGTTGCGGCGCGAGAAGAGCGAACTTGGCATGATGACCTGCTAGTTTTCCGAGGGCCAGTATAGCGCGCCTAGGTCACTATCCGGGTGCGAAAAAGAACAAGCTGCGATTGGGCTGCCGGTATAATTCTGTGATAGGTCTGCAATGACTGACCGCGAGCAGCACGGCCTCCGGGGGCCGGCGAAAACCGTCATCTGCGAAACGTTCGATTGGGACGAAAAGGCAGGGGCCATCCCTGAAAAGCCCAGCCGCCGCGAAGAACTGACCTTCTCACCCCAAGGCAACCTGCTCGATAACGTCTCGCAGGTTCAAGATCGGACGGTACTGCGCTCCACCAAAGTTTACGATGAAGCCGGCCGGCTGCGTATGACTAAGTGGCAGAATCCGAATGGGACCGAAAGTAGCATAGAGCTGAGATACGACCAATTCGGTCAAATCATCCACTATGGTGCAAATGTAACTTACTCATCCGAGAACGGGCGCAAGGTCAAGACCGAGATATTCGAAGCGAAAACGCCTGGCGTGGATCGAGCATTTGGTTTCGAGGAAGGACCATCCCAGGTGTTTTGGACCATAGGTAATGCGGCCTTGGCCTCGACGTTTTACGACGGAATGGGACGGCCTGCTGAAATGGTGTTCTATGACAGTGAGCACGTGCAGATCTCCAGACTCGTGCGCACATACGACGAGCGCGGCCGAGTGACCAGCGAGGAAAACCAAACCTTGAGTCCGCGCGCTGTCGCCGGCCAACGCACTGACGGGGGAGCGATGCCGAAGGAGATGGCGCAATTGCTAGTGCGGATTTTCAGCCAAGGTCCGATGCGGATGACTTATAAGTACGACGATCAGGACCGGATGGTCGAGCGAACCCAGGAGATGGGGTTGTTCGGGTACACGAAGACCGTTTCTGTCTATAACGACCATGGGGATTTGAGCAAACAACAGACCTATTCGACGCACCAGGGAGACACTCCGGTCGACGAGGAAGGCAACATCCCCACGCCACCACCCGCTCCCGAGAAGCTCGAAAGCGAAGCGAAGTTTTCATACCAATACGATAATCGCGGTAACTGGACGCGCAAGAAGACTTCGACGCTTCACTATCCCAAGTCTGGCTGGGAAAGTGTCGAAACGAGATCTATCACTTACCACTAACGATCACCGGGCTCCTGCAATGCCGCATCGCAAATAGAAATCATCCGGGCCACGCCCTTAGGATTCCCGCAGGCGAACCCATTCGCGGCGATCACTGCCGGATTCGGAATCCGCCGCCACGCCTCCGCGCTTTTTCGGTACCAGTTACGCGCTTCCATCCATCGGTTCCGGCGCTGGTCGGGAGCCGCTGCGGAGCGTTCCGCCTCTGTCTTCGACAACTCCCCCATTCCGAAATAAGCGTCTGCGGCGGCGTACAATGCCGGGAGGTCTGGAGGTTGAGCCGCCGTCAGCGGCTCCAGGATCGCCACAGCCTTGCGGTATTCCGTGTCTGCCTCCGGCCGTTTTCCCATCTTGACCAGCGCAGCTCCTGTCTTGATATGGCTGACTGCAAGCTCGACACTCGTGGGTGCCGCTTTGCCGGCGGCCGCCTCAAAGTCCGCAATACCCTGCCGATCGCTCGCGAGCGCGGCAGTGGGATTACCCATCCTCAACAGCGCCTCCCCTTTCCAAAGAAGGTTGAACGCCAACGCCTCGCGGATGTCTTTGGAAGAGTGATTGGGGTCGCGCTCCCATTGCTGAATCGCCCGCTCAAACAAGGCGAGTCCTTCCGCGCTTTTTCCCGCGCTCACCAGTGCTCGGCCGGTGTCATACCAAATCTCGCGGACATCACTTCGAAGTAGGACATTGTCTGGCTCCGCTTTAGCCATTGGCTCCAAGATGTCCAAAGCCCGGTGAAAACACTGAAGGGCTTCGGCATGGCTTCCGTCAGCCATGAGAATGTTGCCACGACCCTTCAGAGTAATCGCCAGTTCCCTTGTGGACCTGGCGTCCGTGCGATCCGCGGCCAGCGTCTCGTAAAGCTCCAGGCCCGACTGGTTGAATTGCAAACCCTCTTGCCGCGAGCCCAACTGCGCCAACTCGTCACCAACCCTCACCCGAACGTTGGCAATGCCAGGACGCAGGTTCGGATAGTCGGGATTACTCTTCAGCAGACCTTCCTTCAGTGCCAGTTCCTGACGCAGTGACTCCAGAGCGCCCGCCTGATCTTGAAATCCTGCGAGCGCACCATACTCCAGGGCTCTCTCGCTGCGGACCTTGGGGTTGGCCCCATCCGTCTTCAAGAGCCGCCCTGTGATCGCCATGGCTTGATCTACTTGTTCGCGCGCCCCTGGCTGGCCGGCTCGAGAGAACATGACCGCCAGGATGCGATGCCCGTACGCCAGATTCAGTTGATCGATCACATTCGATGGATTGGCTCGCGCCGCGGCCTCCCAGTTTGCGATGGCTTTGCGGAAACTGCTGAGAGCCGCTTCCGCATTTCCAAGATTTGCGTCGTTCATGTTGCCCTGTAGCAAGCCGATGCGCTGATACGCCGTACCCAGTTCGCGCTGTAAAGAACTGTCGCCGCCCGAATCCTTAGACAGGCTGTCGAGGTATTCGAGCGCGCGCGTCAGCAATAACTTTCGAGTCTCCAAAGCTGCAGGCAATTTCTGAATCGAATCGTGTATTTCGAAAATCAGCGAATTCGCCAGCTTGCGTACGTCATTGAACCGTTGCTCTGCCTTGGCGCGGGCGGCGCGGGCGATTTCGGCCTGCTCGCGAGCGATCCGCGCCTCCCGCACAGTCGCAACGATGCCGCCAATTAACGCCAGAAACACCAGAACCGATGCGGCCACCCCTGCTTTGTTTCGCTTGACGAACTTGCTGGTTCGATACGCCAGGGTGTCCTTCCGCGCGATTACCGGCAAACCCATGAGGTACCTGCGGATGTCTTCCGAGAACTGATCCACCGAAATGTAGCGCCTCTCCGGTTCCTTGCGAAGCGCCTTCAAAAGGATATTGTCCAGATCGCCTGCCAGGCGCGAGCGCAGCTTCTCCGGCCGCTCATTCCGCAGGCTGGACACCGTTTCCGGAGTGGTCGATGCCGCCCGAGTGTCGGGCTCGGTCGATTCCTCCCTCCGGCCGATCGCCGTGCTCGGCTTTTCCGGTTCCTCCTCGCACACCGCTTTCGCAATTTCCGGCAGCGTGCGGGACGCCGTCCGGTACGGCCAGTGGCCGGTCAACAGACGATACAACACCACTCCCAGCGAATAGATATCCGTGGACGTGCTGAACGCGCTACCCCGCAGTTGCTCGGGACTGGCATATTCAGGGGTCATCATGCGGGCGATAGTGGCAGTGGCCTCGCCCGCCCCAGTCGTGCCTGGCGGATCCATAATCTTGGCGATTCCGAAATCCAGCAGCTTCGGCACACCATCGGTTGTGACCAGGATGTTGCCAGGCTTGAGGTCCCGGTGTATCACCAGATTCTGGTGAGCGAACTGCACCGCGGCACACACTAAGCGGAACAATTGGAGACGGTCCACGGTCGAAAGCTTTCGCGAATCGCAATACTCGTCGATCGGCTGGCCCTGAACGTATTCGATAACTAAGTAAGGTTGGCCTTCCTCCGTCGCGCCGCCGTCGAGCAATCGCGCAATGTTGGGATGATCCAGATTGGCCAAAATCTGGCGCTCGGCTTTGAACCGCCGGACCAGGAAATCCGAGTCAAAGCCGGTGCGGATCAGCTTGATGGCTACTTCTTTGTGATACTGGTCGTCCGCACGTACGGCTTTGTAGACCGCGCCCATGCCGCCCTGCGCGATGGTCTCGCGGATCTGGTAATTCCCAATCCTGCGTCCCTTCTGGGCTCTCTCCTGTTCGTCCTCCAGAGCCGAAGTCTCCAGAAAATCGCCCGCTTCCGCGTAGGAAGCCAGCAGGCTTTCTACTTCACCCATGAGCAATGTTTCTCCGCCGCACGCCTCGACGATGTGATCTTTGCGCTTGGCTGCGTCAAGATCCAGGCACTCGTTCACAATCTGCTTGACCCGTGCCCAGTTCTCAGACTCCATGTGTCGTTCCCCGGCTGAGCTGGCGATGCAGCCAGGCTCTTGCGACATTCCAGTCGCGCTTTACTGTGGCCGGCGAGATTCCCAAAACTCTCGCCGTGCTTTCGATGGACAGGCCGCCAAAGAACCGCAATTCGACAATGCGCCCTTGTTGCGGGTCGATTCGCGAAAGCTCTTCGAGCGCATCTTCGAGTGCGATCAGATCCATTTCGCGGCGGCCTGGCACCCCCAGCGCTTCATCAAAAGCCAGCATCGTCTGGCCCCCGCCTCGCTTGGAAGCATTGCGCGCTCGCGCATGGCTCACCAGAATGTGACGGATTACTTGCGACGCAACGGCAAAGAAATGATCCCTGTCGTGCCACTGAACCCGCTGCTGATCGATCAGCTTCAGGTAGGCTTCGTGAACCAGGGCTGTGCTTTGCAGCGTATGATCCGGCCGTTCTCCGCGAAGCTGGCGCGCCGCCAGGTGGCGAAGTTCGTTGTACACCAGGGGCGTCAGCTTGTCGAGCGCCTGCTTGTTTCCGTTCCCCCAGTCCAGAAGCAAGCCCGTGATGTCTTCACCACTTGCCACCCCGCGGACCCCCTCTGGAACATTCTAAGAAAAAAAACTTCAAATCGTGAGCCAGTTTACATACCCATCGACGCTTAAGGGGACATAGGGCGCTGAGAGCCCGGAGGAGGAGAGTATGATGAACAAGAATTTGACAGGCGCCTTGGCGCTGGCACTTTGCGCAACATCTATGGCGGTGGCGGACACCAAAATCGCCGCTAAGTATACTTCTGACGGCCAAACAACTGAAACCACGGTATTTGCAAAGGGAGAACGCCTTCGGTACGAATACGGAGAAGGTTTGACCCTTATCCGTCAGTGTGACCAGAAACGGTTGGTCCAAATTGACGATAAGGCCAAGACATTCCTGAACTTACCAGCCGAGCAGGCGGATGCCGCCGGGGCCGCGCAACCTATTATTACCGATACGGGCGACCGGAAGCTCATGTATGGCCTTACCGCCCGTCACCTGAAGATCACCCAGACGACGGATGGCAAGAAGACGGAAACCGAGGGCTGGTATACCAGCCTGAAAGACGGCGGTTCTTGCGCGCAGCAGGATTCCGGATCCGCACAACGCGGGTTTCCGTTGGCATATACTACTACGACGTACGGGGAGAATGGCAAGCCGTCTTCGACGTTTGCTATGTCAGTGACGTCTGTGGCTAATGCGCCGCTCGAAGCCGCTTTATTTGAAGTTCCGGCCGGGTACACCGACTCTGCGCCGGCGGCCGGGAAGAAGGTTGCGCACAAGGCTCCGGGCGAGATTCGGCTGGGCGTGGTTGAGCCGCGCAACAAGTCCAACGTGCAGAATCAAAGCACCCGGTCCTATGAACATCTCGTCGCCCAACTCCAGGATGCCAAGTTCGACGTCGTGCCGCTCCCTGACGGAACGCCCGAAGCGATCACGCAGAAAGCTCAGGAGTGGCAGTGCGACTACATCCTCTATAACGAGCCGTCGAGCGTGGAACAGCCTGCCGGCAATAAAGTGGGACGCTTTCTTCACCACGCGCCCGGTATCGGCCGCGTAACGGGTGGCGATGTCACCGAAGCGCGTGTGGACTACCGGCTGGTCCCGCTCAGCGGCGGCTCACCCATTTCCTCATCGGTGACCGGCAAAACCGGCGGCCAGTTCAACTGGAAAGCCGCGGCCGTTCTGGCCGCCAACGTCATGCCGATGACCATGGCGGCAAGAATGGCAACCGGAAACGGCATGATGAACCCGATCATGATGAAAGCTCTGCTCAGCAGCGGCCATGGCGTCGGGGCTTCTTCAATGATGGGCATGGACCCCATGATGGGTGGCATGTCGATGTTCATGCGCGGGACTAATATGATGCCGGGAGCCGGCATGCAAAGCCTCATGCCTGGAATGGGCGGAATGCCAGGAATGCCTGGAATGACCGGAAACGCGGCACAGAATCCCACTGCGTTGGACACCGCAGTTGCGGCCGCTTTCGACCAGGAAGTCACGGCCCTCAGCGCGCAACTGAAGCCCGCCGCCAGGTGAACCTGTGGCTGTATTGGGAGGTGGACCGATGACGGCCAATCAAAGAGTTTCGCTTCTGGCGCTGTCGCTCGCCGCCGTTCAACTGCAGGGGGCGCAACTCCTGGTGGTAAATCACACCGCGGGTAGTGCCTGGTCCCTTGAAGAGGCGGATTCCATTCTGGTCAACGGGAAAGAGAAGGTGCGCAGCAGCCCACTCTCCGCTGCTGCGCATTCTGAGACCTGGGATGCGAAAACCATCGGGCATCTGCCCGATGCTCCGCTGACCAGTTTTTCCGTCATTCTCCGCACTGCCGATGGCCTTCTCCTGGCCCGCTCGGGAGAAGCAGCCGACTGGCAACTCCTCCTGCCCGACGGCGCCAAGAGCAAAACCCCTCAGTCCGCCGCCGAAATCTGGAAGGGCGCCACCATCGCGCTCCGAAAAGACCACAAGGATAAAACGGCAACTCCCATTGTCCTGGGAAACCTCTACGCGATCGTTCCCGGGGCAGATCCGGCCTTGTCCGCCGCGCGCCTCGCTACCGACACTTCCTACAACCGATTGCCGGGTATGGATGACGCGCAAGCCTTTCGCCAGATGCTCGAAATCATTTCTCCGGCGGTCAAGCTGTATCCCTCCGGCGCGGCCACCGAAAAAATCCGCGACTATATCCGCACGGGCATGTCGAGCCGCATCGAGAAATGGTCCGAAGGCGATGCCCCTGTGACCACCCTCGACGAGTGCCTGTTGCTGGCCAAGACCTCGGAGACCGCATTCCCAGCCGATGCGCCGCAAGCCGATCTGCGGAAACGTGCTGCCGAAGCGAAAAGGTGGCTCGACCGGCGCCTGGCCATCCTGCGCGCGCTGAATGCCGGAAAGCAATGCGAAGCTTTCCTGGCTGGTTACCGCGAATTCGAACCTTATGATAAGTCCTTCCCCGATCTGGCGGCCGTCCGCCATGCCAGCTTGCAGGAAAGCGCTCTCTTACATGTGGACTCCGCGCGCCGGGCGCGTCAGGAGGGTGATTTCGCCAGTGCCATTCGGGATCTTCGCGTGGCCCACTGGCGCAACCCGGAGTTAGCCGAAGCCGGCCAGCTGCTGGAAGAAGTACGGCTCGAGATCGCGCGCCTTTCCGCCCAGCAGTTCGCCGGCGAGCGGCGCGGCGTAGATCCGCGCGCCCCCGCACAGGTGCAGTTACAGCGGCGGCTTCTATTAGCGGAACAGTACCTGAACGACGGCAAGCAAGCGGAGGCCGAGCAGGCGCTCAAGGAAGCCGAGGCCATAGACAAAGACGAACCTAAGATCACTCTGGGTCAGGCCCGGTTAGCTGTCGCTCGCGGAGATCTCGGGATGGCGCTGGCCCTGCTCGATCTCTACGCGGGCATGGCGCTTACGCCGCAAGATTTTGCCGAAGGCGAAAAGCTGCGCGCCAGCGTTCAATACAAAATCGACAATTCCCGCGCCGAAGAACGTGATCAGCTCAAGACCCTTTACTCCAACCAGCAGTTCACCGCTGCCCTTCAGAGCGCTGCCAGCGGCTTGAAGCTCGACAACGAGGAGCCGGCATTTCTCTTTCAAGCCGGCGTCAACGCCTGTCTGCTGCGTCACTGTGACGACGCCGCTCCTCTGCTGCACCGCTATCTGGATCTGACGGATTCCACCCAGAGCAATCGAGAACAGCGCCTCACTTCCATGCGTCTGCTCCGGGAAATGACGACGGCGCACACCGTGGCCGCCGCCGGTCCGTTCGCGAAAACAGGTCCTCTGAGCTGGTTCTCGGGCACGCCACTCGACCGCGGCGTGTTTTACGATCCGGTAAGCCTCGCCTTTCAGCCGAAGGTGGCTCACATCAATGCCTCGAATCATTTGAGCGTTCTCTATGAATGGGCCGGCAATCAGGTGCGTTCGGTCCACACCAAGTACGAGGAAAAGAAAACGGGCTCCAACATCGCGAAGCTCGCGCTCGCCGGAGCCGCGGCATCCCAGGGCCTTTCCCTGCCGGTGACTCTCAGGACCACCGGCCGCGAGACCAACGATTTCTACTTCAATTACTACGACGATGCCCCGCAGATTTTCAAGATCAGCCGCGACAATCGTGTCGTGGAGAGCCGGAAGATCCCCATCATGCTGCCGGGCC
Source organism: Terriglobia bacterium (assembly GCA_963847515.1). Classification (GTDB taxonomy): domain Bacteria; phylum Acidobacteriota; class Terriglobia; order Bryobacterales; family Bryobacteraceae; genus QHXW01. The sequence continues at coordinate 2,145,653 of CAWKAA010000005.1, forward strand.
TTGGCGGTTTTGGCGCCTTCGGCGGCATCGGGGCAATCGGCTCCATGGCCAACCTGGGCCGCTTGGGTGGACTGAGAGGACTCAGCGGTATGGGTGGCTTCGGCGGCCTCGGCGCAGGCGGGCTAAAGGGAATTCCCGCGCTCAACGGAATGCCTGGCATGGGCGGAACGCCCGGTATCGGAGGAATGCCAGGCATCGGTGGACTAGGCGGCCTCTCGGCGATGCGCCAGTTCATTCCATCGCGCAACTATTCCATCCACGCGGACCCACAGGGCGGATCTACCAATGGATTTCTCACGCTCTGGAACAATCCTCGCCTGGACACGCGTCTCGCGCACCTGGCCACCGGCAAGCGCGTAGCCGTCGGCTTCTCGGGAAATCGCTACTTCCATCCGTTCGTCTGGGATGCCATTCACATGTTCGAGCTCGATTACGACGACCAGGGCCGCGTGCGCCATGCGTGGGAATTGGACGAGCCCAATGCCCCCCGGCTCGATTTCGTATGGGAAGGCAAGCGGCTTATGAGCGTCACCGCGAAAACAGCCTCCGAACAGACCGTGTACTCGCGCACGCTCACCTATTCCGGCGACAAGCTCATCAGTGAATCCATCAGTGGGGCCGGCAAGGCGTCAAAGATCCAATACAAGTACAACAAGCAGGGCGTGCTCATCGAGGCCGAGTGCGACACCGATGCCTCGCTCGACAGCCGCTCGCGCAAGGTTGAGTTCATGGATGAAACCGCAGATAAGGCGAGGCGTTGATATGCGCAACAAAACTCTAATCCTCTCGATCCTTCCGTTCTCACTGGCGTTCGCGGCAGCCGCGCAGACGCAGCCGCCGCAGCGCACCATGGTTTCCCGGCCGGAAACCACCGCTCCCTCTGATTGCAGCGGAGCCAGCTCGGTGGCTTTGGAAAAATACCGCGACATGTGGAACAAGATGAGCGCTACGCAACGCCAGGCGTTTGTCAGCGCGGGCGGCTCTACGCCTGAGCAGTATGAGCGCATCTTAAAACAGCGCGGTAATGGTTTCGTTGCTGGCGGCGAAGCCGCCGCACAACAAACCGTCGAGCGTTCTGGCAAATCGCCCGATTCCGGCCGTCCACTCGATTCCAACGCGTTCGATTCGCTCAGCAAGTCCTTGCAGGATCTGAGTTCGGTCCGTGATGGAAATCTCTGGCGCGTTCAGAAGGATGGCTGCCCGCCGGAAATCGCATCCCGAATGGCGGACCTCAGGGGCAAGCTGGAGACTTATGAGCTCGAACTGAACACGGATGCATCTGCGGCCGCCAATGCGCGTTCGAAGGAAGTACGTGGCTCCGGGGACCGTCTGGCAATTGCCGCCGATTGGTTCAAGAGTCCCGCGGACAAAGAGAACCCGACGGCTGCGGCATCAGGCGCCGCCAGCGGGAATTCGCGTGAAAGCAAACTGCTCGAGGCAGCGCTCGCTGGCAACGGATCCGCCGCTTCGGCATCGCGCATCGATCCGAAATCGCCGGAATCCGAGCGCACACGAAAAGCCGCTGAAGACGAGATAACCCGGATCAAGGGCGAGCTGGCACAGTTATCCGGAGCGTGTACCGCTCCCAAGAAATAGACAGGAGATACCCGGCCATGCGCGCGATCATTCTTTTCGTTTCGATATGCGGTTTGTCATGGGCGCAGGAAGCGCCGCCGCCCGCTGAACCGTCGACTCCTGCTTCGGTAGTGACCGTCGATGTCACGCCCCTCCGCCCTCCCGATCTCGATTCACCCTACGCTTCTCCGCGCGACGCGGCCCGTCACCGGTTTCAGGCCACGCTGGCCGATTTGAAAGCGTCCCGCAACACCAAGGCCGCGCTGCAGGGCTTTGGCGAAGCTCTCATCCTCGATCGCGCCTATGCCGCCGCCGCATTTAACTTGGGAGTCATTGCCGCCATTGCCGAAAAATGGGAAGACGCCCTCGGGGCTTTCGAAGAAGCGGCGCGGCTCGACCCCAACGAACTCGGCAAAGCTGCGGCGCCGCAGATCGAGCGTCTTCGTTTGATCTCTTCGCTCGCCTCCACTCCGGATGGCCAGCGCACCATCCGCTATAACGAGGCGCTATATCCCATCCTGACGAGATTGTCGAAACTGCAGCCGGCCGATGCAATGGCGGCGCTTGCGGAAGCCGGCCGCATCGATCCCAAGCGGTGGGAAGCGCCGGCTCTTCTCGGTGCCTTGAACGGCGATGGCCATGGCTATAACGTATCGGTCAAGTTCCTGGAAATCGCTGTGGCCAATACGCCCAGTCCCGCCATCAAGCTTCCGCTGCAAAAGGCCCTGCATGCAGCCGAGCGCGAGTTGAGTTACGCCGCCTCGCGCGCCGCAGCCGATGCTGCCGCCGATCGTGGCGAATATGAAAAAGCGGCTTCGCTTTATGAAGCCACCTGGACGATCATACCGGCCCGCGCCTCGAACGGAATGGATGCGGCTTCCGCCTGGCTATTGCGCGACGACACTGGGCATGCCGCTACCCTCCTGGCGCGGCTGCGGGAAAGCGGCAACGACGAATACTCCGTCCCGGCCGTCGCCATGCTGAAGGAACTCGAGCCCATCGAGCCCGGAGCCAAGGCGACTGGCAGCGACGCCGCTCAGTTCTTTCGAGATGCCGGATCATCCAGGCCTGTCCGTGTCGCTGATCTCATCCCGCACGTCGACACCACCGCCATGGAAATCCTGGCCCGCCCCTTGCCCACGCTCGTCCAGGACTCCGAGCCGGTCGTGCTTCTGGCCGCCTTGTCTGCCAATCCCGCGGAAGCCGCGCAGGCTGCGGCGTTACCCGTTTTGCCCGCCCCGCGTTTGCCCGGCGAGAATCCATGGCGCGAATTGTCGCAGTTCAATACCGCCGCTCCCGCTCCGGCCCCAGCGGACAGCCAGCCGGAGACCGCGGACCTCACGCATGGCGGGCGTGTACGCCGTTTGCTCCAAGTGACTACCCAGCCGGCAGGCGCGCGCATCTTTATCGGCGACGCTCCTGACCCCGTGTGCCAGAGTCCCTGCACGGTGCAAGTCGCTCCGGGCAGCTATTCCATTCGCGTGAATCTGCCCGGCTACGAAGATGAAACCAAGCCGGTCCGCATCACCACCGCCGGAACAAGCATTCAGATTCCGTTGCGCGCTATTCGCGGCAATCTCATCGTGCAGACTTCCGCGCCCGCCGAGCTCAAGTTAAATGACACGCCCTTGTCCGTTCCAGCGCCCGTCGAGTTGTCGCTCGTTCCCGGCTTATACCGAATCTCCGCCAACTTCGGCTCCGCCACCCGCGAGCGTCTTATCACCATCAAACCCAGCGCCCGCCTGCGCCTGGAGCTGCACCCGTAACGGAGTGGTGGGGCGGACGCCCTCGTCCGCGCCGGACCTCTGGTCCGGCTTCTCCGACGTGCGAACAAAAGCCTTTGCCTTATGAAGCCCTTTCGACCTCCTCTTCTTCCCGTAGCGCAGGGCCACGCCCGATCTTGGCGGGGACCCGCGGTCTTTCGCCCGTAGAAAAAACCGCAGGTCTCTGGCAAACACCGCCACGAAAACCCCGACAGCCTGAGGCTGACGAGTTTTGCTGACGAGTTACCCCGGTACTTCGACAGCTAGCAACCTGGCGTGAACGGGGTTTGGTATTTCGTTGAAGGGATGTGGCACCCATGCCCATCCACCGGTAAGACTTCTAGTACGTGTCCCGGATAGTGGGCCACGTGGTGCACCTGAAGCGGCGCGGCGTAGACGAATCCGAGCAACATGCAGTGGCAGACGAATCGAAGACGCCACGGCCAAAGACTGGGTCGAGATTGACCGGCTGCGAGATTGATCGACCCCTGGGCACACTACATTTAGTTTTAGTGCCCGACGCTCGCTTGTTGCTGGCTTCACACGATGGCCTTCGCGCAGCCCTGATCGTTGCTGGAAAGCGCATCCGGCAGTTGAACTTTGGACTCCGCAACGATCCGATGCTGAAGCTGCTGGCAGTGCGGCGGAGTTCAAGCGAAAAGGCTCTCGAGAACCTCGCCCCTCTTTCCAGATGGCAGCAGGGTCTTCAAACACCGTGGAAGTCTGGCGCATTGCGGCTTAGAATGATTCCCACGCGGGTAAACGGCGATGGCAGCGAGACTCCTGTATCACGGCACGAATGGCGACGCGATCCTCGGAATCATTGAGTCCCACATGATCAAACCGAATCATGGACGAATCTTCTTTTCTGAGGGGAACTGGCAATCCGTGCTCATGCACGGCGCTGACTTCAAACGAAACGCCGCGTTCGCCGTCAGATTAAAGGTTCACATTCCCGATGTTGGCCGTTTCGCAACGAGCACTCCAGGGGTCGCCGATACCCTGGTCGTCATGACAAGGCTCTCGCTCCGAGCCGAAGTAATGGAACTTTACATCCGTAGACCCACGCCGGATGGAATGGAAATTGAGCACATCGTCGGTGCCGGTCCGATCCGCACCTTCCTGTCAGGCGCAACAACCGAACGGAGGAAAGGATGAGCGCCGAAGTCTCAAACTTCATTCTGGCGCAACACCCAAATGCGTCTCGAAACACCTACTAACACTTCGGGAAACAGGATCGGCTTGAGGTTTACTACCTCATGCAGGGGGGAGGGCGGCTGCGGGAGATTGACCGACATCCGCCACAGCCTTAAGGACTTTGACCGAACCGATGCCGTTCTCGGGAGACTTCACGATTGGGGGAGGAGATATCCCCTCGTTGGGGATAGCAGCATCGCCTAATTGGCCCTAATCTGGAAACGAGCATCTGTCGCCCTATCCCATACGTCGCCATGATCGACCGACACCCAGATATGACGTTGGAGGATGCGTTGAAGCTGCTGAAGAAGCAATACGGGCCTGGGAGCGTAATCCATTTGCGCCTTAGAATACAATCGTCGTCTCCCTTACACCCACAGGTGCATCAGTTTCGCTGACAATCGAGCAAGCAAAGTTCCTCGCAGCCAATCCAATTAGTCCGCAAGACCTGGTTGCCGAGAGATACCGCAAGAGTGGCCCTGGTGACCGGGGTCTTTGGGTCTTGAGGGACGAAGAGGTCGCGACGCCCTTTTGCAATTTCTCTGCAAAAGTACTCCCGAAAATCCTGCTAACATCCATCGAGCGTGAGTTCCATCTCATCAAACGTGACGACTCTTGCCCCGGTCCCATTCCTCGTGTCGCTGAGCGGCGTGCTGCTACTCGTTTGGCTTTGGTAGCGATTCAAGCAAAGCTAGACGGCTTCAGGGGGAACATCCGACGCACGCTGCAATAGCCGGAGCCTACTTATTGCAAAGCTCAGGACGAGGGAACTATACCAACTGCTCTAAGCGGCCCACCTGCTGTCTCACGCAAACTTTGCCGATCATCGAAATGGAATAACTCAGCACAAAACAGGCGACCCTTGAGGAGGTCGCCATCACGGAGAGCCTTTTCAAGTTCAGGGAATTCGTCCAGCCTGTGTACAATCTTGCCGCCACAAAAGCCGGATTTTACAGTATTCACAGTGCCCCTCTATCTATAGTGCCACAAGTTGCTCAATCATTACCGCGAAGGTGGCCAATCGGGAGGTTCGCCAGTCACGATCCGAGCAACTTCCTCAGCCTCACCTTCAACGCTTGCTCGTTCGGGCTCCTCCGCCACTCTGAAGCCACGCCTCGATCTTGCAGCAGGCGCACCTCGTGCGAGGTGGCGGGCGTTTTCACCGTGACGGTGAGCCGCGTTGCGGGGCCAGGCGCATTCGCCGCACAGCCTTGGAACCGGAAGCAATCCTTCGCATCATCGAATGTGAAATCGCTCAGATGCGGGCAATTATTCTAACCGTGCGCTGAGTCACCCGCCTCGCCATTCCCTATGTTTTGGCTAGGTGACTTGCAGTGAAGATGTGAATAACCTTAGGAAAAGGTGGCCATAAAGCTGCAAACCGACTGCGCCACAGACTGGTGTTGTTGATTATGATCTCGCGTTATCGCATCAAAGCTCCAATCCGGGCGGTCCTTGATAACGGTGTGGGTCAGAAAGTCTCTGTGATGCTCCCCGCTGGTGCGGTCCTCTACGAGCCTTCCCAACATGCAACCACTCTCCTTGGGATGGTCGGAGTGGTTTGGGGAGGGCGGTGTTGCTCCGTTTACCCGAAAGACCTGTACAAGAAAGCCGAGCGAGTCTCTACCGCTTGATCCCAGTTTCGCAGGCTGGCGCGGCAAGTCCACTAAGGCAAGTAAACCCGCTGGAGTCCGAGTCCAGCGGGCCTAGGTTGTAGTGGCACCGTTGGTAGTGGCTTCGTGGCTGTTGTCGTGGCTCGGTTGGGAGGTGGCTAGGATTTAATGGAAGTGTGAATCATCCACCGCAGCAAATCAAGGCGGTATTATTTTCTGCTCGGGCGTTAAAGCACCTCTCCCGCTCGTTTCAGTGAGAATACGAACAGACGCGCACCGCGTAAACAAGATAGACTCCACACATGCCGCGTGACGGAGGAGTGTGTTGGAGGAGGGTGTTGAATGGTGACGCGGTATCGCCCACGGCTCCAATTCCGGCAATGCATCAGCCGCCTGCAAAGCGCAAATTGCTGATCGTCGAGTAGTGCTCGCGGCCGATGCTGTACTCTTTCAATCTGTCCAGCGCAACGGAACCCTCAAGGGAATGGTTGGTGTGTACTGGAAGGGGCGGCATTACTCAGTCTACCTACTCGACCTACTCCAGAAAACCATAGCCACCGCTAGAATCGTCGCCAGCTCGGGCCAGGAGGGGCTGATCCTCCTCCCTTGATGACGTTCTCATACTCCTGGACGATTTTCATTTCGTTCGTGAGACTACGCACCTTCTCGACAGACTCGTCACTATTCTTGCTCATCTCGTCTGGATCGAGATCTTAAGAGGCATCGTTGGGCATGTAGCGAGTTCGCCAAGTCCAACTATTAGAGCCAATTTGGGACGATTGCGCTACAGGGGAGCGTATGAAACAATACTCCATTTTTGGGTAGGTCTTTTGGACAGAACGGCAAATGGAATACTCTTTGCTTCCTTCCGATGTTTAGGTTAGCCATGCCAATTTTTTCAGGAGGTGAGAGCGTTATGAACCCCGATAGTTCAGTTAGTTCCACGGCAAGCGCAATCTCCCCCGTGGCAGGTCAAACTGGCGAGCGTAAAAATCCAGGAAGAAATTACCGGAAAGAAAATACCGTTTCTCACGGAGTCAACAAATTGACGAATGTGGAACGCTGTGTACTATGTGGTGCGGAGACACAGCTATACAATAATGGACAGCCGATGTGTCCGAAATGCTGTGACAGCCTTGAGGCAGGTACGGATGTCTGGTAGGCAAGGGCAGTGTTCACGCTCTAAAATTTGCAGCCATGCTTTTTGATGTGATCGTCATAGGCGTGTACTGCGGATCGTTCGACATCGCGCGAGGTTTGGAGCACCAGGGTAATTTCTAATGTGTTTTCGTTCCGATCTTTGGCTGCTTTATATTCGCGGCTTCGGGAATACACGTCAGAGACAGCGTGCGCCAATTCCTCCGCGAGTCTGGCGCGTTCTCTGCATATCCCATCAGCAGGCATGGATGGAACGTCCGTTGCTCTCTGACCCCGCATCAGCTTGAAGCATCGGCGACCTGTTCACCGCGTTTCTCGATGTCATCCGCGAACATCACCAGTTTGTGTACGTGCCAGTAAACGTCAACCATCCGAATGTCTTCTGGATGGGAGTCATTCAAAACGGTTATGATGGAACCAGCAGGAACCTGGGTGACTAATCGCAAGTGCTTGAACTCGCGGCCCGGTATAAACGGCAGTGCAACAATAGACCACGAAACGGCGCGTAAGCGGCGATTCGTGGCGGTCGAAAAGTAGACCACCACACTTCAGTTCCAGTGAACATCACAGGCTTGTTGTGTTTTATGGAACACCTGAGAGGTGTACAAGGTGGAAGTGTATGCACGCGTAAGGCGAGCCGTTCAGGTCGACGGCATGAGCATTCGTCAGGCGGCGCGCGAGTTGGGGCTGTCGCGCAAGACGATCCGAAAGATGCTGGCGTATTCGGTGCCGCCAGGCTACGAGAGGAAGAAACCGGTACTGCGTCCGAAGCTTGGGCCGTGGCTGGGCATCATCGACCAGATTCTGGAGGACGACAAGTCGCAGCCGAAGAAACAGCAGCACACGGCCAAGCGGATCAGGGATCGGCTCAAGGAAGAGCACGGCTTCGGTGGCGGTTACACGATCGTAAAGGATTACGTGCGGGAGGCGCGCTTGCGGCACAAGGAAGTGTTTGTGCCGCTGGCGCATCCGCCAGGAGACGCCCAGGTGGATTTCGGCGAGGCGCTGGTGGCGATCGGCGGCGTCGAGCAGAAGGCGCATTTTCTGTGCATGGATCTGCCGCAATCGGACGACTGCTTCGTGATAGCGTTTCCGGCCGAGAACACCGAGGCGTTCTTGGAGGGTCACAATCAAGCATTCGCCTATTTCGGCGGCGTGCCACGGACCATCCTGTACGACAACACCAAGATTGCGGTGAAGGAGATCCTGGGGGACGGCGAGCGGAAGCCGACGCAGGCCTTTAGCGAGTTGCAGTCGCATTGCCTGTTCGCGGCTAAGTTCGGCCGGCCGGGAAAAGGCAACGACAAGGGGAACGTGGAAGGCTTGGTGGGCTATGCGCGGCGGAACTTCATGGTGCCGGTGCCGCGGGTGGCCAGTTGGGAGAATCTGAACGCGCACTTGCTGGAGCAGTGCCGCCGGCGCCGCGAGCGGAAGTTGTGGGGGCATGAGGAGACCATCGCACAGTGCTTCGAGCGGGATCGGGAGAAGCTGCTGCCGCTGCCCGCGACGCCGTATCCAGCCTGTGATAAGCGGACCACGCGCGTCAGTTCGCAAGCGCTGGTGCGGTATGAGACCAACGACTATTCGGTGCCGGTAGAATACGGGCATCGTCAGGTGCTGGTGAAAGCGTTCGTCTGGGAGGTGGTCCTCTCTTGCGCGAGCGAGGTGATTGCGCGGCACGTCAGGAGTTACGGGCGTGAGGAAATGATTTTCGACCCGCTGCACTATTTGGCCCTGCTGGAGCAGAAGACCAATGCCCTGGACCAGGCAGCTCCGCTGGAGGGCTGGCAACTACCCGCAGAGTTCCCCGAACTGCGGCGGCAGATGGAAGGGCGGTTAGGGAAACGGGGACGGCGGGAGTACGTGCAGGTGCTGCGACTGCTGGAGACGTTTTCCCTCGGGGAAGTAACCGCCGCCGTGAAGCAAGCGCTGCGGCTGAGGGCGATAGCCTTCGATGCGGTCAAGCATCTGGTGTTGTGTGGAATTGACCAAAGGCCTCCCAAACTGGATCTGGAGAACTATCCGCATCTGCCTACCGCGGAAGTGGCGTTGACACGGGCAGCCGATTACCAGGTGCTGCTGACGCAGGAGGCCCAGTAATGGACACTCCCCAAGTACTTCTGGAGCATTATCTGAAGCAACTCCGGTTGCCGACCATGGTCCGCGAGTACCCGAAACTGGCCGAGCAGTGTGCCAAAGAGGCAGCCACCTTCGAACAGTTTCTGCTGCGACTGGTGGAATTGGAAATGATGGACCGGGAGCGTCGTGCCACCGAGCGGCGGATCAAGGCGGCAAAGTTTCCGGTGACCAAGAGCCTGGAGACTTACAACTTTCTGGCCATTCCCTCGTTGAACAAGAAGCTGGTGGTAGAGCTAGCGCGGTGTGAGTGGATCGGGCGGCGGGAAAATGTTCTGGCTTTAGGAAACTCGGGGACGGGCAAAACTCACATCAGCTTAGCGCTGGGACTGGCGGCATGCCAGCAAGGTCTTCGTGTGCGGTTTACGACTGCGGCGGCGCTGGTGCACGAACTGATCGAGGCGCGGGATGAGAAACGCCTGCTGCGGTATCAGAAACACCTGGCCAGGCAGGAACTCCTGATCGTGGACGAGCTCGGGTTCGTGCCGCTATCCAAAACCGGCGCAGAGATGCTTTTCGAAATCTTCAGCCAGCGGTATGAACGGACTTCAACGCTGGTGACCAGCAACCTGCCGTTTGCCGAGTGGACTGAAGTGTTGGGCTCCGAGCGGCTGACCGGCGCGTTGCTGGACCGCTTGACGCACCACGTCCACATCTTGGAGATGAACGGGGAGAGTTACCGGTTGAAGAACAGCCAGAGAAAGAAAGACCCCGAACAACAATAGCTCCTCACAACCGCGCCGCCCTTGCCGGTAGCCGCCGCGAAAACCGGAAGACGAGAGAGCTGTGGAAATGCCGGGGCTGTGGAAAGCGTGGAAAGCCAAAGGCAGGCTTCCCACTCTTTCCACGAGCCCCTTGGAAATCTCGCCAACAGCGGGCGAGATTTCCACATTCCCACAGCTCCGGCGACGAAGGCGGATGGAAAAGTGGAAAACCAAAAGCAGGTTTCCCACTTTCCCACCGCCCCGGTTTCACTGTCTCAAGAACAAAAAAAGCCACGCGGGCGGGCTTCGCCCTCCGCCCGCGGCAACGCTCCCGCGCAGCCTCAGTGGTCCCCTTTTCCTCCGCCCCGGTGGTTTCCTGTCATTCCGCCCTTGACACCCGGCTGAAACGACGATCAAGTGGCGGGTGGCGCTGGCCCGAGTGTTCGGTTTCCGCGTTATCCTTTACGGGTATGGTCTGCGAGGAAAAAATGCGCCTCATCGCTGCGCACGCCGCCGCCACCGAACCATTTGCGGTTGCAGCGACTAGGCTCCGCCTGACAACCCATGAAGAATTCGATGAAGCCCTCACAGCGTCAAAGGCAGCACGCGCCCAATGTGTCAAGGCGCGCCGCGCCATTGAGAAGCACAGGGACCAGCATTGCTGCTACAACGGTCCATTACCTGATTTGGGTAGCGCGCAACATACGCCGGGCCACTCGGAACTAGGGAGATCATCGTCATTGAGCGTGATGTGTGGGCGCGCGACCGGCGCTACGGTTCACGCGTGGAGTTATACTTCTAGCAGCGTGGAAGTATACAAGAGCGAAACCCAAGAGATCATAAAGCGGTTCCTCAACCGCAGGCTCAGCTTCCATGAGTGTCTGGCTGCCCTGGATGCCGCGTTAGCCGATCTCACCCCCAGACTGACTGACGAACAAATCGCGTCTCTTCGCCCTCTTGTACTGGAGAACAATGACATCGTGATGAAGGAAATGGAAAGACGCAGCCCGCCGCCTTTTGATCCCAAGATTTTGGACGCGCTCGGTGATGGAATCACGGTTTCAGCCTACCGTCCGGGCCAGGTGGTTTATGCGCAAGGGGATTGCGGGGATGCCGTCTTCTACATTCAGAAAGGCCGCGTCAAGCTCACCGTCGTTTCCAAGTTCGGCAAACAAGCGGTCATAGGCATTCTGGGCGCAGGCAGCTTTTTCGGCGAAGGATGCCTGAGGGGGCAGCCGCACGCGGCAACCGCCACCGCCGTGGGTAAGTCTTCGATTGACCGGCTGGAGAGGTCAAGTGTGATACGTGCGCTCGGCGAAAACCTGGCCTTTTCCGAGCTGTTTCTCGCGCATTTGCTTTCCCGCAACCTCCGCATGGAGCAGGATATGGTTTACGAGATCCTGAACTCCCATGAGAAGCGGTTGGCGCGCGCGCTTCTCATGCTGGCCGACTTCGGAAAAAAAAGCCGCCCGAAGAAGGTTATTCCGAAGGTCAGTTTTGAGGCCCTGGCGCAGATGGTCGGCACCACCATTTCGCGAATCGGCGTTTTCATGAGGAAGTTCCGCAAACTGGGGTTCATCGACTACAACGGTAAATTGAAGATCAACAACTCCTTGCTCAACGTTGTCCTTCACGACAAATTGGTCGCCATGGCAACTGATCCGCCTACTGTTATGATGTCGGCGCGCCGCGCTCCCGGCAGGAGACCGAAGTGAACGAAGCTTAATCTTCTCAGGCATGGAACTCACACGCTCATTAGATCTGAGCTGATAGTTGTCAGGATTTCTCAGTTAATAATGGTCATCTTTCGGTCGATCGTGTGGTATGATAACAGCGAAGCATAAAGAGGTGGCCCTGAGTGAATCACAAAGAGTTTTTGGATCTGCATGCGACCTGCGTAACGTCCATGCGATCCTACTTCGTTGAAGTGGAGAAATCCTCTACGATGCTTGCAGCATGCACCGCAAAGCCACTGCCTCTGAGAAAGCGGCTGAAGTTGACATCGCAGGGTCTTATCGAGCAGGCAGCCCACTTGGCATATCTAAGTTCCAAGAGTCTTCTCGTCCGTGCGGCTCGACTTGGCTACGGCTTTTGTAACTAACTGAACCCCCCACGCTCCCGCGTGTTAACCGGTTTCTCAATCATCCGAAAACAGTATCACTTGATTGGTGTCCGCGGCGCCAATGCTCGAGGGTTGTACCTTCGGCTTAGTACGTTGTCGCTGCCGGCCCTCTCACAGTTTCGGAACGGTCTCGCCGGTCCTTGGTACCACTGTGTCCTTCTGAGGCTCCGGTGTCATCTTATTCTTTTCGAACTCTCCCTTGGGCATCCACGCGTAAGGCCCGTTCTCCAGCGATGGCGGCTCGGTGAATGCCTCCTCACGGTAGGGCACATTTAAGTGGGCTTGGTATCCCCACTCGAAACGATTACCCAGGATGTCAGTCTCAATAACCCTGCGCGGAATCATCACGCCCTCCATTGCGACGTAATCCAGAAGGTCATAACGCTCCGTGACATCGTGAGGAAAATGACCACGACTCTCTTCGATGTGATACCACAAAACCATTTGGACCGGCAGGCGGCTACGCCTGTCGATGTAAAAATCCACGCGAAAGTAGCCGTAAGTATCTACTTTCGTTTCGATCACGTCTACTCCGCGCGGAATGTCCTTACCACGAATCACCCGTACGGGCTCGGGATTCACTCCATCGCTCTCGTTCAGATAAATGAGCTGGGGCGTCCAGAGCCAATTCCACATCTGGCTGGAGACTCAGAAGTAGGCACTCCCGGTATGGCGTCATACATAAGATCCCGCGTGAGATTGCATACGTCAAACTGCGCCCTAATACGCTAGCCTCATCGGCCCATTGCCACATGCGATCCGGGAGGACATATACTCGCACGAGCTGAGTTTCGGTGTCCTTCTTCACCCACCACCGTCCCAGCTTCGAAAGCTTCGCGTGCCGTGCCTCTTCGATCGACCGAATGGCCGCCAGCCTTTCCCGCCCACCCTTCGCGACAACCATCTGCTCCCAGAGCGCCTGGGCTTCCCGACGGCCCACTTCAGGACTACGCTCTTGCGCGGCCAGGGTACAAATGGCCATGAATAACGTAACAGCTCTCATAACGCCGTCGAAGTCATCCCCCTATCATTGACCTGAAACCTGACACCTAACACCTAACACCTGACACCTGTACCCTGAAGTTATGCGAATCTCTCGACGCGCTCTGCTAGGCGCCGCGCCCGCCCTCGCTCTGGCCGACGTTCCTCCGCACCGCTGGGACGGCTACGATTTCGGCCCCGGCCCCGCGGTCACCGATCGTCTCAATCAGGGCCCGTTCGGCATCGATCAGGACGCGGGTTGGTTCACTATCGTATCAACCACCCCTTCCGATCAGCCGATTCGCAACTGGGGCTTGGGACTGGTGGGCTACACCTGGGAGGAAAACGGCCCGTCGCTCGCTGCCCGCCGCGGCGCCGAAACCATCGAGCAGCACGTCGAAAAGCTCTCGTCGCTTCCGTTTGTCGATGTCCTCTACATCCGCTGCGACTGGCGCGACATCCAGAGCCGCCCCGGCCGCCTCGACCTGCATCCCATCTGGAAATTGACTTTCGACGCAGCCAAACAGCGCGGTCTGCGCGTGGCTTTGCGTGTGCAACTCTCGAATCCGGAGATCCAGCCCGTCAAAATCTCCATGCCGGATTTTCTGCGAGATCGCGTGCCGCTGGCCAAGATAGGCAAACTCCGTCGCAACGGAAAGGAGTTCGACGCGCTCGAGCCGCGCTACGATCACCCGGAATTTCAGAAGGCCTTCCGCGAGTTAAACGAACTGCTGGCGGCGGAGTACGATTCCAATCCTTTAGTCGAATGGATGGACCTGATGCAGTACGGCTTCTGGGGCGAGGGTCATACCAGCGACCTGCCGAGTCCATTCCCGGATTACGTCACCGCAGAAAAAACCTTCGTGAACATGACGCGGCTGCAGTTGGAAACCTGGAAGCGCACGCCCGTCGCCGTGAACGCGCAGCCGGATATTAGCAACGTAGGCAATCGCGAAGTGACCGACCTGGCAGTGCGCGCCGGATGCTGGCTGCGCTCCGACAGCGTTTTGGTCGAAGAACCGATCCAGATCGAGGAACTTTCGAACCGCCCGGCGTGGCTTCCGGTCGTGATGGAAGACGGCTACAACCGCGATTACGATGTGAACACCATTGAGGTGGATGCGGCGGGCGTGAATCTGCGCGAAAACTGCATGCAGCATGTGCTCGACATGGGAGCCAACTACTGGGCGCTATGGACCGAAGCCGGTAACCTGGCACGCTTCAACGAGAAATATCCGAACGGTTTTCGCGCCCTGCGGCAGCGTATGGGTTATCGTGTACGCCCGGCTTGGATCTGGCAGCGAAAGCGTTACGGTACGGCGGAGGTCATTGTCGGGTTCGCAAACCGCGGCGTCGCCGGAATCCCCGGCGTGCTGCGCATAACTCTGGAGAGCCCCGACGGCAAGTTCCGGTCGAGCGGTTCGCTAGATGCCGGTCATCCTCACGCCGGAAAAATACAGCAAGCCTCATTCATCCTCCCTCCCGGCATGGACGGCCAAAAAGTAGTGCTGCGCGGCGAAATCGAAGGCAAAGCCGGCGTGCGGCGCGCCATTCGCTGGGCCTGTGCCCAACCCCTCAATCCCGACGGCTCGCTGACCATCCAGCTCAAGGGTCACTCAGATAAAGACTGGCGCAAGGGAGTTTGACATATTGATGTAATCACGATATGTCTTGATTTATGCGGACCACGGTGCGCCTCCACGAGCCCCTGTTGGCGGAGGCCAAGAAGTACGCCGCGGAAACTGGGACGCTCACTGCAGTCATCGAAGACGCGCTGCGCGAAATGCTGGCGCGGCAAAAACAGTTGACCAATCGCCGTCGTGTGCGGCTGCCAACTTTTCGGGGCGGTAAGTTACAGCCCGGCGTCGACCTGGAGCACACCTCTGCGCTTCTGGATTTAATGGAAGGGCAAGGCGCCAAGTGATTGGGAAGCAGCGCCGCTGAATTCTTTTCGCCGTCCGAAAAAAATTTAGACTAATCAACACTTTCCCGCAACCCAACCGCCGGGCCGCACGTATGTTAGCCTAATCTGGAGGGATCAATGTCCGCCCGCCTCACGCTTGCCCTGTTCTTGGCTGTCCTAACCTCCGTTGCCAGCGACAAGAAGAAGGATCCCGAGGAAATCGGCAATCGCGACGTTGGCAAGGGCATCAATTTCTACTCCATCGAAAAGGAAATCGCACTCGGCCAGCAACTCGCCCTCGAGGTCCAGAAGCAGGCCAGGATGGTGGACGACCCGATCCTGGGCGAATATATCAACCGCCTGGGGCAGAATCTGGTTCGGAATTCCGATGCCAAGATGCCGGTTACCTTCAAAATCATCGACGACGACTCGGTGAACGCCTTCACACTTCCCGGTGGACATGTCTTCGTAAATTCGGGCTTGATCCGTGTAGCTGAAACGGAAGCCGAGCTGGCCGGAGCCATGGCGCACGAGATCGGTCACGTGGCTGCGCGACATATTACTCGCCAGGAGACTCGAGCCCAGTTGGCTAACCTCGCCACCACTCCATTGATTTTGTTGGGCGGCTGGACGGGTTACGCCGTCCGGCAGGCTGCTGGCGTCGGTATCCCTATGACATTCTTGAGCTTCTCACGTGCATTCGAGGGCGAAGCCGACTTGCTGGGTTTGGAATACATGTATAAAGCCGGTTACGATCCGACGGCGTCCATCGACATCTTCGAACGCATAGAAGCGCTCCAAAAGACCAAGCCCGGCGTCGTGGCTAAGATCTTTTCCAGCCACCCCATGACTTTGGATCGCATCCGGGATGCTCAGAAGAACATAAATGAGATTTTGCCAAACAAACCCGAATACGTGGTAAATACCTCTGAATTCAATGAAATGCGAGGACGGATGATCGCCCAACACCAGCTCCGGAAACAGGAAGCCGCCGATCCCGCAAAACCCACCCTCCGCCAGGCACCAGGCAGCCAACCGTCCGAAAGCAGTTCCGACGACCGGCCCACGCTTAAACGCCGGCTCGCTGCTGAAGAGCTCTAAATATCTCAGCGGTTTGAGAAACCGCGGCACCCATTCAGACGTTATGTATGTGGGAAGCTCCATGTACAGGTTTATAATGCCCATAGGAAGAAGGAATTTCCGATGAAGCGATTGTCCGCCCAACTGCTTAGATTTCTGCTAGCTATCACGGTTCTGACCTCGCTCTCTCTGGCTGACGACAAGAAGAAGGACCCGGACGAGATCGGCAATCGCGATGTCGGCAAAGGTGTTAACTTCTATTCGCTGGAGAAGGAGATCGCTCTTGGAAAACAGCTGGCTCAAGAAGTCGAGAGGCAGGCCAAGATCGTCGACGATCCGGTAGTCTCTGAATACGTGAACCGCGTGGGGCAGAACCTGGTTCGTAACTCCGACGCCAAGGTGCCGTTCAACATCAAAGTTCTTGATTCGGAAGAAGTGAACGCCTTCGCGCTTCCCGGCGGATTCTTTTTTGTGAATTCCGGCCTCATCCTGAAAGCGGATAACGAAGCCGAACTAGCGGGCGTGATGGCGCATGAGATCGCTCACGTGGCGGCCCGGCATGGCACGCGTCAGGCTACACGCGGCGCCATCATCAACTATGCATCCATCCCGCTGATTTTCATGGGCGGGTGGACTGGGTACGCCATTCGTCAGGGCGCCGGGCTTGCCATTCCGCTGGGCTTTCTGACGTTTTCGCGCGGGTTCGAGTCTGAGGCTGACATGCTGGGCCTCGAATACATGTACAAAACCGGCTACGATCCAGTTGCTTTCGTCGACTTTTTCGAGAAGATCCAATCGCTCGAGAAGAAGAAGCCGGGCACCATGTCCAAAGTATTCTCAACCCATCCCATGACGGACGACCGCATCAAAGCCGCGCAGAAGAATATCGCGACCATCCTTAAGGCCAAGCCGGAGTACGTGGTCAACACGTCGGAATTTAACGACGTGAAGGGCCGCCTTTCCATGCTGCACAACCGCCGCCGCGTCGACACCAAGGACAACGGCAGCCGGCCGACGCTCCGACGTGCTCCGGGCTCGGGTACCGGGACGATCGAAGACGATAGCGACAAGAAAGCGCCTAAGGATCAAGACGAACGGCCGACATTGAAGCGCCGCGACGGCGATAATCAGGACCAGTAAACGAAGCTCATTTGGGAGGACTCTCCAACCGGACGTTGATGGCTTCCAGTTCGCCGTCCGGAAATCGCTTGGTTTCGATGGAAAGCAAGTCGCCGGGCTTGAGATCCGTGGACTTGATCTTCTTAGAGCCGGCGAAATATCGGGTCTTATGTGTGCAAACGAACTGCAGAGTGTTGGAATCGGAGTCCTGAAGCTCGATTTTCTTCGCGTCGATTTTCTGCACCACACCGTGGAATGTGGCGAGCGGCTGCTCGATGATCTGAGCGGGCAGTAGAAGAATCAATAAGCAGGCCGCCAACGTCATAGCAATAAAGACTCAGAGTGTAACATTTTAGCTCCGCCGGCTACCTTATAGGTATGAAAACAATTCTCCTTCTGTTCCTGGCGGCTGTAGCCGTCTTTGCCGCGGATGTCAACGGCAAATGGGTGGCCCAGCTGCCCGGCCGCGGCGGCGAAACCCGTGAATCTACGTTCACTTTCAAGGCCGACGGCAACCAGCTCACCGGTTCCGTAACCACTCCGCGAGGCGAAGCGCCAATCTCCGACGGTAAGATCGACGGCGACAACATCTCGTTCAGCCAGGTCATGGAGTTCGGCGGCAACCAAGTTAAATTAAACTTCAAAGGCAAGATCGAGGGCGACCAGATCAAGTTCACCCGGCAACGGGAAGGCGGCGACCGCGTTCAGGAGTTCACGGCCAAGAAAGCTTCGTAACGTTCATCGTAGGTTCATCGGGCATGGTTCATACTTCTAAGCCAGGAGAAGAATCATGCCAAACAGACTCCCTCTCATTCTCGTACTAATCGTTTTGGGCTCCGCAAATGCAGCCGAAATCAGGGCACAGAAGGTTGTGGCCGAGATAAAGGCCGCGCATCCCGAGATCACCGGACTGGAACTTGCTGCCACGCGCTCGGCGCAGGAGGGCTGCAAGACTATCGCGGCCACTGAGGCGAAGGAAATCGGCGAGAAGTGCGACAAAGATGACTTCACCGCGATGAAGACGAACCAGCCCTTTGTAGAAAAAGAAAAGGACGAGTTCGATGCCACTCTGCCCATCCACGATTCGGCCGGAAAAATCATCGGCATCGTGGGAATGGACTTCAAGGCTGGCCCCGGCCAGACGAAGGAAACCGTCGCCCGCCAGGCCAAGCAGATTGCTTCCGAATTGGAGAAACGGATTACGTCGAAGGAGCAGTTGTTCGAGACGGCGAAATAATACCGAGGTCAGGCCCTTCGGCGAGACGCCGCGCGGCGGGGCGGGTGTTTCCGGATGATTTGCGCCAGAGCACGAAGGGCGTCGTTAGCCTCGCCGGAATTTGGAAACGCCGCTGCCACATCGGGCTCGAGAACAACTACGACGCTGCCCGCGACGTAGCGCGACGCGTATGTGTTGCGCCGCGCGCGGCTGAAGTCGTACTCGGGGAGTATCTCATCGGCATCGACCCGACGGGTTTTCGGACCGTTAAGTGGCTCTTTCTTCATAGTCTCGTCGCTCAGAGTTTGTGGACCGCCTCGCGCTGAAGATGCGAATCGATTCGCGGCGTTCCGTAAACATTATGGCAAGTAACCGCTGCTTTCCTGAAAGTCCCAACAGGACGCACCGTTCTTCATCGACCGAGTGCCGCGGATCGCTGACGATGAGGGCCAGCGGATCGCCGAACACGGTTGCCGCCTCATCGAACGACACTCCATGCTTTGCGAGATTTCTCGCCGCTTTTCTCGAATCCCATTCGAACTGCAGCGCCACTTGTCATTATAGCTACGTCCGCGAACGCTTAACAGATTCAGCTAACTAACAAGCGGTCAATACCCCGAACGCTCTTCTGGCTACTACCAGCTCCTCATTCGTCGCCAGTGCCAGCACCGCTACCGGTGAATCTGATGGCGACAGGATGCGGTCGCCCGCAGCCTGTTCGTTGCGCGCCGCGTCGAGCCGGATGCCGAGGAATTGGAAGCCCTCGCAGCAGCCTGCGCGCAATGACGCGGAGTTTTCGCCGATGCCGCCGGTGAAAGCTACGGCATCGAGCCCGCTCATGGCGGCGGCGTAGGCGCCGATGGTTTTGCGCACTTGATAGGCGAAGACATCGAGAGCGATAGCAGCCGAGGCGCTTCCGTTTTTAGCGGCCTCCTCAATATCCCGGACATCGCCACTTGCGATGCCGGAAATTCCCGCAAGGCCGCCCGATCCGGCGAGCTGGCGTCGCACTTCCTCTACGCTCCAGCCGTGCCGCTCCATCATGAACAGCGCGGCAAAAACATCGAGATCACCGTGCCGCGTGGCGTTCTCCAGACCTGATTGCGGCGAAAAACCCATGGTGGTGTCGACCGACCGGCCGCGGTCGATGGCGCAGATGGAAGAGCTTCCACCAAGGTGGCAGCTTACTACGCGCAGCGTGCTCGCCGGCCGTCCGAGCAGTTCCGCGACGCGCTCACCGACGTATTGATGCGAAGCGCCATGGAATCCGTAGCGCGTCATGCCGCTCTCGCGCCACTCGCGCGGCACGCCATAGACAGAGGCGTGAGCGGGCATGGTGGCGTGGAATTCGGTCTCGAACGCCGCCACCAGCGGGACACCCGGCAGCATCGCGGCAAAGGCGCGAATGGCTTCCAGATAGATGGCGTTGTGAGCCGGCGCCGCGGACAGAAACTCTTCAAGGGCGGCTGTCACTCCGCCGTCAATAACGAAGGTCCCTCTGTAATTCGCCCCGCCGTGTACGGTCTTGAAAGCCACGGCATCCACGCGAACTTCGCCGGTCTGAATCTGAGCAATGGCGTCGCGGTAGTTTTGGACCCGCTCCAGGCGGCCTTTGGCCAGCACTCGCCCTGCGGGCATGTCGAGGATCTGGTACTTGACTGACGTCGACCCCAGGTTCGGGACCAGGATGTTCACTACTTCACAGCGCGGTACTGGCTCTTGATAACCGTGACGTTTTTGGCGGCCTGCGCCTGGAAACTGCTCTTGATGGCGGCGCACTGCTGGTTGAACTTGAGCGCTTCCATGATGTTTTCCATCTTGTAATTCGCGAATCCCAGCAGGAAAAGGACCTCAGGCTTTAGCTGAGCGTTGTTTTCCACCAGCGGCAGCGCAATGCGCAGCTCTTTGTCGGCCGGTCCGTACTTCTTGTCGTTGAAGTATTGCTTGCCGATCATATAGTGGGCGATCCCCGTCACGGTCTGCTTCCGGTTTCCCCAGTCTGCGTCGCTTACCCCTTCGGGCTTCGTTTTGCTGTTCAGTACTTCGATCAGCTTGTTGGAGTACGTCACCACTTTTTCCGAATCCTTGCCTTTCTGCAGATAGCCGTTGGCCGCCACCAGCAGCATGTCATCGTTATTCGGGTCGGTGGCCAGCGCTTTCTCCGCGAGCGCCGTGGCGTGCTCCGTATCGTTGGTCTGTTGATAAGCCTGAAGAGCCTGTGGCAGCAACTGCGCCATATACTGGCTCTGCGGATTGCGCTGCTGGAGGGTCTCGATCAGATCGGCTTTCTTGCGCGGATCGGTTGTTTGCAGCGCCGTGGCGTAGAGGGCGTACTCCGAGTATGTGTTCACTTGTTTGGCGTAGTCGACGTGCTTCTTCCATTCTTCGACCGCGTCTTCGTCCTTGGGCTGCGGCAAGGCGATAGCCTTCTGCGCCAGAGCAGCCGTTGTGGCCGACCACTTCTTAACCAGATCGGCGTCCTTCTTGGCTTCCGATGCTTTGAGAGTGGCGAGAGCGGTATCCATATCCTCGGGATCGATCGCCATGATCTTTTCCCCGGCCTCCACCGCTTTGTCGGGCTGGTTGGCCTTCACATAGAGGGGCTGCATCTCCCCATAAACCCAGGGCAGGTTTTCGCTCTTCGGGTAATCCTGCGTAAACTTCTCGCAGGCTGCGAGCTTCTTGGCCTCATCCGATTCCTGGCCGATCTGTTGCAGGGCCTGGCCCTCGGGGGTCTCCGTATTGATGTTGACCTTATGACGCTGCGCCAGCGCGCCCGCGGCCAGCAGCAAGGCAAGCAGGACAATCTTCATGGGTCTCTCCTCCAAATGGATGGAATGTTATCATAACCGGCGCTATCGTGGATTGACCGAGACGTACGCTTTCACCAGCTGATCCACCAAATCATCCACGGCATTGGATACCTCGTGATCCAGTCCTCGCGCGGATGCAGTGGCGGTCTTTTCCACGCCCCATGTTTCTACCACGGTCTTAGTGGCCATGTCGCGGGTCAATACGGCCACCTGGTACACACCTAAGCCGATCGTCAGCGAGAACGGTCCTTTCTTGATGGAGAGGACTTTCTTGCCGCCCTGTGCGAAAGAAATGCTGAGCCCGACGAACTCGTTCACGTCGTTGTCGACTTTGACGCTGGCGAACCGTAACTTCTGTTCGATGCTTTCGCGTAAGCGGTTCGCGTCGAGGCCTTCATGTTCCAGTTCGGAGCCCAGCGGATCGACGATTACCTTAACGGCCTTGAGCCCGCGCAATGTAGCGCGGTCCATGGAAGTATCGCTCGGGAAGCACCCCCCGGCCATCAGGAGCAGGACGGCGAAGCAACGGCAGATTTTGCCAGGAAGCATATCTCTCAGTCTACTGGCGCGGCTCACGGATCGTCACGATCCGGTTCACGCCGGCGTTCTCCTCGACCTGGTGCGCGCCCCCGGGCCAGTCGATGGCAATCCGGTCGATCTTCGCTGCCGGGCCCAGCCCGAAATGCAGCCTGAGATCGTTCTGCGAAAGGTAGCTGCCGCCGCTGCGCACTTCATCCAACTGGGTGTGGCCGCCGGCGGTCAACCGGACGCGCGCGCCGATGGCGCTGCGATTGGATATTGTACCTTCAAGTTTCAGAATCACCCAATTCCCGGAAGGCTTTCGGGCTGACTTCAAAAGCGACGGCGGCTCGTTCTGGTTGTTGATCAGGACCTCGACCGAGCCATCGTTATCATAGTCGCCGAATGCCATGCCGCGCGCGGCATGGCGTTCGAGAATTCCCTCGCCGGCACGCACCGAAATGTCCGTAAACGTACCATTCCCGTTGTTGCGGTATAGGATGGCACGGTCTTTGTAGCGAATGTCGATCTTGAGTCGCTCCACTTCCGGGAAAACGTGGCCATTAGCGAGCAGGAGGTCTTTCCAGCCGTCGTTGTCAAAATCGAGGAACCCGCAGCCCCAGCCGACGAAGCGGGTGTTATGCGCCAGGCCAGCGGCAACGGTTACGTCGTCGAATTCCGCGGCGCCACGGTTGCGGTAGAGTGTTTCGCGCTCGTCGGAAAAGTTGGAGCGAAAGATATCGGGCTTGCCATCGCCGTCGTAGTCGGCGGAGGCGGCGCCCATCCCGGACATGGCCTTTCCATTCTCATCGAACGCCGCGCCGCGCAGCAGGGCTTCTTCGCTGAACGTGCCATTGCCGCGGTTGATATACAGCAGCGATGGCGTCTGATCGCAGGCGACGAAAATATCGGTGCGGCCGTCCTGATTGAAGTCTCCGGTGAGGACGCTCAGGCAATAGCTCTGATCGGGCTTGGAAATTCCCGAGGCATCCGACACGTCGGAGAAGGTTCCGTCGCCGTTATTGTGATAGAGGATATTGCGATCGAAGGGCAGGCCGCGCGGGCCGCAATTGACGGCGAGATCCCGGTACCAGCAGTAAGGATTCTCACCGGGTTTGGGCGTGCTGGCAAAGTCGAAATTCACATAGTTGGCCACAAAAATATCCAGGCGGCCGTCGTTATCGTAATCGAGGAATGCGCAGCCGGTATTGTAGCGGACCCGGCTCTGATCGAGGTGCGCCTTCTTCGTGACGTTTTCGAAGCGGCGGCCGCCGATGTTGCGGTAGAGAGCCAAGCCGCCCCAGGAAGTGACCAGGAGATCAATGAAGCCGTCGTTATCGAAATCGCCCGCGCAAACACCTTGGCTCCAGCCGTCGCTCGTGAGCCCTGTTTCACCGGTGACGTCGGTAAAGTGGCCGTTTCCATCGTTGCGATAGAGGCGATTGGTGCCGCCTTTTCCCGAAAGCACGAAGATATCCAGTAGGCCGTCATTGTTGTAATCGATGAAAGCGGCGCCGCTGCCCGTGGTTTCGATGATATACTTCTTCGACTCAACGCCGCCGTTCGGAAAGGTCTGCACGAGTCCAGCCTGTCCGCCGATGTTGCGAAAATCCGGTAGTTGTGGAACGTGTGCGGCCACGGAAAGCGCAGCCAGCAGAATGGCGAGCCGGGTCACTGGTTGGGTGCTTTTTCACCCAGCTTCTTCAGGAAGTCCGTGAACTCGCCGGAAGGCGGGCGCTTGAGTTTTTCCACCTCGGCCTTTTCGCGCTCGGCGTCCGCAGCGCGGCCTGCGTTGCGGTAGGAGAGCATCAGGTTGTAGTGCGCGGACTCATTGGCCGGTTGCAGCCGTACCGCGCGCTCGAGCAATGGAATGGCTTCGTCATAGCGCTTGGCGTCAGCGCGAATTTTGGCGACGGCGAGCAGGGCTTCGCCGAAGTCGGGTGACTGCGTGAGCGCGTGCTCAAAGTGCGGCGCGGCTTCATGCGGCTTGTTCTCCGACAACAGAATCTGGCCAATTTCGTATTCCGCCACGGCATCACTCGGGTTCAGTTGCAGCTCCGCCTCGAATTCCCTGCGCGCCGCCGACAGAGCGGCGGGCGAATGCGATTGCAGGATGAGCGCACGCCCAAGCCGGAAATGGAGATTGATGGCTGATGGATTCTTTTCGATGGCTTTCCGATATTCCGTGATGGCGTCCGCATACCTGCCTTGAATTTCGAAAATCTCCGCGGAAACCTGATTCACGCGATAGGAGGCGGGTGTCTTCTGAAACATCCGGAATACGACATCATTCCAAGCCTTCATGTGCAACCGGGCGGCTTGGTAGAGGACGTCGGCATCGGCAGGAAACTCGCGTTGCAGCGCGAGGACCACGGGTAAGGCCGCATCCATGCGGTCATGGGCGAGATGACATTGCACCAGCGCGAGGCCGGCCAGGCGGCGAAGGTCGGCATTCTGCTTGTTGGTGAAGGCGTCGTAGAGATCGTTGGAGGCGATGTCGCAACCGCCGGTGGCAGCGCGGGACAGAGCGAGGAAGGTGCGTGCGTGGGCGTCACCGGGCTTGTTTTTCAACGCCTGTTCCAGCGTGGATTTGGCGGCATCGTATTTGCCTTGGTGAAATTCTTCAATGCCTTTGGCGACGGGATCTTGAGCGAAGCCGGAGGTAACCAGCAACAGGAAAGCTGTCAACAGATTGGCGGGGGGGTAGCGGCGGAGAACCGCTTCCTCTGGTCGCGGCTCAGTAAACGCCGGCCGATACTGAGCCGTGACCAAAGGGAGCGGTTGTGATATGCCCCTAGTGGCCGGCATCGTCTAAGGCCAGGTCGAGGTTGCTGAAGCGGTGGCGCATCTTGCCATCGAACAGCCGGAAGCTGACGAGCGGCGGGGCGCCCGGAGCCATCTTCAGCGGAGGCGCGAGACGTTCAGAAGGTGAAACGGCAATCTCGAGCACGCGGCCGGATTCCGCCACGAGCCTGGTTAAGCGCTCCACCTCTCCGGTTGCCAGCAGCGCCACAAGCAATAGAGGCATCATAAATTCATCCAGTCTTTCATGGTACCGAACACTTGCGGCAGCTTGACCGGTGGCGCAGCGGTGAGCAGGGGGAAATCGGGCGGCGCGATGGCGAGCATCTCATCCATACCCTCGCCGACGAACAAGTACGCCGTGTTGTGCCGGTACTCGGCATACTTCTCGCACTCCTGCCAGATGTACTGATCGAAGATCTCGAGATCCACGTAAGTGCCGAGCGTATCCATCTGGGTCGGGATGGGATTCGAGATGTCCTGGTCGGTATATATCAAAAGGCTGGTGAACGGTTTGATCTTGTTGCGGATTCCGAACGAGGCGACCGTCAACGAAGGGCGCGCGCGCCGCACGGCTTGCACGGTGCTCCACTCCACGAAGGTGTTGTTGATCAGCAGCGTCCCATTGCCGCTGAGTAAAGTCGCCCGAGTGAATTCGGCAAGCACGGGGTCGCGGCTCATGTCGCCTTCGGAAGGGCGAATTTTGAGCTCCTTCAGCTTCGCCAGCAACTGGCGCGGGCCGCGCACGTCCTGTGTCTTGAGGATATGCGTGACCTCGTTCGTGAGC
Source organism: Terriglobia bacterium (assembly GCA_963847515.1). GTDB lineage: Bacteria > Acidobacteriota > Terriglobia > Bryobacterales > Bryobacteraceae > QHXW01. The sequence goes on from CAWKAA010000005.1 coordinate 2,171,141, forward strand.
CGGGCGCGATACTCACGCAGCTTATCGTAACTGAGCGCAATCAATCCGCCGGGATGTCCCAAACCACGCAACCCGCCGCCCGCTTCGATGGACCAGGCCGCGTAGGGCTCTTTCGCCAGCGCGTATCTGGCGCTGATGGAGTGCGCGGCTTCTTTACGCGCGGCGCCCGTCAGCAGTAGGGGCAGATAATCGGCAACGTCCTCGGGCGGGTCGAGCGGAATGCGCTTACCATGCTGGCGGATTCGCTGCCACATGCGATCTGGGCCCACTGGAAGCTCGGCCGGCGCGATCACGACAACCAGGCGGGTATGGCCCTTGCGCGCGATTTCTTCTTCGAGGATTGGATCGAGCCGCGCGAAAATATCCGATACGGTCTTGCGCCACTCCGGGTAATGCGCCGAGCGGTTGAGAAAATCCACTTGATCGAGGGTGAAATGCCGCCGGGGCCAGGTTTTCTCACTCACGCCCATGACCTGCTCGATGCGGCGCAGAGGCTCAAACAAATTCTCGACCAGCGCGGGATCGGACCGGTCGATGAGCGCAAACAACCGCTCGTGATAACTACGCTCGGCGGGGAACAGCGTATCCCAGTCCTGGATTTGTTCGAAGAAGAATGTCGAGAAAGTAGGAGGCAGCCGGCCGAACAGGCCTTTATCCACCAGCGCCTGCAGAGCGGGAGACAGCTTGGACTCGCCGGCCATCAGGCCAGGATCTCTCGGATGGGGCGGCCTGTGATTTCGCCCGCCTTGAAGCCGAGCAGCTCGGCTGTAGTGGCAGCCAGATCGACGTGGAAAACCGGGCGCTCGATTTCACCGGACGTGGCGCCAGCGCCCATAGCGAGCATCCACATATTCCGGCAAGACGGGTCACCGCTGCGATGGTTGAGAAAGCCGTTGGCTGTGTTGACGTCGCCGTCGCGGCCGAGTTCGGGAAGAACCAGCATGGTGGTGCGGTCCTTGTAACTTGGATTGGATTGGATCTCGTCCCAGAGCATTCCGGTGAGGCGGTCGGTTTTTGTGATCGCCTGGAGATAGAGCGAGTACGAACCCCAGTGGGCCACATCCATGTCCCAGAAATTGACCAGCATCAGGCGCGGCGAAAACTCGCGCATGACTTCGCGCGCGATGAAGAACGTCAGCTCGTCACCGGACGACGGCGCTTCCGGACCGTTGATGTATTCGACCAGCGCGTGCGTAAGTGTGTCGCGCACGGTGCGGTCTAGCTGGCCGCCGGCTTTGAAAATGGTCCAGCCCACGCCTTCGTAGCCCTCGCTGAGAATGGTTTCCAGATGTTGCAATACGTTTTCGCGATTGGCCACGCCGGCGCCCGTATTTTTCTTGATTACTCCCTCCACGGCTTCGAGCAGAAGCTGTTTCGGTAGAACGACATTGGCGCCGTAGGGCTGGCCCAGGCTGCGATCGGCGCCCGAGCCGATCAGCGAGAAGCTCTTGTTGGTGGCGATAGCCCACGCGTCCACGGGGCCTGCGCCCGTCTGTTTGCGATAGTACTCGAAGATGGTGGGCGTCGCGGGCGGCTGAAATCCGAAATCATCCACGCGCTGCCAGTTGCCGGTGAGAATGCTGCCGGTTGAATTGTAGTGCGAGAGCACACCGGCGTTGGTGCAACTCTTGAAGAACAGGCCTTGCGGCTTCATTTCAACGAGCCGCGGAATGTTGCGCACCCCCTCGGGCGCGAAGGTTTCGGAATAGCGCACGCCGCCGCCGAAGGTGACAATGATGACCTTGCGGGCCAGTTGCGACCGCTTGGATGCGGCGGCCCACAGGCGTTTGGGCAAAATTCGAGGAGCGATGGAGAGGCCCGCGAGCTGTAGGAAGCGGCGCTTGGTGAGTGCGAGCATCAATACTCCGTGATCTCGCCGCCAGCGATTTTCTTGCGGACCTTCCCGCCCAGATCGAGCGGATGATCGTAGCCCGCCTGAATATCGCCGGTGGCCGAATAATAAGGACCGATGTCGCATGCCATGCTGCCCTTGCCTTCGGCGACGAAATGAATGGCGGTGATCAGCTTAGCCGATTTGTAGCCGTAGCGCGCGGGATCGATGAGACGCAAGGGGGCGCCGTGTTTATCCGCCAGCGGCTGGGCCGCCATATCGAGCGCCAGCAGAACGCGCGCGGAAAGCAGATCGCGAATGGCGAAGTACTCGTACCATTTGTCAGCGCAGTCGAAGCGCACGGCTTTGGCGGTGGCTTTGGGCTTCACGATGTCGAGCAGCTCATGAAAACGGAAGCCGCCCCAGGTGGTGCGCGCGGACCAGCATTGCACGCACTTCATCCGTGAGCTCTGCTCCTGGTGCGGCAGCTTTCGAAGATCCGCGACCGAGAGTGCGGTTGGTTTTTCCACGAGGCCGGAGACGCTCAGCCGCCAGGATTTTTGGTCGATGGGCGGTACCGGGTTGTACCACATGAGCCGGAAACCGTTCTCATCCGGTTGATCGCTGGGCAGGAGGACGTTGGTCTCCGCGGCGCGAACTGCGGCAGGACTGGCGGCCGCTGCGAGAAGGAATCTGCGGCGATTCATGGGAAACCTGAGTGGTACTGGCTATTTTACACCGGTTGGAGCAATATCACCGCAAAGGCGCAGCGCAGAGGCGCTGCGCTGAGAGCGAAGAAGAAGTGGGCCGCGTTACAATATAGATTCATATGGCTGCAAAAGAGAAACCGGCCAAGGAGCCGATGCCGCCGCTTAATGTGTGGCTGGCGCCTGTCGCGGTGGGCTGGCTGATTCCGGGTGGCGGGCATTATCTGTTGAAGCGCACGGGCCGCGCCGTGCTGCTGACGGTGTCGGTCATGAGCATGTTCGTGCTGGGCCTGCTGATGCGTGGGGCGATGTTCAAGCCGCAATCGGGCGACATCTTGACCATCCTGATCAACTGGGGCGGATTTGTGGGCGACATTGCTTCCGGCATTCCGTACTTGCTGACGTCTTGGCTGGGGTACGCGCAGCCGGACATGCCCGGCGCAGTTCATGACTATGGAACCAAGTTCCTGGTCACCGCCGGGCTGCTGAACGTGTTGGCGATGGTGGACGCGTACGAAATCGCGGGCGGGAAGAAAAGCTGATGCCGAAAATGAACCTCTCGCACTTCGAAGCATCCTTCCTGTTTGCGCTATTCACATCGGTAGTGTTGGGAGTGGTGAGCAAACGCACTGACCGCGAGCGGCTGCGGTACGGTCTCTACGTCTTCGGCTGCTTCTTCGCCGCGTTATTCGGCATCGGCTGGTTGATGTATTTCGGCCACGGATAGACTGCAGTCTCACTGCGCGATCTTCACTGCCGGCCTGATTTCGTTCTTGACCACCTCACCGTTTTTCATGACGAACTTCACGTCCTCGAGCTGGGAGATGTCAGCCAGCGGATCTCTGTCGACGGCGATGAGGTCCGCGAAGGAGCCCGGCTCGAGTGTTCCGACGGTGTGCGCCCAACCCAACAGCTCAGCGGCGTTGACTGTGGCGGTCTGAATGGCCTCGATCGGCGTCATGCTGAGCTTCACCATTAACGTTAACTGCCTGGCGTTTTCGCCGTGCGGATAGACTCCGCCGTCTGTGCCGAACGCCATTCTTGCGCCGGCTTTGTAAGCGCGCTGGAAGTTTTCGCGCTGCAGGACGCCGATCTGGCGTTCCTTTTCGATGGACTCGGGCAGCATGCCGGCTTGCAACCCCTGGTGCATGATGAAGTCGTCGTTGTAGATATCGAACACCAGGAAAGTGCCGGCCTTTTTGGCGAGCGCTATGCCCTCATCGTCGATGAGGCTGCAATGCTCGACCGAGTCGATGCCCGCCCGGATGCTGTCTTTGATGGATTGCGTACCGTGCGCGTGCGCTGCAACTTTCCGGCCGAGTTTGTGGGCTTCGTCGACGATAGCTTGAATTTCTTCGGGCGTGTATTGAGGCGCGCCGGCCTGATCGCCCTTTGAGAGGACACCGCCAGAAGCGCAGATCTTGACCACGTCGGCACCGTACTTGATTACCTCGCGCACTTTGGCGCGAGCAGCCCACGGGCCGTCGGCCACGCCTTCGCGCGTGCCGTGATACTCGGGCGCCAGCAGGTTGTTGTCGCAATGGCCGCCGGTGATGCCTAGCGGAGGACCCGATGCCAGGATGCGCGGTCCCGGCACGTCGCCGGCGATGATGCCGTCGCGCAGGGCGATATCGCTGTAGCCAGCTGCGCCCAGGTTGCGGACGGTGGTGAATCCGGCTTCGAGCGTGACGCGGGCGTTCCTAACGCCTTTTACGGTCCTGCGCGGCACGGAGATGCCCAGGGATTTGTAACCGGAATCGTAGGGATCGGAGGTTAGATGATCGTGCACGTCGATCAGGCCAGGCAAGCACGTGGCGCGGGTCAGGTCGAGAGCGGTCTCACTGTGCAGCATCCGCACGCGCGAGGCCGCGCCCGCTTCGCGAACCTTTCCATCCTCGATAAGCAGCATGGCATCGCTGATGCCGTGGCCCGTGCGCACGTCCAGTAGGGTTCCGCAATGCACCGCCGCATACACGTGAGGAGCATCCGCGGCGGCCAGCGGCAATGCGGCAAGGATGCACGCGGCGAGCCACGGTTTCGAGATTTGCATGCGAACGATTGTAGCTTGGGAGGGAGTTTGGAGCGTACCGCTGGGCCGTGAAACCCCCGTGATTGACCCCTACCATGTATACGGGGCGGGCGTCCGCCGAGCGCCTTTAGGCTTCTCCGTTCGAGGTTGCCCGTCGCCGGAGCTTGCTCACCAGCGCTTAAGAAATCGAGTCAGACTCCCTTATTTTTGACTGTTGGATCAAAAATTAGAGGCCCCACCTGCTTTGCAGAAACGCTCCAACACTAATGGTACACGGTGGGGCGGGGATATACAAACTGAGCAGTTACGCGAGAGGCAATTATCCTTCGCCTGCGCACCTCACGCAGCCAGCTCGTACAAATACTCGACGAACGAGAACACGGCGCCGTCCTGGCCTTGCACCTTAGGATTTTTCGACTCGACGACGTAGTATTCGTCGGGTGCATGCGCACCGCTTCCATGGCCGAGGCCGAAGTGGCCAGCGGGCAGTCGCAAGGGCTCGCCCGTGAATACGTATCCGGGCCACGACCCGGCACTGCGTGGCCACAGAATCGGATCAATGCCGCCGCGGCGGTAAACGGCTGCCTGTGCCCGGATGAGTCCCGCGTCGGCGGACGTACTTGTCGGATCGTAGCCGCCCGTCATGTTGACCTCAATGTCGCCGAAGCCGTGATGGGTGAGATGGGCCTTGAGCGCGCCGAGCGCTTCGGCCTCCGTCATGTCCGGCACCAGCCGCATGTCGATCTTCGCCACTGCGCGGTGAGGAAGAATGGTTTTTCCGCCCGGTCCGGTGTAGCCGCCCACCAGTCCTTCGATATTGACGGTGGGCCGCGACACAAGAAGCTCCAGCGCCTCCTGCCAGCCCACATCATGCACCCAGCGGTCCACGCCGAGCAGTTTCTTGGCGCTGGATTCGTCGAGGCGGTGCGCCGCTTCGCGGACCATAACTTTCTCCGCCTCGGAAATCGGCCGGGCCTTCGCCGCCAAGCCTTCGATCGCCGGCGTATTGCCGTCGGGCGAAACCAACGTGGCCAGCGCCTGCACCAGGTGCCAGGCGGGGCTGTCCACCCGCGCTTTGTTGCTCGAGTGAATGTCGTGGCGCGGCCCGCGGCCCCATCGCTCGCCGCTCGATACCAGCTCGAGTTCTACGACGCCTTTGGCCCCGAGAGTGATTTCCACAACGCCGTCAAGGTCCTGCGAGGCGCTGGGCATGACGATCCCGATGGATCGCGCGAGCGCGGCTTGCACCTCCGGCCGACGCACGATTTGTGGAAAATGCGGCGAACCGATCTCTTCTTCGCCCTCCGCCACGAGTACCAGATTTACCGGGATCTTGCGCCCAGCGCCTCGTATGGCGTGGAGCGCCGCGAGAAACGAGGACTCCGGGCCCTTTTGATTCACGGCCCCGCGGCCCACGATCACCCGGCCCACTCCGTCTTTTTCGACCAGCGCGGCCGCCCAGGGTGGCGATGACCACTCCGCCGGATCCACCTGCTTCACGTCGTACATGAAGTAGAGGCCCACGGTTCGTGGAGCGCCGGCATCGAGCGTAGCAAAGATGCCGGGCTGCCCGTCGGTCGGAACCCTCTTCACCTCGCCGAATCCCGCGTCACGAAGCAAGCGCATGGTGAGATCACAGCCTTCAGTCATGCCGCGGTTTTCGGCGGCAATCGAAGGCTGGCGGATCCATTCCTGGAGGCGCTCGACCGCCTCGTGGTGTCGCTTTTCAACCTCGGCGCGAACGGCGTTGAGGTCGCGGGCCTCCGCCCGCACCCGCCGTGGTAGGGCCAGCGCCGCAGCGCCGCCGATAGCTTCCTGGAGAAAAGCACGCCGGCCCTGTTGAAGATTCCGGCGGCTGGATTCTTGTGCGTTAGACATGATCCTCCCTCAAGCGACGGTTGAGTGTTTTACAGAGTGAGCGCCAGACATTCTACCAGTACCAAGCTTCACGCGGAAACATTTGGCAAGCCTCGACCGCGAGGTGAATCATCCCAGTATTTATCCGATGAAGAAGGCAGATGCTTGCCGCGTACCTGTAGAACTCATATAATCTTCAGAACTGCCGCCGGTCAAAAAGGAAGAAGCCTTAGCAGCTAGGCAGGAGGATTCGCTATGCGCATCATTTTCTCCTTGGTCACAATCGCCGGCAGCTTGATGGCTGCCAGCAATCCTTCCGTTACCTTTAACAAGCAGGTTCTGCCGCTGTTGCAGAAGCGTTGCCAGAACTGCCACCGCCCTGGCGAAGCGGCGCCGTTTTCCATGCTGACGTACAAGGAGGCCCGCCCGTGGGCCAAGGCGATGAAAGAAGCGGTGCTCACGAAGAAGATGCCACCTTGGTTCGCCGATCCCGCGTATGGCCATTTTTCCAATGATCGGCGGCTTGCGCCGGAGGAAGTGAACACGCTCGTTTCCTGGGTCGACCAGGGCGCGGTGGAAGGCGACTCCAAAGATGCCCCGCCGCCCGTCGAGTTCAATGAAGGCTGGACCATTGGCAAACCGGACGTCGTCTTCGAAATGCCGGTCGAATACACCGTTCCCGCCAAGGGCACCATCGAGTACACCTACTTCCTGCTGCCCAAGATCTTCAGCGAGGACAAATGGATCGAGAAGATCGAAGTGCGGCCTGGCGCGCGGTCGGTGGTGCATCACGTGGTGATGGTCTCGCGCCCGCCGGGGTCGAAATGGCTGGAGGAGATGAAGCCGGGAGTGGCGTGGGTTCCCTCCAAAGAAAAAAACGAAAAGCGCGAGGCCGACACGGGAGAGGGCACATTTCTCCTCGGCGATATCGAGATGGTCTCTGTCTACGTGCCCGGCGGCTTAGCGTATCAGACCGGACCCGGCCAGGCCCGGCTGATGAAAGCCGGCTCCGATCTGATCTTCCAGATGCATTACACCGCGAGCGGGAAACAGACCGTGGACCGCACTCGCGTCGGCATTGTCTTCGCTAAGGAGCAGCCGCACGAACGCGTAGTGAACACATTTATCATGAACACCCGGTTCCGGATCCCCCCTGGCGCTGCGGACCAGGTGGTAGACGCCAGAGTCACGGTTCATGAGGATGCCACGCTGCTCAATCTTTTCCCACACATGCATTTTCGCGGCAAAGCATTCGAATACGAGGTCAAGTATCCGACCGGTGAAACCGAGACGCTGCTCAGTGTGCCGAAATACAACTTCAACTGGCAGCTTACCTACCAGCTCGAACAGCCTTTGAAATTGCCGAAGGGCACGATTCTCACCGCCATCGCGCACTACGATAACTCGCCCAACAACCCGTACAACCCCGATCCGAAGTCGGAGGTCTACTGGGGCGATCAGTCCTGGGAGGAAATGCTGGCGGGGTTTGTGGACTTCGCCATTCCACTGAACATGGATCCCAACGATCTGGCCGGACCAAAGAAGGATAAAGACAAAGAGCAGAAAACCAGCGGCCAGTAGCGTCTGGATTGGGCATTCTGGGCTGATCTTAGGAGCGCCGGGAGGACCGCGGGATAGAATAGCGGGGAATGCCCGAACTTGATGTTCTCGATCAAATGCGCTCCGACTGGAACGCCCGCGCCCGCGAGGATGTCCGGTATTACGTTGCCTTCGGCCGCCGCGGCCAGCAGGATGAGGAGTTTTTTGCATCTGCTTCAGATGTTGTCCGCCAGCTCGAAGAAGAACTCAAGCGCCTCCCCCGTGAAATTTCGCCTGAGGCGCGGCGGGCTCTCGAAGTGGGCTGTGGTCCCGGCCGACTGCTGCGGCCCATGAGCAGGAACTTCGGCGAAATCCACGGCGCCGATGTTTCCGACGAAATGATCCGCCTGGCTGAGGAGAGATTCCACGGTGCCGCCGGCATCCGGCTGCACGCCACCAACGGCCGGGACCTCTCGCCCCTTCCCTCCGATTATTTCGATTTTGTCTATTCCTACGCCGTTTTTCAGCACATTCCCAGCCGTGAAGTGGTGCTCTCCTATTTCGGCGAAATGCGCCGCGTGCTCAAAGCCGGCGGCATCGCCCGCTTCCAGCTCAATGGCCTCCCGCCGGGCGCTAAAACGCCCGACACCTGGGAGGGCGTGCGGATTTCTCGGCAGGAAGTGGCCGATTTCGCGCGCGGCAACGATCTCCAGCTTCTGGCCCTTGAGGGCGAGGGCACGCAATACATGTGGACGACGTGGCGCAAACAACCCGCCGCCTGGCGCGGCCACTTGAAGAACACCGGCCCGCAAGCCGCCGTCGAGCGCAGCGGCAGCGCCCATACCGGCGAGCCCGTTGTGCCCCAATCGGGCCGCTTCGCCTACGCCTCCTTCCGCCTCGAGCGGCTGCCCGCCGGTTGCGATTTGATCGATCTCGAGGTGAAGTTCGACGGTATCGCCGGCACTGCCTGTTACCTGGGTCCGCCGGAGTGGGACGGCATGGTTCAGCTCAACGTGTTCATGCCGCGCGGCGTCCGCGCCGCCGTCGTTCCCGTGGAATTGTTGTGGCTGGGTAAGCCTCTCTGTCCACAAGTCTGGCTGCGAATCATCCCCCCCGGCCCGGCGGTGCCCCGCGTGTGCTCCGTGACCGACGGCACCAACCTGCTCGCCGGAACGCGTGTCGAAAGCGGCTCGCTCAAGTTGATCCTGGAGGACCTGTCCGATGCGCCCACGGTTCGCGCTTCGCTGGATGGACAGCCGTTGGACGGCCTCGAGTGGTTCGAGACCGATGCGATCGCCGGCCGGTTTGAATTCAACTTGCGGCTGCCTGCGGATGTCACCCCCGGCAGCCATCAGATCGAGCTGTGCCAGGGACCGCGGCGCTTTCCGCCCATCGCCATTGAGGTGGCCTGATTGCGCCTGGCCGCTGCGACGGCGGCAGCGGTTGTGGGCGCCTGGGCGCTTCTGCTTTCCGGTCCGCCGCCCGCCATCGACGCGACCCTCCGGCGCGCCCTATTCTCCGGCACAGGCGTGATCGAACTGCCCGCAGGAGTGATCGACGTTCCCTTGGAGCTAGCCGTCGGCCCACGGTCGCACGATCTCGAAATCCGAGGGGCGCCTTCCGGTACGACGTTGCGCGCTTCCAGCCATTTTCGCGGTCGCGCGCTGATTCGATGCGACTCAGCCAGCCGGATCCGCTTCACCGGATTTACCATTGACGGCAACCGGACGGCACTCGAGCATCCCAGCGGATTGCCTCCATCCAATCAATCCTTCGCCCAATTCACGGCAGGCAATGGAATTCTTGCCGTTCATGTGAACACTCTCTCCATCTCCGGTGTGCGCTTCGCAGGCGTACCGGGTTTCGCGATTCTCGTCAACCAATCGCGCGACATTTCCGTGGATCGCGTGGAGATTGCGGACAGCGGCTCCCGCAGCGCGGCGGGCCGGAACAATACGACGGGCGGCATCCTGCTAGAGGAGGGCACAGAGAATTTCCGGGTCACCGGATGCACGCTCCGCAACGTGCTCGGCAACGGCATCTGGACACACTCGCTCTACACCTCGCCGCGTAACCGCAACGGGCGCATCGCGGACAATCACTTCGAGCGCATCGGGCGCGACGCCATCCAGGTGGGGCATGCCACCCTCGTTCGCGTCGAAAACAATACCGGCCGCCTCATCGGATTCCCCCCCGATCTGGTCGGCGCGGACGGGGAGCCGGCGGCCATCGACACCGCGGGCGACACGGACCATTGCGTCTATCAAGGCAACCGGTTTGAGGAGATCGACGGCAAATGCATCGATCTTGATGGATTTCATGACGGCGAGGTGCGAGCCAATATTTGTGTCAACCGCGGCGCCGCCGGAGATTACCCATACGGACACTATGGCATAGTGATGAACGACAGCAATCCGGACATGCACTCTCAGGATATCCGCATCGTCGGAAACGAAATCGATGGCGCGCTGTTCGGCGGGATCTTCGTGATCGGCTCTCGAAACCTGATCTCGCAGAACCGCTTGAAAGGGCTCAACCTCGCGCACTGCCCGCGCAGTTCGGCAACCTGCACCTACGCTCCCGATCAGCCGGATCTTTTGCGCACCGGCATTTACCTGGGCGCGGGCGTGTCACGGCCATCCCCGGCCCATGCCAATGTGATCGAACAGAATGACATCTCCGGCTTCGGCATGAGCGCTCACTGCATCGCAGCGGCTCCCGGCGTTTCGCTCGCCGATAACGATATTGCCCGAAACTCCTGCAAAGACGACGCGTCAAAATGAGGAGCCGCGAATGAACGCGAATTCACGCGAATGAAGTGTCATCTTTATTCGCAGAAAAATTGGCGTTCATTCACGGCCTAAAGGGACTTCGTCAGTCGTCGTGGCCCGCTTCGCGCTTCGCGGCGTCCGCCTTAGCAGCCAGATCCATGACGGCCTCCAGGAATCCGGCCGATTGACCCATGAACAGGTTGTCGTTCACGAAGCTTTGGATCGCGGCCACTGCGCCGGAGTTCGCTGTCGACACAGGCCGGATCACAGAAACCGGGGGCAGGTTGCTGCTCAGAAATACCGTCGGCTCGGGCAAGATCAAATTGGTCTGGAACAGGTTGTCGTTGTCGCCGGGCGGCGTATTCGGCTGACCCATGGTGTTAAATGGCGGACCGTTCAGATTCGGGAAAACCGTTCCCGTTTCCGGATCGGTCAAGGGCACGATATTCCCTGCCTTGTCATGCCAGAGGGCGAAGTGATCGATCTCGACTCCACCGATGCTCAGGACGATTCTCAGCACTTCCAAGTCGGTGACCTTGAGAGCCATCGTCGGATAGAGGCTCGATCCTCCCTGTTCGATAAACGCAAAGTGAAATCCCGCCGCGTTGGCAATCGCCTGCATGCGCGTCTGCTGCGTGGTTACAACACCCCCAAAGGGTACGGGTGGTGCTGATTTGAGGGGGTCGGTGTCCTTGTCGCTTATGGGAATGGCGGGCTGATTCTTAATGGTAATCGCTTGAGGAAAATTGGCGTGCGGATTCACATCGATGTTATCCACGCTCCGATACCGGGTCCACCAACTCGTGTCGACGTCGAGCTGTTTGAGATTGGTGAGGCGTCCGACTTGCGACGCGCCTGTTGCCGAGCTGGCGAGCGGTTTTAAAAACCCTCTGAAATCTACGGTCTTCTCGCCTTTGGACGCCAGGTAGGCGTTAATGAATGCTGCATGGCTCAGCTCATCATCGGTATTGTCGGTGATGTACTGCGGCATGTCGCCATCCAGATTCGTTAGGGCTGTCATGTAGGCCGGATTTCCGCCATTCACTCCACCCAGCTCGGCGTACTGTGACCACAGGTCGCTCTCGATCAGTTCAGCGGCTGCCAGAAGGCGCAGAATATCCGCGTCGCCCTTGGGAAGCTTCTTCGAGTCCGCCCGTGCCAGGCGGCTCCCGGCCACAGCGGCGCCGGCCACTCCGATTCCGTGCAGAAACGAGCGCCGCCTGACCACGCGCCGCCACTGAACGGCAACATCTCCTCCACCCGGCGAATCGGACTCAGCCGGTGCAGACACACTTCGAGTACGGTCTTCGTCTTTCATATTTGTTACGCTCCTGTTTTCCTAGCGATGATTTTGATGGCGCCACCCAGACGCCATGAGAGAGAATAACCGGGAACCGTGGGGCACATCTGTTAATACGATGTAAACTCGCTGTTTTGTTATGGAACGAACACTCCGCGGTTCATACGAGTTACTAAGTACTCCCGTTCGGATTTACGGTAGAGTGTTTCTGCTGGTGGACGTCCTCGTCCCGCTCAAGCCGGCTGCGGTCCAGGGGGACCGGAACGTCTGAAAAATTCGGTCGTACAACCGCTCGTTCACACTCGCGGCTCTGTAAGTTCTTTCGCAACAAGGAGCTGTTTCCGAGCCACGAACGTAAGAGAGTGGTGTCCAGGATTTTTTCACAGCTTCCCGCCCCACTGTTCTGGATTCAGACCAGGGCTTGATATCTCGCCGCAATCGCAAGCGCGCCAGCCAGGACTTTGGTTCGCAGCTCGCACGGCTCAATGACCTCGACGTCGCCGCCGAAACTCAACGCGAACTGCACGGCCTCTTGCTCGACGTCAAAACGCAAGCGCACGCGGACCCGATCGCCTTCCGGCACTTCTTCTTCGAGACGCCAGCCGCGATACCGCACCCATCGCATCACCGCCGGGCTCGCCAGAAAGGTTGCATAGTATCTAGGGAGCTTCTCGCGGAACTCGGCCGCCGACCGGTCCCAATAGACCGTGAGATCGAACTCCGCCGGCCGCATACTCGGCTCGTCGAGAATCTGCGCTTCGGAAATCCGCGATACACGATAGGTCCGCGGTTCTCCGTGGACGCTCGCCACCAGGTACCATACACTTCCCTTGGCCACCAGCTCCAGCGGATCGCCGCACCTGTCGCTCACTTCACCAAGCACGCGGCTATAGCGAAAGCGCACTCGGCGGCTGCGCCACAGGGCATCCAGCAGCACCGGCAAACAGACGGCCGATTCCGCGGAGTCGCGCCAGCCTCGTGAATCGATCAGGATACGTCCGCGCGCAAACTCCGCTTCGTCACGGGCGCCCGCCGGCAGCGAAGCCTGTAGCTTGATGAGAGCCGCTTCGGCTTCCTGCTTCAGTCCGAGATCCGCCATCAATCGTGGAGGCCTTGCCAGGAACAGCGACTGAATCTCCGCGGCGCTCAGCCCCGTGAGTTTGGTCTGGTAGTTGTCCAGCAGGCTCCAGCCGCCGCCCGCGCCGCGCTCCGCCATTACCGGCACGCCGGTGCCGCTCAGCGCATCCATATCGCGCAAGATCGTGCGCTCGGAGACTTCCAAACGCTTCGCAAGTTCGCGCGCCGTCACCCGCCGGTGGATCTGGAGTAACAGCAGGATGGAAAGCAGCCGGTCAGCCCGCATAGAGAAACTGTACCAGCGAAATGCGACACCGGGAGTCTGCTACTTTCGTTCGAAGCGAATCGGCTTGACCGGCATGGGAGCCTCCAGAATTCGAAGCTCCGCCTTCCCCTCGCCCACCAGCTTCATTTCGAATTTCAGGACGTCATCACCATCCTTATTCTCGAAACTCAGGGTATCGCCTTGCAGTTTCGGGTTGAGCATCGGATCGGCCTTGCCCGCATGATCGGTAGACTCGGGCTCCTGCAAGTCACCGTTTCCGTCGATGCTGATACTGCAGTCGGCCCTCTCTCCGGAGATTTGCTCGCCGGCCTTTACCCGGATGGTGCAAATCACCTTGTCCTTAAACTTCGCGTCCCACGTGCCGGCGAACTTCTTTGCGCCTCGGCGTCTTGTGCTCCGAGCGGCAGACAGGCAAGCAGAGGCAGTAGAGCAAACACAAATCTATGCATGGCTCCCATCCGAGCAAACCGGTGACCGTTCGCCAAAATCCTGCGAACGCGCACGATCGGTGAATGGAAACCGTGCTCGCCAATCACATATGTGAGGGAAACATGACAGCAGATGTCATGAATGGCCGTTTACACTCCCAGCATGAAGCCTCTAAAAGGTAAAATCGCGATCGTCGCCGGATCCAGCCGCGGCGCCGGACGCGGCATTGCGCTAGCGCTGGGTGAGGCAGGGGCCACCGTTTATGTGGCGGCACGGACGTCGCGCAAAGGCCCCAAGCCCGCTGACGGCGCTCCGGGCACCGTCGAGGATACGGCCGAAGAGGTCACGGCCCGGGGCGGCAAAGGCATCTCGATTCGCGCCGACCTGAGCGACGAAAAGCTGGTAGCCGCGTTGTTCAGCCGGGTCGAGAAAGATCATGGCCGCCTGGACGTTCTCGCTAACTCCGCATGGAGCGCCAATTTTATGGCTGTCTGGCACAAGCGTTTCTGGGAGCTGGACGCGGCGATCTGGCATGAGACCATGGAGACCATAAGCGTCTACTGGCTCACCAGTGTGCATGCAGCCAGGATCATGACCAGGCACGGCGGCGGACTGATCATTCACGTGACTGATAACCTGCATCCCGACACCTCGGCTCATCGCGGGCAAATTCTCCACGATCTCAGCCACGAGTTCATCAACCGCCTCGTGATGGACCTGAGCCTCGCCGCCAAGAAATCCAAGATCGCTGTCGTAGGCCTGAATCCCGGCTTCATGCGTACTGAGCGCGTGCTGATCCACATGAACAGCGCGGTCCGCAAGAAACAGTTCCGCTTCGATCTCAGCGAAACTCCGGAATATATCGGACGCGCGGCCGCGGCTTTGGCCGCCGATCCCGGAGCGCTCAAAAAGACCGGACAACTGCTCTGGGCGAGCGATTTAGCCAAGGAATATGGCTTCACTGACGTCGACGGCCGCTACATCCCGCGTTTCGATCCGAAAGCGCCCATGCAGGCATTCCCGTGCTGAAGCGCGCTGCTCTCGGATTCCGCGCACACTCCGGCTGGGCCGCCATGGTCGCGCTCACCGGCACAACCGCGGCGCCTGCCGTGATTCTGCGACGGCGTCTGGTGATCGCGGATCCCGGCATCTCCGGATCGAAACAGCCGTTCCACGCCGCCGAACCCATGAAGTTCGAAGATGCCGAATCCCACATTCAGCGCTGTACCGATTCCACGCGCACCCTGGCCGAGGCGGCGGTTCGGGACGCCGTTGCGGAAATGTCCGCGTTGGGACTTCGTGTCGCCGGAAGTTGCGTTTTGATGGGTTCCGGCAGGCCCACCGGAGACCTGGCCAAGATTCTTTCGGCGCATCCGCTCATCCACACTGCCGAGGGCGAGTTTTTCCGAAATGCGCTCAAGCATGCCTGCCTGTCCGTCGGCCTGAAGTTTTCGGGTGTCAAAGAACGCGAGCTCGTCGACCAGGCCGCCACCGCACTACACATCCCTGTTGCCGAAGTCGAGCGCCGCGCCACTGAGCTGGGCAAAGGCATCGGGCCGCCTTGGACGCAGGATCAAAAGCTCAGCGCCATCGCCGCCTGGCTCATTCTGGCGGATGGGCGCTAGTTCTCAATTGCCGCTTCTGCCACGGTGCTACCTTAAACCAGATGAGCACCGTCCGCACGGCACCAGAAGTCACAGTATTGCCGCGTGCTCTCGGCCTGCTCGATGCCGCCGCCGTCATTGTGGGCATCGTCATCGGCGCGGGAATCTTCCTGGTGCCGCGTCTGGTCGCGCAGGCGTTGCCGTCGCCGCCCCTGATTCTCGCGGTCTGGATCGTTAGCGGCGTGGTGTGCTTCTTCGGCGCTCTGGCTTATGCCGAGATGGGCGCCATGATGCCCGAGACCGGCGGCCACTACGTCTACTTGTCCGAGTGCTACGGCCCGCTGGCCGGGTTCCTCTGCGGCTGGACCTTCACGCTCGTAGTAATGTGGGCGGCCATCGCGTGGCTCGCGGTCAACTTCTCCATTGCGCTCCGTTACTTCATTCCGGTAAGCCCGATCCAATCGAAACTCATCGCGCTGGTGTTGATAGCGGCGCTGTCGCTGATCAACTATCGCGGGATCCGTCTGGGCGCAGCGGCACAGAAAACGCTCACCGTGCTCAAGGTATTGGGCCTCGCCGTCATCATAGGCAGCGCATTTCTTGCCGGCCGCGGCGCCGTGGCCATCGATTGGTCGGTGCCGCCCGGTAGTTTTTCCTTAAGCGCCGTGGGCATCGCGATGGTCGCGATCGTTCTCTGTTACGACGGTTGGCCCTGCGTCAGTTACATGGCAGGCGAAATTCGAAATCCCAGCCGCAACATTCCGCTCGGCCTGGGTCTGGGTCTCGCGGCTATCGTCGCGATCTACGTTCTCGCCAACGTCGCATATCTGCGTGTCCTGCCTGTCGCCATAATCGCCACCACCGACAATACCGCTGCAGCCGTTGCCGCTCGAACTCTCGGCCCGGCAGGCGGCATGGTCCTCACTCTTACCATCATGCTCTCCATTGCCGGAGCTATGAACGGCTTCATCATGGTCGCGCCGCGCCTCTGCTATGCCATGGCTCGTGACGGCCTGATGTTCGAAAAACTCGCCGTCCTTCACCCGCGATATCAAACCATGTCCGTCGCCATCGTGGCGCAGGCGGTGTGGACGTCATTGCTCGTGCTGACCGGCTCCTTCGAGACTCTGATTCCGTATGCCATGATCGCCGCGTGGTTCTTTTATGGACTCACCGTCGCCGGAGTGACGATCCTCCGCCGCAAATATCCCGACCGCCCGCGCCCTTACCGCATGTGGGGCTATCCCGTCACGCCCTGGCTATTCACCGCCGTGGCCCTGTGGTTCGTCATCAACACCTGGATTACCCAACCCGGACCTTCCACTGTCGCGTTCCTGATCATCGCGAGCGGCATCCCGGTCTACTATTTGTGGAAGCGAATGACCATCGATAAACAGATCACCGCCGAGGCGCAGAGGCGCCGAGTTTAGCACGCAGAAATGCAAGGTTGCGATGGTGATTGTCTGTTGCATACATCGTTAGTGCGATGTTCGCCAAACTGTCCCCGTAACCTCCGCTTAGCTCCTTAACCGCTTGCTCGACCTTACGACGCCAGTGTTATTCCTCCCCAGTATGGACGCGAGGCACATTACCCCGATATTGAACGTATCCGACCAGACGGAACGCTTCGCTCCCGGCCGCGAGGTCAGGAAACCGTTAAAGCGTTAAAAACGCGCGCATCACGCTCGAGGCGGGTTTCACACCCGTGCGCAATGCCGGAGCCAGTCCCTGTGCTTCTATACTGAAATCTGTGGTCATGCGGCTGCTCGCCATTCTTTTCGTCCCAATCCTCGCGTATGCAGTCACAGGCGGCGCGGAGGTGGCGCGAGAGGTACGCGAAGTGGAACTGGATTCCACGGAGTGTTACCGCGTTCGCGACGTCCAGCTGAACAAAGACGACATTCATCTTTATTTCACTGACGGCTATATCATTTTTGGAAAGCCCATCAACGGGATTCATACGACCGCCGTTTATACCGACGAGGTCGAAGCCGGAGACGCCGAGCTTCTGTTGCTACCTCCGATCCGCAGCGAGCGGCAGTCGCTTGCCATATATACAGGCACCCCTAACCTGGACGAACACATTAACGCTGCGGTGCTTCTGTTCGCCGACAACACGTATGACGGGTTAATGCAGCAGATCCGGGCCAGCACATTTAACAAGCACAGCCCTGAAATGGGCGCAGTCATGTCGGAACAATGGAGCTCAGTCGTTCGCAATTTAGCCACAACCTTTGAAGAACGGCTATTGCTTGACCTGCTTTCACCGATACACCGACACGACGGCTGCCTCATTGCCGCGGTGAGCGGCAAGAAGCTGGGCACCTTCGACGTGATTTACGAGCCACGCGCGTTCGAACAAATCGCAGTCGGCCAGCTGACCTCCAGAAATGGCGTCTCGTTCTTCGATATATGGACGAGTTTCGAATCCAGTCCCTACCGCAAGGGCGTGCGAAAATTTCCGGGTCCGGAGGTCGCGCTAAGGGACTATCGCATCGACGCCGCGCTCGATCCCAGCCTGAACCTTCGTGTCACCACCAAAGTGAAAGTCTCGGTGGCGGCGTCCGGCGAGTGCGTGCTGCCGTTCGATATCACGAGCCGGATGCGTGTGTCGTCGGCCACGATTGACGGGGCAGCCGCGGAAGTGGTCCAAACCGATTCCTTGCGCTCGAACCTCATACGCAACGACGGAAGCAATCTTTTTCTCCTGATTGCCGCGCAACCGCTCCAGGCCGGACACGATTACGACGTAGAGTTTCATCACGAAGGCGAGGTTGTCGAAGATGCGGGGAATCAGGTTTACTTCGTAGGCGCTCGCGGGAGCTGGTATCCCAACTCCGGAATGCAGTTTGCGAAGTTCGATCTCAGGTTCAGCTATCCCAAAGATCTCGATCTGGTCGCGCCCGGTGACGTGGTTTCCGACAAGATAGAGGGTGACGTGCGCATCACGCGGCGCGTAATCGGTGTGCCGATTCGTTTTGCGGGCTTCAACCTCGGCGTGTATGAGCGTGCGCGAGTGGAGCAGAAGCCCTACACCATCGAGGTATGCGCGAATCGCGCCATCGAAGCGGCCTTGCAAACGAAGCCGCATGCCCTGATGACCGGTCCTCGCGTGGGGCGGCGTCCGGGCGCGATCAGTACTCCGCTGCAGCCCGCTCCCAGCCCAGGCGCGCGCCTGGAAGAGCTGGCCTCCGAGGTCGCATCCGCTTTCGAATTCATGGCTGCGCGATTTGGCCCCCCGCCCCTCAAGACCCTTGAAGTTTCACCGATTCCCGGAGCTTTCGGGCAAGGATTTCCAGGATTGCTGTATCTGTCGACAAGGTCTTACCTCCAACGTCAGCACGAGGCTCTGACCACCCTCGATCCTCAAGTGCAGAGCTTCTTCACCGATCTTTTGCAGGCCCATGAAACCGCGCATCAGTGGTGGGGCAACATTGTGACCACGGATGGTTATCACGATGAATGGCTAATGGAGTCTCTGGCCAATTACTCCGCGCTGTTGTATCTGGAGAAGCACAGCGGCGCGAGCCTGATGGGCGCCGCGCTGGAGAATTACCGGAACCAGCTTCTGTCCATAAACCAGAATGGGAAAACGGTAGAATCCGCCGGGCCGATCGTGCTAGGGCGGCGGCTGGAAAGTTCGCACTCCCCAACGGCGTATACCAACATCACCTACGGAAAAGGTTCCTGGATCATGCATATGCTGCGCTCGCTGATGGGCGAAGAACGTTTCGTCGCCATGCTGTCTGAATTGCGGCGGCGCTACGAATGGAAAAACATCTCTACGGAAGAGTTCCGCGAGTTCGCCGCCGGATTTTTGCCGCCCAAGTCACCGGACGCAAAACTCGAGTCATTTTTCGACCAGTGGGTCTATGGTACCGGCATACCGGCACTCAAATTGAGCTATGCGGCCCACGGCCGTCCCCCCGCCGTGAAACTCACCGGCACGATTTCACAAAGTGACGTGGATTCCGAGTTCAGCGTGCAAGTGCCGGTGGAGATTGAATGCGGGCGGACACGCCAGGTAAAGTGGGTACGCACGTCCAGCTCGCCTGTGCCATTTACGGTGACGCTGCCGCAGGTGCCTACCAAAGTTGTGCTGGATACGTCGAATATTCTGGCAGCCTACAAGTAACCCACCATGAAAACTGTGGCAGTAACGTTCGTGTTGGTTGGCGCCTCGATCGCGCAACGCGCCAACCTGCTCAGTACAGAGGCCAGGCAAGTTTACACTTCGGTCAAGAGCAACATTCTTCGGTCCGCGGAGAAGATGCCTGAGGAAAACTACGGGTTCAAGCCGGCTCCGAGGGTCCGCACGTTCGGACAGATTCTAGGCCACGTGGCGGAGGAACAATATATCTTCTGTAGTGCTGTGAGGGGCGAGCAAAAAGCGGTAGACATCGAGAAGACGAAAACCTCGAAGGCCGATCTTCTGGTTGCCCTCCGTGAATCTTTCGCCTATTGTGACGCGGCCTACGACGGTCTCACGGACGCCGCGGCGGTGGAAATGATCAAAGTGGGAGCAACCGAGCATACCAAGCTGCGTATGCTTTGGGTGAACACGGTCCACGACGAGTCGCATTACGGCAACCTGGTGACTTACCTGCGGATCAAGGGTCTGGTACCGCCTTCCACCGAAGGGCAATGAGCACACTCCTTCATGCCTTGACGCCGTAGCACGCCAGCCACGCTTGATTCCTCAGGTAAAGCTCGCCGCCACACACCACCGGGTGCGCCCAGCTTGGCCATCCTTGATCGGGGATAGAGAACCGCCCTTTTTCGTTATAACTCTGCGGAGTCGCTTCCGCCAGGCCGGCGACGTTACCCTCGCTGAGCAAGAACAAATGCCCGTCGGCGATGGTGAGGCTGCCCTTGCCGACGCTGCGATCTTTCCAGGCCACGCGACCGGTTGTGAACTCCATGCACGTCAGGATCGCGTTTGAATATCCATACAGATAGCCGTTCAAGAGCACTACGCCGCCATGATGGTTCTGCATGTCACGGGTGAAATAGACTTCGTCCGCCTTGACCATGCCATTTTGCGCGGTGAGCCCGAGCAGGGCGCCGCCGGTCCCATACGCCGAGGTGTAAAAAACCTTGTTGTCGTGATAAACCGGAGTGGCGACGTTGGCCGTGCGGTTGGCCACCTTATCGTAATGCCACATCGGTTTCCCGTCGCCGGCCCGGACCCCTACTCCCGCCCGCCCGGTCAGCGCCATAATCGTTCGCACGCCGCTGACGTCGGCGATTATGCAGGAGGAATAACCCGCGCCGTCACTGAGATCCTGGCTGGCCCAAACATTCTTACCCGTCATTTTGTCAAGCGCGACGATGCAGGCGTTCGGACCGCCCGGCGTCACAATGAGGTGGTCTCCGTCAATCAGGGGTGACTCACTGACGAGCCACATAGGATTGCGGCCGTCGAAATCCTGAAGTATGTTGCGGCGCCAGACCTTCGTGCCATCCTGCGCCCGCAGACAGGCCAGTTCGCCGTTCTCTGCCAGTGCGTAGAGTTGGTCGCCGTCCAGCGTGGGCGTGCCTCTGGGGCCGCTTCCCCGATCCTGTTCGACTCTTGCGGCGAGTGCCGTAGTCCACACGGTTTTGCCATCGCGGCGATTCAAGCAGAATACAGAGCTGCTGCCACTTTGCACGCCCTGTACATAGATGCGGTCGCCCCTGATCGCCAAACAGCCATAGCCTTCGCCGAGACTGGATATCGTCCATACCGCCTTTGGTCCGCTGGCCGGCCAAGCCGCCAGCAATCCAGTCTCGCGCGAGACCCCGGACCGGTCCGGCCCGCGCCATTGCGGCCAATCGAACGGATGATCTGGTGCACTCTGGCCGCTGGGCGGGAACAAGGGTGCGGCGAGCAACGGTAAGAAATGCCTACGCTTCATGCGGACGGTCCCTCCGCCTATTATGTCTCGGTACTGAGGTCTATTGCCGGTCGCCTGACAACACCGCGGTGAGTTCAGGCTCAGCCACGAGGTTTTCGGCTGGATCCCCGACCGCATAAGTCTGGCGGCGTTTATAACACAACAGTATAAATCCCGCCAGGATGAGGATGGGCGGGATCAGCATGATGATGATTCCGAGATTCATCACGCGCGCGCGCTCGGCCTCCTGGGCCGCGGCCGTGCGAAAACACATGACGCATTGTCCGAACGCGCTCGATGCCGCCACGAGCGCGATGGCCAGCGCCCGCCTCATTGAACCATCCTCATGTTCAGAGACCGCATGGAATCGGGCATGAAAATCAGCAGCATCAGGATGATACACAGCACCAGCATCGGAAACAGCGTCAGGAACAGGCTCAATTTCTCGAACTTCAGGTGCATGAAGTACGCGATGATCAGCGCCGCCTTGATAACGGAAAGGCCCAGCAGGGCGGTCAGCATGATCAACGTGGGCACCTGCTCGTAGGCCAGAAAAACTTCGATGCCGGTCATTACCAGCAGCGCGATCCAGACGTAGGCGAACGTCATGGTACGTTCCGCCAACATGCTCTACTGCTTCGGAATGATCGCTCATGAATCGCTCCTATATCTTAGCCGACATCAAATACACCAGCGGGAAGATGAACATCCACACCAGGTCGACGAAATGCCAGTACAGGCCGCTGACCTCCACGTCCTCGTCCTTGAATTTGCCGCGGCCCACTGGCGAACGCGATAATTCCGAGATAGATCACTCCGATGATCACGTGCGTCATGTGCAGTCCGGTGAGCGCGAAGAAAGTGCCGCCGAAAAGCGGCACGCCCCAGTCGTTGTCGGATGGCGTGACGTGCTCGTTGTTGATCAGGTTCAGCCATTCGGTCATGTGCAGGACGACGAAGGCCAAGCCGCCGCCCATGGTCGCCAGAATCCACGCCACGGTGGCTTTGCGGTTGCCGTGATTCATGGAGTGGACCGCCATCACCATGGTCAAGCTGCTGGAGAGCAGGCAGAACGTCATGACGCTGGAAAAGATAATGCTGGGCGAGAAATGGAACGGCTTGGGCCAGTCCGGGGTGGCGAGCCGGCACGTAGGTGTAGGCGACCAGCAGCGCCGAGAACGTGAGCGCGTCCGAAATGATGAACAGCCACATCCCGAACTTCTTCGAGTCGACCGCGTAGGGAGATCCGCCGCCATGCCAGACCGAGTCCATAGCGGCGGCTTTGGCTTCGGACATTCATTTCGTTACCCCCAAACGAAAAATAGAGCCATCAGGTAGATCCAGATGGCATCCAGAAAATGCCAGAAATAGCGCGCTCACGTCGATCGCGGTGCGCTTGCCTGGCCCCAGCCTGCAGCAGCAGAGCCTGCACGTCGACGTAGCCCAGCGCCGATATCCCGCCCAGCAGGTGAACGGCGTGCACGCGGTCAGCAGGAAGAAGAACGAGCTTGACGGGTTGGTGGCGAGATAGATGCCCGCGTCCTTCAATTGCCGCCACGCCAGCGTACTGGCCGCACAGAAACAGAACGCCCAGAAACGTTGCGGCGGTCCAATATCGGTTAAACGCCGCCCGGCGGCCGGACCGCAGAGCGCGCCGCGCCAGCTCGAGCGCGAGACTGGAAGCCAGCAGCACGGCCGTGTTGACCCACAGGATATGCGGCAGCGGCGTGTCCATCCAATCATTGGACAGCCCGCGGCGCACGAAGAAAGCGCTGGTGAACGCGGCAAACAACATGGTGCTGGCGGCCAGCAGAACCAACAGACCCGGTGATGGAGGCGCGGCGTGACGCGCCGCGTCCGCCGGATCGCCATCACCCGCCGCCAAAATCCGCCGTCGACGGCGGGGGAGCGCCGCGCCCGCCAATAATGTCGTGTTGTGATCGATCCAGGCATATTCTAATTATCGATGCCGTGTAGTCGCGCCGCTGCATCAAGCCGGGTCCGTCTGCATGATGTAATCCTTGGGCGCGCCCGGCACACTGTACTCATACGGACCATGGTTCACCACCGGGTGCATGCCGGCGAAATTATCGAACGGCGGCGGCGAAGGGACGGTCCATTCGAGCGTGGTCGCATCCCAGGGATTCGTCGGCGCCTTGGCGCCCTTCTTCATGCTCCAGAACAGGTTGATCACGAAGATGAGCTGGGCGGCCGCCGTGAAGAGGCGGCGTAGCGTCATGAACTGTGTGCACCGGCATCAGGTTGCCCAGGAACTCGAAGTTCGGTGAAATCCGCATAGCGCCGCGGATTGCCGGCAATGCCCAGAAAGTGCATCGGGAGTGAAGATGGCGTAGACGCCGATGAACGTCAGGTAGAAGTGGATCTTGCCCAGCGTCTCGTTCATCATGCGGCCCGAACATTTTGGGGAACCAGTAGAACGTGCCGCGCGAACATGCCGAAAATCGCCGCCACGCCCATGATCATGTGGAAGTGGCCGACCACGAAATAGGTGTCGTGGAAGTACAGATCGAGCGCCGGCTGGCCCAGGAAGATGCCGCTGATGCCGCCGGTGACGAACAGCGAAACGAATCCCAGCGCGAACAGCATGGCCGTGGTGAAGCGGATTCTGCCGCCCCAGAGCGTGCCGATCCAGTTGAAAGTCTTGATGGCCGAAGGCACGCCGATGCGACATGGTCAGGATGGAGAACGCCATGGCCGAATAAGGGTTCATGCCGCTCATGAACATGTGGTGGCCCCAGACCAGGAAGCCCAGGAAGCCGATGCCCAGGATGGCGTAGACCATGGCGCGGTAGCCGAAGATCGGCTTGCGCGAGAACGTCGAAAGCAATTGCGAAGTCACGCCCATGCCGGGAAGGATGGCGATGTAGACTTCGGGGTGTCCGAAGAACCAGAACAGGTGCTGCCAGAGCAGCGGCGAACCGCCTTTGTGGTTCAGAATCTGGTCGCTGACCACCAGGCCCGCCGGCAGGAAGAAGCTGGTGCCGGCGATGCGGTCGAGCAGCAGCAGCACGCCGGCGGCCAGCAGCACGGCGAAACCCAGCAGTCCCAGGATCGCGGTGACGAACCAGGTCCAGCAGGTGAGCGGCATCCGCATCATGGACATGCCCCGTGCAGCGCAGGTCGATGGTGGTGGCGATGAAGTTGATGGCGCCCATCAGCGACGCGCCGCAGAAGATCGCGATGCTGATGATCCACAGCGTTTGGCCCAGTCCCTTCGCCCGGTCCGGTGAGCGGCCCGACGGCGCTCAGCGGCGGATAGGCCGTCCAGCCCGACAGCGGCGCGCCGCCTGGCACGAAGAACGCCGCCACCATCACCACCAGCGCCAGGAAGGTGGTCCAGAACGACATCATGTTCAGGACCGGGAAACGCCATGTCCTCCGCGCCGATCTGAATCGGCAGGAAGTAATTCCCGAAGCCGCTCTGCGGCGCCGTGGTCAGCACGAAGAACACCATGATGGTGCCGTGCATGGTCATCAGCGAGAGGTACAGTTCGGGCGTCATGATGCCGCCCGCCGCGCCCGTGGGCCAGAGCTTCTCGAACAACGCTACTTTGGCATCGGGATAGACCATGTGGAACCGCATCAGCACCGAAAGGCCCATCCCCAGGAACACCGAGAACAGCGCCAGGAAGTAATACTGAATGCCGATCACTTTGTGGTCGAGGCTAAAAATGTAGCTGCGAATGAAGCCCTTGGGCGCCTCGTGCGCCGTATGAACTATCGGTGAGGACATGCTCTCTCCCCTACTGAATTATGCACTGACAGAATGGACGACGTATGTCTCACTTCTGCTGCGGCCTGCTCCTGCTTCCATTTTTCGAAATTCTCTGGCGTCATCACTTCGAGCGTGGTTCGCATCTGATGATGCCCCAGCCCGCACAATTCCGAGCAGGGAACTTCGTAGATGCCGATCTGGTCTGCCTGAAAGTGGAACGGAATCTCCATGCCGGGGACGATGTCCTGCTTCAAGCCGCAGCTCCCGGACGAAGAAGTTGTGAATCACATCGCGGGACTGCAGGATCAGCAGGATCGGCTTTCCGGCGGGAACTTTGATCGAGGCGCTGGTGATGTCGTCCTTGCCGGCCGGGTCCTTATCGTCGATGCCGAACGGATTGCCGCCCTGGTCATTGATCAGTTTCAGATCGGTGCGGCCGAACTTGCCGTCCGGACCAGCGTAGCGGAAGGCCCAGGCGAACTGTTTGGCCAGAACTTCGATCTGCAATGGCGTCGGCGGGCGCCTCGTCGAAATGCACGGCCGCCCAGATCCGCGTCCCGGCGAGCACCAGGCCAATAAACAGCAGCGCCGTGGCCGAGGTCCAGACGGCTTCCAGCACGTTGTTGCCGTGCGAATAGCTGCGCCGTGCCGCCGTCGATCCCGGAACTTGAGATGACGTACCCCAGCGCGAACTGCGCCAGGAAGAAGATGATGCCCGTCACCCACAGCGTGGCATTGAACTGCGCATCATACGCCTGGCCGTGCTGAGAGATCGGGAGGGGGAAACCACCAGTAATGACCAAAAAAAGTAGCAGATGACTACCGTCAGGACCCAGACGATCGGACCCAGAAGCATGGGATCTCCAGAAAGGACTCACGCGGGAAGCGGTGCCAAGGGATAGACCGTAACACAAAGTGGATTGTGATGGCAACCGAATAGTAAACGACTCGATCGTCACTGACACGCAACCAGCCGCCGATCGGAAAATACCGCGCTCTTTACAACACGGGCGGCAACGTCAGATTGGCTTTCGCCAAGCGCCTTTTGCAAAAGAGAGACGGCCTCCAACTCAGGCATTCGCCGCGCCATGGTTAGCTCCGTCACCAGCATGTGGCGCGCTCGATCCAGCATCTTCTTCTCGCGGAAGGATAGCGGCTTTTCGATTTGCAGCAGCAGCAAACCTTTCAGCACTTCCGCTACGTTCAGAAGACTGCCGCCCAGCATCTTTTCCGAATTCTCTTTAAAGCGCGATTTCCAGTCCGAATGGAAACTGGCAGCTTCCGCTCGAAAGAAATGCCAGTACCCGCGTAATCTCGGCGTTGCGCGTGACTTTTCGCAGCCCGATGGTGTTCACGTTGGAAAACGGCACCATCACGGTCATACTGCTGTAGACCAGGCGCAACAGATAGAACTTTTCGAATTGGGCGCCAAAGGACCGGCTGCTGATGTTCTCGATGGTGCCCAACCCCCTGATTGGGGTATACCACGCGATCACCGACTTCGAAGGACATACGGAGAAACCCTCCCTGAACCACCGGTGCTTAGTTGTTATTAAACTTCAATTGACGAGAAGAGAGATCATAATCTCAATATTTGTTAATGTCAATACGAAATTTGCTGAAAGCCCCTTCAGATGGGCATTCCACACTTGGCGGCGGAAGAAAAGATAATCCAAATCAGGTACACGTTGGGTACGGAAATTCCTGAGCGCCCCAAACTGACACCCGGCGTGGGTGGTGTATCGTATCAGCCATCAGCCGTCGCACGAAGCGCAGATTCCGCGCCAAATCGTCGTCTACGACGTTTGAGGGCGAGTCGGTCTCCAGGTTGGCGAAACCCTTAAAACCGATGTCCTCAATGGCCTTGAGAATCTGGGGAAAGTCGATCTTACCCTCCCCAAGGTAGTGCGGATTGTCCTTGAGATGAAACTGGCAGATCCGCTCCCTTCCCAGCCAGCGGATCTCTTTCACTACATCGAAACCACCCTGGGTGGAGTTGCCTACATCGTAGTAGGCAGTACCGCCGGCGATTTGCTCCGTTCCATAATGCGGACGTTGTCCTCGGCGGAGATTGTGTCCTCCAATCCCAGGATGACCCCGGCTTTTTCGGCCGCGGGCGCGATCTCCCGCAGCACATCGCCTACATAGTCCATCTCCAGTTGCGTAGCGAGCGCGCCTTTCCCGAAGAAAGGCAGCAGGATCACGCGGGCCTCCAGGTTCTTTGTGATCGGAATGGAGTCCGCCACCCATTTCGCTCCCAGTTTATCGTTTTTCAGATAATTCGTATGGAGAATGTCCAGGCAGGTACCATCGATCGGGATCTTGTTGATTTTCGAGGCCGTGAGATATTGCTGCTGAACGACCCTGTCATCTAGCGGCAGTTTGCCGTCGAGAGGCTTTCGCCCCAGACTCACCTGCACACCATCGAACCTCAATCGCGCTGCCGCTTCCACAGCGTCGACTTTGCTGCTGAGGTGCAGATTCCAGTCTGTGATCCCGATTTTCAGTCCGTGGGAACGCGCTATAGCGCGCCCGGCCAGAGCCGCCACGCCGGCTGCCAGGAAGCTTCTGCGTGGAATCTTCATCGACACATTGCGCGGCCTAAACCCCGACGACTTTTGCCTGAGCCTGGGCCGGTTTGCGCTCGGCCAGCAGCAAACGCCGGAGCGATCGCAGATCATTGAGAAGACGCCCGCTGGTTTTCATGTGCAGGGATAGCTTAGCTAGATTGTAGGCGACGATCTGCAAGGCTTCTTTGCGGCGTTCGGCGTCTCCGTCTGTCGAAAACGCGATCTCCTCATCGACTTCACGGCGCGCTTCCTCGATGGCGTCGTGGAGCAAGGAGACGTATTGATGCGAGCTTTCAATATTGTCGAACGGCGTATCAGATGTGTAACTCATCAGCGCCTTTCCGACACGCTCTTCCCGAAAGAGACGCGTCGTTAACGAAATTTAACTTTGCTTAAATTCTCGCATAAACCGAACCGTAACGGAGCCTGGGATTTGGATGGTATCTACCAGATCTGCCGTAAGCGCCAGCAAACACAGGTAATTTGGTTACGTCCCTTGTGCCGTGTTACCATCCAAATATCCGACAAAACCCCGCGGGGACGTAGTTCAGTTGGTTAGAACGCCGGCCTGTCACGTCGGAGGTCGCGGGTTCGAGCCCCGTCGTCCCCGCCAGTCCCTTCAATGGTTTCCAAGCTCTCTTCAGATGCCTCGGATTTAGCCGGGCTCGATGCGCCTCGCCAAACATTCCCGCTGAATACCGGCGATGGATACACCGGAGAACGATGGCCGAGTGGCAAGTTGGCCTCTGTAAATATTTGTCGAATTTTCTTACAAGCTTGAGCCTTTCCAGGTCCGACCACTCGGTGACCCGACGGTCTTGTCTGGCGGTAAGCGCGACGCCGAGCAGCACGGCAAACAGGGCGGGTCACGCCTGCAATGATCACGCTGCTGTATGCTGAGTTCACAGAAGAAAAGAGGACCTATGCGCCTGTTGATCTGGCTTTTTGCTTTGTCCGCATTAGCGTCTGCCGACGATGAGCCGCTACTGCTTCAAAAACCAACCCTGAGCAGAACCCATATTGTCTTCGCATATGCGGGCGATCTGTGGAGTGTGTTCCGCGAAGGCGGCGACGCCGTTCGACTCACCAGCGGCATTGGAATCGAAAGCGATCCGGCATTTTCGCCGGATGGAAAGCTGATCGCATTCACAGGCGAATATGACGGAAACGTGGACGTCTTCGTCGTGCCTGCATCCGGAGGTATCCCAAAAAGATTGACCTGGCACCCAGCGCCTGATCGCGTTTTGGGCTGGACGCCGGACGGTAGGCGAATTATCTTCAGCTCCCCCCGAACTGCCTATTCACGATTCGCCGAGATGTTCACGGTCCCGGTCGAAGGAGGAGTTGAGGAAAAGTTGCCCTTCCCCAGCGGGTACGAGGCGTCGATGTCCCCCGACGGCCAGTCGATCGCTTATGAGCCGATCGGCAAGGCATTCGTCATATGGAAGAAATATCGCGGAGGGCAGACATCGCGCATTTGGCTTGCGCGCATGGCCGATAGCAGCATCACCAAGATACCGCGAACAAACTCGAACGACTTCAATCCCATGTGGGCTGGCGACAGGGTTTATTTCCTTTCGGACCGGAACGGACCCGTCACGCTGTTTTCATATGACACCAAGTCACAGGTCGTCCGGGAGGCAATTCCAAACACGGGCCTGGATTTCAAATCCGCCTCACTCGGGCCGGATGCGATCGTATATGAACAGTTCGGCGGGATCTTCCTGTATGACCTGAAATCGGGGAAGACGAAGGCGGTTCCGATTCGCGTACGAGGCGATTTCCCGGAACTGCGGCCCAAGTTCGTAAATGTTGCACAAAAGTTGGGGAGTCCAGCGGTCTCACCGAATGGAGCTCGGGCTGTTTTTGCGGCGCGAGGCGACATTATCACGGTCCCGGCGGAAAAAGGCGATCCGCGCAATCTGACCAATACCCCGGCAGTGATGGAGCGTGAACCACAGTGGTCTCCGGACGGACAGAGCATCGCTTACCTTTCCGACGAATCGGGAGAGTACGCGCTCCATATTTCACTGCAGACAGGTGAGGGCGAAGTGATCAAGATCGAGTTGAAGCCGGGATTCTATCGCTCACCGAGATTTTCACCGGACAGCAAGAAGATCGCGCTGGTCGATAGTTTCCAAAGGCTCTGGTGCATCGATCTGAACACAAAGAAGCAGATGAAAGTCGATCAGGACACCTATCAAATGCGCAGCGGCGATATCGCGGGCGCCTGGTCGCCGGACAGCAAGTGGCTCGCTTATTCCAAGGTCTTGCAAAACGACCTGAGTGCCATTCATCTGTACTCGCTTAGCGAGGGCAAGTCAACTCAAGTCACCGACGGAATGAGCGATGCCGATAACCCCGTGTTCGATAAGGATGGAAAATATCTGTACTTCACCGCCAGCACAAATGCAGGTGAAAGCCTCGGACTCGATGTTCATGCCATCAGCCGCAATGCAACCAGCTCGATTTATCTGATTGTGCTGGACAAATCGCAGCCTTCACCATTTGCTCCGGAAAGCGATGAGGAGAAGGCCGCGAATGAGGCCAAATCCGAACCGCCCAAGCCCGACACCGCAAACCCTGACGCGGCGAAAGCAAAGCCAAGCGTACCAGACGTTAAAGTTGATCTTGACGGGATCGATCAGCGCACTCTGGCGGTGCCCATGCCACCCCGGCGCTACGCCGGGCTTCAGGTGGGAAAGGCGGGAACGCTACTCGCCTTGGAGTTAGCGCCGGCTGCGGTATCCGGCGCGGTTGGTCCTCCCGGCCCTCCAGCCATGTCAGTCCATCGCTATGACCTGAAATCGCGTAAGAGTGACGTTCCGCTTTCAGGAATTCGGAATTTCACGATGTCGTTCGCTGGTGAGAAAGCCCTCTATCGGCAGGAAGACAACTGGATCATCGCAGCTCTGCGGCCGATGCCAAGCGGTCCCACGGACGGTCCTGAAACAGCGGCTCCATCTCCCGGAGGACCTAAACCGACAACGTTGAAGACGGCCAACATCGAAGTTCGTGTCGATCCGGTCCAGGAGTGGAAGCAGATGTACCGCGAAGCCTGGCATACAGAGCGCGACTGGTTTTACGATCGCAATCTGCATGGTCTCGATTTGAAAGCCGCCGAAAAGAAATATGAGCCCTATCTTCGCGGAGTCGCCTCCCGAAGCGATCTTACTTACCTGTTCCAGGAGATGCTCGGTAACATTACGGTTAGCCACATGGGAACGGGCGGTGGAGATCTTCCGGAAGTAAAGCACACGCAGACCGGATTGCTGGGGGCGGATTACGAGGTTGTCAATGGCCGCTATCGTTTCGCGCACGTTTATGGCGGCGAGAACTGGAATCCGGAGCTTCGCGCTCCGCTCACCCAGCCGGGCGTAAATGTGAGAGCCGGGGAGTATCTTCTTTCGGTGAACGGCCGCGACGTTCAAACGACGGAAAACGTCCACAGCTTTTTTGAGGAATTGGCTGACAAAACGGTCGTGCTGCGCGTTGGGCCGGATGCGAACGGCACAGGAGCGCGGGAGGTCACCGTAGTACCGGTTGCCAATGAAACCGGGCTGCGCAATCTGGCGTGGATTGAGTACAACCGGCGCAAAGTGGATCAGATGACCGGTGGAAGAGCTGCCTATATCTACATGCCCGATACCGCCAACGGTGGGCTGACGGCGTTCAATCGCTATTTCTATGCGCAGATCGGAAAGGACGCTGCCATAGTCGATGAGCGCTTCAACGGTGGCGGTCTGCTTGCTACGGACATCGCTGAAATCTTAAACCGCAGGGTGCTTAGCGCCGCTTCAAATCGCGTAGGAGATCCGTTGATCCAGCCTCAAGGCATTTTCGGCCCCAAGGTCATGATCATTAATGAGCATGCGGGCTCAGGGGGCGACGCCATGCCGTGGTACTTCAAGCGGGCCGGTGTCGGCAAACTCGTCGGAACACGAACCTGGGGCGGACTCGTCGGAATGGCGGGTGGGCCAGGTCTAATGGATGGCGGCTTTTTGGGTGCGCCGAGCTCCGGTATCTACAATCCACTTACTGGCGAGTGGGAAGTTGAGAATATTGGCATACCGCCGGATTTCGAGGTCGAGCAAGATCCGGCCTTGGTACGCAAGGGTCACGACCCGCAACTGGAAAAGGCAGTTGAAATCGTATTGGAAGAATTAAAGAGGAATCCACCGTCGAAGCTACACCGTCCGGCTTTTCCGAACTACCACGCAAGTGGGGTGCAATAAGAAGTACGATTTTACTCTGAGGAATCAGCGCAACGGTCGTCGGAATTGTTTGGTTTAATGGAGGCAACGTCAAACTTTGAAGGGCAACCGAATGCAGCCCTGACAGTCAACGCAACGCCTGCCACTCTGACGTTCATGCCGTGAGAGTCCTCCCAAGAGGGCCCTTTGTGAGACGGGCTCACGCGTCCAGAGGGCCGTGTAAAGCGCTACTCGCAGAGGTGCATCGAATGGCGCTCGGGCCGAATCGCCGGCTACTCTTCCAGAGAGCGGATTACGGACGGCCGCCGACGCCAATGGAAGAGTGGCGCATTATCCGTCCGCAATCTGGAAAGGAGCGTTGAGCCTTGTCCGGATGTAGCGACCGGTAAGCCGGGCGTGTCTACCGTTGTGGTTGCTGAGTTAGCTGGGTCAAGTTACTCGACTCGAGGAAGACGTATTCGTGTTGCGCGTCGCGCACAATGATGGCGCGTTTGCCGTTTTTTTCGCTTCTAACAAACTCAAAACCACTAAGCGGCGGGTCCGCGTTGATGAGCGAGATCGTACCGTCATCGTTCTTTCGGGTTGCCATGTGGCTTTCGCCGCCGTCCCAGACAAAAATGGTATCAGCGCCCGATTTCTTCACGTTGATGTTGCCAAGTTCGGCATTGACATAGTGCGGGGCTAACTTGGAGGCTTCCTCCTCGGCGGCCGGGAAGGTTAAGCGTGCGCGTTCTTTAGCCACAGTGCTGCGGTAATTCGCCGCCGCGGTATCGACCGAAGCAACAGCCTCGGGCTTGCCGTCGTACACGACTTCCAACAAGCGGCGCATTAGAGGATTCAGTATATAGACGCCCTTATCGGAGTTCGTGAGGAGTACAGCTCCAATACCGGCGTCGGGCAGTATCATCCAGTCGCTCTTGTATCCGAACAGACTTCCGCCGTGGTGAACAATCGGAACACCCCAATGGGTATTGACCTCAAGACCCATTCCATAGATCTGGTCCTCGCCGACCGGAATCTGCGGTTTGCGGCGCATCAAGAGGTTCTCCTCGGAAACGAATTGCCGGCCGTTGGGGAGCTTCCCGCGCCGCAGTTCCAAGAGGGCATATTGCGCCAGGTCGTGCGCTGACGTCCAAACGCCACCCGCCGGCCGGAACGGAACCACGGAATAGTTTTGATCCATGTTGATGTGCCTGGTGCGGCCGTCGATGTCGTCGGCATGAGGATTAGCGAAATTGCCGTGCTGAGCCTTCTCCATATCGAAGGTGGTGTTGTTCATCTGCAGGGGTTTGAAGATCTCGCGCTCCATTGCGCGATCGTAGGCTGCGCCTGGCTCCGCCGCGGGCTGATAGACGGATGCCCCGATGTAACCCGCAGCGGACGCCATCAGGTTGCTGTATTGAAACACCTCGCCGAACTTACTGGTGGGCCGCATGCCGCTGAGGAGCGCGAAGGTTGAGGCCGGCTTGAGTTTCTTGTACTCGAACAGCCATTCAAAGTCCTGGCGGGGCATGCCGGTGCAAGCGCAGATCAGGTGCTTGATCTCGATTTGCTTAGTGATGTTCTCATCGGCGAGTTTGAAATCGGGGTAGACCTTCGTCACCGGCTCGTCCCACTGTAGCTTGTTTTCATCGACTAATTTCGCCAGCAGCAGGGTGGTCATGCCTTTGGTGTTCGAGGCGGCCATGAACAGCGTATTGGCGTCGACGCGATCCGGCTTGTCCAGTTCCTTCACTCCAATGCCGCCTTCGTAAACCACTTTGCCCTGATCGATGAGGGCAAATCCGGCGCCGGGCACATCGAGTTTTTTCATCGATGTTTCGACGAAGCTGCGGAGCGTTTCGATCCGTTCACTGGTGAGAGGGAGCGGCTTTCGTCCCGCGAAAGACTCGCGCTGATAGTCTTTGGGCCGAAGGCTACCCACGACTAAACCGATCTGAGAGCCGCGCTTTTCGAATGTAGGCTCCGAGCCATCGAGAAGGACGACACTCCAGTTGTCCCCGGCGCGGCGCGCGATGGCGGCCATGACGGCTCGTTCATTTGGGGAGGTTTCATAGATGATCTGCTTGCCGCCGGTCCATCCGTCCCGATCCGGGATGTCTTCCGTGGTTCTCACAGGCCTGGCAA
This sequence comes from Terriglobia bacterium, assembly GCA_963847515.1. Lineage (GTDB taxonomy): Bacteria > Acidobacteriota > Terriglobia > Bryobacterales > Bryobacteraceae > QHXW01. The sequence continues at coordinate 2,205,094 of CAWKAA010000005.1, forward strand.
AACCCGGCTTGTAAGCGGCCCAAGCCTGAGCGGTGGCAGCGGCAGCGCCGGCAGCCTTTTCGTCGAGCACGACAACGTGAGTATCGCCTTCGGGCGCCAGCAGCGAAATGGCAGACGGATTACCAGCAACCGACCATCCGCCGGGCGCGGTGAAGGTGACGCCGGCGGCGGTGACTTGCGGCGTGTCCTTTACAACACCATCCTGCGGGAAAAGGTAGTTTGATGAGCAAATTCCAATGAGAACGGACAGCCAGACTGCACGGACTCGGCTCAGCATACGGGTGATTGTAAGGCCGGTTGTGCAGCGGGTCAAGGGAGGGGGTTGTCCAGGATCGACGACTCTCTCGGATGGTAGACTCAGGCGGGCGAGGAACCGCCGAGGACGACGCGGCCCGCCAACCAGCCAACTCGCTTCCCGCTCCATTCCCGTGAATCGGTATTGCCCCGTTTCGGTGGGTTGTTTCCGAGTGCCGCGTGATACATCCAGAACACGTTCCAGGGTCAATCTGCATTCCCCCGGCCCCTGATGCCAGCGCCTCAACCCTGCCGCCTCGCGCTCCTTGCGCAGGTTGCGGTACGCACTTTAATCGTCAGGTTAATGAGTTATTGCACGAGGAAGCCTATTTCTTAAACCACGCACCCAAGTGCGATGACGCCGCTCATGGGGAAGTATAAATTAGCGCAGGTGTCAGGGATCAGAGATCAGAGATTAGGGAACAGAAATCAGGAATCGCAAAATTCACACTTGACATTGACAGACAAATACACAACCATAGGGTTGTGGATAAATTGGGTACAACATTTGCTGCTTTGTCTGATCCAACCCGGCGGGGGATGATCGAACGACTCTCACATGGTCCTGCCTCTGTGCATAGATTGACGGAACCGTTTGCACTCTCGCAGCAGATGATTTCAAAACATATTGCCTACCTGGTGCGGGCGCGGATTGTGATCAAGACGAAGCGTGGACGAGAGAGTGTGTGCAGGCTTAGGCCAGAGGCGATAAAGACAGTCAGCGACTGGGCGGCTTATTATCGCCGCTTCTGGGAAGAGAGTTTCGACAAGCTGGATGCGGTTGTGAATCAAATGAAAAAAAACGGAGGTCAGAGATGACGCAAAACACGGTTAACGAGACAGAGCGGATGGTTGTCACAAGAGTTTTCGATGCTCCACGCGAATTGGTTTGGAAGGCGTGGACAGACCCGAAATACGTGATGCAATGGTGGGGGCCGAAGGGTTTTACTGCGCCTTTCTGCAAGATAGATTTTCGGGTCGGAGGAAAATTTCTCTGCTGCATGAGAGGGCCAGATGGGCAGGAGTTCTGGAATGGTGGTGAATACCACGAGATTGTTTTGCATGAGAAGATCGTCTCCTCCATGTACTTTTCCGACCCGGATGGAAACAAGGTCGACGCTGCGCAATATGGAATAGAACATGAGGCCATAGCCGATGCGCACGACGTAATTACCTTTGAGGATTTTGGAAACGGCCAGACGAAACTCACCTTCATTGGCAACGAAACCATGGAGCACGCCAAAAATAGCGGTCAGCTAGAGGGCTGGAACCAGATACTCGATAAAGTTGACGCAGTTGTTGCGGGGCTAGCGCAGGCCAAATAAGAAGTTGAAGTTTTGATGATCGTCATGCGCGAGATACTGACCGTAAAGCAAACGCAGGTCCATCCCGGAGACCCCAGCTAAGGGTGGAGTGGAAAGCATTCTTGGACGATTTGCCGGATAGGTCGAAGCGCAGCGCAACGAAGGCAGGGAAAGGGAATACGAGACAGGGGTTTCGACCAGAATCTCCCCTTTCTACACCTGATCTAGAAGGGTTTGAACGCTCCTCAGGGGATTGTACGGTCAAGAGTGCGGCTGCGCCGAAAGAGTCATCTTTTTCGGTAAACTTCGCCCACGCCTGTTGCTAAGACCCGAGTTACTCATTCTGGCTCGACGCAGTTGAGATTTGCGGGTTCCGGTCGGGTTGTCAGAAACTTGGACAAAGCTCAGATGCGGCTCGTTTGGAAAGCCGTGTCCGTGAAGCTATGGAAGAGTACCGCGTCATCCGGTCGGAATTGGTAAACGCTGCGCGACTTTCGGCTACTTTGCGAACTCTGTGGGCTGTGCCCGCGCGGTGGCCATTCCTGCGCCCAGAAAGCTACCATTGCAGTTGAGCCGCTCTATGCGCCACTTAATGCCCATCGTGACGCCGCGTCTAGTCTTGCGTCCGCCAATTCTTGACGATTTGGATGCTATCCAGGCCGCCAAGGAAGATGCCTGGAATGATTTGCAGCTTTGGATGGCTTGGGCGTTTGACAACCAACGACCGCGGCAAGCGCTGGAACACTCCATTCGACGGACGATGAACTTCCAGAGTCAAGCAGGTATCGCATTGGCCGGATTCCATAGGATCAACGGGGATTTCGTCGTCCGAACCGCATTGGATCTCACCGATGAGGCAGACGTCTATGAGACCGGTTATTGGGTGGCGCGGAAATACGCCGGACAGGGCATGGCGACGGAGGCGGCAAACGCCGCTATTCGTTACGCGTTCGGCCGCCTTGGCGCGAAGGCGATCAGCATCGGGCACTTCGACGGTAACGACGCTAGCTGCCGCGTCGTGGAGAAACTGGGATTCCAGAAGCTTCGCGTCGCCCGTCAAGCGGCGACACGGTGCCTCGACGGCACGAAGCTTGACCGTCATGAATACATCTTGACCAGCCCCGATGGACTTCCCAAACTTGACGTTTCTTGGGGTTGAAGCTTCACGGGTCTCCAAATTCTCTGTCACCCGGATCGCTCCCCCCTGACGGTGTAGCGTTTACCGTCGCCATCGGGTGGATCGTCGGCCACCCTTCCAGAGGTCACGTTAGCTCGCAACGCCGGCTCGATTCCGATCTTGTCGTTTATACGGCAGTCAATATGCTCCGGTCCGAGTTCCGCGTTATCCGCCCGAAGGAACAGATCCAGCTTCCCGCAACCGGGCCTTTGGGACGGATCTCATCGCAGGCGACAAGTAGATGCGAATGATAGCGTCCTTTATCATTCACTACTTGGGCTGGCAAGCTGAAAAAGATTTTGGGGCAGGTGCTCGAAATGGCGACTAAGGCAACTTGGATGGATGCGCCGCTGCTACTCGCGTTCCGTACTCGGGTTCCGAGTCTGGTAACCTATTTCAGTTCACATGGAACGCTGAGGAGTTCGGCGCACTGAGGGTCCCAGTGAGACTGTCAATTCTGTTGCTGTTACTGATGCTGCTGACCGGATGCGGGAAAGGCAGCGCTCCACCGGACACCGTCGCCATTGTCAGGGCTTTGATGGCAGCAGCGGCCCTCTCGGCGGCGCGAAGTAAAGCCGCGAGTGCCGCCACACACTACCTCGACCGCCGTATCCTATACCTGGTAACCAAGAACAGCAGTTGGGGAACGGAAACCGGCTACACCAGCCTCACCACGCGTCTAGCCGCTGAAATGAAACAGGTCGGCGACTTTGTGGATGAGCGCACCACAACGCTCACGGGCACAGACCCGGTCACCCCCGGTCATCGTGACCTCGAAGATGCGGCGAAGCATCTCACGACGGACGGGCCGAGTGCCATCAGCGCGCAGCTACAAACGAACGTCAGCCAGCGCAAGGACCGCATCGCGCAGATTACCTGGCGAGCCTGCGCGATTGAAGCCGAACTCTGGTCGGGCGGCGATTCGACGCTCGCGCCCACGCTCCAGCCGAATCCACTCAAAGAGATTCTTGACCGGCGTCTTCATGCGGTCGAGATGCTCATCCTGCACGATGATGGGGATTTGGGTAAGTGGAGTGTTGCGAGCGCGACGTCCGGCTGGAAAGATCAGCAGAGAACGTCGATGTTTCAATACCCGTGGGTACGATACCTGGGAGACGATGCCGACTTTTCCGGAGCACTGAGCGCTGCGGGCCTGACCCTAGCCGGGCTGGCTCCTGATTGGATCGACGACAAACACGGTCAGATCGATTACAAGGTGCAGGTGCGGGTGCGCCCCGAGAGCGGGGCCGATTGGAGTTGGGATCAGGCGAACTATGTGCTCTCGCTGGTTTCCGGCGTCCAGGGGGCAGATGCGATCGGGCACATGATTCCCATTGATGCAAAGGTGGACCCGGCCTTCGAGGACTTCCTGGAGCGCAACTGGATGTTCTGCGACATCATGCTGGCTGCGCTTCATCTGCAGGGATTCCGGTTCAGTCGTCTGCGGAAGACTGGGTCGGATAGCGATTTCAATACTGCCTGCGCCGGAGGCGTCACGCTGCGTCCTTTAATCCCGACGACCGGTCCGCCGGCGGTCACCGAGCTGATGGCCAATGGAGCGCCGTGGTTTGACGCTGTGGCGATTCCGCATGACGAACTCCAGGTCGGCGATCACCTGATTTTCTGGAATAACCAGTTCGTACGATTCATCCTCCCCCCTCCGGCCAGCGCCTTCGGCCTTGAGAACTCTTTCGTCACGCGTATTGGCTCGGATGGTTATCAAGTCATGCTGGCAGGCCACGGCATGCCGGAAACCAACGAGAAGAACTTCGCCGAACAGATGGCGCAAGAGATGAAGCGCTCATTCGACGACGTGCGCAGCAAGCTGAACGCCGCGGGCGCAGGCGGGCCCCCACCGCCGGTGCTGGTCGCCCACACCCGCCGCGGAGTCCAGTTTCAGGTAGTCAACTGGGCTCCTTTCGGCGAAGTCTTCGGTCCAGCCGATTCTACTGTCGTACTCAAGGTCGAGGGCGCCTGGTGGATCCGTCTGAAACGCGAGCAGCTTCGTGACAAATCCACCGACCCGGTGCCCTCCATGACCGAGGCGCTCGCCATCATCCCCAGGTCGGTGCGCGTGGACACCTCAATCCACATGGACACGCCACCACTGCCGGCTGGAGATCATGACCCGGACTTTCAAGAATCGATTTATCTTCCCCTGTCAGTGCCCGCAGGAGTTTCGGGCGGTTGGGACAAGTACTTCACGAAACCCAAGGGCCTGGGTGACCCCGTCGACCTTGTCGACATCATCGCCGACGGGAGCCTGATCCCGGGGTTCTTCCTTAAGGGGCAAACGCAGGCCTCATTAGTCCCGGTGCTTCGCCCGAAGGTGCAAGTGTGAGCGCGCTGGGCACGATCGAGAACGGGGCACTGGCCTTAGGCCGGCTATTGCGGGGAATGATGCGTCCGCTCGAGGCATCCGATCCCGCGGTGATGAAAGCGTTCGTCGCCGATCTTGGCTGGAGCTTGCCCGATCCAGTTCCTCCCGCGCTCATCGGACTGAAGGACTCGATCGCGGCGTTGTCGCAAAAAGTCGGCGATCTCGAAAATGCGATCGCGTCCGGCGCCTCCGATGAAGAGCTGCTAGCGAAGGCTGCAGATGTTATCGCGGCTCTGGTCCAGGCTGTGAACACGATTGCCGGGTTGCCTGCCGCGCTGAATGCGCAGTTGCCGCCCGCTTTTGTCGCCGCGACGAACCTCCCGAACGCCTTCTTCGGGCGGTTGCTCGGGACGCTGATTGTCGACGGTCTTAAGGAAGCGCTGCCGCTCGAAACGCGGATCGCTCGATTGATCGGCGTCATCGAAATCAGTGCGCAGCCCGCGGATCCGGCCCACTTCCAACCGGAGTTTGAGCTGCGCGCGGTCCACTGGGATCGAATCGGCACGCTCTTCTCCGATCCCGTCCAATTGATGAAGGACGTCTACGGCTGGGGAACGCCGTCGATTAATCTCGCGCCTCTGCAAGATGCGCTGTTCTCTTTTTCTTTTGCGCTCGGATTTCCTGGCGCCTACGATTTCCCGACACCAGGAATGCTGAAGGCCATAGCGCCCAGTGTCGCGAACCCCAAGCCGGATCGTTCCTTCGAACTCACGATCTTCGATTACGGCGTAGTCAAAGCGACGGCGCTGCTCACGACCGTGCCGAAAGCCACCGCCGCCGAAATTCAGGGAATCGCGATCGCGATCGTTACCACGGGCAGCCTCGACAAACTCGAAATTCCGATCAGCGGCAACCTGGCGCTAGACTTCAGCGCATCCATCGACGCTTCGGCGGGCGTCGCCATGATTCTCAAGCCGGGCCAGACGCCGCAATTGATCGCGAATTACGACGTGAGTGGGTCTCCGGTCACCTCCGGAGAACTGACCGCCACCGTCACGTACAGCGTTCCCGATACCGACGATCCGTTTTCGATCCTGGCGCTGCCCGGAGGATCGGGCATCACGGCTCGCCAGGCGTCGTTTCTAGGCGGACTTGGGCGCACGGGTAAGGGGGATCTCGATCCGAAGTTCGAAATCGGGCTCAAGAAGGGCAAACTGACGATCACCACCGCCGGGGCCGACGGGTTCCTTTCGAAGATTCTCCCTGGCGATGGAATTAATCTCGATTTCGACCTAGCAGTGGGCTGGTCGCGCGACACCGGCGTTTATATCCAGGGCAATGCCGGGCTGAACATCGCGATCCCGCTGCATGTCGATCTGGGGCCTATGTCTCTTGAATGGCTGTACCTCGATCTGGATCTCGGCGGGGGCGGGTTGACGCTGATTCCCGCCATCGGCGCGACCGGCCAATTGGGGCCGCTCTCGGCCGCGGTCGATCATATCGGGATCAAGCTTCTCACGACGTTTCCTCCGAATGGCGGAAACCTTGGCCCCGCGAATCTCGACATCGCATTTAAGCCGCCAACTGGGGTCGGACTCGACCTGAATGCAGGCGTCGTATCGGGCGGCGGATTCCTCTACATCGACACAGAGCACGGCGAATACGCGGGCGCTCTCCAGTTGATGTTCGCGGACTTCCTGACGCTAACCGCCATCGGTCTGATCACGACGAAAATGCCCGACGGCTCGAGCGGCTTCTCGCTTCTCCTGATCATCACGGCCGACTTCGGCGCGGGCATTCAGCTCGGCTTCGGCTTCACGCTGCTGGCCGTGGGTGGGCTGGTTGGGCTGAACCGAACCATGCTATTGCAGCCGCTAATGGACGGCGTGCGGAGCGGTGCGGTGGATTCGATCATGTTCCCTCAGGACGTGGTGAAGAACGCGATGAAGATCATCAGCGATCTGAAGGCGATCTTCCCGCCGCAGGAAGGTATTTTCTTGATCGGTCCGATGGCGAAACTGGGCTGGGGCGAGCCTACGCTGATCAGTTTGTCGCTGGGCGTCATCATCGAGATGCCCGGCAATGTCGCGATCCTCGGCGTGCTCAAGCTTGCGCTGCCCGCCAACGACATCGCTGTCATCGTGATCCAAGTCAATTTCGCGGGTGCCATCGAGTTCGACAAGAGCCGCCTTTATTTCTTCGCTTCGCTTTACGATTCGCGGGTGCTGTTCATCACCATCGAAGGCGAAATGGGCGTGTTGATGGCGTGGGGCAGCGACTCGAATTTCGTGGTTTCCGTCGGCGGGTTCCATCCGCAATATAGCCCGCCGCCCTTGCCGTTCCCGAGCCCGCGCCGGATTTCAGTCGACATCATCAACGAATCGTACGCGCGAATCCACTGCGACGGCTACTTCGCCGTAACGTCGAACACCTGCCAGTTCGGCGCCCACTCGGATTTCTTCTTCGGCTTTAGCGCGTGCAGCGTCGAGGGCCATTCGGGATTCGATGCACTACTGCAGTTCTCACCCTTCCATTTCATTGTCGAGATTTCGACCTCCTTCTCGGTAAAGGTCTTCGGCGTTGGCGTGTTCGGCGTCGGCATCGACGTGACCGTTGAAGGGCCGACTCCATGGCATGTTCATGGAACGGCGTCGCTCTCGTTCTTCTTCTTCTCGATCGATATCGGGATCGACTTCACCTGGGGTGACAGCCGGAACACCATGCTGCCGCCGGTGCAGTTGATGCCCGTGCTCTCCGGCGAATACACGAAACAGATCAACTGGCGCGCGGTGCTGCCGGCCGGGGCGCACCTGAACGTGGTGTTGCGCAAGCTCGATCCCTCTGAAACGGCGATGGTGCTGCATCCGGTTGGGACACTGCAGATAAGCCAGCGGGCGATTCCGCTCGACCTGACACTCGATAAGGCGGGCAACCAGGCACCGAGCGATGCCAATCGTTTCTCAGTTGCAGTGGCCTCTCCATCGCTCGTACCCGTCCGCACGCTGCAAGAACAATTCGCTGTCGCGCAGTTCGAGAACCTGAGCGATGCGCAGAAGCTGTCGCAGGCCGCCTATTCGCCACTCGATAGCGGGCTGGAACTCGCTGCCGCGCGCCTGTACGCTTCCGGCACAGCGATCAGCGACAACGTGCGCTACGATCTGACGATCATCGACACCAAATTCCGGCGGCTTTCGCTGCGATTCTTCGTGCTGCTGGGTTCGCTCTTCACGCACTTCCTCAAAGGTTCGAGCGTGGCGCGCAGTAATCTGTCGGCGTACCGCCAGGCGCAGACACAGCCCTGGGCCGACAAGGTGGCGGTGAAGCCGGAGGGCTTCGCGGTCGCCAATCTTGCCGATAACACGGTCTATCATCCAGAGGCCGCGTCGTTTACGAGTCAAGCCGCGGCGAACGATTACCTGACGCGAGCGGTCGCGCAGAATCCAAACCTGGCGGGCACGGTCCACGTAATCCCGCACTTTGAGGTGGCTGCATGAAGGTAATCGCGAATTACGCGTTCCTGCCATGGCTCCGCCAAGGCATCGCCAACACCCTCACGACAGCCGATGGCGATGCGTCGGTGAAGACGCGCGCCACGATCCAGGTGGCACTCACGCTCTCGGGCGATCCCTTGGGAGGCGGCGCGGAGCTGACCAACACCGTTACGCAGAACGTGCAGCTTTACGGTCCCGGCGACATTATCGCCTTCGAGCAACAGGCAGTTGTAAACGAAATATTGCGCACCGATCCGCGGCCCTGGGTTACGAACTTCGAATCGAACTATCTGCCGCTGATCGATTTCTATGACGAGGATTTTCCCTGGCGCTACACACCGGCAGCTCCGGATGGCAGCGGCTTGCACCTGCGGCCGTGGATCGCGCTGGTCGTGCTTGCCGACGGCGAGTTTCAGCCACCGCAAGTGAGGGACACCAAGGATGGCGCCAAAGTGCAGTTCATCACCGTCCCGGATGCGAGTGTATTTCCGCCGCCCGACGAGCTTTGGGCGTGGGCGCATGTCCACTTCAATACCAGCCTGTCAGGCGATCCCAATACGCTGGTGTCGCCTGATATGAACCAGGTGCTGCCGCGCGTGCAGTCTCTGCTGGCGCAGAATCCGGATATCGCGTATTCGCGGCTGATGTGTCCGCGGCGGCTGGCTGACAATACCGCGTATACAGCGTTCGTCATACCGGTATTCGAGACGGGACGGCTCGCTGCATTGGGCGACGACCCGACTGCGGCGCCGCACGCAACTTTCTCGGCGTGGGCCGGGTATGGCGGGAAACCGGAACCCACGAACTATCCGTTCTTTTATAGCTGGTCGTTCCGAACGGCTTCGCACGGCGATTTCGAATATCTCGTGCGCCTGCTGAAGCCTCAGCCTCTGGACTCGCGTGTCGGCGTCCGCGATATGGATGTGCAGGACCCAGGCTCCAATCTTCCGGGCATCACGGATCCGGCACTCGCAGGCATTCTAAAGTTAGGCGGCGCGCTTCGGGTTCCCGATGCGGATCTGAGTCCCGACGAGCTTGCCCTACGACAGAAATACGAGAACTGGGATCAGCCGTATCCTGACGTATTCGAGACAAACCTTGCGAAATTCATTAATCTGCCTGACGACTACGCGAATCAGACCGCCCAAGCGGCCAACGCAGCGTCTGGAATCGGCCCGGGCATTAATGATGATCCGGACCCGCTGATCACAGCTCCGTTATATGGCCGATGGCACGCACTCACTCGGCGCCTGCTGTTCAACGCGGACGGTAGCGCCGCGCCGAATCCCACGAATTGGGTGCACAGGCTGAATCTGGACCCACGTTTCCGGGTGCCCGCCAACTTCGGTACGGACGTCGTAGAGACGAACACCGAAGAGTACATGAACTACGCGTGGGAGCAAATCGGCGACGTGCTCGCCGCTAATTCGCGCATTCGCCGTCTTCTGGTCGCTCGTGAAGTGTCCTGGCGTTGGCACGAGACTTCGGTGAAGCCATTGGCGGCCTCGAATTCCGAGCGTGCATTCGCGGTGCTTGCACCGGTAGCCTCGCGCGTGATGGCCAGCCCCACGACCATCGCGTACCTGCAACGCACCAGCCTGCTCCCGTCTGTGTACACGGCAGCGGTGATGCGGCGCGTGATGCGCCCCGGATCGCGGCTGATCCGCTCGCTGCCCTTCACCCCCACTGTCACGCCGCAGAATCTCCTGAATCGCGTCAACAGCGGCCAGGTGAGTCCTGCGCCACCAGTTGTCGTGCCGCCGGGCGTGCCCACATTGGATCAGGCTGCCGGGGCAACTCCCACGAACGTGCCGGGATGGGTGGCGGGCCTGCTTTCGCAATATCCATGGCTTCCGCGCGCGGTGCTCATTGCCGCAATCGTGCTCGCGGTGCTGTTCCTGTTGATCCCGCTGATCGGCATTGTCTTCGCGATTGCGATCGTGTTGGCAGGCTTCTTCCTGTACCGACGCTTGCTGCAATGGCAGCAGTCACTCCAAGCGCCCGGTAGCATCACCCAGGCCAACCAGACGCCTGCTTCGGTGGATCAGCTTCCGAAGAGCCCGGACTTCACGATTCAACTGCCGGGCTCTGCAGTCCGCCCCACGATCGGCGGCACCGACAGTGCAACAGCGGCCCGCTTCAAAACCGCGCTGCGCGATTCATTCTCGATGATCATGACGACGCGCAGCGTTTCTGCTCGCCCTGCGCCGGTCCTGCTGAATCTTGCCGACCTGACCACGAAGCTGGTGACGGCGCTCGATCCGCAGGTGACGATCGCCCGGCGCGGTCTGTCCATCATCTCGATTCCTTCGTGGATTCGCGATTTAATTGGCGACAATTTCGGCGAGGTGATGGCCTACCCGAAGATCGATCTCCCGATGTATGAGCCGCTCAAGAGCATCTCGGCGGAGTTGTTCCTGCCGAACCTCAATCTAATTCCACCAAACACCATTACGCTGATCGAGACCAACTTTAGGTTCATCGAAGCATACATGGTTGGACTAAACCATGAGTTCGCGCGAAAGCTTCTGTGGCGCGAATTTCCAAGCGACCAACGCGGCAGTTATTTCCGCCAGTTCTGGGACCCGCGCAGCTATCGTGATACCGATAATCTGACGCCGGCTCAGCTCAAAGAGAAGCTCTACGACATTCCGGAGCTGCACCGCTGGGCGCTTACGTCGAATCTCGGCGACCACAATAATCGCGCCACGTTAGAGAAAGGCGAAGAAGCGGTACTCGTGATTCGCGGCGAGCTGCTGAAGCGCTATCCGACTGCGGTGATATACGCCCATCATGCGCAGTGGACGCTGAAGAAGGATGGTTCAATCGATCAAACCCAGCCGCGCACCTTGCAGGACATCGATGCGGCATTCGAGGACAACCCTCCCACCACGATCGTGCGCATGCCGCTTTATGAGGCCAAGGTGGATCCCGATATCTACTTCTTCGGCTTTGATCTGACCATTGACGAGGCGAAGGGGGGTCCGGGCAACAATCCGAGCGATGAGCCGGGATGGTTCTTCGTCATCAAAGAGCGGCCGGGCGAGCCGCGTTTCGGGCTGGAGCTTTCACGCAGCACTGTTAATCCCGAGGTCTTCGACGAGCTGACTTGGGACGATGCATCTCCGGGCTTTCCCGCGGGGAAACACCTGCCAGCCGGGAGCTTGACCGCGATTAACTTGCAGCCGCCTCCGCCCGCCGACCCAGAAGGGAAAAAGCCGCAGTATACGGATGACGTGCAGGTGAAGGCGGCCGCCGTGAGCTCGGCACGTTGGGCCTATCTGCTGTTCCGTGAACCTGTCATGGTGGCCGTGCACGCGGACGAGATGCTGAGGACATCATAGCGATGGCGGACTTTCAAACTAACCAGAGTCAACTCGCCGCTGCCCGGGCCGCACTCGCTTCCGTCCAAAGCGCTCTCTCCGCGGCGCTCGAGACGCAGAAGCAAGCCCAGGCGAATCTCAATCAGTATCTGCGACGTGCAAAGAGCGGCGATCGCGAGGACCCGGAAAAGCCGCGGCTCGAACAAGCAGTGGCTCAAGCCACGGCTGCTGTGACGCAGCAGAAGACTGCGGTGCAGCGCGCGAACGCAGGCGCAGAAGCGGCGCTCGAAGGATTTGCATCGTTCACCGACCCGCGCCAGAACGTCAGCCAGCTAAGCACCGGGTCGCCGTTCCTGCTGCTGCCCGTTCGAGTGGAAACTCGCTTTGCGACTGTGGACGGGCAACATCAGCTGTGGGTGCGCATATATCCGGACGATTGCTCGATCGATATTTTCGAGCCGGTGCTCTCCTCGAGCGAACTAGCCAACGCCAAGCTGTATTGGGAACGAATCTGGAGTTCCGGAGGTGTGGAGGCCGATCAGCGCGGCGCTTGGAGTGGGCTGGTTGCGGCACACGGTTCGGGCCGCGCGTCATGGATACTCGACAACTACCAACCGGTGAACATTGGTTCACAGCCGGTGAAGGCCGCATCGACCGACGAGATCCTGGTGATCCCTACCGGCACGCCGCTCGCGCCCGCCGAGGCTACGGCCATCATCACCTATTGGCAGGCAATCTGGATCGCCGATGGGGATGCCGTGAAATCGCAAGCGGCACGCCCCGCGCTCGAGGCAGCCGTCGGCGCGGCGCGCGCAGCCGAGATGATCGCCAACTACGCGCCGTTTAATCTCGGCGACAAGCCAGCGCCTCCGAAGAAGAAACCCGACGTGGCGCTTTCGACCGCCTTTGTCGTGTTTCCGCCCGATCCGGCCACCAAGCAATCGCCTTGGTCGCAAGCGCCGCGTGTGAATCATCTGGCCGATCGCTTTGTGGTGCTGGGCTTCAATGCCGGCGTTCAGACGCTCGAAGCCATCGGCGGCGTGGTGTCCTTGCCGCTGTACACGGGTCCCGATCCGTCGGCGGATCCAAGCGAGACCATTCATCCGCAGGGCGCGGATCTGTTCGTTCCGGACCAACTGCAGTGGCTGGTCGATTTCGATCGAGCGGTTAGCGCCGGTATGGGGCTGCGGATCAATCTCACGGCGGACCAGGCTACGAAAGGCTTCGATCGGTTGCTGGTGCTAGGGCTAGAGCTCAGCGCAAACGAAGCAAATGCTACCCAAGCCATCGAAGAGTTGCTCGCGCATCATCATTACGGGCGCAGCGGATTGTCGATTGTTCCGCAGGGCACGCCGGCTCACAACAGCACGGGAACCAGCGCGGGCGCGCCGCCGATCGATGACTCGGATGCGACCTTCGACGATCGCAAGCATTTTCCGCTCTTCGTCCCGGCGGCGGATCCGCTCGACCGGCTCGATGGCGATTGGTTGACGCGGCTGCTGGGTATCAATCCGGCGCTGTTCCAGAAGGTCCATGGCAGCGACGGCAAAGACCAGATGCAGGCGCGCGCAATGCAAACCGCGTTATGGCCGGCAACGCTCGGCTATTGGATCGACAAGATGCTGACGCCGGTGTTCAGCGACGATACCGTCGCGAATACGCGCTCGTTCTTTACGTCCTACGTGAGTGGGCGCGGCCCGATTCCGGCTCTGCGTATCAGTGGGCAGCCGTACGGGATTCTGGCAACGACGGCGTTCTCTCGTATGGCTTGGCTCACGAGCCGCGAGGCCGCGTTACTGCCGCAATTCAGTTTTCTCCAAAATCTCGCCGCGGTGCTGTTCAAAATCGGCGCGGATTGGCGCAACATGAGCGCCAATGCTTCGTTTGTTGGCAAAGCGGGCGATGCGCATCAATTGCTGCTCGATATCATCGGCCTGCACCCGGCGTCGGTCGAATTTCATACGCGCTACGCCGAGAGCCTCACAGAATTGTTCAACACGGTGAACCTCTGGGGACTCGGCCCGGATTTCTGGCAGGCGATTCTGGCTTTGGCGCTCGAAGCCGCCGGCGCCGCGCTGTTGAACAATCTCGGCTACAAAGGCACACAACTCCCCGATATTCTGCAGCACGTCTTTATGACCGATGCTGCAGCACTCCCGAATGTGATCGACGACCGGCCGCTATCTGAGACCGCGATGATTCGCCCCTACACCGACGACGGTCGCAACTATATTCAATGGCTGATCGACGCGTCCAAGACATCGCTCGATGCGCTGTATCAGGAACAGGGCTTCAGCGGCAATAAGACGCCGGAGACGTTGCTCTATCTCTATCTGCGGCATGCGCTCACGCTCGCCTATTACGACACCAGTTATAACCTGCATCGCAGCGCGGGAATCCTGACGGTTGCACAGTTGGCGGCGATGAAGCCGGAGCCGGTTTTTGTCCACGTGGCCGACGCACCCGCATCGGAAAGCCGGTTCGCGGCACTCTACAAGACGGAGCCGCGGATCACTTCGAGCCCAACGCTTCTGGTTTCGGATTACATCACGGCCCACTTGACGACGCTGGTCGAATCGCAGGAGCTGGCCGATCAGATGCGCGCTCTCGACATTCTCAAGACTGCAACAACCGCGGCGCTAGAGCGAGCCTTCGCTGAGCACATCGATTGCTGCAGCTATCGCTACGACGCCTGGCTGTTGGGTCTGGTGCGCTACCAATTAGAGCAAATGCGCACTATCGAAGGAGGTCGAGGGCAGATCGAGGGAAATGGAAAGGCCGGCTCGTTGTACATGGGCGCGTATGCCTGGCTCGAAGATCTGAGGCCATCACCAAGCCAACTCCAGCCGGTCCAGCTTCCGCCCGACGTGGCCCCGAACTTCGAAGACAAGACGCCGTTGCTGCATGACCCGGCGAACGGCGGTTACATCCACGCTCCGTCGCTGCATCATGCAGAGACCGCGGCCGTGCTGCGCAGTGGATACCTGGCGAACGCGAAGCCTGCCAATCCGTCCACTCTATCGGTGAATCTGTCGTCGGACCGCGTGCGGCTTGCGCTTTCGATGCTGGAAGGCATTCGTAACGGGCAGAGCTTCGGCGCGCTGCTAGGTTACCAGTTCGAGCGCGGCCTGCATGACGACTACACATCGATCGAAGTGGACAAGTTCATTTATCCAATGCGCAAGGCGTTTCCGCTGGTCGCCGACGCCATTTCCACGACGAAGACCGACCCCAGCGTTCCGATCGAGGCCATTGAAGCCCGCAATGTGTTGGATGGGATGAAACTGGTCACGCAGATGCGTACCGCCCCCGTGTCGAACTCGACCTATCCGTTCGGACAGACGACTCTGCCGTCCGCCACCGGCACTGAAGCCACGGCTATCAACACTCAAGCGAAGCTGCTCCTCAATATCTATGACGCCATCGCCGAACTGGCGCTCGCCGAGGGCGTTCACCAGGCTGTGCAGGGGAATTTCGAGCGCATTGGCGCGACGCTCGATGCCTACACCTCCGGCCATTTTCCGCCGGAGCCGGAGGTGATCCAGACACCCGCGGACGGCATCGGGCTTACGCAACGGGCTGCGATCCATTTCCAGTCCGGCTTGCCGGCGCCGGCGGGCGCAACACCTCGCGCTACCGCGGAGCCTGCGCTCGACGCCTGGCTCGCAGCGATCATCCCACCGCCAGCGAACATCGGTTGCTTGGTGAGTTGGACGAACCCGGCAACCGCAACTGCTGAGCAGCAGCCGGTCACACTCGGCGATCTCGCGCTTCGTCCCATCGATCTGGTCAGCCTGATCAAGCCGGACGACGTGCAGAGCATGAACGAGCTTGACGATCGCGTGCTGAGCTTCGTGATTGCGAAGCGTTCGCCTCGGCCCGATGCGGTCCTCAAGATCGAATACATGAAGTCCGGAGGGGCTACATTCAGCGTGTTTGAAACGCTGCCCCTGCTACGAAGCTTGAAGGCGATCATAGGGCGCACGCGGCCTTTGCGGGCAACGGATGCCCTACTTCACAACGAAGCTTCGCCCGAGGACGACGCAACGGTCTCGGTGGATTCGACGCGGATCTCGAAGCCCAAAGCGGATCTCGACACGCTGAGCGGGGACATCGGAGCATTTCTCGCGACACTGGCGCCGCTCCTAGCCGATCCGGTCACGAATCGCGCAGCCTTGATCGCGGGCATCGACGGTTTCATCACTAGCGCGGCGGCGCTGCTTGAACGCGCATCGCGCTTCGCCATGCCATCCGCAGGTTGGGGCTTTGCGTATGACTGGAAAAAGACCGCATTCACGGACCTGATGGCGCAGGTCAAGGCTTTGGTCGGCCGCTGGACGAACAAACTAGCCGATTACGACGCGAAGATCGCGGCCTATGCTGCGCTGCCAGCCGGGACGTCGGATGATGCCCGCTTTCGGGCACTACGTGCGGCCGAGATTGACATTTCGGTAGCGCTCACGCCGTTGCCTGCGACCCCGGCGCTGTTGCGGTCCGCACTCGATGCCAAGCGGGCGACGTTCGCTGCACGGCTCGGCCAGTTTCAGGCCGTGCTCACTACCGCCGATCCATCATTTGCGACTGCGTTGGCGGCTGCCTCGGCGATCGCAACTGCAGATCTTGATGCACAGCCATTCGATCTCACCGCGTTCGGCGATCGCACCGTAACGTTCGCTGGCGATTTGGCCGCGAATCTGACCGGCCAACGGACTGCGATCGACACTCGCAGCTCCGCAGTCAAGGCGCAACTGGACAAAGCCGCATCTGCGGCGGCCAGCACCGACCAAGTGGATGCATTGACCGCGGCCGCGAAGGCGCTACTTGGTTCGGACTTCCAAATCTATCCGGAATTCGAGCTTGGCGCCACGCAGGGCAGCGAATGGGCCAACGCGCTCGCGTATTCGGCAAGCGGGGCACTCACGAATTACCTCACGACTACGGCCAACGTCGATTTGCCAGTCGATGAATGGCTGTACGGCGCGGCGCGCGTTCGCCCCAATATGCGCAGTTGGGAGCAACTCCTGATGCTTACTGGCGCGTTCGGCCAGCCCGTACCGGCCTTGGTCCCGGCGCAGTTTCCGTACGAATCCGGCGCGCCGTGGCTCGCACTGCCCTACCCGGTGGCTTACCAACTTGTGAGCGATCACCTGCTGTATACAGCGCAGTACTCGACACCATTCGATCCATCGACCCGGCAGTGCGGCATTCTTCTCGATGACTGGACCGAGGTGATCCCGTCAACCCAAAAGGACACCGGCCTCACGTTCAACTTCGACCGGCCGAATAACGAAGCGCCGCAGTCCTTCCTGTTGGTTACACCGGCATCGGCAACGGCCACATGGCAGTGGGCGGATCTGGTAGACGCGCTCAACGAAACTCTGGATCTCGCCAAGACTCGCGCCGTCGAACCAGTGCACATCGACAACACGGCGTACTCGCGATTCCTGCCCGCCACAATCATGGCCGCGACACTTTACGGAATCTCGATCACCACTACGCTCGCGGCTTCGAACGGTCTCTATCGCGCCTTGGGGGCGCCTGCCAATGCCTAGCCAATTGAAAGTACCGAACCTAAAACAAGCGCTCACCCAGCGCCTGTTTCCTTCGGTGACTGTGTGGAATCGCCTCGAGCCACGGCCGCGAACGCAGAGCTTCGAGCGGGCGCTGCGGGCTGAAGTCCGCGACGCTTTGTGGATGCTGACCAAGCAGTGGCAGATGGGCGAGTTTCGCGGGAGCGACGCCGGATCGCCGGTATTCGCGAAGGTGCAGATCGACACGACCCGCTTGACCAAGTATCAACCCGACGATCAACCCGCGGAGCTGTTCGGCTATGACGTGCCGCTCGAAGCCAAAGTCGAACGGCGGCCGCTCCCGCTGGTTCAGGGCGGCCGTCCAGTGGCGCTCGATATCCGCTTGTTGATGGGACGGCAGTGGCTCGCTCTGATTAAAGGCATCGGAAGCTATGAGGACAAGTACAAGACCGCTTATCCGATCACCGCACCCGATCCGGCGAATAAAGATGATGTGGGCCGCACTGCGCATCCAGAGGTATGGCAGTGGTTCAGCGCCGTAGCCGGCCGCGCGATGGATGGCGCCGCGCTATACGCGTACTTGACGGCCGACCCATCGCACCACGCTTACGACCGGATTGGCGTGAATCCGGGCGATACAGGGCCCATCGACAAAAAAGCCGCAAGTTTTCTGGCATGGTTCGATCGCCAGTTTCTGCAGCCGCCCGCGGGAAGCAACGACGCGTGGGAGCCGCCGCAGCTCGAATATCAATTCCGCGCATCGGCGCCGGGGCCTGGCGGCGAGAAGGTCTACACGGCTGATGCGTATTATTCGGGACGGCTCGATTGGTACAGCCTCGACGTCGATGCATCGCGAGCCTCGCTCGACCCGGTGCCAGGCTCGAACGTGACCGGCTTGCCGGCGGACGGTGGTGTGCGCACCATGATCCCGGTGCCGGTGTCTTTCTCCGGCATGCCGAACACGCGTTGGTGGTCGTTCGAGGATCACGCCACCAACTTTGGCGATATCGACGCCAGCACGACCGATCTGGCAAAGCTTCTGTTCATGGAATTCGCGCTCGTGTACGCAAACGATTGGTTCGTGATTCCCTATACCTTACCGGCCGGCGCCATCGCCACTACGCGTGGTTTCGCGGTAACGAACGTATTCGGCGAGCGTTTCTGGATCACCGCAGCCGATGCCGGAGCGGAGGCCAATTGGCAACGCTGGAGCATGTTCACGATCAACGTGGAAGGCGGCGCTGCCGGAGCTGCGGCTGATACTAGCCTGTTGTTCCTGCCGACCGTTCCCAAGGTGCAGGAGAGCGCACCGACCGAGGCCGTCATGCTGATTCGCGATGAAGTGGCCAATATGGTCTGGGGCGTCGAAGATGTAGTGCCGCTGGCAAATGGCGAGTCGAAGCCCGGCCTCGAAGCGGCGCGGCAGACGCTCGCTTTCCTCGAGAACCTCTTGGGCGCAGCAGGGCCACCTCCGATTCCACCGGCGGCGCCCATACGCTACAGCGTTATGAGCACGGTGCCGGAGAATTGGATTCCATTCATTCCAGTTCACATTCTAGGAAACAACCGCGCGATCCAATTACAGCGCGCCGCCCTGCCCCGCATCCTTCCCGGCGCACCACCTCCAGCGCGAAAGGTCCAACCGCGCACCGTGCTGCTACGACAAGGGCTCGACCTAACGCCTCCGCAACCTTACTTCGTTCATGAAGAAGAAGTGCCACGCGCCGGCGCACGGCTCACGCAGTTCTTCGAAAGAACCCGCTGGACGGGCGGGCAAGTGTACACGTGGCTACGTGTGCGTAAGCAGACGGGCCGCGGCGAAGGCTCCAGCGGCTTGGGCTTCGATGCGATTGTGAGTGTCCCGGAAAAACAAGGTTGACCAAGTGGTGCGTATCTGAGTCAAGCCTGCGCCCACCCCTCCGTCAGAATCGCCTCCGCGCTGGTCGCTGGTCCTGTCAGATCCGGGAACCTGACGCCCACATGCTCATCTAGCTTGGCAGCTAGAGGTGACCGTCGGTGGGAGATCTCAAATTGCGAAACTCGTCGGAGTTGGGATTGTGCCCGGGAACAGCCCTCATGACGTTGCCTGACGGTCTCCTGATTGTTCTCGACCACCCGGCCCAGAAACACCATCACAAGAACAGACCGGTAGGAAGAGTCCCCGGTCACACCTGACTACTTGGAGCTCTCGAAAAGCTTCTGATAATTGCTGGCGGAGATGGTGGGCCGCTCCAGAACTTCGTCCGGCGCGATGTTAGGCCCATGTCAGCGCGAGCTTTGTGACGCGCAGCAATATTGCCATCCAGTAAACACGTAAGCAGAATTTGGCCGGCGGGAGTCCAACCAGCCTCGACTTAGTAAGCCGTGCACGATTGTCAGCACCGGAGCCAAACGACCGGAGAATGCCAAATCACTGAAAAACCGTTGGCCATTGCCAGCACAGGACCTAAGGCACCGCCAATGGCCGAGACGACGAATGCCGCGCCAACCTGTATTTAAGCTGTTCGCCGTCAACTTGACCGGAAACGCCATTTCGGACAAGTGGCCCCACCTGTCGCCCCTTGTCGACCCAAGTAGTGAATGATAAAGGACGTTGTCATTCACAACGGGCTTCTGAGAATCGCCACCGGAACCTTCGTCTGTATGGTCCACTCGGAGAATGCCTCCGAAAGGATCTTCTTGGAGATCGGTCCCGTGAAGTCGCGTTCATGTCAAACAACGCCACTTGGATTCGTAAAGCGCATCACGGAGACATGCCAATGGCCCCCCGAGGTCGGATCGAATTCCGAACTCATCGAGTACGCCAATCATTTCCGGCCGAGCCGGAACACGATCTGGTGTGGCGTCTCCGAAAAAAGAGGGCGCTCATGATCTAGGTCATGCAGGCTCAGGCTCTGTGACCCGGCTTTCAGATGGCGGAGCACTGGGACGTCATTGAGGACGAGGTCACGCGGGAAAAGTCGAAGAGCGGCTTGCCCATGTTCGGCGACAAATTTCCGCAATGAACCGACATTAGCGAGATCAAGTTCGGAGTTGACGAGGATTCCGCAATTTTACTTAGAGGAGAGACGACAAATGGGAAAAATGAAAGCCGTGCAAGTACCGAGGGCAGGAGCGGACTTTGAAATCGTGGAGCGCGAAATACCGCAGCCTGGCGCGGGACATGTGAGGATTCAGGTGCAAGCTTGTGGCATCTGTCATAGCGATGTGATCACGAAGGAAGGCCTTTTCCCGGCATTACATATCCGCGGGTTCCCGGACACGAAGTGGCCGGCGTGACCGACGAATTGGGCTCGGGCGTGAAGGAATGGCATAAAGGCCAGCGGGTTGGAATCGGCTGGCACGGCGGGCAGGACGGCACCTGTCTTGCGTGCCGACGCGGCGATTTCGTGAACTGCGCGAATGGGAAGGTTTGTGGGATCAGTTACGACGGCGGCTATCAGGAATACATGGTCGCGCCGGTGGAAGCGTTAGCCCAGATGCCGGAATCGCTCGAGGCGGCCGAGGCCGCGCCGCTGATGTGTGCCGGCGTTACCACATTTAACTCTCTACGACATAGCGGCGCGCTGCCGAGTGATCTTGTAGCCATCCAGGGAATCGGAGGACTTGGCCACTTGGGAGTTCAGTTCGCAAAAAAGTTCGGCTATCGAGTCGTGGCCATTGGACGCGGGTCGGACAGCGCCGCACTCGCCAAAAAGCTCGGTGCGGACGCATATATCGACAGCGCCGCGACCGACCCTGCAGCCGAGCTGCAGAAACTTGGTGGCGCGAGTGTGATTCTTGCCACTGCGCCGAGCGGGAAAGCAATGTCGGCACTGGTCGGCGGCCTCGCTGTGAACGGCGCAATGGTAGTTGTGGGAGCCTCGATGGATCCAATCGAAGTGGCGCCCAATCAGCTGCTTTTTGGCAAAAAGGGCATCAAGGGCTGGGCGGGCGGCATCCCCACCGACTCGCAGGACACCTTACGCTTCGCGGAAATGACGGGTGTGCGCCCGATGATCGAAAAGTATCCGCTCGCAAAGGCCGCCGATGGATACGCGCGCATGATGAGCGGGAAGGCCGAATTTCGCGTCGTCCTGACCATGTGAGGTCCCGTGGACTTCGCCCATAGTCGAAACAGTAGACTTCCCATGTTCCGGGGAAGTTGGCAATATCGAACCAGTTGGTTCTGAAACAACGAATAGTGAACCGACTGGTTCATAATTATGCATCCGGCCCTGGGCTGCTGCATCTATTGGCTTGTAGGCCCCCGAAGGAGGATTGACAAATGCAAAAGCGTTTCACGGTACGCGCCCTGACGATGGTTTCAATTACCTGTGGGGCCGCTCTCGCTGCCCAGTTGACCCCGGCGCAGAGGATCGACAGGGTGACCACCCTTCTGAAGAGCCTGGAAACGAGAGATCTCCGTCCGCTTGCCTACATCGGTTCCAGCTATACGCAGCACAATCTGCAGGTTGCGGATGGCCCAGCCAGCGTCAGGGAATTGGTGCTTCATCCACCAGCAGCTACAACTGTTCATACGGTGAGAATTTTCACCGATGGCGATTATGTCGTCGCACAGACTGATTACAACTTTGGCGGTCCGAAGGTAGGCTTCGACGTCTTCCGGTTCGATGGCGACAACATTGTCGAACATTGGGACAACCTACAGGATAAGTGCGCCGCTCCAAATCCGAGCGGTCGCACTCAGCTCGATGGCCCCACGAAAGTCACAGACTTCGATAAAACCGATGCCAATAAACTACTCATGAAACGTTTTTTGACGACGTCGTGCTCGGCGGCCAGCGAGACAAAATCGCGCAATACCGGTCGGCGGACAACTTCCACCAGCACAACTGTGATGGCGAAGACAACAAGTCGGGCTTTCAGACCAAGACCGGTATCTTTGCCAAACCCGGCTTTGTTTTCAAATACACCAAGGTTTACAAGATCCTGGGGCAAGGAAATTTCGTCCTTGTCATAAGCGAAGGCCTTTTCGATGCGAAGCCCACGGCCTTCTGCGACCTGTACAGGATCGAGAACGGCAGGCAGGTTGAGCATTGGGATGTCCTGGAAACAATCCCGCCGTCGAATCAATGGAAAAACCCGAACGGCAAATTCTAGGGTGCCGCGATGAACACAACAGGTAGATCGAAGATGTCAAGACCGAAACTCAAGCCAATGTACGTTCGCGTGCCACAAATCGTGGCAAGCGCGTTGCTCGTCATTGGCCTCGCAGCGTCTGCTCAGGAATCCCCGGACAAGCCGGTCATATCTCTCTCGACAGTGTCCAAGCTTGATCGTAGTCAAGCAGGCATTTACAGAACGAAGGTCGGCAAGATTGATCTGATTGCCGTTTCGGATGGAACCGTCGGTCTCGGACTGACCAAGGAATTGATTCAGAACGCCAAGCCGGGCGAGGTTGAACGTCTCCTGGCGCGGCACTTCGAAAAGTCTCCAGTGGACGCTTCCGTCAACGCCTTTCTGATCAAGTATGAGGATAAGCTTGTCCTAATTGACGCCGGCTCATCCGAACTGGTCGGCCCGACGGCTGGCAAACTGCCGCAGTCCCTTCGAGTGGCGGGGGCCCCGCCTGAGAGCATTACCGACGTCTTCGTCACCCACATTCATCCTGACCATACGGGGGGCTTGATGAATGGGAACACGAAGGTTTTTCCAAACGCGACGATTCACATCAATAAAAGAGAGGTCGACTACTGGTTCAACAAGTCGATTGCAGCAACCGCGGTCGAGCCGCAGAAGACTTTTTTGCTCAAGTCGATCCGAAGGTCAAGCCGTACATGGACAGCGGACAGCTGAAGACGTTCGAAGGCGCCACGGAGTTCTTCCCCGGATTCCGCTCAGAGCCTGCTTACGGTCACACTGCCGGCCTGACCGTTTACATTCTTGAAAACGGCGGAGAAAAGGTGATGTTCTGGGGCGACGTCGTCAACATCGCTCTGCAGGTGGACGATCCGGACATTTCTCTTCGCTTCGATTCTGACTCTGCGGCCGCCGCCGTAACGCGAAGAAAGCTTCTTGAGGATGCTGCCAGAAAGGGCTATATTGTTGCGCCCGACCACTTGCCCTTTCCAGGATTTGGGCACATCAGGAAAGACGGGCACTCCTATACCTGGGTGCCGGTTGACTATGTGAACGATGCCGTAGAGAAGTAGCGGGAAATTCTGAAGCAGTTCGAACGAAAGGTTTACTCGCGCAGAAGGACGAAAAGGAAGGAACGAACATGAAATTACAAGGGAACGTGCTCAAGAGAAATTCGATGCGCTTCGCCGCCGCTCTCCTGGGAGCACTGGCCAGCTTTATCGCCGGTCCGAATGCAGCTCTGGCTGCCTCACCCCAGCATCATGATCAGGCGCCGGGCTTCTACCGGCTGAAAGTCGGCGACCTCGAAGTGACGGCCCTATACGATGGTACCGGCGTATTCGATCCGCACTGGCTGAACGGAACGAAGGCGACGATGGATGGTGTTGTAAATGCACTGCACGAAGATCCGCACATGCTGGATGTTGTTGATACGGGTTTCCTGGTCAACACCGGCAAGCAACTAATCCTCGTCGATGCGGGGGCCGGCACCTCTGGTGGGGTGTGGGAGCACTCGGGCGCCTGGCGGGCAGCCTCCGCAGCGCAGGCTACACGCCGGAAGAAGTCGACATCGTTTTGGTCACGCACCTCCATTCCGATCACGTCGGCGGCCTGACCACTCAGGACGGAAAGCGCGTCTTTCCAAATGCCGATGTTTACGTCGCGAAGGCGGAAAGCGACTTTTGGTTGTCGCCGGAAATCGCTGCTAAAGCGCCGAAGGATGCGCAACCGTTCTTTCAGAGTGCGCAAGCCATCGCAGCGCCGTACATCAAGGCCGGTAAGTGGCACACGTTTAGTGGCTCCGAGCCAATCGTCGACGGCATGCAACTCGTCCCGCTGCCTGGTCATACCCCGGGACATACCGGGCTATGAATTTTCGTCAAAGGGACAAAAAATCCTGTTTTGGGGCGACATCGTCCATGCACAGCGCGTCCAGCTACAGCATCCCGAGGTCACCGCGATTTTCGACATCGACCAGACTGCGGCTGCGGCGACGCGGCAACAATTACTGCCTAAGCTCGCGAGCGAGGATGTTTTGATCGCGGTGCCGCATTCGTCATTTTTCCCGCCCCTGGGTCGCTTGCGTAAGGAGGGGAGTGGGTATAGCTGGGCGCCGGTGGTATTTACCGATCAATGGAACGAGAAGTAGCAGAAGAGAGATAAAGATATGCGATTCGAAAGGGCCATAATGTCTTCAAGACGGGAAATCTTGTCGGATGCACTGGGAACGGCCTTCGTGACGGGTTTGCCTTCGCCAATCCGCGCCGCGAGCCCGTTCAAGGCAGGGACAATCCAACACCAGTACCTCCAAATCCCGACGTACAACTCAAAAGAGATCGCTGACGTGGGATGTGTTCTTGGCGCCCAGCATACCTGCCATCACGAGCGATTTGCCCCCAGGCGAAAAACAGCGGCCGTGGCCGCCTATTTCGTCAACTCTCATTTCTGGGGAGCGGGACGCTGTCCTGGTCGACACCCCTATTACCGTCGAGCAGGCGCGCGCCCTGGCGAATTGGGTTGCGGCCCGCGGAAAGAATCTGACGACGATCTACGCCACCCATGGCCACGGCGATCATTTCTTTGGCGCCAGTACAGTTCTGGAGCGATTTCCAGGCGCCCGTTTCGTCGCGCGGCCGGAAGTGATTGAGATTATGCGCCAGCAAGCATCGCCAGAGTCTCTCGCTACGTTATTGGAATCCGCGCTTTCCCGACCAGATTTCCAGCCAGCTTGCAATCGCCGAAGAGTTGACTGGAAACGTCATTAACTTAGAAGGCCAAGATTTAGTCAGTGTGCCGCTTGGGTTCACCGATACTGCCAGCACAACCTGCCTTCATGTTCCGTCGATAGGTTTAATCGTGGCGGGTGATGCCGCCTACAACGGCGTTCACTTACATCTGTCAGAGTCGCCCGATCAACAGAAACGCCAAGAGTGGATTGCTGCTCTCGATAAAATGGAGTCGCTTAAGCCGCGCGCCGTGATTGCCGGACATAAGCGCGTCGGGAACGTTGACAGCCCCAAGATCCTCGGCGAAACGCGGAGATATATCCGTGATTTCGAGCGCCTCGCAATGCGGACGACGACAGCGCGGGAACTATATGACCAAATGCTCAAGCTCTACCCTGACTGGGGCAATCCAGGTGCGCTCTGGACTTCAGTGCGTGCCGTCAAACCGTGATTTGACCAGAGTGATTAACCGCATATTCGCTCGGTGAAGGATGGGATAACGATCATGCGTGCAATGAGAGCAGAAGGATTCAGCGGCTACAAGGATTTGAAGCTAGTGGACATTCCAAAACCGGCAGTCTTGGATGGACGAGTACTGGTAAGAATCACAGCGGCCGGGGTCACGCCACTAGAGCACACCATTCTGTCGGGGGGATACCCACGAGCGAAAGCACCGCTGGTCTTGGGAGGAGAGGGAGCCGGCGTGGTGGCGGCCGGAGGGGGAACAGCCTTTCCTGCCGGTTCCCGTGTGATGTTTACGGGGCCGTATGGCGTTTCCGAGAATGGAACCTACAGTGAGTGGCTTGCTGTCCGCAAAGAGAACCTTTGTTTGATTCCCGACAACATCGAGGATCTTTCGGCTGCCGGTGTTCTTGTTGCATATCTGACCGCGCAAATGACACTGAGTTTCGCGGGATTTACAAAGGGCAGGACGGTGCTGTCGCCTGCCATGGGAGGTTCCGTCGGAAACGCAGTTACTCAGATAGCGAAGGCGCAAGGGGCGAAACACGCGATGTCAACCACGACTAACCATTCGAAGGCGCAACAAGCACGTTCTCTGGGTTTCGACGAGG
>CAWKAA010000006.1:0-418742 GCA_963847515.1 Terriglobia bacterium
GCTTTGTTATGCCCTCTACTGGTTCAGTTCAGGTATTGCTTGCAGTGCGGCGGAAGTTTCGTCTGCTCGAATCACTGCCTGGCTGTCCTCGCCATAGCAGACGCGCATCAAAATCGCGATGTCCTGGAGTCTCTCCTCTACGAGCGTCAGATCATGCCGAAGTTGAACCGACTGATCGTGGGAAAGCGGACGCGAATCTTTAGAAGTGGGCATGACGTTAATTATACCGTTAGAACGCTTCCCGCGTCTGGAGGTGCTGTGGCGCGCGTAAGTGGCCGCTTTGCGCCAGTTCTATCGGTCCGGTCTTGAAGGGGCCGCGCTGAAGATATCTTTTTTGTTATTCCTCTTTCGAGGTACCGATCGTGGAGAAAAGAGTTCGCGCGTGCCGTCATTGACCAAA
Source organism: Terriglobia bacterium (assembly GCA_963847515.1). Lineage (GTDB taxonomy): Bacteria > Acidobacteriota > Terriglobia > Bryobacterales > Bryobacteraceae > QHXW01. The sequence goes on from CAWKAA010000006.1 coordinate 401, forward strand.
TGCAGCATTGACGGCCTAGCCATGTAGCCCGATGATAAACGGAACATCCAAAGACGTTGTCCCAAGGAGGATAAACATGACGACGCTTCTTCACGATTTCATCCAGGACGAACAAGGTCAGGACTTGATCGAGTACACACTGCTGCTGGCTTTTGTGTGTCTCGCATCGGCAGCGCTGTTCATTAGCGCTGGAGGCAGTGTTGGCGGCATCTGGAGCGCCACCAACAGCCGGTTGGCGGCAGCCGATACGTCGGCGAGCTGGATAGGATTGAAGGACGTTCTCCAACTTTCCGAAGCCGCCTTTCAGACCTGCTTGAGGAAGTAAGCTCTCCAAGCTACTTCCTCAGCAGGACGGGCGTCGGGCTGGAAATTTCTGTCCATCGCCCAGAAATTGCACCTGGTTGTTCCGCCCGTCCGCGCCTTTCCTTGATGCGTTCCCCCACGGCATCCAACGGCACAGGCTGACACCAACGGCATGTGGTGCTAAAACCCTCCTGTTACATTTCAGGGCTGAGCGTGCGTCTTCAAGAGGAAAGGCGGTATTGATGCGCGCTAACCTACGCTCAAGCCGGCTCAGCGTAATACTTTTGTTGGCCTTTGGCTTACCGGCGTTTTCGCAGTTCGGACGGCCCATGCCCGGAGGCCGGGCGAGAACCTCATCGACTCCAGGCGCCACCATCCCGGACGAACCACTGGCGACGTTCAGCGGGGCCGTGCAGAGTATTGACAAGAAGAAACTCATACTTCAGGAAGCCGATTCAAAAGCTTTACAGTTCATTTGTTCGCACAAGACGCAGTATTACGACGGCGACAAGAAAATCAAGTCTTCCGGCATCAAGGCCGGGGATCGCGTGACAGTAGAGACCAAGCGTTATGCCGACGGTGAGATGGAGGCAATCAATGTCCACATCGAACACCCCAAGGCCCAAAAAGGGGAGGCGCCAGCATCTTGAAATTCGGGGCCTCGCTTGGGGCGTTCTGCTTATGCAGCGCAGGACTTTTTGCGGCTGAAGCTCCCCTGCCGGTTGTACGGGTGTGCGATATCCTGCGCGACCTTCCGTCCTATCAGGGCACAGTAGTCGCCGTTATTGGACGGTTCTCTTTTCGTGAAGGTGGGCGCTTCCTCACTGAGAAAGCGTGTTCGCTAAAAGACGATGGCCAACCGGATCGGCCTACGGTCGTGGTGCTATACGATTCGAAGTCGGCTCCAAAACCGCCTCATGATCTTTATTTCGATCGAAGGCTCGTCGACAAACAGTTGGAGCTTATCGGTCGTCAGACTTCTCTCGCCAGCTTTCGATTCGGCTCTCAAGATTACGATCGTTGGGCCGTGGTTTACGGCCGTATTGAAATGAACAAGGAAGCGACTCTGCGGTCAAAGTCCTTGGGCGGCGAGTTTGAGCCGGCGCCTGCGAGAATCATCTGCAGTAGCAGCACCATGGTTGTTTTCCTCGCCGATTAATCAACCCCCCCCTCCAAAAATAACCTCACGGTGCCGCAACCTTACGGCCACTGAACGACGTCTTCACTGAAATACGGAGAAAATCATGGGCAATGTGCGGGAGAATTTTGCGCTAACCAGGCGAGGCCTGCTGATTTCTGCCGGAGCTGCGATGGCGAATTTCAGCCGGCTGTTCGCCACCAGTCCCGATTTCTGGAACAAGAAGGAGCCCTCGCAATGGTCTAGCGAGGAGATCGAGAGACTTACGACCAAATCACCTTGGGCCAAAGAAACATCGGCACAATACTCACCGGAACAAGGCCAGGGTGGGATGGGTGGCCCTGGAGGAGGTGGCGGAGGAATGGGCGGGCCAGGCGGAGGAATGGGGGGTGGCCGCGGCGGCATGGGTGGCATGGGGATACCGGGAATGGGCGGCGGTGGCATGGGCCGCGGGCGCGGCCGGGGAGGCGGGCAGAGATCGGAGTCCATCAAGAGCACGGTCCGGTGGGAAAGTGCGAAACCAATCCTGGAAGCGATGAAGACTCCCCTTCAGGAAGGGTTTGCCAATCACTATGTGATCAGCGTGAGCGGGCTTCCCCTAAATGCCGGCCGGCGTCGTAGGTCTCAGGATGATTCCGACACGAACGCCTCGCAATCAACCGAAGATGTTCTCGATAATCTCAAGGCGCTCACGTACCTCGAGCCTAAGGGCCGGGAGGGTGTGCAACCAGGAATCGCTCAGCAGCAGCCCAGTTCCGGGGCCGGAACCATCTTGTTCGGCTTCTCCAAGGAAATGCTGGCCCTCAAGCCTGAAGATAAAGAAGTCACGTTCTCGACGAGGATAGGCGGCTTAAACGTGAAGACCAAGTTCAATCTGAAGGACATGATGTATCACGGGGAACTGGCGCTTTGAACCACAGAACGCGAATTGTTGGGAACTTTCCCGCCCCAACGCGCAATGCAATTCACGGGAACACAATTTACGAACTTTACCGTTCAAATCCGGTCGATGGTGAAGTTCTGTACTCTCGGTTCGCTGCTCGTCTTGGTTCATCTCAGCACCGGCATATGCGCCGCGGCGCCGGACGGGCCCCCGCTTCCTCCGGTCATCCTGATTTCCATCGATACACTGCGCGCCGACCACGTGGGAGTCTACGGCTACCGCCGAATCGCTACGCCCAATATCGATTCGTTTGCGCAGGGTGGAACGCTCTTCAGCAATATCGCGTGTCAGACGCCGCTTACACTACCCTCGCACACGTCGCTTTTCACTTCGACCTACCCATTTCAAAACGGAATTCAGGAGAATGCCGAGCTAATTCCTCCAGGCGCCATCACTCTGGCCGCCGTCCTCAAGTCTCACGGCTACAAGACCGCGGCGTTTATCGGCAGCGTTTTCCTCGAGCGCCAGATGGGTCTCGACCGGGGGTTCGACACTTATGACAGCCCTTTCAGTTTCGAGGCCTTTTCTTCCATTTCCGGCGAGATGTTCTTCGGGGGCATTGGGACTCAGTACTAAGTGCGGGACCGTCGCGACGGAGCACTGGTGGTACGCGCCGCCCTGCGCTGGATGGCCGCCAACCGCGGCCAGCCGGTTTTCGTTTTTATTCACCTCTTCGATCTGCATACGCCCTACGCCCTTTCAGAGGCGGCGGCCCAGCGGCAGGGTATCTCCCGCTATGATGCGCAAATCGAATACGAGGATGAACTGGTCGGCAGGCTGAAGGGAGCGTTCGTACAAAGCGGCTGGTGGGACAGGTCGCTAGCCGTTCTATTGTCGGATCATGGAGAGGGACTCGGGGATCACGGCGAGTCCAGCCACGGCTATTTCATCTATCAGAGCACTCTGCATGTGCCGCTGATGTTTCACTGGCCCCTGGGCTTTGCCGGACAGCCGGCCCGCGTCCAGCACGCCGCCGGGTTGATTGATGTCGCGCCCACGATTCTGGCCTTCCTGCGCGTGCCCGCGCCGGCATCTTTCGAAGGGTCCAGCCTGCTCGGCACCGCGCCTCGCGCCGTTTACAGCGAGAGCCTGCACACGCACGACTCGTTCGGCTGGTCCCCGCTTCGCAGCATGCGCCTCGGCGGATACAAATTCATCGAGGCGCCGCGGCCGGAACTGTATGACCTTGAAAAGGACCCCGACGAGCGGAATAACATCGCAAACGAGAATCCCAGCCAGGCGCGGGCTCTTCACGCGGAACTCGTGAAACTCCTGGCGAGTCATGCGCGCCACGGGCCCGCTCCGGCGGCGGAAGCCACTCCGCAGACGGAAAGGTTTCTCGCCTCTCTCGGCTATCTCGCTTCTGTGCCGCACGCGCAGGTGACAGATTCCGGACCCGATCCCAAGGACCGCCTGCCGGAGTATCGGCTCTACGAGAAGGCCATCGCCACCGTCGCGAACCGGCGTCTGGACGTTGCCGTTACGCTGCTTCGCCAGGTTTTGGCGCAAGACGCTATGAACACGCTGGCGCGTCGCGATCTGGGCGCCTGCTACCTCGACCTTCACAAGTACTCCAAGGCGCGCGAGAGCTTTGAAAGGGTACTGACCGCCGCGCCGAACGACTATCCCTCGCAGTTCGGGCTAGGCGTAGCGGACAAGCATCTTGGGCTCATCGACGAAGCGCGCACGCACCTCGAAGCTGCTTGCCGGATTGCCCCGCGGGCCATGCTGTGCAGCCGCGAGCTCGACGAGTTGAAACAGAGGACAAACTGATCAGACCGGCAGTGCTAACCCAAGTTCGTCACTGAACCAGGGATTGCAGCGATTTTCGGGGCGCGGCACGGGGCAAGTGATTGAACGGCTTGGGCCGCTTTTTCAAAAGCCGATGTAGTGCAGACCAACCCTCTTGAAGGCCGCCACGGTCCATGACAACATCGGGCAGGAATGTTTTTGCGCGCGCATCGACGAAGCAAGGACGGCAAGCAACACAGCTACTGGTCATTGGTGGAAACGCTGCGCACGCCGGATGGGCCGCGGCAGCGGAGGCTGTGCTACCTGGGGGAACTGAACGACTCCGCGCACTCGCGGTGGCTGAAGACCATCGAAGTCTTCAACGCCGAAGGCGAGAGCACGCAGTTGAAGCTGTTCCCTTCGGAAGTAGAGCCGCCGGAAAACGATCCAGATGTGGCGCGGGTGTTGGTAAAGAAAGTGCGGCTGGAGAGAACGCGACAGTTGGGACCGTGCTATCTGGGTTGGGAACTATGGCGACGGCTGAAGCTGGATGAGTTTTTCCAGGGCGTAATGGACACCGATGGAGCCGATGTGGCCTGGTCGCGCGTAGCGGCGATTTTGGGAATCAACCGGCTGTGCGCGCCGGGCAGCGAGTTGGCGCTGGAACAGCAGTGGTATCCGGGCACGTCGCTGGGCGACATCTTGCACATCGAAGAAGGCAAGATCAACGATACGCGGCTCTACCGATGCCTGGATCGGATTCTGCCGCAGAAGACAAAACTGGAACAGCATCTGAAACAACGCTACGGCGAGCTATTTGGCGCCGAATTCGATGTGATGCTGTACGACCTGACGAGCACCTATGTGGAGGGTGCAGCCGAAGCCAATCCCATGATGAGGCGCGGCTATTCGCGGGATCATCGTCCGGATTGCCAGCAACTGGTGTTGGCGTTGATCGTGAATCCGGAGGGGTTCCCGTGCAGCTACGAAGTCTTCAACGGGAACCGCGCGGACGTGACGACGTTGGAAGTGATCCTGCGCATGGTGGAGCGCAAGTATGGAAAGGCGCGGAGGATCTGGGTGATGGATCGCGGCATCGTTAGCGAAGCGAATCTGGCGGCGATCCGGAAGCGGGACGGCCAGTATCTGGTGGGCACGCCGCGGAGCAAGATGAAGGAGTTCGAGGCGCATCTGAAACAGGAAGCCAACTGGGAGCAGGTGCGCGACGAGGTACAGGTGAAACTGATCTCGATTCCGGGAGGACAGGAGACGTTCATCTTGTGCAAGACGGAAGGACGGCAACGAAAGGAGCATGCGATCCGCAACCGGTTCGCGAGGCGGATGGAGGCAGCATTGGACAGCTTGCAGAAGCAGGTGAAGGCGGGCCGGCTGAAAAACCGGGACAAGATGCATGTGCGGATCGGCCGGATTCTAGCTTCGCATCCCCAGGTCGCGGATTTATACCAAGTCGCGGTGAAGGAAGCGAGCGGACAACTGAGCATCGAATGGTCGGCGAAGGACGGCCAGCGGCAGTGGCGGGAGATACGCGAGGGCGCGTATCTGTTGCGGACGAATCTGACGGCAACGACAGCCTCAGAACTGTGGGCCAAATACATGCAGTTGACCGAAGTCGAGGCTGCGTTTCGGGCGTTGAAGAGCGAGTTGTCGATCCGGCCGTTGTTTCATCAACTGAAGCGGCGCGTCAAGGCGCACGTGATGGTGGGGTTTCTGGGCTACGCCTTGTGGGTCACGCTGAAGCACCTGCTGCGGCGCAAGCAGTCGCAGTGGTCGGCCACGCGGGCGCTGGCAGAACTGGCAACGCTGCAAAGCGCGGATATCGTTCTGCCCACGACCGACGGCCGCGAGATTCGCCTGCGGCGCATCACCGAGCCGACTGCCGGGCAGCAGCAGCTCTTGCACCAACTCGGAATCGATCTGCCCGATCAGCTTCAGATCAATCAGCAATGTAGTGCAGACTTCGCGGTAGCCTGAACAGATTCTTAAGAACTTACCTGCTTTTTGGGGTGTTCACTGACGAACTTGGGCTAAGCTGCTTCGAGTGAGAGTTCTCGGCCCTTTTTCCATTCCTGCAGCATACGCTGGCCAACTTCTTTAAATTCGGAATGCTCTCTAATGTGAGACCGTAGATCGGCCTCGGTTTGCGCAAACGCATCTGAGATACGTTCAAAGATCTGGCGGACTTTGGCGGGAGTCCCGCTCATCCGCGTTTCGCCGAGCCTACGGAGCGCTTTGCTGTCGGGCCACTGGGTTGTCCCATTGAGCGCCAGTGCCAGGCTATCCTTCGGCAGGTAGATCGCAGTCGTGACGAGGTCATATACGGGTGCAAGACGAGCTTCACCGAGCACGTCGTCATAGACGATACCGAAATTCTTGAGATGAGCATCGCCGTTGCGTAGCGCACAGTTCAGCACGATCAGAGTGAATAGTTTTTCAAGGTCCGCGAGTACATCGGATGAGTTTGAGAACTGCTGAAATCGCTTCATGATTGACGTCTCGTAGCTGCCGCGATATTTCTCATCTGTTCTTCTCGCGTTTAGAACGCAGAAGTCTTCAAAACCACGGTATGTCCCATCCGGGCGTAGATCGAAGCGATCAACGACCAGGGCCATTCCGTCCTCCGCAAGGCGATACTGAGGTACGTCCAGCCCGCAACGCCCAGCGGCCTGTAGGCAGAAGTACTCGTTCGCAGCAAGCTGTGGAAATTCGTTCGGCTCCCAGAACTTCACGATGTGGGTTGCGCCCCTGTAGCTCGGGGAAAGCCGGGGCTGTGGATTCGCCAGGGCGGCTGATGCGCTTTCGTCTCGCACTAGAATCTTGGGCTGGACGCCGCTGATACCGGAAAAGGTTGCAAACTTCTCAATGAGGTGGAGAAACAAATCCCCATCGCGACGACTCGCTAAAATCTCGTCTACCGACTGAAAAGGAACATCCTCGTTTAGCCGCTCCTTGTCGCCGGTGTACCGGATGCGGCCCACTTGTGAGCGGCCAACAATGGCGAGCAGATCAAAATCATCGAATGTTCCAGTTGCCTTCGCAAAGGCGAGTCGCAGCCGTTCCCGCAACGCGCCTTCCGGGAGGTTCATTTCAAAGATCGGAGCCAGGCCGAAGGGCACGTCCCAGGATGGGAGCCGCACAGGCATAGTAACGGAGACGGCGCGCTGGGAGACTGTCTCTGGCAAGTACGCAAAAGCACTGCCGCGATCCTGTAACCTGTCCAGCAAGCCTGCCTCAGCGGCGTCTGTCCAGACTTTTATCATCACGATCCTCTTCTAAGAGTTCGTCTAAAGTGGGTCGTTGCAGGTTTGCCTCTTGTAGCTTCAGCTCGAGTCCGAGCGTCGACAGAATGTTGGTGACCTTGGAAAAACCAAGCTCACCGGATCGACCATTCTCCAACGCATCGAGCGTTGCTCGGCTGATACCGGCCTTCCGGGCTAAGGCAGACTGGCTGAATCTGAGAGCTTTCCGCTTAGTCGCGATTTGGGAGCCTACTGAGTGCAGTTTAAGCATCCAATGACTAGTATACTAGGCAATACGCTGTTTGCAAACATAAATGAATAATATATTAGTCATATGGAATTGAAAAGCAACGGCCGGTTCAGCTGCGGAGGAGCAGGCTGAAGCCGGCCGTTGTGCCCGAGGGGCAACTCGACTAGACTGCGAGGAACATCGTGCTGCCCTCACAATCTACCAGCAGAAGGACCGGCGCTTCCTTTGCGGACGCACCGACCGCCTGGCTGAAGTCCTTGACCGTTTTCACGGGTTGATGATTGACTTCCTGAATCACGTCACCGGACCGTAGGCCAGCATCCGCGGCGCGGCTGGCCGGGCTGACTTCGCTGACCACTACGCCTTTAGTCGTCGCCGGCAACTTCAGGTCTTGCGCGGTATCCGGCGTCAGGTTCTCCACGGTGACGCCCTGCAGGGCGCTTTCCGTGTGCTCGTTCCCGACGGCTGCGCGCTCTTCCTTGGAGGGAAAATCACCAAGCTGTACGGCGACGTTTTGCGTCTTGCCGTCACGGAGCACCTTCAGATTCACCTTCGTATTTGGCTCCATCATGCCGATCTTCAACCGCAGTTGGTTGGCATCTTCGATGGGTTGTCCGTTGACCTCGAGAATGATGTCACCGTTCTTGAGATTGGCCCGTGATGCCGGGCTGTTGGCAGTGACGTCCCCCACCAGGGCTCCCTTGGTTTCACTAACGTGAAAGGCCTTGGCCATGGCCGGTGTGACGTCTTGCGGAAGGATGCCGAGATAGGCTCTTTCCACATTGCCGTGCTTGAGGATCTGGTCCATATCATGGCGCGCCATATTGATGGGAACGGCGAAACCGATGCCCTGGCTGCCGCCCGAGCTGCCCATGATTGCCGTGTTGATGCCGATAAGATGCCCTTCGTCATCCACCAGCGCACCGCCAGAATTGCCAGGATTGATCGGTGCATCAGTTTGAATGAAGTCTTCCACCTGCTCGATACCAAGTCCGCCGCGGCCAGTAGCGCTCACGATTCCCTGGGTGACGGTCTGGCCGACACCGAAGGGGTTGCCGACGGCCAGAACGACATCGCCGGCCTCGACTTTGCTTGAGTCACCCAAGGTCAAAACAGGGAAGTTCGACCCGTCGATCTTGAGTACGGCGACGTCCGTCTTGGGATCGGTGCCCACCACACGCGCTTTAAATTCACGTTTGTCGTGCAGCGTGATGGTGACCTCCGTAGCTCCTTCCACCACATGATTGTTAGTGATAATGTAGCCTTCTGGGCTCACGATAACGCCAGATCCCAGGGCTTTTTCGCGCCGCTCCTTCGGTACGCCGAAGTTCCGGAAGTCGTCGCCAAAGAACTGGCGGAAAAACGGATCCATGCCCTGCGGTCCGCGCATGGAGCTCATCCCGGTCTTGACGACCTTCGATGAAGAGATGTTGACCACCGCGGGCAACACGCGCTTAACTACGCTTGCATATCCTCTTGACCCGGCGGCCTCGGACCGCGAGACCATTTTGATTGTGGCGGGCGGGTTTTCACCCGGAAGCCGCCCGATGGTTGCAGCTGTTACGGCGAAGAACCCCGTTGCCGCCAGAGCTGCCGTTAGCGACACCGTCGCCAGCCAGCGACGGCGTGCAAGAAACTTGATTTTCATATTTGCCACCTCGTAGCGCCTCCCTATCCGGGAAGGCGGGCCGGCTGACGGCGCCAGGCCATCTCCGGGTCCAATTCCAGGTTATGGCGCAAGCGATTAAAGACCTATACCCGGCACTGGGTAGCTGAGGTTACCTGGACAGGGTAGAAGTGGAAACGGCCGCGTCTACCACTACTCGACGTTGCCGGAAATCAAGATTCAGTGAGAATCAAGAGCGCGGACGTTTTGTCCGGTGAGGCAAACGCCGCCGCTTGACGTCGCTCTTTCCTCGAACGTCGTGCGGCGAAACGATTGGATAAGCGGGCAACTTGCGCATGAAAGAAAGGTTTCAGCTCTCAGGCCGGGGAAGTTGAATGGAAGGCAACTGTGAGATTAGAAACTGGGCGAAAAATGTCGAACTATGCCTGGTTCTCGATTACCAATTGTCGTCGATGACTATTCGCCAAGCGGCCGGCCGCGACCGCTGCTAGCTGCGAGTTGACAGTCCTTGTCCATGACAACATTTGCGTGCGCTGTCGTGTTTCTGCTGATATTCCCCGCCGGGGAAAGCGAAAGTATTAAAGTATTAACTGAGTGCTTTCCGCGCCCCACGACGTAGGAAAGGTGTCAGAAGAAGCGCCAATGCAGCCATGCTCAGTAAGCCAGGTTCCGGCACCGCGGTAGGCCCGCTTTCGGTGTATCCAGTTGCTGCTTCAACGGCCCCAAAATTTTCTGCTACCCCAGCTTTGCGTGAATTGAGATCAGGAAGCGTCACGAACACTCCTTTTAGATCCGTGTAGCTTACGACGGTTCGCCTCGATTTCGCGCAAGTTTTTACCCGGGATTTCCGTTTTGGCCACTCGGTTCAGGTTATTGTACTGTAATCGCCTCGATTGCGACCAAGTTTTTAGGCAGTGCATCGCCGGAAAAGTGCTAGTACCCATGAGAAGTGGGCGGTACGCCTTCCGTTCGGGCACGAACCGAAAAACTTGGGCGCGTTTCGGCGGCGCAATTCTAAGACACTCCACCAATCCCTCCTTCTTTTCTTCGCCACCCTTTCGCCCCGGCAAAAAGCCGCCAGCTCTTACCCTGTCGGCACGGGCAGCGCCGCAATCCGCCGCACCATGCTTCCAAAGAGCCGCCCGGTCAGTTGACTCTCCGCCAGCAGCAGCCAGTAGTAGTAGCGGGCGTGTTTCACCAATCGTCCGCCCGTCTTCACCAACCGCTGCTGCAAGCTGGTCAAGGACCAACCTTCGATCTTCTTCGGCAGCACCAGCCGGAACGTCGGATCTTGCGAGAGCCGCTCAGCATCGGTGACATCGTAGCCAGCAATCCGGCTGTAGACGGATTGGCGCAACAAGTCCGCCAGAGGAAGCTGCGGTGTTCTTTCCTCGACGTGAGTCTGTCAGGTGTTTTGTGATGAGATCACCGAGGCCCAATCGTTCATCCAACTCGCCCACCAGGACCAGGCCGCCGTCGGAGGTGACCCGTGATCCGTGGAAATCGACCTTGAGGGAAGTGTTGAACGATAGCTGAAAGGGTCCGTTTTGTTTACCACCCATTGGGTATTGACCTCCGGAGCGTCTTCATCACGTTGAAACCCGCATGAATAAAGGCGTCGGAAGTCACCAAGAGTTTATCCGTAACTACTCAAAACGAAAATGCAGGCTTAAACCTTGGCCTCGACATGGGGCGCCCCCGCGGAATCGAACAAATAACCAAAACCACGGACGGAGCGGATCATGGCAGGAGCGGCGGGATCGGTCTCCACCTTTTGCCGGAGCCGGAGGATGTGAACGTCAACCGTCCGGTCAGTGACGGCGCGATCTACGCCCCAGACGTAATCCAGCAACTGCTCACGGCTGAAGACTACACCTGGGCGGCTCATCAGAAATTCGAGGAGGCGAAATTCGGTGGCCGTGAGTGTGAGGTGTTTCCCATGCAGACGAACACGGCAACTGTCGCGTTCGAGCTCCAGGCCGTCACAGCGGAGGACGCGTGCGGATGGGGCGGGCGCGCGCATCTGGTTCCTCACGCGGGCAATCAGCTCGCGCACCGAGAACGGCTTCACGACGTAATCATTCGCTCCCAGCTCCAACCCGAGAATGCGGTCGCTTTCGGAAGCGCGCGCCGTCAGAAAGATGACAGGGGTACGAGCCAGCTCCGGGTTGGCGCGAAGCTGCCGGCAGATGTCGATGCCGTCAGAATCCGGCAGCATGATATCCAGGATCACGACGTCTGGCCGCTCGCGCCGGCAGAGTTCGATCGCATCCTTCCCGGTTTGCGACCCGACAGTGCGGAAGCCCTCGTTCTCAAAGTTGTATTTGAGCAGGGCGAAAAGGTCGGTATCGTCCTCGATCAGGGCAACAGTCTTCATGTTTGGCCTGTTCTGAAGATAACCCGGCGTGTGTTACAAAACAATGACCGCCGGGTTATGGAAAGGTTAAGGCTAGCGAACCTGCGCCATCTCCCGTGATTTCTGGCCTTGGAGGAATGCCAGCAGGTCGATGAACTCCGCGCGGGTAAGGCTTTCATCCAGGCCTTCGGGCATCAGCGAAACGCTCGAGGGCTTCATGGAAACAATTTGTTTCCTTGGGATGCGGATCTCGGCGTTTGGCCCGGTTACCAGAGTGACAGCGTCCTTGGTGTCTTCGCCTCTCACTCCGGAGAACATTTCGGCCTTGGTTTCGACGTTGTAGATTTCAAAACCTGGAACGAAGCTGGCGCTGGGAAAGACGATGGCCTCGAGAAGGTCGTGGCCCGTGCGGATGGCGCCGACGGCCGTGAGGTCCGGGCCCACGTGGCCGCCCTGCTTGCCGATGGTGTGGCAATGGTAGCAGGCGACTTTCTCGCCGAAGAAGATGCGACGCCCACGGCCCACGTCTCCGCCGGCTGCCAGAAGCGGTTCGAGCGTGCGCAACCGGGCGATGCGGGCCTTCTGGAGTTCCTCGAGATGAGCCAGAAGCGGACGGGCCGCGCTGCGGACGCTGTCGGGATACTTTTCGAGGATTTCCTGGAGTTTTTTGGCGTCGGGCTCGCCGATGGAGACCGGGGATTTCAGCAGGGCCGAAACCATAGCCTTTCCACCGTCTTCGCTCGCGGAGTTCCGAAAGGATTCCAGGAGGCTCGGGAGGATCAAGGCGTCGGCCTTTGGCAGTTCATGCTGAGCCAGGCTCACGAGCTGCTGGTCTGTCAGTTTGGCTCTCCCGATCACTTGGGCAGCCGACAGACGAGCGGCGGCGTCGCGGCTGCTCAACTGACCTAACAGGAATCTCAAGGCAGGCTCGCTTAGGGCTGCGCGGCGGCGAACCAGCACCGCTAGGGCCGTGCTCCGCACTTCCGCCGGAGACCTTTCGCTCGAAGCGATCGCCTCAATGCGGTCATCGAAGCTGGCGATCTGGAGCGCGCGGACGAGGTTCAAGACGCGCAAGCGTACTTCCGGGGTGCCGTGGTCGAGTAGGCTGCCGATGCGGCCGGTCCACGTTGCCGGAAATTCGTTCAGCTCGCAGCGATCGATGGTGTCCAGCAGGAACATCGCGCGTTTCGCGGACGAGTCATCGAGAAGATCGCCGATAATTTTCTGTACGCCGCTATCGGAACAGAACGAGAGCAGCGCATCGCGAACTGACTCGGCTCCTTCCGCCGGAAAGCCGGAGGAGCGTAATCGCGCTTCGAGAAAACTGAGCACTGTTCCGGACCAGTCCGGATGATGAGACGCGACCCATAAAGCGGCGGTTCGCAGGTCTTTGTTTTGGTCACTCAGCAACGGAGGCAGGTGATCCGCGGTCAGTGGAGAGCCATCCATTTGATCGAGCGCGATCAGAGCGGTCTTGCGAATCTTCGGATCGGTACCTTTCAGAGCTTCGAGGGCAGGGCCTGGCGTTTTCAACTCAATCAGCGCGTAGGTAACCGAGTGTTCATTAAACCTGTCGCCCGGGCGTGCCGCGGCAGCCAGTAGCGCGGTTACAGCGCGCGAGTTGCCAATCTGTCCGAGAGCTGTGGCTGCCTGCCGGCGAGCGGCGGGCTGATCCTGTTTCACCATCTGCATTAAGCGGTCCACAGCTTGGGGGTCTCGGGCCATGCCGGCGGCACTGGCGGCCGAGATGCGGACGCGAAAATTAGGATCGTCGAGCGCAGTACGAACGCCTTGTTCTGCCCGCAGCGTACCAATGCGAAATAGCGCCCACACGGCAGCGGTGCGGGCGTCGGAAGCCGGTGAGTGCTGAACGGCGTGCCTCAGCGCGTCGACGGCGGCCTCGCCTGCGCTCACCAGGAACTCCTGCGCTCGATCGCGAACGGCGGGGCGCGAGTCATCGAGAAAGCGGACCAGCTCTTCAGGATTCATGCCGTCGAGCTTCAGCTTTTCGCCACGCGGATCGCCAACGGTTGCCGATCCAACTTTCCGAATTCGATAAATGCCGCCCTTAATTTCCGGCTTGGCGACGCGCGACAGCGGGCATCCGTCAATGAACCATGCGCCCGTGTCTACCACGAGAAGGCTGCCATCGGCGTCTTCCATGACGTCGGTGGGATGGAAATCGGGATCGGACGAGGTGAGGAAATCCTCATCCTCGGTGCGAAATGTTGCGCCGTCGCGATGCAGAATGTGACGTTGCACGCGATGCGGATTGAACTGCGCGCTGAAGAGATTGCCCTGATACTGCGTGCCGAAACTAGCGCTCCGGTACCTGACCAGGCCCGCGGGTGCAATGCGCGCGAACTTAGTCATAACCGGCATCAGGTCGCCGGTACGCTTGAATTCGCTTACCACGCTGTACCATTTCGGGTAGACGCCGCCCCACTCCCAGTGCATCAGCGCATCGCGCTGGCCGTCGCGCGGATCCTGGAAGTAGGTCATGGTGCCGATGGTTTCGCCCGTCGGCAAGAAAATCAGCTCGACGGGATTATCGAAGCCGCCGCCCGCCACCCACTCGAGGCCGGTGCCATCGGGACGCACGCGCCAGATGCGCGACGCTTCCCCTTTGAACGCGCGCCCGTCCCTGGTCTTGATGTCGTAACCGTGACGGCCATCGGTGAGGTACAGCCAGCCATCGGGGCCGAAGAAGGGGCCATGGAGGCTGGCGGCATTGGAGGAGAGATTCCAACCGGTTACGATTACTTCGCGACGATCCCCGATGCCGTCGCCATCGGTGTCTTCGAGACGGATGAGGTCGGGCGGCGCAGCGACATAAAGCGCGCCGCGATACCAGACCGCGCCCGCTGGTAGCGTGAGCTTGTCGGCGAAGATCGTGCTGCGGTCGTAAACACCATCGCCATCGGTGTCCTCGACCATGCGGATGACATAGTCCGGCTTGGCGGCCATCTTTTCAGTGGACATCGAGTTTCCGGACGATTCGCAAAGAAACAGCCGGCCGCGCTCGTCAATCGTCCCCATCATGGGATAGGAGACGAGACCGGTGCCAGCGACCTTCTCGACTTTAAATCCGGGTGGGACGTGAAGGGCGGCGAGACCGCTGGGTGGAATGTGATTCGAAGCGGCGCCGGCGGGACTTGCCGAGAGAGCCAGCATAGCCAGCAAGCCGCGGAACGTGGACGCCATAGGTGGTCATGTTAGCACTCAATAGCGGGGCGCAACATCGATAGGATCGGCTTCAAATTCGCACTGGCGTGCGCAGTGAGAATGTGAGCAGCGTTTCCGCCGGGAACCCGACGTTTTTCTTGCCAGTCGCCGCAGCTCCGGCGGTGCCTGCCGCGGCGCCCGCGCCTGCACCGATCAGAGCTCCCCCGCCGCCTCCGGCTACCGCACCGAGCGCGGCGCCCAGACCGGCGCCACCGCCGATCAGCAATCCGTTGCGCTTCTTGTGGCCCGTGCTGGCGCGACTGTCGGCCGAGGTGTCGATCTTGTAGCTCTTGCCCTTCAGATCAAATGAATCGAGCGTGACGCCGAGCAGCGCGCGCCCTTTCAATCTGCCGGATGCGCCGGATGCCGTTACATGTCCGCGGAATTCGGTGCCTTTGGGGACGATGGTCTGTTCGGCGATTACGATGGGCTCGGCCAGCGTTGCGGTAAAGGCCTCGCCCGCGCGGTCGTGCTTCGTGTCTAAGGCTTGATTCAGCCGGACGCGCACAGTAGTGCCCGCGGGAATCGTGACCTCCGGCGCAATTCTTGTGTTATCGAAACCGGCAGGAGCCGCGGCCGATGGTTTTTCTGCGTCCGCTGGCGCGGCGGCCGCGGCCGGTTGATCGCCGGGCTTGGTGGCGCACCCGACCAGTACTGCCAACGCACCGAATACCATAACTTTGGTCAGCATGTAATCTCCTCTGTCCTTTTACCTGTGTGCAAACAGACGGCCACACGTAAGCTATTGTGTTTGTGGTCAGAACTCGGAAGGCCGCTCAGGAAAATTTACACGATGACTTAGTATGTGGCGCGGCCGCCGCTCGCATCGTAGCACTGGCCGGTGACGAAGGAGCAATCGGGGCTTGCTAGAAAATGGACCACGGCCGCGACTTCTTCGGTGGTGCCGGTGCGATGCATGGGGATGCGCTCGGTCATGTAGTCCACTTGCTGCTCAGTCAATTGGTCGAGAATTTGTGTGCGAATGACGGCGGGCGCGACGGCATTCACGCAAATGCCTTCCGTAGCGACCTCTTTCCCCACGGATTTGGTGAGGCCGATGACAGCGGCCTTGGTGGCCGAGTAGGGCGACATGTTGGGATTGCCCTCTTTACCGGCAATGGATGCGACATTGACGATGCGGCCATACTTGCGGCTGCGCATGTGAGGAATGACGGCGCGCGTGCAATAGACGGCGCCGAGAAGATTGACGGCGACGACGGTTTGCCAGTCTTCGTCGGTCTGTTCCCAGATGGGGGCGGCCTTGCCGGCGATGCCCGCGTTATTCACCAGGATATCGATCCGGCCGCGCCGGGCCATAACATCGGAGACGGCAGCGTTGGCTGACGCGGAGCGGGAAATATCGAGTCTGGATGGGAAACGCGTCGCCGCCGATGGAGCTCGCAATGGCGGTTGCGCCGGCCAGGTTCAAGTCGGCGACGGCCACCGCCGCCCCGGCTTTCGCCAGCCGCGCGCGATGGCTTCGCCTATGCCTGTGGCGGCGCCGGTAACGATGGCGGTTTGCCCGGTAAGCTCAAAAGCCATCGTCGCCGTTAGTCTTCCTTCACTACGTTCACGGTGATCTCGATGGGGACCTCGCGGTGCAGGCGCACGGTGACCTTGTGCTCGCCCAGCTGCTTGATGGGCTCATCGAGCTGGATCTTGCGGCGGTCGATCGTGAAGTTTTGCTTATCGAGCGCCTCGGCAATGTCCTTGGCAGTTACCGATCCAAACAGCTGATCGTTTTCCCCCGCCTTCTGCGCGATAGTGACCGAAACGCCGGCCAGAATCTTGCCCAGGTCCTCGGCTTCGTTTTTCAACTTGGCTTCCTTGCGCAGGTGCGCCTGGCGCTCCTGCTCGACGATCTTCTTGTTAGACTCGGTAGCCGCCACGGCGAGGCGCTTGGGCAGCAGAAAATTGCGCGCATACCCGCTGGCAACTTTCACCACCTGGCCGCGCGCGCCGAGTTTTTCAATATCTTCCCTCAGAATGATTTCCATGAATGATCTCCGTGGTTTCTAAATCGCCGCCGCGAACGGCAGCAGCGCAATGTTGCGCGCCTTCTTGATGGCATCGCCCAGACGGCGCTGGTGCGGGCGCGCACACGCCCGAGATGCGGCGCGGCACGATCTTGCCGCGCTCGGCGATAAAGCTCGATAGCAGCCGGACGTCCTTGTAATTGATATCGTCGATTCTCTCGACGCAGAAGCGGCACACCTTTCTTGCGCCGGAAATATTGCTTCTTCTGCGTGGCGACGGCTTTGTCGCCGCCGGTGGGCCTCTGGCCGGCGCTGCCTGGTCTTCCCTTGGATTCTGCCATATCGATTCTCCTTGCTACTCCGCTGCCGCCGGTTCGCCCAGCATCTGCTGCGACAACGGACGGCTGCGCCGGATGGCCGGAGCCGCCGTGGCTTTGCGATGGGCCCGCTTTTCGCGGTCGCTTCTTCCGCTTCTCCAGCCGTTTCAGCGTCTGGTCGATGCGCACGGTCAGGAACTTGATCACCAGGTCCGATACGCGCAGGCGCCGCTCGAATTCCTTCACGGTCTCCGGCGCGGCATTGAACTGGAACAGCACGTATGCGCCTTCCCGATACTTGTCCACGCGATACGCCAGCCTGCGTTTGCCCCACTTATCCACTTTGTCTACGGACCCGCCGGCGCCGGAGACCACCGATTTCATCTGTTCGATGAATTGGTCGATCTCCTCTTCCGGGGCATCCGGCTTCACGATAAACAACTCTTCGTAGATCCTCATTCTTCCTCGGTAGTTAAGCCTTGGGCGCGACGATTGAATTTCGTCATGGACTTTTCGACGCCTTCGGCAATTATGGAAGCGACTGCGTCGGCCCCGCGGCCGACCAGTTCTTCCGACTCCTTCCGCTGCGAGCGCTTGATGGGCGCCAGCAGATACTCCACGCCGTCGCGGAGCTTGTGGCCCGGATTGATTCCGAGCCGTACGCGGACAAATTCCTTCGTTCCCACATGATCGATCACGGATTCCTGGCCGTGATGCCCGGCCGCCGATCCGCGCGGCTTGATCTTCATCTCACCCCACGGCAAGATCCAATTCGTCGTAGACCAGAATCAGATCCTGCCGGCGTCAGCGAGTGTTTCGCCATCAGCGGCCCGCTACCGATGCGCCGCTGAGATTCATATACGTCTGCGGCTTGGCCAGCATGGCCGGCTTACCGGCAATTTCGCCGATGCCGGTCATGGCCTTCGAATCCTTCCGGCTGATCCGGATCGAATGCCTTTCCCCCAACAAATCCACGACCCGGAAACCCAGGTTGTGAGGGGTCTTTTCGTACTCCTCTCCCGGATTCCCGAGGCCCACCACCAGATACATTCCGGACTACTTCTTCTTGGGCTTGGCTTCAGCTTTAGCTTCCGGCTTCGCCTCGGCGCCTTCCTCTTCCTTCTTGCCCTTCTTGATGACTTCAGGCTCGGCGGGAGCAGCCTCGGCGACCGGCACAGCCGCGGCCTCGGCGGGTGCGGGCTCCTCCACCACCTTGATGGTGATGACGTGCGCCAGCACAGAATCTGGCGAGCTGATCAGCTTCACCGAATCGCTCAACGCCAGATCGCTGGCGCGCTTGCTCTGGCCGATCAACAACTCCCCTACATCGATCGTAAAGTTCTCGGGAATCTCGTTCGGCAGGCATTCGATTTCTACCTCGCGAGTGATCGACTCGAGCAAGCCGCCCTGCTGCTTTACGCCCTTTGGCTCGCCCTGCACGATGATGGGGACGGAGACGCGGATGCGCTTGGAAAGATCGATGCGCTTCAGGTCCACGTGCAACAGATGTCCCTTGATGGGATCATGTTGCCCATCCACGACCATCACCGCGGTGCTCTCGCCGTCCTTTATGCTCAGATTGAAAATGGTGTTGTGGCCGGTTTTGCTGTGCAGAATCTGTGCAATTTGCTTGGGACTGACAGCAATCGCCACGGGGTCCTTGAACGCGCCGTAAACCACGGCAGGGATTAGTCCGGCGCGCCGCGTGCGCCTGGCTTCATTTTTCCCGCGGCTGGCCCGAGCCTCCGCAGTCACTGTAATTTCCGTTTTCATGGCTTCTCCTCAAAACGGGTTTGGCAAGTCCGAAAAGCGGTTGCAAAAGCTCTTGACGTGGGTTGCCAGCCCGGAAATCTCAAACAAACAAAATACTGACGGATGTCTCCTCGTGGATCGATTCCACCGCCCGCGCAAGCAAATGCGCGATCGACAGCACACGGATTTTGCTACACTGCCTGGCTTTCTTCGAGAGGGGGATGGAGTTGGTCACAATCACTTCCTTGAGAGCTGATCTCTCGATACGTTCGACCGCTGGGCCCGACAGCACGGCGTGCGTAGCGCAAGCGGAAACGCTGGCGGCGCCGTGATCGAGCAGGGCCTTGGCGCCTTTCACCAGCGTTCCCGCGGTATCGATCAGGTCATCCACCACCAGACAATTTCTATCCTTCACTTTGCCAATCACATTCATCACTTCGGCGACGTTGGCTTCTTCGCGCCGCTTATCGATAATGGCCAGCGGCGCATTCAATCGTTTGGCAAACGCCCGCGCCCGCTCCACGCCGCCCGCGTCGGGCGAAACCACCGTGAGACGCGGGATCTCGAGCGGCCTGAAATAATCGATCATCACCGGAGTGCCGAACAGGTGATCCACCGGGATATCAAAGAATCCCTGAATCTGCGCCGCATGGAGATCCAGTGTCAATACGCGATCCGCCCCGGAAGCCTCGATCAGGCTCGCCACTAGTTTCGCGGAGATGGGAACTCGGGGTTTGTCCTTACGGTCCTGCCGGGCGTATCCATAATAGGGTAACACTGCTGTAATGCGCTCCGCCGATGACAGTTTGAGCGCGTGGGTCATGAACAAGAGTTCCATGATATGGTGATCCACCGGTGTGCAGGTGGGCTGTACCACGAATACATCGGCGCCCCTCACGTTCTCTTGAATTTGAATGTTACTCTCGCCGTCGGCGAACGCTTTGACCTGCGCTACGCCCAGGTCGAGGCCGAGGTACCGGCAGATTTCCTCAGCCAAGGCCGGATTCGCGTTGCCACTGAAGATCTTGACTCTATCGCGATTCATCGTGCGTACCGGCTCTGGGGCGGCCATGATTTCTCTCTCGTATGTGATCGCAGGCGTTTCCACCACTCGGCTCGAAACTTGGCGCGGCTAACCAGTGTAATCGGGAAAACCCGTTCCTTTCCAAACGATTGAATCGCGCGTTGGACGTAGGCGCGCTCGGGAAACAGCCCAAAAACGGCAGAACCGCTGCCGCTCATTAATGCTGGGTTCGCCCCCAACTTCCGCAGATGAAGCTTGATCGATTTTAACGCGGGGTATTGCTCAAAAACGACACTCTCGAAATCATTTTCCCCTGACGCTGTTTCCCCTGTGTTCTGATCGCCCGCGCTCCCGCCCCACACGCTAGACTGGAAACTAACTATCTTATTTTGTTGCGGTTTCGATGTCAACTGCCCGCTCAAGAGGCGGTAAGCCTCGGCGGTTGAGACATGTACGTCTGGCGCGATGACGATGCCGGCCTGGGGACGCCGGTCCGGGAGCGGGTAAAGCTCCGTGCCCCGACCCAGTGCGACCACCGTGCCACCCAGCAGAAAGAAGGGGACGTCGCTGCCAAGGTCCTGACCCAGTTTCAATAGTCTCGGCCGGTCTAGGACGCAGCCGGCGAGAACTGGAAGGGCCATTAGCACGGCCGCGGCATCGGAAGACCCGCCGCCCAGGCCAGCGCCCATGGGAATACGCTTCACAAGATTGAATTCAATCCGGCCAGTCAGGCGCATCGCGTCAAGACATGACTGGGCGGCGCGGACGATCAGGTTGTCGGGAATTTGGGGACCGGTAACCTGAATATCGGTTTTGCGCGCCGGAGTGAAAGCGATACCGAGACTGTCTGCAAGGGAAATGGTTTGGAAAACGGTGCGCAGCTCGTGATAGTTGTCGGGGCGACGGCAGAGGACGCGGAGATCGAGATTGATCTTGGCAAAAGCGAGAAGGCGCGCACGGCGCACGCGGGTCATTTGTCGTATTTCAGAAGTGAAAACACGTCGTAGCCCTCGAGCTTCCGTCGGCCGTTCAGAAATGAAAGCTCGATCACGAACCCGGCGCCCGCTACCTTGCCGCCGACCTGCTCGACCAGTCTTGTGACCGCCTCCGCCGTGCCGCCGGTGGCAAGCAGATCATCCACGATCAGCACGCTGTGGCCGTTGGCGATCGCGTCTTTATGAATCTCGAGGCTGTCGGTGCCATACTCCAGCTGATAGCTCACGCTGACACGATCGGAAGGCAGCTTCCTAGGCTTGCGTACCGGCACGAATCCGGCGCCCAGGGCATAAGCCAGAGCCGGTGCAAAGATGAATCCGCGGGCTTCGATGCCGATCACGGTGTCGACTCCGGATCCCTGATAGTGCTCTTTGAGAGCATCGATGACAGCCCGAAATCCCGGCCCGTCCTTGAGGAGAGTAGTGATGTCGTAAAAAAGAATGCCAGGCTTCGGAAAATCGGGAATTTCGCGGATGAGTTTTTTCAGGTAGTCGCAGTCGGTCATCAAGCCTCGATGTGAAAGGTATCGTATTGTTGCACGGCGGCCTCTTGTTCTTCAACGCCGCGGACATCGGCGAAGCGGGGGCCGGTCCTGAGACGGCCGGCAAAATCAGCTAGCTGTTCGGCGGTTCCTACGGCGAATACTTCTACCCGGCCGTCGTCTAGATTGCGCGTATAGCCGCGCACCCCGAGCTGCTCGGCCTCGCGCTGGGCGAAATAACGGAACCCGACGCCTTGCACGCGGCCGCGGATGAAGTAGCGTTTGGCCGAAAGTTTCGCCGCAGCCATCTCAAACCGGGAAAAATCAGTAATGCGTCGCGACGTAATCGTCGACCATCGCAATAAACTCGGGGACGATGTGGTCACCCTTGAGCGTTCTGATCAACCGGCCGTCGACAAAAACAGGGGCCTTGGGTTCCTCGGATGTCCCGGGCAGAGAGATGCCGAGATTGGCGTGCTTGGACTCGCCGGGCCCGTTGACTACGCAACCCATGACGGCCACGCGCATTTCTTCCACGCCGCGGTGGTTCTCCTTCCAGACCGGCATCTTGTCACGCAAATAAGTCTGGATCTGGTCGGCCATTTCCTGGAAGAACGTGCTGGTGGTGCGGCCACAGCCGGGGCAGGCAGTGACCTGCGGCGTGAAGCTGCGGATGCCGAGCGACTGGAGAATCTGTTGCGAGACGGTGACCTCTTCGGTGCGGTCACCATTGGGGAGCGGCGTCAGCGAGGTCCGGATGGTATCGCCAATGCCTTCCTGCAGGACTACGGACAGCGCGGCGGTGGTGGCGACGATGCCCTTTGCGCCCATGCCCGCTTCGGTAAGCCCGAGGTGGAGCGGGTAGTCACAGCGGGCTGCCAGTGCGCGGTACACATCGATCAAGTCCTGCACGCCGCTAACCTTAGCGCTCAGGATGATCTTGTCGTGGGCCAGGCCATAGCGTTCAGCAGCTTTGGCGGATTCGATGGCGCTGACGACGATGGCTTCGAGTGTCACGTCCCGGGCGTCTTTCGGCTCGGCGAGCAGCGAGTTCTCGTCCATCAGGCGCGTCAGCAGCACCTGATCGAGCGAGCCCCAGTTCACGCCGATGCGGACGGGCTTATCGTATTCGACAGCCACCTCGATCATGGTGCGGAAATTGTCGTCGTGCTTCTTGCCGATGTTGACGTTTCCGGGATTGATCCGGTACTTGGCGAGACCCCGGGCGCATTCCGGATATTTTCGAAGCAGGATGTGGCCGTTGTAATGGAAGTCGCCGATGATGGGCACCGGGACGCCGAATTTATCGAGGCAGTCGACAATTTTGGGAACTGCAGCGGCGGCTTCCTCGGTGTTGACCGTCACGCGCACTAACTCCGAGCCGGCACGGGCCAGCGCCATAACCTGATTGATAGTGGAGGCACTATCGGCGGTGTCGGTATTGGTCATCGACTGCACGACGATGGGATGATTGCCACCTACCTTCACCCCCGAAATATCCACGACGGCCGCCGAGCGGCGGCTTTTTACGGCCATCAAAACCTCCTGAAACTATTGATTTTAACATCCGAATGGCGATAGCATGGGCATCCACCTTATCAGACCGATGTACGCGGGAGAGTGATTCGTGAAGAAACGCATCTGGATTCTTGGCGCGTTTGTCGTGCTTGCCTCGCTGGCTTTTTTTGTAACCGGCACGGAAGCGCAGCCGGGCACGGTGAAGCAGATCGTCCCCGGGGTGTGGTTCCGGGAGGGCGATCTCGAAAAGATGGGGCACTGCAATAACGTCATTATCGAGATGAAGGATTATCTGATTGTGGTGGATGCCAACTTTCCGAGCGGCGCGCGGCTGGCGATGGAAGCAGCCAAGAAAGTTTCGAACAAGCCGGTGAAATATGTTTTCGATACGCATCATCACGGAGACCACGCCTACGGAAATCCGCTTTGGACCCAGGCCGGCGCGACCACGCTGGCGTACAAGGGCGTTGCCGAAGAGATGAAGCGCTATGAGCCGGCGCGCTGGCAGGCTACTGCAAAAGGGCGGCAGGACGTGGCGGACATGCACCTGGACGCGCCTGAACCGCCGAAGCAAACCTTCGACAAGAGCCCATTCGTTCTGAAGGACAGCACTCGCGAGGTCCGCTTTTACTTCTTCGGCTGGGCACACACGCGCGGTGACGGATTTGTTTACTTGCCCAAGGAAAAAATCCTATGCACGGGTGACGCGGTGGTGAACGGGCCATACAACTTCACGCCGGATGGCAACGTAGGCAACTGGCCGAACGTGGTTCGGGCGGCACAGAAACTCGACGTGGAGCACGTACTCCCGGGCCACGGCGGAGCTGGAGGCAAGGCGATCCTGGAAGGGCAGATCCAGTACATGGTGGAACTCCACAAAGCCGTTGCCGCGGCTTTGGCAGCCGGCAAGAAATTGGACGAAATCGTTCCCCCGGGTCAAACTAAATTTGTCTACGGAAACGTAGTGCCCGCGTCTACGTCTATCAAATTACCGGATAACGTCAAGAACTGGGTGGGGCCCTTTCTTGCCCTCCACGTGAAGGACACCTACGAGGAAATCAGTCAGAAGAAGCCCCACGGAGACCTGCCGCATTAGAACTTCCTTGGCCAAGGGGACGGCCAGACTGCCCGTCCTATTCCTGATTGCCTACATTCTGACGGCGGGGCAGACGCCGCTCACGCCGCAGATCCAGGCGGTGCTCGACCATGTTTCCGCGGATTCCCTGCGCGGTCATCTTTCCTTTATCGCATCGGATCTGCTGGAAGGCCGCGGCACTCCTTCCCGCGGGCTCGATCTGGCCGCAGAGTACATTGCGGCCCAGTTTCGCGGCGCCGGTCTCGAGCCGGTGGGTGATGACGGGTATTACCAGACTGCGGAAATGATCGAGGTAGAGCCTCCAAAGAACGGGTTCGCAATGACCATTAGCGACGGAGAGCGTGTAATTCCCGTTACGAGCGAGGAAGTCACGCCGCGATTTCGCACGCCGCTCCAAATAATGGGAGCCGGCATATACAAACTGGACGGGCGCGACGAATCGGCGATGAAGAATCTCAGGCCGCAAGATGTCTCGGGCAGGGTCGTAGTAACGGAGTTGCCAGATTTCAGCGGGGCCATCGCCAGCAACGCGGTTCATAGGTTTGGCGCACTTCTCAACGCGATTGAGCGAGCCAAGCCGCTGCTCACGCTGATGCTCAGCTGGGATGGCATCGCGGAATTGAACACACGGCTGGTGATGGCCGAAGAAGGCAAGTCGGCAGAGCGCTTGCGCATGGTCGTGCGCAACTCCGAGGTTATTCAGTGGTACGAGTCACTTAGGCCCGGTCCGGCGCAGGCGTCGTTGACGTTGCACCTGCCGGAGCCTCTGGAAACACGTGTAAAGATTCGCAATGTGATCGGTCTGTTGCGCGGCTCTGATCCCGCACTAAAAGACACGTATGTGCTGTTGACCGCACACTACGATCATCTCGGCATGAGGCCTGACGGGCCGGGCGAGCGGGTTTTTAACGGCGCAAACGATGACGGAAGCGGGACCGTTTCCGTGATCGAGCTGGCCTCCGCACTGGCGACGCTCCAGCCGCGGCCTAAGCGCAGCGTCGTGTTCATGACCTTTTTTGGCGAGGAGGAAGGCACGCTGGGCTCGCGCTACTATGCAGACCATCCCGTCTTTCCTATCGAAAAGACGGTGGCCGATGTCAACCTGGAGCAGGTGGGCCGAACCGATGCGATTGACGGCGAGAAACTCTCACAGGGTACGTTCACCGGCGCCGATTACTCCGATCTTCCGGGCGTTTTTCGAAAGGCGGGTGCGCGGACCGGCGTGCGCGTTTTGAATGATAAGGAGAATGGCGGCTCCTTTTTCGCGCGCAGCGATAATCTGCCCTTCGCTGAAAAAGGCATTCCGGCGCACACACTGGCCGTGACATTCGAGTTTTCCGACTATCATCAGACCGGCGATAAATGGCAAAAGATCGACTACGGCAACATGGCCAAGGTTGACCGAATGGTGGCGCTGGGGCTGATCATGCTGGCCGACAACCCGCGTGCGCCCAGGTGGGACGAATCCGTTCCCCAGACCGAGAGGTATGTAGAGGCCTGGAAGGAGCGCCACCGGTAGCGGCGGCAACCGGGAGTGCAAGGCACTACCGCTTCAGCAGGTGCAAGCCGATGAGATACATCGCGACACCAGTGAGGACGAAGGCGACAATCAGCGCGATCGCCATCCAGCCGGGGTATTCCCGCATCCGAGCCGGTTGATTTTCTGAATCTGCCATTCGTGAAGAGTCTCACGAGTATAACGCGAATCGGATTTCAGGGCGGTTGTTACAATAAATCAAAATGATTCAAACGTTATTCGGCTCGGTTGAACAAGAGCCCTCTTTACTGGAACGGCTGAAGAGCGGGGTTGAAAAGACACGCGCCGGACTGGTTTCGCGCCTGGAAGACGCGCTCGCGGGCAAGAAAGAGATCGACGCGAATTTACTGGATGAGCTGGAGTACACGCTCATCAGCGCTGATATCGGGGTGCGGACGACCCATGAGATTCTGGATCGCATCCGGCAGCAGGTGGACCGCAAGATGGTTGGTGATGCGGCGGAATTGCGGGGATTGATTCGCCAGCACCTGCTTGAGATTCTGCAGTCGAGCGAGCGACCGGTAGCCCACGTGGACGAGCCGCCGGCCGTGGTTATGGTGGTGGGAGTGAACGGGGCGGGGAAGACCACCAGCATCGGAAAGCTGGCGAACCGTTACAAGGCCGAGGGGCGCACGGTGCTGCTCTGTGCCGCTGATACCTTTCGCGCCGCCGCCATCGAACAGCTCGAAATCTGGGGCGAGCGCACCGCCACCGAAGTGATCCGCCAGCAGCCGGGAGCTGACCCGAGCGCGGTCCTGTTCGATGCGCTGCAAGCCGCACGGGCGCGCAAGACGGATTACGTAATTGTGGACACCGCGGGACGCCTGCAAACCAAGGCGAACCTGATGGCGGAGCTGGAGAAGATGCGCCGCACGGCTGGCCGGGTGATTCCCGGAGCGCCGCATGAAGTGCTGCTGGTGCTCGATGCCACCACGGGACAGAACGGCCTCGAGCAGGCACGACGCTTCACCGAGACCTCCGGCGTGACGGGCATCGTTCTGGCCAAACTCGACGGCACGGCCAAGGGTGGGGTGGTGGTGGCCATCGCGCGCGAGCTCAATCTGCCGATCCGTTACGTGGGCATCGGCGAGAAGGCCGATGATCTCCTGCCTTTCGATCCGGAGAAATTCATCGCGTCGCTGTTCGAAAAATGAGTTTCGCGTTTTTGCGCGAGGCCCTGGATCTGGCGCGCCAGGGAAAGGGCCAGACCAGTCCCAATCCGGCGGTGGGGGCGGTGTTGGTGCGCGACGGTGAAGTTGTCGGCCGGGGTTTCCATACGTTTCGCGGCATTAAACACGCCGAGATCCGGGCGCTTGACGAAGCCGGTGAGCGGGCGCGCGGCGCAACGCTGTATATCAACCTGGAGCCTTGCTCGCATGTAGGGAGGACGGGACCGTGCGCGGACGCACTGATCACGGCGGGCGTGTGCCGCGTGATTGCGGCCATGCAGGATCCTAATCCGCGGGTCGCCGGAGAAGGGTTTCGCAAACTGCGTTCGGCGGGCGTCGAGGTGGAGCTGGCGCCCGAGTTCGCGGACGAAGCCGAGAAGCTGAACGAGGAATTCGTTCACTTCATGCGGACCGGACGGCCGGTGGTGACGCTGAAGACGGCACTCACTCTCGACGGAAAGATTGCGGCTCCCGACGACAATAGCGGCTGGATTACGAGCGATGTGGCGCGCGCCCACGTCCAGCAGCTTCGCCACAATGCAGACGCCATCCTGACGGGAGTGGGGACCG
Source organism: Terriglobia bacterium (assembly GCA_963847515.1). Classification (GTDB taxonomy): domain Bacteria; phylum Acidobacteriota; class Terriglobia; order Bryobacterales; family Bryobacteraceae; genus QHXW01. The sequence continues at coordinate 27,667 of CAWKAA010000006.1, forward strand.
TGCTGGCCGACGACTGCCTGCTCACCGACCGGACGGGCCTGCCGCGCAGCCGCCCGCTGCTTCGGCTGGTAGCGGATTCGCTGCTCCGCATTCCGCTCGATTCCAAGATGGTGGCGAGCTCAGATGGCGATCTGGCGATTGTGGCTACGTCGGCGGCTTCCGCCGAAAGACGCAAAGCGCTGGAGAGCCGCGGTGTGAAGGTGCTGATGTTCGATGGTCCCGGCGGCAGAACCGATCTGAGGCGCCTGGTCGAGTGGCTGGGTGAAGAGAAGTACCTGTCGTTGCTCATCGAGGCCGGAAGCATGCTGAACTGGTCGGCGCTGGACAGCGGAATCGTTGACAAAGTTTTCTTTTACTATGCGCCGAAAATTTTGGGCGGCATGGAGTCGCTGCCGATGGCCGGTGGAACGGGCCGGCGCCGGCGCATGGACGCAATCCTGCTTCGCGGCATCCAGGTACACCCAATTGCAGAGGATGAATTTGCAGTCGAGGGTTACGTGAGGAAGGCATTTTAGATGTTTACCGGGATTATTGAGGAGCTGGGGACGGTGGAATCGCTGGCGAAGCAGACTGCGGGCGCGCGTTTGCGTGTGCAGTGCGAGCGAGTGACTGAGGATCTGAAGCAGGGATCAAGCATCGCGGTAAACGGCGTGTGCCTCACCGCGGTCGAACTGGGCCGCAACGCTTTTTCTGCGGACCTCGCGCCCGAAACGCTGCGACGAAGCAATCTCGGCGATCTCGCCGCGGGCTCGCGCGTGAATCTGGAGCGGCCGCTTTCCCCCACAGACCGCTTGAGCGGCCACATCGTGCAGGGCCATGTGGACGGGACGGGCGAGTTTCTGTCGCTCGAGCAGGTAGGCGATGAGAACTGGTGGCTGAAGCTTGGCGTGCCCGCGGAATTGGACCGTTACCTGGTGTTCAAGGGATCTATCGCTATCGACGGCATCAGTCTGACGATCGCTTCACTCGAACACGGCGTGCTTGGCGTGACGATCATCCCGCACACTTATCAGATGCACTTCGCTAGGCAGTCACAAACCGGGCGACCGTGTGAATCTGGAGTGCGACGTGCTCGCCAAGCACGTGGAAAAACTACTGCAGAGCCTGGAATATTTCGGGAAGCGGTAATTCGATTTCAGGATTTTCAGTGCGCAGCATGCCGTCCGCGACTTCGTGGCTGCCGTCTTTTGTATACGCCCAGGCTCGTTGCGTGCGCGGGTTGATCACCCAAACGTAAGGCACGCCGAACTTGAGGTAATCGTCGATTCTTTCCTGGATGTCCGACATGCGATCGTCTTTTGAGAGAATTTCGATGGCAATCAGCGGAGGTTTGGTCAGGATTTGCTCCGATGGTTTGCTTCCGGTGACGACGCAGACATCAGGAATACGGAAACGGCTCGTTCCGACCTGGACGCGCAGTTCCGGAAACGCATATACGCTGCGGCTCCGCAGCCGTGAACGGAAATATACAACAATCTCGCCCTGTAAATCGCTGTGATCCAGTTCTCTCACATTCCTCTCCACGATCGCGCCATCTACGTAATCGCAGTCGGGATCGTAGCTGGTGTGCAGGTATTCATCCACCGAAACGAGCGTTCGGGAGGGCATGAATATATTCTAGCTCTTGAGCTCCGCGACGATCTCCGCGGCCACGGCGCGCGCCTGTTCTAGTGCCCCTGGCGGGAAGCTGATGGCGCCGACCCGCGGATGGCCGCCGCCGCCATAGCGCTCACAGATGGTCGCCAGATTGTGCTTTGGCTCCTCGATGGCCCAGGGATTCGAACCTACCGAGATCTTGGTGCGGAAGCTGGAGGGACTCACCGATACGGTGTAAGTGGCGTTGGGGAAAAGATAGTACGGAATGAATTTGTTATAGCCTTCGATGTCGCAGCCGGCCAGATCGAAGTACACCACGCCGTTGTCCTGATGCGCGCGGCTGTGAATCAGATCCACCGACGCCAGATGCCGCTGATAGAGCTCGTCAAATAGCTTCTGCACCTCCGGCTCGGCCACGATCTCTTCGAGCGTGCGGTGCCGCATCCAGCCGATAATTCTTTGCACCATGTCCGACCCCTTCGATCCTTCGATCACCAAGGTCAACTTCATGGCCGGAGCGCCCAGTTCCACCGCGGTCTTGGCGTCGGGGTACTGCGCGCCATCGATGATATTGGCCCAGTACACAAGCTGGTCGAGTTCGGGAGCTTCGAAGCCATATTTGTTCTTGGCTACCGTGCTGATAAACAGAGTGCACGACTTGAAAGAGGGATCGTACATTTTCCTGCCCGCTGGTGTCCTGCCGGAAATGCTCGGCATCTTCGGGGGTCAGGAACGCGCTCTGGTGATGATCGAACCACCAGGTCAGGCGGGGGTCGCTGGAATATTTGAAGTCCACAATGGCGTTCTCATCGCCATCGAAAAGCTCAGGCTCGAACATTTGCGAAGCTTTGTGCGTCATGCCCGTGTATGCGAATTCCGCATCGGGGTGAAAAGCGCCTTGCATGAAGCGGCTGAAGAAGGCGGCCGACGCTGCGCCGTCGAAGCAGTGATCGTGATAGAGGATACGCACGCGCATGAGATGGCCGACGGTAGAAAACCTAATAGATTGCACTAAGCGCGCGACAAATGCAACAGGAATTGTCAGGACTAATTGGCCGGAACCTGGCAGAGCCTGGCAAAATTCCGGGTGGTAACGTCTGCGGCGTGTTCCGGTGACCAACCGCGCAATTCCGCCAGGCGGCGGACGGTTTCTACGATGAAGGACGGCTCGTTCCGTTTGCCACGGTGAGGAACGGGTGCGAGATAAGGGGCGTCGGTTTCAACCAGCAAGCGATTCTCCGGAGCAAGCGCCGCGGATTTTCGAACATCGTCCGCTTTTTGGAATGTAAGGATACCGCCGAAGCTGAGATGAAAGCCCAATTCCAGCGCCTGTTCCGCTTCGCCAGGGCCTCCGGTAAAGCAGTGCATGATGCCGCCGTTTGGCAGGCCGTGATCGCGCAAGATGCCGAGGGTATCGTCCCAGGCTTCGCGCGTGTGGATGACAATGGGCTTGTGCGCCTCGGCGGACAGAACCAGCTGCGTCGCGAACACGGAGCGCTGCACATCGCGCGGGGAAAAATCGTAATGGTAATCGAGGCCGATTTCGCCTATGGCCAGTACCTTAGGATGCCGCGTGAGCTCCGCCAGGAGATCGAACGTCTCTGCAGTGGCTTTGGCGGCATCGTGAGGATGGACCCCGACTGTGGCGAAAATAAAAGTGTGCTGTTCGGCGAGCCGGATGCCGGCCTCGAGGTCCGGCGGACCGGTGCCGGTTCCGATTGCCATAATGCGCTCGATACCCACCGCGCGGGCGCGTTCGATGGCGGCATCGCGGTCGGCGGCGAATTGCTCATCATCCAGATGACAGTGCGAATCGACCAGTTTCACTTCAGCCGCGCACCCACTGGGATATCTTCCAGAAAACCTGCGAGCACGGGTTTGCCGCCTTCAATCGACGCGGCGACGATCATGCCGTTGGAAGTCAGGCCGCGCAATTTACGGGGTGCAAGATTCGCTACGATGACGACCTTGCGGCCGATTAGCGCCTCCGGCGCGTAAGCTTCGGCGATACCGGCGACGATCGAGCGCGGCTCAGCCTCGGCGAGGTCGACTTTCAGATGCAGCAGCTTGTCGGCGCCTTTGACGCGCTCGGCGGAAATCACTTGGCCCACGCGCAATTCGACCTGGGCGAAATCGTCGATGGTGATTTGAGGGCCGGCTGTTGGGGGTTGGGGGCTGGGGGTTGCGGTTTTGCCCAGCAGTACAGCCTGCTCGGCTGAAACCTTGGCTTCGAGTTCGCGCATCTGATCGATGGCCGGCTTGGCGTCGATGCGGGGGAAGACGGCGGCGATTTCACCGATCTTTTGGCCAGCGCGCAACTGGCCCCAGGCAAGCGAATCGAGGCGGACCGATTCGAGCGGTTCCGGCATGCCGAGCTGCGTCCAGATTTTGGCGCAGGATTCGGGAAGGATGGGCAAAAGAAGCGCGGTGGCAACGCGCAAGGCTTCAGCAGATGTATAGAGCGTGCTGTCGAGTTTCGCTTGCGATTCTGAATCCTGTTTTTTGGCGAGAGTCCAAGGCGCTTGTTCAACAATAAACTTGTCCACGGCGGAGAGCAGCGACCAGATCGATTCCAGGCCCTTCGAAAAATCGAAATGGTAATATGCCTCCGCGGTTGCGCGAATGACGCCGCATGCGGTCTTCTGGATTGCTTCGTCTGAGCCTGCGGGTATGGCGCCGCTTCGATATTGATGGATCATCGTCAGCGTGCGGCTCGCCAAATTTCCCAGGCCGTTGGCCAGCTCAGAATTGTAACGTCCGATCAGTGCATCGTAGCTGAAGCTGCCGTCTTGCCCGAACACGATCTCGCGCAGCAGAAAGTAGCGGAGCGCGTCGGCCCCCATCACGCGGCGAATGGGTTCGGCGCGTACGATGTTTCCGCGGGATTTGCTCATCTTGTCATGCTCGAACAGTAACCAGCCGTGCGCGTAGATGTGCTTGGGCAACGGCAGATCCGCCGCCATCAGGAAAGCCGGCCAAAAGATGGCGTGAAAGCGCACGATTTCTTTGCCGATCAGGTGCAGGTCCGCAGGCCAGACGTCGTGCCCCTCGGCGTCCTTGAGGCCGCGCACCGCGGTCATGTATGCGACTAGCGCGTCGAACCAGACGTAGAAGACGTGGTGCCCTTCGACGGGAACCGGGATGCCCCATTTGATGGTGGTGCGGCTGATGGAAAGGTCGTTGAGCCCCTCTTTGACGAAGGACAGAACTTCGTTGCGCCGCGATTCCGGTAGGATGAAATCCGGCTGCTTGGCATAGAGCTCCAGCAGGCGCTCGGTGAAAGCCGAAAGCTTGAAAAAATAATTCTCTTCGGTGACCGTTTCGGTCGGCCGGCCGCAATCCGGACACGGATCGCCAGGCTTGGCCTCGTTCACGTACAACTCGTCGAAGACACAGTACTGGCCGGTATAACTGCCCTTATACACGTAGCCGTTCTTCATCCATCGTTCGAACAGCCACTGCACGGTCTGGTAGTGCCGCGGGTCGGAGGTGCGAATGAAATGATCGTACTTGAGACCGAATTCGTCCCATTGCTTGCGGAATTCCGCGGCTACGGCGGTAGTGAAATCCACGGGCGCCTTGCCCGCCGCCTTGGCTGCGCGCTCCACTTTCTGACCGTGCTCGTCGGTTCCAGTCGTCAGCACCACCGGCTCGAAGCCTTGCATATGCTTGAAGCGTTTGATCACATCGGCCGCGATGGTGGTGTAAGTGTGGCCGATGTGCGGGGCTGCGTTGACGTAATAGATAGGAGTGGTCAGGTAGTATTTCATCTGGAGTTTTTGAGATACGCGAAATTCGCTTCGGCAATGATGTCTTTCAGAGCAGCGCCGGTGGCGCGGGCGAGCGCGCGACAGTCCTCGTACTCCGGCGCGAAAGAATGATCCGAAACCTTCATCCGCACCTTGCCATGAGGTGTCTCTACTTCCACGGAGTGGCGTGCTTGCACGATGCGCTCCGCAGTGTAGAGGCGCACACCGAGTGTCGAGGTCTCGTGGAAGATAATGTCCGCTAGAACCGTACGCTGCTCGGGAGTTGAGATCACGCGCAGCAGGGAGCCGGGACGGCCCTTCTTCATTTCGAGCGGTTGGAGTGTGACATCGAGCGCGCCGGCTTCCAGCAGCCGCTCCACGGTGTAACCCAACACTTGCGGACTCGAGTCGTCGATATTGGCCTCGATGACCACCACACTGACGGCTTCGGCCGCACCGGACGGCTCGCCGACGAAGATACGCAGCACGTTTGCGTGTTCGGCGAAATCGCGGTCGCCCGCGCCATATCCGATCGCTTGCAATCTTCATTGACGGCATCACGCCGAAATCCTTGGCCAGCGTAACCGCGACTGCGGCGCCGGTCGGCGTAGTCAATTCCACAGCCGGGCCGCGTGAATAAACGGGCTTGCCCGCAACCAAAGCCGCGGTGGCCGGAGCGGGGATAGGCATTACCCCGTGCTCGCCTTTCACCGTGCCGCTACCCAAATTGAGAGGTGAACAGTAAATGGCCTCGACGCCGAGTAGTTCGAAACCGAGACAGGCGCCGACGATGTCGGCAATCGAATCGAGCGCCCCCACCTCGTGAAAATGGACTTTCTCTATCGGCGTCTGGTGGACGGTTGCTTCAGCTTCTCCCAGTCTCTGGAACACCGCCGAGGCATTTTGTTTCACCCGGCCGGGCAGCGAAGCGCCGTCGATCATCTTCAGAATACCGGACAGATGCCGGTGTGTGGGGTTCTCTTCGGCGGTTACGCGAAACTTTGACGCTGCAATGCCGCACCGCTTGACTCTTTCGAACGATACCGCCGCGCCCGGGACCACCGAGTGCAGATGATTGACGATGGCGGACGAGTCCGCGCCTGCGTCGGCGAGCGCGCCGACCAGCATGTCTCCACTGATGCCCGAAAAGGCGTCCAAATAACAGATACGCATGGCGTGTCTTGCTTGTTGGCCTGGCGGCCAAAGGAATTTTTATTATCCTACACGCGGTTGCGCCAGCCTGAATTATTCCTTATCTTGGGTAATCCACCTATGGCAGCAAAAGTTCCCATCACGGTTGCGCACGGCGACGGCATTGGACCGGAAATCATGGACGCCACGCTCCGCATCATACAGGCGGCCGGGGCGGCGCTGGATATTGAGACCATCGAAATCGGCGAAAAAGTTTATCTGCGTGGCAATTCGGCGGGCATCGCGCCCAGCGCGTGGGAGTCTTTGCGTCGCACCAAGGTGTTCTTGAAAGCTCCCATCACCACTCCGCAAGGCGGCGGGTTCAAAAGCCTCAACGTGACCACGCGCAAAACCCTGGGCCTATACGCTAATGTGCGGCCCTGCGTTTCGTATCATCCGTTCGTCGAAACCAAGCACCACAATATGAACGTCGTCATTGTTCGCGAGAACGAAGAGGACCTCTACGCGGGTATCGAGTACCAGCTCACCGATGACGAAATGCTTTGCCTCAAGCTCATCTCGCGGCCGGGCTCGGAAAAAATTGTTCGCTACGCCTTCGAATACGCACGCCAGCATAACCGCAAGAAGGTGACCTGTTTTACCAAAGACAACATCATGAAGATGACCGACGGTCTCTTCCACAAGGTCTTTGATGAGGTCGCCGCTGAATATCCGGACATTCAGAACGAGCACTGGATCGTGGACATCGGCGCGGCCAAACTGGCAGATACTCCTGAGGCATTCGACGTGATTGTCATGCCGAACCTGTACGGCGATATCCTCTCCGACGTCGCAGCTCAGATTGCCGGCTCGGTGGGTCTTGCGGGATCGGCGAACATCGGGGACCGTTGCGCGATGTTCGAGGCCATTCATGGGTCGGCGCCGCGGCGTGCCGGGCAAAATCTGGCCAACCCATCAGGCTTATTGCTCGGCGCCGTGCTAATGCTGGTGCATATCGATCAACCGGAAGCGGCCGCGAACGTGCACAACGCCTGGCTGCGCACGCTAGAAGAGGGCGTGCATACCTACGACATCTATACGGAAGGCATCAGTAAGCAGAAGGTCGGAACTAGAGAGTTTGCCGATGCCGTCATCGCGCGCATCGGCGAGAAGCCGGAAACCTTCCAGCCGGTTAACTATGCACACAGGCGACCGTCTGCCGCTGCAAAGGACAAGAGTGCTCGGCCGGCGCTCAAAAACCGAGCTTGTTGGCGTAGACATTTATCTGGGGTGGCCGAGCCGGAACCCGGATGAACTGGCGCAGGCGATCAAGCGCATCGATGGAGACGGGCTGAAGCTGTTGATTATCTCGAACCGCGGCTTGAAGGTCTGGCCCGACGGAGTTCCAGAGACGTTCTGTACCGACAGTTTCCGCTGCCGCTATACCGCCGCAGAGTCCGGCGTGCCCGTTACGCAACGCCAGGTTCTCGCACTGCTGGGACGTTTAGACGCCGTGGGTCTGGCCGTGGTGAAGACCGAGAACCTCCGCAATTTTGACGGCAAGCCTGGCTACACGCTTTCACAAGGAGAGTAGTTTCCAAACATGGCTGAGCATGTGAAGCCCCTGGTCGCCGTGATCATGGGCAGCAAATCCGACTGGGAAGTGATGCGCGCGGCAAGCGACACCCTACAAGACTTCGGCGTGCCCCATGAGAGCCGGGTGCTCTCCGCGCATCGAACGCCGGAACTTGCCGCTGAATTCGCTTCCGGAGCGGAGTCGCGCGGTCTCGAAGTGATCATCGCCGGAGCAGGGGGTGCGGCGCACCTGGCAGGCGTGACTGCGGCTTATACTACGTTGCCGGTGTTGGGGGTTCCGATGGAGAGCCAGTCGCTGAAGGGCTTGGATTCGCTGCTTTCGACGGTGCAAATGCCGGGCGGCGTTCCCGTCGGCACATTGGCTATTGGTAAGGGAGGAGCGAAGAACGCGGCATTGCTGGCCATAGCGATTCTGGCCAACCACCGCCCGGAGCTTCGCCTAAAGCTGCATCAGTTCCGGGACGAGCAAAAAAAGAAAGTAATGAGTGAAACTCTGCCGTAGTTATAGGCAGCGTGCCAGCGGATCGGGGAAGTGCAGACCGATTCGGTATTTGGAACCTTTCACCGTGCAGTGGCGCACGGTTGCCTCGCCCATCAGGCCAAGCTCTGGGGCTTTGAGGTAAACCACGGTGCCCACGCTGATCGGGTGCGGCGCTTCAACAAGAGCGCCGGCTTTGCTCATATTTATGCCGCGGGCGATCATGCTCCGCTGTTTCGCCTCCGGACGATTGGCATAGATCGAGAACCGGTAATTGACAGGGAGCCTGGCGTGCGAGCGCTGGATGCGAGCCTGCGGTTGGGTCATCGCCGCATCCGGGGCTGCTAATGCGGCCGTTGCATTGGCCACCACGGGTGCGGGGGCCTCTGGCTTCCATTTGAGGACGACTCTAACGGTCATGGCTACATTCGCCTTACATTTTCGGTGCCAACCGCTCAGTACTGAGTGCACAATGACTTGCCAATGGCGGTAACCCGAAGGTTATCAGCCCATCGAGATCAAGCTGTCACAGACTTGACAAACTGTCACCTGATCACTCGCCAGTCTAAAGCGTTGTCTAGTTGCGCCTGCTACTCTCGAATTATGTTCGGTCGCATCATCTGGATCGTTCTAGACAGCGTGGGCATTGGCGCGATGCCGGATGCCGCGGACTACGGCGATGTGGGAAGCGACACGCTGGGCAATATCGCGCGCCTCCGCGGACTCAGGCTGCCCAACCTCTGCCGCCTGGGACTGGCCAATATCAAGCCGCTGGCCGGCCTCGAACGTGTGCCGGCTCCGGCGGGAGCGTTCGGCCGGTGCGCGCTGGCTTCGCCCGGTAAAGATACCACCACCGGACACTGGGAAATGGTGGGTATCCATCTCGAAAAGCCGTTTCCTCTGTATCCCAACGGTTTTCCGGTGGGAATCATGCAGGAATTCGAGCGGCGCATCGGCCGGCGGACCCTTGGCAATAAAGCCGCATCGGGTACCGAGATCATCAAAGAACTTGGCGCCGAGCACGTACGCACGGGTTCGCCGATTGTCTACACTTCAGCCGACAGTGTTTTCCAGATCGCGGCGCACGAGGACGTGATTCCGCTGTGGGAACTATACAAGATCTGCGAGACAGCTCGCGAAATTCTGCGGGGGCCCTACGAAGTGGGCCGCGTGATTGCGCGGCCTTTCACGGGCGTCCCGGGCGCATTCACGCGAACAACCAACCGGAAGGATTACGCCGTGCCGCCTCCTAAAGGAATGCTCCTCGATCTTCTCGACGGCCGGAACATCGAGGTCTACAGCATCGGAAAAATCTTTGATGTGTTTCTAGGGCGCGGGATTCGCGATCATGTCAAGACCAAGAACAATGACGACGGCATGGCGAAGACGATGGAAGCGATGAGCTTGGTAACGTCGGGTTTGATTTTCGTGAACCTTGTCGACTTCGACCAACAGTACGGCCACCGCAACGACGTGGAGGGCTACGCCACAGCGCTCGAGCAGTTCGATGCCTGGCTCCCGGATTTTCTGAACAAACTGAATGAAGGGGATCTTGCCATTATCACGGCGGACCACGGATGTGATCCCACCACGCCATCCACCGACCACAGCCGGGAATATGTGCCGCTCATCGTGTGCGGGCCAAGGGCGCGTGCCGGGGTGGATCTGGGTTTGCGGCAGACGCTAGCGGATATCGGGCAAACGGTGGCCGAGAATTTTGAGACGTCGATCGGTCACGGCGAAAGTTTCCTGCGCTCTCTGTCCTAAGAGACAACTTACCAGCGCGGCTCGCGCCTTTGGCGAGGCGGACCGCCGGCGCCGGGACCACCGCTGCGCCGCGCCGGTTTGGGTCTGGCCTCATTCACATTCAGTGCACGGCCGGAGAGGTTCGTGCCATTGACGGCCTTGATGGCCTCGTCCGCTTCGTTTCCGTTGGTCATTTCGACGAATGCGAAGCCGCGAGACCGGCCTGTATCACGATCCGTCATGATGGTGACGCGCTCGACAGCTCCATGCGCCTCGAACAGCGGCCGGATCATGTCCTCCGTCACGCCAAAATCCAGATTGCCTACGAAGATGCTCTTCAATTGAATCTCCTCAACGATTTGAGAGCGGGCATTCGGGGCGGACAGAAAAGCGTTGAAGCCCTTCTGGGCCTTGAGCTGCGGGACAGTCAAATCTCTTGAGGGAGTTTATCAAAGTCGAATATGGATTGCACGCGTGGTTAGAAGGCATGAAAGCCACGCCTAACCGCAGTTCATCTGCTACCCTCGAAATTGTATCGGGCCTGCGATGTACTGCGATCCGGCACCTGATTTATGAGAAAACCTGTCATGGCGGGCAACTGGAAAATGTATAAGACTCCCGCCGAAACTGCCGCCTTTTTCGAGGCGTTCCGGCCGCTTGTCGCTGCCGCCGGACACTGTGAAATTGTGATTTGCCCGCCGTTCATTGATTTGCCGGCGGCGGTCGCCTCTGTACATGGCACCAGCATCCGGGTCGGGGCTCAAAATCTCTACTGGGCGAAGGAAGGCGCTTTCACGGGGGAGGTTTCCGGGTCCATGATTTGCGCGGTCGGGGCCACGCACGTGATCGTCGGACACAGCGAGCGGCGCCAGTATTTCGGTGAGACGGACGAGACGGTGCTCAAGAGGACTCTCGCGGCGCTCGATGCGGGCCTCACTCCCATCGTCTGCGTAGGGGAGCTGTTGGAGCATCGCGAAGCCGGCCGGACGGAGTCCGTGCTGTGCGAGCAGTGCGTCAAAGGCATTGCGGGACTGGATGAGCGGCAGTTTGCGCAAATCGTAATCGCCTACGAGCCGGTATGGGCAATCGGCACCGGCAAGACGGCAACTCCGCAGATTGCTGCCGAAGCGCATAGCGTGATTCGCCGTGAAATGGCCAAGCGTTACGGCACTGGCTCGGCTGCGGATGTGCGCATCCTCTACGGAGGCAGCGTCAAGCCGGATAACGTGAAGAGCCTGATGGCGCAGGAGGAAATCGACGGCGTACTTGTGGGCGGCGCCAGCCTGGACGCGAAGTCTTTCGCTGCCATCGTGAATTTCACATCGTGAAAGCGCTGAACGCAGAAGAGGTCGCACCACCGCGCCGGTCGCCGCTGCTGCCGATTTTCCTGATCGTCATGGTGGATGTTCTGGGCCTGACGATCATTCTGCCCCTGCTGCCTTTTTACGCCGAGCGCCTGGGCGCTAGCCCTACGGTGGTGGGTCTGCTGGTGTCCACCTACGCGGCATGCCAGCTCATTGCCGGCCCGGTGCTCGGCCAGATTTCAGACCGGGTGGGCCGGCGCCCGCTGCTACTGGTCAGCCAGATGGGAACCTTCATCGGGTTTCTGATTCTGGCGTGGGCCGGTACGCTATGGGTGGTTTTCCTCTCGAGGGTCATTGACGGTCTGACCGCGGGCAATTTCTCGCTGGCGCAGGCCTATATCTCCGATGTCACCAAGCCCGAGGATCGCGCCAAATCGTTCGGCGTAATCGGCGTGGCGTTCGGCATCGGATTCTTGATCGGCCCGGCCATTTCCGGGTTTCTGTCGACGTATAGTTACCAATACCCAATTTTCGCGGCCGCGGCGCTCTCCGCTCACAAGCATTCTGTCCACTTATTTTCTACTGCCGGGCGCGCCTGTAATCCCCGAAGCCGAAAAGCGCGAAGGTCCGCCGCTCCCAGCGGGCCGCAGGCTGCGTGTGCTCGACTGGGGCAACTACGCCACCTATTTCAAGCGGCCCGCGCTCGCGCAGTTGCTCTGGGAATTCTTTGCTTTCGCGTTTTCTTTCGCCATCTTCATGTCGGGCTTCGCGCTCTTCGCCGAACGGCGTTTCATCTGGAACGGCCATCCGTTTGGAGTCAAGGAAGTGGGCTACATTTTCGCGTACGTAGGATTCCTGGGAATTATCTTGCAGGGCGGTTTAATTGGCCGGTTAGTAAAGAGATTCGGTGAAACGAAGCTGGTCTCGGCAGGGTTCATCAGCGCTACCGTGGGCTTCGCGCTGATCGGTTTCATGTATCACCTGCCTGGCCTCCTGGTGGCCAGCACCTTGGCGTCGTTCGGGACCGGCGTGCTGCGGCCGGCCCTCACCAGCCTGATCACCCAGCACGCGGGCCGCGAGGAACAGGGCATCGTGCTTGGGCTGACGCAGTCGCTGATGTCGATTGCGCAAATTATTGCGCCGGTCATCGGCGGGTACCTGATCGACCGCGAACTGCTGACAACCTGGGCCGTGACTGGGGCGGCCATCAGCTTCGTTGGCGTTGCGATCGGAAGGGTCAAGCTGGCCGGCGGCCGCTGATCCCTACTTACAGGTACTTTAAGCTAGCGTCGATCAGTTTCTGCGTCCCTTCGTAGGGCCCGCCCTCGCCTTCCCACTCCATGGAAAAGTACCCGCGATATCCGGCCTGCTTGGCGATACCGAAGGTTTTTCCTACATCTACGCGAAAGACTTTGCCGTTATCGACTTCGGAATCTTTTACGTGCGAGATGTTGTAGGCATGATGGAACATGGCGGTGACCGAATCGTAGTTATATTTTTCGTCACCTTTGAGCATGGAGTTGCAGAAATCGGGCAAGCCGTGCAGCCACGGGCTATTCACCTGCTCGATGACTTTCACCAGATAGAAGGCGTCTTCGGTTGCCGGGTCATCATTTTCAAGGTTGATGACAATGTTTTTCTCGGCGCCGTAATCCGCGATGGCATGGAGGCTTTCCGCGGCGCGCGTTACATCCGGCTGCACGCCGCGAACGCCTTGAATGTGCACACGAATACTCGGGGAACCAATCGCGACTGCTGCGTCCACCCACTTTTTGGCGTTATCGACGCCGGTTTTCCGCTTGGCCGCATCGGGATCGTAGAGACTCGCCCGGACACCCGCCGGGATATCGATCACGCGGCAGCCGGCCTTCTCCACGGCGTTACGCAGTTCACCGAGGTACGCCGGTTCGAGTGAGTGGAAGTGCGAATCCAGCGGCTCGATATTGCGCAGGTTGAATTTCTCGCGCACCATCGCTGGAAATTCCGTAAGCTGCATACCCGGCTTGGTCTTGTCGCGGTCGCGATTGCGCGGGCTATCGATAAAGGCACGAAACGGATAGGATGCCACGCCCAGCCGCGCACGCGGATCGGTAGGAAAAGGGATCTTAGGTTCGCGCGCGGCGAACATGGTAGAGGGCGCGGCCACACCCGCGGCAAGCGCAGTTTGAACAAATTGTCGGCGATTCATGTCTGAATTGTACAGGCAGGACAGGCATGGCTGCCTGCCCCTAGGCCAATCAGTAGATGAACTTTAGCGCAAACTGGATCTTACGAGAATCCAGGGCGGCCGAGTACTGGCCAGCGCTGGCCTGATCAAATACGAGATTCAAACTATCAGCGCGGAAGTTTGGATGATTGATGATGTTGAAGAACTCCGAGCGGAATTGCAGCTTGGTGCGCTCTTTGAGCGCGAAGTCCTTGAACAGAGACATGTCGATGCTGACCGTGGGGGCGCTGTTGATGATATTGCGTCCGGAATTTCCAAAGCTGCCAGAAGGGGCGTAGTTAAACGCGGCGGGGTTGTACCACAAACTGGGATCCTGGTGCGACGGGTATAGAGGTACGCCGAGCACCCGGCTCGGGCGCAGTTCGTTTTCTGAATTCGTGTTTGATGAGTCGTTGCTTGCGAGGATGGTCAAGGGGACGCCACTCGACGCGGATTGAATACCTTGTACCTCCCAGCCCCCTAACAGTGCCTCGCTGGCGCCGTGCAGGCCGCTTCCGAATCGCTTGCCCTTGCCGATTGGCAGTGTGTAGCTCAGGCTGTTTACAAAGCGGTGCGTGATGTCAAAATCGGCTCGCCCCTTCTCCCACTGAGGATGGGCAGCGTCGCGGAAGCCTCCGCCATTGTGAAAACTGAGTGAGGCTGTGGATTGCTCATCAATGGCCTTGCCAAATGTGTACGCCGTAAGGAAGCTTAGGCCATTCGACAGGCGCTTCTCAATCTTCGTCTGCAAGGAGTTATAGGTCGAGCTGTCACAGGCGCACCAGTATGATAGATAACCCAAGTAGGGTCGCGGCCGCCGACTCGCGATGTCCGCGCTCGGGTCGGGCGAAGGAGCAATCGGGTTGGCGTTGCGGAATTCGTATAGCTTGGTACCCTTCGAGCCGGCGTACGCAATCTCCCAAACCGAGTTCCATCCGAGTTCCCGTTGCACGCTGAACTGCCAGTGCTGCACATAGGGATTGCTGAAGTGGGGGTCCATGGAAAATAGGGATGGTAGAGCCGGATTCGATAGTGCGTTAAGCGGAAAGCCCTGCGAGAGATTGTTCACGATGGCGTTGGGCACCGTGGAACTCACAGGGTTGTAGTTAGCCTGCTCATAAAACGGCGGGTTGTTCCCGGGGTTGGGAATGCTAAGCGGGCCGGCTTCATAGGACGAGTAGAAAATGCCATAGCCACCTCTAATTACGGTGTTTGGGAGCAGATTGTACGCGAAGCCAACTCGAGGGGCAAAATCGTGCTTTTGGTTGGGAACCAAATTGCGCGGTGCATTGCGATTGACCTGGATCTGCGAATAGAAGCCCGGAGGAAGCGGATCTTGCCGGCCGCGTACGATGTCGAGCGTGTTGGTCGCTATGTTAAAATTTGCCTCCGCGTTGTATTTCTCCAAGGGATGGGTAACGTATTCGTAGCGCAGGCCCAGGTTGAGCGTAAGCTTCTTGTTCACCTTGAAGTCATCCTGCACGAAATAAAACTGGCCCGGCTGTTGGAAAACATCATTTATGAACGAACCAATGCTCGCGCTTTGGATGATTCCCAGTAGAAAATCGGGAGTCCCGAATCCGGTGGTGCCCTGCCCTGTGAACTGGCCAGTGAAGTTGAAGTTGCCTTTGGGATAAGGCGGTTGCAGAATCGAGAAGTTGACGCGCGGCTTGATTTCGACGCCGATCTTGATTGTATGGCGTCCGCGTATAACACTGAGGGTGTCAAGAATGTGATAGACCTCTTGGATCTCGACGGTCGGCTGATAATCAGAGCTGCCAAAACCATTGATGCCGCTCACGGAAAACGACGGCAATCCACCGTTATTGGTGCTGAAGGGAATACCCGGAATGCCGTATTGCGCCGAGAGATTTGTGTTCGCATTGAATTGCAGGCGCTCTGAACGGTTGCGGGAATAGCCTAAACGCAACTCATTTACGATGCGCGGGTTGAAGATATGGGTCTCGGTGATCACAACATTGCGAGGCCTGTTCGAAAAGTTTCCCGATGTAAACGAGGCGGCATCGAGAGGCGGAGGGATAGGGCCTGGAGGGGTCTCCTTGTTGTTGGAATAGCTCAGCCTGCCGAAGACGGAGTCAGAATCCGAGATTCTGTGATCTATTCGCAAATCCAGCTGATTCGTGTCGTCGGGGTCCACAGGATTAGTCAAGTAGTTATTCTGTACGCTATTTGACGCGACGGACCCGGGAATGTTCGGTTCTGGAAATAGACTCAAGAGCTTTGCCGCAATAGGATTCCAGCGTGATTGCGGAATCTGATTATTAGGAAACGGGCTTCCTGTTGTGGGATCGAAGATCGTAGTGAACCCGCTGAAGTTACCTTGACGCCAGGTGTCAGGGGGAACGGTAGCAATAAACGTTTCGCCGGTCCGCTGGCGCGTTCCCTGGTAATCAAAAAAGAAAAACGTCCGGTTTTTCCCGTTAAAGATCTTAGGAAGCCATACAGGGGCGCCGATACTGAAGCCGAATTGGTTCAACTTGTACGGTGGTATAGGATTAGTGGGCGAGTCGAAGAAGTTCTTCGCGTCCAGATCGCTGTTTCGCAGAAACTCATAAACTGTGCCGTGCAGATTGTTGGTGCCGGATTTGATCGTCACGTTCAGCACGGCGCCGCCCGATCGTCCGAATTCAGCGCTCATGGAGTTGGTCTGTACCTTGAATTCGGCGATGGCGTCGGGCGGCGGGCCGATTACGAAGCTCTGCTGACTTATCAGGTCCTCAGACAGGCTGTTGTTATCCACGCCGTCGAGTAGATAGTTGTTTTGATAAGGGCGCACGCCATTGGCGCTGAAACCCCCGGTCTTTTCGTCGCGCGCGCCATTGGGGGTGGGCGCGGTACCGGATGTCAGCACCGCGAGGCGGGTAAAGTAGCGGCCGTTGAGAGGGAGGTCCTCGATCCGCTGGCTATCCACGACCTGGCCCAGGTACGAGGTGTCGGTCTCCAACATTGGTGCAGCGGCGGCCACCTCAACCGTGTCGGTTACAGCGCCCACTTCAAGTTTGGCATCCACACGCACGCGATCCTGCACGTTCAAAGTGATGTCCGAACGCACGGACTTCTTGAATCCGGAGGCTTCAACGGTTACCGAATATCGGCCTATCGGCAACGGCGTCACTACATAATCTCCCGAAGCGTCCGTCGTCGCCTTGACCGAAATGCTGGTATCCACGTTGGTCACCGTAATGCTCGCGCCGCCAATGACTGCGCCGCTGGGATCAGTTACGGTTCCAACGATAGCGCCTGACGTGGTTTGAGCGTCCAAGGGAGCCAGAGAAAACATCAGACACAACAATATTCCGGCAACGTGAAGCCTTTGCATGAGACTCCTCCAATGGGGGGATTATAACCTGAAGACCCTAGGCCGCGGATGATTTTTTTTCAGCTGAAAGTAATTAGAACGAAACAGTTGGGGCAGCTTGGGCGGCAGAACTCGTCACTCTTGTGACGCTCGCAGCGCCCCCCTCAAATGTGGTGCTTCGGGTTTCCAGACCTCTGCCCCCTAGAAGTAGAATTTCAACGCAAACTGGATCTCGCGCTGATCGTTTTGGAAATCGCGGGTGGACGTGATTTTGCCAAAAGTCGAAGGCGAAGTGTAATCGAGCGCGCCCGGCGCGGCAGTGACTCCGTTGCCACCGAAACCGGGCGGGGAAAAGTTGGGGTGGTTGGTCAGGTTAAAGAATTCCGCGCGGAACTCAAAATGTGTTTTCTCAGTCACCCGGAAGTTCTTGAACATCGAGAAATCCAGGCGGTGAAAACCTGGGCCGTAAAATTGGGTGGGAGCGCCGCCCAATGGAGCGTAATTGGACTGCCCTATCGTGGTCGCCACGGGCGGGCTTTGGAAAGCCGCCGGGTTTATCCATTGATTTACATTGTGAGGCCCCGAGGTTATGCTCTGGCCGGGAACCAGCAGGGCATCGCAGCCATAGTCGGACGTGGTACTGATCACGCACCCCACGGTCCATGGCTGGCCGTCCTGCAGGGTCAGAATCCAGTTGGTGCTCCAGCCTCCTATCACCGCGTCGGCGACGCCTTTACTGTTGCCGAGGAACCGGCGACCGTGGCCGAAAGGTAGTTCGTAGTTTCCACTGAGATGAAAGACTTTCGAAATGTCGAAATCACACAGCCCATAATCTCCCCGAAGCCCGAAGCCGGGCAGCCTGGCGGCGCGCTCGCCGATGGCCGTTCCGTTGAGTACGTCTTGCGCATCCGTTCGGCACTTCGACCAGGTGAAGTTTGCTAACACGCTCAGGCCGGCGCTGAACCGGCGTTCGTAGTTGAGCTGGAGGGCGTGGTAGTAGCTGTCTCCGGCCATGGTGCTGTACGTGTCCCCGGTCGGGAAATCCGGATACGGCGCATGGCTGTAGGAGTTGAGCCCGGGAGGCAGGATCTCATTCGGGGAATTCGGGTTCATGTAGACGCCGAGGTGCCGAACGGTGTTTCCGACGTAGCCCGCCTGCACCGTCTGGTTGGGTGAGAGCTGGTACTGCAGGGTCAGATTGTAACCTTGCGTGTAGGGCGTCTTCAGATGGTAGTCCTCACCGGTAAACGACGTTCCGCCTGGCTCCGCCGCCGCTGCTGTGAGCGGGATGCCGGTAAGCCCTGTCTCCAGGCTTGCGATGGAGCCGTTTGGAAACGTGATCGGCGCATTGGGCACCAGATTCGGATACGACAGGTTGAACTGGAACGGGAAATCGACGTAAGTTTCGATGACGGAGTTTTCAAATCCGCCATAGAAAATGCCGTAGCCGCCCCGCGCCACCAGTTTCGGCGTAACCTGGTACGCAAAGCCGACGCGTGGGGAGAAATTGCCCAGTTGCGAATGCCCCAACCCGGGAACGTTGGAACAAACAACGCTGATGTTGTCAGCCTTGGCCGCGGTATAGAAGTCCGGTGAAAGCGGAGTGCTGCACCGGTTTTTCGGCAGCAGAAATTCCGATGTAGCACTGGTTCCCGATGGGAGAAAATTGGACTGCGCGCCATAGCGCTCGACGATCTGCCCGAAGTATTCCCAACGCAGGCCCAGGTTGAGTGTGAATTTGGGTGTGAGCTTAATGTCATCCTGGAAATAGGTGCCATAATAGTTGCGCACCATATCGGTATTGGCAATGTTGGAGGCTTGCACGTTATCGGCCCCGCCCACAAAATCAGACGCGCCCGCAACTGTGCCTGGAATGGGAGTGAGCAGCATCTGTGCCAATCCCGTGTTGCCGCCACCCGTCGTGGGCACCTCGGTATAGACGCCGCTGAAATTCCACGCGCCGCGACCCGAAGGAGGCTGCAGGATCGAAAACCTCAGATGCTGGAATTCGAATCCAACCTTGATGGACTGCCTTCCAAGATTTTTGGTCACATTATCCGTGAATTGCAGAGTGTTGCTGTATTCAATGGAAGGCAGATACTGATTGCTGCCCAGATTCGTAAGCCCGGAAATGAAGAACGTGCCGAGGCCGCCATTCGACGGGACCTGTGGAACACCCTGGATGCCGAATTGCGCCGGAACACCGAGGGTATTGCCGCCGGGCTGGACGCGTGTGGTATCGATGCGGTTGAAGCCCAGGCGAGCCTCATTGATCAGGCTCGGTGAGAAGGTGTGCGATTCGCTCAAAGCTGCGTTATCCGATTTCGCGGTCTGGATACCTTGCGCAAAGGAGCCCCCATCGGCGATACCGGGAAACGGGCCGGGAATGACTTCGGGGTTGTCCACATAGCTCATCCGCACGAACAGGCTGTCCTTCTCACTGAAGTTCTGGTCCACCCGAACATCGAACTGATCGGCGTTGTTGCGGAGAACGGGGTTCGTCGTGAAGTTGTTAAAGAGCCCGGAATTGTTGGGAACAGGATAAAGGTTCAGCAGCTTGATCGCATTTGGGTCGAGCCTGCTGGCGGGGATTATGTTTCCCGGAAAAGGCTCGCGAACGAATCCGATCTGACTCCCGGAGGACACGCCACTGGGGCACGCCGCGGTGATGCTGGTCACGGGGTCGGCAACGCCACAGGTTACGGCACGCGTTGTGGAAGGGTCAAAGATCTGGCCGAGGGCCGTGGTGCGTCCTAGCAAGTCCGTGCGTGTTCCACCCTGGGTGAGCAACTCCGACAGGTTGGTGTAGCCGCTATCCCGTTCGAGCGATGTGGGCACCGTATTCGTGGAAGGGGCGGCCTGGCGAATCCGTGTGCCTTCGTAGTCGCCGAAGAAAAATGTCTTGTTCTTGCGGATGGGACCTCCGAACGTGAAACCAAACTGGTTCTGACGGAACTCTCCTTTGGGGATGCCGCCGGAGTTCTCGAAGAAATTTGCGGCGTCGAGTTTGTCGTTGCGCAGGAACTCCCAGGCATTGCCGTGGAATTCGTTGGTTCCCGATTTGATGGTCGCGTTCAGGATGGCGCCCGCCGAGCGTCCGGCCTCGGCGCTATAGTTGTTCGTCTGCATCTTGAATTCCGCAATCGCATCGACCGGCGGTTTGACAACAAAAGCCGTGCCATTCAAGAAGTCCACGAGGTTTACATTATTGTCGATGCCATCCAGCAGGTAATTGTTCTGCGCGGGCCGCAACCCATTGGCCGCGAAACTGCCACTGGCGCCGAGACCCCGCGTATCTTGCTGGTCAAACGTCACGCCGGCGGAAAGCTGGGCGAGGAAGGTGTAGTTCCTGCCGTTCAGCGGCAGGTTGTTAATCGATCGTGCACCAATCACCTGACCCACAGAGGCATCTTCGCTCTGGAGCAGCGGCGCTTCTCCCGTTACCGAAACCGTCTGGGTCATTTCGCCGGGAGGGAGCACGAAGTCGACTGCGACACGCTGCTGCACATTGACGGTCACGTGAGGATGATCGACGCGCTGAAATCCCTGGAACTCCGCCACGATGGAATAGGTGCCGATCTTGACTGGGGCGAAAATATATTCGCCGGTGGAACTGCTGGTGGTCGCCTGGACCGCGCCTGTGTCCTCGTTGGTGAGAGTAATTTTGACGCCGGGAATTACCGCCTGGCTTGTATCCCTAACGGTACCCAGGATCGCACCGGCATCTACCTGCGCAAAGGAAACGGCTGCTGCAAAACAACTAGCCAGTATCAGACTACCAATAGATATCCTCATGACAGAGTCAATGACCTCCACTGAAATCTTGCTTGGGGGATTATAACCCGAATCTCTGTTACGGGCATTAAATGCGGTGAAACGCTTTCAAAATCTCGCGCATGGAATATTGCAGCGCGATGGGCCGGCCATGGGGGCAGCTCATGGGGCAGTCGGTTGCGGAGAGGGAATGCAGCAGCCACTCCATTTTGTTCTGATCCAACCGCATGTTGATCTTAATGGCGGCGCGGCACGCTATGGATGCGGCAATTCCGCGGCGAATGTCGTCGAGCGACAAGTGACGCAGTTCCCCTTCGGCGATTTCCAGAACCTCATAGAGCACTTTCTCCAGATCGCCGGGAGCGATGGCGGCGGGCGCGGCCTTCACTGCGATGGTGCGGTTACCGAATGGCTCGGTTTCGAAGCCCATGGATTCCAGTTCACCGGCAATGCGCGCGTATTCAATCTGCTGCTCGGCTGTCAGTTGCAGGATGAGTGGCATCAGCAGACGTTGCACTTCGACATTCCCGGCGGCACGCTGCTTGAGAACCTTCTCGAATAGAATCCGCTCATGCGCCACATGCTGATCGATGATCCACAGGCCGTCGCGCCCGGCGGCAATGATAAAGCTATCTTGAATCTGTCCGAGCGGCCGCAGATCGGACAGCGCGGATAAAGATGCCGATGGTGGAAAAGCGTCGGTCGGAAAACTGCCGTGGGTTTCGGGCACGCGGAGCCGGATGCCGGGGGGCGAGGGCTCAGTACCGAGCGGGATCGCGGCGTCGCCGAAATCGAATCGCGGTTCGGGTCCGCGCTCTTGGCGCAGATGGAACTCAGGCGCGGCTGTGTCAACTCTGTTATCGCCCGAACCATCGAAGGCAGTCTCCGCGGCAGGTAGGTGCGATGAAGCGTCCGCCGCGGCTTCATTTTCCAGCATCTGCGAGAACTCCGAATACGGCAACCCGGCGGCCGGCTGCGCGGGCGAGACAGGCTGGGCGTAAACAGCTTGTGGCGTGGGCGTCACGGCAAAGGCCGGTGCGGGCCGCGATTCAATCAGCCGGCTGCGGATCATGTCGCGCACAAAATCGTGCACGAAAGATTGATGCCGGAACCTGACTTCAGTTTTCGACGGGTGTACGTTGACGTCAACCTCCGCGTAGTCGCATTCGAGAAACAGCAGCGCGAAGGGGTAGCAGGCAGCCGGCATCAGGTTGTGATAAGCGGAGGAGAGCGCATGCAATAGAAGGCGATCGCGAATCAGCCGCCCGTTCACGAAAATAAAGATCGAATTGCGATTGCCCTTCTGTACCTGGGGCCGCGAAATAAAGCCGCGCAACCGGAAGAGTCGCGTGGAGGGCTCTTCGGGTTCCCGGCGAAACTCGGCAATCGCGTCCGAGGGAGGAACGGATGGCGGCGCCAGCAGAATCTGCTTCTCACAAGCGCCCAGGTCCACCAGCTCGTCGAGCGCACCCGTGCCGAATACTTGAAACACGCGCTCGCGCATCGTGGCCACCGGGGTCACATGGAGCAGTTCGCCCGGTCCGCTCGAAAGCCAGAAGGTCTTGTCAGGATGCGCCAAGCTGTAGTGAGTGACGAGCGATGCGATGTGCGCTAACTCGGTCTGGTCCGAGCGCAGAAATTTCTTGCGTGCGGGAACATTGAAAAACAGGTCGCGAACCGTGATGGCGGTGCCCGGCCCGAGCGCCGCCTCTTCCGAGCGCAGCATTTTGCCGCCGGCGATCTCGACGCACGAGCCCGTAGTCTCCTCCGCCGACCGCGTTTCGAGCAGCAATCGCGACACCGAACCGATCGAAGGCAGCGCCTCGCCGCGAAACCCCAGCGTCGTGATTGAGAGCAGGTCCTGGACGTCGCGCAGCTTGCTGGTCGCATGCCGCTCAAAGGCCAACATGGCGTCGTCGCGCAGCATGCCACAACCGTCATCGATGACTCGAATCAGACGCCGCCCGCCATTTTCAATTTCGATGCGAAGAGACGTTGCGCCTGCGTCCAATGAATTTTCGAGGAGTTCCTTGACTACCGAAGCGGGCCGTTCCACAAC
Source organism: Terriglobia bacterium (assembly GCA_963847515.1). Classification (GTDB taxonomy): domain Bacteria; phylum Acidobacteriota; class Terriglobia; order Bryobacterales; family Bryobacteraceae; genus QHXW01. Next base: position 50,625 of record CAWKAA010000006.1, read on the forward strand.
TTCGCCCGCCGCAATTTTGTTGGCGACCTGGTCGGGTAAAACGCGAATGCGGCCCATAGAAAGGTTTCAGGTTTCAGGTGTCAGTTCAGGAAATTCGGCCGGCTGGAACCTGGCACCTGGAACCTGACACCTATTGTAGTTCCCCGTGTTATCGTAGTCCTCAGTGTCATCGTCCCTTAATTTTCATCTGGAGCAATACGAGGGGCCGCTCGACCTGCTTCTGGACCTGATTCGCAAGCAGCAGATCGATATTCGCGACATCCCCATTGCCAGCATCACCGCGCAGTATTTCGAGTACATGGAGAAGGCGCGCCAAATGGACATCGATTTGAGCGCTGAGTTCGTCTTCATGGCGGCGACTTTGATTTACATCAAGTCTAAAATGCTGCTACCCCAAGACCCCATGCTGGCCAAAGAGGGCGAGTCGGACGACCCGCGTCAGGAGTTGGTCGACCGCCTGCTCGAGCACGAAAAGTTCAAGAATGCCGCCGAAATGCTCCAGCAGAAGCGTTTGATCGAAGATAACGTCTGGTCGAATCCTCAGGTGAAGGCCTTCATTTCCGAGGACGACGACCCAGGCCTGAGCGCCACGCTGTTCGACTTGGTTAAAGCATTTGGTGAAGTTTTGGAACGTACCAAGAACCGGCCTATCTATGAGGTGGCAGGCGAGGATGTTAGCGTGGCCGACATGATGCTTTACTTGAAGTCGGTGTTTCTTGCCGTGGGCGAAGATGAGCCAGTCTTCATCGTGCGGGTTTTCGAGCAGCAGCGCACGCGGCGCGCCATGATCGCGCTATTTCTGGCGGTGCTCGAGATGGTGAAAATGCAAGCCGTCGAAGTCTGCCAGCAGGATTTGTTTGGAGAGATTGCTCTGCGGCGGTTGAAGTCGTTCGAGGCAGTTTTCGCCGGCGCCGACCCGGTGTCCGCAATCGAGAAGGACTACAGATAACCAGGAATGGAAGACACATCCACATCTGAATCGACCCCCGAGGAAACTGTTTCCGCCGAAGAGCTTCTCGGTGAACGTCAAGGACGGGCAGCCGCGTTTTCGTCCAGCGACACCGTGCTCAAAGCCGTGCTCGAAGCCATCGTCTATGTGACCGAGGAGCCGCTCTCGGCCATCCAGATTGCCGATGCGCTCGGAGAGCCGCGCGAGCGCGTGGAAAGGCTGCTGGAACATCTGGTCGCTGAATTCGACCGGCCAGAGCACGGCGTTACCATCCGCGAGGTGGCGGGCGGCTACAAGATGGCCACCAAGGCCGAGCATCACGAACGCGTCCGCGCCTTCGTCAAAAGCTTGCGCCCGCCGCTGAAACTCTCATTGCCCGCGCTCGAAACTCTGGCCGTGATCGCATACAAGCAGCCGGTTACCGCTCCCGAGATTCTCGAAATCCGCGGCGTGCAAGGCGCCGGCGTGCTCAAGACGCTGCTGGATCGCAAGCTGATCGCAACAGCCGGGCGCAAAGACGTCATCGGCAAGCCAATCCTCTATAAAACGACCAAAGAGTTTATGGTCCAGTTCGGGTTAAAGGATTTGAGCGAATTGCCGACGCTGAAAGAGTTTGAAGAGATCCGGCGACTAGCGGTGTCGGATGAACCCGCGCCAGCACAAATCGACGAGGACGCTGCATCCTAGCAGGCACGCCATGGCGGAAGAACGTTTGCAGAAAATTTTGTCTCGGGCAGGCGCCGCTTCCCGCCGCAAGGCCGAACAGCTGATTCTGGAAGGCCGGGTCGCCGTGAACGGCGCCGTGGTCACCGAGATGGGCAGCAAGGCCGATCTGGACCGCGATCACGTCCGCGTGGATGGCAAGCTGCTGCGCGCCCCAAGCGGCTGGTATATCTGGCGCTAAACAAACCCAACAATTGCGTCACTACCGTGACCGATCCGCAGCATCGAACGACGGTGATGGATCTTTTGCACGGCGTCAAAGAGCGCGTCTATCCGGTGGGCCGGCTAGATTATCACAGCGAGGGCTTGCTTCTTCTCACCAACGACGGCGATCTGGCCAACGGAATTACATCGGCGGCCAGCCATCTTCCCAAGACTTACTCGGTGAAAATCAATGGGATGCTGACACCTGAGCAGGAGCAACATTTTCGCGACGGCGTGCCCGTTGAGGGTCGCCGTACTGCGCCCGCGGGCCTGAAAATGGCCCATCGCGCGGAAAACCCGTGGTACGAAGTCCGGTTATTCGAAGGGCGCAAGAACCAGATTCGGATGATGTTCAAACATTTCGGACGGCTGGTGGAGAAGCTCAAGCGCGTGAAGATCGGACCAATTGATTTGGGACCGCTGAAGCCCGGCGAATTCCGGCATCTGACTGGGTCAGAAGTAGGACAGTTGCAAAAGGCAATCCAACGCCGAGGCAAGGAGATGCAGAGAAAACCCCGGCCAGCAGTTCTCGGCGTCTCCGCGTCCCGGCGGTAAAAAGAAATGCCCAACCTTTCCGAGATCCTGCAACCCGGCCAGACGATTGCCGTGGTCGGTCTCTCCAGCAAGCGCTACCGCCCCAGCTTCGGGGTCGCGGAATACATGAAAAATGCCGGCTTCCACATTATTCCCGTCAACCCGTTTGAGAGCGAAGTGCTGGGCGAAAAATCCTATCAAAAACTGGAAAGCATTCCGGAGCACGTCGACATCGTAGACATTTTTCGCAGATCGGAATTTGTACTTGAGATTGTCGAAGCTGCCATCCGAATCGGCGCGCGCGCCATCTGGATGCAGGAGGGCGTCATCCACGAAGAGGCCGCCGCAAAAGCTCGCGCCGCCGGACTCGCAGTGGTCATGGACCGGTGCATCCTGAAAGAGCACCGCCGCCTGCTGGTCAGCTCAAATTCTTGATTTCCAGTTGATCGCCGCGCTGGGTTCCGGTGCGCGCAATGGTTCCCGCAGGCAACTCCAGAACCGAGTGCGCTGTCAAACACGCAGAGGCGCGCCACGGCGCCAACTCCGGCCGAACCTTCTTGACGCGATGTTTGCGATCGAGATAAATTACGTCGATCGTGAATTTCATAAAAAAACAGTGGACCGACTCGCAAGGCACGATCCATAGCCCGGCGCCCGGTTCCAGATGCGTATGCTTCAGCAGTCCCGTGCGCCGCTTGGCGCTGGTATCGGCCACCTCGGCCGCATCCGCCAGCACCACATCGCGCGTCAAATTGCGTACGTGGATTTTCAAACCTCTGGTTATAGCACGGCGAGGTAGCGGACGATATCTTACCAATGTTAGATGTCCAAATGTGCCGAGTTCGAAGAGACTAAATACATTCTGCTCCCACTCAATAAGCGATGAACTCTCAATGTCCGCGTTCCTCGCTTTTCAGACTGAAGTTGGTGCTGTTGCACAGCGCCGCGTTCGTCGCCATGACGACTTTGATGCCGGCTAGCTTTGCGCAACAGATCCAGCCGGATACCATACCAGTGAAAAACTGGCCCGTGCCCAAGTGGAGCGCTCAGAGCGCGTCCGCCGCGGGTAGCAGCTTCGCATTGGTGTTTATCGCCATCCCGCCTTGCCGCCTGATGGATACGCGCGTTGTAGGCGGTTCGGGCAAGACAGGCCGGTTCGGCCCTCCCTCGCTTGTTGCCGATCAGGCGCGCGTTGTTCCGGTTCCCTCGTCTAACTGCGGCGTGCCCGTGGCTGCCGCCTATTCGATGAACCTCGTCTCCGTCACACCGCTCGGACAGTCAGTCGCCTGGGTCTCGGCGTGGCCGGATAATGAACCGGCGTGGCCCGGGACAGTCATTCTGAACGCGGTGCAGGGCGGCAGAGTGGACAACTCGGCTATTGTGCAAGCGGGACCTGACGGGGGAATCCAGGTGCTGGCGACCGACAATTGCGACCTGGTGATTGACATGAACGGTTATTTTGTTCCGGCCGCCACCATGGTAGGGCTGGCCGGACCACCGGGCCCACCTGGGAACACCGGTGCGACGGGTACCACTGGACCGCGGGGCCCCGTGGGCCCGCCCGGAACAGGTGGAGCCATCGCCTTTGCCGATTTTTTTGCGCTGATGCCTGGTGATAACTCTGGGACGGTTACGGTCGGCTCGGACGTATTGTTCCCGCAAGATGGACCTTCGTCAAACAGCGCTATCACTCGGTTAAGTCCGTCTCAGTTTATTCTGTCTGCCGTTGGTACCTATCAAGTGATGTTTCAAGCGAGCGTGACCGAGCCGGGACAATTGGATCTAAGTGTCAATGCGGTTGAGCTGCTCTCTACAGTGGTTGGGCGTGCAACTGGTACCAGTCAGATTACTGGAATGTCTCTTGTGACTACGACCCTCCCCAATTCGCTACTAACGGTACGCAATCCAGGAACTAATTCCACTGCGCTAACCCTTACGCCAACAGCGGGCGGATCGAGCCCCGTCTCGGCACATCTTGTTATCACGCAAGTCCACTAACCTTGTTAGATGCCGAGCGTCAGAGATCGTGATGGCAGCTACACAGCCATCCGAACGTGTGCCACGCCCGGCCCCTTACGGACGGTATGCGGGTGGCAGCGGATTGAGAGTCCGGAACTGTCGCTGGTGCCAGTAAGGATACGCAACCTGCGGTTCACTCGCCTCATCCAGCCTAGCTACTTGTGCGGGTGTTAGTGCGAAGCTCGCCGCAGCCAGGTTGTCGCGCAGTTGCTTTTCGTTGCGCGCGCCGATAATCACGGTGGAGATGGTCGGTTTTCGCAGCAGCCAGTTCAAGGCCACCTGCGGCACACTCCTGCCGGTTTCGGCAGAGAGTGCCTCGAGCGCGTCCACGACCCGATAAAGGTACTCATCCGGCACCCTGGGGCCGAGGTCAGCAGTCTTGTGCAGGCGGCTCACCTCTCAGGCAGAGGTTGTCCGCGGCGGATCTTGCCAGTGAGCCGCCCCCAACCCAGCGGACTCCACACCAAGGCGCCTATACCTTCGGCAAGCGCCTGCGGCATCAGTTCCCACTCGTAGTCGCGGCCCACGAGAGAATAATAGACCTGGTGACCGACATAGCGCGCCCACCCATAGCGCTTACTGGCCCCAAGGGACTTCTGAAGATGCCAGCCCGAGAAATTCGAGGCCGCGACATAACGCAGCTTACCTTCGCGAACTGCGTTGTCCAAGGTAGAAAGCTTCTCTTCAACCGGAGTAAGCGCGTCGAAGCCGTGCATATGATACACGTCGATATAGTCGGTCTTCAGCCGTTTCAAGCTTCCGTCGATCTGACGAGTCAGGTGACCCCTTGATGAACCAGCGTTGTTGGGGCCTTCCCCGAAGGGAAACGTGGCTTTAGTGGAAATGAGTACCTTCTCTCTGGGCACGTGTTGGATCGCCTGGCCAAGGATCTCCTCCGAAAGCCCTTGCGAGTACACGTCGGCAGTCTCGAAGAAATTGACTCCGGCTTCCAGACAGATGTCGATGAGATGCGTGGCTTCCGCGACATCGGTCTCGCCCCATGCCCGGAAAAAGTCGCTTCCACCACCAAACGTGCCAGTTTGCCAAAGCATAGAACCGGAACCTGTAGGGCGCTCTTTCCTAGCTGTCGAAACTCCATATAACAGGTTTGATAATCGACGGCGCCGTTTGGTCGCAACATCGAGCCATTGAAACGGCCACAATGAAGACATGGCATTGAGTGTCCCGGAGCGGCTCGCGGCTAACTGCCGCAAGACGCCCGCGCGTGAGGCATGGCTCGATCGGTTGCCGGGCGCTCTGCGCAGCATCGAACGCCGGTGGTCCCTCAAGCTCGGCGCGCCGTTCACGGATGACGTGAGCTGCGCCTGGGTAGCTCCGGTGGCGCTGGCGGGCGGCATCTCCGCCGTACTGAAACTCGGCATGCCCCACATGGAGGGCCAACACGAACTCCAAGGCCTGCGCTTCTGGAACGGAGACCCGACGGTGCGACTCCTTCAGGCCGACGATGAGCTTGGCGCCATGCTCATCGAACGTTGCGAGCCAGGGACGGCGCTGCGCGCACTGCCGGAGCTTGAGCAGGACGTAGTGATCGCAGGTATGCTGCGGCGCCTTTGGCGCTTGCCAGTAGCACCACATCCCTTTCGCACTCTGTCGGCGATGACGCACTATTGGAGTAACGAGACGCTGACCGACGTCGAGCGATGGCCCGACGCAGGTTTGGTCCGTGAGGGCTTGCGCCTTCTTAACGAGTTGCCCCGCACGGCGCCGGTTGAGGTGCTCCTGGCGACCGACTTGCACGCGGGTAACGTGCTTCGTTCGAAGCGGGAGCCATGGCTGGTCATCGACCCGAAGCCATTCGTCGGGGATCCGGCCTATGATGTCACGCAGCACCTGTTTAATTGCGAGGAGAGACTGAGATCGGATCCGGAGGGGACGATCCGGCGCATCGCGGACCTCGCTGGCGTGGATCGCGAGCGCGCTCAACTATGGACGTTCGCCCGCGCTGCCGCAGAGCCGCGCGATGATTGGAGGGACGACGATTCAATGACGATCGCGAGAGCCATCGCTACGTGATCGGGGACGCTACCGCACCACTACCTTCTCCGCCGATTGATTCTCGAACTCGTCCTGCACGCGCACGGCGATCGTGTGCTCGCCTGATGCCATGTTCGGCAGAGCGAGAGCGTAGTCGAGTTCGCGGGAGTCGGACAGCTTGGTGACCGGATCGACCACAGTCCAGTCGCCGCCGTCCACCGAATATTCGGCCTTGGTGATGACGCTGCGAGCATCGGCGGCGTGCCAGCGCAATTCAATGCGAGTGCCGTTGCGCGAGCCTGCGAGGCCGGTGATCCTGGGCGGCGTGTTGTCGATAACGAATACTTCGCTCTCAAGCCGGCCCGTAAGCGCGTCTTCCTTGGTGTTGCCGGGCAGATCGCAAGCGGTTACGCGCAGCCGATACTCGCCGTCGGGAAAAGCCGTCGAATCCCAACTAATATATTTTTCCTTCACCTTGTCCTTCAGCACCTTCCACTCAGTCTCAGCTGCCCCGCGAATCTCCACCGTGTAGATCAGGCTGTCCCCGTTACCATCCGAGGCTACCCACCGTGCGCCGATGGCGCCCTTGGAGAATTGCAAAGCGGGGGTTGAGGTGTTGTCCAGCGCCGTTGCGGCTGTCGTGTGGCTTGCCGCATTGCCCAGCGGCGGCAGATTCAGAGTCAGCGGCGCACTCAACGGAAACACCGGTGTGGGGAACTTGTAATTAAACGGTGTGATCTCGATCTCTGAAACACGCGGCGCAACGTTTCGAGGAAGATAGGCAAGCTCGACGGAATCAAGCTGGGGCGAGCGGCCCGACTTATTGCTTGAATCCGCGGTCAGTGTTGCCTTCCATTGAATGAACCGCGTTGCGGGAGATGTGACGCGCGCGCCCTCTTCGGTGGTAATGGCATCCGACCATTTGCTCCAGTTTTCCTGCGGCCGGTCGAGATTTCCGCTGCGTGTTTCGATGGCAATGCGCCCTGCTGGCACCGAGCCCTTGAAACTCAGCCGGCCCCACCGCGAAAACATCCCTGCATCGAAAACATCCGATTCGATCGATCCTTCGGGCTCGAGCCCCGGCCCGATTTCATAGACCTTTCCGACGTTTCCGGTCACGGCATAAAGCTTTCCATTTTCTCCCGCGAGCAGCGCTGTCACCTGTGTGGGCGCCGCGTTCACCAGTGCTGTATAAAGCGCGTCCGAATCCACGCGATAGATGCAGCCTTTGTTCCCGGTGCCAATCAGAGGCTTGCCGGCCGCGTCGAATCCAATACTGTAAATGACGTCGTGGGCGTGGCTCCAGATCTTCTCGGGGTAGCCGTCCGGATGGATGCGGTAAAGCTCCGAGCCCCCGGAAATGCTGACACCGCCGCCTCCCGAGCTCATGGAAGCCGGTGGCGCTGCTGGTAGATGAGGTGCGTTCCCCGCTGCGGGCTGCGCGCTCGGCGCGGGTAAAGGCGGCGGGGGCGGCGCAGGCGCTGCCTGGGAAGCTTGTTTCGCGCCCACACCGCCGGCGTACACCGATCCATCTTCCGCCACCGCAACGGAAGTAATCTCCCGCTTGCCCATTTCGTAGAGCACGAAGCCCTCACTCGACGGTGAAATTTTCATTACCAGTCCATTCGGCTCAGTGCCCGCGATGAGATTGCCCCGACCGTCGAGGACCATCGAGCGCACGTGCGTCTCTCCGCTTTTAAAAAAAATCGATGCTTTGCCGTCAGGCGTCACGCGGTGGATCTCGCCGGGATCGCCGGTCGCCACAAATAAGTCGCCTTTGGCATCGAATGCCAGCGCCCAGATGTACTTGGTCTTGGGGTCGTAGAAAACCTCCGCCTTGCCATCGTTGGAAACGCGATAGACCTTGCCGTCCGGCGCGGTCGCGGCATACACGCGATCATTTTTATCGATTGCAATAGCGTGGATCTCGATGGCTTGAAATTCCGTCAGCGTTTTCTTCTCTCCGCCAGGCGAGATCCGGTACAGTTTGGCTCCCGGCCCGCCTCCCGTATAGAGGTTCCCCTTGGAATCGCGCGCCAGCGCCCAGAGATAGGCGGAAGGAGAATCGTACAATTCCTCGAAACGCGGCGCCAGCGTCAGCCGTCCGTCGCTGCGCAATGACAGGTTCTTGATGATTCCCTTGTCGAAGTCTGAAAAGTCGGTTTCAACCCAGGAGCGCGTCTGTCCGGCCCTTGCCCACACGGCAAACATGCCGAGATAGGCCAAGCCGATAAGTGATTTTTTCATGATGGGGTGGCGTTGCTTTCTACTACTTCACGGTGATCTTGAGCGAATAGCTGCCGCTGATCACGTAATCAAAAGGTACCGAAGCTTGCTCGAAAGCGCTTTCGGCGGATGTGACCATAGGACGATTCGATGTGCGTCCCGCCTGCATGACGTTCAGCACCGAAGCCGGCAGACTGGGCATGGTCTTGTCATCGTAATAAGCTGTCGGCGTCGCTTCGAGCAGGGAGATATAGAGCTTGTTGTTGCTGCGCTCCTGGTTGATGAGCGAAACCGTCTCCGGCACGTCCATGTACCGGTTCATGTAGCCGGCGATGTTCTGCATGTGGTTGAGGGTGTCGGCATCGCTCAACAGGATGCGGTGATCGCCCTTGCTAAGCCCTTCGGGAACATGCACTTTGAAATTGCGCTCGATGCGGTCGCCGCGATAAGGCCGCAGGAAAACTTTCACCGGCCGCATCGTCGCCCGGCCGCACATCGCTGTCGGCTATCCAGGCGTTTTCAATGGTCGCCACGCGCCGCTCGGGCAGCAGGTCCACCGTGACGCTCACCCGCTTCAGCCGCGGCGTCTTCACGGCGTTCAGATAGAGCCGGTTGAATTTGTCGCCCCACCAGCCCGCCAGCAGCATGGGCGCCGGCATGGGCATCTCGCCGGATGCCTGCATGGTATTGAGCGAGAGGCTGCCGCCGCTGTCCAGATCTACTGTGCCAGTGAGCCGGTAGGTGGCTTCGTCCATGAATTCGTTCAGGCCCGACACCGAATTGAATAGCGTGAGCATCATCAGGTAGGGCGTCCACTTCTGCTGATCGAACACGTTGAAGTGGAAATCCTTTTCGCTCCGCACCGCGTTGTTGTCGCCGAATGAGCGCACGTTGACGGTCACCGGGATCATTTCCGTTTCTGCGCCCAGTACCCCCATGATGCCGCTGTGCCGGTCCTGATGCAGCGCGCCTACGATCTCGGTGGCGTTGGCGAACTTATTGGGTTGAAAAGCCGAGGCGAGGATCATGAGTACTTCGCCTTTGCTCATGGGCATGTCCACCGGCCCAAGATTGAAGAATGGATGGCCGAAGGCCAGGACGCGTTTGCCATCGTTATAAGTCACCGTGCCCAGGCCCGTAATACTCATGTCGCCGGATACCAGCACGCCCGCAACGGCCTCGCCCGGCTTGAGGGAGTGTTTCCAATCGGGCGCGGGCTTGGTGGTGTAAATGGCTCCGCTCGCTCCGCCCTGCGCGGCGCTGATGCCGAGTTGCTGGAACAGCGGTCCAAATTCCTGCAGGACATTTTCGTGAAAGCCGGAAAACACCAGCGGCGTTTCGATGGGCGTCATTAGGGGCGCTTGGCGCGGCAAGTTTGGCGACGCCCCGGCGGCCACGGCCTGCGCCAGCAGCTCGCTGGGTACGCTGACTTCGCGCCGGGATGCCGCTTTATCCGGCGTGCGCGCATCCATGGGCCGCGACTGGTCGAAATCGTTAATCTCCAGCATCAACTCGATGGGAGTGATGCCGCAGATGGCATCCGGCGAGAAAATACTCAACCGCAGCGCAATGGCGCCCACCAGCTTTCCATCGATATAAACCGGGCTGCCGCTCATCCCGCCGGCGACGTTGGTGCGCTGTGCCTTGCCGCCCAACTTCGCCAGGATGATGTCCTGCTTCGGTCCCCAGGCATTTTTCCACAGTCCAAGGATCTCGACTGGAATGGCTTCGGGTTGCGTGCCCTGAAACACCGTCCAGGCCACACCTTTCATGCCGGGACGCAATGCAGAGGATTTAAAAATTTCGACTTTTCCCGACTTAGGAGGTTGGGAATCCAGCTCTTCCGCAAGCGCAGGAAGCAGCGCGACCGCGGCCAGCACTGCTACCGCGGCAATGTGTCTTTTCATTTAAAACGGCTCCGTTAACTCCCATTCTACTATGTACGCTGATAGGTCGCTAAATCCGCCCGTTGTTTATAATGAAAATATAGAATGCATCAGAAGAAAACGGAACGAATCGACCTGGATCCGCAGGAGACTTCGGAGTGGCTGCAGGCCCTGGATCAGGTGGTGGAAGAGGCAGGCCCGGACCGGGCGTCTTTCCTTTTAGAGCGCCTGGCGCAGCGTGCCCGCAGCACCGGCGTTGAGCTGCCGATCCAACATAACACCCCTTACATCAACACCATCAGCCCGGCCGATGAGGTGCCTTATCCCGGCGACCGTACCCTTGAGCGCCGCATCAAGAGCCTCACTCGCTGGAACGCCATGGCCATGGTTTCGCGCCAGAATAAGTTCGACCACGGCATTGGCGGCCACATCGCCACCTACGCCTCAGTGGCCACGTTGTTCGAGGTCGGGTTCAACCATTTCTTCCACGGCAGCTATGGCGATCAGCCCGGCGATTGTATTTATTTCCAGGGGCACGCGTCGCCGGGTGTATATGCCCGAGCCTTTCTTGAAGGCCGCTTGAAGCCGGAAGACCTGGGAAACTTCCGCCACGAGTTGCGCGAGCATCCGGGCCTCTCCTCTTATCCCCATCCCTGGCTGATGCCGGGATTCTGGAATTTCCCCACAGTCTCCATGGGTCTTGCGCCCATCAACGCCATCTACCAGGCGCGCTTCATGCGTTATCTGGAAAACCGGGGCTTGATTGAGAAAACTGCTCGCCACGTCTGGGCATTCCTAGGCGACGGCGAAATGGATGAACCGGAATCCATGGGCTCACTGACCCTGGCTTCACGTGAGCGGCTCGACAACCTGATCTTCGTCATCAATTGCAATCTTCAGCGGCTGGACGGTCCGGTGCGCGGCAACGGCAAGATCATCCAGGAACTAGAAGCTGCATTCCACGGCGCCGGCTGGAACGTGATCAAAGTCATTTGGGGAGGGATTGGGATGATCTGCTGGCGCGCGACAAGTCCGGACTGCTGCTGAAGCGCATGGAAGAGTGCGTGGATGGGGAATATCAATCCTTCAAAGCCAAGGGCGGGGCATTCATCCGGAAAGAATTTTTCGGAAAATATCCGGAGGTGTTGCAGCTTGTCGAACACCTGAGCGATGAGCAAATTGGCCGGCTCCGGCGTGGCGGGCACGATCCCCAAAAAGTCTTCAATGCCTACCGCGCGGCCGTCGAGCACAAGGGACAGCCGACGGTCATCATGGCCAAGACGGTGAAGGGATACGGCGTCGCTGAAATCGAGGCCCGCAACCCCACGCATCAACAGAAGGAGCTGAACGACCGCGCTGTTCAGCTTTTCCGCCAGCGTTTCGACATTCAGCTTCCCGAAAATGTGGCGGCGAACGTCGAGTTCTATCGTCCCCCGGACAGCAGCCCTGAAATGGCTTACCTGCACGAGCGGCGGCGGCGGCTGGGCGGCTACGTTCCCGAGCGCAAACTGGCGCCCAACCAGATCCAGGCGCCGCCTCTCGACGCCTTCCCCGATCTGCTCACCGCCACGAAGGCGCCGCATCCGTCGACTACCATGGCGATGGTACGCATGCTGACGCTGCTCATGAAGAATCCGCAGATCGGTAAACGCATCGTGCCCATCATTCCCGACGAAGCGCGGACCTTCGGCATGGAAGGCCTCTTCCGGGTGTTCGGTATCTACGCCTCCGGAGGCCAGCTTTATAAACCGCACGATGCCGACATGTTCCTTTATTACAAGGAACAGCAGGACGGGCAAATCCTGGAGGAGGGCATTACTGAAGCGGGCTCCATGGCCTCGTTCACTGCAGCAGGCACGGCGTATGCGAATTACCGGATAGAGATGGTCCCGTTCTTCATCTACTACTCGATGTTTGGATTCCAGCGTGTGGGCGACCTGATCTGGGCGTTCGCCGATGCGCGTGGGAAGGGCTTTCTGATGGGCGGCACCGCCGGGCGTACGACGCTCTCGGGCGAGGGTTTGCAACATCAGGACGGACACAGCCTGGTGCTCGCGAGCACTGTGCCCACGTGCGCGGCTTACGATCCGGCGTATGCGTACGAAATCGCGGTGATCGTGCAGGATGGCATCCGGCGCATGTATCAGGAGCAGGAAGACCGTTTCTATTACCTCACGCTTTATAACGAGAATTCCGCCATGCCGGCGATGCCCGAGGGCGTTACGGAAGGCATCCTCAAAGGCATTTACAAATTAAAATCGGCGGAGAACGGCAAGGCGGCGTTGCAATTGTTCGGAAGCGGTCCGATTCTGAACGAGGCGCTACGCGCTCAGACCATTCTCGGCGAGAGATATGGTGTCGCCGCCGATGTCTGGAGTGTCACGAGCTACAACGAGCTCCGCCGCGATGCACTGCGAACGGAACGCTGGAACCGTCTGCATCCGGGCCAGCCCGCGAAAGACCCATACATTCTTTCAGCGCTCGCTGGCGCGGAAGGTCCGATCGTTGCCGCGACAGACTACATGAAGGTGGTGGCCGACCAGGTGGCTCCCTGGCTGCCAGGCCGCATGGTCACGCTGGGTACCGACGGCTTCGGCCGCAGCGACAACCGCGAATACCTTCGCAAGCATTTCGAGGTGAATGCGGAATCGATTGCCGCTGCCGCGCTGTCACGGCTGGTGCGCGATGGAAAATTCAATGCCGGGAAGGCCAAGAAGGCGTTCGAAGAGTTGAACGTGGACCCTGAGAAGATCGATCCGGCGATCGCGTAGCACCAGCGCCCTTGAGTCTCCGTTGCGACGCACTGGGCCGCAGTTGAGCGCTTCGCCGACTTCCCGATCGCAGCCACGCCGATTCTGTCGCGTACGTCTCAACATCAACCGAGGAACCCCGACCAGGTAAACATGCAACGGTACACGTGGATCGGGTCCCGCAATCAGCCAGATGATATACTCCATCGGTATTAGATGACAACGCTAAATATTCAGAATCTCGGGCAGATCAAGGAAGCGAATTTGTCATTTGGCGATCTGACTGTGCTTGTCGGGCCTCAAGCAACCGGCAAAAGCATCGCTCTGCAACTCCTGAAGCTCATGCTGGACGCTGGCCAAGTGCAAAAGGAAATGGGTCGATACGGCTTGGACTGGGAACATAGGCTTCCAGAATTCCTTGATGTCTATTTTGGTGAAGGAATGCGGTCCATCTGGCAAGAGGGAAGCACCTCGATAGAGTGGGAGGGGAGGGCGGTGGATTTGCCACAAATGGCAAGACGTAACCGCCCGAACAAGCAGGAAACCCTCTTTTTCATACCGGCGCAGCGCGTACTGGCGTTGCGCGATGGATGGCCACGTCCGTTCACAGATTACACACCGGGTGACCCATTTGCCGTCCGTGAGTTTAGTGAAAAACTGCGGATGTTAGTGGAACAGGAATTTGGCGCCAGTGTCGACCTGTTCCCTCAAGAGCGTCGATTGAAAAGGGAATTTCGAGACCTTCTTCAACGCCATGTATTTTCAAATTTCCATTTGAAAGTTGACAAGTTCCGTTCTCAAAAGCGGCTAGTCCTAGGGCCGGAGGAGGCTAAGGAGTCGTTGCCGTACATGGTTTGGTCAGCCGGTCAAAGGGAGTTCGTGCCGTTGCTGCTCGGCTTCTACTGGCTCATGCCCCCCACTAAGGTCGCGACCCGCGACGACATAAGGTGGGTCGTCTTGGAAGAATTGGAAATGGGCCTGCACCCACGAGCCATTGCAGTTGTATTGCTGCTGGTTCTTGAATTGTTGGCGCGTGGTTACCGCGTCTGCCTTTCCAGCCATTCCCCGCAAGTGTTGGATACGGTCTGGGCACTAAAGCATTTGAAGGCAAATGGTGCCGAGGCTCGCTCCATCCTCGAAATCTTTGAAGCCAAAAACACACAATCAATGCGAAAGCTGGCCGATACGGCCATGAAGAAAGTGCTAAGGGTGTTTTATTTCGACCGGGAGACAGGCAAGACGCGTGACATATCAGAACTTGACCCATCAGCCGAGGAGGAAGGACATTCCGGTTGGGGTGGGCTTTCCGAGTTCAGTGGAAGAGCCAACAGGGCGGTGGCGCGTTCCGCTGCGAATGCAGAAACGGAGTCGCTCAATTGAGTTTCAAAAGGGCGGTGATGAAGACACCTCATCTAGCGAATGCATGGATGCCAGGACTGGGCGCGTTACGAGCGCAGGACAGACGCCACGTGGATTCAGAAGATCCTCGTCGATTGAGGGGTAGCGCGGATGTGGATAGCGCGCTCCAAGCCCATCAGCCCAATGCACACAGGTGGGACTTCGCAATCGGTTATCGGCACGCGAACCGAACAGAGGACTGTGTGTATTGGGTGGAGATACACACAGCCAACGACAAGGAGACAAGGGTGGTTTTGAATAAGCTGCGTTGGCTGCGGGAATGGCTAGCGGGCGATGGCACGCTTTTGAAGTATTTTGAACGTGATTTCATTTGGGTTTCTAGTGGGGCAACCTCTTTCACTCTTGGCGCACCTCAGGTCAAGCAATTTGCCCAGCTTGGGCTTCAGCACAAAGGAAGGGTTCTGCGGATCCCGTCTCTGCGCCCATTGTGATTTCGAAGTCCTGCTTGTGTATTCGGCTGGAATTTTCGCTCTTCAGCGAATCGCCGTAGCGCAAACAGCAACTTAGCGTCCGTGAATGCAATTTTGAGTATCGAAAATCTCCTCTTAATTAACCTGCCTCGCCGATCACGATACGCGAATCCGGCGTCTCGAATCCCGGTAACTCTACATCAGCTCCGTCACAAACTCCCGCGTAACTTCAGCCGGTATCCCTAGTTCGCGCAGCGCCAGCGGTCCGCCGGTCTCGAGCACGGGCTCAGCCTGGTCGAGAGACGGCAGATCGGTACGCTGGAAGAATTTGCCGATGGGGATCTCCTCGCTCCAGATTTGCGACCGCTCGCAGGCCATCATCCAGTTCGAAGCGTCGTACGTCTTGTCGTCTTCCAGCTTCTTTACGCGCTGCTTAAACCACGGATAAGTATTGTCGTGGTTGTAAGTCACACAGGGGCTGAAGACGTCGATAAACGAGAATCCCTTGTGCTCGACGCCCTGCTTGATCAGGTCGGTCAGGTGTTTCTGGTCGCCGCTGAAAGCGCGCGCCACAAACGTAGCGCCCGCGGCCAGCGCCAGCGAAATCGGATTGATGGGACCTTCCACGCTGCCGAAGGGCGTGCTCTTGGTCTTCATGCCGAGCCGGCTGGTGGGCGAAACCTGGCCTGTGGTCAACCCATAAATCTGGTTGTCCATCGCCAGATACAGTAAGTCGACATTCCGCCGCATCGTGTGGATGAAGTGATTGCCGCCGATGCCAAAGCCGTCGCCATCGCCGCCCGTGACGACTACGGTCAGTTCGTGATTCGCCATTTTGACCCCCGTCGCAACAGCGAGCGCGCGGCCGTGCAGTGTGTGCATGCCGTAAGTATTGATGTACCCGGGAAGATTCGAAGAGCAGCCGATGCCGCTGATAGTCACCACGTTGTAAGGCTGAATCTTTAATTCGACCAGCGCCTTCTGGAGCGCCGCCAGCACGCCGAAATCGCCGCAGCCGGGACACCAGTCAGGATCGACCTTGCCCTTGAATTCCTGCAAAGTGACGGACTTTAAGGCTACTTCCGTTGTCGCCATGGATGTCTCCTCAGACCATGATTTCGTGCATCGGCACGGAAAGCTTGGTTTTCCCGGCCAGTTGATCCTTCACTGCTTCCACGATGTGATGCGGCATGAATGGTTCGCCGTCGTATTTGCGGATGTGGCCGTCCGCGACGAAACTGGTTTCACTGCGCAGGTAGCGGGCGAACTGCCCGCTGTGATTGTTTTCGACGATGATGGTGTGGCGCGCGCCGCGTAATTGATCGAGGATCGCTTCACCGTGTAGCGGTACCATCCAGCGAATCTGAAGAAGATTGGCTGTGATGCCCTCATCGCCCAGCAACTCGATGGCTTCTTCGATGACGCCTTTGGTCGATCCCCAGCCTATGAGCGTGACCTCGGCATCGCGCGGCCCGACAAGTTCAGGCGGCGGAACCGCGGCTTCGATTCCGGCAATCTTGCGCTGGCGCTTTTCCATCATCTCGCGGCGCTTGATGGGGTTGGTGAATTCGTCGCTGATGAGCACACCGTCTTCCATGTGCTCGTCAGTCGCGACCGTGTGGGCGTGGCCCTTCACGCCGGGGATCGCACGTGGCGAGATCCCGCTCTCG
This sequence comes from Terriglobia bacterium, assembly GCA_963847515.1. GTDB lineage: Bacteria > Acidobacteriota > Terriglobia > Bryobacterales > Bryobacteraceae > QHXW01. The sequence goes on from CAWKAA010000006.1 coordinate 67,410, forward strand.
GTGAACAGGTAACGCTTGTAGCCATCCGCACCGTTGCCAGTTGCGCCGTTTCCGTTCGCGCCGTTTCCATTCGCGGACGTGATCAGTTCGCCGCGATCGATGGGGACGTTGAAGTCCAGCTCCTCCGGAGTGGCGCTGGCGTGTCCTTCCGAAAGCAGAAGATCGCCCAGCACAATTCCAGGACATTGGAACTTGTCCACCAGGTTGAACATCTCCGGAATGATCTTGAAGCAGTCGACGATGTCTGTGGGTGTGGCGATGGCGCGCGGGTAGTCGCCGTGGCCCGCGCCCAGCATCTGCCAGAGATCGCCCTGCTCGGTTTTGGTAGGAACGCCGGTGGATGGCCCGGCTCGCTGTACGTCGATCACCACGACCGGTGTTTCGATCATGGCCGCCATACCGAGGCCTTCGGTCATGAGCGCGAAGCCGCCACCCGATGTGGCGCACATGGCGCGGCATCCGGCCTGCGCTGCTCCGATTGCCATGTTGATCACGCCTATTTCATCCTCAACCTGGCGCACCATGATGCCGGCCTGGCGCGCATGCCCCGCCATCCAGTGAAGCACCCCGGTCGACGGGCTCATGGGATACGCGCAGTAGAATTTCACGCCGGCCGCAGCGCCTCCCATGGCGAGCGCCATATTGCCGGTGAGAACGGCATAGCGGTTCTCGGTCATGGGCAGCGGGTTGGGGAACGGCTCGAAATGCTCGGTGGCATACTGATAGGCCGCGCGGGCACTCTCGGTGTTCTCCTGAATGACCGCGTCGCCCTTCTTCTTAAACTGCTGAATGAGCATCTCTTCCAGCGGTTGGAATGCCGACGCCCAGCATGCTGAGCGAAGCGGCCACCGCTAGCGTGTTCTGCTCCACCTTGGCTCGCGCATTCTGCTGCAACTGCGACACGGGCAGCGGGCAGAGCCTCACGCCGGGCGCAGGCTGGCCGGGCTTGATGGAGTCCGAGTTGTAGATCACGGCCGCGCCCTCGCCCAAAAGGCTAAGATGGCGGTCCATGGTGTCCTGGTTGAGCGGGATCATCAGGTCAATGTGATCTCCCTGGTTGGTGACCCTTTCGGGTCCTGTGCGAATGGTCAGAAAAGTATGGCCACCGCGAATAATGGATTGATAAGCGTTGTATGCGTAAAGGTGAAGACCACGGCGAGCGAATATCCGGGCATAAATGACGCCCGGGGTAGCCACGCCCTGGCCCGCCGCGCCGCCGATGGCGACTGCGAACGTGCGCTTCATCCTAACCCTCCTTAGTCATGCCGCCGGGTAGTGCGGCTTATGATGCCCAAGGGCCCACGCGCCAGCCAGCCGATAAGCCACCAGCGCCTTTGGCCGGAACCTCTCCGGTCGTAACCACCCGCCTGTGGGCTGCCGGAACAATGGAGCTAGCAGCCTGGCGGTCCAGGATGTAAAAAAAGGCCCTCCCAGTGTAATGATCGATGGCGCGGGACGCAAGGGGGGTGGAGGGGATTGCGGAACTTCGATCCGCTTTTAAGTGTCGAATAGGCATGGCGATAGCAATTGCGAGAGGCAAAGCGGAAATTAACGTGAAAACCGATGATCGATGTACTGCTGGTGCTGATCATTATATTTATGGTGATCACGCCGCTCGCTCCTACCGGCCTGCGGGCACTCGTTCCGCAACCCGCCCCACCCGAACGGGAAGATCAGCCCCAACGGAGGGATATCGTGGTGACAGTTGGCAAGAATGATTTGGTTCTGATCAATGGCCAGCGGGTCGAACTCTCAATGCTTCCTGGCCGATTGGCGCGGATTTTTCAGACGCGCGGCGACGATGTGATTTTCATCGCGGGAGACAAGGACCTGGAGTTTCGAAGAATTGCCCACGTCATCGATCTCGCAAACGGGGCTGCATTGCGGAGAGTTGCGCTGATGACGGATCGAGTCGACTGAAGCTTTTTGCCACGCCTATAATGGGGCGTGCCGGCGCTTCGCGATGGCCTGTTAGTAGCTGTGTTCTCTCTTCGCCTCGCGGCGCAAGCTTCTGGGAGCGTTCAAGAGTTAGAAGCCTCCGCGCAGCGCCATCTGGCTGCAAAAGACGCCAGCGGTGCCCTGGCGGACTACCAGAAACTTGCGCAACTCGTGCCGGCCTCGGCCGTATATCAGGACGAGCTTGGGTTTTTGCTCGCCGCCACAAGCCGCTCCTCCGACGGTATTGCTCATTTCCAACGGGCGACGGAGTTGGATCCCAAGATGGCGCAAGCCTGGTATCACCTGGGCGCGGCGCTTTGGCTTACGGATAAGAAGGACGCAGCGCTGACCGCTTTACAGAAGGCCGTGGCGCTGGCCCCGGATCATGCGGATTATCGATTCCGCCTGGGCTCCGCTTACACGGATCGAGGACGGTATGCGGACGCGATTCCGGAACTGGTGAAGGCGGCCAAACAGTTTCCGAAAACCGCGTCCATCTGGGAAAACCTGGGACTCGCGTATCAACAGCAGCGGCGGTTCAAGGAGGCTCGAGACGCTTACCGGCAGGCGCTGGCGCTCGATCCGAAGAATAATGCGATTCGTAATAGCTACGGTCAGGTGTTGGTGAATTCCAACGACCCCGATGCCGGGTTGCGAGAGTTTCAGCGGATTCTGGCACAGGAGCCCGGCAATGTGCATGTACAGGTCAACGTCGGCTGGGCCTACATCGGGGCAGGGAAGTACCACGAGGCTATCAAACAACTGTCGGAGGTGATCCGGGTTCATCCCGAACTCGCTTCCGCGCATTACGATCTGGGTGTCGCTTATAAGCAAACCGATGATTTGCCTCATGCGAAAGTGGAACTCGAGAGGGCCGTGGAACTCGAACCAGCGCTTGCCGAGGCCCATTTCACACTGGCCATGACGTATGCGGAAATGGGCGAGATGGCGAAGACGATTGAACAGCTGCGTGCAGCTGTTAACCAGCGGCCGGAATATGTCGAGGCCTGGTACAGGCTGGGGAGCATCCTGAAGGACCAGGGTGACTTCGACGGCGCCATTGATGCGTTGCGCCGCTCAGTGACGCTGGATAACACGGACGCCGGTGCGTTCAATAATCTGGGGCTTCTACTCCGTCGAAAAGGCGACCCGGAAGGGGCCAAGCAAGCCTTTTCAAAAGCTGCTGAGATTCGGAAGGCTGAAGAAGAGCAAAAAGAAAAGAAACTGCGGCAGGGCACACCGCACTAATCTAAAATGTAATAACTCAGACTTGATCTGACATAGTTGGTTAGATCAAGCAGCCGCATCAGCGGCCGCGCCTCCGCCTACGCTCCGCTGCGCAGGGCTCCGCTCCGGCTCCGGCGCTACGTTCTGGAACGAGTCGAGCATTTTCTCTTGCGCCAAGTGTGCCGAGTCCGAGAAAGTCTGCATCGGGGTCTTGCCATAACAGTACTTTCCAGAATGTGTTCGTGTCAGATTGTACTCCCGCAGCCAGTCATCCAGATCCGCCTGTAATTCGTCGAGGCGCTGATAGAGCTTCTTGCGAAAGGCGGTGGCATAAAACTCTTCCTGGATGGTGCGATGGAAGCGCTCGCAGATACCGTTGGTCTGCGGATGCCGGGCCTTGGTGCGGCTGTGGTCGATATTCTCGACCGCCAGGTACAACTGGTATTCGTGATGCTCGCGCTGCCCACAGTATTCTGTACCGCGATCGGTGAGCACGCGCAGCAGCGGAACTTTCTGCTCCTCGAAGAACGGCAGCACGCGGTCGTTAAGCATGTCGGCGGCCACCAGAGCATTTTTGCGGTCGTAGAGCTTGGCGAAAGCGACCTTGGTGTACGTGTCGAGGAACGTCTGCTGATAGATCCGGCCCACGCTCTTGATCGTGCCCACGTAATAGGTATCCTGGGCTCCTAGGTAGCCGGGATGCGCGGTTTCGATCTCGCCGTGCGCTTCCTTTTCCTCGCGCGCCCGCTCCATGGCGCGGAGTTGCTCCTCGGTGAGAACGATGTGTTCCTGGGCGGCCTTGGCCTCGAGCGCCTTCAGCCGCTTACGAAACGTTTCCAGATCATGCCGGAGCCAGACGCTGCGAACGCCCGTGGGAGAAACGAATAGGCCACGCTTGGTCAGTTCGTTCGCCACACGCACCTGGCCCAAAGCCGGCTTCTCCAAGGCCATCTCCATAATGGCCTTTTCAACGTGATCCTCGACCCGATTCTTCGGACAAGGCTTGCGTCGGCTGATCTCGCGCAACGCCAGCTCGCCGCCCTTGTCGTACAGTTCTTTGAAACGGTAGAAACTATCTCTGGAATAACCCATCACCTTGCAGGCTTCCGAGACGCTGCCCAGCATCTCGCTGAGCTTCAACAGCCCTACTTTGTTCTTGATGATCTTCTGTTCGGTGTTCATCGCTGACACTCTCCTGACCGCGCTTCCGCGCAGTCTATCAAATGTCAGATCAAGTTGAGATTAGTACATCTAAAACAAATTTCCGGCGACCTGTTCGGCCACTTTCGTCGCTTTTTCGCGCAGCTTCTCTCGTGAAAAACCTTCGCCGGCGCTTATCCGGACCAGGAACGCCTGCTTCCGCACCCTGCCCACCGCCTGCTCGGCGGTTTCCCCCTTCCTGGTCCCGATGCCGCAAGCCACTGCATCCGTGCCGATCGACTTTAGCGCCGTCACAGGAGAGACGCATTGCGCTTTGTAAGCCGTAAGCTCGCTTCGCGAGGCGCCCATCGTGACTACTTCGACTCGTAGCTTTTCGGCTGACCTTTGGCGCGCAAATTCGCAGGTAGCATCCGCTCCGTTCGTTGTGACGGTAGCGTCGACTGGGCCTTCCAGGACTCCTGCGGCAGTCGCCGCATTCAGCCAAGGACAGGTTTGTCCGGCCGCGTTCATGGCCGGGAGGCAGATGGCCAGCAACAATGTAACCCGGTCCATAACTATCGCGGCTCTTTCACGTCTTCTTTGCCGGCTGGAGCGCATCGGATTTCAGAATCTTGCCGCCCTCTTGAATCACGTACAGGCGGTTGGCATCCAGGTCCTTGAGCTGATCTACCTGTCCGCTGAGCCAACGAATCTCGACCAGGTCCACTTTCGCAGCATGCTCAAGCCCGAAGTGCATGCGCAAATCATTCTGCGAGAAATAACTCCCTCCGCTGCGCAGTTCGTCCATCTGCGTCAGCGGCTTCGGCGCGTCTGGCTTTGTCTTTGCTACCACAATCACGCGGCTGCCGATGCCCGTACGATTGGACTTTGTACCCACCAGCTTGATCTTGATCCAGTTACGATTGAGCGTGCTATCGCATCGCAAAAGCTGCGGGATGGCATTCACGCAGTTCACCGCGACGTCGATATCACCGTCATTGTCGTAATCGCCAAAGGCGCATCCGCGAGCGGGCGCATTCTCCAGAATTCCGGGCCCACCCTTATCCGTCACCTCTTCAAACCGGCCGTTCTGCAGATTGCGGTAAAGGTACTTGTGTTCCGCGTACTTCAGATCGGCATTCGACTTATCGACCTCGGGATACACATGCCCGTTCGACATCAGGACGTCGAGCCACCCATCGTTATCCATATCGAAAAAGCCGACTCCCCAGCCGAGCAATCGCGTATTCACGCCCAGGCCGCTCGGATAGGTCCGGTCTTCGAATGACGCGTCGCCGAGATTGGTATAGAGCGAATCCGTGTCGCCGGCGAAGTTGGTCTTCACGATGTCGAGATTGCCGTCGCGATTGTAATCGCCGATGGAAACGCCCATGCCGGCCTGCGGCTTTCCTTCCGGAGACAAAGCAGCTCCAGCTTCAATAGCGATGTCTTTGAAGGTACCGTCCCTCTGATTCTGGTAAAGCGTGGCCGTGCTCGAATCATTGGCTACATAAATATCCGGCCATCCGTCATTGTCCAGATCCGATGCGGCTACGCTGAGTCCGTAGGTTCCAGGAGTTTTCCAGATTCCAGCTCTTTCGCTCACGTCAGCAAACGTTCCATCGCCTTTGTTGTGGTACAGAATGTTCTTGCCGCCGCGCAAGCCGGGCGGACCGCAGGCGACCAGCAGTCCTTTATAGGTGCAAGGACCTGCTTCCGGCGGAGGGGCCGTCTTAAGATCGAAATCCACGTAGTTGGCGACGAACAGGTCCAGGTGCCCATCCTTGTCGTAATCCACAAACGTACAGCCGGTGTTCCAGCGAGTCTTTGGACCAGGCTGGATCAGCCCAGCTTCCTTAGTGACATCCTCGAAAGTACCATTACCGTTGTTACGATACAGCACATTCTGCCCATAGTAAGTGACGAAAAGATCGTCGTGGCCGTCGTTGTTATAATCGCCCACGCAGCACGCTTGTCCCCATCCGGTGTGATTCTCCAAACCCGATCCTTTCGTTACATCGGTGAACGTACCGTCGCGATTATTTTTGAAGAGGCGGCAGTGAGGCTCCTGGCCCGAAGAAAATCCTTCGAGGCGCCAGCCGTTCACCAGGAAAATATCCAGCCAGCCGTCGTTGTCGTAATCGTAGAATGCAAGGCCACAGCCGGTAGTCTCCAGCAGATACTTGTTCTTCCCTTCGCCTCCATAGATCGTCTTGTGGGCCAGGCCCGCCTCCTTCACCACGTCCACAAAACTGAGGCCGAGCGACGTGCCTTCTATCGGCGACTTAGGACCGGGCGGAGGAGCTTTGGGTTTGGCATCATAACTGCGTTCGATCGGACCGGGCAACGTCTGAGGTGCGGCGGAGGCGAGTAAGTCCGCCAACGGCAGCACGAGCGAACTACGGCTCAGCGAGCGAAGAAACCGCCGGCGATTCTGATTCACTATGTGCCCTCCCTAGGGTTGCCCGCCGACCGCTACGGTGGCCGGAGGAATATCCGTATGCATGTGCCACGGAACGCTCTCCGTGGAAATCTCCGGGTGCTTGCGCAGAAACTCCATAGAGTAAGTGGGCGCGCCGGGATCGATCTCTTTTGTGGCAAACTTGGCGGTTTCATCTGCAGCTTTTTCCTTCATGTGCATGCGGCGGTAGAGGACGGAAAGGTTGTAATGTGCGGCGACATCGTCGGGATCAATGGCTTGAAGCGCCGCGAACTGCTGCATGGCTTCTTCGTACGAGTGCTGCTGATAGTAAGAGATTCCCAGTTCCCGCCGGGCGTCTCGCGATTGAGGGTATTGCTGCACGACGCCTTGCAAATCGGCGATCTCGGCATCGAAATGGCCTTCGCGTCTTTCGACGAGCGCCAGGTAATACAAGGCGCGCGCGTTTTCCGGATTGAGCGCCAGCGCCTTCTCCAGACTGCCGCGGGCATCGCTATATTTCTCCCACTCGATATTCGTTAGGCCCAGATTGATGTAGCCATCGGCGTAGTCGGGCCGCAATTTTACGACTTCACCGAAAGCATGAATGGCATCGGCGTACTGCAGTTGATCCAGATACGCAATTCCCAGATTGTTCCAGCGCATCCAATCTTGATTGTCTTTGGGCTCGGGAGGCGTAACCGCATTTGCGCCGATGTTCAGCGTGCGCGTTCGTGATGCGATTTCCACCACCGGGTACGCGGGATGATCTTCCCCGAAGATATTGTTCAAGTAACTCTGGCGCAGATGACGATAATTCACGCGAGCGGTCACCGTGAGCGGTCCATTGGCATCGGCGGGGATGCGGAATTGGTAGCGTACGAGAGCGGATCGGCCCGACTGGATCGTGTTGTCATAGGCGACAGAGTGAATGGTCCATACCATGTGATTGTCGACAAAGGTGCCGTCCAGATTCACCGGGCGGTTGGTAAAACTGTGCGCCCGCTCATCCAGCATTCCATTGGGCTTGAGGAACCCGCTGTGATAGAAATCGTTGCCCTTCGCATCCTTCACCACGAACTCCACCCAGGCTTCGTAAAGGTCGCGCACCTCCGGGATCAAAGAGTGGCCAATATTCTTGTTCTGTATTACCGCCATCACTTCGACAACATCGTTCGGCGCAAGAGTGAACGGCACGGTTCCAAGCGGCGCGATCATGCCCGGCTCCCCTTCTTTCTTGATCCCGAACAGATCCACGTTGAGATAGTTCCCTGACTGAAGAAATTCGATGGTCTTTTGCAGTTGTTGGTCAAAGCCGTAATAGAAGGGCACCGCGGTATTTCCGGCGGGCCAGCGATGCGAAGCGAACGTGCCGTTCTTGGCGCCGTAGTCGCGCAACGTCACCGGCGCACGCTTCATGTGGCACCCCTGGCAGGTTGTGAAGTCGGCAGAATAGAAGGCTAGCGGGTTACGCTTCGAGAACTTTGAGTTCTGCCACTCGTCATACACCGTAAACGCGCGGATGAATTTGTAATCGTTCAACTCGTTAGGCAAATTCGCTTTGTGGCAGGCTGCGCAAAACTCAGGAGTACGGTAGAAGCTCTTCATCACCGCCTTCGAGTGCCGGTCCGGATGCGCCATGATCTGTTCGTAGGGCACTTCGCCGGGTATGCGGTTGCCATCTTCGTCAACCATAGCGGACGGCACGCCCATCACGAAGCCGCCATTCCCCTCAGTAGATTTCAGTTTTTGGATGGAGTGACAGGTTGTGCAGGTCAGGCCATCGGCATCGAATTCGCGATCCACCTTGGAGTCCTGTGTCATCGCTCCGGCGAGCACGCCGATCGGATTGTGGCAGCTATCGCAGTGCCTGGTGAACTCGATACCCCTTGTGCGCGGCAATATGTTCACGCTGGCTCGGTAGAAGGGCGTGCGGAACGAATTGGAATGCAGTGCCTGCCGCCACTGGCTGTAGGCTTCCTCATGACAGTGCGCGCAATAGGTGGCTTTGGGAAAAGCGCCGGGTTGGATGAAGTCGTCGCCTTCGACGGCGGCATTGCCTGGGGTGCTCAGTTTGTCGGCGCCGAAGCGGAAGTTATACGTCTCCCGGATTTTTGTGGCATAGTTCTTGCGATCGTTGCCGTCGCCCGATTGTGCCCAAGCGCCGGAAACGATCACAAATGCCGCTATTACCAGAAGCATGCGGTCGTGTCCCATATGGCACTCCCCTTATTGCAAAGATTCTCGCACGTTTTTGGAGGAGGCGCTGGGTTTGCGGGCAAGAGAGGGCTTCAACACCCTCGAGGCGATCTCCCCGGCGCCAGGGGTACCGCTAAGGAACACGATTACGGCCACAAAAGAATTGTGAGCGCCGATAAAATATCGGGCCGGCTCGTTCGTCTACCAAGATGATGGAGGAAGTGCTGAGCGTCAGAATCGAACCCGGCGAGCAGCGCACTGAGCAGAATCGGCGCATTTCGGAAGTGATTCACCGGGAGCGCCGGCGTCTGTTCCATTTCATCCGCAAGCGCGTGGACAACGAGGGAGATGCTGAAGACATCCTGCAAGATGTTTTCTACGAACTGATAGAAGCATATCGGCTGATGAAGCCTGTCGAGCATGCTAGCGCCTGGCTTTACCGCGTCGCGCGTAACCGCATCATCGATCGTTTTCGCAAAAAAAGGCCGGAAGCCGAGGTTCCTCTCAACGCAAGCGAGGAGGATGCACTCCGGCTCGATGATCTGCTTCCGTCGCCGGATGCCGGACCAGAGGCGTTGTTCGCGCGTAGCGTGCTTCTTGAGGAACTCGAGGCGGCTTTAGAGGAACTTCCTGAAGAACAGCGTGAGGTGTTCATTGCGCATGAAATGGACGGCCGAAGCTTTAAGCAGATTGCCGAAGAGACGGGGCTAAGCATCAACACAGTCCTGTCGCGCAAGCATTATGCGATTCTTCATCTGCGCCGGCGTCTCGAAGCCATATACAAAGAGTCTATGGGTGCATAAGGACTAGAACATGAAAGCACGATGGGTGAAAAGAGGAGTGAAAGTCGGAATGATTGGGGTCATGGCCGTCGCGGTCTTCGGATTCTTGGTGATGAGTCTGTGGAACTGGCTGGCCCCGTCGGTTTTCGGATTACGCGCCATCACCTTTTGGCAGGCGATTGGCATTCTGATCTTGAGCAAGATCCTGTTCGGAGGATTTCGCGGCAGGCCAGGCTACCGCGCACACTGGAGACATCGGATGAGTCAGCGCTGGCAGCAGATGACTCCCGAAGAACGCGAAAAGTTTCGTCAAGGTATGCTCAGCCGCTGCGGTCGCTCCGACCTTGTAGCGGAGGGATCGGGTGACCCCCGAAATGCGTAAACACTCGAAGACGGATCGAAAGTTCATTCGGCGCCGCAGCGCGATGGAACGGAAAAGCGGGGTACGGGAATCGAACCCGTGTAAATCAGCTTGGAAGGCTGACGCCCGACCGCTAGGCCAACCCCGCACACCACCATCCATTCTAGCAATCGCGTTACGAATTGGGGCAATCTAACGGCAAGATGGCACACCGACGACCGATTGTTCCGGGCCCGGCGCCGGCTCGGCAGCCACAGGCGGTGGCGCGGAGGTCGCTGTAGATGCGGAAGTCAATGCCGGTTTGCCCTGGCGCGGCTTGGCGTTCTTGACGAAATCAGAAACGTCTACCGTGAGCGGGCGCCATTTGTATTTCCACAAATGCACCGAACACATTTCAACCGGCATATGATCGTGCCCCGAGATGTGCGGTGGCCAGAACATTCCGTGATTCTCTGAATTGCAAACCGGTTTCTGTGCCTGGTCATCCTGTGCCCAGCACGAAATCCCCATTAGAACCGGGACGAGCATCAGCCGCGTCATTTGATCCGTATGTGGCATTCTAGCGCCGGGAAGCGCTGCATGAACAGGGCGATCCGCGGCAGGCCGTACTGGTACCAGGGGGCGTTTGAAGCGCGCTGGATCTTCGAGGCGTGGTACTATTGCGGCGTTCCGGAAGTCCCAAATGCGGTCCTCAAAAATTACTGCTTTCCTCTTCCTGACTGTTGCTCTTTCCATCTGCACGGTCTTGCCTCTGGGTGCCCAATCCAATCCAGACACCCAGGAAGCGCGCATCCATCGTATCGAGGCGACGGTGGTCGACATGCCCATGGGCGAGAAAAAACCGCCGTTGCGGCTCGACCTGTTGAAGTTGATGCAGGTTTACAAAGTGCCTGGGCTGAGCGTCGCGGTCATCGACAACTTCCACATCGTCTGGGCCAAGGCGTATGGCGTGATCGAGGCCGGATCCAACACGCCGGTTACCACACGGACTCTATTTCAGGCCGGCTCCATCAGCAAGCCAGTGGCTGCGAGCGCTGCGCTCCACCTTGTGGAACAGGGCAAGCTCTCGCTCGACGAGGATGTGAACCAGAAACTCAAGACTTGGAAGGTGCCTAAAAACGAATTCAAATTGCATTGTCAAAAAATGGCAAAGCAAATCACCTGCTTTCCCAGGCGATGACACGCCAGATGTTGACGCCAGTGCTGGAGGAAGCGGGGCTAGGCTTTTTCATGGATAAAGACAACCCCGGTGTGTTCGGCCACAACGGAGCCGATGAAGGCTTTCAGGCGCTGCTCACTATGAATGCGGAGTCGGGCAAGGGAGTGGCGATCATGGCGAATTCGGATAACGGGATTGCCGTCGGGGACCTCCTGTTGCGTCGTGTCGCGAAAGAGTATGGCTGGAACTACAAGACTTCCGAACAGGGCGCATTTACCCAGTTGGTCCTGATCGCAAAGATGAAAGGTGTGCCAGCCGCCCTGGAGCGATATACGGAACTGAAGAAATCCCAATCCGCGGGATACAAAATCGAGGAAGCTACCCTTAACCGCTTGGGCTATACCTTGCTCTTCTCCAACCAGACTCAGGACGCGATCTCTGTTTTGAAGCGCAACGCGCGTGAATACCCAAGGTCAGCTAACGTCTACGACAGTTTGGCCGAGGCGTACATGAAGTCGGACCAGAAGGACCTGGCGATTCAGAATTATGAAAAGTCGCTGCAACTGGATCCGAAAAACCAGAATGCAGTCGACGAGTTAAAGAAACTGAAGGAGACCAGGTAGAATGAACCTGGCCTGACGCCAATTGTGAGACAATTCCGCAGACTGGCTGAAAACCGGTAAGGAGACATGATGTCGGCATTTTCGAGAAGAGATTTTTTTAAGCATGCGGCGGGGGATGTTGCCCTCGCCGGAGTCCTGTCCGCGGGCGCACACGAGCTTCGTGCCAAGCCCTTGGGACTGCCCATTGGATGTCAGACGTATCCCGTCAGGAAGATGATTGGAGAGGACTTTCCCGGCACCATCAAGCAGCTGGCTGCCGCAGGATTTGAGGCCATCGAACTCTGTTCGCCGGTGGGCTATGCTGATTCCGGTTTCGGTGTCATCGCTAAATACAAAGGGGCCGAGCTGCGGAAGATGTTTGGCGATATGGGTGTCCAGTGCCACAGCTCTCACTTCGACATCAAGGAGCTCAGGGAGAATCAGGCGGGCAGAATTGCGTGGGCCAAGGACGTTGGTCTGACGCAAATGTTGGTGCCAAGTCTCGACGGGCCGAAGAATCCGACGATGGATGACGTGAAGCGTGCAGCCGATGAATACAACAAGATGGGCGAAGAGGCAGCGAAGGCGGGTATCCAGCAGGGACTTCACAACGAGCGCTTTGAGATCGCGACGGTCGACGGCAAGCGCGTCTACGACGTATTACTCGAGCTTCTCGATCCCAAGCTAGTCAAGTTCCAGTTCCAGGTTTCCGAGATCAGGCACGGGTACGATGCAGCCGAGTACTTTACCAAGTACCCCGGCCACTTCATTTCGATGCACGTGCAAGGCTGGTCGGCGGACACCAAGAAGATCGCGGCGGTGGGACAGGACTCGCTCGACTGGAAGAAAATCTTTACCGCGGCGAAAACAGGCGGGATCAAGAATTACTTTGTTGAAATGGATTTGGAACTGATGCGAGCCAGCGTTCCTTACCTTCGCGATCTGAAGGTTTGACCAATGTGGGGCGGGCGCCCTCGCCCGCCGCCGACGCCTCGTCGGCGTTTTGGCGCCGACATTGACGCAGCTTCAGCTTACGCCGACCGCTTGTTTTAAACCCCCACCAGCCCGCACTTCTTGCGCAGCATATCCAGCGCCATTTGTGTGGCGAAGACGCGAATGCGCGTGCGGTCGCCGAAGAACTGGCGATGGATGACCATTGTGCCGCTGGCATCCGCCAACCCGACGTAGACCGTGCCTACGGGGACATTCTCGCTCGGATCAGGGCCGGCCTCACCGGTGATGGCGAGCGAGAAGGTTGAGCCGGTGCGGCGCCTTGCGCCAATCGCCATGGCTTCCGCGGTCTCTTTGCTGACGGCGCCGTGCTGTTCGAGAATCTCGTCGCTGACTCCCAGCAACTCGCTCTTCATCTTCTTGCTGTAAGTGATAAATCCGCCCAGAAAGTAATTCGAGCTGCCCGGAACCGAAGTGATGCGCTGCGCAAGCCAGCCCGCTGTCATGCTCTCCGCCACCGACAGCGTGGCGTGATGTTTCTTCAGGAGTTCACCAACGATGGCTTCGAGCGGTTCGCCATTCCTGGAGTAAATGCGATCGCCCAGCAGCAAATCGATGGGACCGGCCACTTCAGCCAGCAGGGCATTGGCATCCGCCTCATTCGCGCAGCGGGCGCGCAGGTGGATTTGAATGTCGCCTTCGCCTGCCAGAATCGTAGTCACCGGATTGGTCGTATTTTTTGTAAACCGGAGAAATGGTTTGATCTAGGTCGGATTCCGCCATGCCCGCCACTCGCAGCACCAGCGTCCGGATCGCCTGCCGGGGAACCACCCGTTCCAGGCGCGGCAGACATTGCCGCGTAAACATGGCTTTCAACTCGTGTGGGGGGCCCGGCAGGAGCATGAGGGAAACGTCCGAATCATCGATCCACTGGCCGGGCGCCGTGCCTCGATCGTTGGCCAGAATCTCCGCGCCTTCGATGACGAACGCTTGCCGCCGGTTTACCTCGGCCATCACGCGGCCCGCCTTGCGAAACCGCTGCTCCAGCTGATCGGCGATCTCAGGATGAAAGATCAACTTGCGGTCGAGGGCCAGCGCCACAGCATCGCGTGTCACATCATCTTCGGTGGGTCCGAGTCCCCCGAAAGGATGACGATAGCGGGATCGCGACATGGCGCGTCGCATCGTGTCGGCCAGCAGTTCGCGCTCGTCGCCGACAACGTACTTGGTGATGACCTCGACGCCCAAGCCGTTCAACTGATCGGTAAGGAACAGGGAATTGGTGTCGAGCCGCTGGGGTGTGAGGAGTTCCGAACCAACGGCGATGATCTCGGCGTTCATCGGCCCTTAGGCGAGCAGTCTCCCTTTGATTCGCACATCCACGCGAAACAGCGCGTTGGTGGTGGAAACCATCATGGAGCGCGAGGGTGTGAATGCCATGCCGACGATGCCCGGGCCGGAAAGGAAAAGTTCCGGTTTGCGATCCGGGCCGAAGCGCACCACACCCTTGCGGCCGCCAAGAGATGCCGCGACATACAGCCGGTTCTCGGCGTCGAAGGCGATTCCTTGCGGCCGGCCGAGGCCGCGATAGAAAACTTCCACCTCGCCGGTGTGCGAAATGCGATAGATGGAGTCGAAGCTCGACGTGGTGGGCCCGGTCACATACAGATACTGGTCGGGTCCGAATGCCAGGTGGTACGCCGCGATGGAAGGCTCGATGCGTGGCGAATACAAAGATCTGCCGGTCGGGGGCGATTTTGAAAATGGTGCCGCTGCGGTCGCCCACGTAGAGATTGTTCTCTTCGTCGAACGCCAGGCCAGTGGCCACGCCCATGCCTTCCACGAAAACCGACATATTGCCGGTGGGGGTCACCTGGTAAATGACGCCTTCGAAGCGGCTGGAAATGTAGAGCATACCCTGCGGGTCGAAAGCGAGGCCGGTAGCGTTCATCATATCGTTGATGAACGGCTTGACACTGTAATTCAGGTCGATCTTGTAAACGGCTACGGCCACTTTCTGGCCGCGCGAGCCGCTGAACGTAGTGTAGACGTTGCCGAAGGTGTCCACCGCCGGATTGCCAACGGGATGCAGATTGTCGGCAATCGGAATACCGATATCGCAGGCCCATGCCTGGCTCGCCAGGTCGCCGTTTTGAATGACGAGTTCGCCCTCAGAAACGCCGTCAGGCACCCTCACAATCAGAAAGGAATCGGAACTGATGATGAGCGGCGCCGCGACTTCACCGATGGTGACCCTGGGACGGTCGATTCGTGAAAACCCCCGCCCCTGAATTTGAAATTCGCCACCTGCGATGGCCGCCACGGGTGACACCTGCGCAATCTGAGGCCGCCCGTTGTCTTTCCGAATACTCATAGTTCAATAAAGATTGAAACACCCTGTTACGGATAAGACAAGTGCCGCATAGACGCCCGCCATCAGATCGTCCGCCACGATGCCTGTTCCGCCAGGGAGGTTTTCAAGATTGCGTACTGGTATCGGCTTCCAGATGTCGAACAGTCGGAACAGGATGAACGCCCCAAGCCACGATTTGACATTGAGCGGCCTGGCGCCCGCCAGGGCGAGCCATTGGCCCAATACCTCGTCAGCCACCACCACGCTAGGGTCCTTCTGGTTGAGCGCATGGGCTGTCACACCGGCGGCCCAGATGAAAGGAGCCGTGCATACCAGAACCAGGGCCACGAACCAGAGCGGCTGCCAGCCCGCGTAGCGCACCAGAAGCCAGGCGATGGCAAGTGCAGCAATTGATCCGGCCGTACCGGGTCCGACGGGAGCGTAGCCGCAGGCGAACCACGTCGCGATCATTTTCGCCGCTTTAATCTTCATCTTCCTCGCGCGGGTTGTCTTCAACCTGGGTGGTGGAACTGAGGGGCGTGGAGACCACGTATTTGCCGGTGGCCCAGTTGCCCAAGTCGATGATGCGGCAGCGTTCGCTGCAGAAGGGGTAATCAGAACTCTCCCTTGCCACCTTCTTTCGGCAGATCGGACATTTCATAAAACGGGGATTGGGATTTGGCGGGCTGCGGTAGGTACGATCTGCACGAGAGGAAGCGGCAGCGGTGTCTGCGGCATTCGCTCGCCGCCCGGCAGAAGCGTCCCCACCAGATCGTAATCGTGCGCTTCGGTGATTCGCAGGCCGCGGATTTCACCGGGCCTGGGTTCGGCGCCTTCGAAATCGTTGATTAGCGTTACGCCATCGATCTCGGGAGCCTGCGTGGGCATCCGGCCTTCCCACAGCAAATCGGTCTCCTTCGAAAGGCCCTCGACTAACACCGTAGTCTGGCTGCCTACCAGTTCCCGATTGTGCGCGCGAGCCACTTTGCGCTGGAGTGCCATCAGACGCTGCTTGCGATGGTAGATGGTGCGGCCGTCCACTTTTCCATCAAGGTGATAACTCGCGCTAGTATCTTCATCGGAATACGAGAACACGCCCAGGCGGTCGAAACGGGCGGCTTTCACGAACTGGCACAGTTCGTCGAAATCCTCCGCGGTTTCTCCGGGGAAGCCTACGATCATGCTGGTCCGGATAGCGACGCCGGGAATGGTGCGGCGGATGCGCTCGATCAGTTTCAGGAAAATATCGCCGGAAGCACCGCGCTTCATGCGCTTGAGCACGCACGCGCTCGCGTGCTGCAGCGGCATGTCGATGTATTTCACCAGCGCCGGATACTCGGCCATGGTATCGAGCAGCTTCTGCGTCACCTTGTTGGGATAGGCGTAAAGAAAACGGATCCACTTATCGACGGGCGTTTCGATTTGCGCCATACGCGCCAGAAGCATGGCCAAGCCGTCTTTGATCCCCAGATCCTCGCCGTAGCAAGTGGTGTCTTGGCCGATCAGATTGATCTCGCGCACGCCTTGTTGGAACAGGCGGGTGGCCTCCGCAATCACCGATTCGAAACGGCGGCTACGGAATTTGCCCCGGTACTGCGGGATCACGCAAAACGTACATGGATGATCGCAGCCTTCTGCGATCTTCATGTAGGCGAAGTGGCGGGGGGTAGCCAGCACGCGCGGCGTGAGGTCGTGATAAAGATATGGCTCGAACGGATTTGCCTCCACCTCGACACCTTCGCAAAGCGATACGATGTGCTCGATTTCATTAGTGCCGATGACTGCGTCGACTTCCGGCATCTCGCGCTGGATCTGATCGCGATAGCGCTCGACCAGGCATCCCGCGACGATCAGCTTTTTCGCCCGGCCGACTTTTTTGTAGTCGGCCATTTCGAGGATGGTGTCGATCGATTCCTTTTTTGCCGGATCGATGAAGCTGCAGGTATTCACCACGAGCACATCGGCTTGATCGGGATGTGGCGTGAGTTCATGCCCACGGGACACAAGCTGCCCCATCATGACTTCGCTATCGACCAGATTCTTGGGACAGCCCAAGCTGACAAAACCGACTTTCAACGGTGATAAACCTCGCGGGGAGTGATGCAGTTCTCAGGATAGCACGGGGTCTGAAATAGCCCGGCCTCCCGGGCGGCTGGGCCGGGAGGCCGTCAACTCCATTAACCTACGCAGGGAGCAGCAGATAGCCGCTGATCGAATCTTCGGTTACATTTGTGATCACCAGTTCTTTGCGTTTGCCGTCGCGAGCACTATAAAAGACAACGGGTTGCAAGGCTTCCTGGCCGCGGAGCCATACGGTGCGGCGGTCGGTGCTCACCCACATCCAGCCAGTTACGCGGCGATGACTTACATCGGTGCCGGTGATGCCTAACGAGATGCCTTCCCCGAGGTCGCGGCTGTGATTCCGGGTGACCTCGAAGTCAACCCGTTTCATCGCTAGCTTGTGAGTCAGGTCCTGCAAGTCGCGGTTTTCACGGCCAACCTGATCGTTGAGAGCGGCGAACTGCTGGTCGCGATTGGCGCCGTCGTGCTCGAGTTGATTGTGAACGCTGTCGAGTTGAGCGGCCTGTTTTTCGGTGTCCTCGCGCAGAGCTGCAAGATCGGTCTGCAACTTGTCGATCAGCGCCTGATCAGCTTCGCTCTTGGCTTCCAGCTTTGCCAGCTTGGTTTCGAGAACCTGCGTCTCGGCCAGGACCTCTCCGTGGATGGTCTTGTAGAGCTCAGCCCTCAATTCGCCGGCCTGTTTGCGAGCGTACCGGAAGCGTGCTTCGGTTTCCTTTTGAAGATCCGCCACTCTCTCTTGCAGCTCATGCTGGCCGGCATACCAGTCTTGCATTTTAGCTTCGGCAGCCGTTACGCGGCTTCCAATTTCCCCGAAAGACTTCTGCAATCCGGGGAGTTGCGCCATCATCGCGGGCGTCTGGCTCAAGGACGGATAGAAATACCACCCGAGCCCGACGATTGCTACCAGCACCAGCGTGATGACGATCCAGCGCACGCTATGATGCGACTCCAAGTCCTCTTCAAACAGAAAATCGTCTTTCCTGCTGCGTCGTTCGGACGGCCGTTCGATTTTTTGGTTGTTCTCGTACATAGCCACCTTCCGGCGGATTTGGAAGCAACTGCACCCCCAAACATGAAAAGCACGGCCATGGGATTGAAATGCGGTGGGTTAGCTTAGGTGCCCTGAATTTCGGTCTGTATTTTTTCCAACACGGTCAGTAGAAATTCCCACACAGCGAGTTATGTTGTGTGAGGAAGCGCACTGTGTCACAACTTTAGCCTAATACGTCCAGAAGCCTCTGGGTCATCTCGTTGCCGGTCTTCAGCGATTGCAAATTGGCTTCGTAGTCGTTCTTCGAATTCAAAAGCGCTACCATCGCGTCGCTCAGCGACACTTGATCCTGAGGATTTTGCGGGTCAACCACGAATGATTTCGAAATCTTCTCCGCCGCGCTGCTGAAGCTTGCTTCAGCGCTTGGCAAACCCTGCATGGGGGTGTTGAGAATGTTCATGGTGAGCCTCCTTGTCTATCTCTTCGGCCCTGCCCGCAAAATTTCTAGCGTAATTTTTTCTGCTTCAGATAGGCGATCAGCTCGGCCGGGTCGTCGCTGATGATGCCATCGACGCCGGCGGCCGTCAGGGCATCCCATTCCTGCGGCGTATTTGCTGTCCATGGAATCACTTGCAGGCCCGCCTCGTGTGCCGCCACGACACGGGAGGGCGTGACCAATCCCTTCTCCGGGGCAATGATCTTGGCGCCTGCGCTGCGTGCCACGGTCACGAAGTCGCCCAGTTTCTCGTCTTCGTCCAGCGCGGCCAGGCGGACGTCGGGGGCCAGCGTTTTCATGGCCTTCAGGAAGCGGAAATCAAAAGACTGCACAATCACGCGCGCGCGCAATTTGTGGCGATCGATGGCCTGCAACAGCAGGTCCGCGAAACGTTGCGGAGGCGGCGTGTATTGTGGATGATCTTTGGAAATTTTCGCTTCAATGTTGAACTGAAAGTTGCCGCGGTTGGCGAGCGCAAGCACCTGTTCCAGGGCCGGAATGTGGGTGTTGGGAACGGCCTTCTGCTTTGGGAAATGCGAATTCACCAATGAGCCGCAGTCCCATCGCCGCAGCTCCTCGAACATCAGTTCGCGAATGATCTTGCTGTTGCCACCCTGGCCGCGGCAGATTTCCGGGTCGAGCACCGGGTCGTGCGAGATCACCAGCACGTCGTCTTTGGTGACCGCCACGTCCATTTCGATGGCATCGACGCCTTGGTCGATGGCGTACTCAAACGCGGGTATGGTGTTCTCCGGCAGCATGGCGCGCGCGCCGCGATGCCCGTGAACTTGAATGGGAGCTGCCATGGCGATCCAGCCGCCGAGCGAAAAGATCAGCAGAGCCGTTTTCGGGTTCGAATAGAATGACTTCGAATAGAATATCAAGGGGCCTGTCACTATGAACTCTACCACTCGGCGCGATTTCGCGCGCAGCGTAGCGCTGGCTAGCGCCGGCATGCTCGGGCGCGAGCGAGCCGTTGCCTCGCCGAACCGCCCGGCACTCTGTCTTTTTTCGAAGCATCTGCCGAAGCTGAATTATGCCGAACTGGCGCATACCATGTACGCGGCATACGAGCCTGCCGATGAATCTGCCCTCTCACGCGACTTCGCATTCCTGCGCAAGCAAGTCGACGCCGCTTACGGAGACGTATCATGAAGATTCTCCTACTGACGCTTATGAGTTTCGCAACGATCAACGCCGAGCAGGGCTGGTACCCCCACGAAGGCGGCCTGATGAAATACCGCGTGAACATCCGGTTCGGCGAGGAGCCAGATACCATGCCCGACGGCTGGAAGTTCGGCCGCGTGTCTTCGGTGGCTACCGACTCGGCTGGCAACGTCTACGTCTTCCATCGAGGCCCGAAGGCCGATCCGATGGTGGTCTTCGATGCCAAGGGAAAGTATCTGCGCTCGTGGGGCAAGGGGCTGTTCGGCAATCCCCATGGACTGCGCATTGACAAGCAGGATCATGTTTGGATCACGGACAACGGCGATCACCAGGTGATGGAATTTACCAAAGAAGGGCAGTTGCTGCGCACGTGGGGAATCAAGGGCAAGGCGGGCACCGACAACCAGACCTTCAACCGGCCGACGGATATCGCTTTCGCTCCCACGGGCGAGTTTTATGTTTCCGATGGCTACGGAAATTCTCGCGTGGTGAAGTTTTCTCACGAGGGAAAATACATTCTCGACTGGGGCAAGCGCGGCACCGGGCCGGGTGAATTCAACACGCCGCATTCGATTGCCGTGGATTCTAAAGGCACTGTCTATGTGAGCGACCGCGAGAATAACCGCATCCAGATTTTCGATCCCAACGGCAAATTTCTGCGCCAATGGACTCATCTCGGCGCCACGCAGAACATCTTCATCACGCCCAAAGACGAGATGTGGATCATCACGCATCGCGATAATATCGAGAACATCACCTACGACACCCTGGCCGGCCGCATCATGCACATTGATCTGCCGACGGGCAAGATTCTAGGCGCGATGGAAAGCCCTGGTCACTGGATCCACGTGACTCCGGCCGGCGAGATTTTCATCGGAAGCCTGACGGGGAATGTGTTCCGCTGGTATCCGGGCTGGCTGCAGCAGGGCCTTGGCGCGGAAGAGGGATTGAAGCCGGCAAATTAGCCGGAAAACCGAAGTTCGGCGTGAAATTGGGGCCAAGGATTTGAGACAACAGCGAGATGGAATCAAACGCGACGGACAAACCAGTCCCACGCGAGATCACCACCCTGTTGTCGGATGAGCGTTGATCCTGCGCGAGACGCAACGCGCCGTGACCCCGTTTGGCGGTGTCGCGGTTTTCATTTCGTCCCTCGGCATTAGTAGCGCAGGGCCACGCGGTTTTTGCGGGGACCTGCGGCATTTTGCGGAGATCGACGAAAGGCCGCAGGTCTTCGGCAAAACCGGCCGCAGCCCTGCGCTACGAATTTACTCTGCTCGCAGGACTTCTAATGGTTTTTGGCCCAGAATTCGGTAACTCGCCATCCAGCCTGCGGCGTTCGCCACAAGGGCAGTGAGGACGATGCACAGCAGATTGGGCAGCGGGTCGATACGGAAATCCGCATCGAGCCAGCGCTTGAGCAGCAGCGCGGAAAAGGCCGTGGCCAGCACGCTTCCCATCAGGCCCGCCACTGCGCCCAAGACGAGGAATTCCACCGAAAAAATTCCGGCTACGCGCTTGCGTGTCGCCCCTAGCGTCTTCAGAATCACGACTTCGCGGATGCGCCGGAAGCGTGTGCCCGCGACACTGGACGCCAGAATCACAATGCCCGCCAGGATCGCGAACATCGAGATGAATCGGACCACCAGCGCAATCTGATCCACCACCTGCTGGACGATTTCGAGGACGTCGGCCACATTCACAACGGTAACCGTCGGAAATTGATCATAGGTTGCGCGCTGTAATGCGGGCACGGCACGTGGCGCAACGCGGACGCCGCCGTAGTAAATGATGGGCAATCCATCCAGCGTGCCGGCATTGAAGATGAATTCGATACGGCCGTACATGTGGATCTCGTCAATGCGGTGTATAGCGGCCACACGCGCGCGAATGGTGCGGCCTGCTGCCTCCCATTCCATATGCGATCCGGGATGCACGCGAAGGATGCGAGCGGCCTCGTCGGCAATGGAAAGCTGCGTTTCAGGCTGCAGCGCCTTTGGATTCCACCACGCGCCCTGCAGAATCTCGGTGTACTTGGGTTGATCTGCGGCCTGTGCGACCGCACGCGAGCGCTGGAACCGGCGGCCCCAGGCCTGAAGGTGCAACGATTCGATGGGCTTGCCGTCTATGCTGACGATCTTCGCCGCCACCGTACCGACCACATCCGGTGCTCCTTCAATTCCAGTCTGGGCGCGCACCAGATCGATGAGCGGATCCCGTTCCTTGGCGGTGATGTCTAGGAGGAAAACGTTGGGCATCCCGGGTGGCGCGCTCTTGAACATCTCGGCCATCAGGCCTCGTTGAACCAGGAAGACCGTAAGGGTAAACATGACGCCAATCCCCAGTGCTACGAGCGCGGCCTGAGCGTGATTCCCCGGCCGGTACAAGTTCGCCACGCCATGACGGACGGCCGCCGGGAGCTGGCGCGGCCATCGCCGCACGAAAGCACGGACGGAGCGGAGCAAGAGCCACGCAATTCCAGAAAGCACTAGCAGGCTGACCACCAGCGCGGCGACGAAAAATGCCCCGGTGCGAACCGATTCGCGCACTGTGCCAATCTGTAGCCAGCCCGCGATCACGCCAATGCCACAGAGAATCGCGCCGCTGGCAGCGAGAGATGCGCGCGCATCAAGCAGTCTCTGTTTCCAGCCGGGGCGCACTTCAGCCATCTCACGACGGAAGATCACGCCGGGCCGGATGCGGCGGATGCCCAGCAGCGGCGGCAAAGTAAATAGCAACGTCGTCAGAATGCCAATCGCCAGTCCCTGTATCGCCGTGCTCGGATCCCAGTGCTGTTCCGGCCGGAGATGGAAGTAGCGCGCGATCAACGGGGGAAAAGCCGCCTCTACTACTGTCCCGAAGGCTATACCCACCAGGCCGCCCGCCAGACCAAGCCCGATGGTTTGCAGTAAATAAATCTGGATGATTTCCCGCGAGCGCGCGCCGATACATTTCATGATGGCGATGGAATCCAACTTCTGTTGCAGGTGCGCCTGCATAGCAGTCGCGACCCCCAGCGCGCCCACGATGAGAGCAATCAGGCTCACCAGGCTGAGGAACGTAGTCGCGCGGTTGAGGCCCTGCGTGATGATGGGGTGCGTCTGGCGGAAGTCAGCGATCAGTGCTTCAGGGAAGGATTTCTCCAAGGTCCGGCGCACTTCTTCAATGCCGGGAGAACCTGGAGTGAGCTGGAACAGGTAACGCTCGGATGCGCGGCTGCCGATGCTCATCAGACCGGTGCGCTCCAAACCCTCGCGCGAGATCATTACGCGCGGGCCAACGTTGAGACTGCCGGACATTCGGTCCGGCTCGGACGTCACGACACCGACGATGCGGAACGGCTGGCCGCCCAGTCGCACCGAGTCCCCCACCGCTACTTTCAGGCGAAGAAGCAGGTCTTCAGAAACAGCCACGGAATCGTCGGTCAGCACTTGAGGGAGCGAGCCGGGCGGATCCAGCTTGACCACGCCGTAGAACGGGTAGACGCGCGGATCGACCGCTTTGATCGACACCAGCACAGGGTTGACAACGTTGCTGGAAGCGACCATGGATAGCGTCTCAGTGACCCAGGTGCGGCGAACGCCGCGCCGCATGAACGCGTCCATGGTGGCCGTCTGCTGCGGATTGGGCAACGCGAAGACGCGCAACGACAGATCCGCGGCCATCAGCGTTCGTGCTTCGCGCAGCAACATGCCGTAGAACGCCCGGCTGAATCCGCGGACGCCGGTGAGCGAGCCGACGCCGATCGCCACTGCGACGATCACGAAGAGGAACTTGGTGGAGGACGCCCGCGCCTCGCGCCACGCGATCTTTGAGGCCGTGGTCCAAGAGAGCCGGTTACGCATCCTCAACAACCCGGCCGTCGCGCAGAGTGATGCGGCGATCGGCCTGCTCCGAGACCTGCCCGTCGTGTGTGACCAGCACCAGTGTCGTTCCTTCCCGGCGGTTTAATGCGATAAGCAGTTCCAGGACCATGTGGCCGTTGTTGGTGTCCAGGTTGCCGGTGGGCTCATCGGCCAGCAGGATCGGCGGCCGCACCACGAAAGCCCTGGCCAGAGCCACGCGCTGTTGCTCGCCGCCGGAGAGTTGCACGGGGTAATGATCGCGGCGGTCCAACAAACCCACGCTTTCCAGCAGTTCCCGCGCGCGGCCCGCGCCGTCCGCCGAATGGCCGGAGAGTTCTAACGGCAGCAGGACATTTTCTTCGGCGGTGAGCGTAGGGATCAGGTGATACGACTGAAACACGAAGCCGATTTTACGCCCGCGCAGAAGCGCCAGATCGTCCTCTTCGAGACCGGTGATGTCCTCGCCATCCAGAACGATGCGGCCCGACGTCGGATTATCGAGGCCGGCTAACAATCCAAGCAGCGTGCTCTTACCGCTGCCGGATGGGCCCATGATGGCGGCAAATTGGCCGCGCGGAATCTCCAGGTCGATGCCCTTGAGAATGTCTACGCGATGCGTTGGCGTGGCGATGGTCTTGGTAAGGCCGGCCACCTGGATCATGGGCGGGGAGGTCGATTCCTGCTGCGGCAATTTTCTATTATGGCATTGAGGCCAGTTTTTGACCGTGCGGATCATCATCTCTCTAGTTTGGATGTGCCTGCTGACGGCAGGTTGCAGCCGCGAGCGGCCGGCGCCCGCGCGCGAAGCGCCAGCGGAACACGAGAGTCTGCCCACCGCGCCTCAGAGACCAGATCCAAGGCCGGCAGTGGTGGCCTTCGGTGACAGCCTCTCGGCGGGGTTCGGCGCCGATCCTGGTAAGAGCTATCCCGATTTCTTACAGAAGGAGATCGACGCGCGCGGTTACCAGTATCACGTGGTCAATGCCGGGGTCAGCGGCGATACCACAACCGATGGCCTGGAGCGCGCCGGCACGGTTGCGGCGCTGAAACCTGCCATCGTGATTGTCGAATTCGGCGGTAACGATGGCCTCCGCGGGCTGCCCGTGGGGACCACCCGCGCCAATCTCGAGCAGATCATCACGATTATGCAGAAGTCCGGCGCGAAAGTGGTTCTGGCAGGCATGACGCTTCCGCCGAACTACGGCCCCGATTACATCCGTTCTTTCGAGGGCGTTTACCGCGATCTTGCCAAGCAGTATCGCCTGCCGCTGCTTCCGTTCCTGCTGCTCGGGGTTGGAGGCCATCCGGAGTTGATGCAGCGCGATGGCATTCATCCCACCGCGGAAGGCAACCGCATTGTGGCACGGAATGTGATGCAGGTTCTGGAGCCGCTGCTGCACAAGTGAGCGGTTAGCGGTGGGCGGTCTTGACACCCGGCGCCAGGCGTTCCAGTGCCGCCTGCAGTTCGCTGGGGTGGAACCCGAAAGGCCCCGGCCCACTCTTGTAGGCCACCCGGCCCTGGCGATCGATCAGGTAAAGTCGGTCGGGCCAGCCGGTGTACGCGGCCTCGGTCGTATTCTCCACGCCGTCGACAAGGGCAGGCAATTCGATACCGAGCTTGCGCACGCAGGAGGAAGCCACGGCTCCGCGCTCGTCAAAGCTGCGGGGCGTTGCGATGGAGACATTGCCCGCGAGGCGCCAGGAATCGTTGGCATGGGCTTCCTGGATGTACACAACGTAGAAAGCCACAAGATCTTTATACTCGCGGTATAGCTTGTTAAGCGCGGGAACCTCCCGGCGAAAGGGCGGTCAAGTATAGCTGCCGAAGATCAGCGCCACAGGCTTCTGGCCGCGAAATGTTGCAAGCTGAACTCTCTGCTGGCTGTGCAGAACAGGCAGTTGGAAGTCGGGAGCCATATCGCCTGGTTTCAGGTGACCGGCGCGTGCCAGCATCATCAGCGGCCCAATGGGCACTATCATGAACAGCAAGCCCGGCTTCTCTGAGGTGGGCAGCTTCGCCATGATCGCGGCGAAGCGGGCGGGCGGCAGCGAAACCACCACCCACACCACCGCTGCCAGCAACAGATATGCCGCAACGAATGCGGCCAGAACCTTCTTCCACCACTTCATTTGAATGAATTACATCATGCCGCGAGAAGTGACGGCAACTGAACCCACGCAGGCCGGCATATGTCCGGTGCTTGCATGCCCAACTGTGAAATCGGTTCGAACCATAACCATCCGTACTTGAATTTACAATCCCCTTGTTGTGTTTTCCGATAGAGTTGCCGTAGAATCCCCAAGCTGGTGATAGTCATGGTAAATTGGGTAACCAAACTGACGGGAGTGCCCACGATGAAGGCGTCCTCTGTAGTCCTGGCCCTGTGTTTCCTGATAACCCTCAGAGCAGACGATGCTCTGGACAAAGCTCGGCAGCTCGAGAAATCGGGCGACATAGCCGGCGCTCGTATGGCTCTGTCGGCCGCTGCCCAGCGTTCGTCCAGCGACGCAGAAGCTTTGCGGGAGTATGCGGACTTCTTGAACCGATACGGTGACCCGGAATCCCGAGCCGCGTATGCCAAGGCTTTCGAGGCTGCGGAAAAGTCCGGGGACCGCACCCAGCTGGCGGCCGTGGCGCACGAGCTGGTCATCCTCGACCTGGTGGCGGGTGACCGCGCCGCAGCGACCCGGCACGTCGAGGCCTACCACGCAGCCGGAGGCAAGGACTGGTCGAACCCTCCGGTATGGAACGCCGGGCTTGCCCAGGCCGATCCCAAACAGATGGCTTATATCCCTGGCCCGCTGCGCTCGTTCA
Organism: Terriglobia bacterium; assembly: GCA_963847515.1. GTDB lineage: Bacteria > Acidobacteriota > Terriglobia > Bryobacterales > Bryobacteraceae > QHXW01. The sequence goes on from CAWKAA010000006.1 coordinate 93,937, forward strand.
ACCGCATGGCAGCGATTTCTAGCGAAATCAATTCCGAGGATGTGCTCCCAGCCCTGGCCCGCAACGTCGTGACCAATGGCTACCAGGCATCTCATAGCAACGAAGCGCTGGAACAGACCGAGTACCTGAAGCTGGTGCATCGCTACGTTTCGCAGGCTCGCGAGCTCGAGAAACTGGCCGGCGCGGACAAGATGATTCGCGTGGAGACCTGCGATTCGGCAAACGCGGGCGAACTGCTGCGCATCATCGGATATCGGATGCGCGGCGGATGCGGCAGTGAAGTTGTGCTGGAAACGGTAAATGCAACTCGTGCGTTCCTGACCACCGATTCCGGTTTTCCGATCGCTGAACTCGAGCAGGCGCTCCGCACCAACCGGGCGTTCAGTTATGACTATCACCCTTCCCCGGTACCGGTATTGTACGGTCCGGATTACTGGCTTTCCGCCAAGGAAAAGGAGAGCGGCGACTTTCTGGAAGCATTCCTCGGTGATCCGGCGCTTTGCCGGCTTTACCTTGGTCTTTCCAAGCTTGATCCGCAGACAGCCGACGAGCTGCGCAAGACGATCGCGTTTCCACGGTTGAAGGCTTACGCACACGTACTGGATTTCTTCGGAGGCATGTTCGAGATCCGCGACGGCAAGGCGGTTGTCCCTGGTGGTGCGCGGTCCGCTGCTGCCTGGGCGGAACTCGTGGGTGCTCCGCCCGATCAAGGCGCGGCTTTCTTCGACAAACTGCTGGCGAAGGACGACGGTTGGATGGCCAGTTTGTTTGATGCGCTGGCTCGCATCAATGGTCCGGTGAAGGACTACTTGACCGACCCGCCACGCATGAAACGCTTCTATATGGCGGTTCGCGGCCGGGTGACCAGTCCGGGTCCCGCCCGCCCGGTTTTCCGCTCGAATGCCGACATGATGCTACTGACCACGCGACTCCGCATGGATGCCAGGGGGCGTCCTGTCCTCCCGGGCGGCATCGAGGTCTGGAAGAACCTTTTCATCACGCACCCGCACGGCAAGTACGATGGCAAACTGACCAAGGCGGCGAGCGGCTGGAAGGACCCCGATGACGTGATCGAAGCTTTGTTCGGGCTTTGCCGCAAGTCCGTGGAGAATGAGCCTCTCAAGATCTTCATGGCGGTGAGCGATCTCGATCGCGTGCGCGCCAAGCCGTTCGAACCGGCTACTGTCCAGCGGCTTACGGTGGAATATCACATATACGGTCCGCAGTACGAGCTGTTTAGCGACGCTCCAACCGTGGAGGACAAAACCGTTATTCAGTTTCTGGACACCGCCGATGCAATCAACCGCATGAAAGACCATCTGCTGCGCGCCGACACGGCTGGAACCATGCAAGCTCTAATGGGCTTGTGGCAGATCTTCTGCCGGCAAGGCAGTATAGGCGGGAACCAGGCGGATGCCGCGCTGGCGGGCCTTCTGACGCCATTCGCGCAAATCCATCGGGATCGCGATATTTTCGATGCCGGCAAGAGCGGTGTCTCTCTCCTTCTTAAGGCTACGGGATCGAGCGATCTGCCGTCGCCGCAAGACCGGCTGGTGGAATTGTTAGGCGGGGCCGCCAATCCCGCCGACTCCGATGCCGAGGCCCAGGTGGTGCAGGAGATGAATCGCATTCTGGAGTCCCAGCGGATCATTTCTCTCACCACGATCTTTCAGCTCGACGAACATCTCCAGAGCCTCTCACGCGGAGGTAAGGTCGACGCCGCGCTGGTGAACAAGCTGGCATCGCGCATCTCCGAGATCCAGCTTCCGCGTTCGTCTCTCACCACCGTGGAGAAGAACGCGTTTGCCTTCGGATACTGGACCGAGAAACACGTGGAGCTGGAACGTAAGGTGAATCTGCGCGCAGCCATCGACCATGCCGGGACCGACGCGGAGAAGCTGAAGGATATTCGCGGAATGCTCGCGCCGTTCCTGCGCGACACGCTGGTTGCCTACAATTATGTGCACTACGCTCCTCCGGGAGCGCAGGTGCTATACACCAATCCGCTCTTTGTTCGCGGCCATGACTTTATTGGTTTGCAAGGCACGAACCAGACCTGGCGTTCCGCCGAACTGTTTGGAACAGGCTGGCCCTCGAACGGTGGAGGGCGCCTGGTAGGCTCGCTGGCTGGGTTGCCCTACGCGCTGGCCGAGGCGGAGCAAAACTTCCTGATACCCGCGCAAACCCAGGCGCTGATCTGGGGCGATCTGGTGCCGCAGATGATCCTAAGCGCCAAAATTCCGCGGTGGTGGAATGTGACGCCGGCACAAGTGCACTGGGTGGGCCTTCACCTGCGTTACGGACACGCTTTGCTGGCAGACGCTGCTATGGATCCTGATCTTCGAAAACAGGTGCTGGAGGTGCTCGGCGCGCAAGCTCCGCCCGCGCGAACCGTACAGGTGGATAGGCTACTTGAAGCTGGAGACGTCAAGTCGGCTTTTGACAAAGTGACGCCGTCGGAAATGTTCGAACTGGCTTGCGTGATGGAGCCCCGGCTCAAGGGCGCGGAAGGACCCCTGGCGACGGAGATTCGCCTGTTGCGATCGGAGCATCAGGCCGAGGTTGCGGAGCCAGTGGTTTCCAGGGCGTTCGGCACGCCTAAACCGACTCTGACTAATTCCTATCGTCCCGAGCTCCTCAAGCTGCGCACGTTTCCAACCCTGATGGGTTATTCGAGCCGCATTATGGCCGAGAGCTGGGAATCGAACACTTTGTTCTGGGCGGCGCTGGCGGACGAAGTGCATGCCACTCCCTCGCAGCTCAACGTACTGATTCCGGAGTGGACGCAGAAAGTTGTGGAGCGCATTTTCGCCTCGCATCTGGAGGACTGGCCCGCCTTGCTGCGGTCCCTGCGCATGGTAGGCGATGATGTGCGCGCAAAAGCCAAGCTTCAGGCTACAGGTGAACAGAAAGCCGCATTGCAATAGTCTTCAGGAGAATGTTGTGAGGAATCCATCGAGGATCGTCATCTTATCGAGCGCAGTTTTGCTGGCGGGAGGCGCCGCGTGGTTAGCCGGCCAGGAAGCGAAAACCCCCGTCTTCCGAACCAAGGTCGATCTGGTAGTGCTCAGCTTCACGGTCACCGACAGCAAGAGCCATTACATTAACGGCCTGAAGCCCAGCGATTTCCGCATTCTGGAAGACGGCATCGTTGAGAAGATTTCGACTTTTGCCGAGGGCAACAAACCGGCCGTGCAGGTTAATGACGACGGAAGCGTGCGGCCACTGATCGACGCCGGCGTTGAGTCCTCCAAACCGGGCATCGATCCTCGCTCGGATGCCTTCGTGGGAACCAACGTTTTCGTGCTGTTCGACACGAGCAATTTTATGTATCGCGGTTTTGTCTATGCCGAAGACGCGATCGCCGATTTCGTCCGTGGACTCGACCGCGCCGATTCGGTGGCGATGTACTCATTCAGCCGCAATCTTTCCCGCGCGTCGATATTGACTCGCGACCGAGGCGACGCCATCTTTGGCTTACGCAAAGCGGTCGCCGGAGACGACACGGCTCTCTACAATGCGCTCCTGCTGACGTTGCGCGATGCCGCCAAGGTCCCGGGCCGCAAGGTGGTGATCGTTTTCTCTAACGGTCCGGATAACGCCAGCATGGTTGCCCCGGATGACGTTCGCGCCGTAGCGGAAGACGAAGGCATTCCTATTTACGTGATTTCGACCAACGAGGTGAATAAGGACCCCATTTCGAGCAGTGTTTTTCGCCGCATCACGGCGCGCACGGGCGGCAAGGCTTACTGGGCAAAAACGTGGCAGAAGCAGGTGGAGGCTTTCGAATCCATTCGCGAAGATTTGGGAAACAGTTACACCGTAACCTATTATCCGGCCTTCAATCCGAACGAAGGATTCCGGAAAATCAGCGTCGAAATCGCCTCCGACATCGGCAAGAAATATCGTGTCCGCTCGCGGCCCGGATACCGCCCGAGGCTGTGAGGGGAGCGCCAGGCGAATAGGCTGCTTCTCAACTTAAGCCTGACCGGCGACCGGGTGGCGGTGTGCCGGCTGGCGCCGGGTAGTGAGATTCCAGAATGGGCGTTCAGCGGCGGCGGATTTGCCTCCGTGACGCGGACGGCTGACGAGCTATCGCTGGTGTGCGCTGAAAGCGCCGTTCCGGACGGTATCCAATGCGAGCCGGGCTGGCGCATTTTCAAGATCGAAGGGTCCTTGGATTTCGCCCTTACGGGGGTCTTGGTGGCAGTGGCACAACCACTGGCTGAAGCCGGTGTCAGCATCTTCACGATCTCCACATACGAGACCGACTATGTGATCGTCAAAGCGCCGGATGTGGAAAGAGCCGTGCGCGCGCTGGAAGCTGCCGGTCACTGGGTGAAGCGCTGAGAGTTACGGCCCATCTCGGGTAATCAACCGCGCACCGCGGTTCCGAGTGAAATAGTTGTAAGCCCACTGGATCAACACGAGCAAGCGATTATCGAATTCCACCAGGTACATCAGGTGAACGAACAGCCAAGTCAACCACGCAAAGTAGCCGTCGATATGGATGCGGCCGAAATCCGCTACGGCCGCTGCCCGGCCGATCGTCGCGAGACTGCCTTTATCCCAGTAGTGAAAAGGCTCGAGAGTTTTGCCTGCCAGCCGCCCGCGCACGAGCTTCGCGGCATACCGGCCTTGTTGCATGGCAACCGGCGCGACTCCTGGCAGTGGCTTTCCCGTCTGGTGCGTGAAGTTCGCCAGATCCCCGATGACCAGGATCTCCGGATGACCGGCGATCGTTAGATCCGGTTCCACGATCACGCGGCCTACGCGATCGAGCTTCGCCCCAGCTCGCTCGGCGAGTATGCGGCCTAGCGGCGACGCTTGCACGCCGGCGGCCCACAGAACCGTTCGCGCAGGGATGTGTTCCATTTCATTTCCCCGGCGCACGGTCACTCCCGTTTCGTCAATGCCAGTTACCAGAGCGCCAACCATTGGCCTCACCTTCATACGGATCAGCGCCTCTTCGGCTTTAGCGGATAGATCAGGAGGGTAGGGCGGTAGTACCCGATCGGATCCTTCCACCAGAAAGATCCGAGCGGTGGAGGGATCGATCCGGCGAAAATCGTGCCGCAGCGTATCGTTGGCGATCTCTCCCAACGCGCCGGCAAGCTCCACTCCGGTGGGCCCCGCGCCCACCACCACGAACGTGAGCCAGGCGCGGCGCGATTCCTCGTCAGGTTCGCGCTCGGCTTTTTCAAATGCCAGCAGAATACGGCTGCGGATCTCGGTGGCATCTTCGATGGTCTTCAAACCGGGCGCCAGAGGTTCCCACTGATCGTTGCCGAAGTAAGAATCACTGGCGCCGGCGGCTACGATGAGCGTGTCGTAGCCCTCTTCGCCATCTCGCAACACTACATGCCGGTTGACTACGTCCAGATCCGTCATCTCGGCAAGCAGAACTTCAGTATTCGTATTCCGCCGGAGCACGTGGCGCAGAGGTGACGCGATCTCACCCGGAGAAAGTCCGCCGGTGGCAACCTGGTAGAGCAGCGGTTGAAAGAGATGGAAGTTGCGCCGGTCGATCAGCGTTACCTGAACCGGCGCGTGACCTAGCGCCTGGGCGGCATAGAGGCCGCCGAATCCGCCTCCGATAATGACGACACGATGCATGATGGAATTCACCGGGTGCCTCGCCGCGTCAGTGGTGGCTCATTTTCGCCTGCGCGATGCTTACCTGGCGCAGCAGCATGAATTCGTACAAATTCTGCGCCGTCAGCAGTCCCAACAGGCGATCGCCGTCCATCACCAGCGCGCTAGAACCGGCAGCAGAGAGTATTGGCAACGCCGCGGCCAGCTCCATGTCCGCGGGGACGCGCGGAAAATTGCGCTCCATAACTCCCGCCACATACGCGTCCGGTCCTTCGTGTAGCATGCCGCGCATCAGCGCGGAGCGGGTGAGAAGGCCGACCACTTCGTCGCCGTGCATCACAGGAAAATCCTGCTGCGAGGTCGATAACAACAGGTCGCCGGCTTCACGAATCGTGTTGCCGTGCGAGAGCGTGCGAAAATCCGTGATCATCGCGGCCTTCACCAGGACCCCGCTGGTAAGAGAACGCCCGCGCGCCGCAGCCCCTTCCTGCTGGGCGCCCAGGTACACGAATAACGCTACAAACATAAGGAGGAAATTCCCAGAGAGCAATCCGAAGAGCCCCATAGCCACAGCCAGGAACTGCCCGGCGCTCGCCGCGATCTGTGTGGCCTCTTCCTCCGACTTCCAGAAAGCGATCACCGAACGCAGGATGCGCCCGCCGTCCATAGGATACGCCGGGAGCAGGTTGAACAATCCCAGCAGCAGATTTCCCATGGCGATGCGCTGGATCAAGTTGGCGTCCGTGGGCACGCGCAGTGTTTCAAGCGGGACGAAGTTGCGCTGCGTGGCGAGCAAAATGATAGCGATCAGCAGGTTGACCAGCGGGCCTGCGGCGACGATCAACAGCTCCTGCCGAGCTTTCGGCTGGTTCTCCAGGCGCGATACCCCGCCGATCGGAAACATCACAATCTCACGCGTGCCAATACCGTACCAGCGTGCTACCAGCACATGTCCGATCTCATGCAGCAGCACCGAAGCGAACAGCGCCAGGATGTAGACAGCGGTTGCGGCGCCCGATTGCTTTCCGCCGAGGCCGATTGAAATCAGAAAAATCAGCAGCAGAACGAATGTGAAGTGCAGCCGGATGGGAACGCCGAACAAGCGCAGGTTCCCCACGGTTCCTGCCATGCGTCCTTCGTTCTGCTTCGTCTTTTGATCGGGCGCTGGATCGGACATGCTCGCCTTCACTTTCATTGTGACGCAAAATGGGCGTTCATTCGGATGGACTCACGGTCTCATTCTTCTCACGCGTCACCTGGTGCCGGTACTCAAACAAACGTTGCAGTTTCCGCTCGATGAAAGCTCCCAGCAGCCAGTTCCCAAGAACTCCCAAAGGGAGCTGATACGTGATGCGATCCTCCAGATAACAGGCGTCCGGACCATCAGCTTCAAAAATGTGGGTGTGCTTCCATCGCGCGAAGGGGCCTCGAACCTGCGTGTCAATGAATTGCCGGTTTTTGACGTAGCCGCTATGCTCGGCGATCCAGCGGACCCGGAGAGGCGCCCTGCCGATCGCCAGTTCCACCCGCGCCCCATCGCCAATTCCGCCGCTGTGCGCAAGTAAACGAATAGATTCGCCCGGGGGGACCAACTTCTCGAAAGCACCTGGCAGCTCATGCCAGCGAAATACTCTTTCTACCGGAGCTGCAATACGTGAGCGCCGTACGAATTGACGCACTTGCATGTGCGGCCACCAGTTTGAGATGTCTGACCGCCGATGAAATCCTATATGGAAACTAAATGGAAACCAACGCATCCTTTTGGGAAGCCGTGCGGGGCGCAGCGGCATCGCTCCACTCCAGCAAGCTCCGCAGCTTTCTGACGCTCCTGGGCATCATTCTGGCCACCACCACCCTGATTGCCGTCATGGCCGTCATCAACGGCATGAACCACTACATTGCCGAAAACGTCTCAGACATGGGAGCCGATGGCTTCCGCGTGCGCCGTATGGTCATGATCGGAGATTTCGATCCTAAGAAGTACCTGGAAATGCAGCGGCGCAATCCGGAATTGACTCGCGAGGAATTCGATTTCCTGAAGACCCACGCCACCATGTTGCAGGAGATCGGCATGGAGACCGAGCGCCAGGTGAAGGTCCATTACGGCAATGAGCAGGTCGACGGAGTCGAACTCGACGGTGTCAGCTCCAACATGGCCTCACTGGCGAACACGCAGATCTCCGAAGGCCGCTTCCTGAGCGAAACTGAGAACCAGCGGCGTCAGACCGTGGCGTTCGTGGGCAACGACATCAAGCTGCGCTTTTTTCCCAGCACGAATCCTTTGGGAAAGACCGTGTTCATCGAAGGCCGTCCCTTCGACATCGTGGGCGTGGCCAAAGCCAAAGGGAGTGTATTCGGAAACTCGGAAGACAACTTCATCCAGATCCCCATTGAGACGTACTTTAAGATGTACGGGGCACGCAAGGATCTGGGTTATCGCGCGAGGGCGTTTGATCCGTCTTACCTGTTCCGCGCTCAAGACGAGGTCCGGATGCTTTTGCGCTCGTTCCGCCACCTGCTCCCCGGTCAGGACGACACTTTCGCCATCTTTTCTTCGGATTCGCTGGTTTCCGCCTGGAACGGCATCACCGGATCTATCGCCGCCACCGCCGTGGCCGTGGTGTCGGTCTTCATGGTGGTAGGTGGTGTGGTGGTCATGAATATTATGCTGGCGGTCGTAACCGAGCGCACGCACGAGATCGGCATTCGTAAAGCCATTGGGGCGCGCCGCGTCGACATCCTTCGCCAATTCCTGGTGGAGTCTTCCATGCTGGCTGCCAGTGGCGGCTTGATTGGGGTGTGCCTGGCGTGGATGGTCGCGCTGCTGGTTCGCGCGGCTACGCCCGTGCCCATGGCGGTGCCCTTTTCCGCGGTCATCATTAGCGTTTCACTTTCGGCCGCGGTCGGTTTATTTTTTGGTATCTATCCGGCGCAGCGTGCGGCCAAACTCGATCCCATCGAAGCTCTGCGGGCGGAAAAGTGACTCGTTCCACTCTAATCTCCGGCGTAGGCATGGCGCTCGATACCATCCGAGGCCACAAGACGCGCGCCGTGCTGACGGTGCTGGGCGTCATTATCGGCACCGGTGCGGTAATTGGTGTCGGCTCGATTCTCGCTGGACTCGACGGCGCCATTACCAACATCCTCAAAAGCTTCGGTCCCACTACGCTGGTGGTTTTCAAATTTAAGATCGGCATCCGCACCAGCGACCTGACGCCGGAAGAAATGCGCCGTAAGCCGCTCACTTACGAAAATGCACGCGCCATTGAGGAGCGCTGCCCATCTGTGTTGCACGTCAGCCCTTATCTGTTCGCGGATTGGCACGTGCTGAACCGCGCGCGCTACAAAGGCAATGATATTTATCGCGTGGATCTGGGCGGCACTGAAGAGGCTTACGCCGCCGGTGGCACGGTCATGAAATTCGGACGTTTCTTTACCGATATGGAGAGTCGCCACCACATGCCTATCGTGGTGATAGGTGAGGACGTGCAGAAAGCGTTCTTTGCGACTTCTGACCCGGTTGGGAAATGGATCGACGTTAACGGCCACCAGTTCGAAGTGATCGGCGTGATGGAGCGCCCCGCGGCATCATTTCCCGGCAGTCAAGACCTGCGCATTCTGTTTCCGTATTTCACCATGCATAAACTGTTCCCCAGCCTCAAGGAGAACATGCTCATCGTAATCGCCCGGCCGGGCATGATGACGCAGGCCGAGGATGAGGTTCGCACCGTGTTGCGCATCGAACGCCGCGTGCCCAACAACCAGCCCGACAGTTTCTCGATCTCGACCTCGGAGCAGATGGTCGAGGACTTCCACAAGGTGACCGCCATGGTCGCGCTGGTTGTTGTGGTGCTCAGCTCCATCGGACTCCTGGTGGGCGGCATTGGCGTCATGAACATCATGCTGGTCTCAGTAACCGAGCGCACGCGCGAGATTGGCATCCGCAAGGCAATCGGCGCGCGCCGCAGCGATATCGTCCTTCAGTTCCTGACCGAGGCTGTCGTGCTTACCGCATTAGGCGGCATGTTGGGCATGTTTTTCGGCTGGCTGGTTTCACTCTTGGCGCGCCTGGTTTTTCCCAGCCTCCCCACCGCCGTTCCCCTGTGGGCCGTCACTCTGGGGGTTGCTGTGTCCGTTGGCGTTGGCCTTTTCTTCGGCATCTGGCCTGCCACCCGCGCCGCACGGCTCGATCCGGTGGTGGCGCTGAGGTATGAATGACCGAGGCCCTCATTTTCCCTGGTTGATGAGCCCCCCTACAAACCTGTACAGTGGTTGGGAGGGGACGTTGCTGAAAAGGACAATTCAGGTTCGAATCTTTCGAGGCGAACGCCAGTACGTTGCGGAATGCCTGGATCTGCCCGTCGTCACCGAAGCGGCGACACTCGACGAACTCGCCGCGAACATTAGAGAAGCGATCTCATTGCATCTTGAAGGCGAAGATCTTTCTGAACTCGGATTAGCTAAGGATGCAACCATTCTCGCTACACTGGAGCTCGAAGCCGTCGCCTGATGCCGAAGTTACGCAGGCTTTCAGGCGACGATTTGCTTCGCATCCTGTCCCGCTTCGGATTCCACCCGATTTCGCAGCGCGGCAGTCACGTCAAGGTGAGACGTACCCTACCCGGCGGGATTCATCAGACCTTGACTGTTGCCCTCCATGATGAATTGGACAAAGGCACGACGCGCGCGATCTATCGGCAGGCCTTGCGCTTCATCGCGGAACTGGATTTGCAGCCATACTTCTATTCTGAATGAATGCCATTAGTCGCCTGCCTTACCGTGACCTGCGCATCCTCCGCCCGGTAAACCACGCGTCCGCCAACCAGCGTTAGCGCACATTTCATATTCGGAATTTCGTCGGCCGGTATCGTGGACAGGTCGCGGTCCCATACTGCGATATCGGCATCTTTGCCCGGCTCGATCGAGCCAATTCGGTCTTCCAGAAACAGTTGGTGTGCTGCCCAAATCGTATACGAACGAAGCGCCGTGTGTGCGTCAATGGCCTCCGCACCACCAAACGGCTGAGTGCCGTAGACGCCTCTGAGCGGCTTTCTCACCACCGATGCCCAGAGGCCGTACCGAGCAGGAAACGGCGTCACCGAGCAGTCTGACCCACCGCCCCACTGGATGCCCTTAGTGATATATGTGCGGAAAGGCATCAGCCGAAGGCAACGCTCCGTGCCTAAGTTGCCTGCGTAGGTGTCCCCGATCCACCACATGAACGGCGCCTGTGCCTCCGGGTACCCGGCATCGTATTGCTTCTGTAAACTGGCCATCGTCTCGATGGCGTGATCCGTCGGCGTATTGCAGTGAATGATTCCGTGACGCAGGCCTCGCGTGGGTTTTGCCTGCAAGGCCTCGGCGTAGGTATCCACGACCCAATCGATGGCTCGGTCCCCGACGGCGTGCGTGCTGATGTGAATACCGGCTTCGTGAAACATTTTTACCTGTTGGCGGAATACTTCCGGATCGAGCGCCGGATAGCCGTAATTGCCCGCGTCCTTCCCGGTCGAATTCTTGTTCCACTCCTGGTGCATCCAGGCCGTGCGCGCGCCGCCGCTGCCGTCCATGAAAATTTTGACGCCGCCAGCCAGCAGCCGGCCGTCGAAGGATTGCGGAGGCCGCGGAAGGCCAGTCAGGGTGCGGAGCGTCTGGCGTGCTGAATCGAGTGTAGTTCCTGCCAGGAAAAGGGCAAATACACGCACCGTCAGCTTACTCTGCGCGTGCAGTTCGCGATACAGAGACCATTCCTCAGGCCCGATGCCTGGATCTTTCACCCCTGTCATTCCTTCCTTGTTGAAGTCCGCGATAATCTTCAGAAGCCCGCTCTTTTGTTGCTCGCGCGTGTAAGCGGGAATCCACGAGGTCACCAGGTCTTTAGCAGATTCTTTGAGCACACCTGTCGGGTTACCGTCTCGACTCCGGTCGATGGTTCCGGCTGGGGGATCTTTCGTGTCGCGAGTGATGCCCGCCAGCCTCATGGCGTAGCTGTTTGCGACGCCGTAATGGCCTGTAGTATGCATCAACCAAACCGGATTGTTCGGCGATACCTTGTCCAGATCCGCCGCGTAGATGTAGCGCAGTTCTGCCAGTTTCCCTTCGTCCCATCCGCTTCCGCGCACCCAGGCGCCCGGCTTAGCGGCAGCCACCTTCTGCCGTACGCGTTTCACCACATCGCTCAACTGCCGGATGGATGGATCGCTGAGATCGATGTCGTAGAGTGCCGCGACTTCTTGAAAATGACAGTGGGTGTCGATCAGGCCGGGGGTTGCCGTCCGCCCGTGCAGATCGATGACCTGCGCGTCCTTCGCCGCTCTTGCCTTCACTTGCTCGTTGGATCCAACCGCGACGATTTTCCCGCCGGCGATGGCCACCGCTTCGGCAACGGAGTCCTTCGCGTCAACGGTCAGAATCTTTCCGTTTAGTAGAACGAGATCGGCTTCAGACGATGCAGCGCGAGTCTGCGCTTGAGTGAGCGCACTAGCGCTAAGCGGCGCAATCAGAACGGGTCTGTACACAGTGTCTCTGATCGTATGCTGGCGCGGTGAACAACGTCAACGGAAGTCCCGCGCCTTGGTGTAGTAGGATTTGAAACCGTGAGGATTCAATCGTGAGGTTAGACAGGACGCGGCTAACAGCCCTCATGAAACGGGAAGAGCGGCGATTCGCCGGTGAGCACCCCAAGTCGCGGGAGTTGTTTGGGCGCGCAAGCGAGTTCCTGCTCGGTGGCGTGCCCATGAACTGGATGTCCAAGTGGGCCAGTCCGTTTCCGCTGTTCGTCCGCGAGGCGCATGGGGCACATTTCACCTGCGTGGATGGACATGATTACGTCGACTTCTGCCTGGGAGATACGGGAGCCATGACTGGCCACTCGCCGGAGCAGGCGCTGGCAGCGATCACCGGGCAGGTGGGGCGGGGAATCACCTTGATGCTCCCAACCGAAGACTCGATTTGGCTCGGCGAAGAACTGACGCGCCGGTTCGGCATGCGGTACTGGCAGTTCGCGCTGACGGCTACTGACGCGAACCGTTTCGCCATCCGCATCGCGCGGGAGATCACCGGCCGCAGCAAAATCCTCGTTCATAACTGGTGCTATCACGGAACCGTCGACGAGTCCTTGATCACCCTGCGGGACGGCGTAGCGGGCGCACGGCGCGGAAATGTCGGACCCCCGGTCGACCCGGCGGTCACGACCCGCGTAGTGGAGTTCAATGACGTGAATGGCCTCAAGGCGGCGTTGGACCAAGGGGACGTAGCCTGCGTGCTGTGTGAACCGGCGCTGACCAACGTAGGTATCGTCCTTCCAGAGCCGGGATATCACACGGCGTTGCGCCGCCTCACGCGCGAGTGTGAAACGCTGCTGATCATCGATGAGACCCATACCATCTCTGCCGGTCCTGGCGGGTATACGCGGGCGCACGGACTAACGCCGGATATTTTCGTGGTAGGCAAGCCGATCGGCAGCGGAGTGCCGGCAGCGGCGTACGGGTTGAGCGAGGAGGTGGGACAGCGGATCGCCGCGCGAGTACGGTCGGAAGACTGCGATAGCGGCGGCATCGGTGGCACCCTAGCGGGAAACGCGCTATCGTTGGCGGCGATGCGGGCCACGCTTTCGTGCGTACTGACCGAGGAGGCCTTCGCGCGCATGGTTCCCCTGGCAAAGCGGTTCTGCGCCGGCGTCGAGGAGGTGTTGCGAGAAAAGAATGTGCCCTGGTCCATTTCGCGACTTGGCTGCCGCGCGGAATATCTGTTTCGTTCTAGCGCCCCGCGTACCGGTTCGGAGGCAGCTGCGGCCGCAGATTTCGAACTCGACAGATTTCTGCACATCTATGCGATGAATCGGCGCATTCTCATGACGCCCTTCCATAACATGGCGCTAATGTCGCCGGCCACCACCGAGACGGATGTGGACACACATACCCGCGTCTTCCGAGAAGCAGTGGGTGAATTGTTCCCCTGAAGGTTACCGTCCGGTCAGTTTTCTGACCACAGGCGTCGGACCGCCCGTCCAGCGATATTCAAAGTGCTCCCCTTGCCGAACGTTGACGACTAGTTTAGGACGGAAGCAGGCGACGCAGTAGCCGCCGTCGTGACGGACGCTGCGATAGATCACTCCGTTCGATCCAATGTCCAGCAATTCCAGCGCGAGCTTTTGAGATTTCGTGTAATCCGTCGGCGAGTAGAACGGTCGAAAGGCGGCTTCCTTGGCCCGAATGTCGTGGAATCCTCCGGTGAAATCTGCAAGATACGCACGCTCCTGCACGCAGGTCTCGAATACGCCGATCTCCGCCAGTTCCGCGGTTCGGTGGTAGATGACCTCCGCGTGGGCCGTCTCCAGCGTCAGTGAAGCATACCACGGGCCTCGGTCCGGCCCGCTAAAACGGCCTCCTCCCGGCCGCGGATGACAGAATGCAGCCATCACCACGGTCGACAGGGGCCTTCCGGTCACCCATTCCTCTTGTGGAATTCGGTGCAAGACACCGAGCTCAGTCGAGACGCGGTCGTTTGTCCAGGATTCCAATTCGATCACGGCCTCCAGATCCTCAGGACTGGAAATGGCATCCAGAATCCCGGCGGAAGGATACCTGCTGGGGACAAGCCGGTAAGTGTTGCGAAGCCGGAGATTGGTTTCGGGTGGTGTCAATCAGCCGCGCCGTCCATCGAGCAGGCGCCTTACCTGCAATAATCCGTCAACGCCCCCTTCCGTCATCAATGTAAGCGCCGGCCGGCCGCCGAAGAGCGCATTCGTGTTGGGCAGCTTCATCCAGCGGTCTGCCAGTTGCCGGTCCGGACAGAGGATGTGCAAGGCTTTGTAGATTCCAAGCACCAGCGAGATCCGCACCAACATGTCGTATGGAAGAGTGCCGACCTGTCCGGCTTTGTATTTGTGGAAAGTGGACGGCGCCGGCCAGCCCAGCAACGCCAGTTGCTCTATGACGCTCAGGTCCCATCGGGAAGCGATGTTTAAGAACGATCGGATGGCTGGCCCCGACATCCGATGCCGCACGGGAGCCAGGCGCCGCCGGTCGATGGCGACCGGCTCGGTGGGTGTTGTAAGAGGGATCGGGCGAGCCATATGTCTATATATGGAGTATATCGTCTATTTGTGGAGAATGCAATAACAGGGCGAAAGCAGTCCACCGAGGCAGTTTAGGCGTTCACTTCGACCGACGTAGTCAAAATTTCGCGGCTGAGGAGGACGTCGCGCTGGTCGACGGGCAGGGTCTCGAGATAAAGTTCGATGGCTTCTTTAATGTTAGCGATGGCCTCTTCAAGCGTCGTTCCTTGAGACTGGCAGCCCTTCAATTCCGGACACCATGCATAAGAACCATTCGCGTCCATTTCGATGACGACACTCGCCTTGCGGACCATATGATTCAGTGTACGCCTATGGGAAGGGTGGCTGGATGGAGACATTTAGGCGAGGCTTTGCGGCTCCAGCCGAGCATAAGGTGTTGCCCGGTTGCCAATAAGTGTCAGTTTAAAGGTCGGAGCCTATGGAGGTTGTACTCTATGGAAGATGGGTCAAACGCGCACGCTCTTCATAGACATTCACAAACTCGATAGGCAAGGGGATGACGCAGCGATCGTCCTTCGTCGGATGATGGCGTGCAACGATCTGGTGTTGGCGAATTCAATTCTCGGAAGGTACAAAGACGATCAATCCCCCAGTACAGAGTATATTCGCCGAGGCGCAGGACTGTACCTTATTCGAGTTCAAATAGCCCACCTGTACGAATACTTTGACGTAATCGGCGATATTGCAGCGGCCACGAGTCTGCAGCCCCTCATCAATCGATGTCCAACGCAGGTTCGAGAACGATTCGACACGTTGAAGATGTACGTCAAAGGCGGAGCGAACCGAAGAGAGTTTGAGAAGGAATTCGGAGTCATCCGAAACGCCACTGCGTTTCACTACGACCAGAAACTAGTTCTGAGAGCTCTCCGGGATCGTGCACAGCGTCGGCCGTCTCGAGTCCACAAAATCACGACCTCCCGCGACATACGCAGGATTCGGTTTGAGGTCGCTGACGAAGTCATAGACACGCTGACCTGTCGTCATATTTTGAAAATCCCGACGACTGAAACAATGCCCGACGCAGCAAACCGCTTCTTCGACTCCGGTTTTCAGTTGCTCAGGACCGCTCTCGATTTTGCCGTGCCATTCGTAGAGCGCTACATCGAAGAGTTTGCCGCCGAGTAGATGGCTCTTTCCCTTCACTCCGCCCGCAACGCCACTGCCGGATCGATCCTCATCGCCTTCCGCGCCGGCAAGTAGCAGGCTAACAGCGCCACGCCCGCGAGCAGCATCGGCGCGCCCACCAGCAGTGCCGGATCGGAGCTTTGCACGCTGGCTACTGAGAAGAAGAGTCCGGACAGCGCACGGATGCCGGCCCAGGCGAAAGCCAGTCCGGTGATTGTACTGGCCGAGACCAGCGTCGCGCCTTCGCGCATGACAAGCCGGAGTACGTCGCGCCTCTGAGCGCCAAGCGCCATGCGGATGCCGATCTCGTGGCCGCGCTGCGTCACCGTATACGCCGTCACGCCTGCCAGTCCCACGGAAGCCAGGACCAATCCGAACACTCCGATCAGGCTGTACGTCCATGAGGCCGCCTTGAGCGCGGACATGAACTGCGCGATCTGTTCGGTCATGCTGCGCGCATTGAACGGCGTCAGATTGGAATCCATGGCTGAGACTTCACGCCGCACAGCTCTAACCACATCGGCGCCTGGCACCGCCCGTACCATCAGCGTCACGCCCCGCAAGGAAGGCTGGCCGTAATCCGCCGGATGCATCGGGAAGTAAATTACCGGATGCTTTTTGCTCACCACGAGATCTTCCGTCACGTCCTTAGCGACGCCTACCACTTCAAACGTCCGGCGTCCTCTTTCCAATACCGCGGAGCGAAAGTCGATCGTGCCGGGCATGGCTCCCAAGCCGCCGTGGACCTCATCGTTTCCCAATTCAATGTGCCGTCCCAGCGCGTCCCCTCCCTTCCAGTAGGCCCGCACCAGTTCTTCACTCACGATGACCGCCGCCGCGCCGTTTGCCTCATCCTCCTTGCGGAAGCCCCGCCCGGCCAGGATCGGAATGGCGGCTGTCTCGAAATAGCCGCGGCCCACGGTGTGCCTGAGCGCCCAATGGAGTTCGTGTGCGGCGTGAGTACCCGGCGTCGAAAACGTCACACCGGCGTCGCCGCCGATCGCGACAGGCACCGTATCGGTGAGACATGCGGCGGTGACAGACGGCAGCAGCTTCACGCGGTCCACCAGTTTCTGCAAGAAATCCCCCGCGCGTTCCACCGAGTAACCATCGCGCACGGGATCGAGCGAGATCAGGTAAAGGTTCCTGGGATTGAAACCTTCCTGAATGCCTAGCGTGCTTTGTATGCCGAGTCCCATATAGCCGGTGAGCAGCAACAACGTCAGCGACGCTGCCATCTGGCAGAGCACCAGCGCATTGCGCAGGCTCAATCGCCGGTGTCTGCGGAGCCGCACGGTCCCTCCTTCCTTCAGCGCGGGCGTAAGGTCGGTGCGCGTGACCTGCAATGCGGGGGCGAGGCCAAAGGCGATGCCGGTCACAAGAGTCACCACCAGCGTGAATAAGAGCGCGCGCCAGTCGGGATTCAGGTCGAAGCTGATTGGGATCGGCAGCGGCATTCGTATCTTCGACATCAGATGCATCAGCCAGATACAGAGCAAGAGGGCTGGAACAGCAGCGCCCGCGGCAATCAGCACGCTTTCCGTCAGCAGCTGGCGAATGAGGCGGGCACGGCCGGCGCCCAACGCCAGTCGAACCGCGATTTCCTTGCGGCGGTCTGCAGCCCGCGCCAGCATCATGTTTGCCACGTTGGCGCATGCGATCAGCAGAACCATCCCGCCCAGCACCAGCAGGAATTCTTTGAAGAACGGCAGATCCTGCTTTCGTATGGGAAGGATTTTGCCGCCGCCCAGCAGCAATACTCTTCGCCCTCTTTGGTCTTTATCCTTCTCGCCATACGACTCGGCCATTTGCTGCGCGACGGCATCAAGCTCGGCCTCGGCCGCGGCTTCCGTCACCCCCGGCCGCAAACGCCCGACGACTTGAAACATCGTGAGATCCCGCCGCTCCAGTGCATTGTCTGCCAGCTCCGGGGCAATGCGCGCGTTCACCGAAACCGGCAGCCACAGGTCTGCCACAAAGAGCGCGGGCGATGCGCCCAGGAAATCTTTGGGTCCGACGCCGACGACGGTAAGTGGATACCCGTTGATGCGCAGCGATTTTCCGATGATCGATGGATCAGCGCCCAAGTGCTCCCAGAACCGGTAACTGATCACGACCGCCGGTTGTTCTTGATCATTCTGGAAGAAGCGCCCCAACAGCGGATGGACACCGAGTGTTGAGAAGTAGGAGGCCGTAACCAGGTGTCCCCAGGTACGCTCCGTTCGCCCGCCAGTCGAAACGCCGATTGGTACGGGCGCGACATAGGCGAAAGTGGCGGAGAACAAGTCGCTCAGTTCGCGGTAGCGTTTGTAGTTCGGGAACGAGGCTGGCGTTTGCAAAGCCACCAACTGGCTGGGGTTCCAAACTCCGGGCAGATCGCGCAGAAGCCCGTTCATTTCGCTGTACGCGCAGGTGGCGATGCAGATGCCTAGACTGAGCGAAACGAGAGCGACGGCGGTGAAGCCCGGCGATCCAGCCAGCATCCGAAGACCGTAACGAATGTCTTGCCGCAATTCCGTCAGGTACGTCATTCAGCCCTCCTCGCGAATGCGGAACGAGCGCCCAGCGACTGTTATTATCACCCGGAATGCACGGAAACCCTCCGGTCGCAGGACTCACTCGGATCGTAACGATGAAAAGAACCGTCACAACCGGGGTGGTGTCGATGTACAATCGATAACTATCACCGGGGCAAAATAGAAATTCTGCCTTAATCACGCAACAGGAGGTTCCGCCAAGCGTCTCATGCGAACGAAAGCTATTCACGTCTTTTTATTCAGTGCATCTGCTTTTTCGATTCTTCAGGCTCAGGTAGATACCGCGACCGTTGTGGGCGCGGTTCAGGACTCGAGCGGAGCGGTAGTGCCCGGCGCATCGGTAACCGCGACCGAGGTGAACACCAATACCAAAACCTCCACCCGCACCGATACGGCTGGCAATTATGTACTCACGCCCTTAAGAATCGGAACCTACTCGGTTGCCGTGGAAGCGCAAGGGTTCAAGAAAGAAACGCGCGGGGGCATTGTACTACAGGTGCAAGATCGCGTTCGCGTGGATTTCGCGTTGCAAGTGGGCGCACTCACCGAAGCCGTCAATATTGAGGCTGAGGTGCCGGTTGTGCAGACCGAATCTTCGTCCCTAGGCGACGTGATTGGAAGCCGGCAGATCACCGATCTTCCCCTGAACGGCCGCGATTACACGCAATTAGCGACGCTAACGGCCGGCGTCGTCAAGATCACCGAGAACGGCGGGGGAATTAATGGATCCACATCTGCGAGCAACGGGAATGCAGGCGGAGCCTTTGCCGTCAATGGGACCCGAGGCAATCTGAACAATTTCATGCTGGATGGCATCGATAACAACTCCAACGACAACGCGGGCAACATTCTGCGCACCAACGTAGACGCGATCGAAGAATTTAAGGTCCAGACCAGCAACTACTCCGCAGAATTCGGCCGCAGCGGCGGCGCAGTGATTAACGCGACCATCAAGTCCGGAACCAACCAGTTCCATGGGACGGTGTTCGAGTTTTTCCGCAATTCCGATCTTGACGCGCGCGGCTTCTTCGAGTCGCCCGATCAGGCCAAGGCGCCATTCAAGCAGAATCAGTTCGGTGGAACTTTGGGTGGACCCATCAAGAAAAATAAACTTTTCTTTTTTGGTGATTACCAGGGAACGCGCGTGCGCGCAGCCAATACAGACATTGCCACCGTGCCTACAGCCGCCGAGATCGGCGGGAATTTCAGCGGACTTCTAGGTTCGCAGGTTGGCACGGACGCGCTGGGCCGGCCGGTTTACCAGGGCGAGATTTTCGACCCGGCCTCGACCACCATGGTCAACGGCAACGTGGTGCGCAATCCATTTCAGGGCAACATCATCCCGGCGTCCCGGCTCGATTCCATCGCGCACAACGCTGCCGCCCTATACCCGGCGCCCACCGTGGCCGGCGCCACGGCGAACAATTATAACTTCAACGCTCCCGGCAAGGACACAATCGATCAGATGGACGCCCGCGTGGATTACAACATCTCGAACCGGCAACAAATTTTTGGGCGATTCTCACTGAGCCAGCGGACCCGGTTTCAATCGCCGCCGCTGCCGGGCCTGGCCGACGGCGGTAATTACAGCACGGGCAATTATTTCGAAGGCACACGTGGCGCAGCCATCGGTCACACGTTCACCATTAGCCCGTCGATGGTGAATGAGTTGCGGATAGGCTTTAACAGGAACCATTATCGGGACAACATTCCGTCGTACGGGCAAAACTATCCGCCTGCGGGTCTTGCCGTCCCTGGCGTCCCGGACAACTCAACGGTGAACGGATTCACATTGTTCCAGCCCAGCGGTTATATCAGAATCGGCGAGCCAGGATACACGCCGACGTTCAGCACCAGCCAAGAGTTTCAATACGGCGACACGCTCAGTATCATTCACGGAAAGCATGTAATAAAACTCGGACCTGAAGTCCGATTTAGTCAATTTAATCTCTTCCAAGTTGGACAGCCGCGCGGGCGCTTTTCCTTCAGCGGTGAGTTTACAGCGGATTCTCCGTCCTCGGGGGACGGCAGCGGCAACGGCCTTGCTGACATGCTTCTGGGCGATCCCACAACGTCCGTAATTTCCACTCTGACTTACTTCGGAAATCGCCAGCACACTTATGGAGCCTTCGTTCAGGACGACTACAAAGTGACCTCGACGCTAACGCTCAACTTAGGCCTGCGGTACGACTATACCACCCCAATCTCCGAGGCGCATAACCGGCAAAGTAACTTTGACTTTGCGACCGGGCAGCTAATTGTTGCGGGACTGAACGGCGCATCCCCAGGTCTGACGACTATGGATAAGGATGACTTTGCGCCGCGCGCGGGACTTGCCTGGAGCCCTGCATCTCGAAAAGGGAAGACGGTCATCAGGGCAGGGTATGGCAGGTTCTTTAGCTATCAGGAGATTCGGACCGGCGATCCGCTGCAGCTGGGCTACAATCTTCCTTTCTTCTTCGAGCCCAGCTTTGTCAGCGATGGGATTACGCCCGTGCTGACGGTTTCGGGCGGCTTTCCGTCACTGAACCTCAGCCAGGCCAAATTCGCCGGCGTCACCAGCGTGGACTCGCGTCTTCATGCCCCAGTGAACGATGAATGGAACTTCAACATTCAGAATCAACTGCCGGGCAACATCCTGTTTGAAGTCGCGTATGTCGGCGCTAAGTCGACCCACTTGCAAGTTTTGGTGGATCACAATCAGGATCCTACGCCCGGTCCCGGAAGCGTGCAGTCCCGCCGGCCCTATCCACAGTACGGACCATTCACTTCGATCGAGGACCATGGAAACTCCACTTACGAATCTCTCCAGTTGAAAGCGGAGAAGCGCTTGTCGCATGGCTTGATGTTTCTGAGCGCGTTCACCTACGGCAAGTCAATCAATGATCAGCCTGAGATCTGCTGCAACGGTCCGTGGCCCCAGAATTCCTACAATCTGAAATCGGAGAAGGGACTTTCGGATTTCGACAATCGTTTCCGCTGGGTTTCGAGCTTTGACTACGAGCTGCCGGTCGGAAAAGGCAGGCGGTTTCTCAACAGCAGCCGTCCAGCCGATTTGGTCCTGGGAGGCTGGCACATCGGTGGCATCCTGACTTTCCGCTCGGGCTTTCCGTTCTCGCCGCTGATGGGCTACGATCCGTCGAATACCGGCTCTAATGGTTTGCTTCGTACCGACCGCATCGCTAACGGCAATCTGCCCGCCAGCCAGCGCAGCCCCAATCTTTGGTTTGATATCAACGCATTTCCATTGCCGACAGGCTACACGTTCGGCAACGCTGGAAAGAACATACTCGATGGACCCGGCGAGAAAACCGGCGACATATCCATCAGAAAAATGTTCAACCTGACGGAACGCTTCAACCTCGAGTTCCGGGCTGAGGCCTTTAACGCATTCAATCACGCCGTCTTCACTCAGCCCGACAACTTCATCACCGACGGGCCGGGCGCGGCTGGCGTGATCACCTCCACCGTCATACCGCAGCGGCAGTTGCAATTCGCGCTAAAGCTGCATTTCTGATATCGAGCGCACCGCTCTCCGCAGAGACGCAGAGTCGCTGAGTTACTTCTCATCACTCTCGTCTCTGCGCTCACAATCCAACTTAAAGCGCTGCCTACCAACCCCCGCCGCAAGATGATAGTCTCCATTAGTGACATCCGGACCCACATTTCCAAGGTCCAGCGGCATTCTGCTGCATCCCACCTCGCTCCCTGGCCGTTTCGGGATCGGTGACCTCGGCACCGAGGCTTACCGTTTCGTCGATTTTTTGAAAGCCGCCGGACAGCGTCTATGGCAGGTTCTGCCGCTCGGCCCGACAGGTTACGGTGACTCGCCCTATCAATGCTTCTCTGCTTTCGCCGGCAATCCCCTGCTCATCAGCCTGGAACATCTGGTAGACAAAGGACTATTGCCCGCCACTGCCCTTCACGAGACGGCCATTTTCCCGGAGGAGGAGACCAATTACGCACGAGTCATTCCGTGGAAGATGGATCTTCTCGCTCGCGCGGCGCGCAATTTCTTTGCGGGCGCGAGCGGCGACACACGCGCGCGCTTCGAGAGGTTCTGCGCTGCTCACGCCGGATGGCTCGACGACTACGCTCTGTTCATGGCACTCAAGCAGACGCATAGCCAGGAATTTATCTGGACTTACTGGGAGCCATCCGTGCGTGTGCGCCGTGCCGAAGCACTGGAGCACTGGCGGCACAAACTCTCACACAAAATCAACTTACACCGCTTTTATCAGTTTGAATTTTTCGATCAGTGGCATGCCTTGAAGCTACACTGCGGTAGCTGTGGAATCCGCGTTATGGGAGACGTGCCTATTTACGTGGCGCATGACAGCGCCGACGTCTGGGCTCACACTGAGTATTTCGACCTGGACGAAAAAGGCAATCCCGCCGCCCTGGCCGGCGTGCCGCCCGATTATTTCAGCGCCACCGGACAGCTTTGGGGCAATCCGCTCTATCGCTGGGACGTGCTGGCCGCCAATGGCTACGGCTGGTGGATTGAGCGTCTGGCCGCAACGCTCGCCATGGTCGATATTGTCCGGCTCGATCACTTCCGGGGATTCGAAGCGTACTGGAAGATTCCCGCCGGCGAGACCACTGCAGTGAATGGCCGGTGGATCAGGGGCCCAGGCAGCGCCTTTCTGCAGGCGGCGGTCGACGCCTTGGGAGAGTTGCCACTCGTGGCGGAAAATCTGGGCGTCATTACGCCCGAGGTCGAAGCCATACGCAACCAATTTGGTTTTCCGGGCATGAGCATTCTTCAATTTGCTTTCGGCAAGGATCCCCAAGCACCCGATTTCCGCCCGCACAACTATCCTCGAGCCCGTGTTGCATACACCGGGACGCACGACTGCGACACGACCGTCGGATGGTGGACCAGCGCCGGCCAAGGTGAGAGTACCCGCACCGAAGAAGATATCCGCACTGAGCACGATTACACGCGCCGCTATCTGAATCTGGATAATCAAGAGATTCACTGGGCTTGCATCCGCGCGCTTATCGCTTCCGTCGCCGACACCGTCGTCTTTCCGATGCAGGATGTGTTGGGACTGGGCAGCAGAGCCCGCATGAATCTCCCTGCCACGCCCAGCGGCAACTGGCGTTGGCGTTGCCGAAGGGACGCCTTGACTCCGGCGCTCGCCCGCCGCCTGAAGGAACTCACCGAGATCTACGAGCGATGACCACCGCCACTGCCTCTACCCGCGCCCCCGTCAG
The DNA here is from genome assembly GCA_963847515.1 of Terriglobia bacterium. Classification (GTDB taxonomy): domain Bacteria; phylum Acidobacteriota; class Terriglobia; order Bryobacterales; family Bryobacteraceae; genus QHXW01. The sequence continues at coordinate 117,493 of CAWKAA010000006.1, forward strand.
TTTCTGGCAAATCTGGAACATGTGTTTCGGGTTCTTTGGCATCCAGTTCGGCTGGGGCTTGCAGATGGCCAACATGAGCGCCATTTACGAATACCTGGGAGCTAAACCCGACCAGATTCCCATGCTCTGGTTGGCGGCGCCCCCCACCGGCCTCGTCGTTCAGCCCATCATCGGCCACTTGAGCGATCACACTTGGGGAAAGCTCGGCCGCCGGCGGCCCTACTTTCTTACTGGCGCCATTCTCAGTTCGCTGGCATTGCTCGCCATGCCCAACGCCCCCACAATCCTGGTCGCCGCGGGTCTGCTGTGGATTCTCGATGCTTCCATCAACATCAGCATGGAGCCGTTCCGCGCATTTGTCGCCGACTTGTTACCTGAAGAGCAGCGTACGCGCGGCTTCGCCATGCAGAGTCTGTTCATCGGGCTCGGCGCGGTGATCGCCTCTTCATTGCCTTGGATGCTGGCCGGACGAATGCAAAGCCCGGGCAGCAGCGCCATACCATTCGCCGTGCGATTTTCGTTTTACATCGGCGCGGTCGTGTTTTTCTGTGCCGTCATGTGGACAGTCATCAGCACGAAAGAGCGCCCGCCGAAAGACCTCGTGGCGTTCCGAGCCATGAAATCGCAAAGCCGCGGAGCGATGGCCGGAGCGCGCGAAATCCTCGCCTCCATTCGCGCCATGCCGCAGACCATGCGACAACTCGCTTGGGTGCAGATCTGCACGTGGATGGGCCTGTTCTGTATGTGGCTCTACTTCCCCGTGGCGGTCGCGTACCACGTGTTCGGCGCGACAGATACCGCATCGCCCGAGTACACGGCCGGCGTGGCCTGGGGCGGCGTCTGCTTCGCGGCGTACTCCGCGGTTTGCTTCGCGTTTTCGTTTGCGCTGCCTGCTGTCGTTCGCGTCCTGGGACGCAAGCTCACGCATAGCGTCTGTCTGTTGTGCGGCGCCGGCGGATTGAGTTCCGTCCTGCTAATTCACAATCAGTATCTTCTCCTGCTCTCTATGACGGGAATCGGCATTGCGTGGGCCAGTACACTAGCCGTGCCCTATTCGATCCTTGCCGGCTCCCTGCCGGTGGAAAAAATGGGTGTGTACATGGGCATATTCAACTTCTTCATCGTGATTCCCGAAATTCTCGCTTCGCTCGGCCTCGGCTGGATCATGAACCACTTGCTCGGAAATAACCGGATGGCGGCCGTGGTAACCGGCGGAGCCTTTCTGGCGCTAGCCGCCCTTCTGATGCGCCGCGTCCACGATAAGGAAGCCGCCGCATGATCGTTCTTCGTGGGGCGGACCCCCTGGTCCGCAGCCGGCCCCCCAGCCGGCTTTCCGTCAAGGGAATCGATCTCAAGCGGGCCAAGACTAGGCGGACGAGGGCGTCCGCCGCGGAACAGGGGGTCCGCCCCACGAAGAGAACGAACTGGCTTTGGCATGTCTGCGTTCTGCTGTTCTGCGCCACCGGCTACGCCTCACCCGAAATCCGCAGAGTCGAGCCGCCCAATTGGTGGATCAGTCACACTTTGAATCCCGTGCGCCTTCTAATCTCCGGCAAAGGCCTAGCGGGGGCCGTAGTGAAGTGCTCGGTGGAAGGCGTGAAGCTCGGTCCCGCTAAAGCCAGCGATTCCGGAACCTATTTATTCGTCGATCTCGAAATCCGCAGCGATGCTAAGCCGGGCTTTTATCCGCTCGAGATTGTCACCACCAACGGCGCCACCACCGCGCCATTCCAGTTGCTGGCGCCCTTGTTGCGCAAGGACCGCTTCCAGGGTTTCTCCTCCGACGATGTGCTCTATCTCATCATGCCTGACCGTTTTGCGAATGGAGATCCTTCCAACGACGATCCGTCCATCTCGCGCGGTCTGCACGATCGCCTCAAGCCCCGCTACTATCACGGCGGCGATCTTCAGGGGATTCTGCAGCATCTCCCGTACCTTAAAGATCTCGGCGTGACGGCTCTTTGGATCAATCCGATCTATGACAATGTGAATCACGTGAACGAGCATGAAAGGTACGACGGCCAGACTGTCACCGATTACCACGGCTACGGCGCGGTCGACTTCTATGCGGTCGACGAGCACTTCGGCGACCTTGCCATATTTCAGAGGCTGGTCGATACAGCGCACGCGCTAGGCATCAAAATCATCCAGGACCAGGTCGCCAACCACACCGGACCCTACCATTCCTGGGTGACCGACTCCCCAACGCCCACCTGGTTCAACGGAACATTACTGAAACATCTGGCCAACACTTGGCAGACCTGGACGTTGATGGACCCTCACGCCACGCCAGCCTTGCAAAGGAGCACGCTCGAAGGATGGTTCATAGACGTTCTGCCCGATCTGAACCAGAACGATCCGGAAGTCGCGCGATATCTCGTCCAGAACACGCTCTGGTGGATAGCTTCGACCGGCATAGATGGTATAAGGCAGGATACGCTGCCTTATGTCCCGCGCAGCTTCTGGCGCGCCTGGATGCAGGTCATCAAGCGCGAATATCCGGGCTTCCGCGTGGTGGGCGAGATGTTCGATGAAGATCCCGGTCTCGTGTCTTTCTTTCAGGGCGGCAAAACACAATTCGACGGCATCGATTCCGGTGTCGACTCACTCTTCGATTTCCCGCTATATGGAGCTATTCGCCGCGTCTTCACACGCAAAGCGCCGGCTGAGGAACTGGCGAAAGTGCTGGCCCACGACTATTTGTATCAAGACCCCAACCTGCTGGTCACTTTTCTTGGCCTTCACGATGTCGCACGCTTCATGAACGAGCCGGGCTCCGATCTCGAAGAACTCAAACTGGCGTTCACCTTCCTCATGACCGCGCGTGGCATTCCCATGATCTATTACGGTGATGAGATCGCCATGCCCGGCGGCAACGATCCCGATAACCGCCGCGATTTCCCGGGTGGCTGGCGCGAGGATCCGCGCAACGCCTTTGAGCCGCAAGGCCGCCGTCCGGCAGAGCAGGCAGTCTTCGATCACGTGCGCCGGCTGACGCATCTGCGTGCGCGGCTCGCACCGTTGCGGCGCGGCTCCATGCGGCAACTGGCAGCCGGCGCGCGGATTTACGCGTACGCCAGAGTCATGGCAACTTCGACAGTGCTGGTCGCCTTCAATACGGGAAACGAGAAATCTTCTCTCTCCATTCAAACTGCCTCATTAAGAATCCCGGAAAACCCGTTGTTACATGACGAACTAGGCGTCGCGCCCGACGCGCAAGCAAAGGGCGGCCGGCTGACGGTCGAACTCCCAGCCCATTCGGCAGCCGTATATGCGATTACGCAATAATGTAGCCGCCCCCGCGTTATCCCACTTGTTTTTCTGATTGTTAACCTTCGATAGCTATTATCGCGACCTGTGCGCCCGTAGAATCGGGAGAGCGGCATGATCTAACCCATGACCCAATCCAAGATATTTAGCCCTCGCCTGGCGCTCGCGGCAGTTCTCGCGTTCGTGGCGGTTTCGCCATCCGCGTACGGCCAGGAAAAAACACCGGACAGTCTGGTCGTCACTCTGCCTGCTCCGCCTGCGGGCGGTACCAGCCAGCCGGCGGCCTGGAATTCGAATGCAATCGTCGACCAGGCCCGCCCGGCCTCCAGTAACGGCCTGATCTGGAAAGTCTCGTCGCGGCGCAGCACTATCTATTTACTCGGCTCAATTCATGTCGGTTCCAGCGACATGTATCCCTTGCCAAGCCACATCGAGGAGGCATTCCGGCAATCCTCCGTGCTGGTAGTCGAGGTCGATCTCAATAAGATCGATCGCAGCAAACTCGAGCCGCTCCTCATGACCAAGGGGATGTATCCATTGCATGATTCACTGTGGAACCACGTTAGTCCGGAGACCAAGACCCTGGTAACGCGTTTCTGTAACGAAAATGGTCTTCCATCCGCAGCCTTCGCCAGGGTCAAGCCTTGGCTCGCCACCGTGATGGCTTCCATGCTGCCCATGCAGGCATCCGGAATGACGCCTGAGTTAGGCATCGATCAGCATTTCCTGAATCTAGCCGGGAACACAATGCGCGTGGAACAACTGGAAACAGCGGAATGGCAATTGCGGCTGATGGCGGATACCCCTGAACGTCAGCAGGAGCAATACCTGGCATCCACCCTCAAGAGCGCGGCCGCCTCTCAGCAGGTGGTGAATGAGTTCAAGAGCGCGTGGATGACCGGAGACGCGGACAAACTCGACGCGCTCGTCGCCGGCGCCTTGGATGGCGCCTCTGATCTTCAGAATAAAATGTTCGGCGACCGCAATCCGCACATGGCCGACGTCGCCGAACAATGCCTGAAAAACAACCAGCGCTGTTTTGTCGTAGTCGGCGCAGGTCACCTAGTCGGCCACGAAGGTGTAGTCCGGCTGCTACAAGCTCGCGGCTTTAAAGTCGAACAACTGTTTTCTCCGAACTGATCTACTCCACATCGAAATCCGCCGAACGAACCGGAGAAGCGTGTCCGACCGAATCGACCGCCTTCAACTCAGCCCGGTAAGCGCCCGCCGTGAGCGCGTCCACCGGGAGCTTAAGGCCCACAGGGATCATCGCATTATCTTTGCGAACCGAAGCGCCGATGTTTATCAGTCCGGAATCCTGCTTTTGTTCGCCGCTCTTGCGATCCAGAACGCGTAACTGCACCGCGACAATCGGCGGATTCGGGCTCGTCAGGAGCGGCTCGTAGACCTCGGCGTAAACTGCACTGATGTCGGTCTTTTTGAACCGGTTGCTGCCCGAGGGAGTCACCTGCATCCCTTGCGTAACCAGTGGCGTCTTGCCCTCCAAAAGCTCTGCGTCGAGTCCCGTGTTTACGTCGGCCAGCCGGTGGACGTCCTTGCTCAGCGCCATGCCGCTCAGTCCAAACTGCTTGCCGTCATACGGATCAATCGTCAACGGTGTTTCCACCTTGCCGAATCCTTCCCCACCCGTGCTGAACACGACCTTCAGATTGTACGTGCCCGGCGCCACTTCAAATTGATTCTCGTAGTAAATCGGGCGTTCTTTGAAACTCTCCAGTTCTTTTTTGTTCTGCAGATCCAGTTTTATGGCGTCGCTGAAGCGTGCGCCTACGGAGCCATCCTGCCTGTAAGCGATACCCAGGACGTTCACGGTCGAGTGGAATTTTCCTTTGGTCTTCTCGAACTTCACGGCATCCGGCGCAATCTCCATCGCTACATCCACTCGAGCTGTACTGGGTCCGGTATAGAAGAATGGAACCTCCATCGAAGCAGGCACGCTGCCCGCCTGGGTCGCCGCGGCGCGCGTCTCCAATTCTTTCTCTGAAGGGTCGCCCGCCAATAAGTCCTTGGGCCGGGCATTGCAATAGCCGCTACGCGCCCGCACGGTAGTGCCACTCCGCTCTACTTTCACTTTCAGCGTGTGGCAGCTCCCCTCGGGTGAGTCGGTGGGCGCATAGCCCAGGACGTAATACTCGTTCTGCTCCTTGCCGATCTTTTCCAATCCACCGAGAAGATCATTCGTGTTTACAATCACGAAACCACCGGTGCCCTCAGCCAGCATGTACAGGACCTGCTGGTTGGTCGAAGCGCTCTCCGGAAAGACCGGAACAATCTGCCGGGGCATGTTGTAGGGATTATTCGTCGCATAGGGGTTCATCGTGGACGGAGTTGTGCCGCCACCACCGCCTCGCGTCCCGCCTGAGCTGCCGCCACTTGAACCGCCCTTGCTGCCGCCCGAGCTCCCACCCGCGCTGCCGCCGGAACCGCCCTTGCCGCCACCTCCACCTGTCCCGCCGCCTGTGCCGCCCGTACCGCCGCCGTGTCCCCCACCTCCGCCTGCCCCTCCTCCACCCCCTCCAGCCCCTCCGCCTCCGCCATGCTGGGGCAGGAAGGAATTCCCAAAGGATCCCGCCGGGTAACTCACTGTAGCCCGCAGCAGCCGGGGACTTGGCAAACCTGATGGTGAAGTAATTCCCGTGACCGGCCCCATCGGCATGCTCGACACCAATCCGCGAACGTCAATGGGATAAATCGCGACATTCGATTTGTTGCACGCGTCGATCGTGGCCGTCAGCTCCGGCCTGTTTTCATCGTTGAGCACAAACCCGGAAGTAAACATGATAAGGCTCTTGCGTCCTGACACCGGCGCGAGGTTTTTGGCCATACTCCTCAACGCCAGTAACACGCTGCGCACGCCGAAATCCGATTCGGCATTGCCCAAAGTCGGGAAGCCGATCGAAGCCGGCTGGGCATTAGGCGAGACCGTCGAAAATTTCACGCCCTTTACCACTTCCTTCAGCCGATCGGCATCCGCCGTGAAGTTCTGAGCGATTTTTATGCTGCCCCCGAAATTCACGATCGCCATCAAACGGTTCGGGCCGGCATTGGAGTCGATAAACTTGGCCGCGGCCTGGCGCGCCCGTATCTGGTCTCCGGCTTCCATCGTTGAGTTATCAAAGAACAACACCAGGTAGCGCTTCTGAGAGTTCGATGGCGCGTTGGGATCGGCTTCGAACGAGAAACTCTTGATGGACTGTTCTTTGTTGTCTTCCCAGACGCGAAAGTCTTTGATGGTGAGATCGTGGACGTAGGCTCCTTTTTTGTCCATCACGACCGTGTCCACCAGAACCAGCCTGGTTTCCGTTCGGATCACCGGCGAAGCGTCACCCGGCGCCTGAGCACCGGGCTGCTGCGCCTGCGCGGCGCCGCCGGCCAGGCAAAAAACGCTGATCGTCAGCATCACTTGGCGTAGTTGCATCTCACACCTCCAATTACGGAATCTCGACAGCGCCGTTTTGCGCTGACATCATCTGTCCTTCGGCATCCCGCACCACTAACCGCACCAGGTAACTTCCCGGCTTCACATCGAAATTTGTCTTCAAATTGATGCCCTGGTGCAACTTGTTCTCCAGCGTGTCATCCCGCAGGCGCATCTCGATAATTCTTTCGTTCGCTGTCACATAATTGCCATTGCGGTCGAACAATCCGGAAACGATCGTCAGATCATTCCTGTTCCGGCCGTCCTCTTTCCGGAAGCGGATATGTTGGACGTCGACGCGAACCAGAACCGACAGCCGGGCGTTTTCATCGCTGGACTTAAAAAATTGAGTGTGGAGTTCCACCGGTATATCGTGTATCTCTTCCCGCGAGAACAGCGCTTCTTCTATCTCCCGCTTGGCGGTCTCCACCGCGTCCGCCACGTGCCGTGGAGCATAGTAGCCACGCCGGGCCTGCAGCGCCAGCTTGTTCGATTCTTTCAGCGCGACTTTCAGCCGGTGAAAAGTGCCGTCCAGCTTCAGGTTTTGAGGGGCGAAGCCCAGAACGTAGAAATACTCCGGCGCGTCGGACACTCGCTTCAATCCTGCATCCAGATCGTTGCTGTTATGAAAAAATGTGCCGCCGGTACCCTCCGCCAGTTCGGCCAGCAGATCCGCTTGCGCGAGGGCGCTGGCGGACTGGAACTGGGTCTTCAGCCCCATCGAGTTAAAATACGTTGTCCCCTGGCTGGCATCGCCGCCAGGCACGATGGTGTAAAGCCCGCGGGCGTCGAGCGCGCTGATGATGACGTTGGAATGGATCGCGCGTTCGATGATTTCGGTTTTCTCTTGCACCAGGTCAAACGTGGTCAAGAACCCCGGAGACACCAGAATCATGCTGCGCTGTCCCGGCATCGCCGCCATCCGGCGAATCATATCCTTCAGCACCGTGAGTGACACATGAGAATCATGATCGCCTTGATTCACGCCACGCTGAGCGGCGGACCTGGCCGCCGACTGGGCCGTCTGTAGGGAACCCGGCTGCGACGGACTCAGGTTCATGCAAGACATCGCCTCAGCCGTGGCCGCTTGAAACGCCTGCTGGTCGTTCTTGTTCTGGATAGCGTCCGCCATGTAATAATCCATTTGCGTACAGTCGCCCATGCTCGAGCCGATGATCGGCCGCGGCTGGAGCCGGAGCAGCGCTTCGTGTAACTTCTGACGATCGTCCGTAAAATCGAGCGCGGTTTGGCCCGATGTCGTAAAGATCGCCGCGCGCGCCGTGGATTCAAGCGACGCCAGATGCCGGTCCGTCGCATCCCTCACTCGAGCCAGGTCGCTGAAGGCCAGATGCACATCGTCAAAAACATATCCGATGTAGCGCTCCGGTATGGCCATCGGCGTACCGGGATCCCCGGCGGTCGCATCAGAATTCGTTGGCGGCGCGATCGCGTGACTCCCAGATTTTTCGACCGAGAATTTCGTGATTACCTGCGGCTTGCCCTTGTCAAAAAGCTGAAAATCCTCTTGCTTCAGATTCCCCACTGCGTGCCCCTGGCTGTCGCGCACCACCACAGGTACCAGCACCAGGTTGACCTTGGTTTTGAAGGTCGCCGCCTCTTCATGCGCACTCATCTCCGCCGTCGTTTGCGCACCCGCGCGGAAACAAGCTAGTACCAGGACCAGAAACACACGAACGGAAACCAAGGTATTCACCGCTTTCCCGATTGTGTCAATTCTACTCCGGTGTAACGGAAACCGCTAATTACTGGCCACCGTCGCCCGGTCCCTGAAAATCTCCTTGACCGGCATGTTGGCGTCGAACACCAGGTTGAAGAATCCCACCATCATTTCGTCCCAACTCTGGTCGCCCCAACTCACTTCCTTCGTCGGGTCCGCATTATCGGGATTGTTGGGGGAGTTGTCGAAGTGTGCGGTGCACTCGATCTTCGTACCTTTGGGGAGCAGAATGGGCTTTGTGAGGGTATACCAAAGCTGCCAGTGCCAGTCGTAGCGCGGCACGCGAAGCAGGGTTTCAGTTTCGCCGGTGGGATACACGATGCGGTATTCAAAATCCTTGCCGCGCCCGTGCATGTGCGGATGCAGACCCAACAGCTTGACCGTTGTGCCCAGCTCGAACTCTGCGTCTACCTTGTAGTTCGGATCCCCGGGCGGGATCTTGAATTTTCCGTTCGTAGCTGACAGCGTGAGCACGCGCTCCTTGGGCGGCTCTTTCGCGAAGACCAGGCCGAACTTGCTGCGATCGGTACTTGCCCGCCCGTTGGTTGTGTAATGAATCTCCAGCACAAGGTCGGACCCGGCCTTGATCAGTTTGGCCTGACCCGGCGCGAGGATCTCCGGAGGCTGGCCGGGCGCATACCCCACCAGGAAATCACTTGGCAGAGCGCTGGTGTCAGCGTCATCCTCTTTGGGCTTCGGCGCCACGAAAAACACACCCGGCTTAGCGTCCTTCAGCCAATGCGAGCCGGGCTCACGGACAAACGCGATCATGTGATGCACCCGGGCGCGATCGTCCGGCCGCGCTTCAGCGAACTGCACCCATTTGTCTTCAGTGAAACCAGTGGGCACGATGACCTTTTGATATTCGATCGTGCCGGTGGCTGGAATCTGATAGGCCTCGGGGAACTCGAACACAACATCCGGTTTCGGAATCGACCAGCCTTCAAGGAAGCTCGCTGGCGCCGGCATGTCTTTGGAATCGCCCTGCGGCGCGCCGGCGTCGGCCCATGCTGCGATGGTTTCAATGTCTTTCTGCGCGAGCGAGCGGTCGTTGGAAAACTTGCCGTAGTGCGGATCCGCGAACCAGGGCGGCATCTTCTTCAGCCGGACGGCTTCCTTCATCGCCTTAGCCCAGGGACGCGCCTGTTCATAGCTCAGCAGCGAAAACGGCGCCGCCTCACCCGGCCGGTGGCATCCCTGGCAATTCTTCTGCAAGACGGGCGCCACGTCTTTCGTGAATGTTACAGAGGGCAGGTTCCCCGCTGTGCTACAGGTGAACGCGCAGAAGATCCCAGTGGCTAGTGCTCCGATACGCATGATCCACTAATTATCCAACAGCGTGCGGCCGAAAGGCGGCAGGCCTTTCCTGTTGCTGCCGGCGGATGGGAAGTTACACCCTAAGAATTGATCCACGGGAGCGCGCAGCGACAAGCCATCTTTTGGTTCCGAGGGGCAGCATCTTCCGATGCGCTGCTGAAACTGAAAACCTTAGAACAGTGAGCCTCGCCTATTAAACTATCGCGAATCTTGACTTCCACCGCCCCATCGCCATACTGGGATCATGTTCGGCCAGCGCCGCGAGGACGAGGAAATCCTCACATGTTCGTTTTGCAGCAGACGACAAGATCAGGTAGACGCGCTTATTTCAAACCCGTCTGAGCACTACAGGCACGTGCTGATCTGCAACCTGTGCGTGGAGGTGTGTAATTCAGTTCTGGAGGATCATAGAGCTCAGAACTCGCCCACCGCATTACGAGCCGTCGCACGCTGACTTTAGTTCTTGCCGTCGAGCTGCAATAGCGCGGTGGCGAGACGGTTGATGGCGTACTCTTCCTCGCTGCGGCTGGCCTCGCTCCGGGGCAGGGAAGCGAGTTCCAGGTGAATCAGTTCGTGTACTACGGTGAATTCCATATCTCTCATCGTCGGCTGGAAGGGCATCTGGTAGTCGGACGCGTCCAGAACGCGAATGAGTGCCGTCTTTTTATTCGCATCCCAGTGGATATTTCCCAGTGTCCGCTGTCTCAGATCCGTTGGATGTGACATCACGACCGAAATGGTCCAATCCTGCAGGTTCAAACGCCGCTGCCAGACCACCAGCTTTTCGCGAATGGCCTGTTCCGCGAGTCGACTGCGGTCGCGGGCGTCCGGTTCAGGTGGTGTCGTAGGCGCCTGGCAGCCGGCAGCAAGAATTCCGAGAAGCGCCACAGAGGAAAGGAGGGACCTCAAAAACTGAGGCAAAACGCACAAACCCATCGACTTTTAGAATATCATAATTTCCTCGAAAGGTACTCTTCCGTACTAAGAACGCGCTGTGGAGGAGCGCTGCAGCGGTCCGAGTGGTGTCACCAGCGGACCGCCAGCACCTGGCTCAAAGCCCGTTATTGTATGGAAATGCTATCAACGGATATGATCCCGGTCTTCTCAGTGCCTTCGACTTTCGCCATTACGCGAGTTGACGCGGGCTTGCTTGGGTCGGCGGCTCGATCTGCGCGATTCTTCAGAGCGTCCATAGCTTTAGAGTTGCCATCGGCATCGAGTTTATAGACGGTCCTAGAGGCATCCAGGGCAAAGGCTGTGGTCGCGCTCGTCGCGTCGCACGCGGCGACTACGAAAGGGGCAGGCGGCCGGGAAAGAACTTCACGCTGGAGTAGATATTTCCTTTAGTTAGCGGGACTAAGTTCTGCACGAATCAATCCATTGGTAATGAACCGCACGTTGGCCTGCAGCCGCAATTCTAAGCAGGGTCTTTGCGAATCACCACATCCAGATTCATGCTCGGTACGGTTCCCCAAAACTTGTCAGTGAGCCGAAACAAAGCGGCCGCAAACTTTTTCGGCAGCCGGTAGCGCTCGGGATTCGTACAGGACAGCCAGTATGCGGCGCGATCTTGGCTCTTGGGCTGGATTATGGTGGGGTGTCCCGCCTGTGCCAGCCGCAAGTTGGAACAAATCTCGGCTTCGGTACCTCCGCGGATGCCGCCTCGCAGATGGACATTCCAGTCCACAGACCTATTTACCTCCGGATTCATCCAGCTAAGATGGCGCGCAAGAAACTGGCTGAACCGGTCCGGAAGATAGTTTATGAACCACAGGCCAGTGCTGTGATGCTCATATGGGAAGTACCGGTAGGGCGTCTGGTTCACGAAGAGCACTCCGCCGTAATTCATGCTTGACCAGATCAAAGGCATCACACGACGCCGTTCCGCCGGAAGAAGGTGCTCGTAGACGGCACTCAGCATCACGAAGTCGAAAGAGCCGATCCCCGGCGGCAAGCTGTTCGGGTCCGAAGAGCTGAAAAACCGGACATTCGAGAGATGCCGCATGGCGAGAACTTGGCGAGCTAGTGCAACGCTCGTTGCGTTCAACTCGATACCCACGACCTCGGTCTCGGGAAGCATGGCGGCCATGCAAAAAGTCGATGCACCCGTGCCACATCCGAAATCCAACAGGCGTTTGCGACGGAAATCTGCAGGGTCAAAATAAGCCAGTAGCTGATTGCTGAGCGCTTTCTTGACGTACTCAGAATCGTCATGCCGAGCCAAAGAATCGCAGAGCCAGGGGAAGGAGACGGTGAGAAAACTCGCGATTACGCCGGGCGGAAGGGACGTCTCGCAGACACTCAGCGGGACGAACGTATTACGATCCACTGGTATCAAGGTGACTTTGAATCGTCCATTCGGAAGCGGGCGAATCTCGACGGATCCGTCGGCCGTTCTAAGGATGGTGGGCTGGCAATCAATCTTGTAATGGCTTCCAATTAACTGGCGCGTACTCATTCGTGCGCTCCAATACCAATTGCAGCCAACCGTTCTCGCATCATGTCCCGTACCTTCTCGCAACTAGAGTACCAGTACGGGAAAGGATTCTCGGGTTGAAATATCAGGAAACCAGGGTCGCCTACTCGTCTCGCAACGCAGTGGTTGGATCCGTGCGGGAAGCTCGCCAGGCGGGCGCGAAGGATGCTGCGATAGCGAGCGTGGCTAGGACGACCGGCATCGTCGCAAAGGTCACGCCATCGAGTGCCGTCACGCCGTACAGCATGGACTGAAGATAGCGGGTAAGCCACCACGCGCCTCCGAGACCGGCTGCGGCTGCGGCCACGGCGAGCGCGGCGCTTTCGCCTACCACCATTCGCACTACATTTCCAGGGCGCGCGCCCATCGCCATTCGAATGCCGATTTCACGCGTGCGGCGCGTGACCTGATAGGACATCACGCCATAGACGCCGACTGCCGAAAGAAGCAGAGCGATGGCAGCGAAGATTCCGATCAGCAGTAGGTGGAAGCGCCGCGGCGCGAGCGCGGCGTCCAGGCGATCCTCCATGGTTTTGACGCCGAAGACAGGTCGGTTGCGGTCAACTGCGTAGATCTGGCCTTCGACGGACCGGATGGCGGCCCGGGGGTCAGCGGTGGTTCGAACGATAAGGGCCATGCTCGTTTCGAATGGATTGTTGGTCTGGCACGTGCAGCTATAAATGAACGGGGTTGGTTCCGCGCCTAGCGCACTGGCGCGAATACTGCCGACGACACCCACGATGGTCGATTGTGAACTGCCGTTCGGGCCGAACGCGAGGCGCTGGCCGAGAGGACTCTCCCCCGGAAATATTTGGCGAGCGAAAGCTTCATTCACGACGATGCTGTCTGTTGATCCGCGGTTGTCTTGCAGATCGAAAATGCGACCGGCTCGCAAGGGAATCCCGAGTGTTTGGAAGAAATCGCGGCTGACCACGCTCTCGCCCGCCTGCGGACGCTGTGCCATGGGGACGGGCGCCCGGCCGGCGACCTCAAACATTGTGATGCGCTGCCACCCCTCCTCCAGGGGAATCTGCATGGAAACGGCAGCGTGGCGCACGATAGGAAGCCGGCTTAGCCGCTGCAGCACGTCATCATAGAAACCCTTCTGCCCCTCGGCCGTTGCATAATCGGTACCCACAAGATTCACGCGCATGGTGAGGAGGTTCTCCGCTGGGAATCCCAGGTCTGTTTGAGCGAGCTTGATGAAGCTGCGGGCCAGCAAACCGGCGCCGATCAACAGAACGAGCGACAGGCCCAATTCCGCCACGACCAGCGCCTGACGCAACCGGGCGGCGGTCCGCCCACCGCTGAGCATGTGGCCGCCGGATTTCAAGGCATCGTGAATGCTAACGCGCGCGGCAGCCACGGCGGGCGCCATGCCGAATACCAGCCCGGTCACCAGAGTCAGCGCGAAAGTGAAGGCCAGGGTTATAACGTCCATCGAGATGGCCGGATAGTTTTCCAGCACGAGCGGTTTCCAGGCATTCAGGCCCGCCACGGCGCAATACGCCAGTACAATGCCGGCGAGGCCTCCCGGTAGCGCCAGCATCATATTCTCGGTCAGCATTTGTTGGATGATACGGCGGCGGTGCGACCCGAGTGCGAGCCGGACGGCCAACTCTCGTTGCCGCGCACTCGCGCGTGCCAGCAACAGGTTCGCCACGTTAACGCAGGCGATCAACAGCACTAATCCGACAGCTCCGCTCAGGACCACCAGGGCTGGGCGCACGTCGCCCGTGAGGCGCTTCTGCAGAGGCTGCGCATTGATGGTCATACCCTTGAGGAATCCGGCGGCTTCGAACTCTTTCGGATACTCGCGGCGGATGTTTTGAGTCAGGCGACTCATTTCGGTTGCGAGCTGTTGTGGGCTCACTCCGGGCTTCAGCCGGGCCAGTATATTCACCAGGCGCATGGGCCGGGTAGTGAGCCGCGGTCGTTGCGAGGCTTCGTCGATCGGCAGCGGTCGAAAGACTTGCGTGCCGCGCGGATGATCGAACCCTTGCGGCATGACTCCGATGATGGTGTTCGGCAACCGGTCCAGCGTGATGGTTCTTCCTACCGCGTGCGGATCGCCACCCAGGCGGTTGTGCCAAAAGGTATAACTCAGAACGACAACTGCGGGGGCCTTTTCCCCTTGTTCCTCGGGCGCGAGATACCGGCCGATCAGCGGTTCGGTTCCCATCACGCGGAAGAATGACGGTGTCACCTGCCCCGCGTCGAGGGACTCCGGCTTCTCGATGCCGGTCCAGTTGAGGGTGAATTCGTCGTACGCCGCCACTTCTTCAAAAACGCGGTTCTGCTCGCGCAGGCTGTAGTAATCGGCGGCCACCCCGACCTCCCCTCCTGGACCCATGCGCTCGCTCAGCCAGTGAATGCGCTCGGACGCGGGATATGGAAGCGGGCGTAACAGAATCGAGTTCACAATGCTGAAGACCGTGGTGTTCGCGCCGATGCAGATGGCGAGAGTCATGGCGGCGGCGAGCGCCAGAAGTGGGTCGCGGCGCAGGCCGCGCACGGCGTAGCGCAGGTCCTGGCCGATTTGTTCGAACGATTTCCATGCCCAGACCTCCCGGCTGGTCTCCGTGATGAGCATGGCGTTGCCGAACTCGCGGTTGGCTTGCTGCCGGGCTTCCTTTCCTGAGATCCCGGATTCCATGAGCTCGGCGACTCTTTCTTCGATATGCGAGGCAACTTCTTCGGCAGCGTCACGGGCATGACGGCGGCGGTCAATCAGATTGCGAATCCAGTTCATGACGCGGCTGGCCTCATGACGCGCGCGATGCCTCGGAGCATGCGCTCGAAGCTGGATACTTCGCGATCCAGCTGTTTGCGGCCCGCGGGGGTGATCTTGTAGATGCGGACGCGCCGGTTCCGCGCGGAAAGGCCCCACTCGGCGGCTACCCAACCGGCTTTCAGCATACGCTGAAGCGCCGGATACAAGGAACCTTCTTCGATCTGGAGAAGGTCATCGGAGTTTCGCTTGATCAGTTGCGCCAGCGCATAGCCGTGCATGGGCTCGCGGCGCACGCTCTGGAGGATCATCATCTCCAGCGCTCCGGGAAAGAGGTCGCGCTGGGGTGTTGGGTCCATACTTGTTGCCTCTATGCCTAGAGTGAACTACTAGGCGTACGAATGTCAAGAGATGGTAGTCTACGCAGTCGCAGTCCTCGAGGTTTCGATCGTCCTTCGGGACGCACGCGCAGTCTGCGCACACAGGAGTCTGCACTTCCTGTCCTGTGTGCGCCTAAGTTGCGCGCCTTTCACGGAGAGGGCCTTAAGCCACGATTCAAAGGCTCTGCATTGCGCCCGCGTGCAACGGCCCCCTACATGCTTAATCACGATTATTAGAGAGGAGACGGATTATGAAGTATCTACTTGCCTGGGGCCTCGGCGTACCCGGCGTTTTAATCATTGTCTGGTTTCTGATCAGCCACCTTTAACACCAAGGCTCGTAGCGGCATGGAAAGAGATTCGCCGAACCTGCCGACACCGTCAACAACGCCCCGAGGGACTTCCTTGAAGCGGGCACACGGATCCGGATAACAAAAAGAATGGAGCAGGACCATGAGCGATTTGAAAGACAAAACCAAAACGAAGATAGACGACGCGGCCAAAGCGGCCAGAAAAGCAGCTGACCAGGTCGCTGACAAAGCCAGGGATGTTGCCCATAGTGCGGGCAAAAAAATTGAAAAGGGAGGGAAGCGGCTTCAGGGTGCATGATGTGCTCTGACCGATCCGTAAAAATTCAATGAAACATTCAAAGATTAGTTTTAACCATCACTGTTCTTGCGATGCGGCCGTCATTGCTACGGGCAGACGCCTGACGCGGGCACCAAGCCGGATAACACGAAGGTGAACAAGCGCGATCGGAACGCAGGCGAAGTAACCGCGGACCAGCAGAAAGTGAATGCGACGGACCGAGAGCTGACCAAAAAGATCCGGCGCTCGATCATGGCGGACAAGTCACTTTCCACCTACGCCCACAATATCAAGATCATCAGCCAGAACGGGGCTGTGACCTTAAAAGGACCCGTCAAGTCCGATGACGAAAAGAAGGCGGTCGTGGCAAAGGCTGTCGCCGTCGCCGGCAGTGCGGACAAAGTGACCGATCAGATTTCGGTCAAGCAGTAGAGAATATTTCAATCTAAAAGGAGCTACACATGGCAGGCAAAAACACAGCGGTATTCGGTATTTACAAGACCAGCGCTCAGGCAGAAAGCGCCGTCGATCGCATCGCTGGCGGCGGGATTCTCGCATAACGACATTTCGGTGCTGCTACCCGACACCCAGAGCTCGAAAGAGTTCGCACACGAGAAAAACACCAAGGCTCCCGAAGGAACAGCCACCGGCGTGACCACCGGAGGTGTTGTTGGCGGGACTCTGGGGTTGTTGGCCGGTATTGGTGCATTGGCCATTCCAGGCCTCGGTCCGTTCATTGCGGCCGGTCCGATCATGGCTTCGCTTGCGGGTTTGGGAGTCGGCGGGGCGGTTGGCGGGTTGATCGGAGCGCTGGTCGGCATGGGCATCCCGGAATATGAGGCCAAGCGGTACGAAGGCCGGGTCAAAGACGGCGGTGTGCTGTTATCGGTGCATTGCGACACATCCGACGAAATCTCCAGGGCGAAGGATCTGCTGAAGCAGACCGGAGCGGAAGATATCTCCTCCGCCGGCGAAAAAGCAGTCAGTTCACACGGCGTGCGTACTGAGACTGCTTCGAGCTAAGGTCTAGGTCGATACGAGGCTACGAGGGCCGCCAACCATTGCAATTGTGGTTTGCGGCCCTTTAGTTTCCAATTGCAGAAAGCTGGAATAAAAATGTCGTTTCTTGCGTGGATTGTGCTTGGTTTGCTCGCCGGTTTCATCGGGAGCAAGATTGTCAATAAACAAGGCGAGGGGTTGATCCTCGATATCCTTCTGGGGATCGTCGGCGCCCTCGCTGGGAGGCTGGCTCTTTAATACTTTCGGCGCTTCCGGGGTTACGGGACTGAACCTCTACAGCCTTTTGGTGGCGGTGATCGGTTCCGTGGTCCTTCTGGTTGTGTACCACGCCATCAGGCGAGCCGCCTGAGCAGCAGGCTCGACCTCCGTGCGCAGTGATTCGCTGTCCAGCCAATGAGCGCGTCACGCCGCAACGCCGAACACGCCGATGCCTGGGCCGTTGTCCTGGTGGCTGGAATCATCGCCGCGCTTTACTTTACCCGCGAAATTCTGGTCCCTCTCGCCTTCGCTTTAACCTTGACGTTTCTTTTGACGCCGGCAGTTACTTTGTTGGAGAGGCTACGAATCGGTCGCGTTCTTTCCGTCATTCTGACCGTCCTTGCGTCGATGGCCGCGGCTGGTTGCATCGCTTGGGTAATAGCGAATCAACTGGTTGATGTCGCCAATCAGTTACCCGGTTATCGACAAAACATCCACGCGAAAATTCAAGCGCTGCATAACCCTGGAAAGGGCCCCTTAGGCCGAGCCGCTCAAAGCGTCAAGGAAATTGGACAGGAGCTCTCCAGGACAGACGCGCCGGCAACTCCCCCGGCAGCCCCGCAAATTCCGAAACAGAGAAATGCACCAACCGTTCCGGGGCCCCCAGTGCCCGTGCAGGTAGTCTCCGACGGGACGCACGGCTTCACCGATCTTCGGGCCCTCGCTACGCCATTCCTCGCGCCTCTAGGTCTTACAGGGATTGTGATTATCTTCACAATCTTCATGCTAGTCAAGCGGGAAGATTTGAGAAATCGCCTGCTTAGGCTGGTTGGACTCGGCCAGATTAACATCATGACGCAAGCGCTCGACGACGCGGCGCAACGCGTCAGCACATACTTGCTGATGCAGTTTTTGGTTAACGCAGGTTTTGGAGCGTTATTTGGAACAGGTCTTTATTTTATTGGCGTGCCCAATGCGGCATTATGGGGCGTTTTAGCAGGCCTCTTGCGCATCGTCCCCTACGTCGGCACCATGGTTGCTGCCGCTCTGCCAATCATACTCTCGCTGGCGGTTTTTGATGGGTGGCTGCCACCGCTATTAGTCTTTGCGTTGTTTGCCGGCCTGGAACTGATCATCGGCAACTTCGTCGAGCCCTGGCTGTATGGAGCGCATACTGGTATCTCTTCGTTAGCGCTACTCGTGACCGCCGTCTTTTGGACGGTTCTATGGGGGCCCGCGGGCCTGATATTATCGACGCCGCTCACGGTTTGCGTCGTCGTATTGGGCCGGTACTTTCCTCAACTCTCGTTTTTACACATCCTGTTAGGGGACGAGGACGTTCTCGAAGCAGAGGCGCAGCTTTACCAACGGTTACTGGCAAAGGACCAAACCGAGGCCCGAGCCATTGTCGATGCAAATCTGAAAGAGAAATCTTTAATCGAGTTATACGATTCGGTGTTGATACCTGCTTTGAGTCTGGCGGAACAGGACCGGCACAATGGGATGATCGACGCAACTCGCGAGGAGTTCCTTTTCCTAAGCATCAATGAAATGATTGCCGAGTTCTCAGAGTTTCCTCCGCAGCTTGCAGCATCCCGAGCAGCCAAGCGGCAACGCGGAATCGGCCCCTGCGTCGCCCCGTGATGGGAGGATAATTTTTATTCCGGCTCACGATCAGGCCGACGAGGTAACAGCGGCGATGCTGGCTCAAATCCTGGAGCAGGCGGGGCGGGTGGTTCTGTCTTGTCCTCTGGGTGCATCGCGCCTTGAAATGCTTGCATTGCTTCAGCCAGGTGAGGACGACGTGATCTGCATCTCTGCTTTACCGCCCTATGCATTTCTCCCGCGCGAGCGCTGTGCAAGCAGATTCGAGGACGCTATCCGAAAGTCAAACTTGTGGTTGGGGTGTGGGGATTCAAGGGCGATACGGAAAAAGCCAAAGCACGCTTTGAGCGCACGCAGCCAGACCGGTTGTTGACGAGCTTGGCCGAGGCTGTCGATCATTTTACGGGACCGGTTCGTCCTGAGATCAGGAGTTCGATCCAGGCTGAAGCACCGGCCGTCTCCGTAAAACGTTAAGGCACGCTGACAAAGAACCGCCCAATTCTCCGCTACCGGGCCGGCAAGTTTCGCTGCCCACAACAGAGGGCAAGATCACTGAGTAGACGGCACAGGAAGACACGCCGAGCCGATATCATCGGTCTCGCAGCTTTCTACGATGCGCCCGTAATCTCTGCAGTATTTGGCGGCACTTGAACCTCATTACGGTGAGCGCATCAGCCGCTTTTATATATACGGGATACGTCATCATTGTGCGCGGATGAGACAACTGATCGACAGCCTCCATTTGCTTGGCATTACACTCTTTAAGGCTAGCGAGCAGGCAACGTCCTTCTGCGTCCAATTCCCGTCCGGTATCTGGTGCCATAGCGAACGATACCACTTTGTGAACTATATCACCCTCGGGTCTTTTATCTTATGCCTAAATTGAGCAAAACGGATCAGCTTCCCGCCTTTTTCGGTGGGCACAATCGCCGGTATGAAGAAACGCGACACAAAGCGGATACTGGCTAGTCATTGTCCAACCTGTGGCGCAAAGCCTGGTGCTAAATGTGAACTCAATACCGGCCAGCCGCGAAACACGCCACATGTAAACCGCCGCTTGGCTGTGAAGTGACGGTCTGCGAGGAAAAGGCGCGGCTTATCACTGCCTACGCCGCCAGTACCGAACGATATGCTATTGCAGCGACTAGGCTCCGCACTATAACTGCTGCGGAATTCCCCGAAGCTCTCCGCGCGTCAAAACGAGCACACGCGAAATGTGCCCACGCGCCGCGCCATTGAGAAGCATCGGAAAGATCATCGCTGTTGATTCTAAGACCATGGACTGGAACAAAAGAGAGCCGTCTTGTCATCACGCGAGCAGTGGATCATCCTCTCCGCGAGGCCCGAGCATATACCCCAAACTGCGGGGTTTTTCGGCCTGCGCGTGGGTGATTGATCGTTCCAGCGATGCGGCTCATGATGTAACCCGGCAACACAAAGCGGATACTAGAGATCCAGTTCATGGCGCAACCGTTCTTTCGTGAGCCACTTGATGGGCGGCGGGTGCGGGCTCACGGCGACAATCCAGCTAGGACCGCAACGACGCAAGAAGTGCGGAGACGCCCGGTGTCTCCGGCTAACTCTTGGCTGTTTGTGTGGGCGGGTTACCGGCAGACTGACGGCGCACGCGTTTAATGGCAGCATGCCACTCATCGTTAAAGGGTTTTCTTAACACCTCTTCGGCGCCGAGCACTGTGGCACTTTCCAGCACGTCTAGGGAAGATACACCACTGAAGGCGATCACAGGAAGGCTCTTATCAATTGCTTTGATGGCCTGAATGAGGGCGAATCCACTGATTTTGCCCAGACTCAAATCGACCAGCACCACGCCCACCTCGGAGCCAATTCGTTCGATCAAGTGGAGAGCGCGATCGGCGTTTCCCGCTGCCAATACCTGGCTGCCAGCTAACGTCAGTGCTTCCGTCGCTGCGCCTAGGAACACCGGATCGTCGTCGACGATGAGAATCACGGCTGGTAGCCTCTGCTGAGAATAAAAGACTATAACATAGTCCGCCGGCTTGACTGGTGATTCGACAGAGCACGCTGAGGTGAATGGCCTGCCGCGTGCTCTTCAGATGAGAATTGATGGCTTTTCGCGGCGGGATCGCGAGAGAGAAGAGGTCTGAAGCGGCTATCCAGTGCGCACATTTTGCGCGGGAGGGACTTTTCTGCCGTCGAAGCTAAAGGAGACCTTTCTGCATCGGAGCCGTGGTCCTGTCGTGGTGGTTGAGGACAACGAGACCGATTTGTACCTTCTGAAGCGATTTTTGAGCGCAGAACCGCCGGTACAACATGTCCTGCGCGCTCGTGACGGGGAAGAAGGTATTGAACTACTCGATGAACTCGCGGCCGGCGGGCGCGGCTCAATGCCTGACTTAATTGTGGTCGACCTTAACCTGCCGCGCGTTGATGGCCATGAAGTGCTGGCACATCTTCGTGCCCAGCAAGCATTTCAGAAAATTCCTGTAATTGCCGTCACCTCCAGCGAGGCCGAAGCCGAACGAAAAAAGGCACTCGAGGGTGGCGCCGACGGCTACTTCGTTAAACCGTTTGACATTGCCTCCTATAGACGTCTTCCGGACGCGATAGCGGAGGGGCGAAGGGTGAGGGCCGAGAGGCTGGTGCGTCCCCAGACTGGCGTCTCGTGAATTTTGGCCAAGGGCCATTCCCTAAGTTGCGACGGCAAAACCACACGTTGTAAAGTTGAGGTCCGAATAGGAAGGTTGCACGAAAAAAAAATGGCAAGCCGTCTCTCAAAGATAGTCGAACAGCAAGAAGGCCCGTTGCTTTCCGAATGGACGTCGCTACAGAGCCAGCTCCTCGGGGTACGGAACGGCCGAATCTCCGAGTCGCAGTCCAAGACCAATATGCATGATTTCGTTCTGGCTCTCAAGCACGGTCTTGCCAATGGGAGCGCTGCGGATCTCGATGATGCAGCATGGTCCGGAATGCGGGATGTGCTGACGAATCTGTCCCGCCAACGGGCTAGCCAGGGATTCACGCCGGCGGAAACAGCGATCTTCGTGTTTTCGTTCAAGCCGGTTTTGTTCGAACAGCTTCGAAAGGCATACGCGGCCGATCCGGCCTCCCTCGCCGAAGAGATCGTGACGTCCACGGAGTTACTGGATAAGCTCGGGCTTTTCACGATGGAGGTTTATCAAAAGACTCGTGAAGCCTTGATCATAAGGCAGCAGCAGGAAATGCTGGAGCTTTCGACCCCGGTAGTCGAATTATGGACGGGAATTTTGGCATTGCCTTTGATCGGCACGCTGGACAGTGCCCGGACCCAAATCGTCATGCAGAACCTGTTGGAAGCAATCGTGGCAAGACGGGCTGACATGGCGATCATCGACATCACCGGCGTGCCTACCGTGGATACTCTGGTGGCGCAACACCTTCTCAAAACGGTGGCAGCCGCGCGGCTCATGGGCGCGGAATGCATCATTAGCGGCATTCGCCCTCAAATCGCGCAGACCATTATTCACCTCGGGGTGGATTTGGGATCCGTGATTACCAAGGCCAACCTGGCGGACGCCTTCCGTGTGGCGCTTCGGAAGAAGAGCCTGGCTGTCGCCGGTGTCTGAGCGCCGCTTATGGACCGTATCCCAATCCTAAAACTGGGTCATTTCCTGTTGGTAACTATCCAGGTGGATATGCAAGATCGTTTGGCTTTGGTGCTGCAGGAAGAGCTGACAGCTCGCATCGTCAGCGATAGCGTGCGGGGAGTTTTGATCGATATTTCCTCCCTCGATATCGTGGATTCTTTTATCGGAAGAATGTTGAGCAATATCGCGGGGATGGCGAGAGTCCTCGACGCTGACACGGTTGTAGTAGGGATGCAGCCATCGGTTGCCATTACGTTAGTCGAATTAGGTCTTTCGCTGCCAGGAATACGGACGGCGCTTAATGTGGAACGCGGTATGGAGCTCTTGAAGGCCTCGCTCGACGCGGAAGGTGAGGCGGTGCGTGGACAAGACGGTTGAGTTAACGCTCCGCGCGCAGGAGGATGTGGTTTCCGTCCGGCAATTGGTGCGGTCCCAGGCCGTTGCAATCGGCCTGAGCCTGGTCGACCAAACGAAACTGGTAACGGCAGCAAGCGAACTGGCCCGTAATACCGTCGTCCACGGCGGCGGGGGGACGGCGAAGCTGGAAGTGATCGACGATACGACCCGGCGTGGAATCCGGCTCACCTTCGAGGATCACGGACCAGGAATTCGAGACGTGGAACAAGCCTTGCGCGACGGGTACACCACAGGGAACGGATTGGGACTCGGACTCGGAGGAGCCCGCAGGCTAACAAACGAATTCGCCATCGAGTCCAAGCCCGGAATGGGGACCCGCGTCGTAATTACACAATGGAATAGGCGGGCATGAACGCGCCTTTCTTTTTGACGATTGAGGATCCGAGCCGGGTGGCCGAGAGTCGGCGCCTTGCTACGCAGGTGGCCGAACAGGAAGGAATGCCTCCCGATGCGGTATCAAGTGCCGCCATCGTCGCTTCCGAGCTAGCTTCAAATCTGTGGAAGCATGCCCTTCGGGGCGAACTGCATATTGAGCCGCTTTCGGGGCGCGCAGAGGCCGGAATCGAGATTCTGTCGCTGGACCGGGGGCCTGGCATTTCAAATATGACGGAATGTCTGCAGGACGGTCATTCGACCGCGGGAACTGCCGGGACCGGGCTTGGCGCGGTCCGGCGGATTTCCGATACATTCGAGATCTCCTCACACCCCGGTAAGGGCACCATTGTCTTGTCCCAACTGCGTGCGAAGGCGCCGGCCTTGCCAAGCTCGGGATTCATTGTGGGACTCACGTCAAGGCCGGTTTCCGGCGAGGCCGTTTCCGGTGACGCCTGGGCGATTCGCCGGACGGAAGAGTCGGTAGTCATCATGGTTGCGGATGGACTTGGGCACGGGGTCTTGGCGGCAGATGCATCGGCCGCCGCCGTGGCTGCTTTCAACAGCTCACACGAGCAATCTCCGGTCAACCTGCTGGAAGTGATTCACCGGGCACTGCGCGGGACTCGCGGCGCCGCCGTAGCCATAGCCAGCGTAGAGTTCCGTCAGGCGCGCGTGCGGTTTGCGGGTTTAGGCAACATCGCCGGTACGGTCATTACGTCTTCCAAATCCCACGCCATGGTGTCGCATAATGGGACGGCGGGGTATGAAGCGCCCCACATCAGGGAGTTCCTGTATCCTTGGACCGACGAGAGTATCATCGTCATGCATTCGGATGGATTATCGGCTAACTGGAACCCGGAGTCTTTTCCCGGCATACATCGTAATCATCCGTCGGTGATCGGCGCCCTCTTGTATCGCGACGCCGCTCGGGAGCGGGATGACGCCTGCGTGGTGGTGGGCAAAAAACAATGAGGGACGGCAAGGGCCGAACGCCGGGGACCAACTACAGGCCGCTGCTTTCGCTAAGGATCCAGAGCGAGCCCGACATTGTGATGGCGCGCCAGCGCGCACGCCAGGTGGCCACGTTGTTGGGATTAAACACGCCCGATCAGGTTGGTTTGGCGACGGCTGTCTCGGAGATCGTGCGAAACGCGGTTTTGTACGCAGGCGAAGCCCGGGTAGACTTTGAGATAGATGTTTATTCCCGACCTCAGTTTCTTTGGGTTCAGGTTGCAGACCAAGGGCCGGGAATCCATGATCTGGAAGGCGTGCTCGCCGGGCGTTTCCAATCGAAAACGGGGCTGGGGATCGGTCTCTCGGGCGCGCGCCGGCTAACCGACCGGTTCGAGATTTCTTCTTCAGAAGCGGAAGGAACTGTGGTTTGCTTCGGAAAAGCCGTGCAAGGACAGATGCAGCCGCTCGACATGGGCGGCTTGGCGCGCCTTAGCCGTCAACTGACAGAACAGCCCGCGCCGGAAATACGCGATGATTTGCAACAACAGAATCAAGATCTAATCCAAACTCTGGAGACTCTTCGAGCGAAGGAAAGAGAGCTGGAAGACCGCAGGTTGGAACTGGAGCGATTGAATCTGGAACTTGCGGAAACCAATCGCGGGGTGGTGGCGCTATATGCGGAGTTGGAGGAGAGGGCCATCGCGCTTCGCCGCTCCGATGAGGTGAAATCACAGTTCCTGTCGTACGTCAGTCACGAGTTCAGGACCCCAGTCAATTCAGTGATGGCGCTGACACATCTCCTGCTGAAGCGTACCGACGGCGAACTGAGCATCGAGCAGGAAAGGCAGGTAGTCTACATTCGGAAGGCAGTGGAAGGCCTTGCGGAAATGGTGAACGATCTACTGGACCTGGCCAAGGTCGAAGCCGGGAAGACCGAAGTTCGTAAGAGCATCGTTGAAGTAAGCCAGGTCCTGGGTTCGGTTAGGGCGTTAATGCGGCCTCTAGCCACGAACGACGACGTTACCCTTACCTTTGAGGAGTCCCCTGCCGGGCTGGTCATGGAAACAGACGAAGCAAAGCTAGGACAGATCCTCCGCAACCTCGTTTCAAACGCGTTAAAGTTTACTGAGAAAGGGGAAGTCCGGGTTCGCACCAGCTCTCCCGCCGGGAGCGAGCTAATCTCGTTTTTTGTGGAAGACACCGGAATCGGCATTGCCCCGGAGCATCTCGACGTCATATTCCAAGAATTCTCGCAGATACAACACTCCATTCAAAGACGGGTGAAGGGCACCGGACTAGGACTACCGCTTTCCCGAAAGCTGGCTGAGCTGCTGGGTGGAACCCTTGAAGTCTCCAGCCGGCAAGGAGTGGGCTCGACCTTTGTTCTGACTCTACCCGCAAAGGCCTCAATCCCGGCAGTAGCCGGCGAAGAGCCCGCCAACCTGCCAAGCAAAACGGATGCGGCGGTTCTGATCGTGGATGATGAAGAAGCCTCACGCTACGTCTGCCGGCAGATGTTTCGAGGAAAGGGATACAGGATGATTGAGTCAGGTGCGTTGGAAGCCGCCGAGCGTGCTCGCTTCGAGCGTCCCGAACTCATCATCTTGGACCTGATGATGCCGGGCCGTACAGGCTTCGAGGTTCTCGATGAATTGAAGGCCAATCCCGAGACACGGGACATCCCGGTCGTGATTCACACATCCAAGAGCCTTACAAACGCGGATGATGTTCGTCTCTCCGGCCGTCATATAGGTCTCCTTCCGAAATCCGGAAAGAATCGGAGGGAGGCGCTTATGGCCATTCGGAGAATATTGAGAGACGCCGACCTCTTCGCGGATGAGCCGGAGTTCGCCGGTAATGATGGCGGAATACACAAATGAGTGCAGTTCTTCTGAATGTCGACGATCATGAAGGGACACGCTATGCGCGAAACCGGATTCTTTCGAGCGCCGGCTTCCGCGTCCACAATGCCTCAAATGGAGAGGAAACGCTGGCGCTAAGCGAGAAACATCACCCGGATCTCATCTTGTTGGATGTTCACCTTCCGGACTTCAGCGGCATCGAAGTATGCCGCCGTTTGAAACAAAGTCAGCGGAATAGTTCCGTGATGGTGCTCCAGATTTCGGCCTCGGCTCTCTCGGCCGCGCATGCTAAAGAGGCTCTCGATGCGGGAGCCGATGCGTACCTGGCGGAGCCGGTGGATCCGGATGTTCTGGTGGCAACGGTGAAAGCTCTGCTTCGCTTGCATCAGTCCGAACAGATGCTCCTCAACGCCAATCGCCAGTTAGAAATCGTGAACAAAGAACTTCAAAGGTCGAATCAGGATCTGCAGCATTTTGCGTTTGCGGCGAGTCATGATTTGCAAGAACCCCTTCGGACCATTTCAACGTTCACCGGACTGATTGAGCAGGAGCTGAAAGATGTCCTCACTGAGCAACAGCAGGGTTATTTCGAACGCGTTTTCGCCGGCACGGACCGCATGCGTGCCCTCATCCGCGACCTTCTAGCTTATTCGCAGGTCGGACGCGAAGACCGGCCGCAGTCGATCGTCGAATTGAAGACCGCGGTGTCAGCGGCGATGTCAGATTTACTGGAGCAACTCGAGGAAACGGGCGGCAAAATTGAAGTGGCTGAAGACTTGCCTTCCGTGTGGGGCGATTCCACGCATTTTGTTTCAGTCTTCCATAACCTGATCTCAAATTCCCTCAAGTATCGAAAGGCGGATGCCGCCCCCATGATTAAGATTCAGGCCGTGAAGTCATCACCCATAGAATGGACCATTTGCGTGAAGGACAATGGCATCGGCATATCGGCGCAATATCACCAACACATCTTCGAACCGTTCAAACGCCTGCACGGCTCCGAAATTCCAGGCACTGGAATTGGCCTCGCCATGTGCCGGAGAATTATCGAAGCACTGGGAGGCCGCATTTGGGTCGAATCGGTTCCCGGTGAGGGGACAACCATTTGTATGACGTGCAGTGCGGCGTAAGGCATCCGTCCAGCATTCCCCCAAACTATCTGTTCGTCCCCTGCAACTATCGGATCGGATAGTCTCACGTTAGGATTTTGCGCGAAACTCCAAGCAGCGAAACGGTTTAACAATTGGCATAGGACCTGCGGTACAAAGAATCTCGAAAAGAAGGAGTCACAAGTCTGGAAAGAACCGATTCAGAAAGAAAGGACAGACAATGAGAACGAAAACGAACTTGAAAGCTGGTGTTAGGGGCAATTTGACTATCGTCGTATGTTAGGGTCGAACTGGAGGCATTATGGCCATGCAAGGCTACGTCACTATCCATAGTAAAGTGCAGGGGGCCTTTCGGGGCAATGACAAGCACGAATTTGGCTCGCAGTTCATTGCGTTTAGTTTCCAGGCTGAATCGCCGCGCGACGTTGCCACCGGGCAGGCGAGTGGGAAACGGCAGCACAAGCCCGTAGTTATCAGCAAGGAGTGGGGAGCCTCAACGCCGCAACTCTTTCAAGCGCTTTGGTCCAACGAGGTATTAGACAGCGTCGGGATCGAGTTTGTGCGGTCAGGTTCGTCCGGACAGGAAAGCGTCTATTACACGATTCAACTCACGAATGCAGTCATCTCAAAGGTGCAACACATCGGGCGCAGCAAATGCAGTGTTGAATTTGTGTACGAGGATATCTCATTCTCACACAGCGCGCCTCGGCCGGGCTCGGCCGGCATACTTCACCGCGGTGCCTTCACGGGACCAGTGCCGTTACCATACTCCAATTGACTGCACCTAACACTAACTTCGGAATCGCACGAACATAAGTCAGCCATTCTCGTGGACGCCCGCGCGATCGCGCACGATATGCTTGAATGGTAACGACAGCTGCAATCTCTCGCATGGCGGAAATGAGCATCATTTGGCTGCGTGTGGCCGCCGGGCTGTATTCGCTCGGCCTGGTTGATGCCATTCTCACAATCATCCAGCGGCGCACGCGCCTGTTTCGTATCGCCCTGGGCGCGCTGACTTTGGCAGCCGTCTTCCATCTGGTCGCGATTGTCGAGGAGGGGATTGCGATCGGCCGTTTTCCAGCCAGCGGCTTTTACGAGTCGATGTCGCTGTGCGCTTTCCTGATCACCTCGTTATTCCTGTTTATTTACTGGCGGTACCGGCTGGAAAGCCTGAGCGTATTCATTTTCCCGCTGGTGTTCGTGATGACGATGGTGGCATCGCTGGGGCGGCCGGTGGCGGCGTCGTGGTCGAGCGAAACCGTGCGGGACGCCTGGCTCATGGTGCACGTCGTGCTGGTGCTGCTGGGCTACGCCGCGCTGCTTTTTACCGCAGTGGCGGCGGTGCTCTACCTGATGCAGGAACGCGAGCTGAAACGAAAGAAGCCGCGAAGCTTTTATCACCGGCTGCCGCCGCTCGGGACGCTGGATGACCTGATTACGCGATTCATGGGTGTCGGCTTTGTGCTGATCACGCTGGCGGTGATTGTGGGCAGCGCGTGGGCATTTGTCCAGTTCGGCACAAGCTGGATTGCGGATCCCAAGATCGCCCTTTCGCTCTTCACATGGGCAATCTATCTGGCCATGGTATTCCTGCGCGTCTCGGCGGGCTGGCGTGGCCGCAAGGCGGCCGTGCTGGCGATCGCCGCGCTGGGCTGCTCGGCGCTCACCTGGGCAGCGCACGCGCAGCTGCAACATCTCGTGGTGCGATGAAACTGCTGATCACCGGAGTGAGTCACAAGACCGCGCCGGTGGAGGTGCGAGAAAGGCTGGCATTCGCGGAAGGGGCGTTGCCTGCTGCGCTACACGGTTTGGTTTCGCGCGAGGGGATACTGGAAGCCATGGTGCTCTCGACGTGTAACCGCGTAGAGATCGCGGTCACTGCTGGCGATACCGCGGACCCCGGGACGGCGGTGGCCGAATTTCTTCACGAATCGCGGGGCGTTTCGCCGGAGACGCTGGGCCCTTGCCTCTATTCGCACGAGGGACGCGACGCCATCCATCATCTTTTCCGGGTGGCATCCAGCCTGGATTCCATGGTGGTGGGCGAGCCGCAGATCCTCGGGCAACTCAAAGCGGCTTACGCGCACGCAAAGGCCAACGATTGCCTGAGCGGTCTGCTGGAAGGCATTGTGGCGCGTGCGTTTAGCGTGGCGAAGCGGGTGCGGTCGGAAACGGGCATCGGGCAGATGGCGGTTTCTGTGAGTTATGCCGCCGTGGAGCTGGCGCGCAAGATTTTCGGCGCACTCGATGGCCGCACGGTCATGATTGTAGGCAGCGGCAAGATGTCAGAGCTGGCCGCGCGGCACCTGCGGCGCTCGGGCGCCGCGCACATTTTCGTCACAAACCGGACCTATGAGCGGGCTCAGGAACTTGCCGCGGTTTTCCAGGGCACGCCCGTCGAGTACAACCGTTTCCTGGGGCTTCTTCCTGAAGTCGATATCATTATTACGTCGAGCGGCGCGCCGCACTACGTCCTAACCAAAGACGAAATGCAGCGCATCATCAATGCCAGGCGCAACAAGCCGATGTTCCTGATTGACATCGCCGTGCCACGGAACATCGAGCCCGCTGTCAACCAGGTGGACAATGTCTTTCTATATGACATTGACGACTTGCAAGAGGTGGTGAACGCTAATCTGCGGGAGCGCATCAAGGAGGCCGAGCGCGCCGAGGAGCTGGTGTCGCAGGAAGTCGAACGCATGATGGCGCGCCTCAAAGTGCAGGAGGTGGCGCCCACCATCGTCAGCCTGCAGGGGCAACTGGAACAGATCCGGAACGGCGAAATCGAGCGCGTGCGGCGGAAACTGGGATCCCTGACGCCGGAGCAAGAGGCTGCGCTCGAATCTCTCACCCGCGGCATCGTCAACAAGATTGCCCATGGCCCAATCTCTGAGCTGCGCCGCCAGGCGGGCTTGCCTGACGGCGTGCAGATTATCGACGCCATCCGCCAGGTTTTCCATCTGAAAGACTGATGCTGGTTATTGGCTCGCGCGGTTCACAGCTAGCATTGTGGCAGGCGAAGTGGATTGCCGAGCGCCTTGCCGATCGGGGCCAGGAAACGCGCATCGAAATCATCAAGACCACCGGCGATAAGATCACGGACGTGCCTCTGGCGAAAGTCGGAACCAAGGGATTATTCACGAAGGAGATTGAAGAAGCGCTGCTGGACGGCCGTATCGATCTGGCGGTGCACAGCTTGAAAGACTTGCCGACTGAAGTGCCTTCCGGACTCGATATTGCAGCCGTTCCGGAACGCGAAGATCCACGAGATGCTATGGTGGGCGTGACGCTTAAGAACTTGCCGGCAGGCGCCAAAATAGGCACGAGCTCCCTGCGGCGTGCCGCGCAGTTGCGAGTGATTCGAGAAGATCTGAGAATCGAGTCCGTGCGGGGCAACCTGGACACGCGCGTGCGCAAACTCGATGAGGGCCAGTACGATGCGATTGTGCTTGCGTCGGCGGGGCTGACGCGCCTGGGATGGGCGCACCGGATTGCGGAGATTCTGCCGCCCGAGATGATGTGTCCGGCGGTCGGGCAGGGGGCGCTGGCGGTGGAAACGCGCACCGACGGCCTCGCCCATGACATCTGCGGTGTGCTGGATGACGCCACGACGCGTGCTGCCGTTACGGCAGAGCGCGCGGTACTGGCGTCGTTGGGTGGAGGCTGCCAGGTGCCGATTGGAGCGCATGCGCAAGTCTCCGGGATGACGGTGCAGCTCATCGCGGTTGTGATCTCGCCAGATGGCGAACAAGTGGTCCGCAAGAGCGATCAAGGCGCCGTGGCTGAATCCGAGAGTCTGGGACGGAGTGTTGGCGCGGCCTTGCTGGCAGCCGGGGCCCGCGAAATTCTCGAGCACGTGTATGGAGCCCCCGTGCGTGATTCCGCCGTATGAAGCCGGTGTATCTGGTCGGCGCCGGTCCGGGTGATCCCGGCCTGATCACGGTCAAAGGCCGCGAAGCTTCTCGAGAAGGCCGATGTGGTTCTGCACGACCATCTGGCCAACGAAGCGCTGTTACGGCTCGCGCCCCCTGACAGTGAGCTGATTTATGTAGGCAAGAAGAAGGCCGAGCATGCGCGGACCCAGGAAGAGATCTGCGAAATCATGATCGAGCGCGCGCGGCGCGGCCTGCAGGTGGTGCGGCTGAAAGGCGGCGACCCGTTCATTTTTGGCCGGGGCGGGGAGGAAGCGGAGGCGCTGGCGGATGCCGGCGTTCCATTTGAAGTTGTTCCCGGGGTCACGTCACCGCTGGGAATCGCGGCGTACACGGGCGTTCCGCTGACGCACCGCGATCATACTTCGGTTGTGACCTTCGTCACAGGGCACGACGTCGCGCGGATCGATTGGGACAGGGTGGGGCACGCCGAGACGCTGGTGATCTTCATGGGGTTGACGACCTTCGGCCAGATCGCGCAGGAAATCATCACGCGCGGACGTTCGCCCGAGACTCCAGCTATGGCCGTGCGGTGGGGCACGCGGGCGGATCAGGAAACGGTTTGCGGAACGCTCGGAAGTTTGCCAAGGCTCATCGAGCAGAGCGGATTGAAGCCGCCCGCCACCATCATCGTGGGTGAAGTAGTGCGCCTGCGCGAGAAGCTGGACTGGTTCGGACGCCTTCCGCTGGTGGGGCAGCGAATCGTGGTGACGCGGGCGCGCGATCAGGCCGGGACGCTGGGCGCGAAACTGCGCGCGCTGGGGGCGGACGTCATCGAAATGCCGGCCATCGAAATTGTTCCGGCGGCGGACTATGAGCCGCTGGATCGCGCCATTCGAGAATTGGATAGCTACGACTGGTTGATCTTCACCAGCGCCAATGGAGTGCGGTATTTCATCGAGCGACTGGACAGGTCTGCCCGCGACCTGCGGGCACTTCGAGCGCGCGTTTGCGCAATCGGCGAGGCCACGAAAAGTGCGGTCGAGGCGCTCCATGTGAAGGTGGATCTGGTGGGCGAGGAGTTCGTGGCGGAGAGTCTTGTCGCGGCGTTTCGTTCCATCGATCTCCAAGGCAAGCGGATACTGCTGCCGCGGGCGGCAATCGCGCGGGATGTGCTGCCGCGTGAGTTGCGGGCCCGGGGGGCCTGCGTAGATGTGGTCGAAGCCTACCGAACGGTGGTACCGGAGCGCGCCGCCAGGCAGGCCGCGGAACTCTTCAGCGGCGGGCGCAAGATCGGCTGGATTACATTCACGAGTTCCTCGACGGTGCAGAATTTTGTGCAGTTGGTTGGGACGGATGTTCTGCGCGGCGTGAAGGTGGCGTCCATTGGGCCGGTAACCACGGCAACGGCGAAGGAACTGGGCCTGACGGTTACGGTTGAGGCCAAGGTCTACACCACGGATGGCCTTGTTGATGCGATTCTGCGCCACGGATCTTGAGGCCGCAGGTCCCCGCAAAACCGGCGTGGCCCTGCGCTACAACATTCCCAATTCGTACGTTTTACATCGGACGGGCAAGAGGCCATTACAGGAACTTGATTTGAGGGAAATGGTTCAGGGCGATGCCTTGCCCGATTTGTTCCAGGCACGCGATGCTTTCGGCATACAGCCGAACCGTGTCGATGCCCTCGCACTCCGGCAAATAGCCGGCAAGTTTCTTCAGGCCCTTCCGCAGTTGGCGTTCGGCGCCCATGCGGTTTCCCTGCTGATGATGATAGAAGCCCACGGCGAGGTGAATCACGCCTTGCAGAAACAGACGCCGCTGTCCGCGCTCGGGCCGCCATAATTCTTCGAGGACTTCATGACACTCGAAGAACTCGCAGCGGTTGAAGAGCTCAATTCCACGCTCGAGGGTTACTTGGCCGGGTGTGTGCGGAACCATTCCAAAGTGAGCCGTAGCCCTTCTTCAAACGTGAAGCCGGGAGAGTACCCGAGGGCCGCGCGGACCGCGGCGGTGTCGGCCTGGGAGTGACGAACGTCTCCGGAGCGCGGCGGACTGTATTGCACGGGAATTTCGATCCCCTCGATTTTTTGCAGAAGCTTCCAAGCCTCGTTGAGGGTAATGCGGCCACCATTGCCTCCGTTAAACACTCGGCCAGAAACAGCTTTGGCGCGCGCGGCTTTTAGATTCAGCGCGACCACGTCATCCACATATGTAAAGTCGCGCGATTGCTCGCCGTCCCCATAGATGGTAGGTGAGCGGCGCTCCAGGATCGCGCGCATGAACAGCGATAGCACGCCGGAGTATGGGCTGGATGGGTCCTGGCGCGGCCCGAATACATTGAAGTAACGCAACGCAACGGTATCGAGGCTAAAACATTCGGTAAAAATGCTGCAGTAATATTCGCCGGCAAGTTTCTGCATCGCGTATGGCGACTTCGGCCGAGGGATCATGGTCTCAACCTTGGGCAGCACCTCGGTATCGCCGTAAGCCGACGAAGACGCCGCATACACCAGCCGTCCGACTTTTCCCGCAGCCGCAGCCCGCAGCACCTGAAAAGTGCCGTCGATGTTGACCTCGTGAGACGGAACCGGATCCTGAATCGAGCGCGGCACCGAAGGGAGGGCCGCTTGGTGGAACACCACGTCGGCGCCACGCAAAACGACCGCGATGCCATCGTAATCGCGAATATCGGCGGCGTGATACTCAACGGAGGACGCGGACATCGTCAAGATTCTCCTCGCGGCCGGTGAGTAGATTATCGATCACCACCACCTTGGATGCGCCGTCCCTGAGCAATCCGCGAACCAGCGCCGAGCCGATAAAACCTGCCCCTCCCGTTACTACATATTTGCTCATTGAGGGAGCCTTGCGATTTCCGATTCGAGATAGCGGAGCGAATCGTCTGCGATTTTTTCTGCGCCCGGCGAGAAATCAAAAGCCTCGAGCGATACCCAACCAGGGAAAGCGCGGCTTTGGAGCACGCTTAATACAGGTTTGAAGTCATAAGAACCGGCGCCGCAGTGCTTGCCATCCATCTCGTTCACGTGGACATGGCGGATGAGGCCGTAGTGGCGATCCAGCAACACCGCATGCGGCTCAATTTCATCGACAGCATTGTGCGTATCGAACATGGTACGCACACCGGGACTGTTGATTTCCTGCACAATCGTAGCGGCTTCATCGAGCGTCTGTACGACGTCGCACTGGCCCTTGGGGAGTGCTTCCACCAGGATGGTGACACCGCTTTCGGCGGCGTGAGGCGCCACCGAAGCCAACCCATCGACGTAGTGGCGCGTGGCCTGCTCGCGCGTTAAGCCGCCTGTGGTGGCGCGCTGGTTGGGTGAACCGAAGACCATTACGCCGCCAGGGCCGAGATCGGCGCACAGGTCGATCGAGATTCCGGATATGTTGCCAGCTTCGCGCCCGCAAAGCGGTATCCGGCGTGGTGACGTGCAGTCCTTTTGGGCTGACCATCAGCCAGTGCAATCCTACAAACCGCAGACCTTCGGACTGGATGATGGACCGGTATTCGCGTCGCTGGGAGGCCGGTATGGTGGATGGATCTTCCGCCAGCGTGAAGGGAGCAATTTCGATGCCCTCATAGCCGGCTTTGCGGATGGCGCGGCAGGCATCGGCGAAAGGGAATTTTTCAAACGCTTCGTTGCAGATGGCGTGGCGAAACTGGTAACTCATGACAAGAGATTTCAGTGTACCGGGTTTTTGCGTGCGACCAGAATCAGCGAGAGACCGCGCCAAGGCAACGCGGGTTCGATGCGCCGCCAGATCCAGACGGTCTTGTCGAATACCTTCAGCGCCAATTTGTTGATATGCCCGGAATGCAGTATGCGGCTGTAGAGCCACCAGGAAGGTGCGCTGATCTTGTTAAAGCTTCGAATGCTCTCCACTTTCATCCCGGCCTCTTGCAGCAAGCAAATCATTTCCTGGCGCTGGAATCGCCGCTTGTGGCCCATCGCGCGGTCCATGGAGCCGTATAGGTTTTGCCCCTGCGGCACCAGGACGATAAACACGCCAGCCGGTCTCAACGTGCTGCTCAGAATGGAGATTGTCAGGGCGGGATCAGCGACGTATTCCAGAAGATTCACGCACAGCGCGGTATCAAATGAATCCCGGAACTCCTCGAAGTCCGGCGGGCATTCGGGATCCATCTTCCGCACCCGAACGTTAGGCGTCCGAAGGAAGCGGTTGCGAAGAGCGTGGAGGTAGAGCGGATCTTTTTCGCCGGCTACATAGAGCAACCGCCGGGCCATAAGGCGCGCCGAAATGTTCCCAATGCCAGCTCCTACCTCGAGCACGTTGTCGCCGATGAACGGACGCAATACGCGCACGAGCCAATTCAGATACTGGGGGGTGCCGGTCAGGTTGTTGAGAAAGGCGCGGCCGTACATCGTCGCGTAAAGGTCGTCGATCAGCCAGAACTTGAAGATAACGCCCAGGGCTTTGATGCCGTCCTTCCAGCCGATCTTTTTTCCTTCTTCGTACGTGCGGCCGTGATAGCTAATGGGCACTTCGTAAATCCGCAAGTTGCGTTTGGCGGACTTCATAACGATCTCCGGCTCGAAACCGAAACGGTCGGAACGAATCGGAATGCTCTTGAGTAAATCCGTTCGAAATACTTTGTAGCAGGTCTCCATATCTGTGAGATTGAGATTGCAGAACATGTTGGAGATCGTGGTCAGAGTCTTGTTGATCACGGAGTGCCAGTAGCGCAGCACCCGCGTCTGGCTGCCTGCCAGGTAACGTGAGCCGAACACGGCATCCGCGCGGCCATCCAGTAGCGGTCGAACCAGGACGGGGTATTCAACGGGGTCATATTCCAAATCTGCATCCTGGATGATGGAGAAATCGCCCGTCGCTTGTTGGATGGCTGTGCGGACTGCGGCGCCTTTACCGCGATTCACCTCATGCCGAAAAAGGCGTATTTGGCATTGCTCGGTGGCCAGGCGTTCGAGTAAGGTCCAGGTGCCATCCGTCGATCGGTCATCCACAATGATTAACTCGCGTTCCATGTCCTCGGGGAGGGGTGCGGCCAGCACCTGCGAAATACACTGTTCCACAACGGTGCGCTCGTTGTAGACAGGCATCAGGATGGAAAGCTTCAAGGGGGTCATTGTAGCGCACGGACTGCGGACGAGTGTTGCGTTCGCCGGGTTCGCAGTACACTGGGGATTCAGGAGAAAAGCCATGAATGAGCAAAGAACCCGCCGCGATTTATTTGCCGCCGGTGCGGCTGGCGTGATGATACTGACGCCGCAAGCGGTGCGCGGCGCTCAAGCGAACTCGGCACTCTCGGTTGGCTTGATCGGATGCGGCCGAAGGGGAACCTACGTCAGCGGTCTGTTCGTGAAAAATGAGTTTGCAAAAATGGCCGCGCTGTGTGACATCTATGACGACCAGTTGGCCGCTGCTACGCAGAAGTTTTCCGGCGCCAGGACGTTCAAAAACTATCAAGATCTCCTGGCGAGCGACGTGGACGCAGTGTACATTGCCACGCCGCCCTACCTGCATCCCGAGCATTTTGAAGCTGCTGTAAAAGCGCGCAAGCACATCTTCATGGAGAAGCCGGCGGGCGTCGACCCGGCGGGCTGCCGGCGTCTGGTGGCGGCCGCGAAACAGGCTGACAAGAACAAGAGAATTACCGTCGATTTTCAGCAGCGCTACGGGAAGGACTACCGGAGGGCGTATGAAATCGTTCAGTCAGGCGAACTGGGCGGCATCAAGATGGTGCGGGCTTCCTGGCTGGGCGGCGGGCTGCCCGTGCGTGAAGGGGTGGCTCAAAACGAAGAACAGATGCGCAACTGGCTGTTTTACCGCGAGCGTTCTGGCGATATCATCGTGGAACAGAACTGCCACAATCTGGATGTCGTGAACTGGTTCACGGGTAGCCATCCGGCGCGCGCCTTCGGTTATGGCGGCCGGCAGGTACGCAACAACATTGGCAACATCCTGGATAATCTTGGCGCGACTTTTCATTTCGCGAATGGAGTGGTCTTCAGTTACAGCTCGAACCAATTTTCGACTGGCGGCTACAGTGATGTTTCCGAGACTTTCATCTGCGAGCGGGGAGCCATTACGACGTCGCGGAAAGGTTACAGGGTCTACCGGAATAAAGATGCTCCACCCGTAGAGGTTGTGACCACATACGACATCACGAAAGACGCGGTGGACGAATTCATTGACGGAGCGCGGACGGGCAAAATTGAGAATGCCGCGTTCACTGCTGCAGAGAGCACGCTGACTGCGATTCTTGCCCGCGAGGCTATCTATAGCGGCAGGGAGATGACCTGGCAACAATTGGGCGGTTAGGGATCGAATCATGTTCGGCTGGCTCTTTTCCGATCCATTGCCTATAGGCTCGAAGGCCCCTGAGTTTTCCCTTCCGGACGATGGCGGCGCGACGGTCACACTTCAGTCACTTCGGGGAAAAAACGTGGTGCTGGTGTTCTATCCTGGCGACGACACGCCCACCTGCCGCAAGCAGCTTTGTGAGTTCCGCGACCGGTGGGACCAAGCGAAGATGCGCAATGTTGTGGTGTACGGCGTGAATCCACAGGCGGCGGACAGCCACGAGAATTTTCGCAGCAAGTACAAGCTCCCTTTTCCGTTGCTGGTGGACAAGGGGCAGAAGATGGGAGAGCTCTATCACACCAACGGGCTGATCGTGAAGAGGACGGTGTACCTGATCGGTCCGGATGGCACAATTCTATACGCAAAACGTGGCAAGCCCGCTCCCGAAGAAGTGCTCGCCGCGGCGAAGTGACGTTTTCCCGCAGACCACGGTATTATAGGGCGTCAAACCCATGAGATGCCCGCGCATCTATCCGATCCTGGATACCCAATCACTTGCGGCGAACGCTTGTGGGCCGGAAACCGCCGCCGGGGCCTGGCTGGATGGCGGTGCGCGTATTCTACAGTTTCGTCATAAGGGACAGTGGACGCGATCCGTGTTTGAGCAGGCGGAGCGCGTTGCCGGGCAGTGCCGCGAGCGCCGCGCGATTTTTGTCATCAACGACCGCCCCGACGTGGCTCTGCTGTTGGGAGCGGGTCTGCACGTGGGTCAGGACGATCTCGCGCCCGGCGACGCACGCAAGCTGATGGGAGCCGAAGCCTTGCTGGGATACTCCACCCACAACCCGCAACAGTTGGATGCTGCGTCCGCCGAGCCGGTGGATTACGTCGCGATCGGCCCGATTTTTGTGACAACGTCGAAGCACAATCCTGATCCGCAAGTCGGGCTGGATGAATTACGGGAATGCCGCGCGCGACGCGTCGGTCCTCTGGTGGCGATTGGGGGAATTACGCGCGAGACGGCGCGCGCAGTGTTCGCCGCCGGCGCTGATGCGGTTGCCGTGATTGGAGACCTCATTCCCGAAAATTGCACGAGCGCGGAGTTACGCCACCGGATGGAAGAATGGCAACAACTGGCACAGACGTAGAAGCGGGGCTTGTCAAGGGGCTGGGGGCGATGGATGCGACCACGCTGGTGGTCGGATCGATGATCGGCTCGGGCATCTTTATCGTGTCGGCGGATATGGCACGGCAGTTGAATTCGCCCGGCCTGTTGGTCATGACTTGGGTGGCAACCGCGGTGCTGACATTAATTGCGGCGCTGTCGTATGGCGAACTGGCCGCGATGATGCCGCACGCGGGAGGCCAGTATGTATACCTGCGCGAGTCGTTTGGGCCCCTGGCGGGATTTCTCTACGGCTGGACGCTATTCCTGGTGATTCAGACTGGGACTGCTGCCGCCGTGGCTGTGGCATTTGCGAAATTCCTGGGAGTCTTCGTTCCGTCGATCTCGGCGAAAAATTACCTGGTTGGCTCCGGGCGGATCGGCCTCACCACCCAACAACTGGTCGCGATCGCGGTGATCGCGGTCCTCACCGCGATCAATGCACGCGGTATCCGGACAGGCGCTATGGTGCAGAACATCTTCACCATTGCCAAGACAGCCGCCTTGCTTGGCTTGATCGCGCTGGGGTTTCTGATGGGCCGCAATCCCGAAGCCGTAACTGCCAACTTCACTGACTTCTGGCGAAACTCGAACTGGGATTTCCAGACAATCCGGTTGATTGGCGTGGCCATGGTGGGATCGCTGTTTTCAGCGGATGCCTGGAACAACGTGACGTTCACCGGCGCCGAAGTCCGCAATCCGCGGCGCAATCTGCCACTCGCGCTGGGACTGGGCGTGGCGATTGTGATGACGCTGTACATCGCTACCAATTTTGTTTATTTGAATGTGCTGCCGCTGGCGGCGATTCAGACTGCCCCGGAAGACCGCGTGGCCACGGCCACTGCCGCGGTGATGTTCGGGCCAGTAGCAGTGCAACTCATGGCGGCGGCCATCATGATCTCGACCTTCGGTTGCGCGAACGGCCTGATCCTGGCAGGGGCGCGCGTCTACTGGGCCATGGCGCTGGACGGGCTGTTCTTCCGAAAAGTGGCCACGCTGCATCCGCGCACGCATGCACCCGTATTTTCACTCATCATCCAGGGCATCTGGACCATGCTGCTGACCTTGAGCGGCAGCTACAACGATCTGCTCGACTATGTTATCTTTGCTGTTCTGCTTTTCTATATCCTGACGATAGCGGGGATCTTCAGGCTCCGCCGTACGCGTCCGGACGCGGAGAGGCCGTATCGTGCGCTGGGCTATCCCGTGCTTCCGGCGGCGTATATGGCGGCGGCTGGGTTGATCGAAATTCTTCTGCTGTTCTACAAACCCAGCTACACCTGGCCGGGCCTCATCATCGTGCTGCTGGGCGTGCCGGTGTATTTCGTGTGGCGCAAGAAAGAGGTGAGCGGGTGAGTTTATTCGCGACGAAATCCGTTGAATACATCATGGCGGAGTCGGAAGCCGGTGAGCACAAGCTCAAGCGCACGCTGGGGCCGGGCAGCCTGGTGGCGCTGGGGATCGGCGCCATTATCGGGTCGGGCCTGTTTTCACTGACCGGCGTCGCGGCGGCATTGCATGCCGGCCCCGCCATTGTGATCTCCATGTTGGTGGCGGCCATCGGGTGCGCGTTCGCCGGGCTGTGCTACAGCGAGTTTTCCTGCATGATCCCAGTAGCCGGCAGCGCCTATACGTATGCCTATACGACTCTAGGCGAGTGGCTGGCCTGGATCATCGGCTGGGACCTTGTGCTCGAATACGCCGTGGGCGCGTCTACAGTTTCCATTAGCTGGTCGGGTTACGTAGTTTCGCTGCTGCACGATTTCGGCATCGATCTTCCGATGCAGATGCTGGCAGGGCCTTTCGAGAAGCGGATGCTGCCGGACGGGAGAGTGATTCAGGGAATCGTCAACCTGCCGGCGGTATTTATCATCTGCATGATTTCGCTGCTGCTGATCATCGGCATCAAAGAGTCTGCGCGGACTAATGCAATTATTGTGGTCATCAAGCTCGCGGTGGTGGTGATCTTTATTGCGGTGGGCTGGCGCTATATCCACCCCGAGAACTACACGCCGTTCATTCCGCCGAACCAGGGCGAGTTTGGACAGTTTGGTATCAGCGGCATCATGATGGGCGCGGGCGTGATTTTTTTTGCCTATATCGGATTCGATGCCGTCTCGACCGCCGCACAGGAAGCCCGGAATCCACAGAAAGACATGCCCATCGGCATCATTGGCTCCTTGGCGGTGTGCACCATTCTGTACGTCGTGTTTTCTTACATTCTCACGGGCATGGTGAACTACACCAAGCTGAACACGTCGGCCCCGGTTGCGGTAGCGATCGATCAGACGCCCTATGAGTGGCTGAAGGTTCTAATCAAGTTCGGCATCATCTGCGGATTCACTTCCGTCATGCTGGTAATGCTGCTGGGACAGAGCCGGGTATTTTTCTCGATGTCGCGCGATGGCCTGGTGCCCAAGGTCTTCTCGGATATCCATGCGAAGTTCCGTACCCCGTGGCGCTCCAACCTTTTGTTCATGCTTTTCGTTTCGCCCTTTTCGGCTTTTCTGCCGCTCTCGGTGGTGGGGGAAATGACAAGCATCGGCACGCTTTTCGCGTTTGTCATCGTCTGCGCGGGTGTTTGGGTGATGCGGCGCGCCCATCCCGATACGCCGCGGCCGTTCCGCACGCCGCTGGTTCCGCTGGTGCCGATTCTCGGCATCGTCTGGAACTTCGCCATGATGTATTCGCTGGGGTGGAGCAACTGGCTGCGGCTGATTGTCTGGCTGGTGATTGGCCAGGTGATCTACTTCACCTACAGTCGTCATCATAGCCATCTGGCGATTAAACAGGGCGCGCCAGTCGGGCGGGGGCGGTAAGGGTAAGGCTGCAAACCGTGATGTCGGCCTCTGGACGGCCAAACGCTATGTTTAGCTGGTGTGATCCAGGATGATTTTCCAGCCGGTTTCCGTTTTCCGGAACAGCAATGTAAAGATTCCGCCGGCTTCGCCGCCGGCGGCCCGCGGCCGGTCCAGATGCCACTTCCCGAGCACCGAAGCATATTCCGTGCCAAGCGGCATTATCTCGACTCCAGAAAACGTTAGCTGGCCCATCTTTTCCTTGGTGGGATAGCGGCGACGATAATTCTCCAGCACCTGGCGATAACCGCGCGTGATAGTGGAACCAACAAAAGTGGTGGAGTCCCTGGCGTCGTAGCCCGACATAAACCCCTCCACATCGCCGCGATTCCATGCTGCCTGTTGCGCTTCCATCACACCGCGGATGCCAGCTTCAGCGGGCGTTGGCTGTGCGCGCAGACCGAGAACGGCGAGGAGTGCCAGCAACGTCAAAACCACGATTCTTTTGGACCATTGTCCTGGTACATTTCTCATCCGGTTCAATTCTCCCTGTCGGTATCAACGCACCTCCAGTGTAGCCTTGACGCTGCGACAGGAATCCTTCTTTGAGTAGGGGACGGGATGTGCCAGGCGTGTAGCTAAGCCGTGCGGCGATTCGCTGAAACCACGGCCGCCGGCTTGCTCTTCTGCTTTTCGTCCGCCTCGCGCCACTGTGTCTCGGCGTCAGCACGGCGTCGCAATTCTGCTTCGGCCCTCTCCCGCAGTGCCGAGCAGTTCACGGCGCGGTAATTTTCCCAGTTGGTGGGATGCTGCCTTCCACCCATGGTCGTTGGCGGAGCCGCGATCCTTTGCAATGGATCGACGAGCGCAGCCATACTCTGCAGGCTCTCGGTCTCTACTGCATGGGAAAAGTCACTGACGATCCGTTCGAGCATGCGGACGCTTGATTCGGCAAAATCGCGATTGGTAACGCTGCCGAGCGCCCATCGTACCGCTGACGGGTGACCGATGTTGGCAAGGAGCGCGGCGGCTTTTCGCTGATGGTCTTCGCTCCGTTGTTCGAGCGATAAAGTAAGCTCATTGATGGCGCGTTGACGAGTTGCACCGTCAGGTGAGTTGAGTTGTAATTTCCGCCACCAGAGCATCGGCTTACTTTTCCCGCTCGCGGGTTCCTTCTCTCGTATTATAACCGACAGTATGCGGACTTAGTCAAGGATTAACACAGTCCAAAGATTGTCTAACTAAAGGAAGCAATCCAACGATTCGCTGATACTGCTGAGCAAAGTGTTATGAGCAGACAGTTAGTAACTAGTAACGTACGGGCGAGGGAACCTAGCGTTGTCCGCTTCCTTCGGGCGCGGCTCGGTAATGATGAATAAGTGCGGCGTAGACCAAGAGATAATGGGATGATCTGAAAAGAAGCGCCCCACCGCGGAGATATGATTCTCCGGTCGCTGGAGCGCTTACTTGGAATGCTTAGTTAAGCGTGGGTTAGCTCGCGGAGGTATTGGCAGCAGCCAGCCGGGAGTTTGTGGCCGACCAGATCCCCGAGACGCTTCGGCCGGCGCTGGCGAAAAGTGTCGCTGCGCCCAGGCACACAAAAGCGAGGAGTAGCGTATACTCGATCAAGTCCTGACCCTGCTCGTCCCGCAAGAATTGGTTGAACATTGTCTTTCCTCCGAAAATGATAAGTTCCACAGACATGCAACGTTGAGATCATGGTGCCTTAATTCCTGTGTAACGTCAATGATGCCGGAAGAGTTACTGTCTAAGGTGTACAATCTTTCGATGCTCAAATTTGGCTGCTTAGACATGGTGTGATAAAGAGAGGACTGGTGCCCGAGAAAGGACTTGAACCTTCACAGCCTTTCGGCTACTGGAACCTAAATCCAGCGCGT
The DNA here is from genome assembly GCA_963847515.1 of Terriglobia bacterium. GTDB lineage: Bacteria > Acidobacteriota > Terriglobia > Bryobacterales > Bryobacteraceae > QHXW01. The sequence continues at coordinate 160,622 of CAWKAA010000006.1, forward strand.
CTGCCAATTTCGCCACTCGGGCCCTAGAGATCTACTGCGGATTATAACAATCCGTTGCGGGTTCCGAGAATGCCGGATTTGGCGGAGATTGCCGGCCCTGGCGGCGAGCACCGGTTGGCGGTCCCGGTCCGGGGTTGGGCACGTGTTTACTTTCGGCAGAGCACCGGATGTGGACCGGGGTGTATTTCGGGCAGATGTCCGAGTATAATTGAGCCACTTTTCGAGAAAGAGCTGCAAATGGTGTTTTGTGTAATGTCCGTAGTCCTCGCCGGCTGCATGGTTGCGTTACTGCCACGCCTCCCTGCTGCTGATGGCGATCGGGATTTCTCTGGTGCCTGGATCGTCGACGAAAAGCAGAGTGATTTGCGGTCTTTGCCTGTAGCCCCCGGTCTATTGCTGACGGTCACCCAGGAAGGCTCGGCAATCCGTTGCGTGGAATCGGATGGAGCAGGAAAATCCGGGGCGTCGTGGACCTACCGTACCGACAGTACCGCGACCAAGTACCAGATTGGCGCCGAGCGAATGAGCAGCATGACGAAATGGGAGGGCTCGGCTCTTCTAATTAACACGATTGTGACCGGACCACAGAATTACTCCGTGATGGACCGCTGGAAGGTTTCGCGCGACCACAATGTGTTGACGATCAGGCGGCAGATCCAGCGTGGGCTCTCGGAATCGGAAGCGGTTCTCGTTTATCGCAACCAGCATCCGACTGAGATCGAAAAACCGCACAGCGTGGCTCCCGCCATGCCTTCAGCGCCTGCCGGTCCGTCAGCGCGCCCGATTGTTCCCGCACAACCTCCGCCAGAAGTCGTTGTGCCGGCGGGAACCAAAATCCCGCTCGCCTTGGTCAATAGTCTGAGCACGAAACACTCAGGAGAAGGTGACCGGGTCTATCTGCAAACCACGTTTCCTGTTGCGATCGACGGCCGTATCATCATTCCGCGCGGCAGTTATGTCGCGGGCACTGTAAGTGAAGTGAAACGCCCCGGACGGATCAAAGGCAAGGGCGAACTGTTCTTGCGCTTCGATTCATTGACTCTGCCCAACGGCTCCACGCGGGACTTTCGCGCCAGATTGGGAGGCGCAGACGCGGAATCGGGCGAGTTCGACCGCGAGGAAGGCAAGATTCGAGGCGAGGGCAACAAGGCCGGCGATGCGGGAACGGTAGCGAAGACGACCGGTGCGGGAGCGGCGGTCGGCGGAATTGCCGGCAGTGCGGCCGGCCACGCCGGTATGGGGGCCGGAGTCGGTGCTGCAGCCGGCGCCGCGGCTGGCCTGGCAGCTGTCCTGTTATCCCGTGGACCCGATCTGGTGTTGCCCAAAGGGTCGGCGTTCGAGATGGTGCTGGACCGAAACCTTCGCTTCAAAGAAACGGAACTCGGGTATTAGAGCGTCATAACAATCCGTTCTGGGTACCGCAGATGCTGACGTCGAGGCCCATCTCGCGGAACGTGGCGGCCTTAGCGGCGAGCGCCAGGTTAGCGGCGACGGCGTCCGGAGCGTAGGCCACCTGGATGTGATTGGATTTATGCCGCGCCATCATCTGATCGCGCGTGATCCCGTAGGTAACGGCGTGCATGATGGGCCATTGCGGGGTGGTGATGCGCCAGCGCCGCTCGGTTTCTTCCTGGGGCAGCTCGACCACTTTGGCGCGGCCCAGATCGGCCCTCAGAGCTCCGGCGTCCACGAACACGCGGCTCCAGACAATTTCTCCCGGCTTGCTGATGCCTTTGACGGTGCCGCCGCCCAGCTGGAAATACATGGGTGGCTGGCGCTCGCTGACCGCACCGGCGTATTCGCCGATGAGGTGCTTGGGCGGGACCGAGCCGGAGATCTCGAATACCCAGACAAATTCCCCGGTTCCATTGGCGCCGTAAGTCTGGCCGTATCGCACGTCGTGTAGCGTAGTTTCGGGATCGAAGCCCAGATGATTCCAGATGCGGTTGGTGATGAGCGCGTCCAGCCCCGCGCACTCATCCACTTCGTTGAAATGCGGCAGCGCCTGATTCTCGTAAAGCACGCGCCCGCGAGCGTCGCGCACCGGCGGACGGTCCACGTTGTTGAACAGGCCCTCCGCCAGGTCTGAAGCCGGAACGAGGTCCTTCAAGCCCTGCTGATACTGGATGCCGATGGCGTCGCAACCGTAGTCGTCGGCGATGCGCATGGCGGCGATGTACATCTTGCACTGCTCCAGGACTTGGCCGTCGGTCAACTCCGTCTCCGGATCGAGGCCAATGCGAAACTGCATCCCTCGCGCGTCCAGCCACAAACGCACGTGGTGCGCTTCTTGGTCAGAGACGCACTGCATTCCCGCATAGAGTGCAGACTGGCTGAGCCGCTCTTTGAAAACGCCGGTGGGATGAAGCAGCTCGTCGGGGATGATAGCGTTGTACATACCCATGCAACCTTCGTCGAAAACACCCAGGATGGCTTTGTTGCGACGGAGGTCCGCGGTCAAGGTACCGGCGATTTTTTCGGCGCGCGCCGGCAACTGGAAATCCCGCAGCGGATGGACGTGGCTGGTATCGTGCTCGACGGGATTTCCTGCGAGCCAGCGACGCAGGCCGCCGAGAAAAAATTCATCGTGAAAATCGGCACTCCACAGCGAGCTATACTTGACGCCAGCCTTGGTCAACGAGCCGTTGAGATTCAACATGCCCACCAGACCGGGCCATTCGCCGCTCCAGTTGGCGACGGTGAGAATAGGGCCGCGGTGCGTGTAAAACCCGTGCAGCAGGTGATGACTGTACTGCCAGACCGCCTCAATCACCACCAGCTGCGCCGCCGGGGGGATTTCACGAAACACCTCCATGCCGCGCTTCTGGCTGTCGATGAAGCCGTGCTGCTTTACCGGATCGTAGGCATGGCCGCGTTTGACCTCAAACCCTTCATGGCGGATGGCATCCATGACGGCCTCTTCGGCGCGTGCTTGGGCAGGCCAGCATTTCTGATTCGCGGCGAGTCGCAAGTCGCCGTTGGCGATCACGATGACAGGTTCTGCCATGGAAACATTCTGACACTCAGACGGGCGCGCGTCTATTCACGAAAATATCTGCTCAATCTAGCCAACGCCGTCAACAGGAGGGGGCAGACGCGCAGCACCAGCAGCACCGCTTTCAGCTTCGCAGTCGGCCGCTGCTCCACGCACAATTCGAAGTGCCGCCGAGCGCGCCAATCCTTCCGGTTAATCGCCTCTTTGCCTTGCAAGATGTTGAGCCGATAGCGAACTGTCTCCCTTCTCCGCTCCAGAGCGCCACGTTCTTCAGGTGTTCTGATCAGAGTGCGTTCAGCCTTGTCCAAGACACAAAGGGCTCGCTCCATGTAATGGCGTTGCCGATGCGTCAAACTCCCAGCGCGGAGGCGATACCGCGCCAGCGGGACACGGGTATACGAAATCTGTTCCCCTCCACGTAGAATGCGAAGCCACAGATCAAAATCTTCCCAGGAGTCCACAAAGGAATCGTCGTACCCACCAACCTGCTTGATCGTGTCGCGCCGAAGGATCGACCCCGGGTTGGCAGGGCAAGTGCAGCCGGCCATAACGCTAAGAAACGAAACATGCCCTTCTGACGGATTTATATCCATCCAATGGGCGCCATCCAGATTCGTTCCTCCGAAATAGACGGGATTTACGTAACGCGCCGCAATTTGCGGATGCGCCTGCATGAATGAGACTTGGTCCTCAAGGCAGGTCGGCTCCATGAGGTCGTCAGGATCCAGATTCACGATAAGAGTCGCTGTGGCCTCGCGAATTCCCGCATTGCGCGCCCCCGCGATGCCGGCGTTCGCCTGGCGGACGTATCGAATGCGCGGGCGATACGGTTCAAGAACCCGCTCCAGCGCCTCGCTGTCGGGACAACCGTCATTTACGACGATAATCTCGAAATGCTGATACGTCTGCCGGAGAATGGAATCGAGTGCCTCGCCGATATATTGCGTCACGTTGTAAGCGGGCACGACGACACTTACGGCAGGCGAAACTTCATGCACACCGTTACGGACGAGCACATTTGTACAATGTAACACGCGGGAATCAGTTTCACGGCCGCGTTTGCGCTCTTCCCCATCTGAAATCGAAGCTGGCGAAGCGGCTGGTGATGCCCTGATCAGTGTTGCCGTAGGACATGAGACGTCTCAGCCTTTTGCATACGCACAAGCCGCGCAGCTTGGTAGAGCAGAGACAGCCGCTTCTTTTCCGCAGTCTGTTCATCCCGGCGCTTCTCATCATGGCGATCGGTGCTATCCAGATCGGCACCATCCGAGGCGGCCAGGGTTGGGGCGACGATTTTGCTGAGTATATTCTTCAGACAAAGCACATGGCTACCGGGCAGGGCTTCGTCCCGTATGAGTTTATTCCAAATCCGGCAACCATGCTAGGCGGACAAGCCTACCCGCCCCTTCTATCAGTATTGCTGCTGCCAGCATATCTGATCTTTGGTCTTAACCTGTATCCGATGAAGATCATTGGCATTCTATGCGTCCTCGCTGCGCTGTGGTTCATCAATCTCGTTTTCAATGATTGGTTGCCGTTAGCTTGGCGCTGCGTCCTTATTGTGCTCGTCGGCATGTGTCCAAGGCTATTTGATATGCGCGACGGGATTGAGAGCGAAAAGCCGTTTCTACTTTTCTTTTTTCTATCCATTTATCTTTTGCAGCGAGCTTATACAGGGGCGCCCGAGCGGCCTCCAGCCCTCCGGTGGAGTGTACTCGTAGGGCTGTCCCTGTTCGCGGCTGAAGCGACCCGCAACACCGGGGCAGCGCTTTTTCCGGCCGTACTAACGCTCGACTTGATTCATTTTCGGCATCTAACGCGATTCGCACTGCTAAGCGTTGTTATTGGCGCAATACCATCAGCAATCTTATCCGTCTTGCTTCGAACGGGCGGAGGCTACTTGGCCTATTACAATTTTTCACCTGTGTGGCTGGTCCGCAGCGCGTACCTGTTCAGCAAGAACAGCGAGACCGTTTGGTGGGGCACGATGCCTCGATGGCCCGGCTATCTCGTAGCTTTTGCCGCCGGCGTGCTGTGCTTGTGGGGCTTATATGTACGACTGCGCCGACGGCCGGGAGCTGTCGAATTTGCAACCTTCTGGTATCTAAGCATCGTCCTGCCATATTTTGCGCCTCAATACTGGCAGTATTTTGTTCCTGTGTTACCGGTCTATCTCGCATATATCCTAGTTGGCATCCAGGACGTCCAAAACAAGCTTTCGAGTGTTGCCGTTGCTCGATCTGTCACCGCTGCGACGATTGCCGCGGCGGCACTTCTTTACGCGACTGCGTATGCCCGAACCGATTGGGGTGCGTACCATGAAGGGATAAGCGATCCGCAATTCCTGAACGTTTGCGATTTCATCCGCTCGCACACACAACGTTCAGATGTTATTCTTTTCCGCAAGCCGAGGCTTCTGGCACTTATGACGGAACGTCGCGCGTCTGTCTACCCGATCCACGACGACCGCTTAAGCGAACCCGTTGAATTGTGGGATTATGCCAACAAAGTGGGCGCGAAGTACATAATCACTTGTGATGTCACGGCGGGCCTGATTGATCCCGACGCCGCGAACGGAAATAGGTCGCTCGCGCTTTTCCTGGAAGTCTATCGCGAGCGCCTGAATCTCGCATATCAAGTAGATCATTTTCGCGTGTATCGCCTGATACTGACGACGTAGAGGCGGGGATTTTGCAAGTACGGATTGTCATAGCAACGAGAGGCGCTCATAACGATGACGCGCGCCGAAGCGTTCGGAACGGTAATATCCGGACCACTAGCCTGGCGAGCCTGGAACGACCGGAAGGCGGCAGACAAAGAAAAAAAGCCAGCGCAAAGTATGTCACGGCAATAATAATGCCGGCCGTGAAGAGCTGGAACCAACTGAGGCCCGGCAGGAAACTGATCCTCAACAAGTAAGCGAGCGCGGCAACCGGCAGCGCTGTGATGACGGGCCAAGTGTAGATGGAATGTATCACATAGAGGAATGAGAATCTCAACTCGCGACTGACCAGCCACGCCGCAAAAATGCCGCGATTCAGCACCATGCAGATTGCCGTCACCCAGGCTGCGCTCACGATTCCAAAGCGCGGTATCAATAGAATTAGTAAGAAGACGACCGCCACTGCTTCGGCCAGGAGGCCTCGCGCGAAACGCTGGTGCCTGCCAAGGCCCTGGAGCAGCATTCCGGAGCTGAACTGCGGCACAACTGCAGCCATATATCCCGTGAGCAGGATCGGCAGAAGGGGAGCGCTGTATGGCGCAATTGAAGGTACCCAGAGCCGGAAAAGGCGGTCGCCGAAGACCCACAAGGCAATCGCCACTGGCATGAAGATCGCCAGCGAGTAGCGGTTCGCGTAAATGGCGAGTTCAGACAAGGCGCGCGAATCTCCGCGCGCCTGAAGTTCTGCGGCATGCGCATTGGTAATGATTCCGATTCGCGCTACCGCATCGCCTGTATATTGAATCAGCTTCATCGGATACTGAAAGTACGCTAGATACGCAGTTGGCAAGAAATGTCCGATTAGAACGGGTGGACTCTGGTTGAGAAACACGGACGATAGGTTGATCAGAAATGAGTGCATACCGAAGCTGGCCATGCGGCGCAGCGTGGCGATGCTCGCATAACGCGCCGAAAGCCGAAACGACGGCACGGTCCGCTGGAACAAAAGGAAATAAAGGGTGTATCCGAGACACTGCGTGAATACTACGACCACGCCGATAGCGATGAGTCCATGGCCGAAATATAGCAGCACGGCAATACCAACGGCGCGCAGAACAGTAGTGACTGCAGTGGCTTTGTTGTAGAGGTCGAAACGCTGTATGGCCTCAAGACAGGCGCCAAACAGCCCAAGCACGAACCCTACACACCAGCTCAGGGAAACGAGCAATATCAGGACGTGAAACGAGCGTTCGAACGCCGCCGAGACTTTGAAGAAATATCGCAAATTACCCGAGAACAGGACGGATGCACCGAAAATTCCGGCAGAAATCAGACCGGAATATACCAGCCCGGTGTTGATCGTTTGGTTAATGCCGAGCGGTTCGTCGAGAGCCGAATGGTGCGCGACGTACTTCACAATCGCCGATCGAAACCCGAGATCTAAGAAACTGCAATACTCGATTAACGCAAATGACAGAGCCCAAAGGCCGTATGCTTCTGGCCCCAACTTCGCGATGAGATAGGGTGAAAGAAGCAATCCGGTAAACAAACCAGCGCCAACGCCCACCCAGTTCCATAGCAAGCTGAAAATGAAACGATCGCCCCGATGGTCCTCGGACGCGAAATTTCCCGCGGCTTGCATCTCAGAAGTTCCCAACAGACACATGCCAGCGTATCGCATTTCAGAGTAGGTCCTCGCAAGCCGTCACTACTTATGACGCACGGGGCAGACCGATGCTGCACTCTTTACGGTCGAACGTTCATGTCGTCGTTCTGCTCGTAGAGACCGGCGCTAGCGTGCCGATCGCTAACTAACGGCACCCGGAAATCTCGAACACCCAGACGAATTCTCCGGTTCGGTTGGCGCCGCGCGCCTGGCCATAGCGCACGCCGTGAAGTGGGCGTCCGGGCCCGCGCGCATCGCATACGGGCGGACGGTCCACGTTGTTGCACAGGCCCTCCGCCAGATCTGAAGCGGGCACCATTTCCGATTAGCAGCCGCGGCGCGCGTCTATTCACGAAAATGCCTAGGAAGCCCCTGTGTTAAGCTGGAAAACACCACCATCAGGGCCGGTAGCTCAGGCGGTAGAGCATTTGCCTTTTAAGCAAAGGGTCGCGGGTTCGAGTCCCGCCCGGCTCACCAAAACTCGTTAAGAATCAGTTCGTGATTTTCTGCGGCCCTGCCGCATTCGCCGGGATTTCGCCTCATTTCGGAGGATTTTTGGCATACTGTTGGCATACAGGACAAGTGACTCCGAAATATTCGTTCAAGACGCCGAACGGCGGCTCCTCCCGCATTCCGGGTCGGTCCGCACGCAGTCAGCGCACATTGCGGGCGCCAAAAGCAAGGCTCCCGAGCGCATTCGCGGATTGCCGACTTACCACCAGTCAGTGGACCTCAGGCTGAGACTCTGCTAATCGAACGCGATCGTAGTCGCACTTCTATTCGTATTTATTCATCTGGTTCAAATGCCAGAGACGGCTGTCTCGCGGATTTGTAGGATCGGGAGCAAGTGTCGAACGAACTATCGATATTGGGGGAAATCAACCGCGGTTTGTGAATGAAAAGAGCCGGGCCGCTGTTCGCCTCCTTCCGGAGCCATTCTAATTCTCAATGACTGAACTCGATGTCCAAATTCGGAGGGCACTCGAAGGTCTTCAGCAGGGCGGAGCCGCGAGGGAGTTTGACCTTTGTCCAGTACATCGCCGCCTTTCAGAATAGTGCCTACGACAAGGCACAGTCGGTTTTGGATCAGCTCTCCATTCATCCGGTTTTCTCCGCTCTCAGACCCGTCTTCTTGAGTATCGGCGGCGGAGATGGCACCGAGCTTGATTACCTGCCGAAGCAATCCTCGGCCGCCGCGGGCGTCCCTACTAGAGGGGAGTCCCGGCCGCTGGTCGAGGCCGCGGACCAACGGGTCGGTCGCCTGCCTAGCGGCAAGGAAATGACGATCTTTGAGGGCAACGCTAAGCTGAGGATTCGGGATGCCGTCACCCAAGCGACCTCCTTGGTTGCCGCCGGTCGAGGGGACTACCCGGCCGTCACGTGCCACGCGGTCCTCCACGAATTGTTGACCGCGGCGACGTCGATTTCGATCCAATCGCATTTTTTCGCAACGATTTTGATTCTACACTAAATTGTTCTTTTATAACACAGTAGTACTAGGAACTTGTTGAAAAACCCTGACTGAGCCTCTTCCCGAACGGAACATTTCAGGCGATGATCGTTTTATGCGCGGAGACGATCAGCAACAGTCTGGAATGTTCAGTTACGTTTCGCAGGAGGACCGGGTGCCGCAAGATCACCCTTTGCGACGCATCCGGGAGATGGTCGGCGAGATTTTACGGGGGATGGCCGGGCCAAATCCAAAGTTAGCAACCACACACTGCACTCATCGCCTTCGGATGCCTATTTCAACAAGTTCCTAGAGGTCCTCGGCGGCGCCGTCTATCATGCCTACTCGGCGGCCAATGAGCGGGAAGTCGTATACGATCCGCATCTGCGACTGATCTGGACGTGTGACTTTAATGTCGACCCAACCTGCTCCCTGATCTGTCAGATGGCTCACCGCGTCGCGAGCCAAGCCGAAATTCCCCGAGACGCGAAGCGCGAGGTCCGGGTACTCGATGCCGCCGTCGCCTCTATTTCGATAAGCAATTCGGGGAACGCCAATTGTTTGACGCCCAAAAGAGTGGAGGACGGCTGGCGCCCCGCAGCAGCGAGACGCGACTTGATCAGATCGTAAGGAGTGACCAAGCCATCCACATCGGTTGTGTAATAGTTCAGCCGGACGACGTGCGCAAGCGATAAATCCTCGGCTGCCAGTACGGCTTCCACGTTATTCATTGCAGCTTCAATCTCCCCACGCATATCGCCTGCACTCTTCACCGTGCCGTCTGCATCGAGGGCGATTTGGCCCGCACAGAATAGCAACCGGCTGGCGCCACTGACCTCAATCGCCTGCGAAAACCCGTGTTGGGTCCTACCACTTCCAGGGATTGATTCTTGCCTGTGGCATGCGCATTTCCTCCTACGTCTCTAAAACGAAGTTCGGGCCATCCCGCTCGTTCTCGTAGAAGGACAACGCGTTGGAAACGGGCGTCGCGTACAGGTTCGCGGCCGTATCAATTCGGAAATTTGGTGATGACGAGAAGATCGGCGCGCTCACTGAAATAGTGTGTGTACCAGGCGTCGTCAACGATGAAAAATCCAGAGCGTAAACGAAAGGATAGCTCTTGCTTCAGGAACCCTGGTTTGCCCCGATCGGCGCCGGGAAGACCGGAGCACCAGTCGAGTTTTTCACCTGAAACGCAGCGCCTGCCTCCGATCCCGAGGACATCAAATATGCGCGCCTAGACGCGCTGGCAATGTAGCCGACCTGCTTGACACGTACGAATGCACTGTGGGCTTCCGCCGGTCGCACCAGGAGACAGAGAATACAGTCAACCGCAGCACCAGCACACAGCAAATGTTTCGCGACTAGGTGCGTAGACCCCTGCTCCAACGATTTACCTCCTCCAATTGGCACGAGGATACGCCCACCCTTTTCCAAAAACAATCGTGATCTTCCGCACGATCCAACGATTATCGTGGACTTGCCTTTCCGGCTACCCTCGGGATCGACACCGCGATGATGTCCGACTTCCACTCTGACGGCCACCAATCCGATCCGGGGGCGGCCTAAAGGCCGCATCGCTTTGTTTCACAAACCGGACAGATCATCCAAGCGCGATGGCCCTGGCGGTGCTCTTTATCATGTAGCCATCGGGCAGGAAGGTGAGGGCAGTGATGCCGCGAGTCCATCAGGTGGTGTCCCTTGTTAAACGGTGGCTGATGGGCACGCACCAAGGAGTGGTGAGCCCGGAGCATTTGGACTATTACCTTGACGAATTCACCTTCCGTTTCAACCCTGTCAAGGACCGAATCCCAGCCTGCTAGAATTGATTGGAACAGCCCCGCAACGAATCTCGTATCGGCTATATGACGCGTTTGGCCACAAACTCCGCCACCGCGCGCGATATCATCCTGGAGCTCGTGAGGAACATGCACGAGGGCCTGGAGCCGCTGCAGTACAGCGTCCTAGCTCCCGCCATCTATCACGTCTACTTGCACGCTGACGATCTCGATCGTTTGCGTGGGATTGTGCCCAGAATCGTGGATGAAGCCAGCCGTGCGTTGGGCAATGAACTGGCGGTCCTGAACCGCGCCCCTCTGACGAGTAAGCTTCGGCTCTCTAGGCAACAGGCTCCCAAGGTGGAAGCGCCCACGGGGGGCTGGACCATTGAAATTCTCGAAAACACCGACGATGAAACTCACCCCGGAGACATCGAAATTTATTCGGAACTCGCCATGCCCGCCAAGCCTGAGTATGGGACCGGCAGCATGACCAAGCGCATCGCCACCAGCCGCCTCGGTGGTGAGCTGAAGAGTTCGCAGAAATACGAGGAGAATCCCGGTGCATCAGCCGAAGAGTACGCCACACTGGAATATAAGGACAACAATGGCCGCCAGACATACTGCATGACGAAAAACCAGATTGTGATCGGCCGCGGCGGACGCGACTATTGGACCGACCTGACGCTTCACACGCTGCCCGATGTCTCCCGCGAGCACATCCGGCTTCGCCGCGATCCAGCCACCAGAAAATTTTTCCTGAAAGACTTGAGCCGCCTCGGCACGACTGTCGATGGCCAGAAGATTCCGAGCAGCATCGACTATGTCGAGAGCGAAAGGAAGGACAAGAATCTGGAAGTAGATCTTCCGTCACGCGCGCGAATCGGCCTGGCTGACGTGGTCTTCCTGGATTTTCAGGCGACGGAGGCCAAATGAGAACGCTCTACGTAGCGCGGTACTTCTTTATCTCCGCCCTGCTCGTGGTGGCCGGTGGCCTGGCCTGGCTGAATATTTTCAGGACTCAACGAAAATAGAATTGATGGTCTCCAGGACGAAGCTGCGGTGCGCGGGGGACACCCATCCGGGTCTGGTTCGGTCCAATAACGAGGACCGATTTTACTTGGACGCGGATAGGGGCATCTTTCTTGTGATTGATGGAATCGGCGGGCATGCCGCCGGCGAAAAAGCCGCGGACGTTGCCCTGAGCATGGTCCGGAGCCGTCTCGAGCGCGAGACCGGCAGCGCCGGCGAGCGCATCCGCGAGGCCATCACCGTTGCCAATAATGAGATCTTTCGTCTTGCGCGAACAAATGCTGAGTGGAACGGAATGGCTTGCGTCCTCACGGTGACAGTGGTCGAAGACGGGTCGGCCGTCATCGGGCACGTGGGAGATTCGAGGTTGTACAAGATCCGGGGCGGCCGGATCCAGAAGATCACTCACGATCATTCCCCCGTCGGCGAGCGTGAGGACCGCAGTGACCTCTCCGAGGCCGAAGCCATGCGCCACCCGCGGCGCAACGAGGTGTACCGCGACGCCGGCACAGAAGAGCACACGCCCGACGATCCCGAATTCATCGAGTTGATCCGCGTCCCTTTCGAAGACGACAGCGCGCTGCTCGTCTGCAGCGACGGGCTCAGCGATCAGGTGACATCTGCGGAACTTTTGCGCACGGTGGAACGCGCGGCCGGCAGTCCCGAGGTTGCCGTCCACGACCTCATCTCAGCCGCCAACCGCGCCGGAGGCAAGGACAATGTCTCCGTTGTGCTCGTCGAAGGGCCACTGTTCTCCGCTCAGGCAGGCGTAGCGCCCTCGGCAGATAACGAGGCTTACAACCCATTCACAGGCCGCGCAGCCATGTCTGTCTGCGGATTCATTGCCGGCGTGCTGCTCGTAGCCGCGCTGCAATTGCGTTTCGGATGGCTGAATTCCGCCGCCGTTTCATCCCCGGCTTCCGCCGCCCGTGTGCTGATTGTGGGAACCTCAGAAGGCGCGCAGTTCACAGCCATCAATGATGCGCTCTCGCTAGCTCGATCCGGCGACACTATCGAACTGCTTGGCGGTGAGTACCGCGAGCAGGTCCGGTTGCGAGAGGGAATCCATCTCACGAGCCGTGTGCCCGAGGCAGCTATCATTCGCGCAGCGCCTTCCTACGTGGGTCCTCCTATTGCGATCATCGCCGAGAAAGTCAAGAGCGGCCGTATCACCGGAGTGCGCGTTCTGGCGGATGAAAAGTTGCCTCTGGCAGTTGGTATTCTCCTGGCGGATTCCGATGTCGAGATTGACGATTCGGAAATCGCCGGCGCCGGAACCGGCATCGAGATTCGCGGGAAATCTCGTCCGACCCTCCGCGCCAACTCTATCCATAACAGCCTGAATAGCGGTATCGTGATTTCCGGCGCTTCGACACCCTGGTTATCTCACAATGACATCGTGCATAACGGCCGCAACCAGCGTGAACTCCAGCCAGGCGTGTTGGTCTCGAACCCCGCTCGTCCTGTTTTCATTGGCAATACGTTTGCCGAAAACGGCGCCCAGGGTATCATCATTCCGCCCGGCATGGATGGCAGCCCCATCCTCAAATTCAATTTTTTCCTGAGCGGCGAACCGCTCGGCCGTACACCTCCGGAAGCGGCCCGCGGCGTTTCCAAGCAACGCAGGCGACGCCCGTGATTCCGGTCAACCGCAAAATCGGCTCTTTCGAAATTGTCCGCAAGCTAGCGCGCGGCGGCATGGCTGACGTCTACCTTGGCCGTGAAGAGGAGACAGAGCGGACCATCGCTCTCAAGCTCATCGAACACGGCTCCGATGCCGATACGCTCGACAGCATTGAAGCGGAGCGCCGCGGCTCCACTCTCCAGGCTCGGCTGGCCGCCGTCGATTCACGTGTGGTCCAGATCTACGGCACGGGCGACGTTGACGATCACTTCTACGTTGCGATGGAGTACATCGAGGGCCAGGATCTCGCGGAAATCATCCGCCGCGGGCCCATGCCTGTCGCGCAAGCAGTCGAGATCGGCATCGCCATCTGCGAAACGCTGGAGCACGCGCATAGCTTGCAAACCACCATCGATGGCAAAGCGTACAGCGGCATCGTCCACGGCGACATCAAGCCGCGCAACATTCGCATTGACCAGCAGGGACGCGTGCGCTTGCTTGATTTCGGCATTGCCAAAGCTCTCTCGCTTTCGCGACGGCTGACCCGCAACGAATTCGGCAGCGTGCAATACGCCTCGCCGGAACGCCTCGATACTGGCGAGGTGGACCGGATGTCCGACCTGTGGTCGGTCGGCGTGGTCGTTTACGAGATGATTACCGGGCAGCAGCCGTACCAGGCGGCCACGACCGAGCGCCTGGAACGCATGATCCGCTCTCGTATTCCGCCGCCTCCAGCGCCGGAGCCCTGTCCCGAGCCGTTGCGAAGAATCCTCATCAAATCGATGGCCGCTGAACCCGAGCGGCGCTACCAATCCGCGGCGGATTTCGCAGCCGATCTGATCGGTTTCCACGGCGGCGGAAAAGCTTTGGCGGAAGAAGAAAACGGGCTGGAGAACACGCGGCGCACTTTCGCACCCGATTCCGCGCCAGACGACAGCACGAGGCGGACAACCTCGGGGGCCGCATCTTCGGTCGACGACAGCACGCGGCGAACCGTCACACCCGCCCAGTCGGCCGCGGCCGTGCCGCTAGCGTTGCCTGTAGCAAAAGCAAACCACAAATTCAGCAAAATCGTGCTGCGGACACTTGGATCGCTATTCCTGGTCGTCGTTATTTACGCAGGCTACGAGACCGCTTCCACATACTTGCTTTGGAAGCACGGCCAGCAACTGGAAGATCAGATCAAGGCAGAAACTTTGACCAATCCGGAACGGATCTGGCAACAGTGGACAGAACTTTCCAAGGGCCGTCCTGCCTCTCCGTTCCTCTACGGGTCCAGGCGAGCCGTAAAGCAGAAGCTCGTGTCCGTGTCTGACCACGTGATCACCACATATCGGAACAACGATGCTCAACCTGTCTTCCAGAAGGAATGGGAGCAGGCTCGCTCCTATCTCGCCGACGCTCTCATGCTCGATCCTGGCGATAATTCCGTGCGCGCAAAGCTAAGGCTCTGCGAGGGCCAAATCGCGCGGATCGTCGGCACCTCGCGGCGTAACGGCGTCATGCTGAACCAGTCGGCAGAGAAATTCAATGAGGCGCAGCAGTTGATGCCGAAGTCGCCGGATCCCCAACTCGGTCTCGCTCGCCTTTATGTGTACGGCTTCAAAGATATCGACAAGGCCTACGCCGCACTCCAGGAGGCCGAGCGCCTGGGGTATCCGCTGGGCAATCGCGAAAAGAGCCAGCTCGCCGACGGGTACCGCGAGCGCGCCGACCGGCTCTGGTACGATTCGCGCAAGATACAGGGTCTGCCGCAGGAAAAAGATGAGGTTCAGAAAGCGCAGGACGATTACAATCGAGCGCTCCGGTTATATCAGGAGATCGCGCCTTACGGGAGCGCAAATGCCAGCATTGCGCGCCTGCAGGGGGCGCTTTCCGCCGTCGAGTACCGGCTCCGGCGTTTACAGGGTGGCTTCTGGCGATGGCCGTAACCCGCAGCAAAGCAGCGGAACGCGCGCAGTCCGTCTACAGCCCGTCGCGCACGCGCGTGTGGTCGGCGAGCGAATTCCTCTGGCTCGTTGCTGTCTCGATACTAATTGCCAGCGGGCTGTTTCTGGTGTTCAAGGCGAAAACGCGGGCCTTCGGTGAAATTGAGCAGGGCCTCGCAACCAGACAACTGCTGGACCTGAACGATCTGTCGACGCGGGAAGACCTCCTGCCGTTCCTGGGTATCGTTAGCGGTCCTGCTGAGCGTGAGTTCGTCGCTCGCAACATCTACAACGCAAGCGGCAAACTACCGAACGTAGGTGCGCTCGCTCGTATCCGCGTGACTGAATCTGAGATTAGCGGCGCTCGCGGCCTCACCAGCTTCAAGGCAAGGCTCGATCAATTGCCTGAAACCGATGGCGGTGAACGCTCCCTTGTGCTTTTGACCTCGGAGCAGTTCCGTTTTCTGAAGCCGCGTTTTGTCGTGAGGCGGCCGGCACAGTTCGAGCGGGAGTTTTTCCTTTGGTCGGCGCTTTTCGTTTTGGCCTATTTTGCAGTCTACGTGTGGTGGCGCGTGCGCGCATTCACGGGCGACCACGCCCTGCTATTGCCGGTCTTTCTGCTAACGGGCGTGGGCCTCATCCTTATGGTGAGCTTGCGCGATCCGGTACGCGACAGCATGATCTTTACCGGCTTCGCTCAGGGCGTGATCGGCGGCTGCGTTCTGTTGGCGCTACTTAGTTTCGTAGATTATACACGTGCGTTCGGTAAGCTGAGCTTCGTTCCGCTGCTGGGCAGCTTCGTGCTTTCGTTTCTGCTCATCGTGTTTGGGTACGGCCCTGGTGTCAGTGATGCCAAGGTCAACCTGTTTGGTTTCCAGCCGGTCGAACTCATCCGAATTCTGCTGGTACTTTTCCTGGCTGGTTACTTTGCCGAGCGCTGGGATATTTTGCGCCACGCTCGCGAAACGCGGCCGAAGCTAGTCTGGCTTTCCGAAAAGGTGGACCTCCCACCCCTCGAGTACACCGTGCCAGTGCTCGTTTGCGTCGGTTTGTCGCTGCTGTTTTTCTTCTTGCAAAGAGATCTTGGACCGGCGCTGGTCTTCACGTGTCTTTTCCTCGGGCTCTATGCCATTGCGCGCTCTGGCACGGTGATGGTGTTTACGGGTCTGGCGGTTCTGGTGGCAGGCTTTGGCATCGGTTACTGGATCGGCATTCCTCACACCGTCGCCGCGCGCGTCTCTATGTGGCGTTCGCCTTGGAACAATGTGGCGCATGGCGGCGATCAGCTCGCCCAGTCTCTATGGGCATTCGCTACTGGCGGCGCATTCGGCACAGGCATAGGGCTCGGCGATCCGGCGCTCGTGCCGGCCGCTCATACCGATCTCGTGCTTTCCGCTCTCGGCGAAGAATGGGGTTTTCTGGGCCTGCTCGCAGTCTTCGCGCTGTACGCGATCATCCTCTACCGGTCTTTCCGCATCGCACTGCGAGCCGAAGGCGACTACGAGTTCTTTCTTGGCACAGGCCTTGCTGCCGCCACCGCCCTGCAGATTCTCCTGATCGGCGGCGGAGCACTCGGCGTTCTGCCGCTATCTGGCGTTGTTACTCCGTTTCTGAGTTACGGCCGCAGCTCGATGCTAGCCAATTTTTTGGTCTTGGCGATCCTTCTATCGATCTCTCGGGCCGCCGCAAAGCCTGAGCGCAACGCGCCGTTTCGTGCGCCAGTGAAAACCATGGGACTCGTTCTAGCCACGCTGGCCGCAGTAATTGTTGCCAAAGCGGCTTACGTCCAGGTTTTGCGCAGCACCACTGTCATGGGCGTCGGCACCCTGGTGGTTCAGGCCGATGGGGCGCGGCGCTACCAGTACAATCCCCGCTTTGTCGAAATCATGCGCGAGATCCCGAAAGGCACCATTTACGATCGCCACGGACTGCCGCTCGCAACCAGCCGATGGGATGAACTTGAAGCGCACCGCACCGATTACGCACGCCTAGGAGTAGACATCGATCGCGCCTGCTCGCGCACCGAAAGCCGCCATTACCCGTTCGGAGGCCTCACATTCGATCTCCTCGGCGATTTCCGCACGCGCCTGCGCTGGGGCGCCAGCAACACTTCATTCGTGGAACGCGACTCCGCCGCCCGTTTGCGCGGATATGACGACCGGCCCACATTAGCCGAAGTGAGGAACCGGAAGACGGGCGCCACCGAGCGCATGATTCGTTACGACTACCGGGAGCTGGTTCCTCTGCTGCGTCACCGCTACGAGCCCGACGATCCCGCGGTCCGCCGTGTGCTCGACCGCCCGCGCGATGTGCATATGTCCATCGACGTGCGTTTCGAGGTCCGCGCCGCGCAAATCCTCCAGCAGCAACTGCGTCAGGCCGGGCAAGAAAAAGGTGCGCTGGTTGTGCTCGACCCGGCTACCGGTGAACTGCTAGCGTCCGTAAGCTACCCGCTCCCGCCCATCAGCACAGGAGATGAGGCGCAAGCGGGGCCGCCGAGCGGCAGCCCGAATCCTTATCTCGATCGCGCGCGCTACGGTCTCTACTCTCCTGGTTCCACATTCAAAGTGGTCACCGCCATAGCCGCTCTGCGCAAAGATCCGGCGCTCGAGCGCTCGCAATATTCCTGCATTCGACTGCCGGACGGGCGCGTCGGTAATTACATTCGCGGCTCGAATCGCCCGATTCGAGACGACGTTCTCGACAAGATCCCTCACGGGACGCTCGATATGGAACGCGGCATCGTCGTTTCCTGCAATGCTTATTTTGCACAGCTCGGAACGTATGACGTCGGCGCCGAGCCTCTGTTCGAAACCGCAAGCCTGCTGGGAATCGCGGTGGCCGCGCCGAATACCCCGGAACAGCTCCGGAAATCGCTAACCCAGTCGTCGTACGGACAGGGTCAAGTGGTGGCGTCGCCACTCCAGATGGCGCGCGTCGCCGCGACAGTAGGGAACGGTGGGATGATGCCGGCTGCCCATTGGATTCTCGACGATAGCAACGATCGGACCGTCGAGCCCAAGCGGGTGCTCAGTCCCGACGCCGCTGCCACGCTGGCGCGATTCATGCGAGAAGTTGTCACTGGCGGCACCGGAAAACGGGCCGCCGGCGCCATCGCGCCCATAGCTGGGAAGACCGGGACCGCCGAGTTGGCCAGCGCTCCATCGCACGCCTGGTTCATCGGATTTGCGCCGTATGCCAAATCTGCGAAGCGAATTGCATTCTCGATTCTGATCGAAAACGGCCAATACGGCGGCTCATATCCCGCCACAGCCGCCACCGAGATCGTGGCGGCCGCGCGGGACCTTGGCCTGATCGGCGCTGCGGAGCGTCAGCCATGAGTTTCTTTTCCGAAGTGGAAAAGGCCATCGAACGCGAGTTTCGCAAATTGACGCAGAAGGCTTTCGGACCGGCGCAATCTGATGAATTGCTGCTCCTGCACCGGGCCATCGTCGAAGAAGTCGAAAGCAAAATCCAGACAGTACGCCGGGGCAAGCATGTTTTCCCCTACAACCATCTGCTGGTCCGCCTTGTCTCGGCGGACGCCGACGGTCGACAGATCCTCGAAGGCGCGTTTGGCCAGAACCGCCGGCTCGAATACGACGTTCGCGAGTGCCTGGCCGGCGCGGGATGCGGCCTCCCAGCCGGATTTTCGCTGGATATCGAAACCGTTGAAGCCGGGCCAAAGAACTTTGAGATCCATTACGAAATCCGCAGTGTACCCTCTAGGCCTCCAGCAAAAGGCACGCCTGGGCCCGCCCGAGGTGTGGTGGTTCGGGGCAAAGCGAACCATGAGTCCTTCGTGCTGGACAAGTCCCGCACGAACATCGGCCGGTTGCCGGAACTCACCGACTTCCGCCAGCGCGTCATTCGCCGAAATGACATCGTCTTCGAAGAAGGCGCAGACGAAGCCAACGCGACCGTTTCACGCGGGCACGCCCACATCCGCTTCGATGCAGCGGTCGGCGACTATCGCATCTGTGATGATGGCAGCGAATACGGTACACGCATCTTTCGTGACGGCCGCTCCATCGAGATACCGCCTGGCGGAAAACGTGGGGAGCGTCTCAACAAAGGGGACGAGATCTATCTCGGCCGCGCCTGCATTCGTTTCGAGGTATAGAATCGCGCTGAGACGGCTGATCCGGCCCAAGCCAACATAGCCTGATTCATATGCAACCACGCTGCCATCGGGAGCCGGTATTTAACTCGTTTATTCACATAAGGCCGCATCGGTCCATGTTAACGGATAGCTAACCTTGTCACCCAGATGCGCCAGACTGTCACGCGTTCCAGGCTGTCGCGTGTTAACTCGAGTTGAATGGACGGCCACCTACTTTGACAGGCTTCGCTGTGCGGGCAACGTATTTAGCCGCGCGGTCCTCTCATGCGTATTGGAAGCGTGGACACTATCGGCACGGCCATGACCGGGATCGTGATCGTGACGACTATCGACGTGATCGTTAAGTGCGCGACTTTGAAGCGCTAAGTGTCCTGCCCATCGCTGGCATTTGACGCCGCCTTGCATCCGCACGAGCGGTCCGGAAGGTTTCCCGAGTGTAGTTGAAAGTTGAGCGGCGGTTCAGCCTGATTCTTTAATAAACCTCGTCCGGGGAATCTGTAGGTAAAGGGGCGACGGAAAATGCCACCGTGGCCAAAGAACTGTTGGAAGATCTGGTGGCTCGCGGGGTGAATCCGGATCAAAAGCGATTGTTTGTGATCGACGGCTCGAAGGCGTTGCGCACGGCGATCAACGCGGTCTTTGGCGATCAGCATCCCGTGCAGAGGTGTCGCGCCCACAAACTGCGCAACGTGATGGACCACTTGCCGAAAGATCAGAAGGACCAGGTGAAGTTCGCCATGCGGGCGGCCTGGCGGTTGGATGCCAAGGGCGGCATGTCGCGGCTCAGGAAACTGGCGTACGCACTGATCGCGCACGCCGGCGAAATCGTAATGCGTGGGGCCGGTCGTTCAGACGCAGTTGTGCGTGTTCACTAATCCTGGCGCCCGGTGGTGCCAGTGGGACGGGGACTGTTGAGTTTGTCCGCCCCCAACTTTGGCGAGCCTGACATAACCTGCTGGGGTACTATAACAGGTTTCCCGTTGTCTCCATCCCACCACAGTGTGCTCGACATAGTGTAATGCGCAAGCGCATCCAGCCGCTCGTGCAGCCGATCGCCCTCTTCAGCCGTAAAGCTACGAGCGTCACCTGCATGTTGCATAATGGCCCGGGTTGGATCAATGGAGTACTTACCAATACTGCCTTCCGGTTCGTATTGCCCGTGGACGTCGTAGTGGCCCTCACTTACCTCCCAATAAAGAACGTGTTGCACCGGGTTCCAGGCAACCCATTCCAGGCGCTTTGCTCTCCCGGCATTTTGTGGGGCCGCCAGGGGCACCAATAAAAAAAGGAGGAGAAGGCGTTTCATAGCAGTATCGTCACTCCAATGAATGTGCGCCTAGGGGGACGAAATACTGAGTCATCCGGCGGCACCGCATTTCGGCCCTGCGCGATGAGTTTTGCCAAAACCAGCGTGAAACCCGCAGTCAGCAGAATGAAACTGACCCCAATGACCAGGGCAACAGGGTCCATGAAACACTCCGATTCGCGCACTTAGAATAGCGGCTAACGGTGACGAGTACAATGATGTCGTTGGAGGATACGACGATTGCAAGTAGTTGTAGGCTAACTACCGAACTACGAAGGACTACGGAAGGCGAATCCCACCCAAGCGCGAATAAACGGGTTGGCCGCTTACCATCACCTACGATCGTGGCGGTCGCGGCACATGGTCCCCTGGTGAAGCTTCAATGGTAGGAACTCCCGCCGCACCGAAGCCTGACATGTGGGGTAGCCGCCAAAAGCGGACCAGGGCGGGTGCTTGTGACCTGGAGAAAGTTGTTGTCGCCTGAATTCGTGGCTGGGGATCGCTAGATTCACGCGTTCGCAATGTTGGTAAATGAGCCTGCGAGCGCAGAGCTTGATTCTTTTTGCAACCAAAAAACCGCAGACCCGCACTGCGACATTCGACACTTCGCAAACCGGCCTGACGTGCGTCCATTCCTCAGTCCGAGTCTGCAGATGGGATGGCGACGCGTCCGATGGAGAACAAACGCCCGGAGCTTCTGATGGATCCCTCCTCTCGCACATTTGGCATTCGAATATACCGGGAATGTAGGCAGGATGGACGGGTGGCAGTGGAAGCGTAGGCTAACGCACAGTCTGTGGGCCGAAGCATTGCCTCGGCTCGCTGGATGGACTATGCTGACTCCATCACCAATAAGGAGGTGCGCTATGCAAAGACTGATTATGACCGCGATTCTCGTTTTGTCGCTATTTGCGGTTTCGGCTGTGGCCGATGAGTTTACTGGCTGGATCTCCGATTCGAAGTGTGGGGTCAAAGGCGCGAGCGCGGACCACAAGGATTGCGCCGCGAAGTGCGTAAAGGGTGGCGCGGCTCCTGTCTTTGTCATGGACAACAAGGTGCTGAAAATCGACGATACTTCGAAGGTCGAAGGGCGCATCGGCCAGAAAGTCATAGTCACCGGTTCGGTTGACGGTGATACGGTCAAGGTCGAGAGCGTGAAGGCAGCGGACTGACGTGGCCTCTCGCCGCAGGGACTAACGGGCCAGCCGACGCTTCTAAAAGGCTGATCATTCGCGAGCCCGGGATACGGTTCGTGATCACCTGACAGCGCCTGTATGCGCACGATCCTGCGCTCTGGCCCGGAAAGAACGGTGGTGATCCCTTGGCTCCGGTGTTGATCGTCGAACACTGCGGAGTGTCTGCGAAGTCAACCGATCTGTTGTATCTGATTTCAGCCGCTGCGCGCTTTTGGTCTAACGAACTGGCAGGCCGAGAAGCCGTTCGGGCTGGCTAGCCGGACGGCCAGAGACCCGGCGTTGGCGGCGGCCCCAACATCATCTATAAGGATGGTGGCCGGTCCGGGAGTGGGAGAGGGCCGTATGACCGTGGAAGTCGGGTAGCTCCGTAGGGCACGCTTCCGCCACAGGTGCTCCTGTTGGTGACGGTGGGTTTCGCCTGCCTGACGTGATTTTCGTCCTCTTGGAGATGCGCCAGAGCCTTGCCCAGACGGCTGGCGCGATGGTGCTTTCACACTTGCGATCTCGTTCGCCCATTTCACCTCCGAGCACGCAAGCTAGATCGACTGCGGTCTATCTGACGAAAGGGCCGGGCATGCCCGGCGATGCATTCACGGAATGACTTGGACGGTTTCGCTGGTGGACGTGGCGGTAAAGATGAGGGGTTTCACACAGCGTCGTCTGGCAGCCGGCAGAGGCTGACTTAGCGATGGTGGACTGCGAATTACCTTCCTTGGGCAAGACTGACCCCAGCAGGAGCAGGCACCTTACGCACAATGGAAGTCGAAACGCGTATGGACAAGCTGATTTCGATCAGCTAGGCAAGCGAGAAAGATACAAATGGAGCACAATCACGGTAGCGAATATCAAGTGAAAACTGTTCGCAGAGACGGAAGCGAGGAACTGAGTGGCTGGATGAATAAAGACCAGGTTGCTCTGGCGATGGCTGCGGCACGCAGGCTACAAGGCAAGGCTTACTGGCTTCAGGAGCGCAACGTTCTATGTCCCAACTGTCTGGATAGGGAACAGAGAATCCTGGAATATGCTCTTACGGATATTCCCTCTCCACGATTCAGTCCACACGACTCTCGTTATCTGCGGGCAGTGGGGCGGACTTGATCCTGCCCCTGCCGAAAACTGCGCCCTGGTCATGCAGCGAATTTCAAATCATCGCGGTCGTTCTATACTGGCTTCGTGTTAACAACGACTCTGGGCGCGCGAGTTGAAGTCTCTAATCTATCAAATCGATGAGTACCAGGTGACGGAATTCATGATCCGGACGACGGCGGCATTGGAGCACCCAACACCCCCCTTTTCGCCCAATGGCGTATACTGACTCCTCCGCGGAGCAATCCCAAGCCATACGTTTTGTTCAGCGACGCACGCCCACGCCATGGCGGCCGATTGCGCAAAAACATAACGGTTTTTCACGCGAGTTGACGCAATGCTTAATTGAGACCGCTATCGTTAGCGCATTCGATCCTCCGCAACGCGTCCGGCCACAAGATCTTCTTCTTGGCCGCGCTCGTCAACTCACGCAGCGGCAACACGCGCCACCATAGAGCCGTCGCGGCCTGGCGTATCCTGAGGCATGCAGCAATGGATCTCCACCCTCATCCGCGAGGCCGCGGGCTCCGTCGTCCAGATGACCGGAGAACTGCCCCCGTTAGCGGAAAATATCCGCCATGCACCGATACTGCCCTCGAATTCCACTTATTCTCCATGGCTGAGCGATACCTACTTTCAGATCGCTATGGGGACGGTAGAGGGAAATACACTGCTTGACCCCTTGCGATGTTATGAGTTGTGGATACTCGTTCGCCAGTCTCAAAAGCTCGGGCGGGGAGCATTGCTCGAGGTGGGCGCGTGGCGGGGTGGCAGCGGATGCATTATCGCCAAAGCTGCTGACCTATGTGGCACTGCCGAACGTGTGTACCTCTGCGATACGTTTCAGGGTGTAGTGAAGGCTGGGGCGATGGACACGCGCTACAAGGGAGGCGAATATCGTGCCGTCAAGGCCGACGTCGAAGCACTGGTGCATCGCATGAACGTGTTCAACGTGGAGGTCCTCGCCGGGATTTTCCCCGATGAAACCGGCGCCCGCGCTTAGCGACATGCAATTCCGCTTCGCTTCATCTCGATGTCAAGGTCTACCAGTCAACCAAAGATGCGCTGGACTGGTTATGGCCACGACTCATTCCGGGAGGCATGGTTGTGTTCAACGATTATGGAACCTACGGCTGCGAGGGCGTGACGCGGCTGGTCAATGAACTCGTGTTGCTGAACGACCGCATCTTTGTCCACAATCTCAACGGGCACGGCATATTCATAAAACGCGAGGCCAAAGAGCCGGCTTGAACTCCACGCTTGCGGTCACAAATTCCAGCCGGGTACATGTTAAGGTGCAAGTAGGCACAACCTCCATGTGAAATATGCCTGCTGAATTTGACCGGTACGCCAGCGACTACGATGCCCTTTTGCGCGATCCCCTGCGCGACCGGTTCACACAATCCAGCGATTTCTTTCACCGCCGCAAATGGATCCTGATCCAGCGGTTTCTGGAAAGGCATCGATTTCCGGCGGCGAATTCCGCGTGGCTGGACGTGGGATGCGGCAAAGGAGAATTGCTCGCACTCGGCCGGTCGAGCTTTGCGCGCGCCGTCGGCTGCGACCCTTCTAAGCAGATGGCGAGTTCGGCGTCGGTGGAAGTGCATCACCAGCCATCGCCCGATGTGCTTCCGTTCCCCGATGCCACCTTCGATTTTGTGACCGCCGTTTGCGTCTTTCATCATGTCCCGGAGGAGAGCCGGATACCCCTCACGCGTGAGGTTTCCCGAGTGCTGCGGGCCGGGGGAGTGTTCTGCATGATCGAGCACAACCCATTCAATCCCGTCACTCAATTAATCGTGAAGCGGGCGCCGGTAGACCGGGACGCCCGTTTACTTACTTCCCGCCAAGCCAGGCGTTACCTGAATTTCAGCAAATTCGAAACGGTTGACCTGGCTTACTTTCTTTACCTGCCGGAGAAGTTGTTTGACAAGGCGCCGGGGCTCGAAACGGCCCTGGCGTCGATCCCTTTCGGTGGGCAGTATGCATTCTTCAGCCGAAAACGATAAGTGCCGGGCCGTATCGAGGCAAAGGAGAATGCTGTTATGATTGGGCGAGCGCTGAGGGACTGGCCTTATGCTGTTGTCCATTGTCATCCCTGTCTACAACGAGGCCGAAAGCCTGCCGAGGCTATTCCAGGCGCTGACCCAGGTCCTTTCCCAAATAGACGCTGAGTACGAACTCCTGTTCGTCAATGACGGCAGCAACGATGATTCTCTGCGGTTTCTGCGCAGCGTGGCGAGCTCCGATCCGCGAGTGAAGATTCTGGGCTTCAGCCGCAATTTTGGCCATCAGGCAGCCATCACCGCGGGTCTGGATTTCGCAAATGGCGACGCCGTGGTGGTGATGGATGCGGACCTGCAAGACCCCCCGGAACTCCTGCCGAAGATGGTCGACTTGTACCGCCAAGGCTATGACGTGGTTTCAGCGCAAAGAGTCGTCCGCCACGGAGACGGCATAGTCAAGCGGGCTACGGCAGCGATCTTTTACTGGATCATGCGGCGCATGGTGGACCAGCGCGTGGTACCGGAAGTGGGGGACTTTCGCCTGTTCAGCCGCGCGGCGCTGGTGGCCATTCGAAGGTTTCGCGAGCAGCACCGGTTCATGCGCGGCCTAGTCGCATGGCTGGGGCTTAAAGAGGCGATTGTGCCTTTCGATCGTGGCGCGCGAGCCGGCGGAGTCACCAAGTATTCCTTTGTGAAGATGCTTCGGTTCGCCTGGACCGCGGTTACGTCATTCTCCGCCCTCCCTCTTCGCTTGAGCCTTCCCTTTGGTCTCCTAATGGCTATCGCGGGAGTCGCATACTTTGCTTACAGCGCGTATTCGGCGCTGATAACGAAAACGACGGTTCCCGGCTGGACTTCGCTGGTGTGCCTGCAAGTGGTGTTTTCGGGAGCGACCCTAATGGCTGTCGGCCTGCTCGGTGATTACGTAGCCCGAATTTACGAAGAAGCAAAAGGCCGCCCGTTATACGTCGTCGCGGATACGATGAATCTAGCCAGGAATCCGGAGGATGTCGTACGGGCGATCGTCCTGCCGGAGCGCGGCGGAGATGCCAGGCAGCAGGCCGAAAGTGACCGGCGACAGGTGCCCACTTACCGGCGATGACAAAGTGGTAAATAGGCGTCGGTGCCAGCGATAAACAGACGTAACCTCGTCCGCGCGCTGATTGCCGCCGCACTCTTCGCCGTTGGCATCTCCATACTCTCCTTGGTGATTGCCGGGTCGGAGAACGCCGGCAATAAGGATTTCATTTCCTATTGGGCGGCGGGCCAGCTGCTTATCCGGCATTCCAATCCTTACGATCCGGCGGCGGTCTACGAGCTTGAGAAGTCCGCCGGGTTCCGCGAATCCAAGCCCCTCCTCATGCGGAATCCCCCATTCGCGCTCGTTCTGGCCCTTCCCCTGGGTCTTGTCCCGGCCAAACTGGGAGTGGTTCTCTGGTCGATCCTGCTTGTCGCCGCTATCATGGCATCGGTCCGGTTGCTGTGGTCCATCCACGGCCGCCCCCCGGACCGGCTTCACCTGTTCGGCTACATCTTCGCGCCTACCGTCGCTTGTCTCCCGTTAGGCCAGACGTCCGTGTTCGCACTTCTGGGACTCGTGCTGTTCTTGCGTTTTCATCGGACCATGCCGTTCGCGGCTGGTGCATGCCTGGCATTGGCTGCCATCAAACCACATCTGTTCGTTTTGTTCGGACTGGTTCTGCTTCTTTGGGTTTTCAACCGCCGGACCTACCCTGTGCTGCTCGGTGTCACGGCCGCCATCGCCTGCACTCTAATTCCTGTGATGTACTTCGATCCCTCGGCCATCTCGCACTATCTCCCTGTGCTGAGCCAGGCCGGCGCCGAAAGCAAGGTAATACCCAGCCTCAGCGCCGTCGTTCGCATCGCAATCGATCCGCAGGCCGCATGGCCCCAGTTTGTCCCGGTGATCTGCGGATGCCTTTGGGCAGTCTGGTACTTCTCTCAGCACGCGAAGGAGTGGAATTGGGACACCCACGGTTCACGTTTGCTATTGGCGTCGGTTTGGGTCGCGCCGTATTCCTGGTTCACGGACGAGATCGTCGTCTTGCCGGCGATTATGCAGGGCCTTTACACGTCTGCGAGCCGCGGCCGATCGCTCCTCAGCTTCGGCATCATCGACGGCCTCGCACTGGCGGCGGTCGTCCTCGGCGTCCCAGTCGGCTCTGGTTTTTACATCTGGACTAGCACAGCATGGTTGTTCTGGTTTTTGTACGCCGTCCGCGAGGCTGGCTCGGAATTGAAGCAGGAGATACCCCAGGTCATGTAGCTGCGGACGCGGATTTGATCGACAACGATTGCTTCGACATCGCTCGGTTTTTCGAATTAGGTCGCCCACCGTCGCGTGTAGGGTACGGACCTGTAAACTGGTGTTTACTGCGGATCCAAAGCCGTGATTATTGCTTTCTGTAAGTCACTGAATCCATAGCGCAAATTTTGGCCTCCTAGTTGCTTAAAAGGCACATATATATGCGCTTGGTTCACGATGAGGGGGCGGCGGTGTCTTTGAGCAAGCCCATCGAGACATACTCGCCATACACCTCAGCAGCGTCCGAGGCGCAGCTTTACGTTCCTGAGGATGACGTTCCCAATCCAGAACTCTCCATACTGATCCCTACGTTAAATGAACGGTTGACTATCGCCGTTTTTCTCGACTGGTGTAAGCGCGGCATTCAGAAGGTAGGCGTCACCGCTGAGATCATCATCGTAGACAGTTCCGCCGATGATACCGCCGAAATTGCCCTGGCTCATGGAGCGCGTGTGGTGAAGACGCTCAAACGGGGCTTGGGGCGCGCTTACATCGATGCTATCCCTTTCGTCCGTGGCAACTACGTGCTGATGGGCGACGCAGATTGCACATACGATTTTCGGGAGATTGGCGAGTTCCTTGAAAAGTTTCGGGCCGGTTATGAATTCATCATGGGCTCACGTTTTAAGGGATACATCGAGCCGAAGTCGATGCCGGCACTCCATCGTTACTTCGGAACTCCCGTGACCACGCGCATCCTGAACTTCCTGTACGGCACCCGGTTCTCCGACATTCACTGCGGCATGCGCGGCATGACGAAGGACGCTTTGGAGCGCATCCGGTTGGAGTCGCAATCCTGGGAATACGCGTCAGAAATGGTCCTCAAGTCCGTGTGTCTGCGGCTGAGAACCGTCGAGGTGCCCGTAAGGTTCCTGAAAGAGCCGGATGGTCGGATTAGCCACATGAAGCGCAACGGCTGGCTCGAGCCTTGGCGTGCCGGCTGGATCAATCTGAAAGCCATGTTTCTGTATGGCACCGACTTTTTCCTCCTACGGCCCGGGCTCGTTTTCCTAGTTCTCGGAATCCTGCTTGCAATTCCCGCCACATTCGGTCCGGTCTCACTCGGACCAATTGCGCTTTCGATGAACTGGATGATGTTGGGCCTTACCCTCTCGGTTCTTGGCCTACAGAGCTTTTATTTGGGTTGTATTGTCCAGGCCCTCTACCGTTATTCGCTTCAGTCGACGGTCCGCTGGCTGCGGCTGTTCGAATATAACCGTGCCATGGCGTTTAGTGGCGCACTCCTCGTCACCGGCGTTGCATTGTGTACGCCTCTTTGCATGCTCTACGTCCGGCTCGGTTTCCGGCTACCCGCTTTGAACGGCCTGCAAAACCATCTCGCTGTAACGGGGCTGATGCTGTTGATCTTCGGCTTTCTCACCTTCTGCAACACCCTGGTGCTCCACGCCGTGAATCTCCGGACCAAGCTGACAGTTCCCACCCAAGAGCAAAAAATCTACGTATGCAGAGTCGCATCCTAATCACACGCGGCGCCGGGTGCCTTGCCCAAGAACTGGCTCGGCTTAACGACTCACCAGCGCTTTTACGACATAGGAATTCCGGTCTAAAAATCATTGATTCATACCTGGCATGATCATTACACGGACTCCATTTCGGATTAGCTTTGCGGGCGGTGGCTCCGATCTATACTCGTTCTATTCGGAAGAGCCGGGGGCGGTCCTCTCAGCGGCCATCGCTAAATACATGTACCTGGTCGTCAAGGAACGGTTCGGCAATACTTTTCGCGTCAGCTACTCGCAAACCGAGCTTCGCGGCCATGCCAGCGAGATCGAGCATCCCATTGTCCGGGAGTGCCTGGCAGCTCTGGGCATCGATCGCGGTCTCGAGATCGTTTCCATCGCCGACCTGCCCGCGCAAAGCGGAGTGGGATCTTCCAGCAGCTTTACCGTAGGCCTGCTTTCGGCGCTCCACGCCTGGAAAGGCCAGAACGTCAGTGCGGATAGCCTGGCGCGGCAGGCGTGCGATATCGAGATCGACCGGCTGAGAGAACCGATCGGCAAGCAGGATCAGTACATCGCGGCCCATGGCGGCATTCAATTCATGCAGTTTATGCCGGATGGTGCTGTGTACCTGGACCCTGTCATCTGCTCCACCGAAACCCGGCGTGAGTTGAACCGCAGGTTGCTGCTCTTTTTTACCGGCCAGACCCGTGACGCTCGTTCGGTGCTGTCGCGTCAGAATGGGCGGGCCGCTGCCAATCGCAAAGGGTTGCGCAGGCTCTGCCTGATCGCCGCCTTAATGCGTGACGTACTCACCGGCGGCGCCGACCTCAATGCATTTGGGTATTTGCTGCACGAAGCCTGGGAAGTGAAGAAGAGCCTCGAATGCACCATCTCGAATGCTGCGATCGACGACCTGTACGAACGCGGGATTGGGGCCGGCGCGCTCGGAGGAAAGCTACTGGGCGCGGGGGGCGGCGGATTCTTGCTGTTTTTCTGCGAGCCGCACAACCAGCCGGCGTTGCGTAACGCAATGAGGGACGCTGTCGAGGTTCCGTTCGCTTTTGAGCCGCAGGGTAGCAAAATCATTTACGTCGGGGAGGATCAATGGAGCTTCGTCGAGCCGCCTTTTTTTACCGCGACGACGTGATCAACGCCTGCCCGGCTCCCGGGTTCGTTAGCAGAACGCAACCGCTCCCTTTGGTCACGGCTCAGGCGCCGAAAGCAAGGTAATACCCAGCCTCAGCGCCGTCGTTCGCATCGCAATCGATCCGCATGCCGCATGGCCACAGTTTGTCCCGGTGATCTGCGGATGCCTTTGGGTAGTCTGGTACTTCTCTCAACACGCGAAGGAGTGGAATTGGGACACTCACGGTTCACGTTTGCTATTGGCGTCGGTTTGGGTCGCGCCGTATTCCCGGTTCACGGACGAGATCGTCGTCTTGCCGGCGATCATTGAGGGCCTTTACACGTCTGCGAGCCGCGGCCGATCGCTCCTCAGCTTCGGCATCATCGACGGCCTCGCACTGGCGGCGGTCGTCCTCGGCGTCCCAGTCGGCTCTGGTTTTTACTAGCACGGCATGGTTGTTCTGGTTTCTCTACGCTGTCCGCGGCGAAGCGCAAAAAGAGAGCGGCTCCTCCGGACAGTCTGCAACTCTGTAGTGATTCACATGTGGCGAATGAGGGCCAATGGCTGAGCGGCGCGGACCATTCGCAAACAAACTCTGGAAAGGCGTGAAAGAACGGTCATGTTATCAGGCGCTATGAATCGACGCTGGATGGTGATCCTGATCACTGCGGCGGTGATTGCCTTTACGGCTAAGGTCGATTTGGCGTTAGCGACGTATGGAACGAATGACATCTTGACGTGGGAGGCCGACCTGCGACAGTTAGAATCCGGCGGAGTTTTGCACCTGTATCGACAGGGTTCCATGCCGGTTTGGCACGGGACTGTTTACGGCTCAGAGCGGTTCAACCACCCGCCGTTCATGATCTGGATGCTGCGTTTATGGGGTTTGGCCGCAACCCAGTCCGGATTGCCGCTGAGGTTTTGGTTGCGCTTAACGAGTGCAATTGCCGATGTTGGCAGCCTGGTCCTGGTTTGGAAGATCCTTTCGGATAAGTCCAGGCCGCGCCTCTTATCGCTGTTGCTCGTCGCCCTCTCCCCGGCCTCGATCATGATCTCGGGATTTCACGGCAATACCGACCCCATCATGGTCATGCTGATTCTCCTGTGCATTTATCTGATTGAAGCTGGCAGGCCGGCATGGCTCGCCGGAGCGGCCTTGGGGATGGCGTTGAATATCAAAATAGTGCCGATTCTATTTGCCCCTGCCATCCTTGCGTATGTGCGGCGAAGGCCCCAATTTGTGCTTGGCGCCGCAGCAATTGTGATCCTGGGCGGCATGCCGTACATGGCACAGGACCCGCTGCTGATCGCCGATCGTGTCTTGGGGTATAGCAGCAATCCAGTGGATTGGGGATTCCCGCGGCTAATCCAGGCGCTGGCGCCCGGACGACTCTCTGCAGTGTACGCTAGTGTAGCGAAACCCCTAGCTTTAGCAAGCATTCTGATAGCTACATTTTGGATGAATTCACGGCGAGTCGCTAAAGCGCCACTGTTTCTGCAGTGTGGCTTCATCGCCTTCCTGTTTCTATTCTTTGCGCCGGGATTCGGGGTGCAGTATTTGGCGTGGCTTGTTCCATGGTGCGCCGCTCTGACCGTGGGGAGCATCGTTTTCTATTACGTGTCGAGCACCGCGTTCCTTTTCGCGGCCTACACTCTTTGGTCGGGCGGGTTTCCGTGGTATTTGGCGAGCAGCCAGGAACCACAGAAGCCGAGAGCCGCGTTAATCACGGTTCTTCTTGAAATGGCGTGCTGGATTTCGATTGGTTTGGTCGCGCTGGCGTATCGAGAAAAGCTGAACCCGCCATCCAATCCCCAAACCGGCCGGACGACGCAGTCAGGCCAGCTAGAGGCGACGGGCGGGTCGCCCCCAGGTGGTCCGATCCGCAGCAATGATTTGTAGGCAAAGTAGTGTAGCATCTCTATATTCCTTTTGAGCGAGGAATCCCGGCATTAATCGAAACAATGAATCGAGAAGCCTCGTCGGGTGGAGGAAAGGCTACGCAATGGTCAGATCATTTGTTCGCCTGCTTGTTCTCGCGTGTGCCGGGTGTTGCGTTGCGCCCATCTTGACAGGTCTCCCCGGTCGATTGGGAGCAAATCCGACCCCTTTAGTTCGATGGTTCCTCGTGAGCGTTCTAATTGTGTGTGCTGCCGTCGTCGTAACAGCCCTGGTGCGCTACTTTCTGAAAAAGGCGGAACCGTATCTGGATGCGAGCGCTAATGAACAATCCGAGTTCCTGAGTACGATTCCTCCTAAATATGTGGACGTCGCAATTCTGGGATCCGCGGCGCTAAGCCTCCTCCTCGAACTCGCCGTAATCCGGTGGCAGGCAACAGTCTTCGAGTTCTTTGCGTTTTACAAGAATTTCGGTCTCCTGTCCTGCTTCGTCGGTCTTGGGCTCGGATACGCCCTGGCTAACCGTAACCAGATTCCGCTAATCCTGACGATTCCGCTGTTGGCCTGGCAGTTCGGATTCATGATCGTTCTGCGGTTCGGAATGGGCACGTGGGGCCTCCAGAATATCCGGGCTCTGCCGTTTCGCGAGCAATTGAACATGGGAATAGACGTCAGCGGCCTGTCAGGAACGGTTGCCACTTATTTTTTGTTGGCCCTTGTCTTTCTCATCACGACATTGGCCTTCATACCCGTCGGGCAGCTATGTGGCCGGTTGATGGAGGCTCGCACAAAATTAAGAGCCTATGGATTGAATCTGCTCGGCAGTCTGATCGGCGTTCTGTTGATGTTTTTCGCGAGCTTCTTGTGGACCCCACCACTGGTGTGGTTCGCGTTGTGCTTTCTACTTCTCCTGTTGTTCCATTCGAGAAAGCCCTCCTCACTGATTATTGGAATCAGTTCAGTGGTCGCATGCACCCTCATTCTGGCTTGGCCCGTTAGCCCCCTCTGGCAACGCCTCTACTCCCCGTACCAACTACTGGAATTCGGAACAAATACGGACAATGGCCTGATGCTGATACGCGCTGCCGGCCACTATTACCAGCGTATATATGACTTTTCCCCTCCTAGAACGGATCCGAAGTCTGAGAACATCCGCCAATACTACGAGTTTCCATATCATGCCCACCTGCAGCTGCAGGACGTGGCCATTGTCGGGGCAGGAACCGGTAATGACGTCGCAGCAGCTCTCCGGTCTGGCGCCGTGCATGTCGACGCCATCGAGATCGATCCAGCGATCCTCATGGCAGGCAAAGCCAATCACCCGGAGAAACCGTACGGCGATCCACGAGTCCGCGCCATTGTCAACGATGCCCGATCGTTCCTGCGAACCACAAATAACGCCTACGACCTAATCGTTTACGGACTATTGGATTCGCATACACTCACGAGCCAGGCTTCCAGTGTCCGGCTCGATTCATTTGTCTACACTGTTCAGGGTCTGCGCGAGGCGCGAGCGCGGCTCAAAAAGGATAACGGAGCCCTGTCGTTGTCTTTTTCCGTCCTAAACGTAGCGCTCGGCCGCAAGCTATATATGATGATGCAAGGCGTATTTGACGGTCGCGCACCGCTCTGCCTAATGGCGGGCTACGACAAGTCCGTGATCTTCATGGGATCCAATGACAAAGACTGGCATGCGCCCGCGGTACTAGTCGAACAAAGCGGCTTTCAAGACATAACCGCCGATTTTGCGAATCCAGCCATCCACGCAGATCCTTCGACGGACGATTGGCCCTTCTTCTATATGCCCCGGCGGATCTACCCGACATCTTACTTACTCATGGTATGTCAGGTGTTGATTTTATCCGTTTTCGTCACAGGCAATTTCTTCAACCAGCGGCCGCAGTTCAGCCATGTGTCCTTCTTTTGCCTGGGCGTGGGCTTCATGCTGGTGGAGACAAAAGGCATAACGGAAATGGGGTTGACCTTCGGCAACACCTGGCAGGTTACCGGCATCGTGATTGCGAGTATCCTCATCATGGCTTTCCTGGCTAATTGTACCGTCCACTGGCTCAACGTAAGGCGGCCCGCGATCCCGTATCTGCTGCTAAGTGCGAGCCTCGGACTCGGATGGTACATCGCCCGATCGGGTGGCTTACCTGCTGGAACAATGGGAAAACTTGGTACTGTCGTTGTACTCACATGCCCAGTGTTTTTTTCTGGTGTTATTTTCTCGACTCTATTAGCCACGAGAGGAGAGATCGCTGGAATCATGGCAGTCAATCTTTTGGGGGCGGTTTGCGGCGGCCTCCTCGAATATAACTCGATGTACTTCGGCTTTCAGTCTCTTTACTTAATGGCACTGGGCGCGTATATACTCGCCTTTTTTTTCGATTTAGCGGCGGCGTTGGCGCGGCCGCGCTCGATCGTCATCACGTCGGGTTCGTAAACGCAAAACGCCGGATTCGTGATCAGTCCTTCATGGTTTGGCCGGAGCCGTTCTTTGCTGTCCTCCCGCATTCTCTCCATCGCCGGCCGACGGCGCCACAGTCTCCGAGCGTCTGAAAGTGGCTTCAAGTAGAGCAGCGATCATTGAGAGGACGAGGAGGCATCTGCCCCAAAAGGCCAACATCCAGGTAATGGGCAGCAGGAGAACGCTGCCAATCGCGATTCGCACAGGTTGTCGGCTCGCTGCGAGCGACACAGCAGCCGGTAGAATTATCAGCGCGTCCTGCGGGTAGGCGTGTCGGCTTATCAGCAAACTACCCGTGAGTGCCAACGCGATCGCCTCGTAACTCGATCGCTTCCGCACCGACCAAATCAACAATGCGACCACGATTACAGACGCCGGAATTTCGTAGTACAAGCGGTTTGGAATCCTCCAAAGGATGCCAGTCAGATTCGGCATCATCGTGGGATATCTGGCGATTTCTGGTCTTCTCAAGACGCGAAGGTAATCCGCCGGCCAGCTCAAGCCCTGGACGGCAAAGCAGACCGCCAGTAGTAAAACGCCAGTTGCAAGAAAACCAGTTAAAACGCGCCACTCCCGCTGCACGATCAGCACGACGGGCACGCATAAGATCAGGTGCCACTTCATGGAGCCCAGCGCGAAGAGTGCTCCGGCGAGAAACGGATATGAACAAATAACCCTCTGCCCCGCGCTCACCAGCAGCAGGAGCAATGGTACGTCCTGGCCGATCGTAATTGCGGAGAGGGCCGGAACTGACCAGCAAATGGACATCACCGCAACTGCGCGCTCCGAAGGCTGCCGCGTCCAGACGAACCCTAAAAGACAGACCAACATCAGAGCGGTAAAGAGATGCGCGGCGCTCTTGTAAGAAAGCTGGTTTAGAGGCCGCCAGACAACCGCCACCCATGGAAGCCGCGTAAAAAGCCGCGCGTCGTCTTCTTCCCCTGTCAGTTTCCTCTGCATGGTAAGGTTCGCGGCTGGACTATACAATCCGGAAGAGCCCACCAGCCTGGCACCTGCGGCAAGCGGCGTGTAATCACTCATGCCTGAGGGGAATAGTGTGGCGTCGTGTGGCCAGAAGATCAGCAGGCCCACAAGACATACGAAAACCTTAATGGCAAGGATCTTCCAATCGCGACTTTCGTTAGCTCCCCGGACGCCCAAAGAAGCGAAGTCTATCACATGTTATTACGGGCTAATTCTGGCGCAGTAGACGATGGCAAAAAGACCCGACCCGCAACGGCTCGTGCGAAAGAACGCCACCAGTGCGGTGATATGCTGGCGTCAACACGTATGGCATCCGATAAGCCCACTACGCGGTCCTGGCCTAACAAGACCCGGTCGTATCTCCCGCTAGTTCTAATTTTCTTCGCAATCCCCTTTTATTGGATGGGCGTGCGTACCCCCTCGGTGGGCTATTTCCACGACGATGGGATCTATCTGGTCACTGCGAAGAGCTTGGCCGAGGGGCAGGGATATCGGATCATCAGCCTTCCGGATCGCCCTCCCCAGACCAAATATCCAGTTCTGTATCCCCTCATCCTGGCGGCGCTGTGGCGCATTTTGCCGCCATTTCCCCGCAACTTGTTAGCCTTGAAGCTCACGTCGACCATATTCGTAGCGCTTTGGCTGTTTCTGTCGTACAAACTGCTCACTCGCCACATGCGCATCCCACACGAGGCGGCGCTCTGGATGCTTGGGATGATTTCGCTAACGCTCTGGTCTTTTATGGCAGGCACACTGATCTTAAGCGAAGCCGCGTTTGGCACGTTTCTCATGGCTACCTTGTTTCTGCTCTGTGGGCTTGAGCTCGGGCAGGCTGGTGGCTGGTCGCGCGTCGTTTGGGCCGGCGTGCTCGCCACAGCGACCTATCAAGTGCGGACTGCTGGCGTCGTGCTCTTACCGGCTGGAGCCGTGGCTCTATGGATTGCCAGACGCAGGCGAGAGGCCCTGCTGTATTCCGCTCCCATCCTCGTCGTCATGGCGTTGTGGTCCGTCTGGCAATGGCAAGAGGCCCCAGGGTACGCCACTACTGCGCAAACCTACTACACTGCAGTCAACCTTCGGGAATTCAATCCGATCTTTGCCACGCGCCCCCTACAAGCGACGGCCAGGATAGTCTTCGCCAATACGATTTCCCTTTTTGCCATTCCTCTGTCTGGTTTCAGTCTCCGTTTCGGAACACCAGTGCTGTTCGTTGCCGTGGCGATAGGCGTCTTCGTCTGGTTGGCAGCGCTCACAGGTTTGCTTCGCTGCAACGCTAGAAGTATCGTTACCCTGATTCTACTTTATATTGGCATGGTGCTCATTTACGCGTGGCCTCCAGCGCGTTTTGTTCTTCCGGTGTTCCCAATACTGATGGCGTGTGCCTACCACGGCACACCAGCGAGATATCGGGTGCCTCTGGCCATCGCGTTTTCTCTTGCGCTTATCCCCGATCTCGCGAGATTTATTCGATATACTCCTGCGAAGCAAACCATTGCGTTTGCGGTCGACTCGCCTGACTGGTCCTCAACCTCAAAGCTTTATTCTTGGATCTCGCGCAATACAGAGCGCAACGCCGTGATCGGCGGTGCGCTTGACCCCGGGATTTACCTTTTCACCGGGCGTCTATCTATCCGGCCCTACCGTACTGAGCCGATGGCATGGACTGGGCCTGAGTTCCTTTCCGCGGCGCAGAAGGTGGCTGAATTCAAAGCGATCCTGCGTTCGTTCCAGATCAAATACTATGCGGAAGATGGGGACCGGTCCCTCGAAGATCCGGACTACAACAACACGGTGCAAGCGCTGCAGCAGGACGGAACATTGTCGCTCATCCGCCAGTTCGGCCCGACGACGCGAATCTTCAGTGTCAACAATTCACCGGCTGTGCGCTAACGACGGGGAGCGTGCTGACCGCTTACTACCCGCTAATAGCCCGCAGAACACGCATGCCAATATCCCGTTAAAAAACACGGCGTGGACTGGCTTCAGGAGTACAACTAACAATATCTGTACGCCAGCCACCACCCGCAGCATCACCATACGCCTCGGCGCCAGACACACCGGCACCACAAGCAAAGCCAGATCGTGTTGGAAGCTGAAGGGGCTGATCAGGAGCGAACAGGCGGTGGCTAGAGATGCGGCGTCGAGAAACGGCAATCGCCAGATCACCGCGCCCATCACCACAGTCGCAATCGCGGCCACCCAAATCCAGGCGCCTGGCGCTCCAACAAAGGCGAAGAACCCGCGGATCGTCGGCATCATGATCGGACCTTCCCGGTAAGCCTGGAGCAAGCGAAAATAATCCGGCACGGCCCCAGGGCCCACCACGGCGATTGAAATACTCAGCAGGACCACTGCCGCAACCATGTAGCCCGCCGCCATCTTCCGGCCACCCTTCCAGACCGCCAGCGGCAGCAACAGAAAAAGCGTCGGCTTCTGAAGAGTCAAGGCCAGCAGCGCTCCGGCGCTAAACTCGCGGCCGCTTCGCCAAAGGACCATGGAGCCTATGATGATCGCGGCCATGATCGCCGCATCCTGTCCGATCGCGAAATTCACCCAGAAGAGCGGGCATGCCAGAGCCCACAGAGGTGTCAACCGGTCCCCGGTGAGATGCTGCGTCAGCCCGAAGAACAACAAAGCTGCGAGCGCATTGAGAACTCTCCAGGCGGTGCGAAAGTCAAAGAGGAGTAGCGGCTTGAGGAGCAGTCCGTAAAAAGGCGCACGAAAAAAGGGAAGCAACGGCTGACCCGGTTGGAGCGCACCTTGTGCAGCGGGATCGTACATCCCGTGTCCCACCAGGACCGCGCCTGTCTGAAAAACGCGGCAATCGTTGCATTCGCTGCGGACCATCAGGATGGCGAGCAGAGCCGCCAGCGGCAGAATGGGGATGTACTTCCTTGAAAAGCCGACTTGTGTCCCGTGCATGGGCGGAGGCCGGACATCACATCCGGCCTGAACCACTCTCTCAAGAAACTTCGCTTACTTCGGCGGTGCTGCAGCAGGGGCAGCAGGGGCAGCAGGAGCCCCGACGGCTGGCGGCGCTAAGCCCAAAATTGGCATGAATGGCTGTGTTGGCGACTCGTCGAGGCCGGTTGCGGCTGCACCTACCTCCATCTTCGGTTTCTTGAGGCTCTGAACCATTTCTTCCACCGGCACCGCTTCATCTGGCGGAGTCACCGGCACTGGACCTGTGACATCCATACCCGGCGTGCGCACAGGCTGCGTTGTATTTGCCTGGAGAAATGCCTTCGGAAAGTTCAGTTGAGGCGTTGGTTGACCCGCCGGGATCGGCCTTACCAGCTCGGGCGTGATCACGATAATCAGTTCCGTGTTCTGTTTGGTCAAGGAACGCGAGCGGAAGAGTTTTCCGATAATGGGGATGTCGCCAAACCCCATCAGTTTTTCCGCCGTCTCGGTCAGCCGGTTATCCATAAGGCCGCCGATCGCGAAACTCTGGCCAGGTTGCAATTCGATGCTGGTATGCACCCTGCGTATGGTGATTGCCGGGACGAGGAACCCGGAAATGCTCACGCCGTTAGCGAAGTCCAGGGCGCTAACCTCCGGCGCCAGCTCCAGGTGAAGAGTTCCCCTGGGCGTGAGAGTGGGAAGGAAATTGATTCGCACTCCGAACTCACGAAACGAAATCGTGACTGCTGCAACTCCGCCGAGGCCACCGCCTTGTACCGTCGGGTATGGGAATTCACCGCCGGCAAGAAAGTTTGCTTGTTTGCCGTTGAGTGCCAGCACGTTCGGCTCCGCCAGAACCTGCACCAGCCCTTTGGTCTGCAGATCCTTGAGCAGGACGGCTAGATTCAAATCAGGCCGAAACATGAAGATGTTCAACGCATCGGTAATCGAGAGGGTGCTCGTGGTGCCCGAGGTGGTCACATTCGGAGGCGTGTACTGTCCCGTGGTGACACGACCAATCGTGTTCGTGGCGCCGGTGCTGGCCACGTTCAGCCCCAGGTCTGTAGCAACGTTGCGGTCCACGCTGGCGAAACGGACCTTAAGAAGAATCTGCGGGTCCGATGAAGGCACGGTGACGTACAGCAGATTCACCGGCTTCCCAAGCGTGCTGGCAATCGTCACCGCCCGGTCGGCGCTGGTCAGGTTTTTCACCGTGCCGCGCAGGAACACGTTGCCGCCGTCAAAACTCACGTTGATCGCCGATCCCGGCAATTCCCTCTTGATCTCACGCCGAAGAGCGTCCACCCTCGCGTCACTCACGAAATTGTTGGGCTGTACTTTGAGATCGAAGAAGAGCTTGTTGCCGCCCTGTTCCCACACGATCAGGCTGGTTTCACCGTGAGCCTTGCCGTTAACCAAGACTTCGTGGGGGCTCACGGCCGTGGCTTCCGCCACATCGTTATATCCCACTGAAATGCGCTGGATGGGCTGCGCGGTGCTTACGATCAGCGACTTGCCTACCGTGACGACCAATTCGTTGGGCGTTTCCGCGCCTTCCTCAGCGGGGATCGGCGGGCCTGGGGGCGGAGTCTGCGCCTGGGGAGCAGGAGTTTGAGGAGCGGCAGGCTGGGGAGCCGGCGGCTGAGGACTTGGGACCTGAGGAGCGGCTGCTGCTTCCACCGCTTGCCCTGCCGCGGCTGGCGCGGTCGGAGATTGCGCTCCGGCCAAGGACAAAACCACCACCGCAATCAGCGCTGTTCGTAGCTGGCATGAAATCATTTCTGCTCTGTCTCCTTCGCCTCTTCCTGCTTGCGATCAAATTTCAATTCGGAGCGCTTTGGCCCATTCAAAACCTCAACCAGCAGATACGACGGCGGCAGTTGGCCTACGACTGGGGGCATCGCCTTGACTGGCGGCGCTACGGGACGCGGACGGCCCGGCGTCGGCGCTGGCTTGGCTTCTCCGAATAAATTGGACACGGCAGATCCCGGCGTTTTTGTGGCCTCAGTATCCAGTGGATTGCGCAGAATTAACTGGATGGTGGTTTGATTACTCGCAATGCTCAGCGTCTCTGCCTGCTCGGGGGTCACAAGAAGGTTCACCACCGGCACCTGAACCGGCTTCCCTTCGGCGTCCTTCTGGAAGTTCGTGCCGGCGGAGAGAACCTCAATGTTTTGGAGTATGGTTTTCGCCTTCGCCCCTTGCGCCGCTGCTCCTCCCGGGGGGGTGCCGTTAATCAGAACGTCCACGCGCTGGCCGGACACGACAAAGCCGGCCACGCCGGCCACGTCATTGACGCGTATCGCAACCGCTCTCATTCCCGGAGGAATGGTTGCCGCAAGCCCAGCGCCCGCGCCGACGGCCGCCAGCCGGTTATCGAAAATCGGCTCCCCTTCATTGATTGCGGAGATGACGCCCCTGCCGACCACGTCCTCCTTCTTCAGGACGACGCCTGACGGCAGCGGACCCACCCATTGACCGCTTCTCAAATCGATATCTTTCACCAGAGTGCCAATTTCCAGCGTGCGCGCCGCCACGATAATTTCGGAAGTCACCGGACCAGCGGCCTGGCCGATCCGAGCTTGCACCAGGCGGTAAACCACGTAGCTCGCGCCCGCGGCAACTGCAAACGCGACCAGAAGAATTGCGAAAACTCGTTGACTCATTGCTGTACCTCGTAAAGGTGGAAGCGGACTTTGATTAACCCGTGGATTCCTATGGCATTCCCGTGTTCCAGAACAGACCTATCGGCAATTCGGTGCCCAGTCGACTTAAACTGTGTGGTTGCTTGGAATCACGAACTTATGCCAAAATTCCACAACTTGTTCCCTGGCGTGTGAACACATGTATACACGGCCTTTGAGCCGGAGTGCCTGTCCGTAGACACCCGCCCGAACGTGGAATTTGTCTGGCGCGCTTCCTCTACTACTGTTATAACGGTCTGAGGATTGCATGCTCGAGCCTACGCCTGAATGAAACTGCGATTGATGCGTGGGAGCCTGCAGCAGGGTCCCGAAACTGGGGATTTACCCGATCCGCCGACGGACCCATGCGCCGACGTTCCCCGTTTCTCTGCACTGCCTGATTTCAAGACCAAACGGACGCCCGCCTTTGCATCCTCCCTGGCCGGCCATGCGTTGGTCATATCCGCGATGTTCTTTTTGTCCAGCCGTATCACGGATGAACTGGACAGGCCCGTGGCGCAAAAATACTCGGTTCATTACCTTCACCTCCAAGTGCCTCAGATGCCGCGTGTGATCGCAGGCGGCGGAGGCGCCACCGCGCCGCAAGAGCCCAAGCCGGCGGCTCCAAAGGCTGGAACTTCCGGAACGGCGCCCGCTCCGGAGCCGGTCCACACGGCCCATCGCAAATTCGAGCTTCCAAACGTGCCACAGACCCGCAAAGTGGAACAGACTCTTGTGCAACTGGAACTTCCACCGGAACTTAAACCCAGAGCGGATATTCGAGTTCCCGCCATTCTGCTTTGGGAGAGCCGAAACCTGCCACGCCCTCCCGCCAGGAAGTTTATTGCGCCTGCGCGAAAACAAGCGGCGAAAGTGCAGCCCAACCTGCCTGTGGAACCGAAACTCGAGCTGCCAAACCAGGAGCGGAACATCTCGAACCTGAATTTCTCGGCGGTTCGCGTCACCGAGATTCCGCTCCTGCCTCAGCCGGCATCCAGCACCACTCCGATCCGGATAGTCGAGTCGGGCCCCACGACGCCGATCCCGCAGAGCGCCGCCGCGAATTCAGCACAGCCTGAACCGGCCAATGTGATCTCGATCCCGGATATGCCGCTGCCCGGTGGTAAAGTCCTGACAATCCCTCCCGTGAACCAGGTGGCCAGCGCGCATATGTACGGTGGCGGAATCGACGGCGACGGAGCGGACGGAGCCGGAGCCTCCGGAAATGGCGCCGCAGGCGCCGGGGCCGGGGCCGGGAAGGGAACTGCCGGCGCAGGAAGCGGAACAGCTAGCGGCGCAGGCGGATCTGGAAACGGCGCTGCGGGAACCGGTTCCGGCGTAAGCGGATCGGGAAACGGTGGCGCAGGTGCTGGCTCTGGAATTGGGCGCGGCGGCAGCGGCAGCGGCGGTGGAAGCGGAGTGGGCACAGGTCCGGGACCCGGTTCCGGCGCCGGCGTAGGAACTGGGGGCGCCGGTTCCGTCACGCGAATCGCTCGCGCAAAGGATGGCAAATTTCAAGCGGTGGTGCTGGGCTCGGCAGACTCCGCC
This sequence comes from Terriglobia bacterium, assembly GCA_963847515.1. Taxonomy (GTDB): domain Bacteria; phylum Acidobacteriota; class Terriglobia; order Bryobacterales; family Bryobacteraceae; genus QHXW01. Next base: position 202,876 of record CAWKAA010000006.1, read on the forward strand.
CAGACATATCCCGAAAGTGCCGGAGTGCTAACCAGCCGCTTGGTTTACACAGTTTATCTACGGGTCGGCACCAAAAAGAGCTGGATCATGCAGTATTGCGTGCCGAAATCGGCCGAACAGGCGCTGAAAACGAAAGGTTCCGCCGCCCCGGTCGAGCCGCCTTTTCCATTTCTGATCCTCCGGCCCAACCTGAGGTTCGATCCGGAAATGGACTACCTGATCGTGCATGGCGTGGTGACGTCCACCGGAAAATTCGAGCAGCTCTCGATAATCGGCACGACCAATTACCCCCAAGAGCGCCTCTTACTCAGCTCGCTGGGCCAGTGGGAATTTCGCCCAGCCTCGAAGGACGGGCAAGCCACAGTCGTCGAAGTCCTGCTGATTATTCCGAAAGAAGAAGTGTGAGTAGCGACCGGTTGGTAACGCGTACACACCGCATCATTTCTACGGCAAGACGTTAAAAGCCTGCTACTGGATCAGCGCGACCTGTCGAGTCGGGAGCTTGTAGTTGGGATCGAGTTGCATCGTGATCCCAGAGTTGCCTGTCATTCCAAGGACGTCCGTGATGACCTCGCCCTTGATAAGTGTTTCGCTCCCCGCACCACCGCCGAAACTGATTGACTGTGACGGACTCGCGTCCGACGTCGGATGGGTTGTGAGGTAAATCGTCCCCTGCAGCGTCAGCCCGCCTCCGCCTCCGAAGGTGAAGCTCTGAGAGTTGGTGGCAGTGTGGTCGCCAAAGAACAGAATGCCTTCATATGTCGAGTTGATCGTCGAGCCCAACAAATTCGCAGCACTGTTCGCGCCTACGTCAATCGTTCCAATATGACCGGCGTTGTCCTTGGCCAAGTAAACCATTATACCCGTGCCGTTGGGAGGCGCCACGCCAACGTCGCCTGTGGCAGCACTGGCAGGGCAGAGACCCGCGGTGCCTGTGTCGGTACACATATACATGTTGGCGTTGGCGTGTTGCCTAAAAATGCCACCGTCGACATAATACACGCCGGGACTGAAAACAGCAGTCTCGTTTTGGACATCAATGGTGTTCCACAAGCCTGGATGGTAGAGTTGGCAAGCTTTGAGCTTCAGAGCGGCGGGGGGGCAACCTGCCACACCGAATGCGAGTGGTGTTTTGGTCCCCATATTCCCAGAATTTATGGGCTTGGCAGGGGGGCTTACATTCGCCAATGGATCGGTAATCGGCGAAGAAGGTTGAATGTATATGCCCGGCCGCGTTCCAAGATTGAGGTGGGCTGGTTTGGCGCTCGGTTGACCGAATGCGCCGAAGTCCGACCCAGTTCCTACGCCGTTCATTCCCGCGCACGAACCCACCCCGGCTATCAGGGGACCAGCTGGCGGTGGTCCACCTTGCGATAAGTCCACAACCGTAGACCCATTACTCAAGCCACTCGCTGCCGTGCCGGCATCGCAACCTGCGATACCCGAGCCAGCACACGAATTCACTTGGATGCTCCGCTTTGGACCACCACAAATCGTGATCGTTTGGTTGCCGCTCAGAGAGAATGAGTTAGTCAGCGTGGGGTGGAGGATCAGGATCGGTATAGGTGAGACTTCGACGACAATACCGGCGACCCCAATCGCTTTGACGGTCGAGGCGGTTGCCCCGAAGAAGCGCACTAACGTTGTATTCACCGTACGGGTGATAGTCACGCGAACCGGATTGTTCGCGTCCGATGAGAAATTCACTCCGGGGTAGCTTCCTTTAGCGGGAAAATCTACCGCAACCTCGGAACCTCCAAAGCCGTTGAAGTTGGCATATTTGCATGGGCTGGTCGCCGACGCGGCGCAAGGGTTGAGGGCCGCTGGATTTTTCCAGGTGTTGTCAAAGATGCTCATCGCTCCCGCTTGCGCCGCGGAATCGGCTGCGAGCTGCGCCAACTGCCGATGCCCGTAGATCTGGGCCCCATCGACGGCGAGACCCAGAGCACCGATCAGACATAAACCGCACGCGACAACTACTAGCAGAATCGCTTGTCCTCTCTCCATGTTTCGCATATTGGACACCTCTAAAACGTGATAACACCCCGCGTCGTGCTTCCAAGCGTTAGCCCAGACAGTTGCCGAAACCATCCGACGAAAGGGTCATAAGGGTACACTACCGTGACTATGACCGTCGAACCTGGTAGATTATCTGCCGGATAGTTGACCGTGATGCTAAGAGCGCTAAGATCCAACGCGCCCACTGAAGCAAAATTCTTGACAACTGTCTTTACCTGGGTCACGCCATTTGACGTGCCCGGTCCACTGGCACCATTTACGTCGCCCGTATCAGGTCGCGTCGCGCCATGGACAATGGCGTAACGGGCGCCTACACGAGCCGCATTGGCTACCGTGGTGTACACGAGCAGCATTCGGCTCATTTCGATACTCGACAACAGCGTCATGACAAGCAAGAATGCACTGAGAGAGAACTCAACAAGCGTACTGCCGCGCTGGGCTCTTGATCCACCGATAGCAGACATTATTGAATCATCCTCATGACCGCCGTCCTGTGGATTGTAGTGTAAGGCAGAGTGGCGTGGATGTGTAGCGCAGGAAATTCCCAACCACTAATCGGCGGAGTCCAGTTGTAAGTTACATCGACTGTAGCCAAGACGTAAGTTCCACCCTCGGGATCAGTGCACACAGCACCGTTGCAGGAAGTAGAACATCCCCCGCCAGTGCCACCCGAAATCGGTTCGAAAGTGCCATTGTTATTGGTACACACGGTCACCGTCGCAGCGGCGGCGTTCGTCAACGAAGCGAGATCGGCCTGTACAAGGCTCGTAATCTGATTTGCTGTTGCTTCCCTTGGTGTTCCCAAGCTGGCACCTGCCAGGATCATATACTGCGCCCCGGCACGGGCGGCATTCGAAACCGTTATCCATGTGTACAGGAAACTGCCGAAGTTCACTACATTGACCACCAACAACACGATCAACGGGAGAATCAGCGCGAACTCGATGAGGCTCTGGCCGCTCGAAGCCGACATGCGCCGCGGTGACACGGATAGTTCTGCTCTTTCGATGTCCTGCAGAAACCTTCGCAATACGTTACGCTCCTGTTTATTCAAGCAGACGAAGGCTACGCGAACGCCATCCGCATCTTGGGCCACGACTCTCGTTCGTACCGACACCGCCGGAGCTCCTGCCTTATCGCCCGTCGCATTCACGTGCTCGCCGTGTTGCAGCGTCAACTGGATCACCGTACCCGGAAGCCATTTCTCGGTAGTGATGATGTTGGCTCCATAAGCGCTGAGATTCCGCACGCGATGCGGAAGCGGCGCTGCGCCGTCCCAATAATAAGCTGCAAGCGAATTTGTCACATCCTCCGCCAACGCTCTACCCATTCGTTCTCTCAGCCACCGTCTGATTTGTTCCGTGATAGCTGTCTTGCCGCGCCTCCCGTTGGCTATCCGCCGACGGTAGCGGCTTTGCCCCTCTGCGTCTTCCAATAATTCTCCATCTCCTCCGGGGTGCAGATCATGAACTGGTCGCCTACCTGAGTATTTGAAGAGTAGATCGTCCGCGTCGGCAGTTGCAGAACGCTGTTCGAGCGGATGCGGATAGACGAAATGCGAAAAGGACTCAGGTGTTCGATAACATGGATCACCCGTTGGTTCCCATCCAGGTAAATCACATCGATCGGGAACAGCAGGCCGATGGTGTGGATACCCTGGCAAGGCACGATCCAGAGACCCTCATCCGACCGCAGTTTCATTCTCCCCAGCAGCCCGCGCAAACGGCTGATATGGGTATCAGCCGGGCTGATGCCCAGGCTCACAAAAGACTGGCGAGTTAGGTTAAATACATAGAATGTTTTTCTCACTCGAGATCACTCGAAACGCCACTCAACTGCACACACCTGCACGATTGCCGCGGCGTTGAAGCGGCCCCTCGACCGCTCCAAGCCGCCGCAAAATACTAACATTTGCATTACTACTCCCTGTTTCAGTTCACCCGTTTACGCCGGCGCTGGATCAGAATCATGAGCACGATCACGAAACAGACCCCTGCTACGATTCGGATCAAGGTAATGTTGTCCATACTTCTCTCCTTTCGAGCTTTCGCTCACGATTACAGGTACTTCTTAAAACCTTCGAGCATGATGATCGCTGACGGGCCTAGCGCCACCAGAAATATCGATGGAAAAATAAAGAAAACCAACGGAAAAACCAGTTTGACGGTTGTCTTGGCCGCCTGCTCTTCAGCTTGCTGCCGGCGCTGCGTTCGCAGCGTCTCCGAATGAACGCGAAGAGTTTTAGCGACGCTGGTTCCAAACTGGTCCGCTTGAATCAAGATGGAAACCAGGGAACGCACGCTGGGCACGTCGGTTCGTTCGGCCAGATTTCTCCAGCAATCTGCCCGCGGGCGTCCGGCCCGCTGCTCCAGATTCACGATGCTCAACTCATCACTTAGCTCAGGCGCCGTTAATTGAATCTCCTCCGCTACACGAACAACGGCCTGGTCTATACTCAAACCGGCCTCCACGCAGATGACCATTAGGTCTAGCGCCTGGGAAAGACCCAAGCGGATGTTGGTCTGGCGTACCTTAATGCGGTTGCCCAGCCAGAAATCCGGGAGCAGAAAGCCCAATCCAAACGCCAGCGCATAAGCGAAAAACGGGCTGTACGTATAGAGACCGGTGACCGTGACCAAGATGGCCGCAAAAACCGGAACCAGCACTTTGCATGCGTAGAAGATATTGACGTTCGAATCCTTCCGGTATCCGGCCCTCAGCAGGCGCTTTTGGATTACGGATACCTCTTCCGGACTTCTCGGCAGCACCTTCTGAAAGGGCGCCATCACGCTCTGCACCGACGAGAAGGACGGAGTCTGGAGAAACCGCAGCAGGCGGTTTTTGGGCGCTCCCGCATCCGGCGCCAGCACTGTGGCGAGTCTTTGCATCATGGCGTCGCGATAGAACAACAGCAGCCCAATGCTGGCGACCAGCAGGAAAACGGCCAGGAATGACACCATTACTAGTCCCATAAGCTCCCCTTCAGATACGAACCCGAACGATCTTTCGTATGATCAACGCGCCGATCAGCGTCATGATGCATGCGGTCCAAAGCAGCTTCACACCCACCGGCCTTTTCCAAAGCAGGCTCATGTTGTCCGGACTTACGAAATAAAGTCCCACGCCCAGGATCAGCGGCAAGATCGCCAGAATCCAGCCGGTCAGTCTCCCCTGTGCGGTGTACACGCGGATCTGCCGCTTCAACCGGAATCGGTCGCGGATGATATTCGCCACCTTTTCCAGGATCTCAGCCAGATTGCCGCCGCTTTCCTTCTGAATGAGCACGGCAGTCACGATAATGCGCACGTCATCAATGGGAACCCTCGTGGCCAGGTTCAACATAGCGGTCCTTAACTCCAAACCGAAACTCTGCTCGTCCACGCACGTTTTTAGTTCTCCGGCAACCGGCTGGTTAGCTTCGCGGGAGGCCGTTCCCATGGCGGAGGTGAAACTATGGCCGGCGCGCAGCGCGCTGACCATCATATCCAGTGCGTCGGGCAGCCTCTCTTCGAAACGGTCAAATCGCGACCGCCGCTTTGAAAGCACATATACCAGCGGTGCAGCGCCCACCATGCAACCCAGCAAGATGGAGAAGACGATTGCCCCGGTCCGCCAATAAACGGCGTTAGCAGCGATTACCCACACAAAAACGCACATAAGGAGCAGGCCCCCAACCGTCCACTTCAGGTCGGCCTGGTATAGCAGCAGCCGCACCTTCGGGAACAAATCAATTTTTTGCAGCCACCGGTTCAACCAGGGAATGGTGCTGAGCAGTTCTTCCCGGCGAATATCGAGTACTGCATCGCTGCCGGCCCGGGCGCCTTCTAAAACCGAGTCCAGGCGCTGTAGAGTCTGCTTCCTCTGCTCCATGGCGCCAGCGCCCGAGGCGGCCATGAGTAGTGCGGCCACGATGAAAACCGCGGCGAATACGGCAATCGTAATGACCAACATGGCTCGTCCCCCCTCCCTTCAGTTGACTTCCAGAGTGCGCTCGAACATCTCCTGCGCGAGCAAGATCCCGGATACTCGAAGCCGTTCAAGAAACTTGGGCCGGATGCGGGTTGGCTGATAGGCGCCGACCACCCTCCCGTTGGGCCCGATACCCTTCTTCACGAACGTGAAAATTTCGTGCATACTGAGGACGTTTTCGTCCATCCCCGTAATCTCGGAAATGCTCGTGACTTTTCGGGTACCATCGCTCATGCGCGAGATCTGCACCACGATGGAAATGGCGGAGGCGATCTGCTGCCGCACAGCCCGGTCAGGCAGATTGATGTTCGCCATGGCCACCATCGATTCGAGCCTGGAAAGGGCGTCGCGGCAGGAGTTGGCGTGGATGGTGGTCATGGAGCCCTCGTGACCGGTGTTCATGGCCTGCAGCATGTCGAAGGCTTCCTCGCCGCGAACCTCACCGATGATGATGCGGTCCGGACGCATACGGAGGCTGTTGATGACCAATTGACGCTGGCGTACCGCTCCCTGACCCTCAACGTTAGGCGGGCGCGTTTCCAGGCGCACAATGTTTTCCTGCTGCAATTGCAACTCAGCTGCGTCTTCGATCGTCACCAGCCGCTCGCTTTCGGGAATGAACGTCGAAAGCATGTTCAGTAATGTAGTCTTGCCGGCGCCCGTACCGCCTGAAATCAGAACGCTGATGCGCGCGCGAACGGCGGCAGACAGCAGCTGAAGCATCTCCGGCGACAGGCTCTTATATTCCAGCAGTTGCTCGGCGGTTAGGGGCGAGGTACCAAAACGGCGGATGGAGAGCGCCGAACCGTCCAGAGCTAGAGGCGGTATGATCGCATTCACGCGAGAGCCGTCGGGAAGCCGGGCGTCCACCATGGGCGAGGATTCATCAATGCGCCTGCCGACGCGGGACACAATGCGGTCGATGATCTGCAAGAGATGCCGCTCATCGCGAAACCGGATACTCGTCTTTTGCAGAACGCCGCTGCGCTCTACATAGACCAGGTCCTTATGGTTGACCAGAATATCTGAGATGCCGGGATCCAGTAAAAGCGGCTCTAGCGGCCCCAACCCGAAAATCTCGTCAAGCAGGTCCGATTGAATTCTTTCTTTCTCCGATGCATTCAGCGGTACTTTTTCCTGCGCAACGATCTCGAGCACCAGGTTGGCGACGGCCAACCGCGCTCGGCCGTTGTTTACCCCGGCCAATTTCTCTAAATCCAGCTTGGCAATCAGTGAGCGGTGTACATCCGCCTTTAGTTGCTCGAAATTCAAATTATCCATAAGGCCTTCTTAAAACAAACCGAACTTCTTCTTCGACCCCACATCGGCCGGCTTCCCGCAGGCCACTCGGGCCATCTGATGCAGCGATCGCACCACTGGCGAATCCGCAAAGGCTAGCGGCTTCCCGGTATTCTGAGCGCGCCGCGCGCCGGCGAAATCGTTTGGCACTTTCCAATGCAGTGGACGGGTCAGCACCTTCGCGATGCGTTCCTCGTCAATCTCCATCTTTCGCGGATCAAATCGATTCACCACGATTTCCACTCTTCGCTGGCTGGCGCCCATCTGGTCCATATGGCTGATCAGCCGGTTCGCGTTTCGCAGCGACGGGACATCCACTTGGGTAACCAGATAAATCGAGTCAGCCAGTTCCAGCAATAGCGGCTCCGCTGTGCTGAGGCTCGATCCCGCGTCCACCACCACGTAGGGAAATTGGTCACGCAAGATGTAAAGCAGCTTTCCCACGCTGCCATCCTCTACGGGAGCGGCCGGTTGATAGTGGTCTCCTGCTGCGAGTACAGAGACTCCCGAACTGTGCTCGGTCAGCAGAGTCGAAACGAAGTCCGCATCCAGGCGCGTCGAGTTGCGCAGAGCGTCGTGGATCGTAAACTTCGGAGTGATGCCCAGAACCAGCGATACGTCTCCCAGGTGCACGTCCAAATCGACCAGCGCAACCTCCCGGCCGGATTCCTGCTGGAGGGCAATGGCAAAATTGCTGGCCAGCGTGGTCACGCCAGTGCCGCCTTTTGCTCCCAGAAACACCAGCAATTTGCCGCTGACTTTTTTGCGCCGGTCCGTCTCCAGGCGGCGGGCAGAGGCGCGGATCAGCGCCTCAGTCAGAAGCACAGGCGAAAGCGGGTCCGACAGGAACTCACGGGCTCCGGCTCGCATGCAGCGTACCAGCAGATCTTGTTGCGCGTAGCTCGAATACGCCATCACCGTTAACACAGCGTTCTGGCTGCAAACGCTCTCGATGAGATCGAGCGCCGTTTCAGGGTCGCTGTCAAGGTCGATGACAATCACGTCGCAATCCGAGTCTGTAACCTTCGACAAATGGCCAAGGTTTGGATAGGATCCAAATTCTCGAGCGATAGTGGCTTGCTGGCCCGCGAACGCCCGAGCGACCGCTCGTCGCCGCCCCTCGTCAGGTACCACCAGCACAACCGACAGCGCATTAGTACGAATCGAACCCTGAGAAGCCATGGGGCCGCCGGCGGTCACTGAAGCCTCTCGGTTTTCCAGGCCGGGAATTGATGGGCTTTGGATAGCTGATTCATAGTTCGTTCACCTTGCGAAAAAGGAAAAAATAGTACCAACAGCAATGGCTGGCGCATATGGCATCTTCAGCGACTGCCGATTTTCCATGGCAATTACCGGATGCGGCCGCAGTCCGCGCTTGCGAAATCCGCTCAGCAACTCGGCTGTGCTATCAAGAGACCTTCCGAGTGATCCGTGCCACAGCGCGTAACCCACAGCCATAATGCCTCCAACGATGCCAGTCACAATCAACGCGAACAGCAATTGACCCGGTCCGATCCAGGCACCCACTGCCGCGCACAGCTTCAAATCGCCCATCCCCATTCCCCGCAAATAACAAAGAATCCCGGCCAGAGCTATGGCAACTCCGACCCCAGCCACGCTCTGCCAGAATGCCGGCGGCCCACCCCGAATGGCGCTCCCGGCCACTCCGATTATTAGGAATGGCAGAGAAAGCCAATTCGGAATTCGGCGGCTGCGGATATCTACCACCGTTGCGACAAGCAAAACAATCAAAGTGGGCCACCAGGCGACGGTCTGCATCATGTGTTTTTCCTGTTGCCGTGGAGCGCTGGAACTTGATCGCTCCTGCTGGCCCTCCCGCAAACTAGGTCGTATAAGCGGTCAGTTTCGTACCGATGTTGCTGAAAGCCTGGTTAATGTCTGCCGCAACCGTCGACATACCGACCGTAGCCGCAAACGCAATCAGGGCAACAACCAAAGCGTACTCGATCAAATCCTGACCGCTATCGTTCAACAGGATTTGCATTTTTATCGTCAGCTTCAGAAGAAACTCTTTCATTTGATCAATTCTCCTTTCTTCTAACTCAAGTGTGGATCGCAAAAGACGGCTGGCAGCAGCTCCGCCTAGCTCGAAACGGCCAGCTTATCGATTTAAGCGACCCCAGTCATCTTGCCAGTCGGCTGCGATCGAGATCACTGCACCCGGTCAACCGGCTGTCAAGTGGCACAGAATACACCGGCCTCGATCCGGATGGCAGCTAAAAACCGACAATTACGGCTAGGTGGTGTAGTGCGTCAGCTTCGTGCCGATGTTAGTGAAAGCCTGGTTGATGTCCGCGGCGACCGTCGACATACCAACAGTGGCTGCGAATGCGATCAGAGCCACGACCAGAGCGTACTCGATCAGGTCCTGTCCGTTATCGTTGAGCAGAATTTGAATCTTGGTTTGCAGTCTCAGCAGGGAATCCCTCATGTTTGTCCTCTTTGTTGTAAAGTTGTCCCTCCAGATAGAGGGTGAAATCTTGAGGGCAATTTGAACCCCACTCGGAAATTCGGGGCGACATCGTTTCATCTCAAGGATTTACTCAACACAACTGGCATTGCTGAGGCCGGAGTGTTAACGCCCGTATACAGCCGCGGACCCGGCGTGAAGGCTCGTATACAGTCGGGCTGATTTCCGAGCGAGGGTGGGAAACAACTTGCTGAGGTCTGATGTGGAACCGATCAGAAACTCGCGGCCAGACTCCGTTGTGGGATGCAGCAATCCCTGGCTGAAACGGCCGCGAACGCCGGCGAAGTACTCGCTATAGTCGGATTCCCCTCCAGGAAGAGGGAAGAGCACGAAGTTTTTGAATTGGCCAGTGGGGATGCCGGTCAGCAAACGGGTCCTTCGGTGCTGGACGGCGAAGACGCGCATCCCTTCGGGAAGCCGAACTTCCGGGAATTGCAGAGTCAAATAATCGGGAAGATAGTAGGCTGCGTGCCGATATCCCAAAAAGTGGGAATCAAACCCAATGATGAGGGTGTCGTTAGGCGCTGCTACACGGGTCAACGCGGCCTGAATCGTTACGAGTTCCTTCTCAAACGCCCGGACGCTGCTCCACGAGCAGTAAAGGGGTGCGTAAAGGAAGACAGCGATATTTACTACCGCCCCCGCGCCAATCGCGGCGACCTTCCAGGGCCGTGAGTAATCCGCTTGCGCATACCAGGCAGCAGCAAGCGATCCCAGCCAGCAGAAGAGCGGCGGCGTAAGTACCAGCAGGTATCCGCTGTTCACCCAAGCCAGAAAGACGAGTGAAAAGAAGAGCAGGCTGGGCGTGATCCACACCCAGGTAAACCAGGTCCGGCGCCGGTCGGGTTGGGCTGCCACGCGACGGCGAAACACGAACAACCCTGCCGTGCCAAAGCACACGCCGAGGATAGCCGCGACGACGCACAGCCGGGCAAGCGACATCGCCAAACCCGAGTTGAAGATCGTCCGCTTGCCCGGCACCATCAGCCAAAGAGCGTAAAGCGATCCGAAGTATGCGGCCGGCCCGCCGCTCAGATACAGCATGGGGATGAACCAGGCGCCAATGGTTGTAGCCAGCACGAGAAATGCAAGAGATACCTGTTTGGCGCTCAAGCCACGCACTGACCAGAGCCATAACGGCCCCAGCAGCAGCAGCGAGGAGGGCCGAAATCCCGCTGCCAGAGCCAGGGTCACAGTGGCGGGCATCAGCCACCCCTTGTGCCCTGAAATCACTCGCCAACAGAGAAGCCCGACCAGCGCGGAGAAGAGGGCCTCGACAATGTAGGTCAGAGCCACGGTCCCGTGAAACCAGCAAAGCGGCGAAAACAGAAAAATGAGGCTGGCGAACAGAGCTGCCCGCCAGCCAAACCAATCTTCGGCAAGGGCCCAGATCAGTACGGTGGTGCCGCAGCTTGCCAGGATGCTAACCGCCACTAAAGCGGCGTTGGGATCATGGAAGAGCGAGTTGACCAGCCGGCCCAGAAAGACATAGAGGAAATACCCGGGAGGGTGAGGCTGGTAGATAGTGGGATCAAAATGGTCGAGCGCCAGCGCAAAGTTAACGGAATCGATATCGTACAAGTAATGGCTCCGGAAGAAGAAGCGGGTCAACGCGACCAGGCAGACCACAGCCCCACACCCCCTCCAGCGATCGATCTTCATCCGGCCGGTCTTGTGCAATCTGGAGTCCAAGGACTGCGGATTGAGCAAACCATCGCCTGAGTGGATGCTAAATTGCATCGCATCAAGACGATACGATGAACGAGTCACCCACTGTGGAACGCGAAGCTGAATCGGCGGGAGCCGGTGACGGCAAGAGCGTCAACGGTAGAATCCGGCTTTTCCTTCCGTCTATGCCGGACTGCTTGTTCATCGTTTTGATGCTGATGCTTTTCGTGAGTGGCTTTGGGTGGATGACACTGCTGGCCGATGGCGACACCGGCGTCCACATCAGGACGGGTGACTGGATTTTATCAGCTCACACTGTGCCAGTGAACGATCCGTTCTCCTATACCCTCCCGGATAAGCCCTGGTACGCCTGGGAGTGGCTGGCCGATGTATTATTCGCCGCATTGTTCAAAGTCGCGGGACTCAAAGGCGTGGTTTTGTTCTCCGGCACGGTTGTCTGTCTGGCGCTAACCATCCTGTTCCGGCACATGGTTTGGCGTGGCGCGGGCGTCCACATCGCATTGCTCTTGAGTCTTCTGGTGGCAAACGCTTTAAGATTCCATTTTCTGGCGCGGCCCCATATCTTCACCACGTTGCTGGTTGCCGTGTCCCTTTGGTTACTTGATAGTGACTGGACCAAACCCACGACGAGGCTCTGGCTGCTTGTTCCTATTGTTGTGGTTTGGGCCAACCTACATGGAGGATTTCTTGTTCTTCTTCTCGTGGCAGCCCTGTTCGCGGCAGCCGCCCTGTTACTCAGCGATTGGCATCGTGCCCGGCGATATGGCGCGCTTGGGGCAGCATGTTCGGGGGCAACGTTGATCAACCCTTACGGCTGGAACCTCCACCGGCATATCTGGGAATATTTGCGATCCGACTGGCTGGTAAAGACCATCGATGAGTTCCGCTCACCGCAGTTCCGTGAGGGATCGATGCTCAGTTTTGAAATCCTGCTGTTTCTGGGGCTCATTTTGGTTCTGAACCTCGTCCGCGCTCGCGAATATCGGGATGTCCTTTTAATCTTGTGCTGGGCGCACGCCGCGTTGATATCGGTGCGGCACGTGACCATTTATGCCATCGCCGCCGCTCCCGCCATCGCCGAACAGCTGGAGATCGGCTGGGATCGTTGGACGGCTCGGCAGGCCCGCTCTTCGGTACGGGGGGTGGTGCGTGACTTAATGCGTGAACTGACTCCCCACGCGGGACGGACTAGCATCTGGCTTCCCTTGTTCCTGTGCGTCTTGGCGCTCAGCAATCTTGGAGGCCGCTGGCCATCGGACTTCCCCGGCGTCACTTTCCCGACGGCTTTGGTGAACCGGAATGTAAGCCTGCTTGCCGGCACAGACAACCAGGCGTCGCGGATATTGAACCCCGACTTCTGGGGCGGCTACTTAACCTTCAAGCTGTATCCTTGCCATTGCGTGTTCATCGACGGTAGAAGTGATTACTTTGGTCCGAAAATTCTGGGCGACTACGCCTCCCTGCGGTCCGCAGCGGACAGCTGGCAGGAACTGGCGGCCCGCTATCGGTTTCGCTTCGCCCTGGTGCCCAGGAACTGGCCACTTGCCAGCGCGCTGAGAAATTCAACGGACTGGCAACTGCGCGACGAGGACGACCAGGCACTCTTGTTCGAGCGAAGAGCCGACGATACTTCACCCGTGAAAACAGCCGTTTACAGGATGCCGGCGAGTGTACCAGCCCGTTGACAACACAGAGCAACTGATCTTTGGAAGTTATTCTTTCCTAAGTGTTAATTGGGATTCGTGGCCTCGAAATTGCACGCTCTGGCGATTAGGTGGCTCCGGAGTGTGGCTCGCTTGCGATTCACAGGCTGCCCTAGACCTCTTGAAATCGAAATGCAAGCTGCAATAGATCACAGTGCGTCAAGGACCTCCCTGCTGCTGATTGAGGCAGCGGTAACTGCCATCGCCGTAGCGGTGGCTTTTTGCTGGCCGCGCGCAGGCTCGGACTGGTTCGCCGCCGTGGAAAGGTGGTTCGGCCGCCTCGCCCGGCGGCAGTCCCTGGCGGTAGTGTCAGTGGGCACTGCCGCACTGGTGTTGCGGCTGCTTATCCTTCCGGTATCGCCGATTCCTCAGCCCTTCGTACACGATGAATTCAGCTACCTGCTGGCAGCCGACACGTTCGCATCCGGCCGGCTGACGAATCCGACGCATCCCATGTGGGAACACTTCGAGAGCTTTCACATCACCCAGAAGCCCACGTACATGTCCATGTACTTTCCGGCCCAAGGATTATTTCTAGCGTTGGGCCAGGTGGTTTTTGGGCATCCGTGGTTTGGGGTGTGGCTGAGCGTCGGGTTGATGTGCGGGGCGCTCTGCTGGATGCTCCAAGGGTGGTTACCGCCCGGGTGGGCGCTGTTAGGCGGGATGCTGGCGGTGATTCGTTTGGGACTATTCAGCTACTGGATTAATTCTTATTACGGGGGCGCAGTGGCAGCCCTCGGGGGCGCACTAGTGCTAGGTGCGCTACCGCGGGTCATGCGCCAGGCACGCATGAGGGACGGGGTTGTGATGGCGCTCGGAGCGGCGATTCTGGCCACTAGCCGTCCATACGAAGGTTTGCTGCTGTGCTTGCCGGTGGCTGTAGTTTTGTTGTGGTGGGCAGCGAAAAAGACGCCAATTTCAGCCGCAGCCCTCATGCTCCGGGCGGCGCCAGGTGCGGCAGTGTTGGTGTTGGTTGCGGCGTCCATGGGATATTACGATTACCGTGTTTTTGGAAGTGTTTCCACGTTGCCTTACCAGGTGAACCGGGCCTCTTATGCGGTGGCGCCCGTGTTCCTGTGGAACACACCAGCCCGCGAACCCGTCTACCGGCACGCGGTGATGCGCGAATTCTATACTCACTGGGAGATGGCCACCTTCAGAGACGCTCAAACGCTGACTGGTTTTGCGGTGGAAGTCGTCAAGAAATTTGGAATCACCATATTCTTTGTGTTTGGACCAGCCCTGATGGCGCCGCTGATCATTTTCCCGCGGGTTTTGCGAGACCGCCGTATGCGCTTTATGATCGCCGCGCTGGTGGTATTCGCTCTGGGATTAGTCGCAAATGCTTTTTTCATGCCTCACTACATTGCGCCATTTACCGGGGCCTTTTACGCGATTCTATTGCAGGCGATGCGGCACTTGCGAACCTGGTGTCCCGCTGGTGAGCCTGTCGGATTGCTTCTGGTGCGCTTAAGTGTGGTGGCCTGCTTGGTGTTGATCGGGGTGCGATTGGCCGCGCAACCGCTAAAACTGAATATCGGACGATGGCCTGCTATGGCCACCTGGTATGGAATTGAGCCAACCGGGATTCCTCGCGCCCAGGTTCAGGCAGAACTGATGAGCCGTCGAGGCCGGCAACTAGCAATAGTCCGGTATGCCCCTGAACATGTTGTCTTTGGCGATTGGGTCTACAACGCCGCGGACATCGATCAATCGAAGGTGGTCTGGGCTCGCGAAATGGATGAGCGCAGTAACGCGGAATTGCTTCAATACTTCACCGGCCGCACAGCATGGCTGGTCGAGCCCGATCGAGATCCGCCCGGGCTCACACCGTACCCGGAGCCGGGTGTAGAACACAGCCTGAAAGCCCAGTCGGTACTGAAGCCGGCTTTGGCGAGTGTAGGCGAGGCAAAGAGCAGGCCCTAAGATGCGCGGAGATCGAGCTGCACTATCGAGAGTTAAGGAGACAGAACTCCTCAGTCCGGGCACGTATCCATGGCGTGCAAAAGCGGGTGTTGGGCTCGTGCTGCTGATGGCCGTGCTGGCGATGGGCACCCTGGATGGATACCGCGCAGTTCTGCAAAAGCAACCGGCCGTGGTCATCGACGAGCAGCGGTTTGCCGAACTGCGCACTCTTCTTCCCGCTCGCGGCGTCGTCGGGTATTTAAGTGATACCAGCGGAAACCAGGAAAGCGTCAGGAGGTATTACCTGACTCAGTATTCGCTAGCCCCCGTCGTGGTCGCTCCAGACGCGAACCGTGAACTGGTGGTGGCAAACTTTTCTTCTGCCTCCGCGATCATCAGGCTGGCTGATGCGCAAGGTTTAACCGTAGAGAAAAATTTTGGAAATGGTATCGCTCTGTTGAGGAGGATGCGCCCCTGATCGCCATTCTCATTGGCTTTCTGACGGTTCGTGCCTTGGGCTCAGGCCCGCGGGGCTGGTGTCGACACGACATTTTCAGACTAATTCTCGGAGCAGGCTTGGGCATTGGTCTATGTTCCATCTGCTACTTTCTCGGGCTGATGGCGGGCATCCCTGGCTTTCTTCTGGAACTGGCGTTACTCGTCGTCGTGGCTGCCGTTGTCGCAGTGAATTGGAAGAAGGCAGCGTGTCCATTCTGTGAGAGCCCGGCGTCATCTTCGCCAGATCGCATGCTCACGCTCGTCTTCGGTGGTGCCTTGAGCTTGATGGTGTTACTAGAGATTCTGGCCTTCGCGCTTACGGTAATGCGGGCGCCGCATGGCAATTGGGATGCGACCGCCATCTGGGATCTCCGTGCACGGTTTTTCTTCCGCGGCGGTGATGCGGGCTGGCGCGACGGCTTCACAGAAACGCTGGCCTGGTCCCACCCGGACTATCCGCTGCTGTTGCCAGCATTTATCGCAAGCGCCTGGAAACTGATCGGTCGCGAGAGCCAGGCCGTGCCAGTCGCCGTGGCGTTCTTTTTCTGCTTCGGGTCGGCAGCGCTTATGGTAAGCTCTGTCTCAATTCTTCGCGTCCTTCGCCACGGACTCTTGGCTGGCCTTACCTTAGCCGCTACTCCCATTATTTATGTCCAGGGCGCGGTCCAGTGTGGAGATCTCCCGGTGGCGTTTTTCAGGCTGGCCACTCTTGGGGCCATAGCAGTCGCCGACCATTTCGAGAGCGCTGGGTTCGCCGTGTTGGCAGGCATGGCAGCCGCACTAGACGGATGGGCGAAGAATGAGGGACTCTTATGGTTCGGCGCTTTTCTGCTTGCTCGTGTCATCGTGGCTCGTTCGCGATTTCTGCCTGAATTTCTGGCGGGAGCTGCGCCCGTACTGGCCACGATCGTGATTTTCAAGTTGCGCGTCGCCTCTACAAGTGACATCTTCGGACCGGCTGGCAAGGTTGGGATGCTGGATCGCCTCCTCACCCCGGCACGCTACGGGCTGATCGCAGGCGAGACTCTGGTTCACATTTGGAGTTTCGGCCCACTGCTGATAAGCCCTTTTGTCATCCTGGGCGCCTATCTTTTGCTAACCGGCGTGCGACCAGATGTGCGCGACCGTATGACCCTTCGCTCTGGTGCGTTGGCTCTGATTTTCACCGCGGCCGGTTACTGCGTGATCTATGCCGTGCGGTCACTTGATTTGTCCTGGCTTCTGGATAGCTCGCTCGACCGGCTACTCGTTCAACTCTGGCCTGCCATCGTCTTCCTTGTTTTCCTTGCAGCCAAGACCGTCGAACGTGAACCGCCAGACTATTTTGACGCCCAGCGCCTTAAGCTCCGCACTGTAACTGGTGACGACTTAGACGAGTCCGCCACTAAAGACACTGTCTCAAATCATGCAGAACCACGGTTGCGGGCGGAGAGGTTGTGATTATTCCTGTGCTAGGGGGCTTCCTCGTGGTTCGCACACTGGGATCCGGTCCGCGTTTGTGGTGTAAACACGATTTCCTCCGCCTGGCTCTCGGAACGGGACTGGGCATTGGCGTGTGTTCAAGCGGTTTCTTTCTCGGCCTGCTCTCGGGTATCTCCGGATTGCTGCTCGAAATGACGCTGTTTCTGGCTGTTGCCATGTACCTTGTCTTGCATTCGAAGCTGGCGGTCTGTTGCTTTTGTGAGTCTTCAACCAGACCTGCGTCGGAATACGGACTCACTGCCGCGCTCGCCGGTGTCTTCGCTTTGATGTTGATTCTGGATGCTGCAACCTTTGCTTTGACAATCAGGCACATGCCACAGGGCGGCTGGGACGCGACCGCCATCTGGAATCTACGAGCGCGATTTCTGTATCGAGCCGCTGAAGGGGGGTGGCGCGACGGCTTCGTGGAAGTACTGGCGTGGTCACATCCCGATTATCCGCTGATGCTACCAGGGTTCATCGCGCGAACCTGGAGGCTCTTGGGGCGAGAAAGTCAGACTGTTGCGATCGCCCTGGCTTGCTTCTTCAGTTTTGGAACGGTGGCTCTGATCACGGCTTCTCTCTCGATTCTGCGTGGCGTTCGCCAAGGCCTTCTGGCCGGTTTGGTCATCCTTGCTACGCCGGCCCTCTTTACGCAAGCCGCTTGGCAGTACGCCGATGTTCCGTTGTCGTTCTACATTCTTGCGGCGTTCGCCACGATGGCGATTGCCGACCGATTCGATAGCCCCGGTTATGCAGTACTGGCAGGCGGTCTTGCGGCACTTGGAGGCTGGACCAAGAACGAGGGAGTCCTTTGTTTCGCTGCTCTCCTGCTTGCGCGCATCATAATCGCGCGATCGCGGCTTCTGTGGTCATTTCTCTTGGGGGCCGTACCGGTGCTAGCGGTGATTCTTCTTTTCAAGGCGAACGTGGCTACCTCGAGTGACATCTTTGGACCCCCCGGGCGCGCTGGCATGGCCGCTCGGCTTCTGGATCCTTCACGCTACGTGCTCATCCTGCATGAGGCCATCAAGCACGCTTGGGAGTTCGGACCCCTGATCATAAGCCCGTTCTTGATCCTGGCAGCCTATCTCGCCATAGTAGGAATTCAACAAGACGATCGTGACCGCGCCATGCGCAGCACCGGCACCCTAACGTTACTGTTCATTGCGGTGGGCTATTTTGCTACCTACGTTGTGCATCCAAACCCACTGGCATGGGAACTAGACAGGTCTGCGGATCGGCTCCTACTCCAGATCTGGCCCGGCATCGTGTTTAGCGTATTTTTGGCTGCGCGCTCTCCGCAGCCGGCTCGCGAAGAATCACTTCAGTCCAGCGCTCCAGCCGCAGTCATCGCGGATGAGCCAACTGCAGGAACACAAATTCAACTAATCTAACTAGCGTGCTGGGTCGGCGTCTCTGGTCTGTTGATTCTGATCGTTCCGGCAGACTCAGGCTGATAGTTAACCTTCGTGCGTTGGCTGTGGCAGCAGGACACTACGCAGGACGGCCAACTGCAGCATTCCGAGCGCGGCCAGCGACACGGTAAGAATTTGAAATCCCCAGTCCTGGGCGAGGTCCTTTGTGATCCACGAGCACGCAAAGATCAGGAGCCAAAGGGGAGTGAACCATCGTTGTAACCGACCTTGCGGAAGATTTTTCAAGAACGCAGCCGTGACGACAATCCCGAGCACCACGAAGATAGATTCATAGATCGGGCTGTAGACGTTCAGAAGCAGCGTCCAAGTAACAGTTGTCGCCCACACCAGAGTACCCACTGGTTTCCCGGCGCCGGCTGACTTCCACCAGACGCGGACAAGCCAAAACGCAGCCCAAACGGCGTACGCGAAAAGCATGCCAAGGCACAGCCAGGAACGGCCGCCCGGAACCAGAGCGGAAAACGCATTGAGGTCGACATACTTGAGAAGCCAACGGAATGAGCCAGGGGTCATTCCCGCCGCGGACTTCCCGAAGTTGAGCAGAACATCGAGGTAGCCCGACCAGACGCGGGTTCCTTCAGCAGACGTCGTAACGAGGAACAAAATCGCCGCTCCAATCGCAAACCCGAGAAGAGTCCTGAAACGTCTGGTGACGAACAACATCGGCAGGAACAGCACCATGAGGGTTGGCTTGTACAGGCACGCGGAAAGTGCGAGGCCGCTGAGGAATGGACGACCGGCATCCTCTTCGCGAAGAACCAGAGCCAAGGCGAAGAATCCGATCGCTGAGATATGTCCGTTGATCATTGTTTCGATGGTGAATGGGTAGAACGCAAGAGCAAAACACAAGATCAGGGATTGCCGGAGCGGGTCGCGGGGAAAAAAGCGGGAGCTGATGACTGCTATCCCCCCGATGTACAGGATCAGGGTGATGGATAGCCAGAGCAGGTACGCTGTCGGATACGGTAGACGCGCGAACGGCCGAAAAAGGATGGCGACGAACGGGGGATAGGGAAAGGGTCCGTATGTACCGATTTTCAGTATGTGGATTTCCGTCCAGATGCGCTTCTCTAACTCGTAATCGTAGAGTTTTTCGGCTGGGTACTCGTTGAGGATCCGCCCGGCGCCATAGAAGTAGACGAAATCGACGTTGAGGGCCTCGGCCAGGGGTTGTCCACTTTGCATCTGGCCTTGCCAAACAACGTAGAGCGGCAACACCAACCCGACGAGAAACAAGCCCCAGCAGAGCACGTTCAGCTCTTTCAACGTCGGTACCGGACCGAGAATCCGCTTAGGCCATCGGGGCGGGAGTGAAAGCATCAAAGTGAGGCGACATCTAAGATTTTGAGTTCTAGGCGATGCCTGAGGCGTCTTTCTCTTGCCGAACTATTCTTCGGTAAGACGCTGCCAATGCGGGCCAGCTCTGGGTCAGAAGCAGGGCGAGGTAGGGGATCGTTAACAAAACGAAGTATCCGCCCTCCGCGAGGGCACTGCCAAGGGGCAGGACAATCACACAGACGGCAACTGCCGCCACGGTTGATGGCGACCATTTCTTCGCTGCCAGGAACAGCGGGATGAGGATCAGCGAAAGATCCTGCGGATAGAAGTGATAGCTGACCAGCATGCTGGCCAGAATACCCGCTGAGAAGCCGGTGTCCAGATCCTTCCAAGCTAAAGCGGCGAGCAACAAGACAGCGAGTGAAAGGATAACCACTGTCGCGATGTGATCTCCTTCTCCGAACACCAGAGTCACTAAGCCCCTCAGGTTCGCCATTTTCATGACGTTCACCCGTCGAGCAGCTTCGCACTCCACCAGGAACCTCGGGAACTTGAGCAGTCCGGGTAGCCCCACAATCAGGTCTGATATCAAGAGAAGCGGAAGGCACGCAACACTGAAGCCGGAAAGTTCGCGCCACTTACGCTTCATCAACAGAACCGCCAGAAATCCGCCGACTAGTTGAATTTTGAAGGCCGCCAATGCGAGCACCATGCCACCGGTGAAGCGTCGGCCATCGCTCCACAGCGCGTAACACCAGGCATTAGCGGCTAACACCAGAATGGAAAGTTGTCCGTGACCCAAGCTGGAGGCAACCGGCATGAATGCGACCGATAGCAGGACCGGCCAGTTGTCGTAGTGCAGCCCGGTTCGGTAACACAGAGACTTGATTGCGGCGGTCAGCAATCCAACCGAGCAAATGGTCCAAGCAATAAAGGCAGCCAGCGGCGGAAGTAGGGCCAGGGGCAAAAACGGCAGAAGCGCAAACGCCGGATAATTGAAAAACAGGTTGGGGGGGCGCCCATACCTCAGTTGAAAAGCATGTTGCGCGTTGATGTCGTACAACGAGCCACCGGAGCCCTCCCAAACCATTCGCGCCGCATAGTAATAGACGCCGAAATCGAATCGGCTGGGCGCCGCCTGGTGTGCCAGCGCAACTACGGTGACTACAGCGCCCAGAAACACCACCAAACCCGCGTTTAGCCGAACCGGCCCTCTCGGCTGATGTTCCGTTCCAGATTCGGCCCCGCGCCTCGCATCAAGTTCAGATTTGTCCAGAAGAGGCGCCGGCGACGGTTCTTCACCAGTTATGAGACCCTGTGTCTTCATTTTGAAACCGTGAGGAGACTTCAGTCAGACTCGGTTGGAGTTCACCGCTTTGCAACTTTCGCCTGCAACATGATCTGGTACCCGAGCAAACCCGGAAACAGTCTGGTGAACATCGCCAGGCTGATGTTCAACACCTTTATGAGCGGGTTGTCGTGATCTACGCCGAGTACAAGCTCCGGCGGCATCACCGTGATTTTTTCTCTCACGATGCGGTAACCATTCTCCTCCAGGAACCGCCGTGCCGTCCTGCGCGTAAAAAAACGAAGGTGCGTTTTGTCCATTATGCCGCGCTCGGTGTAATTGAAGCGTCCCATGAGCAGCATCAACCGAACCGTGATATTGGCGACGTTGGGCACGGAAACAACCACGGCTGCTCCGGGCTTGAGGACTGAGTCGGGGCTCACTCAGGGTTGTGCCGGGCAACTCGACCGGTTCCGTCAGTTGTCCCATTTCCGTGCCTCGGATCTCGCGAAGATTACGGATCGGTCGTCGGAGAATATCATTCGCCATCCAGAGAGGAACGGTAAAACATTCGCCATCGGTGCCTCGCGGGATAATAGGCAGAAGTCTACGCGGTACTTTTCCAGAAGATTTCTGGGATCGGTCTGGAGCAGGGCCCACGCTGCGAAGTCGTGCCACACTCCGGTCCATTCGTAGATGTCCGACCGGCCGTCCACAAAGACCTTGTGTTCGGGCAGAGCCCAAATCAAGTAGCCCCCCCAGGTGTAGTCGTTGAGCATCCTTCCTTCCAGGTGGCTCTGACGAATGAACTCCACCGCCCTCACTGGATTGTTCTCCTTTACCTGGAGTTCGAGTTGCTCGTGGCTCGGAAAGGCCATCCAGATCGTGGCCACCGAGAGCAACATGAGGATCGCATTGGGTACACGCAGGTCACGGGCGGCGTCGTAACGGTCCCAAATGCCGGCCAGCAGGCGGGTGAGAACGGGAGCCGCGAGCAAGCCGAAGACAAACATCATCCGCCGATGCGAAATAGCCGCCCCAAATCCCATGGCCAGCAGGAGCACCTCTTCCAGGCGCAACTCCACGCGGCGGATGAGTGTCCACAGGAAAATGAAACCTGCCGCGGCAAGCAAAGCTAAGCCGCGGGCACTAGTGGGCTCCGGCGCCTGCCACTCCGACACGTACCCCAGACCCTCGGGCTGGCGCAGCATGACGTTAATCGGATAGAGCACCTGCTGGATGCCTACGGGATTTAAGAACAGAGCCGCCAGACAGAGGACGAACGCCAGCAGGAGTATGCTCCGCGGCCGGTCGCTCCACCGGTGCCCGACCAACAATCCTGCGCGCATCTCGACGAAAGAACAAAGAAGCACCGCCGCGAGAATGACCAGCCCCAGGAAGAAAGATCCATGGCAGTTCACCCACACCAGGAACAGAGGCGGCAGCGCCAGGAACCAACGCGCGTTATACGAACAGCCCAGGTGCAAGATGAGCAATTCGCAAGTGAGCAGAAGATATCCGAGGATATGAGGCCGAATGCCCAGACCGCTGGTAGCAAAAAACCAGGCCATCAAGGCTCCCAGGAGTGCCACTTTCGCATTGCCTGAATAAAGCGAGCACAGTGCGTACTGCCCAATGAAGATTAATGAAGCAAGAACGCATAGCCATAACATCAGCCCGCTATAGCCGCCGAGCTTCCACGCGCCATAGAGAGTAACCTGAGACAGCCATTCGTGGTCGGTCCAGGCATGATGATTTGTGGTGAACGAAAATAAGTCCGTTTGCGGGATCGAGTGGGTGTTCCAGATTATTTCACCGGTTTTGAGGTGCCACCACAGATCAGGATCGTTGAAGCGTTGGCTGACCGTCAGAACCGTCAGGACCGCGAGGGCCAGCGAAAGCATCGCCGGGAACGAGCAAATAGCGCGGATTAACGAAGCAAGTTTCGATTTGGGAAGCCAGCGGACTGCGGGAACTCTTCCATTCAACTCGGCGACGATCGCTGCCTCATGCAGCATCCACGTCCTCCGACGACATCCGGATCAGACGGTGTAGGTAGGCGCGTGAAATGCTCAGGCTGCGGGCGGCGAGTGTTTTGTTGCCATTGCACTCCTGAATTGCTTTGTTCGCCAGCTTGATCTTGTATTCGCGCAACTGCTCTTCAAACGAGCCCGTGGCCAGAGTATCCCCGATACCCATTAAGTCAGTCTGCTGCAATGGCTCGGGCAGATCCTCGGGCCCCAGGGTGTCACCTTCCGCCATGATGACGGCCCCCTGAATCACATTTTCGAGCTCGCGCACATTGCCGGGCCAATCGTATTCGAACAGAAGCGCCATAGCGTTGGGCCGAATTTCGCGAATCGGTTTGTGATATTCCTTGGAATATTGCTCGAGGAAATGCTCGGCCAGAAGTGCGATGTCCTCGGTCCGTTCCCGCAGCGGAGGAACATTGATTCGCATGACGTTGACCCGGTAGAACAGGTCTCTACGGAACGTGCCCGCCAGTACCATGTCGGCGAGATTCCTATGGGTGGCAAACAAAACGCGAGCTTTGAGTGGAACCAACTTGCCGCTGCCCAATCGGCTGAATTCTCTCTGCTGAAGAACCCTAAGCAACTTTACCTGAGTTTGCTGGCTAAGTTCGCCAATCTCATCGAGAAGCAAGGTGCCGTCACCCGCCTGCTCCATGTAGCCCTCACGGGCGCCATTGGTGCCGGTGAATGCCCCCTTCTCATGGCCAAATAGCTCCGATTCGATCAGAGTCTCAGGGATCGCTCCGCAGGAAACAGCTACAAACGGCGCTTTTGCACGACCGCTCAGATTGTGGATTGCGCGGGCAACCAATTCCTTACCCGTGCCACTTTCGCCTGTGATCAGTACAAAAGCATCTAGGTTGGCAACTCGGCGTATTAGATCGTAGACCACCTGCGTCCGTGCCGCGGAACCGATCAACTGATCGCAGCGCGAAGCCGCGCGCAGCCTGGCCTTGGTGGCCTCCAGTTCCTTCGCGAGGACAGCATTCTCGTGTGCCCGGCGAACCACAATCCTTAGCTCGGGCAGCGAAGGGGGCTTGCGGAGATAATCGTAGACTCCACGCTGCATAAGATCGATCACGGTGGATCGCCGACTGTCGTCGGTCATGACGACCACGGGTATCCGGCATCCGCGAACTTCCTGAAAAAACACTAGTTGTTCCTCAACCGAAGAGTAGTTGGAGTCGAGATCCAGGATTAGGACGTCGACGTGCTCTTCCGCAACGAGGCGCAGCAGGTTCGCCTTGTTCGACTCCACCAGAACGCTATATTCCGATCCGAGGGCTGGCGATAGAACCCCTTGTAGCTTAGTATCTCCAGAAGCTAAGGCCAATCTAATCATAAAGCTAGACTATTAAAATTTCTGTTTTTCTTTACGCACCTGACATTTTAGCCTATCAGGCATTCTAGGCTTCTGAAACCGGGACTTACACCTAAGTGACAGCGCTTACGGGATCCGCGGCAGTGGGCTCGATTCCCAAAGTCAAAGAATCTCCTTGTTAACCTGATATTCCACCGGAGACTACCACTCTTCGGGTTGAGAGGCAATATAAGTGGATTGATTAGTACTATCGTCAGGGCATCAGACTTCGCTTGCTAGCGGACTGAAAACCCAAAGGGAAGAGATCTGAATCCAAGCATCCTCGCTAACAAGTTAATGTGGAGGAAGCACTTATCCCTATCCCCACCGCTCTCGTTTAAGTCTTGGCTCACGATGCAGAAGGACTAGAACGTACTAGTACCGAAGGGATGAAACAAAACAGCTAGCTGGGATCGGCGGCCAAGAACACTCGCGCGCGCGGCTCTTTTATCTGCGGGACCAGGAGTGGTGGACTCGCAGTTTGGGTGCTCCCTACCCAGGCGACTCGCCCATTCACGAGGCGGACAACGCGCGCTTTTCCGGGAGGATCCGCCAGGTAGATGTACGTCTCGTAAAACTGGGCACCCTCGCGCGCGGAGGTCATAACGTCGGGTGGACCGAAATCTCCCAAATTCTCCTTTTGCATTCCAACCCGAATCGTTTCGACGGGGGGTTTAGGCATGATGGGAATAACTTCGGTCATGATGTCGACGTTGCGGGGTACCGTCTGCTCGCCTAAGCGCAGTTTGACGGCATGAACTCGGCCTTCAGGTGCTGGCAGCCTCTTTGTCACTTTGGACTGCTGTTGTGAAAACAGGTTGCCGAACTGTCTGTGGAAGCCGCCAAAAGTCTGCTGCCGCAGGACATATACGCCGACCACCGTCAGGCAGGCGGCCAGAAAGAGAAAAATATTAGTCAAGCCGCGCATCATCGATCTCCGATTAGCTGAGTGAAGAGCATATCATGATTGTGGCTTGGGCGGGTACCAAAATCGGGTTGCCAGGGGTTAGGGGTACTACTCTCCTGAGGGCCGAAACCGAAATACCACGACTGCATCACTTGGAACGGGCACCGCCGACCGCATCGCGGGAGTAAACTTCCAAAGCAGCGCTGCTTGCTCGGTGACGCCCACCAGCGAACGAGTCGCTGGTCCTCTGGCGTTCAGCGTGTCGGCTCGCGTCACACTGCCAGAGTTATCAATCTTTACTTTCACCTGGAGCTCGACATCTGAAGTCATCGCCGCGCGGATGGCAGAAGAGAGACGTGGGCGCGATTCACGGAGTGTCCGAGGGGGAACGTAGGCCGCCGAGACGGCGGCTTCACCTGTTCCCACAGCCGTTGTGTTGATCGAAGGAGAGTTCGCCTTCTCGGATACCAGGGAGTGAGCCGCGGGGCTGGGAATTTGCACAGCACGCGGCGCCACGCGAATGCTTTTCTCCCTGGTGAAACGGAGGGCAGTTTCGAGCACTGATACGCCGCTTCGATCATGGTCTGCGCGTCCCGCCGCCGGTGGCCTAAGGGCGGCCGTCAGCGGCTTTGAATCCCGTAGCCGGGGCGCGGTGAGCGCCGTAACACTCCGGGTAATCCTCATTCCATTCGAAGCGATAATTTCAAGCGAGAACTGAACGTTGGCGCTCTTCGGACTATACATGATATTGCCGTTGCGAAGTTGTTCGGGCTCAAGCTGTAGTTCGACAGGACCGGAACCTCCGTCGCGAATCGTGAGCACGGCGCCCTGAGCCGCTTGAAGCATTGGAGAATTCTGGCTCCAGTTGACCACCAGATTGCCTTCACGCCGATCAACCTGCAACTGAAGCTCAACACTGCCAGGCGTTCGTTTAAAATTCCGCAAGATTGGCCACGCTATGTACACCAGCAGGGACACGGAAACAATCGAGAGCGCAAGGACCGGATACAAGGGCCGTGCTGCCACGGACTTCCATAGATTGCGAACGCGCGTACGCCATCGGATGGCACTCATCCATGACGAAAGCGCGGACCAAAGCGCAGCAAACCAGCCCAGTGCCCTGGCACGCCAAAGTTCTACCCTGGCAGGTGGGCTGAAGGCCGGGCTCAGCCCGGGGAGCGCATTTGCGCGCTCTGGTCGCTGTGCGACTTCACGCCTTTGGGTATCGAACGAGCACTCGTGAAAGGAGAATTTAGAATCAATATGGTTGTCCTGCCAAAAGAAAAAGCCAGCTCTAAGGGTCCCTTCAGGGGATGGCGGGATGAGCAAGAACAGGCCACCGGATTCGCATAGACAAAGTTGTGCGAAAGCAAAATCGTCGACGCTGAGGGTCAGGGCCGAGCTGATATGGCTTCGATAACAGCCGACTACCCTTCGCGGGCCGTTGCGCTGCCGCAGCGCGTTTTCGAGTTTGTTACGCTCGGCGCCGGAGACAATGAAGCGGCCGCCGGATCTGACTTCGCCCAATAGCGGCTCGAAATCCTGGATTTCAATGCTGCGAGCTTGTAGATTTGCCGTCCCGAGGAGCAGGCCGCCTATCCCGGCGCCTTGCGGACGGTTTGCTTCGAAAGCTTTTCTCACATCGCGGTTCAGGCGCTCCAGAACGTTGCGGTACAACTGGACGATGGGCTCAGTCTGCGTGGGTTTCGGAGTAGTGGCCATCGGAGCGCACCCGATCTCAAAAAGCTCAATGTATTATAGTTCATCAAAAATTGCGAGGAACACTCTGATATTTACCTGAATGGGTGTGCGGATGGTGAAGGGGTGCCAGGCCGAAAGGAAGACCAAGATTCCCTGCTGAGGAAAACCCGGGACGCTGACGGCAGGCCCCCTAGGGAAGATTACCACGGAGTGGAGGGATTAGGCTGTTGCCACCTACTACGAGACCTTCCACGCAACACCGGCGAAAAGGATCGCAGCGACGATACTGAAGAAATGAATGTCTTGTGTACGCATCAGCGGCTCAGATTTTTGCAGGATCGCGCTGCACAGGGTGAACCCCGCTGCCGCACCTAGAAGCACGATAAGAATACGTTCCAGGCTATGGCCCGGCTTAGTAGGTGCTGTCGCCACAATCTACTCGCCATGCCCAAATTCCCATTTTTGCGGAGTTCGGACATTCACGGCCGGAATATGCGCGTCTCTCGATTTCCCTCTCTAACTACGGATCGGACCAGTCTTGACCGCAATTGCGTCGGCTACGCACAGTATAACACCGGTCGAGGATTTCGCCTTGCGCAAGTGTTAGCTCCCGCACACCTGTTACCACTGTTACCGAAGGGCTGGGCGTGAATGAACGAGGTTCTCACGAAGAAGGAGGACTCGCCTTGAGTCTCTTGCGCGTGTCATTACGAAGCAGGCAGTGAAGCTAGAGCGAGACGGATGGAGTTACGCTGACGTTGCGACAAGAAGCCTGGCAATAATAATAAGATTCCAGGCCACGATTCCCGCAAAAAGCAGATTGGCACACCGCAAAGGGCGCGGCTTTTTCAAGAAAACACATCCAATTGCAGCCAGCATCGCTAGTAATTTTGCCAACAACAGACCTACCAGCGGACCAACGGACATGAACAGGTGTACGAGTGGGTTGACTTCAACTCCCCCTAGTCTCAACGTTACGGTGGTTGTAGCCAAATCAGCTAATTGGAGAAGTGTATAAACGGACAAGATTTTGTTCATCGCTAATATCTCATCGGCCCAAGCCGACAAATCCTTTACTGTGCAAGTCACGGCCCACGGTTACAACGCTAACGTAGCGCCGGTTGGAGCACAACGTTGCACAAAGTTAGTTCGAGCGATATGAAGGCTTATTTAGAACGCTTAGCGTTGTGATGACGGCGTAGATATTGGGGACCTTTGTTTACCACCTATCTAGTCCATCGAGGCTGATCAGCCCGGGTCCCAGAAACATTGTTGGGGTGTAAAACCTTGGCCGGCAAGTGGATTTCTTGAATTTTGCGGGATTTAAAGGTCTGCAGCGTTAATATTCGACTGATAACGATTTCCAACCTTGCCATTCTTAACCAAGACAGATACTTTCATACAGATCTGCCATGACAGCCGGCTCACTGTTCAGCATGTTTTCGTCCGATCTGGCGATCGACCTAGGCACCGCGAACACGTTGGTGTATGCAACAGGCAAAGGCATCGTGGTCGATGAGCCCTCCATCGTGGCGCTGAACAAGAAGACTGGACAGGTCGAGAGTGTCGGGAAAGAAGCGAAAGAGATGCTGGGCCGAACTCCGGGGCACATGGTGGCTATCCAGCCCATGCAGGACGGCGTGATTGCTGATTTCGATGCCGCAGAGCACATGTTGCACTACTTCATTCAGAAGGCGCACAAGCGGAAGCGGATGGTGCACCCACGGATTATCATCGGCGTCCCCAGTGAGACCACGGACGTGGAACGTCGCGCAGTGCTGGATGCGGCTTATCGGGCCAAGGCCAGTGAAGTGCACCTAGTGGACCAAGCCATGGTCGCCGCGATCGGTGCGGGGCTTCCAGTGACCGAAGCCACAGGCAACATGGTGGTCGACATCGGCGGAGGCACGACGGATATTGCCGTCATCTCACTCTTCGGGATCGTCTACTCAAAATCCTTGCGGGTTGCCGGCAGGTTGATGGATGAGAAAATTATCGAGCACCTGAAGCACAAGCACAACTTAGTGATCGGTGAACGCACAGCTGAGGCAATCAAACTGGAAGTGGGCTCGGCCCACCCTTTGGGCCATCCCGCAACCATCGAAGTCAAAGGACGGGATGCAGCCGCCGGCATCCCGAAAACCATTACGGTCGATGACGATGAGATCCGCCGAGCGCTCTCCGGATGCGTGGCGTCGATCGTCGAGGCCGTTCGTTTTGCACTCGAACGTACTCCGCCGGAACTCAGCGCGGACATCAGCGACCGGGGAATCGTGCTGACCGGGGGCGGTTCGTTATTGAAGAACCTCGACAAACGAATTCAAACAGACACAAATCTTCCAGTTTCGTTGGCCGAGAACCCCTTAACTTCGGTCGTTATGGGGACCGCCAAAATGCTGGAGGATTTTACGCTTCTACGAAGACTCTCTGTATCCACGTTGAACTAAAGGTTGGCTGTGCTGCGTTTTTGGCTGTTCATTTCGTTGGCTGGGGCAGCAATCTGCCAGGAGCACTCGCTCATGGAGGGGTTCCGGCTCCTCTACCAAGAGCATAATTACGAAAAAGCTCTTTCTGTTTTCCAGGAAATTGTTAAGACGGCGCCTCGCAATGCTGTTGCGTGGCGGTGCCTCGGCGAATCCAGCGCTGCCCTGGGCCAGCGGGATGAAGCCATTACAGCATTCCAACGGTCGCTCGATATTAGTCCGGACGCAGAAACCTACGTTTCGCTCGGCCTTCAATACGACGCCGCCGGCCGATTCGAAGACGAAATCGAGATTTTCAAAAGAGGCATCCGCGTCAACCCCGGGAACGTCGACGCCTACGACTATCTGGCCCACACTTATAGCAGACTTGGCCGGCATGATGAGGCACTGAAGGTCGCGAAACAGGCGATCGCGATACGGCCAGATGATGCCGAGGCACTTCTCGTGCTCGGAGCTTCATATGCCGCCAGCAGCCAGTACGAGGCCGGGCTGGCAGCCGTTCAACAAGCCGTCAGGCTGAGCCCGGATAACGCGAATTCGTACAGCATTCTCGGATCTATTTACCAATCTATCGAGCGATACCAGGAAGCCGTAGATGCGTTGACGCGAGCTACTCAGCTTGAACCTGACGCTGATACCTACTACCGGCTAGGTGTCGCGTACGAAGCGCTGAGTGTACATAACGGTGGTGACGCAGCCCGCGAGGAAGCGACTGCGGCTTTGCAACACGCCATTCATCTGCAGCCCAATTTCGCGAATGCATATGCAACCCTAGGTGCGCAATATCACCGGCTAGACCGTCCTCAGGAAGCTGCGGACGCCTGTGGACGGGCGATTCGGCTTAAACCCGCTCTGGCGTACGCGCATCTATGTCTGGGCCTTGCTCTATTGAGAATGGGTAAGATCGACCCGGCGGCCGGAGAGTATCAAGTGCTGGAGAACCTGGACTACGCCGCAGCTAGCCAACTGTCCGAGGCAATCGTGAAAGCCAAGGCGCTGGCTGACCGAAAGCTTGCGGGTGGCGAGGTACTTTGGGCTGACCCCACGAGTGGTAGCTATTCCTTTGCAGTTCACAATCAGCTCTCTGATGCAGTTAAGAATCTAACCTGCCAAGTCGTCTTTTATGACCGGAACGGCAATGCTATCCAGACCGACCACGTCCGATCCGAACGGGCTATCCCGGCGGGCGGCGGTCAGAGGGTGAGGAGCACGGTTGATTCCAGTATCCATACACTGACGATTGCCGGCACGCCTCCCGACACTACCCGCCCAAACACCAAGGTTGAGGTCCGTGTGCTCGACTTTGATCTTGCCCGTTGACCATCTGCCACCCGCGCTGCTTAACCCGCACTGACTCATAGACTTCGCAGCTCTGCGGCCGGTGGCGGGGGTTGCGGCATCGCCTCGAAAATGACGAGTCTAATCTTTTGTTCATGCGTCTAATATTTGTTCGCGATAAATCGCTAACGTTTCATTGGAAGAACCCGATTAGTGTCTATGAGGATTCAATGAATAGCGCATCCATAATGTCCAAACTTGCGCAGCTACGCGCGAAGACGGACCAGGAGCTATCGCAGATCATCGACAAAACGCTGGAATCCGCTCTGAGTCTTCTGGAATCGGCAGAACCAGATCCTGTCAGAGCAGAGGAGGCGTACGCCGAGGCCGCAAAATTGCTGTCCAAGGTCGATGATCCGCGTGACGAGCGGCGATTAAGGATGAAACTCGTGCAGGTTCGAGAAAGTCTGGAGCGCCTTTCAACGACGGACAGATCACGCGTGCACGCGGCATGGTAATCATACCCGGACAAGCGCATTTAGTGATCGGATCCGACTGGAGCTAGGCCGTTATTGATTTTCCAGCGAAACTCCGCACGGCCGCACTTTCATTGGTAAACGATTCGAACACTGTGTAGAGCTTCGTCACCTGCAAGAGGTCGTTGACCTTCTTTTGCACGTTCAGGAGTTTAATGTGTCCGCCCTGGTTCGTCACCGTAGCATAGGCGCCCACCATTTCGCCTAGTCCGGCGCTGTCGATATAGGTTACGTCGCCGAGATTCAGCAGAATGTTCTTCTGGCCGTCTTTGAGCATGTCCTTCACGGTCTCGCGCAGGGCTCCTGAGCCATCACCCAGCGCGATGCGGCCGCTCAAATCTACGATCAACACGTCGCCGACCTGCCTGATATTCGCTTTAGCTGCCATCTGGATCTCCTCGCCCTATAAGTCTACCTGATGTGGGCCAAGTTAGGGCGTTGGAGGCTTGTTGAAAAACGCTGACAGGCCGCGCCGTCCACGCGCCGGCGGGGCTGGATGATGTTGATTCCGCATATCACGCGGCTTGGGACGGCGAAGCCAGTCACCATTTTCCGACAACTCCTAGCCGGTCAGCTCCTGAATCGCTCGCCAGGCCTGGTCGATAGCGCCGTCGGTATACGCGTAAGCGCCCGCATCGGCGTTTGCTATGGCCAGGCGGCCAAACGGCCGCCGCGCGACCTCGCACGGGATTTCGCCTCCTTCGAGCCAGAACTCGTCGAATAGCGAATTGTATTCGTAGGCATAGCCGTGCGGCCATCGATTCACGGTGATGGCTGCAATGTCGCGCGCGGGGTCGAAACCGCCGCCGCCCAGAATCCTTGACAGTTGGTCGCGGATGTTGCGCTCGAACGTCTCGAACGAAGTTTGGAAAAGTTCACTGCGCCCTGCGCGATGCTGGTCATAGGAAGGCAATCCCGGTTTGCACGGCGTCCGCATCATGTGCACCACAATGGGTTCCTCCGGCACGCGAGAAGAGTGGTAACGGCCAAGGTCTACTGTGAGATCGAGATTCACATGCGTGTGATAGCAGCCGGGGGCATACACAGAGCTGACGCGCAACTTTTTCCATGATGTCCAGTTCCTGAGTACAACGTTGGTGTAGACAATGGGAACCTTGGCCTCTTTGGCCAGCGCCTCCCGCTGCCGGGCAGGCAACTCGGTACAGATATACGGGATCACCATGTTCCAGCAGGCTAGTACGCATTGGCTGGCGCGAACGCGAAACAATTTCCCTCCCTTGACATAAACGATCTCCACCTGTTTTGCGTTTTGCGGGTCACCCTCGTGCGCTACACGGACTACCGTGCTGTTGAGGCGGATGCGCACATGAGAATGGGCATCGTCCAGTCGTGCGTAGCGAGCCCTGGCTGTGGGAAGGTCTTTCAACGAATGTCCGGGAATCGCGTGCGGAATCAGCTTGCGTACCAGTAGGCGCGCGATTGAGGCGTTCCCATCGGGGAAATGGAAGAAGTACTTTTCTGCTTCTTCATTCGGAATGCAATCGCGGTTCATGCCAGGGCCGGGACCGGGATCGAGCTTCATTCCATCAAAGCCGGGCAAGCCCAGCCCCCACGCGTCCTGGGCGGAAACGGCGTCGATCCCCAGCCCGAAAAGAGGATGGGGGCGCGCCTGGAAATAAGCGACTACTTGCGGGTCGGCGCCTGCAATATCTGTAAGAAACCGAGCGTAACTGATGCGCGCAAGTTTTGCCTTCTTTTCCGCCGAGGAGAGCCCGGGAAAGTAATCTTTCTTGGTCTCGTAGATGGCGCGGATGTCGCGCTTGGCGTTTTCCGTCAAAGGAGCCGACTTCATAAACTCTTGCCATGCGTCACCACCGGGCGTGGATTGATCCTCTTCGCCGCCAACGCTGCGTCTGGGGTCAGGCACCAGGCAGTCGGCGCCGAATGTTTCTTTGTCGAAGAACACGGCGGGATGCATATCTTGGGATCCATACAGCTTGCGATTGAGAGCCGTCTGCAAAGCCTCGACATCAATGCCCAATTCGCGAATCAGACCTTTGGCAACGGCGCTGTAGGGCGCTGGACTTTCAATGGAGAAAGTGCCCCCATAGCCGAGAAGCATTCTGCCCGTCTGATGAAACTCGTTTCGCTTGGCGTGCCCGCCGAAATCATCGTGGTTATCGAGAACCAGGATTCGGGCCTTTGCGCCGACGGCTTTGCGGAAGAAGTGCGCCGCGGCCAGGCCGCTGATGCCGCCGCCGACAACCACCAGGTCATAGGTTTCACTGGTGTCGGCCGGCATCCCGGCTTGGTTCCAGAACTTGTCGTCGCGCACCTGGTGCGCTACTTCGAACGCGCCTTCATGGCTGCCACGGAGGCCCGTTAGGACGGGTGGATAATAATCCGGCGAAGTTTCGGGGGTGTGTTCTGTTTCAAATGCGCTAAGCAGGTGCGAACTCAACGCTGCCCCGGCGGTGAGCGCGATTCCGTCCAAAAAGTCACGCCGCCGGATGCGCCGGCGCATACCCAATTCGTCATTCATAAAAGTTCCTGTTGAGAGTGCAATTGCCCTCCATGGCGCATCCGCAGCCGGTACCAAACCAGAATCATGCCCAGTGAGAAGAGAAAAATGACGGTGGAGATTGCGTTGATTTCCGGCGTGATGCCGCGCCGCAGCCGCGACCAGATTTCGAGCGGCAGGGTATTGTCTCGGCCGATCAGGAAAAAACTCACGGCGATCTCGTCCATGGACATAGTGAAGATCAGGAGTCCCGCGCCGATAATGGCCAGGCGCAAGTTTGGAATGGTAATGCGCCAAAACGTCTGCCAGTGGGTCGCGCCCAAATCGAGAGAGGACTCTTCTTGTGCGCGGTCCATTTTCTGGAGTCCGGCGAAAATCTCAGTGGTAGCGACGGAGATGAGGGCCGTCCCGTGGCCAAGGGTGATGGTGAGAAGGCTCAGTTTCATTCCCGCCGTGACGAACAACATGAGTAATGAGAGCCCGGTGATGATGCCCGGGAGAATTAGGGGCAAGAGCACCAGCCTGCGGAACAAAGCCTTACCGGGAAAGGCAGTCCGATCGAGTGCCAGCGCCGCCGGCAGTCCAAAACCCAGCGCGAGCACCATGGCGGCCGCGGCCACGAGCAGGCTGTTACCCACGGTGCCCCACAAAGCATCATCGTCCAGCAAAATTCGGTACCAGCGAATGGTCCAACCGCGAGGCGGGAAGCCGCCCACGCTCTCGCCATTGAACGAGTACACGATCAATACGAGTATCGGCAGATAGAGAAAGGCGAAAACGGCGAGCGCGTGAATGGGCAACCAGCGGGTACGCGGATTCATGTTGTCGTGATGGGTAGCGCAGGGCAACCGCGGGGTTTGCGGGAGACCTGGGGGTTTTCGTTCAAGCGAGGCAAAAAGCCGCAGGCCGCCGCCAAGATCGGGCGTGGCCCGGCGCTACGAGATGACGTCACGTAAAACTCAATTTCTTCTCGATCCTCTCGACTAAAAACAGAAGCGCTAGCACCAGCAGTAACAGAGAGACCGAAATCGCGGCCCCGAGAGGCCAATGGTATGCTGCGCCGAACAGGCTCACGACGACATTCGAAATCATAATGCCGCTCGGGCCGCCGATGAGCAGTGGCGCGAGAAAATCTCCGAGGCTCAATACGAAAGCGAAGGTAGCGCCGGCAAGCGCTCCGGGCAGTGACAGCGGAAAAATCACGGTCCAAAACGTTCGGATTGGTCCCGCGCCAAGATCCTGCGCAGCTTCCACAAAATTTCGCGGGATGTGTTCCATCGATGCATAAATGGGCAGGAAGGTAAACGGCGTATAAATGTGAGTGAGGGTCAATACCACGGCAAAAGGGCTGTAGAGCAGAAACTCGACCGGATGCTGCGTTACGCCCACATACTGTAACAATGTGTTCAATACGCCATCGCTGCCGAGGATGGTTTTCCACGCATAGGCGCGCACCAGATAGCTGACCCACAGCGGAATGATGACGAGTTGGTACAGCAACTCCTTTCGCTTCGAGTGAAACGACAAGTAATACGCCAGCGGGAAACTGAGCAGCAGGGAGAGGACCGTGACAGACCCGGCAATGCGCATCGACCGGAACAGAACCGTAGGGTATATGGAATTCTCGAGCAACTGGCGATAATTGCCGAGATTCCAGTGGTGGACAATCGCCTGCTGCGAGACAGTCCAGAAGCTGTAACAAAACAGAAACGCATAAGGCGCAAGCAGGAACACCGCCACCCATACCAGGGGTGGTACGGCGACGGCAGCCTTATACGAGCGCGAATACATGGTCAGTCCTTAACCGGGATGGCGTTGCCTACGTCGAATTCGAAATCGCACTCGCCTGCGAGGTTCCCGCGGCTCGCGACCCGCACAAGTAACACGCGGCCGTCCGGGCATGAGACTTCCAACAAATCCGTAGGCCCACCAAATGTTTGATTTCGGATCACCGCCCGGAAACGCACGGGATCCGCCGCGGTCACCGGATCGGAGAGCCTGATACTTTCCGGGCGCAGGGAAAACGTCGCGGCCCCGTCCGGCGCCCCGCATCGCCAGTGCAAGGTTCCACACTGCGCCACGCCGTTTTCGATCCGACCGCGCAAGAGATTCGTCTGGCCGATGAAACGCGCGGTGTAAGCTGTGGCTGGGTTGTTGTAAATCTCCCGTGGCACGGCCACCTGCTCCAGTTGGCCGGAGCGCAGCAGTGCAATGCGATCGGACAGGGCCATGGCCTCCTCCTGATCGTGTGTGACGAAGACGAACGAAATACCCACCTCCCGCTGCAATGATTTCAGCTCCTGTTGCATTTGACGGCGCAGGTTGGCGTCGAGCGCAGATAGTGGCTCATCCAGCAACAGCAGCTTAGGCTGGTTGATCAGCGCACGCGCCAGCGCAATACGTTGCTGTTGCCCCCCGCTCAATTGCGCCGGCGCCCGCCCGGCAAATTCGGTCATCTTGACCAACGCCAGCGCCTGCTCGACGCGCTTAGGTATCTCCGGCCGGGTCACTTTGCGAACACGCAGGCCATAGGCCACATTTTCAAAAACTGATAAATGCGGAAACAGCGCGTAATTCTGAAAAACGGTATTGACACGGCGGCGATGCGGCGGCAATGGGTCCAGCCGCTCACCCCCCATATAGATCTCGCCGCCATCCGGCCGTTCAAAGCCGGCGATCAGCCTCAGAAGAGTGGTCTTGCCGGAGCCACTCTCGCCCAAGATCGTCAGCAACTCACCCGCCGCTACATCGAGCGACACGTCGCGCAGGACCGTTGTCGAACCAAACCGTTTGGCGACGGAGCGAAGGCTCAACAGCGGCTCCGTGCCGCCTGTCTCCGCCGCGCTCGATTCTGCAGCGAGCTTTGCCGAGGAAATCACTGGGCAGCTTTGACCTCATTCCAGACCTGGTTGTACTTGTCGCGGCGCAGAACGTTTTCCCAGAAATAGATTCGCTTCTGGTAATTCTCCAGGTCATCGAGATGCAGATTTTTCTTTTCCTCCCGCGTCATGAACTGCGCGGCCTGTGGATTGGCGGGCAGGTAGCCTGTCACATCGCCGACCAGCTTCTGAGTTTTGGCCTCCACCAGATACGCGAGAAACTGGTGCGCCAGTTCCTTATGTTCGCTGGCCGCCGTGATCATCAGATGATCGATCCAGCCGGTGGTGTTCTCTTTGGGAATGGTTTCACCAATCGGGAAATTGTGCTTGCGAAGCTGATTGGTCATCAACGGCCAACCCATAGCCGCTTGCACCTCATGATTTTCAAACAGATTCGTCAGTTCACCGCCGGTCGACCAGATTTTCCGAATATTTGGTTTTAGCTCGATGAGCTTCGCTTTCACTTTTTCAAGCTGAGCGTCCGTGAGATTGTAGAGCGCATGGGGGTCAGGCTGGTCGTATCCCAACACCTGCGCTGCCATGTAAACTGTGGAGAGGTCGTCCCAAACCGAGATCTTGCCGCGCAGTTTCGCATCCCAAAGCGAATTCCAGCTTTCAGGCACATGGGCAAAGGCGCTCGTGTCGTAGAGCAGGGGATTGGGTCCCCACTGAAACGGAACACCGTAGACATTGCCGCCGGTCTTAACCAGCGCTAGCGACGTGAGCCGCGTCATCAACTGGCCATACGCGGGAATCTTGGAAAGATCCAGCGGCGCAGCCAGGTTCGCGGATGCGATCATCGTAGCAACGTCGCTCGATGGAGAGATGACGTCGTAGTTGCTGGCGCTCCCGCCGCGCAGCTTAGCCACCAGCTCGTCGCTCGATCCCATATACGACGCGCTGACCTTGCAGTGGTACCTCTCTTCAAATGTGCGGACAAAGGACGGGTCGGCATAGCCTTCCCAAACCAGCAGGCCCAGGGTGGGCGTTGGTGTGCGGCAGGAAATCAGGGCCAGCAGCCAAAGGCATAATAGCCCCAGCCGCCTCGTGGCGCTCACGTCAGGCCACCACTCCCTCGCGCTCCCGGCTGCTTGTGGTCACGGATTCGATCGCTGATTCCAGCACATCCAGCCCTTCGTTAAACTGCTCGTCAGTGATGACCAGCGGCACGAGCAGCCGGATCACATTGCTGTAAGAGCCTGCCGAGATCAGAATGAGCCCGCGCTCGAGGCAGTAGCGCGCAATTTCATTGGTTTCCTCTGCGGCGGGTTCACGCGTTTCACGCGAGCGCACCAGTTCCATGGCCTGCATGGCGCCGAGGCCGCGAACTTCGCCGACGAGCGGCCAGCGCTCCTGCCAGGCCCGAGCGCGGGCATGCGAATCGCTCGCCAAGTCGCACGGCGCGCTCCGGAAGTTTGTCGCGTTCCATGATGTCGAGCATCGCCAGCGCAGCCTCGCAGGCGAGCGGGTTGCCGCCGAAAGTTCCGCCCAGCGATCCGGGTCCGGTATGGTCCATGATCTCGGAACGGCCTGTTACGGCCGCCAGAGGCAGCCCGCCGCCCAGGCTCTTGGCAGTGACCAGAAGATCGGGGACGATGCCGAAATTCTCGCAGGCGAACAGTTTGCCTGTCCGTCCGAAGCCGCTCTGCACCTCGTCGGCGATGAACACGATTCCGTGGCGACGGCAAATCTCGTGTATGGTACTCAAGAATTCAGGAGGCGGCGTGACGAATCCGCCCTCGCCCAGAACCGGCTCTACAATTACTGCTGCCACCGACTCCGCCGCGACCACTCGAGTAAAAGTGTCCTCCAGGTGATGCCCGCAGTGCATTGCGCATGACGGATATGTCAGCCCGTACGAGCAGCGGTAACAATAGGCGTACGGAATGCGGTACACGTCGCTGGCAAAAGGTTCGAAACCCGCCTTGTAAGGATGCGTCTTGCTGGTCAGCGACATCGTTAACAGCGTTCTTCCATGAAAGGCGTCTTCAAAGCAGATGACAGCCGGGCGGCGCGTATAGGCCCGAGCAATCTTCACTGCATTCTCCACAGCCTCGGCTCCGCTGTTCAAGAGGATGGTCTTCTTGGGAAAATCGCCGGGAGTGAGCGCGTTCAAGCGCTCCGCCAGCTTCACGTAACTCTCGTATGGCGTCACCATGAAGCAGGTGTGCAGGAAACGCTCCAACTGCCGTCGCAGAGCGGCTACCACGTCCGGCGCGCAGTGTCCCGCATTCAAGCAACCGATGCCGCCGGTGAAATCGATAAAGCGGTTGCCGTCCACATCTTCGATCAGTGCGCCCTCAGCGCGCTCAACAAACACCGGCGTAACTTGCGAAACACCTCGGGGCACGGCATTGGCGCGCCGATTCACCCACTCCTGGGAGCGGGGGCCTGGAATCGAAGTTCGTAAACGGATCGCAGACATATTCAATACCACCCGATGGGTTGCTCGTTCAGATTGATGTGCACCTGCTTAGTTTCGAGATATTCCTCGATCCCCCACGGTCCAAGCTCCCGGCCGAAGCCGGATTGTTTGTACCCACCCCACGGCGCTTCCACATAGGTGGGCTGCATGTGATTCACCCACACGATGCCGGCTCGAAGCGCCTTCACTACGCGAAACGCCTTGAAGATATCGCGCGACCACACCGCGGCGGCCAGGCCGTAAGGCGTATCGTTGGCGATGCGAATCGCCTCGGGTTCGTTCTGGAACGGAATCACCGTGGCGACTGGGCCGAAGATTTCTTCCCGCGCGATGCGGGCGCCGTTATCCACGTCGCAGAAGATGGTCGGTTCGACATAGTAACCTTTGTCCCGGCCCGCGGCCCGGCCGCCTCCCGCTGCGAGCTTGGCTTCCAGCTTACCTAACTCCTGATAGGACCGAACGCGATCGTACTGCTCTTTGCTGACCAACGGGCCCATCTTGGTGGCGCGGTCGAGCGGAGCACCTAGCTTGATATGTTTCGCTTTTTCGCTCATGGCTTCCACGAAGCGTGGGTAAATCGAACGTTCTCTACTAAAATGCGGCTACCGGCCGAGCAGACTTCG
The DNA here is from genome assembly GCA_963847515.1 of Terriglobia bacterium. Lineage (GTDB taxonomy): Bacteria > Acidobacteriota > Terriglobia > Bryobacterales > Bryobacteraceae > QHXW01. The sequence continues at coordinate 242,622 of CAWKAA010000006.1, forward strand.
CCCTGGTTGATGAATACGCCAAACAGTGCCCCGTCGATAGCGGCTTCGAAATCCGCATCGGAGAAGAAAATGTTGGGAGACTTGCCGCCTAGCTCCAAAGTGACGCGCTTGATGGAGTCGGCCGCCGATTTCAGGATCAGCTTTCCCACAGCCGCGCTTCCCGTGAACGCGACTTTGTTCACCTCCGGATGGCGAACTAAGGGCGCACCGGCGGTTTCACCAAAGCCTGTGATGATGTTGACCACGCCCGGAGGCAAGCCCACATCTGCAAACCAGCGGGCCATTTCAAGCGCCGTCAAAGGCGTCTGCTCGGCTGGTTTCAGAACGCATGTGCAACCGGCGGCCAGCGCCGGCGCCAGTTTCCATGCCGCCATTAGCAGCGGATAATTCCACGGGATGATCTGGGCGGCAACGCCCACCGGTTCTTTCAGCGACAAGCTCAGCGCATTGTCGGGCACCGGGTTAACGTGGCCTGTCACTTTGGTGGCGAGGCCGCCATAATACTCGAAGCAAGTGGCTACATCCGCCATGTCGAATTCGGCTTCAACAATGGGCTTGCCGCTGTTACGCGATTCAAGTTCCGCTAGTGCCGCCGATTCCTTGCGAATCCGTTCTGCCAGGCGCAGCAGAATCCGGCCCCGTTCCTGAGCGGTCGTCTGAGGCCAGGCACCCGAGTCAAATGCCGCGCGCGCGGCCTCAACGGCCCGGTTCACATCCTGTTCATCCGCATCGGGCACCTCCGCGATCACTTCTTCCGTAGAGGGATCGTACACCGGAAACCACGCGCCCCGGCGAGCCTCGACTGCCTCGCCATTGATGTGCATCCGGTAGCGATTTATCACAAAACCCCTGGCTCAGCAGATCGTATCATTTGGAAGGGACCTTTATGCCTTCACAACGAAAGAAGCTACCACCGATTCACCCCGGCGAGATCCTGCTTGAGGACCTTCGCGATATTGAGGTTAGTCTGAATCAGCTTGCACGCGATCTGCGCGTTCCGATGAATCGGATCAGCGCCATCGTCAATGGCAAGCGGTCGATTACTGCCGATACCGCCATGCGGCTCGCCAGGTATTTCGGAACTTCCTCTCAATCCTGGATGAACTTGCAGACGGCGTACGATCTGCAAGTCGTCGAGCGAACGCTCGATCCAAGGATCGAGCGCGATGTACTGCCCCGCAGCGCCGCCTGATATCGTGCTCACGTCTGCACGCTCTCCCTCTTCCGTCCCGAATAGTACCGGAACAGAAAGGCCGCCAGTCCCAAAAACAGGCCGCAGCCGAGGACCATCTTCAGCTCGAAAATCCAGATCGACTGGATCTGATGCGAGGGCACAAATGCCACCAGGCCGCCCAGAGTTGTCGTGACCAGCCCGCTGACTGCCGCGAACCAAATCCGCGCTTTCCCAAAGTATCCCGGGCCGCCGCGAATGGCCACCGCGAGCAGCGTGGCGTAAAGGTAGAGAAACGACAGCATCTGCAGCAGCACCGACAAATCCAACAGCGTCGTATACGCCTCTTTTACCGACGCCCCAATGAAGCTCATGGACACGATGATCGAAGACAGCAGCGCCAGGCCCGCCAGCGCCACGTGTGGCGTTGCATATCGGGGGTGAATCTCGCCGAAAACGCGCGGCAGATAGCGGTCAAGGCCCGACACGAATAGGATGCGCGCGGATCCGCTGATCCACGCGGATGTTGACCCCGCGATGGCGAAAATCATTACCAGTGCGAGCGGCGGCAACATCCAGGCCATTCCCGTGCCGGTGGTCATCCGGTCCACTCCCTGGAGAACGCCCTGAATCACGGTGATGTCTTTCTGCGGAACCGCCAGCAGCAGGCACAAAGTCGCGCCCACGTACAGGGTTCCCGACAGCAGGCCGCCCCATACCACAGCGCGCGGTACCGTGCGCTCGGGATCGCGGATCTCGTCTCCCATCACCGGACCCAGCTCCAATCCCACCAGTCCGAAACAGATTACGCCGAATGACGACACGAGGCGCCAGTCGATTTCGCCCACGCTGAAGCTCTGTGCCGGGATGCTAATACCTCGGTGAAACGCAGTGTACACTCCCAGCCCAATGAGGACGCTCGCGGTAACAAACGTTCCCATGCCGCCAAGATTGTTCACCCACTTGCCCACACCCATTCCGCGAATATTCAAGATGACAGTCAGCCACAGGACTCCCAGGCTCACCACAAAAAAGAAGAGCCGGTTTTCGGCCAGCGCCGCGGCTTGCTTGCCGCCCGCGAACGCCCAGATCCCAGCCAGATAAAACAACAGCGTGGGTACGAAAAACATGTTGGTGGGCCAGTAGCACCAGCCGCACATGAATCCGTGAAAGTCCCCGAACATTTCCTTGGCCCAAAGGTAGATGCCCCCTTCGCCGGGGAAGCGATGGGACAACTCGATGACGGCGACGCCCTGCGGCCAGAAAAAGAATGCCAGCGCCAGCAGCCAGAGCCACACAGTGATGAATCCGCCAGCCGCCACCACCGGCACCAGATTCATATTGGTGATGGCCACCACGCAAAGCCACGTCAGATCCCACGTTCCAAGAACGCGCCGCAGGTGTGGCGTCTCTTGGACGGCGGGTTGGGCAGTGTTGGTGGCCATCGAATTTAGAGAGGCGAGCAGCAGCTCGCCCGCTTCAGGCCGTGTGCGCCGGGACGGCGTGGCGTTCCTGCTGCGCCTGTGCCAGCGCTGGAGCCACTTCCGCAAATACCTCCAGATGGCGGTCAATATCCGCTTCGGTGTGCGCCACCGAGAGCGTCCATTGCTCATCCCACCAGTAGGGCTGCGCCATCACACCCCGATTGACCATGGCGAACCAGTAATGCGTCCAGACATCTTCGTCGGCAGCATACCAATCGCGATAATTGCGTACCCGCTTCGGGTAAAACATGAGAGCACCGTTGGCGCCCGCTCCGTCGACGTATGCATTGAGGCTGGTGTCGTCGATGATCTGTCGATAGCCTTCCACGAGCTTCCGGCTGATCTTATCGATATGCGTGTAGGCCGCTGGAGTCAGCACTTCGCGGAAAGTCGCCAGCCCCGCAGCCATCACTACCGGGTTGGTGTTGTAGGTGCCCGCATGAAACATTTTCTGCTGCGCGATAACGTCCATGATTTCCCAGCTCGCCGCGAACGCGGCCAGCGAAAATCCTCCGCCGATCGATTTGCCCAGACAGATAATGTCCGGCCGGATGCCAAAATACTCGCAAGCGCCGCCGCGAGCCAGCTTCGCCCCAGTCTTCACCTCATCGAAAATCAGAAGCGCTCCGTGCCGCTTTGTCAGATCGCGCAAGCCCTGCAAATAACCGTCGTCCGGCATGCAGAACGCGATGTTCATCATGATCGGCTCGAGAATCACAGCGGCAATCTCATTAGGATTTTGCGCGAACAGCCGCTCCATGGCAGGCAAATTATTGAACGGAGCCACGAGTGTTGCGTCTGCCGTGCCCTTCAGCACGCCCGCGCTCGAAATTACGGGAGTCGGATTTTCGGGGTCGCCGAACTGGTGGGATTTGGGTTTCACGCTGACCGAAACCGCGTCATGACCGCCGTGGTATCCCCCCTCCATCTTGATAATTTTGCTCCGGCCGGTCGCCGCGCGCGCTAGGCGCAGCGAGTGCATCGTCACCTCCGTTCCACTATTGCCGAAGCGGACCATTTCCACGGGGAATCGTGCGCAGATTTCCTCCGCCAGTTCGAGTTCCATACTGTGCGGCATTCCAAACAGCGTTCCTGTCTCCAGGCGCTCGCGAACCGCTTTCATCACCGCCGGATGGCAGTGGCCCGCCATCAGCGCGCCGTAACAGAGATTGTGATCGATGTATTCGTTGCCATCTACATCTTGAATGCGGCCGCCGTGGCCTTCCTTTGCGGAAATCGGATACGGCGGAAAAAACCGGTAGTTGCTGGCTACACCCAGCGGTACTCGTTTTGCCGTCTTCTCATAGGCGTCACGCGACCGTGGCGTGCGGCGCTCGTAAGTCTTTATTTCTCTTTCTAATGCGTGGTACATCTGAAGGTGTTTCCTTTAGGCAATCGCCAAGTTTGTACAACTTTCGTGCTTTAGTCTACGATAGCAAGCCTGCTGCGGAGCCGGAAAACCTACCAGATCACCTTCATGGCGAACTGGATCAGCCGGGGGTCGCGCGCGCGCAACACTTTGCCGAACGTTCCACCCTGCGTGACATCACCATCGGAAATGTTGCCATCCACCTTGCTGAACTGCGTGTGATTGACAAGATTGAAAAACTCCGCGCGGAATTCCATCTTGAAGCGCTCGGTAAGTTGAATGTCCTTCAGCAGGCTGAAGTCGATGTTATTGATGCCAGGTCCGCAGCAGACCGCACGGGGCGAGCTCCCGATAATCCCCAGCGCATTTCCATTAGCATCCACGGGTTGCTGGAATGACGAAGGATCGAACGCGAGATTGTACCCGTTGCGCGGATTCAGCCGGTGCAGCGGCGCCACGATGTTCGGCTCGCCAGGGTACGTGAAGAAGGCACTATACATCAATTCGTTGTCATCCGAAGAAGTGATAGGGATCGGGAACCCGCTTTGGAAAGTGAGAATGCCCGAAGTCTCCCAGCCATTCAGGAGCTTGTCCGCCAGCCCGTGAAAACTGAACTTCGGTAATTGGTAAAAGTAACTGAAGACAAAACGATGGCGCGCGTCAAACAGAGACAGTGAGCGGCTGAGGTGGTAATTCAGCGGGTTCAGCACGTTTTCAAAACTGGACGCATTGTCAATGGATTTGCTAAAGGTATACGCCGCCTGGAATTGAAGGCCCTTGGAGAAGCGCTTCTCCGCGCTGACTTGCAGCGAGTTGTAATTCGAATTACTAATGGTATCTTCAGCGAAAATGCTGGAAAACACCGGCACGCCGTCAGGCGGGCAACCCACGCCAGTGGTCGGTTGGCAAAGCGGCGAGGAGTACGGGCGCAACCCGACAATCGTGATGGGATTCGGATTGGGCCCAGTTACCGACTTCACCGAGCCGTAAGGCAGGTGCAGCGTGAACCCGGCAGGGATTTCGTTTGCTGCGACCGTGAAGGACGAATCGGCATAGAACGGGCCGCAAGCCAGGCTGGAGTCGTTCGCCAGCGTCGCAAGTTGATTCAGATCGAGACAGGGTTGGGCCTGGCCGTAGTTCAGGTCGTGCGATGCCAGCAAGCGGTGGCCCTGTGAACCCACATAACCAATCTGCAGCAATATATCGGCCGGCAACTGCCGTTGAACGGTGAAGTTGTATTGCTCGGCATACTGCGATCGCAGGTGCGGCTGGAACTCGCCGAACAATAGAATAGGCCGGAAACGAGACCAGTCGATGGGTGTGCCGCGTTTTGGATCCAGGATTCCGTTGAACGGGTTCGGCACCACCGTGCCGTTCTGTTCGATGAACGGCGTGTTGAAAAGTGTGTTGCTGAAAAACGAACTGCCACCGAACGGGGGTTCCGCGCTAAATTGCTCGAGTACCAGTTGCTCGACCGGGTTGTAGAAGATGCCGTAGCCAGTGCGGATGCTGGTGGCGCCGGCATTCCCGAACAGTTTGTGCCAGAAGCCTGAATCGGCAGAGGGACTCCAGGCCAGGCCGATGCGTGGACCGAACGCTTTGTAGTAGGTCGAGGTCAGCGCGTCGGGAACACCTTTATCCCCGGGAACAACCTCTCCCAGTGGGAACACGGATTCGCCAGCGCTGCCAGGGCTGCAATCCGTCGTTCCGAACGTCTGAATGAGCGGGTTACCCGGGCTCAGTTGGCAGGGATACGATTGCGTCGCCTGGCCGGCCCGGAACGTCTGTACCCGGCGGCCAATGTCGTGTATGGGCGTGGTCAGTTCCCATCGCAGGCCATAATTCAGCGTCAGGTTCTTGCGAAGCTTCCAACTGTCCTGCGCAAACAGGTACACCGCCGTGCTGCGCACGTTCTCCACTTGCGCCGAGCCTTGGCCATATCCGTTGGGAAGGCCTAGCAGGTAATCCGGGAAAATATTATCCGAGCCGACGTCGTTGGTGCCGCCCGCGTTGAAGCTGAACGACCCGTTGACGTTGTAGTACAGCGTCTGGTCGAAGCGCAGGCGCCGCACATCGGCTCCGAATTTGAATGTGTGCGAACCGGCCACCTTGCTGATGCTGTCCGACCACTGGAAGCTGTTGCCGATCTGCGGCAGCTCACCTTCGGAATTGTTGCCGATATTGAAGCCTCCGCTCAGCGCAATGAAGGGCACGCCCTCATGTGTGGCGCCCAAGCCCGGCGTAATTCCGGACGCCGGATTATTAGGGTCGGCAAAGCATTGGCTGGAGGGAACGGTCTTGCAGGAATCCTGCACCAAGTTGGTGTGCAGAGGATGATTGAACTTGAGCTGGCCTTCCCGGAAGTAAGTGAACCGCGCTTCGTTTACTACGCTGGGGCTCGCGATCCAGGTCTCGGTGAGATTGAACTGTTGGCTGCGCGTGCTGTAGTTGGAACCGAAACCGGTCACGTTGGCGCCCGCGGCCTGGAAATGCGAGAAGGGCCGGTCGTCGGCGGAGTCGTCGAAGAAATAGAAAAAGCTCAGGTGATGCGCGTCGTTAATCCTGTGATCGATGCGTGTGGTGGATTGAATGCCGCTCAGATGATCCACTGGCACAAGCTGGAGCTGGTTCAGGCCGCGATTCGCCAGCGGCACGTACTGGTTCATCAGATCAAGCGCCGTTTGATCGAAACATTGAGTGGGGATTTTGTTATTGGGAAAGATCGCGCTCCACGGTGTGCCGGCGGCCAGGGGCGATCCGCCTCCCTGCGCCACGGCGCCAGCGCATCCGGGCCGCTGGTTGAGAACGCCCGCCAGGTAACTGTCCGTAAGCGTTCCGCTGAAAGTGCTCTGCGGTCCGTTCGGGCCCTGGGAAAAGTCGCCGCCTCGCTCCGCGACCGTTGGCACGGTTACCAGGTCCGACGAAGTCCCTTGCAGAATCTCCCGATCCTCGGCGGAAACGAAAAAGAACGTCCGGTCCTTTTTAATCGGTCCCCCCAGCGTGCCGCCGAACTGATTTTGGTTGAACTTAGATTTCTCTGAATCGAAGAAACCGCGCGTATCGAGCGCCCGGTTACGGAAGAATTCGTAGGCATCGCCATGAATGTCGTTGGTGCCGCTTTTCGTGACTACATCCACCACCGAGCCCGAATTGCGCCCGTGCTCGGCATCAAACGTATTGGTCAGCACGCGAAACTCTTCGATGGTGTCGGGTGAGGGCTGGATCGCCGGCGTCGAGATAAACAGGTCGTTGGCATCCCCGCCGTTGACGTTGAAGTTGTTCGACCGGCCACGTCCGCCGTTTACTGATACCACGCCCGCATTCTCGCTCCCCGCGAACAGATCGTAGCCCTGCTGCGACTGAACTCCCGGCTGCAATTGCAGCAACTGGTAGGTATCCCGCGAATTAAGCGGCAGGTTGACCACCGCGCGGGAGTTCATTACGGATCCAAGTTGTGTGCTCGTGGTTTCCACCTGCACTCCCTGCGCCTGAACCTCCACGGTTTGTGTTACCTCGCCCAAGACCAGCACCGCGTTCACATTGATGACGTGCCCCAGCGTCACTTCCACGTGCGACTGCAAGAACTTCTTGAATCCCGGCGCTTCGACCTCCACCGTGTACTGACCGACGGCCATGGTGGGGAGAACGAACTCACCGCGAGCGTCGGAGGCGGCAGAGCGCGTAACCGCGCCGCCTTCCAACTTCGCCGTGATCTTGGCTCCAGGGACCACTGAACCCGAACTATCCGTAATGGTCCCTTGCATGGTCCCGGTTGTTTGCGAGTATGCATACGGAAGGGCAAAGATGGCAAAAGCCGCCAAAAGTTTGAATCGAAGACGCATGACGCAGACCCCTTTTTTGAGCGTAGATTCCAAGCGAACGTGGTTGCGGCCCCTTGAACAAACTTAGTTACAAGTTGATTAAAAGAGACTATCGGTCGGTTGTGGGGTTGTCAAGCGCGACTGCTGCCGGACGTTGTAAACAAACGGGGGCTCGCGGAAGTGTAAGCTGTTTGGAATGCCCGCGCTTCTCCGCATCGCCGCAGTCTTCGTCAGTCTGACGGTTCTCACCAGCGCTCAGGATCGCCGTACGGCCGCCCTCATTCTCCGCCACGGCGTTGTTTATACCATGGATGCCGCGCGAAGTTGGGTGGAATCCGTGGCAGTATTAGACGGCCGGATCATTTATGCCGGACCGGATGCTGGTACTTCTGGACTGGCTGGGTCCTCTACCAAAATAATCGATCTTGGCGGGCGCATGGTTCTGCCAGGTTTCCACGACTCTCACGTGCACCTGATGGAGGGCGGCGTGGACATGGGCCTCTGCAACCTCAAGGATGTTGCCACGCCCCAGGCAGTCATTGCCGAGATTCGGAAATACGCGGAGGCCCACACTAACCAACCGTGGGTAACGGGTGCCGGTTGGGATCTGCCCGTTTTTCCCGGAGGTATCCCGCGCAAGGAAGAACTGGATGAAGCCGTGAGCGACCGGCCGGCTTACATGGAATCGGCCGACGGCCATTCCGGGTGGGCAAACTCCAGAGCTCTCGCCTTAGCCGGCATCACGAAAAACACACCCGATCCTGCCGGAGGCCACATCGAACGCGATCCTGACTCGAAAGAGCCCACAGGCCCGCTGCGCGAGTCCGCTCGCGAACTGGTGACCGGCAAGATCCCCCCTTTGACCGCGGCGGAAAACGCGGCTGGCCTCAAGCGCGCCATCGAATTCGCCAATAGCCTGGGCATTATTTCTGTGCAGGAAGCCGATGCCAGTGATGAGATCCTGAATGCCTATTGGGCGCTCGATACGCAGGGGCTACTGGCCGTAAGAGCGGTGGCGGCGCTGCGCACCGATCCGCGAAAGGGCGACGATCAGGTGGCCGGCCTGATCGAGCGGCGCGCCAAATTCAGCGGAAAGCGATTGCGCGCAACCGCAGTGAAGATCTTCGCCGATGGCGTCATCGAGACTGGGACCGCTGCATTGCTTGAACCCTATCTCGACCGTGGCGACAGCCGCGGGGAACTGAATTTCGAAGCGGAACGGTTGGCGAAGTTTGTTACGAGCCTGGATCGCGAGGGCTTCCAGGTTCACATCCACGCCATCGGCGATCGGGCTATCCGTGTTTCGCTTGACGCGCACGAAGCTGCGCAAAAAGTTAACGGTCGCCGCGACGCCCGCCATCATATCGCCCACCTGGAACTGATCGAACCTGAAGACATTCTGCGATTCCGTGATCTGGGAGTCATTGCGAACTTTCAGCCGTTGTGGGCCTTCGCGGATCCCTACGTCAGAAAGCTGACCCTCGGCCCGCTCGGCCCGAAGCGCTCGCGCTGGATTTATCCCATCGCAAGCGTTCTGAGGACAGGCGCCATCATGGCCGCCGGCAGCGATTGGCCCGTCACCTCTTTGAACCCGCTCGAGGCCATTCAGGTCGCCGTGACGCGCCGTGGACCAACGGAACCTGAAGGCCCGGCCTGGATTCCCGAAGAAAAAATCGACCTGCCTGCGGTTCTCGCCGCCTATACCATCAACGGCGCGTATCTCAACCACGAAGAGAAGGAAACCGGTTCCATCGAAGCAGGCAAAGCCGCCGACCTGATTGTCCTAGATCGCGATCTCTTCAAGATCCCGCCCGAAAAGATTCACGAAGCCAAGGTGGTACTGACACTCCTCGAAGGCAAAGAGGTTTTCCGCGCGCCGGGGTTCTGATCATTGAACCGATTTCGCTACTGCTGATCTCCTGGATACACAAGCGCTACCCCAGCGAGTTCTCCAGGACAGAACCATCTCTTGACCGCCTGGGGATTACCGTTTGATCGCTCTTCAAAAGTAATGAGCGTCTCGTCGGATGCTTGCAGGCGAAACGCTGGAATGACCGGGATATTTGCGACCAGCTCTCTTGGTTCTCGTGTGAAGATCTGTACGACAGGGCGATCCGGTTGGCTGCCGGCTAGCTTGAATACGTACTGGCCAGGCGCTAATACTTGGCCGGGAACTGCAACAGGAGCGCTAAACGTTACCGTCGCCTCCTTGTTCCAGTCCTCAGCCTTGGCCGACGGCAATAAAGCTGTGCCAGCCAGTACCATTGCCAGGCAGAACGTTCTGAATCTATCAGACATGTCATCTCCCATTCGCAGCGGCCGGTAGCCGCTCCCGACAATGGAGACGTTCGTGGATCTTCATCAGGTTCACTAAAAGACTCAAGCACGGCCAGATGAATGTCCTGAATCAGACCACCTTCTAATAAAATGGTGTAACCTTGCGAAGCCGGCCAGCGTTAAACGCTATTGAGTTTTGGCCGATTTTACAAGTGCCATCGCGATCGGCTTACCCAGCACGCCCGTGTACTCACTGTAATCGACGCCCATCAATTCGAGCATCGTGGGAGTAATATCCCTTTGTGAGATCTCCGGCACATTCGTTGCTTCTCCGATAGCCGGTGTGTCCGGTCCAACGATCGCTACCCAGATCTGATTCGCGCCCACAACGTCCTTCCCGTGGGAGTGCCAATCGTTGAGTGTCCCGCCGCGCCCGTGATCTGACGTCACGATCATCGTCGTTGTGTCACGGTACTCCGGCGAGTCCTGAATGGTTTCCCACAGCTTGGCCAGGCAGCGGTCCAGATAGCTGATCGCGTCTAGCACTCGGTAGTAGCGCTTGTCATGCGCCCAGTCGTCCGTCTCATCGAAGGCGATGTGCATCATGCGCGGCTTGGCCAGTTTCATGTACTCGAGCGCCATTTCGAAAGTAATGTAATCGTGACGCTCTTCCATCCACGGCGACAGCACCTCAAATTGCAGCCCACTCAACGCGCGCATCCGGGCGGATGCATGGGGGCCGTCATAATCCCGATACCCTGCGTTGATGACAATCGAACCTGGATCGTGCTCGCCGATGAGCTGAAACATTTCCCACGAAGCGAACAAAGCTACCTGTGAAGAATCCAGACCCAGCTTGCGCCGTAGGAACTCGAGCACCGTGGGCGTGGGGTTGCGAACGGCATCGTTACCGCGGATGGCCTCATCCTGCGCGCGCCCTGTGAGAATCTCGGCGTATCCCGGATACGAAACCCGAAATGAGTTGGTCACGCGCACGGAGCTACCCTTCTGCAGATTGCCGAACACTACGCCTTTCGATACGAGCGTCGTCCAAAAGAAAGGCATCAGCGCGCGCCGCCGTTCGTCCGGATCTGGCCGCCACCACTTGGTTTTCACGTCCGCCGCATGCTCCATTCCCGCGCTCTTTTCGTCTTTGAGCATGGGATCCATGCCGCCAAACAAATCCTGCCACCGCAAGCCATCGGCCGTGACCAGGATGATGTTGCTCGTTTGCCGCGGAGCCGCCGCACAAGTAAAACAGATAAGAATAATGGAAAGGAATCGGATGCATAGCCGCATCACCGGATGATATATCATCCGCGAGGATCTGTTAGCTATACTGCGATCTTCGGAGTATCCGGAAGAGTGATTACACCGGCCGTGCCGCTAGCTGTATCTTGGCACCTTCGGATCGATCGCCAGACTCCACTGATCGATTCCGCCTGACATGCTGGTGCAGTTTTCCACGCCTTGCTGTCGAAGCCAGCCCACGACTTGCAGGCTCCGCATCCCGTGATGACAGAAAACCACGATCGGTTTTTCCTCGTTTTCCAACGACGAAAGCGATTGCGGTACAGAGCGCATCGGAATCAGCTCGGCCCCTTCGATCCGCGCCTGCTGAAACTCGACCGGCTCGCGCACGTCAATCAGCCGCAGCTTCTCCCCCGCATCCAGCCGCCGCTTGACTTCTTGTGGTGTAATTTCCATGACCGCTTTGCTAAACACCTGGCACCTAATACCTGGCACCTGATGTTCACCTCCGCTCCGCATGCTCCGCCGCGCGTCCTTCCGACTTCCGCCGAATCTCAATGCTCAAGCGCTTGATCTTTTGGTTCAGCGTGGAAAGCGGAACATGCAGGGTATCCGCAGCTTCGGTTTGGCTCCAGTTGGCCTGCTCCAGGTGCTCGATAATAATGCGGCGTTCGAAATCCGCCACGATCTCGAATAACGACGCGTCCGCCGGCAGCGGGTCTCCCTCATTGCGATGCAGACGGATCCCGCTGGCCTGCAGCAGATGATCGGGGAATACATCGAGCGGCACGGCTGGATCGGAGGCCAGCACCACCGCGCGTTCCACAACATTTTCGAGCTCGCGCACATTTCCCGGCCAATTGTGGTCCATCAGAACCTGCATCGCGTCCGGCTGGAAACGGAGCACAGAGTGATTTTGCCCATCCAGGAATTTCTGATTCTCGCGGCAGTATTTAGTAAAGAAAAAATCCACCAGCGGCGGGATGTCTTCTTTCCGTTCGCGCAATGCCGGCAGCGCGATATTGATGACATTCAGCCGGTAATACAGGTCCTGGCGAAATCTTCCCTCGTCCACAAGCTTGCGCAGGTCGTCATTGGTCGCGGCCAGAATCCGCACGTCCACCTTGATAGTGTCGTTGGAGCCTAGCGGCTGGAATTCCTTCTCTTGAATTACCCGCAGCAGCTTAGCTTGGGTCTCAGGGCCGATCGTGCCAATCTCATCGAAAAATATGGTGCCGTGGTTGGCGACTTCGAAATACCCCTTGCGGGTCCGGTCCGCGCTGGTGAATGCGCCTTTCACGTGCCCGAACAGCGTCGACTCGAGCAGGTCCGGCGGCAGCGAGCCGCTGTTCACTGGCACGAAAATGAACTCGGCGCGCGGCGAGTGCGCATGAATGGCCTTGGCCACCAGTTCCTTGCCGGTTCCCGTCTCCCCCGTGATAAGAATCGTGGAGCGGCTGGAAGCTACCTGACCCACCAGGTCGAGCACGCGCACCATGCGCTCGCTCTTTCCAATGATGTTGGGGAAACTGTATCGCTGCTTGAACGCGCGCTTGAGGTGCGTATTCTCATACAGCAGGTGCCGCTGCACGATGGTGCGGTCGATCTCAATCAGCAGCTTGTCGTTCTCCCACGGCTTGGTGAAATAATCGTTGGCGCCCAGCTTAAGGGCGCTGACAGCCGTCTCGGTGGATCCAAAAGCGGTGATCATGAAGATGGGAGTGTCGCGATCACGCTCCCGAAACCCGCGCAGCACTTCCATGCCGGACCGGTCCGGCATCATTAGGTCGAGTAGAACGAGATCGTAGACGTGCGAGTCGAGCTTTTTCGAGCCTTCCGTTCCATTGGCGGCCAGCTCGACATCGTAGCCTTCCAGACTCAGCAGCGCATCCAGACTTTCGCGGATGTCCGCTTCATCGTCGATTACCAGCACTTTGCCTTTGGAAGTCGAAACAGTTTGGTCTTCTGTGGCGCCGATCTCAGACATTCACGGGCTTCCTCTGCTCGCCGCCCGTCCGGTTTGCTGCTTTGGACCAAGGAAGTTCAACCTGGAAACGGGTACCTCCGGCGGGACGGCTGAACACTTCAATGGTACCGCCGTGCTCTTGAATGATTCCGTAGCTGACCGAGAGTCCCAGGCCAGTGCCTTTGCGCGTGGCCTTGGTGGTGAAGAAAGGATCGTAGATGCGATGCAGGTGCTCCTGAGCAATGCCGTGCCCGGTGTCGCTGACTTCAACCCGCGCGCCGCTCTCCTCCGCTGACGTCTTGATTTCCAGCACACCGCCGCTTTCCATGGCATCCCGTGCATTGAGGAAGAGATTGAGAAAGACCTGCTGCAGTTTGCCGGCGTTGGCGTGAATCGGACCGAGCACCGGATCGAGGGCGGCGCGTACCTCGACGCCCGCATTCTTCAACTGGTGCTCCACAAGCGAGAGGGTCTCCTGCACTACGCGGTTCAAGTCTACAGGTCCGAAATCCGTCGTGGAAGTCCGCGAGAAATTCAGCAGGCCGTTTACGATTTCGCTCGCCCGGAAAGTCGACTTAGCGATCTTGTCCAGCATGCGGGATTTCTGATCGTCATTTCCCACCTGTTTGGCCAGCATCTGCGCGTAATTCGAGATCACAGCCAGTGGCGTATTCACTTCGTGCGCCACACCCGCTGCCAGCAGGCCAATGCTGGTTAGTTTGTCCGCCTGTACCAGCCGTTTCTCGAGTTCGGCGCGATCGGTAACATCGTCGAAAATGATCAGACGGCCAATGTGCTCCTGATGTCTAGAGATGAGCGGTGCGATGGCAATATTCAAGGTCGCCTCGCGTAACGGAGCTTGACCGTTTCCGTTTGCGGTGCCATTAACGGCCATTCGTTTTGCGGCTGGCCGCAGCACGTATTTGTAAATGTGACGGACGTCGGTGTCGGTTCGGATGCGTTCGAATTGTTCCACCAAGTCCGCGGGAAACAGAGCCGAGAGCGGCCGTCCCACAGCCATTTCGCGCGGAATGCCGATTAACCGTTCAATCTGCGTGTTCCAGCTCTCTACGCGGTCATCCAGGCCCGCTGCCAGGATGCCCACGTTGATGGACTCGACGATGTTTTCGCTGAATTCCTTCAGCCGCTCGTACTCGTCCACCTTGCGCGCCAGCGAGCTGTAGAGCCGCGTATTTTCGATGGCGATGGCCACGTAGCCCGTGAGCGTAAGGATTAGCTCTAAATCGACGCTCGACAGGAAGTCTCCATCCCGGGTCCGGCTGATTCCCAGGTACGCCACCGTTCGGCCATGCGCCACGCAAGGCAGATAGTACGTCAAGTCCAGGTCCTCGATGGTGCGCCGGACCGACGGCGCCCAGGAGCCGGAGATTGCGTTCAGGCGGTAACGCGTACGCTCGAAAAACAGGTATGGCTGATCGTGTTTCCAGTGAAGAAAATCGAGATCCAGCGGATCTTCAGCAGCGATGGGGCGCGTATTCCGGTCGCGCAGGCCGACGCCCATCTTCAGGTGGAACCGCGGCCGCGGTTCATCCGGGCCGTCGTCAGTCAGGAAAAACGCCAGATGGCTGATGGAGAGCGTCTGCAGCAATCGCTCGGCTACCGCGTGTAGCATGGTCTCCAGATCGGTCTCGGAACTTAGCTCGCGCGCGAACTCCACCAGCGTGCGCCGATAGTCGTATTGGTCGCGATAGAAATAACGGTCCAGCCGTTCCTGAATCCAGTTGCGGACCGGCTGGAAAAGGAACGCCGCCACCAGCATGACCGTAATCAGTCCGGTATTTCCCAGGTCCTGGAAATTCTTCTGCACCAGGCTCGCCAGCGAGAAAATGATGCCGTAGAAAGCGGCCAGCACGCACAGCGTCGCGAGCGTGTACGCATAACCGCGGCGGAACAGGATGTCGACGTCCATCAGCCGGTAACGGACAATGGCGTACGCCAGCGAGAGCGGGATCAACAGCAGGGACAGGACCGAAAGCTTCATCAGCGGCGTGGGAATGAAGCCGATTACATAAGGCAGCGTGTAGAACAAGGCAAAAGGCAGGATGCCGCAGAGCGTACCGTTGCGCAGCCATTGCAATTGCCGGCGCACGATGGGGTCCTCAACCTTCCCGCGCTCGATGCTGAGGGCCACACCCCCCAGAATGTAAATCGTGGTAAGCATGGCCAGCCACAGCCGGTCGAGGATCCACCGCAGCTCGACCAGGGGAATCGAGGTGCGCAGTGTTCCGGAACTCGCTAGTACGTACAACCCAATCATGCACAGGGCGATCACATACATCGCCAGCGCCGTAACGCGAGCGCGCAACCATTTCCTAGGCTCGGGAAAAGAGAGGCAGAAATGCACGAAGATCACGGGCGCTAGCGCGCCGGCAACCACATTGCCCCAATAAATCAGCTTGTCGAAGTTGTTGAGTTTCCCGGTGTAGTGGAACGAGAAAAAGATGAACGAAACCAGGCAGAAGATATAGAAGTGCTGGGCCTTGTAAGCCGTGCCGCGACGGAAGTAGACAAACAGGCCAATCGCCAGGTATGCCAGAGCCACGAAGTAGAAGTAGTAGACCGCCGTGTCTCGCGGCACCTCTCCGACAATGACCGGCGTCTTAACCTCTACGCCCCGCTTCACCAGGTAGTCGGCCTTGTTCCACGCTCCGATGCGCACCAGGACTTTGGTCACGTCGATGGATTGCCGGATGGGGCTCCCATTGATGCTAACCAGCAGGTCACCGGTCTTGATTCCAGCTTTAGCTGCAGAACGATCTTGGGAAACCTCAAGCGCTTCCACCGCGGCGCTCCGGTCAACCCAGATCACACCGTCGTCGGGTAGATGGAACCGGCTCTGTTGCTGGAAGTTGATGACCGCCGACACGCCCGCAGCCACCGTCAGCAACGTGAGGATTGCAGTCGAAAGCTGAAACTTGAGTTCCTGGAACATTTAAGGCCGCCGGGCGATCCCGAAAGACACTAACACCTTACGCTCCCTGCATTAGCACGTGTGCTGCCACGCCGTGCTACCCCTCCTTGTGTCAGAATACTATACATTTTCTTAGACTTATTAGCCGTTTGTTTACCGTGAATTCGGATTTCGGGAGAAATACACTCCGTGGAAGTGTAGGAGCACGTGTTCTAGAGTTTGGTTTTGGGATATCTCTTCTTCATCCAAGCGACAAACTCCGATGGCGCGGCCATAGTCGATAACCGGCCCTGGCGAACCAGCGCCCAGCCGTCGAATAGGCCGGAAGCCTTGATTTCTTGGAGTGTCGTGGGAGGATCGAGGCGCGTGAGGAATTCCAGATCGACCACCGTCAGTTTGGGAGCTTTCGGATCGGGGCGCGGCTCGGAAATCACTTGAGCAAGCCCGGCCACCGCGGAATCGCCGCCGCTATGATACATGAAAACCCGATCGCCGGGGCGCATATCTTGAATCGCACGTAGGGCTTGGGGGTTTTTGACTCCGTCCCATACGGTTTTTTTGTCTTTTGCGAACTGATCGAGGGAATAAGTCTCAGGGTCGGTCTTCGCCAGGAAGTAGTTCATTGTGAATGTCTTCATCGTACTTTAAACGAGAGAACAGCCACGCGGCAACGACCGCGAGCAAAGTAGCCCCGAAGAGCATCGGTGGATATCCGTAATGGGCGACAACGGCGCCGGCTGCCGAAGCGGCGAGCGCCTGGGCCAAAAACGCCACTAGGAAGCTGAGGGCAGCCGCGCCGCTCCGCAGGGCGGGATCCACCTGATTCATTAGCAGAGTATTGGTTCCCGGATCGCTCATGTACTGAAAGCTCATGTAGCCGACATAGAACGCCGCAGCCAGGAACGCAGGAGGCCCGGTCGCGATCGATCCGAGCGCGAGGGCGGTAACCAATTGCATGCACACCACTCCGCGCACCAGCCCGAGTTTGCGCAATAGCAATGGCGACAACAGAATGGTCGCGACCTGGCCGGCATGCGAAAACGTAAAAACAATCCCAATGCTTTCGAGGGGCATGTGAAACCGCCGCTCGAAGTAAGCATTAAACAGGGGGTTGAAGGCGCCGGTGGCCAAACTCCACACCGTAATGGCAGTCAAGAATTTATAGACGAACGGGCTTCTGGGATAGCCGCTGGTTTCTTCAGCGCCCCCAGATTCCATCCGCAGTCTTGCCATGGGCCAGAATGCCAGGGCGGCCACGGCAACCGACGCGAGGAGCGTAATCTGCTTGGCGTGCATCGCGTCGGAAGCGAAGTGGAGGCCGAGCATCCAGCGAGGAAGGCGGCCACCGACCAGCCCGGCCAGCATGCCCACTCCAATTCCAGAACTGTAGATCACGCTAAATCCGACGGGCCTGGATCGCTGGCCGGTCAAAGCGGCGACTGCCGGTGACATAGACACGGCCCACACGGAGCTGATTGCGCCGCCGACAAAGGCCGAGGCGACCAGCGCCGGTTCGCCCGTAACCAGGCATCGCAGGGCAAAAATCGCCGACGTGCCCAGAATCGCAATCTTGATGGAGCGCGTGAGGCCCAGGCGTCGGACGATTCCGGCCGCCGGCAGCACGCCGGCCATGCTACCAAGCGTGAGGGCGCTGGCGATGTATCCGAGAGCATCCTCGTGATAGCCCCGATCCAAGAGATAAAGGTTGTAAAGGAGGTAAAACACGAAGAAGCCGAGAGCGTAAATCGCCTGGGCGATCGTGAACCACCAGAAAGGAGCTTCCAGGCCTGAAGCGCGCGACTTCCACAGCATGGCGTGCCAGAGCATCACGGGCAGAGTGCGTGCGTGATGAACGGTGCGTGAGGCCAAGTGAACGGCGTAGCGGATCCGAAGCTTCCAGCGGATGCGGAAAGTGATTTCCCGATCCGGCACGAAGACGTCACCATAAGCTGCCGGGAGTGTGCGGGGAAGTATTTTTCTGAAGAGGATCTTGCGGCGGTCCCTCGCCGAACCGAGCAATGCAAGGTGCAGCCACAATTCGTGTTTGTTCGGGCGGAAGAGGGACTCGATGGGCGAAGCGGCGTAATTCTCAAACCACACCGGGATGTCACCCGCGAGGCGCTGGATCTCTTCGGCCGCTTCAGGCGCAATGCGGCAACCGAACCAAGCAGCAGCCAACCGGAAGGCGACAGCCTCGAGCCGGCGCAGAGGATCGGAATGCAGCTTGCGCCACGTGAACCAGAACGACTCGTTTTCGGCCTGCGTTTCCAGAAACCGGGCAATCTCGTAAACGTGATTTACGCGCGCACTGCCGCGGAATAGATGCCGGAGCAAATGGAGGGTAGCGTAGGCCAGCCGGTCGGCGGGGTGCAACACCGGGAGGCCGTTTTGTTCGACGCGCCGCTGCCAGAATTCTTCGACGCCCGGCGCCGGAAGACGCTCGGCCTCCGAATCCCAGAAGCGAAAGTGAAGTTCGACTGTAGGAGGGATCTCGGGATCAAACGGGTCACCTCGCCATTGCCATCCGGTTTTGCGAGTGAGCGTTGGCAGGTGATCTTTGGGCAGGTGATCGTTACTGGACAACGGCACATAGCCCAATAAAACGACAGCGCGATACGCGGCCTCGACCGATTGTTCGGGGACGAATAGATCGAAATCATAGTGCATGCGCAGGCGGGGATCGAGCGTGAACTCCGGCCCGATTGAGAATCCTTTGAGCAGCACGAATTCAAGGTGCTCCGCTCTCAGCTGTTCGGAGACGAGAGCCAGTTCGGAGCGCAGACGAGCGAGGCGCTCGGTATTGCGAGTGATATCGCCATCGATCCGATCGCGCACCCAGGCGGGCAGGTCTTCGCGACAACTCGCGCCCAGGACCAGAGTGATTGCGGATTGGCGGGTGAATTCAAATAAGCTCTTCCACTCAGAATCGTCAAGAGCGCCGAGGATCGTGCAGCCCTGCTCCCGAACATCCTCCGGAAAACTAAGGGCTGCGAGCGCAGCTGCGACGTTGCGCGGGATGCACGGGTTTTCCAGCCAAGGGAGCGGCGACGCTACTGAGGCCGCGGTCGGTTCACTGATGTGGTTCAGGAGAGACACATTCCCGCTAAAACTCAAATCTTAGCGCTAGTTGGATGCGGCGCGGCGGACCGCTGCCCAGAATATTTCCATAGAAGGGCGCGAAGTCGGCGTACGTTCCCGGAATGCCCCAGTTGGGGTGGTTGAATGCGTTGAAGAATTCGGAACGAAATTCGATGTGGCTCCGTTCGGTGACGGCAAAGCGGCGGTCGAGCGCCAAGTCGAAGACGATGTTGCCAGGGCCGATGATAATGTCGCGGCCGGCATTGCCGAAGGTAAAGGGCGCAGGCGTGCTGAAGGCGTTGGTGTTGAACCAATTGGTTGTGGTTCGCTGACTGGCCGGAAGCGCGACGCTCTGGCCGGGTACGACGTTGGGCCGGTTGGTGGTTCCGGCGTTGGCGCCGTCGTATGCCGCGAAGATCGGCGTTACGGGAGTCCCATCCTGCAGCGTGATGATGCCACTGGTCTGCCAGTGGCCGAGCACGGGATTGAGGAAGCCGCGGTTGGGGAGGTTGTAGACAAAACCGCTGCTGATGCGGCGGCCGACATTGAAGGAGGAGAGGCCGCGCTCGAGCTTCAAGTTGCGCTCGTCCTGGGCGCCAACGGAATCGTAGAATCCGGGAATGACGGTATCGGCATCGTCGATCGATTTGGACCAAACGAAGCTTGAAAGAAAAGAAAGTCGCGCGCCCATGCGCTTTTCCGCTTTGATCTGCAGGGAATTGTACGAAGAGTTGCCGATGTGCTGGATCTGAATGAAGGGACCAAGCTGAGGGAATGTCCGGAGCGACTGCAGGTCTCCGGGGCGCGGCGCAAGGTCTTGGCCGGTTTCGACGTGAGCGGGCGTATTAAAGTGCCGGAAGAGCCCCAGATCGGTCCCCTTGGACCCAATGTAGGCGACTTCGACCAGCATCCCGGCGGGCAGCTCCTGCTGAATATTCATGTTCCATTGCTGCAGGTACGGAGTGGGAGCGTGTACGTCGAGGCCGTACTCGGTGGGAAAACCGGTGGTGGCAGTCACTGGGAAGCCGTTCGCAAGGGTCAAGAGCGGCGTGACCCCGTTCGTTGAGTTGCTCTCGTTGCGGATGCCGTTGAGCACCAGGTTGTAGGCTTCGAGCGCAATTTCCGGGCTGTAGTAAATGCCGTAGCCGGCACGAATTGCCATCTTTCTTCCCGGCCAGGCGGAAAAGTGCGGCGCCCAGGCAAGTCCCGCGCGCGGCGCAAAGTTCTTGTGGTTGGGTAGGCCAGCGGTCGGGACATTCACGAGCGGCGGGGCTTCGGGTAAGTGCGAATAATCGATGTTAAAGAGATGATTTCGAGCTTCGGTGAATGGAGAGTAGTATTCGTAGCGGACACCTAGATTGACAGTGAGGCTGCTCGAAACTCGCCAGTCATCCTGGAAATAGCCGGCGTAGCTGTTCTGGCGAAGATAAGCCTGGGAGAAGCCGACGGTGCGTGCGGTAAATTGCGGGAGCCCGATGAGAAAGTCGGCGAATCCGTCGCCGGTAGAGCCGGGATTGGCGAGGTCTTGAGTAAATGCTCCGGTGAATGTGTACTGGCCCCGCGGCATGTTGCTCTGTTCGTAATTGACTTGGCTGTGGAGCCACTGGAACCCCGTCTTGAACGTGTGGCGGCCGCGGGTTAGCGAGAAGCCGTCAGAAGTCTGCCAGAGATTGTCGCGCTGCAACTGCGGCAGCGTGGGGGAGTCGGTGACGGTAGAGAAATCGCTCACGACAAAGTACGGCAGGCCGAAGGAAGCTGGATCGGCAGGCAGGTCGGTGATGCCTAGTTCGCGCGGGATATCCGTGCCGAACGCACTTTCGGGAGTACCGAAGACCTTCAGGCGCGTGAAAGACAGCCGGGCTTCATTGAGCCAGGCTGTACCGGCGAGCGTGTAGCCAACCGAGGCTTGCTGGGCGCGCACTGTTTCATCAGTGGGCAGCAGTGGGAATCCTCCGGCCAACAGATTGCGCTCGTCGTTGATGGTATAGCGTCCGAAAATGCGACCGTGGTTGTGAAACTCGTGGTCGATGCGGCCAGATCCGCTGTCGGTGTGGTTCTGATTAGGTGTCGTGTCCAGGTAGTTGTTGGCTCCGGTGCGGTTGGGTAACGGCTCGAACATCGCGAGGTACTTCGCCGCGATCGGATCGATGCGGGAAGAGGGAATCATGTTATTGGGGAACGGCTGGCGAGCGCCGCCGGCATCGAGATTAAGCGGATCGAAAATTTGACTTCGGCCAGTGAAGTCGCCGGAACGCACGGTCGCGTCTGGCACGATGCTGACAGTAGGGGTAGCCGACTTTCCCCGGAGCCCCTCATAGGTGAAGAAAAAGAACGTATTTTTCAGCTTGGGTGCGGGACCGCCCAGGGAGGCCCCGTATTGGCTTTGGCGAAAGATGGGGCGGGGAAGAGTAGGATCATCGAAAAAGTTGTGCGCGTCCATGGCTTCGTTGCGGAAATACTCAAATCCGCTCCCATGCCACGCCAGCGAGCCGGACTTGGTGACCACATCGACAACCCCGCCGGCGGCCTGGGAGAATTCCGCAGAGGCGAGCGAAGATTGGATGCGGAACTCCTGCACCGATTCCATGGGCGGATTGACAGCGATAGAGAACGTGTTGCGGTCGGTGTCGGTAGCGCCGTCGAGCGTCAGCGTGTTCATGTAGGAGCGCGCGCCATTGATGGGCGGATTGAGCGCCACGGCGCCGCGATTCTCCTGTACATCATTGACGACGTCGTGCGTGAAGCCGCCTAGCTGGCGCGGAATGGCGCCGGGGCCCAGCGTGATCAGCTCAGCAACATTGCGCTGGTCTAAAGGCAAAGAATTGATTTCGCTGGAATCGAGACGGTAGCCGGCAGCGGCATCGTCGTTTTGCACTGGCGAAACGGCGGCTTGAACGGTGAGGGTGCCACGCTCGGCACCCAGCGTTAGAACCAAATCGAGCCTGGCATTTTGATTGACCTGCAGGACGACGCCCTCTGCGGTTACTTCGCGGAAGCCCGGTTTGCCGGCGATGACCGTGTAGTTGCCGGGCAGAAGCTCGTCGATCCGATACGCGCCTTGTGCACCGGTTACCGCAGTTCGCGTGAAGCCAGTTGCGGTGTTCCGGGCGGTTATGGTGACGCCTGGCGCGACAGCGGCCGATTGGTCGCGAATCTCGCCGAGCAGTGTCGCTGAAGCGACCTGCGCGCGCGCCACCGCAGCGCTGCCGCACAAGATCAAGATAAGGAGCAGGGAGCCAATGAAGCGCGTCATGCAACCAGCGACTCCAGGGCTCTTACAGC
The DNA here is from genome assembly GCA_963847515.1 of Terriglobia bacterium. Lineage (GTDB taxonomy): Bacteria > Acidobacteriota > Terriglobia > Bryobacterales > Bryobacteraceae > QHXW01. The sequence continues at coordinate 265,253 of CAWKAA010000006.1, forward strand.
GTCGTCGAGGTGCTGGTAACAGAGCTCAAACGCGCCGACTTCGATGAGGGACCGCAAAGACGCCCGCTGATCTTCGAGGACTTCCATCAACGGCAGATCGGCGTCGAGCCTGCTGAGAGCTTCTTCGGCAGGCATCGGTATCAGCCGCGCAGGTCCACCGGCCCGCCGGTTCAAGAAGACCACCGCGCACGGTGAGGCATGGACGGACCGCTGGATTTCGGGAAACGCGTTGGTGAGCATCTGTAGCCCAAGCTTGCCCGAGGCATTCAGCGGCACCAGTTTGCCCTCCAACTCAGGCAGGATTTCGAGAGCCGTAGGACGGAAGTGTACGTCGCGCGGTCCGCCGACCACCATGGGTGGCTTCGACCGGCGCACGAGCGACGTGCCATCATCGCCGATAAAAGTCCAGCCGCGGCGTGCGCAGAAGAATGAAAGGCAACTCTTTCCTGCTCCGGATTCGCCGCACAACAGCACGGCGCGGCCGTTGCGGGCCACACAGGCGGCGTGAATCATCGTCAAATGGCTGTGCCAGAGCATCACTTCGATAAGGTTGTTCAGGTAGTAGCGGCGGAAGAAATCCTTGTCGCGCGCAGTTGCCGGCGCCAACCAGAAAAAGGCAAATCCCTTGTCCAGGTCGCAGACTGCATAATTGTCCGCGTCCGAGATGGCTGTCATCAAGTGTTTCTGGGCGCCTCTGACGATTCCGGAGGGGCGCTCGGCGAGCTCGTTGTCGGAGACCACTATCCTGAATTCGAGTGTATAGTCCGTGAATAGCCGCGGAAATCCGGACCAGGATTGTTTGGTCGCCGTGATAACGTCTTCCGAGTTGGTGATGACCCGCACCGGAAACCCTAGCGCGTTAACTACCGTTTCGAGCGGCATTTCGACGCCATAGCAGAAGGGGTCAAAAACCGGGGCCGTGATGCTTGTAACGGGGCTCATGTTTGATTCCCATTATCACCGCTACTTGCGGGATGGGAACCATTGGCGGCGCTGTTTTTACAACTCTACAGGTGCTGGCAGGGTGGCAGCGGCGCCGGGAACGCCGCTAGAATCGCGTGTAGCTGATATGCGCGCGGCGATTATCCGCTACTGGCTCCTGAACATGCGCGGGGGGAGAGAAGGTAGTGGAGGTGCTTTGCCGCACGCAGCCGGAGTATGATCTTTTTACACTTTTCTAAGACCCTCCGCCGGCGCCTACCCGGATAGGACGCGGAGTAACTCAAGGGTGGAAAGAATTTACAAAAAGGCTCCCAGCGAGGAGCCGCGTACGTCTAGCCGAACAGACAGCTGTCGTGCTAACCATGGTGGAAGAGTTTGGATCGCTGTGGCTGGCGTCATACCCTTAGGGGCGGGATCTCACACCGTCTCGGAAAGATAGCGGGAATAGACATGAAACAATCGTTATTGATCACTGTACTTTGCGTTGCCGCCGCACTCGGTGTTGCTCGAGCCGCCGACCACACCTTTACCGGCGAGATCATGGACAGCCAGTGCGCCCAAATGGGCTCACATGACAACATGATGAAGTCGGAAGGCGCCAAGAACGCCAAGGAATGCGCCATGGCGTGCGTAAAGAGCGGCGGCAAATATGCGCTTTACGACCCAGCGGCCAAGCGTGCCTATCAACTGGATAATCAGAAGAAGGCGCGGGACTACGCCGGCCAGAAAGTGACGATCACCGGAACCTTCGATTCCACCAGCGACTCAATACACGTAACCAACATACAACCTGGATCATAAGAATTTTCCGGCAGGTAACAGCGTGTAACTTACCGGGCGCGGCCAAGTGACGATAGTTGTGTTTTTTACTCCAAGAGTTTTGGTTCACACGTGTTAACTCTTGCGGGACGCTGTGATGCCGTGGAGATTCTGAGTACAAAGCCCGGACTCGCCGGATTATGGCAGGTATCCGGGCGCAACCTCCTGACCTCCACAACTGTTTTTCGGTGGCAATACCTCGTAGGACCGCGCTGCTCACGCAATCGCCGCCAAAATTAACTTCGTTGCGTTGAAAGAACCGCTGAGATTGGCTACACTACCCCGCAAGGATACAAAGGATGCCAGAAACCACCGGTGCCTTTCAATACCTTGGCCATCTTCGCCGACGGGTGCGAGTCCTATTCTGGACGTGTGGTACGGCAGTGCTACTTTCGGTCGGCGTCAGCCTAGTGTCGCCGACCAGATACACGGCGACGACCAGGATTTTGATTGACCCTCCGGCCGGCAGCGATCAACGAATGGGGATTAACCCCATATACCTCGAATCGTTAAAGACCTACGAGATCATAGCTTCTGGCGAGTACTTGTTCCTGCAAGCTGCCGAGCATTTCGGGTTAAGCCGTTCCAGGCCGATCGATCAACGGTCTGTGCTTACAGTGAGAATTCCGCGGAATACGAGAATTCTGGAGGTCACGGCTACTCTTCCGGATGCCAGAAAAGCGCATGACTTCGCGCTGTACATGGCGCAGCAAACGGTGGAGTTAAGTCGCATGCCGGATGGCGAAACGGAACGTGATCTAATCGGAAACGCCGAAAAAGAGTTGGCGGATGTGCGAACCCGCATGGAAAACGCCGAGCGCGAATGGGCGGAATTGGACAGCATGCCGATAAATTCAAGCACAACGCGTTCCATGCGCGTGGATGTGGCGCAGGCACATCGTGAAGCGGCCCGCGATACGTTCGAACGAGCGCAGCGGCGAGTCCAGGAAGTCCGCTTTGGAACCGGATACCGTAGTGAGCGCTTAACCATTATTGATTCCGGCGTAGTGCCACAGCGGCCGTCCTCGCCCAAAACTACTCTAAACGCCCTCGCTGCACTTTTGGTCGGCTTGGCTGGGGGGCTATTCTATCTCATCCTGGAATTCAATTCCCGTGTCCCACGGAGATTGCCTTCTCGCCGACTGCGAACCGTCAGCCGTTTTGGAGCTCCATAGACGAACTCCGCTGGCCGTGAAATAGATCACGGTGGCCGAGCGGCGGAGATAAAAGAGAGCTTCGAGGCTCGCTGCCCCTGGCGCCGCGTCAATCGGCACGAAACCAGCCATACTGCGGCGGATTGTGAACATCGATTTCTGCTACACGGGCGCTATCCTCCAGGTCCGAAGCAGCGCTGTTGAAGATTGGTAGCCGCCGCCCGCCCGCGGGGTCAAACCATCCCACGCGAATTTGATACTTCCCTCCGGGCAGTGAATCGGGAAGCACCATCACATATCGCTCAGGGATGATGTCGCCCACCTTCCATTTCGTAGTAGAAAAGCGCTCAGCTCTCGGCCAGTGTTCCTGCCGGTATGCTACGTGGCCCGCTGAGTCCGTGATAAGCACGAAGATCTGTACATCTCCTGCTGACTCCTTGAGACATTGCCAGTGGTAGATCACCTCGAAGGAAGCTGGCCAATCGAGCACCTCGCGGAGTGACACACCGAGCAACTCAATCTGGCCGCCGAAATTTACGGTGGATGCACGTTGAGTCTCGCCGGCCGGCAGGTCACGGAGAGATACGGATGGCGCCGTCAAGTCGTAGATCGGCCAGGGCCAGGATGCGTCCTCTGGCGTCAGGCGTCCAAAACGGGCATCGAGCGTGCGAAAAAAATCGCGCTGCTCGTCGCCGTCCACAATGAAAGGGTCGGCGTAATATCGGGCGCCGAGTTGCGATAGTCGCGCCAGAAGGGCAGGGTCATACTCTCTGTTAAGCATCCAACCCCGGCGGTCGGCAAAATACAGCGTATTTGGGCTACCACCGCTCTCGCTAACGATCAGATCTTCTCGCGCTGTCAAACGATTGAGCAAAGAGCCCAAATCTCGTGGCCAGCGGTCGTGCCGATAAAAAGGCGCCGCCGAATAAATTGCTCCTGCAGTAAACAGAATCAGGATTGCAGCCACTGCGGGAAGTGAGCGCCGTCGATGGGCCAAGTCGGCCAACGCGAGCCCGGTAAGAGCCGCTCCCCCTGGTAATGGCAGGGAAAGGTAGTAGTGCTTCTGTGGAAGGTTGTCCGGAATCAGGAACAACAACAAAGCCGCACCCACTACCCACAACCGGAACACCCAGGCTGCACGGCCGCTCAATGGCCAAAACAGTCCTGCTATGGCGAGAACGAGTCCGAGTGGTGAGAAAGCCTCGAGGGCTAATGCCTTCAGGATTTGATGGACGAATGAGAATTGAATCCAAAGCCCTAAATCTCTGCCGAAGATGTGGACTGCCTGGATAATTGAAAATCCCCCCGCTGGCGCGATGAGAATGCCGTAACTGTACCAAGCCAGCGGCGGTAACGCCGCTATTGCTCCGAATGCATATGGCTCTGGCCGCAACAGCAATCGTCTACCGTAGGCCAGTCCGAAGAGAAACAACATTGGCAAGCCGACGAAAATCACCGTCGACTTTTGGAGGATGGCCAGCGCGGTGAGAGCGGCGGCGGCGAGTAACGAGCGCCATTTGCGATCATCGGTCCAGCGATCTAGCACGTCCAAAGCCCCTAACGCCAGAGACAGTGCGGGCACGTCTGGCATGAACACGCGTCCGAAGAAGAGATGATAGGGGAGCAGAGAGTAGACAAACGCGCCCAAATAAGCCGCCAGGGGTGTCGTCCTTCGCTTGAGTAAGGCGTAAAGGAAATAAATCCCCATCATTGAAAAAGCGATCACGATGATCCGAGCGAGCACGTCACTCTCGCCGAAGATTTTGTACAGGAGCGCTGCCAGCAGACTTTCAATCGAGAATTCAGCTTTGAAATAGCTGGGGTCCGAAGGGGCTGAAGTCACCCATGACACCTGGGGGTGAAACAGATGGAAGTTGTGACGCGCAAAGTCGCGCGCCACCATTAGTGTAATCGTCTGCCGCCAGTTCTGATAATCCCACGGGGGATAGGCCAAGTGGTAAGTGCGAAGGACGAGCGCCAGCAGCAGAATCAACCAGAGACAACGCTTGTGGAGGAACCCTAAAATTCCAAGCTGGCGCATCAAGGGCATCGGGCTAACCCACTGCCGGCTGGCCTTGATGACAAGCACCGCGGGATCGATCTCCTGCTCGACGGCCGTTTCCGCTCGCTGACGGTGGGTTTCCATCAGCGGTGATATGGCCGCAAACGCGAGCAGAATGAGACCGAGTGAGTGGCCGTAGGTGTAGTCCATCATACCCATGAGAAGAAAGCCAATCACTCCTTGTAGTCCGCATCGGCACAGAAACTCCCGTTCACGATCGACCGACCGTTTACAGGCACGCGCGAGATCCCGGACTAAGACGGTCACGAATATCAGGGCCGCGCCAAGGACAAGCATCCCGAACTGTGCGCCTAACTGGAGCGCGTTATTGTGCAGATGACCGTGGTAAGTAGGTACTGGCTCGCCGGGCGAGAGGTATGCAGTATACAGTTGCTCGACCCTTCCCGGACCCACTCCGAACACGGGCCGCTCCCGAATCATTCGCCATCCCACGCGCCACATCTGCACCCTTTCCGCATTCGAAGAGTAATCGGGTTCAAATATCTGGGCGAAGCGATGCCGCACTGGACCCGGCGAAAGTAGAATTACCACAGCCGGCACCAGCGGAAGCGCCCATATCCATATCGAGCGCCTCCATACAAGATGGAATCCGAAAATGAGGAACGCGGCAAGCCACAGGCCCCGGGAAAGGCTCAGAAGAATCGCCGCCACGTGCACCGCCAAGACTGGGTTCATCCAACGGCGCTCTTCCGGGTACGCCGCCCTGAATTCGAGCAAAGCTGCGAACACCAGAATCTCCACCAACCCATAGATCGCCCAGTGATGAAGTAATCCGCCGGTCCGGAGGTAGAATGACGGATCCCCCCGGCCGCCAACTCCTGGTGGTACCGAGCCAAGCGACCGAAATAGCCGAGAATCAGCGATACGGAGCCGAGAGTTGCCGTCGCGAAAATGCCCTGCCACACCCGCACCTTATCGCCCGCGCGGTTCAGGGCAGGCAGCGTCGTAAAAAGCGCGGCGATTAAAAGCAGGTGGCGCAGCTCGCCATTCCCGGCGTGCAGGTCCGGCGAGTGGAGCCACACCGCCATCTCGAGACCAGCCCAAAGCAGCCAGTACCAGAATACCCGCGGCGGCCGAAATGCGGCCGGATGGCGGGCGAATCCTGCCAGCTGCGCCGCCAACGCGGCGGCCAGGAATATCTCACTCACCGCGATCGAGATCGGGACGGCGCACAACCCCGCGGCAACGGCCAGGCCTGTGATGCCGCCCCAGTTTTGGCACCGAGCGCGGAACCGCGCTATCGGGCCGTCTCCACGTGCTGTTGGGCTCCGTGCGATTGGAAACCTTACTCTTGACATCACGCCGGCTCCATATTCACTGCGCGGAGGTTCCGGCTCGATTCTCGCAGGTCCAGGCCAACACGAGGAAGTAAACCGGTAACACGCGCCAGTAGGTCAGCAGGTCCGCCGAAAACATCTGGACCCACTGACACGGGCCGTGACGCTTGTAACTAGGCACATGGTTTGATTCCCATTATCAGGGCTACTGGCGCGATGGGGCCATTGGCGGCGCTGTTTTTAACAACTCTACAGGTACTGGCATGGTGGCACCGGCACCCAGAACGCCGTTAGAATCGCGGGTAGCTTATATGCGCGCCGCTATTATCCATTACTGGCTTCTGAACATGCGCGGCGGGGAGAAGGTGGTAGAAGCGCTGTGCCGCATGCTGCCGGAGGCGGATCTTTTCACACTTTTCTATGACCCGGAACGGGTGAGTGAGACGATTCGGGCGCGCCGGGTAATGGCCTCGTATCTGAACCCGCTGCGGCGGCACTACCGGTCGCTACTGCCCCTGATGCCTATGGCGATCGAGAGTTTCGATCTGCGCGGGTACGACTTGATTGTGTCGAGCGAGTCGGGGCCGGCCAAGGGGGTGCTGGCGCCCTCGACGGCGAGGCACGTCTGTTATTGCCACACGCCGATGCGCTATTTGTGGGATCTCTATCCCGCGTATCGCAACGAGTGGACGGCCAGCGCGTGGAAACGGACGCTCATGGCGCCTCTGACGAATTATCTTCGCGTATGGGATTACAGCACGGCGGCGCGGGTGGACGAATTCGTCGCCAACAGTGCGAACGTATCGCGGCGAATTTGGAAGACTTACCGTCGCGAGGCGCGCGTGATCTATCCGCCGGTGGATGTGGAATCGTTTTATTGGAAAGAGCCTGAGGATTACTATCTCATCGTCTCTGAGCTGGTGGCCTACAAACGGATCGACGCGGCGGTGAGCGCGTTTTCAAAAGACGGACGGCGCTTGCGGATTGTGGGGCGGGGGCCTGAATACCAAGCATTAAGGAGGATGGCGCGCGGCAACGTGGAATTCTGCGGTCGCGTGACCGATGTCGAGTTGCGCGAACTCTATGCGCGCTCGCGAGCTGTGGTGTTGCCGGGCGAGGAAGATTTCGGGATGACGCCGGTCGAGGCGCTGGCCAGCGGCAAACCGGTTATCGCGCTGGGACGGGGCGGCGCGCTGGAGAGCGTGCCACTAACGGATCCAGTGGGCGGGTTGACATACGATGCGCCAGAAGACCTCGCGAAGGCCATCGAACAGTTCGAACGGATCGAATCGCACATAGCGCATGAGAGGCTGCGCGAATGGGCGGGCCGTTTTTGTGAGAAAAATTTCATCGAGCAGATGAACACCGTGCTGTTTCCGGCCACTGGAATGTGAGTTGCTGCGGAAATGGCTGGAGGTGCATACGTATGCTTTACTATGCGCTGGTGTTTTTCATTCTAGCGATTCTAGCCGGGGTTTTCGGTTTCGGATTCGCAGCTGTGACATTCGCGGTTCTGGCAAAGTTTCTGTTCTTCCTGTTCCTGATAGCGTTCATCATTAGCTTGGTGACGCACATGGCGCGTAGAGTCTAGCTATTGCGGCGCGATCGCGATGGGCCGGATGGGAGATCCTGTGCCGCCGCGTATTTTGAGTGGCGCGGCGGCAAGGACGAACTCGTACACACGATCGCGGGCCAGCTGTTCCAGGTTCAGGCATTCAAGAATATGTATCCCGTTCTCCACCAGCAGGTGTACATGCACCGGCATGGTGGGGGCCGGGACGAATTCGAAAGCGACAGTGTCTGAACCTGCGGCGAACACGCCTTTCGAACTGAGCCAGCGTGCCGCCGGCTCGCCCGGCCCGGGACCTTTCACTTGGGAGATAAAGCGGGCCGGGTCTTCCCAATAACGTGCCCAACCGGTGCGGAGCAAAACGACATCGCCCGAGCGGATCTCGACTTGGTGGTCCCGCGCTGCCGCGTCTAAATGATCGGGAGTGATAGTGAAATCTAAAGGTAAAATGTCCACGCCCTGATGGCCTGCGATGTCCAGAAGGACGCCCCGCCGGAAAATTGGAGCGATCGTGTCCACTGACAGGCGCTCCAGTCCGCCGGAATAGGATTGGGCGACTTCGCCGCCATCCTGGAGCTTGCCATGACGCGAGAAATGACAGAGCGCGTCGATATGCGTGCCCACGTGGCCACCGAAAGCAAGCGCCTCGGATGCCGAGCTTGCGCCCGTGGTGGTCACATACTCGCCGTGCTTCTTGACCAGGCCGAACAGGTAAGGCGGATGTACGGGATGATGCGGCATGCCGATGAAATAAGGCTGGGCGAGGTCGTAGAGCTTGGCGGAGTTCAGCAGAGCGAGGAGATCGGGCATAAGAGATTCAGGTTACCTCAGTGCGGGAAAAACGGGGACAGGCAGCACCGTCCACGCGCCGATGGGACGGATCAAGTAAACTCGCCATGACGCGGCTTGGGACGGTGAAGCCAGTCCCCGTTTTTCGATGACTGCTTCAGAGCGCCACTCGGCTTGGGCGGCGAAGCACGCCGTTTTTCGGCGACTGTTACAGGTAAAATCTAGGTAGCTTGAAGATCACGATTTCAAAAGAAAACTACCTTAAGACGATCGCGGAGGCCGAATCGGAGGGGGAAACGGTCATTGCCGCTACGTTGGCCCGATGGCTGAAGGTTTCGGCTCCGGCGGTCACCATGGCCATCCGGCGGCTAAAGCGCGACGATTTCATCCGCGTCGCCGGCGAAGGACAGATCACACTGACGCGCTCTGGCCGGGCTATCGCGAATCGCCTTCTCACCCGTCATCACTTGATTGAACGCATGTTGACCGAGATTTTCGGCATGGAATGGTACAAAGTTCACGAAGAGGCGGAGCAGTTAGAGCACGCGGTATCGGCGGATTTCGAATACAAGCTGCGCGAGAAGTTGGGAAACGGAGAAGCGTGCCCGCACGGCAACCGCGTAGGCTTGGACACGCCGAACGACCGGCGGCGGCGCGGGCTGAAACCGCTCCACGAAGGCGAGCCGGACGAACGCCTGGCAGTGGTGAGCGTGTTCGAACGCGACCGGCGTCTGCTGGAGCACCTGGAGAAGCTGAATGTCCGGCCCGGCACTGCCATGAGCATAACGGCAACGAATCGAGACAAGCTCACAGTGGACGTAGATGGGCGATCGGTTCAGCTGGAACGGTCTGTGGCGGAGAGGGTCTGGGTAAGGCCAATGACCGCCAGCACCTCGCGCCGGTAGCGCTCCAGCGTAAATTTTTCTTTCCAGGTTTCGTAGGCACGATCAGCGACATTGCGCAGCTCGCCGGGTGCCTGAAGCAGCGCCTCGAGTTTTGCGGCGAGCGCCTCTGCCGTGGGCGGCTCAACCAGGAATCCGGTCTTTTGGTTGATGACGATTTCCGGAATGCCACCCGAGGCGAATGCGACCACGGGAACGCGGGCTGAATAGGCTTCGAGAATGACGCGCGGCGTGGCGGTGCGGCTGGGCGACGGAACCACCAGGATGTCCAAGTCAGCGAGCACGGAGCCAACATCATCACGCCATCCCAGCAAGTCCACGGGCAGGTCCGCGGCCGACTGGCGCACGCGCTCGAAGTAACGATGGGCTTCCGGATTTCCAAACAGCGGCGCGCCGCAGACGACGAACTTGCACGGGCACGATTTCTCATCCAGCAGCCTGGCGGCCGCCAGAAACTCCAATTGGCCGTTTTCAGGCGCGATGCGTCCGATGACTCCGATGCGTGGCTCGGCGTGCGACGCCGACCTGTCACAGTCCATTTCCGCGGCGCCATTGTAAATCACATGAAGACGGCCAGGGTCCATGTAGGGCCACAGGGGACGCGCGACATAGCGGCAGCAGGCAATGACGCGCGCTGAAGCGAACTGCAGGGAAAAGCCGGCGAGTTTTCGCGCGGATTCTTGGGTGAGATGGCTATGGCACTGGAATACAAGCGGCCGCCGTGATTTTCGCGCTGCCCAGGCTGCGGCCGGTAGCATACGCGGCCCGTTTACATAAATGAGATCTGCACGAGTTTCAGCCGCCAGACGGGAAATATCGAGAGCCAGCCGCGGCACATCCATACTGAAACGCAGAACGTCGAGTGACGTCTTGTGGCCGGACGGCAGAGGCGCTGCCTGAAGGGAATACACGGTGACGCCGAGATCGCGCAGTTTCTGGATCAGCTTGCCGTCGCCGGGAACCGCGCATGCCACGTGCGAGCCGGATGACTGAATCGCCGGCGCCAGATCCAGCAGGCATTGCTGCGCCCCTCCCAGATCGCTGAACTGATCGACGAACAGAAGGTTCACGGTGCGGACGCCCGGCCGGCTCTTACGGCCCAGGCTAGCACGAGGAAGTACACGGGCAGCACGCGCCAGTAGGTCAGCAGGTCAGCCGACAGCATCTGAACACACTCGCCCAACCAGAAGCAGAACATCCAGGTTCCGAAGAAGGCAGCGTCCGGGTTCGCATTCCGGGCGGCGCGGCGGGCAGCGTTCAAAATCGCGATATTGAACCAGACGAGTGTAGCCAGCCCGATGATGCCGGTTTCCACCAGCATGCTGAGGTACATGTTGTCGCTGATCACCTTCTGGCCGATGTAGTCGGAATAGGGAAGCGTTTTGTAGCCGATGCCGAAGACTGCGTGCAAGGGATGCGTGGCGAGAAATCTCAGCAGCACGCGCCAGCTCTCGAAGCGGCCCGAGAAAATATCCTCGCCATAGTCGAACAAGTAAATGACGGATCCGGAAAGCCGCTGCCACGCCGTCTGCACAATATGCGGCAAGAAATAGTAGCTCACAGCTGCGCCCGTGGTGATGGAAATTCCGAGCAGAGAAAGCGCCCCGCGCCAACGAATGCGGGAGCGATCGAGCCATGCCAGAGCCACGAGCGCCACTAGAAGACAGACGACAGATGAACGCGAGTAGGAAAAGATCAAGGCAGCAAAGAAGAGCACGCCTCCCGCGACGAGTACAGGGCGCGAAATAGGCATTCTTTCCCGCCACCGAGTGAAGGCGACCGCGATCATCACCAGAAAAAAGACGCAGAAATTGCCCAGCGTGCTGGCCTCGTAGAAAATGCCTTGGGCGCGTCGGTATACACCGGTCTCGGTCCAAATAAACTGCGGCCCGAATCCCGCGGGCGCCGGCAGCTGGTAGTAGAAATCGACGCACGCAATCGCGGCCGATGCCATCGCCACCCAGAACAGCGGACGCCAGAACGACGGATGGTCCTCCGGCCGCACATAGGCGGCGTAGAAAAACACGTAAACGCCGATGCCAAAGAGTAGGACTCGAGCCAGGGTCTGAAGGGCAATCTCGAGCCCGGAATAGAAGGCGGCAAACGCCGTGCTCGCCAGCAGAACGGAAAACAGGCACACCAGAGCGCGTAGGAACGGGCCGGCGGTTATGCGCCATTCGCGGATGTAGACCGCCCCGGCAAGAATTCCGAGAGCGGCAAACAGCAAGGATGGGTGCGGGCCTGAATCGCCGAGAGGAATGGGGAGCGGCGGGAGCAGCAGCGCGGTCGCCATGAATCCAGCGATCCAGCGATGCGGCGCAGCCAGTGTCCACCAAGCGAGAATCGCGAGCGCGACGGGCGCGGCTATCGCGGCGCGCGAAGTGAGAGAAGGCGCGGACGTCACCAGCGCCGCATAGCCGCCAATCGCGAGGGAGATGAAAACCCAATGCGGGGGCTGGGCTCGCCGGACCTCAGTCATTGCCGGTCTTAACGCGCGCCAGTTGCAGTGAACGCGGCGTAGCGGATTTTTCGAGGCTGAAATTCAATTCCAGGGTCAGGTACAACAGGGAGGACACCAGGGCGACCAGGAGTGCGGCCAGCAGCATGACCGGGACGTTGGGCCATGCAGGACGCTCCGGAACCACGCCGGGATCCACAATTCGTAGCCTTTCACCGCGTTTGACGGACGCGGATCGAGCCTCATCCAGTTCCTTCTCGGCGGCGTCGAACGATTCGCGCGCCGCTGCGCGCTCTGCTTGCGCCGCGCCGACGTTTGCTGCGCGGTCTGCCGTCCCGCTCACTGGCTCGGTGGAAACGCGCGCCCAGCCGCGCTCGGCCTGCTCCATCCGGGCACGGGCTTCATCCAGATGCTTTTGGCCGTCGGCGATCACTTCGGTTTCGATGTCGCGTGAGAGATCGCGCGTTACCTTAACGGTTTGTTGGGCGACATACAGCGCCAGCGCTTGTGCTTGCAGGGGATCCTGGAGCGTGACGACGATTTCGAGGATCTTGGTATTGCGCGGCATGCTGACCTTGAGCACCGAGCGCTTAAAGGCGTCCAGGGACTTGGGGTGCTGGAGTTTGCAGTGATCGAGGGAGTCGAGAAACAGGCGGTCGCCCGAGGCTACCAGTTCGTAGCTCTTGAGCGACTCGATATAGACGGGGCTCACGGCAACGGCGATGCGCGAATCGCTTCCTTCCGGCGGCTCGATCATGATGCGCGCCGTTGCGGTATAGTACGCTGGCGTGAACAAAGCTACGGCGAAGGCGAGGGCCACCGCGACCCCGCAGGCCGCCGCAATCACGCGCCATCGGCGGCGCAGGTGCTCGACGTAGCGAAACATTTCGAAAGCTTCCGGCATTTGGCCCGCTTGTGGGATAGTGTAGCGGAGTGGCGATCCTCTTGTCCGCCATCCTGGCGTTACTTCCGTTAACTCTTGCTCCGAGTTTACTTTTTTACTACGACATTACGCCTAAGATCGTGGTGCTGCTCAGTGGCACGGCCATCGGGCTGATACTGGCGTTGCGCGAGATACGAGCCCGGTCACCGGAGCTGCGAACATTTGCAATGCTGCTCGTGGCGCAAGGGGCGTCCCTGGCGATCTCAACTGCATTTTCAAGCGACGCGGCGCTCTCGATTGGAGGCAGCACCTGGCGGCGGTTCGGCCTCATCACGCAAGCAGCAATTCTGCTGCTTGCTTGGTTTGCCGCGCAGTTTGCCACGGGCGATCCCGGGCGAGTGCGGCAACTGCTGCGCGCGATCGCAGTTGCGGGAATTCCGGCAGCGATTTACGGGATCTTCCAGTACTTCGGCTGGGATCCGTTGATCGATCGGAGCTTGTACCACATTGGCGAAGCGCCGCTGACGATCGCGCGCCCGCCGGGAACGCTGGGTTATGTCAGCTACTTCGCGACCTATTTGCTATCGGTCATTTTCGCTGGAGCCGCTTTGATTCTGACGGAGGAATCTCGCTGGTGGAAGGTCACGGGAGCGGTGGCCGGCGTACTGGGCGCGGCGGCGGTGACGCTTACCGGCACACGAGCGGCGCTTATTGGGCTCGCGGCGGGCTTGCTATTTCTGGCCCTCTGCCTAAGGCGGCGAGTACGCGCGGGCGTTTTGGCGGCGTGCGCGATTGCTATTTTCGGTATGGCGGGTTTCTATCTTTCACCGGCCGGGCAAATGCTGCGGAGCCGAATGCGCTGGTTCTCTGAGGATCCTTGGGGAGGCGGGCGGCTGTTTTTGTGGCGTGACTCGCTCCGCATGTGTGGTTCGAGGTGGCCGCTGGGATTCGGTCCAGAGACCTTCTCTGTCCATTTCCCGCGATACGTGTCGCCGGAGCTGGCGCGTTTGTATCCCGGGTTTTACCAAGAGTCACCCCACAATATTTTTATCGATGGGCTGGCGGGCCAAGGCGTACCGGGATTCGCAATATTGATCGGACTCACCGCGCTGGCGTTCTATTCGATTTGGAAGACGCGCCTTCGGACGGAGGCTGCCGCAGTGGGGTCCGCGCTGGTGGCGCTATTGATCAGCCAGGAATTTACTAGTTTTACGGCGTCGACTGCAGCGTTTTTCTATGTGACGGTCGCCTTAGCGGTGGCTCTGGCATCCGAGCCGATAGTCCTTCCGGCAGGCAGAGGCGGGCCGATCAGGACCGTTTGCTTCTGTTTACTGGCGGCGCTATTCATCGCCTTCGCCGTCGCGCTGGCGGGCACGGACGCCGGGCTCGAACGCGTGGACCGCCTCATTCGCGCCGGCAAACCTGCTGAAGCGGCCACGCTCTACGCGACGATCCGGCGATGGCAGCCTCCGGGTGTACGGACGGACCTGTGGTATTCGCAAGCTATGGCCGGGGCTTCGCAGAGAGCTCAAAATCGCGTGGAGTCGCTTGAGGCGGCACAACAGGCATTAGCGGCTGCCGTTCGGGCGTCCCGGAGTTCAGATGAGCCACAGAACGCCTGGCTCAACCTTGCGGTCTTTTACGGACGGCAGAACGACCGGGTGCATACCGAGCAGAGCCTGCGCGCCGCCATTTCGTGTGCGCCCAACTGGTTCAAGCCGCACTGGCTGCTTGCGGAAGTGTTACGCGCGCAGCGCAGACTGCAGGAGGCTCGCACCGAGGCAACGCTCGCAGCGGACCTGGATGGCGGAAAAGACGCGCAAGTGGCGCGCACCGCACAGGAAATTCTCACGGAAGCCAACACTTCTAGAAAGTAACTCTTTTACCGCTGCGTGATCAAAATTCCACGCGCGCACCCACCTGGAAGGCGCGAGGCCCGCCGGACCCGAAAACCTGGCCGGCGCGGCTGGTGGGTTGGCCGAAGGAGACCGGGCTGGTCAGATCGTAGCTATAGCCTCCCAGGTTGGCGTAATTGCAAGCGTTGAACACCTCGCCGAACACTTTCAGCGTCACATGCTCGCGCCAGACCCTGAACTTCTTGGTAACGCGGAAATCCTCCGAGGTGAAGTTGCGGCCCCAGCTAAAATTGGTGGGCACCGTAAGCAAAGGAATCGGCTGGCCGATAGGGGTTTTTTTGCCGCCGTACTGCTGGTTAAAGGCATTGACAGCCGAGATCAGATCGCTTGTGCCCTTGGTGATATTGAATTGGTTGTAGCCGGCGCCGGGCAAAGGAACGCCACCCTGATCGTTTCCGCTGCCGTCGCCATAAAGATCGAGTCCACCGCCGATGAACGGCTGAACCGGGCCGCGCGTCGCGAAGGTGGTGATGGTTGAGATTTCGAAGCCCCAAGGAAGCTGATAGGTTCCGGAGAACGTGAGGCTCTGGCGGCCCATTTGAGGGCCATTGCTTGCGAACCAGTTGCTGTCCAGGGCAATACCGTTGAACCCTTGTAGGTCTTGATACGCGTACGACGCAACGAAAGAGAGGTGGTGCGTCAAGCGCTTGTCTACGCGGACCAGCAGGCCTTTGTAAGTGGACCGGCCGCCGCTGATATCGAAGGTCATCTCACCGGTGGAGCACTCGGCCGCGGGATCGCCGGCCTGTGCCGCGCTGGTGCACGCGGGAATTACGGGCCCGGCGGCGGAATAAAAGTGATTGAGATCAGCGTTTCGGATGCGCTCGTGCAGAAAGTGCCGATACACGAAATCGGCGCTGACGCTCAGATCGGAGGTGATCTGCCGCTGGATGCCAATGGAAGCCTGCTGTGAAAGAGGCGGCTGGAAATCCGGAACAAACATATCCAGCCCCGGCGCCTGCTTGAAGATATTGATATTGCGGATGGTCAAGTCGGTATTGGTGGGGTTCTGATGGAGCTGCTGCGCGGCTCCGGCCCGCAATGCCGGAAGGACGGCCACCAGATCGGCGCCGGTGAATACCGTGGGGAAAGTCGAGAAATTGCCGACCTGCAAAGGGCTGGGGAGCTGCGCATTAATACTGAAAATCTGGTCGATGGTAGAGAAAAAGTTGGAATCACCCAGAAGAACTCGTCCTGTCCCGAGCGGACCAATGGCGGCGCGCTCCAGCAGCCGGACCTCGAGGTTCATGGTGTCGTAGTAAATGCCGCCGCCGCCGCGGATCACGGTTTTGTTGTCGTGGCCGACGTTCCAGGCAAAGCCCAACGCCGGACTCCAGTTATTGGGGGCATGTTGTTCATGGCCCAGGCCATTGGCTCCCAGGATGGGCTGCAGGTATTGCGGCTTGGTCAGGTCGAAATTCAGAAGATTACTTTCATACGACCAGCCCAGACCGTAGATCAGCGTGAAGTTGGGCCGCATCTTCCAGGTGTCCTGCGCGTAGAAGTGGAAACGGTGATTGTGGTCGGCGTTGCCGCGGTTGTAAGAGGGGGGCTGATTGATGTCGCCGACACCAGTCGCGAATCCGGCAACGGGCAACTGCAGGACATCCTGCAAGGTGGTGAACGACGAGGGAATCTTAACGGCGAAGGCTCCCAGCCCCACTGAGGTTATGTAGCTGTTATAGGCCTGGACGTCCTCCGGAGAGTACAGAACTACGCCGGCCGGCTCGGCATATGCGTAGGTCCCGGTACCCTGCTGATATTCCCATTCGCCGCCCAGTCTGAGGCTATGCGCGCCTTTTTGCAGAGTCACGTTGTCGGCGAAAATGTGGCGGCGTAGCACACGGCTCTGCGGCGTATTGTTGGCGTCATTGCCGATCTGGAAACCGCCTACGCTGTGAATGTTGAACTGGGGCCCGCCCAGGTCAAAACAGGGCGCCGGGCAGATGGATGCCGTTGGAGTGTTCTTCTTGTTATCCCAGAAAGTCATGGAGTAGCGAAACTCGTTCACTACCGACGGCGTAAACGCGCTGATCAGGGAAAAGACACCTGAGTCGGCGTAGTTGGTGTTAACGCCCCAGTTTGAAGGCTGGCTGTTGGAGCTAGGCGAGTAAGCGTTGTTGCCGTCATGTGAGTAGCGAAGGAAGGCGGAGTGCTTCTCGTTGATCCGGTAATCGAAGCGCTGTGTGAACTGGTTGCTGTTGTAGGGAACAGTGGCATTGCTCAAGAAGGCCGAAAACAAGGGATCGGTCGGCTCAGTGCTATACACGCCGCGCTGGTTGATGTGTTCGTAGCTGGAGAAGAAGAAGAGCTTGTCTTTCTTGATCGGCCCGCCGAAGTAAAAGCCGGGCTGACGGCGCGCGAAGAACGGGTCAGGCTGGAGCGGGTCGCGCTGCAGGTAAGGGTAGGCGGACATATTGTGATCACGGAAATAGAAGAATCCGGAACCGTGAAATTCATTAGTGCCGGATCGCGTGATCACATTCACAGCACCCCCGGCCGTGATGCCGGTGGAGAGATCGAAGTTCGCCGAGGACACCTGGAATTCCTGGACCACTTCCTGCGAAAAGTTCTGCTGCGTCCCGCCTGTGACGGAATCATTTACGGTGGCTCCATCCACAGTGATGCGAACCGATTCCGACCCTGCACCCAAAATATTCACATCGAACTGCCGGTTGTATTCGCCGATGCTCGCGGGCGATACGGATACGCCCGGCTGCAACTGAGCCAGTTGCAGAAAGCTGCGGCCGTTGAGCGGCAGGTCGTCAATCTGCTGCTTAGTGACCACGCCGTCGATGGTGTGGCGGTCGTACGCAAGCTGTGCTGCCAGCGCTTCGACCGTGACCACTTCCGAGGACTGCCCGAGCTGGAGATGCACATCAGCGGTTGCGATGGCGCCGGTTTCAACAGGGATTACCTCGATTTGTGTCCGGAATCCTTTTGCCTCGCACCGGATCTCGTACTTGCCGGCCTGCAGCGAAGGAAAACTGAAGAAGCCGTCGCCGCCTGATGTCAACCTGCGGCTGGCGCCGGTGCCGGTATTGGTTAGAGTAACGGTCGCGCCTGGTATCAGAGCGCCCGTCTCATCAAATACCCGTCCGTCGACCTGGCCGGTCGGCGCCTGAGCCATACCCAACGTGGCGAGAACGACCAGCAACGTCACTACGGCGTAAAAACACGTGTTAGTCAACATGGACCCACCCCCCGGTAAACCACGGCTAACCTTACAGTTCGAGTGCTCCTGAAATTATGCACCGCGGCGGACGGTTGTCAAGAGCCATTACGGCTATGGAGACCTGATATTTTTGTGGTTGCGGGGCCTAATCGGCGGCGATGAGGCGTTTCGGCACCTTGCCCACGGGAATGCGGATCAGTTCATGGAGCGAGGCCGTGTCAATGGCGGAAACTGAATCGGAACCGGCATTGGAGACGTAACAGCGGCGGCTGTCCGGTGTGAAAGTAAGCCAGTCGGGGGCGTTACCCACCGGAATGGTCGCCAGCCTCTTGAGATCTGGCAGAGAGTATACCGAAACAGAATTGTCCAGCAGGCTGGTCACCCAAAGGGTTTGGCCATCCGGCGAGCGGCCAATTCCGTGGGCGAGAGTGTGCTCGATGAGCGTCCGTGCTCCTGCAGGGGCATCGGGCAGCAGGACGCGGCCGACTACGCGGCGGGCGGCGAAATCCACAATTACGAAGCCGTGCAAGTCCGAAAGCGGAACAAACAGGCGGGCGGGGACACCGCCGGGACCTGGCTCGATGGCAACCGGGCGGGGAATGCCGCCCAGGGGGATCTCAAACTCCGGCGATTCGGTGTGAACGTCGATCACCGTGAGCTTTTTGTCTCCCATGGACGTGGCCAGCATCTGCTTACCATCCGGCGTGCAATAGATATTGTGCGGCGCCTCCCCGACAGGCACGCTTTTCACCTTTTCGAGCGAGGCGGTGTCCACAATATCAACCGTCGAGCCGCTCCGGATGCAGACATAAACGCGGCGGCCGTCCGGGGTAATGGCGATGTTATTGGGCCGGGTACCGACGGGCACTCTGCGGATCATGCGGAAGGAGCCGCGTTCTACAACGTCCAGTACGTTTTCGGTTTCGCTGCTGATGTAAAACCGTTTTCCGTCGGGCGAAGGCACGATGCCATGAGGGTTTTTGGACACCCGGAACTCACCGGTGACGCGGTTAGAGGCGGGGTCGATGATGGTAACGTTGTCGCCCGCGCTGTTGGTGACGTAAATGCGAAGCGGGGCCGCAGCCAAAGGGAGCACGGCAAACAGGGCTAGCCATTTCATTGGGGTCCAACATACACCAAAGCGAGCCGGAACCTCAATGTCTAAAGATTAGACCAGGATTTAGCAATTGGGCGGCGGTAATGCTACAACGAAGTAGCGGGACAAACGCCACTTTGACTCATGCGAACCTTTCTGGCTCTTTGGGCACTCAGTTGGGGATTAACGGGCGCGGAGACAATCCACTTTGACTCCGTGCGGCCTGGTTCTTTCCCGGCGGACTGGAGCATGGCGATGACCCATACCGGGGCAGCGCCGAAATGGGAGGTTCGACGCGATGCCAGCGCGCCCAGCAAGCCGAATGTTCTGGCTCAGGTTTCCGCAGACGGAAGCGATAGCAGGTTTCCGCTCGCCATCCTCAACAGGATCAGCTATCGGGATGGCGAGGTCAGTGTCAAATTCAAGACGGTGGCCGGAAAAACGGACCAGGCTGCTGGGCTGGTGTGGCGCTACCGCGATCCCGACAATTACTATCTGGTGCGCGCCAATGCGCTCGAAAACAATATCGTCATGTACAAGGTGGAGAACGGACACAGGATTTCGCTTGATCCCGCCGGTAAGCCGCCAAAGACCTATGGAGTGCGCCACCGAATTCCGTCGCGAACCTGGAGTATTCTCAGAGTGACTTTCAAAAAATCCCAGTTCGAGGTTTACTTCGATCACCGCAAGGTTTTCGAGGTCGAGGATTCTACCTTCACACTGCCGGGAAAGCTCGGTCTATGGACCAAGGCCGACAGCGTCACCTATTTCGACGATTTCCAGTTTTCGGGGAAATAAGCGCCAGGTGTTAGGTGCCAGTCAGGTCGATGGCTTCCGCGACCGATTCGAAAACGCTAGGGTGTAGCCAGGAGCAAAACGGCGAGAAGGCGCATCCCAACCAGGCGCAGTGTACTACAACAGTACTGTGGCGCTCGAATTCTTTCGCCGCGCGGCGGGTGAGCCGAGAACCCTCGGCGTGCTGGCCGCAGGGTTCAATCCACCGACCCGGGCACATCTAGCCTTGGCGGGCGCCTCGCTCGGCATCGTCGACGAAGTCTTGTTCGTGCTTCCGCGAGAGTTTCCACACAAATCCTACGAGAACGCCGGTTTCAACCAGCGCATGGAAATGCTGCTGGCTTCGACCGGCGACGAACCGCGGTACTCGGTGGCGTCGAGCGATGGCGGCCTGTTCGTAGAGATCGCAGGCGAGTGCCGCGAGATCTACGGAGACGAGACAACGCTGGTATTCATTTGCGGCCGCGACGCCGCCGAGCGCATTCTCAATTGGGATTACGGCCGGCCCGATGCCTTCGAGCAAATGCTGGAAGATTTCGAAATGCTGGTGGCGCCGCGTTCCGGAGATTTCCAGCCGCCCGATAAAATGCAAAGGCGCATGCGGCCGCTTCCGGTGGACAGTGGGCTTTCGGCGATCTCTTCTACTGAAGTGCGCGAACGTGTCCACCTCGGCCTGCCCTGGGAGCATATGGTGCCGGCTGAAATCATCGCAATGGTTCGAAAGATTTACAGAACTCGGTAATAATCGGGCCCGCATACAGTCATATGTGTGTATGGAAAGCTCGCAGGCGGTAATGAGCCAGCCACACGGAACCGGGCCGTTTCCCGGGCAACCCGCTGAGCTGGATGAACTTTTCCGGGCGCATCATGCCTCGGTACTACGCGCCGCGTATCGCATAACAGGCAATGCGACGGATGCCGAAGACGTACTACAGACGGTCTTCGCGCGGCTGTTGCGCCGGTCTTCGGACTCACCGGTGATGGAGAACGCCGCGGCTTATTTACACCGGTCAGCGGTGAACGCGGCTCTGGATTTGGTGCGTGGCCGGCAGCAAGACAAGAACTGGCCGCTCGAAGCGCACATTTCGCACCTGGCTGCAGGACCGTCAGCGGCTCCGGACCGCCAACAGGAGGCGCGCGAGTTGCGCGAGTTCCTCCGCCGCGCCATCCGCCGCCTCGCGCCGCGTGCGGCCGAGATCTTCAGCTTGCACTATTTCGAAGGCTATTCCAACGCTCAGATTGCCAGCATGCTGGATTTGTCGCGCGCGGGCGTGGCCGTGACCTTACATCGCACAAGGGCACGTCTTCAGGAAGAAATACGCAGTTTCATGGGAGAAGCATCATGAACACAAAGAACAATCCCGATCAGATTCTGGATCAGGCCATCGCCGAAATCCGGGCCGAAGAATTGGAGCAGGCCGCTGTCGAGCAAGCGGCCGCGCGAGTCTGGGCCAACCTGTCACAGGCTTCGCAGTCTGTACGCAGCAGCGATGACGTATTGCGCACGTGCGCCGATTTCCGGGTTCTAATTTTGGCTTATCGTTCGAAACAGCTTCCCGATGCCCAGGCGTGGCTGGTGGAGGACCATCTTCACGGCTGCCCGGCGTGCCGCAGTGCGCTCGAAGCCGCGCAATCAGGTAGCCTGGTGCGCCTCCAGCCGGCGGTGCCCCGAGTCCTCGCGCCGCAATGGAAGTGGGCCATGGCTGCAGCGCTGGCTGTGGGCGTCGGAATGGGAGCTTGGCAGATGCGCGACAACCTGCTTCCCGCGCCTGGTGGGCCGCGCGGCGTGGTCCAGAGTGTGACGGGCTCGCTCTACCGTGTGTCGGACACCGGCGGGGTGACTCTGGCTGCAGGAATGGAGCTTGGCGAACGCGAAGAGATTCGCACGGCGCGCGGTTCCATTGCAATGGTACGGCTGACGGATGGCTCGCTGGTCGAGATGCGCGAGCGCTCCGAGCTTTCCCTTTCTCGCAGGTTTAGCGGTACCACTATTCGCCTGCAACGCGGAAGCGTAATCGTGCAGGCCGCCAAGCAGCACAGCGGCCGGCTCAACGTGGCCACGGCGGATTGCCTGGTGTTGGTGAAAGGCACAGTCTTTGCCGTGGACAGGGGCATCAAAGGCTCGCGTGTGGCTGTGATTCAGGGCGAAGTGCAAGTGGCCCAGGCGAGCGAAACCAAGCTCCTGCATCCCGGCGAACAGGCGTCGACCGACGCTGCCATGGCGCCGGTGGCCATCAAGGACGAGATCTCCTGGAGCCTGAACCTGAACCAGTATCTGGCGCTATTGGGCGAGTTCGCGGTGATCGAGAAACAATTGGCGCAGGTGCCGGGGCCAGGCCTGCGGTACGCTTCGCAACTGCTCCCCTTGGCGCCGGATGGGACGGTTTTATATGTCGCAATCCCGAACGTGGGCGGCATGCTGGGTGATGCCCAGCGAATTTTCGAAGACCGGCTCAGCCAGAGCGAGGTTCTGCGCGACTGGTGGAACGCCCATCAATCGCAGGACAAGATGAACCAAGTGCTCGATACCGTGCAAGGCTTCAGCCAGTATTTGGGCAATGAAGTCGTCATGACCATGGCCCAAGGCGGCGCGAATGGTTTCAGCGGACCCCTGATCATGGCCCAGGTGACCCGGTCGGGTTTCCTCGAGTATCTGCAGCAGCAGATCGCCCAGGTTCCCGCTGGTGCGCAATTGACCGTGGTGCAGGATGCCGGCGCGTTGCCTGCCGCGGCTGGCGTCAACAGGGCCTTTGTGCTGTTGACGAACGACATTGTGGCGTTGTCGCCCGATCCCGCGAGTCTTGCGCGCAGTGGCGGCGCTGATTCAGCAGCCGGGCACGGGTGCGTTCCCCAAGACGGCTTTCTATCAGCAGATCGCCGCCGCCTATCAAGCGGGCGCCGGGTGGCTGGTTTGCGCGGATATGGAACAAATTTTGCCGCAGTCCGTAGCTAAGAGTGGCGAGAAACAGGCGGCTGCCCACAGCGCGGTTCTCGATCGTCTTGGAGTACTCGACGTGCAGCACCTGATTGTCGAGCGGAAAGAGATCGGCGGGAAAACGGAAAATCGCGCGGTGGTGACGTTCGCTCAGCCCAGCCGGGGAGTGGCCGCATGGCTGGCCGCGCCGGCCCCCATGGGCGCGATCGATTTCGTCTCGCCGGACGCCAGTTTCGCGGTTTCGTTCGTGGTGAAGCAGCCCAGAGCCGCGCTTGCAGGAGTTGTTAGCGCCAGTGCGAGTCCGTGGATCCGAATGTTCGCGACGCGAGGAAGCGCAGTTCGAATCGCAGACCGGCATCAGCGTGATTGAATGATCTGGCCGCGCCGTTGGGCGGCGACGTGGCGTTTGCGCTGGATGGGCCGCTGCTGCCCACGCCGAGCTGGAAATTTGCCATCGAAGTGAACGATCCCGCGCGGCTCGAACACACCATCGAGACGTTGATCGCGAAAGCCAACAGCGCTCAACAGGACCTCAGCCTTGACGTCTGACGCAGACGCAAGCGGGCGGCAGACACGTATTACACGGTGGCGTCTCGCGAAATCGCCCGTCACGAAGTCTACTACACGTTTGTCGACGGCTATCTGGTGGCGGCGGCCAGCCAGGCGCTGCTGACGCAGGCCATCGGCCAGCGCGCCGCTGGCTTCACGCTGACCCGCTCGGCGGGCTTCAAGGCGCTGCTCGCGCCCGATGGGTACAGCAACTTCTCGGCGATCCTTTATCAGAATTTCGGCCCGGTCGTTGGGCTCGCTTGCCGGCGGGTTGCGCGCCACAGGTGTCCTGACCGCGGATCAGCAGAAGTCCATCGACGCGCTAAAAGCGAACTCTGCGCCATCGCTGGTCTATGCTTATGGTGAGCCGGACCGCATCGAGGTGGCCTCCACCGGCAGCTTCTTCGGATTCAATCTGGATTCGCTGGCGGGGGCAGGCGGTCCGTTCCGGATCCCCGGCTTGCTTGAAAAAGTAACACGCATGCATCCCACGCAATGAACTCCGTAATCGAACTCGATGGCCTGGCGGTCGATCTGGGCGGGAGGCGCATCCTCAACGATCTGAGGTGCACGCTTTCCGCCCGCACCATTGGATTGCTGGGCCCGAACGGAGCCGGGAAGTCGACCCTGATCAATACGCTGCTCGGTTTCCATAAACCCGCCGCGGGCACTGCGCGCATCTTCGGGCTGCGACGTCCGCAGCAGCATTCGCGAGATTCGCAAACCTGACCGGCTACATGCCGGAGAATGATGCGTTCATCGCCAGCATGAGCGCAGTTTCCTACGTGCAGTTGATGGCCGAGCTTTCCGGGCTGCCGTCTGAGGCGGCCCTCGAGCGCGCCCACGAAGCATTGTTTTACGTGGGCCTGGGCGAAGCGCGCTACCGCAAGCTGGGCACTTATTCGCTGGGCATGCGGCAGCTCGCCAAGCTGGCGCAGGCCATCGCGCACGGGCCGAAGCTGCTGATTCTCGACGAGCCCACCAACGGCCTCGATCCGCCCGCGCGCCAGCGCATGATCCGGCTGATCCGCGAGATGCGCGAATCCGGCGAACTGCATCTGATTCTCTGCTCGCACCTGCTGCGCGATGTGGAGGAGACCTGCGAAGAGGTGCTGATCCTGAAGGAGGGCCACATCGTGCATTACGCAATCTGGAAGAGGAGCGGCGCGCCAACCGCAAGTTCATCGAGATGGAAACCGTAGGGGCGAACGGCACCTTTGCCGGACCGACATCGAGAAGCTGGGGTGCGCCTGCGCCATCGCTGGAAATAATCGCATCAAACTGATTCTTTCCGAAGGGGTTGCGATTCGCGATCTATATCGCATGGCAGCCGAGACGGAACGTGCAGATCCGTCGGCTGAATTACCGGCGCGACAGCCTGGAAGACATTTTCCTGAAAGCCATGGAAAGCGATCTGGCCGGTAAAGGAGCAGTCAATGGCCGTCTATAAGCGCAGCTACCGCGGCTATGACGGGGCCCTGCACGCCGGAGTGGTCGCGCTTTACAGTAGTCCCGCGCCGTGCGTACCGCGACCTGTTTCACTCCAAGATCATGACGGCGTTTTTCGTGTTGTGCTATGTTGCGCCGCTGGTTTTCTGTTTCTTATCTACTTCGCGCACAATTGGGCGCGTATCGCCGCGCTGCTGGGCGAGCGTTCGGGCGCTTCTCCGATCGCCGTCAACGAACGAATTCTTCCTTTCTTCTTGAGTGTTCAAGGTGTGCTGGCGTTCATCCTCACGGCGTTCGTCGGACCCAGGGCTGATCTCGCGCGATCTCGCCAACCGCGCTTTGCCGCTCTACCTGTGCCGGCCGTTTTCCCGTGCCGAGTACGTGCTCGGCAAGATGGCGGTCTTGCTCATCCTGCTTTCGCTGATCACCTGGGTTCCGGGACTTGTCCTGTTCGGCGTGCAGGCGAGCATCGGCGGGCGCGCGGATGGCTGGGCGCAGAATCTGTGGATCGCCTGGGCTCTGTTCGCCGGCGCTTGGATCTGGATCCTGATTATCTCGCTGCTGGCGCTGGCGCTCTCGGCATGGATCAAGTGGAGGATTGCCGGCGGGCGCGCTGCTGCTGGCGGTGTTTTTCGTTGCCGCTGGATTCGGCGAAGCGATCAACGCCGTGCTCGAGGTGAACTGGGGCAAGCTGATCAATCTGATGTACTTGCTTGTGACGGTCTGGCGTCAGCTTTTTCGGTGAGCTGCAGAATTCAGACATTTCGGTCGGCTTCCGCGTGGGGCATGCTGATGTTGATCTGCGCCGGCTGCCTCGCCCTGCTGTACCGCAAATTGCGCGCCGTCGAGGTGGTGCGATGAGCGTGCACGAGCGCGAAATCGTTTTCGAGAATGTCTCGAAGTTCTACGGCGAAGTGCTGGGCGTCAATCGGGTGAATCTCACCATTCCGCCGGGCATCACCAGCCTGGTGGGCCCGAACGGATCGGGCAAGACCACGCTCATGAATCTCATGACCGGTCTGCTGCGGCCCTCGCAAGGCCATATCAGCGTGCTGGGCGTCGCGCCCGAACGATCCCGAACAGCTGTTCCGCTTCGTGGGCTACTGCACGCAGTTCGATTCCTTTCCGCGCGGGATGACCGGCTACCAATTCGTCTACTCCTATCTGCTGCTGCACGGCAAGACAGCACGCAGAATGCGCGACGAGCATGACCTGGCGCGCCATCGATCGCGTGAAGCTGACCGAGGCCGCGCACCGCAAAATCGCCGGCTACAGCAAGGGCATGCGGCAGCGCATCAAACTGGCGCAGGCGATATGCGCACTGACCCGCTGGTGCTGGTGCTGGACGAACCGCTCAACGGCCTGGATCCGCTGGTGCGCGCCGAAACCATCGCGCTGTTTCGCGGGCTTGCCGAAGAAGGGCGGCACGTCATCATATCCAGCCACATTCTGCATGAAGTGGACGCGATCTCCGACCAGGTGATCCTGCTAAGCAACGGCTACGTGGTAGCCGAAGGGCAGATTCACGGCGTACGGACCGAGGTGGAGGAGCACCCCATGCAGATTCTGATCCGCTGCCCGAAGCCCGCGCCTGCTCGCCTCGCGCATTTTCGAACTGGACACGGTGGTGGAGGCGCGAGTCCACAAGGATGGCAAGGGCCTGCTGGTCCGGACGCGCGATCCCGAACGCTTCTATCTCCTGCTGAACCGCCTGGTGGTGGACGGCGTCGACCTGGAATCGGTGGCGCCTGCCGATGACGACGTGCATTCGGTCTACGAATACTTGATCGGCCCGGATGGAGGATCCATATGAACCCGGATTCCGTGGGCGTTGTGGCGGGCACAGGTCGCCGCGATCTTGCGGCTCGAGATCAGGAAGAACGCTGCTCGCGCGCCGCGGGTCTGTGGATCTATTTGCTGGCGTTTGCCCCGGCGGTGCTGCTGTGGATCCATGCCGGCCTGAACCTGCGGCATGGCCGCACTTGCGATCTGGGCCGCGACAGCCTCATTTTCGCGGCCATGTTCCAGTTCTTTTACTTGCGCCTGGCAATTTTTTTCGGCTGCGTAGGCGTTTTTATGAACCTGTTTCGCGGCGAGATGCTGGAGAAGAGCCTGCATTATTACCTGCTCGCGCCGGTCCGCAGGGAAGTGCTGCTGGTGGGTAAGTATCTCTCCGGCGTGATTGCAACGTCGGTGATTTTCTGCTCCGGTACGGCGCTCGCGCTTGCGGCGCTTTTCGTACACGTTCCTCGCGCGGTTACCGAACAATATCTGTTCCAAGCGGGCGGCTTGGGCCACGTGCTCGCATACCTGGGTACTGC
This sequence comes from Terriglobia bacterium, assembly GCA_963847515.1. Classification (GTDB taxonomy): domain Bacteria; phylum Acidobacteriota; class Terriglobia; order Bryobacterales; family Bryobacteraceae; genus QHXW01. Next base: position 292,366 of record CAWKAA010000006.1, read on the forward strand.
GCTACTGGCGTGTGTGGGTTACGGCGGTGTTTTCCTGGTGATGGGTTTTCTGTTTCGCAATCCTATTATTCCCGCCGCTCTGGTGCTGGTGTGGGAATCCATGAACCCGTTTCTGCCATCGCTGCTAAAAAAAATCAGCGTCATTTTCTATCTGCAGTCACTGTGCCCGGTTCCGGTCCCGGCGCGAGTGGGAGACTTTTCGTTTCTGACCATCCTCACCACACCGACGCCGGCCTATCTGGCGGTTCCCGGCCTCCTCCTTGTGACCCTCGCGGGCCTCTTGTTAGCCGCGCGAAAAGTGCGCCGTCTCGAGATCAATTACGGGACGGAGTAGCCTGCAGGCCCTATTCCTTGTGCGCCTGGTCCTCCACTAACTCGATACGAATCCGATCCGGGCCTTCGATGAACGCATATTTCACCTTGCCGTGAAATGCGGTCTGGATTTCCTGCGTCACCTTCACGCCATCCTTCCGTATTCTCTCCAGAGCATGGCTCAGATTGTCGAAACTGAATCCGATGTGATCCACGACGCGGCCCTCGGTCGAATCGAAAGAACTGCGGTTCTTCCACGGGCCCGGGTAAGCCGTGGGAGCGAATTCCTTGGGAAAAATGATGATGTTGATGTTGTCCGATTGCAGCGACACGTTGGGTCCGACCTGGTAGCCCTTATAAAAGGAGGGCGCGCGTGAAGGCGGCTCCTTGCCGCGTCGAGCGGCCCCGAAGTATTTCGTGTACCACTCGCCCGCAGCGACCGGATCGGCACTGAGCAGATGCACGTGGCCGAGATGGTGATGGCCGGCCGTGTTGAGTTCGATGAGTGCGTGGTCGGGACCATCGACGTAGGCGTAATAGAAGCCCGGAAAATTGGCGAGGTCGCTGATGTCGGTGAGCGGCGTATCGAATTTCGTCCCGGAGTCGAGCTGCTTCTGATACGCGGCCTTCATGTCCTCTGCGCCCCAGCCGAAATGCCAGATGCTGGACGTGATTTCGGATGGCGGCGCGGATGGGACCTTGTTGAACAGGATCCAAGCCTTTTGTGCCCACACTCCATCCCACTCTCCGGCGAACTTTGCTTTTTCGCAATCGAATTTAGTGGTATAGAAATCGATGGCCGCAGCCGGGTCAGTGGCGTTCAAGTGGATGTGATGGAAGTGAGCGGGCGGCATCTGCTGGGCCAACGCCGAACCACTCAGTAACAACCAGACGGCGGAACATGATGGGAGCGAGAGCGGCATAAGAGATTCTGCGGCCTGCCATCATATCACCTGGGTAGCGTTACCAACGAAAGACTTTAAGGTGCGGAATCCTGGGGAAACTGCGTAAATCACGTGTGGCAACGCTTGCCCCGATGGCAATGGCCGTGGCGCCGATCAACAGATCGTGGGGACCAATGACGATTCTACGCGCACTGAGGTCTGCCCAGATACGAGCGTGAACGCGTGCGGCTAGCAGATCGAATGGAATGACGCGCAATCTGGATAGCAGGTGCTCTACGAAGGCTTCTCTTCGACTTCGAAACCGCGGTGGGGCGGCGCGATGAACGCCGTGCAAGAGCTCTGAGGCAGTAACCGTAGCGATGCCCACTGGCTCTTCTGCGTTTGCGGAGAGGAGGTCTGTGAGGTCCAGCCTGCCGCGCTCGGCCTCGATCAACACACTGGCATCGATCAGCGTGGCCATGGAGATTTAGGAAGCTTCCCTTGGCTGCGAATTGCCTTCTTAACCGCCTTCCCATAACCCGCGTCTGGCTTGGGAGCGGTTTCCAGAAGCTGCGCCAGATCAGCGAGGGTGAATTTTGCCGGCCCAACCGGCACGATGCGGCATATCGGCTCGCCGCCGCGTTCAATCACAAACTGCTCTCCGCGGTAGCGAACGCGGTTCAACAGGTCCGAGAAAGAGCGGGCTGCCTCAGTCGCCGAAATGCGTGATTCCATAAAATCAGGTTATCAGATTTTCAGCGTTCCGGGAGGCCCAGCAATCGCGCCGGATTCACCTTGGCCATGCGTTCAATCTCGCTCACCGGGAAGCCTTCACCACGCAGCGCCGCGAAGAACGCCAGTAGACCATCCGGATGCAAAGGGTTTCCGGCCTGGCCCAGGTCGCTCGACAGGATGCAATGCTCTGGCCCCACCGCACGAATCGCTCGCGCATATTCCGGAATGTCGAAGGCCTTGCTGGGTCCGATCAGGGCATTATAGACAAACTCGAGATAAGCGCCCATCTGCGCAGCCTGGCGCATCTGGTCGATGTTCATGCCCACGGGCGGCAGCATGGCATGCGTCACCACTATGCTCCGTACACCTGCGCGCCGCGCTTCGCGAATCAGCATCAGATCCTCTGCGGGCGACGAATGGCCGGTCGCGAGCGTGAGATTGTGCTTGGCGATGAACGAAATCACCTCCCGAACCTCAGGCAGCAGCGCTCCATCTTTCGAAACGGAGACAAACGGGCGTGATTCCTTCGAATACTTCACCTGGTTTTCGGCATCAAACGTAGGCATCCACACCACGCGTCCCCAGCCGCCTTTCACTTGCGTCATGTGCTCGACTGCTGCAAGATTGATGCCGCCCACCGTGCGGTTCAGCGCGATGCCGCCGAATAATTCTATGCCTGGCACTACTTTCCGGACCAGGAACGCGACAGACTCAGTAGGCTCGTAGTGATTCTTCAGAACGAGGGCGCGCATACCGCGGTCGCGTGCGAGTTTCGCCAGATCGATGGCGTCGATCGAGCGGGCCAGGCTGTCCGGATCGCAGTGCGCGTGAATGTCCACGACACCATCCAGCGTTTGCGCCGGAACAGAGGAGAGGGCAGCCAGCGCGAGAAGGAGTTTCAGCATGTGCTTATGGTAAAACGGGCGGCGTCGCCCATTACAATAATTGGAGTGCCGCCTTATCGTCCGCTGATCTCGAACCCACACGCGCTGACCGTGCTGGGTAACTTCTGGCCGCGCGAACTGGACATGCGCGCGTATCCGGTACACTCCCGCTTGTTCCGCACAGAGCCGGATGTGCAGGTACTGGTCCACACGCAGCGGCCGGCGGGCGCAAGCAACCGTGGGGAAATGATTCTGGTCCACGGCCTTGAAGGATCGAGCGACGCGGGATATATGCGCACCATGGCCAAGACGGCCCTGGATGCTGGTTATGTAGTCCACCGGTTCAATATCCGAACCTGCGGGGGCACCGAGCGCCTTTGCAACACGCTCTACCACGCTGGTCTCACCAGCGACCTGCGGTCCGTGCTTGGCCAGCTCCGCGCTGAGGGACGCGCTCCCGTCCACCTGGTGGGCTATTCACTCGGCGGCAATCAGGTGCTCAAACTCGCGGGTGAACTAGGCGAGGCCGCGCGGCCGCTGATCGCCAGCGTGTGCGCCATTTCCACTCCGATCGACCTAGCCGCCGGCGCCCGAAAACTCGGCCACTTTTCCAATCGCGTCTACGAACGGCGGTTTCTCAAGCGCATGCGAAGCCGTGTGATCGCCACGGGCCGCTTCACCGCCTCCCAAATCCGAGGTGCGGCGTCGATCTATGAATTCGACGATCGGATTACCGCGCCTTCATTCGGATTTCGTGGCGCCGACCACTATTATGAAACCCAATCGTCGCAGCTCTTTCTCGAGGGCATTCGCGTTCCGGCACTCCTGATCCAGTCCAAGGACGATATCTTCGTTCCGTTTGAGATTTTCAATCATCCAGCGTTCCAATCGAACCCATGCTTACGTCTCCTGCTTACTGAACGCGGCGGGCACCTTGGCTTTCTGTCGCGGACGCGCCCGCGCTTCTGGACCGACCAAGCCGTGCTTGAGTGGATCGAGAGCGTCCGGGTGCCGCACGAAATGGCCCGGCGATAAATATCGATATTTGTTCCGTATTTCACACTTGTTGCACGCCTAACAGATGCGTCACTGCTCCGTCTACAATGAACAACATGTCTAAACTTCTACTTACCGCGGCCGCGGGCCTGCTGATATGCGGAATCGCGAGCCTTGCTCAAAAGAAGGAAGAGCGCAAGAGCCCGCATGAAACCATTTCAACCGACCTGGGCGATCACAAGATCACCATCACGTACGGACGGCCTTACATGCATGGCCGCAAGATTGTGGGTGGCCTTGTACCCTACGGGAAAGTGTGGCGCACCGGCGCTGATGAGGCCAGTGTTCTCCAAACCGATGTGGACCTGGATATCAACGGTCTGAAGGTGCCGAAGGGCGAGTACGCACTGTTCACGCTCCCAACTAAGGACGGCTGGACGTTGATCGTCAACAAAACCGCCAAACAATGGGGCGCGTTCGATTACAAGCAGGCGGATGATCTGGGTCGGGCGCCGATGCAGGTTTCCAAGTCCGGCTCACCGGTCGAGCAGTTCACGATCTCACTGAGGCCCGCCGGAAGCAATGCCGCCACTCTCAAAATGGAGTGGGAGAACACGGTGGCCAGCGCAACGCTAAAGGTGGCAGAGTAAAGTCACCGGCTTTTCGGGCGCGGAGCCGCGAATGAACGTGAATTCACGCGAATGAGGCTATCTTTTAATCATTCGCGTTGATTCGCGGCCAGCATCGCCTTGGCAGGCTCTAGCCCGACCGCTCCGTCACCGGCTTGACGCCGCGTGGTGGCAATGACGCCTTTGCTCCGCCTTTAGCCTCGCCTTCGAGCATCGCTTCCAGGCTGGAATAGGCGTAGATAGTCGGGGCGTGATTCTGCATCAGGCCGCCTGTGTCGGCTGTCGGGCCGTACGTGCTGTGCATGTCGCTTCCCAGCATCCGAAGCATGGCCATCAGTTGTCCGCGATGCTGCGCGGTGTGCGCGATGCGCCGGGCAATGACCCACGCCCGCGAGCGTGGCAAATCGAAAAACGTGACCATCTCTTCCCACCAGGCCTCAGTCTTCTCACGAAGAGCGGCCAGGCGCTTTCCGCTATCTTCGGCGTAACGGGCCATAAACTCCCAGCGAACTTCCCGCGCCGGCAAGGGAGGGGCGCCCACGTCAATGCCGAGCATGTTTCGAAACCAGAGATCTTCACTCATGCATTGATGCACCATGTGCTCGTGAAAACTGCGCCCGCGTGCATCGGCAGGGTTGGGCCTAGCCGGAAGGTGTTCATCCTTGAACATGCTCCACACGCCGAGAACTTTGACTCGCTCGGTTTCGTATGTCTCGACGAGGAAGTCGTATTTCATGCGGCCTTGACAACATAGCACGGGCCTGTGCACGCTCAAGAGGACCGGGAGGAATGATGAAAGCGCAGATCAGACTTGTTTTGGCGGCTGGATTTCTGGCGGCCTCCGCCGTGGCGCAACAGCCGCCATTGATCGATCGGGAGTTGCTTTTCGGCGATCCCGAAATCTCCGCCGCCGAAATTTCCCCTGACGGCAAGTACATCGCATTTCTCAAGCCGCTGCACAAAACACGCAACATCTGGGTGAAAAAAACGGATGAACCGTTTGATAAGGCGCGCCCCATCACCAACGACACCAAGCGGCCGATCCCCGGGTACCTTTGGAGCCGCGACGGCAAGTACATTCTTTTCGTGCAGGACCAGGCTGGGGATGAAAACTACAACTTATACGCTGTGAATCCGGCCGACGGCCCAGCTCCCGGGTCGGAGGTCCCAGCGGCGAGAAATCTTACCGACATCAAGGGCGTACGCGTAGCCCCATATGCCGTGCCGCGGAGCGAGCCCGACATCGTTTATATCGGTTTGAACGACCGCGACAAGGCCTGGCACGATCTCTACAAGCTCCGCATCTCCACAGGGGAACGCACTCTGCTCCGCAAGAATACCGACCGCATCACTAACTGGGTGTTCGACCGCAAAGACCAGCTTCGCCTGGCTACACGCTCCGCCGAAAACGGCGATACCGAAACTCTTCGTGTCGATGCCAGTGGCTTCAATAAGATTTATTCCTGCAACGTGCTCGAAACCTGCGACCCTGTTCAGTTTCAGAAAGACGGCAAGCGTTATTACATGGAAACGAATAAGGGCGGTGTGAATCTCAGCCACCTGGTTTTGGTGGACCCGGAAAGCGGCAAGGAAGAAGCGGCGGAATCGGACCCTCTCAACAAAGTGGATTTCGGCCACGCTCTTTTTTCGGACGTCAGCGACGAAATGATCGCCACCTTTTACGTGGATGAGAAGCAGCGCATCTACTGGAAAGACAAAAATTTCGAAGCGGATTACAAGTGGCTGGCCGGCAAACTGCCCAGCAAGGAGATCAGCTTTCCGTCCCACACGCGTGACGAGCAGATCTGGCTGATCTCGGCAGACTCCGATACCGAGCCCGGCGAAACCTATCTGTTCGACCGCAAAGCCAGAAAATTGACGCTGCAGTACAAGATTCGGGAAAAGCTGCCGCGACAGGACCTCGTTCGTATGGAGCCAGTCCGCTATGAATCCTCCGACGGGCTGGAGATCCCGGCCTATCTCACGTTGCCCAAGGGTGTCCAGGCCAAGAATGTTCCGGTAATTATTTTTCCGCACGGCGGCCCGTGGGCCCGCGACACGTGGGGTTATCGAGCCTTCGCTCAGTTTCTCGCCAATCGCGGTTACGCTGTCCTGAATCCCAATTTCCGCGGCTCAACGGGTTACGGCAAGCAATTTCTCGACAAAGGAAACCAGCAGTGGGGCGAGAAGATGCAGGATGACATCACCTGGGGCGTGAAATATCTGATAGCCAAAGGTATCGCCGATCCGAAGCGGGTTGGCATCATGGGCGGTTCCTACGGAGGCTACGCCACTCTTGCGGGTGTTGCCTTTACACCGGATGTTTACGCGGCCGCGGTTTCGGTCGTCGGCCCGTCGAATCTGATCACTCTGCTCGATTCCATTCCTCCCTACTGGGAAGCAGGCCGCAAGACGTTTTACCAGCGCATGGGCGATCCCAACACTCCGGAAGGCAAAGCACGCCTCGAGAAGCAGTCACCTCTCAATTCGGCCGACAAAATCCGCACGCCGCTTCTGGTGGCTCAAGGCGCCAATGATCCGCGCGTCAATAAAGCGGAATCCGACCGGATCGTGATCGCCTTGCGGGATCGCCAGTTTCCGGTCGAGTACATCGTCGCGCCGGACGAGGGCCATGGCTTCGCGCGTCCCGTGAATAACATGGCGCTCATGGCGGCGACAGAGAAATTCTTTGCGAAGTATCTCGGCGGGCGTTATCAGGAGGATATGACTCCTGAAGTCGCCGCGCGGCTCAAGGAGATCACCGTCGATCCTAAGACCGTGGTCGTTGCCAAAAAACTGAATGCGGCGTCGGTAGGCGCGCCGAAGCCGGCCGTGGCCATGCAGCCCGGAACTTATAAATACCAAGCCAAACTCGAAATGGGCGGCCAGTCCATGGCCTTGAATTATTCCACCGAAATCAAAAACGAAAACGGATCTTGGACGGCTACCGACCGCATGACCACGCCCATGGGCGAAGCTACCGATATCACAATTCTCAACAAGGACAGTCTGGTAATGGAGAAGCGATCGGTCAATCAAGGTCCGATGGCTGTCGCTCTGGAATTCCACGACAACAAAGCGACGGGATCCATGAAAATGAACGGACAGGACCGGCCAGTGGCGGTGGATACCGGCGGCCCACTGTTTGCCGATTCGGCCGGAGCTCCACAAGTGATCGCCTGCCTGCCGCTGGCAGAAGGATTCTCGGCTACTTTCCGGAATTTTGACTTGCAATCGCAGAAAGCCAAGGTCATGCAATTGCAAGTGGCGGGATCGGAGAAAGTCACGGTTCCGGCAGGCACTTTCGACACCTTCAAGACGGAGATCACCTCCGGCGACGGCGGCCCCGACAAAATCACCATGTGGATCGCGAAAGATTCGCGCAAACCCGTCAAGGTCTGGGCTGTGCTGCCCGAGATGGGCGGGGCGGTGATGACAGCAGAGCTGGCGGAGTAACCGGGCGATTGCTGCAAACGCTGCTGTTCGGCGTGATCTTGGAAGTGGTTTGGGTGAGTCTCGCGGCCCAACTTCCTCCGCGCACGCCCGGCCTACGATCCGAATAACATAAGGCAACAGATCATCGCCGAGACGCCAGCAGAGCCCGCACCGGCCACGTGAAATGAAAATGGAAACTTTTTTGTGTTTCTCGGCGCCTCCGCGTCTCGGCGGTGATGTTAGCCTTTCGTTTCCCGCTATGTGTGGATCAGGCCCGGCTCGCCTTCGCCAATCGCTGTATACTATTCGCTCGAACTCAACAGGTCTCTTCATGCAAAGCAAATCCGAGAATCGCGAATCTTTTTCGATCAAACGCCGCTCCTTTCTGTCGGCCGGCATTGGCGCCGCCGTCATCGCGCCGCGTGCCGCCAATGCCCAGCGCGACTGGAGTGGAAGGGATCCCGTCCGTTATCCCGACCCCGACATCGTTGTCCTCGACAAGCGCTTCAGCAAATACAAGGTCGGCAATACCCCCATCCAGCGCCTCTACACCGGCACGTTATGGTCAGAAGGTCCGGCGTGGAACGGCGTGGGCCGTTATCTTGTCTGGAGCGATATTCCCAACGACCGGCAACTGCGCTGGATTGAGGATGACGGCCACATCAGTACCATGCGTAGCCCATCCGGCTACAGCAACGGCAACACCTTCGATTACGAAGCGCGCCAGCTTTCCTGCGAACATGGCAACCGCCGCGTGGTGCGTTACGAGCACAGCGGCGCCGTCACCGTTGTCGCGGACAAATGGAACGGCAAAATCCTCAACGGGCCGAACGATCTCGTCGTGCATCCCGATGGCGGCATCTGGTTCACTGACCCAGGTTACGGCACGCTGGTCGACTACGAGGGGCACAAAGGCGAGCTACTGCTCAAGGAGGCCGTCTACCGCATCGATGCCAAGACCGGTCAGATGGCCATGGTCACGGACGAACTCTTCAAGCCCAACGGCATCTGCTTCTCGCCCGATTACAAGAAGGCGTACATCTGCGACACCGGCGCAACGCACTATCCCCAGGCGCCCAAGAATATCAAGGTCTACGATGTGGTCGACGGCAGGACGCTGCGTAATGGCCGTCAATATATTTCCATGGAGTTAGCGGATAAAGGCGCCGGTCTGGCGGACGGCATTCGCGCCGATACTGATGGCAACATCTGGGTAGGCGCAGGCTGGGTGGGCGCCGGATACGACGGTGTCCACATATTCACGCCCGAAGGCGAACGGATCGGTCAAATCCTGTTGCCCGAGATCTGCGCTAACGTCTGCTTCGGCGGCCCCAAACGCAACCGCCTGTTCATGGCCGCGGGACAATCGCTCTATGCCGTTTACGTCGAAGCCCACGGCGCCCACATCTGCTAGCCTGAGTTCGCTTCTTATCCGCGTGAGAGCGCGTTCATTCGCGGCTCGCAAGCCTCATTCATATCGCAGCGACACCATCGGATCCACCTTCGTCGCCCTTCGCGCCGGCAGATAACTGGCCGTCAGCGCCACTAGTGTGAGCACCGCGGCAACCGCGGCGAAGGTGAGCGGGTCACGCGACTTCACATCGAACAGCAGACTCGACATCAGCCCGGACACGACCAGCGATCCGGCCAGGCCCAGCCCAATCCCGGCAAGCGTTAACGAGAGGCTTTGTCCCAGCACCAGGCGGAGAACACTTGCCCGGCTGGCGCCGAGAGCCAGGCGAATTCCCATTTCGTGAGCGCGCTCGGTTACCGAGTACGACATCACCCCGTAAATGCCCACTGCTGCCAACACCAATGCCGCCACGGCGAAGATCGCCAGCAGCAGCATAGCCAGGCGCCGGCGCGCCACCGAATCCGCCATCAGCTCGTACATTGTGCGCACCCTATAAACGGGCTGCTCCGGATCGATGGCCAGGATCTCGCGTTGCACCACCGTGGCCAGCGTGCGCGGATCGGCCGAAGACGTACGAATCGCCAGGCTCATCGCGGAGTACGGGTTCTGCGCTTCCGGCCAATACAGCGTCACGCGCGACGTCGCTTCCAGCGTGCGGTAACGGACGTGGCTCACCACTCCTACGATGGTCATCCAGGGAGCGGTGGATCCCGGGCTTCCGCGCTTCAGGCGTTTGCCCACGGCATCTTCATTGGGCCAGTACGTGTTCGCCATAGTCTCATCGATAATGGCGACCGGCGCCGAGCTGGCTATGTCCCGCTCATCGAAATAACGCCCGTGTTTGAGTTCAATGCCCATGGCCTTGAAATATCCCGGTGTGACACCGTGCCAATCGGCTTCGGGCGATGCATCTCGGCCGGATACGGCGCGGCTGTCCACAGTGGTGGTTCCAGAACCTCCACCTCCGCTCAGCGGCAGCGCCGAAACCAAACCGGCCGCCTCCACACCAGGAAGTCTCGAGACCCTGTCCTCTACCTCGTGATAGAACGCGCTGACCTGGGCGTCCTTTGAATATTTTGCATCCGGCAGAGCAATGCGCATCGTCAGCACGCTTTCCGGCCGGAAGCCCGGATTCACTTCCATCAGCCGTAAAAAACTCTTGAGCAGCAGCCCCGAGCCGGCCAGCAGTACCAGCGACAATGCGATCTCCGCCACCACCAGCCCACGCCGCAACCGCTGCGACGCTTTTCCGGCAGTCGAGCCCCGCCCGCCGTCCTTGAGCGCATCATGGGTGACGTGTGAGATCTGAAACACGGGCGCCAGCCCGAACAACACGCCGGTCCCGGCCGAGATCAGCATCGTGAATCCCAATACCCAGCCATCCATTTGCGCCTCGGCCACTCGCGGGAAGCTGGTCTCACTGATGTTGGTGAGCACCCGCAGCCCCCAAATCGCCAGCAGCACACCGGCCATTCCGCCCATCAAGCCCAGAATCACGCTCTCGGTCAGCAACTGGCGCGCCAGCCGGCTCCGTCCAGCGCCGATAGCGGTACGGATGGCCATCTCCCGCTCGCGGCCAGAAGCGCGCGCCAGCAGCAGATTGGCCACGTTGGCGCACGCGATCAGCAGAACGAATCCGACCGCGCCCATCAGGATCCACAGCGCGATTTTGACATCCCCCACCATTTCCTCGAGCAGCGGCGTCTCGATCAGTCCGAAATTAAACTGCTTGTACGGATACTCGCCGTGCTGTTCGATCATGCGTTGCGCCACCGCATCCATATCGACGCGCGCCTGCGAGAGGGAGAACTCCGGTTTGATGCGCGCCAGTACTTCCAGTCCGTGGTTGCCGCGACTGTTCGGGCTCAGATCGTCATTGGAAAAGGAGAGAGGCGTCCAAACCTCCGCGTCGAGGGGATAATGAAAGGCGGGAGGCAGAATCCCCACCACCTGCAAGCTGACGCCATTGATGTTCAGTTTTCTGCCCACCGGATGCGGATCAGCGCCGAACCGGCGGCGCCAGAGGCCCTCGCTCAAAAGCGCCACATTGTCGCGGCCGCGCTGCTCTTCTTCGGGAAGAAAGGTCCGGCCCACCTTCGCCTGCACGCCCAGCATTGGAAACAGGCTGGCGGAAACGCTGGCGCCGTCGACCCGTTCCGGCAACCCTCCAGCGAGAATGTTAAAGCTGTTTCCGGAAAGAGCCGCGATCTGCGTGAAACTCTTGCTCAGCGTCCGAATATCCATCAGCTCCGGCGCCGACACCCAGTTCTGGTTGTTCGGCAGGCCGATACCCGTAAAGTTCGTCCAGATCTTGACCAGATGATCCGAATCTTTATAGGGCAGAGGCCGCAACAGGATCGCATCCACCACGCTGAAAATGGCCGTGTTAGCGCCAATGCCGAGAGCCAGCGCCAGCACTGCCACCACAGTGAACGCCGGCGACTTCCGGAAAAGCCGGAACGCATACTTCAGATCTTGCAGGAGAGTTGACATCAGTGCCTCCGGATCTATTGAGGATATAACTGACTTGCCGGGCAACGGTTACTGAGCGCCGCGGATGGCTCTCAAGGGCTAGCGGTTCAGAAGGGTCAACATTCGGGGGAACCCATTGACACGTCAACAATTTGGGATCATTATCGAATGTGAGGTAACCCCATGAAACACCTCGTGCGTTTGGCGTTGGGCGTCACGGCGTGGGCAGCAGTCGCCGCTTCGGTGGTTTCGGCCCAAACCGTCATCTCGGCTAAATCGGGACTGATCCATTACGTGGAAGGCCGCGTCTATCTTGGCGATCAGCAGATTGAAACCAAGTTCGGAGAATTTCCGGATCTCAAAGAGAACGCCCAGTTGCGTACCGAGGAAGGACGCGCCGAGGTGCTGCTCACACCGGGTGTGTTCCTGCGCGTCGGGGACAACAGTGCGATCCGCATGGTGACCAACCGTCTGATCGATACCCGTGTGGAATTCCTCTCCGGTTCGGCGTTGGTCGAGGCCGATGAGCTGCTCAAAGACAACGGGGTGACCATCGTTTATAAGGACTATGCCATCCAGCTCGCGAAGAAGGGTATGTACCGCTTCGATTCCGAACCGCCCGCGATGCGCGTTTATGACGGCGGGGCCGTGGTTCTGTACAACGGGAAAAGTGAAGAGATCAAGCCAAACCACATGCTGGAGATGAACGGCGAATTCAAGATCGCGCACTTCGATAAAGACAAATCCACCGACGAGTTGTACCTGTGGAGCCGCGACCGCTCGCAGTATCTGGCGATGGCCAACGTGGCCGCCGCCCAATCGGTAAGTAATTCCGGCATGAACTGGGGCGGAGGTAACAGCTGGGGCGGGGGTAACAGCTGGGCTTGGAATCCCTTCTTCGGCATGTACACCTTCATCCCCATGGCCGGCACATACTACAACCCGTTCGGCTGGGCTTTCTACAGTCCTTATTCCGTTTATTCCTACCTGAACGGCTTTAACGGCGGCTATTATTATCCGCCGTACGCTTCTGGTGGCGGCGGTGGCGGCAGCACGCCCGGCCACAAGCCCGTTCGCATCGGTCATGGATCCGCCGCCCCTGCTCGGAGTCCGGGTGGGCCGCCACGTGGTCTAACGCCTGCGGCGGCCGCAATGAGATCTTCCGTTGCCAGCAATGCGCGTGCAGGCGGCGGTGCCTTCTCCGGAAGCAGTGGCGGTCATTCCGGTGGTTTTAGTTCGTCCGGCAGCAGCAGTAGCGCCCTGTCCAGTTCTTCGCACAGTTCCGGTTCCTTCGGTGGCGGTGGTGGCCATTCGAGTGGCGGTGGCGGTGGCGGCGGGCACGGCAAGTAGTTCTTAACGGCTTCTGGTATCGGCGGTCTTTTCTTTCGGGCGAAGGACCCAGCCTCTCTCGGTCAGCGGTACCGCGATCATCTAGGTGTCACCTTGGTGCCTTTGTGTCGCAAACCGAGCCGCGACCAAAGTTCTAAACGCGCAGCGCGCGTCATGAGGCCCGGAAACCTAAAAGCAGCGAGAATGGGAGAGGCGAAGGCGTTGCGAGCTATGGCCGACCTCCCACTGGCGCGTTGCTGCCCGTACCAAAGTCTGGCTCCGGTCTTGTCGATCATGAGATTGGTGGCTGCGGCTTCGAGAGAAGCCGCTTGACCCCGATGGAGAGAGTATTTTCTGAATCGCGACCGGGCATGGCCTCGCCGAAGGGAAGAGCAAAAAGGAGCTAGCAAGATGGCCAGCCAAACACACCGAGAATCGAGCCAGGGTCAGCGGCTGACCCGCAAGGAGAGGAAGGCACTGGGGCGGCAGAACTGGTCCGGGAGTCCCGGATTGGAGGTCGTGCACCGGGACGCGGCGGGAATCGACATTGGGAGTCGAGAGCATTAGGTAGCAGTGGGACCGGACCGGGATGGGCAGCCCGTGCAGAACTTTGGATGTTTCACGACGGACCTGCACCGGCTGGCGGCGTGGCTTACCCAATGCGGAGTCAAGACGGTGGTCATGCAGTCCACCGGCGTGTACTGGATTCCTGTGTTTGACGTATTGGAACAGAGCGGGTTCGACGTGTGGCTGGTCAATGCACGGGAGACGCGGAATCTGCCGGGCAGAAAAAGCGACGTCCAGGAAAGTCAGTGGTTGCTGAAACTGGACACGTACGGACTATTGCGGAAGTCGTTCCGGCCCACCGCGGAGATCCGGGCCATTCGAACCTGCTGGCGGGAACGGTCCGAATACGTGGAGCAGGCCGGAACCTCGATCCAGCGCATGCAAAAAGCGCTGACGGAGATGAATGTGCAATTGGCAACCGTACTCAGCGACCTGAGCGGGGTGACCGGGATGAAGATCATCCGTGCGATTGTGGCCGGGGAGCGGGATGGCCAGAAGCTAGCCGAGTTCCGCGATGCCAACGTCAAGGCCAGCCAGGAAACGATTGCCCAGAGTCTGGAAGGGACGTGGCTGCCCGAGCAGTTGGCGATATTGCGGCGGCAGCTGGCCGACTGGGACCATGTGCAAAGGCAGATGGCGGGCTGCGATCAGGACCTGGCAGCCCGCATGAAAGATCTGCCCGCGGCGGAAGTACAACCGGGGGAGCCCGGGCCACCGGCCGGCCGGACCGGGAAGCGCCAGCGAAAGAAGTCCTCCAGGAACCAACCGAACTTCGATCTGGGGGCAGAACTGAAGCGCGTGGCGGGTGTGGATCTGACACGGATCGACGGCATCCGGGAAATGACGGTGCAAACCGTCATCACCGAAGCTGGGCTGGACATGAGTCAATGGCCCACCGAACATCACTTCGTATCCTGGATCGGGTTAGCGCCCCGCAATGACATCAGCGGAGGAAAGGTGCTGAAGAGGCGGACGCGCAGGGTGGTGTCGCGACTGGCAACGGCGTTGCGCATGGCCGCCAGTACGCTACGCCAAAGTGATAGCTATCTCGGGGCGCAGTTCCGCCGCCTCCGCAGCAGATTGGGATCTCCCAAGGCGATAACCGCGATGGCGGCGGAGCAGGCACGACTGGTATACCGGATGCTAAAGTACGGCCAGGAATACGTAGACAAGGGCACGGCTCGGTACGAAGAGAAGTATCGGCTACAGAGGATCAGGCTAATCACCAAGCAGGCCGCTCAACAGGGTTTCGCGCTGGTGCCCTTGGTCAGTCCAGTATGAAACATGCGCAATTCCATCAGCAGTATACAGAGTGGTTTCTGGAGAGGGAGCGGTTGCGTCAAGTAACGAACTCACTGCGACAGTCTAGCCCAGCAGTCCTCGTTCCGCTGCAGACGCTGGCGCCAGCGCCACCTTACTTAACGTTCCTCTCGAAAAACTCGACCATGGTTTCGTAAAGGTGCTTGCGCAAGGCGCCTGACACGCCGTGCGATTTCTGCGGGTAAAGCATCAACTCAAACGGTTTCCCCGCGCGCTCCAGCGCGTCCATGAATTGCACCGTATTTTGAAAGTGAACGTTGTCATCCTCCAGATTGTGGATGAGCAGCAGCTTGTCCCGAAGGTCCGCCGCGTGCGTCAGGGCGGACGCGCTTTCGTAACCGGAAGTATTCTCTTCGGGCAGTCCCATATAGCGCTCGGTGTAGATGCTGTCATAGTTGCGCCAGTGGGTCACCGGCGCACCAGCTATGCCTGCGCGGAACAGTCCCGGCGCGTGCGTGAGCGAGTATAGCGTCATGTAACCGCCATAGCTCCACCCGTAAATTCCCATGTGCGAGGTGTCGGCGAATCCCAGAGACTGCAAATAGCGAATGCCTTCCTTTTGGTCTTCCAGTTCGTGCGCGCCCAGGTTGTGGTAGATCACGGATTCCCAGCGATGGCCGCGGCCCCACGTCCCGCGATTGTCCAACTGCCAGATGACAAAGCCGCGGTGCGCTAGAACCTGATCCCATTGGCGCTCCTGCCACGCGTCCACCACCGCCGGCCCCACGCCCGGGCCGCCGTAAATGAACACGATGACCGGATATTTGCTGCCTTCCTTGAATCCAGCTGGTTTGATCAGCCTCCCATAGAGCACCGCGCCGTCCGCCGTCTTCACGTTGTGAATCTCGGTGGGCAGTATTTCATATTCATCAACCAGCGATCGATCGGCTTCGCGGAATACGGCAGTCTCGGTGCCGTCCTTGTGGTGAATCGTGCGGCGGGGCGGGGAAGACAGGTTCGACGCCGTATCCAGGTAGAGCGCGCAGTCCGGACTCATGGAGATCGCGTGTGTTCCTGGCTCCGGCGAAATCCGGCGCCGGTGCTTGCCGTCCAGCCGCACAGCATAAAGCTGCTTTTCCAAAGGGCTCTGCTCCGTGGATGTGTAGTACACCTCGCCCGCCGATTCATCCACGCCCGCAACCGTTTCCACTACCCATTCGCCTCGGGTCAACTGACGAAGCAGCTTGCCTTCGGTCGAATAAAGGTAGAGATGATGAAATCCATCGCGCTCGCTGCCCCACAGGAATTGCTTTCCATCCTTGAGAAACTGTAGGTCGTCATTGACGTTGATCCAGGCGGTGTCTTCCTCGTGCAGCGCCACGCGCGGTTCCCCCGTTGCCGTGTTCGCAATCAGCAAATCCAGCCGGTTCTGAATCCGGTTCAGCCGTTCCACGGCCACGGCATGGCTGTCGGGCAGCCAGACAACGCGCGCCAGCAGATTATCGCGCGTTTCACCAAGGTCCATCCAGCGCGTCTGCCCGCCGCTGGCAGAAACGATTCCCAGGCGCACGTCGGCGTTGGGGTCGCCTGCGTTGGGATAACGTTCGGGTTCCAACCGCGCTCGGACGCTCAATGCATCCACCTGAGGAAATACGGGCTCGCGGCTGATGTCGAACTGCAGATACGCCACCTGCTTGCCGTCCGGCGACCACCAATGAGCCGTTCCGATTTCCAGTTCCTCGGGATACACCCAATCCAGTTCGCCGTTCAGCAAATTTTCCGAGCCGTCCCTCGTCAGCCGCGCCGTCTTTCCGGTCGCTATTTCGAGGGAATACAAGATCGTGGTCGCGCCGAAAGGAGACACGGTGTCCATCGGGCGAGAGCTTGGCATCCCGCTCCGCCTCAGCCGTAGCCGTCAGCTGATCCCATTTCCCCGTGTCCACGTGGAGCAGAAACAGATCGCCGCTGGATGAAATCAGGATCTCGTTGGCACCTTCGGACCACGCGAAGTGCTGCTCCGAAACGCGCCGGTTCGTCCAGTCGGAGGCTTCCGAGGCCGCTACCTTTACGGCCTTGGCGTCCAAGGCGTCCAGGTTCACCAGCACCTTCCTTTGGCCCGAGCCGGTATCATACAGCCACAGCTCCTTCCTCTCAAGCCACGCGAATCGTTTTCCATCGGGCGCCCACTCGAATGGGCCCAAGCCCGGTGACCCTGCGCTCAGCAATCAAAGATTCAATGGTGATGGGCTTCTTCTGAGCACGAGCCGTAAGTCCCACACAGGCTGCGAGAATCAGAACAATGGTTCGGCGCACCATAAGATTTTAACGGCACGCTGCGACTCGTGTATACTTTTGTGCGCCGGGTATTCACGATGGGCCGCACCCTTAGCCATTACGAACTGCTCGAAGAGATCGGCAAAGGCGGAATGGGCGTGGTCTACAGGGCCCGCGATACGCGGCTCGATCGCTTCGTGGCCATCAAGCTCCTGCCGCCGGAGCAGACGGCAAATCCCGACCGCAAGCGCCGCTTCGTGCAGGAGGCCAAGGCCGCTTCCGCATTGAATCACCCCAACATCGTCACTATCCACGAGATCGACGCGAACGATGGCGCCGACTTCATCGTCATGGAGCACGTTGACGGCTCGCCGCTCAATCGGCTCATCCCGGAGCACGGGTTGCCCGTTGTCCAGGCACTATCGTACGCCGTGCAGATCGCGGATGCTCTAGCCGCGGCTCACGCTGCGGGCATCGTACATCGCGACATCAAGCCTGGCAACATCATGGTGACTACGGCGGCCCGCGTCAAAGTCCTGGATTTCGGCTTGGCCAAGCTTCTAGAACAAACCGGATCGGAAGACGCGACCATCACCGCCGAAGCCGCCACGCGTGCTGGCGTGATCGTCGGCACCGTGGCCTACGCGTCTCCCGAACAGATTGAGGCCAAGCCTGTGGATGCGCGCACGGATGTTTTTTCCTTCGCCGCGGTGTTTTACGAAATGCTCACCGGCCACAGGCCGTTTCAGGGCGAATCGCAGCTCTCCACCATGGCGGCAATCCTGCGCGACCGGCCTGAGCCTCTGGCGGCAAACCGGGCGGGTGTTCCCCGCGAAGTCAGCCGCATCCTTGACCGTTGCCTGGAGAAGAATCGGGAATCGCGCTATCCGTCCGCGGTTGAATTGCGCGACGATCTCGCCGCCGTTCAGGCACGCCTCGCAACACCGCCCACAGGTGTCCAGGCTCTGCTTCGCCGTCCCATATTTGCCGGTGCGGCGCTGCTGCTGCTACTTGCCATCGGCGTCACCATCACCTGGTTCGCCTGGCGACCCTCGCGCGCCCGCTGGGCTCGTAACGAAGCACTCCCCGTGGCCGGCAGATTGGCCGAACAGGTCCATTTTCACGGCGCTTTCCGCTTGCTTCGCGAAGCGGAACGCTACATTCCAGACGATCCACAGCTTAAGCAATTGCGCGAAACAGTTACGCTAGTCGCCTCCATTCATACGAATCCAGCCGGGGCCGAGGTATTCGTCAAGGACTACGGCGATCCCGGCGATGCGTGGGAGTCGCTCGGCCGCGCACCACTCGACCACATCCGAGTTCCCGGCGGTTATATTCGCTGGAAGATCGTGAAGCCTGGATTTGAGATGCTCGAACTGGCGAACTACCGCTCCTCCGATATTCAGGTTCGCCTCGAACCCCAGGGTTCGTCGCCAGCGGGAATGGTGAGAATCCCGGCCGGCGAGTATCAATTGGGTGGCTCCCCGGCGCTTGCGCTGCCGGAATACTGGATGGATAAATATGAAGTCACCAACCAGCAGTTCAAGGATTTTATGGACCACGGCGGCTATCAAAAGCGCGAGTACTGGAAGCAGCCGCTCATCGAGAACAAGCGCGCCCTTTCATGGGATGAGGCGATGTCCAAGTTCCGCGATGCCACCGGCCGCCCCGGCCCGTCCACCTGGGAGCTTGGCGCTTATCCCGAGGGGCAGGCAGATTTTCCCGTGGCCGGCGTGAGCTGGTATGAAGCCGCCGCATATGCCGAATATGCCGGTAAAGCGTTGCCCACCGCCCACCAATGGTTCAACGCTGCCGGCACCGGCATCTTCTCCGACATCCTGCGGTTCAGCAATTTCGACCACAAAGGCCCGGCGCGCGTGGGCTCTTATGAGGGAATGGCGCCCTTCGGGACCTACGATATGGCAGGCAATGTGAAAGAGTGGTGCTGGAATCAGACGGAAGGGAACCGTTACCTGCTGGGGGGCGCCTGGAATGAGCCTAGCTATATGTTCCTTGACCTGGACGCCAGTCCGCCCTTCGATCGCTCGGCCCGAAACGGTTTTCGTTGCGTGAAGTACAGCAGCTCGCTGTCGGCGGCCCTCACCGGTCCGATTGAGCCTGAATTCCGAAGTTGAACGTTGATCGAACCTCCTGTCCGCGGGTTTGGAAAGTGGTTTGGGCTCCGGTTCGGGATCAGGTTATGAGCGACGGATCCAACTTCGGTGAAGTTGGGATTTGCCAGTTCAAGATGCTGTCCAGCAAGGGAATTCTCGTCTTCAGCCCGCCCCAACTTTCCGACAGATGAATCACCAGTCGGCGGCCGGTCCGCCCAAGAATTGCCCCGCAGGTGAGGACCTGAGTCCGGATGGTAGCGGGCTCGCGATAGATCGGCAAACCAGCCGCGCGCTGGAACTCCCCCAGTAAGTTGAACAGTAGTAACACGGCGCGAAAGGCGGCCTCGGTGGCGAAAAACTGTTTCAGGCAGAAGCCATCGGCGCCCAGGTCGTGCTTCAACTCGGCGATGCGGTTTTCCATGTCGGCGCGCCGATTGTAGCCCCGCCAGATCTCCTGCGGAGGGTCGCCACAACTGGTGACGAAGACGCGGAAGGTATAGCCGGGCACGTCGATTAGCTTGCGGCCCACGCTGTCGCGACCCTCGCGCACCTGCTCGCGAATCGCCACGAACCGCCGCTCCACACTCCAGCCGTGCAACTGGATTCGAAACTCGCCCGCGGCGTAGTCGTCGTCCAACATCGTCCATTGCTCCACTCGCTGGGCGGCACGTTTTACCCATGGGGTGAGACGCGCCACTACAATGTAGGGCAGCAGGCGCTGTTCCAAAAAGCTCAGCAGCTTGTCATCGAAGAAGCCCGAATCGGCTCTCAGCAAGCGGATCTTTTCGCGCTGTCCCCACAGCGCGAGAGCTTCTTTGAGAAACTCCTCCACGCCCCGGCTGGTTCCGCAGTTGCCGCTGCGGAGCCACCCGTGGAGGAGAAAGTGCGCTTCGTTCAGCACGGCCAACAGTGGATGGTGGCTGGGCCGTCCGTGTTTGCGTGGGTTGTGTCCCTTGAGCGAACCTTCCTGCTGGCCGTAACGCTCAAACACCGTCGAATCCAAGTCCAAGGTGTAGCCCTCCTCGCGCTGCGGCAAACGTTGCATCTGCCATTCGGCCAGTGGTTCGTAGAGGCGCTGGACCTGGCCCATGCCGAATGCACGAAACAGATTGCGGATGGTGTCGTCGGTAGGAAACCGTTCCAGGCCCATGAGCGCATGTAACGCGCGATCTCCCCGCAGCAGACCCGCATGCGCGAAGCGTCTGGCTCCCACCAGCACCGATATCAGGAACGCTGTGAAGGTGGAAGTCGGATCGATGTGATTCGGCGACCGCCAGCGAATCGGCATGTGCTCCCGAACCGCCTTCACAAAACCGATCTTGCCGAGAAACGAAATGAAAACCGCGACACCGCCAAACGGGGTCACGGCGCGTTGCGTCTCGCGCAGGATCAACCGCTCATCCGACAACAGGGCGGTGATCTCGCGCGGGACTGGTTTGTCCGTCGCGTTTGATTCCATTTCCCTGTTGTCTCAAATCCTTGGCCCCAATCTCACGCCGAACTTCGGTTTTCCGGTTGAGCGCTCCTACCGCGACTATTCCAAAGAGAAGCCCGTGAGCGATCAGGTCTTCGAGGCTTACCGCAGCCTTTACTCGTATGACAAGCGACCACTCGATGCCCGCGTGGAATCGCCCGACGATTCCCATCCCTACTGGCGCAAGGAGAAGGTCACCTTTGCCGCGGCGTACGGCAATGAGCGCATGGCTGCTTATCTGTTCCTGCCCAAGAACGCAGCGCCGCCCTACCAGACTGTGGTTTATCACCCCGGGTCTAACGCCGCGTTCTCGCGATCCAGCGAGACTCTGGGCATCACCCTGATTTTTTTCGAGTTCGCGATGCGCAGCGGAAGGGCGGTTTTGTTTCCGATTTACAAGGGAACCTACGAACGCCAGGTCGAGGGCAACGGCCCAAACACCGAGCGCGATGTGAGTGTACAGGCGGTCAAGGATGCATCGCGGTCGGTCGACTATCTCGAATCCCGGACGGACATCGATCGCGCGCGCATCGCGTATTACGGATTGAGTTGGGGCGCGAATCGAGGGCCAAGGATCTGCGCCACCGAAAGCCGCTTCAAAACGTGTGTACTGCTGGCCGGCGGCTTCCCCGATAGGCCGGAGCCGCCCGAGGCCGATGACATCAACTTCGCCGCACGCGCGCACCAGCCGCTGCTCATGCTAAACGGTCGTTTCGATTTCGACCAATCAACCGAGATGCAGGCCAAGCCCATGTTCCGCTTCTGGGGCGCGCCGGAAAAGGACAAGCGGCTCGTCATCTTTGAATCCGGCCACATTCCCGCCGATCTCCGCGATATCATCCGCGAGATTCTCGACTGGTTGGACAAATACCTCGGCCCCCTGAAAACCACAGGCTGATTTTTACGGCGCCAGTTGCGGCGCCACGTACGTATAAAACACCACGATCAGTCCGATGATCGAAGCCAGCAATATGCTGTGCCGCAACGTGAACCGGAACAGCCTGCCTTCATCCTCGGGTTTCATGGCCGTTGCGCAGGAAGCCACCGCGACGCTCTGCAGGCTGATCATTTTACCCATCACGCCGCCCGCGGAATTCGACGATGCCATCAGCACCGGATTCATGTGCAGCGTCCCGGCGGTAATCACTTGCAGGTTTCCGAACAGCGCATTGGATGCCGTGTCGCTCCCGGTCAGAAACACGCCCAGCCATCCGAGCAGCGAGCTGAAGAATGGAAACAGCGCACCCGTCGCCGCGAACGACAGCCCCAGCGTCGCCGTGGCCCCGGAATAATTCATCAGAAATGCCAGCGCAAGCACCGACGCAATCGTCAATTCGGCCAGCAGCAGCTGTTTCACCGTACTGCGAAATACACGCGCGAATTGGGCCACCGGCATTCGCAGCAACACCGCGGAAACCAGCGCCGCGATCAGACACGCCGTGCCGGGCGCAGAAAGCGAGTTGAAGGTATACGGCGCCGGGTAAGGCGCGGGCTTCGCCACTACCGGAGGTACTCGCAAGATGACGTTGTGAAGGCCCGGCCAGGGAAAACTCCGAGTCACTCCGTTGAGCAGTACTTGAACTGGCTTATAGCCCCACAGCAAGACGAAAATTACTAGCAGCATGTACGGCGCCCACGCCGTCACCAGTTCCCCCGTTGCATGACGCGGCGACGCAACATGCGCCGAGCTGTGCTCGTCGAAATTGAAACCTTCCTTCGGCTTCCAGAACTTGAACAACAGCACCAGCGATCCGATCGCCGCCAGCGAGCTGAGAATGTCGGTCAACTGCGGCCCGATAAAGTTCGACACCACAAACTGCGTCCCGCCGAACGCCACTCCGCATAGGATCGCTGCAGGCAGCACGCCCCGCAACGCCCTCCATCCGCCCATCACCATCACCAGGTAGCCCGGTACGATCAGCGAGACGGGCGCGCACACGCGACCAACGCCCGCGCTCAAGCGATCCAGAGGCAGCCCCGTAATCCCGGTGAGCATCAGAATCGGCGTAGCAATCGACCCGAACGCCACGGGCGCCGTATTCGCCAGCAGGCAAATGCCCGCCGCGTAGAACGGAGAGAAACCCAAACCGGCCAGCATCGCCGCGGCCACCGCCACGGGCGTTCCAAATCCTGCCGCACCTTCAATGAACGCTCCGAAGGCAAACGCGATCAGCAGAGCTTGCAGCCGGCGGTCCTCCGTCAGACTACCGACCGAATCCTTGATCACCTGAAATTTTCCGGTTGCCACCGTAATGTTGTAAAGGAGGATGGCGGTGAATACCACCCAGCCAATAGGAAACAATCCGTACGCTGCGCCATAAGCGATGGCGCTCGCGAGCGTGCCGGCGTGCATGCCGTAGATTCCCAACGCCACCAGTGCGGCGGCGCCAAGCCCAACGAGCGAGGCCAGCCACGCGGGTTTCCTCATCACGCCCAGCAGCAACAGGAGTACGAAAACGGGAACGGCAGCGACTAGTGTGGATACGCCCAGGCTGCCGCCCACGGGCGTATAGTTCTGCGGCCACATAGGGGACCATTATGCACCGGCGCGCAGCCGGTCCACAGTCTCCCGAATACTTTTTCTGACTTTTTCGATTTCCTCCGCGTCCTTGTACTTCTGGCGCGGCCAGAAAAACCCCCGGAGCCCATCCCTTTTCCGCCTGGGCACGATGTGCACATGCAGGTGCGGAACCGTCTGGCTGACGCGGTTATTGATGGCCACAAAGCTTCCTTCCGCACCCATCGCCTGCTCCACTGCGCGGGACAGCAACTGCGCCACCGCAAACAGCGGCTCAATCAAATCGTGTGGAAGATCGGCGAGGGTCTCATAGTGGTCTTTCGGAATCAGCAGGGTATGGCCCGGGAACACCGGTCGCTGGTCGAAAAACCCCACTGAAGTTTCATCTTCGAAAACGACCGCTGCCGGCCTCGATCCTGCGACAATCTCGCAAAAAACGCAGCCTGCGGCCGCTCTAGCCATCGCCAATCACTCTCGCAGCCAGTTCTTCAGCCGTGTCAACGAGGAAATCCGGCGGCTGTTCGGCGAACGTCTCCGGCTGAAAGCCCCACGTAACGCCGCACGCCGTCACCTTGGCGTTCCGCGCGGTCTGTATATCCACCGCGCTGTCGCCCACCATGAGAGTTTGTTCGCGCGACGCGCCATTCTCCGCCATCAAGGTTTCGATGCCTACCGGATGCGGTTTCTTCTGCTCGAAGCTGTTCCCGCCATACACGCTTCGGAAATGCTCGTGCAGGCCAAGCCCCTCCACGATCGCCTGACTGAAGCGCACGGGTTTATTGGTCAGCACCGCCATAGGAATGCCCTTCCTGCGGAACCGGTCGAGCATTTCGCGTACTCCCGGATAGAGCACGGTGTTGTCCAGCATGTGAGCGCGATAATAATGCAAGAAGTATTCAAGCGCGCTCGCGACGACGTCATCCGGATACTCCGGACCCAGGGCCTTGCGGATCAGCATTGGCGCGCCGTTGCCCACGTAGGTGTATACCAGCGCATGTTCCATGGGAAGAAGGCCGAGGTTCGCGCGCGTAGCATTTACCGAGTTCGCCAGATCCGTGCTGGAATCGATGAGCGTCCCGTCGAGATCAAAAATCACCAACTCAACGGGGACTGGCTTCACTGTCCCTAGACCAAACTCCCCAACTGATCACTCTGCCCGTCGTGGACAGTGCTGCCTGTCCCCGTTCTGAGTGTTCGCACCCCTCACCCCGCCTTCACTCTCCGCCGTGCCGCCTTCGCCTGCTGCACCGGCTTCTTACGTGGACGCTGCTCCTCCAGCTTGTAATCCGTAATCTTCCGCTGTAGCGTGTTGCGGTGAATCCCCAGCAACTTGCTGGCCTCACGCCGGTTGCCGTCGGTGCGCTCCAGCGCTCGCGCCATCAGAGTCCGCTCGAGAATTTCGACGGCCTGCTCCATAAAAAAACCCTTTTCCAGCAGGTGATCCACCAGCGTCTCAAATGTTTCTTTCATTGCGGATGTGTTCAAACTGAATCTCCCTGCCCGCCCTTTTTTGTTGCATCGTCCCAGATGCTCTTCACCTGACCGTAGTGTTTGCGGAAGCTGTCCTTCAGTTCCCGTGGCGCCATGGAGGCGAACACGTGAGCGGTATCGATCACGTAAGGAGCAAAGCGCGAGTGCACGACAACGCCGGGCGCCGCGCCTCCGGATCCCGGAACGAACGCGACGATAGCCACAACCACGGCAACGGCCAGCAGCAGGCCGCGCACCGCGCCGAATCCCGCTCCGAGGATCCGGTCAAAGAACGAGAGGCCTGCGGCCTGCACCAGCCGGCCGAAAAGATGGCCGACGATGGCTCCGGCAATCAGGACGCCCACGAACACCAGAATGAAGCCGCAGAGATGCGCGATCTCTTTCGAGCTGACATAGGGCAGCAGAAACGCGCCCGCCGAGCCGTAAAACCAGAGCCCGCAGAATAGCGCCGCGACCCCAGAAATCAGCTCGATCAGCTCCCGGGAGAATCCCTTTTTAAAGCTGAGCAGAATCGAACCCACAATCAGAATCAACAGAACGATGTCCAGCCAGTTCATAGTTCTTTGCCGGTCAGCAGCCGGTAAGCTTCCCGGTATTTTTCACTGGTCTTCTGCGCCACTTCAATCGGCAACTCGGGCGCCGGCGGCTGCTTGTCCCAGCGAATCCCTTCCAAATAATCCCTTACGTATTGTTTGTCGTAAGAGTTCTGGGCTCGGCCCGCTTCGTAGGTTTCACGCGGCCAGAATCGCGAGGAGTCCGGAGTCAGCACTTCATCACCCAGGATCAGTTTGCCATCGATAAAACCGAATTCGAATTTCGTATCGGCGATGAGGATCCCCCGCGTTTCGGCGTACGCCGCCGCGCGCGTGTAGATGGCCAGGGTCAAATCGCGAAGCTGCCCCGCCACATCGCTCCCCACCGTCGACGCCATGCGCTCGAACGAAATGTTCTCATCGTGGCCCGTCTGCGCTTTAGTGGATGGCGTAAAAATCGGTTCCGGCAGGCGGCTGCTCTCTTTCAGGCCCGTTGGAAGTGGAATGCCGCAGACCGTTCCGTCTTTCCGGTATTCCTTCCACCCCGACCCCGCCAAATAGCCGCGCGCCACGCACTCGATGGGAACCATCTCAGCCAGTTTCACCAGCATCGACCGCCCTTCGAGCTGTGCCCTAAACGGCCACAACTCCGCCGGATAGTCCGCAACGTCCGCGCTGATAAAATGCGTCGCGGTCACTTCCCGCAGAAGGTCGAACCAGAACACCGACATCTGCGTGAGTACGCGCCCCTTGTCCGGGATCCCGGTGGGCAGGATGAAATCAAATGCCGAAATGCGGTCCGTAGCCACAATCAGCAGGTGTTCGCCCACCCGATAAACATCGCGCACTTTTCCCTGCGAGAATCGCTCGATGCCTGGGAGGCTGGTTTCTAAAATGATTTGTTCTTGGGTAGATTCCACGTTGCCTTCAGTTTTTACTCGGGGGATAGACAAAGAATACTGGTAATTTCTCTCAAAGGCAAACGCCAACTCTGTCTTTGTTCTCGGCGCCTCGGCGTCCCCGCGGTGATCCTTTTGTCCTTTTCATCCCGTAAGTTCTTCGGTTGCCCGGCAGATGGAACCATAGGCATCCGGACGGCGATCGCGAAATAACGGAAAGCGTCGGCGCGCCTGGATGACCTGTTCCCGTTGAAATGCCGTCACCAGAATTTCTTCGTTCACGTCGCTGGCTTTCGCTACGATCTCACCCAGCGGATCGACCACCATGCTCTTGCCCGACATCTGCCATTCGCCTTCGAGACCCACGTGATTGCACACGACAAGAAAAACGCCGTTCTCTAGCGCTCGCGTCGTTAAGAAATTCTCCCAGGGTGTCGCCACTGGCGTCGCGTACGGGGCGATGATCAGTTCGGCGCCGTTCAGCGCCAGGCACCGGCACGATTCCGGAAACAGATTGTCATAGCAGATCGAAAATCCGATGGTCCACTTTCCGACGCGAAACACCGGGAACGACGAACCTCCACGGAAATAAATCTTCTCCAGGCTCAGCAGAGCGGCCGGATGCACCTTCCGGTACTTGCCGGCAATTTCGCCCTCAGGGTTGATCAGCATCGCGGTGTCGTAGTAAAAGCCGGGGCGCGCCATCTCGAAGATGGTCGAAACCAGGTGAATGCCATGTCGCCGCGCTTCCGCCTTCATGCGTGTCTGCGTGTATCCGTCCTCGGCCTCGGCGTAATCCATATAGCGGGCATCGCGGTATTGCGGGAAATATTCGTTGTGGAAGAATTCCGGCAGCACCACGATGTCGGGCTTCTCCTTCGCAGCGGTCTCAATAAACGCGCACGCCCGCTCTACGTTCTCATTTCGGGAGCCAGCCCGGCTGTTCATCTGGATCAGAGCAATCCGCATGGCCGCTTCACAGGCAAACGCGCACCGCACGCGCGTCAATCTCTTCTCCGGCCTGGGCCAGAACGTCTTTCGGAAGCCGCCCCTGAACGTCCTGGAAAAGCTCGTTCTCCTCCCGGCGGATGTGGCGGCGCAAAAGCTCGCAGAACTTTTCCAGCGACTCTGCCGACGGCGCACCTCGCAGGTGGCCGACCATGCCTTCGAGGGCCCTGTGATCAGCTACCAACTCGCCGATCATTGTCATCTTCCCCAACTCGCGCTCGATAAGCGGAAACAACAATTCCTCCTCGATTGCGAAATGATTGGTGAGCTCGATCTCGTACCGATCGATGGCCTTGCGCGCCAGCCGCTCGATTGTCGCAGCGGACCGGTCGCTTTTGAGCGCACGTTCAGTGAGGACGCACAATGCCAAACCGTGCTGATGCTGTTGAGAAAGCGGGATGAGAGCGGGATCGCGGAGCATTTCATTATTGTCCGGCATTTTGATTTCCGCGTCCGGGTTCCTATACTTCTTCTATGCCGTTTTGCGTGAATTGTGGTACCTCCCTCGGAAATGACGTCCGCTTCTGCGGAAATTGCGGAACTCCGGTCAATGGCGCCGGCGCGCCGCCCACGCCCCTCGTCGAGCCTCTCGACTACACTATCCAGGGCGACAACCTGCAGGTAGCCCGCGTGCGCCTTAAACCCGGCCAGGAAGTTTACGCGGAGGCGGGCAAGATGGTTTACAAGACCGCCAACGTGGATTGGGACACGCGCATGAGCGGCGCCACGATCGGCGAAAAATTGCTGGGCGCTCTACGCCGCACCATCACCGGCGAATCTCTTTTCCTGACGTATTTCCGCGCGAACGGCGCTGGCGAGGTGGGTTTCGCCGGTAGCTATACCGGCCGCATTCAGGCTTTCGACCTGGCAGCGGGCCAGAGCCTCCTGGCACAGCGCGACGCCTTCCTGTTCGCCCAGCCGACTGTTCAGTTCAACATCGCATGGGTGAAGAAGCTTGGCGCGGGGTTCTTCGGCGGCGAAGGTTTCATTCTGGAAAAACTCACCGGTCCGGGAACCGTCTTCATCCACGCCGGCGGGGATTTCGTCGAATTCACACTCGCCGCCGGCGAGACCCTGCACATTGACGCCGGCAACATCGTGGCTTTCGATGAAACCATCGGCTACGACATCCAGTTTGTCGGCAGCATCAAGAGCGCCTTGTTCGGCGGCGAAGGCCTGTTCCTCGCCACCATCACCGGCCCCGGCCGTGTCATCGTGCAGAGCATGACCATCAACAAGCTGCGCCGCGAACTTGCCCCCAGCAAGCCCTCGAGCGACGAACACAACCCGCTCAGCGCCCTAGGCAGCATTTTCGACAGTGAGGATTAATATGCGCCGCACCTTTGCCTTTTGCCTTTTGCTTTTTGACTTTTGCCTTCAGGCCGCCCCCGCTCGTCCCCGCGCTCGCGCCGCCGGCGTCCCCTTCGACGGAACTCCCGGCCCGAATAACGCCATTACCGACGTTGCCGGTGTCGAAGTCGGTCACAGCACTATCATCTCGGGCGATGGAAAGCTGGTCGTTGGGTCCGGCCCCGTCCGCACAGGCGTAACGGCTATCCTCCCTCGCGGCAAAGAATCGGTCGATCCCGTTTTTGCGGCCTGGTTCTCGCTGAACGGCAACGGCGAAATGACCGGCACCACCTGGGTGGAAGAATCCGGTTTTCTCGAAGGCCCAGTCATGATCACCAACACACACAGCGTCGGCGTGGTGCGGGATGCCGTGGTCAAGCGGCGCGTCGATCGCTCCGTGCCCGGCGACTGGTGGGCGCTCCCCGTGGTGGCCGAAACGTGGGACGGCGTGCTGAATGATATCAACGGCCTCCACGTCAAACCGCAGCACGCGTTTGAAGCGCTCGATACCGCCGCCTCCGGAGCCGTCAGGGAAGGCAACGTCGGCGGAGGCACCGGAATGATCTGCTTCGAATTCAAGGGCGGCATCGGCACCGCTTCACGCAAGCTCGACGCGAAAGCGGGCGGGTACACGCTCGGAGTACTCGTCCAGTGCAACTGCGGTCGCCGCACGCAACTCCGCATAGCCGGTATTCCGGTGGGGGCCGAGATCGAAAAACAGTCCCCACGTGAGCAAGAACGTGGCTCCATCATCATCGTCATCGCAACTGACGCGCCGCTCTTGCCGCATCAGCTGAAGCGCCTGGCACGTCGCGCCACCATGGGTTTGGCGCGGAATGGCAGCACCTCCGGCAACGGCTCAGGCGATATCTTCCTCGCGTTTACCAGTGCCAATCCCGGCGCAGCCGCGGCAACAGACGTTTCGCAACTCGCCGTCCTGCCCAACGAGCGCATGAATCCGCTCTTCGAAGCCGTAGTGCAGGCGACCGAAGAGGCCATCGTCAACGCCATGTTCGCCGCCGAGACCATGGTCGGCATTAACGGCTACAAAGTCGAAGCCCTTCCCCTCGACCGCGTACATGACCTTCTGAAGAAGTACAACCGGCTAAGCGAGTGATGGAGACAGGCTTCACTGTCCCAAATCCAGACTCTTACAACGGTTCGATCTGCCGGTCGTGGACAGTGCTGCCTGTCCCCATCGTCCTACTTGATCCTATAAACATACGCATGCTCGACAAACACGCCGTCGATTATGTTGCCGCCGAGGCGCATCCCATGAACGCTGCTTGTCGTGCCAAAGATCCGTCTAAGAGACCGCATGAATGGATCCTTCGGGCTAACGAGTGTAATAGTAACCGCGGACGCCAGATCCGGGTCGACGGACCGCAGTGCAGAAAATAACTGTACGTACGCCTCCCTGGGGCCTTTGGTGTCGACGAGCGGAGAGGCGATATGGAGTCGCCACGCTTCGAATTCCGATGAATAAAGCCACAACGCAACATTCGCTTTGAAACCAGCCTTGTCGAGAATCTCAAGCACCCGTTCGCCGGCCTTGATGTCAATATCTACCAGTGTGGCTTTATCCATTTGAGCACTCCAACTTTTTTGTCGCCTACAGCGGATAGTAGAGCCTCAGCCTCCCGCTGCGTATGTTTCTTGTAACGGCTCTGTTCCGACCAATCTTTGACCAGATTCCAGTTCGCCTCAAAAATCCGATTCTTGCCGACTTCTTCTCCGAGGGCCGCACCAAGCTGTGCAACGCGTAACAGATCTTCAAGGCGGTGCGTATGACTGGCATTCGCGGTTTTCTTGTCTGGAAACTCATACCGACATGTCCGCTTGGCGATACACGCCTTCAGGGCACACTCGATGCAATATCCGCTCAGGTAGTACGCACCGTCATAATAGCCATTCCTTAACAGGACCTTGGCTTCTTTTAGCCTGATCAGAGCCAACTCACGTAGATCACGTCTCGTCACAAAAAGCGATCGTTTCTGTTCTCATCCTACCTGAACGCGCTCGCCACTTCCTTCCTACCGCACCGGCGAGTACGCCGTCGCTTTGAACAGCGAAATCTGAATGATGCTGCTCATCTGCCCATGCTTCTCGATCGATTCTTTGCGCACCTTGATCCACTCCGGATCGCCCGCGAACGTCTCCCAGGCCTTCTCACGCGCCGCTAGATTTTCGAACGGAATCAGGTATGTCAGGTTCGGCATGTTCGTGCCAATGAGCGTCGAAGAGTAAAGGATCGGGTGTATGCCCACGCGATGAAAGATCTGAATTTCCGGCCCCGCGAAACGCTCGTGCAGCGCCTTGAGCTGGCGCCACGTGGGCGAGTGATAAACGCGCAGTTCGAAAAGACGCGGCGTCTTGGGCGGTTCGGCCGGCGTCACAATCTCGGGACTGTAATCGGCGGCCTGGAGCAGCGTGCTCGATGCCTGGTCGAACGGCGGATCACCCGAATCCCACTGCTCGAAATTCTTCATAATCTCGGGGTCTTTATTAATGTGGGAGTGCACATCCCACATATGTTCGAGAGACTGGAAGCCGTACACCGCCACCATCTGCGGCATGTGCGGCGCCACCAGCGACTCCAGATAAATCACCGGACCGTTATATTCCACGCGCTGCAGCGCCGGCAACGCGAGCTTGCTGAAATACTCGTTCATCCGCCCCACTTGCGAGCCCTGCTGCAAGTAGAACGCTTCGAGCATATAAAAACCGGTGCGCTTCTCCCCCGCTGCTCCCGCAGGCCGCGCTGCTGCCATCATTCCCATTCCTCCCATCAAGCCAAAAAACGATCGTCGATCCACGGTTGAATCCCTCCGCTAGCCGTGTGGGTATTTTAATGCAAGCGGGATTGCCCTGCTATGCATGTTCCCTTCAATGTGCCTCTCTGTGCCATACTACGTGGAAATTCGCAAAAGTTACAAAGTTCTGCGAATCAATGCGTGTTATCGCTCGTCTAGGAAAAAGACAATTATTTATGTCCAATATCGCCATCGTCCCCCGGCCTTCCCGCCTCACTCCAGTTCAATGGACTATTTGCGCTGTGGCTGCGGTGGGATTTGCCTTCGACACGTATGCACTGCTCGTGCTGCCGCTGATCGTGCGGCCGGCGCTGCTGGAGATCGGAAAGCTGCGGCCCGGAACCGCCGAATTCAACGCCTGGGTCGGATGGCTATTTTATTTGCCGGCGGTAGCGGGTGGCGTCTTCGGCCTCCTCGGCGGGTATCTCACTGACCGCCTCGGCCGCCGGCGAATTCTGGTGTGGAGCATTCTCCTTTATGCATTTTCCGCGCTGGCGTCCGGCTTTTCCACTTCGCTTCCCATGCTGCTGTTCCTCCGATGCACCACTTTCATCGGTGTGTGCGTGGAGTTCGTGGCAGCCGTGGCCTGGCTCGCTGAACTGTTTCCCGAACGCGACCGGCGCGAAAAAGTGCTGGGCTACACGCAGGCGCTGTCGTCGATCGGAGGCGTCATGGTCACTGCGGCTTACTACTTGACCGTAACATACGGAAAGTCGCTGCCGGCTGTCAATGGCGGCCACGAAGCCTGGCGCTACACGCTTATGTCGGGCATCATTCCCGCGATTCCTCTGATGATCATCCGGCCGTTTCTGCCGGAATCGCCTGCGTGGCAGCAGAAGAAGATCGCCGGAACTCTCAAGCGGCCAAGCCTGGCGGAGCTATTCCAGCCCGCGTTTAACCAGACCACGTGGATTACTACGCTGATGTTTGCCTGTAGCTTCGGTGCCGCATTCGGTGCCATTCAACACGTCCCGCGCATCGTCCCCGGACTGCCACAAGTGATTCACCTGTCGCGGCCGGCTCAGGAGCAGGCGATCAGCTCCGTGCAGTTTTATCAGGAAATGGGCGGCTTGGTAGGGCGTTTTATTCTGGCGTTCCTCGCCGTGCGCATCTTGAGCCGCAGGCGCCTCCTGCGGATCTTTCAACTCCCGGGTTTGTTCATCGTGCCTCTGGTATTCCTGTTTCCGGCGTTGCACGATCTTGAAACACTGAAGTGGGGCATCTTCCTTGCCGGCCTGCTCACTGTAGCGCAGTTCAGTTTTTGGGGAAATTATTTGCCGCTGGTTTATCCCACGCACCTGCGCGGGACGGGTGAAAGTTTCGCAGCGAACATCGGCGGCCGCATGATCGGCACCTCCGCGGCCCTTGCCACAACCCAACTGGCCAACATAATGCCCGGCGCCGGAGCGACCACGAAACTGGCCTACGCCGCCGCCTTAGTTGCCTTCTTGGTGTACGCCATCGGCTTCATCGCCGGCTTCTGGTTACCCGAGCCCCGCCAAGACCGCTTACTAGACGACTGAGGAAACCCGGGTTTGCCGCGCACATGGGCTGTTATATACTTCGCCCGCCCAGCGCAACCACATCCTCCACCAGCATCGTCTCCTTCACCACGAACGGCTCGCCGTACTTCACTCCTACCAGGTTGCCGTAAAACCGCGCAACGGCGCCCAGCCGTTCATGAATCTCGCGCTCGTCGGGAAACAGTTCACTGCCTTCGCTCACGCCGCCGTATTGCGAGCGATAACTCAGTAGCCCGGCCATGCGGCGCTCAAACTGCGCGGAGATGTCCACGACAAACGAGGGTGTCACGTTCGCGTAGATGGACGAATAAAGAATCTTGTACGGCCGGTGCGGTTCGGAATATTCGTCCAGCTTCTTCAAGCCCGCCAGAAAGCAAGCCTCGTAGCCCAGTTCCGCTGTGAGATAGTGATCGGGATGGCGCCCCTCCCAATAAGGCAGAATCACAACGCGCGGGCGCGTCTCGCGAATCTTCAAGGCGAGCGTCATGCGGACAGAGACGGTGTTTTCGAGGCGCGCATCCGGAAAATGCAGATTATCCCGGTGGCCCACCAGCATGATCTTCGCCGCCGCGAGAGATTCTTCGATCCTACGCTCGGGCGTTCCCCGTGTGCCCATGTCGCCCGCAGTCAGATCCAAAACGCCCGTACGATAGCCTTTCTCGGCCATCTTGATCAGGGTTCCGCCGCAGGTCTGCTCCACGTCATCCGGATGCGCGGCGATCGCCAGAATGTCCAAACTCATACGCGCGCCGCCAGCTTCTTCAGAAATTCCTGCTCGGTCACACGATATTTGAAAGCTTTGCTCCCATTGATAGCGATGACCGGGACCTCGTCGTTATACGTGCGCCGCAGCTCATCGTCGCCATCAATGTCCACTTCGTTCAGATCGAAGCGCGCCCTCTGCCGTGCGGACTCCAGCACGCGCTTGGCCTCATCGCAAAGACAGCAGCCTCGGCGCGTGTAGAGCGTGACTTTGGCTTCGGCCCGCATCACCAGCTGAGCGTCGCGCCGTCGCATATATACCTGCCGCGTTCCCATCACACCCACCAGGATCATGCCCGTGATGAAGCCGCCGATGTGCGCAAAGAAAGCCGTGCCGCCCTGCGAGACATGCGAATAGCCGATCGTGCCGACACCGCTGAAAAACTGGATGAAAAACCAATAGACCAGCATGAGCCCCGCCGGCACCTCGATCGTGGTGAAGAAGATGAAGATGAACACCAGAGTGACGATGCGGGAATGTGGAAACTTGATCAGGTACGCGCCCATCACTCCGGCGATGGCGCCGCTCGCTCCCACCATGGGCACGCGCGACCCGGCGCTGAAAAGTACCTGCGTCATACCCGCCGCGACCCCGCACAGCAGGTAAAACACCAGATATTTGCCGTGCCCGAGCACGTCTTCCACGTTGTCGCCGAAGATCCACAGGAACCACATGTTGCCGATGACGTGCATCCATCCGCCGTGCAGAAACATGGAGGTGAGGACGCGCCGAGAAATGGAACCGGGCCGGAATCAGGCCATACTGCGCGATGAAGTAATTCCGGGAGTACTCGTCGAGCGAGAATTCGTAGAAGAAACACCAGCGACGTTCAGGACGATGATCAGAATCGTGACCAACGGCCGCGAGTAGCTGGGCTGCGTGTCGCGGAGCGGAAACATCTAGGTAGCTCGGAGGCGCGCTGGCCGAAGCGCGGCTCGCGAATTCGGGATGCGACCGGCGTTCGGCCCGCGCCATCAGCGCGCGCGCTTCTTCCATGCCGCGGATGCCGCCCCGCGCGCCCAGCGCCATGCAGTTGAGCGCCGCCATGGCGTTGGAGAAATCGAGCGCGTCGCGCATCGGCATGCTCTTGCAACACAGCATAGCAGAAGGCGCCATGAAACACGTCGCCCGCTCCGGTGGTATCCACGCAGTTCACCACGAAGGCCGGCGAATAATGAACCGGCCCTCCTCGAGCGCCAGCGATCCGTGCGCGCCCA
This sequence comes from Terriglobia bacterium, assembly GCA_963847515.1. Classification (GTDB taxonomy): domain Bacteria; phylum Acidobacteriota; class Terriglobia; order Bryobacterales; family Bryobacteraceae; genus QHXW01. The sequence continues at coordinate 327,260 of CAWKAA010000006.1, forward strand.
GCGTCATCGCCGCCACCCGCATGCCGTATTCCTTCTGGATGATTTCGAGCGCCTTGAACGGATCGCTCTCGTTGGTCCACTGCGCCGGAAACTCCGAACTGGCGACCAGGTAATCCACATACGGCAGCACGCGGTCGAAGCCGTGATAGATGGTGTCGACATCCACGGTGACCGGAATGCCGGCCTGCCTGGCGATGCGCGCGGCGTGCGCCACCGCCGGCGTATCGTGCCCGTCGATGTGCAGCATGCGCGCGCAGGTGATCTGTTCGGGCGTGATTTCCGCCGGGGTCGATGCGCAGGCACTCCGGCCGCCGCCACAGCACCGTGCGCTCGCCGGTGCGAGCGGTCGATGATGATGTAGGCCGATTGGTTGGCGCAGCCGTGCCGCTGTTGCACGTGGTCCAGGTTGATGTCCGAGGCGCGCAGGCTCTCCATCTGGATGCGCCCGCGCTCGTCGTCGCCCACCGTGCCGATGTACTTGGTGCGCAGTCCCAGCTTGCGCGCACGCCACCATGGCGCTGGCCACCTGCCCGCCGGGGCTCAGCATTTCTTCCTGGAACGGAACCTTGCCCGCATAGGCGGGAAATGCGGCACCACCAGCAGCGTGTCGGTGGCGTTCAAGCCCACGCCCACCACGTCAAACTGCGGCATTCTTTGATTGTAAAGGCAGAGCAGGCGTTCCTGCCCGTCGCATTGCAGAGGCGCTCCAGAATGCGCATCGCGGCAGACTTTCCGCGCTCCCCCACTTCTCCAACCGGCCCCACGCAGGATGGACAACCATCGCCGCAAGGGCAGCGCGCCAGTAGTTCCGCCGTATCTCGCAGCAGCGCGTCCGTCATACTCATAGAGGGGCGCGCTCTGCCCGATTCCCCCGGGATAATTGTCATAGAGATAAAGGTTAGGCTCGAATGCGGCGGTGGGCGATGAGGCGCCGAGCGCCACACCCAGATCGCGCGGATCGCACATCAGCCGAAGCGCCGCCATGCTGCGCAGCGCGTTGCCCAGGCCGGTCAGCCCATTTTGTTTTTCGGTGGTCGAGAGATCGTCCAACTGCTCCAGAAACGGGGCAGGGAAGTGCAGCCAGAAGGCCGTAGTGTGCATCTCTTGCTCGGGCATCGATAGTCTGCCCGCCCCCACGTTCTCGAGCGTGTAGAACTTGATTTTCTTGAATCCGACAATCTGCCGGTTGACGCGGACCTCGCCATGCGCCCGATTGGCGCCCGCCAGTTCCAACGATTCGAATTCCCGCAGCACCTTGACCTGCGTGTAATCGATGGCGTCGGTGAAGTAATCGCACTCCACGTGCCGTACATAGGCTTTGCGCTCTTCGTAGTCGAAGCGTTCCACGTGATACTGGCGGGCTTCGTGCAGATAGATCGCTTTCTCATGAAGAGACGTAAGCGCCGCGGAAAATGCGACCTCCGCGATCACCACGGGATCTCCGGTGATGTCCACCACCACAAAATTATCGCTGGTTACCGCACGCAGACTGATGGCGTCCGCCGGGTAACTATCCGACGTCCAATGCCACGCTCCTCCGGCATGGTGCAAGAATCCGGATTCCTCCAGAAAACGGCACAGGTCGGAGGTCTCATGCGGTCCGAACTTTTCTCCGTCCGCCAACGGCAACTCGAACGCCGCGCATTTCATGTGAGCCAGCAGGATTTCGAGATTGTCGGCGTTGATGCAGGCGTGCTCCGGCGACTGGCCGAAGAAATATTCCGGGTGTTCGATGATGTACTGGTCGAGTGGCGCGCTCGATGCTACCAGTACGGCCGCGGACGCGCTTTGCCGCCGTCCGGAGCGGCCGGCACGCTGCCAGGTAGAGGCGATCGTGCCCGGATATCCAGCCATCACCACGGCATCGAGTGAGCCGATGTCGATCCCCAGTTCGAGAGCGTTAGTCGCCACGACTCCGCGAATCTCACCTTCGCGCAGCCGGCGCTCAATCTCGCGGCGTTCACGCGGTAGATAGCCGGCGCGATATCCCCGAATGCTGCCGTCCGGCAGGGGGCCGCGCGTACAGGCGTCCTTCAGATACGTGATCAGAATCTCCGTTGCCAGGCGGTTGTTGGCGAATACCAGCGTCTGCTGGCCGCGCCCGATCAACTCCACCGCGAGCCGCTGCGTCTCGTGGATGTAGCTGCGCCGGATGCCCAGGTGCCGGTTCACCACCGGCGGATTGTAGAACACGAAGTACTTTTCTCCCGTGGGCGCGCCATTCCGGTCGACCAGCGCAAAAGGCGCCTCAGCCAAGGCCTCCGCCAGCTCGCGTGGATTCGCAATCGTTGCCGACGAACAGATAAACTGTGGCGCCGTCCCATAAAACGAGCAGATTCGCTTCAAACGCCGCAGAATATTCGCTAAATGACTGCCGTAAACACCGCGATAATAATGCAATTCATCGATGATTACGTAGCGCAGATTTTCAAATAATTTAGCCCACCGGGTGTGGTGCGGCAGAATGCCGCTGTGCAACATATCGGGATTGGTAAACACCACAGTGGCGCGGTTGCGGATAGCTTTGCGGGCATCTTGCGGGGTATCGCCGTCGTAGGTAAATGCGCGAATTTCCGAACCAACTTCGTTCGCCAGGGCCTGGAACCCGTGGAGTTGGTCCTCCGCGAGCGCTTTGGTGGGGAAGAGATAGATGGCTCTAGCGTCTGGCTCGCGCAGTAGGAGGTTTAGTACTGGCAGGTTGTAGCAGAGCGTCTTGCCGCTCGCCGTTGGCGTCACGATGACTGTGTTCTTGCCACTCTCAATCTGCTCGAAAGCCTCGGCCTGGTGCGTGTAGAGCTTCTGAATTCCCCGCCGGTCTAGCGCCTCGCGCAGATTGGCCTCTACGGCGGCGGGGACGTCGCACAATGCACCCTGAGCCGCCGGCTGGTGCCGGATTGCCCGGACGGGTGAGTCAGGTTGGCTGGTCAGCCGCTCGAATTCCTGGACCACCGCCGCCAGACTGCACTCCTTGGCTTTTAGAATTTCCAGCATGCTTCGCCTTTTCTTTGCCAGCGTACACGAAAACTCGCGGGAGAACAAGAGGCGAAAGAACTACGCTTCGCGCCGCACGAATTGATAGCGATCGAGGGTTACTGCGATAAGGAATTCGGAGGTACGGGGTTGAGCGGCGGATTTTTCCCTCCGTACCACTTTGCCGAAACAGCGAAGGTCTACCTGCATGCCATGCAGGTCGGCAAGTGTGACGACATACTCGATTGCGCCGCCTAATGGCACATCCGTTTCGAACGAAAACAGGACACCTCCGGAGCTGATATTACGGGTCTGAGCGTCCTTGCCCATGTGTCCAGCGCCGGTTCGCATCACGCGAAGCGGCAAATGGAGATCGAAACGAGGTGTTCTACGCTGTTCCACCACAGTGCCTCTAGTAATCTAGTTGAGTCCATCGATGGTGGTCAAGCTTTTCGAACTGCATTGGTTATGGTACTACGGTCGGAATCCCCCCATGTCGGCGGTAGGAAAATCGGCGTGGCAATCTGTTTTTCCCGCCAACACGGCCAATCGGTCTTTGCTGAGTTCTCGTCCAGACGTAACTCTATTTACTACAGCAGAGAGCATCAACCGCCCCTTCTGCGAGGTAATGGATTGTATTTTCGGCAACTAGAAGTTTTCGGAGATTGTGATCGGACGGGAGGAGAACACCTTCTCCCCCCGAAATCGAACGGCTATTTTACCTTGGCAAAAATGATGACCAGCGTGTAAAGCGCCAGCGATTCGATCAGCACCAGCCCGAGCAATAGGGCAAACCGGATGGCGGCCGATGCCCCCGGATTACGACCCATGCCCTCCGCGGCGGCGGCAGTGGCTTTGGCTTGTGCCAGGCCGCAGCCTGCTGAGGCGATGGCCATCGAGAAGCCGGAGGTAATGGCTACCCACTGGAGATGGCTTTCCGATGCGCCGGTCTGCGCGAAAATCGGGCTGGCGAAGACGAACAGCGCCAGCAGAATCAGAAACAGCTTGACGTTCATATCGATGCTACTCCTTGTTTAAGATTTGCTTCCAGGAGGTGGTTCCCGTCATCCTCGTGCAGCCGGTCTCACGCTGGAAGCCGCATAAAGCCAAGTATCAATGTTGTTCGTGCGGCACGGTCTCCGACACATACATCATGGTCAGGAGCACGAATATATAAGCTTGCAGGAATGAAACGAAAACGTGCAGCCCCATAAAAACTGCCGGCGCCACCAGATACGTCAACCCCAGAAACACCACCGTCACTTTTTCGCCGGCGAGCATATTAGCAAAGAGACGGATGGTGAGCGACAGAGGGCGCGCTAAGTGACTGATGATCTCGATGGGAATCATCAAGAGCGCAAGGAGAATGAAACCCACCCAAGCTATCAATCCGCCAGAGTCGGGACCACGCGGCGCGGGCATTGGGCCCGCAAAATGCGCCATGTACTTGAACACGCCCTGCTGCTTGAATCCCATGAAGTTGTAGTAAACGAAAACCAGCACCGCGCACCCGGCCGGAACCGAGGGATTCATCGTCGGTGATTCGAAGCCAGGAATGATGCCGATCAAATTGCAAAACAGGATGAATATGAACAGAGTTCCGAGAAAGGGAAGGAAGCGCGGGCCTTCATGGCCGATGTTGTCATTGGCCTCGCCGTGCAGAAACGTATAGATCACTTCAAAGGTGTGCTGCGTTTTTCCGGGGCGGTCCATCGAGAGGCGCGGCTGGAGGTAGGCGAATACCACGATGATGATGGCAGACACCAGAAGCTGCATGGTGATGAAGTTGGCCCAGGGGCGCGCAGGGTTTTCCGCATGAACGCGGACGAGCGCCAACAGCCAATTGCCCAGTCCCGGGAGATGATCGTTGAACAAGCGGGTCAGCCAGATCTCATGTTCGGGCATACATTAGTTCGTAAAGGATCTCGAGAATGACGGCGGCAACGGACACAAACAAGCCGGCAAAAGCAGCCGCCAAAGAGAGGGTCGAGAAGTTCAATATAGCATAAGCACCAATCCCCAGCAGTAGATACCGCAGACCGAAAATCACGGCTACGCGCGTGCTTGGAGGCTTCTTCGCCGCCGCGTCGCTTAGTGCGCTGACGATTTGTTTGAGCCAGCGAAAATTGACGTAAGAGGCGATGGCGCCCAACAGGTATCCGGCCGACCAGCGCCATCCTCCGTAGATTGCGGCGGCGGCCAGGCCCGCGCCGCCCAGAACCATCATCAGGTATTGAATGCGTGCGAGCGCCCGGCCATAAAATAGCTGGTTAGGATCCATCGTCGCTAGTGTCGCGTAACAGACGCCGGATTAACTGGACGAAGCCGGCCGCGATGCCCAATAGCAGAAAAACCAGATACCAGAATTGCGTGCCGAAGGCTTTGTCCAGCAGATAGCCGATGCCGTACCCGACAAACGTCGCCGCCGGCAACAAAAAGGCGAGAGAGGTGTACTCGCCAACCTGTGCCATCCAAGGTTTTTTCACGGCCTGGTCATCGCTTGGCTTTCAACAGGGCTTCGGCGCGATCGGCCGTTTCCTGCACAAGAAATCCCATTTTGGGGTGGCTGGGCTCGAAATCAGGATGAATGCCGTTGTCCTCGAGCGCCTCGGTGGTGGCGGGACCGACGGAGGCCACCACCATTTTGGAAAACGCAGCACGGACGTAATCTTCGAGACCTTTCTCGGCCGCCACACGCAGCAGATGGTCGATCTGAACTGATGTGGTGAACAGGGCAACATCCAGTTCCTCGGCTGCGATGCGCTCGGCGGCTTCCCGCAGCGGCCCGGTGTCCTCGGGCAAGTCCCACTGATAAACGCGCACCGATGTGACCTCGGCGCCGCGCGCGCGCAATCCGCCGATTAGCTCAGCGCTCGGACGGCCGTATTCCTGAACGGCGATCCGTCGCTCCGGCCGGCCTTCGGTAGCGGCCAGGACTTCGCGCCAAGTATTGGGCTCGGGCACGGTGATGGTTACCGGCACCTTCATTTCGCGCAGTACAGCGATCGGCTTGGGGCCGCGGGGCACCACCGTGATGCGTCGCAGCGCTTCCGCGAAGCGCTCCGGAGGGTAACGCGTCGCCAGCGCCTGGTTGAGAATGCGCGTGCCCACTCCCGTGAGCAGAATCATCATGTCGAACTCACCGGCAAAGAGCCGTTCGGCGAACTGGAAAACTTCTTCGTTTCGCACAATGGGCGCCTCGCGCATGGACGGGGCAACAATGGGCTCGCCCTGCTGCTTGCGAATGAGCTGCGCCATCTCGGCGGCACGCCGGCTTTCGAACGAGATCACCTTGAGCCCGGCAAAGGACATGCGAGTAACCGTAAGATTATCGCGAGTAGCGCCCTGGTTTCCACCCCGGCAGTGGCACCATAGTGAGATGGACCTACAATATCCCATCGGACGACTTGAATTTCCCTCCGAAATCTCAAGCCAGGACTGCACGCGTTTCATTCAAGAGATTGCCGCGACACCGGCCAATTTGCGTGCCGCCGTGACCGGCCTTTCAGCCGAACAGCTCGACACGCCCTATCGCCCGGGTGGATGGACCGTGCGTCAGGTGGTGCATCACGTTCCAGACAGTCACATGAACAGCTACGTCCGGTTCCGGCTGGCGATTACCGAGGACGAACCCACTATCAAGCCATATGATCAGAGCCGATGGGCGGAGCTTGCCGACTCGCGTACGGCGCGCATTGAAACGTCTCTAGCGCTACTCGAATCGCTACACGAGCGGTGGGTTCTGCTGCTACGGTCGCTTTCGCCGGCGGATCTCCGCCGCGAGTTCCGGCACCCGGAGCTAGGTGTGGTCAGCCTGGAGAAGAATCTGGCGCTCTACGCATGGCACGGGCGGCACCATGTGGCGCACATCACTTCGTTGCGCGAACGGATGGGCTGGAAGAACTCATTAGCCGCGAATACACGCGAATAAGAGGTAGGCGAATCCTCTTGGAACTTTTGAGCGCTTTTGCGACAATTGTTCAAATGCATCGAATTGGAAATGTAACCGCCTCGCGGTCCCGGTGTGTGCTTGCAGCTGCTTTTTGCAGCGCTTGGGTCACTTTTCTCCCGGCAGCGTACGGACAGCAGTCGTCGTCTTCTTCTTCGGCTCCCGTGGCCGAGCCGGAGCCAACAGGTTGGAGACGAATCTCTTTTGGCGGCCGAGTGAACGGTTATCCCTTCAATGTGCTCAATAACAAAGATGTGAATTTTAACGTCACCGCCGCGAATCAGGCTTGGGCCGTCAGCACTGTAAATAACTACTTGAAGATTGCCGTCGGGCCCAGCCTGGAAATCCGTCTCTTCCGGGGATTCAGTTTCTGCGGAGAATTTCTCTATCACCGGCTGAACTACACCCAGACTTCACAGGTGACTGTCGACGGTAATGTCACCGCCATCGTCGAGCAGACCAAGGCGACATTGTGGGACATCCCGATGATGATTCGCTGGCGCGGACTGGCTGAAACAGGCGTCCTTTCCCATATCTATTTTGCGGGCGGAGGCGCGATAAGGGACGTTGCGCATATCCACTCGAACACACAAACCACGCCCCCAGGCGGCGCCACGACTTCCAGCAACGTACCTACGGTGCCCTCGGCGCAGAAGCTGCCGGGAATAGTGGGAGCCGTGGGTATGCGTTTCGTCGACGACTTTGGCATCAAGCTCTCCCCGGAGTTGCGGTACACGCGCTGGCTCGGAGCCACGTTCGATTCAAATTCCACCCGTTCGCGAAGAGACGAGATCGCCGTGGGGATCGCGCTTACTTTCTGAATCGCTCAGAGTTTCGCCAGCGCGTCCTGGATGACCAACGCAATAGTATCCGCCTCGTCGCGGCCAAGGGTCAGCGGCGGCGACAGGATTAGCACGTTGCAGTAGCCGGGCACGGTATCGTTATTGCGCCCCGCCAGCACGCCGGCTTCGCGCATGGTCCGCAGCAATTGCACCATGCGGGCTTCCGGCAAAGGTGTTTTATTGGCGTCGGCCACCAACTCGAGACCGATCAGCAACCCGCGCCCGCGAATCTCGCCGATCCATCGCGAGCCGATGGCGCGCAGCTTTTCTAGTAAATAGGCGCCCGTCGATGCCGAATTTTCCCACAGGCGCTCCCGCATCAGGATGTCCAGATTGGCCAGGCCGGCGGCGCAGCAACTGGGATGCCCGCCGAACGTGCTGACCTGCGTGAATTTCGCGTCGCTCTCCGAATCGCCATAGAACGCCTCAAAGATTTCTTCCGACGCCACAGTGGCGCCTAACGGCAGGTACGCCGAGGTCAGACCTTTCGCGAAGGTAAGAATATCCGGCCGAATGCCGGCGTGTTCGAAACCGAAAAGCTTCCCGGTGCGGCCAAATCCGGTAATGACTTCGTCGATGATCAGCAGCACGCCATACCGGTCGCAGATGGCTCTAAGACGCTCCAGATAACCCTCCGGCGCCGGAAAAATGCCGCCACCGCCGATCACCGGCTCGGCAATCACCGCGGCCACGGTCTCGGGCCCCTCCATGCGGATCACGCGTTCGATCTCGTCGGCGCAGGTGAGAGTACAGGCTGGCTGCGAAGAGCAGAACGAGCAGCGGTAGTGATCGGGCGGCGCCACGTGTAGGAAGCCGGGTACCAGGGGCTCGAACGCTACTTTTCGTGGGCTTTGGCCGGTAGCTGACGCCGCTCCCATAGTGAAGCCGTGGTAGCCGCGGTGCCGCGCAATCACCTTGTAGCGGTTTTCTCCGGGGTGCATGCGCCGTGCGCACTGCCGCGCCATTTTCAGAGCCGTTTCCACGGCTTCAGACCCGCTGTTGGAAAAAAACACGCGGCTAAGTCCGCGCGGCAGCATTTCCGCCACGCGAGCCGCTAGCTGTGCCCCAGGACCGTGCGACTGGGTCAGTGGATAATAGGCCAGCTGCGCCATCTGCGCCGTGACGGCGTCCGCAATTTCGCGGCGGCCGTAACCCACGTTGACGCAAAACAAACCGGCCATCGCGTCCAGGTAACGGCGGCCGTCTGCGTCCATAACGTAACAGCCTTCGCCACCGGCAATTTCAAGCGGAGGCCGAGACTCCAGCCCGCGGTGCTGCATGTTTCCATGCCAGAGATACTGCAGATCAAGATCGCGCTGAGAGAACTGACGGCTTGTGCCATGGCTTCACATTTTACCCGGAAAATGGCGGCAGCGTGGTAATGTCCAATCTGCGTGCGTATCCGAATCCTTGAAATTGGATCAATCCGATTTCGGACAACAACTGTGGCCTACCACGCCATGCAAGCTCTTTTCCGTAAAGCGTATCGGATTCAACCAAAATAGCCCTAAGATGGAAGCGAAATCCGCTGGCGGGCATTGAAACTCCCATGACTTTGGGCGCACTATCTTGTGAGGGCGATTTGTGAGCACCTACTTGAGTACTGTTACAGATGATGCGAACCTTACTGGGACCTCGCCAGCAGCATTGGATCTGGAGAAATACCTCGAGCTCTTGCTAGGGCCAGGAGATGCCGCGTCCGCCTTCGCTTCGGACGAGTCCCGGCGGAGTTCGTGGCGGTCTCATTCAGCGGAGCTGATGCGGCTGGTGGATCCGGGATCGCGTCCCTGGGCGTGGTGGGAATACGACGCGCCTGAACCCGCAAGACCCCGGGAATCGGAGTTGGCGTATCTATCCCGGTGCGGCCTTCTCACAGAAACCGAGCAGGCGAGCTTGGCGCAAGCCGGCGTTCAGCGGTCGCACGCCACGCGAAATCCGTAATCCGCATATTGAAAATGTGGCGGAATGCTGGAGCGCGCCGCGCACCGGCTTACCTTTACGTGATGCCTCCAGGAGCCGCCGCGCGATGCACGACGCTCGCCCGAATCCGGCCCTCGTGGGTTCCGCTCCGGCGAAACGGCATAGTAGTCCTTGTGGAACCAATCCGCACACCACTCGTGAACATTCTCGCCGAGTTCATAAAGACCCCACGCATTCGCGTCGCCTTCTCCGACGGGCCGTGTCGCCTTCACGTCTCCGCCCCAGCGCCGGACGTAGGCGGAGTTCGCATCCGGCGGCTCATCGCCCCAGACGTAGAGCGCGCCCTCCCGGCCGGCTCGGACTGCACGTTCCCACTCGGCCTCGGCCGGCAACCGATAATGCTTTCCTGAAACGGCGCTGAGCCATTCGGCGTACTTCACCGCTTCAAACCAACTGACAGCGGCCACCGGCTGATCCGGATGGCTGAAGTCGGGGTGGCTCCATAGGGGCGGAGCGGGGTGCGCCGTGGCTTTGAGGAAAAACTGATAGTCCTGGTTGCGCACCGGAAAGACGCCAAGCAGGAAATCGTCAACCCAGACACGATGCACAGGCTGTTCCTCATCGCGCCCTTTGTCGCATCCCATCAGGAAGTGTCCTCCCGGGACCTGGACACAGGGTGGCTCTACGGCGAAGTCCGGCAGTAGACTCTGACTCCTAAATGCAAAGGCCGGGAAACCCCGAGCCTACACTTTCTTTTACAGTTCGGCGAAAAATGATTGTGGATCGGTACGGTGGCCCGGCAAACATTCCAGGCTATCCAGCTTAATTCTCAATCGACAGCTTCTTCATTTTATACAGAAGAGCTTTGTAGTCGATGTTCAGGAGTTCGGCGGCCTGCTTGCGGTTCCACCGGGTGGAGCTAAGCGCAGCCAGGATAGCATCGGTCTCGGCTTGTTCCTTGGCGCGGTTGACTCGCGCCAAGATGGGTGGCGCCGCCTCCTCCTCGTAATACGTGCCCGCAGATGCCCCGGCCGCTGCGGCCTTCACTTGGTTCTGTTGCCCGGCCGAAACCGTACGGCGCAGCGCCCGCGTGCGCAGGTCTTCAATAATGGTTTCCGCATCCCGCACCACCAGGTATTTGCGCATTACGTTTTCCAACTCACGGATATTGCCCGGCCAGGAATGCGCTACCAGAGCCTGATGCAATGCCGGTGTGATGGGAGGCGGAGCCGTCCCCGGCTGCGCGTGTTTCTTCACCAGGAACTCGGCCATGGCCACAATTTCATCTTGCCGCTCCCGTAGCGGCGGAATCCGGATGGTGACCACGTTCAGCCGATAGAACAGGTCTTCGCGAAACCGGCCGTCCATAATGGCCCTCTCCAGATCGCAATGCGTCGCGGCGATTACTCGCACGTCGACGTGGATGGTTTCCTTGCCGCCCAGGCGCTGGAATTCCTGGTCCTGCAAGACCTGCAAAAGTTTTGCCTGCAGCTTGAAATCCATGTCGCCGATTTCGTCCAGCAGGATGGTGCCTCCGTCCGCCAGCTCGAACATGCCGGGCTTTTTCTGAAATGCGCCGGTAAATGCCCCGCGCTCGTAGCCAAACAGCTCACTTTCCACCAGCTCCGACGGCAGGGCGGCACAATTGAGTTTTAGAAAGACTTTGTGGGCGCGAGGAGACTGCGCGCATAGCTGGCGGGCAATAACTTCTTTCCCCACACCCGTTTCTCCTTGGATGAGCACGGGAACCTCGGAGGAGCCCATCTGCTTCAACAATGGTTCGATAGCGCGGATGCGCATGACCATCATCTTGACCGGCGAAGCACTCTGAACCGCTGGAACCACGTAACCGTTGACTGGTGTGCTGACACCGATGGCCTTTTCAATCGCCTCACACAGGTCCTCATGACTAACCGGCTTTGGGATGAAATCCGTGGCGCCGCTCTTCATCGCCTCCACCACCTTGAGCGGCGAGGAAGCCCCGGAGAGCATGATGATTGGCAGATCGCGGTTCGCCAGGCGTATGTCACGCAAGGTTTCCAGTCCGTCTTTGCGAGGCATCATGATATCGAGCAGTACGAGCGATATCTTGTCCCTTTCCCGTTCGAGGCAGGCCAGCACCTCTTCCCCATCTTGCGCCGACTCGATGCAGTATCCATGACACCGCAAAGCCATCTCCAAGTAGCTGCGCACCTCCTGTTCGTCTTCGCCTATCAGGATGGTTCTGCCGTTGTTCCCCATTTTTAAATCGCTCCTCCGAGAAAATCGAAATTAAGCCCCGGCCTGCATCACATGATGCGGCGGTTCGCTCTTGATGGCCAGATGGGCGTCCTGTACGAAGGGGAGAACGAAAGAAAATCGCGACCCTTCCTCGCTGGATTCAGCCCATACTTGCCCTTGATGCAGATTGAGGATGAACTTACAAATGGCCAATCCCAGGCCTCCTCCTGACCTGTCCTGGCCGCCGGAATACGAAGTGTACTCTTCGAATATTTTTTCCAGGTTCTCTACCGGTACACCCGATCCGGAATCGCTTATGTCCACGCGAAACGAATTGAGCGCTTGAATCCCCACCGTTCGGCGTTCCCCATTGCTGGGTGTGCTCTTCAACTGGGCCCGCCGTTCCCAAAAGTATGGATAACCTCGCACTTCTATGGCGCCATACTTCGGAGTAAACTTACAGGCGTTGTCCAGAAGGTTGATGAGCACCTGTTCGATTTGCTGATGATCGAAAAGCAGAGGCTGTAGGGGAGAGGTTAGTTGCAGGCTCAGACGAATTCCCTTGCCTTCGCTGAAGGGCGTGATCTCGTGGATGGCCTGTCTGACACAGGCTTCGATGTTGCCCGTGTTGAGATTGGGGCGCTGATCCACACGCCGCCCGACGCTCAATTGAAACATGGCAGTTGCCATGCGGGTCAGCCGTTTCAGTGAATGCTGCATGCGTTCGAGAACTTCTTGTTGCTCTTCTGTAATCGGTCCCAATTGCTGGCCGAGGATCAGCCCGCAATATCCATCGATAGCTGTCAGCGGCGCACGGAAATCGTGAACTGCGCGCGCCAGAAAGTTCGTGCGGTCCTGATCGTATTCCTGCAGCTTCAGATTTGCATGCAAAAGACACTGCAGGATTTCGTCGCGGTCGGCCCGCAAAGAGTTCACGTCGGCCGAAAGGTTCAGCTCATGGCGTTTAGCGGCGTGATCGAGAAACGCGCCGAGCGTCGCCCGGTTCACCGGTTTTAGCAGAATGGCCATGGCTGCCATGGGCAACCGTTCAAGAAGCGCTGCAGTTTTCTTACGCGACACTAGAAAGATGTTTTTGCGTTCCTGCTCGAAGTCCAATTCCCGCGGAAGGGGAACGTCAGAGTCGCAGTCCCAAATAAAAAGGTCTGCAGAGGGATCCCCGTTCGGCGATGCGCCGATGTTCAGGCTCCAGTCGTTCCGGCGATATCCTGCCAGAGTCTCGCGACATAGCCTGTACAGTGTGACGTCCGTGGAAACTAACCGAATATGCATGGGCGCGTTACCTAAGTGGCGTAATAACTAAAGTTAGACAGAGCATATCGCAATCCTGATTTTTGTCAAGATTTTCCAATTAGAACTCCAATTTTTTTCCTTGACCACACCTCTACCTATAAAGAGGATTCGTTGTTAGTTCAAGTCCGGTAAACTCCCTAAGGTAGTGAGAATTTAGGCAAAAACGTTGCCATCATTCTCACAAAGTGAGACAGCTCTTGCAGTTGCCAACCCAAGCGCCGGAAGGCCTCGTAACGGCTGCGACGGCAATAAGCAGAGGGCCGCCGAGTGCGATTTTGGCCGGAATCAACTGGCTGCAAAAGTGCTTGCGACTCCGTGGACCATTCATCCACATCATTTGGGCGTGAAACGAGAAAAGCAGTGCGGCTGCAGCCAAGTTGGGTTCGTTGGAAACTGAGCCGTACAGAGCCCACGTCATAGCTAGGCACACTACGCCGTTTTGTGCTATCTCTCCCCCGGGAATTAGGTTGGAATCAAAAGTGTTAGCGGACTGAAGTTCGAGGAAATTCACCGGCTATGGCCACCCTCCAAGAACGACGCAAGCGCAACCGCATCGCCCTGCACTGGCCCGTCTATCTGAGACGAGATCCGAGTGATCCGCCGGTGGAGAGCACGACCGAAAACCTAACAAGCAACGGGTTTTACTGCCTCGCCAAAGAGCCTTTCCAATTGGGTGAGCAGTTGGAGTGCACGATCGCGATCCCCGGGGGCGCGTTCGGCTACTCTGAAAGTTCCATTCGTTTGCAATGCCGCGTGAAAGTGATGCGGGTTGAGAATCAATCCGAAAACTTCGGTTTGGGTTGCTATATCGAAGATTACGAACTTCTCCTCAGCTCTAAACCGCAGCCCAAGGCCCTAGCGGCAGACCCGCTAAACTGAAGCGGTTCTGTGATCGGGGCGTCCGTCGACGGCCTGTCAGGCCCGCGGAGACACGACTAGGAAATCACCTGAATCGTATCGTGCCGTCTGGCCGAGCCGGACCAAAAAGACTTGCACAATCTCCCAGAAAACCGGTTTTAGGTTGTGTGCCCAGTGTTAACAAGCCAAGTGAATAGCGCCATACCAACTTTGGTAAATAAATTGCCAAACCAAGGTAACCGGAAATGCTCACAAGACCTCGAATCGGCATTCGCAAAACAGGGGAGATGGGCGCGTGAGTCTCTGCTGGCAGAACGTGGCTCCTCTCGAAGACAGCCCAGCTGCGGACACTTTCGCTTCCAATGCCAGCCGGCCTGAGTCAGGCAAGCAGTCTGAGGCCAGGAGGGGGATCACGCGCTTGGTGGCGAGCTGCCGGCGCTTGCTTTTCAGTGAACGGTCCCATCGCTGCCCGGACCCGGATGGAACGAATGGCAACCACTCCCAAATGAAATCGGCCCCATCATGTATCTGAACCTGAAATTACAGCTTTTCAAGACCGGGATGCGCCAGAACCGGCTTGCCCAGCTGCTGGGGGTGGATGAAAGCATCCTCAGCAAAGTTGTGAACGGCTATCGCGAGCCCAGCCAGGAAATGCGCGCCCGGATCGCCACCCTGTTACAAAGTGACGAAGAGTGGCTCTTCGAGCGGACCGATGGTACTGGCGAACCCTCCAAGGATGGCGCGGGCCGCCGTGCGGCATCTGCGGATCTGCACACCGCCGCCAGGGAAGTATAATTCCGCCGGGTTCCGGGGTTAACTTCAATCGGGGTTTACTTCAGCGAGCTTTCCAGAAAGGCCGCAACTTCGCGTTTGAGCTTTTCCAGCGACTTGGCTTCGAGATACACCATGTGTCCGGCTTCATATTCACCCGTACGGATGTTTCCGCGCTCCTTGGGGTCAAGGCCAAGGTGGGTGAGGGTGTACTCGGTGGCAAAGTACGGCGTGGCTAGATCGAAGTAGCCCGATCCCACGTAAAGCTTCATGTAAGGATTCTTGGCAAACGCGCTGCGCAGGTCGTCGCTGGTGTCGGGAAAACCCTGCCGGCTGCTGGACGGCCCCCACTCCCACGGGCTGGTGATGCCTTCACCCAGGATGTAATATTCCAGGTCCGTCTTGTAACCCAGCTCGCTGCGTATGTATTGATTGAACGTCGTAGTATATGGCGGGCGGATGGCCGCAAGACTCGGATCATATTCCGGCGACGCCGTGGCTGCGGACTCATCCACTCCTTTGAACCGGCTGTCGAGACGGCCCACGGTGCGTTTTTCATCGCGCAATAGTTCCTTCGTAAAGGAAAAAATTGGCACGCGCAGATTGCTGTTGTCGATGAAACGCTTCTCGAGGCCCGTATAGCGCGCCAGCCGCTCGATGGTTGCTTGCCGCTCCGCGGGCGTCAGCCGGTCCCCTTTAGCCAGCGCCTCTGCATACCCGGTTTCCGCCCAGGCTTCGACTTCATGCAGCGTCTTGTGCAAATCCCGCTCGAACTCCGCCGAAAGTTTGTGGTGATACCACGCTGTTGCAGCATAGGAGGGTAGGTACAAAACGTAGGGCAGATCGTTGCCTTTGCTGAAGCTCGCCGTCTGAAAATTCAGGATGGACGACACCAGGATGATGCCGTTGAACGCGATGCCGCGATCGATGAGATGCCCGGAAAGGCCGGCGGCGCGGGTGGTGCCATAGCTTTCGCCTACCAGGAACATCGGCGAGGTCCAGCGCTCGTACCGTGTCAGATACATGCGGATAAACTCGCCTACGGATTCGATATCCCCGCGCAAATTCCAGAACTTCCTGTTGAGGTCGGGCTTCGCGGCGCGGCTATACCCCGTGCCCACCGGATCGATAAAAACCAGATCGGTCTGATCGAGCCAGGTGTACTCATTGTCGACCAGATGAAACGGCGGCGACGGCATTTCGCCGCTGGCGAGCATCACCACGCGTTTCGGACCGACGGCGCCCAGATGCAGCCACACGGACGCGGAGCCCGGACCGCCGTTGAAGGAGAACATGAGCGGCCGGCGGCTTGCGTCGCCCACGCCATCGAGCGCGTAGGCCATGAAAAAAATGTGAGCCTCAGTGTCTCCCTTGACATCGCGAATGGGCATCATGCCCGTGGTGGCAGTGTACTTAAGCGATTTGCCGTTCACTCGGATTTCGTGGTGCGTGACAATCGGAGCTTCTTCTTTTTCTGGCGCTTTCTCGGCTGTTTTGGCCTCGGACGGTTTGGGAGCATCCGCGGACGCCTGCATGAACAAGAACGCTAGCAGGAACGATAAGAGCATCTAAGAATTATGCCAGGGATCGCTACGATTCACGAAGGCAGACCGCCGGCTACTGTCCGGCGGGGTGGTACTGAAATTTCAGAATTAATTCGCTGGCGACGGGGCGGCTACCACGCCAGGCCGGCTCGAAGCGCCAACGCATGGCAGCGCTGCGCGCAGCGTCGACGAGTAATCTGCTTGCTTGCGTTTTCCCGGGTATGGACTCAGCCTTGAATACGACACCCCTGTCGTCGATATGCACCCGGATTTCTACTTCTACGAGAGATGTGACTTCGACGCTGGCGCTCGCGGGCACGTTGGGCTGGACTTCGTGCATGGGTTGCGGAGGCGTGTACGATTCAGCAGTGGGATCTGCCTGAACAGGCTGGGCTGGCACCGCAGGCTGCGGAACCTCAGGCCCGCCCTTTGAAGCTGCACTGTGAGCGCTTGCCGGCCGCACAGAGGGCAGCGGGCCGAAATCACGGCCGGATGATGGCGAAGCCGGTGACGATTGCTCGCGCGGGGCGCCGCCGGAGGCCACGGGAGTGCCGCTAGCGGATGGGCTAACCCTGCTGCTGCCAGTGTTATCCAGCTGGGCAGCCGTCAGTGCGAGCACCGTCTCGCTGGTTTTTGCGTTGTCTTGATCGGTTACCTCCAGCCGGAACTGCACGGTAGGGTTAGCCGGCGTGTACAGGATGCTCCCATGACGAAGCTGATCGAGATCGAAGCGCAGTTGTTGCTCGTGCAAATCGCCATCACGGATCGCAAGCCCGCCTTCAACGGCCCTGGCGATGGCGAATGAGTGCTGATTCCAGGTGATCCGAAGATCCGAGCCTTTGCGCTCGACCTGCAGCGACAGACCCAGAGGCTCCTGCGCCGCAGTGGCCGCCGGCGCCGCGTACGACTTCATGTATATCCAATATCCGGTAGCGCCGAAACCAATCATCAAGAGCGCAATCAAGGCGTACCAAAGCCACTGGATGCGGCGCGTACCGTCTGACTCGAGGGCTATTTCTTCGAATGAGGGCAGCGATGCGGCACCCCTCGCTGCCCCTTCTTCCCGTTCCTTTGGCTTAGCACGCTCCAAGCCGATCGGAGGCGAGTTCGCGCCGCTGAGCTGACGCGTTTCAAACGGAAACTCCAGGTATGTAAATTGCGAATCGATCCGGCGGTCATCCCAGAAGAAGAATCCGGCGGTCGATGCACTGTCAGCTGCCGGCTTCACCAATAAAATTACCTGAGTGGGATCCTTGAAATACCGTTGTGCGAGGGAGACATCGTGCTGGGTCAGACTCAGGCCTTCTCCAATATGGCTGCGATAGAAACCAACCACCTTCAACCCATCCATCCGATGGTTCGCGTGAGCAGCCAGCACTTTTTCGAGTTTGCGCTCATCCGCTTCGGAAAGAATGAATTTGTGATCGACCCGGTACTCGGACAGGAAGGGCTCGAAATCTTTCACTTCGACGATCGGATTCGAGGCGAAGCTGACCCTGCCCAGCAGAAGGCCGCCGATTTCCACGCTATGCGCGGGAACCGATTCGAAGGCGCGCTTTACTTCACGCCCCATCAGATCCACTACGCTGAGTGGTAAATGAATCCGGAGGGGCGCCCCAGGAAACGCCCAGGTGTAAGATTCCGGTTCGGCGGCGGAATGCGTGGAAGAAAACCCCTCGAAGAAAGGCATACTAAGAACTAAACAAGGCGACTGACCCCCATTATAACTGTCGCGCCGCAGCTTTTAATATCAGTGGGCGGCTCAACGGACGAAAGTGGATCGCCATGCATACCAAAGAGATATATCGAATTGCAACTCTGTCTTGCAGTGCTTGCCTCCGAGGTAATATCACCGTCACGTCAGCAGAACCTTCATCACTCCCGGCTTGGCAGCCCGCCGGAATGCGGCGGCGGCGCGATCGAGAGGCATTCTCTCAGAGATCATATCTGCAACATTAATTGCGCCGAGCCTTAGCAGCTCGATGGCAGGTTCAAACCGCCCGCAGCGGGAGCCGACCAGCGTGATTTCATTAACTATAACCGGCGCGTTATCTACGCGCACCGGCCCGTGAACGGTGGATTTCATGATGATGGTGCCGCGCGGCCGGGTCATGCCAACAGCGGCGGTGAGACCATTGCGCGAGCCGGTGGCCTCGACAACCCAGTCGTATTCGGCCATCGGCAAGTGATGGCGCACCCGTTCGGTCGAAATGCCGGCGCGAGCCGCAATACGCAATTTCGACTTGTGGTGGCCGAACTGATGTACGCGCAAACCGTTTGCGTGGAGCACCTGCGCTACCAGCAGCCCCAGCTTGCCATCGCCCAGCACCGCGACGGGGGAGCTGCATGGAATATTCACCTGGTCCAGAATCTCGCAGGCCGCCGCCAGAGGTTCGACGAAAACTGCCTGTTCGGTGGGAACGCTGTCGGGCAGCACATGCAGATTGCGCTCGGGTAGCGTGAGGAATTCGCGAAATGCCCCGGGATGTTTTACGATGCCCAGCACCCTGCGGGAAGGGCAGTGGCGGCCCATTCCTTTGCGGCACCACCCGCATGTTCCGCAATCCAGGTTGATCTCGCCTACCACGCGCTTTCCGACCAGATCGCTGCCGCTCGCTTCCACCACTTCGCCTACGAACTCGTGGCCCGGAATACCGGAAAAACCGTAGTAGCCTCGCTGCAGTTCCAGGTCCGTGTTGCAGATCCCGCCGCACAGCAGCCGGATGACGGCGAAACCCTCGGGGGCGCGGGGGCGCGGAACGCGCTTCACCACAACACGCCGGTTTTCCAGATGAACCGCCAGCATTGTGGTTCAGTATACGCTGCTGGAATCGCGGTTGCCCGCCTTTCGCCGCCCCTTACAATGGGTATTCCATGTCCGCTGACCTGACCTGTTTCGAGCCAAGCTGCCGCACGCAGTTTTCCGTTACAGACGTGCTCTATAACTGCCCAAAGTGCGGCGGGCTGCTGGAGGCTACGTATTCCGGCTGGAATCTCGATGCCGAAGCGGTGAAATCGTTATGGCGGGCGCGGCGAGTGTCAAATGCCGCACTCGATCAAAGCGGCGTATGGCGATACCGCGAGATGCTTGCTTTTCTTGACAATTTTGATTCCGTGGTTTCGCTCCGGGAAGGGAACACGCCTCTGCTCCCTGCGCCCCCGGCCGCCGCGTATGGCGGACTCGACCGGCTCGAATTCAAGCACCAGGGCTTCAACCCCACAGGTTCGTTCAAGGACAACGGCATGACCTGCGGCATCGCCCAGGCACTGCGGCTGGGCATGCGACGCGTAGCCTGCGTTTCCACCGGCAACACCTCGGCATCTATGGCCGCCTATGCCAGCGCCGCAGGGATCGAGCCCCTAATTTTCATTCCCCACGGAAACATCTCCTACGGCAAGCTGGCCCAAGCTCTCGAATATGGGGCCCGGACCTTCCAGGTTGAAGCGAACTTCGACCAGATTCTGGCGCTCGTCCGCGCGCTCGCCGAAAGGCTGGGCATATACCTGCTGAACTCCATCAATCCGTTTCGTATCGAAGGGCAAAAAACAATCATCGTCGAAATGCTCGACCAGCGCGGTTGGAATGTCCCCGATTGGATTGTGCTTCCCGGTGGAAATCTCGGCAACACCTCGGCTTTCGGCAAGGCGTTACGCGAGTTGAAGCAGTGGGGCTTCATCCAGAAGATGCCCAGGCTGGCGGTGATCCAGGCCGAAGGCGCGGCGCCTTTCTACGAACTATTCCAGGCGAGCGAACGCCGGCGTCTCCGGCCCGTGGGCCATCCCGAGACGCTGGCCACCGCGATCAAAATTGGCGATCCGGTCTCGTGGCCCAAGGCTCTCAAAGAGGTGGAGGAATCGGAGGGCGCTGTCGAGAAGGTCAGCGAGCAGGAAATTGCCGACGCCAAAGCAGTGATCGGCAAGTGCGGCATTGGCTGCGAGCCGGCTTCCGCAGCCACGCTCGCGGGGATTCGCAAACTGACCACGGCGGGCGCCATGCGGCACGATGCGGACGTAGTCGCCGTCCTCACAGGCAACTTGCTAAAAGATCCGGACTACATTTATCGCTACCATACCGGACAGCTCGACGCCCCGGATGGCGCGCGAATCCAATCCACTTTCGCCAACCGCCCGATTGTGGTGCCAAATGACCCGGAGAAGATTGCGGCTTTGCTGTAGTCAGTCTCGGTGCTTACCATGTATTCCTCCCGCATTCGTAGGAATGTCATACCCCCTCCTGTCCCGAAACCTTCCCGCACAAGGGGATTTTCGCGGCAACGATTCTCGCGCATCCTAAGTTATGCAAAAGAAGTTTGCGCCCGTTTCCCAGACGAACCCGGACATCGCAAAGGACCTGGAGCACCTTTACGCGCAGCTTTCGGCAGTGGAAGCTCTCATCCGGGCACTTAAAACATACAGGCAGTTCTATCCAGAGCTGGTTACATCGCGAAAAGAAACGGCTTGATCTCGCCGCATGTTTAGTTTCGGGTTACTTCTGCCACTTTGCTGGCGAGCTCGGCGTACGCGATGGCGCCGGTGTGGTAAAGGCGAACGATCCCCTGACGATCGACCAGAACGAGAGTCGGTGTCGTGCTGGCGCCGAATCGCTGGAAGTTTTCCTCGCTCACCGGAACGCTCATTCCAGGGAGCGCGGAGTAGTACCGGTTTCGAACGGCGTCGATATAGCGTGTTTCTTCGTCGCGTGACACGTCGTCACCGCCCGCGGCATAGCCATAGTGCTGGGTGGGACCGAGGAGCACCAGCCCTTTGGACTGGTATTCCGCCATGAGCCGTGCCAGCTCAGGAACCTCGGCCTTACAATCGCCGCACCAATGCGCCCAGAAGAACACCAAAATTGGCCGCCCCTTCAGTTGGCCCAGCGGCACAGGCTTGGGTCCCAGCCACTGGCTGACGTCGAGCGGCGGCGCGGGCTTACCCTCCAGGCTCAGCAGGTTGATATTTTTCTGAATCCGGGTAGCGATCGAGGTATTCCGATACGTGGCCAGCTCGTGGCGCAGAAACACGATGGCTTCGCCGCGGGCGCCACGCGCGGCCAGCACCTGTGCGTGGACCTCAATAGACGCTCCTAGCGCGATCGGAAGGTGCCGCTCATCATCCATCTTGCGTCTGGCGAGTTCCTGAAGCGCCAGCTTTCGGGTTTCATCAGCGTATCGCTCGGCCTGATCGTACTGCTTCGCGTCCAACTCGCCCCGAGCGAGCCACGACAGAGCTTCGAGCATCTCCGGCGTGACGCCGTTCTTCGCCCGATAGTTCTGGACATACTTTTCGGCGTGTGCAAAGTCCCGGTCCGCGATAGCTTCTCGAACGTCACCGATGACCTGGGCCGCCACGGAGAAGCTGGCAAGCGCAAGTAGAGCGGTAAGTGAGTACAAGCGCATGTAAATCTCAGGTTAGCATTGCCAAGTAGGCCGGACCCCCGGTCCGCGCGGCCGACGCCCCATCGGCCTTTACTTTCCACCTGTGGTTGCACTCCCCGGTTCCGACGGGTAGTCTTTGCTGTACCAATCCTCGTGCATATTCGTGGGGATGTCGAGGACGCGAATGGTCGTGAAGCCCATTTCGCGGAGCGTGCGATACGCGGGCCGGATGTTCGGACACTTCACCATCGGGCAGCAGCCACAATAGATTACGATGCTCGCGTGCTTCGGCAGTGCTGCGACAGCTTTCTTGAGCGCTTCCAACCCCTCGGGCTTCGAGCCCGGGCCCGCATCCACGGCATGCAGAATGTGCCTGCTGCGATAAAGAACCGGAAACGCCACGCACAAAATTTGCGGAGGCGTAGCCGATCGAATTTCCTTCGCGAGCGCCGCCGGCTCCAGCAGATCGGACTTCGGCCACGGATCCGCCGCGTCCTGGCAGAGACAAAGCGTGGCCAACAGCGCGAGAAGTGCCATGCGAACGTGCGAAGAGATCAGGTGCCGCATGAAATCCAGCATAGCTTACGGTGATTCGAAGGGTGTGCCTGAGGAAACGGCCGGGGAAGGGGCGGGAGAAAGGCACTGTGCCGCTGGATCGCACGATGTCAGCTTCGGCGGCCGCGCATCCGGCTCCAGCAGCCACACGGCTCGGTCCGGATAATAGCGGCGGAGCTTTTCGTCTTCGGACGCGCCAAGGTCGCGAGCCCACACGACCCGCGCGCCGTCGATATCGGCCGTATTATAGACCCACTCCTGCTGAAAGATGTGCTGCGGCCAGTAGCGCACGAAGACCAGTTGCTTGCCGGACGCACGTTCAAGCTGTTCCTGGACAGCCACTCTTCCTCCGGGATCTCCGTGGTCGATCGCGTTCCAGGTTTCATACTGGCGCATCGCTTGCGAGAAGGGCTGGTCTTCGAAGACATGCATGCCGTACCAGAACAGAAAATGCGCCGCACAGACAAAGACAATCAGCCGGGCGGCCGTACGGCCCACCGGCAAGCCGCGAATCGTGAGCCGGCTCAGGCGTTCGAGTCCGATAATGCTCACGAGCACCAACAGGCACACGATGGCGGCCACGTAATGAAATTGGAACGCCGGAAAAAAATTGACGCCTAGCGCGAAGATCACGAGCGTGAGAACAATCCAGGCAAACCGGGACCGCCGCAGGGTCACAAGAAAAGCCGGCAACGCCAGGTAAAGCGGAACCAGGAAGAAGAAGCGGTAATAGCGAACGCGATATTCGAGACGCCGCAGATAGCTTCCGATCGTCTCCGCCGTGTCGCCGCGAAAAGAGCGTTGCATCTTGTAATCAAGCTCTAGTTGCGGCGTCAGCGCCCGGTGCGGAACTGCCTGCGCTTGAAAGGTGAGCGAAGCCGGCACGCCATATTGATATTGGCTCAGCATCGCCGGCAACGTCGTCCATCTTCCTGTGACCTGCTGATTCTGGACCAGCGTGATGCCAAGGGCGGCGAACGCGGCCAGAGCTACCACAGGGGCGGGTCTGGCGAGTGTCCGCCACGCGTCGCGATCGCGCAGATCCGGCAAAAAGTAAAGCATCACGCTCGCCGCCAGGAAGATCGTCTCGTACTGGCGCGTCAACACATGCAGGGCCAGCCCAATTCCTAACAAGAGCGCGTACGCCGTACGGCCGTGCGTCTCGCGCAATCGGGGCAGAGATCCAAACACCAGGCAACCAGCAGCCGCCGGAACTGCGCCGCCCCAGTAGCTATTCATCCATTGGTTCAAAGGGCCGAACTCGAGTACGGCCAGTAGTCCTCCCACAAGCGCCCATCGCGGTGTGGTCCATGCCCGCAGCATCCAGTAGCACAGAGAACAGAAAGCCGCCACGGAAAGAACCACGCCGGCCCAGGGATGTCCAAAGATGGCCCAGCCCAGCGCCAGCACTAGCCCCTGGCCGATCGGATAAATTGCGCTGTACGTCGGCTGCTGCAGCACAAAGAATGTTTCGAAGAATTGAGGAAACGAATGCGGAGGATTTGCCAGGCGAAAGTGCAGTAGCGTATCCGCAACTAGCAGGTGGCCGAATTCATCGTAAATCTGCGGTGAAGGCGCCGGATGGTAGGGGAGCAGGAACAGCCGGAGCACCACAGGCAGCGCTGCCAGCAGCAGCATGCACCACACCGTTCTTGTCGCAAGCCTGCGGCCAAATGGCTCAATCCACGGCCGCCACGCCAGGGTAAGCAGCACCAGCAGAACAGCCACTGCGAGCTCGACGAAATCGCGCGCGCCGAAACCAATGGGATTGCGCAATGGCTGGAAGGAGCGAAAGGCGTCAAACGCAGACATGCAACGCTTCTATCTTCCCAAAGCCGCGCCCGGTAACGCCGGCCTATTTGCAAAACCTCTCTTCGTTCTCGGCGCCTCGGCGTCTCTGCGTTGAAATGACCTTTCGTTTTCCCACACTGCCCACGGATTAGGGTAACGCCCCAGCCGGCGCCTTCGTCTGTTCGATAATTGGAGTTTCACGATTTCCCTATGGGTTCGCTTCATTCCACCGCTACGATGGCCTCAACCTACGCCCTTGAAGATCAGGAGCGAATGGCCAAGGCGAAGAACTACTTCGCCTGGCAGGGCCGTCTTATCACACCGGAACTGGGTCGGCGGGTGCTTGAGGTTGGATGTGGAATCGGAAATTTCACCGGGAGGCTTTTGGATCATGACGTGGTTATCGCCCTGGATAAAGACCCCCACTGCACGGACCGGCTCAGGGAGCGATATCCCCACCGCAATAACCTGCACGTCGTCAATTGTGACGTAGGCAATTATGCATTTTCCGAGCTGGCCGGCTTTCATCCGGATTCCTGCGTCTGTCTAAATGTGCTCGAACACATCGAAGACGATTGCGCGGCGATTGCGGGAATGGCCTCCATTCTGATGCCTGGCGGCGTGATCGTGCTGCTCCTCCCGGCCTTTCCGTCCCTGTTTGGGCCGATCGACAAAAATCTCGGACACCAACGCCGCTATACCCGCCGGTCTATCGGCAATCTGGCTGCCGCATCCCGGCTTCGTGTCAAGAAAGCACATTTCGTGAACGTCTGTGGTTTCTTCGGCTGGTGGGCGAACTCCCACATTTTCCGGCGCGAGGCGCAGTCGGAAGGACAAATCGAATTTTTCGACCAGTACGTGGTACCGTTCCTATCACGCCTTGAGGGCCTGCTTCCCCCTCCCTTCGGCCAGTCGCTGTTCGCCGTGCTGGAAAAGCCGCAAACTGCAGGGCAGCCATGAAAGTTTCCATCATCATTCCCGTCTACAACGAATTCCGCACGTTCAGCCAGGTGTTGGAGCGCGTTCGTCGGGCGGCTTTGCCCGAAGGCTGCTCCAAGGAGATCATCGTGATCGACGACGGGTCCACGGACGGAACCACGCAGATGATCGCGAGGCACGCCGGAGCAGGCGACATCATCGCCGGCCATCACGCGGAACGAAATTTCGGAAAGGGCACGGCCATTCGCACCGCGATCCCACTGGCTTCCGGCGACATCCTGCTAATGCAAGATGGCGATCTCGAGTACGACCCGAATGACTATGCTCGAATCCTCGATCCGATTATCACGGGCGAGGCCGATGTAGTCTATGGTTCCCGTTTTCTCGGTAAGCCCGTTGGAATGGCAGCTCGAAATCGGGTCGCCAACTGGATTCTGACCACGGCCGCGAACCTTCTGTACGGCGCCCGGCTGACGGACGAAGCCACGGCTTACAAAGCTTTCCGCGCATCGGTGGTGCGGGAAGTGCACCTCACATGCCGGCGTTTCGAATTCTGCCCGGAAATTACGGCGAAATTACGGCGTCTGGAATACCACATCCACGAAGTGCCGATCAGTTACAATGCGCGCGGCATCGCCGAGGGCAAGAAGATCCGCTCCCGCGATGGCTTCCAGGCCCTATGGACGCTGGTGAAATACCGCTTTGCGTCTCGCAGGATGTTCGTCCGCGCAGGCGCCGCCGCGCTGCTGGCCGAGGCAAACCCTCACTGAGCGTAGGGCGTCAGTCTCGGGGGTCGGGCGTCTGGTTCGAGCAGCCAGACGGTACGATCGGGATAGTAGCGGCGCAGTCTCTCATCCTGCGCGGCCCCTAGATCGCGAGCCCACACAATCCGCGCAGCGTCGATATCGGCTTCGTTGTGCACCCACTCCTGGAACAGGTGCTTCGGCCAGTAGCGCACGAACACCAGTTGCTTGCCTGGAGCCTGCGCAAGCTGTGCATGAATGGCGATGCGGCCTTCCGGGTCATCGTGGTTGATCAGGTCCCAGGTTTCGAATTGCCTCAAAGCCACGGAGAATTCGGCGGCGTCAAAAACGTGCAATCCGTACCAGGACAAAAAATGAGCGCCGCACAGGAAGAGAATCAACACCGCGGCGTCCATGCCCGCCGGTCGGCCTCGAATGCTAATCCGGCTGAGCCGCTCGAGTCCCGCAACGCTCACCAGCACACATAAGCATGTGATCGCTGCTATGTAGTGCGGGTAAAAGTAGGGATACAGGTTCGCGCCCAGGGCAAAGATCAGTAGAGCGCCCGCAACCCAGGCAAACCGGCACTCCCGCAAGCGCGCGAAAAAAAACGGTAGCGCCAGATAAAGCGGCGGAAGAAAAAAGAAGCGGTAGAAGCGGACGCGCTGCAGCAACCGGCTGACGTAATCCGTTACGGTATCCGTGTCATCTCCGTGAACCGCCACTTGCACTTTGTAATCGAGATCCTGCTCGACCGTCAGCTCCCGATGCGGAACAGGGTTGGGCTGAAATGTGAATGTGGCCGGCACGCCGTATTGATAACGGCTCAGGACGTAGGGAACCGTGGTCCAGCTTCCGGTGACTTGTTTATTTTGCAAGAGCGTAATGGCGATCGCGGGAACCACTACCAGCATGACGGCCGGCACGGCTCTCGCGAGTCTGCGCAATGCCGGTAGAAAAAACAAAAGGATGCTCAGGACCAGCAAGATGGATTCGTATGGGCGGGTCAGCAATTGCAGAGCGAGGCCCAGTCCCAGAAGCGCAGCGTCGCGCGACCGGCCGCCTTCTCGCAGTCTCGGCAGCGCGCCAAACACCAGGCAGCCGGCCGCCGCCGAAACAGCGCCGCCCCAGTAGCCGTTCATCCACTGGTTCAAAGGGCCGAACTGGATCACCGCAAGCACGCCGCCCACAAACGCCCAAGCCGGCGTGGTCCAGGCACGCAACATCCAGTAACAGAGAGAACAAAATGCCGCTACCGATAGAGCCACACCGGCCCAGGGATGGCCAAATAAGACCCGGCCCGTGGCCAGTACCAAACCCTGGCCGATAGCGTAGATCGAACTATAAGTCGGCTCCTGCAGGACAAAATATGTCTCGAAGAACCGGTGCATCACATGTGCAGGATTCGCCAGTCGGAAGTGCAGCAAACTATCGGCCACCAGCAGATGGCTGAACTCGTCGGAAACCATAGGCGATGGGATCGCATGGTGCGGCACAAGCGCCAGCCGCAGCGCCACCGGCAAAGCGGCCATCAGCACCATCGACCAGCGAGTACTGACTGCGAACCGCCGCGCGTACGGTTCAATCCAGGGCCGGAACACAAGAGCCAGCACAACGAGCAGCACCGTGAACGCCAGCTCGATGAAATCAGCAGCGCCGAACCCGATCGGATTATGCAGAGGCAGGAAGGAGCGGAAGAGATCGAAGAGAAACATTCAAAGTCTATCTACTTGAGCGGCGAATACACGCGAATCCACGGAAATAACGCATGCGACGTTCCGCCAGCCACACACGGTTTTCACACGCTGCCCACCGGTTTGTGCAGCAGTTCCACAATCGCCGTAAACAGGCGCGATCGCACTTCGTAGCGCTGCGGCGCTCGCGTGATGTAGCGGACGATCACGATCAAGCCGTTCGGCGAGGGCCGCAGATCCACCGCCGGTTTCGCGGAAAATGTGCGAGTGCCGTACTGGCGCGTCACGCGCTCCCATTCCTGTTCCGCTTCGGCAGCGTCCGCGGCGGTTTCGCGTTCTACCGTCTGCCGGATCTCCTGTGATGCGGAATAGGGGTCACCGGTAGATGCCAGCGTCACCTGCAATTCGTCCCACAGCCACTGGCCTGCCGTCGAGAAGTTGAAATAGTGCCCCTCAATGGCGTAGCTGTTCATCACGGCGACGCGGCGCCCGGTAGGATGGCCGGTGCTGGTCCAATTGCCCATTTCGAGCAGAACGGTTTTCAGCATCCCGATCTCGATCACTTCGCCGCTCACGCCGTTGATTTCCACCCAATCGCCCACGCGTACGCCGTTCTTTCCCATCAAAGCGAACCAGCCAAAGAAAGCAACGATGAAATCCTTCATGACCACGGTCAGCCCGGCAGTTGTGAGCCCGATAATAGTGGACACCTGACTGGGAGGCCCCACGATAACAAGGAGGATAAGCAGACCTCCCACCACCTGAACGGCAATACCCCCCATGACCTGCAACTGATGTCTGCGCTTGTGGTCGGCCTGCTGGCCGAAAGCGTGGTGAATGGCCTTCACGATCAAGAGCACCACCAGCACGATCGCGAAGACCACGCTCAGCGACTGCAGAATCTGGTGCAGCGCGGCGCGTCGTCTGGTCTCGACAACTAGGGTCGCCCAACGCTTGTATACATCCGCCAAATGCTGGCTGTCCTGGATCCGCTGGTCGAGCGTCGCGAGCGCTTTTCTAGCGTCAGAAAGGTGGCGCAAGCGGGCCACCATGGTTGCCGTGTCCTCTTGCGCCGTGTCATCGGAGGAATCTGCGTCGCTGGCCGGCTCGGGAGTAGGAGCCGCGGCATCCGGTATCGGTTGTTTCTTGATGAGCTTCTCGAGCGTGTCGTGTTCCCGGATCAATGCCACCGCATTGTTGGACGCTTGGAGGCGAGCGCCGTCCAGTGGGCGTCCGCGGTCCCATAAAGCGAGCCACAACTGCGCCTGCTCGATAAGCGTCACGGTGCGACCTGGCGCAGAGGGTTTCGACGCCTTCTCAGCTTGGCGCTGCGCGGCTTCGTGCTCCTGCAGCGCCTGTTCGATCTTGGCGTGCGGGTCTCCCCCCTGCCGAACGAGGTCCTGCTGCGCATCTGCGAGTTCGTCCTGATCCAGGGCAAGTTGCGCTTGAGTAAGTTCCAACCGGTCAGCGGCCGCGGCTTTGGTCGCCGCCTCTTTCGTAAGATTCGCGATGCGCGCTTGATCCGCCGCGATGCTCGCCTTGAGCTGAGTGATGCGTTTCGCAAGTTCTTTCAACGGCCCAATGGCAGGCGGCGCCGGAACGGTGGCCTGTCGCAGCGCCTCGGCAAAGGCCTGATCCACCTCGTGGTCGGCCAGTTGCAGCGCCTGAGCGGAAAGAGCCTGTTCATCGCTCGTATCCGCAAGGGAATTCATCTGCCGCGCGGTCTGTAAGAGCCGTTCGTCTACCGGCGAAGCTTGGTTATTTGCCGACGGCTTCTTGGCCGTCAATCGGCCCGTACCGGCGTCGCGCGTCAGGTAAGCGGTAATCACACAAGCTGCCAGCACCACGGCGGTGATGTATATAGCGAGATTTTTGAAGGGCCGCATCACACCAGGGTTGCGCCGCCATCGACGGTGATGACCTGTCCCGTCAGATACGACGCTTTGTCGCTGGCCAGCATCAGTGCGATCTCGGCGATCTCCTCAGGTCGGCCCAGGTGTTTGATCGGCTGGTGCTCGAGACGTTCGGCAAGCCGCGATTCGTCCTTCCAGTAGTACTCGCTGAGCACCGTCTGGATCAAACCGGGTGCGATGGCGTTCACGCGCACGCCTTGCGGCCCGAGCTCGAGCGCATAACACTTGGTCATCATGATCAGCGCGGCTTTGGTCGTGCTGTACAGCAAACCTTCGAACTGCGCGCGCAGTCCCGAAATGGACGAGATGTTAATGATGCTTCCTGAGCGGCGACGGCACATGCCCGGGGCCACCAGGCGCGTGAGCCGGAACGCGCTTTTCAGGTTCACCTCGATCATCTTGTCGAATTGTCCGTCATCAATAGCGAGGCAGTTACCTTGAGCCACATTCGTGGCTGCGTTGTTCACTAGAATGTCGATGCGGCCGAAATCTGTCGTGACTTTATCTACGAGCCGCGCAAGCTCTTCCGGCTTCCCGACGTGGCACGCCAATGGGACGACGCGGCTGCCAATTTCGCGCGCCACTGCATCCAGAGCCTCCTGTTTGCGGCCGCAGATGACGGCGGTGGCTCCTTCCCTCGCGAACACAGCGGCAATGGCTTCACCAATGCCACGGCTTCCGCCGGTGATAATAGCGACTTTTCCTTCAAGTTGCATTCAAGTAATTGGGCCGCGAATATACGCGAATGAACGCGAATAAGGTAAGCCGCCTTTTTATTCGCGTTCATTCGCGTGTATTCGCGGCTAAACCGTCAGATGTTCCGCCAGCCACACAATGTAACGCGTGTTCCGCTTCCGGACCTCTTCCACCAGTTCAGGCGGCAGCTCATCCAGTTTCTCCTTGAAGAATCGCCGGTCGCCATCGGGCGATTTCACGTCGCGGCTTCCGACCATGTTTCCCAACCAGAAGACCAGGAACAAATTTCCATCCACGCGTCCGCGCAAGGCTTCGCCCAAATAGGAACCGCGGCCCATCTCGCGGTACTTGGCGGCCAATTCGCTCTCGGCCCCGAATGCGCCCTGAGCGGCGAACTCGTCGCAGCGGTCTGCCATTCTTTCGTACAGCGCCCGCCAGGGTGAGCTGGCTGGCTGCTCTCGCAGCACGTCGAACAATTGGAGTTGCAACTCGCCGGAGATTTTGTAATTCACGCGGCCCGCGGTTGACCGGCCGATCGATTCAAGCACTTCCGCCTGTTTGCCGCTGCCGGAGTGGATGCTGAGCGTGCCATCGAAATGCCGGGCTACGGCGGCCAGTGCGCGCACGCGGCTGGAAAGCTCCTCAATCGGCTTACCGGCAAAACTGTTGGTCACGCGCGACTCGAGTTCCGGCCACATCTTGTGATGCACATAATCGTGGAGTCCAAGACCGGTCTCGGGCGTAGTCGCCATGGCTGCCGGATAAGCCTGGCGTTTTTTGAAGCCCAGGTTCGGCGGCACAAGCTGCGCCGGGCGCCCACGAACCTTCAGCCAGTGCATGTAGAAAAAAAGCTCGTCGGGTGTGGTCAGCGTCTCGGCTTCATCAATCGAAGGTTCGAAATCGAAGGCCTCACCTAGTTTTTCCCGCCGGATGAAATCATATAGCTGCTCGTTAAGCTTGAGGCTCTCGCCGAACTTCACCGCCAGTCGCAGGACCTGGTCGCGGGTGAATTCGTACCATGCATCTTCCACCGCAACGCGCTTGACGAATTCGCCTAGAATCCATGTGCGCTCGTCAGCGGCAAAAATGGATTCGAACTTTTCCGCGATTGTGGCGTCGCTCCACGCAGCCGGATGACGGGAATCGGCTTCGAGAATGAATAGACGCGACGTATCGGTGGTGAACTTCGTATATCTGGCAGCGTGGCGAATAGCCTCCTTGGCTCCCTCCACCGAACGCGCGATCTCGCTCGCGTTGCTTCCGGTGACGATAAAATGATCGGCCTCGGCGCTGTATCCCTCGCGCCAGCCCGTGCGGATGGCGGCCCACAGGCCGGCGTGATAGAGGTGGCGGATGGAGACGCGCGTGTGGCCGGCCGCCGTGGGATTCTCCCCGTCCCGTAGAGCGATGGCCTCATCGGTGGTCATCTCGCGCGTGGCTGAGAGTTGTACTGTGGAAGCCAGGTTCTTTCCCGTCTTCTTCAGAATTTCGCGAAATGCCTCGAACGCCGCAGGCAGGCTGACCTCCGGATGACGATTGCCGACGGCAATTGCGGGCAGCGCACGCTGCGGTCGGGGCAGGAAAGCCCGGTTCACCTGCAAAGCGAACCAGCGGATACTCTCGCGGTCGGTTGAGGCGAACGGCGCGGCCCCGACATGGTCGCGTGTGACGCGCAGCAGTTGGGGTGCTGGCCCGTCCGCCGCGATATAGCAGGCCGAGGGATCCGCCGGATCGCGCTCGAGCGAAGCCGGCAACAGCCGGATCTCGCCGTTCTGTTTGGGCAGCCGGGCGCGCAGTACATCCGTCAGTGGCTGCGTACCGGCAGTATCCAAAATGAGCGCAGCCAGGGCGCTGTTTTCCGTGGACGTCAAGCTAACTATAATTGCAAACTTTTCAGGTATTCGCGAAAGGGGCCGCCCAAATCGTGGCGGCGCAGCGCGAACTCGACCGTGGCTTTCAGAAAGCCCAATTTGTCGCCGGCATCATAGCGCGTGCCTTCAAAGCGGTAAGCGTAGATGGGCCGCGAGTGCAGCAGGTGCTTGAGGCCGTCGGTAAGCTGGATTTCCGAGCCGGTTCCCGGCTCGACGGCCTGGAGGGAATCGAAAATTTCGGGCGTCAGCACATAGCGGCCGATGATCGCCAGGTTCGACGGCGCTTCCGAGGCTTTTGGCTTTTCCACTAGATCGCGGATGCGATATACCCGGTCCTTACTGCCGTTATGGGAGATTGCCTCGGCATCCACCACGCCATATGCCGAGATCTTTTCACGCGGCACTTCCATAACCGCCAGGACGGGCGCGACGAAGAATTCATGCACATCCAGCAGCTGGCGCAGGGCCGGGGTTTCGGCATCGATCACGTCGTCCGCCAGCACCACCGCAAACGGTTCCGCACCGATCAACTCTCTGGCCCGTAGCACGGCGTGCCCCAGGCCGAGCGCCTCCTTCTGCCGGACGTAGGAGACATTGATCATGTCCGAGACGTTGCGAACTATGGCCAGGAGGTCCTTCTTGTTGCGGCTCTCCAGCAGATATTCGAGCTCAAAGCTGACATCGAAATGGTCTTCGATGGCCGATTTTCCACGGCCGGTCACGATGATGATGTTCTGGATGCCCGAGTGCAGCGCTTCTTCCACGCCGTACTGGATGATCGGTTTGTCCACCAGGGGCAACATTTCTTTCGGTTGGGCCTTGGTGGCGGGAAGAAATCGGGTACCCAGTCCCGCGGCGGGGAATACGGCTTTGCGCACTTTGGCGGACATTACCTCCAGTGTGCTCCACAGCCGCAGGAGGCGCAATAAAAAAACGTATTCGTTGGCGCCACTCGACAGTTTGTGTTTTTGGCCCGGCTTGTGTTATGTATTAGCTTCACAGGAAGACATTCATGGCATACATTATTGCTGAACCCTGCATTGGAACCAAGGACACGGCGTGTGTGGATGCCTGCCCGGTGGATTGCATCCACCCCAAGAAAGACGAGCCCAATTTCGCCACCGCCGAGATGCTTTACATCGACCCGGTGGAGTGCATCGACTGCGGCGCGTGCGTCCCGGTATGCCCGGTATCGGCCATTTTCGCGCTCGACGATCTGCCGGAGAAGTGGAACGACTTCACGCCCAAGAACGCGGCATACTACGGGCGCTGATTTTTCGGTCACCAATCAGGTTGTAGCTTTTTCCTTCCCAAAAACAGTCACTTAGCTGCGCGTGCGCGTCGCATCCCAGGGTTCGTCTGGCAACATGCGGTTGAGGAGTCCTGATGACCGCCAACCCCCTTGGAAGAATCAACGTGGCCACGCCCGGCACGCTCGTGCAGCTCTCCAGCAATACCACTCTCCGAGCTTCCAAGATCTTCTTTCAGGTGATACCAGGGCTTACCGGCAAGGGCTACGTCGGCAAAGCTGGCATGGTGCGGGCCAGCCTGGTGAATGTGATTCGTGTGCTGTGGCCGAATTCGGCCGGCGGCTTCTCGGATTCCTTCTTTCTCGAATCGCAGCAGGATTCCGATGCCCTGAACCTTTCCGAATACTACGTTGACATGGACGTGGCCGGCGAAGGGCTGCTGGTTACGTATTGGTCGGAGTAGGCCGGTACGTGGCCGAAGTGATGTCGGTCTCCCAGATCTTCACTTCGCGGATGCGCGGCCCAGGGGCAAGGCCGGCGTTGATCTCATCGTAAAAATACTTGGCAATATTTTCAGCCGATGGGTTGATGGCGTCAAAGGGCGCCAGGTCATTGAGGAACTGATGATCCAGGCGCGCCACGACGGCGCGCATCAGCCGTTTCAGGTCGCCGAAGTCTACCAGCAAACCCGTCGCCGGGTTCAATTCCTCGCCTTCCGCCGTGATGGCTACGCGGTAGTTGTGCCCATGCACGTTCTCGCACTTACCGTGGTAATTGCGGAGGGCATGGCCGGCCGCGAACGTCTCTTCCACTGAAACTTTAAACATTGAAAAACTTCTCCACGTCGCCGATGTTGGTTGTAAATCCGTAGTCGGGCAGGCTGTCGAAAAAGACCTGGCCGTAACGCTGCTTGCTGATGCGATTGTCGAGCAGCACCAACACCCCACGGTCCGACCGGCTGCGGATCAGCCTCCCAAACCCCTGCTTCAAAGCGATAGCGGCCTGCGGGATCTGGTAATCGTAAAACGGATTGCCGCCGTTCTCCCGAACTTTGCGCAAGCGCGCGTCGACCACCGGATCGCTGGGAACCGCGAACGGCAACTTATCAATGATAACGCAGCTCAACTGATCGCCCGGCACGTCGACGCCCTGCCAGAATGCCGCCGTGGCGAAGAGCACGCAGTGCGGTGTGGCGCGGAACTCTTCAAGCAGCGCGTGGCGCGGGCCGGTGCCCTGCATCAGCGTGGGATACTCGACCTCCAGCGAAACGCGGTCGTATATCAGGCGCATCTGCTGGTAACTGGTGAAGAGAACAAAGGCGCGGCCGCGGCTGTGTCGCAACAGCAGGATGATCTCCTCCGAGGCCATTTTTGTGAACGCCGGATCGCGCGGATCGGGAAGATGCGGCGGGACGTAGAGGAGCGCCTGCTTCTCGTAATCGAAGTGGCCAGGAACGATCAGCGTGCGGGCATACGGCAGGCCCAAGCGTTGCTTAGCGAACTCGAAGGTTCCCGCTACGGCGAGCGTAGCCGAAGTCAGAACGACGGTATCCAATTTGTCGAAAAGCCGTCCTGCCAGAAGTGCCGAGACATCGACGGGCGTGGCTTGCAAAAAGCAGCCGCGGCCGCGAAGCTCGATCCAATAAACGAAGTCGCTGTCGTCCGATTCGAGGATGAACTTCAAGGCGAGTATTAACTCCGACGTACGGCGAATCAGCGGGTTAACCTCGTCCGGCTGGTTCTTCAAGAGCTTGAGATGAGACGCCGTAAGCTCAAGAACTGCAAGTAGATCCGTGTAGTCTTCCGCGTGGTTTCCCAGAAAAGCGGCACGGTTCTCGAACCCCCTGCGGCCTGGAGTATTTCCGAACGATCCGAAGAAATGCTCCGCCAACTGTTCCATGCGTTCGATGATGCGGTCGAGTTCCTGGGAGCCAAATTGCTTCTGGCGGGAGATGCGGGCGATGTCACGACGCAACTCCTGGAACCGGTAGTTGCTGACCTGGACGCCGAAGTACTGGCCAGCGACGTCTTCAATTTCGTGGGCCTCGTCCAACACTACGGCGTGATATTCGGGCAGGATGCCGGCAACATCTTCCTCTTTGATGGCGAGATCGGCAAAAAACAAGTGATGGTTGACGATGATGATGTCGCTTTGGGCGGCGCGCTGGTGCATAAGCGTGATGAAGCAGCGGTCGAACTGCGCGCACTTTTGGCCGGAGCAGAGTTCGCGGCGGGCGTCGATCTTATTCCAGGCAGCGCTCGATTCCGGAAGCGTTTTGATTTCCGCGCGATCGCCGAACTCGGTAGTTTTCTCCCATTGTTCGATGATCTGGAAGTCGGCCACTTCTTCGAAGCCCTCGAGGACGGCATCTTTTTCGGCATCATAGATTTTCTGGCGGCACGCGTAGTTGTTGCGACCCTTCATGTAGCAGACTTCGATGGGGCGCGGGAAGTGTTTCTGCAGAAACGGGATGTCTTTGAAGAAAAGCTGCTCCTGCAAGTTTTTCGTGCCAGTGGAAACGATAATGCGTTTGCCGGAGAGGATGGCGGGGACCAGATAAGCAAGCGTTTTGCCGGTGCCGGTACCGGCTTCGACAATCAGATGCTTACGGTCGGCGAGCGCGGCTTCGACGGCCTCAGCCATTTCGAGCTGGCCGGGGCGATACTCGTAATTCGGGTGCCACTTGGAGAGCGCTCCGTGCCGGGAGAAGAACTGGCGCACGCCGGGGACCTTGGTGGGAGTGGACATTGGAGCTTGTTCGATTGTAGCGGGGAAGGGACGGGCCAGAATAACTCGCAGGCAATTGCAGTATTAGGTATCAGAACGTAAATGCACGCTCGTGTGGAAATCCTTGCCACCCCTTCACCTTGTCCGCCGGATCGAATATATCGGCAAACGGGTTCTCGTTACCGAGCCAAAGCCCTCCCGAAGCAGGGACCTCGACATCTCGCTTAACCTGGACGTTCGCGCACCAGTCCACCGCTGCAACGAAGAGCGAATTCGTCTCCGGACTGAACGCCCCGCCGTTCCATTCGACGCCGCCCTGGATTCCCGGGCAAAAGCGCACCATATGATCGCGCGAGAGCGGCACGTCCACGTTCTCGCGAGTGGTCGTCGGCGTCTGCGAAAGGAGCGGAAGGACCGCCGTGAGATCGGCTGATGTTGCGCCGCGGGTCACCCGGGAGCGATCGAGGATGGAGAGGAGACCGTCTTTGTTCGCAGACGCCACAATCCGCTTGCCCGAGCGTGTCGTCGCCAACATAGGTGGACTGTCGACGTCCCAGTCGTGGTTGTCCCGCTTGACCAGTTGGTTGTAGCCCAGCATCTGTCCGTTCGTCGCGTCGATCGCAATGACCGAATCGGTATAGAGGTTGTCGCCCGTCCGCCGTTCGCTGTCGAAGTCGGTTGGGTTCATCCAGGGTGAACGATGTCCAGAACGCACCGCCGGAGATCGGATACTTCGGATTGGTCCAAGTCGCTCGAGCCGGTCCGGTTTCCGGGACCACATCGAACTTCCACACCACGTGACCGTCCTTGGCATCCAGGGCATAAACGTGGCCGGTCACATTGGCCTGATCACCGCCGGCGTTGCCGACGTAGACTAGCCCGTTCGCGGCGATCGGCGCCATCGGTATCGAAACGCCCGGTCCCTTCACGTCAAGGACGTGGTCCCAGATCTGGTGGCCATCAGCCGGGCCCATCGCAAGCACGTGCGAGTCCGAAGTGCCTCGAAACAGGCGCCCGTTCGTGTAGGCGAATCCACGGTTCACGAGCAGCATGCTTGGCGTGTCGCTGTGCCGATGCTGTTTCCACTTCTCCGCGCATGTGCTGGCATCGATCGCATAGGACCCCTCGTCAGTCGTCAAGTACATCGTGCCGTCAACAACAAGCGGACCGGTCTGAAGCGAGGACACCTCTGGCAGCGTATACGTGCAGGTCGCCTTCAGCTGGGCGACGTTGGAACGGTCGATTTCCTTGAGAGGCGAGAACCGATCTCCAGGCAGCGTGCGGTTGTAGGTTATCCAGTCGCCGTCTGCGACGCGTGCGCGCGAAGAGCATCCAGCAAGAGTGAACAGGCACAAGATACAGGCCGTGGCGAGGGCGCGTCGAAGAGTGGACTGGTTGGCGAGATTCCCGCCCACTTTTGGGAAGTCGCGTCCTCGTGTCCGAAGCTCAGGGGCTGTCGCTGCGCGTTTCCGACCAGCAGCTGATCTTGACCAGCGGCGATGTACGGTCTCGTAGCGACAGCCGCAGAGACCGCACTACCTACGATGAGCTTTCTCCGATCCATAATCACCTCACCACGTATTCCGATATGGGCGGATTGCCGTAGGCATTATAGACCCTTCGGAGGTCTTCCGTTCCCGTCCGTCCTGCTTGATTTCGTCCTTGTGTTGAGAAGAACAAGTCCGCTCGTATGGCCGACTGCAATCCTGGAATGTCTGGATCACGACGATCATTTTAAGGCGTACGCCGCGCCAGACGGCTCGCGCTGCCGCTATGCGTTCGCCCACTTCCAGTCCCGGATCTCGGGCTTGTCGATGCCGTGTTCGTCCGCGTATGCTAAATTTTCCACTATCTGATCCCGCAGCCAGTCCTTCACATGTGCTCCGGAACTCTGCAGCCGGGGTACCTGATCGATGACGTCCATTGCCAGGCTGAACCGATCCACCTGGTTATTGATAACCAATCCCAGTGGAGTGTTGATGTTTCCCTTCTCCGTGTACCCGTGTACGTGCATGCTCTGATGATTGGTCCGGCGGTAGGACAGTTTGTGAATCAGCGCTGCATAACCATGGAAGTTGAAGACGATGGGCTTGTTCTTTGTAAATAAGGAATCGAAGTCGGCGTCCGACAACCCATGCGGGTGGGCGCTCGTCGGTTGGAGCTTGAACAGGTCGACCACGTTTACGAACGAACCTTCAGATCGGGGAACTTCTCGCGAAGAATGGCGGTCGCGGCAAGTGCCTCCATGGTTACGATGTCTCCGGCGCTGGCTATCACTACGTCGGGCTCGCAGCCTTGATCGTTGCTCGCCCACGACCAGACGCCGATGCCTTTTTCGCAGTGTTTGATCGCCGCGTCCATATCGAGGTACTGCAGATGAGTCTGCTTATCAGCGACGATCACATTCACATAGTCAACGCTCCGCAAACAATGGTCCGCCGTGCTCAACAGGCAATTCACGTCAGGGGGCAAATAAATGCGGGTTACCGTCGCATTTTGTTCGTCACGACGTCCAGAAAACCTGGATCCTGATGCGTGAAGCCGTTGTGGTCTTGGCGCCAAACGGTGGAGGTGACGAGGAGATTGAGTGACGGGATTGAGGCGCGCCACTTCACCTCGGTCTTACACTTCTCCAGCCACTTTGCGTGCTGGTTGAACATGGAGTCGACAATGTGAAAAAACGCTTCATAAGAGGCGAAAAATGCGTGACGGCCAGTTAAGACATAACCCTCGGCCCAACCTTCCAGAGTGTGTTCGCTGAGCACTTCCATGACACGGCCTTCCAGCGATAATTCGCCGCCATCGGCATCCTCAGGCAGATACGCGGCAAGCCACGTCTTCTTCGTGACCTCGTAAACCGCCTGGAGCCGATTGGACGCTGTTTCGTCCGGCCCGAAAACACGGAAGTTGTTCATATTCGAACGCATTACGTCGCGGAGAAACTGTCCGAGGATGAAGGTTGTCTCAGTTTCGGATGCGCCGGGGCTGGTTACGGGGACCGCGTAGTTCCGGAAGTCCGGCAATTGAAGCGGGATTCGCAGTAAGCCGCCGTTTGCGTGGGGATTGGCACTGATGCGCCGGTCTCCCACCGGAGCCAGTTCTCTGAGTTCCGAAACTAACTTGCCCTCGCGGTCGAATAGTTCCTCCGGCTTGTAGCTGCGCAACCAGTCTTCAAGGATCTTTAGGTGTTCCGGGTTGGTAGCAACGTCGGGTATCGGAATCTGATGGGCGCGCCAGAAGCCTTCGAGCTTATGCCCGTCCAGTTGCTTTGGCGCTGTCCATCCCTTCGGCGTACGCAGAATGACGAATGGCCAGCGCACCCGCTGGACGGTGCCGCCACTGCGAACCTCGTGCTGAACAGCTTGAATCCGTCTAACACACTCCTCCATAGTGGCTGCCATTTCGCGGTGCATGATCCCGGGATCGTCTCCTTCGACGAAGAAAGGCGTCCAGCCAAAGCCGAAAAGAAGACTGCGGAGTTCGTCCGATTCAATTCGGGCCAGGATGGTGGGATTTGCTATTTTGAATCCGTTCAGATGAAGGATAGGAAGAACCGCGCCGTCCCGAGCCGGATTCAGAAATTTTGTGGAGTGCAGAGATGCTAGCAGGGGCCCCGTCTCGGCTTCACCATCTCCGATCGCGACGACCGCGATAAGATCTGGATTGTCAAACGCAGCGCCGAAGGCGTGGGACACACTATAGCCCAGTTCGCCCCCTTCGTGAATCGAGCCTGGTGTTTCTGGAGTGCAATGGCTGCCGATTCCGCCTGGAAATGAGAACTGTTTGAAGAATCGCGCCATCCCCCCTTCGTTTTCGGACATGTCCCGATAGACCTCGGAGTACCTGCCTTCCAGGTAGGAGTTCGCGAGAGTAGCCGGCGCCCCGTGGCCGGGGCCCGCAACATAAATCATGTTGAGATCGTATTTCTTAATCAGCCGGTTGAGATGGACACGGATAAAACTCTGGCCCGGATCGGAGCCCCAATGGCCGATCAGACGCTCCTTGATGTGTATCACTTGCAGAGGCTCCCGCAGCAGCGGATTACCAGAAAGGTAGAGCATCCCCAACGAGAGATAATTGCAGGCTCGCCAGTAAGCGTCTATTTTCCGAAGCTCGCCGCCGGATTCGGACGATTCGTCAGAGTGTAAGTTCGGCGATGTCGCCCCGCTGAGATCTTGGTTCATAGTTGATAGCCTGTGATGTCCGCGCGAGACGCAGCGGTGTCCTGCGAAATCGATCAGAACCCGCCTACTTCAAGAAAGTCCCTTCGTTCAATTCTTCGAACGCTTGTTGTAACTCCTGTTGAGTATTCATAACGATGGGCCCGTACCATGCGACCGGCTCCTCGATTGGCTTACCCGACACCAGCAGAAAACGGATCCCATCCTCCCCCGCCTGAACGACAACCTCATCACCGTTATCAAATAGTACGAGAGACCGGTTGTCGGCCTGTAAGGGTGGTGTCTTGTCCCACCATCCCACGCTTTCGGTAGGAACCGCGAGCGGAGCGGAGGCGTTGCAAAACTTTCCAGCCCCGGCGAAAACGTAAGCAAAGGCGTGGCGCCCCGTTTCGATAGGGAGTGTTTTCCTGCGTCCGGCAGGTACCGAGACATCCAGGTAAATCGGCTGGGCCGCGATCCCATCGGCCGGCCCTTTCTTCCCCCAGAAGGTTCCACAGATGATGCGCACGGCGGTTCCGTCATCGTCTTTGACCAGAGGGATCTCAGCCGCCTTCACCTCTTGATAATGGGGAGCAGTCATTTTGAGCGACGACGGCAGGTTCGCCCATAGCTGGAAACCGTGCATCCGGCCATCCTGATCGCCCTTCGGCATCTCCTGATGAATGATCCCTTTTCCCGCTGTCATCCACTGCACGTCACCGGCGGTAATTGCGCCGTGGTTTCCCATGCTATCGCCGTGATCAACGGTTCCGGCGAGGACGTAAGTGATTGTTTCGATGCCCCGATGGGGGTGCCATGGGAACCCGGCCAGATAATCTTCCGGTACATCGTTCCGAAAATCGTCCAGGAGCAGGAAGGGGTCGAAATCGGAGGTATTTCCGAAACCGAAGGCGCGGCGCAAATGAACTCCCGCGCCCTCGAGTGTCGGCTTCGATTTGCTGAGCTTCTTGACGGGCCTGAGGGACATAAAGCCTCCTCCACAAATTTTACAGTGTGGTCCCGCGCTTGCGTTCGGACTTTCCGCTCATCTGCGTTCGCCTGACCTTAGAAAGACCTACAATCGTTTCATGCCTCACAACAAAGTGGACCGCGATTTCGAAGCTGAAGCGGCTGGGCAATCTGGAGATAACCAGGGAATACCAGATGCCGCCGAGGCGGATTCGGAGAGTGTCGAAGAACTCCTCGAAGAAGGACAGTCCTTCGAGGCGGGCGTCGTTAGCGGTGTCGAGAACGCACCTGACCCGGATGTGGCGGAAGTTACGACGAGAGAATTCCCGGAGGACGACGTGCCACAGGAATATCTCGATAACGAGTGAGCACAGCGACGGCCAGGCCGGCCATTCTGAGAAACGCATTGAAGTGGCTCCCGATCCCGGTACAAACCGAAAAGGCGGACCGATCGATTGACAGCAAGGAGCTGAGCAGACAACATGCTTACTAGGCAGATAGCAGAACAACCGAAGACCCTCGTCGTGATTTTCGAAACGGGAGATGAACTTCTTACAGGACTCAAAGAATTTGCTGTTAAGAACAAGCTGTCCGGAAGCAGTTTCAAGGCAATCGGTGCGCTATCGAGCGCAAAACTCGAGTGGTTCAACTGGGAAACCAAGCAGTACGAGCTTGCCGTTGAACTCAACGAACAAATCGAGTTGCTGTCGTAGATCGGCGATGTTGCGCTCGAGAATTC
Organism: Terriglobia bacterium; assembly: GCA_963847515.1. Taxonomy (GTDB): domain Bacteria; phylum Acidobacteriota; class Terriglobia; order Bryobacterales; family Bryobacteraceae; genus QHXW01. The sequence goes on from CAWKAA010000006.1 coordinate 369,067, forward strand.
AGCGCCACCATACATGCTCATATGATCGTGGGCCGTAGGGACGGTACGGCCCACGGCGGGCATCTTATCGAAGCGCGGGTACGTCCTACGTGCGAACTTGTTCTGACGGAGAGCCCGGTTCATCTCCAGAAGCGCATCGACCCGGATTCTGGTCTTGCGCTCATCCGTTTTTAGGTGAAAGAGCCAGGACGCAGGGTTTAGTCACCGTCGTCGTAGGAATACGTTCGCACTGGAATGCCTTATTCCAGCGACGGGGGAAGCGTGGCCGGTGATCATCTATTTCCGTGTTTCCCTCGAAGAGCCCTGATGAATTACCGGCAAGTTCCGTTGTTAGCTGTGGGAAAAGCCAGGAATGTAATGCTGGCTGGGCTAAATGTAATCTTCCCGGCGGGAACCGAAACGTTTCTTAACTCCGGAAGAACATCGCCCGGGCCCAGCTTCAATTCGCTCCCGTTCAATTCAACGTTGGTGTCCTCAAGCTTCTGCGCTGTTAGTGTATATCGCTCTGCCCCCATGTCAATTTCGATCATCTGTGACGTTCCATGGTCCGTATTAATGGCCAGAAGTGCCACACCGCCCGGTTGGCCGCGCAGGCAGTGGGCGTAAAGATGCAAACTCGGCACGGGCGGCGCACCTGCATCCAACACTGTGGTCCCCATGAACTTCCGCCACATCAGAGCTGCCCAGTAATTTGGGCGCGGTATTAGTGTGGCGTCGTCGAGCAGGCCATAGTCGCTCGAAGCGAGTGTGTTGTGCATGTGTACCCGCAAGCCGCGTTTCGCAAGACGGCCCAGTTGATCGAGGTATCGGAAGGTGTCCAGAAATGTGGAGGCCCATGGATTTCCGCCACATGCTGCATCTGCTGTCTCGGTCAGCCACAGCGCCTTTCCAGGTTCGTATTTGTCGCGAAGTCCCGCGTAGAATTCCTCAATTTTGTCTGCTCGCGAGAGAACATCGTCAGAGAGTGCCGCTTGCGCAGTCGTTTGCGAGGCAGGTCCCATGCTCGCACACCGCTGAGACGTCGCACCGTAGGAATGGTAGGAGAACGCATCGAATACCGGTCCGGTGGCCGTGAGCAGGTCTTCGGATTTCAGTTGAGTTCCCGCGAGGCCGATCGGCGCCAACGGTATTCCCTCGCCAACGCCGCCCGGTCCCAGAATGATCGTCTCTGGAGAGTTCTTCTTCATAAACGGAACAAATACGCGGATGTCCCGACCGTAAGCGGCGGCGTCATAGCCCGCCGGGGCGCTGCTCATTGCGGCGTACGTGGGTTCGTTCATGTATTCGGCCGCTGCGATGCTGCCGCCAACCGATTTCGTGTAAACGAGAAGCCGCGTAGCCTGAGCGGGTGTCCATACTCTGGCCGCATCACGAGTTCCCGGACTGGTAGCGAATGAGGTGACGAGCTTCGCATTGACCGCTTGGGCGAAGTCGATGACACCCTTCCATTCCTGCCGCGTCAATACTCCGCTAAAACCTCTTGGAGGCGTTTGGGGAACAGGGTTGTCGGAATCGTGAAAATATGTCGTATTCGCCCACGTGCCGCTTACCCGCAGATACGATGGGCCCAGGGCGGCAGCCAGTTTACGTATACGGGTATTGGACAGATCGATTGGCGGACGTTGCTGGTAGAGAGTCCCGTATCCATGCCGGCCGGGACATCGCTGCCGCTCTCTGAATTGCGCTTATCCTGGGCTTTGAGCAGTTCGGCGATGTCCTTGTAAGGCTTCCAGAATCGCCCGCCGGTCACTTCCACCATTTCAACGTTATAGGACTGAAACCGCTCGTCGATGTTGGTAATCGACCTCATATCAGCCGGTGCCAGAGACTTTGTTCCAGCACGTTTAGAATGTTCCGAACAAGCGGTACTCGCGACGGAGAGCACCAGGCAAGCACAAAACATGAAGGTTTCGAAGCTGTTCATGGCAGCCTTCCCATTCCTTCGACTATAGATCTTCTGTCCTCTGCAGTGTTACTGCCGCCGCATGACTGCAAGTGTAGAACGCTGGAGTATATTGAGGCGAATCACACTCAGATCAAGATCCCTCTGGATTTCCCTGAGCGCTTCGCTGCTGATACGTCCTTCTCTTCGAAGCCGCAGGGCAGTCTCCTGTTCGATATTCAACAATTGGTGGGACACGTCAAAATATCGAGCTTTCCATCTGACCTGCTCGTGATCCGGCTCGGCGTGACCGGATTGCAGGCTCGCAAGGCGCGCCTCGTAATGTCGCGCAATATCTCCGTCGACGTCGGCAAACTCGGGCGAAGGGTCACGTATTCGGCGGGGATGTGCCAGCGCCGCCTCGATCACGAGACAGCGTGCCTCGCGCGTGCTGCGCTCGTTTTGGGCCCGAAGGGGTGGCCACAGGAGTGGAAGGGGGCTCCGGCTCAGCAGAGCGTGTGTCCTCATGTGCTATTTCTATCCGGGCGGACGACGGCGTCGGGCAGAATGGCGTTCCTGCGAATGTAACGATTTGACAGTTCAAATGCCTTGGAAAGGCGTAGGATGAATAAGCGCGAAACGAGCGCCTCGCATTATGGACAAAGAAACGCAGAAGGGCTCCGCAAGAGTACTTGCGAATCTCGATGGCCTCCTTGGCGACCTGGAGTCCGTCTACAAAGATCTTCACGCTCATCCGGAGCTGTCCATGCAGGAGAGTCGGACAGCGCAAATTGCGGCGGACCGCCTCCGCACAGCCGGCTATGAGGTGACAGCCGGAGTTGGCAAGACCGGGGTTGTGGGTCTATTGCGAAACGGCGATGGTCCAACGATCATGCTGCGCGCTGACATGGACGCACTTCCAGTGAAGGAAGCGACCGGCCTGCCCTATGCCAGCAACATTACCTCGACCGACCGGGACGGCAAAACCGTACCTGTCATGCACGCCTGCGGCCACGACATGCACGTGACCTGGCTCGTAGGCGCCACTACCTTGTTGGCACGAAATCGGGACGCGTGGCGCGGGACGCTGATGCCTGTGTTTCAACCGGCAGAGGAGACGGCGCAAGGCGCTCAGGCGATGATCGATGATGGCCTTTTCAAGCATTTTCTCAAACCTGATGCCGTGCTCGGACAACACGTTATGGTCGGGTACGCTGGCGTACTGAGCTCGAGAGCTGGAGTCGTGACCTCCGCGGGCGATAGCCTGCAGATCCGAATGTTCGGACGGGGCGCTCATGGGTCGATGCCTCAGGCCAGCATTGACCCTGTCGTAATGGCGGCTGCGACTGTGCTTCGTCTTCAAACGATCGTCTCCCGTGAAATTGCGGCAACCGACGCGGCGGTGGTCACAATCGGTTCGTTGCAGGCCGGCACGAAGGAAAACGTCATCCCAGACGAGGCAATCATCAAACTGAACGTGCGCACGTTTGACGAGGCCGTCCGCAAACGGGTGCTTGCGGCGATCGAGCGCATTGTCAATGCGGAAGCTGAAGCCTCAGGCGCCCTTAAGAAGCCAGAGATCACGCCTCTGGACCATTATTCTCTTGTCACGAACGACCCCGAGGCTGCCAAGCGAGTAGGCGATGCGTTTCGCCGGTACTTTTCTACTGATCGTGTACAGGAGACCGGACCGACAACGGCCAGCGAGGATTTCGGATCGTTCGGAGCCGAGTGGGGGGCGCCCTCGGTCTTCTGGTTTGTCGGCGGTACCGATCCCGACATCTACGCGAAAGCGAAGAAGGAGGGCAAGATTGGCGACCTCCCTACGAATCACAACCCCCGCTTCGCACCGGTAATTCATCCCACTTTAGAGACAGGCGTGGAAGCGCTAGTGGTTGCCGCGCAGGCTTGGCTGTCGGTATAAGCGGATTTAAAACCGGAGGCTGCGATCCGAATGCGGCAGTGGCTGGCGGCAGGACGGGCGCGGGCATTCCACGCCCACCAACACATCCCACGCCGCGATGTCTTCATCGCCCGCTTGCCGTCAGTTCCGCATTGAACCGTTTCGAGCGAGAACAGCGCCAGGAGTTCGTCAGCACTGTCTGCGAACGACAACTACCCACCCAATTGCCCACCCACGAGTGAACTTTTGGTGCTTAAAATCAACAAGACAAGGAGATAGCGGGGTTCCCCTGATTCGGGACCAGGCGGTCAGCGAATCCGAATGACTGGCACCCAAGAGTTTGCTCGTGATGAAAAGAGTCGCCACCGAACGACTCAGAGAAGCACTTAGCGGCCCACCGGAATGTTCGTGGGTTTGTGTGGTGGACGGTTTGTAATAAGTGGAGAGAGCAAACTTCATTGCCTGGCAAAGCGGGTGAGTGACGTTGGCTTCTCGATTTGCGTGCAACCAGTGAAATCGTTTAGAGATCAAACACCAAGAGCGTTGCTCGGATGCGTCCAAGACTGTTCGCTAACTCGTTGAATTCCACCTGTGCGGAAACTGTGCCAAAACCCCATCTGTTTGGGGCGTCGGAAGTTGCCATTTGAGCGAAAGCGGCTTCCCCAAGTTGTTGATATCAGGCACATCGGTATAGAATCAATGGAGCGGTTGGAGCCCGCGAATATTCTTCGTCATCAGCAGGTCGCCGGTTCGATCCCGGCGGGTGGCTCCATTGAATCAAGCACTTAGCTACTACCTCTCTCCAAACTTGGGTTCAATTCGCGGGTTTTCTTTGATCTGCTGGCAGCTTTTTCAACAGGTGATCAAGTGATTCGACGGCTACGCGCACACTCTCAGGAACTGACTTGATGTAGTGCTCTAGCGTCGTCTTCGCTGAGCTGTGCCGCAGATGCGCTTGCACATCTTTCACGGTGGTGAGCTGGGCCATATAGGTGGAGCAGGTTCGGCGCAACATCTGGTGCGTAACACCTTCAACGCCCGCTTTCTTGGCCGCTTCCTTGAGGACACGGAACAGGAAGTTGTTCGTGTTGATGGCGGAGCCCCGCAACGAAGGGAAAATGAAGGCTTCCGGACGTGGATCCGCAACCGCCGAGCGCCACCATTCGAGCTCCGTCTCAATAGAGACGGGCAGCCACACGGCAGCGTCGCTGCCTTCGGTCTTCGTCTCAACCTCGATGCCGTCCGTGATGCTACTGTCGATGCGCAAGCTGTTTTGGCCCTTGTCGTTCCAGCGCAACGCAAACAGTTCTCCAGGTCGCAGTCCCAGGACAAGGAACATGCGGACAATGAGGCGGTCCCGGTTGCTCAGGTGGAATAGAATGACCGGAATCTGATCAGGCGTCAGATTGTGCCTACAAAAAAACCAAAAGTACGAGCGAGGGCAAAAGCATGTGAGTTGGCTCGTCTATTGAGAGGACTCGTCAAGGTGCCGAGTGGTACATAGATCGCGGTGTCGGCGCACTACCACGCGAAGCCTGCGGATCTTCTGCAGGCACTCGATCCAGTGCTGGCGCGTGATGGATGGGGTTAGGCGGCCCGGCGTTCGTAATGATGGTGCAGACCACCGACTTCGCGAATCTCGACCACCTTACCTTTTGCAGAAGACTGTATTCGTCGCGATCGCGGGGCGTCCTTGCCGAGCGACAGGTGAGTGCGCCAATTATGGTAATAGGAAGTGTACGACGCGAGCGCATGATGCAGAGAGCGTTCGCCGAATACGATGACATGATCCAGGCACTCGCGGCGAATGGACCCGATGAGCCGTTCGACGTAGGCCCTTTGCCACGGAGATCGCGGTGCCGATAACACTTGTTTGATACCCAGGGCCTTCACCTGGTCGACGAAGTCCTTGCCGAAAATCTGGTCACGATCACGCAACAGATAACGAGGCGCACTGTCCGAGCGCCGGGATAAACCGGCATGTAGTAGGGAATGAAAGAGTCCTACAGGAAAGGAGTAGCGAACCACCTGGCCTCGAGTCTTGCGGCTCCCATCGCGAGGTGTGAGCCGAAGCGTAGACAGAGGTATCAGCGGGCTGGGTATTGAGCTTCGAGAACGCAACTGGGACGCCGACCCTGTGGACAGAAGGGGAAGGCCACACGCGAACGGACGAAAACGCGAGTTCGATAGCGGTCCCACGTAGTCGCAGACCCCATGCACGCTGAGAAACAACATGCACGAGAACCGGGAGACCTCATTGCTGACCGCCGCTTTCAACGGGCAGTCCGGCCGGAAAAGGCTTAGGCCGTAATACCGGCATGAACGGCGATGAGGAGTCGGATCGCATCGAAGTACCAATAAAGTCACCGAACAAAGCAACGGAGCAACAGGCCCAAGCCGCGGAGGGGATGGAGGGAAGGGTGCGAACCAAGGAGAACACCAGTCAGGTACACACGCCACCGGCACAGGACGGGCGCGGCGTGTCCCAGGGCCTGAAGGGTGTGCGTCAAGCAGCTAGGGAAAGGAAGAAAGAGCAGTTCACCACTTTGCTGCACCACGTAACTCAGGATCTGCTCCGAGCCAGCTTTCAAGCCTTACAGCGGAAGGCTGCGCCGGGAGTGGACGGGGTAACGTGGCGGCAGTATGAAGAAGGTCTGGAGGATCGGCTGCCGTGTCCTTCATGATGAAATCGATGGGTGTTTTCTCGTCGACAGATAGGGCAGTGCGGGTGAGGCTCACCTTGCGATAGGGATCTGTTTGCCGTTCTTCTCGAAAACGGCGTCCAATAGCCTCACGAGTCCCGCACGCGCCATACCCCCGAGCACCTCTTCGAACGCATCCCGGCTAGACTGAGTGAACGACGTCGAGAATGTCACTTCTCAACTTGAAAAGCAGCGATCTGCCTTCGATCGCGCCATATCTGCGCTACGAGAGATAACCGGTTCTCCCGGCACAGGCCCAGATGTGGCTGAGAGCAAAACGAAAAAGAGGCACTTAAGCCCAGAGGGTCGCAGACGGATCATCGAAGCTACTCAGCGACGCTGGGCGGCCAAGAGAGCGGCCCAGGCAGGAACACCAAGACGGGTCGCAGTTCCGTCCCGCTCGCGTCGCGGTAAGTTGAGCGACGCTGGCCGGAAGCGGCTGGCGCTGGCTATGAAGAAGAGATGGGCCACCGCGAAGAAGGCTGGTAAGCAACGGCTCGCGTGACTCATTTAGTTGTCCTCCTGGAGGGGCTCGGTCCGAATGAGAAGGCGGCACAAGTTTGCAACGGTGAGCGCAGTCATCAGCGATGCGTTCGTGATGTGCTTGAGGCCATCAGCATACGGTATGGCAAAGAAAAAGAAGACGGAAGAATCGCCCGTTCTGGTCACGGCCGCCAAGACCATCGGAGCAGCCGCCGGAAAGATAGCAGCGGCGGTGGGTGTCGCCACACCTGCGAAACCAAAACTACCAAGACTGGCGAAGAAGCATAAGAACCTGTTGCCACTGAAGCAAAAGAAGGCCGCCAAAAAAGCGCACGCCAGAACCGCTCAAATGATGAAGGACTGATGAAGGCTAAGGGCGACCCGAACACGGCCCTTGATCAGTCGGACTACCGGCTGGCGGGCGGGACCATGCCGTTCATGCGCAGGTATTCCACGATCTGCCCGTAGTGATCATAGGCGTGTTCGACGCCAAAGACGGCCAGGCGCAGGCGGGTCGATTTGCTGTGCTCCGGCGGCTGCAGCATGTTCTCAGCATCAACATAGAAGCCGCTTTGTGGCCCAGGGCAAAAGAATCCTTCAGGAATTTCAGGATTACGCCTTTGGTCGTCAGGTTTCAGGACCGTTGCCACCCAGGAAAATCCTTCGGCAACTGATCACCGGTTAGCCGACCCTTAATTCCAAGCAGCCCGCACAGAAATCAATCGAATGGAAACCTCGACGAAGTGATAAGGATTTGAAGAGAGCGGATGTGACGAAACTTACGTTTGAAACAAGCAATCAACACAGAAGAGTTAACTCGTTCAACCAATCGCGTTGATTATTTCCAAGGCGCTGGATTTCATTCCCGTTAAGATCTAAACCTCAGGAAAGTAACTGTCGTCTGCAAACGACCCCAGCATTACGCGGTTCAGCCTATTAGACAAATTGCCCAGCCCGTAACCGATTTTGATTGACAATGCACGACGGCTGCCATAGCATGATCGCTAATCTTAAGGGTCAAGAAACGCTGAAGACATGAGCGCGGAACCGCCGCCGAGGGGGAATCATGTCCCAGGAATTCCCGTTATTATTGTTCGGCAACCCGACGAGACGGCGAGGCATCGCCGGCATTTCTCTACAGTTCGTGTGCTTGCTGGTGGCTCCCGTGGCTTGGCCGCAAACCGATCGTGGCGCTATCACAGGGACCGTGACCGATCCAACCGGAGCCGTGGTCCCTGGAGTGGAGGTCGTCGCGATGAACGCGGCTACCAACGTCAAGTACACGACCACTAGTACGGGAACTGGGACATACCGTGTCCCTTCGTTGCCACCTGGGAATTACAACGTCAACTGTAGCAAGGCTGGTTTCAAGCAAGCCGCGATCGAGAGCGTGCGGGTAGCCGTTGGCACAACGGTGGATGTCGACGTGGTGCTCGAGGTCGGCGCAGCCAGCCAGACTGTCACCGTGGAGGGGTCGGCGGAGCATCTGCAGACCACGGCAGAGATCACGACCGACGTGACCCCCAAGGAATTTGAAACCTGGCCAATACTGCTCGACAGCCAGCAACGGCAGCCTACGTCGTTCGTCTTTAACAGTCTGCCGGGTACAACCGGCGGGACCTTTCAGGGCGCGATCAATGGAGGGCAAACGTTCAGCTTTGAAGCGCAGGTGGAGGGTATCGCTATCGAGCGGAATTATCTGGCCGGCGGCACTACCGATCTCACCCCGAGTGCTGAATCGATCAGCGAATTTAGTTTGGTGACTGGCGACATCGGCGCGAACTATGCTGGCGCGGGAAGCGCCGTCATCAATCTCTCTGTAAAGTCTGGTGGCAACGCGTTTCATGGAAGCGTGTTTGAAATCAACGGGAATAGCCTTTTCGAGTCGGCTGGCGCCGAGGCCAACGCCTTCGGCACGGGTAAGGGCAGATTCAATCAAAACAACTTCGGCGGAGCGTTCTCCGGCCCCATCCGCAAAAACAAAGCCTTCTTCTTTGCTACGTACGAACGGGAGCGGGAGAGCATTTTCAATCCGGGAAACTACGCCACCCTTCCGGCAACAGCCTGGAGGCAGGGCGATTTCACGAATATGCTGGGTGCGCAGGAGGGAACCGACGCCCTCGGCCGCCCAGTGTACAGCGGGGAAATCTTCGATCCGTCAACCGCCCGAACGGTGAACGGGAACTTGGTGCTCGACCCGTTTACGTTCCAAGGACATATCAACATGATCGATCCGGCACGTTTTAGCACCGTTAGCAAGAACATCCTTCCGTTGATTCCCCAGCCGGAGCTTTCCGGTGTCCTCAATAACTATGTGCTACTCAATGGCGGCCACTATGGCTTCGATCAGGGTTCGGCAAAAATCGATTACATCTTTACTGAAAAGCACAGGATGAGTGGTTACTATCTGGAGGGGCGGCACCCGAATGATATTGCCTACGCCGGCGGATTCTTCAAAGATCTCACGAACCCCTTGACCCGGGAGCATACAGAGCGGGATTTGCCGCGCTTGATTCGCGTGTCAGAAGATTGGACCATCACTCCGACAACCTTGAACCACATTGGCTTCGGCTGGAACAGTATCGCCGTTCCCCAGTTTTCAATTTCTCTTGGCGGTAATTGGCCGACCAAGATTGGGCTACAGGGAGTAAAACCCGACTGCTTCCCATCCATTAACTTCAACGGCACAAACGGAATTCCGTTGCAACCGTTTGGCGACTGCAGCGGGGGTGGGCCAGCAAGTGGGAGCTGGGTCATCAAGGATGACTTCACCAAGATACACGGTAAACATACATTTCAAGCCGGCCTTGAGTTCCATCATTACTTTTACGGCGCGCCGCCTCTGTCCAACCAGTCGGGAACCTTCAACTTTGACGAGCTTTCAACGGAGTTACCAGGCTTCTCTGATACGGGAAACCCATTCGCCAGCTTTCTACTGGGCGCCGTCTATACAGCGAATAGTACCGCCGCGCAACTGGGGCCAGTCTTCGTGAACAATTACGCCACGCCTTATTTTCAGGATCAGATCAAGCTAACCAGAAAGCTGACTATAACTACTGGCCTACGCTGGGAAATTCCCAGACCACGCTACGAGACGCACAATTATACGTCCGGTTTTGATCCCAACACACCTAATCCTGGTGCCGATGGCTTCCATGGTTCGCTAGTATTTCTTGCCGACCAGCACCGCCAATCTTTCCAGAATACCTACTACAAAGAATTTGCCCCTAACCTTGGAATTGCATACATGATGAACTCCAAGACAGTCGTACGCGCGAGTTATAGCGTCACTTATAATCCCCCAATTGCCTGGGGATACGGCTACACCGACGCCTATGGGCTGCAATCTTTTGTCGATCTGAACCGAAGCCAGGTGAACAATGCTTTTGCGCCCGTGCTCTATTGGGACAATGGCATGCCACCTCCCAGATCCACACAGTTACCCGACAAGGATCCCACGCAACTTAACGGCAGTTCGATCAGCTACACGCTGCCGGATAGCATTCGCCAGGCCTATATACAACACTGGAATTTTGGAGTTCAACGCGACCTCGGAAAAGAGACATCTCTTGAGGTGGACTATGTCGGGGTCAAAGCCACGCGCTTGCCGACGGGATCGCCTGCAGGAAATTGCCACCTGCCCTGCCTCTTTGACATGACCCCGACTTCATATTTGTCTCTCGGAGACGCCCTCCTGGACGATATCAGCCAGCATCCGAATATACCCAAGCCATATCCTGACTTTACAGGTACTGTGGCCCAGGGCCTGCGTCCCTACCCGCAATACACAGGTGTGGACCTTACCGGGTACAACGTTGGCATGTCGAATTACAACGCATTACAGGTGCAGCTTCGGAAGCGGCCAACGAAGGGCGGCCTTGGGTTTATCGTTGCGTACACCTACAGCAAGATGATCAGCGATGTCGGCGATGGCGCCGGGTATAACTACAACTATCAGGATTTTAATAATCGAAAGACTGAGAAGTCCGTCACGTCGTTCAGTTATCCGCATGATCTGAAGCTGACCTGGATCTGGGAGATCCCTGTCGGCAAAGGGAAGCACTTCATGAACCACGGCGGCATTGTGGACACAATCATCGGCGGCTGGACGCTGACCGCGATCCAGCATTACCGCTCCGGAGATCCACTCCAGTTCGTCGATTCCAACTTGAACGCGGGCGCAATTTTTACAGATGTATTCCGGCCCGATCGCGTCACGGGTGTTCCCGTCTATCAGAAATCGGGCGGGTATGACCTGGCGAACGGCACGACATGGATCAATCCCAATTCCTTCACGAGCCCGCCTGCGACTGCAGGTGGCGTGCCATTTCGCATAGGCAACACACCACGCGTCTTGGACGTTTTCGGTCCGTACCAGGCGAGCGAAACTGCCGGGCTGCAAAAGCTGTTCCATATTCGGGAAAACTTCACGTTTGAATTGCGCGCCGATGCGGCGAACCCATTCAACCGCACGACGCGAAACGATCCTGTGACCGACCTGGCGAGTTCCGTTTTCGGAAAGATCCTCAATGTCAGCGGCCAGCGGCAATTCCAGTTCACGGGACGTATACGTTTCTGAGGTTAAGCACTTTGCGTCGCATGACAACAATTCGGCTGCTGTTCCTCCTGACGGGTTCTGTGTGCGCGGAGGCAGGGACACAGCTCTTGCCGGTTCCAGTACAAGCGCTGGGCCAAGAGCCCTCCATGGTTCAATTGATGGTGCGTGCCCGAGCTGCCCCCGAACAGGGTGACCTCGAGAGCGCGCGCGTGAGCCTCGAGCGGGTGTTATCCCGGGAGGCAACCAACAAACAGGCGCGGCTGGCGCTCGTTGACGTGTTGATCCGAATGGCAAGGTGGGCGGATGCCGAGAGTCAGGCCAAGATCCTCAGAGATCAGTTTCCGGAGGAGACCGAACCCATCTATCTGTTGGCCCACGTAGCCCTGCGGAAAGGTGATCCCGCATCCGCCTACGAATTCGCCAGTCTCTGTCTCGATCGCGGCGATAACCGGCTTGAGATTTACAAGGTGCTTGCTCTGGCGGAGTACTTGCTCAAGCGGACGGACCAGTTCGAAGCCCACATCCATTTCGTCTTAGAGAGGAATCCGCGAGACGCCGAAGCAGAATATCTGCTGGCTCGCTATCTCTACGAGACCAAGCAGTACCGGCAGGCTTTAACCAACTTCCAGAAGGTCCTTGAAATCCAGCCCGAGCACTACAAAGCGCACTACTATGCCGGACTGGTTTATCAGATGAGCAATGACACGGACCGCGCCCAGGCGGAATTTCTCGCCGCCATCCGAATCATCGAAAGCAAACAGATCCGCTATGCCTGGCCCTTCGCTGATTTGGGGAGGCAGTTGGCCGATGCAGGAGACCTGGATGCGGCTATTGACTGCCTGTCCCAGGCTATCCACAATGATCCGACTTGCCCCAAGGCCTACTACGAGTACGCACGTGCTCTTTCTCACAAAGGAACCTTTCCCGAAATCGAGAAGGCGCTGATCGAGGCCGTGCGCCTCGACCCCGGATATACCGATGCATATTACCTGCTGGCCCGTTATTACAGGAAATCCGACAAGAATCTGGCAGCGGAACAAGTCTTAGCCAGGTTCAAAGATCTGAAGGCCCATCCCGTGCCTTCTCCTTACGGTCTTCCACGGCAGTGAAACTCCGATCATACCGGGGATGATCGCGCGATAGCTTTTGACGCGACTGCGCCAAGTTACGATAGCGTTAAGTAATCGTGCTGTTCCGTACACCTACTTCGACTAGCGATAATCTCCCCCACCATCTTGGGACGGCGTTGCGAACCCACGTTTGGGATGACAAAAAGTGTCCATTCAATTGGACAAGACCCCTGTGCGTAGCCAAAATGTCGTCTGACGCTGACGAACGTTGAACAATACTGTACTGCGGCGCACACGGATTTACCGAGCGTGTAACTTTGCCAGACCAAATCGCCGCGGATCGTGCACAGGCAGTGGGGGAAGAACGGGGCTCTCTGCGACGAGAGAGCCCGTTGGTTCCTTTTGCCCACGAGATCCGCTCGGTCGATGTAGGATTGTCTACGGCGCTCCGGTTGCCAGAGACAAAGACACACCGCAGTCCCGAAGAATACAGCCTCCAGCAGAGGGTGCTGTGGTGGAGATTCGTGAAGTGGGCGGTCTGCAACATCACTACGAACGCCGCGCCGCCATGAACCAGGATCGTTTGTCCCTTTTCCAGGTGACCGTGGGTGAAAATTCCCTGCCATGCAGTTTGGGAGGCCACCGGCACTGATGCCGCCTCCTCAAACGAGAGGTTGGATGGTTTCCTCGCGATGGCCGCCGCCTTGACAGCCACGTACTCGGCGTACGCGCCCACTCCGGTGGTGGTACCGAACACGGCATCACCTTCCGCCCATGCCGCGACATCACTGCCAATCTGTTCGACGACCCCGGAAAACTCATGACCCGGTATCCACGGCAGGTCGATCGGGAGTATCTGCCTTGCCGATCCGGAAGCCTCCACAAGATCCAGATGATTGACGGCGGTACTTCTGGTCTTGACCAAAACCTCGTCGCGGGCAATTGTCGGCGCCGGTACATCGTGAAACTCTAACTGCCCACCGTATTCCTGCAATCTGACAGCTTTCATGCGATCCCTCCTCAAGTCTGAGCAAGCTCTCTCGTTTCAGCGCCCATCTGGCCGGGCGTGGCGGCGCGCCCAGTCGGGGAGATTCGTCAGCGTTCGGCCGAACTCCCGTTCCAGGCCGGCGATGTCTGCGCAGTAGCCGACGCGCTCGAACCATTCGAGCATCAACGCCATCTCCTTGCTGTACTGCCGGACCGGTTCGATTGGTGTCTGCGCGAACGCAATCGGCCGGCCCAGCGCCTCCGTCAGGAGCTCCGCCGCTTCCCGCATCGTTCGTACATCACCGGCGAGGTCGATTTCGCGGCGGTTCAAGGCCTGGGCGTCGGTGAACGCGCGCGCGCCGAACCAGCCAATGTCTTCCACCGCAATCATCTGCAACTTCGTGCCTGGCCCGAGCGCCCAGGTCAACGTGGAGCCCTGGAGACTGAAAGGCGCCACCAGGTTCTCCATGAAGAACACCGGACGCAGGATCACATGCGAGGGGAAGCGGAGGCCGCGCACGGTTTCCTCGATGCGCCACTTGTTGTCGAAGTGCGGGACGCCCGTCCGCTTGTGCGCCGATCCCACGGATGTGTAGACATAGTGTTCGACGCCGGCCTCGCGCGCCAGCGTCGCAAGACGCTTGCCCTGAGCCTCTTCCCGCTCGACGCCCGCCTCCCCCGCGTTCTGCATGCCGAAGACGCCCCACGCGCCGGCCAGTGCAGGGCGCAGCGTCGCGTCGTCGTCAAGATCACCTTTGACGATGTCGACGCCCTGGCGCGCCAGCGCCGCCGCCGGCTCGCTTTCCGGCTTGCGCGTCAGGCCGCGCAGATGGAAACCCGTGCCCCGCAGCGCCTGCGCCACCGCTCCGCCTTGTTGGCCTGTCACTCCGGTGATGAGAATCGTTCGATCGTTTGCCATGGTTTATCCTTATTGCCGTCCTTACTTTCAGTGCCGAACTACATCCCTGGTGATCAGGCGCGGGCGTGGACTCGGGCCTGGAACAATGCAGCGAACGCCGGTCGTACGTCGACGAAGATCACCGCCCACAGTACAGCAACGAAGAGGGCCATCGGAAGCCCGCTCGGGGCCATCAAAACATGGAACGAAAGAATATTGACGATCACCGGCGCTAGCATGGCCACCGCCAACGGCACGTAGCGGTTGACCAGCAGAAGCACCCCAGCGACGAGTTGAAATGCGAAGATCACCCAAAGATAGTGTGTGGCATACAGCGCGCTCATGAACTGTCCCGCGATGCCTCCCGGCGGCGGCAGGGGAATGAAGTTCAGGAAGCCGTTCAGGCCGAAAACAAGAAAGATTACGCCCGCCAGATAGCGGGCGATTGCAGACACGGTTCTCATAAGGGTTTCCTTTCGGTGACGACCATGAATCATGTCGTTAATCATATTGAAGTCAATATAGTTGATGGCGTATACTTTTAGAAGATTCAGGTTTTTTATGGCCCAAAGCATCCAGGAGCCGGAGCACGTCTGGCTTGTCATGATGAAGGCGATGCGCGCGCTGACAAGCTACGCAGCCGCGGGTATTGAAGAGACTGGGCTCGGCCTCTCGGATTTCGGCGTGCTGGAAGTCCTGCTACACAAAGGGCCTTTGCCGGTCAATACGATAGGCCCGATTGTCGATCTGACTCCAGGTTCGATCAGTATTGCCGTGGACCGCCTTTTCGCGAAGGGGTTGGTCAGCCGGGTAGAGAGCGGCGAAGACCGCCGGGTTCGTATCGTTGCGCTCACATCGCGCGGCAGGGATCTCATTGCTCCAGCCTTCCGAAAGCATGCCGGGCAAATGAGGAAGGTGTTCTCGGAGCTGAGCTCGGAGGACCTTCGCAGCCTCGAAGTGGCGCTCAAGAAAATCGGTAAGCGCGCTGCGGCGCTGATGGAGCAGAAGGGCTGAGTTTTGTACGCGCGAGCCAATGCGCTTGCATCTACAGCTGCGTCCGCCGATGAATTATTTTCCGTAGGCCTGGGCGATCTGACCAACAAGCTTGGCCCAGCCCATGTCCATGGCGCCGTAAACCTCGCCGGCCTCCGGTCGCGCATTGTCCCTGAGGATTTCCACCATCAAGGTCGCGTAGTCCGAGAGAATGACGCCCGCCTGCAACATGCGCAGAAGCCCGACCTGACGCTTGGTCTCACTGAACGTTCCAGAGGCGTCGACCGCCACATACGCGTCCAGTCCCTTACCCACCGCGGTCATTGCCGGAAAAGCAGCGCAGACTTCGAGCGAGATGCCAGCGAAGATCAGCTTCTTGCGGCCGGTCGCTTCGATGGCGCGAGCTACCCGCGTGTCGTCGAAAGCGTTGACCGATGAGCGGTTGATGATTTCAATTCCCGGCAGCGCTTCGACAAGTTCCGGGAACGTCGGACCCCACATGCTTTCGCGCGCCGTCGTGGTGACGACGATCGGCAACTTCAGCGCTTTGGCCGCTTTGGCCAGGGCCACCACGTTGTGCTTCAGTTCGCCGGTTGAATAGTCACGGACGCCCGTCATGAGGCCGACCTGATGGTCGACCAGGACGAGCGCCGCGTTTTCAGAGGTGAGGGGTTCGTAGGGTCGGATTTGATTCGTCATTGGATTCTCCTTGAGGTGAAACCTCGCTACGGATTGCAGCTCGGCTTGCAGCCATTTAGTTTCCTTTACGTTCCGTTTTCTAATATAATCGAAACGGCGAAGATGTCAATTGACTTTACGCTACGTTCCGTTAAAACATGAAACATGAAGAAAGAAGCGCTTCCGGCTGTCCGTAAAGGTCGGCCTCCGAGTGAAATGGCGGCGTCGCATGCCGTCATCATGGATGCGGTCTACGCCCTGCTTGAGGAAAAGTCGGTGCGCGACTTGACCATCGAGGCGGTTGCCAAACGGGCAGGGGTCGGCAAACCCACCCTGTATAAATGGTGGCCGACCAAAGCGACCTTGGTGTTGGCGATGCTCTGTGAGCGGATGGCGCCGAAATTGGAGAAGCCGACCGTCCTGACCGCGGAACAGTCCCTGCGGTTTCGAGTGCGGAGCTTGATCGACGCGTTCAACGGGCCGTTTGGCAAGATCGTGGGCGGGCTGATCGCCGAGGGCCAGAGTGAACCGGCCGTTCTTCAGGAGTTCTTTGACCGATGGGTTAGTCCTCGACGGAACGCTACGATGGCGGATCTCCAGCGCGGCAAGGATGCCGGGGAGCTGGAAACGAACACAGAACCTGAACTGCTGAACGATGCGATTTTTGGTGCGATTTACTACCGCATGTTATTGCGCTCCGGTCCATTGACCAGGCGGTTCGGCGAGGAATTGGTCGAGCAAGTCATCCTCGGGCATCGCTCGGGAAACGCCCATAAGTGATGAAATCGAGAGACACCTGGCGCGGCCACGATATCGAGGTCGTTCATAAAAGCTAATGTTCGTGCATCACGGTCACCTGCCTACCCGGCAGCTCATGAATTGTGGCGATCTGCTGCGGTAAACTGGACTTCTCGCATATTTCGATTCTTGCTGGATTCCGGCTGTCGGTCGATCAAGCGTCGTGGAGCGAGAGGACCACTATCGTGGAACCTTCAAAACAACATCTCGAATCCCTCCGCAAAGATGAGGAGTTCGCCTTGTATCGCTCGAACCAGCCCGGTTCAGCGTCAGTTCTCCTGCTAGATCCTGCTTCGCAAGCCGCGATTTCTCTGGAGAATGTCGGGCTTTATTCCGAGCTGCAACGCAGCGAAGCTTTCTTGGCTCAGGGCGAGAGGATGTGCCAAACGGGCAGTTTCGGGTGGAATATTTCGAGCGGAGAGATCTACTGGTCGGACGGGACCTACAAGATCTTTGAGTATGATCGAACGGCTAAGCCAACGTTAGAAATGGCATTTCAGCGAGTTCATCCCGACGACAGAGATTTCGTTCGGCAGGCTCACGAACAAGCGATCAATGAAAAGACGGACTTCAATCTGGAACATCGTCTGCTCATGCCGGACGGAGCAGTCAAATACGTTCACGTCATGGGCCGCGCGTTGCAGAGATCGTCAGGCGACCTCGAATTTGTGGGCGCCGGGACGGACGTTACCGCGGCAAAGCTGGCCGAAGAGAAGATCCGCCAAAGCGAAAGCGAGCTTCGACAGATTCTGGATTTCGCTCCGCAGCACGTTTATGTGTTAGGGCCGGACCCGGACACCACGCGGCTATATATGAATCAGGCCGCGCTCGATTATCTCGGCCTGACCGCTGATGAGTGGCGGATCTGCGACGGCCGCAAGTTCTTTCATCCCGACGATTGGGAGCGCGCGACGCGCGAGGCTGAAAGCAGATTTGCCGCCGGACTTCCGCACGAAGTCGAAGTGCGCTTACTGGGAAAGGACGGGAAATATCGCTGGTTTCTCCGACGCTGGAACCCGCTGCGGGATGAACACGGACGCCTCACCCGTTGGTATGTCGCCGGAACCGATATCGAGGATCGAAAGGCGGCGGAGCAAAGGCTCCAGGACGAGAATGTTTCCTTGCGCGAAGAACTCGACAAAGCATCCATGTTCGAGGAGATCGTGGGAAGTTCGGCGGCGCTGAAAAAGGTGCTCTCCTGCATCTCGAAAGTCGCGCCCACCGACTCCAGCGTTCTGATCACCGGCGAGACCGGCACTGGCAAGGAACTAGTGGCGCGTGCCATTCACCGGCGGTCACGGCGATCCTCACACACGTTCGTCAGCGTGAATTGCGCCGCGATTCCGCGTGACCTCATCGCCTCGGAATTATTTGGCCATGAAAAGGGCGCGTTCACGGGAGCAACACAGCGTCGTTTAGGACGCTTTGAGCTGGCCGAAAAAGGCACGCTGTTCCTGGACGAGATCGGAGAGCTCCCGGCCGAAACCCAGATAGCTCTGTTGCGAGTGCTGCAGGAACACGAATTTGAGCGCATCGGGGGAACCGGGACGATTCGGGCCGATGTTCGTGTGATCGCCGCGACGAATCGTGACCTGGAGTCCGCGATCGCCGCAGGTACGTTCCGAAGCGACCTGTTTTACCGCTGAATGTCTTTCCCATCGAGGTGCCGTCTCTGCGAGAACGAAGAGAGGACATTCCCTTGCTGGTGAGGTATTTCCTGAATCGCTACGCTCGGAAAGCAGGCAGACGTTTTACTGCGGTCGACAAAAAGAGCCTGGATCTGCTGCAAGCGTACACCTGGCCCGGTAATATTCGAGAATTACAGAACGTGATTGAGCGGTCAGTCATTGTGGGCGAAACGGAGACATTTTCAGTGGATGGAAGTTGGCTTTCCCGGCAACGTTCGACTGTTCCGGATATCCAGCCGGGCCTCTTCAGCAGGCGTCCCGCTCAAGAGAAGGCCATCATTGAGGCTGCTTTGCGCGAGTGCGGCGCGCGGGTGTCCGGGCCGTGAGGAGCCGCTGCAAGACTGGGCATTCCCGGAACTACTCTCGAATCGAAGATCAAAGCACTCAAGATCAACAAGAACCGATTCAAGGGGATCTCTCGAAAAACAGCGGGCTCTACGGGCTGATTCGCACCGACGTCTTAAAAGGCTTTTTTACGAACTTCGTAAATTAACGATGTTTCGTAAATTGTCAGCTTCACTAATACCTTTAATTTCAGCGCTTTCGGTTGGACCTGGACCTGCATCTTTGTAGGCCAAGGTCTTCCTCGGAAGAGCAGCGTGTTCAGAATTCACAGGTCGGAAAACGGGGAAGTGGTTTTTAGGATAAGCGGCCGGATCGACGCAGAGCATATCGCCGAGTTGGAAACACTCATCGGCGCGGAAGAAAAGGGCCGCCGCATCATTCTCGACCTGAAAGATATGACTTTGACCGGTCAAGCCGGCATCGATTTTCTGACCCGGTGCGAAGCATCTGACATCACGCTGGTGAATTGCGATCCATACGTTCGCGAATGGATCACCAGACAACAGAGCGGCAAGTAGCGCATAAAGGGAGGAATTCTTATGGAGAGCAAACTGGGTAATCAGCATGGTCGAGACTTCCGTGGAGCGAAGGCAAAGTGATATGCGGGTGGACGTGAGTATGACAGTTAACGGCTCGCTACGGACGCTAGAAGTCGAGCCACGGACGACATTGCTCGATACATTGCGTGATGAACTGGCCTTGACCGGCCCGAAGAAATCGTGCGATCGCGGGGAATGCGGGGCGTGCACAGTCCACATCGAAGGCAGGCGGGTTCTGTCCTGTATGACTCTGGCGGCGATGCACGATGGCCATCAAATTACCACCATTGAGGGGTTGGAGAGCAACGGCAGCCTGCACTCGCTCCAGGAGATGTTCATCGAGCATGACGGGTTTCAGTGCGGTTTCTGCACGTCGGGCCAAATCATGTCTGCTGTCGCAATGATCGAAGAAGCGAGAGCGGGCTGGCCGAGTGCCGCGACGATAGACGTAACGAAGCCATTCACGATTGAGGATCTCTCGCCGGCAGAGATTCGCGAGCGCATGAGTGGCAATCTGTGCCGCTGCTCGTGCTACCCGAACATCGTTGCGGCCGTCGCCGAAGCTGCGGGGAGGCATTAAAGCCATGCATCCCTTCACGCTTTCGCGGCCAACCGACGTTTCAGCGGCGATCGCGGCACATGCTCAGAACGCCAAGCTAGCCTTCATAGCGGGCGGCACCGACCTGATCGGTTTAATGAAGGACCGGGTCACGTTGCCCGACCATCTATTGGACATCAATAGGCTTGCCGGGATGTCGCAAATCGAAGCGCTAAGCGACGGTGGGCTGCGCATCGGCGCGTTGGCGCGAATGAGCGATGTGGCAGCGAACCCGGACGTGAGGTCTCGTTTCCCGGTCATCGCCGAAAGTCTCCTGTTCGCCGCATCGGGCCAACTCCGAAATATGGCGACTATCGGCGGGAACATCATGCAGCGTACCCGCTGCACTTATTTCCGTGATGAGGATGACCTGCCCTGCAACAAACGGCGGCCGGGCTCAGGGTGCTCGGCGCGTTATGGGATCAACCGAAATCACGCTATCTTCGGATGGTCCGATGACTGCGTAGCGACGCATCCCTCAGATTTGGCCGTGGCGCTTGCGGCCCTGGATGCCAACGTTTTAGTGCGCAACCCTGGCGGACAACGATCGATTCCGTTTGCCGAGTTCTACCGTCTGCCCGGCAACACTCCGGAGCATGACAACGTGCTCGAACGGGGCGATCTCATTGTGGCGATAGAAGTCCCCGCGCGTAACGAGGGCCGCGCCTCGCATTACCTCAAGCTTCGCGATCGCCAGTCGTATGAGTTCGCTCTTGTTTCCGCGGCAGCGGCGGTGGCCGCCGACCGCAGGCGGATTTCTGGCCCGCATCGGAATGGGCGGTGTCGCACATAAACCCTGGCGCCTCACGCGGTCCGAAGCCGCGTTACGTGGAGTATCACTTGACGACATCGGTGCACTGAAGCTGGCGCTTGCGGTTTCGTTCGCCGATGCTCGACCATTGGCGCAGAACGCTTTCAAGATCGAGCTTGCGCAGCGAGCTGCGCTTCGGGCTCTCGAAACTGCAGGAGCGCGTTTATGAACGCGATTGGACAGCCATTTTCGAGAATCGACGGGCGCCTCAAAACGACCGGCGCCGCGCGCTATACGGCAGATATTCCGATAGCTGATGTTGTCTATGGCGTACTCGTCCAGAGCACGATTGCAAACGGCCGGACAGTCGCGATCGACTCGAGCGCAGCTGAACAGGCTCCCGGCGTCCTCAAGGTTTTTACGCACGGCACGCATGAACCCGACGCCAAAGCCGTGGAGTCACTTGCATCCGCACGGGCAGTCCTATCTTCCGCTGCAGGACGACAAGATTCTGTACGCTGACCAACCCATCGCTCTCGTAGTCGCCGGTACACACGATCAGGCAGTTTTTGCCGGAACCCTGATCAGGGCAGACTACGAAACGCAGCCCGCTGCGGTGTTCGACCGGCAAACGGCGAAAGACGCTATCCAGCCTCCCCAATTCCTCTGGCCAGTGTCGTCATCGGTGGGCGATGCCGATAATGCGATCTCCAGCAGCGCCGTGCAGATTAAGCAGACGTACTCTACGGCGGATCGGCATCACAATCAGATGGAGCCACACGCAACGACCGCTGTCTGGGACGACGGGACGCTTACGCTGTATGAAACCACGCAGCACATTTTCGGGACGAGAGAACTCGTCTCTATGGTTCTCGGCATTCCCCGAGAGAAGGTCAACGTCATTTGTCATTTTCTGGGCCGTGGTTTTGGCGGCAAGGCGTATGTCTGGCCTCATACTTTGATCGCGGCACTCGCCGCCAAGGTGCTGAACAGGCCGGTCCACGTTCAGCTCTCGCGCGCACAGATGTACTCCATGGTCGGCCATCAGACGGCGAGTATGCAGATGATCAGGCTCGGAGCGGAACGCAATGGCAAGCTGAACGGCATTCGCCACGACAGTGTGACGCCGACATCAATGTTCGACAACTACATCGAGTACGCGGCGCTTTGTCCCCGGTCGCTTTGGGCCGCAGATGGCGGAATCGCGACCAATCACAAAATCGCGCATGTGAATCGCAACACCCCAACCGCGCTTCGAGCGCCGCATGAAGCGCTCGGTCATTTTGCGCTTGAGAGCGCATTGGACGAGCTTGCTTACGCCACAGGAGTCGATCCGGTAACTGTTCGCCTACTCAACGATACGGACATCGACCCGGAGAGTGGCCGTCCATTTTCCACACGCGCCATGCGCAAGTGCTTGATAGAGGGCGCTGCGAGGTTCGGCTGGGAGAAAAGAACACCCGAGCCTTGCTCGATGCGCGACGGCCGCTACGTGATCGGGCAGGGTATGGCGGGCGCGATCTACACACATTGGCGCTGGCCGGCACAGGCGCGGGTCACGCTGATGCGCGACGGGTCAGCGCTAGTCGAGGCCGGGACTCATGAACTGGGAACAGGTACGTATACCGTGCTTCAACAGATCGCCGCCGAGACACTGGGGATGCCTCCGGAGAGAATAAGCGTTCGAATTGGCGACACAAGGCTACCTACCTCGCACGCCTCGATCGGCTCCGCTACGCTGGCAAACGCTGGCGCCTCGGTCATGCTGGCCGCGAAGGACGCACGCGACAAAGCAATCGCGCTCTCTCGAACTGGCGAGTTTGCGCCCTTCGCCGATGCGAAGAGCACCGATGAAATTGTCGCCAGCGCAGGAAGTCTGGTGGTTTCAGGGCAGTCTGTGGGCTACGACGATTTGCTCACCCGGAACGATATCCCCTCGCTGACCGGTGACGGAAACTACGATCCCAGCCCCGAGGGAACGAAAGCCACCTTCAGCTTCTCCGCGGTCTTCGCCGAAGTTCGCGTTGATCCCGACCTTGGGCTCGTACGTTTGAACCGCTTTGTAGGCGCGTACGACTGTGGTCGAGTGATCAATCCTAAGACCGCACGCAGCCAGGCGATCGGCGGAATTATATGGGGTGTCGGCCAAGCTCTGATGGAACAATCCGAAACGGATCCGGCCTTGGGTCGCTTCATCAATCGTAATTACTCCGGCTACTTGGTGCCGACTTGTGCGGATATCCCAGAACTCGACATCTTGTTCGTGGGTGACTTCGATGAGGAAGCCAGTCCAATCGGCGGAAAAGGTCTGGGAGAGCTCACCTCAGTATCGGTCGCACCGGCGATTGCCAAGGCTGTCTATCACGCAACCGGTAAGCGCGTGCGGGACTTGCCGATCATGATTGAAAAACTGCTGTGACGTGGCTGAAGCTAACGCTAAGCACGTCGTGCCCGCTTGCAACGTCGCCATCGATGAGAGCGCACGCCACGGGCGCGTGGCACATCGTCAATTCGTCTCGCTCGAGGTAGGCACTTCAGCCATGGCGCGGCGTGGACGGAAAGGCAGGAATGTACATGGCACCGTCTAGCGAGAATCCGTTTGCCGCGCTGACGACCGTCGTGGCGCCTGCAATTCTGACCAACGCGTCGTCCGTACTTTGCTTGGGAACGGCCAATCGACTTGCTAGAATCGTGGACCGGACACGCGTCGTATCGGCGGAACTCGCTCGTGTTGGGCCAAGCGCAAAGAGTTATGTGGTCTGCCGACGCCAACTTGAGGCCCTCAGAACGCGCTGGACCCTTGTTCTCAGGGCGCTGAAGTTGTTCTACATGTCCCTCGGATCGTTCGCTGCGGCCACTCTGATCTCGCTTTTTGGGGCGGTATTTGCAAGTTCTGGCCTGCACCTCCCTTTCCCTTTCATCGCTTTCTTCGGCCTTGTTTCCGGCACACTAGGCGTCGCCGGGTTGGTTTTCGGTTGCTCCATCATGGTGCAGGAGGCACGGCTGGGTCTTCAGAATCTCGAAGAAGAAGCGAGGGTAACGGCTCCTGACGTCGAGAGTACCTGATGGCGGCGGTGCTGTTCCTGGCGCACTTCATGTTCGCTGCCCATGGAAAGGACGCACGGTAAACTTCCCCGACCGAGACAGCAGCGGAGCAATAATGAACCACTGGACCAGCACTGGTTCAGTTCCCCAAACATTAGAGGGTAAGTGTGGCTTACGAAACAGCTAGACCTACCGGGACACACCTTTCCAAAAGCGGTTAGCCCCTCCGGGCTATTCGCACCTCTCGCATTTTTGCGAGATTCGTCAATTAACGAAGTTCGTAAATTATACGATCCAGTAACACATTTCTTTCCAGCTACTTCAGATTGGTGCTGGACCTGCATCTCGTAGGCAAAGTCTTCCTTGGAAGAACAGAATCTTCAGAATTCTTTTAAATGCAGGCGGTGACGAGAGGCTTCTTCTTGCACCCGGCTTGCGGCAGTAGAGAGCGCAGATCATGAGAGGACAAATGCCATGCAAACGGCTCAATCGGACTATTTCTCAGCCTATCGCCAACTGAAACTGACGCGGGACGCCAAGGGCGTGCTGGTAGTCGAGTTCCATAGCAACGGCGGCCCGTGCATTATGAACGCACAAGGCCACACTGAATTTGTCGACGCGTTTTACCGGATCGGACAGGACCGTGCTAACAAGATCGTCATCATCACCGGCGCGGCAGGGGACTTCATTGTCGATGTCGACTGGTCATCTTTCGGCGACGTCTCAGATCCCGAAGTCTGGAGCCAGGTTCACGACGAGGGTGTTCAGGTTCTGGAAAACATCGCCAACATACGCGTGCCGGTAATTGCGGCGATCGAGGGACGCGCCTACGTGCACTCCGACTATGCATTGCTCGCCAATGTCATTGTGGCGGGCGACGGTGCGACCTTTCAGGATGTCGCGCACTACGCCGTAGGTGTTGCGCCGGGTGACGGCGTCTTCACCACGTGGAGCTATCGCGGCGGAGCGGGACGTGCCGAGGCGTTTCTGCTCGATCCGAAGCCTCTGCCGGCGGCCACCGCGCAGCAGTGGGGAGTGGTCGCGGAGGTTGTGCCGAACGGGCAGGCGCTCGATCGAGCGCGAGAATTGGCCGAACTGTACCTGAAGGCTCCGGAGGTTACACGTCGCAACACACGCGTACATTTCATCCAGCCATTGAAGGAACGCGTGGTACGGGAAGTCGGCTATGGGCTTGCGCTCGAAGGATCGTCCGCCGCCGATCTCGTGAAATCAAACAGGCCAAGAGCGAACCAGTTGCGCGCATGAAAAAGACTGGCTAAGAAGACAAGAGCTTCACTGATTCTTTGGGCAGACACCATCACGGGATCGCGTCGACGATATCTGCCCGGAAGAGCCGTGCAGTTGAGGAAGTGTATCGATTCACGCCACGGCGTGATCGCTATCTCGTCGACTGGTCTGACGCAAATCTCACGAAAGGAAGGATAAGGATGTCTCAAAGAAACGGTCTGGCTACATGCTCGGCAAGACGCTGTTAGGTCGCCTCGGCCAGCCTGAGGAGGTGGCACGCGTCGCGCTGTTCCTGGCGTCGGATGACAGTTCGTACATGACCGGAATCGACATCGTCGTCGATGGCGGGATGAAGGTTTGGTGAATCGGCCGGCCCGACTAGAAAGCGCGCAATTGGATCCTCTGGCCGTGAGACCAAGGAGAGTTTCGTGAGATTTCAAAAGGAGACGAACATGGCATCGAAAGCAGTGATAAGCGGCAGTACTGACCAGAGACAACCTGAAACCGACGTTGAAGAACGATTGCGCTTCTCGCAATCGACGAGTGAGCAGGAAATAAGACAGCGTGCGTACGAGATTTATCTGAAGCGCGGAGGACAACCTGGCTCTGAACTGGAGGATTGGTTGCAGGCCGAAGGCGAGCTCAGAACGAACTAATCCAGATTCTGAGCAGCCGCACGGCTCGGAATGGAGCGCACTACACTTATCGACCACATCCAGAAGCTAGATATTCGTCTGCTGTGTGGGCCTGTTCCTGAAAGCGCACGTCGCTTGACCACCGCTTGTCGAGAAAGACATAAGTCGCAGCAATCCGGCCGTCGCGGGCAATGATGAAATTAGCACCGCCACGAGCAGGTGCCCGCCTGGACCGTACCAGCCATTCGATGGATCTCGTCGCGGTCACGGTAGACGCCTCCCATGGGGTCATACAACACGCAATCCTTGATGAAGATTTCGCCAATCGCCGCGCTTCGACGCGCCGGGTCGTTTTCACCGAAGACGTCGCAAAGATTGCGGTCAGCAAGGTCGATATGCTGTAGCGGCGAACAAAGGCGGAGAGTTAAAGGCGACCGTCTTTCTGTTCTGTTCTGTTTTGCATGCGGCTTTACACAAGGTGACCTCAGAACCGCATCTCGGGCAATGCCGTGGACGAGTCGACGTCTGTTGACAAGCTCACCTCCCGCCACTGTGCGGCCTCAGCTTCCCGCGTCTTCTCGGCTTCTGCGGCGAAGCGAACCGCGTCGCTGCCGATCAACAGGTGCGCCGGAAGGCTGTCACTCGCCGCCAGACGGAGCACAACCTGAGCCACCTTGACGGGATCGCTGACCTCTTTACCCCAATACGATTTCAAGGCCTTGGCAACAGCGCCAACGGACGGTTCATAGTCGGGGAGGAGTTCGGGCGTGTCCTGGTTCGCGCGAGCGCCCCAGTTCGTCCGCATTCCGCCGGGTTCAAGGGCGCAAACCTTCACCCCGAACGGAGACAGTTCCTGGGCAAGAGATTCCGTAAAGCCTCCAACAGCCCATTTCGCAGCATGGTAAGGCGTGCTGCCAGGTCGCGTCAGGCGGCCGCCGACCGACGATATCTGGAGGATGCAGCCGCTCCTTTGCTTGCGCATGTGCGGTACGGCCGCACGGGTGACGTTAACGACGCCATAGAAATTGGTGTCAATCACTGCCTTGAACCGCTCCGCGCTCAACTGCTCGAACGGCGCAATATCGCCGAACCCGGCGTTATTAACGACCACGTCGAGACGCCCAAACGCGTCAAGTGCTACCTGCACGGCGGCCTGAGCCGCGCTTTCATCCGCCACGTCAAGAGAAACCGCGCGGACGCGCTCGCCGAATTTATTTACCAAGTCATCCAGTCGTCTCGGGTCCCGCGCTGTGGCGACGAGTCGATCGCCCGATTCGAGCACAGCCTCCGCAATGTTCCGGCCCAAACCACTGGCGCTGCCGGTTATCAACCATACTTTGTTCATAAATACCTCCCTTTGTTGCCTAGTTAACAGGTCGTTTGAGCTCTGCCCTCAACTGGGAGGGTGTCGTCCCTTCCCACGTTCGGAAAGCTCGATAAAAAGAATTCGAATCCTCGTAGCCGAGCAGGTACGCCACCTCTGCGACCTCGATAATCCGGCCGGTTGAGATACTCGCGCGCCAGTTCCTGGCGCGCCTCCAGAAGCAACTTACGAAAAGTCGTCCCGTCATCGTCGATCCGCCTCTGCAGGGTCCGATCGCTTAGCCCAAGCTCACGCGCCACGGCCGAGACGTCGGGACGGGCCCCGGCCAGCAGGCGTTTAAGAATCCATTTCACTTGCTCGCTGATCGAACGCTGCGCACGTTGCTCTTTCAAAGCTTTGTCGAGTTGTGGGTCCAACATTTCAAGCAACTCGGCATTGTGCGTGAGGAACGGCCGGTCGAGATCGGCCGTGTGGAGGACGAGGATATTCCGGCGCGCTCCGAATTTGACCGGGCATTTGAAATAAGCTTCGTGGACCCTGGTCGCTTCTGCTTTGCGCTTGAGCTCCACCCTTTTCGGATTCACCGGATGTCCCGTACCACGGCGACCGAGTTCAACGAATGACGCAAAGGCGGCGTCCGTCAAGAGGGGCGGCGTTTCCTCCTGCGCGTGTTGCCACATGGGCTCTATTAAGCATTCGTCCTTGCCGATCTTGATTTGCAGCTCCTCGGGCGTACACAATTGCTTGAAGCGGGCAAGGCGAGTAAGAGCGTCGCGGTAGTCGCGGGCGTAGTAGGCCGCCATAGTTGACGGTGGCCGATTTCCAACGTCGATCTGGGTGGCAATCTTCAGGCCTGCGGCGGGATCGGGGGAAAGCTCGCCGACGGCACGCCAAAGCGCGAAGAACTGCGCTGTCGTCACAAGGTTCTTCTTGCCGTCGTGGACTGTCACTGGCACCCGAGCTTGGCCCAGCACGGCTGCCGGCGTGAGTCCGATCTTACCGAGCCCTATCCAAAAGGCGTTCGCGGCTTTGAAACGGTCTGGTACGTTGACGGTCATCTTTCTCTCGCTGCTTAGTTTCGCCTTGACACGGCCTTCATTTCGGGACATTTCTCGGGTTAGCTGATGATCGCTTTGGGCTCCAGATACTCCTGCAGTCCGAAGATCCCACCTTCCCGACCAATTCCCGATTGTTTGAACCCGCCGAAGGGAGCAAACGGATCGTGGCCTATTGTATTGATGAGGACCCGGCCGGCAGCAAGTTTGCGCGCCACACGGTTCGCGCGTTCCGGGTCGGCCGAGCTTACGTAAGCGATGAGCCCGAATTCCGTGTCGTTGGCTATTTCAATGGCTTCAGCTTCCGTCTTGTACGTCAATATCGACAAGACCGGTCCGAAGATCTCTTCCTTCGCGATCCGCATGTCGCGCGTGACGTTGGCGAACACGGTGGGCTTCACGAAATTCCCATCCTCAAGCCCGGAAGGATGACCTTCCCCGCCGATAACGAGTTCCGCGCCTTCCTCGATGCCCGACTTGATGTATTCCTGAACGCGCTTATACTGCTTTATGCTGGCCAATGGGCCGAGAGTCACATCCTTGTTTCGCGGATCGCCCATCTTGATTTTTTCGACGGCCGCTTTGGTCAATCTCTTCACTTCATCCAGCCGGTCTTCCGGCACGATCAGGCGCGAAGCCGCGATGCAGGCTTGACCGTTGTTCAGGTAACAGGCTGCGACAGCCATCGGAATGCCAGTGGAGAAATCGGCGTCGTCCAGAATGATGTTCGGCGACTTGCCGCCGAGTTCCAGCGTCAAGCGCTTCATCGTGTCCAGGGAGTTCTTCGCGACCAGTTTTCCGATCTGCGTCGAACCGGTGAACGCGATCTTTTGAATGTCGGGACTTTTCGTCAACTCCGTCCCGACGACCTCACCGAGGCCGGTCACGAAATTGATAACGCCAGGAGGCAAACCGGCTTCATGAAAAGCGTCCATCAACACTTCCGTTTGCATCGCGCTCATCTCGCTGGGCTTGATGACAACAGTGCATCCGGCAGCGATTGCCGGAGCCACCTTGATCGCGATCGAACCGGCGCTCGAATTCCAAGGCGTAAATATGCCCACCACGCCCGCCGGTTCCATGACGACCTTGGAAGTCCCGACAGTTCTTGCCAGATCGAAGTCCTTGAGAACTTCTTTGAAGTGCAGGAAAATGTTCGCCGCGAGGTTGTTCGAGCCCTTCGCGCGGTCTTGCGGAGCGCCGTATTCCAGAACCGTCGCGTCAACGAGTTGATCCATTCGCTTGGCAACGGCATCATGCAACCGCTGCAAGCAGTCCATGCGGTATTCCTTGCGCTTTGCGAAAAGGTATTGAACGCCTCCTTTGCCGCGGCAATGGCCTGTCGGGTGTCGATCTCATCCGCCATGGTGACCTTGCCGATAACCGTGTTGTTGGTCGGGTTCACTAGGTCAACGACCTGGGTTCCATAGGGTGTGACGAACTTGCCGTTGATGTAGGCGCGATCAAAGGCTCTTACCAGAGCTGTGGTTTCGTTTTCGTTCATTTGCGTTTACCCTTATGACATTCAGCAATCTTTGCCCAACTTCGCCGACTCTCTCTGAACCCGGCTGCAATTTCATTCTGGCCGAATAACGCACGGGAGTAACTAGCAAAAGACGCCACTCTTCTTGCAAAATAAGCCGAACGGAGCGATATGCTCATTCGCCGTTGAGGTAGGGTCAGCATATGGCCTCGTAACCGCTCGAAGAAAGCCACAGACTCCCAAACTTCGAATCCATGCCCAACGAGCTTCGCCTAGCTAATTCAATCAGTTCCGCCGGCTCGCGCCGAGGCGGCGAGTGGGCTCCGTACACTACTTCGCCCCGAAGGCGGGGATGGCCCCGCAACCGTTTGGGTTGGCCTTGATGTGATGCGGGCTCTGTGTTCTCCAATGATTCCCCTATAACAATGTGCGGAGACCGAAAGCCTTTGGCCTATTTGGCCGGGCGTGAACCGGCGATCAGGATGTCGACGAGTCTTCTGGCGCTCTGCTGCCAGTCCGGACTGGTGGCCACGTTGGCGACGCCAATCAGCGCCCGCAACAGATCGATGGCATCGAGATCCTTACGGATGTCCCCGCTCTTGACCGCACGCTTCACCAGCGCTCGAATCGCTTCCCACATCCGCGCATAAGAAGCCTCGAACACTTTCTTTGGATCACAAAGGAGCGCATTGAGCGCAGGGGCGATGAGTTGCTTGGCAGCGATGTAGTCAACAAACAACAGTAACCAGGCCCGTAGTGCCTCGATCGGTGGCAATTCCTTAGCGAACTGTTGTTCCGCTGATGCCAGCTTTTCCATCTCTGTCCGATAAACCGCCTCCAAAAGTTCCTCGCGCGTAGGAAAGTGACGATATAGCGTTCCCGGTCCGACGCCTGCGTCTCTGGCGATGTCGTCGAGGCTCGTGTTTGCGCCGGAGCGCGTAAACGCCTCCTTGGCTACTTCCAGAATGCGTTCTCGATTCCGTTGCGCGTCACTGCGCGGCTTACGAACGGAAGCCTGTTTACGTTTTGTGGGCATGACTCGAAAAAACCTTGCAACCGGAGATAGTCTCCGTTAATCTATAGATACGGAGACTAACTCCGTTTTAGCAGGCGCGTAACCATTCGTCAACATTCGCCGGTTGCGGATTGCCATTCGAACGGAGCGAAAGGACAAAACAGCATGCGTGTGTTTCTAACCGGGGCTACGGGTTTTATCGGATCTGCCATCGTTCCGGAACTCATCAAGGCGGGACATCAGGTGCTCGGACTGACGAGGTCCGATCCCGGTGCCCGGTCTCTTATCGCCGAGGGAGCCGAGGTGCACCGGGGTAGTCTTGAAGACCCCGAAAGTCTGCGCAGCGGAGCAGCCCAATCGGATGGGGTGATTCACTGTGCTTTCGATCACAGCGCATTCGGAAGCGACTTCTCGAAGCTCCTTGAGGTCTGTGAAAAGGACAGGCGCGCCATCGAAGCTCTCGGAGACGCGCTCAGGGGATCGGACCGCCCACTGGTGATCACCTCCGGAACGGGAATGGGAAACGCTGCGCCAGGTCAACCCGCAACCGAAGATCATTTCGATCCCGACCACCCGAATCCGCGCCGGCTGTCGGAAGTCGCCGCCGCTGCCGTATCCGAGCGTGGCATGAACGTGTCGGTAGTGCGTCTTCCTCAGGTCCACGACACCGTGAAGCAGGGCCTCATCACCTACGCGATCCAAGTTGCCCGCGAAAAGGCCGCCTCGGCGTATATTGGCGAGGGACTCAATCGCTGGCCCGCGGCGCATGTTCTCGATGTTGCCCGTCTCTACAGGTTTGCGCTGGAGAAGCGCGAAGCGGGCAGCAGGTACAACGCGGTCGCTGAAGAAGGAGTGCCGATGCGGCAGATCGCTGAAGTAATCGGCAAAGGTTTGAAGGTGCCCGTGGTCAGCATCTCTCAGGAGGAAGCGCAGGCTCATTTTGGCTGGCTGGCGATGTTCGCGGGCTTCGACATGCCAGCTTCAAGCGCACAGACTCGGCAGCGGCTCGGTTGGCACCCAACTGGACCCGGACTGATTGCCGATCTCGAACAGATGTCCTGGTCCGAAGCAGTAACGCACTAATAAGGAGAAACAAATGACTAACGTTTGGGGAGCAGGTGCTGGGAGAGTTGCCGATGCCGATTACTTTCCTTCGACCTGCGTGGTTCATGGAGAATTTTCGCTGGGATGTCGCCGCGGCGCGAGAAAGCGGTAGCATCATGAGTTTCCTGCAGCCTCTGAATAAACCCGTCCCGATGGTGGCCACTGCCGACATCGGGCGCGAGGCTGCGAAACTACTCCAGGAATCATGGACTGGCCGAAGAGTCGTCGAATTGGAAGGGCCGCGCCGCTTGACCCCGGATGAGGTTGCGAATATCTTTGCTGAAGTACTTGGCCGCCGCGTGAGCATGGACACTGTGCCGCGAGAGACGTGGGAGCAGTTATTCAAGTCGCAGGGCATGAAGAATCCCAAACCCCGAATTCGGATGCTGGATGGCTTCAACGAGGGTTGGATCGAGTTCGAGAACGGCGAGGCCGGCTCTCGAAAAGGAGAGGTCGCCCTCAAATCCGTGCTGCAAACATTGGTCGAACGCGAGGGCAAGTAGTCTCGCATTCAACGTGGCTTCCTGGTCCCGCCGTATACCGGGCGGGGCTGGTGGATCGCTTGCTGATATCACTTCGCGTTGCGTCAGCGCGGTTGAACCACCAGCCTTTTAGAGGAGTGCGGCCCGCGCCCCGTAATCGTCTCGAACGATTCGCCGGATTGCGCACTGTGCTCCGTTCCGCTCGCAACCAGAGCGCAAACGGAGCACGCCTTCAGTCGCACCGGCCTCCTTTGGACATCTCGGTTAGCAACCTCACTAGCGAAGAATCGTTGAAAACGCAATCTTGATGAACCGCTTGACCGGGAGAGGGCTTCGCTCTACCTTGGCTTGCAGAATCGCGCCCTGCAGAGACGAATAGAGAAAATGTGCAATCTCCTTGCAGTCAACCGTCGCGGGCAATTCATCGGATTTGACCGCCGCCTTCAGGCAGTAGACAACTGACTCGTGAATCTCTGCATGCATCTCGGCCAACTTCGCATGAATCGTCTCGCTGTGCGCGCCCACCTCCGCACTGAAATTGCCGATCAGGCACCCATTGCGAAACTCAGCCTGCTTGAGAAAGTCGAACTGAATATCGAACCACTGGCGAAGACGGTGGAGCGGCTTGAGCGAGTCGTTCCGGAGGGTTTTGGTGATGTTCTGCTGGACCATCGCAAAATAGCGGATGAGGAGTTCAAGGCAGAAGGCTTCTTTCGTCTCGAAGTGGTTCGTGAATGATCCTTGCGGTACGCCCGCCGCCCGAACGATGTCGCGGACGGTAGCGCCGCAATATCCCTGTTCGAGCACGACGTTAAAGCCCTCGGTGAGTATTTTTTCACGAAGTGATGGTCTCGGCATGTTAACTCCGGCTGGTTTGCGAGGCTGCCCACACCAACAGCTCACCACTACAGTTGTCTGTAATCAAACAATACACGTGTCCTGATTGAAAATCAAGATCGCCCACGCTGCAAGTGTACGCTGCGGGCTCTTGACAATCTAATACGTACGTACGTAGTATTTTATCGAGGGTGCGTGACGTCGCGCCGCCATCAACACAAGGACAAGTCTCTATGAAACTTTCTGGGAATACCATCCTCATTACGGGCGGCGGCTCCGGAATCGGTCGCGGTTTGGCCGAGGCGCTGCACCAACGCAGGAACCAGGTGATTATTGCAGGGCGGCGCAAGGACCGCCTTATGGAAGTGGCCAAGGCAAACCCCGGAATGGCGTGGGTGGAGTTGAACATCGAAGACCCCGCAAGCATTTCAGCTGTCGCCACGAAACTGACAGGCGAGTACCCGAAGCTCAACGTGTTGTTCAACAACGCCGGAATCATGAACATCGATGACGCGTCGGCCGCAATCGACGAGAAGCTGTTGGTCTCAACGCTCACCACGAACCTCATGGGGCCGATCCGGATGACCGGTGCGTTGATTGAACACCTGAAGCGGCAAACGGAAGCGACTGTGATTAATACCACCTCGGTCCTTGGATTCGTTCCGTTGGCGATTACCGCCGTATATTCGTCAACCAAGGCGGCAATGCATTCGTACACGATGTCCCTTCGATACAAGCTCAAAGGCACGCCAGTCAGGGTTCTAGAGTTAGCGCCGCCGTGGGTGCAGACCGACCTGCTTGGCAGCAACAACGAACCAAGGGCTATGCCGCTTGCCCCGTTTATTGAGGAGACGATGCGAGTTCTTGAAACCGATGCCGACGAGGTGCTGGTGGAGAGCGCAAAGCCGCTGCGGAACAACGCTGGGCCCCACGAGGCAGCCCTCGTTACTCAGTTCAATGATGCGTTTTGAGCAAACAACGAGGCCAACATGGAAACCAACAAAGAAGTCGCATTGAAAGTGCTCAAGGGCGCGTTCATCGAGCGTGACGCTACGGTCGTGGACCGGTACTTCTCCCCTGACTATGTCCAACACAATCCAGTCATCCCAAGCGGATCGAAGGCGATTGCCAATCTGATCCCGACCTTGAAGGACCTCTCCTACGAAATCGGCATGGTTGTCGCGGAGGGCGATCTGGTGATGGTTCATGGACGCTATGTGGGCTGGGGGCCGAAACCCCTCGTCGCCGTCGATATTTTCAAGGTGAAGAACGGCAAAGTCGTCGAGCACTGGGATGTCATGCAGGAGGAAGTGTCCGCCTCCGCAACTGCCAGCGGCAATCCGATGTTCACGCCTGCCTGAGAGATCCGAGGAGTCTGACTTTATGGAAAAGACAACGCAGCAGAGGAACAAAGCAATCGTGCTCGAAGCATTCGATACCCTGTTCAATAAGCGTGACTACGCGAAGGCCGAGACGTTCTGGTCGCCGAAGTACATTCAGCGCAGCGCACATATCGAGCCGGGCCGCGAAGGACTATTCAATCTAGTCAAGAGCACCCCGGCCACGCTGAAATACGAATCGAACCTGATCGTTACGGAGGGCGATTTCGTGATTCTTCATGGGCGATTCAGTGGTATAGGTCTCCCGGTGAACTGGATTGCGGCTGATATTGTGCGGATGGAAAACGGCATCCTCGTCGAGCATTGGGACGTAATTCAGGACGAGGCGACCAAGGAGCAATCGAAGAGCAAGCTGCCGATGTTCGGTTCGTCTTTTCCCGTCTATGGCAAACCCGGAGAACACGATTGGATAGTTTGCTCAAGATCGCTATTGACGCGCACGGCGGATTGAACGCCTGGAATCAGTTTGAGAACCTGCGCGCGAGCGTTTCCATCGGGGGTGCGCTTTGGGAGCAGAAGCAACTGCCCGGCTTATTCAATAACAGCCGGATCGATCTGAAACTGCGCCAGCAACAGGTGATCACCGATCTTCCAGACATTGGCGAACGGATCGTCTTCACACCGGGCGAAGTCTCTTTGGAATCAAACTCTGGGACACGGCTCGATGCGCGCATCGAGCCGCGATCATCCTTCGCAGGCCAGTCCGCTGATTCCAAATGGGACAAACTGCATGCCGGTTATTTCTGCAGCTACGCGCTATGGGGATACCTCACCACGCCGTTTCTCTATACATATCCGGGATTCGAGACAAGAGAGATTGAGCCTTGGCACGAGAACGGAGAGCGTTGGCGTGTGTTGGAGGTGACGTTTCCGAAGGAATACGCGGCGCATACGCGCACGCAGTACTCGTACTTCGGGGAAGACGGACTTCTCCGAAGGCATCTGTACACGGTCGATGTCTTGGGTGGGGCTGCGGGGTCAAATTATGCGTTCGAGTATCGCTCCTTCGAGGGTGTGATGCTGCCTACCAAGCGCCGAGTGTTCGCCTACGACGCCAATCGCCAGAAGGTGCCTGAGCCGGTGCTCATTTCGATTGATCTGGGCGAGATCCACTTCGAGTAAGGAGCCATGTCAGTCAAACCGGCAGAGATCCTCCTTTCGCCCTACACGCTGGGCGATCTGAAACTAAAGAATCGCATCGTGATGGCTCCACTGACCCGCACGCGAGCGGAGAACCGGGGAAAGGTTCCGAATGATTTGATGGCTGAGTATTACACGCAACGTACGGGGGCGGGTTTGATCATTACCGAGGGCACTTTTGTAAGCGAACAGGGGCAGGGCTGGTTCGGAGCACCGGGAATCTACACTGAGGAACAACGCGCCGGGTGGGCGCGAATTACAGATGCCGTTCACCGTGCCGGCGGGCTGATTTTTGTTCAGTTGTGGCATCAGGGTTCCGTTTCTCATCGCTCCCTCTATGAAGATGGCCGGGCACCGCTTGGACCTTCGGCCGTCAATCCCGGGCAGTTGATCCATATCAAGGGCGGCAAAGTGATGAGCGAAATCCCACAGGAGATGGATCTTGTCGACATCAAGCAGGCCGTCAGGGAGTTTCGGCACGCGGCACAGGTAGCACGAGACGCAGGCTTCGACGGCGTCCAGATTCAGGGCGGCTTTGTCTACCTGTTTCAGCAATTCCTGCACGAGATAACCAACCGGCGAACCGATCAGTATGGTGGACAGGTAGAGAATCGCGCTCGCATCGTCTTTGAGGTTTTGGATGCGGTTCTCGAAGTCTGGCCGAGCGATCGCGTAGCGGTCAAAGCTGGGCCTATGATGAACGAGGTCGGAGCCTTTCGCGCTACGGATGAGACGCTCAAGACCAGTGAGTACGTTTACCGCAAAATCGCCGGGTACAAGCTATCGCACATGCTGCTAATGAGGCAGATGGCGGACCTGACGCGGACGCCGATTGAACATATGAGCGGAGACGCCGTCGTTCATCACTTCCGTCATCTCTACACCGGAACCCTCATTCTTAACGTCGGCATTGACGCCAACCATGGCGCTCACCTCATCAACGAAGGGGCCGGGGACCTTATCGCCTTCGGTCGAGATTACATCGCCAATCCCGATCTTGTCGAACGCATACGCCTTGATGCGCCGCTCAACGAGCCGCGACCGGAATACTTCTATGGCAACTCGGCAAACGGTTATACGGACTATCCTAATCTGACTCAGAGCCACCTAAACTCCGACCGTACATGGATGCACGTATCGGAGGCGACCACGCCCGCCAAGCACTGTCCGAAAACCTAGGCCCGCGTTTAGGTTTACGTGGTGTCTTTCTAGTGCCTACATAGTGCCTTTCTGGCTTCTGCCTTTTCGGTCGCCCTTTTCCCTCGCGGCGATTGCGGCTACTCGCAAGTGTCAGAGGAGGCGTGAATGCCAGCGCCAGCGCAAATATCGCAGTAACGGTCGGCGCGAGAGCAAACACCCGAGCGAAGAAAACTGCAACGGCGAAGGCAAAAGCGCATACAGCGGCAACTACGAAGGCGAATATTTCCAAGGAGGAAATTGCAATGAAGAACTCGATCAATAGATGTAACAAAAGCGTTTGGTGCGGGGCGATGTCGTTTCTGGGAGACCAGGTTGGTTAAGCTTCCCCAAACCGAGAGCGGGCGCGGGCTCCATGCAGGATCATCTTCATCAGGATAACGACAGGGGAGGTTCGAATCCTCCCCCTCCCGCCCCATGAAAATCATCCCTCGTATAGGTTGTAGAACCGATCACGATCAATGGGAACGCGATCGGGCTCGGAGATGCCCATCGCCGCGAGCAATTCCAGTGGTCGCAGAACCGCGGTATTTATCTGGATTTGAATTGCCTTCTCCGCCTGCACCCGCGTGATCAGGCGGGGCAGTTTTTTCTCCAAGGTCAGTAGCGCATCAAACCCGTGCTTCTCGGCCGTCCAAAGATGGAAAACATCCGGGTAATTCTCGGCGCTCCCGGACCTCTTGCAAAGCAATTGAAACCAACTGAGTGTTCCCAAACTCTCGATTTCGAACGGGTTTAGGCCGATGGGCGCAGCATGTTCGATCAAGGCGTTCAAGCATGGTTGGTCGA
The DNA here is from genome assembly GCA_963847515.1 of Terriglobia bacterium. Lineage (GTDB taxonomy): Bacteria > Acidobacteriota > Terriglobia > Bryobacterales > Bryobacteraceae > QHXW01. The sequence continues at coordinate 406,694 of CAWKAA010000006.1, forward strand.
GAGCGCATAGCCATTCCAGGAAAGCGATCTGGGTTTCCTCCCCGCCCGCAAGCCCAGCGCGCTGGTCTTTCTTCCCGCCTTTGGCGATAAACCCGGTGAAGTTGGCGGTCTTCCGAAAGCGGGAACGGTCAAGCGCCGGAACGCATTTGTGAATCTGACAGCCCCGGAGCGCGTTGAATTCCTGAATCGCAACGGTTCCCCTGAAGCGTTCGAAATCGATTTCAATGGAAGTATACGCCTCGATCTCTCCCTCCCGAATCAATCGCCCGACCGTGAACAGCGCCTCCTTTTGCTCTTGGTAATCTGCATCCTGACCCGGCTTCTTACTCTTTAAGCCATGGACTTCTAAGACAGACTCGCGGCCTCCCCATCCAACCCTAACGTTCTTGACCGTGGGCTCGGCAAATTCGGCATGGATAAAAATTCCCGTATCCAGCAACACCCGCTTCCGCATGTCCGCCTCCCTCAACCGACGCATTACTGTCGGGATTTATTACTGATTCTCAACTTCGCGTCTCACCTCACGCGCCTTTTTATCATCCCGCAGCGCCACAAACCGCGAATGCCGCAGATGATTGTCCGGAGTCCATTCCCGGAATTCGAACTGCCCGACCACAACCGGCTTGAGCCACAATGTCGAATGCCGGACTATGCCGAATCGACTGTTGCCACTGCTGTCATTTCTGCGTTCAGTGTCATTTCGGTTCGGCATAATCAGACTGCGTATACGGCAACGGAATCGTGCCCCGTTTGCTCACGTCAGTAAACGCTACCCGACTAGGCAGGAGTTTCGGTCGTGACAATGCGATTCTTCAACGCTGGGACGGCGAAAGCTCAACGTGCTGAATAAACTACTTTTGAGGGAAGTCGCTCAATCGTTCCATCGGGCTTAACCAGAAGAGTCCACTGATACAGTTTGGGCGTCCCTTTCGGGGGCGGGTCACTCCGAGGAACCGTCAATTCAAACCCGTCGAAAGCATACCCGCGAACCTTGATTCCTTCGCCTGTCGGTTCGTAGTTTGTTTCCAACTTCAATTGCGGCGTCTTGCTCGAAATCGCTGCCACCACCGTTCAAATCTTCTTTCCCAGGCGTTATCTCGCTCGTAGGGGGAATAAGCAGACTGAAAGTTTTGCTGCGCCAATTCTCGTAGCTGCGTGAGGCTTGTGATCTCACTGCGGCCGGATTCGCCCCAGACGAGTTCCCGGTACATCGCAATGAACAAAGTAGGCTCGCCCGAATCGGGATGAACCTCCTCGTCGCGCGCGAACTCCTTGAATATTTCCGCCCTCTTCTCCCCGGTAAACCAGTAGCTCTTATTCGCAACACGATCCACCGCGACAATTCCGTACTCGCAGCAGTCCATCGAAACTTGAGTCATTCGAACCGACTTGCCATCCTTCTCGACGACGTAGTCGCAAGAATCGCTCGCAACTTTATAAAAATACACCGAATCGTTGATGCGATTGCCGACTAACGGATTTCTGCGAAGGCTGACGACAAAGCTTTCGAGATTCTCTTGTCGATACGTGCTGTAGCACGGGCGAGGATAAACGGCGTGTATCGCAGCCTCCGCGACCTCGCGTGCCTGCTGGTCGTTTAGCCAAGCGGTTTCCTGACCGGCGGCCGCAGCTTGAAGTCCAAGCAGCACGATTGCTGTCCACACGCCAAATGCGACTTTCACATTCCCCCGTACTATACCGCAGGAAAAGGATAGCACCGCAACAATTTGAAAAGTTTAGATAGCTCCTGCCTGACGGCGTAGTATTTAGGCATCCGCGTCCCCCCACCGCAATACCCACGATCGTCTGCCCAGAGATCCTGAATCTGGAGGAAGTGACTTGGTACAGACATTCTTTGAGCGTTCATTCGCGATCAATCGGCTACGGCAGGGCCCATTAGCCGGGCACATCGACCTGCTCGCAGCCAGGTTGGCAACCGACGGCTATTCTCGGGTCCACAGCCGGATCCAACTCCGGCTGATCGGGCATTTCAACCGGTGGCTTGAGCAGAAGGATCTCACGGTCGAGCAAATCGACGAGCAAATAATCGAGCGTTATTGGCGTTACTTTATGCGAAAAAAGCGAGTGCGCTCCAAAGACGTGTCCGCGCTGATGAAGCTACTCGATCTATTGCGCGAACAAGGCGTCACACCCCGGCGCATCGAAGCGGTTCCGACCGCGCGCGAGACACTGATCGAGAAGTACTCCCGCTACCTGCGCGAGGAGCGTGACCTGGCAAACGGGTCAGTCCGCAATATGGTGCCGTTCGTGGATCGTTTTCTGGCTCAGAAGTACCCACGGGGCCATTTCGATTTCGCAGCGCTGAAGGTTGGCGACATTACATCCTTCGTTCGGAAGCAGGCGACGGAACTCGGTTCGGTACAGGCGAAACATATGGTTTCATCGCTCCGGAGCTTTTTCCGATACTTGCGACATACCGGCGAGATCGCCACAGATCTCGCTGGCTGCGTTCCTTGCGTACCGGTTTATTCGCTTTCCACGATTCCCAGGTTTTTACCACATGGCGCCGTTGAGAAAATCCTGCGGCGGACCGTTGGAGCTACCCACGGACGGCGCGATTGCGCGGTGCTTATGCTGCTTGCCAGGCTTGGACTCCGCACCTGCGAAATCGTCAGTCTGGAACTGGGAGATGTCGATTGGGAACGCGGTCAGATCACGGTTCGAGGCAAGGGCGGACGATGGTCCAAAATGCCGTTGCCGTCTGAGGTCGGCCAAGCTATTGCTGCCTATCTACAGCATGATCGCCCACGCTGCTCAAGCCGTCGCCTATTCATCAGTCAACGCGCCCCGATTACCGGGCTGCAAAGCGGATGCGCAATCGTGAAGACCGTCGCTCGTGCCCTGGACAGGGCCGGCATCGTTTCTGAACGGAAAGGCGGTTATCTGTTCCGCCACACTCTGGCGACCGAGATGTTTGGCCGCGGAACATCCTTGCGTGAAATCGGTGAAGTGCTGCGTCATCGGAAGGCGGGCACAACACAGATTTACGCGAAGGTCGATTTTCGTGCATTACGAGACCTCGCTCAACCGTGGCCGGGAGGTGCGCGATGAGAGATCTCCAAAAAGATTTGCGGCAGTACATCGAACTTCGACAGGCCCTTGGATACAAATTGCGCAAACACAAACCACGGCTGACCGAATTCCTCGCATTTCTCGAAGCGAAGAGCGCAGATCATATCACTACCAAGCTGGCCGTCGCCTGGGCAACAGAGTCGTCGAGCGGTCATAAACACAGCTGCTTCGAAAGGCTGAGCTTTGTTCGGTCGTTTGCCATACATATGAGCTCTTTGGATGGTCGGACGGAAATTCCGCCAGTGGGGACTATGCGACGGCCTGAGATTATTCTTCGGCCGTATATCTATACACGAGACGAGATCGCGCGGCTTATGGTAGCCGCCCGCAATCTGTTCTCGCCGCAGAAACTTCGCTGCCATACGTATTACCATCTGGTCGGCTTGCTGGCAACAACTGGTATGCGCAGCGGTGAAGCCGTTCGGCTCGCCAGCCGCGACGTAAACCTTACGGATGGATTGATAACAATTCGTGACAGCAAGTTCGGCAAATCGCGCGTCGTCCCGCTGCATCCCACGACCGTAGAATCGTTGATCAGGTATAAGGCGCGCAGGGATGCGTTTCTCAAGAAAGCCGACGCTCCAACCTTCTTCATTAACGAGCGCCGTGGGCCAATCAGCAGCCCCCACAAGAGCTTCCGCGATATCCGTTGCGCGGCTGGGCTGGAGAAGACGCGCGATGGAACTCGTCCTAGGATGCACGATCTGAGGCATACGTTCGCGGTTCAGACATTGCTCGGCTGGTACCGCAACGGTGCCGATGTCGAGCGCAATCTGCCGATCCTATCGACGTTTCTCGGGCACAGCCAGGTTGAAAATACTTACTGGTATCTATCGTCTACGCCCGAGTTGCTGGGGGCCGCATGTGAACGGCTCGAAACACGATGGAGGCGCTCACAATGAGTTCGGCGAATCTCGCGGCCTTTCTTGAGGCATTCTTCACCGACAGGCTGATTGCTCAACGGCGAGTCAGTCCCCACACGGTGGCGTCGTACCGGGACACCTTTCGTCTGCTGCTGCAGTTTGCTCAGAAGGAGTTGGGGAAGTCGCCATCCAAACTTGCAGTACCGGATCTGAATGCGGCACTCATCGGCGCGTTTCTTGACAGCCTGGAGAAAACTCGGGCCAATGCTTCTCGCAGTCGAAATGTCCGCCTCACGGCGATCCGGTCCTTTTTCCGCTACATGGCGCTGGAGTGCCCCGAGCACTCGGCAGCAATCCAGCGCGTACTCGCGATCCCACCAAAGCGGCAATCCAGCCGGTTAGTGGATTTCTTGACGAGGCCCGAGATTGAGGCTCTCCTCGCCGTGCCGGATCAAACGACTTGGCTGGGCAGACGAGATCGGGTCTTGTTGCTGTTCGCGATTCAGACTGGTCTCCGGCTGTCGGAGCTCATCGGACTCCGCCAGGGCGACATTTACCTGGAGCGCGGGGCGCACGTCCGCTGCGAAGGAAAGGGGCGAAAGCAGCGCTGTACCCCGCTCACTCGAACGACCGTACAGGCTCTGAGAGCCTGGGTTCGCGAACAGAGAAAGGACGAGGCCAAAATCCTCTTTCCAAGCGCTCGCGGTGGGCGTTTGAGCCATGACAGCGTTCAGTACTTAGTCGCAAAGTACGCCAAATCGGCGGCGAAATCCTGCGTAACACTGCGCAAGAAGCGGGTAACTCCCCACGTACTCCGGCACACGACGGCGATGGAGCTCTTGCAAGCCGGTGTCGATCGAGCCGTCATCGCTCTTTGGCTGGGACACGAGTCGGTCGAGACTACTCAGATCTACCTTGACGCGAACCTCGCACTCAAGGAGGATGCACTCCAGAAAACGTCGCCCGTGAACGCCTCGGTCGGGCGATTCAAGCCAGACGACCAGTTGTTGGCATTTCTGCGCAACCTTTAACGCCGGGGACTATGCCGTATGAGGATCAGGGCGATACTCGCGCAACTGCGCGCAGACGCTTCCAAAATCGGCTTCCCTAAAATGCATACGGCATAGTCCGGCATTCGACATTGTGGTTGCTATGCCGAATGCGGCATAGCAGCCACCGGCAATCATTCATTTTTGTGGCGGTCAGCCCCTGTCCCCATCGCCCGCTGCGCGCTTCTGGCAAATTGGCGAACGGGCATTTCGTGATCTCCAGCCCCCGGAATTTCTTCATGAGCTGGTCGCGGCCCGCCGGCGTGAAGCCGTTGCGCGTCCGCGCGACATAGATGAGCTCATCTCCCTCGTAATAGCCGAATACGAGCGCGTCGAATTCCCGGCCGCCGACCGTATAGCCGCCGATCACGAACTCCTGTCCCTCATTGACGCGCATTTTCGCCCATGCGCCCGACCGTTCACCCGCTTCGTACCGGCTGTCGCGCCGTTTCCCGACCAGGCCCTCAAGCCCCTGCTCTTTGACGGCGCCGATCAGCTCATCGAGATTTCCCGGCAGCACGGGCGAGGCGCAGATCGGCTCGGCCATTAACGGTAGCACTTTCTCCTCCAGCAATTTCCGGCGCGCTTCTAGCGTCTCGCCGCGCAGATCCCGCCCATTCAGGACCATCGCATCGAAGAGGTAATAGATAAGCGGCGTCTGATCCGACCCGTAGTTCTGCAGAGCATTGAAGGACGGCCGGCCCTCGGGATCGAGCGCGACAATCTCGCCGTCCACGACGGTATCGTCAGGCAGCTGCGCCAATGCCGCTGCGATCGCAGGATATTTTTGACCGAAGTCGTTTTCGTTGCGCGACCACAGCCTGACGCGGCCCGCTGATTTCGCGGCGACGGCGCGGTACCCGTCGAGCTTGAGCTCGTACCGCCACGCCGATCCTTCCGGCAATCGCTCGGTGTGCAGCAGCAGCATCGGGGGGATGAACGCGGCCACCGCTTTCGGCAACGAAGACAGCATGTCGTCCTCGCCCTCCGCGGTTCTCGCCTGCACCCTCTTTCCGTGGGCTTTAGCAGCCGGAGGCTTCGCGGCAGCATCGCTTTCAGACAGGCTCTTTGGCAGCGTCTGCTTGAATGCGAGCAGCGGTGCAAACAAATCGCCGGCGGACGCGGCGCGCTTGACAGCCGCGTCGGGCGCAAAACGCAACGAGGCGGCGTCCCCACGTTCTTTAACCAGAGCTAGCTCGTCCCAGCTCACCGGCGACGACACGAAAGGCTCGTCGTTATTGGCGCGCAGCGAATAGACGCCGATGGTGGTCTTGAAATCCGAATTCTGGCTCCAGTCGATAAAGACCTTGCCATGGCGCAAATTCTTCGCCATCTCGGACACGATCAGCTTGGGATGCCGCTTTTCCAGGAGTTGCGCCGCGCCTTGCGCGAAGGCGCGCGTCAGGGCGTAGCTTATTTTTGTGTTGAGCGGAACGTAGAGCTGCAGGCCCTTGGAGCCGGAGACCTTCGGCAGGCATTGCAGCCCGTTCGCATCGAGAAGCTCTCTCAGGTAAAAAGCCACCGTGGCGCAGGTGACAAGATCAGCCCCCTCCCCAGGGTCGAGATCGAACACCATCGACGCCGGACAGTCGAGCTGCCCGGCCCGGTGCAGGAACGGATGCAGCTCAAGGCTTGCTATATTGGCGCACCATACCAGGGTCGGCAAATCGTCGACGCAGACATAGCGGATGGGCTTGCCGCCTTTCTGCCGGGGTACATCGGTGGTGTGAACCCAATCCGGCGTGTGCTTCGGCGCATCTTTTTCGTAAAACGCTTTGCCGCGCACGCCGTCGGGGAACCGCTTCATCGTCACGGGGCGCTTCGCGTAGTGCGCAAGCATCCACTGCGCGATGCGGATGTAGTAATCGATGACCTGAGCCTTGGTGAACCCGTTGCCCGGATAGAGCGCCTTGTCGAGATTGCTTAAACTCAGCGACCGCCCCTCGACTTCGACCTGCTGTTTCACCCCGGCCATGCCCGTATTGTTGCATCCGGCGCCCTATGTCCGGCGCGGCCAAGGATCAGCGATCCCGCGTCGTCTCGCGCTCCCAGTACAGGATGGCTCGCTCGATTTCTTTTCCCGGCTGCGCGAGGCCTGCCCTCGCGATCAGCCTTGATGATGGGAACGCCTGAATCGCCTCATCCTTGCTCCTCATATTCATGCCGTAACTATGCTGCTGGCTGACCGGATTGCGGACGAGGGTGCGGTTTCCCATTCCGGACAGCACGCCATTCCAGTAAAACCGCTTATGGCGCTTGTAGGGGTCTTTGTCGTCATACAGCGCCTGGGTGAACCGGAAGCTCGCCGCCAACAACGCCTCCACGCTCTCGATCGATGCGGTCATGATGTCGGCCAGGTCCATGGAATTGCTCCGCTTCGTGCGGCCCGTCGCGTTCGTATCGATCAGAACTACGCCGTTCTCAGCGATCGCCAGGCGGATGCCCTGCCGCCCCTCGCTCCAGTTATTTCCGAGCGGTTGTTCTATGACCAGCGACGTTTGCTCTAAGCGGGGTGTCTCCTTGGCATAGAGGTAGCCGAAAAGCCGCACATCGCTTCTGTGTCCGATTTCCATCATGCGCTCCGCGAAATCGGGCGAGGCCAGATCAAGCGGATCGAACACCTCCTCCACGCGTTCCGGCGCGATGGCGAATCGCAGACTGGTCTGGTCCGAAAACCGGTACGGCTTTAGAACGTGAGCGGCAATCGGATCATTGTCCATAGGTCGATTATTTCGTGTATTCACTATCGTCCGCAGCGCGCGCTCGACCTGGTCCCGTAGCTCTGCGGCGCCGCTGAACTTCACGCGAAAATTGCCGTCCACGTAGTCGGATAGAATTTTTGCGAGACCCTCCCCGTCGGCGTCGCGCGGAACGTCTTCGAGAAATACCAGCACCGGGACCTTGCGCGCCCTTGCATGCTCGAATTCTTCCTCCACCACGAGCCGGCCCGACGGCGTTTTCCAACCTCCTCGCGCGCCGAGGACAAGGAGAAAAACATCGCAGCTGTCGACGGCGTCAAGGCAGGTGTTCCGAGATGAGCTGGCCTGCGACGGGAAATCCTCATTGACGAGAACCCCTTCACCGCCGGCTTGTTCGATCCCGTTGCGGGCGGCTTGCCGGTATTCCGCGAATCCTTCAATAACCGAGCTGACGAATACCCTTGGCCGCGGCATCGTCAGGACCGATCGAACACAGCAAGCGCGATCTTTGCCACCTGGCGCAGCGCGCGGCGGTCCGACTTTAGTCTTGCCATCGCGCGCATGCCCTGGATCGTAGCGACGAAGAACTTCGCCAGCGCGCCGGCATCCGCCCCGTTGTGAAGCTCGCCGCCGGTCTGTCCCCGCCGCAGGGCCACGGTAAAAATGGACTCGACTTCCGCCTGATTGTCCTGAAGGAACCTGGCAATCTCTTCGTCATCCACGGCGCGCTCCATATTAGCGCTTAGGAGCAGGCACCCGCGCGCATGCTGCTCCCGCGACTCCGCCACCAGCCCGAGCAGAATTCGGGTGAAGCCCTCCTCTACGGTGGGCGCGGACGCCAGCAACTCCCGCAGGGACGAGTTCGTTTGTTTCCGGTAGAACGCCATCGCCTTGAGATAGAGCGCCCGCTTGTCCCCGAAGGTGTCGTACAGGCTTTGCTTGGCGATCCCCATTTCGCCCATCAGGTCTTCCATAGACGTGTTCTCGTAGCCCGAACGCCAGAAAACGTCCATCGCCGAAGCCAACGCGCGTTCTTTGTCGAATTCCTTGGTGCGAGCCATCCTGTTATTTGCTTAGTGTATCGGTCCGCTTGACTTTGGCGCTTTCTAGACTGTACAGTCTGGAATATGACAAGTAAATCCGTCAAGAGAATGCGCAAGCGCCTGGGATGGCTAATTCTTTGTGCGACCGTCTCGGCAAGAGCCTGGGCAGCTGAACCGATCGTTTCGCGCTCCGCCGATGTCCAGGGTGTCAAGCTGCACTACCTCACATCGGGTCACGGCGCGCCCATTCTCCTGCTCCACGGCTACGCGGAGACCTCGCTGATGTGGAGGCCACTCATGCCGGCCCTCGCGGACCGATTCACCGTCATCTCGCCGGATCTGCCGGGGATCGGCGATTCAGCCATACCGGCGGACGGGCTTGATATGAAAGAGGCGGCTGTCCGCATCCATGCGCTGATGTCTTCGCTTGGTTTTCAAAAGGCGGAGGTGGTCGGGCACGATATCGGCCTGATGGTCGCTTACGCCTATGCGGCCATGTACCCCGCCGAAACCACAAAGCTCGTGGTCATGGACGCGTTCCTCCCCGGTGTCGCCGGATGGGAAGCGGTCTACAACAATCCCGGCATCTGGCATTTTCGCTTCAACGGTCCGACGCCGGAGGCGCTCGTCAAGGGACGGGAGCGCATTTACTTCGACTATTTCTGGAACGACTTCGCCGCCGACAAGACGCGCTCCATCCCCGAAGCCGACCGGAAGGCCTACGCAGCCGCCTATGCGCGGCCGGAACGGATGAAAGCGGGATGGGCTTATTTCGTCTCATTCAATCAGGCGGCGAAGGACTTCGCGGAACTCGCGCGTACTCCGCTGACCATGCCGGTTCTGGCAATCGGTGGCGAGAAGTCGCTCGGCGAGGTTCTCGGCGCGCAGATGAAGTCGGTGGCGCGGGATGTGACGGTGATCGTGCTCAAGAATACGGGCCACTGGATTCTGGAGGAAAACAGCAGGGAGACGACCGACGCCCTGGTGAAATTCCTTTAGGCCGCCGCCCGGAGACCAAGGCGAAAGGGACTGCCATGCTGCTGTATGCCTTCACCGCGTTTAATGTCTTCAGCCTGATTCCCATGGTTCGTAGCTTCGGAGGAGCTTCTTATGCAGATTAGAATTTTGGCGGGCCTCTCGCTGGCCTCGTTCATGCTTAGCGCGCAGTCGTTGCCGGAGATGCGCATGCTCCCGGCGGAGATGCGCGGCAGCGCCGTTGACGGCGATAACGTCGGCAGCTCGGGCCTTGCCGGGGTTCATACAAAGGTGCTGTTCGGCGATCCGTCAAAGGCGGGATTCTATTCGATTCTGCTGTTCGTGCCCGCGCACACGACGATTCAGGCGCACGCCCATCGTGATGACCGCATGGCCACCGTGGTCACCGGGACGTGGTACTTCGGCTACGGCGATCACTTTGATGCCAGATCCCTGAAGAAGCTTCCGCCGGGCAGCGTGTATTCGGAGCCGGGTGCGCGCAATCACTTTGCCCGTACGGACAAGGACGAGGTCGTGGTGCAAATCTCGGGGTACGGCCCGACTGACACGCGCTACTTCAATCCCGCGGACGAGCCCAAAGCAGCGCGCTAAAAGGCTTTTCGCCTTCCGGGCATTTCGTAGATTCCCGCGACGCGCCGGTTCATAACGTGGTGGAGAACCAAGGCCCGTTAAATCGACTTCGGGAAATGCGAGCGTTGAGGCGCGCCGGCTGCATTTCGGACCGCACCTCAGAATCGTATATCGGGGAGCGGTCTCTTCGCGTCCACATCGGTCGAGACGCTGGCTTCCCGCCACTGTTCCGCTTCTTTCGCGCGCGTGGTCCTGGAGCAGTCGTTCCGGCTCCTTGTAAACCGCCGAACGATTAATGGATAGCGATCCCAAGGCCGGTATGCGGCTCGTTGTATGTCAGTCTTGCGCTGATCTCAGTCCAACGGGGTCCGCCGTGAAAAAATCAGTGTGGTGAATCCGGCACCAGCAGAAGGATCTTCCCAATGCCGCCTTTCTCGCCCAGCACATGTGCCTCGGCTGCGTCCCGCAATGGCATCCGGCGACCAATGGGTAGAATGAACTTGCCATCGCGCACGTCATCGGCAAACTCGCGCACTTTGGATGGATCTGGCTTCGCCCACACACGCGTAATCTTCACTGTCGGATTTTGCGCCGCCGCGTTTTCTGGCAACACAGTAGTGTACCCAAAGGAGCCGTTCTGCTGCTTTACCTTCGCGATCAACTTCGCGGCAACCTCACCGCCAACGGTGTCCGCAATTGCATCCACGAAGCGGAAGGTCCCAATCGCGTCATCGTCATCAATTGCGAGCACGTCAGAGACACCGAGGGAGCGGGCGTCGTCCAGATCTTTCCCGCGAACACCTGCAATCACCTGCGCGCCTATCTTCTTCGCCGTATGCACCGCCGCGCGCCCAACACTGCCCAGGGCTCCTGTTATCAGAACAACCTGCCCCTCTTGCACGTTTGTCGCAAGGCGGACAAGTTGGTCTCCCGTGAGTGCCGCCAGCGGGATCGCCGCCGCGTCCGCCAGGTCCACGCCATGCGGCAGATGGGTCACGTCCGAATCGTCCACTGCCACCAACTCGGCATAGGTCGCCCAGGATAGCGCAAGAACACGGTCGCCAGCCTTGAAGTGCTTCACGCTTGCGCCCACCGCCCGTACGACGCCACTCACGTCGCGGCTCAGAATCGCAGGAAACGACAACGGAGAATCCTTCCGCCTCATCCCTGAACGCAGTTTCCAGTCAATCGGATTCACGCTTGCAGCAGCTGCTCCGATCAGTACCGTGCTTCCGCTAATCTGCGGCTCAGAAACGTTGTCTTCAAATTTCAGCTTCTCGGGACCACCGTACTCATGAAGCACTACCGCCCTCATCGCGAACCTCCAAATACAAGTAAAAGACGCAATCCCTGAGGCGCTTGCCTACAAATACAGCAAGTGCGTCCCCTGTGCCAGAGGGTGCTCTGAACGCATGTCGCCCGTGGCGGGGGTCCATGCCCAACTTCCCGGATGGGCTCCAACTCGTACCCAGAAAGCTCTGTCACGGAGGGCATCCTCGTCGCCACGGCTGCACCACCCAGGGTATTTATTTTGACAGCTTTTGGGCTCTTCTAGGATTTCAGAACGACCATGGATAGCAAGAAGAGTACGCGAATGTCCGCGCAGTCGGCAGAACCTGGCCTTCCCCAAGAACCGATGGCTGATTAGCGCCTGCGTGTCCGCATCGATGCGAGGGAGATCCGAAACATCACTCTGACGAAGATCGCAACCGCGGGCGAGTGAACTGTGGCGAGTC
>CAWKAA010000007.1:0-2236982 GCA_963847515.1 Terriglobia bacterium
CAATTGGTGGACTCCGGTTCTCTTACCTGAGCAGGACATACTGCCCAAGACCCAAAAACTGCTTGCTGGGATGTGGTGCATGACTAAATATCAAAGGGGGCGATGGTGTTAATAAGAATTGCGGGATGTTTCTTGGCGACGTTCTTGCTGAGTGCGTGCGCCGCGCCTCTGTGGGGACAGGCGGTGGCGAGCGCTCAGATTTCGGGCTCCATTACAGATTCTACTGGCGCAGCGGTGGCGGGCGCGACAGTTACAGCTACACAGAACGCCACTCGGCAGGTTCGGAGCACGCTCACTGGCTCGGATGGCGCTTACGTACTGCCAAATCTCCCGGTGGGACCTTACCAGTTCGAGGTGCAAGCCGCTGGTTTCAATACTTATCTCCAGACCGGAATTCATCTTGAGGTCAGCAACGATATTACCTTAAACGTTACGCTACGGGTAGGTGAAATGAAGCAGCAGGTTGAGGTGACCGCCAATGCCAGCATGGTGGAGACACAGTCTACCGCGGTTCAGCAGGTCATCGACCAGCGGAACGTTGTTGATTTGCCGTTGAACGGTCGACTGGCCACACAACTGGTCATGTTATCGGGCGGAGCCAACGACATAGGGCCTGCGAATGGATTGAGTGATTTGTTAGGCAGCAAGAACTATTTCAGCGCGGATACCATTTCAGTTGCCGGCGGACAGCCCAACGGTACGAATTATCTGTTGGACGGCGGCGAGCACATGGACCTCTTTTCCAACGTCAATCTTCCCTTCCCTTTTCCGGATGCCATTCAGGAGTTCAGCGTTCAGACCAGCAGTCTTTCGGCGCAATATGGGCTGCATCCGGGCGCCGTGGTTAATGTGGTGACTAAATCCGGAACCAATGAATTTCACGGTGATGCGTTCGAATTTGTGCGCAATGGAGACTTCAACGCCCGCGATTTCTTTGCGCCCACCACGGATAGTCTAAAGAGGAACCAGTTTGGTGGCACGCTCGGGGCACCAATCAAGAAGGACAAGATTTTCGGCTTTTTTGGATACCAAGGAACGGAGATCCGTACGGCGCCGCCTTCCTCTATTGCCCACGTTCCCACCCAGGCGGTTCTGAACGGAGACTTCAGCCAGATTGCATCGGCGGCTTGCCAGTCCAGTGGCACGGCCCGCCCGATTCTCGACCCAACTACCGGAGAGCCGTTCGCGAATAATATAATCCCTACCTCGCGGTTCAACCCTCAGGCTCTGAAATTGGCCTCCTACCTGCCTGTTTCAAGCAACCCGTGCGGAGAGGTGACCTATTCGATTCCGGAACCGCAGCGAGAGGAGCAATACATCGGTCGAGTCGATTGGAACCAGAGCACAAAGCACAATTTCTTTGCGCGCTACTTCTTCGCGGACTACAGAAGTCCGGCTTCGTTCGACAAAGACTTGCTCCTTACCACTCAGCGCGGAGTTTTGGACCGCAGTCAGTCGGCCACTATAGGTGACACTTATTCGATCAATCCCACCACGGTTAACTCCATCCATGCTACCTGGACGAGGCTTGCCATCACGCGCGGACCCGCGGCTGATTTCATTAATCTGACCAGCGTCGGTGTCAATATGTATTCTGGCGTGCCAAACTATATTCAACTCACGGTTGGCGGTTATTTCGGTGCAGGCTGCGGTACCTGCGCGCCTCTCCTGCTCGACCAGGACTCTTATCAACTTGCGGAAGACGTGGATATGATTCGTGGCCGGCATCATATCTCAATAGGCGTCGACTGGGTTCGTATGCTGTACAATTTAAGGAAAGCCGGGGCAGCCAATGGCTCCGTCAACTTCAACGGGCAATTCTCCGGCAACGCACTGGCTGATTTCATGCTTGGATCGCCCAGCGTTTTTCAGCAGGGAAATCCTCAGCCATACGATGGCCGGCAGAACTACATTGGCGCCTACGTCAACGATAATATCCGGCTTGCTAAGCGGCTCAACGTTCAGCTTGGTCTGCGCTGGGAGCCCTACCTGCCCGAGCGTGAAAAGTTCAACCGGATGCAGCACTTTGATCAGGCAGCTTTTATTGCAGGTACGCATACGGCACAATATGTCAACGCTCCTCCGGGCTTATTTTTCCCAGGCGATCCGGGGATGCCAAGTGGCTCCACTTTCCCGAGATATTGGGACTTTGAACCTAGGGTGGGGCTGGCTTGGGACCCGACCGGTAGTGGGCGTCAGACCATTCGCGCGGGCTTTGGCCTTTTCTACGACACCAGGGAAACCGGCTACCAGGAGGACTCGACCGCTGATGCTCCGTGGGGCGACTTCATCTCTTTGCCCAGCCCAGCAGGAGGGCTAACGAATCCATACGCCGGATACCCAGGAGGCAATCCGTTCCCGTTACCTTCCCCACCCACGAAGAATCAGTTTTTTCCGCCGGAGGGCCAATATCTAAACTATCCTTTGCATACTCGCCCTACTTCCGTGTATCAGTGGAACCTAAGTTATGAGCGCCAGCTGGCGGACAATTGGCTAGTATCCGCGACCTATATCGGCAATAAAAGCTCGCACATCTGGACCGGAGAGGATGTCAACCCGGCTGTTTATATTCCAGGGATGTGCAACGGCTCACCCTGTTCCACGACTTCCAATACCAATCAGAGACGGGTACTCTACCTTATAAATCCCGTCGCTGGCTCCCTGATTTCGGACATCTTTCAGGTGGATGATGGGGCAAATGCGGAATATAACGGGCTCCTCCTTAAGACGGAGCATCGTTTCAGCAATCACTACTCAATCCTGGCGAATTATGCGTGGGCCCACTGCATCAGTGAAGCGGATGACGAGGGTGATCTTGGGGAACCAGAAACGCAGAATCCTTATAGTCGAAATGGCGAACGGGGGAATTGCGGTTTCGACCTCCGAGGCACCTTCAATCTAACGTTTGTTGTCGAATCGCCTCGCTTGGCAAATCGGTGGGCCAACCGGCTGCTGGGCAACTGGCAGCTCGCGCCCATTTTTTCGATTCACACTGGAACATGGTTCTCCGTTTTCACTGGCCTTGATAACTCTCTGACGGGCATCGGGCTGGATCGTCCGAATGTAGTCGGCAATCCTTACGTAAGAAACCTAAGTACCCAGCAATGGCTGAGCCCCAGTTCTTTCGTTCCGAACGCACTGGGCACATTTGGCAACGTCGGGTCAGATTCGCTCCTGGGGCCGGCATATTTTAATATTGACGCCGCCGTGAGCAAGCGCTTTATTGTCAAGGAGAAACAACGCATCGAGTTGCGGTTTGAATTTTTCAACCTAACGAACCACGTAAATTTCAACGTCCCTAATCTGGACAACAACATACAGGACCCCACATTTGGCCAGCTTCTCGGTGATGCGGGTCCGCGCATCCTGCAGTTTGCACTTAAGTACACCTTCTGATGTTGGGGGAGCTGCGCTGATTGCGGTGGGATGCCGGTTTGTGGCGGGCACAATCAAGCACTTTGTTGGACTGCAGTTCTCTCAACCTGAGCAGACACATACTGCCCGCGATCGGGAAACGCCCTGCTGGGGTGCATGCATGATTGAGTTGAAAAAAGGAGGTCGATCGTGTTGATAAGAATTGCGCGAAGTTTCTTGGCGACGGTTTTGCTGAGTGCGTGTGCCGCGCCTCTGTGGGGACAGGCGGTGGCGAGCGCTCAGATTTCGGGCTCCATTACAGATTCTACTGGCGCAGCGGTGCCGGTCGCGAAAGTTACAGCTACACAGAACGCCACTCGGCAGGTTCGGAGCACGCTCACTGGCTCGGATGGCACCTACGTACTGCCAAATCTCCCGGTGGGGCCTTACCAGTTCGAGGTGCAAGCCGCCGGTTTCAATACCTATCTCCAGACCGGCATTCATCTCGAAGTCAGCAACGACATCACGTTAAACGTTACGCTGCACGTAGGAGAAATGAAGCAGCAGGTTGAGGTGACTGCCAATGCAAGCATGGTCGAAACACAGTCGACTTCCGTTGCCCAGGTAGTCGATCAAAGAAGCATTGTTGATCTACCGCTGAATGGCCGGCAGGCCACACAACTGGTCATGTTATCGGGCGGAGCCAACGACATCGGCCCAGCGAACGGATTCAGCGATTTGGTCACTAGCAAAAACTACTTCAGCGCGGATGGCATTTCGGTTGCCGGCGGACAGGCCAACGGGACGAATTATCTGTTGGACGGTGGCGAACATATGGACACGTTTTCCAACGTCAATCTCCCATTCCCTTTTCCCGATGCCATTCAGGAGTTCAGCGTCCAGACCAGCAGCCTTTCGGCCCAATATGGGTTGCACGCGGGCGCCGTGGTTAACGCAGTGACTAAGTCGGGAACCAACGAATTCCATGGTGATGCCTTTGAATTCGTGCGCAACGGTTACTTCAACGCGCGCGATTTCTATGCGGCCACGCCCGACACCCTAAAAAGGAACCAGTTTGGCGGTACACTCGGAGCACCGATCAAGAAAGACAAGATTTTCGGCTTTTTTGGATACCAGGGCACGGAGATACGAACAGCGCCACCTTCCTCCATTGCCCACGTTCCTACACAAGCGGTGCTGAATGGCGATTTCAGCCAGTTGGAATCGGCTGGTTGCCAGTCTAGTGGCACATCCCGCACAATTATCGATCCAACCACTGGACAACCGTTCGCAAATAATGTGATCCCCACCTCCCGCTTCAACCCGCAGGCTATGAAGCTAATTTCCTACCTGCCCGTCTCAGGCGACCCATGCGGCAAAGTGACCTATGCGATTCCGGAACCGCAGCGTGAAGAGCAATACATCGGTCGAGTAGATTGGAACCAGAGCGCCAAGCACAGCCTCTTTGGACGCTACTTCTTCGCTGACTACAGAAGTCCGGCTTCATTCAACAACGACCTGCTGCTCACTACCCAGCGCGGAGTTTTGGACCGAAGTCAATCCGCCACCATCGGCGATACTTATTCGATCAACCCCACAACGGTGAATTCTGCCCATGCCACATGGACACGTCTTGCCGTCACGCGCGGGCCGGCTTCTAATTTCATTAATCTGACGGGCGTCGGCGTCAACATGTACTCTGCGGCGCCAAACTTCATGGATTTCTCGGTCAGCGGCTATTTCGGCGGAGGCTGTGGTACTTGCGCGCCCGCCTTGTTAGACCAGGATTCCTATCAACTTGCGGAGGACTTGGACTTGGTTCGCGGTCGACATCACATCTCAGTGGGCGTGGACTGGGTTCATTATCAGTTCAATTTAAGGGGCTACGCCATAGCCAATGGGATATTGAACTTCAACGGCCAATTCTCAGGCGACGCACTGGCTGATTTCATGCTTGGGGTACCCAGCTTCTTTCAGCAGGGCAATGTTCAGCCATTCGATGGCCGGCAGAACTATGTTGGTGCATACGTCCACGACAATATTCGGCTTACGAAACGAGTCAACGTTCAGCTTGGTCTGCGATGGGAACCTTTCCTGCCCGAGCGGGAAAAATTCAACCGGATGCAATTCTTTAATGCGGGAGCGTTCGCTGCAGGTACGCACACATCCCAATATGTCAACGCTCCGCCAGGGTTATTTTTCCCGGGCGATCCGGGGATACCGAGTGGATCGTCCTTTCCAAGATACGCCATCTTTGAGCCTCGTGTGGGGCTGGCTTGGGATCCGACCGGAAGTGGGCGCCAGACCATTCGTGCTGGCTTTGGCCTCTTCTACGACACAATGGAAACCGCCTACCAGCAGGACATGACTGCCGATGCTCCATGGGCTAGTACGGTTGGTCTGCCCAGCCCCGCTGGAGGCCTGACAAATCCCTATTTGGGATACCCGGGAGGCAACCCGTTTCCGTTACCTTCCCCACCTAGCAAGAACCAGATTTTTCCCCCTGAGGGCCAATACTATAACTATCCTTTGCATGCTCACCCTACTTCCGTGTATCAGTGGAACCTTAGTTACGAGCGCCAGCTGGCCAACAATTGGTTGGTATCGGCGACTTATATTGGTAACAAGAGCTCGCATATTTGGACGGGGGAGGATGTCAACCCCGGCGTTTATATCCCGGGCACCTGCAATGGCTCACCCTGTTCCACGACTGGTAATACAAATCAGAGACGAGTACTCTACCTTATAAATCCCGTCGCAGGCTCCTTGATTTCGGACATCTTTCAAGCAGACGATGGCGCAAACGCGGAGTATAACGGGCTCCTCCTTAAGACGGAGCATCGTTTCAGCGATCATTACTCGATCCTGGCAAATTATGCGTGGGCCCACTGTATCAGTGAGGCGGATGCCGCAGGCGATCTAGGTGGTCCTCAAACGCAGAATCCATACAACCGAAACGGCGAGCGCGGGAATTGCGGTTTCGACCTCCGAGGCACTTACAATCTAACGTTTGTTGTCGAATCGCCTCGCTTGGCAAATCGGTGGGCCAACCGGCTGCTCGGCAACTGGCAGCTCGCGCCCATTTTTTCGATTCACACTGGAACATGGTTCTCCGTTTTCACTGGCCTCGATAATTCTCTGACGGGCATCGGGCTGGATCGTCCGAATGTAGTCGGCAATCCTTACGTAAGAAACCTAAGTACCCAGCAATGGCTGAACCCCAGTTCTTTCGTTGCGAACTCACTGGGCACATTTGGCAACGTCGGGTCAGATTCGCTCCTGGGGCCGGCGTATTTTAATATTGACGCCGCTGTGAGCAAGCGCTTTATCGTCAAGGAGAAACAACGCATCGAGTTGCGGTTTGAATTTTTCAACCTAACGAACCATGTAAATTTCAACGTCCCTAATCTGGACACCAATATACAGGACCCCACATTTGGCCAGCTCCTGGGCGACGTCGGTCCGCGCATCCTGCAGTTTGCAATTAAGTACACCTTCTGATGTTTGGGGTGCGGTGGGATGCCTCTAGGTTGAAGGAGAGCGCCAGTTTCGTCCGAGTTCTGGATCTGGACGCTGAGCGTCATCCCAGTGGGAAAGGTTCAAGGGATACGCCAAAGTTCGCCTTGACGTGTCTAGCGAGAATCGGCAAGTGAACATACACAGTTTGAGTCACCGACAATCCATGAAATCACCTTCTCGGCGAAGCCTCCTGTCTTTCGTAATGGGGTTTACGTTGTCGCTCATCTATTCTCTTCGAAAACCGTTTTTATATGGTGCAAACTCTCTCCAGGCGAAGGTGCGTCCTGAATTGTCCTTGTCGGCAGGGGCTTCGGACCTTCATGACATCTTCAAAGATGAAATCCTAGCTAACTTTAAGGACAACGTATACGCAAGTCTCGGTAATAAATTGCAGCTCGACGGGGAATCCTACGTCCAGGTTTCACGCGCCTTAGCCATCCAGGACTTTACCAGCATTCTTGAATCAACTCGGATGCCTGAGCAAGTCCACAATGGGCTGGTTAAGAACCAGATCTTAAAAGCGGAACTGGCCTTTCTCGATGCCCTTCAGTCCCTTGCCTGGCCCAAATACTCGGTCATTTTAGAGGCAAACACAATTACCACTTCCGGGCCATTGACGCTGGATCTCTATGCCCGAATGACCCAGCCGATAATATTCAGTTTTCATAACACCACTCGGTTTGTACAAACATTGCATGTGATAAGTCCTGAGATCACCGTTTCAAGAACCGAAGTGAGTCTTGAGCCTGGCTCTACCAGGTACGTACTCGGCTCAGTCTGTCCTGCGGAGAGAGGCAATTTCGAGGCACGGATCAGATTCGTCACCGCTGCGGCCGGCCGTGAACTCGTCATTTATGCTAGCGTTGCCGAGACAGCGCTGCTCGAAGGTTTGCTGACCTTCGAGGAGGAAGACGGGGAGCCATCCATCGCCCGCATTCGAGTTACGGACCTCCAGGGGAGATATTTCCATCCCGACGAGCAAGTCTCGGGTCTAGTTCGCATGATCCCTGACGCAGATCCAACAAAAGCGGAGCGATGGGTGTACACCGAAGGGAAATTCCGGGTTCGTGTACCTCTAGGCAAGATCAGAGTGAGCGTACGCCGAGGGCTTGAATACCTTGGTGTCGATGAGGAAATTGAGATCAAAGACAACGGCACTGTGGAAAAGAAAGTTTTTTTGCGCCGCTGGGCCCATATGGAAAAGGAGGGCTGGTATCCGGGAGACACGCATGTTCACATGCTCGACCCGAAGACGGCTTTGTTCGAGATGCGTGCAGAGGGATTGAGCGTGGTCAATGTTCTGGTTTTCAAGCATCTCAACGAAACATACGCGCGCGAGCACTTTTCAGGGCAACTGGATCCGATCTCTGATGACAGACATTTCGTCAACTACAACGAGGAATACCGCAACGAACCGCTCGGGCATATCGGATTATTGAATTTGAAGGCAATCGTTGAACCTATTTCCACTGGCCGGTTGGGCCTCCATTGGCCGACGATCATGCGTTATGACTCTTTCAACATGCCGCTTCCTCTCCATGGGGATGCCGGCTCGCCGGACTTCCCCCTACTTGTAGAGGTTATGAAGCAGACTCACAAACAAGGCGGCTTAGTGAGTTGGGCCCACCTTCGTCCGGGCCAGTGGGAGTTTCCGCTTGACGCTGAAGAGCGGCAGATTGACTTTGCGGACATCATGACACACACGCATCTCCCCGAAGATCTGCGCTTGTGGTATGCACTCCTGAATTGTGGATTCCGTATCCCGGCGTGCGCTGGCACTGACCGGATAGAACCCACGCAGCCGATCGGCAATCAGCGGGTTTACGTTCGGCTGGACGCCCCTTTGACCTACGACAGTTGGATGAACGGATTGAAGCAGGGTTCTTCGTTCGTCACGAACGGTCCCATGGTGCACTTTAGTGTGGACGGAGTCGAGCCGGGAGGTGAGATTAGTCTGTCTGCGCCAACGAGAATCGCGGTATCCGCGAGAGCAATATCCCAGATACCCTTTGAGCGGCTAGAAATAGTTATAAACGGCGAAATTACTCGAACTGCGAACGCCATCGAGAATGGTCTGTCTGCCGAGATCAACTTCGATTACCACGCCAGTAGCAGTGCGTGGATCACGGCCCGGTGCATGGGCGCATGGAACAGAGAACTCTTCTACTCAAATCCTGTATTCGCCCACACCAATCCGGTCCATCTTCGGTATGGTCAGGATCGAATCGAAAACGCCGAGAGCGCTCGCTATCTTCTCGAGTTTTTGCGCAAGCTGGAGAAGTGGGTGCTGTCTGAAGCTTATTTTGAGAGTAGATCGCAAAAGCGGCAGGCATTGAGAACCGTCCACAATGGTATGGCCTACTTCGAGAAAATTAGTAGGAGTTCCTGATGTTGTTTTCACCGAAAATCGATGCGGCGATAATTCGCAAAGCTCCGAAAACATTCGTCCGATGAGGAAATCGCACTCACGTAAGGCTCAATGCGGTGCCGCTGTGCATCATATGCATTCAAAAATAACGCAGCCGGACGCGTAGTACCATGGTCCGGAATGAATTTCGTTGAATTGATCCCTCTGTTCGCAGCGATGCTGTTTGCTTTGCCACCTCCGCCGCCGGGGGCTTCACGCATTGACCTGGGCCATAAGCTATTCCAGAAAACCTGTTCGGCGTGTCACGGCACAGAAGCCAAGGGCGGGCGCGGTCCGGACCTGACCAGCGGCCACTGGAAGTGGGGATCTACCGACGCCGCCATCCTGCAAAACATTCTTTCAGGAATTCCAGGTACGCAGATGCCCGCCTTCCCTATGCCGGAGGAGGACGCGCGCGCCGTGGTCGCCTGGCTCCGCTCTCTCCGCAACGCTGGTCCCCAAGAGCAAGTGACCGGCGATCCACGCACCGGCTACACGCTATTCTTCGGCTCGGCCGGCTGCAGCCGTTGCCACACCTTCGGCGGACGGGGCGGCCGCCTCGGCCCCGACCTCACTCGCATCGCGGAAGAGAAGAGCATCGCCGAACTGAAAAAAGACATCACACAGCCCGACGAAAGTCTGCGCGAAGGTTACCGGACCGTGGAAGTACGCACCAGCGACGGCTCATTGATCCGCGGCGTCGTTAAGAACGAAGACACCTTCTCGCTGCAAATGATGGATGAACACGAAGAATTTCACCTGCTCTCAAAAACCAGCATTAAGGAGATCACGCGCCCGCAGCGCTCGCTTATGCCGGCGCCTAACCTCACCGCAGGCGAACTCGATAGCCTGATTGCTTTTCTAAAGAAAACGGAACCTTCGGGAATCGCTCCGGGTCCCTGGATCCCCAGCCCCGATCTCAATGTTTCGTTTCAGCGGAATCGCAACGCCCGGGAGGAACCTCAGAACTGGCTCACCTACTGGGGTGATTACAGGGCACGCATTACAGCCGGCTGAAATCTATCACGCCAGAAAACGTGCATGCCTTACAGCCCCAGTGGTCCTTCCAGTTCGCCGGAACCAACGTCGAGAATACACCGATCGTTGTCGACGGCATCATGTTCGTCACCGGCGCTCTGAACAACGCTGCGGCACTCGACGCCCGCACCGGCCGGCCCATCTGGCGTTACACGCGCCGGCTGCCCAATGTCCACGCCCAGTGCACCGTCATGACGAACCGTGGCTTTGCGATGCTCGGCGATCGTCTCTATATGGCCACGCTCGACGCCCATCTGGTGGCACTGGATGCCAAGACAGGCAGCGTGATCTGGGACGTTTCCGTCGCCGATTATCGCGAGGGCTATTCGATCACGCTCGCGCCACTGGCGCTCGACGGTAAGATCGTCGTGGGCATCACCGCGGGCGAGTGCGCGCTCGCCGGATTCGTCGATGCCTACGACGCGGCTACCGGAAAGAGACTTTGGCGGACTCAGTCCACCGCTCAAAAAGGGGACCCTGCTCGCGCCACCTGGTCGCCTGAGTCGTCCGCCGATGTCGGAGGCGGTCCCACTTGGATGACCGGCACGTATGATGCTGAAACCGACACCTTGTTCTGGGCCAGCGGGAATCCAGGCGCGGATTACGACGGCACTGCGCGCCTCGGTGACAACCTGTATACGTGCAGCGTGCTAGCGCTTGACCCCGCGACCGGAAAGATTAATTGGTATTTCCAATTCACGCCCCACGATGTGCATGACTGGGATGCCACCGAAACTCCCGTACTTATCGACGCCCAGTTCCTCGGCCGCCAGCGTAAGCTGCTCATTCAGGCCAATCGCAACGCGTTCTTCTAAATTCTCGATCGCGAGACCGGCCAGTTCCTGCTCGGCAAACCGTTCGCACATCAGACCTGGGCGAAAGGGCTGGACGAAAAAGGCCGCCCCATCGTCCTAACACCGACCCCACGCCCAAGGGAGTTTACGTCTGCCCCGACGCCACCGGCGCCACCAACTGGGCCGCGCCTTCGTACGATCCGGTCACAGGTCTGTTCTTTGTCCCCGTCCGCGAAGGTTGTGCGAATTATACCCGCGAAACCATCACTCCGAAAGCCGGCGATCCTTTCACCGGCGGCGATCCGCAGGAAGATGACAAACGGGGCGCACCGGGTTCAGTCCGTGCCATCGATGCGCTCACCGGAGATGTCCGCTGGAATTATCCCATGCACCTCGGTTCCGCGGCCGCTGGGGTGCTCGCCACAGCGGGCGGCGTGCTTTTCACATCGGACCCCGAAGGCAGCCTGGTGGCGCTCGATGTCCGCCTAGGCGCGCTGCTGTGGCGCTATCAAACCGGCGGCGAAATCCACAGCTCTCCGATTTCGTATGCAGTTGACGGAAAACAGTATTTGGCCATCGCAAGTGATTCGACGTTGTTTGTGTTTGGGCTGCCGTGAGATTCTCACTTTGTGGCGACGACCCTGTTTCGCACTTGGATTCTCTAGAACTGCTAGCAGTACTCATTCAAGCGCGTATCGCAGCCGCAGGCTTCGCACGGCCTCGTCAGATTGCCCGCTCGGGAGAGCGTAGAGTTGGTCCAAAATTGACGAGCGGTATCGATGGACTTGGGTGTAATCAGGTGTAATGGAGGAACGCAGAATCAACAAGTTCCATGTTGCCAGTGAGCCGCCAGGGTTCGAATCCATCTCTCCGCCAAGTTATTGAAAATAAATACTTTATATTAAACAAGGCGGCTGCTATTAGCTCTCTCGCCGCAGTTTCCTCTGTTTGATCCTGAAGGAGTTCGCAGGTCACTATCTGTGCAGTTCCCCATCCGGCTCTCGGCCCAGGACGGGAAGGCCTTAAGTGTAGAGGCGCCACGCATCACTTTGTTAAGCTGAACTCTAAAAACAATCGGCCCGCATCGTCCTTTTGGAGGACAGGGTGAGCATCAAGCCCCAATCATTTTCGAAGAGGGTAAACGCCTATTTTGAACGGTACAGCACCACGACCCAGATATTGCAAGCCTTACTGAAACAGGAGGCCGCGCCTCAGGACTTCATCGTGCTGGCGTGCGCTCGATTGGATTCGCTCGCCAATCACGCAATTCCCGGAAAGCTCTCACAAAGCGAAAAGTTCTCGCGGTTTCTGGATGAACACTCTAGGCATGGAGAAGTACTGAGCAGCGTCAGCGTTGGAGATCTCTACTCGTCATTCCTTGTTGAACTCTGGCAGCTACCTGGTGTCATCGAGCTGCCCGGCCGCCTTCGCATGTTCGACGAAGTCAAGCAGCGCGACTTTATCGACCTCTATTGGAAGTCGGAGCTCGCTTTGGCGGAGGACGATTTGGAAGGCCTGATGGACTTTGTCTTTAATGCAGCTCCGGACGCGTTATCGGGTCATCCCTCATCAAAGCCGTGCAAAGAGCTATTCCGACTCGCCCGGGAACATTCAACGCGCTCTGGAAAATGCCTCGGTCACTGTTGCAGGTGGCCGGTACAAATCGGCGATGATAGCATTGAAGCCGATTCTCAAGGCGCACCAGTTGGCAGCAATCCTCTACCGCGATTACCGAAAAGGCTCCATTCATGGAGCGGGTG
The DNA here is from genome assembly GCA_963847515.1 of Terriglobia bacterium. Classification (GTDB taxonomy): domain Bacteria; phylum Acidobacteriota; class Terriglobia; order Bryobacterales; family Bryobacteraceae; genus QHXW01. The sequence goes on from CAWKAA010000007.1 coordinate 12,873, forward strand.
TTGATTTGGATGAGGACGAGTTCTTCGAGGCGGAAACGCCATATTGGTCTCAGATCGAGTACGTGTTCGCTTCTGTGAAGCCCGTTTTTCAGATCACATTTCCCGCGAAATTGCTTTTATCGGTATACCAGAACTGCGTTGACGGTTTTCAGAAGAAGCTGCTGGCGACGAGGAAGCTACCAATTTCGATTTTCAATCAGATGTTTCCCGGCAACATCACGCGGCATCTGGAATACCTCGACCAGACATCCGTACAAGAAGCCGTCGAACTCCGGCCGAAGTAGAATCCGGGGGCGTTGCCCGACGGAAATCGAATCCAACAGCTTGAGCGACCTCTAGTGCTTCGCTAGGACGGGCCTGTTCGCGCCAGTCCTGGCGAAGCACTCGAAGTCAGCAAAGTCGCTCGAATCCATTCTCAACGCGAGTCGTTCGCGCACGAGAAAGCGCTAGGATCATTGGCCGAAAGGAGCTGATTGCTCTCGCGATCCATAATCGGGCGGTCGCTGCGAGCAAAGCTTCAAGGCCGAGCAGGACTCGCTGCTTTACCTTGGATACCGGCCGGCGGCGGCCAAGAGCCGCCGCTCAACAACACGCTTATCGAGGTTGAGCCTGAGTAGTCGTACCGTTGCCTTCCCTTCGCCCGTAAGTGGCTCGATTACGCCAGCGTGAACAACGAAGTGGTCCCCCCAAAGGTGCTGTCGCGGATGGAAGAGGCTCACAAACGAACCGGTCTGAGCGTCGAGCGAACCGATATCGCTCCCTTTCCATGCGTTGCACCGGAGACAGGCATAGGCGAGGTTCTCGGCTTCCGGTCGCCCACCATGTTTGCGACTGATGATGTGGTCTATTTGGTGTCGCGAGTACGAATCGTCTTCATGAAGGAGGCAATACTCACAGCGATAGCCAGCGCGTTCTGCTACGAGTCGCCGCAGCGACTCACTTACGTCACTGCTCAAGCTGGGTGTGTTGCCGCGCCCGCGCCTTCGCCATGATCATAATGTGCTCGAGTTGCAGGAAATCTTCGAGTTCAGATTGGTCTTCGGCCGAGATGCTGCCATCCTTAGACCGCTCGACTAACTCTGCTACGCGCTGCTGGACACTTTCAGAGGGACGGAACGCCACCACTGCCTCTGGAGTCGTGCCTGCCGCGATGAAATCGATGATCTCCTCGTACGATTTGGTTGCGCTCATCGTCTCTCCAAGCCGAGACAAACGTCCTCCACGTTCACTCCAGCTCTTGTTCAAGGATACCTCCAAACGCGACTCCGGAGGCAATCCGGCGTCGGCTGCTGTTCACCTCACCTGTGAGGCACATGGCTAAAATAGCTCTTTGATGATCGGCAAGCATCGAATCGGCGGGGGTCGAAGGATGACCTTTTCGGGAGACCGTGGAGTTGGTCCAAATTGGACGAGCAGTCCCCAATGGGCCTATGTGTAATCAGGTGTAATGATGCAGAGGGTCTGATGGATTTGGAGGATTTAGCGGAACGCAGAATCAACAAGTTCCATGTTGTCAATGCGCCGTGAGGGTTCGAATCCCACCCTCACCGCAAATTATTGAAATAATAACCTTCCATCGTAAATTAGCATTTTGCTTTCTTTGTATCATCTTGAATCCTATTGGGCAGGCGGTGAGGGTGCACGCCGTCACCCACGGCTCCGCAGGTGGTCTCTGCGAATCAGCAACTTGCGAGAACCTACGAAGAAGGCGTGGGAAATGACGGCGGGAGAATGACTCCGCCAGTTTATCTGGGATGCCATCTTTAGCCTAGAAGTTAGTGCCGAATCATTCTTGAGTTCGGCGCGGTTGATCCGGGTGATCAACTGCGAAAATAACTCGAACTGGCCGGCTGAGCTTTTTTTGATCTTGAACGTCTGCTCTGGAGCGAACGCGTGTTATGTCAACATCCCAGAACTCATCAACCCAGATCGAGGCATCGGGCGATCTCCACAAGCTTCGTAGCAGCCATCGGCATCAATGTGTAAGAAGCGGTAGAGGTCGCGGATCACACCGTCACAGCTGGGCTCGAACTTCGGCGATCCCATCGCCACGCCGATTCCGGAGTGGCTCCTTACGCGATCGTCTTGCCTTTGCATCTACGCGAACCCGTAAACGTTCGCCAGGATCAAACGAGGTTTGGTTTACACACAGGTGTCTCTTCTGCAGCGGAAGAAGACGCGAACGGCGGCGAGGAAACTGAATATGTATTCGACCACCCATGACGTCAGAACCGCCCATTAAGGCCCCACTCGCCGACTGGCAGGCTGTCATCCACATGAAGTGCGAGATCACCAGTGATAGTGTCGATCAAAACTCGATGGTCTCGCCCGTTTTGAGCGAGATTGTGCCGGTTTGCTTCGCTGTCCCAGCTTGCAGTTCGCTCAGGTCGAGTTCGCCTGAAATTACGGTCAATCGCCATTTGCGCCCAGCGAGGGGTTGAATGATGCCATTGGCCTGCGGTGTGAAGAAAGGCAGGCGGTGTGGCGCATCAAGACGCGGATTGAATCTCAGCACTTTGGTGGGTGCGTACCACTGCTGGCCGGATAGAGCAAGGGGAATCGACCAGAAGATCAATTGCCGCGTGTAATGGGAGTTGCACCAGGGATATCCGTTCCAGCCGGTGCTGAGGTCCTTGTAATCCCACGGGTCGCGTAGTTTGTCCCGCCACTTGTACGCAATTTTCTCAGCCTCACTGAGACTCTCGGCAGCGTTGGCGCCAAGATATAGGTTCAGACTGCACCAATCGAGTGAGCCAGCTTCCCAAACCAGGTTGTCCCGCGCGCCAGGTTTTTCATCTGGCGATGATTGAACGGCATTTTCGGCGCTCGGATTCTGCGGATCGGCTCCTCGCATGACGCGCAGCCCAAATGGACTTCCATTTCGCTTCGCCTCAATTGCCAAGTGTGACTTCAACTTCGCCTCATCTGCCGCAAGTCCCAGGTCCAGCAGGAACGCCCACAACTGGCCGTATAGCGTATCGGCGTGTAGCGCGTCCGGGTAGGGTCTTCCGTCAAGCCACCAGGAGCGGAAACACTCGCCCGTCCAGAGGTGCTCGTAGAGGCTTCGTTGCCCCACCTCGAACGCCCTACGGCAAGTCCGCAGCAAACGCGCGGTCGCCTTCGGCTAACGCCAGGCGCTCGGCTGCGCGCATCGCCACCAAGTGCAGAACAGCGTTGTACGAAACGAGATCCTTCTTCGCAAAATCCCACCAATCGTAGGTATTCTCCAAGTTTCTCGGCAGACCGTACGCCTCGCTGCGGCGCATTTGCCATTCCGCAGCCTTCTTCGCATGTGGCCAAATGGAATTCAGATACTCAGGGTCGCCTCCCCATGCCCAGATCTGCCACGCCTCAAGCAAAAAGTCGGTGGCGCTGTCACCCATCTCGCGCCCTCCCGGTTCGTCCAGTTCTGAGGTCGGAGCGAAGCACCCCTCGGTCATCTCCTCGTGGATAAATCCGTCTGCGCGCTGGAACCGGGCATGCGCCGTGAGTAGTTGCTTCTGCAGAGCAGGGAAGAAAAATGCGTACGGAAGGGATCGGTAGAAATGGATATGTTCCGGTTCAAATTGGGCGCAGGAGAAAGACTCCCACTGACGCCACCGTCCGTCGCCAAATCGGACGCCGGTCTTGTACATCGTGGCGACGCTGTTCATGAGCGCATCCTGCAGCCACTCGGGCAACGAGTTGTCGAACACGGTTCGCTGCCAGGAGCGCATCGTGTGGTGGGCAGCCGGCTTAGCACCTTCACTGCGACGTCGCCCGCATCGCGGTAAAGCTTCGCATAATAGTTCTCCGGCGTCTGGCTCATATGTCGCCGGAACGGAAGATGCCACGCCAACACGAATGTGATGGCCCGAGTCTCCCCGGGGCGGAGACTGGCCCGGGCCGTAACCGCGCCATATCGTGGCGCTTCATTCGGTATTGCGGCAGCATTCACTCCGCCCAAGCGGGAAAATTTCTCCCATAACGTACCGATCTGGGAGGCGGTTGCGACTTCCGTTGCAACGCCGTCTCCTGCGGCGCCGATTGCGATGGTGCCGCTCAGCGGCCCTTCTCCGTCGGTCTGAAATGTCAGGAACTCGCCTGCAATTGGCCGGCCGCCCGTGTGGTTCGGTACCGCGAAGAGCAAGGAGGTCTCAATGACCTGGCGGGTAGGATTACGCAACAGGAATGTGAAGATCGCCGCAGGCGTGGCTGACGCGTCCGCGTCTCGGGGATAAAACTCGCTATAAGCGTAGAGGTCGACCGCAACTGGCAGAGCCGGGTCGGAAAACCGCAGGCGCGCGACAGGAAATGCGCCTGAGTATTCGATCTGATAAATGGCCGGCAATCCGGCGGGAAGGTGAGTACGCAACGTAGACGCGTGTACCGCCCTGTCCGCTCGGACGCGAATTCCGAACAGTGCGTCATCGCACTGGATCGGCGTACCGCTCGCGGGGGAGTTATTGAAGATGTTCCAATCGCGGAAACTGCCGTCCGCACGCAGCTCCACCGTGCCAGAACCCAGGCTGCCCATCGGAACCGCGGAGCGCATTCCTATGGGAGGATCGCTCTTGTTCCCGTCTTCCACCCGATAGAGATACATCGAAACGCGCGGCACGTTCCACCGCTCGAGGTCTTCGACGTATCTGACGGTCTGGTCAAAATACCGGAAACGCATGTCCCGGCGCACGATACCGGAGTTGCGAAACTCAAGCCCCGCCAGCGGATGATCGGCTCCGGCCAAGACAGAGGCGACCATAACCCCCAAGAGCACAACTTTTGCAGGCCTCAAAAGCGTCAGTTCGTTCCCCCTTCCACATGCCGGCATATGTTTCATCAGGATCAAACGAGGTCTTCGGGAAAAACCACAGGAGCACCCGGTCAATGAACTTCGCAGTGAACCGTGTGGTACCAGTTCAACTCGTAGTTATCCACGCGCAAGTTATCACGAGCCGCGGGTTGAGCGTTGCCGTGATCGTCGGTGGCTCGCACCAGTATCGTGTAGACACCTGGCATTCGCGCCTCCCACGGGTAACTCCACAGCACCCAGGTATAGGGACGGATGTCTTTGTCGAGAGTGACCAACGCCCAATTCTTGCCTCCGTCAGTACTCACCTCTACCCGAGCTATTCGATTCACTCCCGCCCAGGCCATGCCGCGAATCGTGACCAAGCCCCGTGCGACCACCGCGCCATCGTGCGGATCGACGACCAGCGACTTAACGCGCATCCGAGTAATCGGCCACTGATCGGAGCCCACGACGACTTGAAGACGGGTGGCGATATAGGTGTGCGTCATGAAATAACTGGTGTCGGGATGTTCCAGCGCCTCAATGCCGGCGAGCCATTTGACTGAGTCCATCCCGTACCAGCCAGGCACGATGGCACGCAGTGGATAGCCGTGCTCCACTGGTAGCGCAGCGCTGTTCATCCGAAAGGCGGCGAGCGTATCAGGATCCAAAGCCTTTTCGAGAGGAATGCTTCGTGCGAATGGAATGGGAGACGCAGTCCCGGATTCTACGACGCCTCGATCCGCCCCCACCAGCCGGATGTATTTGACTTTTGGACCCAGCGCCGCCCGCTTCAACAGTGTTGCCAGCGGCACGCCTTCCCAGTGCGCGGTGCTGACGCCTCCGACAGCATTACCCGCACACTCGGTCGTCACGGTAACGGCACGAGTCGCTTGGCGAGCGAGATCCGTACAGCTGATCTCAAAGGGCGAACGAACCAGCCCCGACACTCGGAGCACAGAGGCCTGGGAGAGCTTCGGCGCGCTGAAGTGACTCCGAATGAAAAACTCCCCGGTTGGCGTGAGAAGAGTTTCTGGGGTTGAAAACCGGGACGGCTTGATTCCCGTGTCTTGTGCTGCAGCCGGCTGGACAAGTGCTGTTTTACTCCACAGGAAACCAAAGGCAAGAGGAGCGAGGAACGTCCGCCGGCTTTGCTTGAGTGGTTGGTCTGATGGTTTCCTGTTCACTGCCCTGTACACGTCCTGCCGCTCGCACCGTCTGTGACTCTCGGGTAGCTCGGCAGGGTGGGTAATCCCAGACTCTTGATCAATGCGAGTTGTTTTCTATTGAAAAAACCCGAACCATCCGCAAACTGGGCGAGCATCGTTCGCTCGTGATAGTCTCGCGCGTCAAGATCGATCGTGCGAAAGTTCGCCTGCCGGCCACTGTAATCCCAACGCAGGCTCCCGTCCCAGGCCCAGACCTTATAGATGAGGTTACGGGCGTATTCAAGGCGATTAGAAAAAGAGTCGAGAGCTGCAGTTTCAAGCAATGGTTTACCCGTGCCGTCTAAATCCCGACGGATTTTGATCTCGAACACACCCGGAACGTTTACCTGATAAGTTTTCTCGTCCGGCTGGGCCAATGCCAGTGAAACACGCTTGACGTCCAGAAACAGGAAGGGCCGGATCGGCTCGAAGCTCTGAAAAATCCGTTCCAATGCGATCAGTTGTTCATCGGAGGCTGCTGAATTTACATAAAGCGAGGAGGGAAGTCCGGCCTCGCCCATCTCGGCGCCAACCGCCGCAAAAGTGAACCCAGCAAGCGAAACGTCGCCGTAGTGTCCCTGCGCGATGTGGAAGACACCCGTATTTTCGCAATGCCGGTGCGTAGGGCGCCCGTTCGAACGGCAGGGGCAAGGAACGGAGCATGGACAGCAGACCATGCCTTCGCCCTTCAGATGCCAGTCTGCGGTGAAACGCACGCCCGCCCGTTTGGGCATACGCTCCCGCTCGAGGACCGCGAATAGCAGTGGAACCTCGGGGTCCTGAGGCCACCGGCTGTTGGCAGCTAGAACCACTTTCTTCGCCTCTTCCAGGTCGCTCGTCATAAGCAGGGCCCAGGCCCAACGGAAGAAGGTGTCAGGCTTGGAAGGATTCAACTGGACCGCCTGCCGGAGGCTCAGTTGTGCCTGTTCCGCCTTCCCAGCCGCGAGCAGGGCGTCGCCTTCGACTTCGCGAGCGAAAGCCTGCGCTTGTGGCTCAGCCTTCGCCGTTTCAAATTTTTCAAGCGACTGCAGCGCTCCAACGTAATCGCGCCGCTCGAAGCGCAGCCTTGCAATTTCGAGTCGAATGTCGGAAATATTCAGAGGATGCGACGGGCTGCTCTCGCCTTCTGCAAGAAGCTGCGCCGAACGTTCCAGCATGGCGTCGGCTTCATCGGCCATCCGCTGCTCCTTGAAGAGGTTCCCGACTCGGTAATAGAGCGACGGGTCACGAGGTGAGAGCTTCTCCAACTCGGCGAGGTGTTGCCGGGCGTTCGCGAGCTGCTTGGCCTCAAATTCAGCCGCCATCAGGGTAAAGAGCCTTGTAAAAAGGCCTTCCGAATCTCTTGGACCCACTCGGACCGCCGCAGCCAGATGTGGGAGAGCTTCCGAAGTCCGCGACTCTCCAACCAGCGCCAGTCCCAATCCGAACTCAGAATCGCCAGTGGCATCCCCCAGCTTGCGAGCTGTCTGAAACTCGAGTTCGGCTGCACTCCACTGCTTTGACGCGAAATAAACCTTGCCGAGATCCATGTGGGTTGCGATGACTGACGGGTTCAGTCTGATGGACTGAAGCAGAGCCTTCTTAGCCTCGTCCTGTTCTCCCCGCTGTAACGCGATAATACCGATGAGATAATAAGCCCGCGCAGACTCGGGGTGGACCTTCAGGGTCTCTCGGCACTTCGTCAGTGCTTCGTCAAGACGTCCGGTCTTAAGAGCTATCTCCGCTTCAGCCAAAGTAGCGGCCACTGCCGGGCTTGATTGCTGGGCGGAAGCAGCTTGTGCGGCGCCGGCGAAAACCAGCAAGCTCTGCGGCAAAAAACTCATCATGCCTATGACGGCTAGAGTCGTGTACAGCCGGCGCGGTCGATTACAATGCTGCGTATTCATTACTTTGATTCAACCGGTAACGAATCCTGCGTTCAGCCAGTCGCCATGGCCATGCGGATCGGTGATGCGGCTGTCCAAGTCCTTCACAGACAGGGAGATTTCGCGGGAGGCCGCTGGGATCTCTACGTCAATCCCCCATGCCCGATCTCCATTGAATAGCGGCGGGGTCTCGGCCACGCGCCGGCCATCAATCCGCACTTCGAACACAACTTGGCTGATGCGATAGGAAGTGAGCCCGTGGATGGGGCGCGACCATTGCGGCCACTGCTGCAGGCCGTCCGGAAAGTCCCACCGCATGCACTCATCGTCTACGCCGGCTAGCGCGACGAAGCGCTTGTATTGGGGCTTGAGCTGGAAAACCAACTCGGCCGGCGATTGCACCCCGATGCCTTTGAAGTACTTGCAGCCGCGGTTGCAGAGCACCTGCTTGTCCACCGAGCGATTGAAGCGCGCCGGCTTCTTGACTGCGTAACTGTGCGGCTTGATCTCGCCGATGACCTCGTGTGCGGGCTCTATGTCAGACACGAACACATCCGGAGGATCCGGCACGGGCGGAAATTTCCAGTACTTCGCCTCGCTGATGAGCGTCGCTTGTTGCCCACCCTTGAATCCCGCTGCCTTGAAAACGGTGGTCTCATTGACGGGTATGGCTTTTCGGTAAAGAGGGGACGATGGAGTTGGATCGTTACCGTCAAGGGTGTAACGAAGTTCGGCGCCGGGCACATGCCGGCAAGTGAGTTCCACCTCGATCGGCACCGGGACCGCCGGTCCACCGAAGAGACGGCCCCACGGCGCGAGGTGCACGAAATCCAGCACCGGATTCCCTGCCCACGCCCCGGCCCCGCGCAAGGTGTACTCCATGCTGATTGACGGAGCCAGTTCGCGCTCGATCAGCTCGATCACTTCCAGCGTTCCCTGCGTCGGGTTGAAGCTCTCTTCGGCGTAGCCCGTCATGGCTTCCGTCAGATCCCGCGCTAGCATGCACCGAAAGCCGAACTGCCGCATGTACTTAGCGCCGGTTGGCTTGTCCCACACACAGATGTTAGTAGCGAAGCCCGTGTAGATGATGTGCGTGATGCCGCGCTCTTTAAAAACGTTGTAGGCTTCCTGCTGCGTCAGAGCGATGAAATCCCCATCCGTCATTCGCAGATCGGGATGCTGATTGTTGGAATTGTACGTGTAAAAGCAGTCGTCGCCAACGCCGCACTCGCACATGCCGAAGCGCAGATCGTCGGGGTAGGGGTCGGGGAGATTTTTCAGCGGCGGCAGAGGATAGTTATCCAGAGCGAGAGTGGCCTTGCGTTGCGGCGATTCGTTCAGATCGCGCATGGCGTTCGTGGGGCTGAATACCAGTGTCATCCCCAACTTGCGCGCCAAGTCGAACGAGTGGTTGAAACGGGGAATCAGGGAGCCGGCCCGGCTCCGCCAGGTCCTGCACCAGTGGTAGTGCCACACGTCCACCGCAATAATAGCGATTTTTTTCGGATCGACGCGTTCGGTGGTAGTGTGAGCTTTCCCGCTCGGGTCGCGCGTCTGCAGCGCCAGTTCGATGGCCCCGTCGGAGGCAAATGACTGGAGCGCATTTCCGGCGATTAGTCCCGCGCTTGTCCCGGCTTTCAGCAGATCCCGCCTGCTGAGCAAAAAACCACCTCCCATCGTTTTGTGATATGGCAGTAGCCAACATATCCCTCTCGGTATGCCATGTCAAGCCATACGTTGCTTGACTTGGAGAGGAGACCCGCTATAATGCCCCTGATATATCAGTCACCTCGGTTAGGAACTGGGCGGTAGTCGGAGTCTACATATGGAACGAAGGACATTCTTGAGGCAAGCGGTAGGAGGCCTGAGCGCGCTCAGTCATTTGCGGGTGAGCCTGGCAGCGGCTGCAGCAAGCGCTCGGAGGCAGGACCCCTTTCCCCCAGACGACTACCAAGTTCCCGATTGGCTGCACTACGCGCGAGCGGTTTACTTCGATGGCTACTCGCCTCCGGTCTACCCGCATCTCAGCGAGTTTGACGCTAGCCGGCTGCTGCAAATTGTGGAAGACCTGGGAGGAAATCTCCTCAGGTTTCAGCCGATAGGCTATTCAGCATATTACCCAAGCAGCGTTTTTCCCGTGCACGAGGAACTGGGAAAGCGGGACTTGATTGACGAGGTGTCGCGACATTGCCGCCGTCTGGGAGTGCGCCAGTACTGCTACGCCGGCTATGGTGCGCCGATCATGTTAACTCCGGACTATCTGCAGAAGCACCCGAATTACAATGACTGGCTCTTGCTGGCGCCCGATGGAGCGCCCTACGGAAAATACGGGCACAACGGTTGGATGACGCCTCTGCGAAGGCTTTGTGTTACGGGAGACGTGTATCGGGAAGCTATCCGCGAAGTGGTGAAGGAGCTTTGTCAGCACGACATCGATGGTCTGTATTTCGACGCGCCAAGTCCCTTCGGTTATTCCGGTGTTTGCTTCTGTCCCTCTTGTCGCAGCAACTTCAAAAAGTTCAGCGGCATAGCGTTGGATCGCCTGGCCGACCTCGCCGAACTCAACGGCCTGCCATTCGAGTGGGATGAGTGGCCGGAACATGTCGACATGGAGGCGTTGATTGCCTGGTATGCATGGGCGAATGACCTTACACGGCAGGATTTCCTGGAGTTCCGGAAGATTATCCACGGCAGCGGTAAGTTCATGCTTTGCCACGACGGAGCGTGGGTGGGGACTTCGCTGCCGTTGGAATACCGCATTCCAGATGGCTTTATGGTGGAAGCAAGCCGGGAGCTCCACGACCGGCTCATGACCGGGATGATGGGCGCTTCGATGACGCACCCATATAAGAAGGTCGCGCAAATGTACATGGGCGGCTACGCGGTATCGTGGTTCGGCGAGCCGCAGCATGAGCGTCCCGACGTGGTGCACAACACCAACCTTGAAGACGCCGACGAAATTCGCATGGAGGGGTTTGCCAACCTGGCGTGCGGGAACATGCCGCTCTATGCGACGGCGAACCGGTTGTATTTTCACGTCGGCAGCGGCAGTGCAAAACCGGCGCAGGAAGTGTTTGCGTTGATGCGGCAGGTGGAGACGATCCATAAAGGAAGTATTGGGGTGCCGTACGTCGCGATCGTGCCTACCTGGAGTTCGCAGCAGTTGTGGCAAACAAAAGGAAAGAGCTGGAACTGGCCATTGATGAGCCAGGGGTTCGGTTTGGCGATGCTGGACGAGCGGGTCAGTTTTGATGTCAACCCTAGCACCGAGATGAGCGACGAGTGGCTGAAACGGCAAAAGGTAATCGCCCTGTGCGGCGCTTCGGGAATTTCGAAGACGGAGGCCGAGACGCTGGCAAGGTTTGTCGAGAATGGTGGCGGATTACTGGCAACATACGATACGGGGTTGTACAACGAGCGAGGGGAAATCCGTCGGGACGGAGGAGCGCTGAAGAGGGTGCTCGGCGTGGAAATCAAAGGTGAACCCCAAAGAAGCCAGCCGGAGTGTTTCTACCGCATCCAGGAGCGCCATGGCGCGCTGGGCGAATTCGGGCCAGGCTCCATCGTGGAAGGAGATGGACGGCTAGTGCCCGTAGAAGCGCTGGAGGGAGCCAAGGTCCTGGCGGACTGTTGGAATCTGGGCACCCAAGAGGTGCGAGGTCCCGCGATCGTTGCGAACAAGTACGGGCAAGGGCGGACGATCTACATTAGCGGGAGCCTGGAAGCGAACTATCTGTACGACCGGGTAGCGTCGAGCTCAGTCCTGCTCAGTTCGATAGTGCAGTATTTGGCGGGCGGTCTGGCGCGGCCATTCAAGCTGAAAGCGCCCGAAGGTGTCTATGGAGTGTTACGCCGAGCGCCCCAGGGAGACCTGGTTCTATGGGTGCTGGCGAATGTGGGATTCAAGGACGCTTCCGCGGGACGGATGAGGCAAAAGTACCTCCCGGTGACCAATGTCGATGTAGCGGTCCGCATACCGCAGGGGCGGAGAGTGAGGGAGATGAAGCTAATCAGAGCGAACCTGCCCGTTTCGTTCAGAGAAGAGGAGGGATATGCGCTCGGCACGATCCCCAAGCTCCACATCGCTGAAATTGTGCACGTGGCTCTGGCGTAGGAAAAGGCCCTCTAACGGCCGACGTTGCGGATGCGAAATGCCCAGGCATACTCGCACGGCAGGCGCCGCTGAACCGGTTCGGGAATTTCGATGACCACGGCATCTCCGTCGCGATGCCAAGCGAGCTTTCCTTTGTTACCCAGCAGCTCAATTTCGGTTTCACGCTCCATTTTGACAAGTTTCATGCGAAGCGCCTTGCCTGGCCATTTCAAGCTGATTGCGTAAAGGGTGCGGCCATCCTTGCTCCGCGTAAAACGTATGTCGTCACCTTCGCGGAACGTAGAGTATGGGCGCGTAGCGTAGATCGCCTCGCCATTTACTGCCATCCATTTACCAACCGACGCCAGGCGTTCAATGGCTTGCTCCGGAAACTTGCCATTGGGCATTGGGCCGTAGCCGACTTCGAAATTCCCTCCCTTAGCAACTACGTCTATCAGCGTATGCACGATCCACTCCGCCGGTTTATAAATATCGTTCGGCAGGTACGAAAATGCTTCACCGCCAGGGTAGATCTCTTGCCACGGACTGCCCTCCTGAAAGCCCGGCGGGATCACACGTTCCGGTGTATACAAATCACCGTAGGCGCCGATCCCGCGATTTCTCATGAGCACAGAAGGCTGGAGGTCGCGGGCCATATGGGCCAGGGCGGCGGCATCCTCCGCGGCTTCCTTGGGCCACCCGATATCGAATTCGAGCGCGTCAACGCGGCCGTATTCCGTCAACAACTCGCGTACCTGATCGCGCTCCTGCTGAATGAACTTCCCCCACCGCTCGGGATCGCTCTTCTTCGTCAGCCCTGCGTCGTAGTGCACGTTGAATGGGTCCCACGCAAAAGCGGGGTCCTGCCAGTCGATGTGGGAATAGTACAGGCTGATACCGAGTTCTCTCTTGCGCGCCGCCGCAACCAGTTCCACCAGCACATCCCGGCGAAATGTCGTGTCCATGATGCTGTATGGGATCACGCACTTCTCGTAGACTCCCTTGCCGCTACGGATCCCTTTCGGAGTCAATCGCAGCGACTCCCGCACCGTTTTCGTGTCCCACATCGAGAACCCGTCGTGGTGCTTCGTCGTGAAGGTGAAGTACTTCATGCCTGCGCCCGACATCATCTTCATCCAGGCATCGGCATCGAAGTCGGAGGGATTGAAGAACTGGTAACGTGTCCCGTAAATCTGGCGGAACTCGGGCGAGGCGAACGGCAGCGCCCCAGGAGGCGTCGCTGCCCATCATTGAGTACAAGCCCCAGTGGATGCGCAGCCCAAATTTCCAATCCTTCCATCGTTCCACCGCTTCTGGAGGCGCGTGACGGTAGGCTGGGTCGGTTTTCGACAGGGTGCTCGTTTCCATGTCCCTGTAGATGTAGCCCTCCTGAGCGAAGACCCCGAACGCGGCGAGTTGCAGGAGGAGCGCTAGCGAAATCCTAATCATGGCCCGCCTAGACGATTCGCATCGTCATTCCACCGTCAATGGTAACGGTCTCACCGGTGATGAAGTCGTTCCGGACCAAGGTCAAGATTACCTCCGCCACCTCCTCCACTGTTCCCTCGCGATGCAACGGAATCCGGTTCTCGACGTTGTTGCGAACGTGTTCCGCCGTAAGATGGTCGTGGAAGCGGGTTCGGATTATACCGGGCGCCACACAGTTGACCCGGATATTCGAGTTCGCAAAATCTCTCGCCAGGCTTCGTGCGAATTGGGGCAGTGCACCCTTCACGACGCTGTACGCTACCGAGTTTGGACACCCGCGCATTCCGGCGGCGGAAGATATCAGAACGATGGTGCCTTCATTCTTCGCCTGCATGGCGGGAATAGCTGCCCGGCAAAGGTGGAAGGCTGCGTGTATGTGCAGATCAAACGCCTCATACCACACTTCCGGGCTGACATCAAGAATGCTTCCAGCCGCCGGACCGCCGGCGCTGTGCACGAGAATATCGGGACCGCCTAGAGTCTTCTGTGTGTCTTCGACGCAGTAACCGGCAGCACCCAGCTCGCACAAATCGGCCACTACCAGATGACTGCGGCGACCGAGCCTCTCGATTCCGCAACGAACTTCACGCGCGGCGGAATCATCGTGTCTCGCATTGATGGCGACGTCGGCTCCAGCGGCCGCAAGGGCGAGAGCGGTTGCGGCTCCGATGCCCCTGGAACCCCCCGTGACCAGGCAAACACTACCTTCGAGTTTCATGAAGTTTAGTTAAATTTCGCACGAGGGTTGCCCAAAGCAGTGCTGAGATCGAGGCTCAGAATCGATGGGCACCAGTACTTTTCGATATGCTCGATCACCAACTCCGTTCCGTCGGCATGCGAGACGAACGGACGTCGCGCGGGGTTGTACATCGCATCCGTCAGGTCGCGAACTAGCACGCACTGCATCCCCCACCGCGTCATTTGCCGGATAGCAAAACTCCGGTTCAGCACGCACATGTTGGTATGGACCCCCCATAACGAATAGGGTGTGAATGCCCCTCTGCTGCAGCAACTTGTAAATCCCTTCGCCGTTATCTGAGATGGCATCGTCGCGACCAATGGAAAGAATGGCGTTCTCCCGCAGCCAAACCTGATGCTCGTGGCCGCCGGCGGTATCACAACCGCCATCGGAATCGTCGATCGGAAGAGGCGGGTCCGTAATATTAAGCTCCGTAGGTGGTTTGATTGGCGGCGCCTGCAAGACGAACTGCCGCTGCGGATAGTCTTTGTAAAAACCCATAGTGTCGGACGGCGAATGGATGATCAGTACTCCAGCCGATCGAGCCTTTTGTAGAACCGGCTCAATCCTTCGCGCAAGATCCGCAACTCTCTGTGATGCCCCGCTGCACCAGTGCTTGTCCCACATGTCGCAAATCAGGATGGCGGAACCCGCCACCGAAAAGTCGCCCTCGAATGCCACCGGTCGCCAGATGTTGCTAGCCTTGAATGGCTGGACGCGGGTTCGCAAGGGTACCTGAATCACCTGCCCGGCGCCTCCGTGTGCTAAAACGGCGCTTATCAAGACCCATCGAGCGATCAAAGGCATAAATTGATATATCAAAACAATAATCGACTTGGTCGGCTACGTCAATGAAATAAGTGGATATTTCGGGTTGTGTGCCCAAAAGAGCGCCATGAATTGACATAACAAAAAGCCGAGTGCCATAATTGGAGCGGTGCCACTCCCGCAAGCCAGCCGGAACGACGGAAAGGGCACGGCCCAACCTTCGCTTTCGGATCGGGCATATCTGATGATCCGCGAGGCCATTCTGCGGGGCAAGGTGCGGCCCGGCACTGTCTTCTCCCGGCGAAAGCTGGCCGACGATTTCGGAATGAGTTTTCTGCCGATTTCGGAGGCGCTGCAAAGGCTTGAAAGCGATGGGCTTGTGGAGAGCCGCCCGCGTGCCGGCACGCGTGTGCGGATTCCAAACATCGAAGAAATCCGCGGCCGCTACGTGGTGCGTGAGGCTTTGGAGACTCAGTCCGCAAGACTGTGCTGCGAACGCGCAGCCTTCGAGGAACGCTTGGAACTGCAGCGCATGGCGGAGCAACTGGATACGCTGTATGACCGCGCCGAGTCGGGCGATCCGGATTTTCAATTCGTCGTCCACACGCATCATCACGAACTGCACATGCGCATCGCGCAATACGCGCGCTGCCGCGAACTTGAGGAAGCCATTGAAAAGAATCACGTCCTTATCTACAACTGGTTTTACGACGTGGCGGCCGAGCGCCGCTCGCTGCCCGCTCACTTTCATTCAGAGTTGGTGAAGCTGGTAACGGGAAGCGATATCCAGGCGGCCGACGACGCCATGCGCCAGCACGTGCAATATGGCCTTTCCTATATTGTTGAAAGGATCGTTCCGGAAACCGCCGGCGAGTGGCGTCTGAAGCGGCAGCACTAAATTCTCCCTGTCAATCATCCGCGCTTCGCACCAGTTGAGGTTCTCGCGTTGCAACGTGGTCAGGAGGGAGAAACCAGACGAGCGTGGCGGCTAACAGCGGAATGATGCCAAACAATACAAACGCGGGCGTGAAGGAGTAATGGTCGACAATATTGCCGGTAATGAGGCTGAACAACATTCCGCCGAATCCGGAGCCCATGCTGGCTACGCCCCAAACCGACGCTACCGCATTTTTGGGAAACACATCAGCGGGAACCGCCAGCATGTTGGCCATTGCGCCCGTGTAGCCAAAGGCCGCGATCGAAACCATTCCAATGGCCTGTGCGGCGCTCCCCACCAAAACCGCAGGGATCGCGGCAGTCATTAAAAGCGAACACAAAACGATCGCAACGCGATGCGCCGAGGGAACCGAAAGGCCTTGTCTCATTAGGAACAATGAGAAGGCGCCGCCCAACAGATTTCCGGCGTCTGCGGCTAGAAATGGAATCCAGGCAGTCTTGCCGATTTCGACCAGCGTGAAGCCGCGCGCCGTTTTTAAATATTGTGGAAACCAGAAGATGTAGAAGTACCAAACGGGATCGCTCAAGGCCTTAGACGCGGTGAACTGCCAAAGAAACCGGCCTCGCAGCAGTTGCTTGATCGGAACGGCATTGGTCTGCTCGCCCGCCTCGCTGTTTACCGGCGTGCGGTAGATCATCCACCACGCGGCGATCCACCCGAATCCGCTCAGCCCTACTAGCAAGAAAGCACGCGGCCAGCCAAAATGCAGCACGATCCAGGCAACAAGCGGCGGAGCCATGAGCGCACCAATCGACGAGCCGCTGTTGAAAATGCCTGAAGCGAGTGCGCGTTCCTTGGGCGGAAACCACTCGGCGACTACTCTCACGCCGGCGGGCCAATTCCCTGCCTCACCCATGCCCAGAAGAAACCGAAACACTCCGAGAGACACGATGCCGCGCGAGAATGCGTGGAGGACTTCGGCTGCCGACCACCAGGCAATCGTCAGAGCGTATCCGGCCTTGGTGCCCAGGCGGTCAATGATAGGGCCGGAAAGTCCATTCATGATGGTATAGGCCAGCATGAAAAGGAACACAATCCGGCCGTACTCGGTGGCCGACATCCGGAACTCGTCCTGTAAAACGGGAGCTAGCACCGACAGCGTCTGCCGGTCCAGGTAATTGATCACGGTAGCGAGGAAAACGAGGGCGATCATCACCCAACGAAGACGGCTCGTGTAAGAATTACCTGCCGGGGTTAGATCCGTCCCTTGCGTCAATTGTGCTCCAGAGTCAATCAATTCGAAATACTGATTCCTCCGAGGAAGACCTCTGCACCTTACCGTTTAACCGCACCGATCTAATGTCCTGCCTCGTCGAGAGAGGAACATGAAGGCGTATCTCGTTTGGCCTCGGCTGGCTCGAATTTGAGACCAACTTGTGCTCAAAGGTAAGCTCGGAACCAGATCGGCTGAGGTCGAAATCCACTTTTCCAAATCTTGTCGGAGCTCTCCGGACCGAAAGGTGCGCACCATCGCCTAACCACTCAGGATGTACACCCCAACACAGTTCCAGTTTACCTTCGTTTTCGTAAACCAATGAGTTCCGATGAAGTAATACGTAGGAGGCCGCTGCCCATCCGTGAGGCGTATCGCCCGTGCCCAGGCGCGAATCGCTATAGATACACTCGGGCCAGGCATTCGTCGGAGATGCATGATCTGTATAACTCCTAAAAAGCTTGTAGAACACAGGCAGCTCATCGCGAAGCATGTAACACATAGCCCAATCGACCGTCATATAGGTCCACATGTCGCCATTATTCAAAGTCTTGAACCAGGTATACAAGTCCTCACGGCTGTGACGCGCGATCCGTTCGAGGCTGCCGCTTATCATTGGATCGCGGGCATCTAGAAAGCGAGTCGGGTAAACCGCCGCGATATCGCCATTAATGTCGAGATCAGGGTCAAATGGATCGGCTGGGATAAATTCACCGCGGCCGGTTGTTTTATATGCGCGCTTCACTGACGCCAACAAGTTAGTCTGAAACTCCCTGCAGGTCTCAGTCATCCACCCGACATCCTCTTCGCGTCCCAGATGCTTGGCAGCTTTGATGGCTTCGCGGAGTCCTAGCACTCCCCAGAAATCGTGCTCATAAATGTACGTCGAGTCACTTGAACCTGTATCCTCGCTTACGCCCTTGGGCAGAAGTCCCCAAAAAATCGGCGGTTCTCCGTTGGCGGCGATCCGTTTTGTTTGATCGGTGCCGTTTTTGATCCATAATGCGCCCCGCCGGATGTTCGGATAGATTTTTCGAAGCCATGACTCGTCGCCTGAAAGTTCGTAGTGATGGATCAAGGCCCATAGGGCCTGGCCCTGGCTGTCCCATTCCCCATGAGGGCTTTCCCAGAGGCCGCTTGCCTGCTGACTCCAGCCTTTCAAAGTGCCCGTCAAGTCTGGATCCGTAAACAGGCGTAGGGATTTCTCGGCCTCTTCAGGATGGCCTGCAGCATCCATGGCCGCGATGATATAAGCGCCGTCGCGATACCAGAATGAATCATAAATCGTGGCTCCGGGCTTCACTACGTATATGTCTTGCCCGCCGTGCCCCGCGCCGGAAAATTTTGTGCGCAGCAAGAATAGATTCAGAAGCGAAGTCTTGTACAGATGGTCCAAGTGGGGCACGCCTGTTAGAAACTGCGCCCCTGCCACCAAAAAGGAATTCCAGTGCTCTTTTGTTGCCGATAGAGCGAGCTCAGGCAGGATGGCGGTTGCTTTCTGCCCATCCTCCGGCCGCAGTGAGTACGGGAGCTGTATCCATGTACGCGTGCCAGCTTGGGTAGTAGGGCTATATTCCAGATCGATCGAGCTAACGATGTCGCTGGCCGGCTCCCTTCCGCACGGGACATAATAATGCGCTTGGTCATTAAGCCGTCCGGTAGCGACTAGGCTGGGATCTGGGGCTCGCTCAAACACCCAGATACCACTCAGCAATGGACCGCCTTCCAGCCCCTCGGATCGTACTCGAATGCTTGAACCAGCCGGCGTCACCTCAAATAAGCGCAGAAAAGGACGGTCTGGCTGCGTAGATCTGAGATCCACAGTCTGACTCTGGTCATCCAGTGAGAGCTTGACGACCTTGAAATACGCAGGGTCGCCAACTAACCATGTCGGGTTACCGACCCCGAGAAATACGTAGTAGGTTTTTCCACCCGTGACTGGAAAAAGGTATTCGACTGTGGTGCTCGCTGTTCGTGCGCCGGAAAATGCCGGATCCAAAGACTTAGGGCAGCTGGTGTGCGGTAGCCCCTCCCATGCCACCGAAGAAGGAAACACTCGGCTATTTCGTTCCGGAGTCAGGCAGTTGTATTTCGCGTTGGAAATCTTAAAGCCCGCGGGAACGGGGACCGACGCCAGGATTTGATTGGATGCATGTACGAGGCCGTCACGAATGCTGACCGAAGTAGCTGTGGTGCACAGCAACTTTACGCGCAAGGAATTCCTCGTAGCTGATATTCCGAGATAATCGGCTTTGACGTCACCAGCTGACGAACTAAAGGTTACCGAGTGGAACTCCCCGGCCGCGGCGCCCGCCTTCGTATGGACGATCGGCAAGTAACCGTCCTCAAGCCACTGTGAGGCGGTCAGGGTAGAAATAGGCTGAGCGCGCGCCCCAATATCGATAAGCACTTTGAGGTTCCGCGAGCCGCCACCGCGTGCTGCGTTCGCGAGTTCAGGTACATTAGCGTCATCCGATTTCAGTTGACCGAACCTGTCTACGATACTGATCGGCTCATCGCCAATGCCTATCGCCGTCTGATAGTTTTTGTTGTACCGAGGAGGGTGTTCCTCTGCACCTTCTAGAGGAGCGTCGATGGTGAACGCGCTGGCACAAGCTAATCCCATCATGAATTGACGCCTATTCAGATCTTTAATGTTCATTACTGAGCCGTCGAGGAGAAACCCAAATCACGGATTTTTCTTATCCAGAATCTTGATCTCCCGGTCAGCCATTTCCGCAACTGCTGCTGGCCCAAGTGACAATGCCTTCCTCGCCGCTGTCAATGCGCGGCCGGTTTGATTGGTCTCGGCATAAATCTTCGACAATAACAGGTAGGCTTTGCCAGATGGCGCCAGGTCGACCGCCGTTTGCAATTCGCTTTCAGCGTTCTTGAGCTGTCCTTGCTCGGCCGAAACCTGCCCAAGTACCAGATGTGCACGCGCCAGCATCGACCGCTTCGTTCTTAACCACGTAACACTATCGCTGAACGGAGGCAAAGAAAGAACGTGGATTCGGTCGAGAGCCCTGTGTGCATATTGAGATGCTGCAGTCGTTTCTGCCTCCCCGGCTGCCAGTCCTGGCAGACTCGTTTCGGCCAGCGTGAGTAAAGCTTCGGGATTATTTGGATTGAGCGCTAAGACGGCTAACGCGGTTTCCTCCGCTAGTTTTACCTTGGACAGTTGCATCGCAGCCTGCATCTGGGCCACGCATGCGTACTCATAGAACTCAGATTTAGCGAAGAGCTCGCGAAACCGCGCGGCTGCCACCAGCGTGGATTGCGGCGAGTCAGCATCCAGAACCATTCCAAATGCGTCAAGCTCTTCTCTTGTCTTTGCCTGGGGTACGCTTTTACCCGCCGGCTGCACGATGATTTGCGCGGCCAGCGGTGACATTGCAAGAAGTGCCAATATCAGAACACTAATCATCCGGGCCACGATCCGGTTGCCTCAGCTCCTTAAAGGTTGCGAGTTCTTGCTGCGCCATGCGACCTTGCCCTCGTGCAGAGTAAACGCGGCTCAACAGGTAGTGGGGCTCGGGCGATTTTGGGTCCAATTCGGCAGCAGCTTTCAGAGCCGTCAGTGCCGTCGTTTGATCGTGCGCGGCCCACGCGGCTTTTCCGAGTCCTAATTGGACTTTGCCGGATTCCGGTGCAAGCCGTGCAGCCATTCTCGCGTGGTCAAGCGCATCCGATGACCGATCCATCTCAAGCTCCAAGGAGACAAGTATCTGGAGTGGCATCACGGCTTGAGAATTGGTCTGCGGCCCGTGTCCGATCGCTTCGAGAAGGGTCGACTCAGCTTCCTCGTAGTGCTGCGTAGCCTGTAAGCAAAGGGCCAAGTAGCACCGAGCCAGTAGGTGATTCGAGTTTCTCTCCAACGCCAACCGAAACCACTCGGCGGCCTTGTCGTATGCTTCTTTGGTCTGAAACCAATAAAGACCCGCCAGATAATAGATCCCCGACTCCTGGGGAGCCATCCTTTTGGCAGACTCAATCTCTTCCCAGAAGAATTGACTCTGGCCTAATTTATAATAAGCTTCCGCCAGGAGCAGGTGGGCGCCGGCATCTTCGCGGCGGCGCAGGCTGTCTTCAAAGGCGCGTATCGCTGCAAACGATCGGCCCTGGCGCAGATAACTGACTCCCACCCAGTGATACGCAAAATCAGAATTCGGACACAACTTTACCAGTTGGCTCCCTAGTGTCTCCAACTCCAGCCAACGAGATGCACTGACCAACTGGGGTATTCTGCTCTCGAGCTCTGAGACAGAGAACGCTGATCGGCACTCGTCAGACGGAGGCGCACCCGATGCTGGCAACGCGTTCGGAGCAAGAACTGCCGGAGACTGTCCACGGGCGCCAGAAGAAAATGCGAGAATCAAGCCAATAATCAAGTTGCTATTGAGGAATCGAGAAATCTTTCGCAAACGAGTCACTCGTGCTTCATCTCGCATTATTCCCAGCCTACTTACTAAGGGCAAGCTCTCGCAACGCGCCTGCCGTATCCCCTTTTCTTTGCAGAACCTTTGCCAATGCCGAATGAGCCTCCGCATAATCCGGCCTTCGTTCAATCGCTTTCTCCAGGCACTGGCCTGCTTGTAGCAGTTCGTCCTTTTGCAGATGAGCCATCCCCGCCAGATACCAGGCTTCAGGGCGGACCGAAGGTGAAACAACCGCTTCATCTAGATATCGCAGGGCTTCAGTAAGCCGGTTTTCATTCAGAAGGAAGGCTGCGTAATAGGTATACGCCGACCCATCTCCTGGCCGGCTCCGGCTTAGTTTGAGGCCATTCTTGTATTCGATCTCAGCTCGCTGATTCAAGCCTAGCTTCTCATACGTCGTAGCTAGAATAGTGGCAATCATGGGATCATTTGGTTGAAGGAGGCGAGCCTGCTCCAGGTGCTCTCGCGCTTGCGCCAAGCGCCGCCCTTCCAATTCAAAGCGCCCCAAATAATAATTGGCGCGGCCATCCAGCGGATCTATCTGAAGGATTGTTCGCACTTCTTGTTCGAAGTCCGTGACATCTCCCTTGGCCAGAAAAAGAGCCGCCAAGAAATTTCGCGCTTCCAGGTTAGTCGGATTTTGAGTAATTGAGGTATGAACTGTGTCGATAGCGAGTTCCACGTTGCGGAAACCGTTGAACAGAACCGCAGCCTTCACGTAGTGGCCTTCACTCGATTGAGGAAATGCCACAAGATATTCAGAAACGAGTTGACGAGCTTCCGCCCATTTACCTAGTCCTGCTAATTCACGGGATCTCTTCAGTTTCAAAGCTTCCAAGTACAAGGCCGACGCACGCTCCGCATTAGTGGTATCGGAAAGCCGGACGTATGTTTTCGCAAGCAGGGCCTGGATCTGAGGCACTCCCGGCTGCACCACAGCCGCTTTTTCCAAACACCGCTTTGCTTCTTCGAGTCGGCCTAACTCAAACCAAGCGCGACCAAGGGGGTGCCAGATCTGAGTCAAGCCAGCGTCTTTATCGACCAGCGCCTGGAGCTCGCTCGCCGCTTCAGGATATCCACGTTCCTGCACCTTAATGATCGCCAGCATTGCCTGGGCCCGGAGACACCCGGGGTTGATCTGCAGTTCTCGCTCAAATGCCCGCTTCGATTCGGCTATTTCACCCAGTTGCCATAAGCGCACGCCAAAATGCAAACTTAGCCCTTGAACCGTCGGCGTTGCGCCATAAGCCAGCCGGTATGCGGCTATTATGGGCTGGGCTTTCTCTACGTCTGTCGTCGCAGCGGTCGGTTCTTCAAATTGTTCGTTTGGGACTTGAGCAGGCAAGGAAACGACAAGCGTACTTACCATCCAAAGCAACGCCATCATCTGCCTTACACCCCGAAGAATAAAAATTGATTCGTCGGCGGTTGGTTCAAAAATGGGTGAGGACACCAGAAACTCCTCTCCTTAGCCCTCACTATACATCATGCAAATACATAGGATCTCTCCGTGGTCGGGTGCTGCTCCTTGGATCGCAAATTCATTTTAGAACTTCAGCCTCAATGCAAGTTGTCCTTGCCTCGGCGTATTCTGCTGGCCGCTCACAAACCCAAAATTCGCGTTGGACGGAGAAAACGCCGTGTTCCCGCCGCCGAATTGCACTCGGTTGAAAATGTTGAAAAACTCGGCTCGGAACTGCAAGGTGACCCGCTCCGCCAACCTGAATGTCTTGGCAAGGTTGATGTTTTCGTTGTAGGAAGGGAAATCGCGAAGGTTGCCGAGAATCCGGGCAGCATTCCCGAAGGTGTAGTCGGACGGCTGAGAAAAAGCATTGATGTTGTAGATGGGGTCGATCGCCGGATCGAAGTTGGACCGGCTCAAACTCGGACTCACGCCGGAAACCAGGTTGGGACGATTTCCTCCGTTAAACAGCGGCAAAACATTGCTTGCATTAATACCAACGGGCGTAGCACTGTGGTATTGTGCCAACCAGCCCAACTGCCATCCGCCCAGGACCTGTCCTGCGATTCCTTTTTGACTCAGAAACTGCTTCCCGGGCCCGATGGGCAGTTCATAAATGCCACTAACGGTAACAAACTGAGGGATATCAGCGGGAGCAAGACTCCATTCTAACTTACGATCATATGTATTCACGGGTGCCGCGTTGAACGTGCTAAATCCCGAACTGACATTGGACATGTTTCGTGACGCTGTATAAGCGACGAGAAACTGTAGGCCCTTGCTAAAACGTTTTTCGGCCGTTAATTGGAATGCGTTGTAAGTGGATACGCCACTTTCGTTGAAATTGTTCGTTATACCCAAATACTGAGGATAGGGACGAAGCGCCTGAGCCACGCTCCCCGAGAAACCTGGGTAAGGGGCATTGATTCCCGCAGCGAGAGCCTGCGGCGAACCAATATCCGCGAGGAGCGTGCTGCCCAAGGACAAATATGTCGGATTCAACTGGTTTAAGTTCTCGAGCGCGGAGGGCATGCGGATCACTTTATTTCCGACGTACGATGGCGAGATGACAATGCCGCCAGGCAGCTCGCGCTGCAGTCCGATCATCCAGTTCTGCAGATAGGGAACCGTCCCTTGATAGGGAGCCAGGTAGTTGACGTTCTGGTTGTTACCAACCGATGCGGAGAAGGGTGGCGGCGTGAGGCTGGGGCCAGGCGCGTCGAGGCTACCGTAACCCGGCGTAATGCCGCCATTTGGAGAAATGTAGCTGAGATTCGCGACCAGGCCATTTATGAACCCATAGGCCACCTTATTGGTTCCGAATTCACTAGCGCCACCGTTCATGTACGTCAGCGCATAGCCGCCACGAATAACCGTTTTAGGGTTTGGCGAATACGCAAAACCAACGCGCGGGGCAAAATACTTCCAACGGGTGTTCACAATCTGGTCCTTGCCCAAGCAGGCCGAGCACGTTCCGAGGCGACTCAGGGCACCGGGAATGTTACCGGCCGCGGGATTGGGCTTGGTCAGATCCACGAACGAGATGTTATTGTACTTTTCGATGAAAGGAACATACACGTCATAACGCACCCCTAGGTTCAGGGTCAACTTTGGAGTGACTTTCCAATCGTCCTGAACAAACCCCGCAGCATACCAGCTCCGGGGGAGCGAATGTATTGGTCCTTTGAAACTAGCGCTATCCGCAATCCCTAGCAGGAAACTCGCAAAGGGGTTTCCCTCACTTGCGAAGTTGGGGCTATTGGGATTGGAGGTGGTCAGGTTCGAAAAATTGAACGCCGCCGGGCACCACTCCAGGTTGTCTTGATATGGGCGACGCAGCTCCCAACCCAGATTAAGAGTATGGCTCCCTTTCACCCACAGATAGCTGTTTATCAGGGACAGTCCGACTTTCCGATTATTTGATGCTTGCAAGCCCGCTCCCAACTGAACAGGAACGTCCGCCGGCCCCGAAAAAGTCATGGCCGGGTAAGCTACACCGACGGGAGTGCCCGGGATCGGAAATGTCGTTTTAGCGACACTACCCGCTGGATTGTTTTGAAGATTGTAAGAGGCTCCCAGCGTCGCAATCAGGTTCGGCCGCACCGAATATGTGTAATTGGCCACCAATCCATTAAAGACAGAAGGGGAGTATGTCAACCCACCTAACGGGCCGGCGATGTTGCTTCCTTGTATGTACGACGACTGCACGTTATCTGTCCACTGCGTGAGGCTGATGCGTTGTTTGTCTGTTATATCGTGGTCCACCCGATAAGACCACGTGCGATCGTTGGTCGGGATACTGGGCACGCCGGAGGTAATGTTATTCACTACGCCCGGCAGAGTCGGACTGGGAATTAGAGCTACCAACTGACTCGCCAGCGGACTGAAGCGTGACGTTGGGATTTGATTATTCGGAAACGGTGCGCGGCTTAATGGATCGTAAATCGGAATCAGGTTTCCACTTCCGTCCACATACTGAGAAAAGTCGCCACGCTTCATTTGATCTGTTGGCACGGTGTACAACGAATTGTTTGGAGCTCCACGATATTTGTACCAGGCGAAATTCAGATCGAAGAAAGTGTGGTTTTTGCCATTGTAGAGTTTGGGAATCAGAACGGGACCTTCGAGACCGAACCCATACTCGTTTTGCCGGTTAATGGGCACGCTGGGCGCAAAGAATCCACGGGCATCAAAAACGTCATTACGTACGAACTCATAGGCCAGGCCATGAAGCTCGTTAGTTCCGGATTTGAAGTTGTAGGTAGCGACCGCTTGCCCGTGCCCGTACTCGGCGCCAAAAACTGATGTAACCATCTTGAATTCGTTCACTGCCTCGTAAGGGGGCTCCACATTCTGTATCCATCCTGAAGTTTCCGAGAATACAAACGGTACACCGTTGAACCAAACCTCGCTGCTGAAGTCCGCTCCGCCGTTGAACCGGTGGCTGAAGCCACACCCCGTGGCTCCAGGCACGAGGAGCGTGAAGGTATCAATTTGCCGCCGTCCCCCATTGACCTCGAGCGGCAGATCCTGTAGCACCCGGGCCTCCAATGAGACGGCCGCCTCGGCTTGCTCCGCGTTCACTGCGGCGACGTCGACGTTTACGTTGATGCTCTGTGTCGTGTTGCCCGGTTGGAGGGTGAAGTCGACGCGTGCTTGCTGGCCGAATTGTAACGTAATTCCATCGCGGCGAATGGTTTGAAAACCGTCCGAACTCAAGAGGATTTCGTAATGCCCGGGAATTAAGGCCGTCACCGTGTAGTACCCGTCCTGGTTGGAGCGGGTCGTCTGTTTGGTTCCCTGGTCTGTGTTGGTAATGGCGATTGTCGCGTTTGGAACTGCGGCGCCCGAGGAATCCAAGATCAGCCCAGTTAGCTCGGCGTTCTGGGCGAAAACAGCACTCGAGACCAGCAGGAAAAGAATGCAGTAAATTTTGTAACTCATGTTTCTCTCTCCCTCTTCGGCACGATCTATGCCCAGCACGCGAGTCGAACTAACATATTTACGGTATTGGCAGTATAGGCCAGAGCTGGGGTGCTGTCAATAGTGATATATCAATTTTATTGGGTTATGGCTTGCGATGGCGAATTGGGCGCTGGATGCAGCTGTTCGAGTCCGTAAGCGGACGGTCGGCAACAGACGTGGGATCCGTTCGGCGACCCTTTTGGCCTGCGGGCGCTCCTTAATACCGCTCTCGAACCGCTGCCGTGCCTGACATGAACCAAAGGCGCACGGGCGCTGGAGAAAAAGTTGAGCGTGATCGACGGCGAGCTTCGGGGAAGTTATCGTGGCATTCTGGTTGCTTGCGCTCAAGTTCCTGACATTGCTCGGGATAACTATGTCTGATATGTCAATTGCCTGGTCCCCTACGGCCAGCGCAGGTGCTCGTACAGGAACGCGAAAGTTTCTTTTCCGTTGATCTCGTGCGGGCCGTTGAAAAACTCGATCGCCGTCCGTTCCGGCAGCAGCATCCGCGTATCGTAGAACCAGCGGACCTTGGCGTATTCGTAGGCGACCCATTCGTCCGGTGCCACCGTGTCGTTATGCCCCCGCTCCACCATGAACGGCCGCGGCGCCATCAGCTTCGCGAGATCCGAGTAGTTGACGACGTTCGCAAAATTGAATTCCAGCATGTCGTACTCAGGCGTTAGCATGTAGCTGTACCGCGAATCGATGCTGGTGGTTTTCCAGACCCATTCGTTGAAATCGGCGGAACAGATGGACAGCGCGTATCCACCCAGCAACGGCGGAACGCGAACCGCGGTCTTGCCTCCGTACGAGATCCCATAAAAACCGATGCGCTGCGGATCGGCAAAGGGAAGCGAAGCGAGCCATTCGAGCGTCCTCTGATGCTGGCCCAGCACGAATGAAAAGAGAGCCAGCTTGAGCGGGTGTCCCTTGCGTTGGATGAGTCGAAACCGGTCCTCACCGATGTACGGGTTCTGCGGAGCGTAGGTCACGAAGCCCTGTTCCGCCAGTCTGACCGCGAAGCGGTGGTAGCCACCTTCGTTGGCGAGCGGATCGGCGACGTCGGAAGCGCGTCCTTCAAGCCCGTGCTGGCAAACTACCACCGGGCGCCTCTCGCCCGGCCGGAGATCTTTCGGCACCAGCAGAATGCCGTAAGCGAACACGTCAGGCCAGACATCCAGCACGACCTCGTACCCGCGAAACTTTGGCTCATCGTAAATCATCCGCGTGCGCGGATTCGCTGGCAGGGCCGGTGGCGGCAGCCGCCCGATTACCTCGTCCCATATGTAGTCACGAAAAAACCTTGTGGTCTGGTTCCATCGTTCCGGGGATGACGAGTCGGCTTTCGACCAGAACTCGGCGCGACGATCCGCCGACCTGACGACCAATCTCTGGGTGTGAGTCGCCAATTGGCTGAATTGCCTGTGTAATCGCTCGGCCGGGTCGAAACGAGGCCGGGAAAATTCAGGCAAAGTTCCCGATGCGCGAAGTTCACCGCGGATTCCCAGCAATTGCATGAAAGCCTCGAGTGCGGCCGTGCAACCCGGCAGGCCATGGCCGTCGCCGCTGACGATAAGGCGTAGTTGCTGGCTAGCCTCCAACTTTGCGAAGTGTGGCCTCGCTCGCTCCAATTCGGCGCGCACAGAGTCAAGCGGGGGGTCCGCAATCGCCCCGTTCGGCGCTGCGCCATTGCGTTCCTTCGTAGGTGACGGAGGCCCGGAAATATGCACGCTTCGGCTCGCCTCGACAACAAGCGCCCGCGGTGCGACGAGGCTCGCCAGTTCGGCGTCTCCGAACTCGCGCAGCAGGCCCCAAAGGTCCCTGTAGATCGGTTCTGTCCACAGCCCCTCGCGCCGTTGGAAATACCCGCTCACCAGCGTGGACTGGATGCGCGGATCGAGCGCGGCGCTGTAAAGCGCGATGAGCCCGCCTTCTCCATAGCCAGCCACGCCGATTGGTATTGAGCGCACTTCGTTTCGTCTTGTGAACCAATCCACCGCGGCGAGGACCTTTTGCACTTCATAGCCGATAATATGCCGGCCCACCTCGTACGCCATTCTGTAGATCCACTCGCGGTGCGGTTGATTCGTCATGCGAATGCCGGGAATGCCCGACCACGTCTCCGCCCGGTCGATGAGCACCGGCACAAGCACTTCGCAACCGTTCTCCGCCAGGCGCCGCGCGTATTGCGCGCCGGCATCCACTCCCGTCGCCATGCCGGTCAGCATTTCAGGAGTCCAATCTGCATCCGGAACGGCGACAATTCGCGCAACCGGCCGGCTTTCAGGCTCGATCAGCACTCCCTCCCCATCGACGCCCTCAAAGACCGGCCAGCGCACGGCGTAGATTTTGTAACCGGCGCCGGAACCGATTGCCGGCGCTTCCGGGTTCGCCGCGTCAAGTCGGATATCCGTCGCAGGAAGCCTCTGGTCCACTGCGCCGATGATTCGTCGCAAACGGTCTCGGTTGGGCGCGACTGACTCGCTGTACCGCTCGGCGGACTGGTAGTCCCGCTTCCAGAACTTCTCGCGGGAGTCTCCAGCGGCGGCCGTGGCCCGATCGAGGTAGCGGTGGATACCCTCGACCATTTGCGCTGCCGGATCACCGCGTAACTCGAGTGGCGCGGTGTGATCGAGTAACTGCGGCTGGCCCTCCACGTCACACGCCAGAAACACAGCGGACAGGAGCACCGGAGCCTTGGATTTCAGAAATCGCATGGAGTAAGAATATACCGAACGAAGGTAACCAGTTTCGTATTGGATTAATCTGGACACATGCGAATTCCGATCACAGCGCGCTGGACAACGGTAAAAGTTTTCCCGCTGGTGCTGTACATTGCGATGGTCACCCATCCACAACATGCCGTTAGCGGCAGAACGTTCGGGACCGCCGGCAAGGAGAAGCGGGTTCTCAAAGCCGGCGTTGAGGCGGACCTCTTCCGCTACACCGGAAAGGGATTCCTCACCCACATGTGGTTTGGGGGAGATTTCAAGAATTACGGGCTCACACGAATCCGCGTGTATGTGGATGGCGAGCGAGAAGCATCCATCGATATGGAATTGATGATGGGACACGGGATCGGTTTTCAGGATGAAGGCGCGCCGTGGGGCGTGGAGCGCATCGGTAAGACCGGCGATCCCAGCGGCATTTACAATACCTATCGGATCCCGTTCGGCACGAGCGTGCGGGTGACGGCGCAGCGGGCCAAAGGGAAAGACGAAGATCCGCCGTTCTGGTGGATCATTCGGGGCGTGGAAAACATCCCACTCCAGGTTGGTGGAGCACGGCTCCCGGACGATGCGCGGCTCAGGTTGTACAAAGTCGTCAATCGCCAAACCAAGCCGCTCGAAGAGTTCGCCATGTGCAACACGGCGAAATCGGGCATGCTTTACATGGTTACGATCGCCGGCAAAAGCAGCGCCTTCTGTTTTATGGAAAGCTGTGTCAGGGCCTACATCGGAGGCGCGAAAAGCCCTCTGCTGCTGTCCTCCGGAATGGAAGATTATTTTCTCGGGACCTACGATTTCAATAAAGGCAAATACTACACCCCCGTCGCTGGACTTACGCACCTCGTACCGAATGCGGAGTTTTCGGCGTACCGTTTTCACGAGACTGATCCAGTGTTTTTCAATGAAGGCTTGCGCCTCACGCTTCGCGATGGAGAGGAGTCCCATGGGAAGGTGTTTGGTTGTAGGCCGCAAGACACGGTCTTCACCACGTACGTTTGGGTGTACGAGTGGTCACCGTCGGAGTGACCACGATGCACAAACCGCCATGACGATTTGATATTGGTTAAGTAGACAGTCATGGACGAACCGGTGGGCAATGGTGGGCAATGCGCGACGGCAATCCTGGGAAATGTGGCAGTCCCGGCAATGAGGAATCAGCAACGTGCAGATTCCAGGGGGTAGTAGTGGGTTCGAATCCCACCCTCACCGCAAACTATTGAAACTAAACTATTTATTAGTAAGATTAGAGATTCTGCCTTCTTCATATCCTCTTGAATCCTATGTGCTAGGCGGTGAAGGTGCACGCCGCCACCCACGACTCCCCAGATGATCCCTTTGAATCAGCAGCTTGCGGGAACGATTGAGAAGATGGTGGGTAATGACGGCATAAGTATCGATCCGAGAGTGCAAAAAATGCGGGGGCGGTCACCTCGCGATGGTTAACGAGGAAGGCCAGCGAGTGTTTTGATGCCAAGAGTACAAGTATGCGGAGCCGGATACCTTGGGGATAGTCTGCCGTAATGATTCAGACCAGCTCAAGACTTCTCGGCAACGCCTCGGCCGTTAACCATGCTGATCGCCGCCAAAATCACGGCATTGTCCGCAATCGTGGGTCCGTAGTGATTTGTGTAATCCGGATCAGCGCCTCTGAAGCCGGACGTGCCTTTCAGCCGGACTTCCGAAATCACTTTTCCCAGCCGCGGATTCTCCCACTCAAACGCCCACATGATGACGAGCTTCGGCCCGCGTTCACTGATCGGCACCGCATCCGCCCCGTAGACGTAGCGCCGCTCAGACCGGGAGTGCCAATCCCATTCAAGAATGTTGACGCCGTATCGGATAGGAATCGTTTCCGTGTACGCATCCTCATAAACGATTTCGTACCAGCCGAGCACGTCCGCGGAATCGAAGACATCCCACAGCAGCCTGTCGGGCTCTCGGTTCGCCGCAGGCTTTGCCGATGCATGCAAGAACAGCAAGCTGGTGACGTCAGATCCGATGCGAATTCCGCTTACTGATGACGGCAGACTCCTGGGCTTGGCGCCCGTGGTGGCCACGGCAACCGCAGCTTTGTCGCCGGAAGCGGGAAGCTCGAACGGTACGCGTCCAAAGAAGACCTGACCTCTCTTAATTTCCCGAAGATCTAAATCAATCACCCCTTCGCGACCCGCCGTATTGAAGTTTGCGGAGATGTCTACTGGAGAAGCAGAAGGCTCCATTCTGCTCGGGGGAAGGCAGCCGCGGAACCGGCTGCGAGTCTCCGCCATCGTGGACTGCGCTTGCTCGGACAGAGCTCCGCCTTTGGGCACCCAGCCGTGCCACAGAGTACTGCTACAAGAGATGAAGTCCAACAGCATGATTTTCCCGAAGTTGAATTCACTGGTTGCGCACCACGCCGACGGCGCTCCGCCGATAATAGAGCGTCTCTCACTACGCTTCTCGTAGTTTTCAATGGAGGGGCCGAAGTTTCCGTAGACCTCCTGGAAACCCATCTGATCGAGCACCGCCTCGTTGTTCTCGGCCTGCTCTTCTGTCCACTCCCCCTCCGCCTTGTCCCAGAACCAGTTGAAGATCAGAATGTCTTTCGGGACGTACTTCTCGACTTGCGCCCGCGTCATTCCGCCGGCAACTCTATATTTCCATCCGTCCGGCGCGCGCTTTTCCTGGAGACCTTTGCCGCGCACGCTCTCGAGCAGCATATCTCCCCACATTGCGATCCGTATGTTTTTCTTTTTCAAATACGCGTGAACCCTGCCGATATCCTCGCCATAGCGGTCGCCAATATCGCGATCCCCGCACCTTGGACACAAACCAACCGGCGCGAACAGTTCATCACGTCCGATGTGAACCATTGCCGGCTTAAGCAGGTCGATGTACTCGTCGTATACGTCAAACAGCAACCTGTACGTCTCGGGATTCGAGGGACAATACGTATCCGGCCACTTTTCTCCCGGCACTTCGGACAGGTCTTTGTGACGGCTGAGAAGATAGTACGAGTGCGTAAACGACGGCATCTCCGGAATTAATTCGATGCCCTGAGATCGGACGAAATCCGCCAGTTCCGCCACCTCCCGCTTCTCGAGGAATCCGCCATCAGCCGTATCCTGGTGGCACGAATTCTGCTCACGACCGTGCAGAGACCCGGGCGGGTAATTGCGGCGGGAATAGTTGGTATCGAGCACCAGCTCGCGCCAGCCGGCGTTCAACTCCGGATGACTCTCGAGCCGCATACCCGCATTCAGCTCCATGATCAGCGTGTTGTACTTGTACGCGGCAACAAAATCGCGTATGAAACGCTTGAAGAAGGGAATGTTCTGCTGCCCGGGAAGGTACAGCTTCAACCCGCGAAAGGGCTTTCGCGGGAAGTCCTGAATATCGACGCACGGAAAGCTGAGCGCGGCTCCCTCTGATACCAAGCACTTCCGCAGCGATTGAAATCCGTATAATGCGCCGCGAGCATCCGCGCCGGCGACCACCACCAGGTCGGGCCTGACATGCAAGGTATAGCTCTCCGGCTTGTCTGGCCGACTATCCGTACTTGCACCGAGCCTGGACAGACCTGCGCGAACAAGCTGACGGTCCGAGTTTCCCATTACGATGGCACGCCGGCTTTGCACCACGTCCGAAGCCCGCTCGATTTTCAGGATTAGCCCGTACCAGTCGGCGATTTCATTGCGTAGAGATCGCGCGAGAAGCAATTCGTGGGCGGTTGGCTCAGGGGGCACGAGAATGACAACGTCGCCGGTGATGTGAAATTGACCCTCCGAATAGGAAATCCGGTCAGGCTCAGGAAAGATGCCTCCTATAGTCTTGGGATTCTCTGCCGGCCGCAGAGATTGCCGTGCCTCTATCTGTCCGGCGATTGCCGGAACCGCCAGGCCCGCGGTCGACGCCATTAGAAACTCGCGCCGTTTTATGGACCCCATGGAATCGACTCTGCGCGACATAAGATTTGGCCTCCGGTTATTGATTTGACAAGCTACGGAACCACCTGGATCACGGAACTATCCATCGAACGGGATTTCGGCGGAAGAAACAGGGGATTCGATCGCATGACGGCGACGGCGAATGTAACATGGCGACACGACTTGCTGCAAGAGAGTTGACCCTTTTTTTGCGTAAGCTGTCGCGACGGCGATAAAATGCTCGACACGGTGCCGCGATCGCATTGCGTCTCCCTTCCCGGCGGCGCCGCAGGACCAAAGGTGGGAACTTGAATTTCACTCTGCTGGACTGGCTCATCGTGGCTGTCTATCTCGCCGGTTCCACGGCCGCCGGCCTGTATGGCAGGAGGTGGGTATCGGGCGTCTCGGATTTCCTGGTTGCGGGCCGCGGCCTTGGGCTGTACATCGGTATCGCGACGCTGGCGGCAACTGAAATCGGCACCATCACGTTCATGTACTACGCCGAGCTCGGCTATAAGACCGGCTTCTCGTCGTTCATGATCGGGCTGATTTCCGGCGCTGTCATGATCTTTGTCGGGGCATCCGGCTTTATCGTGAAGAAGCTCCGCGAGCTCCAACTGATGACGGTCCCGGAATTCTTTCAGGTACGCTACAGCAGAAGACTCCGCGTCTTGGCAGGAGTTCTCATCGCCGTCGGCGGCATTCTCAATATGGGCGTGTTTCTAAAGATCGAAGGCACCTTTCTTGCGCTGATCAGTGGAATTCCTCTCGATTACTTGAAGTTGGTCATGACGGGCGTGCTGCTATTGGAACTGGCGTACACGGTCCTGGGCGGGATGGTCTCCATAGTTATTACGGACTTCATTCAGTTCGGCGCGTTGAGTATCGGCACTGTCCTGATCACCATCTATTCCATACATGTCGCCGGCTGGCAGCACATGCATGATGTCGTGGCGGGGGTCATGTCGGACGCCGGTTTCAGCCCCATCGCCAATCGGCAGTACGGATGGTCCTACATCACGTTCCAAATCGTCTTTTGGCTCGCGATCAACACGTGCTGGCAGACCACCGCCATGCGCGCCTTTTCGACGCTGGATTCCCGGACAACCCGGCGTGTGTATACGTGGACCGGCCTGATATTCCTGGGCCGCGGAATGATGCCGATGTTGTGGGGGATCGCGGCGCTTGCGGTTCTCGGTCCCGGGCAGGATTCACTGCAGGCCATGCCCACTCTTCTCGCGCGCATGCTGCCAATGGGCGTGCGCGGGCTGGTTGCAGCGGGGATGCTGGCGGCTACTATGTCCGTCAACAGTTCCTATCTTCTAGGCTGGAGTTCGATCATCGCTCAGGACATCATCGGCCCGTGCCGGAAGACGCCATTGGGCGCACGCGCGCAGGTGATGCTCAATCGCGTGTGCAATGCGTTTGTAAGCCTGTTCATTCTGTTCTGGGGATTGTGGTATACACTTCCTGGGCCGGCTTACTTTTACCTCAACATGACCAGCACGCTCGCCTTGGGCGGCGTATTCGCCGCCGTGGTGGGTGGGCTCTACTGGCGCCGCGCCAATATCGTAGGCGGCTATCTCGCTCTGCTGGGCGGCATCAGCGGGTCTGTCGGGTTTTTCCTGTTGCGCTGGCCGGCAAACTATGCAGGCTTTCTGGCGTTCGCGTTGGCGGGAGCCGGAATGGCGGCTGGCTCTTTCCTAAGTGCAGGGCAAACCAGAACTCCGGGCCCGACTGGCGTTACTGGATGAAGATTCCAAATACCAGTGCTGTAGCCGCAGCTCGAAAGCTGCTCCGCCCGCTCAGGCGAGACTTGCTCCGCCTGGTGCAGCATCTGGTTCAAACAAATACGGTGGCGGTCCCGCCGCACGGCAACGAAACCCCGGCTCAACGGCATCTTCACGACTTCCTTGCCGCCCACGGAGTCCGGTCGGAGCTGTACGATACCGCGTTTGTGGCACGGTCAAAGCATCCCTTGGCCAGGAAAGACCGCGAGTATGCAGGCCGCAAAAATCTGATCGCGAGACTGCGCGGATCAGGCCGCGGACGCAGCCTTCTTCTAAATGGACACATGGATACCGTTCCTGCCGCGCGAGCTCCGTGGCGCGACTCTCCGTGGTCGGGCGCCTGGAAGAGAGCCCGCATTTACGGTTTAGGCAGCTTCGAAATGAAAGGCGGGCTCTGCGCCCAAGCTGCTGTGCTGTGCGGCGTGCATGCCTCGGGTTCGCGTCTCGCCGGAGACCTCTTGTTCGAATCGGTGGTGGATGAAGAATGGGGCGGAGGTGGCGGCTCTCTTGCCGCCCGGCTCCACGGCGATTCCGCAGATGCCTGCGTCATCTCCGAAGGCACCCAGATGGAGATCTTTCGGGCGACGCGCGGCGGATTTGTGGTGGATCTGCTGCTCGAAGCCGGCGACAGCGCCATATATTTTTCGAACAACGAGGTGGTGAGCCCGACTCGCCATCTCAGCAGGCTTCTCGACTGGATCGAATCCTGGCGGGTGCGCCGGGCCGCTCTCCGTCCGAGCGGTGCTTATGCCGCTTTCCCCGATCCGGCGCCGGTTCAGATTCTCGCGATCGAGGCGAACCGTCTTGAACCCGATGTGCCGCTCAGCGTCCCTCTGAAGGCCGGTGTGCGAGTTTACCTTCAGCTCCTTCCCAGTGAGGATGTGCCCGCGGTGATTCAGAGCTTACGCGACTCATTGACCAGCTTTCAAGCCGGCGACCGCTTTTTCGGCGAGAATCCCATCGGCTGGCGGCCGCTGTTCGACCCTCCGCTCCTCGGACACGAACTGGCCGAAGATCATCCGTGGACGCGGCGCTTAGCGGAAGCGGCCACCGCGGTCACCGGCCGGCCCGCGGTGATCACTGCGGCCCCGTATCCCTGCGACGCGTTTCTTATGCACCGGGAATTTGGCATTCCCACGCTGCTTTTCGGCCCCGCCGGCGCAGGAGCGCATAATGCCGACGAGTACGTAGATTTCGCTTCCATCATGACCTCAGCCGAGGTGTTGCTCGCCGCTGCCCTGGAGTGGTGTGGCGGATGAAGCTATGACAACTGCATGGTGGTATTTCTGGACGTTCTGTTTTGCGGTAGCCGGCACGAGTTTCTGTGCGATCGCCGTCATCGTGATGGTTCGGGGCGTTGGAGATCTCAGGAAGATGATCGCGCACATCACATCGCGGCGCGGTGTAAAGTAGTTCACGCCTGCCTGCGAATGGATGATCCAAAAGCACAGCTATTCTTTTCCTAGAATCCCACTAACCCAATGCGTAGCGTTTTCGTGATACAGCTTCCGGAGAACCGGTGCGGGGAGTTTCAGTCCGTGATACTTCTTGCCCTGATACTCTACCCATGAATCGGTAGCGAAGTATTTCCAGTCGCGCAGATATTCTTCCTGCCAGTGCCGCAGCGTAGTTGGGGTGTCGGACCAGGGCATGAGACCGAGGTCCGTGCCATAAACCACGCGATCTTGGTATCGGGTCAGGAAGGCGCGAACCTTCTCTGGAGGCTGCATCATGAGATAGATCGTGCGAGCCGCCGTGTCCACAGCAAAATTTGGGTAATGATCGAAGTGTTGAGCGATATCGTCCACATCAACTTCCATACTGCTCAAATGGCACCCAATCACGCGCAGCCGGGGATTGTCAGCAAGCATGCGGTCGCGCGCGGCGAGGATCGTTTCTTTGGAAGGATGATCTGGGTGCAGATACATAAACCAGTCGGGGTTGTCCTTGTAGTAGCTATAATCCGGGTTCGCCGGATCCAGCGGACGCCAGCTGGAAGTGGGCTCAGCAATGTGCGCCAGCACGGTGCGGCCGTGCGCGGCGATATCCGTCAAAATCGGCCTGAACACCGGGTCGTCGGGCATCAGGTAGGAGCCATCCTTCTTTTTCAGCTCCATCCCGATGCTCTTATATATTTTCACCGCCACCGCGCCTTGGGCGAAAGTGTCGTTTAGAACTTTGTTGGACCGCGAAGCGAAACCGGGCTTGTCAAAATCCTGCGGATCGAAAGTGGAGCACCATGCCGCACGGCCACCGGTGCTTTGCATGATCTCTCGTGCTTTCTCATTTTGCGGAGCGGCTTCTTCGTAGCCGCGATCGTGTTTATCCACCACGCAGACATCGAGGATGCGCAGGTTCAGGCGCTTCAACATCGCGACGAAGGCTGGATCATTCTTGAAGACGTGCGCATGCACATCGATCGGTTCAAGAGCGGAGAACCCTGTCAGATCGATTGCGGGCGGTGTCGCGCTCTCTGCGCGGCACAAGGGCGGCGCACCGTGCAAGCAGGCGAGAACAAAACCTGCCGGGGCGAACCTGAAAATCGCCGCACTGAACTGAAGCCGCGCGAATCTCACTGACGTTTCTCCTGTCCCTGAACACGACCGTTATCTTGTCTCGTCCACTCTGGCAAGCCGCACCGTTTTGATCTCCCACGGCAGCATGCTGAACTTCATTGTCCTGCCTTCGCCGATAGTCCCGATCGTATCCTCAAGCAGATCTGTTTCAGATGCCCGAACCTTGAACGGGAATTCCACCGCGACCTCTGCTTTCCGCCCTTCGCATTCGAAGAAGCGCAGGATGGATCAGACCCCACACACAGATCAGACGCTTTAACATGCGACCGAACGCTTGCGTGGCGTTAAACCAGAACATCCGCGACCGCTTCCGCAATCTCTCCAAGGTACTGGCCGTCCACCATCAGGTCCGCCGCGAGAGCGACGCGGGGTTTCGAGCGATCCCATTCCGCCGGGATGGTAAGTGTGAAGCCTCCGCTCTTATCCTCGTGCGGCATTACAGTGAGATCCATCGTTGGCGGAGTAGCCTTCCAGCCAGGTGGAAGGGTAAGCGCGGCCTCGATGTGCATGGGTTTCGCACGATAATTGCGTATCCGTAACTCGACCGCGGCGTGCGATCCTGGCTTCACCGTGAGTTGATATGGATATAGTCTCGCCCAGCTTGGGTTGAGACCGAAGTTGCAATCCGGATCCGCTATGACCGCAGAGAAATACTGTTGCTGCTGTTCGATCCGCCCCTTGAGCTCTTCGAGATCGGCAGTGTTGCAGAGAAACGGTTTGCCGTGTCCAGGCGCAACAATCCTGGGTTGATGGTCGAGAATCGTGCGCATGGATTTCAGATGACTGTCATTCTCCACCCAGTTGCGAAAAATCAAGTTATGACGCAACTGATGACGAATGTCATTAGTGGGGAAGAAAGCATCTCCGGTAAAGGCCACGCGCGCGCCATCGATATCAGCAAACATTGCCATCTGGTATTCGGTATGTCCGGGGGAATGATAAACGGTGAATTCGAACTCCTCCCATTTGAATGTCTCCCCGTCGCGGAAGGAGCGATCCACTTTTATGGGCTCGCCCAGAATGCAGCCGAGATTGTAGCCGCGCGGGTTCTGGAGAATGTCCACCATGTTCTCGTAGCACCATATTTTTGCGCCGTAGTGCTCCACGAGATGAGGGAAACCATTCAGGTGGTCGTCGTGCATGTGGCTGGGCATGGCCACGTCGATGGACTTCAAGCCGTTACGCGCCTTCAGTTCCGGGATGGTGTGCTCGACAAACCGCATGCGATCGTTTACGGCGATGTCCGAAATGAACGTATCGAAGAATCCGCCGCTGGCGCTCCCATAGTCGATGACCAGTCCTTTTCCACTGTCGCTGATCAGTGTGTACGAAGTCGAAGTTGTCTGGTGGGCGCAAAAGAAATGCGGCGTGACGGCGAAGGGTCTGTTCTCGATCGACAGACTCGATTCCGGCGCGTACGACTGGTACCATCCTTTGAGCTTTGCGACCAGCTCATCGATGCCGGTTGCGGGGTTCGTGAACGGTTCTCCATGAGAGGGGCACAGCAGTTCGCTTCCCAATTCGCGGAGCTTCAGCAATGAGAAGATCGCGCAATCGACGCCGTCCGTGCCCCCATACTCATACTGCATCTCATACAGATTCACCACCTTGCCCGGCGAGTGAATGAGGTCGCCGGCGAAGGCGACCTTCTTTCCATCGATCTGGCCTATCAGGCTGACAGATCCCATCGTATGGCCGGGCGTGGGGAAGATCAGGAATTCATGAGAACCCCAATTGAACTTCCCATAGTCGTGAAGAATCCCGGCAACTGGGACGTTACGGGTGAGCGTGAAGAAGTCATTCACCACGTGATACAGGTGAAAAATGCGACGATTCCGCCAGAAGTTCTCCGCATTCTCGAACAGATGCCGCTCGTGCTGCGGAACGTGTATTGGAATTCGTTCCGCCACGGCACGGCTGTCGCCCTGACACTGGTCCCGGTGATGGTGTGTATGAAGAACCCCCTCGACCTTCGAAACGCCGATTTGGCCGAGGAGTTTCAGGATATGACCGGAACCAAAGTCGATCAGGAGTGCGCGGTCCCCGTCCTTGACCACGTAGACGTTACAGGTATCCCGCAGGACGAAGAGGTTCGGAGAAAGCTGAGAGAGTTCGCCCGCCGGCTTGAACCGAGGAGCGGCATCCGAGGCGCCCGCACCCGCCGGGGCCGCCGCTGCAACCTGTGGGGCCAACAGACTGGCTCCTGCCGTATTCAGAAAATTCCGCCGGCTCACACCTGAGCCGTTCGAGGGTTCTGGCTTCGACACGTGGACCTCCGTTCACCGGGATCACATTACAGTAAATCATCGCTTACATTCAAGAGAAACCCATTCATCTATCGCGTATTCTAATGAGCTTTCATGGGCTTCATATTCACGAGCGTCTCCGTGGCCTCACCAATATGTTCTCCGTCCCGCCAGATATCCGCTGTGACGACGAATCGCCGATTCTTGCGAGTCTCCGAGCGAGGAATTCGCAGCTCAAATCTGGCTGACCCTTCAGATTTCGCAGGCACATTGATTTCGACCGAGGCGGGAC
Source organism: Terriglobia bacterium (assembly GCA_963847515.1). Taxonomy (GTDB): domain Bacteria; phylum Acidobacteriota; class Terriglobia; order Bryobacterales; family Bryobacteraceae; genus QHXW01. The sequence continues at coordinate 52,883 of CAWKAA010000007.1, forward strand.
TCACACTCCATGCCTCCGGGGCCCGGATCGTCGCTTGGAGATGGCTCGAGCGGTAAATCCAGTTCCGCAGCCGCAGTTCGTACGAAATAACATCGCCAGGCGCGGCTTCAGATTGGTATGGATAAAGGGAAATCCAGTTGTTGTCCACGCCCATGGCCGGGTCCGGCTGGTCAATGATACGGGCCCAGATGTCCTGAATTTCCTCGGATGAGGTCAGATAGGAACCGAGGATTTCAGGTGTGGCCGGGGACCAGTCAAAGTGGTTCGGGCAGACGTAGTCGGGCTTCAGTTCAAGCAGTTTCTTTGCCGCGTAAACGTGCCCGCCGCCAAGACGCTGGTAATTGCGGCATACGAAGTGGCCGAGCAGCGGCGTTCCCGGCAACGGACGTCCGACATTATCGCCGTCGAATAGCAATCTCTTCCCGTCGATGTCAATCAACATCCCTTCGGTGTATTCGGTTTGACCGGGGAGATAGAAGAATTGCAGCGGGATGCCTTCCCACGATACTTTTTCGCCATCGTGGAGCACGCGGTCTACCTTCATTGGTTGTGGCCACAAGCAGGGAAGGTTGTAAGCCATGGGGTGTTGCAGAACATCCACCAGGTGGTCCATGGCCCACAGTTTCGCCCCGTAGGCGCTCTGCGCCGCATTGATGCCGCCCACGTGGTCGTCGTGATAATGACTGGGAACAATGAAGTCGATACTTTTGAATCCGGTGATCTTCTGCATCTCTCGGAGAAAATCGACTTCTTCGGCGTTGACGTCCCACAGGAAGGCATGACCGCTATCGGCTACGATAAGATAGCCCACACCGTATGAGAACGCTCGCCGCATTTGCCAGATGTGTTTGGTTAGTTGCTTCGGCCCGGGACTGGGCCGCCACAGCGCGTAGTTGATCCAATCGTACTCGTGGTAGACCTTGGCAAGATCGGCCAACAATGCCGGGGTCCAACGGAGCATGTCCTCGGACGGCGAGCCGTGAGACGGCAGCAGCATGTCCGGAGCGATGTCGCGCACGTTATTGATGGAGCGGATCTCCGCGGCTATGCCTGGTGTGCCCACGTATTCCCACTCGAGGTCGTGCATAGTCGGGATCTTGCCTTCGGAAGCGAACAGGTCGCCGCAAAAGAGCAGCTGTTTTCCGCCAGTGGCGAACTGGAAGGACACGGAGTTCTGCGTGTGGCCCGGCGTGGCGACCGTCTTGACCGAAATGCCGTCCCAGGAGAACACGGAATCCGGTTGAAGTTCATCATCGACCGGAGTGTTTTCCCGCGGCGCGAAGAATTCATTGCGCATGTCGTAGAGGTCGAATACGACTTTGTCGTTCCAGAGAGTCTCGACGCCTTCAAAATACTTTCGGTCGCCCTTGGGAACGGCGATTTTGATGCCGCGGGCTCTGGCAAGTCGATCACCCTGCATCTGATCCCGATGAAAGTGGGTGTGGAGAATCCAGCCCACCTTCTGCACACCGATCGATGGGAGCTTGCCGAGAATACCGCCCGAACCAAAGTCGATGAGAATCGCCTCGTCGCCCTTCACGATGGCGTAAACGTTGCACGTGTCTTGGTACCGGTAGACTCCTGGGACAATCTGGATTAGTCCGGAGGCCTCCGGGTTCAAAGTTTGAGAAGGCGCCTGCGCGGAACACACGGGGGCGAGAAAGCAAATTGCGCCGAGAAAGAGCAGTGCAAGAATCTCGCGCTCATGACGCCAGCAAGCATGTGTTCCCTCAGGCAAGAGGGTTGTATTTACCATGTCTTCGTGAACGGATCGCCCACCTGGGCCCTCAACTGGGTCGTTTCTTTAGTCCATTCCGTGTCCCGCGCCTTCCGGTAAGCCTGGTTCGTAAGGCCGCTGCAGTGCTGAGCCAGAGCTTCGAAAATTCGATTGCCAAGCACGACGCTGCCCACCTCGTTGGCGTGCACGCCATCGTAGTGAATCAGCCAGTCGGCGGCCCCCTCCGCCGACCAGGCATCGGCAACGATGCAATCAAATTCTGAAGCCAGCCCGCGAATCGAGTCATTGTACCGCATGGTAAGCGCAGCGCTCCCTTTGTCGTAGGGCGGGAAGCTCCTCCAACTGGTCATGTAGTAAACCGTCGTGAGCACCATCACCGGCGAACAAGCCTTCTTGACGTCGCGGATGATGGTGGCCATGTCGTCATGAAATTCCTCGACCGGCATCGCCGCGCGCATGTCGTTCAAACCGTAGCAGAGAAGGAACAGATCTGGCTTCAGCGCAATGACGTCCGTCTTGTAGCGTTCAAGCGCGCTTGGCTTGGCCGATTCTCCGTAACCGGGGCTACGCGGCGATATGGCGTTGGCGCTGATTCCTTTGTTATGGTACTCGACCGGTTCGTCCTGGCAAGTATTGATCAGACGAACCAGTACGTCTGGGTAACGATCTTCGTCCCTTCGCAGCCAAGGCCCGCCGTGAACGGTGCTTTCCCCCAGAATTACAAGGCGCTTAAATGGCTCCTTGCGGAAGTCTCTCGGCTTCGCAAGGCCGGCCACCGGAGTCTGTTCCGGCGGGGAACCTTTCGCGGCTTTGTCTCCGCCCAAGGCGGCCGCACTGAATGCCAGCGGCACAGCCGCACCAACCGCTGCCCGGGGGGCGCTTGCTAGAAATTCACGGCGTTTCAAAACGGACCTCCGCTTGCATTAACGGATTCGGCTGCGTCAAGTCATGCTTACGAGGCAGCTCTTCATAAACTTTGTCGTCTAGGGCAAGGAGAATGGAAGTACATCAGCGTAAAGTTACCGTGTCTTTACATGGGCGGCTGTTTCTGAAGGGCGCAACGCGGCCTAAGCCAGGCCCATCTTCTTTAAAATAGCCGTGAACTGCGGCTCGCCGCGTAAGTTGGCAAACAGAGGGTCCACCTTGATTCCGTTCATCCAGGACGAGCGGTCCTCGTATGCCCGATCCAGCCATTCCAGGGCCTTCTCGTTCTGGCCGAGGCCAACGTACACCGCCGCGATATGGTATGGCGGCACATAGGTTCTCTTCGAGAGCTCTTTCAGTGCGTCCAGCATGTTCTGTGCCCGACTCGTCTCACCGAGGACGGCGTAACAATATCCGAGTGCGGCCATAACGCCCGGATTCCCGCTGGAAACGGCATCCGCCTTCTTGAGAGCATCGATCGCATCGCGGAAGGAGTGCTTTTCGTAGAGTGCCAGTCCCAAATCCCTGTAGGCCCAGAAGAATTTGGGCTCCAGATCGATGGTTTCTTTGTAAATGCGAATCGCCTCGTCGTACTGACCCATTTTCAGAAGAACAGACGCCAGATTCGTGTTTGTGAGCAGCGATAAAGGATCGAGATCGCGGGCCTTCCTGATTGCTGCGAGGGCCTCGGTCATCCTGCCCGTCGACGCCAGACAGGTCAGGCCGTACCACTGATAGGCCGACACGTACCCGGGATTGAGCTCGATGGCGCGTTTAAACTCCCGCTCAGCGCCTTTCCAGTCCCAGTCGTACGTCGATTCGATGAGGCCGAGTGCAGCGTGGGCTTCTGCCAGCGAGTCGTCTAGCGCAAGGGCCTTCATGGCCGCAGCCCTCCCTTTGGGCATGACATCACGCGGCGCCGACAGGTTCGAGTTCCCCAGCAGGTTATACCCTTCAGCCATTCCCACGTAGGCCAAGGCGTAGGCAGGATCCTTTTCGATGGCTTTGGCAAAATAGCTCATACCCTTGGTGACTTCAGGCCCGGTCATTTTTTCGAGGAGATAATGGCCCTTCAAATACAACGTGTATGCTTCGGGGTTGCGAGTGTCCGCCTTGGCCAGCTGCTCCCTCGATCCAATCGACCAGGAGAACTTGTTTTTCAACGCGTCGACGATGGACTGCGCAATTTCATCCTGAACAGCGAAGACCTCTGTGATCTGCCGGTCATACGATTCAGACCATACGTTCAGCCCGTCGGACACATTGACAAGCTGGACCGAAACCCGAAGCCTCTGGCCCTCCTGCCGCACGCGCCCCTCAAGCACCGCGCCAACGTGCAGTTTCTGGCCGATCGTGGCAAATTCCAGTTGTCTTTCCCTGAAAGCAAACGCCGAAATACGTGCCGCGACACGTAACCCCTCTACTTTGGTCAAGGCGTCAATAAGAGTCTCTGTCATGCCATCGCAGAAATATCCCTTATCTTTCTGATGGCTAAGATCTTCGAACGGCAGGACGGCTATGGAAGAGACCGCGGTTCTCGCCGGGTTCTGTGCTCCGGACGCCAAAGCTGATACCTCGGTGTTCGTGACCAGACGATTTCTAGAGGGTGTATGAGCAATTGCGTAGATGACCGCCCCAACGACAACGAACGAAATCACCAACCAAAGGGCCGGCGACATGCTCGGAAGGCGGATGGAATGCCGCGTGCGCCCGGGTCCGGGCTCCGACAACTCCTTTGCCCGAAAGTTTGGTATGTACGTGCCCTTCGGTAGCTCGAAAACCAGCGCCGCATTCGAGCCCTCGGTTTCATAATATTGCTGAAGTCTGGTCCTGAGGCGGCCCGCTTGAACCCGCACGATTGGATCTTCTTGGGGATCGTACTTGGTCCCGCGATCGAATACATCCACACCGAGCGAGTATTCCTTCAGCCGTTCGTTATGTCCCTGGAGAGTTTGCTCGACGGTGAATTGAAGGAAGCGGCTGAGACGGGGCGATTTGTTGAACGTGCTGCTGGCGAGAATTCTCTTGAGCTCGGCTTGCACCAATTCAGCGGGGACCCCGCTCGGTGGATCCAGTGAGGTGTCGTCAGTACCAGGGTGCTTCCGATCCTGCCTCATTGCGAAAGCATAGAGCGCAACACAATTCTACAAGTCTAGGCCGCGGCGCTAGCTGACAACCCTGCTGTGCGCATGCGAATCCAACATCGCGAACCCCAAGGGAGCTAACTGAGTTCTCAAGTTTTAGCACAGTGCGGCACATTCTGCAAGCCGCACCGGACACCGCACCTGAGCCTGGGTTGGGTACGGTTTTCCTGATTGCGATCATGGAACCGGCGAGCGGTCGAGGGTAGAGTCCACGAGCTAAAGCAGGAGATCGAAGTCGTGGCATCCAGCTTTGCCACAGCCGGGGAATACGCGGCGATGAGATGAGGCTGTTACAGCGTGAAGCGCATCACGCCAAGTGCCGCTGGATAGCTGAGGCTCACCAAAGGAACTTGAGCCCCAGCTGAATATCGCGTAGTTCCCGTGCGCTGAAAATGCTCCCAAACGTGAAGTCGGTAATGTTTGTGTCCGGAGAGCCGAGGTTCGTGTGGTTCAGAAGGTTGAAGCTTTCAAACCGGAACTCAAGGTGCTTGCGCTCCGTGATGCGAAAACGCCGCGACACCGTAATATCGAGATTCTCGATCCCCGGCGCCTTCAAAATACCGTTTCCGGAGTTGCCGTACGTGTAGCGGGCCGGCACGGCGAAGGCCGCTGTGTTAAACCATTCCTGCCGGGTTTTGGGGGCGTTCTGATTCGGATCTCCCACCAGATCAGCGCGTTGCCAGTTCGAGCCGGTGTTGGCGTTGTCAAACGGAACCAGTACCGTCAGCGGCGTCCCCGCGTAGAGGCTGAGGATTCCGCTGAGTGTCCATCCTCCGGCAACCGCGGACAAGACCCGGTTTGAGGACAGAAAAGCCTTGCTGCGGCCGAAAGGTAGCTCATAAACCGTGCTGAATACGAACATGTGCGGCACATTGAAGCTCAGAAGTCCGCGGCTGCCGTTGATGTTATAAGGATCCTGCACGGTGTTCCCTACTGGCAGAGAAGCCGTCCCAATCACCTTCGACCAGGTGTACGAGCCGAGGAATGTGAGCCCATTCGAGAAGCGCCTTTCGATTTTTGTCTGGAGAGAGTCGTAGTCGGATTTGCCTTCGTTTGTGTCCAGCGCAAAAGGTCCGAACTGAGGAAATGGCTGGCGTACGCTGATATCGCCAGCAGCGGGCACAAGGGCAGTGTTGTATTGCAGCTGCATCATGAGCCGCCGTCCGCGGGTTCCCACGTAGTCGGCAGAAAGTACAGTATTGGGTGCAACCTCCCGCTGCAGGCCGAAATTCCATTGCATCACATAGGGCGTCCGGTTCCACGTATTGCCGGTAATGGCGGGCGTTGTATCGGGAGTGGGAGCGCTCTCTCCAAACAGCGGATGCGTGAGCGTGACTCCGGAAGGGATTCCAACATTCTGGTTGAAGTCGGAGCCTCGCGACCCAAACGGGTAGTTGCCGAGCAACTCCTGATTCCCCTGGACCATCGTGATGCCGTGGTCATAGATCATCGAAAAGCCGGTGCGCAGGACTGTTTTCGGGGTCAACTGATAGGCGAACCCAAGCTGCGGGGCAAAATCGGTGTAATGCGGAGTGAAGACGCTCGCGCGCAAGTTGGGCGCTTCGCCGGTAACGGGATTCTTGGCCGCCCATTGCCATTGCCCGGTGGCAATATTAAAGATCGAGATCTGATTGTCAAGGTTGTACGGGCCCCAGCGGTGGTTCCAGTGCGTTCCATAGTTGATGGTCAGTTTGCGGCTCACCTTCCACTGGTCGCTGATGAACGTGTCCAAGATCCATCCGTAACTGTTCTGGCGGGGAATCAGCGATTGCGCGGCGGAACTGTTGAGACCCAGAAGCAGGCTGGCAAGTCCTTCGCCGGTGTCGGCGGCGAAGTCAGGGCTGCCTGTCGTGAGCCGCGAAAAGCCGATGATGAACCACGGTTGCACGTCTCCGATGTGCCGCCATTTGAGTCCGATGGCCCCAAAGCTGAGATTGTGATTGCCGAAGTTCTTCGAAAAGTTTCCGTTGAATTGATATGAATAGTCCGGCGCGCCGAGAAAGAACCCCAGCTGACTGACATCGGTGAATGTCGGCGAAATGTCGATGTTGGGTGCAAGGTAAATGGTGCCCTTGTACTGGTAGGGCGGGATCAGGTCTGCCATGCCCAGGCGCTGCTGGAAATCTTTCGAGATTCCCGGGTTGTAGTATGGCGTGTAATCGCGCGTGTAGCCCATGGAGAGATTCAATACCAGGCTCGGGCTGAACACGTGGGTATAGGAGCCCAGCAGGGTCCGCGTCCGGTTCTCGTTAATATTCGGATTTGCGGGTAACGGAGACGGCATGAGGGCGCTCGCATTGTTCACGTTCCCTCGCACAAATAAGAAATCGCTGTGACCGACGCGCTGATCGAGGCGTAGGCCCCACTGGTCCGTATCTGTTGCCGTCGATTGTTCAGAAACATAATTGTTGGGGAAGGTGGGTTGGTTGGGAAGGGGATAAAAGAACTTCAAATATTCCACGGCCAGGGGATTGATAAGCGACGTGGGGATAATGTTGCCCGGAAAGGGATCCCTGATCAACTGCCCGGGCGCCGACGGGTTTGCACGCGTCGTAAAGGGGTTGAACATTTCCCTCTGATTCACGATATTGCCCTGCGAATCAGTACCGATGGCAGGCCCCAGTAGAGCGGAAAAATCCCCGTTTAACATGGCCTCTGTGGGGACGGTCCCGAAGTATGTTTGAGACTTGCGCGAGCGATAACCCTCCCAGTACCCGAAGATCCACGTCCCTGTGTTCTTTCCGTTGATCAGTTTCGGAAGGTAGACCGGGCCGCCAGCAGCCACGCCGTATTGATTCTGGCGGTAGGGCGGCTTGGCGGCGTCGAATGTATTTCTGGCGTCCAGCTTATCGTTGCGAAAGAATTCCCAGGCGGAACCGTGAAATTCATTGGTTCCCGCCTTGGTAGATACGTTGATAGTGTTCCCGGCGTAGATTCCCGTCTGGACACGGACTTCTTCAATGGCGTCCGGTGGCGGGCTAATCGCCCAGTAGTTCGCGAACTTGTTGTTGTTGTCGGCTCCATCGAGCGTGTAGTTATTGAAGTTCGCGGTAATACCATTGATGGACGGATTGATCCCGCCGGTGCCCACCGCGACATTGACGAACGTCTCGATCCAGCCGCCGACCGGCGCCGCGCCCGGAGCGAGCAAAGCCAACTGGCTGAATTGACGGCCGTTTAAGGGCAATTCGGTAGTCTGCATCTGGTTCACCACTTGCCCAATGGTGGTGTTCGTCGCCTCCAGCACCGGAGCTTCGCCGGTTACGGTCACTGAGTCCGAGACCGATCCAACGGCGAGCGAGAAGTTCACCGAAAGGATTTGCTGCACTTCGAGGGGGACATTCTGGCGCACCTGAGTTCCAAACCCGGTCTTCGAGGCGCTGATTCGGTATCCCCCTGGCGGCAAGGCCGGAATCGTATAGAAACCGAGAGTGGAAGTCGTGACTACGCGCTGAGCACCGGTATTGATATTCACGGCGGTGACGGACACGTCGGGAACCACCAGACCCGTCGTGTCGGTAATCACTCCGTTGATAGCCCCGAGGCCGGCCTCCTGCGTGCCCGTCTGGGCGATCGTCGCCGATGCCGCTATCAAACTGATGATGACTGGTTTTGCGAATAGACTCATTCTGTACCTGGCTGCTGAAAACATCGGCCCACCTCCCTGCCCCACGAAATTCCGGCGACCACCTGCGGATGGTCCGGCTTGTTGCCTGTCGGCAACATTTGAGAAATTCTGGGGCTTGGTGGCGGCCAGCGGAAGTACAACAGCGTAAAGTTACGGTGTATTTACGTCGTAGTGATTGCTTTTCAACGGATTTGGCGCCGGATGTTCGCCACACAACGAGAAAGCCAGCAGCGGGTATGCGGTCCCGCTAAAGGTAATGAAATGCCAGGTGTCCGTATTCAGGGACCGCGTCCACCACCGCCCCGATTCCCTTTGATGTGTGCGTAACCATGATAGCCCTCGCTGAATACGCAAGTCGTTCGCAGGGACCCCGGTTTCCCGGAGCACGATAATGGCTAAGCCCGTCATGTGGCCATCGCTTGGCGGGCCGTCGGACTCCGCTTCGGCGTAAAGCCTCGAGGCCCGGCTTCCATCTCCCCAGTCCTCCGGCTTTGAAAAGGATCGCAGGGACCACCCGCCATCTGGCCGCTGGTAACGATAGATGGTCTCGACAATTCTGGTGGTCTCGGCCTCCGTCAGCAGACCAGGCATTCTCGTCGCCGTCCAGAGTAACGACACCCGGTCATAGTCGTTTTGGGCTGACGGAGATCTAAGATAGGACTTAAGTCGCACAACGCGTTGGCGCAAATCGACGTCAGTTAGACCGTCGAGCCAACCCGGCGCAACGGCCAGTGCCCGGGCAGCAATGGTCGCTGCATGGTAGGCGCTGGATTCAAGGGGAGGCCAGCATACATCCGCAGGCCATGTGCCGTTGTCCAGCTGCGCCCGCAGCATAATGCGCAGCGCCCGGCCGGTTGCAGGCAAGGTCTTTCCTTCCATGTGCGCGTCCCACTCGGCCAGCCCCGCTGCCGTGTAGATGACCTGCTCGGAATTGGATCCGGTCCGATACCACTCCGCGGAGTTCGATTCGTACCGGGCGAGGACGTTTACAAAGAACTCATGAATCTCTTTCGAGGGCGGACCGGGCGGGATCATCAGCTGTGATCGCACGAGCATGTAAGTTCCGGCTGTGTGACAAGAAACACACTTGGCCTGGCGTACCCAAATCAATGCCGAGGTGTCCAGGTACTGCAGCGCCTTCTCCAACGAGCGGTTCCGTAAGACGGCCTCGTCCTCTTGCGCGCGCGGGATGTTCATCTCGCCGAGGTGGTACTGATAGGGGGGTTCAAAAGGTACTATTTGTGCGAACAGGCTTCCCAAGAAACCTAGGATTGCGACAAGTCGGGCAGCCGATGAACCCGTGCGTGACATGTTCTTACGAGAGCACTGGACAGTATATTATAGTTTGCTCACGCTGGATGCATAGTCAGCGGCGCTGCGCGGAAATTTCGTTTCCACTGTCGAGTTCATACTGAAAACGCTGGAGGACAGCAGGGGTGCCATGAGCCAACGACTCTTAGAGGGCAAGGTAGCCATCATCACTGGAGCAGCGGCCGGGATCGGCGAGGCGACCGCTCACCTGTTCGGCGAGGAGGGCGCTCACGTGTTCATTTTGGATCTCAACGGCAGCGGGGCTGCCGCCGTGGCGGAACAGATTCGAGCGCGCAGCGGCTCCGCATTCTCATTTGCCACCGACGTTCGGAAATCCGACTCTGTTCGCGGCGCGATCGGACAAGCAATGGAACAGTTCGGGCGTATTGACATCCTCATTAATAACGCTGGCATCTACCCGCGCAAACCGTTCCTCGAAATGTCCGAGCAAGAGTGGGATGACGTTCACGACACCAATCTCAAAGGAGTATTCCACTGCACCAAAGCCGTACTGCCGAACATGGTGGAGCGGAGGGCGGGCAAAATTGTGAACATCTCGTCCGTGACGTTCTTCAAGGGCCTGGCGAACCTCACTCACTACGTCGCGGCGAAGGGCGGTGTAATCGGGTTGACACGCTCGCTGGCGCGCGAGATGGGACCTCACAACGTCTTTGTGAATTGCATCACTCCCGGCGCTATCGAAGTCGAGACCGAAAACTTGGTTGCAACCCCGGAGCAAATCGCCGCCATTGTCGCTCAGCAATCGTTACAGGGCCGCTTGAAGCCTCTCGACGTCGCGCGTGTTTGCTTATTCCTCGCCTGCCCCTTGAGCGATGGCCTTACTGGCCAAACCATAAATGTCGACGGCGGCTTGATCATGCATTAACGGTCGTGGGGCGCGCCCGACCCTGTGAAGCCCGGCCCGTACAAGATCATCCCGGGCCGTGCGCCCAAATGGCGGCCCTTCGCTAGCACGATTTTTCCGTTAACGAGAACGTATTTGACTCCCGTCGCGTACTGGTGAGGCTTCGTATACGTTGCATGGTCGGCGATCGTGGCGGGATCAAACACGGTCACATCCGCCCACATGCCTGGACGCAACAGGCCACGATCGAAGATGCGAATCTTCGACGCGTTCGCGGAAGTCATCTTGCGTATGGCCTCCTCAAGAGAGATCACCTGCTCATCGCGGACGTAGCGCCCCAACACCCGAGCAAATGTACCGTACGAGCGCGGATGCGGGATGCCTTGCGACAGCGTTCCCTCCGTGTTCAACGCGAGGCCGTCCGATCCGACGGAAACAAACGACTGCTGCAGCGCATAGCGCATGTCTTTCTCGTCATGGTGAAAATAGACGGTTGGCACCGAGCCGCCATTTTCTTCGAGAAGGCTGAACAGCACGTCTAACGGCTTTCCGCCGGCCTCCTGAATCACTTCATTCATCCGTCGGCCCTCATACTTCTTGAATGCAGGGTTCGAGAGTGAAACCAGGAGCATGCCGTCCCATCCGCCGGTAGCGGTGTAGTGGTCGTACCAGTTTGATCCCGCAATTCCGTGCTCGATTTCGTCCTCCAGCCGGCCGCGTAGCGCCGGGTCTTTGAGCCGGGCAATCATGGCCGTCGCTCCGCCCTCGTGCGCCCACGGCGGGATGATGCTTGCCAGATCGTTCTGGCCGGCGCGGTAGGGATACACGTTCGCCGTCACCTCCTGGCCATTGGCCCTGGCTTGCGCAATGGAGGAAATCAATTCGGGCATTTGCCCCCACAGTTTGTGATCCGCGATCTTCAGGTGGATGATGTCCACCGGTAGGCCGGCGTCGCGCCCAATCCTGAGGGCCTCGGCGAGCGCTTCAAACACGCCCTGCCCTTCGGTGCGCATGTGTGTCGAATAGATGCCGCCGGCTTCCGCTGCCACTCTGCACATTGCGATCAGACTCTCCGTATCGATCCAGGAACCCGGAGGTCCACTAAGTTCACTGGCCACACCCAATGCGCCCTGCAGCATCGCTTCTCGCGCGAGCCGCTGCATGTCGCGCATCTCCGCGTCAGTGGGCGGGCCAGGCTCCATGCCGCGAACGTATGTCCAGATTTGACTCGACCCGACGTACGTACCGACATTCAACGAGATGCCGCGATCGAGCAGGCGGCGAAAGTATCCGCCCAGGTCTTTCCAGTCCGCCCCTTGTTCAAATTCGGTCTGCTTGCCGCCGACGGGCGCGACCGATGCGCCTTCGCCCAAAATGATGGACGTCACCCCCTGGCGGATCATGCTCTCCGCATTGCCATCTACCAGCAGGGTGTAATCGGAGTGGTTGTGAATATCGATAAACCCCGGAGCGATCACCAATCCGAGCGCATTAATAGTGGTTGCCGCGGTGCGTCCGCCCAGGCGGCCCATGGCCGCGATTTTTCCCGACCGAATTCCCACGTCACCGGTCCAGTAGGGATTCCCCGTGCCGTCGACGATACGGCCATCGCGGATCAGGATGTCGAAATCCGCCGCCTGCGACAGAGCTACTGCCGCAGCCGCCAGAACGAAGAATTTCATTTTGAGATTGTACGACTTTGCAGAAATGGCGATTCACCCAGGACGGCGGAGTATGATTTCAGGAGGAACCAGCCATGCCCCTCACTGGAATGATTGTACCCGTGGTCACGCCGTTCGCTTCCGACGACTCAATCGACACCGGTCAGATCGAGTGTTTGGTCGAGTACTTGCGACGAGACGGTGCCGACGCCTTGATGCCCACCGCGCTCACGGGCGAGGGTCCGCTGCTTTCCGATAGCGAAACGCTTACGGTGTGGGACGCAGTATTCGCCGTGGCCCGCGGCCTGCCGGTAGTACCCGCTGTGATCCGCACAACCACACGCGGTGCCGTCGATTTGGTCCGGCAGGCTGAGTGCCGGGGAGCAGTGGCGGTGATGGTAGCGCCCGTCGTGCCCGAATTATACGCGGGCCGGGCGCTCGAGGACGTCTACGGTTTCTACGCGGAAGTGGCAGCAGCCACCGCGCTGCCATTGGTCTTGTTCAACTATCCCTCCTTAACGGGTGTGGATCTGGTACCGGAGTTCGTCGCGCGGCTGGCCCGCATTCCAAATGTTCAGTACATCAAGGAAAGCACGAGCGACAGTAAACGCATTCACGGCATCCAGCGGCTCGTCGGCAGTCGAATCGAGGTGATTTGCGGAGCCCCGGCGGTAGCACTGGAATCGCTGGCTCTGGGATGCCGTACGTGGATTACTGGCATCATGAACGTGGCGCCGCGCTCGGCCCGACAACTTTTGCGTGCGGTTCGCCAAGGCGGCAATCTGCCTCTGGCCCGCGACATCTACTATCGGCAACTTCTCCCCGTGCATGACCTGATGCACCGAAACTCAAATCCTACCGGCACGATTAAAGCAGGAGTGCGCGCCCGAGGTCTGGACGTTGGAACCCCGCGCCGCCCCGGCCGCGATGTTAGCAGTGCTGATCAGGCCGAGTTATGCGAGTTGGTAGCGGCCATTGCCATCCTGGAAGACCAGGTTGAAGCTGACCTCGCCGTTTCGGAGCCAGCCAGGGATCCTGGACTGGCACGCCATTAGTTGCCGGCGAAAATGCCCATCAATGCGCCTCACACGACGCTCACATTTGCTGACGAACGACTTTGAAGTCGCTCGGATCCGCCTCAATCTCGGTGAGCTGTGAAGAAATCGCCGGACCCAGGCGAAAACATCGACGCAAGGGCGCTGCGCATGAAGACCCACGACCAGAACCGCAACGGGACGGATCAGCAGTGGCCGAAATTGTGCGCGTGATTGACCAACTCACCGGCAGGCAAGGAGATCCATCTGATCGCGGACAGCTCTGCCACACAAACATCCCTAGGTCGAGAAGTGGCCGGCCCGCATCCACTCTTCCGTGTGTAACTCACTCACACCCGGCCGTTCCTCGCTGAACATGGTGGAGCGTTTCTTCCGCGACAGTCGAGGGACTGCTCACGGCCATCGGCAACAATATCGACCAGCACAACGACCACCCGAAACCCTTCGTTTGGACCGCCAAAGCATCCGATATTCTGGAGAAAGTCAGGCGCACCCGCCACGGGCGGGATAGTTGTTAATCTGCAGACCGCACTACAGTAGCACTTGGATGCGAATAAGACCGTCACATATATATTTTTCGACCACCTTTTGTTCTCAATAGACACTAACTCGACGCAACCCCGTGGGCAATGGTGGGCAATGCGCGACGGCAATCCTGGCAAATATGGCAGTCCCGGCAATGAGGAATCAGCAACTTGCAGATTCCAGGGGGTGGTAGTGGGTTCGAATCCCACCCTCACCGGCAAAGGCAACCCGAACCGCGAAATCAACTACAGGGTGCATGTGATATTAACTGCATTGGGATGCCGCTTTGGAACGTGCGACTGAAGGCGCGGTGCCCTCCACGACTATTCCCCGCCACGGCGGTTAATTCTTCTTACTTGTGATTCGAAAACTGAGATTCGCCGCACTACTGTCAGCATGTTCCGCGTTACAGGTGCGCGCGCAGTCAACGTTTGCCGCTCTGCGCGGGCTCGAGTCCTCACGCTGCACTTCGCGTGCGATGGGTTCGGCGTCCATAACGAGCGTCTTCAAATATCGCTCACTGAAAACGCGCGTGAGCTTTCGGTAGTCGTGCGTAAGTCAGAGGCAGTAGCCATGAGCCACCCAGTAGTGCCAGCCGCCGATGGATTCGTCGGTTGATTCGTATGGCTCGATGGCGGCCAGTTGAGATAGAAGGATGGCCATCTTCGGACCTTGCCAACAGATCTGCACGATCATGTCGTGCTCGCAAGCATCTTCAGTGGCCATGCATAGGACCTCAACGGTTTTACCCTTTCGGAGCGTCGAAACAGCCTTCGTGGTGACACACCTCGCCTGAAACCGGAAAGTGATCTTGCCTTCCAGATAGTAATGTGGGATCGCCGTTATGACGATAGTCCGCAGATTTTCGAAGCCATTTGGCGCGAATCCTAGTGTCTTTTTGACAAGCGGCGAGTCATCATTTGGCGACCTTTACATTGAAGGTCACCGTGTTGGCCCCGCCGGCGTTCTTGATGACGAACTTGTACTGCCCGTCCTTCTTCGGCGTGACCGTAACCGAACACTTCGGTCCGGGCGAGTCGTCCTTAGCGACTTCCGCGCCGGAGGAGTCGTAGACGAAAAGGTGCACGTCGGTATTCTTCAGGCCGTCCGTGGTGGCCTCGAACTCTTTCCCCGCCGTGAAAGACAGGAGGTAAGCGACGTCTCCCTTGTCCTTCATCTCGATCTTCTTGCCATTGAACGCTGCGCCCTTGCCCAAGTCGGTCGGCTTGACGTTCTGCGCGGGACACAGGGTAGCGACCGCGAACATAACTGCCACCACTGCTGTGACTAATCGAGTAATCGATTTCATTTGGTCTTTCCTCCAGAGTCAGATCAGCAGCATTGATGATGCGCGCAAAGGTATGGAAAAGTCGTGGAAACAGCATTAATGGTTAATAAAAGCCATTTCTGTGAATCCTTTAGCGAACGGTGCCCTCCACGACTTTTCCATGCCACGCCCCTCATAATTCCAACCATGATCAGAAAATTACTACTCGCAACAACCCTGTTTGCTTGTTTCGCGCTACAAGTGCACGCGCAGTCGACCTTTGGCGATCTGCGCGGTACGACCCGCGATCCAAGTGGGTTGCCACTCCCCGCCACATCTGTTACCGCGCACAGTCTCGATGAAAACACTGACCGAAGGGTGATGAGCGGAGAAGATGGTGCTTTTGTGATAGAGAACTTGAAGCCAGGGCGCTATCAGTTAACGGCGGCGAAGGAGGGCTACATTTGACAGCCGGAGGGCACGTTTGGTTAAATAGATGTAGGTACATCTAATATGCAGAAGGCGGGAAAGGTGGCGGCGGCCCGGAAGGCGGTTCGGTTCCCCTGTGCTTGCGCGAACCTGCGCCGTGCCGCGCGTGTGATTTCCAGGCTCTACGATGCGGCGCTTCGACCCAGCGGGCTTGGCATCGCTCAGTTCACGCTGCTGCAGGCGCTGAACATCGCTCCAGGCATGTCGCAGAAGCAGCTTGCCAGTTTGCTTGAGATCGACAGCACAACCCTGACGCGTACGTTGGCGCCCTTGCGCCGCGCGCGATGGTTGCGTTCCACGGCGGGCGATGACCGCCGCGAACTTCATCTCGCGCTGACGGCCGAGGGCCGGCGGGCGTATACGCGGGCACTTCCTTATTGGAAGCGCGCGCAAGCAGAGTTTACTCGGGCACTAGGGGCGGAGAGCTGGGACCGGCTCATGGAGCTGTCAGTGCAAACCGCGGACATTTAGTAGTAGTGAACTACGCGGCACGTTGACGGTACCACTAACTCTTATGAACAACCTCGAACGAATAACCGTCCGGATCGAAGACATCTGCGGCGTAGTAGCCGGGGTAGTATTCCACCCGCGCGCGGGGAGATGTTATCCTTGGCGCCAGCAGCGATAGCCGCCTTGTAGAATTCATCGACTTTGGCATTGTTCTGAGCCATGAATCCCCAATGAATTGACCGAGGATCAGGCTTACCCTGCTTGAGCCAGAAGAATGCTCTCTTGCCATCACCAAACCCCCATAGATCGGGATGGCCATTCTCCCCCTTATAGGGCAGAAAAAAACCAATGTTGAGAGGGGCCAGGGATGCTTCGTAGAATGCCAACGAGCGCTCCACGTCGCTTACAGTCAAGATGATATGGTCGATCATTCTCTCTCCTACGGATATAGCGAAATCCGCCGCCGCGATGCCGGTGCGGCTCGCTCGTTGCGAAAAGACGAGAGCGAGACTATTACAGTCATCGCACTTTCACCACCTGTGCCGTTTCATCTCTTGGGAAATTGAAGAGCTCGACGAGCGCCCTCACGCGCTCTTTCTGACGGCTGCGCGGAAATCGCTTTGTTCTTGTTAGTTCGGCGATACCATGGAGGCTCGCCCAAAACAGTTCCGATAGAACCTCTGGCTTCGAGCTCTGCCCCTGAAACGACTCCAGGAGTTGGGAAAACGCGAAACGCAGCTCCGGAGGAGTAGCCGGGTCATCGAATGGAACGCTCAGCGTGAGCGAAAACATCACTTCATACAGTGCGGGTGAAGACGCGGCGAATTCCAGATATGCGGCCGCGACTGATTCGACGATATTTCCACGCTTAGCCCGTTTCCGTGCCTTCTCCAAAGCCAGGCCGATCTCCTGGAAACCTTCGATTGCAGCCGCGGCGAGAATCCCTTCGCGGCTTCCAAAATGAGCATACAAAACGGGTTGGCTGTAGGAAATCTCGTCGGATAGCCGCCGAACGGTTACGTTGGACCACCCTTCACGCTCCGCGATTCGTCGTGCGGCACTGATGATCTGCGCCCGGCGGGCCTGCCTGTCACGCAGTTTTCGTTCCGCAATTCGGTTAGCTGCTAGCGTTGTTGCCACCGATAGGAAGTATAGCGCCGCTAGAAACTACCTTGGCCGTTGAAACTTTTCGAAAACGCTCTGCATCAAACCTAGCGTTGCTAGATTTTCTACCACAGGAGAACATTACGCATAACGCAATTTCGCTCATCCTGGCGGCTCTCATCGCTGTTGGGATCATTGTCATCGGTTGTTTCTACCTTGTATCTCCTGAACGAATCTCAGGAACATTTGGTCTTAAGCCGCCGGCATCCGATGCGGACACTCGTGCCTGGCTGCGTCTGAAAGGAATTCGGGACGTCGCATCTGGATTGGCCGTGCTGACCATGATGCTGACTACGGACAGCCGGACGGTAGGCATAGTTCTTCTAGTTTTCGCCATCATCCCTTTTGGCGACATGTTCAACATTTTGGTCTCTGGTGGGCGAAAAGCCACAGCGCTCTCCGTTCATGGCGTGACCTGCGCGGTGATGCTCTTCGCCGGCCTTTTGCCGATCCATGCTATCTGAGCGAAACGGTTAGAAAGGCGGAAGCACAATGAACCATTGGATTTGGCTGGTGTCTCTCATTGGGATTCTAAGCACAGCAGTTGTGTTCGGCACGGACATGTTCTTTTCGACTATCGGCCGTCCCGCTCTCAGAATGGCTTCACCATCTGCTGGAACCGAAATCATGGGTTTTTTTCACTTGTTCGCCGACGCGCGGATGCCGATCTGGGGCGTCTCGGCGGTCTTGTCCAACCTCTTGCTCGCCGTGTTAAGCAGGAGTGGGCAGCGCTGGTTCTACCTCGTATCGCTCCTGATGCTGACCCTGTTCGTCATTCTCTACAATGTCTTGTCAAAACCAATTAATCGGATTCAAACCGAAGCGGCAAAAACCGGAGAAAGGCTCGACAACGGTCGAGAGCTACAGGCGTCGTGGGATAGGGTGTTATTGATCCGTGTTCCGCTGCTCCTTGTGTCCCTGCTTGCCCAGTGCCTCGTGTTGCTGGTCGCTTCGGCGTAAAAGTGACTGGTGCGCTCCTGTGGCTCCCGAAAACTCCGTCCGGATTGAAAATGCAGGTTTTCCCTCCCCTCGTGAGATCCATCCAGTCGGCAAACTCTCGCGCGTGTAACACTGTTACTTCACTCCTTGCCGGGGAAATCTCGGGTCGTCAGCGCAATACAAACTTGAGGACCGACCGTTTTATCGATGTCGACCTCGACCAGTTCGCCGTTGAATGCGGCGCACGCCAGCTCGATCTTCACGGCTCAGCATGGAACGCCAGTCTGTACAGACGCGAGAGAGCCAGACCCCCAGAACGCGGTGGGATGCATTCAGTCGTGGCTTGCAACTGAGCTCTGTAGAACCGGTCTGGTCACGCGGCGCGATGTTCTCCAGCCGCCCCACTTGGCGTAATCGTGTTGTTGGTAAACAGACCGGTCTGGCTTTCGATATCGCTTCAAAATTCCGTCGGGGCCGCATGATCCTCAAAAGACCACTGCACAGTCCTCTGCAGGCCAGCGTGCAATAGCGTGCAATGCGCAACGGCAGAGATGGCAAATGTGGCACTCCCGGCAACGGAGAATCTGAAACTTACAGATTCCATTGAGGCCTCAAGTGTCCGAATCCCTCTCTCTCCGCCAATGTATTTTCAATGAGTTGTACGTTAAGGCCCGTGAAATTTTGGGCGATTTTGGGTGATGCATGTAGAATCATGCTGGCCCTTATGGATACGTTGAAGACGATGGGAGCCGAGAAGAGCAGTGGCGGCCCGAACGCCCCCTTGAAGGAGAAACGCCCTGCGGTCGGCAACCTTTGAGCCTCGTCTGGATATCCTGCCGGAATCTCAGCGGCTGCTGTGGCCGGAGCTGGATGCTGTGCCTGCGGACTTCGTGCTCTATGGTGGCACTGGCCTGGCGCTCCAGCTCGGCCACCGCGCCTCGGAGGGCTTCGATTTCTTTTCCTCGTCAGGCGATCCGGACCGGCTGCGGTCGCGGTTGCCCTTTTTTCGGGATTTGAATCCCGCTGATCATGACGTCTGGGTCCATCGCAAGCGCGACAATCTGGAAGCGTTCGTAAACGGTGGCGGCGGGGTGGTCAAAGTAGCTTTCTTTGGTGGGCTCGACACGCTTCAGCGCATCGAGGACCCGCGCTGCGCGACAGGATCGCGCGTGCAGGTCGCTTCGCCGGTGGATCTGGCCGGCATGAAGATGCGGGTAATTCAAGTCCGGGGAAGTTGGAAGGGTTACGTGGACCTCCACGCGCTGGTCTCGTATGGTGTCGACGTGCCTACAGGTTTGGCGGCGGCCAAAGCGATCGACCGGAGCTTCGATCCGACCACAAGTATTCGCGCCTTACAGTTCTACGGCGACGGAACACTGGCTCGGGTTCCGGCCGCCATGCAACGGGATCTAAGCCAGTGGGCACAAGCGGTAGATCTGGCTAAGCTGCCGGTATTGCAACCCCGGCGAGGTTTAAGTCCAGTGGGCTTGGAACGATGACTCTCACAACTCCCTATCCGAGCGAATTGCTGCGGCTGGCGCGGAAGGTGGTGTGGTATGACAAGCCGGAGCAAACGTTGGCCGATCTGCCAACATTCCTGACGCACTTGATGGTTTATGGCTCGTCAGCAGACGTGGCGGTGGTTGAACGATATGTCCCAGTAGAAGAATTTCGGACGGTGCTTGAGAAAGCGCCCGCCGGAGTATTTACGCAGGACGCTTGGGAGAAGTGGCATGAGCGATTTGGAATGCCTGTACCGCCGCTACCACGGCGCCGGTTTCCAGATGGTTCATTTGGTCCAGAAGCCGGAGGGTTCTTCGGGCGGTAGGCTCATTGCTGGTTTCACGGGATTCCGTGTGAACGTTAGGACAGCGAAATTCCATACTCTTGCACTGGCGGCCAACATGTGAAAGTTCAGAAGGGTATATCAAATGTGAATCCGGCGGAGTTTGCTGGTAACGGACCGCCACGGGCTTCTTGGCCTGCTGCAGCCGACGCCCGGATGTCAGGAAGCGCCTGCTTGCCAGGCAGCCGCACAATTCCCATACGCTTCATACCATCCGGCCTCGAACTCGCGCCAGGACAGCCAGTGCGCTGTCGCTACCGCTCAGAATCGTAAGCCCGTGCTGGATGCGCCGCTGGCCCGAGCGGCCGAAGAGAGTTGCTCCTGAGACAATTGACAGGAGGAACTGGCAACCATGCAGATTACGATTGAGCTGCCGGACGACATCGCCGTAAGGCTTCAGTCGAAGTCGAAGGACCTGCCTCGTGCAGCGCTCGAAAGCCTAGCACTCGAGGCATATCGGTCGCGTGCCCTCACCGTTGCGCAGCTTCGGCGGCTCCTTGTTTTCGAGACGCGGATGCAGGTCGACGCCCTTCTAAAGGAGCACGAAATCTTCGACTACTCGGCCGCGGATTTCGAACAGGACCGTGAGACTCTTCGGGAGCTCCGAATGAGGGAAGTTCGGCCCTGAGCCCGTCCTCTCGACGGTCGTGTACGCAGACACCGCATCAAAGTGAGCGGCGCAAAGCTACTTGGCGTCCACCAGCACTCCGATAACAGCGTGGCTGGACAAAGCGCAATGGCCAAATAGTCCCCCGCGCTGCAGATAAATCTCGTATGCGCGATTTCTTATTTCCTGCTCGCGTGAGGAGTGCAGTAAGCCCTCACTCTCCTTAGTTGCCGTGTCAGGTTCCGTGAGGTCAGTGCTGCGGACTATTGCTGCTTTCGAGGCCATATATTCGTCTCCTTTGAAATGGACTTCACAAAAAGCTCTCCGCCCGCACAGATAGCGAGGATAATCGAGTATTCATCGCAGATCTAAGACTTGGGAGATCCCTGCAAACCACTCACCGACCCTACCTCAGCGACGTGAAGGCGGTCCGCAACTCCTGAACGAACAAGTCGGGCTCTTCAAAAGCAGCAAAGTGACCACCCCGATCAAGCTCATTCCAGTGGATCAGGTTTGAGTAAGTCTGCTCCGCCCAGCTTTTAGGCGCGCGGAATATTTCGCGCGGAAATACGCTGGCCGCAACGGGAAGAGTGACCTTTCCTCCGGAGAAGGAAGCGCCTCGATTCTCCCAATAGATGCGGGCCGAAGAAGCGGCGGAGTTGGTAAACCAATAGATCGAAATGTTATCCAACATTTGATCCATCGAAAGCGCGTCTTCCGGCAGGCCTTTGTTGTCTGTCCACGCCTGGAATTTCTCGTAAATCCAAAGCGCCTGACCAGCTGGCGAATCCGCAAGGCCATAGCCGACGGTTTGCGGACGTGTGGACTGTTGTCGAAAATATCCATTTCCTTCCCCGAGAAAGAACTTCGCGCCATCGACCGCTCTCTTTTCCTCGAAGCTGAGTTGCTCGGGGATCTGCTCAGGAAATACAAACTGCCAACTCAAGTGAATTCCGACCAAACCGGGTGGAATGATTTGAGCCAGCGCAGTGGTTGTTCCGGCTCCCCAGTCGCCGCCCTGGGCTACCCAACGCTGGTAGCCGAGTCGCTGCATCAGCTCACTCCATGCGAAGGCGATCCGGGACACGTTCCAGCCGGTTTCGGCTGGCTTGTCAGAAAATCCAAATCCTGGAAGAGACGGAACGACAACATGGAACGCATCCTGTACGCGACCACCGTGATCTGTCGGGTTAGTAAGGGGCCGAATGATCTTGATAAACTCCGCAATCGATCCGGGCCAACCGTGACTCAGAATGATCGGTAAAGCATCGGTATGCGGTGAGCGGGCGTGGATGAAGTGAATACCCAAGCCGTCAATCAGCGTGCGAAAGTGCCGAAAAGAGTTCAACTCAGTCTCGAAGCGCCGCCAGTCGTATCGGGATTCCCAATACTGCACCAGGGCCTCTGCTTGAGCGAGGGGCACGCCCTGAGACCAATCCTTCACCGGCTGTTCGTTGGGAAATCGAGTAGCCCGCAGTCGAGCTCGAAGATCGGCAATGGCTTCCTGCGGAACGGAAATGTGAAATGGACGAATTTCTTCGGTCACGTCGGGTATCAGCAATTCAAGGGCTTTTGACATAGTGTGTATCCACCCAAACTGCGTCCTGGCGCCCTCAGGACTGATTAAGACCTGTCAGGTTTGTGCCCCATTCCAGGATCGGCGAGTTCCACTCAACGTCCACCTTTTCGAGAAATTGCTTGACGTTCTCCATGTAGGCCTTCCGATATGGTTTCGGCCCCTGGATCGCGTCGAAGTCGGCGCGGGTTCCTTTCCATAACTCGTAGAACACGAATTCATTCGGCCGCTCGGGAGTTTCATGAACGATTCCCGTGATGAATTCAGGCTCTTGCGCACAACGATCAAGAATGCCCTTTATCTCGACGAGAACTGCCTCTCTCTGTCCGGGCCTGATGTGGTAATGGAGACTTAGTGCTGTCGTAGCTCTTTGTGTCATAGTGTTTCCCTTTGCTCTAGGCACCCTTATTTTGGGAGGCGCCCAGCAGCCGCGTCTCCCACAGGAATACGGAACCAGTTGCACCGGCATGGTCGATAAAAAGCTGAGCAACTTCTCCGAGGCGCTCTGTGCGAGCCCAATCACGCTGAAGTTCCCCCGCCAGGGCGAGCCAGGTAGTGGGTTGAACTCCGGCTGCCACCATGCGGCGGACTGCCATGTCGTGTGCTTCGGGAGAGACGCCGCCCGAGGCGTCGGTGACGATGTACACTTCGTAGCCGTCACCCATCGCATGGATAGCGGGCATCGCAAGACACATCTCCGTCCAGAGCGCAGCCATGACAACCTTCTTCCGGCCCGTCTGCTTCACGGCCTCGACGACCCGGCGGTCCTCCCAGCAGTTGATGAAAGTACGGTTAATCGTTTTCTGATCCGGAAAAACTGCCTGGACCTGGTCACCGGCGGGAACATCCTCTTCGCTGGCGGGACCCCGGATCGGGTGTTCAGAGCGTTTGACGCCTGCAGTGGCAAGGAATTGTGGAGCTTCCCGCTGCCGTCTGGCGCCATCGGTGTTCCCACGTCATTTGCGGTCGACGGCGAGCAGTATGTTGCCGTCACGACAGGCTGGGATCTCGACGCGCGGGGCGTTCAGAACGGCCTCGACAAGATACAAGGGACCAACACGGCGGTTCCGCAGGCAGGCACGCTACTGGTGTTCAAGCTTCGCTAACTCGTACTCGCGTGGGTTCACATAACTCAGCTACATCATACAAAGCTCGCTGAACCGGAGGGATGACAATATGCAGATGAAGAATGACTTAGAAAATAGAACACGAGCATCGGCGCCGCTCAGCTCACGCCTTCGGTTCATGCGTACCGCTGCTATAACCGGCGGTAGCGGTTTGTTGGCAGCGGGGCCGGTGCCAATTCGGGCCCAGGAGAGCGCCAAGAATGCTTCGCCGCTCGTGCTCCCGGCCGCGACCAAGGACGTCACACCTTTCAAGGTGCATGTGCCACAGGCGGCACTGGACGATCTCAAGCGTCGGCTGGTGTCCACGCGGTGGCCGGAGCGGGAAACCGTCGGTGACTGGTCGCAGGGCGTACCCCTCCAGAAGGCTCAGGCCCTGATCGCCTACTGGGGCGGCAAGTACGCCTGGCGCCGGTTCGAGGCTCGCCTCAACGCCTTCCCACAATACCGCACCCAGATCGACGGGCTCGGCATTCACTTCATCCATGTGCGCTCCCCGCACCGGAACGCGCTGCCGATCATTCTCACGCACGGATGGCCGGGATCGGTCGTGGAGTTCATGGAGATCATCGGGCCATTGAGCGACCCCACGCGCTACGGGGGGCGGGCGGAAGACGCTTTCCATGTCGTCGTGCCGTCGCTCCCTGGCTTTGCCTTCTCCGACAAGCCGGTGGAGACGGGTGGGACGTGAACAGGATCGCCCGCGCCTGGGCGACGATGATGGAGCGCCTCGGCTACGACCGCTGGGCGGCGCAGGGTGGCGATTGGGGGGGCGGGCGTGACGCACGCGCTGGCGCAGCAGCGGCCCCAGGGACTGATCGCGGCCCATGTGAACTGGCAGTTCGTCTTTCCCGAAAAACTGCCGGACAACCCCACGCCGGCCGAGCGCAGAGCTATCGACCGGGCGTCGTGGTTCGCCAACGACCAGAGCGGCTATTTTCGCGAACACGCGACACGTCCGCAGACCATAGGCTATCCGCTTGCGGATTCAGCCGCGGGTCAGGCGCTGTGGATCTACGAGAAGTTTCAGGCCTGGACCGACAATCACGGCAACCCTGAGGATGCACTCGCGGTCGATGCGATGCTCGACGACATCAGCCTCTACTGATTCACCGACACCGCCGCATCGTCGGCCCGCATCTACTGGGAGAACACCCGCGCCGGATTTGGAGGCCTTTCCAGGGGCAGGATCGAACTGCCAATGGCGGCGTCAGTCTTTCCGCACGAGATATTCTGCCCGCCGAAGGCTTGGGCCGAAGCACTATGGCCGAACCTGTTTTATTGGAATGAACTCGACAAAGACGGCCATTTCGCCGCGTTCGAGCAGCCAAAGCTCTTCACCGAGGAGCTGCGAAACGCCTTCAGGTCACGGCGAGCCTAGCGATTTGGCTGTTGTCTGAACCCCGCGCAGGTGCTCCGCAGCGCACCAAATTTGAAACGAAGGATTGGAGCAACCCATGAAAGACGGTTTAGAACACAGAGCAGAAATAGCAGTACCCGTCAGCTCACGGCGTAAGTTTATACGCACCGCGGCTGTAACCGGAAACGCCGGCTTGTTGTCAGAGGGGCTCGATCCGATAAGGGCCCAGGAGAGCGGCAAGAAGGCCCCGTTGCTCGTGCTCCCGGCGGCGACGAAGGACCTCTCACCCTTCACCGTGCACGTGCCGCAGGCGGCGCTCGACGATCTAAAAAGGCGACTTGCCGCTGTTCGCTGGCCTGACAAAGGATCGGCAACGGACTGGTCCCAGGGCGTGCCGCTGGCAAAAGCACAGGCGCTCATTGAATACTGGCGCACGAGCTACGATTGGCGCCGTGTTGAGAACACTTTGAATGGGCTGCCGCAATTTCGCACGCAAATTGACGGTCTCGGGATCTACTTCATTCACGTCCGATCGAAGCACGAGAATGCCCTGCCGATCATACTGACGCATGGATGGCCTGGATCGATCATCGAGTTTCTGCAGGTCATCGGACCGCTGGTAGACCCGACTGCCCATGGCGGTAAAGCCGATGAAGCCTTTCACGTTGTAATCCCCTCCCTTCCTGGCTTTGGATTTTCGGACAAACCGGCCGAAGTGGGCTGGCGCCTTCCCCGTATTGCGAACGCCTGGGCCGCGCTTATGGCGCGCCTCGGTTACAGCCACTACGTAGCACAAGGCGGCGATTTGGGCGCCGGAGTGTCGAGTTGGATGGCCAAGCAGCGAGTTTCAGGGCTTGTCGCCATTCATCTGAATCTTCCGATTCTTTTTCCGCCTCCACCGCCACCTCCGGGCGGCCATACGGCAGCAGAACAGCTGGCGCTTGCTCAACTCGGCAAATACGCGGGCGATGGTTCTGGTTATGCCTCGATCCAGGCGACCCGTCCCCAGACACTCGGGTACGGTCTTGCCGACTCGCCGGTTGGCCAAGCAATGTGGATCTACGAGAAATTTCAGGCATGGAGCGACAACAAGGGTGATCCAGCGGAGGCCATCTCTCTCGATCACATGTTGGATGACATTACCCTGTACTGGCTGACCGATACCGCCGCGTCCTCGGCCCGGGTTTACTTTGAGAGTTTCGCGAAAGATTTCGCCCGTATGCCCGTCGATATGCCAGTTGCGGTGAGCATCTTCAAAGGTGACTTTTTTACACCACCGAAGGTATGGGGTGACCAGACCTATTCGAAGCTCTTCTACTGGAACGAGGTTCCGAAAGGTGGTCACTTCGCCGCGCTTGAGCAACCTGAGCTCTTCGTCGCCGAACTACGCAAGTGCTTCGCTCAGGTGCGCTGACTGCGGGGACCAGCAACGACCCGGCACGCGCGAGTTTTCGCAAGAGCGATATTCTCGACAGCATCGCGTCATGATCTCTTCGAGCCCCGCGTGCGAAAGCGACTCTTGTCAATTTAAGTGCGCGTGTGTTCGATTCGAGCATGAAACGCGAGACCCGAACTGCGTGGCTGCGTGTCAATCGTTCGTGGAACAAGACTGAAATGTTCTCGCGCTGCACCTTTGTTCTGGTCACGGCGGCCGTGCTTGCTTCATCAGCGATGGCCCAAACTCCGACGCCGGACGCGGAGCGAAGGTATCCACTGCCGACGTACGACGAGAACTGGCAATTCCTGAGCGATCCGAACCGACGCGCCGATCCGTGGGACATGGTCAAGTACGTCCGGTTAACTGACGAAATGTTCGCATCATTCGGCGGGGAGGCGCGCGAGTCGTACGAGAGATTTGGCAACCAGAACTTTGGTTTAAGCGTGCCGAGTCCGAACGGATACCTCTTGCAGCGATACCTACTGCATGCGGACGTTCACTTGGGCTCGCGTCTGAGATTGTGGACCGAGTTGAACAGCTCGTTCGAGAACGGTCGCGTCGGTGGGCCCCAACCCGTCACAGAGGAAGACAGACTGGATTTGCATCAGGGATTTGTGGAATTCCAGATCGTTCAACGACCTGGCGTCGCCGTGCGCGTGCGAGGAGGCCGCCAGGAGATCGAGGTCGGATCCGGACGCATGTATTCACTACGCGAAGGTCCGAACGTCCCCTTAAGCTTCGACGGC
The DNA here is from genome assembly GCA_963847515.1 of Terriglobia bacterium. GTDB lineage: Bacteria > Acidobacteriota > Terriglobia > Bryobacterales > Bryobacteraceae > QHXW01. The sequence goes on from CAWKAA010000007.1 coordinate 79,740, forward strand.
GTGCGCGCTATCGCACAAACGAGATCATGGCGGTTCGATGCCTGGGTAGCGCGGCCGGTGACGACGACACCGGGGATATTCGATGACTCGTCGCACCGCCAATTTAGCGTCTGGGGCGCCTACGTTACGCGCACTAGCCGCCGACAAACATCGCTCGACGTTTATTACCTCGGCTGGGATCTGCGAAGCGCCAGCTTCGATAAAGGTGTCGCCAACGAACTGCGTCATACCGCTGGCGCCAGGCTCTGGCGAAATGGACTGTGGGCGTACGACTTCGAGGGCATGTACCAATTCGGCACCTTCGGTGCGGGCAACATTCGCGCCTGGAGGGGCGTGGTCGAAGCTTCTCGCGGATTCGCTGGTCGATGGAATCCCCGCGTCAAGATTGACTTCGACGTTGCGAGTGGGGATCGGAACCGATCGAGTCCGAATCTCGGAACCTTTAACTCCTTCTTTCAGAGTGGTGAGTGTTCGGGACGCGCACAACTTCTCGGGGCGAGCAATTCGATTCGTCTCGAACCGACACTGATGCTGGCTCCGCGACGAAATGTCTCCGTTTCGACCGGGTGGGGTTTCTATTGGCGCGAAAGCGAGCAAGACGGATTGTACGGAATTCCTGGGAATCTGATTATTCCGAGTAACGGAGCACCTGGGCGCTACGAAGGGAGTCGTCCGATTGCGGAAGTTGCGTGGACGCTGAATCCGCACCTTTCCGTGCATCTCAACTACATCTTTGTGTTCAACGGGCCGTTTGAAGAACGGTCAGTCCACTCAACGACCACTGAAAGCTACATCTGTCCATGGATTACCTATCGCTTTTAGTGAGGACGGCCATGGCAAAACGTGATGCTGAGCGTCGAGGCGGTCATTCGCCCAATGCGCCCAGGCGGGCAAAATAGATGCAAAGTCAGATGCAAAGTCACTCACCCACTTCACCCATTTGCATCTGTAATTTATTGAAAATAATGGTGAGCCGGGCAGGGCTCAAACCCGCGACCACCGCATTAAAAGGAAACCGGCCGCCAGCGCGGGGTAGCGAGCATCAAAACTGAGGGAGCCGGCGCAAGTAGCGCTAGATCCGGGCCGCGATCGAAATCATTCTGCAGACTATCGCTGCAGAATGAACTGGTCGGTCGAAGGCGCTGGAGCGCCACCGCCCGCGGTTAAGCCAAGCCGTTTGATGTCAGTGATTCCCCTTGGCCTCGCGCTCCCAGTACAGGATCGCCCGCTCGATTTCCTTCCCCGGCTTCGCGAGGTCTGCCCGCGCGATTAGCCTTGACGACGCGAACGCCGGCATCACGCCGTCTTTGTCTCGCATGTTCATCCCGTAACTATGCTGCTGGCTGACGGGATTGCGCACCAGGCTACGGGTTCCCATTCCGGCAAGAACGCTATTCCAGTAAAACCGCTGATGGCGTTTGTAGGGGTCTTTATCGTCGTAAAGCGCCTGCGTGAACCGAAAGCTCGCATCCAGCAAGGCTTCCAGAGTTTCAATCGAGACGGTCATGATGTCCGCCAGATCGAAAGAATTGCTCCTCTTGGTGCGGGCCGTCGCGTTCGTATCGATCAGGACCACGCCATTCTCCCCAACCGCCAGCCGGACACCCTGCCGGCCGTCGCTCCAGTTATTTCCGAGCGGCTGCTCGATGACCAGCCAGTCTTGCTCCAGCCGGGGTGCATCCTTGGCATAGAGGTAGCCGAAGAGCCGCACATCGCGACTGTGTCCGATTTCCAGCATTCGCTCCGCGCAACCCGGCGAAGCCAGATCAAGCGGATCGAACACCTCCTCCACGCGCTCCGGCGCGATGGCGAATCGCAGACTGGTCTGATCAGAAAAGCAGTACGGCTTCAGAAGAGGAGGGGCAATCGGATCATGGTCCATAGGTCGATTATTTCGTGTATCTACCATGGCGCGCAGCGAGCGCTCGACCTGGTCCCGGAGTTCGGATGCGCCGCTGAACTCCACGCGGAAATTGCCGTCTACATAATCGGAGAGGCTCTTTGCAAGCCGCTGCCCGTCGGCGTCGTGCGGAATGTCTTCGAGAAACACCAGCACGGGGAGCCTGCGCGCGCGGGCATGCTCGAATTCTTCCTCCACCACGAGCCGGCCCGACGGCGTTTTCCAGCCGCCCCGCCCGCCGAGTACGAGAAGAAAAACGTCGCAGCTGTCGATGGCGTCGAGGCAGGTGTTGCGCGACGAACTGGCCTGCGACGGGAAATCTCCATTGACGAGAACCCCTTCACCGCCGGCTTGTTCGATCCCGTTGCGGGCGGCTTGCCGATATTCCGCGAATCCTTCAATCACCGAGCTGACGAACACCCTGGAACGCGGCATATTCAGGGCCGGTCAAACACCGCCAGCGCGATCCTCGCCACCTGACGCAGCGCGCGGCGATCGGACTTCAGTCTCGCCATGGCGCGCATACCCTGGAGCGTGACCACAAAGAACTTCGCCAGAGCGCCGGCATCTTGTTCCTCGCTCAACTCGCCGGCACGCTTCGCGCGCCGGAGCGCCTCGGCAAAAATGGATTCGACTTCGGCTTGGTTGTCCTTGAGAAACGCCGAAATCTCTTCGTCATCCACGGCGCGCTCCATGTTCGCGCTCAGGAGCAAGCAGCCGCGTGCATGCTGCTCCCGCGATTCCGCCACCAGTCCGAGCAGAATTCGGGTGAACCCCTCCTTTATGGAGAGCCCCGACGTCAGCAGCTCCCGCAGGGATGAATTCGTCCGCTGGCGGTAGAACGCCATGGCCTTCAGATAAAGTGCCCGCTTGTCCCCGAAGGTGTCGTACAGGCTCTGTCTGGCGATCCCCATCTCCTTCATCAGGGCTTCCAGCGATGTATTTTCGTAGCCCTGGCGCCAGAATAAATCCATCGCCGAGGCCAGAGCATGTTCTTCGTCGAATTCCTTGGAGCGAGCCATCTCTTCTTTGCATAGTGTACCGGGCCGCTTGACTTGTGCGGATTCTAGACTGTACAGTCTAGAATATGAAAACTAAATCGGTCGAGAAGCCGGGCACGCGCTTGAGCGCGCTTTTGCCCTCGCTGCGTTTACGACTGTTCCCGCGCATGGGAACGTTGCTGCTCTGCGCCGGCATTTCAGCAACTGCTTGGGCCGCCGAACCGATCGCTGCGCGCACCGCCGATGTCCAGGGCGTCAAGCTGCACCACCTGACATCCGGTCACGGTGCGCCCCTTCTCTTGCTGCACGGCTACGCCGAGACCTCGCTGATGTGGAGACCCCTGATGCCGTCCCTAGCGGAGCGATTTACCGTCATCGCTCCGGATCTGCCGGGGATCGGCGATTCAGCGATACCGGCGGACGGACTGGATATGAAAGCGGCGGCTGTCCGCATTCATGCGCTGATGTCCTCGCTCGGTTTTCAGAAAGCCGAGGTGGTGGGGCACGACATTGGTCTGATGGTCGCTTACGCCTACGCGGCCATGTGCCCTGCCGAGACCACAAAGCTTGTGGTCATGGATGCCTTTCTTCCCGGCGTCGCCGGATGGGAAGGCGTCTACGACGATCCGGGGATCTGGCATTTCCGCTTAAACGGGCCGACGCCTGAAGCCCTCGTGCGCGGGCGAGAGCGTATTTACTTCGACTATTTCTGGAACGACTTCGCTGCCGACAAGACGCGCTCGATTCCCGAGGCCGACCGGAAAGCCTATGCGTCCGCCTATGCCCGGCCCGGACGAATGAAGGCAGGTTGGGCTTATTTCGTCTCATTCAATCAGGCGGCAAAAGACTTAGCGGAACTCGCGCGGACCCCACTGACAATGCCGGTTCTGGCGATCGGTGGTGAGAAGTCGCTGGGCGAGGTTCTGGGCGCGCAGATGAAGTCGGTGGCGCGAGATGTGACGGTGATCGTGCTCAAGAACACGGGCCACTGGATTCTCGAGGAGAACACCAGGGAGACGACCGACGCCCTGACGAAGTTCCTCTGAACCGGGCGCGGATTGAACGGAGAAAAAATAAAACCCATGATCCTGAATGCCTTGACGGTTGTTCATGTCGTCCTGAGTCTGATCGGAATCGGCTCGGGCGTCGTCGCAATCTACGGGTTGCTAAAAGCGAAAACGCCCGCTCAATGGGCGCAGGCCTTCCTGGCGACGACGGCGGCGACAAGCCTGACGGGCTTCCTGTTCCCGTTTCACGGCGTCACGCCTGCTCAGGTCCTCGGCGTCCTCTCTCTTATCGCCTGATAATCGCGAGTCTTTCGATCTATCGCCACCATCTCCAGGGGATCTGGCGCCGGACCCATGCGATCACCGCCCTGATGGTGCTTTATTTCAATGTTTTCGTGCTGGTCGTCCAGCTCTTTCGCCGGGTTCCGGCACTCAGCGCCATGGCGCCGACCCAGGCGGAGCCGCCTTTCCAGATAGCGCAGCTCGCCGCGCTGCTGCTGTTCGCGGCGATTGGAATTCGCGCCGTGACCGCAAAGCCGCAACGGGGGCTTGTTCCGTGATTCATGACACCCAAAGGAGCTTTTATGAGAATGAGAGCTTTGGCCGGCCTGTCGCTGGCGTCGTTGCTGTGCGCGCAGTCGCTGCCCGAGATGCGCATGCTCCCCGCGGAGATGCGCGGCGGTGCGGTTGACGGCAATCAGATCGGAAGCTCGGGCCTCGCCGGCGTCCATACCAAAGTGCTTTTCGGTGACCCGTCCAAAGCGGGTTTTTATTCGATCCTGCTGTTCGTGCCGGCGCACACGACGATTCAGGGGCATTCGCACCGCGATGATCGCATGGCGACGGTGGTGTCAGGCACCTGGTATTTCGGCTATGGCGACCATTTCGATGCGAAATCCCTCAAGAAGCTTCCGCCGGGCAGCGTCTATTCAGAGCCGGGCGCTCACAACCACTTCGCTCGCACGGACAAGGACGCTGTCATCGTGCAAATCTCGGGGTTTGGTCCGACCGACACGCGCTATTTCAATCCAGCCGACGAGCCGAAACCGGCACAATAGCTTGCGCCCCGACGAGGCCATTTCGGGCTCAGGTTCTTTTAGACGTTCCGAAGGTTTTCGGACTCGATGATGTGTGTTCCGGTCTTCGCCGTCAGCACCGCTTCCAGCAAGGCTTTCGCAACCTGCTCCCCAGTAACCACGCGCCCCTGCCTTTTAGACAGCGCAGCACGCCGGGCGATAAAGGGAGCGCTTGACGAATCCTGGGCTCACACTATTTGTACCTGTCTGCGTCCTCAATGATATTCATCCCTTGAATTCTGCCAATCGGTTAAGGCTCGCTATTCCTGCTCTAAATGCTCCTTTCCTGGAGCCAGGCAGGAACATGGATCATCAAATAATCAATAAGACTCCGTACCGACGGCAGCATTCCGCGAGGCGTCGGGTAAACCAGGTGAAGGATATTCTTCGCTCCGGACCATTCCGGCAGGACGTGTTCAACAAGCCGCTCTTTTAGCGGTGCGGAAACGACTTGTTCCGGCAGCAATGCGATGCCGATACCGCGTATCGCAGCTTGAAGTCTCACTCGCAGATCACTTGTTACAAGCCTTGGCTTCAACTCGATATGTTGCGTCCGATTATCAAGGTTTGTCAGGTTCCATCGCGCCCCACCGTCGAATATGTCGTCGCTGCTCGCGGCCGTGTTGAACTTCGGCAGGTCGGCCAGACTTTCTGGGCGCCCATAGAGCTCAAGAAAGACTTGGCTGGCGACGAGCACGCGTTGGGAATCTCCGAGCGTTTTCGCTACGAGCCCCGCGACATCCTCAATCGCCGGCTTTGCCCGGATCGCGATGTCAAATCGTTCCTCAATCACGTTTACGGTCCGGTCCGTCGCCTCGACGAAGACAGAAACTTTTGGATTCACCTTCATATAGCCCGGGAGTGCATGAGCCAGACACCTTTGCGTCAGCAGGACTGGGCTGCTGAGCCGAACGAGTCCCGCAGGCTCCCGACGTAATTCCGCGACGCTGTCGTATGCTGCCTGCGCTCCCTCGACCGTCGCTACACATCGTTCAAAGAAGCGGTGTCCGGCTTCTGTGAGAGCCAAAGCCCGAGTGGTGCGTTGCAGTAAACGGACATCCAGCCGTTTCTCCAGTGCCGCGATGCGCCGGCTAAGGCGCGTTTTCTCAACGCCGATCATGCGTGCCGCCGCAGAAAACCCGCCGTACTGGACCACCGAGGCAAAGAAATAGATATCGTTTAGGTCTTCCATCCGCTATTGTTGCTTGTACGCACCAATCTAATTGCGAATTCGGCTATCTAGCCAGGACTACTGTTGCCTTGATAGCGTTCAATTGTATGCCAATCAAACCAGCCCTTACGAACCCCTGACTTCCCAAAACGCGGCGCTTGTCCTCGTCGATCATCAGGTCGGCCTCATGACGGGCGTCCGTGACTATTCGACCGGCGAACTGAAGCACAACGTGGTGGCCCTGGCCAAAGCGGCGAAAGTGCTGAAGTTGCCGATCGTCGTCACCACGACGGCGCGCGAAAGCATGTGGGGTCCGACGTTCCCGGAACTCGTCGAAGCGCTGCCGGGAATTGAAATCATCAGACCGCTCATCGGTCAATGCTTTCGACGACGCGCGGGTAGCTCGCGCCATCGAGGCGACCGGCCGCAAGAAGCTGATCTTCGCTGGCATCTCGCTCGAAGTCTGCGCGGCTTTTCCGGCAATGACCGCCGTGGGTAAGGGACTGGACGCGTATGTGGCGGTCGACGCCTCGGGAACGTTCAGCGAGACCAAGCGGCAGGTCGGGCTTCTGCGCATGCTGCAGGCGGGCGTCATTCTCTCGGACTACGCGACCTTGATGGTGGAAATCCTCAGGGACAATGCGCGACCGGAGGCCGGCGAGGTTTACGGCGCCATGGACATGGGCTGGGCCAAGCTTGTTGGTCAGATCGCCCAGGCCTACGGAAAATAATTCATCGGCGGACGCCGCTGTAGATGCAAGCGCATTGGCTCGCGCGTACAAAACTCAGCCCTTCTGCTCCATCAGCGCCGCAGCGCGCTTACCGATTTTCTTGAGCGCCACTTCGAGGCTGCGAAGTTCCTCCGAGCTCAGCTCCGAGAACACCTTCCTCATTTGCCCGGCATGCTTTCGGAAGGCTGGAGCAATGAGATCCCTGCCGCGCGATGTGAGCGCAACGATACGAACCCGGCGGTCTTCGCCGCTCTCTACCCGGCTGACCAACCCCTTCGCGAAAAGGCGGTCCACGGCGATACTGATCGAACCTGGAGTCAGATCGACAATCGGGCCTATCGTATTGACCGGCAAAGGCCCTTTGTGTAGCAGGACTTCCAGCACGCCGAAATCCGAGAGGCCGAGCCCAGTCTCTTCAATACCCGCGGCTGCGTACCTTGTCAGCGCGCGCATCGCCTTCATCATGACAAGCCAGACGTGCTCCGGCTCCTGGTTGCTTTGGGCCATAAAAAACCTGAATCTTCTAAAAGTATACGTCATCAACTATATTGACTTCAATATGATTGGCGACATGATTCATGGTCGTCGCCGAAAGGAAAACCTTATGAGAACCGTGTCTGTAATCGCCCGCTATCTGGCGGGCGTAATCTTTCTTGTTTTCGGCCTGAACGGCTTCCTGAACTTCATTCCCCTGCCGCCGCCGGGAGGCATCGCGGGAGAGTTCATGAGCGCGCTGTATGCCACACACTATCTTTGGGTGATCTTCGCATTTCAACTCGTCGCTGGGGTGCTTCTGCTGGTCAACCGCTACGTGCCGTTGGCGGTGGCGATGCTAGCGCCGGTGATCGTCAATATTCTTTCGTTCCATGTTTTGATGGCCCCGAGCGGGCTTCCGTTGGCCCTCTTCGTTGCTGTACTGTGGGCGGTGATCTTCGTCGACGTAAGACCGGCGTTCGCTGCATTGTTCCAGGCCCGAGTCCACGCCCGCGGCTGATCAACCAAGGATGTAGTTCGGCACTGAAAGTAAGGACGGCAATAAGGATAAACCATGGCAAACGATCGAACGATTCTCATCACCGGAGTGACAGGCCAACAAGGCGGAGCGGTGGCGCAGGCACTGCGGGGCACGGGTTTCCATCTGCGCGGCCTGACGCGCAAGCCGGAAAGCGAGCGGGCGCGGCGCTGGCGCACCAAGGCATCGAGATCGTCAAGGGCGATCTGGATGACGAGGCGACTCTGCGCCGTGCGCTGGCTGGCGCGTGGGGCGTCTTCGGCGTGCAGAACGCGGGGGAGGCGGGCGTCGAGCGTGAAGAGGCGCAGGGCAAGCGTCTTGCGACGCTGGCGCGCGAGGCCGGCGTCGAACACTATGTCTACACATCCGTGGGATCGGCGCACAAGCGGACGGGCGTCCCGCATTTCGACAACAAGTGGCGCATCGAGGAAACCGTGCGCGGCCTCCGCTTCCCCTCGCATGTGATCCTGCGTCCGGTGTTCTTCATGGAGAACCTGGTGGCGCCTTTCAGTCTCCAGGGCTCCACGCTGGCCTGGGCGCTCGGGCAAGGCACGAAGCTGCAGATGATTGCGGTGGAAGACATTGGCTGGTTCGGCGCGCGCGCGTTCACCGACGCCCAGGCCTTGAACCGCCGCGAAATCGACCTCGCCGGTGATGTACGAACGATGCGGGAAGCGGCGGAGCTCCTGACGGAGGCGCTGGGCCGGCCGATTGCGTTCGCGCAGACACCAATCGAACCGGTCCGGCAGTACAGCAAGGAGATGGCGTTGATGCTCGAATGGTTCGAGCGCGTCGGCTACAGCGCAGACATCGCCGGCCTGGAACGGGAGTTCGGCCGCACGCTGACGAAGCTCCCCGACTGGGCGCGCCGCCACGCCCGGCCAGATGGGCACTGAAACGAAAGAGCTTGCTCAGACTTAAGGAGAGATCGCATGAAAGCTGCCAGATTATTGGAATACGGTGGGCAGTTAGTGTTTCACGATGTACCGACGCCGACAATTGCCCGCGACGAGGTCTTGGTCAAGATCAAAAGTACCGCCGTCAATCATCTGGATCTTGTTGAAGCCTCCGGATCACTAAAACAGATACTCCCGATCGACCTGCCGTGGATACCTGGTCACGAGTTCTCAGGAGTCGTCGAACAGATTGGCAGTGATGTCGCGGCATGGGCGGAAGGTGATGCCGTGTTCGGTACCACCACCGGAGTGGGCGCGTACGCCGAGTACGTGGCTGTCAAGGCGGCGGCCATCGCGAGTAAACCATCCAACCTCTCGTTTGAGGAGGCGGCATCAGTGCCGGTGGCCTCCCAAACTGCATGGCAGGGAATTTTCACCCACGGTCACCTGGAAAAGGGACAAACGATCCTGGTTCATGGCGGCGCGGGGGCGGTGGGGGCCTATGCGGTTCAATTGGCATCGCATACTGGCGCCCGCGTCATTGCCACCGCAAGCGGCGACGATGGGCGTATCTCAAGTCCATCGGAGCCAGCCGGGTTATCGATTATCGGGAGGCGCAGTTCGAAAACGTTCTGCGAGAGAAGGTCGATGTGGTCTTCAACTTGATCCGTGGCGATACACAGAATCGGTCGTTCCTGGTCTTGAAGGAAGGTGGCTATCTCGTCTCCGCCACCCAGCCCGTCGTCCAGGAAGAGGCCGCGGCGCACCGTGTGTCGGGCGCGATGATGAGGCTCGCGCCGTCAGGGGAGTTGCTCGGCAGAATCGGGCGACTGCTGGAAGAGGGGACCATACGACCAGACGTCGCGACTGTATACGCACTCGAAGATGCGGCGCAGGCCTGGAGAGACATCGCCAGGAACCTGCCAGGGGTTCATGGGATGTCACCCAGTGAGCCGGGTGTGACAAGCCGCAAGCCGCATGGCAAGATCGTGCTTCGTGTGGCCTCGCGTGAGCACGAAATCAGGATTCGCGCCTACGAACTTTTTCTCGCTCGCGGGGCACAACTTGGAGGTGAACTCGAAGATTGGCTCCAGGCCGAACGTGAGCTCACGGGTGAGTAGCCGCGCAGAGCGGATTGCCTCTGAGCCCGGCGCCGCTTCATAACTGGTCGATAGAAAGCGTTGTCAAGGAGCAAATAGAAATGATGACCATTTCAGTGATCGTCGGCAGTACACGTCAGGGCCGGTTTTCCGAAAAGCCAGCGCAGTGGATTCTTCAGCAGTTGCAAAAAAGAGAAGGGATTGAAGCTCGGCTCCTCGATCTTCGAGACTTCCCAATGCCTTTCTTCGATCAGCCCATGCCGCCGGCGATGCCGGGGCGGCCGCCTTACGAACACGACGTCGTTAAAAAATGGACCTCCCAAATCGCGGCGTCGGATGGTTTTGTGTTTGTCACGCCGGAATACAACTACGGCCCCTCCGCAGTGCTGAAGAACGCGATCGATTGGGTTTACCCGGAGTGGAACCGCAAGGCCGCTGCCTTCGTGAGCTACGGAAGCGCCATGGGCGCCCGAGGCATTCAGCAGCTTCGCGAGACGGCTATCGAGCTTCAGATGGCGCCTGTTCGGTCGTCCGTTCACATCCCGGTGGCAACGCTTTGGGCGCATTTCCAGGGCGGCGACGTGGAGAAGGGCCTCGCCGAGTTGGAGAAGCAAGCGAACGTCATGATAGACGATCTGCTCTGGTGGACGGCAGCACTCAAGACTGCACGCGAGCGCTAATGGAGGGAGGATGAAAACCCCGATGAGAACACACGAGGGGCGAGTCGCATTGGTCACCGGCGCCGGCCAAGGCATCGGCGAGGCGATTGCGTTGGCGTTGGCAGAACGCGGCGCGCAGGTGATCGCAACCGATCTTGCTCCGCCGCACGAGACGGCGCGGAGGATTGGTCCCACGGCACACGCGCTGCAACTTGACGTAACGCAGGAGGAACAGTGGCGTTCTGCCGCCGCCAGGATCCGAGATGTGGGCGAGGTCGATATCGTCGTGAATAACGCAGGTTATTTTCCCAATCGCTCGATCGACGAATTGGATCTGGCGACGTGGCGGAAAACGTTCGCTACGAACCTGGACTCCCACTTTTTGAGCGCGAAGTACTTCCTGCCAACAATGAGAAAGAAGAAGTGGGGCCGCTTCATCGGCATATCGTCAAATATGGTCGGCTTGGCCATTCCCGGCATGAGCCATTACATCGCGACAAAGATGGGGATTATCGGGTTCATGAGAGGGCTTGGCGAACGATGTTGCTGGCGATGGCATCACCGCGAACGCGGTATTGCCTGGCCTTACGAATACTCTGGCAACCGCACCACAATCGGAAGAACAAAGACGCGCCACCTGGGAACAGCAGGCTATTAAGCGGATGGAGGAACCGGAGGACGTTACCGGGGCGGTTCTGTTTTTGACAAGCGACGATGCGGCGTTCATTACTGGGCAAGCAATCGTCGTTGACGGCGGCCAGTATCGCATCGGCTAGCGCAAGCGCCACACGGGCCAAAGAGGAGAAACAACAGCCATGTCGTACAGCATATCGACCTTGTTGACCCGCAATCTGCAGGAGGTTTTCGGTGAAAACGACCCGGCGCGCCGGCGGGCGCCGATCGACGAGCTCTACCCGAAGATGGCGTGTTCTACGACCCCAGCAAGGGCGTCTATCGCGGCCGCGACGAGATCGATCGTATCGCGGGCGAGATCAGAGCCACTCATCCTGAATTTCGATATCAGCCAATGCCGAGCGTGAGGAAGTGGGCGATGGCGGGCGGGTCAGATGGGTAGCAGGGCGTCCTGGCGATGCGCCAGCTTACGCCGGGACTGATTTCATCATTGCCCGGGATGGCCGGATTGCCGCTCTTTATCTCTTTTTCGACAAGCTGCGCTGAGTTGGTTTCTGGCGTGCTACTGTCTTCGGACGGTTCTACTCGTGTTCATGGCGCCAGAAGAGTTCTTAGCCCTGACGGGCACGATTAATATTCCAGGGGAATTTGGCCATGTCGGAAGCGAAATATGCTGCATATGAAGCTCTCGGACCCTTTTTCGAGATTATTATGAAGGGATTGAGCGGGGTCGTTGACGGCGATCATTACTTCGATACCATCGCTGAAGATGCGATGTTCGAGTTCCTCTACGAATTCCCTGGATGGCCCCGAACAATCCGGGGACGCGCCGAGTTGATGACGGCGTACTCCGGATATGGCAACAGCATCAGACTCCGTTCAGCCGACAAGCTTGTCGTTTATCATGCCGACAACGGCAGAGTTGTGATCATCGAATACGAGGTGCACGGCAAGGTCCTGCGAACGGGCGTGCCCTATGACAATAGGTTCGTCTCGATCATTACCGTCGCCGATCGAAAGATCGTTCATTGGCGAGATTATATGGACTCTCTGGCTGCGTGGAACGCGCTGAACCCGCGGTCCTCCTGATGTCGTTAATTCGGACTCCGTGCTCCGAAACTGCGCCGGTACACGACAGGACTGAACCCACAGTTCCACTGAATGCCCGCGCAAGGCGTGACGGCATGGCAGACACGTACCACGACGAAGTAATCATCAAAGTTCGGGCGAATCTGGATTCCACGATGGTCACGCGGCTGTTCACGGACAACCCCATCGCGAGCTGAATGGAAGCAATGCAGTAAGGTCAGCGCGGGGAGTGTACCGCATCAACTCCCCGTCTCATGTTCGTTACGCTGACGGCTGTACCCACCGAAAGTGCGGCTGGTCAAGCTGCTCGATAGGTATGGCCGTTTCCTCGATGCGCTTGCGCACGCGCAACTCTCGGAGCGTAGTCCGTGCATCGGCCAGGGTGCAATGCAGGACCTCTTGGATTTTACGGACGCCCTCAGCGTGCAGGCCCTGCTCAGTCTCCACCGGACCAAGATTCACGAGCGCGTCACAGAGGAGTTGCTCCTGCTCCGGCGACATCGGCCAAGTATACAATGCCCCGGAATACCTCCTCTGCGCTGATCATTTTCGTGCAGTCGCGACAATGATGCGAGACGTCTCCGGTAACCAAACACCGCAACACTTCAATCCAACGCAAGCGGTTTGCTGCTGTTCAAGGCTCGTCGCGCTCGCCCTTGATGAAGAAGGGTTCCATGTCCTTGTACTCCAGGATCTTCACGGTTGTGCCCTTGGGAGCGTTTCCCTGCGCCATCGCGAGGAACGCCTGCTCCGACTGCGCCACCATCGCGCGAGCTAGGTCGTTCTTGTGGATCGAGTGATACTTGGACGGCATGGCCCAGTGCAGGAGTGGCATGAGGTAGTTAAGAACGCTCGGCGTATTGGCGTTGCCGAGGATGACGGCAGGACGGTAGATCCCCAGGAAGTCGAACTTGACGGACTCGACGGCCTTTTCCTTCTCGCCGATGATCTTCGCGTACTTCATTCCGCTTTTGGGGTTCGCGCCCGCTGCTGTCATGACCCCGCACACACGAGCGCCTCCAGCCTTAGCGGCGCGGCAAAAGGCCTCCGGGTAGGCGATTTCAATCTTGCGCACCTCCTCCTCGGGCATCTTCGCGCTGCCCTTGCCGACGCCGAACGCAGCGAGGGCGACGTGAACTCCCTGGGCGTAGGGCGCAACCTCCTCTTCGATTCGGTCCATGTTGACAACCACGTTGAAGACCTTGGGGGCCGCGAAGACGTCCGTCTTGCGGCGCGTGATGACCACCAGTTTCTTGCACAGCGGGTTTTTGATCAGCAACTGCACGATGCGTCCGCCTACGTTGCCCGTCGCGCCCAGCACGACTACCGAGTACTGCATCCGGCCTCGCCTCCATTCCGTGATCGCGCACCGGCGAATATAGTGTCTGGGAGAAACCGAGCCATATTCATTGCCTAGCGTGGCGTTTTGAACCGGTAGACGTTAATTTTCAAACGCTTAATTTTGGAATCGAGTGTACGCGACGGCAGACCTAATTTGGCAGCCGCCCCTGATGGCCCCGATATGCGGCCTTGGCTCGCTGCGAGCGCGGCTTCAATCATTTCCTTTTCCTGTTTAAGAAGTGAGCCGTGTAGCGTGCCTGACCGTTTCGGGTTTCCGCGGAGCTCCCGCTTGAGCCAGCCTTCCTCCATAGCGAGCGTTTCACCCTCGCTGAGTATCACCGCGCGCTCGATAACATTTTGCAACTCGCGGACATTGCCCGGCCATTCGTATGATTGAAACGCCTTCAGCGATTTCCTGTCGATCGTTTTGAATTTTTTCCCCGCCCTTTTGCCGAAGCGGTCGATGAAGTACTCCACGAGCAGGGGAATGTCGGCTGCGCGTTCACGGAGGGGCGGCACCTCGATAGGTACGACGTTGAGCCGGTACAGAAGATCTTCGCGGAATCGTCCTTCAGCCACGAGTACGTTCAAATCCCAATGAGTTGCCGCCAGAACTCTGACGTCAACGGGAATGGAATTGTTTCCGCCGACGCGTTCGATTTCCCGCTCCTGCAGCACCCGCAGCAGTGCGATCTGAATTTCTCCCGGCAGGTCGCCGACTTCGTCCAGGAAGATTGTGCCGCCATTTGCCGATTCAAAACGGCCCAGACGTCTCTGGGTCGCCCCGGTAAAAGCGCCCTTTTCGTGCCCGAACAGCTCGGAAGCGATCAGCGATGGCGGAATAGCTGCGCAGTTCACGCCGATGAATGCGCGATCCGCCCTCCGTGATCGTTTGTGAATGGCACGCGCAATTAACTCTTTTCCTGTGCCCGTTTCGCCCAGGATGAGAACTGTGGAGTCGGCAGGCGCCACCCTGGAAACCCGGCGCAGAACTTTTCTGAGCGCGTCGGACGAACCAACGATGTCTTCAAACATCGAGTCACGATCGATCTGCTCTCTCAGCGCCAGATTTTCGTTCCGCGTCCTCTCCTCGGCTCGAACGCGGTCGTCGATATCGGTTCCCGTTGCGTACCAGCGGGTCAGTTGCCCGTGCTCGTTTCTGAAGGGGTTGTATCGGATCAGGAACCAGCGATACACGCCGTCTTTCCGGCGTGCTCGCAATTCGGCTTCAAACGGAACCCCGCGATCGAAAGCAGCTTTCCGTTCCTCGCGAAATCTTGCCAGATCGTCCGCGTGAAACAATCGTTCGCGAAAGCCAGGGGTCACGACACCCTCCGTCGTCAATCCGGCATAGTCGAGCGTCGCCTGGTTCGCGTAGAGGGGAGCACCGGAAGGGTCTAACACCACAATTGTCTGCGGTATCGCATCGGTAATCCGGCGAAGCTCCCGTTCGTCCTCGCGCAGTTTCTCCTGCGTTTGTTTGAGAGCGTCGATGTCGGTGCTGGTTCCGTACCATTTCAAGAGCCGTCCATGCTCGTCGCGAAACGGCTCAACTCGAATCAGAAACCATCGATAGACGCCATCGTGACGCCGAAGCCTGGCCTCGATCTCACCCGGCTCGCCGGATGCCAATAGCTCTCGCCACTTCTTCATCAGTGGCGGCACGTCCTCCAGGTGGAACGCGGCTTGCCAGCCCCACCCGGTTGACTCTTCGTGGGAACGGCCCGTGTATTCATGCCAGCGTTTATTCAGAAACTCGTTGGGACCATCGGGCGAGTTGCACCACGCCAGCGTCGGAATCGTGTCAATCACCCGGCGAAGATTGGTCTCCGAGTCCTTGATCGCCGCCAGCGCCGCGGTGAGAGCCTCCTGCGACTGGTGACGTTCGATAGCGATGCGGGCGATGTGACCAGCCGACTCGATTAACTGCAAATCCTGACTCGTTGGGGTCCGCGGTTGTGAATAACCGATACAGAATGTGCCAAGAACTTCACCGGAGTTCGAAATCAGCGGTTCCGACCAGGCAGCATGCAGCCCGTGATCCATAACGAACCTGCGCGCAACTTCCCCTTGCTCGTCCTGAGGCCAACGCGGGTCGGTGGACATGTCGGAAACGATGACCCGCTTTCCCAAAAACGCTGCGGTGCCGCAGCAGCCCCGGTTGGGTCCGACCGGCCAGGGTGCGAAAGCAGCAGTCACTGCCGGTGGGAAATTGGGACCCGCCAGGGGCAGCAGTTGATGGCCAGTTGGATCCATCAGCAACACCTGAGAGGTTGCCGAGGCATATGCATCGATGACAGAACACAACTCGTTCAGGATTTCGGAGAGGCTTGCCCCATCAGCAAGCATCTCAAGGGTTCGCTTCCCAGCTATGCCAGGCAATTCGTCCATGGAAGCCATCACCGGATTATAAGCTCATCCTGCCTCCTCATGTAACAGGAATTCCTGATGGTTCAGGATCGTCAAAACTTCCAACCTCCTTCGTTTCAGTGGATCGGTCATGGTAAACGCATTGCAATAGCACGGACAGCTTTCGAGCGGGAGAACGATGACGCTAAGGATCGATCGCGTCGGTGATCGGGTTCGGCTCAGTGGCGAGTTTCGATCCGGGCATGTGCATCAGGTAAAGACTGAAATAGACCAGTGCGGATCACCAAGCGTTTTGGACCTGGAGGAAGTAGACCTTGTTGATGTTGAGGCCATTCACTTCCTGAATTCGTGCGAGGAGCAGGGAGTATCGGTGTTGAACGCCTCGGCCTATATCAAAAAGTGGATGGTGCAGGAACGCGAGCGGCCGGCGCATTAACGGTAATGAAGACCAAAAAGAAGGGAGACTCGAGATGAACACAAAGAAACCCAGCATCGTCTTCTGCCACGGAATATGGGCAGATGGTTCGAGCTTCAGCAAGGTGATTCCCCCGCTACAGGCGGAAGGACACGAAGTGATCGCCGCCCAATACGGCCTCGACACACCCGAAGATGACGTGGCCACGGTCAATCGGACGCTCGGGCGGGTTAGCAGCCCGGCCATCCTCGTCGGCCACTCCTATGGAGGAAGCGTGATTACGGCCGCGGGCACCGATGATCGCGTCGTCGGACTCGTGTACATCGCCGCTCTCGCGCCCGACGTCGATGCCGGCGAAACATCGCAAAGCCAGCAGGCGCCTTACCCGGCCACCGACATCTTCAAGTATGTCGAACCAGGAGACGGGCGCCTCTGGATGCGGCCGGAAGGCGTCAAGTGCTTCGCGGGAGACCTCCCGGAGGAAGAGCAAAAACTTGTTTGGGCGACCCATTACGCCCCGGCTCTCGATCTCTTCAGCCGCAACCCGCCTGGCGTCGCGTGGAAGTCGAAGCCGAGCTGGTATATCGTCGCCAACCATGACCGCACGGTGCAGCCGGAACTGGAACGGTTCCTAGCGAAACGGATGAAGGCAAGCACCCATGCTGTTGACAGCAGCCACGTCCCAATGCTGTCCCATCCAGGCTTCGTCGTGGATGTTATCCGTGCTGCTGCGAAAGCTGTTCAGGAATCATCCGCCAGAGCCTGACAAGTCCCGGACACCAACCGCAAGAACGGTAAACAGATCATGGAACTCAGGAGGATCTCCGATGGAAACCGACATCCTTACGACAGAAGTCATCGACAAAATGGCCGTCGTCACCCTGGGAAGTCCAAAGAAAATGTATTTCGATATGGCGATGGGCGACGCTCTTACGGAGGAACTACAGGCTTTCGCCGGCAATCCTGACGTTCGTGTCGTCATCATAACCGGCGGAACGCCCGGATATTTTAATCGCCATTTTGATATTCCAGCACTCATCAATATTGCCGAACAAATTCGCGCTTCGGGCCGCCAATGGCCGGACAACGCAAGCTACCATGGCGGATTTTTCGATAAGGCCATGGCGATCTGCGAGACGATGCCGAAACCGGTTATTGCCGCCATTTCCGGCACCGCTCTTGCCGGCGCTTTTGAATTTACTCTGGCCTGCGACATCCGCATCGCCGAAGACGGCGATTATCTGATCGGATTACCGGAAACGGAACTCGCCCTTTTGCCCGGCGCAAGCGGAACGCAAAGGCTTCCGCGCACGGTCGGCATGGCGGCTGCGCTTTGGCACATTCTTATGGGCAAGCCTCTCAGTCCGCGTGAAGCCGAAACCCGGGGTTTTGTCCACGAAACGGTCAAGGGTAAAGCCATCGATCGCGCGATGGAGATTGCAAGGCATTTATCGAAACATCCGCCGGAATCGGCGGCTTACATTAAGCGTCTCGTCCGCAGCGCCAACGAAATGCCTTTGGCGGAACGGGCTGGCTCTCGAACGAAATCTTTTCCTGAGACTTTGCACCTCCGACACGGCGCTTGCCCGCATGCGCAATTATGAAGAAAAGAAAATTACCGAGCCCTCTCGCGGGTTTGAGGTTGATGAAAAGGTCGTGAACCATGGCTGAGCCAACTTCACCATTGCGGGTCGTCGAGGAAACGCCCGCCTACTGGAGGGTCGTTTTTGAATACCCGCCGTTCAACGTCATGGACGGCACGATGTTCCAAAGCCTCCAGGATTTGCTCGCGCGAATGGACGCAAGCCAGACCCTTCGCGTCGTCGTGTTTGAAAGCGCAATTCCTGATTTTTACCTTGCCCACTTTGACCTGACCGGCAAGTTGGGCAATGTCATGTCCGGCATTGGCCCTACCAGTCTCCCGGTACTTCTGGATACGTTCGTGCGTATCACGAAGTCGCCGGTCGTCAGTATCGCGAAAATCCGCGGATGCGTGCGCGGCGCAAGCAGCGAGTTCGTCCTCGCGTGCGACATGCGCTTCGCATCGCGCGAGAACACGCGGCTTGGCCAACCCGAAGTCGCAGTGGGCCTGCATCCGGGCGGCGGAGGCGCCGAACGTCTCCCGCACCTGGTCGGCCGCGGTCGCGCCTTCGAAATCGTCCTAGGCGGCAATGATTTCGACGGGGACACAGCCGAACGTTACGGTTACATCAATCGCGCCCTCGCGGATGCGGAGCTGGACGGTTTCGTCGATGCGTTCGCACGCCGAATCGCTTCTTTCGACCGACGCGCCATCGCCGCGGCAAAGAACTTAATCAATCAAGTCTCGTTGCCATCCGCCGACCGGCTTCTGGACGCCATCAACTCCTTTCAGGTCGCCCTGACGTGGCCTGAAACACAGCGGCGCGTGAAAGCGCTGTTGGAGCGCGGTTTGCAACAGGACGGCGATTTCGAGAAAGGATGGTCTGCGGTGCTCGGCAACCTCCTCGATGAAAGCCAACAATCGTAACCGGAAGCGGACAGAATTCCATGGGATCATCTACTCGATTGCCCAGGCGACGGCAGTTTCTGACGGGAGCTTGAGTCCATGCCCAAAAAACGCTGCGGGTGGGTGAGCGAAAGCAATTCCCTAATGCTCGAATATCACGATCGGGAATGGGGCGTACCGGTTCACAGTGACAACAAACATTTCGAATTTCTAATTCTCGAAGGGGCGCAAGCTGGGCTCAGTTGGTCGATCGTCCTGAACAAGCGTGAAGGCTATCGCCGTGCATTCAGCGAATTTGATCCCAAGAAAGTCGCGCGATATACCGAGAAGCGCATTCAGAAGCTATTGCTTGATCCAGGAATCATTCGAAATCGGCAAAAGATCGAGGCGGCTGTACGCAATGCGCGTGCGTTTCTCGCGATTCAGGAGGAGTTCGGAAGTTTTGATGCGTACTCGTGGCGCTTTGTCGGTGGAGAGCCGAAAGTAAACCGCTGGAGAGTCATGAAGCAGATTCCCGCCACCTCCACGGAATCCGATGCGCTGAGCAAAGATCTGAAAGGCCGTGGATTCAGATTCGTGGGTTCCACGGTCATTTACGCCCATATGCAGGCAGTGGGAATGGTGAACGACCACCTCGTCGAATGCTTCCGATATCGGGAAGTGGCGACAGCTATCGTCAAGCCGGAAGGTTGAACCATTGGAAGGAGCCGGAATGCCAAGACTGGACGCAAAAGTAGCATTGGTAACGGGCGGGACAAGTGGGATCGGCCTTGCGGCGGCGAAAGCACTCGCCAAAGAGGGAGCCCACGTTTACATCACCGGCCGTCGCGAACAAGAACTCGCAACGGCTGTCCAACAAATTGGGGGAAATGCGACCGGCGTACGTGGAGATGTGTCGAATGCCGGCGATCTCGACCGGCTCTACGCGCAGATCAAGAGCGAGAAACAGAATCTCGACGTTCTCTTCGCGAATGCGGGGATTGCCCAATACGCTGTACTCGGAAACATCACTGAGGAACTATTTGATTCCATTTTCAACGTCAACGTCAAAGGGGTGCTGTTCACGGTACAGAAAGCGCTCCCGCTGATGCCTGAAGACGCCTCGATCATTCTCAACGCGTCCGTTGTGGCCAGCAAAGGCCTGGCCTCCAACAGCGTTTACAGCGCTACGAAGGCGGCCATCCGCTCTTTCGCGCGAACGTGGACGACGGACCTCAAAGGCCGGCGAATTCGCGTCAACGCGATCAGCCCTGGCACCATCGACACGCCGGGACTGAATGAGTTGCTTGCATCCGGTGAAGCGGGTGAGCAACGGCGGAAGATGGTCGCGAGCGCCATCCCCCTCGGCAGGTTCGGCCAGCCAGACGAGGTCGCCAACGCCGTTGTGTTTCTCGCATCTGATGACAGCAGTTACATCACGGGCACTGAGCTGTTCGTCGACGGAGGCTTCGCGCAAATTTGAACTACGGGTCCGCTGGCGACCCAACAAAAGAGGGGGTGAAACCGAAAATGCAAACTCATCAGGTAAACGTACAACGGTGGAGCATAACCTCCCGGAAGCCGTTTGACACCGTTCTAGCGGCGGTGGAAGACGCGATCGGCAGGCCGAACATGGTCGAATTCGCGGCAAAGGTCGCCGCCGCAACGACGTTCGAGGAAATGCAGAACGTGATTAATGAGAGCGTAAGCGAGATCGGTCTCATGGAGTTCATGCGGCTCGATCACGGCGCGATACTTGCCAAAGCCGGAGTAGACTGCGATCCGAAGAGCGTACGCGTAATCATGGGCAACCCGCTCATCATGCAATCCATGGCCAGGCTTGTTCCGGACGCCGGCTCCTATGCTCCGGTAACCGTCCTTGTCGATGAGCGTGCCGATGGCGTGCATCTTTCATATGACCGGATGGCCAGCCTCTTAGCGCCTTATGGAAACAGCGAGGCGTTGAACGTAGCTCGCGACCTGGACGCTAAGGTCGAAAATCTTTTGCGACAGGCCGCGGCTTGAAAGATTAGGAAAGGATTCGTTGTGAAGAACAAACGTGAAAGTCCGGCATCAGATGGAACCACCGCACAACCCCGGTTCCATCAACGTGCCGCTGAGATTCAGGCATACGGAACGGTAAACCATTTACTGCCTCTTGAACTCGAAGAGACGGTTCGGCTGGAGATGACCGCGCAACTAAACCAACTTCTTGCCGACACAATGACGCTCCGCGATTTGTACAAGAAATCGCACTGGCAGGTCGCCGGGCCGACGTTCTACCAGTTGCATTTGCTTTTCGACAAGCACTTCGACGAGCAAGTGGAACTGGTCGACTCCATCGCCGAGCGGATACAACTCCTCGGCGGCATCAGCATCGCGATGGCGCACGATGTTGCTGAGATGACGCGAATCGAGCGTCCACCTCGCGGACGTGAGGCCGTCCCGGTACAGCTTTCCAGGTTGTTGGACGCGCATCAGGTGATCATTGGACAGGTTCGCAAACTGGCACGCCGTGCCGGCGAACTCGGGGACGACGGCACGAACGATCTGGTTGTCAGCGAAGTTCTGCGCCGCAATGAGCTGCAGGCGTGGTTCCTGAGTGAGCATTTGGTGGATGCGCCGCTTGTTCACGCAGAGCCGGTTCACGCAAAGTAGGACGGGAATTCGCCGTCAAGGAGCGAAGGCTATGAACAGCCCTTTGAAGTGGGAGGTCTTTGTCAGCCCTCAGGTCGCCGTCATCACCAGCGACTTGCCGCCGGGCGCTACGGAGAGGAAATGGTCACCGATATCGTCAACGCTGATCTCGGGCGAACGAGATGCCGTGTTGGTCGACACCTTCATCACCATGGAGCAAAACCGGGCGCTTGCCGAATGGGTCGTCGCAAGTGGAAAGAATTTGACCACGATCTATGCGACGCATGGCCATGGAGATCACTTCTTCGGTGTAAACACGATTCAACATCGCTTTCCCAATGCCCGGTTTATCGCATCGCGAGAGGCCATCTCGGTGATGCGAGAGCAACTCTCACCGCCCTGGCTTGAGGCATATTGGAAATCCCGATTCCCTGGGCAGATCGACCCGGCGCTTCCGATTGCAGAAGAACTCGCTGGGGGCGTTTTTCAACTTGAAGGTGAGGAACTCGTGAGTATTCCAGCGGGCCATACTGATACCCGGAATACGACTTGCCTCCATGTCCCTTCGATCGGCCTGGTCGTGGCGGGCGACGTTGCGTACAACGACGTTCATATCCACCTCGGCGAGTCGAATGCTGATTCAAGACAAGAGTGGATCGCCGCGCTCAACATGATCGAATCGCTGAAGCCGCGCGCCGTCATCGCGGGGCACAAGAGGCCGGGCCGCCCGGATGCTCCGAGCATTGTGGAGGAAACCAGACAATACATTCGGGACTTCGACAGGATTGCAGCAAGGACGCAAACCGCCAAGGAATTGTACGACCAGATGCTCGCGATCTATCCCGATCGTGTGAATTCCCCAGTGCTATGGAATTCGGCTCGCGCAGTAAAAAGTTAACCCGCTTTCCACGTTAGCCCCCGATGTGTGCAGGTCCCAGGGCCTGCCCCCCGCAGACTCGACCCGCGTTGAATGGGCTCTCACGAAAAGCGTTCAGCTAAACTGGGAAAGTTGGCTGCATCGCTTGCATCAAGGTCAAAGTTCTCGAACCATTATGTAAATCCGATGTTCGCAGCGACAAGCTGGTCCTGTGGAACCCGTGTACGAGTGATGTACGAGTGCCGGTTTTTCTGCCGAGTCCATTACAACGGGCGAGGAGTTTCTGAGAAAGCAACGAATCGCTGAGCCGTGTTGCCTGGTTCTCGATGTAAGACTGCCTCAGATGAGCGGCCTCGATTTCCAGCTCAAGTTGGCCGAGATCGGCGTTCAGATCCCAATCATCTTTATTACTGCGCACGGGGATATCCCGATGTCTGTCAGAGCGTTGAAGTCGGGTGCCGTGGAATTTCTAACGAAACCCTTTCGGGACCAGGATTTGCTGGACGCGATCCAGCAGGCCCTCCAGCGGGACCGCGCGGCGCGAGAACAACAGGCCGAGATCAACGCCTTGCACGAGCGTTATGAAGCGTTGACCGCACGAGAGCGGGAGGTGATGCCCCTCGTCGTCTCCGGCATGCTTAACAAGCACATTGCCGCCAAAATCGGCTCCAGCGAGGCCACAGTAAAAATCCATCGAGGCCACGTTATGGAGAAGATGCAGGCCGGATCGCTCATTGAATTGGTTCGTATGGCTGACATGCTCAAACTCTCGCCAATAAATAGCGCTTGCGTCCCGGTCTTATTCGACTACCACCTCAGTCGTAGGTCATTCCGACTCAGGTCTGATTGCGTCGTTTTGTGGACAGCGCTACTCTTCTCGCAATGGGTATCGAACACAACTCAAGCGTTCTCGCGATCCTCGACGACGACGAGTCGATTCAGATTGCTCTACAGGATCTGATCGAATCGGAGGGGCTGTCCGCGCTCTGCTTTGGCTCAGCAGAGCAATTCCTGGATTCCACCGCCCGCTATAAGGCCTCGTGCCTGATCTCGGATGTACGCATGCCAGGCATGTCTGGTCTCGAACTACAAGAGAAACTTAAAAGCGAGAGATGCCCTCTGCCGATCATCTTCATCAGCGCCCGGGGCGACATTCCAATGGCGGTGCGCGCCATCCAGGGCGGAGCCATCGATTTTCTGACCAAACCGGTCGACGAGGCCGCGTTCTTCAATTCGGTTGAAAAGGCGTTTGAGCAGGAGCGCGCGAATCGTCGGGAGGCCACTGAACAGGAAGCCTTCGCAGCCCGGTATGCGACTTTGACGCCCCGCGAGCGCGAGGTGCTGGCGTTATTGGTTCGGGGTTTGCTCAACAAGCAAGCCGCATTCGAATTGGGAATCACCGAGTACACCGTTCAAATCCATCGCGCACACATTATGCGAAAGATGGAAGCGAATACTTTTGCCACGTTGGTCAGACTCACCGCCAAGTTCGTACACTGCGCGTAACAGTGATGCGCCGTAATCTTGAATCCGGAGGCCATGCCATCACATGCAGTGGTCGTGGGTTACGTTTCGGTTCAACCGTTTGAAAAGTGTCGCGCGATGCCCAAGAGCAGAGTCGAATCGTTCAGCGACTGTGTCATCGCCTTCGCAATTACCTTGCTCATTCTCGACATCCACCTGGAAGACGCCGGAGCAAATATCGATAATGCGGGAATGATTCAGGCGCTGTTGGCTCTGGCGCCTCGTTTCTCGATATATGTCATCAGCTTTCTGATCTGCACCGTTGCCTGGGTCTCTCACCATGAATTGATCCATGACGTGGACTGCGTCGACTCAAGGCTCCTCTGGCTGAACAATCTGTACCTGATGTGGATTGCCTTTTTGCCCTTCCCAACGGGGCTAATCGGTCATCATCCGGATCAGCCCGTGGCTGTCGCTTCTTACGGGGCCGTATGCGCTGTCACGTGCCTCTCTTCCTCGGTTCTGCGTTGGTACGCTTCGTTCGGAGGCCGTCTCATGAAAAAGGAAATACCTGAGACCAAGCTCCGTCGGGATCTGCGGGTTTCGTTATATTCTTTTCTTCTCTACCTTGCCGGGATGACCGCCGGATTCTTCGTCCCGCGGCTAGGGTTGTTCTTATACGCTGGCATTCCAGCGTCTTACGCGATTAGCGAACTGGTCCGTCACAAAGGCAACGGCGGCGCGCTAGCGGCGGCGCTTCGAGTGTGGCCTTTCGAGCAGCAGATGCCGAATGGTCAAGCGATTTGTCTAGTCATTCAAAGGCTATTGCTTTGCCTTTCACAGCACGATGGCCACGCCGTTCCAGCTCGTGTGAGCCGAACGGTCTGGCGTACGATTCTCTAAGGCTACGGCTCCAAGCCTTCCAGTATCCAAGTGAAAATGACTCTGGAGATAATTGCGCACGAGAATCGCCCGGGTGCGGGAGACAGCCAACCGATCGCTGACGATCTCACTGTCGGAATAGCCTTCCACGACGACTGGACCCTGGAAAATCCTCTGCCCATAGTTCCCGAACGTTGTGCTGAGCGCAGACCTTCCCTGTGAGGTGAGCTCCTCTACGCTGTGTGAGTCCGGATGGAATAATTGGTCTGCCGGCAGCCAGGCCCGATCGGTATTCTGTGCAGCGAAAATCGGATCTTTGCGATACGTATCCGGAGATAAGGCTGTCAAGGTGTAATAGCCCCGCTTTCGGAAGAAACCGCGGAGCAGGAAGTTGTGTTTGAGCGCCTCGGTTTCGTCCGCCATATTCACCGCCGCCACGTTGACGTTCGACAGCGACTCACGTATGGTCGCGACAGCAGTCGCTCCGTCTTCGTCTGGACCCGTGAGATCGGCTACCACCTGTCGAACCTGCGCCGACGCGGCATTGAAGTTCTTTGCTGTCTGATGTACTTCTGTGAGCGTCTCATCGACTTTCTGGGGAAAGCCTTTGGACTGAAGTTCGGAGACGAGCGTACCGGCATTTGCAGCCGCGCTCTTCAATTCGCTTGTCGCACCCTGGACATTCGCCACCGCCTGTCTTACCTTGTCCGCGAGCGTCTCATCGCGCAGCAGCATCCCCGCAGTCCCCTGTCCTTCCTTGAGCCCCGCGACCAGGTCGTTCGCGTTCGACACTGTCGTCTTCACTTCGGTGACAGTCGAATTGAGATTGGCTCCGAGTGTTGTGATTAACCCGTTCGCATTCGTCACCAGCTTGTTCGCATTGCGCACCGTAGTGTCGATATTGTGAATCGTGCCTTTCGCCTGGTCAAGCAGAGCGGAAATGTCCGTTGCTTCTGCACCCGCCAGGGTCGCTCCTGCGGCGGCGACGGGCGCGCGCGCGGTGCCCGCGCTGATCGCGAGGAACCTGTTGCCGACGACGCCTTCCGTTCCGATGGTGACCACAGAATCAGTACGTACCAATCCGCGCAGCTTCTCGGTTATGCGAATCTTGACCCGGAATTTTGCAGGCGGCGAATCCGGGATCTCCACGCCGATCACCTGTCCTGCATCCATGCCGGCAACCTGAACCTTCGCGCCTTGCGCAATGCCGGAAAGATTGGCGAATTCCGTATAGAGCTCGATATGACGGCGCGAAAGTTTCATGCCGATTGCCGATCATGAATAGGCCCGTGGTGAACAAGGCGAGACCTGCGCTAACAAAAACGCCGACTATCATGGGACGATTCACGCCGGGTAGTCCTCCGATATAAGTTTTCGCGCGGTGTCGCGTCCGCTGTTCTCCACTTCCGCCGCGGTTCCGTACGCGATCAGGTCTCCCTTATCCAATACGGCGAACTGGTCGCCGACCCGCCGGGCGCCGTGTACGTCGTGCGTCACCACAAGGATCGTCATTCCTTTGTCGCGCTTTTGACGCAGCAGCAGCTCGTCGATTTCGGACGCGGTTATTCGATCGAGGCCGCTACTCGGCTCGTCGGCCAGAAGCACTTTCGGTTCGAGCACGAGCGCCCTTGCAAGCCCCGCTCGTTTTCGCATTCCGCCCGACAAGTCGGACGGTAGTTTGTCCTGGTCGCTCTGCCAATTCGACCTTCCGAAGCACATCATTAATGGCGAAGTCGATTTCCGCCTGGGTTTTCGTGGTGAGCCGTGCTAGGGGAAGTGCAAGATTCTCGTACAGCGTCAGCGAGTCGAAGAGCGCCGCGTCCTGGAAGAGAAAGCCCATCTTGCGGCGCACCTTCGAGAGACCGCTCGGTTTGAGGCGCGTAACATCGTTGCCGTCGACCCAGATGCTTCCCCGGTCGGGCTTCAACAAAGCGATGAGGAGTTTGAGCGTCACGCTCTTGCCCGTGCCGCTTCGGCCCAAAATGCATAGGGCCTGCTCCGGCGGGAACGGAAAAAGAGACGTTTCGCAGCACCTGGTGCGCGTCCAAATGCCTTGAAGACCTGGTCGAATACGACAGCCGGTCCCATATGCGCGCTGCTCATAGCGCGCTCTCTGGGAATGCGAAGAAGATGCATTTGACAAGGACCACATCGGCCACGATCACCAGGAGGGACGACACGACGACGCTATTGGTAGCGGCTCTGCCCACGCCTGCCGCCCCCTGATTGGTCGTATAGCCGAAGTACGACGAAACCGTCCCAATAATGAAACCGAAGACCGCGGTCTTGAGCGTGGGCGCTATGAAATTGGCCCACTCGAGACCCGCGAATGCACGCCTGATGTAAAGATCCAATGACATTCCGGACGCCGCGAACTCCGACAGGTAGCCGCCGAGCAGGCCCGCGAAATCCATGAACAACGTCAACAAAGGCAACGCTATGACGCATGCGATCACTCTGGGGACCACAAGAAGCTTGAAGGAGTCGATCGACAGGGACTCGATAGCATCGATCTGTTCAGCCACCCGCATATTGGCGAGCACGGCGCCGATCCCCGAGCCGACGCGTCCGGCCAGCAGGAGGCCGGCGACCAGCGGACCGATCTCGACAAAAAAAGCCAGCGCCTGGACGGTTGGAATCATGGCGCTAGCGCCGAATGTCACGAGGGTGCTGCGCGTATGAAAGGTCATCACCGTGCCGAGCGCGAAACCTGCAGGCGCCACGAGCGGCAAAGACTTGTAACCGACTTCTGCAATATGGGTTAGGATTTGGCTCCCTTCGAACGGGATGCGTAGTCCGTCGACGACGATTCGGGCGCCGAAAGAGCTGACTTTGCCAACAAACTCGATCAAGTTGGACAATCGCCGCACCTTTCTTTGTCGCCAGCCTGCAGGTTCAGCCAGTCACCTGTCCGAAAACCATCCGACGCCAAAAGTTCCTCTGCTGACAAACGCGTAAACATGGCCGCGTACTCGAAGTATGGCGATCGTGGCGGGCGGTCGTCTATAGCTGGTTTATGTAGTAGCCGAGGGGTCCTTACCGAGTTGCAAAAGATCAGTCTGATACCGGAAACATGTAATGGACCCAGTGGACCCGTGTTAATAACATCAATCAAGAAGTCGCGCGACGGACGAACATATGAGTGTTGAGCCTTTAGTGGCATCGCGCGGTTTTGAACGGCAGGCGTCCGAAAGGATCTCTTTTATGGCGATGGATACAATGCCACGTGCGCTTGACATGGCCTTTCGCACGGCCTTGCTTCTCACCGGCGACACGAGGACTGCCGAAGCGGCCGTGATGCACGGCATTGGCGTCTGCGAAGACCTATCGCCCGGCGGCCTCCTGATTGAAGCAGTCAGATCTGCGGTTCGGCGACGAACCAAATCATCGGAAGGTCCCTATGAAGTCGAGTGCCTACCCCCTGAACTTCGGCGCCTCTTTTTGCTGCAGCCCCTACCTCGGCACTGCTTTGTTCTTCGAATTCTGGTCGGCCTCTCGCCCGAAGTCTGCGCGGAACTTCTCGAAGTTTCCGATACCGAGTTCGAAAACGCAGTATATAGAGCGTTGACTCAGCTTCCGCTCCTCTGTTCTCCAAAAGCTCAAGGGAGGGAACACCGGGAAACCGCGTGACGCTGCGCGCTTATATACCGTCGTGACCTGTTCGACTTTGACTGTCTCGCTGGATGAGTAGCGTGATGCCGGGCGTGTTGCCCGGCGATTTTGATAGAAACTGCACCGATAGGTACAGATACCTTACCACGCAGCACACTCAAATAGTCCGGCCTTCATTTGCCAAGCCGCGGCATAATCCTGAAGGGCGCGCAGCACGAGCTATTCGCTTGCTGCTTAGGTGCGAAAAGAACGTTACTGAACAGCTTCGGCAGTGAAGCGCGACGCCGGTAAAGATCCGAGACGGGGGATACACCAATCCGGCGTGTCGGCGCGCCGACTCGGAGCGTGCGCAGCGCAGACTTTATTCGTAAAGCCAGGGCTTGTAGCAGATCTCCACATTGTAGCCGTCGGGATCGAGCACATTGGCCGCGTAATATCGCGGATCGAACTGCGGCCGCAGCCCTGGCGCGCCATTATCCTTGCCACCATTGGCAAGCGCTGCCTCGTAGGCCTTGTTCACCGCCGCCTCGTTCTTCGCGGCGAACGCGACATAAAGCTCGGCGCAGGTGGTCTTTGAGGCCTTCAGCCAGAAGCCCGGGATGCCCGGCTCGCCAAAGCCCGTAAGATCGGGATATCCGGCCTGCGCCTTGAAGTGCCAGCGCTCGGACATACCAAGCGGGCCGAGCATGCCGCCGTAGAAGGTATCGGAGCGCTTCAGGTCGGTCACGGGAAGATAGATATGGTCAATCATTGTACCTCCAGAGTGTTCGTAACCCCATGCTTTGTGTAAAGCCAGAGGTTTATGCTGATTGCCCCATCAGATAGCATCGGGCGGGAGGTGGGGCGGACGGCCCAACCGATCTTCAGGCGAATAGCTTGCGCGAATCCGCACACGGCTCGGCCACGCTCAGCGCACCTTCGCGAAGCACTCGCGGATTTCCTTCGCGTGCAGCGCCGGCTGCTCCCAGGCGGCGAAGTGGCCCCGCCTGTCCAGGATGTTGTAGTGGATCAGGTTCGGCATCCACCGATCGACCCAGCGCCGCGAGGGGCGGAGGGTCTCACGCGGATAGATGCTGACGCCGACGGGAATCTCCAGCCTGGCCGACGCGGTTCCTATGGCAAAGCTCTCCCAATATAGCCGGGAGGAGGAGGTCGCGGTCCCCGGCAGCCAGTAAAGCATGATGTTGTCCAGCATCTCATCCAGGGTCAGGGCGTCCTCGGGGTTTCCCTGATTGTCGCTCCAGGCCCACATCTTCTCGTAGATCCAGGCCGCCTGGCCGACCGGCGAGTCGGTGAGGCCATAGCCGAGCGTCTGCGGCCGCGTCGACTGCTGCTTGAAATAGCCAGAGCCCTTCTCCTCCCAATGGGCCAGCGACGCCACGGCGGCCTGCTCGAACGGATCCATGTCCTGGAGCTGGTCGGGCGGCTCAGGAAACACCAGCGGCATGTTGACGTGGATCGCGGCGCAGTCATCCGGCTTCATCACGCCGATGGCTGTGGTCACCACCGAGCCCCAATCCCCGCCTTGCGCAACCCAGCGTGTGTACCCGAGGCGCCGCATCAGCGTGATCCAGGCGCCAGCGATCCGGGGAATGCCCCAGCCCGTCTCAGTCGCCTTGTCGGAGAAGCCGTGACCAGGGAGCGAGGGGGCGATCACGTAGAAAGCGTCCTCGGCCTTGCCGCCATGGGCGGTAGGGTCGGTTAGAGGTCCGATGATCTTCATGAATTCGATCACCGAGCCCGGCCAGCCATGAGTGATGATCAGCGGCAGCGCGTTCTCGTGTTTCGAACGCACATGCAGGAAGTGGATGTCGAGGCCGTCGATGGAGGTCTTGTATTGGCCCCAATCGTTCAGCATCGCCTCGCAGCGTCGCCAGTCGTAGCGGTGACGCCAGTGATCGACCAGCGCTTTGACCTTGGCGAGCGGGGCGCCCTGGGTCCAGTCGTCGACTGTCTCCGCGTCCGGCCAGCGGGTCTGCTCGATGCGGCGGTTGAGGTCCTCGACATCCGCCTGCGGGACGGCGAGGGTGAAGGGGGTGATGGCGTCATTGGGCATGGATTTTTGTCCGGGCATGGATTTCTTCTCCGTTAGCTGACACCTTCAACAATGAGTCGGTGATAGATCGCCCCGTGTTTGCGGTGCTTGGCGACGTTTTGGTAGGCCTCGCTGTAATACCAATCCTTTGCGGCTTTTACGCTCGGGAATTTCGCAATGACCAATTCCCTCAATCGGATCACCTTCAAGGACTTCGTGCTTTCCATAGGCTACGAGCACTTCGATAGGATGATCCTTCATCGTTGCTTTGATTCCAGTCCAATATTTTTCGAGCTCTTTTTGATCGATGGTTTTAGTTCTCGTGAAGACAACGTATGCAGACATGATCGTTCTCCTTCTTTTGTCTCCTTCTTTGTTAATCGATTACCGAAATTCCCACGCAAACTCTTGGGCCGTAGCCCGCGTTGTTAACTAAGTGAAGTGTCAAGAGTCCTGTCGGCGGGCTCAGACTGTCGGGATGGTTCCGCCGTCGATAACGATTTCAGTGCCGGTGATGGCGGAAGCTCTGTCCGAGGCGGCGAAGGCGACAAGCTCCGCGACTTCCTCGGGCCGGTCGGGTCGCCCCAGTGGAATGCCGCCCAGCATGTCCATCAGCTTCTGTCGGGCGGCTGTGTAATCGCTCTTGTCCTTGTCCGCCATGCGCTGAATCATGCGCGTGGCGGCATCGGTCTCGATAAATCCGGGAGAGACGGTCAGGACGCGAACACCCTTGGGGCTGACTTCGTTTGCCAGCGCCTTGCTGTAATTCGTGAGCGCCGCTTTCGCAGCGGCATATGCGAGCGTGGAATCGTAAAGAGGCAAAGTTCGCTGGATGGAAGAGATATGCACGATGACGCCCGCGCCCTGTTCAATCATCGATGGAAGCAGGCCGCGGTCCAGCCGGACGGCCGGATACAGGTTCTCGTCGATGGCCTGTTGCCAGAGTTCGTCGGTGACGGTGATGAATCCGCCGCTCGGCGCCGATGAACCGCCGACATTATGGACAACGATGTCCGCGCCTTTGAACCGGCTTAACATCTCATGAATGACATGCGCCGTACCTTCGGAAGTCGAGAGGTCCGCCTGTATGAAATGAGCTGCCGTTTTTTCAGCAGGGCCGGACCGTGCTGTTATGACGACCGTGGCACCGCCTTGTAGAAACCGGCTCGCGATGGCCTTGCCCGCGCCCTTCGTGCCGCCGGTAACCAGGACGCGTTTGCCCGCGAATTCACTCGCGTGGTTCGCATTTGTACTCGATGCAGTCATGGCTTTCTCCTCGATCTTTGGACCGTGCTTACGGTCGTTAACGGGCCGCTTGTCAAGCAATAACGCTATCGCCCATGCCGCCGTAGGCCAATGCTCGGGTCATTGTTTTGTTGCGTTGTACAGGCTCGATGCTGCAAGCGCAACTTTCCGCCGGCTTCGCGATAGGTCTCGTAGACTTCATGGCCTCGTCCCTCGCCGCGCCCCAGTCCTCACCGAACGTCATGGTGCCCAAACCGCTTCGGACACCCGTAGACCACTGTTTCCTAGCAATCTGTATTTCATAATCGTTTCCTTTTCCGAAAGTTGGTCTAGCGTTCCCAGGCAGCAGGCAGCGAGGCCATCGGCTTGTTTCGGGGCGCTTTCGCGACGGTCCGCTTCGTCCGAATCACCTTTGCCTTTGGCTTCTTGCTGCCGCTTTTCTGTTTCATAAGTCTATCTTGACAGCGATCGACCGGTACGTCCAACAGACCTTTACTATCAGACTGATCGCTTTAAGATATCAGTATGGAATTGCGGCATCTCAGATATTTCGTAGCCATTGGCGAAGAGGAAAACTACCGGCGCGCGGCGCAGCAATTGAATGTCGCTCAGACGGCTCTGTCCACCCAGATTCAGGATCTGGAAGCCGAACTGGGGTTCAAACTTTTCGATCGGCTGCCGCGCGGCGTGAAACTGAGTGCAGCCGGCAAGCTGTTTCTGGCAGATGCCCGGCGCATCCTTCGCGACGTCAATGAAGCTGCCTCTCGGGCTGCGCGCGTGGCGCGCGGACAATCAGGAACGTTGCGCGTCGGCTTCACCGAAAACGCTTCATGGCGTGGTGTGGTCCCCGAGTCGCTCCGGCGGTTCCGGAAGCGACAGCCTGACGCCGAGTTGCAGCTGACACCAGCGACCAGCCTGGAGCAAATAGAAGCCATCCGGTCCGGACGTCTGGACGCCGGGTTCGTGTTCAACATGCCGAAGGCTGATACGGAGTTGGAGCAGATTGCCGTTGCCTTGCAGCGTGTCGAATTGGCCGTCCCCAAAGGGCATCCGCTGATAAAGCTGAAGAATCTCCGGTTGCGAGATCTGGCGGATGCACCCTTTGTGTGGTTCCCGCGGCGGGAGGCTCCGGCGTTTTACGACCGACTGATGCATGAATGTTTTCGCGGCGGTTTGAAATCGCCGCGGATCGTTCAGGAAGGCCTGAACGAAGCGACGATTCTGAGCCTCGTGTCGCACGGCATGGGCGTGGGGTGGGTGAACGGAACAGCCCGTTGGCGGTGTCCTGAAAGCGTGGTCATCCTGTCCGTCGCCGACCTGAACATGCCGTTGCCGCTGGCGCTCGCGTGGAAAAGGGACAATACTTCACCGCTGCTCGCAAATTTCATTGGTGAGGTACAGCGTTTGCCGGACGTGCGAGCGATCAATAAAGACTGAAGTTCGTCGAGTTCTGCCGCGATAGATTTCACCCGCCCGACCATTGCCGAACTTTCAACTCACCCACTTCATCGCGTTGAAACCCGCGTGAATAAAATAAAGGCATCGAGGTTATTAGTAACTGCTCAAAAACGAAATGTGGGATGTATTAATGGGCTCTGAGCAGGAATGTGAACGAGTGGGTTAAACTCTGCGGGATTGACCGAGAGCGAGTTTACAAAGATTCTGGACTGGCCGGGGTACCGGGTTTACCGGCATGAGATCGACGAGCGCACGCGAAAGCTGCGGCTGTGGGTGCGGCGGAAGCGAGGCAACCGGGTGCTGATCTGCTCGGGGTGCGGCGGGAAAGCTTCCAAGATCGAAGAAGTGCGGGAGCGTGAGGTGCGAGACCTGCCTTGGCGCAAGTACCAGACCACGGTGATGGTTGAGTATTATCGGGTCCGCTGCCCCAAGTGCGGGCTCAAGACAGAGCAAGTGCCGCAGTTGCCTGCGAAGGCGCCCTTCAGCAAAGATTTTGAGGATGCCGTCGGATTGGCCTGCGATGCGGCAGCCGCCCGCCAGGTGGCCCGGCAGTTCGGACTGGCAGCCAGCACCGTGCGCGCGATCGATCTGAGATGCCTGGAGCGCTGGAATAGGAAGAGAAGAAAGCCTGCTCGGCGGCACATGGGCGTGGACGAGATTTATCTAGGTAAGAAGACGAAGTTCCTGACAGTGGTCAGCAATCTGGAAACCGGCGAGCCGCTCTGGTTTGGACGGGATCGGAAGCAGGAAACTCTGGATGCCTTTCTGGGCCAGGAGTTGAGCCAGTTCCAAAGACTGCGCGTGAAGGCGGTGTGCGTAGACATGTGGCCCGCGTTCACCAACAGCATCCAGCACTGGCTTCCCGAGGCCCGCATCGTCTACGACAAGTTTCACATCATGCAGCACGCCAACCAGGCCGTCGATGAAGTGCGGCGGGCCGAGTTCTTCCGCAAGGGTGGCCGCATGCGCGGAATCGTGAAAGGCAAACGCTGGCTGCTGCTGACGCGCTGGGTGAATCTGGAGTCACGCAAGCGGCAGGAACTCAACGGACTTTTTGCGCTGAACCGCCGCGTGATGAAAGCTTATCTGCTCAAAGAAAGTCTGGACCGGTTGTGGACCTACCGCTATGAAGGTGCGATGGTGCGCTACCTGCAGCGTTGGATGGATCAACTTCGATGGCAGCGGCTTAGACCCTTTCAGAAGCTGGCGGAGATGCTGCTCGATCACCTGGACGGCATCCTGAACTACTGCCGCGTGCCGGTTCGCTTCGGAGTCGTCGAGGCCATTAACGGAAACATCAAAGCCCTTCTCCGGCGCGGCCGAGGCTACACCAACCTGCACTACCTATTATTGAAAGCCCAGAGGTTGGCCGCCCTGAAAACCGAATTCCTCGTCTTGCGGAAAGCCGCGTGAAATTATGCTCTTTTCAGATTCTCGTTCAGAGCCTATTAATTGTTGCCCCGGACAGACGATCACGCGTGCCGCTCTGCCGACGAATCGGTTGCATCCCCTATATAGACGTGGCGGGTTAGCTCCTGAAATAGGTCATAACCGTCCCAGAACCGTTGGAAAGAGAGGGCCTGTCCGACGGGGACAAGGCGGTCCAGACCAACGCCGTTCAGCAACCGCGCCAGTCTCTTGAGTTCGCTTTCCGGAAACCCAAAATAGGTGAGCGTCTGGTCCCGGCGCTCGACGAAACCAGCCAGTTCATCTAGACTACCAGCATAGAACTGGAACAGTACGCCGCCACCGCAGTGTTCGCGGCGGAGGGCGGGCAAGTTGTCCAATTGCAGGAGCACGAGTTCGTTCCCGTACTCCGTGTATCCTGAGACTTCCTGGTCCAGAATGGCGCGGCATGCAAAAGTCAGTTTGTTCAGTCGGGCACCGGTTTCGGACGCGTACGCCTTGTCTGCTATTTGCTCCTGCACGTGGCCGTAGAACGACCGGCTGGCTTCTGTGCACTCGCGCGGGGTCCCGCACCAGATCACCAGTTGGGGAGATGAACACGCCATCTGGTTGAACCAGAACGTATCGTTATAGAAGCCTTGTGCCAGCTTCCGCCGTGACCCGCTGTCAAGCGCCAGGTAGTTCCGGGCATGTATGGCGCTGAATGAGTATCGATCCGGAAACGTCAATTCCTTGGCATGCGGCGGTAACTGAACAGAGCGCATCGTCTGCACGGTGGTGTCTCCGCCCCAGATCACCCGCACATCAGCCGCGGCTGAGATGGCTTCGCTGATCTCCCGCTCGTGACCATATTGCACCATGACTGTGTTGCGCGTAATGCCTTCTCCGGCGCCGTCCAGGGTCTCGATGTAGATTCGTCGGACCACGTCGGTCTGGTGCGACGCCCGTGGGGAAAGACGGATGATGTTCCGGTTCCCGGTCAGCACGGCGACGAGCCACGAATAGATAAAGATAGTGTCGACATTGGCGGGCGGAACGTGGAATACCAGACCACGTGGAACCAGTACCGAGCGCCCGGTTCCCATAACGGCAAACTCTTCCTCCAACCGTGCCAGTTGCGCCTTGCGCATCCAAAATGCTAGTGCCTGTAACTCGGGGAAGCGACGCGCCTCGCTGTCTTTGAACAGGGCACGCGAGAACTCCGCGCAGAACGAGGTTATCTCCGGAGCGAAGGGCGGCATGCTCGCGGCGTAGCGCCCCGACAGGCCGGTGAGCAGTTCGCCTAATTCGACTTCCTCCTCGCGTGGCACCAGTAGCCGGATTTTCATGAGATCAGCTGCGCCGCGTGCGTGTCGCTGCAGCCTCGCAACTCGGCCTTGGGAACTCGACCAAGCACGGAAAAATACTTACCGCAGCGGCCGCAACTTGAATCATCGACACCGTGCAACACGCCAAGGTCTTCAGTGAGAATCGAATGACCTGGGTAGCTCAGGGGCAACACGCTCAATACCTGGATCACTCCCGGCTGCCCGATGGGGGCTTCCCTCCAGGTAGCCGGATCGCGTATGACGACGTCTGCAAAGTTGGGCGCGTACAGGTATCCGTCTTCGCCCTCCAGGTAAACGCTACCAACCTGCTCGACCATTCCGAAAAAGTTGTAAATGCGCGCCAGCCCCGTCTTCTCGTGAAAGCGCCGCTTGAACTCCTCGTTGGTGATGGCCATGTCCTGGAGCTTTTTCCAGCCGCCGCTATGAACCAGAAGGCCTCGGGACAGATCCACGCCGCTGTTCGCCAGGGGGAGAAAAAAATACTGCCACACCATAAACGTGAAGCCGAAGACCAGAAAGGGCTGGTGTCCAAATTTCTCCAGGAAGGCGAGCAGGCCATTCACATTTAGGCGCATCTGTTCATCGAGCGCGTAGAAATGCTGCCGGCCGAAGTTCATCATCCCGAGGACGCCGGCGGCTCGCGCACTGAAGCGCTGCCGGTCTTTCACTAGCGCTGCGCTTTCCACCAGGATCATGGGCAATCGCTCGGGGCCCAGGATGTGGGTCATAATACGGCTCAGTGCGGCGGTCTGCCGTTGCGCCGTTTCCACGTCCAGGAAAACCTGGCTGACCTGCTGGCCGGTAGTACCGCTGGAGACCATCGTCTTGAATACCTGATGTTCCGGGACGCTGCACAACCGGTGACTCTTGAAAAGCCCCACCGGGATGTAAGGAACTTCGGCGAGAGATGTGGCTCGTTCAAAGCCGGGATGCAGAACCGATACCAGGCGGTCATACTCCGGGGAACCGGCGCGATGATGCTGCGTCAGCGCGTTGAGCTGGAGAAGCAGGATCTCCTCTTTTTCCTGCTGAGTTAGGCTGTACTGCGGGGCTTCGAGGAGTTCGTGAAAGGTCATGGCCTGTCTGCCAGAACCCGGTAGTCGATTTTGCCATTCGTGTTCATAGGCAACCGGTCAATCCGGCAGAATTCGAACGCCAGATGATTCATCTTCAGCCTAGCGGCCAGTTCGTGGCGATGGCGGGCAAATTCCGTGTCGTCGCCGTATTCGCAAAAAATGCGGAGCTTTTCCCCGCGAGCGATCACCGCCGTGGGGCCGTGGACGCGCAAGATTGTTTCAATTTCGTCTAGGTTCAGCCGTAGGCCGAACAGCTTGACGTCACGCTTCATCCGACCGTTGATGTATAGGAACCCGTTCTCGTCCATGTAGGCCGCGTCGCCTGTAAATAGCCGGCCCCCAAGAACGTCTCCCTGCGCCAGGTCCGCGCGGCTGGTGGCATAACCCATCATGACGTTCGGCCCTGTGTAAATCAGTTCGCCGGCCCGGTTGGGCTCGGTCGTCAGCCTGCCGTCGACGTCGATGGAGAAACGTCCGCCAGGAATGGGCAATCCGGCCGAACCGAGTTTGGCGGGAAGGCACTCCGCCGGCAAGATGGCGATGCGCGCCGTTGCCTCGGTCTGCCCGTACATGACAAAAAAGCGTCCTCGCCGCTGATCCATCCGCTCATGAAACCGGGCGATCAAATCGTTGTGCAATTTGCCGCCGGCCTGCGTCATCGTGCGCAGGGTCGTGACGTTCAGGTTCTCCAGCCCCAACCGGTGAAGGATTTGGTAAGAGTAAGGTACACCGGCGAATGAGGTGCACCGCATTTGTTGAAAGATGTCCCAGAACGTACGCGCAAGCAGCCTCTCGTTAGTCAGAACCAGAGTGGCTCCGGCCAGCAGATGCGTATTGACCACCGAAAGCCCGTACGAGTAGTGAACGGGCAGGCTGCTGATGGCGCGATCGTCTGCACGGATGGCCAGGGCCTCGCTAATCGATTCTGCGTTGCTCAATACGTTGCCTTTCGTGAGCCGAACGAACTTGGGGCTGCCGGTGCTGCCTGAAGTCGAAAGCAAGAGAGCCAGATCGGGGTGTAGGGCCTGGTCCGGCGTTGCTTTACGTCGCCAGAAGTAGTTCCCTGTCTCCGCCGGAGGTAGCGCCTCGTATTGGCAGTCTGAGAAACCCGCCCCGTAATCTGTTGTGTTCACGGAACTGAGGATGAACTCCGGGGCATACAATGCGATCAGGCGCGTTTTGAAATCGTCGGCCAGACCTTCATCCAGCAGCGCCACAGCATGTCCTGCGTCCACGCAGGCCAAGTACCAGGCTAGTGAAGCCGAGTCATTCCGGCAGAAGGAGAATGCCAGCGCTTTTTTCGGATACTCGAGAGCGCGGCTGAGGCGGGAGACATTCTCCTGTAGTTGTCCATACGTCCACCACTGTCTCAGCGCAGCGTCGTATAGGGCGAGGTTTGAGTCCGGGACCCGGCCCTGTGCCAAGAAGATCACGACACGGCCCTCCTCAGATCAACATCCCGCCATCGACTCCCAGCACCTGTCCTGTGACATAGGAGGAGAGGTCCGAGGCCAGAAACAGGATAGCGTTAGCTACGTCCTCCGGTTCGCCGATTCGTCCCATTTTGATGCTGGCCAGCCGCTCGCTATACTTTTCCGGCGTCAGTTGCCGCGTCATATCGGTATTGATGAAACCCGGAGCCAGCGCATTCACTCGAATGTTTTTAGGGGCCAGCTCCTTGGCCGCGGAAAGCGTAAGCCCAATCAGCGCCGCCTTTGAAGCACTGTAAACGGCCTGCCCCTCATTCCCGTTGCGGCCGACGATGGAACTGACGTTGATGATCGACCCACCCCGGTTGCGGGCCATCAAACGCGCTGCCTCCTGCAGATGATAAATCGGCCCCATGGTGTTGATTTCGAGCGTGCTTCGCACCAGCGTGTCGGATATCATGCCGAGGAGCGCGTCCTGCAAGACTCCCGCGTTGTTGACCAGCACATCCAACCGCCGGAATTGCTTGAAGATCTCGGCATAGCAGGCCTTCGACGAAGCCGGGTCCGCTGCGTCGCAACAGAAGGCCACGCAAACTGTGCCGAACTCTTCGCGAATCTCTCCGGCGCGCTGATCGATCTTTTCGCGGCTCGTCCGTCCGTTCAGGATTACCGTAGCGCCATGACGCGCCAGCGTTCGTGCCGTCGCCCACCCGATGCCCCGTGTCGACCCGGTTATGAAAGCTACTTTTCCCTTAAGAGTTAAAGACGATTCCATACTTTCGAACGATCTCTTTAGCCTTGTTGAAGGTGCTCATCGCGATCAGGTCATCGGTGGACAGCATAATATCGAATTTCGCCTCGATCTCCGCGACCAGCGCCATATGGGCCGTGGAATCCCAGCCCTGTGTGCACCCATAGGCAAGCTTGTCAAAATCACTCCCCGGATCAATCCCGAGAACCTCAACAAAAGCGCTCTCGAGCTGCTGCGTCATGTTCATTGCTAACCATCATGCCACAGCGAGCGCCGATGTTGACCCAGCCATCCGTTCCAGTACTTGCATAACGTTGTACTTCTGCGGCTTCCGACTTGAGCGGCCCTGACTTCAGCCCGTCTCCAACAATCGGCTGGGCTGGATGAAACCCCAATGAGAGTCGCGGTCGGCGAGGGTCAGCCGCCATTTGACCGATCTTGCCTCGAATGTGTCAATCTTTCGGGGGATGCTCCACCAATGCACTGGTCGACGCCTGACATAAATGCCTATGCCGTCCTGCAGTGCCCTGAAGACAGCATCTGGTTCTGTTGCGCCCGCAGCGCATACACCGACGCTCGAAAGTGCTACACGGAGGGAGCGCCCCACTTCGCGGGCCGCCTCCACCGTGTACGGTGCCAGCCGCAGACTCATGAGGGATGCAATCCGGATTCGCCCGACTTCTTCCAGGCGGATTACCACATGTGCTTCAGCGTTTGCGGTCCGCACCGCCAGGGGCAGCGCGGCGTTCTTGATTCGATGCAGGCAATAATGTTTCCAGAATGTTGGATCTTTTCTTACAAACGCAGTATGTCCGGGATCCACCGGCTCTTCGGGAATCAACGCCGATGGAGCAATCACCTTCACATCCGACGTCAGATCTGGGCTCTCAAAGGCCAGCGGGCAGGGCTGCAGGAATGGCGCCAGCTTCATTAATTTGCCCGCCAGCGCGGGCACGAACTTCCAGACGGCCATTGAGGCCGTGCACTCAATGCGCCAGGCAATGCGAGCGAGTTGCGTTTGGAGATACTCAGCGCCGTGACTGGCATATTTCCGCCCAGGCAGGTTTTGAAGGGAACGAAAGAGGACTCCGCCCACCGGGAGATTCCGGCATCGCTCCAGCACAAAGCTGTCCACCAGTGCATGACCCGGATAGACTACGCCATTTAGCGTCACGGGCATCGGATACGCCCCCCAGACGCCCACCAGAGCCCCCCCGTCGAAGCAACCATATAAGCCGCTGCCGGGACATGACGTTACCAGCGGATTTTGAAAATATTTGATGCAGATGGTCTCCCAGTCGCCGGCTGCCGAATTGGAAGGCCACATTTCACACCGGTAGGCGCGGTAGGCGCCGGCGTCATCTTGTGTCAAAGGGTGAATTTCCATAATGCGCTGGGGATCGCGCTGCGAGTTTCCCACCGCTGTCGGTTCTTTGCTGACGAAGAGACAGCGGGTTTCTAAGAAAGCAGAATACCATGTGTGGAAATGCTGTACTTACCCCTTGCGAAATTCATCAAACGCAACCTCTGCCGTCCACAGTCTTGCCAGATTGGTAGATCAGTTCATCGAGTTGGGCGTCCACGCGGTTGAGCGAAGCGCCCAGCGGGAACGGCAGCACAGCGTCCTTGCTGTGAACATGGCCAGGGCCGGCCGGAGCACGCGGGCTTCCAGGTCCAACCAACCGTAACAAAAAAGAGAGGATCGAGCGGCAGATCGATCGACGCTTACGGGAAGTCGAACGCGTCGCGTGAGGTGCCGCCTGAGCCGCAACCTATCCCTGCATCCTGAGAGCCAGGCGAGCACAGGAATCAGACGCATCCCGGATAGTAGAATGTACAATCGGGTTCCAAATGACCGGTGAACCCTCCCAATCTTCGTGGAGCGGTCTCGATGTTGCCAAACTGCGCGGCGCACGGTATGTAGCGATTCTTGCTGTACTGGGGAACGTTGTCTGGTGGCCGAAGCCCGTGTGGGGCCAGGCTCCGCTGAACGAGCGAGTGCTCGTCGTTTACAATTCCAGTGCTACGCAATCCCTGGCAGTGGCCAAGTATTACATGGCTCAACGCAGAATACCGGAGAGCAACCTGTGCAGGATAGCTGTTGACTCCGACGACGCGGTCAAACAGGATGAGTTCGAATCGCGCGTAAAGACGCCTATCCGAAAGTGCCTGGAGAAAGTCGGCAAGCAGAAGATCCTGTACATCGTCTTCTCGTACCGCACGCCGTATGGGCTTACATTTCGCGACCGTTTCTCGCTCGATCAATTCGTGGCTGACGTTTGGGACGAGTACTCGTCCTGGACGCCAGGATATGAAGTTGGACCCCACCCCTATTTTGCAGATGCTCAAAGTCAAGGGAACGTGTACACACCTTTCATTCCGCTAACCAACTACCGGGAACAACCACGCGCTATGAACATATACTCTGTTTGGCGCCTGGACGCGGCCAGTGCCGATCTTGCCAAGGGTCTGGTGGACAAAGCGCTGTTTGCCGAGACCCACGGTCTTTCAGGGAAAGGTTGTTTTGACTTGCAAAACGGTGAA
Organism: Terriglobia bacterium; assembly: GCA_963847515.1. GTDB lineage: Bacteria > Acidobacteriota > Terriglobia > Bryobacterales > Bryobacteraceae > QHXW01. The sequence goes on from CAWKAA010000007.1 coordinate 121,354, forward strand.
ATAGACCGGTTGGCCGACGCTGGCGCTGCCTCCGGTGACTGGGACGTTCACCAGGCCGCAGAGTTCGCACGGCGAGCCGGATTCCCGGTAATGGAGGACGACAAGCCAACCGAGTTTGGCACTCCGCCTTCCCCATTACGATGCGATGGCGCGGCACTCTACGCTGGGTGGTACAACTTAGACCATTACAACGACGCCTTCACTTGGAATCCCGGTGCGATCGGAATTCATCTCGACAGCGCTTCGTTAACGAACCCCAGAGGAGGAACGAACTGGTCTGCCAACGCGGTCATGAAGGGGATCACCATTACCAGCGGAGCAGTCGGGGAACCTTACTTGGAAGGTCTTCCGCACCCAGACCAGGTTTTCTTGTATCTATTTGAGGGCGCCAATGTCGGCGATGCTTTTCTGCGGAGCACCAGATGGCTGAAATGGATGATCGTCAACATCGGAGACCCTCTGTACCGCCCTTTCCCGAAAGGGTTCACGGCATTCACCTCCCCTGCGCATCCGGTTGTCTTGCTGGCGTTACTTCCGCAGTCGCTGGTGGCGGGCAACATGTCCTCTGGCGTCGTGGGCTTGAGTAGCCCTGCCCCGGAAGGCGGCATAATCATGTCGCTCAAAAGCGACCGGCCGGACATTGTCAACTTACCAAAGACTGTGACCATCCTGGACAAGGCACACACCGCGAGATTTCCGATCATTACTCATACAACCGCCGACGAAACCGTGGTTCGCATCTCCGTGGCTGTGGGCGAACTTAGCAGGTCCAACACGCTGATGCTGTATCCCCTACTGGCGGGCCTGACCCTATACCCGACAAAAGTCAAGGGAGGCGCATCCGTGGTGGGAGCCGTAAGTCTGCGCCAGCGGGCCGGGGCGGAGGGGATTGCCATCACGCTTTCCAGTGGCAATCCCGCTCTGACGAGTGTTCCCAGTGAAGTCAGGGTGCCTGCCGGCACAAATAGTGCCACATTCCCGATTACGACTCGCGCCGTTAGCGTCGAGAGTTCGAGCGTGATTACGGCTTCGGGTGCCGGTGCGGCAAGGACCGCTACGTTGACATTGGTGCCCTGAACCCACCAGTTGCGCACGCGGTGGCACCAGAACCCTACCAACTGCAAGACGAATGTCGGACAAGGCCTTCGAGCAGGCTAAGCCCAAACCGGCGGGTTTCAGACCTAAACTTTGACAACCGCGAGCCGTGCCCGCGAGATGGGCCACCAGCGTGGCAATCATGGCCGAATATGACGCCCCTCGTCTGGCGTGCGGCCGCCAGATCAGCCAATGAGGGAATCCGGTTCGCAGCATTCTCCGCGTCAGTACCGGCAGTGCCGGTGAGCGCGGGCTCAGTCCGGGCGGAGTTGGCGAATCTTCCGCTAACGATCTCGTATAATGACAACCCCGATGACCTACATCCAGCCGCTTAGTCTCATTTTCCTGACGATGGCCTTAATTGGACTCTTGCGTCTGCGGCATTGTAAGGGATCGTGGCTGGCGATCTCGGGCATACTTGGGCTCCTGCTGTTGTCGTGGCCGCCCGTGGATTGGCTGGTCTCGCGGCCGCTGGAAAGGTGGTATCCGATCCGGCCATTTCCCGGCGCGCCTGCAGAGGCGATTGTGGTGCTCTCTTCGGCGGTCAGCCCGCCGATGTTCCAGCGTCCGTACCCTCTGCCGGACCGAGAAACCTACCAGCGCTGCGAGTATGCCGCGTGGCTCCACACGCACTGGCAACCTTTGCCGGTGCTGGCGTGTGGCGGCCGGGGAACGACCAGGGCGGCGCAACCCAGTGCGGTGACCATGCAGCAGTTGCTGCAACAGGCAGGCGTTCCCGACTCGATGATCTGGACGGAGCAGCGTTCGAGTTCGACGCACGAGAACGCCGTTTTTGGCGCGGAGATTCTTCGACAACACAGCATCAAACGAATCGCTTTGGTGGTCGAGGCGCAGTCAATGGCGCGTGCCGAGGCGTGTTTCCGAAAACAAGGGATCGAGGTGGTTCCCGCCCCGTGCGAGTTTCTTGAATTTTCGTTTGACCTCGAAGAGTTCCTGCCCAATTGGAAAACCATTGGCCGGAACGAGGGGTCGCTGCATGAGATAGTTGGTCTGGCCTGGTACTGGCTCCGTGGCTGGATGTGAGCCGCTGCAAGCATCGAAGGGCTGGTGCCCATCCCGAGAGCAGATACCTATTTGACCGGTGGCCCGTCATGCGGATTCAAGGGGTGGCAGGCTCGGGCAAGACAGTAAGGAACTCTTCGAGAGCCAAATCGTATTTGGCCGCCTGCATGGCGACATTGCCGATCGCGAGACGATTGTCCAGGCGCGTGGCGTTGCTGTTTACCGGACGCCTTTTTCCAATCGGGCGCAGCCAGCCTGACTCAGGGAAAATAGCGAACGCCGAGATTCACTTTACCCGCCTTTAGGAGAACTTCGTTACTTCGCCGTTCGCGGTCCGCCGACATGCCCGACAACTCGTTGTCTGCAAATAAGTTCCACGCCAATTGCGCCCGGTTTTGGGGATGGGGATACACGGGCCAGCATGCGGGACGGGACAGGGGAAGAAGCAGGCCAGAGGAGTCATAGGGTTCGATCCCCGGAAGATCCGACGAGCACGGCATTTTCTTGGAAATATTCCAACTTTTTTACCCCGGAGAGACCTAGAATAGTAGCCAGCCGCACGGTTTGAGTTTGGAAGGGAGATTGCAGTTTCCCTAAATCCAAGGCGGGTGGCGCCTAACAACTGCGCAGGACGCCCAACTACAGGAGGGGTAAGGGACTTGAAAATGATTCGACGGTTGGAGAGTGCGGTTGCAGTAATTGGCGTTGTTGCTATGCTCATGATTGGCACGGTGCGCCCGGCTCAGGCCTACACTGATCCTGGCACCGGTGCCCTGATCTGGCAAACAATGGCGGCCGCGTTCGTCGCCGTGCTATTTTACTTTCGAAAAGTCATGTTCTGGTTCAAGAACCGCAAAGGTCCGAGAGATTGAGCGAGCGGTCCTCCCTAACTGGCGATCCTAACGTCGACCAAATCACTCCGTTGCCAGCATCTTTTCGGGATCCTGCGGGGAGCCTGTTTCGCATCGATGGTAGGATTCTTCGCGTAGTCAATCCAATCGGCGTTGCCGATCTGAACGCTTTCCTGCAATCCCAGGCGGCTCAAAGACTCATCGCGGTCGGGAGCATAGTCGGCACGCGGGTGCTCCCTGAGATGCAGACCCGGGAACTGCTCACAAATGCCGAGGTGCAGAGCTTGTTCGAAGCGCGATCGGGGCAGATGGTGGTGGAGCACGAGCGAATCGCATTCCCCAGTTTTCCCTACGAGTGGCCACCGGAGATGCTTCATGCCGCCGGACTTCTGACGCTGGACATCGCCCAAGCATTGCTGCCAGAAGGACTGGGGCTGAAAGATGGCACGCCTTACAACGTGCTGTTCCGGGGTCCGGTTCCGGTTTTCGTCGACGTCCTGTCTTGTGAGCGACGGGAGCCGGGCGATCCCACCTGGCTGCCCTATGCGCAGTTCGTGCGCACGATCCTGCTGCCGCTGGTGGCGAACAAATACTACGGGCTGGCTCTGGACCAGACCCTGACAACACGCCGGGACGGGCTGGAGCCCGAGGAGGTCTACCGGTGGTCCGGGCCCCTCCAGCAATTACGGGCCCCATTCTTTTCGCTGGTGTCCATGCCCACATGGCTGGGGCGCAAGCAGCGGCAGGATGACACTTCGATCTACCGGCGGAAGGTGCTGCCGGATCCGGAAAAGGCGCGCTTCATTCTTAACAGCCTGCTCAACGGCTTGCGCCGCACGCTGCTTCGCCTGAAGCCGGCGGAGGGCAAGAGCTCTACGTGGTCGGATTATATGACCGCGAACAATAATTACACGGCGGATCACTTCGCCGCGAAGCAGGAATTCGTCCGGGAAGCCATGACCGAGTTCTCCCCGCGCTCGCTTCTGGACGTCGGCTGCAATACGGGCCACTTCAGCGCCATTGCCGCCAGGACGGGGGCCTCGGTGGTGGCGGTGGATTACGACCCAGTAGTGCTAGGGGACGTGTGGCGGAACGCGCGGAGGGAAAAGCTGGATATCCTGCCGCTTACGGTCAACTTGACCCGGCCTACACCCGGCATGGGTTGGCGCAACCAGGAATGTCCCTCGTTCCTGGAGCGTGCCCGCGGCAAGTTCGACGCCGTGCTGATGCTTGCGGTGATTCATCACATGCTCGTCACCGAGCGCGTGCCGCTCGCCGATATCCTCGATCTCGCGTCCGAATTGACCACCGGCATTCTCATCATCGAATTCATTTCCCCTGACGACTCGATGTTTCGCCGACTGACCCGCGGTCGTGAAGAGCTGCACAAGGATCTGAGCCCAGCGATGTTCGAGCGACTTTGTAGGCGACACTTTGAGATTGTCCGCTTGCAACACGTCGAAGGATCGACGCGATGGCTGTACCTGTTGCGCAAAAGGTAGTTTTGAGGCCAGTATGCAAGCTGACGAACAAGCCCGCCGTGGAGTATCGTCATCACATCGGGTGATGCTCGTAGCTCCTTCGCCTCCCCCCTACGGAGGTATGGCTTTGCAGGCTCAGTTGCTCGAAAAATTGCTCCGCCGGGATGGCCACTCTGTCATCTTTTTTCCATCTAACTTTCATTTTCCGCAACGGATGGAATTTCTGCGCAAAGTTCCTGGCTTACGAACCCTTATACGCGCGATCCTGATCTGCCCCAAGTTGTTGCGCCAGGTAAGGTGCGCCGAGGTCGTTCACATACTCGCAGCATCTTGGAGTTATTTTTTCTTAGTGGTGTATCCCGCGGTCCTGGTCGCGTGGCTGTGCGGCAAGAGAATCATCCTGAACTACCGGGGTGGGGAAGCGAAGCGTTTTTTCCGATTCTATGGCTGGGCAGCAAGACCGATCTTCGCCCTGGCTGACGTGGTCACGACTCCCTCAGAGTTTCTCGCACAGGTGATCGGCAATCGTTTTCAAATTCCTGTTTCCATTATTCCCAACATTCTGGATAACGGCACCTTTCAGTATCGAAAGAGAACGACCGTTCAACCGAAGATGCTCATCACCCGCCATCTGGAAAAGATCTATGACATTGAAACGGCGCTCAAGGCTTTTCGGGTAGTGCAGGAGCACTTTCCGGACGCGTCGCTCTGGATTGCGGGGACGGGAAGCCAGGAGGAGCACCTTTTCCGCCTTGTAGGGACATGGAGCTTAAGGAACGTTCGTTTTCTCGGCCCGGTTGCTCATCAGGATTTGCCTTCCGTCTACGACCAATGTGACATTTTGCTGAATGCGTCTCGCGTGGATAACTTTCCAGGAGCGCTGATTGAGGCATCCGCCGCGGGTTTAGTTGTGATCTCCACCTGCGCCGGGGGAATCCCATTCATTTACCAGAATGGAAAAAATGCTTTCCTCGTCGAACCCGGCGACGTGCAAGGATTGGCCTTAGCGGTCGAAAAAGCGCTCGAGTCCCCGGCTTCGGCGCTAGCGATGGCAACGCAGGCGGCGCATTTGGTGCGAACGTTCGATTGGACGGTAGTTCGCAGATCCCTGTACAGAGCTTACGGGTTTCCGTTAGAGGCAGAACAGGAAAACCTTATCGCAGTTAGCCGTGTGAGGGGGGTGAATGAGGCCTGACGTTCATCGACGTCGGTCAGTTACTGGTGTAAGCACCGGTAGTTTCCCCTATATCGCGCGGCAGCGGCGGAATAGCAAGATCCGCTTTCCAATCGTAACGCGCGCGAGAGGGAAATAACGAGAGAATATCCGGGTACAGAGACGCGTATGGGCGCTCGATGACACTGGAGTTATGCCAGAGCAGGGTGAAGACGCCTCCGGTGGCCTGGCAGCAGCGGATCAACTGGGCGATGCGCGCGAGGATATTCGCAGCTCTAAGCTGCATGTAATTGACCGGCGTGCAATCCATAACGACTAAAGGGATCTCTAGCAAGGCCGATTCGCGGTCCTCTTCAATCAACCATGGGTGGTATGGAATCGCCGTGCCGGCCCTGAATCCCATGAGGTCACTAAACCCGACTGAACTGTCGTAAGCTAGCCCGGCCTTCTCCCAAACGCGCCAGGTGGATGGCTGCCAGCGTAGAAAGTGATGCCTACCGCCGAGGGGACCGGGGCCTAACACGCGCCGCAGTCGACCAACCTCCGCTTCCAACTGCTCGTCTGATTCGAACGCGCCGTACGCCGGGTGCACGCCCATTTCGAAACCCTCGTCCCGAAGACGATCAATTACGGCGCGCACTTGCGGATGCTCCGGGTCATATCCACTGTCCCACTGCGTGCGCGCGCACGCCTTCCAGTAGAAAGCTGAATCGAAGCCTCCATCCCGAGAGATACGGGCAGTTTCGAGCACCGCCTGCAAATAAGCCGGTAACCCGACGCCCAACATGGAGAAAACATCGCGAAGAAATGCCTGCGGCATCCAGCGAGGGTAAATGTGCCCAGCGGTGCTACGCAATTGGCGCGGGAATCCGACGATGTCGATGTCGTGGCTGAGTTTCAGCCGTAGTTGTAGAGGCTCGGGGCTCCACGCGGGTAGCACATGCGAAATTGCCTGGCGCAAAGCCAGGGCATATTCGTCCACGATCGGGCGATCGAGGTAGTTGAGGTGGAATGCCGCAGATGCCGATGCCGGAAAGCGGCCGTGTTCGTCGGTCGGCACTGAAAGGGTTTCCTCCAGTCGCGCCAGCGTCCACAGCGAGGAGGTAAGAATGTCGGCGCGGCATTCTACGGTATCCGGAGCTGCGGCGGTGAAAAGTGGCGCGCCGCTACTGGCCTCATCTTCGAAGGGCACGATAAAGTCGGGAACCACCTCCCGCAGTGAACTGCCGGGATCCCACATCCACGTACATCGTGACGCCGGCCGGTACCTGAGTTCAGCCAAACGTGCCGGCTTGGTGGGCTCAAAGGAAAAAACGATCCGAACATTGGAGTCTCGCTTCGGGTATAGCGTCACGCAACGCCCATAAAAGCTTACCCTCCAACCCGCCATCCATTCCGTAGCCGCGCCCGCTCGACGGCCCAATTCCCGCAGTGTGTAGAGAACAGCTTTTCTGCTCGTGATTTCCAAACCATGCTATTGTAGCAACGGTCTGTTTGATTGCAGTAGGTACTCGAAGGCCCTGGGCTCGTCCGCTGCACAACATTGCTATCGTGTTGAGGAGGGTTCCGGATTTTTTTACGAGAGCACGCTGCAGTGGTTTACGAGGCACTGACAAAGGCAACGAGCAGTCCGACGAATCTATTGGTTGCCATTGAAGAACAGAGTCAGAAAACGCTCAAGGAATCGGTTGTGCTCGTGGACGCATGGAGCTTCAGAAGCATCCGCACAATCCGGACTGGCAAATTACGCCGCAACGGTCAGCAGCAAACAATAAGCTAATTGAGGCCCGGATGCACAGTCGTGAATGCCGACAGATAGCAGCATGCCCATCGATGTCCTGGTTTATTGCGCCGGAGTCGGGCATGTGTCCATGAAAAGAGTTTTGTTCATTCTCGATGTTCTTCTTGTTTTGCCGGGCTGGGCGGCGCTGAGTGTGCCGTTGACGGTGCAGGAGGCGTTGTATCAAGGGGGGGCGACGGGGGTGGCGCGCAGCAATGAGCCATTCTGCATGGGAGTGCCAATGGGCGACAAGGCGGGCATCACCAGTGTGAACGTGCTGGGTCTGAGCGGGGCAGGGGCGGGACAATTCCGGGCGCTGGGAACCTGGCCGGATGGGCACTACAAGTGGGTGAAGGTCTGCGGGATCGTTCCCAGCCTGCGGGCGGGGAGCACAGCGACGGTGACGCTGACCGACGGAGCCGGCAATTTCGGCGGAGCTAATCTGGCCACCGACAATGGGGGGACGATCACGGTGGCAACGGGCACGGCGACGTTCACGATCAAGAAAGCCAACTTCAACGTGATCGATGCGGCGGTCATCGGGGGAACGACGGTGGTTGGCTCTAGTGCGGCGGCGACGCGAGGGCTGGTGCTGACCGGTCCAGACCCGACGACAAGTTTTCCGAACAACGTCACGTGCGGGGTTTGCACCACGCTTTACTCTTCGGCTAACGATGCGAACTCGACGGCGGCCATTGAGGAGAACGGGCCGGTGATGACGGTGATCCGGGCTAAAGGCAACCACATGGACAGCAGCCGGCACGCGTACATGCACTTCACGGCGCGCCTAACGTTTTACAAGAACAAGAATTGGGTGAAGGTCACAACTGTCCTGCGCAACGCCGATTACGACACCTCCGTCACCCCGTCCCCCGACGCCGCCGGGAACACGTTCAACACAGCCTACAAAGGCCTCCAATCCTACGAACTGCGCATTTCTCCCAGTATCAGCGGCATGCTCAACTATACCTTTGCCACCGACACGAAGCCGCGCGCGGGCACAATCGGAACGCAGGGTTCGGCTTACGTCTACCAAGGGCAATCGCAGTTCATGATTTCACAGGAGGCAGGTGATCCCAGTTGTTCCTTTCAGTCTCCCTGCGCCAACACCTACGCGACGGACACGGGTTACAAGGTCTACCAGAACGCCATGCAGATTGCGAGCGGCGACGCCAGCAAGGTGGTCGGAGGATGGGCAGACATCAGCGACGGTAACGGAGTGGGGATGGAGATCGGCGTGTACCAGATGGCGGCATATTGGCCGAAGTCGCTGGAGTTCAATGGAGGAGCGTCGGACGTTCGGATCGGGATCTGGCCGAGGGAAAACAGCCAACCGATGTATCAGGCCTGGCCAGCATGGAGCATTCACGATCTGTTTCTAGAGTTTCATACGAGCAAACTGGCATCGCCGGCGAATGAGTTTCTCGCGTTCCAGCACTATCTGGTCGCCCGCCCGGCAGTGAGTTACGCGAACGCCACAGGAGTATTTCCGTATCGGATCGTGGACCCCACGGTGGAGGATAACTACTACATCAGTGTTGCCAGGAGTGCGAAGCCAGCGGTTCCGTTGAACGCGCTGTGCTGGAACGCCGCTGTGCCATGCACCCCGGATCGAGACGTAAGGCCCCCATCGGTGGGGCAGTCGCTGAACTTGGCCATCTATCGGAAGTACGACTGGGGTGCCGGGGGACCCTTGAACCAGGAAGAATTCCGGTGGGCGGATCTGCAGAAGTTTCTGCAACGGGGGTTTACGGGGAGGTGGCTGAATTCGGCTCACTTCTACCGATTCCAATCAGAGAAGGCCTGGCCTCATGCCGATGGAATATCTCCCACCGACAGTACACCGAATCATTTCGCTTGGCGAGAGAGACCTCATGCGGGAGGTTCCGGCGCCGAATTGGATGGAGAAGGCCATCCCTCCGTGGCCTGTGGTCAGAATTCAAAATGCGGCTTACTAGCGAATTCATCCAAGTCTTTTGTTTCCTGGGTGACTCTGGACCTGCTGCATACTCACTGGTACGGGCAACCCACGTATTACTTCATGACAGGTGACGAAACCATCCGTGATGCCATGCTGCCCATGAAGGACTTTTACATGAACATGGACACCTATCAGGCGGCGGCGTTTAACTCTTTTGTCATCCCTAGAGCCCTGGGAATCGAACTACTAGGGGCCTCGCGATTTTCCGACTATCTGGCCAGCCTGGGTGATCCCGACAGCGCGGTCGTGTTGAACCAGCCCGTGAATGTTTTCAACACGAGATTGAAGCCGGACGTTTGTGTGAGCGGCTATCCCTCCGGCTGCACGCCGCCACCTCTCAATGCGGCGGCGAGCCCCTCCGACCCGGTTGGCATCAGCCGTGTGCGAGGAATGCAGTTGGGTGGCAGAGGCCAGGGGTGGTGTCCGCACGCAACTGGGCCTAATAATTTCAGGGTGCAAGAAGCCTTCCAGACCTCTATTTTGATTGAGGGATTGCTATCGCTTCGCAAGACTATGGGGCCTACATGGTCAGATTTTGGGCTAGCGCAGGATCTGGCCTATGGTCTGAGTCAGTGGTCATTGCTTGAGTCATACAATGACGACGGCACTAACAATTGGCAAGGTGCATTGAACGCGCACGGGTACTCGCTCTACAACGGATTCAGATATGTGGTATGGGCCGACTTCGCCAACGTGTGCCCTGCCGGAACGGTGGAGAAGGTCGGAACCATGGACCAGATGGGGAGCCACGTGTACGACCACTATAGCGAAGCCACCACTGGCCAGGGTGTATGGTTCAATTTCTACGCACAATACCTGACCAAGGGCACCACCGACTGGGAACGGCAAATGAGGACCCAGATGATTCAGGTGGGCTATCACCGGTCCGCATGGCCGGCCGACTTCGGCAGCTATCAGCTCGGGACTCTGATCGATGCAATCAAGAATCCGACAAACGTTGTGCTTCAGGATATCCCGTACGCGATTCAAGACAACGGGGGGGCTCCTACACGCTGACTTGGACTGTCCCGAGTGGAGTGCAAAGTTACCGGATCAAGTGGAGCCCGAAGATCATTGCGCCATTTACAGGACTGCTGAATTTCGACAATCTTTATTCCAATACCTTCGGGCTGAGCCCAGATCAACACGCCACTTGGTTCGGAGCGAACGGGGTCAGTGAGCCAGAGCCCGCTACGCCTGGCCAACCACAGAGCTTTACTCTCAACACGGGAACGGCCGGGCTCAAAACACAGAATTTCAGCGTGAAAGCTTACGTTTCGAGTGGTGGTCGCCGGCAGCCTATGCGATGAGTCATTGGCCGACATAGAGCAGCGGTGATTAACCAGAGTTAACAACGGAAAGTCCACTCGAGGACAGCCCCATAAGAGCGCGCGAGGGGCCTACAAATGCCGGGCCAGCTGGTCCTGGCGACGCCAGTACGGATGCCGGACGCTCGGCGGGCGTGAAGGCGCCCTGGGACAGAGAACGCTGGTATATTAGCAGAGGGGTTTATCGAGCTTGCGCCAGGAAATCTTGGGGTTAGTTTACACAGCTATTGACGAGGTGAACGCCCATACCACCGACGGGGTACTGATCGAGAAGAGGCCGGACGCTCCGTTATTGGGAAGCGACAAAGGCGTCGATTCTTTGACCTTTGTGAATCTGGTGGTGGCTATTGAGGAACAGATTCATGAGACGCTGAAGAAATCAGTCGTCCTCGTGGACGAAGACAGCATGGCACTCCAAGAACACCCGTTCCGCACGGTCGGGACGCTGGCGACTTACGTCGAGAAGGTCATCGGCAAACAACAAGAGAATTGAGACGGGGATGCACAATCGTGATTGCCGGCAGCCGGCAAGGCATAGGCAGAGCCTTGGCCGAGCATTACGTCGGGCGCGGCCACCCGGTGTTCGGCCTGAGCCGAAGTCCGAGCGACTTGGTTCACGAACGGTACCATCACATCTGTACGGATGTGACAGACGGGACGATGGTGCATCAGGCGTTTGCGCGTATCGCCGACTCGGGTGTTTCAGTGGATGTCCTGGTTTATTGCGCCGGAGTCAAGACCGGGAGCTATGTCCTTCTGACCCGCGAGGAGGATGCCACAGCCATGATACAGACGGGCCTGCTGGGCGCCTTTCTGGTTACTCGCGATGCGGTGAGGCTGATGAAGCGAAGCGGCTTTGGACGACTCGTTTACCTCTCCTCGATTGCGGTCCCATTGGGTTCCCCGGGGAGCGTTGTTTACGGTGCCAGCAAGGCCGGGCTGGAGCAACTGGCATTCGCGGCTTCGCGTGAGTTTCCAAGAGACAACATTACATTCAACGCGCTCGGAATCTCCATCTACCCTTCAGCGATGACGGAGGCGCTCGGTGAGAAAGCCCTGAACGAAACTCGCGCGGCACTAGTGAAACCGGAGAGCCTTCAACTGGACGAGGTGGCTGGGGCTATAGATTTTTTTGCTTCCGATGCCGCCCGGCAGATCACGGGCCAGACGCTTTATTTCGGGGGAGTGCGGTGAGTCTGGAGGTGACTACCTTCGTGAACGGCAGATGGCACGAAAACTGTTATGTAGTGGCCAATCGCGACGGGGACGCCTTGATCGTAGATCCAGGCAGCCACGCCAAAGATGTCATCGCGATGGTGGACGACCATCGGTGGCATGTCCATGCCATCATCAACAGTCACGCGCATTACGACCATGTCGGCGCTGTGGCTGAGCTGAAGGACCGCTATCAGGCACCCTTCTATCTCCATGGCGCCGACGAGCCTCTGTTGAAGCGCGCCAATCTCTACCGTATGTTGTTCGAATCCCGCGATGCTGTCCGGATCCCTGGTGTGACGCACGATATATCGAGGCTGCCAGCAAAATTCGAGGTTGGGCCTTTTTCTGTGTCGTGGATCGCCACGCCCGGGCATACGGAAGGTAGCGTGTGCTTGTTGGTCCAGAACTTCCTGTTCTCGGGTGACACGCTCATGCACAATGCGATAGGGCGAACCGACCTGCCCGGCGGAAATCGCGAGCAACTGCTGGTATCGGTGAGAAAGCTGATGGCGCTGCCCGGTGACCTCGTGGTATGCGGCGGACACGGACCCAGAACGACGCTGGCAGCGGAGTTCTCGCCGGGAGCGCGCGTCTGGAGTCTCCTGCAATGATCGCGATCGAGGACATCGCCTGCGCTTTTCCGGCCCGGTCGCTGAGCAACGAGGAGCTCAGGGCCGCTTATCCCGAGTGGGACTTCGATCGACTCGAGAAGCGAACGGGCGTCATTCGCCGGTACGTAGCGGCGGAGGGCGAAACGGCGCTGGATTTCGCAGTGCGGGCATGCGAGCAACTGGAAGTCCGTGGCCGTCTATGCGCGTCCGCGATCGACGCCGTGATCTTCTGCACGGAGAGTCCGGACTACATCATGCCCCCGAACGCATGCCTTCTTCACGGGAAGTTAAACCTGAAGCCCGAAGTGCTCGCTTTTGACATTAATCTAGCCTGCTCCGGATATGTTTACGGTCTTCAACTGGCAGCCAGCCTGCTGCAGAGCAAGGTAGCCCACCGCGTACTGCTGGCCACGGCCGATACGTACACGCGCTATATTCACCCCGGGGACCGGGCGACGCGTTGCCTTTTTGGCGATGGCGGCGCCGTAAGCATCATTACGCCTGCCGCGGACGGTCACAGCATACGCGACATACAGTGCGGCACCGCGGGTAAGCACTATGAGAAATTCATCATTCCGGCGGGTGGCATGCGCATGCCGCGCACTTGCGAAACTGCCCGCGAGACCGTCGACCAGAGCGCAAACGTACGCACGCAAGAGCACATCAGAATGGACGGGCTAGGTGTTTTGTCGTTTTTTAACGCCACGGTGACTTGCGCAGTAAGGGGAATGCTGGCGCGGAACGGCTTATCGGTCGGGGACATTGACTTGTTCGTCTTTCACCAGGCCAGCCAAATTGCTTTGGACAGTCTCCGGACCGCCTTGAGCATTCCGCCCGACAAGATGGTCTATGATCTCGCCGAGACCGGAAACCTGGTCTCGGCTTCCATTCCCGTAGCGCTGCGCCGTGCGCTCGACAGCGGGCGCGCCAAACGCGGGCAACTGGTGTTGCTGTGTGGCTTCGGCGTCGGCCTGTCTTGGGGAACAGCCCTGATTGATCTCTGAGTGCAGGAGCAGGTAATGTTATGGGTAATGTGAGCTTCATCCTGGAGCGCCTCGAGGCGCAACCGAGCCAAGCGGCGCTCTACTGGCGCAGGAAGGCTTACGACGGAAACTGGGTTGCCCGTCAAGCCAGACAGGATGTTGATTTTCTGGCGGGGCAGGGCATCAGGCCGGGCTCAGTCGTACTGTTACGCGGCGATTATTCCCCGCGGTCGGTCACGCTGCTGCTGGCCTTGATTGAGCTAAAGACGATCCTGGCTCCAATACTGCCTTCCACGCTGACCAAAACACCGTCTCTCATCGACATTGTCAATCCTGACTTTCAGATCAACGTAAGCGCCGATGAGGAAGTCGAAATTGTGCCGCGGCAGCCGTCCGAGAGTCATCTTTTGGTTCGTGAGCTTCGGGAGCGGGATCAGCCGGGACTGATTCTCTTCACGTCTGGATCCACAGGTAAACCCAAGGGCGTATTGCATGATTTCGAGCGGCTCCTCAGGAAATTTCAAAAACGCCGCCCGGCACTGCGTACGCTCAACTTTCTCTTGTTCGATCACTGGGGAGGATTGAACACGCTGCTGCATTGTCTAGCCAATGGGAGTCCCGTTGTGCTTCCCGAGAGTCGTACACCTGATCATATTTGCCAAATGATGGAGCTCCATCAGGTCGAGCTACTGCCGGCCTCACCGACGTTTCTGAACATGCTGCTGCTCAGCAAGGTCTATGAAAGCCGGGACCTCAGCGCTTTGCGTCTGATCACCTACGGATCGGAGCCGATGCCGGCGCCGACGCTGGCCGGGCTGAGAGCCGTGTTCCCCAAGGTGGAGCTACGGCAGACCTACGGTTTGATCGAGTTGGGGGTGCTCCGCGCCAAATCCCAGTCCAGCGACTCGCTTTGGGTTAAGGTCGGCGGCGAGGGCTATGAACTGCGAGTAGTGGATGGCATCCTGCAAATCAAAGCGGACGCCGCCATGCTGGGCTATCTGAATGCCCCGAATCCGTTCACTGACGACGGGTACTTCATTACTGGGGATCGCGTCGAAGTGAACGGGGAATATATGCGATTTCTCGGCCGGGATTCGGAACTCATCAATGTGGGTGGGCAAAAAGTCTTCCCAGCGGAAGTCGAGGCAGTGCTCCTGGAATGTGAACTGGTGGAGGACGCGGTGGTATACGGCCAGCGGCATCCGATCATCGGAAAGATCGTATGCGCCGACATACAATTGCGCGGAGCGCACGACGAAGCCGAGGCGCGGCGCGCAATCAAGCGCTTTTGCTCCCAGCGCATCGAGCCGTTCAAGGTCCCGGTAAAAATTCAGTTCGTTCAGGGTGGCCTGCACAGCGACCGCCTAAAACGTATGCGCACCGGCCGCGAAACGCCCGCTGCCGGGTGATCCGTGACGGATCAACTTCTGGCGCTTGGCGACCGAAAGCGGAGGCCCTGGCAGTTCAGGCAGCACAACACCGCCGCGCCATAAACTGACCATCAGTTAGCAACTTGTTTTTTCAGGCTTATCGCTTCTCGAAATACGCGAGTCCTCCGGCTCCGAGGCCGCAGCCGTGGCCGGCTCCGAATATCGGCGGCGGACTGCACCCCACTGCCTGCATCCACCAGGAGCCATCGGTTACCCCGTAAACCAGCCCCACCAGGTTCATGTCATGCATAAAGATCCGTCCGCCTGGAATAACCCGGTGCCACAGTGAGCGGATGATAGTGCGCATAGAATCAATCAGATCAGCATCAGCAAAGATGAGCGCGGGTCGCACGTCGAGTTCTGGTAACGTCTGATCGAAAAAGCCGGGAACGTACTCGACAACGGATGGATCCCCCCAGCGCTTCACATTGTTCTGGACATCGGCGAGAGTTGCCGCGTATTCTCCCTGCGAAAAGCTCACCGCGTTTTTGTCAAGCGTATCGAAGCGACCGTCATGCATTCCGACATCAGGCAGGCCCGCAAAACTGTCACAGACATAGAGCTTGCGGCCGGTGGCCGATGCCAGCCGGCTCAACTTGGCCGAACTTCCGCCGCGATAGCAGCCGCATTCGACGATGCATCCGGGTGAATCCAGGCCGAGCAGGAAGTCGGCCATGACAAACATTTCCTTTTCGGTATGAAAGCACTTAACATTTCGATCCACCGTTCGAAAATGTTTCTGCAATTCCCTGCGGAGCCTCGAATCGTTCGCGCTGCGTGCCCGCGATAGGAACCAGCGCTTGCTATAAACACTGACGGCCAGATCCGAAAGAACACTGCGCATAGCTTTAGCGTTTGACAGGTCGAGCCCATCATACGTTGATCTCGCCGGGGCTGGCAACCTGCATGCAAGCTTCAAAGGCCTCGATCAAACAGTCTGCCATCTGCTTGGAGGACAAGGGGTTTGCCTCGGTTACACAGCCCGAACTCCCATTTTTTTTCTTTTTTTCCCTCATTTTGTCGCCTCTACGGCAGCCGGCGGGAGGTACTTGATCGTCGATATCGCACTAGAATCAAGAGACTTGCCTCAAGTTTGGCCCGGAGAATCGAGTGGCAGCGTACCTGCCCTTACTTTGGCCGGATGGATCTGATTCTGATGCGCTTATTTGTTCGTCAGGAAGTAAAGTAAACCGGATGTACCACTGGTTGACCTGGAACATCGCTTTCCGCCTGCACGAGCGCCTGAAGGGCCATGCTACCTACCAGATGCTGCAACAGATGGAGGCGGCCGATCGCCTTTCAAAGTCCGAACTGGATCTACTCCGAAGAGAAAGGCTTCGCGAATTTCTGGACTCTTGCTATGCCCACGTGCCCTACGTCAGAACGCAGATGCGCCAGGCAGGCATAGAGCCTTCTCAGATTCACGGACCCGAAGATCTGACCCGTTTGCCCCTAATGGCGAAAAAAGACATCCGCGAGCATCGGAGCAGCCTGCGGTCCGACACGGCCGGTAATAGGCTTACGGCATTCACAACCGGAGGATCTACTGGAGAGCCGCTCATCTTCGATCTTTCCAAGCGCCGGATTGCGGCCCGTGTTGCTTGCCGCCAGAGGGTGTCGAGGTGGTGGGGACTGTCGGTGGGGGATCCAGAAATTGCGCTTTGGGGGTCGCCGATAGAGCTGACTCACCAGGACCGGTTTCGACGCCTTCGAGACAGGTTTTTGTCGACGCGCCTCCTCTCGGCATTTGAAATGAGCGAGGCCACGATCTCACAATACCTGGATGTGCTTGAAAAGGACCGTTGTCGACAAATCTTCGCATATCCGAGCGCAATTTATTTGCTATGCCTGCAGGCGCGCAAACAGGGAAGAAACCTACGGCGCCTGGGTATCAAGGCTGTTTTCGTGACCGGTGAGGTTGTATTCCCTTACCAACGCGAATTGATCTCGGAAACCCTCAACGCTCCTGTCGCCGATGGATACGGCGGACGCGATAGTGGCTGTGTTGCACACGAGTGCCCGCAAGGAGGAATGCACATATTTGCGGACGGTGCGATTGTCGAAACTGTCGATTCACACGGCCGGCCGGTGGGTCCGGGTGAAGCCGGGGAAATCGTCGTCACAGATTTGTATTCTCACGAGGCGCCGTTTATCCGTTACGCCACCGGTGATTTAGGCGTGCTCTCCGCCCGCCATTGCACCTGTGGGCGGGCTCTCCCGCTACTAGAGAGGATTGAGGGGCGGTCGAATGACTCTGTGGTGACGCCAGACGGCCGCATTATTAATTCTCTTGCGCTAATCTACGGGGTCAGGGAAGTTGAGGGCATTGAGCAGTTCCGAATTCGGCAGAAACGAGTCGATTGCTTTCACATACAGATCGTGCGCGACGAACGCTTTCGAATGGAGGGGGAGGACCGGATCCGAAAGGGTTGGTCCAAATTGCTCCGCGCGCCCGTTCAGGTGACATTTGAATACTTACCTAGCCTTCCCGCGGAGCGTTCGGGTAAGTTTCGTCATCTAGTCTCAGAGCTTCAGGCCGGACAGCCCCATTCAAACACGGAGGAGCCTGTCACGCTTGGAGAGTCTTCCAAAATCTGAAGACGCCAGTGGAAGCGAGTTAACGATTAGAGGAGAGTGATGCTATGCGAATTGCTGTGGTTGGCGCCGGATATTGGGGAGTGAATCTGATTCGCGTCTTTTCAGAACTGGGCGTGTTGGAACGGATCTGTGATTTCAGTCCAGGGAGGTTGGAGCAACTGGCGGGAAAGTATCCTGACGTCAAGAAGGAAAACTCGTTTGACGCGATCCTCGACGATCCCGCGGTGGACGGTGTAGTGATCGCCACACCGGCCGAATGCCATTACGAAATGGCGCGAAAGGCCCTGCTGGCTGGAAAGGACGTGTATGTCGAGAAGCCCCTTACACTGCATTGCGAGGAAGCGGAGACCCTTACGACCTTAGCGGAGGGCCGGAGGCGCATCTTGATGGTCGGCCACTTGCTGGAATTCCATCCCGCCATAACTCGCCTGCAAAAGCTGATTGAGGAGGGCGAATTGGGCCGGCTGGAGTACATCTACTCAAACCGCCTGAATCTGGGGCGGGTACGGCGCGAGGAGAATGCTTTATGGAGTTTCGCGCCGCACGATATTTCCGTGATCCTATTTCTTCTGAAGCTAATGCCCATTCAGGTGGCTGCTACCGGCGGGACCTACCTTCAGCCCAACATTGCCGACGTCACGGTCTCGACCATGCTGTTTGACAGGGGTGTGCGGGCACACCTATTCGTCAGTTGGCTCCACCCGTACAAGGAACAAAAGCTTGTGGTCGTAGGGGAACGCCGCATGGCTGTGTTTGACGATGTTCGCAAGACCGAGAAACTTCAGATATACGACAAGAAGATCGACCTGGTGAACGGACAGTTTGTAGCCGAAAAGCCGGCGGCCCGGACCATTGAATTTCCCTCGGACGAGCCGCTGCTTTTAGAGTGCTGTCATTTTCTCGAATGCATGGAAACCCGCCAGACACCCAAAACCGACGGCCGTGATGGTTGGCGGGTGCTGAAAGTATTGGAAGCGAGCCAGCGGTCACTCAGCATGAATGGTGAGCCGGTCCAATTGGAACCACGCCGGTCGTTGGAGGTGGTCCATGCTTGAGCCACGATTCTTCCAGTATCCCCCCTACCAGGAGATGTAGCCTTGAGTATTTCAAGTGGAACAAACGGAAGAAATTGTCCGAATGTGGAGTAGCCTGAAGGTAGCCACTCCCTTTTACCCTGAGTCTTGAAATAGCGCCCCAATGGCAGCAGACAAAATACGCGTTTATATTACGGTCGATACGGAAACCTCCATGGGTGGAGCATGGCAGGTTTCCGCAAATACCCCAGTGCCCCTGGACCGCCTTGTGTTTGGGGAGTATGGCTCACGGTTGTTCGGCATTCCACTTATTATGGAAATCTTGGAAGAGCACGGCTTTCGGGCCACGTTCTTCACGGAGGTGTTTTGCGCTTACACTTTGGGGTGCTCGGAGGTGGAGAAAGTCTTCCGGCATATTCGTGAGCGGGGGCACGATGCGCAACTTCACTTGCACCCGATCTATCGTTTTTACCATGACCGTTGCTTGGGCCAGCCAGCCCGCGAAGTCGATTTGATGTTCCAGTTATCGTTAGAGCAACAACGACAACTGATCCGTGAGGGGGTTTCCCTCTTCACGCAGTTGAGCGGGCAGCCGCCCCGCGCCTACCGCGCTGGTTGTTATGGTGCTTCGGAGACCACCTTGACCGTTCTAGGCGAAAATGGCATCGAAATCGATTCCAGCTACAACCTGGCATATCTAGACAGTCCATGTGGATTCCGGCTCCGGCCTCTCAATGCCCCTCGATTGATCGAGCGGATCTATGAATTTCCGGTGACCGTTTTTCGTGTCCCCGGCTCCTCAGGATTCAAGCCCCTGGAAATCTCCGCGGTGTCCGTGGGTGAGATCCTGGGGACGATCCGCTGCTTGCAGCAGGCAGGCTGCCGCGATGTCGTGTTAGTGCTGCATTCGTTCAGTTTCCTGAAGAACCTCGATGTGCGATGTCAGAATTATCGGCCGGATCATATCGTCATTCAGCGGTTTCGGAAGCTTTGCGCGGCGCTTTTCGAGCTTCGGGAGGAGGTCGAAGTTCGTGTTTTAGGGGAGGCGGACTTACAGTGTACTCCTTCGGCGCAGCGGCAGGTGATTCCCTCAATGGGATGCCTGCGCCCCGTGATGCGAAAGATCGTCCAGGGCGTAAACCGATTCCCGTGGCTATGACGTTGGTGGGTAGCTTATCGATTCCCGGAGCTTCAGCACTGTGAACTGGCGAACCGTCTTACGCAACATCTTCTCGAACTGGATTGGCTATATTGTTACCAGCGTAGTTAGTTTCCTGCTGGCTCCTTACGTCGTTCATCGTTTGGGAAACACAGGGTATGGCGTCTGGACGCTGATTCTCTCCCTCACAGGGTATTTCGGCCTGCTCGATCTTGGAATCCGCTCATCCGTCGGGAGGTTTGTGGCGCGCTACGTGGCGCGGGAGGATAGCGAAAACGTAAATCGCACGATCAACACGGCAATTATGCTACTCGCGAGTGGAGGGTTGCTGGCCGTGATCGCCTCGGTGGTAATGTATTTGAATTTCGGGTCGTTCAAAGTTGACCACCAGCTTGAATCCGCGGCTAAAACGGCGCTTCTTATTGCGGGACTGAACCTGAGCATGACCCTGCCCCTCGGAGTCTTTACTGGCGTGCTCATTGCTCTGGAACGGTTTGACGTCGTAAGCACGGTCACCATTCTGATTGCGCTGGTGCGAGCGGCCCTGGTCGTCGTGTTTCTCAAACTCGGCTACGGGATCGTTACGCTGGCTTTGATTTCGTTGGTCCTCAATATGGCCGAGTACTCCGCAATCATTCTGTGGACGAAATATTTGTACCCTCCTTTGAGTCTCTCCCTGCACTTTCTCCACTTGGCGACTCTTAAGGAACTATTGTCGTTCGGGATTTATCGCTTCGTCTGGATTATTGCGAACCAGCTCATCTTCTACACCGACTCTGTGGTCATTGGTTTGTTCATCGGTGCCGCAGCGATCACTTACTACGCCATCGCGGGTTCTTTGATCGACTATGGCCGCAGTATCGTAACTTTTGCTGTCGATACCCTCTACCCTGCGGCCAGCCGGTTGGATAGCAGAAAGGACATTTCCGGCTTACAGCAGCTGCACATACTTGGCACGAAGATCGCCCTTCTCATCACGCTTCCGCTTTGTCTTGGCTTCCTGTTTTTTGGAAAGCAATTCATCACCTTGTGGATGGGAAAAGAATACGCCATCAGCGCAACATACCTGGCCATATTGACGATCCCACAATTTACCAGTCTGTCTCAATACAGCTCCTGTGTCGTCCTCGCTGGAATGGCGCGACACAAGACGTTAGCTTATATCGCGGTGGCTGAAGGTGTCTGCAATGCGCTTCTCAGTATCATACTCATACAAAAAATCGGTGTGATCGGCGTGGCTTGGGGAACCGTAATTCCTCATATGATCACCACGGCGGTCATTGTTCCTCTTTATACCCTCCGTACTCTTAAGATGGGCATCTTGGAATATATCGTGAAAGCCTATTTTCGTCCGGTTCTATGTGCGCTTCCGGTCGCGGGCCTTTGCTATGTGTTATCAATGTTCATTGAGACGCCCTCCTGGTTCGTTTTCGGAGCCGAGGTTCTTGTCGTCTGCGGCTCATTTACGTTAATGGCTTACTTCTTTTGCCTGAATGCGACACAACAGGCCTCCGTGCTGGAAAGGGTGTGGAGGCTTTTCCATAAGGAGCCCGTAGTCAATGAAGCCTAGAGTCAGCATTACCATGCCGGTTTTGAACGGCGAAAGATACCTCGACGAAGCAATCGAAAGTATCGCCGCGCAAACATATCAGGACTTCGAGCTGATTGTTGTGGACGACGGCTCCACAGACCGAACACCGGAGCATATTGCGCGATTCAGCGAGAGAATCAACCTGAAATGCATTCGCCATCCAGAAAGGCAGGGTATTGCGCGCTCGGTGAACGATGGCATTCGTGAATCATTGGGAGGATACATCGCCTTTCTGGATCATGACGATGCCTGGTTTCCGGAGTTCCTGGAAACGCAAGTGCAATATCTTGACCAGCACCCCGACGTGGGAATGGTGCACTCCGATTTTCAGACGACGGACCGCGATGGCAACGTGCTGGAGGAGAGCGTTGCGCGGTGTCGAAAACGAACCCGGCCGAGCGGATATGTCTTCCCTCAACTGTTCATGGACAGCTTCATCGTCGCCAACAGCGTGCTGATCCGGAAGCAATGCATCGAGCGGTTTGGAGGTTTCGATGAAGGTTTGCGCTTTGGCGATTATCTTTTGTGGATGCAGATTGCCAGGCACTATAAGATCGATTACGTTGGGAAGGTCTTGACCCAGTACCGGCAGCACCCTGCTCAAAGCACGGTAAACGTCCCGGTTATACGGCCGGACGAAGAAAGCGTGGGAATACAGTCCATCAATAGAATCCTGGAAATGTATCCCGAAGTTCGCGGAGAGTTGGGCGAGAAAACCATCCGCAGGCGATTGGCATCCCTGTATTTCGACTTGGCTTATTCCTGGTTAGAAAAGGGCGCTCGTCGGAATGCCCGCATCTGCCTTGCAAGATCGATGCGCTTCTGGCCCGTCAATGCCAGGTATCATCTCCTCTATCTGGCCACTCTGTTCCCGCTGTCGGTTGTGGCGGCTGCACGGCGAGCATGGCATCGAGCACGGGAATTTTCCTCGCGGGCGAAGCGTACCGGACAATCTAGCTCTTCGCCGAAATGCAGTACTGAATCGCTCGGCAGAGGGATATGAGCGCGAAGATTTTGGTGGTGAACGCTGATGACTTGGGGTTCTCGCCCGACATCAATGCTGCCATCGAGGAGTTGCATCGGGCAGGCAGGGTTACGAACGCCACCTTGATGGTGGATGGAAAGTGTGTTGACGATGCGCTTGGCGTGATTCGAAGAAATCCCCGCCTAGGATTGGGGCTTCACCTTGACCTTTGTCCCGTTATCGACTTTTACAATGTTCCGTACCAACAGATGAGAGAGAATCTCCAGAGACCTGAAATGTTGGCGAAGGTGGCCGCCGAAGTGGCGCGCCAAATTACGCGCTTCAGGGAACTGGGGCTCGAGTTTGGCCATATGGATGGGCATAGGCATTTTCACGCTCTGCCCGAGGTGTTTCCAGTCGTCGTCGAGGTAGCAGCCGCACATGGATTGAAAACGCTGCGCGTGACCAGGGATTGGATCTTGCCCAGAACCCCTTCGTGCTTCTGGGATGACAGTTTCCTCCGCCAGTCGCTCGATGTTCTTAAGCGGCTTAACATCGCCTATCCAGACACGTTCGTGTATGGGTGGAAGGATTACGCCGCAAAAGATTTTCAGCCCGGATGGAACGAACTGATGGTACATGTCGGGTATGATGACGAGCATTACCGGCGCGAGTACGAGTTATTGGCCTCAGCCGGTTTTGAACGGATGGTGCAACAGGCCGGCGTGCAGTTGAGGAGTTATCGTGAACTCGTTCACTAGCTCGACGGCCGCGGCAGCTCCAAATGGATGCGATGAAAGAAACGGCCTCTGAAGAACGACAATTAGGCGAGCGGAGTACACTCCCTGGCGCGCCGGCACTCCGCTTCCGCGTGGCCACCCGCAAGGATACGCCTCGCATCGTGGCCCTGTTGAATGAGACGTTCCGCACGCCCATCGACCAGCTGACCTGGGAATGGTTCGCGCATGGTAATCCGCTCGGATCCAGTCGTATTTATCTTGCCGTATCGGAGCAGACGCGAAGTATTGTCGGCACGTTCGGCTTTGCGCCGATTTGTTTACGCATGCGCGGGACGAGTATTGCGGCCGCTTATGCGCATCATCTCGTTCTGAATCCGGCTCACCGGGACGGAATGTCTTTTGTCGCGCTCTCCACCCACGCGTTGCGGGAGGAGGCGTCCCGGGGCGTGCAACTCGTCGTTGGCCCGCCCAACACTCAAGCCTACCGGGTTCACAAAACCTTGATGAAATGGGTCGACTTCGGTTTTCTGGATTGCCTGCGCAAGGCATCGCCTTCCGCCCAAAAACACGATTGCCAGGAGGTGACCCAGTTTCCCGAGCAGTTCGATCTATTTTACGGTCGGATAGCTCAACCGCTGACCTTCTGTCTGGAGAAGAATGCCCCCTGGATGAACTGGCGGTTTTGTGGCAGGCCCGGTTCGCCGTACACGGTGTATGTGATTGCTAATGGAGACGAGTGGGCCGGTTACGTTGTTCTGAAGCGTTGGCAAGAACCTAATGGATACCGCAAAGGTCATATCCTGGATCTCCACGCAATCGACGAGGAGGCGTTATCGCAGCTCACGGCCGCGGCCGAGTCCTATGCTGCAGGGTGCCAGGAGTTGAACCTGTGGGCGGTCCGCGGCTACGTGTACCGGGACCTTCTCGAGGCTAGGGGCTTTACGTCAGGCAGCGCCCCACGGCAGCCGTTCATCGGCCGGGCACTTGACGGCTGTGCCCCCATTTTTCCCGATGGCAAAGCCAGCCTCTCGTACGGCGACGGCGACAGTCAATACTGAGAACCGTGAAGGAACCGCGCCGTCCGGCATTGGATACGGCATGAGCGATAATAAGGTACCGGAGGCAAAATACCCGCGCGCGGGTTTCGTCTTCACGAGAATAGGAGACTAAAGAACGAATGAGTGTGACCGGTAAAAGGATCTTCCTGAGTGGCGGAGCTGGCTTCATAGGCACGACACTGTGCTCCAGTCTGGTGAAAGACAACGAGATCGTTATTTTCGACAACGAGCATCGCAACGCGCTCCGCTACACGGAGTTGCTGGATCACAGAAATGTCTCCTTCGTTCGGGGTGATGTCTTGGACTACCAGGCTGTCCTGGATGCTATGAAAGGATGTCAGATCGTGGTGCACCTGGCCGCGATCGCCGGCGTCGACACCGTGATGAAGCATCCCGTCTTGACGATGAAAGTGAACCTCCTTGGCACATACCATGTGCTAGAGGCGGCGCAGCAGCACAAAGTCGAGCGGCTGGTCGATTTTTCCACGAGCGAAGTATTCGGAAGCTATGCCTTTCGTGTCCAGGAGGCGGACGTAACCAGCCTCGGGCCGATCGGTGAAATTCGCTGGACCTATGCGGTGAGCAAGCTGGCGACCGAACATATGGCACACAACTACTACAAGGAGTTCGGACTGCCAACTGTTTCCATCCGCCCTTTCAATATTTATGGTCCACAGCAGGTAGGGCTGGGTGCCATTCATGCGTTTGTGGTTCGCGCTCTGCGCGGCGAAGAGATCGTCATTCACAATGACGGCAGTCAGATCCGGGCGTGGTGCTACGTGGACGACATTATCGACGGCGTTATCCTGGCTCTCACCCGGCCAGAGGCGGTCGGAGAAGCCTTCAATATTGGCAATCCACGAAGCGTGATCACCGTTTACAATCTCGCCCGTGAAGTGATCCGGCTTAGTAGCTCGAACTCGGCGATTCGATTCGAGGCCAGGGACCAACCGGATGTTGAACTACGCGTGCCCAGTATCGACAAGGCCAAAAAGTTGCTGGGATACGAACCGAAAGTCGATCTTGAAGAAGGATTACTAAGAACGATTCAGTGGTATAGAAGGAAAGTTGACTAATACTGGAGAAAGGGTTATTCAACGTGGACCTTCTCCTGACCGGTGCATCAGGCTTTCTGGGGAGGAATTTCATTCTCGCCGCGCCGAATGAGTGGCGGATTCTAGCACTCTACTGTAACGATCTCAGCTTTCCGGGGTTTGTTTGCCGGGCAATGAAACCCAATGTAACGCCGGTTCGATGTGATCTGAGAAATCCGGATGAAGTGACAACACTGATTCGAAAATATGGGCGAGATTGGGAATCTTGTTTGTACCTGGCCGGGAAAGTCGATATTCCCTGGTCAGTTCAGGAGCCGGAGCAGGACCTGCTAAAGAATGTCTGCCCGTTGCTGCATCTGTTAGAACGACTCCGCGGCCGTCGATTTGTCTATTTTTCTTCTGGTGCCGTCTATGACGGGATGAGTGGCGAGGTTCGCCCGCGCGCCCAGCTTGCGCCTACCTTGCCATACGCAATTTCAAAGTTGGCCTGCGAGCGGTACGTTCAGTTCTTCAGCCAGCGAAGGCGATCGATCGAGGACTTTCTGATTGTCCGTTTTTTTGGAGCTTATGGACCTTACGAAGCTCCTCATAAGATCTACACACGTCTAATCCGGAATTTTGCTCTTGAAGGCAAGCTGAGTTATGTTATTTACGGCGGCGGACAAAACCTTATTGATGCGATGTATGTCGTCGACGCCGTCGAGGCTATTCAGCGCATGCTCATGGGCAACCATTGGAACGATACGGTAAACTTGGCCGGTGGTCACCCCCTGACTATAGAAGAGCTGGTACGGAGAGTGGGCGAAGCTCTGGGAGCGGGTCCAGTGTCCATCGACAAACAAGGTGTCGCTCACGAGAGCAATCAGTTCTGGGGATCTACTAGCGAAATGCGAGACTTCTTCGGATTTGAACCGAGAGTCGGACTCTTGGCGGGTATCAACCGCTTCAGGGAGTTTTTGATGGCTCAACACGGCGAGCCCCGGGAGCCGGTAGCGTGAGCCTTTTCGTTGCACTAAGCCGGACGGCGGGCAGCATTAAAAGAAAGCTTACCAAGGCGCTGCGCAGAGACGGGTACCTAGGCACCATTAATCTTGTACTAAGGAACTGTTGGTACTTACTTCGATCGCCGTTCCCAAATTCGAGGCGGAATACTTCTAACGCATTCGACATCGAGTGGGGCGTCGACACCTGCCGTTTGGTGGAACAGGGAGACCTTGACGTGCATGGCATCCATCAGATCTACGCGGGACGCTACGAACCAACCCCTGCGCCGGCGTTTCGTGAAATGATAGCCGCTTTGGATGGTCGGTACGAGGAGTTCACGTTTGTGGATATCGGTTCAGGAAAGGGACGAATTTTGTTGCTGGCGGCCGAATATCCCTTTAGAGCGATAATTGGTGTCGAGTTGTCACCAATGTTGCACCAAATTGCTGTCCACAATATTGAGAAGTGCCGCGTTCGATTTCGTGCCTGCGAGAACGTGACTTCAACATGCGTGGACGCGGCTGAGTACCGACTTCCACCTGGTCCGTTGATTCTCTACTTCTACTACCCCTTCGACCTCCCCGTTATGGAAAAGGTAGTTGCCAATATACGAAACTCATTGGTGCACGAGCCCCGGGAAATCCAGGTGATCTACTATAACCCGGTCTACTCCGCCACCCTGGAGAAAGATGCGCTTTTTGTGCCGCTTCGTCGGGGTGAAGGCTTTATCATCTATTCCAATACTGTTGTGAGTGAACTTCAAGTGGAACCGCGAATACCGGAGCAGCTGGAAAGAGTTCTGCGTGCGGGTGAAGTGCCAGGGTCTGAGCGGTGTGGAACTGGAGATCAGTGACGATCACGCCGGGCTATTCGAAGACCATTATGCGGATACTAAGCTATGGGACTGAGTGGGAGTCAATATTGAGGCTACGTTGATGTTCTATCGTTCGTCGCGATAACATCGCAAGGCTCCACAGCCGCCGGAGGCTGCCAGAGTCGCTGGAGCCGCGGCGAGTATAAGGCAGCACGTGAGCCCGTGCGTAAATCTTAGGCAGCGTTAAACGTCTACGGTCCTATTCTACAGGTCCCCCCAAAGCTGGCCAGGATAACTCTTTCCACATCGACGACAGTACAAGCGCCATTACCAACCAAATCAGCGCTCGTGCAGGGAATAATTCCTAATACCTGGTTGACTGCAAGCTGAACATCTTGGACGTTAATAACGCCGTCACCGTTCAAATCGCAAGACTTCGAACCTGTACCTCCCGACCCTGTCAGAGTGCCTTTCCACAACTCATATCCGTAGCCTTGCTTCCATCCTACCAGGACATTATTCCGGGAATCGTAAGCGAGAGTTTGCTGGAGCGTGGCGCCGCCGGTTGAAGCCAATTTCGTCCAGGTGTCGGCAACCGGATCGTATTGATAATCCGCAGGGGCTCCCGGCCCGACGGTCAGGTGATACATGAGCTTATTCGTTGCCGTGTTGTACGCTAGTGCAGGCTCCGGCACAGGATCCTGCGTGATGGGCGGCGAAGTGGTGGATAATGCTTTCTGGGCCCACGTCTTTGTGGGGACGTCATATGCCCATGTTTGGTTTTGCTTGACCCCGCCGCTGGTTTGACCTCCGTACAAAAGTACTTTCTTCGTTACAGCGTCATAAAAGATGCCGGTATACATCGACGCCACTGGCTGGATGCTGTTAGCTACGCTAATAAGATTCCAATCGTCCGCACTGGTGCATCCAGCGGTTCTTTGCTTGGATGTTGGAATCCCGGGCGGCGAATTCTCGGCCGTTCGACAATAAATCCAATTATCATTCACGTTCGCCCCAAGGTCGTAGCCAAAGGCAAATAGCACATCATCATCGGGATCATACACCAGCGCGGATGCAATGATTGAGGCCGGGAAGTGTGCGGGAGTGACCTGGTGCCAAAGGTCATTCAACGGATTGGGATTCAATGTCAGGTAGTACATGTCCTTCCGAACCGCTCCATTGCATACACCTCCGTACAACCAAAGAACATTCCGCTTCGAGTCAATGGCCATCTGTCCGTAGGGGTGACGATCTCCTGGTTGTGTAGGTATGTCATCGTGACAAGCATCGATCATGCTTCCGGTGCCACCTAAATGTGTGAATGTGTCATTGCTGGAATTGTAAAAGAATATGTCCGACGAATAGATACTCACCGAACCTGCCGGAACGCCGTAGATGATGGTCTGCTGCGAAACGGGATCATAAGGTAATGTAAACCATCCATTCGTGCCAGGCCGCCCAACGATTGAAGGTAGTTGGCTCCAGGAAACGCTTGCCTTGCCCGTCGCCACGGCTGTCGCGGTAAATGTAATCGGACTTCCAGTTAGTGTCCCCGATGTTGCTACTACTGTGTTTGTTCCCGCGCTCGTTCCCAAAGTCAGAGTAGTCGAAGCTAACCCGGCGCTGTTGGTCGCAACCATCGTTGCAACCAGATGTCCGTTTCCTGCCGTTACCGCGAAATTGACATTAATTCCTGAAACTGGATTTCCGGTCGCGTCGGCCACCTTCACCGTAAATGGGCTCGCTAGTTGCTGCCCCACTGTACCAGTCTGAGTGTTCCCACTCACGAGAACCAGATTAGCAGCCGGACCGGCTGCTGAGGTCGTACCCGTCGCGGTTATGGTAACCGGACTACCGGCCAGGGTCGCTGACGCTGCGACAACGGTGTTTGTTCCACTGCTCGGCCCCAGCGTCAATGTGCTCGAAGCTAACCCCACGCTGTTGGTAGTCACCTTCGTCGCGGTAAGCGTTCCACCCCCGCCGATGACCGTGAAAGTAACGCTGATTCCCGGAACTGGATTACCATCGGCATCGGTGACCTCCACTGTAAACGGATTGGCAAGTTGCTGGCTCACCGCACCGGTCTGACCATTCCCGCTCACAAGCGCAAGAATCGCCGCCGCCCCTGGCCCGCCGGTTCCTCCGCCAGCGACGTAAGCTTTCACGCTGAAATTCTGTGTTTTGAGCCCGGCCGTTCCCGTGTTGAGAGTAAAGCTCTGTGGTTGGCCAGGCGTAGCGGGCTCTGGCTCACTGACCCCGTTCGCTCCGAACCAAGTGGCGTATTGATCTGGGCTCAGCCCGAAGGTATTGGAATAAAGATTGTCGAAATTCAGCAGTCCTGTAAATGGCGCAATGATCTTCGGGCTCCACTTGATCCGGTAACTTTGCACTCCACTCGGGACAGTCCAAGTCAGCGTGTAGGAGCCCCCCCCGTTGTCTTGAATCGCGTACGGGATATCCTGAAGCACAACGTTTGTCGGATTCTTGATCGCATCGATCAGAATCCCGAGCTGATAGCTGCCGAAGTCGGCCGGCCATGCGGACCGGTGATAGCCCACCTGAATCATCTGGGTCCTCATTTGCCGTTCCCAGTCGGTGGTGCCCTTGGTCAGGTATTGTGCGTAGAAATTGAACCATACACCCTGGCCAGTGGTGGCTTCGCTATAGTGGTCGTACACGTGGCTCCCCATCTGGTCCATGGTTCCGACCTTCTCCACCGTTCCGGCAGGGCACACGTTGGCGAAGTCGGCCCATACCACATATCTGAATCCGTTGTAGAGCGAGTACCCGTGCGCGTTCAATGCACCTTGCCAATTGTTAGTGCCGTCGTCATTGTATGACTCAAGCAATGACCACTGACTCAGACCATAGGCCAGATCCTGCGCTAGCCCAAAATCTGACCATGTAGGCCCCATAGTCTTGCGAAGCGATAGCAATCCCTCAATCAAAATAGAGGTCTGGAAGGCTTCTTGCACCCTGAAATTATTAGGCCCAGTTGCGTGCGGACACCACCCCTGGCCTCTGCCACCCAACTGCATTCCTCGCACACGGCTGATGCCAACCGGGTCGGAGGGGCTCGCCGCCGCATTGAGAGGTGGCAGCGTGCAGCCGGAGGGATAGCCGCTCACACAAACGTCCGGCTTCAATCTCGTGTTGAAAACATTCACGGGCTGGTTCAACACGACCGCGCTGTCGGGATCACCCAGGCTGGCCAGATAGTCGGAAAATCGCGAGGCCCCCAGTAGTTCGATTCCCAGGGCTCTAGGGATGACGAACGAGTTAA
Organism: Terriglobia bacterium; assembly: GCA_963847515.1. GTDB lineage: Bacteria > Acidobacteriota > Terriglobia > Bryobacterales > Bryobacteraceae > QHXW01. The sequence goes on from CAWKAA010000007.1 coordinate 151,589, forward strand.
ACGCCGCCGCCTGATAGGTGTCCATGTTCATGTAAAAGTCCTTCATGGACACCATGGCATCACGGATGGTTTCGTCACCTGTCATGAAGTAATACGTGGGTTGCCCGTACCAGTGAGTATGCAGCAGGTCCAGAGTCACCCAGGAAACAAAAGACTTGGATGAATTCGCTAGTAAGCCGCATTTTGAATTCTGACCACAGGCCACGGAGGGATGGCCTTCTCCATCCAATTCGGCGCCGGAGCCTCCCGCATGAGGTCTCTCTCGCCAAGCGAAATGATTCGGTGTACTGTCGGTGGGAGATATTCCATCGGCATGAGGCCAGGCCTTCTCTGATTGGAATCGGTAGAAGTGAGCCGAATTCAGCCACCTCCCCGTAAACCCCCGTTGCAGAAACTTCTGCAGATCCGCCCACCGGAATTCTTCCTGATTAAGCGGGCCAGCCCCCCCCCAGCCATAGCTACGCGTGACCGTCACATTCATTGCGGACCCTTCGAGGACTTGATCGCCAACATCGCGATCCGGAGTACAAGGGGTATTTCCATTCCAACATAACGAACTTAAGGTCACAGCGGGGCTGGCTTTAGCGGCGACATCCTTGTAATAGTTGTCCTCCACTACAGGGTCAACGATGGGATACGGGAAGACGTTCGTGGCATTGACATAGCCCACTGAGGGACGCGCCACCAAATAGTGCTGGAACTTTAGAAACTCATTCGACAATGAAGCGGGCGCGCTTGGATGAAAGTTCAGGAACAGGTCGTGAATGCTCCATGCGGGCCATGCCTGATAGATCGGTTGACTATTTTGACGAGGCCAAATCCCAATCCGGACGTCGGTGCCTCCACGGTCAAACTCGAGGGACTTCGGCCAATACGCCGCCATTTGATAAACGCCGATCTCAATCCCCACTCCGCCACTGTCGCTGATGTCAGCCCAACCACCCACGATGCTGCTGGCATCACCGCTGGCAATCTGCGCCGTGTTTTTGTAGACAGTGTAACCAGCGTCCGAAGTATAGGTGTTCGCGCATGCAGACTGGTAGGGGCATGAAGGATCGCCGTTTTCATGATTTATCATGAAGTTGGTTTGGCCTTGATAGATGTACGCCGAATCTGTTCCGCCGGCTTGATTCAACGTTCCGGCTTGCGGCATATTGTCCGTGGCGATCGTATAGTTGAGCTTGCCGATGATATTGGGAGAGATCCTTAGTTCGTAGGATTGCAGTCCTTTGTACGCAGTGTTGAAAGTATTTCCGGCGGCATCTGGAGAAGGTGTTGCGGATGTGTTGTAATCAGCGTTGCGCAGAATGGTAGTTACTTTTACGGAATTCTGATTCTTGTAGAACGTCATGCGAACCGTGAAGTGCATGTACGGATGGCCACTAGCATCTATGTGATTGCCGATAGCCTTGATAACGGTCATCACGGGGCCGTTTTCCTCAATGGAAGCGGTTGAGCCGGAATCATTCGCCGAAGAGTAAACGGTGGAGCACGTGCCACAAGTGACGTTGGCGGGAAAACTTGCCAGAGGATCCGGACCGGTGAGGATCAGGCCGCGAGTTGCCGAAGAAGAGGAGGTGACAACAGTGGTACCACTCACCACTGCCGAATCGATCACGTTGAAGTTCGCCTTCTTGATCGTGAAAGTTGCCGTTCCGGTCGCCACAGTGATCGTGGGGCCGTTGTCGGTCGCCAAATCCGAGCCGCCGAAATTACCCCCTCCGTCGGTCAGCGTCACCGTCACCGTGCTGCCCGCCCCCAGGCTGGGAACGATCCCGCAGACCTTCACCCACTTGTAATTCCCACTCGGCCAAACGCCGAGGAGTCGAAATTGGGCGACCGCTGCCCCATCCAAGCCCAGAACGCTCGTGCTGGTGACGCCCGCCGAATCAGCCAACGGAACTCCCATGCAAAATGGCTCATTCGTGCGGGTAACGCCGGCTGATCCCCCCCCGTATAACGCTTCCTGAACCGTCAAAGGTACATTAAGGGCTCCCCAAACCGGCAGAACAAAAAGAGTGCCGAAAACAAAAAAAACCCTCTTCACGTATTTCAGGGACTCAGCTTGTTTCATATTTTAAGATTGTGCGCACCTAGGCTGCGAACTCCTTCCTCTGAGTAACTTACAATTCAAACGCTATCTAAAGGCGCAGGTGCCCGTGGCGCGACTGGCTCGATTTCAGGCGAGCCTAGAAACTGCTACTAAATAACCCGTACTACAGATAGTATGACCATACGAACTTTGGCGTCAAGTCAGCAGGAGATAGCAATTCTGTATTTCCTTCCGGGCACGATTCTCTTGTAAAACCTTGGCAGGCAGACAGTTAGTTTAGATGTATCGGTTTAACGGCCGCCTCAATAGCCGGGTAGCGTCCTAAAAGTAGGACACTACCCCGGAGCTCGAGCATTTTCTCATGAAGAATGAGCCTGAAGGCGCGAGCGAAGCGAAGCGCCGCTAGAGGCCTCCTTTCTTGAGTTTGGTGTTGAGAGAGAAAAATTGCGAGTGGGAAAGTGGAAAACCTGTTGTTGGTTTTCCACTTTTCCACGCGTCGCCGGGTCGGTGGACATGTGGAAATCGCGCTCTGCGATTTCCAAGGGCGGTGGGCAACGAGGGAAACCTGCCTTTGGTTTCCTCGTTGTCCATCAGACGGCATTTCCATGGCCCTCCGTATTCATGCGCTCGTGCGGTGGTGAAAGCTGGCGAACATCTTCCGTTTGGCAACTTGCATGTGTTCGGCGGCCTCGGTGTCGCTTTGCTTTCGAGCCTGTTAGTCCAGAGCTGCGATGGTCATCTCAGCCTTCAGGTAGCCCGCCACTCCGGGCACCTGCCGCACTTGCCACGGCGTCGCGTACCACCGATACACGCGTCGGAGCTTTCCCTTGCTGCTCACCACCAGCTCTGGCTCTCCGCACGGCCGGTGAAAGTTTAGATACGGATTGAAGTGTTCTTCATAGAATCGTTCGATCGCCGCGCGCCAATATGCAGATAGCCCATGTGCTTGCGCACCACGGCGCCGTTCTTGAATTCGGCCAATCCATTGTCGTTGGAGCGCCGCGGCCGCGATTTGGTTTGCTCAATGAGCAGCTTGTTGAACAGCTTGGCCACGGTGTGATTGACGAACTCGCTGCCATTGTCGGAATGGAATCCGCGAATCGGAAACGGAAACTGGGCCAGCGTCGCCTCCAGGGCCGGGATCAGCCACGCCTCAGAGATCTGCGGGGCGGCTGCCACCACTTCCCATTGCGCCACTTCATCGACAGCATTGATGTGATAAACGCCTTTGCTCCCGCCCAGATCATCGCCTTGATGGACGGTGTCCACACGCAGATAGCACCGTCTGCCGGCTGGCACACCACGCGGCGTTTTCGATAGTCCCGTGTTTCCCGCAGTCGATACAGATGGGCCACCGAAAGTAGAGCCAAGTCCGCCCCACCCACTCGTAAAACTCCCGCCGATCGCTGGCCTCAAACCGAAGCTCCTCACTCGCTTCCAGAAACGCCTGGATCTGTTCCAGGCGCAGACGTTCTCCATCCTGCATGCTGATTTTTCAATCCCTAGCATGCCGATCGCTCCTTTCAGGCTCATCTTGTATGAGAAACCGATCCCCGCTTCAGGCTCATCTTGCATGAGATAAGACTCTCGAGCCAAGCATTCCGCGCATATGGTATGCTTCTAAAGCGCCGGCTGGTGGGCCCGCGATTCGGACGGAGAAGGGCAAGCAATTGTGGCCGTGAAGGACGCATACTTTCATATGTCATAACCAGCTTGAGTAACGCCGTCGCGTTTTCGGTCATTAGCACATGTTGCGAGTTTGGAGTAACCGCGATCTCAAGTGCGATTGAGACGAGTGCCCTCCATAAACGTAAACGCAACGCATTAACGCGCGACAAATTCCAGCAGAATAGCAGTTTCGATGATCATGCAACCTCCAGTCGCAAGCAGGGCGAAACTTGTTCCAGCCTTCTCGACATCCTGTTACTGAGGTCCCCTGACCTGAAGCTTGGCTGAAGGTGCAGTCGGAGTGAATGAGAATGCCTAACACGCCTGGAACGTTGAAAGCCAAGAACGGGGATGTCTCGCCAACGCGGAGAGCGGTTGAGCCATGGACGTCCCCGAGGTATCGGAAATCAGCGTTTTTCGTCTGCCTGTCGTTCTCGAACCTTTGCTTTCTCAGTGCATGGCGACAGATCGACAGCAGGTATTTCGATTTTTTCCTAAGTCCCCCTGTGAAGGCAGACATCGCTCTCCGATATCTCGGCGCTCTTCTCGCGGATATCTTCCTCGTTGCGCTGGCCCTATGGGGCGTTTACCTGTGGATTAGCCGTTCATCGAGCCCCAAGGCCCCGCGGATAATGGCCCTGGGATTTCTCTACGCCCTGGTTGTGCCGCTTAACCTGTTCCGCACAGAATCTGGACTCTTCAGCCTTGCGAATCCTTTCGTGTTGGCTGCCTTGTGCGCGATCGGAATCGCCGTCGCATTTTGGCACACGCTCCTATTTCGCCCCGTAGCGATTCTTGTCATGGTGATGTGGCCGCTCTTGCTTATCCAAATAGGTTCTGCCGTGACACACATATTCACTGGCAGCAGGTATACGGAACCAGTATCCGTAAGCCGGTTACCGGGACATGCGCCGCGAAGGGTCCTGTGGATTGTTTTCGATGAATTTGACCAATATCTCTCCTTCGATGCGCGACCATCCAGCGTGCCTTTACCCAACCTGGAAAGATTCAAGATGGAGTCTATTTCTGCAACCCACGCACACCGAAGCGCGCGAGACACGCTGATTGCAATACCATCCCTTCTCTTGGGCAGGACTGTGAGCCAGGTCAAGGTGGGTGGGGTGGACAGGCTCAGCCTTACGATGTTGGACGGAACGAGAGAGCCCTTTCCGGACAAGCTCGACATATTCTCGATACTACGGAATCGCGGCATCAATAGTGCGATCAGCGGTTGGTATTACCCATACTGCCGTCTCTTCAATGACAGCGTGTCTAACTGTTTTTGGGCTCCGGCGGAGTCATGCCTCGAAACGATATTCATTTCGATGAGCCCTCCAGCGATCGGGAGCTTTTTCGACACAATGATCATGTTCCCCCGTAACGCGCTTGCCAGGTTCCCAGGTATACAGCTACTCGGATTGAAGTATTCAACACTGGCCTACGTGCCCATTCCACCTCGCAGTGTGCATGAAATTTCCGAGTATCAGGCGATCTACAGCGCCGCTTTGCGGTTCAGTAGCGACCCTGATTTGGGGCTGATCTTCTTGCACTTCCCGATACCCCACCACTACTCTATCTATAAGTCTCTTACCGGGCGCTTGGAGCCTGGTGGCAATTACTTTGATAACCTCCAACTCGTGGATAAGACCTTTGACGGCCTCAGATCAACGATGGAGAAAGCGGGCATGTGGGATCGCACGACCGTGTTGGTAAGCACGGATCACTCTTTGCGCTACATGTCGGAGGGAGCGCCGCAGTCTACCCCGGAAAAGAACAGTAACTTCACTCCCCCGGGGAGTGAACGGCCGGTGATCCCGTTTTTACTGAAGTTACCCGGGCAGCACGAGGGTATTCGCTACGACGCACCTTTCAATGCTGTGCTGACCAGAGACCTCATCCTGTCTCTGCTCTCAGGAGAAATCTCTACGCCGGAGCAGACGGTCAAATGGCTGGACACGAATCGGTCACGGGTACCCCTTCGTGACTAAGCGAAATTGGCTCCTCGACATCTGTTTGTCTTGACAGGCCGAGTGGCTGGCCGTTCGCCTTCATTGATCAAACTCGGGATGTTGGTCAGCCCAAGCCAAAAGATGCTTCCGGGGCCAAAGAACGCATATATTTCTCGGCCGGTAACGCCCTATATCATATGACCTGCGCCGTTCTTCACTGCCGACAAGAAAACCCGAATCCATCGGAGCCACACCTAAATCGGCAAAGAGGGCGCCAGCAGAAAGCGGCGTCTTCGTCATCCACGCCAGGTGGGGCGAAACTCGGCCGGTGCTCTCGCAAAACATCCAGGACTCCGTCATCAAACCTCGAATGGATGGCTGCTTTTCCATGGAACGCGCTGCCCGGTAGTAGGAGAAGTGCGATTCCTTCTCCAGCAATATCACCCGGTTCTTGCGTCGATCGTTTAGATGCAGCTCAAAAACTGGCCCGAATCCGCCGATCTCTCTGATCAAATGGGCCAGCACGCGCCATGGCTGGCGCACCTGGGTCAGCCAAGAGCGTGGGAAACCCGAGATTTGCCAGTGGTACTGACCCGCCGGAAATCGGCGTAGCGTCGCAATGCGTGCCATCTCCCAAAACCGCACGTCGTCGACACGAAAGCTTGGCTTCCAATTAGCCGGTGGATCGGCGAAGAACCGGAATTCGTCGGCAAATAAGTCTTTGACGCGGTCGCTCACCGCCAGCCCTGGCACCTGCGGAAGCGAGTGCAAGGACGCCAGCAGGAGAAGGGTCCGTTCTATCTCGCTCTGGCCCGCGTCGCCCGGAATGGAGGCACACAGCTTGGCCATCCCCACACGACTCCTCGGATCGGCGGTGATCTGGCTCAGAAGGCGAAAAGCAGCTTCGGGCTCTGCGAGCATCCCGAGGCGGCCGACGCTTGACGCTAGGGAATCGGCCGCAAGGCTCTGCTGGCACGCCTGCGCAGCAGTTTCGATCCGCTCTTGGACGCTCAGAACGGAAACACTCACAGCACCTTGCTCTCTCGCGTCAGATAGTCCTCGATCCCGGCAAAGGAAACCATCTCGCCAATCACTTCCTCAGGGATTTGGATGCCGAACGCTTCCTCGATGACCTGCACAAGCAGAAAGTGGTGGGTGGAGTCCCAACTCTTTGTGGTATCGATCGTCGCCAGAGGCACCTCAACTGCGGCAAGCTGTGGAAACACGGTGGTAAAGCAAGCGATCAGGCGTTGGCGAGTCGGATCCATCCGATCATTTTACACCCATGTAACTCGCCAACTTCCGCTCTGTGAACTCGGTGGCAGTCAATGCCACCGTTCCTGCCGAAACAGGTTCCGCCAACTGGCTCAAGAATTCCTGAAAAGGGCCATTTCGCTCGGTCGCCTGGAAGCGAAAATGGAGACGCCGCACTCCCTGCCGCTGGAACAGGGCATCCAGCAGGGCATACTCGATGCGGCGGCCGAACGCCCGGCAGCTCAGTACCCATATGTCCACCTCCAGTTCACCCTCGCCAATGAAGCGTCCCGCCAGCACGGAGATCTTTCCCAAGGCGCCGAAACGGTCCGTGTATGAGGCCATCCATACCAGGCGGTCCGGGCCGCGCAAATATTGCAGCCACTCGGTCTCGTTCCAGCGGCAGCCGTTCAAGTTGAACTGGTTCGTCTTATTCACCAACTCGAGGGCGCGCGGGTCGGGAGGATATGTAACCGCTAGAATGGTCAGGACGCCTTCTGCGCCCGCCAACACCTGTTCGAGGGACTGCTGCGCACCGTTTTCTGCTCGCACCTCCGCAACGACGCGAAGGCTCTTCAACCGCAGCCTATCCTCCTCGGAGTCGGATGCTTTGCCGAAAAGATCCGCGAGCTCAGACACAAGGTCTGACACGCGGTTCGGGTCCGGCACAAATTGGCGGCAATCCAGAGTGGGGTGCGCCTGCTGGACCTCAGCCAACTCCAGAGCGCTGTCATCGATGAACAGCACACTGTCGGCGGAAATGTTCCAGGCTTGCAGAATCCTCGTCACGGATTCCGATTTGACGCCCCAGTGGGCCTCGAGCGGGAACACAGAATCGGAACGCAGCAGGATGTCCGGGCGTTCCAAAGCCGACCGGACCAGAGCGGGATCGTTCTTGCTCGCCGCGGCCACCAGTACACCGGAATAAGCCAGGCTTTGGAGCATCTGCTGATAGACGCCATACTGCGCCGCGTGATGTTCCAAATCCCAGGCCACTCCTTCCACACCGACCTCCCCTAAAATCCCCGACCAGAGTGTGTTGTCCAAATCAGTGATGATGCCCTTGCGGGGCGCCGGAGGGTGTAGAAGTAGCGCCAACAGGCGGGCCAAGACATCGGCGTGGGGCAGTCGGTACGGAAACCCGGCCTGGTTCAGCGTCTTGACGTCGAGGCGTTGGTGCTGTGGAGAACTTGCGGAGAGGCGCTGCGGATTCACGAATCGTAGATGCGGAACGGACGCCAGCTCGGCTGCAAACGACAAGGCCATTGCATCGAGCCGGCTTTGCAGTTCGCCGTATTGCCAGCCTGGTACGGGCTCCACCGGCGCTGCCGCTACCGACGGCAGAGACACAACCACCACACCCAATCCGGAGGTGGCAGCCAGCAGCTCTTGAATCGTATCGAAGTGGCGCTGTACGAGCGCACAGATATCGGCCACTCGTGCGCGCCCCCAACCGCCGTGCTGCCGCCAGCCGAGCCTGCTGTCAAGGTCGGCCCATTCCAGCACCACGGCCGCGGGCCCGGTTGGCTCGGAAACATAGCGTCTTAGATTGCCTATTAGGTCACCGAATCGCCCCTCCCGGATCTCAACCCGGCGTCCAGGCAATCGCGGCTGTAAATGGGCCGCCAGAAAAGTGAGTAAGGGCTGGGGCGTGAAACCACAGATCAATGTGACTGGGAAGGGGGGATCGGTTTGATTCGCCCTCTGCACGAGAGATAGGGCTTCAATCAATTTCAATGGGACACCTCCTTGGCCGAACGCCGCCGGCACACCATTGCCGACTGGATCCTAGCGAAACTATAATAATAGCTTGGTCCGTTATTTGCTTGAGATTAACAGTTGGGATTCCAGTTTTTGGTGACTGCCTGCGGTATCCAGCGGCGATGAGAGCAAAGGGCAGCCAGAAGTTTGTCACACTGATGCGGCGTTCTCGAAATGGCTTCGTGATACCACTAAAAAGCGCATATTTATGTATTTAGATGACCCATGCTCAAGCTTCTGAAGGACGGCACCCTGGCGATTGGCAAGTTTTCAGGTGTCTTTCGCTTAGTTGCTGCCAGCCGCTGGCGTCAACAACGGCTGCTCATCCTCTGCTATCACGGTCTGTCCCTGAAGGACGAGCACCAGTGGAGATCCCTGTTTGTTACGCCCGCTCTGTTCCGCAGCCGCATGGAGATCCTGGCCTCGGGGGGGTATACGGTTTTGCCGCTCAATGAAGCCACGAAAATGCTTTCCGGCGGTATTCTGCCGCCCAAGAGCGTGGTCATCACGTTCGATGATGGTTTTCATGATTTTCATGAAAAGGCCTTTCCGGTATTGCGCGAGTACGGTTTTCCAGCTACGGTATACCAGACAACCTACTACGCTGACTATCCGTACCCGGTCTTCAACCTGGTGTTGAGTTATCTCTTCTGGCGCGGGAGCGGTCATAAGCTGGATGGCGCACCGTTTGGAGTTTCAGGTACATTCGATTTATCCAGTCTTGCAAATCGGGAGTGTGCAGTAACCAAATTTTACGAGTTTGCCCGCAATCAGGATTACTCGCCCGCCCAGGACGACGAACTGGCTGCCCGCATTGCCGCTCAACTAGACGTTGACTATGCGGAGATCCTGCGTCTGCGAATGTTGCAACTAATGACACCGCCACAACTCACCGAAATTGCAGTGGGGGGAATCGACGTCCAGTTACATACCCACCGCCATCGGACGCCGCTTGACGAAGCGCTGTTCATCCGAGAGATCCGCGACAACCGGCAGTGGATCGCCACGAAAATTGGAAATCAGACAACTCACTTTTGTTATCCGAACGGGCAATACAGAAACGAGTTTCTGCCCTGGCTGCGAGCCGAACAGGTTCGCTCGGCGACGACGTGTGAGTATGGTTTGGCTACCCGCCAAAGCGAGCTCCTGCTCCTGCCCAGGCTCTTGGACTCGATGGACCTTACAGACATTGACTTCGAAGGTTGGCTGGCAGGCTTCAGTTCCCTGTTGCCGCATCGCAGCCGGGCATAACCCTCTCGGCATCCCAGATCACTTGAATCATTTCGATGCACAAACTTACTTAGGAGTTGACGCCCGAAATGCGAAAACGGAAGAAGTCTTTCAGCCACTTCTTGAGCTTCAAATGCTCAAGGAGTTTCACAGTTGCGTCTGAAAAACCGGTCAGCGCCGTATGAATAGCTACGATGAACAGGTTCCGCGCATTGCGGCGGTAATAGAAGACATCCGCGCACAATGCTTTGCCAGTCGCAAAGAACTCTTTGTACGAGCTTTCTCCGCTGCCGAAGTCGAATCGCTCGAATTGCTTTTCAATGAAAAGTTGCTCGATCAGCAGATACTGTTCAATCGTTCCCGGTGAGTACTTTCCAAACGCGGGGTCATAACCGATCTGCTGACCGAGTAGAATGCCGTCTTGCACAATGCACAGATGGAAGACAATGGGTGAGCCGCCAAAATACAGAATGTATCCGCGGATTCGATCATCTTGCGCAAGTTTTTGCAGCTCGTGCAGATACTCAGCCGTGTCTGGTATCCCCAGCTTGAGAAGCCTTGCCTGATAAGTTTTCTGGGAAACCTTGTGTGCGACATCCTGGAACTCGGCCATTTCATCGGGGTGTTTGAATTCCCGCCAGTCGATCTTGCCGCCATCATCTTTTTCGAACTTGCGCACTTGCCGAAGCAACTCGCGGCGGGTCTTGCCCGAGAATTTCTGCAGGTACTCGGCAAAAGTTCCTCGCGTTTCCACATAGTATCGCGGGTACAACGCTGGTACATAACGAATCGAATCACTAGCGAAGGAGACACGAGGCAGCTTGTTTTGAACCGGGAAAGAGAGAAGACACAAGACGTCGGTCTTTCGCTTTAGTTCTTCCACGGGCAGCTGCGAGAGCGGGTCGGCTTCGGACAGTGGAGAGAAGTAGGCGTCACGGACCATGGCGCAGAAGTTTACCGAGCCAAGAAAGAATTCACCGAAGTAAAACTTCAAGTGAAAAGGTCCTTCCACCCATTGGTCCTTCACTGCCATTTTCTGTATCTTACTTCTTCAGATGTGGTCTTGGTGCAGACGTAGTTTAACATTTGCAGATCGCACGGCCCGCCTTTTGATGTGAATTACCTTTGGACTGGTCGGCGCGTTATACCATCAGAGAAATGTGGTGGTACCACCTCCCGGCGGGCTACTTTCAATGCACGGTTCGCCTGATCCGCATAACTAATCCATAGCCATCCTTGGTCGATCTGCATCGAACTCGTGAATCCCGAGGCATTCGTGTCAACGGTCTCTGTTAGCCACTTTTGCCCTTCTTGATGAGCCACCTTCAGAATGCCCCGGGCAGCATCGTAGTACCCTATATAGGGTCTGCCTTCATCGTCGACAGCAATGGAATTCCGGTCCGGGTACCCTACATTTAAGACTGTATCCACTGTCTGTATATCCCAACGGCCATTTTTGCGAACGGCGTATTTGACCGAAGGAGTGGATTGGTTCACATAAGAAATGTGGGGATTTCCGTCTTTGTCCAGTGCGATACAGGCCGAATGGCCCACGTAGCCTCCATGGTTCTGCTCAGGCCCATCTACGATTTCAGTACTCCATGACTTTCCATCCCAGAAGGCATATCGCATTCCCGCAATGTCGGAGCTAACGTTGGCGTATGCAAGGTGGATGTGATCGCGGGCATCAATAGCTATGGCATTAAACTTGCCGCTTCCCTCTTGCCCGTCGATGGTCTTTACCTCCCAGTACTGTCCATTCCATCTCACAACGCGAAGCCGGATCTTCGTGTCGCTTAATTTGACTCCCCTGTATTCGTAAAACGAGATGCTCGGACGATCCGCACTATCAAGAGCGATGGAGGTGTAGTAACCAATGATGTCCGAATCGAGTGGAATGGCTTGTTTCTTCCAGGACAGGCCGTCCCAATAGGCGTATCGTAGCTTGCTCCCGCTGGCACCCCCAAAGTCGGCCCAGGAGATGTGGGGTCGCTGCTTCGAATCCAGCGTTAAGGAGCAGAAGCTGGCGCTACGGCCCACGTTCATCACGAACCAGTGCTGAAGGGCGTGGTCCCAAAATGCGTAGTTGAGGGAATAACTCTCGTCATCGGTGACATAAGCCACGTGCACGTTCCCGGCTTTGTCAATTCTTAAAGAAGAATACATGCCGGTTCCGGATTGGTCGACGGTTTCCACCTGCCATTTGGGGGAGTTGGACGTCGCTGCAAAGAACATGATCAATGCGAGGAACGCCATGAAAACACTAGACACGGCTTTTTCCCTTTTCCACAAGAGTGTCTTTGAGCAAACCTTTCTCTTCGGTCGACGTCTTAGACATCATCGTTCTTTTCCATGCGGACCAGATAGCGCGCACCGCGGCACCGACTAAGGCCGGGAGAAATCGCGCCAACAAGTAGGCCATTGAGGGCACAGGGTCTCTAGCGGACCATATGGCGTAGGTTCGCTTGCCCCGCGCGAGTCGGAACAGAGACAGGACTTTTCCGTCACGTCTCCACAAGGACTGAAAAACGGCCATGAGAAACGTGTCCTCCGCAATCCACTTTGGTGTCGAGGACTGAATCCCGACAACGGGTATCGCCAGTCCGGCATGCTCGCAATAAGCCAGATGAACCAGATCGACCCCGCAAGCCGCGCCCAGGCGGTGCTGGTCCCAGGGCCGCGGATTGATTTCGATGAGCTTATAGTCTTGGATCGCCGCGTCCCATTTATATTCGACCTCTGCAATCCCGGTGAAACGCATAGTCTGCAAAAGCCGCTTTGTCGGTTCAAAAAGTTCAGGGCGATTCACGGCCTGCACGATGCAGCCCGTACCGAAATACTCTGGGGCCTGCACCAGCTTCTTTGCGGTGAAGCCCGCCACCCAATTTGACTCCCGGTCCAGATAACACGCGGCCACGGCCAGGCAGTCATCGCCGCCCGGAACCATCTCTTGCAGCAGAGCCCGACAGTTGGCGCGAGCCACAGCGGTGTATTCAGCGAGCAGTTCGTCCTGAGAAGAGATGCCGATCGCCTTGCGGCCCCCCACAATCTCCCAATTGTCGCCTTTACGCCAGTGATGGGAAGCTACTGGTTTCAGAACGCAAGGGTAAGTTAATTCCTCAAAAACCCTGTGCAAGTCCGGTTCGCTGTCGATTAGCCAGCTTTTTGGAGCCGCCACACCCGCGCGCCGTGACCATTGATAAGTCTCCCACTTATCCAGGCAAGCGTTCAGGGTAGAACTTTCCGGCACCGTCAGGATGAAGTATCGGCTCAGCTCCTGCCTAAATCGGTCGAGGAATAGCACATCGTCGTCCCGCGTGGGGAAAATCACACTGCCGCTCTCAGTCTCTTTCCCCATTCTCAAGAGAAAAGCCAGTAATGCCGCCGGTTCATTTCTCGAGTCCGGACAAGCAACGATCCTCGCGTAACGAGTAAAATTCCCGTAAATACCGTGCTGAGCCGTCAGACCGATCACTCGAATCCCACGCTCGCCAAGGCTACGGGCAATACCTATTCCCGTGTAAAACATGTTCATGACGATGGCGCTTGGCCTCATTGTCTCACCCGGATCCGATTCTCTGTCTCGATCGTCTCTTCAGCTAGTTGCGCGACCGTCTCAGGATCGACCTGAAGACTTTCGGCCCATTTTTCCTGTGCGACTCTCTCTAAAATGATCAGGCAAGCAACGATGGAAAAGAAATAGTCAAAATAGGCGCGGCCCAAAAACGCACCAGAACTCAAAAAGCCCACCAAACTGAAGCGGAACATATTTGCATAATGGAGAATCACCCGGTCATTGTGAAAACGGGCTTGTTTTACTAGGCGATGTGCGCCCGTGAAGCAAGAAAACACTAAGACCAAATAAATAAAAAGCCCCACATAGCCATGCTCTGCCAGGAGTTGAAAATAAACGCTATGCGGCCCCTTGACATCCATTGCGTTGGGAGCGTACCGGCTGAAGAGTTCGGGAGTGAAGGTGGCGAATCCCCCTCCCGCAATGGGGAAGTCCGATGCCAGCGCCCGAGAAAAGGCCCAGGCATTCAGACGCTCGCGCGCCGAGTTATCCACCGCGTCCTCGCGAGTTGGATCCATCCGCGCTTTCCAGGCTGCCGGAGCGAACGCAACTGCAATCACCGCGCCCAAAGCAATGACAGGTACCAACAGCAGCCTCTGCCGCAATTGCAGAAACATCAATAGCAAGATGGCAACTAAGCCAACCAGTGCCCCCCGCGAATAAGTGAAAAAGACTGCCGGGATCATAATGACGAATAAGAAACCAAAGAATAACTTAACCCACCGTTTTGTTTCGGTTTGCGCGAGAAAGAGGAACAGGGGCAACGTCATATTAAACGCCAGGCCCAGGTCATTATTATCGCCAATCATAGAGTTCGGCGGTCCGTACAGACGGAACGCGCCTCCGGTGCTAATGATAAATGGGAACGCCTTGAGGACAAAGAAGCCGAAGGACGCGGCAATGACGAGCACGAAAATTCTTAGCTGCGCGAACGAGTTGATAATGCCAATTGTGACAACGGTCATCAGCAGTACTTTGGATACAAGTTGCCAGTGATACCAGGTATCTTCCGCATGGTGCATGAGCAAGGGCGTGTGAGTGCTAACTAACGATGTAACGGTAAACCAACCCGCCAAGATCACGATCAGGAACGCTTTAAAAGACTCGAGACTTTTCCAATCACGAACAAAAAGTAGAAATCCGAACAGCGTTGGAATGGCTGCGGCCAGGGCCCAGGGAAACGAATCAGCGCTCCACGTATACTGTTGCGGATTTAAGAATGCCAGAATGGTCCACAGCACAATACCGTAGAACGGCCGAACCAAGCAGAACGGCAAGCTGACGAAAACGAATGACAAAAGGACAATCGCGCGAATGTCCACTATGACACCTCGGTGGATGCGCCGTCCAACGTTTTGGAGTTCAGCGTAGCCGGGAGGTAGTGGTGACTGATCGGCCGTGTTTTCATTTGAAAAGTTTGCAGGCACCCGTGCCTGTCCATCAATCCAAACATCCTCGGCCCTGATTTTTGACTCGCCGCACCCATAAACTCCTAATCATTCACCCACTGATACCAGTCTAGCTTGTAGGCGAACATGGCGGGGCTCTCTTCCCAGGGCCCGCCCCGTTTCAGCTCCATGCGGTCAGTCGAACGGTAGTTCAAACCCCAGTTAGTACTCATTGCCGCCTCGTATCCGGCGTTCGCGATGAGCTCCTTATTCCATTTGCCGATATCTTCATCGCGACCGTTTGGATACGCAAAGTACTTCACGGTTGTCTGAAGCTCTTCCTCGATTCGACGTTTGCATTCGGACACTTCCCAGGCCACTTCATTCGACAACATCCGTGAAAGAAATGGGTGCGTGACGGTGTGGCCGCCGAACTCAATCCCCTGTGCTTTCATGAGCCGGACCTGGTCCCAAGTGAGCATCTTGTCTTTTCGTTCGCCATCCTCTGGCGCGGCAAGCACCGGGAGGATGTGAGCCAGCCACCGCCGGCGCTCCGAATCAGCCGAGCCTCGCAACAACCCGAAGATCCGGCTGTTGGACTCAAGTCGCTGCGCTTCTGTGCGCATCCAGAAGCGCCTGGGGAGATCGATCTCCAGATCGATAAATTCACATTGTGTTTTCTTGACTGCCTGCGCCAATTGCTCAAACCACAATGGCTCGCGGGTATCCATGGTTCCGGTAGTCAGGAAAATGGTCGCGGGCAGGCGGTAGCGTTGAAGAGTGGGAAAGGCGTTCTGGTAATTATCCTCGTATCCATCATCAAAGGTGATCGCCAACACCGGTTCCGGCGCGTCTCCCTCCAGGCGGTCTAAGAGTTCCGGCAAGCTGACGACTTTGTAGTGATGCGCGATAAACCGCATCTCCCGCTCAAACAATTCCGTCGAAATCGCCGGAAAAAAAGGATCGCGCTCATCGTTGACCCGGTGGTAATAAAGGATGCGGGCGCAAGGCTCAGTTCTCCTGTTCAAAGAAATCCCGGGCCACTTGCCGTTAGGTGAAATGGAAAGCCGATACTGGTCGCGGAAAGGACGCGCCAGCGCGGGTAGCCGGAATTGAGAATAACAATGAGCGGCCGCTTTCTGCATCCACTTACTTGGAGATGATTCGGCAGCGCGCCCATTGCCAGCAGAAGCCGCGAGCACCTGCTGCTGCAGCCGCACATGGCGCGCCGCCAGAAGCCTTTCCGGCAGGATCTTTCGTGCGGATTCCCGAGCGTGATTTTCCCATTCCGGCCCCCGGCAGAACAGCATATTCCCGTAGCTCAATGCAGCCAGCAGAATACTATGACTCTGTTTGCTTTCGGCTCCCCAGTCAGTTTTGTGCCTGCCCACGCCGCCCAAAAAGTCGTATTCGCGAATTCCTTGTTTCAGAAATTCACGCACAGACCACGCTCGCAGTCCTAGACCTACCTTCCAATGTTCGGAAGCAGGCTCGTAGCCCTCCTGCAGATGGAAATACGTGTCTCTATAAGCGAACCCGTACTGGCAAGCAAGTACCCGCCCGTTCCATTCCAGCCAGCTGAAACGCAGCCATCCGCGCTCGATCAACTGTGATGAGAGCGCCAGATAGAAGTCGCGCTTCCGGTCCCAGCCAAAGACACCCGGCTTGCCGTCTTGGGCCCATCTTCTCGCATGCAGATCGAACAGGACGGGAAGCATTCGCTGGATCTGCTGCGGATCTTTGCAGAATCCGAACTGCACTTCCGGCCGGCTCTCCAAGTTTCGGAGTACTGAGCGTATCTGGGTGCGGAACCGCGGCCGCAGCATGCTCAGGTAGTCTTCCCAACTTTGGGGCAGGCGCACGGCGCCGCAGGGCACCGCCGTTTCTTTCCAGAGAACGGACGGCTCAGCGAGTGTTTTCAGTACCGCAAGATTGGGAGAGCTCTCGGGAATTTCATTGAAGAGCAACACAGTGCCACGATCCAGCTCCTTCCGCCAGTGTGCGAAGAAGGCCTCCATCACCGGTTTCTCACAGCCCGAAGCTACGATAAAATCCAGATAGTCCGAATCGTTGGAGCCATCTCCCACGAAGGAGAGTGCCGAAACGGTTTGGCCGTATTTCCGCACGGATTGACAACGCAAAGGAGCGATCCCCCGCAGTTCACCGTCATCATCGAACGCCGCGAGCAGCCGCAACTCCCCGGGCTTTCCATAGCTCGACCACCATGCTGTTATCCACTCCCAGCTCAGAAAGATAGTATCGGAGGCGGAATCCCGCAGGAGCGCTCCCCAGGCGGGTTTTAATTCGTGCAACTCCGCGTCTCGTCGAATCTCAACCACCTTCATACGGTCATTCCCACTCGTTCGTCCACAACCTGACGGTGCCATAGCTCCAACGTCAAGAATGTCCAGAGCGTATCGCCGTAGTACGTGGAATCATCGGCATCGTGCTTACGGAAGAGGTCCTCAATGAACTGCCGTTGAAAATAACCTCGCCCGAAAGCGCGAGCCGAAAGCAGAGTGTCACGCGAGAGTTCCCGCATGCGCCGATCCGATTTCAGCCAGGTCGCTACCGGAATGCCAAAGCCGTGTTTCTTCTTGTTGATGATCTCGACCGGCAGCAACTCGTGGAAGGCTTTCTTAAAAAGATATCTTTTTTGGGACCCTTTCACCTTCAGCCCAGCCGGAATGCAACCTGACAACTCGGCCACAGATCGATCTAGGAACGGAAACCGAGTTTGGATGCCGGCCAGCTCTGACATGCAGGTCACTTTGGGGAGGTCGTTGTCGGCTAGCGTGATCTTCATGTCCACATAGAGCAAGCGGTCCAAGTGATGACGGGCGGGAGCCTGTCGGTAATGGCCAGCTGGAATTTCAAGGATCGAATAGTCATCCAAACTCGCCAGAAAATCCTTTTCAAAGATGTCTGCGGGAGAGTGAGCGCAAAGAAAAGCATAGGAAAAATATCTTTCGATGCGCTGCAGGTTGGACCGGCGGATATAGCTCCGCGCCCTGCCCACCAGACCGCTCTCGAGTGGAATCAGGCCCAAAACCGGCTCGATCAACGCTTTGCGCACGGATCGCGGAACGGACTGATACGCCTCAAATATCTTGTCCGTCAAGTACCGCTCGTTCCCGCCAAACAGTTCGTCGCCCCCATCACCCGCCAGGAGCACTTTCACTCCGTTCTGCGCGGCCAGCCACGCACAGAAGTAGGTCGGGATCGCAGAGGAATTGGCAAATGGTTCATCGAAGAAACGGATCATTTGGGGTAGGGCGTCAAAGCAATCCGTCGGCCCTACTAGGTATGTGTAGGCATCCGCATCAAACTTCTTTGCCGCAATTTCGGCGTAACCGAGCTCATTGAAACGTTGCTCCTGGAATCCGATAGAGAAACTCTTGACGCGACCCTTTCCGGTCCGCGCCATCAGTCCGACGACTGTGCTGCTATCTGTACCCCCGCTCAGATAGGCGCCCAAGCTGGCAAATGAGTCATTTTTGCAATGAGCCGCTACAGACTGTTCGACTACTGATTCCAATTTGCGGCTGAGTCTCGTTTCGTTCGTCTCACCGTCCGTGGAGTAGCGCATGTCCCAATATTTCGTAAAACGCGCGTTTCCATCCGATGCGATGAGTAGCGTTCCAGGAACCAGGCGATGAACCTTGGTGAAGATCGTTTCCGGAGCCAAATTCGCCGTATAGTTCAAGACATTTGCAATGGCTCGCGGACTGATCTCTAACTTGGCGTCCGCGGACCGCAGCAGGCCATCGATCCGGGATGCGACCAGCAACAAGTTGTCGTCTTGATAGTAAACCAGACGCTTAATGCCGAATCCATCAATGGCAGCCAGTAACCGCCGTTCGCGCCGATCCCACAGAACCACCGAGAAACCGCCCCGGAGCTTCTCCACAAAATCACACCCGAAACGTTCATACAGCCTTGCCAGCAGAGCGGCTGTCTTGGCAGATTCAGGAACTTCATCTGTTTCGGCTGTATTTTGCCCAAGCTCGTCGTCGTTATAGAGTTCGGCGTCGCAAGCGACTAGCACCCGCGCATTTTGATAGATCTGCTGCGTCTGAAAACGGGCAGCCACGGCAACGCCTGCGCCCTGATCCGTCTGCTTCTGAATGCGCTCCGCGGCATGGAGCGAAATCCCGCCGGCGACGGAAGCAATCATCTCCGTCAGTCGTTTCGGAATTATCCTTCTGCCACACCGCGCAAATTCCGCTCATGCCGCCTTATAGACCTCCTGCCACGTTCTGAACATCAGGACAGCACCAAAGAAGAGCCGACCAATCCCGCTGCCGCCGCTGATGCTGATTCCAGCATCGAGCCAAAACGGCGGCGCTTAAAAGTTCATCCCGATTCTGGAATAAAGCCTGGTGGGCAAATTCTTTGAGTTCTCCCCGGAACCATTCCGCAACGGGCATGGCAAAACCTTTCTTGCGCCGGGTGAGGATCTCGCGGGGCAAAATCTCTTGCAGCGCTTTCTTGAAAATGTACTTTCCCTGGCCGTTGTGGAGCTTCAGATCCGAAGGGCATCTGGGCGACCAGTTCCATCAGCTTGTGATCCAGCAGCGGGCACCGCACTTCTAACGAATTGGCCATACTGGCCCGATCGACTTTCGTCAGAATGTCATCTACCAAATAGGTTTTAATATCAACGTACTGGATGCGGGAAAGAGGATCGGAGGTGTTTGCGCGTTCATAGTGATGCGCGTAGAACCTCGATTGAGTCGTACCCGGCAAGCTGTTTCCACACGTCCGGACCGAAAAGCTGGCGTTTCAGACTGGGACCGCAGCATGAAATTCCACAGAAATATCCTTCCAGCGGATCCTGCGCCAGGCTCTGGAAAGTGGATTTGGCGCGGAACACGCGGGGCGCCCATCCGAGTTTTGGATACCACCGCCCAGAGGACCGAAAACGGTCCGTCGCACTGCGGCGGGAAGGAATGAGCGCAGCCGGTTTTCCCACATGTTGAGCTTATAGCGCCGGTATCCCGCAAAGATTTCGTCGCCTCCATCGCCGGAGAGCGCCACCGTCACATGCTGGCGTGCCACCTGAGAAACGTAGTAGGTCGGAACGGCGGAGGAGTCGGCAAATGGCTCGTCATAGTGCCAGGCCAGTTTGGGTAGCAGGTCAATCGCGTGCGGCTGGACGATGTGCTCGAAGTGGTTCGCACCGAGGGTGTCCGCGAACCGGTGAGCGTCGGCGGCCTCGTCATAGCTTTCCTCGGTGAACCCGATGGAGCACGTCGTTACCGGCGGCTGAAAATCGTTCATCAATGCGACTACAGAGGAGGAATCGACTCCACCGCTCAGGAAGGCGCCTAGCGGAACATCGCTGACCAGCCGCGACTTCACAGCCGTTCGGTATTCGTCGAGAAGCAATCGCACCATTCGGATTCGGAAAGCTGGCGTGGCTGATCGAAGTGAATGTCCCAGTAAGGGACCTCGCGCAGCGCTTGCCCCCTCGATAACCATGTAGTGCGCAGGCCGCAACTTGCGTACGTGACGGTAAATCGTCTTGGGAGCAGGGATGTATTGGAAAGAAAAATAATCCGAAAACGCCTCCAGGTCCATTTCCCGGGAGAGTCCGCCCGCTGCGATGAGAGCCTTGATCTCAGAGGCAAAAAGCAACCGCCGGCCGTCCCAGGAATAAAACAGCGGTTTCTTGCCGATCCGGTCGCGAGCCAGCAACAGCCTCTTGCGCCGCGCGTCCCACAAGGCTATAGCGAACATGCCGCGCAACTCGGCGAAACAGGCTTCCCCAAGTTCCTCGTAAAGATGAACGATGGTTTCCGTGTCGGACCGGGTTTTGAAGCGATGGCCGTGCGACAGGAAGCGCTTCTTCAAGCTCCTCGAAGTTGTAGATTTCGCCATTGAAGACGATCCAGACAGTTCCATCCTCGTTCGACAGCGGCTGATGGCCGCCTTCAAGGTCAATGATGGACAGCCGCCGAAAGCCCAGGCCAATGCCGGGGCGGCTATAGGATCCGTCGTCGTCCGGCCCTCGATGCCGCATGGTATCGGCCATGGCCTTCAGAGTGGCTGGCTCGATGGCCGTTTCGCGCCCGGGTTCGAAGATGCCGCAGATCCCACACATCGATTGTCTAGGCTCTCGCCATGGCCCGCTCTGAGGCTTTGGCCTCGCGCGTCAGGCTTTCATACACTTGCTCGTAGTTCCGGACCATCGAATCAATCGAAAACTCCTCACGCACCCGGCGCTGCGCTTTCTGCCCCAATTGCGCCCGTAGATCTTTTCGCGATAGCAGTCGGAGCAACTGCTCGGTTAGTTCGCCGGCGTCGCCTGCGGGAAATAACAGTCCAGACTCCCCGTTAACCACTACTTCCGGATTTCCGCCCGTCGCCGTTACAGTAACGGGTATCCCGGTCGACATCGCCTCCAAAAGCGAGTTGGAGATTCCCTCATTGGCTGAAGGCAATACGTAAACATCCATCGCCCGGAGCATTTCCGGAACCCGGCTGCTCGAACCCAGAAATGTCACACGTTGTTCCCATGCCGGGTGAGCATGGACGAAGTCTCTCAACTTAGGAAACTCCGGACCGTCGCCGACAATCAGCAGCCGCCAATTCCCGCAAACTTCGGCGACCCCGGCAACCGCTCGGAGCAAGGTCATGTGGTCTTTAACCGCCACCAGACTTCCAACACAGCCAAAACAGACCTCTTCGTCAGAAAGTCCCAGCTCTTCACGAACCTTGATCCGGATAGCAGGATCAGGGAAGAATTTCTGACCATCCACGCCATTGTGGATAACCGTGATCCCATCCGCTCGAAAACCCGTAGCCCGCGTGTGGAAGTCTCGCAGTTGGCAGGAGACGGACAATACCCGGTCGGCCAGTTCAAACGCCAATCGCCGGAAGCAAATTCTCCGCCAGGGCTGCCTTGCGCTCCCATCCGTTTCGAGCCCATGTTCGCTGTGGACCACGGCGCAGGAACGGACCAACCGTCCCGCGAGAACGGCTTCGACGGCTCCCCAGTTACGGGAGTGCACCACGTCAGGCTTGATGGCGCGAAGGGCGCGTGCCAGAGCCGCGATTTGAATTCGGGAATCCGTGTCTTTCTTGCCGAGGCAAATGACCTGCACACGTTCGCGGGGAAGGCGGTCCGCATTTGCGCCCAGGCCGCGTATGGCACAAACTACATGTTCGAAGCGGCTGGCGTCCATATGCTCGATCAGGTTGACGACCCCGTTCTCCAACCCTCCCTTGCCCAGGGAATCCACGACATGCATGATCTTGATCATCGCGGGCATACTACTGAGCCCCTACTCCGGCTGACGCCTCTACTTTGCCCGCTTCTGGCAGTTGCAAGTCTTCTTTGCCGGGCAATCTCAAGCCTCGCGGCAGCAATTCCGAGTACTCACGGTGAAGGATTTCTTCCCCCTTTTCCCAATTCATCTCCGCGGCCCCGAGACGCTTGGCATTGCGCGCCATGGAGTTTCGGGCTTCCCCGTCCTGCAAAGCGTCCAACGCCTTCCGAATCTCCGGTGCGTTGTAAGCGGGGAGAACCATCCCGCATGACGCCTGTCGCACCACGTCCGCAATCTCTCCGAAGTTCCCGGTGATCAGCGGCCTGCCGGCCGCCAGAGCCTCGAACAGCTTGTTCGGCGCGCTGAATTTTGCGTTGGGATTCTCCGGGTCGAACCCGTAATACACTACATCGCTCGCGCAGGTGTAATCGGCAATCTCTTTCCCGCGAACGAAACCGGCATAATGAATGCGCGGATTCTTCTCCGCCCGCCGCCGGACGATCTCTTCGAGGACTCCCTTACCCCCGATGATCGCATGCACGTCGCCGCATTCGTCTATGGCCTGCAAGAGCTCTTCTATTTTTCTGTCTTTGAGTAACTGAGTGATGCACACCAGGAGCATCGCGCCTGCCGGAATACCAAGCCGGCGGCGCACTTCCAGGTTCTGCCCTTCACTCCGTAAGAAATCCTCCAGGCGCTTCCAGTTCCCCACCACCACCGATCGGCGCGCCCCCCGTTCCGCAAAATGGCGCCGTAATTTCTCCCCTACCGTGATCAACAGGTCAGTCCGCCGGATCAGGAAATTCTCCAACCGAACCAATTCGTGCCGCACGCCGGCATGAACGTTTCCCTCCAGCATGTCCGGGAAACTCTCATGCGCGTCGTACACGATCGGCTTCCGTTTCATTTTTCCCAACAGGAAACCCAGCGGCAACGTATCCAGATCGTGGCAATGAACCACGTCAAATGAAGTTCGCCACCCCAGCCACAGCATCTTCAAATAGAGCCAGGCATAAAAGAAGAGCTGCATCGTGCCTCGCCCATGCCTGGAGGAAAGGAAAACACGCTCGACGTGCACCCCTTCCAAGCACTCGACCCGCGCGCCCGTGCCATCGCGGTCCCACGCCAATAACCGCACCGTGCATCCCATGCGGATCAGGGCCAGCGCCTCCTGCCGCACCCGCGGGTCCGGATCGTATGCATTCGTCAGCAACATCAGAACGCTCGCGGACGGCGAGTCGTCTTGCGTCGCGGGGTTTGGCTTGGTTGTCCCCTGATGCATAATGCCCGGTGTCAGCGGGTTGAAGGAGCTTCGTCCCTCACCATTTCCGTACGGACTTGATTTTCGAGCCGCTGAAGTACGCCTTCTAGCGCGCGTTCCCAGTTGTATTCGGCGGTTACCCTGCGGCGGCCCTCCATGCCCTTGGCGCGGGCAAACTGAGAATCGCTTAGCAAACGCACCGTCTTCGCCGCTAGTTCTGCCGCAGTGTTTCCCGTTTCAATGACCTCCGCTACACCCTTCGAAAGTCCTTGTGCCGCGCGCGAAGTAGCAACTACCGGCAGGCCGTATGCCAGCGCCTCGAGTATCTTGTTCTGAATTCCAGCGGCGATCGAGAAAGGAGCCACGGCGACTTGTGCTTTGGCCAGACAAGTCCGCACGTCCGCGACAAAGCCGGTAACCTCTACACCATCGATTTGCTTCAGCCGCCGCACATTCCGGCTTGGATCGCGCCCCACGATAATAAATCTGGTGTTTGGCAGCGACTGACGGATCACCGGGAGAACCTTGAGAGCGAAAAATACGACCGCGTCCTCATTAGGAAAGTAACTCATGTCTCCCGTGAACACGACTGTCGGCGCTGTTGGCTCCGTGGAATCCGCCGCCGCCCTGAAAAAGTCCGTGTCGACGCCGTTGGGAATCACGTGTACCGCCGCGCCAGGAGAAATCCGGCGGAGTAACTGGGCCTCTCGATCGGTCGAAACCAAAATGCACGAGAATTTCTGGCAGGCCGCTCGTTCGTATTCCTGAAGTCGAGTCCCTTCCCGGCGATACAAGGCCGAGAATGGAAATGGTGTAACGGCTGAGTACTGCAGCCACTTGTCCGAATCGACATCCACTAGATCCATCACCATCGGAATCTGCTCCACGCGTTCCACGTATTGCGCCATGGCCGAGCAGTACACAAAGATCCGGTCGTAGGAGCGTTCGCCGATGGTTTTGCGGATCGCCGCGTCGAGGTCCCTGGAGTAGAAGTATGGCAGTGTCAGCGGCGCCCGCGTAAACAGAAACGGGAGCGTCCGCAGCTTGGCCCTACGTGGGTGCAGCCGGATCACTGTGATCTCCTGGCAATAGGTGCTCAGAGCCGATACATGAGCCGGGTCCACGGCTTGATCCGACAGAGTGAACAGGTCCACCTCATGCCGTGCCGCAATCGCCCGCAACTGATGAAAGGCGCGAATCTTATCGCCTTTGTTGGGCGGGTACGGGATGCGGTGGCACAGATAGAGTATTCTCACGGCATTCTCAAATCTTGGTAGGCGCAGCAGGATTCGAACCTACGACCTCCCTGGAGTTTGGACAGGGCGCTCTAACCGCTGAGCTATACGCCTATTTTACCTTCACCTCAAACCGACGGTAGCCATCGAATCACTCTGGGCCCGAGGATCTTCGTCCAGGCAAACGGCAACTGCTTCCATAACGCCACCGGCGCCCGAAACTTCTCGTCAATTGGACTCATTTGCGGAACGTCCTTCGCACGGATCAACCGATACCGGTAGGGGAGTCCGGTTACCTCCATAGACCAGGACGACTTGAAGCAAAAGGAACCTGTCCCCCGTTTGCTCCGCCCGAAATCGAAATAACGATACCCCTCGCGGTGGCTTTGCACGATCAGATTCCAGTACATGAAATTATTCGGGGAATCTTTGTAGTATTCCGGAAGCGCCCCGGCATAGTACGGCATTACCTGATCCCTGAAGTAAAAGCAGAGGACTCCCGCTATCGCCGCGCCTCCCTTGCGAACCCCGAACAGCCTGCATTGTTTTGGGAATTCGCTTTGAAAGCGGGCGAACAACTCTCGAGAGAAAACCGGGGTGCCCAGCCGATGGACGCTCTGGGCATACATCTCATAGAATTCCTCGAGACTGGAGATCCTCGGTCCACTCCAGCCCAGCCTTCAAGGATTTGCGTACCGCGTAACGCGTGTCGCGCGGCAATTGCTGCATTAACTTATCCGGACCGGCAGAAAGATCCTGGGTGAAAGTCACGTAGAGATCTTTTCCCGGTAGAGAACTGGGAAACGGTTCCGTCCGGTTCCGCATCTCCAGGTACTTCACTCCCAAACGATTTGCCAGATCGCTTCCTGCCTTGAGCAAGCTGAGATAGGATTCCTGGTCATCCGCGCAAATGCCGCCGTACACCGCCAGCGGCAAAGAAATCAGGCAATCACCGAAAAGTCTGTTTCGAACCCGGCCAATCGGAAATACACCGCTGATCCCTTGCTCGCGCCGCGCGGTCAAGTAGTAACACGCGTGCCCAAGGACCTGCTCTATGACGGGTTTCCATCCGGAAAGATGGCAGAACGTGCCCGATGGCGAGGAGGTGACGAATTGATCCCACTGTTTTTCCTCTCCCGGCCCTAACGGACGAACCTCGATCCGGCTACTCCGGTCAGCGATCCCCTCATTGGAGTCGATCGAAAGCGAATGGCTCATCATTCCTTAGTAGTAGCCCTCGTCATACGAGTAGCGTTGCGACGCGCCCGCGTTCAACACAGTTCCAATCACGCGAAATCCGGCAAGGTCCCGAGCCGCTTTCTGAAACGCTTTCTGTGGGGTAGAGAAGGCCCGCGCGACGAGTAGGACAGCATCGCAACTGGCCGCAAGTAGCTGCACGTCCGCGATCAGGTTTACTGGAGCGGAATCAACCAGGACCAGGTCGTACTGCTCGATGAGTCTCTGAAAGTGAAATGATAACTGCGAAGAATCCAGGTCGCGAACCTGAGTGTTTCCCCGCAGCATAAAGTGCATAGGGATCTTCTCAGATTTCAAAAGCACATCCTCCAATTGGGCCGAACCATCGATCAGGTTGCTTAGTCCTACGTGTTGGTTGTCTACTCCCAACCAACTCCCCATTGTGCCTTTTCGCAGATCTCCGTCCACCACCAGGATCTTCAAGAACGGAAGCATTGCAAAACTCAAACCCAGATTCAGAACTGTGACCGATTTGCCTTCCTGAGGACCGGCGCTGGTTACCACCAAACTGCGGAATGCTTTTTGTTCCTGCTGCTGCATGATCTTAGTCCGAAGCCTTCGATAGTGCTCCGCGACTACGGAATCAACGGCATGTGGGATCAACCGCGCCTTAAAATCGAACGATATTTCCGTCGCAGTTCCCAACGAGTCTGGTAGCGGGGGGGCTTGAGCCTGAACAAATTCCTGGTCTGCGAAATCGGCGGCCAAATCGTCATCCAGCCCATTGATGGGCATGCTTGCCCGCATCACGTCGGGATCGTCGACGACCAGCGGAGTATCCGCGCGGGAGCGTAGAGGATCCTCTCCATGGAGTCCTAGAGCCTCCCACAATTCCTCCCCGGCTTTTCCATCCGCGCCTTGATGGGAACTGGCGGCGGTTTTCAACGCATCAAAGAGTCGGCTCATTGAACAGGTACTTTCTTATTCTCACCTTACAGTGTCCAAGGGTATACTTTTGTTAATGAGATCATGGCATGTGGAGTGCCAACTCGATGCGTGCCAGCACTACGATAGAGTCGCGCACCGTATCTCGCTTTCCTTAAAATTATATCGCCCTATTCCTAAAAAAATCGCCTTATTTCCCGACGATCGGGACTGGGTTAACGGCGTCTCTTATGTCTGGATTCGATAGTAGTAGAAGAGAATCCCGCCGCACGCCAATGCCAGGATCAGTCCTGATGTTGTGGTAGCCAATATCCATCTGTTGCGGCGGCGCCGGTCGAACTGGGTGCGAATCACCGGAATTTCTCCCAATAGCGGGAGGCCGCTAGCCGTTACCGCATCTTGGGAGGTGATGACCGACATGACAAGGAACTCCTTGCCCATAGCCAACACCAGGCCGAGCACTAAGCCCGCCATGCTGCCTACCATGTTGTAAAGGCTTCGATTGGGCCTTGAAGGCCTCTCCGCCGGCGTTGCAGGATCCAGAACTTCGAACTTCTCCCCTTTCTGGCGGAATTCCAACTGCGTGGACGTTTGGGCCGCCAGCTGGTTGTCCAATAGCTGCTTATAGTGATTCTTGGAGATCTCGTAGTCCCGCTGCAATGCGGTGATTTCTTGTTGCCGAACGGGGATGGCTTCGAGCTTGGCTCGATACAAGGAAACCAGCTTGGATAATCGCTGTTGTTCTTCGTTGTGCTTTGCAATCTCTGCATCCAGCGCTTTCAATTGTGATTCCAGCACTGGGTTGAAATGGGCGCTGGGCGGACGCGGCGTCCGTTTCACAGGCGCGGCGGCTGGGGCGGGGTCGGTAGGAGCACTCGCTGCCGCCTCCATGGCGGCCTGCGCCTGCCTCGCCTCTTCCTCCTCGATCATCCCTTTCAGCTTCCGCACGTCCGGATGACTCTCGGTATAGTGGGATAGCAGGGTTGCGAGTCTCGCCTTCTCTTTGGCCAGTTCGTTGGGTGCGCTGGATGCTTCCGCCCTTTTGGCTGTGTTCGTCTCCACTTCATCGATGTCCACCACCGAAACCGTTTGGGTCAACATCGACTGCAGATACGTTCTTTGTTGTTCCGCTCGCGCTAACGCGTCCGCTTCTTGCTGCAACTGCGATTGAGCTTGCGACAGGAGTTGAAGGTCTGCAGCTTCCTGCGCAGGCATTTCGCCGACATGCCTCAGTTGGAAATCCCTCAGCTTGGCTTCCTGCTGCTCCAGTTGTTTCCGGGTCTCCTGCAATTGATTGGTCAAAAAGTCGTAGGTCCCGGTAGCCTGCAACTCGCGGGCGCTTAGGTTCTCTTCGATAAACAGTGACGCAAGTTGCTGGGCAACCAACGATACCAGCCGGGCATCCTTTCCACTGTAGGTGATCCGAAAGGCCTGTAAATCCTGAGCGGACCCGAATTCGCTCACTACGCGGACCGAGATATCCGATCGCATCTTGGTGATGACGTCTTCGCGCGCCGCTCCCTTCGCTCTTTCTGCTTGATAGAGATTATGGCTGTCGATGATCTTTTGGAGCCGGCTAGAGCTCAAAATCTGCTGGGATAGGGTACCCAGACGGTTGCGGATGTCCCCCGTGATGGTTGACTTAACATAGGCTTCCGGAACTTTTTGGGGATCGACCAAAATGACCGTTTCCGACATGTAGACGTCCGGAAGGCGACGCACGATCACATACGTGGTGGCGGATACCACCACCCAGACCGCCAGCACCCACCATTTCCGGTGCCAGAGCAGTCGAAAATAGTGATCTAAGGGCAGCGAATCGGTTCCGGCTGGGTTCGACTGTGCCCCCTGCACTGTCCGCCGTGTGCCGTCCGAAATTGCCATGCCCGTCAAAAACCTCCCCGCTGGCCTTGTTGCACGC
Organism: Terriglobia bacterium; assembly: GCA_963847515.1. Taxonomy (GTDB): domain Bacteria; phylum Acidobacteriota; class Terriglobia; order Bryobacterales; family Bryobacteraceae; genus QHXW01. The sequence continues at coordinate 180,299 of CAWKAA010000007.1, forward strand.
CAAACCCTGAAAGCGTAACTATACGCAATCCACTAGCCAAAATTCCTGAATCACCAAGTCATTTGAATTGTGTGTATTAAGCCTATTAACAGAAATCAGATCCCAAATATTTTCCCTGCTTCCCAAGGTTTTACGAATGTCAGCGGCAGGCGCGTAGAACTCATACCCTCTAAATCTCACACACAGACAGACTGCAGGTTATCGGGGAACTGCTCCGGCGTGCTTGGTACTCAAAATGCTATCGTGGGTATCATAACATCCCGAACCCATTTGGCGCCATGCGGTTTATGGTATACGGGGGGCTTTTCAGGAGTTCACGACGCTTGGCCGCAGCCCGGTGAACGCTTCCTCGAAAGTGACCAGCGTGCCGGTGAAAGGAAGAATGGAACAAAAAGATTATTTTGTCCATGCATCCAGCTACGTCGATGACCCTTGTTCCATCGGAACGGGGACGAAAGTCTGGCATTTTTCTCATGTCATGAAGAACGCTCGGATTGGCGTCAACTGCAACATCGGCCAGAATGTGGTGATCTCGCCTGATGTGGTGGTCGGAAACAACGTCAAGATCCAGAACAACGTCTCGGTTTATACTGGGTGCATCCTGGAGGACGATGTATTTTGCGGGCCTTCGATGGTCTTCACCAACGTGATGAATCCGCGGAGCCACGTTGTCCGAAAAGACGAATACAAAACCACTCTGGTTCGGAAAGGGGCCACGCTGGGGGCCAATTGTACGGTGGTTTGTGGAACAACCATTGGCCGATACGCCTTCGTGGGGGCCGGTTCAGTGGTGACCCGCGACGTCCCCGATTACGCTCTGGTCTATGGAAACCCAGCCCGGCCGCGCGGCTGGATGTGCGCTTGCGGCATCGCGCCTCGAATTCAGCGCCAACGGCAAAGGCTCCGGCAAATGCCAGGCATGTGGGGCCGAGTATGTCAAATCCGGAGAACAGATCAGCCCTGCCGGAGCCTGAGAAGAAGAGGAGAAGTCATACGTGACCACAGTCAGTGAAAAGCAGATCCCTTTGCTGGACCTGCGGGCACAGCATAAACAAATCGCGAGTGAAGTCTTGAGCGGAGATCGTGCGCGTGGTGGACTCGCAGAAGTTCATCCTCGGCGAGGACGTACAGAAGCTCGAGGCCGAGATCGCATCATATTCCGGCGCGAAACACGCGTATCGGCTGTGCGTCCGGATCGGATGCGCTAATTCTGGCGTTGATGGCGCTGGATATACGTCCCGGCGACGAAGTCTTGACCACGCCCTATACGTTCTTTGCGACCGCCGGAGCCATTTCCCGCGTCGGAGCTGTGCCGGTGTTTGTGGACGTCGAGGAACACACCTTCAACCTGGACGCCAACCGCGTCCAAGAGATCCTGGCTTCTCATCCCAGGATTCGCGCCATCATCCCCGTGCATCTTTTTGGAGGCTGCGCCGACATGGACCCGATTTGCGCCCTCGCCGTGGCAGCGTCAGGTGCCGGTGATCGAGGATGCCGCTCAATCGATAGGATCCGAGTACAACAACCGCCGTGCGGGCAGTATCGGTCAGATCGGCGCCTTCAGCTTTTTTCCCAGCAAGAACCTGGGCGGGTACGGGGATGGTGGGATGTTGACCACAAATGATACATCGCTGGCCGAGCGCCTGGCCGCATCTGCGAGTCCACGGACGGACAGGCAAGTACTTCCATCAATGGATCGGAATCAACTCGCGGCTCGACGCGCTGCAGGCTGCCGTGCTACGCGTGAAATTCCGTCACCTTGACGGCTGGACCGCAAGGGCGGCAGAAAATGCTGGGCGCTACCGCGCGCAGTTCGCGAAATTATCGGTTCCTGTAATCCCGGCTCTCCCAACCGCATACCAGACCCGGCACGTTTACAATCAGTTCGTCATCCGCTGTTCGAACCGGGACGCTTTGCAGGCGCACCTCAAGAGAAACGGCATCGGATCGGAAGTCTATTATCCGCTTCCTCTGCACCTGCAGCCCTGCTTCTCAGATCTGGGATACAAAAAAGGCGATTTTCCGGTTAGTGAGAAACTGGCCGCCGAATCGTTAGCTCTGCCTGTTCAAGGGGAACTCGCCCCTGAGGATATCGACTATATCGCCCATTCGATCCGTTCATTTTACGCATGCGGATCTGCTCAATCGTAGGCGCCCGGCCCCAATTCGTGAAGCTCGCCGTCATTTGCCATGCATTGGCGGAAGATCCCGGCCACGCGCCGTGGCGCCACACGATCATCCATACTGGCCAGCACTATGATTCCGGGCTCGAGCTCGATCTTTTTCGAGGAGCTGGGATATCCCGCGCCCAGACTACGACCTGGAAGTGGGCTCCGGCTCTCACGGCGCTCAGACCGGTGAAATGCTGAAGCGTCTCGAGCCTGTACTGGACGCTGAAAAGCCGGATTGGGTATTGCTCTATGGCGACACCAATTCTACCCTTGCCGGCGCGCTGGTCGCGGCGAAAGCGAGCTTCTCCATCGCCCATATCGAGGCTGGCTTGAGAAGTCATCGCCGCGGCATGCCAGAGGAAATCAATCGCATCGTGGCGGACCATTTGAGCGATCTTTTATTCTGCCCCACAACTCTGGCAATGGAGAACCTGCGTAAGGAGGGATTGGGAACAGCGAGCGGTATTGACCGGTGATGTGATGTACGATGCGTGCCTCGAATTTCGTGCATATTGCGGCAAATCGTAGCCGTCCCTTGGCAGATACCTGGCGCCCAGGCGAATTTGCCCTCGCAACCGTTCACCGCGCTGAGAACACCGACGATCCCGGTCGTCTTCGCGAGATACTCAATGCTTTAGACTGCATCGCCCGGACCGTTTGTCCGGTCCTGTGGCCTCTGCACCCTCGCACCGGGAAGCGGCTGAGCGAAATGCGTTGGTCCGCCCGTTCGGTGACCATCATCCCGCCGGTGTCTTATCTTGAAATGCTTCTGCTGGAAGCACGGGCCCGCTTCATCCTTACGGATTCCGGCGGCGTGCAGAAGGAGGCATATTTCTTGAAAGTTCCATGCATCACGCTCCGTGATGAGACCGAGTGGCAAGAGACGTTAGAAAACAACTGCAACACGCTCACCGGAGCTTGCGAGGAAAATATCGTCTCGGCGGCGCGGCGCGTCGATCGAACCGGTCCCTGGACCGCCATCTATGGCGATGGTAATGCCGGCAAAGCAATCCTGAAATCGCTCGCCAGCCACACCTAGCGCCGCGAGCAGCAGTGCAACCGCCTGGCAGATCTCAGCTGTGTTTCTGGTTGGCCGGCAATTCCTGCTGAGGTTCCGACGGCTTGGTCCCGAATCCCAGCTTTCCTGCCAGGCGCTTGAGTCGCGACGGCTTCACGGCGTCGCTCGGATATCTGGCGAAAGTCGGTAGCGGAACCACTTGCGCGGGCGGCGGATTACTCACGCTTCCGGTTGCACGCCCGTTTACCGCGATCAGCGGCCGGGCTTTCGCTTGCAGTTCGCGATCCGGAGCCGGTCTGGCAGGCGCAGTCCGGACGATTCCGACGGTCCGTGCTCCCAGAGCGTTCCGGATCGCCCTGCCGGGCGCGTGCAGCAGGTCGAGATCTCCCGCAACTTCCATAATATTTCTTGCACCGACGATGGTACTGTCTTCTGCGTAGGCCAGCATCAGCGCGCCGTCGCAGAGCGCGTTTACCAACCGTGGAATACCGCGTGAATATTCGGCGATACGCGACACCGCATCTGGATGAAACGGGTGTGGTTTCGTGGCGCCGGCTTTCGTCCAGCGGTGCGCGATGTAGTGTTCCACGCCCGTAATTGACAGAGGATGAATCGCGAGCCGTATCGCGATCCGCTGTTTCAGTTGGCGCATGTCCTGGCGGTTCAGGACGTCTCCGAGTTCCGTTTGCCCGGCCAACACGATTTGCAATAATTTTGCTTCTGCGAGCTCGAAGTTACTCAAAAGGCGGATCTCTTCGAGCACATCCGCCGGCAACTTGTGGGCTTCATCGATTACCAGGACTGCCACTTGCCCCTCGCGGTGCGCGTCGATCAGAAACTGCTGCAAAAGAGTGAGACGCTGCGCCTTGCTGGCTGGAATTTCAGAAATGCCGAAATCCAGCAGCGCCATCTCCAGAAATTCGGCCGGCGTCAGCGTCGGGTTGAGCACCACGCTGAAACGGACGCGCGATGAGGGAATAGACTGAAAAATCCGGGTCAGCAATGTGGTCTTGCCGGTTCCGGCATCTCCCGTAAGGACCACGAAGCCCTTGCGGTTCAAAATTGCATACGTAACTCCGGCAAGCGCCTCGCGATGCGCTGAGGTGAGGAACAGGAACGCCGGATCCGGCGTCATGCGGAACGGGTCTTTCGTTAATCCGAAAAACTGGTTGTACATCTAATCCGCTAGTGTAACAGGTCCCCCGGGAAAGAGCGCTCAAAAGCCCGTGCAGGGCGGTACTAGTGGAAGCAAATACGCCCCTGAAGTAGCTGCAAGCTACATGCCAAATGTTTTACGTCATTGCATTCGGTTGGAAACGACAGCGGCAGGCAGCGCTTTCTCCGCGCTGCATGCCACCGCTGCTCGATTTTAATCTCCCGCGCCAGTGGTGTTAATGCACGGCCACAGTCATCGGGACGACTTGCCTGGTTATCGTAGTCGCAATATTCGTGGCCGCATTGATAACGGATACAGAATAGCCTAATGCATTTGTGACATAAACAGTTGAGCTGTCAGCCGATATGGCTACTGAGGTGGGTATCACCCCAGTCTTCACAGTGGCAACGATGCTCTTGGAAACCGGGTCAACAACTGAAACCGATCCACCATTCGCGTTTGTCACATAAACCCTGGCGCCGTTTGGAGCTATAGCCACAGAACCCGGAGAGATAAAGCCCGAAATCGTCTCTAGAATGGCGCCCGTAGAAACTCTGTGAACAGTGACGGCATTGGAAGCTTGATTGGCCACGTAAGCGATCGTCCCATCTGCGGTTACGGCCACCGCGCCGGGTCCCGAAAGGGCGTGCCACGTCGCAGTCACGGTGTGAGTAGCAGTGCTGATAACGGAAACATTGCTGGAAAGGCGATTTGTGACGAGCACGTGATTACCGTCAGGAGTAAAGGCAAGACCCGCCGGGTAAGAACCAACGGGTACCGTCGCCAGCACCGTCCTGGTGCTTGTGCTGATGACGGATACGCTGTTCGATCCTTGGTTTGCAACATAGGCGAACGCTCCGTTTGGGCTGATTGCTACGTGCATCGGCTTCACGCCAACGGCGATTTCCCCGACAATTGTTCGAGTGGTGGTGCTGATGACCGCGACCTTATTACTCGATGCACAGGTTACATAAAGATAAGCACCGTCTGGTGTGAGGGCCGCCCCAGCAGGTGCTCCTAAGACCGTTATGACCCCGGACGGTGTATTGGTTGCTCTATTAATGACCGTCACGCTTAGTCCCGCGCCGCTGGTGACATAGGCATACGGCTGGGCCGAAACAGTTACCGCTGCTATTGAGAAAGCGAACAAAAGCTGAACCGTTAATCGCCTGGTTTGGTGCATTGATTTCTCCCTAATCAAAAAGTTAGAAGTAAACTGATCGAAATTCCTTGCTTTTGAGCGAAAAAGTCGCGTCATCTTTCCTGGAGCCCTCCTGCGACTGGGCATCTATCCGCTTTGAGTGGTACGCAGGACAAACCTAGCATCCCGATAAACCGGAACCAAGGCTGAAAATGGGTAACATGACTTGAGTTAGCGTGATCCACGTTAACCGGAAATAGCTCGTCAAGAAGGCCGCACTGTCCGCGGGCCGATAACACGCGTCCCAGGGTGCAGTCGCGGCAAGCAAGTACCGTGACGAATAGCACGTCGTCCTCCAATGGCATGTAATTGAAAATACAATAGTTAACTTAATACCGTACCCATTCTTACCAGGTAAATTGTTTTGAATCGTTCATTAATACACATCGGCTGGGATTCGGGATGGGAATAGGCCCTTTCAAGCCCCAACTACAGTTGTTTGGTGATTGGATTGAGGAGTGTTCGCCTCGCCCGAACGGGTCACCAATTAGAGCAGACCGCCGCAACTACGGCGAAGGTTAGATCGGGCAACGGATTTGAAGTGCTAGGCAGAAGCCAGGCGCACGATCCAGGACCGCCGCCGATTCCCGAGCCGAGCTCCATCGGCTCATGGAGTTTCTGATTTGGGACCTCGATCCATGCCGTCATGAAATTTGCCGTCCTGAGTTTGGAATCGTCGCCGGCATTCACAAGCCTTCTTCAAGACAGAGTCTAGTTTGGTTTCCGAATTTCTCTCGCAGAATTCGAAAATTCGGGAGAATCTGCGCCCTCACTAGTTAGGAAACCATATAATTCTAAAGCTGTTATGTCGATGATGGGTTTGGTTGCTTGCGTGCTAAACAGAAGCCCGTTGTCGAGGCCAAGATTGGTGGTTCGGAGGTGTTACAAAGATGAGTATGACATTGAGAAGTCTGAGTCTGTTTGGGGTGGTGACGGGTATCGTAATGTTGGGGGTCTCGCCGGCTAGGGCGACTTTAGCGGGTACGCTGCCAGTACTGCCGGGACAAACAATAACGATAAGCCCCCCTCCTGTGGGTGACGCGACGGGTGATCCTACTGGCACCCTGCTGGCCGACGAAGTGGAAAAGTTTAGCCTTTCTACTTCTTCGGGTGTCTTTAAGGGAACGCTCGAATCCGCGGTCTATCAGGAAATTGGCGGGACGCTGGACTTTTATTACCAGCTCAACAACATGAGTACTGGTACCCCGCCGGACACAGCCGAGCATGCAAACGGTAGTAATTTCGTCGGTTTCACTACGTCGGCGGGATACCGCATGGATGGAGGTTTTACCGGCACCACTTTTACAGCTAGCAGCCTTTCGCCGGATACGGTGAACCGGAATGCCTCCGGTTCCGTTGTCGAGTTCAACTATAACGTTTTCGGTATAACGGATGATATTCCAACAGGATCTTCGAGTTCCGTTCTCGTGATCAGCACGAATGCAACTCACTATATGCCGGGGAACGCTTCCGCCCTTGATAGCGGTACTGCGACGGTTGCCTCATTTCAGCCGGCGGCTGTTCCGGAGCCGGGCTCGATCACGTTACTGGGTTCCCTTCTGTTCGGGATCGCTGCAATCGCACGTCGACGCCTCTTGAGTCGTTAAGGCGTGAGATTTTAGAAGGGAGTGGGTCCTTAAATCGGCTCCTTCCTTTTCCTACCTAAAGGGCTTACATTACCGGAACTCCTTCCGATGATGTAAGCCCTTCAAGCTTTTGCCGGCCCCCTCAGCCGCAGCACCGTGACGCTTTGCGTCAAGAAGTGTTTTGAGTTCTCCTCGAGAAGGCACTGGAAAGGTGCTCTGGTCGACAATAGTAGCAGCCCGCCGCCCGGCCACCCGAAAGTGGATTGGTGCACCTTCCTTCCGTCGTTCTCAATGATCTTTGGGGCACTCATAGTCCCGTTGAGAGGGCCACCTTGGGCGTGGGCCGCTTTTGGCTCACTCGATGTGGCAATGAACGCGAAGCGACTTTCAGAAGGGAATGCAGCCTTCTTCAGGCGCTCGCTGATACTGTAAAAGCAGATCCCGGATTGATGCCGAGCTTGATTCCGACAAGATCAGGCCAGGTTCTGTCAGTGCACAGCGACTTCCTATGGCGACTCACTCGCCACATAGATGCTCCATCCTCTCCGGATGACCCCGCTGCTTGTGATCTGATGCTGAACCTCGTGCTTCGTCTTCACAAGGCCTTGGACTCGACTTCGAATCTGTGCCCGACCTGCCCCGATATCGTGGGCCGCGTGCGCATCGAGAAAATCCGCGTAGCTCGGCTCGTTCTTGGAAGCCTGCTCGAGCAGGCTCTCCAGCCGTGCTTCAACCGCCTTCAGGCCCAGCCCGGTCAGTGCGGTCTGTAATCGCTCCACGGCAGTCATCGCGCACCTCCGATGGCCACACTCTCATAGGCCGCCAAGGGCCGGATCTCCACCGCCGGCGCAGTATCTTGGATGCGAACCAGAATCTTGCGCTCGTGTCTGGCTCCGAGTGTGGCACGAGATGCGTACGTGTCCTGGCAAGGCAGCCGGTATTCAGTGCCGTGGCAATACGCCGGCTGATCGGTGTGGGTGCGCGAGTGCGGCCGTGAAGTCGAAGTGCATTACGGCGTGGGCATCACTGCCACACGATAGTGGATGGCGAACTCCTGGTAGGTGGGATTCAAGTCCGGCTCGTAGATGCAGGCTCGGGTGACGCCGGTCTTGGTGTTATCGGGGATGAGCAGCCGCGGGCAGCCATCGTAGAACTCCAGAGCGTTCATTTGCACCTTGAGCCAGTTCGCCATCTGCTGGTCGGTGACAGCTTCGGCGTAGGTGTAGCTGGAGACGCCGAGTGCGGAGACGAAAAGCGGCGCTTGGGTCACACTGCCGCCGCGATGATGGATGGGGATGGTGGCACCGGCCCAGTCCAGGAATAATTTCTCGCCGGGGCGATGGTCCTGGCGCAGCACCACGTCCTGATGTTTCTTCCAGCGGCGGTACAGTTTGCAGAAGTGGCTGTAGCAATAGCCGTCCGGATGCTGCTCGCGATATTCCTCCCACAACAGTTCGACGGTCAGGTCGCAGTGTTGCTCGAGCTGTTGGCGGACATAGACAAAATCAGGCTGTACCCGCGACGCCACTTTCGCAGCTGTTTGGCCCGGAGGGAATAGTGCTTGTTCCAGGCGGTCCTCATCCCATTCTTCGCCGAGCGGCCAGCGCAACCCGGCCGCATTCATCCGCGCCAGATAATCGTGGACGGTGCTTTGACTCACGTTGGCGCTACGTGCGATCTGCCGCTGGCCGAGTTTTTGCTCGAAGTGCAGCCGCAGAATCTCGTGGATCTTTCTCATGGACTTTACTTTCTGGGCAACTTCGATCGGCCCTCCTGGGGCCGACCAATGATCACCCGTGGTTAAAGTCCAGCGCCGCCATTTTTCCGTTCTCCTCTCATTCCGATCACTGTTCTCTCTTGTCGATCACCCTCGGCCCCAAGCCGGGCCAGAACTGATCGCCTTCAGCGGAGAACGCTGATCGCTTTCACAGGAGAACACTGATCGGTTTCCCAGGAGAATGAGTGATCGGCTTCAGAGGAGAACGGGTGATCGGTTTGGTCGAGAATCCGCACTCTTACGGCCGCAGATGAGGAACTTGTCAGGAACGGGACGCACATGCCCTTGACTATCTACCGTCGCGGATGTATTGTAGATTATCTGAAATATGGGTAAACCAAGCGACCTCGTCCAGGGCACTCTGGATCTTCTGATTCTGAAAACGACTTCTCTCGAACCCAAGCATGGCTGGGCAATCGCAAAACGCATCCAGCAGATCTCCGCAGAAGTGCTCCAGGTTCAGCAGGGCTCGCTTTATCCGGCTCTGCACCGGTTGGAGCAACAGGGCTGGATCAAAGCCCACTGGGGCGAGACGGAAGGCGGCCGCAAGGCCAAGTTCTACTCATTGACGCGAGCTGGCCGTACGCACTTGGAGAAGGAATTGGCTCAGTGGGACCGGCTCTCGACGGCCATCAATCTGGTTGTGCAGACGAACGAGGGCTAGGTCATGCGATGGGTGGAAAAAGTGCTCTTGCGGTTCCGATCGCTGTTCCGTCGCGGCAATATCGAGCGGGACCTGAATGAAGAGTTGAGCTTTCATCTGGAACAGCAGATCCAGGAAAACATCGCCTCCGGGATGACCCCTAAAGAAGCCCGGTACGCAGCACGGCGCACCATCGGCGGAATGGCCCAAATTCAGGAGGAATGCCGCGATATGCGCCGCGTAAATCTGGTCCAGGACATTTTGCAAGACCTCCGGTATGCATCCCGAATCTTGCGGAAAAGCCCCGCCTTCACCGCCGCGGCCGTGTTAACGCTCGCCCTCAGCATTGGCGCCAACACTGCGATCTTCAGTGTGGTCAACGCCGTCCTGCTGCGGCCATTGCCTTTTCGAAACGCAGATCGACTGGTCATGGTCTGGGAGGATCTCTCGTTCATAGGCTTCCCTCAGAACACGCCGGCGCCCGCGAACTTCATCGATTGGAAAAGCCGGAATCACGTTTTTGAGGATATGGCCGCGATGCATGGGGACCTGATGAACCTCACCGGAGACGGCCAGCCGGAAGAGGTGGAAGTAAAGATCGTCACCGCAAATTTCTTCCCGCTCATGGGTATAAGACCTGTTGTGGGCCGCACGTTTCTGCCGGAAGAAGATTGGTCTGGTGGTCCTCGTGTCATGCTGCTGAGCAGTGGACTCTGGGCTCGGCGCTATGGAGCCACTCCTCAAATCGTTGGCAAAAACGTCCTACTGAGCGGCGAGAAGTATACGGTCGTCGGCGTCCTGCCACCGGGCTTCGATTTCCCAGATCCCGTGGATGTCTGGGTCCCCATGTCCTTTTCGGCCGAACAGTGGCGCCAGCGGAGCAATCATTTCCTGGAGGTCGTTGCACGGCTGCGCGATGGAATAACGGAAGAGCGCGCACGGGATGAAATGGCCGGCATCGCGAAACAATTGGAGCATGAATATCCCGAAACGAACACACGAGTCGGGACCGTCGTCATCCCACTTCACGACCAGTTTGTCGGCGGTCTCCGGCTCGGTTTCGTCGTTCTGCTTGCGACCGTTGGCGGAGTCCTGTTGATTGCGTGCGCAAATATCGCGAATTTGCTGCTTGCGCGAGCAACGGGCCGCCAGCGTGAAATGGCCATGCGTATCGCACTTGGGGCGCGGCGCCGTCGCCTTGTGCGTCAGGTGCTCACCGAAAGCGTATTTCTTGCATCTCTCGGCGGCTTCGTGGGTGTTCTTCTCGCCTCGTGGGCTTTCGGATTCCTCACCAAACTCATCCCGCTTCCGCTCGCAAGTACAGCCGCCGTTACTCTGAATGGGCCGGTCCTGCTGTTTTCAATGGCTGTCGCCATGGCTGCGGGGATTCTGTTCGGACTTGCCCCTGCCTGCCACATATCGCGGGACGCGATCGCCGAAACATTGAAGCAAGGCGGGCGCGGCGCCGTCGGAGCGGGAAGTGGCCGACTTCGCAGTTCACTGGTCGTAGTCGAAGTCTCGCTCGCCGTCATCCTACTGATCGGAACTGGATTGATGCTCCAGACCCTACTTCATCTCCAGGAAATCGATCCGGGATTCCGGCCTGAGCATGTCCTTTGCATGCGGACATCGCTTTCTGCGACAGAGAAATCAAAATACCGGGACCTGAAGAACCGTGTCGAGTTTTACCAACGCGTGCTCACAGGCGTAACGGCGCTTCCAGGAGTTGTCGACGCCGGATATACCACCTATCTTCCGTTTACGAATGGCGGGGGTACCAGCGGCTTCGCCATGGAAGGCAAGCCCACGCCACCGGGCGGCCCATATAACGACGCGAATCACCGTGTGATCACGCCCGGCTACCTGCGAACGATTGGCGCCCGCTTGATTGCGGGACGTAGCATCCAGGAGAGCGATGGGCCCGATTCACCTCCCGTCGCCCTCATCAACAAAAGCATGGCCAGAAAGTACTGGCCCGGCGACGACCCCATCGGCAAGCATTTCAAGCTTGGTGACGATTCATCACCGACGCCCTGGATCACGATAGTCGGCATTGTCGGCGATATCCGCCAAATGAGTCTCGACGTTCCCGCACGCCCGGAAATGTACTTCTCGTACCAGCAGCAGGCCGCGAATTTTGGGTTTTACACCCCGCGCGATCTTGCGGTTCGCGTCTCGGGAGATCCCCTCAGTATTGCGCGTGCGGTCCGGAAGGTGATTGCCGAAGTGGACAAGGACCAACCGGTCTCACGCGTTCGACCGATGCAAGCCCTGCTTTCCGCGGAATTAGCAGACCGCCGCCTGCAACTGCAGTTGCTCGGCTCATTTGCCTTACTTGCCCTGGTCCTCGTTTCCCTCGGAATCTACGGCGTCCTGGCATATGCCGTGAAGCAGCGCACGTCGGAAATCGGCGTTCGGATGGCTCTGGGTGCGCGTCAGCAGGACGTCCTACGATCTGTAATGGGCAGCGGCGCAAAGCTAATCTGTATCGGGCTGATAGCTGGGCTCGTGGGTGCTTGGGTGCTCACACGGCTCATCCGAAGCCTGTTGTACGGCATCACGACCGCGGATCCGGCGACCTTCATCGCTTCGAGCCTACTATTCCTGCTCATCGGCTTGGGCGCCTGTTACTTCCCGGCCCGGCGCGCCGCCCGGATCGACCCGACAGTCGCGCTGCGGTATGAATAAACCATAGCGCTGTCCGCAGGGGACTGCCCCCCGCTTGGGCCCGCTTGCTTTCCGAACCAAATAGGAGCAGCATTGTTCCCCATGACACCGGCCCTCAAGCACAAACCTACTGACGGCGCGATGCGCGCCGCCAAACGAATCGAGCACAACCCGTCGTTTATCCAATCGACCGCCGAGATCATCGACCACGAAACCGGTGTCAGAGAACTCGTCGAATTGCTCGAAAACATCATCGCCGAAGGTGGCGACCTCATCGAGAACCGCAACCCGGAACTCGTCGCCCACGCTCGGCCCGCGCTGCGGCGCTATGCGGACGAACTGCCCAGACTAGCGGAATAACGCATTCCGCTAGTGGACAGCCGCTCCTGAGTATCCTACTCTGACTCCGTGAAGCTTCTCTCTTTCCTATACCAGACCCGAACGCACGCCGGCGTGCTCACCGCGCAGGGTGTGGCGCCTATCGAGGAGATCAATGCTCGGCATGGCACGCGCGTCCCCAACGATCTGCTCGATATTATTCGCACGGGAACCGCTGGCATTGATGCCGCTGATGTCTCCCCGTTGCCTCTTGCCGAAATCACGCCGCGACTTCCCTACCCCGTGCCGCCCAAGATCTGGTGCATCGGCCTGAACTACCGTTCGCACGCCGAGGACATACAGGCCGTTCAGCCCGAGGAGCCGGCGAGCTTCATGAAACCCGCTTCGTGTATGTTCCAGCCGGGAGAACCGATCATCCTTCCCCCGCCGCACCTGTCCAATGACGTGGACGCCGAAGGCGAGTTGGGTGTGATTATCGGTAAAACGTGCCGGTTTGTTCCGGCGGACCAGGCGCGCGAGGCGATCTTCGGTTACACAACCACGCTCGACCTCACGGCGCTCGATGTGTTGCGCAAAAACCCGCGCTACCTGACGCGCGCCAAGAGCTTCGACACCTTCTTCAGCTTCGGCCCGGTTGTAGTCACCACCGATGAAATCCCGGATGTGGATGCGCTGGAAGTGATTACCGAGCACAACGGCGAAATCTGTTCACGCGATTTCGTCCGCAACATGCGCACGCGCCCTTTGGAACTGGTGCGATTTCACAGCGACTATATGACCCTCCATCCCGGTGATCTGATTTCCACCGGCTGCCCCAAAGGCGCCCGCATCAAGCCCGGCGACCACGTACGCGCCCGCATCGAGGGCGTGGGAACACTCGAGGCAGCAGTTTCGCCGTAAGGCGAATGTCGAGCGCGCTTGCTGAGCCGCGCCCGGAGGAAGCGGTGTCGACCGCGCGGCAAATCATCGTCAAAACAGAGCCCTAGAACAATGTTTACCGATCTCTTTTGGATCGATGGTCCCTGGCCTGGACGGCTCGCTATCTCGCCAAGCCCACGTGGGGGTGACTGGCTCGAAGAAGAAATGAAAGCTTGGCGTAGAGCCGGAATTGATGCTGTCGTTTCCCTCCTCAGTCCCGAAGAAGCCGCAGATTTAAATCTTGAACAAGAACAGTTGCACTCCGAGGCTAATGGCATCGAATTCTACTCCCTTCCAATTGCAGATCGCAGGTGCCTGCCTCGGACCGCGATGCGGCTCAACTGATAGGCAAACTTGGGCAAAAAATTACTTGACTCACCTAGCGTTTTGCCGTAAGATTTAAGCATGGGCGAGGCAATCAAGGTTCCCGAAACTCTGATGGATGTCATCAGGTATTTCTCTGATCCGGCCACCTGTGTTCAGTTCATGGCTCAACTGCGTTGGTTTGACGGTCCGGTGTGCCCACGGTGTGGTCAAAAGCGGCTCTCGTTCCTCACTACGCGCCTGATGTGGAAGTGCCTCGACTGCAAGAAGCAATTCTCCGTCAAGGTCGGCACGATCTTCGAGGATTCGGCCATCGGCTTGGACAAGTGGCTATGCGCGTTATGGCTGATCGCGAATTGCAAAAACGGCGTCAGTTCTTACGAGATTGGGAGAGATTTGAACATCACCCAGAAATCCGCTTGGTTCATGTTGCATCGAATCCGTCATGCGATGCGGACTGGCACGTTTGCCAAACTGTCTGGCGAGATCGAAGTGGACGAATCATTCATCGGCGGAAAAGCCCGCAACATGCACGCCAATCGGAGAGCAAAGAAGATTCGTGGGCGTGGCCCTGTAGACAAAGCAATTGCCTTCGGTATAGTCGAGCGCGGCGGCGATGTCCACGTTACCGCTGTTGATACTCGGAAGAAAAAGGAACTCCAGCCTATCGTTCGTGAGCATGTTGAAGCTGGCTCTGCGATCTTTAGTGACGAGTTGAAATCCTACGAAGGCTTGGAGGACGAGTTCCAACACGCGGTCATCAATCACGCGGTCGAGTACGCGAACGGGAACGTCCACACTAACACGATGGAAAATTTCTGGTCGCTCCTGAAACGTGGCCTGCATGGAACTTACATCAGCGTGGAACCGTTTCACTTATTCCGGTACTTAGACGAGCAGGCGTTTCGCTACAACAAGCGCCACACTACAGATCAGGATAGGTTCGTTCAGCTTTGCTCGATGGTCGCGGATCGGCGGCTCACCTGGAACGAACTAACAGGCAAGGATGACACCAGCCGCCCCGACAAGGACGTGGTAAACGGTAGCGGCTCAGTTTGAATTGGGCTTCAAGTATCTTGCAGCAAAGTCCGGGCGGTCGCCATTGGAAGCACTAGCCGCATCGGATCGTTCGTTAGCGGCACAAATCCGTAACCGACGTACCACTGTTTGGATTCTTCATCAATTGCATCCAAGACCACCATGCAGGAAGCGATTTCTACGCTCAGCCGTTGGCATACGTCCAGCGCATAGAGCAGCAAGAATCGTCCAAAGCCTCGCCTCTGATACTGAGCATCGACAGCCAAACGACCAAGAAGGGTCGCAGGCATCAGTCCTTTGGTCGGTAGCTTTAGCTTTCTAGAGAGACTTGACGGCAAATCGTGGAACGGAACATTCGCGCTGACCAGTGCAACGTAACCCACTACTAGCGAATTCCCACGTGCAACGAGAACATGCGTGGACGATGTTTGCTTGCGACCAGCCTGCCCAGCCTGTTCTCGAATGAACACGTCAAGAGGGGTTTTCCCACAGGAGAATGATTGGCAATCGTGTTGCGCGTTTAGCCGTTCAACGGCGTACCCTTCTGGGCAGAGGAGCGGCACTCAGGCATTGTATGCTGTTCTAGAGCACGCCGGAGCCGTTCGTTTGGCTCTGGCGGGTTTATTAGTAATCGAGCCACGGTCTCCTGATCATTCTTAGACAAAGTCAGGAACGCACTGTCCACAAGTTGGAATGCTTCAATATGCGCGCTGAGTTCGCCGTCATATTTGACCAGCAAACTTGCCGCCCAACGGTATATTGGTCTCCAGTACCCGCCGTGTAGATATTCCGCAATCAGTTTGGTGTATTTCTCAATAACATTCAGGAGTTCGAGATTTGAAACATGAACTTCATTGAGATTCCTGGCTAGGTCGCTACGGCTCTCTTGGGGAAGATGTTCCAATGCTGAGTCATGTATTAAATTAACGAGTTTTTTAACAGAGGACCCAACCTTCCTAAGCCGGATGGCGGCTTCAATAATCCATCTGAGTTCCAGAGAGTGTAGCGCCAGAATACCTCGAACACGCTTGTTCTGAGAAATGGCCGCATGGCTGTAGCTTTCCAAGAAAAGTGTGGTGGCCTCGGCGCTCATTTAGTTCCCCTTAACTATCCGCTTTTCTTTTTTAAGGGCGACTCGTTTAGAAAAGGCTGGCCCTCTTAACTTCTTAATCTCCTTATCGGCCTCCTCTTTCGGTACGGCCAAAATCATCCCCGCGAACCGCTTGAACCGCTCGAACGGGCTTTGGATATCGCTCAAGCCCGGAACATTCTGCATCGAGCGCGGTCGCATGAACCTCCAAACACACGAATGCGCCATCGGCACAAACCGATTGGCACACTACAACTCTCTAGAATTGTCGTCGTCTTCGTCGTCCACATGAGACACCATCAAAGCAGCCAGGGCCGCAGAATGAATCCGGTAAACTATTCACCAACCTGCACTTGATGCGTCATCAGCCGTTTGGGAAGGACACACAATCCCTAGGCTGACACGTCCATTGTTACAAAACAACGCTGTTTTGTCCATAACGTATACACTAAGTACGCAGCCGTTGCAAGCATAAGCCGATAACGGTCCTCGCTTTATAAATTGACACCAACACCTCGAAAAAGTCACCGTCCTTCGTTCGCGGCCCGAACGAACCCGCCCCGGCCCCCTCTAGGTTTCATGGCGAAACCGAGTGGCGATTTGCTCAACGGCCCAGCTATCCAACGGACCTCAGACCGACCCCGTTTTGGCATTGTAGGCAATAAGCAACGAGACGTTTCGAGCCCCGTTTCTTGGGCTTTGTTTCTTTGCGTATCGAGAAGCCGGTACCATTGCCATTTGCTGCAGTGGCGTACGAGATCGACAGAGACCCCAGATTTCTGCCATATTTCATGGCGATTGGTTGTTGTCCGCACAGGCTCAGGCTAATCGTAGCCTGCGCCGCCTGGGTGAGTCAAGTGATTTTTTGCCCAAACTTGATGCTGCATTGGGCCGCGGCAAGAGAGTCGCCGTCCATTGCCGCCAGGGAATCGGACGCTCGGCTCTAATTGCGGCAGGTCTGCTGATCGAACAAGGATTTAGTCCGGAGGAAGCGATCCAGCGTGTCAGCCGCGCGCGCCACGCCGTCACTCCTGAAACCCCACAGCAACGCGCGTGGATCGATTCCTTTGCTGCTACCGTACGCCAGAGTCATTAATGCCTACGCCCGCATCGAGGGCGTGGGAACACTCGAGGCGGGAGTTTCGCCCTAGATCGGGCCAATGCGCCGTAGGGCTACGATAAAAACGCTCGTACGGTACCCCCCTGAAGTTCCTACATTCGGGAGAGTCGTTGAGCAAGGTCAAATTGTCGCAATTGGAACGGCTCACGACCGACTACATCAAGGTGACCCTTACGCCAGAGACGGCAGACTGCCTTAACGCAAGACCGGATGGGACGCTGCTGGATGGCGATCACAGAATCCATGTCCTCTTATCGCGAGGTGTCGACGCGAATGAGTTATCGCGGCAAATCAGCGCTTCCTATCCCCACGGTACTCTCCACCGAAATGCCTCCGTCCATCAATCCGGCCAGACGCGACGAAAATAGCAAGCCTTAACCCAGTTCCCCCATGTTTCCAGGAATTGGATCCATCAGCTTGGCGGAATGTGTCGAATACGATTTCTTGCTTGCCGGCCGGTATGCCAGGCCCCGGACATCGGTCAGAAATTCCTGCTGCTCTTCGCGAGAGGTACTATCCAGGGGCAGAGTACTCAACCCGATAATGGCATTCTTAGGCGTCCGGATCTCATGGCTCATGTTAGCCAAGAACTCGCTTTTGAGCTGAGTCGCGGCGTTTGCCGATTGCAACCGCAACCGCGAGCTCGTCTTTCTGCCGGCAACTCCGCAGTCTGCGCGCGTACCCGCCTTCGCAGTATGAGCACCTGTTTTGCCATGTCTCCAGCATGGCACGGAATGCGTAAGCGGCTCAAGCTCGGGCAAATTCAAAGTAGCCAGCTACCCGGATTTGAGATACTTTCACGGGGGGCAGCTCGATCGACATGCGCAAGCTGGCCATTCTGGCCTGGTTAGGTTTCCGGTGCGCCGCACAGAATCAGCCCACTCCGGACGTCGGCGAGAAGCTGTTCCTGGCGCATTGCGCGGTCTGCCACGGTCCGAAGGGAGACGGTGGCAAAGGCACGAACCTCGCCCAACCACGGCTCCCACGGGCCCCGGACGACGAGGCGCTCGCGCGCATTATCACCTTCGGGATTCCCGGCACCGAAATGCCTTTGACACGCATGACGCCGCAACAGCTAGCGAGCGTCATCGCACACGTTCGCTCGCTCGGCCGTATGCAAGGCGAAACGCTTGCCGGAGACGCGCAGCGCGGCGCCGCGCTCTATCGCGACAAGGCCAACTGCGCGCAATGCCACGCCATCCACGGACGCGGCGGCACGCTTGGCCCAGAACTCACCGGCATCGGCGCGCGACGCAGCCCGAGCTATTTAAGGGAGTCGCTCACAGACCCAGACGCCGCTATACCCGACAGCTTCAGCTCGTACAAAAAAGTTACACTGATCCCGGACAATTTCCTGCAAGTACGCGTCGTAACAGCCGACGGGCGCCGGTTTACCGGTGCGCGTATCAACGAGGATACGTTTTCAATCCAGATCCGCGACGCTGCCGGCCGTATCCAATCGTTTTTCAAGGAAGAACTGCGGGAGCTGCACAAGGACTGGGGCAAGTCGCCGATGCCTTCGTACCGCAATGTCTTCTCCAGAACCGAGTTGGAGGATATGGTTGCCTATCTGGTTTCGCTGCGAGGTGAGCAGTGAGGGTTCGTGCGATTGCTGCCCTGCTCTCATTCCCGCTCGTAGCGCAGGTCACTTCGGAACGGATTCGAAACTCTGCACGTGAGCCGGGCAACTGGCTGACTTACTCCGGCAACTATCGGGGCTATCGCTATTCGCCGCTGGACCAGATCAACACTCAGAACGTCGCGCGCCTGAAACCGGTTTGGATGTACCAGATCAACGACCTGAACCAGTTTGAGACAACGCCGCTCGTGGTCGACGGCGTTGTGTATATCTCCGAACCGCCCAGCAACGCCACTGCGCTCGATGCGCGCACCGGGCGTCCGCTCTGGGCCTACCGCCGGACGATGCCGCCCGATGTGCGCGTCTGCTGCGGGCAGGTGAATCGTGGGCTCGCGATCTCCGGCGACACGCTGTTCCTCGGCACTATAGATGCGCACCTCGTGGCCCTCGACGCGCGTACCGGCCATGTCCGGTGGGACATTGTAGTAGCGGATTACAGGACCGGGTATTCGATTACCGTCGCGCCGCTTGTGGTTAAAGAAAGAGTGATCGTGGGTATCTCGGGTGGGGAGTACGGAATCCGCGGATTTCTGGACGCGTATGACGCCGAGACCGGCAAGCGAAACTGGCGATTCTGGACGGTGCCCGGTCCCGGCGAGCCGGGTCATGAAACCTGGGCCGGCGAAAGCTGGAAGACCGGCTCGGCGCCCACATGGGTGACCGGTTCCTACGATCCGGAGCTGAACCTTCTCTATTGGGGAACGGGGAATCCGGGTCCGAACTACAATGGCGAGCCGCGCGAAGGTGACAATCTTTATGCCAATTCGCTCTTGGCTATCAACCCGGATAGCGGCGAACTTAAATGGCATTTCCAGTTCACGCCGCACGACGTGCATGACTGGGATGCGAATCACGTACCCGTACTGGTGGACACGATGGTCCGCGGGAAGTTGCGCAAGGTGGTCGCGGTGGCGAACCGCAACAGCTTTTATTACGTTCTCGACCGCGTGGCAGGCGAGTTCTTGATGGGCAAGTCATACGCGCAGCAAACGTGGGCCAAAGGACTCGATGACCGTGGCCGGCCCATTCTGCTGCCGGACAAGTCACCATCGCTCGCGGGCACCATGGTGTACCCGGGCCTGCACGGCGGAACCAATTGGTTCAGCCCTTCTTACAGTCCGCAGACAGATTTGTTTTACGTTGCAGCACGCGAGGAAGCCACCAGTTTCTATCTCGGTCTGCCGGAGTACCATGCCGGCAGTTTTTTCACTGCCGGTGGATTCCGCGGCATCCCGGGACTGGAGCCCTCGGGTGCGGTGCGGGCACTAGAGTTGGAGTCGGGACAGAAGATTTGGGAATTTCCGCTCCACTCGCCGCCGTGGACTGGGTTGCTCTCGACCGCGGGAGGTCTGGTATTCGGCGGAACGAACGAAGGGCATTTCTTCGCGCTGGATGCGAAAAGTGGCCGCCCGCTTTGGAGATTTCCCACCGGCGGGCCGCTACAGGCGAATCCCATCAGTTTTCTCTGTGATGGCAGGCAGCTTGTGGCGACCACTGCAGGGCATGCCTTGCTTGTGTTCGGAGAATAGCTGGTCGGGCTGAATCGAGAATGGTGTGATCTTTTTGGAAACTGTTTAGTGGACGGTCGTGACCGGCCATTGTGCTCGCCGCGCGAGAAGGTAAAGAGTCACCGGGCGCGTTCCCTTTTCAAGAACTTGAAAGCCCGTTTCCTGGAGGCGCGGCGTCCACCAATCTGCGCCGTGAAGGCCCTGGTGCATCAGCATCGGTCCAAATGTGTATTGGAGCCAGGGTTCTTTGGCAACGAGCATCAGGAGGAAATCCCCGCCGGGCTTTACGACTCTGGCCGCTTCAGCGAGCGACTGTTGAACCCCTTCGCGATTCAGGTGCTCGAAGACATACGCGCTGACGATGGCGTCGAAGGTGGCAGGCTCGAAGGGAAGTTTGCGCATATCGGCAGTCACAATTGCAGCCCTGTGCGCCACGCCAGCGGCTTCTAAATTCGCTAGCAATCTCTGCTGCGGACTCTGGCTAGGCCCGAAATGCTGATCAAAAGATTCGCCGAAGAGATCGAGCGCGACCAAAGTCGCTTGAGGTCGGGCTTTCAGCACCATGATAGATGACCTGCCGGTACCAGCGCCTATGTCCAGGACTCGTCCCACACCGGAGCGAAGAAAAGTTTGCGTGGGTAATGCGGCCTCGCCGTTGACGTTGAGAACGAAGCGCGCGGCAAGGAATGCAGTGCTTGACCATAAGAAGAGTGGACTTAAAAGGATGATCGTCCAGACGGGCCACTTGCGCCAAAACCCTAGAGCCAAGAGCAAACCAGAGCCGGCTACGAGCGGCAGGTGGCCATAGCTGAGCCACCAGGGATAACCAAAATCGAGATGGGCGTTTGCGATCATGAGCCTAAGTATGCGCCAGCTTTGCTGAACCGTTCCTGAACGCCTTGTTCAGCTGCCGTTCATCTCAGCTGCGCTATAAAGGTGTGATTGCGGGTTCTGGTCGTAGAGGACGAGATACTTCTGTCGCGGCAGTTGGCGAAGGCGCTGATCGCAGCCGGATACGCCGTGGATCAAGCCGGTAACGGGGAACGCGCCGACTTTCTGGCGCACACCGAGGAATACGACGCAGTTGTACTCGATCTTGGACTACCGAAAGTGGATGGGCTCACCTTGCTTCGGCGCTGGCGGGACGGGGGTATCCTGATCCCCGTTCTCGTTCTGACGGCTCGCGGCAGTTGGCATGAGAAAGTGCAGGGAATCGACGGCGGCGCGGACGACTACGTCGCAAAGCCGTTCCGAATGGAAGAGGTCCTGGCCCGCATTCGAGCGCTCATCCGCCGCGCCAGTGGCCTCGCCCAGTCCGAACTTCGGTGCGGTGCGCTTGCTGTGGATGTACGCAACGCGCGCGTCTCCGTGGGTGGGCATCCGGTTAGGTTGACCAGCCATGAATTCCGCGTGCTTTCGTATTTGATGCACCACCACGGAAGGGTCGTATCCCGCGCGGAGCTTACCGATCACATATACGCGCAAGATTTTGACAGGGACTCCAACACAGTCGAGGTCTTCGTCGCACGGCTCCGGCGCAAACTCGGCGCGCCGTTCATCGAGACGGTACGCGGACTCGGCTACCGCATGGCGGAACCGCCCACCGGAGCGTTGCGTTAGCGATGTTGCGATCTCTTCGGTCCAGATGGATCCTCGCCTCGGTTCTGTGGACCGCCGGGATGCTGATGCTGATGCACATGTTTGTGCTGGCTGTGATGCATGTTTTTCCAGTCATCCGAGGAGCGCATAGCGCCATAGCGATCATCGTCGGCGGCGCTCTCATGGCAGGGGGAATCGTCGGAGTACGTCAGGGGCTGATGCCGTTTCGGCGATTGCGGGAAAAATTGTCGACAGTGCGTGCAGGTGAGGAGCGGCAAGTGGCGGGAGAGTATCCCAGTGAAGTCCAACCCCTCATCGATGAGATGAACGCGTTGCTGGAAGATCGCGAAACGGCCGTGAAACGCGCGGTTACCACAGCGGGGGACCTGGCACATGGACTCAAGACTCCGCTCTCATTACTGGCGCAAGTGGCGGATCAGGCGGGAGCCGAGGGCCATCCCGAATTAGCGGAGAGTATCAGCCGGCAGGTAGAGCGCATGTCCCGTCAGGTGAACTATCACCTCGCGCGGGCTCGGGCGGCCGCCTCGGGAGCCGCCGGTGCACCCCCCTGCCCAGTGGCGGCCTGCGCCGGTGCACTGGTGCACACTGTTTTGACACTATATGCGGGCCGTGGACTGGAAATCTCATGTAGCATCGCTCCAGAGCTTCGCGCGCGGGTGCAAAGGGAGGATCTCGATGAAATACTCGGAAACCTGCTGGACAACGCCTGCAAATGGGCAAAATCGAGGATCGTGTTGGACGCGTCCCGAAGCGGCGCCATGCTCCTGCTGAGGCTCGACGACGATGGACCCGGGCTGCCACCTGCTCAGCGAAACGTGGTATTAGAGCGAGGAGTGCGGCTCGACGAGGCTTCTCCTGGTTCTGGGCTCGGCTTGGCTATCGTGCGCGACTTGGTGGAACTCTACGGCGGATCGATCTCGCTCGACGAGTCTCCGCTGGGCGGAGTGCGTGTCGAAGTCTCACTCCCGGCCGCCTAGGCACACACGATCTCACTACGGGACACTGAGCGTCCGAAACGGGGTCCTCGCAAGTTGCCCGGCGGACGCGGTGAGTCATCCGAACCATCGAGTTCCTCCGTTGCCCGTTGACTCGTATTCGCCTTTTTAAGATAATCGTTAAACGATATAGCTTCTAACGATAGGGATTTTCGCCCTGCGGACCTTGCCGGACGGCACCATCTGGAAATCGTTTCTGGCCGCCTCGCTTCCCCTCGTTCTGATCGCTCTCCTCATGGTGAAACTGGTTCTCGTACTTCGCTAGATGACGCCACTGCTTCTCCAAGATTGCCTTCAAAGCGACGCAGCAGCCCAGTTTGGTCCAGAGGTGGGAAATCCGGCGCGCATGCCACTCGGCTCGTCGGTAGCGATTAGAACTGCCTCTCGCCATTCGACTCCCGAGATATGCAATCTCGTCAACTGGCGGCCAAAGGTAATTCAGATCGCGCGCAGCGATTCAGAGTCAATATTGCTTGAACTTTTCCTGCGCGGCTGCGTTACATTACTGAGCGGCTACAAGGAGGTATGAGTGGGCACTCTCGTTGGGGATCTCCGGCACGGCATTCGGATGCTGCTGAGCAAACCCGGCTTCGGCGCGACCGCAGTGATCGTGCTGGCGTTGGGAATCGGGGCGAACACGGCGATCTTCAGCCTGGTGAACGCCTTTCTGCTGAAACCTCTGGTGATCCGGAAACCGGAACAGCTTGTAGGCTGCTACAGCCGCAATTCTCACAAGCCGGACGACTATCGGGCGTTTTCGTATCCGAATTATATCGACCTGCGCGATGGGAACGCCGTCTTCAGCAGTCTGATGGCGTACAACCCGGCGATGGTCGGGGTTTCGGAGGGCGACACCACGCGGCGCACGATGGCTGACATGGTGTCTTCGAACTATTTCGCCACCTTCGGAGTTCCCCTCTTCCGCGGACGCTCGTTCACTGCCGCCGAGGAGCGTCCAACGCGGACCTTCCCGTCGTCAAAGGCCGGGAGCTTGCTTGGCGAACTCTTAACCCTGAACTCTGCGCATAATCTTATTTGAGCCATTCGAAGGCCACCGAGCCTCTACCCATCGCCTCGTCTACCACTGGCTTCGCGACCTCCAGTCCGTTCTCGCTGTTTGCGAACATCACCACACCTGACTTCGTTTTCGGATCTGCCATCACGAAACCCTTGAATGAACCGTTGTCTCCCCAATGCCAAAGCGCATCGGTTCCATCTTTGCGCTCAATGCCCCATCCCAATCCCCAAAACAGATTCTTCGATAGCTGCTTCGGCTGGTGCTTGATGCAAATCCTGCACTCCGGATCGAGTGCGATTTCCGGCGTTTCCATCTCGCGCAGAGTTGCTGGCTTGAGCCCTTTACCATTGAGAACCGCCTCAACGAATAGCGCGTAGTCCTTGGCTGTTGTGTTCAGTGTCGAAGCAGCTAGCGCCTCTGTTGGCTTCTCCAACTCGGTCGGCTTCCCGTCTGAATCGTGACCCGTAGCGGTTAGTGCATCAAAGTCTGGCCGCCACACATAACTGCTGCTGGTCATGCCCAACGGCGTGAACACGGCTTGGGTCATATATTCGTTGAGTGGTTTACCGGTGATTTTCTCGACCACGCGTTGCAGGTAGATATAGCCCTCGCCCGAGTAGCTAAACCGCTCTCCCGGCGTGAAATAAATTGAGACTGAGCCGTCATCTGCTGGCCAATTCGGGAATCCGGTTCGATGGCTCAGGACGATCCGCGCCGTAATTTTTGCAAGGCGCTCGTCACCCGCGACAAAGGGCTTCGGCAAATACGTTGTTAGCGGAACGTCCAACCCCAGCTTCCCCTGCTCCACTAGTTTCAACACGCCATAGGTAAACACCGGCTTACTCAGTGAAGCCGCTTCAAAAACTGTTTCCCCCGTCACCGGCTGGCCCGTTTTTACCTCTTTCAACCCGAAGCCGTGCAGCCACGCTGTCTTTCCGCCGCGAATCACAGCAATCGCCAACCCTGGCACACCGTCTTTTTTCATTAGTTCAGGAATATCTCGCTCCAGCTGCGGAACTGTTGCCTCGGTGGGTGTCGTGGGCCCCTTCTTTGCCCGCAACATTGGCGAACAAACGGGCAAACCGACAACGATAGCCCCAAGCACAACGACCATTAGCGTTCTCATCTGAACCATTTCACTTGTCCTCCAAAGCCGACCTGAACTCACCTATATAGACGAACCAGCAGGGCCGTCGTTTATCTAAAGGCACTCCTACAGGTGGAATTACGATAGATCCAGCTCCCTTGTTTCATGCAGCTATAAAGCGGCTCGCTCGGTTAGCAAGTTGACGCTTTGGAGCCGACTCGTCAATTGGCCCCAAAACGGGGTTCTCGTCAACTGGCGTCGAGCAGAAATTCAGATCGCGCGCAGCGATTCAGAGTCAATATTGCTTGAACTTTTCCTGCGCGGCTGCGTTACATTACTGAGCGGCTACAAGGAGGTATGAGTGGGCACTCTCGTTGGGGATCTCCGGCACGGCATTCGGATGCTGCTGAGCAAACCCGGCTTCGGCGCGACCGCAGTGATCGTGCTGGCGTTGGGAATCGGGGCGAACACGGCGATCTTCAGCCTGGTGAACGCCTTTCTGCTGAAACCTCTGGTGATCCGGAAACCGGAACAGCTTGTAGGCTGCTACAGCCGCAATTCTCACAAGCCGGACGACTATCGGGCGTTTTCGTATCCGAATTATATCGACCTGCGCGATGGGAACGCCGTCTTCAGCAGTCTGATGGCGCACAACCCGGCGATGGTCGGGGTTTCGGAGGGCGACACCACGCGGCGCACGATGGCTGACATGGTGTCTTCGAACTATTTCGCCACCTTCGGAGTTCCCCTCTTCCGCGGACGCTCGTTCACTGCCGCCGAGGAGCGTCCGGGTAGCGGCATTGATGTCGTGATCGTCAGTTATAACTTCTGGAAGAGACGCGGCAGCGATCCGGATCTGGTGGGCAAGACCCTCCGAATTAACTCGCGAATCCTGACTGTAGTTGGGATCACGGCAGAAGGCTTCAGCGGCACTACCGCTCTGTTCTGTCCCGAGCTTTTCATGCCACTGGGCCTGCACGATGCGATGACGAACGATTTTGAAGGGCTGGGACGGTATCTCGCCGCGCGCGACGACCATGAACTGATTCTCGTCGGGCGGCTCCGGCCCGGCATGAATGAGAAGTCAGCCGACGCGCAGCTCGCCGCGGTGGCGTCCGGGATGGAGAAAGCCTATCCGACCGAAAACAAGAATCAGACTTTCATTATTCGTCCGCTTTCCCGAATCAACATCTCAACCAACCCAACCAATGACAACGAGATCATCGTTCCCGCTGCATTGCTTCTCTCGATGGCCAGCGTGGTTTTGCTCATCGCCTCTCTGAACGTGGCCAACATGATGCTGGCGCGGGGCGCGGCACGGCGAAAGGAGATCGCCATTCGGCTGGCGCTGGGCGGAGCGCGCGGGATGATCGTGCGGCAGCTCTTCACCGAAGGGCTGGTGTTGGCGCTCGCGGGTGGCGCAGCGGGTCTTTTGGTCGCCTACTG
The DNA here is from genome assembly GCA_963847515.1 of Terriglobia bacterium. Classification (GTDB taxonomy): domain Bacteria; phylum Acidobacteriota; class Terriglobia; order Bryobacterales; family Bryobacteraceae; genus QHXW01. The sequence goes on from CAWKAA010000007.1 coordinate 206,660, forward strand.
GACCACCGGTGCGCTGGTCCACTCGCTGGCCCGCATGGCTCCGATCGATCTGGTTTACACCGCCGGGCCCGACCTTCGTGTTCTGGCAGCGACCATGGGTTTCTGTCTGTTCAGCACGCTTCTGTTCGGCTTGGCGCCAGCTTGGAATTTGTCCAAGCCGAACGTTGTTTCCGGTCTCAAGGATGGCGAGCATGAAGACGTAGCCACCGGGAAGCGGCGCAGGCTCTTCTCCCGTCGAAACGTCTTGGTGATGAGCCAGGTTTCCCTCTCGCTGGTGCTGCTCACGTCGGCCGGACTTTTCATTCGAAGCGCCCAGCGCGCGGCCAATGTGGAGCCTGGATTCCGTCTCGACAACGGCGTGCTGGTGGAAGTGGATCCGAGCCTGGCCGGTTACGATCGGGCGCATGGCCGGCAGATATACCGGCAGTTGCTGGAGCGCTTGGGAAGCATTCCCGGTGTCGAAACTGTGAGCTTGGCCGGCACCGTCCCATTCGGAACGATACACCTGGGCGGCAATGTCCAGCGGGCGAGCGATGCACCCCCTTCGCCGTCCGATCCCTCCGCCAAGGGTACACTCGTGAACACGCGCTCCAATATTGTTGGGCAGGACTACTTCAAAACACTCGGAATTCCTGTGCTCCGCGGCCGGCCGTTTGTGGGGGCTGAGACCGCCGATAACGCCAAATCCGCCGTCGCAATCTTGGACAAGGCGGCAGCCAGCCGGCTCTGGCCTCATGAGGAGGTGGTCCGCAAACACATCCGGATGATACTGGGCGACGGTACGAAGACGCAGGATGCCGAAGTGGTTGCCGTCGTCGGGAACGTGCAGGAGAATATTTTCCAAGGAGGCGAGTCGCAGCCTCATTTATACGTGCCGTTCGGACAACAGTACCAGGCGGACATGAATATCCATCTCAAAATAGCAGTGCAAGGAAGGGACGCAGAAGCGCGCTTGCTGGAAACCATACGCAGAGAGATCCGGTCCGTGGACAATCATCTCCCGGTTCTGGCACTGAAGACGCTCCGACAGCACCTGGAAGGCAGCTTCGATCTTTGGGTCGTTCGCACTGGCGCGAGAATGTTCAGCATCTTTGGCGGAGTGGCGCTGCTGATGGCGATGGTGGGTTTGTATGGCGTTCGAGCCTACACGGTCGCGCGCCGCAACCGTGAGATCGGCATTCGAATGGCACTGGGGGCCGACGCCGCTGACACGTTACGCATGATTCTGCGCGAAGGACTGATCGTGACGTCGATCGGGGCGGGCATCGGTCTGCTGCTGTCGGTGGCTGTGGGAAAGGTCCTTAGCAGCTTCCTCTACGAAGTGAGCGGCGCCGATCCCGTGGTCTTTTTAGCCGCCGCGATCCTCTTGTGCGCCATCTCTTTGCTCGCCTGCTACCTGCCGGCACGCAATGCCGCGCGGGTCGACCCGATGGTCGCCTTGCGGTGTGAGTGATTCGCCGTCAACCACCCGTAGGTGACCGCTGATAAACGCAGATCTCAGGATTCCTGTCCGGTTCCGCGACGCCACTGTCCCAGGATCGGGACAGATGGTTCGTCTGAACCAAGTACTTCTCCCGTGAATGCAGCGGTCGACTTTGGGCGGTGATTTGCTGGACGCTCCCGATATGGACTTGCTTTGGCAGGACCTGCGCTTCGGTATTCGAAGCCTCCGCAATGATCATGGATTTCTCCTCGCCAGTGTGGCCGCTCTCGGACTGGGAATCGGTTCGACGACGGCGATCTTCAGCGTCATCGATAACGTACTGCTGAACCCTTTCCCTTATACCAATAGCGAGCGCATCTACGGATTCCGGATTGTCGAAACGAACAGCACAGGAGCGCAAGACCGGAACTACTTCACTGTTCCGGAGTTTCTGGATTATGAGCGGCAGAACCGGATCTTCACCGACACGATGGCCGTGTGGGAAACGACGACGCTTATGGGCTCGGGCGATCGCCTGGAGCCCCTCGACACCGACACGGTGAGCGACAACGCGTTTCAATTTCTCGGAGTCGCGCCTTTGCTCGGCCGGGGTATTCTTCCCGGCGACGGGAAGCCCGGCGCGCCGCCCGTCTTCGTCCTCAGTTACAAGGTGTGGCTCAGCCGATTCGGGCTCGACCCGAGCATCGTAGGCCAAAACTTCCTCCTGAATGACAAGCCCACCACGCTGGTTGGCATCATGCCCAAACGCTTTGCGTTCTGGGGCGGGGACATTTGGATGCCTACGGCCGTCGATCCCGCCGAACCCGGCGCCGAGAGACGCAGCTTCGTCCTCTACGGCCACCTCAGGCCGGGCCTGGACGTCAGAGGGGCGGAAGCCGAGCTGGGCGGCCTTGCGAAGCGGTTGTCTACGATTTATCCGCGGAGCTATCCCGCGCAGTTCATCGTTCGCCTGGATTCGCTCGGCTACATCGCCGTGGGCAGGTTCCGAACCGCGCTGCTGACGCTGCTTGCCGCCGTCGGCCTGCTGCTGCTTATTGCCTGCGCTAATGTGGCGAACCTGCTGCTGGCCAGGGCGACTGTCCGCCAAAAAGAATTGGCTCTTCGGATGACGCTGGGCGCGGGACGCTGGCGAATCGTCCGCCAACTCATGACGGAAAGCATCCTGCTCTCGGTTGCCGGGGCGGCCGCGGGATGTTTCTTCGCTTCGGCAGCGCTGAAGGGACTAATCGCGTTCATTCCCTTGTACACATTTCCCGATGAAGCGGTCATCTCGATAAACCGGGAGGTGCTTCTGGTGACGGTCGGTGTCGCCATCGCAACGGCATTTGTCTTCGGGCTGGCGCCGGCACTCGCGTCGTCGAGGGGCGATCTCAACGAATCGCTCCGGACCGGCGCGCGCGGTAACACCGGGTTTCGCCGTGGCCGAATGCGGCACGCTTTAGTCGCCGGCGAAGTCACGCTTTCCATGCTCCTGCTGACCGGCTCCGGCCTCTTGATGCGCACGTTCTTCCTCGAACGGCAGGTGGACCTCGGCATTCGCACCAACCATGTTTTGACCACCGCCCTGACTCTTCCCGCCGCCCGCTACCGGACGACAGACTCGCAGGCGCGCTTCCTTCGCGAGCTGCTTCCACGCCTCGAAGCGCTGCCGCGCGTAATCTCCGCCGCCGCGGCTCTCGACTATCCCCCGAATGGCGGCAACGCCACCGAATTCGACGTGCCGGGCGTTGCGCACTTCGAGCGCTGGAAGGGCAGCTTTGTGCCATGCAGCCGCCAATACTTCCAGACCATCGGTCTGCGTCTGCTGGCTGGGCGGCTGCCCACGGCGGATGACGAGAACGGCAGACGGAAAGTCGCGGTCATCAACCAGAGCATGGCGCGGAAATACTTCGGGCGGCAGGATCCCCTAGGGCAGCCGCTGATGATTTCCGCCCTGAAGAACGCGCCGGAGCCCATCGCCAATCCGCGGTTCGAGGTGATTGGCGTGGTATCAGACATGAAGAACCAGGGAATCCGTGAGGGCGTTGCACCCGAGGCGTTCATCCCCTATTCGGTGGCAGGCTATGGCCAGGACATAATCTTAGTGCACACCGTGGGCGACCCAGCGGCCCTGAACCGTAGTCTCACAGCAGAAATTCTGCGGCTGGACAGGAGCGTTATTCCACAGCAGATACTGACGATGGACGAAATTCTGGACATCGGCCAGTACGCCCGCCCGCGCTTCGGCCTCGCGCTGTTTTCCGCGTTCGCGGGCATAGGACTGGTGCTGGTCACCATCGGCGTTTACAGCGTCGTCTCCTGGACAGTTACACAGCAGCGGCATGAGATCGGCATTCGCATGGCTCTAGGCGCGAGCGCGGGCGATGTCCGCTCCATGGTGCTCACCAGCACTCTGCGGTTCGTGCTGATGGGCGTCGCGGCCGGCATCGTGCTGGCGTGGGTGGTCGGCCGGGTTCTGGCCAACCAGCTTTGGGGAGTGTCGGGATACGATCCGGTAACGTTGTGCGGGGTGATCGCGGTTCTCATCGCCGTGGGGCTGGCGGCTGCGTACGTGCCATCGGTGCGCGCGACACGGGTGGATCCGGCTGTTTGCCTCCGCTGGGAATGAACCGATTTGCACTTCAACGAATCGCCCGGCCAGAAGGCTCCGGCCACAGACTTCCGCCCCTGCGTAACTTTTCAGCGCACTCCATCGAATCTTCTTTGCTGGGGCTTGTATAACCCACCTTTTTAAGGTGTGACACGTCCGGCGTTGGACGGGACACACGGATTCAATGATCCTGGTGATAATTGGGTGAGCGGCTTATCCCGAAATGAACCCGGACCACGATTTGGAAATGCTGATGCACGTGATGCTCTGGCATACCGCAGTAATCGCGTTGAGCGCGGCCGCAGGAGCTTTGCTGGCATGGCTGCTCCGTTTTCGGGCAGGCTCCGGCCCTCACAGTGGAATCCGATAGATGTTGCGGTGCACCGTCCTGCGCTCCTCTACGGAGATGGAACCGGAAGGGCCAGGGTGAATGAGGGCATCCATCACCTTCAGGCCTGGCACGGCGGCCAAATCTTTTGAGGACTTGATGCCGCCAGTGGGAAGCGGCGGAAAGTCTTCACCGGGAGGAAGTGGAATCACCATCGTCGTGAACACACTCGAGGAATGGCTTTCACCAGGCAATCCGATATTCAAAAACTTGCCATCAAGCGTCCAGCGTACGATGCATAGTCCATAGCAGACGCGTTTCGGATTTCCCCCACGAAGTGGGTAAGCTAGAACGCCCCGTGTCACGTCCTCACCCGTAACGGCCGCCTCGGTTACCACCCACTCTCCATCCGGCGAGATGGTCTGCGACAGGCCGACGGGGTTCGGAATGATTCTCTGGCCCTGTGTCTCGCCAACGGCTCTGCGATACAGGAAGATACCGCCGTTCTCGCTGGCTTCAAAGAACAGATCGCCTGCCGGCCCGAATACTGGACGGCTCTGCCCCGAGGAGCCGATCTGATGAGGTGACACCCGATGGTCCAGCGATGCAATCCAAATGTGGGGCTCGCCTTTTGCATCAGGAGAATCCAGGACGATCTGCTTGCCGTCGGGCGAAACATCGAAGTTTTCGGCCACGGGCAATCCTGGAAACAAGCGCTCGGTGCGTCCCGAATTCAAATCCGCTACCCACAGTTCGGCCAGATCTCCCGGAGCACTGCGTCCGAGGAAGAACAATTTGGTTCCGTCTGGCGAAAACAGAGCGCGAGAGGCCCTCTGAGAGCTCGGAAGGAATGCCAGTCCCGGAAAGGCGATCTGGCGCTCGCCCGTGCCGTCGTGCACCCATACCGCACTGGATTCGAAACCCACGCTGGTAACTATCGATTGGCCGTCGGGGCTAACGGCAACCCCTTCCTGCTCGGTGGGCCCGAATGTGACCTGTTCGGGTGCGCCATCGGGGAATTGCTGTCGCCAGATGTGAAAGGAACCGCCGGCCGCAGAGTTCAGATACATCCATTTTCCATCCGGCGACCAACCGGCATTTGTGCAGCGGCTGCCGGGCGGCCCCACCGCCCGGCCGTCGGACGCGCCATCGAACGGCGCCAAGCGGCATGGCATCCAGCCCGTCGGCGCGTCCATTTCGGCCACCAGCGCCCATTTTCGGTCGGGCGAGATATGGGAGCGGTGGGCCATACCCGTGTCTTTTCTAGGAAGATACACGTCACGTGGCTCAGCCCGGCTCTCTGTAGCGGTCACGATGCCCATGTGCATGCCGCGCTTGAGCTCAGAAAAAAGAACACGCCGCTCATCCAGCCAGGTGAGACCTGAGGCATTGGGCAGCATAAGCCTTGGTTCGCCTCCCAGAATGGAAACCGCCCAGGTATCCCAAGTCGGTGCAACTGTGTAAGCGATGCGCAAACCATCGGGCGAAAACGTGGGACTGTACTTGAGTTTGGCATCGTTCGTTAGCTGCACCGGTTGGCCCGACGGAAGTAGTTTCAAGTAAATCTGGCCAGGGGTTGTCCACGTCGATGGACCGTGAATAAACGTAAGCATTCGGCCGTCGGCTGAAAGGGCCGGCGAGGTCGCAGAATCAGGGAAGTCCGTCAGCTGTACCCATTCGGAAACTGACGGAGTGCGCATTTTACGCTTGCCGTAAAACCACAATCCGGATACAACTCCGGCCGACAGGAGAGCAGCGACGGCCCAATACAGCCTGCGATGCCGAGCTCGAGTAGGCGGCTGCTCTATCCGCGTCACCCCGGAACCGAGCCGGCCGGACCCGGTATCACGCTTCAGTCGGGTCAGATCGGTTCTGATGTCAGAGGCGCGCTGGTAACGCATCCCGCAGTCTTTTTCTAACGACTTGTTGATAATCTCGTTCAGCCTGGGCGAAAGGTCAGGATTCAGCGCGCACGCCGGAGCGGGCTCATGGCTAAGAACAGCGTTGCAGATCGACGCCGGCGTTTTTCCGGAAAAGGCCTGCTGCCCTGTGGACATCTCATAAAGAACGGCGCCGAAACTGAACAGGTCTGTACGCGCGTCAAGGCTGTCGCCGCGCGCCTGCTCGGGCGACATGTACGCGATTGTCCCTATGGCCACGCCCGTCCCGGTCAACCCCTCTTCGACTTGACTGCTGCCTAATGTGAGGGCCTGGGTTCCGCCCGATGGAGGCGTCAGCTTGGCGATTCCGAAATCCAGCACCTTGGCCTGACCACGTTCGGTAACCAATATGTTCGCCGGCTTAATATCCCGGTGGACGATACCCCTCGTATGAGCGGCGTCCAACGCATCTGCAATCTGAATGGCGAGATCCAGCAGCGTATCGATATCGAGAGGCTTTCTGTCGATAAACTGCTTGAGGCTCCGCCCTTCCAGGTACTGCATGGAGATGAAGAGTTCCCCGTCGTGCTCGCCAATTTCGTAAATCGTGCAAATATTCGGATGGTCCAGCGCAGAGGCAGCACGTGCCTCGCGTTTCAGACGCTCGGTGGCCTCCAGATCCTTCGAGAGCTCTTCTGGAAGAAACTTGAGCGCCACAAAGCGCCCGAGCTGGGTGTCCCTGGCTTTGTAGACCACCCCCATCCCGCCACCGCCCAACTTCTCTAAGACGGTGTAGCGGGAAACGGTCTTTCCAATCAGGCCCGGCTCCCCCTTGCGTGACGTGGATGCTGGAGATTGATCTTCAGCCAGTTCCCGCGCCGCCAGTTTTAGCGCCGGTGTCTCGAGAAAGTCCCCAGCCTCTTTGTGACGTGCGAGCAGTGCTTCGACTCTGTGGCGAAGGTCATCATCACCCGAACACGCGTTGGTTAGAAAGGCAGCCCGCTGTGATTCACTGTACTCGAGCGCCGCGTGAAATAATTCCTCGATCTTTAGCCAGCGGTCAGGATCCATCGGGTTGCTCTGGGCTCAGTTCCTGTATCAGCCAGGCTTTCGCCAGTTTCCAATCGCGCGCAACCGTCACTCGCGAGACTTTTAGCACTTCCGCGGCTTCTTCGATACTCAGACCGCCAAAGAATCGAAGTTCCACCACCTGACTTTTTCTAGGGTCGAAGACCGCCAGTTTGTTCAACGCGTCGTCCACGGCCAATAAATCCCGGCTAGGTTGGCTGGAGACCACTGCCGTTTCATCCAGTGACAAATGAGGCGCGACGCCGCCTCGCTTCACGGCCTGCCGGGAACGGGCATAATCCGTCAGGATGCGCCGCATCAGTTGTGCGGATACGGCAAAAAAGTGCGCACGATCCTGCCAGCTCGCAGCTCTGACGTTCATCAGCCTCAGGTAGACCTCATTGACCAGGGCGGTGGTCTGCAGCGTGTGGCCGGTTTGTTCGCGAGCCATATATCGGTGTGCCGCCCGGTGCAGCTCGGCATGGATCATCGGCGCCAGTTTTTCGAGCGCCCCCTGGTCCCCGGCGCTCCACGCCTTTAGGAGTTGAGTGATCTCATGTGTGGCGGGCAACGCCATAAGGCCCTTTGGCCCCATGAGGATACCACGCTCTCGAAACGTCTTTCGCGGCCCCGTTTCTCTCTGGCGAGAATTTCTTTGATCGGATGATATGTTTTCCACGCGGTTTCCGCTTTTGTCAGTCAGAAGCGGCTGAGGCCGTTCTGATTGCGACAACTTCAAAAAGGAGACAAACATGCTTAAAAGTCTGATGTTTCTCGTAGTGACAGTGCCCGCGTTGCTGGCGCAAGGCGGAGCAAACTGCAAAGTCGTTGGCGGCGCCATATTGACCAACTTTCTCGACCCATCCACGACACTCGGCACGGCAACGGGAGATCTCAAAGGCGGTCTGGGAGTGACGGTCCTTAGCCTCTTGCCGGGGCTGGGTGGCACAGTGACTTTCCACAATCACCACCACTGGGTGACGGAAGCCGGCGACACGATTCTTTTCAATGATGCGGACGCCATCGCATATCCGACGGGCATTCCGGGTCTGTATGCAGCCAGCTACACGAACGGCGTCACGCTCACCGGCGGAACCGGGCGTTTCGCCGGAGCGACGGGCAAGATCGCTGCGTTCGGCGCGGTAGATCTGAACAGGCAGCAGGTCATTCTTCGGTATGAGGGTCAGATCTGCTTTCCTCCCGTGACGCCTCCATCCGGCCGGGAGTGACGCCGGCGCGGTCATCAGCGCTTAACGAAAGTAGGGTGGGTTAAAGTTAGGAACGGGCGTCCGCTCAGGGAATTCTCCGCCGCGGCTGTTGGCCTCCGTGGCGGGGCGGAGCCATTGGCGGTGTGCTCTTGGCTCCGGTGTTCGGTTAACGGCTGGATTTTTCGTATTTAATCGCACGCGTGTTATTCATAGCATAGTGCCGAGCCTCGAACGGACTGAACTATGAATCTTCTTTGGCCGAAAGTTTTTGGTGGCGCCGCGCTGGCGATGGCATTCCTATCTGGAATTGCCGGCGCCCAAACTCCGCCTGGCAATTACGATGAATCGAAAGTCGGCACTTACATGCTGCCAGACCCGCTGCTATTCAACAACGGCAAGCCGGTCCGTACCGCGAAAGAATGGAACCGGCGCCGGCGTCCGGAAATTCTCGAACTTTTTGCGGCCAACGTCTACGGCCATAGCCCGCAAGCGCCCGCGGAATTGCGCTACGAGGTTTTCGACGTGGATGAGCACGCGCTCGCCGGCAAGGCCATCCGAAAACAGGTGACAATCTATTTTTCGTCGAAAAAGGATGGACCGAAAGAAGATCTCCTGATCTACATTCCCGCCGGCACCGCCAAACCAGCGCCGGTGATTCTAGTGATCAACTTCGCCGGCAATCAGGCCGTCTCCACTGACCCCGCAATCAAGCTCGCTACCATCTGGCATCCCAAAACCCACGAAAGGCAGCAGGCGCCCGAGGAACTCCGCGGGCGTACCAAGGACTTCGATCTGGAAAAGATCCTGGCTCGCGGCTATGCGTACGCGACGATCTGTTATCAAGACATCGAGCCGGATTTCAAGGGCGGCTATGTCTACGGGATTCGCCCGCTGTTTCTCAAGACCGGACAAACGGAGCCTGCCGCGGACGAATGGGGCGCCATCGGAGCATGGGCCTACGGCTCCAGCCGCGCTCTGGATTACCTGGAAAAGGACAATGCAGTCGACGCGAAGCGGGTCGCCATCATGGGCCACTCTCGGCTTGGCAAGACGGCCCTTTGGGCCGGCGCTGTGGATCAGCGTTTCGCGATGGTGATCAGCAGTTGTTCAGGTGAAGGCGGCGCCTCACTCGCGCGCCGCAACTACGGCGAAACCACCCGCAACTTGGTCGACTCCTTCCCATATTGGTTCTGTTCCAATTTCCGCCAGTATGCGGACCATGCTGACCGGCTTCCCGTAGATACGCACGAGCTGATCGCTCTGATCGCGCCGCGTCCCGTCTACGTCACTGGCGCGGAAGATGACAAATGGGCCGATCCCAAAGGCGAGTTCCTCGCCTGCGCCGCCGCCGGCCCGGTGTACCGGCTACTGGGAGCGATGGGCCTCGGTACCGACCAGATGCCTCCGCTCAATCAACCGATCATGCACACCGTCGGATTTCACTATCGAACCGGCGGGCACGCAGTCACGGCATACGACTGGGAGCAATTTCTAACTTTTGCGGACATGCATCTGCAGGCGCGATAGGCGCAGTCCCTGAAACCCGCGCGCATACGCCCGTTATGCTACGGCGCCCGATGTGGCTGGCACAAGCGGAAACAACTCCAACAACAGAACTGCGAATTCGACCAGCGCGACCACATAGAAGAGAAACTTTGCCTTCGGCCAGACTAAGGTTGGAAGTTGATCAGAGAGCTTATCTCGCCACGTTTCGTTGAGCCTGACCGGACTCTCTTCACGAACGGCCACGATCCACGTTGCCGAGAGCCAAATTCCTCGTACATTGGCAAGCAGCAGAGCGAGGAAGATCAGCCGTGGTATCCCGAAGCCCTGTCCCGTGTACTTCTGCAGGACTATGCCACCAAGAAGATAGGCAGCGAAAGCAGTCCCAGCAGCCATCCGGCTGCGCATCCGTACACCCAAACCCGCCAAGAAATAAAACGCAGCTTCGAATACGCCCACCGTTTTAGCAAGTGCGCCTCGACTCACCAACGCGAACACCAGAGTGAAGGCGGCTACGACAGCGCAGATCCAGAAACCTTGAGTGGTGACGACATCAAGGTCAACCTCATTGCGGATAGTAGGCCAAAAAAGGCTCTTGAGCCGGCCCTCCGTTTTCGGCGTACTTTCGGACAGACCGAGGAGTTGCATTGGGTACGGTGTAGCACAATCGAGTGGTGATGTCACTGGTCGGTAGTGTCTGAAATGCGCGTTTACGGCAAAAAGTTTGGATCAAGTTTATTTCTGAAAGAGCGCACGCACGCCTGCAAAGATGCGATGGGCAAGAGTGGTCAGACGACCACCGATGTTTTCATTGAAGGTTTGCGCCATGCCACGCGCGGAGAATTCCAGATCACCACGGATGGATTTCAGCCGTACAAATCTGCCATTGAAACGACGCTTGGGGATCGCGTCGATTTCGCGCAACTCATCAAGGTCTACCGCGCCGCAACTGGCGATGAACACCGGTACTCTCCGCCCGAAGTATCCAGCACGGAGGTGGTCCCAGTCGTGGGTCGCCCCGACCCTGAACGAATTTGCACCTCGATTGTTGAACGCCAGAATTTGAGCGTGCGCATGGGAACGCGCCGGTTCACCCGATTACCGAACGCCTTCAGCAAAAAATGGGAGAATCACTGGGCAGGCGTTTCGCTCTGGTTCGCGTTCTATAACTTTGTCGCGTCCATAAATCGCTGCGTGTGACGCCCGCTATGGAACCGGGGATTACGGATCGCGTCTGGAGCATTACGGAACTACTGGATTGAGTTTCTTAGGCTTATATTTTGGCAAGTTAGCTGCGCACTTGCGCCCTGCGAGATGATACCAAATCGTACCGTCGCAACTCACATCAATATCCGTATACACAAGGCTTGAGACTTGATAGCCTTGCTCATCATACGTCCAGCCTATGGAGTCGTCATGAAATCTAAGATATTGCAGTTGATCATTGCAATTATTTGTGCGAACTCGATGCCTTGTACTGGAACGGTCGTTATTCTGACTAAGCTCGGCAACCGCCTTGTCGTAGGCGCTGACGGAAAGTTGAGGCTTGCCGGTTTTGATCGAAAAACCGGAAAATTTGTCACGATCACTACTGATCTCTGCAAGATACAAATCGGGCCAACCCTCTTCGCTGCCTTTTCGGGAACGATTAGGTATCCGACTGGCCGCAATGAGCGGGGATACGTATTTGATGCCTACGCGATGCTCGCCACGGCAGCAAGACGAATTCAGGGGCGTGGCGTTTTCTCCGAATTCAAGAAAGCCGTCCTTGCTAGTCCACTTAAGAACATGTTGACGGAATACAAGACGCTTTTTCCCAAAGAGTTCGAATCTAATCTGCTGGGTGGCCAAATCTTCGATGCTTTTGTATTCGGAATTGAAAGAGGACAGGTTTTTGCAGATGAAACTAGGTTCACTTACGAATCCGCTGATAAGCCGCTTAAAACCGTCAGCTCGCTCTGTCCCGGTGAATGTAGCGATAACACCACATCCATTCAGCTCACTGAAATTGGAGCGCGTCGTGCAATTAGGGAATATCTCTCCGTGCATCCGGGGTTCCTTCGGGAAATTGATCAAGAACAGGCTGTACGCATCCTGATCAACTACAGTGCCACTGTCTACCCGGATACGATCGGTCCCCCGATCTCGATATTGGAACTCAGTCCCACGGCAAAGCGCTGGATAGAACAAGGCGCATGCCCAGATATTGACACTGGCATATCCTCGCCATCCAACCATGCTACGCAACGCGGCAAAAAGTAGCGCCACTTGGAAAAAACAGGGATTGATAATTTCGATGCACATCGGTGACTATACCTCCAGAAGCACCGATTCGAACGAGACGGCAGGTGGGGAGCCCGGCCCCTGGCAGGAAAGAGTTCCCCTTCACCCTCAGTGTATACCCGGCTGTCAAATTTTCCACCAACGCAGATTTAGGACAGTACCCGCGCTTCAACTGCTGATCTTAGTGTTGTCGATCCCGGCGGGATCACAAATCGTTCTAGCCGACCGCCTTGAAGTGGAAACGGGCACGCGCGGCCCGATTACGAGGGACACGGATTTAGCGCACTACCCACTGGTCGGTAGTGTCTGAAATGCGCGTTGAGGGCAAAAAGTTTGGGTCAAGTTTATTTCTGAAAGAGTGCACGCACGAGTGCAAAGATGCACATAGCAGCACCCAATGGCGCGCCGATCATCGTAGCTTCAGCTGGGTAGGTACCGAGATCGCTCGTTGGACCGCACACACCACCCGCCGATAAAAAGAAGCCAATGACGCTAAGCGCAAAGGCCCAAAGCCCAGATTTTAAAAGGAGAGACACCCTCTTGCTAGTCTAGCAGTTCCGCCAAATCCCACTCGTGATCCGTAATCTTCGCTTCCATGGCGGGCGTCACTCGGATCGAACTATGAATCCGTCAGAAATTGTAGTACGCGAAGTACAGGCAGTAGGCTGCCCAGAGATTTTCCACCTTTCAGGCAGTACCCACTGGTCCGGCATGACACCGCTGCGCCAGACCATCGCACACGCGCATTACAGCCGTGATATCCTGAAACACTTTTGAACAAACGTGAGCTTCTATTGCAGATGGCTTCTCGGGTTCAGTGTCTGTCTTACCGCGCTTCTGGGTGAGCAGCCGATTCCATTTCCTCATAACCGTCACATGTCATTGGGCCTGGCCTGCCTGGATTGTCACTCGACTGCCGACCGGCAGGCCGCCGCCGGCATTCCCTCGATTCGAAAGTGCATGTTGTGTCACGAGAAGCTGGCGGTCGACAAACCGAACGTGCAGAAGGTCCGAGAGTATGCCGCGCGAGGCGTCGAGATTCCTTGGCAGCGGGTTTATGGCTTCGGCCCGGAGGCACTGGTCCGTTTTCGCCATGCGCCGCATTACCAGGCCAAAATTGATTGCGCAACTTGCCATGGCGAAGTAGGGAGGGGAACGGTGGCCGTGCTCGCCGTCAAGCACAACATGGGAACATGCTTGAATTGCCACCGTCAGTACAAGGCCACCGAAGACTGCGCGGCCTGCCACTACTGAAGAATTCGCATGGACCGCCGCAACTTTTTCAAAATCCTCTCCACCGCTTCCACCGGCGTCATGACCGGCGCATGTGGCAAAAAAGTCGAGCGCTACCTGCCGCTGCTCGTCTCCGACAGGGAAATCACTCCAGGCGACGAGGCTTGGCACCCCGGCGTCTGTGGGGAGTGCGAAGCCGCTTGCGGAATTATCGTCCGCGTGATGGAGGGCGAGCGCGTTGTCGAGCGCAAAGGAGAGCAATTCCGCGAAAGGATCGCGACTATCAAAAAGATTGAAGGTAACCCGCTCGATCCCGTAAGCGGAGGCCGGCTGTGTGCGCGCGGGCAGGCGGCTGTGCAGGGACTCTATCATCCGGACCGCCTGCGCGGGCCGATGAAGAGGCAGGGACCACGTGGGCAGGCTGATTTCTCGCCGATTGCATGGGAGCAGGCGCTGGATGAGGCCGCCGAAAAACTCCGCCGCGCTGACCGTACTCGCATTGTCTATCTAACGCGCCCGCAAGCCGGCACCCGCGCGCTCACCGCCGCGCGATTTCTGCAAGCGATCGGCGCGCCACCGCCTGTCAGCTTTGAACTTGCAGATTTTCCCCTGGAGCGCAAGGCTGCACGTGACGTCTTTGGTTGGGCGGATGTGCCGGTTTACGATCTTCGCCACGCAACGTGCGCTGTCAGCATCGGCGCGGATTTTCTCGGAGGCTGGGCATCGCCGGTCTTTTATGCGCGACAATTCGGTCATTTCCGGCAGGGACGGCCCAACCTGCGCGGAAAACTGGTGCAAGCCGAGTCGCGGTTTTCGATCACAGCTCAGAGCGCCGATCAATGGCTCCCGCTTCGTCCCGGCGCAGAGCTATTCTTCGCGTTGGCGCTGGGCCATCTGCTGCTAAGTGAGAAGCTGGCGCGCGCAACGGCGCCCCCGAAGGTTCTTCAGGCGTTCGAAACAGCGGATGTCGCACGTGCGGCACGACTGTGCGGCATCCCCGAGAAGCGTCTAAGGCAAGTCGCGCACGAGCTCGGCGAATCCGAAAAGCCCCTGGTGCTTGCCGGGGCCTCCATAGCGCAAACCAATTCGCTCGCTGCGCTAAAGGCCGCCGCTTGGCTCAATGTGCTCCTGGGAAATGTCGGCAAGCCCGGAGGTGTGTTGCCTCCGGCTCCGGACGCGGCTGCCAGCCGTCCGGCTTTCGCGAATGCGATGGCCCAGATCGAGCACGCGCAATTTGTGTTTCTTGAAGGCGTCGATCCTCTGTACACATTGCCCCCGTCCACCGGAGTGGCGGAGAAACTAGCGCGCGTCGAGACCATAGTCAGCCTCTCATCGTTCATCAATGACAGCGCCGCGTATGCCGACCTGCTCCTGCCGGATCATCACAGCCTGGAAAACGGCGCTGCCGTGTTTCCGGCCGTCGTAGCCGGAGCGGCAGTGGCAACGCCGTTTGTTCATCCTCTCTACGACGCCCGCTCCACCGAAGAAGTTCTCGCTGGCCTGGCCAAGAAATTGAGTGTGGATTTTGTGGCGGCCACGCCGAAATCGGTCATTGAAAAGATGCTGCCGGCGGATCAAAGCTGGGACGCCGCGGTGCGCCAGGGAGGCTTCTGGACCGAAGCGAGACCCAATAGCGCCAAGCCACCGGCGCCCGCCACGCTAGATCGACGCCGCAGCCTGCTTTCTTCGGCGATGCTGCACAGTTCCCGCTGCACTTCCTGCCATATCGCTCGCTGCAGTTTGACGACGGCCGAAGTGCGCACCTTCCCTGGATGCAGGAATTGCCCGATCCGGTTTCGAGCGCCATGTGGAGTCTGCCGGTTGAGATCGACCCGCAGACCGCCGCGAAGCTCGGTATCCAAACCGGCGACCGCGTGAGGGCCGAATCGCCCTACGGAAAACTGGAAGCGCCGGCCTACGTCGATCCCGCGGCTGTGCCGGGAGTTTTGAGCATGGCGATCGGGCAAGGTCATCAGCACTTCGGACGATTCGCTTCGAAACGCGGGGCGAATCCGATCTCGATTCTGGCGCCGGCGTGGGAAGAGTCGACCGGAGCTCTGGTGCTCGGCGCGACCCGTGTGCGGTTAGCGCGCGTGGGAAAGCGCGGTGAATTAGTGCAATTTGCTGTGGTGGACCGCGAGGCCGGTCCGTGGGGGCACAAGGTACGATGGAACATCGCTGGGGAATGGCTATCGATCTGGACCGATGCACGGGCTGCGAAGCTTGTGTGGCGGCTTGCCACGCCGAGAACAATCTGCCGCTGTCGGATCCCGCTGAGGCCGAAAAGGGCCGGGCCTTTCACTGGATTCGCGTGGACCGCTACTACGAAGGCGAGTTCCCGGAGATCCGCATGAAGTACATGCCGGTGCTGTGCCAGCATTGCGAGGACGCGCCGTGCGAGCCGGTTTGCCCGACTTATGCGACCTATCACAACGAGGAAGGCTTGAACGTTCAGGTTTACAATCGCTGCGTCGGCACCCGCTACTGCGCCAATAATTGCCCTTACTCGGTGCGCTTCTTCAATTGGTTCGAGCCGGACTGGCCCGAGCCGCTCGAATTGCAGCACAACCCTGACGTCTCGATCCGTCCCGGCGGCGTGATGGAAAAGTGCACTTTCTGCATCCAGCGCATCCAGCGGGTGAAGCGCGACGCCAAAGCTGAGGGGCGTCCCGTCGCTGACGGCGAGGTGCAGCCGGCTTGCGTGCAATCCTGTCCGGCTGAAGCTATGACATTTGGCGATTTGAACGACCCTGAGAGCAAAGTATCTCGCCTGGCCGCGAGTGGCCGCGCCACGCGTCTTCTGGAAGATCTGGGCGCAAAGCCCAAGGTGTTTTATCTGCATCGGGCCGAGTAAGAACGATGGGTACTGTGGTCCAAACGCGTTCGGATAATCTTCGTGAGACCTTGTGGCGGCCGCTGGCCGGCGCTTCGCGAGGCTACGTGCTGGCGCTCGCGCTTACGTTTCTTCTGAGTGTCTGGGGCCTGGGCTGCTGGATCTATCAGATTGTTCGCGGCATCGGCGTGGCGGGCATTCGCCGCCCCACCATGTGGGGCTTCTACCTGGTCAATTTCGTTTTCTGGATCGGCATTTCTCATGCGGGCACGCTCATCTCAGCCATTCTCCGGTTAACGCACGCCGGATGGCGCAAGCCTGTGACGCGTATCGCCGAAGCCATCACCGTGTTTGCTCTCATGATCGGGGCGATGTTTCCGATTATCCACCTGGGCCGTCCGCTCCTCTTTTTCTGGCTAGTCCCTTATCCCAATTCGCGGCTTCTGTGGCCCAATTTCCGGTCACCCCTACTGTGGGATCTGACCGCGATCCTCACTTACTTGAGCGGCAGCATCATTTACTTGTATCTGCCGCTGATTCCCGATCTGGCGGAGCTGGCGCAACACGCCACGGGCTGGCGCGGCCGTCTGTACCGGTTGCTCTCGATCGGTTGGACGGGAAGCGACCGCCAGTGGCGCGCGCTGGAAAGGGCCATGCACCGCATGGCGGGCATGATCCTCGCCGTCGCGGTTTCGGTCCACACAGTGGTTGCGTGGGATTTTTCCATGGCGGTGGCGCCGCTCTGGCACAGCACCATTTTCGGCCCGTATTTTGTTGCAGGCGCGATTTTTAGCGGCATCGCGGCCCTGCTCGTAGCGATGGCCATCATCCGCAAGCTTTTGCATCTGGAGGCTTATGTTCTGCCCGTGCACTTCGACAATCTGGGCAAGCTGCTGTTTCTGATGAGCCTGCTCTGGTTTTATTTCACCGTCTCGGAGAATCTCACCACGTGGTACGGAAATAGTCCCGCGGAAATGAACGTTTTCGGCAGCCGCGTGCGCGGCCCCTTTGCGCCATATTTCTGGCTGATGGTTTCCTGCAACTTCGTGCTGCCGTTTCTGCTGTTGAGCAGCAAGCGGGTGCGTTCGGTTCGCACCGTGACCATCGCGTCCGTGACGGTGCTCGTCGGTATGTGGCTGGAGCGCTACCTGATCATTTTGCCGACCCTGTCGTACCCGCGCCTGACGGCTGCGACCGGCTTCTACAAGCCAACCTGGGTGGAGATTTCGATTACCATCTCGACCTTCGCGGTGATGGCCATGTTCTACTTGATCTTCTGTAAGTTGTTTCCGGCAATCGCCGTCTGGGAATACAAGCATGATTCTCACAGCTGACTTTGGCGATCAACAATCGATAGCCTCGGCCATCCGGGCGCTCCAGGCGCGCGGTTATGGTGCTGAAGAGATCGAAGTATTCTCTACTGCGCCGGTAGAACTGGCGGAGGCGTTGCTGGACCGCCCTAGCCGCATGTCCCTGGTTGCCGTCACCACCGCCGTGGTGTTTGGTCTGTCGGCTATCGCGTTTGTCCATTACGCGCAGAACGATTACCGGATTGTGACGGGCAGCATGCCCATCTTCTCCTGGTGGTCGACCGGCGTAGTCTTCTATGAGTTCACGATGTTCGGATCTATCAGCGCGACCTTCGTCATGTTTCTGCTCGAAAGCGGCCTGCTGGGGCGCCGCCGCTCGCTTCAAGGCCCCGTGCTTGAGCCAGGGCGCATTCATCTGCGCGTGTTGTGCCAGGCGAAAGACGCCGCTCCGGCAACCGACTGCCTGTACCAGGCGGGCGCCTCGACCGTCGAGAAGTTGGAGGAGCGGGCATGAGTTTGTGGCTGATCCTTATTTCTCCCGTCGTGCTTTTGGCAGCTCAACAAACGCTCCCGCCTTGGGAAAAGCCGACCGCTCGTCTGGGGGAAAGCCTTTACCGCGAGAACTGCACCGTGTGCCACGACATTGAGAAAGATCAGAAAGCCACCCGAAAGATCGGCCCCAGCCTCAACCGCGTATTCAAGAACCCCAGGCTGCCCCTGTCGAAGAGTCGTCCAAGCCGTGACTACGTCAAAATCAGGATTCAGTACGGCGGCCAGGTTATGCCTGCGTTCCTGAAGCGAATGAATGACGAGCAAATCGCCGCGCTGCTCGCATACCTCGAAAGCAAATAAGAAATGCTGCGATGGCTCGTCGTCGGCATTGGGGACATTACGACCAAGCGCGTCATCCCCGCTATCCTGTCTGAACCGCGAAGCAAGTTAGCCGGGATCGTCACGCGCGATCCAAATAAGGCCGAGCGCTATGCCGTCCCCGCGTGGACGAAGTTGGACACCGCGCTTGCGACGGCGAATGCAGATGCGATCTACGTCGCAACCCCGGTATTTCTGCACGCTCCACAAACCATCGCCAGCCTGCGCGCGGGCAAGCACGTGCTTTGCGAGAAACCGATGGCGCTCCATTACGCTGAGGCATGCGGGATGCAGCGTGCCGCGGAGGAATCCGGCCGCATGCTCGGCATCGCTTACTATCGCCGCATGTATCCCAAGGTGAATCGCGCGAAAGAGCTGATGGCGTTGGGTGCGATTGGCCAGCCCGTATTTGCCGAGGCGACCTCGCACGATTGGTTCCATCCGGATGACAACTCCCGTTCTTGGCTCCTCGACCCGAAACGCGCAGGCGGAGGTCCGCTCTATGACATCGCATCGCACCGCATCGACTTGATGAACTACTTGTTCGGTCAACCAAAACGCGCCACTGGGCAACTTTCAACGCTCGTGCATCCCGGTGAAGTGGAAGATAACGCCACGGTCCTCATCGAGTACGAGAATGGTGTCAGAAGTGTGGTGGATGTCCGCTGGCACTCGCGCGTGCCGCGCGATGAATTTCGCATTCGCGGCACGGACGGCGAGATGGATCTCACGCCGCTGAATGGACCTGCACTCATTTACCCCGCCGCGCATGAACGCCTCCCAGCCCCCGAAAATCTGCATTATCCGTGCGTCGAAAACTTCGTGATCGCCGTGCTGGACAACCAGCCGCTCCGTTCCACCGGAGGCACAGCGCTCCTCACCGATTGGGTAACCGAACAAGTCATCGCCGCTCAGCAAAGCCCGTCCGAAACCGAGCCGTGACCGCAGGGAGCGGTTGCTAATGCTAGTGCGCAATCCGCGCCGGTAGCGGGGCAAAACGCACCTTTGGAAAAACCCTCGGCTTCGATACCGAAGGCATGATAACGAATTAGATTATCTACTAGCCGCAGCGGATGCGCACAAGCGGCGGCCACCGACAGCGCGATATGCTGGGGATGCCCCGAAAACATCCACAAAGGAGACTCCGTTGCGGCTATCCTCAGTCTTGTTGTTCAGCCTTCTCTTGGCCGGTTTCATCAGCGCGAACGGCGCCGAAAAGCGCGCCGTCTATCCCGTGGGCGTCAAGCCCATTGGCCCTTACAGCCCCGGCATCCTGGTTGGTGACTATCTCTATGTTTCCGGACAAGGCGCGCGCGGACCGGACCGCCAGATGCCTGCCACGTTCGACGCCCAACTCCACCAATGTCTGGAGAACATCAAGTCCGTAGTTGAGGCTGCCGGTCTGACGATGGAAAACGTGGTTTACACGCAAGCCTACTTGACGGACATCGCCAACTACGAGCACATGGACCCCGTCTGGCGGCAATTCTTCACCAAGGCTTCGCCCGCGCGCTCGATCATGGGGGTGTACCGTTTGCCGGATGACACGCCGGTTGAGATCAGTGCGGTGGCCATTCGGGATCTCGGACGAAAGAAAGTCATCGCGCCCGCTGGATATCCGGCGGACTCCGCGGTCTCAGCCGGAGTCATGGCCGGCGAGAGGCTATATCTATCGGGCTTCCTGGGCAGAGATAAGTCCGGCGACGTTCCCCAGGATGCGGCAGCACAGGTCCAACTGGCGTTCGATCAGATGAAGGATACGCTCGCTGCCGCGGGCCTGGATTTTCGTCATGTGGTCTTCGTTCAGCCATATCTCGCCAGTAAGATGCCGTCCAGCGTTATGAACCGCATTTATGCGTCACATTTCGAGTTTGGAAACACGCCCGCTCGCAACACTATGCAGGTTGCGAGCCTGCCCTATGGCACGGGCA
The DNA here is from genome assembly GCA_963847515.1 of Terriglobia bacterium. Taxonomy (GTDB): domain Bacteria; phylum Acidobacteriota; class Terriglobia; order Bryobacterales; family Bryobacteraceae; genus QHXW01. The sequence goes on from CAWKAA010000007.1 coordinate 227,141, forward strand.
TCGAATTTACCGGCGTGGCCGTCAGCGACTTGTCGCAACGGCACGCGGTGCGGCCGAAGAACATGCCGCCCAGCCCTACGGCCAGCCCCTGCGTGCTGGCGGGCGATACGCTTTATTGCTCCGGAAAATCGGGGTTCATTCCCGGACCGCATCTTGGAATCTACGCTTCGACTGTCGAGACCCAGCTTCGCCAAACCATGCGGAATCTGCTCGACGGATTGGAAGAAGCGGGTATGGATTTCTCCAACGTGGTCGCAAACTACGTCTATCTCGACAACATCGATGACTTCACGGGAATGAATCGCGTGTATGCGCAATACTTCTCCGGCACGTTGCCGACTCGCACGACAGTTGAGCACCACTCGCCGGTCGAGCGGAAGCCGGAGGAAGATGACAAATGGCCGGCCCTCGAAGAGATTGCCCTGATAGCCGTGAAATAACGAGCCTTACTTCGCGTTCCAGTGCGCACGTATGCCGATGTAGTCGTCATCCGGAATGTTAGCCAGGATCAGGCGGCGAAGCTCGATGGGATCCACGGGTCCCTGTTGCTGATACGCTACCGTGCCGTCCGTACGAAGTAGAACGGTGAAGGGCACGCCCGCATTCCACTTCCGATCGAACGCGGCCATCAGGCCGTAGTTATCCGTCGAGCCGAAAAGCAAGTTTTTGCTGGAAGCGTGCATACGCTCGAGTGCCGCCACCACGCCTTTCTCTTCGTCGGGATAATTCGTGCTCACAGTAACCAGTTCGAACGGCCGGTGCCGGTACATCCGGTACATGGTCTGAAATTCAGGGAATCCCTTAACGCAGGGGCCGCACCAGGTGGCCCAAAAGTCGACGAGCACTACTTTTCCAGACGCATTCTTCCGCAGGGCTTTCAGGCCCTCTGCGTCCACCATTGCCACGTTTACAGGCTCCCGTTCGATGTCCGCCAGTTCCGCAGCCCGGCTCTCCTCTTTCGATGCCCACTTGATGGAGCATCCGAACGTGGGTGTCTTCGCGACGGCAACGGCATTACCGGCCAGCAAAGCATCCAAGGCGCTGCGAGCATCGTGCATCTTAGCCAGCGGTTCGCGCGTGCTGCTGTCGATGCGCCCTTCGTAACGAAGCTTCCGGTCGTGGTCGAAGATGAATACGTGGGGAGTGGCCGTTGGCCCGTACTTGCGTGCCGTGGCCTGAGTTTCGCCGTCGTAAAGGTAAGGGAAATCGAAGTGGCTGTGTTGCGCCCGGATTTTCATTTCCTCAAAGGAATCGGAAAGATCGGTGTAGCCCATTTCGTCGAGCCGAACGGATTTCGGATCGTTGGGCTGAACCGCGGCCAGAGCTACCCCCCGGTCCTTATAATCCGCGGCAAGCTGTTTAATTCGGCCCTCGTAGAGCTGTGCGGTAGGACAGTGATTGCAGGTGAACACAATCGCGAGTAACTTGCTGCTCGCGAAATCTCCCAGGTGGTACGTCTTGCCGTCAACGCCCGGCAACGCGAAATCCGGAGCGGCGCTCCCGATCGCGAGCGTGGGTGGGTTGTCCGCCGCAGCGAGAGCGGCGGTAGCGGCCAGGATGAGGAAAACTGCGCGTAGGATTTTCACGTTCCTATTTTCTCTCTCTGCCGCTCACGATGGTCAAGCGCCCGGGCGCCAAAAATTTCGCAATCTGCCGGCCGTCGCTGCGCCATCGCGGAGAAAACCGCGCCTTCCCTTTTCTTGCTCACTCATTGTAGTGTTGCCGCCCGAAGATCCGCGCTCTCCCAACGCTCTCCACATCGCAGTACATGATAAGGCTGCCCGATTGACTTCGCCGTCCGGATGAATTCCGCCGGATCGGCCGTGTTGAACTCAAACATTTCGTAATGACATGGAATGACCAAGCGTGCACCAATCGCCTTCGCGAGCTTCGCAGCCTTGGGGCCATTCAGGTTGCCCGCTACCCGCCGCTCAGGCGCACGCCCGTTGATGGGCAGGAGAGCGACATCCACCGCGAATCCCTTCAAACGCTCGACCATGCCGTCATAGAGCAGCGTATCGCCGCTATGATAAATCCGCCAAGGTCCAAACTCCACCACGTAACCCAAAAATTCAGGCGAAACGTCCTCGTGGGCGGCTGGAACTGCCGTAAATCGAAAAGGGCCAACAATCGCCACGCGGCCGTCGCGCAGTCCCACTGGAAAGGACGGATCCATGCCAAGGCGGTTGGCAATGAAATCGCGATTCACCTCAGGTGCAACCACCGCCATCCGCGGATTCGCTTTTAGCAACGGGCGCAGCGTTTCGCCATCCAAGTGATCGGTGTGGTTGTGGCTGGCCGTGACGACATCGATGAAATCGAGTCGCGCCGGATCGACCACGCGTTCCGTCATGCGCACATGCGGCTTGTCGGTGGCTTCGTATTTCTTGGTTAAGGAATCAGAAAGATATGGATCGAGCAGCAGATGGCTGCCCTTCCACTGCAACAGGAAGCCGCTCTGTCCAAGCCACCACAGTCGAAAATTATCGTCATCCCGGTTAGCCGCGCGCACGTCTGCCAGAAACACGTCGTCCTTGAGCACTGGCCGGATCACACGATCCCCAACTCCTCGCGCACTAGCGTGACGCCGTCGACCAGGGCCTTCAGTTTCTTCCTGGCGGCCCAGCGCGCGGTCTGGCTCAGCCCGCAGTCCGGTGCAAAGGACAACCGTTCAGGCGGCGCAAGTTCCAGGCACTGCCGCACACGCGCCGCGATGTCTTCGGGCGTTTCGACGTAGTAATTCTTGACGTCCACAAGCCCCACCGCAACATCCGTAGTCTCGGCAATGGTCCGAATCAGCTCGATTTCCGCAAACTCCCGGCTGGCCATCTCCAGGTGGACTTCGTCGACCTCCAACTGCAGAAATGCCGGATACATGGGCGCGTACCTTCGCGGCGCGACCGCCCGCGCTTTATAGTTGCCAAAACACAGGTGCGTGCCCAGCCGGCAGCGACCGCGAATCGTCGCGACCGTTCGGTTGAAAATATCGACCAGCCGCGCCGGGTCCTCACGCCAGGCATAGCAACTCATGGAGGGCTCGTCGACACAAATCTCCGTGCACCCGGCCTCGATGAGAGCCTCCAATTCTTGCCGCACGATGGGGATCAGGGACTCCGTCAGGGCGTAGCGATCCTTGTATTGGTCGTTCGTCACCAGCCGTCCGCTCAGCGTGTATGGACCCGGGATGCTGACCTTCAAGGCAGGTCCGGCCGGTGCGATGCGCGCGAGTCTCCTGAAGTCATCCACTGCCCCCAGCCCACGCGGCGCACCCAGCGTTCCCGTCACTTCGTGCTTTCCACGCTGGTCGTGTGCCGGCGGCCCGAAGCGGCGCAGCGGCCGGGACTCCATCTCGATGCCAGTGAGAAAACCGTAAAAAGAAAGATTGAAATCCAGCCGCGTCTGCTCCCCATCGGTAATCACATCGAGACCGGCAGCGGCCTGGTCATGCACGGCAACCCTTACCGCGTCGTCAATCAACTCCGACAGATCATCACTTCCGAATTCATCCAGCCGGCTGGAAGCGAATTCGAGCCATGCCGGAAACGGATAACTGCCGACGACGGTGGTGCGGAGCGGGCGTTCCTTCATAAGTTATCCGCTAACCGTCCAGCCGCCATCCACGGCGAGAACCTGTCCGGTTATGTGCCGCGATTCTTCGCCAAGCAGAAACAGGGACGCCCGGGCTATGTCGTCGGCTTCGAGCATCCCGCTGCTCAGTGGTTGCTTGTGCGCCATAAAGTCCATAAGCTCTGGATTCGTCTGTGCGCGCCCGGTCATGGGGGTTCGCACCAGCCCTGGAGCGATCACATTGACCCTGATCCTCTGCGGCGCGTAATATGCCGCCATGGCGAGGCTCATCGAAACGACGGCTCCCTTACTGGCTGCGTAGGCGTGGGTGGCAAAATGCTGCGCCTGTGGTGAGAATGCCAGAACGCTCGACATGTTCAAGATCGTCCCCCCGCGGCCCGCGCCTATCCAGTATTTCAGCACGCTGCGGCACACCAGGAACATGCTCTTCACGTTGCTGTCGAGGGTAACCGTCCACCCCTCCGTGGAACACTCGTGCAACGGTCCGTCCCCGAAGCTGCGGCCGCTGATACCAGCCACGTTGAACACCGCGTCAATCGCGCCGAACCGGTTGAGACAGGCTGAAAGCGCATCCTGAACGCCGTGTTCATCGGTGAGATCGCAAGCGTAATAGCCCGCATCCTGCAGACGTGCGCTGAGGTCCCGGCAATGAGTTTCATTGCGGCTGATCACAAAAATCGAATCGCCGCGCTCCGATGCTTTGAGCGCCGTGGCTTCAGCAATTCCAGTTGATCCCGTAATCAAAAGAACCCGGCCCATGCTTTAATGCTCGACGCGAATCCACTTGCCGGATCGCATGGATTCATAACCGGCGTCCAGAACGCAGTTCACCACGTATCCGTCTTCGTAGGTTTCGCGCGGCGTCACATGATTACGCACGCACTCGACGAAGTGGCGCATCTCGGCCTGATACCCGTAGGCGAAGGCCTCTTCGGGCAATGGCCGCGTCCAGCCCACATCCGTGTCGGCCTTTTCGACCACATAGCCGGCCGAACTTGTGGTGAAAGCAGCAATGGGAGTGCCGCGGGTGACATCGGTGAAGACCGAACCCTCCGAACCGTGAATTTCGTTCCGCAGATCGAGGCCGCCTTTGGTTGTCCAGGACATCTCGCAGTGACCGATGCCACCGCTCTCAAATTTCAACACCAACAGCGCATTGTCCTCGCCTTCGGTTTTTTCGTGATGCACCAGGCGCGCACCCCAGGCCATCACTTCCACGATCTTGTCCTGTTTCCCGAAGAAATAGCGGGCTGCCTCGATGCAGTGGCAGCCGAGGTCGTTCAGAACGCCGCCTCCCGTCTTTTCGACATCCCAGAAATGAGGGCTGTGGGGCCCGCTGTGCGATTCCCGCGAGCGCACCCACAAGACACGGCCAATTCCGCCCTGCTCAATCAGCTGCCGCGCCCGAACCACACAGGGCGCGAACACTTCCGTTTCCGCATATCCATGCATCGCGCCCGAGCGTCGGGCAGCCTCCCGCATGGCCTTGGCTTCTTCCCGGGTGCGGCCCAACGGCTTCGTGCAAACCTGGTTTTTCCCCAAGCGAGACAGCTCCAGCGATACCGGCATATGCGCTTCGTTGGGGAGTGCGATGACGTATAGATCGATCTCCGCCCGCTTAATCAGCTTGCCCAGGTCCGTGGTCCATTGCGCAATCGACCAGCGCTTGGCGAAATTCTTTGCGCGAGCCTCGTCACGCGAGAAATTCGCCACCACTTTGTGCCCGTTCACATTGGCCAGGCCTTGCATATAGAATTCGGCCACGAATCCGGAGCCGAGCAGTGCAATCGAGACGTCATTCATATAGGTGGCGGAGGCTCTTCCGATAAGCCTCGTAGAATCTTTCCAGTTGTTCACCGGCGCTGGCATTGCCCACAAACTGATGGCTGGGCAATAACACGGGGGTCAATCCGCGCGCTACCAGCCGCTCGGCGACCTCACAGCGCAACATGTTGATGATCATCGCGCCGGTAACGGTTGAGGCGGGCCCAGTGTTCCAATCGAGGCCTTCGATGGCAAGCACACAATCGCCCGGCGGGCAGTGATTGTCAATCACAATGTCCGCCAGATCGACGAGTTTCTTCCCCGAAGAATGCGCCGCGGGCACGCGATCGCTGTGCTGGCGGGAGACGATGGCAATTACCGGCAAGCCCCGCTCTCTGGCCCCCGCCGCCATCTCCACCACTACCGGACGAATGCCGCTGGTGGAAATGATGATGAACGTGTCATTGGGGCCGAAATGGAAGCTCTTCAGAATCTCCTCGGCGTAGCCCTCGTATTTCTCCAGGTAGAGCGGCGCCCGTAGCCCGTTGGCCCCGACGATGTCAGCGTGGTTGGATAGCGCGAGTTCCACCAGCGCAACGAAACCCGGGAAACATCCCTGGCGCGGAGTCATCTCCTCGCACATCATCCGTGAGTGGCCATTGCCGAACAGAAACACCAGGCCTCCGGCCGCAATGCGCGAGGCACAGGCTTCAGCGGCCTGCTCGATCGGCGCCAGCTCGCGATTCCGTAGTTCCGCCAGAAGCTCGAGCGTTTTCTCGAAATAAGATGCCGCAGCAGTCATGAGATCACTACCTATATTACCTTTGCCTGTTATGGCTCCATTCGCACGGCGACGAATCGGATTCCGTCGATCGGGAGTATAACTTGCCTGGCGTGGTCTGGTCGCAGGCAATCTGAGGCGCGTCTCTGCGGAGCGCGACTTTCTCGATCATCGCAATTGGAGCGGATCATCAGGGACCCGAAATCCTACGCGAACCGCTGTCTGTGAACCAGATGGGGCTGGATCCACCCGCTCTCAAGCGTTGGGGTGCGCCAATCTCCGTCTTTGAGGGGAGTTTGTCCTGACGCGACCATCGAGCAGATCGCCCGGAGCGAGTATCCGGAAACCGCACTCCTGAAGCAGGTGTGTGGAGTAGGAACCTTGATCGCTCTGACATTCGTGTTGACGGTGGAAGACCGCGAACGATTCCAGAAGAGCCGGGACGTGGGTTGCTATGTAGGGTTACGGCCCAAGCGCAGCGATTCGGGCGAAAGCCAGCCGCAGTTGCGCATCACCAAGGAGGGCGACATTTACTTGCGCAAGATGCTGGTGCAAGGAGCGCATGGCATTCTCGGTCGTCGGGGCCCGGACACGGATCTGAAACGCTGGGGACTGAAGCTGGCGGCGCGCGGCGGCAAGAATGCGAAGAAGCGCGCGATTGTAGCGGTGGCGCGGAAGCTGGGGATTTTGCTGCACCGGTTGTGGGTGACGGCCGAAGTATATGAACCGCTGCGCAACAGCCAGGCGAAACCACGGACGGGCAGAGCAGCTTAGTTGTGGGACAGGAGACCCCATGCCGAGTTCGGGTGACTGCGAGGTCACGGTGGAACGACCGCTTCTGGAAACAGCGATGCGTCAGTTCGATTGCGAGATGGCAGCACCCGTTATCATGAAGGACGCCAATAGGCACCGGAGCCAACCGCTCCAACCAGAGTGCGAATGGAAGCAGGGCGATTGCGGCGGGGGTAAATACAGGGAGGAACCGGAATCGGCCTCCCGTTGGTCGGCGATGGGCTGTATAGGACGTACGGTCAAAAAACCTTTCCTTGAAGGAAGGTAAATTGAGGAGGGATCGCGCCTCCCTTTGGTCGGCGATCAACCGTATAGGTGACACGACCAAATTAACGCTTGACACGGAGTGGCCTTCTCATGGAAGCCGTGACCAAAGGGAGCGGTAGGAGTATTCTGGCTGGATGCTGCTAGGTATCGATATCGGAGGGACACAGATCAAGGGCGCCACAGTGGACGAAAGCGGCGCCGTCGCGCAGAGTCTGCGCGTCGACACGCCGGCTTCGCTTGACGAATTCCGGCAGGCATTGCCGCGATTGATCCGGCAGTTGAGCGCGCCGGCTGTAGCAGTCAGCGCAGTGGGCATTGGCTGCAAAGGGATCATCAACCCCGAAACCACCTGCGTGGACGTCTTGCCCGGCACGCTGCATTACCTGGAAGGCCAGTTGCTTTCTGAGATCGTGGCTCCGGCCCTGCCACCGGCAACCCCTGTCGCGGCCGACAACGACGCCCGTGTTGCGCTGGCCGGAGAGGTGGCCTGGGGTGCGGCGCGTCAATGCCGCAACGTCGTGATGCTGACCCTGGGGACTGGAGTCGGCGGCGGAGTTTTGGCCGATGGGCGGGTGCTCCGCGGGGCTACGGGCGCCGCTGGCCATATCGGCCACCTGACGGTCGACCCCTTTGGCGTTCTCTGCATTTGCGGAAACCGAGGATGTCTTGAGACGGTCTTTTCCGCGCGAACCATTGAAAGCGAGGCATTCGCGGCCATTCATCGCGGAACGGAGTCGCGCCTGCTAGCGCACGGTGCAAAGCTACCCTCCTGCGCCGAAGTATTCGAGCTGGCGCGGCAGGGCGACGCGATTGCCGGCGACATTATTCGCAAAGCAACCGTCGTGCTCGGCGGAGCCATCGCCGGCCTGGCCTTTGTCTTTGATCCCGAGGTGATCATCCTCGGGGGCCAGATATCCGAAGCGGGCAATATGTTGTTGGGACCTCTCAGAGCCGAGGTCGCATGGCGCATCCAGGGCCTACTCCGGCGCGAAATTCCCATCGTGTGCTCTGCGCTTGTAGATCCCTCCGGCGTGCTGGGCGCGGCGGCGCTAGCGTTGGAAGCAAAACGAAAAACAGCAGCTTAACCGTGGATCTTGCGAAAACTCGCAATGCACCGTTCAGCCGTTTCGACTGGCGGGTATCTGCTGCCCTCCTGCTCGATCAGATAGAACTCGAGGCCTCCGGTACTCTCGGCGGCATCAAAAATTTTCTTCCAGGGCGTCACGCCTTCGCCGAACAAGACCTTGTATCCGGTGTCGGGCGACCAGTCCTTGCAATGCATGGAGACAATCCGGCCGGGATTTTTATCGATCCACGCAACCGGGTCGGAGCCGGCTGCCACGCACGTCCCGACATCCAGCTGCAGTACGACATTCTTGGTGGTGTTCGCGGCCAGCACTTCAATGGGCCGCTGCCCTTCAATCGGCTTAAACTCGGGCTCGTGGTTGTGGTAGCCGGCGCGAAGGCCCTGCGGCTTCAACTGCTCGGCCGCGTGGTTCAGGCGTTCGGCAACCCCTTTCCAGCCGTCGAGATCTGTGGGAACTTTTCCCGGATGGGCCATCACGATCAGCTTGCTTCCAATGATCTGATTGAGCTCCATGGCGCGGGGAAGACTCTCGGCCGTGAAGTTCTGGGCGTCGTTATGCGTGGAAAGACACCGGATGCCCAGGTCATCCATCAGCTTTCGTACGTCTTTGGCTTGCGCCTCAGTCCAGCGGGAATAGGGCGCGTAGAACTCCACGTCTTCGTAGCCCAACTTGGCCACAGCGCGGACGGTGCCCATGAGGTCCTGCTTCAGCTCGTCGCGGACAGAATAAAGTTCCAGGCCGACGGGAATATGCTTGCCCTGGGCCGCGGCGGAAACGACCGGCGCGGCTACGGCGGCGCCGAGAAAGGAACGGCGGGATATGGAATTGTGACTCATCGTACGCAAGATATCACGTAGCGCTGGGCCACGCCAGGTTTTGGCGGGGACCTGCGGCTGTTCGGCCGTATGAAGAAAAACCCGCAGGTCTTCCGCAAACTACGCGGCAGCCCTGCGGTACCAATCGCCGCGTCGCCGTGTCCGCGATGCGCCGCGTCGCCCGGCGCTACGCGCCGGCTCATTCGTACCGCAGCACTTCGGTCGGCGGCGAGCCGGGTGGCGTTTCGCGCGGGATAAATCGTCGCCAGAAAGCTGATCAGGATCGCCACCGCCGCGACCCAAACGCCATCCACCCAGCGCGGCTCGAACGGCACGATAGCTCAATGCGTACACCTGTCTCATCCAGGCGGATCCAGCGGATACTGGTCGGCGAAGATAGCACAGCGTATAGCCGGCCGCCAGGCCGATCGCCGTGCCCGCCACGCCGATCAGCACGCCCTGCAACATGAAAATGCGGCGGATTTGCTGGCGGCGCGCGCCCATCGACATCAGCACCGCGATGTCGCGGTATTTCTCCATCACCATCATCACCAGCGTGATCAGAATGTTGAGCGCCGCCACCAGCTCGATCAGCCCGATGGTGATGATGGTGACGATCTGCTCCATGCGTAAGCGCGTTGAGCAGTTGCCGGTTCTGCTCCATCCAGGTGGTGGCCGTGAAGCGCTGGCCCGGCGGCCTTCTCCACGTCCTTGGCGATCTCGAGCGAGCGAGTTCAGATCGTCCACGTTCACCTCGATCTGGTTGACTCACGTCCGGCGAGCGAGAGGGCCTTCTGCGCGCCGTGCGAGCGACGTAAAGGCCCAGTTATCGTCGATACTCGATAGAAGCCGCGATTCGAAAATGCCGACCACCCGGAAAGGCCGGCATGCTGGGCGCGCACCGTCAACGGCGTCAGCTCGCCCTGGGGGCTGACAGTCGTAATGACGGCTGTTGAGCACCATTCCGGTATCCTCCGCCAGGCCGCGAGCCCAGCATGATGCCGGGAGGCGCAGTGCGCGGGTCGCGCAGGCGGTCGAGCGAGCCCGCCTTCAGATGCCGCAGCGATTCGCTGACTTGCCAGTCTCCAGCATCGACGTCGATGCCTTTGAGCACTGCCGCCTTTGCGATTGCAGCGGCCCCGTCAGAAAGACCGTGCTGTACAACTACCGAGGCGCACGCGCCGACCACGTGCGGCAGCTTGCGCAGTGCTCGCCGTGAGCATCCTGCCAGTTCTCGATGCCGTTCGGCCGGGTCCTGCTGCGGGATCACGTTGACGTGCGCCGTGGCGCCCAGCAGGTTGCTCTGCAGCGTGTTGCGGAAGCCGTTGTTGATCGCCAGCGCGATGACCAGCGCCATCACGCCCGGCGGCCACTCCCGACCACGGAGATCACCGTGATGACCGAGATCACCGCTCTCCTTGCGCTGCGCGCGCAGATAGCGCCGGGCGACGAACAGCTCGAAGTGCGTGGTCACAGCGTTAGTCGTAGTGCGCGCATGACGCTCACCGAGGCCGATCGGTCGCCTTCCGGCCGCAGCAGCGGAAACAGAATCACGTCGCGGATGGAGCGCGAGCCGGTCAGGATCATGGTGAGCCGGTCGATGCCGATGCCTTCCCCGCCGGCCGGCGGCATGCCGTAGCAGAGCGCGCGGACGTAATCCTCGTCCATCTGGTGCGCTTCTTCGTCGCCGCGCTCGCGCATGGCGATCTGCATTTCGAAGCGCCGGCGCTGCTCCTGCGGATCGTTCAGCTCGGTATAGGCGTTGCCGATCTCCATGCCGGCGGCGTAGATTTCGAAGCGCTCCACAAACGCCGGCTCGTCGGGCTTGTTCTTCGAAAGCGGCGAGGTCTCCACCGGATAATCGTAGATGATCGTCGGCTGGATCAGCTTGGCTTCGGCCGCGCGCTCGAAGATATCGGCCAGCGCTTCGCCCGGCCGTGAGTCTTGCGCGGAGTGCCGCAGCAGCCATTCGGGGTCGCGCACGTTCTCCAGGCGTGGGGCGGTCCGCGCCTTCCCAGAAATGCGATCACGGCCTCGCGCATGCTGAAGCGCGCGCAGGCGGCCGAAATCCAGCCTGTGCGCCCTCGTATTCCACTTCCGTCGCTGCCGGTCGCATCGATGCGCCACCTGCGCCAGCAGTTCGGCCGAGAGATCCATCAGGCCGCGGTAATCGGTGTAGGCCTGATAGAACTCCAGCATCGTGAATTCGGGATTGTGATGCGTGGAAAGGCCTTCGTTGCGGAAATTGCGATTGATCTCGTAGACCCGTTCCAGGCCGCCCACCACCAGGCGCTTCAGATACAGCTCCGGCGCGATGCGCAGGTAGAGATCGATATCGAGCGTGTTGTGGTGCGTGACGAAGGGGCGCGCCGCGGCGCCGCCATAGAGCGGCTGCATCATGGGCGTTTCCACTTCGATGAAGCCGCGCTCTTCCAGTTGCCGCCGCAGCGAGGCGATAATCTTGCGCGCGTGACGAAAACTTTGCGCACCTCGGGATTGGCGATCAGATCCAGATAGCGCTGGCGGTAGCGCGTCTCCACGTCTTCCAGGCCGTGCCATTTTTCGGGCATGGAGAGCAGCGTCTTGGCGAGAAACTCGAGCTTCTCGACGTGCACGCTCAGCTCGCCCGTGCGCGTGCGGAACAGATAGCCCTCCACGCCGATCAGAGTCGCCGATATCGAGCAATCTGGAACAGCTGGAAATCGCGCTCGCCCGACGGCGTCCTTCTTCACGTAAATCTGAGGCGCTCGCCGTTCTGCGCAGATGCGCGAAACCCGCCTTGCCCATGCGGCGCATGGTCATCACGCGCCCCGCGATGCGCACGTGCACTTCGGGCAGAGAGCTCTTCGGCGGTCTTCGCGCCGTAGTCCGCCAGGATCTGCGGGATCGTGTGGGTGAAGTCGAAACGCTTGCCGTACGGCGCGGTGATCCCAGCGCTCTCGATCTCGCGAATGCGCGCCCAGGCGCTGCTTGAGCAGCTCGTCTTCCAGCGACAAACCATTCTCCTTTAGGGGGAAATACGTTATTATAAGCTTCGTTTGCGACGGTCCATTTCCATTATCATTCCCGCCTACAACGAAGAGAAGCGCTCGCCGCCACTCTCGAGCGGATTAGCCAGTACCTCGCCGGCGGCGCCTGGGAGTTCACCGAAGTGGTGGTGGTGGACGATGGATCGCGGGATGGTACGGTCACCTTAGTGGAGAACATCGCCGCTCGTGTTACCCTCCGTTCGTCTGCTGCGCAACCCCGGCAATCGAGGCAAAGGTTATTCGGTGCGTCACGGAATGCTCGAAGCCAAGGGGGAATGGGCGCTGTTCACCGACGCCGACCTTTCCTCGCCCATCGAGGAGTTGGAAAAGCTGTGGACCAGCGGCGCAGGAGGCCTGGGCGCAAGTGGCCATCGGCTCGCGCGCCCTGGACCGCTCGCTGATCGGCGTGCACCAGCCGCTGTTCCGCGAATACGCGGGCCGGGCCTTCAATCTGGTGGTGCGGGTCATTACCGGCCTGCCGTTTCGGGACACGCAATGCGGCTTCAAGCTCTTTGAAACGCGGGCCGCGCGCGAGATTTTCCGGCGCCAGCAGCTCGATCGCTTCGGCTTCGACGTGGAGGTACTCTTCATCGCTCGCAAACTAGGCTATACGGCCATTGAGGTGCCCGTGCGTTGGAACGACGTGGCCGGCACCAAGGTCAGCACGCTGAATGGGCTCGCAGCATTCCTGGATCCTCTGCGCGTCCGGGTGAATCAATTGAAAGGCAGGTATCGCTAATGCCCCAGCCGATTCCGGGCATTCATCACGTCACCGCTATCGCGAGCGACCCGCAAGAAAATCTTGATTTCTATACCGGCTTTCTTGGCCTCCGGTTGGTAAAGCTGACCATTAACTTCGATGATCCCGGCACCTACCATCTCTACTACGGCAATGAACGCGGCAGTCCCGGCACCATCCTGACATTCTTTCCGTGGCCCGGCGCCCCGCGCGGCAGGAAGGGTACAGGACAATCCACGTCAGTTGCTTTCGCCATCCCTGAAGGCAGCCTCAACTTCTGGATCGACCGTCTTAAGGCCAGCCACATCCAATTCGACGGGCCCTCTCGCAGATTTGATGAACAAGTGCTCGCGTTCCACGATCCCCACCAACTGCAGCTAGAACTGATCGCCACCTCCACGGGAGCGGAGCCCTGGAGCCGCGGTTCTGTGCCGGCCGAACACTCGGTTCGGGGACTCCACAGCGTGACCCTTTCGGAACAAAATTGCCAGCTCACTACCGCCTTCCTGACGGGCGTGATGGGTTTCCGGCAGGCGGGTGAAGCCGGTAACCGGCTCCGCTATGTCGCCGGCGCCGTCGAATCTGGCTGCGCGGTTGATCTGCTCTGCGCGCCCGAACTACGCCGGGGCATGGTCGCCGTAGGAACGGTCCACCACGTGGCCTGGCGGTCAGCGGATGATGCGGACCAACTGGCATGGCGGCAAGAAATCATCGCCGGCGGCTACGACGTGACCGAGGTGCTCGATCGAAATTACTTTCATTCGATTTATTTTCACGAACCCGGCAACATACTGTTCGAGATTGCCACCGATCCCCCCGGTTTCACGGTGGATGAGCCCCTGAACGAGCTGGGCCAACACCTGAAGCTGCCGCCGTGGCTGGAGCCACAGAGGACGCGCATCGAAGGAATGCTGCCCGCGCTGAAACTTCCGAAAGTCGGGTAGTGCCGCGCCGCTATCGGCGCACGATGACTTCGCGCAATTGCTCGCGCGTGAGAAAGAATTTCACCGATTCGAACTTCTGAAACAGTTTCTCGAGACTGCGGTTATTGAAGATCTGCGCGGGTTTGCGCGTACCCCGCTGGGCCAGCAGAAGATGCTGCTGGTCCTTGATGCGGAAAGAATAAAACGGCACCTGCTGCGCTTTTTCATCGGAGTGGAAATATGTCAGCAGATAGCTTTGCGGCCTAACGATGGTGCGCAGCCGCTCGAGAGTAGCGGCAAGCAGCGTGGGTGTCATATATTGCAAAACATCCCATACCAGCACGCCATCGAACCGCTCATTTTCAAAGTTCAGCGTTTGTCGCAGGAATTGATCGATGCGGCTCGCATTGGTTTGATCTTCACCACCGAAGACGTCGTCCAGGCTTCTGACCAAATCCTCGGAGTATAGCTTGTGTCCGAGGTTGGTGATGAAGTTGATGTTCTCCTGGCTCGCACTGGACAGATCGAGAATGGAGAGACCTGCCTGCCCGCGAAGATAAGTAAAAAACTGCTCCAGACCCCGGCTCGGCCGCGTCGACACGACCTCTCTGTCAAACAGCTTCGTGGCCGCAGAAGGGTGGCCGGGCGTAAGAACGGCGGGACCAGGCGACAGCGTGCCTCCTGGACGACGGAGCATGCTCCTCAATCGTTCCGTGATCAACTGCCCGAACCCCCAGACTGGTTAGTGCTTGGCCTCGGCGGCGACGGCGGCGGCTCCCTGCGAATTGCTGACCGGAGCCGGCGTGGTTTGCTGCGGCCGCGGTGGCGTACTTCCGCCTCCGGCCTTAGCCTGTTCAGGCTTTACGATATCGATGCTGCCCTTGAAGTATGCACCATCTTCAATGATGATGCGGGCAGTTTTGATATCACCGACCAGCCGGGCATCCTTGCGAATCTCCAGCTTGTCGCTGGCATCCACGTTGCCCTGAACGTTGCCGAGGATTACTACCTCGCGCGCTTTCACGGCGGAATGCACTTTTCCGTTCGGGCCGATGGTCAGCCGGTGCTCTTGCAGTTCGATGGTTCCTTCCACATCACCGTCGACGTACAAGTCTTCTTTGCTATAAATCTGGCCGTTAATTTTCACGGCTTTGCCGATGCTGGCCTGACCGCGCGTACTTTCCGGCTCAGGGGTCTTGAAAGGCATGGTGGACAAAGGTGGTGCCTCCTTCTTGGCTTCAATGGGATTTGGGGGCGGAGCCGCAGGCCGATTTGCGGGCTGTGCCGCCGGGCGTGGCGCGGGTGGTATCTCTACCTGGCTGCGTTTGTTAAAGATACTCATTTAAGAGCGTCCCTTCGTATGCAAACGGCGGAATTCAAAATACTACGTCCTCCTAGTCTATAGGGGATTTCAGAAAAAAGGCAAACGCTGCCTGGAATAATACCCCTGCTGAAGTCATTATTCATGTCCCAGGGCGCTACCAGTTTGTTGAAAAATGGAGACTGGCTTCGCCGTTCCAAGCCGGGTGATATGCGGAATCAACATCATGCAGCCCGCCGGCGCGTAGACGGCGCTGCCTGTCGCCGTTTTTTCAACAAGCCCCTAGAGTTCCTTGTGCGCTCCCTCGGGATGAGTGCATCCTTCGAATTCCCCATGCGGAGGGCCGTCCCACCCCAATTCCCGCATGCCCGCTTCGGAGCTATAGAACGCACGCGAAATCCAACCTTTCAAATCGCTGAAATGCTTGTAGCCTGGAGATTCGTTCGCCGGCTCGCCCCATGTCGCCAGCGAATGTGGATACGCCAGCAAGTGCAGGAACTCGATCTGGCTTTCGGCAGGCAGGTATCGAAACGCCGTGTGAAACCGCAACATGCACTCGCCATCCACATAAGCCAGCGCGCCGACAAACGTGCGCTGCGTCTCAGGACTCTCAGCCGCCAGTAGGCGATCGATAAAACGGTTCACCAGCGCCTCTTTGGCGCCGGCCGTGTCAGTCTTCGGAATGATCAGATCAGCCAGAACGATGAGCGTCTCGTTCTGATGTTCGTCCAGAAAGACGGGCTTCCAATCGGAACGGGCCAGATCCTTAGATGCATCGAAATCAGCGGGAAACTCGCGAGCGCTCGCACGCGGCGCTTCGCCTGCTGCCACCCCAGCGGCGCCCCACAATGTTCGACGGAAAAGCTCGCGACGATGCAAGGTATCTCCCGAAAGCCGGAACGGCCATGATACCGGACTTGCGCCGCCTGCGCCACGGTGTCACCATGTCCTTTCCATTCGCATCAAAGAACAACGCAATGCCACAGGATTCCAGACCGGAGATTTTCGATGCCATCGTGGTGGGCTCGGGAGCCACGGGTGGCTGGGCGGCGAAGCAACTGGCGGAAGCAGGACTCAAGATCGCCTTGCTCGAAGCCGGACGCAACATTTCGCCCAAAGAGTTTACCGAGCACATGCCCGCCTACAAGCTGCAATATCGCGACATGTCCCCGGAAATCGCCCGCACAAGGCCAGTCCAGAAGCAGTGCTATGCCTGCATGGAATACAACTACGACTGGTTCGTCGACGATCTGCAGAACCCTTACAGTACGCCGGCTGGGAAACCGTTCACATGGCAGCGGCTGCGCATCGTCGGTGGCCGCACGTTGGTCTGGGGCCGCCAAAGTTACCGCCTGAGCGATCTGGATTTCAAAGCCGCTAGTCACGATGGATACGGAGAAGACTGGCCCTTCGCGTATAAAGATCTGGAGCCTTACTACGACTTCGTCGAGCGCTATGTGGGCATCAGCGGCGCGCCCGAAGGCAACGGCGCCCTTCCGGACGGGCAGTTCCTGCCGCCCATGAAGATGACCTGCGCCGAGGTCCGCCTGCGCGAGAGCGTGCACAGCAAATTCGGGCGCACAATCACCATCGGCCGCACGGCGATGCTGACCAGAAATCACAACGGCCGGGCAGCCTGCCATTACTGCGGGCCTTGCGAGCGCGGCTGCGTTACGTATTCCTACTTCAGCAGCCCGTTCACCACCGTCGCCGACGCCTTGAAGACAGGCAATTGCAAGTTGATCACGAATGCTGTGGTCAGCCACGTGGATATGGACCGCTCTGCTAACAAGGCCGGCGGCGTCACGTATGTCGATCGCATCTCGCACAAGACGTACCAGGTCAGGGGCCGTGCCGTCATTCTGTGCGCGCAGTCACTGGAATCAACCCGCATTCTTTTGAATTCCAAGACCCAGGAATATACCGCCGGTCTCGCCAATTCCAGCGGAGCGCTGGGACATTATCTGATGGATCACGCGGTGGGCGCCGGAGCGGCCGGCGAGATGCCGGAATTCTTGAGGAAGTCGAGCGCCGCCGAACCCCAGCGCAATAATGGTATTTACGTCGTTCGCTTTCGGAACCTGGCCACTGGGCCCAAACATCCTCGCTTCATTCGAGGTTATGGATACCAGGGTGAGGCTCAGATGAATTTTCAATTCGGCGCGGAGGGTTTTGGCCAATCATACAAGGCGGCCGTGCGCCGGGGTATTTATGGAGTGGGGCTGGGAGCGTTCGGCGAGTCTCTCGGCCGCTTTGACAACTACTGCGACATCGACCCCAGCCTGAAAGATGCCTGGGGCATTCCCGCGCTGCGTATCAGCATGACGCATGGATCGAATGAAGCCGCGCTGATGGAGGATGCGGCCATCGCCGCGGCCGAAATGCTGGAGGCTGCCGGCGCGAAAAATATCAAGATCAACACCGAGGTCAGCGAGCCCGGCATGGCGATTCACGAGGTTGGCACTGCGCGCATGGGCAACGATCCGAAGAAATCTGTTTTGAACCCCTGGAACCAGACGCACGATGTGAAAAATCTCTTCGTAACGGACGGAGCATGTTTTGTGTCGTCCGCTTGTCAAAATCCGACTCTCACCATGATGGCAATTACAGTGCGCGCTTGCGATCATCTGGTGGAGAGATTCAAAAAGAATGAGGTCTAATTACCGCCGATGAACACTGTCTTGAACTATTCAGGTTTGGCTCTATTTGCTCCGCTGCTTTTACTGGCGAGCGCTCGTGGCGCAGAAAAAGCGTCCAAGGGAGAATACATCGCCTACGTAGGCACCTACACCGAGAAGAACAGTAAAGGCATCTATGCATTCCGATTCGATGCCGCCACCGGTAAGCTGTCGCCGCTGGGACTGGCGGCAGAGAGTACCACCCCGTCTTTCCTGGCGATTCATCCCAATCACCAATATCTCTACTCGGTCAACGAGGTCGGCAATTTCGATGGGCAGAAATCCGGGGCGGTAAGTGCGTTTTCAATCGATCTCAAAACCAGTAAGTTGACTTTCCTGAACCAGGTTTCTTCGCACGGAGCTGGCCCCTGTCACTTGAGCTTGGACAAAACGGGCAAGAATGTCCTCGTCGCCAATTACGATGGCGGAAGCGTCGCCGTTTTTCCGGTGGAGCCGGATGGGCGCTTGCGCGATGCGTCGGCGGCCATTCAGCATACGGGCTCGAGCGTAAACAAGGAGCGTCAGGAAGGGCCGCACGCCCATTGTATCTTCACTTCGCCGGACAACCGCTTTGCGCTTGCCTCCGACCTCGGTCTGGACAAAATCCTGGTCTACCGTTTCGATCCCTCTAAAGGCACCCTGACTCCTAACAATCCTCCGTTCGGAAAAGCGCCGCCCGGAGCTGGGCCGCGCCACTTCGCATTTCACCCCAATGGCCGGTACGTGTACGTCATCAACGAGATTCAGTGTACCCTTTCGACCTTTGCCTACGACGCCTCGCACGGCGCGCTAAGGCTAAAGGACACCGTTTCCACTCTGGCCAAGGGATACAACGTCACCGACAAGGACAGCACCGCCGAAGTCGAGGTACACCCCTCCGGGAAGTTCGTCTATGGTTCCAATCGTGGCCACGATAGCATCGCGGTCTTCGCCGTCGATCCCGCGGAGGGCACCCTCACGCAAATTGAAATCGTCTCCACCATGGGAAAGACTCCACGCGGCTTCGGGATTGACCCAACTGGCTCGTTTCTCATTGCCGGCAACCAGGACTCTGACAGCCTGGTCGCGTTCCGCATCAATCCGGAAACCGGGCGGCTCACGCCTACCGGGCAGAAACTCGAAGCTTACTCGCCGGTGTCTGTCGAGTTCGTACCCGTGAACTGAGCACTTGAAGATACTTACCGGGCCTGAAACTTCACCAGCGCCCGGCCAAGCTGGATTTCGTCGCCCCACTCCAGCTTCACGCCGCGCGCGTCTCGGTGTACCTCGCTGCTTAATCCGTCACGGATGATCCACAGGCCGCAATTGCCGGCGGCGTCTTTGGCCTGCCTGTGCCAGCGATCGTTAAACAGCCGGTACTCGCCCGTGTTCTTGACGTAAAGAATATGCGCGTGTTCGCGAGACACCGTGCAATTGATCTCGTTTTCTTCAGTGAACGCCAGATCGTTGCGGCGCGACGGCCCCTGCGCGCGATACACTTCCACGGTCCGGCCGATATTGGTTCTCTCCTTGTTCAACGGAATCTCAGCAACGTTGGCGGTGCCGCGCATCACCGTCAGCTTGCCGGTCTTTCGCGGCGGCGGAGCAGGCTCTCGTCTCGGCCGTGATTCGGTTTCCACGCGAAGCCATTCCTCTTTGGCGGCCGGAAGCTCTCCGCTCGCTGAGAATTCGACTTCGAGATCCTCAGGAAACCGGAAATTCGCTCGCGCGAGGCTTTTGCGGATTTCCTGCTCGAAATAGCCTTTGAGAAACTCGCTCTTGAGAAATGCCGCCTCGTGATCGCTGGCTCCGAGGACATGAATCGTAACCAGGTTATAGGGAAACAGGGTCCTCCCGCCCACCTGCCGGCCCTGTTTGAGAATCTTTTCCAGCACCGCCAGCCGGATTTCCGCCAGCTCAGGCGCATCTTGGGGCGTCATGGTTGCGTCAAAAGGAGCCTCGAAAATCGTCTTGCCAAGTTTCTCCATCAAGTCGGAAAGACTCATCACTCACCTTTTCTGAAGCTGGCTGGTCGCTCCCAAAACGTCAACCGCTTCCTCCGGGACCAAAGGGAGCGGTTGCGTCATGCTTACGAACTCACTTCGACAGGCCATTGGTTGTCTGCACCGTTCCGGAAATAATCCCTAGATTCGCCGCCGCTTCCACAATCTCTTTCGCAATGGGCGCCGCCAGGCTTCCGCCATATCCGCCGTGCTCCACCAGAACCGCAAACGCGATGCGCCGGTCTCCCTCATACGGTGCGAAGCCTGCAAACCAGGAATGCGGCTGCCCTTCGCCGAGTTGCGCCGTACCAGTCTTACCCGCGATACTGACCTGCGCGTCCTTCATGGCGCGGCGCGCCGTGCCGCTCGTCACGACCGATCGCATGGCGCCGGCCAGGAACCTCGCGATATCTGGCGGAACGATGGACTGAGCTTCCCCGCCCTGTGCGCCGTTCTTTTCGAGCATCCAGCGGCCCTGGGGCGCGAGCCCGCCATTCGCAACAGTTGCCGCCACACGCGCCATCTTGAAGGGAGTCGCCAGAATGGGTCCTTGGCCGTACGACGCGAACGGCATCATGGCTTTCAATTCCACGGGATCGGCATCTGGAAATGCCAGCAGATGGAGCGTGTCCCGCAACGCCACCGGACCTACCTCAGCGACGCCCAATTGCGCGAAATAAGCGTTGCAGGAGACCGTGATCGCGCGCTTCATATCCAGGGTGCCGTGCGCGGCGTCGCCGACATCGTCGCGAATAATGCGCCGCCACCCGGGGATCACAGTACCGCCCCGCCCGCCAATGGATTGGCACTGGAACGTTTTGCCGGCCAGCTTCGGATCGATGCGCAGCGCGGCAATCGCGGTCACCAGCTTGAAAGTCGATCCCGGCGGATACTGCCCGTACCGCGCGCGGTCCAGCAAGTCATCCGGCGTTCCAGGCGTGCCTCGTGCCGGCGTCGGAAGGCTGACAACAGCCAGGATATCCCCGGATTGCGCGTCCATCACGACTACCGCGCCTTTCTCCTTCTTGGCGGCCTGCAAACGGCGCGCAAGAATCTCGGTCGCGCGGAGCTGCAGCCGCATATCGATCGATGTCCGCACGTCTCTGTCCCGGCTGCGAAGCTGCTCGATGGCTGCATTGCCCGGCTGATGCCGATATCGAACCAGCGGCGCCAGTTCCGCGTAGTCCCGGTATCCCTGGAGCTTTTCGTTGGAATCATGCTCGACCAGCGATGCATTGGTGGCGTGGAAATTCTCTCCCGTGCGCCAGTCGCCCAGAAAATGCGCCGTCAGTTCCCCGAACGGATAATGGCGGCTTTCAAGCGGTGAGCAGACATCGTTGATGGCAACGCCCAGTTCTTTATACTGGCCCTGATAGCGTTCCAGTTCATTCCAGCTGCTGGTGGCCAGCAGCACGCCATTCCGGTCATAGATGTCCCCTCGCGGAATTTCCCTGGCCAGCGACATCAAGCGAGGGTTGTGTTGCGCCCGTTTCACGCCGTCGCTTTCGAAAATTTTCACGTCACGCGCAATCAAGTCCTGATCGTGGACCACCTGAAAGTACGCGGCCCGGCCTACCAGAACCAATGCGCAAACGCCGAGTGCCGCTGCCAGGTAGCGTACGGGCCGTCCGAAGGGCTCTGCGATTTCCGTCCGAGGCGCCTGATTCGAAACCGAAAGAATCAAGGCAAACAGCAGGAAATTCGCCAGCATGGCGGTGTTGCCGGAACTCAGAAACGGAGACACTACGCCCGAAAGAGGAATCGCGCCTAGCACGCCGCCGGATATGAGCAACATCTCCAGCGCAAAAAGGCTGGCTAGCCCAACTGTGAGAAACAGCGCGTACTCGTCCGCCGCGGCACGCGCAATCCGGAAAGAACGGCGCACCAGAAACGCAAACAGCAGGCCAATCGTGGCCACTCCCAGGAATCCCCACTCTTCTCCGATAGCCGGCAAAACAAGATCGGTATGGCCGGCTGGAATCAGCGCGGGATCGCCCCAGCCCGGGCCCGATCCCCACAAACCGCCAGTCGCGAGCGCCCAGATAGAATGCGCCAGTTGATCCCCGCCGGTAACATCGTTGTCCCAAGGCGAAAGCCACATCGAGACGCGCGCCACAACAGTCTCCGGGTGGCCTAGCTTGTAGCCGATCGTCACGCCCGCAACTAACAGCAACAAGCCCATGAGAGCGAGTCCGGCGCGCCCCCTCGCCACCGCAAACATCACCAGAAAGAGAAAACCGATTACCAGCGCCGGACCGAGATCCTTCAGCAGAAAGAAGAAAAGCAGCGCACAGCCCACGCCGCACATGACCGGCAGCGCGTGGGAGAACCGCGGCAGATTGAACCATCGTAGGATTCCTGGCGCCAACCTCTTCTCGCGCAAATCTCGCAGCCGCTCCCAATGCGTGGAAAAATATCCCGCCAGAAACAGCACCAGCAGCACTTTGATGACTTCCACCGGCTGGAATGGACCGAGGTTTACCTTTGAATCGCTTCCGGTCGGGCCGGATCCCAGAGTCACCAGCAGCACGAACAATAGGAAACTAGCCAGCAGCGGTGTGTAGACCCAGCGGGAGAAGCGCCGGTAGTCAAAAAAACGGAAAAGCGGCAGCAGAAGCAGAGCGCAGCCTAGGGCGATTCCCCAAGCGGACTTGCTGAATTCGAGCGTGTCGCGCAGCGGATCGCGCAAGCTGAGCGCCAGAATCAGCCCCATCCCCGTCAGTAGCTGTAAACCCGGCAGGATGGCCGGGTCGCCGCAGAATCCCCTGCGCCGCCACGCGAAATGGACGCCATAAAAACTCGCCAGATACAGCGCCACCCAGCCTAAGAATTGCAGCACGAAATCGCGCGGAGTCCGGACCACCAGCAGCGGCTTCACCTTCCCCAGCGGCAATAACGCCACGCGTATTTCCCGCTTGCGCGGTTTCGCTTGTTGACTGGCAATCTGTTGGTGGAGCTGGTCGCGCAGTGTGTGCCATCGCGGCTCGCTCTCAATCTCCTGCCGGGTGAGGCGAAGTCGAGCCAGCGCGCCAACGTTAGGCAGCGGCCGGTGGTTCACGACGTACGTCAGGATTTTGTCCGCCGCCAGTTCGCGCTCGAGGGGATCGGGGAAAAATTGTAAAAAAGGAAGCAGCTCCTCAGGCGTGCGAACCGCGTTGAGATTGAGCAGCTCTTTTTGTTCCAGGCGCGCCGATAGGTCGTGGAAGTTCGCGGTTTTGGCCAGAAAAACCAGAGCGAGCCCTGCGCACACCATTACCGAAGCGCCGATCAGCCACGGTAATTCCTGGCGGCGCTCGCGCGGCACACTCCGCTCGAACGAGCCAATCTGCACCATCGCCCGCTGTTCCCAGCTCCTGGTCACCGGCATTAACGCGGTCTCCGTGCCATCAGCTTCCGCGGGCTGCTGATCTTCTGATTCTGCGCTTCGAGAAGTCGTTCCTTGGCGCGATCGCGATACAGCCGGTTTAGATTGGCGCTCACATTAGAGAATCCCCCGATGGGTTCGTAGAGGTTGCGTGCACGTTCCAGATCGCCCTGCGCCAGCGAGAGGTACTTCGCCGACTCCGGATTCTTCGCGACCTTGGCTCTCTGTGCCTGCTGCAGTTCCTGTTCGGCGCGAAGAAGATATCCATCCGCTTGCTCCTCCAATTCGCGGGGACCGGGTTTGAAACCCAGTCGCTCGGCGTGGGAGAGTTCCGCCACAGCGCGGCCTACATTTCGAAAAGCGTAAACATCCAACCGCGCCAGGCCCAGGTGCGGATCGGGAGACCGGGGAAGACAAGAAACGGCCTCTTCGAAACTGGCTTTGGCCCGCGCCGCAGTCTGCTCCGTTTGCGGATTCTCGATCAATGCCAGGTAACCATTGGTAAGAGCCAGT
The DNA here is from genome assembly GCA_963847515.1 of Terriglobia bacterium. Taxonomy (GTDB): domain Bacteria; phylum Acidobacteriota; class Terriglobia; order Bryobacterales; family Bryobacteraceae; genus QHXW01. The sequence continues at coordinate 250,785 of CAWKAA010000007.1, forward strand.
TTGCCCTTAATCGCAGAATCTGAGTTATCCAGTTCGGCTGCGTGCTGAAGGCAGACGCGCACCTTCTGCCAATCGAAATCTTGCGGCGACGGCTCCGAGCTGTTCCGGTACTGCTCGATCACATCATCAGCGGCAGCCATGTAGCTCGATCGCAGCGGCTGGCTCAGCCAGCCGACTGGAGAGAAACGGCCCAATGGAAAATTGCGACGCTCCAGGGTCTTGTAAAGGTCCCAATCGGCATTGACGTCGGCGACGCTGCGGCGCGTGTAGTCGTGAGGCGTTCGCAGCGGCTTACTCTCTCTCCAAAAACGATAGGCGTACGCCGATTCGATATACACAAGAGAGCCCACGACCGCCCCAATCGCGACCGCACCGATTGGCACCAGCACCTTCTCCAGGTACCGCCTGAGATTGTGCGGCGGCGGCGCCGGCGCAGCCGATGGTTCACGATCCTTTTCCACCGTCGGGTTCACTTCCCACGCCCGCTGCTTCTCGGTTCCCGCCAGCGTCGGACGGCCATCCAGAAAAAGTTGAAGATCCTGTTCCATCGCAGCTGCGGCCGGATACCGGTTCTCCATCTCCCCGGCGAGACTCTTCCGGATGACGGCTTTTAGCCCGGCGGGACAATTTTCCGGCAGAGCGCGCGGAGGCCGCTTGGAGCGGATCAGTTCTTCCAGTTTCTGCGTACTCTGCGCCTGGTACGGCGGAAAGCCCGCCACCATTTCATAGAGCGTTGCGCCCAGCGCCCACAGGTCGGAATGCGGATCCACCTGCGCGCGGAGAAGCCGCTCCGGCGAGCAATAACTCGGGCTGCCAAGGTTGTGGTGGGTCAGGTGATGCGTGAAGGTGATGGCTTTCGAAATGCCGAAATCCAGCAGACGCACCGCACCGTCGGGACAGATCTGAATGTTCGAGGGTTTGATGTCCCCGTGTACCACGGCTCGCTGCCGGCCTTCGATTTCGATTTGGAATGAGTGCAGCTTCTCAAGCTGGTTGCATATTTCAGCGGTGTAGCGGGCGGCGAGCACCGGGTCCATCCGCCGCTCGGCTTGCAGGATCTCGGCCAGCGTCTTTCCCTCAACATATTGCATAGCCACGAAATAGCAGCCGTTCAGCTCCCCGCAATCGTAAAGCTCGAGGAACCGCGCGTCTACTTCGTGCAGTTGCTTTTGGATTTGCGCCCCGCGCCGTTCAGCCTCCAGCACCACCTGCGTCCATGGGTCCTGGGATTGCTCGACGATCTTGAGAACGGCGTGGCGGCTGCCGTCCGTATCAAGGGCCAGGTAAACGTCGCTCATCCCCCGGCCGAGCTTGGAGATGATCTCGTACCGGCCAAAGTGCTTGAAATGCAACACACTCCACCCTAATCTGCGCCAAGTCCTGTCAGGTGCGGCAGGTCAGAAGACTCGCAGCGCGTTTTCGGCACTCCCCGCATTCTTAGGCGCCGACACGTTGAGACCGTGTGAACTTATGACGTGGCAGGTAAGGGCCGGTTTCGCTGGCATCGCATCATTGAGCGCCTTTAATGGCCGCACCCCCGGTTTGCAATTGTTACACACTCCGGTCCAGCAGATGGCCCAGACCGTTGAGCATCCTCCTCCACCAGCTCTTGATTTCCCGCACCTGTGTGACAGAGTGCCTGGCCCTCGCCTCCGACATCGCTTCCGATTCAATTCCCAGAAACTCTGGCCCTGCCACGAAAATCACGCTGATATTATCCTTCCCGCCCTGCTGGTTTGCGGCGGCTACTAACTCCTGAGCGGTGAGTTCCGGATCGCCGGAATAGCGCTCGACAATAGCGCTGATCTCGGCCGAGGTCAGCATGTCGCTCAGCCCATCCGTGCACAGCAGAACGGCAGCGCCCGGCCGGAATGGGAACGACTTGATCTGGATGAATTCTTCGTCATGCGGCTCGCGCGGTCGGGATCCTACGTCGCGGAAGACTTCATTGCGCCTAGGGTGGCTCATGGCGGCTGCTTCGGTCAATTGGCCCTGTTCTTCCAATTCCCCCACTGGAGAGTGATCGGACGTCACCTTGCGCAGGCTGCCGTTCCAAATGAGATAGAGCCGGGAATCGCCCACATGGCCCAGGGTAATCTGGTCCTCTTGGACCACCGCGAGAGTGAGGACGCAGGCCATGCCGCGGCATTCTTCGCGATCCTGAGCCAGCCGGTAGATCTCGTTATTGGCGGCTGTGATGGCCTCACGCACCCGCTCGGCAAGATCGCCATCCGAACTCTCCAAGTGCTTTGGAATTGCCTGGATAGCGGTGTCGGCCGCCAATTCCCCCGCCGCCCGGCCACCCATGCCATCCACCACCAGGAAGATGCCCCCGGCGTCGTCGACGAAAACACGGTCCTCATTATTCGCGCGATGAAGTCCTGGATCGCTTGCGGCGGCGGAACGCCACCCCACGGTTGCGTTCATCTGACTCAACCCCTCTTCGCGCGGTACGCGAACGCCATGGCGCACGCAAACAGAAAGAACAGCAAAACAAACGGGATATGTGGACTGAAAGGAAACTTCATTTCCGGGTTTCGAAGGAGAGCGTGATTACCTCGGCGATGCCGATCTGCGCCCGGTCGGGCAGCGTCTCCTCCACACCTTTCTTGAGCCGCTTGCCATCAAGCCATGTCCCATTGACGCTCTTGTCGACGATGCGAAACCGACCCGTTGCAGGATCGCGCCGTAGGCTCAGATGCTCGCGAGACACTTCGTCGTTGGAATAAAGGGCAAGATCCATAGGCAGGTCATCCCCGCCGCGCCCGATGCGCACGTCATTCTGTGAAACCAGATACAGTTGGGGGCCTGAATCGTCTTCGTACCGGATCTCGGCGTACACCGAATCGCTGGTCCTCCGGGTGATGGCGGCCGAGCGCTGGCTGGTCACTGAAGGCTCCCGGTCCATCAGCGTGGTCTTGGTACCACGGAAACCGGGCTGCGCGGTTTCGTTCAGCTCAGAATGAATCTCGACATCGCCCAGGGGAACGGTGCTCTCAATGTCGGGAAGAAACTCGAGCACCCAATCTCTCGAAGCGATCTTGAATTCCTTAGGCTGGCGGCCGGAGCGCTTCCATCCCCATTTCGAGGGCCGGCTGTTTAATTGCGTCACGCGCGTGCAGAGAGCCCGTTTCGCATCTTCGACGATCAGATCGAACACGCCCTCCAGCCTGGCGTAGTCCTCAGGGTGAAGATACAAACTAAAGACGCACGGCAGCAGAACGCTGTAGCCCATCTCGAACTGACCGAGTTCCATGTTCCGGCTCAGCTCGTTAATGATGGCCTGGCCGCTCAGCTTGGTCACAGCAGTCTTCATGGTCTTTTCAGGCAAATCCCACCCCTCCTGAGCTTCGACGTACGTAAAACCGCCAGGTTTCGTTCCGGCAAAGCTCAGCCGCGGTGGTGCGACCGTTGAGGATCGGGTGGATGAAGCTGATTTAATGGGAGATTCGTAACGGCGTGTCCTTGTGGAAGCATATCACGGCCAGCCGCCCGCAGAGCATCGCTGGCAGCCCACTCAGCCCCGCGGAGGAGATCGGCGGCTGGCTGAGTGACGTCGTGAATCGCCGGTCTATCTTCACCCAGCGAAGCACAGATCGCTACGATCATTACCGCCACAACAATAGCTGCCAGAAGGCGCAACATATCATTTCCCACAATTAAAAACCCTGGTTTGCTAGAAAGGTTTCGGACAAAAACGCTAGGCCAGGATGTCCTGAATGACGGTCCCGGAAACGTCGGTCAGCCGGAAGTCGCGGCCGCTGTAGCGATAGGTGAGCTTGGTGTGATCGATGCCCATAAGATGCAGAATGGTCGCGTGCAGATCGTGGACATGAACTGGCTTTTCGGCGACTTTGAAGCCGAAATCGTCGGTGGCACCGTAAATGGTCCCGCCTTTGATGCCGCCGCCCGATAGCCACATGGTGAACCCGAAGGGGTTGTGATCGCGGCCACTATTGCTGCCGCCGGCCCCCGCGCCGATTTCCTGGACCGGGGTGCGGCCGAACTCCGAACCGCAGACCACCAGAGTGTCCTTCAACAGGCCGCGCGATTTCAGGTCCTTGATCACCGCGGCGAAGGGCTGATCGGAATCCCTCGCATTCTTGCGATGCATTTGAATGTCGACGTGGGCGTCCCAGGGATCGCCCTTGCCGTAGTAGACCTGGACCATGCGTACGCCGCGTTCCGCCAGGCGCACCGCGAGCAGGCATCCCCTCGCCGTGCTGCCGGGGCCGTAGAGCTTGAGAGTCGCCTCGCTCTCTTTGCGGATGTCGAATACGTCCGGCGCCTCGGTCTGCATGCGGTATGCAATTTCCATGGACTGGATGGCCGCTTCGAGCTGGGGATCCTTGGTTTTCTCGCGGTCCAACTGCATCCTGTCGAGCTTTTCGAGCAGATCGAGTTCGCGGCGCTGTTCGGGAAGCGTGAACTTCTCGTTGTGGATGAACGAAATGAGTTTCTGCGGATCGAATTCTTTGCCCACCAGCTTGCCTTCGGCTTGCTTTTCTACCTTGTCAGCGATGAAGGTGCCTTGATGCAATGCCGGAAGGAAGGCGTTGTTCCAAAGCGGCGGCCCGACGGTTGTTGGCACATCGGGACAAAGCACGACAAACCCTGGCAGGTTCTTGTTCTCCGTTCCCAAACCGTATGTAAGCCATGAACCGAGCGATGGCCGTCCCACCTGGCTGTGGCCCGTGTTCATCATCAGCATGGACGGTTCGTGATTGGGAATGTCGGTGTAGATCGAGCGGATGAAACAGATGTCGTCGGCGCATTCGCCTACGTGCGGAAAGAGTTCGCTGACTTCCATGCCCACTTGCCCGTATTTCTTGAACGTGAAGGGCGAGCGCATCAGCGAGCCGGTCTTCCGTTCGGTGGCAATGGATCCGCCGGGCAGCGGCTTTCCGTGATACTTGTCGAGCATCGGCTTGGGGTCGAAGCTGTCGACTTGAGAAAGCCCACCGTTCATGAACAGGAAGATGACGCGCTTGGCCTTGGCGGGATGGTCGAGTTTGCGAATCTCGACGGAGCCGTCTTTGCTCTCGATGGCGCCGGCCTTCGCCAGCGATTCGCCCACCAGGCTGGCGAAAGCGAGCATGCCGAAGCCGTTGCCGATGCGGCAGAGCGCATCGCGCCGGGTTACTGGCGTTGGAGCTTTGTGCGGCAACATTCCTCCTTCTTCCTCAGTTGACATAGAGAAACTCGCCCGAACTTAATAGGATCTTGACGTAGCGGCCCCATGCAGTAGGCGGCAATAGCTTCACCTCATCTGCCGGCTTGGATGGACCCGTAACGCCTCCCATCATGCCATCCGCCGTGTACAGATCCGACTTGGGACTTTGGCCACCGCCCGGCGGCATCGCGGCGGCAGCAGGCTTGGCGTCTTTGGCTGCTTTCGGGTCGGCTTCTTTTTTCGCTTGGGCCGCCTTGCGCTCTTCGTACTCTTGAAGCGGTTCGCGTTTCAGATATTCAATTCCGTCATTCAGCTCCGCACTTGACGGAGCCCGCCCCAGCACGATGCCGTACGCCTTGCGGATACGCGCCGCATTGTCCGGCTCTGCAGCCACACGTTTCGCGAGCAACTCGGCCTGCTGCTCGGCGAAATCGCTGTTCATGAAAAACAGCCGCTGCAAAGGCACGTTCGTGGTGAAGCGCTTTTCCGCCGACATGTTCGGTGGCGGAAAATCGAACAACTGCAGATACTCGTCCAGGCGATAGCGGCTGACTTTGCCATACAACGTCCGGCGATTGTAAGCCGGGGTCAGCGGTACGGATGGCCCGTACATTTTGGTGTCGAGGGCTCCCGAAACCAGCAGGAGTGAATCGCGAATCTGTTCGGCATCCATGCGCCGGCGGTTGGCGCGCCAGTAGAGCCGGTTACCGGAATCCTTTTCGTAATTCGTCTGCGAATAATCATTACTCAATTGATACACGGCGCTGAGTAGAATTTCGCGATGCAGTTTCTTGATGGACTGGCCGTTCGCGACGAAATAATGCGCCAGATATTCGAGCAGTTCAGGGTTGGTAGGCCGCTCACCGGTCATGCCGAAGTTGCTGGGCGAATCGACCAGCCCGGTGCCGAAGTGGCCCTTCCAGATGCGGTTCACGATCACTCGGACGGTAATAGGCTGCTTAAGGATGGCCTCCGCCAGTTCCATGCGCCCGCTTCCGTTGGTGAATGGTACCGGCCCGCTCTCGCCCAGGACTGACAAGAACCCCCGAGGAACTTCGTCGCCCAGGTTGTACGGGCTCCCGCGCAAGCTGACTTTCAGATTGACGGGCTTCTCGACATCCCGCGCGCCGTGAACGTATGGAAACTGAGCCGGCAGGGCCTTCTTGCGCGCTTCAATGTCCGTGCGCAGCCCGTCGATGTAGCCACGCCGCTCGGCGCTCAACTGCCGCTCGAGGCCCCACCCCTCGAATGCCAGCAGGCCGGGCCGGATGTGCGGCAGATCGAATACCTGGGACGGGTCGAAACCTTCCTGGAGATCATGCTCAAACACGTCGGTCCAAAGCTTGGTTTTTTCCTGCGGCAGCGCCTTCAGTTCCAGGCCGCAGCCGGGGCAAAAATCGTCGTTCGTTACGAAATCGCTCGGCAGCTTGGCCCGCTCCTTCTTTTTGGTTCCTGGCAGCGCCTTTGCGGTGATGATCTCGTTTTCTTCCTTCAGCTCCTTCTGCTCGAACATCACATCGAGCAGCAACGTCTGGAACTCATCCCCCAGCGTTTTGGCTTCCTCCGCCGATCCGCCACGCTTGATCATCTCCTGCCACTTGGTGAGGTACGGGTAAAATTTCGGCGGCTTCACCAGGAATTTCAGCCAGCGCTCGAACAACTCGTAATCCAGCTTCTGTTCCTGAACCACCCAGAAGGCTTCTTCTTTCTGCTCGCCCAATACTTTCCACGCCGCCTGCATGTACCGGGAAGACTGCAGCGCCAACGACTCCGCCAGTTGTTCGCTCTCCTTGCTCAGAAATTCATGCAGCAGTTTCTCTTTGTTCTCGATCTGCTTTTCCTGAGTCTTGTACTCGTCGACTACAGCTTTGGGCGCCTGCGGGTACTCGTAGTAGGTGGTGTTCGCGAAGACGCCGGCCATCGCGTAGTAGTCCTTGGTCGGGATGGGGTCGTATTTGTGATCGTGGCAGCGGGCGCATCCGACGGTTAATCCCAGGAAGCCGCGCGAGATCACATCCACGCGGTCGTGGCGCTCGTCGGCACGCGTGATCTCCACCGCGCCGTTGTCATAGAACCAAGGGCCGAGACCCAGAAAGCCAAGAGCCGGCAGCATCTTCACGCGAATTTTCTCATCCAGAAGATCCGCGGCGAGCTGTGCTTTCACGAAGAGATCGTAAGGCAGATCGTCATTGAACGCTCGGATCGCCCAATCGCGATACAGGTACGCGCAGGGGTACGGATTGTAACCGCGGCGCATAGGGTCGAGACTGCGGTAATCATCCTCGCCATAGCGGGCGACATCCAGCCACATGCGTCCCCATCGCTCACCGTACTGCGGCGACGCGAGCAGGCGGTCCACCACTTTGACGAAAGCGTCGGGCGCGGCGTCTTTCTGAAATGCTTCGGTCTCTTCAAACGTGGGCGGCAGGCCGGTGAGATCCAGCGTCACACGCCGCAGCAGCGTGCGGCGGTCAGCAAATTTTGCAGGAGTCAGGCCTTCCTTTTCGAGGCGCGCCAGAATGAAACGATCGATGTCTGTTTTCGGCCATGCGGTGTCCTGGACCGCCGGAACCGCGGGCTCGCGGATGGGCTGGAACGACCAGAAGGCACGCTGCTCGGGGCGGATGACATAAGTCCCGGATTTGGCGGCGGCAACCGGAGGCAATTCCGGCCAGACGGCGCCGGCACGAACCCACTCAACCAGAGCGTCCACCTCGTCTTTTTTGAGTTTGCCCCCTTTGGGCATCTTCAGCTCGCCGGTTTGGCGCACGGCTTGGATGAGCAGGCTTTTGTCGGGATCGCCGGGAACCAGCGACGGCCCGGACTGGCCGCCCTTGAGCATGGCGGCGCGCGAATCCAGACGCAGACCCGCCAGTTGCGAATTCGTGTGGCAGGCGTAACAATTCGTGGCGAGGATGGGCCGCACCTTGCTCTCGAAGAAATCGGGTGTGGATCCGGCCTGTGCGAAGGCGCGAGAAGCCAGCAGGAGTCCCAGGAGCGGTTTCGAACTGGCGCGCAACGATGTGTACCTCCGCACTAGTTTAGTCGTTTTTGGTCTCCGGGCCAATCACCATCAGAACTCGTATCGCAAAGCAAATTGCATCACGCGCGGCGGCGTGGTATTGCTGAATTCGCCAAATGTCGTCGCATTGTACAGGGCCAGACTCGGCTGGATGAAGTTTACGTTGTTGAAAACGTTGAAAGCCTCGGCTCGAAATTGCAAGCTGTGCCCCTCCCACGGGAGTGGGAAACGCTTGGCCACCGCCAGGTCAACGTTCTTCTGACCAGGCAGGCGAAGGATCGCCCGCGTTCCCGTTTGCCCGGGATACTGATCCGTAAAGGAATTCACGACCGACGGCGAAGAAAAAAGGCTCGGGATCCCCTGTGAGTCAATACCCACCTGACTGTGGAACGGCGCCGTTGCGATCGCCAGCGAGTTTTGCCAGTAATTGGTGTTCCAGGTCTGGCTGCCTTGAATGATGGTCGGCAGTCCGGAGTTCACGCGAATGATACTGGACATCTGCCACCCGCCAATGATCTCATTGGCCCACGTGGGCGCGCCATTGGCAAACCGCCGTCCTTTTCCGAATGGAAGTTCGTACACGAAGTTGGCATTGAAATTGTGCCGGATGTCGAAATCCGATGAACCCCGGAATTCTCTCGGATTAAAAACATTTTGAATCACGGCGCCATCCTGCGCGGCGGCGCCCTCGGCAGCCGATCCATTGTCGATGGAATGCGAGAGCGTGTAGTTGAAATCAAAGGACAGGCCGCTGTGAAATGCGCGCCGGAGCGACACCGTGCCGGCGTCGAAGTTGGCATCGCCCGCGTTCATCCACGTGGGTAGCGAACTCCCCTGCGGCGCAAAGAACGTATAGCAGCCGTAGCGGCTGGCACAACTACCGTTTGACGTAAAGGCCCCGGGTATCCGGTCGGCCGCATGCAGAATGTCGAGGTAGCTGCCGCCATAGATTCCGTAGATGCCATAGAAATAGTTTGCAGAAGCGCTCCCTTTGAAGTAGTAATTCGCAATAGCAGGGAACAAATTCTCTATAAAAGGATTGTTCGGCACCAGCGACGGGTTTGCCATTACGCCATTGGGCGTGACGCCGGTGTTATACAAGTTGCGGATCGCCGTCATGCTTTGCAGCCACGTCTGGCCGGAACCCGGATCCTTGAAGTTCTCGAGCGGGGTGTAGATGTCGCCCTCCAGAAGAAGCTTGCGCGAGAAATTGCCCATATAGCCCACCTCGAGGGTCAGGTGGCCTGGAATCTCGCGGGCAAAGCTGGCATTCAGGATGTGCGAATAAGGAGCCTTCAAATTCGGGTAGATTCCTAACGTCTCGCCCACGATCGCGTGAACGTCAGGCGGCGTGTAGGGAAAACCGCCTTGAGGCGCCGCGGGCTGCGCGGCAGCATTGCCGTTATAGCGTGGCGACGTCGTGAAGTTGTAAGAAATGGGATTCCCGAGCGTGGTGGACAGGCCTTGCGACCCAAACTGGTCAAACTCCGTAATCAGGTCGCTGCCGAAACGGTTGTAGACCATGGAATAACCGATACGGAAAACGCCGGACGGGCCGAATACTTTACCCAGCAAGCCACTCTTGTTGGTTGGGCTGTATGCGACGGAGAACCGCGGCGCGAAGTTATTGTTATCTGCTCCATACCAGGTCGGCTGGTGATTTACCGGGCCGTTCAATGAGTACGAAAGGATGGCATTCGGCATCGCGTTGCTGGCAACGCCTTGGGATTGCAGGAAATTGCGCTGCGCAAAATACTGGTCGAGCGGGAACGTCGGCGCGACTTGCAATCCATTGGCCTCGTATGGCGGCGGGGAGTTCTGATAATGCAACCCGAAAGTCACCGTCAGATCCCGCCGTATATGATACGTGTCGGATACGAAGCCTTCGTATTCGTTCAGAACAAAATTTCGTACCTGTGGCTGGCCCTGCGGCAGCACGGAGCCGTTGCGTTCGAATTGATAGGTGATATTTGTACTATTCTCCAGGCCCAGCAGGATGCCCATAGCGGCGGCCACCGCATTGGGATTTGCCAGTTGAAAATTCGCGTTCCCCGTTTTCGCCGCCAGGTATTGCGTCACGTCGGTCTGAATGTCTTCGCCGAGGCCTACGGCGACGGATGTGTTGAATCCGTAGCCCGGAAATGAATTCGCGTAAGAAGAACGGTCGTTGTGAATTACGCGGAAATTGAAGCCGGTGTTGATGGTGTGCTTGCCCTTGGTCCAGGTGAAGCTGTCCACGAGGTTGGTTACCGGCATGATGCGCGCACTGCCGCGGGCATTATAGTTCTGCAAGGGATCCAGGTCGCCCAGCGTGAATGCGTCTCCCACAGTTCCCGAGGTTTGCAGCCCAAGGCGGGTGAAGCCCACGGTGAACACATTCAGCAGCTCGGGTGTCAGCACCGCGGTATAGACTGCCGACAGACCCTTGCTGTTGTTCAGCAACTCTGACGCCGCCTGCTGGCCAGGAAACTGCGCAAGCCCAATCGGGTTGTCTTGGCTGGCGTTCGACAGGGTTCCCCGCACCGAGATGGTGTGCTTGGCCTGGCTGTCGAGTATAAAATCCATCTTCCCGACATAAGCGCGATTGTCCAGATGGTTGGGAGCATTGAATCGCAAGCCGCTAAAATTCAGGCCCGCGTCGGCGCCAAAAGGCGCGTCGTTTCCCGCTGGATACTGCTTCAGGATGCTGAGGTATCCGGAATTCACTCCGAGATGCAACGGGTCGATCTGCTGGATTTGCGACGGCGAAAGCGTGTACGTGTTGCCATTGGTGTCCTGCAAGTTGAGGACACCGGCCTTCAAACTTTCCGTAGGCACGGCGCGCACGACCGAATTGCCGCTTGCGTCCAGACGGCGCTCGTAATTGAAAAAGTAGAAAACACGGTCGCGTTTGATTTTTCCCCCAAGCGACGCACCGAACTGATTGCGCACCAGCGGCTGTCTTGGCACGCCGCTCTGGTTATTGAACCAGGTGTTGGCGGTAGTGTCGGTGTCGCGGTTAAATTCGTACGCCGATCCGTGCAACTGATTGGTACCGCTTTTGGTGACCAGAACCACCTGGCCCCCGCCGGAGTGCCCTTCATCGGCACTCTGGCCCGCCACTGTAACGCGAAACTCCTGCACGGAATCGAGCGGGATGGGTAGGACAGAGTTAAAACCTGCCACCGTCATCGCTCCATTGGCATTGGAGCCCTGACCGTTGTTGACGCTGCCGGCAATCCCCGAGTTCTGATTGTCGTTCACATCCACGCCGTCCAGCGTGACGTTGTTTTGATCGCGCCGCGCTCCAAGAACTTCGCCGGTGGGAGTGACACCTGGCTGCAGACTCAATAATTCGACCACGTTGCGCGTTTGCAGCGGCAACTGGCGAACCTGATTCTGCGTAAACGCGTTTCCGATGGAAGCGTCTACCGTGTTAATGGCGGTAGACTCAGCCTCGACATTGACCAGCTCGCTGGCTTGGCCGACCTCCATGCGCAAGTCCAATGTCGCCGGCGTGTTGACCAGCAGAGTCACTCCGGTCTTACTTGCGCGAGCGAAGCCTGGTTTTTCAGCGGTCACATTGTACGTTCCGGGCGCGATTTGCACGAATTGGTACTCGCCGACGGGACTACTCACCGTCTGGCGCGTCGAACCATTTTCTGGGTTCGTCAATGTGATGACAGCTTGCGGGATGACGGCAGCCTGCGAGTCCGTTACGGTGCCGCGCAGCGAGGTCGTCGCTTGTGCATACGCGTTGCCGGCGCAGAGAAATACGACAGCGGCGATCGCCGCGAAAGGCGTTCTCATCACAACACTCCTTGTCGAAAGGTTTTGGGGAGCGTGCCCGTCAAGAGCAAACGTTGCGCTGACTCGCCGAGGAGTTCGTAAAAGCTTAGAGTTGGAAAAGTAGTGTAGTGAGCTCACTCCGAGCCCGCATTACGTGAACTCTTTCCCCTGTGGCTCTAAGTTATCACCCAATATTCGTTAAGCCGCCAGATGCTGTCAAGGTTTAATTGGGATTATAGAAATTTTCTATGGGAGGCTTTCAAATTGCTGAGGTATCATTTCCCCGTGAAGCACGCGGTTTCTTACCTGGCGCTGGTGACGGCTGGCGCGCTCATGCTTGGAATGCAGCCTGCCCCGAGCGTCACCTCGGCGCCGCCGCAGAAGACCGGCGTCAAGACGCCCGGCGCGCAGATCCCCATGAGCCGTCTGAAGCCCGATGCGATCTTCGACGTGCCCGGCGCTCCCGATTGGATGGCGATTGAGGATTCGGTCTGGATCTCCAATAAGCCCAAAGACAACCTCACGCGCATCGATCCCAAGACCAACAAGATTACCGAAACGATCGCAGCAGGAAAAGGACCCTGCGCCGGACTCGCCCTCGGTTTTGGCAGTCTCTGGATTCCTAATTGCGGCGATCAGACGATGTCCCGCCTCGATCTGAAGACGGGCAAGATCGTGGCAACCATCCCCACGACGATTGCGGACTCGGAAGCAACAGTCGCAGCCGGCCCGGACAGCATTTGGCTGATGACCGACCTCAAGGGCACGCTGGCGCGCTTCGACCCGGCGACGAACAAGCTGGTGGCTGAGGTCTATGTGGCGCCCGGCTCCTACGCCGCGGCGTTCGGAGAGGATGCGCTGTGGATCACCAGCACGGAAAAGAATCTGGTGACTCGCGTGGACCCGCACACCAACCTGGCTGTCGACACCATCTCCGTGGGTCCTGCGCCGCGGTTTCTGGCGATAGGAGAAGGTTCCATCTGGACCTTGAATCAAGGGGATGGCAGCGTCTCGCGAATCGATCCCAAGACTAATAAAGTGGTGGCGACCATCGAAGTCGGGGTACCAGGCGAAGGCGGGGACATCGCGGTTGGCGAAGGCTCAGTCTGGGTGACTTCCTTTGATTTCCCGCTCTCACGCATCGACCCCGCATCGAATAAGGTGGTCCAGCAGTTCCTGGGTGAAGGCGGCGATGCCGTGCGCGTGGGCCAAGGCTCGGTATGGCTGACGAACCTCAAGGGACAAAAAGTCTGGCGTCTCGATCCGCGCCGGATCGAAGCGACGCTGGCCGAGTAAACGAAAGTCAGAAGTCCGCACTAACTCCAGGTGGGGCCGACGCCCACGTCCGCGCCGGACCCCCAGGTCCGGCCTTTGCCAGCCTCGAAAAGCACAAGGCCGACGAGAGCTTCGGCCGTCCGCTTTGGCCCCCACTAATTCGGAATTTTTCAAAATCCGCCCACCTGAGCCAGCAGAAAGCTCAATACATCCGTCGACTCCTCCACCTGCTTGCTCACGGGCAATCCGGCTGAATGGCCTGCCTTGGTGTCGTAGCGCAGCAGCACAGGCCGGTCCGAACCCGTCGATGCTTGCATCAGCGCGGCCATTTTGCGCGCATGTAAGGGAGCCACGCGGGTGTCCGAATCGCCCGTCACGAACAGCACCGCGGGATACTTGTCGCCCTGCTTTACGTGCTGGTACGGCGAGTATTTGTAAATTACTTCGAATTGCTTCGCATCGTCGGATGATCCGTACTCCGAAATCCACAGCTTGCCCAGCAGGAATTTTTGAAACCGGATCATGTCGAGCAGAGGATACTCGCATGCCACGGCCCCGAAAAGATCCGGGCGCTCGGTCATCGCCGCACCCATCAGCAGGCCGCCGTTCGAGCCGCCTTCAATCGCCAGGTGCGCGGGCTTGGTGTAGCCGTTCTCGATCAGCCATTCCGCCGCGGAAGTGAAATCATCGAAGACATTCTGCTTATTCTCCAACATTCCCGCGCGGTGCCATTTTTCTCCGAACTCGCCGCCTCCGCGCAGGTTGGCCAGCGCAAAAACGCCCCCATGCTCGGCGAAAATCACGGCGTCAGTGCGAAACTGCGGTGTCTCACTGACCAAAAATCCGCCGTAGCCATAAAGTAGCGTAGGCCGTTTGCCGTCGAGCTTCAGGCCCTTCTTGTAAACCAGAAACATGGGAATGCGCGTTTTGTCTTTCGAGGGATACCAGACCTGCCGCACTTCGAATTGCGCCGGATCCACCGGCGCCTTCACCTGTGCCCACACCTGCTGGTCGCCCTTCGCGACGTCGTACCGGTAAGTCGTCGGCGGCTGGGCAAACGAGGTGAAAGTATAAAACGCCTCGTTGTTATCCCAGCGGCCGGCCAGACCCGTCACGGTGCCGAGCGTCGGAAATGCAATGTTGCGAATGTGCTCGCCCTTCGTATCGAGGATCTCCACCCGCGACTTCACGTTTTCCAGATAGCTCAGCGCCAGCCGCCCTCCCGCCAGGGAAAAACTCTCGATCACCGATTTGCCCTCGGGCACCACTTCCTTCCAGTTGGCCCGCGCCGGTTTCGCCACATCGATGGCAAGGATGCGGCCGTTGGGGGCGTTCCAGTTGGTCTTCACAAACATCCGGTCGCCGGCAAATTCTTCGTCAAACTCGGCGTCAACGTCGTTCACAACCGTAACGATCGGGCCATTCGTTTTTAGATCCTTGAAGTACACTTCGGATTTCTTGCCCCACCCGTGGCTGATATTCAATCCCAGATATCGGCCATCGCGGGACAGGTCGGCGCTAGCGCTTTCCTCGGGTCCCGTGCCTTTACCGAAAATCTCTTCGTCCGTAGCCACATCTTTGCCAATCGAGTGATGATAGATACGCGAGCCCTCCGCCAGCCGCTTGGAGTAATACAACTCCCGCTTGTCGGGCGTGATCCGGACGCCCCAGTACCGGGCGCTCGGCAGGTGGTCCACTTCCTTGTTGGCGTCCACATCCAGAATGGTGACGGCCACTTCGTCTTCCCCGCCCTGCCGCGTTCCGTAGAGCAGCCACTTGCCGTCTTCCGAAACATCGATGATGTTCACCGACGTGGTCTGATCGCCGCCGGACTTGTTCGGATCTATCAACACCTGGTCGGATCCGTCGAGGCCGTTGCGCAGGCAGATAGTGAATTGATTTTGGTCCGCCAGTCGTCGCATGAAGAAGTAGCGGCCGTTGCGCATCACCGGGGTGCCCACGCGGTCCGTCTTCAGCAACTCCTCGAGACGTTTAGAAATAGCCGCGCGTCCTGGCAAGGGATCGAGCACTGAGTGCGTGTACGCGTTCTGCGCATCGATCCAGGCGCGTGTTTCCGGACTCTGCTGGTCTTCGAGCCAGCGATACGGGTCGCGGATGGTGACACCGTGAATGGTTTCGCTGGTGTCGCCGGTGCGCGTTGTGGGAACTGAGATGGTGAGCGGCGCAGCAAAGGCAGCCGCCACGGCAAATAATAGGACTTGTGTTCGAAACATACTCTTTAAGTGTGAGACGTCGGCATCCGCCAAATGTAGTACACCGGGACCCCGGCGGCAACTATCCCGAGCCCGATCAGCGACGGCACCGGCGTAGTGATGATGGTGTTGATCACGAACCAAAAGGCTACTGCGGCAAACATCAGCGGCGTCACGGGATAACCCCACATCTTGTACGGCCGGGCCAGGCCAGGCGCTTTGTGTCGCAGCACCACGACGCCGAGTACAGACATCCCGTAGAAAATCCATGCCGCGAAAACGACGTATGAGAACAGGCGCTCATAGGAACCGCTGATGGCCAGGATCGCGGTCCACACACCTTGCACAGCAATGGAAACGTACGGGGTCTCATAGCGCGGATGCACGCGCCCCACCTGCTTGAAGAAGAGCCCGTCGCGCGCCTGCGCGAAATAAATTCGGGCGGAAGTGAGAAGGGATCCGTTCTCGGCGCCGATAATCGAGAGCAGAATGGTGAGCGAAACCAGCGTCCCGCCAATCGCGCCCATGGTGATTTCCGCCGATCGTGCGGCCACGCGATCGGCGGCGGCGATCTGGGGAACCGACAGCACATGCAGGTAAGCGGCGTTGGCCGTGAGGTAGACCGCAACCAGTGTGCCCGTTCCCAGCGCCAGCGCCAGCAGCATGTTGCGTTCCGGCCGCTTGACCTCCCCGGCCACGAAGCTCACGCAATTCCAACCTTCATACGCCCAAAGGCACGCGATCATGGCCACACCGAAGCTGGACCAGGAGAAACCGCCGGAGACGGGTGCGGCGGCGGACTCAACATGTCGCGGGCTAAAGAGTGCGCTGAGCACGATGACGCCGAGGCCCGCAAGCTTGAGAAACGTGAAGAACTTCTGCACCCCCGCGCCCAGCCGCACGCCGCGATAATTGACAAGCGTAAGCGCGGCGATCAGCAGCACGCTGGCTAGTTTGGCCTCAAGCGGCGTTAGCGGAATGAAGTACGCGAGGTAAATCGAAAATCCGGCGGCCAGAGTTGCCGCGCTCCCCGATTGCATAATCAGAAAACTCGCCCACCCACTAAGGAATCCGGCGAGAGGTCCATACGCCTCGCGCAGGTAGATGTAGTGCCCACCGGTGCCCGGCATCATCGCCCCCAGCTCGGCGTACGCCAACGCGCCGAAAAACGAGAGCAAGCCCGTGACGCTCCACACCAGAAAGATCAAGCCCACCGACGGCAAGTTCCGCGCCACCGTATTCGGCACGATAAAAATGGCCGACCCGATGGTGGTACCCACCAGGATCGCCGTGGCGTCGATGAGACCCAACTTGCGTGGCAGTTCGGCTGCAGGCATGTCTGGCAAGCCTATCGCGTGGGGAGAGGCGGGGGCAAGTTTGTGCTGCGTCCGTCACCTTGACGCTCTACGTATGATTGTTGTTAGAGGCTTTTATGCCCGCAAACGAGGAAAGAGAGTTGTTCCCGATTCCCAAGTCTGGAAGTACCACGATTCCATCGATCACATCAAGACCGCTCGCAATGGGGCTGAACACCACTACGTTTGAGGTTAGGTGCAGCGGCGTGGATACATCCGATTACCACATCCTATTGGGCTTTTTCAACCGCATGGGCGGTCGCTTTGGCGAGTTTCGTTTCGAGTATAGGGATATGACATATCAAAAATGCCGTTTCGACCGTGACTCGGTAGATTTCATTTCGCATGGGCCGAATTTACACTCCGTCACTTTTCCGATCAAGGTTCTGCCGGTCTGATGTAAGTTTCCAAGTTCGGCTCCTGTGTGTGGACTTGGCAACGATTCGCGCTTCCCGCAGGGCTCGCCAGCCCTAGCCCTCATTTCACGATTAAGGATCGTAGGACTCCCACTCAGGAACCAACGGCATCGATTCGCTCTGGTGGCGTCGATGTTCAGCATTGGATTTGTTGCCTCCCACGCCCAATCGGCGGGTGTATCATCATGGCTAGAGGTGGAGTTCTGTGATTGCTCAGTGGCCAGCACCGAGACAAAACGATAATAGTCAAGCGCTACTGGATTTCCCAGCGCTGGTGACCATCACTGTCGGCCTGATGCAGATCTTTTCGATGGTCTTTGACGAACCAAAACGCCGTCGCCGTCGGTGAGCCTAACTATGGACATGGACCAAGCCTCGCAACTACGCCGCTTGTGGGAGGCGAAAGGCACTCCGCCTTGCGAGCATCGTGAAACGGAGAAAGAGTACGGAGCCGGTGCCGCAACTGGCGATTACGTTTGCAGCGACTGCGGGAAGATCGTCGACCGTCCGCGGCAAACCGTGGCACCACAGCCCGAAGGACATGCGATAATCACCGTAAACGGGTATCCACAAATCTGGCCTTCCCGCAAAGATGGGATTGAGGAGTTTGCCGCGAAGCTTGGTGGAAAAGTGGTTCAGTTCTACCCCACCCGAGAAGAGGCGGAAGCGGCGGTGAAGTTGATGATTGATAAAACGATCAAGTCCTGAATTATTGCACTTAACCAATTGAAAACAAAGGCCAAATAGATATATTACCCGTCTAGTTGACCGCACACCGACCCGCAAAACCCATTTGACGCCACGTCCTCAATTGTGTAATTATTCATTAGAGTGAATAAAAATTCATTGGACGAGGGCTTTTAGCCATGGCCACTTCCATCGCGGTTCGGCCCATCTCGAAAGTTGCCGCGCATGACTTCGCGCGCGATCTCGACCTCACCGATCACGAACTGAATTATCTGCTGGATCTCGCCGGAAGAGTGAAGAGCGCGCCGTCGAAATTCACTCGTGCGCTGAGCGGCAAGTACATCAGTTTGCTTTTTGAAAAACCGTCGCTGCGCACTCGACTGACTTTCGAGCTGGCCATCAAGCAACTGGGTGGCGATTCGGTGACGTGCGAAGGCCCGGTGGGCGCGCGGGAGCCGTTGAAAGATGTGGCGCGGAATCTGGACCGCTGGGTGAACGGGATTGTCGCGCGCACGTTTTCGCAAAACACTATCGATGAGCTGGCGGAGTGGTCTTCGGCGCCGGTGATCAATGCGTTGAGCGATCTGTACCATCCCTGCCAGGCGCTGGCGGATGTTTTCACGCTGCGCGAACAATTCGGGGAACTGCGCGGCGTCAAGCTGGCGTTCGTCGGCGACGGCAACAACGTGGCGCACTCCCTGATGCTCACGGCGGCGCGGCTGGGCATGGATTTCGCGATTGCCACGCCGAAGGGTTATTCTCCAAACGCCGAGATCGTTTCACAGGCCGAGGGACTCGCGGCAATCAGCGGATCGCGGCTCGAGCTAACCTGCAACACAGCAGAAGCTGTAGCCGGCGCGCACGCGGTGTACACCGACGTTTGGACGAGCATGGGCCACGAACAGGAACAGGCCCGGCGGCGAGAGCACTTCGCCCCGTACCAGGTGAACGAGAACCTGATGTCCCGTGCACGCCCCGATGCCGTCTTCATGCACTGCCTGCCCGCCAAGCGCGGCGAAGAAGTCACCGACGAGGTGATGGAGTCCCCAAGGTCGATCGTGTTTGAGCAGGCCGAGAACCGGCTGCATACGCAGAAGGGACTCCTGCTGATGATGTTGGGGTAAAATCAGGTTTCAGGTATTAGGTTTCAGGTGCCAGGTTTTAGGTGCCAGCACGCTTGGCCATAAAGAGTTACCGTGACCTTCAGGTCTGGCAGAAGGCTATGGCGCTGGTGGTCGAAAGCTACAGCGTCACAAGGCTTCTGCCCAAAAGCGAAAGTTATGGTTTGATCGGTCAGATTCAGCGGGCAGCAGTGTCGATCCCTGCCAACATCGCTGAGGGCCATGGTCGAGAGCACCTGGGCGATTATGTCCGGCACCTTTCGTTCGCGAACGGATCACTCATGGAATTGGAAACCCACTTTCTGATTGCGATTGAACTTGCGTACGTCACGCGCGAACAAACTCTTACCGCTATGAGCATGGCGTCGGAAGTAGGCCGGATGCTCACCGGTCTCACGCGAAAACTCCGAGGCCCGCTGACACCTAACACCTAGCACCTGGAACCTATGAACCCCAAGAAGATAGCCCTCGCCTATTCGGGCGGGCTGGATACATCGATCATCATCCCGTGGCTGAAGGAGAATTACGGCTGCGAAGTGGTCGCCGTGTGCGGCGATATCGGGCAGGGCGGCGACGAGCTCGCGGGGCTCGAAGAGAAGGCGCGGAAGACCGGCGCGTCCGAAGTCTACATCGAGGACATGCGCGAGGAGTTCGTCACGCAATATCTGTGGAAGCTGGTGCGCTCGGGCGGCGATCTATGAGCACAAGTACCTGCTGGGCACGTCGATCGCGCGGCCGCTGCTGGCCAAGAAGCAGGTGGAAGTGGCGCTGCAAACCGGCTGCGACGCGCTGGCGCACGGCTGCACGGGAAAGGGCAACGACCAGGTCCGCTTCGAGCTGACTTACAAGGCGCTGGCGCCGCATCTTCCGGTGATTGCGCCGTGGCGCGAGTGGGACATCGTCTCGCGCGAAGACGCCATCGAGTACGCGCGCGCAGCACAACGTGCCGATCTCGCAATCCACCACCAAGATCTATAGCCGCGACCGCAACATCTGGCACATCTCGCACGAAGGCGGCGCGCTGGAAGATCCGGCCAATGCCGCGCCCGACGAGATCTGGATGCTGACCAAGAGCCCGACGGAAGCGCCGGACAAGCCGGGCGAAGTGACCATCGGCTTCGAAAAAGGCGTGCCGGTTTCGGTGGATGGCAAGAAGTGATGAGCGGCGTCGCGCTGCTCGAGAACGTTGAACAAGCATCGGCGGCGCAGCACGGCATCGGGCGCATCGATCTGGTGGAGAACCGCTTCGTCGGCATGAAGTCGCGCGGCTGTTACGAGACGCCCGGCGGCACGCTGATCATGTCCGCGCATCCGCGAGCTGGAAGCGCTCACGCTCGACAAGAACACGCTGCACTACAAGCAGCAGCTGGCGCTCGATTACGCCGAGATGGTCTACAACGGCCTCTGGTTCACGCCGCTGCGCGAGGCGCTGGATGCCTTCTTCGAAGAGGTCACCGAAACCACGACCGGCGAAGTGACGCTGCGGCTTTACAAGGGCAATCATCGAGCCGGTCAGCCGCAAGTCGCCGTATTCGCTCTACTCGCTCGATATCGCCAGCTTCACCATGGGCGCGAGCTACGACCAGAAGGACGCGCTGCGGCTTCATCAACCTGATCGGGCTGCCGATCAAGGTGCGGGCGTCGCTCGAGCAAGCAATCGGGCAAGCCCGCGGCGCAAGCATGAAGCTCTGGGGCGGGCGCTTCGAGACGGGCCCGTCGGAAGTCTTCGAGCGGTTCTCCGGCTCGCTGCATTTCGACCGGCGGCTGATGGACGCCGACATTCGCGGCTCGCAGGCGTTCGCGCGCGCGCTCGAACGGGTGGGCATCCTGACGCGCCGACGAGCGCAGCGCCGATCGTCGACGGCGTTCGAACAGATGCGCGCGGAAGCCGCGGCGCCCGGGATTTTTCGACGGCGCGACCGATGAAGACGTCCACACGCTGGTGATCCGCAAGCTGAAGGAGCGCGCCGGCGCGGTGGCCGACAAGATCCACACCGGCCGCAGCCGCAACGAGCAGGTCTCGCTCGACATGCGGCTGTGGCTGCGCGAGGAATGCGACCGAGTGCGCGCGCTGCTTGCGGCGTTGATGGGCGCGCTGCTCGAACCTGGCGGAGCGATATCCCGACGCCGTCATTCCCGGCTACACGCACCTGCGCCGCGCGCAGGCGGTGCTCTGGCCGCACTATCTGCTGGCCTATTTCGAAATGTTCGCGCGCGATTGGGAGCGCTTCGGCGAGGCGCGGACGCCGCGCCAATGTGCTGCCGCTCGGCTCGGGCGCGCTGGCGGGCAGCGGATTTCCGTTCGACCGCGAAGCCATGGCGCGGGATCTGGGCTTCGACGCCATCACCCGCAACAGCATGGATGTTTCCGGCGACCGCGATTTCGCGCTCGATTTTCTCTACGCCGCGACCGTCACCATGCTGCACCTGAGCCGGCTGGCCGAGGACTGGATCCTCTATTCCAGCGAAGAGTTCGGCTGGATGGAACTGGGCGACGGCGTCACCAGCGGATCGAGCCTGATGCCGCAGAAGAAGAATCCGGATTCGCTCGAGCTGATCCGCGGCAAGAGCGGCCGCGTGATGGGCTGCCTGCACGTCGCTGCTGGTGACCATGAAGGGCCTGCCGCATGACCTACAATCGCGACATGCAGGAGGACAAGGAGCCGCTGTTCGAAGCCGCCGATCAGGTGAGCGGCTCGCTCGAGATGGCGCGCGTGGTGATCGGATTCGGTGAAGCTGAACCCTGCCGTGCCCGCCAGCCGCGGCCGAAGAGAGCTGGGTGGTGGCCACCGATCTGGCCGAAGCGCTGGCGCGCGCCGGCACGCCGTTCCACCAGGCGCATCAGATGGTGGGCAGGCTGGTGCTTGAAAGCGTGCGGCAAGGCAAGAAGCCGGCCGATTGGACCGCCGAGGAGCTGGCGGCGTTCGCGCCGGAGTTCGGACCGACGATGGTGCGCGCTGCTCGATCCGGCGGAAGGCATGAAGTCGCGCGAGATTCCCGGCGGCACCGGTCCGGCGGCTGTTGCCAAGGCGCTAGCGGAAGCCCGCGCAGCGCCTGGTACAGATGCGCGTATGAGCAAGAGTTACCGCCAGGGCCAGATTCTGAAGCTGATCCGCGCGAAATCGCATCGCCACGCAGGAAGAGCTGGCGCAGGAACTGCAAGAAGCTGGGCATCCCCGCCACGCAGGTGACGCTGTCGCGCGACATTCGCGATCTGCGGCCTGGTGAAGACGCGCGAGGGCTACCGGGAGATCGCGGCCGAGAAGGCGGCCCGCACCTGCCCAGTGCTGGCGGCCGAGTTCCTGCAAGACGTGCGCCTGGCGCAAAACCTGGTGGTGCTCAAAACCTCGCCGGGCCACGCCAATTCCGTCGCCGTGGCGCTAGATGACGAGGAGTGGCCGGAGGTGGTCGGTACGATCGCCGGCGACGACACCATCCTGGTGATCGCTCCGGACAATACTACGGCGGAGACGGTGCGGACGAAATTTCTGGCGATGATCGAGCGGGCGGGGTGAGTTCTGCTCACGATCGGGATCAGAGATTTCCACCGCTACTTGTGATCACGTTGCTCACAACAGGCTACTCGTGCTCGCCTGGAATATGCTCCCATTCCTGCTTCAGTTTTACCAGAAACGTCTGGAAACGCGGTGTCGCGCGCAGGCGAACCAGATGCGGGTCCGTTTCGAACATGGAATAGTTTGGGAATCCATCGTTGGCCGCGTTCTCGATCCACTCCTCGGCCTTGTCGAAGTCGCCGAGGATGGAATAGATCGCGCCGATCGAATACGCAGTGTGATGAAAATGTCCGAAGCCCTTCCCCACGCGAATAGCCTCGGCGATATCTGCCTCGGCGCCCTTCCGGTCGCCTCGTTTGGCGCACAGCATCGCCCGCGCCGCATGGAACACTCCGCCCTGATCGGTGCCATTCCCCGCCAGAGCAGCTTCAATCTGGCGCTGTGCTTCGTCCAGACGGTCGAGTGAAATAAGCGCCCAAGCCATCTGGTAAGTCCACTGGGCCGTGAAGACCTCTCTTGGCACTCGGTTCAGGGCGGCAATGGCGTCTTCGTACTTTTGTTGATAGACGTATATTGGACCGAAACGGAATCGGGCAGTCGTGTTGCCGGGATTGATATCGAGCGCTTTTTGGATGTCATGGAGGGCGCCCTTCAGATGGCCCACGTGAAACAGGATGACGCCGTGATAATGCCAAGCCTCGTCAAAATTGGGCTGGCTCGCTAGCGCCTTTCGGAGTTCGGCGAGCGCCTCCCGGTTGGGGAACGCGTGGGATGGCCGCCAGAGCATAACCGCCTGAGCGTAGTGGGCTTCGGCCGCATTCGGGTCGAGTGCCAGCGCTTTCCGGACGGCAGCGAAACCCTTCTCCTCCCACTGCGGATCGTTCGCCCGGAAAAGAAATGACTTATTTCCATATACGAGCGCCAGATTGGCCTGAGTAGGTACAAAGGATGGGTCCAGCGCGGCCGATTGCTCAAGCAGCCCGATGGCTTGATCGATATCCTTCTCGTTATTATTGCGCACGACGTGAGACAGACCGCGCAGGTACAGATCGTAAGCTTCTGGATTCACGCTCCGTGTTTGCGCCAGCCGTTGTTTTTCTGGCTCCACAAGGGGCACGTGGATTGCACCGGATACAGCACGCGAAACCTCTTGCTCGATCGCAAACAGCTCGCTGGCGCCGCGCTCGTAGGTTTCCGCCCAGATTTGACGGCCATTCGAAGCTCGAACCAGTTTCGCAGCGATGAGGAAACGGTCATCGGTTCGCGCCACTGAGCCTTCGAGCACCGCATCCGTGTTGAGTTCTCTGCCAATCTCCACTGCCGGCTTCTTCGCGCCACGGTATTTTGCTGCTGTGCTCTGCGAGGCTACCCGCAGCTCCTGAATGCGGCCGAACTCCGTTGTCAGCGCGCCGGTGAGCCCATCTGCGAAGTAGTCCTGTGCGGGATCGCCAGAACGATTCTCGAACGGCAGCACGGCCATTGAACGGATCGGTGTCCCGATTAGGCCTCCCATTGTTCGATAGGCCGCCACTCCACCAACGGCGACCACAGCCACCGCCGCGACTGCCACCACTAGACGCTTTCGTGAAGGCCGTGCCGCAGTGGGCACTTGAACAGCCGAGGCCAGTTCAGTCTTTAGTCCCTGTAATTCGGCAAGCAGTTCCTTCGCAGTCTGCATCCGCGCATCACGGTTCTTCACCAGCAGCCGCCGGATGATCTCGTCCAGTTTGCTGGGCAACTCGGGCCGCAACTTCGTGACCGCCACCGGATCGCGATTCAAGATCGCCTCAAACACCACGGCCGTCGAGGCGCCCCGAAAAGGCCGCACTCCTGCCACCATCTCGTACAGCATCCCACCAAACGAAAACAAGTCTGTCCGCGCATCCACTGGCTCGCCTCGCGCCTGCTCGGGCGACATGTAAGCCACCGTGCCCATGGCGACACCCAACTCCGTCACCATCGGCGCAGTTTCCTCGTCGTCACCGATCGCCACGTTCACCTTTGCCAGGCCGAAATCCATCACCTTTGCTTGCCCCCGCTTGGTGATGAAGATATTCGCGGGCGTGATGTCGCGGTGGACGATGCCATGCGAATGCGCTGCGTCGAGCGCGTCCGCCACCTGCATACCAAGATCCAGCAGCTCTGGAAGCGTGAGCTTTCCACGCAGCAGCCTCTCCCGAAGCGTTTCCCCTTCCAGACACTCCATCACCAGGTACGGCTGTCCGTCGGCCTCGCCAATGTCGTGTACAGTGCAAATGTTCGGATGATTCAGCGCCGAAGCCGCGCGGGCCTCCCGCTGAAACCTGTCCCGCGCCGACGGATCAGTTGAGTCCTGGCCGCGCAGCATCTTGATCGCGACCGTCCGATGCAGCCGCGTATCCGTGGCTCTGAACACTTCGCCCATGCCACCCTCACCTAGCTTGGCGTCGATCTTGTACGGTCCAAGCTGCGTCAACGCGCCGGCTCCCGCGCCCGCCGAAATCGACTGCGTGGCCGCAGTCTGCTCCGGCGCAAGCTATCCCTCAATCTCGCGCCGCAGATCTGGGCGGCCGCCAGCAAACCCGGACGCGCCTTTTCGTAAAGTACCTCGATCTGCCGCCTGCGCTCAGAAGCCATTGGTGAGTCGCCTGTAATTGTATAACTGGTCCGGTGTGGACGATTGATAGGAAATCGGAAGAACGCGCCCTTCTGAAATTTGCCAAACTCGCGATTTGGCACGCAGGTCACGCTGTCGCGCTGGATGACGAGGAATGGCCCGAGGTGGTCGGTACACTCGCCGCCGACGACACCATCGCAGTGATTGCCCCGGACAATGCTACGGCGGAAACAGTGCGACCGAAGTTTCTGGCGATGATCGAGCCTGGGTAAAACTGTAATCGCATGAACTTGATCGTACGGGCTAATGCGTCAAACGGGACTCAAACACCGCGCAAGGCGATCCGGATGGCTTGTTCGACGGGCGAATACGCGCCGTCTGGGCGATTGAGAAGAAAAGGTTCGGCCGGCAGAAGCGGCGGCTGGGCGAGAAAGCGCGGCCGGATGCCGCGATGCGGCTGGGCTGCATGCACCAGAAACGGATGGCACAGGTAGACGGTTCCAGCGCTTCCCGTCGCCAGGACCTCGCGCCGCGCGACGGTTTCAACAAAACCGTTAGCGGACAGTTCTCGCAACGATAGGCCGCTCTCCCCCGCCGGAGCGAGCCTCCTCGCAACATCGAGATGCGATCCGACGCGAATGCGCGTGGGCGCGTCGTTCTCTCCCACATCAGAGAAGAGAAACAACATCAGCAGAGCTCGTCCCTTCGAGGTCACGTTGACGTGCCAGTCAAAGAAGTCGCCCGGATCGCCGGTCTCGGGCGGAAAGCTGGTATCAATGTGCCAGCCCGCGTCTCCCGGATCGTTAGGGGACGGAAATCGAATGGGAAAAGTCCCCAGATCCGTGCGGGGCCGCCATCGCCCCGGTCCAACAAGTTGATCGAACGCTTTGTGCAGGACGGGAGTGTTCGCTGCCCGGGCGAACGGCGCTTGTCCATACATGCCGAGCCGGATTACTGGCTTCGTCCAGGTTTTTGGATTTCCCTCATCGCAGCCAGTATCCCGCCAGAGTATAGAACGCCCCTGATCGGCTAAATCGCGTGGAAACGCCGGCTCGATCCTCACGAATCCATCAAGGATGAACTGCTGGATCTGAGCCTCGTTCAGGCCCCACGCACTATCCGAGTTAGTCGTCAGCGGAGATCGCGCGGCGTGTGCTTCGTCCATGGCGGAACCGGGTCAACTAGTTTAGCAGCACAGGCACCGCGCTTATGGACTCAGACGGGTTCGCTAAATCGCCCCTTTTCGAAACATTTTCCGCTGACCCGCAC
The DNA here is from genome assembly GCA_963847515.1 of Terriglobia bacterium. Classification (GTDB taxonomy): domain Bacteria; phylum Acidobacteriota; class Terriglobia; order Bryobacterales; family Bryobacteraceae; genus QHXW01. The sequence goes on from CAWKAA010000007.1 coordinate 277,195, forward strand.
CTGTGTAGGTATCGTGAAAGGATCGAAAGGATCCCAAACATGCCCCTTCCTTCGGACAAGAAGCTCATTCAGCTTGGTAACGATTTGATCCAGCAATTCGACACCATTTTCGGCCTGCATCCCGGCTTTCGCCCGGCTCATGCCAAGGGCGTTCTGTTGACCGGAACCTTTACTCCTTCGCCGGAGGCCGCGTCACTCACGCGGGCGCCGCACATCACGCGCGATACGACTCCGGTAACGGTGCGGTTCTCCAACTCGACAGGTCTTCCTTCGCTCCCCGACAACGATCCGAAAGCGAATCCTCACGGCCTTGCCATCCGTTTTCATTTGGCCGACCACGTTCACACCGATATCATCAGCCATTCGGCTGACGGTTTTCCTACCAGAACTGGCCAGGAGTTCCTCGAGTTCCTGCGCGCGGCGGCCGCGAGCGGTCCGTCGATGCCATCGCCATCTCCGGTTGAGATCTTCCTCGGCGCGCATCCGGCCGCGCTCGCCTATGTGCAAACGCCAAAGCCAAGTCCTTCGAGTTTCGCAAGGGACGCGTATTTCGGCGTGACGGCGTTCCGGTTTACCAACAAGACTGGGGCCACGCGCCACGGGCGCTACCGCATTTCACCGGCGGCGGGCATCGAGCATCTGGACGAGGCGTCCGCCAAGGCTAAGGATGCCAACTACATTTTTGATGAGCTAACGCAGCGCATCGCAACCGGACCCATTCGATTTGACATCCACGTGCAGGTCGCCATTGAGACGGACATCGTCGACGACGCCACGATCCACTGGCCTGCCGATCGGCGGTTGATTCATTTCGGTAGCATCGCTCTCGACTGCGAAGGTTCCCGATGACGCTCAGCAGCAGCAGCGTATTATCTTCGATCCGATTCCGCGCGTGGATGGCATTGAACCGTCGGATGACCCTTTGCTGGAACTGCGAGCCGCTATCTATTTGATCAGTGGACGGCGCAGGCGCCAGGCTCCCGAATCGCAAACCCAGACTTCGACGGCGGTTTGAGATCAACCGTGACTTGCGGACGCTTGAATACTGGACCGTGAGGAAATGATCTGGCCGATCAGGAACTCATTTAGTTTCGCGACGGCGAACATGAATTCTTCGCGGGCATCCTCGAATGCCCTGCCGGCTTGGTCGATCCGCGACCTTGCTTCGTGTTGAGGTAGCCCGCCCGAGACTTCCGCAAGCGCGTTGTTGAAGTCTTCCGAGGAGCTTTTCATGTTTCGATATGCAGCGTCAAAATTGGCAAGCAGATAGCGGTACTGACTCTCGCTCGCCGATCCGTATTCCGCCGTGAGGACGGTCATTTTTGAGGTATACTGGCCCCGGCCTTGGGAACGGACTGTTGCTAGCTCGGACTTCCGCGTCGCCGGCAAGTCTTAAATCGTCGCGTTCCCAAGGCCGCTCTTCGTGCCAGTCCTTTACAGCCTTACTTAGAACCATAGCTACAATTCATATCGTGCAATAGCTGGACAAAAGACTAGGACCCTTAAGATCACTCCGATTCCAGCTAAATCAGTCCTTCGTCCAGCGCATATCTGGTGAGCTGCGCCGTGCTCCGCAAACCCAACTTGCGTTTTAGGTTGTTCTTGTGGAAAGCCACGGTCTTTTCGGAAATGTCAGCGCATAAGCGACTTCCTTGCTGCTCTTACCTTCGGCAGTCAACTGGAGGATCTGCCGCTCGCGCGCAGTCAGACGGAGCGAGGCGGCAGCGCGAGCAGTATCCTCCCACTGGTCCAGCCCCTCGCCACCCAACCCTGGCGTGATGTACCGGCTGCCGCCAAGGACTTTTTCAACAGCGGCAAGAATTTCGCTTCCGGCTGGAAGACTTTACCGCGTACCCGTTTGCCCCCACTTCCAGCGCGGCCTGCAAATAGCTGGGACCGGTATGCATGGTCACAAACAAGAGATTTCACTTGCGGCAGATGTTTCCTGAATCTCGCGGGCCGCATCGATTCCGTTTAGTAGCGGCATGGTAATGTCCAGGATGATCAGATCCGGATTCAGGCGAATCGCGGCCTTGACCAACGCTTTCCCATCTTCCGCCGTCCCCACCACGGCGTATTTGGGTTTAAGAAGGTTGAAAACCCGTCGAGCAGCAGGGCATGGTCGTCGGCTAGAAGAATTCGCGGATGTTTCATCTGGCGCCTTACTCAAAGGAACCCTCACGGAAATCCGGGCGCCATCTCCCGGCTTTGACTCAATCGAAAGTGTGCCGCCCATGATTCGCGAGCGCTCGCCAATGCTGACCAAGCCGAGGCCGCCCTTGCCTTTGACTGCCTGGGGAGCGAATCCAATGCCATCGTCCTGCAAGGGACAACACCAGGCTATCGATCCCGCATCGCCAGTCTCGACGGAGAGCTGCTTCGCCTTAGCGTGTTTTGCGACGTTCTGCAGACTTTCCTGCGTGATGCGATACAAGCCGGAGGCAATTTTCTGTGGGACCAAATCCGGCAGCTTGCCGGCAGTGAAATCAACGCGCATCTTCTCGGTCTTTGAAAATTCGTCGCACAAAGGCTTTCAAGGAAACCACCAGACCCAGGTCATCCAGCACCGAGGGGTGCAATTCGTACGCGATATGGCGAGCCTCCTCCGACACTTGGATGGCGCGCGCCCACAGCGTCCGAAGACGAGCCCGCGTGGCGGCGGGAGGCGGGAGCGCAACCGCAAGATTTTCGACATCGAAGCGCCAGGGAAGCCAGCTTCTGGCAGAGACTATCGTGCAGTTCCCGGGAAACCCGACGCCGCTCCTCTTCTTGAGCGGTAATGAGCTGGGCCGCGAGCGCACGAATCTCGGCCCGGTAGGTTTCCGACAGCTTCTCCAGCCGCTGTCTCTCGGTGATGTCGGTCATAAATGCAACGGTGAGCTTAACACCTGCCTGATCGATAGTACTGAGACTGACTTCGATGGGGAACCTCGATGCCGTCGTAGTGACGGCCTTCAGCCGGCCGGACGGATACCAGGGGGGAGCAGGTCAAGCGTTTTCCCGAGCAGATCGACGCGCGAGTAACCGAACATCTTTTCGGTGGCGCTATTGATCAGCACGATGAATCCGTCGGCATCTGGCCGCCACAATGGCCTGCTCGGCCGATTCAAGCAGCATGCGGGCGTAATCGTGAGACTCCTCCAGCTCCCGTTTGATCATGTCGGTGTCCAGCAGGATCAGGATCACGCCGTCGACCTTGTTATCGCTGGTGCGATACGGGCGGATGCGCAGTGAAAGCCAGCGGCCGCTTTTATCTTTGACTTCACGCTCGCACGGGATGCATCTGCCTGGTCACCTCCGCGAACAGCGCGTTCCAATCGGATACTTCCAGCACTGGAGCGATATCACTGAACGGGCGGCCCACGTCGGCTTCGATGAGATTCAGAAGCCTCCCGCAATGGGAGTGAACCTGCGGATGTGCAGGCTGCCATCCAGAACGACGACCGGAATGTCCACGCCCACCAGCAGATTATTCAGATCGTTAGTCAACACACCCAGATCGAGATTGCGATGCAGCAGTTCCTCGTTAAGGGTCAGGAGTTCTTCGTTGGAGGATTGAAGCTCTTCCTTGGCCGTTTCCAACTCCTCATTCGTGCTTTGCAATTCCTCGCTGCTGGAAAGAATCTCTTCGTGGGCTGCCTTCATCTGCTCCTGGGCCGTTTCGTGCTCGGCGATCAGAGAACTTACGTATCCTCTGGTCGCCGCTAATTCCCGCTCGAGCCTGGAATCCTTGTCGTTCTTGCCACCTTTCGCCTGAGTGTGCGGGCGGGAAGGCTCGGCGAGTATTGTCTCTTTGAACACGACCAGGAAGTCCGGCTTCCCTGCGTCGTCCTTGCTGAGTGGCGATACTTCTAGCCGTACCCTACTCGGTTTGCCGTTGTGTTCGAATTGGATCGGCTCGGTCGAGATCGGGATCCCCTCTTTCTTCGCTTTTGAAATAGAGCTACGAAGATCCATGACGAAATCCGGACGGAGCATCTTCAGCAGATGCACGGTCGGCGGACCGGTGGGGAGAACAACAAAGGGGCTGATGTCTCCCTGAAGATGAAGGAGACGAAGATCGGAATCGACTACCAGGGCTGGTGGTGCATAGCGCTGCAGCAGAACCTGCTCTGCTTGCTTCTGGAAGTCGGCGGAAATGCCCGCCGCTGCAATGCCTTCGAGGCGGACAAGTCCGGCTCCTTGTGGTCGTCAATCCGCCATTCGAAATGGGCCGAGCACTCTTTCCCTGGGCCGGCGGGAAAAGATCTTGTGGTTACGGTCCTCGGCCGCGAAGATGCCGGCGTGGGCGCTGATGGCTTCCGATTTCCCGAGGAACAGAAATCCGCCGGGCTTGAGCGCGTACTGGAAAGCCGACAGGATACGGTCTTGCAGGAGCGGCCCGGCATAAATCAGCACATTCCGGCAACTGATCAAGTCTAGTTTCGAAAACGGCGGGTCATTCGCCAGGTCATGCCGTGCAAAAACGCACAGGCCGCGCACCTCCTTATTGATCTGATAGCCGTGCTCAACCTTGGCGAAGAACCGGCGCAGCCGTGCCGGTGACACGCCACGCACCGCAGCCTGCGAATAGATCGCCGCACGGGCACGCTGGACGGCCGGTTCGCTGATGTCGGTTCCAAACATCTGAATCTTGGTCTGATTGTTGCTGGCGGTAAGGGACTCGACCAGCATCATCGCGAGAGAGTACACCTCCTCACCGGTGGAACAACCGGGAACCCAGACGCGCACCGGGTCAGCCCGCCGAATCAGGTGTAACTTCGGAAACACGCGTTTTCTCAGAGCTTGAAAACACTCCGGGTCCCGAAAGAAGCCCGTCACGTGGATGAAAATGTCGTCTGCTAGCGCTTTGATCTCGTCGGTGTGCTGCTGCAGGTACCGCACGTATTCACTGAGTGACTTCATCTTCTGCAAAGCCATTCTGCGTGCGACGCGGCGGCTGACGGTGGGCTGTTTATAAAGGCGGAAATCTACACCAGTAGCGGACCCGAGAAGCAAATAGATCTTCTCCATGCCGTCCCCTACGGGCGCCTCTCCGTTCTTCACCAGGTAAGGATGGCGGCTAATGCGCGCCAGTTCGGCAGCGATCCGCGCGGGTGGAAGAATAAAATCGACTACGCCTGCCGAGATAGCGCTCGTCGGCATGGCCGGCCAAGCCGCCGTTTTCGGCTCCTGTGCGAAGGTGACCCCGCCTTCCGCCTTAATGGCTCGAAGCCCCATCGTCCCGTCCGATCCGCTGCCGGAAAGGATCACGCCTATCGCCGCGGCCCTCTGCTCGCTCGCGAGCGCACTGCAGAACTCGTCGATGGGATGATGTGGAACCGTAGCCCGCTCCCGCGGAACCAGCTGCAGCGCGCCGTCTCGTATGGTCATGCTCTTGTTGGGCGGAATCACGTATACGTGATTCTGCTGCAACACCATGCCGTCGGATACCTCGAGCACCGGCATGGCGGTGGCTTTCGAGAGAAGTTGTGTCAGCGCACTGCTGTGCTCCGGCGCGAGATGCTGGACCACCACCACCGCCATTCCAGTTCGCGGTGGTAATGCTTTCAGAAACCCCGACAAGGCCTCGAGGCCTCCCGCTGATGCGCCCACCCCCACAATTGGGAATGAATTGCTCGGAGAAAACTCTGGATCGGCACTGGCGCCATGCGGTTCGTGCTGCGGGCTGCCGCTCCTAGCCTTAGCAGCTCCTGACGCGCGCTTCTTCGTGGCCATACAGTAGGATCTCCCGCCAGCGCTCGGCTCCCTGCAAGATACCATTGATATATGCCTTCGCGGCAGGCCGGAGCTATCATGAATGGCGATGTCGACAGCAGCTGTACTCCTGTTTGGGTTGTTGGTGCCGACGCTCACATTCGCCCAGACTCGAAAGCCGCTGCCGCTCAATTCCCGAGAGTTTTGGACGATAATCAAAACCGCGCTAACTGCCCCGGACGGCCAGGATTATCTCGAGAATAATCTCAAAGGTTCAATGATTCCTGGTGGTGCAGGTGGAGTCGTCTTGCTCACGGGTACTCTACTGTCCGCGGAACCAGTTGCGCAGCCTGGCGTCTTGATTGTTGCAATATCCGACACCAAGACACCGGAAGCGACCCTGCGATTTAAGGATTCTGAATGGAAGGATACGCATCTCAATGGGCCGCTCAGGCCCGGATCCATGATCCAATTCGAAGGTGTACCCGCTTCGTTTACAAAGGAACCCTTCATGTTAACGTTTGATGTCTCCGTGACGAAGCGGAGCCATGTCCGCGGCAAAATCGCCCGGTAGCGCAGGGCTGCCGCGTCGTTTGCGGGAGACCTGCGGCTTTTTCTTCGCACCGCTGAAAGACCGCAGGTCCCCGCCAAAATCAGGCGCGGCTCTGGGTAGTGAAGTCTTAGAGTGGAGATGACGGGTCGATCTCTCCGGAGAGCACGGCATGGATGCACTTCTGGGCTTCATTTAGAATTCCCCGAGCCTTGATCTGGTCCTTAGTCAAATAGTTCGCGGAAACGTCGATCAGCTTTGCAGCTTCTGAAAGCTTCTGGAGTTGTTCTTCACGAAGGTTTGAGTTGTCCATCCCCTTCACTCCTCAAACGCTCGTTCATGGGATCGGATGATATCACTTCGAGGCCGCTAAGGGTTTTTCTGCTCATCTCCACGCTAAGACCCCAGTACCCGCCCGTTTGAGTTCAGCCATATAGAAGTTCTATCGTGGAGAGCGAGAGGTCGGCTTACTTTCGCATGTCTGAACGGGGCTCGCTGAGATTCTCCAGGCAAGTGCTTGCCGTCATTCTGGCAGTATTACCCTTCTTGTTTGCCGCTAACCAAAACATTCTCAGCAGGTTACAAGATCAAAAATGGGAGACGCCGTACGATGACTGGCACAAGGGCCATCCGTCCGCAAAGTGCCGTCCGTTCGATGGGCCGGGAGGTCTGGCTGATGAGGAGTGGTGTTACCGTTGCGTTGAGACCACCGGCCCGGAGTCTTACGAGACATCCTTCTACGCTTTCGATCCTGAGAAACCAGTGTGCAGGCTCGAACAACTGCGCGCGTGGCAGACGGGGCCCTCTGTTGCGGAGGTGCAGCGCGCGATCGAATCCCAGCTGACGGCGCTCTATGGCCGATCGGATTCCAGCAATGCGGTGGGCGAGTGGTCTTCGGGTTTTTGGCAAGATATACGCCATTTTCGAGCAAACCAGGGCGAGGTCTACCTCTACCGGCGCGTGGAGCGCAGCCAGCCCGAAGCCGTCGAGGTGCGAGCACGAAGCGCCAGTCTCATCGCCGCGCGTGCTGAGGACGAGAAGATCAACGAACTGGATGCGGCGCAAACGGCGCCCATTGGAACGCCGTTCGATCACAGGTTGATCCGAGATCTGAGTAAGGAGTTTCCGGGATTCCTTACCTTGCTGAGCGAGGAGCCGGGCGAATCACGACGGCCGCTGCAACGCCAAACGCTCGCGCAACTCCTTGCCGCGGCGCGCGCTGCCCCGGCCGGGCGCAAACCCGAGCTGCTGCTCGCCGCCGATCGAGTGGCCAGTCTGCTTCTGGATCTTCAGAGAGGGGATCAGAATATCTATCGGCGCGAGTTGACCATCGCCGGGTTTCACTTGAATTACCGTTATAACGAGCTGGGCGCAGTGTGGGCTTATCAGCGCGACTTGCTCCGGCAGGTGTGGCGCGATTACAAGAACACGGACTGGGGCGATGCGGCTTTCCTGTTATTAGAACGTACCGGCTGGGACACGAGCGGAACTTGCGAATCGGGTTCGGACCAATTTCGCCAAGTCATCGCCCATGGGGAAGAATTCCTGGGCGGCCATCCGTCCAGCGCCTCTCGCCTGGAGGTGTTGCTCGCGGTCGGCCAAGCCTATGAAACGTGGTGGTCGCTCAGCCGAGCAGGTCCAAACAATGATTACGTGCAACCGGAGAATTATCGCGAAGGCGCGGAGTCGGCGCGCCAGAAGGCCATCACTATTTATGAGGGCGTTATCGCGTTGGCGCCCGTAAGTATCGAGGCTGCTTTAGCAAAGCGTGAATTGCCCCGCTTGAAACTCAGCTTGGACACGGTGCAGCGGCGTTACTTTTGTGTCTACGATTAAGTCCTTTGAAACTCAACTCCGGTCGTAATCATCCATATGCTTAGGTTAAAATGGCAATTCACGGCAAATGAGGCATTTACTCGCAGTTGCGTTCGTCTGTGTGCCGCTTTCTGCGGCGGTCGCGGAATACGACCGGGCGCTAGATTTGTATACACACACCGACTACCAGGCCTCGCTCAACCTGCTTCTGCCGGCTGGTGAAAAGGCTGCGCCTGAATTGGCGCTGATCGGCCAGGACTACTTCATGCTGGGCGACGCCAAGCGCGCCACAGAGTTTTTCGAGCAGGCGGTTGCCGCAGAGCCCGGCAATTCGGTCTACCATCACTGGCTGGGGCGGGCATTTGGCAGGCGCGCGGAAATGGGAAACCCGTTCACGGCGTTCGGCTATGCCTCCAAAGCGCGGCAGCATTTCGAGAAAGCTGTAGAACTGAATCCCAAGAATTCAGAAGCGGTCAATGATTTGTTCGAGTATTATCTCGAAGCGCCGGGCATCATCGGTGGCGGTATGGACAAGGCAGTAATCATCGCTGAGCGGATCGCGGAGCACAACGCCGCCGAAGGAAACTACGCACGGGCCCGCATCGAGGAGAAACGCAAAAACTACAGCCGCGCCGAGGAGCATCTGCGGCGCGCCATGGAACTGGCTCCGCGCCAGGTGGGCCGCGTCATCGATCTGGCAAGGTTCCTGGCCAAGCGGGGCCGCTATGAGGAGAGCGAGCGAACGTTCGTGGCCGCCGAAAAACTCGCGCCCAACGCCCCCAGAGTCATGTATGCACGGGCTGCGAGCTACATTGAGACCGGCCGCAACATCGAGATGGCGCGCGGCCTGTTGGAGAAATACCTGGCTTCCTCGCTGACCCCCGATGACCCCTCGCGGGAAGAGGCGCAAAAACTGCTGCATCAGGCCTCAGGCGGCTAAGCAGCAATGAACCTTGGTGAGGCGCTGAGTTTCAGCGTCCAGGCCCTCGAAGCGAACCCCATCCGTTCTATGCTCACCGGCCTCGGCATGGTGATTGGAACGGCCTCGGTAATCCTGGTAGTCACCATTTCACTGACCAGCCGCGATTATATTCTTGAGCAGATCGAAGGGGTGGGGTCGAACCTGGTTTATGCACAGGCCGAGATTGGCACGCAGCAAGTCAATGCCCAGGTTGACGCCGATTTTGTGAAGCTCGCTGACGTCGACGCCGTACGGGACCAACTGGCAGGACGCATCGTCGCTGCTTCAGCCATCATGAATACCTTCGATCGTATGCGGATCAATGGCAAGGACCAGGACATTCAAGTGATCGGCACGGACGAATTCTACAAGCCGGTGCGCAACATGCTCGTGCTCTCCGGCCGGTTTCTCGACTCGAGCGACGTCGCGCTGCGCCAGAAAGTATGCCTGCTGACGGAAAAGCTCGCCCAGCGCCTCTACGGAAGCACCTCGGCCGCCATTGGCAATGTCATCAAGGTTCACGAACTGCAGTTCACGGTGATCGGAACATTCAAGGAGAAAGTGGAGAGTTTCGGGCAATCGGAACTCGGTTCGGAAACCATTTTGATTCCCATTACGGTTCTGCGTTACTTCACAAAAGTGGAGCGCATCGATCCGCTGGACGTGCAGGTAAAATCGGCCGATGACGTGGAGGCGGTCACGCAGCAGATCAAGCAGATTCTCGAGAGCCGCCATCGCCTCGGCGCTCGTTACCGGGTGCAGAATCTCACCGAGATTCTCAACGCCGCCAAGCAGATCGCAACCGTTTTGAGCCTGGTGCTGGTCCTGGTCTCGGCCATCGCGCTGATTATCTCCGGCATCGGCATCATGAACATCATGCTGGTGACAGTGACGGAGCGCACACGTGAGATCGGCATCCGCATGGCGGTGGGCGCATCACGCAACGAGATCCTGCTGCAGTTCCTGACAGAGGCTGTGCTTATCAGTCTGGCTGGAGGAATCCTCGGGATCCTGGTGGGAGTCTCGATTCCGCTCAGCGTGCAACTTTTCGTCGAGAACCTGGCGATCCCCGTCTCAACGGCTTCGATCGTTATTGCGTTCAGCGTCTCATGCGCCGTGGGATTGATCTTCGGCATGCTTCCGGCAAGCCGCGCGTCAAAATTGAATCCGACTGACGCCCTGCGCTACGAGTAGCTTTGCTCCCCTGAAGCGCGCGGGAGCGCCCGCCCACTTTTCGTAAGAGTAGCTGGCGCAGCATTCATTCGCCGTCTCGCCGCGTCTCCGTGTCGCCGCGTCGCCGCGTCTGCGATTCGCCGAATTGCGCCGCCCCATCACCATCATGCTGATGGTTCAGACGTCGCGGCTCTGTGCTTTATCTCTCAATTCGCCTCGCGTTCCGCTACAATCCGCAAACAACCATCCCGTACAATACAGGCGAGAAGGTCTGCATGGCGCCCTGGAAGAAGCTGCTGGAAAGACCCGAATCCCGTAGCCACTTGGTCCAACTGTACCAGGCGGACGAGCAGGCTCTGGCGACAAATGTTGGGAAATATCTCTGCGAGGGGTATAAGCGCGGCGACGGTCTTCTCGTCATTGCAAGCCCGCAGAACAGGGACGCTTTTCGTGCCGAACTTGAGAAGCTGGGGGCTGACCTGAAAACCATCGTTCGGGCCGGGCAGCTCGCATTTTTCGACGCACAGGAAACGCTCTCCCGATTCATGATCGACGGCCAGCCGGACTGGGCCTTGTTCCAGGACGTCGTCGGATCGGCGATGCGCAAGGTGAGGTCCCAAACTCAATTCGCCGGCCTGCGGGCATACGGTGAAATGGTCGGCATTCTCTGGAAGGCCCGTCAGTTCTCGGCAGCCATCCGGCTCGAACAGTTCTGGAACAACCTGTTGACTCGATCATCCTTCAGTCTGTTTTGCGGATATGCTATCGACGTTTTTGGTAAAGATTTTCAAATCGCTTCACTCGACGCATTGCTGTGCGCCCATACCCATCTGGTGCCGGCAACAGATGGCAATCTAGAAACAGCCATTAACCGCGCGATGGATGAGATCTTGGGGCCTTCTGCTCGTGACCTCAAACTTCTGATCAAGGCGAACTTCCGGCCTGCGTGGGCTATTATGCCATTCGGAGAAGCTATGGCGCTCTGGCTTAGAAACAACCTTCCAAAGCAGGCTGACAACATTCTGGAGTCGGCGCGGCAGCACTACAATCTGATCCGGCGCAATGGCACCTATGGACTAGCGCGTTCTGCTCATCCATAGTGATCGTTCGCAGGATTCGCTCTACGGAACCATTCTCGTCAAGTCTGAATCAGTATGCTGGGGTTTCGGGTGCAACCAACTTGGGCGCCTGCAGGGCATCATGAGCGTTCACTAGTCCGGCCAGGTCGAGCGCGTGCCCTGCTTCGGCGTTGTCCATGAACCACTCCCATACCCGGCCCGTTCGCAGGTTCTCCGCGCTGATCATCGAAATCCCCACGTCGATCCCAATGACGTTTTGACTCACCCATCCCGTGCTGGGGTTAAATGCGTCCGCAAAACCATAGCGGCCGTATACCTTCTTGCCATATTGGACAAGCATGGTGCGAAGAGCTGGAATACAGATATCCGGCGCAAACATCAGAGAGCCCGCAGCCGCGCTGGGCACGACCGTGCCGTCAATGCGAGAATCTTCCAGATTGGTCCCCCAGTTGGTGTAGCCTTTCTCGCTGTCAGAAGCGGTGACGCCCCATACATTATTGGAATAACCGGGCCATGCGCGCGAAAGCTGCTTGGCAAAAACCTCCTGCTGGGCACGCGTGGCAGCCACCGAATTCGCGAAGTAATTCACATGAAGTTCATTGAAGTCCATCTGCGGTACCCCAGGCGTCGTGCGATCGCGAAGATCCACAAATGCCTGGGAGTACTGGTGTATGAACAGCGGACCTCCGCCCACATAGGTATAGCTCCCCACCTTAACTACCGGAAGGTTCCAATCGTCCCATGCGTCGGCAGAAATAGGATGCGTGTGCGAGCCGATTCCTAATACGTAGAGAATCATCAGCTCGCTGTACGTGTCCCAGCGGAAAGGCAGGAAGCCTTTCTCGGGCGTCCAGCCATGCGAAAAATAGGATTGGCTCCCGTCCATCATCCAGGGAAAATCGACACGTTCATAGATAGTAGTGGCAAGCTGGGCGATTTCCGGATCATCGTGAAAGTACTGTCGTGCTGTGAGGATTCCAGCCAGCAGGAGCGCGGTATCGATGGATGAAACCTCGCTGTGCCACCGACGCTCTCCTGTCACCGCATCCACGTAGTGGTAAAACCATCCGTGTTCTTGCGGCGCCTTCCTGGCAAAGTAATCCAGCGCGGCAAGCACGCGCTGGCGGGCCATCTCGCGGCTGATCCAGTGATGGTCGGCAGCGATGCAGAAGCCGGTTAACCCGAAACCCGTGGCGGCGATACTGGCGACACCCGCATGCGCGGGTTTCTTTTCGGGATCACCGGTAGTCAATGCCCGGTCCATTACCAAACCCGTAGTTGGGTTAGTCTGTTCCCAGAAGTATCGAAAAGAGCGCCGGGAAAGATCGTCAAGCAGATCGTTATCGGCTTCGGCCAGCGTCTTCGATGCAGCGGGTTTGGCGGTTCCGCGATCCAAGCTCCGACTTGCAGCGACCCCCATTATCAAACACAAAAGTATAGCCACACGGCGGATTTCAATGATGGTAAATGAGATATCCTCAGACATGTTCCCTGTAGTCGGCGCTTCCTGAAAAGGTTCTATTTAATACAACTTCCCTATTTTAGTTCATTGTGTTACCAACTTGGGCGCAATCTGTCCCACTTTTTTTGGCCCTTTGACTTCAGGTACTTAGCGGTAGCTAGCAGCTTGCGCCTCGAACATCTCGCTATATAATCCAACCGAGCGAGACCAGTCTTTCATGGCTACCCTGTTCCACAAATGTGGCCGTTTTCGAGCACAACCGTACAGGTCGGCCATAGGCACAGTGGAAAAGCGGTAAGAGCAACGCCGTTTTGCCTTGGGTGAGATCGGTAAATTGTTGAAATACTTCGGGATTGCGCGTCCGGGGCCGCGGCAAGAGTTGACTGTGCTGCCAGAGTGCTGGCGGCTTAGCCCGCGCGTTTGAAGTATTGTACGGCTCGCTCGTGCGCTTTGGCTGCTTTCTGCGTCTTGAAGGTACCGAGGTTCTTACGTCGCCCCGTCTTCGCGTCCTTCTTTCTTGAATAAAGCCGATACTCACCCGACGATATTTTGCGAATCATGCATTTCGGAGGAGCAATCGAACGGCCAGCGTCACTTTATCTCACTGATCTCAGTGGCTACTCCTGTGGCAGTGGTTCAAGCGGCGGCCCGATCACATCGGGACCGGGCTCGTCTGGATCCGGCATAGGCGGAATGGGCGTGCGCGGCGACGGGTAAGGATCCTGCGGAGAGGAATCCGGAGGCGGTAGCTTGGGTTCAGGGTTGGCCATGACCAGCGCTTATCGGTTCCGGCGATGATACTCACCACCGCCCAGGCCGCCTAAGTCGATCACAACGGCAACGACCAGAATTAGCAAATTAACGCCCTCTATATGCTGGCCCGTGTTCACCATCCAGGCATATGCCAGCGTTGTTAGCGGCAAGAACAGGAACCCGAGCACGGGCACAATCAGCCCATGATAGGCTCGCTCCAAGTAGTTCGAGAGGAGGAATAACGCCACCAGCACGATCCGGGGAAACGCCACGACCAGGATCAGCAAGAGGCAGGGCATCAAGAATCCTCCGACAACAGACCCTCAGGGTATCACGGGGAATGAAAACGCCCTGCGCGCTGCCTGCGGATGAACGTACGCGGCTTCACATTTGGCGGAACGAAATATCTGAAATTGAACTTAGCTGGTCGGGCCGCCGGGATTTGAATCCGGAACCTCTTGCACCCAAACACGCCGCTGACTTTTTTGCATCACATGGTTTTTGCCGCGCGATTCTCATGACAAAGCAAGGGTTCGCCGTCCGTAGCGAAGCGAGAAACGGTCCGCCGCCATCCGAACTTGGCCAGGATATTGCCTGGGGAAACGAAAAACTAGAGGACTACGGTCACATGGGTGCTGGCGGCAAGCCGGTACCAAGGGTGTAATCCTCAATATGGCAACCGAGGCCGAAACCACGATCAAGAGGTTCCACTCGCCTGACCGTGACGTGGCATTGAAGCCGGATGGAGGATTCCGAAGAGCCAAGACTCTCCCCAGGGATAACAATCTCGCATTGCAGGCGCTCGCCAGGTTTGAACGGCTCGCTGATGATGCAATAGAGGCCTTCACTGCTGAGATTCTCGGTGGTGCTCTCAACCGATGGTCCTTCGAACTGCCGGAACAGACGCACTGGCCAATGCAGTGCTACCCGCGGGCGATTGCGGCGATCACCAGATACGGCCATGGCGCGATGTTGGCCAATCCGTTACGAGATGGAAGAGACTGCTCGCTTCTTCGGTCCATCGAGCAGTTTCCTTATGGTATCACCCAAAGTGTCCAGGCGAAACGGTTTTTGGAGAAAGGCAAACTCGCAGGGCATGCTTTGATTGTCAGCCAATTCTGCTGATGATGTTTCGGACACGATGAGGACGCATATCTGCGGGTACACGAGTCGAAGCCGAGCGATAAAATCGCTGGTGCGGTGATTGTCCAGAATGACCTTCGCTACAACGAGGTGAATCGGTCCTTGGTGTCGGTGGCAGGCGCGCCAAGCCTCACCTCGGCTCCTCGCCTCCAGGAGCCTGAATCCAAAGGAGCGTAGAACCAAGGCCTGCGCTACGAGATTGGCAGGATCGTTTTCGATTAGGAGGACAGTCTGCATAAAGCCCCCAAGTTTCCCTGCCATCACTGGCTGTAAAGCGGCGTTGGTCGGGGATGCTATGAATCACATGCACGAGTTGCGCCATTGCTGGAAGTGCGGTCAACCCGAAGTGACTCCAGCTGCAGAGAGCGCATTGATGCCGTGCGGCGAGTGTTTTTTTGGGTCCGGCATGTGTCCTTTCGCCACAGGGTGTTCAAGTTCTTGAATCGATTTTTCACAGAGCCCCATAAGAACTGTTCTAGACGCCAGAAGTGTTTCTGCAGCGGGCGTTCTAAACGGTCCTGACACCGCCTAGCCGGAAGATCCGACCACGTACCACTAGTGTTGGTGACTTCGAATGCGAACGTATCGTCCTGATTGGTGGCTGCGCCATTGTCCTCCATGAGGTTGACTCACCATACCCGTCCGAAGCGGTTTTCCGGAGATGCGCTCATGCAGCGTTTGGCCTTCTAGCAGCTCCATGGCGATGAAGAGTGGCTGGTCGTTTTCGCCGATAGCGTCGTTGTCTCGCTGCGCTCCCACTGCGAGATCCCCCGATGTACCACCGAAACGCGACAGGCGAGGGATGGATACGCGGGTGCCTACGCATATGGGAAAACAGAACACACGGTGCGCTATGAAAATGGCGAGAAACAGCATTGGTGGGCGTTGATCCCGGATACCCATGAGGGGATCTGCTTTACTGGGCGAGCATCCTGTCGCTGCTGGCGCTGCGGTCGGACGCTGATGCTCCGGAATACCGGAAACCGGCACGATGTGTTGCATTATGCGTGCTGCCGGCTCGATTTATCCAAAGCCAAACCAATACCATCTTCTCTTGCTGGGAGGTTGTTCCACGGACTCAGGATAGAAGAGCTCACCAAGGATTGCTGCGTGGGGAGCAGTGACAAAGACCGTTTGGGCGCACTTTTCGCCCGAGGTCCTGACGACGTAGTTGTACGCCTCACTCAGAATGGGCGTGCGGTGTTTGGTATCATGTACGTCACTAGCAACGAAGTGGACGAGGTTCTGTTGGAGCAGTTGGCTGGCAATGTGCTGGGCCGTCCGGCCGAAGCGTCCTAAAAGAGATTGGGCCGTAATCTGCACGAGGCACCCATTTTCCACCCATGACTGCAGCCGATCAATCTGCGTGCGCAAAAGGACATTGCGCTCTGGGTGTGTGACCACAGGCGTGAGCCCTGCGGCCTGGAACTGGTCGAAGATCTCGTGCGCAGTATCGGGAATGAACGCGTCGGAAAATTCCACCAGCAGGTACCGTTTGTTATTGATCGTGTATTTGGCAGGCTTGGCCAGCGCGTCCTGGATGTTTTCCACCGTCAGGTGAAAATCGCAGCCGCGATGGATGCGCGGAACGGGGCCGGCAGCGGACCTGCAGTTCACCTATTTTGGTGATCGATCAGCTCAGGGTCGAAAGTGAACCGCGCGTTCGCGTGCGGTGTCGCCACGATATCGGTGGTGCCGGATTCAGCCGCGATCTTCGCCATTGCAACCGCATCCTCAAGCGTTTCCCGGCCATCATCGATTCCCGGCAGAATGTGGCTATGGACATCTAATGCTACTGCACCGATCGGCAACTGACTGCTCATGATCATGACAGCCCGCGCCGCCCAGGCGTAGAATCTTAGCAAATGCCACTGCGGATGCTGGGCGCTGTCGCGGGTGCGCTCTTTTGTTGGGCTTGCTATTGGTCGATTCGCCTGGCGTACGCAGATCATATAGCGAATGACCGCTCTCGGCCGGCCATCGAGCGTGCGATCCGCCTCGCCCCGGGGAATCCCGAATACTACGTCCGTCTGGCCGAAGCTGACCCCAGCTCGGCCTTAACTGCCATGGAAAAGGCAGTTGCGCTTGACCCGCTGAACTCCGCGATCTGGATCGATTTCGCACGCATAGCCGAAGAGCACAAAGACTTTCAGCGGGCGGAGAGTTGCCTGCTCCGCGCGGTAGGGTTGGACCGGACCTTCGCACCTCGATGGTTACTGGCCGAGTATTACTTCCGCAGGCACGATCCATCGGGTTTTTGGCCGGCCGTGCGGTCGGCCCTCGCCACATCTTATGACGATGTCGCGCCGCTGTTCGATGAATGCTGGCAGCTTACCCAGAACCCCGGGACCATCCTGGCGCAGGCCATCCCCGACCGCAACGATGTACTCCGGCAATATCTCAATTACGTGCTCGCAAAGAAGCGTCTGGATCTCGCGGAACCGGTTGCATCAAGGGTGATGGAGCATGCCGGGCGAGACGACGTGCCAGATCTTCTCTCCTATTGCGATGATCTTCTTGCGAATAATCAGGCGCCGCCCGCCCTGGAAATCTGGAACTCGATGTCAAAAAAACGGTTGCTGGATTATCCCGTTCTTATACCGGAAAATGGCGCAAGCATTACCAATGGTGGCTTTGAGAAACCGTTTCTTACAACGGCTTTCGACTGGCGCCTGGCTCAGTTGCCCGGTGTCTCGGCACGCCGCGGCGGAACCCTTCCCATGCTGCGACTCAGCTTTTCCGGAAAGCAACCCGAGACGTGTGAAATACTGAGCGAGTTTGTGCCACTGGCTCCGGCGAGAAAATACCGCCTGAGCGTGCGTTATGAAACCGACGAGATCGAGGGCGACACGGGCCTGAGCTGGCGCGTTCTGGATGTTCGGGATGGGGCCGACCTGCTCGAAGGAACAGGTCAGTTAAAGGGGAAGGAGCGGGTGGAAGGCGAGGAGGACTTGTCTTTCACGACGCCAGCGGAAACCGAACTGGCGAGAGTCGCACTGATGTATCAGCGGGTTCTTGGGACAGTACGGATTACCGGATCGATTTCGCTCCGCAATGTTAGGCTAACCGTTGCCGAATGAGCATCCCCACACTCCGCCAGCCCCCACCGCGATTCGTCGCCGATTCCGCAGTGGCGCTCGCCGCAGTCCTATTCGCGTCTATTCTGACAATCTGGGTGACGGAGCGTTGGAGTGTGAGTTTGCTGAAGGCAGGGGTGCTTGGGCTGGCCGCGGTCTGGTCAGGCCTTATGGTAATCAGGCCTTATCGGGTCCAAGGCAGTTTTGCGCTCCTTTCATTGGCGGGGGCCGTGTCGATCGGCCTGGTGCAGCTACTGGCGGGTCACACGGTCAATCGGTGGGAAACGTGGAATGCGGTGCTTCTGTGGACGGTATACCTCGCGGCGTTCTTCCTGGGTCTGCAAATCTGTTCTTCGCCCAGGCTGGCGATCAGCTTCCGGCGCGCGCTACTCTATTTTGCGTTCGGGTTAAGCATACTCTCCGTGTTACAGTTTTTTACTTCGCCCGGCAAAGTCTACTGGCTGTTCGATTCCGGATATCAGGATGCAGTCCTTGGGCCATTCGTGAGCCGCGATCACTATGCCGCTTTCATTGAGCTTGTTTTCCCGATCGCTCTGTTTGAGGCGCTGACCGACCGTCGAAGAACACTCCTCAATACCGCCATCGCGGGGACGATGTTTGCCTCGGTGATTGCAGGCGCGTCCCGGGCGGGAGCCGTCCTTCTGGTGCTTGAAGCTTTTGCCGTCCTGCTGCTGGCGATGTTTCATGGTCTCGGCGTCCGAAAACTACGACCGGCTTTCCTCTCACTTTTGCTCTTCACTCTGGCCTTTGGAAGCGTAGTGGGGTGGACGAAGCTTTGGCAGCGATTTCAGGATCCCAATCCTTACAAATATCGCAGGGAAATGCTGCAATCCAGCATCGCGATGGCTAGCGAAAAGCCGTGGACCGGATTTGGCCTTGGAAGCTTTGAGAACGTTTACCGAGCTTACGCCCTGTTCGATGAGGGAAGTACCGTCAACCACGCCCATAATGACTGGGCAGAGTGGGCTGCCGAAGGAGGTGTGCCTTTCGTCGCGCTCCTTCTGTTACTTGCGACGTGGAGCGTTCCACAAGCCGCAAGGACCATCTGGGGTCTGGGGGTGGTATCCGTCTTCCTTCACAGCCTGGTGGATTTCAATCTGCAACTGCCCGCTCTTGCGGCCTGGACATTCGTTCTGCTCGGAGCTGTTTGCGCGGAAGCAAACTCCCGCACACGCTCAAAACAACATAAAGAGAAGCCGGCCTTTATTCGCCTCGGCTGATCTTTTTTTGTCTGCAGACGCAGACCGCGTCATCGCCGGGCCCCTCTTCGACGCATGTGCCTTTTTTCCCATTCACAATGCACTCGCCCGGCACACAGTGTTTCTTTTTGTCCTTGTCCTTATCATCCCTATCCCTATCCTTATCCTTATCCTTATCCTTATCCTTATCCTTGTCCTGATCATTATCCGGTTCGAACTTACAAGTGCCACTGGGAACGAAACCGGCTGCCTGCAGAACGCCTGGGAAGCCACTCAGTTTCTCGCAGGCACCGCTGTAGATTCCTATGGTCCTGAGCACAGCGGCAACGCCGCCGGCGAGGCCCCAGGAAAATAGACCGATCATGCAAACCAAAATAGTTCTTCGTATTTTCATTTCTTACCGTCCTTTGCCGGCAGTACTTGTTGGTTTAGCGCTTCAGGCTAGGCTGGAGCCTGCCCGTTTCTACGTTGTTTGGATCTTAATGGAATGTACTCCGGCAAGTGCGATTACTGGCCGGCGGCAACGGCCCGGGCCGGGGTTGCGCTTCGACGCAAAGTCATGGGCTGGTCTGCGCTGGTGCTAGGCGGAGCTTCCGGCTTGAACAACGTGCGCAGAACGTGCGTGCTGGGATTGTAGTCTGGCACGATTTCCTTGAGTTCCAGGACTAATCGGCGGGCGTCGCGCTCCTCGCAGCAGCGGCGGAGGACTTCGAGGTGGCCTAGGATGCCGTCATGGGGAAGACCGTTCCCGGCAAAGATTTTGATCTTCTCGTGGTAGGTCGGGAGCGTTTCTTCTTCAAGCGAGCTCAATTCCTCGTAGAGTTTTTCACCCGGGCGAACTCCGGTGAACTCAATGCGGATGTCCTGATCGGGTCGAAGTCCGGACAACAGGATCAAATTTCGAGCCAGTTCGACGATGCGTACAGGCTGACCCATATCGAGCACGAAGATTTCTCCTCCGTGCCCCATGGTAGAAGCCTGGAGAACCAACTGGCTGGCTTCAGGAATACTCATAAAATAGCGGCGCATCTCGGGGTGAGTCACAGTGACCGGTCCCCCGCGGGAAATCTGGCTTTTGAAAAGCGGGATCACACTGCCGTTACTGCCAAGGACGTTGCCGAAACGAACAGAGACGTAGCGTGTGCGGCCATTCTGGAGAGAATTAATGAGAAGCTCCGCTAGGCGCTTCGTCAGACCCATTATGTTAGCGGGGCGCACAGCTTTGTCCGAAGAGACCATCACCAAATCGCAGACGCCATGGCGGTCGGCGGCGAGAGCGACGTTGTGGGTGCCGAATATGTTATTTTCGACTGCTTCGAACAGGTGGGCTTCCATCATGGGGACGTGCTTGTAGGCGGCAGCGTGGTAGAGAATGGAGGGCGCGTACCGCTCGAACACCTCATCGAGGCGCTGTGGATCGCGGACGCTACCGATTTCAGGATGAAACGGGACGCCTGGAAAGGACTCGCGCATTTCGCGCTCGAGATAAAAGAGCGCAGTTTCGGCGATTTCGAATCCTATGATGGCTCGGGGTTGAAAATGGGCGATCTGCCGGCAAAGCTCAGAACCGATGGAGCCGGCAGCGCCGGTAACGAGAACCACCTTGTCTTCGATACGTGCACGGATCCGCGTTTCGTCGAGCTTGACGGGATTGCGCCCGAGGAGGTCATCGATTGCGACCTCTCGGATCTGGCCCGCCAGTGTACATCCTTCGATTACCTCGGCCATGCTCGGAACTGTCTTGCACGGCACTCCGGCCTGGTGGCAGCGCTGAAGTACTGTCTGCCTCTCGGCAGCGGTGGCTGACGGAGTAGCTATGAGTATGTGCTCCACCGTGTGCTTCGCGATAACCCGCGCCAGATCCGCTCCCGAGCCGAGCACGGGTAGCCCCTGAATCAGTAAGCCGCGTTTGACCGGGTCGTCGTCAATAAATCCAATTGCGGTGAATCCGAGCTTGGGGTTGCATCGGCTCTCGCGAAGCAGCATAACGCCGGCGGCGCCGGCTCCGTAGATGACGGTCAACTTCCCTGGCTTCAATTCACCTCGGGTAGCGGCTTCCACCACCATACGAGCCAGGATTCGGACGCCCGCGGTAGCCAGCAAGCAGAATACCAAGTCAAGGACGAAGATCGACCGCGGGAACCCCGGCGGTGCGACCAGCCAGATAACCGGGATACTAACAACAGATCCGATCAGGTTGGCATATGCGATACGCGCGAGATCGGGAAGAGAAACGAATCTCCACCATCCCCGGTCTAGGCGATAGAGGTGAAAGACCATCAGCTTCACCACTACCCAGACGATTATGGCGACTTGGAGATAAGCAATGTGCTTCAGCGGGATGCTGAATTCAAACCGCAGGAGGAACGCAGCAAACCCGGACAAACCGAATATCGCTAGATGGACAACTCGTTTCCACAGGCCGAGGCTCTTGACGAACTGGCGGAGCTTGAACCACAAGGAATTTGGGGCGTTGGGAGCCATAGATTATCTTGGAAGCAGGAAATGTAGAACTCTCAGTGCTGAGTCATTAATTCGGGGACTAAGCTACGTACAATTTCGGATGCACCCGGCGGAGGGTAAGCGAGAAGGGGTTCCTCCCGGCGGGCCATCCGGCCAAGTAGTTCATCGGCTCCCCAGTCGTGCAGGATCTTTTGCACGCCGTTCAGGGCCGCCTGCCGGTCTATCATGCCGATCGCGGTAAGGAACATCAGGCGAAGGTCCACCCAGAAATTGCGCCGATGGATGTAGAGGAGCGAGAGCCGGCTTTTCCATGGCCGAATGATCTGGTTATACAGGAGATCCGGATCGTCGCTGCCCTTAAGAATTTCTCCTTCATCTGCGAAGACAATGGAAGCGGGATCGGTGATTCCAGGACGCACGGACAGGAGCCGCCTCTCTTCGGACGTATACAGATCGGCATCGGCCTTGACCTGCGGCCGCGGGCCGACCAAGCTCATGTCCCCTTGCAGCACGTTCCACAACTGCACAACTTCATCGACCTTGTACGCGCGGACGAACCGGCCTATAGGAGTTATGCGGCGATCATTACCGGCAGTGGAATTCACCCCGCTCTTGTCCGCGTTTATAATCATGGAGCGGAACTTCACCATGCGGAAGGCGCCGCCGCCGCGCGCCATGCGCAGCGGAACGTAGAACGGCGAGGCGAAATCCTGCAGCCAGATGCCAACCGCGATCGCCGCAAGAAAGGGCGATGCGATCGCCAGGCCCACCAATGCCACCGAAAGATCAAAAGCGCGTTTCATACAGCCCCTACCATCACGCGCTCCACACCGGCGCTACACAACCGGCCCGAAACCGCGCGGGCAATGGAGTGCGCGTCCAGGCCATAGACTTGGCGGAGATACTGCTGGCTTCCCACGACGGATGAGAAACCCGTGCGTAAGCCGATGCGCAGAAAACATCGCGGAACAGCGCCGCTCTCCAGAAGAGTCTCGGCGACGGCGCCGCCGAGGCCCCCTTCCACGGTATGTTCCTCAATGGTCACGATGCCCATGGTTTCGCGAGCAGCGGTAGAAAGGGTCTCGACGTCGAGGGGCTTGATGGTATGCACGCTCAGGATGCGGCAGGAGAATCCCTCGCCTTCCAGGATGCTGGCCGTGTGGATTGCCTCGCCTAGAATACCTCCGGTAGCCACGAGCGTGACGTCCGATCCATCGCGAATCATGCGGGCCTTTCCAAGCAGGAACTGCTCTCCATTGCGAACGGTCTCAGGCGCAGCGGACTTATCAAGCCTGAGCAGAGCTGGCCCAGGCCGCGCTGCAATCGCCTTCGTTGCCTCGCATGCCTCCCAGAGGTCGCAGGGGGAGACGACGGTCATGTTTGGAAGCGCGCGCATGATGGAAATATCTTCGGTGGCATGGTGCGAAATCCCGAGCGGCCCGTAGCTCATCCCGCAGCCGACGGAAACAATCTTGACGTTTGCGTTGTGGTAACAGGCATCGTTGCGGATCTGCTCCAGGCAGCGCAAGGTCGGGAAATTGGCGATCGAGTAAGTGAACACAGTCCGGCCTTCGAGCGCCATGCCTGTAGCGAGCCCGGCAAGATTCTGCTCGGCAACGCCGACGTTGAGGTATTGTCTGGGGAAACGCGCCGCAAAGTCAGTGAGGACTCCGAACCCCAGATCACCGGTCAGTAACATGATGTTCGGATCGGCCGCAGCAAGCTCGGTCAAGGCCCTTACGAAGCAATCCCTCATGGTTTGGTCTCCAGTTCTGCTAACGCGGCGTCAAACTCGGCGCCACGCGCGACGCGGTAATGCCACAGAACGGTGTTCTCCATAAAGGACACCCCCTTACCTTTCACGGTGTGCGCCAGCAAACAACTCGGCTTTCCAATGCTGAAGGGGACAGACCTGAGAGCGTCAGCCAATGCCTCGTGGTTGTGGCCATCGACGTCTTTAACGGCCCAGCCGAAGCTCGACCATTTCTGCGCAAACGGTTCCAGGCCAATTGTTTCGGACACGGGCGCGAGGCTCTGGATCTTGTTATAGTCCACGATCGTTACAAGACGGTCGAGCTGGTGATGGGCCGCGAAGAGACTGGCTTCCCAGGTGGAGCCTTCATCGCATTCGCCGTCACTTAAAAGAGCGAAGACCCGGTGCCGAAGCCCATCCAGCTTCGCCGCGTACGCCATGCCGGCAGCCAACGCCAACCCGTGGCCGAGAGACCCTGTCGAGACCTCCACGCCAGGAACGCCCTTATGCGACACATGACCACAAAGGTCCGAGCCATCCATGTAGTGCGTCTCGAGCTTCCCAACAGGGAAGAATCCGCACTCAGCCAAGACGGCATAGAGTGCGCTGCCCGCATGCCCTTTGCTGAGGACAAAGCGATCACGTAGCGGCCACGAAGGGTTGAGTGGATCTACGTTGAGCACGCGGCTGTAAAGCACAGCCAGAATATCGGCACAGGAAAACGCTGCGCCAACGTGGGACCCGCCGCTTTTGCTGGTCATGCGCAGCGCGTGCAGGCGGATGCGTTTTGCAAGGTCGGGTGTGGTCAAGTTTGGAATGTGAAGTGACATCAGTAAGCCGAAGCAGTTGTAAGTTTAGGACAGTCCTTGATGATGCAGCCTATGCAGTAAATCGATGGAGCGCTCAACATCCCGATCTCGCACCTTTTCGTAAATAGGCAGAGTCAGGATTTCTTTCGCCGTGCGCTCAGCCACCGGGCACATCCCTCGCCTGTACCCGAGTTCCTCGGATTCGGAATCGGAGTGAGGGTGGACCGCTGAAACGAACCAGTCGCCAAATTCTACCCTGTGCTTGCGCGCTTCCTGGAGGATCTTGTCTTTATCTGATACAAGGAATGGATACCGGAGGTACACAGGGTCATATCTTCGATCGAGCTGACAGGTTCGCCACCCCACCTCCTGAAGGGCGGCGGAGTACTGACTAGCTCTTCTGCGTCGAAACTGGACGTCTTCTTCAAACACAGAGTTGATTCTCTTGGCGAGCCATCGCTGATGAAAGCGCGGCATGAGCTTGTCTAAATCGCTGAGTTCACCTTGAAGTTCTACCTTCGGAAACGTCGGGATTACCATTCCCGTCTTGATGAGACGCCGATAGCCATCGCGCAGGAGCCAAAACGTGGACGGACGAAGCAACGCCTGGTGCAGAAGGTACTCCAAGCGCATCCGCAGTGTTTGCCACGCGCCCGGCATGGAGCTCGATTTATGGATCTGCTGCAATATTTTTCGAGGCTCCTCGGCATGGATAACAGCGGTGCCACCAATGCCGAGCACCAATGGCTTCCCCCAGCGGTAGGCCGAGAATGCCGCATCTCCAAAGTGGCCGACCATCGTACCCCGGTATGAGCTCGCAACCGTATGACAGCAGTCCTCGATCACATAGATCCCACGAGCCTGCGCAATCCGCAAAAGCCTGTCCATGTCCGCGGGAATACCGAAGGTATGCTGGACCACGATCGCCCTGGTGCGGGGAGTGAGCCGCGCCTCAACACTCGACGGGTCCAAGTTGAGAGTCGCATCAATGTCGGCATACACCGGCTTGGCGCCGGTGGCGAGGATGGGGCAGGGTTCCGCCACACAGGTGAAGGCCTGGATGATCACCTCATCGCCGGCGCCGATGCCGAGCGCTCTTAGAATTGCGTAATGGGCAATTCGCCCTCTCTGGAAATGGAACCCGTTGGCATACATTGCCGCGCCATCCTGTTCCCGGACGACCGGCAGCGCGGCGGTTGCAGCCGAGGTGGACAAGCTAGTGTTAACTTCCATAGAACCTCCGAATGTGATCGCGGATGAAGGTGACATCATCGTCAGACAGTGACATGTTCATCGGCAGCATGAGAAGCCGCTCGAACAGCCGGTCGGTGTAAGGCAGGGACTGGGTGAAGCCGAGATTCTTCAGATGGTGGATACCCTGACCGCCCCATTGGATCAGTGTTCCGATTCCGTTGTCTTTGAGATACTGTTTCAGGTCATCGCGACGTTCTGCTTCGATCTCGTAGTTTTGATAGATATCGAAGTGATCGGGGTCGCTGTCGGGCGCGGGAGGGAGAGCGAGCTCGGGAACACCACCCAACTGCTCCGTGTACATCGCCGCTATGGCACGGCGGCGTTGCGTCACCTGCTCATAGCGCGCTAATTGGAAATCCAGTATGGCCGCATGCAGATTGTCAAGACGGGAGTTCAACCCCCACGAGACGATTTCGCCCTTGCTATCGCGGCCGTGATCGCGGAGTTGGGATAGCTTCTCGCGTATGTCATCGTCATTGGTGATGACCGCGCCACCGTCTCCGAAACAGCCGAGCACCTTTGCGGGATAGAAGCTGATCGCCGCGGCAATGCCGAAGGTGCCGGCAGCGCGGCCCTTGAAGCGAGAGCCAAGCGCCTGGGCGGCATCCTCAACGATGAGCAGCCCGTACTTGTCGGCGATGGCCTGGAGGCGGTCCATATTGCAGGTGCGGCCGTTGAGCTGGGTGGGCATCAGGAAACGGGTGCGGGACGTGATCGCGGCGGCTGCTGCATCGGGATCGATCAGGTGGTCGGGGCCACACTCGACGGGAATGGGGATACCGTCGGCAAAGTGGACGGCGGCGGCGGTTGCAACCATGGTATGGGAGGAGATGATGACTTCGTCTCCGGGAGACAGACCGGCGGCGCGAAGACCCATCAGCAGGCCGTCGGTTGCGTTACCGACACCGACAGCATGTCTGGCGCCGAGGAATCTGGCTAGGCGTGTCTCAAATTTCGCGAGGTCCTGCTGGAGGATAAAAGCACCCCGGCGCGCAACATCCCTTACGGTTGCTAAATACTGGTCTGCGTATCTGCAGAAGACGTCCGGGTATGCAAAGAATGGAACGCTGCGATGGGTTGTCAATAGTCTTTCCTGATAGGGCGGGTTACAGCCGAAAAAGATGATACGGTTCTACGGTCTTCGGCCGCTTCGTCGTTGATCCAGAATCTTCAGATTCGGATTACCCGCAGGGATCTCGTACCAGAACTCGTCGCCAGGCACGTCGTAAGTGTTACTGTCGAAAGTAACGTGCATACCGGCTCTGGCTGCCCCGCGATAGATGGCTAAAGCGTGAAGGGCACCCGCAGTCCTGCTCGCGGAGATTTTATTGCCCGAGAAAGTGACATCGTCAGTGTACAATGCCGTGCCAGGCCCTTCACCGTGCCCACGTAGCCCGATGACGGCCCCCTCTCGCGAACGCGATGTGACACTGAATACATTATTCAGCACCAGCACATGCTTGCCGCTGTCTATTTGCAGCGCCGGGCTCCCCTCGAGTTCGCAGGAGATATTGTTGTTTGAGAAGCGGACGTTCGTGCATATACCGTCGTGCTGTGGGTCCGACGTGCCTATTGTTACAGGCGAGTGCGGGCCCACAGGCCGGGTGATGGTGGTTCCGTTCACCGTGATGTGGTCGCAGGTGGTACCAGGCTGGAGCGCAACCTGTAAAGAACCATCTTTCGCGCCTTGGATGACGTTGTCCTCAAAGGCAATATAGGTACTACGCGCGATCTGCACCGCGGGCCGTGGCGATCCCACAACTTCGGGAACTGCCTGGCGATGATTCAGGATCGTGTTCTTCCTGATGAGGACACGGGAACCTTTAGCCTGGTAAATTCCGTGCCGCTGGGTCCGCGCGATGGTGTTCTCTTCGATGGTTCCGTTAGAGGGATTCCCGGACCCGTTGGCGTGGTGGATCCCGTATCCCGATCCCGGCTCGGTGCCCAGCACCGTGTCGATATTGTTATGGTCAACGGAGAATCGGCTTATGGAGCCACTCTTTTCCGCATTGATGCTAATACCGAGAGTCACGTTGTGTATGTAGTTACCTGTAATGCGTAGATTCGCAAGCCTCGCTCCACTTCGCCCCCATACCCCGCAATGCCTGTCGCCCAATACCTCGTCTCCAATCAGCCGGAAGTTCTGTATGGTCACATTAGTCAGGCTTCCGGAATACTGAAACCCGATGAACTCGTCGGCATTGGCCGTACCGGTCCAGCAGATCTCCTGGTGGTTGCCTTCCAGGACGAAGTCTGTCTTATCTGAAATCATCAGATTTCCCGACTTGTAGCAACCGTTGCTCACGGGGAACGTGACGATGCCTGTCGGCACGGAGGTCAGAGCCGCCTGGATCGCTTTCGTATCGTCCGTGACTCCATCGCCCTTAGCGCCAAAATCTTTTACGCTGACTGGGTGGGCAGCCTGACCGGTCATGTTGCTAGTCTGTCCGAGTGCGACTGCGAACACCAGCGCAACGTAAAACAGGTTCGATCTTGTCATGTGGATAACTCTTGACGGCGGCTATATAATCAACCGGCCCTCCAGAAACAGCGACGTCATCGTTTTCTTCGCGAATGTGCCCATTGTCAGGCGTTAGTGTCTGCTACGCGCCAGATGGTTCATGGCAAACGATGGAATTCACATCAGCCTGAGTTCGGTTTTTCATGCTGGACATCTTCAGCAGACTGACCCACAGCACGAGCGTTGCGAAACCCAACGAAGAGAAGCCGCACGCGATCGCAACTCCAATCGGCAGCCCGGTCAGTTGAAGCACCGCAAACTCGGAAAAGAAAGCCGTGCTCAGGGCGACTGTCGTGATCGGAAAAACCGAGACCGCGTCAAGGTAGTCGCGCAGCACAAGGTATATGGCAAAGGGAATCATGCCAATCAGAACCCAGCGCAGCTCCGGTATACGGTCATCCGCGAAAGAGCCGAGCAGAAGATGTGACATGGGCCTCAACCAGAGCTGCAGCAGGCCGCAGGCCGCGGCGGCGAACAGCAGCGAGCATATCAGTAGCCACTTTATAGATTTCCCCGCTTGGTCAAGCGGAATGCGCAGCGAGGCACGGCTCCAGTACGGCAGGAGCACAACACCGGCTGCGGTGAACGCGCTGGCCACAACCTGGACGAGCGACATTCCGAATGACAGCACGCCCGCCCCGACCATATCGGAGCGGGCACCGACGGCACAATAGACCGGCAACGCGAAGAGTCCGAAAAGTGCCACCTCTCCTGGGGTTCTCGGGACCCCGAACACCGCCAGCTTGCGAAGCGAATTCCGGAAATCGCGGGCTTTCGGAAAGGGCCTAGCGGACTGCTGACAAACCCGCACGAACACCGAACCACCGATCGCTATCCACAGAACCCCTGTAATCAACAGCGCGTTGCTGGCTTGACCGCTGGCCATCAGAATACCCGCCAATGGAACGATTGATATGTTTACGACTTGGAGCGCAACTGCAGAAGGAAAACGCGACAGCCCACGTAGCGCCGCGAATCCGAGATTGTGGATCGACAACCCGGTGGTCGCCACCAGGAGAGATATAAACAGCGGGGGGGTGGATGCGGTGCCAAACGTGAAGCGGCCAAGGGATGCAGCAAAGAAAGCGGCCAGTACGAGGAATGCCAGCTGAAGGCCGCCCGCCAGGGAGGCGCCGGCGAGCAGCCACGGCCCTCCCTCGCTTCTCCGTCCTTCGGAGCAGGCAAGGTATCGCGGAATACTGATACCCGTGCCACACATCAAAGGGAACACCACCACGTTGAGGGTACGTCTGGCCACTTGATAAACGCCGAATCCGATCGCCCCAAAATCCCGCGCGCTCTGCCTAGTGGCTAAGAACATCCCCAGCAGTACCAGGGCTTGGCCTCCAAGCGATATGAGGACCGATCCTGCAAGGCGCCGCGCTCCAGGCGAGTGAACACGGTCCCAAATGCTTGCAGCAAAGAGGGCGTTTCTCGTCCTCGACCGCTGCCCGTGTGTTTCCGCAATCAACACGCGGATAATATCCTCCACATTCGTGAATATAGGACGACGGTCATAATCACGGACTCAGGACAGAAGGTATGAAGTAGGAACCACGCCGTATCGAATTGTGCCGTGCCCGGCGCGTTTGTTATGGCCTGAATCTTGCCGGGGGCTCGTAGACACGCTCGCCTGCCAAAACCCAGTTCCTATCGGCCTTTAGTACATACGCGACTGACGGCCCACGCGAGATTATCGCCCATGTGCAAGCGGCTTGCGCGTGCCCGGCCACGCGTTGGTGGTGGGTAGTATCGCTTCAGGGCTAAGCCAAACAATACAAACGCTGCAATTATCGAATTATAGGTAAAGATACTAATGACACCGTAGATCACAAAGCTATAGCACATAACAAGTACACCAACTGCAGGGATTACTCCTCTTCGAGCACTGCGATACGCCCAACCCATAATTGCGCCAAGGAGCCACATGAATATTAGCGCACCGCCCTTTGTGTAGTCTTGGATAAGGCCACGGTAGTATGTATACACATTCGTCCTAGCCTCTATGCCAAGTGCCACGTTCTCTAGATAGACGCCTTCTATACGTTCACGACCGCCAGCCACCGATACAGGCCCAGCGAATGTCATTTGGCCCCAGCTTGGCGGTCGATCTTCCGGTTCAGAATCAAACCAGTAGCAGAAGGCAGGTACGGCGCCGAGCAACGTCGCTTTTGCCTTGTCCGTAACGGCGAAATCGAGAATTCCGGTCAGCGTTGGAGTCTTGCCAACACGAAGCTGAGCGCCAACGCCTAGAAGGACGACTACGCCTGCAAATACCGACACGGCCGCGCTCACCCGGATCGGAACCTTCGATTCCCGGCTCGTTGGAGGCAAAGGAGTCCTCGCAGCAAGGCGACTAGCTATCCACAGGGAACCGGCAATGATTACCACCGCTCTGGTTGACTGAACGGCAAACACTGTCGCCGCGGGGGCCAGAAGAGCATAAGACACTACCAGATCGATTTTGTTCGTTGCAGCCCTGGTGGCATTAATTAGCCCCCCAATTAGAGCGGCAAGATACACGAATATCAGTAGCACCTGTGCCAGCGCACTCGGAGTGGGATTGATCGTGTATCGAAGAGCCGAGATTCTCATAGAGACGTCAACCAGTCCCCCCGATTGTAAAAGTCGCCCCGGCGAAAAACCAAAATCACGCACCAGTAAGATGACATGTACTGCTGAGAAGATCAGGCAGATGATGATTGCGAGCCGGAGCTTGCGTGTAACTGATGTGCGCACGGGCGCCCGAGGACGGCGAGGACTCGCGGCTCGCCGGGGAATGCCGCAGCCCAAGGTAAATGCCAAAACCGACAGTACAATCCACCAGAGTGGTGCAGGTGAAATAGGGTATTCCGGTGTGAACATGACTGGCGGGATGATGAAAATCGCTGCCATAACAGCATAGATTAATGCTGGGTGCGCGAAACTGCCAGAAATGCGCCGCAGGACGAAAGGAATCAACAGGGCAACCAGCGCTGGAGGGACTGTACTTAGTTTGGGCAATCAGTCCTGCACTTTCTTCCAATTGCCGGTTACGCGCTGCAGTAGCACGGGCACGGTCCCAACAGCCGTGATGAGTTGATTAAAGTGTGTCCAGAACAGCGCGATGGATACAGATTCACCGTCGCCTCACTTGATGTCCTGCGTTCTCTTCCAGATCGGAAAGTAATGGAGCGCGCAGTAATCGGCTGCGGCGGCCTCAAAGGCGCGAGTCGTGCTGCTGGCCTTAGTGGCGGCATGTTCGCTATGAAGGACCTGAATCTCCGGGCAATACATGATCAGAAGGTGTAGCCTCCGGCAGCTTTCAGCCACGAAGATCTCTTCGGCGAACAGGAACGCGCCAGCTTTCAAGGTTCCGCCGCGCTCGAAATACGTTCTGTTGAAGGCAATGAACGATCCGTGCGCCGCATATACGGGGAGAGGGCTGCAGGACCCAGACAGCCGACTACCTAGCAGCCCCGCACGGCGTAAGTTCTGCTTGAGAGAGTACTGGGATTCGATGAGCCTAGCAAGGGTCTCGGCCCGTCGCAGTAAGCGCTTCAGGTGCATGCTCCAGGTGGATGGGCGGCGGTATTTAAATGGATTCTGGTCGCGGCCTGTGAAGCCGGATATGATAGCGGGCGCAATTACGGGGAAGGTATTGCCGTACCCGGCAAGACGGGAGCAGAAGTCCTTACTCGGGATGCGAATGTCGGCATT
This sequence comes from Terriglobia bacterium, assembly GCA_963847515.1. Taxonomy (GTDB): domain Bacteria; phylum Acidobacteriota; class Terriglobia; order Bryobacterales; family Bryobacteraceae; genus QHXW01. The sequence goes on from CAWKAA010000007.1 coordinate 308,624, forward strand.
CGAAACAATAATGCAATCGGGGAGGTCGCGCCGCCAAATGTTGTCCAAAACTACCTGTGCGGCCCCATAATAGCCGAGGTTCCTGGGCATCACTTCGAACCCCACACTCGGCGTGCCTCTGTATTCGCGTATCACTTCTGCCAACCCCGATTGTGTTGGGCCGTTGTCGGCGACTACGATATCCAGAATGCAAGCGCTGTGGTCCTGTTGCGCAAGATCGTTCAACAGAAGGGCAACAGCCTGAGGTGCATTATAGTGGACGATAGTGAAACCGATTCGGGGACTTGAAGGGTTAGCCATAAAATCGATGAGTACGGCGGGCGTCAAGGCCGGTCGTCAGGACTTCGGCGGTTACGCCCAGGGTATTTACTAGTTGCCTGTCGCGGTGAGTTCGTTAGCGAGACGCCACCGCTCCCTTTGGTCACGGCTCAGTTTCAGACAGGCCTTGCTGAGCCGCGACCGGAGGAAGCGGTATTTGCCGTACAGTGTACCGGGCTACTCCTATCGTTGTGGCGCTCATAAGTTGCTCATCGCCCGTGCTCGTTGCCTCATGCTCGGTGACACAACGTTCTCGAGGTAGTCCACCAGGGACGGGTATATCCTTGCCGGCGAATAGTCCGCCTCGTAGCGACGGCGGCCGTTGTCGCCGTACTCGCGCCGTTGTCGAGCTTCGGCCAGCGAAAGCAGGGCATGCACAAGGCTCTCGGCATCCCCCGCCCTGTATGTCAATCCGCAGCGGCTGTCCCGGAGGAATGCCTCGGCTTCGCCTAGGAGGCTGGAGACGACCGGCAGACCATAAGCCATGTATTCGAAGAGTTTATTCGGAAGACCTTGAGGGGCCGATGGAGAATAGGCTGCAAGACCTATACTCGCCAACTGCCCTAAGCAGGCGATTCTGGCGCAGTCGACCCAGCCGGTGAAGACGACGTTCCGGAGATCGCCTGCCTGTCTTTTCCATTCCAGCTCTCTCTCACCGCTCCCGCTGAGTACAAACTGTATCCCATCGCAGCCGCGCTGCTGGAGCAGAGCCGCCGCGCGGATGACGGTCCCTAGATCATAAGTGGCCCCGAATACGCCCACGAACCAACAGATGGTTTTTCGGTGGTCGATGCCGGCTTGCAACAGCTCAGACCGTGCGCGTGCAACCTCATGTTCGAGCGGCTGCGGCTTATCATAACCGAGCGGGAATACGGCATCCAGTGCTCTTTGGGGCCGACGCGCATAGTTGAGCGCCCAGTTGAGATACCCACGCGAAATGGCACAGATCCCCGTACAGTTACGAAAAACATACTCCGCGCGGCGAATCAGGGGAAGAAGTGCGACACGGGCTGCGGGATGGAGCGTACGTGGCACGGCGTCGGCGAAGATATCCGGCCACAGGTCTCGTACGTCAATGATGACGGGCAGCCCTTCTCGCAGTGCATACTCCACTGAGGCTGTACTGAACTCGATGGTCGGCCATGCGGAGAATATGAGGTCCGGGGAGGCTTCAGTTCGGATTCGCCTCGCGAACGCGCGGCCTAAGACCTGGTGATTAATTAACCGCCCTATTGAAATATTCTTACGGTATGACGGCGCGTGGAGCATCTCGATCCGGACGTCATCGTCAGTCGTGACGCACTGATGCGTGGACGCCCTTTGCCGCTTGTGCTGGTGATCGAACGTGGACGTCCACCAGGTCACTTCGTGGCCCCGGAGGGCGCATTGCCTCGCTAATATGGCAGCGCGCCGCAACCGAACGTTCTTGCCGTCGGTCGGGAGCGCTTCACCGGTCATGACAATCCAGATGCGCATGGGCTTACCCCGTAGCGGATACGTTCTGCCGGCCTTGTCGTGGAACCAATAAGGCGCCGGGTCCTCCGTTGCGATAACCTCGTTTGCTGGTCTGTAGCAATTAGCGGCTCTTACCCACGATTAAGCTACGAGTGACGTTAGAACAGACCAAGCGGTCATGATTCCGAACACGAAGCCGAGGCTGAGCATGATCACGTCTCTCATCCGCATTTCGTTCTCGCCGGCGCAATCCGACCGTTCAGCGCAACCGGTTCCGACTGCTAGCTTAGAGCGTCCCGCTCGAAAGCGGGTTCGCAGGCTGAAAGCCTGCGCCACTGTCCAGTCGCATACTTTATTCTGGAGACGCACTACATTACCGTCCTGAAGCGGCGGCAGCGGCCTTGTAATACTGCTGATAGGCGCCGTTGTACGCGTAAACGCCATAGCTGTCGCTGGTCTGGCTGCTCACTGAATTCAATACCAACCCCAGCACATTCGCGCGCACGTGCTGGAGCGTGTTCAGAACCGAGCCAACAGCTTTCCGGTTGGTTTGCCCGGCCTTCGCCACAACGATCACTCCATCCACCGCCGCGGCCATTTGCAATGGCTCGGGGAACCCGAGCGTGGGCGGGGCGTCGACGATAATCAGGTCGTACTCTCTGGCGGCTTGCTCCAGGATCAGGGGCAGGCCTCTTCCGATCAGGTCGGCGGAGCGGCGTCCGGAGATACCCGCGGGAAGCACGTCAAGGCCGGGCGTGGCGTCGATCTTCACCAGCTTTTCCCTCCACAGCATTCCGTTCGCGAGCACGGTAGCGAGCCCGTCGTCGGCGCTGAAACGTAGTTTGCCGTGGACGCCGGGTCGGCGCAGGTCGCCATCAATCAGCAGGGTCCTGTGCTTCTGCTCGGCGTGCGCCAGGGCTAGATGGACAGCCGTGGTGGTCTTCCCCTCCGAGGGCCCGGCGCTGGTCACCATAAGGGTGCGAATCCGCCGGCTGTAGTTATGCAAAAGGATGGAGTTGCGCAGCGTGCGCACGGCTTCCTCGAAACCATCCACCGACTGGGCGTAGGATTGGCCAGCCAAGCGCGACTGCCCTGAGCGTCCGTTTTGCGAGGCGGGCGCAATCGACCGGCGCCAGCGCACGTGAAGCTTGCGCGCTCCACGAAACTGCCGTAGACTTGGCGGCTGGAGCGCCGGCTCGGACCTCGGTTCAATCGGCCGCTCCTCGACGCGGACTGCCACGGTTTCGGCGGGGATTGCCGCCGCGAGCGTGTTCCGCCAACGCTTCACCATCGGCAGGCTGCCGATGACTTCGGTGTTGAATAGAGCGGCGATCTGCTCGGGATCGCGCACGGTGTTGTCCAGGGCGTCACTCAGGATAGCGATGCCGACGGCGACGAGCGACGAGAGCAGGAAGGCGAGCACGAGGTTGAGCGTCAGTTTGGGGAAGACGGGCTTGACGCCGGGACGGGCCTCATCGGCGATGCGGATAGCGCTGTTCTGGAATCCGGAGTTGATCTCGGCTTCCTTGATCTTACGCACCAGCTCTTCATAGAGCTTCTTGCCGGCTTCGGCCTCGCGCTTGAGCGACTGGTATTCGAAGGAGCGCGCGTTGAGGCGGTCAAACTCGGCCTTGGTCTCGCCCACGGCCTTCCGCAGCATGGCTTCGCGGTTCACGGCTTCGCGGTATTCCACCTCGACGCGCCCCGCGGCGCTCTCGCGGCCCTGCCGCAACTGGCTCTCGATCTCGGTTACCTGCGCGGCGGCCTTGTTGTACTCCGGGTGATTGGTTCCGTAATGGGTCTTGACCTCGGCGAATTTCTGGCAGGCCTCATCCAAGCGCTCGGCGAGCTTATGGAGAGCTTCCCCTTGCGCCGAAGCTTGGGCAGCCTCGAGCGAGCCTTCGCGAACAGAGTTCGAAGTGGCCTCCTTGCGGACGCGATCGGTCTGGGCGGTGGTGTACTCGGTGTTCAACTGCAGCAGGCGGGCGGAGAGGATGCTGGTCTTCTCTTCGGGGTTGATGACATTCAGCTCTTTTTCGAACTGGGCCAGGGCGGCGGAGGAGCGCTCCATCTTGGCTTTCAGCTCCTCGAGCTGCTTTTCCATGAACTGGGAGAGCGAGGCGGAGGAGCGGAAGCGGATGTCGTAGGTGTGCTCGAGGTAGGAGTGCGCTATGGCGTTGGCTACGTCGGCGGCCAGGCGCGGATCGGGCGACCGGTAGCTGATCAAGACCAGGTAAGTGTTCGGCGGCCGGGCGACGTTGAGCTTTTTCAGGACTACCGGCCCGGAAAGTTCGGCGTTGGGGTTACCGGCCTCGAGCGTGAGCAAGTTATATTTTTCGGCCACGGGGCGGAGCACGGAATCGGACTGGATGAGCTTGACCTGAGTGGCGAGGAACTGGTCGGCGTCGTTGAGCCCGGTCTGGTTGGCTTCCTGGCCGATGATGCCGGTGGGCATCTGGCGGTCGATATCCACAGTGGCGGTGGATTCATAGATGGGGGTGAGGCGGCTGGAGACGATCACGGTTGCGGCCACCGAGACGAAGACGAAAGAGAGGATTTTCCAGAGGTGGCGGCGGAGGATCCAGAGATAGCTGGAGAGCGAGGCGCCGGAGCTTTCGGACCCCGTCTCGTAGCCGTACCAGGGGGCCCGCAAGACTTCGGCTGGAACCGGGAGCTGCTCGGTACCCGGTGGTGGTAAATATTTTGTTGAGTTGTTTTCAAACATTTGGCTCACACTACGCGAGTTGGATCAGTGGTGGAGAGTGCTAGTGTAAATCAGGGCGCTGGCAGCGCCGCTTCCGTACATGACGATCTTCTCGAGCGCAGCCAGGGTAGCGCGGCGGCCAGTGGCATCGGGGATATACAGGATGTCATCGGCCGTGAGCAGTATGTCCGAGGCCTTGCGGTCCATGATTTTCTTCAGCGGAACGGGAATTTCGTTTTTTGAGCCGCTGGCGCCTTCGCGGCGGTAGATGTAGGCTTCCTTGCTGGCGAGCGGCATCAAGCCTTCCGCGGAAGCCAGGGCTTTGAGGACGGAGATTTCGGTATTGCCCTGCATCGGAAAAACGCCCGGCTTGTGCACGTTGCCGAGCACGAAAAACTTACCGACGTCGGGGACGCGCACTTCCTCGCCGCCGGTGAGGCGGATGTTGAGCGCGGGATCGGCGGCATCGATGAGGCCCTTGACGGGGATCCGCTGGACAAGCGCCGCAGCGGCGCCATCGGAAGCGGTCTTCGGGCGGCTGACGAGGATTTCGGAGCCGGCTTCCGGACTCAAGCCGCCGGCGCGCGTGATCGCTTCGAGCAACGTCACCGGGTTGTTAGCTTGAAAAGTAAGCGGCAGCTTGACGGCCCCGGCTACGCTGATGGGGCGACTGTCGTATTCAGCGACGGTGACGGTGACGAAAGGGTCGATGATGAGCTGCTCGGCACGAAGGGCATCGCCGATGGTGGATTCAAGCTCGGCGGGCATCAGGCCCTCGGCTTTGATCTGGCGCTTGAGCATGGGCAGGCGGATCAGACCGTCACCGCCGACGCGCACGGTGCGGGTGAGTTCGGGGGCGTCGTAAACGGAGACAGCGATGAGGTCGTTGGGGCCGATTTTCTGGGCGGGAAGGTTCGCGCCGCCGGCATCAACGGTGGGGGAACGGGGCGGCGCTTGAGCCAGGACACCGGCCGCGGCCGCCAAGAGCAGGAAGAGCTTCATAGATGACACCCAGACTTTCACAGGTCTATGAAATCGGTTGAACCCAATCGCGATCGATCTCCGCGGCGACCGAGCGCTGCAGAAGCTGGATTGACACAACTAATCGGTGCTGGTTCTTCGAGTTGACCAGAAATCCTTCCACGCCGCACAAAGGACCTCGGGTGACGGCGACCTTCTGGCCGGCACGGAGGAAAGGCCAGGGGCAGGCCAGCGCGCCCGAACTGACGATGGCCTGAATGCGGGCGATCTCGCCGTCATCAACCGGTTCGGGATTCTTGCCCAGTCCGACAATCGACACGATCCCGGGTGACATCAGGATCGGCAGCCGATGCAGTGGGTCGAAACGGCAGAAGATGTATCCAGGGAAGAGGGGCAAGTCCAGTTCCTTGACCCGATCCGACCAGTAGCGCCGGCTGCGATACATCGGGGCGAACTCTTCGTAACCCTTGTTGTATAAAGAAACAGCAGTGATCTTCTCGCATTGTGATTTCACTCGAATGGCAAACCATGGTGTGGCCACCACTTCGGGTGCGATCGACTGCTTGTAACTCGGATCAAGAACTAATTGAGTCGATGTCATCGATTTGCTTCCGCTGGTGATGCCCTCAACTGTTTGACATCACGGCCTACTTCCTCCACACGCGCGTTGAGCCTTTCCATTGCGGCGCGCAGATCCTCAGCAGTGTTCTTGTGGCGGCTGGCTATTAACTGCTGAACTGCTGTGCGGATCAGCTCGGCGAAACTACCAAAACCCTCGGAAATGCAAGCATATCTAAAGCTGTGAAACTCTTCCTCCGATAGTCCGGAGGTGACCACTTTGGTCTTACACTTGAACACTGCGAGGGACTTTCGTGCTTTCTCACCCGAATAACCGATAATTAGCCGACGCAGCTGCAGGCCGCGGCGCGCACGATCGAGGTGATCCGGGTTACCGGAAGTATGTAGGAGCCAAGCATCAGAGCGTATACACTTGAGTAAGCTACCGCCCGTCGACTCACATCCAGTAGATTTGCGGATTTGAGAGGCGTTTACTCCACCAGAACACGCGTCCCCCGAGTCCGAAATCTTCTAAATCTACTTACGTCCGCCCACACGCCTTTGCAACAGCGTTTGTGGCGACCGACCGTTTGCATTTTATGGGCGCTGTCAACCAGTCAACACAAGCATCAACTCCATTGATGCATCGTATCCGCAGCCTGCTCACAATATACTGCGCGAAAGAGCTCTCTAACATAGAGAAGTGATCCGACCTCAAATACGACCATGAGGTTTTTGATGTTACGTCTCATCTAGTCCTTTGTCAATAACTTTCTAACGTAGTTTTTCGTGGCGCTTTTTGAGCCATAGGGTATGGGTTCCGACTAAGCTTCGATTTAGCATGTACTTCTGTGTAGTCATAAGATGGCCATAACAGTTGCAAACGAACGAAGGCGGACGTGATCGATTTCACAGATCGCATCGAAAATATTACCTCGGGAATATTACTTTGGGAATATTACTTCGGGAATAGTACCTTCTGATGACAATCACGCCACGCCAGAAACATCACGAAGGGTTCAAACAGGCCAGCTTGGGAACTTGGTCAGTCTTTTTTTTTAGCTACATGGATTCGCGTTGGTTCGCGGGTACGAAAAACACTCAGAAAACGCAGACCGTGTCCGTTGTTGCTGATGGAGGAATATTAGAGTGTATCCGCCAGACTCGTCATGACAGCGTCGAATCGTGTTGGTACGAAGAAGGTCGGCACGGCTCACTTACGATGAACGTCACAACTTCCGTTGACACCCGGAGAGGAAGCGAAGCTCTTGGCAAAGGCGCCCTCTGCCGCACGCTATCGCGTGTAATCCGGCTCACCGCAGGGATATAGGCACAGCGCCTTGAGTAAGCTACCGCCCGTCGACTCACATTCAGGAAGATTTGCGTATTTGGAGAGAAGCTTGCTTTTTTACCGAACACAAGTCTCCCCGAGTCCAAAGTCTTCTGGTATGGCTGAGTGGCCGAAACCTTCTGCGCCGTCGTTTGCGGCGGCCGATCGTTGAGTTTGTGAGTGCTCTTTACCGATCAACACATGCGGGAAGCACCACATCAACTCCATTGATGCGTAATATCCGCAGTCTGCTCAGTTAAAAAGATCTCCGTATCGGAGAGAGGGATACCAGCTAACATACAACCGTACTAAGTGAGAAATCGGATCTTCTCTCTAATCTGGTTGTTTGTCAGCGAAGTTCTAACGATGTTTTTCGACCGGCTAAGGTTTGTTTTAGCAGATACTTCTGTTTGGTTGTAGGGCGGCCTCGCAACTATAAGGATGTTGCAAAAGCGTTACTGAATCATGAAGCGCAGCGACAAACATCTTAGCGTCGCTGTCTGCAGGAGGGTAACCGCAGTTCAACGGAAAGCGGTGGCAGCGGCCATAGCAGCATCATCGGTGAGGCGAAATTCATCGTACTGGAGCACCGTCGTCGCGAAGTGCTGCACTTCAATGTCACTGAGCACCCCACCGCGGCCTGGACATCCAGCAGATCGTCGAGGCCCTCGCCAATCGGGATGCGCCAAGATCTCTGATACGAGATCGGGATCGCGGCTACGGTAACGAGGTTCGTCTGCGGATCGCATCACTGCACATTGAAGAAGTACTCGCAGCGCCCCGGAGTCCCTGGCAGAATCCGTATGCCGAACGCCTGATCGGCTAGATACGAAGAGACTGCTTGAACCACTTCGTGATCCTGAACGCCAGGCATCTCAAGAGAACCTGGCTTCGTATTTCGCTTACTACCACGGATCGAGGACCCATTTGGGCCTCGACAAGCAATGTCCGATTCCTGGGCAGGTCTTGAGTAGTGGCAGGATCATCGAGATCCAGCAACTCGGCGGTCCGCATCACCGTTATGAACGCGTCGCCGCGTAATGACATGTCGGCGGACGCATTTTTGGCGAACGACAGGTTCGTTGCTGATGTGACTTCTCGCCAATAATCCAAATTGTTAGCGACAGCCCGCGTGGCGCTATTTTGCGCCGCGAAGTAGACTAGAACGTTCCGTTGGCCGCTGTCGAGCTCCCTTGCGCGTTCTTCAGCACGACCGAGACGGATCCCACGGCATCCACGCTCCCCTGCGAAGCGGTGAACGGCAGCACTAGCATGAGTTGGCTGCCGTACTGCACAGAGCCGGTGCTCTTGTACCACGCGGTGGCTACACTCGCGAGACTTTCGGTCACTTTGGTCGTCTGCAGACTCGCGCCAGGCGCCGCCGCGAAGGTCAGATCGGCTTCGGTCAGGTCCCGCGACGGGGAAAAACCCACCACGTGAATTTCGAGACCGGCCGAGTTTCTTACCAATTGCACGGTTTGAATGACTGGGGCCGAGCGCGGGATGGTGATTGTCTGGTCGAAACCGGGCAGTTCGGCTCCGCCGGTTACCAATGCGAAGCTCAGCGTGATGGCCCCAGACACGGTGCCGGTCTGGAACGCGATGTGGGATGACGACGAAAACACCGCATCCCGCGTATTGGCGGGAATCGTGAAATGAGCCGTCGTGCCTCCGGCTGAGAACTGGATCGCGGGATCGGCCGCGGGCGCGATAGCGTCGGGCTGGAAAGACAGCGTGATCTGGCCGGTGATGTCCAGCGGATAAACCGAGGCCAGCGACACGCCGAAGGAAATCTGTTGCGCGGCCGGCGATGTCGGCGGCACTCCGATGTTCACCTGGGGCAGCGTGGGCGGGATGATGAAAATCGTAAATGCCTTAGTCGCGGTGGACCCGCTGCTATCCTTCACCTGCACCGTGAAATTGAAAGCGCCGGCCTGGGTCGGGGTACCCGCAATGGTACCGCTCGAACTCAGCGACAGAGCGGTCGCCATGGAGCCGGCGCTAACCGACCACGTATACGGCTGGCTCCCTCCGACGGCAGCCAGCGTCAACGTCGGGTACGCCTGACCGAGCGTGCCTTGAGGCAGCGTCGCCCCACTGGTGATGGCGAGACTCGCGCCGATGGTCAGCAAGAACTCCTTCGTGGCGGTGACCGACGCGCTGTCGGTGACGCTCACTTGGATCGTGAAGGGGGAGCCGCCGGAACTGGTGGGTGTGCCGGTGAGCGTGCCTGTCGATGAGTTGAGCGTCACGCCAGTGGGGAGCGACCCATTGGTCACACTCCAGGTGTAGGGCGGAGTGCCGCCGGAAGCCGAGATGGTCACCGAATAGGCCAAGCCGATTGTGGCGTTGGGCAATACCGGAGCCGTCGTGATGATTAAACCTGCGGCAATGGTGATGCTGAATTGTTTGGTCGCGGTGACCCCTTGGGCATCAGTTACCTGAACGGTGAAATTCGACGTTCCGCTGGCTGTGGGTTGTCCCGTGATGGCCCCAGCATTTCCGATCAACGATAATCCCTGCGGCAGTGATCCCGTGGAGATTATCCAAGTATACGGCTGAGTGCCATTGGAAGCGGCCAGAGTCACGTTAGTGTACGCCACACCCACGGTGCCGTTTGGCAGCACCGACGCTGTGTTGATGGTTGGGCCGGCGATGACCGTGATGGACACGGTCTGGGTCGCGGTGACATTGAGGCTGTCGGTGACTTTGACGGTGAAACTAGAGGTTCCAAGAGCCGCTGCCGTGGGCGCGCCGCTTAGCACACCGCCCGCACCCAACGAGAGTCCCGCAGGCAAGGACCCGCCTGTAACGGCCCAGGTAAAGGGAGTGGCGCCGCCCGCAGCAGTCAGCGTCTGCGAATAAGGGGCAGTGGCTTCGCCATTGGGCAAGGGCGAAGAGCTAGTAATGCTGGGACCGGGCGTGACTGTCAGCGTGAGTCGTAGGCTACTGGTGGATGTGCTGGTGCCGTCTATGACTTTCAGAACGACGTTGGTTGAAGTGGTTGCGTCTCGAGCCAGAGGACCGGAGATAATCCCAGTACTTGGATTTATCCCCAGGCCGTGAGGCAAGCCGCTTGCCGACCAGGTGTACGGCGGAACGCCGCCAGTGGCACTCAGCGGAGCGCTGTAGGGCGCGCCAGCTTCACCGGACGGCAACGAAGTAGTCTGCAGAACAAGCGGTGGGGGAGCAATCGTTATCGAAAAGCCCAGTGTTGCGGTGGTGATGCCGTCCGCGACCTGTGCCGTGAAGGGGAACGTGCCAACCTTGGTGGGAGCGCCCGGACCGATAGTCCCATCCGGATTGAGTGTAAGCCCGGGCGGGGGCGATCCGCTGGCGAGCGACCACGTGTAAGAACCCGTTCCTCCCGTCGCACCTAAGGTGATAGAAGGGTAGAGGACACCCGGTTGGCCGGTAGGCAGGCTTGCGCCTGTGATCTGTAGTCGCGGAAAGATGGTGATCGAGTATGCTTCTTTGCCGTTTGCCACGATCAGGGCATCAGTGGCGGTGACGGTAAAGCTGAGCGTCCCCGCGTCCCCAGCGCCCGGCGTCCCGCTGATCCTAGCGTTTGTATTGTTGGCACTGAAAGTGAAGTTTAAGCTGCCAAGCGACCCACTGGTCACGCTCCATGTGCAACAGGTTGGCGACGCAAGAGGTGTCTCGGTGGCTGTCAAGCTCTGGCTGTATGGGACGCCAACCTCGCCGTTCGGCAGAGGCGGGGGCGGCCCTATTGTGATAGTGGTTTGAGCACTCGCGCCAGCACACAGCGCACACAGCGCCAACGCTCCCGTCAGCCTCCGCAATCGAACTGTATCCGTCAAGCTCATGATCGGGCCTGGTTAGTGCGGCCCTCCATTCCTACAGTTTTTTGGGACTGGGATTGGTAGACGAAGGCCATTTTGGAGGCCATCGAAGTGGGGCGGCGAGCAAACGTGCCCGTGGATCTGCTTCACCTCAAGATCGCCTACGAAAAGTTGTGGGGGCAGATGCCGGAACTCATTGGGGTGATCCAGAAAGCGCGGAATCAAGGCGTGGACGTTCAGGCCCATGTATATCCCTATACCGCCGGCCAGAATAATCTGCGCAGCATCATCCCGCCGTGGGCGCAGGAGGGCGGCACCGAGGAGATGTTTAAACGGCTACAGAATATATCACCTCGGGACCGCCTGGTGCGAGATATAGAGAACGGCATCGACGGGTGGTATGACCACTATACAGCGGTCGGCAAGGACTGGAGCCGGATGCAGCCTGTCAGCTTCTCCAACGCGGCGCTCGGCAAATGGGATTTTCGGTCTGTACCTGAATGACATCCTCGTGACTGACAGGATCTCCAACGAGTACAAAGGGAAAAGAGGAGATTCGCGTCCACCTTTGTGCACTTCTTCACCATCCATTTCCTTATGTGTGTGTCCTGTCACCATCGAGATCATTAGGCCCGATAAAAGTAATAGAAAATAGGTGGGCGCCAAAGTAGACTATCAGCTATTCGCCTTATTGGAGGTGAGCCAAAATGGGCGAGCCTTGGTGTCAGTCGCAGGCGCTGGTTGTTGTCGCTCTATCGTCGACCGCTCTCAGGGGGTCACCGACAGCTCCGGTGAGTTCTTCCTCGCCCCGCCGTAAGGGGCTTCCGTTCGGTTGCCAGTGCGGTGGCCACCAACTGAGCTTGGTTCTGGCGGACCCTTCGTGAGAAGGCTCTGGGACCCACCACCGGGGCTCCCGATAGCAAATACCCGTTCCGCCCCTAACAAACCGGCCGGCCCTGCTTTCTGCGCGCCGTTCCGCGCAGCGCCTATTCGCGACGGGCAGCTACGCCCGTAACCTGATGCTGAGCCGCTTCTTCGCCTTGCGAAAGACGAGACTCAGTGTGGAGATCGTAGGAGAAGACAATGCCGAAACTAACGCTCCAAGAAACAATTCTATTGATGCAGGTTCGTCGGACTCCCGTCGTGTTTGTTATCGGGCTTGTACTGGCTGTCTTGTTCCTGCTAACAACACTGTCTGCACAATTCACCACCGCCAGCCTCGGTGGCACCGTTACCGACAGTAGCGGCAGTGCCGTGCCGGGCGCGCAGGTTACCGTCCACAACACAGATACGGGCCTGACCCGAACTCTAACGACTGGAGCAGACGGTACGTATCTGTTTCCGCTTCTGCCTGTTGGTACCTATCGGCTGACAGTCGAGAAGACCGGGTTTTCCGCTTATACCCAAGAGGGAATCACGTTGACCGTGAATCAGGCCGCGAGCCAAGCAGTGGCGCTGAGTGTGGGAGCAGTTAATCAGCAGGTCACGATTTCCGCTGATGCCAGCATGCTTCCCACGCAAACTTCGACCATAGCTGATCTCGTCGATGAGAGGCGGATTGTAGAACTGCCTCTCGATGGACGGCAGGCGCAATCGCTGCTCTTTCTCGCTCCGGGAACAAATGACACCACGATCAAATGGTGTGGCTTTAATTGCCAAGGGGGCGTGTACCCAGGCGCCCAATTCGGCGGCGTGAATGGTGGCGGTCCCGGTAACGTAAATTATCAAATGGATGGGGCCGATCACAACGACAACTACATCAACACAAACTATCCTTTCCCGAACCCGGACGCGATTCAGGAGTTCAGCGTCCAAACTGCCAATATGTCAGCCGAATACGGGAACTCCGCCGTTGTCGTGAACGTGGTGACTAAATCTGGGACCAACCAGTTCCATGGCGACGCCTTCGAATTCCTGCGAAACGGCGCCTTGAACGCCCGGAATTTCTTTGCGCCGACTCAAGATACGCTCAAGCGAAATCAGTTTGGTGGGACCTTTGGCGGGCGGATTATCAAGGATAAGCTATTTTTCTTCGGAACCTACCAAGGAACACGTATTACCACTGCAGCGTCGGGAAACATCGCCTTTGTTCCTACAGCGGCCGAGCGTAGCGGAGATTTCTCCGGCCTTCCGACTGCCATCCACGATCCGACGACGAATGCTCCTTTCCCGGGTAACCAGATCCCCGGGAGCCAGTTGAGCCCGCCGTCACTCTTTTTCCTCCAACACATTCCGCTGCCAAACAGACCCAACGGCCAGTTGACTTTCCTTGGTCCGACCGCGGTGCAGCATGACGACCAATTCATGCCCAAGATTGATTACATTACAGGTAAAAACCAGCTCAGCGGCCGGTACTTTTTTACTAACTTCTCGCACCCTCCCGACTTATCCCTCGCAGAAAAAAATATTCTCGCGCTGGACTCTAGCGGCACGGGTGTCCGCGTGCAGACGATCGCAATCAATGACACTTACACCGCTTCCCCTTCCCTGCTCTTTAACACGTGGTTCGGGTACGACCGTTCCACCGGTCGCAATCTTACCGGCTCACCATTTAGTTATCTTGATGCTGGCATACAGATTGCCGTGCCGTCGGGTCCGAAGGCGATGAACGGAGTATGTGTGGATGGATATTTTTGCTTCGGCTCGATCTGGCCGGGAGAATACGATCGAAACGATTGGCGGATACGCGAGGTCATCTCATGGCAGAGGGGGCGGCATGAGCTTCATTTTGGCGGCGAGTTCTATCATTTGGGAACTCCGGAAGCAAACACGTACGAGGAGACACCCAACTTCGACTTCGGTTCGGCGCTATCGGGATCAAATCTCTCTGACTTCATGGTTGGCGCAGTCACAAGTTTCCAGCAAGACGCCGGAGTTTATTACAACTACAGTGGTAATGAGGGCAGCCTGTTCGCGCAGGACAACTGGAGAGTCAATCAGAAGCTGACGGTGAATTTGGGTATCCGCTGGGATCCCTATTTCGCGTACACTGATGCCAAGAATCGGATCGCCTGCTATCGCCCCGGACAGAAATCCACGCGTTATCCGAACGCTCCGGCGGGGCTTGTATACGCAGGTGACTCCGGTTGTCCTGCAGCTGGAACGAATGGTGCGCTCGCCAACTTCGCTCCACGCGTTGGATTTGCCTACCGTCTGGATCAAAACACCGTGCTTCGCGGGGGCGCTGGGATCTACTACACGCTCCCCAACACTGACCAGGTGAACGGATTCACCAGCGTCGCGCCCTTCGCCCCGGTCTTCACTCTGACGGGTGTCAACTTTCAAGACCCTTGGGGAAGCGCTGGCATTTCCAACCCATTCCCTGCGGCGTTTGGGGGCGGTGCGGTTCCCGGAGCGGGCGCAACCTTCACGCTTCCAGTCGGTATCGCTGGAGTTTTCCCCGCGCGGTATTATCTCCCGACGTTGGCAACATGGAACATGACGCTGCAACGGCAGCTGGGTACGAACTGGTTGTTCAGCGTAGGGTATGTCGGGAACGCTGGATACCACCTCTCCAGCAACGCGGTCGGGAGACAGCAGCTGAACCCAGCCGTGTATGTCCCGGGGGCATCTACAGTTGCAAACACCCAGTCCCGGCGCTTGAACCCAGATTTCAGCAGCGTAGGATTCTACACGACGGATTTCGTCTCGCGCTACGAGGCTCTGCAGTTGGACGTGAAGAAGCGCTTCAGCCGAGGGTTCTCCCTGGACGCCAACTACACCTTCTCCAAGCTGGAGGACGATTTCGGCGCAAACCACTGCGACAACTGCGGCGCATCTACCACCAACCCGTTCAATCGTGCCTTCGATTGGGGCATTTCCACCACGAACGTGCCAAATGTATTCCATTTTTCAGCGGTCTGGCAAGTGCCTGGCTTGAAAGCCAGAGGAGTGGCGGGTGTCCTCGTCAACGGCTGGGAGGTCAGCGGCATTACGACCTGGCGGAACGGGTTCCCGTTCACGGTATTCAGCGGAACCGACAATTCCTTTACCGGCGTGAATTGGGGAACAACGCGCGCCGATTTCACGGGCTCCAAGATCAGCCAGGCGGTTTTCGGCGACCGGGCCCACGGTCAAATGGTGCAGCAATATTTCAATACCTCGCTGTTCACGGTTAATGCGGTCGGCACGTTCGGCAACTCGCCGCTGAATGCTCTGCAAGGTCCCGGTTTCTTTGACACTGACCTGGCGGCGATCAAGAACTTCAAGATTGGCGAGAAGGCCGGAGTGCAATTTCGATCTGAGTTCTTTAACGTGTTCAACAATGTCAATTTCGGGCAGCCGGGCTTTACGATTGGCGGCGGCTACGGACAAATTACCTCGGCAGGCAGCCCACGGATTCTCCAGTTTGGTTTGAAATTTTCTTACTGACCCCGTGTGGGCGCCAGACAGCGAGCCGGATACAACGAACGCTTTGTTGTGGCCGCTATGATCGCGAGAATGGCGGCCACACGACGCGCGCACAGGTTCTATTAGAAATGCCCACCATGATGAACAAATTCACCACGCTTATCCTCTGTCTGATTCCATCATGCGGTCTAGCTCAGGAACGCACAGAGAGTTACATGGGAAGCCTGGCCCCCGTGATGCGCTCCATCCAGAAGGAGAACGACTTCCGGATGGATTATTTCCACTGCAAGGGCCTTCCGCCGGGCGAATGGCGAAGGAATGGCAGGGCAGAGGTGCTTCGGACACTTTCTTACTCACCAGCATCTGTCCCGCTGGATGTGAAAGTGCAGTCAACGATCCGGCGCGAAGGTTACGAAGTCAAGACCATCTCTTTCGCCGGCTCCCCGCACTACCGGATTCCCGCGTTTCTGCTGATTCCGCTAAAGGGCAAACCGCCTTACCCGGCCGTTGTGGCTCTCCACGATCACGGCGGCTACTTCTTCCACGGCAAAGAAAAATTGGTCGAGGTGGAGAACGAGCATCCCGCACTCGCCAAGTTCAAGGAGGAAATCTACGGGGGCCGCTCGTATGCCGACGAGCTCGCGAGGCGCGGGTTTGTAGTATTGGTGATCGACGCATTCTACTGGGGCGAACGGCGTCTCCAGTACGACTATCCACCACCCGATTTCCGGGCCGCTATGAAAGACTACAAACCGGAACAGGTCGAGTATGTCAACGCGATAAACAACTGGCTGGGCGAGCGCAGGCACGATATGAACTCATCGTTATTCCTGGTCGGGGCCACCTGGCTGGGGATCATGAACTACGATGATCGCCGGAGTGTCGACCTTCTAGTGTCGATGCCGGAAGTTGATCCACACCGGATTGGGTGCGTGGGACTTTCGATCGGAGGCATGCGCTCGACGTACTTGGCTGGAATGGATTCACGAATTCGAGCGGCAATCATCATCGGGTGGATGACGGCGTTACCTACGACTCTCGATATCACGCACTCTGTGGTCGCAGGGCTGCCCGACGCGCCGGGACTGCATGCGAGCCTCGACCACCCGGATGTGGCCACGTTGGCGGCGCCCGACTGCGCGATCTTTGTCCAGAATTGCGGGCAAGATCAGCTCTTCACACGAGCGGGCATGGAACAAGCCGCGGAAAAAATCGCGCGCGTCTACCAGGACCTGGGACATCCAGAGCGTTTCCGGATGCGGTTCTACGACGTACCCCACCAATTCAACGTCAAGATGCAGGACGAGGCATTCGAATGGCTGGAAAAATGGCTCGGCGACTCCGCACGCTGACCTTGTTCCTGATTGCTATCGCGACGGCAGGAGCAGCCCCGGCCACACGGGTGTTCATCTTCATGAACTCTAGCCGGGACCTGACCCACTTTCGCGCGTTCGCGAAAATCGCCAGCCGCTTGAAACGGTACGGCGCCGTTCAGATTGACATCGGGGTACTGGCGAGCAAAGCCATGTTCGAGATGCCTCCCGTTTGGAGCCCTTGGCATGAATATGCCGTGTTCAACGCCAACATCTCGAAGTTTTTTCCCCACCCCAACATTGCACCTTACCTGCCGGCGGACTGGGTGGCGAAGAACCGCGAGCTGCTCTTGGCCAAGTCGGCCATCCTGCGGGATCTGGGCCTTCAGGCGGCACTTTCCAGCAATGACACACACTACCTCCCCGAAGCTTTCTTCGAGCGATACCCACACCTGCGGGGGCCGCGGGTAGATCATCCGCGCCGGAGCCTGAGAGAGGAGTTCTCCTATTGCGTGGATCTGCCGGAGACTCGCGAGATGATCGGGTCGATGGTCGCAGACATGAAGCGCCATGTGCCCGAACTGGCGACAATCTTGGTTCATACCAATGACTCGGGCACTGGGTTGTGCTGGGCTGATCAGCAGTACAGCGGGCCGAACGGCCCGTCTCAGTGCCGCCAAAGGGGCGTGGGTGAGCGCGTCCAGGCGCTGATGGAAGCAATGCACAGGGGCGCGGAGAAAGGCGGCGGTTCGGTGACAATCCGCCTCGGAGGAAATTTTAGCGGTCGCGAGATTGAGGAGATCCGGCGCCAGCTTCCGCAAGATACCTATCTTTCCGGCCGCGACCCCGCGCATATCGACGGGCGCAACGACGATCCCACCACCATCGGCATTAGCACGCAGATCAACGCGTCGTATCCTGTCCTGGGCCTTATCAATCCTATCGCGATTTTCGAAGCGCTGGAACGGCTGGACGACCCGCAGGTGCGCACGATCGTTATCAACACGAGCCTGTCGTGGTACTACCGAGCTGACGAGCCGCTGAAAACGGTCGAGAAGATGGTCGACCTGGTGGAGGCAGCCATCGCCGATCCCACACATGGACTCATGCCGCGCTTCAACAAAGTACGCCGGATCTCGGCGCGGTGGGCCGGTGAGAAGAATGCCGATTCGGTGTTCGAGGCATTCTGCAGACTGGATCAAGCGTTTCAATTAAAACAAATTGCCACGCCGAACTACAGCAATCTGTACGCCGGCGTCTCCATGCGGCTCCTCACACGCCCACTGTTGATCCGGCCCGGTGACTTGGCTCCCGCGGATGAGTCGTACTTTCTGCCGCATGTATTCAACGTGTCGCTCGAGGAGGCGCGGCTCGATTACATCGACCTGCACGGCGGCCGCATGAGCGGCCCGGCTTCCTGGGAAGATCCCCTTCTTCGACGCGCTTTGTCGACGGGGCTCGAGGCCGCACAGACGCTGGACGGAGCCATTGACCCGCCGGACAAGGAGTGGCTGAAGCAGTTGGCCACCGGACTGCGGATGTGGTCGAGCGAGGTGCGCTCGATTCACAATTTCTATTTCGCGCAGCAGATCCGTGAGAGGCACGCGAAGGAGTTGTCAGGACCGCCCATCAGACCTCCTAAGACGTCGACGGTCACCGGAGATCCGGATTACTTGCTTTGGAACGAGATCCAGCGTGAAGAGTACGACAACACGGCCGTGCTGCTTTTGCTTCTAAAAAATGGCGGTCTGGACGTGATCGCACGTGCCAACCGTCCGTCCGACGAAGACGTTTTTCTGCTAGGCCCCGATCTCGCCGGCGCACTCGAAAACAAGCGGCGGATCATGCGGCAACACTGGCTGGACGTTCAGCAATACCTCACCTCCCCACTGAAGTGAATTGATTTTGTCTGCTAGTGAACAGGTGATGAAGGTGAGGTTGCGGGAGTTGCTCGGATTGTGACTGTCGGACTTCCACGCTGTTTCTTTTGCTGCAACAATTGAGCAGCTCGGGTCGCTATAGATCGGGTGCACTGTGAATACTCTGACATCCGGCTTTCGTGGCGGCAAGATCGTACGCAGGCTGGACGAATTCTCTGATCTAGTGAAGGCTTTGCGTGACGGCGACCTGCTCACCGGTCGCTTGTGTTGCGCTGACCTATTCAATTTCGATGCGGGTGCAAGCTCGCGGGTGCGCGAGCAGGCGATGGTAAAGCGCGTTTTGTGCCACTAAGCGGTGAATAAGAACATCGAACTTATTCTTCGCGATGACCTTACGACGGTTGTGCGACGGCGCGGCGCACGCGCGGCGGCGCCAGAAATGCAATTAACCAGTTTTCCCCCGGAACCCTCCCAGTGTATACTTTGCCTCACCGGAGCACGCTCCTGATTTCAATGACCCGAGGCTAAACGTGATTCGATCCGCCTTCGTTCTTTTCGTGCTGTTTGTTAGTTCCGGCGTCGCTCAGGATGCTGCCAAGCTCGATCCGGCCGACGCTTCCCTCCGCCTCCGTGACCAGACTGACAAAGTTTTCGCCAAGTGGGACTCCACTGTGTCTCCCGGCTGCGCGCTATCGGTGATGCAAGATGGCCAGATAGTTTACAAGCGTGGTTATGGCATGGCCGACCTGGATCACGACGTCCCCATCATGCCCGAAACCGTCTTTCACGTCGCCTCCATCTCCAAGCAGTTCACCGCAGCGGCTATCGTGCTGCTGGCAGAAGACGGCAAGCTCTCGCTCGACGATGACGTCCACAAATATATCAACGAGTTGCCGGACTTTGGCGCGCGCATCAGCATCCGGCACCTGATTTACCACACCAGCGGCCTGCGCGATCAATGGGCGTTGCTCGGCCTCGCCGGCTGGCGCTATTCGCTCGACCTCATCACCGACGATGACGTCATCGAGCTTATGTCGCGTCAGAAAGATCTCAACTTCCAGCCGGGGGAAAAGCACGTGTACTGCAATACCGGCTACACATTACTGGCGCAAATCGTGAAGCGTGTCAGCGGTCAATCGTTCCGCGAATTCACCCTCCGACGCATCTTTGAGCCACTTGGTATGATGAACACCCACTTTCGCGACGACCACGCCGAAATCGTGAAACACATCGCCTATGGTTATGAGGAAGGCAAGGGCCGAAATGTCTACCGGCTCAGCGTGACGAATTTTGACACTGTGGGCGCCACCAGCTTACTGACCACCGTCGAGGATCTGGCACATTGGGACGAGAATTTTTACCACCCGCGCGTGGGCGGTCCGGCGATGGTCGCGCAGCAGTTACAGCGCGGCAAGCTTACGAGCGGCAAAGAACTGGATTACGCGTTTGGCCTTCAGCACGGTAAGTATCGCGGTCTCCCAACCATCGACCACGGTGGTGCTGACGCTGGATATCGCGCCGACTTGCTTCGTTTTCCGCAGCAACATTTCTCAGTCGCATGCCCATTGCACACAAGCTGTGCCACACTCAACTCGATTGGGAAAAATTGAAGAGCATTATCAGGGGCGCGGCGGGATGACCTCTAGTACTACTGTGTTATAAAAGAACAATTTAGTGTAGAATTGGTTCGTGGGCAAAAAGAGCGCGCCAGGCCCACAGGAACAACGCTTTGCGGCATATATTGAGGGCCTGGCGGAAGCCGCAGGGCACGCTGACCGGAACGTCCCGCTGAAGAACTACTGCACGGGCTTATTGTTGCCAGGAGAACGCAAGAGCGTGGAGCCGATGGCCGCCCGACTGGCTCCCGACAGTGTGCGACGCATGCATCAGTCACTACATCATGTAGTTGCCGACGCCCCTTGGAGTGATGAAGCCGTTTTGGACCGGTGTCTGGATTTTGTACTGCCGGCGATGCTCCGTCGAGAACCGGTAGTGGCGTGGGTGGTGGATGACACAGGGTTCCCGAAAAAGGGTCACGAGTCCGTGGGAGTGGCTCGGCAGTATTGCGGTCAAGTCGGTAAACAGGACAACTGCCGGGTGGCGGTCAGTCTTTCGGTAACCACCGAGAAGGCGAGTATGCCCGTAGCTTTCCGCCTCTACTTGCCAGAGACCTGGATCAAGGACCGTAACCGGCGGACGAAAGCTGGCGTTCCCGACGAGATCCAGTTTCAGACCAAAACGGAAATCGCACTGGAGCAGATTCAACGTGCCCGGCAACGAGGGATCCCGCAGGGGGTGGTGCTGGCAGATGCCGGCTATGGAGTGGATACTGGTTTTCGCACGGCGCTGACGAAAATGGAAGTGGCATATGTCATGGGCGTGCAAAGCACTGTGACGGTTTGGAAGCCCCGTGCGGGGCCCAAGCCAGCACCGGCACGGCGCGGCCGCAGGGGACGGCCCCGCAAGCTTTTGCAGCGCGATGCCAAGCACCGACCGGTCTCGGCTAAAGAACTTGCCGTGTCCTTGCCGGCCGAGGCTTGGGTGAAGGTGACTTGGCGCCAGGGAGTGAAACAGAAATTGCATTCGCGTTTTGCCGCTTTGCGGGTGCGTCCGGCGCATCGGGACTACTGGCGAGCGCAACCGCATCCGGAGGAATGGTTACTGATCGAATGGCCGACCGATGAGAAAGAGCCCACCAAGTACGGGCTATCCACTTTGCCGGCCGATACCGCGCTGGTCGAACTGGTGCATCTGGCCAAACATCGCTGGATCATCGAGCGGGACTACCAAGAACTGAAGCAGGAACTCGGTTTGGGTCACTACGAAGGGCGTGGTTGGCGTGGCTTTCATCATCACGCCATCTTATGTATCGCGGCCTATGGGTTCCTGGTGGCCGAACGGAACCGTTTTTCCCCCTCAGCACGCACGGGCCATCTTGAATTACCAGCCCCCGAGCCACCACCGGACTTCCGGCCCCGCGGTGCGCCGCGTTCGCCCCGAGCGGCATAGTCCCGGTTCGATTACCACTCTCAGAATGATCCTCGCCCGCCACCTGCTGGGGCAGATTCCTCACTGTCCCTTCTGCGGATCGCGCTCCGGTTGATCCTCGGCATCGATGTCGGCCTCGACCACGCAGGTGGCCGGACGCGAATGGTTCGGCGCGGTTTTCCAAGAGCCATCCAGCAGTTCCACCGCCCGGAGTTTCTCCAGCGCGATGCAGCGCCAATTCGCCGCTGAGCCTATCGGCGCCAAACCGCTCTCGCTTTCGCCACCGTATTGGTAACAGAGCACACGACGTTGGCCGGCCTGATTGCGGCCCAATCTATGTGGACAGAACAGCCGAGGACGTTCCTTGTAAATCGCACTCATGGGCTGTTTGTTGGCTACCGCCGCCCAGACCAGACGGTAGATTTCTTCTACCGTCTGGATCTTCGCTTCGACAACATCCATCTCACCTTTACGATACCCCTCGAAGTACTATCCTCATTCGCTCCAACGGTTTATAACACAGTAGTACTAGGATGACGCCGGGGCAGCACGTTGAGGATATCACTGGTTTGCTTCACGGCATAGAGCGTAGGCTTTCTCGGCCGCAGCGGCTTTACTCGCATAAGTTGGTTTTCGCTTCAAAACCTCGGGGTACAGCTTTGTCGCTTCGGCGTAGGCCGCGCAGGAGCGTCGCCTATCGCCTAGTTGTTGGTAGGCTGCGCCAAGTCCCGAAGTTGAATCGGCCAGTTGCTCGACCCTTAGTGATTCGGGTTGCAATCGTTCTGCAATGGACCTTGCTTCCCGATAGCTGGCCAGCGCCTGGCGGGCGGACACATTTAATTGCAAAGCTCCCAGTCGGTTAATGATGTACGCCAGCCGGTCTTGCGCCCTCATGTCCTTCGGGTCGCCGGACGCAAGCTCACGCCGGATCGCCAGGGCCGCACGGACATATTGGACCGCTCTCGCGGTATCGTCCTTCCACTCGTAGTACTGGCCCCACTGACTCAGGTCAAAGGCCAGGTCCATTTTGGGTTCCGGATTGTTCGGCGTTGCGCGAACGGAAGCCGCATCCAGTTCTTCGGCTCGCTTCAAATGCAAAAAAGCGCCATCCGGATCTCCAATGGTGATAAATGTTCCCGCAATGTATTTATGCGCAAGAGCGGCATTTCGGCGGCGGCTTGGGTTGACGGAATCGTGGTTCAGCATACCCTCGAAGACCGACGCTTCCTCCAACAGATACGGGAGTCCATCTTTGGGGCTGCCAAAAGTCGCGGAGCACTGCAGCGCAGATCCGAGCTGAAGCTGGGCGTCTGCACTCGCGGGATCAGAGCGAGCCCGTTCGCGCGCAAGTTGAAGCGCTTCCATCGCCTTCGTGGCGCCTTTCGTATCCTGGTGCGCATAATAGGCTCCGTAGGCTTCCGCGATCAGGGCATCGCCCAGCAACCTCTTTGCCTGGTCTGACCCGTGTTGTGCAGCGAGCGTCCGCGCCAGCCGCTCGGCCTTCGCGTAGCTCTCCAACGCGGCAGGCAGGTCACCGAGATTTTGCTTTGTGGGGTTGCCTTGAATGTCGCCGATACGAATGTACGCGCCCCCAAGCTCAGCCTGCAGACCCTGATCGGCGTATCCATCCTTTGCCAAGGCATTGAGATACTTGAGGGCAACTGCTACCAGGTCTTTCCGAATCTGGGTCGTGCCAGGAACCGCTGCGAGCTCACTTTGAAGATCGAAAATCACCTGCCTCGCCAGCCCACGCACATCATCAAAGCGCCGCTGCGCGCGGTCGCGCTCCTGCCGTGCAATTCGCGCTTCCCAGGCCACGGAAACAGTTGCTCCGGAGAGGGCCAGCAGCACGATAACGCCGACCGCTACCCCGGCTCTGTGCCGCTGCACGAATTTCTGCAGTTGATAGGTTGCGCTCCGGGGTCGCGCCGTAATAGGTTCGGCGCTCAGGTAACGCTGAATGTCCGCCCCCAGGTCCGCCGCCGAGGCGTATCGTCGCTCTTTGTCCTTTTCCAGAGCCTTCCTTACGATCGTCTCGATATCACCACGATAGATACGATCAATCGAACTGATTGGTGCGGGTTCTTCTTCCCGAATTGTGTGCACCGCCTCGGGCAAGTGCCGGTGATTCACTTGGTAGGGCAGCCGTCCGCACAGGAGTTCGTAAATAATCACTCCAAGCGCGTAGACATCGCTGCGAGTGTCCACTTCGAGCGCGTCGCCCAGAACCTGCTCAGGGCTCATGTAGGCCAGAGTTCCGACGAGCTGTCCCAAGCTGGTCTGAGTTGTCACTAGCGCCTCATCGGCGTGCCCGTCTTCCTGAGTGACGCGCGCCACGCCGAAATCAAGAATCTTGGGTTGGCCGGTCTCGTCGACCAGAATATTGCCAGGTTTCAGATCGCGGTGAATCAGTCCCCGTTGATGGGCGTGATGCACGGCATCGCAGACTTTAGTCATCAAAGCAAGCTTCCGCCGCGCATCGAGTTGATGAACTTCCACATACTGCCGCAAGGGCAGGCCTCGGATCAGCTCCATCGCGAAGTACGGCTGCGGCCCGAACCCTGTATCGGCAGTGCCGGCCTCGTAGATTTGGGCGATGCCGGGCTGCTGCAACCGCGCCAGGGCTTGCGATTCCTGCCGGAAGCGCCGCAAACGGTCGGGCGTGGCCAAGCCGAACTTGATCACTTTCAAAGCCACAATGCGCCGCGGCGCTTCCTGCTCGGCTTCGTAGACAGCGCCCATCCCGCCTTCGCCCAGCAGCCGGATAATACGATAACGGCCGATGGCGGCCGGGTGCGACCGTGCTCCGGACTCGGACGCCGCCGCCAGAACCCTGGCCGCTACCTCCACTGCCGGTGCCTCCAGGAAGTCCTCTGTTCCCTCTGACTGCGCCAAGAGCGATTCGATTTCTGCTCTCAACGACTCGTCTCCGGCACAAACTTGCTCGACGAACGCGATCCGCCGGCTTTCTTCCAGCTCTAACGCAGAATGGAAAATCCGTTCTATGTTCCGCCAGCGCTCAGTTTCCATTGGGCCGTTCCTTTCTTAGCTCACGCCTCAGCCAGCTTTTAGCCAACCTCCAGTCTCGATGCGCGGTCTCCTCGGAAACTTTCAATACCGCGGCGGTTTCCTTCACGCTCAGCCCACCGAAGAAATCGCAGCTCGACGACACGGGCCTTGCGAGTGTCGACCGCCGCCAGCGTCTCAAGGGCATCGTCTACGGCCACCAGGTCTGTGCCGGGCTGACCGGGCTGATTCGCCGCGACGAGCACTTCGTTCAGATCCAAGGCGCTCTCATTGCCAGCGCGTTTCAGCGCCTGGCGGGAACCAGCCCAATCCACCAGGATCCGTCTCATTACTTGCGCGCAAACACCGAAGAAATGGGATCGGCTTTCCCAGTTGGCATGCGCGGAATCCACCAGCCGCACGTATGCCTCGTTCACCAACGCTGTCGTTTGCACCGTGTGGCCGGGCCGCTCGCCGGACATGTAGCTATGCGCCAGGCGGTACAACTCGCCGTAGACTAGCGGTACGAGCGCCTCGAGCGCGCCTTGGTTTCCTTGGTCCCACGACCGCAACAGTTGCGTGATCTGCTCTGACCGCGGCATTTGCAGGATTTTCGCCGTTCGCGTCTGGTCAAGACTAACACCTTTTGAGCGCAACGTTGTAGGCGGGTTGTGACGTTGGCCTAGCTTCGCGGCAGTACAGATCCGATCAAAAAGTTCCGCCCACGATTACAGTTTTTGCGTGCGCTTTCCGCCGCGGATTGGTGAAGGCACCAAAAGTGGCGCCCCCCTCGAGTTCTATCGCCGCCTGGTCGTCCTTGACGAACGCGATCCGGAAGAGTCCCTGGTGGAACGACGCACTTGCCCACTCAAGGGTAAACGGGACCGTGCAATGTTCGCTGTGCTTGGTTGCGGCCTTCGCGGGCGCGAGTTGGCGGATCTTGAGTTCACGCACTTGCAGCAACGAGAGGAACACTGGGCGATAGTCGATCTGGTCGAGGGCCGCGTGCTCAATCCAGCGTGGTGGTTACGGGACGTGCCTTGAAGCCTGCCCGCGAAGTGATCGCCAGCGAGTCCCAGAGGCATATGTCGCTTGCTCAGTTAAGGAACCTGGTCGTGCTCAGATGGGGTTGCGTTCTTTCAGACGGAGACGAACGGTACATTCGCACCTCCCCAGATAGGGGAGCCATTGAAGTCCGATTTGTATTGATGCACCGCCTCAGTTTCGTGGTCGACGAAGTGTTTGCTGGCCCGCCGATTCGCGAAATCTAGACAGATGCGACAGACTGCGGATACCGCTTCGAACGAATCTGGCGGCGAGCTTCGTGCGCGCCGCCAGGAGAATAGCTTCACGCGGCCAGGGGCCTAGTGGAAATTCTTCCAGAAGAAGTTGATCCAGGCGGCGTGGCCGGTGGCTGAACTTGCCGTGGACAACACATCGTTATCTGGATAGGGGTTGTTTTTCTCCCGCATGGTGAGCTGCACGTTCGCAGCCTTGCTATAAGCTATTGCTTTCCCTCCCGGGGGGAAAACATACGCGTTTACCATCCCGAAAGTTCCATAGTTGGCGAAATCGGGAAGCGAGCCACTAAACTGAGGCCGTTCCACGATCCACTCGGCTGTGCTGCCTTTGAAACCGAAGCCCTTCCCGAGCGGTGTGGAGGAGTGGAATTCCTGACCCGAAGTACTGTCACCGATTGAGAACCAGGCGTAGCCGCCACTCGGGTTGATCTTTCCGGTTGAATCGCCGACCCACAGATTGACGTACATCAGATCCGAACTGTTGACGCCGAAAATCTCCACCGCGGTTGGCTGGTTCGGTAGTACCTCGGTCCAGAGGTAATAGTTAGTGGCCGTCCCAAATGGACCTATGTATTGGGCATCTTGTTCCGTTCCCGCTTGCACCAAATCGCTCAAGCCATAACCGTCCAGCCCAACCCAGACGGACGAGTAGCACGGCTGACCGGAGGGATCGGCACTCACAAAAGGGACCCTCCACGAGCCGTCAATTGACCCATAACTGTCCTTTAAGCCCGTGGCAACGAAACCGCTCCAGATGTTGCTGGCCGAGGTGCCCTCCGTGACGCCTAGCGTGGAGTGAGAAATGTCGGCACGGCTCACCGAATGCGGTGGCAGACTCTTCATGGGCCGGGAAACATGATCGAGCCACGCGGCGTAAGCGTCGGGCGATTCGATGGAGTCGGGGCGAGGGGGGTAGCCTTGAGCGATGACTTCTTCGTCGGAGAGCAGCCGCGCAGCCTCATCTGTCAACGCGGGCCGAACCTTCGAGCCCTTTGGCGCGGGTATGACGCTCTCCGGCGTTGGCATGTCCGCGGTGGGAGTTTCGGCGATGCGCAAATGCACAGCGTGAGTCGTGACCGCCGCCGATGTGGTGCAGTCTATTTGCAGATACGCATCCTGGATGTCCTGGTTCGGGGTGAAGTGGAACCGTACGTACCCCTCAATGTTTCCATACAGTCGCATGGTGTGGGACGGGTCGTTGACGCCCGCGGCATGCAAATCGCAGGCCGCGTCGGGTTCGGCCTGAAGAACCACCGCGGTGGGGACGTCAGGCGGGATGGTGAAGTGCTTCTCCGGAACGATCCGTGGTGCGCCGGGATTCTGGGCTGAGGCGGGCACCGTCAGCCCGCCGATAATGATCGCCGCGCAAGCGGCGAAGCGAACGTTGCGAACTACCTGATGTTTCGACATGGAATTTTCCTCCGTTTCACGAGTTCGGGTTCCCCGATCTCTCTCACCTTCTAGAGCGGAAACGCTGAGGAGAAACTGTAACCGGCGCAAAGAAAAATATAAGATTTCGGGTCGCGGACCAGTTGGGCGAGGCGGCTGGATCGGCGCGCCGTCACCGCACGACGTCACGTGCCTTCAGCGACCTGCGCCAGCCAGTCGAAAAATGTCGTAAGGTATCGAAGCTGCCTAACGGTGTGTCGTTAGTTAGTCAAGATGTCCGGTTTGATTAATTAGTGATATGTCCGGTTTGGGTTTTAGGCGGTGCGAGCCGCCTGCTTTTTGGGTTTGAGGGCGAGAGCCGCCGTCGTCGTCGCGGTGGGAATGCCGAGTTGCCAGGGTTCCCTGAGGCCGCGTGTCATGAGAGAATCATCGGGAATCACCGCTCGCCGCTGGGGTTATTTCCTGGTCAGCGGACACCGAGCCTCTACGACCGCGTAGTAGAAGCCCTGCGCACGCGACACTACAGCCGCCGCACCGAAGAATGCAGAACTGGTTCGCGGAGTTCAAAGACCGTAAGTCCGGGCGGCGCTGAAACGTTCGACCCCAGACTGACAGACCCCGATTCCGCCGGAGCGGCTGAACCCCGGGTTACCCGTCGACATGGCGCGCATCATCACCAAAGCGCTGGAGAAGGATCGGGAACTGCGGTATCAGAGCGCCTCTGAGATGCGGACCTCAAGCGGCTGCTAGATGACTGTCGAAGAAAGTCGCCTGCAGGACTGACGCGCGCCGGACCGCCGTTAGTGCGCAATGCGAACCATCTTCCCTTTCGCCTGCACGGTCAGTACTTTTGACTTCGCGTCCCATTGCATCGCACCACCTGAGACAGACTTAGGCGTCCAGCCGCCGAGCTTGGAGCGTTCTGTGGAGACGGAGTCAAACTTGGTGTAGGAGATGATCGAGCCGTCGTAATTGATGTTCTGGATCACTGAAGTTGTCCGCAGCAGATGATTCTGCTCGTCTGGCACCAGTTCCGGGAATGATGCCATTGCCCGCAGGTAGTGCCGGATGTAATCGCCATAGCCGTCGGTAAGCCAGTTGTCATCTCGCGGGTAGCGGTTCTTGCCGTCGGCAGCCACCGTGTAGGTGGCCCAGTTCAGACGTCGGATAGCGGCGTCCTTGAGCTGCGTATCGCCCGTCTTTTCGCAATAGACCAACTCCACTGAGGCGTGGCGGGACGTGTGGCTGTTGCCGGGCACCTTGAAAACCGTCTGTTCGTTGATGGCGATTACTCCGAACTTTTCCCACTCGTGGTTGGCGAATGTCTTGTAGCTCCAATCGAGGATCGCGGCGGCATCCTGATTCCCGTTCGGATCCCACGACGGATGCTCGAGAATATACATCGCCAGGGTATCGGCGTTGATTTCGGTGTTGGAAAAATCTTCGGTAGGAATGTCCTCAAAGAACGGCCCCCACTTATTACTTTTCATCGGGTAATTCTTTAGCCAGGCGCTGACGGCATCGCGCGCCTGCGCGTACTTTCCGGCATTCGGCTGCTGGAGTGCGATGAGCCCGTCGAACAGCAGCAGCGCGCCGGTGTAGTTGCTGGTGTAAGAGGCAATGAATGTTTTGCCGTCCTTCACCACCTTGTGAACCTCTCCGGTCTGTGCTTGGACGCGATAGGGCCAAGGGGAGTTGTCGCCGTCGCCGGGCCTCACTTTAGCCACCAGAGTGTCGGCGATGGCAACGGCGGCATCCAGGTACTTTTTGTTCCCGGTCATCTTATAGAGCACCACCAGTTCTGCACCGAAGCTAGCTGCCTTATCTGGTTGGAGAAATCCCTTGCCTGCCTGCATATCGCCGTCATAGACGCCCGAATGGAGCACGGTGTTATATGGATACGGCAAATTGGCCCAGTGAGCGTTCTTCGAAGACAACCCGTGATCGAGCCAATAATCTGCCATGAGCGTCATATTGTCGCGGACGCTCGCATCACCCAGATAGCCGTACAGCAAGTTCCACGAAGAAAGCGCCATGCTGATCTGGTCGCCGCCCAGCCCGCGCGGATCCTCCTCGGCCTTCTTCCAGACCTGATGTTGCAGGTACATGGGCACGCCGTTCGGACAATTGCGCATGTTTTTCCAAAAACCGAAAAGCAAACGGATGTCGTGATCGTAGGCCTCAGACGGGCCAACTCCGTACCACGGAACGATTTTTCCCGAGGGATCGGTTTTGATGTCGTGATAGACGAGCGTCTCGGCGCGAGCGCACGTCAGCACGAAGAGCAGCAACACGGCAGACACTTGGATCGGCCAGTGCCAGGAGTGTGAACGAGTTTGGTCTGAGCGTCTCATGTTCTTAGCCCTCGATGCGGATCTCATCCGAGTTCACGTGCCTGACGTGCACGACCCAGTCATTTCCGGACAACGGCTGGAGTGTGAAGCCCTCGGATTTGAGGTCGTCGTGCTCGGACAACGCGGCACCGCCTGCGCTGATGCGTGATGGCTTGAAGTTCAGCCGCAGGACCTCCGTGGCCGCGGCGTCGAAAGTCCGGTATTCCACGCGGCGATCGCCATAACTCACTTTCTGCACCACCGAACTCGAGCGCAAGAGATGATTCTGACCTGCCGGCGCGAATTCGGGAACCGCCGCCATGGCCCATTGGAAGTGGCGCATGTAATCGGAGTAACCATCGCTGAACCAGTACGAGGTTGGCGTAATCCACGCCGCAACAGGCAATGCGGCCGTCGGAGCCTGCGAAATAAGTCGCCGTAATTGAGCGAGCGGAAAGCGTCCTCGCGCGCCTGTCCGTCACGCGTTTTTTCGAAAAACATGGCGTTGATGGCGGCCCAGCGCGCCGTGTGGTCACCTTGCCCGGCGCGCGAGCAGCAGCCGAACGTGGCGTCCGGTGTGGTCTGCTCATCAATTGCTTGTGCGCCAAAAAACGGCCCTCGCCCGAGCTTGATTCTGACCCAGTCGAGCAACCGTCCCACGTGCCTCATCCACTGCTGATCGATTTCAGCCGGATCCTCGCGCGCCAGGATATAGTACGCCGCAATCATTGGCGTCAGCTGATTTACGTCGTCTGTATGACGGGGAACATCTTCGAAATAACCCGCCCACTTGTTCCAGGCCGGACTGTTGCGGTTGAAGGGGTGATCGAGCATCCAGCGCCAGGCAATTGCGCGAGCTTTCTCATAGGCAGCGGCGTCTCCGGCGTTAAGCCGGATCAACTCATCAAAGAGCCGGAGCGAGCCGGCCACGTTGCCTCCATACTCTTCCAGCGCCAGGGTCACGCCCGTGCGCGCATCGACGCGAAACGGCCACGGTGTATGCTCGGCATCGCCGGTTCGGACGTGCTTGGCCAGTGCCTGCGCGCAGCGAATCGCCGCATCCAGGTATTTTCGTTCGCCGGTCAACTGATAGAAGAGCGCATAGCCCGTGCCTAGTTCGCCGACTTTGTCGGTCTCGATCCCGCCATAAAATTCGCGGGGCATGTCCTGGATGCAGCGGCCGTAATCGGGTTCATCGTCGCAGTTGGTGGCGAACGGAACGCCGGGCCATTCCCAATCGGCAGGAGTTGTGCCGTGCGCGAGCTGGTGGTCAAGCATCTCCCGAACAACCTTGACTGATTCTTCATCGCCGGAATAGGGGTACCAGCTTACAAGCGAGTCCACGAATGATGCGAAGACCATGGCCGGATTGTGTTGCCAGTTGGGGCCTTGCAGCGTCTTGCCATCGAAAACTGAATTTATCAGGTAGATCTTCAGGCCGGTATTGTGGCGGGTATCGACGGGCACTCTGTGCTCGATGAAATCCCAGCCAAGCCGCAACACATGGTCGTAGCCTAGATTCTTGTCAGGTTGATGCCAGGCCAAGAGCTTTCCCTTCGCATCGAGCACCACTGGATGCCAGGGAACTTGAGCATTCACGTAGACGTCTTCGGCGACGGCCGTCAGCGGAAATATCACAAACGCAACCAGCCCCGCTGCCCGCCAGTTCATAAGAATGACTCCTGCTTTCGATGGTAGGATACTAAAAGATCATATCTTTTGGTAGGACAGTTTTCCGGCTAGATCCGAAAAATGCGGACACGCAGCTTCCGAAACGGGCGATTAAGTGAATTTGCACTGCACGAAATCCAGCGCATGATCACGGAGGAGTACCGCTCGCCCGGTTCACGGCTTCCGAAGGAAGTCGAACTGGCTGACCGCTTCCAGGTCAGCCGGATTGTGATCCGCGAAGCCATGAAAATCCTTGAGGATCGCGGCGTCGTGGAGGTCCGCGCCGGGCGTGGCACACTTACGGTCGCGCCCAGTCCCGACCGGGTGAAGACGTCGCTGTTGCAGCTGTTCCGCGATCAGCCGATGCCCACCATCCAGGATATGGAGCAGATGCTTGAATTACGCCAGGTCCTGGAAGAGACGACCGCAAGTCTTGCGGCGGTTCGAGCGACTGCCGAGGACCTCAGCGAAATCGAGGCGGCGCTGGAAGAAATGAGGAACAACGGAGCTGCTTTGGAGCAAACCGTATCGGCCGATTTGCGGTTTCATCGCAGCATCATGCGGGCCGCGCGCAATCCGTTTATTGAAATGGTGCTCGACCCGCTGATGGAGGTGTTTCTCCAGCAGATCAAGGTCACCAACACCTTCAACACGGGATGGGATGCTCACCGTAATATCTTTATTGAGATCCAGGCCCACAACCCTGTCGGGGCGCGCCAGGCGGTTCGCCGGCTGATGAAGATCACGCTTCTGGATTCCCGCAACGCCTTGAGCAACATAAACGCAGTCTAGCCGGAAGTTTCGATCCGCAGCTCTAAATTCCTTGACAGAAAATGACGCTAAACATATGATATTTGAAACTTCTGTTTCAGGGAGGTGGTCAAATGTCGGAATCCAGGACGTCTGTGTGGAAACTCCTGGCCGTGGCAGGTCTGCTGTGCACCGGCGTGACGGCGCAAATCAACACGGGGCGCATTTTGGGAACAGTACGTGACGCCAGCGGCGCCGTGATTCCGGATGCGCGGGTTACAGCTACGAATGACGCCACCGGTGCGATGACTCCGACGCAGAGCACGGAATCGGGCGACTACGTGCTCAACTTCCTGCTGCCCGGCACTTACCACGTGGCAGTTGAGAAGCAAGGATTCCAGCGCAGCGTCGTGGCTGACGTTGTGGTCAACGCCGGCGGCATCACGCGTTTGGACGCCAATCTGGTGCTGGGCCAGGTGCAACAGGCCGTGGAAGTGATCGCGAATCCGCTCACTGTGGCCACAGACACGTCGGAGTTGTCCAAGACATTCGGCTACAAAGAACTCGACCAGCTTCCCAACATCGACCGGAATCCACTTTACCAGATGAACTTGCTGCCTGGAGCCAACAACGACGTTGGCAGCGGCAACTACGGAACCAACGGCGGTGAGAACGGCTCGGCTGTGGGACTGACCCGCAACCAGTTGGCCTCGCTGGGCGGCGTGGACGCCAATGCCAACAGCGTCTTCATCGAGGGAATCTTCAACCGGGAGCCGCAGAACGCCTACATCGGCTTGGTGCCACCGATTGAGGCCATCCAGGAAGTGCAGGTGTACACCGGCAAGTATAACGCCGAGTTCGGATTCTCCGGCAGCGCGGTGATCAACGTGGTCACCAAGTCCGGCAGCAACGAGTTCCATGGCGCGCTGTTCGAGTTCCTGCGCAACAATGCTGCCGACGCGAAGAATTTCTTCGCCCAGCAGGCCACGCCGTTCCGCCGCAACCAATATGGCGGCGCCCTCGGCGGACCGGTTCTCAAGAACAAGCTCTTCTTCTTCGGCGATTATCAAGGCACACGGTTCAGCACCAGCCAACCCGGCTACACCACCGCTCCAACCGCCAAGATGTATAACGGCGATTTTTCCGAGCTGTATGATCTCACTCAGCCCAAGGACGCTGCTGGCGGCACCTACGGTCAGCTCTACGATCCCGCATCACGGACGTTTGATTCCAGTGGAAATGTAATCTCGGCCACGCCCTTCGCCGGAAATATCATTCCGGCCTCCCGCTTCGACCCGGTCACCAGCAAGATGAATGCTGACAAGATTTTCGGCGTGGCTAACCTTCCCGGGCTTTCCAACAACCTGTATTACCTATACAAGAATGTGCAGACTGTGGATCAGGGCGACGGGCGGATGGATTACAACTTGTCCGAGAAAGACCGCTTCTTCTATCGCTATTCCCGCATGAACTCGATCAACGACAATTCGACCACCGTGAATCAGTTCTGGCAGAACGGGCAGGCCGACTCGAACACCGTCAATCAGAACATGCAGCTCACGTATCTGCGCACCATCGGCGCCAGCATGTCCAACGAGTTGCGCCTGGGCTACAACCGATCGCACGTCAACACGAGCAACAAATCGATGAGCAAGCCTTGGAACAATTCTTACGGTGTCCCCAACGGAAACCTCGGCGACCCGATCACTCAAGGCATCTTCGAAGTGGATCTGACACCCATTCACAATATCGGCGATCCAGACTGGGTGGCGTTCATCATCAGCAACACCCTCTCACTCACAGAGAATTTCACGTGGGTGAAGGGCAAGCACAACTTCAAATTCGGAACGAGTCTGAATCACGTGGAGGATACGTCAGCAGACACGATCGGCGGCGATGACCCTCGCGGCCGAGTCAGTTTCGACCCAGCGATGACCTCTTACAATGGAGTGGCCGCGCCATACGCCTACCCGAGTTTCCTGCTGGGCAATCCGACCAGCATCGCGCGCGCCCGCTTCGTAGGCGGCTGGCCATACCAGACATATTGGCAGAACGCCTGGTATGCCCAGGACGATTTCAAGATACTGCCGTCATTGACGCTGAACCTCGGCTTCCGCTACGACCTGTATACGCGGCCGATTGAGCGCTACAACCGGCAGTCGAACTGGGACTCGCAGACGAACCAACTGGTGGTAGCCACCAAGAGCGACCGAAGCCCGGGGCTTAACCTCGATAAGGGTGACGTGGGACCGCGCCTTGGCTTTGCCTGGACTCCGGACCGTGGTAAGACCAGCGTCCGCGGCGGGTATGGCATTTCTTATTGGCAGGCTTACTGGTCGGGGCCGCTCACCATTCTCGGACTCACGTACCCAAGCTACGTCAAGCAGCAGTCTTTGACCCCGAACAACCTGACGCCATCGTTGTCCATCTCGAAGGACGGCATTCCCATCTCGACCGCGCAGTATGACAGCTCCGGCAATCTGATCATCCCGGCGAATGCGGTGATCCGCGGAACCGCGATCAACTGGAAGAACCAGCGCGTGGACCAGGGCACCGTCAACGTGGAACGCGAAATCCGGCCCGGAATGGTTTTGGACGTCGGTTACGTGCACGTGCAAGGACGCAATAACAATCACGGAGTGAACATCAACCAGGCGCCTCCGCAGCCGCCCGGCGTAGATTACAACCTGGCACGGCCGCTATACGGAACTTATCCGCAATTAGGAGATGTGCCCGTTCAATTTTCGACTGCTGGCAGTTGGTACGATGCAGTGACGGCGAGTTTCAATGCCAAGGTCACCAAATACATCGACATTTACGCCACCTACGCGCATGCCCGGAGTTTCCAGAACGGCAACAACATCAACCCGGCCAACATCTGGCAATACTATGGTCCGACGGCGCAGGACATCGCCCACACCCTGAATGCACAGGTCGTCGTCCAGCTTCCGTTTGGCAAGGGCCGGACTTATCTGTCGAACATGAACCGCGGACTGGATGCAGTTTTGGGCGGCTGGCAATATGCCGGGCTGATTCATGTTCGCAGCGGCACGCGGTTCGACGTCACCTCCGGGGTGAGTCTGCTGAACAACGGTCAGAGTAACCGGGCAAACCGCATCTGCAACGGTGCAATCTCAAACCCTACGCCGAATATGTGGTTCAATCCGAGCTGCTTTGTTGACGACACGGTTCCGGATACGTACGGCAACTCGGGCATCAACCCGCTGTACGCCGACGGTCAGCAACAGCTTGATTCGTCGCTTTCGAAAACATTCAACATCACCGAGCGCATCAACCTGCAGTTCCGCGTTGACGTTTTCAATACGTTCAATCACACGAACTTCCAGGCCCCGGACTCGGGGGTGGGCGACGCCACCATAGGCCAGGTGTTCTCCACTTCGGTGGATCAGCGGCGCATGCAGTTCGGTTTGCGGCTGCATTTCTAATACGCGCGTGATGTTCATCGGAGGAGGGTTGGAAGGAGGTCTGATGCGCCTCTGGGTGAGCGTCACATTCCTGGGTTGTCTCTTTCTTGCGCAGCCCGAATTGCAAAGCGCCGAAAACCCTACGATCGGGAACCACCGCGCGGTGTACGACTCCAAGGGCATGCTGCTGCCTTGGACCTCATGGACCGACGCGCTCGACCGCGAAATGAAGTGGTATCTGCGGTGTCCGGTGGAGAACGGATATCCGCGCTTTGTGTACACCACCTTCATGGATGGCGATTACAAAGCGATCATCCGCCGTACGGATATCATTCCTGCAATGCAGAACGGGATGGGGATCATTTCCTATCTGAAGTATTACGCATGGGGCGGCAAGAAGCCGAAACTCCTCGAGTTCGCGAAGTACATGGGCAACTACCTGTTAAAGGAAAGCCTGACTCCCGACACCGGCAAGTACCCGCGCTTCACGCGCTCTACAGGTATTCGAGAGAAGTTTCCCCAGCCCGCGGATAGCGGCACGCAGGCCGATAAGCCTTATGAAATCGAGCCGGACAAAGGCGGCATCGCTGGCTACGCTCTGGTGCTCCTCTACGAACAGACACAAGACACGAGATATCTGGATCAGGCGCTGCAAAACGCCCGCGTTCTCGTGGCCAACATGGGAACAGGCGGCGACCACCAATCCCCGTGGCCGTTTCGCATCGATTACCGCACGGGCGAGTTCCGCGGCCCCGTTTCCGCAAACATGTCCTTCAACCTGCGATTGTTCGACAAACTGATCGAGCACGGCCACGCGGAGTTTCGCGAACCTCGCGCGAAGTTATGGGCCTGGATCAAGAACTACCAAATCCCCAGTTTGAAGGACGGCGCGCTATGGGTACAATTCTTCGAGGACCACGCGGAGCCGGACAATCGCAATGCCTGGTCGCCTCTCAATCTTGCGCGCTACCTCATCGAGAAGAAGGAAGCGCTCGATCCGGAATGGAAGAGCGATGCCAAGGCGCTCATTGAGTTCTGCATCCGCAATTTCACCAGCATTCATTCGGGTGTGCCTGTTTGCGGCGAGCAGACCTATGACAAAATGCCGTGGGGCGGCGTTCTATCTACGTATGGCGCGGTCCTTGCCTTATACTCAGCCACAAGCGGCAGTGATGAATACAAGGCTCTGGCCTTTCAAGCTTTGAATTACGCCTTGTACGCCACCAACGACGATGGCTGCCCGCGCGAGAATTCGCTGCAGCCGGGACGCGGCGGCTGGCAGGAAGACGCGCACACGGACAAGATCCATAACTTCGTGGACGCCATGACGGCTTTCCCGGAGTGGGCCAGGTAATCAGGAGTGAACCCACCCAAACCCCGGCTGTTGATTATCGGTGCCAGTGGTTTCGTTGGGCAGCACTTGGCCCGAAAGGCTGTGCGCTACTTTGACGTGTGGGAGGCCGATATCGCGGCGCCGCCGAGCGAGTATGGCATGACGATCGATATTACATCCGCCGGCAGCGTCGATGCCGGATTCCGGCAAACCGCGCCGGACGCGGTTATCCTGCTCGCCGCCGTCTCCGACATCGACCAATGCGAGGCCCGGCCGGATCTTGCCGAGGCTGTCAACGTGGGCGGTACCGCTCATGTCGCCGAGGCATGCGCCCGTACGGGTGCAACCCTGCTGTTCATTTCGTCCGCTGCGGTCTATGATGGCACCAAACATGGCTATCGAGAGTCCGACTCGCCCACTCCCGTGAGTACGTACGGCAGGACCAAGGCGAATGCCGAGGAATTGATCGCCACGACCCTGCCGGCGGCGGTGATCCTGCGACTTGCGCTGGTCATCGGATTTGCCGAAGGCTCTGTCACTAACGCCATGTTGAATAAATTCGCCGCAAAGCTTCGTGCGGGAGAGATCGTTTCGCTTCCGGACTTCGAATACCGCAACCCTATCGACGCCGGCACGCTGAGCGACTTCATATTGGAATTGCTTTGTCGTGGCGGCGCGGCCGGCATCTTTCACTTGGGCGCCAGTGAATCGGTCTCGCGTTTCGAGCTCGGCGTGAGGCTTGCGGAGCGTATGGGCTTTCCCCGTAACCTGGTCCAGCCTCAAACCGCACCTCTGCCGGGGCGAGCGCCGCGCGGTCTGGATCACTTTCTGGTTACCGATAAAATCCGGACTATTTGCGGGAAGCCCGTTCCCAGTTGCGAAGAAGTCATCGAAAGAGCAATCCATGGATCTCCCAAAAGCAATTCATGAACTCGAGTATGGCCACGGCTCGATTTACGGGCCTGAGGAAGAGGCGGCGGTTTGCGAGGTGCTGCGGGCCAATGCTCCCTCATGTGGGCCTAGGGTGAAGAAATTCGAAGAAAGCTTTGCTGCCTATTGCCGCGCTTCATATGGACTCGCGGTTACGTCCGCCACGGCTGGATTGCAGCTTGCGGTGATCGCAGCTCGAGTCGGCCCGGGTGACGAGGTGATTACGACTCCCATCAGTTGGATCTCGACAGCCAATGCCGTGGCCGCCGCCGGCGCGCGCGTTGTTTTCGCGGACGTCAATCCCCGGACGCTGAATCTGGACCCTGCCTCGGTGGCTGAAAAGATTACGGATCGAACCAAGGCTATCATCTTTGTACATCTCTACGGGCAGTGCTGCGAGATGGATACGATCATGGATCTCGCGCGCGATCGGGGCATCCTCGTGATCGAGGATTGCGCACACGCCGCCGGAGCAGAGTATAAGGGCCGCCGGGCGGGAACGCTCGGCGATATTGGTGTGTTCAGTTTTCACCAGCAGAAGAACATGGTCACGCTGGGCGAAGGTGGCATGATCACGACCAGCCGAATAGACCTCTATGAGCGGATGCTTTCGTTCCGGTCCCTGTGTTGCCTCACCTATGACCCTAAAGGCAAGTACCTTCCCATCGACGAGACCAAACAACCCATGGGGAAGCGTTACTGGTATCTGGATTTCGACGAGGTTGGCTTCAACTTTCGAATGACCGACATACAAGCCGCAGTCGGCCTCGTGCAGTTGAGTAAGCTCGACGGCTTCAACGCCCGCCGGATCGAAATCGCGAACCTTTACTGCGAGCGCTTGCGCGGCATTCCCGGCCTGACTCTCCCGTACGTATCGCCCGACGTTAAGCACGTATTCCACATCTACTGTGTCCTGGTCCAGCCGGAATTCCGGCTAAACAAGGAAGACTTTATGTGGGAGATATACACCGGAAAGCGCATCAAGGTTTGGTCGCACTACATGCCCATTCACCTCACCGCGGCTTACCGCAAGCTCGGTCACGGAGAAGGAGAATGCCCGATAGCGGAAGGCCTCTATCACAAGTATGTGAGCCTGCCCATACATCCGCGCATGACAGACGAGACTGTTTCGTACGTGACCGACAGCATCCTGGAGCTTGCGTGACGGCATTCGAGACGGAAATCGGTCGCCTCCGCGCCGAAGGTGAATTTTTCATGCGCGATCGTCCGGTGTATATCGGAAGGTCTCCAGGGCGGCTCGACCTCATGGGGGGTAACGTCGACTATACCGGCGGCCTGGTCTTCGAGGCGACCATCCGCGAAGCAACGTGGGGCGGCGTGCAATTGAGGTCCGACCAGCGCATTGTCTTCTGGAACCCACAGATGTCGGAGCACGGCTGGCGGGACAGGATTGAGTTTGATTTTGACGCGATGACCAGCGAGGATGCCGTCCGCCGCATGGTCAACGCGGATCCGGCTGTCCGTTGGACCGCGTACGTCCTGGGAATTTTCTATCTGTTGCGGTTGCGCTATCCCGACGCCGTAAAGACGGGTGCAAACGTCTATCTTTATTCCGACGTTCCGCTGAACAAAGGAGTGAGTTCGTCGGCGGCGGTAGAGGTCGCCGTCATGAAGCCGGCCGCTTGCGCGTACGGTATCGATCTTCAGGGCATTGAGCTGGCTGAAGCCTGCCAGTGGGTGGAAAATGTGATCGCTGAATCGGCGTGCGGAATCATGGACCAGGCTGCCGTGGTGCTCGGTGACGAAGGCTACGTACTGCCACTGCTGTGCCAGCCTTGCCAGGCGCGCCCGCTGGTCCGGCTTCCGGAGGGCTTACGTTGTTGGGCCGTGGATTCCGGCGTAAGCCATGCAGTGACCGGAATAGAATACGAGGCCGCGCGCGCCGCGGCCTTCATGGGCTACAAACTCATCTGCGACTGGGAAGACCTTCACGTGAGTCGCGACACGAGCAGCCGAATTCCACGGTTCACCGATTCTCGCTGGTGCGGGTACCTTTCTAATGTGACAACCTCGGTATTCCGCTCCAAATACGCGACACGGCTCCCCGAAACCATGTCCGGCTCCGCGTTTATGCATCACGGCGAGTTTCATGCGGATCCCTTTACTTCGGTCCGGCCCGAGGTCTATTACCGCGTCCGCAATTGCACACGATACGCCGTCGAAGAGAACCAGCGCATCCAATTGTTTGCCGAGTTGGCTCGCGGTTCCGCGGTCGACCCATCCGACGATGCCTGGCGGCTGATGGGCGATCTGATGTATCAGTCGCATTACTCCTACACTGAATGCGGACTGGGCAACGAGGCGACGGATCAGTTGGTCGATCTGGTTCGTCAACAGGGCACGGCTCAGCGCCTCTTTGGAGCCAAGGTGACGGGCGGAGGCGCGGGCGGTACAGTTGCCATCCTGGCGCGTGCAGACGCGCAGGAAGCGTTCGAACATGTGGTAGAGTGCTATGCCGAAATGCGACGGATGAAACCATATATATTCGATGGCAGTTCGAGGGGCGCCGACCGGTTTGGCGTGGTTGTGCAAAGAGGTTGAGACATGGCAACTGCCACGGAAACGAGCCAGCAGACTCACAAAGGCCGGATGCTTTGGTATTTCACTTTGCTTGCGATGGCGTCCTTGATCTGGTCGGCTCAGGGCACTGCCGTGAAGTTCCTCGATCGCCACATGGGGCCCATCGCCATCACCTTCGTGCCGTTTTACATCACCACGATCTTGTTTGTGCCGCTGCTGATTCGCAAGCGTCGCGCCAACCCAGGCGCACAACGGCCCACCTGGTCCGATTGGGGTAAGTTCACGTTGGCGGGCGTGGGGGGCCAGGTGTTGGCGCAATTGGGCATGACGTGGGGAATCTCCAAGTCGCTGGCTTCCAATGGCGCAGTCCTGAATCTGATGATTCCAGTGATCACGGCCGTCCTGGCTTCCTTCATGTTGCGCGAGAAGCTGAGTCTGCTGCGCATCATCTCCCTCGGTATCGGCCTGGTTGGGGTACTGCTCATGTCGGTTCCGGATTTGCGGGAAAGCTCTTTCCTGGACATGAAGTACATTGCTGGAAACGGGCTGATCCTCGTGGGATGTTTCGGATCGTCGTTCTACAACACATACTGTAAGGGCTTGATGCGGCGCTTCCAGGAAATCGAAATCCTGATCTTCAGCTACATCACGGCTTCCGTTGCCAGCCTGCCGCTGCTGATTTGGGCGGAGCCATTCCATTGGAGTGTGTTCAGCGCCTTCGATTGGAAATCCTGGGCCGCATTCGCGTTTCTGGCGATCCTCATGTACGGCGCGTCGATGCTGTTCTTCTTCGCCGCACTGGAACACCTGGACGTAACCGTTGCCTCGGTCTCTCTCTATCTGGTCCCAATCTTCGGGGTGCTTCTGGCCGCAGTTCTGCTCGGCGAGCGGTTGGGAGCGCTGGCGCTGGGCGGCTCCGGGATTGTCCTGGTGGCCACCATTCTGATCATGAAATGCGACACCAGTTACTAACCACCGGCAGGCCAACATGAAACTTCATCACATTATTGTTCTCTTCCTTTTGACCAGCGCTTGGGCCCAGGACAAGCCATTTCCAGTCGTGTCTACGGTAGATGCTCCTACAATTGCAGGCCGGCCCGTTCAACTGGACTCAGGCGGCAAGCTGCTTCCGTGGCCCATACCCGACGACACGGGCTACTCATACAGTTCCCATTTCCTCACGCAGTGGAGCATTCTCTGGGATCAGTACAGCCGGCAACGCTACCATTATTTCCATTGCTGTTTCGATTTCGATCGCACCACGTTCGAGATGCAACCGGACTGGCACTGGGCCAACTCCACCGGCTATCTGCGCGCCATGTTGCAGGGCTTCATGGAGCGCCTCTATCCGTATACGGGTGACCCCAATACGGTCGTGTTCCTGCAGGATTTCATCGACTACGAACTCGAAAACGGACTGACGCCGGAGGGTTACGTATGGGCGGGCGTGCCATATGCCTCGGCGAACCCCGGCGACCGCCACTACACCGGATGGAGCCGCCACGGGGAGGATTACATTGAGCCGCAGGTGGTCGGCGAGGACGGTTACGCTTACCTGCGCTTCTACGAAATGACGGGGAATACCAAATATTTGCGAGCCGCCATTCGCTGCGCGGAGGCGCTGGCGAAGAACTATAAATCCGGCGACGCAAAGAATTCGCCTTGGCCGGTTCGCTGCTATGCGCGCGATGGCAAGTTCCAAGGCGAGGGAATGGGTCCCTATTCCGCGAATGTAGTCGAGCCCATCATGCTGTTCGACGAGTTGATCCGGCTGGAACAGGGTGACGTCACAGCCTACCGGGGGGTTCGCCAGGGGGCCTGGGAGTGGCTCCACAAGTACCCGATGAAGAACAACGTCTGGGTTGGATATTTCGAAGATGTGCCGCCGCGAATGGAGAACATGAACCAGGTAATCCCGCTGGAATATGCACGCTACATTCTCCTGCACCCCGAGAAAGACCTGGAATGGCGGGACAACGCCCGCAAATTGATCGAATGGGTCAAGACCACGCCGAAGTGGCCCAAATACATCGTCCATGGCGCTACGGTAACCACCGAGCAAGGCGACGGGAAGAGTTTTTGCTGTGGCGCTCCTAATGAGTGCTGCGACAGCCACACGTCGCGCCTTGCCGCGCTTGAGGCGTTGTACTATGCGCGGACGGGCGACACGGCATTAAAGGAGGAAGCGTTCCGATCGTTCAACTGGGTAACCTACTTCCAGGGCATGCCTCCTAACGCCCACACCCCATTCGGCAATCAATGGTGGTTTACTGACGAATTTGCGGATGGGCCCCGCCGCATGATGGACGCTTTTTGGGCAGTTCCCGAGTGGGCGCCTGCCGACGAGTCCCACCTGGTCGGTTCGGATTCGGTGGTCACGAAGATTGCCTACGGCAAAGGTTCCGTTACGTACTCCACGTTCGATCCAAACTCGACCGACGTCCTGCGTCTCAACTTTGCGCCTGATTCGGTATGGTCGGGTGGCGGAAAACTGGCGCGCCGCAACGACCTCAAGCAGGAAGGATACACCTTCGATAACACAAGCCGCGTGCTTCGCATCCGGCACGAGCGATCGCGCGATGTGGATGTTCAGGGTACGGCGGCCGAGCCCATCCCGCTTGTCGTCGACTTCGACAACCCGCACGTAGGCGCCAATGTCACTTTGCGAGGACAGTATCCTTCAGGTGTGATTGATTGGGGAAGAGGCGAGTGGAAGGTGTGCCCGCCGGGGGGCCGCATGAGCACCTTTTCGCTCTGCGCCGCCGGCGACTCGGCGAAGAAAGCGCAGTTTCGCTTCTCCTACCCGCGCACTTTGATGCGGCTCGACGTCTACAACCCCCTGGGGCAAGAGGTCATTCTGACTGTCCGCGCGCCCGAGATGCGCGAAGTGACATTTACTCTCAAGCCAGGAGCATTGCAGCGCATCAAGATCGGCTGGATGAACCGGGCCTCTGCCGTCAGCCTGGAGTCGGAGAGCCTATCCGCCCTCCGGTTCGACAACTTGGCCTATTCACCCTACATTTGGGCGAGCTTGAACTTTTCAGAATAGATGGC
This sequence comes from Terriglobia bacterium, assembly GCA_963847515.1. Classification (GTDB taxonomy): domain Bacteria; phylum Acidobacteriota; class Terriglobia; order Bryobacterales; family Bryobacteraceae; genus QHXW01. Next base: position 352,037 of record CAWKAA010000007.1, read on the forward strand.
CGTTGAGTTGCGCGCGTTATATCCACTTCAATCAAACGTCAGCATGAACGGCTTCCCTGCAGTGACGAGCGAGTGCAAATTCAAGGAGATCGAGTTTTCGGAGCTGTGGTGCGCAAAAACGGCTCTGATGCAACTCAGGCCGACAGGAAGTTCGGCTGGGCTCCACTCGGCTGAGTGAACTAAGATGGGCTCAAGCAGCGTTCCACAACTCCGACATCGTCGCTTTTCGGCCGCCCAGCTTGCCCGTCTTGTTCTTGACATGACGCTCGATCTCGGATAGCCTAGAGCCAATTCACAAGCTCAGGTTAGATTGACATGTCGCCACTTTCTTGCTGTAAGCAATAAAGGGCAACGTCGCTGGAGCGGCCTGAAGTCCGAAATCCTTCCCCCAGGTGGCGGGAAAATCGTTACCAAGTTTTCCTGGAGGTGAATATGTTGTCGCATAGCAACCGATGGCATTGGCTCGTTACGCGAGGTGATGCTTCTTCGTGGATCCGGCCGATACTAGGCCTCATGGTGTTTGCGCTGGCGATTATGCCTGCCGTAGCCCAAGTGTCGACTGGAAACATTTCGGGGTATGTAAAAGACACCAGCGGGGCCGCCATCCCAGGCGTAACGGTCACCGCAAAAATGGTCGAGCAGCAGACCACTCGGACAGCTCAGACCAACCCCGAGGGATTTTACGACCTCCTGGCGCTTCCGCCTGGAAAGTACGAAATGACCTTCGAGGTCAAAGGATTCCAGAGACAAACGGAAACCGGGTTGGAGTTGACCGTTGGCCAGAACCTCCGCGCCGACTCCACTTTACAGCTCGGCTCGGTAGAAACCCAGGTCACCGTCGGCGCGCAAGCGCCATTGGTCGATACCACTTCCGCCACAATCACCGGATTGATTGATGACCAGCGCGTGCAGGACCTGCCCCTCAATGGCCGTAACGTCATCAGTTTGGCGCGTATTCTTCCCGGCGTACTGAACGTCAATGCTCCGCAACAGATGGGTGACGCGCGCGGCGGCCCGACAATGGATGTGAACGGTGGCCGCGACAACATGAACCAGTTCACATTTAACGGCGGCTATTTTGACAACCCATCGCGCAATACGGGTATCAATTTTCCACCCCCCGATGCCATTCAGGAAGTTCGCATCCAGACGCACAACTTCTCGGCCGAGTACGGCCGTAATCCCGGTTCCCAGGTCAACGTCGTTTCCAAGACGGGAACCAACGAGTTCCATGGCGCGGCTTGGGAGTTCTTGCGAAACAGTGATTTGAACGCGCGGAATTTCTTTTCGCCCAACGTGCCCGCGCTCAGGCAGAACCAGTTCGGCGCTGCCGCCGGCGGCCGTATTATTAAGGACAAGTTATTTTTCTTCGGTACTTATGAGGGGCTCCGCGACCGGCGGCAAGCGCAGACCGTTGAGTCATTTCTTCCCACTGCCGCGGAGCGCGGCGGAGACTTCACAGCATCGGGCTCGACGCTCACCGATCCGGTGGACCCCATCACAGGAAAACCGCTGACGGATCCATCGGGTAATTCGTGCGTGGCCGCCAACAAGATTGCACCGGGGTGCATCAGCCCGGTGGCGCAGAAATTGCTGGCCTTTGTTCCCCAGACTCCCAACAATACCTACGTGGCCCTCGCGGCCCAGCCTCGGGCGGGCGACCTTTTCATGACCCGTGGGGATTGGAACCAAAGCGAGAAGCACCGGGTGTACGGCAGTTTCTATTACGCCAACAACAACCAAAATAGTCCACTGCTCTCCAACGATGGAACCCTTCCCGGGTACATGTCCGAAAGCTTCGTGACCAACACACGCGAGGCCGTGATCAATGACATTTATACGTTCAGCCCCACGCTGATTAATCAATTTACGTTCTCGTTTCTGGACTCCGGATCGAACCAGCTTCAGGGCAAAAGCGTACCCCCTTCAACCTTCGGTATCAATATGCCTCAGTACGTGCCGCAGGGCTCGATAGATTTCAACGTCGGCGGCGAATTCGTTCTCGGATCCGGGTTACACCACACGCTTCTTCAGCCATAACTACCAGTTCAAGGATTCCATGAACTGGATCAAGGGACGGCACAATTTCAAGTTCGGATTTGAACTGCTCAAGCTGCAGTTCGAGCAAATCTTCATCGGTTCTCCTAACGTCTCCTTCAACGGGACGCGGAGCGGCGATCCTGTGGCTGACTTAATGCTCGGAGCCTTCGCTTCCGTCAATCTGGACTTCGGAGTGCGCGACACGAATTCGTCGACCAACGCAATGTCCGCATACTTCCAGGATGAATGGAAAGTGAATAACCGGTTCACCGTGACTCTAGGCATTCGTTATGAGCCATTCCTGCCGTGGACCGAACTACACAACCGGATCGACACCGTGAATCCGGGCCAACAATCCACGGTCATTCCCGACGCGCCCCCGGGCGTCTTGTTCCCCGGAGACAAAGGGCGTAACGAAAGGCCTTGCACCTGCCGACCTGAACAACGTTGCGCCGCGTATCGGGCTTGCCTGGGACGTGTTCGGGACTGGGAAGACCTCTGTGCGAGCAGGTTACGGCATCTACTACGAAAGCGTAAATGCCGACTCTTTGGCCCAGGAGAACCCGCCGTACGCCGGCTTCGGCCTTGCGTTTAACGGCAATATAGCGGATCCATTCGGTTCCACCGGACAGACCGCGCCCCCGGCAGTATTGACCGGACACTTCGGCTGCACACATGATCACTGCGTACCCGGGATATAACTGCCCGCTCTTCCCGTTGCCGGTGAACGGCTTGTTTACCGATCTATCGCTGCGGACCCCGTACATCCAGTCCTTCAGCCTCTCGATCCAGCACCAGTTGACGCCCACCCTGATGATCGAAACCGCGTACGCCGGGAAAATCGGCACCAAGATCGAAGCGTTACGGACATACAACCCGGCGAAGTTCGAGCCCGATCCACTAACCGGCGCGCCTGCCTCACTGCAGAACACCAATGACCGTGTGCTGTTCGAGCCCGGCATCCTCGGCCCCGCATCCTACCTGTTGGGCAACGATTTCCGGAGCTGGTACCACAGCTTCCAGACGCAGGTCACAAAACGGTTTTCGAAGGGCCTAAGCGTGGTGGGTTCATATACCCTTGCGAAATCGATCGATTCCAGCTCCACGGACAATCTCGGCGGGGCAGTCTCGGATCCTTTTAATCTAAAGAGCGAGCGCGGCCGCTCGGATTGGGATCGGCGTCACGCCTTCGTAGCTTCGTGGCTATGGACGATGCCGTTTAAGTTCAGCAATCACCTGGAGCAGACTCTTCTGGGAGGCTGGACCTTGACCGCCATCCACACTATCCAAAGCGGAACGCCGCTGACATTCGTGCTGGGCCAGGACGTTGCGCTGGATGGCACTGGGAACGGAGGCGGCGAGCACGCTTTTCTTGATCCGGGCATTAAGGCAGGCAATATCTCCATTTCTCACCCGAACCGTAACGCTTTCGTCAACCAGTTCTTCAATACGGCCGCGTTTGTCCCCGTGAGTCAGGATCCGCTGGGCTCTTACGGCAATGCGGGCCGCGGCTTGATCAGCGGGCCCGCCTTAAACAATACCGATTTCAGCGTGCTCAAAGATTTTATGATCCGCGAGCCGATGAGGCTCCAGTTCCGGGCGGAGATGTTCAACGTCTTCAACCAGGTGAACTTCCACAATCCCGATACTCAACAAACCGATGGAACCTTCGGTGTGATCACACAAACGCTGACGTCGGATAATCAGCGTCAGATCCAGTTTGCATTGAAGTTACTTTGGTAATTCGTCTGGGAGATTCTGGACCAGATCGCCCATTCTGTAGCGGTCGCGCTCCCAGTCCTCCGCGTCGTGGCTCCACATGCCCGGCGAGCCCCAGGCGCCATTGGTGCCCAGTGGCGCGTGAATAATGGAGTTGGAGATCTGGTCCGCAATGGCCCGGCCTCCCTTCTTTTGCGCCAGCAGCCAGAAATATTCGTAGTCCTGACTGCCACGCCGCAATAACTTCAGACGGATACTCGCCACCGGTTCGTCAAGCCCCATCGTCTCCCCACGGTAAATCAGAAAGCCCTCGCCATTCTGGACGTCGCCGTTGCGTTCGACATACGTCTCCGGGTACATCCACGCGCGCAGTGAGTTGAAGTCGAATTCCCAAATGGTCCACGAACGCGCCCCATACTTCCACGAAACCCAGCCTAGCGCGCGGCAGCCCAGCGGATCGCCGTCGGTCTTGCCCATGCCGGTATAAAACCAGTCTTCCACGCCTTTCTTGCGCAACTGCTGCACGCGATCCGGCACGTAGCTGCGAACACCCAGAATGGAAATATCCACCACATCGGCCAAACGGTCCATGGTGTCCATCGGGTAGGAACCGTCGATGCGGAACTTCAGCCGCTTAGCGCCCGATTCTTTCAGAAGCCGGCCATAGTAAAGCATTTTCTCGACAGAAGCGTCGTCATACGACTCATCCAGGCTCAGCAGGAAAACGATGGGCTTGGTGCGGTTCCACCCTGGATGCTGATCGAAATGGTCCTGAAACGCATGGAATGCCTTCTTCCACACTTCTCCGTATTCTTCGTTAACGCCGCCCTTAGGCAGTTCTACCGGCCATGGCCGGTAGAACTTCCACTCTTTGCCATACGGCCAGCCCACGTGGCGTGAATTGTAATAATCGTTGGTTGGGTAAGCATCAAAGGGGAGAATCAGCAGTTCACGTCGGAACTCCGTAGCCCGGGACCCGAGTAACCGTATTTTTCCGTGAAGGCGCTGCCGTCCAGGTATTTGCCCAGCCGCGCATCATAGCTGGTCCAATCGAACTGAATATCGGATCCCTTCACCGTCGTATCCGGCGCGTAGCCCAATACCCCCATCGCCAGCCGGTGGCGGCGGATCATCTGGTAGTACTTCACTTCCAGCTCCGGCGCCAGATTGTGGATCTCGGTATCGGTGTGGATGTTGCCGGCAAGGTGCGTTTCCTCGGGCAGCGCGAAATCCCAAACGCTGAGGCTCAGCGAAAGACCCACCCGATCGCCCGAATCGGAGGAAACCTTATGGTGGATTCATAGGTTCCCGGCGGCGCCTGGCGGCGGTCCCTGGGCACGTACACATCCACCCACACGGCCTGGTTCTGTTGCTCCGGACCGATGTTGTTCAGCAGATCGGGGACATCAAAGGGCAAAATGTAAGATTTTGGGAATAGCTTGCCCGTCCAATGCGTGCACGGGATCAAAGCGTCCGGATACCAGCCCGTGCCGAGCGAATAGTCCTGCGCGGATCGTCTGGTGATGTTCACATACCATTCTTTGAAAAGCTCGACGCTGTCGTGCGGCAGCCTGGCCCCGCCGGGCCCGGCCAGGTCGCCGACTTTCACGTCTACCCCGGTAAGTGGCGCACCGGCGGCCCGCTCGACGATCACCTGAAACGACACGATCTCATTGCGAGCGGCTTTGACCGAGATCCGCTTGCGCGCGCCGTCCCAGAGCATGCTCGATTCCCGGTAATTGCCACCAGGTGCGTCCGGAAAAACCAGCGAGTTTGCCTCGAAAGCCCGGCCTGTCGTGGCATCGATCCGGAACGAATCGCGCCACGGCCCAGACGCGCATCTGCGGCGCAGGATTGCTGCCCCCAGATGCTTAAGGGCATCAAAAAAACCAGCCCGAGTCGCGTAGACATTTTTGCCCTTGCTCTTTTTCTTTTTGTTGAAACGCGCATAGTTTCGCAAGCAGTATACCCCGGATACGGCCGGATCGATGACGCCCGCCGCGGGTCTTGATTGAGATGGATGGCAACGGCAGCAGGCTCGCTAACCCATCGTGATACATTCGGACTCATGACGTCTGGTTGGGCGGTCGGAATAGCCCTGCTCTGCTCGGTTTCCGCGATCGCATTCGAGAACTCCCAGGCGCGCAAATACTTTGAGCAGGCTCGGAAATCTTTCGAGGAACGGAAGTGGGAGGACGCCCAAGCTGCTGCAGCGAACGCTTTGGCGGCCGACCCCCAGATGGGCGACGCCGAGATTCTGCTGGGTCTCATCGCCACCATGCAGTCGGATTTCGCTAAGGCGGAAAAGCATTTTGCGCGCGCCGTGACGCTTGCGCCAGGCAACTATCAGGCGCACGCGTATCTGGGCTCGACGTATCTGCAAGAGAAGCGTTTAGCGGAAGCTGCCGGTGCTTTCCGGAAGGTGCTGGAATTGAATCCCGGCAACGTGGCGGCAAACTACAACTTGGGTCTCATCGCCCTGGCGCAAGATTCACCAGCGGATGCGCTACTTCTTTTTAAGAAGGTAACGAATTCGAGTCGCGGCGATGTGCCCGCCTTGATAGGAATACTGGAAAGCCAGCTCATGCTTCATAAGGCCGGCGATGCTCACGAGACCACCCGGCAACTCGAGGGGCTGCTGAACCGGCGGGATCCCCGCCTGTTCCAAGTTGCTACTCTGCTGGCGCAACACGGTGAGTCTGCGGCCGCCATCCCGCTGATGGATGAGGTGCGCGCGGCCTTTCCGCAATCCTACGAGGTGAGCTACAACCTCGCTCTCGCCTGCTTTCAAGCCGCCGAGTACGATCGCGCCGCCGAGATCCTGCAAACGGTAATCGGCTTGCAGGGTACGGCGGAAGCTTTCGATCTTCTTGGCACGGTGGAAGAGAGGCGCGCGAATGCCGACAGCGCCGAGCGCGCCTTCCTGGAGGCAGCGCGCCGCGACGCCGCGAATGAAGACTACCGCTTCAACTACGGAAACTCGCTCGTGCGACACGGGAAATTGGAGACGGGGGTCGCAGCATTCCGCGCTGCGGTTTCCGATCTGCCCAAATCATGGAAATTGCGGATCGGTCTGGGCTCGGCATGCTATCTGGCTGGTGATTACCCGGGCGCCGCTGAAGCTCTATTGGCGGCGGTCGAGCTCAAACCGGATTCCGCGACCGCCTACTTTCTGCTGGGCGAGGCCTACGACTCCGCGCAACGCTTTCAGGCGGTCATCGAGGCTGCATTCACCAGGTACTTAAAGAGCGCTCCTCACGACCCATGGGCCTACTATCATTTCGCCGCCATCCAATACGCACACGAACAAGCCGGCGGCCGCGGCGATTACCGGGGAGCCGAAGCGAGCCTGAACCAAGCGCTGCGCATCTATCCGGATTTCGCCGAGGCTTACTACGAGCTGGGCCTGATTGCAGTGGCTGAGGGCAAAGTGGAGCGGGGCATCAGCGCCCTGGAGGCGGCGGTTCGCCTCGATCCTCAGCTTGCGGCCGCGCACTATCGACTGGGCCTCGCGTATCAGCGAACTGGTAACGCGGCGAGTGCCAAAGCGGAACTCGACCGGTTCCGGGCGCTCAAGGACGACGCGCATTACCGCGGGCGGGTGCTTGAATTGCTGGGCACGATGAGCCGCTAAGGTCGCTTTTCGGGCGTTACTCTAAGAATCTGAACTAGACTCTCCTCTTCACTGCGCTCCTTCGCCTTAATCCGCTGAAACTTTTGAAGCAGGTGTTCGGCCTCAGCCGTTTTCCCTTGTTTCCGGTATAGCAAGCCAAGCTGATAGAGGGCCTTGCTGTTCTCGGGATCGATCTTCAGCGCGGTCTGCCATTCCTGTGCGGCGGCATTCGCCTTACCCGCCTGCAGATATAGCTGTCCGAGCAAAATATGCGACCGTGAATCATTGGGCTTGATTTCGATGGCCTTGAGCAGAGCCGAAATAGCCGCCGCCCGGGTCTCACCGGGCATCGCGCCGCTTTCCCGAGAGAGGGCTGTTGCGTAGAGATACTGGGCGCGTGAATCGCGCGGATCCGCTATGCAGACTTTTTGAAACATAAGTGCAGCCTGGTTGGCATCTCCGGACTCCAAGTGCGAGACGCCAAGGGCAAGCAGCGGCAGGTTCCAGGCCGGCCTAAGCCGGCTGGCTTTCACAAAGCTGTTCTCGGCTTGGCTACGATCGCCTTTAATCGCCCAGAGAATTCCCTGTTCGAATAGCAGAACGGGGGATTCGGGCATGTGGTCCAAACCGCGCGCCACCACCTGCAAGGCGTAATCGTTGTTCCCATGAGCCAACGCAAATTCCGCGAACGCGACGTAGCCGTCATCCGAATTTGGATTCATATCGGTCGCGCGGGAATAGGCACGGTACGCCAGTTCCAGCGCGGTGGCCGCACGGTCATGGTAACCGTACTGCGAAAAGAGCGCACCGATACGCGATACCAGCGCCGGATCCTGGTCTTTAGTCTGGGTCAACTGCTCCATGACTTTCCCCGGAAAGCTCATGTCGCGCGTTGCGAGGTACGATTCCAGAACGGCCGGGAGGACCTCCGGGTTTTCGGTTGCCAACGTGCCTGCTTTCGCAAACTGTATCTTAGCTTGGGGGAAGGCGTGCCGCCCGTAGGCCGCCAAGCCAAGATATAGATGCGGAACGGCATCCGCCGGAAGAACTTTGGTGATCGCCAGAAACTCGCGCTCCGATTCCCCCTTTCGATCGAGGAACCACAGCACTGTGGCCAAGTTTTTGCGGGCGGCCCAGAATTCCGGATTCAGGCGTACCGCCTGGCGATAAAAAGTTTCGGCCTTACCCAGTTCCTGCAACTGGGTGTAGGCAACCCCGATCTGCTGGCAAACATTCGCATTGGATGGCTCCGAGCCGTGCAATTCCAGCAGGATGGGTAGCGCGTCGTGTGCTTTGCCTTCTTTGAGGAGAGATTGCGCATGCGACAACAGCGACTGCTGCATATTGATCGGAGCCAATACGAGTATCCAGATCAGAGGTAAAACAGCCATTGTGAAGAACCTATTATCCTATCTGCATCGTGCGACCGTGCGAAGGTTAACGTTATAATCCGGAGGCGATCCGCCATTCCAAATCCAAAGGATGAAGCCGATGTTTCGATTCGAAGTCCTCGTGCGAGGACGAAGCACGCCAGAGCTAGCCGCCCTACTTTTGCTTTTTGTCATCCATCCCCTCCGAGCCGATACGCTTTCTCCTTTGACGTCACGCGGGTACACCGTTCTCCCGATTCCGCAAAAGGTAACGCTGGGACCGCAGGATTTTGTTCTGACGGAAGGATGGCAGGTAGTGGTGGAACCCGGCGTGAAAATGGCCGACGTCGCGGTTCAGTCGTTGAAAGAATTGTTGAGCGAGCGATGTGGCCTGCGCCTTGCGGAGGCCGTCTCCGGTCGAGGTGTAATCCGGTTGGCCATGGCCCCAAAATCCGTCGCCTTCGACGGAGCCACTGATCAGAACAGAGACACTATCGCCGAGCAAGCCTACCGGCTCACCTTAGGGCCGCAGGAAATCCGTGTGTCGGCCAATGCAGCGCAGGGACTGTTCTATGGAGTGCAAACACTCGTGCAGTTGCTGAAGCCGCGAGCGGGCCGCTGGCTGTTCCCGGAGGGCGAGATCACCGATTGGCCCGATCTTGAGATGCGCATCATCTACTGGGACGACGCTCATCACCTCGAGCCTCTGCCCATCCTGAAGCAGGCGGTGCGCCAGGCCTCCTTCTATAAGATCAACGGCTTCTCCATCAAACTCGAAGGCCATTTCCAGTACAAGAGCGCGGCGCCGCTGGTCGAACCTTACGCCCTTTCCCCCGCCGAGCTTCAGGAACTCACCGATTACGGTCTCAAGTACCACATCCAGATCATTCCCTATCTGGACGGACCTGGGCATATCGCTTTTATCCTGAAGCATCCGGAATACGCGCCTCTGCGCGAGTATCCGGAAAGTAACTACGAGGCCTGCGTAACCAATCCGGAAACCTACAAGCTGTTCACCGGAATGTTCCGGGATCTGCTGGACGCCAACAAGGGCGGAAAATACTTTGTGCTTTCCACCGACGAGCCCTATTATGTCGGGCTCGCGAAAAATGACCAGTGCAATGAAGCGGATTCTGCAAAAGAAAAAGGCAGTGTTGGCAAATTGTTGGCAGAGTTTGTGAGCAAGACTGCGAGCTACCTGCATGACCGCGGCCGCACGGTGTTGTTCTGGGGCGAGTACCCCATGAAGCCTGATGACATTGCGTCGCTACCAAACTACATGGTGAACGCTGAGGTCTATGGGCCGGATTTTGACCCGGTGTTCAAAGCGCACGGCATCCGGCAAATGATCTTCACTTCCACGGTGGGCTGGAAGGAGTTCCTGTTCTCGAACTATTACATGCTGCCGGCGGCGGACCACATTCCCAGCCGATCCGGCGGCGGCTATGAAGCGGTGGATCACGGCCCCGGTTATGTGGGCCAAATGCTCGACACGATCGAGAACGCACCCGCGCGGAAAAACGCCGACCTGATGGGGACATTTGTCGCCGGCTGGGCGGACACGGGAATTCATCCCGAGGCGATGTGGCTGGGCTATGCGACCGGCTCAGCGGCAGGTTGGCACCCCAAGGCTGCGGGCGAACAGGAGCTCATCAATCTGTTCTATCCGCTCTTTTACGGGCCTGGCGCAAGCGGCATGGGACGTATCTACCAGCTCATGAGTGAACAGGGGCAGTTTTGGAAGGAGAGCTGGGAGACTGTGGCGTCCGATGCTCGCCCGCCCATCTGGGGCGATTGGGATCGCATCAACCATCCGCCACAACCTGCCCAGGACCAGACACTGCCGCTGCCGCCGGTGCCTTCGGCGGGTGTTCTTACATTGAGTGACGACTGGGCTGCGCGGAGCGAACGCCGTTTGCAATTGGCTGGGCGCTTCCTCGCAGAGAACGACGAACTGCTGGACCTGCTGCACCAGAATCTCCGGCTGGTGCAGTTCAACCGCTACAACCTGGAGCTTTACATTGGGATCGCACAGCTTTACCGGCAGAACATCGAGATGCTGCTTGACCTCGCGCGCATCCAAACGGCTCTACAGGCGGCACAGGCCGCGGGGGCGAAAGGTGATGGCAAGCGCGCAGTGGCGGCTCTTGATCGTGCTCTCGATATTGCCGAGAACATCCGCGAGCAGCGGAACCAGGCATTCTCAACTGCCGTATCGACTTGGTACAAGACCTGGTACCCGCGCGTGGCTGAGGCCAACGGCCGCCAGTTTGTCGACAAGGTCGATGACGTTAAAGATCACCTCCCGGTCCGCACCGTGGACATGACATACCTGATCTATCGCCAGCTCCTATACCCGCTCGGCGATTGGGCCGCGAAAACGCAGGCCGTCCGCAACCAGTACGCCGGCGTCCATGATCTGCCGGCCCGCTCGAGTTCATGGGAGTGGAAGGATACGTCGGCGATAGTTAGTACGCCGCGCGCTAGCGATGGCGACAACGATTAACGGGTCTACGTGACGTCCCACGATTGTGTTGTGTGCGCTTTGGTCGACTGGTCAATTCGCTGCGCTGACGCAGCTCTGCGTGATATGGTACGGCGTTTCGGCCAAGACCACACGAGCCATGCGAGGCATGAATCAGAACTGTGGCCCGATGGGCGGGTTCGTCTCTGGTGAAGCTGGAAAACACGCGGCCGGGGAGATGTGAAAAAATCGCTTGAAAGTCATGGTACACCTGTCCATGGCGAATCTCTGCTTTGGCAGCCGTGTTGTCAGCTTATAGCTGACACTCTTCCCGAATGGTTTGCCAGCCCAGCTTCTCAATCGTGTTAGCTATCGTTTCCCGTCAGGTTGAAGACGTCGAATCTACAGCCACAGAGTGAATTCTTGGATTCACTGTGTGGCTGTAGATTCGACACGATCGCCTTCAACTTGACGCAACGATTGGGAAGCCTGGACTGGCAAACCAGTCGGGAAGGTGTGAGCTATAAAGCCGACAACCGGCGGCTGCTAAAGCAGAGATTCGCCATAAGGCTACGAAGCGCCTAAAGCCGGACGACGTCCGCCCTATAGCAGGCCTCCTGACGCGTCGTCGACGCGGGGAAGTGGTTTGGGCTATGATCTCCACGATCCCCGTTTGGGGTGAACTTCCGTGTAGCCTTCCTTGGACTTGGCCGGCTACACCGCTCCCACCTGCCCCACTTCAGGCAAGGACACCCCAGGAGAACTGGCCAAAGCTACCCGTGGGGTGCCTCTCTGCTCTTCAGCCGCCGTCGCCTCTATTTCGATGAGCAATTCGGGGAATGCCAATTGTTTGACGCCCAAGAGAGTGGAAGACGGCTGGCACCCCGCAGCAGCGAGACGCGACTTGATCACATCGTAATGAGTGACCAAGCCATCCACATCGGTTGTGTAATAGTTCAGCCGGACGACGTGCGCAAGCGATAAACCCGCGGCTGCCAGTACGGCTTCCACGTTATTCATTGCAGCTTCAATCTGCCCACGCATGTCGCCTGCACACTTCACCTTACCGTCTGCATCAAGGGCGATCTGGCCCGCACAGAATAGCAACCGGCTGGCGCCACTGACCTCAATCGCCTGCGAAAACCCGTATTGGTCCTGCCACTTCCAGGGATTGATTTTTGCCTGTGGCATGCGCATTTCCTCCTACATCTCTAAACCTGTGGTTTTTCCTGGACTGACCGCTGTCGGAGTATACACCAACCTGCACTGGCGGTTTGAGAAATCGGTAGGATCAGGCGCCCTCGCCGAACGGAGCCCCACTCCGTTGAAGCGCTACGGGGTTGAATTGGAACCCAAAGGAACGCGAAGTCCCGTTGGAGAAAGTTGGCCGCGTACAACCTGCCAAATGTGCCGAAACCATTCCGTTTAGACACGCTGCTGAGCTGATCTAAGATTAGGCCGGGATTTGTTGGACTTGACGGCGTGCCAAAAACTCTCGCACAGGTTTTCTAAATCATGGATGCGATTCAGGCCGTGCGATGGATCAAATCGACTGAAGCGTTCACGATGACTGATCCAGATTGTTGGGCATGCGGGGCTGGGCGCGTAGTCGGCATTGATCTCTTGAGCACGTTCGGTCGCAGACGCAGCCGTTTCCCGTTTCCTGCGAAGCCGTTCGGCGTACCCGAGGGTCCCGCACTTCTTCTTGAGTTTGCGCGACGCCACCCAGCTCCAGCAGAGCCTGCCTGTGCGCTTCCTTTGCCGACAGCCCGGTTCGCTCGAAATCGTTGGTTCCTCGCTCGATATGGTAGCGAAGCTCGCAGTCCAGGCTATCTTCCAGCCTCTTGTGTCGGAACCAATTCACCAGTTGTCTCATCGGCTGCCCTCATTGAAAATGAGCTGAACCACTCCGGCTAAGCGTGTCCAGCTATCTTTTTCAGCGGCGAGCTGCTTGCGCCCGGAAGCCGTCAAGGAATAGAACCTCGCGTCGCGCCCCGTTTCCGATTGTTTCCATTCGGCCCGCACCCATCCCTTTTGCTCCAGCCTGTGCAGCGCGGGATAGAGAGAGCCTTGGTTCACCTTGACCACCGTCCGCGAGATCTGGTGCAGTCGCTGGGCAATTCCATAGCCATGCATCGGCTCCAGCGACAGAATCTGCAGAATCAACATGTCCAGCGTGCCTTGCGGAATGGGAAAACGCAATGAAGACATCAATACCCCAACCTTCTACCGGTCAGCATAGCCCATGATAGGTCGAAGGTCAAGGCATGTGGCGTAACAGGCATGTGGCGTAACCGAGTATCGACAAACCTGCAGCTGTCGCCTTTCGGGCTGATGGCAATACGGAAATAATGCACTTGAGCGTAGTCGCCAACCCGTACTTCTGTTTCACTGATCTCGAAACGGCGTTTGAGTAAATCGAGGCTGCCGGCGGAGGGTGGCGCCCAAATGAATAGAACCGGACTTCCCGTTTCCTTGAGGCACGCCCTCTTGACATGGCCTATACTACGTCGTACGATATTACGCGGTGCGTAATAAACATGAGTGATCCAGTTCTTCTCGTGCTGGCGAGCTTGGCTGATGGCAACAAACACGGCTACGCCATGATGGAAGATATTCAACGGTTCGCGAACGTCCGGTTGGGACCGGGAACTCTCTATGGAGCTATTACCCGCTTGGAGCAACGCGGGTGGATTCATCCATTGAAATCGCGGGACCGTCGGCAGCCCTACTGTATTACGGCTGCCGGAAAGAAACATTTTGCGGCTCAATTGGCCAACCTCGATGAGGTTGTCAAAACCGGGTTAACCAGGCTAAAGCACGCATGAAATGGTTCATCGGGTTGCTCGTCTGGCTCTATCCAGCATCTTGGCGTCAGCGTTATCGGACCGAATTCGATGCTCTGCTGGAGGAGATTAAACCGGGTTGGCACGATTTCTTCGATGTATTTAAGGAAGCGCTCGAAATGCACCTAACAATCGGGATGCTTGGAAAACATGTGGCCGTTTTTGGAGTGGCCGGGGCGTTGTTGGCCGCCGCCCTATCTTTCACATTGCGGGACAAATATCGTTCGGAGGCACGAGTTACTCTCCAAAACGAGCAAGGACAGGCCGCGGCCCTGGAGGGGTACCGAGCCGAACTCGAACGGTTGGCGCGTAAAGCGTTGGGCCGGGACTCGCTGATGACTATCATCGAGAAGCAACATTTGTACGAGAGCCAACGGGCGAATAAGTCGATGGACGAGGTAGTCGAGAAGATGCGCTCAGATATCCGTGTTGTTCTGCGGAGCCCGACCTCTTTCGAGGTATCGTTTGATTATGCGGATGGAGCGCAGGCACAGCAGACTACCATCGACCTCGTGGGCAGACTAATCGAAGGGCACCTCCAATTCGCGGACACGTCGCCGATGAGGTTTCGGCTGAATGCGGCACCGAGCAGGCCGCAAACGGCTCTAGGGCCGAACCGCGCTGCCATAACGGCGTTTGGACTTGGAACGGGGCTTTTTGTGGGCGCGACGGTGGCTTGGTTCCGTCGTTTGAGGGCTCAGGATATAGTTTAACGGTTCGTCTCATTTGATCGCTCTCCAGAAACGGGTTCGAGGACGTGTGATCCCTCGGAACCGCCGCCCAACCCTTCCCCGAAACGGACTCGGTGTCGCGGCGATTGGCGGCACATCTGCTCGTCGGGCGTGCCAGCCGGGCATATTGGGCGTGTACCTGGTGCGAAACGGGGTTCTCGTAATCTGAATAGGCAACACAGACTTACCGAGTGCACGCCGACACAGAGGCGTGCGTCTTGAAGAATAATGGGTAACATGTTCGATCAGTTTTCCCTTGACCTGCGGTACGCAGCTCGGCACTTGCGAAGTAATCCAGGCTTCACGGTTGTGCTGATCCTCGTCCTGGCCTTGGGTATCGGCGCGAATGCCGCCGTCTTCAGCGTCATCAATACGGTGCTACTCCGGCCCCTACCATTCCCCGACCCCCGCCAATTGGTGCAGATCTGGGAGGCCAATCCTGCGCGCGGAGAGGTTCAAGAAACCGTTTCGCCCTGGAACTTTACGGACTGGCAGAAGCAGAGCAAGAGTCTGGCGCAACTGGCTGTTTATGAACATGAAAGCCTGGCTCTCGTCACACATGGAGTTCCGGAACGAATGGATGCGGCTCTCGTATCGAGCGGCTTTTTTCGGGTCTTCCAGGAACCGCCGCAGTTCGGTCGAACCTTTTCGCCCGAAGACGATCGTCCTGGCTCCCTTTCCGTTGTACTGAGCTACAAAGGATGGACATCGCACTTCAACTCCGATCCCCACATCGTCGGCAAGAGGATTACGCTCGATGGTGAGCCGTTCACAGTCATCGGCGTGATGCCGACCAGTTTTCGGTTTCCGGCGCTCGGAACCGACTTATGGGCTACGCCCGCATTCGACCTGAAGTCCAGAAGCCGCGGAGATCATTATCTATTTGCAGTTGGGCGAATGCGGCCGGGCGTCACGGTAGGACAGGCGCAGGCAGAAATGAGCGCCATCGCGCACCGGCTTGAGCAGCAGTATCCCGATACGAACCAGGGCAGCGCTGTGACGCTCGTGCCACTTCAGGAGGAGATGGTCGGCAGCTTTAGACGCGGACTGTTAGTTCTATGGGTGGCGGTGACGTTGGTCCTGCTCATCGCCTGTGCCAATGTCGCCCATCTTCTGCTTGCTCGGTCTGCCACGCGCGAGAAGGAATTTGCGATTCGAGCTGCCCTGGGGGCCGGTCGTCCGCGCTTGATCCGGCTACTGCTTACTGAAAGTTTCATCCTAGGTACAACCGGCGGGTTGCTGGGATTGGCTCTCAGCCCGTTGGGAATTCGTCTCCTTATGGCGGCCGGAGGACATGGGCACATCGTGCCGCGCACGGAGGGAATTCGTATCGACGAAAATGTCATCGCCTTCACGGCGGTCGCGTCTGTACTTACTTCCGTGCTATTTGGACTCCTTCCGGCGTTCCGTGCCTCCCAAATCGATGTGATTACTGCGATGAAGCAGAGCGGGTGGGAAACATCCTTGGGTGTCTCGTACCGGCTTCGCAGTGTACTGGTGGTTTCGGAACTGGCCTTTTCCGTGATGCTATTGACCGGTGCCGGCCTGCTCATTAAGAGTTTCTGGCAACTCCAACGGGTCGATCCGGGCTTCAACCCGGCGAACGTCCTCGGAATTCGCGTCTCCGTTCCGGACTCGCAATATCCTGGTTCTCGCGAGCGTGCGGTTCTGTATCAGCAAATGGTCGATCGCATCCAGGCAATACCCGGCGTGGAAGACGCTGCGGCGATAAACGATCTGCCATTCAGCGGATCGCGTACCTCCACGTCGTTCGATATCGCCGGACTTCCCGCTGCTCCCGGCGAATCTCGTGACTCGGATCGCAGGGTTGTAAGCAGCTCTTACCTTAAGGTAATGCGAATCCCGCTCCTTGAGGGCCATGCGTTTACGGAAACCGACAACAGACGGGCGACGCCTCGGGTAGCCATTATCAATGACGCCTTGCGACGCCGATATTGGCGAAACGCGAATCCATTAGGTCAGCATCTGGTGATCGATGGTCAGCACTATGAAATAGTCGGCGTGGTCGGGAACGTAAGGCATGACAACCTGGCGGCTGCGGGAAGAGGCGAAATTTACCTTCCGCAATATCAGGGCGGTACGCCTCCATGGACCTTTTTCGCAATCCGTAGTCACGCGGGCTTGGGCTCGCTGATCCCGGCAGTGCGCAACGCACTGCGCGAGGTCGCGCCGGAAGAACCGGTCTATGATACGAGGACTATGGAGCAACGCCTGGCGGGTTCGATCGCTCCGCAGCAATTCAATGTCATCGCTTTGGCGGTATTCGCGGCATTCGCTCTCGTGCTCGCGGCGATCGGCATCTATGGAGTGGTAGCCTTCGCTGCGGAGCGGCGAGCCCACGAAATGGGAATCCGTATGGCCCTCGGCGCACAGCCCCGCGATGTGCTGCGCCTAGTTGTCGGGCAAGGACTCCGGCTGGGCTTTGTGGGGGTCTTAATCGGAGTCGCCGGAGCACTGGCCATCAGCCGGATCATTGTGGGCATGCTCTACAACACGAGTGCCATCGATCCGATTACGTATGTGGCCGTCTCGATCGTCTTTCTCGGAATCGCTCTAGTAGCCAGCTATCTCCCAGCATGGCGGGCCGCACGCTTGGACCCCATGATCGTATTGAAGTGGGAGTAGAGATTTCGAGCTCTCTCCGTTTGCCATGTGGCCGGGCGCGTGATGCATCGTCGGAAATCACGTCGAGCACGTATGCCGGCACGCGTCAATGGACTACATCAAGACTTGCAGGGGCTTTGGGTGTCCAAGTCCGCGGCAAGGGGGTTTTCATCAAAGTAAGATTACTTTCGAGTGCGCAGGTGACGATGTCGCCACGCCGAGCAACACGTCGCGGGAACCGGCGCTAACGGAACTTGACTGTCATCGTAAACGAGTCTTTTTCGTCAACTGCGGTGTAAAGCGCCGGAGGCTGAAACCGCGTGTGGTCTGGTTCAACGCGGCTGAGATGGGTCAGCTTGCTGGTGTATCCATTGCTGCTTCTGGTAAGCACGGTCAGCTTCAATTCTGGCGAATCCCACGTCTCCAATGTCAATGATGCGGGATGACTGTTGCCTGCAGGGCCAGGGGCGACGGTCGTTGTTGTTCGCGTCCCTTCGGCGAGGACTCCTTCGATTGTCCGTGGGCCCAGTTTTTCCGTCGTCGTTTGCGTTACTACACCACGATCGTTGGCTTCGATCGGCTGTGGTTGAGATGGCTGCATGGCCATCCTGTGGGCAACCTTCTGCTGATGGTCCAGGATATAAGCGAAGCCTTCCAACGGATCAAAAATCTCCGTGGTCCAGATCGGAGCCGCCTTCAACGCTTGTTCCACCCTTATTCTGCCCTGCGAATCACGAAACAGGTGGCTGATCACACTGCTTTGCATTTTGGGGGTCCCATCCGCCAGGGTGGTCGTATACTCTAAAACTTGATCGGCGGAAAACGCCGCACCTGTTACACTCGGCGTAGCTGTGGGTGGGCCGAAGACAATGGTCGCCTCGTGCACCCCAACATTCATTGACAACGACGGAAACGTCGGCATTGTTGCCGCGCCAATGAACAGCGCAGAGGCGAAAAGCAGCGGGATAATTCTGGTACTCATAACCGCTCCTCCGATCAACACTCACATCTTATCCCTCGGGAGTTACCCTGTGAAGGCTGCGGACTTCCTGCTTGGCGGGCCGGAGCAGAGCGACTTCCGTCCTCCTGCTGAGCGAGACCATGGCCACGCGTCTAGCGGGTGGCGCGGGCGTGAGTGCGCATGGGAGCCTTCGGACGGACGCAAGACGGCGTTGTTGCCCCAAGGCGATTCCGCAGATGGTCGGATGCCGCGCACCGTCGCCGTCTGGACCGACTGCCCCAACAAAATTAAGAGCGGATGGAAGGTTACAACGGATCGGAAAGATCTCGGGTTCGCGCCGTTTTCTTGGTGGCGTGATATGATTGCCCGCAATCGAGCCCTGAGATGTAACGGGTGACCGTTACAGCGGCAAATGGCGGGAGGAATTATGGTCCCGACTTCGCTTCGAGTCATAGCGCGTTGGCTCCTTGCTTCTTCATATTGCCGACCTCAGGCCCGAATCGTTTGGAGCACGTTTCGATACGGCTCACCGAGAGTGAGCGGCTAGTTAGCGGCCAGGCTCACCCTGATAATTTCCGAGTCGTTGCGCGCGACGATGTGGCGACTGGCGTACGCGGGGTGCGACCAGTTAACCGGCCCTAATTCGCGGCGGGTGCCGGGATTGGAAGAGGGCTTAATGAGTTTCGAGCCCGAGGGACGGCAGTCATACAGCAGAGAAAAAACACGTGGAGAAAGTGGAAGCAGAGCGGCGAGAGAAAAACATTCACTTCCGCAAGATTATCTTTCCTGATCAATGCGGAACCTAACGGAACGGCGATAAACATGAGCCCTGTGAGGGTCGCCGCCGCCGAACCGCACAAGCAAAAGAAATTCCACCAGCTATCCATGGATTAGTCGTCCCGTACGCTGCGATAGCGGCTTTACCGGCCTTCCAGGAAAGCCCACCACTTCGCAGCTCACTCGTTATTAAAACTCAGAACACGCCCTCGTAGTGGTCGCTCGCGTTCGGACGGGACTATAGATATTCGACCCATTGCGTCAGGAGAAAGGCCGCCGGTCGATAAAGGTATCGAGAAACTGCTCGGCAACGGGACCGGTTGTGTTGGAATGAGCCGCGACGCTGAGAGGCGCTTGTAGTTCGGCGTCCGTATGGGCGGAGTCCAGCTTGGCGGTACTGACGGCTATTTCGGCAAGCGCGGCGACAATGAACACTGGCGGGATACCTCCCGCTCTCAACTCGCCCGCCGCATGTCGCGGCATTCTTCTTTTCGCTGTTCCAGGCCTCCATGGCGCGGAAAGCGGAATACCGTGCTTCCTCGGGAGCCAGGCCTGAGCGGTATACTCCTCAATTTTTCGCTCCAGGTGATACCGCAACTCCTCGTCCACCTCCGTCTCGACCTGCCGGCGGCGGAAAAGCGAGCGCAACCTTAGTGGCGTGGTGTAGAACCAGTGTTCCAGGCGCATTTCTCAAGCCTCCGCGAGTCGCGCTACCTGTGAAATGGCATCAGAGAGCCTGGTCCAGTTCGCAGCCTCTCTTGCGAGTTGCTTGCGGCCGAGTCGCGTCAGCGAGTAGAACTTGGCACGGCGGTTGTTCTCACAGGGCTTCCACTCGGGCGGTAATCCAGCCCTCTTGTTCCAGCTTGTGCAAAGCCGGGTAGAGCGATCCGTCGCTCACCTGAAGGACGTCGCCGGAAACCTGCTTCAGGCGCTGGCTGATTGCCCAGCCATTGAGGCTTTAGACGCTATCCTGGCTCGGGTCATTGAGCGGTAAGCTCATCGAAGCGGTGGCAACATCCGTTTCGAGTCTCCCAATCGCCGGGTAGTGGCTGCGCACCGAAGCCAGGCCGGCGAAAGCGCACACCATTGCGAACGCCAATACAGACCAGTAAGTCTTGGCTCCAGCCTGAATGACGTACGCACCGAACAGCGAAGTCTGCAGGCCTCCTAATCGCCCGATGGTTGCCGCGTACCCTATTCCGGTGGCGCGCATGCTGGTGGGGTACACGTGGGCCGCCAGCGCGTACATGGAGGTCTGGACAGCGTTGGCGAGCAGGCCGTTGATCCCGAGGCATATGATCAGCAGGACATGATCCCCGTGCGCCTGAATCGGGACCACCAGCAACGCCGCCGCGCTTCCGGCACAAGCCAGCGCACCGGATAGCAGCGGCCTGCGCGACCCCAGTTTGGTCACTAGCATGGCCCACAGCAATACGCCGAGTACTCCACCGAAATTGTAGACGGCCAGCCCGGTGCTGGCTGTGGCGAGATTCAGACCCTGCGCGGTCAGCATCACCGGCAGCCAGCCGAATATCAGGTAAACGGATCCCAGGCTGAAGAAAAAAGCGATCCACAATCCCGCTGTATCGCGAGCGAGCCCGGAACTGAACAATGTCCGCAGCGAAGCACGATCCGCGCTTCCGCGTTCTGCACGGTCTTCAAACGCGGCGCCGGCTGGTAGGGCGTGCCCCATCCTGGTCAGCAGGCTGGCGAGCTGCGGCCACAGCGTAGGCCGCCTTGCCAGAAATCGCGGCGATTCGGGCAGCAGCGCCAAAAGGACCGCCGCTAAGAGCAGCGGCAAGGCGCCGCCGACCGTGTAGAGCCCCCGCCACCCAAATCTCGGCAACACCCACGCGGCCAGCAGACCGCCCAGCATCCCGCCGAGCGGGAAGCAGACCAGTGTGAGTTTTACGGCCGTCGCACGCCGGCGCATGGGCGCGAACTCCGCGGTCAGCGCACTGGCGTTCGGCAGGGCGCCGCCGGTACCAATACCGGTTACTAAACGCATTAGAGTGAGTCCCGCAAACCCGTGGACAAGCGCGGTCCCCACGGTGGCCAGGCCAAAAGCTGCCACGCAACCGATGAGCGCCGCCCGGCGGCCAAAGCGATCGCCGCAGTAGCCAGCCAGCGGACCGCCCACTGCCATCCCGGCCAGTCCTATCGCCAGCACCGGACCGAAGTCGCCTCTGGCTACGTGCCACTCCCGGATCAGCGAGGGGACGGCAAAGCCGAGGATTTGAATGTCGAAACCATCGAAGATGACCGCCCACGCCGCCAGCACGGTCAGCAGTTTCTGATAGGTCGACCAGGAACTGCTATCCAGCAGCGCGGCCACATCGAAGGTCTGGCTGTTTCGGCTCACACTTTGTTAAGGCTTTCGGGAAGCTGGGTCCGTACTCGAATGGATCGCCACCCAGTCCCGGTTCTTCCTGGGGAAGTCGACGTATGTCCGTCTTCTGCGAGAAAAGAGGCGCTGCTGCAGGCGCGCACCGTACGGTCGTCAAGGACGTAACGTTCCGACCGGATCGCGTACACACTTGCGGCGCCGGACATTCGGGCATTGTACGACGAAACCGGTACTAATCAGCTAGTAATAGCTGATCTTGTACGGCGCAACACCGCGAACACTAAAACAAATCGAGGTCGCGGCTGGAGATGACTTTCCCGGAGTAACTCTTCCGGATCTCTTTCCTCAGATCGACTCCGTCACTGGGTCCGAGGTACAACTGGTGGTACAGGACCAGCAGCTTCGGCTTCGACCGCGCCGCGATGGCCGCCAGTTCAGAAGTGGATGTGTGAAAGCCGGCGTGATACTTCTGCACTTCAGGAGGCAACCGGGCGAAGCGCGCGGCCGAGTAAACCTCATGCACAAGGACATCGCAGCCCCGGCAGGCTTCCTCGATCGCGGAGCACGGCGCCGTGTCCCCCGACAGTACAATCTTGCGGCCGCCAGCCTCGATTGCGTAGCCGAAAGCGTGGGGCCACGAGCCGTGTAGCACACGGATGGCGCGCACCGAGATGTGTGCGTCATGATAGACGGGTCCCGAGGAGATCTCGTGCACGTTGACGCGCAGCCCCGCCAAGTCCAGATATTCCAGCCCGTGGGTGCGGATCCCGATGTCGTCGCTATAGGCCAGCTTGAGATGCTCCGTCATGGCAGCCGTGCCTATCGGGCCGAAGACCTCCAGAGCCTCCCGGCGGCCGGTTACCCACGGAGTCAGAATTACGTCCGCGTACCCTAGCGTATGGTCGGAATGCAAATGCGTCAGGAAGAGTCTGGTCAGATTCGGCGCTGCCAGAGCCGGCAAGCGATACCGTTCGGCGGCCTCTTCGGCGCGGCGGACCACTCCCGCGCCGGCATCAAAAAGGTAAGCCCGCCCGCCGACTACAACGGCAACCGCCGGGCCGGACCTCCGCGGGTACGGTATAGGGTTGCCGGAACCAAGAACGATCACGCTAGTCGATTCGGCCGGAAACACGAGACGCGGCACTCCGGCGAGCGCCGACAGGGCGAGAGATCCCCGGCGGAGCGCCGATCGGCGGTTGATGAGTCGCAAGGTGTAGAGTATCCTATTTGCCGTCAGGCGGCGATCTCGCAGGAGACTTCCCAAATTGGCGACTACAAGCGTGACCGCGGTTTCCACTTACAGTATCGACCCGGGGCGTTGGCGTTCTCTGGCCGTTGCCTTGTCGGCCGCATTTCTCGTCACACTCGACTTTTTTGTTGTCAATGTTTCGATCCCCTCGATCCGTGAGGGTCTCCACGCCTCGTTTGCCGACCTGCAACTGGTGATCGCCAGTTACGGGCTTACATATTCCGTTCTCCTCATCACCGGCGGCCGGCTGGGCGATATATACGGCCGAAAGCGCATGTTCCTTTGCGGAATCACCGGGTTTACTTCGGCTTCACTTTTGTGTGGAATGGCGCCCACTCCTGCCTTTCTCATTGCGAGCCGCGCTATGCAGGGTAGCATGGCCGCTATGTTATTTCCGCAAGTGCTCTCATTAATTCAAGTGACCTTCCCCGTAGACGAGCGGGCCAAGGCGTTCGGTTTTTTCGGCATGGTCGTAGGCACCGCATCCTTCTCCGGAAATGTGCTGGGTGGCTTGCTCGTCAGCGCCAATGTTTTCGGATTGGGCTGGCGGCCCATTTTCCTGATTAATCTGCCGATAGGAGTGATCGCCCTGCTGGCGGCCAGACGAACGGTCCGGGAATCGCGTTCGCCGACGGCGCGCCGCCTGGACATGGGAGGCGTGGCATTGATGACTGCGTCGCTGTCCATGCTGCTCTATCCGCTCGTAAAGGGACGGGAAGCCGGGTGGCCTGCATGGACGTATGCCTGCGCGGCGGCGTCGGTGCTGGTGCTGGTTCTGTTTGTGCGCTACGAAGAAGGCGTCACCCGACGCGGCGGATCGCCGCTGGTGGAGCTTTCGCTTTTCCACGATCGCTCCTTCGTTATCGGCCTTTTCACCGCTGTATGTTTCTTTAGCACCACGGCGTCCTTTTTTTTGATCTCCACCATCTTCCTGCAAAACGGCCTGGGCTATAGCGCACGGGCCGCAGGACTGACATTCGGTTCTTTTGCGATTGCCTTTCTGTGTAGCTCGCTGGCATCGGTTCGCGTGCAGCCGAAGCTCGGCAGCCGGATCATTAATGTGGGCGCCGTCCTGATGATGTGCGGCCTGATGACATTGCTGTGGATGGCGCGCGCGCGCGGCGCGGCGCTGACGGGCCTCGAACTAGCACCTGCTCTGATGATCTACGGCACCGGGCAAGGCTTTGTGATGCCCACTCTGATCAGCACTGTCCTCATCAATATTAGGGGCCATGATGCCGGATCGGCGTCCGGCGTGTTAACGACCGTGCAGCAGTGCTCCTTCGCCACAGGGGTGGCCGTGATCGGCACGGTCTTCTTCAGCGCCCTGGGCGGCCGGACCGGTACGGATGTTTTTGTCCGCGCGCTTTCCACGGCCTTTTCGGTGAATCTCTGCCTGCTCGGCATCACATTCCTGCTGATCCTGCAGATCCCGCGCCACCCCGTCCAAGACCCCCGGCTGTGATCTCAGGGGAGTGTGGCATAATGCACCGATCGTGCGAAGACTGCTTATTCATTTCCTCGTTCTGGGGTTCGCTGGTTTCGCGGCGGATGTAGAACCCCTCACCGTTACTCTCCTGCCCAACCTCTCGTCGTCTCAGCCGGTCGGAACGATCATCACTCTGGTGCCGCGGCTGAAGAATTCAGCCGACAAGGTCACTTATGTGGCCCAATACAGCGTCAGCGTCGACGGTGGCGCTTTCCACATGATCCGGGATTTCAGCCAGGACATGCCGTTCACTTGGTCGCCGGAGCTCTACGAACACCAAGCGCGCGTGCGCGTCACGGTGCGGAACAACGACACTATGGAGACGGTCGCGGCGGAATTGCCTTTCCGGATCGTTTCCCGCGTTAAGGACGGGCGGCCTGTGGTTACATCTACCTCGCATCCGTTGGTGGCGCTGCTGAGCGCGCCGCCTTGCTCTGCGGGGAGCCAGTTCGGCGTAGAGTTTCGCAGAGTAGGAGACTCGCTTTCGAGCTACACCTCGGCCGAACCTTGCCGCGCCGGTCGCAGCAGCAACGTCTACGTAGCCGCAATGCGGGCCGACACCGATTATCAAATGCGTCCCCTGATGATCGGCGGGGACACGGAATCGGGAGCCTGGATTGCCTTCCATACAGGCCTCCTGAACGGCCTGTTCCCCCCGGTGAGCATTCCCACACCGCGCGCCGGTAGCGCCCGCAGCCGCGAACAATTGCTGGTCAGCAGCATGGTGGGGGAACCTTTTCATAATCTGGCTACTGACCTGGATGGAAACGTAGTCTGGACCATGGCTTCGCCGGCCTTCCTGACCCGTATCGTTCCTGGGGGCCGATTTCTGGTGTTGGCCGAGGGAGCGAATTCCCAGAACGACATTAAGCGCTGGCAGGTAATCCGGGAGGTGGATTTGCTGGGCAACACCCTGCGCGAAACGAATGCCAGCCGCGTGGCGGAACAGTTAGCCAGCCGCGGCATCCGCTCCAAATGCATGAAGGATGGCCAGCAATGCGTTTCGGGATTCCATCACGAGGCCATCCGCTTGCCGAACGGCCACACCCTCGTCATAAGCGGTTTGGAACGCATGTTTCCGGATGGCGCCCAAGGGTCCAAGGATCCGGTAGATGTGCTGGGAGATTTGGTAATCGACCTGGACACGGAATTTCAGGTTTCTTGGGTCTGGAACTCGTTCGACCACATGAACTTGAGCCGCAAGTCTCTGGGCGACGAGAAATGCAAACTGGGACCGGGCAGCAACGGCTGTCCCTCAGTCTTCCTCGCCGCAACGGCCAACGGCTGGCTGCACAGCAATTCCTTGAGCTACATTCACGGTAGCGGCGACCTTCTTATCTCGATACCAGAGCAGGACTGGGTGGTGAAGATCGATTACAAGGACGGCAAAGGGACCGGCAAAGTGCTTTGGCGGCTGGGATTGGATGGAGACTTCAAAACAAAGTCGGACGACGCATACCCGTGGTTCTCATACCAGCATGACGTAGGATTCGATCCCCCCGGCTCGAATCGCCTGATCGTTTTCGACGACGGGGACCGGCGGAAGAAGAAGGATCCGAAGGCCAACAACCGTGGCCAGGTGTGGGAACTGGATGAGCAGTCCATGACCGCGACCCTGGTACTGAACGCGGATTTGGGGGTGTATTCGCCGGCTATCGGGTCCGCGCAATCGCTCTCCGGCGGCGGGTTCAGTTTTGAATCCGGCTTTATCAATCTGCCCGCTGTTTCCAGCCGCGCGACCGAGATCGGAGCGGATGGCAAGATCGTCTACGCGCAGCAGACTGACGGCGCCGGCACTTATCGCAGTTTCCGGGTGCCGAATCTCTACACCCCCCCACGCCGGTAAAATCCAATCCCTTGTGCGCAAGTTTGCAATTGCAGCTCTCATGTTGACAGGACTCACAGCCGCGCCGAAAGAGGTTTCGTTCCCCAGTCCGGATGGCGGTGTAGTCTGGGGCGATCTGTACGGTGCAGGAGACCGAGCCGTGGTGCTGGCCCACGGCGCCCGCTTCAACAAAGCCAGTTGGGCGAAGCAAGCTGAGGTTCTTGCGAAGGCCGGCTTCCGCGTCCTCGCCATCGATTTCCGCGGATACGGAAAGTCGCACGGCGGAGATCAATCCTCGTCCGGTGGCGGCGAGAAGTACCTGGATATTCTGGCGGCGATACGATACCTTCGGGAAAACGGTGCCAAGACCGTCAGCGTGATTGGCGCCAGCATGGGAGGCGGCGCCGCGGCCACCGCGTTGATCCACGCGCGGCCCGGTGAAGTCGATCGCCTGGTTCTGCTGGCTCACATGCCGGTGGCGGAGCCCGAGCGGCTTACCGGCCCGAAGCTATTCGTGACCAGCAGCGGTGATGGACTCGCCGCCAAGGTTAGGGAACAATTCGATAAGGCGCCGGAGCCCAAAGAGCTGGTGATCCTGGACGGCTCGGCCCACGCGCAGTTCCTCTTTGAGACGGATCAAGGGGAACGCCTGATGAACCAGTTGTTGGATTTTTTGTCGAAACCCTGACTGATGAAGTGGTGACAAAACGCTGTTCCAGCCTGGGGTAGGGGCATCCGCGTTGCGGCCTGAAAAACAACAGTAGTCTAATGACAGGAATACGATCCCAGAAGATGCGCCTGCGCGCGCGTGGTTCTGGACCTTGCAGAATAGTCGGAGAGGAAAAGGGATGATTGCCGCCGATGTGGCTTGGCCCAAAAAGACCAGAGAACTGCGCACGCTGCACCTTGATTCCACAATTTGGAACGACTTTAAGTTTCGGGACGACGATATCATCATTTCGACTTACGGCAAGTCCGGTACAACCTGGATGCAGCAGATCATTTCACAGATACTCTTCGCAGGCGACACTGAGCAGGACACACAGGCAATGTCTCCGTGGATCGACTATACGCTGCCGCCGAAGGAGGTAAAACTGGCGGCGGTGGAGGCGCAGACGCACCGCCGCTTTGTGAAGACTCATCTTCCCGTCGATGCCCTGGTGTACTCACCGAAAGCCAAATACCTCTACATCGGCCGTGACGGCCGCGACGTCTTATGGAGTCTCTACAACCACCATGCGAACGGATCTGAGGTCATGTACAACGCCTTGAATAACAGGCCCGGGCGGGTAGGCCCTCCGCTGGAGCCTCCTCCGGCTGACATCCGTGAATACTGGCGCACCTGGCTGGAACGGGACGGACACCCGTACTGGCCTTTCTGGGAAAACGTCCGCAGTTGGTGGGCGATCCGCAATCTCCCAAATATTTTGATGCTCCACTACGACGTTCTGCGAAGAGAGATGCCCGAACAGATACGCCGGATAGCCCGATTTCTGGACATCCCGATTGACGAGACGAAGTGGGATGTCATCGTCGAGCACTGCACTTTCGACTGGATGCGGGAGCACGGCGAAAAGATTGTTCCCATGCATGGGGCGCTGTGGGTAGGTGGCACGAAAACGTTTCTAAACAAGGGCATCAGCGGGCGGTGGCGAGCAACTCTCACTTCGGAGGAATCGGCGGAATACGAGGCCAAAGCCCTCGCCGAACTAGGGCCCGAATGTGCTCGCTGGCTTGCAACCGGCGAGTGGGGTAGAGAGTGAGCGAGGATCTCCTGATAAAGCTGCTTGATTTGCGGGCTTCCCGTGATGAAGAGGGAGCGCGTCTCAGCCCACGGACGGTCTAGCCCAAGTCACACAGAAAATCGGCGCCAACCCGACTCAAAACGGCTTTCTGTTCCACGATGATCCGAGCCTGGGGATTCTCACTGGTGTGATCCAAACGAACGGCGCTGGCTGGATGTCATCAGGGGACCCGGTGACTGTCGAGACGCCCGCCAGGATTTCGTCGCGCACCGGCGAGCTTAGCCCCGTCTCAAAATCGAATAGCTGAGCGCAACACAAGCGACCAGTAAGCAAGTCGCCGTCTCCAGGCTAAAGGGACGGCGGAAACGGCTATTGTGTATGTCATCGAATCCGACAGACACAGATAGCGTCTCCGGCCGCTCAGACAACGCTAGGATGGCTCTCAAATAGCCAACTTCGCCATGACCCGTAGCGATAGTTCTGCCGAACTGCGCTTCACAACTGCGTTCTCGCTTTGAATCGATTGACGGAAACTGAATGCGCCGGTGCCAACCAAGGGCACTCCAGGAGAAGTCTAGGACCGCGACATTGAAAGCAGTTGTCTCTCCGATGTTCCGAATAACAATCATATCTGACCCGTGGTCACACGACTGCCACTCCATCAGAATTTCCGCTGCAGCACCGTCGTCGCCTCCCTAATCTTTTCATTCGGATGCAATCTCTCCACAATTATGTCCCCATCGAGCGCCAAGTCTGATCTGGGCTCCATGCCCGAGTCGGGGATAATCTTCCATCTCTTTTTCGCCAAGCGGCAAATATTGCCCAGACTGTTGCCGCGCTCAGTTCCAACTGAAAGATAGCCCTCAGTTGGCGAAGTGATTGCTCTATTTCATAAATAACGGAGTACAACATGCGAAAGGACACAGCAGCAACCTGGCTGTCGCCATGTACGCCCTGTTACGGTACTCACCCACGCGCGGGTGATGGTGCTGTAAAGCGCCTCATCTGCTTTCACCTTACCGAAAGCAGCAAAAAGGATCCCCAGGAGGCCCGAAAAGATGCACACGTCAGAAAGTCTTATTACCAACGAACGCTTACGACAACCCGCGCCTGTCGATTATGATCCTGTCATTAGTTTGGCAGTCAGTCCCTTTGAGGCGGATCTCTCATTTCTGCAACGCATGTTCGACGATGCTGACTGGAAGCTATTTACGGCGCATACGTACAAGGAGGGAATCGCTCAACCGAGCCGTGAGCTGATTCCAGTTGTGCTCTGCGAGTGCCAGTTGCCTGACGGCAATTGGAAAGATGTACTAAGCCGACTCGCACCCAGCCTGGAACCGCCTCGATTGATAGTCGTCTCAGATCACGCTGATGAGCGTTTGTGGTTGGAAGTACTGAACCTCGGTGGTTTCGATCTGCTCGCAACGCCCTTCCGTGAAGTCGAGGCGGGGTATACAATTGGGACGGCGTGGCTCGATTGGAAATACGCGCGGCACCAGGTCGCGCCTCTAAGGCACGGCTTTTCAGTTCGTTAGCGATCATGGTGCCGAAGCTGCAATCTGTCGGGAATGGCGATGAATAGCTGGTGCCACACTAGGGGACCGGCTGTGCGTGATAGCGCTGGTGTAACGCGCCAGCATACATAACGATAGGACGCCCTCAATGACGAATAAAACCGAACTTCTAACGGGAGTATATCTCAGCAGTCTAGATACAGGCTCAGCCGTCGATCTTGAGACCAAGAGCCGCCACTATCGGATCGAACATTTGGAAGGGGATCGGATACGCATCTCCGGTCACCCGCAGTGGTGCCCCACCCCTGTCCTAGCCCGGCTTCACGGATCAAGGGTAGGGTCGGGCGAGTTCGAAGATGGCTATATTGGGTGCGGGATGCGTCTAGTGTTTGAACGATTGGATAATCATATTCCGATCACTACTTCGGAAATCACGGACATTCGGGTGGTCGACCCGCACTAAGACTCAAGAGGAACACCTGGGAGGCGCTGCTGGGATTTATCGCATTCCTGCCGTCCGAAGCGAGCGCCGCGGGATGAGCAGTGCGGGCTGGCCCGGCCGACACGCCGCTTCGTCAAACGTAGTAGCTGTGTGTCCTGAGTTTTTTATGTCGAATGAAAAGAGTCTAAGTAAGAACGACGTTTCACGCTTTCTGCTAGGGCTGGGGATTGGTCTTGTTGTCGGTATCATCTTGAAGCTGCCGTCGGACGACTACTCTCGGAGATCCCGAGAGAGTGCCGCAATCCCCAAAAGTGGATCACACGACGCGCCGGCGACATCAAGGCGATGAGGTGATTCAATGGCCTAAGCCTATGAAGCGCTGCGCCGGTAGCTTGGCACTATTCATGCTATTCGTGAGGCCGCATGTCTTGTCTTGAGCGTGACAGACTTACCCAACAGATCATAGAAGCTGTCAAATCGTATAGCGATGCGGTTAACCATGAATCGGTAGAGCAGGCGCGCGCGGCATTTGAGGCGGCGCTTACCTAGCTTGCGGGGGCATGAACGCGAGCACGGCTGCGCGCGGGTTAAGCCCGGCGACGGACCAGGCGGCTACGGATCGAGCACGTCGTGCCCGCCCATCGCGTGGGCCTCGCCATCTCTTGGCTTGTATTCCGCTCGCCCCACCTTAAAGCCAAAGTGATCGGCGTCGGCGAGAGAACTTCCATTGCCGGTGCCGGCGAAGTCGAAGAGCCTTATGTGGTATGGGCACAGTGATCCCCTTGTGGCTACGAGAAAGACGCACGAACGCTCGCGGCATTTCATCGTCGCTGAGATCGGCGTTGCTCATCTAGAAGCTCGCAAACCGCGTAGAGAAGGCGCCCTATAAACAGGAATCCCAGGATCAGGATGCCCTTCAGGCTCGACATTGCCGCCCACAGCCAGCAGATCGAGAGCCAGGTAAGGGCCAGTGTCATCGCGCTATCTCCACGTCGTCGAAGCGAGCCTGTAAACACCGCCGGTGCGCACGGCGACTGACTAACGTAGGTATCGCAATCTAACCTGTCGTCAGCGTCCAGAGTTAGCGCATCAAAGCTCGACTGCCATGAATTGTGCGACGGATGCAGCAGCAATTGAGCCTTGTTCATGTCGTATGATGAAATCTCAAGTGAGTTCGGCCTCCTACAGGCTGTATGGGTGTCGATTCTCTTGACAAACAAGGAGACTGAGTGAACGACGTCGAGAATGTCATTTCTAAACTTGAAAAGCAGCGATCTGCCATCGATCGCGCCATATCTGCGCTACGAGAGATAACCGGTTCTCCCGCCACAGGCCCGGATGTGGTTGAGAGCAAAACGAAAAAGAGGCACTTAAGCCCAGAGGGTCGCAGGCGGATCATCGAAGCGACTAAAAGACGCTGGGCGGCGAAGAGAGCGGCCCAGGCAGGAGCAGTTCCATCCCGCTCGCGTCGGGGTAAGCTGAGCGACGGGGGCCGGAAGCGGCTGGCCCTGGCTATGAAGAAGAGGTGGGCCGTCGCGAAAAAGGCCGGTAAGCAACGGCTCGCGTGACGCGTCTGGCTTGACCTCGTCACCAGCGCCGCCGGCAACCGGGTTCTTTGTCGATCGAAGCCAGAGCCGCAATGCCAAGTTGGAATGAATAGCCTCGTGGACCATAAAGGGATCTGCAGCCAGCGTGTCGCCACTTTCCGGTAACCCCGTTTTTCGCCCACGACACGCAACCGGCAGAGTCTCGCGGATTGAGTCCGAGCGGTTACGTCGATTTTCGAGACTTCTTCCTCAGCGCTTCCTGCACTGCACTATACAGTTCACCAACGGCGAACGCCTTGATCGTCCTCGGTGGTCACTCTTACGGGCGTCCCCAAGTAAAGAAGCGCGTTCACGATATCGAGATTTTACCGCCAACAGCAGATCTCCTTGCTCAACAGAAAGGCCACCCAACTCGGCTTCTCAGTTATTCCCGCCTCCAATCGTCCGGCGTCAATATGAGTAGTTTCTGGAGAGAGCGTTCGACGGTCAGGTGGGTCCCAGCTATTTTTTGTGCCTGGTCGCATCTTCACGCTTCGCCTCGTTCCAGCCTTCTCGGAATTCCTTGCTGGCCTTCCAAAGCTCGCGTTCTGCCTCCCTTGCATCCCGTTTAGCCGCTTGTGCGGCCCGGTAGGCTTCCCTTCCAGCCTGATGTGCAGCCAAACCGTCGTGGCGCTCATCGTGGTCGCTACTACATGAAATCAGACTAATCCCGAGAAATAGCACAACTTCGATGAAGCACCTGCGCATCGTAGCCCCTGCGGAGATATGCAATTCAGATTCCAGTCTCGTGCATTCCGGCTAGGTTGGCCCGCACATGATGGATAAAAAATCGCCTGAGTTGTCGATTCCACCGTGCGCCGTTCGTTCTATGTGTGGAGGTGCCACCGCGCAGGTGCCGTGCCCCCAAAAAAGGAGCGTCTAAAGGAGCATCTTATGTCGAAACAAGAAGAAGCCGGTCTTATTCTCAAGCTGTATGAACTGCGGCGCGAAGCCACCATGCGCCAGGTACGCGACTGGTATTTTCTGGAGTTTAACCCTGAGTCGATCGCGGACTTCACCAACGCTTTGTTCGGTGATCGAAGTGGCCATCTACGCATGGTGATTACCTACTGGGACATGGCGGCGGGATTGATCCACAATGGGGCGATCAGCCAGCAGTTATTCAACGACACCAACGGCGAACACATTGGCGTCTTCGCAAAAATCGAGCCGCTGTTAGGCGAAATACGAGCCGCCATCGGGCCGCAGTTTGCCGCGAATTTCGAGAAGCTGATCGACGCGACACCGGACGGCCGAAAGCGGACTGCGGAAGCTCGCGAACGGATCAAAGCGATCCGCGCTCAGCTTTCAACAAGGCGTGCGACGGCCGCTCACGCGAACGGTTGAGTGAGGTTGGTCGGTTGCTAAGGGGCGAGCTAAACTGGCGACGGAGAGCCCTCGCAAAGGTTGACGCTCGCTCCACATTCCCGACAGACGAACGCTACGATCTGCGAGAAACCGGGAAACAGGTTCACCGCTCCGCAGTGCGGGCACACGGCGAGGTTCTATTGCGTCACCTCCTATATGGCCAAATTATCCGAACGCACGGCTTTCGCGGAAACCATCCGCCCCCGTTCCGGCTTGAGTGTCAACGTAGGTTAGTTAGCGTCCAAGGCGAGGCATTTAACAGCAATGTTACATCGAGTGCGGCTAAGAAGCTGATAACATTAGCCCGACGCAGTTTTTGGTAATCCCACACGAGGAGCGGGACGAAAACGGCAAACTGCGTGCCAGCGGCAAACACAAAACAAGACTCCCCTTAGCGTGAGTGGCCTCACCTTAGGCCCGGCGTAACGGTAATTTATTCACAATGCGGCTCGCCAGCTCTATTCGGATTGCGGCTTATCTGATTAGAAACACACAATCGGCGCCCGACGTGCTGGGTCACTTGCGAGACGTAAATCAAATGCGACGCGCTGTCGGTATCATTACTTTTTTGGTTGCGGGTGTATTGAGCGCTCAGATTGGGTCCATAAGGCAGAATCAGACTGCTCGCGCCAAGCCCAGTGCGTCAGAGCCGATCTATCGAATCACGGTCGTGTCGCGGACTACTAAAGCGATCAATTATGGGCACCGAACTGAACCCACAAAGGTGGACTTCAAAGGAACGGTGCTGATGTCGGCGGCGCATGGTGAGGCGATCGTACAAGGCAAACGCGGCGTAGTGGAGATTAAGACCGCATTCGATCACGTGGATGCCCCAACTAAGTTTGGCCCGGAATACTTGACGTACGTGCTTTGGGCCATCAGTCCGGAAGGACGCCCCATAAACCTTGGCGAGTTGGTTTTGAATTCCTCCAACAAAGGCAAGCTGGCGGTCTCGAGCGACCTGCAGTCCTTTGCGCTGATCGTGACAGCGGAACCATATTTCTCTGTGACTCGGCCAAGCGATGTTGTTGTCATGGAAAATGTGGTGCGACTCGATACCGTGGGCAAAGTAGAAGAAATGGATGCCAAATATGAGTTATTGCCGCGCAAACAATTCACCTATGATCCGGCGGCAAACTCAGTCGTTTCTGACGGACCCAAGATTCCATTCAATCAATACGAAGCCACGCTGGCTCTATATCAAGCGCAAAACGCTCTTCAGATCGCCCAGGCGGCTGGCGCAGACCGGTACGCAACCGATACTTTTGAGAAGGCTGTCCACCTTTATCACCAAGCGCAGACCTACTACGTGCAAAAGGCCGCGACCAAACAGGTGGTCATGAGTGCACGCGAAGCCGCACAAGCCGCTGAGGATGCCCGTGCGATCACAGTAAAGCGGCAACAGGCGCAGAACAACGCAGGTCCACAATGATTGGTTCGCCCTTCAATACGTTCCTATTGTGTTCTCATGGAGACCACGTTCCCGGGCATTCCCGCAATCAATCGGGGTCACTAGTCTCCTGTTTCTGAAGTTCCTTTATATTTGTTGACCTTCCGGATAATCCGGCTGGCGCTGGCGACCCATTGAAAGGGTCGCGGGTTCTTGTTGTACAGCCGAATGTAATCTTGGATGGTTTTGATCAAGTCACGAACGCTGCGGAATGTTCCGCGGCGGATTCGTTTTCGTGTGATTTCCGCGAACCAGCGTTCGATCTGGTTGAGCCAGGAAGAACCGGTCGGTGTGAAGTGGACGTGATAGCGCCGTCTTTCTGCAAGCCACTTCTTCACTTCCGGATGCTTGTGGGTTCCATAGTTGTCGAGAACCAGATGGATTTCCAACTCAGCGTCAACGGACTGGTCGATCCGGTCGAGAAATCGCAGGAACTCCTGATGCCGATGTCTTGGCTGGCATTCACCGATAACGGTTCCTTCCAGGACGTTCAGCGCAGCGAACAATGTTGTCGTCCCGTGACGTTGGTAATCGTGCGTTCGCCGCTCCGGCAGGCCGGGACGTAGCGGGAGGATCGGTTGCGCCCGGTCGAGAGCCTGAATCTGGCTTTTCTCGTCCACGCTCAAAACGATCGCTTTGTCTGGCGGGTTCATATAGAGCCCCACAATGTCCCGAACCTTCGGGGCAAAATGTGGATCGCTGCTGAACTTGAACGACTCCACGCGATGCGGCTGCAGTTTGTGTCTCTTCCAGATCCGTTGCACCGTCGCGGAACTGACCTTCTGCGCCGCCGCCATCGTGCGCACGCTCCATTGCGTGGCGTCCTTCGGCGTCGTTTTTATGGTGGCCTCCACGATAGCGGATTCCCGCTCCTCGGAGATTCGTTTCGGGCGCCCAGGTCGTGGACGATCTTCGAGAATTCCCCTCATGCCCTCACTTTCATACCGCTTCCGCCATAACAGCACCGTGGGCACCGACGTGGACAGTCTACGCGCCTGAACTCGGTTGGCCAGCCCTTCCGCCGCTCCGAGGATGATATTGATGCGTAGAACCAGGCCGCGCGGAGCGCTTCGATGCTGCCTGATCGCCATCAACTCCTTTCGGTCTGCATTGTCTAAGGCGAGTCCGACTGCGGGGGGAAGTGGCATATCCACTTCCAGTATCCAGACTTTCTCTTGATTATTAAAGAGATTTTAGATACAGCAGACTAGCGTGAACTCCGGCACGTCCGCTCCGCCGACTCCAGGTGCTGGGTGTCATCCACATCGTGATGTGCCTAAGGGGTGGCTTGGTT
Source organism: Terriglobia bacterium (assembly GCA_963847515.1). GTDB lineage: Bacteria > Acidobacteriota > Terriglobia > Bryobacterales > Bryobacteraceae > QHXW01. The sequence goes on from CAWKAA010000007.1 coordinate 387,495, forward strand.
GCTTTTGTGACCTCCTCGATCAGGCTTGGCCGGGGTCGCCACTTGTTGGAGGCGCCTCGAAGCATCGTGATTCACATCCATACTGAAGGCCGGCTGACGTCAACGATGGGGGCCTCCGCGCGACACTCCACGGAGGTCTCCATCCTCACAGTTCGCCAAAACATATGGCCAGGATCAAGTTGTATCGACGAATCCATCTACAAGCGGCTTGCGTCGCAATACTATGAGGGCTTTTGCCCGCGGGCAGCCCATCGCCACTAAATCACTAGAAGGAGCATAAATTGATGAGGGGCATATTAAGTTACAGCGGCTGGGTGTTGTTTGGTGTGGCGCTCGCCGTGTCGGCATCGGGCCAATCAGGGCAGGAGCAAAGCGCGACTACCGATCAGAAGAAAGTGGAAGAGGGGAGACATGAGCCGGGCCCCGGTCGTGAAATCGGCAAAGGAGCCGGCGCGGTCGGAACCGGAGTCGCTAAAGGCACGGGCAGCTTAGCGAAAGGTACTGCTAAGGGAGCCGCTGACGTCGTCACTCTGCATCCAGTTCAGGGTGGAGCCTTTCTCGGCAAGGGCGCGGCGGTGGCCGGGAAGGACGTGGCAGTCAGCACGGTAAAAGGGACCGGCAAGATAGCAAAGGGGGTTGGTAAAGCATTCAAGAAGTTGTTCTGATTTTCGAGCGATAATTGTCGCGTTGGTTCTCGAAAGCGAGATCCCCTCAATCTTGTCTGGCGGTGTATCCTGATCCAATTGGATCGGTGGTCGGCGGGATCTCTTGGGTATAAGCGGAAACCCCATTTCTGGTGCGTTGCCTGTTCCAGCCGCTTGAGCCCCACATCCACTTCCTCCAACTCGAACGTTTTCTCTGCATGTTCTAAGACACCTGCGGCGGCGCGCACGCGAACGGCGGCCGGTGCACTCGGATCCAGCATCAGTTTCAACAGGGTCGCAGCCGCCGCACCGGAACCATGCAGCAGTCTGCCGCTCGAACGAGACAGCGTCTCGCGCCGAACTTCGCTGTAAGCCCGCTGAAACCCAGGCCCTGCCCACGACAGCAAAAGGAGAAACACAAAACGCATGCTTGTGAAGATCTGGTCCGGCGTGTGGTACTGAAATTCATCTCTGCGCTCCAGTACCGGCGCAAGAACGATTTCAGCCGCTTGTACCCGTGTTGTATGAAAAAATGTACCTAATGGCCCCTTGCTTGCACACGACGGTAGCACGCAAGTCCAAAGCCAGCCTGTAAACGAGAGGCAGCACCACATGCCGGGGAAGCGTTGGACAAGAGGCGAAAGGCGATCCCTCAGACAGCAGATCGCTGCCGGTGTAGCCCCTCGCGATATCGTCATCGAGAACCGCAGTTGGGCAGGCATCTTCTACATGCTGCGTGCCCTCCGTATTCGTTGGAGCAATCGCTGGACGCGGGGGCAGACGAGGAGCTTAATCGCGCAGATCAGGCAGGGAAACAAACTCCCCGAATTATGGATCCCGAATAAGTCCCCGGCAGCCATAAACGCTAAACGTGGGCATCTCCGCGTGGCCGGAAAATTAGGGAACCAGCCAGCCAGGGCCAAACAGAAGTATTCGCAAGCGGAACTTGATCTACTGGAGCACTACGCCTGGCAACTGGGATGGAGCGCCCGTCAGGTTCATGCGGCAGGAGCGCTTCCAAACCGCAGCTATCACTCGATTAGCAAGAAAATGGGGCGGCTCGGGTACGGCGACATGGTTCGGGTGCAACGGGCAAAGCAGGCGAGGCGACTCAGCCACGACGAACGCAACCACCTCGCAGAACTCCTGCTCGCCGAGGGGCGGCACCTGTCAACCGAAACGATTGCGCGGCGGTTCAACATCTCGATGAAGGCTGTCAATTTCTATCGACGCAAAGGTGGCGTGTCGCTGTCTTGGTACGCGGCTCGCGCCTTAAGCAGTACAGAAGAAAAGCGCCAACGCGTGGCCGAGGCGAAACGCAAACACCTCAAGGAACGTTGGGCGAGGTATCGGGCCAAGAAAATTGAGACACTTTTGGATTCTCAGCAGCGGCTTGAGCGCATGAATTATCGAGCGCCCATCCGCACGTGCCGAGCATGTGGGTATCCATGGTTTGCCCTTCCCCAATTCTTTTCTGTACAACGGCGAAAGTTGCCGAATCGCGTCAAGGTCTCAATGGCGCGAACGTGCAGGATCTGCAAAATGAAGCTGAAACAGGAAACGAAGTCAGCGGCGTCGGCCACTGGTGCGGCAGGTTGATAAGGTTACGGAAGCTAGAGGAGTCCTAGCAACGTGGCCTGAACGACCACGGCACTGGTGCTGGCCTGCCGCCGGACAGCGAGATAGTCAGAATATGGCGCGCGATGAGCAGGGCATTCCGATCATCCCTCACGAGGTGGCTACAGGAGCGGATTGCTGCGGGTGCCTAATTGTCCAAGTGTACGGCGATCAAGCTGACATAACCTGTAACGAATGCGGGGAGGTCGTCCGGACCGTGGCCGTGGAACTCGCTTCCGCTGTCCTGTTGGAGATGGCATCGACTGTGATCTGTAGTGTCCGTTGCCCGCATTGCGGCGCGTTGAACACCTTCCCTGGATTCTCAGCAATCGAGGCGTTCACCTGTTCTGAGTGCGGCAAAAGGGTTGTGGTGAACAGGTCCGTGCAATAGCGGGGCGTCGCGGGCCTGTAACGTCCGCACTGTTCCGTCAACGGACGTCCTTGTTCCCTCCGCACCTCCCGAGCGTCCCGGTCTTGGCTGAGCGCGATGAAACTTGAATGCCGCAGGTGGTTGTCCAGCGTCCATTCCACGTACTCGAACTGTCCCACCAGAACCGGCTTCAGCCAGCGGCACTCCCATCTTGTCAGCGGTGAGACCCTAACCCCAGCGTCCGCTTCTAGCCTCGGGGAGGTTCACGAATGGGCACTCCGCGATCTCCAGCCCGCGGCACCGTCGAAATCGTTGTTCCCTGATGATGGTGTGAAGCCGTTGCGGGTTCGTCCAACATACAAGAGCTGGCCGCCTTTGTAGCAGCCGAAGATCACGGCATCGAAGGTCTTGCCGCCGACCGTATACCCGCCGATGACGAACTCCTGCCCCTGGTTGACCCGCATCTTGAGCCAGGCGCCGGATCGACCGCCGGGTTCATATGCACTGTCTAGGCGCTTCGCCACCACCCCCCTCGAAACCCGCCGCCCGCACCGACTCGATCACATCAGCAAGGCTGGCGTTCAGCTCGGGACAATGGCGGACGGGCTCGCCCAGCCTCGGCAGTATGTGGCTCCGCAGCAAGGCGCCTCTCACCGAGAGGGGTTCAGACATCACGTCCCGGCCGGCGAGGATCAGTAGGTCGAACACGTAGTAGAGAATCGGCACTTTCGCTGAGCCGTGGTTCTGCAAGGTGTTGAACGTGCGGCGTTCTCCACCGCAATCGCTCCATGACCGCTCATGATGAGACGAACGAATCGAAAGATACACAAAAAGACGACTGGCATGCGTCCCGAATCATCTGTCTTCATCCTGTTCCAAGTCGACCTGTTACAGGCGGACGGAATAATGGCGAACAACAGGTGTTGATTATGATCTCGCGTTATCGCAGCAAGGCTCCCATTCGGGCGATCCTCGAAAAGAGTGAGGGGCAGAAAGTCGCTGTATGGCTTCCCGCCGGTGCCGTCCTCTATGAGTCTTCCCAACCTTCAACCACCCTCGTTAGGATGGTCGGTGTAACGTGGGGAGGGCGGCATTATTCTGTCTACCCGAAAGACCTGAAAGGGAAGGCTGAGCGGGTCTCAGTCGCCTGATCCCACAAAGAAGGCTTTGTGCCGCTCCCGGCAGTGGGAGGACGCGCTGTCCGGAGATTCGATATTGCAGGCCCCATATAATAGGGAAGGCTTGGCCGGCCAATCGATGTCGCATCGACCTCGCGTCTTTATCAGTCATAGCGCTAAAGAGCAGGAAACCCAGACTCTCTGTCGGGCGATCTCCAGTTACCTGGATACGGACGAATTCGAGGTTCTATGGGACCAGGTGAATCTCGAGACATCGGCCGCTTGGCGTCCCGCGATCGACGAGTGGATCTGGCGTTGCGATGCCGCCGTGCTCGTAATATCCCGGGCTGCCACGGATTCGCGCTACGTCGCCTATGAAGCCGCGCTCTTGCGGCAACGCTGGAAACATATGGCTGGCCAGTTTCTGATAATCCCAATCTGGTGTCCCGGCGTGGACGAGACACTATTGACGGCCCGCATGGGGGCCTTGCAGTTGAGTGAGATTCAAACCAAGCTCAAGCTGGTCGAATGGCCGGCGAACGCCGCCAGCGATCCCGCGGCTTTCGACTCTGTCTGCCAGCAGGCGAGCAACCTTCTGACAGGGCTGAAGTCAAAACTGCAAGCTCGGCACAACGCGGAAGATCTCCTTATCAAGGAGTTGAATCTGGGCACTCCCAGCGAAGAGGCTCTTATTGAGATCGCGGCCGACTTCAATATGCCGCCCATGCCGAGTGGCGCCAAGAAGGATCTCGCAACCGCGCTGGCCCGCCGCATTTTGGATTTCGACGCCGCATTGGGACCGGAAAGATTCCAGGCAATACTAGCCGCAATCGACACTATGAATGCCGCCATGAGCGACGCCGGGGACCGGGTTCCCAGAATCATCAACCTGGTGGCACCGTTTTGTTGGGTGTACCCGTCTGCGGCCGTGCGCCTTACGGCTCTATCCGCTCTGCCGCCCACGGAGACTCGCGTGGTGGCCTGGAAGCGCTCCTGGTCCCTTTCCGAACGTATGTACCTATATCGCGGCTATTGCACGCGATCGAGCACAAAGATCCGCATCGCAAGTGTATCCGATACGGCCGGGGGCAAGTCGGCATCGATTCTGGCGCACATCCAGTCGGTGCTTTCGCAAGAGGTGTGCCGCCAGCCCGCCGGCGATGCTCAGTTGGCCGCCAAGATCAAGGATCTCGCCCGACAGGGAGTTCCGGTTTACCTGCTCGTGCCCGTTCGCGCGGTGGATGCGACAATTCTCGCCGAAGTGTCCAAGAGGTGGCCGGAGGTCTGCATGTTCCTTTTTGGCGAGGAGCTTGACGAAGTACAATTGCGTGAGCAGTTTCCGGGAGTCGAATTCGTCGATCCGGCGCCTGCGTTGCAGGACGAAACCAATGCCCGGACTGGCTGGGGTGACTGCATGATCGCGGCCGGGATTCCATACGAATCTCTTGAAATTGGATCGGCTTTCCTATGAACGGCTATCACAATGATTTCGATCCCAAGGAATTCCGCCTGGATAAGAATGTGGAGGATTCGAAACCGGGGCAGGACACTCGCGACGGCTCCGTGTATGTGTTCGAAAGTGACATCGTCCTGGCTGTGCGCGTCGCGCTGTCCACCGGACGTCCGCTGCTGCTGTTGGGTCCGCCGGGTTCGGGGAAATCATCGCTGGCGGGCTTTGTGGCGCGCGCCATGAACTGGAACTACTTCGAGCAGATCGTGACCTCGCGCACCAAAGCGCAGGACTTGCTGTGGTCCTTCGATGTCGTGCGACGGTTGAGGGACGCGCAGGCCAAGGAACTGCACGAGCAGTTGGAGCCCTATATCGAGCCTCGGGCTTTGTGGTGGGCGTTCAGCCCTGCTAACGCCCGCCTGCGGGGAGCCGAGTCTCTTCCCGAACGCGTGAAGCCCGCACTGCCGCCGGGTATGCTCCGCGGCGACGATCATCCCTCCGTCGTGCTGATCGATGAGATCGATAAGGCCGACCCGGATGTACCCAACGATTTGCTGGTCTCCCTCGGTTCGCAGCGTTTCCGGGTAGAGGACTTGGGCCGAGAGGTCACGGCGTCGAACCGTTTGCTGGTGTTCATCACGTCCAATAACGAGCGCTCGCTGCCCGCCGCTTTCCTCCGCCGTTGCGTCATCCACAACCTGGGCCAGCCCAGCTTGAAGCTCCTAATAACCATCGCCAAGAATCATTTTCCACGCGCTGCGGAGGCGCACCAGGCAATGTTTGAGGCCGTCGCAGCTAAGGTAGTTGGTATGCGGGAGAGCGCCTCGGACCCCAACCAGCCACCGCCCAGTACGGCCGAGTACCTGGATGCAGTTCGCGCCTGCCTCCAATTCCAGGTGACGGTGGACGAGTCATCGGAGATCTGGAAGGCCATCAGCACCGCGGTTCTGGAAAAGAAGGCGCAGGGAACCGGGCCTCTATGAACGTCGGAACGCGGGTTTTCCTCGGCGACTTGGTGCGTGCGCTGAAGCATACGGGAGACTCGCAAGGCGAAAACTGGGGTGCGATCGCCGCAATGCTCGGGTTTCAGTTTGGAGAAACGCGCGTTCCCGCTCCGACAGTCACTCTACAACAAGAGATGGACCGGCAACCGGCCGGCCCGGGCGCGCTGCAGCAACCGCACGCGGAAACCACCTTGCCCTCCACTAGCGACGATATCGGCGAGCTTGTGGAATTCGACCTGGAGCGATCGACCTCCCCGCCCGAGACGTTAGTGCTCGATTCCGTGGCACAGGAAAGCCCGGCCTCCCCGGTGCCGCCGCGAACGCTCCTTGATCCGTTATGGCAGCGCGGCATCCTGATCGAATCGGCCGGAACTCTCGATGCGACGGGAGATGTCTCCATTCTCGAAGCCGTGGACCTGTTCGCGCGCGGAGCGCCACTGCTCAATCTGCCTGCACTCAAGATGAGAGGAATTTCCAAAGGCTGCCAGGTGCTGGTGGATGCCGGGCTGGGCATGCAGCCGTTCGCCCACGACACCGGCCAACTCGTCCGCGCCATCCGGAAGGCGGTCGGCTTCGAACATACTCGCGTCCTCACGTTCATCGACAGTCCAACCACGGGCGTCATGACCGAGAGCTTTGGCGATACGCACTACACACCTCCGGACAACGGCGCCATGGTGCTCGCATTGACCGACGTTTGTTGCGGAGGCCCACGTAGCGCGATCCGCGAAGCTGTGCCCGAGGACTGGCTGACGGTAGCGAAACGAATTCGCGATGCCGGCAGCGATCTTTTGATCTTGAATCCATACCCGCCCGATCGCTGGCCGGCGCAAGTGAAGGATCGGATCGCGGTGGTGCATTGGGACATCTCCACAAGGGCCGTGGATGTTCGCCAGATCCGCCGCCGCACCGCGAGGTGATGCATGCCCGCGCCCCTCACAACTGCCCAGCGATTGTCCCGAATCAGGCAGTCGCTTCCGGCGGAGACGCAAATGGCGGAGGCCCTATCGCTAGCCGTGCGCGTCGAGCCCGCACTGTTGCGCGATGTCAGGCTGATCCTGTTCCCGCGTTCAACAGCCTCGCTGGAAGCCGATCTGTACTTCAGCCCCCTGGTGTCCCAACGAACCACGGACTGGATCACGCTCGATCCGCAGTTGTCGCTCGAACTGCAGAGCGGGCTAACGGCTCCACTAAGGCAAGCAGGAGCATACCGGGATCGCATCCTGCGCGCCCGCGAAGCGATTGTCCGGGCGCACCGCGAGGCTCCGTTCGAGATCGCCACCGAAGAAGAGGTGATCTGGTTGGCGGTGCATCGTCAGGGAAGGGTGTCACGTGTGCGCGCCGCCATCGATGCCAGGTTGCGCGAATTGCTCATGCGAATGCTCAGACGATCGGAGGAATCAGTGACACTGGCCCGCTGGTTTGCGTCCGCCGCCCATCGCATGCCGATACTGGCACGTGAGACGGAAGCATTCAGCGTGTTGGCGTTCGCCAGCAGCAGCACGCTGGGTGGAAGAAAGATCGAGACCCGGCCGAATCCGAGCCTGGCAACTTTTGAAACCTTGGCTCGCTATCTTCCGGAATCGGCGAAGCGGATCCCGCTGTGGATGGGCCTGACTACTCGCGGCTTGCACATCCTCCCTTCCGCGGCGCCGGGGTATGAACTGATCGAGTCCCCGCTGACCAATCCGGTGCTGTTGGACGTACGCGGTGGGGACACGGTGAGGCGTCTTGTGCAGGTTACACCGGGCCAGGCTGCCTTCGTGCTGCTGGGCGAGGAGAACATCGTGATTCGGACGCTCCTGCGAGATTCCCTGAATTTCAGGCGCCGCACGCGACGCAAGGGATCGGCGGCGGCCAAGACCAAACAAATACTCCTGACCTACGCTCACCGGGATGGCCAGGATATGGACTTCCTCAAGAGATTGCAGATGGATCTTCAGTCTTGGGGCTACGAGGTCCTTGTTGAGGACTTCGTATTCGAGGAAAACCTGCGGGTTGGTGACGCGTGGACCGAGCGAGTGAATAGGCAGATCGAGAAGTTCATAGAACGCGTGGATTGCATGATTGTCGTGTTTAGACCTATGCCTGTTAACACGGAGGGCGGCCGAAGAGAGGTCAGATTGTCTGATAGGGTCCGTACCGAAACAGGTTTGGCAGGGTCTCTTGGAAAACCGATCATCCCGATCATGCGGGTTGCACTGAGGGACTTGATCCCGTACCCATTTCGCCAAAATGCTTTCGATTTCAGCAACAACGTCCCGTACGATTTGGCGTTCGAGTCATTACTCCGCGTCCTCAAGGAACCTCGGGATAGTGTCAGTCCAAGCGCAGGAGAGCTGGTAGGAGTTCCCCCGCTGCCCGAGCACTACACGCCGCGCCACGAGATCATGCGGCAGCTCGAAGAATTCACTGAGGGGAACGAAAAATTCGTCGCCCTGGTTGGCCGTGGCGGAACGGGGAAAACAGTGCTTGCCGTGGCATATGCTCAGATGTCCTCTACCCGCCAGACGTTTCCAGGCGGGATCGTGTGGGCGAACGCGGTAAAGGACGACGAGCTGGACCGACGATCGCGACAGAATCAACCGCACCTGTTTATCTTTGACGACTTCCATTGGCCCTTGATCAGTCTTTCCGGGCTCATGAGGGAGCACTCCCGGTTTTTGTTCACCACCCGTGAATTGTACAAGGGTGGGGACGTCAGGATCATCGACACAGATCAACCGCGGGTCTTTGTGTCCTATAGTCACAAAGACAGGTTATGGTTCGACCTGCTCTCGAAGTTCTGGAGCCAGGCGAATTATGACGTTGAGGTTTGGGATGACAGTGTTTCCGCCATCGACGAAAAGAAGATTTCCGATGCGGTTTCGTCCGCCAGAGTCGCGGTTCTGCTGGTGAGCGCGGATTACCTCGCCTCGGAAATCCTAATGCAGAAGCAACTGTCCGTAGTGCTCGAAATTGCCAGGCGCGGCGAACTGAGAGTGTTCTGGATCCCAGTCGGCGCGAGCAATTGGTCGAGCACCCCGCTACGCGAGATTCAAGCAGCAAGCGATCCCCACAAACCCCTCAACCATCTGAGCCAATCGGAAACCGATGCCGAGCTCGCACGAATTGTGCGCGAGATCGCCGTAGCGCTGGGGCAGGCGCCGCCCAGCGCCGCTTGATCAGACTCTGGCCTACCTCGGCTCGCACCGGACCGTTATAGCCGACGGCCTGCAAAGCGGCTAGAAAACTCGCTGCCTCGATCACGCCTGTTCGCGGTCAATCCAAGCCGCACAGCCCAACCAAATTCATCCTTGCCCGAGTTGCACCAGAGCCCTCAGCGTCAACGAGGAGGCACTCCCACTTTCGGAATCGAGGCGGAGCTCCCCAGCGTCTAAGCTGATGGGGGCGTTAATGTGCTCACTATAAGAAACGTGTTCGCTTTACTGGTTGTCTGCTTTGTTGCCCGCCCGGCGCGCGCGCAGGAGCAAGCGACCGGATCGGGTGTGCCGGTACGCATCATTGTGACCGTGGAAGGGCGGAAGGACGCTCCCCCAACCTCACTCGAGATGATGTCCTGGTTTATGTGGATAACCAGCGAATGCGGGTCACCGACTGGACGCCAGTTCAGAACGATCGAATCGGCCTGCAACTTTGGATTCTCATTGACGATGGCACGGATTCGGCACTGGGTACACAATTGGAGGATCTCCGCAGATTCGTGTTTGAGTAACCGCCCACCACGCAAGTCGGTATCGGATACTTGCGCAACGGGACGGTGCAGGCGGAACAGAAGCCTACCGAAGACCACGCTCTGGCAGCAAAAGCGATCCGGCTTCCTCTCAGCCAGCCCGGGATCTCCGCCAGCCCGTACCTGGCTCTCATCGACCTCATTCAGAAATGGCCGACCGCCGACCAAGCTCGGGAAGTACTGATGATCACAAGCGGCATCGATCCTGACTACGGACCCGGTCCCTCGAACCCATACCTCGACCGTGCCATCAATGCGGCCCTGCGGGAGGGCGTGGTCGTACATTCCATCTACTTCAGCAGTGCCGGACATTTCGGCCACAGCCTCTGGCAGATCAATTGGGGGCAAAACTACCTTTCGCAGCTTGCCGAAGAAACGGGAGGTGAATTTTTTTGGCTGGGGACTTCCAACCCGGTGTCCTTCGCTCCCTATTTGAACGAGCTGAACCAGCATTTTCGTGGCCAGCACGTTCTCACGTTCTTGGCTCAAGGGAACCCAGGCTATAGGCGGGTAAAACTCAAGACCGAAGTTCCGCACGTTACGTTGGTGGGGCCTTCGAAGATTTACGTGCCCGGCGGCAAGTAGGTGGGTCTTTGGGGGCTGTTGGTCTCGCCGACCGAAATCCGGAACTCACCGATTTACGCAGGCTGCGCAACCCGAAACTAGCTGACCATGTCGTCCTTCTCGCCCGACTCGGCTGAGGCCGCGAGTTGGCCGGTATCGTTGCGCCACAGCAGGACTTTGCCCCCGCTGTCGCCGCCCGCAGTGAACATGCCATCAGCGCTTATGGCGACTCCTTCCACGCCACCCTCCGCACCATGCAAAATACGGCGGAGATGGGGATGGTCTTCCATGGCCTGTAACAGCGCGCTTTCCGCTTCAATCGTCGGATCGAGACGATAAGAGTAACTTGCTAACAGCAAGGCCAAATCGAGCTCCTTTGGTTCACGTTCCACCGATTCAAAAGCGAGCAATCGCGACTGCGCTGTCTTCCGCCTGGCCTCCGCCGAACGGTAGAAGAGGAATGTAGCTAAGGCCAGCACGATCGTAATGAGAAGCGCAGTTGAGACAAAGGCCAGGCGCTGACGGTTACGCAGCGTCTCGACTCGCTGGCTCTCGACGATGAACTGGGTGTGCAGATCGAGCGGATCGCCTTCGCCTTGAGTGCCGGCAGCAAGCCAGCGTTGCGCTTCCGCCAATTCGGCCCCCCGAAGGAGCGTGCTTTGGCTCTGGTGCAAACGCGAGGGTGGCGGGCGATGATGAAGAGATGCAACGGTTCGTCCCGATCGAAGATCTGTTCAAAGGACGGCACTTCGACCAACAGATCATCGTTTTGTGCGTGAGCTGGTACACGAGCTTCAAACTGAGCTTGCGGGATCTGGTGGTCATGATGGCAGACCGCGGCATTTCCTTGACGCATACTACGATTCTCCGGTGGGTCCAGCGCTACCTGCCGGAGTTCGAGAAGCGTTGGCGGCGCTACGCTCGACCCGTCGGCGGATCGTGGAGGATGGACGAGACCTATATAAAGGTTCACGGACAATGGGTGTACCTGTACCGCGCCGTCGACAAAGCGGGCCAAACAGTCGATTTCTTTCTGAGCCGGAACCGGGACGTGAACGCCGCCAAATCGTTTCTGCGCAGCGCGATGAAGAACACTCGCGTGCCCACGAAGATCACGTTGGACGCCTATGCGGCCTCGCACCGGGCGGTGCGAGAGATGAAGGAAGACGGCGAACTTCCAGGTCGCGTCAAGGTTCGATCCAGCCAGTACTTGAACAATCTGGTGGAGCAGGACCATCGGAGAGTGAAGCAACGAATCCGGCCGATGCTGGGATTCAAGCGATTCGACAACGCGGTCGTAACGATCTCCGGAATCGAGCTAGCAGAGAAGATCAAGAAGGGGCAGTTCAAGACGGGCAAGCTCGGCGGGGGCGATGCGACGATGACGGAACTGTGGAACGCGGCACTCGCAGCTTGAGCCCAATTCGCAATCACTTACAAGGCGGAGCTTAACTGATCTCTCCGTCGGCTTGAGCTTGCACCAGAGCCGCCATTTGCGCCTTCTTCGCCGCCATGATTCCCGCGAGCCGCGCAGCATCCATTTCGCCCATGAACGCGTTGAGGATCGAGTAACGCGAAGCGATTGTCAAAACCTTTACTCGCCGCACCCTCTCCGTCCAGAAACGGGGTTCTCGCAACTTGGCAGCGGAACCTCCGGTGCTCATGTCAACTGACTAGATCCGGTCTCGTTCTTTTGGACCTTGAATTCAGGCGTCGGATGCTGAGCACTCCGGGTGGCTCGAGCGGCTACAATCAGGAACGTGGATCCCCCAAGAACAGCGCCAGGATGAAGAAACAATGGCAGTATTACAGCACCAAGCTCTGATGCAGACTTCCCCTCGACGGGTATTGAAGTCTAATCGCAATTGCTGGCGAGCCCTACCATCCACCTAACCGATTTGCGAATTATATGGGGATTTATCGCTAGTAATCGGAATTTGCTGTCTACTGCGTCGGTGGCAGGAAGAATCCCGTGTGGGCTGCTCGCGCTTTGAATCTAAACTGCACTGCCAGTTGAACCCCGTCGTACGAAAGAGTATTCTTCAATCACCTGAGATCGCCATGGTCAGTAAGGTTCTGGCGCAGTATCAGATCTCATCATGTTCTGGGCGACTGAGTTTGTGCTGAAGCGCTCAGGCTACGGCGCTTCCCAATCGAGCGCGTAGATCTCCTGGCTGCCGATGTCGCGCAGCATAAGTGGGGAGTCATTTGGATCCAGGCCCGTCCATGGACCAAAGCCGATACTGGCGCGCTGGATGTCTCTGAGGCTTGTCAACCGTTCCAACCGTCGGTCAGAAATCCGCAGCCGATAGAAAGCTGGGTCTTTGCCAACGAAATTGTCAAAGTAAATGTACTTCCCATCTCGCGACCAGCTTGGGTAACCCGGCCGAATGTTCTGGTCCTGTGGCGGGAGAACCGGTTATCTCCCGCAGCGCAGATATAGCGCGATCGATGGCAGACTGCTGCTTTTCAAGTTGAGAAATGACATTCTCGACGTCGTTCACTCAGTCTCCTTGTTTATCAAGAGAATCGACACTGTGCCTAAAAAAAAACCAAAAGTACGAGCGAGGCAAAAACATGTGAGTCGGCTCGTCTAGTGAGAGGACTCGTCAAGGTGCCGAGTGGTACATAGATCGCGGCGTCGGCGGACTACCACGAGAAGCTGCGGATCTTCTGCAGGCACTCGATCGGGTGCTGGCGTCTGACCGGATGCGCGTTAGGCGGCACGGCGTTCGTAGTGATGATGCAGACCGCCCACTTCACGAAGTTCCATCACAGCACCCTCTGCTGGAGGCTGTATTCTTCGGGACTGCGGTGCGTCTTTGTCGAGCGCCAAGTGAGTTCTCCACCTATGGTAATAAGCGCAGTACGCCGTGAGTGTCCGATGCAGAGAGCCTTCGCCGAATACTATGACATGATCCAGGCACTCGCGGCGAATGGACCCGATGAGCCGTTCGATGTAGGCCCTTTGCCACGGAGCTCGCGGCGCCGATAACACTTGTTTGATACCCAATGCCTTCACCTGGTCGACGAAGTCCTTGCCGAAAATCTGGTCACGATCCCGCAGCAGATAACGAGGCGCACTGTCCGAGCGCCGGGATAAACCGGCATGTAGTAGGGAATGAAAGAGTCCTACAGGAAAGGAGTAGCGAACCACCTGGCCTCGAGTCTTGCGGCTCCCATCGCGAGGTGTGAGCCGAAGCGTAGACAGAGGTATCAGCGGGCTGGGTATTGAGCTTCGAGAACGCAACTGGGACGCCGACCCTGTGGACAGAAGGGGAAGGCCACACGCGAACGGACGAAAACGCGAGTTCGATAGCGGTCCCACGTAGTCGCAGACCCCATGCACGCTGAGAAACAACATGCACGAGAACCGGGAGACCTCATTGCTGACCGCCGCTTTCAACGGGCAGTCCGGCCGGAAAAGGCTTAGGCCGTAATACCGGCATGAACGGCGATGAGGAGTCGGATCGCATCGAAGTACCAATGAAGTCACCGAACAAAGCAACGGAGCAACAGGCCCAAGCCGCGGAGGGGATGGAGGGAAGGGTGCGAACCAAGGAGAACACCAGTCAGGTACACACGCCACCGGCACAGGACGGGCGCGGCGTGTCCCAGGGCCTGAAGGGTGTGCGTCAAGCAGCTAGGGAAAGGAAGAAAGAGCAGTTCACCACTTTGCTGCACCACGTAACTCAGGATCTGCTCCGAGCCAGCTTTCAAGCCTTACAGCGGAAGGCTGCGCCGGGAGTGGACGGGGTAACGTGGCGGCAGTATGAAGAAGGTCTGGAGGATCGGCTGGCCGATTTGAAAGACCGGATTCATCGGGGAGCGTATCGGGCACAGCCCTCAAGGCGGATCTACATACCGAAGGCGGACGGGCGACAACGCTCGATCGGCATTGCGGCGCTGGAGGACAAGATTGTTCAACAGGCAGTGGTGTCGGTTCTCAATCAGATATACGAGGTCGATTTTCGGGGATTCAGCTACGGGTTCCGGCCCGGGCGGTGCGTGCCCTTGAAAACCAAGGATCTGATCGAGCAACTAAACCCAGTTTTGCGGGGGTGGGGTCACTATTACAAACGTGCTCACGTCCGAACACTCTTCAACAAACTCGACAATTGGATCGAACGGCGCATTTGGTCGCATCGGTACAAATGCTGGCGCAACTGCGGCTGGAGACAGCTTCCGAAGCGCAAGATGTATGGCGAGTATGGGCTGGTCCAACTGGTGAAACTGATTCCTTCCATTGCCGCGCAGAAGAGAGCGCCTTCGTGAAAGCGTGGCGCGGGAAAACCGCACACCACGTTTGAGCGGCGGACGGTGGCCAGCGCCAGGACAACCCGGTGCGCCACCTCCGACCCGGCGGATCCCGCTGTACGACGTCCTGGAAGAAGAAGGTTTCGAGGTGTATTTAGTCAATGCCCGGGATACCAAGAACCTGCCAGGGCGCAAGAGCGACGTGCAAGAGAGCCAGTGGTTGTTGAAGCTGCATACTCACGGACTGTTGCGGAATTCGTTCCGTCCGGTCTCGGAGATCCGAGTGTTGCGGACGTATTGGCGGCAGCGTGGCGACCATGTCCACACCGCAAGCGAGTGCGTGCAGCGCATGCAAAAGGCACTGACGCAGATGAACCTGCAGTTGGCCAACGTGATCAGTGACATCATGGGATGGACGGGACAGAAGATCCTGCGCGCCATTCTAGCCGGAGAACGGGACGCCGAAAAGCTGGCGGAGATGCGGAATTGGCGCATACAGGCCTCCCAAGAGGAGATCGTTGCCAGCCTCACCGGGAACTGGCGGCCGGAACTGCTGTTTACCTTGAAGCAGGAGATGGAGCGCTACGACTTCTGCCAGCGCCAGATCGCGGAGTGCGACCACGAGATTAAGCAGCATCTCGATACCTTGCCAGCGCGGCATAGAGAGACAGATCCCGCGGTTCAGCCGGTAGCGCCGCCCAAAACAAACACGAAGGTCCAAGGGAATTCGCCTCAGTTCGCGTTAGATAAAGAATTGCAGCGGATCACAGGTGTTGATTTTACGCGCATTGATGGAATCAACGTGATGACGGCGCAAACGATCCTCAGCGAAGTGGGGCTGGACATGAGCCGCTGGAAAACAGAGGCTCACTTTGCGTCCTGGTTAGGATTATGCCCTCACAATGCTAGCAGCGGCGGCAAGGTGCTGCGCCGCGGAACGCGGAAGGTGGTGAATCGAGCAGCGACGGCCTTCCGTATTGCAGGTTCCACGCTGCGGCGTAGCAACAGCTACTTGGGCGCGCAGTTCCGCAGATTCCGCAGTAAACTGGGAGCACCCAAGGCGATCACGGCCATGGCCCACAAGTTGGCTGTGCTGTTCTACCGTATGCTGCGCTTCGGACAAGAATACGTCGACCGGGGTCGGCACTTTTACGAAGAGAAGTACCGCCAACAGCAGATCTCCTTGCTCAACAGAAAGGCCACCCAACTCGGCTTCTCAGTTATTCCCGCCACCAATCGTCCGGCGTCAATATGAGTAGTTTCTGGAGAGCGTTCGACGGCGAGGTGGAATACGCAATGCGGTGTCGCGAGCTGCGCACGTTGTTTAATCGCATGAACTTCGAGGTGCGATTCTACTTCGATTCTGACGAACGATTGAGGGAAGTAGGGCTGTCTCCGGAGGGCGGGAGACGCGGATCCCCGGTGTCACGACCTTGGCTCGAACGGCCAAAGATAATCTATTGATTGCTCTGACGGACAAATACGGCAAGCCGGACGCGAAAGCTCCGGAACGCACTGGCAAGTATTCGATCGCGTACGAGTGGGAATGGTTGTTTCCCAAGACGGGGATCACACTGCGCTACGTCGATTTTGGTGAGGGCGAAGGAGGCATCCTAAGCCTCGGGTACAGGCTCCGTAAAGATGGAAGCACGCCTTGAACTTCCCCAGCCCTTCGGAGATCGATCCACTGTTGCAAATATTTGCGCAAGCTATTCGGGAAGAACGCTCTAAAATGTAGAAATATTCAATGGTTGGCGTTAGAGACAATCTGCAGCTCGCCGTCGATGCCATCAATGCGTATAAGCTCAGGGCGGCATTGACGGTTCTTGGCCTGACGATGGGCGTCGCCACGCTAATGACGGTGATGACACTCGTGCAAGGGGCGAATCTCTATGTCGAGCAGAAGATCGCCAATCTCGGGACGAACGTGTTCCGGCTCGCCAAAACCCCGTTCGCGGTTGTGGATTTCACGGTCGTCGTGAAGTCGCTCAAGAACAAGAACATCGATGTCGCAGATTACCGAGCCGTAGCCGAGCTGTGCAAAGCGTGCGAGAAAGTGGGCGCATCCGCAAGCGGTACACTTTCGTTGCAGTATCGGAACAAACAGACCGACGACACATCGATCATCGGGTACACACCCAACATGGTGGATATCGACACGCGCACGCTGGACCTCGGGCGTTACTTCACTCCGGGCGAAGACAGACATGCGGCGTATGTCTGCGCGATCGGCGCCTCGCTGGTCGATCAGTTCTTTCCCAATGAAAATCCGATTGGCCGTACCATTCGCACCGGGAGCCTGGAATTCACGGTCATCGGCACTTTTCAGAAGCTAGGTTCGGTGCTGGGCCAGGACCAGGACAACTTCGTAATTATTCCGCTTATCGACGTACCTGAAGGTGCGCGGCGCACGGTCCAGCCTGACGCTCGAAATCAAAGCCTCGGGCGGGGAGAGGAATTTCAATGCCGCGCAGGACGAGGCGCGCGTTATCATGCGATCGCGTCGTCACGACCCGCCCGGCAAGGAAGATAGTTTTTTTATCGGCACGTCGCAGAGTTATATCGCACTGTGGCAAAGCATCAGTGGTTCGTTTTTCGCGGTATTCGTGATGGTGAGTTCGATCTCGGCGGTGGTAGGCGGGATTGTCATCATGAACGTGATGCTGGTCAGCGTAACCCAGCGCACGCGCGAGATCGGCCTACGCCGCGCGATGGGTGCGACCAAGTCCGATATCCTGCGCCAGTTTCTCGGTGAAAGCCTGCTGCAATGCCTGATAGGAGGGGCGATCGGCGTCGCGATCGGGTTTGGATGCGCCCTCGCGTTGCGGATTTTGACCTCGTTTCCGGCTTCGGTGAAGACCTGGGTTGCGCTGCTTGGCCTCGTCATTAGTTCGACGATTGGGCTGTTTTTCGGGATCTATCCGGCGCGGAAAGCGGCCGGTCTCGATCCTGTGACGGCGTTGAGAACGGAGACGTGATGACGCGGCACGAGGTGCTCGAAAACCTGTCGGTCGCGCTGGATACGCTGCGCGCCCGTAAGGTGCGTTCTGGCCTGACCATCCTCGGAATCGTCATCGGAGTGACGACGGTGATCGCGGTCGCCGCGATCATCGACGGACTGAATGGCGAGATCAAGGAACGCGTGCAGCGCCTCGGGTCGAATACGCTCTTCATCACGCGTATCCCGCCGATGCAGAACACCGCCCGATTACCGGCGAAGATCCGCGTGAGGAAATATCTGGAAGAGGAGGACGCAGCCTTTATCCAGGAATCCAGTCCGGCGGTTTCGTACGCGACTGTGTTCGCCAATCGGATCAACTTCAACGATCAGACAGATGAGATTCGATACGGCGACGCGCACGTCGAGCGTTTTTTTCTGCGCGGCGTGCAGCCAGAGTACATCAACGCGTTCCCTCTGTTCGCCGTGGCCGAAGGACGGTTCATTTCGGCTTTTGACGAGCAGCACGCGCGCAACGTGGTGATAATTGGGCGCGCCATCGCGGATTCGCTTTTCCATTCCGTTGACCCGCTGGGCAAACCGGTGCGGCTGGACGGACGGCTCTATGAAGTGGTGGGCGTCTTCGAACCGGACCAGGGGCTGTTTTCGAGTTTCGGGGTGGATCAGTTCGCCTGCATCCCGATGAGCAATTTCAGAAAGAGTTTCCCGGAGATTCGCGAGCGCTTCATCGCGGTAGCGGGCAAGGATATGTTTTCGCTCGATACGGTGAAGGGCCAAGTGGAAGAAGCGATGCGGCGAAAACGCCACGTGCCCCATAACGCGGAAGACGATTTTGAGATCACATCGCCCGACTTTCTGAGCTCGTTGTGGAACCAGCTTACGGGCGCGATGGTTCTGCTCACCGGCATCATCAGCGGCGTCGGATTGCTGGTGGGCGGCATAGGCGTTATGAATGTCATGTTGATATCGGTAACCGAGCGGACGAGCGAGATCGGGGTCCGCAAAGCCATGGGCGCCCGCAAGGCGGACATCCGGGTTCAATTTCTGCTGGAAGCGATCACGCTTTCGTGCATCGGCGGGGTGATTGGAATATTGATTGGCGCGTTAATCGCATTCGCTGTGAGAACGGCCCTGCCCGCGATTCCTGCGTTTGTTTCGCCGTTGTGGGTCATCCTGGGTTTTACGATTTCGGTCGGAGTGGGATTGTTTTTTGGATATTATCCGGCGAACCGCGCGGCGAATCTCGACCCGATTGTTTGCCTCCGCTATGAGTGAGTACAACTCGAGAAGCTCGATGGTGCCGACCAAGGATCTATTCTGCAATGATTTGGGACCTAGCTTCGGAGCGCAACGAGAGGCTGGGTCAGCACCGAATCGACACCGACAAACGCCGAAGGCTCCGGCGATGTTCAGAAACACGCACTGGTTCCACTTTCCAGTCGCCATGCCGACTTAGCTGGACCGATCGCGCCCGTATCGGTTGAACCCGACCGCCGGCGGACAACATTGGCCCACAGGCCGAACGCCAGGTTGATCCGGACGGCTAAGATAGCAGAGACGACCATGACGCAGCTAACCAATTCCCGCCTCGCCTGGTTCAACGGCAAGTTCATGCCCGAGAATCAGGTACTGATCCCGTTCCGCGACCGGAGCTGGAGGTACGGCGACGGCGCCTTCGACATGACGCGCACCTTTAACGGCCGCGCCTTCCGGCTCAAGGAACACATTGACCGCTTCTATCGCTCCCTGCGTTATCTGCGTCTGGATCCCGGAATGAGTCCGCAGGAGATGATCGACGTGTCGGAGCAGATCGTGGTGCGCAACGAACATCTGCGCGGCGCGGCTGGCGATTGGTGGATCGGCCAGCGCGTCAGTCGTGGCGTCGATCCGATCGGTGATGAAGTGCCCGAGCACAGTCGGTCCGAACGTAGTTGTGGAATGCACGCCGCTGCCGCTCAAGGCGCGCGCGCGTCAGTTCCGCGACGGTCTCGACGTATGGACGCCCGCGCAGCGCCGCATCGCACCGGACATGCTCAGCCCGCGCGCTAAGACGCACAACTACCTGAACATGATCGTCGCGGAGCAGTCGGTGAAAGCGCACGATCCCGAGGGCTGGGCGGTGCTGCTCGACGTCAACGGAAATCTCGCCGAGGGGATGGGCAGCAACATCTTTGTGGTCCGCGAGGGCACGCTCTATACCCCGAGCGAACGTTACGTCCTTCCCGGCATCAGCCGCCAGATGACGCTCGATCTCGCGCGCAAGCTCGCCATTCCAGCAATTGAAGGCGACATCGATCTCTTCGACGCGGCGAACGCCGAAGAGATGTTCCTGACCTCCACGAGCCTCTGCATCGCCGGCGTGCGCAGCTTCAACGGCGCCAAGATCGGCGACGGCCGCGCTCCGGGTCCGATCACCAAGCGCCTGACCGACGCCTACATCGCCGAGGTGGGCTGCGATTTCGTGAAGCAGTATCTTGATCGGCTGAGCTGACGCGTCGTGACCAGCAGATCGGCGCCCAGCCGGCTTTCTCACCGGCAAGATCAACGAGAACACCCGGTTCGACAAATCCGACTTCCGCGCCTCCGTGCCCCGCTTTGCGCCGGAGGCCCTCAATGCCAACGTGGCGCTGGTCGAATTACTTAAAAAGGTTGCGGCGACAAAAGGCGCGACGCCCGCGCGGATTGCGCTCGCCTGGTTGCTCGCACAAAAGCCGTGGATCGTCCCCATACCCGGCACGACCAAGCTGCACCGCCTCGATGAGAATCTTGGCGCAGTGGGGGTCGAACAAGATAAGCCTACTGAAAACACGGAACTTGTTGATTCCAATAAGAGCAAGAAACGCTGAATCTTCCATTTCTGCAAGTCCTCGGTACGTGTACGGCACGCCGGAATGGCTGCGCTTTCGCCGGTTGCTGATGCCTCTCTGTCCCGCCGAAAACTCACTCGTGTTACCCAGTTGGTTTGCAAAATGCGCGCAAGGTTGGTGACGATTCCCTCCGAAGCAGGTGGCTGGGCCCGTGCGCGATTTGATCGTGAATGAAATGGGGATTTCGCAACAGCTATACGATCGTGTGGGGGTTCTATTCAACGCGGCCGCTTCTCAATGTCGGGGCTAACCCAAGTTCGTCACTGAACGCCCCAAAAAGCAGGTAAGTTCTTCAGAATCCGTTCAGGCTACCGCGAAGTCTGCACTACATTGCTGATTGATCTGAAGCTGATCCGGTAGATCGATTGCGAGTTGGTTCAAGAGGCGTTGCTGCATGGCGGTCGGCTCGGTGATGCGCCGCAGGCGAATCTCGCGGCCGTCGGTCGTGGGCAGAACGATATCCGCGCTTTGCAGCGTTGCCAGCTCTGCCAGCGCCCGCGTGGCCGACCACTCCGACTGCTTGCGCCGCAGCAGGTGCTTCAGCGTGACCCACAAGGCGTAGCCCAGAAACCCCACCATCACGTGCGCCTTGACGCGCCGCTCCAGTTGATGAAACAACGGCCGGATCGACAACTCGCTCTTCGACGCCCGAAACGCAGCCTCCACTTCGGTCAACTGCATGTATTTGGCCCACAGTTCTGATGCTGTCGTCGCCGTCAGATTCGTCCGCAACAAATACGCGCCCTCGCGTATCTCCCGCCACTGCCGCTGGCCGTCCTTCGCCGACCATTCGATGCTCAGTTGTCCGCTCGCTTCCTTCACCGCGACTTCGTATAAATCCGCGACCTGGGGATGCGAAGCAAGAATCCGGCCGATCCGCACATGCATCTTGTCCCGGTTTTTCAGCCTTCCCGAATATCTTTCAGCTATAAAGACCGAAATTGCATGACAAAGTCTCGCGATTAGAAAAGGTAATGCGTTGAGAAGCCAGTGCTTAGCTAGCGACTGGGTAGCCGCTTGTGGCGCTTCGCGCCAAAACGTTCCGCCCCCGCGCCTGGCGCATTTCGACCCTTTTAAACTGAAAAGAGCTTGTCGGTGCGCGTAAATGCCTGTATTCATAGGGCTTGTCACGTCACTCCCACGCGGCGCCAGGATACCGGCGGCGGCTGGAGCGGGCCTTGGGTCGACCGTTCGTCGCAGTCACCTCAATCTTATGGTCATCCACATGATCACCGTGAGCGTAATGCAAGTGGCCATCGTGAAGATAATCAGTGTGGCCGTCGTGTTTCACGGCGGTGTGCCCGCAGTTTGGGCCATGCACGTGGCTGTGAGCCCCTGAGTGTTGTTGGTGAGTGTCAGTCATTTTTCAGTCCTTCTCTAGTCGTCGCCCGTCCGCACGTGGCGGAGCCCGCGCTAGGGGTGTGTGGATTCCACCTCGCGTTCACAGATTCATTAAATTTCACTTGACGGCCAAGTCAGGCACTTGCGCCGGCAGTCGCTCCGTTCTGATCGGACTCACAAGCTTTGATGTGAAGTGTGCAACGTGCGGGCCACCGATATGGTGCTCAATTCCCACCCGCCAGGGCACATCTTTTCCCAGCCGCTGGCCTGTTAACAATCCCGGCACAGCCGCTTCGTCGCGCTCCGGGACGACAAGAAGGCCCAAGGACGTACAGCCTCATGGTTCATGCTCTTCGTGGTTTACGTCTGACCTACACAGCGCGTGTGACCAAAATCAGTATTGGCTTTGACGGCATCGATAGATACCCTACTAGAAGAACGTTGCGTTCTAAACGAGTAAAGGAGTCGAATCCAATCATGAAAACGCTGCTTCACAACTTTGTTAAGGACGAACAAGGTCAGGACCTCATCGAATACACGTTGCTTCTGGCTTTCGTGTGCCTCGCGTCTGCCGCGCTCTTCATCAGCGCTGGTGGCAGCGTGGGTGGCATTTGGAGCGCCACGAACTCGCGTCTTGCTGCTGCGAACACCTCGGCCAGCTAGTTTGGGACGGGGCGCCCGCCAGCACGCCCCTTACTCCAACGACGCTTACGCAGGGACGGATACTGGACATGAACACTATGCTGAGTAGTTTTTGCATCCCGCATCAAAGACTGTAGGCATCATCCGTAAACCGGCTGGAGATAACCCGACCAGTCTTGTCTTCGGCGGGAAGGATCTCCGCACTTTATACGTTATTGCGGGCGGCAAGGTGTTTCGCCGCCGGTTACGGCGCCAAGGTTCATTCCCCTGGCAGCCCATCAAGATTCCGAAGCCGGAATTGTAGCGTCCGATCGAACGGCATCAGCCATTTGAAGAGATGGGTTGCACCTGAGATGCGCCTCCCCTTACGCAAAAGGTTACTTCGAGTTGAGCGTAGGCAGCGGTATCGATGAAAATCGAGTACGGATTGACGGATGCCGTATATGGTTTTATGTTTATGACAGATGCCGCGCGCCAGCGATGCTCAAAAGGCTCAGCGGCTCAATCGTGCTCGCGAGCTGCTGCGGCAGGTCAAGGAACGTTCCCAGGCCGTCACTGTCCCGAAGATGTTTCAGGTTCCGAATATTTGCAGTAAGACCTTTCGTAGCCGCTCATACGACGGAACCAGTGCCCGCCTGCAGAGCTTTTCGGGGAACGCAAGCAGCTCTTTTTTTATAACTGAAACATATTCCAGGCAAACAATGCTATCGCATGCAATAATTCCGTTCGGACTGACCCGGATGGTATAAGACTTCACGGATGCCGGGGAGTGGAAGCCAAAAATGCACTACGCGCTGGAGGCGAATAAGCGCCGTGAATGCCCCCAGCTTGGTTGACGAAGATCAAGAAACGAGGCGTCAGCCAGACAGCAGCGGCAAGCCTAAGGCGGCACAGCTATGGCTCAACCTGCATGAACTCGGCCGGAAGCTTCCACAGCACTCCAGTACCGGGCCGTGCGACGATGCTTTTATCAGGAGCGATCTCGAATTCTCCGAAGTCCACCACGTAGGCTGCACGTGACAAAGGCTCGAACATGACGTCGATCGGCCGCTGGAACAGCATGGACTTCACGGGGTGAACCGAGCGATTGGCGAGCGCGACCCGAACGAGCTTCCGCCCGACACGGGGCCGGACGGGGCCGGTCAGCGGACATTCGTCTCCGAACAAAGCAACGATCAGGTCACCCGCGTACTCATGGCTTTCGGCTGGAACCACAGCAAACTTGGTCGCGCAAGCGTTCACCTCGAACTCCACAAGCGCGCGTTCCGGCTGCGGAAGTTCCAAATGGTTCGAGAGAAGGAACTGAATTTCCGGATCGCCGGGTAATCGAAAGCCAGGGTCCGTCGCGGGCCTTCCCCCGAAATAGTCTGGCCATCCGTACCATGCTTTGGCGCGCACTTCATAAAGAAAGTCGGGGCAGTTGGCGATAGGGCGGCTGCCCCGATGATCCGCGCCCTGATCCGTCGCCAGCATGCGTCCATCTGGCAAGAATCCGATTCCGTAAGCGTTCCGTAATCCCCAGGCGACTAGTTCGAGGCCCGATCCATCGATCTCGCAACGCATCAGGGACGAAGTGCATGGAACTCGACCGGGAAGCTTCTGTCCGGGCGAGACCGGGACGCCAAACGGGGAGAAACTCCCGGTGAGTGCGCGGCTCCCATTTTCAGGTCGCGGATCGATGGTCTCAGCATTGAATCCGGTGAGCGTCACGTCATAGCCGGGGATGTCGCACGGATGTGGGACGGTCCGGAGCCAAGGCATGTCGCCTGAATCCACACCCAAAACGCCGCTGTTCGTCATCGCGCCCTGGCTAAAGCAGAGCTTGCCGTCCGGGCCAATCACAGCCATGTTCGTGTGGTAGTTTCCAAAGCTTGGCAACCCGTCGACCACGGTCTCAAGTTCGCCGGACGACAAGCTGAGACGAGAGATCCGGCCAGGATTGCCTCCTTCGGAAATGAATAGCGATCCAGCGTGCCAGGTGACTCCATTCACCGGCGCGCGCAAGCCGCGCACGAGCGCCGTTACTGCGCCATCGGGATGAACTCGGGAGACCGCACCGCCCGCAGCCGCGCCTCCAAAGGGAAGACCTGACTCGGCGACGTAAATCATGCCGTCCGGGTCAGCGGTGGCGCTGGTCGGAAAGTTGAGGTGCCTTGTGACAGCAGTGGGCGCCAGGATTTCCATGTGCGGCCTTTATCACCTTAAACCGATCAGATAATTCTACAGGATGATCAGCAAAGCAATCACAAAACAAGCCAGGCTTTCTTTGCAGTTTATGTCGCTTATTATGGTCAAACAAATCAGGAAATGATAATATTTTTCATCGATTGCAGAGGGCTTGCCCTGTCCAGGCTGGGTTGGCCTTCAGCCAGGTAGAGACTTATCAAGAGTATGGGGCAGATCGCGACAGTGCTTCTTTTCGCCGTCATGGCTGGAGCCGATAACTTCCAGGTTGGTTGCGGACTTGGTGCCCTACCCATCGGACGCGCAAGGAAGTGGACGCTCGCTGCATCATTCGGAGTTTGCGAGGCCAGCATGTCTTTAGCTGGCCTTTTGGCGGGAGCACTTCTGCGCACCCATGTTTTCGGCGCGGCGTCACTGGCTGGCCCTTTTGCGCTACTCGCAAGCGGATTTTTGGTCATCTATCTGGCGCTGAACCATGAGGACCTGGAACAAGTAGCCAATAACGGCTGGATGATCTTCGGCCTGCCTCTCTCACTGAGCATCGACAATCTGGTGGCAGGAGCCGGGCTGGGCACAAGCGGCTATCCCGTGCTGCTGTGCGCCGCGCTCATTGGGTTGGTATGTGCCGCGATGAGCTTGGCGGGTTTATTCTTAGGTGAATGGGTTCGCCGCCGGCTGCCGGGCAGCTCCAGCGCGTTTGCAGGCGCCTGGCTGGTGCTGATCGCAGCACGCTCGCTGGTTAAGTGAGGATTGCCCCGTGCAGACGCCTCGTCAATAAAACCGTTATCTGATGCTTCGTCACAGCGAGTAAATGTTAACCTGGCTTCCCGTCCCTACCACAACGTACTTGTCGTAGATCGCCGGACCCAGAATGAAGCCGCCCGCGAGCCCCGGAGCGGACCACAAGCACAGGCCCGTGTGGGCACAGAGCGCATACAGTCCGGGTTTGTCGGTCGAAACCAGAACCACGTCGTTGACCACGGCGGGCGAACTGCATCCCGCCTCGCTGGTCGTGTACATGGGAGGCCGCGGCACAACATACCGCGAAACTTGATTCGCCCCGATGGTGTCAACATGGGTTACCCAGGCGTCGTTTAGATTGTTCCAGTCGAGCGCACGCATGAACGGCGTCGATTGGACGTCGCCGATGCCCGCGTACCCGCCGATTCCCACGAAGAGCCGCTTCAGCCCGAAGTGAATAGCCGGGGTTCCGAACACGCCCCATTTGTTTTCATCCGGACCGCCGTGCGGATCGACATTGGGCAGGGGAGCGCTCGTGACGGCGTCATAGGGGAGGAGTTGCCGGCGCGCTACCACGCTGTTGACGTTGGACGCTTCGAGCAGCCAGAAAGCGCCGCTCTTGCTGCCTATCGCGACGATGGTCTTTCCAGAATGCCTGAAAATCGCCGGGCTTCCGCAGACATCGACGTCGGTATCATTGGGCCGGTAGCTGTCGGACGCCGGCGGCGAGAAGAATCCATGGAATTTACCGGTATGCGCGCCCAAGGACAACACACCGCTGCCATACAGGGTGTCGGGATTGGGATCACTGTCTCCCGCGCTGGAGTTTCCGGTGCCGACGAAGATCCGATGGGTGCCGCTGTCGTACGCGGGTGAGGACCACACCGAAACGCCCGTCGGAGGATCGGCGTGGGAACTGAACCCTGGTGGAAGGGGTGAAATCCCGACCGCCGAGTTCGGAATCACATTGGGGGCGTTGTCGCCACCTCCGCTGAATTTGTCGGTGCAGAAGAGCCAAATGACATTTCCGGTGGAAGCGTCCAGGCAATACACAAATCCAAAGGCCGCCTCCTCCCCTTCGCCGCACCCCACGTACACTCTTCCATTGACGACAAGCGGCCCGGACCAGGAGTCCGCGCGGGGGTTTGTGACAGGCTGGTTGTGCGGTGGATCGGTGTTTCGAAGATCGGTCTGCCACTGCAACGCAAACGTATTGGCGTCGAGACAATAGACCCAACCCGGAATGGCGGTGAAATATACTTTTCCACCAACAATGGCGGGGGATCCGCCAATACCTGGCATGTATGACGGCCGGCTGCCAACAGCGAACGTATGCTCGACTGTGCCGGAGGCGAGATCAATCTTGTAAAGGGAGGCGCCCGTGCCGACATAAATCTTGCCGTCTACAATCGACGGAATGCTGTTTATGCTGGCGTCTACTGCAACGGTGTGCCGTAAGGCCAACGTTCCGACGTTCGTGCTCCGGATGCCGCTGCAACCCTGTGCGTCGCCGGTGTGCTGCCGGTCAGAATGATACATGTACCAGTCTTGGGATTGAAACAGACAAATCGGAAAGGGAAGAGGCCACGGCCTCGGGAAGACAAACTCGGGTCCGAGTGGCGTGATAGATGCAATATTTCTATCGATTTCCGGACGCATGAATAGGGCTTCTTCGGGCAGACCGCCGGGAGGAGTCTCCAGAGATTTCATGCGCGCCTTGAATTCATCCAACTCGGCGTTCTGGGGAAGCTTGAAAGCCAGCACATGCCGTCCGCGTCCCAACGTGAATTGGTCCAGTGGCGTTACCTTTCTGTAGACCTGCAGGTAGTTCTGCGCCAGGTGCCGCCGGACGCCGGCCAGGTCCTCATCTGCCACAGCCAGGAGCGCGGACACGGCACGCTGTGTAATCTCCTTCATCTCCTCCGGAGAATCAGTGGATGCATAGATCCGTTCCCTCGCAATTCTTGCCAAGAATTCGCGTAAGACAGGATCGCGCGGCAATCCGACGGGGACGTAGATGCCAGGCTTCTGGATCTTCGCCCATACATACCCGGATTGTGTATTGATGCCGGAGTTCCAAACCGGCTTTAGGGACTTAGAATTGGCATCCCAATGGAAAACCCGCACGGTATTCGGGTCTAATCCCACAATTCCATTCGGATCAAACGGTTGCATTAGGATAGTCAACGGAAAATCGGCCGGTCCCGTTACGTTAGTGGCCAGTCCCATGTCGCCAAGGGTTCCCTTGGGTAGCGGGTTTTGGGCTGCGCCAGTTTTGAGATCCTTCGTCGGGTCAAAGCCAGAGGCCGCAGGCAGCGTAAATGACTGCGGATGTTTAAGGGCAGTTGCCATCGGGGCGACTCCTTCGATCGATGTTTTACTCCGTATCGCACATCGAGAGTGCAAATAGGGACATGTTTGCGTTATTATACGCAGTTTTTATGTCAGGACCGCATGCTTTTTATCGTAATGACTCCACAAACAAAAACGTGCGAAGGTGGTATTTTCCTGTAGGTCAACCGGCATCCACCTAAGGGCGGATAAGTCCCGTACCGCACCGGGAGATCGGACCTCTGTAGATCTCTTTGTTTGATTGAGGTTTGACCCGCGGCGTCTGCTTCGAAGTAGCCGGCACAGGAAATTTTGCAAACCGGTCCTGATTCTCGCTTTAGTTTCTGGCAATGCGACCCAGTGTTTGTTCGAAACCACACAAATTCCTCTTGCGGGCAGTGTTGCAAAAACTGAATGAACGAGTCTGATACGCTGCAGTGTATTCCATGATCAAACCCCGGCCTGCGCTGTTCAAATGGCGGCACTTCGAGCCCGAGATCATTGTTTGCGCGGTCCGTTGGTATCTGCGGTTCTCACTTTCGTACGGGGACGTCGAGGAATTGCTCATGGAACGAGGTCTCCCTGCGGACCACACCACGATTTGGAAGATGTGAAAAAATCGCCTGTTCACCAACGCGCCGCAACCGAGCAAAAAATCTTGGCGATTAGATGCCCTGAGAGCAATTCGCGAGGGCGGGGGATACATTTCTGATACCCGGGAAAATGGGCACCATGACTCTCGGTCGATTTTTTCACATCTTCTTTGGCGCTGGGTGCAGCGCTACGCACCCGAACTGAAACAGGAGATGCCGGCGAGAATTGAAACCAACCAACGGCTCCTGGCGGGTCGACGAAACGTACATTTGCCAGGGTGGAAGCTGGCGGTACCTGTATCGTCCTGTCGATTCCACCGGCGCCACGATCGACTTCTGGTTTTCCGCTGACCGAGACGCGGCTGCGGCCAAGCAGTTCTTCCAGAAAGCCTCCCGGTCACTCCCGGCCGCAGGTCATCACAGTGGACGGCAACCCGTCTTACCCGAAGGTGATCGCGGGGCTGAAACAGGAGCGGAAACCGGGACGCCGATGCCTCTGTCGAACCTGCCCGTATTTAAACAATGTTGTGGAAATAGTCTTTACGCAACTGACAAAACCGAATGTTCTCGCTGCGCGGATGAGTGGGAACTACGTAAACTTCAGCAGAACCGCAATTCTGCTTGCGGTTTTGGCGAGCTCTGCATACGTCGCGTCTGAGTTTGAACCGGGTTGGGAGAGGAGAGGCATTGGTGGAACTATGAACTTGGGGTCTCGCGGTCGCAAGATTCAAGCGTGATGGCCACTTGCTGACGGGTCAATTCTGCAGCAACAGCTCCTGATTAACCAGTCCTGTTACAAAGGCCAAAAGGCGTGCCCAATTGCCGGTGTCGCGCATGTCGAAGATCCATGATAGAAGATCCGCGGCCCTATGCTTTTGGCGACTATCTCGGGTGCCCTCTAAAGCGTCGGCTGAATATTTTGACCAAACGCGGTCGGGCACGATCTTGGCGACATGTCCGGAAGGGGCCCAGAAATTTGTGATGAAATCGAAAGAGATCCGATGAGCATCATCACACCAGGAGAACTTCGCGCAAGAGTATTTGTCAGTTGCGGACAGGCAAAAGGTACCGACGAGGAGTTGACCGCTCTGACGATCGCTACCAAGCTGAAGGAACTCGGCTTCGACCCGTATATTGGAGTACAGGAGCAGACTTTACGCGGTCTCAAAGAGAATATCTTCGCGCAATTAGAAAAATCCGAATACTACCTCTTCATAGATTTCAAACGCGAGCAATTGGCAGGCGCTCAGCCTGCCACCTTTCGAGGTTCTCTATTCTCGCACCAGGAGCTTGCGCTAGCGTCTTATCTAGACATCGATGTGCTGGCTTTTCAGGAAGTCGGCGTTAAGAAAAGTGACGGAATACTCCAGTTTCTGCAAGCGAATGCCGTGGAATTCGAAGACAGAAAATTCCTGGCTGATCTGGTTGTCAAGAAGATTCGGGAGCGCGACTGGAACGCGACGTGGCGGAATGAACTTGTGCTACAGCGTGAGCCCGGTCAATTTTCAGACGCGCGACGCGTGGAACTGCGGGACGGGGTGGAGCGATACTACACGGGCAGGTTTTTTCAAATCGACGTACTCAACCGTCACCGGACGAAGATGGCGACGAATTGCTACGTGTATCTGGCACGAGCGATCGATTTGCGAACCTCAGCCGTAATCCCAACCCAGACCGTCGAATTCAAGTGGGCTGGCTCCACTCTGCCGAATGCTCAGATTCTTCCCCGCCAAATGCGTCAATTCGATGCCTTTTGGATTGACCACGAGTCTCCACTGAAGCTGAAGTTCAATCCATACT
This sequence comes from Terriglobia bacterium, assembly GCA_963847515.1. Taxonomy (GTDB): domain Bacteria; phylum Acidobacteriota; class Terriglobia; order Bryobacterales; family Bryobacteraceae; genus QHXW01. The sequence continues at coordinate 417,710 of CAWKAA010000007.1, forward strand.
GTGACGCCTTTGGCTTCACTCCCGATATCGAGACGGAAGGCCATACAAGCTGGAATATGTCGTGGTCGCAGACAACTTCCCTACCACGCACGCGTCATTCACTCTGAACTTGAAGAATACCCTGGACCTCACGACGTTCGAGCCGGCTCCTGGCGAAGGCGCCAGCTAGGGGAAGTGGAGGCAACGTCTTTCTGCTCCAGCTTCCGCAACACTGCACGAACCAGCTCTCCTGTAATGGCCGGTTCCTCAGTTCTCGAAAGGGCGCGAAGATCTAGGATTGCGTAACCCGCCGCAAGCCAGCGGTGACAGTTCCGGATAAACGCGTGACGGTAAAGCAATCTCCGGTTCGGAGGCGGCGCCGAGAGTCGAGATGCTTCATCCACGCGCAGCCAAATCCTCCGTCGGGGCCGCAACGTTGTCACCTATAATCTCGCCAGCGTCCAGATATGCTTGGGTTCGTGTCCAGTGCATGTGCTGCAGGGGCTTGCACACATAGGTGCAGGCCGGATCATAGATGCGCAGGTCTTTGTAAAACGGAGGCAGACTTAACCTTCGCGCAGTTCGTGATGATGACTCCCTTTCCCGGCACCGTGGACTTCGATCGATGGGAGAAGAACATGAACGGGAGCGTTCTTCACGTGGACGGAGTTCCGATCACCCGCTATTGGCTGATTCCCGCCGGCGTGCGGCCGAAGATGTTCAGTGCGCACGAGACGATGACCACGGACGAGATCCGCGAGCGGACGCAGGGGGTCTGGGATACCTTTTACAGCCTGCGGGAGATTTGGGAACGGTCGAAGTGCGTACCCACGCTGCGCGGCCGGCTGGCGTTCCTGTTCATCTCGAAGTTGTATCGCCAGATGTACGCGAACACTGGCATTTCGACGGACAGTGCCCGGAGGCAAAAGGCAACACGGATGGCGCGTTGGCTGGCCGTGCCGGGACTTGGGAAGTCAAGGATGATCGCCCCATCGACCCCCATCCAAGCGATCGACCTTTTGGCCTCGCGTCTAACCCTTTAGGAGAAGATTCGCCATGTCGCATCATTTCGATACGCCTACCGCAAAAGAAGATCCCCGCATCAACGTCTGCGACTTCTACTTGTTTCGCGGCCGCCCGGGCACAACGGTGATGGCTTTGACCGTGAATCCGAACGCCGGCGTCGGCGCGCCCGACACCTTCCGCGACGAAGGTCTCTACGCCTTTCGCTTCGACACGAATCGCGATCTTCGCGAAGACGTCGCCTTCAAGGTCCAGTTCGGCGCGCCCGCCGACGCCGATGGCGGCGAGCACCGGCACGTTCAGACCTTCGAGGTCCGGCGCGCCACCGGAGCGGACGCGCTGAAAGGCGCCGCGGGCGAACTCATCATTTCCGGGAATACGGGACGCGTGGCGAAAGCGGATCAAGGCTGCCTGGCGTACGCAGGCCTCGCGCCCGATCTGTTCGCCTCCGATGGCGCCGGTTTTGGTGCCTTCAGAAAAGCTCTGTGGTCCGAAAACCGGTTTGCCCCGGAGGCGTTCCAGAATCGCCAGAACTTCTTTGGCGGGAAGAATGTCACCGCCATCGTCCTCGAGGTCCCCAGCAATCTGATCGGCCGAGGTGTGGTGCACGCCTGGGCCACCGCATCGCTCTACGGGCACGCGCCGGAGGTGCAGGTATCGCGTTGGGGCCTGCCGATGATCACCCACATCCTGCTCTCCGATCCTTCGCTGCACGACGCATCGGAAAACTACAACCGCGCGGTCCCGGCGGACGAAGTGGCGCTGTTCTCCAAGCCGATCCGCGACTTCGTGGAAAAAGTCACCGCGCTCGCCGACTCAGCGGCCGACCCATCCGCCTACGCTACGCAACTCCTCGCGCGCCTCTGCCCAGGCGTCCTTCCATACGAATTGGACACGCCCGCCGCATTCACCTTTGCCGCCTTCAACGGCCGCAGCCTCTGCGACGACGTGATGGACGTGATTATCACGCTGGCCACGAACACGGCCCTCGGCGATGGGGTGGCGCCCGATAAGCGGCTGATGCGCCCGGATTTTCCCTATTTCGGCGAGCCGCACGCCACTGCGGCAAACTACGCGAAGCAGTGAGGGCCAAGGAGTGAGCGCACGGACGACACAGCGGCGATCGTTCTTCGCCGTCAAAAGCGCCTTGGTCCCGACGGCCGTGAGCGTTTTTCCCGACGAACTTTATCCTGCTCCCGCGGAGTTGGGCGGAGCGGGCGTAGCGACGACATTGTTTACTAACACGCAAGTGTTAGGGCCACCCGTTTGAAGGAACAGGACATTCTCGACGATGAGACTAGGGCACGCGATCACGGTGAAGCCCAGGAGATCGGCCCTCAGGATATTGTGTCGCACAATCGAGTTGCTACCGTCCAAAAACAGTGCACTGGGCGGCGTGAAGAGGGCGCCGCCGATGAACGACGCGTGGACCTCCACCTGAAGTTCCTCGACGATGACGTTACTTGAGGCGGCAAGTCTCACACCCACGATGACCGGGCTAACAAACCCTCCTGTTCCGACTTGGGATACATCGATAGCTCCATTCCGGATCGCGATCTTTCGGAATTGAGTAATCCCTGAGTCCGAGATGCAGAAAACACCCCCCGTGGGGCTGACCGTGAAGGAGCACGAAATAGTGAAGCCATTTAGATCAAGCGATACGTTACTGCTAAAGATCTGGATTGCACCGACATTCACGGGCGCGGTTAAGTTGCTAGATAACTTGTAGCTCCCCGGTTGCGTGATCGTATATGGGAAGCCGCCGGCGGCCATCACGGTCGATTGGTTGATCAAGACCACGCCGTCCACGGCAAATGCGCAGGTCGATCCCAGCGCCGCGGCCAGCACAAGAAACAAAGATTTCCTCATAACGTTTTTTCTCCTTATTTGCAAGATTGCCGGCGCGGAATGAATGTCCGGGCCGCCCAAGGCCGCTCATTTCTTGATTCTCGAGCCCCGGTTCTGTTCCAGATCATGAAGCCCCCACATTTTCTACCTGCGTCGCCGGAGTGAAAATCCGCTTTCGGCGCTAGATTTTTTGGGGTGAAAGTGCGGATTTCGTACCGGTACTATTTGTGCGCCATCTGCCGCTCGACGAACGGATTATTCGGCAGCTTGCGGTCCCAGTGCCGCCACAGCTCCAGGCAATTTTGATCCAAGGTGCCCGCTTCATCCGTCCGTCCCACGCGCCTCAGCAGCGCGGCCAGCGCACCATCGAGCCGCGAGATCTGGGCAGCGTTGAGTAAATCGTTCTGAAGGTCGGTATTGGATTTGATGATCCGGCCGCGCAAATCCTGATAGGCTTCAAAGGCCGGCGTTTCACCGCATCACTCATGGATATGGTGAGTATAATCGCTCTTCCGAGTCCGCATACATCGAATCAAGTAATGCAGCCATCGCGCCAGCCTGCTACCACGGCCACAGTTTTTCCGCCAGGCGCCTTTCTGCGCTGGCGGGGGCGCGGCCGTCTGCTGCGTGGGGATTGCCAAATTGGCCGAGTCCGCCGAAATACTTATCCTTCGCCCATCGGTCGTGAGCCCTATTGGCGTCGATCCGCGACTACGACCACTGCTCCGCCCCATCGCGGGTCGCGGCCGTCACTCTGAGAGGAGGGCTTCACCCCGTTCGACTGTGCCTGGACTGAACCCCCAAAATTGAGCCCCTCGCAATTGGCATACCCTGCATGTGTGCCGATTGTGTGCCAACTCCGCCGAAATGCCATGATTTCAAGAAGTCTCAATTGAACTTCAGTTGTGTGTAAGTATCATACAGCGATTAGGATACGAGACTCCGCGCAACTGACTCCCACAGCGGTCAGTCCAGGAAAAACCACAGGTTTAGAGATGTAGGAGGAAATGCGCATGCCACAGGCAAAAATCAATCCCTGGAAGTGGCAGGACCAATACGGGTTTTCGCAGGCGATTGAGGTCAGTGGCGCCAGCCGGTTGCTATTCTGTGCGGGCCAGATCGCCCTTGATGCAGACGGTAAGGTGAAGTGTGCTAGGCGACATGCGTGGGCAGATTGAAGCTGCAATGAATAACGTGGAAGCCGTACTGGCAGCCGCGGGTTTATCGCTGGCGCACGTCGTCCGGCTGAACTACTACACAACCGATGTGGATGGCTTGGTCGGCAGTGTTGCAACTTTCGATCTGCCGGCATGAGGGGGCGCAGCGAGGGTGGCTGCCGGGGTCTCAGGCGGCCAGTTCGAACAGCTTGTTGATGAACTGATTCTGATGCCGAACATCCGTCCCGTTCACCCATCGAACCTGTCCCTTCCGCATCATGTGGATCGCTTCATAACCCTGAATCGTTCGTCGCGCCGCCTGGAACTCTCGGAATCCCTGCTTGGCGTTCACTCGTCGTTTGACCGCTCGATGGTCTTGCTCGATGATGTTGTTCAAGTACTGCACGGGCCGGTGCCGGCAGCGACGGCGGAGAGTCCCTTCCTTCTTAATAGCCGGGATCGCCGAGGTGTGGATGGGCGCTAAATCCGTGTTGATGACGCGAGGTTGTGGATGCGACCGATAGCTCAGAGCCTTGCGAAACAGCCGTTTGGCGGCATCGGCATCTCGGAAGGCCGACAACAGGAAATCGATCGTGGCGCCCGCCGAATCGATGGCCCGATACAGATAACACCAGCCGCCTTTGACCTTAAGGTAGGTCTCATCCACACGCCACGATTTGTTCGTGGGCTTGAGATGCCGCCGCATCCGCTGTTCCAGTTCAGGGCCATAGCGCTGCACCCAACGCCACACCGTCGTGTGATCGGCTTCCAGGCCGCGCTCCTCCAGGAGCTCTTCGACATCGCGCAACGACAACGAGTATCGAAGGTACCAACGAACGGCACAAAGAATGAGTGCGGGTTCGGTCTGCCGCCATTTGAAGATCGTTGGTCGGGTTGCCACAGGTCCTTTCAGCCTACCAGCACGCGGCTCCGCGAAGTTGCAACACTACCGTCCAGATCTTGGCTACTTGTTCGTTAGGCAGCCAGGCCGCTTCAAGAGGGTTGCCCTTGTAGGAAGAAGCCGGGATAGCCGTTTGGCTAAGGAAGGGCGCTAGCCAAGCCTTGCTCATGTCCACCGGCTTGAGGTTTTGACTATTGCTGCCCTTGGCCGGCAGGCGCATCGCCAGGCAGGCGTCAAAGAAAGGAATCGCCAGATAACGCGAGTCGCCGCACTCATGGCCCGTGCGTGGATCGGGGGCAAATCCGGCCGGGCCGCCCTTGCTGCGATATTCGCGGGCCCTCGCTAGAGTGTTGATCCAGGCGCCGCGTTCCTGCTCTTTCACGCCGGCGTTTCCCATGACGGGGACCGCGTAAGCGGCGGCCGGCGTCTCGGGCTGCGGGAAATCTGGCCGGTTCCGGAACGAGCCGGATCGCAGGAACGCGGCAGCCACGCGGTCCGGGTATAGGGTTGTCATCACGTCTGACCAGATGCCGCCTCCCGAGTGTCCCCACAGGGCCCAGGGCACAGTCGCAAGCTCCGGATGGTTCGCCTGCGCCGACAACTCGCCGAGTGCTTTGAGAAAGGTTTTATCCGAGCCACGCCGCGGGTCGAACCAGAGTTCGGATCCGCCGGGGGAAGCGTCAGTTGCATCTGTCAGGACGTGATATGAGGGACCGAGCAAGGCGCAGTCCCATTTCTTCGCCAGCGCCTGCCAGTGTAAATCGTATGCGGCCGTGAATCCATTTTCAGCCGCGTTTCTTCCCGCGCCGTGTTGATGAACGATCACGCAGCGGAATCGGGCGACGTCGTCGGGAACCCACATGATGTAGGTTACGCCAATCTGCAATTGGTTCGCTGCAGTCGACGGCGGGTACTCGACCTGTAAGTATTTTCCCGCTCCGTGAATTGGTCGACTCAGGAAACATAGACAACCCACCGTTAACACCAGCGCGCGCAAGTTGATTTCCATCCATCTCTCCTTTCGAGTTACCGGACTGCCCGTTTGCGTTGAATAGATCTGCGCCCCGGTAGTGCAACTACCGCTGGTGGCTCAGGATGAAATCCACCACCGGCTTCGGATCCTTGCGCGACACCGGGAAGTGACCCTCGCCCTCGGTCACCAGCACCGTGATCTTCCCGCCGAGTTCCTTGTACCGCTTCTCCGCCACCCGTGTCTGGTCCTTCAGCCACGGGTCGAGACTCCCGCAGTCGTGCAGAATCGGCACCCCGGCCTTGGCCAGCGGCGCCAGGTTGTCGATCGGCGGCGTCTTCGACATCAGGCTGCGCAGGAGCGGATTCCGGGCGTAAATCACCGAGACCTTGTCCGGGTTCGCGATCGCCCACGCGTACGACTCGCCCGCCTTCGCCCCGGTCCCCTCCATCACCACCTTCTTCGCAAATCCGTTGTCGACCATCCGCTCATAGACCTCGTCCCACTGCTTTTGCACGGCCCCCGGCCCCGAGATTGGCGGCAACACGATGTGGTACCCTTGGCCAGTAGCGCCAGATCCACCGCCGAGTCGCGCTCGAGCGGGCTCGCATGGAACACCCACGGCTTGCCCGGCGCCGGCTTCTGCGGCACCACGATCGACATGGCATCCGCGTGGAAGTTACCCGTCCCCGGACCGTCATAGCGATCATAGGAGGGAACGTATCCCGGTCCGCGCACTGTCGCGTAAGTATCCTCCTTCTTCAGGTAGATGAGGGAATTCTCGAGGCTGTAGTAGTGCGTCTTGGTGTAAGTTGAATCGGCGAACGCCGGCCGGTTCGCCTCTACCGGATGCATGTGCTGCTCGATCCAGTCCGCGATCGGCGTCGGGTCCATGAGACTGTGCGGGTGATGCGCAACGCCTTCCTTCATGATCACGGTGATTGAGCCGCCCAACTGGTGATACATGTTCTCCACCACCATAGTGTGCCGCTGCAGCACAAAATCCTCAGTGCCGACGACGTGCAGCAGGGGCACGTCATGCTTGGCCAACTCCGGGATCTTGGCGAAATCTTCGTCGTAGACCGCCGGATTGTCCGCGTAGATACAGGCCACCTTGTCGGGGTTGACCACACCCCAGTTGAACGCATTGACTCCGCCCTTGCTCATCCCGACGAAGGCCGCTTTCTTCGCCAGGCCGTGGTTTTCCGTCATGAACTTGTACCACACGTCCCACGCCTTGCCCTGTCTGCCGGGGTCGGGCGCCACATAGGCGATGTGAAAACCGCGTTTCAGTAGCTCGACTTCGGATTGAGGCTGGTGGTTCCAATAGCAGCCTCGCCATGACCACGGATTGCCGGGCGCCGCCTTCTTGGGGACGACTACGACGCAGCGGCGCTTGCCGCCCTTTACACTCTCGTCGATTCCGAAGCTCGTCACCTCGCTCGCCGGGGCCGTCATAGGCGTGATCGCCCCAGTGGCATCGTCCATTATGAAGTCATAGCGGTCGAACCCTTCGTGCCAAGTGGTTTTCTCGCCTTCGAAGGGGACGTACACGTCCGCTGCCGTGGCGTTGCTGGAAGTCCAAACGATGGCCGCTGCGAAGAACAACTTGAGACCGGAGCGAAAATGTCTTCTTGAACTGTTCATGGTCCTTACTCTTTCTCCTTCTTAGATTCTTATGCAGCGTCGGTGCACGGCTGTAATCTCGGGTTCGAGTCACCTTGGAGGGCGACCTCCAGCGCGTGACGTTCGGCGCGTCGCGGCGCCAAGCCGTTGAGCCTCGCCTCGACCGAGGGGTTGGGCGTCGCTGTTTGCCAGCGCTTGCAGCACATACGTACACCGCTCTGCAACCGAAACCTTGGGTACCTCGATGAGCTGATATCGGCACCGACGGTACCACTCCTGCGTGATGCTGTTGACCGACTCAGCGTGCTCGAACCTGTGGTCGCGTTCGGCGTCGTTCGTGTAGATCGCCCTCCACGGGGGCAAGACGAAGACCTTGGAACAGTATTGGTACTTCGAGAGCCACATACTCAACTCGCTCTCGTTCAGAGGTGTGACGTGATCGAGCGAGCAAAGAGCATCGAGGACGCTTCGATCATAGAAGACGTGGCCCGGGGTTGCAGCGTGATGAACAAAGTTCTCGATGTCCATTCGCAGCACTTCGTGCGTGAACTTATACGCATTCGGTCGCGGACTCAGCCCGCGCCTACGGCGGTCTTGGATGATGGTGCGCGCGCTATCGCCGACGATGGTGTAGCCGCGAGCCTGCAGCGCCAGCAAGAGCGTGGTCTTCCCTGCGCCGGGGCCACCAGTGATTACTATTCGCGACATGCTGAGGTGCCTCGCCCGTGTTTGCGACGCCTAACTAATAGTAGGCCGACCAGCATATCGCGCTCGGCCCTGCCGCGCTCGCAGCATAACGCCAAACCGCTGGTACCCGCGAGATCCGTCAAGCGATTGACTGCTGGATACTTGGCTGAATTATGAATTGCGGCGTCGGCGATTCGGCCGACCTACATAGCGTGAGGCCAGCAGTGATCATCCAGCCGAGTAGAATCCAGGCGATCCAGAGTAAGTGCAGCGCTAAAACAGCGACTTCAAGCGCGGTGTACAATTGTGCAGTTCCTCAGTACCTCCAGAAGCCTGCGACCTGCATCGCACGAGGTTGAGATCCGAGGAGTAGCGCCACCGCAGATTATAGCCCGCGTCGTACCAAGCTTCTGGCGTGTTCTCGAGGATGCCGGTGACAGTGAACGTGGTGCTGGCCACGGTCAGCGTGCCGGGCAGCACGGTGCCGTCCACGAAGCTGGCAGTCGGATGCGGGCGGCGAGCCGTATGCCTTTCAGCGTGATAGTCATTTGATACGCTCGCCTGGCACATTTGCAATGATCACACCAACCGGGTTCGAGCCGACTGGAACGGATCCAGTTACGGTGTTCGTCGCCGTATCGATAATCGACTCGCTATTGGAGAAGTAGTCGGAGACGTAAACGAATTTCTGATTCGGCGAAACGGCGACACAGGTGGGAAACGGCCCCACGGGAACCGTTGCAGTCACCGTGTTCGTCGACGTGTCGATCACAGAAACGGTATCTGAGAGCTCGTTGTTTACGTACACAAACGCGCCATCGCCGGTAATTGCAACATCCGTCGGATTGAGACCGACACTGGTCGTGGCCACGACCGCCAGACTGGCTGTATCGATTACGACAACGGAGTTTGCCCCAACGACAGCGGCATAAGCGCGGGTTCCTTCGGGCGTGAACTTCAGACCATATGGGCCTGGACCCAGGACTATGGTGTTCACGACCGTATTGGTTTCGGTATCGACGACAGAAATAAAATTAGAGTTTTGATTCGACACCCAGGCTTGACTTCCATCCGGCGTGATACTGACGCGGACGGGTGCAGGTCCAACGCCCACCCTGCCGACCACGGCAAAAGTTGTTAAGTTAATGATTGCCAGCGCGTTCTCGCCGGCGATCGTCACATATGCGAGCTTGCCGTTCGATGCGACAGCCACGCCAACCGGCGTGGAGCCGACCGGCACTGTGGCAACCACCGAATTCGTGGCTGTGGATATTACGGAAACCGAGCCCCCAAACTGGTTCGTCACGATGACATATTTGTGATTGAGAGTGATCGCCAGCTCAGTCGGCACTGATCCAACGGCAATGGTAGCGACTACGGACTTCGTATTCGTGTTGATGAGGGATACGGAGTTCGAAAAATTATTAGCCACATAAGCGACCGTGGGCGGGGCGGCTTGCGACGCGGGTAGCGCTCCCACAAGCACTGCGATCAGACAAGTCGTGCGGCTAAGCGCCGCGGTGATCATGGGCGCGATTGAATTCATGGCGTTACTCCTTGACCAGAATTTCCGTTTTGATCCTGGCCGGCATACAGTATACGCCTCGGGTGAGATGCAGTCGATCTACTTCTGGATCGCGAATCGGAAAACGTCTGGCGCTACTACAGCATCGTGCACACACGTTGCAACCCGCGTAAAACCCTGTACGCGATTACGGGAGTTGGAGGAACCAGCAAGCTCACAGGGATTTAACTCGTAAGGATTTGGCTGCTCCCTTGTTGTGTTCCGCTCTGTAGATAAGTATCGCCATCCGGGCCATCAGCAGCATCCCGATCGCGGCTCAGGCAGCGGGCTGTCCCTACAAGAAATCTCGATCGCCGTGCAAATTCACTTGTGGCAAGGCCCGTGTAACAATGTTACATGCGAAGAAATTGCTGACTGTGTTTGATTTCGAACGGAGCGAAAGCCCTGTTATTCGCCAAAAATGCGTCCGCACCCATGTCACTACGCTGCAACGCGTTCATAGCGATGATGCAGGCCGCCCACCTGAGGGATTGCGATAATCCTTCCTGTGCTCGACACTTGCCGAGGGAATGGACATTGCTTGTCGAGCCCCAAATGGGTTCGGGACCTATGGTAGTAACCGAAATACGAAGCCAGGGCTCGCTTCAGATGCCTGGCGTTCAGGGTGACGAAATGGTTCAAGCAGTCTCTTCGTATCGAGCCGATCAGTCGTTCGACATACGGATTCTGCCAGGGACTCCTGGGCGCGGTGAGTACTTCTCCAATGCCCATTGACGAGATCCGCACACTGACGTCGTCGCTGTAGATGCTATCGCGATCGCGAATGAGATATCGCGGCGCATCCCGATCGGCTAAGGCCTCGACGATTTGTTGCGACGTCCAGGCTGCCGTCGGATGCTCGGTCACATTGAAATGCAGCACCTGACGACGGCGGTGCTCCAGCATGACGAATACGAAGAGCACCCGCATGGTGACCGTCGGCACGGTAAAGAAATCAATCGACACCAATTGGCCGATGTGGTTGTGAAGAAATGTCTTCCAGGTCTGAGTCGGCGGCCGGCGGAGTGTGCGGAGAATTCGGGAGACCGTGCGCTCGGAGATCCGCATGCCGAGCATCTTCAATTCTCCGTGAAGCCTGGGCGCACGCCACAGCGGATTGGTCGCCACCATGCGCTCGATGAGTCGGCGTATCTCGACGGTGGTCGCAGGCCGGCCGCAGCGCCGGAGGTCCACCTTGGACAGACGCGCCCAGAACTTCTGGAAGCGCTCCCGCTGCCACCGGACAACCGTGTCGGCCTGCACGTAGAACAGCGGGCCGCGCCAGGTGCGCCAAACGCGGGACAAACCGACCCAGAACAGCCGATCGAAGGAGGTAAGCACCGGTCGTTTGCGCTTGCGCCGGAAGGCTGCGAGTTGCAGTCGGAGCGCAGCGTTTTCAATGGCAACAGCTTGGTGGCCGCTCAGCAGGAGTCGAGCGAATCGAATCACAGACAAAAGAACGCCTGGCATGTGTACCGATTGTTCGCCTTCATCCGCTGTGAAGTCAATCTGTTAGGGGCGGATGGAGTAATGGCGAAGGACAGGTAGAAATTGAGCAAATTTACACGCGCGTTTCCAGCTTCCATCGTGGGTCGGATGCCTGTTCCTGCTGGCGACCGCCTTCCCCCTGGAACGTAATTCGTACCTCGCCATCGCCAAGCCAGTTTCCGCCATGGCCGCTGACGACGATGTGGAACGCGTCATCTTTGCCGCCACATGGTCCACTAGCGAAACCGCACAGGCGAGGCACCCTCGCGTCCGGCTACTTGTCTTGTTTTGCCCGGTCTGCGCTGTCGCGTCCTTCGACCTTGGAGTACCGATTGAGGGCCGTGATCAGAGGCTGAGCCTCCGGCGGAGGAGCCATGTCCGAGGTGAGGATCTCTTTACTATTGACATCCTTTCCGTACACCTCATGATTGCCTTCGTCATCATTCCGGAGGGTTGCGCCTTGCAAAGATATTCCGGCAAAGATGCCTCTGGCTCGCGACCAGGACAGGATTTCCGCGCCCATGGTGGCATCGGTCTTCGCTGTCGCCTCTCTGCCTACCGGACCGGCCGCTACGGAAGCATCTCCACCCAGTGTGAATTTGCTCTTCAAAAGATGTTCCATACCGCGGTCGTTCATCACCAGCATAACGACATCAGTAGATTGTCCGCCGATCTGCAAGCCAAAACTGCCGCCCTCAACACGCATCGCCGCCGGCGCTCCCCAGCCTGCCCCGGATTTATTCCGGCACATGGCATAACCGCGGCCATACTTGCCGCCTACACCGATGGCACCGCTCTTCATCCCTGGAATGATCACGATGCAGTTGGCTTTACCCAAGAGTTCTTCAGGAATCCCCTTTTCCGGTGTACCCATAATCTCGGTGAACACCACACTTGCTTCCTTCAGGCGCTCCTGAGCCGTTTCGGCCATCAGTATCGTTGCTGCCGCTAAAAAGCTTACCGTTACGTTTCGAACACGCATCACACCCTCCAGTTCTGGCATTAGCCTAGCATTTTCGACCCCATCGGCGAGGCTGAAACCACCAAGCGAAATCGTGTCGCCGATGACCGGCTAGGAAACCAGAGGAGTGGGGAACGCCGCTGGCGTGGGTAGCCTGGGTGATCGATGAAGCAACTCCGAAAATCCATCCGAGTAGACGTTACCCCTGCAAGCACGCCTGTACCCAGTGAAGCCGCGATGCTCAAATCCGTTAACGTCACGGTGGCAAGCATAGGACCGCGATGCCCTAATTGACCCAGAGGCTGATCGAACAAACAGTGAGCAATTCATGCCCGAGTAGTGCGCACAAAACGCGCCATAGGCTACTTTATGCGCGCGTCACTGCGTAGGCCTCAAACGGGGTCAGCCGGGAACAGTTCGACCGAACTCTGGTCCATATGCTTGAGAGAATTGTCTCGGCCAGACAGATTGTCGAGCCCTCTCGGCCAAGTTGTTCTTAAGTTACAGGGATAAGTGGGTCACCGCGGGCGGCGACCTCGCCCGTCAGCGCGACCGCCAGTGCCGGACTAGTTTTGTGCATTCTACGTGTGGCCACCGGAGTCCAGCACGTGGGTGAACTCGGCTCCAAAGAGAAAAATTATCGCCGAATAGTAGACCCAAACAATGACCACAACCAACGATCCGGCAGCGCCATAGGCCGAGCCCACAGCAGCTTTGCCCAAGTAAAGCCCAATGAGCAACTTTCCGATAGTGAACAGCAAGGCCGTAACGGTCGCTCCGATCCAAACATCTTTCCAAGCAATCTTCGTTTCCGGCACGTACCTAAAGATAAGCGCGAACAACACAGCTATGCCGGCCAATGAAACCACAAGGTTGATCGCGCTTAGCACGAATTCGGGCATCGGCAGGAATCCACCCAAAAACTTTCCGAGCGCCGCTAAAGCAGCGCTGATCATCAACGAGACCAGGAGTAGAAATCCAACGGCCAAGACCATGCCGAAAGAAAAGAAGCGTTGTTTGATGGTGACCCAGACCGCACCCTCCTTGTCGGGTTTAACGTCCCACATCTTATTAAGCGCGGACCGGAGTTCGCCGAATACACCGGAGGCTCCAAACAGCAAAGTCATCACACCGATGATGAACGCAAACGTGCCGGAGACAGGTTTTTGGGCATGTTCGATCATTCCCTTCACAGCTTCCGATCCCTGGTGGCCGATCATATTCTCGACTTGACCGAGTAGTTGGTTCTGGGCTGTAGAATGTCCGAAAATTAAAGCGACGATGGCAATTAGCAGAATAACTAACGGAGCCAGTGACAAGATCGTGTAAAAAGCAAGGGCCGCGGCCAAGCGCTGACCTTCGTGCGCGTTCCACGCGAAGAACGCTTGACTGAGCATCGACCAAATTGTTTTGTTATTCATACGGGGTCTCACCTAAGTCCTCGTGACCGCCTCTCATTTGAAAGCGCCGTTCGCGGGTAGATCGCCGCGCCCCTTTGGTGCTGCACTTGCTCTACCGTCTCTGACAGGAGCGAATATGCCAAATAAAGGCACATCTTTTAGGGACCCGGTAGCGGACGAGCCCTCGACCGTGGGCGAGAAGCTATCCGATGCCGCGGGACAGGTAAAGGACAAAGTATCGGACCTGGGCCGTGCGGCTGCGGACAAAATTGACGAGAACCGAGATGCAGCGGCAAGCGGTCTGGAAAAGGCCGCGTCGACGCTTCATGACAATGCCGAAAGTCTACCTGGGGGCGAGAAGGTTAGCAGCCTGGCGCATGCTACGGCCGAAAAGCTAAGCTCTACTGCTGGCTATGTCCGAGAACACAACGTCAACCGGATGATGGCGGATGTCGAAACGCTGGTCAAAAACAACCCCGGCCCTTCACTCCTTGCCGCCGTAGTAATCGGCTTTCTGGTAGGACGGGCATTCAGCAGCAGCGATTGAGGATGAAGGCGAACGGGTACTATATGGCGGCAGGAGACCGGTCCCTTTCAGATGTTTTGCAGGACATTATTCGCAATGTACAGGAGATCGTGCGATCGGAAGTCCGCCTCGCCAAGACAGAGATCCGGGAGGAGGCCGCCAAGGCGAAATCCTCGGCGCTGTTGCTCGGCGCAGGAGGTGTAGCCGCTATTTTCGCAACACTTTTTCTCCTGCTCGTGATCGTCTATGCCCTGGCTCTCGTCATGCCGAGCTGGGCCGCTGCGCTAATCGTCGGAGCTGCGTTAGCGGTTGTCGCGAGCGTGATGCTCACGGCAGGCATACAACGGTTCAAACAGATCCACCCGACCCCCGCACGTACAGTTGAAACCATCAAGGAGAACGTAGAATGGGCCAAACAACACACCAAATAGAAGCTCACATCGAGGATACGCGCGAAAACCTAGGTTCCAACCTGAATGAGTTGGAGCGGAAGGTAAAGTCTGTTACCGATTGGAAGCAGCATTTTGAAACTAAACCAATGACAATGTTGGGCATGGCGTTTGGTGGGGGCATTCTGCTGGCGGCGATGATGGGCGGGCGCAAGAACCGGCGCGGAGAACGAGGTTTTTCTAGCCATGCCACCGGTTCTGAACCCCACGCGGGAACCGACCAGCAGAAGTATAAAGCCCTGGAAACCTGGGACAACATCAAAGGAGCTCTCATCGGCCTAGCCGCCACGCGTTTCAAGGACTTCATCGGTGAAGTCGTTCCCGGTTTTCACGAACAGTTTCAAGGCACCGAAGAGAAGGTCAGGGCGCTCCAACCCCCTGGTCGGTAATCGAAATGTCAGTACTCTCAAGAATCGAATCCAATCATATGAATCCGTTGAAAGAATTGCTCGTCGAAGAACTGCGCGACCTTCTGCATGCGGAGGGTCAGCTCGTGGAGGCCTTGCCCAAAATGGCCGAAGCTGCGCATCATCCCAAGCTCAAAGAAGCCTTTCTGAAGCACCTCCGACAGACGGAAGGGCACGTTGAGCGGCTGAAAACCGCCTTCGAGCTGCTCGGACAAAAGGCACAGCCGAAGCCGTGCAAAGCGATGATAGGGCTAGTCGAAGAGGGAGAAGACACAATCGAGGACGGTGAAGGAAAGCATGAGATCGTCGCCGACCTCGGGCTCATCGCTGCCGCCCAAAAAGTGGAACACTACGAGATTTCAGGATACGGCACTGCGCGCAGTCTGGCCCGGCAAGTCGGGGAAGGCGACGTCGCTACTCTACTTGCGCATACGCTCGGCGAAGAGGAAAGTGCGGACTACGCACTGACCGAACTCACCAAGCCGCTGATGCAGCAGGCCAGCTCAAAGGAGGCCGCCGCAGAGAGCAAAACTGCCCGGCCGAGAACGCAGAAAGCCTGATCAAGTTAAGGAAAACCTTCATGTACCACCATATTAAGCAACTGATGTACACCGTGCAGATCGGCACGCCCGATCCCAAATTCGGCAATATGTTGCTCGAACAGTTCGGAGGAGCCAATGGCGAGTTGGCTGCAGCAATGCAATACTCGATTCAAGGTCTGAATTGCGACGACCCCGATCGCAAAGACATGTTGATGGACATCGGCACCGAAGAGCTTAGCCATCTCGAAATCGTCGGCGCCCTCGCCCGCATGCATTTAAAGCCGCTGAAGAATAACCGTACCGCCGCAGAAGCAGATCCGCTCATCGCGATCGCGGGCGGGGGTGGCGTGGCGTTGCAAAATTCGATGGGCGATGCCTGGACTGCCGACTACCTGAAAATCACGGGCGAGTTGGACGTGGACCTTCGCAGCAATATTGCCGCCGAAGCTCGCGCCAAGATCGTCTATGAACGCTTGATTAACTTCTGTGATGACGCCGGGACCATCGACGCGCTGCAGTTTCTCATGACACGGGAAATAACGCATATGAAGGCGTT
The DNA here is from genome assembly GCA_963847515.1 of Terriglobia bacterium. GTDB lineage: Bacteria > Acidobacteriota > Terriglobia > Bryobacterales > Bryobacteraceae > QHXW01. The sequence continues at coordinate 433,794 of CAWKAA010000007.1, forward strand.
CACTGCAGCTCTGGAAAGTCTTGGGAAGGATCCCTTTTCGATCGGTAGCATCCCACCCACGCCGGAACTTGTCAACCAGTATTTCGATGACTCAACGGGAATGGGTGACCGAGGTGAGCCGAACGCGCGCGGACCTTGGAACGAAGGTGGGGATTGGGAAGTGGTTGAGGCGCCGGCCTTCAAGGAATTCGAATCCCAAGAAAAAGGAACCCGTCATGATGATGGCGCTACCGGAAAAGGAACGCGTTCACCCACCGGCAGTAAAAGCCGCTAATCTTACGGGTAGTGTTGCAACTTCGCGGAGCCGCGTGCTGGTAGGCTGAAAGGACCTGTGGCAACCAACGATCTTCAAATGGCGGCAGACCGAACCCGCACTCATTCTTTGTGCCGTTCGTTGGTACCTTCGATTGTCCCTACAAAAAATTCGAAAGTACGTGACAAGGGCGGAAGTATCTCAGTCGGCTCGTCAATTGAGAGGAGCGGGGAAGTGCCGAGTGCTACATAGATCGCGGCGTCGGCGCACTCCCACGCGAAGCTGCGGATCTTCTGCAGGCACCCGATGTGCTGGCGTTTCATCGGATGCGCGTTAGGCGGCGCGGCGTTCGTAGTGATGATGCAGACCGCCCACTTCACGAAGCTCCACCACAGCACCCTCTGCTGGAGGCTGTATTCTTCGTGACTGCGGTGCATCTTTGCCGAGCGCCAAGTGAGTTCTCCACCTATGGTAATAAGCGCAGTACGCCGTGAGTGTCCGATGCAGAGAGCGTTCGTCGAATACGATGACATGATCCAGGCACTCGCGGCGAATGGACCCGATGAGCCGTTCGACGTAGGCCCTTTGCCATGGAGATCGCGGCGCCGATAACACTTGTTTGATACCCAGCGCCTTCACTTGGTCGACGAAGTCCTTGCCGAAAATCTGGTCACGATCCCGCAGCAGATAACGAGGCGCACTGTCCCAGGGAAAAGCCTCACGAAGTTGCTGGGCCGTCCACTCTGCAGTAGGATGAGCCGTCACGCCGAAGTGGAGAATGCGTCGCCGGTCGTGCGCCAGCACCAGAAACACGTACAGGACCTGGAACCGGACCGTTGGCACCGTGAAAAAGTCGACTGACACCAAGCTACGCAGGTGATTGTCCAGAAAGGTCCGCCAAGTTTGTGAGGGCGGTTTTCGATGCCGCACCATGTAGTTAGCGACGGTGGGTTCGGTAATCTCAATGCCCAGCCTGAGTAACTCGCCGTGAATGCGTGGCGCACCCCAGCGCGGGTTGTTGCGGCTCATCATCCGGATCAGATCCCGAATCTCTTGCGGCACGCTGGGCCGACCTGGCTTGCCGCGGCCGATTTTCCACCTCCAGAACAAGCGAAAGCCCTTACGATGCCAGGCGACAACGGTTTCAGCCTTGACGATCATCAGGGCGGATTTCCAGTCGCTCCACACGCGTCGCAACCAGATCCAGAAGATCCGGTCGGCTGGCGTCAGCTTCAGTCGCTTTGGAGCCGACCGACGTAGGACGACGAGTTGTTGTCGCAAGGCGAGGTTTTCCAGTCGTAGCTGGGCCGAGGTCTTGAGCATCGAGGTGAGGGCGCCGAGCAAAGTGAACAGGCGTTGCTGCGCCGACCAACGGAGCAAATGAAAGTCGATCAACTTCAATGATTGCAGATCGATCGGATTATTTGGAGGGACAGATAGATTTCAGCTTCTGTCTGTTTGCGGCGAAGGTGTCACTTGAGAAAAAGGTACCCAGAAATCCTTGCTCTTTCATTACCCCCCCGTTTAAGCGTTGATCATTCCGGCCGTCCTGATCTCGACCCCACGCCGCGGTGTCTCCTACTGGCGTCGCGACCGGCGCACTCGTGTGCGCCCATACCAAAACCGGCACTCGTCGTGACGTCAAAACCGGCGCAATCGCTGGTGTCATAAACCGGCGCTAACAAGCCGTATGTTCCTTCTCATAATGCGGCTCTGAGCGAGAAGTCGACGGGACGGTCATTTTAGGCTGCTTTCTTAAAGACCACAAATTCGGTCCTGGTTGCTGCCATGCGCTGGGCCTTTAGCAACAGGTAGCGCAGGTTTTTGTAGCCGCGGCCACGGCGCAGCAGGGATTTGATGTTCCCGTTGATGGCTTCGACGATCCCGAGCGGCACCTTGGTCCGGCAGTAGTTTAGGATGCCATCCAGGTGATCCAGAAGCATCAGGGCCAATTTGTGGAACGGCGGCAATCGCTGCCAACGGAGTTGATCGATCCAACGTTGCAGGTAGTTCAGCATTGCGCCCTCGTAGTGGTAAGTCCACAGCCGGTCCAGACTCTCTTTGAGGAGGTAAGCTTTGAATACCTTACGGTTCAGCGCGAAGAGGCGATTCAGTTCCTGACGCTTTCCGGCGGAAAGGTTCATCCATCGGCTCAGCAGCAGCCAGCGCTTCCCTTTCACGAGACCCCGCATTCTGCCGCCCTTGCGGAAGAACTCGGCGCGGCGTACTTCATCGATGGCTTGGTTGGCGTGTTGCATGATGTGGAATTTGTCATAGACGATGCGGCAGTTCGGAGCCCATTGCTGGATGCTCAACCGATAGGGTTCCCACATATCTACGCAGGCCGATGAAATCCGCATCCGCTGGCCGGCGCTGATTTCCTTTTCGAAGAATTCATCCAGTGTTTCTTTCTTGCGCTCCCGGCCAAACCATACGGGCTCACCGGCGTCCAGATTGCTGACAACCGTGATGAACTTCTGCTTTTTCCCCAGATGGATTTCATCCACACCCATCTGCACCAGCGCCGGTTTTCGTCGGGCCGCCACCCACCGCTCCAGATACCGCAAATCGATGGCCCGCACCGTGCTCGACGCCAGGCCGAATCGTAGCGCCACTTGGCGCGCTGCCGCGCTCTCACAGGCTTGTCCTACGGCGTCCTCGAAGCGTTTGCTGAATGGCGCCTTGCTCGGCAATTGCGGCACCTTCTCGATCTTGATGCCGCAGTCCGGACAGCACACCCGGTAAATCTCCACGACTACCGTCGTCCGGAACTCCATGCATGGAAGATCGCGCACTTCCCGTTCACTCACATCGTGTGCGTCCTCCAGCTTGCGCCCGCATCCAGAACACACCAACTTGCGATTGCCGCGCTTCCGCCGAATCCACAGCTGCAGGGTCTTCGCCCTCTCGTTGATTTCATGCCGGTAGACTCGATAGCCCGGCCATCCCAGCAGTTTGGTCAGTTCACTGTCTCGCAAACCGCTGAGTGTACCGAAATCGGCCGCCTCACGAAAGTCATCCCTGCTTGAGGTCTATCGGATTCCTGCGCAGAGCCCATAATGCGGGCTGCAGCGCGGGAGCGATCATCTGCGGGATGGAGATTCCTGGGACCAGTTTGAATCTCCTCTGATCACGCCGTGGATATTACGGCTTGGGGGCACTTCCTGTCCGGGATCAAAATGCTGTGGGTCAATGAAAGTGTTCGGTGTCACCGAGAAAGCCACCCATCCAAGGTTTCAAACGTCTCTCGAGCTGCACTGACAAGTTCGTTCTCAGATTCACGGTTGGTATGCAAAAGCAAGAAGCTCCGGAACTCAGCCCAGCGAGTCCCCACTTCTTGCCCGTAAGCGTTGAAGAACGATGCGCCGCACCCTCGGTCTAGCTGAAATCGCGCTCGTAGATGCCGCGCGATAAGCTGCGATCCGAGCGTAGATCCTTCCAAAACGTATAAGCATCCAAAGGATCTAGCGAGCGTGCTTACCTCGGGCAAGCGACTACAACGAGCGACGAAAACGGGATCCACGCCAAAAAATTGTAAGTCCGATTCCAGAAGATGCGTTTTCCGCCTTGACAAAAAGTCCAGGTTTGCATCACGCAGTTCTACGACTCCGGAAAGCACGCTCTCAATCGGAGCCCAATACCCGTAGAAACATCGGAGAATGTGTGAATAGCCGGCTAAATCGAATGAGGGACTGAAGATCTCCAGCCTCGTTTCGATTTGTTGATGAAGCTGCGCCGTTGCATTCTTCAGTCGTTGAAAAATACTGGACTGGTCGTAAGCTGACTGCACACCTTCTACTCCTCCGGTAGCGTAAATGACACGGCGGCGCCCCAACCCTCTCCTCGGCTTTCCGCCCAAATGCGTCCGCCATGATTCTCTATGATGCGTTTGCAGGTCGCAAGGCCGATACCAGTCCCGGGTATATTTCTTCCGTGGAGTCGCTTAAACGGCTCGAAAATGAGGTTCGCTGCTCTGGAATCAAAACCCATACCGCTATCCCTCAGGGTGAAGCGCCAGAGGCCCTCCTGACGGATAGCCGAAAAATCGATCTGAGGAGCTTCGTCTGGCTTCCGGTATTTTATGGAGTTACTGATGAGATTCTGAACGACTTGAACCATCTGGTTTGGGTCAGCATGGATCGATGGCAACTGACCACAATTGATGGTCGCTCCTGAATCGCGAATGGATTCATAGAGATTCGCAAGCGCTATCCGAACAATCTCCTCAAAGTCGACGAGCCGCGTTTCAGTTGGTGCGCCGCCAATCCGACCATAATCGAGTAGTGCAGAAATTAGAGCACCCATTCTAACGGCTCCGCTCTCTATGATATCCACCAATTTTTGCGTCTCTTCGTCAAAGCTCGCGCCAGCACGTTCATTAAGAAGTTGCGCGTAAACGCGAACAGTTCGGACAGGTTCTTGCAAGTCATGACTTGCGGCAGAAGCAAACGCTTCCAGTTCGACATTGCTTCTTTTGAGCTCCTGGTTGAGGCGTGTGATCTCGTCATTTTTCTGTACGAGGAGCGCCTCGGCAATTGTTTGCCGCAGGGCAAGAGCAAATTCTTGCTCATAATCCCTCCAGGGCTGTGAACGGTCACCCACAGTTTCCTTCCAGCGCTCGAAAGAACGACGCGGACTGATCCGCTTGCCTGATTCGGTTTCTTCGACAGGCTTGGTGGGGTTGCCTCCCCACTCGATGACCTTGACACAGGGAGGTCGGAACCACAAAACGAAATCAGCGCGCCCCATCGCAATTCGAGTCGACAGTAAGCCGCTGGCTGCATCCATGAACTGCTTAGCATCTAAGTAATCGATTGATAATTTGTCCGTGCTGAAGACGTATTCGTCCTGACGGCCGCCCAACCATCTAACAAGTGCTTCCACTGCTTCGAAAGGCGGCGTATGTCCAATGAGATCTACTGCTCCATCAATGCAGATTGCGATTCCGTGCGCGTCGACGACAGACTTGAGGCGCTCACCTTCTTCTATCATCGCTCTTCGAACCAGTGGCTGAGTTCTCAGCTGCCTTGTCAGATGCTCTGAAAACTTCAGAACTTTCCCCGCGCGGCGATGCTCGTCATTCGCTTCAGAGGCTGTTATATCGTGGGAAAATACGCGCGCCAAGATCTCGCAGCAAATGCGAACTCGGTGCGGAACGATTTTCGGTTCCGTATGGTGACAGGCGACCAGTCCCCAAAGGCGCTCGTCTTTGACAACCGAAACCGACATTGAAGCGCTCACCCCCATGTTCTTCAAATATTCGACGTGCACCGGTGACATGGACCGAAGCACACAGTGACTCATGTCCAGCGGTTGACCGGTCCTTGGGTTAAGCAAGGGAATGAGCTGGACTGGCAGCGCATCCACATCGACCTTTAGACGCAAGCTGTTTAGTATGTACAGACGTCGCGCTTGCGCGGGAATGTCTGAAGCGGGATAGCGTAACCCAAGGTATGGTGTTAGATCGGAACGTCGATCCTCTGCAATAACGGAGCCGGTGTCATCGTCCAGAAACCGATACACCATCACGCGGTCGAATCCGGTCAGATGCCGAATGTGACGCGCAATACGCTGGCAGAGCTCAACGAGAGACCATTGACCTTGGGTCTCTACGATGGCCTCTGTGAGCGAAACGTATAGGTCGGAATCTGTGACCTCTTCGAGTGGTGCGGGCTCGATTTCGATAATGAGAACTCCGTCGTATCTGTGAACCAGCGCGTCGAAAACGGAGCTTGACCCTAGAAGGCGTGCGTCGTGCAAATACCTTCGCTTTCCCTGAAGGTTCGACGGCAGCACCCGTTGGTGCAGAAATTGAAATGTTTCGTTTACGAAAACATCTACGAGCTGTGTGCCGAGTAACCCACTGGCCTCCACGCCCAGGAACTGCGAGCAATTTGCACTTGCTTGCACGATTGTCAACTCGGGTTCCTGAACGACTAGCAGTGCGCCGTTCGGCTCAACAGAGCCTGGAATATGGATCGGCTCGCGCTCGCAAATGGTGAGATCAGGCGGTGCGGTGAACTCAGGTCGGGCGCTCGATGCCATGGGCCCAGTCTAACGTAAATTGGGCGGTGACACGCACGGATGGGCACCGCGCTATGGCGGTTTTTTCGCGCTTTAACGGCGTCAGAATACCGATGGGGATCTGACGGCTACAAGCACAATGCCGAGCGGCCCGGGTGAGACCTCTTTGAGGCGCTGAGCGGTCAAAACATTTTCAGTCCGCCATCCAAAAAAAGACGATTCTTCACATTAGCCGTGTGGAGGGCGGTCCGCCGGAGCAGGCCAATCTACATTCGAACCAAGCTCGATACAGCCCGTCTTCCGCGCACCGGGGAACGACGGACTCAAAAGCCAAAAAGCGTCTTCTTCATGGAAACGAACGCAGTGCTATGCTTTTGGAGAATGTGGGCATGCACTGAGCTGGCCGTTCGGCCCTTGGCCGCAATGCTCTCAAGCATTCCGCCGAAAACCAACTTGTGCAACGGAAAAACCGAATACCAGTAAGCGGGGCCCAACAGGCCCTTCGGATCAACCGTGGCGGTTTGCTTGATGACAGAACCGGTGGAATCGCCCGTCACCTCGAATTCGAGCCAAGCGTGCCCTGGAAGTTTCATCTCCGCGGCCAACCGCACGGGCCCTGGAACGGTTTGCCTAGTCCAGGCCGCGCCGCTGCTGAGTATGATGTTCCCGATAGAGCTGGCCGCTGCACACACCGTGCTCGTGGAAGACGACAGCAGGCAACTCACGCCTCTTAGTTGGTCCGTCAGAATTGGGTCAGTCTGCAGGTTCCAGGCACCGCTTTGGTCCTGAGCGACATAAGTCCAGCCATGCGTTCAAGGGCACGGGGCGAAGTCGCTCGGGATCAATCGGCAACCAGGCTTATTTTGCTTGCACCACCGAGAACTGCGATCGATCAGTCGGTTATGAAGCCTGCTGTTAACTAGCCAGTGGCTTTTCTAAATCGTTTGGGGACCCGAAGATTTCTGCCCACCCGATTGTTAACGAGGCTCGGAACCGGCCCCCAAAGGCCGGAACCCCGCTGGAGAGCAGCTTCTGAGCGCGGAAATAGTTGAGGATCAGTTCGCGGTGATCGCGCAGTGACCGGGCGATCTTCTTCATGGGCTCGATGCGGGAGCGCATCACCTGCCGACACCAATCGTCGAGGAACCTGGCAGCCCGTGTCGGGGGAGCTGTAATCCCAGAGTTGCTGAAAGGCTTCCTTAAGAAGGTAAGCACGGACGGTCTTCAGGTTGTAACGGAGCAGATCGCGCAGCCGGAAGAGCTGTTCGGTTTTCAGGTTCTGTTCGCGTTTGAGCAGCAGCCAGCGAGACTTCTTCAGCACCGGCACGCGGCCCTCGCTTGCCATGCGGCCGGCAGCGACGGCGGAGAGCCCCTTCCTTCTTAATAGCCGGGATCGCCGAGGTGTAGATGGGCGCTAAATCCGTGTTGATGACGCGAGGTTGTGGATGCGACCGATAGCTCAGAGCCTTGCGAAACAGCCGTTTGGCTGCCTCGGCATCTCGGAAGGCCCGACAACAGGAAATCGATCGTGGCGCCCGCCGAATCGATGGCCCGATACACATAACACCAGCGGCCTTTGACCTTAAGGTAGATCTCATCCATACGCCACGATTTGTTGGTGGGCTTGAGATGCCGCCGCATCCGCTGTTCCAGTTCAGGGCCATAGCGCTGCACCCAACGCCACACCGTCGTGTGATCGGCTTCCAGGCCGCGCTCCTCCAGGAGCTCTTCGACATCGCGCAACGACAACGAGTATCGAAGGTACCAACGAACGGCACAAAGAATGAGTTCGGGTTCGGTCTGCCGCCATTTGAAGATCGTCGGTCGGGTTGCCACGGGTCCTTTCAGCCTACCCCAGCACGCGGCTCCGCGAAGTTGCAACACTACCTTACATTCCTATCTGCACCAGAACCCCTTTTTGTTTGAACCTCCTGCGCTATCCGCTTACTTTGTTCGCAAAGATGCCGTCATGCACATTGCCGGCGGTATCAGTAAGACGAAAGTCGCGGCCGGAGTAGCGATAGGTCAGCTTAAGATGGTCTAAACCTAAAAGCGCCAGAACCGTGGCGTGGAAGTCATGAACGTGCATGCGATTTTCCGCTGCATGGTAGCCGAACTCATCGGTTGAGCCATAAGCAAAACCGGTCTTCACGCCGCCGCCCGCCATGAAGATGGAGTAGCCATATGGGTTGTGATCGCGGCCGTTTCCGCCTTGTGAAACAGGAGTACGGCCGAACTCGCCCGCCCAGATGACCAGGGTGTCGTTCAGCAGGCCGCGTGCTTTCAGATCCTTCAACAGGCCGGCGATCGGCTTATCGACTTCAGCGGCATTTTCGGTGTGCTTCTCGAATAGGTCTGAGTGTTGATCCCACTTGTAGCTGTGGGTGCATTGAATAAAGCGCACGTCAGCTTCGGCCAAGCGGCGCGCAAGTAAACACTGCCAGCCGAAATCGGCAGTGTTCGGGTCATCAAGGCCGTAGAGCTTGCGGGTGGCATCTGATTCACTGGAGACGTCGAACACTTTCGCTGCTTCGGCTTGCATGCGAAAACCCATCTCAAACGATTGGATGCGAGTTTCCAGTTCATCATCAAGTTTCCACAATTCCTGGTGCTTGCGGTTAATGGCCTGAATCATGTCGAGTTCATAGCGCTGTTGGTCGCGCGTAAACCCTTGATTGACCAGATATTCGATTGGCTCTTTTTGAATGTCGGCGACTTGCATGCCTGCATTGCCAATGGCTGTTCCTTGAACGGCGCCCGGAAGGAAGCCGGATGCCCAGTTTTTTGCGCCGCCATGCGATAACGCAGGTTTGATGGTGATGTACCCGGGAAGATTGCGATTTTCCGAGCCGAGACCGTAGAGCACCCACGAGCCCATGCTGGGACGCGTAAAGGTGAATGTTCCCGTGAAGGTTTGCAAAAGCGCTGCGCCGTGATCGACACCTTCGCCAACCATCGATCGGACCACACAGAGATCGTCCGCGCACTCCCGGATGTGCGGGAACAGGTCGCTGATAGGTAAGCCGCTTTGACCACAATTCTTGAATTTCCAGGGCGATTTCATCAATCCGCCCGTTTCGCCGGCGGCGAAGGTGAGCGGCTGTTTGATGGGCAGTGGTTTGCCGTCGTGCGCATCGAGATAGGGTTTGGGGTCGAAAGTGTCAATCGACGATGGTCCGCCATGCATGAACAGGAAAATGACACGCTTTGCCCGGGCGGTAAACATCGGGTTCCTTGGAGCAAGTGGGTCGACACTGTTATCCGCTTCCGCGACTTCGGCGAGAAGTGATTGCAGGCCCAGGTATCCGAAACCGCAGCCCGCTGCACGTAGCATCGCACGGCGGGAGAGCTGCGGAAGCTTCGGAGGTTTGGTGAGAAACGAGTAAATGTCCATATTTAACCTAGTAAAGGAAGATGAATTCGTTGGAGGCCATGAGAACATGCGTGAGGCTCGACCAAGCTTTCTCTTCCGAGATGGCATTCCACTTCTGGCGCAGGCTCGCCACATAGGTGAGGCCGCGATCAATCTCCGATGGGTCTGGCTTGCGGTCGAGGACGCGAATATAGAGCTCTTCAACGCGACGCTTGTCGAGTTTTTCCTGCTTCAATACATTGTCAGTGAGATGATTTGCTTCGCGGATCACCAGCGGACTGTTCATCACAAACAGCGCCTGAGTGGCGACAATGGTAGAACTACGGTGACCGTCGGGGGTCGTAGCGTCGCCAAAATCAAACAAGCTGTAGAGGGTCGGCAGATTCGAACGGCGCAGCGGTAGATAGATACTTCGGCGATTTGTCTTTTCCGGATTCATGCTGATGCGGCTGGAGCTGGTTTCGCCATCGGTGCCGACGCCGGGATCGAGAGTGCCACCCATCGTGAGATCCAAATCGCCACCCATTGCGAGATAGGCGTCGCGAATCTCTTCAATGCTGAGACGCTGACGGGGGAAGTGTGAGAGCAGGCGATTCTCCGGATCTTTTGCTTTCTTCTCTTCATGGAAAGCGGCGCTCATCTGATACGTCTTCGACAGCATGATGAGCTTATGCATTTTCTTAATAGACCAGCCGTTATCAATGAACGTCCTCGCCAGATAGTCCAGGAGTTCAGGATTGCTAGGGCGGTCCCCTAATCGGCCATAATTGTCAGGCGTACGAACGATGCCTTCGCCGAAGTGGCCCTGCCAGATTCGATTCGCTATGACGCGAGCGGGAAGAGGATTATGAGGATCGACGATCCAATTGGCCAGTTCCAAGCGGCCGCTATTTGTATTTACCGGCTCGAGCGGTACATTGAGACGCAGAATGGCCGGCGCGGTACGTTCTACAGGATCACCGAGGCTGTGGTAATCGCCGCGGAGAAACACATGCTGCTCCATGGTCTGGCCCTCTTTGACAGCGCAGGCCATAGGAATTTCCTTGCGGGGCAGCGCCTTCTCCATGCTTTCTGCCTGGGCGAGGAGTTTGCGAACCTTCTCCGCTTTGGCAGGGTCGAGTGTGGCGAGTTGTTCTTCGCGCGTACGATGTAAGGGACCGCCGTTCTGCCATACGGCGACGAAGAAGCCGTGTTGGTAGGACGAGAGGAACGGCCTTGCGCTCGGGACTTTGCCGGCCTTTGGGTAACTCTCCTCGGTTTCTTTCCACCAACTGAGGTCCTGATCGTATTGGTAACCACTGCGGCGGAAGTCTTCCTGATACTGCGCGGCGACTTCGGCACGGTTCTCGCCGGTGGCTGTACGCCAACGGTTGAGTTCCGGACGATTCGTGTCCTCTAGATATGCGACCCAGTTGCCAAGAAGCTTGGCATCGAGCTTCGAGTCTGGAGCCTCGTGCTTGGCGTACACACGATAGGCTGCGAGCATATATTCCGCGATTTGCTTCTGAACGGCCTCGCGCTTTTTTCGCGCTTCGTCGTCAAATTTCAGAATTTTGCCAATTTTCCCTTGGATGTCGTTATAGTCCTGCCAGCGTTTGTAGAAGGCATCGTACTCGGAGGGGGGAGTGAGGGGCGTCTGAATAGGATCTCCCGTTTCGCCTTTCTCGTAACTCAGAGTCGAGGCAAAGATGGCGGCCATCTGATAGTAGTCTTTGGTCGCGATGGGATCAAATTTATGATCGTGGCAGCGTGCGCAATTGACGGTAATACCTAAGAGCGCCTTTGAGGTGACTTCGATCTGGTCATCCACTACGTCATAACGCTTGAGCGGAAGATCTTTTTGTGCCAGAGCTTTCTTGCCCAAGGCCAGGAAGCCGGTCGCCACAATGCCACGATATCCGACCCCAGAGTTGGGATCTGCCGCCAGAATGTCCCCGGCAAGCTGTTCGCGCACGAACTGGTTGTAGGGCATGTCGCTGTTGAACGCCTCTACTACGTAATCGCGATAGCGCCAGGCATGAGGATAGCGATGATCTTCATCGCTGCCTGTGGAATCGGCATAACGCATCACGTCGAGCCAGTGACGCCCCCAGCGTTCGCCGTAGCGGGGGGAAGCGAGCAGCCGGTCAATCACTTTTTCATAAGCCGTCGAGGATTTATCGGCCAAGAAATCATTCAGCTCTTTTTCGGTGGGCGGTAGACCGATGAGATCGAACGTCGCACGACGCAGAAGCGTGGTTTTGTCAGCTTGCGGGGCAGGCTTCAGGCCATTTTTCTCGAGGTTGGTCAGGATGAATTGGTCAATAAAGTTGAGAGCCCATGCTTTGTCTTGCGGTAGCGGTGGTGGATTTTGAGATAGGGGTTTGAACGCCCAGAAGTTCTTATCCGCGTCCGTGATTACTCCGCGCAGCGCAACTGGACGAACTCCGGTGCCCGCCAGCGAATTACCCGCGCTTGGTGTCACTGCGGGAGTCGGTGCGCCAGCGACGATCCACTCGCGGAGGGCAGATATCTTTTCAGGAGGAAGCTTGCCTTGCGGAGGCATCTTGATGCGATTCTCATAACTTAGAGCGCGAAGGATAGGGCTATTATCGAGTTCCGATGCCTTGCCAAAGATGCCCATGGCGGCCGCTTCCTTCATGCCTTCAACCGTGCTCAAATCAAAGCCACCGCTCGCAGCTTGGCACTGTGGCAAGGCAGACATTTTTCAGCGAAAATTGGGCGCGCATTCTTTTCAAACAGCTCAATTTGCGCGGGCGTCTGAGCTGCGACGATGCCAGCGCTTAAGGTGAAAAGAAGTACATGGTGCGCGCGTTCTGAAAGAATCATCGGTTTTCTAATTGAAATGATTGTATCTCTTAATAGGATCAACTCGCCTGCCGGGTCAACTGGACAGGCAAGCATGAACGGACATATAGTCAATCTGTGACTATTCGAACGAGTCTGGCGTTTATTGCCGCGATCTGCATTCTGAACGCGCAGACGATGGTTTCAGTTCCTGACGACGTAACCGCAGAACGCGGTGTGGTGTATTCAACGGTGGGCGAGTCGCAAGTAATGGACCTCTTCATACCGAAAGAGGGTGGGCGACGTCCCGCGGTGTTGCTGGTGCATGGCGGAGGCTTTCGCGCCGGGTCAAAAGATGGCTATGTACCACTCGCGATTCAAATGGCACAACACGGCTACGTGGCAGGGACATTAAATTATCGGCTCGCGCCAAAGTATCCTTTCCCTGCGGCGGTCGAGGATGTGAAGGCGGCAGTACGATTCTTGCGAGCGAATGCTGGAAAGTACGGCATTGACTCCAACCATATTGGCGCACGCGGTGGCAGCGCGGGTGGACATCTTGTTTTGATGCTCGGGGTGACAGCGGGGATAAAAGATTTAGAGGGCAGCGGACCCAATCTAGAGCAATCGAGCGCAGTTCAATGCGTGGTGGATGACTACGGGCCAACCGACTTCACACAATCTTATGACAAATCTGTGGATGCAGCCGAAGTATTGCCGTTATTTCTGGGCGGCGATTTGAAGCATGAACGCCAGCGGCATCAGCGGGCGAGCCCTTTAAACTGGGTTACGCCGAATGCAGCGCCGGTGTTGGCCATTCATGGGACCGCGGACACCTACGTGGCGTATGAACAATCGTTGTGGATCGTGGAGCGTCTAATTGCGGCGGGTGTGCCGGCTGAATTGGAGACGATTTCCAGAGCGGGACACGGATTCAAAGGCGCTGACCTACAGCGCGCCAATGAGCGTGCACTCGGTTGGTTCGACAAATATTTGAAGAACAATTGAATTTTACCGGGAGTTGGTACGATCCTTACTGGGAGCTGCCCCGCGATGGCTTCCTGTCCATGGCGAATTACAGTCGGCCCGCAGCGTCAGGCCCATCCTGTCCCACGCGGGTTCCTCATGTGCTGGTTGGCCTAAAATTGGCCTGAGATACTCAATTCTCAATCTGTCGGTTGCAAGTAAACGACTTGCGGCCATTGATCATTTGCCTCCGGAGCAAACGATCACTGTAGGAGTAGCCCCCGATTGAGTCACAAATCGGGCACCTGCCTGGCGAGCAGGTGCGCGTTTCTCACGGCAGGCAATGGAGCATTCGGGCCAGAAGTTTCTTAGGGATTTAGCCCGTATTTCTCACCAGTGAATCGAGGCGCCGAGTTCGAATGAGAAGCATGTCGGTTTCTGGCGAGAGGAAGAAAACCGGCACACTACGGGTTGCGTGGAGACGCGGTGGGGCCTCAACGACCTCAAGCGCGATAGGTTTTCAAAGATCGCGAAATCACTCTCAACCGGTGAGCGCCCGATGCACGCGCTCGAACAGGTCTGGCCAAGGATAGCTGCGCGGCAATGAGATCCACACGCGGCGTACGGTGACCCGCACCTGTGCGCCGATCTTCAGGAGTCGGAGACGGATGGTGGCGGCTTGGGCCATGGCCAGTTCGGTCGCCTTGAGTCCCAAACGGCGCAATCCGCAGACCAGCAGATAAGCCGCGGCAGACAGATACAGCCGCAGTTGATTGGCACGTATGGATTGCGCACTGACCCGATCGGCAAACAGAGTGAACTGTTCCTTGATGCGATTTTCCATGTCGCCGCGCGCGCAGTACAGCTCCTCATACAACTGCTGCGCGGGCCAGGCCGCAGCCGACAACGACGTCACCACATAGCGCGGATTTTCTTTGCCGTCGATGTGTTCGGCCTTGGCCACCACACGCCGCGCTCTGGACCAGGAGCCCGACACGGTCTCATAGGAGAACTCGACGAAGACGCGCGCGGGCTGGTGCGTCTGCTCCCACTGACGGGCGGCTTGGGCCAACGCCTCCGCAACCATTGCGCGCAAACGCGGGTTGCGCGCGAAGTCGAACAGGTAGTCCACGGCGTTGTCCTCACACCAGCTCATCAGTTCCTCGCGGCAGAAGCCGGAGTCACCGCGCAGCGTGATGCGCACCTGGGGCCAGTGCGTGCGAATCTGTGCCACGATGCGCTGGATCTCGGTCAGGCTTCCGGCCGAGGCATCGATGTTGGCGCAGCGCAGGCGCGCGCACAATAGGTGCTCGCCCGAGAAGATGTACAGCGGCAGGTAACAGTAGTGATCGTAGTAGCCGTGAAAGAAGCGGCCTTCCTGATCCCCGTGCAACGCGACGTCGGTGGTGTCGATGTCCAGCACGATCTGCTCGGGAACCGACAGGTGCGCCTCGAGGAACACGTCCACCAGCAACTCGTCGATGCCTTGTTTCCAAAAGGTGATCTTCTTGTAGCGGTCCGGGGCGCCCGCGCCCAACTCCAGCCGGTTGAGCGTGCTCTTGCCGGCCAGTGGCTGTTCCAGGCCTTCTTGCCCCGCCAGCAGTTTCAGTACCGGGTCCTGGCGCAGTTGCTCGTGGTCGTTCAAATCTTCGTAGCCCAGCGCCAGCGCCGAGACGCGCTGCGAAATCATTTCCGCCACTGAATGTTGGATACGCGAACCGTCGCGCCCGTCCAGAAAACATTGCGCCAAGCGCGGCAACAGATTCAGTCGGCGGTCGGTTTCGCGCAGCAGCAGACCTCCTGCGTCGGATCATGGTGCTGCCGTCAAACCGGCCGGTCACCCGGCGTGAAAAATGGGCTTGGAATGCGAAGTCGCTTTGGGTACACTCTGTCATAGCGGAAGCCGCCTTTCTCTTGGCGTTAACTGTTGTGTGGAAACTCAGTTATGCCAGAGTTGGCGGCTTTTTGCTATAGCGATCGTGAGAAATCCGGGTTAGCTCGGTTTATCGCGGAGTGCGAGATTGCGCGGCTCGCCCCCTTCACCGGCACTGGATGCATTCTTCCTCTAGATGTCTGATGTAAGTGACTTCTTTCTGAAAGTGTCAAGTTTTTCAGACGGCCTTTGGAAGGGGAAAAGCTTGGTAAATGAGTACGTCCAGTTGGGCGTCGGCGCGGTCGAGAGCGCTCCGCAGCGGAAACGGTAAAACCGCATCGTTGCCGGTGAACATCGCCATGGCGGGCCGGAATACGCGGGCATCCAAACGGGAGAAAAGCCGTGCGACCTTCCAGCCGTAAGGGGTGACAAAGTAGCGGTTGGTTCTGGGTGGCCGGTAGATCAGGCCTTTGAGCCGGAGCCGCCGCAGGTCGTAGGTCATCTGGTTGGATGTGTACTCCGCTACACTCACGCCCAGCAGGTCGGCCACGTGTTGGCGCAGATCGTGGTTACGAAAGCCGTCAATCAGATGGTGGAACAGCGTGAGCGCCAGAAACAGTGCCATCACGCGCGGTTGTCCGAACTTCAGCCCCGGTGACTTTTTGCCGTCCTCGGTGACGGCGGGTTGCACCACGCGTTGGATGCTGTCGCCGCTCAGGCCGCTGTTGTGGCTGACGCGTTCGACTTCGAGCAATCGCCGGTTGATCTGCCGGCCGATCTTCTGCAGGTAGGGCAGATTGCCCAGCCCCTTGTTGATTCCAAAATCATGGGGGTTGCGGAAAGTCCCTTCGGTCCGGCAACCGCGTCCTTCTTTGAAGTATTGCTTTAGATCGAAGTTCTTGTAGTTAATATGCAGGCTCGGATGCACGCCGTCCTGGATCACCCGGGTTCGAAACTCTCCCGGGGTTTTCTTCGTTACCACCCGGTCGAAGACCAGTTGCACGCGATCTGGGCGGCCCAGATCCAGGTTGTCGCGGATGATTTCCTCGAAGAACTCGCGGCCCCGCAATGGCCGGTCGAAAATCTGCGTCAGGCTGACTTCCATTTGCCAGACCGACAGATCCCAGTCGTAGCCCGCACGCCGATCTTCCGGCCGCAGCGGAAGCGGAATGCGGCGCAACCATTTCCGGAACACCCGGTCAATGTCCTCCGGCCCCAGCGCATCGCAGATCTCCTGCAACTTCACCGGCTCGCAGCACGACAGGAACCCGTTGTCCAGCGCCTCATAGGTGATGTGGCGCTTGTCGAGTTGCCGCTTGGCCCATTCGTGCCCGTTCAGGCACAGCTTCACACTCCACGGCGCGTAGCTACAGATCTTGAGAAACAGCGGGCCGAACTCTTCGTCATCGATGTAGAAGTAGTAGTGATTGACGTAGACGGTCTTGTCGCGGTCGAACTGGAACCGCCCGTTGACCTTCTTGCCGTTGAAGGCCTGCGCTTTCTCCTGCGCCACCCCAATGAAAACGATGGCGTCTCGCACGTTGCGGCGGTGCCGGAAGCTGTTGGCAATATCGTCTTTCCTCTCTTTGTGCCGGAACTGATACACCGGAACGCCTTCCCGTTCGGCCAGCACCTTCACAGCTTCGCGAAACTTCTCCGAGATCTGCCCCAGTACAACGGGCGACGGAATCGGCTTCCCCAACTGATCGCGCATAAAGAAGACCAGGCCAGGCCCGGTCGCCAGCTTGCCGATGTAACCGTTCAGGTACAGACGGTCGAGACACTCCACTTCGAGAGTGACATGGCCGTCGAGCAGTTCCGGGATGGTCGCCATCCCACGAATTCTATGCGAATGCCGAGATTTCCGCTGGTCGGTTTGAGGTCGAAGACCTCGCTAGGAACTTGTTGAAATAGGCATTCCGAAGGCCATGAGTGCAGTGTGTGGTTGCTAACTTTGGATTTGGCCCGGCGATTTACGAAGGGACCGGGTGCCTGGAATGGGCCGCGCGTGTTGAAAAACGCCGTTTTCGGCGTTCTAACTACACTTCTGCCGCTTGGACCTTCGGGAGACGCCACAGATTGAACGCTGCAGCCGTCATCAGAAACTGCCACCCCACCTTCGCCAATCCGCGGAGCTTCGTTTTGCGCATCCCGCCGGTTTGTTTCATCCATCCGAAGGCTTTCTCAATCAAAGGACGTTTCCGCTGGCTCACCTGGTAGCTTGCGTGACGAGTCGTCCGCTCGTCTATGGCGCTGCCTCCTGGTCGATTGACGTTCTGAGTTACGTGCGGCCGGAAATCCAACTCACGAACGGTCTCCACGAAATCGCGCGTGTCGTATGCCTTGTCCGCTCCAACGCTCATCGGCGCGGTGCGCCGCCGTTGGCGCCGGCTTCGCCATTGTTTGTATAGCATCAGCAGTGCCGCATCGCGCTCCGCCGTGCCGTCAGCCTGCGTCACCATCGCATTGACGATCAAGCCGTGCCGGTTCTCCATCAGGACGTGCCCCAGATACCCCAACTTGGCTTCTTGCCCATTCCCCTTCCGGTACAGTCGCGCCTCCGGATCGGTCTTCGATTCGTGCGTCGAGTTGCTGCGCTTGTCCCCGCGGAACTCTCCGGGGCTGTCATCTCCGCCATCCTTCTTTTGAAAACTTTTCTGGCTCGCCCATGCCTCGATCAAGGTCCCATCCACGCTGAAGTGTTCGTCCGATAGGTGCGGCTTCGCCTGCGCCAGCACGCGCCGGAAGAACTCCTGCGCCACCTCTTGGTTCAGCAACCGGTCCCGATTCTTGCTGAATACCGCGTGGCCTACCGACCAACGATCCGGAGCCGGCTTGTAGGTCCACTGGGACTCGCTTAGGCCAGAGGTCAAGCTAAGGAACTCAGTTTCTGAATCACGGAGCAGTTGAATAGCATGATCGCGCTCCTGTTGGATGAGCACCGGTTCGGCGGCGCTGATCAGGGATGCACTTAGGACCGCCAAGGTTGAAATCGCAAGGGTTTTCATAAAGCCTCCTGGGGTGTATCGAATGAACCTTGCTTAAATCGACACCCCCGTCACACCTTTTCGAGGTCCCCCAGATTGATGTGCCTGTAGCCCGAATAGTCGGTGTTTCGAGGCCTAAAGCAGTGTATTCGCTTTTCGCCCGATCAGTTACGAATCCGTGAGAACCCGCTGAGCAGCCGTCCTCAGATCTTCGTCGCGATAATTTTTCTTAGCTCCTGTTCAGGCGCCGAGAACGCTGCCCTGAACGGTCCCCATTTGGGCATGTAATAGATCACGGAGCCGAAGCGCGTACTGCAGTTGAAGCGAATACGCACCAGCCGTCCCTTGTACCACCAGACCGGCTCAAACCGCTTCTACTGATTCGAATGGGATGCGCGATTCACTCCAGTAGTTTGCAACCACCAGCTCCCGCCCGCGGTACCCAACTAACTGCAAATGTACGGTAATCCAGGTCAGCGGCACCGTGGCTATCAGGGCAAACCAGACAATGAACTGGAAGTCGGACGTTATCGATAGGCGGCCCTTGGTGAAGTAAACCCAGATGGGCACTCCGGCCAGAGCAGCAAGCCAAATGACCGGCAGTACCAGTTTGTTCACAAGCGTGAGTACATCACCCGAGAGCCAGGTGGTCTGTGTTGCCGCGATTCCAGAATCGATTTGACTCGACATAATGATGCCGTACCCGCGTCCAGCTTACGCGATTCTCGCTCGCAATAGAAGTTCATCTTGGTTAATACAGCCATGCCATACCAATCCGTCCAGACGATTGGCCAGTACGCACCTCAGCACCAATCGAGAGATCTCTGGACCAGTCGCTCACGCGTAGAGAGTTTCACACGGACGAAATGTCGCCTTATCTGGCCAATCATGATGCCCGCGCGGCGTTAACTTATCCGGAATGTGGCGCGTGCACAGATTGGACCAGATAAGGCGACATAAACCGGCCAAAATGTTCGATTTTGCAGCGCTTACGCTGGAAATTAGCGTTCAAACGCTTTGGGCGGTTTATTTAACCATCCTGGACTTGTGGCTCGCGGTCCAGATACAAAAATTAACCGGCCAAATCTGTTTGAACCTAAGTCTCAGCGTAAGCGCTTCTGTTCGATGGGCTCCAGCGGATAAACCGCGCGGCGATATGCGCGGCTCATGAATCTTGGGACTTCAACGTACCGACGCACACCCTCTTTCATGCGACACCAGGACACCATCAGCCCGGTGCTCACCGACACGCTCACGCCGGGCATGAACGGCCCAACAATCGTCGACTGCATCCGCCACAGCGATCCAGCGGCTCTCATTTTTTTCATCTCCGTCAAATTCGATTCGCTGCGCGGCGCGACCGCGCGATACGCAAACGTGGTTCAATCGAATCTGACTGTCAGTGTGGGATCAACCTTCTCTTTCGACTGTGCTGGCATCTCGTTTCAGCCAGGGAGTTGAGGCACCTGAGCGGAACCGGCGGTGTTATTTCACTGCGAAGGAGCGGCGGAATCCTTCGCTACGGCACAGCTTGGCGCTTGAGTAGCGGTTGCAGCCAACGCTCGACCGCGGGAAGGAGGTATCCTTTTGCGGGTTCTCGTAATTGACGACGAACGAAAGACTTCCTCATATCTGAAAACTGGTCTTTCAGAACAAGGCTTTGTCGTCGATATAGCCCGGAACGGAGAGGATGGTCTGCATCTGGCGGCGCACGGCGAGTACGACCTGGTCATCCTCGACGTCATGTTGCCGCAGCGCGACGGTTGGTCGGTCCTGGCGAATTTGCGTGGTGACGGAAATCGAACGCCGGTTCTGATGCTGACCGCCCGTGATGATGTCCCGGATCGCGTCAAGGGTTTCGAGCTGGGCGCGGACGATTACCTCATCAAGCCATTCGCCTTTTCTGAACTCCTGGCGCGCATGCAGAACCTGCTGCGCCGAGGTCCGGTGCGGTCGGCCGCAACGCTCTGCGTTGCAGACCTCGAATTTGATTTCGGACGGCAGCGCACTACCCGACGAGGGAGAAAGCTGGACCTGACGCCAATGGAGTTCCGTTTGCTATCGCTCCTCGCCCGGCGGGCTGGTGAAGTCCTCAGTCGAACTTATATTGCCGAACAGGTCTGGGACATGAATTTCGACAGTGATAGCAACGTCGTCGAAGTTCACATCCGGCGCCTGCGCGCCAAAGTTGACGACCCATTTTCCACCGCTCTGATCCACACGGTCCGCGGAGTCGGTTATGTTTTGGAGGAACGCCATGGGTGATCGATCCGATCCGAGGAGCTTGGCGGTGCGCCTCTCATGGTGGTACGGGATCTCGAGTTGCTTGCTGATTGCGATTGTCACGGGATTCCTCTACCTGGCCCTGCTGCGCAATTTCGACCAGCAGAATGAGCGTTATCTCGCCGAGAAGGTGGCCATCCTGCGTAGCCTGCTCGTACAGTCGGGGAACCAGGCCGCGACGGTCAAGTGGGAGGTGGAGGAGGAACTGGCGGCGCATCCGTCGATCCGCGTTCTCTCTCGCGTCTTGTCGGGCGACGGAACCGTTCTTTATGAAACGACGGGCATGTCCGAAGAACTTCCGGTTGCATTGTTCACGGGGCAAAGCGCGGCTGAAGTCCGATCGATCAAGGGACGCATCTATCGAATCTTGCGAGAGAGCGTTCCAGCGAAGGGTAGTCCGCATGCTTTTGAGGTCCAGGCCGCGATCGATGTTGGCTACCAGAAGGATCTTCTCACTCGCTATCAGAATCAACTTTGGATTGCCCTCGCCGTCGGTTTTGGGGTCGCGCTTCTGGTTGGCCATCGCATTGCGCACCGCGGAATCGAACCCGTCAAACAGATGGCTGGGGCCGTCAAGAGAATTGGGTCGCAGACGCTCAACGAGCGCATTCGACTCGAGAACCCTCCCGCCGAGGTCGCCGCGCTCTCAGAAACATTCAACCAGACGCTCGACCGTCTGCAGGACGCATTTGGGCGACTCTCGCAGTTCTCATCCGATATCGCGCATGAATTGCGCACGCCGGTAAACAACATGCGCGGCGAGTTGGAGGTCGCGCTCGCACGCTCTCGAACCAGCAGCCAGTATCAGGATGCCATTGGATCGGCGCTCGAAGAGTGCCAACGTGTTTCCCGCCTGATCGAGAGTCTGCTCTTCCTGGCTCGCGCGGAACATCCGGAAACAGCGGTTCATCGCGAGCCACTCCACCTTTGTTTCGAACTTGCCAAGCTTGTGCTGTTCTACGAGGCCGCCGCACATGATCGCGGCATTATGCTCGAAGCTCACGTGCCGGAGGATTTGTGCGCCGATCTGGACCGGAATCTTCTCCAAAGGGCTCTTGGCAACCTGATGGAAAATGCATTCCGGTACACGCCGCCGGGAGGAAAGGTGACGCTCGACGCGAAGAACAATGACGGGCGGCTTCTCCTAACGGTGGCCGATACAGGTCCTGGCATTCCGCCAGTCCACGTGGAACGCATCTTCGACCGATTTTATCGAGTGGACTCGGCGCGATCGGCGGCTCAAGGAGGAACGGGATTGGGGTTAGCGATCGTGAAAAGCATTGCGCAACTGCACGGCGGCGGAGTCCAGATCGATACGGCTGAGGGGCGCGGCACGTCGATCACGCTGTCCTTCGAGATAACGAAAACGTAATCTTCGCGTCAGGGTGGCGTCAGGATCGGTTGTCTAAGCTCGAAAGGTGAGGGAACTCCTCGCCCGAATCTCGATTTCTGTCTTCATCCTGTGGTTGCCGCTTGAGACCGGATGCGTCCATTACACGGCCCGTCCGCTCAATCCGCCTGGTATAGAGAATCAATACCGCGCCCGAAGTTTGAATGATCCTGAGCTGGCCGCGTTCGTGCGCCTTCAGCCGGACAAAGGATCGACGAATTGGCCGCCAGCAGTCCTCGATCTTGACAGCCTCACGCTTGTGGCCTATTTCTACCAACCGGACCTCGAGGTTGCGCGAGCGCGCGCGGCAGCGGCCGAAGCGGCCGTGATCACCGCCCGCCAGCGAGTGAATCCGTCCATCTCGGGCGACGCCGGATATAGCAAGAACCCGGAGTCTGCAATCACATATGCTGCCACTCCGACATTCACTATTGAGACTGCGGGCAAGCGCGGGTACCGGACAATGCAGGCGGAAAAGCTCGCCGAAGGGGCTCGCCTCAGCTTTGTGGAAGCGGGCTGGCAAGTGCGCAGCCGGGTACGCGGCGCGGTCCTCGCGTACTTGCTCGCGCAACGGCGCCTCGACCTCCTCCGGCGCGAGTCGGGCGTGCGAGAGGATCTCATCGAGATATTTGAAAAGCGCCGTGCGACGGGTGAAGCTGCAACCCCGGATCTTGACATTGTTCGGGCGGATCTGAGCGCAACCCAAGTGACGATGCGTTTAGCCGAAGGTGAAGTAGCGCAGAGCCTATCCAGCTTGGAAACCGCATGTGGCTTGCCTCCTTCCTCGCTGGCCGGGATCACCATCACGCTTACGGCCCTCGAAGGCCCACCATCGGAGCAGGAATTACCCATCAGAAAAATACAGCGTGCTGGACTCCTGCATCGGGCGGATGTGCGTCGCACGCTTACCGAGTATGCGGCGGCGGATGCGCTGCTGCGTCTCGAAATCGCCAACCAATACCCCAATATCACGCTCAGTCCTTCCTACGCGTTTCAGGAGGGTTTTGCGGACTACACGCTGGGCATCGGGCTGAGCGCACTGCCCATCCTGCATCGCCAGCAAGGTCCCATTGCGGAAGCCGAAGCGCAACGGCGCCAAGTGGAGGCGCAGTTTCGCGCCTTGCAGTCGCGGGCCATCGGTCAAATGGAGGAGGCACTACGCCAATACCGCGCAGCGCTTTCGGAATGGATGGAGGCTGAGGATAAATTTCTCCACGTCCAGCAAGATCGGGAAGCCGCCGCACGTGCCGCGATGACCGCCGGCGAAGGAGACAGGCTGGCGGTGGACGTGGCGCGACTGCTCACGATCGCGGCGGGACGCACGCGGCTGGATGCATTGCAACGGGCCCAAACAGCCTTGGGCGCACTCGAAGATTCCATGCAGCATTCCTTCGACGGGAAGGACGAACTGCCGGGGCCTGTGCTTTCGAGTCCCGTGTCGAGGTAAAACGATGAGCCGGATGTTCACCGCGTGGCCAGTCCTGCTCTTGGTTCTGGTGAGCTGTCGTGGAAACAAGGCGCTGGACAAGGACGAGGCAGCAAAACCCCCAGCCAAACATACGGAAAAAGCGTCCGCGGACCAGCCTTCAGTCGAACTCGATGCGGCTGCGCAGCAGCGCGCCGGAATCCGCACGCAAGTATTGCCGATGAAAAATGTCGCACCGGAAATCGTGGCATACGGACGTCTCCAGGAAGATCCGGCTGGATCGTTTGCGCTACGCGCTCCGATTTCGGGCACTCTTTGGGTTGCTACCGGGCGTGCATGGCCGAAGATCGGGGAACATCTCAAAGGGGGGAGTATTGTCGGATTGATTGAGCCGCGATTCACACCAAGCGAACGGGTTGGATTTAATACCCAGTTGACGGCGGCCCGTTCCGAGCTGAGCGCCTCCACTGCGTCTGTGTCCGCTGCCCGCGCGGCGTACGAGCGGGCGCGGCTGCTCAATGCGGACAACAAGAACGTCGCCGACCGCGTCGTCCAGGAAGCGGAGGCGCACTTGCGCTCGGAAGAGGCGCGGGCGAAGTCCGCCGCCGAGACGGTCCAGGTCCTCGGAGCGTCGCTCACCTCTGCCGGAGCTTCCGCGGCTCGCACTTTAAATACCGACCGTGATGGCGATGTTACCGAGGTCATGGCACAGCCGGGCGAGTCTATTGAACCCGGCGCCCCAATTCTGCGAATCGCCCGTTTGGATATTCTGCTTGCGCGGATCGATGTGCCGATAGGTGATTCGGTGGCGCCGAACTTCGTCAGAGCGCGAATCGTTCCGGCCGGCCACGAAGAACAGCCGCCATTAAATGCCGAGCGCGTAGCTGTCAGCTCGGCCATCGATCCACGGGCGCAAGGCGTTTCTTTACTGTTTCGCCTCCTCGGGACACGTTTTGGTCTCCGGCCCGGCTTGGCTGTGACAGCTTACCTGCCCGCGGCCGCGGTCGGCCGACCGGGAACTGTGATCCCGCAAGCCGCTGTCATCCGAACAGGAGGAAAGGCTTACGTCTACGTTCAGAGCGGTCCTTCAAAATTCGAACGCCGGCAGGTTCCACTTGACCAGCCGACCAGCGAAGGCTATATCGTCACGTCCGGCTTCGCGGCTGGAGATCGCATCGTCATCACTGGCGCACAGAGTGTGCTCTCCGAGGAATTCAAATCCCAGTTGAAAGAAGGCGAGTCATAAGCCTCAATGCTTTCTGCGCTCGTTGGGTTCTCCATTCGGTTCCGAGGCGTTGTCGTCGCGCTGGCATGCGTGGTTATCGCCTATGGCATCTACACCGCGCAGAGAGCCAAGTATGACGTTTATCCCGAGTTTGCGCCGCCACAAGTCGTGGTTCAAACCGAAGCACCAGGTCTATCGTCGGCCGATGTCGAGATCCTGGTGACCCGGCCTGTCGAATATGCCTTGAATGGCACCCCCGGCCTGGCTGCCATTCGTTCGCAGTCCATTCAGGGTCTCTCGGTTGTAACGGTTGTCTTTGAGGACCGAACTGACATCTATCGCGCCCGCCAAATGGTGGGCGAACGCCTGGCCGAGGCTGCGACCCAGATGCCGCAGGGGGTACACAATCCGGCGATGGCTCCGCTCGTCGGGGCCACAAGTCTGACGCTGATTGTCGGGCTCACCTCAGATCGTGCCTCCTTGATGGACCTGCGGACCTTTGCGGACTGGACTATGCGGGCGAGACTCTTGGGTGTTCCCGGAGTGGCCCGGATCTCGCTGTTTGGCGGTGAAGTCAAACAATTTCAAATTCAGTTGTTACCGGACCGCATGGCCGCATTCCACGTCGCCTTCACTGACGTGGTAGCCGCTGCGCGCAATGTAACAGGAGTTCGCGGCGCCGGCTTCATCGAAACCGACACGCAACGAGTAGTGCTGGAAACCGAAGGGCAGATGCTTGAGTCCGAAAAACTTGAGAACGCCGTCATCTCAGTGGCGAACGGGCACGCAGTGCGTCTGAGAGATGTTGCGCTGGCGCGAGCCGGAGCCGAGCCGAAGTTTGGTGACGCAATAATCATGGGCCGGCCCGGTGTTCTGCTGCTTATCAGTGGAGTCTATGGCGCCAACACTATCGAAGTCACCCGAAATATCGAAGCAGCGCTCGACGAATTGAAGCCTGGCCTGCAAGGGGCGCAGATCCGTCTGTACCCGGATCTGTTCAGACCGGCAAACTTCATCAACACGGCCGTTCACAATATCGGGCATTCGCTGCTGATCGGGGCCGTTCTCGTGTCAATCGTTCTCCTCTTCTTTCTGTTCAATCTGCGAGTCGCCTTCATCTCCCTTACCGCTATCCCGTTGTCGCTACTGTCGGCCATCATCATCCTTAACGCCTTCGGAGAGAGTCTGAACACTCTAACTCTCGGGGGCCTTGCGATCGCGATCGGCGAAGTCGTGGATGATGCCATTATCGATGCGGAAAACATCTTCCGGCGGTTGCGTGAAGCCCCCCGGCCTCTCAGCTCGGGCCAGTTGTTCCATCTTGTGCGCGACGCCTCAATCGAGGTCCGTAGTGCGGTCGTCTATGCGACCTTCGTGGTGGTTTTGGTATTTGTGCCGGTACTGACGATGTCCGGTGTGCAAGGCAGGCTCTTTGCACCGCTTGGCTGGACGTATATTCTGGCAATCGTCGCCTCGCTCCTGATCGCACTGACGGTGACGCCGGCGCTTTCTTATCTGCTTCTCCCGAGCGCGACCACGAGAGTGCAGGAACCGTCCTATGTACTCAAGTTGAAGTCTGTTTACGGAAGAACACTGCTCTCCATTTCGGCGCACCCGTGGATGCTGATTGGAGGAGCGTCATTGTTGTTCGTGGCTGCGCTCGCCGCCCTGCCGTTTCTCGGGGGAGAATTCCTGCCGGAGATGCGCGAAGGGCACTTCATTGTGCACACTGCCTCTCTTCCGGGAACCTCCCTCCGCGAGACGACGCGTCTGGGCACGCTCATCACGGGCGATCTGCTGAAGAATCCCAACGTTCGCCTCGTGGCGCAGCAGGTTGGCCGTGCAGAACAGGGCGACGACACCTGGGGCGTGCACTACAGCGAATTTCATGTCGATTTGAAGCCCATTGAAGATGAGGCTGCGGAGAAAACCGAACAGGAGATTCGCGAAGCAGTAGCACGGTTCCCCGGCCTGTCGGTTTCTATAAATCCCTTTCTGGCAGAGCGAATGCAAGAGGTCATCTCCGGAATGACTGCGGATGTGGTGGTCTCGATCTATGGCGACGATCTCGATATGCTCGATCGCAAGGCCAGGGAGATCGCCGACGCGATAGCTAGGGTACCGGGCGCAATCGACGTCCAGATCCCGTCGCCGCCCGGGACTCCGCAGATCGCGATCCGGCTGCGGACGGACCGCCTTCTGGAATTCGGTTTTCAGCCGGTAGCGGTGCTCGAAGCGGTGCAGGCGGCCTACCAGGGGGCGACTGTCGCGCAAACCTATCAGGGCAATCGAGTATTTGATGTGAATGTCATTCTCGCTCCCAAGGCCAGGCAGAACCCGGAACAAATCGGCTCTCTCATGCTGCAGAACGCAGATGGAGGACGGGTGCCGCTTCGGACGTTGGCGGAGATCGAGTCGGCCAGCGGCCGCTACAGCATAGACCATGAGGGCACACGCAGGCGGCAGGTTGTCGTCTCCAATGTCCGCAATCGCGACCTGACTTCCTTCGTGGCTGACGCGCGTCACTCTATTGGCGAGAAGATCCAATTTCCAACCGGCTATTACCCGGTCTTCACCGGTGCCGCGGAAGCTCGATCCCAAGCCCAGGAGGAAATCCTCACGCATTCCCTCGTTGCTGGAGCCGGAATTATCATTCTGCTCTCGATCGCGATGCACAGTTTTCCAAACCTGCTCCTTGTGCTGGTGAACGTACCTTTTGCTCTCGTGGGCGGAGTTCTCGCCGCAGCTCTCTCGGGGGGAAATATCTCGATTGGATCGCTTGTCGGATTTGTGACGTTGTTCGGCATCACGACGCGGAACTCGATCATGATGATTTCGCACTTCGAGCACCTGGTGACACACGAGGGCGAGGCGTGGGGAATGCACGCCGTGGTCCGTGGAGCTTCGGAACGCCTCACCCCCGTACTGATGACCGCAAGCGTCACAGCTCTCGGCCTTTTGCCGCTGGCATTGGGAACTGGCCAGGCTGGCCGAGAAATCGAAGGTCCGATGGCGATCGTGATTCTGGGTGGACTGATCACATCCACAGTACTGAATCTGGTCGTCTTACCGGCGATGGCTCTGAGATTTGCTAAATTTGCTCCGCTCCCAGAGGCCGAGTAGCGCGTAGCTCCACGATTTGGCGGTGCGGAAAGTACTGTGTTTCCCGCGCAACCTTGTCGTCCCTGAACTCCATGATGCTCACGGTGTAGGACGGTTTGCCGTCATATGTCAGGATGAATTCGGTGATCCAAAGATCACCGCCGCCAATGATTCGTCGGACAGCAAACCGCTTTTTGCTCGGCTGACTAGCGCGTTGGTTCTGTATGTTGCGTCGATCACGTGAATAAGTTTAAGTTATAAAAAAAGGGAGGCTGGTGCAAAAGAAATTCCCCGAAAAACTCTGCAGGCGGGCAGGATTCCGTCGTAGGAGCGTCACGAAAGGTCTTACTGCAAATATTCGGAACCTAAAGTATCTTCGGGACTTAGCCTGCACGTTTCTCCCAGTTCTTCCACCCTTTTCTCCCACTTTTGTGCTGCCAGCCTTTGGACTATCCCCGCTGTCAAAAACATGCACAAAATCGTGGTAAGACCCCCAAAAATCGAGTCTCAGCGCTCCCTCCGGATGACCGGACGCAACAGGTAACCGAACGTAATTCCCAAGGCGCACATACTGACTCCTTCAAAGTCATCTAATATGCTTAAAATCAATAATGTAGGATCAAGAGCCCATTTTCATAGAGCGCAAGTGCGAAAGGCGCAGCGGTAGTCTGCTGGCCCTTGAGTCGTTGTTGCGGCTGTTCTTCTTTCATGGCCTCGCCTTTTTTTATAAGTGAAACTTATTCGAGGCAGTACGCATCCTGCTGCTATCAGCAGCAACTTCAGTCCATCTTCATATTGATCGCGCATGGCGGCCACTCCCGCGCCGCCTGGAATTATGTGCAAAGTCTGCTGCTGCCAAAGCTGCTCCTCGCCGGGTTCCATGTCCGGCACATGGCTGGCCAGCCAGTCATGGAATTCCACCTTTAGTTCCGCTTCGAGCGACTTGGGGTTAACTCCTGGACGCACTCGTCCGATCAGGTCGAGAAAGTTGCCGTTCGGCCTCTTCAGCCGCGCTGTCTCACCGTCGATCAATAGTTCTGTCGTTAGCGGTATCCAGAAATCCGGCATACCCCACCCTGCCAGCTTCGCCCCGTAAAAGCCGGGCGCCGCCACGCCGATCAGCGTGAACGGATGACCGTTTATCAGGTAGCTGGCGCCGACCATCGAAGGGTCGGAAGCGTACTTCTCCTTCCAGATGCGATAGCTCATTACCGCGACGGGTGGCGCGCCCTCCTGATCGTCCGTATCCGTCATCAGCCTGCCGATCCACGCATGCACGCCAAAGGTCCTGAAGAAATTGCCAGACACGAACTGACCATTGCGGGTATCCGCCTGCGCGTTGGATCCTGCTCTGCGGACGCCGAGCGGGGCATTCCCGGCCTGTAATGCAGCCAAATCCGTGAACTCGGACGTGTGCGCGAAAGTTCTTGTATGCCTCCCACGAGAACAGCGAAAAATCTCCGTCATCGCCCTGGGTATATCCACCCCAGTTGCAACAGCGGACTTTATCCCCGATCCTCCACAACTCGTCTGGCCTTGTCACCGGCAGCGACTTCAGCATTACTTGGTGCACGAGGGTAAAGATCGCCGTCGTCGCACCGATTCCGAGTGCTAGTCTCCTGTTTCTGAAGTACCTTTATATTTGTTGACCTTCCGGATAATCCGGCTGGCGCTGGCGACCCATTGAAAGGGTCGCGGGTTCTTGTTGTACAGCCGAATGTAATCTTGGATGGTTTTGATCAAGTCACGAACGCTGCGGAATGTTCCGCGGCGGATTCGTTTTCGTGTGATTTCCGCAAACCAGCGTTCGATTTGGTTGAGCCACGAAGATCCGGTCGGCGTGAAGTGGACGTGATAGCGCGGTCTTTCTGCAAGCCACTTCTTCACTTCCGGATGCTTGTGGGTTCCATAGTTGTCGAGAACCAGATGGATTTCCAACTCAGCGTCAACGGACTGGTCGATCCGGTCGAGAAATCGCAGGAACTCCTGATGCCGATGTCTCGGCTGGCATTCACCGATCACGGTTCCTTCCAGGACGTTCAGCGAAGCGAACAATGTGGTCGGCCCGTGACGTTGGTAATCGTGCGTTCGCCGCTCCGGCAGGCCGGGACGAGCGGGAGGATCGGTTGCGTCCGGTCGAGGGCCTGAATCTGGCTTTTCTCGTCCACGCTCAAAACGATCGCTTTGTCTGGCGGGTTCATATAGAGCCCCACAATGTCCCGAACCTTCGGGGCAAAATGTGGATCGCTGCTGAACTTGAACGACTCCACGCGATGCGGCTGCAGTTTGTGTCTCTTCCAGATCCGTTGCACCGTCGCGGAGCTGACCTTCTGCGCCGCAGCCATCGTGCGCACGCTCCATTGCGTGGCGTCCTTCGGCGTTGTTTTTATCGTGGCCTCCACGATAGCGGATTCGCGCTCCTCGGAGATTCGTTTCGGCCGCCCAGGTCGTGGACGATCTTCGAGAATTCCCCTTATGCCGTCACTTTCATATCGCTTCCGCCATAACAGCACAGTGGGCACCGACGTGGACAGTTTCCGCGCCAGAACTCGGTTGGCCAGCCCTTCCGCCGCACCGAGGATGATATTGATGCGCAGAACCAGGCCGCTAGGCGCACTCCGATGCTGCCTGATCGCCATCAACTCCTTTCGGTCTGCATTGTCCAAAGCGAGTCCGGCTGCAGGGGGGAAGTGGCATATCCACTTCCAGTATCCAGGCCTTCTCTTGATTAGTAAAGAGATTTTAGATACAGCAGACTAGTGTGATCACTGCTGTGGCGGTGATTCCGGGCGCCTTACGCAGTTGCCGTAGCGCCTCGTGTGCCTGCTTGAGGGTCATCTCCGGTTTGAGTTCAAGGTTCACGGCAAGCTTGACAAGGACCTTTTGGATAGTCGCGGCAATCAATCCGGCTCGGAAATCGACGACTGGCTCCAAGCTGAAGAGGAGATCCGCCGAGCCGAAGAAGAAGCCATCGACAAGCGCTAACGTCTCCGATTGTTGAATCCGCGAAACCTCGCCCCCGGCGTGTAAAAACTGCTGGCATGGCCAGATAAAGTTTCGATGATGTGCAATGTACGATGACTCTAAGCAACAGCTTTTGAGTTCCCTAGCGGTCATGGCACCGAAGCTGCAGTCTATCGGAATAGCGTCACGGATGGGCTGCACCAGGAGACCGGTTGTGCGTAATAACACTGGTGCAGCGCTAGCACGCATAGCGCTAGCACACATAGCGATAGGAGGTCCCAATGACTGAAAATACCGAACTTCTAACGGGTGTGTATCTCAGCAGCCTTGATACAGGCTCAGCCGTTGATCTGGAGACCAAGAGCCGCCACTATCGGATCGAATACTTGGAAGGGGATCGCATACGCATCTCCGGTCACCCGCGGTGGTGCCCCACGCCTGTCCTAGCCCGGCTTCACGGATCAAGGGTGGGTTTGGGTGAGTTCGAAGAGGGATATATTGGGTGCGGGATGCGTCTGGTGTTTGAACGATTGGATAATCATATTCCGATCACTACTTCGGAAATCACGGACATTCGGGTGGACGACGTGCATTAAAACTAAGATTGACACTCAGAGCGCCGCTGGGATTTATCGCATTCCTGCAGTCCGAAGCGAGCACCACGGAATGAGCAGTGCGAGCTTAACCGGCCCGACGACCGGAAAGCGTAGTTTACGATGGATTCGCACTTCAGCAGTAAAGTGACACGCCGCTCCTCAAAGTTGGCTGTCTGTCGGGAGTTTTTTTATGCCGAATGAAAAGAGTCTAAGTCAGAATGATGTGTCACGCTTTCTGCTAGGGCTGGGAATTGGGCTTGTTGTTGGCTTCATCTTTAAGTCGCCGTCAAACGACTACTCGCGGAGATTCCGAGAGAGTGCCACAACGACAACCCGCAGAAGTGGATATCACTGGTGATAGGCGCCGTGCCGCCTGTGGAGGTGAAGACCCGTTCCGCCCAGCGCCACGTTGCGAAGGCGCCTAAGGAAAACAATTGGATGAAAGGCTTCTCGCTACATGCTGGCCGTAGGCTGAATGAAGCCGCGTGTGGCCCTGCACACTTATGTAGGCGGTTAATGTCAAAAAGCCGCCGCAGAATTCCTAAGGAGTATGAGAATGACTAACAAGTTGAGGATGTTGGGTTTTATGATCTGTACTAATCTCAACTTGATCTGACATTTGATAGACTGCGCGGAAGCGCGGTCAGGAGAGTGTCAGCGATGAACACCGAACAGAAGATCATCAAGAACAAAGTAGGGCTGTTGAAGCTCAGCGAGATGCTGGGCAGCGTCTCGGAAGCCTGCAAGGTGATGGGTTATTCCAGAGATAGTTTCTACCGTTTCAAAGAACTGTACGACAAGGGCGGCGAGCTGGCGTTGCGCGAGATCAGCCGACGCAAGCCTTGTCCGAAGAATCGGGTCGAGGATCACGTTGAAAAGGCCATTATGGAGATGGCCTTGGAGAAGCCGGCTTTGGGCCAGGTGCGTGTGGCGAACGAACTGACCAAGCGTGGCCTATTCGTTTCTCCCACGGGCGTTCGCAGCGTCTGGCTCCGGCATGATCTGGAAACGTTTCGTAAGCGGCTGAAGGCGCTCGAGGCCAAGGCCGCCCAGGAACACATCGTTCTCACCGAGGAGCAACTCCGCGCCATGGAGCGGGCGCGCGAGGAAAAGGAAGCGCACGGCGAGATCGAAACCGCGCATCCCGGCTACCTAGGAGCCCAGGATACCTATTACGTGGGCACGATCAAGAGCGTGGGCCGGATCTATCAGCAGACGTTCCTCGACACGTACACCAAGGTCGCTTTCGCCAAGCTCTACGACCGCAAAAATGCTCTGGTGGCCGCCGACATGCTTAACGACCGCGTGCTGCCGTTCTTCGAGGAGCAGAAAGTTCCGCTGCTGCGCGTGCTCACCGATCGCGGTACAGAATACTGTGGGCAGCGCGAGCATCACGAATACCAGTTGTACCTGGCGGTCGAGAATATCGACCACAGCCGCACCAAGGCCCGGCATCCGCAGACCAACGGTATCTGCGAGCGCTTCCATCGCACCATCCAGGAAGAGTTTTATGCCACCGCCTTTCGCAAGAAGCTCTATCAGCGCCTCGACGAATTACAGGCGGATCTGGATGACTGGCTGCGGGAGTACAATCTGACACGAACACATTCTGGAAAGTACTGTTATGGCAAGACCCCGATGCAGACTTTCTCGGACTCGGCACACTTGGCGCAAGAGAAAATGCTCGACTCGTTCCAGAACGTAGCGCCGGAGCCGGAGCGGAGCCCTGCGCAGCGGAGCGTAGGCGGAGGCGCGGCCGCTGATGCGGCTGCTTGATCTAACCAACTATGTCAGATCAAGTCTGAGTTATTACATATGATCGTCCTCGCGGGTTGCGCCATGTGCCCGCTTGCCGGAGCAACGGAATGGAACAAGGGAAACACTGTAATGTTTAGCGCTCCTGTTGCAATTCCTGGTCAAGTTCTGCCGCCCGGACGCTACGTATTCAAGCTGGCTGACCCGCAATCGGATCGTCCCATCGTGCAGATTTTCACGGAAGACCAGAGTGCATTAATCGCCACTGTTCAGGCCATCCCCGCATATCATCTTGAACCAACTGACGACACGCTCGTCACGTTTGAAGAGCGCACAACCGGGAACCCTGAAGCTGTGAAGAGGTGGTTCTATCCTGGAGAACTGTCCGGCGTGGCATTTGTGTATCCAGAAGATCAGCGCTAGTTGAGTCTGCAATATTGGGCCGATGGCCTTGTGCGAATTGAAGCCCTTGCTTACCTTCTTAAGGAAGGCTTTCAGCAACTCTGGGATTACAGCTCCCCCACATGGGCTGGCAGGTTCCTCGACGATTGGTGTCGGCAGGTGATGCGCTCCCGCATCGAGCCCATGAAGAAGATCGCCCGGTCACTGCGCGATCACGCGAAACTGATCCTCAACTATTTCCGCGCTCAGAAGCTGCTCTCCAGCGGGGTTGTCGAGGGCCTGAACAACAAAGCCAAACTCACAATGAGAAAATCCTACGGATTCCGCACCTTCCGCTGTCTCGAACTCGCCCTCTATCACTCACTTGGCAAATTACCGGAGCCGGAATCAACCCACGATTTTTTCTGACGAACCTTTTTTATAACTGAAACTTATTCCTGGTAAACTGCTTGAGGAAGTGGCTGTCTGCCCCGGTCACAGACGGCCAAGGGCTGGGCGCCCATCAGCGGATGATTCCCAGCGTTTTCATGAGGGCATTGCCGAGGGAATCCCCGTCCAGGGGCGCCGACGGTGTATTGAGTTCTTCCAGCTTTTTGCAGTGGGCTTCCTGGTTCTGTTTCGCTGTCTGCATCATCTTAGCCAATTGTTCCTGATGAGCCTTATGACGAACCGCCGATTCCGCCGCCCCCAGCATGAGCTTTTCTTTGCTGGATGCGATGAATTCGAGCTGTTTCTTGATTCTAGGATGATCGGCGGCTCCCGGAATAGTAAGGATGTAACTACAGAACTTGTCCACTTCGGCAAACATCCGGGTAAAGTCCAGCGGAGCCGCTCGGGGGACCGTTGGCGCCAGTGCTCCCGGAGATCCTCCGTCAGGTGGGACTAGCTGAATGGGGCTGTTCGTGACGGCCTGAGCGTTAACGACAAATCCACGATCGCAAGAAGGGCAACAGATGTAATTCCACATATGCGCCAGGCACGAACTGTCAACACAGCCCAATGGCCCACTCGGCTGCACGCTCACTTCCTGCTTGCATGCGGGGCACGCGACCGCGAGTGGTATCGGCGCTCGACACAGCCAGCAGGAAGTCTCGGCGGGCGATTTGGAAGCGATGCAGATGAGCACGTAGCCTCCGATTTCGGAGTTGGGAAGTAGGGGTTGCCATAACTCCAGTAAGTCCGCGTGGGGCACACGCCGGGAGGGTCCGTAGAACGGATCGTGCAGAACCACGTCCTGCTCGTTCATCTCCACCAGAACAGAATAGTGGCCGGCGGGGGATTCGAGGGTCGGGCGGTGGTTGAGGATCGCGCGCGTGCCGGACTCGCCACAGAGCCGTAGTACCTGTAGAGGATGCCGCGCCTGGAAGACGACCGCATCAAAGCCTCGACTTAAAGCATCCTTAGCCATCAAATGCGTGGTGGAGGCGACACTTCCAAATCGGTTTTCTTTAGCGATCGACGGCCATATCTCCGCCTGGGGAATGTCCTGGCCGAAAGAAGAATAGACCATCCGCAAGCAGGCGGCGCCACAGTCGCGTCTGGCCTGCGGATCGGATTGCGGTTCAAAGGGGATGGTGTTTTCCCGTTCGCTCATACACTCTGCTCCTCCATAGCGACGACTAGCCGATCAGAACGGTTGGGAGGCCCAGGACAATGCTGCCGCCATGGGCTGTGAGGTCGCCCATGCGGGCCGCTGGTTGGGCGCCGATAAACACGGTGAACGAACCGAGGGCGATCACGTCAGGGGGTCCCACACACGTGGCCAAGTCGCCCACGCGGGCCGCGGGCAGCCCACCGATCAGTACCGTGGGGCAGCAAGGCGGAAGAATCGGGCCGCCGACGTGAGGCACGAGAACGGTAACCATCGGACAAACGTGCATGTCTGTCATGCGGGCGGCGGGCTGTCCCATTTCGAAATCCTCCAATCAGAAATGACGCCAATCGGCCATGCGAACTGCCATCTCCACCAGCGCCCGTTGCGTATCCAGGATTTTCACGGGCGGGCTCTGGATGGAAGCAATCTTCACCGCCCTCCCAACTGCCTTGGCCGCGGCAAATGGCGCGGGCAGCGACGGCGGAGCGTTGGGCGAAGCGACATTGCCGCCGGTCAGGAATGCAGCGGCAGCCAGCCCTCCGGCGGCGGAAGCGGGTCCGGCCGCTTCCGCCGGTTGCCGCGCGGCAATCCGGGCCTGCTCTCCGGGATTGAGTACCCACTGCACGGCTGCGTTCGCTGCCGCCCGGTCGGCCGGCGGTAGTCGATCGCTGTAGGCATGTTGAACGCATAAGCACCCCCACCAGATCCCTTCCCTGGGCGGCAGCGCATGGGCAATGAAATCGATTGCCGCGACATACTGCTTTCCCTCCAGCAGGGCTTGCGCGAAATCAAGTGGTTCCATGTTGTCGCGGAGCAGAGCGAGCGCCTCCGTTGCCAGTTCGAAGCGGGCACAAATCTCGGAGGCCGTAGTAGCCGTGATATTGACGATAGGCAAGGCAGTCATGATGCGGTCCTGGAAACAGTTAATTGATCTTGACGATGATTCCCTGGATGGTTACGCCAGCGGGGCTCAATGAGATGGTGCTGATTCCGCCCGCCACCGACAACGTAATCCCGCTCAGGCTTTTGATGGTGATCGGGCACGCTCCGCCATCTATGGTGATACCGGCGGGCGTCATTTCGATCTTCTGATCGACGCCCGGAAGAAGCCCACGCTGAAAAGTAATGTTTTGTATCTCCCCGGTCAGGATTTCGACGCCGTTGGTGGAATCGGAGTGCGTGGGGACCACTGCTGGCGGTCCCGCAGTAACGCGAACCCCCTTGGCTCCCTTTACTTCCACGGTTCCATCTGCGCCCGTGCCAAGCAGGTCCGTAGCCAGCAAGGCGATCACGTTCGGGCCCGGAGAAGCCGGGGGAATGGGTGGACGGCTCATCAGCTCCACCGCTCTTGCGCTGATTTTGTAGGACCCGTCGAACGATTGAGAGTGGTCCTGGCTATCCGGGCCGCCGCCCGAGCCGCCGCTGACGTATTCGTCGCTTGAATGCACGTCGAACCTCCGAGTAGTTCCTTTGCCTCTGGGGCGGATCCCTTGTGACCGCCGGTGCGTCTTCATTGCCCGCCTACGACGGCAATCCGTCAGCTTGACTCAGCTCACCCTCGCTGATGCTGGCAAGCAGCGTCGGGACAATCAATCCCTCAATGAGATTGCCCATTCCGAGTGCACTGCTCTGAAGCGATTTCAGGTCGTCGATGGCCGCTAAAAGCTCTGCGTCGTACTTCAAGCCTTCTAAAACATGCATCTTGTTCAGCGCGATTTTTACCTCAAGCTCCGCAATCTTGTAAGCAACGGTAGATGACAATAGGTTCCATAACAGAACTTGTACAGCCGTTTGAAAAGCCCAGACAAGTATTCCCCGTATGTCGTCATTCACCTTGGCGCTGGCAACGCCTCCCAGCAGCGCATACGCCTCCTGGAAGAGGATGGCGATCATTCCCAGCAATGCGCCCAGCGTTGGGCTCAAGATCGTATCCCCGGTTTGGTCGTTGGTATGAACCGTGATCGCTTCGGGCCCGATGTGGACATCGTAGGAGCGGCCCATCGTAATGGTTGCAGAGTTACCCAGGGTTAGTTGCATATTGCCGCTGGCTCCCAGTACACTTTCCGCGAGGCCAAGGGACGCTACGCTCATGGCGTGGCCGGCTGTCGGAAATTGTTTTTCAAAACCTGCGGGATCCAGGACAATCTGTATGAGGCTGTTGTTGGCCAACTGGAGGGAGATGGGCCAACTCGACTGGAAAGCCGAACCATAAACCACGGACGAGCTGAGGCCGATAGCCGACGTGGGCTGCGGCACCGTCCAAGGTGTGCCCCCGACGGACCCTATCGTGGCCGAACCTCCGCTTCCGCCGCCGGGCAAGCTCGCAACGGCGCTCAAAGGCGGCTGAGCCGGCCCACCGCCGCTGCCACCTGCCCCCGGCATCGAACCGACGGTCACCATGTGCGCCCCCGGGACCCGCTGAAAGTGGTGGCGGCCGTTCTGAGCAGCTACATCGTATTCGGCAATCACGGCCATGTGCCGCTCCGAGTGAATCGCAAGATGCTCCTTGCCTTTGACATCGACGAAGGTGATGCCGTTGAAGTTCTCATTGGCGCTCCCGTGCACACTGGAGGACTTAATCCCGCCAAACATTTTCGAGCCGGGCAGCGGCAGCGGAGGCTTATTATCGGCGTTATAGACACTGCCAACGACGAGGGGACGGTCGGGGTCTCCGTCTTCAAAGGCCACAACGACCTCGTGGCCGATCCGCGGCCAGAAAAACGCCCCCCAGCCCTTCCCGGCCCATACCTGAGCCACGCGCAGCCAGCAGGAACTGTCGGCATCCTTTTTGCCTTGGCGGTCCCAATGGAACCGGACCTTCACCCGCCCGTACTGGTCGACGAAAATTTCCTCGCCTGGAGGCCCCACCACGGTTGCAGTCTGAATGCCCTGGATCAGCGCTCGGGGAGTCACGCGGCCGGGCCGGTAGCGCAGAGCGCCCGGGATGCAGGTGAAGCGATTTCCATAATCGAATTCCGGATTCTCGCCGCTGCGGTAGCCGCTTTGCCGGGCGTCGTGTTCGACGCGGGTCAGAAGATACGGGCCGTCCCCGTCGTAATGTCCCTCCAGAGTGAACTTGTGCCCGGCTGCGAACTGTCCGCAATCGCTCGCACCCGCGATCTCCAGGCTGGTGGCTTGTTCCTCCTCCATCCGAATCCTCACCGTCCGTTGGCGATCCTCGAAGATGTGCTTGAGATTCTCCGGCTGCGCCGCGCCATGTCGATCGACACCGTCGAAACGCTGGGCGTAACCGCCCGGATAATCGTAGATCTCTAAGTGATCGTTGCCGGCAAGGCTGAGCTTGTGGACCACCTTGCCCGCTGAAACCCTGGAGACGGGTTTTCCGTGGGCTTCGAGATCGCTGCTCGGCATTTCGAAGCAATGATCCCAAACAGTGTATTCGCCAGAGCGCAGTTCCTGGCTTTTTGCCCAGGCCGTGATGCGGACCTCTTTCCGCTCATCGCTGCTCATCTCTTCGTAAACGACGCTGCTCTGACCGGGAACGGTGGGACTGTGGTCCGACGAATCAGTTACCACCATAACGTGGCTGCCGTGGGTATGCTTAAAGAAGTAATAAATCCCTTCCTCCTCCATGATTCGACTGGCGAATTTGAAGTCGGATTCCCGATATTGGACGCAATAGTCTCGCGGATAATAGGTACCGGATATCTCGTAAGTAACCTGCAATCCGGAAAACAACTGGCGCAGCATGTCAGACACCGAGATGTGCTGAAAAATACGGCTTTGGAATGTTTTCGTGAGCCGCCAAAGTTGGGGCACGATTTCAGCATGGAAATGGACAAACGTATCGTCGCGGGCACTCTGGGTAAACCGCTTTACCAAGCCGTTAAAGTAGCGAGGCTTCCCGTCTGGGAGTCGCATCTTCACAGTGACGTTTTGCCCCACGATGCGATCGAAAGCGATTTCGCGATTCGTTTCAGCGAGCAGATCTAGCTGCAAATTGAACAGATGCGAAGTGGCTTCGTAGCCTGTCAAACGGGTCAGGAGCAGGACGTCATCGCCAAGTGGCGTCTCAATCGCTAAGGGCCGGTCAGCCTGTGTGTACGTCATGTGGCACCATTCACCTAGTGACGATCCCCACTATCGTTACATTCGACCGCCAAGGGCCGGTGTTTATTTGTCCGCGGTAGCGCAGGCCAACCTCCAATTGCCGAACAGCGATGAGAGCTGATGAAACCAGCCACGCCAGGCGCAACCATTAGCGCCCCAACCGCGATCATCATGTTTTTCGTGAAGTTGGTCATCGTCTCGTCCTCAAGGCGGACTCGTTGCTGCAGTCCCGATTACGTCGCAATCACTTGCGAGGCGGAGCTTAACCGATCTCTCCGGCTTGAGCTTGCACCAGAGCCACCTTTGCAGGGTGTTTGGTCGTTTCTCTTCCCGCCTTAAGGGTGGTTTTGATTTTCATCGATATTACCTCTGATCGCGATCAGTGCGTCGCAGCTCGAACGATTCTAGTGGCATAGATCAACTGGTGATGAGCGCCTCTTTCATTTTGATGTCCACATACCCGGCCTTGACGTTCGTTTTGGTTTTCATGTCCGTATCCTCGGGGACTCAAAAGTGCAAGCTGCGGGCCATTCGCATAAGTGCCGTCCTCGGCCTAGATGAACAATCGGCAATACATTGTGTTGAATGGATATAGCGAAACCGGCGGGAATCCACCGCGAAACGGCCGCCTCTTTCACTCGCCGCTGATTCTATCCAATTGGTGAGTCCTGCTAGCCAAACGGATAGTGACACGAGGCGTGCATTTACCAACCAAAAAAGGAAAGGAGCAAGGCAACGAAGACTACCTTCTGCAGAACACTGTATTCGTCGCGATCGCGGGGCGTCCTTGCCGAGCGACAGGTGAGTGCGCCAATTGAATTGGAGGTCATCTTGCATAGTCGACGTCGCAAGGAGGCACCGTGATGAAGAAGCTAAGCGTGTGCGTTGTGAACTGTCTGGCCGTGAGTTGCGCCTTGGCGCAATCCCTAAAACCTGAGAACGCGCCCCTCCGCGCCGGAGTCAACAAAGGAATTGCGGACAGCATGGTCGGACCGCAGTACTAGTCTTTCCTGGGGGAACCGGGTGAGGTTCGACTTCTGGTGCGTTTCAAGTCCACGATGGGTCCAATTGTGAAGGAGCCATTGACGGTTACTCTCTATGACGAGGCAAGAACCTGGCACGTAAGCAAGATTTGTACTCGGAAAATGGCGCCATAGCAGATACCACGTTCACCTGAAAGCTGGACGAGTTGGAAGTAGTCGGCGCAGTCCAGTTTGAACGGTAGTGTTGCAACTTCGCGGAGCCGCGTGCTGGTAGGCTGAAAGGACCCGTGGCAACCCGACCAACGATCTTCAAATGGCGGCAGACCGAACCCGCACTCATTCTTTGTGCCGTTCGTTGGTACCTTCGATACTCGTTGTCGTTGCGCGATGTCGAAGAGCTCCTGGAGGAGCGCGGCCTGGAAGCCGATCACACGACGGTGTGGCGTTGGGTGCAGCGCTATGGCCCTGAACTGGAACAGCGGATGCGGCGGCATCTCAAGCCCACCAACAAATCGTGGCGTGTGGATGAGACCTACCTTAAGGTCAAAGGCCGCTGGTGTTATCTGTATGGGCCATCGATTCGGCGGGCGCCACGATCGATTTCCTGTTGACGGCCTTCCGAGATGCCGATGCCGCCAAACGGCTGTTTCGCAAGGCCCTGAGTTATCGGTCGCATCCACAACCTCGCGTCATCAACACGGATTTAGCGCCCATCTACACCTCGGCGATCCCGGCTATTAAGAAGGAAGGGACTCTCCGCCGTCGCTGCCGGCACCGGCCCGTGCAGTACTTGAACAACATCATCGAGCAAGACCATCGAGCGATCAAACGACGAGTGAACGCCAAGCAGGGATTCCGAGAGTTCCAGGCGGCGCGACGAACGATTCAGGGTTATGAAGCGATCCACATGATGCGGAAGGGACAGGTTCGATGGGTGAACGGGACGGATGTTCGGCGTCAGAATCAGTTCATCAACAAGTTGTTCGAACTGGCCGCCTGAGACCCCGGGCAGCCACCCTCGCTGCGCCACCTCATGCCGGCAGATCGAAAGATGCAACACTGCCGCTTTTTTCAATGCTCTTTCACAAAGATTATTGTCTAACGGTGCGCCAGCTTGGCGGAGAAAAAGAGTGAGTTTCTCCCAGTGCTTCCGCATATAAGTGATGGCCTGACCGAGACCGGAGTTCGGCTCTACTTTTTTCTCTTCCAGTTGTGCCGTGAGCCATACCTGCAGCCCCTCCATCACGGGACCGCTGTGAGCTTGGTGAAAGCGCAACCGTTCCTCGGGCGTAATGCCCTGTCTACGAGAACAATGTGCAGGGTGTCGGCAAATGTGACTATCAAGATGCCCAGACGTTGAAGCTTGCAAATCTGGCGCAAAGGGAAAGCGACTACGGGGCTAAGATCACGCAAGAAGTCAATTCGTTTGACAACGTCATCCTGGAGATGTGCGACGAAGCGCCTGATATCGGGTTTCCCGCCCACGCCGCGGCTGAAGCCGTGAGTTTCCGGTAGGGATGCGTGACGCCGGGTAGCCTACCCTGTTAAGTTCACATTCAGCCGCGGAGGGGGCGGCTGAAGTGGACCGCAAAGACACACTGCCCATTCCCGAACCCATCCTGCAGTTGCAACGCCAGTTGGATCAGTTTCGCAGCACACAGTCGCGACGAACGATACTACCGGAGCCGCTGTGGCAGGCAGCCGTCGAACTGGCTCGGCAACACGGTGTGTATCACGTTGCGCACCCACTACGGTTGGACTACATGCAGTTGAAGAAAAGGCTCGGCGGTATTCAGAGCCGTCGCAGGAAGGCGCACAAGCCGGCATTCGTCGAGCTGGTCGTGCCCCGTTCAGCTGTGCTGGAGGATTGCGTCATCGAGTTCGAGTCCCCGAGTGGCGGCAAGATGCGCATCCAGTGGAAGAGTCCCGTGCCGCCCGATTGGGCGAGCCTGTTGCGCGCCTGGCGGGATGCCGAGCGATGATTCAGATCACGGCGCAGATGCGCGTGCTGGTGGCCATCGAGCCGGTCGATGGAAGAAAAGGGATTGATTCATTAGCGCGACTCTGCCAGGAAAAGCTCGCCGAGGATCCATTCTCCGGATGCGTGTTCGTGTTTCGAAGCCGCAGCGGGACCGCGATTCGGCTGCTCAGCTATGACGGCCAGGGATACTGGCTTGCACAGAAACGGCTGTCGAAGGGGCGGTTCGTCTGGTGGCCAGAAGGGACCGAAGCGACCAAGCCACTGGAGGCCTATGAGGCCCAGTTGCTGATGGTGGCGGGCGATCTATCCCGCGTGACGG
The DNA here is from genome assembly GCA_963847515.1 of Terriglobia bacterium. Classification (GTDB taxonomy): domain Bacteria; phylum Acidobacteriota; class Terriglobia; order Bryobacterales; family Bryobacteraceae; genus QHXW01. The sequence goes on from CAWKAA010000007.1 coordinate 476,148, forward strand.
GCCGCGCCCATGTGGCGACGAGTGAACACACCGAAGTAAAAGATCCTCAAACATACGATGAATGCGGAATCACCCCTTGCGTTCCAAGAAACACTGGTTCATACTGCTGGCGATGGTCGAGTTCAGGTATCGGGGCCGGGAGATCACCCAGGAAGACATCCTTTATATATGCAGCCTGATCGAGCGGCACCCGAACGACAGCCGCCGGAAGCTATCCACCCGGCTTTGTGAGGCCTGGCAGTGGCGCCAGGCCAATGGCGCCTTGCGCGATATGGTGTGCCGTGGCCTGCTCCTGATGCTGGAACGGGCCGGCCAGATCAGCGTTGCCGCCGGTGGGTTACGTCCGGCATAATCCGCTGGCCCACAGAGCCCGACCGGAGCCGGTTCCGATCGACACCACGCCGATCGAAGACCGGCTGCGCCACCTCCAACCGCTCGTGTTCGAGCAGGTGCGGCGCACCGGCAGGGAGCCATTGTTCAACAGCCTGATCGAGGAGCATCATTATCTCGGCTACGAACAGCCGGTGGGAGAGCATCTGAAGTATCTGGTGTGGGCGCAAGGACGGCCCATCGCCTGCGTGGCATGGTCGAGTGCACCGCGACACATCGGCTCGCGCGACCGCTACATCGGCTGGAGCGCCGAAGCCAGGCGTCGCAACATCCGCTTCCTCGCCTACAACACGCGTTTCCTGATTCTCCCTTGGGTGCGGGTCGAGCACCTGGCGTCCCATATTCTCGGCCGCATGGCGGCGCGGATCTCCGATGATTGGCAGCGGATGTACGGGCATCCGATTTACTTCCTGGAGACGTTCGTGGATCCGGAACGATTCCGCGGGACCTGCTACCGAGCGGCCAACTGGGTGTTGCTCGGCAAGACAACCGGACGCGGCAAGCAATCCAACAGTTACGTACCGAACCGATCGATCAAAGAGGTTCTGGGATATCCGCTGACCAAACGGTTTCGCGAACTGCTCGGGGAATAGCATGAAGAAGTCCGCCAGACGCCGGATCGATGTGAACCTGGACGAACTGGACCGCGTGCTGGACGGCGCACGGCAAGCGCCGCTGAGCGAGGCCGATTACGAGAAGGTCAAGGACGCCTTGCATGCCATGGCGGCGATGCTGGTGCGGCCGCGCAACACGGAGAAGACCAGCGCCGTACTGGATGAAGCGGAAGGCTCGGGTAAGGCCGCGACTCAGCCGGATACCAGCGCGCCACCGCCGGCCGGACACGGGCGCAATGGAGCCGAGGCCTTCGGTGGCGCACAGAAGGTTGAGATCGCGCATCAGAGCCTGAAGCACGGCGACCGTTGCCCGGAGTGCGGGGAAGGCAACGTATACGGCCAGAAAGAGCCGAAGGTGCTGGTGCGGATTGTCGGGCAGGCGCCGCTGGCGGCCACTGTTTACTCGCTCGAGCGGTTGCGCTGCGGCGCCTGTGGGCAGGTGTTCACCGCGCAAGAGCCGGAAGGAGTGGGTCCGGAAAAGTACGACGAGACCGCGGCGGCGATGATCGCGCAACTTAAGTACGGCAGTGGGATCCCATTCTACCGGCTGGAACAGCTGGAAGGTCAGCTCGGGATTCCGTTGCCGGCGGCAACCCAGTGGGAGATCGTGGAAGAGGCTGCGGAGTTGCTCAAACCGGCGCGCGATGAGTTGATTCGGCAGGCGGCGCAGGGCGAGGTGGTCCACAACGACGACACCAGCATGCGCGTGCTACGGCTGGCGCGCGAGCCGTCGGACGAACGCACGGGCGTGTTTACTAGCGGGATCGTCTCGACCGGCGCGGGTTGGAAGATCGCGCTGTACTTCACCGGACGCCAGCATGCCGGCGAGAACATCGCCGACGTGTTGCGGCAGCGGGCAGCGGAACTGCCATCGCCGATTCAGATGTGCGACGCGCTGTCGCGCAACGTTCCGAGGTTACCCACAGGTGTGGAGATTCTGCTGGCTAATTGCCTCGCTCATGGAAGAAGACAGTTCATAGAAGTGGCGGCAAACTTTCCCGACGAATGCCGTTACGTGCTGGAGATGCTGGGCCAGGTGTACGGCCACGATGCCGACGCGCGTGAGCGTGGACTGACACCAGACGAGCGGCTACGACTTCACCAGGAGCGTAGCGGGCCGGTGATGGACCAGCTGCATCGTTGGCTGGAAGCGCAGTTCGCCGAGCGCAAAACGGAGCCGAACTCCGGGCTGGGCAAAGCGATCACGTATTTGTTGCGTCATTGGCGGCCTCTGACGCTCTTTCTCCGTATAGCTGGGGCACCCGTAGATAACAACATCGTGGAAAGGGCCTTAAAAAGGGCTGTTCTGCATCGGAAAAATGCATTGTTCTATCGGACGCTGCACGGGGCGCAGGTAGGTGACCTGTTTATGAGCTTGATTCACACCTGTCAGTTGTGCGGCGTCAACTCCTTCGATTACCTGATCGAGCTGCAGCGCCACGCGCAGGAACTGGCGGCCCAGCCCGCAGGATGGATGCCTTGGAACTACCGCGAGACCCTGGCGCGCGCCGGGGTATCATGAACCCTTCCTGGCCGAAAAGGATCAATGTCGGCCAGGAAGGAGCGCCACTCGCAAATGGCCGGAAAACGGGCCCGCCCAAAGGCAAAATCGGATAACGTTTTTGGCCAGGCACGAAGACCGGCGAAAATGTTTGGTCACCACCTTCTGTCTGGTCATCTGTAAAGCGGGTCTTTGCAATTGTTCCCTTCGCGAAACTGGTTCGGCACCCTCTCGGATTCCCAAATCTTTCCACCCGCCCTTCTGGGGTGCTGCCGTAAATCCTCGTTCCTCTTCGCAAAGTAGTCATCGATTGCCCTCTGTGCCGCTTCGACCGACGGGTAATCGCTGTTATGGATTACCGCTCGTGACATGCCACTGAATACCGATTCGATAATGTTGAGAAACTGAGCACCAGCAGGCAAGGGAGCCGTCTTGACGATCGGATACCCTCGGGTTGCAGCCTCTTCGTTCCTTGCTTCTATTTCGGTGAAGAGCTGTTTGGATATGTGCCAGGACGCCGCATCCCAGGACAGATAGATAGTGCTGCAATCACGATACTGGGTGTGCAGTAGATTCATCATCTTGATCATCTCGTTCGTGTTCTTGTTTTTCGAATAAAAATGCGTTACCTGGTTTCGAGACAGTTCCAGAGCCCCTGTAATTATTAGGCAGCCCTTAGATTTCTGGATTTGTGGAATCGTGTAGCTCTCTTGAGGTGCAACCCGCTTACGCCCGCCTTTCTTTTTTACCGCAAAGGGGCCATACTCGTCGATTGAGAAGAACGCCTCATTCGCCTTTAGCCGCTGCAGGATTTCTTTGATCGTATCGACTTTCAATCGGTATTCAGGGTCATTGCTGGTATGCGTATTCCGGGGCATGTGAATAAAAATTCCGGAGCGATGTGAATAACGGATTCCGGGCTGATGTGAATAATCGATTCCGGGGCTGAATGAATGAAAACTTCGCCCTCTCCGGAATTTTTATTCACATCCCCGGAATGAATTTCTTAACAGATCTTCATCTTTAGCGCGCGCTGGACAACAGGGGTGCCGGGTGGTCTTCACTGACAAGTGGAGAAAACTTTAGTGCCCCAGGAAGGATTGTCTATGCGCAAAGTGAAGGAAGTTCTACGTCTGCGGTTCGATCTAGGTTTACGACAAGACCAGATCGCCCGCAGTTGCTCAATCGGCCAGGCGACCGTTCATCGATATCTCGAACGCGCCACAGCCGCAGGTCTGAGTTGGCCGTTGCCGGAGGATTGCGACGACCGGCGGCTCAATGAGTTGCTGTTTCCGTCGCGCCCTGATCGCCCGCCGCAGCAACTCCGGGCCGGCGTCGATTTCGCCGAGATTCACCGACAGCTAAAAGGTCACAAGCATGTGACCTTGCAGTTGCTCTGGGAAGAATATCGTGAGACGCAACCGGACGGCTATAGCTACAGCCGTTTTTGCGAGTTGTATCAGCGCTGGCACCGCGATCGAAGCGTGGTGATGCGCCAGCAGCATAACCCCGGCGAAAAGACTTTCGTCGATTGGGCCGGTCCCACGATTCCCATCTATGACCACCACGGCAGCGACATTACCCCCGCTTCGCTGTTCGTGGCCGTGCTCGGCGCCAGCACTTACACTTTTGCGCAAGCCACCTTGAGCCAGGATCTGCCGAACTGGGTGGCATGCCACATCGCCGCCTTCGAGTATTTCAACGGCACCACTAAGTTGATCGTGCCCGATAATCCACGGACCGGCGTCGACCGGGCTTGCCGCTATGAGCCGGATCTCAATCGTACCTATCACGAGATGTCGCAGCATTACGACGTCGCGATTATGCCAGCGCGGCCCTACAAACCCAGAGACAAAGCCAAAGTAGAAAATGCGGTTCTCGTAGCGGAGCGCTGGATACTCGCGGCGTTGCGGCATGAAAGGTTCTTCGTACTGGCGGAACTGAACCTGGCTATCGGCGAGCTGCTTGAAAAGCTGAATCATCGTCCATTTCGAAAACGGGAAGGCACTCGTGCCTCCCTGTTCGCCGCAATCGACAGACCGGTTCTCCAGCCGTTGCCCACGGACCGCTATGTCATCGCCAGTTGGAAAACCGTCCGAGCCAATATTGATTACCACGTCGAAGTCGACCGTCATTATTACAGCGTTCCCTACCAACTCGCCGGCCAGCAGTTGGAGGCTCGGTTCACAGCCGCCACGGTCGAGATCTTTCATCTCGGTAAACGCGTTGCCTCACACCGGCGAAGTTCCGCAGCCTACCAGCACACGGTTGTTCGGGAACATATGCCTAAAAGCCACCAAGCCCATCTGGAGTGGACCCCTTCACGACTGATTCACTGGGCGGAAACCGCTGTGGGCCAGGCAACCGCGCAGGTGGTTCGCACCATTCTGGAAAGCAAGCCTCATCCGGAAATGGGATACCGGGCTTGTCTGGGAATCATGAGCCTGGGGAAAATTTACACCAATCCGAGGCTCGAAGCGGCCAGCCAGCGCGCACTCCAGTTGCAAGCCTGCTCCTACCAAAGCCTCAAGTCGATTCTGAAACGCGGGCTGGATCGACAGACCACTCTCGCGCTGGAACCTGACCGGTCCGGTCCCAAACATGAAAACATTCGCGGCGCGCGTTACTACGATCCGCCCACCACTCTATTGCAATAAATCAACACCTACAGGAGAGACAACATGCTCAACCAACCAACGATCGAGAAGCTGTACACCATGAAACTGCACGGCATGGCCGACGCCTTCCGCGCTCAACTGGAAAACACCGACATCAGCCAACTCGCTTTCGAAGAGCGCTTTGGCTTGCTCGTCGACCAACAATGGCTATGGAAAGAGAACCGCGCACTCGCCCACCGCCTTCGCTCGGCCCGCTTGAAAGAACGCGGCGTCATCGAAGATATCGACTATCAACATCCTCGTGGGTTGGATCGCAAACTCATGCGCACACTGACCAATTGCGAGTGGGTGCGACACCATCAAAATATTTTACTGATCGGGCCCACCGGCATTGGAAAGTCGTGGCTCGGTTGCGCGCTGGCGCAGAAAGCCTGCCGGGACGGCTTTTCCGTGCTGCACAAAAGAACCACCGAACTGTTCCGCGAACTGGCGGTCGCTCATGTGGACGGCAGTTTCGGGCGAGTTCTTCAGAAACTCTCTCGCGTGGATGTGCTGGTGCTGGACGACTTCGCCATGGCGCCGCTGAAAGACGCTGAGCGCCGCGACATGCTGGAAATCTGCGATGACCGCTATCAACGCCGGTCCATGATTCTGACCTCCCAGGTGCCGACGACTCACTGGCACGAACAGATCGGCGATCCCACAGTTGCCGACAGCATTCTCGACCTGTCATTCGCCAAAAATGCGTCCGCACCCATGTCACTACGCTGCAACGCGTTCATAGCGATGATGCAGGCCGCCCACCTGAGGGATTGCGATAATCCTTCCTGTGCTCGACACTTGCCGAGGGAATGGACATTGCTTGTCGAGCCCCAAATGGGTTCGGGACCTATGGTAGTAACCGAAATACGAAGCCAGGGCTCGCTTCAGATGCCTGGCGTTCAGGGTGACGAAATGGTTCAAGCAGTCTCTTCGTATCGAGCCGATCAGTCGTTCGACATACGGATTCTGCCAGGGACTCCTGGGCGCGGTGAGTACTTCTCCAATGCCCATTGACGAGATCCGCACACTGACGTCGTCGCTGTAGATGCTATCGCGATCGCGAATGAGATATCGCGGCGCATCCCGATCGGCTAAGGCCTCGACGATTTGTTGCGACGTCCAGGCTGCCGTCGGATGCTCGGTCACATTGAAATGCAGCACCTGACGACGGCGGTGCTCCAGCATGACGAATACGAAGAGCACCCGCATGGTGACCGTCGGCACGGTAAAGAAATCAATCGACACCAATTGGCCGATGTGGTTGTGAAGAAATGTCTTCCAGGTCTGAGTCGGCGGCCGGCGGAGTGTGCGGAGAATTCGGGAGACCGTGCGCTCGGAGATCCGCATGCCGAGCATCTTCAATTCTCCGTGAAGCCTGGGCGCACGCCACAGCGGATTGGTCGCCACCATGCGCTCGATGAGTCGGCGTATCTCGACGGTGGTCGCAGGCCGGCCGCAGCGCCGGAGGTCCACCTTGGACAGACGCGCCCAGAACTTCTGGAAGCGCTCCCGCTGCCACCGGACAACCGTGTCGGCCTGCACGTAGAACAGCGGGCCGCGCCAGGTGCGCCAAACGCGGGACAAACCGACCCAGAACAGCCGATCGAAGGAGGTAAGCACCGGTCGTTTGCGCTTGCGCCGGAAGGCTGCGAGTTGCAGTCGGAGCGCAGCGTTTTCAATGGCAACAGCTTGGTGGCCGCTCAGCAGGAGTCGAGCGAATCGAATCACAGACAAAAGAACGCCTGGCATGTGTACCGATTGTTCGCCTTCATCCGCTGTGAAGTCAATCTGTTAGGGGCGGATGGAGTAATGGCGAAGGACAGGTAGAAAAAAACTGGCCGGTGGAGCTGAGACCGGGCGTGGCCAAGGCGTCTCCGAAGGTGCTCTGATCGTCGGGGTGGTCGCCCCATTTCGGCCTGTTAACGTCAGGGTGGCCCGATTTCTTTGGGTCCCCGAACGAAAATCTTTCCCCCTGATTGTTAACGACGCCCGTTAACAATCGCACCCAGGAGATGGCTCCCGGACGCAGGCCGACTTGAATTCGAATTCCCTTGATACGATACACGGCATACGCATTCCCATCAGATGCAACTACAATTCGTGAAGCAGTAAGGATTGCCCAACTCGGCCTTCGCATGGAGCCTCGAAGAACATCGAGCACTTCCCCTGTCCCGGCTGCTCCGCGGACATGCAGTTCGATCCGGAAACCGGCGGCATGAAGTGTGCGTTCTGCGGCCATACCGAGGCGCTCGGTCCGTCAACCGCCGAAATGCACGCGCATCCGCTGGCAGACGCACTGACCCAATCCAATTCCGCGCTCCTGACACCGCTGAGCGCTCAGGCGTTCGAGGTGAGTTGTGCCAGTTGCGGCAGTGCCGTGCTCTTCGAGCCGCCTGAAGTGGCTGGCGCGTGCCCGTTCTGCGGAACGGCTATCGTCGCGCAACCCAAGGCAGCCGATCCGCTGATCGCGCCTGACGCCGTGCTGCCTATCAAAGTTGTGAAGAACGCCGCGCAGCAAGAAGTGCGCTCCTGGATCTCCTCACGCTGGTTCGCTCCCAGCGCCTTGAAGCGGATGGCGGAATCGGAGGGCATCGGCGGCGTTTATCTTCCGTTCTGGACTTACGCGGCCGATACCGCCAGCCGCTACAAAGGCCAGCGCGGAGAATATTACTGGGTCACGGAGCATTACACGGAAACGGACAGCAACGGCAACTCTGTCCAACGCTCACGGGAGGTGCGCCATACCCACTGGTATTCGGCGTCAGGCCAGGTAGCGCGGAATTTCGACAATGTACTCATTCCCGCTACCAAGGCAGTGAACGAATCGCGATTGAATGCGCTTGAGCCGTGGGACCTCGAGGCATTGCGTCCCTACGAGCCCGCCTATCTCGCGGGCTTCAAAGCGCAGCGCTACCAGGTTCAAGTTCCCGAAGGCTTTGAAGAAGCCAAGGAGGTGATGGCGGAGGCCATACAGCAGGATGTGGTCGAGGGCATCGGAGGAGACGAGCAGCGCGTCGATCATATTGACACTCAATACTCCAATACGACCTTCCGTCACCTGCTGTTGCCTGTATGGATCGGAGCCTATCGATTCCAGGGAAAGGTTTATCAAGTCGCCGTCAATGCGCGCACTGGCGAGGTACAAGGCGAACGGCCTTACAGCGTGGCGAAAATCGCGTTATTGATCGCGGTCATACTGCTGGTCATATTTGGGATTGTTCTGTTGAACCGTCAAAGCTAACGGCGACTCTGTCGCGCAGAGTCGGCCAGCGTCGCGTGAAGTGGCGGGGCCGCTTGCGGAACCCCGCACCGCTTCCACAGAGCCGTCACCTGCTTCTGAAGCTCATATTCAAGTTGGGTGAGATGCTCGTGTGACAGGCTTGGCATTATGACCCACATTGCGAACCACTGTCCCCAGCACCACTTGATCCGCACGAACGCCAATTCAGCTCAGTGTAATTTGCTCCGGAGTTCTTGTAACCACAATTCACGCCAGCTCTGCTTCATTCCGACCTGTGCGACTACCATGCGCAGCGCGGTACCTGGGCCACGCACGCGCCAGCGCGGCGGCATCGGCCGTTCCAGCCGTTCGGCCAACATCCACGCCGATACCGCGATCATGGCCACCTTGTGGCCGCGCGAAATCAGCAAGGGCAAAAACATCAGCCCCCAGCAGGAGGCCACGCACCAAATCCCGTGGGTCAGCCCGAAGCGGAGTGCATCGAGATCGGCGGCCCAGCCGAAGGCGGCCAGCGCGCGGTGGGAGTGGCAACGATTGAGAGAGCGCTGTTTCCAAGGTGAGAACTGCCACAGGATCGCGATGGTTAGCGCCAGGACGATGGGCAGGAACGATTCCGGGGCGATGAGCCGGAGCGCCAGCGTGAGCGCCATTAGCACAACGCCCGCGGCCATCCAGAGGAGCGCATACCCCACCACGAAGAGCGCGATGGCGCGTCCACGCCGGCGGGCGAAGCTGCTGTTGTAGACATGGCGCACCGGTGCAATCAGCAACGGCGACATCATCGCGGCCAACATCAGCATCCATCCCATGGCGAGGGAAGCGGGAGGATTGAGCGCCAGCAGCATCCGGAACGACGCCTCGGCCGCCGGCATCGCTACCGCGCAGTGGGCCAGAGCGGCACCACGAGGCTCGGCCACGAGCAGGATCCAGGCGGCGGCAGTCAGGGCCAGCATCGGGGTCCGAACGAGCGAACGCTCGCGAGCGGCCGGTGTCATGGTTGTAGGTTTCGGTCAGCTACCTTGGCGGAAAATGCTGACTCGCCCGACGCTGATCTGCGCCGCATCGGGAACCGGTCTGTCGGGCACGATCCGCACCTCGAGCGAATCCGCGTCGAGCTGATTGCGTAGGTGCAGGGTGTCGACGATTTTTGAGATATCCAAGACGTGGGTCAAGCCTTGACCGGCGTGTTCTCCATCCTTAAGGCTCGCTTTGCGCACGCCGAACAACGACACGTCGCCCGCCAGCAGCTCGGGATAATGGGCGGGATTCGCGCCTTGGGGCAAGCTCACATACACCTTAAATCTTGTGGCGTCCTTGAGCCCGCGGATATTTTCGAGGTTGAGGAAAACACGATCGGGCGCGGCCGTTTCGGCTGCCGGGGTGAGGCTCGCCGCGACTTTGCGGCGTACGTTCTGGTCAAGTCTTACGGAGGTGCGGACTTCGCTGCCTGTAATCGGCACAGGCGCCTGGCTGGCGCCGACCAATTCGACGTTTTTTGCGGTTGGCACGGGAGTTGCTCCTGGCCGCACGCTCGCAGCAGTAGCCGCCAATCCCAACGTCAGCAGCCGTTGAGCCGGCGACGCCGGGGCCACGGCGGGCGACAGATCATCATATGTATATCCTAGCGCGCTCATGTCGGACACTTGGGAGGGCGTATAGTTCCACGAAGTACCGTCCGGCATGGGCATGGAAAAAGCGCGCTGGCCAATACTGGCGGGACCGTCGAGCCACTTGGGATCGGTCGGGTCGACGTCGGTGGGAGGGTTCTGTCGCCACACTTGCCAGAGCCGGTCGATATTCGCATGATGCAGGTAGAAGATGGGATCTATCCCCGCAGTGTCCGGGTCGCTCATCAGGCCGGGAAGTTGCGTTGAAGTATCCTCGCCGCCTACCAGACCATGCACCATATCGTGCGGCTGAGATTCAATACCCCCGTGGAATCTTCCGCCGTGCTCGAAGCCAGTGTCGATGCCGCCGAAGCCTCGATCGCCGTTCTGGACTCCCGTGAAATTCGGATCGTTCATGGCGTCGAGATTGACCTGGCTCAGATCCACAAAGACATTGCCGTCGTTATTTGGTCCATACCGCTGCGCAACATAGAGGGGATTGATGCCCTTTCCGTCGGGCCAGTCCGGTGAGCCAAAGGCCGGCGGCAACGGATTTTCGTTGGCCTTGAAATAGTTCCAATACGGCAACGCCCAGTCCGACGGCCCGCCGAGTTGGATGACCGCCGCGCGGATGTTGGCCTCAAAAGCCAGAAGATAACCACGATGCCACGGCGGGAAATACCAACTCCCGTGCTGGCATTGCAGCCAGAATTGAGTTTGCAGAGCCTGGCTGGGCATTGGTTCTCCCGGGTTCAGATAACCGAGTAGTTGCCACAGCGACTGGTCCAGGCCGTGGATTGCGGCGTAGAAGCGCCATGCCGTAGGCAAAGCCAGTGCGCGCGCCTGCATCGCGGCCACGCCGCGCGCGTACCAGAGGATGGGGTCCGCCCAAGGACCGCCGAGTTCCCAGACATTCTGGCGCGTATACATTGTTACTCCTTAGCGAAAACCGATCAGATGATGAACCTCACTCACGAAAGCGGGCCTTGCCACACTGCGATCCAGGAACAGACGACTCCGGCCGGCGCAGTCCCGGTACCGCTCGAATGGGGAACGGACCAAACAACCGAACCAATGATCGCCGGAACCTGATTGACACCGTTCGGCCAGGGCTTGATCGCGTATCCGGCGTAATCGTAGATCCATTGTTCGCCCCCGACCATCCCTTTGCCCTGAAAGCGCAGCGAATACGGGTCGCCGTAGTTGATGGAGCCGCTGAGGCTCAACGACCATCCGGGTCCTCCGATGGATCCGTCGAGAACGCCCACGCTCTGCATGAGAGGACGGGCCGTGGCCTCTACCTCGCGGATGAAATTCCCGATATTACTGCCGCTACCTATCATCTTGTCGGCAGCGTTGTAATCGGCCCAGGAGGAGTATCCCAAGAGCTTTGCAGTCTGGTATCGCGTATCCATCATCTCCTTCAAGACCTCCAGGTTCTGGGGATACGCCTGCGTCCACAAAGCCAGATAGAGCCTTCGTCGTAGCTCGTCGCTCTTGGCGAACTTGAGCACAGGAAGAGCGTCTGGATCGTCGGTCGTAATGCGAACCTTACCATCCGGGCCCGGCTTGTGCCGGTCGAGATAGTCCTGTGGAAGGCCGTGCAGTTCCGAGAGGTGCGCCTCCACTGTCTTCGTGCCGTCTGCGATATTGCGCTCAAACGTTGACTGCGCTTGTGTGAGCTTATCGTTCAACTGCCGCAGCTTAGCTCGGGTCTCTTCATCCTGGTTCACGCCCGCCAGACGAAACTGCAATAACTGGCGTTCCACGTAATGGCGCGTCGCCGCGTCCGCACCCTTCAACGACAGGGCAGCCAACGCCTCGTACACGGCCCGGTTGAGCGAGAGTGCGCGCGTGGAATCGCTCACTTTGCGGGTCATCGCCGTCGCCCGGTCGCGGAAATGAGCGTCGGGGTGCACCATCTCGATCAACCCGGAGAAGTACCGGGCGGAGCTCAATTGTCGGAGCGCCTCGTCGTATGGCACAAGTGTGTTCTCAATATTGCGGGCGCCTTGGAAGGCCGTGATCACGTCGACCGCCTTCTGCGCAGCTGCCAGGCGGCCGTTCTCGACTTTCTCGAATTGGATAACGTCGAACTTTGTTCTCCAGATCGGAGGCTGGATGGGCTGTGACGGCTGACCCGCCCTAGCGCAGGCGCAAGAGAGAGCCATGACTACTACGGCTGTGCGACGCATTCCAGTATTAAACCTCATCTCGCATGAGTCCGGATGAAAGGTCGATTGGGGTTTGAACTGGTCAGATCGAGAGACCGGAAAGCTAGCCGCCAGCAAACCGCCACAGAGAGTTGGCAAGTAAAGCCGCCAGTTGCGTCGCACCGCGATGATGCGCTCTTCGGACGACCAGAACAGATCGGTGATCAGCAAGAGGATCGGCAAGATAACGGTGTGCTCCTTACTGGCTAGCGAGGTCTTCGACCTCAAACCGACCAGCGGAAATCTCGGCATTCGCATAGAATTCGTGGGATGGCGACCATCCCGGAACTGCTCGACGGCCATGTCACTCTCGAAGTGGAGTGTCTCGACCGTCTGTACCTGAACGGTTACATCGGCAAGCTGGCGACCGGGCCTGGCCTGGTCTTCTTTATGCGCGATCAGTTGGGGAAGCCGATTCCGTCGCCCGTTGTACTGGGGCAGATCTCGGAGAAGTTTCGCGAAGCTGTGAAGGTGCTGGCCGAACGGGAAGGCGTTCCGGTGTATCAGTTCCGGCACAAAGAGAGGAAAGACGATATTGCCAACAGCTTCCGGCACCGCCGCAACGTGCGAGACGCCATCGTTTTCATTGGGGTGGCGCAGGAGAAAGCGCAGGCCTTCAACGGCAAGAAGGTCAACGGGCGGTTCCAGTTCGACCGCGACAAGACGGTCTATGTTAATCACTACTACTTCTACATCGATGACGAAGAGTTCGGCCCGCTGTTTCTCAAGATCTGTAGCTACGCGCCGTGGAGTGTGAAGCTGTGCCTGAACGGGCACGAATGGGCCAAGCGGCAACTCGACAAGCGCCACATCACCTATGAGGCGCTGGACAACGGGTTCCTGTCGTGCTGCGAGCCGGTGAAGTTGCAGGAGATCTGCGATGCGCTGGGGCCGGAGGACATTGACCGGGTGTTTCGGAAATGGTTGCGCCGCATTCCGCTTCCGCTGCGGCCGGAAGATCGGCGTGCGGGCTACGACTGGGATCTGTCGGTCTGGCAAATGGAAGTCAGCCTGACGCAGATTTTCGACCGGCCATTGCGGGGCCGCGAGTTCTTCGAGGAAATCATCCGCGACAACCTGGATCTGGGCCGCCCAGATCGCGTGCAACTGGTCTTCGACCGGGTGGTAACGAAGAAAACCCCGGGAGAGTTTCGAACCCGGGTGATCCAGGACGGCGTGCATCCGAGCCTGCCTATTAACTACAAGAACTTCGATCTGAAGCAATACTTCAAAGAAGGGCGCGGTTGCCGGACCGAAGGGACTTTCCGCAACCCCCATGATTTTGGAATCAACAAAGGGCTGGCCAATCTGCCCTACCTGCAGAAAATCGGCCGGCAGATCAACCGGCGATTGCTCGAAGTCGAACGCGTCAGCCACAACAGCGGCCTGAGCGGCGACAGCATCCAACGCGTGGTGCAACCCGCCGTCACCGAGGACGGCAAAAAGTCACCGGGTCTGAAGTTCGGACAACCGCGTGTGATGGCACTGTTTCTGGCGCTCACGCTGTTCCACCATCTGATTGACGGCTTTCGTAACCACGATCTGCGCCAACACGTGGCCGACCTGCTGGGCGTGAGTGTAGCGGAGTACACATCCAACCAGATGACCTACGACTTGCGGCGGCTTCGGCTCAAAGGCCTGATCTACCGACCGCCCAGAACCAACCGTTACTTTGTCACGCCTTACGGCTGGAAGGTCGCACGGCTCTTCTCCCGCCTGGATGCCCGCGTATTCCGGCCCGCCATGGCGATGTTCACCGGCAACGACGCTGTGCTACCGTTTCCGCTGCGGAGCGCTCTCGACCGCGCCGACGCCCAACTGGACGTACTCATTTACCAAGCTTTTCCCCTTCCAAAGGCCGTCTGAAAAACTTGACACTTTCAGAAAGAAGTCACTTACATCAGACATCTAGAGCGCAGGCGAAGAGAATGAGAATGAGCGCAGACCGGCGCCAGTCGATCGATGGTGATGGCCGATAAAGAAACACGGTGAAAGCGCACAAGAAAAAAAGGGCGCTGAGGGTCTCTGAGCGGCCTTAGGTTATGGCTATGACCCTTAACCTCAGATCATCGGTGTGATATTCTTGTTCACCAGATTTGGAGGACCGAAACAATGAGGATGCGACGTTTGGTTATCGGCTCCATCGCAACAGCGGGTGTAGCCGTTTCTCTGGTTACCACCGCAGCCGGGGGGCCAGTTACAATATTCAGCACAGGCAATCCCGATGGCTTGATTGCCACGTTATCACGTCCGGCCGGTGCGGGCGCGCTCGAAACGGAAACCGCCGACGATTTCATTCTCGGCCAGAATGCGCTGATCAGCGGGGCAACGTTTACCGGCCTGCTGCCCAGTGGTGCGCCGCTTTCGAGCATCACCCAGATCGAGATCGAGTTGTATCACGTCTTTCCTGTGGACTCAATCAACCCGCCCGATGGGCGCGTGTTGACGCGGAAAAATTCCCCGAGTGACAATCAGTTCGCGGCTTTCGACTCTAAGCTCGGGTCGCTCGGCTTCTCGGCTAGTATCCTGAATCCGAGTTTCACAGCCGCCAACTCTGTGGTAAATGGCATCAACGCACTTCCCAATCAATTCACTGGAGGCGAAGGTGCGGTCACCGGGGAAGAAGTACAGTTCAACGTCACCTTCACAGAGCCTTTCGCTGTGGGAGCTACTGATCACGATTTCTTCCGTCCCGAGGTGGGCCTGGCGAGTGGAAATTTCCTTTGGCTTTCGGCCCCGAAGCCCATTGTATCCCAGGGAACAGCCTTCCAATTCCCTGGCGGGCCGACCACGGATTTGCAGAGCTGGATACGTACTGACGGTGCGGGGGCCCTAGGGCCGGACTGGGAACGAATCGGCACCGATGTCACCCATCAGGGTCCGTTCAATGCCAGCTTTTCATTATCGGGCACCGTCGTCCCGGAGCCTTCCAACGAGGTCCTGGCCCTGTTGGGCGTGGGCTTAGCGGCACTCGCGTGGCAGCGGAGAAAAGGCACGGCCCCTACTAACTGTTCTGGGCGAAAATTCGGTAGTGTGGTCACTTTGAATTCTGGCATGCTTGACGGCGCGGCGCGAGAACGACCAAAATAGCCCTAACATCATACCGAGAAGCAAATCCGTGAACTTTCGGAGGAAATGCGTAACTGGTTTATGCCGCCAGTCCCGGGGCGCCGGTTCCCGCCGATGTCTGGCGGTAGATCCACGGCATCCACTCCTGCGGATTCTGTTGCCGGTCCGCGGCGTGCCGTTGCAACTCGGTCAGATAATCGAACGGGTTGGTCCCGCACAACTCTGCCGTGTGGATGAGACTCATAAAGAGATCGCCCACGCGAGCCCCATTCCGGGTCTTATAGAAGAGCGAGTTTTTTCTGTGGAGGATGGCTTTTTTCAATGCTCTTTCACAAAGATTATTGTCTAACGGTGCGCCAGCTTGGCGGAGAAAAAGAGTGAGTTTCTCCCAGTGCTTCCGCATATAAGTGATGGCCTGACCGAGACCGGAGTTCGGCTCTACTTTTTTCTCTTCCAGTTGTGCCGTGAGCCATACCTGCAGCCCCTCCATCACGGGACCGCTGTGAGCTTGGTGAAAGCGCAACCGTTCCTCGGGCGTAATGCCCTGTCTACGAGAACAATGTGCAGGGTGTCGGCAAATGTGACTATCAAGATGCCCAGACGTTGAAGCTTGCAAATCTGGCGCAAAGGGAAAGCGACTACGGGGCTAAGATCACGCAAGAAGTCAATTCGTTTGACAACGTCATCCTGGAGATGTGCGACGAAGCGCCTGATATCGGGTTTCCCGCCCACGCCGCGGCTGAAGCCGGAGCAGTTCCAGCAGCAGCCGCTGACCGAATGCCGGACCGTCCGATCATTCGAAAGAACCGCCACTGCAAGCCAATCCGCTCATGATCGCCGACCATGTCCGCCAGTGCGGATTGAAACGGAGATGGATTGTACATCACTATGTGGGCGTGGGCGGCGGGTGCTCCTCGAAATGGCCGTTAGCTTACTGGTGCGGGACATATGGACGTGTATAAGACCATTGCGGATCTTCGACGTCAGTTGAGGATAGTGGACGAGGTAATCATCGTTTTTGAGCACCTAGCAGCGAGGCGAATACCCGCCCTCCAATATCCTCGGAAGCGACGAGGGCGGCGTAAATCCGGGGAAACACCCGATACGCAAGCCAGTGCCCAGTCGCTCGAGCCAGAATCCAGTTAGGGCCGAACGTTGCGGACTGTAATCTATTGAGAGACTATTGGTCTTCCGGACATGAGAAGGAGCCGTGAACATGACCAAGGCGGATCTGATAGAGGAGGTCTCGGGTGCCGTGGAGATGGCCCGCAAGGAATGCGAGGTCATTCTCGAGTCCATCTTCGATTGCATCGTGAAGGCCCTGCGCAGCGGCGACAAGATCGAGATCCGGGGCTTCGGCAGTTTCCGCACGCGTCATCGCCAACCTCGCATCGGGCGCAACCCGAAGACCGGGACCCGCGTCGAGGTGCCCGCGAAGAAGATCCCCTACTTCAAGCCTAGTAAAGAACTGAAAGACGTGGTCAACAACTCCGGCGGGGCTCCGGCCACAGAACCCGTCTCGGCAAGCCAGCCGCCGACTCACTGAGACCATTGGGTCCACACGCGAAGCTCGCCTCGCCAGCTCGCTATGGCGGCGACTGCGAACAGAAGAACACCCAGATAAGGGTGTGGGACAGGACAGGAAATAACAGAGTTGTGGATACCGAAAACCCCGTCCGGATTGAAAATGCAGGTTTTCGCTTCGTTCGTGAGATCCATCATCGTTTCCACGATGAGTCCATTTTTCATCGCCCTTCTGGCTCTGGTCGCTTCTACGTTTCGGACCCGTGCTGCTCAGCAGGCTGAGATCGTTGTCCTCCGCCATCAGATCGCCGCCCTGCAACTTACGACACCGTGTGGGTAGCCAGGTCGATGGTCAGCGGGTCGAACGGTTTGGTGTGCTGGCTGCCCAATTGCCAGAACTGGACCGTGATTTGCTTCGCCGACGCGGTCACGAATAGATATCCGAGGGAAGACATCGCGGCGTCATAGGTGACTTCGTGGGTCGCGTCAGCCGGCTGTCCCGTTGCCGTCGTGACCGGCTGAGGCGGCATGCCGCCGGTGCCCACGACAATGTAAGGTACCTGCTTGCCGCCGATTCTACGCGTGTAGCGCTGATAGTTGTGGGCGTGGGCGGAGAGGAACAAATCCGGGAAGACTCCGGCCTTGGTGCAGACAGCGTCGATGCTCTGGCTCATTTCCGTGCTTCCGCTGTGGCCGCTCTGGCTGAACGGCGGATGGTGTGTGGCGATCACCAGGGCCTTCTTCTGCTTCGCCTTGGCGATGGAGGGCAGCGTCTGGCCGAGCCAGTCAAGCTGCGAGGTATCGCCCTTTCCGGCGGTGATGCCCTCGAGATACCCGGGATTCTCGAGCAAATTGGAATAGAGCCCGATGATTTGCACGAATGGCGCGTCGAGAAACCAGTAGACTCCAGGCTGAGTCATGGTCTCGCGGTAAATGCCGCTTCCCGACGCCTGCGGCGGGACGGCGGCGGTAGCGGCGCAGAAGTTGGCGCGGTAGGCCGTGAGCGACGGATTGTCGGCGGGAGATTTGACTTCGCCGTCATGATTCCCGGGGATGGCGAGGATCTTGCCGGGATAATGCTTGTAAGGGATGTAGAAACGCTCGCCGTAGTGATTCCCTTTGTCGTTTCCGTAGATCACGTCACCAAGATGAAATAGAAACGCCGGATTCAGCCCGCCGGCGCCGACTTTGAAGTCGGTGGCCATCTCATCACTGATCTGCTGGGCTTCATGAGCATTGCCCACGCCGCTGTCGCCCAGGGCGTGGAATCGAATTTCGCCCAGGTCTTCGATCTCCTTGACACCTTGCGCGCCGATCACCTCGGAAAGATCCAGGTTGCCTCCGCGGGCAACTGGGGGAATCGGGCCGAGCTGCTGTTTGCTCCAGTCGGTCATGCTGGTATTTCCGTTGATGGGCTGTCGCTGTCCCGGGGGCGCGGGTAGAAAGAACGGGTGAGCGTATCTGGCTTTCGAATACGAGGTTGACGCGTAATTCGCTGTCGGCGTCTGACCGGACGGGTGTTTTTGCTGCGGCATGGATTTCTCCTTCCCGTAGCGATATCCGCCACGGCTCTGGTTATAGTAGTGCGTTTATCGAAGAAAACGTGACAGCGGCAGCGAAGCCTTTTGCACCACGGTTTTAGCTTGGGAGCATCCCGCATACAGACAAGTGGTTTCCAGTTGCGCTCGTAGCGGGCCGGAGACGACCACGATTCGTCTTCAGCAGCAGGCGTTTTGTCCTTCTTCAGGGCGCGAAGTCTGGCGGCCCACTTTGCCGAGCGGATTGACGCCAGCAAGATCGCCGACGAACGCTGCGCTCCCTACTCCGGCAAGGCTGGGCATTGGGAGTCCCAGTTGCAGCCGGGCGCTTCCGCCGTTGTGAGTTTGCGCATAACGTTCCGGACTGTCACGGATAATGCTGTCGTGCAGCGCATTGCCGCAGTGGATTATGGAGAAGCTCGAGAAAGGATAATTGCTTTCTGGCGAAAGGCGACTGAGCCTGCCGCCAAGATTCAGGTACCGGATAAACTGCTGAACCGTTTCAGCCGATCCGTGCTACAGCACATTCTGTTGTCGGTCGAGCGCGATGTGTCGACTGGGCTCTACATGGACCCGTGCGGTACTTATGACTACAGCCACCATCGGCGCATTGTGCCATACTCGCAAGCAACCGCGGGGTGAGCATGGAGCCGGTGGCTTTGCACCCGATGCCAATTTTCGTGTGCCTTTGCGTCGCGCTGCTGCTGGCTTGGGCGTGGAAGCGTTTCCGGGGCCAGTAGCCACATCTCAAAGCAGCCTTCCCAGTGCGAGCCGACGCTTCTAAAGCCTACTCTGAAAGGGGCGCCGTCTTATAATGCGTTAACGTGCACCGCACGTGACTCTGCCCTGCGCCAGTTCCATCTGGCTGGAAACGAGCGTAGCATAGCAGCCGTTCCGCGAAACCAGTTCCTCGTGCGAGCCTCGCTCCGCGATCACGCCGCCTTCGAGTACCAGGATCTGGTCGGCATCACAGATCGTACTCAACCGGTGTGCGATCACCAAGCGAGTGCAGGCCCGCTGGCTGAGATTCCGTTCCACCCGTCTTTCCGTGACTACGTCCAGATGACTGGTCGCTTCGTCCATGAGGAGAACCGCCGGTTTGCGAGCGAGGGCCCGCGCCAGCGATACCCGTTGCCGCTGTCCGCCCGACAGGCCGATTCCCCCTTCGGCAATTCTTGTCTCATAACCCATCGGCATCTGTTCGATCTCCATCTGGATCTCCGCCAGTTGCGCTGCCTCCACCACTGCGTCGAATCCGAGATCTGGATGGCCGAAGGCGATGTTCTGCCGCAGCGATCCACTGAACAGGAACGGCTCTTGCAGAACCACCCCGAACTGACTGCGGATAGCGCGGTAGTTGAGCCGCCGCAACGGAATTCCATCCAGCAGGATTTCGCCTTCGGTGGGCTCATACAGTCCTAGAAGCAGCATGGCCAGAGTGCTCTTGCCGGAGCCGGTCCGCCCCACGAGAGCGACCTTGTGGCCCTGCTCGACTGAGAAAGAAATGTTGCGCAGAACGAAAGGAGCATTGGGATCATAGCGAAAGCTCACGTTCCGGAATTCGATTCGTCCCGTGAGCCGAGGGGCATCTTGCACCCGGCGCGGATCCTGTTCTGGTTCGGCACTCACCACGTCGGAGATTCGTTCCAGGTGGGCGGCGGCCAACTGCATGCGTTCACCATTGGAGACCAGGGAGGAGAGCGGCTCGAGGAACGCGGTCGCGAGTGCGATCAGCGCGAGCATAGTTCCCAGGCTCATGCCGCCGTTCACTACTTGGAAGGTCCCCACCCAGAGCAACATGAGCGGCGAGAGCGCGCGCAAGATAGTCATCACGGCGTCCACAACGGCGGACAATTGCCCGCGCCGTAGAGAGGCGTTCATCTCGCCGGCAAAAAGGCTGGACCAGTGCTCGAGGGCATGATCCTCAGTCCCGGAGGCCTTGAGAGCAGCCACTCCGCTGAGTGCCTCCACCAGGTAACTCTGAGACTCCGACTGGGCCGCGAGTTCACGCTGGTTCAGGTCCCGGCGCCGGCGGGCTGTCCCCACCAGGAGCGCGATCTGAAGACACCCGACGCCGAATGCCAGCGCGCAGAACACTGGCTCGTGCACGCCCAAAATCACGAGGTATCCTACCACCAGCGCGCCGTCCAGGATCGCCGACAAGGTCTGACTGGTCAGCGCCTCGCGGATCATCGTGTTGCTTCCCAGTCGCATCAGTAGGTCGCCGCTGTTGCGCTGTTGGAAAAATCGGAAAGGGAGACTGAGCAGATGCTCGAAGAACCCGAGCATCATCTGCATGTCCAACCGGCTGCGCAGCGAGAGCAGAAGAGCACCGCGTAGGCAAGTAGCGACTGCTTGAGCCGCGATTATCATCGCGAGGCCTGTCGCGAGGATTCCCATCACGCTCACATTCCCGAGCGGGAGCACGCGGTCCACAATTACCTTGGTGAACAGCGGCAGCGCCAGTCCCAAGATCAGCAGACACAGTGACGCGCCAACGACCTGAGCGATCAGTCCGGCCGCGCCGGGGGCGCGGAGCATTGATGCGATGTAGTTGCGCCAGATCGTCTGTGTCCTGTTCCCGAGCGATTCAAAGTGGATGCCCGGTTCGAACGTAAGAACCACGCCAGTCAAACCCGCCTCGAACTCGGCGGCGGACAGGCGGCGCAGCCCGCCAGCCGGATCGACAATCTCAACCCACTTTGGTGACCACCGCTCCACAACCACGAAATGATTGAATTCCCAGTGTGCGATCGCCGGCAGCCGCACATGTTGAAAATCCTTCGGCTCTACGGAGAATGCCCCCACGCGAAGCCCGTATGACCGCGCCGCCCTCGCGATCGTCTGCGCCGTAGTGCCGTCCCGGCCGACGCCGCAGATTTCCCGGCACTCAGCAACACGGGTTTTTCTGCCGTAATAGTTGAGAATCATCGCCAGGCATGCGGCACCGCATTCCACGCCGTTTAGCTGGAGCATTACGGGCACGCGGCGTCTCATGGCTCGAAATAACCTCGCACCAGCGAGGCCTCGCCTCCGACTAGGCGTTCGCGTGCAGACGAAGCGAGATACCCAGCAGCCACGAGCAGCAGACCCAGCAGGACCCACAGCCATACGAAAGTGAGAGGACGTACGAATCGCGGCAGGACGGCTTTGCCGCGGCCTTGTGCATAGCGCCGGATAGCCTCATATCGGAAAATCGAGCGTCGGGCGCTCCGCATCGATCACCTCACATCCGTAAACTGCACCGCCTCATTGAACCGGTCCGAGGCCTGGGCGGATTTCAACCCGGGAAGCTCGAGAGCCAGCACTGACGGTACGCTAACCGGCGCAGCTAGCCGCAGAAGGCCGTAACCGATCCCGGCCAGACCGGTCATCAATCCTGGCGACTCGACCTCCAATGGGTTTCCGCACAACCATCCGTTTCGCTCTGTACTCTCGAGGGCCATTCCTGCCCAGAGGTCGACCTCGCCCCGCCACCGGGCGTCGCTGAGCCTATGGCCGGCTTCGAGTAACACGTCCAGATTGCCGAGGTCGCCATGGCACAGACAGTGACTCCCTCCGAAACCCTGCGCCAGCGTAGTCTCGAGTGCCACATCGATTTCGGACCGCGTGTTCGCATCATCCATCCACGGAAGGGTTAGCAACCGCGCAAGACCGATGCCGGGCGCGCCGTGGCACCATGCCGTCATGCAACCCTCGCCGAGGCTGCCCGGTGGCGCGCCCGGCGCCGCAGGCGCTCGCAGGTCAAGCCAGTTACGCGCTTGCGAAGAGAACAGGCTTCTCTCATACTCGACACCTGCGAGAGCAGCCGACCGGAAGCGCTCTTCTCCCGACATCGCGAACAGTTCCAGCAAAGCCCAGGCGATCCCTGCCGCACCGTGCGAGAAACCGGTGAGAGGGCGGTCTTTCGCCGCCCCGGATAGCCATCCTATGCCGCGCTCTTGAGGGCGGGCTTCCGCCATCAGGTGTTCGCCGCATTGAATGGCTACGGCCAGCGTCCGGCCTGATGGCGCAAAGCGGTACAAGCGGGCTAGCGCGCCAATGCACCCTGCTGCGCCCCCGATCACATCCAGTTGCCGGTCCTGCGGGATTAAGGGAGGGATCAGGTCCACCACCCGCTGGGCCTCATGGAGAAGCGCAGGTTCATCCCAGAGTGCGCTGAGATGCGTCAGAGTGTAGATCACACCTCCCAACCCACCGAAGCCGCCAATCCCGGCGGAAGAAGAGTGATCGGTCTCGACCATGCGCGGGAGCGCCACGAGTGCCGCACGGGCCAGCGCACTGAAACGAGCTTCTCCGGTGAGCTTACCCAGGTGCGCCAGGAACAGCGCCACCCCTGGGAGCCCGTCATAAAGGTCGAGGCCCAGCGGGAAAATCGACCACTTTTGCTGGTTACTGAACGTCACCCCGATCCAGGAGACATCGTCCCCACCGCAAAATGCAAGCTCTTCCAAGCGGTCGCCCACAGTGCGGGCCGCGGCCAGCAGGCGGCCCGGATCGGCTTTGGCGCCGCCGCTGATTGGCCGGGGCGCTCGGTGTCGGGTGTCCTCGGTGTTCTTCGAGAGAATGGCGAGCGAAGCACGAATGAACCAGATCTGTCGTGCGCAATCCTGCTCGCTCAGTTGCTGAATGCGGCGCCGGGCCAGCACCATCCCCGATTCCTCGAAGAAATCGGCGTTCACCTCCCGCGAACTGGTCCACAGGTGACGGGAGCCCGGGCGCGTGGTGAAGATCGGCACATCGCCATTCTCCAAGTCCTTGCGTTCCGACGGAATAACGCGGCTCAGATGGGGCAAGTGCTCCACGGCAGTCCACAGCCGGTCAAACAGCCGGTCGCGATCCAAAGCGTCGTGCAGCACGTCGGGATGAAAGCTTTCTTGCAGCAGGCAACCGTAGGTGTAGGTTGCACGAAGGATAACCCGCACTTCATCATCGGCAAAACGGGCGAGAGGCCCTTCCTCGGAAAGCAACTCGTCGCGATGATTCAACAGGCAGTGATATGCGGTGCTGAATCCGGCCACGATCGCGTCCGCATATTCGAGGACGTCCACTTCCGCGCCACCGAGAGTCGGCCGGTTGTGGCCACCCGGCATCTCGACGCGCTTTCGGATCTGGCGCATTTCGTCGGTTCCGGCCTCCGCCCATTGGGGAACGGGCCGCGGGGTCAACTGGCCGGGCAGGGAGCCCAGACCGCTGAGGTCGATCCCGGCTGACTCGCCGTCCGACCAGCTAAACTGCGGCAGCAGGCCCACTCGCGCGACGGAGTTGTTGATTGCGCTTCCGGCAAGCGCTTCTGCCTGCCGCAGCTCCGATCCCCCAATGCGTGGATGAAACAACGCTTCCAGATCGGCTAGCACCGGATGCTCGCCCGCGGCAATAAGGTTCTCACAGTGGAAGTCGGTGGCCTCCAGCGCGTACAACAGGGCCAGGCAGGCGCCCTGGCGTTCGTAAAAGCGCCTCACTTCTTGCGCGGATCCGCAACCTTCAGCTCCAACGAACTCCACCCACCCGTGGTCGCCGGCATCCACGACTTTCAATGTCCGAAAGCGGGGGCAAGCGCCCCGGGAGTTCAACCACACCAGTAATTCCTGGAAATGCACATCGACGCTCAGCGCCCGCGGCTTGTAGACGGCGCGCATACCCGAGCTGAATTTCGTGATCAGAACGCTCCGGCCACCTCGATGACCATCCCCTGCTCCTCCATGCGCCTCGACGAGCATCCCCAGATCTTCCCCTCCGGCAAACGCTTCGCAAATGGCCTCCCGATCGGACGCCAGGCTCGCCAGAAACTCCAGGCTGAAATCGACCCATTGGTTGATACGAAGGAGCACTTGCCGGGCCAGCACCGGATATTCCCGCAGGAGCGCGGACGCGACCTCCGGTTGGCGTAATCGATCCAGAAAGCTATGGAAGCGATCCGCAGCCGTGGTTCCGGACAGCACACCATCCAGACGAGCCACGTGCAGTTCGAGCACCATCGTACGGCCCAACATGGAGAGCAGTTTCTGCGGCAGGCTCGCGAAGAGCGCCCGGGTCGCGGCGGCTGGCTCGAAGGGCAGATCAGAGTGCGAGGCGGTCAGCGCTCGCGCCCCGTCTTCCACGCGCTCCAGGGCTTCCTGAATCATCGGTTCGATCGCGCTCAGGAAACCGGCTGCTTCCTGGCATCGCACGATCTCAGGCAGCGGGAGCGCACTTGAGGAACTCGGGCGCAAGAACTGCTTGGACAGTTGACCGATCCAGCTTGGGGACCCGCACAATCGGCTCTGAAGACCCTGGACCGGCTCGCCGAGACAGTAGAGGAGGTCGTCCTCGCTCATTCCGTCCGCGGCCAGGCGTTGGGCGAAGTATGGGCCGGAACCGAAGGGCGTTTGCGATTGCCATCTCTTCATGCGCCGTGCGGCAAGATCCTTGTCGATGGTCGTTTTCTGGAGCGCGCTCAACGAGACGGCGCGCTCTTTCAGTGTCGCGGCCCGGCACCAGTCAGCGTCTTGGAAAAAGTGGTCATACATATGCGGCGAAAACCTCCAGCAGCACAGGGCTATCGGGCGCGTGGCGCATTGAGCCGCGCGCCCGGTTACCCATCATTCCTCCTCCTACTGCGCCTTGGGCCCGCACACCACCACAGTCTTACAAGCGATGCTGCAACACGCCGTGGAGATCCAGATAGTAACTCCTCCGGCGACAACACCCAACTGGTCATCCGACAGTTCGACTAGTCCTACCGGATGCTCCGGCAATAGTGCGCGTTCGGCTTCGCTCAGGCTCAGCCGGAAGTCTTCGTCCTTCCACGCTCTAATGGTCTTTCGATGTGACATTGCCTTTCCTTTCTACACACGTTGGAGGCGACGGCTGAAGCTGACTGTTCGCCTGTCCTGATTTGGGCGGCCGTGAGGTTGGCCCCAGGCGCTTCACCACCCTTTTGTTGAGAACTCGTTTTACGAATGGCAGTAGGGTCCCGGCGTACAAGTTGCCGTTTGGACGCAGAACCAGGAGCAGGCGATAGTCTTCCAGATACCACCTCCGGCGGCAGCCTCCAGCTCGGTATCGGACAGTTCGATGAGTCCTGCAGGATGCTCGGGCAATAGTGCGCGTTCGGCTTCGCTCAGGCTCAGCCGGAAGTCTTCGTCCTTCCACGCTCTGATCGTCTTTCTATATGACATTGCTTTTCCTTTCTACACATGTTTGGGGCGACGGTTGAAGGTGAAGCGCCGCTTCCGCCGCCCGCATTGACCTTTCAAAATGCACTCGTAACTATAGGCGAGAATCGATTTAGAAATTACTAATCGAATCCGAGAAAAGTTTTGGGCTCTATCGCTGGATCTGTACCGCACAGATTGGTATTCCCATGCGTCCTGTACAAATCCGAACTTCCTGCTGCTGTTGCACCGCGCATATAGATGTCCCCCGAAGCGTCTCGAAGATGGTGTAACGATCCCAATGGCCGCCTCACTATTTGGGTAGGAATCGCCAATTCGGCCGGCTATGTGTGGAAATGAACATGCAAAGCTGGTGACGGCAACTTAGTGGAATGAATACCCTGCCTTCAAATAATGTGACCGGGCTACTGCACGCGTGGCGCGCTGGAGACCGGAACGCGTTCGGGAGAATCATAGAGACGGTTTATCCTGAGCTGCAAAAGATCGCGCGCCGATGCCTGGGCCGCGAGCGACACGAGCATACGATCCAGGCAACCGAACTCGTGCACGAAGCCTACATCCGGCTCATCGACATACAACGCGTGCGCTGGGAGGACCGGGCACATTTCTTCGCGGTCGCCGCGAGGATTATGCGTCGCGTTCTGGTCGATTACGCAAGAGCACGGCTCTATGCAAAACGTGGTGGGGAATTTCGCCGCGTGGATCTTAAAGAAGCTTTGATGGTTTCGTCCGAAGGAGGTCGGGAGCTGGTTGAGATGGATGAAGCGCTCGATGACCTGGCAGAATTCGATTCTCGTAAAGCGAAGGTGGTTGAGATGCGATATTTCGGCGGTCTTACGGTAGCTGAGATCGCCGTGGTTCTTGGCGTCTCGCCACAAAGCGTCAACCGGGACTGGAATCTGGCAAAGGCATGGCTGGCTCGCGAAATGATACGTCAGGAACGCAACGGTTGCCCGACTCACCGGAACGTTGCAGCGTTCATCAATGTCTGAAATAGAGGCTTTCGAAACGGCGCGAGCTGAAGCCTCGCAACTCGCCCGTGGACGGGCCAGGAAGAATGTGATGGAAGCTCAGCGCTGGGCAATGATTGACTCTCTGTATCACGCTGCTCTCACTAAGGAACCGGCGAACGGTCTTCTTTTCTTGCCGCAGTCTGCGCTGAAGATGCGGAGTTGCGGAGAGAAGCTGAGTCTTTGCTCGCCCATGCCGGCGCGCATTTCTCGATCCCTCGCCAACGTTCGAATATGGCCAAGCTTGCGCGCAATATCGCCGGTGATGGTGTTAATCCCGAACTTCTGTGGCGCTTTGAACAGGAATCGCAGGCGCTCGGCAGGTTGCAGCACCCAGGCATCGCACAGATCTATGAAGCCGGTACAGCGGATACTGGCTTCGGGCCGCAGCCGTACTTTGCCATGGAGTTCATCCGTGGCGAGTCGTTGGGGGAGTACGCCGAAGCGCATCAGTTGAACACGCGCCAGCGGCTGGCGATGATGACGAAGATCTGCGAAGCAGTGCGGCATGCGCATCAGCGTGGCCTGATTCATCGCGATCTCAAACCGGGCAACATGATACGGGCATTACCAGTAAGAAAAAACAGGTTTCTATCGCGGATACGAACAAATGATCCAACCAGCAAGGGCCGGTAGGACATCACCAGCGCACCTCCCCCGCTAATGTTCAGCACAAGCGAACGCATGTATCGAATTTGCTGATTTTCGTCTCTCCATACCACCGTCACCATGCTGCGGGCAGATACACGTGGCTGGTCGCATTTCTGCCTTTTTCACAGACTCGCTGCCTTCCGTGAGCGCCTGAGGTGCGCGTGCTAATGTCGTTCCCATAGCTTCAGCCTTGGGCCAATTGCCCTGTAGCCTTTGTAGGCATTTGGCTTGCCAGCTACACTGACTCAGATTGCTGGACGGTAGCTTTCTCGCCAGCGATCCGGCCGTGCCAAGTGAGATCACCAACCTCGTTGCAGGACGCTAAAGGCTGTTGAGAAATGCAATCAGGTCAACCTTCTCCTGGGCGGTAAAACCTACTCCGAACCGCTTCTCATAGAAGGTGACAACGTCACTCAAACTGGCCGCCGAACCATTGTGGAAGTACGGCGCGCGCGCCGGCAGTCCCCGCAGGATTGGGCCCTTCACTTTCCCGATGTCGGCCCACATCCCGGTGATCAGAGCGCGTCCCGGATCAGTGGTCTGTACCGTCTCGCCGGTAGTGTTGTTTTGCAGCGTGATCACCGGCAGATAGCTGACGTCCAAAGGACTGGTGAGGTCTCCAACGCCGATATTCAGCGGCGCGGGGAATGAATGATCGCCAACGTTGGGCGTGTCGTGACACGTTCCGCACACGCCAGGAAGCGACGTCAGCCCGAGCACATCGTTGATGCCCGCCACACCGGTGATGTTAATAGTCTTCGTATTGAACACCGTCTGGCCGCGCGCAATGCTGGCGCGAGCCGCATTCGCCGAGTTCAGCCAGGCGTCAAACAAGTTGAAAATAGCAGCGTTGAACGGAGCGCCCGTCGGGTTGAAGCCGAAACTCGCGGGAAACGAATCGTTGATGCCTACAAAAAAGGATTGCGAAGCCAGCGGTACTGGACCACCGTTCGCTCCGCCTGCGTTCAACCAGCCCGCCCGAAAGTCGATCGCCTGCGCCGTCCGCAAGGCAGTTTCGAAATTCACGATGTCTTGCACCTGCTGAGCTGTCGGAGGTGTGGCGGCCTGTGCATGGCCGTTGGTGGCATCGATAGCCTGGTGAACGAGGTCCGCCAGCAGGTCGTCTGGATTTGTGGCGTTGGTGATTTTTTTGGTGCCGGTTTGCGGGGAGGATTCGCGCCCATCAAACATGACCGTGCTGAGGAACCTCAGATTCGTGGAAGGCAGCGGGCGGCGATACATGGAAAGCGTCGCAGTGTCATTGCAGCCGTACGGATTCTGGACGCTCACCACGGTGAACTGGGCATTAGCCGGAGGCGACAACGCAATGCGGATCAGGCCTCTGCTGAGTAACAGGCTGTAAGCCGCACGCCGATCGTCCAGCGTTGAGGTATTGATATTGTGGTCACAGTTAGAACCGTCGTTGGTGCGGAAGATCGGGTCCAGGCCTTGAGTGAGCAGAAATCGCAGTTGCACTTCACTGGCAGATACTGACCAAGCCTCCGCCGGCCGATGGCAGGACGAACACGAACGGCCATTAGTCCCCAGCGACTGAAAAAAAGGTCCGGTCAGATCGATGGGAGTGTTATTGATGTTGTACGTTTCAACGAAACCACTGGGATTCAGGAGCGGGAACAGGTTCGGCAGCGACTGAGGGAAATTTGATTCTGCGCGGACGATTGTCCCGGTAAGCCCGCCTGTGACCACCACAGTCAGGATACTTCTAATCAGCAGCCCTACCCGCCGTGTCGCGTTCATTCTCATCGCACTTCTCCTACGGGGAAAATCTTAGGCGGCTTTAAGCGCCAGCCCTCTGAAGCCAAATGCGCAAAGAAACGAGGAAGTTACTAACCTTCGAGTGCAATAATTTCGTCTGGATGACTGCGGGGCAAGATCAGACCACACCAATTCAAGTTCCAGTACAATTGAGTGATACGAGGTGTGGCAATTGGATCCGACCTCTTCCCACGAGCTTACGGAGCTCCTTCGGGGGTGGAGCGGCGGCGACCGCAAGTCCCTGGAAAGACTAGTGGAATTGGCCTATCCCGGAGCTGCGGAAAATTGCGCGGCGCTGTCTGAGACGCGAGCGTCCCGAGCACACGATCCAGGCCACTGCGCTGGTCCACGAGGCTTACTTTCGGCTGTTCGACATACACCAGGTGCGCTGGCAGGACCGGGCTCATTTTTTTGCGATCATTGCCAAAGTTATGCGCCGCATTCTGACTGAGTACGCCCGAGCGCAGGGCTGTTCAAAGCGTGGAGGAGGAATGCGCCGGGTGAATCTCGATGCGGCGTTGGTGATTTCAGCTGAATCGGATCCTGAGATTGTGCGGTTGCATGAAGCTTTGGAAGAGCTGGCAAAGTTTGATTCCCGCAAAGCGCAAGTGGTTGAGATGCGGTACTTCGGCGGCCTCACATCCGAGGAGGCGGCGTCGGTTCTGGGTATTTCACCACAGAGTGTCAACCGGGACTGGAGTCTGGCAAAGGCGTGGCTCGTTAGGGAAATGACCCGCCAGGAACCTGGGGGATCGCTGCCCCGGAGTTGAACCCGGATACCCGATGGGACTGCCACCCAGGGGATGAGCTGGAGGAATACGATGGACCCGCAACGGTGGGCAGAAATCGAGCCGCTGTATCACGCAGCCTTGGCGAAGGAGCCTGCGGAACGCTCGTCTTATCTCGAAGCCGCGTGCGCCGAAGATCCGGCGCTGCGGAAAGAAGTCGAATCGCTGCTGGCCTATGCGGATGCCCAACTGGCGAGTCCCGCGTCGCGTTCGGAATTAGCGAAGTTGTGGAGTCCCAACACTGGCCACTCTGCCGGCGAACGGGTGTACCGGCAGGCGAGTGGCGCTCCGCCGGCCGCCATTGGACGGTATCGCATCATCCGGCTGCTGGGCGAAGGCGGAATGGGCGCGGTGTATGAGGCGGAACAGGAGAAGCCACGCCGCACGGTGGCGCTGAAGGTCATCAAACCCGGCTCGGCAGCGCCCGCGTTGCTCCGGCGCTTCGAGCAGGAGTCCCAGGCCCTCGGCCGGCTGCAGCATCCCGGTATTGCCCAGATCCATGAAGCGGGCACGGCGGATAGCGGATTCGGGCCGCAGCCCTACTTCGCCATGGAGTTCATACGGGGCGAAACGCTGCTGCGCTACGCGGAAGCACACCAATTGAGCACATGCCAGCGGCTGGAGGTAATGGCCAAGGTCTGCGACGCCGTTCACCATGCGCATCAGCGCGGCATCATTCATCGCGATTTGAAGCCCGGCAACATTCTGGTGGATGAGAGCGGCCAGCCGAAGGTATTGGATTTCGGGGTGGCGCGTGCGACTGATAGTGATACACAAGCCACGGACCAGACGGATGTAGGGCAGATCGTGGGAACGCTAGCCTACATGAGTCCCGAGCAGGTGCTGGGCGATCCGTTGGAGCTGGACACGCGCAGCGATGTGTATGCGCTCGGCATAATTCTGTATGAGCTTTTGGCGGGCCAGCCGCCCTACAAAATGAGCCCCCATCTCCCCGAAGCCGCGCAGACGATCCGGGAAGAGGATCCGGCGCCGCTCAGTTCGATCAGCCGCGCCTATCGTGGTGACATTGAGACGATTGTGGCCAAAGCGCTGGAGAAAGACAAAGGTCGCCGCTATGCGTCGGCTGCCGGCATGGCTGAGGATATCCGCCGGTACCTGAATGACGAACCGATCATGGCGCGGCCGCCGAGTGCCACGTATTTGTTGCGGAAGTTCGCGCGCCGCCACCGAGCGCTGATGGCAGGCGGCGCGGCGGTTTTCGTGGTGTTGATCGCGGGAATCATTGCGAGCACGCTCGAAGCGACACGGGCCCGGCGCGCGGAGCAGGTCGCTGTGCGGGAATCAGCCACCGTTGAGGCGGTTAACGATTTTCTACAACATGATCTGCTGGCGCAGGCGAGCGCGAGCGTGCAGGCTCAGCCGGACACAAAGCCCGACCCCGACCTCAAGGTCCGAACCGCCCTGGACCGGGCTGCCGCGCGTATCACCGGCAAGTTTGCCACGCAACCCCTGGTAGAGGCTTCGATCCGGCAGACGATCGGCAACAGCTACAGGGACTTGGGTTTATTTGCGCAGGCGCAGCAGCAAATGGAACGTGCTCTGGAATTGCGGCAGCGGGTATTGAGTGAGAGGCATCACGACACGCTCATCACCATGCACGGTTTGGCGGAAGTCTATAGCTACCAAGGGGGGTACGCGAAGGCCGAGACCCTCCTCATCCACACGCTCGAACTCGAGCGCCGTGTGCTGGGCGAGGAACACCGCGACACACTTGACACGATGGATCTGCTGGCGCAGCTCTATGACGATGAAGGCAAGTATGCGCAGGCCGAGCCGCTTTTCATCAAAGGCCTGAACGCCAGGCGACGTACGCTGGGCGAAGAACATCCAGACACGCTGGCAGCCATGAGCAACCTGGCGACGGACTACTGGAACCAGGGCAAGTACGTACAGGCCGAGCCACTCTGGACCAAGGCGCTGGAGGTCAGGCGGCGCGTGCAGGGCGACGAACATCCCGACACGCTGACCGGCATGAATAACGTAGCGACGCTCTACCAGAGCCAAGGCAGGTACGCCGAGGCCGAACCCCCTCTCACCAAGGTCCTGGAGGTCCAGCGGCGAGTCCTCGGCGATGAGCACCGCAGCACACTGAACACCATGAACAACCTGGCAGTGAACTACGGGTTCCAAGGCAAGTATGCGCAGGCCGAACCACTGTTCACCAAGCTTGTCGAGGCTCAACGGCAAGCACTGGGCGGCGAGCACCCCGACACACTAAATTCGATGAGCAACCTGACAATGCTCTACGTGTACGAGGGCAAGTACGCGCAAGCCGAACCCCGGTTTACCAAGCTCCTCGAGGTCGACCGGCACGCTCTGGGTGAGGGGCATCCGTACACGCTCATCACCATGAACAACCTAGCGCTGCTCTACCGATACCAGGGCAAGTATGCCCAGGCCGAGCCGCTTTACATCAAGCTCCTGGACCTTCAACGTCGCGTGCTGGGCGCGGGACATCCGAGAAGGCTCGCCAGCATGAACGATCTCTCGCTTTTGTACCTGAACCAAGGCAAGGACACGCAGGCCGGGGCCCTACTCCGGGAAGCGCTGAACAGCTATGAGGAGGCCAAAACCAAAACCTGGGTCCGATACAACTGCGAGAGCTTGCTGGGCGCCAGTCTCGCCGGCCAAAAGAAGTACGCCGAGGCAGAACCGCTGCTGCTTTCCGGCTATGAAGGGATGACACAGCGGATAGGCACGATTCCCGCAGCCAGCCGATTCCGGCTGGAGCAAGCTGGAAAACAAATCGTTGCACTCTACCAGAAATGGGGAAAACCGGAGAAGGCGGCCGAGTGGCGGGAAAAGTTGCAGGTGACCAAATCCTCTGTGCCCTCCTGAATTGGCCTCACCGGCCCCTTTGCCAATGTCGAGGCAACGGGCAAAAGTGTTCAGGTTCCTGGATCTGGCACCGAAATATCCATGTAATGAAGGACCCGGCGTAGCTGCTCGTAAGCGACTGACGTAGCAGCTTGCTCCCTCAGCGACAGCATTGTCTGATGTCCGCGATCAGGTCAACTTAACGGGAAACGCCTATACCGTTCTTGTGGCTTGACGGCCAACGGGTTGGAGCGCTGAGAGAATCCGCCCCAGTTCGCGCCCCGGCAATGACACGGCCGGTATTCACGAGAACTACGGCCGGGGCTTTAGTACTTCTACCGTCAGTTCTGGTTCCAGTGACCGCGAATAAAGGCCGTCAAACGCTGTTAACAATCCAGTGGTCACAAACGCGCTCTCGAACGGGCTCAAGAGCACAGCCGGAGGTAGCACCGTGCTCAAGCCCGGCGTCGTCGTCTCCAACCATGTTGGCGGAATTTCCGGAATTCTGGACTCTCTCGCGGGTTGCGCTCAACACACAGAAGGCACCCACAGCCGCTGATCGATCACCCCGGAAATGAATTGAAACTCAAGATCGTCGCGCATTCAGGTTGATCTCGTGCGAATCCGCGCCCATGTATCGCCCGAGGATTATTTCACGTGAAGTAGCGAAACCGCGCATTGACCTTCTTGCCTTGTGGGACGTGCTTCAAAATATCCCCTACCCGCCGAGCCGCCCGGACCGTAATAGGATCACCCGAATCAAATTGCGTGTTGTTGAAATTGAGCTTTGACAGGCCGACGAGTTCGCGGGCCAGCTCGGAAGCGCTGGTCTCGCCATCCTCGCGGGCAAATTCGAGCGCTCGCGGGATATAGGCGCCGGGATAGACCTGAAAATACGGAACCGTGCCCTTGAGGTACACGATTCCTGACTGACCATCGAACAACATCGCCGTGCCGCGAAGCATCGGTGAAGTGCCGACGCGCAACACCCGGGACCCCGAGCGCCGCACGCTCACCAACGCCTCCGACGCCGATAACAGGTTGCGTGACTAGGATTGTCACTTCACCGGTGCTGGTGACATTATCGACGGTCTGAGTCCCGGTCCCCGTGCCGTTCAATAAGTAAACCGCCCCGCTCGTCAGTCCCTGGCCAGTCAGGTGCACGTTCACCAAGGCGAAGGCGTGCGCCGATCGTGAGATTCTTGCTGACGAGCTGCCGAAGAGCAGTGGATTACCCATCGGGTGTCGCGAGCGGCTCGGCGGTCTGCTCAAGTATTATCACCGGCGGGCCGCATGAGTTTCTTGACCATTCGCCCACTGCATCCGAAGGTCGCCCGCGAATTCGCAGGTGTCACGGCAATTAGCAGGGATGAACGACGGGGTCTGATCTATGTGGCTAACGCTAAGGGCATATGGATCTTGCATCAGAGTTTCGCGGAGGATCCGGAAGTGGCAAAAGCGTATGCACACCACGTTCTGTACGATCATTGACGAATCATCTCCGCTGAGACGTCCTCAAATGTGCCCAATATCAAATCGCGAGAACAAAGGAATGGCGGTCAGTATTGGGGGCAACCTTGAGGAGATTGATCTATGATGGAACTTCCCAACCAGCCTTCTTGGCATATGGCGGCTCGATACGGCGGCTCCTCAACCAACTAGATCACGCAGCGGTCAGGAAAGAGGACAGTCACCTGCAGATCGTTTTTCGGCGCCTGTCACTCCGATTGGGAGACGGGCCAAAGCGGCTGGGCAATTGCCCGCCGCCTCGGTGGAAGGTCTTGCACGATGGCGTCCGCTACGTGGAGCATGGCCCCACGTTGAGTCCGATTACCTTGAAACACCGGAGGCAGAGGCTCGACGCGAGTTACGATGGCTGATCGCCAGCAGGCCGAGGGCGGCCAGTAAGAGTGTTGAGGTTCTTGGCTCTGGAACGACATCGAATCCCGTGACCAAGCCGTAGTTGTCGTAACCGCCAGTGAAATTCTGGGCCCGGCTGAAGACTCCTCCCGCATCCCCATTCATGGCGTCGAGGAAGAGATTCCCAGTACCAGGCGTCACATTCGACTTGATATCCAGCAGGAGGTTACCCTTAGCCGGGTCGTAGTGGAATGTTGTACCCGGGATGATCCAAGTATTGGGTATGACGGTTCCATTCGAGGTAATCGTCGCGAACAAAGTCTCGGGCCCCGTCACGTTCGCATCGAAATTAACTATATCCAGCCCGTTGACCGCCTTGGAGGTAGTTGACAAATACAAGGCCCAGTTGCCGGTTGCCAGCGTGTTGGTGTCGAGAGTGTAGGCGCCGGCGTAGAAGAGCATCTCAGCAATGTTAAGAGGACCGGCGAACTGCCCGGCATCGTACACTTGCTGATACCGGGTGCTCGGAAATCCACTACTTGTGCTGCTGGCGCAACCAAAAGGATCGCAATTACCGTCGTTAGGATCCGCCGTACCGATCACCAAGGGCGCCGCCGAAGCAACGGCCACTACCGAAACAATCAGCAGAAACCTCTTGAACATTTCTACTCACCTCCCAGGGGGTTCCCTCCCTGTGCGGCCCATCAAAGTATATAACAACAACGATTTGTCCGATACGGGTTGTCTTAAGGTTGTCTTAAGGTCCGTCGAGGCAAATTGTACTAGATTGCACGAACGCGAGAACCTAGGCTGACGAAGGCCGGTTACTCCTCGTCCAGCGCGGCGGGACCTTGGCGCGGATAGTCCCAGAAGCTGCGGTTACCAGACTTGAACCACCACCATTTGATGCCGCGGCGAAGAACCGGCTCGTCCCCCTGGCGCAGCAGCACGGCTTCCGCCACCTGGACGGGCGCCCCATAAGCCGAGGTCATCACGAGGCGGAAGTGTCTGCTCCGCACTGTCGCGAAGTCCACTCGTTTTCCTTCGCCCTTTTCCAAAATGAAACGGCTCACGGAAGTGAAGGTTTGCCCGTCTTGCGAAGCCTGAAGTTCGCACTTGCGCGGCCCACTGTCGGGACCAGGCTGCACATAGATTCCGCTGGCGGGGAGAGGATCGGCATAATCAAAGGCGAGCCAGGTGGGATCTCTCGGGCTGAGCGCCACTTTGGCGGAAGACCAGTAGGTCCCCGGGTCGCCATCAACGGCGTCCTGGGGGTAGAAATTCCACTCTCCCACGTATCCCTCGAGAGTGGAACTGGCGGTGACCATTGCCGGAGCGACCGGGCGGGTGGGTTTCTCCCGAATCGCCAACACCGCCACATCGTGATAGTAGTCGTCCACCACCGGCGGCAGGGGGAGAAGCCGATCCACCTTTTTCACCCCGTCCACCTGCAATTCCGAGTACACCAGCTTTTTGTTAGCTTGGTCTTGAGTGATCCATGGTCCGCCGCTATCCCAGCCATCGCAGAGGTCAATGCTCACCACCATCCCCAGGCGGGCGGCCTCGCGCAACGTGTGCTGGAATAATTCATTCCATTGCGGGCTAAGGAATTGCGCGCCCGCGGGAGTGCTTGCGTCGCCAGCTTGGAAAACCAGGACCCCGCTCATTCCCTGCCGTTTCATCTCCTCCAGGTCCCTGGTTATGCCTTCTTTGATGACGTTGCCGTTAAGCCATACCCAGTAGGCCCAGGGCCTGGCGGAATCTGGCGGGGTGAGAAAATTGCGTGCCATCTCGTCGGTCTTCGGATCACTCCCCGCCGCCAGAATGCCGCCGCTTAAGGTCAGCAACATTGCCGCCGTAATTACAGCACTCCTCATACCTTGCGTCCCGTACAGAGTTCCGGTGCGAGGACACCGAGTGTCTGTGCGGCGAAATAGCCGTTTGACAATTGCAGTTCGTCGGCAAAATTGCACGAGTCGATTCGAAGGCTGCGTGACACTTCGAATCCTGCGCGACAGGCTGAATGATAGCGCGGCGCTTTCGGAGACTGGGTACCGGCCTGTGGGGTCGAAACGTACCCGGCCCGCAAGACGGTGCCAGGCCCATCCGCGGGATGTTTTTTCGTCACGCGCATATTGCGTATTTTGACAGCGGAAATCAAGTTAATCTCACGTTACGCCATGTGAACTTGCACATGGCGAAAAAACTTTGTCAAATAGCGGCAATATGACTCCCCGAACGCAAAAGATAACATGGATGGGTTCGGCTTTGATCCGGTGACGCCGGAGGGTGGAACCGGCGATCCTTTTGACCTTGGTCCCGACGCGCTGGAGGAGTTTGCCCATCAATCGCTCCAGATGCAACCGCTTCTCGCCGCGAAGGTGGGGGGAATCCGGATGCTTCGTTCACCGCTCGACCTCAATGCCATTGGCCGGCGCATCAAGGAATGGCGCGGATCGGAACGCCAGGACGATTTTGCGCCCTTCCTTGGGATCACTCAGGGGCAGCTTTCAAAGAACCTGTTCGGAATCGCTACCTGAAAAAGGAACCGATCTCCAGTCGGACCGAAGGCCCATCCTCTTCTTTGAGTTTTCGCAACACAACCCGCCTAAATGTCTACGCGTAACTGCTGACGGAAGCCCTGTTTTTGTCGCCTCTTTCGCGGGTGGCTCGCTCCAGGTACCCGCTCTCCCGGAAAGCTTTCAGCGGTTCCACGGCTAAGCCGTTGGCCTTGCGCCATTCGCGGATGGCCGGGCGCACGTCGGTGGCGAAGGCTTCCTTCAGGCATTCTTCGGCATCTACGAGGGCGGCCTTACTCTGATAGCCGGCCAGTGCTTCGTGATCCACTAACGCTGCCTTGGAATAGAGTTCCTGCGCGGTCACCGCTGTCTGAATCATCTCCTCCGTCTTTTCTTTCAGATTGTGGCTTTGATCGACCATGTAGGCGATGTCGCCGCGCCTACCGGTCTCCCGTTCAAACAGCGCGATCTCATGAAAAATCCGGAAAACCTGATAGGGATCAATGGAGCCCAGCGTCAGGTCGTCATCGGCATAGCGGCGGTCGTTGAAATGGAAGCCGCCTAGCATATCTTCGGAGAGCAGCCAGGCCACGATCTGCTCGATGTTCGTCGCTTGATAATGATGGCCGGTGTCAACCAGCACCTTGGCCTGCGGGCCGGCACTGCGAGACAGCAGAAGCGCCATGCCCCAGTCTGCGATGTCGGTATGGTAGAAGGCCGGCTCGAAGGGTTTGTATTCGACCAGCAGCCGCTGGTTGGGCTGTAGGTGCTGGTGAGCCTCGGCCAGTCCTTCTTCGAACCAATGGCGGCGATGCCGGATGTTGGCCGTGCCGGGATAATTAGAGCCGTCCGCGAACCACAATGAGAGGTCGCGACTGCCGGTGGCGGTGGCGATGTCAATGCAGTCCAGGATATGCTGCAATGCAGCACGGCGGATGGCCAGGTCGGGGTTGCCCAGTGAGCCATGCTTGTAAATCTGATCCTGAAAGACGTTAGGATTAATGGCGCCAATCTTGACGCCGTGTCGTTCGGCCGTGCGCATGACTTCCGGCACGCTGAATTTGCCGTCCGGAAAGTCCCATAGTACGTGTACCGCGACAGTGGGGCAGCAGCCGGTGAAGCGATGCACCTGGCCGGCATCGCTCAGTTTCTCTTCGGTGGTGGTAGCGGCGGCGGCTTGCTGGAACTTGCCAAAACGGGTGCCCGTATTGGCGAAGCCCCAGGAGGGCAATTCGATACGGAAGCCATCTAAGGCGTGCCAGATCTTCTGTTCCTGAGAGTTAGTTGGCATAATCTCCTCCACTAAGAATGTGAAGCCGGGTGGAGTGGTCACAATGCGCCACAAAAACTAAATAACTTCTAGGTCCCACCCCAACCTGGGACGGTCTGATGGGCGTGTGTAGACGCCTTCAGGACCGCGCGTAATCTGAATTGTCCGCCTCGAGGCGGCGATGGACCTCCTGCGGTCCTCCCGGCGATGGAATGAAAAGCTCGGCCCAGGGGCTGTTCGTCGTCGCCTATAACAAAGTGAACACAGTCGAACGTGCCATCCGTATGCTGGATGACGGGGAAATCGTATGCATCCGCGAGTGCGGCGACGTGCCGGAGCTCGGTCAGTCCGCCGCACCAGCGAACATCGGGCTGCCAGACGGCCGCCGAGCGGTGCTCTAGAGGCTGGCGACACCCGTAGCGTGTGTATTCGTGCTCGCCGGTCGCGATCCGCGTCGTCTTGATCTCTGTGTTTAGGCGCCCAAAGCCCGTAGTTGTGCGGCTGGAGGCACTCTTCAATACAGTAAACGCGATGAGGCGCTACCATTTCGGCCATCTCCAAAGTGTAGCGCTCAGTAGCAGAGCGCAGAAGGCCAGCCCGAGGCGGAGAAAAGTCCCTCCGATGCATGGCTGGATTATATCCGATCCCAAACCGTCGGCGAGCTAACAGGAGCCACCTTTGGGCACGGCGGCCGGGGACATTATTACTTCATTACTTCAATCTCACCAAGTCACTGATCTCGCTCTATCGTGGCGAGACTTCGCACAGAATGCCGCCTACTTACGCCGTAATAAAAAGTAGTATGTGCCGGTCGAAAGCTGCATCGTGATGCTGCCGTAACGTGCGGCGTCGAAGTCCGGTCGGTTATCCAACCACACTTCGGGCTCGCTTTGGGAAATCGAGCTGGAATCCCCGGCGAAAATAGACGTGCAGGTTTTGTTCCCTATCGTCCTGAGAGCACCAGATCCATTTCGCCCGTCAGTCGGAGACCGGCCGCGAAAAATCCGGATCAGGATCGGACTCATAGCCAGGAGCCATGTCCCATGACCCACGTTTCACGTAATACGAAATCGGCGCCTGGAACAGATAGTCGCCGATGCGCACAAGATATCCATACGCATGGCTACCTGATCCGACAACGTAATCGGCCTGGTATGTAGCTGACAGCCCATCACGCCTCATGGTTATCTGGATAGTGTCGCCGGCGGGCTTCACCGAGAATTGCGTTCCTGAAAAAGCGTGGGTGAAGCTGCCCGACGGTTGGTAAGCCGAACTCGATA
Source organism: Terriglobia bacterium (assembly GCA_963847515.1). Taxonomy (GTDB): domain Bacteria; phylum Acidobacteriota; class Terriglobia; order Bryobacterales; family Bryobacteraceae; genus QHXW01. Next base: position 515,654 of record CAWKAA010000007.1, read on the forward strand.
ACGAACGCGCCATCGCCGTCTTTTCGTACCCGGCGACTTGTTTGACGTGACATGGCAGGCAGGGGCTGGCCGCGAATACCTCAACAACCGGGCTGTATATAAGAACAAGGCGAACCAGGCACACTTTCCGCCCGCGAGACATTAGGGTAGCATTCTATCCCAAAGGGCCGTAAGGCGGATCGTGCGTATTCGAACTCGGGATTTTATGGCCCGAGAGTTACTTGAATAGGCCTGGCAGTAGCTGGGCTTTACCGACTTGCATATCAACTTTGATAAAATCTGTACGCACGTGTTCTGGCCGGGGCTGTCTCGTTTGGGAAGGTTTAGCTGCATGGTCTTTCGGGTTCTCCTTCCGCTGGCTGCGCTGAGCGGGCCCGTGTTTCCGCAGGGCGGGACACATCCTCTGGAGCGGGCGCTTACGCTGTTCAATGCCGGCAAGTATCAGGATTCCTTCGACCTCGCCTCCGGTTATCTCTTGCAAAATCCTGAGAGCGAACCGGCCCACAAAATCGTGGGCATGAATGAGTACATGCTTGGCAGGCCTCAGGAGGCCCTGCAGGACGTGAAGCGCGCAACCGAACTGGCGCCGAATGATGCGGACGCATTTTATTACCTGGGCAGACTCCACTTCAGCACGGACAACGTCGCAGCCGCGCTTTCGGACTTCCAGAGAGCCCTGGAGTTGGACCCTTCCAGCGTGCGGACGGAGAATCAGCTCGGCCAGACCTACGAAGCGCTGGGACGGTGGCCGGACGCAGAGCGTGCATACCTTAAGGCCATCGAGATCGAGCGGAGTCAAGCGAAAAAGTCGGAGTGGCCCTACTTCAACCTTGGCGTCTTGTACCTCAACACGATGCGGGCGGAGGAGGCGGTCGCTTACCTCCAGGAGGCCCTCCGCCGGAATCCTTCGTCGGCCCAGGGAAAGGTCAAGCTGGCTGCGGCGCTGGCTTCATGCGAAAAGATCCCGCAGGCCCTGGCGCTGTTGGAAGGGGCAGTGGAGTCTGAACCCGGTAATGCCGAGGCGCACTACCGCCTGGCTCTTCTGCTGACGAAAACCGGAAAAGCCGAAGAGGCTAAAAAACACTTCGACGTGTTCCAGCAGTTGCTAAAACGGTGATGCCATCGCTCGACTGCGTTCAAACGTCATGATGCGCTGGCTGGCGGCACTTTTTGCGACCGCGTTGGGTTTTGCCCTGTGTTTCACGACCACCAGAGCAGGAATCCGGTTCGCCGACGTCACGGCGCAAAGCGGCATAGCTGCGCGGATGCGCTGCGGCGGTCCCGAGAAACGATGGATTCCCGAAGCCAACGGGTCAGGCGCCGCGTGGCTGGATTACGACAACGATGGTCTGATGGACCTGCTCATCGTGAACGGGTCGACCATCGACGACCTGCGGGAGATCGTGGCAGGGCGTGTCCCGCCGGCCCGCCCCGGAAACCTATACCTCTATCACAATCTGGGGAACGGCCGCTTCGAGGACGTGACCGCCAGGGCGGGCCTGGCGAATCGGTACTGGGGTACAGGCGCGAACGCGGTGGATTTCGACAACGACGGCTACACCGATATTTTGGTGACGAACATCGGCGTGGACTTACTCTTCCGGAACAACGGAAACGGGACGTTCACAGAAGTCGGAAGAGCCGCTGGTTTGAGCCAGAAGGTGGCGTGGCACACCGGCAGCGCCTTCGGGGATTTTGATAGCGACGGCCGCCTCGACCTTTACGTGGCCGGCTACGTCGATCCCAAGGTGTTTACCTGGCAGGGAAAAGCACCGGTCTGCAACTATCGGGGGCTTCCCGGGTTCTGCGGGCCCCAGGGCTTGAGAGGCGAGACCGATATCCTCTACCACAACGAGGGCAACGGAAGGTTCACGGACGTCACCGAGAAGGCGGGCGTCACGGATCGAGGCCGATATCATGGATTCACCGCCGTGTTCGATGATTTCAATCAGGACGGCAAGATAGATATCTTCGTCGCCAACGACTCCGACCCGAACTACCTGTACTTGAACCAGGGAAACGGACGTTTCCGGGAAGCCGGCCTAGTGAGCGGCGTCGCCTATAGCGCCGATGACCGCACGCAGTCAAACATGGGAGTGGCCATAGGCGACTTTGACAACAATGGTAGGCTCGACGTGCTCACGACCACGTTTTCCGAAGATTATTTCCCGCTGTTTCATCAGGAGGAACCCGGCCTGTTCGAAGATGCTTCGGCACGACTCGGGCTGAGAACCGTTACGATGCCCTGGGTGGGATGGGCCTGCGGGTTTGCGGACTTCGGTAACGACGGCCGGAAGGACCTCTGGGTCGCCAATGGGCACGTTTATCCCAACGCAGAGTTGCTGGGCAGCACCACCTACCTCCAGCCCATCGCGGTTTTTGAGAACACGGGTTCGGGGTTTGCTCCGCTGCAGGATGCAACCGGCGCTCTCCCGCGCGCATCCTGGCGCGGCGGTTGCTCCGGGGACTTCAACAACGACGGCAGGGTGGACCTGGTTGTTCTACCTATCAGTGGCTCGCCGGTGCTCCTGGAGAACCGCAGTGAGACGCGCCATTCGTGGATCGGATTCCGGCTTCAGGGCACCCACAGCAATCGCGACGCGATCGGCGCTAAGATCTGGGTGGATTCCTGCGGCAAAACGCAATTCGAAACGATGCGCAACGGGAGCAGTTATCTGTCCCACAATGATCCGCGCCTCCACTTCGGCCTGGGAGCCTGCGTCTCCGTCGACCGAGTGAACGTACAGTGGCCGGATGGGGCGAATCAGGTCTTAAAGGATTTGGCGGTGAATCGTAATCATACGATCAGGGAGCCATAATCGGCACTCATCGCGCTGACCTTTGCGCGAGCGGCGGCGTCTCCGATTGCATTTGCATTTTCTTGGTGGTGGGAGGGGCGGACTGGGCCGCCTTATGGCGCTCGAAGCTGGTGCAGTATTATGGCTGGCGGCGGGCTGCCCCGGCGTTCCCGCACCACCCGCCAGTGCGGCGAGCTGCATGAGAGGACCGGAACAGATAATGGAACGCGTGTGCTTTTTGCTAAAGGTGAAACCAGAACGGCTCGATGAATACAAGCGCCGCCACGAGGCTGTCTGGCCCGAAATGCGTGCGGCCCTGCGAGAGACCGGGTGGCACAACTACTCCCTGTTCTTGCAAGCGGATGGCCTCTTGGTTGGCTATCTGGAGACGGACGACTTCCAGGCGTCACTTCGAGGTATGGCGACGCGCGACGTGAACGAACGCTGGCAGCGCGAGATGGGATCTTTCTTCGAGGCGCTTGCCGGCAGAAGGCCCGATGAGGGTCTGCTTCGGCTGGAGGAAGTCTTTCACTTGAGCTGAGGCGGAGTGCGCCTTGTCTCAATCTGCCCTCCGGCGTCGGCGATTAGGCGGGCGACGCGCTTGACAGAGGCGGCCAACGCTAAGACCGACGGCACCGGATGTCGTTCGAAGAAATCGGGTGGCTGCACCCTTGGCCTGGTCAGTGCGCCGGCAGACTTCGGGCGAAAGCCAGCGCGTTGGTCCAGGAGCCAGCCATCACAAACCAGACGAGAGCCTTGGACGAGATCCCGTCGAGCGACTCCGAGGAACCCAGGTGGAAGTTGCGGTTCCGCCACATGTAATCACTGTTGAAACCTCCCTCGACCTTGCCGCCAGGAAAATTACTGCTCGGCATGGCTACTGCCAAGCCCACAGTCCGACCCTCGTCCTGATACCAGCCGCCAGCCATGTAACGGGTCTGAGAAGAGTCGCAAGGACAGCTCTCAGGACTTATGGCGCGTACGTTTAACTCCCAGGGAGCGTAGTCGGCGAAATCATAGGCGAACGGCCCGATCTTCTCATCGGCGATATGAGTGAACCGCTCGTTGAGCTGCAGATAGTATTTGGGTTCGCCGGCCGGGTTCGGAACCCACTGCGCGCGCGTTTCGAGCGTGTAGGGTGACGAGTAGCTCAGCGGCACCATGTCATTGATACGGCCACCCCAGACCGCGATTAGTGGGTTCTTGTAGAACCCGTTATTGTGGTTAAAGTCCAGCATCATGGTTACGATGTCGGCAGCTTGCGTACCTTCGCAGGCGATGCCAGTTACCGGAGACATGGCCGAGCCGTCGCCCGCCTGCGTCGGGTTGTAATCGCCGTCCCACGCCCCCGCATTTTTCTTATTATGGAAGGCCATTTGCAGCAGCCCTCCGCCGTTGTACCCCCAGATGTGCTCCGCTCCGCGATACTTCAGAGATACGAGGGCGCCGCCCTCGGTTGTATCGAGCAGAACCGTCTGCTCGCCCGCCGGATCCTTCAGCAGAATAGCGTGGTCAGTCTGATTGGGCTGCATGTGAAATTCTGCCGTCTGACATGCGACTCGTACTGCGTCTTTGTCGGCGAGCGTGCGCGGAGGCTCGGCGGCGACGGGTGGCACTTCGCTCGCGCGCTCGGGCGGCATCGCGCGGGCGAATTCCTTAGCCGCTTCCCACCTTCCTGCGCAGATGTACCAACTAAAATGGAACCCGCTGGCGCCCGCCATCGATCGGCTCAGCACGGTGGCAAATGTGTGCCGCGGCGCCGCCCAAACGGCCCCGTAGAGCAGCACCACGTACTCAGCGTTCTCCCGGAGGAACGCACGGTCGGTATTCCAGGCGCTGGTCGGAGTAACCGTCGCCACACCAATGCTTCGCTGCTGATCTTCATAGCGCCCGATGGCCAGCGCCGGAGCGTTCTCCGTGGTGCACGGCGTTTTTTCCGTGCAGTTCTCCGGAAAGCTAGCCTTGGAATCGAACTCCCAAGGCGCCGCGCCTCCGAGAAACCATTCCAGGGTGCCGGGTGAATCCGGCCGGATATGAACTACGGTCTGGTAGAGCTTCAGGTAATATCGCGGAGCGCCACCCGAGTGCTCCACCCATGAGGCGTCTGTCTCAATGGTGTAAGGGCTCGAATAACCGGGCGGAAAATTATCGCTGATGTGGCCCATCCACACACCCAGCAGCGCTTCCTTCTGGAATGAATTGTTTACTCCGCGGTCGATCATCATGGCGATTGCGCGCATGGATAACTGGCCGCGGCACGCCACTCCTGCAGTTGTAGCAGGGACGCCCATGCTGGATCCGCCTTGGTCAGGGTTAAACGCGGACCAGTAGGGGGTCATCCCTTTCAGCTCTGCTTCGTCTCCCCGGCGCGTCGCGAACATCGCCACGCTGGCGCCGGCTGTGTGGCCGAAAAGCAATTCTTTCCCGCGATAGCGAAGGGAGATGAGCGTTGCGCCGTGCAGAAGATCGAATCGAGCTTCTTGCTCTCCGGCAGGATCGCGCAGAACCACCACCTGCACCTTGGACAAAGTTTCAGGGAATTGCCACGCCACCACGGCGCGCACCGGATAGTCCTCGACCACGCATCGCACGTCCGGCATCGGCTGGGCCAGGGCTGCCACAGCCCCCAGACAGCAACAAACGAGAAGTCCTAAAAATGCGGTTCTCAGCACAATGTCGATATGAGATCACAAGCAGGTCCGCTGCACAAGTTTGCAGGCGTGCTCTGCCGCTCGCGCTCGTCGTCGCGAGCGGCTTCAGCCAAGCGCAGACCGCGGCTACGCGCGCCACAGTCTACGTGCGCACCCGTTACCCTTTACCTGCGGTTGAGATATAGACTGAATCCAAATGAACAGATCTCTTTCTTTCATCATGCTGGCATTGCCCCTTGTAGTCGCGGGATTCTTCCCGGTGCTGCAGGCGCAGGCGGCTTCCATCCGCGCGGCCCAACTCCGCTGCGAGTACCGGGTGAACCCTCTTGGCATTGACGTAACGCAGCCCCGCTTGAGTTGGGTGCTCGAAGCTGCCAATCCCGCAGCACGCGGCCTGAAGCAAAGTGCCTACCGCGTTCTGGCCGCGGCCAGCGAACAGGCCCTGAGCGCCGGGACAGGCGACCTGTGGGACTCGGGCAAGGTAGATTCAGACCAGTCCACACAGGTCGTGTACGACGGTAAGTCTGTCGGCTCTGGAATCCGCGCATTCTGGAAAGTGGAAGTCTGGGATGAGTCCGGCAAGAGTTCCGGCTGGAGCCAGCCTGCCCTCTGGTCTATGGGCCTGCTCAAACCAGAAGATTGGAAAGGCAAGTGGATCGGTCGGGATGAGGCCGGTCTCTATAAGCGGCCCGGCAGCCCTTTCCACAGTATCGAGAAGGCGCAGTGGATCTGGTTCTCCTCAGGTGATCCTGGCAGTGGCGCGCCAGCAGGTGACCGCTATTTCCGGGCCCCATTTACGATGCCTGATGGGAGCCGTGTCGACAAGGCAGTCTGCGTGATGGGCGCCGATAGTGAATTCGAGGTTTTCGTAAACGGAGTGCATGCCGGCAAAGGCAGCAATGTCCACTCCCCCGAAATCATCGAAGTCACCTCGCAGGTGAAGAGCGGACGCAATGTCGTCGCGGTCCGTGCGGCGAGGCGCGGCGCAGGAAAGCCCGCCGGCCTGATCGGAGCAATCCGTGTCGATTTCGCCAAAGGCGAGCCGTTCGTTTTCGGCACCAGCGGCAAATGGAAATCCGCCGAAAGCGCGCCCTCGGGTTGGGAAAAAGCCGGCTTTGATGATTCGGGCTGGTCCGCGGCGAAAGAACTCGGTTTGCTCGGCATGCCCCCATGGGGCGAGGTCGGCTTTAGCGAGGAGCGCGCTCTTCCTGCCCGACTGCTGCGCAAGGAATTCGAAGCCCCCAGGAAGCCCAAACGCGCCACGGCCTACGTCTCCGGCCTGGGCCTGTTTGAGCTGTATGTGAACGGCAGCAAGATTGGAGATCAAGTCCTGTCGCCAGGCCTCACCGACTACGACAAGCGGGTTCAGTACGTAACGTTTGACGTCACACCCCAACTCGCCACTGGCCGTAATGCCATTGGCCTGATGCTAGGCAACGGCCGGTATCATGCACCTCGCGCTGGGATTCCCATCGGGAGCCGCGACTTCGGCGACCCCAAGGCCCTGCTCGTGCTCAATATCGAATACGAAGATGGGTCGACCGCCGAGGTGGTGACCGACGACATGTGGAAACTCACCACCGCTGGGCCCATTCGCGGCAACAACGACTATGATGGCCGAAGAGTACGACGCCCGCATGGAGTTGAATGGGTGGAGCCGCCCTGGCTTCGACGATTCCCGCTGGCAGGCGCCACAACTGATCTTGCCGCCTGCAGGCAAGATGGTGGCGCAAATGGCCGAACCCTTGCGGGTGGTCGAAACCATTCGGCCCATAGGCTTCAAGCAGCTCCGTCCCGGCGTCTTCATCTTCGATATGGGCCAGAACATGGTGGGCTGGTGCCGCCTGAGGGTGTCAGGCCCCAGGGGAACTCCGGTGACGCTACGCCATGCCGAAACGCTGCGTGATAACGGCGAGCTGTACGTCGAGAACCTTCGCTCTGCGCAAGCCACCGACATCTACACGCTGAGGGGCGCCGGGCCGGAGACCTGGGAACCGCGTTTTACTTATCATGGCTTCCGCTACGTCGAAATGACCGGATATCCTGGCGAGCCGCCATTATCGGCTATCGAAGGCCGAGTGGTGCAGGACTCCATGACTCAGGTGGCCGACTTCACAACTTCAAACCCGCTGCTAAATCATCTCCACAAAAACATCTTCTGGGGCGTGCGCAGTAACTATCGCAGCATTCCCACCGACTGTCCGCAGCGCGATGAGCGGCAAGGCTGGCTAGGGGACCGATCCACCGTGAGCCGGAGCGAATCGTATCTGTTCGACGTCGCCGCTTTCTACAACAAGTGGATGAACGATCTTGAAGATTCCCAACACGCCGACGGCAGCATCCCGGACGTCTCCCCCGCCTACTGGGTAATCTACAACGACGACGTCACCTGGCCCAGCACCTTCCTTTTGGTGCCGGGCATGCTCTATGACCAGTATGGGGACTTACGCGTTCTGGAGCGCCATTACCCGGCATTCAAGAAATGGATCGAGCATATGCGCGGCTTCGTCAAGGACGGTCTTATGACCAAGGACACTTACGGCGACTGGTGCGTGTCGCCGGAGTCGCCGCGGCTGATCCACTCCCAGGACCCGGCGCGCAAGACGGACGGCATCCTAATGGGCACGGCTTATTACTACAAGATGCTCCGACTGATGCACCGTTACGCGACGCTGCTGGGAAAGAACGATGATGTCGCCGAATATGACGATCTGGCCAGCACTATGAAGCGCGCTTTTCTCACACGCTTCTTCAAGCCGGATCTCAACCAGTTCGTCAATGGCACTCAGACCTTGGCCATTCTGCCGTTGGCCTTCGAGATGGAGCCGGAGGGCACACGCGAGGCGGTGTTCGAGCACCTGGTGAGCAGGATCCACAACGAAAGCCACGACCACGTTGGCGTTGGTTTGATCGGTGCACAATGGCTAATGCGCACGCTCTCTGAAAACGGCCGCGCTGACTTGGCGTACAAGATCGCTACCCAGACCACCTATCCCGGCTGGGGCTACATGATTGAAAAGGGCGCCACAACGATCTGGGAGCTATGGAACGGGGACACGGCCGATCCGGCCATGAACTCCGGCAACCACGTCATGCAGATCGGAGATTTGGGGCTGTGGCTTTACGAATACGTAGGCGGCATCCGTCCCGATCCGGAGCATCCGGGCTTCAAGCATGCCATGCTGCGGCCCTACCCCATCGAGGACCTCACGTTCGTGAAGGCGTCGCACCAGTCCATGTACGGCACGGTCCGCAGCAACTGGAGGCGAGAGAACGGTCACTTCGTGCTCGATGTCAGCGTGCCGCCCAATACGACGGCGACGGTTTTCGTGCCTGCCAAGGATGGCGCCAATGTGACCGAGTCCGGCCAGCCGGCGGACACAGCCAAGGGCGTGAAGTTGGTGCGCAACGAAAACGGGATGGCGGTTTACGACGTGGAGTCGGGCAACTACTCCTTCGCTTGCCGGCTCTAACGAAATGTAATCACGCCTACGGCAAAACGATTCAGTCGTGAATCACGGATCCAAGGCGCAAGGGCGGATTGACCACCGCCTGCAGCGTGGGCACAATCTTGGACTCGCGCGTCACTTTGTTCAATCGACCTTGAGACCGCCATGCGTATCTTCGACAGGCCAGGCAATCGCGCAGGCGAGTGCGGCCAGCATGCACGCAACGAGATTTTTTTTCATGATGTACTCCGGTATTTCAGTTCCCGTTGCCGGCAATACGCGCCAAGGGGAGTTGCAGCATCGATGACAACTTTTCGAATCGGTCCAATTGATGCCCTGTTCCGAGCGCACAGTGGTGCGTCGGACCTTCCGCGCACCAGCGGTTTACGAATTGCGCGGGCGGGAGTCCGAAACGCAGCCGGGAATTGGTGTTCCCGATACGCAGGATCGGTCCCGGCAGCGACTCTCCCTCAGCGCCGATCAGCTTCAACTGCCCATCCGCCGTCTGTGTCAAACCGACGATTGTGATGGGCCCGGCCTTGACCTTGAACTCCACTGACACACCGCTCCCGCGCTTGCCGTGAAACATGCCCAAGCCGCGCAGCACGGGTCGCGAATCGCTGATGGCGATGTGCCCCGGGCCGTCATGTCCCATAAGGACGAAGTTCTCCTGGAAATCCATCGCGTAGAACTCGGTGTAGGAGCCGCCGGCGCCAAAACGGTCCATCATCAGCATGGCTAGGCAAGTCTTGAGGTCTCCCTCGCCGCTCGCCGGGACGCCATTCGCCGTGAGCAGGGAGTTGCCCAGGATTAATCCCGCTGCCAGCCGCTCGTATTCGTTCCCGTCCAGTCCACGGTAGTAGTAGGTCAGACCGTCCAGATCGAAGTCGTGCACCAACCGGTCCAGTCCGGCCGCAACCCGCGCCGCCCAGTCGAGATCATCCTCATGAACGGTGTCCTGAATCTCGAAGGTCTGCCGTGCCTGGTATTTGTAGGTCTCTACCTCGGCCTCGGTCACCTGGTCCACCCGCTGCTTCAGATCGCACATCTCCAGAACCTCGACGTGCGCCGACAATTGCGCATGCACGGCGGTGAAATCCGAGTACATATCCAACATGCCAGGATAGGTGTGTCCCAGAAAGCCGATGCGGCTCTGCCGCAGCGAGGCCGCTACGGATGCCGCACGGCACCAGTCCTCAATCTCTTTCCATGCTTGCTTATCACACTGCAACATCCCGGAAACGACGTGAAAATCAACACGCGACCGCGCAAACGCGTTTGAGATCTCCGGCACGCAGCAAGTGCAACAGTTTGCCAGCCATTCCGCGGTGTCCGTATTTTCGTAATCCAGCGCTGCAGTGGCTTGCAGATTCAGCACCAACACCGGAACCTTCGACTTCTGCACCACCGGGAGCACCAGTGAGGACGTCGCGTAAGTCCCCACGTAGCACAGCAGCAGGTCCACGGCTTCCCGCGCGAACCGCGCACCAGCCTCGTGGGCCGCGGGAGCCGTGTCCACCAGACCGCCTGACACCACGTGCGCGCCAAACGTTGCTACACGCGATTCCAATCCGCGCTGATAGCCCTCCAGCCGCTCCTTAAGCCTAGGGAACTGCGGCCAGTAAGCCGCCAGCCCGATCCCGAAAACACCGACCTTGGATTGCGCCCGATCATCGCCCCTCACGCCACCACTTCTGTTTATTGTGTCCCTCATGTTTTTGGGGCGGATCGCGGCGCCCGCCTCAGAAGCTCACGTGTTGCTCCATTCGGCCGCGGCCAGATACCCTGCATCTACTAACAGGGTCGTTCCGGAGATTCCCGCCGATTCGGCGCCCGAAAGGTACAACACGGCGTTGGCTATATCGGTCCCGCTCAACATGCGTCCGAGCGGCACTCGATTGCACCGTTCGCGCAACGTCCGCTCCGGATCGGTTGTCTTGTTGACGTGATGGCGGAACATGGGGGTGTCCGTGATGCCGGGGCAGACGCAGTTCACGCGAATGCCATATTCGGCGAAGTCCAGCGCCAGTGTCTTCGAGAGCATTGCGACGGCTCCCTTGGATGCGACGTAGGCCGGCGTGTGCTTCTGTCCGACAAAACTTGACACCGAGCCGATATTGACGATTGTTGGAGCGGTCGAGCGGCGCAGCAGAGCCAGGCAGTGCTTGGAGGTCAGGAACATCGATTTCACGTTGACGGCCATGACACAGTCCCACTCTTCAACCGTGGTTTCCTGGAGCGGCTTTACCAGTACGACGCCCGCGTTGTTCACCAGGTGGTCGATGGCTCCAAAGGATGCGACGGCCTGTTCAACGGCGCGCATCACATCGTCTTCGCGCGAAACATCGCAAGCGAAGAATTCGCAGGCGCCGCCCGCAGCACGTATCTTATCCGCAGCCTCGTGGCCGCTCAGGGGCTCCCGCTCCAGGATGGCCACCCGCGCACCCTCTTCCGCGAATCGCCGCGCGGTCCCGAACCCTATGCCGGAACCCGCCCCAGTTACCAAAGCCACGCGTGTCTCAAAGCGGCCGCTCATGCGAGCAGTCCAGCGGGGTAGCGGTGGAAAACCTCGGGATCGTATATCGAGGCGATGAGCTTTCCTTCGGTCCGGATCCGGCGCCACGTCGCATCCGCCTCCATCATGCTTTCCATCACTCCCAGGTAGTAGCCTTGCTCGATATTTCCATATTTGAAGAAGCTGTCGGTGATCAGCGCAGTACCTTTGGCGGTTTCGATACAGACGGCAATAGAGGAACGGTGGTGTACGCCCGCCCAAAAGACGCGAATGCCGGGCAGGATCTCCTCTTCGTCGGCCAGCAGCCGTAGTTTCTCCCAGCCCTCGTTTTGAAGATAGTGGTTGACTTCCGGTGGGACACGCAGATGACGCGGCACGTGGAGGTGGTAGTAGGGCGCCTGAAAATCCTCGATCCAGCCCTTCCGTGAGATGCAGATTTCGGCGCTGCGGAACAGGTGAATGTTAGCCGTCGCGTAGGCCTGGAGCGGCGTTACGATCACGGTCGATATATCGCCGGGTGCAAGACCTTGCGCACGCAAGATATTTTCTGGCAACTGCTCTTCCGAACGTGCGATCTGGGCCTCCGGATAGCCGAAGAACTTGACCCAGGCGTCGTTCAGCACACTCAGATCGCGCGGCGGTTCTGTATTAATCAGAATGTTGCGGCCGCCGCCCTGCACGAGAAAGATCAACGTGTTCATCTCCTCGAGCGTTCCCCAGCGATTCATCCAGTAAACTTCCGGTCCGGGGACCCAGAACGTGCCCGCATTGAAAGCCCTAACCGTGTACATTCGCGCTCCTGTGTTGGCGTGCTCAGCTCTTTTCCGCCGCGCCGCGTTCGTCCCGGCATCCGGACAAAACGGTCTGATGAAAACTGCGCAATGCGGACATAAAGACGCCAATGTCGCTGCCGAGGCTGATGGCGCGAAATCCTTTGCGTATCCAGTGAAGAGAATCGGCCGGCGTCGCGGGCAAGAATCCCGAAGCGACGTTGCGCCGTTTGCACGCGACTAGGAGGGCGTCCATGGCGGCGAGAAAGCGCGGATGCTCAAATTGAGCCGGTATGCCCATAGACACAGTAAGATCGTAATGACCCATCCAAGCGACATCCAGTCCCGGAACAGACACGATCTCGTCGAGGTTTTCAAATGCCCGCACCGTCTCCAGAATCGCGATCACCGCCGTGTCATCGTTTGCTTCGGCGAAGAAAGATTGTCCGCCGGGCCGGTAGAGGTCATGAGCGATTCCGAGCGCCACACCGCGTTTGCCCTCAGGGGCGTACTTGAGTTCGGCAACGGCCCGCTCCATCTGCGCACGCGTCTCGACGCGCGGGACCATAACGCCCCGTGCTCCTAAATCGAGAGCCCGGGAAAGAGGCGCGGATTCTAGGTCGGGCACCCGGACCATGGGGACGATTTCGGTCCCGCGGCAGGATGCGATCATTTCGCTGGCCAGTCCGATGTCACAACGGCCGTGCTCCATATCGTAGATCACGAAATCCATCCCGCACGCCGCCAGCATGGGCCCGATTCCCGGTGTGAATAACTCGATAACCATCTGGCCGAAGGCGATCTGTCCGCTGCGCAACTTTTCCTTAAAGCGGTTCATGTCCGACCCTCGTGGAGCGTTCGCGGTATTGTTCGAGCTTGCGCCGAAAGCCCGCGCGCCGGAGGACGTCCCGGTTCACCACATTCGCCGGTGGGTCACCCCGCATGACCGCAAGGGCTCCTTCGCAATCGATACGCCCCATGTCGCGGAACAGTTCTTCGGTCCAGCCTATGGAGTGGGATGTGAGAACCACATTGTCCAGTTTTGTTAGCGGCGAACCGGCGGGCAGAGGCTCCGTCTCGAATACATCCAGCGCTGCCCCCGCGATCCGATGATCCTGCAGTGCCGCGACCAAAGCGGCCTCGTCCACGATCGGGCCCCGGGCCGTATTGATCAAGAACGCGGTCGGTTTCATCATGGCCAGTAGTTCTGAACCGGCTAGCCGGCGTGTTTCGGGTGTAAGCGGACAGTTGATCAGAACGTAGTCGGATTGGCGGAACACCTCTTGGAGGCTGACCGGCTCAGCGCCGGCCTCCCGCATGGCTTCGGACCCGACATAGGGATCAAACGCCAGCAGCCGCGCCGCGCCGAAAGCGCGGAGTAACCGGAATGCTTCGCGCGCGATGTTGCCGAACCCGACGCTGCCGATCACCCGGTCGCGCGGCTCGCGGCCCAGCGCACGCGTACTTTCAGCCCACCGCCCCTCCCGCACCATCCGGTCCTTGCGCGCAAGGTTGTGGGAGAGGGCCAGCACAAATAGCACGATGGATTCCGCCATGGGCCGGACCACGCCTAGTGGCGTGATGTACACAGCGATGTCGTGCTCAGTGCAGGCCACAAGGTCAACATTGTCGTAGCCAACACCACAACGCCCGATCGCGCACAAACGTTCTACGCCCTGAAGCGAATTCGCAGTGACTCGAGGCTTTAGCGATATGAGTACGTCGTAATCCAGGATCTGCTCGGGAGCATACTCCGGGCGATAATCGGCCAAGAACTCGTGTTCGAGTCCGGGCTGTGCCGCTAGCAAACCCAGACCGACGTCGGGGAAAATCAACTGGCGCCGTTCGTCTAGAAAGTCCGCAGAAAAGCCAACTCGAAAATGCGCATTCTCGCTTATCATTGGGTCTGCTCCACCAGCATGGCCGACAAGGGCGGCACCTCAATTCTAAGCTCCTTCGGCAGGTCCGCGTAGTCCTGTATGGAGCGCCTGCCTGCATCACTGTAGACTGCGAGTCCATGGCCCGCTGCATTGCCGCCGTAACCCCAAGGCGCGAACACCACGGTTTCCGTGGACGTTTGCCAGTTGGCGAAAACATACGCGATTTTTCCGCCCGATTCCCACGTCGATTCGAGCACCAGCGGGACGTCTATGGATGGCAGATCATAGACGCGGCGGTTGTCCTTCGGGTCCCGCCAGATGCGCACGCGCTCGGCTTTGCGATCCCGAATGTCCGGATCGCGCAGCATTCTGCCGGAGATCAGGTACGGCCGCGCATAGCTGCGGAGCGCCCGGCTACAACTGCGGGCCAGCCGTAATTCATCGGTCGGCGACGGTATCGTATCGAGCCGGAACGCCGGCTTTCCGGAGTCCACATCGAGCAAAGTGCCGTTGGTGAACTTGCGCGCGATCTTGATGGCCTCCGCGTACGGATGCGCGACATCGATTTCGTTGCTGCCACCGTATCCCAACAGGTACTCATGATAGACGTACAAAAACAGCGGTACGGCCAAGCGATCGCTCGATGGATCCGACCCGGTGCCGAAAAAGTTATAGGGCCGCCCCATGTAGATGTCCCAATAGGGAATGAAATATTCGCAGGGCTCTTCCACTCCAAGCGCAAACTCCGGGTTGATCCGCTTACATTCCGCCCGGATCTCGCCGAACAGCCTTTCCGTTTCATCCACCATCCAGCGGCCATAACCGGGCGGATGCGGGTGCTGCCGGTTGTAGCAGACGAAGGCCATGCCTCCGTGGTTCTGGTCGTACTGCACCATCGAGGCGCCGCGCTTCACACAACCTGTGAACGCATCAAGCTGGTTTTGTCGAGTGAAAGGAGTGCCGATGCAGAGCTGCACACTGCCTGCCCACGGCGGATCTTCTTCGAAGGCTTGCCCGAATGAGTCGTATGCCGCAGCCTTAGGCGCGACCTCTTTCAGAAAGCGGTCACGCTCGTGGTATCCGACGTCATCCATGTTCACTCCCCACCGCAAACCGGACAGCAGCATGAAAAGCGGCGAACCCGCCGTTTTTAGCGCTCCGGCGACGCCAGCCCACAGCCCCTCGCCGCCGTAGGGCGGAAAATAGTCGCCGGCAATCCAGGGTGCAATGTGTTCCCATCCAAAGGGATTCGTAATGATCCTGGACTGGAAGAACTCGGCGTAACCAGCTTCCAGTGCAGGAATTTTGGAGGGGTGGAAATCGGGATTGAACAGCCGGTTGGATGGCGGGAAATACATGGACCACTCGGCTGAATACGGATCGCCACGCGTTGCAAAGGTGACGATCGGGAGGCCTTCAGCCAGATATCGCGGCAGATTCCGGCTGGCAATCTTCTTTGCCCACTTCTGGCGCAAAGCCCATTCACTGTAGATGTCGGCTGCGTCCTGCCACGTTCCTTGGAACAACTCGAGAACCGTCTCGTAAGGCAGGTCGATATTCCTGCCCGGAGTTTCGTCCGGGTTGTGTTCGATGGAAAGGTCGAGCGCGCCTTCCAGACGTGCCACGCGGAAGTGCTTCAGCCAGCCGTCGCCATCACGCGTCATCTCGAGAAGACCCGAAGCGGCATCATGATAGGCGACCAACTGCACGGCAGCCTGGCCCGGATAGATGCTCCGGTGCACGCGGCCCACCGGCAAGCGGTCTCCAGGATCCACAAATTCCTGGCCATCCAGGAACGGATAGAGGAGCTTGTTCTGGCGCGGTGAACTGGTGAGGCTCAAGGGTGCTGGCCACTGGGGATAGAACAGTGATCGGAGGCCGAACGGTCCCTGATTTCGGATAGCGATTTTCCATACGACCCGTGAGACGGCGGCGTCCGCCCGGACGGTACACGTGATTCGCTCGGCGGGGTGCTCAAAGACCAGCGTGGCTCCCGCGGCTGTCTGCCGGGGCGAAACCGACGACGCGTTGGCGGACGTGATCTCGGTAGTAGATCCGTCCGGCCGGGACAACGTGATTCGATACAGCGGTAGTTTTACATCAGGCGAGATGAAATCTCGACCGGTCGCGAGATCTCGAAGCGAAGTGATGCCGTACCCAGCCTCGGAGCTGAGCTTCATCTCCAGTCGCGGAGACTCGAGCTGGATTTCGGCAGCCGAGAGGCCCGTCACCAGGGCGAATAGCGCGAAGACGACGTGGCGCATCCTTTACTCGTTGACTCGCGTGGCACGAATCACGATGTCATCTTGAAAAGGCCCGATTTGGAGTGCCATGGTCTTACCACCCTCGATACTCATCCCGGGCGAGTACTGGCCAGTAGCCGGCGAATACAACCGAACCATAAATCCCCCAGCCGGTAGGGTGAACTCGACCTTTCCAGCAATCGGCTGGCCGGCGGAAGAGTCCATGACTTCGCGGGAGTCGGCCAGGTAAGCCGCGTAATCCCGGCCACCAGCGGACAGTGCGGACACGACCAAGTGATCGGGCTTCGCACTGATCCAATCGGACGCCGGCTTCGAGTGTATGTAATCGAAACCCGCCATGAACTCGGAAAGATACTGCATCCAGCCACGAATCCCTCGCCGGGAAGCTGGAGTGCCCGCCTCGCTGCCTACGGTAATCGAAAAGTCGATGTAGTCGTAGTGCGCGCCGTTCAGCAATGAAGTCCAGGCCCGCTTCCGGTGGATCGTCCAACCTATTGGGTCCCGGTACATGCTGGCGGTGTTGTCTTCGTCGAGGACCGCGGGCTTACGTTGTCGATACGCGGCCTGGCAGAAATCCGCCAGTGCCGCCAGCATTAGCTCCTTTGACATGAAGTTCCCGAGCTGATACGACCGCTCACCCAATGCGGTGTCGGGCAGCGGATGCACGTTAACGATTTCCACCATCGAGTTGGCAAACGTCTTATCGAGCGGAAAACGGAACCGCGGGCTGTAAGTGAATGCTTCCTGCCCGGCGATGAGGTGAGGGCGGTTCAGCTTGCGCATTTCGTCGCGCATGGCGCGCGCCATCTCTTCCTGCCAGGCGTCCACCTCCGCTGGCGAAACGTGCCCTGCGACGCCACCGCCGGGCTCGTTGCAGATCTCGTAATACACGTTGTCGAATTCGCTGGTTTCGCGGATGATCTTCCGCGCGTACTCCTCCTGCCGCCGCACCAGATCCTTATCTTTCAATGACAGATATTCTGGCCATTCAATATTTCCGACGCCCTGCTTGTTGTTCTTGGCTCGAAACGGGTTGAGGGCCCAGACATTGTCGGCGTAAGTGTTGCTGAAAACCGTAAGCTCCACGACGATGCCCCTCTTAGAAGCGGCACTGAGGAAGCGGTGCAATCGGTCGAAATATTCCGGGTTCCATTGTTCGAGATCATATACCAGCTCTCCATCCAGAGCTTTGCCAGGACCTGTGCGCGGAAAGGGGGAAATGTAGTCGGGAGATTCGGGCTTGCACGGCGAAGATGGGTTCCGGGCGCTCTGCAACTCGCGGAACAGAAGAAATGTCCGGCTGAGAGTCATCTTGTGCTCGACCGTATCATCGAGATATTTCTCAAAATCGAAGGGCCGGTTTATGACGGACCCGTAATGCTCGGAGGCGGTGAGCAGCACCAGAGGTTTGCCACGAAAGAGGAAGTACTTCGAGTTCTCAGGGTGAAGCTTGACTGGCTCGGCGGACTTTGCGGAAGCACAGAGCAGAAGCATGAAAAGGAGTTGCTTGAGGCCCGGCGGCATCTTAGGAGATGGGCGCTCCACGCCCAAGGTGCTTGTGGAGCCATTCGATCATCCGGTCCTTATACGCCTGGAATTTCGTGTCCTTCTCCCAGTTGATTACACCGTGTATGCCATCCTGCACGGTGATCAGGTCACAGGGTATGCCGGCCTTCTTGAAGAGGTCGACCGCCAGCGTCGCCTGCTCGTACGGCACCGCCTCATCCCTCGTGCCGTGAATAAACAGGAATGGAGGGGTATTGCGGCTCAGGTATGTAGCGGGTGAAGCCTCCCGAAGTTTGGCCGTGGCGGCGTCATCCCACTCAGTAATCTGAAAAAAGTCTGCTATGCCCTTGGAGACCGGTTTCCCTTGAAACCTCTTGCAGAATTCCACCATGTCGATGGGCCCGTAGAACGACACAACGGCCGCAACCTGAGCAGGCGGTCGATTGCGGGCCCCCACGAGATTTACCAGGTGCGCGCCTGCGGATTCGCCCATCAACGCGATGTTCTTCCCGTCCACCTTATACTCTTTGGCGTGCTGCTTGACGAATGCGATAGCGCTCTCCACATCTTGCACTGCCGCTGGATACGGATTTTGAGGCGCCAGCCGGTAGTTGATGGTAAACCACGCGAAGCCGGTCCGTGTGAGTGGGTCGAAGAGGGGAACCACGAAGTTGGCGGTCTTGCTGCCGGCTGTCCAGCCGCCACCGTGAACCAGAATCACCGCGGGAAATGGTCCCTTGCCCGGCGGGATGTGCGCGTCCAACCGGAGACTGACCGGAGTCCGGGTGAACTCGAGGTTCTCCTCGACTTTATATTTGTCGGGTTGCGCTGAGGCCGGCATCGAAGCCAACACGGCAAACCACAAGGACAGGATTATTTTGCGCTTCATTTGGTCCAATATCTAATTGTCAGGCGCGGCGCCACTGTGCTCCGATTACTAGACGAGCGGGGAGCGAATGGGCGTGCCATTATTCGATAGCCGTATCGGCCGCCCGCTAGGCGCGCGGTACTCTTTCTTGGGGTCCACACCCAGCCGGTCATACACGGTGGCGACTAAATCTTCCATCGAAGTCGGGTTGTCCTTGGGTTCGGAACCGGTCGAGTCGGAAGATCCGTACGCCTGCCCGCCCTTGATCCCCCCGCCGGCCAGCAGTACCGAAAACACGCGCGGCCAGTGGTCCCTTCCTGCATTAGCGTTAATTTTCGGGGTTCGTCCGAACTCGCCGGAAACCACTACTAGCGTGGAAGACAGAAGCCCGCGTTCCGCCAGATCCTCCAAAAGGGCCGCGTACGCCATGTCAAATTCGGGAAGCAAGACTTTCTGCAGCCGGTTGAAATTGTCCCCGTGCGTGTCCCAGATCGCGCGGGACGCATTCACGGTCACGAAGCGGACACCGCTTTCCACCAGGCGCCGCGCCAGCAAACAGCCCTGGCCGATCGGTGTCCTGCCATAGCGATCTCGCAGCGGCTCGGGTTCCGCCCAGATATCGAATGCCTTCTTTACCGCCGGCGATCGCATGATCTGTTCGGCTTGAACGTAGAAGCTGTCGCGCGATGCAGTCACACCCTTCGTGTCCCGCTCCCGGAAAGCATCATCCATTTGCTTCACAAGCCAGCGCCGGTCAGAAACAGTTTTCCAATCGACATCGACCGGTAACTCGAGATCCTCTACCCGGAAATTTGCAGCATTGGGGTCGGAACGGACCCAGAATGGGGCGTACGCACTGCCGAGGAATCCCGGGCCCATGGCGTGATCCAGCATCGCGTTGAGGACGTAAGGTGGCATGCCTTTACGCGGCCCCAGTTCCTTCGCTACTACCGCTCCCAGTGACGGAAACTCCATCGATTGGATGGGCAGGTAGCCGGTCATAAGGAAGTAAACACCATTGAAGTGGATTGCTGTCCTGCCCCAGACGGAACGCAGAATCGCAAATTTGTCCATCTGCTGCGCTAACCGCGGCAAATGTTCGCAGATCTGGATACCCGAAACCTTGGTCGCAATGGGGTTGAACGTTCCGCGGATGTCGGCGGGCGCGTCGGGCTTCATGTCGAAGGTGTCGTGATGCGACATGCCGCCATCCAGCACAACCATAATGCAAGACCTCTCGGATTGCGTCTGAGATTGCGCGCGTAAAGACAGGTAATCGCCCAAACCCAGACCCATCGGCCCGAGCGAAGCAATCCGGATAAATTCGCGTCTGCCCCAAAGTTGGCTCATAGTAATGAAACTCCTCGCGCTAGTGGTTATAGAGAAACTCGTTGCTGTCCAGAAGCGCCCAGACCACGTTCTCCAGCCCGGCTCTCCGTGACGAAGCCTTTCCGATGGCTGTCCGGCACATGTCCTTCTCACTCGTGGTCGGGTAGCGGCTCAGAGAAGCCAGGTAAAAGTGCTCTGTGATCTGGTCGTCGGTGAGCCCGGCCGCGATCATACGCGCCAGATTGCCCTGATCACTGCGAATCTTTTGGTTTACGGTATCACCGGCCATCATGTTCATAGCCTGGCGTAGCGAGACATTCTCATTACGCTCGCACTTCGCGGCGTCCCGCTTGGGCCGATCGTACATGTCGAGAAAAGATGAAGGCACTCCTCCGTCCGCCAAGTTGACGGCCCGAACGCCCGGATAATACGCCAGGAACTTCTCGGGCACTCCCGTGATCTCGACCACGCTGTCCAGCATCTGCTCGGCCGTGAGCCGGCGCATGTAGTATCGGGAATAGTCGATCTCGTCGTCGCGGTTTGCGGGTTTGGGAATCGACGAAAGCTGGTATGTCTTAGAATTGAGAATCGTTCGCAGCAGATAGCGCACGTCGTAATGATGTTCGACGAAGTCCCGGGCGAGCGCGTTTAACAGCGCCGGATCGGCCGGCGGGTTCGTAGGGCGGAAATCATCGACAGGCTCAACCAGGCCTTTGCCCATCAACTGCCGCCAGAAACGATTCACCGTGGCGAGCGCGAACCAGGGGTTCTCGGGAGAAGTCATCCAATCCGCGAGTACTTTGCGCCGGTCCTCCATCGGCCGGATGGCGGGTTCCGTTCCGTTCAGAAAGCGCGGCCTGACCACCTGCTTGGTGTCCGGATGCCGATACTCCTGGTCAAACGAAACGTAATGGATGGCTTCCACCGGCGGGGGGCGGCGCCCCTTCCCGCGCATCTGCGCGAAAAATGCGGTCATGCCGATGAAGTCGTCCCGCTTCCATATTCCAAACGGGTGGTCATGGCAGCGCGCACACTCGATGCTTATCCCCAGAAACGCGGTCGCGGAAAGAGTGGTGAGGTCCTCGGCCGGACGCGAGAAGAAGTTGGCTGCTCCGTTGTCCCAGGTACTGCCCTTCGCAGTCAGGATCTCGCGCACGAACTGGTCGTACGGCTTATTCGCGGCGAAGGCGTCCCGCATCCAATCCTGGAAGTAGGCTGTGCCATCGTTAACCGTGAAGACGTTGCTGGCCATGAGTTCGGCCCACTTCATGCCCCAGAAGTCTGCGAAATCCCGGCTCTCCAGCAACCGGTCAATGAGTTTTGCGCGCTTGTCCGGCGAATGGTCGCCAAGGAAACGGCGAGCTTCGTCTGGCGGCGGCACCAGGCCGGCCACATCTAAATAGGAGCGACGCAGAAATTCTGCATCAGTGGCCCCGTTCGAAACCTCGATCTTCATTTGCGCCAGTTTCTGGAAGACGAGTTGGTCGATGAAGTTCGCCGGTTGGAGCGTCGTCTTGGGCACTGACGGATTCAACGTGACGCCGACCTGTAGCGCCGCGACGAGACCGAGCGTGCGCACTACGACGGTAGTCTGGCCGTTTGCCTTCGCCTCCACCTCGCCTTCTAGGTTCACCGCCGCGGCCTCTTCGTTGCTCGACGTGTAGCGCACGCGCCGCGTAATATCCTCTTGCGAGCCGTCGCTGTAGTGCCCTACGACCACGATATGCTGGCGTCCCCCACTCGCATTTAGCACGCTGAAATCGCTCGGATAGACATCCATGCCTACCAAACGCGGAGTGTTAGGTGCGCTGCGCGGTGTACCCGCACGGATCCAGTTCAGCAGCATCGCGTATTCGTAGCTGGATGGATCCTTCTTCAGAATGTGGCCGCCGCCGTGGGGAACCGAGAATGTAGGCTTCAACAGAATGAGACTGTTTTCCGGGTCCGCGCGGTTGATGCGCCGGCCTCCAGAAGCCTCGGCCACCGCATGGTAATCCGCTTCCGGATCATATCCAAACAAGGAAAGCTTAAAACCCTTCTGACCGTTTAGGGAGCCATGGCAGTTAGTGTTATTGCAGCCCATCCGCGAGAAAATCGGCGCTACGTCGTGGATGAAATCGATGTTCGCCGTGCGCTTGGGCTGCACGATAACGACGCTTTCTCCGCGGCGGCCGTCGAACTCGGCCCTGAGTTTCGCGATCCCTTCTTTGAGCGCCCTGATCTGGCCGGGAGATGCCGTCTCGACTACATCCGGAGAATCGAAGGTGACCGCAGCTTGATCGGTAACGTCACGTTCTGTCCCGTCGTCGTAAATCGCCGTGAAGAGCAGGTGATGGGTGGCACCCGAGCCGTAAATATATGAGACCTGCGGCGCGATTCGCACCTCGCGCAGCGCCGCACCGTACGAAAGCACCGATAAAATGCAGAAAACCGATAGAAAACGCATTTACTTCACCCGCACGCCAATTGCTGACGTGGTTTCCGAGAACTCACGACCTTTGGCCTGAGCGTGGGCGCGCACCACCATGCGGTACAGCCCTGGTTCGATCACCTTCGGATCGGCAACCAAAGTGAGAGCGGCGCTGTCACCCGTGGCACTGAGTTGCTGATTTGCCAGCCGCATGCCTGGCGGCAGGCCTTCGATGTCGAGATTCAAGGGAACATCCGGCGCGAGGCATTGGGCACAGCGTTCGATCTTGCATGGCAACTGAACTTCCAGATTTCTGCCCCGATCGATCACGAATCCCGTTGCGGGCTCCTCGACGGTCAGCGAGACCAGCGGCCTCTCCACGAACGCCACGCGAATCGTCCGGCGGGGCAGCTCCAGGTAGCCCGCGCCATCTTCCGAAGACACCGGCGGGATGAGCAACGGCTGTATAACCTCTTTGTCGCCAACCTTCGCTCGCGCGATAAGTTGAAGCTCGGCTGAGCCGTGACCCACGATTTCCAGTTTTCCGTTGTCCTCGCCGCCGGAAATCCGCAGCGGTTTGGCCGTCCAGCCGGCCGGTAAACCCTCCGCCATGATCTCCACGTCAGCCTTGAAGCCCTCTTCGCGGGCTATGTCAACTGGGATCCACGCCGCGCCGCTTTCGTAGACGTTCATATGATCGGCCATTACACCCGCACGGAAGCCCGGTTGTGGCGGCCGGATGGTCAGCCGGTAGGTCAGGTCGTCGCTGCCGTGGCTGGAATTGTCCAGAACGACGATGTCGTATTGGCCGGCGGCGTCTGCGTCGTTGGCGCTTCGTGAGATAAACGCGTGAGTCAGTTGCGGGTCGAGGAGTTCCTTCTTCAAGACCGTATCATAGAAACCAGAACAGTTCTTGCATCGCTCGTCTGCCCAGTCGGCGAAATCCCCCTCCGCCCGCATTAGGGCGACTTGCGGATCGGTCATCTGCGAGCCGAGGCTCTTAGCATCCACGTGGAAGGTGAGTGCGTCATCGGAGTTTACTTTGAACCGATACGCGTCTTGCTCACCCGGCGACCGGATTCGGCCATTAACAACCACCGGGGGCACGATCGTCTGCGGCTGTGCTTCCGAGGCCAAAATCTCCGGATCATCGCCTACGGCAAAGCCCAGCGCTCCCAGGTTGCCTGAATCGTCGGGGAACTGCAGGAGATGGATGCCGGGATCCGCATCTGCCGCAACGTGTACCTTCATCCGGAATTTGCCATCCGTTAAGCCTTCGAGCGCCTCACCGGCTACGCCTCTTCCCGAAAACAAAGGCTTGGCACCCGCGTCCAGAAAATCTGCATGAACTTCCACGTCGACCGTCGTGCCGCGTTTGCCGCCGGGCGGAAACACCGATCGAAGCATCGGACTGCGTCCAATAGCCAGTTGGTATTGCCAGTTAATCAACTGGTCGTCTTTGACGACGGTGAAAAAGTCGGCGAAACGGCGTGGATAGACGGCGATGAAATAGTCGCCTGCTTGCTGGAATAGATATTCCATGTACGGGTCGGGCCCCACCCCGGAGTGTTTCCGAGCAAGTTCCCGGCCTTTGGAATCCAGCAAGGCGATAGAGACAAATCCAGGCGCTTTCGTGCGCGCCGCCAGAACGTTGAATGCAAGCCGTTCATTCGTCTGGGCGTGAAAGCGGAAGAAATCGACGTCGGTGAGCCGCGCGATGCGCCCTTCCACTACGACCGGAGTGGTCACCATCTGGGCTTGATCGAGTTGATCATTTGGCTCCGTCTCGCGCACGCTCTGCCAACGGGTCACACGAAAGAAGAAGCGGTTCGAGGTGCCACGCGGAGATTCAACATACATCACGCGGAGGCCGGGTTCCGCGGACGCTGAGACGTCTATCGCTACGTCGATCGCCAGAGCGCCTGTCCGCCGGACGTTGCCGCTCACGTCGGTGCATTCGCAGCGCACAGCCGTAGCTCGATCTAAAAACTCGCCTTCGATTTCGACGTTTACTGCCTGCCCGGCCTTGCCGCCGAGGGGAAACACGGAACGCACCGCCGGTTGATGCAAAGGCAATTCTTTCGGCGGGACGCTGGGCGCGACCAGCACGACGGAAGTAAACAACGCCAGGGTTCCACAACAGCGGAGAACCCAGATTGGCATGCGAGAATCATATCTCACGGAGTTCAGGCGGTGCAATCCAGGCCCGGGCAATTCCGGCCTTTTGGGCACATGGTTATCATGGGTGGTAGATCTATTTAGAAGAGCGGAAGTGCACCGATATCTTTCCATATTCAAACTGGCGGCCACGGCGCTTGCCTTCCTTTCCCCTGCTTTACCTCAGGACGATCTGGCCCAGCTCTATTCGGAGGCGCAGCAGGCTCAGGCGGCTGGAGACCTGGCGACGGCCAGCCGCAAGTACGAAGCTATCGTCCGGCTACGGCCTCAAATGGCTGAGGCATATGCCAATCTCGGCAACCTGTATTACCAGCAAGGGCAATCGGATCGCGCAAAACCGGCTTATGAGAAAGCTATCCACATCAAGCCGGACCTTGCAGGCCCGCATTTCTTTCTAGGTGTGATCTCGTTCGGAGAACACGACTATGCATCCGCCGTCCGGTACCTCGCGCGCGCTGAAGCTCTGGAGCCATCCAACAACCTCATCCATTCATACCTGGGCTATACACAGTACGCGCGCTCCGCGTATCGTGAAGCCGCCGGCGAACTCGAAAAGGCCGCGGCTTTGGACGCCGCCGATATCGACGTGCTATATCACCTGAGCAAGTCCTATAGCCACCTCGCCCAAGATTCGTTCCGCCAATTGCAGAAGCAATTCCCGAACTCGGTTTACACCAATCTGGCCCGTGCCCATGCTTACGAAATCGAAGAGAACTGGAAGGCCGCGGGCGAACAGTACCACCTCGCCCTGGAGAAAATGCCCGACGACCGGCGGCTCCGGGAGCGATCGCAATGGATAGCAGCCAAGGTCGCGGATTCCTCTTCAGCGTCCGACCCCGGCGCGACTGAGGAACTGATCGATGGAGCTCTCGCCTACAAAGACTCGCAAGTATCGGGAGCCAAGCTAAGAGAGGAAATGACGCAGTGGCAATCCAAGGTGCGCGCCCTCGAGCGACAGCACCGCAGCGACAGGGAGGTTTACCTGGCTGCTGAGGGATACCAGGTGCTCTCGTACCTTTCTTCGCTAGTCGTATTTGAATCGGATCCAGACTCATACCGCGCCCACGAGCTTCGCGCTCAGTTGCTCGAGGTATCCAATAAGGAAGAAGATGCCATCGCGGAATACCGGAATGTGCTGAAACGGAAACCGGACTTGCAAAACATCCACTTTGCCATCGGCACGCTTTATTGGAAGGATCAGCGGTTTAACGAGGCCCAGCCCGAACTGCGGCAGGAATTGCAGCTTAATCCCAACAACCCGCAAGCCCTTTACGAACTGGGTGACATTGCCGCTTTCAGCGGGGATTCGCAGACAGCGGAAAAATATTTCCTGGCCACCCTCAAGCTTCAGCCGGCCATGGTCGAAGCGCATTTCGCGATCGAGAAGATTTATACCCAATCCGGTCGTTACGAAAGATCTCTCGAGCATCTGCGAAAAGTATTGGAATTCAATTCATCGGACCCAACGGCCCATTACCGCCTCGCCACCGTTTACCGGAAAATGGGCAGAAACCCAGATGCCGAGAAAGAACTCGGCCTCTTCAATCAGGCCCAACCCGCTGTCAAACATCAGTAGCCAAGAACCTACCGCGCCGAAGAGGCAGAGCTGTGCTGCCTGGCATCGCGGGTGTCAGAATATGAACTTCGCAGCTAACTGCCCGTTTCTTGGAGAGTTAGCCTGGCTGTTCACCTGGCCGAAGTTCGAATTGTTGATGCTGGATGCGGGACCACCGAAGAGCACCCGGTTGAACGCATTGAATAACTCAAAGCGGAATTCAAAATACATGGACTCTTTGATGTAGAACTTCTTCATGAGCCCGAGGTCCTCGTTGTACACGGGGCAATTCCGGGCGCCCCCCAGGATCTGCGCCGAAGTGCCGAACTGGCCAGGTCCTGGAACCGTGAACGCCGCGGCATTTAGCAGGACATTCTTTGCCGGATCGAAGCCAGAAGAACACGAGTTTCCCGGCCTCTGGCCGGGCACAGAGTTGGGTGACTGGGCGCCATTGAAGAGCGGCAAAGTATCATTCGCTGAAACCTGGATCGGGGTGCCGGACTGGTAGCTCGTAATGCCGTTCACCTGCCAGCCCCCCAGGATCTTGCTGGCCAGGCCCTGACTTAGAAGCGGCTTGCCCGGCCCGATCGGCAGTTCGTAGTTAAACGCCACCACCAGTCGGGATGGCACGTCGTAGTAGGCCAGCGCCTTTTCCAGGCGCAGATTGTAGGCGTCCCGCGACGAGGAGGAGAAGAAGCCGCCCAGGCTCGAACTGGAATCCGTGAGCGTCTTCGACCAGGAGTAAGCTGCCAGCGCGAACAGTCCTTTCGTCAACCGTTTTTCCAGCTTTATCTGCAGGGCATTGTACGTCGAATTCCCGAGACCGGCCGAATTCTCCGTGCCAACGCCGATATACTGCGGGAAGGGCCTCAGAGCCTGGGCCAGTGTTCCGGTGAAGCCGGCGTAAGGCGGCTTGAAGCCGGCCGCCGCCACAGCCGGAGAGTTGATGTCGTCTTGCAGCAGGCTTCCGAGGCTCAAGTATTTCGGGTTGAGCTGGTCGGGGTTAGCGACACCCGTGTTGAGACGGACTGCGTGCGAGCCGACATAAGCGATGTCCAGAACCATAGAACTGCTGAGCTGAGTTTGCGTGGTGAAATTCCAGTCCTGCTTGTACATGGGTAGGGCGGCGTTATCCCACCACATGTTGGCACCGTTACCGACGTTGAGGCCCGCGCTGATAAACGGCGGGTGGGGGTAATTCTGCGGGAACCCGTTGTCCCAGTTGAATGCCGGATGCACACCGTTATCCCGGGTTATGAACGTGGCATCGGTTGAAAAACCATCGGTGACGGCGGTGACATTGTCGCCGCCCAGTCCTCCATTCGGGTAATAGCTGATCCCGTACGCCGACCGGACGACAATCCGGTTGGTCGCCCTCCAAGCCATGCCAATGCGCGGCGCAAAGGCGCGCCAGTCGGTATTTTTGTCAGTGGTCAGATATTTGGACCCGGTGTAGGGCGCAGTCGAGGCGCTTCCTCCCGCAAATACATAAGCGCCTTTAATGCCACCCGCTGCCGGGTTCGGCGCGGTCGGATCCATGATTGAATACCGGTTAGCGACCTCGGACCACGGCGTGAAGACGTCCCAGCGCAGACCCAGGTTGACGGTAAGCCTCGGGCTTATTTTCCAATCGTCCTGCGCGTAAAGACCCACGTACCACTCGCGCTCGCCTGCGACCACGTTATTAATGTATTCGTCGACGTTGTCCACCTGCCCAAGAAGGAAGCTGGCGAACTCATTTCCAGTGGTATTCTGCAAGGCGCCGCTCGGATACGCCGTCTCGAGAGGACTGAAGCCGAAGACTCCGGGTCGGCTGGGATATATGCCCTGATGCTGCAACCTGCGCAGGTCCACACCGAATTTGAAGTTGTGCTTGTTCCTGGTCCACGACACGGCGTCGGCGTACAGGAACGTATTCGAAATCGGTCCGATGATGGCTTGGTTCAGGGCCCAAGGCGTGAACCCACTCCCGCTGATCGCAATTCCCCCGGATCCAAACTGAACTGAAGGAAGGCCGAGAACGATGCCGGATATGCCCAGCTTCGACGACCAGTCCTGGCTGGCTTCCTTCGATGCCAGTAACTGGAACTGCCGGTTGAAGCCCACGCGGAACGTGTTCAGCAGCCTTGGGCTGATGGTCCAGTCATAGTTCACGCGGCCGGTGTAAGCATTACCCTGCCCGTCGCGAGTGTTCTCCACCGGGTGGGGCAGGATAGAATAAGGTCCATTGTTATCGTTGATACCCTGATTCCAGGATCCGCTGAGGTGGTGATTTGGCGAGAAATATTCATCACCCTTGAACGTCTCGTCATTGTAGTCGGTAGTGGAAGTGCCTGTAGCCGGGTAATTGTTGTAAACGCCCGGCAATTTGGGCAGGGGAACATAGCTCATGAAGTTCTTCGATGCATTGCTAATCTCGCTCGTGGGAATGATGTTCCCAGGGAACGGGTTCCGCGTAAAAACGCCTTGAGCGTTCTGGGTTGTGCTTGCCGGATCATAAATTTGGATCTGATTGCCACTCGCATTCACCAATTGGGACAGGTCACCGTTGCGGAACGCCTGGTCCGGCACTGAGCCAATCGCATTCTGAGCGCCGCCGTGCAGCTTGTACTCGTTCACATTCACGAAGAAGAACGTCTTGTTCTTGCCGTTGTAAAGCTTTGGGATCAACACAGGACCGCCTAAGGTGCCGCCGAACTCATTCTCGTGATGAACCGCAACGCTGGTGCTGTAGAACCCGCGGGCGTCGAAGTCTGTGTTGCGCAGGAACTCGTAAAGGCTTCCGTGAAATGCATTCGTTCCGGACTTGAACACGAACCGCTCCACGCCGCCGCCCGTATTGCCGAATTCAGCCGGGTAGCTGCTGGTCATCACCGACATTTCCTGGACGGCGTCGGGCGGAAATGTCAACTGGCGCGGGTCGCCTTGCACCTCGGCGATCTGCGAGCTCATGCCATCGATTTGCATTTCCTTGGACAGCGTCTGGCTGCCATTGATATGCGCATCGAAGGTGTTGCTGGCACTGTTCCCGCCTGGGGTAATGCCTGGCGAGAGAAACATGAAGGCTTCGGACGACCGCGCCCCGGAGGAAGAAAGCGGCAGGTCGGTATAGGCCTTCGGGTTTACATCCGTGGCGACTTCGCTTGTGTCGGTCTGGAGCATCGCAGCCGAGGCCATCACGGTGACCTGCTCGCTGACCTGGCCGACTTCCATGCGCAGATCCAGCGATGTCACGCCCGAGACCTGCACGAGCACGTTCTCCTGAATCAGCTTCTTGAAGCCCGTTTGTTCAGCCGCCACCGTATATGTGCCGGGGGGTAATTGCGGAATATTGTAGTTGCCGGCCTCGGTGGTGGTCGTGCTGGTTTCCACCCCGGTGCCTACGTTGATCGCGGTGACTTTCACTCCTGCCACGACGGCACCACTCGCATCCTCGACCGTGCCGCGGATGCTGCCGCGTTCCGACTGCGCGTACAGTCCCGCCCAGCACATGAGCAGTATACTGACCGATACAGATACTCTCCTGAGCACGAAACCCTCCTTTGTTTTCCCCATCCCCACCCCATGAAATCCAGCCAGGACCCTGAAACGGCACAAACACACTTCTGTAATGGTACAAACACACTACGAGGGTGCTTGCTGTCGGTCAATAGATTTCTCTTGAAACGCAAATGTTCTGCAGGATAAAACGCATTCTGCGCTTGCGCCGATCAAAGGAAGTGATTGATAATAAACATGCTCTTTGCTCAGCAGTGGGGCGAGTTTTCCGGCTAGCTGCCGTGCGGGCATTTGAGCCGCGTGTTATGCAGGAAAGAACTTTTCGGGGCTCATCACCAGCCCAACTCCCCACTTACAACCGTTATGTCGTCCAATCCCTGGTGCATGCCTCCGAAGTCCTGGCGTCGTTCAAGTCCACCGGACAAACGCTCCGGCTCCGCGACGTAGTGGAACTCACGGGGCTGAACAAGGGAATGTGTTTCCGCCTGCTCTACACCCTACACCACTGCGGATTCGTCGAAAAGACGAGCGGAAACCAGTACCGCCTGGTTTCCGGAGTCCGGCCCAACCGCTGCTTCCGTATCGGCTATGCCGGCCAGGGGCAGGATAGCTCCTTTCCGCGCGAAGTCCTGGCTGGATTGCTGCGCGCCGCCGAAGACGCTCATGTGGAGGTGGTGGCGGTCGATAATCGCTACGATCCCAGGGTGGCTCTGCGCAATGCCGACCGGCTGGTTCGCGAGCAAGTGCATCTGGTCATCGAGTTCCAAACTGACGAGGCAGTGGCTGCCGCCATTGCCGCCAAGTATCTGGGGGCTAAGCTCCCCATCATCGCCATCGACATCCCGCATCCCGGCGCAACGTATTTCGGCGCCAACAACTACGAGGCCGGCTTGATCGGCGGCCGCCATCTCGGACGCTGGGCAAAAAAGCACTGGAATGGTGAAGTGCATGAGGTTCTGCTGGTCGAATTGACCCGGGCTGGTTCACTGCCACGCGCGCGAATCCGGGGCATCCTTGCGGGACTGAAGGAGGCGCTCCGCCTCTCCGATCAGTGCCTGGTATCCCAAATCGATGGCGACGGCCAGTTCGGGACCACCCTGGAACGTGTCCGCAAGCATCTGCGCAGTTCCGCCGCTAAGAGAATCCTGGTGGGCGCGGCCAACGATCCGAGCGCGCTGGGCGCCGTGCGGGCGTTCGAAGAGTGCGGCCGAGGAGCGGACTGCGCAGTAGTAGGCCAAAATGCAGAGCCCGAAGCTCGCGCCGAATTGCGCCAGCCGCGCACTCGGCTCATCGGATCCGTGGCCTACTTCCCGGAGAAATATGGCGAGGGGCTCATCCACCTGGCGTTGGACATTCTGGCGCGTAAACCAACGCCTCCCGCGGTGTTCATCAAACACCAGCTCGTCACTGCGGAAAACGTGGACCACCTGTACCCCAACGACAACCTGCTGGGAGTTGCGTACGCTATTTCCTGAAAATTCACTGCCCGCGGCTGGCCCGAGCTATGCCTTTTCCATGACCAGGACCCAGTCCTGGAAGATAGGAGGCGGTGAGGGTCTCCAGTTGCCGTCGTCGCTGTTCACTGTGGCGATCGGGTGCTCCCGGCCAGTTGCTGGATTGAAGAAGAATGCCCGATAGCTCACGCCCTTTTCGAGCCCTTTAACGATTGGCGAGGTCCAATCCGGGAAGAAAAGAATCCGAACCTGTCCGGGAATCCCGGCGGCATACGCCTGAACATAGTTTTGCTGCGTCCAGTGCGGCTCTACCCACTCCGCGTGTGGCTCGAATCGCCACCATTCATACCGCATGAGCAGCTTCTTGGCGATCCCCAGTTGCCCAGACCCCGGGAGCTGCGAGGCGGCATCCCAAGGGGTGTCGCCCCAGGAACGCCCGTGAGGCGATGGACCAAACGGCTTGTCCGCGGTGTTGACCTGCCATATTCCGTTGGCTCCATAGGTGTGGCCAGCAGCGCCGCTTAGAAGGCACGCCCAGAACATAAAGCGTTGTAATTCCTGCCGGCTTGCCTCCATGATTCCTTCGTAGCAGACTTCTCCCACTAGAACCGGCATGGTCGAATTTTGCGCGTATGACTGCGTAACGAGCTGGATTGTGTTCGGAATACTCCGGCGGTCGCTGTGCCCGGTCTGCAGCATATCGAAATCGAGAACCGAGGGGTCGTCCACCGTCATTCGAGCCGCGGTGCTGGGATGAACGGTGATGGGGTGATGATACGGATCGATGCTGCGCACGTAGCGGCCGATTTCAGACCATCCGTGCTTCTGCGCCGCGGCATCCCGCTCATGATCCTTGGAGAGATAGTACGGCATGCTGCCCTCACCCGCGAGACACCAAAAGACAGGTAGTGCTCCCCAACGCGCCACGACATAGCGCCAATGCTGCTTCATCTTTTTCTCGCCCAGGATGGGCAGATAATAACCCCAGCAGCCCACGATGCACGGTGCGATCCCCTTGCTGACCAGGTATTCGATCCGCAGGTCCGCCATGTCGAAATAGGCTGGATTGATCCGGGCGTAATCGGCTTCCCAGGGAAAACCGGCCTCATTGGCGCCGCGAGGATCGAACTGGGGCATATCGGGATAGAGTCCGGCTACGATTTGAACGACCGTGAAGCCCTTTCTTACACGGTCCGCCGCGAGCGTCTGAATGTCCCTTGGCCAATTCATCCGTTGGCATAAACCCATCCACCAGGTGTCCCCCAGCCAGAAGAATGGAACGCCATCGGTGTGCTCGAAGTGGCGTTTGTTCGCACTGACGCGGATGGGCCCGTGCTTGTACAGAGGATTTTCGCCTTGGTATTGTCCCACATCAAGAATTCCCCTTTGCCCGTGCAAGTCGGCATTGGAGGTGTCGCTACAAACGGTGCTCCAGGAGTATTGGCGCGTACTCTTCGGGGCATAACGTACACGCCAGGATTGATCGCCGGCCCAGAATGCGGGGATCCGCTCCTCGACTCCTCCCGAAGCCTTGAAAATGACATCCATTTCAATCTCATTGAACGGATCGGAATAGGCCTTGCCGGAAGAAAACGACCACTCCGTTACACAATGTTGGAGCGCGTCCCTTGTTTGTGCTTTGCCTGCCCTCTGAAACAGTGCGAGTCCCATGGCCAGGCTGCGATTAAAAGTGCGGCGGTTAATACCACTCATTTGCGGTCTCCATGATTTTTCGCCCTGAACGAAACAGAAGACATGCTATCAGAGGTTCGAACTTTCGGATACAGTGGTCGCGAAATCGCAGCGACGCTGGCATCTCGACTGTTCCGCAGGTGTTCGCTTCGTCAAGAGGAACGTATCCGGCGCGCAGCGGAGAAAGAGGCCCGATTCGGAGACAGGGGTGGCGGGAAAGTGGCGGCAGCCCTTGTCCCGCCGGCAATACATCCTCGATTTTCTGGTAAGCTTTCACTGAAGGCCAACATGCGCATCTTGGTTGGTTTTCTCTTAGCCGCGGTTTACAGCTTTTCGCAAGCCACCATCACTCCATTTACGCTGACAGATGTGTCGCAGCGATTCGATGCAACAGGTAAGCTCGTTTCAGAGTCACGCTTCTTATTTGCCGCGAACCGGAATGGATCGATCGTCGCCGTCGACTTGGATCCGACTGCCGGCCGTACCCGGCAGATAATCGATGTGTCGACTCATCGCATCATTTTCATAGATCCAAACTCCAGATCTGCGTCGGAAGTGCCGTATTACTGGCCGAGAATTGGTTCGACGAATGCGTGCGAGGAACGCTTCCATTCAATTCGTGGCGCTGTTGTTTCCGTGGATAGGTCTGCGGGTAGCATATCCGTTTGTTTGTACAGCGTGTGTTAGTAGGGTTGCCAGATAGGGGTGCTCTAGACATCCATTGCTCCGTCGCTGGGATGTCAGATGCTGCAAACGACGACATCTCAGAACGGCCGAGTAGTGGAGCGCAGTGTTCTCCGAGAGTCGAGTTGGCGATCCAGATCCCACTCTCTTTGAGGTGCCGCGGGATTACCGCTCGACAAACGTCTCTCTTCGGTAGCAGTCTACGCGCGACTTACCAGGGAATAGCCATTCTGGACAACCAGTTTCCGTCTCTCTGCAATGTTTAGCGCTCCGGCTTAGTGTTCGTTCCTGTATCGCAGTGGTACGTCTCTCGGCTCTTCCGACGGGAGTCGGGAGCGAATGCTTTATCTCGGCTAGCGCGATCGGCCGAGAGTGCCCAGATAATTGCCGTAGCCTACGATGATGGTAGAGCCCACCAGAACCGCCAGGGCGAGACCCACAAGCCCGCGCGTGCGCCCGCTCGCGCCTCTCCATTCGTGCAATCCAATGCCCCAGAGCGTGCTGAAAATGATGATGCTCGCCATATGCAGGGTCCAGCTAGAAAATTTATAGACGCCCATTTGAGTCTCTCCCATCGTGTAGAAGAAGAACTGGAAATACCAGGTGGTTCCGGCCAAGGCGCAGAAGAGATAATTTGCCAACATCGGAGCACGCACTGGATTGGTCTTGGCATAGGAGAGATGCTCTACCATCTCTTCGCTAGGGGCATCGATTGCGGTCTCGATAATGGTTTCCTGGCCGCGGCTGGGATGGGAGTCATGCGGATTGGAACTGAAATACTCGCGGCCGGTCTTGTTTCGGATATTGAGCGCCAGACACCAGACGAAATTGGTAGTAAAGCCGCCTAACAGAACGACGACCAGCACAGGCAAGCCTTGCCATAAGTTGGCCGTGCCGTGTTTCAGCGTCAGTTGCTTGATCGGATCTCCGGCGGCGAGACCATAGGAAAAGCATGCACTCATCACGCCAGAGAAAGTGGCCACAAGAATTCCCTTCTTGAGACTGAATTCCTTGATCGCCATCTTCTTTTGCTCTTCCGACATTTCCCGTTCCTTCGATACGCCCGCCATACCCGCTACAACGATCCCAATGAGGCATACGGCTATACCGGTCAGGACAACTAGCCCAGACCGTGTTCCTATCACCATGGTGAAGAACTGGCCATTGAATATCGGGGGCATCAGCGTACCGAACGCGGCGCAATAGCCTAGCACCATCGCCATGCCGAGCGACATGCCGAGGTATCGCATGGTCAAACCGAAGGTCAGACCTCCCGTGCCCCACAGCACGCCAAAGAAATAACACCAGAAAATAGTACGGCCAGCCGTTTCTCGCAAAACCATGACAAGATCGTTGGTCATGAGCAGGCCTAACACCCAGGGGGCGATGATCCAACTGAAGAAGCCGCCGGCGAGCCAATAAGTCTCCCAGGACCAGCGCTTGACCGCGCGGTATGGAACATAAAAGCTGCCTGAAGCTAAACCGCCCAGCCAGTGAAACACTACTCCGACTGCAGGATTCGGTGTCATGGGTTTTGTTGTTTTGAGTGCTTGTTATGGCGATGACGCGAGCAAGAGGGTATTGTAGTGCTTTTCCTCGGTGTCGTTCCGGAGCGGAAAATCATTGTCCGCGACTGCGCTCTTCTTCCTGGATGTAGAAGCGCGATGCGACGGGCGGAAGGACGAGCCGCACTGTGGTCACCTCGGTCCCACCCGCTTTAGCGTGCATCAGCGTGGCCTGTTCCTTTTCGCCAGTGTGGGGATTCCAGATCGTGAGTTCCTTCCTGCCTCGCAGGACCACATTCGTATCAACTCGTTTTTCCAATGAGTTCGCAAAGAAGTAGATGTCCCGGCCGTTCTTGACCTTGTGAATGTACGTCAAGGCGCCGGCGTATGCCCGGCCTTTCTCCAACGGCCCCATCTCCTTCCGGAATTCTACATCCCGAATCGGAAGCGCTTGCTTCAAAACGGTCTTCAACAGATCAGGCGCTGCCTTCGGGAGGAAGTACGCCCGGCCGCCCGCCTGGTTGCGGTGGACCAAATACCCCGCGCTCTTTTCGATCTTGATGTGGCCGCTCATTACTGCATCGACCGGGACGCCGAACATCTCACTGATCGTTTGCTGAACTTCGCGGTCACGGCCAAACTCCGCCGACAAATAGGGAAGTCTGCTGGTCGCGATGACTGTCCCTCCCTTCTGGTAGAACTCCCCTATCTTCCGGGCGGCAGCCCAGGACAGCGTGTTCCCGCCTGGAACAATCAACACCCTATACTCCTCGCGATTCTCACTGTTGTTCAGGATCAGCTTGCGTTCGCCGATGACGCATCGATTCTCCAGCACCTCGGGGTGAAGGTAAGTGTAGTCCACCCGAAGTCCTCGGTAGAGGATTTCGCCCACGTCCATGTAATCGATCTCCGGCGGCGGGACGCCGCCGTTGTATGCGTACTCCCAGGCCGGTCCCATCGCTTTGGCCAAGTCCGTCACGGACCGGTCGGTCTCGGGCTTTGCGTTTTCCGGTACCTGGCCACCCGCAAAAGTGTAGCAGGCCTGAAGCGCCGCGATCGGATAAAGCACGGCAACATCCGCTACGTGGCGGCCGTGCTGCAGCAGGTAACTCAATCGGCCCACGTAATCATTCAGCGCCGCCACGTCCTTCACTTGATTGATCCCGACCCAAGGAATCTGCAAATTGATTCCCATGGCGTATTGATCCATCGCCGTCTGAAACACGGTACGGTCATCGAGTCTGGTGTATGCCGCATAAGTCTCCGCCATCACGACCGGCTTGTCATAGTTGAACGCCGCCGAAGTGACCACCTTGTATCCTCGATTGTGAGTTTCCGGTAGGGATGCGTGACGCTGGGTAGCCTACCCTGTTAAGTTCACATTCAGTCGCGGAGAGGGCGGCTGAAGTGAACCGCAAAGACACACTGCCCATTCCCGAACCCATCCTGCAGTTGCAACGCCAGTTGGATCAGTTTCGCAGCACACAGTCGCGACGAACGATACTACCGGAGCCGCTGTGGCAGGCAGCCGTCGAACTGGCTCGGCAACACGGTGTGTATCACGTTGCGCACCCACTACGGTTGGACTACATGCAGTTGAAGAAAAGGCTCGGCGGTATTCAGAGCCGTCGCAGGAAGGCGCACAAGCCGGCATTCGTCGAGCTGGTCGTACCCCGTTCAGCTGTGCTGGAGGATTGCGTCATTGAGTTCGAGTCCCCGAGTGGCGGCAAGATGCGCATCCAGTGGAAGAGTCCCGTGCCGCCCGATTGGGCGAGCCTGTTGCGCGCCTGGCGGGATGCCGAGCGATGATTCAGATCACGGCGCAGATGCGCGTGCTGGTGGCCATCGAGCCGGTCGATGGAAGAAAAGGGATTGACTCATTAGCGCGACTCTGCCAGGAAAAGCTCGCCGAGGATCCATTCTCCGGATGCGCGTTCGTATTTCGAAGCCGCAGCGGGACCGCGATTCGGCTGCTCAGTTATGACGGCCAGGGATACTGGCTTGCACAGAAACGGCTGTCGAAAGGGCGATTCGTCTGGTGGCCCGAAGGGACCGAAGCGACCAAGCCACTGGAGGCCTATGAGGCCCAGTTGCTGATGGTGGCAGGCGATCTATCTCGCGTGAAAGCCGCGCCCATGTGGCGACCAGTGAATACGCCGAAGTAAAGGTCCTGAAACATACGATCAATACGGCATCACCCCTTGCGTTCCAAGAAACGGTGGTTCATACTGCTGGCAATGGTGGAGTTCAGGTATCGGGGCCGGGAGATCAC
Organism: Terriglobia bacterium; assembly: GCA_963847515.1. Taxonomy (GTDB): domain Bacteria; phylum Acidobacteriota; class Terriglobia; order Bryobacterales; family Bryobacteraceae; genus QHXW01. The sequence continues at coordinate 552,932 of CAWKAA010000007.1, forward strand.
CCAGGAAGACATCCTTTATATATGCAGCCTTATCCAGCGGTACCCCAACGACAGCCGCCGCAGGCTATCCACCCGGCTTTGTGAGGCCTGGCAGTGGCGCCAGACCAATGGCAACTTGCGCGATATGGTGTGCCGTGGCCTGCTCCTGATGTTGGAACGGGCTGGCCAGATCAGCTTGCCGCCGGTGAGTTACGTCCGGCATAATCCGCTAGCCCACAGAGCCCGACCGGAGCCGGTTCCGATTGACACCACGCCAATGGAAGACCGTCTGCGCAACCTCCAACCGCTTGTGTTCGAGCAGGTGCGGCGCACGGCCACTGAGCCGCTGTTCAACAGCCTGATGGAGGAACATCACTATCTGGGCTACGAGCAGCCGGTGGGTGAGCATCTGAAGTACGTAGTGTGGGCGCAAGGCAGACCCATCGCGTGCGCGGCCTGGTCGAGCGCACCGCGGCACATCGGTGCCCGCGACCGCTACATCGGATGGAGCGCCGAGGCACGCCGGCGCAACATTCGCTTCCTCGCCTACAACACGCGCTTCCTGATCCTGCCGTGGGTCAAGGTAGAGCACTTGGCGTCCCATATTCTGGGGCGCATGACGGCACGGATTTCGGCCGACTGGCAGCAGATGTACGGCCATCCGATTTACTTACTGGAAACTTTCGTCGACCCGGAGCGATTTCGCGGCACGTGTTACCGCGCGGCCAACTGGGTATGGCTGGGGACGACGACGGGGCGCGGCAAGCAGTCGAACAGTTACGTGCCGAATCGATCGATCAAAGAAGTACTCGGCTATCCGCTACGCCCGAAGTTCCGCGACCTACTCAACCAGTTATGAAAAAGAACATCCCAAGGCGCCGGCGGCTGGACGTAGATGTGGAAGAGTTGGACCGCATCATCGATGACGCCAAGACAGCTCCGCTGAGTGAAGCCGACAGCCAGAAGCTCAAAACGGCTCTGCATGCGCTGGCCGAGAACCTTCTGCCACAGCGGAACACAGAGAAGACCAGCTCGGTGTTCGGCGATGCCGAGCAGGCCGCCTTGCAAGACATGCCGGCAGAAGCAGACCAGCCTTCCGGCCATGGGCGCAACGGCGCAGCGGCGTACCGCGGCGCAGAGAAGGTTCGCATCACGCATGCCAAGCTCGCTCACGGCGATCGCTGCCCGGACTGCGCCCGAGGCAACGTCTACCGGCAAAAGGAGCCCAAGGTACTGGTGCGGATCGCGGGGCAAGCGCCGTTGGCCGCCACCGTGTATGAACTGGAACGGCTACGCTGTAACGCCTGCGGGCAAGTGTTCACAGCGCAGGAACCGGAGGGCGTGGGCCCGGAGAAGTACGATGAGACGGCCGCGGCGATGATTGCGCAGCTGAAGTACGGCAGCGGCATTCCGTTCTACCGGCTGGAACGACTGGAAGAGCAACTGGGCATTCCGCTGCCGGCAGCGACGCAATGGGAGATTGTGGAAGAGGAGGGGGAAGTAATCCAACCGGCGCGCGATGAGTTGATCCGTCAGGCGGCGCAGGGCGAGGTGTTACATAACGACGACACCGGCATGAAGGTGTTGAAACTGGAGCGCGAGCCGGGCGATGAGCGCACGGGTGTGTTCACCAGCGGCATTGTTTCCACAGCCGAAGGGCGCCAGATCGCGCTGTACTTTACCGGCCGCCAGCATGCGGGTGAAAACCTGGCAGAGGTGTTGCAACAACGCGTGGCGGACCTGCCACCAGCGATTCAAATGTGCGACGCTTTGTCACGGAATGTTCCGAAGCTGCCGCCCGGAGTGGAAGTCTTGCTAGCGAACTGTCTGGCGCACGGCAGACGGCAGGTCGTGGAAGTCGCGGCGAACTTTCCCGACCAGTGCCGTTACGTGTTGGAGATGTTGGGCCGGGTGTATGGCCATGATGCCGAAGCGCGCGAGCGCGGCCTCCCACCATACGAGCGGCTGCAGTTTCATCAGCAGCGCAGCGGGCCGGTGATGGACGAGTTACAGGGCTGGCTGGAGAGGCAGTTCGCCGAGCATCAGGTGGAACCGAACTCCGGGCTGGGCAAGGCGATCACATATCTGTTAAGGCACTGGCGGCCGTTGACCTTGTTCCTGCGCGAAGGGGGCGCTCCGCTCGATAACAACATCGTCGAGAGAAGCTTGAAGCGAGCGGTGCTACATCGCAAGAATGCTCTGTTTTATCGCACACTAAACGGGGCGCAAGTGGGCGACTTATTCATGAGTCTGATCCACACCTGCCAGTTATGCGGAGCCAACTCCTTCGAGTACCTGGTGGAGCTACAGCGCCACGCTGCCGAACTGGCAGCGAACCCCGCGGGCTGGATGCCCTGGAACTACCGTGAGACGTTGGCGCACGCTGCTCCTCCGTAATATGATGGGTCCGCCTGGCCAAAAGGATCGACTGCGGCCGAACCGAGCGGCCCTCGTCAAACCGCATTTAACAGATGGCCGGAAACCATGAGTCCACCATTATTTTCGGCCACCCACAAGAAATCGAGATCTTTATAGGATCGGATTCTGTTCTCCTTCCGCTCAGTGCCGGCCGACCCGCACCAATACCTTACTTTGCAAACGGCCACAGGCCGAGCGTTTCGAGCATAGTCTTCTGCTTCAACTCCGTCAGGCGCCTCGGGATCTCCTCAAGGGGCCACGTCGCGCCGATCCGATTCGGACGATCGGCGATCCAGAAACCCGCGATCGCAATCGTGGCCGTGTTTCGCGCCAAAGCCTCAGCGTTTACCTTGTCGTAGGTGTCTGCTGCCGAATGGCCAACAAGTGAGTACTCTGGCGATTCCTGATAGAACGCCAACCCAGGCACGCCGGCTAATGTAAACGCGTATCCGTCTGTAAAGGTCAAAAAACCGTCGGCCAGACGAAACTTCTGAATCCCGTTCAGAAAGTCAACTAATGGCGTGAGGTCTTTCTTCAACTCTTGGTGCCCAGCCAGCGGAAGTGCAGTTATAGGCCCCTGTCCCCAATCGAGGACCAAAGCGCAGACCAACTTTGGAACCTCGGCCGCGTGCTCTTTGACCCATACCCGCGAACCAAGCAAGCCCTGTTCCTCGCCAGTAAAAAGCACCACGCGTATCGTACGTCGCGGCCTTTGTCCAGAAATCCTTATAGCCTGCGCCGCACCCAGTAACGCCGCTACGCCGGTGCCATCGTCGATTGCACCCGTCCCGAGGTCCCAGGAGTCCAGATGCGCGCCGAGCACGACAATCTCCTCCGGATGCTCACGACCCCTGATCTCGCCGGAAACGTTGGTAGCCTGCACAGGTCCGGGTACAAAACGGTTCTGCACATTCAAGCGTAGCCGCACTAACCGCCGATCCTCCAGCAACCGTTCAACGAGCTTCTGATGCTCGTCGCTGATGTCGAGGACGGGAATTTCGTAGGTGGTATCATCTCCAAACGTTACTGGACCGGTGTGCGTCAACATCAATCCAGGGCGCAAGTCCCGAGCGATCACAGCTGCTGCGTGTACCCGATCCGCAGTCGCAACCAGCTTGACGAACTCCGAATGAAACGTCGGATTGTTGCCCCCCTTAGAGCTGCGGCTGGTTAGGAAGACAACCTTGCCGGTCCACCCAGCCGCACCCGCCAACTCATCAGCAATCGCTTCCCGAGATACCTCCACCACGTCCGCTTCGATTCCACCAGTAGGCGTCGAACCCGTCCAGCCATATGACGTAACGTTCAGCGGAATCCCTGGGGGCGTACTCAGCTCTACGTCGGCTCGCCCACGCATCCACCCGCTTCGCAAGTGCCATGGTTCCAAGTGTACGTTTTCGAGTCCAATCCTGCTCATCAGGGCCGCGGCCCATCTAGCCGCCTGCTGCATGCCTGGGCCTGCTGTCAGCCGTGGACCGATGGAATCCGTAAGTTCTCGGAGCCAAGAGTACGAGCGTGAACGCAATGCGCCTTCCTGAATTGCCTTCAGAGCATCTGCGGATTGGCCAGCCGCACCCAGCGCTAGCGCGCCTGCTGTCAAACAACATCTTAGGAGCTGCACTCGTTCATCATAACCAAGGGTGGCTCATGATCAGCCGCTAATGCGCATCGCTGCCGAAAGCACACGGTTTGCATATGGTGGCCAGTATCATTATTGGTTCGGCGGCTGCGAGGTGGGCTGTTAACAACAGGGGGGCTTTTCTAAATCGTTTGGGGACCCGAACATTTCTGCCCACCCGATTGTTAACGAGGCTCGGAACCGGCCCCAAAGGCCGGACAGACGACCACATTTTCAACACACAAACCGCAGACGCGTTGCCAGATTGGCCTATTTCGAGTCCTGCACTACCATCGTGCTCAGCCGGTGTGGAGATGAACTACGACCAGGACAAAGTCGACGAGATGGTATTGGCCTTGCTGTATCTGACGATATCAGAGCAGCACGAATGGGGAGCCAGAGCCTGGAAATCCCATGACTGGGATGCGCTGGACCGGCTGCACACAAAGGGGTACATCTCGGACCCGAAGAGCAAGGCCAAGTCGGTGGTGCTGAACGCGGAGGGCGTGAAGCGGGCGCGGGAACTCTTCGAGCAGCATTTCGTGCGCTGAAAATCGTCGAAATGAATCTCCGCAGCTCCTTCCGATGATTGCAAGTGGAACCTCCTTCGGAGACTGCCTTGAGTGCTCCAGCTTGTTTTCGTGACCGGCACACATGCCTGACCGCGGCGTATATCCGGATCAGCCTGGGGCTGAATCATCAGCCGTTGGTCAGGGGCCCTGCGGGAAATGGTGAGTCGCCGGTTCAGGGCGGTGGAGGAGTCTGTAACGAATATCGGGACAGAACTCTTGTAACAGATTTATGGGGATCGATAGTCCAATCTGCATGGTCCCGTCGGACAGGATATACTTCGCTCCCCTGGAACGCCCGGGTAACCACGTTGTCGAGATCGCGGTTGCAGCGTAGAAACTCGACAAGTTCGCGATGTTCATTACTGCGAGCCCTTGGTTGTTGTAGGTAAGAAAGCTATAGGCTATCGCGTGCAGCGCACGTTCCTTAAGCCCCTTGTGAGCACTCGCGATGTAGCGGACGTCCTCATGCATCACCGCCGCGATGGAAGCTTGAAAGGTTCCTTGCACCATTCCAGTCGCGGTGCGCGAGCCTAGTCTGCGTCCGTAGCCTGGAAGCCCACCGCCCCATTGCTCTGGGGAATTGGTGGCCTGATCCGGCACCAGCGCAGTCAGGAAGGGGCCAAGGTAAGCACCAACGGACCAGTAATTCTGTTTCCAATACAGGTACCACCGCTGTTTCCCGGAGAGGGGGTGGTAATCCAAGGCCGAAGCGCTAGTCAGTCCGGTTAGCGGGTTCACGGTGAGTGGCTGATGCTGATTCCCCTGCGGTAGATTTTGCGAGGCGGGCGTTGGATTGGAACTGCGGGATGGATCTGAGTTGCCTGACTGCCACTGGGCATCCACTGAGCCATCGTTACCCGTCTGAATGGTGGAATCGCGATTGGGTGATTGTCCGAATACTGACACCACAACAACCATTGGTAATATGGCTGTGGCTAGACAAGAACAGTTAAGTGGAATACGTTACCCCGCTGCCGCACCTGCTGGCCGGGCCGCAGGAGCACTCGCGTATTAACTGCGTACCACTCCTGTCTGGCTCCGAGTGGAATGCCGCGATGATGCTCCGTCTGCGTTACTACGGCATGCTTGCGTGGTGCCTGGCTGTGCATCGCTATCCGCTCTCGGCCGTATTGCACTTCCACGTCATGGCCGCATTCGCGCACCCACACCGAGCGGCCGGCATACTCCCACGGCACCGAGTACCGGCTGCCTTGCCAGGACACGTATGCATCCCGCGCCACTTTCCGCAGCTCGTCATCTATATAGGGATAAGGCGGGCGTCCGTCCAGCGGTTGCAGGCTGAGCTGATCCCCACCCCAGCGCGCTGCCACCTGTTCGTGCGTGGTCCCGTGCACACGTTGGTTGGCGACTTCCCAAACCCAAGCGCGCAACTGAGCATTTAGATCACTGAGGCAGCTCGGTTCACGGCCCTGCAATCCGCACAGAAAGTTCCGCCGGATGTACTTTACCCCCGACTCCACTTTGCCTTTCGTTTGCGCCCGGTATGGCCGACACAGCCGCGGCGTGAAACCCCAGTAGTGCGCGAAATCCAAAAACACCGGATGCCAGACGATCTCCCCGCGCTTGTCGGTCTCCAGCCAAACCGTTTTCATGCGGTCGTAGAGAAGCTCCTCCGGTACCCCACCCAACTGCCGGAACGCCTCTTCGTGCATCCGCAGCAGCGTGCCCAGCTTCTGATCCACGGCGGCCTCGGCCATCATCGTTCGGCTGTAGCCCAGCGTGAAGGTGAAGCCCCACAGTCTCCGCTCTTCGCCATTTATCTCGACTGTGCCCAGATGTCCCCAGTCCACTTGTGCCTGCTTGCCGGGCGGCGTCTCGAACCGGCGTACAGCCACCGTGTGCGCCGACTCCCGCTGTGGTCGTAGCCAGTCGGTCACTAGCGTGTATCCACCTGAGTAGCCATGCTCTCGTAACTCACGCAGCCGCACGCGGGCGTTCCACACGCCTGCGCGCATCCGCTCCTCCAGGTACGGCTTGAATGGCTCCAACCTGCCCGGTTGTTTGGACCGAGGTCCGTACACCGGCACAGTGTCGGATTGGATCAAATACTTCCGGACGGTTTTCCGGCAATAGCCGGTCAGTCGGCTAATGGCTCGAATACTCAAGCCCTGTCGTTTTAGCTCCTCGAAATCTTGCACGTCTCTCCCCCGTAACACATCCCGGCACCTCCTCTACTCCAGAGTCGGTCCCGGCCTTAGCCTCTGTCACGGGTGGGCAACTTTTCAACCGGTACTATGGGAATTTTTGCACTGGCGCTGACATTCGCGGAGATCTGACACGCGGAGAGAAGTGACTGCGGTGCGCGAGATCTCGGCTTGGTGCACACCTTAAAGGCCGACTTTTGTCATGCAATTTCGGTCTTTTTATAGCTGAAAGATACCCGGTAGGGACGAGGAGGTGGTGGCGGTTTCCTGCCAATGGATCAGGACGGCCGGGTAGAGTTTGACGTCTGCAGCCCAGTTCGACACGTCGCCGACAAACCGGCAAGCGGGCACATATGCACGAACTGTACTGCGCAACTTAGGCGTACACGTGACAGGAAGTGCACACTCCGCAGGCGGATTCAAGCCTTTCAAGTTCCGTCTGGGTGACACAAAAAAGCAACGTTTTGCGGTCTAGAGGGTTCTGATCCAATTCGGGCCGCCAGTTGCTCAGAGAGTGATCATGACCAGAACAGTTTTCTCCTTCCTTTTTGCTGTGCTGCTTCCGGTGGGGGCATTGGATGCCCAGACAGCGAAACAGGATATGAAGGACGCCGGGCAAGATGTGAAGCAATCAGGTAAGGCCACGGGCGACGCGGCAAAGAAAACCGGCAGCGCTGCGAAAAAGAGCAGCAAGAAAGCAGTGCACAAGTCAGCCAAGAAGGTAAAGCAGGGTGCCGCGAAAGTTGAAGACAAGACGAAATAACCCGAATCAAAAGGCTCAAACAACGTGGCCTGTTGGACCCCTGCTCAAAAAACACGAATGGGGAGGGTCGTGAGCGAACGTTCCGCGTGCCCAGAATGCGAGCGGCTGGGGCAGGAATACGGTGATCTTATGCTCAGCCACGTGACCCTTGAAGAAAAATTTATTTCTGCCAAACTTCGCCATGACCATGAACTGGCTACAGCTTTAGGCGGCAGATGCACCACCTTGCTTCAGAGAGGGCACGGATGCGCCACGCCATGAGACACCATGAAAACAAAGAGCACCCACATTGAAGCGCCCATCCAACAAGAGGCCTCACAGTCCCTACTGCGAGACGAAGCGCTGTCTGATAGATGCCTTCACTACAGCGAACCATGAACTCATGGAATTACAAAACCGACAGACTCAAGCGGTTATCGATCAAGATGCTGACTTTTTACGCTTCGATGACTTGATCCACATAGCCAGGGAGAAAAAAAGACGCGGCAAAATACGCACTCATCGCGCACACAAACGAACACCACTGCTAGTTTTTCCACGCGGGCAGATTGTGCAGCAGGTGCCTTTGAGCAGCGCCATCGCGCGGCCGGTGCCCATGGCCTCCCGCCAAAGACGGTGCTTTGAGTTTAAGCCCATCCGGCTATTGTGATTTTCGAAGCCATTCAACGGGTATTCGTGAAGTTTCGGGAACGGTGGAGCGTGCGCCAGACTTTCCAGTGGTTTCGGGATCATGATGTAGAGCTACCCGCCAACCCGATCCAGGGGACGCGCCTGGTCTGGAAGATTCCCTCGCAGCGCTTGGTGCGCGACATGGTTGTGTTGCAAAAACAATTCTGTCGGCGAAACCGCACCAACTGCCAATCTTGTCGGTCGACTATTCAGCTTTCAATCCCAAGATTTCCCGGATGAACTGAATCTGTCCAAGGACGTCCCCTTTTGGCAACCACCTCACTTGGACTTTCCGGATCATGTGCACCACCTCGTAGCCTTGAATCGTCCGCCAGGCTCCATCGAACGATCGAAAACCTTGGCTGGCATTCACCCGCCGCTTGATCGCTCGATGGTCCTGCTCCACCACATTGTTTAAATAGGGGCAGGTTCGACAGCGGCATCGGCGTCCCAGTTTCCGCTCTTGCTTCAGTTCCGCGATCACCTTCGCGTACGACGGGTTGCCATCTACGGTGATGACGCGTGGCCGAGGATGACCAGGAGCCTGCAAGGCTTTCTGGAAGAACTGCTTGGCCGCAGCCGCGTCTCGCTCAGCGGAAAACCAGAAGTCGATTGTGGCGCCGGTCGAATCAACGGCACGATACAGGTATCGCCAGTTTCCACCCTGGCAAATGTACGTTTCGTCGACCCTCCAGGAGCCGTTGGTTGGTTTCAATTCTCGCCGACATCGCTTGTTCAGTTCGGGTGAGTAGCGCTGCACCCAGCGCCAAACGCTGGTGTGGTCAGCAGGGAGACCTCGTTCCACGAGCAATTCCTCGACGTCCCGATACGAAAGCGAGAACCGCAAATACCAACGGACCGCGCAAACAATGATCTCGGGTTCGAAGTGGCGCCATTTAAACAACGCTGGCCGCGGCTTGATCATGGAATATACTGCAGCCTATCAGAATCGTTCACTGCGTTTTTGCAACACAGCCTCTCCGAGCGCACGGTCTCCCGAATTCTCCGCACACTCCGCCGGCCGCCGACTCAGACCTGGAAGACATTTCTTCACAACCACATCGGCCAATTGGTGTCGATTGATTTCTTTACCGTGCCGACGGTCACCATGCGGGTGCTCTTCGTATTCGTCATGCTGGAGCACCGCCGTCGTCAGGTGCTGCATTTCAATGTGACCGAGCATCCGACGGCAGCCTGGACGTCGCAACAAATCGTCGAGGCCTTAGCCGATCGGGATGCGCCGCGATATCTCATTCGCGATCGCGATAGCATCTACAGCGACGACGTCAGTGTGCGGATCTCGTCAATGGGCATTGGAGAAGTACTCACCGCGCCCAGGAGTCCCTGGCAGAATCCGTATGTCGAACGACTGATCGGCTCGATACGAAGAGACTGCTTGAACCATTTCGTCACCCTGAACGCCAGGCATCTGAAGCGAGCCCTGGCTTCGTATTTCGGTTACTACCATAGGTCCCGAACCCATTTGGGGCTCGACAAGCAATGTCCATTCCCTCGGCAAGTGTCGAGCACAGGAAGGATTATCGCAATCCCTCAGGTGGGCGGCCTGCATCATCGCTATGAACGCGTTGCAGCGTAGTGACATGGGTGCGGACGCATTTTTGGCGAATGACAGGCTCCAGATATCTCGCATAGAACCTAGTCCGGAACATGGCCGCGTCCAGGAGAAAGACAATGAAAACTGACGAGATGGCGAGCCGTAGAATCTACTCAACGCTCTCCGGTCGAGAGCGCCCCAGAACTTCGTCGAACTGGAAGTTCTCTCCTGACAAGGCCTACGGCGGCATCAGCCTATTCAGAAAATTGAGACGTAATGTTGTACGCCAGGCATGTTTTTCTTGAGTGTAATTCCGGATCATCGCGTTGATTACCTAGTGAGCCTCTCCTTTTGTCCCAATTCTTTCACCAATGTTTTTTTCAGAAGTTGACTGATCCTCACCATACCGCCCAACGCTCTCCGCCCTTGACCCCCTCCCGGCTATCCGTTTCCTTCACCGCGCTATCCGAATAGATAGTAGCCAGCAGCACGCGAGGGTAGCTCGGTAGGTTCCAAGGCGTCGTGCCCCAGCCGCCACTCCCCTTCAGCACAATGGCTTTGAGGCAATCTGCTAAGTGATGCTGCGGGGCGTGTTAACGGTTGGCATAAGAACTGCGTTTAAGAAGATTCGAAATGAGAAAGCTAATGAAAACCAAAACGAATTTGAAGACTGGAATCAATCCTCAACCTCTACCTCCTCGCGGCGACGACTAATGGTGACATTTGCGACTGCCAAATCTTGAACTGCCTGCTTGGACGGGAACAGCGGAGGACATTCTGCTCTATAATGCTCACGGTAAATTCGGCAAGAACTCTGTGCCGGAACATCTGAGCTATGCCACCTGTGGACCGCCGCCCGCGCCGTGGCATTCGTTTTTGACAGAGTTGGATAGCCAACTGGATGAGGCGGTGAATCTGCACTGTATTGGTGGCTTCGCTTTCACTGTGCAATACGGCCTCGTGCGCCCGACCTATGATATTGACTTCCTCCCCGTTGTGCCGAGAGATTTTAGCTCTCGACTCTTGTCATTGGCAGGGCCGAATTCACGCCTTTATAGGAAACACGGAGTTTATCTCCAGTTAGTCAACCTTGGCGTCGTCTATCTGCCCCACGATTACCTTGATCGGCCCATTGAGACATTTCCTTTCACGTACACGCGGCTGCATCTCTCCACCCTGGAACCGTATGACCTCGCGTTATCAAAGTTGCAGCGCGACTTCCCCCAAGACCGGGAAGACGTGAGGCAGCTCGCGTTGAGAGTTTCTTTGAATTCGGAGACGCTGAGGCGGAGGTATGAGGATGAAGTGCGACCCAATATCGCCAACGTGCAACGGGAAGATCTCACAATTAACTCTTGGGTCGAAATGATCGAGGGCGTGCAAGGCAAACGATAACCAATGGCACCATAAAATCATCCACCGCTGCACTGCCACGACCGTGTCAGGATCGGTTACCGGAGCCTAACCGGCTTCAGTTGAGCCGGCCCGCCCGCGAGGACCATATCCCTATCCCTATCCCTATCCTTATCCTTGATGCCAGGACCCGAGTGTACAATATGGTACTTTTGCTCTACTTCGACGCTATTTATTCCTTCTTTAATCTCCGTCGCGTTTCTATAATGTGTTCGATACGTTATCGGAGAGTAGCATGCGTTTGGTAGAGGTGATCAAACAGCAGATTTTGGTAGGAATTCTGAGTGTGGCCCTGTCCTACACCATTTGCCATGCCAACTCGTATACGTTCGTCACCGAAAGTGGCGCCACCGATGCGGGTGGAGCGCCAGTCTCAGCCGAGGTCAGTTTCAGCACCGTGAGCGGTTCCATCTTTGTCAACACGTTGGCGAACCTCACGTCTGCAGCCGACTTCAAGGACGCCGGGCAAGTGCTGAGTGGTGTGTTCTTTAGCATAGACGGGATCTCGACACCCGACGTGACGTTGAGTTCGCAAGTCGGATCCTCGCGAACGGTGGCCAGCGATGGTTCCTTTACCGATAATGGTTTCGTCCTAGATCCAAACTGGGGCATCTCGAATGTCAGCGGAGGTCCCTTCCCAGACGGCACTACCGGCCTCCATCTGGATGGGCTAGGCAAAACAGGAATGCCCTCCGAATGCAAAGACTCGGCTTGCTTTACCATCATTCCCAATCTCGGCACATACTCAGGTGCCAACAACTCAATCACAGGGAATAGTGGCCACAACCCGTTTCTGACGAATTTTGTTGCGCTGCCAGGCGGTAGTGGACTGAGTCTTAGCCTGAACGTGACGGGTGTAACTGATTCTTCTGTGATCGATGATGTTTTCTTCTCCTTCGGAACCGCCGGGAGTGATAACGTGCCTGGCGTGCTTGTTGGCGTGACTGGCGTGCCAGAGCCCGGCTACTCGGGGTTGCTTGGCTTGGGCGTAATTGCGATTGGTTGGTTAGCTCGTCGTAATTCGCGTCGTTCAGAAAACGCCGGCTAACAACCTCGCTGCTCGCCCAGGCACGGTCCCTGTTTTACCGTGTCCATGGCGAATTCCAAATCGCCTCTAAAAACTAGCCTGCCGTTGCCTCTGTAACATTGTTACTCCATATTACCCCACGTCGCTTTTGGCCAATTCAGTAATTTGCCATCGACAGGTCGAATACTTCTTGCGGCGGTGCCTTCCGGGCCGCGAGGTTAGTCTGAAACAAGGCGACACGACACTGGCATCTGGGATCCGTACCGTCACGGAAAAACTAGTAGCGCTCCTGGGAGTGGACGTAGAGTTGTTCCGGAATATCTTCTTCTCAGATCAAGATGAACTACGCAAGAGTCTTGACTTCTCTCCCGAAGAAAGGCGGGTCTTCATTGAGCAGCTTCTCGGTGTGGAAGAATGGAAGGAGAAAGTTGAATTACCTCAATACGAATCGCGCGAGCGTGCAATGAGGATACGAACACCTTGGAAAATGCTGGCAGCTATTTTGCCCGCTTCACCGCGGCCACCAGGCCAGGATATGGGTCAATGGCCTTCCCCCTCCACCACAGCCTTTCCGGCCCCAACTCGAAGATCGCAAAATGTAAGTGAGGCGCGCGCGGATCCGCATTTCCGGTCGATCCCACAAAACCGATGACGTCCCCACGCTCGACCTGCATTCCCTCACGCAGCCATTCCACGTACCTATCCAAGTGCGCGTAATAGTAGCAATACACTCCCATTTCGTCGAACTCGTATATCGTGTTACCGCCCGGTTTGCTGAGGAAAAGTTTGCGGACGGTTCCGGATACCACCGCATGCACGGGTGTCCCTCTCGGCTCCATAATGTCGATCGCCTGATGCCGATGTCCGTTGTGAACCTCTTCGAACATGTTCCGCAGATTCGCGAGAGCGAGCCCGCCGATGGGTGGAGTCATCTCGACGATAGGGGAGGTCCCGCCAACCGCGACTAACACTGGGAACAACCCGGCAATGAAAGCTGAAAGCCTCAGCGCTACTCCTCCAGGACAACTGGCGTGCCCCGTCGAACCATGTGCGAGAGATTAGCCACGTCCCAGTTCGTCATCCGGATGCACCCGGCCGATTCACCGTGCCGGACATGCCCAGGATCCGGCGTCCCATGGATTCCATAATGTTCTTTCGAGAGGCCGATCCATGCTGCGCCGGCGGGGTTTCTCGGACCGGGCGGGAGTATCGCTGTCGCTTTTCTTGGGTCCGCGTTCCAGAAGAGTTCCGGGTCATAGTTGAACCACGGATAGTGCACAACGCTTGTGATGGTCCAATGACCAATCGGCAGCGGATCGTGCGGGCCGCCGATCGTGGCCGGATACTGCGCCAGCTCCTTGCCGCCGGCGCCGTAGGCGATTACCGTGCGTTTTGACTTCGACACCACCACGCGTGACGCCAGGCGCATAGCGGCGTGCCGAACATTCGGCACGGTGATCCGCTCCCCCGCCGTGTCCAGTTTTTCGCCGGGATTCAATTCGGCCAACAGCTTTGGCGAGCAATGGAACCTCTCGCCTAGTTCCTCTCCCGGCGTTTCGAAGCCAAGCCACTTCATCTTCGCCTTTTCCTGGATGTCGGCCGGTGCCGGTTGGAATGGGCCTTTCTCATCCGCCTTGGTGATCGTGTAGGTCAACAGAAGAGGGCCGGCATCGCTATCGAGGAGTCGCCACATCTCCGCGTCAATTGTGCCGGTCGGCTTTAGACCATGGTTTTCCTGATATCCCTTGACGGCAATGCCGAAATCGTCGCCATAGACGCCGTCAATTTGGCCTGGCGAGAACCTGGCTCGGTCCAGGAGAATCTGCGCCCGCACTACCCTTGGCCCGGTCGCTTCCGGCCCCACCGCCCCAGTCTTCGTTGAGTCCTCTATCTCGTTCCCAGCAAGACTCCCGGCGGCCGGCGCACCAGCGCGCGTTCTCGCCGGTCGGGATGCGCCAGCGCCATCCACTACAAGAATCGAAGCAGTCGCCACTAGGAGATAAGTTAGGCGCATGCCGAATATGGGGCACTTTGCGGGCCGTTCCCAGGCCGGTGCTGTTTCAGCCTCCACTTCTTGCGTGCTCGCTGCACGCGCAGGCGCAGCGTGAGTTTCGCTTCACTGCGCACAAGATTCAGGGATACCGTCATGGGCGCGGCCCGCGCCAACAGTTCCTGACCGGACGCTTATACCGAAGATCACGGCCTTCACGTAGTTGTCGTCCTACAACGGGGGTTGAAGATTCGGAACGGTTTCTCTGCAATGGGATCGATGACGACGGACGGCCTCGACCCTCACAGGAACTTGTCAATCATGGGCCAGCTCCCGGTATAGGCGACAGGCCTGATCTCTTTCTGCCGTTAGCCTACAGGCATAAGTACGGCAAGTACATGCAAGGCTTGCCCTCGACAAATGCAAGAATTGCCGTACAACCGCTTTCGCGGTGGCCGTTGGAACTATCGACCAGCGAAACAGGCGGGAGAGGCCAACCTGCCGTTTGGTGTATGGCTTGTAGCTACCAGAACTGGAGATGAAGATCCTGCTGGTTCAGTTTGGCAGTCAGTCTCGGCAGCCGTGTTTCGAGTTGCAACAGGTTGCGGTGTGTGGAACGATACAATGTTCATTTACGTCGTGCCTCCATTGAGCCGATCGCTACGATGACACCGTCGTCTCGCCACGAATCGAACAAGGCGTTCTACGATCGCATCAGCGGAGCTTATGACCTTATCACCGATGCCAACGAACGTACTGCGAAGCTGGCGGGGCTGCATGCACTTGAGCTCCAAAAGGGGGAGCATGTCCTTGAACTAGGCTTCGGCACCGGTAGTGAGATCATGGACATCGCAGACCTCGTTGGCGAGACAGGGCGTGTACTGGGTATTGATATTTCCGACGGCATGTTCGAAATCACGCAGCGCAAGCTCGCCAACAGGAACATCGAGACGCCGCTGGATCTACGAGTCGGGGATGCGCGAGGATTACCGTGGGCGGAGGCGAGCGTGGATGCTGTGTACACGAGCTTCATGCTTGAGTTGTTTCCGCTGGAGGAAATTCCTGGGGTGCTTGCGGAGTGCAAACGCGTGCTGAGGCCGGGCGGACGTATAGGAGTCCTCTCCATGGCGACCGTAAAGGAAGGGCAGAACACCACTACGCTGGAGAAAGCGTACGTGTGGATGCATCGGCACTTCCCACATATCGTGGACTGTCAACCGATCGACGTCGAGGCGGTCGTCACGACGGCAGGTTTCCAGATCGCGAAAGTGGTTGAAATGGAGATATGGACAATGCCTGTGCGTGGGGTGGTGGGGTACGCGATCCCTCACTGTGGACCCCTCAACCTGGCGGGAAGAGAGGAGAATCGGCGCGTTTCTTCCCGGTCGCCGTCAGTTGTGTGTAGCCACAACCTCGTTTGACCTCAAAGAACGCCGAGCAACGCCGCACAGCTCACGTTGCGCGGTGCGTGTAACTCGCCAGCAGGAAGAAATAGGCTTTCCACGACCAGAGCGCCACCGGATTTGCTTTTGCCCATAGCCGGCTGAGCGTCGTAAGAGGAACCTCGCCGCCAGACCGCAAAGAACACCGCGAACGTATCCCCACGCCACTGTGCCTAAAAAAAAACCAAAAGTACGAGCGAGGCAAAAACATGTGAGTCGGCTCGTCTAGTGAGAGGACTCGTCAAGGTGCCGAGTGGTACATAGATCGCGGCGTCGGCGGACTACCACGAGAAGCTGCGGATCTTCTGCAGGCACTCGATCGGGTGCTGGCGTCTGACCGGATGCGCGTTAGGCGGCACGGCGTTCGTAGTGATGATGCAGACCGCCCACTTCACGAAGTTCCATCACAGCACCCTCTGCTGGAGGCTGTATTCTTCGGGACTGCGGTGCGTCTTTGTCGAGCGCCAAGTGAGTTCTCCACCTATGGTAATAAGCGCAGTACGCCGTGAGTGTCCGATGCAGAGAGCCTTCGCCGAATACTATGACATGATCCAGGCACTCGCGGCGAATGGACCCGATGAGCCGTTCGATGTAGGCCCTTTGCCACGGAGCTCGCGGCGCCGATAACACTTGTTTGATACCCAATGCCTTCACCTGGTCGACGAAGTCCTTGCCGAAAATCTGGTCACGATCCCGCAGCAGATAACGAGGCGCACTGTCCGAGCGCCGGGATAAACCGGCATGTAGTAGGGAATGAAAGAGTCCTACAGGAAAGGAGTAGCGAACCACCTGGCCTCGAGTCTTGCGGCTCCCATCGCGAGGTGTGAGCCGAAGCGTAGACAGAGGTATCAGCGGGCTGGGTATTGAGCTTCGAGAACGCAACTGGGACGCCGACCCTGTGGACAGAAGGGGAAGGCCACACGCGAACGGACGAAAACGCGAGTTCGATAGCGGTCCCACGTAGTCGCAGACCCCATGCACGCTGAGAAACAACATGCACGAGAACCGGGAGACCTCATTGCTGACCGCCGCTTTCAACGGGCAGTCCGGCCGGAAAAGGCTTAGGCCGTAATACCGGCATGAACGGCGATGAGGAGTCGGATCGCATCGAAGTACCAATGAAGTCACCGAACAAAGCAACGGAGCAACAGGCCCAAGCCGCGGAGGGGATGGAGGGAAGGGTGCGAACCAAGGAGAACACCAGTCAGGTACACACGCCACCGGCACAGGACGGGCGCGGCGTGTCCCAGGGCCTGAAGGGTGTGCGTCAAGCAGCTAGGGAAAGGAAGAAAGAGCAGTTCACCACTTTGCTGCACCACGTAACTCAGGATCTGCTCCGAGCCAGCTTTCAAGCCTTACAGCGGAAGGCTGCGCCGGGAGTGGACGGGGTAACGTGGCGGCAGTATGAAGAAGGTCTGGAGGATCGGCTGGCCGATTTGAAAGACCGGATTCATCGGGGAGCGTATCGGGCACAGCCCTCAAGGCGGATCTACATACCGAAGGCGGACGGGCGACAACGCTCGATCGGCATTGCGGCGCTGGAGGACAAGATTGTTCAACAGGCAGTGGTGTCGGTTCTCAATCAGATATACGAGGTCGATTTTCGGGGATTCAGCTACGGGTTCCGGCCCGGGCGCAGCCCGCATCAGGCGCTGGACGCGCTGAATGTGGGCATCCAACGCAAGAAGGTGAACTGGATTCTGGACGCGGACATTCGTGGGTTCTTGGATACGGCTTCATACTGCCCCCTGGTTCATGAAAGTTGTTCGAATAGCGCTGGCTGCTGATCGACCACTTTGATTCGCAAGCCTTTACGCCGGCCTTGTCTTAACAGCACGGCTTGAAGCTCGCCTCGCTTTACACGCTGCAACACCGTCTGCCGCGAAACGCCGAGTTTCATGGTGGTCTCCAGCATCGGCAGGTATTCCGGTGGTGCCTGCTGCACAATGCGCGCCCGCAACTCATCGGTGATCCGAATCTGCCAAGGCGCACCTGGCGTGACCTGCTCGCCCGCGATGAAACCATCGGCCAGCCAGCGATGAATCGAAGATGTGTTCATGCCCAAAATCTGCGCCGCTTTGCGAATCGAAGCGAGCTCGCCAGAGGGCGGCTCAGCGGATGACGGCTGGAATCGCGGGATGTTGCGGTATCGTCGCAGGCTGCCGACCTGATTGGCGGTGAAGCGTTCGCCGGTAGCTGTTTTGCGGTCCTGACGATTCAAGATTCCTGCGATAACTTCGTCCGGATAAAGAGCGGCCAAACGCCGGAGCAGCGAGATCGTATCTTCGTCGGTGCGCGGTCCCATCGGCTTGAATCGCGGAATAGGGACATCCAGCATCGTAATCGCGCCGCCGCGCCAGCGCAGAGTCAGGTGCGCGTGACCTTCGGCTCGTTTGAGATGCAGGATGACTTCTTCCAGCAGCGTTCTCAGGAGTTCCTTGCGATCGCGATCCGTGATGGCCGGCGCAGTCCAGACTTGACGAATATCGGCGCCGAGCATCTGAATGCGTTTGAGTTGCTCGGGGCCAATTGGATTGGGCCGCTGTTGCTCGCGGCGGCGCAGTTCTGTTTCGGCGGCGGCCAGATCGCGTAGGCGATTCTCCCATTCGGTTTCTAGGCCGCGAGCAACAAGGCGGTTTTCCGGCTCCACGGCCCGGTATCGGCGTTCCGCTCGCTCCGCCTCATAACGCGTCCGTTCCACTTCCAGCCGCCACTGCGACAACGCAGCATCGTGATTCGCTTGGAGCTGTTGGACCGACAGCATGGTTGCTTCTACGGCCGCCGGTGTAACGGCTTCGAGGAAAGCGTTGGCCACGGCTTGCTCGATCACCATTCCGCCGACATTGAGACAGTACACAC
Organism: Terriglobia bacterium; assembly: GCA_963847515.1. Classification (GTDB taxonomy): domain Bacteria; phylum Acidobacteriota; class Terriglobia; order Bryobacterales; family Bryobacteraceae; genus QHXW01. The sequence goes on from CAWKAA010000007.1 coordinate 571,402, forward strand.
CGCGTCCGTTAACGAGGTCTTTGCCGGCGCAATGATAACCCGGTGCCGAGTTGCGGCCGCGATAATGAACATGCAGACGGCGGCCACAGTGCCCGCAGGTGGCGAGGCTCTGCAGCAGTGCCGATCCTTCTCTCACCGCGCCCCCAGCCTGATGCGGTTTGGGCCGGGTGTTGGAGTCGAGCCGTGCCTGGTTGGCTTGAAAGGTGACCCAATCGATGAAGCCAGGATGATGATCCTGGATGAGCACGGACCACTGATCCATGGGTAAATGCCGAATGCGTTTTCTGACAGCGCCATTTCCATCAATGTAGCGTTCGTACTTGGTCTTGCCGTAGGTGTAAGCGCCAGCATACACCGGATTGGTCAGGATTTGGTGCAGTGCGTGGTAGGTTGGAGTCACCCAGCGGATCGGACCAGGCATGCCAGCGGGCATCGTCTGCAGCGGAAAAGACAGACCTTCGGAACGGAACCAGAGCCAGACCCGTCGCGCCGAGCCAAACTCGGCGAACCGCTCGAAAACCGCGCGGATGGCGCCGGTAACTGCCTCGTCTGGATGGAATAAGACTTCGCCATCCTGGTCTCCCCAAATGAAGCCCACGGGCAAGCCGCGGCGCAGTTCCCCGCGAGCTGCCTTGTTGCGGATGCCTCCGTCCAGGCGGGCGCGAATGATGTGTAGCTCGGCTTCGCTCATCGTGCCCTTTAGTCCCAGCAGCAGTCGATCGTTGAACAGCGCCGGATGATAAACGCCGTCGTTGTCGCCAATGAGAGTATCGGTGACGCCGCAGAGTTCCAGCAAACGATACCAATCCGCGTTGTTCCTCGCGAGGCGAGAAACTTCCAGGCCCAGAACGATGCCCACGTGAGCCAGGGCGACTTCGCTGGTGAGGCGAGCGAACCCGGAGCGCTTGTCGGTGGTGGAACCGGACAGCCCCAGATCTTCATCAATGACGACCACTTGCTCTTTGGGCCAACCCAGTTGAGCAGCCCTATCGGCCAGGGCGTACTGGCGGGCGGTAGATTCCCGGTTATGCTCGACCTGGCCCGGTGTGGACTGGCGAATGTAAACGCAGGCTGCGCGCTGGGTCGTAGGTTTGATTTTGGAGGGATCAGTCATTGGTCCGCTCCTGGTGCTGGTCGCGGGTTGCTTGGACAAGGAGCCGCGCCAGGGTCTCGATGACGATCCGTGTTTGCTCGTCGTCGAGCTGCTCCCACAGGTGCGTCTCCGGAATCGGGATGTCGTTGAAGTTCAGAATCAGTTGCGGCATGGCCCTCCTGACTTGCCCCAGATATTACCGGCAAGTTGGAGGAGCGGCGCAGGAGAGCATCGATCAGGCCGCGAAGACGGGTGCTCAAAGGTTACTACCAATATCACGCGGTGCCGGGTAACCAACGAGCCCTGCTACGATTCCGGGAACGAATCGGCTGGTACTGGAGGCACGTGCTGAAACGGCGCAGCCAAAGAGGCCAGCTGAGTATCGCCCGGTTCACTCGACTCACCCATCGCTGGCTGCCCCGGCCCAGTTGGTTTCATCCCTACCCGAGTGTTCGCTTTGACGCCACGCATCCAAGGTAGGAGCCGTATGCGTTAGTAGCGCCCGTACGGATCTGTGCGGGGGGCGTTCAGCAATGGGCGTCCCTACCGCGACCCCGGGATCTCCCCTGGTCGCCTCTCCCCTGGCGAATACTTTCCGGCACGCTCACGGACGACTATCGCAATACTGGAACACGGAACAGAATCGAGAGGAAGAACGGGGACAGGCAGCACTGTCCACGACGGGCGGAGCGATAGGTTGGGGAGAGTTTGGGTTAGGGGACAGTGAAGCCGGTCCCCGTTCCGGTGGAGAAGTTGGCTGAGCGTTCGACCATTCCAACGGGGCAACGAAAATGGGACGGTCTCCTTTTTGCTGGTCCGCTCCGACTGCAACCTACGGCCGTGGGGTAACATCTCCTCATGACCAAACTCCGCTTCCTCGGTGCTCTGCTCCTCAGCGGCGCCGCTTTTGGCCAGACTCCCATTGTGCTGCGGGCCGCGCGCCTGCTGGATATCGAATCCGGAAAGATACTGCGACCCGGCGAGGTGCTCGTCACCGGCGAACATATTGTCGCGGTGGGCGCGAGCGTCACACATCCAGCCGGCGCCGAGGTGATCGACTTGGGCGACCGCACCCTGTTGCCGGGCTTGATCGACGCGCACGTGCACCTGTTTCTGCATCCCGGCAATGAGGGCCTGCAGACCGTCGAAGAATCCGTGCCGGAGAGGACCATCCTCGCCGTACTCGCCGCGAAGGCCGACCTGATGGCGGGCTTCACGGCCGAGCGCGACATGGGGACCGAAGGCGCGGGCTCGGCCGATACCGCGGTGCGCAACGCCATCGATCAGGGGCTGGTGCCCGGGCCGCGCCTGCGAATCAGCGGCAATGCAGTGGACATTCTGGGCGGCCACGAAGATGCCATCGGCTACAACCCTGCCCAGCATGTGCTGCCCAACGCTACTTGGGCCAACAACGCCGCGGAACTGGTTACGGTGATCCGAGGCCAGATTAAAGAAGGCGCCGACTTTATCAAGATCTACGAAACTGGCCAGGATACGATGCGGGACGGAAAGTTCTCCACGCCACACCAATACACGGAAGCCGAGCTGCGCGCCGCCGTGGAAGAAGCGGCGCGCCTGGGCAAACGGGTGGCCGTGCACGCTACTGGAGAGCCGGGTACGCTTTATGCCGCGCGCGCCGAAGTAGCTTCCGTCGATCATGCATTCCAACTTAGTGAAGAGACCATGCGGCTGATGCGCGACAAACAGATCTTCGCCGTGCCCACCTTTACGATCTTTGAATACTTTGCCGCTCACGCACCATCGCCCCAGGCGGAGGGGCACGAGCGCGCGATGCTAGAATTTCACGCGCATGAATTCCGCGCGCAGGTCGCGGCGGGCGTACCAATGGCGATGGGTTCCGACGTCGGTCCATTTCCGCATGGAACACAAGCCCGCGAGTTCGTGCTGATGGTCAAATACGGCCTGTCGCCGCTGGCCGCCCTGCAGGCGGGCACGCTGCATGGCGCCCGGCTGCTCGGCTGGCAGGACAAGATCGGCGCTCTCAAAGCGGGCTACTTCGCCGATATCGTCGCGGTGCCCGGAGACCCACTGCAGGACATCGGGGCTCTCGAGAAGGTGGTGTTCGTGATGAAAGGCGGCACGATCTACAAACGATAAACTTCCGAAACGACGCGGCAGCCCTCTCTTGAAAAAGGACCGCTAAGCTCTGTGCAACGGGCGGAAATCGATGAGCGCGACGCGAACGCTCAGGATTGCAAGCCTCGGACGAAGTTCTTGCGGAGTACAGCTGCGACCGGGAGAACTTTGTTCGTCATAAGTGGCGGCGTTTACCGTTTTTATGTCAGACATGGGTTGGGCCTTCTGAGTTCGGTCGTTGAAGCGTGGGCTTGTGGCTCGATACAAAGGGTCGCAATGGGAATGTCGACGGACGAGCGAACCAGGGTGATCTGAACGTCGATCACGGCTTCCAGGAGCTGCCGGATGCCGCGTGGTCCCGGCGACCTTCAGGTTCGTTTTCAGACGCACGCTTGAAAGAACGAATGGCAGCTTAGGTGTTGCTGACACCGTTCATCGACAAACCTTTGCTGGCGATGCCTAACGCATTCAAACATCTGTAGCGCTCGCTAGTTTCCGTTTGCCCCAACGAGGGTTCATGGAGATGGAAACACCGAAATGTGGTGTTATGGTGATGAAGTCATTCCAGGGCCCTTTGGAAAAGTTATGCCAGAAACACCGGAACCACCGGATGCGATGTTCCCGACGCTGGGCGGCGCGCAAATCGAGCGGCTTGCGTCACTTAGCACGCGGCGCCACGCGCAGCCCAGTGAGATCCTGTTCGATCGAGGAGACGATCAACACGGTGTCTTCATCGTACTCGAAGGAAGCATCGAACTCGTTGGTGTTTCGAACGATGGTGAGAGCGTACTCCGAGTCCTTGGACCGGGGGCATTCACCGGGGAAGTGAATCAACTCTCGGGCCGGAGGAGCTTGGTCCGCTGCCGTGCGCGCGAAGCGAGTGTGGTCCTTGAACTCGGTAGGACATCCCTCCGCCAGGTCATGCAGACCGACGCTAGGCTTGGTGAAGTTCTTCTGCGTGCATTCGTACTGCGCCGCGTGTACCTCATAGCCAACTCCGTAGGCGACGCCGTGCTGGTCGGATCCAGTCATTCCGCCGACACTCTACGCCTGAAGGGCTTTCTCTCGCGGAACGGCCATCCGCACACTTATATCGACGTGGAGCATGATCCCGACGTGCAGACGATGCTGGATCACTTCGGGATTCGCATGACAGATATTCCGGTATTGATTTGCCGCGGGGAACTAGTTCTTCGGAATCCAAGCAATTTGGAGGCAGCAGAATGCTTGGTAGTGGTTCAGTTTCAAACTGAACCACTACCGAATGCTTTGGCTTGAATGCTGGAATCGACGAGGATGCCATATATGACTTGATCGTGGTGGGCGCGGGTCCGAGCGGGCTTGCTGCGGCCGTCTATGGAGCTTCGGAAGGCTTGAACGTACTTGTGCTGGAAGCCAACGCACCGGGCGGCCAAGCCGGAGCGAGTTCCAGCATCGAAAACTACCTTGGTTTCCCTATGGGGATTTCCGGGCAGGATCTTGCTGGCCGCGCGTTCGTGCAGGCCGAGAAGTTTGGTGCACATATCCTGGTTGCGCGCGTCGCTCGGGCGCTCAAATGCGACCACCCTCCTTACACAATCGAATTGGACCCTGGAGGCTCAGTTCAGGGCCGCACGGTTATCGTGGCAGCCGGCGCGGAGTACCGAAAATTGGATCTCCCGAAAATTAATCAGTTCGAGGGCGTGGGTGTGTACTACGGCGCGACCAAGGTCGAACCCCACGTTTGTGCCAATGAGGAAGTCGCTGTTGTTGGAGGAGGAAATTCAGCCGGTCAGGCTGCGATTTTCCTCGCGGGATTCGCCAAGCACGTACACCTGCTTGTTCGCAGAGTTGGGCTCGCCGAGACCATGTCGCGGTACTTGATTTCCCGAATTGAAGCCTGTCAGGAGATTACCCTCAAGCCGTCGACCGAAATCGAGGAGATCGATGGGGAGTCACACCTGGAACAAATTCGGTGGCGAGACACGCGGACGGGCTCAACTGAGGTCCATAAAATTCGCCATCTTTTCGTAATGACCGGCGCCAATCCCAATACCGCATGGCTTGGAGGCTGCCTCGCCTTGGACAATAAACAGTTCATCAAGACGGGCGCAGAGCTGGGCCTCGAATGGCACCTACGCCGTGCTCCCTACCTGCTCGAAACGAGTCGTCCTGGTGTCTTCGCAGTTGGTGACATCCGAGCGGGTAGCGTGAAGCGCGTCGCCTCCGCCGTAGGCGAAGGTTCGATGGCTGTGCAGTTGGTCCATAAGGTGCTGGCCGAGTAATTCCTAGGACACTCATTTCGATATCAAGAATTTTTATGAGTTCACCTGCCGGAAGTTTCCGACGAGTCATCACCAGCTAAGTCCCTGACGAAGCCCGTTTGAAAGTGGTGAATGAAAGCCGCCATCTACGCCCGCGGCGCGTCAGCACAGCCCGATCAGCACGGAGCATGTGGAGCGCCGGGGGATCAGGACACCATGAGCGGGGCCAAAGCCAATCGTCTCTCGTTAAGCTCATGGCCGATGCCCGCCAGCTGCCGATTTGATGGCGTGCTGGTTTGGAAACTGGATCGCTTCGGCAGATTGCTGGTCTGGCTGGAACGACGATCAAGCGTTCGCTATGCGTTCGGTTTTCTGGAGTAGGTCGCGTAGGAAGATTGAGTAATGACGCCCTTCCCCACTGTAACTGAGTTCGCTCACGTAAATTGGCCCCTTTCGATCATCTAATTTGGCCCCACCTGGACAGCCCGGAATGAAACCATTCCGGCATGGACAGGAGGCACAAAGTGGAGCTATTCGAAGAGATCCGGCGCGGGCACGCAACCGGAGAGACGATTCGGGGATTGGCGAAGAAGCATGGGGTGCATCGCCGGGTGGTGCGGCAGGCGATCGACAGCGCGATCCCACCAGAACGCAAGAAGGTAGATCGGGAGCACCCGCGGCTGGGGCCACTGAAGGAGGTTATCGACCGGATTCTGGAGGAAGACCGCCACGCGCCCCGGAAACAGAAACACACGGCCCACCGCATCTTCACGCGGCTCAGGAAAGAGCATCCCGAGCACCGCGTCAGTGAGCCAACGGTGCGGCGCTACGTAGCCACACGGAAGCGGGAGTTGGGACTCGTGGGCCGTGAAGTATTCGTGCCGCAGAGTTACAAGCTCGGCCAGGAAGCACAGGTGGACTGGTTCGAGGCTACGGCAAAACTCAGCGGCGAGAACTGCGTGTTGCAGTTCTTCGCGATGCGGAGTAGGGCGTCGGGAGACGCCTTCCACCGGGTTTACACCAATGCGACGCAGCAGGCGTTTCTGGAAGGACACGAGCTCGCCTTCGCTTACTTTGGTGGCGTCTTCCGAATCCTTCGTTATGACAACTTAACCATTGCGGTGAAGAAGATTCTTCGCGGATACCGGCGCGAAGAGACCAGCCGCGTGATCGCGTTCCGCTCGCATTGGGGGTTCAGCAGCGAGTACTGTAACCGCGCAAGCGGCAACGAAAAAGGTGGCGTCGAAAACGAAGTCGGCCGTTATCGGCGGAACTGTCTGGTGCCGGTGCCGGAGGCAAACGATCTGGCCGCCCTGAATGAACAGTTACTGGCCGCCTGCATCGAGGGCCGCGGCCGGACGATCAGCGGAAGGAAGATGACGGTAGGCGAAGCCAGTCAGATGGAGCGATCGCATCTGCTGCCGCTGGCTGAGGAACGGTTCCCGGTTGACGAGATCCTGTTCCCTCTGGTGGTGGACGGCCATGGTCGCGTCAAAGTGAAGGCCAACTGGTATTCGACGCCGCTTTGGGCCGGGTTGCGAGTATCCGCCCGTGTCTGGCCATCGCACATCGATATTGAGCACGACGGCGAATGCGTCGCGCGACACCAGCGCTGCTATGGGCGCGGGCATCAGATTCTCAACCTGGAACACTATCTCGACGTGCTGGAGAAGAAACCAGGCGCGATGGTGGGATCAACGCCGCTGGAGCAATGGCGGCAGGCCGGACGGTGGCCCGAGTGTTTGGATCGGATCTGGAAAAAGCTCGAACAACGCCATGGCAGGAGCGGTGGAACCAGAGAGATGATCTCGCTCGTGCGCGCCGGCCTGAACGATGGATGGGATCGGCTGATCGCCGCAGTGCAAGAAGCGTTGCGGCTGGAGGTCACGGATGCAGCCGCCGTGGTGCACATTCTGCGAATGCCGGATGCGGCGGAACGCCGACGTTTTGCAATCGCGTTATCCGAGGAGCTGGCGGAGTTCGAGCGGCCACAGCCGGTGATGGACGAGTATGATCTGCTGTTGGCCGTTCCGCTGCCGCGTAAAGGGGTGATCCAGTGAAGAACCCGAGCGAGCCCCTCGAACAGGCCAGTGTCAGGCAGTATTGTAAAGCGGTGCGAACGCCTGCGATCGCGGCGAACTTCGTGTCACTAGCCGAGCAGGCCGTGAAGGAAAACCATTCGCATATCCGGTATCTGGAAGCTCTGCTGGCACTGGAGTGTGAAGAACGGGACCGGCACGCGATCGCTAATCGTATCCGCGACGCACAGATGCCGCGCATCAAGACGCTGGAGGATTTTGACTTCGGCCAGGCGCCGCAGATTCCGGCGGCGAAGATTCGCGAACTGGCCGAAGGTGGCTATATCGAGCGTAGCGAACCGGTGGTGTTGATCGGCGAATGCGGGACCGGAAAAACGCATTTGGCGACCGGACTCTGCCTCGCCGCGTGCCGGCAGAAAAGGCGTGTGCGATTTACAACTGCGGCTGCTCTGGTGAATGAGTTAGTGGAGGCCAAACAGAATAATCAGGTGCGGCGCTTGATGGCGCGATGGCAGAAGTACGAACTGATCGCGCTCGATGAAGTCGGCTACGTTCCGCTGGCGGATATCGGTGCGGAGTTTCTGTTCCAGGTTATTTCGGAGCGGGCCGAGAGAGAGCGGCGTTGATTGTGACCACGAATTTGCCTTTCTCGGAATGGACGACGGTGTTTCCGAATCCGCGTTTGTGCAAAGCGCTGCTGGATCGAGTGACAGACCGGGCTCACATCGTCGAGACAGGAACCGAATCGTTCCGCTTCCGCCGGACGATGGAAAGGAGGAAGAAAAAATAGTAAGTTATGGTCGGCTGCGCCTCGGAGTGTGGTGGCAAGCTAGCGGGCTTGAGTTTTATAAGGCATGAGCAAATCTATCAATCCGATGTTCTTTCTAAGATCCGGGACGAAGCAGGTTCGGCTTCGCCCCGGGTTTCATCGTCTTGATGAGTTTGCGACCGGCTATTCCTTGGCAGGTTGCACTCCTGCAGAGCCAGCCTCCGCTTCACCGATCGCTTTCCATCTTCGAGCCGAGGCTCGTTATCTGTCAACCGTAAGCTGAAGAATTGCTGGACTTCAAGGATCGGCCGAGACAGAATATCAACATCAGGTGGGGCCAATTTAGATGAGCGAGATGGGGCCACGCCGGATGAGCGAACTCATCGTGGTGGGGCAAACGCTTCATGTCCTGATAGTCAAGTTCTCCCTTCAAGACGCGTTCTTCCCAAATACACCCTATCTCATCTGAATGCGCCCGTACGGACCGTATGACAGCAAAAGCATAGGCGTTGATGCGCTCCGGTTGGAGTAAAACGAAGTCGCCGAACTCCAGTTGCCATACAACACCGGGACCTGCGAGAAGTGCGACAACTGCTCGCAGCTCCTCAAGCGTGAACAGCTCGTCAGGTAGCCTCATTTCGAGCTGCTACTTTAGTTCTACAAGAGGTAGCAAGACTTTCCCCTTGTCCTTGAGCGCCAGGATACCCTCCTTGAGCCGTTTAAAGATGCGTGGTGAGGCAGTCCACGGAATCTCGACCCATCCGATGTTCCGGATTATTGCATCCCGGAGTTCAGCGCAACCAGCGCCCGAAAGCGCGCTCGTTTCATAGTAGCCAACGAAACCTCGCTCGCCGCGGAAACGCTCAAGGCTTACCCGGCTGACTATGCCCTCGAAGTGTTGCGCTGCACTTCCCCGAGTCCAGGTCCCAGACGCGCACTGTCCCGTCGTATGAACTGGACATGGCTCGCCGACCATCCGCTACCGGGGGCACCGCCCTCGCTACGACCGTCGCAGCGCCGCCGCGCTCCTTAAGATCCCATGGCCGGGACTTCGCTGTCCCGTTGACGGTTCAACTCCCCGGATACGGGGTTCGATGAACTTGGAAGTCATGGGTCCGAATGCTGCTTTTTTGGGCCAATCGTTCAGGGCAGTCCGAAGTGTCGGACCAGTGACTGTCCCAATCGAATTCGGCCCGGAAGACCACGTGGTCGGACGCCCCGGGCACAAGATATCCTTCCGCTCCATTCCTTCCAGCTCTGTTGATGCCTATCTGCCGGTTGCCGCGCTGCCTACGGGCGTAGTACAGAACGCGCACCTTTTTGCCGCAATCGGGATCATACTGAGGCACTCGGGACACTCTTTTATGGTTGGGTCTGGAGGGGCCTCACCACGCCGCATGCGCGCCATGAGCCTGAATTCCGAAGTTGAACGTTGATCGAACCTCCTGTCCGCGGGTTTGGAAAGTGGTTTGGGCTCCGGTTCGGGATCAGGTTATGAGCGACGGATCCAACTTCGGTGAAGTTGGGATTTGCCAGTTCAAGATGCTGTCCAGCAAGGGAATTCTCGTCTTCAGCCCGCCCCAACTTTCCGACAGATGAATCACCAGTCGGCGGCCGGTCCGCCCAAGAATTGCCCCGCAGGTGAGGACCTGAGTCCGGATGGTAGCGGGCTCGCGATAGATCGGCAAACCAGCCGCGCGCTGGAACTCCCCCAGTAAGTTGAACAGTAGTAACACGGCGCGAAAGGCGGCCTCGGTGGCGAAAAACTGTTTCAGGCAGAAGCCATCGGCGCCCAGGTCGTGCTTCAACTCGGCGATGCGGTTTTCCATGTCGGCGCGCCGATTGTAGCCCCGCCAGATCTCCTGCGGAGGGTCGCCACAACTGGTGACGAAGACGCGGAAGGTATAGCCGGGCACGTCGATTAGCTTGCGGCCCACGCTGTCGCGACCCTCGCGCACCTGCTCGCGAATCGCCACGAACCGCCGCTCCACACTCCAGCCGTGCAACTGGATTCGAAACTCGCCCGCGGCGTAGTCGTCGTCCAACATCGTCCATTGCTCCACTCGCTGGGCGGCACGTTTTACCCATGGGGTGAGACGCGCCACTACAATGTAGGGCAGCAGGCGCTGTTCCAAAAAGCTCAGCAGCTTGTCATCGAAGAAGCCCGAATCGGCTCTCAGCAAGCGGATCTTTTCGCGCTGTCCCCACAGCGCGAGAGCTTCTTTGAGAAACTCCTCCACGCCCCGGCTGGTTCCGCAGTTGCCGCTGCGGAGCCACCCGTGGAGGAGAAAGTGCGCTTCGTTCAGCACGGCCAACAGTGGATGGTGGCTGGGCCGTCCGTGTTTGCGTGGGTTGTGTCCCTTGAGCGAACCTTCCTGCTGGCCGTAACGCTCAAACACCGTCGAATCCAAGTCCAAGGTGTAGCCCTCCTCGCGCTGCGGCAAACGTTGCATCTGCCATTCGGCCAGTGGTTCGTAGAGGCGCTGGACCTGGCCCATGCCGAATGCACGAAACAGATTGCGGATGGTGTCGTCGGTAGGAAACCGTTCCAGGCCCATGAGCGCATGTAACGCGCGATCTCCCCGCAGCAGACTGGCATGCGCGAAGCGTCTGGCTCCCACCAGCACCGATATCAGGAACGCTGTGAAGGTGGAAGTCGGATCGATGTGATTCGGCGACCGCCAGCGAATCGGCATGTGCTCCCGAACCGCCTTCACAAAACCGATCTTGCCGAGAAACGAAATGAAAACCGCGACACCGCCAAACGGGGTCACGGCGCGTTGCGTCTCGCGCAGGATCAACCGCTCATCCGACAACAGGGCGGTGATCTCGCGCGGGACTGGTTTGTCCGTCGCGTTTGATTCCATTTCCCTGTTGTCTCAAATCCTTGGCCCCAATCTCACGCCGAACTTCGGTTTTCCGGATGACCGCGTTCATTGGGAGAATCACGAAAAAGTACACCGCCGTCGCGACAAGCAGGAACGAGACGAGCGTTGATGAAGTCCCCGAGCAGGAATTTGCTCGCGTTGACTTCGAACTGGATCGCCGAGAAGTCGGGCCTCCCAACGCTCGCCGCGATCAGGGGGTGATCAGGTCTTTAACGAGCGCCGTGACCACAGCGCCGAAAGCGGCGCCCATCACGACCGCAACTGCTAGGTCAAGTACGTTACCCCGCATGATAAACTGCTTAAAACCCTTCATTCGTTTTCTCCTTTATCTCCTGCGAATTGGAACTTGGAACGACTCAATCATGCTGTGCCCCTGTTTTATCCGGCGTGCATGCAAATGGTGCCGGCATATCCCTCTAGTCTTCCAGCGCGATGCTAACACTATTCAACCTTGCATGTCCGCTCTCGTGCCCGAGGCTCAACAGTGAAACAAGAACGTTAGTTCTGCATGAAGTTTTGGGGGCCGATTTTGGCGGAGTGATGAGGTATAATCTGCGCCGGAGGTGTTCGCATGAAGACGAGAGCGATTAGTGGTGCGGTGGGCGTGCTGCTCTTGATGGCTTTGATTCTGCCGTCCGTGGCTGCAAAGGAAGAAACCGTCACCTTGGAAATCACTGGCATGACCTGAGGCGGCTGTGCAGCCACAGTGCAGTCTGCACTGGAAGCAGTGAAAGGTGTTAAGGAAGTCAGCGTTTCTTTGGAAAAGAAAGAAGCCGTGGTGAAGTACGACTCGGACGCGGTGAAAGTTGAAGACCTGATCAAGGCGGTGAAGAACGCGCGTGGGATGAATCCCTACGACGCGAAAGTCAAAGGGACATAACGCAGGTACCGAAGCTGGGTGCCAGACAATCGTGGCCGGCGGCTGTGCCCTTCTACAGAGATCACATTTACCCTCATCTGGTAAGGAGGCTCGGCGATCCGCCGCCGATCCGCGAAATTCGCGGGGCGCATCGGTGGGAGGGGTGATCGAGAAGATCAACCCGATCCTGCGCGGTTGGGTGAAATACTTTGCCATAGGCCATGCGAGTCGGTGTTTCTCATATATCCGAGACTGGGTAGAGAAAAAGATACGGCGCCCTCTGACTCGGGCGTGTCAGCGTCGAGGCTTCGGCTGAAAGCGATGGGGCAGGGAATGGCTGTACAAAATGCGCGGACTCTTTTCGGAGTACTGCGTTTCGTATCGGCCGTCGAACTCGGCAGTCGCTCCGGTATGATAGGTTTCATAAACTTTGATGTGAATTGTACAGGAGCGCGTAGTGCCGGAAATCCGCACGCTACCTGCGATGTGGCGGGGGCTGGAATCCGGTTCACGGTTGATAGTGAGGCACTCCCAACGGAAACGGGGAGAAATGGATAGGCCGAACCTAAGGAGCAAAGGCGCCAGTTCTCGACCCTACCAGGCGCCGGGGCTGTCGTGCTAAATGACGATGGCTTGGCGCCAGACCTTTGTCATGCAAATTCGGTCTTTTCTTATAAGTGAAAAGAATTCGGGTAATCGCTCCAAAGTGCTCGTTTGACAAGGCAGCGCTTGGCCGCGGATGGAGTCGGGTTGGGAGAGGAGGAGACTAGTTCGTCCGTCGCCTGTAGAATCGGGACCCTCAGAGTCAGGGTATGTCTCGTCTTGCCGGATGCTGTAATACTCGCCAAGGTAGACTGGCCGAATACCACGAATTCATGGCCGTCCTTTTCATCCGTTCCGAGAATCACTTCGGCCTGCTTGAGTTGCTTGCGAAAATCAGCGCTCAATAGGCGGTTCATTACTTCGGGCCTTCCGTTATGCTCTGCTTTATCGGCGTAGCTCGGCTCTTTCTTGGAGGCCTGCTCGAGCAGACTCTCCAGCCGTGCTTCAACCGCTTTCAGACCCAGCCCGTTCAACGCGGTCTGTAATCGCTCCACAGGTGTCATCGCGCACCTCCGATGGCCACACTCTCATAGGCCGCCAAGGGCCGGATCTCCACCGCCGGCGCAGTATCTTGGATGCGAATCAAGCAAGATAACGGTGTGCTTCTTACTGGCTAGAGCGCAGGCGAAGAGAATGAGAATGAGCGCAGACCGGCGCCAGTCGATCGATGGTGATGGCCGATAAAGAAACACGGTGAAAGCGCACAAGAAAAAAAGGGCGCTGAGGGTCTCTGAGCGGCCTTAGGTTATGGCTATTACCCTTAACGTCAGATCATCGGTGTGATATTCTTGTTCACCAGATTTGGAGGACCGAAACAATGAGGATGCGACGTTTGCTTATCGGCTCCATCGCAACAGCGGGTGTAGCCGTTTCTCTGGTTACCACCGCAGCCGGGGGGCCAGTTACAATATTCAGCACAGGCAATCCCGATGGCTTGATTGCCACGTTATCACGTCCGGCCGGTGCGGGCGCGCTCGAAACGGAAACCGCCGACGATTTCATTCTCGGCCAGAATGCGCTGATCAGCGGGGCAACGTTTACCGGCCTGCTGCCCAGTGGTGCGCCGCTTTCGAGCATCACCCAGATCGAGATCGAGTTGTATCACGTCTTTCCTGTGGACTCAATCAACCCGCCCGATGGGCGCGTGTTGACGCGGAAAAATTCCCCGAGTGACAATCAGTTCGCGGCTTTCGACTCTAAGCTCGGGTCGCTCGGCTTCTCGGCTAGTATCCTGAATCCGAGTTTCACAGCCGCCAACTCTGTGGTAAATGGCATCAACGCACTTCCCAATCAATTCACTGGAGGCGAAGGTGCGGTCACCGGGGAAGAAGTACAGTTCAACGTCACCTTCACAGAGCCTTTCGCTGTGGGAGCTACTGATCACGATTTCTTCCGTCCCGAGGTGGGCCTGGCGAGTGGAAATTTCCTTTGGCTTTCGGCCCCGAAGCCCATTGTATCCCAGGGAACAGCCTTCCAATTCCCTGGCGGGCCGACCACGGATTTGCAGAGCTGGATACGTACTGACGGTGCGGGGGCCCTAGGGCCGGACTGGGAACGAATCGGCACCGATGTCACCCATCAGGGTCCGTTCAATGCCAGCTTTTCATTATCGGGCACCGTCGTCCCGGAGCCTTCCAACGAGGTCCTGGTCCTGTTGGGCGTGGGCTTAGCGGCACTCGCGTGGCAGCGGAGAAAAGGCACGGCCCACTAACTGTTGTGGGCGAAAATTCGGTAGTGTGGTCACTTTGAATTCTGGCATGCTTGACGGCGCGGCGCGAGAACGACCCAAATAGCCCCAACATCATACCGAGAAGCAAATCCGAGGCGCGTTAACGGGAGGGTGGCCCAATTTCTTCGGGTCCCCAAATAATACCCTCTCCTTCAGTGTCTGAGAGCACCGGCACGAGCCAACCTCTCGGCGTCGCGTCAGAATAACGCAAATCTGACGCTAGTTCAGGACTCACCGCTCCTAGAGTCCACCGGCTCAGTTTGCCAGCCTCGCCTGTAACCCCGGTTCTTGCCATGGGTTGCGCCGGTTTGGTTTTCCTGTAGCCGCGCGTCCGGCGAACCCTTACGCAATTTCCCCGCGTTATTTTCGCGTCAGTTTGGCGTTACTTTCCGCGCTACCTTGCGTTTCTGCCGGCGCAGAGCGTTCATAGGACAGTGTGTTAAGTGATTTCCGACGAGACTGAGTTTTGGAGCGCTTTCGTTAAGAGAGAGGCGGAGAGGACCAACAGTGGAAACAGCATCGGTGTTGATGGAGATTGAGCGACTGCGGCTGGCCACCGTCAGAGAGCTGCAGGCCAGATATTTCGAATTATTCGGGCAGCGGTCGCTCTCGAATCACAAACAATTCCTATTTCGACGCGTCGCGTGGCGTTTGCAAGCTCTCGCCTATGGAGATCTATCAGAACAGGCGCGGCGGCAGGCTCTCGCGCTGGCCCAAGACGCAGATTTGCGGATCAAGGCACCAGCGTATCTGGTCGGCTCCGCCCCACGGGTTCTGGAGCCTACGCTAACCAGCCGACGCAAGGCAGGCCGTGATGAACGGCTGCCAGCGCCGGGAAGCTTTCTGCGGCGGGAATTCAAAGGGCAGCTCGTCGTGGTTCAAGTTTTAGCCAGCGGGTTCCAATACCAGGACCGTATTTATCGGTCGCTGAGCGCGATTGTGCGTCAGGCGACCGGCACACACTGGAACGGCTATGCCTTCTTTCGCTTGCGGGCCGGTTCGGATCGCGAGAGTAAGTGATGCGCTGTGCGATCTATACTCGGAAATCGAGTGAGGAAGGTCTCGCCCAGGAGTTTAACTCACTGGATGCGCAACGCGAATCAGCGGAGGCTTACATTGTCAGCCAGAGGCATGCCGGGTGGACGGCGGTGGCGGAGCATTATGACGATGGAGGGTACACGGGAGCGAACCTGGATCGCCCAGCGCTCGAGAGACTACTGGCCGATATCGAGGCCGGCAGCATCGACTGCGTCCTGGTCTACAAGGTGGACCGACTCAGCCGCTCGCTGCTAGACTTTGCGCGGTTGATGGGGATATTCGAGAAACACGGTGTCAGTTTGGTTTCCGTGACCCAACAGTTCAACACCACGGCGTCGTTGGGGCGTCTGACGCTAAACATCCTGCTGTCATTTGCCCAATTCGAACGCGAGATGATCGCGGAGAGGACACGTGACAAGATGTCGGCGGCGCGGCGCAAGGGCAAATGGGTGGGCGGCAGACCGGTGCTGGGCTATGACGTCGCTGTCGACGGCCGAAAGCTAGTGGTGAACGAGGGGGAGGCGCAACAGGTGCGCGCGATTTTTGCCCTTTATCTGCAGCACAAGTCATTGCTTTCTGTGCTCAGCCACGTCCAGCAGCGACAATGGACCACGAAACGATGGACCACGAAAAACGCCAGGGTTTACCCCGGCAGGCCTTACGCGTACCCCGACGTGTTGCGGTTGCTGACGAATGTTATCTATACGGGGAAGATCCGGCACCAAGGCCAGATCTACGCGGGCGAGCACGCGGCTATCGTGGAGGATGGAGTTTGGCAACGGGTGCAACGGCTGTTGCAAGAAAACAGACGCACAGATCCAAGGCAGGTGCGCCCACCGTCGAGGCCAGCGTCCGCCGACCTGCGACGATCTGCTCCGCCGGAGCGCGATCAACAAACAAGTGCCTCGGTCGGGACTTCGTCCCACGTGGTATCGCGCATCACACGGCTTTTGGCGCTGGCGATCAAGTTTGATGGCCTGAGACGGGACGGTAGTGTGAAGAACTACGCGGAGCTGGCGCGACTAGGCCGAGTGTCCCGCGCCAGAGTCAGCCAAATGATGAGCTTGCTCAACCTGGCGCCCGATATTCAACAAGATATTTTACTTTCACCTAAGATGAGCGTTCCCGAATCGTCGATACGCGCCTTGAGCGCTGATGTGATTTGGAGCCGACAGCGCGAGCAGTGGAATAAATATTTTGCGAACGGCGGCGCTACGACGCGGAGCCGCATCTCGTTGACTGTTAAGAGTAGAAGGGCTCAGCAGGACCGGTGAAAGAAGTAACGCACGTTGTTTCCAGTCTAAAGTTTTTCTCCAGTTTGGCCGATAATCATATTGGAAGGAACCACGCGATCCCTTTGCCAGGGGCGGGCGGCCGTAGCCCGGCTTGACCGATTTCCCTTGTCACCGAACAACCCAGCCCTGGGCCTGCCCAGTTGCTGCCGGCTGGTTTGCGTTGAACCCAGAAGGCGATTGAGTGATTCGCGACTGTGATTTATATTCGCGCGTCATGCCGAATGCTGAAAAGATTAGTAATCCGTTACCGAACCTGAAAGGAATCGCAATGAATACACCCGACGCTGTTGTGTCCTCGATCTCCCCAGACGCATGGAAGCGAATTGAAGGGGGGCTGTTGGGAATCGAAGCTTTGTGGCACACCTACCCCCATCGCAATGAGGGCGCTTATCTTACTGGTAAACGATACCTATGCCTCGCTTACGATGTATTCGCGCAGGAATTACTTGCGGGGAAAGACCCGAACGAGCAACTGGAAGATACATTGGCGAAGCTAGCTTATGATGCGGTCATCGACAACGGCTGGGTCCGTTGGATGGTGGGAAGCCCGCAACCCAACGAATGGTGTACCGAGCGCTTGTTTAAGTATTGGATACCCACGAGATCCCTGGAACTCGCGAAGTCGAACTTGTTGGCGGGCCAGATCGCGAAATGGAGGGCGGAGGCAATCCGTCGCAAATTTTCGCCGAGCAAAACCCCTGGCGAGCTCTTAGAAGAATTCAGGGTCAGAAAATATCCCAATTTCACCCACGAGGCTTTAGCGGGCGAAATGGGGATAGAGCGATCGCGCTACTTTGAGCTAAAGGCTAACAGACCCGTCAGGGC
This sequence comes from Terriglobia bacterium, assembly GCA_963847515.1. Lineage (GTDB taxonomy): Bacteria > Acidobacteriota > Terriglobia > Bryobacterales > Bryobacteraceae > QHXW01. Next base: position 588,880 of record CAWKAA010000007.1, read on the forward strand.
TGACGCTTACGTAATAGTTTCTGATTTCACGAAAATCCCTATCGACAGTTTAAAACCAACCTCGTAAGTACACACATCAACTCCGACTAAGTCCGACCGAACTCCTACTGACGAATTTGCACGTTTCAGGTTACCTTCAACTCAGGAGAGGGAAGTTACGGAGATGACGGCAAGAATGGTTAAAAGAATGATGGCCATTGCAATGGCTGAAGGAGCTTGGACCGCAAGCGCCGAGCACCCGGATTCGCGGGATGTCAATGGCCTGGTCCCTAACATACGAAATGCCAGAGCACGCTGGGACCAGCGGATTGCCGACCTTGCAAGGAGCGACGAGTTCGGATACGCAAACCCGACCCGGGTCGGTTGCCACGACATGATCATGGCCTGCCACGCCCCGCTGTTGGGAGTGGGTTTGCGGCCCGTTATTTTCGCGAAAAGGAGCAGCAGGTAATGAAGCCAGCTTGCATGGATCTGGTGGAGATGTGGCCGATCGATCGGCTCAAACCCAACCCCCGCAACGCGCGGATGCATTCCGATGAGCAGGTCGCACAGCTTGCGAACAGCATCAACACGTTTAACATGATGCGCCCGATTCTAGCGGATGAGAACGAGGTCGTACTCGCCGGCCATGGCCTACTGCTGGCTATGCGGCGTCTGGGCTGGGAGGCCGTCCCGGTTCTTCCAATCAGGCACCTGACGGAATCGCAAAAAGAAATCTTCGCGGTCGCCGACAACCAACTGGGGCTCAATTCAAGCTGGGATGAAGAGAAGTTGCAGCTGACGCTGGAAGCCTTAGAGAAGCAACTGATCGATCTGGATGTGATGGGATTTAGTCCGCAGGAACTAGACCGGCTCTTGGCGGACCTGGCGCCCGAGTGTCTGATGGATGAAGAGGCTGTGCCGGAGACACCAATCCTGGCGGTAACCGTTCCCGGCGATCTTTGGGTTCTGGGGAGGAATCTAGTTCTCTGTGGCGATGCCCTCTTGAGCGGCAGCCTGGAACGGGTGCTTAAAAGCCAGCCTGCAGACATGGCGTTCAGTGACCCGCCGTACAACGTGGCATACACCCAGAAGAGTGGCCAGCATCCCAGCGGTCTGCGTACGATTGCCAACGACAACCTGGGCCCGCAGTTTGAGAAATTCCTCCATGCGGCCTGTGTGCAGGTGCTGTCCGTGACCCGAGGTGCGGTGTATCTGTGTATGTCTTCTTCTGAGTTCGCCACACTGCAAAGGGCGTTCACGGCGGCGGGAGGGCACTGGTCGACGTTCGTAATTTGGTCGAAGGACCGTTTCACCCTCGGTCGTTCGGATTACCAGCGCTCGTACGAAGGAATTCTCTATGGGTGGAAAGAAGGTCAACCGCATTTCTGGTGTGGCGCGCGGGATCAGGGCGATGTGTGGCATGTTGCCAAGCCCAAGCGCAATCGGCTACACCCGACCATGAAGCCGGTCAGTTTGATCGAGCGAGCGGTTCGCAATAGCAGCCGGCGCGGCAATTTGGTGCTCGATCCATTTGGCGGATCGGGATCAACCTTAATCGCCTGCGAGAAGACGGGCAGGAGGGCGGGGCTGGTGGAACTCGAGCCGAAATACGTCGATGTGATTATCCGGCGCTGGGAGGCGTACACGGGGCGAGAAGCGCAATTGGAAAGTGATGGGCGGAGCTTTGCGGCGATAGCCAAGGAACGTTTGCCGCAAGCAGCGTGACGGAGAAGAGAATGTGCGCGGCCGACCATTTGAAACGGGCAACAAGATGGGGAGGGGGCGGCGGCCTGGCAGCCGAAATAAAAGGACGCTGTTCGCAGAGTTGATGGAAGGTCATGGCGAGGCCATTATCAAGCAATGCCAGATTCTGGCGATGAAGGGGGATCCCACGGCGTTGAAGTTGTGCGTTGAGAGGCTGGTGGCGCCATGCAAATCGGCGAATAGCCGGTTTCGATTGCCGCCCCTGCTTACCGTGAGCGATTTGGTGAAGGCGTTGCCGCGCATCATGCAAGAAGTGGCGCGGGGCCGGTTGAGCGCGCCAGAGGGTGAGACCATCGCGAGCATGCTGGAGAGTCAACGGCATGCGATCGAAACCGAAGAGTTTGATGCGCGTTTGAAAGCCATTGAGCAAAACAGCACGGAGGCTAAATCCAAATAGAGGTCTATGAATCCACACTTGGAACAGCGACTGAGGAAACTGGAACAAGAAATTATCACTGCGCAGCGGCGGGAACGATCTATCCAGATACGTTGGATTGGCAAAGGCGAAACGCTGCGGCCTGGTCTCCGTTACGTTTCTGATCTGATCCCACTCAAGGAGAATCTGCCTAGGGAAGGGGATAATAATCCCCCGGCAGCAGCGCCCACCTCCGATTCTTCCACCTCGAATGAGGGGGAAAAACAAGAAGCTGGGCCCGAAGCGGCGTTGGCAACTCCGGACTTAGAAGCCCCAGACGCCCAGCAGCCCCCAACTGAGTGGACGTTGCAATTGCAAGCCCCGAGCGCCAAAGAACCTGACGTATTTGTTTACCGGCCTGAAAGCCGCTGAATTCAGGGGCCTGAAGATTTCGCTGAACAAAGTCGCCGTTCGGGCTACCGTATGGTGGATGAGAGTATCCGGGAGCCAGCAAAAGCGCGGCGAGCAGCTGAAGCGATCGAGTTTGTCCCCAAGCGAGAGTTGGACCGGGCGCAACAGCAGATCGAAAAGCAGCAGCGGGAGATTGAGCGACTGCAACAGGAAGTCGAGCGTCTGCGTAGGGAATTGGAAGTCGCGCTGCGAGCTAGCAAGCGACAGGCAGCGCCACATTCCCGCGCGGAGAACCCAAGACCCACCCGAAGCGGCCGGGCCGTAAGCCAGGCCGGCGACTACGGCCAGCAGGCATGCCGCCCCATTCCGGCGCGCGTGGATGAACTGTCCCGCATTGCGGCGGCGGCGTGAGGTTGGAGAGTTGCGAAACCCAGTATCAGGAAGAGATCGTGCGGCGGACTGTCGTGCGCCGTTTTGATATCGCTGTGGGTCACTGCCGCGAGTGCGGCCGCCGCGTGCAGGGACGCCATCGGTTGCAGACCTCCGATGCGGTGGGAGTGGGCAGAGTGCAGTTGGGGCCGGAGGCACTGACGCTGGCGGCCATCCTGAACAAGCAGATGGGGCTGTCGCTGGGGCACACGCGACAAGTGCTGGCCTTTGGGTTCGGGCTGCAAGGTGAGTCGCGCAGGATTATACCGGGCGCTGGCGCGTATGGCAACCAGGCGGCCCCCACCTATGCAGGGCTGGTCGAAGCAGCGCGGCAGGACTCCCGTCAACGGCATGGACGAAACCGGCTGGAAGGTAGGCGGACGGCTGCAGTGGTTGCACGTGGCGGTGAGCGCGCAGGTGACCGTATACGCCATTCTGCCAGGGCGCGGATACGAGCAGTCGGTCGTGATTCTGGGGGCCGCGTACGATGGATTTCTGATTCATGACGGCTGGGCGCCTTATTACCGATTTGTGTTGCGTTCCATCAAAGTTGTCTTGAGTCATCTGCTGAGGCGTTGCCGCGAGATGGCGCAGGTCGCCTCGCCGGCGGCGGCCGTTTCCCGCTGCAGGTAGGCATCTGCTCCGGACGAGCTTGGAGTTGCGGGATCGTTATGAGCGGGCGAGATCTCCGAGCATGGCATGCGGAGTGCGACGGGAAAGCTGGAAGCCAAACTGGACCGGATGCTGGAGAAGAGCTACGCCATCCGGCGAACCAGCGGCTGGCGCGCCATCTCGCCCATGAACAGCCCTGGCTGTTCACCTTCCTGCACTGTCCCGGTCTGGATGCGACCAACAATGCGGCGGAGCGAGCGATGCCGGGATGGTGATCGCGCGCAAGGTGTGGGGTGGCAACCGGACCTGGGAAGGAGCGCGCACGCAACAGATCCTGGTCAGCGTGCTGCGCACCTGCTGGCAGCAGGGCAAAGACGCCTTCTCGCGGCTGCGTGGGCTGTTGCGCGCACCCCAAGCCGTGATCCTGGACATTGTGCCGGGCGCAGGTTGAACGCCACGCCTGTTCGGGGACCACTTACCGCCATCAACCTGTCCGCATGCCCGAATCCCTGACTTTTTGCGGACGTACGTTCGACGCCAGCGAACTGGAGTTGATGCGCCAGATCGCAGCGAGTTTTCCGCTCTCGGAGTGACCGAGATCGCGCGGACGTGTGCGAGTTGCTGGAATGGAAGCGCCCAACGGCGGGCTGAAGAACCACGAGTGTCGGCAACTGCTGGAGCGACTGCAGGAGCAAGGCCGGTTGCGACTTCCCACCGTGCGGCATTTGGGCGGGCGCGGCCCGCGGCGGGTTGATGCTGAGCCCTCGCAGCGATCCACAGGCGGAGATCCGGGGCTCGGCGGGAGAATGCGAGCCGATCGAATTGACTCTGGTCGAAGCAGCCAGGCCGAGAGCCGCGCGCTGGCGAGAGTGGATGGCACGCTATCACTATCTGGGATATCGCGTGCCGTTGGGCGCCAACTTGCGCTACTGGGTACGATTCACCGAGTGGAGATCTGGCGTGTGTGCAATGGTCGAGTCCAGCCTGGAAAATGGCACCGCGCGATCGACTGGATCGGCTGGAACGACGAGCAGAGGAAATGCAACCTGCCGTACATCGTCAATCACAGCCGATTCCTGATCCTGCCTTGGGTGCGTGTCGGCTGGCCAGCAAGATCCTGGCACACTGTGCGCGCCGACTGCCGCGAGACTGGGAGCGATTCTATGGATACCGTCCCCTGCTGCTGGAGACCCTGGTGGATGGCCAACGTTTGCGCGGTACTTGCTACCGTGCTGCGAACTGGATTCCGCTGGGACAAACCCAAGGGCGCGGTCGGATGGATCGTCACCATGAATTACACGGCAAAGCTCCGAACTGATCTATGTCTATCCGGTCTGCTCCGATGTGAAGCAGCGGCTTTGCTGTCCCTCTGCCTACCTCACCCTTACAACGTGCCTGATCGGCTAACAATGGTAAATAAATACCCGTGGATTAGGGACGGCGAGCATTTGGTTTTTGTGGAAGCCAGAATGGTCCAAGCCAGGATCGCGCGGCGGGCCACAAAAGGGCAGCGGCTTACCGTGAAGTAGCTTTCCGCCTATGCAATCAAAGCAGGAAGGCATCGCTCGCATGGTCGGCCTGCGCTCTCCAAAGACACTACGAAAACACTTCCGGGAGGAAATAGCTCTCGGGGCGATCCGAAGCTTGCGTCGAATGGCCAGACCTTGGAGGAGGCGCGCGAAGAACGCCATCAATGAGTACTGTGGCGGACAAAAACAAGCAACGAAGCGCGCTGATTCCGGTCGTGGAACTCCACCCCAAGTTCGTGGTTGCGTTGGCAGCTTCTGGACCCCAAGCAGAGGTATAGTTGTGTCCCTATGCCTAGCAAACCCACTCCCTTTCCGGACCCGCTACCACCCCACAAGCCGGAACCAACGGTTACAGACCATTCGCGCTGGATTTTTCGAATCGGTAATGAACGCTACGTCTTCGACTTCACGAGCACGGTGACCGCGCTCCGGCCGCAGTCGGCGGAAGTGATCTCGATAAAGGAGAAGCGCAAGTCAAGAGCTACAAAGATCCAGCCTTCGACCGGCGCTGGTTAGCGCCCAATGGCACGGCCGTTCAGTTGATACATGCACGGGCACCCGTGCAGATATCAAACGCACTCTCGAACGGGTCCACCGTCCGCCTGGCTAACTCTCCGACTGGTCGCCGGAACTAAAGGCGCTGCAAAGAAAAAAAGCCGCCGGGACAGTCCGGCGGCTTGAGGGATCAAAGCGGATGGAGTCAGGCTTTGAGCGAATAAGTGCGTTCCCCATCCGGCGACTTGGTGGACTCGACGGCCACTCCCTTCTTCTTCCCCAAAACTGAGAGGAAGCCGCGAATGGAGTGCGGTTGCCAGGAGGTCGCCTTTAGCAGTTCCTTCAAGGTCGCTCCGCCGGGCCGCTTCACCAGGTCCAGGATCTTGGCGGTCTTGCTACCTGGGCGGGCGTTACCGGCTTTTCGGCGCGGCTGGGCGCCCTTCTTGGCAGACCTGGGCTTGCGTGCCGACCTGGCCTTTGAGGCCGCAGCGTGGCCTTTCTTTGCGGCGGCTGTGGCCTTGTGGGGTGGTTTAGGCTTCCCAGCGGCGGTGGCCGTGGCCTGGGCCGGTTCTCGATTTTCCGTTGTGGATATCGTCATGATGCATGCTCCTTTGGCGGTGATTACCGCCGTCACGACATGGATCACTCCGAAGCGCTCGCATTGCAAGTGAAGTCTCTGGAAATTCGGAAAAGGCGATGGAATGGCGATGCGAGCTGGAAAACGGGAACCCGTTGACACTGCGCGATGAGCCCGAGTCGCTTCCCCGCCCATTAACCGTCTTGGCCCCCGCGCTTCGACGGTGCACGAGTCGGGCTAGCCTGGGCGCTGGGTCCGACCCGAACTAACATGACCAGGTAGAAAAGCCGGTGTCGGCTCCAGCCGCCCCGCCAGCATACGCGCCAGTCGCCGAACCGGGAGCCCAGTGTAACCGCGGTGCTAAGGCGGAGGTACTTCGTTTCCAGTTGCATGACCGTGGACCAAGGTGCGGTCCACACATTCATGGCTCCAACCGAAGGCACCGTCAAGTTATCCGGGAGCGGGGCTGTTAAATCGGGGGGCCTTCCCAAACCTACGGGCACCCGAACGATGCTCTTTCCCCCCGGCTGTTAACACGTCCAACGCGCAGCCGCAGAGCTAGTAATGCAGATCTATAAATAATGATACTGGCCAGGAGTGCAGACTCCGGCCTTTTACGCGGCGCTGGACATTGATTGCAAACGACTTGTGCTCGGGATGGTGAAATATGGCTGGTTTCTATCGACCGCAACGTGTGCGGCCGTCCCTCGAAGCTGAGCGTTAACTAGCGGGTGGGCTGATGAAATCGTTTGGGGACCCAAAGATTTCTGCCCACTGGATTGTTAACAGCCAGGGACGGCTCCTGCGGTGTCGGAAAGAGCGATCCCATATCAGCGCCGTCCGGGGTGAGTTCATGCCCCTGATCGGGCGGAGCGCGCGTCTGTTGAGCGGCCGAGATGCCACTGACCATCCCGGCGAGCGGCGTCGACCCCATCATGCTCAGGGCGGTCCATTGATCGACTCTGGCTCATTTTCCCGATCTTAAGGCAAGGCCGGCTCGGCAGGGCTTTGTGGATGACGGTTGAACGCCTCCGCGAACTTGCACCCTTTTTCGTTTCCCCGTGAACGCTGCATCTGTTCGTGCAAAGGCCACCAGCCCTCGACCGTGAGTGCGTTGGCGTAAGCGGCGGACTTTTTGCGCTCGGCCACTTCGCTGATGTCCACGTAGTGAGTCGGCCAGAAGTCCTGCGTCTGCTGGCCCAATTCGACTTCATAGAAGTACAGCGGGAACTTCTTGCCACCACGCAGCCACGCATCGTAAGTCAGGAGGAAAGCAGCCCGGTGATCGGGATGCGTATCGATGGGCCAGTGCGTGAAGACGATATCAGGCTTCAGATGCAAGAGCGCCTCTCCAAATTCTTTGTAACGGGCCATGGTCACTTCGGTGCCTCGGTTGATATAGTGCAGCGCGACAAACCGGCATCGCAGAAGGTCACAGGATCGCTGGGCGTCGGCATACCTCCTGGCGGCCAGCTCCTGCGGAGGCAAGTGGAGGCTCGCCGCGATACTCTCGGAGTCTCCACGCGTCAGGGACAGCGCGAAAACGTCGTGCGCGAGATCCGCATAGCGCGCTATCGTGCCGCCGCAACCGGACTGAGGATCATCTACATGGGCGCCGACAACGACCACCTTCAACTTGCGTTGGGCTGCCTGCGCTTTCTCCGCGCTATCTGCCATCAACAGCGGCAGGGACGACCGCGCCAGCAAAGACCTGCGGCTGAGCTTCTCCATAGGATTCTGACCATATCACTCATTGGCGGTAGTCCGCCGGAACGGCAAGCGAATTCTGCTGGGAATCGCAGAATGCGAGGGAATTCCGATGCCCAACCAATGTGTGTGAAGTGTTCCACGAATTGGACGCGAGGCGCAAATCAGAAGCAGAAGGCGAAAAACAGAGCCGGCGATACTGAAGAGAAAAGCGGAAACCTGCCAACGCTGAACTCAGCGCGCGGCCCGAACTTAAGCAGCATCGCCTCGAATAGCCGGCGGCCGCAACGCATTGTTCGCCCACTTTTGTCCTTACCGGTGCGCTGTCCATTGGTTGGCAATCTTCTTGCTGATAGCTCCTAGGTCTTTGGCCATTTACAGATCCACGCTGCACAGGATCAAAGATCACACGCGTTCCTAAACGTTCCTGCAAAAAAGAAGTCCTTCCGGTAAGCTCGTAATCAAAGGAGACAAGAAATTCCGGAACGAACCCGTAAGTTTTTCTCTTCTTCAGGCACCAAGAACCCTCGAAGACGCGTGTGGACCTGGGTCGCGATCGCCTCGCTCACAATTGTGGTGGCTCTCGTAGTCGTCTTCGAAGTGATGATCCATCGCGCAGGCCCCATTCTGAAGCGTCGCGTCACGGAAACTCTAAGCATCCGATTCAACAGCCGCGTTGAGCTGGATAGCCTGAACGTCTCCGTTCTGCGCGGACTCGAAGTTTCCGGGGATCGCCTGCGCATTTACCCGCCGGACAATGTGGTCGCCGCTGGGGCAAGTCAGCCGCTCATCGCCCTCCATCACTTCTCGTTTCACTCGGGACTGATAGGGCTTTTCGTCGAGCCGATGCATGTAGGGATGGTGCAAGTCAATGGTCTCCAAATCAACATCCCTCCCCGCGAAATGCGGCAGCAGGCTTCTGAGCAACCCAGGAAAGACGGTGGCAAGATCAAGATCGTAGTCGATAAGATCGTCTGCGACAACTCGCGGCTGATCATCGGTACGGCGAAACCCGACAAAGACCCGAAGGACTTTGAGCTAAAACATATCGAGTTGCTTGATGTTGGCCCAAGCGAGCCCTGGCAGTATGATGCGAAGCTCACCAATGCCATTCCGCGCGGCGAGATCCACGCCACCGGCACCTTCGGACCGTGGCAAACAGACAGCCCGGGCGAGTCTTCCGTGGCGGGCCGCTACACGTTCGACCATGCCGATCTGAATACAATCAAGGGTATCGGCGGTATCCTCTCCTCGGTCGGTGGCTTCAAAGGTCAACTCGACAAGATCGTCGTAGACGGAATGACAGAGGCACCGGACTTCTCTGTTGATACCGCCAAGCACCCAATACATCTGCAAACCCGGTTTCACGCTATCGTAGACGGCATCAGTGGTGATACTTATCTGGAACTCGTGAACGCAACCCTTCGAAACTCCAGCTTCACAACGAGCGGCGCTGTGATCAACACCAAAGGGCGAGGCCACACCATTGAATTGAATGTCGATATTCCTCAGGGCCACGTTCAAGATTTTCTCGATCTCGCTGTGAAGACGGAACCGGCCGTTATGACAGGCGTCATCAGCACGAAGTCAAAACTGCGTATCCGGCCCGGCAAAGAAAGGATCGAGCAGAGGGTGAGCTGCCAGGGCGACTTCACGCTGGTAGGCATTCACTTCAGCAATCCAAACGTGCAGGATAAGATCGACATGCTGAGCCTGCGCGCCCAAGGCGAGCCGAAGAAAGCCAAGCCCGGAGCGAAGGACGTAAATTCTCAGATGAGGGGAGCGTTTTCCTTGAATGAGGGTTCTATCCACTTCAGCAAAATCGAGTACGTTCTGCCCGGTGCACGAGCGGATCTGGAAGGAATCTATTCTTTGGATGGCCAGCAGTTCGAGTTTAATGGGAAGCTCCGGACCGAGGCGTCGCTGTCGCACATGGTCGACTCGCCGTGGCTCTCCACCCTTTTAAAGGCAGTTTCCCCCTTCTTCAAGAAAGAGGGCGGAGGATCCGAGATTCCAGTCAAAATCAGCGGTACCAAATCGGAGCCGAAGTTCGGCCTCGACGTGCTGAAGCGCCATTCAAACCATGATGAGGCTACAGGAAAACGAAAGCGTTAAGGGAAAAGCAGTATCTCGTCGGCTCCGCCCCCGCGTAGTTTCCTTTCTGGTGGAGCAACAACGCGAGATTGTTCAGCGCTATAGCTGTATCCGGCTCGTCCGGTCCTAACGCTTTCTCCCGAATGGCCAACCCACGCCGGTACAGCGGCTCCGCCTCGGCGTAATTCCCTTTGTCCCTCAGCAACGATGCCAGATTGTTCAGCGTTACAGCCGTATCCGGCTCGTCCGGCCCCACCGATTTCTCCTGAATGGCTAACGCCCGTCGATTGTGGATACCGAAAACCCTGCCCGGATTGAAAATGGAGGGATTTCACTCCGTTCGAGATCAGAACCGGTCAGCAAGTTCTTGCGCATTTTACATTGTTACCCGCCTAGCCACAGTGAATTTGCAGGGCGATCGAGATTTCTTGTAGGGACAATCTCCGGCAACAGGACTTTGATGGCGACGAATCGATCTTCAAATTAGCGCCCATTAACGTTAACCCACCTTCAGAATGGGTACCTTCCCGGCTGGTCATCAATACAATGTTAGTGACAGGCTTCGCCCTAAACAAGGAGAACATCGCAAATGAAATCAAAATGGATTCTGATGACCGCATTCGCCGCAGCTCTCTCGATGGCTATGCCTGGAATGGCTCAGTCACCCGCAGCAAAGACCGAGCCGGCCAAGTCCAGCACTAAGAAGAAAGCCGTCGAAGCGGTTCCCGCCCCGACGGAGCAGGAAATCGCCGACGCTAAGGCCAAAGGCTTGGTGTGGGCAAACACTAGCACTAAGGTTTATCACAAGGAAGGCAGCTTCTACGGCAAGACCAAGAAGGGCAAGTTCATGACCGAGGACGAAGCCAAGAATGCAGGCTACAAGGCTGCAAAGGAGCCTGTAGCAAAGAAGGCCAAGACGGCAAAGAAATAACTTTCAGCTACTTCGCGGAATGCAATCGGGCCGGGCCACCAACCGGCCCGCTGTTGTTTTCTCCAACTTGCCCACTGGCTGTTGCCGGTCGAGCGCTGACACCTCCCTCCGAATCAGCGGGCCCAATGCTGCTGGTCTCCGTGGGAACGGACGACAAGCACACTCGTTTCCCAGATTGCCGAAGGTTTGAAGTATAGAATCGGCCTGCACCTGCCGGACCATATGACCGCTTTGGGAATTACACGCGCTCTTTGAAGGAGACAGGAGCTAGGCATGTACTCGACGACAATCTCCTCAGCCGATGTGCCGGTCGGTTTCTTGCAAGGCTCGTTCAAACTTGGATCGGCGAACGCAGCGAGTAATCCTCAATATGGCAGCCCAGGCCGAAGCCGCTCGGAAGTTGTTCTACTCGCCGAATGGTCAACTGCCATTCAAGCACAACCGGGGATTCGAGGCCGAGTGGCTGCAGGAACGATAATCTCACATTGCAGACGCACGCCAGGTTTAAACGGCTAGCGGGTGATGCAATAGAGTCCTTCGCTCCTGAGATTTTCGGTGGTGCTCTCAACCGATGGTCCTTCGGGGCTGGCGGTGCAGATGCACCGGCCAATGCACTGCTACCCGCGGACGTTTGCGGCGATCGCCAGATGAGGCCATAACGCGGGATTTTGAACGATCCGCTGTTTTATGAGAAGGAAAAGGACGGTCTTTTATTCGGTTCGCTCAAAAGTTTTCCTATGGCATCAACGAAGGCGTCCAACTGAAAGGGTTTTTGGAGGCAGGCGTACTGGTACGGCGTGGATTGTCTGACAGACAATTCTGTCAGGGGTCCGTCTGATATAAAAAGGGCGCGCATCTGCGGGCAGAGGAGTTGAAGCCGAGCGATGAATTCGCTGGTGCCGTCATCGTTCAGAATGGCTTTCATCAGTATTAGGTGGATCGACCCCTGGTGCTCTCGGCAGACCCGCCAAGCCTCACCGCGGCTGCCTGCTTCCAGGACGGTGTAGCTCAGAGACTGCAAGACCAGGACCCAACCCAAGAGAGTTGCAGCATCGTCTTCTATTACGAGGATAGTCTGCATAAACCCCTTTCCTTATGGCTGCGTGGAATCGGACCGAAAATACTCCGGGCCAAGAAGTTTTGCAAGAACCATGCCGTCTGAAGATTAGGTTAATATCGGCTCGTCGTCAGGTGAACATAGCGCAAGGTTAACGTTTTCGGCTCTTGAACTTAGAAACACTCCCGTCGAGATGCTTCGAATGATCGTCGCTGCCGCGGCTGTAAACACCCGTACACACACACTCAAACCAATGAGCCATTCCTGTAGACAGCGAGACCCAAGATGGCGCCGGCGATCGGCGAGTTCTGGCGCTGCGGATTCATGGCGAATGCGCCCGGCCCAGCAACGCGGCTTACCGTCAGCGTGAAAACGCCGGCCACGTCGCACGAGGTTCGCCTCAGCAAGATCGAGGCGTGGCTTGAGAGCGGCGGCAGGAGTCCGAACCGCATAACCGTGCCGCGAATCAGTGGTGAAGACGAACCGCTGTTTGCGCACGGCCAGCAGGTTGTCTTCCCGCATCAGCCGCAACACGCGCTTGCGATTGGCCACAACTCCCCGGTGGCGCAATTCCGCCCTCACGCGGCGGTAACCGTAACAGCGATTCTCCAGCACGATCTGCTGGATCAGATCGCGCAAGGCAACGTCGGCCTGGCGCGGTTCGTGCTCTTCGTAGTGGCGATAGAATCCAGCCCGGCTCACGCGCGCGATCTCGCAGGCGTGGCTGGCCCGGAAGCCCTCAAGCTGCATCATGGTTCGGATCTCTCCGTAGATGCTGTCGCGCCAAGTCCGGTGTTGTTCCGGCGCGACTCCTTTACACGCCTGAAGGCTCGTCGCAAAAAATCCAGATCCAGCGATTGCTGACCGATCTTGCGTTCCAATTCCGCTATGCGCTGCGCGGCCGCCGCCTCCGGACCCACCGTCGGGCGATGCGCAACCGCCATGCCCGACGGCCGTCCCACCCGCCGCTGCAAACCTGCCGCCCCCTCCTTGCGGTACGCATCGCGCCAGCGGTACAACACGCTGCGTTTGATCTGCAGTTCGCGATGCAGCGAAGTCACGCTTTCGCCGTTCAATATCCGCTGCGCCACATTCTGTTTGAACTCCAAGCTGAAGACACGGTATTTTCCTGACACCCCCGACTCCTTTCCATTCAATGAAAAGTGTCCCTAATTTCCGTGTCTCAATTTTGGGGTGCAGTCCAGAGAGAATCACTTCGCGCGTGGCTTCAATAACGACCCCGCTCTGCAGAACGTTGCTCCAATAACCAGGTCGAGGGCATGACGGAAGATGCCGTGGCCGCCGCGATATGCCTTCGTCCAGCGGCACTGATTCTGTGTTCCTTTGAGGCCGCCTGCGTGGAAGCACCTGCCGCGTGTCCTAGCGCGGAGCGAATCTCGGCGATAGTTGCGGTAATCTTTGCCTTCGCCGCTTCATAGCCGATCAGCGCCATCGCTAGTAAACTAAACCGGTGGAGTTGTTTCACTACAACCTGCCGTCGGGATCGTAAAGTAGAACGTCGAGCCCTTTTCAGGTTCGGATTCGACCCAGATCCGACCTCCTGCCCGCTCAATAATACGCTGACAGATCGCAAGACCCATGCCCGTTCCGGGATACTGAGAATTAGTGTGAAGACGTTTAAAGACGCCGAAGATTTGCTCCTTGAACCGGGGCTCGATGCCGATCCCGTTGTCCTGCACTGAGAACAGCCAATTCTTGTCCTGCAAGGTGGCGGCAATCTTTATGCGCGGCACGCCGTTGCGGTAGCGAATCGCATTTCCGATCAGATTTTGAAAGAGCTGTTCCATCTGAAATTCGTGCATGCGGACACGCGGGAGGGCGGCGACGGTGATTGAGGCGCCACTCTCCTCTATGGCAGCCTGAAGGTTTAGGAGAGTCTTGTTCAGGACTTCGCCGGCATCTGTTTCTTCGAGCGGCGGATGATATGTTGCGGATACTTGCATATAGGTCCTCAAGCCCCGCAACAAATTGTCCATCCGGGTTGCGCCCTCGACGGTGTGACGAATAAACTCGTCACCGACCTGTCCTAGCTGCCCGCCAAACGTCTCTTGCAGTAGCTCGCTGTAGACCCTCAACATGCGCAGCGGCTCCTGAAGATCGTGCGAAGCTGAATAAGCGAATTGCTGCAGGTCGGCATTGGCCTCATGGAGCGCCGCATTGGCTATTTGCAAGGCATGCTCCTGATGCACGCGTTCGGTGATGTCGCGCGCTATTTTCGAGGCGCCGACAATCAGTCCTTGGGCATCCTTCAACGGTGAAATCGTCAGCGAGACGTTGAGGCGCGATCCGTCTTTGCGCACGCGAATCGTTTCGAAATGGTCAACGCGCTCGCCACGCCTGAGCCGGGCGAGAATCCTAGGTTCCTCCTCGATACGGTCAGGCGGTATCAACATGTTGATCGACTGGCCGATGACTTCAGCCGCCGTGTAGCCAAACAGGCGCTCCGCTCCTTGATTCCAGCTCATGATGATGCCTTCAAGGTTTTTGCTCACGATGGCGTCGTCGGACGACTCGACGATCGATGCAAGCAGGCTGGCATTTCGTTCGGCTCGTCTTACCGCTTCGGTCGCCTCGTGGCGAAAACGGGACATCTTCAAATGCGATTCGACAAGCGCAAGCAGCTCGCGCGCGCTGAATGGCTTGATCAGATAGTCATCGGCCCTTGCCTCCATACCTTCGATCCGCGCCTCCTCCCCGGCCCGAGCAGAGAGAAGTATAACGGGAATCTCGCAAAGCTGCGGATCGGCGCGCAGCTCACGGAGCAGCCCGAAGCCATCCAGCCTTGGCATCATGACATCGCTCAGGACCAAATCAGGCTTGCGGGCCCGCGCGGCGTCCAGAGCGGCCTTGCCGTCCGGGACCGCCGTTACGTCGAATCGGTCTCCCAGCAATCGGCGGACATACGCCCGCATGTCGGCATTGTCATCCGCCCACAGAATGCGAGACTTCTCTTTCAACCGTTCTGCCTCGATCGCAGGCCTGTCAGGGAAGGCCCCGTCGTCAGGACGGTCCGGCACCTGGCCTTCCCCTTGCGGTTCGTCTGGCAGCCACCGTCAACGCCTCCTCGACGAAGGCCGCCGGCGTCACAGAGGTCGACCCGACCTCGGGTGCCTTGCCGACACGACCTGGATCCAGATGCGCCTTTCCCAGGGGAATTGCGACTCGGAATGTGCTGCCCTGGCCCATTACGCTCGCCACGCTGACCGTTCCGCCGTGAAGTTTGACCAGTTCCTGCACCAGCGCCAGGCCGATACCGGTGCCTTCATGTGTGCGTCCCCGGCTGTCTTCAACGCGATGGAAGCGCTGGAACATGCGCGGCAGTTCTTCGAAGGGAATGCCAACGCCGGTGTCGCGCACTGTCAGGAGGGCCTGCCCTTCCGTGGGTTCTAGCCGCACTTCAATCTCGCCTTGAAGCGTGAACTTGAAAGCGTTGCTCAGGAGGTTGAGCACGATCTTTTCCCACATATCGCGGTCAACATAGGCTGGCTCGTCCGGCGTGAGCGCCGTGCAATGAACAATCAGTCGCAGGCCGGCCTTTTGGCAGAGGGACTGGAAATTGCTGGCGAGTTCGGCCGTTAGGGGGCCCAGGTCGACGGGCTGGTAGCAAGCCTGAGCTCGCCCGGCCTCTATGCGGGAGAAATCGAGCATCGTGTTGACGAGCTTCAGAAGCCTCAGCGCGTTGCGGTGCGAAACGGTGAGACTCGCGGCAGCCCCCATGGGGAGAATGCCGTGGCTGTTAGACAGAGCATCTTCGAGCGGCCCGAGCATCAGAGTCAGCGGAGTCCGGAACTCGTGGCTCACGTTCGAGAAGAAAGCTGTTTTCGCCCGGTCGATTTCGGCGAGCGCTTCGGCGCGCTTGCGCTCCTCCTCATACACCTGCGCGTTTGCAATAGCCGTCGCAATCTGAGTCGTAGCGAGCTCAAGGAAATTCTGATATCCCTCGTCAAACTGAAGTCTGGAACTCAGGCCAGCAATCAGAAAACCGGCGATTTGGTGAGCAGCGTGAGAGCGGATGGGTAGAATAGCAGCGCATTGCGGCGGATCGGGCCACGGGCCGGGCGGTACCGCAACGAATCTTGAGGACAGATCCTTGACTACCTGCATTTGTCCGGTACGATGCGCCGCAGCAAGGGGCCAAGGCGAGTTTTCGCTGCTTGAATCATCAAGGTGGATGACGGACGGCCTTATGTCCACGCCCTCGTCGACTCCGCAGGAAGCAGCAATACGGGCCTGAGTGCCCGACGCATCGGCGACGTAGAGCAAAGCGAAGGGAATGTCCTTGATATGCGGCCTTAGCATTGCGGCGGAGATCACACAGGCTTCCTCAGCGGTCCTGGCTTCCGCCGTACGTGCCCCGAGGTCGCGCAAGACAGTGATGCGCCGCTGGCCCACGACCTTCTCAGTGATTTCATGCACTGTGGCGAGCACGCCGCCAATTCCGCCTGGCGCCGTGTCGTCGGGCACGGCGCTATAGGCAACCGTGAAATGCGTTTCCTCGATGAATCCGGCACGATTGATCTGAAGCTCAATATCCTCGCTCCACGTCGCCGGACCGCCGTTGAATGGCGTGTCGATAAGGGGCTTCAGGATGTCCCAGATTTCCGACCAGCAATCGCGCACCGATCTTCCGAGCCCCCAGGGGTGTTTGCGCCCCAGAATAGGACGGTAGGCATCGTTATAGATCGAGATATATTCCGGCCCCCACCAAAGGAGCTGGGGGAAACGGTTCGCCAGAAGAATGCGCACTATGGTGCGAAGCGCGGGCGACCAGTTCTCTGGCGCGCCAAGAGGCGTGGCTGACCAGTCCAGCGAGCGGACGAGCTCGCCCATCTCGCCGGCCGCCTGCAGGAAATCGAGCGCAGGGTTTGTAGCACGGGCGCCCGGCATTACCTACCGCTCCGCGCTCGCTTCGAGGCCATGTCCCTACGATACACCTGACTTGCGCATGGTTCATGCATCGCGCCTGCCCAGAATTATCCAATGCAAGGAGCATGAAACGGGCGAAGCGGCTGGGGCGGTTTCCAATGCAAGATGAGCATGAAACCGGGAAGAATGGGGTAGGCGTGGCGCGGCTGGGTGCAAGTGCGCATGTGGAATGCCGAGAGCCTGAGCCGGGAACAGATCCGGGAGTTTCTCAAGTCGAGCCAAGGAATCGAGTTTGCGGGGTGCGGACGGAACGAGAAATACCCCTGGGTGGAGGGCGTGCTGAAGGCGCAGGACTACGGCAAGTTGAGCAAGGGGGAGCGCGGTGTAGTGCGAGCCTACGTGGAGAAAGTGACGGGGATGAGCACGTCGCAGACGACGCGATTAATCCGCGCGTTTCTCGATCACGGGGTGGTGAAAACGGCGCCGTACCAACGGCACCGCTTCAGGACGCAGTACACGCCCGAGGACATCGCGTTGCTGGCGGAAGTGGACCGGGCGCACGAGCGGTTGAGCGGGCCCGCTACGCGCCGAATTCTGCAGCGCGAATACGAGCAATAGGGGAACAAGCAGTACGAGCGGCTGGCCAAGATCAGCGTGGCGCATTTGTACAACTTGCGAGCCAGCGCGCGCTACCGCAATCAGGTTGCGGTGTTCGAGCCGACGCGGCCCACGGCGATGGCCATCGGCGAGCGGCGCAGGCCGCACCCGCACGGCCGCCCCGGATTTCTGCGCGTGGACACGGTGCATCAGGGCGATTGGGATGGGGCCAAGGGTGTGTATCACATCAATGCGCTAGATACCGTGACGCAATGGCAAGTGGTGGGAGGTTTCACGGCGATGCCTTCCCCCACGGGGCTGTGTTCTCGCGGTCCCGGTCCGCCGACGACGGCGCAACACCGCCGAAGAACTGACGATGATTGATGCCGAGGATCACTTGGCAGCCAGACGTGCCGGGCTTTGTTTTGTTGACCCAGGGCAGAACCGTCCGGATGTATATTTGGAGCCAGCAAGGATTCCAAAACGGAAATTCCGGCTTTAGGAACCGGCGAGACGTGAGGCGAGGAGAATATCCACCGTAAGGAGAAATCGCAGATGAGAAAGAAGACGCTGCTACTCGGTGCGCTCACAATGCTATTGGCGAGCACTCTGTGCGCACAGGATATCACAGGCGACTGGCAGGGAACGCTCAAAGTGGCTTCGAAAGAGATTCGGCTTGTCTTTCAGATCGAGAGAGCGGCGGGCGGAGGCTGGAAGGCTTTGATATACAGCATCGACGAGTCCCCCGACCCTTTACCCGCCGACTCCGTGGTTCTGGATGGTTCAAATTTCAAATACACAATTTTCGGTGGGAAAGCTGTATACGTAGGGAAGGTGAGTGCCGATGAGCATTCCATCGAAGGTACCTTGACCGATACGCAGCCACGGCCGCTCACTTTGCGGCGTGCCACCAAAGAAACGGCCTGGCCCAAGCGACAACGGTTATCTCGCGCAGAAAGCGCATTTTTCACACGCGGGACTCCCAACCCAAGTATGCACGCTTAAGATTCTTGAGGATGAGGAATCCTTGAAATGGGCAATCGCGAACCTGGCGCTGCAGGTCTTTTGCAAAGCGGGAGGCAAGCCGTGGAAGGTCCGCCCGACAGCGGAACGCTCGTTGATCATCGGTATCAGCCAGTCCCACAAGTCACGTCTTGTCGGAAACCAATTTCACATCGACAAATACTTCGCATTTTTAGTGCTCACCGAGAACAGCGGTCTTTTTCAACAGATTCAGGTGCTGGGCGAATCTCCTGATCATTCCGCTTACGTCGCGGCCCTGCGGGCCAACCTAAAGCAGGTATTAGAAAGCAACGCCGGTGTTGGCGATCGCAATGGTTCGCTCCCCTTCGATCCCCTGGGGAAGATACCGGACGTAGCCATAGCGAAAAATCACCGGCGGACGCCCATGGTTCTGCAGGATCGATTCGAGCCTTCGAATTCGCTTCACCCAAGTCCTGGTCATAGAGGGAACCTCATCAACTCCCGGGCTGCTTAACGATTCGCTCCAGCTCCTCCAGCTTGACGGCGTACTCCTGGGCTTCGATCATTTTTCGTCTTTCGCCAAGCATGGCGCACAGCGCTACGCCATGGGCGTCACTGCACTTGTTGTTGGCGGCCGCGTTCACAACCACGTCAAGAGCCTTCTCGATGTCATCGAAGGTTTTGATGGGCGGTAGCTTCAGCTTCGGAGCTGGTGGCCTTGCCCGCATCAGTTGGTCCAAGCACCACAGCCGGGACTTCGTATCGCCTTGAAGACTCACAATTATGTTTTTCGTCATGAGCTGGCCGGCATGCTCGAGGAGGCGACGCTGTGCGACGAGATTCCACTTGTTTCGGCTACCCTTGGGCCGCCCACGGCCGAATTTGTTGCCAGGTTGGAAAGGACGACCGCGGCTCATGATTTCTGGTTCTCCACGCGGAATGTTGAGTCTTGTGGAGCCGTGTATGTCTGGCGAAAGTCTAAGGTTGGCGATCTCCGTGATCAGCAGCATTGGGTGTGGCCTGGGTAAAAGGACTCTAGCGCTGGCGCTCCAGCGCAATGTCACGGAATGAATGCCCATTGGAGGCCAGTACGGCCTCTCGCCGCGTATAATTCTGCCAGCGCGTGATCGTGGCGTCCACGTATTTTGGATCCAGTTCGATCAGGCGAGCACGCCGGCTGGTTTTCTGGCAGGCGATCAACGTAACGCCGGCACCGGCAAAAGGGTCAAGCACGAGGTCCCCTCGCTTGCTGCTGTGGAGAATGGCGTTCTCGACAAGCTGCACGGGCTTCATGGTCGGGTGCAAATCGTTGACGCGAGGCTTGTCGATGAACCAGAGGTCGCCTAGATTGCGTGCGCCACAGAAGAAGTGAGGACTCCCTTCCTTCCATCCGAAGAGCACGGGTTCGTAAAGTCGTTGATAATTCGACCGTCCCAAGGTGAAGGTGTCCTTCACCCAAATTATGAATGTCGACCAATGTCCTCCGGCATCGGTAAACGCCTTGTATAACGTATGCAGCTCGCAGGACGCCATTGAAATATAAATGGCGCCACCAGAGACGGCGAGAATGGCTACACAACTTGCGTATAGAAACTTCCCAAAGTCTGTGCCGAGATTGTCGTTCAAGATCGGGCCTGACCTTCCGGCGGGCGAAGTAGGCGAGCGATAGTTTACGTTGTACGGGGGATCTGCATAGATGAGATCTGCCGTGTGTCCTTCTAAGACCTCATTGAGAGATACAAGGGAAGTGGCATCGCCGCAGAGAATGCGATGATCTTCGAGAATCCAAACGTCGCCCGCGATGGTGGTGGGTTGCTGAGGTGGATCCGGTACAGCGTCATCATCTATATGACCGGTCTGATGGTCGAGCTCGGCCACCACGCGCTTGAGCTCCAGTTCGCTAAAGCCCAACGAGGTTAGATCGATCTTCTCCTCCAGCAGCGCTGCCAGTTCGGCACATAATTTCTCTTCGTCCCAACGAGCATTCGCCGCGATCTTGTTATCGGCGATCCGGAGCGCACGCGCCTGAGCTTGGGTCAAGTGGTCCAGGACGATCACAGGAAGTTCAGTTAGACCGATGAGCTGGGCCGCCAAGATTCGGCCGTGTCCAGCGATTACATTCCCGTTCTTGTCGACGAGAATCGGATTAACCATGCCATGTTCCTGGATGGAGACGCAGATCTGTGCAATTTGTTCGTCGGGATGGGTGAGAGGATTGTCTGCGTAAGGTATCAGTCGATCGATGGGCCACAATTCGATTTGGCTAACGATTTTCGGCGTGTTCATGATTAGTGAGTTCTTCCTTTCGTGAAGACAACGCTTCGTCTAACCCTGCGGAGACAAAACGTCGGTACCAGCGACGTTCGTCCTGACCACGCGGCCCGCGTGGACAGTTGCGGCTCCAGGAGATGGAGGCTGCCTTGCACGCAATAGAGATCGGGGTCAGCGAGTTTAAAAAAAGGGTTCGTCAGAAAAAATCGTGGGTTGATTCCGGCTCCGGTAATTTGCCAAGTGAGTGGGTGAAAGGTGAAAATGGCAAGGACTACGAAGAATATACATCTCTAGAATTGATGGCCGGTGTTACTTGCGAATGTTGGATCGGATTGCTTCCACCAACCGGTCAAAGCATTGCAAGACGGTTGCAGACTGGGGGCACGATTGGAACCGCTCTATTCCCAGTAAAGATTGGCGACAAGCTATATGAGGTGCCTGTCGAGCTATGAGCGTGCCAGATTATCTGTACCAAATATCCAAATAGCCGCAGGAAGCGGTGCTGAGGCATGAGGCTAGGGCGGAATGCGTTTTACTTTTGCGTGGTGATTGATGTTCCTGGCTTCCGGTTCGATAACATTCAGTTCTCGAACCCTGGAAGCCGCGCTCGCAACCTCTGGTGCATGAGCCCTTCCCCCCATTGGGGATATTGGTACTGAAAACAGGGAGGTGGGTCATGGCCGAAAAGAAAGCCGAAAAATAAACCCGACGGTCTCGACTCCGGCGGGACCGAGGGTTAACTTGGGCGTTAGGTCGCAAGGGTCCGGGCAGGGACCCCCAGGCGGCGAAGTTGGATGAAACCCCGTTATCGGATGTGGAATGGGTAGCTTTTGCCGCCATTTCGGGCTTCCGGTCTCCTATTTGGGATACCATCCCCATCGGAAGTTTTCTCGCATTAAGACGAACATTCTCATGGCGTTAACATGCCATGCACCGATCGACTGAGGTCCGCTCCAGCGTCCGCCGGTATCCTGGCCCGCGCGGCAATGACGACAAACCCTGTGAATACCGGCATTTACGCGCGCCGGCGGAAATCTTTTTGGTTTAGAAAGGGGCGAAGTGCGCCAGGTGCGGGTTGGCCAGCCTCTATCTAATTACTTTTCTAAGACTTACAGTTCCAATCGCGAGTCCTTTGTCATGCAAAATCGGCCTTTTATAACTGCAACTTATTCGTGGACTCCGTTATCGGGCACGCTCAGATGCTGCTGCGCAAGCAGTGCTTCTTCGTTCAGGGCGAAATGGAAGACCGTGTCGCCGATCCGGATCTTGTCTCCGTCGGCAAGAACGCACTCACCGACTCGGTCCCCGTTGACAAAGGTGCCGTTGTTGGAACCCAGGTCACGAATTTGGAATCCGTCGTAGTGGGGCAGAATGAGGCAATGCTGTCGTGAGATAGACGGGTCACCGACACATAACTGATTGGAAGCGAGGCGCCCGACACTCACCTCTTCCTTGAGGAAGCGGAAGATTGCCCCTTTCAACGGACCTGCAATGGCGTGAAGTAAGGCCATAGGTCTTACGGTTTTTGCAACCTGACCCGCCACTCGGCTGCCTGTTCTGTTTTCCCCCAGTCCTCGTAGAGTTGCACGATTCTGGTCGCGGCCTGAGGCACCAAGGAACGGTTTTCCCAGGGAATGGCCGCTTCCCGTTCAACGAGCCCATGATAGCCGGACAATACCAGTGGCTCAGCCTCACTATACCTTCGTTGGCCGGCCAGGGCCGCGCCCAGCATGCTCCGGCTGTTGTCTCGCTCCCAGTTTTCCGGGTTCGTCTTCTCCTGATCTTTCAGTGCCTCGCGGAGCATCGATTCAGCCTCGGAGTATCTGCCCTGTTGCAACCGAGTCTGGCCCATCAACGCCAATACACTGATAGTAGCTGGATGCTCCGCACCCAGCCTGCGATTGCGGCCTTGCAGAACACTGCTAAAGAGCCGGTCTGCCTCGGCGTACTTTCCCTGGCTCAGATATAGCAACGCGAGACTATTCATGGTGGTGAGCGTTTGGGGATGGTCCTGCCCGCCCGGCAGGCGCCTGAGTGTCTCCAGAACCTTCGTGTAAAGCGCTTCCGCTTGTGCGTCGTTGCCTTGATCCCGGTAGAGATCGGCCAAATAAGTCGTGCTCTTCAGCGTATCGATATGCTGCTCGCCCAGAAGGCGACGGCGCCCGTCCAGTACCTTCGTAAACAACGGCTCGGCCTCTGCATATCTTCCCTCACCCCGGTACACCAAAGCCAGAACGCTCATGCTTATGAGCGTCTCAGGGTGCCCCGCGCCCAGCAGGCGGCGCCGGACTTCGAAGGCTCTGGTCACCATCGGCTCCGCTTCGGCAAACTTGCCCTCGTACCGATAGACATCCGCAAGATTGCTCATGGTGTTTAGCGTCTGGGGTTGCTCGTCGCCCAGCACGCGACGAAGAATGCCCAGAAGCTTGAAGTAGAGCTGCTCGGCCTGCTTGTACCTACCCAGAT
Organism: Terriglobia bacterium; assembly: GCA_963847515.1. Lineage (GTDB taxonomy): Bacteria > Acidobacteriota > Terriglobia > Bryobacterales > Bryobacteraceae > QHXW01. The sequence goes on from CAWKAA010000007.1 coordinate 612,028, forward strand.
ATCCATACGTGACAGCGAGATTATTCATGTCGCTCAGCGTCTCAGGATTCTCCTCGCCTCGGACGCGCCTGCTGGCTTCCACGACGGCAGCCAAAAGAGGTTCGGCCAGCGCGTACTTACCCTGGCGCACGTAAACGAGCGCGAGGTTATTTTCTGTGCTTAAGGTGTTCGGATGCTCGTTGCCGAGTACCCGGCGTTGGGCATCCAGAACCCTTTTAAATAGTGCCTCGGCCTGAGTAAGCTTTCCTTGCTCCCGGTACGTGTCCGCAAGATAGCTCATGCTATCGAGCGCGTCTTTGTGGTCGGGGCCAAGCACTCGCCTCCGCAGGTCGGCTGAACGCTCCATCTGCCGTTCGGCTTCAGGATAAAGGCCGAGGCCGTAGTAGGCGAGGCCGATTGTCCGTCGAAGGGACGACTCCACGAGGGGTTGTGATTGAAACCGGACCTCGATCCCCGTGGCGGCCCGATCTAACACGCTACGTACCTTGAGGTCAGGGTCCGGCTTGCCGCCGCGCTGCCCCTTTGAGCCGACTTCACTGGCCTGCGCCAGCAGGTCGTTCTGCAAAAAATCATTGACCGCTTTGGCCGTGGCAGCTTCAGTATCCGCCCGCTGTTTCTCCGATACTGCCCGGTTCCGTTCCTCGAGCGCTTGCGCCTGGGCTGCGATGGCCGTTCGCTGCGCGCGCAACGCCCGGTCGCGCTCCTGGTTGGCGCTTCGCTCGGCGGACGCAGCCCGGTCCCGCTCACGCAGGGCCGCCTGCTGTGCGTGGGTAGCGAGTGCGGCTTGCCACGCGCTGGCCACGATTCCGCCCAAGAGCACCACAAACACGGCCGCGATACCGGCTACCAACGCCTTGTGCCGGCGGGCGAACTTCTGTAACTGATAGGCGGTGCTCGCGGGCCGCGCCACGATCGGTTCGTCTTGAAGATAGCGCCGAATGTCGCCAGCCAGATCGGCTGCCGAAGCGTACCGCCGTGCCTTGTCCTTTTCCAGCGCCTTGGCAACGATGGTTTCCACGTCGCCGCGGTAGACACGACTGATCGAGCTGAGCCGCGCCGGGTCCACTCCAAGAATCGTCTGCACCGCTTCGTGGACCTTTTGACTGATCTGGTACGGCAGGCGCCCTGCGAGGAGTTCATACAGAATCACCCCGAGCGCGTACACATCGCTCCGCGTATCCAATTCCAGGGGATCGCCCAATACCTGCTCGGGACTCATCTAAGCCAGCGTCCCAACGAGTTGCCCTAAATCCGTCTGGCGCGTCGCGTGGGCGTCACTATCCGTCGCGCGCGCCACGCCGAAATCGAGAATCTTGGGCTGGCCGTTCTCATCTACCAGGATGTTGCCAGGTTTCAGATCGCGGTGAATCACGCCACGCTGATGGGCATGATGGACTGCGTCGCAGATCCTAATCATGAGCTCCAGGCCTTGTCGAACGTTCAGATGCAGCGCTTCTGCGTACTCGCGCAGCGACTGGCCGCGGATGAACTCCATCGCGAAGAAGGGCTGTGGGCCGAAGCCGGCATCCGCTGTCCCCGCCTCATAGATCTGCGCGATACCAGGGTGCTGCAAAAGGCCGAGCGCCCTTGACTCTTGCTCAAACCGCCGCAGCATTTCTGCGCTGGCGAGTCCGGGCTTGATGACCTTGAGAGCGACAATGCGGCGGGGGTGTTCCTGTTCCGCTTCGTACACGACACCCATGCCACCTTCGCCCAACAGGCGGAGAATTCGATAGCGGCCAAGGCTGGCGGGAATTGCCCGCACCGCAGCGGCGGCTACGCCGGCGGAAGTGTTTCCCAACCAATCAGGACTATTCACCGGAGCGACGGTCGAAGCCGCATCCGGGCCGCGAAGCAGCGATTCGACCTCGCGGAGCAGTTCTTCGTCCCCCGCGCAGGCCCGCAGCAGCACAGCACATTGTTGCCCGGGCTCCAATTTCCGCGCGGCTTGGTATAACTCCTCGATTTGCCGCCAGCGCTCGAACGTCATAGCGCGCCCGATCCCCCATTTTAGTTCATTACATATGTGATGGCCACACTGCGTTCGTTGCAGATAGTGGGCGCTATCGGTCCTGATAGCGCGCTTATCAGAATCGATTGCTCTGGCGGCCTCGCGTTTCACATTGCTTCCCGAAAAGCATTGAATTCATTGATCCGCGAACGATCCTGACCTGCTTCGAGGGCTGGATCTGCGCATGCAACTGTTTGTGCAGGTCAAGGAGACCTCACGAATGAAAACACAATCGATAATTAAATATTTCACTCCATTGCTGGCCGGTGTCGCGATCGGCGGGCTGCTGGTGAGTCCGGGCGCGGCCGCGGTGAATGTCGGCCCGACTGCATGGGTCTGGCAGAATCCGCTGCCACAAGGCAACCGGCTTAAAGCGATCACCTGCTCTTCCTCTTCGACGGGCAGTTCACTTGTGTGCAAGGCGGTCGGCGACCTAGGCACGATCATATACGGCGACGGCGGTGGCGGTAGTGCGATCAGTTGGTACAGTCAAACGTCCGGAACTACCCAGACCCTAAGGTCCATCACATGCACCCCTGGAAACGGAAACAACTGCTTAGCGGTCGGAGACGGCGGCACGATTCTGGGAACCGCCAACGACGGAGTAACTTGGACCAGTCAGTCCTCCGGTACCACCGCGGGCTTGACGGCTGTCAGTTGCCTGACGACTACTCGCTGCATTGCCATAGGCAGTGGTTTGATTCTGGTCACCGGCGATCTAGGGGCCCACTGGTCGCCCTATCCTCATTTTGCAGGAGCATATCCCACCGCCATCAGTTGCCCGGGTCCGAACACCTGCTACGTGACGGCCAATAATCCTTCCAGTAGCGCGGTAGTCATGAAGACCATCAATGGCGGGATCACCTGGCCGGCGACGTCCGGCACCGCCGACTTCGCCGCGCTGTCCGGGATCAGTTGTGGAAGCGTTACCCATTGCGTCGCGGTCGATTCGTCCGGGCACAGCATCGCGACTTCGAATGGGGGCGACTGGGGGCCGCTGGTAACCGTGGGGAACCCTGTCCGGTCCCCGTACCTGTCCAGCATCAGTTGCTGGGATGCGCTCGATTGTATCGCGGTAGGATCCGCAGTAGGTGGCGGGAATAATCTGTACTCGACCAACGATGGCGCGGCCAGTTGGCACGGGGAGACGTCTGGAGCCGACAGCACCGTCCTGAATGCCGTCAGTTGCCCAGCCAGCACTTGCGTCGCGGTGGGAGAGATGGGCGAGATCGTAACAAACTCCTCTATCGGTTTTGTTTATACGAACGTGCAGACCTCGGTCACTAACAAGCGCCTAACCCGAGTCACTTGCGTTACTACGAACGACTGTTGGGCAGTGGGTGACGGCGGGATCTTTGCGACTATCGATGGCGGGACCACTTGGAAGAGTCAATACTCCACCTATGCCCTCTCGGGCATCAGTTGTCCAAGTGCGACCACCTGCTTCGCTGTGGGCGGGAATCTCATCTTCGCCACCACGGATGGCGGGAAGACCTGGACCAGCCAGCCCTTGGGCACGAGCGCTGTGCTGAACGACGTCAGTTGCCCGACCACGACCACCTGTTTCGCCGGCGGCACGTCGATCCTCTCTACTACGGATGGCAAAACCTGGCATGCGGAAGTGATTTTCAGCAGCTACCCAGGTGTGTTCGGCATCGCCTGCCCGACGACGACCACCTGCGTAGCGGTCGGTTATGCAGGTGGCATCTTCACGACATCCGACGGCAACACGTGGAAAGCCGGGCCTCAGCTTACCAGTAACTCCCTTCAGGACGTCAGATGCTCGACAGGCACTATCTGTGTCGCGGTGGGCGACAATGGCACGACCGTTACCACGACCACTGCCGGGAAGAACTGGTCTATACAACCGTACACGACCACGAAGAACTTTTTGGGTGTCGGCTGCCTCGTGGGTTCTGGTAGCGAGCAGTGCTATGCGGGTACTTCCGACGGGTATATTCTCTCCACCGGGTCCGCGGGAGCCTTATGGGCACAGGAAGCGCAGTTGGAAGGGAGCCTGGCCGGTACTAGTTGCGCGGGCATAGGGTTGGACTACCGCTGCATGGTTGTAGGGCCCGGAGGGACGATCGTGTCCGCGCATTTCCAGCATAGTAGCGGTGGTGGCGGCGGCGGTGGCCACTGCGGGACGCCTAGCAACCCCTGCCCGCAATAGCGCCGCGGTTCGCCGCAGTTAATGCCGCCGCACAACGAGTCACGCGTTTCTCGCCAACTTGGATCCGAACACGCCAACCCTCCGGATGACCCGTAATCCGCACAGGTATCCGGTCACGCGCGGGTTCCCGTAATTGACTCTGGTGCTTCACTGACTGGGAGAAGCGGAGTTCCAGTTCGCTGAAAACGTCGATATGGATCACCGGATGACAAATACTCGCTCGGTGCGGGCGGAAGATGGGCACGGTGTGTTTGTTATCCGGCGCTGCGGCTGCAACCCATAACGCCACGATACTCTCGCTCGGCGCCTACGACAGCCCACCAGCCGCACGTCTTGTTGCGCCCCTTACCATCCAGGCGATCGCTACAGGCTTACTCTCTCGCCCAGGCCGCTAACAGCCTATCGTCCACCTTGGAAGAAGATGGTATCTGCGTAGATAAAGGGGGTTGCCTTCTTGGTCGCGTCGGATCACCTCGCAAGCCCAGGTCGAACTCATTCTTTGGACTGCATGGCGAGTGCCGTAACCGGCCCATCGAAATAGTGCCTGGTAGCCTAAGAACGTTTCATTGCAGCTCACTGAGTCCGTTCAGTTACTGACTAACCCATTTGGATAGCCTTCGGTCAGGACACGAAAGGCTCGCTAGTTTCCCAGAGTCTTTCAAACCAGAGCGCTCTGCATTCGGCGCAATACATGAACAGTGATGAGTGAAGTGATAAGCGCGCAAGGTCGAATGGCTCACCAACTGCCTATTTAATCAATTCGCCAAAGTGAGTACCATGTTGTCGACTCGCTCAAGCTGGACGCCGAACACGGGTCGTCTTATGCTCCTTCTGTTGATAACGGCGCGGAGGTTTAGTTCCATATTCGGAATCCCGAAATGCGTTCTCAATACGGCATGCCGGTGTCAGTTTCGTCGGCAACGGCCGGGACTGCCGGTGTTTTTGCCAGCAGAAATAGTGGAGTTCGAAACCGACGCGAACAACCCAGGGCTGATGCTGTCAATCGCCTGACATGACGACTTGTCGCGCTCCACCAATCAACTCCTGATGCCGGGACAAAAATGCCCATCCACGCCGCGTGCCCTCGGTTGCTGCGCTGCTCAACTCTTTGCGCGAAAGCACTCGGCAAGGTCCGTATTCGGAGCGAATTGTTTTCGCTCCGCACGTAAATCCTAGAACCGACGCAATGAGTGAAGATGGCGCACGGCGAGTATCCAACAGTAGCCACGTTTTATAAATCCCATTTTGTGCACAGAAGCGCTCGTGCGCTTCCAGCATCAGACGGATCGAAAGTCCATAACCACGATGCTGCGGCAGAACGGCCAGCCGAGTGTAACGCGCAATGCGGGCGTCGGCTTGCACCGTCACGCCAGACGCGCGATGCAAATCGTGGTCGCCTGTAGTCTCTACCACCGTTAGCGTTCCTACGGAATCGCTATCTGGTTTGAGCCGGGCCAACAGTCGCAGCATTGCTACTCCCCGAGGGACGCGAAACTCCGGGAGGTTGATCCGCATCTCGCGTCGGAATACTTCATCCTCCAAATGCTGAACGGCTCTTAGATCTCTCTCGCTCCACGCGTCTGTGATGTAAACCTGCATATAACACGACCTCCATAACGGCTAACACATCGAGTCACGATCCCGCAGCTCACATATGTAGTGCCGCCGGGTGCGCGAACGTTTCGCGCCTCAGCGCACTGAACGCCGCTCTGATCCGGCCTGGCTCAACAAATTCATAAATCAGACGACCAGTGAAACGTATGGGACACTTTTCGCACTAATACAGTGGCCGATCCGATCAGGCGTGACAAGAGAAGCTTCGACGGCAGGCCGGTATTTCGGAGGCGGAATGATAACGCAGTCAGTGCAAGAGCAGGCGAGTCCCGGATTTACTTCCGACGGTCTTCTCTTACCAAACGCCAAGTTTCAACTGTATCCATTCCTCATTCGGCGTAGTAACTCAAAGGACTATTCATTGATCCGTTTGGGTTGCCAAACGGTTACGGTCGTTTCGACAACGCAATGCGGAGTTGTGGCATCGCGGCTGTTAAAGAGCGGCCACTCGGCAGCGGAGACATGTGCGCGAGTGTCCTCTAAGTTCAAATGTGAACGCGTCGATCTCCAGCCGCTTCTGAAGGCCCTCTATGAGGCCCGAATGATCCGCTCCATCGACGGCCGGCCGATCACATCCGATGCTCCATCGCTGCTGCGCCAACTGAAGCAACGCATACAGTGGCTTCGTATTCGCGCCGCGGCTGCGCTGGGCCGTGTGTTAATCCGGAACTTACCCATTGCGATCACTCACCGGACGATGTGCTTAGTTCGGCCAAAGTGGAGCCGAAGCAAGACGCGAGAAGGGTACGCACAGGCGCAAAAGAACCTAAGTTCGGTATTCGCGGGGTCACTGAGCGAGAAACGAATTCTATGTTTGGCGCACGAATTCGTAGAGGAGCAAGTCCGGCGCGAGGTTGACCTGAAACTCTTGAGCGTGTTGCCGGAAGTAGAGGTATGTAAATGGCTCCGCCGTTGCTGCACCATTCAAGGTTTAGAGTATCTTGACGGTGCGCTGGCTGCGGGGAAGGGTGTGCTGCTTAGCAGTTTCCATTTCAGCTCCGCATATTTGAGCGTCTTGCTGTTGTGGCTGCGCGGCTATTCGTTTACGGGAGCTGGCGGAATGAATCGGAACAATCGAAATCGCCTACTGCCTTTCGACACTCCACGCCTCGCGCAGGAGTTGACGGGTTGCGGCAATGTCAAGTGGTTTACGACGATGACGCTCGAGGGTGCTCTGGACATTTGCCGGGCCGTTAATAGAGGCGGCATTGGCTTTGTCTTTCCCGATGGATTCACCACCAGGTCGAATGGGGACGTGGATGCATATTTCGGGCACAACGCCGCTCTATACAAGCGCGCCCAGTGCGACGTGCCATTCTTGGGTCGCTCAGCTCAAGGAAATACGGGTGTTCCCTGGATTTATAAGCAATGCAACGCTCCTTTGATACCGATCAAGGTGGTCAGAAATTCGCTTCACTCTTTTCAGATCATCGTGGGACCGGAACTCAAGCTAGACAGAGCAGCTTCCGTGGAGAAAATCGCCGCCGATCTGTATAAAAGCCTTGAGCGGGAGATTGCCCTCGATCCGGCCGCTTGGGCGTACTGGCGAATCCTGGACCAATTCACGACGGCATCGTAACAGGCAGCTCGCCTGACGATAACCCTTGCGGGAGGTGTTTGCCCTCACGCGGGCGGAATCTAAAAAGAAAGGAGGTGACACGAATGAACAGCGAAAAACTCACCGTTGATGCAGTCGCTATCCCCGCTGAGACCGTCAATCTGAACGAAGTGGAAGCGATCGAAGAGTCGTTTGCAGCGAGAGCCTCGTCTTAAGCTGCTGGGTAACAGCTAGGGGCATCCGCCAGCCAACGGGTGCCCTTCCCTGTAGAGTAGCGCATTTTTGGCAGAGTATGGCGACAAAAGGCAGAAAACTTTAGTGTGCGAAGGAGGAAAGGCGTGGAGCAGACGTTCAGACCAAAGGTGGTAAGCGGTATCGAAAGATGGGGGCTGTTTCCGGGTATGTTTGTCATCGGAAACGCGGAACTCGACCGCTATATCCGGGTGCCGGCCGAGAGCGTTGAGCCTGTTTGGCGCGCCATTCAGTATTGCGACGGGAACCAGACACTCGCCGAAATTACCCGCTTGGTTATGGCGGACGGTTGGAAGTTGGACGCTGCAGCACTGTATCAGAAACTGGCCGATGCAGGTTTGGTCGCCGGAAGCAACTATTTCTCGGATCTCGACCGCGTTTCAGTGACATGGTTTGAGACACGAGTGAGCGGCCTGTTTCCGATTTGGCGCTGGTGGAAACGTGTGGCTCGCTGCCTTACCGTTGCAACTTTCTTGTCACTCGTGGGTGCCGGCGGGGTTTGGTTGTCTGCGCCTGTCAAGCCAATTGGTGATTGGAATCCAGGTGAGCGAGGGTTCATAATTGCGGCGCTCTCCGGCACCGTGGTTTCCATTCTCATTCATGAAGGTGGACACGCAGTGGCCGCTTGCGCCGAGGGCCTCAAACCGGAACGCCTACGCCTGCTGGGTTACTTGGGCGTCGTTCCGTACATCGTGCTTCGGATTCCGGGACTGTATACAATCCGTCCCTCCGGCAGAGTGCGTGTTTGGCTGGCGGGACCATTGGCGAGCCTGAGCGTTGCGTCGTTTTGTTATCTCGGAAGCAGTTTTGCGATTCTGCCGCTCGGTGCCCGCGCATGGCTGGACCGGATGAGCATCGTCAACGGCATGATCGCAGTCTGGAATTGCTGCCCGCTTCTGCCCACGGACGGCTATTTCATCACCTGCACATTGTTAAAGCAAGCAAACTGGCGCATCCGCTCCTGGCGCGAACTCGCCGGCTGCCTCCGCCAGCGGCGCAGGCCACAAATGTTGCTCCTGCTCTATGGGCTCGGCAGTTCCATTGCGCTGGCACTTCTGACTTTGCACAGCATGAACCGTATTTTGAAGGTCGCTAACTTCTCGTGGTTTGGCTATGCGGCTGTGCTGCTGTTGATTCTGATATTTGGCCTCAAACGAATGGCTGTCAAGCGGCAGAGAGTTGCCAGGTCAATGGGAGGGATGTAAAGTGCTCGACAACGATGCCATTGTGATTACCGGTCTCGGGCTGGTAACTCCGATCGGAACGGGGAAAGCGCAGTTTTGGAATGCTCTGATTGCGGGCGAGAACGGAATCCGGACGATCACCTCGTTCGATACGTCAGAATTCCGCACCCATCGCGGCGGTGAGGTTCAAGATTTCAAACCCTCGGAATATTGCCGCAACATCGATCATCGCCGCGTCGGACGAGGCGCGCAGATGGCTATCGCCGCAGCCCGACTGGCGCTCGATGACGGGGGAATTGACGTAGGTAAGACCGATCCATCGCGGACCGCAGTCATCTTTGGCACCACCATGGGTGAGAGCCCGATCGCGGAGTCGATCAATGCCATCCTGGCCCAACGCGGCGAAATCGACGGAGCGCGAAATGGGCGAGATTCGTCGCTCAGCTTTCCGCAGGAGATGATTCCCTCAAGGGTCGCTCAAGAATTCGGTTTTTGCGGGCCCGTCAGCCTCATGGCGACGGCTTGTGCGGCCGGGAACTACGCTATCGGATATGGTGCGGACCTGCTTCAATTAGGCGAAGTAGATCTCGTGCTAGCCGGGGGCTCGGACCCGTTTTCCCGCGTAGCATTCATCGGATTCAACTCCATGCTGGCGGTAGCACCGGAGATCTGCCAGCCCTTCGACCGACTCCGCAAAGGTATGTCAACGAGCGAAGGCGCTGCGGCGCTCGCGCTCGAGCGGTACGGAACCGCGCGCCGCCGTAGCGCCCCCATTTACGCAATGGTCGCGGGCTATGGCATTAGCAACGACGCCCACCACATGACCGCTCCTCATCCAGCAGGCCGCGGCGCTATGAACTCGATAACGAATGCGCTAGCGGCCGCGAGAACGCCCATCGATACCATCGATTACATCAGTGCGCATGGCACCGGCACGCAGGCCAACGACAGGATCGAGACACTGGCCATCAAGCGAATTTTCCGTGATGCCGCCTACAGGACGCCTGTGAGCTCGATCAAATCGATGCTGGGCCACACCATGGGCGCGGCCAGTGCGATCGAAGCCGCTGCTTCGGCACTGACCATAAAGCACGGAATTGTACCGCCCACGATCAACTACCGGGAAAAGGATCCAGAATGCGATCTAGATTATGTACCGAATTTTGCCCGCGAGATATCAGCCCGGACCGTTTTGAGCAATTCCTTTGCATTCGGGGGCAATTGCGCTGCGCTGGTCCTGCGGGCGGTGTAGGAGAGAAAAGATGTTGAGAGTTGTTATCACGGGAATCGGAACCGCAACGCCAGCCGGACTTACCAATCGGGATTTCTGGCAAGCCCTGACTGAAAAACGGAGCGCCATTGATGCAGTGTCGCTCTTTGATACCTCGTCATTCCCGTGCCATCTGGCAGCCGAAGTTAAGAGCCTGGACAGCAATAGTTTCCCGGGACGCAAGAGTCTCTGGAAGATCAGCCGCAGTATTGCGCTCGGCTTCGCCGCTGCGAACTCGGCACTGGAGGATGCCGGACTCGACGTCACGCCTGGCAAGCATCCGGAGATCGGCGTGGTTTACGGCACAACGCTCGGCGGCCTTTCACCGTTACTCCAGTTGGACCGCCAGGCGTTGGCCTGCGGACCCCGCGGCACAGATCCCATGCTGTTCCCGAGCGCCGGCGCCAGCGCGCCAAGCTGCCAGATTTCGATCACGCTTGGCATGCAGGCTTTCAACACGACCCTTTCTAACGGTCAGACATCCGGTCTCGACGCCATCCAATATGCGGCGCAGTTCATCCGCCTCGGCCGGGCAGAAACAGTGCTCGCTGGCGGCGTCGAGGAAGTCTCACTTGACACGTTTCGCGCCTGCTGTAGGAGCCGGCTTCTTGCAGGCTCGCGGGCAGGTACCCTCGAAGAGATGCGGCCGTTCGATGCCAGCCGCAACGGATTTGTGATTGGCGAGGGCGCAGCCGGCTTGGTATTGGAAAGTCTGGAACACGCCCTCGCCCGTAACGCCCGCATCTATGGCGAATTCACCGGCTACGGCTTTAGCTTTGGACCCTCGCGCGAAACCCGGCTCAACGCGGCGGTCACTGCGATGAATAACGCCTTGTTTCGCGCCGGGCTCTCGCACTCACATATCGGGGCCGTGTTTGCCAGCGCGAACGGTAGCATGGCTGGCGACAGACTCGAGGGCCAAGCGCTCCATGCGGCCATGCCTGACTGCCCTGCTACCTCCATCAAACCAGTCGTGGGCGAGTCATACAGTGCGGCCGGCGCAATCCAGTCTGCTGCAGCGCTTTTAGCTCTTTGCCATCAAGTTTTGCCGGGGACGGCCGGCTTCGACCGGCCGGACCGGAAGTATAGAGACCTGGCGGTGGTTCGCGATACCAGGGAAGCAAGAATCTCTTCTGTCATGGTGAACGCATTCGGACGCACGGGTAATCATGCAAGTGCGGTGTTTTCAAATTATGTCCACTAGAACCTATCAAAAAATCGCTTGTTTTTGGGTGCTGGTCCCGGCGCTCACCGCAGCGGCCGCTCAGGTCGGATCGATTGCTCCCGATTTTACGATCAAAGACCAGTACGATCTCGAAGTACAACTCTCGCTGCAGCGAGGCAAGCCCGTCCTGCTGATTTATGGCGACCGCCTCGGCAGCGACTACATGAGTGTGTGGGCAGCGGCCATGCGCGAGTCCCCGGTGGCCTCTTCAGTGAATGTCATCCGTATCGCCAATCTGCGTGCGGTGCCGGCTGCCTTTCACAGATACGTGAAGCGCAAGTTTCAGAGCCCGAACGAGGAAGGCATGCCCAATTCTCCTGTTCTCCTCGATTTTGATGGGGCGGTGGCAAAGATCTTCGGCTTCACCGACGACCTGACGAATGTTTACCTGATCGACAAAAAAGGAATCCTACGCTACACGGCCTGCGGGAAGGGAACACCCGAACAGACCCGCCGGCTCCTGGACGTGATCGCGCAGTTGGACCAGACGGAATTAAGACAATACTGAAAGTGAGGAATAGATCAATGAGAGAAGAAGTTACTGCACTATTGCGAAGCGAAGTCGCCCGGATGATCGAGGCACCGGAAACATCCATCGACGACTCGGCACACCTGGCTGAACTAGGCATGGACTCGCTCCAAGCCTTGCAACTCCTGGTGCTCATCGAACGTACGTATAGCCTGCAGATCGGCGAACAAGAACTGCAGCAATTCACATCAATCGCCGCCGTGGCTGACGTGGTGATGTCGGCTCTTACTGTGGCAAAGGCGTCATGAACGAAAGGAACAGTGCAACGGTCGCATCGGAAACGATGCGCGAGACGCTAAGCTTCGAGCAGGTTCGGAATATTCTTGCGCACCGCTTTCCATTTTTGATGATCGATCGTGTAACAGAGATCGAGCGTGGCAAGCGGTTGCTGGCCTTGAAGCACGTTACGGGCAACGAACTCTGTTTCCTCGGCCACTTCCCCGACCAGGCGATCTTTCCAGGCGTGCTGATCCTCGAAGCCATGGCGCAATCGGTTTCGCTGCTCGATTTGCTGAGCCGGGAGACCGACCGCCCGCCGGCGAAATATCTGGGCAGCACCGATGCCAAGTTCCTAGTGCCTGTCACTCCGGGAGATTCCATGGAGATCGAAGCTGTCTTGGTCAAACAAGCAAGCCGCGGTGTGATCGGAAACGTACACGTATACGTGCACGGAAAAGCCGTCGCGCGCGCCGAAATTGCCTTGGGCACGGGAGAAAACATATGAGCGAGGAAATGATGGTCAACGGCCACGGTCTTAATGGCCCCGCGAAGCGAAAAGCGGCCGTGGTTACTGGCGGTAGCCGAGGTCTGGGACAGGCGATCGTGCAGCGCCTCGCGTGCTCCGGCTCCGATGTCGTTTTCACTTACTCACGCGAAGTCGAACAAGCGCAGAGCACTATCGCAGGCTGCCATGGGGGCCGTGTGCTCTCCATGCAAGCTGACGTGCGGGATCCCGCTGCCGCCCGAGAAGTGATTCAAACCGCGTTCCGCGAGTTTGGCGGAATACATGTGCTGGTGAACAATGCCGGCATCGTACGCGACCGGGCCTTGACGCTGATGTCGGAGAGCGATTGGTCAGACGTGCTGGAGACCAATCTAAGCGGCACGTTTCAATACTGCAAGGCCGCCGCGAGCCTATTCATGCGGCAAATGAGCGGTCGCATCATTAATATCACTTCGATAAGCGCCCTGCGTGGTTCGCCGGGCCAAACCAACTACGCGGCTTCCAAGGCAGGCATGATCGGGTTGACCAAGGCGATGGCCCGCGAACTTGGACCGTTCAATGTAACTGTAAACGCGGTGGCGCCGGGCTATATCGATACCCAGATGCTTACGCATCTCACGCCACAGTTCAAAACCAAAATGACGAAACAGACACCCATGGGCCGGTTCGGATGTCCCGAAGAGGTAGCAGGTCTCGTGGAGTTTCTGGCTTCCGACGCAGCCAGTTACATAACTGGCCAAATCATCGGTATAGATGGAGGATTAGGAATCTAATGAGAAAAAAAATCGGACTAGGTTCTGTTTGTATCCCGTTACTGTGCGGCATTCTGGGCCAAGCGGCGAGCGGGAGAGATGCCGAGGCCAAGGCGGTTAACGCCGCTTTCGATCGCTATGTCCTCGGATGGCAAAAGGGCGACCTTAGCCTGCTGAGCGGCGTCTATGCGAATGACGTCCGTCTGACGGCTTATTGGCCTGACCCGACGCGCCCGTCGCGGCTGGAGAGCTGGACTACCGTCCGGGAGAGCCTGAAAGACATCTTCGCCCGGATCCACGGTATGGACCTCGAATTCAAAGAGCGTCAGATCGACATCTATGGCATGTGCGCCGTGCTCACCACCCACTGGACGTGGCATGATCCGGCAGATCCGATCTTCGACCACGGCCGCGCTACCTTCGTCTTCAAAAAAGACGGCGGCAAATGGCTCATTGTGCACGAACATTCCTCGGTGGCGCCGTTCATCCCTGGGGAAGAACCGGGGGCAGCCGGGAAGTGAAACTCCGCATTAGCTCAGAGCTGCACGTGCCGGGAGTGTCGTTGGAGCACGGCGGTAAAACGGCCGTCGTCACGTTCGGTGAGACCGCCATGAACCGGAGGTTTGTGGCGTGGCTCGATTCTGTCGTCGGCTGGCTTGAAGACGAGTTCTCCATCTCCGCGGTTATCTTCACAGGGACTAGACACGTCTTCATCACTGGGGCGGATCTAACGGAGGTCCGGAAGCTTCGGGATCGCGCGGATGTCGAAGATTTCCTCCGGATCCCACACAGCCTGATGGAGCGTATTTTCGGAATGGAAAAGCTGACCGCCGCCGCAATTAATGGGCACTGTATTGGCGGTGGTCTGGAGTTAGCGTTGGCCTGCGACTTCCGCATAGCCGCAGACTCCCCGTTGCCGTGTCTGGGTCTTCCCGAGGTTCGCTTTGGCTTGGTTCCGGCATTGGGAGCAACGGCGCGAATTCTTTCTGTGACTCCGCGGCGTGAGGCAGTCCGCCTGCTCTACTCGGGCGAACTCGTAACGGGTACGCGGGCGCTCGAGATCGGCTTAGTGGATGAGGTCGTGCCTCCGGACCAGGTTCTCAAGTCGGCGCTCGACCGATGTGGTTTGGTGCTTGAGAACTCGCCCGCTGCGATTCGCTCCCTCAAACGGCTGCTGGTTCCTCGATCGGAGCGCGCCAGGTTTGCGGATGCGCTGCGTCAGGCGGCTGACGAATTCGCAGCATGTTGTTCTCGGGGCGACAAGAACGAACGCATCGACGCGTTCCGCCGTGAATCCATCCAAATCTTCCGGCGGGCCACATGTCAAGGATAGGATGGAGGTGGGCGAAGCAAGAAAGGATCCGCCATCATGGATGCACTCTATAAAGACATCCGATTCGCAATTCGGCGTTTGCTGAAGAATCCGCTCTTCACTCTGTCGGCGGTTCTGCCTATGGCGGTAGGAATCGGGGTGAACACCGCGATGTTCACGGTTGGTGATGCGTTGCTCCGGAAGCCACTAGCCATTCCCGATATCGAGCGGCTTACGGCTATCGGCGGAATTCCGCCGGAGAAGAAGAGCGCCATGTCTTCCATGACTCCAGCAGACTATCTGGATCTCAAACGCCAAAACCGGTCGTTTGAGCGTATCGTTGCGTACCAATACGACGACCGGGTTCTGACTCGCGGAGATTCGCCGGTGTCCGTTGTTGCGGCTGCGGTATCGCCCGATTTCTTCAGCGTATTCGGTGCGTCTCCGCGTGCGGGCCGGACCTTAACTGAGTCGGCTGAAGAAGTTGATAGCGTGGTTTTGAGTTACTCCTTCTGGCGCGACCGCCTGGGTGCCGACCCGACGATCATGGGACATACCATCGAACTCGATTCTCAGAGCTACACGGTCGTGGGCGTAATGCCCAAGCGCTTCAATTTTCCTATCGGTGTTGAGGTCTGGCTCCGGTTAGCCATTGGCGCCAGAAACACGAACAACCGTACATCACACGATATCCAGCTTGTCGGAAAGCTTCGACAGGGTGTTTCGCTGCCGCAATCCAACACCGATGTAGCGGCGATCGCGGATCGCCTTGCAATGGACTTTCCGGACACCAATAAGGGATGGGGCATCCGGGCGATTCCTTTGAGCGAATTCATTACTGGGCGAATGACCGGGCAGTATGTAATCTTTCTTCTCGGCGGCGTGCTTTTCGTCCTGGTTATGGCGTGCTCCAACGTTGCCAATCTCCTGCTGGCGCGTGGAGCGATGCGCCAAAATGAAATGGCTGTTCGGCAAGCGCTCGGCGCCAGTCGCGCCCGGATGATGTTCCTGTTGCTGACAGAGAGCATGCTGATTGCGCTCATCGGAGCGGCTCTCTCGTTGCCTTTGGCCTCGATTGCTCTCGACATGATACGCGGCAACATGCCTGCTGACATCGTGAAATACATCCCAGGCTTTGACTCCATCGAGATGGATTACGCTGCCTTGTTGTTAGCGCTGATTATGGCGGTGCTGAGCGGGACTCTCGCCGGGATTACGCCAGCGCTGCGCGTTACTGCCTGTGATATTAACGAGGTTCTGAAGGCGGCGGGCAGGTCTGGGACAGCCAGTCGCGCTAACACCAGGCTGCGAAGCGTACTGCTGGTCGGAGAGGTCACTCTAGCTATGGCCCTGCTAGTGGGTACCGGATTGATGGTCAAGGGCGTCCATTCGCTCAGCAACGTAAATCCAGGCAGCGAACCGGCGAACTTGCTCACCATGCGGATTGATCTCCCAGCCTCCCGGTATCCCGATGCAGCCTCCTGTGAGAGCTTTAATTTGCGACTGTTGGACGCGTTGAACGGCCTTCCCCAGGTGGATTCTGTTGCGATCGGCAGCGACATTCCGTATGGAGGCCAAGGGACTCTCCTGCCGATTACTCCCGACGGATCGGAGCCTGTGCACCCGGGCGATCGGCAGAACGCCAGGGCAGAGGCAATCTCACCGACCTATTTCGACAGCCTGCGAATGCGGCTTCGGGCTGGGCGTAACTTCGCCTCGAGTGACAGTCGGGAAACTCCGGTGGCTATCGTGAGCCAGTCGATGGCGAATCGGTATTGGCCGGGTCAGAACCCCCTGGGGCGTCGGTTCCGGCTCGATTCTCCGCCAAGAGGACGCTGGATTACGATTATCGGTGTAGCCGCTGAAGTTAGTTTTAGCTGGCTGGATGAACCGTCCACGCCGACGATCTACTTACCTTCTTCGCAGTTTCCGCGCCGCGCCAACTTTGTGGTCTTGCGATCACCCCGCCCTCAGCAGCTAATTAGGGCGGTGCGCGACCGAATCCGTTCGATCGACCCCATGCAGGCCGTTTTGGATGCCAAGACGTGGGACGTAGTGATTGCGCAATCGATGATCGGCCTCTCCTATGTAGCAGTGATCATGACGGTTCTGGGCGCGATTGCGGTCGTGCTCGCCTCCGTCGGTCTATTCGGGCTGATGTCATATAACTTTCAATCTCAGCGGAACGAAATTGGTGTCCGGATCGCTCTGGGTGCCACGCCTTCGATGATCCTTCGGATGGTGCTTGAGCGTGCGTTGCTGCTTACCGGAAGCGGCATAGTTATCGGAGCAGTTGTGGCAGTTTTCATAAGCCGTCTGCTCTCGAATTTGATCTTCGGAGTCAGCTCCATGGATCTGATAGCATACCTGCTTCCTGCTACGGCGCTTCTGATCGCGGGTCTGACCTCCGCCTATTTCCCTGCACGCCAAGCCGCGCGGACTGAGGCCCTCCGGTGGTAACTGTTTTAGGGGAAGTGTTTAGGTATGGCCCTGGCTTGACGGCATCGATAGATACCCTGTTGCGTTCTAAACGAGTAAAGGAGTCGAATCCAATCATGAAAACGCTGCTTCACAACTTTGTTAAGGACGAACAAGGTCAGGACCTCATCGAATACACGTTGCTTCTGGCTTTCGTGTGCCTGGCGTCTGCCGCGCTCTTCATCAGCGCTGGTGGCAGCATGGGTGGCATTTGGAGCGCCACGAACTCGCGTCTTGCTGCTGCGAACACCTCGGCCAGCTAGTTTGGGACGGGGCGTCCGCCAGCACGCCCCTTACTCCAACGGCGCTTACGCAGGGAAGGATACTGGACATGAACACTATGCTGAACAGTTTTTGCCGAGAGGAGCAGGGCCAGGATCTGATTGAGTACACCCTGTTAGTGGCATTCGTGTGTCTCGCCACCGCGGCGCTGTCTCGAATACTTTTCACTTATCATTCGAATACTTTTCACTTATCAAAAAGACCGAATTTGCATGACAAAGGTCTGGTGTGATAGGGCCGTAACACAAATAAGGTAAATGACTTAGCGGGAACTGATCTCAACCGTCTTCGCTCCTCTCTTAATAGAAAAGTATTCCGAGGCGCACGTAATCATTCTTGAAAGCCAGCTAATATGCTTAAAGTCAATAACATAGGACCAAGAACTGCCCGAATACTTTTCACTTAATACAACAGCCGCAACAACGACTCAAGGGCCAGCAGGACCGTCGCACTTGCGCTCTCTGAAAATCGGCTCTTGATCCTACGTTGTTGATTTTAAGCATATTAGATGGCCTTCAAGGAACCATCATGTGGCCCTTGGAACCGAGGAGCGCCGAGACCCGATTTTGGGGGTTTACCCATCGTTTTGGGCATGTTTTTCGACGGCGGGTTGTTTTTGGCCTTGGCGCCAGAGGGGATGGTCCAAAAGGCTGGCACCACAAATCGCGCCGCCGACGCTTCTTGTTGACGCCGATCCGGCGAAAACTACAGCTCGATTTCTACGTCGCTTCGAGGCTGCGAGCAAACAGATCAGCGCATTGCCGTCGGCCGACGGCTCCAGCGGATCGAGTAGATAGTCGACACCGCCGCCCGATCAGCGCGCATTCGCAGGTGTGGCAGACGCCCACTTCACCGGAACGTCGCAGGCTTCGGCGAGTTCCAGCAGACTTTGGAACCCGGGACCCCAAGGGACCGTGAGGCTGCCTCTGGTGAATGACACCTGAGGCCCAGGCCCGATGATTCCCATGGGCGGGTGCGGAGGACGCTTCGGAGCACCGGCAATACCGGGCGTCACCGATGGCTCAGCACCGAAAATCTCAGTGTGAACCCGGCTCGCTGGGACGCCCCAGTCCTCCAAGGACCCGGTGATGTCGCTGAGAAAGGACTTAGGTCCGCAGAGATAGAAATCTGCCTCTCGCGGTACACCGAGTGGCTTGAGCACGGAAACACTCAGATGTCCCGGGGCATCGTAGTCTTCCCCGAGCCGATCCTCAACGCTCAACTCCTGGTTGGTCCGCCACTCGGAAGGTGGCCGGAAAGGGGATCGAAAACATATACCGAAAGATCTACCAGAGAGCCTCCCGCCGGCTTACGAGTTGATACTCCAAGCCGAGATCTCATCCAATGTGCGGAGGGCGATCCAAAAGCTGCTGGAAGCCAGTTCTGTGTCGCTTGGCCAGTCCATCACGCGGTTCAGCAAGGCCGTCAGTTCTCTCACTCGTCTACTGACCCGAGGCATTTCGTCAGTTCGATTCTCTCTGCAAGCAGCTCTTTTTTTATAACTGAAACTTATTCCAGCAGCCAAGCCGAATCCCCTAAAGAAAACGTAGTACCCAAGAACTCTATATCCACGTAACGCCCTCGACCCCCTTTGTTCTTGGAGGTGAAGAACTGTGCGACCGAATGGATATGGGTCCCATCGGGCCGAAAACGACCCTATGCCGGCATTTGCGAACGGCTTGGATGTTACTTGAATCTGTAGAGGCGATTGGCGACGGGCTGGTAACGTGAAACTAGCTCCTTATTCCTCGCACTCCGCTCCTTGTAGTGAAGGCACTCGAAGACGAAATACTTCGGCTGCCATTGCAGAACGTAGGGCATCTGGCCGCTCAAGTAATCGAGCAAGGCTTTACGGATATTGGACCCGTGGCCGATGTATACCCATTTGCCCGGCGGGCTGTAAAGACCATACACTCCGGACTCTTCGGGTGCATTGCGCACCACGCTCGACCGGGTGAGTAGGAACCCGTGTTGTTCGTCCCACTTCACTCTGAAACCCTAATTGCAGTTTTCCTTGGGCATACGCAAACCAACAATCAGGAAAATACCCGACGTTCGTTGCAACGCGGAACACGCGCGCGATGCTCCTATTGGAAAGCGCTGCTTCTGGGCCTCTGGGGCGCCCTCGTCGTCGGTATCGTAGACAACGTGCTGCGGCCGTTCGTGGTCCGCGCACGCGACAAACAGCACCCGATGCTCATCGCGCTGGCGGCAATTGGTGGCACGTACGCATTTGGCGTTCTGGGAATTCTTCTGGGCCCCCTGGTGGTTTCGCTAGTCGCTGCCCTGCTGAAGGAGATTCAAGAGTTGGTCTCGCCCAGCCGAGAGTACCTATGACCTGTGGATACCAAAAACCCCGTCCGGATTTGAAAATGGAGGGCTTTCGTTCCGTTCGAGATCTAACCCGGTCAGCAAGTTTCTTGCGCTTGTAACATTGTTACTAGTGCCCTGTCGCAGTGAATTTTGCGCGGCGATCGAGATTTTTTGTAGGGACAGTCGTCGCGGGCGCTTCTCAATATCAAAGCGCGGAGGGTATAAGCTAATAGCCATGACTCGCAATCCACACCGACGGCCAGACGGCTCGATGCCCGATGTCGATCCGAATCCGACCGCGCTCAACCCCGAGATCGCCGAGTACTTTCTGGCGCGGCGACTGCGGCTCAAGGTTGTAGCAACCACCCGGACGCGCTCGGGCGACACGCTTGACTGGATTCCGGTCGGGAGCCAGGTCGCGGAAGGATCGATCGCCGCGCCCCCGCCGCCAAGGACGGAGGAACACCCGTTCCGGCCCGACGAGCGAACGAAGCATATCCGATTCGAACTGCTGGAACCGGGAGCCGAGCGCGGCCCCGCGGGAACGGTGCCCGTCTTTCGCAAGAGAATTGAGGCGTTGCACGAGACGACGTCCCTCTCCTACTATCTCTCGAAGAGAGGCGCGGCGCGCCTCAACCCGAAGAGGCGGCACGCCGGTCCGATCGATCCGAATCCGACGTTCTACCACTGCATGAGCGGGCAGATGATCGACTGCGGTGGATGCGGAACCTGGCTCAACGTGTGGCAACCGTACGTCGCTGGTTCGAACGATCATTCGACCTGGCAATTGGGAATGAGCAACTACGATAATCCGCAGCAACAGACGCTCGAAGCCGGCTGGACCTGCGACCAGAGTCTAAACGGAGACTGGTCGCCGCATCTGTTCACCTACTACACCACCAACAACTACACGGCGGACGGCGACAACATCGGAGGCTACAACTCGGACGTCGACGGCTGGGTGCAGGTGAGCGGCAGCATCTACCCGGGCATTGGCCTGAGCCCGGCGAGCACGTACGGCGGCGCGCAGTACGGCCTCGGGATCTGGTACATGCTCTACAACAACAATTGGTGGTTCTGGGTGCAGAACAACGCCAACGGTGACGGCGAGTGGATCGGCTACTATCCGTCGTGGCTCTTCTTCGGACAACCGGGCGACAGCGAGTTCAGCACCCTCGGCGCGCTGGCCGAGTGGGTGGGTTTTTGGGGCGAAGTGGGAACGGCGTCGTCGGATCCCCAATCGGACGCGACGCAGATGGGAAGCGGGGCGCGCGCCGAGGCGGGTTGGACGAAAGCCGCGTTCCAAAAGAATCTTTTCGTGCAGATCGGCGTGAACGGCCCCTTCTGGCAGCAGGCCGGGACGGCGACGGCCGACGATTCTCAAAAATACGATATCGAGCTCTTCGCGGAGAGCGGGAGCAATTGGGGCAGCTACTTCTACGCGGGTGGTTGATCCCCTAACGTCCAAATCTGAAATGCGGCTGCATCACGCGGCCCGGCTCTTGAGTGCCGTTGGCGTGACCGCAGCGTGGGCACGCCTTTCCCGTGACCTGGGGACTGTATCAAAAGTGATGGGAGGCGGTCGAGTTGAATTCCGGCTTGCGACCTTCTCCTTGGCAGATCTCCCTGCGTCAGCATGCGGTTCTCCGCCACCAGGTACTCATTCTTCAGCAGCAACTCCTGGTTCACCAACCCAGTTACATAGCCCAGCAGCCGAAACCAATCCGTCTTCGCCATTCGCAGACTCTATCGTAGAACTGCCCGCCACTCAGCAACTTCGAATTTCTTGACCTTACGCCATCTGAAATTGCGCCTAACTTCGTCCCTGGTCGGATCGATGGGCGGCCTCCGGCGTCAAAGATTTTTTGGCGAAGCGATGTCGAATTCGACGGGCGCCATTCGATATACCAGCGGAGGCTTTATGAAGACGCTTGCGTTCTCGATACTGACTGTTTTCGGTGCATCGCTGATGAGCGCTGCCGAACCCACGCTCATGAAAGAGGAGCGCGCTCATGCGATTCAATTGCTGCGCGATTCAGAAAACGAATTTTTTAATCTGACCTCCGGCCTTACCGAGTCACAATGGACCTACAAGCCGGCACCCGATCGCTGGTCGGTCGGCGAAACGGCTCAACACATCGTCATGGCCGAGGCTTTGCTCTTTTCCAAGTTGGAGGAAGCCATGGCCAACCCACCAAACCCCGACTGGGAGGCCAAGACGGCCGGTAAGACAGAATTCATCGAACGTGTGATGCCCGATAGGTCCCACAAGGCACAGGCCCCAGAACAGATTCAACCGCGTGACAAATGGACGCAAGAGGAGACGATAGCAATACAAAGAGGTGCGCGCTCGGACGTTGAAAATCATTGACGACCCAGAAGCTCAGCTAAAGAACCACACATCCGAACATCCGGCCGCGATCTTTGGCACACTGAACGCGTATCAGTGGCTAATCTACATTCCGCTCCATAACATTCGTCACAATCAGCAGATTGCTGAGGTGAAGAACAGCCCAGGTTTCCCGAAGCCCTGATGAAGTGAGGTGGCGGCCGTGTTCGAGGCGATCAAGCTGCCTTCACCTTGGAAACATTGAGGATCCGGCGAACCGCGGTCCGCGACACGCCCGCCGCCTTGGCGATCGCGCTGTACCCAAGTCCTACGGCCCGCATTCTTGTGACTTCCGCAGCCTTGGCTGCGCTGATCTCCCGGGGCGAAGCTAAGCTAAACTGAATCAAACCGGTGAGCGACGCCTCTAGGACAAATCTAGTTTCGAGAGTCGACGGATCCCCGAAAAGTCAGGGAGTGAGATTCTGCGTGAATAGCGCTCTCAGGCCAGGCACTACCGGGCAGGCCAATTCCATTTCGGCGTGTTGAATAGAGTCGAGCCCTCCAGCTTTGTTTCTCCAAATTCCTTTAGTAGATGGAGGCGAGTGCAAACGGGCGCAGTCGTCAGTTCCTCGATGAGTTGCGGTGCGTGCGAAACCACAATGATCTGCGTGTTTTGCGCTGCGGCGAGTATCAGCCGTGCAAGCGCCGGAAGTATGTCCGGATGCAGGCTGGTTTCCGGCTCGTTCAGCACCATCAGTTCTGGTGGGCGCGGAGTAAGCAAAGCAGCAGCCCATAAGAGGTAGCGCAGCGTTCCATCCGACAACTCCGCTGCGGAAAGTGTCCGAAGCAGTCCGTGTTGCTGCAACAGCAGTTCGAAGCGCCCATTCGGCGCTTCCACTGAAAGCCGGCTGCCTGGGAAGGCGTCCTCAAGAGTCATGGTGAGCGCTTCATCTGACCGAATCTCGAGAATCGTCTGAAGCGCAGCGGCGAGATTACTGCCGTCATGGTGAAGTACAGGCGTAAAAGTGCCAATCTGCGCAGCACGTGCAGGTGAGTCAGAATCGGTGCGGAAATGGTCATAGAATCGCCAGCCACGAACAGCTTCGCGAACTGCCAGCATCTCCGGAGCTCGCTGCGGGTCGGCGATACTGGCGAGCATACTGTCGGTGTCAGAGAGGTGCTGGGTTAGCATCACGGGCTCTTCGTCGCGTGTCGTGGCGAGCCAGACGAAGTTGTTTCTGTGATCAACAAGGGCAGAAGCTTCACGGTAGACCGGCCCATGCCAGATGCACTCGCGCTTCACATGGGGATCAAGCCCAAACATAGTTGCCGGCGGAGGCGGTGGAGGGTAGCCCAAATCGATGCGGTAACCGTAGGTATCGCCGCCAAAGCCGAGCTTGAGACTCGCAACCTTCCGCTTCGCGAGGGGTTCCACCGCGTAGGTTCCCTGGCGAACACCGCGCGCGATAGTCTCCGGGCCCGCCCAGAAAGTCGACGGCAAGCCACCTTCCCGGGCGAGGGAAGCGACGACCGAATTGAGCGCGGCATCTGCGAGCAAGCGTAGCGAGCGATAGACGCTTGATTTGCCGCTCCCGTTCGCGCCAGTGATCACGCTTAGTGGTCCAAGGGGCAGCAATAAATCGCGCAATGATCGATAACCCTGGACAGCGACAGTGCGGATCATGAGATACAGCATAACGTGGGTGATTCGAACGCTTCCTCGGCTCCCGTCGTCTTTGTCACCTGTGCTCCCCGGCGATGTTCTTCGAGGATTCGATCTTCTCTCCGCCCCTGCTCCCTAGAGAGAGGGATGCCCACGAACTCCGTAGCGTATGGAAACGCCAGTCAACCGCTCAACCTGATCTCCTCCACCTATAAGGATGAGACGCCGCAGTAGCTGCGCCCTTTGTACTCGACGGTCTGGACCGTGGCGAAGAATTTCCAGTCGCGCTCGTAGGTGTTATTCCAGTTTGCGAGCGCCTTGTCGGTATCGTCCTTCGGCAGGACGACCAGGTCCGTCGCATAGAGGATGCGGTATCGGTGGCGGGCGGCGAGGAAACTCGGGTGCTTGATCGGGGTGGGGTGAGCGCTTCGGGCACCTGGACGAGGACCGGCGCATTTTATGTGGCCCCTTCCAGAATCGGCCACACGTTGACGCTGCTCGGTACCGGAAATGCTCTGGTTGCAGGAGGGAGGGACAAGTACAGTTTTACGAGCTACTCCCGTCTCTACGACTGGTCGACAAACTCGTGGCCGTCCACTAGCGCCGGGCACATGAATAACGTTCGCGCATCTCACACAGCGACGTTGCTCCCCAACGGACAAGTCTTGGTTGCCGGAGGATACTTCGTATCCAACGGCACCGTCACCCAACTCGCCAGCGCCGAGATCTACACGCCATAGCATCATGAGGAGGTTTCCATGATTCAGGGAGACCTAGGCAGGATCTGTGTGATCGCGCGGGCACGGACTCTCCGTGCCAGTGAAGCCGAGACCGTTTACCAAGCCGGAAAGTTTCGTACCGTCCGTCAAGGCAAGCTGGCTCAGCCATGCATTGGCCGGCGAGCCCTGCGGAACGTATCCATGGGCGAACAGGATCACGTCGCCCTTGTAGCAGCTCGCGGGTTGCGGGATACAAACTACATATTGCGAGTTGCCGCTGGCCCCCTGGAACTCGGTGTCGCCATCGGCTTAATCACCGCGCTCGCGCTCACTCGCCTGCTCGGCAGCCAGCTCTGGCACATGTCGCCGCTCGATCCGATGACGTTTGCAGCGTGATCGTTCTGCTCTTCGCCGTCGGCCTGGGCGCGTGTCTCTGGCCCGTGCGCCTGGCTGCCAGTGTGGACCCTGCTATCGCATTACGGTCCGAGTAGAGCGGGCGTAGAAACTTCGCGAGGAGTGACCCAAAACGAAAGCGTAGTTACGCACTCCAACGGGCGTAAGTCTTAAGTTATTACAAGTATCCGCGATCATCGGCCCGTAACAGCGACAAGCTGTCCAAGCTGGACAATCTGTCACCGGTTTTCTCGTCGATCGCACGTGATAAGTTCTGTCCCTTCAATGGCTCGTTTGGTGGTAGCGCATTTGCTCGGAGCGACTGAGACATGCGAACCGGTTCAGACGAGAGGACTGATCCCTAATGAAGTTGTTAAGGATAACTGCCGTATTACTGCTGGCTACGACACTGGTCTTTGCCAAACACCCAAAAATCGCCGGGGATCTCGAAGACGCCAATCCATCATCCAATGTGGATGTCATTGTGCAGTTCAAACACGCGCCCACGGATGCGCATCACAAGAAGATCACCGACCGAGGCGGCCAACTCAAGAGGGAGTTGGGTGTCATCAAAGGTAGCCACTATTCCGTGCCGGCCAGCAACCTGAAAGATCTTGCCGATGATCCCGAGGTCGTATACATTTCTCCGGACAGGGCTGTGAATGCCGCGGATACTCCAACGATTTTCGACTACAAGCTTCAGGGCGTCAACGCAGATATCGCACAGAAGTATGGGTGGAACGGCAATGGGATTGGCGTAGCCGTAATCGACAGCGGCATCTCCGATAAACCCGACCTGCACGGTCCCAGCGGATACCGTGTCGTCCACGCCGAGAACCTGATAGACGGCGGATCCGCGGTTGACACGTATGGACACGGTACGCACGTGGCGGGAATCGTGGGCGGAACTGGCGGTCAGTCGCAAGGTATCTATACCGGCGTCGCTCCCAATGTCAAGCTGATCAACTTCCTGGCCCTCGACAAAACCGGCGTCGGCACTGACAGCACGGTAATTGCGGCGATTAACCGGGCGATTCAGTTGAGATCCCAGTACAACATTCGAGTGATCAATCTCTCACTCGGACGTCCGGTTTTTGAAAGCTATACGGCCGATCCGCTCTGCCAGGCTGTGGAGCAGGCCTGGAAGGCGGGCATCGTGGTGGTGGTGGCGGCGGGTAATGACGGCCGCAACAATTCCCAGAACACGAACGGCTATGGCACGATCATGGCTCCGGGCAATGACCCTTATGTGGTCACCGTTGGGGCGATGAAGACGGAAGGTACCGCATCGCGTTCCGATGATTTGATTGCCAGCTACAGTTCCAAGGGACCGACTCTGTTAGACCATGTTGCAAAACCCGATCTCGTGGCGCCTGGCAACCTGATTGTTTCGGTGCTCGGCGACGGGACACTACCCAAGAACTACAAGGCCAACATCACGGATACGGCTTACTTCGTGTTGAGCGGAACCAGCATGGCGGCGCCTATGGTGAGCGGCTCGGCTGCCTTGCTGTTGCAGCAGAACCCATCGTTGACACCGGATCAAGTGAAAGCACGGCTTATGAAGACTGCAACGAAAGCATTTCCTTCATCCAGCCTTGCCACAGATCCCGTCACGGGCGTCAGCTACACAAGCTATTACGACATCTTCACCATCGGCGCCGGCTACCTTGATGTTTGGGCTGCCCTGAATAACTCTGATTTGGCGCCAAGCGGGGTAGGAAGTGCGATCTCCCCCACGGTTTACTACGACTCTGCGAGCGGAAATATATATGTAAATAACACCTCTACTGCTGCCGTATGGGATTCGGTATCAGCATGGCGTATCAATGTGGTATGGGGTTCATCGGTATTTATTACAGATCTCCACAAAAATGTCGTATGGGGAAGCAAGACCAACGTGGTCTGGGGATCGAGTGGGGCTCAAGGATTCAACGCGGTGTGGGGTTCGTCTGCCGTGTGGAGCAGTAGCACTAACAGCTCTACCGAAGGTCTCGGTGTAGCTCTTAACGGTGAAAAGTGATGAGGCAATCATTGACCAATCGCTCGGCCGAGAAAGCCCTCAAAACGGTTGCAGAGCTTTCATGGCGCCGAGATGAGCCGAGCCGCCGTGGCCAAAGGTGCTGGCGGATCGCTGGCGCTTGCCAACTGCTCTAGCTCAGGTCATGTGGCACAGGACCTTGCGCCGCAATTTCAGTGATGTGGAGCACTCCGCGAAATTGGCTGAGCCTGAGCATCAGTAAGCTGGACGCGAACCGGATTTCGCAAGAGCGCCCCACAGTGGCATTGTGAGTGATGGGCGGGAGAGATACTATCAGGCAATTGCCGGACATTGTATACGTTCGGGACTTTGCCCGATAGAAACGTAATCCGACTCCCAGCGACAATGGAGTTGGGCGCGAATTCATCGCCAAGGCAAACTGACCCCTTCAATATAAGTCTCTCCTGGACGGGCTATACACAAAACGAGAATGAAGTCGCAACTGATGCCCGAGTCTCAGAACGTGTTCCCATTCGCTGCTGGGCGAGGCTTTCTTTTGAAACCGAAGCTGGCAGCAGTAGAACCATCAAGGGCCGCGTGCTCAACATGAGCGCATCGGGAGTGCTACTGGAAGCGCTGAGGCCAATGGCCGTCGGCTCCCAAGTGCATCTTCAAGCCAACGAACTGCTGGTAGGCACCGCGTATGTCCGACACTCCGCAGGGCGGTCCTGGAGATTCAGAATCGGACTTGAATTTGCCACGCCTGTGCGAAACCGGTATTGAGAGCGTGCCATCGCGTCGCCGAAAGTTGTAACCACGTCCCGTCTGTGTCAGCCGCGCCTGTTGAAACGCCAAATCAATGCAGTGGCTAGACAAAAGGCGATACTCGCTGCGAGGAGCAATCGAGCCGGATTCCACTAATGAGTGGACCTTCCTCGCACCTGTCGGGTTGATCCAGTCCGCCAGTCTCCTCGGACGAGGATGTACGGGTATTTCACTCATGGAACTGATCCTCCTCCCCGCCCTTGCTTATCTGGTTTCCTCTCACTTCCCAACCGCCTTCGCCTGCCCCCGTCTCCGGCCCACTACCGCCGCCAATTCCTCGGTGGCACAGCTTTTGGCTGTGCTTCAGATACCATGAGGCAGTCCGACTACTGACCGAGCGTCGCTCGCCACTTCGCTTTCGCTTATAGGTCTGCTTACTCCAGTGCCACCTGGAGACTCTGCCAGTCCTCCTGAGGTCACGCATTGTTTTTCCGTACCGTGCCGTCCGCAAGCACCTTGGTGCGGCGGGTGAATGAGTAACGCCTTCGCCTCTATACTGCAGGGTCGACCGAGTCCCGCCTTTGGCCGACCAGTTCATCTGCGGGGTAGCCCCCTCGATTACGGCCCGGTACTTCTCCTCATGCCCTTCGAATTCCATCTCGCGATGGACACTCTGCCCTCCGGAGTACCTCTGAGTGGTGGCTTCAGGTCCGTCTTGATCTGTTTCCGGCTTTCGCCTTTGTGCCCGTTTAGACGTCGTCATACCTTCCGCTCTCTCCGGCCAGCGACGGTTTACTGCCGCTTTTTGGATACAGCGCTCCTCATCCGAGCGCCGGAGGGACTTGAACCCTCCCGATCAACGCGCTGCTCAGCGCAAAGTACACGCCCGTCGATTGCATCGCCACTGAGCGAACGCCATGCGCCTTTAGAAACAGCGCGACTTCCCGAAGATCTCCGGTGAAACAACCGAATTTACGCACTGGTTCCGCACTCTTTTCCGGTGCGATGGCGACATAGTGTTCGCTGTTGCCTACGTCAATGCCCGCCGCGTCGTGGTGCACCACTTCCAGCCCCGGATCGGCCGTCCAGATCCGGCGTTGCTGATCCCGCCTTTGCTTCCGATTTGGTTTTAGATCTTCTCTATCATCCGGCAAGTGGCGCCCACCTCAGCGCCGGTGTTGATCTGCGGAGAGACTGGCACTGGGAAGGAGTTAGTCGCGCGAGAAATCCACAAGTTGTCCCCCCGCGGTGATGGCCCTTTTGTTGCAATCAATGCCGCAGCGTTGCCGGAGGCTTTGATTGAGAGCGAGTTGTTCGGTCACGAAAGGGGTGCGTTTACCGGGGCGGTGGAGCGCCGTGCGGGATGTTTTGAGCAAGCTCACGGCGGCACGTTGTTTCTTGATGAGATCGGCGAGATGCCAGTATCTACGCAGCCAAAGCTCTTGCGCGTTCTCGAAGACCTGCGGGTGCGAAGACTAGGCGGCAAGAGCGAAATTCCCGTGAATGCGCGTGTGCTTGCCGCCACCAGCCACTCCGTTTGTACTCGCGTTTGTTCTCACGGGATCGCTATGCGGCGTGCTCCTTGGAATGGCCTTGCCGAAGCATCATCTGAGTGCCGAATCTAAGGACGTAATCAAGCTTGCGACCGGCCTGGTTGGGACGATGGTTGCGCTCGTGTTGGGACTACTGGTCGCGTCCGCCAAGAGCTTCTATGACACACAGGGTGCTGAGTTGACCCAGTTGTCCGCGCAAGCCGTGATCCTCGATCGCACGCTTGCCCACTACGGGCCGGAAGCGAAGCACGCACGCGAACTGTTACGCACGAGCGTCGGACGGCTCCTGGATCGACTCCGGTCGGATGATGACGCTGGATCTGCTGCGCTCGATCCGGCATCGGCAAACGCGGAGGTCTTGCTCGAAGCAGTCCAGCACCTGTCGCCAGCAAACGACGCGCAGCGCTGGTTACAGTCGAGCGCCGTGAATACCATGAGCGAACTCTCTAGAACGCGCTGGCTGATGTACGAACAGGTGGGTACTGGTCTACCGCGGCCGCTGCTGATCGTCTTGATATTGTGGCTTAGCCTCCTTTTCCTAAGTTTCGGCCTATTCGCGCCGGCAAATGCGACCGCAGCGTTTAGCCTGTTCCTGGCAGCCCTTTCAGTCTCTGGAGCGGTGCTAATGGTTCTGGAAATGTACAGCCCTTATCAGGGCCTCGTTCAGGTCTCCAGAGAACCGTTGCGCGCGGCACTCGCGCATCTTGGGCAGTAGAGAGAAACGCGCCGTAAGAATGTCGCTCTTCTCGTCCGAACACTGCAAGGATGGGACGTTCCGTTATCAGACCAGCGCCCCTGCCAGAAGGGCGCTATGACGCCAGACTGGGCATCGATGAGATTGTACCGCCTCGCATCCCCTGAACATTAATCGTGGAAGCGTTTACCGTCGCCCCCGGGTGGATCGTCGAATTTATCCGGACCCTAGCCACAAATGGGTCGTCAACGAAAGCGCGATCATGACTATAGCCGTCTTACACAATGGTTTCATCCGCACTCACTTTCTCTCTCGATGGCGCGCGCTTCAACAAACGCGGCGAACAGATCTTTGCCGGGCCGTCTTGAGGATACAGCCGCTTCACATCACGCACATAATGACGCCGATTGCGCGCAATTTGTTGCCGTCCAGATTTGGAGATCCTTGAAATTCCAAGATCTCGCGCAACGCCGCAGCGTTCACCCGTATGGCCAAATTATCCGAACGCACTGAGAAGGCACGGCTTCGCGCCAACCTCGGTTCCCGGCCTGGCTTGAATGTCCAGGCATAGATCGCCGACAGAGAGTCGTTTAACAATGTTACTTCTGGTGCGCTAAGAAGCTGACAACATACGCCGACGGAGTTTTTGGTATCCACAGACAGTCTTTTGCCACAAAGAACAGATCTTTGCGGGTTTGTTTTCGAGCGTGATAACGTCCGTTATGACATTCTAAGAGGGACGACGGCATTGATCGACGAAGCAGGACGGCAACGCAGGTTCGAGCAGTGGGAAAAGCTCGGGCTCGACCAGGTGAAGCACGACCTGCTATACGGCGGCTTCCGTATTGTCGGCGGCCCGCCGGAAGTCCGCGAGCTGGCCTGGGAGTGGGTACGGATGAAGGAGGCCGAACAGGCCCAAGCTGCTCAGGAGGAAAACACGACCATGGCGCGCAAAGCAGCCGTCCAAAAAGAACCTACCCTGCCGCCCGACCGGGCATTGAGGGCCATCGGGGAACAGCTCGAAACCCTTCAGAAGATCAAGGGGCGCAAATACGACGAAGCCGACGCCAACGAAACGGAGTGGGAGCATCTCACCCGAAGCATCATCGAGGCTGCCTTCGGCGATCCAAGCTCGGCTTTGGATAAATTCCACATGGCCACCGCGGCCGGGCGGCACAATATGATGGGCATCAGCCCCCAGCAGCGCCAGATCAACTTTGAAGCGCGGATCAAAGCGCAAGAGGCCCTCCTGCGCGCCCTGATCGGCACACTCAGGCTGCAGCTTCCCGAGGAAGAGATAAAGGGCGTCTATGAACCGGGCGACCAGTACGCCTTTTATCGAGATTTCAGCTCGCTCATCCAGACGGCGACGAAGGACGTTCTGATCGTGGATGCCTACCTCGACGAGGAAGTATTCAACCTCTACGTCGGCAAAGTTCCCGTCGGCGCGACTGTCCGAATCCTCACCAACAAAATAGGCGCCAACGTCGAGACGATTGCAAGAATGTACGCCAAAAGCAGGCCTCTCGAACTGAGATCGAGCGCCGACATTCACGACCGCGCAGTGTTCCTGGATCAGCGCGGATGGGTCATCGGGCAGTCGATAAAAGACGCCGCCAAGAAAAAACCAACGTACCTGATCGAACTCGATGAACCGTTGCTCACGGCATCCAGAGATGCTTACGGCCGGATTTGGGCAGCGGCGACGGCCGTCATATAGCCACTATCAGCACAGAACTCATCTTTTTCCATTCGAGTTCGCCGCGCCTTACACAGTTCGGGATCAACAACCAGTGATAAACTCAAATCATCATGGCTTCACCAGGCGTCTACGTTTTTAAGCGCAATGGCCGCCGCGTGTACGTTGGCCGGGGGGACACCGACGTATGGACACATGCTCAACCACTACGGTCTGTTTGCCTCGGTTCGCACCTTCTGCAATGTCACAAATGCCTCCTGGTAAGCCTGCATCATGCGCGCAGCCGCGTTCATGAGCCGCGCCGCTTCGATAGGCGGATGCCGAGTATTAGACGCCCACATCAACAGCTTCATAGCCGCGTGGTGAGCCGCTGCCATTTGATGACACAGCATCTAGCAAGTAGCTACCACGGCGTCGCTTTTCCGTTCAGTCAGGGATGCCGGATCTCTTACGCACTCGTGAGCCAACGCCGGATGATGCCAAACCCAAGAAGGATGGCACCCATGAGGGCAAGCATCGAAGGCTCCGGTACAGCTCCGTCCCGGTCTGATTGCGCGCTTACCGTCAAATCGACCGGCCCCACTCCCGGTAATGTGACCGCGCCCGAGAACACGGGCTGCAAGCTTCCAGTCTCGACAATATTCGGTAGAGTGAGGTTCCCCGGGTTGTCCACACCCTTCTCGTTGTCGGACTGGAACGTCGCTTGAAATCCAACCGGTGCCCCAGCAGGCGACAAGAAGGTGAAAAGATCAAGGATGTCACTAACCCCCATTCCTCCACCCTCCCTCAGCATGCTACCTGGTTGGGTGAGAGCCTTTGCTTCAATTAACGTGCTAGGGCCCGTCACATCGCCAACGCTAAGGCTGGCAGATTCAACACTTGTTGCTATCGTCGCACCCACTATGTCCGTGATCACCACGATTGGAGCAGTGCCAGCGGGGTCCTCACTGAAGGAAATCGAGTCAGCACTGGCTGGACCGGTCCCAATTACAGCGACTCCGATGAGCGCTAGGGGAACGAACAGGAGTTTCCCGTTCATAGACTTGCCACCTCTTAGGATATATGTGCCTCGGAGGGCAAGCTATTTTCTCTCTCAAATCGACCCTCGATGATGTGGTGTGGACTCAAACACACATGGTCCGCTTCAGAGGCGAGCCACGCAAATACGACGCCTGCCGCCGGGCCAGGTACTTAGAACTTCTTCAGCCAGCGTTTGTTCGCCAGGCGCGCCGCTCGGCATTCTCTCACCAACGCTCGAATTCGCCGCCTTTCGGCATATTTGCAACACAACCCTCTACCGGATCAATGTAGAGCTGTTCAACGTCATTGAATCCACTTTGACCACTAGCCCTGCGGGAAAAACACTCCGTTACGCTCATGGCCTACTTCGGCAAACACGCTGACCGAGGTATCCTCACCGCCCGACTGGTAGGACAATCCAACGCTGGATGCCGACCATGTCATGCTCGCTGAGTTCTCCGCAAACTCTCCTGCGAAGCCGTTCACTGGATCGCGTAGCTTGACGCGATTTCCCGCGCCTCCCCAATGAACGGCGAACGATACGGTGGCTGGAACGGGAGGTGCGATGGCGCCGTGCAACAAAGAGTTGGAGATATTAAAGAAATCGGACACCGCTACATTGGCTGCATTCATCGAGGCGCGACCGCTGTGTCAAGGGCGGAATGACAGGAAACCACCGGGGCGGAGGAAAAGGGGACCACTGAGGCTGCGCGGGAGCGTTGCCGCGGGCGAGGGCGAAGCCCGCCCGCGTGGTTTTTTTTGTTCTTGAGACAGTGAAACCGGGGCGGTGGGAAAGTGGGAAACCTGCTTTTGGTTTTCCACTTTTCCATCCGCCTTCGTGGCCGAAGCTGTGGGAATGTGGAAATCTCGCCTGCTGTTGGCGAGATTTCCAAGGGGCTCGTGGAAAGACTGGGAAGCCGGCCTTGGCTGACGATACGATTAAACCTGTATTTACGCTATCGGATTAGCGGCGAATTGCGGCGAATTGCCCTGTCGTTAACAAGTCAAGTTGTCCGGTTTTAATAATTAGTGATCTGTCCGCTTTGTGAAACAAAGCGATGCGGCCTTTAGGCCGCCGCCTTGTGGGTTTTTGGTTTGGCCTTTGCTTTGGTTTTGCTCAAAACAGAAGCCGTGGTCGGCGCGGTGGGAAAGTGGGAATCTCGCGGTTCGGGCGAGATTTCCAAGGGAGTGTGGGAGCCGGTGGAAACCTGCTTTTGGTTTTCGCCGGCTTCCATGCTCCCGCCTTTTCCACCGCGCTCTTTGGGTTGTCTCGCTGATCAGCTTTTCGCCCGTGCTGCTATAGCGCCCCACCACATGAGGGCCGTAGCGGATCGAGACGGTTCCATCCAGGTGTTCGTGGATCGTTACCGTGCTTCCCGCCAAGCTGTTGCGGAATCGTGTTTTGTCGATCTGCCACCACCGGTCCTTGATGGCCACCGTGTTGTCCTTTTCCACCACCCGCTCCGTCTGTACGGTGAAAATCCAGTTCAGGTCGCTCCGGCTGGTCCGCCGAAACGCCGTGCCTTTTTCCGCCGCCGGCACGCTGAACTTGCCGTTGAACTCCCCGATGTACCGCTCCCGCAGAAAGGCATTGGCGCCCTCCGCGGTGGTAATCCCCGCCAGTCGCAGTTCCTGCGGCAAGCGCCCTTGCCAAGTCCCAAAACTGCGCTCCGACCGGCCCCGCGCCTGCGGCGAATAGGCCGCAATCATCTGCACCCCCAGTTCCTTCATCGCCCGCCCAACCTGCGTCAGGCGGTGCTTATCCACCTTCTCCCCCGCCTTCACCGTGACGAAAAAGTGACTCCCCCGGTCGCTGTACAAGGCGCAGAATAAGCCCTGCTTCTCGATCACCTCGCGCAAGCCGGCCATCACCGTCCGCGTCGATTCCTCCTCCACCAACTGCGCATAGTAGATCTCGCTGGTGGCGTCGTCCAGGATCACGATCAGGTCATACCAGCGGTCGTCGTTCAGCCAGCGATGCTTGCTGCCGTCAATGTGCAGCAGCATCCCAGGCAACGGCCGCCGCGGCCGCCTCCGCCGGTGCGGCCCCCGCTTGTGCCGCTTGGCCACCAGGCCGGCTCCTTGCAGCGCTTTCTGCACCCAGGTGTAGCTCAACTCCATGCCGTGCTCGTCCCGCAGCTTTTCGTGGAAGTGCCGGATGTTCAGGTCGTAGTATGTTTCCTTGTAGAGCCCGAGCACCTTCTCTACCGTCGCCAGCGGAATGCGCTGCGCGCTCGGTTTCCCCTTGCGCCGATCCGCCAGCCCGGCATAGCCGTCCTTCTCCAGCCGCTCCCGCCACCGGCGCATCGTCCGATCCGTCACGCCGATGATCTCGGCCGCCGCCCACCAGGTGATCTTCTTCGCCATCGCCTTCAACAGCACGTCTTGAACTTTCATCATCCGCTCCATCTCGGCGGCCGAGTACTGCTGGGTTTCGTCCACCACCCAGCATCACCCGCCGCCGCGCCAAGCGGACAGATCACGTGTGAATTGGACCGGACAAATCACATACTAACGACAATTGCGGCGAATTGCCCTGGACAATCGGGGACAGCAGCGTTAGCATGACCCCACGGCTACGCCGCCCTGGGAGCACATTTGATCATGACCCCCGAGCGCTTTCAGCAGATCCGGAACCTATTTGAACAAACTCTGGAACGACCGCCAGAACAGCGCACCGCTTTCTTAGAACAAGCCTGCGCGGAAGATCGTGAACTGCGGGCGGAAGTGCAACGCATGCTGATCGCCGATGCTCAACTGGAGAGTCCCATCGATCTCCCCGCCGCCGCTGTCTGGCCAATGATTGCACCTGATGTCTCCAATCTGGAAGGGCGTCGCCCGGGCATTACTGAGTCCATGGAGCCGGCTGAAACCGCCGGAACGGTGATTGACCGCTATCACCTGCTACAGAAAATCGGCGAAGGCGGCATGGGCGAGGTGTGGCTGGCGGAGCAAAAGGAACCTGTACGCCGCCGCGTGGCTCTCAAGCTGGTCAAAGCCGGGATGAACACCCGCGAAGTGACCGCACGCTTCGAGTCTGAGCGCCAGGCTTTGGCCCTAATGGATCACCCGGTCGTCGCCAAAGTGTTCGACGCCGGCTCCACGCCCCAGGGTACACCGTACTTCGTTATGGAGTACGTCGCCGGTGTTCCGATCACGACCTACTGCGACAATCACAGGCTCAGTACCCGCGAACGGTTGGAACTGTTCCTGCACGTTTGCGAAGGCGTCCAGCACGCCCATCAGAAAGCCATCATCCACCGGGATCTGAAACCCTCTAACATCCTGGTCATGGAGGTGGATGGGCGGGCTGCGCCTAGGATTATCGATTTCGGAATCGCCAAGGCGCTGACCCAGAAGCTGACCGCAGATACGATGTTCACGCGCGTGGGGGCGCTGCTCGGAACCCCAGAATACATGAGCCCGGAGCAGGCGCTTTCCTCGGGTGAGGACATCGACACGCGCACCGATGTCTACTCGCTCGGTGTCATTTTCTATGAGTTGCTGGCGGGAGTGCCGCCGCTCGAGCTGCGAAAAATCGCATTAGAGGAATTCCTGCGCCGGTTGCGCGAGGAAGAACCGCCCAAGCCGAGCACCAAGATCCGCACTCAGGACCCTGCCACGTCGACGGACGTGGCTCGGAAGCACCAGACCGAGCCGCTGGCGCTGGTGAAACAGATTCGCGGCGACCTGGACTCGATCGCTCTGAAGGCCCTCGAAAAGGACCGGTCGCGCCGCTACGGTTCGCCCTCCGATTTCGCCGCCGATATAGCTCGGCACCTGAAGAACGAAGCGGTGCTGGCAGTGCCGGCTTCCGCTGCTTACCGCGCCCGCAAGTTCGCGCGCCGTCACCGCGCGGCCCTGTTCACCATTGGTGCTTTCGTGCTGGTGCTGATCGCGGCAGCGGGTATTAGCATCCGGCAGAGCGTACGCGCTAATAGCGAAGCGGCCGTAGCCAAGGCGGTCAACGATTTCCTGCAGAACGATCTGCTGGCTCAGGCCAGCGCCGCCACTCAGTCGGGTCCGACGGCCAAACCCGATCCGGACCTGAAAGTGCGAACGGCCTTAGACCGGGCGGCCGTCCGGATCACGGGAAAGTTCGACCGGCAGCCGGAGGTGGAGGCTGCGATTCGGGACACCATCGGGCGGACGTACAACGAGCTTGGGCTGTACCCGGAGGCACGGACGCAATTGGAACGGGCGCTGGAGTTGCACCGACGGGTGTTAGGCGCAAAGAATCCGAACACCCTCAAAACCATCGGCCGCCTTGGATATACTGCTTATCTTCAAGGGAAGTATCCTGAGGCTGAGTCGCTGTGCAGGCAAGCCCTGGAGGCCCAGCGCCGCGTGCTGGGTCCCGAGCACCCCGACACGCTGACCTCCATGGAGAATTTGGCGAACGTCTATACCGACCAGGGCAAATACGCACAGGCCGGGGCGCTGCTCAGCCGGACCCTAGAGATCCGGCGCCGCGTGTTGGGTCCCGAGCATCCCGCCACACTGAGTTCAATAAACAATCTGGCGGTCACCTACGAGTCGCAGGGCAAGTACGAGCAGGCTGAGGGTCTCTATAGCCAGAACCTAGAGATCGAGCGCCGCGTGTTGGGCCCCGAGCATCCCAACACGCTGATTTCCATGAACAATCTGGCGAACGTCTACCTCGAGCAGGGCAACTACCCACAGGCTGAGGCGCTCCACGGTCAAGTCCTGGAGATCGAGCGCCGCGTGTTGGGCCCCGAGCATCCCGGGACGCTGGGTTCGATGAACAATCTGGCGACCGTCTACTACGTGCAGGGCAAGTACGAACAGGCCGGGGCGCTCTACGGCCAGACTCTCGAGATCCAGCGCCGCGACTTAGGTCCCGAGCACCCCAACACGCTCCGATCCATGACCAATCTGGCGAGCGTTCGCCTCGACCGGGGCAAGTATGCTGAGGCTCAGGCGCTGTGCAGGCAAGCCCTGGAGGCCCAGCGTCGCGTGCTGGGGCCCGAGCATCCCGAGACGCTGGGCTCCATGGACAACCTGGCGAATAGCTACTTGGCCCAGGGCAAGTACGCGCGGGCCGAGGCGCTGTACAGTGAAACGCTAACGATCAGCCGCCCTGCGCTGGGTCCCGAGAACCCTGTCACCCTTACCATCCTCTCGGACTTTGCATCCATGTACCAACGACAAGGCAGATACGCCTTAGCGGAGGCTCATGCCGTACAGGACCTGGCGGGGCGGCGGCACGCCTTGGGATCGGAACATCCGGACACGATGGCATCGGCGGCCGATCTGGCACTGGCCTACCTCTCGCAGGGAAAGTTCGCCCAGAGCGAGCCGCTCGCGCGCGAGGCCCTGGAGTTCGATCGCAACAAGCAGCCGGATGACTGGCAACGATTCCGCGCCGAGAGCCTGCTGGGCGCCAGCATGGCTGGGCAGAAGAAATACGCCGAAGCCGAACCGCTGCTCCTCGAAGGCTATCGAGGGATGGTGGCACGAAAAGACCGCATAAGAGTCCCGGACTGGTACCATCTGGACCGTGCCCGCGAATGGGTTTTCCAACTTTATGAAGCGTGGGGCAAGCCGGCGAAAGCCGCCGAGTGGAGGAAAAAGTGACTTCCACGAAGCGCAGTTCGAAACTTTCGCTCTGAGTTCTGCCCCGTGTCTGACACTGACGATTGGCAGGTTCAGCCGGTAGTCTCCTCCGGTCGAGTTGTCGCGGAGATCCACCTGAAAGCAAACCCGGTAATCGTGTTGCGAACAACGGAGGAGAACGGAGGTTCTTGGAGGTTTCGCAAGGCGTTTACGAGGTTGTAGTGCTCATGCGCCATGAACGGACTTTCGTCGGAGTTTGCTGTGACCACTTTCTCCGAACCTGCCCCGAGCTGTTTCTAAACTTGGCGACTTCGGACAGAGGCGGCGGCTTAGCCTAGTGCCCCGTCTCTCGCGGGCGGGCGCCCTTGTTGAGCCAAATGTCGATGGTGCTGGAGATGACGTACTCGACCAGTTTTGTGACCGTGCGTTCTGAGATCTATCTGCTGGCCCGCTCGACCGCTGATCTCGCCTCTTGAACGAGAGCGCCCAGTTCAGGCCCTACTTCCCATGGCAATGGCATAAGTGACTCCAACTCCGCTAGTTTTGAGCGTGCCTTGCTGTTTTCCGCAAGTCCGTTGTGCGCAAGAGCCTGAAATGCAAGGTTGCTAATGTTCGGTCGCCCGCGCAGTTCAGCGGCCTGCAGCAGGGAGGCGAGGGCATCGCCATAAGCGCCGAGCCGGTAGTGAGCAGCCCCCTGAGCATTAAATGCCTCCCAATTCCATGGCGCGAGTTCGCAGGCCACTCGGGCGTGCCGCAATGCTAACTCGCAGGCATCACGCCGAGCACCCCCGGCCTTTACGATCTGCCAACTCGCTCGGATATGGCCCACCGGATCACGTTCTCCCTGCTGCTGAACCAGCAGCAAAGCCGGCCCTCGAATGGACTTATCCACACTCGGAGAACTTCGCAGCTCTTCGATAACGTCCGTAGCGAAGTTGAGCTTCTGATATAGGGACTGTACTAGACTCTCGACCTCGGAATTGTATGCAGACCGCGTATCCCAGATCTTTATAATCCCATCCTTAGAGGCAGACGCGAGGCGGGTTCCGTCCGCAGTCAGTGCAATGCTCCGAATCTGCTGATCATGGGCGGTCAAAGACAACAGTGGTGCACCCGTGCGTGCATCCCAAATGTGCACCAGATTGCCCCATGCAGCAAAGAGGCGGCGCCCGTTCGGGTGGAACATAGCCAATCCAGAGACGCCGATGCCAAACGGCCAATCGGCGGGTCTTAAGTGCACGTTAGGTCCCTTCAGAAGAACCAGTTGCTTGCCTGAGTTGGCATCCCAGATCGCCCACGACTGAGTCGAGCCTTCGAGAAAGGCAATCCGGGTACCATCTCGGTTACAGACTACGTCAAACCCCACCATGCCCTCGGATAAGTCGGACTGGGGCGCGGTACTGGCAATCAGTTTGCCTGACTCAGAATCATATACTCTCATTGGAGCGTGCGAAAGGTCACGCGAATCCTCACGTCGCCAATAACCGTGTGTCGCGATGCGGCGGCCATCCTGGCTGTAGGCTAGCGTGGTCAAAGGGTCGGCGAGTACGACTTTAGCCGATGGCTTACCGGTGCCGATATCCCAGAACCGTACCTCGTTGTTTTCCAACACGGCCAAACGACGTCCGTCTGGACTAAACACCATCCCCGTAACATAGTTGTCAAACTCTATGAATTTCAGAGCTCGGCCCGAGATTACATCCCAGATAGAAATTCTATTGCCGGTTACGGGAGCAGAAGCGAAATGAATGCTATCAGGACTGAAGGCGATCATGCTGATAAAATTACCGTCGGTTTTCACGGTCCACAACGACTTGCCCGATGAGGCCTCCCACACCCGGATAACACTGTCCTCAGACGAGACCAGAAACCGGCCGTTTGGACTCATGGCAATGGAACCATTGGCGCTGGCGCGGCCGACAAGAGTCCTCGCGCCACAAGATGACGACGGGTCCCACACTCGTATCCTTGGCCCCGCGGCGGTCAGAATGTAGCCGCTCGGATGGAATGCGATACCCTGCACCGGAAACTCGTTGCCCCCCAGGGTCGTGGCTCTGCCGGAACGCGCATCACGGATCTGGACCAAACCCTCCGCCGTTCCGGTCAGGATGCTGCTACCGTCCGGTGTGTAGGCGATACTGCCGATCGACGAATCGAAATCGTCCAACGCGAGTAACGGCCGTCCGGATATGGCATCCCAGAGACGCATCGACCTTCCATATGCCGCGGCCAGTTGTTCGCCATCGGGGCTGAAAGCGATTACACCGTCCATTTCTGGTTGATAACAGGGGTAGACAAATGTGGGTCCTACTTCGTGCAGCGTTTCGTCCCACAGCCGGACAGTTCCAACCGATCGCGACCAATCTCCACGGAATCTGTTGGCAAAGGCCGCGGCAACCCTTTTTCCATCGCGGCTGAACGCTACCGCGACCACCATAGTGCTACCTGGGATCGGGCCGGAAAGGATTCTTCCGGTTCCCGCATCCCAGAGCAATAAATTTCCGCCGGTGTCTCCGGTGACGAGCCGCGCTCCGTCCGAAGAGAATGCCGCGGCGTTGACTGGGTACTTGTGGCCTTCAAGTGTTGCGATAAGGCGGTGCGAGAATGGATCGAAGATACGTAGCGTTTGATCCGTCTCATCAACGCCTGTCGTGTAGGTTTTTGAAAGAATCCGTTCAGCATGGGGCCCAACGGCCATAATCGACCCGAAACCACTCCATCGTCCAGTAGGAAGAAAGGTTGTAGCGTCCCAGCTATAAAGAGTGTGTTGCGTGCTGGAAAAGATCTTGTTGCCGTCGGCGCTGAATGCGAAGGAGACCGGGAAGCTTTCGTGGTCAGAATCTCCGAGTGTGTACAGGGTGGCGATACTGGACTCAGACTTCAGAATGTAATAACTCAGACTTGATCTGACATAGTTGGTTAGATCAAGCAGCCGCATCAGCGGCCGCGCCTCCGCCTACGCTCCGCTGCGCAGGGCTCCGCTCCGGCTCCGGCGCTACGTTCTGGAACGAGTCGAGCATTTTCTCTTGCGCCAAGTGTGCCGAGTCCGAGAAAGTCTGCATCGGGGTCTTGCCATAACAGTACTTTCCAGAATGTGTTCGTGTCAGATTGTACTCCCGCAGCCAGTCATCCAGATCCGCCTGTAATTCGTCGAGGCGCTGATAGAGCTTCTTGCGAAAGGCGGTGGCATAAAACTCTTCCTGGATGGTGCGATGGAAGCGCTCGCAGATACCGTTGGTCTGCGGATGCCGGGCCTTGGTGCGGCTGTGGTCGATATTCTCGACCGCCAGGTACAACTGGTATTCGTGATGCTCGCGCTGCCCACAGTATTCTGTACCGCGATCGGTGAGCACGCGCAGCAGCGGAACTTTCTGCTCCTCGAAGAACGGCAGCACGCGGTCGTTAAGCATGTCGGCGGCCACCAGAGCATTTTTGCGGTCGTAGAGCTTGGCGAAAGCGACCTTGGTGTACGTGTCGAGGAACGTCTGCTGATAGATCCGGCCCACGCTCTTGATCGTGCCCACGTAATAGGTATCCTGGGCTCCTAGGTAGCCGGGATGCGCGGTTTCGATCTCGCCGTGCGCTTCCTTTTCCTCGCGCGCCCGCTCCATGGCGCGGAGTTGCTCCTCGGTGAGAACGATGTGTTCCTGGGCGGCCTTGGCCTCGAGCGCCTTCAGCCGCTTACGAAACGTTTCCAGATCATGCCGGAGCCAGACGCTGCGAACGCCCGTGGGAGAAACGAATAGGCCACGCTTGGTCAGTTCGTTCGCCACACGCACCTGGCCCAAAGCCGGCTTCTCCAAGGCCATCTCCATAATGGCCTTTTCAACGTGATCCTCGACCCGATTCTTCGGACAAGGCTTGCGTCGGCTGATCTCGCGCAACGCCAGCTCGCCGCCCTTGTCGTACAGTTCTTTGAAACGGTAGAAACTATCTCTGGAATAACCCATCACCTTGCAGGCTTCCGAGACGCTGCCCAGCATCTCGCTGAGCTTCAACAGCCCTACTTTGTTCTTGATGATCTTCTGTTCGGTGTTCATCGCTGACACTCTCCTGACCGCGCTTCCGCGCAGTCTATCAAATGTCAGATCAAGTTGAGATTAGTACACTTCAGAATGAGGTGTTGCCACTCCCACCCACGAAGATCGCGAGGACACATCAACAGGCGCCTTCTCGCCTCGACAATTTTGTTCGTCCGCAGGTCCAGGTCTGCGGCGCTCAAATTGGCTTCATAGCTCTGGCTCTCGGCTTGCTTCCGTGCGGATTGAGCCTCGATGTAGAGCACGGTGCTCACAACAACTGCGCACACCAGAACCAGCAGGGTGGTCGTCGCAACCAGCACCCCACCTCGATGGCGTCGAACAAACTTACCCGCTCGGTAGCGCAGTGTATCGCGTTGAGCCACGACCGGGAGACCGTGCAGATGCCGCCGAAGATCCTCCTTGAACTGCTCGATTGAGCTGTATCTCCGCTGTGGCTCTTCGCGCAACGCGTGCAGCAGAATGTGGTCCAGATCCCCACTGAGCCGCCGCTTCAGCCGCTCGGGCTTGCCCTCGCGTACCTGGCTCACCTGTTCGGGCGTAATCTGGGGCGGATCCTGATCTTTCCCCGCACCTTCCTCGTTCTCGCTCACCACGCTGCTGGGGCGTGTAGGCTCTTCTTCACAGATCACCTTCGCTATCTCGTGCAGCACCCGGCTCTTCAGACGATAGGGGCGATGGCCGGTGAGCAACTCATATAGGACCACCCCGAGTGTGTAGATGTCGGATGCGGTCGTAATCGCCTCGCCTTTGATCTGTTCCGGACTGGCATACTCCGGCGTCATCACCAGCAGCCCTTGTAAGGTCATACAAGCCGTGATGCCGTCTTCGGTCGGGCGCAGCAGCTTAGCAATGCCGA
This sequence comes from Terriglobia bacterium, assembly GCA_963847515.1. Lineage (GTDB taxonomy): Bacteria > Acidobacteriota > Terriglobia > Bryobacterales > Bryobacteraceae > QHXW01. The sequence goes on from CAWKAA010000007.1 coordinate 654,997, forward strand.
AGTCCAGCAGCTTGACTGTGCGGTCTTTCGTGACCAGGATGTTGCCTGGTTTCAGATCCCGGTGCACGACCAGGTTCTGATGAGCATACTGGATCGCCTCGCAAACCGATTGGAATAGGTTTAGACGCTCAGTGACATTCAGCTTGTGCTCATCACAGTACTCGTGAATGGGCGTCGCCTCAACGTACTCCATGACAAAGTAGGGTAGGCCCTGAGGCGTACTGCCGCCGTCTAACAAGCGCGCAATGTGAGGATGATCGAGAGACGCCAGGATTTCACGTTCCTGCTGAAAGCGCTGGGCGATCTCCGGGCTTCCCAGGCCTGGACGGATCACTTTGAAGGCGACTTCCTTGCGGAACACTTTATCAACGCGCGTGGCGCGATAAACAACTCCCATGCCGCCGGAGCCGATCCGTTCGTGGATCAGGTAGGCCCCGATGCGGCGCCCTTGTAGATTACTGGAGAGATCCGGCGCAATCGGGGGTCCGACGGCCACCACGGCAGGTAGATCGATCGGACTCTCCAGTTGAGCATCGGCGATCAGCATGCGTTGCACTTCCGCCCGCAACTCACGATCTTCCGCGCAGGCCTGTTCCAAGAAAGCGGTGCGCTGTTCTGGCGGTCGTTCCAGGGTTTGTTCAAATAGGTTCCGGATCTGCTGAAAGCGCTCGGGGGTCATGATCAAATGTGCTCCCAGGGCGGCGTAGCCGTGGGGTCATGCTAACGCTGCTGTCCCCGTTTGTCCAGGGCAATTCGCCGCTATTCCGATAGCGTAAATACAGCTTGAATCGTATCGTCAGCCCTGCAGGTGTCTGGGCGCTACAATAGGCGACCGAGTGCTCCCGAAAGGAGAAGCCCGCCATGCCGCCGGACTCCGACCAGGTCACTACCTTGTTACTAGATTGGCGCCAAGGCAATGCAGCGGCCCGAGATCAGCTCCTGGCGGTGGTATATAACGAGTTGCGCCGGCTGGCCTCGCACTACTTGCGGCCAGAGCGACGGGATCACACCCTGCAGCCCACGGCGCTTGTACACGAGCTTTACTTACGACTATTTGCCAAGGCGGAGACCATCACCTGGCAGAACCGGGCGCACTTCTTTGCCGTTGCTGCCCAGACACTGCGGCGTATCCTGGTCGACCATGCCCGGGCGCACCGGGCCGAGAAGCGGGGCGGCACACAAGTCAAGCTGTCGTTGACAGCCGCCCAAGGCTGGGCCGAGGAGCGGGTGGAGGATCTTGTTGCTCTCGATGAGGCACTCGACCGGCTGGCACAACTCGAGCCCCGCGCCGCGCAGGTTGTCGAACTCCGCTTCTTTGGTGGGTTGCAAGAAGACGAGGTTGCCGAAGTGCTAGAGGTCTCCCCAATTACGGTCAAGCGCGACTGGAAGGTAGCCCGTGCTTGGCTCCTGAGTCAGTTGCTTTCTTCCAACCAGCCGAGACGCGAATAGTCCGCTACGCCCGTCGTTATATCTCCACCTGCCGAATTTGTTTGCCAGCACGGATGATACACCGTGCCCACGGGTGCCGCTTTATTCAATGTGAGGACAAAAATGACTGCCAAAAAAGATCCGCAGCAGTGGCGATACGACCTAGCCCTCGAGTGCGGTGCTCAGCAATGTTTCGTAAGGTGCCGTAATCGCGCTTCACACAGCGATGAGTAGAAAGGAATTGATTATGTTAAATGTGTCTCGGAGCCTCAATGGAATTTGGAAACGATCGAATTGCGTAGAAAACGGCAAGAAGCGCCAAGAAACGCCTCGCATCAGAAACGGAATTGGCCGCCCGCGCGGCCTCGTGGTTTTACTCGCTGTTGCGGCGATGGTCGCCTTACCCGCGCTAGGCCAGGACCCAGTCAGTTGGGGCGCAAGCGCAATTTCAGGAAGCCATGCTGATCAAATACGCATCGTAAACTTGCACCCGGACTCGAAGCGCCCGGGCCGGAAAGCAAGAGCGATTGACCGCGAAGGTGTAGTCTCGCAGCCAGACATCGATCACGGCAACAAGCCCGCCCAAGCGACTCCAGTAGATTTCGTTCTCGATGGAAGCCAGGTTGTGGCGCGCTACGGCGTGAATGGCGATGCCAACAATGGCGATTCGGTCTCATCGCACGGAGGACCGATCGTCGTGAGCAACGATGTGCAGTTGATCTTTTGGGGAAACTGGTGGAAGTCAGCTAGCAACCCCGGTACAGGCGATGTGATCGGAATGGTGCAGGACGTGCTCGGCGGTCCTTATCTCTCCGAGTTGACACAGTACGGCTTCCTGAACCTGAGCGTGAGGAAGCCGATTCTGGTTGCATCGGATCCACCAAGCAGCTTTAACTCCGGCGATGTAGACAATCTGGTTTGGGACCTGATCGATCAAGGCACATTTTCAGAACCAGATGACGGATCCAGATTCGTTTACATCGTCTTCATGCCCACGATGGCAACATCCGACAGTAGTGCACGGGGAGCTCACGGCGATGCCACTGATTACGATTTCCCGTTCGATGTTGATCACGCCTGGGTTGGCTGGGTCAGCGGCGGGGATCTGGCTTATATCACTGACGTCTTTACCCACGAACTGGTGGAATCCATAACCGATCCAGAGCCGGATAATGCGGCGTGGCAGATGAATCGTACGATCAATGGAGGCAATGAAATCGGAGACGCCTGCAATAATACAGCCGATTTTCTGAACGGTCTATTCGTCCAGGCCTATTGGTCGCAGAAACAACGTGCCTGTGCCATTCCGTTCGGGACGAGATCGCAGCTTGACGTCAAGGAACTGCGGCTGCAAGGGAGTTGGATTCAGGCGGACCTGTCGGCGATCATCAGCGACAAACCACCGGCGTTTCCCGCAGTGGGTAATCCGTTTGCTTATGTCACCCCGGACCGTATACCGCGGATTATATACCGGGGTCTGGATAATCACATCCATGAGCTCCGCCGGCTGCTGGGGAGTTGGATTCAGACGGACCTCTCAGCGATCGTCAGCGACAACCCGCCGGCCTCTCCCGCCGCGGGCGATCCGTTTGCCTACGTCACTCCGGACGGCATAGCACGGGTTGTATACCGGGGTCTCGATAATCACATCCATGAGCTCCGGCTGCAGGGGAGTTGGTTTCAGGCGGACCTTTCTACGGTCGTCAGCGACAACCCGCCGGCCTCACCCGCCGCGGGCGATCCGTTTGCCTACGTCACCCCGGACGGCATAGCACGGGTTGTTTACCGGAGTCTGGATAATCACATCCATGAGCTCCGGCTGCAGGGGAGTTGGTTTCAGGCGGACCTCTCAGCGATCGTCAGTGACAACCCGCCGGCCTCTCCCGCCGCGGGCGATCCGTTTGCCTACGTTACCCCGGACCGCATAGCACGGGTTGTATACCGGGGTCTGGATAATCACATCCATGAGATCCGGCTGCAGGGGAGTTGGTTTCAGGCGGACCTTTCGACGGTCGTCAGCGACAACCCGCCGGCCTCTCCCGCCGCCGGCGATCCATTTGCCTACGTCACCCCGGACGGCATAGCACGGGTTGTATACCGGGGTCTGGATAATCACATCCATGAGATCCGGCTGCAGGGGAGTTGGTTTCAGGCGGACCTCTCAGCGATCGTCAGTGACAACCCGCCGGCGTCTCCCGCCGCGGGCGATCCGTTTGCCTACGTCACCCCGGACGGCATAGCACGGGTTGTATACCGGGGTCTGGATAATCACATCCATGAGATCCGGCTGCAGGGGAGTTGGTTTCAGGCGGACCTCTCAGCGATCGTCAGTGACAACCCGCCGGCGTCTCCCGCCGCGGGCGATCCGTTTGCCTATGTCACCCCGGACGGCATAGCACGGGTTGTTTATCGTTAGCCCGGATTTCTCACGAGTATCCGGCAAAGAGCCGCCTTCTCTGGCCAAGCATGCTTGCTATAGCAAGTTTCGGCAAAGGGAAAGGCGGCTCGTGTCGTTAGTTAAAGGGTGTAACGAAGGATCTGTCGCAAACGTGCTGAGTACACTCTGTTAGGGTGAACCAGTGAAGAACAAGCGGCCAGCCCTGTTTTTTCGGGTCGCCGAATGATTCCTTGTCGATCCCGAGTCCGAAGAAGCCTTCAAGGCCAAGTATTCCGGCACGGTGGTGCTCCAGTCGGTGATAGATGCTACCGCTCATTGGGGATGGCCCGCATCGCTGATTGGCCCTAGTCGAAAAAGTGGGCGTCTGTCGCCCGCATCCCAGATTCTAGACCCTCTCGGGGAATGCTCGACGATGGACACCCGCGCGGCCTATGCCGGAACCTAATCGCTCCACATGCCGGGAAGCCGAGCGTCTATTTGCGGAGTTGAGGACTGCCCTGAAGAGGGTCGTGGAGATTCAGAGTTGCCAAATCGCGGCGCTCAAATTAGGGGGCCGCAGAGTCTCAGGGTTTGACCAAGAAATCCGCGTCGCGCTGCGGTCTTGGCAGCATACTCGCCAAGCTTACGTGCAGCACGTATTAGATCACGGGTGCAGTTCTAGCGATGATCTGATTTGATTCGGGTGGTCCGACTGTTTCAAGACAATCAAAAGAGCCGGAAGTTCGCACCACTTCCGACGTGAAAGCCCTATCCCGCCGCATTAGCCAGAAGAGTGCTGCAGCATCTCGGACAAATCGGCTGGCCATTGTAGTACAACTGTGTCTCCGCTCCGCACGATGCGCAGCGTTCCATGACTCTGGGAATGGCATTTTCTCCCCGGTAATTTGTTCCCGGATTTTTGCTACTACAGTTCGACGCTGCCTCCGCGGGGGCGATTGCACTTGTGATGAATTCATCGAAACCATAAGGATTCATGACGGTTTTCACCTCCTGACAAGATCTGGCATGTCCAACTTACACGTAGGAGGGAAGCAAAGATTATTCCTATGTGCGTTGGAAAACAAAGAAACGCTCGGCCTATTTGACAACGCCCTAGTGCAGGCGCAGAATCATTTTCGGGAAGCATGGGAGGACTTCCCGAGTTGTTTGCCGCTGGTGCGGCAGGAGGTGACATATCGAACCTGACCAGCATGAGGGCGGTTGCGCCTGATTCCCGAAGGCAAGCACTAAGAAGACTAACGAACGATCAGATTGGCGTGCGTGGATGAAAATGCCGCCGCGCAAATAGCGCTTTTAAGCTGCTCTGCAGCGACGGTCTTTGAGTCTTTGAGGGAAGAAGAGGTGAGCCGCCCTTTTTCAATTTTTTTTCGCCTTAAAGGATATTGTGCCTACAAAAAAACCAAAAGTACGAGACGAGGGCCGCGCGCGGCAGTGAGCAGATTATTGTCTAACGGTGCGCCAGTTTGGCGGAGAAAAAGAGTGAGTTTCTCCCAGTGCTTCTGCATATAAGTGATGGCCTGACCGAGACCGGAGTTCGTGCCCTATTTCAATAGCGCGATCATGCTGGCTGAAGTCTCGTCGTACTTCTTGGTTCCCATCCGCCCTGATCGCAAGTCCTGCCAAATCGTTTCGATCCAGGCGCCGGCGCGCGCGCCACGGACCGCCTCTTTGACTTGCTCGGGGCCGCCGAGATCGATCCGCGCCTTACGGCGGGCTTGTTCGGGGCTCATTCCTCGCGACATGTTTTCCTCCTCAAGCAACTCGAGAGAGGTGCGGACCTCAAGGTCGAGTTCGCTCTCGACGTGTTCGCGCCTCAGCAGATTTCGGAACAAACTTCGGACAGAGTCCAACATGATGGTCAGAGTTCAGCGCCGAGGGCCCGGTTGATTGCCAGCGAGGCCCGTCCCCAGCGCGCGGTTTCCTTCTCGAGTTGGCGCCGGCCTGCCGGCGAGAGCCGATAGAACTTGGCGCGACGCCCGGTATCGGTTTCACCCCAATCGGAGGAAACCCATCCCGCTTCCTCCATTCGGTGCAACGCTGGAAACAGCGATCCGGCCTTGACCGAAAACGTTCCCCGCGTCACTTGCTCGATGCGTCGCGCGATCCCCACCCCGTGGAGCGACGCCAACGCCAAGGTGTTCAGAATCAGCATGTCGAGGGTTCCTTGCAGGAGCTCCGTCGAGTGTTCGGCCATGCCAAATATAGACGATCTATATCGAAAACGGTTAGGTAGCTCGCCGGGAAGATTCGAGGCGAATCTGTTACGAACGGCTTTGCCAGCTTCGCTTCTGCAGCATACGCCACCCCCACCACAGTCTGGTCCGAAGGCCGTTATCGATTCGCCTTGGCGCCGAGTTTGAATTCGATAACGGGTACGTCGCGTAGCGGTTTACGGAACGGTTTTTGGACTATATTCGGACGCTTCGGCCGGATCGCGCCACTCGTAGAAAGGCCCGCCACCGCTGTCATATAGGTACCTCCGTCCGGAATGCCGACCATCCTCCCGCAATCCTGTGGATGAGCGCATTGGCCTGTTCGCAACAGTTGACAGTTCGCGCAATCCAGGCCCAGCTAACGAGCGACACCGTCGCGCTGGACCGCCTATGGGCCGATGACCACGTCTTTACGAATCCTTTGGGTGTGGTACAGACCAAGGCCCAGCGTCTTGCTGAGATGAAGTCGGGCGGTCGTAAGCTCGAGTCTTTCACCGTCGCTGACGTTCAGGTGCGCGCCTATGGCGATACGGCAGTAGTGACGAGCCGTGCGACGCTAAAAGGCCATCGGCAAGGTCAAGACATCAGCGGTCAATATCGAGGCATCGACGTGTATGTGAAGAAACAGGGACAGTGGCAAGTGGTGGCCGCGCAAGCCACTCGTATCGCTCAGCCATAACACAACGATCGCCCTGTTCGCGCCGATGGCGCGCGAGCGAGAGCACTGCGACCGCGACAAATGCGGCTGCCTGCGCAGCGCGCGGAGTGAATAGCGTGGGCGCCCGTTGGCTTTGCTACCGCTACTTGAGGCGGATCGCCCAATCATGGATAATCGCCGGTATGCGTCAGTACGATCAACTACTTGCCGACGTCGCTGGGACGATCGCGAAGCTACAAAATCACCTCAGTTCGGCGGAGCAGGCGACTGCTCGATATGGCGATTCAAATACTGGAGCGGCAATCCGATGCGAGACCTTTCTAACCAGACAACCTTCGCGACCCGTGGATCATCTAAATGCTGGCCTGCGGGGTCAACGCGTTCACACTACTGCAAGGTGGAATCGGGAGTGAAGTATGTGGGGCGGAACTTCCTGTGTGGATTCAAGGCCGCGAACCGAGCTGTCTCAGTGATCTGAATGCGCAGTTGCGTGCTTGGGTTTGGGAAGTAGCCAACCAGCGGCTTAATCGCTGCAACCTTTTCCGGCTGGTAGGGATCTCGTCGTGAGACGAGCCGGGTGCAGCGATGGATCTACTGATCCGTGGCGCGTTGGCGAGTGGATTGCTGGTTATCTGGAGGATGTGATGGGCGTCCATCTCGTCGATTATCGTAACGATTGCTCATTTGTCCTGGAAGAATTCTGGTGCCCGGCACTTGCGCTTCCATGCTCGCCCGTGACTTTCTGCCACTCCCTTAAAGGGATCAACTCGACCGCAAAAACAGGAGCCCGTCGCACGGGCTTATACTTCAACTCGCCGGAGAAGGAGTGCGCAATCGCGCGTGAAACGTACAGACCACGACCCTTTGTAACGGAGGTCGCCATAGTCGTTAGGTCGATGTTCGCCGATGATGCACATTACTGAGGCCGGCTGATTGTCTCGGGTTTCCAGATGAGTGACTTCACAACTCATGGATATAGGGCTGTTGGCATACGCCGTCGACCTCCAAATCGTCGGAATTACTTCTTGTGGACGAGCATCATCGCCGCTTCGGGAACACGTGGCCGGGATGGACAACGCGCTCGCTGACCTTCGATCTAGATGGCCTCCGATAAAGCAAAGTGCAGCTTATCTTCCAAATCCCACCAGTGATTGAAAAGGCGTGGATTGAGACACATCCACAATCGAATTTCACCGAACGGTGAGTAAATCAGGGAATTACCTGCACGGCTCGGGCCGGCGTCCAACGGCTGCACTGAGAAGGCACCCTCCGAGCCGTGCCTCCTCGGTGCACCTTCGAGTAGCGTTTCTGATCGCATTCGCAGTGCCATCGTGCGGTCTCAGCAAGCCCTCTCTTTCTCGTATACTCCACGCTCGTGTCTAGAAAATTCTGTGTGATTCTGCCACAGTGCTGTGACAAAAATCTCCGACGCGGTGCACTGTGCCCACCTGAATAGCCATGGATGAACGGGGTGACAAACTTTGGGAAAAAATCCAATCGCTCCGCAAGGAGCACTGTTCAGAGGTCGATCCAGCAACGTTTTTGGCCGTGCCCACAAGGCGAGATCGCTCGTTGATTGAAAGTATTGCCGATTAGGGGCTCGTTGTTACGAGTGTTTGTGGACCGTGGCGTGCTATACGTTTTCCTCCATAGGGAGCACGGCATGTTGGCCTGGACCGATCGGGCCGGCGATAGGTCAATACAAGAATATGACCGCAGACCTGATGATCCCGTTGCGATCCGCTGGCGGCTTCGGCTTTCTCCCCCAAACCGCAATGGCGTTGAGCGCGTTGTTGGGGGGCGAGCGCTTGACATGAATTCATCGGGGACGCTCTTCAGGCGCTGCGGCCGATTCGATATTGGCTCATCAGAGCGGATTCTGCATGGAAATGACTTGCTAACAGAAACCGCGTAGGTGCAATACTGCTCGCGGCTGGACACTTCCGAATGTCATTCAAAAAGCGCGCCCTCGTAGTAGACGACGAAGAAAGTCAACGGACGGGCCTCGCGGAGATGCTCGCTTCCTTTGGCCTTGAGCCGCTCACGGCCACTGACGGCCAAGACGCTATTGAGAAGCTTGCTTCCTTTGACGCCGATGTCATTGTGGCCGACCTTATCATGCCCCGGATGGACGGATTTGATTTATTGCGGCACTTGTCCAAGCAGGGGAATGCGACGCCGACGATCGTTCTAACCGGGTTCGGTAGCCTCGAGGCAGGCGATCACCGCCGTTCACGAACTTAAGGCGTTTTGGTTTCTTGAGAAACCAGTCCAGCCGGCTGTGCTACGTGAATTGTTGGAGCGAGCCATTGCTCAAAACCAACTGAGGAAAGAGACCGAACGGCTAAACCGGCAACTTAGTTACCGCGGCACGCTGGGCGGTTTGGTGGGTACATCACCCGCCATGCAGCAAGTCTATGCATCGATCCAGCAAGCTGCTCCGACTTCAGCGTCGGTATTGATTATCGGCGAGACAGGCACGGGCAAGGAACTGGCGGCGCGCGCGATTCATGGCCTGAGTACTCGATCCAGCGGCCCGTTCGTGGCGATCAATTGCGCCGCTCTTCCGGAAAGCTTGATTGAGAGCGAGTTATTTGGACATGAGAAAGGTGCGTTCACGGGAGCGGTCGAGCGCAGAGCCGGATGCTTTGAACAGGCACAGGGCGGCACCCTGCTCCTGGACGAAATCGGCGATATGCCTATTGGCACTCAAGCGAAATTGCTGCGCGTGCTGGAGGAATCGAGCGTCCGGCGGCTCGGAGGCAAGAGTCAAACATCGGTCGATGTGCGAGTCCTTGCAGCGACTAACCGGTCACCGCAGGATGCCATCAACAGCCAGCACTTGCGAGAGGATGTCTACTACCGGCTCAACGTGTTCCAGGTCCAGCTTCCGGCTTTGCGAGAGCACAAGCAAGACATTCCTGCGATCGCGCAAGCTTTGATCGCTGACCTGAACGAGAAGCACAAATACCGGGTTACAGATTTGGACCCCGCAGTGATTGAGCGGCTTGAGAGTTATCACTGGCCGGGCAATGTTCGAGAGCTGCGGAACGTGGTGGAACGTGCCCTCATCCTGGCCGGAGAAGGCACCATCCTGCCGAAGCATTTGACTCTCGCGTTTAAACCTGCCATGGACAGCGTAACAAGCGAGGCGGAATCGGGCGAGGCCTTCAAAGTTCCTGTCGGCGTGCCCATCACCGAAGTTGAGAAGGCGTACATCCGGCTGACCCTGAAACACACCAAAAACAACAAACGCCGCGCAGCAGAGATCCTCGGTATCAGTGAGCGCACACTCCACAAGCGTCTGGCGGAATTCGCCGCTGAAGAATCGAAAGCAGCTTCCGCGGGCTAAATTCTCGCGGGGCTGGCTTGAACGGCTATTCTACAGAGGCCAAGCGGTTTCACTCCCAAGTCACAAACACCGCAAGATCTCGCTGCGGTTGGCGCGTCAGACCTTGCGTGCGGCAGTTCATGGGCGACAAGGTCGTGTTAGCATTGCTGATGCATTTCCTTTCCAGTGGGGACAGAAGGTCCATAACCCGATGTAAGGCGTAGAGGACTAACCTCTGTCAACGGCGGTCACACTTCAAGGTTCCTGCTCCATATGTCCGCCATCCCCAAACCACGATATCTGTGTAGCGATTTGCCATTGCAGCCGCCGTACATCTGGCAGAACGCGAGCAGTTCGATCCTGTGCGAAGTGTCGCTTAGCGAAAGCCGCCACTTGCTCCTTTGCAGTCTGCTCTCCCGCTGGGCCGAGATCCCCGCTGAGCGGTTCGGCACCCCATATTAGGAACGCCCACTTTCCCTTTAGGCGCTGGCTTAGAAGGATCCAGTGACCCTCGTCAATCCTGGCAATGTACTCTCGGACGTATCGCATAGCCTTGCCCCGCGGTCGAAAACGCACCTTCCGGCGAGCTTCGGAACGCCAACCGCCACTCAACAAGGAGCAATCGCCCTGCCAGTTTGCGTTTTGCGAAGCTGGCTGCTTGTTTTTGATTTGAAAAGCTTGAAAGTATCCGCGATCTCGACCGAACCTACGGGTTATTGGAAGGATTTACCTGTTAAACAATACTTGGTGAGAACAGTCCGCAACCACCTATGGCCACTTGGTGATCGGGATCGGATCTTCGGCGTCGATTTCGTGAAGCAAGTCAGGGATATGGGCATCCAGGAAGTACTTTCTGCGCCCCGTTCTCCATGGCAGAGGGCTTAGACTTCACATTGCACTCCTTTGACAGATGTGAGGTTGATTGCCTTCGCAACCAAGTATGGGCGTTTCCTTTTGTGCTTACCGGGCACATCATCCGCCGGCGGTTCATACAGACAGAACAGGCGAACGAGATTCCGTCCCCAGACCCAGCGTTCGGTCCAATCCGACCGAAGCATCGCTAAACATATCGTCATGTAGACCGCGACGGCATGATTTTCCAGGCTGCGACCACCGTTCCCGCGGGCAGCGATAGCATATGAAGGTCCGGGAAGCCTTTGAGCCACGGTCAGATTGCGTAAAGTACCGAAGCGCCACCCCACGGAGCGATTGTCCAGGGAAGTACCCGGCCATGATCCGGCCGCCGTTCACTGGATGGTTAGCAGCACCCCTTCGGCATTCGCCGTCATGTGTCCGAGCTTCTTTGTATCGAATAGATAAACGATGCCCTTCTTGCTGCCCGCGATGAGCAGGCTCGTTCCAGGCACCAGCATGGGGCCGGTGGAACCGAGGTCGGCATCGTGATCGTTGAGCTGTTGGAAGTCGCTCGGGGTGAAGTAGTCGTCCACAACGAACGCTCTACCGGCTAGCCTCACCTTGACGAGCGACGTTCCGAAGTTGCGTCGGCCGTCCCAATCGCCGTTGCCGGTTTCGAAATGGATGTTGCCCGCCACGTCGATGGCGGGGCCGGCCCGGATTGCCAGATGCCACCTCAGCGCCGTCGGGCGTGACACACCATGCCGCGCGCTGCCGCAGCATCATCGCATCATAGGCCATCAGCCGTAGGCTTCCTCGTAGGCCAGCATCATTCCACCGACCGCCATACGCGAGAACAGCCGAAGCCACTCGAAGAAAGCTCTTGTCTCTATCGTTTCAGGCGCATTTTCCAGATGCTCCAGACGTATCATCATGCGTCCAGGACACAAGGTGTGTTGGCTTGGGGCCAGCGCTCGCTGATGACAAGAAGCCCGAGGGCGCCTCGAAAGCTATTGGTGTAGTGCGGCCCGAAGACAGGTTCTGGGCTGCTGCCAAGCCAACAAGTGAAACGCAGAAAACCAAGGGAATTCAAGGTCCAGCAGTCCAACTTCAGCGCGGAAATCGGTTTCAGTGGGGCCACCGTAGTCAACGTCGTCACGCGCTCTGGAACCAACGCTGTACCACGCCGCGCACGAGCTTGAAACGGGGCAACGCCCAGCGGTCACGGCCACTGGGCTTGGAACCGTAGAAGGCCTCGAACCCTCGCACACACTCTTCAAGGAGACGATCGTTCACTTCCCCGGCTTGGGAAGGGGAACTAACCTCGGCGGGCAGGCTACCGGAAGCCAGTTCGGCACTGCTGTGCGGCGATGATGAGAGACTCTGAGTGGTCGCATTAGCCGTATGCAGGGCTGGCGCCACGGTAGCGGCGGCCGCCTGCTCCTTCTCGAAAACTTCGATTCGGCGAGCGGGCTGCTTTACGTCCAACACCGCTCCCTGCGAAGAGAAGCTCACTTCAACCCGCTGAGCAGCTATGCCCCAGGATGCGGCAGGCCCGTTCGTCTTCAACCCGTATCCGCGGGGGGATGATCTTGACGGTCGCGTCCTTTACCGTCGCCTCGACCGCGCGAACCGCCGGCGTTCCCACTGCACTAGCCACGGCAGCGGGCCGTCTTCTGGAAGGTTTCCGCGGCGGCTGCGGATTGCGTCCGAACGGTGTCGCCCAATGCCTGCCTCTGATCGAAGCGGGGCGCCGGCCCGGGCGCTCTCGGCTACCACTCTAGACGCGGGGCCGGAATCCGCGACATGCCGGACCGGCAGCTTTACGAGACTGTAATCCAATTCCCCCGAATATGTGGAAGCGCTGTTCCCCTCTGGCCGCGCATCGGTTCGGGGAAACTTAACTTAACTCGGGGCTCGCCATCGGCGCGCTGCGCAGCGCCGGGCTGGCCCGAATGGCGTTTTGCGCGGCTCGATCATGGTCCGAAGACCCGCACCGACCGGGCCAGTCCGAGTGTCTGCAACAACCGGATCGTCCAAGAATTGGTCAGAGGCCACTTAGCTGCAAAACGCCCGTTGCTCCGTTGTGGCGCTTCCCAAGCGGGTCCCCGATGTCAGTCGGCGGTCTACGTCCAAGTGGATAACTTCCGGATGGGCGGCTACTCACCCAGAACAGCCGATCAGGTAGCGTCTTACCGAGTACTGACCGACTCCAACGGCGGAGCGCCTGGCGAGCGAAGAGTCCGATCGGTACGAAACGCTGCATCTGTTCATCATCGCCTGCCTCCCTCGCGTTTGCACCAGAGCCGTCCAGACACGGCCACCGGTGACACGCAAAGAGTATGGTCCGGAAACGATTGAGTGCCTAGCAATCCCAATGGCATCAGGATATGCCCTTCGACGCAATCGTCAAACTGCGCGACGAAGGTACAAGCTGCTCTCGCAGAACGACCACGGGACAAATCAGTTATGCCGTGGTGTTCGGGAAGAAGTAGACAGGTCCGTTATCGATGGGGATCAGGCGTGATCTTGCGCCGCGTGAGGACACCCGAGTCGACGGTCTGCCCCACGCGCGAGATGGCGTTAAAGTACATCTGGTCGCCGGTGATTTCAGCGGCCATGAACACTGCGGTACGATTCGGCCAGCGCCAAATGGTCATTCACCTTGTGGACGGAGCCCGCTTGCTTTCGCCGGGCCTATGATCTCGACCGCGGCAACAAACGCGAATGCCGACTGTACTATTCGCTAACGCTCAGATGATCCGGTTCAACCCGGCCCTATACGCGTCTGGCGTACTCTACAGCTCCGGCAGATGCTTCCTCGTCGTCATCGGCGCGGATCTCGGCACCAGGGGTCGCGCGGATTCCACGTTTTCTGTTCCCCAGCGTTGAGTCCGCCAGTTAGCCACAGATTCCCCGGACGAGGCTTTTTATGAAACTTATTCGAGAACGACGTTTTGACCAATTGAGTTTGAACTGAGCAGTGGTTTTTTTGCCAAAGCGTTTCCCCTACAGAGGATCGCCCCGGCTCGGTTTTGGAAAAACCTGATGACACATCTATAGTGGGCTGGATAACCGGCACAGTCAACGTTACCTTTCGATAGGGTGGCTTCTGCTTAAGGCAAACCCCTGCTGGCCTGAGAGAGAGTCGTTCCCCTGGGGAGAGAATCCTGCGGCGTCCGACTGAAGTTGAAGGTACGAGCGGGTAAGTTCGCCAAGAGCCCCCTGTTCAATCAGTGGTGCAGCACCCTCCGACGCCATTTATCGCTTCGGGCATGACCGTCGTTTCATGGGATTGATCAGGTTTTTGAGGCATCGCTATTCCACTGGGCGTCGTCACGCTCAAGCAGGCCCCACATTGTCGCGCGGTTAGCTTCGCTTCTGATCTGTACTCGCCTTAGCGCGGTACTTCACGGCGCGAGCGCCATTTGGATGCCGCACTGCTGGGTGATGTCCTGGAGAACCTCAACTGCACCAAGATTCTCTCCCTGTCGGCCGCGGATCGGAGAGGCAGAGTTCCAAATCGTCTTTCTTGTGTTATCGAAGCACTGAATAGCGACGACTTCGCCCTGCGACCGCTCCCCTTTCTCGATCGCGCGAGCCAGGGCCCATTCGTGCGGCTTCACCGGCTCGCCACTCTTTGGCCACCAGCCCATGTAGTCGCAGTAATGCTTGATCTCGACAAACCGTATGCCGCCCCAGATTGTCTCGGCCTCTTTGTTCATTTGCGTGATCAGGCCAGTTTTGTCGGCGACGATCACGCCGACCGGGAGCGTCTCCAGGACAACGTTATTTTGCTGTTCGCGCCGCGCCTCCAGTATACGCGACTTGAGATATAGATTGGCGTAAACGCCCACCTTGGCCTTCAGTATGTCCGGATTAAAAGGCTTGCCCACATAGTCGATGGCCCCTGCGGCGTAGCCTTGCAGGATATGGGGGTCCTCTTTAAAAACAGCGGTGACCATTATAATTGGGATGTTCTTGCCCCGCTCCAGCGCTTTAATGCGCCTGGCCGTTTCGTAGCCGTCCATCACCGGCATTTGGACGTCTAAGAGGATCGCGGCAAAGTCGCGCACCTTGACGAGCTCGATGGCCTCAAAACCCGAGGCGGCGGTGACGACGTTGTATTCTTGGGAGTCTGCAAGAACCGCCTCCAAGACCAGAAGATTATCGGCGCGGTCGTCCACGATTAGAATGTTGGGCAGACCGATGTTGTCGTCAGGCGCGAGCATGTTTTTCTACGCTTCGGTACGGCCATTATCTCATGCAGATCACAATCCCCGGTTTATGTTCCAAACGCCCACACTGTTAGCTTTGCGTCCCACCTTGAGTGCGGTCTTGCGGGCAGGTGTTTTCGAAGTCGACTCACGGTGGCGCTCGGAGCTCCTCCGACTCCGAAGAGCACCCGCCCTCCACAATTATCGAGGTCCGGCGGTCTCGCGGTAATCCCGAAAATACTTGATAAAAGCTACGCCCTGTGTACTGTGCGCTCGCAGCGCCGCACGATGCTAGGACATTCTGATCGTGGGAGAGGGGGATACACTGTCCGAAGGTGCCTTGTGCCACCGAACGAGTCGCGTTGACAAGGGCTTGAAACGACTAGGCTTGAAGCCGATGTATCACCAGAAGAACAAAACGTTTGTGACGTGACGCAGTGGAAACGGAGAAGCTATTTGCTAGGCTACAAGATTCCGCACCCAGGTTTGGCCGCAATGAACGGGACCTAAAAACTCTCTATGGAAGGTCTACCTTTACTTGCCGCTCCGAACTCCAAGAGTCTGCTCAATTGAATACATAGGCTTCGGAGCCGTAAACGGTGTTCAAGACAGCTTGTTCGCTCTGATGGAAATTGGTGAATGTCCAGCAAGCCCTCGCCGCGTAAATCATCGAGCGACGTTCCAGATACGAAGATCATACCAACATCGGGATGAAACGCCATCAACTCACTCGCGACTTGTGCTCCACTGCGGGAGCCGCGAAGCTTTACATCAACGATCAGCACATCCAGCGCAGCATGTCGTTCGCAGTATTGGCCGGCATGTTCTTTACGAGCAGTGATGTCCCCAGTTCCGGATGACCTTCGTAAGTGCATGGAGACCCTCCGTATAATCATCGATCACGAGAATGATTGCCATCCGCCCAATGCCCATCCGAATTCTGCAGGAGCATGTTGCGAGCCACTTCGACAGTCCGTTTCGGTAATTTCAACTCGGTGCGATTTGCCGGACTCGCGGCGTTATTGAAAGCGCAGAATCAACGGCCCGTGCCGTGCGCTCGTTCGAATCGGGAAACCGATACTGCAGGCGACAGTCTTCATGCGTACGGAGTGGCTAGCGGATTGCTCTGTTTGTGTTCGGTTGGGCGCGATTGACCGGCTTCGAAAGCCGGGCGGTTGTACTAGAGGGCAAGTCGGGTAACCGACTACAGGGCACCGCCCATTTGATATCCGACCGTGGGCCTTGACTGGGACTTGTCGCTCCCGTTCTCGAAGGCTTTCGGATCGTGCGACGGCTAGTAGTTAAGGGAAGTTTTCTTGGCGGCGCCAGTGAGGCGGTCGCACGCCGATGAGATGATCGGCTGTCGCGCTCGCCCATACATCGGAGCTGGTCCGGTTCATAAAGCTTTCCAATCTTCCCCAGGGCGTTCAGGATGTGCTGAACGCCCAGACCGGCCGATGACTAGGAGGTAACATGCGCAACTTTTTCGTATTTCTGGCTTTGACCCCGTTGCTGGCTAAAGAACCAGAGCCCGTGAAACGACTGGAGGAATCCGCTACGGTATTTTCAGAAATCATGGCTACGCCAGACAAAGGCATCCCCCAGGACCTGCTGGCAAAAGCGCACTGCATCGTGATTGTTCCTGGTCTGAAAAAAGGTGCTTTCATTGTCGGAGGCAAGTACGGCAAAGGATACTTATCCTGTCGAAAGAAAAGCGGGGTGGGCTGGTCTGCTCCGGGTACCGTTCGCATTGAGGGCGGCAGCGTTGGTTTTCAGATCGGCGGCTCTGAGACCGATGTCATCCTCCTCGTGATGAATGAACGCGGAGCGGATCGACTCCTTTCCAGTAAGTTCACACTCGGAGGAGAAGGCGAAGTGGCCGCCGGACCAGTCGGTCGTTCAGCCACGGCTCAAACCGACGCTTACATGCGGGCGGAGATTCTTTCCTGGTCTCGCTCTCGCGGCGTTTTTGCTGGAATCTCGCTACAGGGAGCGACACTGAGGCAGGACCTCGATGATAATGCCGTGTTGTACGGCAAGAAACTGGAAAACCGCGAAATCGTCACCCGGGGAACAAAACCAACCCGGGCAGCTTTGAAACTACTGTCGCTGTTGAACAAATACTCCGCGCGAGAAAGCAAAGACAGCCGCTAAGTTGCCGTAATGGCAACGAGAGAGGATAACCAATGAGAATGCTCAGCTTATTCATCGCGTTGGGCAGTCTGCTCGCGGCCCAAGCTCCGCAAGCGCCCAACCCAACGCTGCAGCCTAATCCCATCCAGCCCAGCAATCCGATGCCGGTTTATCGTGTCACCGTGGTTGCGCGCACAACCAAAGCCATCAATTACCGCCACCGCAGCGGCTCAACAAAAATCGATTTCCGAGGGACGGCGCTGATGCCAGAAGCCCGCGGCGAGGCACAGGTGGAGAGCAAACAAGGCGTGATCAAGATTGACGCCAAGATGGACAAGCTCCAGCCGGCTACGAAATTTGGGCCGGAGTACCTAACGTACGTGATGTGGGCCATCACACCGGAGGGCCGCGCCACGAACATCGGTGAAGTGCTATTGAGCGGGGGCAACAGTAAGCTGAACGCCACGACTGAGTTGCAATCGTTCGGTTTGATTGTCACCGCCGAACCGTACTTTGCGGTCACCCAGCCCAGCGACGTCGTGGTAATGGAGAACTTCGTCCGGCACGATACGACCGGAACGATTGAAGAAGTGGATGCCAAATATGAGCTGTTGCAGCGGGGCCAATATACCCTGAACGTCAACCCGTCGGATCTCAAGCCCATGCGACTGGATTCTAGGGTTCCACTGGAATTATCTGAGGCGCGAAACGCGGTCCAGATTGCACGATGGACCGGGGCCGAAACATATGCCGGAGACACCTTCCTGAAAGCGGTCCAAGGGCTCCAGAACGCTGAGGGCTACTTGCACAGTAAGGCGGGAAAGAAGCCCATTGGGACGGTCGCTCGCGAAGCCGTTCAAATGGCTGAGGATGCCCGTATCATTACGATAAAGAAGATGGATGAAGAACGCTTGGCGAATGAGCGCCAGGCAGCGGCGGAGCGAGAGGCGCGGGCGAGAGCTGAGACCGAAGCTGAAACGCAGCGAAGGGCTCAGGCGGAAGCGGAACAGAAAGCGGAAGCCCAGCGCCGGGCACTTGCCGAGGCCGAACGAGCCGCCGCACAGTCTGAAACAGAGCGAACTAGGCGAGACGCGGAAGCGGCGCAGGCAGTTGCCCGCGCCGAAGCCGAACGCTTGAAACGGGAAACCGATGCGCAGCGAGCTGCCGCTCAGTCCGAAATAGAGCGCGCTGGCAAGGAGAAGGCTGAAGCAGATGCTGCGCGCGCGGCTGCTGTGGTGCAGCAACAGGCGGCGCAGGCTGACGCGGAAAAGGCGCGGCTCGCTGTCGAAGAAGCAAACCGGCTCCGACAAAATGCAGAGAATGAAAAAACGGAACTACGCGCGCAACTTTTGCGCCAATTGAATCTGATTCTTGAAACGCGCGATTCGGCCCGCGGGTTAATCGTCAACATGTCAGACGTTTTGTTCGACACGGGTAAGTATTCACTCCGCCCAGGGGCGCGCGAGAAGCTGGCCAAAGTCGCTGGGATTATCTTGGGTCACCCGGGGCTGCGGTTGGAAGTCGAAGGCCATACTGACAGCGTGGGTGGCGATGAATACAACCAACGACTCTCGGAGCAGCGCGCCTCATCGGTTCGCGATTATCTTACCCAACAAGGGATTCCAATGAACTCCCTTTCAGCCAAAGGGTTCGGAAAAACACAGCCGGTGGCCTCAAACGAAACGGCGGCCGGCCGCCAGCAGAATCGACGCGTGGAACTCGTTGTGTCCGGCGAGGTGATCGGGGTGCAGATTGGTTCCCCGGCGTCGCCACGATGACTTACCGACGGCGGAAGAATCAGGCACAGGGAGTCGATGCTGCCTTCATTAGGGGTCGTTTGTCTGGAGGACGCGCTATCGATAGCACAAAGCCCCCGGGTGACGGGCCAATTATTTCAAATGGCGACAGAGCGACGACAAGTCGTCAGATTGAATTCCCATCGAGCAGGAGAGAAAATCGTCAGCAATGAAAGGAGCACAACCATGGGAGGCAAGAACATCGCTGTATTTGGGATCTATCGCGACCGCGATAGTGTCGAGCGGGCGCTGGCCAATCTGCAGGCAGCGGGGTTTCGCAACACCGACATCTCCGTGCTGTTCCCTGAGAACGAAGGCACGAAAGATTTCGCTGTGGAGAAGGGCACTAAAGCGCCAGAAGCCACAGCGGCGGGAGCAGGTACAGGCGCCATGGTCGGCGGCACCCTGGGGTGGCTAGCCGGCATCGGCGCGCTGGCCATTCCTGGGCTGGGTCCGTTTCTCGCCGCCGGGCCGATTGTCGGCGCGTTGGCCGGCGTGGGTGCGGGCGGGGTGGTGGGTGGGTTGGTCGGTGCGCTTATCGGGATGGGTATGCCTGAGTATGAAGCCAAGCGTTATGAAGGTCAGATTCGCCGTGGCGCCATCCTAATGTCGGTGCATTGCGACAATTCAGATTGGGTAAGACGCGCCAAAGATATCCTCGAACAAACCGGCGCAGAAGACATCGCGTCGGCAGGCGAAGCCCGCGCCGATTTCGCGAAGAGCGACAAGCCCATGCCGCGCCGCGCCGTCCATCGGGAAATCGAAAATCGCGTCGAGGAAATCAATCGCGACCTGCCACCACGGCCCCGCACCCTTGAGGAGAACCTCGGCGAGACGACGGAACTCCCTCATGAAGACCTGCTGACGAGGCGCAAGACAGGCCAATTATGAAACGGGGGACTTCGTAACAGCTACAGTGTACCGCGGTACGCGGCACGCATCTTCTTCTGTTTCTGTGTTGAAGTGCCATACCGCGGTTCACACCGTGATTAGAATAATTCAGGGACGCCGGCCCTCTAGCTGAGAACAGAATGGGGTCAAGCGTGCGGAGTGGGGATGCCGTCAGGTCAAAACAGCGAGCCATAGCGCCGTCAAGCGCCGCTCATGAAATCTTGTGCTACATCATAGGACTCTCTCACCTTGGTTTCGAGGAGCTTCTGGACACATTCGAACAGGGGTCTGGGGGGTTCCTGGTTTGGCAACGCGCCCGCCAACAAGATCCGGACTACGTGCGGCTCGGACGCCCGACATTAACGAGGATTCTGTTATGCAAAAACAGTTAGCCGAAGCTGAGCCAAACGTCGTTCATGAAATCCTGCATCACATCAGAGAATTCTTCTACCTACGTCTTAAGGAGTTGCTGGGAGTGTTCAAAGAGACGGTCAGCGAATGGGTCAACGATAAAGCTCCGCGCCTCGGTGCCTCGCTAGCGTTTTATACACTGCTGTCCCTGGCACCGCTTCTCATCGTCATCGTCGCCGTGGCCGCCCTTGTATACGGGCAGGAGGCTGCGCGAGGGCAGCTTGTGTGGCAAATCCAGGGCTTGGTAGGTCCCGACGGAGCAAGGGCCATTCAGGGGCTGGTTCGGGGTGCGTACAAGCCGGGAACGGGAGTGATTGCAACGTTACTTGGTTTCCTGACTTTAGCATTTGGAGCATCTTCCGTCGTCGTAGAACTGCGCGACGCACTCAACACGATCTGGCATGTTCCCTTCGACCGCAGCAACACCGGTCTTTCGAATATCTTTCGTCTGGTGAAGCACCGATTCTATTCATTCGCGATGATCCTGGGTGTCGGTTTTCTGCTGCTGGTTTCTCTGGTGTTGAATGCCTGGATCGCCGCCATGGGGAAGTTCTTTGCTTCGGCCCTCCCAACGCCCGAATCACTACTCCATGTCGCGACGTTTCTGATGTCGTTTCTCGTGATCACCTTCTTGTTTGCGGCTATTTACAAAATGCTTCCCGACGTTCGCTTGCAATGGAGCGATGTAGTGGTGGGGGCGTCTGTCACTTCGTTGCTTTTTGCGATTGGCAAGCAGTTTATTGGGCTATATTTAGGAAAAACAAGCTTTGGCTCGACCTATGGCGCCGCCGGTTCCCTCGTCATCGTCCTGGTGTGGGTGTACTACTCGGCGCAGTTATTTTTTCTCGGCCCTGAATTCACAAAGGTATATACGAAGACCTTCGGGTCTCAATTTGCGAGGCAGTTCGAGCGTGTCCCCCCTAAGCCCGACAACGTCATCATCGATCCCTCAACGAATGAGCCGACCACGGGTAGCAACTGTGCCTATCGATAATCCCATCTGAGAGCGGACGAGGCCGGCACATAACGCCGGCAAATCAGGGGCTCGTTCGACTTTTCCCCTGGAGCAAGGGAGGAGCCCAAAATCTTCGCTGCGGTTGGCGGATCGAATGATCATGTCGTATCGACCAGAGAGAATTGGCACAGCATTCCTGAGAGGAATTGCGGCGAGGACTCCTACGTATAGCCGCGCACCGCTCGTACCGGTGATGAAGGCCGCCAACTTGCGCTATCGCTACCACGGGTCCCAGTTCCGGCCGGTGCACGGGCCGCGATTCGGCGTGTCCTAGGCCAGCGAGAGGTGCACTCTGGATTTGTGATAATACGCCATGAATAACTTCACATGCCGGTACAGTGAGGCTTCGTTGAAGACGATCATGTGGTCCAGACACTCGCGGCGGAGGGTGCCGATCAGGCGTTCGATGTATGCTCGCTGCCAAGGAGATCGCGGGGCAGAAAGGACTTCCCGGATGGCCATATCCTTGACCTGTTTCTTGAATTCGTCACCGAAGATCCGATCGCGATCCCGCAGGAGATAACGTGGTGCTGCATCCCAAGGGAAGGCCTCACGGAGATGCTGGGCGGTCCACTCCGCCGTCGGATGCGCAGTGACGCCGAAGTGCAGAATCCGGCGCCGGTTGTGAGCTAGCACCAAGAAGACATACAGGATCTGGAACCGGATCGTCGGCACGGTGAAGAAGTCGATTTCAAGAGGTCGGAGATGCTACGGCCGTGCCCGTCACCCTTACACCGTTGCCACCGCGGGTGTACGTTTCCTCGGTAATAGACCCGAACGGCCATCTGTCTCTTGCCTGCGGCTCTGCCGGCTGCGCCAGGACGTTGTCGGCGCCCCCGGGTCGACCTGCACTACTTGGTCCGGAACCGATAACAATGGGCAAGCCCTGACCCTCACATCCATCAATCCAGACAGTGCATCGCCCTCGGTTACTTTCACAACTGCCGGCCCACCCACTAAACTACCAGACGAAAACCCCGTGCGCGGTTAAGGCTTTGCCTCCGGGGGACGGTCGCTCTTTGGCGGCTTGGACTGGTTCTGGCGTTCCTGCTGTTGTTTCTGCTGCAACAGTTTCTGCTCTTCCGCGTGTTTTTGCTGCAATTGCTGCGTCTGCTGCTGATGTTGCTGCTCTACTTGCTGTTTTTTAGCCTCATTCGCCTGTTGCTGCGCGACTTTCGCGTGTTCCTGGTCCTGCTGCTGCTGGACTCTCTGCCGTTCCTGTTCCTGCTTCGCGCGGAGCTGATCCTGCTCTTGCTGGTGCTTCCTGTCCAACTCGGCGTTCGGGGAGGGTTGTATAACGGGCCGTGGCGGAGTCGGCATCTCATTCGGATGGACGGCTGGAGGCGGAGTAGGCCGATTGGTTTGCGCTGGTTGAGAAGCGGTATTCGGGTTTACCGGACGGTCCGTCGGGCGATCCGAACGGTTGGGGGGCTGTACAGTGTTCGGTGTTGCCGGCTTGTTTGCGGTTGGATTGGCATTATTGGGTGGCGCGGGCCGGTCGAGGGGTCGGTCTGGCCGCGGTGTGTTCGGCGCCACTGGCTGCGGGATGTTATTCGTTGAGGCAGGCCGATCGACTTGCCCTGGTTGAGAAGCGTTGTTCGGGTTTACCGGTCGTTCTGTCGGGCGATCCGCCGGGCGATTTGGGGGCTGTACAGCCCTGTTAACGGCGTTCGGCGCCGCCGGCGCGAGTTGACCATTCTGAGGTTGGCCGGGCCGGTTCGTCTGTGACGCCTGCGGCGCGACGGGCTTTGCGGCCGGCGCGATTTTCACAGGAGCTTCCCGGCGCGTAGTAACGGGCTCTATCTGCCGTACCTGGGCGACTGACAGGGGTCTCCCGCCATTGCTCTTGATCGCTTCCTGCCGCTTTTCAAAGGAGGGAGGCGGCGGAGGTGGCGCTACCTTTGCGACGACGGCGCGTGTTTGCAGCGCGGCCGGTGGTTTAGCGGCAGCCGTTCCAGTTCCGAGAACTGCTTGCTTCGCAGGCACGGCTGCGGGCGTAAAAGCCCTCACGGGCGCGCTGGCCACTTCCCGCTGGTCCACTTTCACCGCATTTCTCGCTACCGGCTGCGCCGCTGTGAACGCCTGCGGAGTTGTGGCCGCCACCGCTCCCGGCACGCTTTGATTCACATATTTCACGTTCGTCACGTTCACGTTATTGTTCACGACGGTGGTGTTGTAGTAGTTGTTCACGACGGTCGTATTCACCGTAGTGTTCGATACGTTGACGTTGTTTACGTAATTGCGGCTCACGCGATATGACGGCACGTACACTTCGCGCGGGCCCAGGGGAAACCAGCCCACGCTCACGCCGGGCGCATAACCCTCTCCAACTCCAATCCCGATTGCGAAATGCGGGCCTCCGACCCAGGCCACTAACGCCGGCGCGTACACAGGACGCACGTAGACAACGCCCTCAGCCTGCGGCGGCGCTGGCACCCAGCCCCACGAACCCTCATAGGAAACCCAGCGGCCGTAATGGAATGGCGCAAATCCCCACGGCTCATCATCCACCCACGTATACCCCCAGGGCTCGATATAGTCCCAGTGCCCGTAGTGATAGGGAGCCCAACCCGGGACCGACGTGCGTGGGAACCATACATTGCCGTAGTCGGGAGTTCGGCGCCAGGAGCCGTGATCGTCTAAGTCCTCATAACCCACAACGTCAGCAGAAACGTAATGGGCAGAGTTGGAGTTCTGCCAGCGACGGTCGCGATTAGCAGCCCAGCTATCAAACGGATCTTCGTCGTTGCCGTAGTTTTCGGAATTTGCACTCAACTGATCGGTGCCGCTAAATGTGTCGTAATCGTTGGCGTGTACGGTGTAGGCGGCCCCTCCGCCCGTCACTTCGCCCTCGCCGCTGCGAATTTTGATCGCGGTGGAATCTCCCGCCTCATTCACGCTGATCCGGTATAAGCCAGGCCGTAGCACGGAAAAGGCCAAGTTGGGCGTGTCAATCTCGTAGGTCTCGTTGTCGTCGAGGCGCCGCACGCGAACGAGAAGAGTTCCTGCGGTCAATTGAATTTGCGTGACGTTGTCGGTCAGGTTGAGGAATGAAAAGCCGGTGTTGTTCGACAGGCGAATCAGCGAACCATCGAGCTGCAATTCGACGCGCCCAGCATTGTCCGACCACAGCCTGTCACCCGTGGTCACTGGGCGGTTGAGCCCTGCCGTCACCCAATCGTCGGTTCCTGCCGGCTGAAATGAAACGGGGCCCTGCGCATAAGCCAGTCGCGCGACGCGTGAAGGAGGATCGTCCTGGTCGGCCGTTGCTCGTGGCACAAAGCCTGCCAGCGTAAGCGCCAGGAAGAACAGACTCAGCAGTTTTACAGCGTGTTTTCTCACCATTGTCGTCTCTCTTATCCGGAATTTCGAGTCGTCTTAATTTACGTAGCCTGATCGGCACATTACTCCTGGCGCTTCTTCTTCAATAATCCTTGAACGCCGTGGGGATCGATCCTGTGCTGTTTAGAACACCGTTTTTCAACCGCGCGACGCGAAATCCAGCTCGGTGAAGTTCATCGAAGGCCCGAGAACGGCACAGCGTCGGTAAATACTTCCAGGTTTTCAGCGTTTGCGCCCCGGAGCGCCGGGGGTCTTTGCGATCCCTTTGAAGCAAATCAAGGAGGTCCTCTGGCAAGGCGCCGGTGAACGAAGCCGATCGCCCCGGTTCCGTAGCCTCGTTGTCCACATAGACGGCCCAGTAGTTCTGGTTCTCGTCAACACCCATGATTTCTTCGGATTCGGTGGTCACCGGATTGTCTAGGTCAAGCACGATTTGGCCACCTCGATTGAACCTGACTCTGGCGCGATGGCCTTCAAAGATGACGGTTGCCTGAAGATAAATCCCAGTCGATAGCGATCGCAGGATGGCGGGTCGAGACCGGCTGTGAGCTATCGTCGAGGCGTCAGCCACGTAAGACATCGATAGCGCGAGCAGCAGAGAGAGGATGAGGCGCATGACTTATCAGTTGATAATGGGAGCACGTCGCATTCCAAAGGCGGTAAGCCTATGTTGCTACGGTTCCCGTTCTCCCAGCCCATCCGCAATTCTTACACTCACCGAAGGCGGAGGTAAGCACCTTCTGTGCCGGCCGCTGCCAGATGATCGGTGATGTAAAGCACGCGGAATCTCATCTTTCCCTGGCCGCTGACCAGGATCGAGGCCGTGCCTTTGCACGGCGGGCTTGAACATCACACAATGAGAAACAACGATGGGCATACCTAGAAAGATCGCGGTATTTTCCGCGATTCGAGCTATTCCGCCGCACCGACAGTTTGTCCGGCAGCACACCCAGTATGTCCGCACTCGCAGGTAGTGGCCAGGTGATTGATGGGCACGCTCTCGCAGTACGGGCTGCAATATTTGCTGCCCTCACCCGCTAGGCACTCGCACCCTGGATGAGCGCATTTGTCGGATTTCGTTTCGGCCATGACAAACCTCCGTGCTCTCCGTTCAGTAGCACAGCCTTGGGGCCGGAGGCAATCCCCCACACCAGAGAGCGCAACGCTCTGAAGTGGCATCATCGACCCTTAAATCACTCACAGCACCATTATTCTAACGGTGCGTTGAGTCAACCATGCGCCTTCGCCCTGGTTCTTTTAGCTAGATGCCTTACAGTAGGATGGGAATAGCTGATGATATGCGCCGCGCCACGGAGGAGAGGGTTTGAATGATGTCGCGGTATCGCCTGACTGCTCCAATCCCAGCGATTCATCATGCGCCTGAAGGCGCTGAAATTGCCGATCTTCGCGTCACTCTTCCAGCCGGTGCTGTGTTGGTTGAATCTGTCCAGCGCTCCGGAACTCTCACGGGAATGATTTGTGTATACTGGGAAGGGCGGCATTACTCAGTCTCCCTACGCGATCTACTGCAGAAAACCCGCCACATATCCGCCGCTTGATCGTCGCAAGCACTGTTCGATAGTTATCATTGACAGCGGACGATGAAAGGGGACGTTTTCGTTTTTGTTTCGCGCCGCGCTTTCTTCCCGGAGCATGCTTGTCACCGTTCCGTGGCGATCCTGCTTTTGCTTGCTCCACTAGTGCATCCAGTTCGATCTTTGGCACGGCGAGGACACGCCGCATAACGGCCTTGAAATGCGCGAATTCCGGTGTGCGTTCAAATGCTCCGGCATGCTCCGGCTTTCATAACCTCCCGCGGGTGCGGCGTTTCCGTCTGCCGCGTCCCTGACGCTAACTCATCGTCACGCGACGTGAGCCGAGCCCGCCGAGTTGCCGTCTTCGTTCTGATGCTTCTCCACCTGGATGTTCACATCCTGGATGTCGCCTCGATGACGGGCACAAGCGTATCGCGCAGCCGCGCCGCACGGGCAGCCGGATTACGGCAGTGGGGTACGCATGCTAAGAGCCAACAAGTCGCCCCTTACGGATGTATCATCATATGGGGGGTGGCGACTGAAACCCTCCTGGCTCGACTCTCTCAGGCCAGCGGGTTGCCTAAAGCGGATGCCACCCTATCCAAAGGCAACGTTGACCGCGTGTGTTAGTGCGGTCCACTATAGATGTGTCATCAGGTTTCTCCAAGAAACTGAGCCGGGGCGATTCTCCTGAACGGAACCGCTCCGGCAAAAACCCTCCGCTTAGTTTAAAGCCAAGTCGTTAAAACGTCGTCCAGGTTGCTCTACGTGGTCTCCGTCGTCCTGACGCGGACGTGCGCCGTTATAGCTCTGCGTCTGCGGTTCCGCAAAACCGCCAGCAGTGGCTGCGGAATCACGGTATGTGTGGGCGGACTGATAATCGCGGCACTTGCTCAGTGAAGACGACCCGCATACCATGCTCTCGCCGGTTTAACCCGCGGCTTCCCCAAGCTATTTGCGACAGATCCCTAGCAAAGATCCTTCAACGGGGATTGGAACATTCCCCGGACATCCCTGAAGTCAGTTATCACGAACTTTGCGAAGATACGGTCCCATTTCGCGTTGTCTT
This sequence comes from Terriglobia bacterium, assembly GCA_963847515.1. Lineage (GTDB taxonomy): Bacteria > Acidobacteriota > Terriglobia > Bryobacterales > Bryobacteraceae > QHXW01. The sequence goes on from CAWKAA010000007.1 coordinate 682,289, forward strand.
GGCACATGGCGCAGGAGCCGCAGCGGCATCGCGGGTACGGAGCCAACGGATGGCGGTGCGCCATCTTCTTGGGCCTTCCAATGCCCTTCTTCGGAACATTCGCTACTTGGTTCGCAAGGCTCGGCGCCAGTATTTCGAGATTCATTGGCGGAATTCGTTATGCTTGATACTTACTTCCTTAAAGCAGGGCTCAAAAGGGCATCTTCGGACGTTTGGTGAATGCCTGTTCAACGCCAACTAGCTTGCCGACGTATTGGCAGTTGCCAACCGGCTGTTGGTAGCACTCCAGATGCCTCCGACACTGCCTCCAGCGCTAATGAACAGCGCTGCCGATGCCAGACACACAAAAGCAAGCAGCAGCGTGTACTCGATCAAGTCCTGGCCTTGTTCGTCCTGGATGAAGTTGTAGAGAAGCGTATTCATGTTGATACCTCCAATTTTTTGGGGCTGATGTCCCGTATGTTCCGTCTATCATGGGCCTACATGGCCGCATCGTCAATGCTGCATTTGGACAGCGGCGGCAATCGGACTGAACCTAACTCGGATACGTTGGTGGCTTGCGACGTGGACGGCAGCATTATGGGATTCATCTCCGGTGGCGGAGAGGGGACAGGCCCATTGGGCTACGAGGGTGAGCTTTACGCGATTTATATCTCCTCCAGCTTGCACAACGGCAGGGCCTCGGAACGCTGCTGGTACAGCATTTCGTGCGTGAGCGTCGTGCACGAGGCTTCGGTTCGATGGCCGTGTGGTTGTGACCGCGAATCCTTTTAGGAAATGTTATGAGACCCTCGGAGGGAAAGGTGTCGCCGACAGCAGATCGAACGTGGGGCCAATCGTTCACTCCGCTGCTCGAAAACTGAATGACGGTTATTCTCGACGATGAGGCAACGATAGTGCACTGAAATCCGCCGACGTAGAATCCGCTTGTGACTCATCGGGAATCGGTTGGATAGCGCAGTCCCCGGAGGTAGATTGACCACGTGGAGGAGTGCAGTACTTCTGGGGGCATGAGCCACCTTACCTAACTCGCCAAAGGCAAGCTTTGGACGCAATCTGGCTGGTCTGGCCGAGTCCTGCGCCGATGCTCGAGAGCTCTTGCGTTCAAGTAGATTGGTATTCCGTTTCGTTGCTGAAAGGACTGCAAGCCATATTGCGAAGAGGTCCACAAGCAAGTTCTGGTCCGTCGTCAACCACGCGCCAGCAAGAGCTGGCCTGTGCAACGCCCTTGGAAAATTGCGCTGGCTTTCAGCAAATTTACCGCGATTACTCCTGGCAAGCCATGTGGTGACAGCGCGATCATAATTCTGGCGCCAGACCGTCCCCATTTTGAGTGTTTCCATTGGTTGACATGGTAGTCAAGGCCGACCGCGGTGGTTCCGAGGACCCAAGGGTCTCCAATGCCACACAAAGTTAATCAGGGTTAGTATCCTTACGTCAATATTGTTACTTCGAATGTTATCCACCACTATGTAAGGTGGTGCTAAGTAGGGAAACGATGAAACTGGATCTGGTACCGTTTACGCAAGCGAATCTTGATCTTCCCCTAAGGGTACGCCTGTTCATATGACCACTTAGTGAGCGGCGTGTCGGTGCCGTTCCCTTCTTAAGACGCCCTGGTCAGTCACGCTCCGAGGAGCGACTCAAATGTCGATTGATTCCGTGCTCGTCGTCGAGGACACTCCCGTCAACTTGAAAGTGGTTACGGTTTTATTGTCTCGCCAGGGATTTGACGTGCACACGGCCAGGACTGCCGAGGAAGCCCTGCAAGTTCTCGAGAAATTCCAGCCGCGCATCGTATTGACGGACATTCAGCTTCCCGGGATGGATGGTCTCGAGCTCACCCGAAGGCTGAAGTCCAATCCATTGACGCGAGATACCATTGTACTGGCTGTCACCGCCTTCGCCATGAAGAGCGACGAGCGGAAGGCCCTTGAAGCTGGCTGCGACGGCTACATCACCAAGCCGATTGACACGCGAACCTTTCCGGCGCTGATCCGGCAATATCTTAACCGGAGCAGCGAAACGTCGGAGGGAGGGGTGCAGCCGCCGTCTCGGGAAACAACGAACACAGAGCTTTGCCTTGGAGACATGCGGCGTCAATTTGCCGCCGAAGGAGTCGATCAGAGCGAGCGGCTTGTCAACCAGTTTGGCGCCGCATTCGATCGTGAGAAAGCATTGATAACCGCCCATCGCTGGGCCGGGGCGGCGGGCTCTATCGGATATCCCGAAATTACTCGGATTGCGCGAGATCTCGAAGCTGTGCTGCAAAAGAATGGTTCCGGCTCAATGGAACGTACGCGCCAGCTGCTGATGCGCCTGGCAGGGTTGTTCGCGGAGGCCCTGAAGAGCGATCAACTGCCATCCCCGGCGCCGACTCCGGGGGAAGAAGCGCCCTCGAAGGAGGCCGATTCGATCGGCGTGCCGCTGGGATTGTTGTCCGCAAGCCAAGAGGCTGGGTGTCCTGCTGTACTTGCCACACTCGCGGGTAAGAGGTTTGCGTTATCCGGGTTCCCGCCGGCGGAGGTGGTCCGGTTGGCGAAAGCCATCGAAGCTTGTCAGGCATTTTCGCGGGATCTGGGCACACTCCTGGACGCCGAGGCGGTGCGGCCGTTCGACGCGGTCATTTTGAATGTTGTATCCCTGGCAAACATTCCACAGCTGAACAAACCGGTCTTGATGATCGGCCAGCGCGAAGTTCTGCTCCAGCAGCCTGTCCACAACGCGGCGCAAGATTTTCTGTTTGCGCCTTGGACTACGGACGAACTGATTCTGCGGTCGTATTTTGCGATTTATCGAGCTGCTCAGGGTCGGGCGGCTCAACCCGCTACGTCCGCGGCTGGAAGACGCCGCGTGGTGATTGCGGATGATGATTCGACCATCCGTGCGCTGGTGGAAGCGGCGGTAGGGAATGCCGGCCTGGAATGCCGTGCTGCCAGCGACGGCGGTGCCGCCCTCGAACTCATCCGGAGTTGGCAACCGGACCTGGCAGTTCTCGACGTAAACATGCCCAACCGGAGCGGATACGAAGTACTGTCCAGTCTGCGCAACGATCCGCTAACGCGCGAGATACGGGTGATTCTTCTGACGGCGCGACAGCAGGAAACTGATGTAATCCGGGGCTTCGGGCTGGGCGCGGACGATTACGTCATCAAGCCATTCAGCCCCATGGAGCTGATCGCACGCTTGAAACGATTGCTGGGGAAAAATGTGTGAGCCATCAGTTCACCATGCTGGCCCTCTGCATTGCGCTGGCCAGCGCACGCATGCTGGCTCAGGATGAGGAGCAGTCCGCCCGCAACCTGATCGCACATCAACAATTCGCCGAAGCACGCGCTCTCTATGAGCGGCTCCTGAAGCTGGATCCTCAGAATATCGATTATCAAATCCGGATCGCCCGATTATCCGGATGGATGAAGGAGTACGCTACATCGATCGAAATGTTTGACCGGGTGCTGAAGCGCGAGCCACAAAACACAGAGGCGCTGGTTGGCAAGGCTTACGTGGAGATGTGGCAGCATCACTACTCCGAAGCTGGAAACCTCTTGGCGCAAGCCGAAACGCGGTCGCCACATGACCCGGACGTGCAGGTGGCCATGGCGCGGATGAGCCATTACCAGGGTCAGGAGCGTGAGGCCAAACAGCACCTTTCTCGCGCGCTCGAGCTCGATCCCAGCAATGGCGAAGCCAAGAAGCTGGGCGAAGAGGTGGATGTGCCGCGTCCTGTCGAAGTGCGCGTTGGTTTCGCCCAAGATCGGTTCTCCTTTACCAACGCAGGCAACATGGGTTTTGTCAGCGCCGGCTTCATCGGAGCGGTCAACCAAATCACTTTGCAATACGAGGAATGGAGCCGATTCGACGAGCGTACGCGGCGTGCCGCGCTTAATTTCACGAAAAAGTTAAGCCACGGCTGGTGGATGCGCGCGGGCGCCGTAGCGGGTCCTGGCGCAGTGGTGATACCTCGTCAGGAGTACACCGGGGGAATTTCCCACGCATTACCGCGTCGCTTGGCGCTGGACACGGACTACCGGCTGCTGCGTTTTCGCGCGGCAGACGTGCACCTGTTGAGTCCTGCGCTCACCTACTATTTCGCGAAACCGGCGTGGATGACAGTTACGTTTTATAACGCCTGGACCGAATGGCGCGCCAGTTCAACGGCGGGGATGGTGACGCATGCCTGGGTCGGACAATATTACCGGCAGGTGGCCAAATCGGTTCAGCTGCGCGCGGGATATGCGCGCGGCAGTGAGAACTTCCAGGAGCTTTCAATCGATCGCCTGGGTCTGTTTCAGGCGAATACGTACCTGGGGGGCGCGGAGTTTCGGTTCACCCGCGCACACTCCGTTGAGCTTTTCTGCTCCTATCAGAGCCGCTCCAACCACCAGCACCAGACCAGCTTCGGTGCGAACTTCACGGTACGACAGTGACGCTGGAAAGAGCAGGGCGTATCGCTGTACTGTCAAAGACACTGGCCTTCGGCATGGCTTATGTGCTTGTCATCGTGGCAGTGCACCGGTGGTATCTGGCTCCTAGAATGGCGTCGCGCGAGCTCTCGATGGCGCTGACCATCGTTTTCGTTCAATGCGCCACCCTGATAGCCATGCTCGGAGTCTCTTGCTTCACAAAGCTTACGCGGCGCCTCCGGGAAGTCCAAATGGCCCGCGTGGCGCCAGGTATTCGGGAGCTGTTGGCTTTGCATGCCGCAGGAAAGGATTGCGGCCGTGAGATCGGGCGTCTCCGGAGGACGTACCCAAGGGAGGTGGAGCAGTGCCTGGCGGAATTTCTGCGTATGGTGCGCGGCTGTGGCCGTGAAGCGCTCTCGCATTTAGCCGCCGATCTACACTTCATCAAAAAGTGGCAGCGAGATTGCAATTCTAGGAGCAAATCGAGGCGAAGAGACGCGGTGGCGCACCTTGCGCTGGTTTCGCGCAACTTCACCGTCCAGACATTGCTAGGGGCGCTACGGGATGCTGACGAATCGTTCCGGCTGCATACGGCGCGCGCCATGGTAACCAACGCGGACTCAGCGGAGCTCGCGCAGATCTTCGCGTTGGCGGTAAACGGCCCCTTGGTGACGCGCATCATCCTAGCGGAGGACCTCCGCCCGTACGCCATCGAGCTGGCGAAAGACGCAATTCCGGCTGCCCTCGCCGGCGGCGAAACAGGACCGGTGCTCTCGGTTCTGGAGATCCTGCGGGCGTGGAGCAAGTTTCTGCCTCTGCCGGAGGTGTACCCGTTGCTGCGCCATCCCAGCCGAACAGTCCGCGCTGGCGCATTGGACATTTTGCCTTTCATGGCCAGGTCGGCGCAGATTGAAGCTGAAATCATACATGCCTTGAGTGATCCGGTCGAAGAGGTCCGCTCGGCTGCTGCCCGGGCGGCGGCGAGCATCGGCGTCAACAACGCCTTGCCGTTCCTGGCTCGCCGCTTGCGGGACCCGGACGCCGGAGCCGCCGCCGCTGCCGCCTATGCTCTGGCGCAGTTGGGACCTGACGGTTGCCGCATCCTCGAACAGGAAACGCTCACCGAATCGCTTCTGGCCGCTTCGGCGGCACTCGAGGCACTGGAACGAGTCCACTCCTCTTCGGCGGAAACGGTCGCAGTGTGACGCACCCGCTTTCATTCGTGCGAATTCTGTACGAAGGCTTCGAGTGGTCCATTATCTTCTACGTAAGCGGCATCAACGCTATTTATTTCTTCCTTATGGTGCTTGGCTTCTTTGCCCTTCAAAGTCATCGCGCGCGCCGCACTCCCGCGGAACGCGAGGCTCTGCTGAATTCTCCTTTGCTGCCGGAAGTCAGCATCATCGTTCCGGCTTACAATGAGAGCCTGACCATCTCCCAAAGCGTTCGGTCCATGTTGAACCTCAACTATCCGCACCACGAAGTAATCGTAGTGAATGACGGCTCGAAGGACGATACGCTCGCCGTCCTGATTGAGGAGTTCCATCTGTGCAAGGCCACCTGTCGCACCGGGACCGCGCTTACCCGTCCGGTTCGGGCGATTTACAGGTCGCGCGACCCTATCCGCTTGACCGTAGTGGATAAAGAAAACGGTGGAAAGGCGGATGCGCTCAACGCGGGATTGAACGTTGCCCGCACGCCTCTGGTGGCCGCGGTGGATTCTGATTCGCTGCTTGAGGATGACGCATTGCTCCATGTTGTCGAGCCGTTCCTGGAAAATCCCGGCAAAGTGGTGGCCACCGGAGGCATTATCCGGGTGGTCAATGGATGCAGCGTCGAGCATGGCAAGGTCACGCGCATATCGACCCCCCGCCGCCTGCTGCCGTTGTTTCAGACCATCGAATACCTGCGAGCTTTTCTTGGAGGGCGAGTGGCATTCAGCTTTCTGAATTCACTACTGTTGGTCTCTGGAGCCTTCAGCGTTTTCGACCGCGAAGCACTCATGGAGGCGGGCGGATTCGCCGTCGATACGGTTGGTGAGGATATGGAGATCATCGTGCGGCTGCACCGGCGCGGGCATCAGAAGAAGAAAGACTATCGAATCGTCTTCGTGCCTGAACCTGTTTGCTGGACCGAGGTTCCCGAAAGCTGGGCGACCCTCCACCGTCAGCGCAATCGCTGGCAGCGGGGAACGGTGGAAAGCTTGGTGAAGCACGACCAGATGCTGTTCAACCCGAAATTTGGCGGGCCGGGCCTGTTCGCCGTTCCATATTTCGTTGTCTTTGAAATGCTGGGACCGGTAGTGGAGATGGCCGGCTATGTGCTAACGCTTGCTGGCGTGTTCCTGCACATGCTGTCGCTCCAAATCGTCGCACTGTTCTTCGTGGTCTCCGTCTTGTTTGGGGTTCTGTCTGTCCATGAGTGCCGTGGTGCTGGAAGAGTTCACCATGCGCCGCTATCCCTCGGTCTCGGACCTTGGGCGTTTGTTGGCGGCGGCAGTGCTGGAAAACTTCGGATACGTTCAGATCCGGACGCTTTGGAGAACCCAGGGAGTGTGGGACGCGTTGCGAGGAAAGAGGGGCTGGGGCGCGATGGAACGCCGCGGCTTTCAACGGAATGCGCCGGCTGCATAAAATCAGTCTGGCTGCTGTAGCAGCCACTTGTTGGACCACCTGCTCAGCGCAGTCGCTTCAGGACTGGGCTGGGGCTAATGAGCGGTGGCTCGAGGCCCAAGTTACTCCCAATACTGCCGTACCCGCTCCGGACCCGTCACGGCGGCGGCTGCTCATCAGTTATGATATTCCGCCCGAGAAATTTCCCTCCGGCTTCCACCGCTCATTTACATATGACGATGCCCTGGCAGCTTTGAGTTGTGTCATCACAGGAAAAATGGATGCGGCGGCATCCACGCTAGACGCTCTGGCGAGACTCGTGAGAAGTGACGGCAGCCTTTGGTTCAGCTACAGCACGGCCAATAGCTGGCCCGACGAGTCCGATCACGATAGCGCCATGGTGCGTGCGGGCAGCATTGGATGGGTGGGTTATGCTCTTGCGTTCTACCTGGCGCATGCGCCGTCCTGCACGCCCGATGACGCCGGCTGTGTCCGTGAGAGATCTGCTCTACTCGCTGCGGCCGTGCACCTTGCGAACTATTTGCTCTCGCTCGAAGCCCGGGAGCCCGATCATCCGGCACGCGGCTTGCTGCGGCAGGGCTACGGAAACATACGTCTTGTCTATCGGCCCGAAGCGCAGGATGTTATCGAAGATTACCAAGCTACCCTGGCGCTCGGCTTCAGTACCGAGAACAACATCAGCTCCTGGTTCTTTCTCCGCGCTCTGGGTCAACTAACAGGAGAGGCGCGCTGGACGGACGCGGCCGGCCGGATCCAAAGCGCGCTTCTGCGGGTCGCCTGGGACGAGCGCATCGGGCAGTTCGACGAAGGCTTTTCAGCTGGCGGTCAGCGCGATGCCGTCAAGGCCCTGGACTGTGCTTCGTGGGGCGCGTTGTTTCTGCTTGCCTCTGGTGACACGGATAAAGCTCGCCAGGCACTCGCCAATATGGAAAATTACTACGGGTCGCGCGATGGCGATGCGGTCGGATACCGGCCATATTTCGATGATCGTATTTATCCCGGCTTCGAGGTTGGGAAATTTTATTTTCCCGGCGATCCACGAAAACAGTGGCGCGATCTGCCGCTGGTGTGGTCCGAAGGTTCGCTCGGCGTTGCGCTCGCATACCTGCGCATGGGCCAAGCCGATCGCGCGCGCCAAATCGTCGAGGGGCTGCGCCCGCTCCAGGCCGCGACCAGCGGTTTGCGCTACGCTTCGCGGCAGGTGCCTCACCAGATGAGCGACTCGCCAAGCGTGGCGGCATCCACTTGGCTGATTTTTCTGGCCGAGGCGTTATCCGGCAATCCAACGGCGGAGACAGTTCTGGAAATGAAATCAAGGCCAGCCGCATTTGCGTTCTATCTCGCGTTTGCCTTTGGCGCGTCGCCGCCCGCAAAGCTTTCCTCGGCGGTTGCCGTGCTGGCAGTCTCCGAAAAGGATGGAAACGAAGTCACCGCCCTCGAAAACGATCTGGAAATGCTGGGCGTACCTTACGAAACTACCCACTCCGTAGCCGGCGCCGTGCGGGCGCCCATGGTGGTGCTGGCGGGAACGCTGGCCAATGTTACTCTTCCCGCGGCGGACCGGGAGCGGCTCTATCATTACGTGGAATCTGGCGGTGTGCTGTTCGCAACGCACGTCCAGGGAGACCAGTTTTTTCCGCTGTTTGGAGTGACTGCCTTCTCCACTAGCCGGGAAAACCATAGCGTGCATTTTATGGACTCTGCTCTAGACAGCGCTCTCCGTTACATCAACCGGCCGGAAGAGCGCGATATCGTCCTCGGTGACTCGAAGCGCTACCGGCAATTCAATTGGACCACGGAGTACAAGCTCGGAAGTGCGGTGGTGCTCGCCAGGTTTCCCCAGGGCGCAGCCGCGTTCATTCGCAATGACTACGGGCGCGGCATCGCTTACTCGCTAGGGCTGTCCTTCAGCGATTCGACGCTGCGCTTAGCGCTCGGCCAAAGTTTTGAGGCAGAGACCAAATGGGCCAATGTTTTCGCGCCTTCCGGCGATGTCCTCCGGATGCTCCTCCGCGCGATTTACGAATCCAACGTCCACCCGTTCGTCCTCATCCACACCATTCCCGATGGTTTCGAGGGCGCTCTTCTGATCAGTCATGATATCGACGCACGCGAATCGTTCCGCAATGCGGTTGCGTTTGCGGCGCTCGAGCAGCGGTATAACACCACCAGCACCTTCTTCGTGACTACAAAATATTTCACCGATTCGACTGATACCGGTTATTACATGCCCGAAAACAGTACTTACCTGCGGCAGCTCTTCGCGCGTGGGTTCGATTTGGGTTCCCACACCGTCTCGCATCTGAAGACCTTCCAACTGTTTCCGCTCGGCGAGCCCGGAGTCCGCTTCGCAACCTACCGTCCAACGGTGGCGCCCACCGTGTTTGGAGAAGTACAGGTGAGCAAAGAACTCCTGGAACGTGACATCCCGGGCCAGCACACGGTTGCATTTCGTGGCGGGGATCTGAGCCACCCTCCGCAACTGATTCAGGCGCTCGAAACAGCAGGATATCTTGTGGACTCCACGCGCGCCGCGGGAAATACGCTCACCAATTATGCGTACAGGCCGCTATCTCAGGCCCACCTCGGATCTCCGGTCAGCAGTCTGATCGAGATCCCCGTGACGCTGGATGATTCCATGGGGTATTTGACGCCAGCAACCCTCGAACGGACGGTCTCCGAGTGGCTCCGGATCGTCAGGTCCAACGCGGAGAACAACAACATCACCTGTTTATTAATCCATCCGACCGATACGAGTTACAAATTGACGGCAGAAGAGCGTTTGTTGCAGGCGTTTCGGCGAGAGTCACTATGGATCGGCAGCGTGACACGATTCGGCCTGTTCGCGCGCGCCCGAGCTTCGATTCGCGTTTCCTTGCTCGCTAGAGACAACTATCTCGAGATTCGCTTGAATCGAATGCGCGCGGATTTACCTGATGGCTTGACTCTGGCACTCGAACGCGTCCCGCATTGGGCCGACGTCGTTGTGCGGGACAGTAAAGGCGCCGATCTCCCCTTCACAACGGCCCTTCAGCCAAACAGAAAGCTCTTGATCCTGCGCCCTTAAAACTGTCACTCGAGACCGCCGATTTTCCGATTGGATGGAACCGGCGCCGGCCGTCGCAGTCCGGCCTTATGACAAGATCAAGAAGGGGCAGTTCAAGACGGGCAAGCTCGGGAAGTGCAATGCGACACGGAACCGCGGACCGCGAGCATTCGTATTTTGAGCCCAATTCGCAAAGACTCAATTGAGCGGAGCTCAACTGACTCTCTGTCGGCTTGAGTTTGAACCAGAGCGATTTCGATTCTGAGCACGGCCCTCCAAGCGCTCCGATGAGGGGCAGACTCGATCGATCACTTCAAACAACTCGGCGGATCGAATTGGTTTTGAGACATAATCGTCCATGCCCGCATTCAAACACCGCTCCCGATCACCCTTCATCGCATATGCGGTCATCGCGACGATCGGCATATGCCCGCCCTCTGCGACCTCCCGCTTGCGGATAAGACCCGTCGCCTCGAAGCCATCCATCTCCGGCATCTGTACATCCATCAACACCAGATCGAATCGTTGTTCGCCCAACGTGTCGAGGGCCTTTTGGCCATTGGAAACCATGGTGACAATGTGACCGGCCTGCTCCCGCAGACGACCCGCAAGTTTCTGGTTCAGAGTGTTGTCTTCCGCCAGCAAGATCTGGAGAGGGCCGGCCATGATTCCGTCCTTCAGGGTTTGACGGATTTCAATTTCGCCCCGACGAGCCGTCCCAGACCCCCGAACGCCGAGCCCCCGAGTGATCGCGGCACGCAGTTCAGATCGTCCGACCGGCTTTGTCAGGTAAGCTGCAACAGCAAGTTCGCGGCAGCGCGCAGTGTCGCCATATTGTCCGCCGGACGTGAGCATGAGGATAGTAGCACCGGCCAGGCCAGGGTCTCGTTTGACCTCCTCCGCTAGCGTGAAACCATCCATCTCTGGCATGTTGGCATCCGTTAGCAGGATGGAAAATGGCTCGCCAGCGTCCTCGGCCTCTCGCAAAGCAAGCAAAGCACACCGGCCGCTATCGGCCTCCGTTGTAAGCATGTCCCACCCGTTCAGCACTCTCTTCAAAATGCACCGGTTTAGCTCGTTATCATCTACGATGAGCACGCGCAGTCCCAGCAGGCTCTCCGATTCGGGTGTGGGCGCCAATGCCGGACTCTTCACAGTGCCGAAGTCCGCTGTAAAGTGAAACGCGCTCCCCTGCCCGACTTCGCTCTCCACCCAAATCCGGCCATTCATCATTCTGACCAGACAAGAACTGATGGACAGGCCCAGGCCAGTGCCACCGTACTTCCGCGTGGTTGAACCATCCGCTTGCGAAAAGGCCTCGAAGATAAACTGCTGCTTCTCCGGCGGGACCCCAATCCCGGTGTCGATCACTTCGAAATGCAAGATAACGCGGAGATCTGTTTGAGATTCTCTTGACACTCGCAACACCACTTGACCTTGCTGAGTAAACTTGAGGGCGTTGCCTACCAGGTTCATGATAATCTGCCGCAGGCGAAAGGGATCACCGACCACAGCTTCCGGCATTTCAGAACCGAAATCGCAGATCAGTTCCAGGCCTTTCTCATGGGCGCGGGCGGCGAGCAATTTGAGACTCTCTTCCAGGCTGTCACGAAGTCTGAATTCGGTGGCATCGAGGTCCAACTTGCCCGCTTCGATTTTGGAGAAGTCCAGAATGTCATTGATAACCGTCAACAACGAATCCGCGGACGTCTTCACCAACTCCAGACATTCGCGCTGTTCCGAGCTGAGCTCCGTGTCCAGAGCCAGGTCGGTCATGCCAATGATTCCGTTCATTGGCGTGCGAATTTCGTGGCTCATGTTTGCCAGAAATTCGCTCTTTAGTCGCGTGGTTTCCTGCGCAGCGTGCAGGGCTACGGCAAGGTGATCTAGGGTTCCCCTGAGTTCGTCATTCTTCCTCTTCAGTTCGGCGGTTTGCGAGCGTACGCGGCGACGCAAAACCATAACCCAGGCAGATACCAGAGTCGCCACGAGAAGCGCAAGGCAGAATAACAACAAGACCCGATCCGGCGTCCACCAGGATGGGCTCTGGAGCACAACAATATCATGCAAGGATCGCAGCCGAACCTTGAAGGACTGCGGGTTGTCTGCCGCATCCCTCTCGATGACACAGATTCCGGTCACTCTGATGAGGCTGCCCTCGCGCAAACCGCTCCAAGCACCGGATCGCTTTTCGTGGCCAATCCCGCTGAAGGTGGTATTCGCGTCATTAAGTGTCAGCACCTGCTGATTGGGAAGCATCATCAGCGCAGTCAGCCGGCCTTGAACTTACTCCGGAGCCACCGCAAGTCCGACCCGCTCGCGCGCGACTTTGTTCCGGCTGCCCGGCAGACGGCCGCGCCCGTATGGATGGCCGGGTTGAAAGGGTCTACCACGCCGCATGCTCTCGCGCTTTTCGCACTGGGTCAGCTAAGACCAATTTCCCGTACCTCGCGTGTTGACTGTTCTACTCAACAGAGCCATGACTGGTGTCTGGACGAAAACCCCATGCCCGTTCCGACCAAGTTCCTTCGGCTTCGCCAGCCTGCCGCCTTAGGGGATCATATCGATGGCTGGCGGGTCTGCTGGCTCGGCGGCTAGGATAAATGCCACGTCTTCTTCGTCGTGATGGTGGAGAGGGAGCACGCCGCCAAGCACCGCTAGAGCCCCAGATCGCTATCGCGAGCCTACAACCTGGGCCGGTTGCGTATGTCCTTGGGAGTAGCCATGATCTGAACCTCGTCCTCGTTGATGGGTTGAAGGGAGGGTAGCACAACTACCCGGACGGGCTGATTGGTAGCCTCAACTCCGTCCTGTTGCCCAAGAATTTGCCTGCCGAGCAAAACGCCCATGGTGCTGCTGCCTTCTTCCAGCAGCCGCATTTGCCCCCGCCGGATGGCGATCTTCCCTTTGGCCTTGCCCCGTTCCATCACTTCGGCAAACTGAGGAGACTTGCGCTCTTGCTCGATCCTCTCCGTGGTGACTCCAAAATAGCTCGCGATCTCCTGATTGGTGCAGTGAAGCATACAAAGTTTCTCCAGTTCGACCAGGTCAATGGCCGCACCCTCTTGGCATTCGCTAGAGCTGTGGTTGCCCAAGCCGAAATAGAGATCGAAGTCGTCCCTGGGTTGCACCCGCTCCAGCCTTTCCACTCGCTTCACAAGCCCACGTTTCATGACCTTCTCCCCGCCCGCCGCCACTCCCCATCAAAGCGGCCGAACGCATCCAATCGCATGCTCTGCCGCCGGAGTGGGTCCTTCAACCATGCTTCCGATGCCGACAACTCTCCGTTCCATCGCGATTCCTTCGCCATCGCGTTTTTTCTCTGAATTCGCTTGCTTTCGCTGCCCACCAGAGCCATGGATGTCGTGACCGCGGTAACCACCGCTAAGGAGAATGCACCTTGACCACATCGACCACCCACGAACCAGAAACAGCCCAAGCCTCGGCCGCTGCTGCTGAGAAGCTGAAGGCCCCCAAGAAGGCCCGTGTTGCGGCACGCAAGCCCGCTGTGGCGGCCCCTAAGGCCAAGTCCGCCAACAAGCCGAGCCCGGCGAAGAAGGGTACCCAGGCCAGTAAACAGCCCGAAAGCCCCCGCCACGGCAGCAAGACCGCCAAGGTCCTGGACCTGCTGAAGCGGTCTGGCGGAGCCACTCTGAAGGAGCTGCAGAAAGCTACGGGCTGGCAACCCCACTCCCTCCGTGGCTTCCTGTCCGGCACGCTGCGTAAGAAGATGAAACTCCGGGTCACATCCACGAAGGCCGAAGACGAGGAGCGCAGCTACTCGGTCCAAGCCTGAGCCACAGAAGTTGGCCTTCCTCCTCCCGCCGCCGGGGTCTCGCCTCGGCGGCGTTTCTTTCTGCGTTGTCCCCTCGCATTCTCCATTCCGCCGACCCATCTGCGAGCGCCCAACAACAACCATCGATTCACGCCGCCTCCTGGGAGCGCTCTTGAGCGATCTCATCGAACCTACGCCCGTCGGCCAACACAACTTCCTTGCCCGTATATTCCTGCCAGCGCCGGACGATGCAGTCGGCGTATCTGGGATCAAGCTCCATCAGCCGTGCCTGGCGGTTCCGGCGTTCGCACGCGATAAGCGTCGAACCCGAGCCGCCGAACAAGTCGACTACGAGGTCGCCCGCCTTGCTGCTGTTGATCAGCGCCCGTTCCATCAGCTCCACCGGTTTCGCCGTTGGGTGTATCCGATTCGCCACCGGTTTGTTCTCCTGCCATAGTGTCGATTGCGACTTGTCGCCGTACCAAGCATCCTTCTGGCCTGCTAAGTGGGCATAGAACATGGGCTCGTGCTGGAACTTGTAGCGGCCGAATCCCCACGCAAATGTGTTCTTGGCCCAAATAATCTGGCAGCGGATCTCGAACCCCGCCTCTTCGAGGGCATTCTGGAACTCGCGCTGCCACGAGGAGGCATGGCACATATATAGCGAGGCGCTGCACTTCATGATCTGGCGGTAGTGGTGGCACACCGTCCTCAGGAACTTCGCGTACTGCTCAGCGGTCATCCGGTCGCCCTGAAGGCTCAGCCGCTCTTCGGTATATCCCTGGTAATCGACGTTGTACGGCGGATCCGTGAACACCAGGTTGGCCATTTGGCCCGCCATCAGTCGATCCACATCCTCCCTTATCGTGGCGTCGCCCACCAACAGTTTGTGATTTCCCAGAAGCCAAAAATCAGCACACCTGGATACCGGCGTTTGCCGAACTTCTGGGACCACATCTTCATCCGTCAATCCCGGCGTGGCCTCCTGGTCGGCGAGTAGTCGTGCCAGTTCTTCGTCGTCGAAGCCCATCAAGTCAAGATGGAAATTTTCGTCCTCAAGAGCGGCCAACTCCAAGCGCAGCAGTTCCTCGTCCCAGCCGGCGTTCTCCGCCAATCTGTTATCGACAAGAATATATGCGCGCTTCTGCGCTTCACTGAGATGGTCGAGTACGATGACCGGAACCTTGGGAAGCTGCAGCTTGCGCGCGGCAAGCAAACGGCCGTGGCCGGCGATGATGCCGGACTGGGTATCTACCAGAATCGGGTTGTTGAACCCGAACTCTGCTAGGCTGGCCGCAATCTGCGCCACCTGCGCCTCGGAGTGAGTCCGGGGATTCCGCGCGTACGGTATCAATCGGTCGACGGGCCAGTGCTCAAGGTGTTGAGCCATCACTTGGGACATCAATCGTTCCTCCCACCAAGAGCGCTTGCTTGCCGTGTATTGGCGTATAGGGATGCCTAGCCCGAACTGCACTCGTCTCGGGGTCGGTCCACCGATGCGAGCGCGTGTACCAGTTTGGGCCGATGGTAGTGCGCGACGCATTGTTGGGCCCGACGGTGGATTGCGTGCGAAATTTTAGAAACTTGACGCGCCGACCGCCATAGCCGTAGACCTTTCGTTCTGCGACCAACCGCCGGGCCGTCTGCAAACTGGCCCTGTATGCGAGACTGCCGTCTTGATCTCGCACATCCATCGGGAATGTCGAGTTTTCCAGGGCGCGTAAGAGACGTTCGCTGTAAATGAGTGACATGGGATTACACCAATCGGGTTCTCTACTTCAGTCCCGCTAAACGAAGCCGCGCGGGAGTGCGGCTTTGGGCTTCGCGGCTACACGTCGCACGGTCAGACTGGCACTGCGAAAGCTCCAAGCCTCTGTCGGCCACTAATCACCTTGGCCCAGGTGGCCTCGGTTGCATCTGATCTGCAATCCATAGCCATCACTGAAGCAAATAATACAGGGACTGCTTGCGACAGAAGATTGAGTAGTTATGTCCGGCGGATTGGATTCAGAGTAAAGAGGTTAGCGCTCTTTATCGAGACTGCGGATTCCCGTGCCATCGCACAGCTCACAACGTTTGGGCGGAGGGTATGGCGGTTCTGGATCATCTTCGGGAACAAATCTCCAGTCCTGTCTGTCCAGGCGGCGCTGGTACCAAGCGTACCAGTCGTCTACGAAATAGATCTCTCCCTTACCCTCACAGCACGGACAAGTCCGCGAAGTAAGCTTGGGAAAATTGCCTCGGTAAATCCAAAGGCGCAAGAGCCACATGACCGGCTCACGCTTGTTCCGATAGCGCGTGACAGCCTTGGCCACCGCCGCCGGCGTGACACCATGATTTGACCGGCGGCGGTCGCGATTCCACTCCCGGGCAATCGCTCCGGACGTCAAGCCTTGATAGCTGCGTTTGGAAAAATAGCGGTCGCGGTTCTGGTCGCTCGTGGGTCGGTTCGCAGCGATCCCGAAGGTGCTGTTCAAGACCTCACGCGTTGTGCCCACGTAGTCATCGATAAAGGACTTCACTATAAACCGCTCGCAACCTCTTTTAAGAACCTTCCGGCGCCGCACCGCATCGATCCACAGGCCGGTAAACTGTTCTTCGGTGATCTTCGGCATACCTGCCTGCAGTTGGGCCCACAACGTTCTTAGGCCAAAAGTCTCCTTGGCTGCGTTCATAACCAACCCGCCGGAAGATGTAAAACATTTACGCTGGTAATCGGTCAGGTCTTCGAAATCCTCAGCTGCAACGTTCACCTCTTTCTGGGTCGCGAGGTCGATCGACTTCCACCACAGGTCGAAGAGTTGTGGCGCTTCGCTATCACTAAGTTGTTGGCCTGAGATCAGTCGTAACGCTTCCTCGCCGGACAGCTCGGTCAGCGTCTTTTCTGAAAGCCTCTCTAATTCGTGGTGTTCACTGCGGATTCTTTCGAGGATCGCTGGATCAGTCGGTTGGCGGAACAAGGAGTCGATCTCTTGGCTAAGCCACTGCTTGCTGCTTTCTAGATCTGTATTCGATTCCGAGCTATCGCTGATTAGAACTTCTGATGACATCTGAGAGCCACACTCCTTTTTCCATTCTCGGATACCGCAAGTTCACAAAATTCCCATGGCTTGCGCGCCGTGGGTGACGATGCGAACGGCACCCACGATTTCATTGTAAATCGAGTTGTGAACTGCGAAACGTAGACGCGGAGGAATGTTTTACCGGGACTAGGCGGTCTTGCCTCCGTGCTACGGTTGAAGAGTCGGCCCCAGCCGCCCCCCAGCACACCCTCTAGTCGCCGAACCGATCCGGGAGTCCAGCGAACCGCAGTACAAAGGCGGAGGTCCGTCGGTTCCCGTTGCATGGGGTGCACCAAGGTGCTCGACACATTCATTGGTCGACCGAAGGCAACCTCAAGTTCCCCCCTGGAGGCTGGACCGTTAACTCAGGGAGCCAACCAAAACCTTCGGGCACCCGAATGACTATCTTTCCCCCCGGCTGTTAACAGCACTTTTCCGCGATGGCGCACGTCTAGTGCGCCATCGAAGTCCAGGCAAGTTCAGCCAGAACGAGCACAAGCCGTTTGCAATCAATGTCCGACCTTTCACTTGCCGTTCGCAGAATCGGAGTTCGCAAACCGGATAGCTGTACTTATTAAGGCGTCTGCTGCGAGGTGGCCCCGTTAACAACCGGGGGGCTTTTCAAAATTGTTCGGGGACCCAAAGAATTCTGCCCACCCTACCGTTAACGGTGTGCCGCAAAGGCGCAGATCGCCAATGGGGGAAGGACCCATCCATGTAAACGTCGATGAGCATGGTAGCTACCGAGCGGCTCCTTCTCGACGATGTTCAGCGCGCGCTGGAGGAGCGCCTTGGCTTCGACGTACTGATGCTCTTCGCGTCGAATGGCGGCGAGGTGAGTAAGGGAAGCAGCCACGCAGGGATGGTCCGGCCCGAAAGACTTCTCGCAGATGCTCAGAGCGCGGCGCACCTGGGTCTCCGCTTCGCTGAATCGCGACTCGCTCAAATAGGCCGCGGCTAGATTATTCGATACTGCGCCAATTTCTGGGTGTTCGGGTCCCGAGGCGGCTTCGAGGGCGTGAATTACACTGGTCCAAAGCCGTTCCGCCTTCCCGTACTGCCTTTCGAGAAAGTACAATCGCGCCAGTTGATTCACCGCCCGCGCTGTATCCGGATCTTGGTCTCCGAGGGCTCTCTCGCGAATCAAGATGGCTCGTTGGTAGAACCTTTCCGCCTCCCGAAAACGCGCTAGCGCGGAGCACACAGAGCCGAGCCCGATCAGGGTCTCGGCCAACCTCGGATCCGTTGGACTCAAGGCTTTCTCCCGTCCGTCAAGCGCCTTTCTGAGATTGGATTCGGCGTCAGCATAGTGTCCGAGTCCGAGCTGGATGTCCCCCAGCAATTCCCGGATGGAGGCAACTTCGGGATCCTCGGGTCCCGAGATTTGCAATTGAATCTCAAGCGCACGCAGGCTGAGCCGCTCCGCCTTGTCATATTGAGCCTCCTCGCTGGAGAGGCTCGCCAGGTTCCTCAGACCCGCAACCAGTTTAGCCGGCTCCGGTAATGCTTCCCAAATGGCCACCGCACGGCGGAACATTTCGTCCGCATGAGCAATATCACCCCGGAGGTGAATTTCCACAGCGAGGTCGTTCAGACTCCTGGCGATTCGCCGCGGATCTGCAGCCTCCTCCGCTTTTTCCAACGCCTGCCGGAAAGCCCTCTCCGCTGCCGCATGCTGGCCTTTCGCATGAAGCTCAGTGCCGGATGCGGTCAACTGCTCCCAAGCTGCTGTGGTTTGGGCGGCTCCCGGTGATTGCGCGAAGGATCGAACCAAACTGAATAAGAGACCGAGGAAGCCCGCTGCCTTCCATCGCATTTCGCATAAGCTAGAGGGCTTCCCCGGACAAGTCGATACCTACGGAATCACCTCTACCGAACGTAATAGTCACGCGCCAACAAACTGAAGAAAAGCCACTTCGGGGCTGTGTCACGCGCGTTGGCTGGGCTTCAGTGCGCTACACTACCGTAATCATCGAGGTTACCCTTTGCAGCCGGGCATGCAATCCGCTCCTATCGTCCGCTTCGGCGCGTTCGAACTGGACCTGCATACCGGCGAGTTACACAAACACGGCTTGAAGATCAAGCTGCAGGACCAACCCTTTCAGATCCTGGTCATGCTGCTGGAACAGCCGGGCCAGGTGGTCACAAGGGAACAAATCCACGAGAAACTGTGGCCAGACGGCACCTTTGTCGACTTTGAGCATGGATTGAACGCCGCCATCCAGCGGCTGCGCCAGGCGCTGGGAGACACGGCCGAAAATTCACGCTTCGTCGAAACGCTATCCCGCCGAGGCTACCGGTTTGTGGCGCCGGTTGATGGCGTTGCTAGCGGCGCCACAGCAACGGCACAGCACTCTTTGCAAGAAAGCAGCGAAGTGGTGCGAAGCAGTCAGTCTGCCAATCAGAGCCCCGAGCAGCCGCCCCCGCAGCGGCCCAAGCGCGCCTTACTTGCCTGGTCACAGCGCCAGTGGCGCCCGATAGGTTCTCTGCTCTCCCTCGCGCTCATCCTCGGTTGCGTAGGCTGGTGGCGCTTGGGTCGAACTACGACTCTCCCTGAGCTACGAATCACTCCGTTCACGGATTTTCCCGGTCAGAAGTTTAATCCGGCATTTTCACCCGACGGCAAACAGGTGGCGTTTTCCTGGAACGGCGAGAACCGGGAAAATGTTGATATCTATGTGAAGATGGTCGGCGCAGGGGGACCGGTGCGGCTCACCACCCACCCGGCTCCCGAAGGTGATCCAGCCTGGTCGCCGGACGGTCGTTTCATTGCGTTTCGCCGAGTATCCAAAGACAGCTTCGATGTCCTGATTATCCCGGCGAATGGGGGCGCGGAGCGCAAACTGTCGCATATGGCCCGCATCGAGAACGGCGGGACGGGCCTGTCCTGGTCGCCCGATGGGAAGTTCGTGGCGACGGCTGAAAATGGTATTATTGCCGTCTCCGAACAAACGGCAGTAAAGCAGATTCTGAGCTCGCCGGGCGCGCTATTTTATGATGACCTGCCGGCGTTCTCTCCGGACGGTCGAAGTATTGCGTTCGCCCGGCATCGAAAACCGGGCGACGGATTCACCGCTGTGTTTGTGCAGTCTTTGGGTCCGACAGGCACGCCGTTAGGCCCGCCCCTGCAAGTGACTCCCAGTGTGCATATGTCCTACGGTCTGGCATGGGAACTGTCCGGCCGCAGTCTATTGTTTTCGTCCCTGGGCATGCAAGGCCATGAATTGCCCAGGTTCGGTCTCTGGAGGATTTCCGTTTCTGGCGGCAAGCCTCAGCCGCTGGCTGTGCTCGGTCAATCGGTAACAAGCCTGACCGTTGCGCCCAAGGGCGACCGCCTGGCCTACACGCGGATGCCACAACAGGACCACAATATTTACGAGATCAATCTTGCGGGTTCAGCTGATCGGAACGATCTTCCTCGCACAGTCATTTCCTCGACGGAAGACGATTACTCTCCCAGGTTTTCTCCCGACGGCAAAAGGATCGCCCTTGTGTCTGCGCGTTCGGGTAGTCTGGAGATCTGGATTTGCACGAGCGACGGCGCGAATTGCTCGCCCGTGACTGCCTTCCGCGGCCCTGAGGTGGGCAGCCCGAAATGGTCGCCCGACGGTCGACAGCTTGCATTCGATAGCATCAAATACGGCCAATTTGATATTTTCGTAACCGATCTTGAAAGAGGAGCCACGCGCAGATTGACGTACGAATCCTCAAATCAGGCGCGACCGGGTTGGTCGGCTGACGGGCAATGGATTTACTTCGCCTCCGACCGGACGGGGGAGTGGCAAGTGTGGAAAGTCCCATCAAGGGGCGGATCCGCCGTTCAGGTAACCAGGAAAGGGGGATTCGAAGCAGAGGAAGGTCCCGATGGGAAATTCGTGTACTATGCCAAACGCGGACCCAAGGGCATCTGGAGACTTCGCGCGCGGGGCGATGCAGAAACTCAGCCTGATGAAGAAACTCAGCTTCTGGACAAAGGAGCCGAGGCTCAGTGGTTTCTCGCCCGCAAAGGCATCTACTTGTTTGAACGGGAATCGGTGCATGGTTACATGCTGAGGCACATCGAGCTTTACAGCTTTGCTACACACGGCCTCTCGCGCGTCGCGGAGCTCCCTGCGACCGCGGCCGGAGTGGCTTACAACCAATTTATCCCGGCCCTGACTATCTCTCCTGACGGCCGGCGCGCTCTCTTCTCACAAATGGATCACGCAGAGTTCGAGATTATGATGGTGGAGAATTTTCGGTAGAAGAGTGCCACGGCCGCCGGCAACCAGACCCGCGTTACTCCTGAAAATTTCAGGATTGCGACGCGCGTTTTCACTTCGAACGTGCGCCAGTTGTCGGGACGTTGCGCCCTCTGCCGCAATCCACTCTTGGTTTTTCGGATGCGGCCTGCGCCGCCCCCCGTTCGCACATATAATGAGTGTCCTGAGCGACAGCCCCGTCATTTTCGCAATACGCTCCGGCTCCACTCTGTTCAATGCAGGCCGTATCTTCGTTTCCCAGTCGTCGCGTCGCGGGTCGGGATATTCTGCATAGACCTCTTGCGCAGAGTGAACCAGGGCAGACGCAACTTCCTCGATTTTGTTCGATTCCTTGCCAATGTACGTGGTCTTGAGGATGCGAACATGCAGACGCTTCAACAGCCCAACTGTCTGTTTGTCGCAAGCGTCTCCCTTCGGGTCCGCGCACTTCGATTCCGAGTGAAATTCGTATTCGCGCAAAACATCGCCATACGTTTTCACGAGCGCGGTGCGCTCGTTCGGGTATCCCGCCGTCACAATTCGGAAGCGTCTGCTGCTGTACTGGTCAATCCACTGCATTCCGAGCCACTTCCTTGGATTTGATTGATATGGCGCTATGAGGTGAAATCGTTCCGGGTCGGCATCAATTGGGTGCGCGCGATTACAGAAACAATCCAACACGGTGCTGGCTGGCCCGGCCCTTTAGCGTTCGGGCGTTTATACTGAGCAGGCCGAGGCGATAGCGCTCTAAATAGTACACCGCACGAATCGCATCACGATGTGGTAGGCGGGTTCGTAAATCTCGTTGTGCTGTTCGTTAGGGGTAATTGAGCCGTGGAAGAGCGCGTTGCGCAGGTTGTATATTATGTCCACGAGGGCGGAGAAGATCTTGGTAGGGTCTTGGATGAAGCCCGTGGTTCCGATTTGGAGGATGTCTGTCGAGCCGTGCGGCGCTAGAACGCTGATGACCTTTCGCGGGGCGACAGTGTCGTGCATCGCCAAGAATGTGGTGCGTTGCTCAATCTTAAGCGCTTGAAACGATGGTTCGTCTTCAAGGGCTTTCCGGTCGTGGGCGGGTTGCGTGAGAGTGAAAGCCATGGTTGTCTTTGTCGCGCTCATCTCAAGCGTGACCTGCCCTTTTATAGGGTAGTCACGTCGGACGCGGAAGGTCCTCGTCCACTTCGTCAGTTGCTCGTCAACATGTCCGTTATATCCGATGTCCACTGTCTCGAATGAAACCCGCCCTTTTCGGCCCTCCACAACGCAGCTTTGCAGGAGCCGGTGGATTTGTTCGATTCTGAGCCGGAAGTCCTCCGCATCCTGACTCGGGTCTTGCCAGCCGCCCTGCGTACCTTGGGCCTGCGCCTGACGCCAAGTGAGAATCGGCACAACGCGGTTGTAAACCACGTTGCTGCCTCCCTTTACATGATCTAGCAGATCACTGTCTCGCAAATCGCCAAAGGTGTCCGTCATCCACGCATTGAATGGAATCCACGACTTGATGAACTGGCTAAACCAATCGATTCGTGCCGAGTCGCGCCACTGCTTCAGGTTGTCTTTTAGGCTTGGCATGATCAACCCTCTTTCAGATATTTCAGCGCAGCGGTTTCGGATTCCTCAATTGCGGTTTCCACGGCACGCTTGGCTTGGGCAAGCAAAGCTCTGGCTTGGGCGCGGGCGGCGAGGGTCTCCTCGAAGAGCTTCTCAACTTTGGGAGCGACGGCGCAAATGGCGTCTGGCACTGGGATACACATGAGATCCTCCTCGCCAAAGCGAGGATGGTGCGAACCATCACGCGACCACTTCAGGATGGTTTGCACCGGAGAAGAGCGGAGGAAGACCAGCAAGGCGGCGCGGCTGAATGCCGGTTTTCCTACATCGCGTGGACGAAGCACGATGAACTCGGAAGAGCCCACCGCAGGCACCGTCGATGTAGTGCGGACGAGAGCAATTTCGCGGAGATAAGCCCGCAGCCGTGAGATAACCACGTCGCCAGCGGCAAAGCGTTTTTTTGAACTCCCAACTTCCCGAGCTAGCATTGTTGG
Source organism: Terriglobia bacterium (assembly GCA_963847515.1). Lineage (GTDB taxonomy): Bacteria > Acidobacteriota > Terriglobia > Bryobacterales > Bryobacteraceae > QHXW01. The sequence continues at coordinate 705,494 of CAWKAA010000007.1, forward strand.
CCGCTCATCGTTCAAAACCGGCTGCAAAGCGTCGGTCAAGTCAAAATTACGGACCAGCTCCCCGGGTTTGGCGGTTGTCGGGTCGAACATCTCGCGGACGGGCTTGTAGTGCGTGTCGAGAGGGTTTCCGATTCTCGCGCCGCGCCGTCAAGCATGCCAGAATTCAAAGTGACCACACTACCGAATTTTCGCCCACAACAGTTAGTGGGCCGTGCCTTTTCTCCGCTGCCACGCGAGTGCCGCTAAGCCCACGCCCAACAGGACCAGGACCTCGTTGGAAGGCTCCGGGACGACGGTGCCCGATAATGAAAAGCTGGCATTGAACGGACCCTGATGGGTGACATCGGTGCCGATTCGTTCCCAGTCCGGCCCTAGGGCCCCCGCACCGTCAGTACGTATCCAGCTCTGCAAATCCGTGGTCGGCCCGCCAGGGAATTGGAAGGCTGTTCCCTGGGATACAATGGGCTTCGGGGCCGAAAGCCAAAGGAAATTTCCATTCGCCAGGCCCACCTCGGGACGGAAGAAATCGTGATCAGTAGCTCCCACAGCGAAAGGCTCTGTGAAGGTGACGTTGAACTGTACTTCTTCCCCGGTGACCGCACCTTCGCCTCCAGTGAATTGATTGGGAAGTGCGTTGATGCCATTTACCACAGAGTTGGCGGCTGTGAAACTCGGATTCAGGATACTAGCCGAGAAGCCGAGCGACCCGAGCTTAGAGTCGAAAGCCGCGAACTGATTGTCACTCGGGGAATTTTTCCGCGTCAACACGCGCCCATCGGGCGGGTTGATTGAGTCCACAGGAAAGACGTGATACAACTCGATCTCGATCTGGGTGATGCTCGAAAGCGGCGCACCACTGGGCAGCAGGCCGGTAAACGTTGCCCCGCTGATCAGCGCATTCTGGCCGAGAATGAAATCGTCGGCGGTTTCCGTTTCGAGCGCGCCCGCACCGGCCGGACGTGATAACGTGGCAATCAAGCCATCGGGATTGCCTGTGGAGAAAGCTGTACCAAAAGGCGAAGGAAGAGCCGAGCTACCGTTTCTATTTGCTCTACGACAAGATGTACCGGGAAGACGTGCTGGCCCATGCGTACGCATTGGTGAGGTCCAATCAGGGCGCACCGGGCGTGGATGGACAGAGCTTCTGGGGAATCGAATCGAAAGGCTTAGAGGGATGGCTGAGCGGCATCAGAGAAGACCTTCGCGCCAAGACGTATCGACCACAAGCCGTGCGGCGGGTGATGATCCCGAAGCCCGGCGGCGGCGAACGGCCACTCGGTATCCCCACTATACGGGACCGGGTGGTTCAGACGGCCGCCAAGCTGTTGCTGGAACCAATCTTTGAAGCGGACTTCGATCCGAATGCTTATGGCTATCGGCCGAAGCGGAGCGCGCAAGAGGCGATCCAGAAAGTGCACAAGCTACTCTGTGAAGGCTACGCCGATTCGGCCTGAGCCGATCGAGGATCCTCGCGGACTGCCTGCTGCAATTCGCTAAGCGCCTCGCTTATGTGGCCCAGCTTATACAAAACCGCTCCTAGGTTTGTACGTGCGCTTGACAGGGCCGGATCGAGTTCCAGAGCGCGCTGTAGTTCGTCCCGCGCCGGTTCGAGCTGGTTCTGCTCCATCAACACTCGGCCATAGAGGGCGTGACCCTGGGGCAGGCGTGGCGCCAGGGCGATCACACGGCGAACTTGCTCGATTGCAGAGCCAAGATCGCCGGACGCCTCGAGCGCCAGAGCCAGATTGTAGAGGGCGCTCGAAAACTGCGGATTCGCGGCGACGGCTTTCCTGAAACACTCGATCGCGATCTGCAAATCGCTGCGCTGGCGCTGAATGACACCCAGATCGTTCCAGGCTGGAGCATATCGCGGGTCGATTTCAACCGCCTGGGTCAATTCGCGAATGGCACCGTCGGTGTCGTGCGCGCGGTAGAGGCTCATTCCCTGCTGGTGGTGCGCCTCTGCCGCCGCATGATCCTGTGCCGTCGCGGCGACCCTGCATAGCAGGCACAGGAAGACGATGGCCAGACGCTTCGACATGCTTCGCAGTTCCCTATCTTGACATGGCCGGACCGGTGGATATAGTCAACCGACACCTCATGCCAGGCGAACGCAACACTGTCCAGGCCGGCAGCAGATTTTGGTTTTCTCAGGAATCGCACCTTTGCCTTACCGGCCCCCGAGGACACCGTGCATTTGCCGGTGCCGCCGCCCGTGTAATTTGCGTGCTGGGTCACGGCGTTCTTCAAGGCAGTGTTGTAGGAGTTATTGCTCGAAATCAACACGTCAAAATCGAACAGGCCATTTTTTCCTGCATGTGACGTTAGCGAGAAAGATCGCAGCCTGGTCGCAATCATGGCTCGGATCGGAGCGGATTTCCCTCGCGCGAGAAAGCGGACCTAAGGAGATCGAGAAGATCTGCGGCAGAAAGACCCAAGAAGCGACCTCTGACGAAATCGCCGGAAGGTGTGTCTATCTCCGTGTCTGCCTCTTTAATGAACTTCCGGGCATATGCACGAATCCTATCCGCTTCAATTGCAACCTTGCACCTGCTCACCCTACACCGCCATGATTTCCCGGCAATTATACTCCCGGTTGTGGCGACAAAAATACGCATAGGGCTGCCGCCCAGCGCATGCGGTAAGATAACCCGAGGCCGAGAGGGTAATCGGATCACGTCGGGCACGCCGCGCTATCGAGCGCGCCGGCGCCGGCTAAGCTCCCGGCTTTACCTCTTATCTATCACCGGCAACCGTGCTGCTTGATGCGCGTATACAGAGATGATCCGGCTGCTTGCTACCAGTATCATTCCCGCTACTCCGCACTGTGTTTCTATTCAAACTCTGGTGGATTGTCTGACGGTCCGAGTCGGGCCTTCTCACAAAATAGGGATGCGGAACAGATTGCGCTGCGCGGTCGGGCGCATGAACGCGTAAGTCCCCGAGATGGGGCCAGGCACGGCGTAACCACGTATCTTCAGCGCTCCGGAAATCTTAGCCATATCCGCTTCAACCGTGAAGCCTCCCGCGGGTGTCTGCGGTAACAGCGCACCGCGCGACAACGGAAGCGCATACGTTTGTGCGTCCAGTAACTGCCGTCCCAGGACGTTAACAAAAACCCATCGTGAATCCGGCGACCACTTGAACGCATGATCGGAAGCAACTCCGGATGCGGTAATGCGGACTGGAGATCCGCCGTGAAGCGGGAAAGCCGTGGCGGTCGCTCCCTCAGCTCCGGGAAGTTTGACAACCAGCCATTCGCCGCCGGGCGAGATGCCCTCGAGCCCCGCAATAGGCTCCTCGATTACTTTCCGCAGCCCCGTTCCGTCTTCCTGAATGCCGTAAACAAAAGCCGATGATCCTTCGACAGCACGGAACAGGATTTCACCGTTCGACCCAAACAGCGGGTTATCTCCCTGTACTTTTGGGATTTCTCGGGGCGGCGAATGTAAGTCCAGCGGCGCCAGCCACAGCCGCCTCGCGCCTTCGCGGTCGCGCGCTGCCACCACCACCCGTTGACCGTCCTGCGAGAGATCATAGGCATGCCCCGAGGGTCCTACGACAGCTACGCCCGGGAGCAATGACTGATTGGTTCCCGAATTCATGTCCACGACTTTCAACTCGCTCGGTTCGGAGGCGCTCACCGCGCCCTTTGATATTCGAAAGCAAACTCTTTTTCCATCCGGCAAAAGTTCCGGGTCAAAGCTGTAGCCTTCGAGCGAGACCTGCCGGTCGCCGCCTGCATCGTGCACCCAAACCGAACTCTGCCTGACCCCGAGAGCGGTAATGAAGGAATGGCCGTCGGCGGCCATTGCGATGCCTTCTTCCTCGGCCGGTCCCGAAGTGATCTGCTCAGGTTGCCCATCGGGGAAGCGCTGCCGCCAGATGTGGAAAGCTCCGTCGGCATGGGAGGTCAAATACATCCATCTGCCATCGGGCGACCACGCTGCAAACGTGCATCCCGCTGCCGGCGGGCCCACCTGCCTGCCCGCCGAGCCGCCATCCATTGGCACCAGCCTGCAAGGAAGCCACAATCCCCGGTCCATTTCCACGGCTAGCGCCCACTTGGCGTTCGGAGACGGATAGGACCGATGTGCCATGCCCCGGTCATGAGCCGGCAGGTAAACAACTCGTTCCCCCGCGCGGCTGTCCTCGGCCTGCACAATCCCCATGTGGATATCGTTGTTCTTGATCTCGGAAAACAGAATCTTTCCTTTGCCGCACCACACCAGCCCGGAAGCATTTGGCAACCAGAGGCGGGGCTGTCCACCCAGCACTGGCACAACCCAGGTATCCCACTGGTTCTCGGCGCTGACCACGGTGTATGCAATCTGGGTGCCGTCCGTGGAAAATGCCGGGCTCATCTTTTGAGAGTCGTCGTGGGTGAGCTGCACGGGCTCCCCGTCAGGCAGCATCTTGACGTAAATCTGCCCCGGCGCCGCGAAAGTCTCGGCGCCGCGAATGAACGCCAAAAACCGTCCATCGGGAGATAATGCGGGCTGGCTGACCGCATCCGGCAGGTTAGTGAGCTGTACCCAGTTCGAGCGATCGGCAGGCTTGCCCGCGCTGCGCAGCCACACCACCGCTGCGGCCGTCACAGCCAGCACGGTGACCACCAAGGCTGCGAGGAGCGTCTTGGGCACACTCCGGGTTGCGCCGGCTGCCGGGCGCACAGGCGCCTGCAGCCTGCCAGAGTCGGATTCTTCCTTCAATTCCTCCAGCGCCAGCTTCACGTCGCCCATATGCTGGATGCGACGATCAGGGTCCTTGCGCAAGCACCGCGCAATCAGTTTTTCCAGCTCCGGCGGCGTCTTCGGAAGGATCGCACTCACAGGCGTCGGCTCTTTCTCGAGAATCGCTGACAGCGTGGAGAGCTTGGTGTCGTTTTGAAATGCACGCCGCCCTGTAGTCATCTCATATAGGACCGAACCAAATGAAAAAATATCCGAACGAGCATCCACCGGCTTACCTTCCGCCTGCTCGGGCGACATGTAGGCGGCCGTCCCCACGATTGTTCCTTCTTCTGTCTTCGGATTTTCCGGTGTTCTCAGGCTTTGGGTTAGGGAAAACTCACCAGGGACCGGCTCGGTTAGCTTGGCAAGACCGAAGTCGAGCACCTTCACCAGACCATGCTCATCCACCATGATGTTGGATGGCTTCAAATCCCGGTGAACGATGCCCGAGGAGTGCGCCCGTGCCAGCGCATCTGTGATTTGAATCGCATATTTCAGCACCTCATTGAGCCGGAGGCCGTTGCGCCCAGTCAACTGATCCAGCGTCTTGCCCGCGACGTATTCCATCGCGATGAACGGTATGCCGTCCGAATCCGCGATGTCGTAAACATGCACAATGTTGGGGTGATTCAGCGCCGAGGCTGCCTTGGCTTCCAGTACGAAGCGGTTCCGGCGTTCCGGATCGGCCACCTTCTCCGCCGGCAAGGTCTTCAATGCAATGAAACGATCTAATCGTGTATCGCGGGCTTTCCACACCTCCCCCATCCCGCCTTCGCCGAGCTTCGATTCAATGCGGTAATGACCGAGGATCTCGCCAATCATGGGAAGGCTCGCGGCTTTGGCCGTCCATCTTAGGCTCACCCTGTTCAAACGTCAACTGTCTGTGCCGCTGGACGCAATCCAGGGAAACGCGCGGACTTTCGTGGGGTTTCACCGGAAGTAAGGTGCCCCCCGCGTGCCACCGGGATTCATTGCCGGTAGGCGAACACCCCAACGAGTTTGGCACCGTCGAGCACAATCCAGCCGATGCATGGCAGGTAGATGTTCTTGTCGCGTTTCTGTAGGCCGTACCCAATCCAAATCGCGCGATTGATGGAATCGAGAAACTGTCCGGGCGGCAGCGGCCGCCCTTCGATATGGAAAGTGTTGTCGCCGCACCAGCCGTCCACGGGAAGGCAGGATACCAGGCCCGCCGAACGAACGCCCGGAAGCGTGCGGAGGCCGTCGACGAGCTGCCGGTGAAACGCGGCAATCTGCTCGCGCTTGGCGTAGCGGGCGTCGGGCAAGGACAAACCCGCCGTGAGGATACGATCGGTCCGGACGCCGGGGTGCACGTTACGCAGAGCGAGGAAGCTGCGAAGCGGGGCTTGTGGTTGTCGTTCGCAGCCGCCTGTGGGCTGATCGGGACCGCGCTGCTGAGTTCTTCACGCGTCGCACGACGTTCTTCGATCCACGAACGCGCTCCGTACCCCTCGCGCTTCAAGGACGGAGCGGTCTTCCGAGATCATGGCTCGCTGCATCACGATTCCGGTTTTCGACCTGTCGTCCGCAAAAAGAAAACTCGTCGCTATGCGGCCTCCTTCACCAGGCGATATTCATGATGTAACCCGCCGAGCACGGAATCCTTCACCACATGGTACCCGGCGGGCAATCTGTGTCTGTGGCCGCTGTTCGGAACGCCGTCCTGGGTGGGTTCCATGAATCCAGGGCCGAGTGAAGAGTGAGGCCTGCCGCGATTGTAATGGGTTACCCACTCCTTGATAGCCATTTTGAGATGGCGTTCGTTGATCGGGATCAGATAATCCAGGCACTCGCGGCGGAGGGTTCCGCCGAAGCGCTCGCATACAGAGTTCGCTTGGGGCGCCCGCACTGGAGTTCGCAACACGCGTACGCCCATGGCGGCCACTTCCTTGTCCAGATCTTTCGAGAAGATGCTGTCCCGATCGTGGATCAGGTATCGATAGGGATGATCGCCTGGCAGCGCCTCCCGGAATTGCTGCAGGGTCCACTCCGCCGTCGGATGAGCGGTTACGTTCTGATGGAGCATTCGCCGGGTGCCCAGTTCCATGATGACGAACACATACACGGTGCGGAAGCTGGCCGTGACGACCACGAAGAAGTCACAGGCCACGATTGCTTTGGCGTGGTTGCGAACGAACGTCAGCCAGCGCTGTTTCGGATTGGGCTCTCGCCGAGGGCCTCCGCTGCTCAGGTATTTTCTGACGGTGCGGGGCGAGACCCGGATCCCGAGTTTCATCTTCAGTTCGTTGGCAATGCGTTCCTCTCCCCAGATGAGGTTTTCGGCAGCCATCTTCCGGATCAGATCCCGAAGGCTTCCGGGCAAGCGAGGTCTTCCCGTGGGCTTGGACTTCCAGCGCCATAAGAGTCGGAGTCCTTTGCGGTGCCAACGGAGTAGCGTGTCCGCCTTCACATTCACCAGCGCATCGCGCCACGGGAACATTCGGCTCAGGGTAATCATCATCCACCGGGTGGAATCGTTGGCGCGTCGTGGTTTGATCTTCCGCTCCTGGAACAGCGCCAGTTGTTTCCGAAGGAAGAGATTCTCCGCAGCTAGGGCACTGTGGGAACGTGCCGCGAGGGAAGCCAGTCGGACTAGGTCGACGACGACCAAAGACAATGTGCGAAAGCAGTGTGCAACGGCGCGGAAAACCGATGAGCCCGACATGAACGCTCAGGATCGCACGTTACAAAACGTTACCGGATCGAATCTTGGTGCGGACGGACTTTCTGCGGACCACAACCAGGCGCTGTTCGGTCAGCCGGCTACCCTTCCTGCCCATGATTACTTTGGACAAATACTCGATTCAGATGGAACTGTCTTGCTCTGCCTCCACGAATGGGGCGCCCACGAGCATCCCTCATTGATGAGGCCCGATCACGGGACACCCGGCAACGGGCTCCTGTTGTTCTTCCGTGTCGATGATTTCGACCTGGCGCTTCAAAGGGCACGCTCTCTCGTCACTCGGGCTCGAAGAGGAGCCACACGTGAATCCGAACACTCAAACCAAGGAGTTCTCGCTCCGAGATCCGGACGGATATTTCGTTACAATCAGTGCGCTCTCTGCGGCCTGACAAGGCGCTGCAGCCGCCGAGCGCTGGCGGGGCTTTATGGGGCAGCGCCGCCCGACCTCGCTCCCCTTCGTCGAGCATTGATCTGAAGCAAGTTAGTAGCGCAATCGCCCTGCCAGTGTGGTCTGTGATGCAAAGCCCGCCAGGGCTGCGATGCTGAACAGCGCAAACAGAGAAGTCCCGAAGTACCACGCCGACACGTTAGCCGTGATGGGAAAACTGACTAGGATCGTATAGACGAAAATGCCGGTCGCTACGGTCACGAATCCAAAGCGGACCAGGAACAAGGCAACCACCAGGTATTGGATGCCCACGATCACGCCGTCTGGCAAATTTTGCACGGCCACCGCCGCCGCCTGGATTAAGCCAAACGCCACCACGGCGAGCCATTGCCTCCGAAGCGCCGTACGCAGGAGCAGGAATGTCAATAGCGTGACGAACGCCAGCACAACCGAAGAATGCAGATCGGCGAGCCACAGCCCGGCAGAGTGGCGAGGGCCTTTTAACGCTGTGAGCGGTCCCAAGTCGACCCAAGGCCGGATGAGTGCTTGGTAGAGCTGAAAAAGCAATGCCATTGCACACCCCGACGCTATGCCAACCAGAATATCACCGCCAACTTTTGCGTCGCGGAGACGTCCTGCCAGGAGCCGGCTCCAGGAGATCATGGCGTGCGGCCATCGCTGTCGCACGTACGGTTCGAGCGCCATGTAAAAGAGCCAAAGCACCGCGGCGCGAAAGAGGGCCCAACCCGCCGCCATCTCTGCGAGCCGCCATGCGAAACTGATTTTCCGCACCTGCGCGCCAAGCAGGGCCCAAGTTAGGAAGTCTAATACGTAGCCGATCACGAGGAGACGTACTGCGCCCCGGCGGTCACCCCGGCGCAATCTTAGATTGCGGAGCGCGAGCCACACCCCCAGTGTGCTAACAGCGGTGACTAGAATGACGGCAATTAGGTCACTCGCCTGCTGCGCCGGTGGGCTTTGAGAGAGCTCGTCGCGGCCTGGGCGGGTAAACGCTGTTACCGTCTGGAAGAAAACCAGACGGCCGCGCAGTGATGCCGCTTCCACACGCAACGAGCGTGGCAGTCCACTCGGATAGCTCCCGAGCCACGCGGCCCTTGCGTCGGCGAAGAACGTAGGGAGCCAACGAGGCGGCAGTGGGTAGAAATCCTCAGGCCGGAGGCCCGCCGCAGCAAAAGCTGTGTTCCAGTCGAAGCTCCCGACGGGGTTGGAAGAGTCGTCCACCCTTGGCGGCAGCACCTCCATATGTTCCAGTTGTCCACTGGCGCTCAGCACAAGCAGTCGTTCGCCGGCGACCTGCGGAGCAGGCTCCCACAACCAGATACCTCCCGGGACTACACCGCAGCAGGTGAAGCTGTGCGGTTCCAGGTACGCCGGGCTGTCGCGATACCAGAAAGCAATTGGAAGCGGCGCAACCGGGGGCATATTGTCCCAGTGGTTCCCGGAACGATCGCGCTGGTAACGCAAGAACGCGGGCGTGAAAAAAAAGCCATGCGCGCTGTCGCGGGCCGGTTCAACCTGGCCGACGCTTCGCAGGATACGACGCGCGGATACGTCGAGGGAGTCGGCAGAGCGCTCTAGGTGAGCCTGTTCAATGAGGCTGGCACGGCCACTCAAGAGCGTGATCAGAACCAGAGCTGCGGCCACGGATAAAGTGCAGAACAACACCGTGAGCGGACGCAGCCCCTCCATGGTTCCGGATCCAGCTACCATGTCTGGCGACGGAGTCTCGCCGGCAGCCATGGCAGCCGCCAGCACATCTTCCCCTGGAAGCGCCGATGCAACGACAAATGCCGAAACAGGGCGTGCCTGGGGCTCCGGGTCGAGACACTTCGAAATGATGCGATCAATCGCAGGATCGAGATCCCCTACCAAGGCTGAAGCGGTGAGAAACGAACCACGTTCGCGCGCATCAACAAGCTCCGGAATCGAGCTTGTCCTGCCGAATGGCCGCTTGCCAGTGAACATCTCAAATAAGACCAGGCCCAAAGAATAGAGATCACTCTGGATCGATGCTGCTATGCCGGTGAGCTGCTCAGGCGCCATGTAGGCAGCGGTCCCGCCCTTTTCGGCCCCCTGAAGCTGACCCACAAACGCGGCCACGCTGAAATCGGTAATGAGCACGCGCCCACCACCGTCGATCATGATGTTAGACGGCTTCAGATCGCGATGGAGGACGCCTTTCTCATGAGCTGCGGCGAGTCCAAGACACAAACGCCGCGCCATTGCCGTCGCCCGCTCTGCCGGGAGCCGGCCGGTCCGCCGCAACAGAGATCCCAGATCTTCTCCATCTACATATTCCATCGTGATGAAAGGCTGCCCATCAATTTCGCCTATGTCATATACGCGGCAGACATTCGGATGGGTGATCTGGCGCGCGATGCGGACCTCGGAAAGCAGCCTCTCGGCGTAGGCCGGCTGTTCGGCCTTGGCTTCCGGCAGAAATTTGATCGCTACCACCTGGTCAAGTTTGAGATCGAGAGCGCGGTACACTTCACCCATTCCGCCGCGGCCTGCGAGATTCAATATTCGATAGCGGCCAGAGAGCTCGGTCCCGAAGGGAAACCGTCCCTCATTCCTCCCACTACCGGTGGCGAGCAATGGGGCAGAAGAAGTTATAGTGTCAGAAGATTCCGAATCACACGGCGCCCCGCAAAAGCCACAGCAGTGCGTCGTATCCGGCACCTCGCGCAGACACGAGCGGCACTGCATCATGCATACAGTTTATGCCAGGGGCGCTCCCCCAAAATTTCTGCTACACGTGGGTGTCCCAACGGGTGTGAGCTTCAAGCTCAGTCATTTCCATATCGCAACCCCACACGAAGTTCTTGCGCAGTACACCATAGCTCACCAGCCGACGGCGGAGAACGGGCTGGTCGAAGTGAAGGAACCGGTCGGGTTGAAGCGCAGGCCAAGGCCGGCAAGCTGGGCAGCGGAGTCGTTGGTGGAGAACTCGACCACGCCGCGGACCCCGGCAGTTGCCGGGTAGGTGTCATCTACCAGGAAAGCCGTGTGCGTGTTGGGTCCCATCACGAATGAGTCCAGCAAAAACGCTGCTCCGGTCTCGTCGCGAAAGGTTACCGAGACCGTTTCGGTTCTGCTACTCGAAGCATTCACAAGCGCGATGCCTGTGTAGTAGCCGCCGGCATTGTCGAATGCGATCACAAAGCGGTCTTGAAACTGCGACTCAAGCGGAACGGCGGCCTCAAAGTCGACCGCGTTGCCCGGCAGGCGGCGGGTGAAAACGGCAGTGCCCGCGATGACATGGTCATAGGCCAGGTATGCCCATCCCTGCAGCACGCCCACACCCCCAGTGGTCTGGTAGACGACCGACCCGTTCACGGGAAGAGTCCCTGAAATGTCAGTCGCCGTACCCAGCCCCGAAATACCCAGGCTCAGGGGGTTTCCATTATCGTCGTAAAAACTGAGCGTGTAGTTGGCTGGACTGGTGTCAATGTTGATCAGCGTGAACGAAGTCGTCCACTGGTCGCCGTCCGCAATATGCGTGAAGACCTGATCACCGGATGCAACCGTTATGTTAGGGCGCGGTCGCTGCGCCGCATTCGTCAGCGGGGGCGTCGCCAACAGCGCCGCCAGCGCAGTAATTAGACGTAGTCTCACAATTCCTCTTCCCCGTTTCTTCTGATGTTCGGCCAGCGAGCTAAACTATTTCCATCCGCGTAAGCGAAAGTTTGCCATTGACAGATTATTCCGGTCTAGTCCCGCGCAGCCTTTGAGGTATTTTACTTTGTTAGGGCCCTGCTTCGCGTACATCGTCGTGTTATTCCTCACCTAATCGGATGTGCGCCAAGTCGTAAGCAACAACCTCTCGATGAATCCAATGAGTCTGCAAGACCTGGTTGATGAGAGATACCCGCAAGAGTGGCCCTGGTGAAGGTTTCTTTTGGGTCTTCAGGGAAGAAGAGGTTGCGACGCCTTTTGCAATTTCTCTGCAACTTCGGCGCAGTGCTTCCACTTACCGCCGCGGACTTCTGCGATGCGGAACATCGGCAGCAGGTCGAGAGTTTTTTTCAACCACGCATTGCCATGCTGCCGGGAGGAGCGCGCAATTTAGCGAATGCTCGCCGAATGGCTCAACCCTGCTTGGACTCTTGAATCGCCTCATCGCCTTGATGTGCCGGCGCGCCATGTGATCCACTTTTGGGGGTTGCGGCACTCTCTCGGGATCTCCGAGAGTAGTCGTCCGACGGCAGCTTCAAAATGATACCGACAATAAGCCCAATCCCCAGCCCTAGCAGAAAGCGTGAAACGTCGTTCTTACTTAGACTCTTTTCATTCGACATAAAAAGCTCAGGACACACAGCTACTACGTTTGACGAAGCGGCGTGTCGGCCGGGCCAGCCCGCACTGCTCATCCCGCGGCGCTCGCTTCGGACGGCAGGAATGCGATAAATCCCGGCAGCGCCTCCCAGGTGTTCCTCTTAGTCTTAGTGCGGGTCGACCACCCGAATGTCCGTGATTTCCGAAGTAGTGATCGGAATATGATTATCCAATCGTTCAAACACTAGACGCATCCCGCACCCAATGTAACCATCTTCGAACTCGCCCGACCCCACCCTTGATCCGTGAAGCCGGGCTAGGACAGGGGTGGGGCACCACTGCGGGTGACCGGAGATGCGTATCCGATCACCTTCCAAATGTTCGATCCGATAGTGGCGGCTCTTGGTCTCAAGATCGACGGCTGAGCCTGTATCTAGACTGCTGAGATATACTCCCGTTAGAAGTTCGGTTTTATTCGTCATTGAGGGCCTCCTATCGTTATGTATGCTGGCGCGTTACACCAGCGCTATCACGCACAACCGGTCCCCTAGTGTGGCACCAGCTATTCATCGCCATTCCCGACAGATGGCAGCTTCGGTGCCATGATCGCTAACGAACTGAAAAGCCGTGCCTTAGAGGCGCGACCTGGTGCCGCGCGTATTTCCGATCGAGCCACGCCGTCCCAATTGCATACCCCGCCTCGACTTCACGGAAGGGCGTTGCGAGCAGATCGAAACCACCGAGGTTGAGTACTTCCAACCACAAACGCTCATCAGCGTGATCTGACACGACTATCAATCGAGGCGGTTCCAGGCTGGATGCGAGTCGGCTTAGTACATCTTTCCAATTGCCATCAGGCAACTGGCACTCGCAGAGCACAACTGGAATCAGCTCACGGCTCAGTTGAGCCATTCCCTCCTTGTATGTATGCGCCGTAAATAGCTTCCAGTCAGCATCGTCGAACATGCGTTGCAGAAATGAGAGATCCGCCTCAAAGGGACTGACTGCCAAACTAATGACAGGATCATAATCGATAGGCGCGGGTTGTCGTAAGCGTTCGTTGGTAATAAGACTTTCTGACGTGTGCATCTTTTCGGGCCTCCTGGGGATCCTTTTTGCTGCTTTCGGCAAGGTGAAAGCAGATGAGGCGCTTTACAGCACCATCACCCGCGCGTGGGTGAGTACCGTAACAGGGCGTACAGTGGCGACAGCCAGGTTGCTGCTGTGTCCTTTCGCATGTTGTACTCCGTTATTTATGAAATAGAGCAATCACTTCGCCAACTGAGGGCTATCTTTCAGTTGGAACTGAGCGCGGCAACAGTCTGGGCAATATTTGCCGCTTGGCGAAAAAGAGATGGAAGATTATCCCCAACTCGGGCATAGAGCCCAGATCAGACTTGGCGCTCGATGGGGACATAATTGTGGAGAGATTGCATCCGAATGAAAAGATTAGGGAGGCGACGACGGTGCTGCAGCGGAAATTCTGATGGAGTGGCAGTCGCGTGACCACGGGTCAGATATGATTGTTATTCGGAACATCGGGGAGACAACTGCTTTCAATGTCGCGGTCCTAGACTTCTCCTGGAGTGCCCTTGGTTGGCACCGGCGCATTCAGTTTCCGTCAATTGATTCAAAGCGAGAACGCAGTTGTGAAGCGCAGTTCGGCAGAACTATCGCTACGGGTCATGGCGAAGTTGGCTATTTGAGAGCCATCCTAGCGTTGTCTGAGCGGCCGGAGACGCTATCTGTGTCTGTCGGATTCGATGACATACACAATAGCCGTTTCCGCCGTCCCTTTAGCCTGGAGACGGCGACTTGCTTACGGGTCGCTTGTGTTGCGCTCAGCTATTCAATTTTGAGACGGGGCTAAGCTCGCCGGTGCGCGACGAAATCCTGGCGGGCGTCTCGACAGTCACCGGGTCCCCTGATGACATCCAGCCAGCGCCGTTCGTTTGGATCACACCAGTGAAAATCCCCAGGCTCCGCTGGATCATCGTGGAACAGAAAGCCGTTTTGAGTCGAGTTGGCGCCGATTTTCTGTGTGACTTGGGCTAGACCGTCCGTGGGCTGAGACGCGCTCCCTCTTCGTCACGGGAAGCTCGCAAATCAAGCAGCTTTATCAGGAGATCCTCGCTCACTCTCTACCCCACTCGCCAGTTGCAAGCCAGCGAGCACATTCGGGCCCTAGTTCGGCGAGGGCTTTGGCCTCGTATTCCGCCGATTCCTCCGAAGTGAGGGTTGCTCGCCACCGCCCGCTGATGCCCTTGTTTAGAAACGTTTTCGTGCCACCTACCCACAGCGCCCCATGCATGGGAACAATCTTTTCGCCGTGCTCCCGCATCCAGTCGAAAGTGCAGTGCTCGACGATGACATCCCACTTCGTCTCGTCAATCGGGATGTCCAGAAATCGGGCTATCCGGAGTATCTGTTCGGGCATCTCTCTTCGCAGAACGTCGTAGTGGACCATCAAAATATTTGGGAGATTGCGGATCGCCCACCAACTGCGGACGTTTTCCCAGAAAGGCCAGTACGGGTGTCCGTCCCGTTCCAGCCAGGTGCGCCAGTATTCACGGATGTCAGCCGGAGGAGGCTCCAGCGGAGGGCCTACCCGCCCGGGCCTGTTATTCAAGCCGTTGTACATGGCTTCAGAGCCGTTCGCATGGTGGTTGTAGAGACTCCATAAGACGTCGCGGCCGTCACGGCCGATGTAGAGGTATTTGGCTTTCGGTGAGTACACCAGGGCATCGACGGGAAGATGAGTCTTCACAAAGCGGCGGTGCGTCTGCGCCTCCACCGCCGCCAGTTTTACCTCCTTCGGCGGCAGCGTATAGTCGATCCACGGAGACATTGCCTGTGTGTCCTGCTCAGTGTCGCCTGCGAAGAGTATCTGTGAAATGATCTGCTGCATCCAGGTTGTACCGGACTTGCCGTAAGTCGAAATGATGATATCGTCGTCCCGAAACTTAAAGTCGTTCCAAATTGTGGAATCAAGGTGCAGCGTGCGCAGTTCTCTGGTCTTTTTGGGCCAAGCCACATCGGCGGCAATCATCCCTTTTCCTCTCCGACTATTCTGCAAGGTCCAGAACCACGCGCGCGCAGGCGCATCTTCTGGTATCGTATTCCTGTCAATTAGACTACTGTTGTTTTTCAGGCCGCAACGCGGATGCCGCTACCCCAGGCTGGAACAGCGTTTTGTCACCACTTCATCAGTCAGGGTTTCGACAAAAAATCCAACAACTTGTTCATCAGGCGTTCCCCTTGATCCGTCTCAAAGAGGAACTGCGCGTGGGCCGAGCCGTCCAGGATCACCAGCTCTTTGGGCTCCGGCGCCTTTTCGAATTGTTCCCTAACCTTGGCGGCGAGTCCATCACCGCTGCTGGTCACGAATAGCTTCGGGCCGGTAAGCCGCTCGGGCTCCGCCACCGACATGTGAGCCAGCAGAACCAGGCGATCGACTTCGCCGGGCCGCGCGTGGATCAACGCGGTGGCCGCGGCGCCGCCTCCCATGCTGGCGCCAATCACGCTGACGGTCTTGGCACCGTTTTCCCGAAGGTATCGTATCGCCGCCAGAATATCCTGGTACTTCTCGCCGCCACCGGACGAGGATTAATCTCCGCCGTGCGACTTTCCGTATCCGCGGAAATCGATTGTCCCTCCAAAATATTCCGATCGGATCTGCAATCATTTAAGTTGATCGATTTTCATTTGCTCCTTCGGTCGGCGCAACAACACCTGTTCAACGTGCTCGGTGCGCTCGCCTCAGTGTTTAAAACCTCGAGCCAACTGCGACTGGAAAACCTCGCCTTGCGGCAACAACTCGCCGTCTTGCGGCGTTCGGCTCCCAAACGGTTGAAACTGACGCCCGCTGATCGAATCTTCTGGGTCTGGTTGCTACGCGTGTGGGGCGACTGGAAATCCGCCCTGATGATTGTCAAGGCCGAAACAGTTATCGCCTGGCATCGTAAAGGCTTTGGCTTGTTCTGGACGTGGAGAATCCGCCGCGGCAAGCCAGGTCGGCCCAGCGTGCCGCAAGAGGTTCGAGACCTGATCCGGATGATGAGCCGCAACAACCCGCGCTGGGGTGCGCCACGCATTCACGGCGAGTTGCTCAAGCTGGGCATTAAGATTACCGAACCCACCGTAGCCAAATATATGGTGCGACATCGAAGACCCCCCTCACAAACTTGGCGGACGTTCCTTGAGAATCATGTGAAGAATATGGTATCGGTAGACTTTTTCACGGTGCCGACGATCCGCTTTGACATCCTTTATGTTTTTCTGGTGTTGGCGCACGACCGGCGGCGCATTCTCCACTTCGGCGTAACTGCTCATCCGACTGCGGAGTGGACCGGCCAGCAACTTCGTGAAGCCTTTCCGTGGAACAGTGCACCTCGCTATCTGCTGCGCGATCGGGACCAGATCTTCGGGAACGACTTCGTCGACCAGGTGAAGGCCATGGGGATCAAACAAGTGTTATCGGCGCCGCGATCTCCGTGGCAAAGGGCCTATGTCGAACGGCTCATTGGGTCCATTCGCCGCGAGTGTTTGGATCATATCATCGTCTTCAGCGAACGCTCTCTGCATCGTGCGCTCGCGTCGTACACTTCCTATTACCATAATTGGCGCACTCACCTGTCGCTCGGCAAGGACGCCCCGCGATCGCGACGAATGCAGTCTTCTGCCGAAGGTAAGGTGGTCGAGATTCGCGAAGTCGGTGGTCTACACCATCATTACGAACGCCGGGCCGCCTAACACCATCCATCACGCGCCAGCACCGGATCGAGTGCCCGAGATTACCCGGCGGAGACGGTAGTGCGTGCCGGCGCTACGATGCCGGCCACTGCGGATTGAGAGTTCCTCGTGACGGAACCGATTGACATGTGACCGATGCGTCCACGGCGCGTTTCCGGGTCTTTTGCAGGCACAATCGAAAGGTTACGTTTTCCAAGGTCGCACTCGATCAAATTCGGTGGGCGAGGCGAAGCGGGCGGGAGAAAGAGAGGGATTCTTACGCTAAGTCCAACGGCCAGAGATGGTTTACAGCTTCAACCAATAGCCGAAATGCATTAACGGCCATTCCCGGTGTCAGCACCACACTGAACTCTTTAGGTGAGCAAAAGAGTTTGCGCAGATGGACCAGCGCGTCAGCGTTTAAGTGACTAGGGAGTAGTTGCTGTTCCGACGCCCACCTTGCCAAGCCAACCAACGTCGCTTTGGAATGCTGAGTTTCTGGATTCATTTCTCGGGATTTGGTCCATAGGGCCATTTCGATACACGTGTAAGGCCAATAGGTGGCCACTGCGAAGAAGTCATAGCAGATAGCACAGCGCTACCCAGACCACAAAACTCTCTACCATCTGCAACGTGCTTGCGCCACAAGCGCCTACTGCGTGTCCCCGCTGGGTCCGTAGATGCCGGGCACCTTTGCCCCCATCGGCCGCAGGTAGGCCGAAAGCTGGCCGCGGTGATGCGCGCTGTGTTTGACCATGAGGGTCAAGGAGACCACGCCGGGCAACTGCATCATGCCGAAGAAGTCGATGACTTGGGCTAATTGTTCAGCCGAGAGTTGGCGGGCGCGCGCGACCGCGGGTGGGAGATTCTCGTCATACCAGGCCAGCACGTCCTGCGCATTGCGGATTTGATCCGGGCGTTTGGACTCGCCCGCGCTGAATTGACCGCTGCAAACGCCGTTTAGGAAAAACAGCTCACTGCTAGCGAGATGCCAGGCCAGATCCAGAGAAGTCATGCATTTGGCGCTAGGAGCATAGCTTTCCTGGCCGGCGGGGACGGCGCTGATTACGCGCTTCGTGGGAGCGCGTTCGTGCTCGTAGTCGGTGAGGGTGTAATCCGCGATTACTTTTGCCTGGTCGGGCGTCAGACTCATTAGGGTTCTCCTTTGGGATTATGTGTTCGACAAGATTTCTTGGCTAACAGCATCGGTCAGTATACCTCCCGGCGCCGAGAGACGAGCCGGCGATAATCCCCTTCGCTTGAGCTACGCGCCATTTGTGTCGAGGTCTGGAACACGCATGAGCAAGTGGCCGTGCGCTGGAACGTGGATCAGTTTAGTCTGCAGCCGATGGATGGGCGTCCACCGTATCCGTATATAGATGATGAGCTGCGCAAGGTGGCACGAGATGCGTATGTGTCCTGGCAAGGCAGCCGGTATTCAGTGCCGTGGAAATATGCCGGCCATCGGTGTGGGTGCGCGAGCGCGGCCGTGAAGTCGAAGTGCATGCCGGGAGCGGATTGCGATCCACAGCCAGGCTCGCTCGGCTAGTATCCTGAATCCGAGTTTCACAGCCGCCAACTCTGTGGTAAATGGCATCAACGCACTTCCCAATCAATTCACTGGAGGCGAAGGTGCGGTCACCGGGGAAGAAGTACAGTTCAACGTCACCTTCACAGAGCCTTTCGCTGTGGGAGCTACTGATCACGATTTCTTCCGTCCCGAGGTGGGCCTGGCGAGTGGAAATTTCCTTTGGCTTTCGGCCCCGAAGCCCATTGTATCCCAGGGAACAGCCTTCCAATTCCCTGGCGGGCCGACCACGGATTTGCAGAGCTGGATACGTACTGACGGTGCGGGGGCCCTAGGGCCGGACTGGGAACGAATCGGCACCGATGTCACCCATCAGGGTCCGTTCAATGCCACAGCACCTACACCTTCGCGCGGGCCACGTTGAGCCAGGACCTGGGGAACTGGGTTGACAGTCATGTGGCGGCCTTCGAGTACTTCCAGGGTGCACCCAAGTTGGTCATTCCAGATAATCCCCGCACCGGCGTAGACCGTGCCTGCCGCTATGAACCGGACCTGAACCGCACGTATCTCGACATGGCCACCCATTATGCGGTCGCCGTCATGCCCGCCCGTCCTCGAAAGCCGCGCGACAAGGCAAAAGTCGAAAACGCCGTTCTGATAGCGGAGCGTTGGATCGTCGCCGCGCTGCGCCATCATAAGTTCTACTCACTGACCGAGGCCAATGAGGCCGTTGCAGACCTACTAGAGAAACTGAATCATCGCCCGTTCCGGAAACGCGAGGGCTCGCGTGCCAGCCTGTTCTCTGAACTGGATCAACCGGCATTGCAACCACTGCCGTCCGAGCACTACGTGCTGGCCTATTGGAAAACCGTTCGTGCCTCCATCGATTACCACGTGGAGGTGGAACGTCATTATTACAGCGTTCCCTACCAGCTGGCCGGCCAAAAGCTGGAAGCTCGTTACACCGCCACCACGGTAGAGATCTTCCATGGCGGCAAGCGCGTTGCCTCGCACGCGCGCAACAGCATCGCCTATCGGCACACGACAGTCGGCGGACACATGCCCAAGAGCCACCAAGCGCATCTGGAGTGGACTCCGTCGCGGTTGATCCACTGGGCTGAAGGCACCGGTGCCGCGACGGCGCAGGTAGTCCGGACCATCCTCGAGCGCAAACCGCACCCCGAGATGGGTTACCGTGCCTGCTGAGGCATCCTGCGTCTGGAAAAGATCTACTCCAGAGCGCGGCTCGAAGCCGCAAGCCAGCGGGCGGTCCAACTCCAAACCTTCTCTTATCAAAGTCTGAAATCCATCCTGAAGAACTCGCTCGATCGCCAACTGCTGCTCGAACCAGAAGCTGCTCATCCCGGTCCCAAACATGAAAACGTCCGTGGGCCTCATTACTACGATCCGCCCACCACGCTGGTGCAGTAGTGCCACTTTGAAAGGAATCCGCATGTTGAATCAACAAACGATTGAAAAACTTCACGCCATGAAACTGCACGGGATGGCGGATGCCTTCCGCGCCCAACTGGAAACCGCGGATGCGGGCCAACTCAGCTTCGAGGAACGCTTCGCGCTGCTGGTCGATCAGCAATGGCTCTGGAAAGAGAACCGCGCCCTGGCGCGGCGCCTACGAGCGGCCCACCTGAAGGAGCGCGGCGTAATAGAGGATATCGATTACCAGCACCCGCGTGGGTTGGATCGCAAGCTGATGCGCACCTTGGCCAGCAGCGAGTGGATCCGCCAACACCAGAATGTTCTACTAATCGGGCCAACCGGCATCGGCAAAAGCTGGTTGGCATGTGCGCTGGCGCAGAAAGCCTGTCGCGACAGTTTCTCGGTTCTGCACAAGCGGACTTCAGAACTGTTCCGCGAACTGGCGGGAGCGCATGCCGACGGCAGCATCGGCCGTTTTCTGGTCCGGCTCTCTCGCATCGATGTTCTGCTGCTGGACGACTTCGCCATGGCGCCCTTGAAAGATGCTGAGCGGCGCGACTTCCTGGAAATCTGTGATGACCGCTATGAGCGCCGTTCGCTCATACTGACCTCACAGATGCCCGTGGCGCACTGGCACGAACAGATCGGCGATCCCACCATCGCGGACAGCATCCTAGACCTGTCATTCGCCAAAAATGCGTCCGCACCCATGTCACTACGCTGCAACGCGTTCATAGCGATGATGCAGGCCGCCCACCTGAGGGATTGCGATAATCCTTCCTGTGCTCGACACTTGCCGAGGGAATGGACATTGCTTGTCGAGCCCCAAATGGGTTCGGGACCTATGGTAGTAACCGAAATACGAAGCCAGGGCTCGCTTCAGATGCCTGGCGTTCAGGGTGACGAAATGGTTCAAGCAGTCTCTTCGTATCGAGCCGATCAGTCGTTCGACATACGGATTCTGCCAGGGACTCCTGGGCGCGGTGAGTACTTCTCCAATGCCCATTGACGAGATCCGCACACTGACGTCGTCGCTGTAGATGCTATCGCGATCGCGAATGAGATATCGCGGCGCATCCCGATCGGCTAAGGCCTCGACGATTTGTTGCGACGTCCAGGCTGCCGTCGGATGCTCGGTCACATTGAAATGCAGCACCTGACGACGGCGGTGCTCCAGCATGACGAATACGAAGAGCACCCGCATGGTGACCGTCGGCACGGTAAAGAAATCAATCGACACCAATTGGCCGATGTGGTTGTGAAGAAATGTCTTCCAGGTCTGAGTCGGCGGCCGGCGGAGTGTGCGGAGAATTCGGGAGACCGTGCGCTCGGAGATCCGCATGCCGAGCATCTTCAATTCTCCGTGAAGCCTGGGCGCACGCCACAGCGGATTGGTCGCCACCATGCGCTCGATGAGTCGGCGTATCTCGACGGTGGTCGCAGGCCGGCCGCAGCGCCGGAGGTCCACCTTGGACAGACGCGCCCAGAACTTCTGGAAGCGCTCCCGCTGCCACCGGACAACCGTGTCGGCCTGCACGTAGAACAGCGGGCCGCGCCAGGTGCGCCAAACGCGGGACAAACCGACCCAGAACAGCCGATCGAAGGAGGTAAGCACCGGTCGTTTGCGCTTGCGCCGGAAGGCTGCGAGTTGCAGTCGGAGCGCAGCGTTTTCAATGGCAACAGCTTGGTGGCCGCTCAGCAGGAGTCGAGCGAATCGAATCACAGACAAAAGAACGCCTGGCATGTGTACCGATTGTTCGCCTTCATCCGCTGTGAAGTCAATCTGTTAGGGGCGGATGGAGTAATGGCGAAGGACAGGTAGAAAAAAACTGGCCGGTGGAGCTGAGACCGGGCGTGGCCAAGGCGTCTCCGAAGGTGCTCTGATCGTCGGGGTGGTCGCCCCATTTCGGCCTGTTAACGTCAGGGTGGCCCGATTTCTTTGGGTCCCCAAAGATTTGCGAGCGCCCCCCGGCTTGTTAACACGCCCGACTCGCAGCCGCCGATCTAATAATGATACTGACCACGTTTTGCAAACTCCGGCTATGCAAGCGACATGTGGAGTGTCGAATATTGATTGCAAACGACTTGTGCTCGGGATCGGGAAACTGCGGCTGGTTTTTATCGAGCCCCGCGTGTGCGCAAAGCTGCCCGTTAACTAGCGGGGGCCCAAAGAATTCTGCCCACTGGATAGTTAACAAGGCCAGGGGCTCGAAAAAGATGTGTATGGCTGGCAGCGGAATAGACTCGCGCGCAGCATCTGACGAGGCTACGGCAGCGCGCACTTGCGGAAAGCGGTCGCTCGCGATCCGTGGGTTTCGCGCTCGCGCGCAAGCTGGCCGAGCTGTTACGTGCGGGACTTCTGTCGGCGGTCCATCATGGCGAGACCGGACTCCGAACATTGAAGGAGCTGTGCCGCAGTTACCTGGCGATCGGCAAGGATCTGGCGCGCAACATGAACCGGATCAAAGCACTGTACCGAAGCTGGAGCATAGGTAATTCTAAGTCAACGGTGGAGCACGGCCGCTCAGTGATTGCGGGACGATCCGAAACAGTACAGAGCTTCTTCCGTTCGCATATAGATTCGGCCTTCCGAGAGTGCGGGAGTCGCGTAGGTGCCTTCGCCCAGATCATTCACCGCCAGTACGTCCCAATCACGGCCGGCCTTCACAACGGCAACTTTTCCATCCTCGCTGACGAGAAAAACCTTGCCGTCGGCGGCCACCGGCGACGCGGAGTATCCCCCAAAGCCGCCTTGACCCGGCCCGCCTTGAACACATGACCCGTGGCCGGGTCGAGTGTGGTCAGAATGCCCCCATTCTTGACGAAATTACAAGACGCCGTCATAGAGCAGCGGCGACGGAATCACGCCGACGAAGCCTTTGTCATATCGCCAGAGTTTGCGTGGCCTAACGCTTTTCTCCGGCGACGCTCCTGGGTCGCGATCCAGGCGGACAGCTAGAGGACCAGTGCGGCCACCGGCGTGAAGCCACCATGCATCGAATTTTTCCTTCGTGACAATCCAGTCACCGTTCCCAACATACTTCCCGGCCGCGGTCAGGGCGGTCACTGGCACCAGAAACTGACGGTAGAGGTAGGACCCAAAGATTTCTGCCCACTGGCTAGTTACCAGCGTTCTACGGCCAAGTGGCCGATTTTAGAAGAAACGCGTTCGGCTGGTGGTTGAATGGTATGTCTGAACCCGCAAAGACCTTGGACGTTCTTGGGCAGATTCAGTTCATCCGGGAAATCCTGGGATAAAAGCTGAATAGTCGACCGACGAGATTGGCGGTTGGTTCGGTTTCGCCGACAGAATTGTTTTTGCAACGCAACCCCCTGTTCCAAGTCGCTCGCGTTAGCGCTCGCCGAAAAGCCTGTATCTCCCCAATCAGACGCTGGAAGTGTTTTTCACCACGATCGGAATAAATGTTTGCGGAATCGAGTCGTGCGCAGTGGTGGTTTTGATCACGACAATCGGATTGCTCCGCAACGCGCTTTCAACGGCGGGCACGTCTGCAGCGCCCGTGTGGTTTAACTCCGTGACAGCGAAAACCTTCTTCGTTGGGTCGGGGATAAGCCTCTTTGGGTTTCTGGGATCTGTCATCTTTGGCTCTTTGAGTTCGTCAACAATTGCCTTCGCCTGGTCCGCGGTTCCACTATCCTTATTGAAGATGATAACCACGGAACTCTCGTCCTTGCCGTTGCCCAGTTTCACGGTTTCGCAGAACTTTCGTACTTCGGGGCTGTACTTGCCGTAAGTCGCATCCAGATATACGAGAGTCGTCGGAACCTTGAGAGCCAGGTCGGAGACGGTGGCTTTGTCGAGCGGTACGCCTCCGCCGGAATGGCCGGTCAGGAAAAAACGCTTCACGTCATTCGCGACGATCTGTTTGGTAAGGTAGTTTTTTCCGTTGAGCGGCACCACCGGTAGCACGAACAGGCGCGCGAAAACGTTGGTGATCAGGTCTCCCAAGCCGCTGGCGGCGGACAGAGTTCCAACGTCGCTCTCTTTGACCCAAAATCCGTCCCATTCCATTACCTGCTTCGGCTTCCCGTCCGGACCCACAATTACGTTTCCGTCCGGGCCCTTCTGGAGAACTGGAATTGGCTTCCCGTCCGTGCCCAGAGCTGTTTTTCCACTTGCATCCTTCTCAAACACGCCCTTCAGATCATGGGTGCGATGGCCATCCTCGGGCGCCAGCGCCAATGGATGATGCGGTAGCGCGGGATCGAGCTGATCCAACTTATAAAAGGTTCCAGCAGGCCCTTGCGCTGCGCCTTTCGTAGCCGCTCTGGTTTGGTCATTGTTGTCGTTGGTCGTGATCCAGTCCGGACGCCGGGCTTCGACAGTTGAGCCGTTCCGCCTGGCAGTAACGAAATAGTTGTGCCCGTGAAAATAGATCAGCAGCTCGGGTTTGGCGGTGTCGAACTTATCGGGAACAAAAGCCCACACCGCCCGATCATCCTTCCGGACCTGATCGGGATCCGGTGGTGGTGTAGATCCCTTTGGGCTGAATTTCCCCGCCAGCGGCGCTTTCGGACTGTAAATGAGAGCAGAGTGTTCATCTAGAGCCTCATCCACGGTAGGAGTCTTGGCCGGTGTGGGCTGTGGGGGCGGCGGGGTCCCGTTTGCCATTCGGTGCTTCTCCCTAGACGTCTTCAGGTTGCGGCACCGGGTCCGGAGGAAAATCTCCTGGAGCCTGCGGCGGCGCGGGCGGCAGCGATGGGCCGCTGGATGTTCTATACCGCGTGGGCGGATCCGACAGATCGTGCCGCTTGGTCAGCACGTCCTCGACGTCTTCGAGCTTGCCGGTCTCCAACGCCCCGAACTCGCGCTGGAAGAATCGGATGTTGTCTTCCGGCGAATCCCCCATGTCAAAGCCCAGATTGGACAAGCGGCGTTGGGCTGCGATCTGTTTGGGGTCTGGTGTTGAGCTGCCGTCTTGCGGAGCGGCGTCCTGGCTCTCGGGTGCATCGACATCGATGAAGACATCCAGCGAGAACTCAAAGTCTTCCGGCTTCGGACTCCCACCGGGCGCCACCGAACCTTTGAAGTTTTCCGGCCGGCTCCAATGCACGGTGCATGTGCTGGGGACCTCCACGTTGGCCAACGCCAAGTCTCCTCCAGGCCCGGCCGTGCCCTGCGCCGGCGTACCTTCGCTCGCTAAGTAAGGGGCGTTCTTCACGGGCAAGCCGAGATTGTCGAACAGCCGGATACGGAAAGAGCGGATGATCCGCTCGCACGGCGACAATCGGGCTACCCGATCATAAAAACGGCACGCAAAGGTATCGGCGGTCCTGGTGAAGTCCCGCCGTTCTGCTCCCGCCTTGATGCGCTGCTCGCCCGTCTTCGGCGACCCGAAAAATCGTTTCTTGCAGGCGGCAATGGCTGGATCGTCCGCGGTTGGACAGGGCCAGAGCGCCGGCCGGATGATCATACACGGACGGAAAAGGAACACGACTACGCGGCGATCGGGCTGGTTCAGTTCATTCCGCTTGCGGTGCGGGAGGTGAGCGCTCTCATCCTGCGAAAGGATGATCAGCGGATTGAAGTCGCTGCAACCCTGGATATCCGCCTTGCCTTTGGGATCCGCCCCCTTTCCAAGAAATTCGCTCTTCGCGAGTTTACCCGGAAAAAGCTTCGTCATATAAGCCTGAATAAGAGCGTTGAGCGGCGTGCCGTCAGGCTGGCCGGCACTGTCACGCAGGAGCTGAAGCCCATTCTTCGATTTCCACTCCTCGTTGAAAAGCTGCTGCCACACGTTCAAGTCGTGAGTTAGGACGCCATAAATCGCTCGCGCCCTGCGGCCGCTCAACGGCTTGTTGTAAACATCACCGCCCACGGGGTCGGCATGCCCGAAAATGGAAAGCGGCGGCAGTTCGCCCTTCGAGCTCTGGTGCTTCTCCCGCAAACCGGGCAACTCCTTCAGCATCTCTGCCGCAGTGGGCAGCGGGAAGGACGAATCAAACTCGAACAGAACATCGTGGAGGCTGAGGCAGGCGACTGCGACCAGGTCCAGCCCTAGGGTGTTGTTCTCGCTCGTGGTGGTGGGCGCGACCAGCAACGCCTGAACCAGACGTTGCGGGTGCGAAGCTACCCTACCACCTCCGGTGTCGAGGTGAATGGCCCCGCCAGGAGGTGTGGCTGCCTGGTCCGGTTTTGGCTCGGAATTCGAGTCGTCCATCCTGACACTCCAGCGAGCCGAACGACTCATCCCGTGTCGTGCGACTCGCGCGACGTGTATTGTACCCCACCCGCCACGCGGCGAAGGTAGAAAATGCAGGCCGGCGCTGCGCTCAGTGCTTGACCGGAGGCACGATTTCGAACTACCATTCGCCTATGCAAGCTGGCGCGGCCGCAGCCCCCCAGAAGGGTTTGCCTTGGCGAAGATGCTGGACGTTGAAAGGCCGCGGTGGCGATGCGCTGATCGTCCGGCGCCGCGATGTGCGCGCGGGTGAAATTTTTCGGGCCGCGCTTCCCGTCGAGTTGCGCCGCTGGCAAAACGATTCGCGTAACAGGGCTGCGTTTTGCGCCATGTACTCGGCGGAATTTCGATGCGCAGCCGTTGGGGCCGGGACCTTCTTTGCCGGTGGCTTGAGCACCCGAGTCCTAACGCGCGTGGAAGAAGCATTTCGGAGGGGACGGCTTCTGGTGCAGGCCAAGCCGACCGACTGGAGCATCATTGCAGCGCCGCGCAAGGCTCTTGAGGAGGCCGCAGCCGCTGCGAGGCTGGCGAAGAAGAATGAGAAAACCTGGATTGAGATCCAGTTGGTGGACCAGAAAGGGAGCCCGGTCGCCGGAGCGAGTTACCGCATGAAGATTACCGATGGCTCCGTGCGGGAGGGCGTAACTGACGAGAACGGGTCAGTGCGCGTGCCGGGAATCGATCCAGGCACGTGCGAGGTCTCATTCCCAGATTACGATGCCAGAGAGTGGAAACGAGCATAGAGTAAGCATCCCATGCCTCAGAGCTACTCCGTTTGCCCAGGCGATCACGTCTTCAACATTGCCAACAAGTTCGGATTCCGGGATTACCGTATTATATGGGACCATCCCAAGAATGCTGCGCTCAAGCAAAAGCGGATCAATCCGCATGTGCTCTTCCCGGGCGATTCGATCTACATTCCCGACAAGACCGAGAAGAAGGAATCCATTGCCACCACCCGCGTCCATCGCTTTCAGATTAACGCGGAGCCGCTGAAGTTACGCCTGGTCCTGCGCGATTTCGACAATGAGCCCGTTCCCAATATGGATTGCGAGCTGGAGGTGGAAGGCCAAATCTACAAGCTGAAGTCGAATGGCAGCGGGCTTATTGAAAAGGAGATTCCCGCCACGGCCCAAAAAGGTGTATTGAGAGTGCCCGATCTGGATCTGGAATTGCCCATCAAGATTGGGTATTTGGACCCGCACGACGAAGAGTCGGGATGGCAGGGGCGGTTGATCAACCTCGGATATCATCCCGGTCCGGTGAGTGACGAAGACACGGAGCATCTAGGTTATTCGATCGAGGAGTTTCAGTGTGATCATGGGCTGAAGGTGACGGGAAAACTGGACGACGCCACCCGGTCGAAGCTCAAGGAGGCGCACGGTGCCTAAACAGCCCGTGTACCGCCTGATTTCTGGCGAACCTTCGAACGCGACAATAACCTCGTGATCGACAAGCAACGCGCGCCGGATCGTGGAAATTCGCCGCTGCTGACGCCCAGAGAGCTTCCACGGCCTTTATGAACGCCAGAATCGCAAAAATAGCTTCTACAACCCGGTCATAAGCTGTAATAACTCAGACTTGATCTGACATAGTTGGTTAGATCAAGCAGCCGCATCAGCGGCCGCGCCTCCGCCTACGCTCCGCTGCGCAGGGCTCCGCTCCGGCTCCGGCGCTACGTTCTGGAACGAGTCGAGCATTTTCTCTTGCGCCAAGTGTGCCGAGTCCGAGAAAGTCTGCATCGGGGTCTTGCCATAACAGTACTTTCCAGAATGTGTTCGTGTCAGATTGTACTCCCGCAGCCAGTCATCCAGATCCGCCTGTAATTCGTCGAGGCGCTGATAGAGCTTCTTGCGAAAGGCGGTGGCATAAAACTCTTCCTGGATGGTGCGATGGAAGCGCTCGCAGATACCGTTGGTCTGCGGATGCCGGGCCTTGGTGCGGCTGTGGTCGATATTCTCGACCGCCAGGTACAACTGGTATTCGTGATGCTCGCGCTGCCCACAGTATTCTGTACCGCGATCGGTGAGCACGCGCAGCAGCGGAACTTTCTGCTCCTCGAAGAACGGCAGCACGCGGTCGTTAAGCATGTCGGCGGCCACCAGAGCATTTTTGCGGTCGTAGAGCTTGGCGAAAGCGACCTTGGTGTACGTGTCGAGGAACGTCTGCTGATAGATCCGGCCCACGCTCTTGATCGTGCCCACGTAATAGGTATCCTGGGCTCCTAGGTAGCCGGGATGCGCGGTTTCGATCTCGCCGTGCGCTTCCTTTTCCTCGCGCGCCCGCTCCATGGCGCGGAGTTGCTCCTCGGTGAGAACGATGTGTTCCTGGGCGGCCTTGGCCTCGAGCGCCTTCAGCCGCTTACGAAACGTTTCCAGATCATGCCGGAGCCAGACGCTGCGAACGCCCGTGGGAGAAACGAATAGGCCACGCTTGGTCAGTTCGTTCGCCACACGCACCTGGCCCAAAGCCGGCTTCTCCAAGGCCATCTCCATAATGGCCTTTTCAACGTGATCCTCGACCCGATTCTTCGGACAAGGCTTGCGTCGGCTGATCTCGCGCAACGCCAGCTCGCCGCCCTTGTCGTACAGTTCTTTGAAACGGTAGAAACTATCTCTGGAATAACCCATCACCTTGCAGGCTTCCGAGACGCTGCCCAGCATCTCGCTGAGCTTCAACAGCCCTACTTTGTTCTTGATGATCTTCTGTTCGGTGTTCATCGCTGACACTCTCCTGACCGCGCTTCCGCGCAGTCTATCAAATGTCAGATCAAGTTGAGATTAGTACACTTTCAGTGTTTTCAGGAAGCTCTCGCAACTCGCATTGTCGTAAGGATTCGCTGGCCGGCTCATGCTCGGAATCATTTGGTGCTTCCGCAAGACCGTCACGTAATCCCCAGATGCGTACTGCACGCCGCGGTCGGAATGATGGACCAAACCCGGCGGCGGCTTCCGCTCCGCAATCGCGCACTCTAGCGCTGCCATTGGTAGCCGGGTCGCAAGCGTTCGATCTAACTCCCAGCCAACCACCTTGCGGGAAAAGGAATCCAGAATCACGGCTAGGTAAACGAACTCGCGGTGCAATCGGATGTAAGTGATATCGGCCACCCAAAGTTGGTTGATGCCCGTCAGTTTCATTCGGCTCGCCAGGTTGAGGTAGACCTCCAACTGGTGATGGGAGTCCGTCGTCACCACGAAGGCCCGCGGCTGCACCGCCAGCAAGTTGTCCTCGCGCATGATCCTCGCCACGCGCTTGTGGTTTACTAGCATCCCGCACCGACGCAGTTCCGCCGTGATTCTTCGATAGCCGTAGCGCCGCCGGTGTTCCACAGCGATCCGCTGAATCGCGGAGCGCACCTCCATCTCTTCTTCCACTGGCATCTGCTCGGCCAGCGATCGGTAGAATCCCGCCCGGCTGACTTGCACCAGGTAACACATCCGCTCGATACTCAAGCTGCCTTGCATCGACATCACTCCCCGGATCTGGTCGTAGACGCCCTCGCGCCAGATCTGTCGCTCTTCTGACGTCGAGCCTCGATTTTTTGCAAGGCACCCTTGAAAAAATCCACCTCCAGAGTCTTCTCCGCCAACACCCGTTTTAGTTGGTGGTTCTCCTTGCGGAGAGTGGATTCGCGCGGACTTTCCGGTGGCGGCTCCTGGCCGCCATTGATCGGGTCAAGTTGATGGCGCCACCGATACAGCAGGCGTCGAGATATACCTAACTCCTCCGACAGCGCCACGATGTTCTCGCAGTGCTTCATGCGCTCCACCGCCATCTGGCGGAACGCTGCCGGATGCCTTCCTTTTCGCTTCGTTGCCACTCGCAGCTCCTTTCCCTGCAAAGTGTGTCAACTGCGAGTGTCTCATTTTAGGGGTTCAGTCCAGTGTGGGGATCCAGGCCGGCTCGGCACGCGGCCAGGGTGGTTAGGCGGCATGATGTGGCCTGATGCGCTCGGCAATCTCAGCACCGCGGGCATCCTCTGCGAGTTCGAGGTCATAGTTGGCCTGAAGGTTGGTCCAAAACTGAGGCGTCGTTCCAAAGTAGCGCGACAGGCGGAGCGCGGTGTCTGCCGTAATCGCTCGTTTGCCCCGAACAATGTCATTCACCCGTGTCACTGGCACGATTAGCTCCATAGCAAGTCGGTTCCCTGTAAGGCCGAGTGGTTTCAGGAAGTCCTCCCGAAGTGTTTCACCCGGATGAATCGGAGGCATCGTCTTCGTCTTCTTCTTCATGGGTTCAACCTCAATGGTAGTCGACGATCTCAACGTCACTCGCATCAGAATCGACCCACCGGAAACAGATCCTCCATTGGTCATTGATCCGAATGCTGTGCTGCCCTTGTCTGTCACCGGCGAGAGCTTCCAGACGATCCCCCGGAATGGCTCCTAAATCCCTGAGCGTCGCTGCCGCATGGAGTTGGTCCAGTTTCCGCTTCGCCACACGGGCGATACTTTGGTGTTTCCGGCTGAACTCACGCCGGAAGACTCTTACGGTCTCCTTGTCACGGAAGGACCGAATCACGACTCCAGAATACTACTGCGCCACGTTAAACGCAACACAGGAGGGTAGCCTCGTTGCCGCCGTGCCGTCATCGGTGTGACGGAAGGTTGTGGTTTCGACACGTCCGATGAACCGGCGGTACCAACGAACAGAAACAGGATGTTGCAGACTGGCTTTGGGAGCCTCTTTTGAGACACCGGATACGGTGGAGCGTTGAAAAACAGCGAAACCCCAAAGGACGGACCGACAAGCCAGTGCCATGCCGCCGGAATCAAAGTTGGACAGCGCTCAATCGCCAGAGACCGTCAGCGAGCTGGTGCCCCTTAATGCGTATCGGCGCATGGCCACACTCCAGATGCGCAAGATGTTTCCAGATGGCTCATGAGATGGTGGACACAAGGAAGCAGACTAAGAAGATCAGCGCGAGGGTGCGAGAAATCTGTTTGGTGGTCATGGGGAGAATGCTACCACTCCCATCGCCGCTTCGCCCTCACCGGAAGATAATTGGTTCCAGATGGTAGCGCTGGATACTCTGGGATGGATCCGTTTCTGGCGGCATTTCACGTAAGCCCAAACTGCGTCCAGTTCGAAATCGCGGACTCGAACCCCGCGAACACGTTCGGTGAATAGCTGCTGGCAGGTTGCGCCAGCCAGCGTAAGGATGGTGTGCAGGGTTCGCTTCTCAACGTCGCAGGTAGTGGGCCGCGACGGACACTATCGTTAAGAGTACATTTCCCCACACTACAGAAGTGCCCTTCGCACAAGAGACCGAATCCAACCTTCGGGTATTGCTCGCCCGACTGGACACAGGAGTATATTCAGGGAAGCGTTGCTCAACCGCGAGGAGGTGAATGCTTTGAAGAGAATAGTGCTAGCGTTTGTGTTGATGTTGTCGCTGTTCACGGTAACATCACTTGCCGCTGACATGACCGGATATATTTCCGACTCCAAGTGCGGCGCCAAAGGCGAAAAAGATGCCCATGCCGACTGTGCCGTGAAGTGCGTTAAGGGCGGTGCAGCGCCGGTGTTCGTGTCCGATGGCAAAGTCTATAAGCGGATTTATGCACGCGATCTGAGTCGATTCGACTCTGCTGAAGGAGGAGCCCATTTGGGGGCCCTGAAAATCCTGGAGTAAAACAGGAAGGTTGCGAAGTTGGCGCTTCGCGAACCGATTTCCAGGAGTCACCCAAATGGTTATCAGCAGCAGACAGCATATCGAGAAAGAGGCCGCCCCACAAGGGGCCGGAGCAGCTATTCCGGAGCCGAGCAAAATCGGGGCCGGCACGCCTTATGACTTCCACAGCAAGAATCTGACGGCCTACGGTGGCCTGCTCCCCGTAGCCACGATGCTGGAGAAGTTGGCATTTCAACAAGTCGTCGAAGAGACGCTGACGGTGAAACGGGCCACGCGGTCCATGACCATGTACCAGTTCGTGTTGGCCATGGTGTTAGCGCTGTATGTGGGATTTTCGCGGCTGAACCATCTGCGGTTCCTGGAGCGGGAGCCGATGCTGGTGGGCATCTTGAAGGTCCTGCGATTGCCACCGCAGTGCACCTTCTGGCGGTTTCTGGCTTCCCTGCATCTGCAGATCGCCCGGCAATTGCTGGAGGTGCAGCGGGTGATGCGCCAGCGAGTCTGGGAGGCAGCGCACGTCCGACTCACGGCGGTCACGCTGGACACCGATACCACCGTGCACACGCTATTCGGCCACCAGATGGGAGCGCGCAAGGGCTACAACCCAAAGAACAAAGGGAAGAAGAGTTATCAGCCGATTCTGACGTTTCTGGCCGAGACCCGGGAATACATTGCCGGGCGAACTGCACAACGGGGACCGACCCAGCGGCGCTCAGATTGCGCGGCATCTGGAGAGCGTGTTCGCCGCGTTGCCGCAGCCGGCGCAGACGATTTACGCCCGGGCCGACTCTGGTTTCTATTGCTGGGAAGCGGTGGAAGCTTACGAAAGCCAGGGTTGTCAGTTCGTCCTGTCGGCTCGCAAGACCGCACGGTTGGTGGACGAGTTGAAGGGAGCCGACTGGAAGGGCTCGCCGCGTACCGACGCGGATGGACAGTGTGAGTTCCGCTATCAGCCAGAGGGATGGGGTCAGGCGTATCGCTTCCTCGCGCTGCGGTACGAGAAGAGAGCCAAGCCGAGCGAATCGAATGAGACCGAGCAGTACCAGTTGTTCGACACACCGGAGTACACCTATCGCGTGTTCGTGACCAATATGAAGGATCCGGTTTATCTGCTGGTGTGGTTTTACAATCAGCGCGCGGGAGCCGAGAACCTGATCAAGGAAGCTAATAATGATGTGTACTAATCTCAACTTGATCTGACATTTGATAGACTGCGCGGAAGCGCGGTCAGGAGAGTGTCAGCGATGAACACCGAACAGAAGATCATCAAGAACAAAGTAGGGCTGTTGAAGCTCAGCGAGATGCTGGGCAGCGTCTCGGAAGCCTGCAAGGTGATGGGTTATTCCAGAGATAGTTTCTACCGTTTCAAAGAACTGTACGACAAGGGCGGCGAGCTGGCGTTGCGCGAGATCAGCCGACGCAAGCCTTGTCCGAAGAATCGGGTCGAGGATCACGTTGAAAAGGCCATTATGGAGATGGCCTTGGAGAAGCCGGCTTTGGGCCAGGTGCGTGTGGCGAACGAACTGACCAAGCGTGGCCTATTCGTTTCTCCCACGGGCGTTCGCAGCGTCTGGCTCCGGCATGATCTGGAAACGTTTCGTAAGCGGCTGAAGGCGCTCGAGGCCAAGGCCGCCCAGGAACACATCGTTCTCACCGAGGAGCAACTCCGCGCCATGGAGCGGGCGCGCGAGGAAAAGGAAGCGCACGGCGAGATCGAAACCGCGCATCCCGGCTACCTAGGAGCCCAGGATACCTATTACGTGGGCACGATCAAGAGCGTGGGCCGGATCTATCAGCAGACGTTCCTCGACACGTACACCAAGGTCGCTTTCGCCAAGCTCTACGACCGCAAAAATGCTCTGGTGGCCGCCGACATGCTTAACGACCGCGTGCTGCCGTTCTTCGAGGAGCAGAAAGTTCCGCTGCTGCGCGTGCTCACCGATCGCGGTACAGAATACTGTGGGCAGCGCGAGCATCACGAATACCAGTTGTACCTGGCGGTCGAGAATATCGACCACAGCCGCACCAAGGCCCGGCATCCGCAGACCAACGGTATCTGCGAGCGCTTCCATCGCACCATCCAGGAAGAGTTTTATGCCACCGCCTTTCGCAAGAAGCTCTATCAGCGCCTCGACGAATTACAGGCGGATCTGGATGACTGGCTGCGGGAGTACAATCTGACACGAACACATTCTGGAAAGTACTGTTATGGCAAGACCCCGATGCAGACTTTCTCGGACTCGGCACACTTGGCGCAAGAGAAAATGCTCGACTCGTTCCAGAACGTAGCGCCGGAGCCGGAGCGGAGCCCTGCGCAGCGGAGCGTAGGCGGAGGCGCGGCCGCTGATGCGGCTGCTTGATCTAACCAACTATGTCAGATCAAGTCTGAGTTATTACAAATGATGCAGGTCTGGCGGCCTATCCGTCGGCCCAGTGGGCTATGAACTGCAACCATTTTCAACTGGCCATGCTGGCCTACAACCTGAACTGCTGGCTGATGCTGTTCAACCGGGAGGAGAAGGCCAGCACCAGTGAACTGAAGCATACAACGCTGGCGACTTCGCGACTGCGCTTTCTGTTTCTGGCCGCCAAAATCTGGCGTCACGCCGGCCGGGTGGGAGTCAGCTACAGCGATCATTACCCGGAACGGGGGATCTTCCAGCGATTGATGGATCGGCTGAGGGCGATTACGGTCGGCGAGAAAGGATTCGTGCCGGTGCTGGCGCTGGCACTGCGCTGAGGAACTGCGTGTGCATAAGATGCTATGCACGACCAACCCAGTGAGACCAACAAGTTACCAAAGGAGGGCAAGACTTAGCGCAGAATGCGACGATCCTTAAGGAAGTGGCAAGAGCGAGAGGATGGCTTAGCGGTCAACTGCGGCTTCGTGCATGCAATCCAGGTATTACAAAACAAGGCATAAAGCGGCCGACTGAGTCCGCCGACGGTCACAGTGAACATCGGCGGTTGGGAGCGAGCCACTATCTCTCGTTACCATTGCAATCGGAACAAATTCGGCCCAGAATGCCTGAATCGGGAGGTGGACGATGATTGATATGGTCCCATTCCTCGTATCGATTAGCGGCGTGCTGCTGCTTGTTTGGCTTTGGCACCGATTTAAGCAAAGCTAGACGGCTTCCGCGACTTGAACTGGGGGCGGGCTGGCCCTCAGCATCAGTATGGAGCGTCCTCCGGTTCCCTCAAACCATACCGCCCTCCAATATTCTCGGGAGCGATGAAGGCGGCGTAAATCCGGGGGAACACCCGAAGCTGATTTGCTTGCCTGTCTGCCGAGGCTCATAATGTTCGTTTGCGTCTCGGCTGGCTCACCGAAATCCACCTCAATTTTGTTTCACTTCCGAAGCGCACGGCCTTTTACAAAAGCCTCCTCAACCAAAACCTCGACGCACTGTTGCTGGCCGGGGATATCGGCGAAGCGGACTCGGCGCCACGGTTTCTCGCTGAGATAGAGCAAGCCCTCCATGCACCGATCTACTTCGTGCTTGGCAACCACGACTTCTATGGCAGTTCCATCGCCGAGGTCCGCGAGACAATCTCGCGCGAAACCGCTGCTTCTTCATGGTTGCACTGGCTTTCCAAAAACGGGGTCATTCCACTGACGTGGATGTTTTCCCACCGACTCGGCGATGCGGTCGATAATCTGCCGCAAAGACTTCCGTCCGGAAAGAACTCCCTTGGGAGCCGGGCACTCGAGACTGGCGCAGTTGCGCACGACCTGGGTGTCATCGTTGGGAGGTCGAGCATCGCACAGGTGAGACATACCGAGTTCGGCAAACCGAACCAGGATCTGCGGATTCGCCACATGGCAGATCCAGTTCGTCGATGGAGCGATTTGGAAAATACCCAGCGTTGTTCACAACAACGAACTCGATCAAATCCACCACGACGTGTAAGCGGCAGGACCTAGTGTGTCATAGGCAGGGTTTAGTAATGCTTCCATCTTCCTGTCGAGCTCGGTCTCGTAAAAGTTCGAAATCGGTGCGGGAGCGTAAATTAGACGGTCAAGCCATGCGACAACGTTGTAGAAGTAGCTCCCCTGATCGCTGTACTTCCGAAGCACATCCTCCAGCCGCCGACGGTCAACCCTTTTCCAGAGCTGCCCGATTGCGGCGACGCGGAGGTCCCCGTCCTCGTGCGAGAGAAGCTCCTCAAGGAACAGCAGAGCGTCTTCGTCGCGCTGGTCGCGAACCAGCGAAATAGCGGCGAAATGCAAGTCACGCCCTTCCAAATCGTCGGTCGCCCGAAGGCGATCGCGATACCTGTAAAGTGTGTTCAATTCGTGAGTTGGCAGGAGCGTTGACGACGTTCCCGATACTGACACCAGGGCGGCCGCCAAAAGTAAGCTTTAAAAAAGATCGCCTTGCTCGCGACCAGTGACTCGCGGAATTTAATTACGTGCTGGAGTTGTGCTCCGGGGTCAATGATCTGCTCGGATTCAACCGTTTTGAAGAACATCCAGATTTCTGGCGACGAAGTAATTTCACGGCGGTTCTTCGCAACCGAAAACTCCTCTTGGAATCCCGACGAGAACGCCGATTCCTAAGCGGGTGGTGTCCCCCACCTCCGCCACAGTAGGCCGATAAAAAGATCGCATCGCTCGACCTCACGGTTGATCAGGGCTTGTGGCCGGCCGAATCCAGGGAGGGTATCTTCCCAGCCGAGGAGGTCAATGGACCAATCGATATTCTTGATCGTGTCGTTAACCTCTGCGACCACCTGGAACGCTCTCTTGCGCTCGACAGCAAGATCACCCGGCGAAGCGATAAATACAGTCAGGACGTTACGCATTGTAGAAAGCGCGTTAACTCCTCTTTGACCACCAAAGCCCGCAGAAGTATATCACGTCTGCCTTGAGGACCACGTGAACAATAAATAGAATCAGATTTACGAAACCTGAGCTGTGGCGCTGCTCCCCTGTGTCGCACCTCCGAACCCATCATCCTTTCGACAAGCACGGTAAATCAATAACTTGTCTATTCTCGCCAACCTCTCTGCAGCGGTTTTTGCAGCGGTCTAGCCGCAAAAGAGCGGGATGCTAGCCCAGCATGGCCCAGGCAGCCAACCACTATCCAGCCGGCCATGGTTTTCCACCAGGTACTTGAGGGTTTCATATACCTTAGGGCGAAGTTTGATCTCCTCTCCCGCCTTAAGCACACACCCCCTTGATACGTCCAGTGTGAATTCGCCGAATTGATAGCTCAGGCGACTCGTCTCCAAATGTGCTCCCGTTTCAGCAAAGCCAAGCAGCTTGTGCATCCTGATTTTAGGCTTTTCTTTGGCGTTGTTTCGTTACTTCTCGTCGTGATGCTTGTTACTTTACTCTTGCGAGGCGAGGCTCGACAATCCGTTGCGCAATCCTCAGGGCAACCTAGGATGAACGGTTCTATTGGAGCGCATTCTAGCAAAAATGCGGTCCAGCAAAAGCCGAGCAATAACCGCAGTGGAAGATGAGCACCGATTCGACAAAAGGAGATAAGTCCATTGAGTACAACGCAGATTCCCAGTATTGACATGAAAGTCAGACAATTCGCGAGGCGATCCCAGTATTCCACGATCGCTCTCATTTTAATAAGCGTTTGTCCATTGCGCTCCCTGGCGCAAGATGGCCATTCGCACGCGCCAACACAACCACAAAACGAAATGACGCAGGACCAGCGGAGCAATGCGAACGCACTTGTCAAAATTGTGCGGGAGTCGACCCAGCGATTCAAGGATGTGTCGGTGGCTGAAGCGGAGGGGTATGCCCTTCAATTCGGCTGCGTGAGCGGTGACGACTTTGGGGCAATGGGGCTCCACTATGTAAACGGAGCCTTGGTGAAAAGTGGCGTCCTGGACGCCACTCGTCCCCAGATCGTGATCTACGAAGCGATGCCAAACGGGGGCCTGCGACTGATCGGCGCCGATTATTTGCTTCTCGCCGACGCGTGGAATGCGACGCATTCGGGTCCGCCGGAGCTCATGGGACAGTTTTTTCATTTGTTTACCAGCCCCAATCGCTTCGGGCTCCCGGCGTTCTACACGCTGCATGTCTGGGCGTGGAAGGAGAATCCCAAGGGCGCATTCGTAAACTGGCATCCCAACGTTTCGTGCGCGTCATTCGCCGGCCAAAACCCCTGAATCGAGGCGATGGCCGGAGCAGGGGTGGCAGCTTCTTCGATCCGCTTACCGGATCGAAGGGGCTGCGCGGCACAACAGCAAAAGAGGATGACCACTATTTCTAAAAATGGAGACAATCAGAATGAGTACAACACAGGCACCTGCAATTGACATGAACAAACTGAACGCTTTTATCGGTCAATTCGTGACTGATCTCGGCGCTTCAGTTCATACCGGAATGGTCGTAATTGGGGAGAAGTTGGGGCTCTACAAAGCCCTCGCCGGCAGCCCCATGAGTTCTGCACAACTTGCCGCTAAGACGAAGACCGATGAGCGCTATTTGCGCGAGTGGCTGGCTTCACAAGCGGCAGGGGGGTACATCACATACGATGACACGACCGGCAAGTTCAGCCTGAGTGAAGAACAAGCCTTTACCCTGGCAACGGAAGACAGCCCCGCGTATCTGCCCGGAGCATTTGAACTAGCTTTGGGCTCGCTCGCGGCAGTTCCACGCATCGCGGAATCCTTCCGCACTGGCACCGGTATGGGTTGGCATGAACACGTTGACGGCGTCTTCCATGGGTGCGAAAAGTTCTTTCGGCCAGGCTATGCCGCTAATCTTGTGAGCGCATGGATTCCCGCCTTGTGCGACGTCAAAGAGAAGCTGGACGGGGGGGCGCGAGTGGCCGACGTCGGGTGCGGACAAGGCGCTTCCACTGTATTAATGGCAAAAGCATTCCCCAAGTCTCGATTTTTCGGATTCGACTACCACGACAAGTCGATTGCGGCGGCCCGCGAGTCCGCCAAGCGCAACGGTGTCGCCGACCGCGTCACCTTCGATGTGTCCAAGGCAAAAGAGTTTCCCGGCAGAGACTACGACTTCGTGGCGGTCTTCGATTGCTTGCATGATGTGGGCGACCCGATTGGGGCGGCTGCGCACGTCTGGCAGTCATTAGCCAAGGACGGAACTTGGATGATCGTTGAGCCCTTTGCCAATGACCAGTTGAAGGACAATCTGAATCCAGTGGGACGGGTCTACTACTCCTTCTCAACGCTGATGTGCACGCCTTGCTCACGA
The DNA here is from genome assembly GCA_963847515.1 of Terriglobia bacterium. Classification (GTDB taxonomy): domain Bacteria; phylum Acidobacteriota; class Terriglobia; order Bryobacterales; family Bryobacteraceae; genus QHXW01. The sequence goes on from CAWKAA010000007.1 coordinate 744,347, forward strand.
TCGCAGGAAGTCGGATTGTGTTTGGGCGCGCAGGCTGGTGAGACACGCATTCGGGAAGTTGTGAACTCGGCCGGGTTCAACCGCTTCCGACGCGCTGCGGAAACACCCTTCAACATAGTTTACGAAGCTCGACCGTAAGTGTAAGCCGGCCCGGTCGCGCGAGCGTGACGGTCTCGACAAGGAAATGATCGCGTTTACCGGGCTCAGCTCTAGCGGACATCCGGCGCTCTAGAATATGCGCGAATTAGACTTCACTGGGAGAAACCAAATGAATCCAGCTGTGAAAAGCAAAGGTTCACCAAGCCATCGCCATCGAAAATACCCTGCGGCTGCAACTCGCGGATGCCTATCAGACTCGCGCGCCAGTTCTTGCAACACATCCACTAGGAGAGCGACGACGGCCGTTGAGGTCGGGGAGCAGAACAACGCCTGCAAATCAGGCAGGCTTATCAGGTGTAATAACTCAGACTTGATCTGACATAGTTGGTTAGATCAAGCAGCCGCATCAGCGGCCGCGCCTCCGCCTACGCTCCGCTGCGCAGGGCTCCGCTCCGGCTCCGGCGCTACGTTCTGGAACGAGTCGAGCATTTTCTCTTGCGCCAAGTGTGCCGAGTCCGAGAAAGTCTGCATCGGGGTCTTGCCATAACAGTACTTTCCAGAATGTGTTCGTGTCAGATTGTACTCCCGCAGCCAGTCATCCAGATCCGCCTGTAATTCGTCGAGGCGCTGATAGAGCTTCTTGCGAAAGGCGGTGGCATAAAACTCTTCCTGGATGGTGCGATGGAAGCGCTCGCAGATACCGTTGGTCTGCGGATGCCGGGCCTTGGTGCGGCTGTGGTCGATATTCTCGACCGCCAGGTACAACTGGTATTCGTGATGCTCGCGCTGCCCACAGTATTCTGTACCGCGATCGGTGAGCACGCGCAGCAGCGGAACTTTCTGCTCCTCGAAGAACGGCAGCACGCGGTCGTTAAGCATGTCGGCGGCCACCAGAGCATTTTTGCGGTCGTAGAGCTTGGCGAAAGCGACCTTGGTGTACGTGTCGAGGAACGTCTGCTGATAGATCCGGCCCACGCTCTTGATCGTGCCCACGTAATAGGTATCCTGGGCTCCTAGGTAGCCGGGATGCGCGGTTTCGATCTCGCCGTGCGCTTCCTTTTCCTCGCGCGCCCGCTCCATGGCGCGGAGTTGCTCCTCGGTGAGAACGATGTGTTCCTGGGCGGCCTTGGCCTCGAGCGCCTTCAGCCGCTTACGAAACGTTTCCAGATCATGCCGGAGCCAGACGCTGCGAACGCCCGTGGGAGAAACGAATAGGCCACGCTTGGTCAGTTCGTTCGCCACACGCACCTGGCCCAAAGCCGGCTTCTCCAAGGCCATCTCCATAATGGCCTTTTCAACGTGATCCTCGACCCGATTCTTCGGACAAGGCTTGCGTCGGCTGATCTCGCGCAACGCCAGCTCGCCGCCCTTGTCGTACAGTTCTTTGAAACGGTAGAAACTATCTCTGGAATAACCCATCACCTTGCAGGCTTCCGAGACGCTGCCCAGCATCTCGCTGAGCTTCAACAGCCCTACTTTGTTCTTGATGATCTTCTGTTCGGTGTTCATCGCTGACACTCTCCTGACCGCGCTTCCGCGCAGTCTATCAAATGTCAGATCAAGTTGAGATTAGTACATATCAGGAGACCCTCGCTCACCCTCTACGCCCTCGCCGGTCGCAAGCCAGCGAGCACATTCGGGCCCTAGTTCGGCCAACGCTTTTGCCTCGTATTCCGCCGATTCCTCCGCAGTCAGGGTATCTCGCCACCGCCCGCTGGTGCCCTTGTTTAGAAACGTTTTCGTGCCACCCACCCACAGCGCCCCGCGCAAGGGAACAATTTTTTCGCCATGTTCCCGCATCCAGTTGAAGGTGCAGTGCTCGACGATGACATCCCACGGACTCGTCAATCGGGATGCCCAGGAATCCGGCTATCCGCCGCATCTGTTCGGGCATCTGCTTTCGCAGAACGTCGTAGAGGGCCATCAGAATGTTCGGGAGATGGCGGATCGCCCACCAACTGCGCACATTCTCCCAAAGCGACCAGTACGGATATCCGTCGCGATCCATCCAGTCACGCCAGTATTCACGAATGTCGGCTGGAGGAGGCTCCAGCGGAGGACCTACCCGGCCGGGCCTGTTGTTCAACCCATTGTACATGACCTCGGTGCCGTTCGCATGGTGGTTGTGGAAACTCCATAAGACGTCACGGCCATCGCGGCCAATGTAAATATACTTGGCTTTCGGCGAGTACACCAAGGCGTCCACCGGCAGATGCGTCTTCACGAAACGGCGGTGTGTCTGCGCCTCCAAGGCGGGCAGTTTCACTTCTTTCGGGGGAATGACATAGTCAACCCACGGAGACATCGCCTGTGTGTCCACATCCGTATCGCCTGCGAAGAGCATCTGTGAAATGATCTGCTGCATCCAAGTTGTACCGGACTTGCCATAAGTCGCGATGATGATATCGTCATCCCGAAACTTAAAGTCGTTCCAAATCGTGGAATCAAGGTGCAGGGTGCGCAGTTCTCTGGTCTTTTTGGGCCAAGTCACATCTGTGGCAATCATCCCTTTTTCACCTCCATCTGTTCTCTTAGATCCGAACCCACGCGCTCTACCCGGCAGGAACGAGCTTCTTGTCCCGTGGCGCATCTGCTGGAATCGCACTTTTATCATTAGGCTACTGCTGTTTTGCAGGCCGCAACCCGGATGAAACATACTAACTGAAACAGAGTCTTGTTACTAACATCATGGGCGCCCTATCAATCAGGGTTTCGATAAGAAGTCCAGCAACTTGTTCATCAGGCGTTCCCCTTGATCCGTCTCAAAGAGGAACTGCGCGTGGGCCGAGCCGTCCAGAATCACCAGCTCTTTAGGCTCCGGCGCCTTTTCGAATTGCTCAAGAACATTGGCGGCAAGCCCATCCCCGCTGCTGGTCACGAATAGCTTTGGCCCGGTAAGCCGCTCGGGCTCCGCCACCGGCACGTGAGCCAGCAGAACCAGGCGATTGATTTCGCCGGGCCGCGCGCGGATCAACGCAGTGGCCGCAGCATCGCCTCCCATGCTGGCGCCAATCACGCTGACGGTCTTGGCACCGTTTTCACGAAGGTATCGTACCGCCGCCAGAATATCCAGGTACTTCTCGCCGCCACCGGACGAGGATTGATCTCCGCCGCGCGACTTTCCGTAGCCGCGAAAATCGATGGCGAGGACGCGGAAGCCGGCCTTCGCAAGAACCTCAGCTTGCTTCGCCCAACTGGCCTTGTTGAAGCGGGCGCCGTGGGCCAGCACAACGGCTCGGTCTCCTGAACCGTACAGATCGCCCGAGACTACGCCCCCATCCAGACTGGGGAACGAGACTTCTTCGGGCGCCGCTGTGAGTCCCGTCAACATGAGAGCTGCAATTGCAAACTTGCGCATAAGGGATTGCATTTTACCGGCGTGGGGAGGTGTAGAGATCCGGCACCCGGAAACTGCGATAAGTACTAGTGCCCTCAGACTGCTGCGCGTAGACGATCTTGCCATCCGCTCCGACCTCGGTCGCGCGGCTGGAAAAGGCGGGCGGATTGACCATGCCGGACTCAAAACTGAACCCGCCGCCGGAAAGCGATTGCGCGGACCCGACGGCCCGCGAATACACCCCCAAATCCGCGTTCACCACCAGGGTGGCCGTCATTGCTTGCTCATCCAACTCCCAGACCTGGCCACGGTTGTTGGACTTCGGAAACTTCTTTATCCGCCGGTCCCCGTCGTCGAAAACGATCAAGCGATTCGATCCGGGGGGATCGAATCCTACGTCATGCTGGTAAGAGAACCATGGGTATGGATCGTCCGATGTTGCCTTAAAGTCTCCATCCAAACCCAGCCGCCAAAGCACTTTGCCGGTCCCTTTGCCGTCCTTATAATCGATCTTCACCACCCAGTCCTGCTCTGGAATCGAGATCAGAAGGTCGCCGCTACGGTGAACGTAGCTCAAGGAATTGCTGTGCAGCCAGCCGTTGGCCGTTGCGGCGAGGAAGACCGAGGGACAGCCGCCGCTGCCCGGGCCCAGCTTGCATTTCTCGTCGCCTAGAGACTTGCGGGTCACGTTCATGTGGTCGAACGAGTTCCAGACCCAAGAAACCTGAAATTCCGCGTCCAGGTCGATTACCAAGTCTCCCAGCACATCTACCGGATCCTTGGATCCTTGGGCGCCATCCGGAAACATACGTTCCAGACCGGCTATGACGAGGGTGTGGCCGTTCGGCAAGCGGATGGCCTCATGATGGAATCCCGAAACGCATTGCTGGCCATCCTTCATGCATTTGGAGCGGATGCCGCGGCTGGCTAACTGTTCCGCCACGCGGCTGGCATTCGTTTCGCGCAGGGTGTTGCCCAGCAAATCCACCTCCCGGATTACCTGCCAGCGCTTAATGTCGTTCTGGGAATTCGCTCGCCTCGGCCAACACCAGAAATCGGCCCCCAGGAACGATACGGGTCAGGAAGGCCGGCGAAGCCATGGTCCAAACCACATTTCCCTCCAGATCGGTAGCCTGATTATGATAAGGCTCCATCGCCATGCTGCTCACGAGCAATTGGTCGGCGGTACGGGCGTCGCCGGCGCGCGGCGTGGGAATGCTCACCGGCGGGAAGCGACCATTTAGTAGGCCGGTATGGAAAGTAATCCAGGCGCCCGATTCCGTGTCCCCGCCGATCATCTGGGGACGCATTTGATAATCGGTATCGGCCCGCATTGCGGCTACGTAGACGTTGCTGCTGCGGCCGGCGCGGCAAGGTTCGGCCGAGGTGTAGCTCGAAAGCGAGTCTCCCACTCTGCGAAACTCTACGCGGAACTGGCTCCCCGCAGGGCAAGGCGGCGCGCTCAGCAGCGCCACCAACGGATGCGAGGTAGATGTAACCACAGGCCGCCCGTCCTTAACGCGGGAAACGATCCGGAAAGGCAATTCCGCCGCGACCGTCTCCATAGTGTCGTTGTTCCGCACCGTGACGCGCACGCGCGCTTGGTGTTCGTAGAGCTCCGGCGACCAAGTGAACGGCATGTCCTGGCTGAAATCCCGGATCATGTGGAAAGCGCCACCGTCGACGCTGACGCTGTATTGGGCCACATAAGTGACCTTGTCGGCTGAATTCTTCAGCCGCGGCACCAGAGTGATGATCGTTCCGACCGGCTGAGACGACGAGAGGTTGGGCAGGAGAGTAACGGTGAGGGGTTCTACATCCGCCGCGAAACCAGCGAACCCCAGAACGAGGAAATGAATAAGCAGTCTTCGCACGATCGGTGCATTATGCCACACTCCCCTGAGATCACAGCCGGGGGTCTTGGACGGGGTGGCGCGGGATCTGCAGGATCAGCAGGAATGTGATGCCGAGCAGGCAGAGATTCACCGAAAAGGCCGTGGAAAGCGCGCGGACAAAAACATCCGTACCGGTCCGGCCGCCCAGGGCGCTGAAGAAGACCGTGCCGATCACGGCCACCCCTGTGGCGAAGGAGCACTGCTGCACGGTCGTTAACACGCCGGACGCCGATCCGGCATCATGGCCCTTAATATTGATGAGGACAGTGCTGATCAGAGTGGGCATCACAAAGCCTTGCCCGGTGCCGTAGATCATCAGAGCAGGTGCGAGTTCGAGGCCCGTCAGCGCCGCGCCGCGCGCGCGCCATCCACAGCAATGTCATCAGGCCGCACATCATCAGGACGGCGCCCACATTAATGATCCGGCTGCCGAGCTTCGGCTGCACGCGAACCGATGCCAGCGAGCTACACAGAAAGGCAATCGCAAAAGAACCGAATGTCAGTCCTGCGGCCCGTGCGCTATAGCCCAGGCCGTTTTGCAGGAAGATGGTGGAGATCAAAAAAAAGGACGCCGTGGTGCTAAAGAAACATACAGCGGTGAAAAGGCCGATAACGAAGGAGCGATCGTGGAAAAGCGAAAGCTCCACCAGCGGCGATCCGCCGCGTCGGGTGACGCCTTCTTCGTAGCGCACAAACAGAACCAGCACCAGCACCGACGCCGCCGCGCAGGCATACGTCCATGCAGGCCACCCGGCTTCCCGTCCCTTTACGAGCGGATAGAGCAGCATGGACAGCGACGCAGTCATCAATGCCACGCCTCCCATGTCCAGGCGGCGCGCCGTCGGCGAACGCGATTCCCGGACCGTTCGTCTGGCCGCCAGCAGGGCGATCACTCCTATCGGCAGATTAATCAGGAAAATGGGCCGCCAGCCCAATCCGAAAACATTGGCGCTGACGAGCAAGCCACCCAGCACATTTCCGGAGAAGGATGCGGTGCCTACGACCATGCCGAAAAAACCGAACGCCTTGGCCCGCTCATCTACGGGGAAGGTCACTTGGATTAATGAGAGCACTTGCGGAAATAACATAGCGGCCATGCTTCCCTGCATAGCGCGGCTCGCAATGAGAAAGGCAGGAGTGGGCGCCATTCCGCACAAAAGTGAAGCCGAAGTAAACCCGGTGATTCCGCAAAGGAACATGCGCTTTCGGCCGTAGATATCGCCCAGCCGGCCGCCGGTGATGAGGAGAACGGAATATGTAAGCCCGTAACTGGCGATTACCAGTTGCAGGTCGGCAAACGAGGCGTGGAGGCCCGCACGGATCGAGGGGATCGAAACATTGACGACAAAAAAGTCGAGTGTGACGAGAAATGCGGCCGACAAGGCAACGGCCAGAGAACGCCAACGCCCCGGGTCGATACTGTAAGTGGAAACCGCGGTCACGATTGTAGTCGCCAATTTGGGAAGTCTCCTGCGAGATCGCCGCCTGACGGCAAATAGGATACTCTACACCTTGCGACTCATCAACCGCCGATCGGCGCTCCGCCGGGGATCTCTCGCCCTGTCGGCGCTCGCCGGAGTGCCGCGTCTCGTGTTTCCGGCCGAATCGACTAGCGTGATCGTTCTTGGTTCCGGCAACCCTATACCGTACCCGCGGAGGTCCGGCCCGGCGGTTGCCGTTGTAGTCGGCGGGCGGGCTTACCTTTTTGATGCCGGCGCGGGAGTGGTCCGCCGCGCCGAAGAGGCCGCCGAACGGTATCGCTTGCCGGCTCTGGCAGCGCCGAATCTGACCAGACTCTTCCTGACGCATTTGCATTCCGACCATACGCTAGGGTACGCGGACGTAATTCTGACTCCGTGGGTAACCGGCCGCCGGGAGGCTCTGGAGGTCTTCGGCCCGATAGGCACGGCTGCCATGACGGAGCATCTCAAGCTGGCCTATAGCGACGACATCGGGATCCGCACCCACGGGCTGGAATATCTGGACTTGGCGGGGCTGCGCGTCAACGTGCACGAGATCTCCTCGGGACCCGTCTATCATGACGCACACATCTCGGTGCGCGCCATCCGTGTGCTACACGGCTCGTGGCCCCACGCTTTCGGCTACGCAATCGAGGCTGGCGGCCGCAAGATTGTACTGTCGGGGGACACGGCGCCGTGCTCCGCGATCGAGGAAGCCTGCCGGGGCTGCGATGTCCTTGTGCATGAGGTTTACTCGGCCGCGCGCTTCGCCCGGTTGCCTCCTGAAGTGCAGAAGTATCACGCCGGCTTTCACACATCCACTTCTGAACTGGCGGCCATCGCGGCGCGGTCGAAGCCGAAGCTGCTGGTCCTGTACCACCAGTTGTACCTCGGACCCAGTGACGGAGTCGATCTGAGAAAAGAGATCCGGAAGAGTTACTCCGGGAAAGTCATCTCCAGCCGCGACCTCGATTTGTTTTAGTGTTCGCGGTGTTGCGCCGTCAAGATCAGCTATTACTAGCTGATTAGTACCGGTTTCGTCGTACAATGCCCGAATGTCCGGCGCCGCAAGTGTGTACGCGATCCGGTCGGAACGTTACGTCCTTGACGACCGTACGGTGCGCGCCTGCAGCAGCGCCTCTTTTCTCGCAGAAGACGGACATACGTCGACTTCCCCAGGAAGAACCGGGACTGGGTGGCGATCCATTCGAGTACGGACCCAGCTTCCCGAAAGCCTTAACAAAGTGTGAGCCGAAACAGCCAGACCTTCGATGTGGCCGCGCTGCTGGATAGCAGTTCCTGGTCGACCTATCAGAAACTGCTGACCGTGCTGGCGGCGTGGGCGGTCATCTTCGATGGTTTCGACATTCAAATCCTCGGCTTTGCCGTCCCCTCGCTGATCCGGGAGTGGCATGCAAGTCGCGGCGACTTCGGCCCGGTGCTTGCCGTAGGACTGGCCGGGATGGCTTTGGGCGGCCCGTTGGCGGGCTATTTCGGCGATCGCTTCGGGCGCCGGATTGCGCTGATCGGTTGCGTGGTAACTTTCGGCGTGGCCACCATCGCGACCACGCTTGTGAACGGGCTTGCGGGGCTCACTCTGTTACGTTTCGTAACCGGTCTGGGCACCGGCGGCGCCCTGCCGAACGCCAGCGCCCTGACCGCGGAGTTCGCGCCCATGCGCCGGCGCGCGACGGCCGTGAAACTAACCCTGGTCTGCTTCCCGCTGGGCGGAATGCTGGGTGGTCTGTTGGCCGCCCGGTTGCTGCCGCGATTCGGGTGGAGGGGGCTTTACGCGGTCGGCGGTGCGCTCCCGCTGCTCTTAGCAGTGGTCCTTTGGACGACCCTGCCCGAATCGCCGCGATTTCTGGCACGGCGGCCCGCACTGTGGCCGCAACTCGCCCACCTGCTGACCAGGATGGGGCACGCCCTACCGGCCGGTGCCGCGTTTGAAGACCGCGCAGAACGCGGAAGCGCGCACCGTGCTTCGCTACGGACATTGTTCGGTCCCGGGCTCGCTCGCGATACAGCCGGCCTTTGGATCGCTTTTTTCTCTAGCCTCGGATCTGTTTACCTGATATTCGGATGGCTGCCGGCGATGCTGACCGCCCTAGGGCTGAATCTCGCCACAGCCAGCACTGGGCTGGCTGCATACAATTTCGGTGGAGTGCTCGGCGTATTTGTGTGGGCGATCCTAGTGACTATCCTCGGTTCACGCGGGCCACTGCTCTTCGGCGCGTTGGCTTGTGCCGGAAGCGCGGCGGCGTTGCTGGTGGTCCCGATTCAGGCGCACGGGGATCACCTCCTGTTAATCGCATGCCTGGGGATCAACGGTCTGCTGGCCAACGCTGTACAGACATCCATGTACGCGTTGGCGGCGCACGTGTATCCCACCAGCGTACGCGCCACCGGAGTGGCGTACGCGGCAACCATCGGGCGACTAGGAGGCCTGCTGAGCTCGCTGTTTGGGGCGTTCGTCATTCAGTCAGGAGCCAAGACCTATTGGTCTGTTTTGGCGATCGCGATGGTGTGCGCTTTCACCGGCCTAGCCTGGGTGCGCAGCCATTACCCGGCAATTCGGAACCTGGAACCGGTTGTTGGCGCTGCTTCGATGAACTTGCCGCTCAACGACGCAGAGCCAGGATAACGTCCGAAACGAGGCGAGGGGGGTGGACGAATGTTACGAACCTTTCCGAGATGAAAATCCCCATTTCAAGATATACAGTCCTTCGATGTCATCGTGATCCACACCGTTAGCGTTCTTCCGTTCATCGAGTTGTGTTGCATGGAACGATGTCCGGGGGGCCCAACTTGGCCGAGAAGTCGCTGAGCCCGAAGCCACTGGGTATACACTCGGTACTGGTCGGTATGCCCAAGTCGGGCCTTGGCCAATGTCATGACTGTTGCGAACTTCCGCTTCTACGCAGAACTCAACAACTTTCTACTGCCGGAGCGTCGTTTCACGGAGTTCGCGTATGGCTTCTTGGATGTCGCAACCGTCAAGGACCGCATCGAGTCATTCGGCGTACCTGTCATTACCGAAAACTCTGGCCGGCCACCCGAACCCGTTTCGACCAATTGATGCTCGCCGAGGCCGGTGTGTTAACCGGCTCTGCTCATGTCGCGGGGACTAACAGGAATCGAAGATGAAACTCTGCCGAACGGTTCACTGCCCCGAAAGCGCCCACCCCATGGATGAGACAGTTTACTCTTGGGGCCGGAAAACTCAGCAACAGGCGGAGTTGAGGCGAGAGCATGGAACGTACCAAAATGGTGTCGCGAAGGACCGCCTAAGCAGCGCGTCGTTCGTATCGATGGTGCAGGCCACCTAGCTGAGGAATGGCAACAATACGACCGTTCTCCGGTCTATCGACGGCTCTCGGCTGCGGGGCGTCTTTCGCCAGAGCTAAATGCGTGCGCGACTTCTCGTAGTAATGGAAATAGCTTCGCAGAATCCGCCGCAGCGACGTCTCGTTCCACACAATGACGTGATCCAAGCACTCGCGGCGAATCGATCCGATCAGTCGTTCCACATATGGATTCTGCCAAGGCGAACGCGGCGCCGTGACCACTTCTTCGATCCCCATATCCTTCGTGAGGGCAACAACCGTTCCTCCGAAAATCGCATCCCTATCCCGGATCAGATACTTCGGCGCTTCCCATGGAAACGCTTCTCGAATCTGCTGCGCCGTCCACTCTTCGCTCGGACGATCCGTTACGTTAAAGTGCATCACACGGCGGCGGTCATGCGACAAGACGATGAAAACAAACAGCACCCGGAAGGTCGCAGTCGGCACAGTGAAGAAATCCATCGAGGCCATTTGCTTCATGTGATTTGTCAGGAAAGTTCGCCAGGTCTGCGAAGGCGGATTCCGGCGTCGGCGCAGATACTTGCCCACCGTCGACGGGGCGACCTCGATTCCCAGCTTGAGTAGTTCACCGTGAATGCGAGGCGCTCCCCACAAGAAGTTGGCCTGGCCCATTTGTTGAATCAAATCGCGAATCGCGGCAGCGAGACTTGGCCTTCCCGGACGGCGGCGCGATTTGCAGGTCCAATAGCGCGCAAACGCCCTCCGATGCCAGCGGACCACTGTGTCCGGCTTCAGGATGCGCAGCCAGTGCCGCCAGCCCGGCCAGAAACGGGACAAGCAAATCCACAGCAGCCGGTCAGATTGCCGAAGGCGGAGACGACGTGGCGCGCTTTGTTGCAGGACGGCGATCTGATGGCGGAGAGCAACGATCTCAGCCTGCTGAGCGGCCCGAGGTCCGAAACGTAGAGGCGACCAAAGCCAGAAGGGCGATGAAAAATGGACTCATCTTGGAAACGATGATGATCTCACGAACGGAGCGAAAACCTGCAGTTTCAATCCGGACGGGGTTTTCGGTATCCACAGGCCACCGGAGCTCGGGCGGGGAGTCCCGGCCGTGCCAGATTGTGGTACGGGAATGGAATGGCGCAGCGTGATGGTATCTCTGTCGACGAGAACTTCCTTCACCAAGAGTCTAAGGATTTGCTGGCGCTCTCGCACATCCAGCGTATCAGCGCGCAGGCGCAGCTTTCCGCAGAATCCTCCCAGGTTTTCGGCAAGCTGCAGATAGTGGGCTTGGTCCACTGCGGCCATCTCCAAGGATTGTAGTCGGACTCGATGGCCTGTGCCTGCTTCCGCAGATCCGGCATGCGATGGCGGAGCTGTGGTAACGTCACCAAACCTTCCTGATAGGCCGACACCAAGCGTTCGGTGCTCTTTTCCAATCGGGCCTGTTCGCGATGCAACTCTTCCTCACGCCGGCGGAGTGGATCGGCATTGCGGGCCACCTCTTGACGCCGGTCGATTTCCGCCTGCACCAGCGCCGGATCTTCTAACAATCCGATGATCTCGTTCCAAACGAATTGGTCCAGATAATCCTGTCGGACAGGCCGGTTCGTGCAAACCGACCCTTTTGAGCCGCCGATACCCATCCGAACCTAAGCAGCGATAGTAGTGCAATTGGTGCTTGGAAGTTCGCGTGGAACACCGATACAAAGCGTAACCGCACTGTTGACACACCAGCATTCCTTGCAGCAGCGTGGGCCCGATGGTGCGTCGCGGTGCAAAGTGTTTGTTTTTCGCCAACTGCTCTTGTGCCATTGCGAACAGCTCCTCACTCACCAGAGGCGTAACCGGAACTTCGATCCAATTCTGGCGCGGCCGCTCATGGTTGGCGCTATCCCGACTCGGCAATCCTTTTCGCTGGCGTATCGGTCGCGTGATTCGCTGTCGCGGCCGCAACTCATTCACGACGAACTAGGACAGGCTTTAACGGCCATCAAGCTTGAGTTTACGTCGCTGCTTCAGAATCTGCCGTCGGAGGAAGAGCTGGTAGGGCGCCGAAGTCAAGCTATCTTAAAACTCTTGAATGAGGCCGTCCAATCTGTTAGAAGAATCGGAACAGAACTTCGACCAGCCATGCTGGACGACTTGGGTCTGGTGGCCTCGATAGAATGGCTTGCGGAAGAGTTTCGGGCCAGAACGGGAACTAAGGTTCAGCTTAGCCTGCCGGACGTCGACCTGGTCCTGGACCAGGAGCGCGCGACGGCACTCTTTCGTATCCTACAGGAGACACTAACCAATGTCGCACGCCATGCTAACGCGACTCAGGTGAGCGTACGGCTGGCTGAAGAAGACGGTGGTTTGCTTCTGGAAGTTCGAGATAATGGCAAAGGCATCGGCGAAGAGCAGCTTTCGAAAGGGACGAAATCCCTGGGGATTTTGGGAATGCGAGAGAGAGTTCTATTGCTCGGAGGCGCGCTCACGATCAGCGGCGCTCCAGGAACGGGAACGACGGTTAGCGTCCTAATTCCCAGGCAAGTTACCTAGTTAAACATGACCAGGGTTCTGATTGCCGATGATCATTCCATCGTGCGCGGTGGATTGAAAGAACTCTTGTTTCGTCACCTACAGGATATTGTATGCGGCGAAGCTGAGAATGCGCAGCAGGTCCTTTACCAGGTCCAGCGCCTGCCTTGGGATGTGTTGATCCTGGACATTAGCATGCCGGGAAGAAGCGGCCTTGACATTCTTAGTGACTTAAAGCTGTTGCAGCCAAAACTCCCTGTTCTGGTTCTAAGCGCACACCCGGAAGACCAATATGCCAAACGGGCACTGAAAGCAGGTGCCAGCGGCTACTTAAAGAAGGAGTCCGCGCCGGAAGAGTTGATTCAGGCCGTGCGCAAGTTACTTGGCGGCGGCCTGTTTGTCAGCGCGACGCTGGCGGAACAATTCGCGAGGGACTTGGATGAAGGAGGAGATCGACCCAGTCATGAGAGGCTCTCCGCCCGAGAATTCGAAATCCTGGTGATGATCGGCTCGGGGAAAACCGTGAACCAGATCGCGGAGGAGCTTCATTTGAGCGCGACGACTGTTAGTACATATCGCGTGCGCCTTCTGAAAAAAATGAATATGGCAAGCACGGCGGAACTAATGCGCTACGCGTTTCGCAATCATCTCGTAGATTGAAGAGCGTTGAAATTGGCCAAGTCGCCTTCGCGATTCAGAAGGGATCGGGCAGACGAGGCGTGGTACCAAGCGCGGCCAAGCACCGATTGATAGGCGTAGGAACTGATACCATCTGTGTGCCGACGGAACTGGGGATTATCGCACAGACGCTGAGTCTAGACACCCTACCGACACCTAGACTCTCCGGCCACAGTCCGGTGGATCAATGGCTGGGCGATCTGGCAACCGATATGCTTCATGAGGTGTGGAGTAATGAAACATGATCAACGTTCTGATTGCCGATGATCACTCCATCTTGCGCGGTGGGCTGAAAGAACTCCTGATTCGTCACCTGGAGGATGTGGTGTGCGGCGAAGCTGAGAATGCGCAGCAGGTCCTTTACCAGGTCCAGCGCCAGCCTTGGGATGTGTTGATCCTGGACATTACCATGCCGGGAAGAAGTGGCCTTGACATTCTTAGTGACTTAAAGCTGTTGCAGCCAAAACTCCCTGTTCTGGTTCTAAGCGCACATCCGGAAGACCAGTACGGCAAGCGAGTTCTCAGAGCGGGAGCCTCGGGTTATATAAGTAAGGAGAGAGCGCCCGAAGAATTAATCAGTGCCGTCAGGAAATTGCTGGCGGGCGGTCACTATGTCAGCCCGACTTTGGCCGAAAAGCTCGCGTCAGACGCGTGGTCGGCCGGCTAGATTTACTCTCGGATGGCTCGTCGCCCCGAATCGTCGGACTCGTCTTTATCATCAGAGCACTGGTACGTAGGTACCTGGAATATCGCGGCGAACGTTTGGTCCCGGTCACCATTCCGGTCGCGGAAACCAAACAGAAACCTCGCGAGGTTCCCGTGTCAGAAGGCGGAAAGCTTAATGCCGAATGCGCGTTAATGGGTAAAGCTGTCCCTTGGCGATTTATGTGCTTGCGTTTCGGCTACGGCATGACGCAGCAAGGGCAATGGAACAAGAGGCATACAGTCCCTTTCTGTGAAACGAAGCAGCGCTTGATAGGTGACTTCACTACTGCGAACAACGAACTCATAGAATTACAAAACCAACAGACGCAAGCGGTTATAGATCACGAATCCGACTTCACGCGATTCGATGAACCGATTCACATGGCCAGGGAGAAAAAAGACAACGCAAAATATGTACTCATGGCGCACACAAGCGAACACCACTGCTAGGACCGAATCGGCGTAGGAGGGAATTCTTTGCTCGGTTAGGGCGCAAATTCCGGCACTTTGCTCCGCATTTGAAGAACCGCCTAAGGTGACATGTGGATTCCCGAACCCCGCGTTCTCCATCCCTATCCCGAGCAGCGGTTTGCCTGTCCATGGCGAATTCCAAATCGCCTTTAAAAACTGGGCCTGCCGTTGCCCTCTATAACATTGTTACTCCACGTTACTCCACGTTCGCTTTCGGCCAATTCTGTAATTCGCCATCGAAGGCTGGGTGCGTAGCTCCGCGCGGTAGTTTGGCCCGAAATTGACTCCAGCACGCTTTTGCGGCTCGAAAATAGTACACGTAGTCGATCTCTTCCATCAGCAGCCGCTCGCTGCGCATCGAGTACAGCATCCGGAGCAACTGGGCGCGCAGCAGTTTCTCGGGAGGAATCGACGGCCGGCCCGTGGTCGCGTACATTGCCTCGGCGGTGACAACCGATCCGGGGACCTCGTCCACCATCGCTCGTATCGCTCGCAGCGGATGACATGGCACCATGCAGTCGGCCAATTCGCCGTGAATGTCAGCTTACGGACGGATCGCGGTTTGCACAGCGTGCCCCCGACAATGGCGAGTAAGAAGTGTATAATCGGGGTCAAGATGGGACTGAGACTCCGGCTGGCCGGTTGGGTTTCGCTCACCGCCGCTTCGCCTTTTCTCTGCTGTGGCGAGGTGACCTTCGTGGACGTGGCTCCCGTCCTTTACAAGCATTGCGCCGGCTGCCATCACCCGAATGACATCGCCCCGATGACCCTGCTGAGCTATCGGGAAACCAGGCCCTGGGCGACCGCAATTCGGGAAGCTGTCGTGAGCAGACAGATGCCGCCTTGGAAAGCCGACCCGCACTATGGGAAGTGGTCGAACGACTGGAGCCTGAGCGAGCTTGAGATCGCAATAGTAAAGGCATGGGTCGATCAGGGGAGCAAGGAAGGAGATCCGAAACTGCTGCCGCCGCCTCCCGTGTTTTCACCGGACTGGCGAATCGGGAAACCGGACACCATCCTCGCGATTCAACCACACACCATTACCGCCACTGGACCGGATGAGTACGAGCAGTTCATCGTGCCTACGAATTTTACAGAGGACAAGTGGGTGGTTGCGGCTGAGTTGCGTCCGGGGAACAGGAAGATCGTCCATCATGCTCATGTTTTTGTCGTTGAGCCCGAGCGTGCCAAGAAGGAGGGTCTGAAAGACCCGCAGGCCGAGTACGCTCAGTGGCTCGTAGTGAACGAAGGCAAGTTATCCTGGATTCGGCCCGAAGCTCCCGTAATCGACGATGGTTGCGTGGTTGACGATAACGGATACTGGCCCGGTAAGAAGCCTCGCGATGCAGAGTTTGGAAATTGGGGCATGCTCAGCTCTTATCTTCCCGGGAGAGAGCCGGACATATTTCCGGCGGGGACGGCTCGGAAGATTCCGGCCGGGGCGAACCTCAGCTTTCAGATACATTACTCCAAAGCCGCGAAGAAGCCGGCGACCGACATAACAAGCGTCGGTCTGATCTTTGCCAAGGAACCGCCCCCACAGATTGCGAAGCGTGTGGATTTATCGAACTACCTGTTCCGAATCCCCCCAGGAGATCCAAACGTGGAAGTCTCGGAATGCCACACGTTCAAGCAGGATATGTACGTGACCACTCTCACGCCGCATATGCATTTGCGTGGCAAAGATGCGCGGTTTGAGGTGACGTACCCGGATGGGCGCAAGGAAACGCTCCTATATGTTCCGCACTACAACTTCAATTGGCAAATCACCTACAGGATGAGGGAGCCGAAGTTCGTCCCAAAGGGAGCGCGTCTCGCGATCATTTCCCATTTCGACAATTCACCAAACAATCCGCTGAATCCGGATCCGGCGCAAGTGGTCCGCTGGGGTGGGGCAAGCGAAATGGAAATGATGGACGGCTGGATCGAATACATGGACGCATTGCCGGGTTCGGAGAAGACGCAAGCGAGCCAGCGGGCCAAGCCGATACCAGCACCCGAGAATAGAGAAGTCGGGAAATCGCTATGAAACTGAAGCTCGTAATGATTCCTGTCTGGCGCCCGAGCAGCCCATTCGCATAAGGGCGCGGGAGGCATCGGCGAAGTTTACCTCGCGCGGGACCCGAGGCTCGGCCGTGAAGTGGCCATCAAGATCTTGCCGGCCGCATTCTCCGCCGATCCCGACCGCGCCAAATCGATCGAGCCAAGTCTTGTGTTCCATTACGAAGACGGGAGGCGCTCCGGGACGGAAATCGTCTGGCGTGAACGGGCGACCAACGATTGGCATCATGCTTTTCATGCAGCGGCGGAAACCTGCTGATACGTTTTAATCGGTACTCCACCGGGGAACGATGGCCGGCGCTGGCTGCGTAGGCAGGCCCGTTCCGGGAGGTGAAGGGATGAGCTTCTCTGTGCTTATTGACGTTCGCATAATATAGAGACGTTGGTGGGACGAGTCCCCGCGATCGAGAGTGGCCTGGGGCTCTGCTGCCGGGCTCCCCGCGTAGTGTATCTTGGCCCTCAAAGGGGGAAAGCCGTTGTGATTCGGGCCTTGATCCACTCCTTCCTGGTTGCCGCTTGGGGGGCGTCGTTACTCTGGCCGCAGCCGCGTGCTGACACAGCCATACCCAAGACCTGGGACATTGAAAGGGTCGCGGGTTCTTGTTGTACAGCCGAATGTAATCTTGGATGGTTTTGATCAAGTCACGAACGCTGCGGAATGTTCCGCGGCGGATTCGTTTTCGTGTAATTTCCGCGAACCAGATGATCAAAGCTCATTTGCCGATTGATACGCTAACTCTTGACGCTGACGGTCAGTTAGATTCCGATACCTATGTCCGGGTCTAGTCAGTTGAAGTACGCACCGGCAACAGCTCGCGAGGATGCCGCATCTGGACAGCTTGCCAACTTTCGGATGGCCGATACGACCGAGGGACCTGTCTGGCCGTCGGCCTGTCGCTGTTCGTAGCGGCGGCCTTTGGTCGCTTCGGCCGATAGCCATAGGCATTAATCAACACCAAAGGGGGACACCGCCCCGTTTGGAAACGCGGATAACCCGCCGAATCTGTCAGTTTGGCATCCCGTATGGCCAAATTATCCGAATGCTTCTGAGAACGCACGGCTTCGCGGCAACCGTCCGGTTTGAGTGTTAATGCGTAGGTCTCCCTGAGCGAGCGGTTTAACAATGTTACCTCGAGTAAGCTAAGAAGCTGATAACATAGCCCGACGGAGTTTTTGGTATCCACAATCGGCGGCGCGCAGGTTGGGTGCACGCTTGCGGCCGCGATTGAGGACCAGTAGTTGATGCCGGACCAGCACGGATTCGGCCACAACGGAACGGAGTCCGCCCGGCCTTGCCAGTCGCGCCGCGGTGACGATCACATGAACGAATAGGATGAGGAAGTCGCGCATCCCGGCAATAGTATCAGCACCTCAATACCACCGCATTCAGGCCACTTTGGCAATTCGCCATGGACAGGTCGGTACCACCGTTCGGCGGCCACCATTGATCCCGCGCATGAACTCCTGGCGCTTCTCGTCCGCTGTGCCCTTGTTCATCTCTGAGGCCGAGCCTAGCGTGTAGTAGCGCCTTTCGCTCTTTTCGTCGTAGTACAGAACCACCCATACTCTCCTATTTCCGTGCTTGCGAAGCTGCAAGCTTCCTTTTTGAAATCTTCTGCGTCTCATAAAATCTCCTATTGAGGCGCAGACGTTGATTCGGGGTGATCCGATGGTATCACTTCGTCACGCTCGTATGAGTTGGGTCTGTTCTTGCTCCATAATCCAATGATCAATTACCGCACGGCGAATCAGGGCGCGGCGGCCGGCGCGCACGTGTGGAATTGGGGGAACACCTGGAATCCTTCCAGCGAGGATGTGCGACAGATGCGATCGCGAGACGCCGAGATAATTGGCGGCAGCCTTCATGTCCATAATTTCGCGATGGTCGACCGCTTGACTACCAGCGCTCACTTCATCGTCCTCCACTTCAAAATCCTTTTGTCCTCAGCCCCCAGCGGACATTGAGATCCCTCACCTAGCGTTTCCGCATTCGAGTGCCTCTACTTACTAAGGAATGGGAACAGTAGGAATCTGACATTTAAATCAACTTTTTTTTCGTTGGGTCTCCATCACACATCGCTTCACGAACGTTGTATCTCGGTGTACTCAATGCCCTCATCGCGCTTGCTAGTCTCCTGTTTCTGAAGTTCCTTTATATTTGTTGACCTTCCGGATAATCCGGCTGGCGCTGGCGACCCATTGAAAGGGTCGCGGGTTCTTGTTGTACAGCCGAATGTAATCTTGGATGGTTTTGATCAAGTCACGAACGCTGCGGAATGTTCCGCGGCGGATTCGTTTTCGTGTGATTTCCGCGAACCAGCGTTCGATCTGGTTGAGCCAGGAAGAACCGGTCGGTGTGAAGTGGACGTGATAGCGCCGTCTTTCTGCAAGCCACTTCTTCACTTCCGGATGCTTGTGGGTTCCATAGTTGTCGAGAACCAGATGGATTTCCAACTCAGCGTCAACGGACTGGTCGATCCGGTCGAGAAATCGCAGGAACTCCTGATGCCGATGTCTTGGCTGGCATTCACCGATAACGGTTCCTTCCAGGACGTTCAGCGCAGCGAACAATGTTGTCGTCCCGTGACGTTGGTAATCGTGCGTTCGCCGCTCCGGCAGGCCGGGACGTAGCGGGAGGATCGGTTGCGCCCGGTCGAGAGCCTGAATCTGGCTTTTCTCGTCCACGCTCAAAACGATCGCTTTGTCTGGCGGGTTCATATAGAGCCCCACAATGTCCCGAACCTTCGGGGCAAAATGTGGATCGCTGCTGAACTTGAACGACTCCACGCGATGCGGCTGCAGTTTGTGTCTCTTCCAGATCCGTTGCACCGTCGCGGAACTGACCTTCTGCGCCGCCGCCATCGTGCGCACGCTCCATTGCGTGGCGTCCTTCGGCGTCGTTTTTATGGTGGCCTCCACGATAGCGGATTCCCGCTCCTCGGAGATTCGTTTCGGGCGCCCAGGTCGTGGACGATCTTCGAGAATTCCCCTCATGCCCTCACTTTCATACCGCTTCCGCCATAACAGCACCGTGGGCACCGACGTGGACAGTCTACGCGCCTGAACTCGGTTGGCCAGCCCTTCCGCCGCTCCGAGGATGATATTGATGCGCAGAACCAGGCCGCGCGGAGCGCTTCGATGCTGCCTGATCGCCATCAACTCCTTTCGGTCTGCATTGTCTAAGGCGAGTCCGACTGCGGGGGGAAGTGGCATATCCACTTCCAGTATCCAGACTTTCTCTTGATTATTAAAGAGATTTTAGATACAGCAGACTAGCGGATCTTCCCGCGCCGCGGCGACGGTTTGTGTCTTGAGTGAGGGGCGTCCCGTGTGGCCAAAGAAGGTGCCAGCACGAGCTGTCTGTCTGGCTCGTTCGCAACGAACGCGGTTAATATAGCGGGCGAGCGTGCTGTATGCGATCTCGATTTCGTCCTGGCGGATGCGCTGGTGAATTACCTTGAGGGTGTGGCCGGCGCTCAGGGCCGCATTAATCTCAGCCCATGCCCATCGAACCTGGCCCATTGGCTTGTCTGGACGCTGGCTTTGCAAGGCATGGAGGCTCGGTAGAAGGGAGTTTTTGAGACAATCGTTCTCAGACATGTTTTCAGGCCCTCTACTTACTAAGGAACGGCTGGCGGGCGAATCGGACAGCTAGATCAACTTTTTTTTCGCCGCGGTCTCCTATATGGCTGCGCCGGGGTTAACTGCGATGGTAGGAGGCATGCTAGGAGCAGTTGGTCGCTTGCCTCACTGGCAGCAGTTGGACGCGAACGAGCAGGCCTCGTTCAACTTGTTGCCTTTAGGGATGTTTCTCACTCCAAGACAAAAGTAGACAAAGTCGGACGTTTGGCAGACAAAGGTGGACGTTTGGCGACATGACAACGGATAGTCAGACCAAACGTGGAGTGGAACATAAAGGGTTGGGATTCACTGGGCTTCTTTTCTTGCTCTAGTTCCGTTGCATCACACAGTTAGCCCGGGATGCGCTTGGGCACGGGTGCATCCCAACGGGATGCACGCATTTTTTTGCTCTTCGCTCTTCGGATGTCCGGACACGCCGGCTTGGACGATGTGCGGCCCGGTAAAACATGCTCATCGATTCCATGGCGAACTCGGAGCGTTACGCCTGGGCGTTCACTGACTGGTGGTCACGCAGCCAAACTCTCTACCGCTCACGAACCTCAGCGCCCGCCATTCATGATCATGTGTGGGGCGTGCGTCACAATTTGTCCCGGAATTTGCAGGCAACGCAAGATCGACCCGCTGACCCCGCGGCTCAGGATACGATCAGTATCGTGTTGACTAAGGTCGAACACCAGAAGGTGAGGCTCACGGTGGTCAATCATTAGCTTGCCGTGGTGGCGGGCCAAATCGTCAGCAGTCCGCGAAACCACTGTTTGACCTGCCGCGAGTGAAATCCGCGCTGAAGCGACTCCACCCCTGTCGTCCGCAAAAAGAAAACTCGTCGCTATGCGGCCTCCTTCACCAGGCGAGATTCATGATGTAACCCGCCGAGCACGGAATCCTTCACCACATGGTACCCGGCGGGCAATCTGTGTCTGTGGCCGCTGTTCGGAACGCTGTCCTGGGTGGGTTCCGGGAATCCAGGGCCGAGTGAAGAGTGAGGCCTGCCGCGATTGTAATGGGTTACCCACTCCTTGATAGCCATTTTGAGATGGCGTTCGTTGATCGGGATCAGATAATCCAGGCACTCGCGGCGGAGGGTTCCGCCGAAGCGCTCGCATACAGAGTTCGCTTGGGGCGCCCGCACTGGAGTTCGCAACACGCGTACGCCCATGGCGGCCACTTCCTTGTCCAGATCTTTCGAGAAGATGGTGTCCCGATCGTGGATCAGGTATCGATAGGGATGATCGCCTGGCAGCGCCTCCCGGAATTGCTGCAGGGTCCACTCCGCCGTCGGATGAGCGGTTACGTTCTGATGGAGCATTCGCCGGGTGCCCAGTTCCATGATGACGAACACACACACGGTGCGGAAGCTGGCCGTGACGACCACGAAGAAGTCACAGGCCACGATTGCTTTGGCGTGGTTGCGAACGAACGTCAGCCAGCGCTGTTTCGGATTGGGCTCTCGCCGAGGGCCTCCGCTGCTCAGGTATTTTCTGACGGTGCGGGGCGAGACCCGGATCCCGAGTTTCATCTTCAGTTCGTTGGCAATGCGTTCCTCTCCCCAGATGAGGTTTTCGGCAGCCATCTTCCGGATCAGATCCCGAAGGTTTCCGGGCAAGCGAGGTCTTCCCGTGGGCTTGGACTTCCAGCGCCAGAAGAGTCGGAATCCTTTGCGGTGCCAACGGAGTAGCGTGTCCGCCTTCACATTCACCAGCGCATCGCGCCACGGGAACATTCGGCTCAGGGTAATCATCATCCACCGGGTGGAATCGTTGGCGCGTCGTGGTTTGATCTTCCGCTCCTGGAACAGCGCCAGTTGTTTCCGAAGGAAGAGATTCTCCGCAGCCAGGGCACTGTGGGAACGTGCCGCGAGGGAGGCCAGTCGGACTAGGTCGACGACGACCAAAGATAATGTGCGAAAGCAGTGTGCAACGGCGCGGAAAACCGATGAGCCCGACATGAACGCTCAGGATCGCACGTTACAAAACGTTACCGGATCGAATCTTGGTGCGTACGGACTTTCTGCGGACCACAGGTGGTGGCAGCGCGCGACCGCGAAGGCGCGAGGCGGCTGTGGCTGGCGCCGCTGGACTTACATTCGCCGCCCCGAGAAATCCCAAAAGTACAGGGAGATAACCCGCTGTTTGGGTCGAACGGTGAAATCCTGTTCCGTGCTGTCGAAGGATCATCGGCTTTTGTTTACGGCATTCAGGAAGACGGAACGGGGCTGCGGAAAGTAATCGAGGAGCCTATTGCGGGGCTCGAGGGCATCTCGCCCGGCGGCGAATGGCTGGTTGTCAAACTTCCCGGAGCTGAGGGAGCGACCGCCACGGCTTTCCCGCTTCACGGCGGATCTCCAGTCCGCATTACCGCATCCGGAGTTGCTTCCGATCATGCGTTCAAGTGGTCGCCGGATTCACGATGGGTTTTTGTTAACGTCCTGGGACGGCAGTTACTGGACGCACAAACGTATGCGCTTCCGTTGTCGCGCGGTGCGCTGTTACCGCAGACACCCGCGGGAGGCTTCACGGTTGAAGCGGATATGGCTAAGATTTCCGGAGCGCTGAAGATACGTGGTTACGCCGTGCCTGGCCCCATCTCGGGGACTTACGCGTTCATGCGCCCGACCGCGCAGCGCAATCTGTTCCGCATCCCTATTTTGTGAGAAGGCCCGACTCGGACCGTCAGACAATCCACCAGAGTTTGAATAGAAACACAGTGCGGAGTAGCGGGAATGATACTGGTAGCAAGCAGCCGGATCATCTCTGTATACGCGCATCAAGCAGCACGGTTGCCGGTGATAGATAAGAGGTAAAGCCGGGAGCTTAGCCGGCGCCGGCGCGCTCGATAGCGCGGCGTGCCCGACGTGATCCGATTACCCTCTCGGCCTCGGGTTATCTTACCGCATGCGCTGGGCGGCAGCCCTATGCGTATTTTTGTCGCCACAACCGGGAGTATAATTGCCGGGAAATCATGGCGGTGTAGGGTGAGCAGGTGCAAGGTTGCAATTGAAGCGGATAGGATTCGTGCATATGCCCGGAAGTTCATTAAAGAGGCAGACACGGAGATAGACACACCTTCCGGCGATTTCGTCAGAGGTCGCTTCTTGGGTCTTTCTGCCGCAGATCTTCTCGATCTCCTTCGCCTGGAAGACCTCCACCTGCATATCGAGGGGCATAGCTACAGGCTGCTTTCGGTAGAAGCTGGCGGCGCGTTCATCGCAGTGAAAGAAGCGTGAGCCTTGAAGAGCGAAACCTGCCAGGAGTGCGAGCGGCTTCGGCGGGAGTTTGATGAAGCCGTCCAGAAAACCTTCCGGTTGGAGGAGAGGCTCCGGCACGCCAAGGATTGTCAGGATCTCGATCAGGTCGAGGCTGTGGCTGGGCGGCTTGCATACTTGGCCGACGAGATGTTTCGATTCAATCGTCTGTTGATGGAGCATGAGGCTCAGGGGCACCCAGAGTCGCGGGGTGGCGGTGGAGCAGTGAGCGGTGATTGAGGTTGCTCCGGACATCGCCGGTTTCGTTGGAGCAGATTCGGCTGGCCAGGGCGGCAGAAACCGAAGCGTGCCGCAAATACTTCGGGCATGTGAACACGCACGGATGCGGGTGAACCCTCTCAGCAAGCGGATCTTTTCGCGCTGTCCCCGCAGCGCGAGAGCTTCTTTGAGAAACTCCTCCACGCCCCGGCTGGTTCCGCAGTTGCCGCTGCGGAGCCACCCGTGGAGGAGAAAGTGCGCTTCGTTCAGCACGGCCAACAGTGGATGGTGGCTGGGCCGTCCGTGTTTGCGTGGGTTGTGTCCCTTGAGCGAACCCTCCTGCTGGCCGTAACGCTCAAACACCGTCGAATCCAAGTCCAAGGCGTAGCCCTCCTCGCGCTGCGGCAAACGTTGCATCTGCCATTCGGCCAGTGGTTCGTACAGGCGCTGGACCTGGCCCATGCCGAACGCACGAAACAGATGGCGGATGGTGTCGTCGGTAGGAAACCGTTCCAGGCCCATTAGCGCATGTAACGCGCGATCTCCCCGCAGCAGACCCGCATGAGCGAAGCGTCTGGCTCCCACCAGCACCGATATCAGGAACGCTGTGAAGGTGGAAGTCGGATCGATGTGATTCGGCGACCGCCAGCGTATCGGCATGTGCTCCCGAACCGCCTTCACAAAACCGATCTTGCCGAGAAACGAAATGAAAACCGCGACACCGCCAAACGGGGTCACGGCGCGTTGCGTCTCGCGCAGGATCAACCGCTCATCCGACAACAGGGCGGTGATCTCGCGCGGGACTGGTTTGTCCGTCGCGTTTGATTCCATTTCCCTGTTGTCTCAAATCCTTGGCCCCAATCACACGCCCAACTTCGGTTTTCCGGCTTATAGATGATGTCGGAGGTGCGACCTCCGCCAGTACCGGATCTCCCCCAATTACCCAGATCACCTTCCCTGCATGCCGTGCTCAATACCCCGGCGGATCGGACAGGTGCTTGTCGGTTTCTTCCCTGTCTGCGCCTTCGGCGCTTGCGAGAAGTAACCCAGGTCTGCTTTCCAAAAGTGACCCAGGTAGTCTGTAGCTGAACCACGGACCGGGCTGGCCTGGGAAGTGGCGCCCGCGAGAACCCCATTGCAGTTTTCCGTTACAGTGATTTGCTGTGAGCCGGACGTCGGGTGTGCCCTGGAGAGGAGTGTGCTCCCCTCCAGGGCCTGAGCTTCTGGGAGTCATCACCTCCCATGGGCCCTCCCGAGAGTTCCTACAGGCCATCGCGAAAATCAAGAAGGTCGGCGGAAGCGATTGGGCCGCCGGCCGCGGAGGCGGCGTTGTCTGCTCAAAGGTTGCGAGCAGTGTTTTCATCGACAGGCGCGCCAGCGGTATTGCAGCGAGCGTTGCCGGGAGGCGGCGCGGAAATGGTCGCGGTGGAAAGCCGAAGACCCGTTTCGACGGACCTCCGGCATTCTTTTTTTGAAGTACTCGAGACAATTTCTAGAGATGGAACAACCAGACGGCCGCGGTTACTGGTTCGCCGTGGAAAACGATTCCGCGGCTGATGCGTACCCTCGCGTGCGCACCGGTTCGCCGATCCGCATCTCGGCCCAGTCGTAGCGAAACTCTTGGCCACAATCGAGGCACGCCACATAGGTACCGCGCCGCTGAGCGGCGGCTGGCGCCCTGAAGTTTCGTCCCTGCGTCAGCGGGAACGTCATGCGATTGTGGCTACATCCGAATAGCGCGTTCAGAATGGAATCCAGCATTGTAAACCTCCTGTTGCTCCCCTCTTTGTCCCTTCTACCTCGCACCCGGCTCCCATCAACTCGTGAGCGCTCGGATACACTTCTCAGCTAATTTCCGAATTCACCCTTGGCATTTGATTAGACTGTGTTCCCTGCAAACGGAATGTCATCCGTTTTCCACAGGTCAAGCGGAATAGAAATTGCGTAGCTCCAATCATTTCTCCAATCGAAAACGTTGTCCCGAGTCAGCCTGACCCGTATCGGGATCAAAAGCTTTTCGTCAAAGAATTGCGAAAGTCGAGGCCGATGTGATAATTCTGGCCGCGACGTCCGCGGTGTCGCACAATCGCGCTTCCCATCAGCTTCAGCTTTGGCGCCTCCAGCACTACGTAGAGGCCCGGAGCCATCGGCTCGGGCGACTCGACTCGCGCTCCCTGGCTGGTCATATCCAGAGTTTGTACACCGATTGAGTATCTGTTGCCCGTAGAATCCTGCCAGGACAACTTCATCGGGCTTTTGGTTTTCAACCGGCGGTCCATCCGCGATTCCCCCCTGGTTGGGAGAGCACCGTTTGAGGTATGGCTATCCTGCTGCTTTGAGGCATCCCCACCCAATAGAGCATTCAGAAACCTCATACCTTGGTATGAACGCAAATTAGAGGCCATCGATGGCACGACGGACCCCAACGGTAACCCTTTCGAGGTAGGGCATTAATCCATATGGATATCTCGTTCGGTTAGTAGTCCGAAGGGTGACATTTTGTCCCTCGGGAGTGTCATGGCAGAAGGCCAGTCCGCACTCGAGCGCAAGCTTAGTCAGACCTATGCTGGTGTCGGCTGTTTGGGGTTTCTTTCAGTTATAAAAAGACCGAATTTGCATGACACGAGCGCTTCAGGCAGCAGGTGAAGTGCGGCCCCGATTTGGGATGGTCGAGTCCGACCTAATTCGAGGGGACCGTCGCCGTGGACTCGTGGTACGGTGACCGGTCGCAATCGACGCTTTGGCAGGAAAGCGAGCGCGGCGGCGGATCGACTTCATCCAACCATGCACCCCCCTCGAGATCGTCGCGCGGGCACTCGCGCGGCTCAACCCCCAACCTGCCGCCTGAAGCGCTCGTGTCATGCAAATTCTGTCTTTTTATAACTGAAAGAAACCCGGCTAGCGGCTTAGTTAGTACAAGTCGTCGTATCGGGAATGCCCCCTGCGATCAGCCTCGTCTTGCTTCCCAGCCGCACGGCGCCGGCGCACTCCCGATACAACCGAAAGGACTTCCCAGGAGCAATGTTGACCGTCGCTTGCAAGCCCGTGCGTTATCAAGTACTTGCAGCCGAAGCGGGCCGCTGGTCACTCACAAACGATTTGATTGAGTTACATTAGATTAGAGATTTTGCGCCGCTATTTATCCTGAGGTGTAACAAGCGTCTCGGCTCACGGGGCCTTACCCGCAGATCCCAGGGACTGCGGCTTTCCCCCGTTAACGACGGCGCCCGGGAGCAATAATGTTACCGCGATTGATTCTGCAGGCTTCCTACGCACCGAGTAAATCATTTGAGGCGGCGGATCGCTCACACCCAAAGCTGCTCCTTCGTTCATCGCTTTCGCTTCGCTTACGCTGCTCACTCGCCCGTCACCCTCGTGGATCACCTGCTTGATCCCGCTTCCCCATTGGCTCTCCCAGCGCTGTATCAGGTTTTCGGAGACGAACATTGCCTCATCGTGGAGCTGTATCTCGGGGATCTGCTTGGACGTCACAAAAAAGGTCAGTTGTTCGCCGGCATAGGACGATCCGCTGCGAACCTGGAAATAGTTTGGATCGGAGAAACGGTCGGGAACCTCGAGGGTATGTCCGATCGAAACCTGGAAGGTGCCGCCATTCACCCGGCCAGTGGGAAAGATCAGCAAAGGCGGCCCCTTGGAGCCATCAGTACTCAACTCGCGATCGGCGACATATAGATAACCGGCGCGCGAACTCTCAACGGTTAAAAAAACTCTGTCATCGGTATGCAATTCCTGAAGTGCCAAACGCACCGGCGTGTAGCCAGAACTAATGTTGTTGGCGGTCGATGGAGGGTGAATGAGATACCGCGCGGCAGGCGGATCGGAAGGGAGCGCTGTACGCAGTTTCCACGGCGTGATTCCCAGCATGAACACCTCGCTCGCACTGGCATTCGATCCTCCCCCGGACCGAAGAGCCAGGAACGAAGTAACGGAAGTGTCACGGCTTACCCACCAGGCTCCCGCAGCGCAAATGAGCAGTGCCAGCCCAAACAGAACCGCCCGGGAAGGAGTAACAACGCCGGATCGCTTCAGGCGAAGGACTTTGAGTAATCGCTGCAACCCATCCGGTTCGTAAAGATCGATCCACTGCAAATTGCGAAACTTTTCCGGCACCTCGCAAGGCTCCAGGCGCACCGGAATCAGGTAAATTTCGCCTTCGAGTTGCTCTTTTTGTATTTCCAGCGCGGAATCCCATTCGAATTCCAGGACCTGCCGGGGTTCACGGGTCTCGGTGGAAAGACATGCCAGGAAAAAATTAGACCGCCGCAGGCCGCGTTTGATGGCCGTACGCCAATCGCCGCCCAAAATCTCTGAGCGGTCCATCCAAACATTAAAGCCCGCGCGTTCCAAATCCCTGTACAGTTTCCCAACGCGCTCGCTATCGGCGCGCGCGTAACTGAGAAATACGTTCAGGTTGCGCTGACCGGTCATCTGAGGCGTTCCAGATCGTGCATAGCTTTGCGGATTCGGCGGCGCTCGCCGCGATCGTCAGTTTCGTTCAATGCACGCTCGTAATACTCGCGCGCTTCGGATTTCCGGCCGGCTAGCGTGCTCGCCTTGCCTAGCTCCGCGAGAATGATGGCATTTTCCGGAAGATACTCCAACGCTGCTTTCAATTCGTCGACAGCATCAGCCGCGTGGCCCGCCCTTTCTAGCTGAGCGACTAACTTCAAGCGGGCGCTGGTATGATCGTGATGCTCATCCAAGATGCTGCGATATACTTGCGCTGCTTCGCGCTCGCGCGATAGCGCTTCCAAAGCTTCGGCCAGGCTCAATTGTGAGGAGGGATAAGAACCGTTCTGCTGCCAAAGCCCAATGGCTTCCTCCACAGTCTGAGTATCCGCCGCCAGCAGAACGGCGAGGTCGTGCCGTGCCGCCTTTATCGCATTTGGCTCCTGTTCTTTCATGTCTATTGCCTGGCGCAGCGACAGGATGGCCTCGTCTCGCTTCCCTTGCTTGGCCTGCAGCATCGCCAAAGCGGTGATCGGCTCGACCCTATTGGGGGCACGGGACTGGGCCAACTCGTACTGATCGGCTGCTTCGCGGGGCCGGTTCATCCGCTGATATACCAAACCGAGATTGTAGGGGAGATAAAAATAGCCCGGCGCCAGGTGCATCGCGGCTTGATAGGTGCGGACTGCTTCTTCGAAATCGCCGTCTTCTGTGTATGTCAAGGCTAGATTGTGTCGCGGGTATGCCCACTTGGCTGCGCGCTCGATCGCATCCTGAAAAGCCCGTCTCGCGTTCTGATAGTCGGCTTGTTCCAAATATGCGATGCCGAGCGCGTTGTAAGCGTACGCTGCAGTCGGATCGAGCCGAATGGAGTTCTCGAGGTCCTCGATCGCTTCAGGGTAGTGCTTGTCGAAAAGCAGAGCACGCCCTTCACAGAAGTCACGGCGAGCCTCAAGGTAGGGCGATCCAGGTTGGAGTGCCAATGCGTCGGCAAAGATGCGGGAGCAGTCCGCAAATGCCGGCTTTTTCTGCGGTACCTCGTCCCCCCTCAGATAGCGCAGGAGAATCGCCTCACCGCGGTCTTCTAAAGCGATTCGCTGATCCATGTCCGATGAGGCCGGAGGGTGCTCGGAGGGCAGGGGACCTCCATTTTCTTGAGGCGCCCTGCGGCCGCCTTGGCGCTGAAGCTTCTCCGGGGGGAGGCGCAACGTTTCATAGGGCCTGGTGTCAAAATGTGGCAGCCCGGACTGGTTCAGATCTGCGATCATTCGATTCAAATCCGTCTTAGTTGTCATTGCCGGGTATTGCTGCGTCCGGGTTGCCGCGGCCACGTGACTTTGCACATAGATTCCCAGTGCTCCGTACGTTAGGATCCGCTCGTCGGTGGCGTCGTGAGAATTCAACCCCCGCAGCAGAAAATACGTAAAAACGCCATGCCGATCGAACAGTTCGTCCTCATACGCGTAAGCGTCTGGACCTTGGTTGCTAGCCGTTAGAGCAAAGAAGTCAGGGGCGGCTGCTATTTCATGAGACGCTGGGTTCTTCCTCTTACCCTCGGACGGTCGCCGGGGCGGCTGCAGCAGCGCCACATCCCCCGCGTGGCAGACGTCCAAGAAGATTCGGGCCTCTCGATAGGGGGCCGAGCCGCCCAACATGTATTTGCGAATCTCCGCAAGCGGCATGGCGTTGATTCCAGGTTCTTGACGGTTCGCGCGGTACGTCAGAATGCGCGGTACTTCGTTATCCAGCATATCCCCGTGCGATGCCACGTAGACGACGAGGGTGTCGTTTTCTTTGACTCGCGACAGCATAGCCAAAAACTGGTTCCGGATCTGTGAAACGCGCGCCTTCTCGTTCAACAGTGGGACGACGTCCGTTGCGCCGCCACGCGGCGTCTCCAAGTATTGCGTAAACGCATCCGCATCGTGATCGGCAAACTTCAGATCTAGACTGGGGTCTTCGTACTTGGAAATTCCAATCACTAGCGCGTGGATGCTGCCTTTACCCCGTGGTGCCCGTTGCGGCTGTGGCTGTACCAGGCTGCGGACGGAAGGCCCGGGGTGCTCCAGGTCAAGCGCCAGTTTCAGCAGCCGCGGCTGTTTGTTCCATGTCTTTTGCAATTCAAGGTATTCAGCGGCCGCTTCCCGCAAAAGGCCGGCCTGCTCGAGTTCCCTAGCGAGCAGAAGGCGCTGGCGCGGATCATTCAAATCCGCCTTCAAGAGCGTGTCCAGGCGGGGCCGCGCACCCCCTTGATACGCTTGGATCGCGGTCGGTACGGACGTCAGGCTTGCCGCACCGCGCTCAACATCTGCGCGCTGGGGCACGGAGGCCACTTCGGGGTTTCGTTCCAGCGCGGGCAGCCGGCAATCGACTCCTCCCTTGACCATAAGGCTGTTCGGACGTGCGGAGCCGATTTTTGCAGTTTGAGTCTCTTCCAGCCGGAACAAAATGTTATTTGCGGATGGTCCTCCAGGACACCAGAAGAATTGAACCGTCCCGGTTTTCGCCAACAATACGTCACCAGCGAATAAGAAGTCCCCCGGTCGGGCTTGGAGCGGCGTCCTGGTACCCAGCGGAATTAAGAAACTGCCCGGAGTGGCGGCCTCGACGAAACCCAGTGTCTGTTCTCGACGTTGCGCAGATAATGGCCCAGTAACAATCAAAATACAGATGATAATGCCGGATGTCTTTAAGTTTACAGGCATTCTCGCAAGATTCTTTGCTATTATATCCACCGGTGTTTGCTCGCTCGGGGAGTCGCATCTTTGCTATTCTGCTCTGCGCGAGCGCGGCCCTCGGTCAGACGACTCAGGGCGTTATCTCTGGTTTTGTGGTGGATTCGCGCACCGGCAGCGCGATCCCGGATGCGAAAATCCGATGTATTCAGATCTCTTCCGGCACAATTTATCGCATCACTACCAGGGACGATGGCACCTTCGTACTCCCGCTGCTCCCGCCCGACACCTACCGTGTCCGCATCGAAGCGGGTGAGGATTACCAAGCCCAGGAACTCTACAACTTGGTTCTGCCGGTCTCAGAAATTTTGGAGCTGCAATTCCACCTTCGGCCGAGAAAAGACGTTTTGGAGCAATACCAGCGCCAGAGCGTGTTCTTACGAAATAGCGTGGTCTTGGTGATTCTCGGACCGGACGTCGACGCCAGCCGCACGGGTTCGTTCGAGGCTAATGGAGGCAGCATCTTCAGTCTGGAATCCAGCGTCTCCAATGTAATCGATCCAGTCCAAATCAGGGAGTTGCCGCTGCAGGGTCGCGACGTGTACACCATGATCTCAACTCAGCCCGGCGTGGCCTCGGATAACTCTGTGGGACGAGGACTCGGAATCTCGGTAAACGGCCAACGCCCTTCCTCTTCCAATTTCATGCTGGACGGATTGCAGAACAATAATTATTTGACCACCGGGCCTTTGGCGATCGTAGCTCCGGAAGCAACCCAGGAGTTTCGGCTGTCCACCAATAACTTTACGGCAGAGTACGGAGGTACGACCGGATTCCTGGCCAACGCGGTTACGATGAGCGGCGGCGCCGCATGGCACGGACTGGCGTATTTGTATGGCCAGCGGACGGGCCTCAACGCCAATGATTTCCAGCGCAATGCCGCCGGCCAAGGACGCCTTCCCGTGCACGACCTGGAGCCCGGCTTCCGCATCGGCGGCCCCATCCGAAGGTCCGTTCTTTATGGATCATTGGCCTTCGAGATGCTGCGCTTCCGCAGCGAGACGGACCCCCAGCCATTTTTGGTACCCACATCACTCTTCCACGCCCAGCCCAATTCGATCGCTGCCTATCTCCTCCAACACTACCCGCCGCCTCCCACCCCAGATGCGACGGCTGCCATCGCCGCTTTGAACCTCGCGCCGCGGACTTCCTTAAACCGGTTTCTGGCCCTTCCACGTTTGGATGCCGTGTTGGGTAGCAAACATCGCGTCTTTGCCCGCGTGGCGGTAAACCAGCTGAATCGCCCAGACCTCGCCTGGTCTCCATACACGGAGTTCAACGTCCCCTTGGTGCAGAATACACTTGGAATCGGCGCCGGCTGGACCGCCACCATCACCCCAAGCCTCATCAGTGAGGCGAAATTTGGACGCGGATCCGAACGGCTCAGCATCCAGCACAAGAATGGAGAAGTGCCGTATCTCCAGGCTGCGGGTGTAACGCTGCCCGGGAATCGTTTCCCGTACGACTTGCTCAATCGCGACCACAACTGGGAGTTGATCGAGAATCTGAGCTGGTCTGTGAATGCGCATGCCTTCAAATTTGGCGGTTCCGTGCTGGCGCGCACGCTCGATAATTCTTTCTCTTTCGAAACCAATGGCAGCTACGCCTTTGCCGGGCTGGCGCAGTTCGGCCGCGACGAGATCCAGAGTGTCGACTTCACCGTTCTCCGCCCCACGACCTCGGTGCAGAACCTTTCGCCCATGGAAAATCCTCCCTTGCCTGATGCGCGCCACCGGTACACGTACTCACAGATTGCCTTATTTGCGCAGGATGCCTGGCGCCTCACGCGCCGGCTCACCGTGAATTACGGCGGCCGCTACGAGAACTTCGGCACTCCCCGCATCGCTGACAACCAGACCCAACTGTTTCTCGGTTTGATGCCGGGAGTGCCTTTGCCCCAGCAGCTCGGAGACGCTCATTTACAGATGAAGACATCCGGGGCGCTTTATCGCTCCGAGAACAATGATTGGTCCGTGCGGCTGGGCGCCTCGTACGCCGCGACCCAGGGTGGCGCAACAGTGATACGAGGCTCTTACGGAATCTTTTACGACCGGCCGTTTGACAACTACTGGATGCCGCTAGGCGGCAACACGCTGATGCGCGCCTATTCCCAGAATGTCGATCCCACGAACTATCTCCAGCCGCTCGCGAATAACGTGAGCAACTTCCATCAGGCCGCGCCCGACCCAACCAATCCCACTCTCACGGTCTTCGACCCTGTCGTTCGCAATGCGCGCGTGGAGAGTTTTTTCGCCGGGGTTCAACAGAGAATCACGAGCAACTTGTCGCTTGAAATAGATGTCCTCGGGTCGCGGGGCAGCAATCTCTTCACCACCGACATGGTCAACCGGAGCTTCAGCCAGCCCAGGTCTGTTGCCAACCCCTTCGGAGTGATTAATCCAGACCTGCCGCCGGAGTTTATCTACAGGGCGACCAATGGGAGGTCGGAGTACGATGGCCTTGCCATTCAGAGTAATTTCCAGGTAGCGCGCGGGCAGTTTCACTTGGCCTACACGCTCAGCCGCTCCCGCGATAACCAGAGTGATCCGCTGTCCGGTGAGTTTTTAAATTTTGCCTTCAGCGGCACGGGTATACCCGGTGCCGATAAGCCGCTGCCTTCTTTTACCGTCCAGTTTGATCCTGCCAGCGACTGGGGCCGCTCGGATTTCGATCAGCGCCAGAACTTCGTGTTTTATTCCCTCTGGCAACTGCCAAATGTGACGCGCTCGGAACGCTGGTCTCGATTTACGACCGGATGGAGAGTGTCGCAGCTGGGCGCCGTCCGTTCAGGCCTGCCATTTTCCGTAATAGGCGTGCCCGGTACCGGAGCGCTAATCAAGAACCGGGCGAATCTGATCCTTCCTCGATATTCCGTCTTCGAGCGGCAGCCTTATCCCGGCGGTGTCAAACTGCTGAATTCCGCGGCCTTTGCCACACCAAACCCTGGGACTTTGGGCAACACGGCCCGAAATGAATTTACCGGTCCCGGTTTCTGGAGTATGGACCTTTCCCTAAGCCGCGAATTTCGCCTTTCGCGGTCCGCTGAAAACCTGCGCCTTGTCTTCCGGTTGGACGCGTTTAACGTGTTCAATCATGCCAACCTGAATAACCCTGATTCCTTCCTGTCGCACTCACAGCAATTCGGGGTTGCGCTCTACGGCCGCATGGAGAGGGCCGCTGGATTCCCAACCTTGGTCCCTTTCGACGAGACCGCGCGGGAGCTTCAGGTCATGCTCCGCGTCCAATTCTAACGGATCTAAACGGAACCAAAGCTCGGGCGTGGCCCGGACCGGAGTCTATTTTGACCGTATCTCTCCTGCCTGCTGTCTGACCTGTTCCATCGAGATCTGCATCCGACGCAGTTCGGTCTGCAACTCGGCATGGCTTCCGACCTCCAACATATGGGTCTGCATCTCGATGAGCCGCCGCTGGACCGCTGGGTCTTTTGTGATTTCGTCCCATTGCCGGCGGATGTCCTCTGACGCTTCCCGGAGTCCTCCGGGTGTCGAGCGGTTGACCAAATCGGCGCCTGTTGGCACTCTCGCCGACCCTGCTGCGGGAACGATCACGCTCCAATTGGCAACAACAGGAAGATCTCCAGGCAGCCCGAAAGCGAGTACGTGGGCCGCGTCGATGGGGTCCCAGGCCCCATTGCTGTCCCAGTCGACGTACCAGGGGCCGTTACGGAACACGCCTATTTTCAACCGCCCATCACCGTTCCAGTCACCCACCACGGGCCGGTCTCCGGGCAGGCCGAAAGCGAGTACGTGGGCCGCGTCGACATCGTCCCAGACTCCGTTGCCGTTCCAGTCGACGTACCACCAACCATTACGGAACACGCCTATTTTCGATCGCCCATCGCCGTTCCAGTCGCCCATCACCGGGAGGTCTCCGGGCAGGCCGAAAGCGAGTACGTGGGCCGCGTCGACATCGTCCCAAACTCCGTTGCCGTTCCAGTCGACGTACCACCGGCCGTTACGGAACACGCCTATTTTCGACCGCCCGTCGCCATTCCAGTCGCCGACCACCGGCAGATCTCCCGGTAAGCCGAAGGCAAGCACATGGGCCGCATCCGTTGCGTCCCAGGCCCCGTTTCCGTTCCAGTCGACGAACCACAGACCATTGCGATACACGCCGAACTTCATCCTTCCGTCGCCGTTCCAATCGCCCATCACCGGTAGGTCTCCCGGTAAGCCGAACGCGAACACGTGGGCTGCGTCCGTGGGATCCCAGGCCCCGTTGCCGTCCCAGTCGACGAACCAGAACCCATTGCGATATACCCCCACCTGGCTGCTTGACCGTGGGATTTGCATCGCCGTGTAACTCTGATTGGCAAAGCCGGACGCAACGCTGGTATATGACCGGTTTTCCGGCAAAAAAGTATATCCGGCAAGCTGGGGCGTTCCGGCGCCGGTGTAGCCCGGCGGGACGGCTGCTTGATAGTAGCCCTTTCCATCCGTGATTACTGACTGCCAGCCGGAGAAGTTGATTGAAACATTGGGTAAGGCCATCCCTTGCACGGTGGTCACGTATCCGGAAATCGTGTAAATCTTGGAAACGGCCGTACCCATGAAGTCATTTGTGACGGCGCCGGTTAGATTCGAGATCGGATACGAGGGTGGATTGAACGTGTACCCGCTCAAGGAAACCGTTTCGATGCCAGAATATCCCGAGGGCAGTGACGCGATGTAGTTTCCGGACGTATCCGTGAACACGGTCAGGCCTCCAGTGAACTGCACTTGGGCGTCCGGCAGGGGTTGCGCATTGGTTGTGAGCACGGATCCACTTACGGTGACCGCCGCAATCGAGACCGCGACGTTCAGGTATACATTCTCGAGCGTAATGCTGTTCGTAAAAGTGACGAGGACCGAATGGTCGCCTGCGCTCAGCAAACTCGTGTTCACCGAAACGGAGAACTGCGCGTTGGCGGCGTTTGTCGCCTGTGCCGAGATGGTATTAACCTGTACTGCCGCGGAGTCCGGATTCGAGGTATCCAAACCGAATCCCACAGTGGCAACCACGCCGTTGGGGAGTGGTGTATTCTGATCGTTTTCTAGCGCGGCCACGGAGACGGTCTGGGCCGCAAACGACCCATTCGCCGGAAATTTCATCGGAGAAGGCGGAGAGAGTTGCAGCGAGACACTGGGAAACACTTGAAATTGCACAGGAACAACTTGCGTCGTCGTACCACCGGTGATGATGATTTGCCCGCTATACTCCCCTCGAGGGAGTATCCCTGTGCCTGGGTCCCCTTGGTTTTGTACTCCCGTATAAGTCTGTGTCACGGTTACCGTTAATGCCAACCCGTTGCCCGAGCTGACCGTGAGCCAATTGTAGTTATTCGGATTTTTTGGGGACGGATTGATTTGAACGGCATAGGTAAAACCCGTCACGCCCGAGACCGTGATCGTTCCCGATTTGGAGTCGAAGACGTTCCCATTTGCATCCGGCGGGTTGTTCGTTTGATTGGTTTCGAACGAATTAAATGTGAGCGGGTCTGGCTGGAGCTGCAATACGATCTGGGCTTGCGCCAAGCCAGCCATGAGTGCGCCGCCGATGCAGACTAGCATCAAACGGCAACGCCAATAATTTGACAATTGTCCCATACGGTCCCTCCATTGCCCGGGTCCGCCTCAGGAATTATTACCGCTTACAGCAACAAAAGCAAGAAAAACCGAATCCCACAGTGGCAACCACGCCGTTTCTCCACGAGTCCCTTGGCACGAAGTTTTGAAAGATCGTACCGAAGCGACGCCAGGCTGTAGTCTTCGGAGGAAACCTCGAGCGCAGCCAGCGCGTCGGCGTATATCTCTGATGTCGTGAAGGTGTTCTGGTCTGCGATGTGGCTGAAGCGGACCAGGGCGTGCATCAGCGCCAGTTGCCGGGGATGGTTCAGTCTCAGGCCGGGGATGCGTTTGCCATTCGGCAGAACTGTGGGTTCAGCTAGTTGGCGCAGTTGCCCGCGATCGATGAACGTCTCCAGGATGTTCTGCTGGATGTTGTGATAGTTGTCGATGACCGCCGACATCCTCTGGGAGATGCTCCTCGGCCTTTTTGCACCCATAATCGTTGACGTTGTTGGAAGCCGGTTCGGTTCGCAGCAGAACGTGATCTCGGACATACTGCTTGAGGAAGCCGTTCCCGTAATGACTGCGGATGACCGGATTGGGCAGATTCATGTCTTCGATGACGGTTTGCAGCTTTCCGCGGTACTGTTTAGTGATTTTCCTGCCGAAGATCACGGTGATCTTATTGGGCTGACCGATGGTCCGATTGGCGTCCAGCAGACGTTCTCCCATCCGATCCAACGCGGCGCGGCGGCGGAAGATGAGGTTGTCGCAGAGTTCCGCTTGGGCGAAGAAAAGCCTGTGCTGGCAACCGGCCTGCTTACGCTCCCGTTCAGAAAAGAAAGGGGTGAAGGTGGCCAGCCACTTCTGACCGCAGGTCAACAAGTCGCGGGCCGTCAGGGAATCGGCCAGTTCCTGCAATCGGGCCGGATGGGAGCAGCGCAGGAACGCATTGGTGCATTGCTGAAAATCGATGTCCTGCTCGCGCAAGCGCCCACCCAGCCAGTGATGTTGATTCAGACACACACGGGCCGAAAACGGAAGATAAGGACACATGCGGACGGACATACGGCCCCAGCGTTCGTCATTGACGTAGAAGTTGTATTGCCTGCGTGCGTGTGCCGGTCAACGGTGTGGTGTACTCATTTCCGTTCGTATTTCAGGGCAACGACGGTGTCGGCCACTAAGTCGGGAGGGTTTTTTGTTTTGCGTCTCCTCTGCCATCGCAGCCCGCCTAGTCTTCAGGCAGTCGCACTCTTGCCAGTTCGCACGGTGAGCCGCTTGCCGACGATGCCCGCCAGCAGCGCATCGAAGCGCTGAGCATCCCTACAAAACTGCGTATCCGGCCCGGCAAAGAAAGGATCGAGCAGAGGGTGAGCTGCCAGGGCGACTTCACGCTGGTAGGCATTCACTTCAGTAATGAAAATGTGCAGGATAAGATAGACATGCTGAGCCTGCGCGCGCAAGGCGAGCCGAAGAAAGCCAAGCCCGGAGCGAAGGACGTAAATTCTCAGATGAGGGGAACGTTTTCCTTGAATGAAGGTTCTATCCAGTTCAGCAAAATCGAGTACGTTCTGCCCGGTGCACGAGCGGATCTGGAAGGAATCTATTCTTTGGATGGCCAGCAGTTCGAGTTTAATGGGAAGCTCCGGACCGAGGCGCCGCTGTCGCACATGGTCGACTCGCCGTGGCTCGCCACCCTTTTAAAGGCAGTTTCCCCCTTCTTCAAGAAAGAGGGCGGAGGATCCGAGATTCCAGTGAAAATCAGCGGTACCAAATCGGAGCCGAAGTTCGGGCTCGACGTGCTGAAGCGCCAATCAAACCACGATGAGGCTACAGGAAAACGAAAGCGTTAAGGGGAAAGCAGTAGTTCTCGTGCCTGGCTTGGAGGCCATTTGGTCTGTGGAGTACGAAAGGCCTTCGCCAAATCGCTGGGACCACCTGTGGATAGCCGCGTCCAAAGTTAGCGCATCAAAGCTCGACTGCCATTAATTGTGCGACGGATGCAGCGGCACGTGAGCTTTGATCATGTCGTATGATGAAAATCTCAAGTGAGTTCGGCCTCGTGGCGATGAAAAATGGACTCATCGTGGAAACGATGATGATCTCACGAACGGAGCGAAAACCTGCATTTTCAATCCGGACGGGGTTTTCGGTATCCACAGCCAGTCCTCGACCCTACCACCCAAATGCCTCGGTGAGTCTACGAGCAGATTTTCCGAATATGAGCCCCGCCAGGGCCACCAGCAGGCCGGCAGCGCTGATCGCTGTCCAGATCAGAAAGCCCTCAGGCCAGTAGGTCATGGTGATGTGATTCGTCCCTGAACTCAGCATGACGCCGCGAAAGGCTCCGTTGGTCATATAAAGCCGGCCGGCCTCGCCGTTGATGGCGACTGACCAGCCAGGGTAGAGGGCCTCTGAAGTGGCGAGAAATGCCGGGCCGGCAGTCACGACGTTCAGGTCGATGCGATTTGGCGAATAACGTTCCACCGTAATGGAGCCTTCACCGAGACCTTCCAGGGGCTGCAGATCCTGGGCTTCGACGACGGCTTCTTCCGCGGGCTTGAAATCGGGGCGGACTAAGTATGAAAACGTCTCTTCCGCACCGCTCGAAATGTGCAGCCGGCGAGCCAGGAAAAATCGGCGGAGCGGCGCGGGAATTCGATAGAAACGCAACCCGCCGAAGTCACCGGCGAGTTCACCTAGGGAATCGGCGAATCTTGCGGAGGCTTCGGCCGTCTGAGCAGCGAGATATCCGATATTCAACATAGTCACAAGCGGAGAACTGGGACGATTTACGGGGAGATTTCTCTCCCAGTAATATCCTCCGCAAAATAATCTTCTAAGGGAACGAATCCGCAGCAACATGAAAGGATTGTCGCCGTTAGCGGTGGGCAATTTCAGAATTTCCGATCCCTGAATGAACGGCCATGCGCCGGTGTCCAGATAGTCGACGCGGACGGGCGGGTTGGTAACATCCACTAGCTTTTGAACATTGGCAAGGGCGCCCGGATAGCCGCTAATTAGATACTCGGAGTTCTCTCCTTTATATTCACCTGGCATTGAATTCATGGTGCGGCCTGAACCGAAGTAAGTGAGATCCACGGCAGTTAATAGAGCGATGCACCACAGCGCGACTGCAGGCACGCGGCCGGCCATGCGCTGCAACACCAGCGCGGATGTCAACGCCATAAACAGGCAGAACGCCATGAGCGCGAACTCGGCGTATAACGCGCCTCGGACAAAGCGTGGGAGATGAGTGTACACCAGGCGATACACGGGCGTCTGATCGCCCAGCATCCAGACAACTGAAATTACCGCGAATATGAAGAGCATTTTCAATTGTCGAGCCCGGCGCAGAAACGGTGCCAGCAAGACAAGAACCAGCGGAATCAGCCCGCAGTAGACGTATAAGAACGTGAAATTGATTGGGAGCTTGTACTGCGAAGGATCAAAGGGTGTGAATATGTGGTAATAGTTCGGGATGATCAGGGATACCAGGCTCTCGAAGCGTAGTCCGCCACCCGTAACATGCCAGTCTGACCGAAGCGAGGCAATGCTGAGACGGCCTAGCTGGTAAGTGGGAACGATCTGGATAACAGCGATGACGTGCCCGAGTGCGAAACCGGACAGAACGGCGCCGAGTGTCTTCCACTTAGGCCGGGGCCAGAGACAAAGGCCGAGAATCATCAGCGCCGCGGGGCCGAACACGACAAATGTCGCCGCCGGGAACCCCGACAAGATCGTGAGGGCGACAGTGAGCGCCAGTATTGCCACCCATCGCCAAGTGACCGCTCTCGTCAGCTTCAAAATGCAAAGCAGAATCAGAGGAAACCAAGCGCCGCTGCAGATGGCGCCAAGGTGTTGCGCTTGCGATGCGAAATAACCACCCAGTTGGTAAACCGTCCCTCCGAGTAACGCTGCCGGCGGCGACGCACCGAGTTGCCGAAGCAAAAGAAATGCGAAGACTCCCGCCAGGATCATGTGCAGCGGATCGAGCCACTCCATCCAGTAAAACAATTTGAGCCCGCCGGAATGATTGCCGAGAAGAATAGCGATCCAGGTAAAGGGGTAAAAAAGCTGTGCAGTAATGTCGGCGTGAATCGGCACTCCGCAGTAAGGATAGGGGTCCCAGAAAGGGAAGACGCCATGCCGCACACATCTAGCGACGTATGTCGTCAAAGGCAGATGGAATGCCTCCATATCGAAAGGGATGTGGCTTTGAGGGTTGAACAGGACACTGCGAAAAAAGACAAGCGGTTGTGCGGCCAACAGGAGTAGAGCGACAGCCGACGAGTACCCATCTGGAAGAAATCGCCAGCGTGTGCGCGGCGACTGAGCCGGAGACGAAATCTGGTGTAGGGCCAACGGATCAACCCGAACGTAAGATTATCGCAGGTTACAGACCGTCGGTTGCGCGCCGCATTAATGAATCGAGAAAATCTTTGATCGGAGGCCCAGATTGCACCGTCGTGGCCCTGCGGGCGCTCTGCGCCGTTGGAGCGCACGCACGTTAATAGGGTAGCCTGG
Organism: Terriglobia bacterium; assembly: GCA_963847515.1. Classification (GTDB taxonomy): domain Bacteria; phylum Acidobacteriota; class Terriglobia; order Bryobacterales; family Bryobacteraceae; genus QHXW01. The sequence continues at coordinate 785,291 of CAWKAA010000007.1, forward strand.
CTTCTTTGGGTTCTCGAATAAACTGTCTGCCTCGGTGTCTGAGAGTACCGGCGCGAACCAGTGTCTCGGCGAAGCGTCAGTGGCGCCATTCATCGTCTCAAGATTCTGCTCGACCTCGAAACTCGTCGGGCTCTTCTCCTTAATGGGTTCCCAAACTGTTGCCTTCGGCGGACTCACGGGCGCACAGCCAGGGCCGCTTAAGGTCAAGGCTGAGACGGCGCAGAGTCCCTCGTGAAAGGTGCAGAACTCATATGATACGCATTCAAGGAATTGCCATCGTTGCCGCAAGGCTGCAAGCGGCGCAGCGTGCCGCCCGCCGGCCTGCCCGGTTTTCGCACAAGGGCGCCACGGCCGCGTACACGTCAGTTCCCAACGGAGTTCAGAGCGACGTAGGCATGGACCCCAGGACCATCATTCAGGGCATCGAGCGGCATGCCTCGCTGCCCCAGGGGACAGAAGACCGGTTTTCGGGATACGCGGTCATTGGTCTGCCCTTCCGCTCTGGGCATGTACTTTCGCTGAGGAGATTCCCGGCATCCCCGTTGGGCCGGGACACCTCGGTGCGGCATCGCGATCCAAGGGACCTGCCTGGTTTGGACCGCCGTCTGCTCAGAAGTTGCTCGATTCGCGGAGGAGCCAAAAAAATAAATTACCAAAAAAAAATTTCAGGTCCGCTCTCGCCAGAAGGTGCCCAGGCCCCCGCGTGGCCCCTTGCTGGACAACTCCCGCGGTTCCGCATCACTTCGCCTCGCGGCCTTCCTCTCTCGTCTTATGCCTTCCCTGGCGAGACGCTTGGCAGTCCGTATCTCCGCTAACGCTTTCGCTGCCTTCTTAGCGCGTTCGGATCGCTCTTCCGGCGTCATGTTCTACGCTGCAGTCTTGCCGCCTTGCCTGCCGAACTTGCGGGCAACCTCTGTCATTGCGGCACGGAGCGATGGCGGAATCCTCATGCCTTCAATGGTACAGCTAACCCAGTATGCTCATCGGAAGGCTGTGGGCTAGAACAGTTGCGCCGAGATTTGCCAGTACCCGGAACGGTTTGGTGATGACTTTCGGTGGTCGCGACGCGGCGAAATCGCCGTTTCGGGTGCCGACAAGTCATTCGCAGCCGTAGTAGTGGCTCTCCCGGCAACCGGAAAAGGCTGAGCTGCTTCCAGCGCTCGCCACAGCGGAGCGCTTGAACTTCGGCTACGACATCCATGGCGGGAACGAGCACATCAGGCCATTGCGGGTGTTCGACGACGGCGAGAAGACCTACCTGCAGATGCCTGCCGAGATGAGGAACCGGGAAGCGCCGGTTCTTCTGATCGTGGGAAATGACGGCAAAGGGGAGGTCACGAACTACCGTGTACAGCACCAGACGTACATCGTAGATCGCTTGTTCGACCGCGCCAACCTGGTGCTCGGGGCCGGTAAGAAGAGCAAGGGACTCACGGTGGAAATCAGCCGTTCGCCCAAGGGCTAGCCATCATGACACCAACCACGAATCAACCCGCCAAGCCGATCGAAGCCCCCACTGGTGTCGATCTGCATCCGAAGTGGGCAGGAATCGTCCGGCTGAGCAAACGTGCCGCCCTGATCGTCGGCGTGGTGGTGCTTGTCGTGATTTTGGCCTGTGCGTATGGACTGATCCAGCGATCGGTCGCGAAGATGCAGATGGCATCTCAGGGCGAGCCAAAACGCATTACGCCGGCAACGCAAGCCGGACAGGAGATGGCGTCCTTTAAGGATTCCCCGCCAGCTGCGGCGATGGGAAAGCTCGTACCTCCTAATTCAACGATGGCAGTGCAGTTTCCGTCCGTTCCTGGCTGCGACGTTGACCCGCAGACCGGCCAGCTCACGAGGTTCAGTAAACTGACCGGCGCTCCGTGCGGCAGCGCTGCCACGCTACCCCCGCAGGAGCGAGTCGTGGTCAGGCAGGCTCCGCCACGTGTCATGCAAACCTTTCCTGCATCGTTGACGCCATCTGGATCTCAGTTGTCACCGACATTTGAAGAGCAGCAGCTGGCCATGAGCTGGCGGCAGGAGCAGGCCGCCATCCTGGCACCAACCAGTATTGGGAGGAGTTCCAGTGCGGCCCCCCTGGTAGCACCCGGAGGGGCAGCTCCTCAGCCCGGCCCCGATCCGCTGTCCACCCTGATCACTGCTCAGGCTTTGAACGGCGTGCCACGAAGCCTCGCACCAGGAGCTGATTTGACCTCGACTGGCTCCAACGATGCTTACGAGGTGCAGAATGGGCAGTCGCGCAAGGAAGCGTTTCTCGCGAACGCGCACAAAACGCAGATCGCGGACTACCTGCAATCGACCCGTGAAGCGCCGCTCAGCCGGTTCGAGATCAAAGCCGGCTGGGAGATTCCGGCGGTGCTCGAGCAGGGCCTGAACTCCGATCTGCCCGGTGAGGTCAAAGCGCTCGTTACGCAGAATGTTTATGACACCGCGACAGGCATGTATCTTCTCATCCCTCAGGGGTCGCGCCTGGTCGGCAGGTACGACTCGCACATCTCTTACGGCCAGGACGGCGTGCAGGTAGCCTGGTCGCGGATCATATACCCGGATGCTTCGTCCGTCGATCTCGACGGCATGGCGGGTCTGGATGCGCACGGCAACGCCGGGCTGCGCTCCGACGTGGATCACCACTACCGGTCGTTGATCGGCGGGATGGCCCTGACCAGTATGTTCAATGCCGCGTTCGCCATCACTCAGGCGCGAAACCCGAATGTGCTGGTGATCAACCCGGCTTCCGCCGCTGAGGCGGCTGTAGGCGCGGAAGTGAGCGAGACTGGCTCGCAGCTCGCGCGCCGGAACCTCAACCGGCAGCCGACGATCAAGGTGCCGGCCGGGTACAAGTTCACGGTGCGTGTGAACCGCGACATTCTTTTCGATGCGCCGTACATGCCGATCGAGGCCGATCCGCAAGCTCTGCCGCGAACTACCAGAACCACAGCCCAGGCGAGGAAGTAGATGAGCGCGCAACCAGAGCTCTATCGCAAACCGTTTAAGCCAGGCTACCTCGGTTCCTACAACTGGCCTGCGATGGCTCTAGGTTGCGCTCTGTTCCTGCTCTCCAACTGGGCTTCGTCCGAGTATATTGCGATGCGCTTTGAGTACCAGCCCGCGCTCGGCGATCCTCTCTTCCAAGTGGGGCACACACCTGTTTATCCGCCCTTCGCCTGGTTCCTCTGGGGACTGCACAACATCACGTCGCACGATCCGGCCGTCCGGCGACCACTTGGTGAAGGCATCGTGATCCTGTTCTTCGGTTGCGCGGTGTCAATCCTCCTCTATTTCGGCGCCAACAGTCTACGGTCGCGGCGGTTGTCGGCCAATGCCGAGCACCTGCACGGGTCGGCCCAGTGGGCCACGGAGAAGGACATACGGGAGACAGGCCTGATGGATGGGAGCCAAGGAGTGTATGTTGGCGGCTGGACACCGAATCGTTGGTCTCGGTTGCATTACTTGCGCCACGATGGTCCCGAGCACGTCCTGGTGTTTGCTCCGACGCGTTCCGGCAAGGGCGTCAGCCTGGTGATTCCCACGCTATTGGCATGGAACGAGAGCGCAGTCATCTACGACATCAAAGGCGAGAACTGGGCGAAGACATCTGGGTTCCGCTCCCAGCAGGGGCATATGTGCTTCCGGTTCTGTCCCGTCGAGCAATCATACGGATCAAGGTTCAATCCGCTTGCCGAGGTTCGGCTGCTCACGGACCGGGATGTCTCTGATGCCCAGAATATCGCCGAGATTCTGGGCCGGACGCATGGCGCCCATACGCCGTCCGATCCGCACTGGCAGGACACCGGCGTATCCATCATTTGCGGAATGATCCTCCACGTCTGCTACGAGGCGAAGACCAAGAACCGGACCGCGTCACTCGCAGACCTGACGAATGCGTTTAGCCGGTCAACCGATTTCCGCGACACCCTCACCGAAATGGCAGAGTTCTGCCATGACCCGAAAGGCGAAGCCGGGTGGTCGGCGGGAACTCATCCAGTGGTACGCCAGAAGGCCATCGAGTGCCTGACCAAGGAAGAACGGGAGTTGGCGGGCGTGCTGTCCACGATTACGACAGCTCTCCAGGTGTATTGCGATCCCCTGATCGTCCGAAATACTTCGGCGAGCGACTTTTCAATTCAGGACCTGGTTAACCACGAACGGCCCATCTCGCTTTACTTGGTGGTCCCGAACAGCGATCGCGACCGGCTTACGCCGCTCATGCGGCTGATCTTTACCATCATCATTCACCGGCTGACCGAAACGATGGAGTTCAACAAGGGTTGTCAGAAAGAGAACCATCACAAACTCCTGTTCCTGATTGATGAGTTTCCCTCGCTGAACCACATGGGCGTGTTCGCCCACGCTCTTTCCTACATGGCTGGATACGGACTGAAAGCTTATCTCATCACCCAGGATATCCGGCAGATTGTCGACGCCTATGGGCCGAACGAGAGCATCGTCTCCAACTGCCACGTGCGCGTGGCGTTCACGCCGAACCAGTACGAAACTGCCGAACTGCTTTCAAAAATGACAGGCACGCAAACCATCCAGAAGGCGACCTACAGCTTCAGCGGCAAGCGAAATTCGCCGGTCATGAATCACATCAACGCGAGCGTAGAAAACATCGAACGCCCGCTGATGACCCCGGACGAGGTGTCCCGGCTCAAGCCTGCCAAGAAGAGCGGTAAGGATGCCGCCGAGCGTATCGTCTCCCCTGGACAGATGCTGATTTTCATTGCAGGCCAGCATCCCATCCTCGGCACCCAGATGCTGTACTTTCTTGATCCAACGCTTAAGGCCTGGTCCGAGATTCCACCGCCTGCAAAGTTAGTTTCGATCCAAGGAGGGAGCATTGTGGCGCTACTGGAGACTTTGAAAGTAAATCGGTCAACGAAAGGACCCGGGCGGCAGCCCGAGAACGCCGAGCTGCTGGACGAATTGGAGAGAGTGTTCATCGAAGATTGTCGCCAAGAAATGGAGGTCTACGACTATGCCGGTTGATCAGGCAGAATTCAACGCGCTACGAGAGATCGTGCGCGAAAACACGGGTGACGAAATGATGCTGCTGAACCGCTTCACGGTTCGTGGCATGCGACACGCGCTCGGGATGGAACAGGAGTCCGGGATAGATACGCTGGTCCGGAACGGCGTGATTGTGGAGAAAGCGGGCCACTACGAATTCGCGCCGGAGATCCAGCGGGCGCTGGTGCGCGAGGAACTGGGAGACTCGCTGCGGGTGGCGGAAGCCATAACCAGGTTGCGGCTTGGGAAGCAAACCACCGGTCTCGAGAAACCGGATATGCAGAAGGGCGCTTACCGGGGCGAGATTCTTGGCAGCTCGAAATGGCACGTTGTGCAGCGGGTGGGGAACTCGCAAACGGTGGTGGCCCATCTGAAGAACCGTTTGGAACCGCAAGCGGTCCTCGGTACGGTCGAGATCACCTATTCGCAGGGAAAGGGCGCGGTTACGCAGATCGAGGAACGGCAGCGAAGGCACGCCCACGGCAAAGAGCTGGCGCTCAGGAGGTAGTCAACCATGCAAATGAACAGGGTTGTGATCGCAGGCTATGTCTCGAAGACGGCTCAAGTGCGGCGTCTCCCTTCGGGCACTGCCGTAGCCAATGTCCGGGTGGGCGAGAGCGTCCGATACGCGGATGGCAGCGGGGAAACACGGGAGCACACGAACTGGCACCACCTCAGTTTTTACGGAAAGCTTGCCGATATCGCCCATGCGCTCAAGAAGGGCGACAACGTATACGTCGATGGCCGGATCGAGCAGCGGCAGTTCATCGCACGCGACGGCAGTGAGCCGCGGACGGTGCACGAGATCGTAGTAAGCCAGTGCCACGTGATCGCGCCCATCCGACGCGGGACCAAAGCCGCGGAATCAGCGGTGGGAAAAAACGCTGCCAATGGATCAGTGAGTGCGGGCGCCGGGGTTGAAAATGACTGGCCAGTCGCTGGCTAACTGGACTCGACAGATCCAGTTGCGCACGGGCGGGACGATCAGCCTACTCGTGCTGGCGTTCGGTGGCGGAGCACTGGCTCTGGCCATCGCGGCGGAGTGGGCTGGGTTGCGGTTCAATGACTCGCCATCCATGCCGACCGGCCTCTACGTCAGGGCCTCCTCCGAGTCCAGCTCGACCTTGGTCGTATTTTGCCCGGCCGAGCCCTTTGCGAAGCTGTCGGTCGAGCGCGGATACAGGAGCCGCGGAAACTGCCCGGATGGTGCCGAGCCGCTAGCAAAACCGATAGCGGCTCGTCCAGGTGACATCGTGGAGATCGCGGCACGTGGAATGGCAGTGAATGGCCGGCTGCTGCCGAATACGGTGCCTCTGGTGAAGGACTCCGCTGGGCGGCCTTTGTCCCATTGGCCTTTCGGAAGGTATGTCGTCGCGCCGGGTACGGTATGGGTGGCAAGCTCTTACAGTTCCCGGAGTTTTGACAGCCGGTACTTCGGTCCCGTGGAGGCAGCTCAGGTGCGCGAGCACGTTCGTCCGCTCTTGACGGCTCGTTGAATGGGTGCGGTTTAGATGTCTGTTGTGACGTTTAAGAGATGCGAAACGGATGGCACGTCAGGAGTAGGAATATGCAGGGATTTGACGATTTAAAGCGGCGACCAAATCGCAGTCCGGTGGCCAATTCGAGTGCGGACGGAAAGACGGCGTCTTTCAATGCTTCCGGCCAGCGGCCGCTGGACGACATCGGCGGGGAGCCGTTGGCCGGATCCGGGTTCGAAAACGAGGAACCCGAATCCGAGTTCGCCCCTGCCGGAAAGGAGAGCTGAAGGCCATGGCAGCGTCAGCGAATCCAAACCAAGTGCTGGTCGGCGAGCCAGCCGAGCCGGCCAGACGGGATTTCCGGCAGGAGGTCACCGATCGCATCATCAACATGCTCGAGAACGGCGTAGCTCCCTGGCAGAAACCATGGAATCCGGCCGATGCTTCGCTCGACATGCCGATGAATCCAACGACCGGCAAAACATACCGAGGCGGCAACGCGATTCACCTCATGGCGATGGGCCTCAGTCGCGGTTACGGGGATCCACGCTGGATGACGTACAGGCAGGCAGCTGCGCTAGCGTGGCACGTCCGCAAGGGAGAAGGGAACGCAGATTGAGTTCTGGGAGGTGAAAGCCGGACGCGACACGAGATCTGAACCAATTCGCACCAATGACGGCGATGGACACCAACCCGCCGACGAGCTTGACGCGGGTCGTGGCAATCGACTCATTCATCGCGTGTACACCGTCTTCAACGCAAAGCAGATCGAAGGTTTTCCCGGATGGACCCAGAAACAGCGGACGTTATTCGAAGTGGTCGAGGCGGGCGAGCACATTTTGAACAACTGTGGCGCGACAATCCTTCACGATCAGGCAGATCGCGCCTTCTACAATCGGTCGTCTGACAGCATTCACCTGCCCCCAAAGCACGCCTTCAAGGACGCCGCAGGCTACTACGGCACTGCGCTGCATGAGGCTGCGCACTCCAGCGGCCATCCGTCACGGTTGAATCGAGCGACCCTCACCGAGTCCTACCGGTTCGGCGATATCTAGCTACGCGAAGGAGGAATTGCGAGCTGAACTGGCCAGCGTGTTTCTCGCCGCGGAGCGGGGAATTCCGCACGATCCCGAACAGCACGCGGCTTACGTCGGCTCGTGGATCAACGTTCTGAAGCAGGACAAGAATGAAATCTTCCGCGCAGCGCATGACGCCTCCCGAGCAGCCGATTTTCTGCTCGCCTTGGAGCGGGACCGGTCCATTTCTGGTGAACGGCTTCCTCCAGCCCCCCAGCTCGATCCTACTGCGCTCGGATGCGAGCGCAATATGTTGTCCGACGGTGAGGCGAGGAATCCATCGTGTTGCAGGTGACCGTATCAGATTCGCAATAAAGTGTATCGAGCAAACTATGCAATGCTCGGAACTCGTATGTGAAGTTAGTCTGCAGCTGCTGGACGCTCTCAATCGACTCGACGAGTTGGACCACCACTTTCAAATGCGGTCTCGAATGGGCCTTCAATCGGCAAGCGCGAATGGGACGAACACCGGGGCATGAGTAAATTAATCCCAATGAGCCTCAACTGCTCTGATCGACTGGCGAACGTACATCGATGGCCGACAGTGCCGCACGCCTTTTCAGGACACTCGTTGCGGAGACCGCCGTACACACCTGTTCGATTGCTCTGGTTTGGGTCCAATGGCCGCAGTACCAATTCTGATGCTCGGTGTCGCAAATTCATATGAACCAAAATGGATTCAACGAGACCGGAACGGAGTGGTTGAGTCTCAAGAAGATGACCCACTACGCCAACATCTCCGAGCGAACGCTCCGAGCCTGGATTCATTCTCCGCTGGACCCATTGCCGGCCGTGCGAGTGGCAGGAAAGATTCTCGTGAGGCGGACCGAATTTGATGAGTGGATTACAAAGCACCGAGTGAGACCGTTGGAAACCGTCGATCTTGATGGTATCGTCAGAGACGCATTGCAGGGGCTGGTACGTGGGCGTTAAAGTTCGAAAACCCAAAGGTCACACATCGTGGTGCGTCGTAATCGACCATGACGGCCAGCGCAAAACTAAGGCAGTTGGCAGCCGCGAAGCCGCCGAGCGAGTAAGGCGTGAGATTGAGGCACGCCTCGCACTCGGTGGAGCCGGTCCAGTTGAAACACCGAAGCCTCCTCTTCCCACTCTAGCCACCTATGCCCAGGGGTGGCTCACGAACGTGGAAATCGAGCGCAAGCCGAGCACGGCAGGATTTTACAGGCAGTATTTGCGGCTGTATGTGTTGCCCAAGTTCGCAGCGTCCGAGCTCGACCGCATTGAGCGGGATGACGTCAAGCGGTTCATCTCGGATCTCAGAGCGCGCGGGCTTGCGAAGAACACCATCCGTCTGGCCGTCACCACGCTTCGCGCAGTGCTGAGCGCCGCCCTGGAGGATAGGTTGATTGAACATAATCCTGCTCAGGGGCTTGGCCGGTTCGTCAAGTCCGAAAAGGCCGCCCGCGAATCCAGCTCGTTGAAACCCAAGGAAGTTGAGCGGCTACTCCAAGCCGCGGCGGATTGGTTGAGCCTCCGGGATTACGCCCTTATCCTCACTGCGATCCGCGCTGGTCTCCGCGAGGGAGAACTGGCAGGCCTAAAATGGGGCGATATTCAGTTCGGTGAGAGCGACGACGATCCGGACCGGTACATGCTGGTGCAGCGGAACTACGATCGCCGCTGGTCGCGGACTATGCTGACGCCCAAGAGCAGGAAGGCTCGGCGTGTGGACATGAGCCGTGAGGTCAGACGGGTTCTGCTGCAACTCCGAGACGAACGGCTGGTCACGGCATTTGCAGAGGGCAAGACGGACATCTCCGAGGAACTTGTCTTTCCGTCAGACGCAGGAACGCCGATCGAGATGAACAACTTCACCGCGCGTGTCTTCAAGCCCGTCCTTACCAAAGCAGGATTGCGGAAGATTCGCTTTCATGACCTGCGACACACCTTCGGGAGTTTGCCTATTCAGACCGGTGCATCGCTTGCCTACGTGCGCGATCAAATGGGACATAGCTCAATCCAGGTCACGGTCGACATCTATGGCCATTTGATTCCGAGCGCAAATATTTCCTTCGTCGACAGGCTGGACACTTTGACCTCTCCGCAACAATCCGCAATACAGCCGCAACAGAGAATTAGGAGGGAATCAGACGATTCTACTCAAGTGCTTGGGAATGTGTGGCTGGGAGGCAGGGACTCGAACCCCGATACGCAGATCCAGAGTCTGCAGTCTTACCATTAGACGACCTCCCAGGACGCCCCATTTTAACATTGGCGGAGAAACTCCCGGATGCTGCGAAGGAACCACTGGTGGTGGTGGCTGAACTATCCCTGCCCGGCTGCGACGCTCATGGTGTGCTGGGCCATCCCGGAGCGGCAGAGGTACTCGAGCAGGAGAATCATTTTGTGTTCCTGATCCTGCAGAGGATCCTGGCCACGGAATACAGCATCCGCAGTCGCACCGTGGCGGTTGCGTTCAAATTGCTTGATCGCTTCGGCGAGTTGGGTCCGGCTGCCTCGGCACTGCCCGCCGTTTTCCAAAATGCAAGCGCCCAAGAACTCAGCGATGTATTGCAGTTCGTCGACGGACAAACCCTGCAGAAAGCGCCTGGTTAGACGCTTTTGCGAATTCTCCAGACATGCAATCAGCGCGCACACTAAGCAAGACTTTTTTGCAGCAGCCGGCACAAGCAGGACTCCTGTTCCGCTGAAATGATCACCGTGTGACATCAATTATTACGGAAATGTGACCTTTCGCGCAAGTGGATAGTGTTGGCTTCCGTGGCCGGGGGGTCAATCGATAACCTGCACGTATACGGCCGAGCCATCGGAACCGCCGCGGTAAACGCGTTCCACGGCCTTCTGGAAGTCGGAGGCAGACGCGGCGGGTATCTGAACAAATTTCTGCGGATTGCGGTCCGTCAGCGGAAACCAGGAGCTCTGAATCTGCACCATGATGCGATGGCCGGGACGGAAGGTATGGCAGACATCGGGCATGGCGAACGCAATATTGGCCGGCTTGCCGGGCGCAAAGGGTTCGGGGCGCGAGAGGCTGTCACGGTACTTTCCGCGGAATGGCTCGCCGCGCACCAGCTGCTGGAAACCGCCCATATGAACCTTTTCGGGGTTCGGATCGGGATCGGGATAATCGTTGGGATAAACGTCGATGAGTTTCACGACGAAATCGGAGTCGGTGCCGGAAGTGGAAACGCGCAGCCGCGGCGCGACGGGGCCCGCGATGGTGACGTCATGATCGAGGGGCTCGGATTCGTAGGTCAGCACGTCGGGACGCCGCGAAGCAAAGCGCTGGTCAGCGGTCATGTAATCGCCGGGCATTCCGGCGCCGATATAGCCGATGACAGGTACGGGCTTATCCGGGTCGCTTACATATTCGTCGAATCCGGTATCGGGCGCGGCTCGATCCAACAAGAGATTTCCTCCGGCGCCCAGGTAAAGTCCGGTGCGTTTGGAGCCCTTGGGCGGCCAGGCATCAAAGCTGCGCCACTCGTTCCGGCCGGTCTCGAACAGCCACGCCTTTGGCGTCTGGCTTGCGGGTGTCGGTTTTAGGCCTTCTCCTTTTCCCTTGAGCATAGAAACGAAGAAAGGCAGCTCGATGTGCTCGCGATAAAACTCGCCAGTCTTCGAGCCAAAGTCCAGATTCCCAAGCTTGTCACCATCCAGATGCGACCAGCCGCCATGCGGCCACGGCCCCATCACCAAAGTGTCGGGAGCGGTAGGTCCGTTCTCTTCCAAAGCATGGAAGAGCTTCAAGGGTCCCGCGAGATCCTCCGCATCGAACCAACCTCCGACAAAAAGAGCCGCCGGCGTAACGCTCTTCATATATGGAGCCAGCGCACGCGAACTCCAGAACTCGTCGTATGCCGGATGTTCCATCAGGTCGGTCCAGTAGACGTTTTCGTTTTTGAGATAACGCGCATTGGCAGAGCGCAGCGGGCCCATTCGCAGGTAAAAGTCGTAAGCGTCGGGGGTTCCGAAATCGAATGGGACGCTCCGCTTGGGGCGCTCCGGTTCTGCGCCCCGCGGCTTGAAACTGCTATAGAAGCCGAAGTTTGCGGCCAGGAAAAAGGCGCCGTTGTGATAGGCATCGTCTCCGTTGCCCACGTCGCCCATGGGAGCCTGCGGAGAAACGGCTTTTAACGCCTCATGAGAATGAATCAGGCTGAACGCCGCGTAGAAGCCCGGGTATGAGATTCCCCAGATCCCCACTTTCGCGTTGTTGTTGGGGACATTCTTAACCAGCCATTCAATGGTGTCATAGGTGTCCGTGCTCTCGTCGGTCTCTTTTGGACCAGTTTGCCGCGTTTTATGGACCGGCACGTCAATGAATTCTCCCTCCGATAGATAGCGCCCGCGCACGTCCTGATAGACGAAGATGAAGCCCTCTTTGGTGAACACCTCCGACGGGCCCAGCACAGACCGATAGTTATCGACGCCATACGGGGCCACCGAATACGGGGTACGCTGCATCAGCATCGGATAGCTTTGCGATCTATCCTTCGGCGCGTAAACGCTGGTGAAGAGCTTGACGCCATCGCGCATGGGAATGCGGTAATCGTATTTCGTATAGTGAGCACGCGTATATTCCAGCTGCTTGCGTGTGATTTCCTGGCTGGGCTGCGCCAATGCAAACGAGGGCAGTAGCAACGTCACAAGAATGGTCTTCATGGTTTCAAAGATGTTAGCAGAAGGCGATGGGTCCCTGAGAAAAAGCGTCAAGTTTTGACCGGTTTGCCGCGCAGATCCACGATGAGTTGCTCTACCAGTTTTTCGATCTGGTCACGGACAGCCGCGTAGATCTCATCCGGCTCGCCAATAGGATCCGGGACGTCCCACTCGACCACCGGGACTTTGATACCTCGGGGCAAGTCATAGCCGCTTAGGTTCACGATCAGGTCGGAATCGTTGGCTTCATCGAGCCGGAACGCTTTGGAATAATGGCTGGAAATATCGATGTTCTTCTCCGACATGGAGCGGACGGTTGGGTCGACAACGACGCCGGCCGGAGCGAGACCAGCGCTTGCCGCGTCGAGGACATCGCTGCCATAGTGAGCGGCGAAGCCCTCCGCCATCTGGCTGCGGCAGCAGTTTCCGATACAGACAAAGAGCACTCGCTTGGGTTTTTGCCGTTTCACAGTTTAGATAGGAAAAGCTCGTGAACCCGCGAATCGGAGCTGAGTTCCGGATGAAACGTGGCCACCAGATGCCGGCCCTGCTCCACCAGGACCGGCGCGCCTTGATAAACAGCTAGCACCTTGGCATTCGCTCCCAGGCGGCGGATGATTGGGGCGCGAATGAAAACTGCTTCGAGATCCCCAGGCTGCGTGCGCTGCGCAAAGCTGGGCTCCGGCGTAACCTGCGCCACGCGGCTATCGATCTGCCGGCCATACCCGTTGCGCTCCACTGTCAAATCCATGAGACCCAGGCTTGGTTGGGCCGGATGAGTGACCTCCGAGGCCAGCAGGATGGCGCCGGCGCAAGTACCGAAAATCGGGCGTTTCTGTCCGAACTCCACCAAAGGCTCGGATCATGCCCTCGAGATCCATCAGCTTAAGCATGGTGGTGCTCTCGCCGCCTGGAATAACCAGCCCATCGAGGCCATCGAGGTCGGAGGCGGTGCGAGCCAGAACAGGTTCGGCGCCCGCGCGAGCCAATGCCTGGCTATGCGCCTCGAAATCGCCCTGTAAAGCCAGCACTCCGACCTTTTTCATTTACCAGCCTCGCGTCTGTAGCAGCTCCGATTCCTGGAGTTTCGATACATCGATGCCGTGCATACCGATGCCCAGGTCCTCGCTGGCTTCGAGAAGCTTATTCGGGTCGTTGAAGTAGGTGGCGGCCTTCACGACGGCACGAGCGCGCACTTCAGGATCGGAAGACTTGAAAATTCCCGAGCCCACGAATACGGCCTCGGCCCCCAATTGCATCACCAGCGCGGCATCCGCCGGCGTAGCGATACCGCCGGCCGAGAAGTTGGGTACCGGCAGCTTGCCGGTCTGCGCCACGTACTCTACCAACTCGAGCGGGGCCTGAAGCTTCTTAGACTCCGCAACTAGCTCCTCCTTGCCTAGCACCGTGAGCTGTTTCATTTCTTTCTGGATGGTGCGCATGTGCCGCACAGCCTCGACAATATTCCCCGACCCGGCTTCTCCCTTGGTGCGGATCATGGCAGCGCCCTCCGCGATGCGCCGCAAGGCCTCGCCGAGATTCCGCGCTCCGCACACGAAGGGGACTTTGTACGTGCGCTTGTCGATATGGTGCTCTTCATCGGCGGGGGTGAGCACTTCGCTTTCATCGATGTAATCGACACCGAGCGCTTCCAGGATTCGCGCCTCCATAAAGTGGCCGATACGCGCTTTGGCCATCACCGGAATGCTGACCGCATGCATGATCTCGCGCATCTTGCTGATGGGCGCCATGCGCGCCACTCCGCCTTCCTTGCGAATATCCGCGGGCACGCGCTCGAGGGCCATCACGGCTGTGGCTCCCGCCTTTTCGGCGATCAAGGCCTGCTCGGCGTTGGTGACGTCCATGATGACGCCGCCTTTCAGCATTTCCGCCAGTCCGACTTTTACGCGAAATGTGTCGTCAAGATACATACGGTCTCCTCGTCCTCTCAAACCATGGCCGGCGCAGGCTCCCGATTACGGGAAGTAAGCTGCCGTTCCAGTTCAGTTGAAAATATTTCACCCAGAATCCTTACGCCCTGCTCGATGTGCGCGGGATCCACACCCGCAAAGCTCAGCCGTAGTGAACCAGCCTCCGGCCGGTTGATGGCGAAGTAATTTCCGGGCAAATAGCTGACTCCCTCGCGGTGCGCGCGCGCCAATAGGTCTCCCGAGTTGAGCGGCGACGGCAGACGCACCCATAGATTCATGCCGCCTTGCGGTCGCGTGAAACGGGTTCCGCCCGGCAAGTACCGCTCGCACGCCGCAATTGCAGCCTTCAGGCGTTCGGCGCCTGTCTGCAAAATGCGCGCATGATGGGCTTCCAGCCGGCCCGACCTGGCAAAGTGCAGCAACGTTGCCTGCGAGAGCTGATCGCTGTGCAAATCCGACAGTTGTTTGGCTTCCATCATGCGCGCAATGAAGGCGCGCGGCCCCATGGCCCAACCGACCCGCAAGCCCGGGAATGAAATTTTTGAAAAGCTGCGCAACAGGATGCCGTCGCCCGTTTCATCCATCTGCTTGATGGTAGGCAGTGCCTGGCCCTGGTAACGCAACTGGCCATAGATATCGTTTTCGATCAGCACCGTTCCTGCGTTGTGGCCCAGGCGCAAAATGGCTTCGCGGTCCTCGCGGCCCAAGGTGGCGCCGGTCGGATTCTGAAAATTTGGAGTCACCACCAGCGCCTTGAACCGCGCTTTTGCCGTCGCTCGTTCGATCTGGGCGACATCCACTCCATTGGCGTGGACCGGGATGCCGGTAAGATCGGCGCCGGACTCGAGAAAAAGGTTTTTCAACCCCGGATAGACTGGCTCCTCAATCAGGACTTTGTCTGCCGGTTGCACCAGGATCCGGCGCACGAGATCGAGAGCCTGCTGGCAGCCACTGGTGATCATGAGATCGTCCGTCGGCCGCAGCACACCCTCGCGGCGCGACTCCTCGATCAGGTACCGACGTAGCGGCTCATATCCGCCCGGCGAGCCAAGCTGCAGCACTGATGAAAACTCCGGGCCGCGAAGGACCGCTTCACAGCTCGCACGAAAATCGTCTAAAGGAAAGAGCTCCTCCGATGGCCGTGAAACGGCAAAGCTGATGGTATCGGGTCCCGCCTGCAAAGATTGGGGCGTCAAAGTGGTACGAGAAGCATCTAAAATCGCGTCCCAATTGAGGGCCGCTGCGGGCACCGCGTCGCCGCCGGTAACGAAGCTTCCACGGCCTACGTGGCCGGCGATTAGTCCGTCCGATTCGAGCATCTCGTAGGCGGCAGAAACGGTCGTCCGATTCAGGCCAAGCTGACCAGCCAATTCCCTTGTCGGCGGTAGCTTCTCGCCGTGTTTCAGTGAGCCGGACCGGATCAGTTCGCTGAAGTGTCTGCACAACTGGTGGTATAGAGGCACGTCAGACTGAGGATCTAGTTGAGGTCTGGGAATCAATCTGTTGTCGAGCATACCATTTTGGACTGGTAGCTGCAATCCAAGTTTTACCGTAAGATTTCAAATCCTGCAGTACGGAAGTGCTGATCGAAAGCGAAAGCTTTCTTGATATTCATGCGCCGCATAATGGCGAAGCTGGCGCAATCGACCGGGTTCGCGCCCGAACCGCCAAAGCGGTGGAACAAATCCCAGGCCTCGGACTGGAGGACGGCGTCGACGTAGACGATCTGGACGGCCGGTTCCACGCGGATGCGCTGGAGAAAATCCAGCGCAGTCGAGAATTCTCGCCGCGCCTGCAGCAAGGCGGCGGTTTCACTGATTGCCAGGGAGGATGTAACGAACCGCAGTCCAGGAGCAGTAGCCCCGACCGCCATTTTGTGCCACTGATCGTCCTCAACTTGAATCGCGATGAAGTAGCCGGTATCGAGAAAGACGGTCACTGATAGAGGATCTCGTCAATTCGAGAGGCGAGATCGGTGTCTTTGATGCCCTTGGCCATCCCGCGCATCCACTCCAACGGCCGCTCCTTGCGCTTACGCGACTTGAGTGCCCGAAGCTTGTCTTCCATGGTTTCGCGGATGAACTGGGCCAGCGGAACCTTCAGACGCGCCGCCGTAGCGCGCATCTCATCAGCTAGCGGTTCCGGTAACGTGATTTGGTATTTCACGCTCATATTGTCAGTATACGTCTAGATGGATCATGATGCTAGCCGTCGCGCTTTCTTAGCCGTTTGGACCAGCGGCGGGTGCTTCTTGCGCCATGAAATTCAGTACGCCCGGCTTCCTCGGCTTTGTGAAACCATTGATCGCGGGGGACAAGGAATGCGATGTAGTAACCGCTATCAAGGAAGACAGTCACTTGTACAGAATCTCGTCGATACGCGACGACAGGTCGGTGTCCGGAATATCTACGCGGAGTTTTTCCATCCACGCCAAAGGCCGCTCCTTGCGCTTGCGCGATTTCAGTTCCCGCAGCTTATCCTCCATGGTTTCGCGGATGAATTGGGCCAGCGGGACCTTCATGCGCGCCGCCGCGGCGCGCATTTCCTCGGCTAGCGGTTCCGGCAACGTGATTTGGTATTTCACGCTCATAGCATCAGTATACGTCTAGACGGATCATGACGCTAGGCGCCGCTCTTGTTTGGCGAAACGGCCCAGGGGCTCATGCTTCTTGCGCATGAAACAGAGTTCGTCCAGGTCAGCGGTGAATCCCCAACGTTTATAGAACGAGACGAGTTCGGGGCGGCAGTACAACTCGATGTGTTCGACGAACAAGAGCGCCGGTTGAGAGGTGACGGCCTCGAGGCAGCATGCGTCCCAGGCCGAGACGGCGTACCGGGCGGTCGACGATCACGTCAAAGATGACGGCCTTATACACGAAGTCAGTGAGGACGCGCGCGAATGCGGCCAGCCGGCCGGTTGCAGGATCACAGTAAGCGCAGATCAGGTCCGAGTGTTCCACGGCGCGGCGAACGTCGTTGAGGTTCCTGCCGCGGCTCCACCATTCGCCCTGATACATGCGCCACAACTGCTCGATGTGCGCGCAGGTCAGGCGATTCACGAATTGGAATTCTCTCGCTTTCAGTTTGGGGCTCAAGGGAACGCTCCAGACGCCCATAGTAAAGAGTTTGCTTCAACAAGTACAGATGGAGATTCGTTGCAATGTAACCAGTACAGTTGTATTCTTGGACATTGAATGCCCAACCCCGCGGTCGTCAAGCCCCCGCTGTACTTGAAACTCGCCCGCCAGATCGAAGAGCAGATCGAGCGCGGCGCTTTGCGTCCAGGCGATCGCGTTCCCTCGGTGCGCTGGCTCAGCCGCCGGCAGGGCGTTAGCATCTCAACAGTGCTCGAGGGCTACATATGGCTGGAGAATCGCGGCGCCATCGAATCGCGGCCTAAATCCGGTTTCTTTGTGCGCGTGCCATTTTCAAAATCCGTTCCCGAGCCACGATTCCAAGCGCCCTCCCCGCATCCGGCCTGCTATAGCGCGGGGACCGTTGTGGCGGAGGTGCTGGCATCGCACACTCCGGCAGCTGTTCCCCTAGGCGCTGCATTGCCTGACCCCGACCTTCTTCCCAGCCACAAGCTGAACCAAATCCTGCGCAGCATTGTCCGGCACAATCCTTCGCACAGCAGCGGTTATGAGTTCCCGCCGGGAGTGGAACAACTGCGACGCCAGATCGCGCGCCGGTCTCTCGAATACGGATGCAATTTCTCGCCCTCGGAAATCGTCACCACCAACGGCGCTATGGAAGCTCTGAATTTGAGTCTGCGTGCGGTTGCAAGGCCGGGCGACGTGATCGCCCTCGAGAGCCCAACTTACTTCGGGGTGCTCGAAGCCGTCCAGTCCTTGGGCATGCGTGCCATTGAGATTCCGACGCATCCGAGTGAAGGCATGAGCTGCGAGATACTCGAAAGTGCCATCCGCAAGCACCGGATCAAAGCCTGCGTGATCATGGCTAACGGCCACAATCCTCTCGGCTATGTGCTTTCCGACGATGTCAAGAAACGATTGGTGGACCTGACCTCCAAGTATGAAGTGGCTCTTATCGAAGACAACATTTACGGCGATCTGGTGTTTGGCGCGCGGCAGCCGAAACTGGCAAAAGCATTCGATCGCAAGGGCACAGTGCTGGTTTGCTCGTCGTTTTCCAAAGTCCTGGCGCCTGGTTTTCGCGTTGGGTGGGTGCAGCCCGGCCGCTATCAGGCGGAAGTGGAGCGTCTCAAGTTCATCAATACGGTCGCCACGCCTTCCCTGCCCCAATTGGTGATCGCGGAATATCTGGAATCGGGGGGATACGAGCGTTACCTGGCACGGCTGCGCATGGCGCTGGCGGAAAATGTTCGGCTGGTGAGCCAGGCTGCGGCGAAGTATTTTCCCGAAGGGACGCGCATCACACGGCCCGATGCTGGATACCTGCTCTGGGTTGAGCTTCCCAAGAAGCTGGACTCCGTGAAGCTGTTTCGTGCAGCGCTCGCGGCCAACATCAGCATCGTGCCGGGCACGATTTTCTCGGCCACTTGCCGGTTCGACAACTGCATCCGCCTTAGTTGCGGATACCGCTGGTCGGACTCCATCGACCGAGCTCTGGTCACGCTGGGACGGCTGGCCAACCATCTGCTGCGCCCGTCATAGGGTCCGCGTGACTTTTGTGATGGTGCGCGGCCGGTCGGGATTGAGCCCCTTCTGGTAAGCCAGGCAGGCGGCGAAGATCTGCGCCGGAATGATGTAGGGAATCGGCGTATACAGCTCATTGATGCGCTGGGGCAGGCGGATGAGCCGGTTGCCAACGTGAGCTGCGTCCCGGTTGCCGGCATCCGTGATGACGACGGTCTCCGCCGTGAGCGGCTTCAATTTTTCGACGGCGTCGCGGACTGGCGGCCAGGTGACGCCCGACGGCGCAAACACGAACACAGGAAAATTCGGTTCGACTAGAGCGATCGGTCCGTGGAGAAAATCGGCCGAAGAGAAGCGCTCGGCCACTACGTAGCACGTCTCCATCAGCTTCAACGCGAATTCGAAGGCGGTGGCGTAGTTCAGGCCGCGCCCCATCACTACCGCGTGATCCATGAAACGATAGCGTTCCGAAAGCGCAGCGATTTCCGCCTCGAGCCGGAGCGCCAGATGCGCGCGTTCCGGCAAACGCGCGAGATCGTCGGGACGGATCTTGCCGCCGAGCGCGTAGGCTAGCAAATAAAGGATCAGGACCTGGCCCGTGTAGGTTTTGGTGGCGGCGACGCTTTTCTCGTGGCCGGCGCGCACGAAGAAGACATGTTCGGCAAGCCTGGCAAGTTCGCTCGTTGCCTCGTTGGTAATTCCGACGGTGAGAGCGCCCTGTTTGCGCGCCTCGGCCAGCACCAAGTTGGTGTCCGTGGATTCCCCGGATTGGGAAATGGCAACCACCAAAGCATCGCGAAAGTTCACACGCGCGTTGTACAGCGTGTAGATGGCCGGCGCCGCGAGAGAAACCGGGATACCGGTGGTGATCTCGAGCAGGTACCGCCCGAACTGCGCGGCATTATCCGAGGTTCCTCGGGCGGCCAATACGATCAGACGCGGCCGCCGCTTTGCGACCAGCTTCTTGAAGCGTTCGAAGCGTTTCAGTTGGCTACGCAGCGTTTTGTCGAGCGCGTCCGGCTGCTGCCGGATCTCTTCCAACATGCGGGACATTGGTTACAGGATACAGGAGGGCACTGGATAACGCCCCGCATATGTATGTGATGATTACGGGTATGAAACGCGCCACGGTGCGGTTACCCGAAAAGTTGCATGAGCGCGCAGAGGCTTTTCGACATGGCATCAGCATGGCGGAACTCATTCGCTCCACACTGGAGAAAGCGAATCGCCGCGGCAAGCCGCGGGCGGAGACGCGTGACCCGCTCGCTAATGTGGAAGGCATCGTCCACGATGGAAAACTGAGCGCCGGAATTGATGAAGCGCTCTATGGAAACTGAGCCCGCGCGGTGTTGCCCCTGACAGATCTCCGCTTCTCCGGTTGACGCGCGGCCTTACGTGCTTCACCATGTAAGATCTATGAACCCGCCACCGCCACAGCCTAAGATCCAGTTGATCAATACGGCCGAATACCGCGAAGGGTACGCTAACAGCGTGCAGATCCGCGTGAATCTCTGGGATTTCCTGCTGTTATTTGGCGTGATCAACCAGACATCGCCGGACAACGTCAACATCCACAATTTCCAGGGCGTCTACCTCAGTCCGCAGCAGGCCAAAGCGCTGTTGAACGTCCTTCAGCAGAATGTAAGCCAGTATGAGTCCGCTTTCGGTGAGATTCAGGCTCGAGCCGCATGCCGGCGCGAGTTTTGTGCAGTAGCCGCGAATGACGGCATCGCCGCTGGAAGCAACCATCCAGGCTCGAAGGGTCTTGCTGGTCTCCGCGGCAATCGCGATATTCGTAGCCCTCAGTCATCTCGCTTTCCTTAAGCTGCCATTTTATTGGGATGAGCTGGGCCAGTTTGCTCCGGCGTCGCTCGACCTCTTTCACGACGGCTCCTGGATTCCGCACTCGACCATCGCCAATGTGCATCCGCCGGGCGTGATGGCATACCTGGCGGCGGTTTGGTCGATTGCCGGTTATTCCATCGCCACCACGCGCCTTGCGATGCTGGCGCTCGCGGCCTGGGGTACGGTTCTCACGTTCCGGCTGGCCATACGGATGGGGCTGCAGTGGAACGCGGCGATTCTGGCGGCCGGGTTCCTCGCGACCTGCCCTCTGTTCTTCGCGCAATCCATGATGGCTGAGCTGGATATGCCGGCCATGGTTTTCCTTATGCTCGCGCTCGGGCTTTTTCTGGAAGATCGCATTCCGGTGGCGGTTTCTGCCTGCACAGCGCTGGTCATGATGAAGGAAACCGGTCTAGTGGCGCCGGCGTGTTTCTGTGTTTTTTTGTGGCTGGAGGGAAGGCGGCGCGAAGCGCTGTGGTTTCTGCTGCCAGTTGCGCCTCTGATTATCTGGCTCATCGCTCTCCATCGCGGAACCGGCCATTGGTTCGGCAACGCCGCGTTCACTCAATACAACCTATGGTATCCGCTGCATCCGGTACGACTAACACTCGCGCTCCTGCGGCGGTTGTATTACTTGTTCGGCGGGACCGGGCACTGGATCGGCGCCGTTGCTTTGGTGATCGCCTGGCGCGGGACCACACTATTCCGCACGCGCGCATGGAGGATTGCAGGCGGTCTGCTAGTGGCTCATGTGTTGCTGGTTAGCGTGTTGGGCGGGGCGGTGCTCGAGCGCTATCTGGTTCCCGTGCTGCCGATTCTCTATATTGCGTTCGCGGCTGCGATCTGCCAGTTGGCACCCCGCTGGCGGATCGTTAGCGCTGTCTCGCTCGCGGCCGCGCTGCTCGTGGCCAATATTGTGAACCCTCCCTATCCCTTCCCATGGGAGAACAACCTGGCTTTCACTGACTTCGTCCGGCTCGACGCGGAGACCGCGCAATATCTGGAGGCTCGTTTCCCGAAGGCGAGAATCGCCACCATGTTTCCACTGGCTTCCGCCTACCGGCGTCCGGAGTTTGGGTACGTTCACCATCCGCTTAACATTCGTGAAATCTCAGATTTTCGGCCTTCCACTATGGCGCCACTGGCAAAAGAAGATGTGGAATTGTTCGTGCTCTACTCCGAAACGTGGGATTCGATAGGCCTGATGCAAAACGCAACGTGGACCGCACTCCTACGGCGCTATTACGATTACGAGCCGCCTGTGGATGCAAATCAGATGCGCGTGTTGTTGGGTGCACAACCTGTGGCGCGCTGGACACGCCACGGCCAATGGGTCGAGATCTACAAGAGATAGGAGAGTCCCGATGAAAACGCCTCTGATTGTCCTGGCGGTGACTGCGCTGGCGGCTCTGGCCTATCACCCCGCGCGTGATCCGTTGCCGCAGTTCCCACGCACGGTTGTTTGGGCCTGGGAGCGGCCGGAGAAACTGGATTTCATCGACCCGCGTGAAGTCGGAGTGGCGTTTCTTGCTCGCACCATCTACATCCGCGGAGGCGTGGTTTCTGTGCGCCCGCGTTTGCAGCCGCTGGTGGTTGCACCGGAAACTGCCCTCATGGCGGTGGTACGCATTGAGTCGCAGGGAGCACCATCAGCTTCACGCGCGGAGGTAGAACACGCCATCGTCGAAGCCACCGAACTTCGCGGCATTCGCGCGCTGCAGATCGACTACGACGCCAAAAAATCTGAGCGGGACTTCTATCGCGAGGTGCTTGTGGATCTGCATCGCGTGCTGCCATCGTCGATGCCGCTCTCGATTACTGCGCTCGCCTCGTGGTGTGAATCCGATAGCTGGATTGCGAATCTTCCTGTGACCGAGGCTGTGCCCATGCTGTTCCGCATGGGCGCTGGAGAAGCGTACCACCCGGGCGAGGACTTCAGGCCGGGTGTGTGCCGGTCAAGCGTCGGCATTTCTACCGACGAGCCGCTGCCGGAGTTTCCCCGAGGCCGCCGCGTCTACATCTTCCATCCGCGAAGCTGGTCTGCAGTCGAACTGCGCGCGGCCGTGCACGAGGTGCAGCGATGGGAATAAGAATTCGCAACATGGTATTGGTTTTTGCCCTCTTTGCCGGAATCCTGTCCAATCCGCCCGATCTATCCAGTTGCGGGCCATTTCTTCCAACGGCCGCTTTTACTTTTTGGAGGGCGCCCGAAGACGCCGCCGGCCGGTTCGCTCGAGGGCAACTCGGCATCCTGCAGCCCAACTTTCCGCGGTTCTACCTGATCATTGCGTACCGGTATCTCACGGGTGTCGGGCTAAACGCGGAGGAGCGCAAAGCGCTTTTTGGTCCCGAGCCTGCTTCACCGAGTACTTCCCTGCCTCCGAATGCCGAGCAGGAATGGCGCACCGCACGCACGCGCGTCACGGGAAGCGTGGCTCCGCCGTACATCAATGCCTTTAAGACGATCAGCAGCGGCGATTATTTCCTGGTTTATCTGAACTGCAACGATGATGCATTCCTCACCGCCGCCAAGACCCTGGATGATCGCATTCGCCAACTCGGTCTCGAAAGCTCCGCA
This sequence comes from Terriglobia bacterium, assembly GCA_963847515.1. Taxonomy (GTDB): domain Bacteria; phylum Acidobacteriota; class Terriglobia; order Bryobacterales; family Bryobacteraceae; genus QHXW01. Next base: position 808,478 of record CAWKAA010000007.1, read on the forward strand.
GTAAGAGATTGGGCGACCGCGCAGGACCAAGTCTTCAGCAACTGCTCTGGTGGGCCATCTATTCCCGCTGCGCTCGACGGCACGGCGGCCCCGCTCCTGCGCGCCGATCGCGCGTATCAGATTGCGGCAGCAAATTTCTATGCAGGCGAGGTCGTGACCGCCGAGAAAATGTTTCGCGCGATTGCTGATGACCACAGTTCGCCCTGGAGCCGGGTTGCGCCGTACCTGGTGGCGCGCTCGCTGGTTCGTGAGGCGACGCTTAGCGTGAAAGGCGTGGGCGCCGATCGGGATAAATTGGTGGCCGCAGAAGCCCAGTTGCAGACCATTCTGAATGACCCAGCACAGAGCCCAGTGCATCCCGCGGCGCGGAAGCTGCTGGATTACATCCGCGTGCGGCTGGCTCCCGGCGCGCGCATGCGCGATCTGGCCGCAGCCCTGGTCCGGAAGGACTCACAGGCCACGATAGAGCAGAACTCGTTGGATTACCGCTATCTCTACGATGGTTTTGAACGAGGGGACTTCGGCGGCGCAAAGGCACTGCCGGCAGAAGACGACCTCACCGCCTGGATTTCCGCGTTTCAGGCGGGAGATGGCGGTTCCGCCGTCAAGCGGTGGCGCGAGACACAGACGCTGCCCTGGCTGGTGGCGGCGCTTTCCAGGACAAGCGGGGACCAGGCTGGTGCGAGCGAACTCATCGCCGCCGGCGAAAAAGTGGGACACGATTCGCCAGCTCATGCGACAGCGGCATTTCACACTGTCCGTCTGCTGATCGAATCGAAACAAACTGGCGAAGCGCGAGCCCTGCTCGACAAATTGCTGCCCGCTGACTCAGCCTCATTGCCCGAGTCTTCCCTGAACCTGTTTCGCGCCGAGCGCCTGAAGATTGCGGCGAACTGGAACGAGTTCCTCAAGTTCGCGGTGCGCATTCCCGCCGGTACCTTTACCGGTTTCCAACAGTATGGGAATTCGGACATCGATGGCGAAGATGCTTCGCTCCCGGAGGGCGTCAAACCTCACCAGCCGGCATTCGATGTGGACGCCGCCAAAATTGTGAACGAGCAGACGCCGCTCGATATGCTGCTGGATGCAACTCAACGCGATGCGCTGCCCAGACCGATGCGCCGTGACATCGCGATGTCCGTATGGGTCCGATCTATTCTGTTCGCAGATGAGAATACGGCCAAGACGGTCACGCCGCTCTTGCAGGATCTGGCGCCGGAGCTGAAGCAGTCCCTGCAGACGTATGTGGACGCCAAAGATCCAAACTCACGGAAGTTCGCCGCTATCTTCGTGATGCTCAACTTTCCCGGATTGCGGCCATACGTGCAAACGGGATTCGGCCGTCTGACTCCAACAGGCAAGATCGATGATTTTCGGGACAACTGGTGGTGCCCGCTTCGAGGCTCGCAAGACAGCCCGGACTACTATCGCGTAGCTTCGGTCTTGACCGGGCATCTGCAGCTCCTGTACCCGGACGGGAAGCCCAAGGCGCAATTCTTTTCGGGAGATCAGCAGGCGCGCGGGCAGGCCGACTGGAAACGGCTGACCGAGATACCACCGGCGCCGGATTATCTGGCCAGCCAGACCGTCGAGTGGGTTAGGAACAACCCCAATGATCCGCGAGCGCCCCAAGCCCTGCATCTCGCCGTGCGCGCCGTGCGATACGGTTGTGGCGACACCAAGGGCGCGTCAAAAGAAGCATTCCAATTACTGCACGAGAAATATCCGAATTCGGAGTGGGCTCGGAAGACCAAATATTGGTTTTAGATTTGGTAGCGCAGGGCTACGGCGTTGCCATGCGCTACGAACGTGCCACCAGGTTTCCCACGCGGTCTACGGCAAAGTTCCAACCGGCCGGGATTAGCGTAGTAGCACCGTAATCCAGCACCAGTGCGGGACCCTCTTCGCCACGCTCGCGGACTTGCTCCCGCGCAAACGCGGGCAGCATGCGGAACCTACCTCCAGTAAATACCCGCCGTAACTCCGGCGCCGGACGTAGGGCCGCGCGCTTCATTTTGGAAGGCTCAGGCTTCGCAACCGGGATGATGGCCCGCACCCTTACCGTCACGATCTCGACCGGCCGAGCGGGGTCAGAGTAACCGTAGATCCGCTGATGCTCTTCGTGAAACGAGCCGCCCCAGGAGATGGTCAATTCGTAACTCTGGCCCACGTAGCGCATGTCGGCCATGCGCTCCAGTCTTGCGCCCGGCATATCGCGACGCGCGGTGCGTTCAAGCTGCTTAAAGCGCTTTTCGACCAGTGACAGATCGAGCACGCCCGCTGAGTAGTCGCGCACACGATCGGCCAGCAGCATGCCCAGCGCCGACAGCGCACCGGCAAATCTCGGCACGATCACAGTCCGGATGCCCAGATCTTCCGCCATTTCGCAGGCGTGTAACCCGCCACAGCCGCCGAAGGCAACCAGCGGGAAGTCGCGAGGATCGCGCCCGCGCTCGACCGAAACCACGCGGATGGCCCGCTCCATATTGGCATTGGCAATGCGCACGATCCCTTGGGCCACAATGACGCGGTTCCGCTTGAGCACGCGGGCAATGCGACCCACTGCCGCGTCAGCCCGCGCCGAATCGATATGCATCGCGCCACCCAGAAATTGATTGGGCGCAATGCGGCCGAGCACCACGTGCGCATCGGTGACCGTGGCGTGCCCACCCACGCCGTAGCATGCCGGACCTGGATCGGCGCCCGCGCTCTCCGGTCCCACGCGCAAGAGGCCACCTTCATCCACGCGCGCGATGGATCCTCCTCCGGCACCGACCGTATGTATGTCGAGCATGGGCACGCGCACCGGCATCCCATCCACAGAGGCGTCCATGGCCAAACGAAGCTGGCCTTCCCACAGGCTGACATCGGTGGATGTCCCGCCCATGTCGAAGGTTAGGGCGCGCTCGAAACCGCTCCAGCGGGCAGCGGCGCCCGCGCCGACGACACCGCCTGCCGGCCCGGAAAGAATCGTGCGCACAGCATGACGGCGTGCTTCAGCTGCCGTAATATAGCCGCCGTTCGATTGCAGGATGGAGAGGCGGTGGCGGGTGGCACGATCCAGCTCCGAAAGATAGGCGTCCATGAGCGGGCCCACGTATGCGTTGATCAGGGTTGTCGAGGCGCGCTCGTACTCGCGAAACTCGGGGGAAACCTCGTGCGAACAGCAGAGGTAGTGTTCCCCGGCCAAAGCGCGCGCCGCAGCCTGTTCGTTTTCAGAGTTTTCGTATGAGTGTAAGAAGCAGATGGCCACGGATTCGGCACGCGCTTTACGCAATCGCGTTTTCAATTCGGCCAACTCCCGGCGGGCGGGCCGCTTGCCCATCGACCCGTCGAAGTAGATTCGCTCAGAGACGCCAAAGCACAGCGATGGCGGCGTCAGGTGGCGCTTCAGCGGCGGGGTCAGATTGTAGAGCTGTGCCCGGTTCTGCCGCCCGATGCGAACCAGGTCTATAAACCCCTCGGTCGTTACCAGCGCGGTTCGCGCGCCTTTGCGTTCGAGCAGGGCGTTCGTGGCGACCGTCGAACCGTGAACGATTTCCGTGCGCACCGGAGCGCCAATGCGGCGCAGCCCGTCCAGAATCACTCGCGCCGGCGATTTCGGATTCGACCGCAGCTTGAAACTCTCGATGGAGCCGTCATCGCGCAGCACGATGAAATCGGTGAAGGTCCCGCCAGTGTCGATGCCGATGCGCACGATTCAGTGTCGGACGGGCTTTGCCGAGCCGCGCCCGGAAGGAAGCGGTACTAATGGCCCCTAGTGCGGCAGGTCTCCAGCCGGCTTGTGCTGCGTGATCTCTTCGTAGGCATCGCGCACTTGATCAGGGAGGCCATCACCGACCCAATTCTTCACGCTTCCTGAGACCTGGATGCTCGTCGACACCAGCTTATCCCCATTTTTCGTGACGATGTCGTCGAGTTTCTTGCCCTGTTTCACCGCGGCTTGAACGGCGTTGTGCAGCTCAAGCATGAACTGCTTCTGCCCTTCCAGCAGTTCCTTGCCGCCGGAACCGCCGTGGCCTGGAAGCACGTACGCCACGTCAAGCTTCTGCGCGTTTTCAATCACCTTGGGCCAGTTAGCGATGTTCCCGTCGGCAGTGTAGTTGTAAGCGCCATTCACGGTCGCATCGCCCGAGCACAGCACCTTTTCCTTGGGCAGGTAAACGAATCCATCGCCGCGCGTATGTGCCCAGCCGAAGAAATAGAAACGCACTTCGCGCGTGTCATCCTTCAGGATGAACGGGCTCTTGTCAAACGTCTGCTTGGGCGGTTCGGGAACGGCAAGATTCAATTCCGCAACATCCTTCCGCTCCTTGGCCGTGGCCTGCCAGCGTTTGGGCTCGTAGCGCTTCATTTCCTCCACAACGCCTTTGTAGGCCAGCGTGATCGAACCGGCCTGCGTCCATACAGGGTTACCGTACGCATGATCGCCATGGTGGTGGGTATCGAAGACGTACTTCACGGGCTTGCTGGAAACTTTCTTGGAGGCCTCCATGGCGGCACGCGCACCGCTTGGGAAATTCGCATCGACTACGATCAGGTAATCCTTCATCTCGATGATGGCGTTGTTGCAATGTCCCAAAGTCTGGATTTCGCCCTCGCGAAACCACACGCCCGGAACAATCTGCTTGACGGTGCCGGGCGCGACATCGCCCGCCGACACGAAAAAGGCCAGCGCGCTCAGGAGGGCGAATACGCTCACTACCCATATGCGTCTATTGATCATGAACAGCACTCTCCTTGGAAGACGCCCATGCTAACGCGCCGCCGCATGGCAAAGCAAGGAGCGTCACAAGTTTGACACTGGCGTGAATTTGACGCCGAGATTTCCCGGCCTGGCGTTTCTTTCCATGGAGTTGGCCAGGGAAAGCCGATTGCTCTCGAACTGGCATGATGATCAATCCTCTGTCCAGTCTGCAATCCACCCTGTTTCAGCCCCTCAGCAACAACACGGCTGCTGGAAACACGAACAGCGTGTCGCCGGCAGCTACGCTGCAGGACAGCACAGCGAATATCTCGCCGATAGCTCAATTTCTGAGCAATCTTCAGCAGATGCAACAGCAGAATCCGGATCAGTTCAAACAAGTGACGGCAACGATTGCGTCCAAGCTTCAGCAGGCGGCGACGAATGCGCAAAGCCAGGGAAATTCGGCTTGGGCAAACCAGCTTAACCAGCTCGCCAGCCAGTTCCAAACTGCTTCGACCACCGGACAGATGCCCGCCGTACAGTCTTTGCAGCAAGCGGGCGAGTCCGGCCATCACCATCACGGCGGCCATCATCACAGCACGCAGGCGAGTCAAACAGATCTGTCGTCGATGTTCCAGCCTCAGAATACGAACAGCCAGGACCTGGCGAGCATATTCAGCTCGATCAGCACGTAGGCCTGCGACAGTTTAGCTGGTTCCCGGGTGAATGTGCCCGGTGGCATGGATATCGATCTGGACTTTATCGCTGACGCGAAGGATGAACGTGCTGGGGTTCTTCATGCCCCATTGCACGTAGGGCAGCACGGCATGCATGTTGACGACGAGCTGATCTCCCTTGGTCTCCACACGAGTTTGAAAGACCATCTCGTGCTCGCCTCCGTGAATCTTGAACAGGCCATGCACCTGCAGCTCCGCCACTCCCTCCGATGAGAAGCGTCCTTCGACACGTTCGGGCGTGAAGACCGCCTCGGGATAACGCCCGCTCTCTAGAATCTCTTTGTGCATCTTGCGATCGCGCGCCGGGCTGCCGCTCGCGCCGCTGGCTACATCCACGGTGACTGCACCGCTCGCCGCGCCGGTAGCGGGATTGAAACGCACGGTTCCGCCTCTTAACTGAAATGTGCCATGTACGGTATGAAGCACGTCCGGCAAGGTGAAATTGACTTCGGTTTGCGCCGGATTCAGTTCGAGTACAATTTCGTCTTTCGCGATGGAGGCGCTTTGCGCGGCGCTGTACGCGAACAGAATGAGAGCCAGAACCATCGTTTTCTTCAAAGTCTGCACCATTTGAGCCAATCCATTCAAGCCCGTCCGGCCGTCAGCATCTGCCATCCGAGCGGCAAGGCGGTAGTGACCATGGCCGCGGGCGCTCTGGCGCCGACGTGCATGGCCAGCAAGGTCGAAAAGATTGCCGGGTTCGCCGAGAGCGCGCACATCGCCCGGTCCCGGAGACCCGGAAATCGATCGAGTAAGAGCATGGCGTCCGCCATAAAGAACGGGCGCCTCATTAAACGGCGATGCCCGGCCGCATACATTGTGAGATCGCCAGCGGCCAGCGCGTCTGCCAGCTTCACGGCTTGTTGGAACGCGAGGCACATTCCTTCCCCGGTAACCGCGTCCACCGACCCCGATGCATCGCCGACGAGAGCGACGCGCCCACGTACCACCTGTTTGAACCGGCAGGAAAGCGAAACCGCGCCTTGCTCGGCCCCGGCCGGAATAGCCCCTTGCAGGCGCGCCCTCAATTCGGGACACCCTTCTAACGCCTCATCAATCCGCAATTGGCGATTCTGGGAGATCAAAACCATACAGACTTCCCGCGGACTGACCGGAGTGATGTAAAACTGGAATCCGCTACCCCAGTGGATCTCGACACAGTCCGACCACGGCGTCACCCCATAATGGCGGCGGAAACCGAAGCGGCGCTTGTAACTGTGTAGCGCGTCGAGATCCGCCCACCGCCGGACATTCGAACTCTGCCCGTCCGCGCCGATGATCCATAGGGATCGCAGAAGTTCGCCATTGACTAAAACACCGTCACTGCTGATGCCGGTTACGCGCACGCCCCACAGAAACTGCACACCGGTCTCAGCCGCGCGATCGGCCAGCAGTTGATGCAGCACCGGGCGGCGCATGCCCAGCCCGCAGCCGGAAGGAAAGCTCGCGCTCACTGAGGCCCCAGGCGCCACAAATCGAATGCCGCCAAAAGGAAAGGAGTGCTCCGAGCCGATGGTTATGCCGAGCTGGCGCAGGGCCTCGAGCGAGTCCGGCATCAACCCTTCGCCACAAGGTTTCTCGATAGGTGGACGCGACCAGTCCGCAACTGTTACCCGCAATCCTTTGCCGCGCGCCGCAATCGCCGCGGCGAGGCCGGCTGGCCCGCCGCCTACGATAAAAACATCCGTCTCGTGGGGAACTGGCATGATTTAGACGTGGATCACGCGTCGTGCGAGGCCGAGCGCCTCCGACCAGAATGCGCCCGACGAATGCATACACTCGACCACTTCGGCAACAGCCTGGACAAAGCTGTCCAGGTGACTGTCCCCGACGATCAGAGGCGGCGCAACTTTCAGAACCATGAAATTGTTGCCGCACATCTGCGTCAGGAAGCCCTTGTCCCGGAATAGCCGCATCACGATCACTTGTCCGAACATACCCGCGTGGATTTTCATGAACGCCTCGAACGGAACCCGCAAGCGCAGCTTCTCTGGCGCCTGGAACTCGATCCCGTTCAGAAGTCCGATGCCCCGGACTTCCTTAACCATTTCGTAACAGGAAAGAGCCGCGCGTAAGCGCTCGCGCACGTAGTCTCCTGCTGCCAGGGCGCGCTCGCCCAGACGCTCCCGTTCCAGCACATCCAGCGCCGCCAGGCCCGCGCGCATCGCCAGGCTGTTCTCACTGTAGGTCGATGTGTGCACGATGGCGCGGTGGAGCGAGTTGTAGACCGAGTCGTAGATAGCATCGGACATCAACAAGGCTCCGCTTGGAATCAGGCCGCCGCTGAGCGCCTTGGCCAGTGCGACCATATCCGGCTCGACATCGAAGTGATGCGCCGCGAGGAAGCGGCCGGTCCGGTACATGCCGGTCTGCACCTCGTCCAGCACGAAGAGCGTGCCATACCGCCGGCAGAGTGTCTGGGCTGCTTTGAGGTACTCGGCCTCCGGCACGCGGACTCCGCCTTCACCCTGAATCAGCTCCAGAATCAGCGCTGCGAATCGGCGCGAAGCCAGCTTTTGCTCCAGCGCCTGGACGTCGCCGAAGGGAACAGATTCCGTCTCCGGAAGCAGCGGCCCGAAACCGTCGCGCCAGAAGGGATCTCCCATGAGCGAGAGCGCCCCACACGTCAGACCATGAAATGCGCCTTCAGCATAAAGCAGCCCGGCGCGCCCGGTGTGCGCGCGCGAAAACTTGATGGCGGCTTCGATGGCCTCGCTTCCCGAACTCGAGAAGTAAGCCTTCTGCAAACGGCCGCCGGCGAGCGCGGTGAGCCGCCCCGCAAGTTCTCCCGCAAGCTCCGGGACGTGACTTTGCAGCATGGCCGGGCCTTGCTGCTCCAATTCCTTCTGAATCGCCTCAATGATTGCGGGGTGGTTGTGGCCGGTGTTGTGGACACAATAGCCGGATAGAAAATCGAGAATGCGGCGGCCGTCCGTTGTAAAGAGTTCCGCGCCCGAACAGTGCTCGTAGCGAACGTTCATCTGCAGAACGTCGAGCAATCTCACCCATTGCGGATTTACGCTTTCCCGGTAGGCCGTGTCGAAGCCGGCAGTAGCGGTCTGTAATGGCATGTGCCGATTTTCCGTTTACAACCAGTCTACTTCCAGCTAACGGACAGTTCATGTGACGCATACAATTTCACACGGGTTTCGATAACTTACGGGGCCCCCGATGTGTCCGGCGTTGCACGACCCTCCGAATGCTATCATCGGGTTCTCGATGTTCAATCTCTCCGAGGAACGGTTTTTCATCACCGGCGCGACCGGATTTGTGGGATCCGGCCTTGCCCGAAAACTGGTTGAACTCGGTTGCGAGGTACACGTTCTGGCGCGGCCAGGAGCTAATCGCTGGCGCCTCGAAGGGCTCGAAAACAAGCTTCATTTTCACGAGGGAGACCTTACCGACCTCGAACGCCTTTCGCAGTTTATTCGTGCTATCGAGCCGACCATCATCTACCATCTCGCCGTTCACGGCGCCTATCCCAATGAAACGGACGCTGATCGGATCATTTTGACGGATGTATTCGGCACGTGGAACCTGCTGAAAGCCTGTGCCGAGGTCGACTACAAACTGTTGATCAATACCGGCAGTTCTTCCGAGTACGGCGCCAAGCCCTATGCTATGCGCGAGACCGATCCGCTCGAGCCGCGCAGCTACTATGCGGTCGCGAAGTGCGCCCAGACCCTGGTTTGCGGATACCGCGCGCACGCCGAACGCCGGCCCATCAACACGCTGCGTCTTTTTTCGGTTTATGGCCCGTACGAAGAGCCTTCGCGCTTCGTGCCCACGGTAATTCAACGATGCCTGGAAGGCCGTGACCTCGATACCGTGCCGCCAGAGACCGCCCGCGATTTCATTTACGTGGACGATGCTGTTGAAGCCTTCCTACAAGTGGACGAACTGAGTCTGCAGTACGGTGAGGTTTTCAACATCGGAAGCGGGGTTCAGTCCACAGTCAGCGACGTGATACAGCACGCCGTGAACCTTACCAGGGCCGGCATCCAGGTTAACTGGGGAGCCATGGAGGGCCGTGCCTGGGACACGGACACGTGGCTCGCCGATTACAGCAAAGCGCGGCGTGCCCTGAAATGGGCTCCCAAAACCAGCCTGTCATCGGGCCTGGAGAAGACCATCCAGTGGTTCCGGTCCCGTGGGTACTGGAAGCCGCAACCCTATGCGTCACACGCTGTGCGCGGTCTGTGACACGGATCGCTGGGACCGGCCGCTGTACTCGGAAGCGCTCGGTGATGGAGCTTTCACCAGCGAACGGTTTTCCGCTCGCCGCATGCCCGACCGCGTCCATTACCGCATGGTGCGCTGCGGGAGTTGCGGGTTGATCCGCTCCGACCCGGTTCTCGAAGAAGCTGAACTCGCCGGGCTCTATGCCGACAGTCAGTTGACGTATGCGCCGGAGGCGGAATTCGCCGGCGACACCTATGCCCGTTACCTGCGCGAAGTGCTGCCGCTCGCGCCCGCACGGGACCGTCTGCTCGAAATCGGCTGCGGCAGCGGATTTTTCCTTGAGCGCGCTCTCGACCTCGGCTTTACGGAAGTATCCGGCGTAGAACCGAGCCGCGACGCTGTCGAAGCCGCGTCGTCCAGGGTGCGTAATGCCATCCACCTCGGTGGTTTTCGCGAGGGCCTGTTCCCCCAAAGCCATTTCAGCGTGATCTGCGGATTTCAGGTGTTCGACCACCTCTCGAATCCGAATGAAACACTCCACGAGTGCCGCCGCATTTTGCGTCCCGGAGGACTTATTCTTCTCATCCATCACGACGCCGCCGCGTGGACGCACCGCTTGCTTGGCGAGCGGAGTCCGATCATCGACGTCGAGCACATTTATCTCTACGATCGCGGCACGATGGCGCGAATCTTCGCTAAGAACGGCTTCGAAATTTTGCGCGTGTTTTCCGTAAGGAACCGATATCCCATCTACTACTGGACTGGCATGGCGCCCATCCCCGCCGGCCTAAAACGCCGGCTTGTTCCCAAACTTCGCAACTCCGCTTTGGGGCGCCGCGCCGTGGCTTGGAATGCGGGCAATCTTGGTATAGTGGGTTGTTTCAAACCGGAAAAAAATTGATCCACGCCAACCTCCCGATGCTACAGGCACGCGCCCGCGCGGTGCGTGCGCGAGTCTTGCGGATGGCGCACGCCGGTAGAACCCCGCATGTCGCATCCGCTCTCTCGTGTGTGGATCTTCTTGTTGCACTCTACTTTTCCGTGCTCCGCATCGATCCGGCGAAACCCGAAGACCCGGACCGCGATCGTCTGCTGCTCAGCAAAGGGCACGGTTGCATGGCACAATATGGCGCGCTCGCTGAATGCGGTTTTTTTCCCGAAACGGTGCTCGAAGAATACGCGCGTGACGGCGGCAGGCTGGCCGAGCATCCCGGGCCGCATTGCGTTCCCGGAATTGAGGCCGCCACCGGCTCGCTCGGTCATGGCCTCCCCATCGGCGCCGGCCTGGCGCTTGCCGCAAAGGTGCGCGGCGCCAACTATCGCGTGTTCGTGGTGCTGAGCGACGGAGAATGCTATGAGGGAAGTGTCTGGGAAGCGGCGCTTTTTGCGCCCGCACAGAGTCTCGCCGGCTTGACGGCCATCGTCGACTACAACGGCTGGTCCGCCATGGGGCGCACGCACCAAGCTATGGACCCTCTGCCCGAAAAATGGCGAGCCTTCGGATGGTCCGTTCAGGAAATTGACGGGCACGATGTGCAGACCCTCGCTTCAGTTCTGGCTGCGGTCCCGTTTGAGCCCGGGCGGCCCTCGGCCATCATCGCTCGAACCGTGAAAGGCAAAGGCGTCTCATTCATGGAAAACGACCTCGAGTGGCACTATCGCCCGCCCAATGACCAGGACTTACAGCGGGCATTGCTGGAGATCAGTGGATGAGGGCGGCGTTTGTTCGCGGGTTGACCGCGGCAGCGCGGCAGGATCCGCGAGTTATGCTGCTCACCAGCGATCTTGGATTTAAGATCTTCGACGAATTTTCCAACGAATTTCCCGGCCGTTTTCTGAATGTCGGCGTCGCTGAGAGCAACATGATCGGCGTGGCAGCTGGGCTGGCTTTGGGCGGAATGCGTCCGTTTGCCTACTCCATTGCGCCCTTCGCCACCCTGCGCTGCCTCGAGCATGTCCGCAACGATGTCTGTTATCACAAAGTGGCCGTCACCATCGTGGGTTTGGGCGCCGGATATAGTTACGGCCATAACGGGCCCACGCATCACTCGCTCGAAGACATTGCCGTCATGCGGACCCTTCCCCATATGAGCGTCGTATGCCCAGGCGATCCTGTGGAGGTGGAGCAGGCGGTAGTCGCCGCAGCCGCCCATGGGTCGCCGATCTATCTTCGGATTGGCCGCGCGGGGGATCCTGTGGTGCACCGCAGTCCCGTGCGATTCGAGATCGGCCGGGCTATCACCCTGCGCGACGGCCGCGACTGCACGCTCATTTCCACCGGAAACATGCTGCCCATGGCTGTGGAAGTCTCCGATCGTTTGGGCGTGAGTTCGATTTCCTGCCGCGTGCTCAACATGCACACGGTCAAGCCCCTGGACGAGGCCGCGCTCCGAGCTTGTGCCGCTGAAACACGCGCGCTCTTCACCCTCGAGGAGCACAGCCGCATCGGAGGTCTGGGCTCCGCCATTGCGGAATGGCTGGCCATGAATCGCGTTTCCTGTCCGTTGTCTCTGTTCGGCGCCGAGGACAGCTTTGCGCCGTGTACCGGCAGCCAGGCTTATTTGCGGGCACTATGCGGCTTGACGCCAGAGCACGTCGCGGAATCGATTGCCTCCAGGCTTGCGAGTGTCCCATTATGCTAACCGATAAGGTGATCTCGGTGGTAGTGGCCTGTTATCGCGATGCGGGCAACGTGCGCGAGATGTACAGCCGGCTGTCCAGCGTGCTGCCGCAGGTAAGCTCCAGTTACGAGATTATTTTCGTCAACGACAACAGTCCCGACAACGCCGAGGAACTTCTGCTCGAAATCGCCGGGCAAGATGCGCACGTTACGGTCATCTCGCACAGCCGCAATTTCGGATCTCAGATGGCCTTCACGAGCGGGATGCGCCAGTCTCTCGGCGACGCCGTTATCCTGATGGACGGCGATCTGCAGGACCCTCCGGAGACAATTCCGATGCTGGTCGCTGAATGGACGAGTGGCTACGACGTGGTGTACGGCGTGCGCGACCGGCGGCGCGAGAATCCGCTGATGGAAAGCGCCCGCAAGCTTTTCTACCGTCTCTACCGGCGATTGTCATACATCGACGTGCCCGTGGATGCGGGCGATTTCTCGGTCATGAGCCGGCGTGTGGTGGATGCCATGCTGCAGATGCCGGAACGCGACCGTTTCCTGCGAGGTTTGAGAAGTTGGGTCGGATTCCCGCAAACCGGCGTGCCCTACGTCCGCGCGGCCCGCTTCGCCGGCGAGTCCACCAATTCCCTGCTCGAAAACGTGCGCTGGGCCAAACGGGGAATCTTCTCCTTCTCCTACCGTCCGCTTGAATTGATTTCGCTGATGGCTTTGATGGTCACATTTCTCGCGGGCGCCGCCATCGTCATCTACTTCATCTTGTATTTCCTCATTCCAAACGCGCCGCACGGTTATCTCACCCTGCTGGTGGCCATCCTGTTACTCGGAGCCGTTCAACTGTTCAGTCTCAGTATCATCGCCGAGTATCTTGGGCGCGTATTTGAAGAGGTCAAGCAGCGGCCGCAATTCATCGTTCGGTCCATTACCAACGATCACCGGCCGAAGAACTAGAACGCCAGATCCCAAGCAAAAACTGTTACAATAAAAGAGCCTTTTAAGCGTCCCGCACAACCTGGCTGGATCCGATATGCCTCGTCGAGCCCGCACAATTGAAAGACAAAGGGTAAGAGTATGAAAAAGATCTTCGTAGGCAATTTGGACACAGCTTCCACTGAGGCCGCTATCCGGTCGCTGTTTGAGCCTCATGGAGCCGTGGATGGCGTGAAAGTCATCACCGGGCGGGATACGGTACGCCCGCGCGGCAGCAGTGGGCCGCGCTAGCGTCGCGAACCTCGCCGGTAAGCGGCGCAATTGAGAAATCAAGAGCGGGTTGCGGCAGCCGCCCGCTGATGGAGGAGATCAAAGATATGGCTACTCGTTCGCGGACTACATTTAAGAAACGCCAGAAGGAGATCGCCCGCATGGAGTGGCAGCGCGATAAGGCGGCCAAAAGAGCGCAGCGGAAATTGACCGAGAAGCAGCCGGAAGGGGCGGATGAGCCGTCTGATAGCTTGACAGCCGATACCGATACCTTGACACCGGAAGAACCATCCAGCGTGGGCGAGTGATTCTCGGACAAAGGCCGATTGCGCATAGCGGCGGCATGGCAGTACACGGATCAGACGGGGGAATCATGGCATTGCGGTACATGGGGTTCGATCAGCGCCAGAACACACGCGCGTACAAGTTCGATTGCATCGCCGACGGGGAACCGGCCATCCGCATGGTGATCACTGCTGATCTGACCTTGTTCCAGAAGCATCACATCGCCCTGCAAGAGGGTCCTGGTTTATGTGCTCAAAAACTGGCGGCGGATCTCGAAAAGCCGCAACCCGGGAGCCATGAACTCACGGGCGAGGATCTTCTCGCTCACGCCAGCGCCCGGGCCGCCGTCGCCGCCCGCCAGGCCGAGATGCGCCGCAAGGGTGCGCGCCGCCGTGCCGCCTTCAAACCCCCGCCACACACCCCCTGGTCGCAACCACGCTAACGTAGAGCGCCTTTTCCTTTTCGTGTTCTCGTGGCTCTGCGTTGAACCGATCTTTTCTTTCGCCGCGTGATACAATCCTGACTTCTTTTCCGAGGAGTCCTGATGAAGCTCGCCGTCTTCATATTCTCCGCCGCTGCCATCATGTCTTTGGGTTTCGCACAAAGCCACAGCGGGCCCTCTGAGCAGGCTTCCTGGGCCCCCAAGCCGCTGGAGATCCCCAAGTACGTTCCACCGCACAAACCCGTGACGCGCCTCGCTGAGCTCAAGAAGCAGCACGCCGGCCAAACCGAATGGCGGCAGGTGATTGTCGACGACGACCATCTGCATGGTGAGTACATCCAATCCGCCCCGGGATCTAAAGTTCCGCGGCGCTTTCACCCGGATACACGCGAGTTCTGGGCGGTCGTCGCTGGGCAGTTGCGCTTTGACATCGAAGGCCAGACGCCGATCGTTGCGACCAAAGGCTCGCTAGTCCAGGTTCCGATGCAAACGATCTATTCGATCGAAACCATCGGCGACAAGCCTGCATTGCGCTACGAAGTGAATATCGCCCACGCGCAGACTTTCCATCCCGCCGATGTCGACCCGCCGGAAATGCCCGGCTTCAAGTGGCTGCAAGCCAAGCTCAATCGCAAGCCCGGTCCATACGACCGGGGCAACAAGCCCCACGTGAATCTGTATGAGCTGGTCAAAGATCCCAAATTTCGTGGCCAGGCGTTTGTTACCGACGACCGGTCCTTTGCCAACATCATCTACGGCTATGAGAGGGAACTGCCGCCCATCGAGTTGAAAAATCGCGGGCATTACCATCCAGAGTGCGCCGAAAGCTGGCTCGTCATGATGGGAAAGATCCGCTATCCCATCGAAGGCCAGGGCGTCATCATTGCAGACGAGGGCGACATCGTTTACGTGCCCAAATTCACCTTTCACGCGCCGCGTTATCAAACCAATCCTGCGTGCCGTCTGGCCATGAACGGGTATCCCAACATCGCCCACGTGCGCGATGCAGTGATGCCCGACGACTAAAAATCCCGCGTGGATAACATTACCCACTCTGTAACCGGCATTCTGCTGAGCCGTGCCGGCCTCAACCGGCTGAGTCCCCAGGCGCCCTGGATTCTGTTTCTCGCGGCCAACGCTCCTGACATCGATGTGGTCAGCGCTTTCGGCGGCTCGCTCAACTATCTCCACTATCACCGGCACATCACGCATTCGCTCGTCATGCTGCCGGTGTTGCCACTGGCTTGCGTGCTGGCGGTGCGGCTGGTGTCGCGCAGACCGTTACACTGGCTGGGCGCGTATTTCATCGCTTTCATCGGGGTGGCGAGCCATCTCATCCTCGATCTGACCAATATTTATGGTGTTCGGCTGCTGTTGCCATTCTCGGGCCAGTGGTTCCGCCTGGACACTACCGGTGTCATCGACTTCTGGATCTGGGGGGCGCTACTGCTGGCTATGCTTGCTCCGGTCCTGGCACGTCTGGTCAATGCAGAAATTGGTGCGGCGACGCACGCGAAAGGCGGCGCAGGACGTGGATTCGCCATCTTCGCGCTGCTGTTTCTCCTGTTCTACAACGGTGGCCGGTACATAGCTCACGCGCGCGCCGTCGCTATCCTCGAGTCACGCATCTACTCTGGTTCCGCTCCGCGACGGGTAGCGGCTCTGGCCGCTTCATCGAACCCCTTTGCCTGGCGGGGAGTAGTTGAAACACCCGAATCGTACGTAATCGAAGAGGTGAATCTTTTAGGAGAATTCGACCCCACTGCCGGGCACACCTTCTTCAAACCCGACCCTTCGCCCGCGCTGGACGCGGCTGGGCGTACGATGGTCCTTCACGAGTTCCTGCGGTTCTCGCAATATCCCCTCTGGCAGGTGTCGCCGGCGGAGCAGGTAGACGGGGGTACACGCGTCGAAGCCATGGATCTTCGCTTCGGGGATCCGCAACGACCTGGATTCGTGGCAACGGTCATCCTCGATGCGCATCAACAGGTCACGAGCGAATGGTTCCAATTCGGCCGGCCGAAGCTGCGTTGACGGAATCGTCGAGTTGTGATGTACGTCACCGCGATCGCAACGCCACTGAAATCAGACTTACTTGCCTTGACACCAGTGCGCAAAATTTCAGAAACTGGTGCAAGTATTCCACCGATTTGGCCACGAGTCGGTGCGAGCCAAATGGCTTGAGCGCCACGAAGAGGGCAAATGCTCTTGAGTGGAGATCATGCACTTCCTAACGGATCAGCACATACTTTTTCCAAAGCCAATGAATCCTATACAGAAACCGTCATCCAACCCGGAACCGCTTCTGACCACCGCCGCCGTCGCCAAATGGCTGGGGGTTGCAACTCGCACGCTTTGTCTTTGGGCGGAATGTAAAGAAATCCCCGCGATCAAAATCGGCCGGCAGTGGAGATTTCGTGAACGTGAGTTGCGGGACTGGCTCGACAGCCCACAGGCCGCCAAGGTCGGCCTCGGGACAAACAGTAAGGTGACTGGCGCAGCGGTTTGAGTAGCCTGTAACGATTTGCCGCAATTGCCGAAGCTGCCGCAATAAGCGCATACCGCTCTGGGAGGGGTGTGCCAGAATCGCTCGTGGGCTCGTATTCAACTACCTGCGGAGCCCGCAATCCTGAAAGGAGTACATAAATGACGTACGATCCGTACCAAACTCATTCCGCCTTGGGCGGGTACCCTGGACTGACCACCCCGTTTCAATCGCCACAGTTTCAATCACCACATATGCCGCTCAATCCACAGGCGACGGCTTATCCGCCCATCGCTGGTATTAACCCGTACCTGGCGCAGATGCTGGCGGCGCGAGCTGCATTTCCCCAGTTGTTAGCGGCATCCCCCTGGGCTAGCGGATTGAACAACCCGTTATTCGCCTCGGCGATGCTGCAAAACCCGCTCCTCGCAGCCACGCTCGAGAATCCATTAGTGAATCCGATCTACGCGCAGTCACCGTTCGGGGCGCAGCCGTCTCCGTTCAATCCTTATATCGGTCAGACTGCTCCACAGATCGGCCAGCAGCCCTATCCATTCAACCCTTATGCCGGTCAGACTCCTCCACAGATCGGCCAAATCGCGCCGCAGTTCGGCCAGATCGGCTCGCCCTATGGGCAATTAGGCTCGATGCTTCCTCCACAGAGTTGGGTGGGCCAGCCCGGATTATATGGCAGCCATCCGCTGGGCCAGGTTCATCCGTTGCTGTCGCAATTGATTGGCCGCGGGTTCCCTGGGGCTGGAATGTTCCCCACGGGTTTCTAGCGGCTGAGTCGCGAAAGCAAGAACCAAAAGCAAGAACCACAGGAGTATGCCACCAGCAGACAAGCAGCGCGGGCGTGCCGGAGAAGCCTCTCCGGCACGTTCCCCTACCGAAACCACGCCGAGGCCAGCTGGTAAGCAAAGCAGTTCGGTGATGTTGTCAGGTGACAGATGTTGTCAGGTGACAGATTAGGAAAGGAGAGCGACGCGATGGTACAGGGAACGCGAGTGCACACACAGCACACACAGATGGAGGGAGTGATGGTCATCGGGGAGGCGGTTTGGAGAGTTCCGCCGGAGCGGGCAGAGTTTCTGGTTGAGATTGTGGCGAGTGCGCCGACCGCGGCGCAGGCCCTCCACGACAATCAACTGAAATCGGCACTGGTGGCGCAGGCGGTGGCTCCGCTGGGCGTGCAGCCGGCCGACCTGCAAACGATTTCGCTGAACCTTTACAATCTCTATACGCCTGTGCTCCCGGCTCTGCAGGCGTATGGGAGCTTGCCGTTAACCGGCGCAGGAGGCTTGCCGTCGTATGGGGCTGGCGCAGCACCGCTGCCTGCAGAGATTCAGTCGGCGACGTATCACGCTCGAAACATACTGCGACTCAATGTGCGCGATCCCAAACGCCTCGGTGAGATTGTGGACGCCGTAGCTCGAGCGGGGGCGGTAATCCTGGGCTCGCTTTCGCTGGGTGTCTCCGACGAGGCAAGTGCACGCAGGCACGCGCTGGAGGCTGCCGGGAAGGACGCCCGTTCCAAGGCCGAAGGCCTAGCAGTGGCGGCTGGAAAACACGTGGACGACGCCGTCGCAATTGCGGAAGATATCGTGGCTTCGAATGGAGCGTTTGCCGCGCTCCGGTCTGCCGCCCCCTTCGCTTTCGGCGCCGGTGCGCCTCAGGTTGCTGGCGAGCTTGAATATTACGCGCGCGTATCGGCCAGTTTTCGCCTGAAGTAACCGCCAGCCGCCGGATTACGGCACGAAGCCGATCCGGCGGCGCGGCTCGCGATCAGGTTGCGGTTCGAAGAGCTGCAGAACCTGAGCCGCTTCCTCCGGATACGGCTTCTTGTCTGTCACACCAAGTTGGCTTGCCAACCCAATCACCGTGGACCGAACCTCCTTGGCTTGCCAGGCGGGGTTATATGCCCACAGCAACTCATTGCGGAGTGCCCACCGGTGAGCCGTGGTGGAAAAGGGCATGGGCAGCAAGGAGACGAGGAGCGTAGCATCCTGCCGGGTACCCGTCATTGCATGATTCCTCAGCAACGCTTCGGGTGTGTTATTGCCAAACTCACCAAAATACAGCGGCTGGTACGGCTTGGGGGCCCAATTTGCGTCTTTGACCAGAAGCACAAACAGTCCCGCGTATTTGGGTACGTTCAAGTCAGCTACGCGCGTCGGCTCAGAAAAGAGACAATCGTTAAACCGAATACCGGGAGAAACCATACTAAAGCGCTGTTTGTAATTTAACCCACATTTATCCTTACAGCAACTAATTTGAAACTAGCGTTTTGTGACTACGCGATCGACGCCCCCAACTTTTCCTCCCAGTGTTTCTGACGTTCCAGCAATACATCCTTGAGCAGCAGCGCGGAAACGTCGTCATCGAGGATTTCCAGGACTTCGTATGCGAACGCTTCCTCCCCTTGCGCATTCCACTCGGACTGCAGGCGTTTATTGTGGTGTATCCCGTTGCGCAGTTGAAACCATATTCCGTTCTGCGACGAATTCAGGTGATCGGAAGCGCTCACCCACACTTCATTGGTAGCCGCGCATCGGATGGCGAAGACTCCTTTGGGAGTTTTCTTCGATTTGAATTCCTTTCGCGCCTCTCGTTTGTCCATTTCTCTATTGTTACCGGACCCAACCGGCAGCCTGAACTCTGATATCTTTTCTCACATGAACCGCCGAACTTTCCTATCGTCCCTGGGCGCCGGCGCTGCCGTAGCGCTGACTCGCGCGCAACTGCATGCCGATCTGCGTAAGATGAAGATCACGCGCATCCGCTTCTACCAGAATCCGCGCTCGCGCCCCATGTTCAACCAGAGTTTTCACATAGTCACGGTCGAAACGGATGCCGGCATCACAGGCATCGGAGAAGGCGGGTCGCGAGACACCATCGCCGAATGCGCCGGGATGCTGGTCGGCGACGATCCATCGAAAATCGACGCTCTCTGGCAAATGGTTTACCGGGGCCACTTCTACCCGGCAGGACGCGAGAAACTCGACGCACTAGGCGCACTCGACCTGGCGCTCTGGGATATCAAGGGCAAGGCGCTGGGTGTGCCGGTTTACGAACTGCTCGGCGGCCAGTCGCGCGAGCATATTGAGTGCTATTCCACCAGCTTCCCCAAGAAAGGCAGCCTCAAGGAGACGGCGCGCGCCTGCGTGGAGGCCGGATTCCGCGCATTCCGCACCTCGGTAGCCGAGCCGCCGGACAGCGGCGCATTCAACTCCCACCAGATGGTGCGCAAGACATACGAGGAGTGTGTAGAAATCCGCGAAGGCGTGGGGAAGGATGGTGATTGGGCCATCGACTATCACACCCGGCTCGATTTGCCGGACGCCATTCGCCTGAGCACGCTCATCGAGCCGCTTGAGCCCTACTTCTGCGAAGACCTGCTGCGATCCGAAAATACGGAGGTCTATCGCGAGCTGCGGGCGCACGTGAAAGTACCCATTGCGGTGGGCGAACAGTTTGGCGACCGCTGGGACGTGAACCGCCTGGTAGAGCAGCGGCTCATCGACTACGCGCGCGTAAGCATTCCCAACGTAGGCGGTATCACCGAATACAAGAAAATCACTACCCTTTGCGAGACACATTATGTCGGCCTGATCCCGCATTTCACCGGGCCGGTAGGGGAAGCGGCGTTGTCGCAGGTTGTCACCACATTCTCCGGTCCTGTCCTCATGGAGATACTCGGCGCCGGTCCGGCCCCGGAACCGCATTTGCCCGCGAGCTACGACTTTCGAAATGGAAAGATCTGGCCCAATCGCCGGCCCGGTCTGGGTGTCGAATTCGATCCCAAGCCCCTGCAGATGGTCCTCGAGGTCACAGAGCGGACTCGGCCTATTCCCCTATTCCATCGGCCCGATGGTTCAATGACCAACTGGTAAGCCAACTCAGGTGTTTCGCTAATGGCCATGCCGCCGCCCTCCGGTGATACTCAGTTAGCAAGAAAGAATCGGGCCGGCCATGCTCTCTCAGAAAGACGTCGTTTTCGACATCGATCAGTTGCGAAACGTTTGTATGGAAGATTCTGAGCTGATGCGAGAGCTGGTGACCGCCCTGATCGACGACGCGACTAAGCAGCTCCCCGCCCTCAGGGATGCCGTTGAACACGCTGACGCCACCCGGTGCGCACGCCTGGCCCATTATGTCAAAGGAGCCTGTGCCAATGTGGGCGCGGTCTCCATGGCATCTGTGCTGAAACAGATTGAAGGCAGCGCCGCGGCCGGAGATTTCGTTGCCTGCCGCGCTTCCCTCGGCAATCTCAGCGCCGAGCTCCGGAAATTTTCGTCCGAAACGGCAACCGTCTAAAACCTCTTTTGGCAGCGCCTCCGGCCTTTGCTAAGGTGAAGTCTATGCGCTCTTTCTTCTGTGTTCTGGCCGGTGCCGCTGCTTTGATGGCTGGCGACCTCTCCGGCCGCCGCGCTCCGGGTTTCTCGCTGGTGGACGCCAACTTTGTCCAGCACGATACCCAGGATTACCGTGGCAAGATCCTCCTGGTCGACATCATGCAGACCACTTGTCCGCACTGCGGCGCGTTTTCAAATATCCTCCAGGAGGTGGCCACGAAGTATGGGGGGAAAGTAGCGGTTCTATCGATCGTGAATCCGCCCGACAATACGGCCACGGTGAAGCAGTACATTGCTCAGCACAAACTCACCTACCCTCTGTTGTTTGATTGTGGTCAGGTGGCGGCATCGTACATGAAGGCCACGCCGCAGAACACCGGTTTTGGCGTGCCGCATCTTTTTATCATCGATGGGCAAGGGATGATCCAAAATGACTACGGCTACGGCCCGTTCAGCCAAGGCATCTTTGAAGGGCGTGATCTGTTCTCAGAACTGGATCGGCTGGTGAAGACCAAGTAACCCTGCGATCACCGGCATCTCCAGATCAACCACGCCAATCCCGCCAAAAATCCCAGCAGCGCCTGGTATTCCTGGTTTTTTCGGTACAGCGCCCAGAAGAAACGGCCGTTCGAAGATATGGACCTTCTGCTGTAGGGAAGTAAAGAGGGAACGGTCGCGGCGTATCGCTCGAACTCGGGAAACAGCTCGCTGAGATGCTGCTCTTCGAGCATGATGACCGGCAAATAGATGAAAAGAAAGACAAGAGCAAATAGGATGGCTAATCCCCAGCTGCGGCAGGCGATGGCGAGACCGGCGGCAACGACTAACGTGCCTAGATAGAGTGGGTTGCGAACATAGGCATACGGACCGCCGGTAGTGAGCTGCTGGTTCTTGGCCAGATGTCCTGCCGCCCATGCCCGTAGCACGAGCCCCGCTGCCGAAAGAGGGACGCCGAAGGCCAGCGATCGTGCCGACGGATGGGCGAACCAGGCGAAGGCGGCCACCAACAGAAATCCACTGGGCACCCGGAGGCGGGCAACAAAATCGGCGTATGGCTTAGGGAATATGCTGAGTTGCACAACTGGCAGGGTGGCGCTGTAGCTGGGCTTTGAGTGCCTCAAACACGCGATCCGGATCGATCTCCCGCATGCTGGCATCGATGGCTGTCAGACGTTTGTAACTGGTCGAAGCGCGGGGGCTGCGCAGCACGTCAAGCGTGTCTCCGTAGGGTCCGTTCATGGCGGGGTCGGTAGGCCCAAAGATGGCCACGCCCGGTTTGCCGAGTGCTGCGGCGAGATGCAGCGGGCCGCTATCCACGCCGATGACCGCGGTGGCGCGGCGGGTCGCGTGGATCAAGCCCGGGAGCGTGGAGTGGTGGATGAGCGCGGACGGGATGCTGGGCAACTCCCCCATTTCCGCGGGGCCATTGAGGACTAGGGGAAGGTCCAGTTCGCGCTCGACGCGATCCGCGAGGCGCGAGTAAAAGGCCAGCGGCCATTGTTTTGCGCGCCATCCGGCGAGTGGGCTGGCCAGAATGAAACGGCCGCGCGGGAGTTCGCCTTCGGGCGCGCCCTGAGGCAGCGGAAAGGTGCGCAGGATGTTGGCAGCCCCGGCCGCCGCAGCCAGCTCCAGATTCCGGTCCACCTTGTGAATGGACTGGGCCACGGTCTTGTTCGAATAGAACAGCGCGGAGGCGCGCTCGCGGACCTGCGATTGATGGAAACCGAAAATCCGATCGGGCCAAGCCATCGAGGTGGCCAGCGCGGACTTAACCAAGCCCTGGAAATCTACGGCAAAATCGAAACGCTGGGCGCGCAGCTGGCCCCAGTTTCGCATCCAAGCGCCCGGGTTACCCCGCTCGAAGATGGCGACGCGGTCCACATAGGGATTTTGTTCGAGTAGCGGCGCCCAGCGTTCTTCGATGAGCCAGGTGAGGTGCGAGCCGGGAAAGCTATGCTTGAGCGAGGCCACCGCTGGTAGCGCGTGGATCACATCCCCCATTGCACCCAGGCGCACTATCAGGATGCGTGAACCGGAGCTACTGCTGGTGGCGGCTTTTGACATGTTCGCTTAAGCGGCGGGCGCGAAGAAGATCGGCCGATTCCTCCCGCACAATCTCGCTTGCAGTGAAATGGCTTAGCAACTCTCCGGCAGCCTGCTCATCAGCGGGCACCACGTAGTCTACCACGGCCAATCCGGCGACGAGCTCGGCGCGCGCACGGCCGGCGAGCAGGGCTTCGGGGGGATCGAGAATCACTACGACGAGCACGCCGGATCCATTCTTAATTTCGCGTAGACGCTGCACGTGTTCGGCGACGATGACATCGAAATATCCCGTGACGATCTTCACTCCATGGATGCGCAGGCCCTGGGCGAGCTCCAGGGCACGATCCGGTTCGATGATTTTGCTTCGAGTATCCATTAGCAATCAGCGCAGCAGTTCGAGCGCCGCGCCCGAAACCTGCTGCGCCGTCACGCGGGTCATGCAGCGGTGATCGATGGGGCACTCGCGGAGGAGGCAAGGGCTGCATTCAACGGCCTCGCGGACCACGCGGGCCAGCGGCCCCGTTGGCCCGGTTGCCGAATCATCGGTTGCGCCGAACACGGCAACGGTGGGCACGCCCGCCGCGGACGCAATGTGCATAGCGCCGGAGTCGTTAGTGAGAAATACGCGGCAGGCCGCGGCCATCTCGATGAATTCCAGGAGCGAGGTTTCACCCGCCAGATTCGAGACACGCACGCCTCCTCGCTCAATCATGTCGGCCACCAATTGGCATAACTTTCGTTCGCCTGTAGAGCCAAAGACGGCTACTGAAGCGCCGCAGGAGCCCGCCACTTCGAGAGCAGCCTGCGCAAAGCGTTCCGGCAGCCAGCGTTTGGCGTTGCCGTAAGCGGCCCCGGGACTCACGCCAATCACCGGCAGAGCGAGGCCGCGCTCTCCGAAACGGCGTCTCCCTTCATCCGCGGCTGCTTCCCTGCCTTCCAACCGGATGGCTTCAACATCAGGCAGCTCGTCTATCAGGTGGGCGCGGCGCAATAGTTCCAGATAGTAATAGCGCTGGTGCAGTGCAATGTCGCCTGGCTTGGGTACTGGAATCGGATCGGTAAGCAACGCGCTGCGGCCGTCGCGGGCATAGCCTATGCGCCGCGGAACGCCCGCCAGCCATGCGATCGCCGCGGCTTCGAAGGCATTCTGGAGCAGGATGGCGCAGTCGTATCTCTCCGCACGGAGCACCCGCGCCGCGCGCAGCTTGGCTGAAAGATGGCGGAATCCGGACGCCGCGGAATAAGGGATCACGCGGTTGATGGTGGTCTCGCGCGCGTACAGGTCCGCCACCCAGGGCCGCGCAAGCACGGTAATCTGAGCGTCGGGAAAGCGAACCCGCACGGCGCGAATCGCGGGCAACGACATCACGGCGTCGCCTACCCAGTTGGTCGCACGAATGAGAATTCTGGAAAACGCCATCAAGCCGCTCAAAGCAGGGCGGTATCGAGGCGGCCATCGGCGGAACCGGCGGCTGCGGTGGCGGACCTGGCGACCGGAGACTCAGCCTGGGCCTGGCCAGTCTGTGCTTCAACCAGGAACTCAATCAAGCCGTCGGCGGAACCGTCGAAGTAGCTCTCGATAAACTCGCGAAACGCCATGCGCCGGACCGAGTCCTGCGAAACTTGTGGGACATACAGGAACGCGCGACCCACTTTACGGCGCGCCACGATGTTTTTGCGCGCCAGGCGATCGAGCAGCGTCATCACCGTGGTATAGGCGAGCGGCTTGTTTACCGCGACGATGCGCCGAACGTCGGTGACGCTGCCTTCGCCGAGCGACCAGAGGGCCTTAAGACACACCAGCTCGAGAGGCGGCGGCACTTGACGCTGGGAGGCGGCACGAGCCATTTAGGACCTCTGCACCTCTGGCGCAGCAAACAGCGGATGGGAAGCCTCCCGCGGCTCGACTTTAGGCGCGCCAGGAAGGGGCGGTTCGGCGAATATGGGCAACGCAACCGCAGCCGGCTTGACCGGTTGGCTATGGTTTGCTCCCGGCTCGTTGGACATGTATTTCGCCTTTTTGAGCACGGTCCGTTCGAGCGAAGCATTGTAACCGGTGAAATGCCCTTCTACCTGCCGGTCCTGCTCGATCAGCGTGCGCATGCACTGCATTTTCGAATCCATGTCGTCGAGATAATGCAGGAGCAATGCTTCCATAAATTGCGGCAACTTCGGTGAGCCGAACTCCAGTCTGCCATGATGGCTGACGATCATGTGCTCGACCAGGGTTCGCAGCCGGGGCGGAAAATCCGGAAGATTGCGGAGCTTGTCACTCACGATGCGCAACCCCATGACCATATGCCCCAGGAGCTGGCCTTCGGTGGTGTAACCGAAACTGCGGTCATAGCTCAGCTCGTAAATCTTGCCCACGTCGTGCAGGACCACTCCAGCCAGGAGAAGGCTCAGGTCTACGCGGTAGTGGTCCGCTGTTACACGGGACAAATGGCACAGGGAAAGTACGTGCTCAAGAAGGCCTCCCAGCCAAGCGTGATGAATCTGTTTGGCGGCCGGAGCCTTCTGATAGCGCTGCGCGATTTCCGGGTCATCGAGGACGGCCTCCACCAGGGCCCGAAGATGAGGATCAGGCATCGCGCCCACGATCGCGCGCAGTTCGCGCCACATTTCGGCGGTATCCCGACTGGATGATGGGAAGTAGTCCGCGAAGTCAACTTCGGTGTCTGCGAGACGCCGCATTTTGTGCACGGTGAATTGCGGGCGGTTGTGATAGATCTGGATGAGCCCCTTCACCTTCACGAAGTCGTCGCGATCGAAGGCGTCCATCACTTCGGAGACGTTGTCCCACATCTTGGCTTCGATTTCGCCAGTTCGATCGCAAAGGCTCAGGGAAAGATACGGCTCGCCGGTTTTCTTTTCACGAATCTCTTTGGAGCGGACGAGGAAGGAAGCCGTGAACGTTCGGTTGGCCTCAAGCTCCTTCACATAGGGAGACTTCATGGCTTGGCGGGAGCGGCAGATGGATTCGCGGCCGCGGCCTGGGGATCGGCTGGCGCCGACCGGTTGGCACCGGCACTGGACGATCCAGCGGCCGTGCTCGAATCTCCCGGGCGTGTGGCTGTCTCCTCATGCTTAGAACCCCCGGTCGACGTACCAGGAATAGGGACCACCCACAACAGGCGTTTGTTTCTGACGTGCGAGGCTACTTCTTCCTTGGTTGTTGTTTCGGGCTTTAGCTGGGCGGGATCTTTCCAGGCCGTATCTTTGTTGGGGGCGGCCCCGCTGTCGACGTAGCCGGCGCGAATTTCGAGAAACGCATCCTCCCGCAACTTGGTCAGCAATTCCCGGACCTTCGGCTGCATTTGCGGTATGGTGAGCTTCTCCATGATTTCGTTCTCGACATCCCCCAGCGGCGCTTGGCCAGCTTCGTAGCGCTCTTCGATCTTCAGGATCTCAAATCCGTTCGGCAGCCGGATGGGATCGGTGACATAGCCTTTCTTTTCTTTGAAAACGACATCCTCAAGGTCCTTCTTCAACTGCCCGCGCTTGTACGGCGGCAACTGGCCGAAGCCTTCTTTAGTTTCTGCATCGGAATATTGCCGGGCCAGCTCGCCGAACTTTTCGCCTTTGCGCGCTCGCGCTACCAGGTCTTTGGCCCGCTTCTCGGCCTGAGCAGCCTGATCGGCGGTCTTGCCCTCGGTAGAGATCAGGATCTCACTCAGGAAAACCTGCTCCTCGCGGACGAATTCCTTCTTATGCTCCTCGTAGTATTTCTCAACCTCGGAGTGAGGGGGGCTGACGCGCGACATCACTTCCTGGCTGATAACGCGCTGTGTGAGAAGCTGGTCTTTGATCTTTTGCCGGTAGTCCTCGTAGGACATTCCCGTTCCTTCGCGGATGTACTCGTGAAACTTATCGGGGTCGGCGATTTTGCTCTCAACCTGGATCTGTGCGAGGCGCTTGGTGACTTCAGCGTCCACGTTGATGTTCAGATCTTTGCCATGCTGGACCAGGAGCAGGGTGTCGATCTGGTCGCGCAGCCCGTCGGCGGCCTGCTGTTTGACCATCTTCTCCAATTCCGGTCCGCTGACCCCTTTCTGGCGAAGTTGCGCCTCCAGTTCTTGGCGCGCTCGTTCGAGCTCACTCCTGGTGATGATGTCGCCATTGACTTTGGCCGCAATCTCCTCGACCACCCGGACATCCGCCGCCAGACCAATACTTACAAGCGCGAAAATCCCTGCGCTCAGCCGAAAGTGCATATAAAGATATTATCTCGCAAACTTGACGAGAACGTCAGTGTGACCGATATGCCCTGGCGTGACGGCGAGGCAACAGTTAGGTTGCAGGTGCCAGGTTGCAGGTGCCAGGTGTTAGGTGCCAGGGACCGCAGCAACACTGCAGAACCGCAGCGGGTACAATTTCCCTTATGAAGCTCTGGGTCATTGCGCTCAGCCTGTTGCCCTGCATGGCGGCGAATCTTGAAAACACGAAGGGGAACGCTTTTGGGACCGCAACGGCTCCCATCGTGGTGGAGGTTTTCAGCGATTTTCAATGTCCGGCTTGTAAGAAGCTCCACGATGAGGAGGTGCCGATGCTCATGAAGGATTATGTTGTTCCGGGCAAAGTCTATCTGATCTATCGCTACTTTCCGCTTCCAGGTCACGCGTATGGCCGCCAGTCCGCGGAACTCGCCTGTGCTTGTGCGCAGTTCGGGAAGTACGTGGAAGCGGCCAACATTCTTTTTGCCAGGCAAGCGGTGTGGGCAAGTGATGGAAAAGTGGCAGAAACCGTGGATAGCGTCCTTACGCCGGCTCAACAAAAGAAAGTAAGAATCCTCATCAAGGACCCGGCCGTTCAAGGCCAGATCAATCGCGATCTCGATGAAGGCCGGACGCTTCCGGTATCAAGTACTCCGACGATGCTGGTGACCTATGGATCGAAGCAATATCCGCTTTCAGGCCCAGGTACGCTGAACTACAGCCTGGTCAAGGCAGTTCTCGATGACCTTCTTGCCAGAAAATAAGACCGTCCGGATTATTGCGCTGATCTTGCGGCTTGCGCTGGGCGCCGTGTTCATCTATGCAGCGTGGGCGAAGCTGGGGGAGCCCTGGGCAGTGTTCGCGGTCGCAATAGACTCTTTTCAAATCCTGCCGCTTTGGGGTGTGGAGTTTGTGGCGCGGACGCTGCCGTCGTTTGAGCTGGGGGTTGGTGTTCTGCTGATTTCGGGCCGGTGGCTGCATATCTCCGCTACGGCCAGTTCTCTGCTGCTTCTGGTGTTCTTCGGATTATTATTAAGGGCGCAACTGAAGGGTATGCAGATTCAGTGCGGATGTTTTGGCCCGGATGAACCTCTTTCGTGGAAGACCGTCATGCGCGACGGAGCATTGTTATCCAGCTCGCTGCTGATCACCGCGCTGACTTTCCGGGCGAGGCTGAAGATTTCACAAACGCACTGATTATCGATCGCTCACAGGCTCGAAATTTCGTTGAGTATTGTAGCCAGGGCTTTGCGAAATTGCTCGGGAGTTTCGACATCGAACAATTGCGGCGCCAGCGGCTTCAGCGTTGGCTCGAGCTGGTCGGTTTGAATTTCGCGGAAATTCCGTGAAGGATAACCGGGGCGCTGCCGCCTCCCGCGAGCGGCCGCTGGAACCGGAAGCGCTGGCGCAACGACCGGCGGATGATAGCGGATATAGAAGACGCGGCAATCAGGATCGGGCGTGAGCCGAATGGGTTGCAGATCTTCTCCCGACTCAAACTCAACCGGGTTACTGAGAACGATCAGAACGCGTGCCGGCGGCTGCGCGCCTGATAACTTCTCCTTAGGGGCGGCCGTGATTCTGCGGGCGACCTCTGCCTCAAAGAATTCGGCCTTATGATGGCGATCCTCGAGAGATTTCACATCGATTGTCCCGCTATCGGCTTCGGTCAGGGAGTCTTTCAAGGCCGGCCAATCCAGACTGTGCAGGTCGTCCTGGTGAAACGTTACACGACGCCTTGCGAGGTCGAGCAGAGCGACACTCAACCAACCGCTGGGGACAGTGATCTGTGAAATCACCTTTAACGCCGGAAGCAAAGCGCCCAAATTCCTTTCTGGAACCTGCTGTGAGCGTGACAGCCGTTCAGATGGCGATAGGTTTACCAGCACAGAGATCTGTGCCGGGCCGTTCCTCTGAGCCGGCAGATGCAACCGTCCGGCTAGCGTGGGCAAATACCAGCTATCCGGGGGTTCGCCGTGCGGTATGAGCTCTACTAAAGGAAGATCGCGCCAGGCGTCAGGCAGAGGATCGCTCCTCAAAACGGGAACGTGCAGCTTTTCCTGTTTGGCGCTGTGCTCTCCCGTCGCAGTGTCAAATATGGCGACGGCAACGCGATAATCTCCGGGTAAGACAAAGGCCGACTCCACGTAGGTCACATTCTGGTTTTTGATCCCATCTTCGAGCTTCTCGAGTTCGATGGTCCCGTGGTCCTGATAGGGCCGGTCCTCGGCGTCTTTGAAACGAACGAATATGACCAATTCCCCTTTTCCCCGGCGTTTGGCCAGTTCCGCCCCATCGATCTGAACCTCCACTCGTGCCAACAGCCGCTGGTGATTGGAGAGCTGCGGGTGGGGTACGTGCATCGTCCAGCGAATTTGGGCTCCGTCGCTGCCCTGAAGCCACTGATCGAAGGGAATCCTTGTAAATGCCGGGTCCAGAGAGCCGCTCTGAGCGAATCCGCCAATCAGACTGAGCAGCATGAGCAACGCTGTCCGAGCCACAAAGAGGGCGCCCATCTTCACGACTGGCGATCTTGCTGGCGTATCCTCTGGAACGCAAACAGAACAAAATGGCAGAACAGGGTGGTGATCAACCAAGACAGCAGGAGCACGGCCCGGTCCCAATTGGGCAGGTTGCGAATGCCGGGATTCCAAAACATCTCGAACAGCGGGTTGTATCCGTTTACGGTCGGCTGGTCGGCGAACCATACCAGAGTTCCAGCCAATGCTGCCCAGACCAGGCGGTTCGAGGCGAGCGGATGGCGCCGGATCAAACGGGTTAAGGTGCGTATGATTTCCTGGGCCACTTCCTGATTTTACGCCGGGTTGGGCGCCGGCGTTTCATGTTTTCGGCGGAGTACCTGCTTAGCGAGCTACCAGCATGATGCCGCAGAGGACAAGCGCTGCGCCGAGCCCCTTGCGCACGCCAATCTGCTCCTTCAAGAGTAGTTTCGCCAAAACCGTTTCGACAATGAAGCTCGCGGCGGACGCTGGCACGGCAAAGCTGAGCGGTTCGGTCTGGACCAGCGCCATGAACGCAAAGAACGAAAACGACAGGCAGACGATAGACAGAATCAGGTAGCGGTTGCGTGCAATTCTGGGGAGCAGTTGCAGCAGGCCGCGTGCTCCGGCGGGCTGTTCGCCGGCCCGTTTCATTTGGTAACTCTGCAACAGATCGCTCAACACCGTTGCTGCAACCACCACGCTCAGCAATACCCATTTCATTTGATTAGATCCAGTTCCTTGGTTGTCTTTTCTGACGTTGAGCCAACCATAGCGACCCCCGCAAAAATCAAGGCCACTCCAAGCCAACGCTCGGGACTGACTTGTTCGTGCAAAAAGACCTTTCCAAGCAGGGTTGAAATCACGTAGCCGACAGCTGTCATTGGCAGCACAAAGCTTAGGTCCGCCAGGCTCAACAGAGCCATGCGAACGAGCAAGGCCAGAATCAGCATGGCGATGGCGAGCGCTACGAACGGATCTAGCAGAGCGCGACCATAGGAGAGCACATTCATGGAGAGTGCGCCGGATAGATGTTTGGCGCCCCACGCGAGAGAAAGATTTCCGAATCCCCTTAAGGCAAGGAAAGCCAACAGGAGAATATAGGCGCGGAATCCCTTGCTGCGGAACGCCGGGCGTGGGGCGATTACCTGTTGCACTTCGATTTCAGTCATAAATTCCTGTGGTCTGTAGCACTCAGAACGTTGGTGCCGCTTCCTGCGGTCGCGGCTCAGCAAATCCTTTCGAGAGAAAGCTAGTAACCAGCACTGAAAAATCAACGTCATTGAACACATGCCCTCTCGCCATCCTACTTATCTTATAATGTGCTGACACGGGAACACGGGTACAATCTGACCTAATGACTTTGGTCCGAGCATTCTTGGGTATAAATCTGGTTCAACATTTTGGGGGAATCCATGCGGATTAGCGTGCTCGGAGGCGACGGGTACTGTGGCTGGGCAACAGCCTTGCATTTGTCGGCGCGGGGCCATTCGGTTTCGATTGTTGACAGTTTCGTGCGGCGCCTATGGGACCACGAACTGGGCGTCGAGACCCTGACCCCCATCCGCGCGATGCCGGAAAGGCTGAAGGCATGGGAAGATCTGCGGGGAAGCAAGATCGACCTCTTTGTCGGAGATGTAACCGACTATGAATTCCTGTCATCGGCGATTCAGGCGTTCGAGCCTGATGCGGTAGTCCATTTTGCCGAACAGCGAGCCGCGCCATACTCCATGATCGACCGGAAGCACGCGGTTTTCACGCAGGTCAACAACATCGTGGGAACCTTGAACCTGCTGTTTGCGTTGCGCGAGTTCCGGCCCGACTGCCACCTGGTCAAGCTGGGAACAATGGGGGAATACGGCACCCCCAATATCGACATCGAGGAAGGCTATATCACCATCGAGCATCACGGGCGAAAAGATACCCTGCCGTATCCCAAGCAGCCCGGCTCTTTCTACCATCTCTCGAAAGTTCACGATAGCCACAATATTTTGTTTGCGTGCAGGACTTGGGGGCTGCGCGCTACTGACTTGAACCAGGGCATCGTGTATGGCACGGTAACGGACGAAATTGAGCGCGATGAGAGCCTCATCAACCGCTTCGACTACGACGAGATTTTCGGTACGGTACTCAACCGTTTTTGTGTGCAGGCTGCCATGGGCCATCCGCTTACGGTCTACGGTAAGGGCGGCCAGACGCGGGGCTACCTCGACATTCGCGACACGGTTCGATGTATCGAAATCGCGTGCTTGAACCCGGCAGCACCCGGCGAGTGCCGGGTTTTTAACCAGTTTACCGAGCAGTTTTCTGTGATCGAAGTCGCGCGCATGGTGCAATCCGCGGCCGCGAAACTGGGCCGGGACGTCGAAATCGATCATCTCCCCAGCCCGCGAGTGGAGGCGCAGGAGCATTATTACAATGCCAAGCACTCGAAGCTGATCGACCTCGGCCTTAAGCCTCACTATCTTTCCGAATCACTTCTGGACACCCTGATGAACATCGCTCTGAAATACCAGGACCGGGTGGACGCCTCCACCTTCCTGCCCCAGGTTAATTGGCGGAGCCCGTGCAACGATCGGCGGAAGACACAGTTGGCGTCCGTTCGCGCCGCGGTTAGTCCTGTCGCCAGATAATCCTGGCTTCCCGGATCAGTGCAAGAGGTGGTTGGTGAGCACGACCTTCCCACCGGCCTGGGCAACGGTGACGAGCTGCTCGATGCCTACCAGTTTTTCCAGACGCGGCAGCGCGGAGTCGGCGGCCACCAGATAACAGCGCGCCGGAGCCAGCCAGAGATCCCTCCATTGTGCATCGTTGATGAAAACATCGGGGGCGCCGGGAGCGTACGAACCATAAACCAGATTGTTGAAACGGCCGTTCAGAAGGAGCGCTTCCCGGTTCGTGTAGAAGAAGACCGAGGAAAAGGTGTAATAGTGGTGGTCGACGATCAGCCGACCTCCCGGAGAGCGCTCGATCGCCTCAGCCAACGGGCGCGAGGACAGGTAGGGATCAAAGACCACCAGAGCCAGCCGAGCCGCATGGAAAAACACGATCATCATCAGCGCGGCGGCAAAGAATGCGCGAAAACCCGTCGCGCGCACATGGCCGGCTGCCCCGATGAGAAATGCGATGGCGGCAACCAGCAAGGGCAAGCGGAGATACGCGAAAGACGACAACGTCAGGTCTTCGATATGGCCAAGTGAGAGCGTATATGTGCCTGGACGGCTGTTGAGGGCGACCGAGATGTCGCCGGGATGCGCGACGTCGCGCACCAGCCACCAGAGCGCAAGAGCTGCGATGGCGGCGCAGCCGGCAATCATCGCGGTAAGTCGTGCGCCGCGACGAATCCAGACACCGCCTGCGGCCATCGCAGAGCCTAGCAATAGCGCCATCGCGGGATAACACGGCATCGAATAGTATTCCTGGGTAGTGGAAAGCGTGAAAAACAGCAGTACGAAGCCGGTTAGGCACAACGCCAGCAGGCGAGTACGCCCTCCGCGGTGTTTAGGCCGGAAGGAGAGTCCGGTTACCGCCGGTAAGTAGACGCTCCACGGAAATAGCCACAACAAGTGGAACAGCCAGAAATAGAGGCGTGGGACCGTGTTATAGTCGCGCGGATAGCGCAGGTTTAGAAACCGCAGAAGCTGCTCGTTGATAAAAAAGAACCAGAAGAACCCGTGATAATCGCCGGCAACGCTGCTCATGGTGAAAGCGAAATACGGCGGGTTGCGCAGAATCGCCAGTACGTGCCAGGGCGCAGCAATGAGGATCAGGATCACGAGGCCGCTGAAGGGATGCAGCCGCTTCCAGGTTGCGGCCGAGAACAAGCGGCCCGTGAGCAGAAGATAAATCGCGCCGGCCGCCCCGGGGAACACAACGCCGATGAGGCTCTTTAACAAGAGTCCGGTTCCCAGACTCGCTGCCATTATAAATGCCCAACGGCGCGGGTGACGCTCGTCTTCGTCCAGCGTTCGTAGCATGGCCCATAACGCCAGCGTCACGGTGAACGTCTGCATGACGTCGGGGATTTGCACGCGCGTAAACAAAAACAGGCCCACACAGGTAGACATGCAAAGACCTGCATATAAACCCGCCCGCATGCCGAATGCCCACACGCCAAACGCAGCAGTCAGCCAGCACAGCGCGATGGCAGACAGCGCCACGGGAAGTCTTGCGGCCCAATCGAAAACCCCGAAGATCTTGTACGAGATGGCGATCAGCCAGTAAATCAGGGGCGCCTTCTCCAGATAGGCGACTCCGTCGAGCCGAGCCGTAACCCAGTCGCCCGAGGTGAGCATATTCCGGGCGATTTGCGCCTGCACCGCATCCACATCATCCATCAAGGAAGGGGGAGAAATGATGCAACCGAGGTAAATGGCGCTCGCAACGAGCAGGACGATCAGATAGACGTAAACATGCTCGCTGCGGCTGACAATCTCTGTTCGCAACCTGCCGTCGCTTGAATTCGCCATCTCCTCATCCATAGAAAGAGCATCATCAGCCCCCACAAATGATATCCGACATTCACGTGCCGGCCGAGGTGGCCTTCCACCAGACGATCGATGGATGCGGGCCGGAACAAATCAGGGTGATGGGAGCCGCCCCAGGCCATGGTATCGAGAAGCAGCGGTTGGAGCGGACCACGCAGCCAGTCATGGGCGGGGAAATCGAATCCGACCTTCTTGCGCCGTAAAATCGAAGCGGGCAGTTTGTCCTTCATCAGCTCTTTCAGAAGAACCTTCTGGTAAGAGCCCCGGACCTTCAGGTTTGAAGGCAGGCTGGCGGCGAATTCGACGATCCTGTGATCGAGGAAAGGCGGGCGTACTTCGACGGAATGGGCCATACTGACGCAGTCAACCTTGGCGAGGATGTCATCCGGCAGGAAATACTTTTGATCGAACCAGAGATAGGCGGCGAGCGTGTCTCCTGTGTCGCACAGCTCGGCCAAGATATTATCGAGCGTGCGCGGAAGAGGCTGGCTTACAAGGTTGCGCCGGTTCAGATCGGAAAACGTGCCGGTCCAGTATACATGCGCCCGGGCGGGCGGCATGCGGCAGCCCTCGAGAAAACGCTTCAGCATGTACTCGATGCTGATCTTGTCATCGGAAACCGGCCATCGCCTGGCGGTCGACAGCGCCAGCCGGAGAGCGACGTCCGGCAGCAGGCGGAAACGACGGGCGATTTCGTTGGCGCGATAGGTCAAATATCCGCCGAAAACCTCGTCGGCTCCTTCGCCGCTGAGTGCGACCGTTACGGTTTTCTTGGTAAGAGCCGAGAGGAACCAGGCCGGGAGCGCGCCGCCATCGGCCACCGGCTCGTCGAAATAATAAGGCAGTTGCTCGATGGCGCCGGCCAGATCGGTATCCGGGTTGAGATCCAATTCCTGGTGGTCTGTCTCATAACGCGCGGCCATCTGGCGGATGTATGGGGATTCATCGAAGGTGCGCCCGCGGAAGGAAATCGAGAAGGTCTTCAGCCGGCGGCCGGACGCGTTGGCGGCGTAGTGCAGAAGCGTGGAAGAATCGATTCCTCCGCTGAGCCAAACACCCAAAGGAACATCAGAAACGAGATGCTCCCGGACGGACTGCTGCAGGAGGGAGTCGAGTTCCTCGCAGGCCGAGCCCAGATTGCGCTTCGATGCCGGCACGAATGGTAATTGCCAGTAGGTCTCGGAACGAAGACGGCCATGCCGCCATTCCAGCCAGTGTCCCGGTTGAAGCTTTTTAATGCCCTCGACGAGCGTCCAGGGACCGGGAACGTAATTCAGCGCCAGGTAACAATCAAGTGCTTCCAGGCTGAGACGGCGGTCGATCTCGGGGTGCCCGAAAATGGCTTTGAGCTCGGAGCCAAAAAAGAGTTCCCCTCCGCGCAATGCGATATAAAGCGGCTTGATGCCCATCCGGTCGCGGGCCAATACGAGACGCCGGCTCGACTGGGTCCACAGTGCCACTGCGAACATGCCGCGGAGCTTGGAGAAACAGTCGACATCCCATTCACGGAACGCCGCCAAGACTGTTTCTGTATCCGTATGCGAGCGAAACCGATGACCACGCCGCTCTAAATCAGCGCGCAATTCACCGTGGTTGTAAATTTCGCCGTTGAATGCGATGACGCAGTCGCCGTCCTCGGAAACAATCGGCTGGTCTCCGGCTTCGAGGTCTATGATCTTCAGACGCGCCGCGCCAAGCGAAATGGCGTCCGATTCAAATACACCCTGCTGGTCGGGCCCGCGATGACTGAGCGAGCTGACGACAGCCTGAATGCGGCCTGGAGAGGGAACGGAGTGGAGATGAGTGAAACCGCAGATACCGCACATCTTGGCTCGCCGGTTACCCTGCAACCAGATTGTTTCGCATGGTGAGTTTCAACTCTCCATTATGCACGTTGAGCTGCTTGGAGTGGCAGGTGGGATAACATGGATGGTTGCACATTGTATCAGGACGCCTCGCAGCTCAGCCGAGTTTCGACTTAAACAAGCCGGCAGCAAAGGATTTTTCGGAGGTCATATTGCGAGGAGATTTACTCACGGGCGGACAAGGAGCGGAAATCTTCTCGAGATGTCTCTGATCTTCGTCCGTGTTTTCCTTGCGATCGCTGCCATACCGTTTATTTATTACCTGATTGCCCTCTACAGCTCGTGGCGGTTCTTCGCTGGTGATTCGCGGAAGACCGCCGCTCGACCTGATTTCACCCCACCGATCAGCAACCTGAAACCCATTCGCGGGCTCGACCCGGACGCCTATGAGAATTTCGCGAGCTTCTGCCGGCAGGACTATCCGGATTACGAGATTGTCTTTTGCGTCGACGACCAGGAGGATCCGGTTTTACCCACGATCGAGAGCCTCCGCAAGGATTTCCCGGAACGGCCGATCCGGGTGCTGTTTGGCTCCGGCCGCATTGCCGCGAACGACAAAGTAGCAAAACTGGCTCGCCTGGTCAGCGAAGCCCGGCACGAGTTTCTGGTCATTAGCGACAGCGATGTCCGGGTTCGCCCTGATTACTTACGCACGGTGGTAGCGCCTCTGGCAGATCCCCGCGTAGGGGCTGTGACTTGTCCTTACGTCCCGACGGGGGATCGGACAGTGCTCGAAAATTTACAATCCGTCGGAATGTTCTCGGACTTCTACGCCGGCGTTTTCGTGGCGCGCGAGCTGGATGGAGTCAAATTCGCCCTTGGCCCAACCATCGCCACAACGCGCACCCGGCTGTCAGGGTTCGGGGGCTACGCAAGCATCGAGAATCGCCCGGCAGACGATCTCCTTGTGGGCAGAATGATTGCCGAACAGGGGTATCGAGTCGAGTTGCTGCCGTACGCTGTGGGCACCGTGCCGGATTACAAATCGCTGCGCGACTTGTTCCACAAGCGCCTGCGGTGGATCGTGGTGATGCGGCATATGCGGCCCTGGGGACACCTGGGCCTGCTCCTTACACAGGGGTTGCCCTGGTCGATAGCGGCGGTCGTGGCACACCCCACAGCAGCCGTCGCCGTCAGTTACCTTGGCGTTTATTTGGGATTGCGGATAGCCATGACTTGGGTGATTGGCGTCCGTGGATTGAACCAGAATTCACTGAAGCGAAGCCTGGCTCTCATTCCCGCCTGGGATGCGCTGGCGTTCCTGATCTGGCTTGCCAGCTTCGCCCGCCGGAGTATCCGGTGGCGCGGCAGCGACTACCTTCTCCGTGGAGGCCTGCTAGTTCCCAGAAATTAGCAGGTGCCAGGCGCCAGGTGTCAGGTGCCGGAGCGTGCTACTCGGTTGCAGCGTGCTGGCACCTAGAACAACACCTAAAACCTAAAACCTCATAAGGAAGGTAACCTCCGGACACAACCCGGCACCTTATCAGAATGCCGGCTGCGCTCGGGTCAAGTCCAACGATACTGGTCGTCGATGATGAACCTGCCGTAGTCAACCTGGTCAAATTGATATTGGAGGCTGCCGGCTACCGTGTGCTGGCTGCCTGCGATGGCCAGCAGGCACTGGCTCTTTTTGATGACCGAAGCCAGTCGATTGACCTGCTGCTGACGGATATCAATATGCCGAATGTTAGCGGGCTGCAGCTAGCGTGCGGAGTTTCTGAAACAGCGCCCGGATTGCCTGTGATATTTATGACGGGCTGCCCCGCAGAGAGTCCCCTTATCGATTTCCTGAGGAGGGAGGGCCCTTTCAGTGACTGCACGGTGATCCGCAAACCGTTTACCCCGCCCCAACTTCTAGGCCAAATTATCGGCATTCTTTCAGCGGCGCCGCGTTGAGCGGACGGCCCACGGGGGGTAGACTTGTCGCACGGATGGGATCTGATGCCGGCAGGCCCCAGGATTAGGGGGTTTTCTTTTGCTTTCCCATGAAACCTACCACGCGGGCATCGCGTCGTAACTGTTGACCCAAGGACGATGGGTGAGTTTAATCAAGTCGTCCGTTTAGGTGTATTGCTTCAAGGGATCGCTGTAGTCTTCAGCATCGCATAAAGGAGATTTCTGACGTGAGACGAATTTGCAGTTACCTCTGCTGGCTTTCCCTGCCGCTTCTCTTTGTTTCGTTCGCCAGCGCGCAGAGCTCGTTCGATCTGAATGTCGGCTTCGGAACCGCCCAAGTCGGCTCCAATGGCGCCGGCATCGACAATGCCGCCTCTACTAACGCTTTCGGTTCCTGCTTGCCTGGAACAGGAGACACGTTTTGCCAAAAGACGTCCGGCCTAGGCGGGTTCTTCCTGGGCTTAGGAGGCGACGTGATGTTGCAAAAGCATTTTGGTGTTGGAGCGGAGGTCAATCTGCAACCCGCCCAGAGCAGCTATGGCCCGTTGCAATACCGGCAAACATTTTACGATGTGAATGGTATTTACGCGCCGATCAATCAGAAGCGCCTTGCCGTGCAGTTGCAGGGTGGAATTGGCGCCGCCAGAACTAGTTTTTCATTTAACCAAAATTCCTGCGTAGGAACCGCGGTGTGCTCCAATTTCAACCAGCCCGTGGGGAATGCGAATCATTTCCAGGTGCACGTGGGGGTTGGTGTCCAGTTCTTCCTCACGGAACATCTGTTCGTCCGCCCGCAGTTTGACTTGCACTATGTGCCCAATCTTACCCAGCAGTTCGCCAGCAACGCGGTGCCAGAAGGAACGATTTGGCTCGGTTACAGCTTCGGCGAGCGGTAGAGAGAAGGACAGAAGAACCTGAGATGCTCTTGTCCACCGTGCCGCCCCGCACAAAGCTGTACCGCGGGGCGGCGTCAGCAGTTATCGCCCCGCGGGAAACTTGGCAGGTATCACGCATGTCTCCCGCGTGCCCTTGCAATCCAGGAGGAAAATCGGCCCACTGCCGTTCAAATTATTGGCAGTCTTGACCGCCTCCGCCTCCGCAATCCCCCTTAAAAAAGTCGCGCAGATCCTTTGTTTTGGGGTCAGCGGCCGCTCCCAGCAGTGGCTCGACGTCGAAGATCTCCTGCAACGTTTTGAGCGTTGAACTATGGTCGTAATGAATGCTATTGCTGTAAGGCTTCCTGCCGCCCCCCTTGGCAAACGGCGAAAGCAAGAACATTCCAATCGGGCCATCGCTAAACTTACCGTCATCTTCGGCCTCATCCCAGATGATGAATAAGGCGCCGCCTTCCTTGTACTCGTCAGAATTGAGAATGAGCGGCACATTCTGTTTAAGCCACGTATCCGACCGCAAGGTGTTATCCGTACTTTCAAGAGCATCACAAGGAGAAACACCCTCGTGCCCGTCATGACACACGTTTGGGGTAATGAAATTGTAACGCGCCGAGGTATGGTCGGCCAGATCGGTGGCTAGCTGGTAATATGGCCTGACGTGCGCTATACACTCGGCTGACTGCGGATTTAATCCAAGGTTGACATCGTTGAAATATACAAAGGCGAGATGTTCAACATCGAGAAACGTGAAGTCAAGCGGGCAGACGTCGAACACCGGGCTACCAAAGTCGGGCTCCGCGTAAGCCGTCCAGGAAATACCTGCATTCTCGAGAAGCCGCACCAGGTGCTGGTCTGTGAATAGTTGGGGCTGGCCAGGCTGGGTATCCGCCAGGACACCGAAATTGGTACCTGCTTCCAGCCACAAATAATTCGGCTGGCTGGGATGGTTTCCCGGAGGATTAAAATACTGTTCCGCGTGCGCCGATGTATTCAGCAGGGTCCCATTGATATATGGGGCTAACGGGTTGCCTTTGATATCCGGAGCACCGAATGCAGCGCCGGCATTGTTGCCCGTCCAGTTGTGATTCTCCATAAGGATCACCCAGACAGTCTTTACCTTGCTCATTTGTGCTTTTGTAACTGCCGGCATGATGACAAGCAATAGCAGCAGAGTCAGGCTAAACGTTAAAATCGTCCGCGAGTTCTTCACAGTACCCTCCACTCAGGTTTGTCTTGACTAGAATCGAAAACCCAGTGACAACCTCCGCCTAATGCGCTCTATGTCCCGGATTGTGATTCGATCTGGTTATACTTCAACACCTTGACTTTCTAGTCAAGTGATTTTCGGCAAGCCGTCGTGGTTTTGTCCAATTGAATGGACACTTTTTGCCCAGCCCAAATTCGCAATGATTATCGTCGAGGCAGGATGACCGTACGGAACAGCACGGTAGTCGCGCGGGAAACGGTCATGGAGTTCATCATGTAAATGCAATTCCAAAGTCGAGGCGAATTCCTTGTAGTAAGTATTCGGGAAAGATTGACGATGCTGGCCGGCAAGAAAAATCAGCGAACCATAAGGCCTACCGCTTGGTTGCGGCTTCCATTCGGTCAAGCTCGGTGCGTGCGGCTTGAAATTGTGGATCGGCTTTCAGGGCTGCGCGGAGCTCCTGGGCGGCTTCGTCCCTTTTTTCTTGCTTCTTCGAAACGAGCGCGAGGTTGTAAAGTGCCCAAGCGAACTTCGGCTGTAAACGGATCGCCTCTTCGAGTTCGCCGCGTGCGTGTTCAAGCTGGCCACGCTGCAGGTATACACTTCCCAACGTATTATGCGCCTCAGCCGAGCCAGGATCGGTATGGAGTGCCGAAAGCAATTGCCGCTGAGCTTCATCCCAGCTCTGAGTCATGGCCGCAAGAACGCCCAGATTGTAGTGCGCTGTATAGTTGGCAGGATCAACAGACAAAAGGTGCTGCAACCGCGCACGCGCCTGCGCGTAATCCTTCTCATGAAGGTAGATATCGGCCAGCAATTCCTCGGCGCGCGTGTACCACGGTTCCAGCGCCAGTGCGGCCTGGAGTTCCTTAATGGCCTCCTCGGGACGGTGGAGGCGAAACTCGGACAGGGCCAGATCGAAATGCGCCTGAGCATCTCAGCGGCGCGTGCTCGATCGCTCGCTTGAATTCTCGGGCCGCTTCCTCAAAATGACCCGATTGCTGATAGTTCAGGCCCAGACTGATCCGGATATCGACGACGTCAGCCAGTTTCTCAGCAAGTTTCTGCAATACGCGATTGGATTCGGGCAGCCGGTTCGCCGACGCGAGTGCGCGTGCTTGGCCATATAGCTCAAAATCGCCGATGCGATCTTTGGGATCGATATGCGATTCCACGCGGCTGGACGCGGCGGG
Organism: Terriglobia bacterium; assembly: GCA_963847515.1. Taxonomy (GTDB): domain Bacteria; phylum Acidobacteriota; class Terriglobia; order Bryobacterales; family Bryobacteraceae; genus QHXW01. The sequence continues at coordinate 849,785 of CAWKAA010000007.1, forward strand.
CCCGCTCAAGTAACCGAGCGAGCGGAGGGCGATGACACGTATCGTGCGTGGGCTGGCTGGTCCTGGCTGAGGACGCGCCCGCCAACAATGTCCGCATTCGTTTTCGCAGGTCGATTGCTATTGACTGCTGCGCCGTGTAGATGTTCTGCAATTCGCGAAGGTCAGTCCAAAGGTCGTACAACTCGGGATGTGGCGCATCGATGTACTTATAACGGCCCAACCGCAGAGTTCGCAATGCTGCGCAGCCAAAGTGATTCCGCGCATACAGACTCTCCGAATAGATTTCCTGCGGGCTCCCTGCCGCAATGAGGCTCTGGCCCCGCATCTCTTTCGAGTGGGATAGCCCGAGCGCATCTAGAATCGTCGGAGCGACGTCGAGCAGACTGGCCGGCTCCGCGATGCGGTCTCGCAAAGCACGTTTGAACCCCGCCGGCCAGTGAAAGATAAGCGGCACATGAAGCGTGCTCTCATAAACGAAATAACCGTGTGTGCTCTCACCGTGTTCGTTCAGACCCTCGCCGTGATCTGACGTGAACACGACCAGCGATTTATTCAGAAGGTCACGGCGTTCGAAGAACGCCAGAAAATCTCCAAGCACCCGGTCTACATACGCCAGTTCGGCTTCATAACCCGTCTCACCGCGGCGCAGGTGCGGGTCCGGTGGGAGATCGTAGGGTGTATGCAGATCGTAGAGATGAAGGAACAGGAAGAACGGCGAGTTCGCATTCTGATCGAGCCAGCGGATAGCTGCAGCTGCCACTTGATCGCCCGGGCGCTTCAGATCACCCACATCCGCGACTACCTTGTTATGAAGATCGAATGGGCTGTCGTAAACATCGAAATCGCGGCTCAATCCGAAACGCCGGTCCAGTACGAAACTGCCTACGAACGCCGCGGTATGATAGCCGTTTTTTTTCAAAACCGTCGCTAATGTTGTCCCCGCAACAAACGGCGCCCCGTTGTCCGCCACTCCATTTGCGAAAGGATAGGTGGAAGTGAACAGCGCGACGTGAGAAGGCAAAGTCAGCGGAACGAGTGAGCTCACCTGGGAGTACAGCGTCCCGTTTTTCGCGATCGAATCGATGTTCGGCGTTATTTTTCGGAAGGCTTGATAACAACCGAGGCGGTCGGCACGTAGCGTATCCACAGAGATAAGAATGACCGGCGTGGACGGCTGGGCGTGGCTAATGGCGCATGCCAGCATCGCAGCGGACAGGTACGCGAGACGGGACAAGATATTACTTTCTTTTAGCACGAGCGTCCGCGGTTGCACGCGCCATTTCAGTTGAGTTTCAACTTCCAACTGTGGTTCCCTGTGCCGGCTGGAAGATTGATAAGCACAGGCCTTGCAGTCAATTGCGAAGTGTTAAGGGCCCCCGCCGCCCTGCCGTCCACAATCATGCTCGCAGCGGGTGACTGCTTGATCGTCTCTACCAGCGGATCAGCCAGGAGCAGGCTCCACGACGAAGGGTGATTCCTGAAGTATGCGCCATAAGGTTCTTCATACTCAAAGCGGAATTCCATGCCTTCGCTGACAGAGGTGACCATGGCGTGTAGAATCCCGACGTATTGGTTCATGCTGAGCGTGATTGCATCCTTGGGTAAAGCATTGAACGTCCGCTCGATGAAATCATGCCGCAACGAAATGTCGCGATCGTGGAAGAGAAGGACAAATGGGCCGTCCGGATGCGGCGGCCACGTCTCGGGATGCAGCTCACGATCATATTGGTGGCCCGAGGCCGGCGAAATGCCCTTCATATCTAACGTCAGGTCGCGATCCAGATAGAAATAGTCCTCGTTGATGTCGTAAAGCCCAAAACCGGCTTGGGCAGCGACACGCGCGCTGTGATTCTGGTAGGACTTGGACCAGCCGCCGCCGCCAATAATGACGGAGAGCGGGCGCGCGCCGAAGTCCTGGCGCAAGTAATCCAGCGACCGTTTTAGATGGAACAACTGGGCAATCGCCGGAGCTTCGAGGCCGCGCCGCGTGTCTTCAAACTCTTCGTACCAGCCTCCGACGGATGCCTCGCCATCCAGATCCGCGGTCCACCACGGTCCAGGCGGAGAATCCAGATCGGGCTGCATATGGGTCCAGCCATGGCTCTGAATCTCCAACACGCCCGCTTCAACTGCTGCCTTCAGGCCGCGCTGTGTGGATCCGTAGTCCTGCTCGATGCCATAGTCGTCCGTAAATTTCTGGTTCCATGGAGAGAGGACGCGATGGGTCTTGCGATCCACAAAACCCGTGACCACGTTGGCGGAAACAACCGCATGATGGCGGGACAGAACGGGTATGACTTTGTCGCGCATCAGTTCCTCCGTAACCGTCTGATAGCGCCAATACGAGAGAAAGGACTTGTCGGCGGCGCCCCAATCGTCGATCATCATAAGGACGCGTCGGGAGTAATCCACGTCCGGCAAAACCAGATATTGCAAGCCCCATAGAAGAGAACGCTGGAAGATGTTTCTCCAATACGGCGAATCGTTTAAAGATCGCAGCTCGGGCGCGCCTATCCAAACCGCAGCCGCATCCGGGCTCGGTTGAAACACAGTCAACACCGGGTGGCGGCCTTGGCTGATGAGCGCTTGAGCACCGCGGCATTCCACCCAAATGTGCAAGGACTGTTCGCGGCCTGGCTTCAGATCATCTGTCAACTCGCGCGTGATGAAGTGGACCGGGCCACGAAGAACGGGGTCGGGAGCGCGATAGTCCCCTTTGTAGTGGAGGCCGAGAATTCGCTCGAGCGCTGGGTCGCTAAATCGCGAAACGGCGACTATGATGCTGGTTCCCTGCTGCACAGCCTCGGTAAGCGCCGCAAGGTTCTTTCGTGCGTACGATGGCGTATCAGCGAGCCAGACGACTGTGCCGTAGCGTACGGCGCCAGACCGGTCGAATAGCTGCGATGCCCCGAGGTTCTGCTGATCCAACCGAAGAATATCGAAGGGAACAGACCAGGCCTTGAGCAGGGCAGCCACCGGCTGAAAAGCGTCGTTCTGACCGATCACTTGGCTCGCTGGATCAGCCCAAGCCGCGACCACCACGAGCACACGATAAGGCTTCAGAAGGGAGGATTTCGGAGGCTGCTGGCCCTGTATCGCGCCGAGGACTAACAATGCGACGAAGAGTAAACGGCCGTGCAACCGCATGCATCAAGCAGTCAGGAAAATCTTGCGCTTGTACATCCAGTACAGCACCAGCCACTCGACAGTTAGAACGGCAATGGCGTGAAGAAGCGGCGCGAAAGAGCCCAGTGCTCCAGCTAGGGGGTGCGTAAAGATGGCAACCGTCTTGCTCCAGGGAATAATGCTCTCCGACATGTAGATCGCCACTGCATTCATGCCGATCACCAAGAACGGGAAAGCCAGTTTTCGATAGCCACGGACGTCAATCAGCCAGTAGAAAACGAGAAACATCAGGCAGGCAAAGCCGGCCGACGCCAGCCCATAGGAGGTGGTCCAGATCTTCATCACGATGGGGATCACAGCGTTCAAGGCCCAACCGAGCGCAACGCCGGACAACCCGACCAAGCCCATAATCTTCATTTTGTTTGCCGCGCTGCGGCCGGTCATAAGAAGCTCGCCCAGCAGCATGCCGAGGATGGTGGTGGAGATGGTCGGAAGCGTGCAGATAACCGTGCCCCAGTGCTCGGGCAGTACGCGCCCAACCGCTACCAGATCGGTCCACAGAACCAGGTTCGCATTTCTATCGTAGCTGCCGGCAGGAACGCCGGGGGCGGGAACGAAAGCCAGCAAAAGAGCGTAGAAGACCAGGATCCCGGCGCCGACTGATGCTTGAAACTTCCAGGATTTTCGTATCAACAAAAATGCCGCGAGATAAGCCACAGCGATGGGTTGAAGCGCGCTGCTGAGTTCCACAATGTAGGGATGGTTGAAGTGGATGGATTCTCGCAGTGAGCCAAGCAGGAACAATACGGCAAACCGGCGCAACACACGCATGAAGATCTGGTGGTGAGTCTGTGTCAACGACCGCTTGGCGTACGAAAGGGGCAGGGACATCCCTGTCATCAACATGAATGACGGCCAGATCAAATCGTAAAACCGCAGGCCCTGCCAATCGGTGTGGTTGAGCTCGTAGACCACGCCGTTAATCAGAGGATTTGGGTTGAGCGCCTGCAGTCCCTCAACAAGCGCTGCTCCGCCGACGATCCAAAACATGGTCCACCCGCGAAACACATCGAGCGAAACAATCCGTTTCGGACGTGATGCAGGCGTTACTGCCTGCTCGGATGAGCTGATCGTCGCTTTCGCTACAGCAGGTGTTTCCGTGGCCATGGACTACTCGGGCACAATATCAGAACTTCAGCTTAAGACCAAATTGTATGTCACGCGGACTCCCGGCGCTGGTAATCACCCCGGAAGTGCTGGTTCCAATGGTTGTGCCAGGAGTTCCGAAGTTCGCGTGATTGAATATATTGAAAAATTCAGCACGGAATTCCAGATTTATTCCCTCGGTGATCGGGTTTCGCTTAATTATCGATACATCCCACTCCTGCATGCCCGGCCCGATCAGAATGTTGCGGCCCGAATTCCCGAACCGAGGCGTCCCATTAGCCAATGCTAGCGCGAGAGCGTCGGTTGTAAAGCAATTGACATCGAACCAATCTGCTACGGTCTGCGGACCGGCCCCGTTGCAGACACGGTCTGGTCGCGGGGACCTGGATCCGGTGTTCGAGAAATCCTGGTTCGCCAGTACGGTAAAGGGGAAACCGTCCTGGAAAGTGATGATGCCGGAGACCTCCCATCCTCCCGCTAACGCATTTGTGAGGCCACCTTTGTTCATATAAGCTTGCCCCTTTCCAAAAGGTAACAGCCAGATTGGACTAAGGACCAGCCGTTGTTTAATGCTGTTATCAGCCACGCTGTAATCTGCTCTCTGGTTGTTATCATTCTGCGGCGCGTTGTTGAAATCTGAGTCGCCTCCATTGCGGTCGAGGATTTTACCGTAAGTGTACGCGACGAGACCCTGGAATCCTTTCGAAAACCGCTTAGTGACTTTAGCCTGCAGGGCATCGTAGTTTGATATGCCGTCAAACGTGTCATAAAGCATCTGGTTGAAGTCGGGCCATGTCCTGCGAGGTTGTAAGTCCCCAATCCCCGGAACGGCCTGATTGCCCCATTGATGAGCATTGTCCAGATGAACACCTCGATTGCCGACATACCCAACCTCCAGAGCCCAGTTCTGTGCTAACTGTGTTTGAATGCTGGTGCTCCACTCGTAAACCGTAGGTGTATGGTAAAACGGAGTCGGCATGAGCTGAGACGTAATCGCTGACAATGGCGCCGATGCGGCATTCGCAAACATCAGTTGTGTTGTGGTCGGCACCGCGTTAGTTAGCGGCGGTGGTGCGCCAAAAGCAGTGTTATAAGTAGGGGTTTGCGTAAATACAGGGTTATTATTGACATACGAACCAATTAGGTTCGTAATTGGCAAATCGTTGAACACACCGGCGCCGGCGTGTACGATGAGCTTGTCCGAATTCAGCGGCCGCCATGAGATCCCTAGCCGCGGGTCAAAGCTGCCATGACCTGGACCGTAACTAAGTTCCTTCAGTTTGTTACCCGTCAATCCCAATTGAGTCCGCATCGCCGAGGTCATGACTACGCACTGCCCAACGGAGTTGACGAAGTAAGAATTGCTGCAAAGCGCGTCATTTTGAGCGGCGGGCAGTGGAGTCACCAGCAGAGCGTCTCCCGGCGTGCTGTTGTAAGCCAGCGGATAAAGTGTGGCAAGCTTGTTATTTTGATCGTAGGGTTGTTTTCGATATTCCCATCGGAGGCCGATCTCTACGCTCAATTTCGAGTTGACGCGAATGTGGTCCTGGGCAAACAAGCTGAACCATCCGCCACCAGTCAATTTGTTTACGAAAGCGTTCTTCGTATAAAAACCGAAGGAGGGATAACCTAGCTCAAGGTCCGCCAGGTCGGAAACGGCACTCACTCCTGGTATTTCCCCGGCGAGAGAAGAGAACTGGCCGTTATAGCTGATGGTTCCGTTCAGCTGGATGGGGTCTTCTACACCGGGCGTCTGCCAAAAATTTATGTCAGCGCCGACGACGATTGTTTGCTTTCCCTTGATCTTCGTGACCGTATCCTCGAATTTCTCCACCCGATCATTTAGGACATCTGGAAAATAACCGCTGTCGCCCAGTCCACCGAAGTTAGAAAAGCCAAACGCCGGGTACTTTTCATATTGAGGCGCCGACGCAGCCAGGTTCTGAATCCCAAAACTGGCTAGAAGGCCGCTTTGCCGAGGGCAGGTCTGGCAGTCAACGATCAGATAATCTCGTTGGTAGCCAATACGAAGGTCGTTGATTAAGCTCGGCCCGAAAATGTGGGTCCAATCACCCACAGCGTTCTGGCCACGAAAATGTTGGTTGTTGTTAAATTGGCTGAAATTGCCGGGAAAGAGCAGGTTTGAGTTTCCAAATAAGTAACGGCCAAACAGTCGATCCTTGTCGGATAAAGATTCGTCGACACGCGTGTCAAATTGGTCATCGTTGCGCCGCTGAGGCGTTTGATTGATGTAGTTAGGAAAGCCCGAGCGGTTGGCTGCCGGGTAGAGAGCCAGCACCTTCTGCGCTACGGGATCAATATTGGTAATGATATTTCCTGGAACCGGCGTTCCCACGAGGACGGTCGAAGTTCCGGCGCCTGGATTCGCCGGATTGGCGGGGCATGTGAGGAGTCGTTCCGACGCCGGCGAAAACAACTGGCCCGTGTCGAAATTGAGATTGACGGGAGCAGCTGAGCCACTCGCCGCGCAAAGATTCGCGGTCTGGCCGGTCAGAAAGGAACTGAAATCACCCGCTTTCTCGGCTGCAGTCGGAACCACGTTGCCAACGGTCTGGCCTTGGTCCAACCGCAGACCTTCGTAGCTACCAAAGAAAAACGTCTTGTTCTTGCGAATTGGACCACCAAGCGCGCCGCCAAATTGGTTGCGGATGAACGCCGGCCGGTCCGTCGCAAAGAAGTTGCGCGCATCCAAATCGCGGTTGCGCAAGTATTCCCAACCCGAGCCGTGAAAGCTGTTGGTTCCCGATTCCGTGATCAGGTTCATGGTGGTGCCCGAGCTCAGGCCGGCCGCCGCGTCATACGTATTGTTTTCGATCTTGAACTCTTTCACCATTTCCGGCACAGGCTGCAACGCGAATCCGCCGTTGTTGAGCGCACGCGAAACCATGCCGTCGATCAAAATGAGATTTCCGGAAGAACGCCCACCCGACCCGCTATAGCTGTTCTCGTTGAATCCGGAACCGTTCTCGTTGGCCGACGTGAGCGATCGTCCGCTGGTATCGATCGTACCGGGCACCACCAGCGCCAGCGCGCCGGTGCGCCGTAAGTTGAGCGGGAGGTCGAGGATGGGCTGTTGATTCACAACCGTTCCCATGCTCGCGCTGGTGCTGTCTACCAACGGCGCCGCTCCTTCCACTTTGACAGACTCCGTCACTTGCCCGACTTGCAGGACGACATCCAAAGTTGCCTTTTGGTCCACGTTCAGAGAAATGTCAGACATCACGCCCGTCGAGAAACCCGATTTCTCTACTGATAGGGTGTAGGTTCCCGGCGCCAGCGCGGGGAACACGTAATCGCCGGACGCGCTCGACGTGGTCCTGGTGATCAAACCTGTGTTGACATTGGTGGCTGTGAGGGCGGCCTCGGGCACCACGGCTCCAGCAGGGTCCTTGACCGTACCGGCCAGCCTGGCCGTCACTTCCTGAGCGCGGCCGGGACATACCGAGAGCAACAGATTCAACGCCAACAAACAATAAACGTGCCGACAGTTGCGGCCCTTGGATTTCATGACGTCATCTCCTCCCTTGAAAGTTCTCGAGTGGCGACCTTAGTTTGCTGTACTAATGACGCCCGTCAATTACTGAATTGACCGACCCCTTGGCACTGGGAGTGGGCTCGAACGTCGCGGCCAAACTTCGTTGCTTGACCCTTAAGATTAGCGATCATGCTAGAGCCGAAGCGTATTGTCAATCAAATTTGATGACCAGTTCGACAATTTGTCCAATAGGCTGAACAAGCAGGCTGCTGCTTCCGCAAACCACTCACTGCCCTGAGGATTCGATCTTAGTTGGGATGAAGCCCAGCGCCTCGGAAATGTCGGAGGCCGTTTGCCGAACCAGTTGGCCGAAGTAGGTGAATTCTTCGCTTCTGACTTGAGCCGTGGTGCCCGCCACGCTGATGGCCGCAACCACACTGCCGGAGTGGTCGAAAACCGGCGCGCCAATGCATCGGCACCCGATCTCTCCCTCCTCGTCTTCAATCGCGTAGCCAGCATGCCTGATCTGCGTCATTTGCTGTTTCAGCCTGCGGATGGAGGTGATGGTGTTTTCGTTGTTACGCGTCAGACCTCGATCTCGCACCAGACGCAGAAACTCGTCTTCCCGCAAATGCGCCAGAAGACACTTGCCAACGGCCGAGCAGTGCAGTTCGAGACGTTTACCGACCCAGGTGGCCAGCCTCACAAGTCCCGGCGGCTCAACCTTTTCGATTAGGACCGCTTCGTCGCCCTCGATGAGCGCCATGTGTACCGTCAGCCGTGATCTTTGCATGAGCGAGTGCAAGAAACCTGCCGCGTTTTCCCTCAGCTCTACGCCGCTCAAAGCCATGTTGGCAAGCGAAAACAGCTTGAGGCCAAACATGTAGCGATGAGTTCTATTGTTGCGATGCAGATAGCCCCGGCGCTCCAGGGTAACCAACAGACAATAGGTCGAGCTCTTGGGAAGCCCGAGCCGCCGGCTGAGTTCGGGTAAAGTCAGACCATTCTTGGTCACCGATAGCAGTTCGAGAATTGACAAGGTCCGCTCCGCTGCAGGAGCTGACGGTGTTGCGCCAGCGCTCATCGCTCAATCCCTTTCGTCCGGCTGTTCTGCCGGATTGTAGCAGAAGCGGTGTGCGCAAACGTAGCCCACTCGAAAAGTGTTCAGCGTATTGGACTGTTCCTTCGTAACAGAACGCGTGATGATTGTGCTGGCTGAAGTGTTGGCGTACGATATCCAGTTTGTTTCGGACAATCATTATCGTCACGATGGCGATGCTCCTGCTCGGTGCGTCGGTGGCCGGCGCACAACAAGCCGGCTCGGAGTGGGCGCTGAAGCCATATCGCGTCCTTCTGGTGGTTGACAGGTGGGAAGATCCCGCAAGCCAACTGATCACATCGGAAAAAGATTCATTTCAACCCGTCGCGGCTCTGCTCAAAGCGTGGTCGGTTCCTTTCGAAATACTTCGGCTGGATCAGCAAACCCTCGGTGCTTCCCAACTGTTCGAGCGCACGGGAAGAGTGCGCTACAGCACCGTCCTCTGGCTGGCGGACAGCTCCTCCTACGCCGGTAAAAACGTGGCGGCACTGGAAGACGCCGCCAAAGCCGGAACAAGCGTGCTTGTGCTCGACTCGAGATGCCTCGATCCGGTGCTCGAAAGCGTACTGGGGCTGAGATTTAAGGAGCCGTACAGCTCCACAGACGCGTTGGAAATTGGTGCGCCCCACTTCATCACCGAAGGATTGGTCCAGAAAACCACTTCCGGCGAGTTCGACTCACGGTTTGCCATGGAGCCGCAGGACTCACAGATCCTTATCTCGCAGCAAAGACATCCCGTGCTGGCTGTAAGGCAAATCGACCATGACACATCCGCCATCTGGATCGGCGTTCCGCATTTGAAAGACGTTACCGGCTCTCCCTATTGGCGAGGACTGCTATTTCGTTCGCTGATCTGGAGCCTGGGATACTTAGTAACACCCGAGGCGGACTACTCACATCGACTGATTCTCGCCTTGGACGACTGGGGTACCGCGGACAAGGGATTTCTCTCGTATTGGCGGTATCCCACGCTCAGCGAGGCCGTGATCCGCGAGCATCTGATTGACCCGCTGACAAAGCGCAGAGCGGTGATGGCGGCAAACGTCATCACGGGCTATGTGGATCGCAACACCAAACGGATACTGGTTCCGTGGGAGCAGAAATTTACGGACCGGTATGGCGTGCTACAGGATTACGGCTCAACCAGGCGAGGCCTGCTGGCGGCCGTGGCTGCCGGCGTATTGGACATTGAAAGCCACGGCTGGACGCATATGCAGCCGGACCTTGATTCTCCTCCTGGCCCATGGTGGAAAGCAGACTTGGACGGTGAGGCTAGCGCTATCGGCTGGTATGAAGAATTCTCGGACCGACGGCGTGGCGGCGAGGCGCCGGCTCTCACGCAACTTTTTCATTTGAACCGATCGCTTGATTATCTTAGTGAGGATTTCGGCGAGCGGGCGTTGTCCATCAGGGCCGGCGGCGGTGCGTGGTCCCGGTCTTACGTGAATCACACCGGAAGAATTGCGGCGCAGGCGGGATTTGGAATGTTCGAGGCAGGAACTGAGTTCAATTTCTATCTCGACCGCGATATGGTTCTGGACATGGCGGGCGCCATCGCCGGCGCGAGTCATGGCCACGAGCAGCCCTTAAACGCGCACAATTGGCCCACGCACCCGGATGGCCCCATTATGCTCACGGCTCACGACCGCGACATTGCGCTGCAGCCGGATTTTCTAGACAGGCTTTTCGAACAGTTGCCGCAAGGCTACGAAACGTTGGGCATGAACCAATACATTGCCGTTTTGCACACCGGGATCGAATCGCTAGCTGGCGACAATTTGCGACTTGTGTTTCATCTTGAGGAACCATACTGCTCCTATTTCAAGAAGCACTCGTCTGCCTGGCAGCTGTGGCTTGCCGGCAGACTACAGCAGCAATTGAAGACCGCGCCATTCGTTGAGGTTTCAGTGGACGAAGCGCCGCCGGTCAGGGTGCGGACTAGCGAAGCGCTTCGGCAGCCGTTGAGGATCGAGATTCCCCCTGGAGCCAGAGACCACGTGTGGAAGCTGAGTCCCGCAAGGTGACAAAGTGTATCTCGCGTTTGACTAGAGCGTGGCGTTACGGTCGCGCCGCTGGAAAAAATGTTCAGCCTATTGGATGGCGCACTACGAAGCCGGTACATCGCGATTGTGCAGTATGTGCCGCTGGCGTACGATAGGCAGTTCGATGTTAACCCTTCTGGTTTGCTTGCTGTTTGTCCTGGTGACGCCTTTGCATGCCGCACACACACCGCTGGTGCCGCGGCCACAGCACATTCAATACGGCAATGGAAGGCTCGCGCTCAAGGGTATTACGATTTCGTTCAAGTCGAATCCTGCACCTGAAGACCGCTTCGCGGCAAACGAGCTGGCATCAGCGCTGGCAGCGATCATCGCTGGACCCGTGCCTGTAGTAAGTAACGGAACTGCGACCGCTGGCGTCGTGTTCGACCGTACGGGCGCCGTGGATGCGGTGCCTGGCCCCGATGATCGTGCGGGGCCCGATTCCAGGGAATCGTTTACGTTGCGCATTTCTGATAACAGAGCGGAAATTCATGCCCGATCTTCCGCCGGCTTATATTACGCCGCTCAAACCATCCGGCAGTTGGTGGAAGATATCGCAGGAGAGAAATTTCTGCCGGAAGTGGATATTCAAGACTGGCCGGCCCTTGCCTACCGCGGCTTTATGATGGACACCAGCCACGGACCGCTGCCAACCGAGGATGAAATCAAGCGGCAAATTGATTTTCTTGCCCGCTGGAAAGCCAACCAGTACTATCTCTACTCTGAAGCGAACATCGAGCTTCGCGGTTATCCGCTGATCAATCCGGGCGCACGTTACACCGAGTCACAGATCCGGCGAATCATTGATTACGCGAGGGAGAGACACGTCGACATCGTTCCCTGCCTCGAACTCTATGGCCATTTGCATGACGTATTCCGGGTGGAGCGGTACGCTGATCTGGCTGCGCTGCCGCACGGAGGCGAGATCAATCCGCGCAATCCCCGCGTGCAGAGCCTGCTGCATGACTGGGTCGAGCAGCTTACGGCACTCTTTCCCAGTCCGTGGTTTCACGTCGGCATGGATGAGCCATGGGAATTGGAGAAAGCCGGCAGCAAAGCCGCCGGCGACGTGGAGCCTGGGAAGCTTTACATCGAGCAATTAAAGAGTATCACCGCGCTCGTGCGGCAGTTTGGAAAGCGGCCGATGTTCTGGGCGGATGTCAACAGCGGCGCCCGCATCTTTGTCAAGTATCCCGAGCTGTTTGCGCAATTGCCGAAGGACGTGATTGCGGTGCCATGGCACTATCATGTCCAAACGGACTACAGCGGTTTTGTGGCCCCGTTCGCCCGCGAGAAAGTGCCGGAAGTGTTTGCCCCCGGCATTTGGTGCTGGGATGAAGTTACGCCAGACTTCATCCGGACCTTCGAAAACATCGACGGGTTTCTGGGTGATGCGCGAAAATACGGCACGATGGGCATGGTCAACACGGGTTGGACAGATGCTTCGCAGGTGCTCTATCGCACCGCACTGCCCGGCATGGCATACGGAGCCGCGGCGGCGTGGCAGACCGAGCCGATGGATCGGGCGCATTTTTTTACCGACTACGCAGCATCCTTCTATTCCGCGCCGGCGGCGGCCGAGGTGGCGCCGGCGCTCGAGGCGTTGGCAAAAGCACAGCAACTGTTGGAAGAGGTACTGGGTTCGGAGACCATCTTTCGTTTGTGGGACGATCCGCTAACGCCGGAGCGGCTTGCACGCCTCGCGCCGCATCGCGAATCATTCCGCAACATCCGGCTTTTAGCCGAAGACGCCGAGGAGCACCTGGCGCACGCCTTGAGCCTGCAGCAGGACGTCTACTCTATTCCCAGCCTGGTTCTCAGCGCGCGAATGCTGGATTATGCAGGGATGAAATACATCTACGCGCTGGAAATGGCAGGCTATTTCAATACGCTGGGCAGCCATCCCAGCCGTGCCGACGTACAGTTCTATCTGGGATGGGAATCGAGCGCGCGCAATCACGGACGCATTATGGACATGATGGATGAGATCTCGGACTTGCGCGAACTGTACCGCTCGGCCTGGATGAGCGAGTACACTGACCACCGCCTGGGCAGTGTGATGGGCCGGTGGAATGCGGAGTACGAATATTGGCGTCGCTTGCAAACCCGCCTGTGGGACGTGTTGCACGGCTTCCAAAAAGATGGCGACACGCTGCCGGCGCTAGAAGAACTCAGGCCGCACACGTAGGAGGCCGCAAAAGAAAATGACCCCGGGAGAAAAGGGCGAAACGGTCAGCACGCCGCACAGCGTCCACAGGCGCGCCCCCATCCAGTGCTTTCTGGTTCTGGTGCTGGTGAACCTGATGTGGGCCTTTCAATTCTCCGGTGCGAAGATCGCGACCGAACGCCTCGGCCCGATCGCGGTTGCCTTGATTCCGCTCGCGCTCTCCACCGTGCTGTTCGCTCCGTTAATTCGCATAAGCCGCGGCAAGAAGCCGGGGCCGCGCTGGACGCCCGTGGTTTGGCGGGACCTTTTCCTCGCTTCTACGCTCGGCATCATCCCAGCACAGCTTGGCCTCACCTGGGGTGTGGAGCACTCGCTGGCGAGCAACGCAGCGGTACTCACCCTAACCATTCCAGTCTTGACCGCAATGATGGCCGTCATGCTCCTCGGTGAAAGGATGACGGTTGTCCGCTGGCTCTCCTTCGGGCTTGCAATAGCCGGCATCCTCATGGTTTCAGATATCGATTGGAAATCCGTCGCCATCTTCAGGGGAACCTATCTACTAGGCAATCTTCTGATTCTTGCGAGCTGCCTGGGCAGCGCGTTCTACAACACATACACCAAGAAATTGCTGGAGACCTTTAACCCGGTTGAATTACTCGTGTACAGCTTTCTCGTGACAGACCTCGAACTTGGGTTCCTGATGCTAGTATTTGAGCGCCCACAGAGTGCCGCATTTACTTCCTTGGGCGCGGGCGTTTGGGCCAGCCTGCTGACAATTGCAATATTCAGCCTGAGCGTTTCGATGCTGCTGTATTTCTGGGTAATCGAGAAGATCGATGTGACGCAAGCGTCGCTGTCGATCTATTTGTTGCCTGTGTTCGGAGTTTTGCTTTCGACCGTGGTTGTCAGGGAAAGGATCACAGCATCCCTGATGTTCGGCGGCCTCCTGGTATTTGCCGCAACATTTCTGGTTACGGTGTACGAGGAGAGAAAGCGGATGCGGAATGCGGCTTTACAGGAAAAGGAGGAGGCTTGGCAAAAGCGAACGAGTTTCGTCTGAACGGCATTGTTCCGATTATTCCGACGCCATTTACAGTCGAAGAACAAATCGATTGGCCTTCGCAGACTCGGCTGATTGATTTTGCCTGCGCCGCGGGTGCCTGCGCCATGTGCTTGCCGGCCTATGCCAGCGAGTTCTATAAACTTTCCGAGATGGAAAGATTGCGATTGGTTTCGGAGGCAGTGCGCCACGCCGCTGGCCGCATCCCCGTGTTCGCACAGGTCAACTTTGTTTCTGTAACCCAGGCAGTGGAGACCGCGCGTCAGGCCCAGAAAACAGGAGCTTCAGCGATTGCCGCCGCCGTCCCACGGATGTTCGCGCTGGGTGAACCCGATCTGTACCGCTACTTCGACCGGCTCCTGTCTTCCATTGACATTCCTTTGCTGATTCAGGACGTGAACCCTTCGGGGCCGACCGTGACCGCTCGCTTTGTATCCGAGTTGCATCGAGCTCATCCTCATTTTCGATGGATCAAGCTTGAAGAACCGATGATGTCATCGAAAGTGACCGCCATCCTGGAAGCAACGAACGGAGAAGTCGGAGTGCTTGAAGGCTGGGGCGGCATGTACATGCTGGACCTGATACCGGCGGGCATTTGCGGCGTGATGCCTGGTCTCGCCGTTTCGGATCTGCTCGCCAAAGTTTTTCAACTCGCCGCTAAGGACGACATGGTGGGCGCCCATAAAATTCATGCAGCCGTTTTGCCGCAGATTGTTTTGAGCCTGCAGCACATGGAGCTATTTCACCATGCCGAAAAGCGCCTGCTGGTAGCTCGCGGCATTCTGCCGGAGGCTGTTGTTCGCCAGTTGACTCTTAAGTTGGACCAGCACACCGAGGACCGTATTTCATTTCTCAACGAGCAGATTTTTGCCTTACTCGACCGGCTTGAGCTTCCGCACAACCCGATTCCAACTATGGCAGGCCAACCTCATTAAATTTGCCCAGGCGTCCGCGATAGGAGCTTATGCCATCAAGAAGTTCGACAAGCGTGATCAAGCAACCCGTTCCTGCCGGCGTCGTCGGCCTCGGACTGATGGGCACCAGCATCGTGACTTGTCTTGTGGCCGCTGGACATCGCGTCGTCGCGATCGATAAAGACACCGCGCGCAGACGCAACCTCAAGCGGCGCGTTTCCGTTCTACTGCGCGACATGCGCCGCGAGAAGCTGTTGTCCAAAGATCCCGTCAGTGTGCTGAAAAATCTGAGCACCGCAGACGAGTTCGGCGCACTCCGGGATTGCGGTCTGGTCATCGAGTCGATTTTTGAGAATCTAAGCGAAAAACGCGCAGTCCTGCGGCAAATCGAGGATGCGGTTTCGCCCGAAACGCTCATCGGAAGCAATACCTCAGCTTTGCCGGTAACGGAACTGCAGCGCGGCGCGCGCCACCCCGAGCGCATTCTTGGCGTTCACTGGGGCGAACCCGCTCACATCCTGCGCTTCATGGAGGTGATCTGCGGTAACGAAACCGATCATCGGAATGCCGAGAAGGTCATAGGGTTTGCGAATCTGTGGAAGAAAGAGCCAACTCTGGTCCGGCGCGATGTCCGAGGCTTCATCACCAATCGAATCATGTACGCCATGATGCGAGAGGCGTTCTATCTGGTGGAGAACGGCTACGCAACGGTAGAAGATGTGGACCGTTCCGTGCGGAACGACATGGGGTACTGGATCACGATGGCAGGTCCGTTCCGCTACATGGATCTGACCGGGATTCCGGCCTACGCCGCGGTGATGCGCGACCTGCTCCCGGATCTTTGCTGCTCTCAAGAAACGCCTAAGCTCATGCAAGAAGTGGTGGCGTCCGGGGCGCGCGGTACGTCCAACGCAAAGGGGTTCTATCGATACACGCCTGCAGAGGCGAAACGTTGGGAGAAGCGTTTTCTCAATTTCAGCTATGAGATTCGCGCACTCGCGCTCAAGTACGCTGAACGGCCAAAGGCTGGCGTCTAAACGGAATGGCGCGAATCCGACTTAAAGGCGGCACATTGATTGATGGCACCGGAGCGCCACCGCGGCGCGGCGATCTGCTTATTTCCGGCGAGACCATCGCCGAACTTGACTCCTTCGAAGTCCCAGCGGA
Organism: Terriglobia bacterium; assembly: GCA_963847515.1. Lineage (GTDB taxonomy): Bacteria > Acidobacteriota > Terriglobia > Bryobacterales > Bryobacteraceae > QHXW01. The sequence continues at coordinate 866,023 of CAWKAA010000007.1, forward strand.
TGCGCGCGTGATCGACTGCGGCGGCTTGGCCGTCGCGCCGGGCTTCATCGATTCGCATAGCCACTCCGATCTTCAGGTGCTCGAAAACCGGCGTGAGAAAGTGGCGCAGGGGGTCACCGCCGAGGTGGTCGGCAACTGCGGATTTTCGCCATATCCGGCGCCCGGCAATTTGAAGTTGCTGCACGATTTCGCTAACGGCCTCTTTTGCGGCACCAGTGACTGGGGATGGCCCAGCGCGAAGGCATACCTCGACCGAGCGCAGAAGTCACCCGTGACCTCCGTTTTTTCCCTAGCCGGGCACGGAAGCCTCCGCATCGCATGCGTAGGAAACCGTGTAGGGCCGCTCTCCGGAGGGGAGCTCGACTGGATGGAGCAGAGGCTGGCTGAGTTGCTGGAGGAAGGCGCATGCGGGTTCTCTACCGGCCTCATGTACGCGCCTGGTTCGGGCGCGACGCTGGAAGAACTCGTGCGACTGTGCCATGTTGTGGCGCGGCACGGCAAGACTTACGCGACCCACATGCGCGATTACGGCGATCACTTGGAAGAAGCGGTGGATGAGCAACTCGAGCTGGCGCGGCGGACCGGTTGCAGGCTGCAGATCTCGCACCTGCAGGCCGTTGGTCCCCGCAACTGGGATAAACAGCGAGCCGTGCTCGAAAAAATCGAGAGCGCAGCCGCGGAAGGGATGGATGTGGGTTTTGACTGCTATCCTTACACGCGCGGCAGTACGGTCCTGACGCAACTGCTTCCACAATGGGCGCTCGACGGGGGAATCGTTGGTTTGCTCGCCCGCCTCGCGGATCAAACCGAAAGAAAGCAGATCGCAGCCGAGACCGAAGCGACTCTCGCACAGGGATGGTCCGGCATCTTGATCTCATCCGTCGAATCGCCAAGCAACCGTGCATTAATCGGAAGTACGATCGCGGCAATTGCCGAAGACCGCGGCCGTGAACCCGTAGAAATCGTGCTCGATTTGATTCACGAAGAAAACGGGAGCATAAATATGCTGGAGGTGAATCAAAGCGAGCCCAATCTGCGGCAGACGGTTTCGCATCCGCTTTCGTGCATTATCAGCGACGGCTTTTACGTGACAGGGCGACCTCATCCGCGGTTGTACGGGACTTTTCCTCTGTTGCTCGGAGAAATTAGCCGCAAGCGCGCTTGGCTCACGCTAGAGGAAGCGGTGCACAAAATCACCGGCAAGCCGGCTCGCCGCTTTAGAATCGCAAAGCGGGGCTGTCTTGCGAAAGGATATTTTGCCGATGTGGTGGCGTTCGATCCAGATACGATCAATAGCGCCGCCACGTATGAGAACCCGGAGGTCGCGCCAGCTGGCATTCGCCACGTGTTTCGAAATGGAGTTGAAATAATTTGAGCCACACGAGGAATTCATGTTGCTTCATTCGAGAATTCTGATATGGCTTCTTTGCTGCACCGGTATGGCGGCGGCGCATTCTCCGTTGCTGCCAAAACCGCAGCAGATCCAGTATGGACCGGGACGCCTTCCGCTGCGGGATCTACACATTCGCCTGGCCGGCAATCCGGCGGATGAAGACCGGTTCGCTGCAAGTGAACTCGCAGCCATCCTGTCAGCCCGCTCCACAAGGCCGGTTCCAATCGCGGAGAGCTCGGATGGTCCAGGACCTTCGATTGTATTGAAGCGCTCCGGATCCGTAGCGAGCCTTCCGATGCCCGGCGAGCGGCCCGGGCCCGAGTCGCGCGAAGCGTACCGCCTGAAGATTACGCCGGCAGGCGGCGAAATTGAAGCCGCCTCTTCTGCCGGCCTGTATTACGCCGTTCAAACTCTACGTCAACTGGTCGAAAGCGATGGCGGCGGCGCGGCGCTCCCTGAAGTCCAGATTCATGACTGGCCCTCCCTCGCCTACCGCGGCACGATGATCGACATGAGCCACGGCCCTTTGCCCACAGAAAACGAAGTGAAGCGACAGATTGATTTCCTGGCGCGCTGGAAAGCGAATCAGTACTACATCTACAGTGAAGGCGCCATCGAACTCGACGGCTACCCGTTGCTGAACCCAGAAGGCCGATTCTCGAAAGATCAGATCCGGCGCATCATTGCTTACGGCCGCGAACGTCATGTTGATGTCATCCCGTTCCTCGAACTCTATGGCCATTTGCACGATTTGCTGCGCATCGAGCTTTATTCAGGCCTCGGTGCTTTCCCGCATTCGGTGGAGTTGGACCCAGCCAACCCCAACGTAACGAGTTTGTTGGCAGACTGGGCCGGACAAATTTCGGACCTGTTCCCCAGCCCGTTCGTGCACGTTGGTTTCGATGAGACCTGGCGCATCGAGGATGTCGCCAAAAAGCGGGGTAATACGACGCCCGCTGCCCTCTTTGCCGAACAGCTTACCAACGTGGCGAAACTGTTTACGCAACACGGGAAGACTGTAATGGCATGGGCGGATGTGATGGTAAAGTATCCGGAAACTATCGATCGCCTGCCGCCCGGACTAATTCCCGTGGCGTGGGCTTATGAGGCGCAGCCGGATGTGAAGAAATGGCTGGATCCGCTCGTCGCGAAACATCTGCCGCACTTCATACAATCCGGGGTCGCGAACTGGGAGCAAATCGCGCTTAACTTCGACATGACCTTCGCCAATATCGATAACTTCCTGGCGGCAGGACTGCGCTCGGAAGCGCTCGGCATGATCAACTCCGTTTGGACTGACAGTGCGCAATGTCTATTGCGTCTGACGTGGCCGGCGATGGCTTATGGGGCGGCTGCACCCTGGCAGTCCGCGCCCATGGATCGCAATGGCTTCTTCGGCCAATACGCCACATTGATTTACCCGAGTGCCAGCGCGGCGGATGTGGCTGCGGCGCTCGAAAACCTCAACAAGTCAGAGATAGCCATCGAAAGAGTGTGGGGAGAATCCTCGATCCACGAAATGTGGGGCGATCCGTTTAGCGCCGCGAATTTGAAACGAACCGCTGATCATCAGGATGATTTCCGCGAGGCGCGCCGGATGGCTGAGAGCTCGCAAGCGAATATTTATCGGGCGATGAAGGATGGAGCTGATTTCTCCGCGATCGAGTCTTTGCTCATTGCGGGGCGCATGCTCGATTTTGCGGGTTATAAATTTCTGAACAGCCTCGAGGTGGCAGCGCGCTGGCGGTCTTTCGGTCCCTATAACAGCGACCGGTACTGGAACGAGATCGAGTCTGAGGTTGTGTACCAGTCACATGGCCGCTTCTCGGACATGATGGATGAAGCGACGCAAATTGAGGCGGCCTATCGGTCAGCATGGCTCGCAGAGTATGCGCCGTACCGCCTCGCGGCGGCAGCCGGCCGCTGGAATAACGAATATAGCTACTGGCTCAGACTTCAAAACCGGTTCCGTGGCGCAACCCGGGGCCTGAAGGAAGGAAGCAGTCTGCCGCCGCTGGAAAGCGTAATCGGTTTGCAATAAGTCTACTGCCCTGCAGGCGCGCGGCTCATTTACGGCGTTGCGGGTATTTCAATCAATGCGAGCGCATTCACTTGCAAATCGAGATCGAGGTGACTGCCGTCAAGGCGCCGCCGATCGGGCGCTGGAAGCGCGGTGGCAGCATTTATTTTGCGAATCTGCTCTTTGGTCAGGTACTGCGGGCTGCCAAGCGCGCGATAGGCGGCAAGAGTGTTGCCGTGATCGTCATCGACGAGCCGGATGTTGACGGGTGCGTTGGCCGGGACGTGGTCGAAGGCGAGCCGCACATGGAGGGGCAAGCCGGACTTATCGGGGTCCACGAGGTTCCAGACCGCAACAACGACTGATCCATCGGAGCGAAGGGTAACAAGTATGTTCGTCGCGACATTCGCCATGCGGCGATCGCCTAAAAGGTGGAGCAATCCGAAGGCGTAGAAGCTGGGTTTGTTGATGCCTCCCTGGGCGCGCAATCCGAAGTGACCTTCAAAGGGGCGCGGGATGGGTCCGCCTTCCTCAAATACGTCCGAGAACGTCCAGAATGAGAGCAGGTCGACCATGCCGTCGCATTCGCGCACCGTATTGGCAACGGCCGGCCCGACGTATGTTGTATCGCGAGCCTCTTTCATGCCCGGCACGTTCCATTCGGTCCAGAACAATGGCAGTCCAGGCATGGCGGACCCTTGAATTTCCTTTCGCACTTTGGCGGCGGCACGGCAGACGCGATCGTCTATGGGGATGTCTTCGTTCGTACCGAATAGATCTTCCACGGTGTCGTCAGCGTAGCCGTGAGTGGAGACGAAATCGACGGGTACATGATTCGCGGCGGCATACTGAAGGAAACTGGTGATCCATGCGGCGGCAGCCGTGGCCGGGCCGCCCACTCGAAGGCGCGCGCTGACGGCCTTCAGCGCGCGAGCCGTGTGTTCATAGAGAGCAAAGTAGCTTTTGTCGCGCGGAATGCCGTTCCAGAAGTCGATATTGGGCTCGTTCCAGACTTCGAAGTACCACTTCGAGACTTCCTCTATGCCGTAGCGTGCGATTAGGTGGCAGGCAAATTCGGAGATAAGCGCATCCCATCGCTCGAGACTTTTCGGGGGTGAAACGTTCGGTTTGTACCAGAAGGGATGGAGCGCGTCAGGGTTGAAAGCAAGCTTACGCGGCATGAAGCTCATTTCGACCAGCGGCCGCACGCCGCGTTCCAGAAGGCCGTCGTATATTTCGTCGACGTACGAGAAGTTATAGACCGGATTGCCGCGATCGTCTTCGTTGTAAACGCCCACTTCATCGTGAAAGATGGCGTGGAAGCGGACGTAGTGGAAATCAGTGGCCTGCTTCACGGCCACCAGGTCATTGCGGTAGCTCTCGCGAAGGGCCAGGATTGCGCGGCCCGATCCAAAAGCCTTTTCCCAGAAGTGAGGAAAGGGCGAGGCGGAGGCGTGGGCGTCGATGGTGATCTGCTGCTGAGCCCAGCATGCGCCTACCCGGACGGCAAGGCAGCATAAGGTGATCAAGACATAACGTAGCTGCATGAGTCCAGTATCACTCGACGACTCGAGGGCGCCAAAGATGCGTTGACAGCCCGCGCCGCCTAAAATATGATATTCGCAACTTCGGATATCGCAAGTGTCTGGGAAACTCGCATGTCACATACCCCCTGCCACCTTCCGTCGAGCTTGCCGAGCCGCGACCAAAGGGAGCGGTTTCCCCAGGGCGCGATCTTGTTCAATCTGAATGAGGGCAAATTCCTTCTAGCCGGGAGCAAAACGGAGGCCAGCTTAGAGGCCGATGTTGCCCCGAGCTGCTAAGCGCGATCAATATGCGAATTAAGTTATTGGCAGTCTGTGCAGTTCTGATATCGCCGGTTTGTGGGTCTCAGGCACTGTCTTATTCCTGGCCGGAACCGAAATTTAAGGTTCGGCGCGAGGAAAGCGTGAAGATTCCGATGCGGGACGGCGTGCGGCTGTCGACCGATCTATACTTTCCGATTGGCGAAGACGACAAGCTGCCGGTAATTCTGATTCGAACGCCCTACAATAAGGCGCCCTACAGCGATCAGAAGAGCGTCGCGTACCAATTTGCCGGTCAGGGATATGTCGTGGCGGTTCAGGATACGCGCGGGCGGTACACGTCGGAGGGAGAATACACTGCTTTCGCCGGCGACGTCACGGACGGCTACGACACTACGGACTGGTTATCGAAGCAATCGTGGTCGACCGGGAACATTGGGACGTATGGTTGCTCCTATGTGGGCGACGTGCAGATCCTCCAGTCGCAGCTGCGCCACCCGAATCTGAAGGCCATGATCCCTCAGGCGGCTGGTAGCTCGATCGGCGCGGCGGGCAGCCGCTATTACTATTTCGGCGCCCGAAAAGCAGGCAACATGGACTTCGCAAGCGGGCTCGGCTGGTTCTCGAACCAAGGCAATAAAGACCGCGGCACGCCCGCTCCGCAAATCCCGGATAGCAAGCTGCGCCAAGTTTGGGGCACGCTGCCGCTCGTGGGCATGGTAGCCCGCGCCGGCGGTGCGCCGAGCGATTGGGACGATATGGTTTCCCGCGAACTCACCGACCCCTGGTGGGACCAGTTCGGTTATCTGAAAGGCAACGAAAAGTTCGATGTGCCCGCTTTGCATGTCGGGTCGTGGTACGACTTCGGAGTAGCCGAAGTGCTGCTGGAATTCAACCTGCTGCGTACCAATGCGGTGAGCGCGCGGGCGAGAGACAACCAGTTTGCTGTGATCTCGCCGACCAACCACTGCCAGTCGGAGACGGGCACGAAAGAACACACCGTGGTCGGGGGCCGTGATGTTGGCGATGCCCGGTTCGAGTATTACGCTCTCTATCTGAAGTGGTTCGATCATTGGCTCAAGGGCATCGACAACGCCGTCGAGAAAATGCCGAAAGTGCAGATCTACGTCATGGGCCGGAATGCCTGGCGAGGCGAGCAGGAATGGCCGCTGGCGCGAACGCAGTACACGCGATATTACCTGCACAGTGACGGCCGCGCGAACAGCCGGTCCGGCACGGGCACGCTGAGCGTCAAGACGCCGGAGCAGGAACCAGCGGACCGGTACACCTACGATCCCGGCGACCCCGTGCCTTCGCGCGGAGGACCCATCTGTTGCACCGGCGACCCACATGCCGATGGCAGCTACGACCAGTCGGAGGTCGAAAACCGGCGGGACGTTCTGGTGTACACCACACCGGCCCTGAAACTGGGAGTCGAGTTGACAGGTCCGTTGAAAGCGGTGCTGTACGTCTCGTCATCAGCGAAAGACACGGACTTCACCGCAAAGCTGGTGGACGTTTATCCGGACGGCGCCGCCTACAATGTGCAAGAGGGCATTCTGCGGGCCCGGTTTCGCGAGGGCTTCACCAGGAAAGTGTGGATGAAATCAGGCGAGGTGTATGAGGTTCCTATCGACCTCGAAGCGACAAGCAATTATTTCGGCCCTGGACACCGCATCCGGCTGGAAGTTTCCAGCAGCAACTTTCCCCGGTTCGATCGCAACCTGAACACCGGCGGCAACAATTACGATGAAACCCGTTGGGTGAAGGCGGATAACGCCATCTACCACGCCGGGAAATACGCGTCATACGTTCTGCTGCCGGCGATTCCGGAGAAGTGAGATGCTGCCGCAATTACGCGAAAATTTCTTTCACGATCCGAGCTTCGTAAACTGACGTCAGTTTTTCTTTAAGACCGTTTTGGTCGATGGTGAGGCGTTGATAATCGAGGCCGAGCAGGTGCAGGACGGTCGCCTGCCAGTCAGTCACACTCACAGGGTTCTCAACCGCTTTGTAGCCAAGTTCGTCGGTGTTGCCGTAAGACATACCCGGCTTGAGGCCTGCGCCGGCCATCCAGATGCTGAACCCGCGGGGATTGTGGTCGCGGCCGTCTGAAGCGCCACCCAGCTGTGAAATCGGCAGGCGGCCGAACTCAGCGCCCCAGATCACGAGCGTGTCTTTCAACAGCCCGCACTGCTTCAGGTCCGCCAGGAGCCCGGCCACCGGCTTATCGGTGCGCAGGGAACAGGCCCGCATACCGCTCTCCAGATTCGTGTGGTGGTCCCAGAGATTGCCGTTGACGTAGATCTGGATGTAGCGCACGCCGCGCTCCGCCAGGCGGCGCGCCATCAGGCAGCGCTTTCCGTAAGAATCCGTGGCATCGTCGCCAATACCGTACATTTCGCGGGTAGCATCGGTTTCTTTGGAAATGTCCAGCGCGTCGCTAGCTTCCAATTGCATGCGCGCCGCCAGTTCGTAACTGGCAATGCGCGCGTCCAGCTGCGCCTCGCCGGGATGGTTGTGCTTGTGAATCTGATCGAGACGCCCGAGCAGATCGCGCGTGAGCCGAACCACCTCGGAGGGCTTCTCGGTTTCGGGCTTTAGATTCAGAATTGGAGAACCGTTGGTGCGTAGCCGCGTGCCCTGGTAAATGGGAGGCAGGAAACCCGACTGCCAGCTCTGCACGCCGTTGATCGGCAATCCGAGCGGATCATCTAGCACGACATAAGCCGGCAAGCTCTGGTTTTCTGTGCCCAGGCCGTAAAGGACCCATGCGCCGATGGCCGGTCTTCCCTGCATGATTCGCCCTGTATGCGCCATGAAAAGCGCCGGTTCATGCTCCGGATGGATCGTATTCATCGACCGGATCATGGTGATGTTGTCGACCTGTTTGGCAAAATGCGGCATCAACTCGGAGACCCACATACCGGACTGCCCGTATTGCTGGAACTTGAATGGGCTGCGCATAAGGCCGCCGGCTGCCTTCGGGGACGACACGTCGTTGGCGATCTTCTCGAAGTACGGCTCGCCATGATGCTTATCGAGCATCGGCTTGGGATCGAAAAGATCCACATGGCTGGGGCCGCCATTCATGAATAGCTGGATGACTGATTTCGCTCTCGGCGGAAAATGGGGAGCACGGGGCTTGAGATCGAAGACGGTCCGCTGGTCGTCGGCACTTTCAACGGTAGCTCCCTGCAGATCTCGTCCCAGGAGCGAAACGAGCGCGGCGCCCTGCAAACCATCGACGGCACGCTCGAAGAAGGACCGCCGTGTCACTGTCTTCCGTACGGGATGGAATCTGTCTACTGGCACACGGCTCTCCTAATCGATGTAAACGAACGCGGCTGAGTTCATCAGAGTGTGGCAGAATTCCACGAGCGCGGCGGCGAGCGGGTCCGCCACGCCAACATTGGAGGCACTCGCTCCCGGCGCAGGTTTGGCGGCAAGACCCGAAGCGGCGCGAGCCACAGTCTTAGCGCCCTCCGCGTCCCGGATGCGACGGACGGCGTCCAGGCTGATCTTCCGCTCTTCGTCGTTGGGCGGGCGGCTGAGGGCAATCCAATACGCTCGTTCGATCTGTTTCTCGATATCGGCGCCGGCTTCCTTCCTGACGCGCCCGGCAAAAGACTCCGCGAGGTTCGAGATCATGACGTCGTTCATCATGTGGAGGGCCTGCGGAGCAATCATGGAGACGCTGCGGTCCACGCAATTGGGACTCATGGCCGGAAGATCGAAAGCTTCCATCACCGTGGGCAGCTTGGTGCGACGCTGCTCCACGTAAATGCCGCGGTGCCAACCTTTCTCGGTGCCCACGGGTGTCACCAGGCCGTCATCGCGGATCACGACGGGCTCTGGCTGGCCGAATCGAGATTCATCGAGCTTGTTCGACACCAGCAGCAGCGTGTCGTACAACTCTTCGGCTTCCATGCGCTTCATGGGCATATGCGACAGCAGCTTGTCGCCGGGGTCGGCTTTTTCAAGGGCTGGCGTCACCGCGGAACTTTGACGGTAGGTGCTGGACGTCATCATCAGCCGGTGCATGGATTTGATGCTCCAGCCCTGCTGCACGAATTCGGTAGCCAGCCAGTCTAACAGCTCGGGATGCGTGGGCGAAGCCCCGACTTTTCCGAAGTTTGCGAGAGTCCTGACTATGCCTGCGCCGAAATGGTGTTTCCAGATGCGATTCACCATTACGCGCGAAGTCAGGGGATGATCGGGCTGGATGAGCCAATTGGCAAAAGCGAGGCGCCGGCCGGACTTCTTTGCGTCCGGCCACGGCGGCGTAGCAACGAACGGGCTCTTGCCGTCTGTAAGGCAGGAGGGCAGACCCGGCCCGACAAGGCGGCCGAAGCTATTGGGATCTCCGCGCCTTTGGATGTATGTGGGCGAGGGCTCTCCGCGATCCCACAGCGCACGTATGCGCGGGTCCGGCGCCTGCTGGTACTCGATGCGCTTGATCTTCCATTCGGCTTCCTCCGCTTCCTTGCGATAAGCGGCGTCGAAATTTTTCAGTTCCTCCGGTTCTACTTTAAGGACCTTCTCGAATTTCCCGGCGAGATACTTCTGCACTTCGGTTCGGGATTCGGCGGGTGTATCCTGCAGCTTCTGAAGATCTTCGCGAAGCGCCGGTGGCAGGTGCGCCAGGCGCTGCTCCAAGATTTTTTTCTTGAGAGGCGCAGCCTTTTCCTCGAGCGCCTTCTTCAGGGTCCGGATCTCAAGATCCAGGTTGTGATTCAACGCTTCCGCCGCCTGCTGTTCCTCCAGGATCTGCACCGGAGTCTCACCGGGCGGAATGTAGGGAAGGAAGCGCAGAGCAGGCGCCCGGAAATCCTTCAGATCGTCATATACGGATGGATGCGGATTGAGCCAGTCGTGTTCATCGTATGCGCCTTTGAAAATGGCTTTCAGCCGGTAGTAATCGCGCTGCGGAATCGGGTCGTACTTGTGACTGTGACAGCGGGCGCATTTGAAAGTCAGTCCCATCACTCCGGAGCCGAGGACATCGATTTCATCGGCGATCACTTCCAGGCGGTCATCGACAAAGCTGATGTTGCGTTCGATGGTCGAGTCCGGACCCATTCGGAGGAAACCCGTGGCGATGACGTTGTCCAGCATTTGCGGCGTGACCGAGGTTGCATGCTCATAATCGGAGAGTTCATCGCCCGCGATCTGCTCCAGCAGAAACCGGTTGTAAGGCTTGTCTGCGTTGAAAGACCGGATCACGTAGTCGCGATAACGCCACGCATACGTCCGCGGAACATCATCGGTTAGCTTGCCGCCCTCCGAATCCGCGTAACCGGCAACGTCCAGCCAGTAGCGCCCCCAACGTTCTCCATAACGCGGCGACGCCAGCAGCCGGTCGATCATTTTGTCGTAAGCGTGCGGGTCGTTGTCCGCGAGATACGCCTGCACTTCCGCAGGCTCAGGCGGCAGGCCAGTGAGATCGAAATACGCGCGGCGCATCAAGGTGAGCTTGCCGGCTTCCGGAGACAGGCTCAGGCCCTTCTCCTCGAGTTTGGCGAGCACGAAAGCATCAATGGGGTTGCGCACCTGGGCGGCATGCTTCACCTCCGGCACGGCAGGCCGCCGAGGAGATTGAAACGACCACCACTGGCGATCTTTGTCGGATACCAGGGGATCGGGCTGTCCGTCGGCTACATCCGGCTGGATATTGCTTTCCGGCGCGCCCATGGCGATCCACTGGGTGAGCTTTTCCGTCTCGAGCGGAGTGATCAATTTGATACTGACGTCCATCAATTCTTTTTTCGGCGGCATCTCGCCGGACTGAATGCGCTTGAGGGCCAGGCTCTTCTCGGGATGGCCCGGTACTATCGCGGGCCCCGACGCGCCGCCTTTCAGCATGGACGCGAGGGTGCGCAGGTCGAGACCGCCTTCCTGACGCCTTAGCCCGTGGCAGATGGTGCAGCGAAGATACATGATCGGGATCACGTCGTGCTCGGTGACTTCTTCGGGAGGCGCGGCCGCGACTTGGACGGAGCCGCCGGACATAGACTCAATCCAGGTGCGGATTGCGCCCAGTTGCTGATCGGTGAGATGCGTTTTGCCGGGCGGCATCTTGCCGTCGCGGACCATCTGATACAACCGGCTCTCCTCCGGCTTGCCGGGAACGATCACAGGCCCGGATTCGCTGCCCTTCATTACGCCTTCCAGGCTGCTCAGATTCATCTCTTTGATTCGGGTATCGGGACCGTGGCAGCCCGTGCACCTGGTGGCGAGAGTCGGCTGTACGTCAGCCTCAAAGCTCACTGGCTTAGCGGGTGTCTGCGCGAACGCGGGTAGCGCCGCGCCTGACGTCAGCACCAGCGTCGCAATCGCGCTCAAGAATCCCCTCATGCGAAACCCTCCGGAGTGGCCCAAACTGGAAAAAAAGCGCCAACAGCGCGCGGTTTTTCGTGGTTTATGATAGCAGGTCTGCAAAGCGCGTGAAGCGCGTTTCAGCTAATGGAAAAAGCCTTTCGGCGAGAATAGACCGCACGGCCGATGCCGGCTCTCGTTCAGCGCCAAGACATGGCGGAGGGGAATTGTCGCTAATCCACAGTGCGGGAAACCCGAATCCCGAGCCTCTGCATATGCGCCTGAAGCGTCGAGCGCTTCATACCCAACAGAGCAGCGGCTCCCCTGGCGCCGGCGACGACCCAGTGGGCTTGCTTGAGAGCGGCCAAAATCTGCTTTCGCTCGGCGTCTTCGAGTACGCCGCGCATCTTCCCGGCATCCTCGGACGCGCTGCCGCCGTTCGAGGACTCCGCCGAGTGAACGCGCGTCCTCAAGTCGTCCAGCGGCACCTTCAGTACCGGCCCAGTGGAAACGATCACGGCCCGCTCGATCACGTTTTGCAATTCCCGGATATTGCCGGGCCACTCATAGCGGACCAGCGTATTCATTGTTTCCGAGGGGATCGTTTCGATGCTCCGGTTCATGCGGCGGCTGAACTGCTGGACGAAGTGGCGGACGAGCAAAGGAATGTCTTCCCGCCGTTCGCGCAATGCGGGCACGCGGACGGGGAAAACGTTCAACCGGTAGTAAAGATCGGTGCGAAACTTCTGCTCCTCCACCATCGCCTCCAGATCGCGATTCGTCGCCGCGATCAAGCGCGCATCGGTGCGGAGCGTTCGTGTGCTGCCCAGGCGCTCGAATTCGCGCTCCTGTAAGACCCGCAGCAGTTTCGGTTGCAGCTCCAGGGGGATTTCGCCGATCTCGTCGAGAAATACCGTGCCGCGATTCGCCAACTCGAACCTGCCAACACGTTGCGCGATCGCGCCGGTAAATGCGCCCTTTTCGTGGCCGAACAATTCGCTTTCGAGCAGTCCGGTCGGAATCGCCGCGCAGTTCAGTTTGACAAAAGCATTCGACTGGCGCGAGCTCAGGTTGTGGATGGCCCGCGCGATGAGTTCTTTGCCCGTGCCTGTCTCGCCGTAGATGAGCACGGTGGAATCGGTGGGTGCGACGGTTTCGAGTTCCGCAAGCACACGCCTTAGAGCATCGCTGTTGCCGACGATTTCTTCGAATTTCAGCTCGGTTCGAATTTCGTCCTGTAGATAGATTACCTCCTGAGACAGCTTATCTTTGAGGCTGGCAATCTCTCCGTAAGCGATCGCATTCTCAACAGCTAGCGCGATCTGATTCGCAACCTGAGCCAGGAACGCTGCGTCGCCCTCGGCAAAAGCATTCTCTTTAGAACTGGACAGGCAGAGAACTCCAAGGACGCGCTCCCGGCTGATGAGAGGCAAATGGTACAACGATTTGAGACCTTCAGCAGCAGGCAGAGGTTCCGCCGCGCTGTCCACCACTGCGACGCCGACGGGTTGGCCGGTTTGGAATGCTTTGGACAACGTCTCCGACGCCTCGGACGCAATAATCTCCCCTTCGTGAACAATGTTCTTGCCGCCTGGATGATCGAAAGCGTAAAGGCGCAACTGGCCGGCTTCCGGATCGGAAAGCGCCACACCGACGCCGTCGCATTGCATCACGCGACGGATGCTGGCAGAAGCCTCCCGAAGCAACTCCCGTAAGTCCAGCTTTGAGACAACGCGGTTGGTCAGATCAAGAAGAAGTTTCAATCGCTGGAAGTTGAGGGCGTGGTCCATCGCCAGGGCAATTTGACCGGCGACGAACGATAGAAACCGGACTTCCTCCGGAGAGTAAGCGTCAGCGATCTGAGTCGCGAAAACAAGGCTGCCAAATCGAGAATGAGCGGTGCTCAACGGAAGCGCACATAGGGAACGGAGTCCGAGTCTCTTGAGCGCTTCGATGGTCGCAGGGAACCGCGTCTCCTCATCGGCGGCCTGTATCACCACGGGTTGCTGAGTCCGATCCACCCACCATGCTACGGTTTCTTCCTTGGGAATAGCTGAGCACCGTTTTTCAGGATCGTACACTTCGGAGAAATACCAGTTGACCTTTTTGCCGGCATGGTCGCATTGAGACATCACATCGAATGGGACAACCTGGCGTAGTTCATCCGCGAGGAACTGGAATAAGTCTTTCTGGTCCCCCTGAGATCGAATCGCTTCAGCCAGACGGATCAGCGATTCGTACCGGGGCGCAAGCGGCGCCGCTGAACGCGCTCCCTCCAGCCTCTCTGTCGCTACAAACATAGTGACGGTATAAGCAATTATCGCACCGACTTATAAGATTAGATCAAGAGGCCGCCGGTCCGGATTCGCTGGACTTTTGCGGCATCGGCATCCACAGAGTCAGCCCCATACTGCCCGATTGCTGGCATTGTGCTCGGAACCAGGTACCGGTAGGCGGATTCCGAGGGGCCACCTGAGCATTAAGCCCGTTGGCGCTCAATCGATTAAAGGGTTGCGAGACTTCAGGCCTCGTACGTGCCTTTCACCGGGCTGATATCGGAAAACTGAAATGTTGAGAATCACGGTTCAGGAGGACGGCACGCTATGGCGCTTGAAGCTCTCAGGCAGACTTGCGGGAGCGTGGGTTGCCGAAACCGAAAACACGTGGCGTTCCGCACCCGTCTCCGGCAGACCTGTCGAAGTCGACATCAGGGAGGTTACGGGGATCGATGAAGCAGGACGGTGGCTGCTCCAGGCGATGAATCAGGCAGGAGCGCGCTTTATCGCAAAGGGAGTGGCGATGGAGGCGCTCATCGAGGAAATTTCGGGGACGCTGGGCCGGGGCAGACGGCGGACATGAAGATCGTCGCTACAGTCGCTCTGGCGCCGTATCTACGCAAAAAACAGGAGACGAAGTGACTAGTGTATTCAATAAGAAAATTGAGATTTGGGCAGCATTTGTTTTGATTCCCGCAGGCCTGGTCGCGGCAGGCTGCAAAGAACAACTTCCGCCGCAGGATCGCCACGACCGCCCGAGGTCCAGGTAGTCCGGGTCGAGCAACGCGACGTTCCCATCTATCGCGAATGGATCGGCACCCTGGATGGAATGGTCAACGCGGCCATCAGGGCGGAGGTGACCGGGTATCTGCTCTCGCAAAAATATGCCGAGGGTTCCTTCGTTCGAAAAGGCCAACTGCTGTTCGAGATCGATCCCCGGCCATTTCAAGCAGCGCTGGATCAGGCGCAGGGACAGCTCGCTATAGCAAGAGGACAGCTTGCTCAGGCCAAGGCGCAGTTGACGCAGTCACAAGCCCAGCTAGCGCAATCGGTGGCGAACCAAAAAAGAGCGCAACTGGACGTAGACAAATACGCGCCGCTCGCCAAACAGCAGGCCGTCACGCAGCAGGAACTCGACAACGCGGTGCAGAATAACATCGCCTATACAGCCCAGATTGAAGCCTCGAAAGCTGGTGTGGAAACAGCCAAGGCGCAGATTGAGGCGAGCAACGCAGCGGTGGAATCCGCTCAGGCCGCGGTGGAAGCAGCCAAAGTGAACAACGGCTTCACGCACCTGGCCTCGCCCATCGATGGAATCGTCGGCCAAGCTCAGGTGCAGGTGGGAAATCTGGTCGGTCCAAGCAGTGGAGTGATTACCGCGGTTTCGACGCTCGATCCGATTAAGGCAAACTTCACGGTCGGGGAACAGGAGTATTTGAGCTTGGCGCGCGGCGCCGGAAACGATCTGGCGAAGTTGCAGCTCGAGCTGATTCTGGCCGACGGAAGCACCTATCCGCAAAAGGGTAAGTTCTCCTTCGCGGATCGCCAGGTGAATCAGAGCACCGGCGCGATTCAGTTGACGGGGCTCTTCCCGAATCCCGGAAACAGGCTGCGGCCGGGTCAATACGGCAGGGTCCGCGCAGCCATCGGGACCAGCGCCGGTGCGCTCATCATTCCGCAGCGGGCTGTGACGGAGCTACAAGGCGCTTATCAGGTCGCCGTCGTGGACAGTTCAAACAAAGTGGGCATTCGGACAGTGAAAGTTGGCGAAAAGATCGGCACGATGTGGATCGTGGCCGAAGGACTCAAGGCGGGCGAGCGCGTGGTGGCCGAGGGCATCCAGCAGGCTCATGCCGGCACGCAGGTCAGCCCCAAGGCGTTCGTGGAGGGAAACTGAGATGTCTAAATTCTTCATCCGCCGGCCGATCGTAGCTATGGTCATCGCGATTCTGACGGTGATCGTAGGGGCCGTCACCATTGCATCCCTGCCGGTAGCCCAATTTCCGAATATCGTACCTCCGGAGATTCAGCTTCAGGCCTCGTTTGTCGGCGCCGATGCGCAGACACTGGAGCAATCCGTCGCCACTCCCATCGAACAGCAGATCAACGGCGTGGACAACATGAACTACATGTATTCCTTAAACGCCACGGGCAATTCGCAAACCACGCTGGTGGTGGACTTCGATGTCAAATCGGACCCGAATACAGATCTGATTCTGACCCAGTCGCGCGAGAACCTGGCCACCGGGCAGCTACCGCCTGACGTCAACAGTTTCGGGGTCACCATCAAAAAGTCACCGACCGCTCCGCTCATGCTGGTTTCCTTGTTCTCGCCACGCGGCACTCGCGATGCAAGATTCATGGCCAACTACGCCTATATCAGCCTCAACGATCCCATCGCGCGCTCCTACGGTGTCGGCCAGACGACGGTTTTCGGCGCGGGCCAATATGCCATGAGGCTTTGGGTGAAGCCTGACCAGTTGGCCAAGCTGGGCATAGCGGTCACCGATATTGTTAGCGCGGTCCAGGCGCAGAGCACGGTGAATCCCGCCGGTCAGGTTGGCGGCGAGCCAGCTCCCGGCGACCAGCAATTCACCTATTCCGTTCTTGCCCAAGGCCGCCTTACCTCCCCGGAGCAATTCGGAAACGTCATAGTCCGCGAAACTCCTGATGGCGGAATCGTTCGCGTGAAAGACGTCGCGCGCATCGAGTTGGGGGCTCAGGACTATAGCATTGTCAGCCGCTTGAATGGTAAGAACGCAGCGATTGTCGCCGTCTACCAGTTGCCCGGCTCTAATGCTGTCCAGACGGCCGCGGGCGTCCGGAAGCTGATGTCTCAGATCAGGCAGCGCTTCCCCGACGACATGGAATACACCATATCGCTTGACCAGACGGCCGCGGTGACGGAAGGCATGAGGGAGATCGTTCAAACCCTTGTGATTGCCATCCTGCTGGTGATCCTTGTGATCTACCTCTTCCTGCAGGACTGGCGCGCTACACTCATCCCATTGCTGGCTGTGCCCGTTTCGCTGGTGGGCACGTTTCTGTTCTTCCCGCTGTTTGGTTTCTCTATCAATACGCTGTCGATGTTCGGGTTGGTGCTGGCCATCGGCCTAGTTGTGGATGATGCCATCGTCGTCGTCGAAGGTGTACAACGCCACATCGAGGAAGGTCTCGCGCCAAAGGATGCCGCTCGAAAAGCCATGGAAGAGCTCACCAGTCCCGTCATCGGTATTGCCGTGGTTCTCTCGGCAGTGTTTGTACCCACGGCCCTGATCCCGGGTATTACCGGAAGGCTCTATCAACAATTCGCCGTCACCATCGCTATCTCGGTGGTCCTCTCCGCCTTTAACGCTCTCACTCTGAGCCCTGCGCTCGCCGGACTGCTGCTGCGGCCAAAGAAGGAGAGCAGCGGGCTTCTCCGAAGGTTCTTCGATTGGTTCAATCGAATGTTCGGGCGCGGCACCGAGCTCTATGTCCGCCTATGCGGTGGATTTCTTCGGAAGAGTGCCCTCGCCTTGGCGGTCATTGCGGCCTTCGCTATAGGCGCGGGTTTCTTTGGCAGCCGTCTGCCCTCGAGCTTCCTGCCCGATGAAGACCAGGGCTACCTCTTCGTCAATATGCAACTCCCGAATGCGGCTTCACTGGAGCGAACGGCAGCGGCATCGAGACAGGTTGAGAAGATCCTCGCGGCCACGCCCGGCGTCCAGTACACCACGAGCGTTGCCGGTTTCAGCTTGCTCAGTTTTGTCCGGACCACTTACAACGCCTTCTATTTCGTCACTCTGAAGCCCTGGAGCGACCGCACAACCAGCGCGGAACAGTTTCAGGAGATCAAAGCGCACCTCAACAAGGAGCTCAGCAGGCTTTCGCAGGGAACCGTCTTCAGTTTCTCGCCGCCCGCAATCCCTGGGGTCGGCACTTCCGGCGGATTTACGTTCGTGCTTGAGGACCGTGCGGGGCGGGACGTGCAGTTCCTGGCAAGCAACCTGGACAAGTTCCTGGCGGCCGCTCGCAAGCGTCCCGAAATTGGCTCGATCAGCACAACCTTTCTGCCGAGCGTGCCGCAGAAGTTCGTGGATGTCGACCGGGAAAAAGTGCTGAAGCAAGGTGTGGCCGTTAGCGATGTTTACAAAACCATTCAGGCTTTCATGGGAGGGCAGTTCATCAACTACTTCAACGATTTCGGCCGTACATGGCAGGTGTACGTGGAGGCGGAAGCGCCCTACCGGTCGAATCTGGAGAACGTGGGGCAGTTCTATGTGCGCAACAGCAGGGGGGAGATGGCGCCGCTTTCGGCGCTGGTGAATTTCGAGTCGCGTTTCGGACCCGAGTTCACCATGCGCTATAACGAGTACCGCTCGACGCAAATCAACGGCAGCGCGGCGCCCGGTTATAGCTCAGACCAGGCCACGGCGGCCCTGGAAGATGTCTTCAAGCAAACCATGCCTAGCGAAATGGGATTTGACTATATGGGCATGTCCTATCAAGAGCAGAAGGCACGGGAGGGGGTCCCGGCTTCGGTCATCTTCGGGTTCTCGCTGCTATTCGTCTTTCTGGTCCTGGCGGCTCTCTACGAGAGCTGGTCGTTGCCGTTCAGCGTGCTCCTGGGCACGTCGGGAGCGGTGTTCGGAGCTTTTGGAGTCCTGTGGCTCCGCCGGGCCGTGGGCAGCGCTTTCTATCCGGCTTATATGGTGCAACTCGAGAACGACGTTTATTCCCAGATCGGCCTGGTGATGCTGATCGGTCTGGCCGCCAAGAACGCGATTCTGATTGTCGAGTTTGCCAAGGAACGGTACGAAAGCGGGATACCTCTGGGGGATGCGGCGCTCGAAGCGGCAAGGCTTCGCCTGCGTCCCGTTCTGATGACCTCGTTTGCGTTCATTCTCGGTTGTGTGCCGTTGTGGACGGCGTCCGGCGCGGGCTCGGTGGCGCGGCAAATCATGGGCACGATCGTAATCGGCGGCATGCTGCTAGCGAGCAGCGTTGACATCCTCATCGTTCCGGCAATCTTCTATCTGGTCGAGAAGATCTCCGGCGCCGCACGGGCGCCAGGAGATGCGCCTGAGATGCTTCCCTCACCCGGGGTAGGAGACTGAAATGAACTGTCGAGTGATGGCCATTTTGCTTGCCGCGGGTTGGATGACTGCTTGCACGGTCGGACCGAATTATCACCGCCCGGCCGTGCAGGTGCCACAAACTTTCCGCGCTCCGGACCCACTGCCGGCCCCGCAGGCGGAGTCTTTCGCGGACCTAAAGTGGTGGGAGGTTTTTAGAGATGAGGATTTACAACAGTTGGTCAGGATAGCTCTCGAGCAGAATTACGATCTCCGTGAGGCGGTCGCCCGAGTGGAGGCGGCCCGGGCAAATCTGGGGATCACGCGATCCGATCAATTCCCGCAAGTGGGCGTGAGCGGAGATGTACAGTTCACGCGGCTTTCCAGGGATGGTTCGTTGCCCCTGCCCCGCTCGTTTGTGCCATCGCAGAATCGCAATTGGGGCGAGGCATCACTCAATCTGCTGTCATTCGAGATAGACCTGTGGGGACGCTTACGCCGGGCGACCGAAGCGGCACGCGCGAATCTCTTGAGTGCGGACGAAAATCGCAAAGCGGTCGTCACCACGCTGGTAAGCGATGTCGCAACTGCGTACTTCACGGTACGCGAGCTGGATTACGAACTGGAAATCTCAAAGCGGACACTCGATACCAGACGGACCTCGCTGCAGCTCGTGCAAGCGCGTCAGGGCGGGGGTGTGGCGACACTGCTGGATTTGCGCCAGACCGAGCAACTTGTGTATACCGCCGCCGAAACCATCCCCACACTTCAGCAGCAGATCGAGCAGACCGAGAACCAAATCAGCTTGCTGCTTGGAAGGAATCCAGGTGAGGTGATGCGCCAGGGTCAGTTCAACGAGGACCTGTTCCCACCAGAGGTGCCAACCGGCTTGCCATCTGCTTTACTCGAGCGGCGGCCCGATATACGCGCTGCAGAGCAGAACCTTATCGCGGCGAACGCTCAAATTGGAGTCGCCAGAGCCGCATACTTCCCACAGTTAAGCCTGAGCGGACTTCTCGGTGGTCAGAGCACGCAATTATCAAGCCTGTTCAGCGGTCCGCACAGCGCGTGGAGCTTTGTGCCGCAGATCACGCAGCCGATATTCACGGCCGGACGCCTGCGATCGAACGTCAGATTCGCGCAAGCCCAGAGAGACAGCGCGCTCGTTCAATATCAGAAGACGATCCAGACCGCGTTTACAGAAGTGTCGAACGCCCTGATTGCTCACCAAAGGGTGAGAGAGAGCCGAGTTCCGCAGGAGGCGCTGGTCGCCGCTCTTGAAGATCGGAAACGCCTGGCGTATACACGATATGCTGGTGGTGTGGATACCCAGCTCAATGCGCTCGACGCCGATCGCGATCTGCTCCAGGCGGAACTGGATCTCCGGCAAATTAGGTTGAACGAACTGCTGAGCGTAGTCCAGTTATACAAGGCGCTCGGCGGTGGTTGGCAGTAATTCTACGAAGCCCCGTTTAGACATCGTGCCGACGCTAGTAAGCTGGCATCTGACATCAGGAAGGCACGCCTTCGCCAAACTTCATTGGCAACTGTCTTTCTCAGAACAAAGGCCACACGAGTGCATAGTCAAGAGCAAGCCCCTTAGTTGTGTGTAATCGCTATTAGTAAGGGTTGGCCGATTTGCACATCAGGGTAAACTTGTTTAATATCGTTCGCCACGGTCCCGATGTCAGAGGGGTTGCGAGCGAAGGCGTGTGATGGCTTGGACGACGGCGAAGCGACACCGCCCCATTGTTCTTCTTGCTCTGGTGGCAACGGCATGGGTGTTTCCTTACCCGTTAAACGCACAGGAATTAGAAGCAAGTCTGCCGAATCTGGACTTGATTCTAGATTCTTTGGAGCGGACCGAGATGCAGAACCCTGCCCTATCCCGGCCATACGGAGTGACGCGGCAGTATAAGGTATTCCGGGGTGACGATACAAAACCTTCTTCGGAAGTAACCGCTCAAATCAGCTTCACTCCCCCTGACGTCAAAACATTCAAAATCACCGAAGAGCAGGGTAACCCGAGAGGTACAAAGATCGCAAGCGCTCTTTTGGAACAGGAAATAGCTTCTGCCAAGGAAGGACAAAAGGGCGCCATCAGCCGAGCCAATTATAACTTCGTCTTCCTACGCGAGCACAACTTTGGAGCGGTTCCAGAGTACGTGCTGCATATCATTCCAAAGCGTAGGGAAAAGGGCCTGCTCCTTGGCGACATCTGGGTGGATGCCAAGACATACCACATCCGGCAGATTGTTGGAGTCCCGCTCAAGAGTCCCTCCTTCTGGATCAAGAACATCAACATCACCGTCCAATTCGCGGACGTGAACGGCATGTGGATATTCGTTTCTGTGGACGCCATCGCAACCGTCCGGTTTTTGGGCATTTTTACTCTTACGAGTCGTGACTTGACGCCGCCAATCGGTACTTTAAGCGCGCCTAGCCACTGATAATCTGCGGGGGCGCGGCAGCTTCGTGATGGCTGTTAGGTTTGCCATTGGAATGCCGCGTGCTTTGAGGAATACCGGTTAAGAACAGGAACGTTCAATGCCCATGGCAGCTATGCAAGAAAGACCCGTACCCCCCTTCTCAGTCTTGGACCTTGCACACGTCGCCGAAGGAGCAACACCGGCGGATGCGCTGCACAATTCTCTTGATCTGGCGCAGCACGCCGAGAAATGGGGCTATAAGCGCTTTTGGCTCGCCGAGCACCACAACGTGGTAGGCATCGCGAGCGCCGCGACCGCGATCGTTATCGGCTATGTGGCCGCCGGAACACTAACGATACGCGTGGGCGCAGGCGGAATCATGCTGCCCAACCATGCGCCGCTTATCGTCGCGGAACAGTTCGGCACTCTGGAGGCGCTTTATCCCGGCCGTATCGACCTTGGTCTCGGCCGCGCGCCGGGCACCGACCAACTAACGGTTCGCGCCCTGCGTCGGCACCCGTCGAGCGCCGAGACCTTCCCGCGGGATGTACTCGAACTGCAGGCCTTCCTCGGTGACCTCCAGCCCGGACAGGCGGTGCAGGCCGTACCGGGAACCGGTTCGCACGTCCCGCTATGGATCCTCGGGTCGAGTCTGTTCGGGGCACAGCTTGCCGCCAGGCTGGGCCTTCCTTTTGCATTCGCGTCCCACTTTGCGCCCGACGCCCTCCCGCTGGCGCTGCAGGTCTATCGGGCCGAGTTCCGGCCCTCTGAGCATTTGCAACGGCCGTACGCAATGGCAGGTGTAAACGTGATTGCGGCAGAAGGCGACGAGGCGCGCCGCCTCTTCACGTCGATCCAGCAGGCGATCACCGATGTGGTCCGTGGTACGCGGGACCGGCTCCCGCCGCCGATCGACGATATCGAGACGTACTGGTCGCCATTCGAGAAGAACCAGGTCTCGAAAATGCTGAGCCGGTCCTTCGTAGGATCACCGGAAACTGTCCGGCACGGCCTTGAGGAATTCATCGAGGAAACGAGCGCGGATGAACTGATCATCGCTTCAGCCATTTACGATCATGCAGCACGGCTGCGCTCCTATGAAATCCTAGCGGACGTTCACAAGGCGCTTGGACGCGAGCGCAGCAGTGGCACCGCAGGGATGGCCCGGAGGGAGTAGACATGAAGATCCTGTCTATTTATATTCGGATCTCGTTTCACGGATGAATCGTTTCACTGCCCAACGTTAGGGATTGCGCGGCTGCCGGAACCGCAACCAGCGGTGGCCGCTGCTGACTGACCGTCCACGGGATGCAGCCATACAGCCATCTCAACTTTGCCTGCTATTCGCGTGTCTACGTTGAGCAGCAACCGGAGAGGCTGCGAACAATTGCCAATACGTTGATAATCCTGTACCAAGCGAAAGTTGCGGACAAAAATCGACGGCGATTTGACGAAATCGCCCCACAACCGCAAGGGAGCGGCCGTGATCGCATCGAGCCACAACTCGCCCTTGAAAAGCCCTAGGCGTTTCCGCATCGGCTTGAGGCGGAACACGTATGCGATGCGTCCGTTATACTCTGAAGTCCGATCATAAAGGAATGAATAGTTCTGGCGTGTTACATCGGTTTCAGCGACTCGTCCAGCCGGCTTCGCGTCGTTTGCCAGAAAGCGCGCGATCACGGCGGTCTTAATGAGACTGTCTCCCGTGAATCGGAGACCACGATACACAGTCTGCCCCGTTTGGGAAACCACTTTCAGCCCGCTCATGCTGCCCTGTTTCTTAAGCTTTGGCAGTGAGGCGTCGATTTGGACGGCAAACACCCAATCCGAACATCCAGGTTGTGGGTCGCGGGATGCTGTCAGATACCGATCTATCGCCTCGTCTGGCGTCAAAGATTGACCCGAGCAGAATCCCGCAAACAGCAGCAGCAGTGCGATTTTCCGGAACATATCGCTCATGGCTATCGCTCCGCGGCGAGGTGTCGACTCCAATGCCGTTCGGCGGGCGTTCTCCGCTATTACTCATTCACCGCCAGGGAAAAGGCCGCTCGACCATGGATAACAGCAGACAGAATCCAACGAGTATTCCCAGGCACCATACAAGCCTCATGTCGATACCTGCAGGTGATGGATGCACGCCAGTTTCCAAGAGGAACTCTGGGAATGCGGTGCTACCGTGCTGGCCGTCTGGCATCTGATTAAGCAAATGCCGAAAGGCTGGCATCGATCGGTCTTGTCGCGTCGTTGCCCGGTGAAGCAGAAAATCATTCTCCGCACTTTGGAATGAATGGAGGCCGGCGTGCAAGTTGAGACCGCGAGATGATCCGGGTGGCGGAATCACAACAGGCGGGACGCACGATCAACATCGTCCGGGGGCAATTTCTCTCGGTACCCCGGGGCCAGTTTTTCCAACCTGCACTCGGCGCCAGTGGCGAGGGAACACTCCCGAAGTTTGCAGGTACTCACGGATGAGGCTTTCAGGGACCGAGGAAACGGCTTTTGCCTTACTTGCTCAAGAGGTGTTCGCCTTGGATACGTCGATTCAATGGTTCACGCTGGAGAACATCGGCCGGGGATCATACAGTGCCCGGCGCGACGCAGAGACTGGCACAGTGTTTGCGATGGCGGCAACACGTGATACTGAGCTTGTTGACCCGCTCGTCCTGATGCTCGCAGAGGACCGCGATGGCTTGCAAAGCCGCGAGAAAAGCAGAAATCGTCATCGCTTGTTGTTTGTAGTGCTGGCCTACGCAGACGTCGTTGAAATCGTGGCTCGGTTCGGACAATACGGTCACGCCGGTGTGGCGGTTAATCGCCACGCTGATGTGTATACGTTGGGAAAGAGGCTCATCGAGCTTCTTGACCGCAGAACAGAAGAAACCTGGTCGCCGGTACACGCACATGAGAATGTTGCAACATGATAGCGCAACGATGTTTCGGTTTGTGCTCCAGGGAGAATTGACCGGGGACAGAGTACGGGAGTTCGAACACGCTTGGATTGCGGCCCGGTCAATTCTCGGGACAAAAGCGCTGGTGGTCGAAATTTCTGGAATCACGAATGCAGATGCAGCAGGCGTCGAGTTGCTGTCTCGCATGCGGGAAACAGGGGCCCGCCTGCACGCGGCGCTGCCGCCGGAATCCGCAGAGTTCATTCGTTCACTGGGTATCGCGGTGGCGGCGCCCGTCCGGTCTTCCCACACCTGGCCTCAGAGACTCATGCGCATCTTAAGACTCTCCGTAAGATCGACGCACCTTGCTTCGAGATCGCCGGCTGCTCAGGAACAACGGGTAAAAACTCGTGAAACAAGATTCTGCGATGAAGCTCTGCGACGATGGAGCCGACGCCATCGCCGGGGCTAAACGTCTCATTGGGCCAAACCAGCTGGGCTCTTTTGGAAGCTCCTGAGTTTGCTACGGACCTCGACCGAAATGAGATCGGCTCCGTCAGGATTTTTTTGGGATCGGGAGTCGCCAGAAATTTCACTACTTCCCGAACGCCAGAAATCGTCTCGCTCCACATCGTTCCGTACGCGATCAACACTTGCCGGGCGTATGGCCTCTAGCTTGCCACTCTCAGACACACGCCGAAGAGCGCCGAACCTCTCGCCCGACTGTTTGCGATCAGCAATCCGGTTGCGTACGCTCGCCCGGCGACGCCTGGCCGACATGTCGGCGAGCCCCCGACACCAAAATCATATTTCGGATCAAAGAAAGATGTTAACCGCCAGTCACTGCCAGCTTATTGGCAGCTGCCAAAATGCTGGCACCATGAATCCCTCTGTAGTTTCGACGAATCGTCAGACAGAAAGAGTTCGTCGGATTGAGATCCACGAAGCCGACCACTCGCAACGCATTGGTCAACGGGAGCTTAGTACACAAGCCGGCCCTTTTTTTCGGCACTTGCTGATTTTTCAGCGCGTACGGACGGGCTAGCCGCATCGGCTCGTCGCGCTGTTGAACTTTGCTGTGAAACCTCTCTGCAGAGTCGCGCCGCGGACGGCCATGCGACTTCTGATCTGACGAGGTCGCAACGACCAGCCTACAGAAGGCAGGCGAAAGCTTGTCACTCGCCGATGGCAAGCCAGTTGCTCTCAAGCAAAGCGCCGTGATGACCTGATGCGTTCAGATGTCGGAGAGGGAAGGAAGTTATGGGGCGCCTTCACAAGCAGCTTGATCCAATGCAGACTGGTCCAGAGGCCGGGAAGCTGAATTCGAACCTTTGTAAGCGCATCGTTGGTCAGGACGACGCTATTCAGCAAATAGTTGATGTTTATCAGACGTACCTGGCGGGGATGTCAAGCCCGGGACGGCCGATAGGCAGTTTTCTTTTTTTGGGCCCAACCGGGTCCGGGAAGACCCGGCTCGTCGAAGCCACGGCCGAAAGCCTGGTCGGCGACACCCGCGCTGTGGTTAAGATCGACTGCGCCGAACTCCAGCACAGCCATGAAATCGCCAAATTGATTGGATCCCTCCCGGATACCTGGGACACAGGGAAACGCATCCATTACTGAGTCAGGAAGTCCTCAACCAATACCAGACCGAGAGCATGAAGCTGAGCTTCGTGTTGTTCGACGAAGTTGAGAAGGCCAGCGACGCGCTCTGGAACCTCCTCCTCGGTATCCTCGACAAAGCGACTCTGACGCTGGGCGACAACCGCCGGGTCGACTTTTCGCGAGCAATGATCTTTATGACTAGCAACCTGGGCGCCAACGAAATGACTTCGATCCTCCGGCCCAATCTCGGTTTCGCAGCTATCGACACGGAACGCCAGCGCTCGACGGGCATCGTCGACGAGAAGCTTGGAAACAAGGTTTCGCGGACGGCGATTGAAGCAGCCCGCCGCAAATTCACGCCGGAGTTCATGAATCGGATTGACAAGACCGCGGTGTTCAAGCCTTTGGGCCCAAGCGAGCTGCGCAAGATTTTGGCAATCGAACTAGACTCAGTGCAGCAACGAATAGTCAGATCGGCAAACGGCGCGCCATTCGTTTTTTCGCTCACTGATCCGGCTCGGGACTTCCTGCTGAGAGAAGGGACCGACATGAAATACGGGGCCCGGCACCTGAAGCGTGCCATCGAGCGCGCTCTGGTGCACCCGCTGTCCAATTTGATAGCCACGGACCAACTACGCAGTGGAGACTTGATCCGCGTCGGTTTTGACAGTGCGGCAAATCATTTGACATTCCTCAGAGAGGCCGAAGGCATACCGGCCTATGCTCTCCGAGAGCTGGTGAATCCGTCAGGTGCTCCACAGGCCGGCGTGTTCTCCACAGGAACCGTTTTCGAAGTACCACGAGGAATCATCGCTCGCTCATCCAGACGGTAGGCTGACGCATTATGGAATCGCACGTGCATATTATTCCACGGAAGAACACTCATCCACGTTTAGAGGCGAGGGAGATCGCAATGGCCCCACCACTCGCAACCTTCGAAGACAGCACGCTCATCAAACTGGCACTGGCGGGCCAAACCGAATGTTTTACGATTTTAACGAATCGCCACTTGCCGGCGGTGAGAAGGCGCATCGGCTCAATAGTTCCGAATACAACTGATGCGGATGACCTCCTTCAAGACGTTTTATTGAAAGTCTGGCGTCATCTGTCGACATTCCGGTCGGAATCCACGTTTCGCACGTGGATGACTCGTGTCGCCATCAATGAGGCATTGCAGTCCTATCGCCGGGGACAGAGCAGGCCAATCTGTCAGGCGCTCGGCGATTTCGACACCTTCGCTTCTTCCACCGAATCTCCGCTCCAGACGCTCACTCGCGCTGAAAACGACACAGGTCGTTCGCAAAGCAGTGGTTGCACTCCCTGCAAAGTACAGGCAGGCCGTGATCCTTCGCCATCTCGAGCAGCTCAGTTTGAGCGAGACCGCTCAATGCCTCCAATCGAGCATTCCGGCGGTGAAGACACGGCTCTTCCGGGCCCGACTCATGCTCGTAGCAGCACTCCGGCGGCCAAGGAATCCTGGAATCGATAATTGCAGGGGCATAACAAAACCAGTCAGTATCCGCCATCGTTCCAAACCACCACGTTGAGAATCGCAAAATATTCAGGTCTTTTGCCGTTGGGTTCCCGGAGTCCGCTGGCACTGGACTAGCATTGGCCCGTTGGATGGCTCGTGGTGACGCCCTAAGTGCCAGCCGTTGGGCAATTGCCCGGATGTCGGTAAGGGGCCAGGCAGGCTCCCGCGCTGCCACGGAAGTAAGCCAATACATGTCAATCAGTTACTGGATTTTGCAGTTGGCACTGGACCTGCACTTTGGCATTCGGGCGTGAAGAACTTACGTTTCGGGGCGACGTCGTGCGAGGAACTCAGACGACATCGGTAAATCAATGATGAAGATTCAAATGAAAGAGCTCGACGACCAGTTGATGCTACAGGTCGAAGGGCGATTGGCCGGCGCCTTTGTGCCCGAGCTTGAAAACTGCTGGCAGGCTGCTCGTACGAGCCAGCCCAATCGGAAAATCTCGGTTGACCTGAAAAGCGTCATCTGTATCGACCGGGCCGGCCGGTCCCTCTTGCAGTTGATGCACAGAAATGGGGTAGGCTTCCTCCGTGCTGGCCTAGCGATTCAGGACATTCTCGAGCAAATTATGGAGTCCCCGGAATGCAAACATTAGAGCCGTTCCGGATTTATTGGCTCGTCTTCCTCCTCACGGGTCATCGCGAGCTGAGCGTCGATGTGACGCTCGAGACCGTAGCTCTCCCGCACGACGCGAGCCCTTTCTTCTCGGCCTGGATGCTCGCTTGGTCGCGACGGGTGTTCATCGCGAAGGCATTGGCGGCGATTCGCGACGAACTCGCTGAGTCGGCCCGCCGAACGGCGTCTAAGCGCGCGGAGACGGCGGAGCTTCCGCCCCGGAGTTGGACTCTCGATCGGGACACGACAAAGGCCCAGCTCGAGAGCGCACTCCTTGCCATCGATATGTTTCCTAGATGCGCCCTTCTGCTGTCGGTTTTCGAAGGGGTATCGCTGGAGGATGTGGCGATCCTACTGAATAGCAGGCGGGATTTGGTCCAGAAGGCCCAGATGATCGGTTTGCGTGAGCTGACCCGCAACCTCGCCCGGCTACAGGGTTGGACATTAACCGTCACCAAGCCCTATGCAGTCACGAGTGAGATGCAGCATGCCTGAAAAGACGGGGCGGAATATCGATCAAGCATCCGCTACCCCCCAGACGGTAGCTTGGAAATTCGGAACATTGTGGTGCGATTTTATGCACGACTCGCCGATGTGGCCGATTCACGGCGCATACGAATGCCGCATCTGTGGCAGGCGCTACGCCGTGCCGTGGGCCGGAGATACACCTGTGCCGATGTCGGCTAAAACGATTGCCGCCGAGACGGCGCGAATTCGTCCAGCAGGCGTTCCATCCCTCCGGTCCGCCTCACTGCTACTAATCATCGCGCTGGTATTCCTGTTGGCTTCACCCGTTCAAGCCGCGGACGAACCCGTCGTGGACTCCACTGGCGGAGCCGCCGTAGCATTTGCGCGTTACATCGTCGGCCTGGAGCAGGATAGCCCCTGGACTCTGGAAACGGTCGAGATCGATGCCTCGCTGCCAAAACTTGGGAAGCAGGGGCGGCTGCGCGCCATTCGTCGTCTGTTGCCGCTTGGCAGGCCGGAATATCAGGTCCTCGAAATCGCAGGGGACCAGACCGTCAGGCAGCAGGTGATCGTTCGTTACCTTTCGGCGCAGATGCAGGCCGCTGCCATTCCCGCCTCTTCGGTTGCGATTACTCTTGCGAATTACAAGTTCCGGTACAAGGACGCCGTGAAGACTGGCGGGACCATGGCCTATCGCTTTCTCATCACGCCGCGCAAGAAACGGGAGGGCCTCATTAAAGGCGAATTATGGCTTGACGGCGAAACGGGTTCTGTTGTGCGCCAATCCGGATACTTAGTCAAGAAACCGTCGATATTCGTGAAGCGCGTCGATGTTACTCGGGAAACCGACTTACGCGACGGAAGTGCGGAAATGCGCGTTACGCATTTGTCGGTGGACACGCGGTTGGTTGGACGTGCCGAAGTGATCATCCACGAACGCCCCTGCGCAACGCCGGACAGCGGTCCTGCGCTGAGCATTGCGGGGCGTTAAATGCGCATCTGGCTTCGCAGGCATCGTATCTTCGCCGCGCTGCTCTTGGCTGCTCTGGCGCTGGCAGGAACGGCAGGAGGCCTTATTCTTTACTGCCTCAATTCATGGCTGACTCTGCCTTCTTTGTGAGCTTCCTGACCACCGTCGCATCCCATGCCTGTGCGAGCCAACCTTGCAATGCTGCTGCCGGGATGCCGGCATTTGCCAAACTTCAGTCAGCAACTGCGTGCTGTCGAGTTATGGCCCGGCTCGTAAGTGGATATTTCTCTGCAGACAGTTAGTCCGTTCGGTTTGGCTCGTACTTTGCCCTTATAGGCTGAGGGCTTTCGGACGGGCCAAGAGCTCGACGGCGGCCCACTTCAGAGAATAGGGAGTTAACGAATGTTCAGAACAAATAGTTTTGCAGCCATTCTTCTGGGAGGTGTACTTGCGCCGCTACCGGCGTTTTCGCAGGAAGGCGGCCGCTCCGATGCCGCCGTGCAGGTGTTCGGAAGCTTCGTGAAGACTACGACCGACAATGGGGTACAACAGGGCGAAACGAATAGCGGTGGCGTGCTGGCTAGCTATCGTTTCTTTTTCTCGGACAGCCAGGGCGTGGAAGTCAATTACGGTTATTCGCTCAACACGCAAACCTACGGATTGGTGACAGGCCCCCTGGGAGTTAAGTCGAACCAGCATGAGGTGACTGCAGCCTATGTCTACCGGCATGCACTGCGGCACTTCACACCGTTTGTAGAGGCTGGCGTTGGCGGCCTGGTGTTCGCTCCCACGGATTCGCGGGGAGCCTCTACACAGGATCGAGCTGCATTCGTGTATGGCGGAGGCGCCGACTTCAATATCACCAAACGGATCTTCGTTCGCGCCGAGTATCGGGGCCTGGTTTACAACAGCCCGACCTTCGACCTGACCCCAGCGTTGGGAACCGACCGCGTAACCCACCGGGCCGAGCCTTCCATCGGGTTCGGCTGCAGGTTCTGAATCGATTCTGGAAGCCGAGCGATTGCTCGCCCAGAAGGCTAGCGATCGTCCGGCAATCCATGACGTCTGACCGACGAAACCCATGAAATTGTATTTGCCCGTCCTAATACTTCTTGCAGTACTGGGCAGCGAAGCTCGCGGGCAGGAGTCCGAATTCGCAGCCGGCCGGGCGTACTATATCGAGGGCGAATTCAAAAAAGCGGTGACGCATTTTCAACTAGCGCTCAAAGTCAACCCGGATGATGCCGAGTCCTACTACTGGATGGGAATGTCGTATCACATGCTGGCGAACATCGCTTTCCCGTTCGCGGGCAAGTACAACTCAAAGGCACGCATCTGCCTCACAAAGGCGATGGAACTCTCACCCACGCGGTCGGACTACCGCAGGGAACTATTCGACTTTCTTGTGGATTCCGCCGGCTCCTCAAGGGACGCGTTACGGCAGGCTGCCGACCTCCTGCGGACAGCTCCTGAAGCCGATCCCGACTACCTCTACATGCGCCAGCAATTCGAACTGGAGAGCAAGGCAAACGCCTCGGTGAACGCTCGACTTGGCAGACTATTCCTCGCCATACCCCGCGCGGCCTACCGTCTCGCGGAACTGCCCGCATCCGCGTTGTCGAGCCAGCGCGCCGCGGGCCCACAAAGATCTGCACACGGTGACGGCATGTCGTCAGCTGCCGGAATACCTGCCACAGGCGCCGGCGTCAGGTGGGGGTTTGCCTATTGAGTTCCTTCTAATCAGATAGATAGAACATTCAGGTGACTGGCTTCAGGAGTGTTACCTGGAAACCAATTGTCCTCTTCGTGCATCTCAGCAGGATAGCCGGGCATCAACTGCTGGAGAGGGGCAATGGTAGCAACTTCGAGCATCCGCAGGGCTTCGCGTTCCGAGGCGCCAGCAGATTACCTGCTGTCGGAAAGATACGAAGCGTTGATCCGGGTATCGCAGGCGATCAGAGCGCACCGCGATCCTAAAGACCTCTTCCGCGCCCTGGCGACCGAAATGCACCGGGTCGTGCAGTTTGACGGCATCGTAGTTGCCCAATACGACGAATCGTCCAACGAGATCCTGTGGAGCACCTGTGAGGTCTGCAGCCAGCAAGGCCCCATTTCTCCGCCCGATATTCCTGCCGACGAAACCATCACTAAGTGGGTCTATCAGAGCCAAGAGCCGCTGGTGATTCCTTCGCTCGATCGGGAAACGCGATTCCCGCGCATGATCGCTTTTCTCAAGGAGAAAGGGTTTCAATCGATATGCGCTCTTCCCCTGACCACTGTTCACCGCCGCATTGGCAGTATCGCCGTCGCCAGCAAGCATGGCGACGCCTACTGCGAGCGAAGAGGTGCGTTTTCTCTCGTTGGTTGCCGACCAGGCCGCACTGGCCATTGACGATGCCTTGAATTTCGAGGCATCCCAAATCGCACAGACGGCATTGCAGCACAAAAACGATCGCCTGAAGCTGCTTCTTGAAGTGAATAACACCATCGTTTCGAATCTGGAGCTGCGCGATCTTCTGAGAGCCATCTCGGCCAGCCTTCGCTCCGTCATGCAGTGCGACGGTGTAGGCGTCGCTCTGCCAGACTGCGAAAGCAAACAGTTGCGTGTCTACGCGCTCGATTTCCCAAACAGCAAAGGGCTCGTTCGGGAGGAAATCGTAATTGCGACCGACGAAGACTCGCCCGGCGCCCGCGTATTCCGAACGGGCGAGCCGGTCAGCATACTCCGCGCCGAGTCGGATCGCGTCGACCCGCTGGCGGAAGCGGAAGGCGTGCAGTCGTTGTGTCACATCCCGCTGATCAGCCGGAACCGCATCCTTGGGCTGCTGAGCCTCGCCCGATTGGCGCCCGTTCCTTTTTCGCCACGGGACCTGGAGTTTCTGAGTTTGGTAGCCAATCAGGTGGCGATCGCAGTAGAGAACGCGCTCGCCTATCATGAGATCGCCGAATTGAAGGACAGGCTGGCGCAGGAAAAGGTCTACCTGGAAGATGAAATCCGCAGCGAGTTGAACTTCGACGAGATTGTCGGCCGAAGCTCCGCCCTGCGGAGTGTACTGCAGGAGATCGAGACGGTGGCGCCGACCGATTCTACCGTACTGATTTATGGTGAGACCGGAACCGGCAAGGAACTGATCGCGCGCGCTATCCATAATCTGAGCGGCCGCGCCAAGAACTCGTTCGTCAAACTGAATTGCGCCGCGATCCCCACCGGACTGCTCGAAAGCGAGATGTTCGGGCATGAAAAAGGCGCCTTCACGGGCGCGGTCGCGCAGCGCATCGGACGCTTCGAGCTGGCCAATCGCGGGACGGTATTTCTGGATGAAATCGGAGAGATCCCGCTGGAACTGCAGCCCAAGCTGCTGCGGGTCTTGCAGGAGCGCGAATTCGAACGCTTGGGAAGTTCCCGCACGCTCCGCACCGATGCGCGATTGATCGCGGCTACGAATCGCGATCTGGCTGCCATGGTCGAGGAACAGAAGTTTCGCGCCGATCTCTTCTACCGGCTGAACGTTTTTCCGGTGTACGTTCCTCCGCTGCGGGAGCGCCAGGACGATATCCCGCTTCTGGTCCGGCATTTTGTTCAGCAGTTCGCGCGGCGCATGAGCAAAGTGGTGGATACCATTCCTACCGAAACCATGAACGCTCTTGTCCGCTACCACTGGCCGGGAAACATCCGCGAACTTCAAAACCTGGTGGAGCGCGCCGTGATCCTGTCGACCGGCGCAATTTTGAAGGTGCCGCTTAATGACTTACAGGCACTTCCCGCACCAGCCCCCGCCCGGAGAATCGAGACCATGGAAGAGGCTGAGCGCCGGCACATCCTGGAGGCGCTGGATGCTTCGGACTGGGTGATCAGCGGGCCGAATGGCGCCGCCACATCGCTAGGCTTGAAGCGGAGTACGCTGCAGGCTCGCATGGATAAGCTGGGGATTCGCCGGGCTCGTGCGGCGGCGCCTTCCCCGCGATGATGCGCTAGGTCTACGACGCTGCCTAGACCGAAACAATCGAAGCCGCCATTGACGCCGCGTTCTGGGCGAGTTTTCAGCGTGTGGACGGCTTCCGTGCCGAGAATCTCAGTCGCTTCCTCTCGCCCGAAAGTGTCACATCGTTCCGGGATCTTCAAGCATCGAGCCTTACCATGCCATTCGCGCGGCCCACGCATGTCAGCACGAATCCTTGCGCTCGAGATTCCGGATCGAGCCCCTCTTCTGCGTCCATTCGCATATCCCCTTCCAGGAGCTTCGTTTTGCATGTTCCACACTGCCCCTGCCGGCAGGACGAGGGGATGGGGACACCTTGCTCTTCCGCTGCCTCCAACACTGTCTGGTCGCTGCGGAGCACGCACGTCTTACCTGATCGGACGAACTCGAGTACCGCGCCCGTTTGCGTAATGGAGTCCTGCCGAAGGACTTTGGGAACACTGCTGCCGAAACTTTCCTGCCTGATTCGTTCCGGCTTCACTCCAAGGCCAGTGAGGATATCGCGGCTGGTCTCCATGAACGAAGGCGGGCCGCAGAGAAAGAACTCACGTGATGCGAAGTCCTTGACGGTATCCTCGATGAGTTCACGGGTGACATGCCCGCGCGGACCAGACCACTCCGCGTGAGGTTTCGACAGTAGAACATGGTACTGAAAGTTCTTCAGCCTGGATCGCAATTGCTCCAACTCGCTCTCGAATATGATGTCGCTGCTGGTGCGAACGCAGTACAGCAGGGTTACATTTGTCTCGAGGCAGAGGTCGTCCATATAGCGAAGCATCGCCATCATAGGTGTAATCCCGCTTCCAGCCGCAACCAGAACAACGCTCCGGTGCTTGCTCTCGTCGAAGCAGAATTGGCCAAAGGGGCCGGTGGCTTCGACCGTCATTCCAACCGGCGCCCGGTCGTTCAGAAATAGCGAAGCGCACCCCTGGCTTACACGTTTTGGCGTAATCTCGACGTAACCCGATCGGACAGGCGAGGAACAGATCGAATAGGACCGGATCACTTTTTTCCCGTCGAACAGGAAAGAAAAAGTAAGAAATTGGCCGGGGCGCGCGCTGAGCTTCCGGTCATTGGGGACAATGAATCGCAGGGTCTTTGAATCCGAAGTTTGCGCTGTGATGCTGGCCAACCTCAGGATCAGCGGCCCACTTAAGGATGGAGCCGCGACGCGGACAGCTCCTACCGATCCTTGCGGCGCTCCTGCAGTTCTGTCTGATTTCGCATTCGCAACCGCCGCTCTAGCGGGTCGCCGGATGATAAGGGTGAGCATGCCTAAACACACGACAGAGATGAAGCCGATCATCTTGCTGTCATATCCACCGCGCGTTTTAATTTGATCCGGCGCAGATGAGGCTGTTTTCGCCACGAAGCTCCGGCCGATAGATAAAGCGGCGATGGACTGAGCTTTCCTCTGATTGACAGCATCAGGCGTTTGAGCAGCTGAAAGATAAGCAATGATCTGTTGCTCTTCGCCCGGCTGCAATGCTCCCGCGCTGCCAGCAGCATAACCGGCCATGCGAGTGACCGTGGCAGTCCACTCCTCTGGCGATTGTACAGCCTTATAGACACGATCCAAGTTGTGGCAACGCGCGCACCGCTGGTCCACGAGCGCTCTTGCGACTTCTAGGCCCGCTGATCCTACTGTCCCCCGCGGCGCCATCTGAGAGGCCAGGTATGAAACGATAATTCGGGAATCTGCTTCTGATATTCCTGAATCAGGCAGCGCGCGCATGCGGTTCACGGTCGCCAGCCAACCCCGGACGTCTTTGCGAGCTCCAACAATGCGGTCCAGGTTGTGGCACTTGGAGCAGCGCTTCTCCATCGTTGTGGACGCCATATTGATATCAATGGCAGCCGACGGCAGGTCGATGGCCGCAAGCGAGACGGTTTGCATCCTGGCATGATGAGCGAGAGATGGACCCGCGGTAATGCCGATAAGAACGAACGACAGAACGAAAATCACCAGTCCGATCGGCATCAGAACAGAGTAGTAACTCTTGTAATAACGAGCGACCAGAACTTTGACGAACAGAAGAGGGCTTAGGACCATCGCCAAGGTCAAGTGAATTATGGTGCCTGGCGAAGCTGCACCCCCCACATCCCCCAGCCGGGAGACCATGAAATAGCCCATCACACAGAACAGCGAGATGAAGAGATATCCTCCGATTCGGTGGGCAGCGATTAACCGGACGCTTGCTTTTACTTCTCTGACCCGGGCGGACGCCTGCAAGATAAGCCAGACATTAATGGCCCCTATGAGAACGAATGTAATGCCTAGCCAGACGCTAGTTGAACTATTGAGCATTGTTTGGACTATGGGTTCATCTCCGTTATTCCTGGCCTTTCTGAGGCCGTCTCTCGTCCAAGGGTTTCAACATGGGCCGGTAAGACCGGAATCACTCGCGAATCAGATTGCTGCGCTGGCAAGCTAGGGAGTTGACAGGCTCTTTAGGTACGAGATGATAGCCGCACGCTCCTCTTGCTTGGGAACGCGAAACGCCATATCGTTATCCGGCACGACGGACTCTGTATCAGTCAGCCACTTGTCCAGTTTGGCTTCGTCCCACGTGTGTTTTGCGTTTTTGAGCGCTTCCGAATATTTGAAGGTTTTGATCGTACCGGCCATTCTTCCCACCACGCCCCTAAGGCGGGGACCTTCATGATCGGCGTCTAGGGCATGGCACCCGCCGCAACGCTTCTGGAAGAGGGCCTGCCCGTCTTGCCCGCCCTCCCCGTTGGCTTGGGAAGGCAGCAACGCCGCAGACGCGATAAGCGCCAGGACAGCAAGCGCAAGGCTCGCGCCGGGTTGCGCGGGTCGACTCGTGTTGATAACTCGTTCTCTGATCATTTTTCACTCTTTGTTTGCTGACCTTCGGCTCTTAAGCGCTTGCGTTCCGATCTGGCCCAGTCGTATAGAGAGTCCTGTTCCTCCGTTAGGAGTTTGGAATCGCCATGGATCGCTGTGTACCGGGTGGGCGGCATTTCCCCACTGCGAGCTTTCGCGGCCAATCTGGAAAGAAGATCCGACTTCTCCTGGTTGCTGTAATTGTTCCAGCGCGAGAGATTCATATGTTCGCGAGCTTCCAAGACATCGCGTTCCAACAGCCAGGAAACGGGCGCAACGCGAGAGTAAAACGGCCACTCAACTGTCTCCGAATGACAGTTGCCACACTTGTGCTCCACAAGTTTTCGCAACGGCTCTGGAACCTGCGCTCCGGCGAGCAACTGGCCAGCAGAGGCGTTGACCTGTCGGGGGTCCCCAAACGGGTGCATAAACGACAGCGCGATCGCGAAGATCGCAGCACACACTCCGGCCAATAGAATTCTTACGACTTTAGTCATATTAGAAGCTGCTACTTGGAGCCTTCGAAGGTCTCATCCACCATCTCGCGAGAATGGATGCCCAGTTCGCGCTCGCCTGGAATACACAAGATGACTTTGACATTTTAAGCATGTAACACGCCGTACATATCTTCGAATTTCTGAAATGCCCTTGCTGCTATGTGATACTGTCTCAGTCACCGGAATATTCCCGCTGCTCAGGACACTCTACAGAGCATGCCTGTGCGGGCGGTCCCAGCTCAGGGTTCGGTCCAACGTCAAATAGCTGCCCGCTTGGTTCGCCGCATTCTGGCGTGACCTATTCCCAAGTTGAATCAAATGCGCAGACGACCGTAAGCACGGTCACCGAAGATTCTTTCGCAAAAGATTTACCTTATTCGCACAACTATTTGTGTCGTGCGGCGAGGGAATTCAACACCGCATTTTCCGACTGTTCCAGGTCGGGGGGCCGAAGGACTGTTTTAGGTTTGGGTCGCTTCGCCGTCGTTTTCCGACGCGCCATACTGCCGGCCTCCTAAGCCGTGGTGTTCAGTATGGAGGTCAATCTGGCTATGCAGATTACGAGAACCCCGTTTGGAGGCCGCGCGGACGACTGAATAGCTCGGTCCGAGTCAAAGTAGAGGCGACCACTCGCGACAATGACGTGCCTCACTCGTATCTCAACGCCACCATCGGATCGACCCGTGCCGCCCGGCGAACCGGTACCCAGCAGGCGAGTAGCGCGACTCCGATGAACAGTACTCCAGCAACGATCAACGTAGCGGGATCGCCGGGCTGCACCTCGAATAGGAACGACCTAAGCACACGCGACAAAACAATCGCCAGTGCAACTCCCGCGAGCACACCGGCGGCAATCAATTGAAACCCTTCGCCGAAGATCAGCTTCCGAATGTCCTTTTGCTCAGCGCCAAGGGCGCTGCGAATCGCCAGCTCCCGTCTCCGGGAAGCGACCGACAGTGAAAGAACACCGTAAACTCCCACGAGTGTCAGGACGCTTGCCACCAGCGAAAACCCGATCAGCAACTGCATCGCGAAGGTGCGGGAGGCCAGCGAATCATCGCGAATCTGCTCCAGGGTCTTCACGTTCTCGATAGCGGCCGTTGGATCGACGGCGTGCAGCTCGCGCTCCACCGCAACCACCACGGCGCGTGGATCTGCCGACGTTCGCACTACTAAATGCTTCGAAAACGCATTCGCCTGCCATAGGGGAAGATAAATCTCCGGCGCCGACTTTTGTGTGAGGTCATCGGTGCGGCTGTTGGAGATTTCGCCGATGATTTCCGTGCCAGGCTTATTCCGGCCGTTCATCCAGAACTTCCGCCCGATCGGATCCTCATGCGAAAAGTAACGGTCTGCGAACTCCTGGTTCACGATCGCTACTTGCGGCGATTTATCGTCGTCGGTCGAGCGCAATTCCCGTCCCGCAATCAACGCCACTCCTATCAATTTGAAATAATCGGGCGTGACTGCGCGCAGGGGCAGAGCGGTCTTGTCGCTCTCCTTCAACGCCGGAGGCTGTCCTTCGATTTCCAAAGTCGCCGGCCAATTGTTGCCTGTCAACGGGACTCCCCACGCAAACGCAGCGTACTGTACACCCGGAAGTGCCGCAACTCGGTCCAAAGCCTGCCGATGAAAACTACCCCAGGTCGACCTGCCCTGCACTTCTGTGACGCTCATGGTCAAAATGTGTTCACTGTTGTAGCCTGACGGGACCTTCGCGATATTCGCCATCGTGCGAATCAACAGCCCGGCGCCTACCAGCAGCGCTAGCGTCAGTGCCGTCTGCACCATGGTGACTCCGCGCAGTAACCGCCGCTCGCCGATTCCTGCCGTCCCTTTCGGCCCGGCATCCTTTAATACCGCCATCGGATCCAACCGGAAGGCCCGCAACGCTGGCAAAGCTCCAGCAAAGACCGAAGCGAGCACCGCGGCGCCCAATCCCCACCCCAGCAATGTCCACCCAGCCGTCACGCCATCAAGCCGCGGAACGGCATGTCCGGCAATTAACTTGAATAAACGCACAACGCCGAAGGCCAGCCCCACTCCAAGTGCTCCGCCCATCAAGGCCAGCAATAGACTTTCGGTGGAGACCTGTCGCAAAAGAGCGATGCGTCCCATCCCTAGTGCGCTACGCACCGCGTATTCCTGCTGGCGTTGCAGTCCGCGCACCAGCAGCAGCCCTGCCGCGTTGCCGCAGCCAATCAACAAAACCAGCGTTGCCGCTCCCAGCAATGGAAGCAAAATCCTGCGGCCATCTTGATTCATTTCTTCCGCCACGGATTCGAGTTGCGGCACAAACCCTTCGAAATCCTTCTCCGACTGTGCCTCGCGCGCGGCAAGGAGGGCCAGTTCCTGTTGTCCCTGCCGTTGCGTTGTTCTATCCCTTAGTCGCGCCACCAGATTCCAATATGGGTCCTTCAGATTTTTCGGGTCCGGCGCTGCCGGTATCCAAAAATCCACCGTCGCGTTGACGTCGTAATTCGGCTCCTTCGCCGCCCCTGGCGAAGGCAGAAAGCGCACTCCTGGCTGCATCACCCCGACCACTGTAGGCGGCACGTCCCACCGGCTGATGCGCACAGTTTTGCCGATAATTTGTGGATCGCCATTGAACGTGCGCTGCCAAAACTCGTACCCCAGGAGAACCACCCTCACCGGCCCTCGTCCAAAATCTGACGGCTCGAAGCCCCGCCCCACAACTGCCTTTAGTCCCATCACGGGCAAATAGTCGTCCGTAACCCACATGCCCTGCATCGATTGGCTGCCATCAGTGCGGATCAGAAAATTGAAGGTCCAGTCGTAAGCGGCAATTCCTTGAAAGGATTTCGCTTGCTTTTGCCATTCCATCCATTGCTGAGCTGGCCAGCCGCGCGGACTGTCCATTCTTTGACCGTCAGTTCGGGCGGTTGTGACGAGCACCAGTTCCTGTGGCCGCTGGTAAGGCGGCGGGGTGAGAAGCACCCCTTGAATCAAGCTCAACACAGCCGAGGTCGCTCCAATTCCCAACGCCAAGGTCAGCATCGCAATCAAGCTAAAGCTTGGTTGTTTTAGCAGAATCCGAAGTCCGAATCGCACGTCTCGCAGCATGTCTTCACCCCTCAGAGAATAGCCTTTTTAAGCCGCTCTTGGAGTCTGGCGAACTCTTGCTAGAAGAACGTCGCAGTGGCTCGCCCAGTTCCACAGTTTCTCGCGGATTTGACGAGTGGGTTGAACCGAGGGTTAGCAGCGCCGGGAAAAGTAAATCAGTGCCTGGTAAGTCCGGTTCCCGCGGTCGCTAGACGGTGCCGCACATCTCCTCGATCCCCGTTTCCGAACCATTGGCCGCACTTGTCAGACGGCGACTGCTCAGCAATTGCATTGTCTCCGATTGCCGAGAGGCTCAGCTAGCGGAGCGCACTCCGGGTGACAGAGATTCCTCAACTTCGCCTGTGCCGCCCTCGGGACTTTCGCTGCGGAAGGTGTTGAATCGCAGCCGAATCATTACAACTGTAAACAGCATCCGCTGGTCTTCAGACCGGAGCCACCGGACGTTATGCAGCAACATCTGTCCGGTAGCGGACGAATCATCTCAAGACCGGACACTTCAACGCTGGAAGGCCCGCGCATTTTCAAGCATTTGCATTGGCGCCTCGTGTGCCTTATGGACTCGCGTCCTACTTTGCGAAATCGGTCAAGCAGTCTGTCGCCCTCTGGTTTCCCGAGCCGTGACGGCGATTTGAGTGATCCCTGTCGCTCGCGGCGATGCCGGGCCAGCGGATCTATCGGGCAACGGGAGGCAGGTTCAGCTTTCAATCCGATGTTTGAACCCGAATACGCCAGGGAGGAATTCAATGCCGAAGCGCTCTTTTCGCTGGCTGCTGGTTGCCGGTCTGGCAACAGGCACGTTATGGCCCTCGAACGACCCATTTGTAGGCAAATGGAAGCTGAACCCGTCCAAAAGCAAACTTACCGACCGAATGAAAGTTGAAGTCGCCGGGCCTAACAAGTACGCCCTCGACTTCGGCGGCGGTGTCGAGACCATCGTAGCCGACGGGACCGACCAGCCTGGCCTCTCCGGCACCACCGTGTCCATTACCGTCGGGGGGCCCGACGCCTGGAAGATCGTCCGCAAGAAGGACGGCCGCACGCTCGTTACCGGGACCTGGATGCTCTCCAAAGACGGCCGGACGCTCACCGATGCTTTTCGAGCCAACCAGCAGGATGGGTCCACCTTGAGTCTCGACTACGTCTACAAGCGCACCACGCCCGGCTCGGGCTTCGTGGCCACCTGGGAAAGCACGAGCGAAGAAGTGAACTCAGTCGTCGAGTTTCAGATCGAGTCCTACCAGGGTGACGGCCTCACATTCCTTACTCCTGCCGCGCATCAGACTTTGAATCTGAGATTTGATGGGAAAGATTATCCCAACGTCGGCCCGGATGTGCCCGCGGGCTCTGCCTACTCGGCACGTCGCCTGAACGAGCGCACTCTGGAAATCACCGACAAGATCAAGGACAAGGTCACGGACACCCAGCAGATGGAGCTTTCTCCCGATTTCAAAACTCTGACGCAGACAGTGCACCCCGCGGATCGAGGCACGCCGAACATTCTGGTGTTCGAACGGGAATAGGCATGATGGTCCGCACGCGAGCCGGAAGTCCGGTTATTCGTTTGAACCCTAAGCCATTTGGCGGTGCCTTAAGAGCTCCTCGATCCCGTACCTCCGGGTTGAATGGTGTGGCGAGAGGCCTAAGCGGCCAACGGATAACTGCGCACGTGCTGCTCGAAGGCGGCTTTAGCCTCTTGCTGCGCAACGCTCGAAAACAGCGGCCAACCCAAGCTGAACCAGTTACGAAGGATTTGGCCTCTGGAACTTCGGGCGGCAGAGTACTAATAATAGGATGCCGCCACGAACAGCGTATAAGCGAGATCCTACATTTGTACCGGAATTCGTGACATAAACCTACTTCTTAAAGGGGTTGCTTTGGGCGATGCCTGTCGCAGCGGTATCGGGGCAGCTTCAGAACTCCAATCGCGCCTGGAATGCAATCATCCGAGGCGAGCTGTCCCCGCCCAATCCGACGCCCAGCAGTCCCGTCGGCGGCGAAGTCGGGTAGCTGAGCGCTCCGAATCCGGTCTGCGTGGAAGGCTTGCCCGGAATTCCCGCGTACCCCAAAACCGGAAGACCGAAATTCGGGTGATTGAAGACGTTGAAGAATTGACCGTCGATGCGCAGCTTCACGCGTTCCGTCAACTGGAACCACTTGGTCAGATACAGGTCGCTCCAGAAGAAATCGGGACCGCGCAATGCGTTCCGGCCGAGATTGCCGAACTGGCAATTCTTCGGGCTGTCGCCGCCGGCACAGGCGCCGGTGCTCGGATCGACGACCGAAACAAACGCGTCAGGGTTGAGCCACTGGATCGTTCCAGGTTGAGTGACGCCCGGGATTGGATTGTGTTCGTACAGTGGTACGCCGGGAATCACGCTGGCGTACTGCGGGCCGCTGCCCTGAACGATGCCGTTTCCGTTGGCGGAATACGGCGCGCTCAAGACCGAAAATGGCAGGCCGCTATGCCAAAACACGGTGCCAGAGACCTGCCATCCGTTCAGCGCTCGGGCCAGCATGTGATTCCGGAATTTGATCGGCAACTGATAAACGTACTGGGCGGTGAAGTTGTGCCGCACGTCGTAGTCGCAGGGACCGTATTGGCGGCCAAGCTCACCCGGCAGCGGCGAAAGAATGGCTCCGGCGGCGAATGGCAGGAATCCGCCGTTCGAGACCGTGTCCATGCAGTGGCTCCAGGTGTAGTTGGCCTGGACCTGAATGCCGTGCCCCAGCCGCTTGTCGGCCGTTAACTGGAGACCGTTGTAGTGGCTGTTCGCGCCGGTGCTCAATTGCGTCACTGGCCCGAAGCGCGGATCTTTCGGCTGCCCGTATGGGAACGGCGCGAAGCAGCCGTCGCAGACGGTCTGATAGCCGTTCACTTGCGTCTCATAGGGCTGGTTGACCGCGCGCGTGCCTACATACTGAGCTCGCAGGTTGAGGGCGTTGCCGACTTGGTGTTCGACGGCAAAGCTCCACTGCATGAAGTAAGGCGCATGGAGCTTGCCATCCGGAACCGCAGTGATCGAAATCGGCGGAAGGCAGGAGTTCGGATTCGCCAGCGGCGAGGCGCAGGAAAGCTGGCCTTGCGCGAAGCCCGGAGTTGAATAGCTGATTCGCCGCCGCAGTCGCATCGATAGCGCTGTTCGGAACTCCTGGCGCAATCGCCACTCCCCCACCGTGCCCAGCAGTCCGCCCTGAAAGGTCTTCGAGTAGGGAGGATTCGTTCCCACGAGATCGACGACGCTGCCCGGCAGGATGTCGCTGAACAGGCCGAACCCGGTGCGCAGCACCGTGCTGCGGCGCGATCTGCCACGCTATGGCGGTTCTCGGCTGCAGGATCGCGGCAGGCGTGGCGGCGAAAATCGTCGCTCTGCTGCGTCCGAATCACCTGGCTCAGCGGCTGATTCACGTCGTGGGAAATGGAATCGAACGACCCGGCGAGGCGCGCCACGGCGTTATGCGGATTCAGGGGATTTGAGTTGTACGTATCGCGGACGCCGAAGGTCCAGGTCAACGTGCGCGTCAGCTTCCATGTGTCCTGCGCATAAAAGTCCAGATTGAGGAAGTTGTACGGCTGCGAATTGGCCAGCGGGAAGGTTTTCGAAGCCGTCGATGCAACACCGTAGATGAATTGCGGCAGGGTCGTGTAGGTGACCAGCGGAACCACGCCCTCGCCGAAATCATAATCGTTCAGGCGGAAGATCCGGCTGTTGGTTCCGAACCGGAGTTCGTGCGAGCCGACCGTCCAGGCGAGATTGTCGTTGATGAAGAAGCGCGTGGCGCGCCGGCCCTGCACCCACGTATTGTCGAGCCCTCCGAGCGTGGTGAACGGCGCATTGGCGCCGCTGCCCTGGAGGACGATTGGAAACGCCGCCAGCGTCTTCTGAAGGTCGGCTGGCCCGAACAGGCTCTCGATACCACGAGAACGCCGGATTGAAGTAGTTCACCAGATGCCCGGAGAACACATGCGTGTAGCCCGATGCGAATGAGTAAAGCGGCTGCGGAGAGATGGCGTTGAATAGCGGATTGATCGGATCGGTATAGGCGGCCTGAAGTCCGGTGTCGGACTGAAACCGGAACCAGGCCATGTTCTTGGCGATCGATGTTGTAGTCGATGCGAGCCGTTTGCACCTGCTCGCGATCGTCGCTCGAATGCGAAATGCTCTGGCGGTTCGCGCAACCGTTTCCATTGGGCGGATTGCCGCCCGCAGCGGTCCCATCGCTGTTGAATGGACAGCCGAGCACCGCGCAGCGGCGTCCCCGCGGTATTGCCGTACAGGGAGAAGAGCTTCTTGTAGAACGGCACGAGTTGGGGCGCTGGCTGATAAGTCGATCCGGTTACGGAGTCCACCCCGCCGCGCGGCAATTGCTGCAGGACATAATCCTGAAATGCCGGCGTCGGCACTGTCGTGGCAGTGACGATCGGCAGCGCAATCCGAACCCATTCGGAATCGAAGAAGAAGAACAGCTTGTCGTGGAGGATCGGGCCTCCCAGACTGCCCCCGAAGTGATTCACCGTGGAGCGCGGCTTGTGGTTTCCGGCCGTGGCGTTCGTAAAGAAATCGGCGGCATTGAACTTCGAGCCGTTCCACAGCTCATACAGGTTTCCGTGAAACCGATTCGTCGCCGGACTTCGTGACGTAGTTGACCTGAGAGGCGCCGTACCGGCCCTGATCGACCGCGTAGGAGACCGTGTTGACCGTCACCTCCGCGATCGAATTCAATCCCAGCACCAGATTGGTCGAAAGGCCGCTGTTCAGATTGGTCAGCGGATCGTTGGTTTCCAGTCCATCGACGATATAGCCGTTGGAGAGAGACGGCAAGCCATTGAACTGGACGTTGCCATAGCCGTTCGTGCCGCCGACGAAGTCGTTGCCGCTGCCGGCGGTGTTGATGAGAGCGCCGGCGGCAAACTGCAGCGGGTAAGTCATGTCGCCACCCGGATTCGGAAGGTTTTCGATGGATCGGGCGGTCAGGGTCGTCGAGGTATTGGGATTCTCCGGGTTGATCAGCGGCGCTTGCTCCTGCACCAGGATGCTTTCGCTGGCGGATGCGATGTTGAGCTTGAAATCGACCGTTTGCTTCTGCCCAAGGCCAGCGGACACGGCGTTGTTCTGCTGTGCTTCAAAGCGGTCTGCTTCCGCTTTCACCGAGTACA
This sequence comes from Terriglobia bacterium, assembly GCA_963847515.1. GTDB lineage: Bacteria > Acidobacteriota > Terriglobia > Bryobacterales > Bryobacteraceae > QHXW01. Next base: position 910,969 of record CAWKAA010000007.1, read on the forward strand.
TGCCGGGCTTGAGTTGCGGAAAGCTAAACCGCCCGGAGTCGTCCGTTTTCACGGATCGTTTCAGGCCATTCTCTATGTTGGTGACGGTCACGGTCGCGCCGGGGATCGCCGCGCCGGTCGGATCGGTGACCGAGCCGACGATCGCGCTCGTCGTCTCGCCCTGAGCCAACGCCGGAACCCGCATCGCCAAAGTGGAGGCCAGGAATGCCAGGGGCGGCATCAAGAAGAGCAGATTGCTCACCCAGAATTTAGGCATGCCTAAATTATAGCGTCACGGCCTCCTTCACGTCAAGTGCTGAGGATTCAAACCATCGATTTGGCCGATTGCGGCCGCGCGATGATGAGGGTAATCTAGGATTTAGTGCCACCTAGAGCACAGGACCCTACACCACGGAATCGGTAGACGACTATTTGAAAGCGATACTGGAGCTGGGCGGCTCTGAACAGGAACGGGTGACCAGCAACGCCCTCGCTCAGCATCTCGGTGTCCGTGCCGCTTCCGTAACTGGAATGCTGCAAAAGCTCGCGGCACAAAAGCCGCCTTTTGTGAAATACGAAAAGCACCACGGCGTGCGTTTGACTGCGGCCGGGAAGATGCGCGCTCTGGAGGTTCTTCGCCATCACCGTTTGCTGGAGCGTTTCCTCCACGATTTCCTCGACTACTCGTGGGACGAGGTTCACGATGAGGCGGAACGGCTGGAGCATTTCATCTCGGAGCGGCTGGAAGATCGCATCGCGGCGAAATTGGGGGACCCGCAAACCGATCCACACGGGCACCTGATCCCCGAGCGAAGCGGCGCGCTTCCGGCGCGCGAAGAGGTGCTGCTATCAAGATGGGCCTGTGGCGTACCAGCCGTAATCAGCAGCGTGTCGGACCGCGACGCCGCGGCTTTGCGCGAGATGACGCGACTCGGATTGAAGCCCGGCGTGGCGATCACGAGTGGAAACGGGAACGCGCAACGCCTCTCTGCGGGTCCGAATTGGCGATCGTACGGATTCCGTGCGCCTGAGCCAGATCCTTGCCTCCGGAATCTCGGTAATTGCTGGACCGAACGATCGCACTCGTTCCCAGGGCAATACATTGGCCGAATAGTCCTGTCGTCCACCCCCGGTGACTGCGATGAGCAGAGACCGGAACGGATCCATCCACTACTTCACTCCCGTTCACCGTCCTCTCGATCCCGCTCGCCGCCAACACCAGCCCGCACAGAGATTTCGCTTGTGTAGAGATTCAGTCCCGGCTAAGGTTGAGGTTGCCCGGAAAAGTGATTATACTGGGGGGGAGTATTATCGGAGGCCCTTGTGGCGCACACAAAACGCGATAAGGCGAAGTTGATTACACGCATTCGCAGAATTAAAGGACAGGTGGAATCGATTGAGCGTTCGCTCTCCGAGGAAGCCGATTGTCACCAAGTGCTGCAACAGGTCGCGGCTTGCAGGGGAGCTCTCAACGGTTTTATGGCTGAGCTGTTCGAGGGCCATATCCGGTGTCACGTTCTTGACGAAAATGAAAGGCCCAAACCACGGCAAAAGCGAGCAGCCGAAGAACTGATCGACATTGTCCACAGCTATATGAAGTGAGTAAAGCTTTTAAAGGAAAGCGAGTCATGCCATCCATTCGACACACAGGTGACCCTGAGATCGATTCCCTAAACACGGACATCGCGACAGAGATTGCAGTTCGACACGTACACGACGAACCTGGTGAGCATCATGACCACGATCATGATGAACATGCACACGGAGTGGATTGGCTAGACCTGGTTCGGATTATTTTCGTCGCGCTGGCTGCGGCTGCGGTTTGGTTCCACGTTTGGGAGCCGATGGCGCACTTCAGCATTATCGGCATTGCCGCCACACTGATCGGCGGCTACCCCATTTTCAAAGAGGCTGTGGAGAACATATTCCAAGGCCGGATGACGATGGAGCTCTCGATGACCATCGCACTGGTTGCCGCCCTGGTGGTTGGCGAGTTCTTTACGGCTCTGGTGATCACCCTTTTTGTTCTGGCTGCGGAAGTGTTGGAGGGTCTCACGGTTGGGCAGGGCCGCCGCGCGATTGAGGAACTGGTCAACCTGATGCCTCGCAGCGGATCCGTTCGCCGCGATGGCAGGGTCAGCGAGCTTCCGATCACTGAGATTCGAGTCGGCGATCATCTGCTGATCAATCCGGGAAGCCGGATCCCTGCAGATGGAACGGTGCTCGACGGACAGTCGTTTGTCGACCAAGCATCTATTACCGGCGAATCCATGCCGGTTGAAAAAACTCCCGGGGCGCTGGTCTACGCCGGCACGATCAACCAGTCGGGCGCGTTGGAGATCCGCGCCGACCGCCTAGGGCACGACACGACTTTCGGGAAAATTATCGAGGCAGTTGAGCGGGCGGAACGTTCGCGCGCGCCGATCCAAAGAACAGCAGACCGGCTCGCCGGCTATCTGGTGTACTTCGCTTTGGGCGCCGCCGCTCTCACTCTGCTGATCACGCATAACGCGCGATCGACCATCTCGGTTATCATCGTGGCAGGAGCTTGTGGGATTGCTGCCGGCACACCACTCGCAGTTCTCGGCGCCATCGGGCGCGCTGCCCGTGAAGGTTCCATCATCAAGGGCGGTCTATTTCTCGAACTGCTATCGCAGGTGGACACGGTCATCTTCGACAAGACAGGAACCTTGACCTTCGGACAGCCTGAGGTGATTGAGGTGATACCTGCCGACGGCATTGGCAAGCAGGCTGTCCTGGAGACGGCAGCACTCGCTGAGCGGCGCTCCGAGCACCCGCTCGCGAACGCAATTGTGCGCAAGGCAGTGGAGCAATCTATTTCGCTAAAGGATGCCGGTGAATTCCGTTACACACCGGGCAAAGGAATCACTTCCATAGTCGATGGCGATTCGATTGCCGTGGGCAATGGCTTGCTGATGCACGAGTTGGGCATTCAGATTCCAGACCGGAATCATGACGAGGGCGCAACCGAAGTGCTGGTGGCACGCCGCGGCTCGTTTTTAGGAACGATCCTGATAGCAGACAATCTGCGGACCGAAGCCGTAACTGCCGTGCAGGATTTGAAGCAAATGGGTCTCAAGATCTTGCTTCTCACAGGCGATTCCAAAGCCGTCGCTGAGAGTGTGGCGAAAGCTTTGGGAGTGAGCGGCGTTTATCCGGAGCTTCTGCCCGAGCAGAAATTGCAGAAGGTCACGGAGCTGATCGATGCCGGCCGAAAGGTAGCCATGCTGGGGGACGGCATCAATGACGCCCCCGCGCTCACCAAGGCGACCGTCGGTGTAGCCATGGGCTCGGGGACGGATGTCGCGCGGGAGAGCGCCGATATCGTGCTGATCGGCAGTGATCTCAGCAACTTTGTAGAAACGGTGCGCATTGCCCGCCGGTGCATGAAGATCATCATACAGAACTTCTACGGAACGATTGTTGTTGACAGCTTCGGCGTGTTGCTTGCAGGGTTCGGTATGCTCAATCCTCTACTCGCGGCGTTCATCCATGTTTCGTCCGAGTTGACTTTCATCCTGAACTCGACGCGGATGCTGCCAAGGAGCGCGCAGAAGGCCAGAATTTAGGTAACGGTCCGCTTTTTTCTCGGTTCAAAGACTCTCAGCCGCAGCTCATTCTCTGAGAAACGCGCTATCTTACGAGCCAGGACTGCGATGGTGCTGTGCGTCCCTAGAGGAGAGGAACCAAGTTCGTCGGGGTTCGAAATAGCTTGGGAACTGTGATGAACAGCCATTTCCCCCAAGCTAAATGCACTTGCATCCCTTTTGCGACCAGACCTGCTGCACAGGATAGCCATCTATTATCTCAGTTTGGAGATTGCAGAGGTCACCGATCTCCGTTTCACCGCCGTTTGCCGGATCCCAATAGCCAGTCGAGACATCCGGATCCGTCGCCGCTTCGTAGACTTCGTGGGTGATGACGTTGAGCGTCGTTCTTGTGTCTGTGCTGTACTCAACCACGGCATACCAAACGTTCTGTCCGTTGTAAGTGTACGTTTGATGATGGCCAATAAAACCGTTGGATGTGTCGTATGCTGACGTTATACCGTTAGGCAGCATTACGACGTAAATGGTGTTCTGGTCCGGCGTAATATTCGACACGTTAAAACGGTACGTTAGCGCGTCGCGAATGGCCTGTTCGCTGACGCTCACCGAGGGCCCACCGAATCGGGTGAGATCGAGTGTCCCCGCAACCGAACCGCCCGTGACGCCATACTCGCTCAAGCGATTCCAGAATGCCGCATCGTTTCCAACTGTGTGGAGAGCATCCCTGTAATAGTGCCTCTCAGTCAGGTGACGATCCCAAAAGTACGTGCTCCACCAAAGGAGCACCACCTTGGGCGTCGTGATAAGAGCCCCAGACGACGACTGTCGAGTGACGTTGACTGGACAGGGTGCGCCTCCACCGGCACCGCCTTCGGTCGCAATGCGGCGGCGCGCTCTGTCCACCGAGATTGGTCCAGCCGGAACGCCTCCGAGGTTTCGGGCACTCGGACGCAGACCAATCGCGTTGGTCCGCAGAGCCTTGATAGGCATGTCGAAGCCCACGTACGCGGCCCGATCAGCGGGACCTCGGCAATCGCTCTTCGACCACATGCCCTTCCGTTCTTTGCGCGGCCGACGGGATTTGGTGACGGTATTTCGCTTTGCTTTACTTCCTTTTTTCGCCATAGGGTACACCTAATTTAGCTTAGAACGTTCATCCAAAGCTGCAAACAACAGCTCCCTGACCTCTCTAGTGCATTTTAGATTCCAGCGCGGCAATGCGCTTGGACAAAGACGACGGGGTTGGATCGAGGGCGGCAGCCTGCTTCAGATACCGGAGCATATCAGTCGTGGAATCCTTGGGGAGTTCGAGCATTGTGCCTCTGTGCAGGGCGTAAGGTTTGCCGTTTTCGATCACGAGGCAAGCCATTCGCCCGAGACTGTCATAAAGCCTGGCCAGTCCGATATCGATCAACAGGACCCTGCCACCGAACCGGGGCGTCACTGCGCCGTCGGTGAATGTGTGGCCGATAACGATGCGTTCTACGCCGTAGTTCTTGAGTACCTTCTTCACGTGGCCTTCCAGCGCGTCCTCGTCGCCGTTAGCCAATCCGCGATACCACAGCGGCCCCTCCTGGTCGGTCACGATTCCGCCCTGCAGCTTATGAAAGTCGTCAAGCTCTTCGCGTACACGTTCGTTGATCTTCTTCATGCTGTAACCGGCATATTTGGGGCTGATGCCGCCATGTAAGAAAATCGAGTCGTCAATCTTGATCACGGTGTTGTGTCCGCGGATCCACTTGCCATAAATCCCGTCCGGACCGAATAGGGCGCGCCGTTCGAAATATCCAAGCGGGTGTTCTGCTTCCCACTTTTTGCGACCAGCCTCATCGACATGGCCGCCTGACGATTCTTCCACGACAGCTTTGTATGCCTCCTCGCGAAGCTTCTCGGACTCTGGCGTACGGAATGAATCATAGTCCGCCGCCGGGACATAACGCAGGTCTCCATACAGGTTCATGGCTTCGTGATTGCCAATGAGTGCGTGGACGTATCCCCCCGCCTTGGCGGCCTGCGGTTCCAGTTTCATTAGTAGGTCCAGTGCCTTGCGGGCATCAGGACCGCGGTCGAGTACATCGCCGACCTGGACCAGGTGGGTCTTGCCTCCTGTCCAGTTTTCATCTTTGTCAATGAGTTCCGCGGAGCGCAGCACGGCCGTGAACCGCTCGAAATCGCCATGCACATCTCCGATCGCGACCACCCGTTCCACGCCGGTCCAGGTGTCCTGCGCCGGCAGCACATAGGGTGCGCCAAGCAGGAATGTAAGCGAAAGCAGGAACCATCGGAGCATCATCTTGCCGGCCAATCGCGGGGAAACTCATTCCTACGGATGTCTTCGATTGGGATGGGATGCACCGCAAGATATCTGGCCTGCGCTTCGGTGAAGACATAGGGCCACAGCACCTCAGCGTCTTCCGATTGGGGTAAATAGATAACTACATCACCACTGGTGAGGTCGTGTTCGATGTTTTGTATTCCGTATCGATCCTCAAGGATTGTCAGTGCCTCAGTGAAGAGCATTCCATGCACGGGATGAGTGGTTTCAGACATTAGTCGACCACACCAACGCTCCAGGATAGACGGCTTTTCTCACTCGGCCAGCAAGTTTCTTACGGACGGCACTCAACGACCAATGAATGGCAGATATTTGGCGGCATGCGGATCGGCTCCCCGGTTCAGCTTCTCTCAGTAGAAGTACATGACTTCTGGGTGAACATGTCCGTTCGACTGAGCGCAGTATCCACACTCGGCCTGGTAATCGGACCGAATGGCCCGGACCGCATTGGGTATGGCGGTCTCGTCATCTGCCTTATGTTCCGTTGCGATTGCTAGCCTTGGCCGGAATCGCTGCAAAGTCTCGCGTGCGCCGTGGAGAGCGTTGACCTCCGCGCCTTCGACATCCATCTTGATGAAATCCACTCGCGACAGCGCTAGCTCGCTAACAATCTGGTCGATTGTCGTCAGTTGCGCCTGGACCGTGGGGTGCGCTCCCGGCGTGTGGAAGACCACGCTGTTGGCGGCGAAATTCTGGTCGTCGACATTGAGGGGCAAGGTGTCATTCTTGTCCCAAACGCCCTTCGGATACACGATGGCTCTCCTGGCAGCGATTTCAGACGCGAGATTGCGGCGCAAGCATTCAACGCTGGCAGGCGAGAGCTCGATCGCCACCACCAACTTGGCGCCGGCATTCAGCGCTTGACGGCTGAAATCGCCATCACTGGCGCCGCAGTCAAGAACAACGTCTCCAGCCCTCACAAAGTGCTTGCCTGACCCATAGATGTGGGCTTCCATCTCGGCGAGATTGAATGGCAGTACGTAACGGTTGCCTTTTGGGATCCAATACGGGCCTTTGGGGGTGTCCCATAGCTCGAGACCGTCCTTCTCGGCGGTGAGATGACTGGTGGCTAAAATGCGGTCCTTTACTATTTTCAGCCGGTCCAGGTGAGCTTGGCTGTCCAGAGCAAGCCCCAGGGGGCACACTGGGCTGCGGCCAGTCACGACCAAAATGAAGAGACGAAATCGAGGCCAGTATGCGTATGCAATGCCGGTCGCGATGCCCATTACAAGCAGCGATGTCAGTAAGATCCTAAATAGTTTCACGGGTCAGCATGACCTTAGGCCCGTCGAATCTTCTTAGAAGTGGAAAGCCAACTCCACCGTCTCGGTCCGCGGCGTCACGTAGTGCGTCCCGCTGAAGGTGGAAAAGAAGTTGTACAACGCCTCCTTATTTGTCAGGTTGATAACCGTGAAGCGGAGGCTCCACTTGTAGCGGTCGGCATTGAAGAGATTGTCATGGCCCAGACTAATGTCGAACAGATTGCGTGGCGAAATGCGTTGCGGATTGTGGTCGTCGTTTTCTTTACCTGGCGCCGGTATTTTGATGAATTTGGATCCAAATTCGGCTGCAGGGCACGAGGCAAGCGCCGGCCCCGTGGGGCTTGTAGCTTCAGGCTGGCCGTTGCAAGTGAGCCCGGCCTGAAACTCCTGGTCGGCGGTTAGCGGCAATCCTGTGAGGTTGTTAATCATCAACACGTTATTGTTGGGCCCTGTAGAAAAGCCACACGTTGCGGTCGGCGCGAAGCACGGTACTGCTCCGGCCACCAGCCCGTTGTCGTATCTCCAGTTAAATGCCACCCACGGGCTCTTCTTAGATGGCTGGTATTGCATGTGGAATGTTTGGTTAAAGCGCTCGTCGTGGTCAATGCGGAAGACGCCGGGCGCCGGTAAGAACGGTATACCCCCGACTTGCGGCGGGAAATAGCGTGCCGCTACACTGGAGAGAACCGAGAGTGCCGTAAAACCGTGGAAGTTCGGCATACTAATGCGCACCGCGTATCCGGGAATCTTCGAGTTGTGCCACGCGATCGGGAAAGCAAGGGGTGAGGCGGCCACGACACCGAAATCGTAAGCGTTGTGGGTGTACTTCGTAATATACTCGGCGTCTACCACCAGATACTTCCCAAAGGCTTGCTCCAGGCCAGCGTGGAATTCATTGCGCCAGCCCGGATGAATCGACGTGGAGACACATGGGATATTCGGCGGCGGCACCATAAAGGCGATGACTGGATCGCCGCATCCGGTGTTGGCAATAATCAGATTCTCGTTGAACGGGGTCTCCATGGTCCGCGCGTAAGATACACGAAGCACTGTGTTGGTCCGCTTGATGTTGTAGGCAACGCCCAGCCTCGGCTCCACTTGGCGGTCGCTCACAAACCCGTTGTAGAGATCTCCACGGATTCCAAGGTTGAATGACCAATTCCCCGCATTGATCGTGTCCTGGACATAGAGCGCGAGTTCTTTGACGTTCGTATGGCCGCGAAAGAAGAACGGACTTCCTCCGCGGGTCAAGTCGGAGGGCGCAAGGACGGTACACGGAGCTGAAACCGGGTTGCCGGATCCGTCCAAACACGTGGTGCCGGGAATGGGGTTCCCATTTGGATCCAAGCTGTTGTAGAGCGCAAGGAAGCCGGGGTCAACCGTGCCGAGCTTGTCGTTCTCCGTCAGAAACCATTGTTCGTACGTCACTCCCATCTTTATATTGTGGATTCCCTTCACGTAGGTCAAATCCGAGCGCAGCCCCGCGTTCTTGAGTTTCCGATCTTGCCCAATGGTCTGGGCCTGCAGGGCCGGAGAGAAATCCGCAAACGGGTCGGCGCTGGGGTAGAAGTTGTATTGGTCTGCCCGAAAGAACCCGCCAAACGTCAACACGGCGTTCGGACCAACGAGGCGCGTCCACGTAGGAGCGATGTTGTACGTCTTAATCTGCGAGCGCTGATCCGTCGGACCCATGGGACCGCCGCCAGTTATTGGGTCGAGCGCGACGCCCGAAGCATTGCAAGTAAAGCCTGCGCTGCAGGTATGCAATTGCTGGTCATATGTATTGGGGTTTTGAAACCAGGAACGCGTAAAGCCAAAGTTCACGTGGATTGTATCCTTGGCGGAGAGTTGATAGTCCGCCCGGTCGAATATGTTTTCTTGATTTCCCCTATCGTGGAACGCGTTAAGCTCTGGCGGGTCGAGGAACCGGCCGGTCCGCAAACCGTTCGCGGCGATGAAATTGCCCCACTTCGGGCCCCCGTAGGCTAGATTCAGACCAGCGTTCGCGGTTCCAAAACTGCCATAGGATGTGTATATCCTTCCCGTGGGTGTGGTCACTCCAAGTCCAGAGCGAGTCGTCACCTTGATCACCAGGCTGGTCTTGTCGCCAAATTCCGCCGGGGGCGCGCCCGAAATCACTTCGAGGGATTGAATGGAGTCCGAGGGAATTTGGTTGGAAAAGATCTTGCTTTGCTGATCCGAGATGGGCTGGTTGTCCACCGAAAAGGAGTTTTGCGCGTGGTCGCCCAAAGCATGGAACAGGCCATTCGAGTCCGCTGCAATTCCGGGTGCCAACAGCGTAACCAGCGAGCTCACCGAGGAGGTCGTGCTCTCGATGGGCAGGCGGTCGGTGATGGCCTGGTCGATGTCCGTATGAAAGGTGGAGTCCTTCTCCACGAGGTCCTCGCCTTTGGCCTGCACATTAATGGTCGTTTCCGCCGTGCCAAGCTTCAAGCTGATCTGCACATTCATCGGAACGGTGGACCGCACATCCACATCCTGTGCATAAGAAGCGAACGACCCCGCCGTCACAGTTAGGTGATAAGGATTGAACGGGATGTTCGTGAACCGGAAGCTCCCCTCGCTCCCCGTGATCGTCTCCCGCTGAAAGCCGGTCACGGGCATTCTGATCTCGACCTTAGCGCCAACAACCACCGCGCCGGATTGATCTTTCACCACCCCTTCAATCGACCCGGAATTCCCCATCTGCGCCTTCGCTGGCGCAGCGGTCAGGAATAGTACAAAGGTCAGGAGAATACCTGAAGTAAGCTTTATCATCGTTCGATTGTCGGAAAGCCCTCCAGTAAACACCTAGATAAATCCGATCTATGGATGGAAGTCGTCGGTGAGCGGACTAACCTGTGCCATGAACGGACATGCGGTGGGTAGCCTTCTCGACTTTGAAGGCACTCTCCGCTGATTGAGATCGCTGGATCGCTCATACCTGACATTAGCCCACTTGCCGGAAATTGGTTTGCCAAAATTACTTGCGCGTTTAAGTTTACTGGGTGAGCCGTCGGGCGAATGATAAGAAGCTGACGATCTCGCGAGGGGACAACATTCGCGCGTTGGTCCTGATCGCCGTCGTTGCTGGCGTGCCAATTCTCGGAACCATATACGTTACTGCTTCGACCAGTGAACCGGATCTCTCCGATCTCACTCCGAGTAACCCGCGCGCAGGCAACTATCTCGTTCTTAACTGGTCGGCACTGTTGCAGGACCAGCCTCGTAACTTAAGCATTCGTGACGGCGCAGAAGTGCAGGCACTTGGATACATGACGGACAGCGATCGAGGGACCGTCAAAAATCAGCCGGTTCAGGATTTCGTATTGCTGCCCGAGGCGGGGACTCTATTGCACCCGGCGCATCGCATTCGGGATCAAATGATCGCGGTTCACTTGGAAGCCGGCACGCGAGTTCCATTCGTGCCCCGATCGCTGGTGTGGGTGTGGGGAGATTTCCATGCCTCAGCAGGGCTCGGCTCTCGTTCCGAAGCTCTTTACGTACTCGATAAGGCCAGAACCAAGCCTGCCGACAGGGCCGATATTCAGTGGTATTTCAAGTAGTGCATGGGAGCCGTTGGCTTCACCAGTTCAGAAGTTGACGAACACTTCGCGCCTGACGCTTGCTCGCAATGAACTCCTGCTCATTGCTCAGGGTGATCAGCCACCTTTGGCTGCTAAGAGCACTCATCTTGCGCACGTGATCGACATTTACCAACGCGTTTCTGTGGATGCGTCGAAAACTGCTGTTAGCCAGACGCTGCTCCAGTACTTTCAACGTTTGCGTGGCGAGATATTTTCGCTTTACGGTGAAGATCCAGACCAGGTCCCCCTCTGCTTGGAAGGCGTAAATCTCGTCCGTGTTCAGCAGAAAATATTCCTCACCGACCTTTCCTACAATTCTTCTTGTACCTGGGCCAGCACGTGAATCGCCTATTTCCTGAAGCTGCGCTACACGCTCAATGGCCTCTCTGCCCGAGACGCGCCTAGCACGCTCGACAGCCTCGGAGAGACGCTCTTGACCGACAGGCTTGAGCAGGTAATCAATCGCGCCGGCATCAAAGGCCTCCAAGGCATACTGATCGTAGGCAGTCACGATGACGATCACAGGCATGCGGGCTCCGTGCTTGAGGCAGCGCACGACATCTAACCCACCCATCGCCGGCATCTGCAGATCCAGGAGCACAAGATCCGGTTGGAGGGCCACGATCTTCTGCACGGCCGAGGCGCCGTCGTCGGCCTCTCCAACGATCTCGATGTCCTCAATGGATTCGAGTTCCTCGCGCAGCACTTTTCGGGCGACAGGTTCATCGTCCACTATTAAGGTCTTCAAGGGCATGCTGGGGCCGGGGTGCTCAGATCCTTGTAGCACACGGTCATCGACGGTTCGCACGAATTTCAGATAGGCGGGCGATAACGACGGGTGTGCGGCCTCGACCAGCAGATGAGCGGACATGGCTACACGTTACATCGCGGATGCCAGTTTCAACGGTAGAAAGAAACCGACGTTAGTGATCCCGTTCTCTGCCTGTGCCTTGAATCGCGATTCCTCGCCATAGCACAACTCCAGGCGCCGGCGCACATTGGCCAGGCCTATACCCCCGTTGCCGCGCGCGCTTGTCAGGGATCGCGTGTCAAATTCGCCTGAATTAGAAACCGTTATCGAGATTACGTCAGATTCTGCGGTGACGCTGAGCCGAACAAAGCCGGTTCCCGTCCGCGGCGCGATGCCATGCTTAACGGCGTTCTCTACCAGTGGTTGAATCGAGAGCATGGGAATAGTGGCATGCAAGGCGGAATCGTCGATGTGGATTTCGGTCCGCAGTTTCGGGCCGAGCCGGAGTTTCTCGATTTCCAGGTAGGCCCGGACAATCTTCAACTCCTCCTCGATCTCGATGAATGTGCGGTCCGTGCGCAGAAGGTAACGAAATACTTCAGACAGACTCAGGACCAATTGGCGAGCCTGGGCGTTGCTTCGATCGATGGTTCCGTAAAGCGTGTTTAGCGAATTGAAGAGGAAGTGAGGATTAATCTGGGCTTGCAGCGCTTTCAACTCCGCCTCTGACACGAGGTTTTGCATCTGAACGCCACGGAGTTGCTCCACCTGCTCGACGACACTGGCTGCCAACCGGCTCAAGACGACAAGATCTTCGCTCAAATAACGCCTGCCCCCGTCGCGCGGTCCAAGGAGCAGGCATCTGGTATCACCCCTTGAAAAGCGCAACGGAACTACTGCGTGGACCCATGAGGGAAGTCTCCATTTGCCTGCTTCCATTACGGTCGCCGGGGTTGTCAAGTCACCATCTTCGACAAAGACTTCTTCGGTCAGGTCAAAACGTTTCGCCCGCACGAAACTGGTGATTAACTCCGCTGCATGGCGAACGTATTCGGCTTCGGTATCAGTGGCTCGGCCCAATTGCCGAAGCTCTTGCAATGCGTCCTCCACATTCGACCGCAAAAAGATCACGCGGGTCAGCAAGCCTTGGATCCGGTTTCGAATGTAAACGAATAACGTGAGTAGGAGACACGCCGACACAAAAAGCAGCCCAGCATCGAAAGGATGTTGGATGTGCCGGCCGAAGTCGGGGGCCTGGACGATCCGAATGGAGATCAGCAGGGCGGCCGCTGCCAGCGACGCATTGACCACAAATCGTAGGAATGCATCCAGAAGGAGGAAACGATAGTCTTGCAGAAGGACAAATAGCGCGAGCGGTATGCCCGCGTGATGGAGGGCTATTTCTTTCGACCAGGCTTGGTGTGCGTGCTCGGAGCTGAAGTGGACGAAGGAGATCGCAAATAAAAAAAGTACCATCGCGCCAGCCAATCGCGAAATAGCCGCGCGATTTCGCTGCCGCATCTCCAAAATGACAAAAATCACGGTGAGCCAAGCGAAACCCAACGTCACCAGTAAGAGTGCTGCATAGTGGAAGCGCGGCGCCCGCGTGATCAGGTCAATGACGTGGAGCGCAACCGCGATGAGACTCAGAACATATCCACTCATCCATAATGTCCGATGGTGCGACTCCAGGGAGATGTGCAGCAAAACGGCCGGTAAGAGGCTCAATACCGAGAAACTTGCGGCCACGATGATGTCCGTGACCATACCGCTGGCAGGCCCGGTCGCCAGCGCAACGAGGGAGCCAATATTCCACACGAGCGCCAGCGCCGCGGCAACTGCTGGTAGCCTGCTGCGCTCTTCCCGTGCGCGACGCCAGTTCAGGAGGAAGAAATACAGCAACATCCCAAAAATGACGGTTCCGGCACAGTGCCCGATTGTGTTGACTAGGACGGGTTCGTGAATGCTAAGCCAATCTGGCATGCTGGTCTTAACGATATCTGATTTCAGCCGAAGGGGCTACCGTCCAGGTCTCCCCCGACACCGTCGGGAAATACATCGGGAAATACCTGAACAGCGCAGGTCCTCGGCGAGAGCCCGATCCGCATCAGCACTTGGTCGACGTTCGTTCGCAATCACGCCAAAGCGAATCGGAACACTAGCAGGATGCTGAAAAAGCCCTCGCAGACTGAAGTCCGCGCCACCTCGCCTGGCGCTTTCACGTGCAAGGGCAAACTGCGGAGGGACAGTTGGCGGAACGAAGCCAATGGGCGGCGTAAGTGGATGAGCTGGCAGGGGTGATGGCGGTTCGGAAACCGGAGTGGACGCCGCGGCCTGGAGGTCCTGGAGGACTTTGAGGGTACGGAGGTACATGCGGTTGGTGGCATCAATGCGCCGCTGAATGCGGGCAAAGGGATCGAGGGCTTCCTGGTAGGAGTGGCCGAGAGGGGAATTGTGTTGGATGGAGGCGTCGACGAATTCGGCATGGGTGAGGTTTTGGTCGAGGCATTCGACACGGTAATTCCAGAGCTGGGCTTCGACGCGGCGGAGGCGGCGCTGGATCCACTCGGTGGAGATGAGTGTGTCGACGAGCGAGAGCTGCGTTGGGCCGGCGGGCCGATAGTGGAGGAGGTACGCGGCGGTGAGGGCTTCAAGTTCGGCGGGGTCTTCGCCGGGGATGACGTGGGACCAGGCGTCGATGCCGGATTTGAGGGCGTTGAGGCGATTGGCGTCGATTTGGTCTTGGGCGGGCATGGTTTCGTCTTAGCCAATAGCTAGCATGGGCGTGAAGTTTCGGCGGCGGCTGGACGTGGATGTTATTGAGGGGATGACAGGTTGGAGGCTGAAAGGGCGTGTGAATACCGAACTCGCTGTCGGCAGAGGCGCAAAGCAGGGATCGGTGGCGCAGACTTTAGTCTGCGAGGGCTTTCAGCATCCTGCTAGGGCGAACTTGCGAATCTCTATGCAAACAAGGCCGTCGAACTTGAGGCGGCGAGGCCCGGATCGTGAATAGACGCAAAATTCGCTACCCAATTGCACCTGAGGGCGTGTAAGCCACAGAACACAAACGTGGACGTTCCAGTCCGTTTGAGAAATTTCACCTTGGTCCCACTACCGCGAAATTGAGCGTTTTCAATCACCAGACGGCTACTAGAACAATAAGGAATTCTCAAGACTTTCTTAACGACTTCTTAATGCCTATCCGCCTACGCTGAGTTTGCATGGCCGATAAGTCGAAGACCCAGGCGCCGGATCAGTTCGTTTTGCCGGTGGACGAGGCCAGTTTTTGCAAGCGCGCAAAGCTGCGGAGCACCGACGGCGAGCTTCGCGTTTTCGTGCCCTACACGTCTGTCGAATTAACAAAAGCGGCTCTGACGGCGGCAACGGTGCTCGTCAGAAACCTCGATTTGCATATCACGCTATTCGCCGTCCAGATAGTGCCCTTTCCGCTCCCTCTGGAGCGATCCGCCGTGGCGCTCAATTTCCTGGAGCAGAGGCTATTGGTGATCGCCGGCGAGATTGAAACCGCAGTCGATGCGCAGTTGATATTCTCTCGAGATTTGGATTTCGGCATGCAGCGAGTTCTCCCGCCCAACTCACTGGTGGTCGTGGCCACGAAAAAGAGCTGGTGGCCTACTTCAGAAGCGAAACTGGCGCGGTCGCTCGCGCGAGCCGGTCATAGTGTCGCGCTACTGGTAGTTTGAGAGGATCGAATGATGCTGGATCTGATGTTCGTCTCAATCGCAGTGCTCTTTTTCGCGGTCAGCTGGGCCTATGTTCGTGGCTGCGACCGTCTATAAGGGGAGTTCAATGGACTATCTGATTGCAGGCATCATCTCGCTGGGGCTGGCGGTGTACCTCGTGTACGCGCTGTTACGTCCCGAGCGTTTCTGACCGGAGGGTTCTGTGACTCCTAACGGACTTCTACAGATTGGCGTATTTTTCCTGGCGGTGCTCGCGCTGACGAAACCGCTGGGAGGGTTCATGGCGCGCGTGTTTGAGGGGGAGCGAACCTGGTTGCACGCGGTGTTGCGGCCGTTGGAGCGCTTGATCTACAGGCTTTGCGGCATCCAAGAAGATCAGGAGCAGCGCTGGACCGGATACGCCGCCTCTCTCCTCATGTTCAGTGTGGTCAGCCTGCTGCTTACATATCTGATCCAACGCATCCAAGGCCTCTTGCCGTTTAATCCACAGGGATTCGGAACGGCGCATGCCGCGCAGGGAGCGACGGCGATGACGCCGGACCTGGCGTTCAACACGGCCGTCAGCTTCACCACCAACACGAACTGGCAGGCCTACACGCCGGAAACCACCATGAGCTATGTAACGCAAATGGTGGGACTCGCCACGCACAATTTCTTTTCCGCGGCCGCCGGCATGGCGATCGCAATTGCTCTGATTCGCGGCTTTGCCCGCCATACCAGCGAAAAGATCGGCAATTTCTGGGTCGACATGACGCGGGCCACCGTGTACGTCTTGTTGCCGCTGTCCATAGTAATCGCCCTCCTGTTCGTATCGCAGGGCGTGATCCAGAATCTCAGCCCTTACTCAAAGGCAGTCACCCTCGAGGGCGGCGCACAACTCATCGCTCAAGGACCAGTCGCATCGCAGGAAGCCATTAAGATGCTCGGCACCAACGGCGGCGGATTCTTCAACGCCAACTCCGCGCATCCATTCGAAAACCCTACACCTCTCTCGAATTTCATCCAATTGCTCTCCATTTTCGTTATCCCGGCTGGCCTCACCTACACCTTCGGAAAGATGGTGAAGGACACGCGACAGGGTTGGGCCATATTCGCGGCTATGAGCATTTTGTTCTTGGCCGGCGTGTTCGTGGCATACCCTGCAGAGCAATCCGGAAATCCGATCCTGAGTTCCCTTGGTATTGAGAGCCACGCCACGGCAAGCCAGCCCGGTGGAAACATGGAGGGCAAAGAAGTTCGCTTCGGTATCGCGAATTCAGCCCTATTCGCAACCGTGACCACCGATGCAAGCTGCGGCGCAGTCAACAGCATGCACGATAGTTACACGCCACTAGGCGGGCTAGTGCCGCTGGTGAACATCGAATTAGGTGAAGTGGTGTTCGGCGGCGTGGGCGCAGGGATCTACGGAATGCTAATGTTCGCCATCCTCACCGTCTTTATTGCGGGCCTAATGGTCGGTCGCACGCCCGAGTATCTGGGCAAGAAAATCGAGCAGAAGGAAGTCAAGATGGTGATGCTGGCCGTGCTGGTGCTGGCCGGGAGCATTCTGCTGTTCTCGGGCACCGGCGCGGTGATTCAGTTCGCCAAGAATAGCTGGATGAATCCACCGGGGCCGGCGACCGCAAATCTGGGGAACAGCGGCCCTCACGGTCTTTCGGAAATTTTGTACGCCTACACCAGCGCAACCGGAAACAACGGCAGCGCGTTTGGCGGCATTAGTCCCAACACACCCTGGTACAACCTCACCATGGGAATGGCCATGCTGATTGGCCGATTTCTGATGATCATTCCATTGCTGGCTGTGGCCGGCAGCCTGGCGCGGAAAAAAGTTGTGACGGCCTCGGCCGGCACGCTGCCCACGAACGGCGCTCTCTTCGTCGGGTTGCTGGTTGGGGTGGTGGTGATCGTAGGCGCATTAACCTTTTTCCCGGCACTCACGCTCGGCCCGGTGGTGGAACATTTTCTGATGAGGCAGCACCGGCTCTTCTCCTTGCTCTTGTTCCCGGTTTGGAGTTAAAACATGCTCGTGGAAACTCAAAACCCGACGGTCAATATTCTCCCGACGAAGCGGCGCCGCGCGCGGCCGCTTTTTGATCCACCTATCGTCAAGCGGGCCGTGCGGGACTCGTTCGTCAAGTTGAACCCAGTCACCATGATGAAGAACCCGGTCATGTTCGTGGTGGAAGTGGGAGCCGCGCTGACTACGGTGCTGGTGTTCCGCGATTGGAGAGCCGCTGCACCCGATCTCGGCTTTACTTTTCAGATCACGCTATGGCTGTGGTTCACGGTGTTGTTCGCCAACTTCGCGGAAGCCATGGCGGAAGGCCGTGGAAAAGCGCAGGCCGACACCCTTCGCAAGACCAAGACCGAAACCGTAGGCCACTGCATGAAAATCGGCGGCAAGATTGAAAATGTGGCCGCTAGCCAGCTCCGCCAGGGCGACATCGTCCTGTGCGACCCCAATGACATCATTCCTGGCGATGGCGACGTGATTGAGGGCATCGCCAGCGTGGATGAATCCGCCATTACCGGGGAAAGCGCTCCGGTAATCCGCGAATCCGGCGGCGACCGCAGCGCTGTTACCGGCGGGACCAAAGTGCTCTCCGATCAGATCAAGGTTCGTATCACGTCGAATCCGGGCGAGACGTTCCTGGATCGCATGATCGCTCTCGTGGAAGGCGCGCAGCGGCAGAAAACGCCCAACGAAATCGCACTCAATATCGTGATTGCGGGACTGACGCTGGTGTTCCTCTTGGCGGTGGTCACACTGCCGCCGTTCGCTCAGTACAGCGTGACGGCAACCGGCGCAGGCAAGGTGCCCAGTATCACAGTGCTGATTTCGCTGCTGGTATGCCTGATCCCCACCACCATCGGCGGCCTGCTTTCGGCTATCGGCATCGCCGGTATGGACCGTGTGATGCAACACAACGTTCTGGCCATGAGCGGCAAGGCCGTAGAAGCTGCCGGCGACGTCAATACGCTGCTGCTGGATAAAACCGGGACTATTACCCTGGGCAACCGCCAGGCCGTGGAGTTTATTCCTGTAGACGGAGTCTCGCCCGCTGACTTGGCCGATGCGGCCCAGCTATCGAGCCTCGCCGACGAAACGCCCGAAGGCCGTTCCATCGTGGTACTGGCGAAAGAAAAATATCAATTGCGTGGCCGCGATGTTTCCGAGCATGAAGCGAAGTTCATTGCTTTCTCCGCGCAGACCCGGATGAGCGGGGTGGATTTGGATCACCGCAGCGTTCGCAAAGGCGCTACGGATGCGGTCATCGAATTCGCACGAGAGTTGGGCGGCATTGTGCCCGCACAGCTCACGGAGATCACAGATCACATTTCACGCTCGGGAGGGACGCCGTTAGTAGTGGCCGATGGCCCCAGAATCCTCGGCGTCATTCACTTGAAGGACGTCGTCAAGGGCGGCATGCACGAGCGCTTCGATCAACTGCGCGCCATCGGCATTCGCACCGTCATGATTACAGGCGACAACCCGCTAACCGCCGCCGCCATCGCGGCCGAGGCCGGAGTGGATGATTTCCTGGCGCAGGCCACTCCCAAGCAGAAGATGGATCTCATCAAGAAGGAGCAGGCTGGGGGCCGTCTGGTGGCCATGACCGGCGACGGCACCAACGACGCGCCCGCCCTGGCGCAGGCTGACGTTGGCCTGGCGATGAACACCGGCACCATGGCAGCTAAAGAAGCCGGCAACATGGTCGATCTGGACAGCAATCCCACCAAGCTCATCGAGGTTGTGGCCATCGGCAAGCAACTGCTCATGACCCGTGGCGCACTCACGACTTTTTCGATCGCCAATGACGTGGCCAAATATTTCGCAATTCTGCCGGCCATGTTTTCGGTGACGTATCCGGCCATCGCGGCATTAAACGTGATGCGCTTGCACAGCCCGGAGAGCGCCGTGCTGGCTGCCGTGATTTTCAACGCGCTCATCATCATCGCGCTCATCCCGCTGGCTCTGCGCGGTGTCGCGTACAAGCCCATGAGCGCGGCGGCGCTTTTGCGGCGCAACATATTGGTGTACGGAGTGGGCGGCATCATCGCGCCCTTCCCCGGTATCTGGATCATTGATGTTCTCCTGGGATGGCTTCACCTGGCATAAAGGAGGAAGAAAATGTTGGAACAACTCTTGCCCGCCGTGCGAATCGTTCTGGTGCTTACTGTGCTGACCGGAATGCTCTATCCGGCCCTGGTCACCGGGATTGCGCAGGCTATTTTCCCCAAGCAAGCTAATGGCAGCCTGATTGAAGTCAATGGAAAAGTGATTGGCTCAGAGCTGCTCGGGCAGAAATTCTCGAAGCCGGAGTATTTCCAGGGACGGCCCTCGGCGGCCGGTGATGGCTACGACGCCGCGAATTCGGGAGCCTTTAATTTCGGACCAACCAACCAGAAGCTGGTTGACCGCATCAAGGCTGATGCAGAAAAATTTCACAAAGAGAACCCGGAGTTCAGCGGCCCCATTCCCGCGGATCTGCTGACCGCATCCGCCAGCGGGCTCGATCCCCATCTCAGCCCTGCTTCGGCTGCGGCAGAGCTTCCGCGAGTGGCAAAAGCGCGGGGCGTCTCTCAAGCGCAGGTTCAGGAGTTGCTGGACCGGCATACGGAGTCACGTCAGCTTGGGTTCCTGGGCGAGCCGTGTGTGAACGTGCTGAAGCTCAACCTGGCGTTGGATTTGACGTATCCAATGAAACGCTGAGAGCAGCACATAACACCTGGCTAAAACGGCTTGCCAGACGTCGTTGCGAAATGCCTTCGTTAACTCGTGCCGCTTCTATTAGCGAAGAAGCACTACCTCTGAAAGCAATTACATCTCCACTAACAATCTGGGCGCTCCAAGAGTAAGTTGCGGCTCGGATTCTGGCCTTAGGGCCTTCATTAGCACGGCTTAGCACTAGCGGATTGTCACGCATTCACAGTTGTTAATCGGATCAGCCCAAAGGTGCAATGAAACCCTAAGAAACTTTTTATGACTTCTTAAGCCGACTTGATACATCCTACAAGAATGCTCGTTGTCAAAAAGCGTTTAGCTTACGTGTTGGCTTTCCTGGTATACAGCGGGATCGCGTTGGGAGGAGAACCAAATGTCGGAGACAAGTATGCATCCGGCGCCCTTCGCGGGGTGACACGGCGTCCTAATGGCCAGCCTTTGCCTCAAGCACAGGTTACTGTCCACAGTGTCGCGGAAAGTTCTGTTCTTACCGTCGTTAGCGGCAGCGACGGCGCATTCTTAGTCGCGAGCCTTAACCCGGGGCAATATCAAGTGAGCGCGAGGTCCGAAGGGTTCGCTACGTTGGTGACGGCCATCGTCACGGTGACGAATCACCAGACTGCGCAAATGGATCTATCGCTTGCGAGGAGCGCTCCGGATACAGGAATGAGCCCTGCCGTTGCGAAAGCGCTTGAGGCCATGCAAAAGCGTATCGAACAGCTCGAATCGGAGTTAAAGAGCAGGAACAAACAAGAACGATCGGCCTCAGCGGAGCTTTCCACCAATGCCCCCGACGAGCCGTCGCGCACCCTTTTAGCCACCATTGCGAAAGACCCGAGCGCGATCCCCGTTGTGCCAGGCACGCTCGCTAAACGGGATGAAAGGACAGTCGTCGCCTCCAACGCGCCGCTGCCGGCCCCATCGGCTATGGACCCCGCGCAAGCCGGTAAGGCCGCAGTAGCCCAGCCACGCACACCTGTGGCTCCGCCCGAGCACATCATCCCGGACGCCCTTCAAGCGCCCGAGACCACCTCCGGAGTCGACAACTTCACTCCATTCGCATACGGCGACTTTACCTGGCTCAACGGAAGCCCGCGCAACAAAGACACTGTGCTCGATACGAAATTCTTCACCCCGGAAATTCGATTCGATACGCACTACATGGAAGATTTCAACCAGCCGATAGATCACACCATCGTCGGAGCGACCGAGTCATTCCGCTCCGGCGAAGTCCAGGTAGAGCAGGCCAGCGTCGGCGGCGACTTCCACTGGCAAAACATTCGCGGCCGAATCCTGTTCATGGAGGGCCTGTTTGCCACCACGACTCCGCGCAATGACGCCAGCTTCGGGGTCGGCCAATGGGACCTCCGCGGCGCCTACAAATACGTTTCGGAGGCTTATGGCGGGTACCACTTCAACGTCAATCACGGACTCAATGTCGACGCAGGAATCTTCGTCTCGTACATCGGCCTGTTCAGTTACTATAATTTCGATAACTGGACTTACCAGCCGTCGTATGTGTCTTCGAACACGCCTTGGTTCTTCAACGGCGTGCGCGTTCAGTGGTTCCCCACCAACAAGCTGAAAATCGAACCCTGGTTCATCAACGGATGGCAATCCTACGCCAAGTACAACGGCCATCCGGGCCTGGGAGGACAGCTTCTGTGGGAGCCGAAAGAATGGTTCAAGCTCGTCGCGAACCAGTACGGCTACGGACAGGATAATCTGGGTCTTCCCCAGACGGAACGTATTCACACCGACGATAGCATCGAGGTCAGATACTACAACAATCCGGACAGCACGGGCATCTCGAAGATGGCATTCTCCCTGACGGCCGACGCGGGATGCCAATATGGCGGCGGAATTCAGCTGCACTGGCGCACCCAGCAAGAACAAGGACATCGTTTGTCGGGTGGATGCTCTACGACCGGATGTGGTTCCACAAGGACATACTTCGCGATTACGCTTGGCGGCGGAGAGATGAGCAATTGGGGCCGCTATCTGACTCTGCTGCCGCCGATCAACGGCGCCGACGCTGTAACGGGTTCGCCTTACTTCACGGAAAGTCCCGGCCAAAAGGCCCACATGTGGGATAGCACGGTCACTCTCCAGTACATGCCCAAACAGTACATCACCTGGTGGGCGGAGGTTGGATATCGCCACTCCGACGTCCCGTATTTCGCGGGGCGAGGCGGCGTCACACCTCCCGGCTACCCTCTCGGCGGAACGAACGGTGCTCCTGGGCAGTACGCCTGTATGAGCGGAGCACCGTCCGGAGCAAGCGATCTTGCGACGGCAACAGACGAATTGCGGCGCCACCGGCGGCGTCTGGTTCCCGGACCTTCGCCGTAGCGAAACGAAGTTGTCTGTTGGCGTGATGGTGAAGTTCTAGCACGGCGTAACGTATGGTGAGTGGAATTACAGAGCAGCGCTGCGGGCGGAAACTCGGGCGCTGCTCCGCTCTTTCGGAGTAACGATGCGCAATTTCCTGGTCCAATCGCTCTGTCTGGTGGCAGCCGCGGCTCACCTCATGGCCGCGGATCCCGTTTGGAAGAGCAAGCCGGCCGCCCAGTGGACCGAAGAGGACGCCAAGCAGGTCCTCGCCGCGTCACCTTGGGCGAAGGAGATTAGAGCCGTTATCACGCGCCGGCTGACCGAGGACCAACTCAGGGAAGGCGGACAAATGGGACAGCCCCGCGGCGTCGGCAATGAGGGGGTGGATCCGAAGGGCAGCGGGCCAAAGGTGTCACCGAATGTCTTCTCGGGCCCCGGAGGCGATGACCGCAGCCTCCGGTCTCTTCCCCAGCCCATTACGTTGAAACTGCGTTGGGAGAGCGCTCTCCCGGTTCGGCTCGCGGAGTTGAAATCGCACGAGGTCGAGCCTCCCACGTTGGAGGGCGACGGCTATCGCATCGCCGTCTACGGCATTCCCGGCGCCGATTTCAAAGGCGATCCCAAACAATTGGGCGAACCTCTGAAGAATCTGGCCGCTTTGAAGCGCGAGGGGAAAAAGGATGTGAGGCCGGTCAGGGTTGAGGTGTTCCAGCGGGAAAACGAGCCTGGTCGTGGTCTATCTGTTTCCTTTGTCCGCGGAAATCACCAAGAAAGATCAGCGAATCCAATTCGAGGCACACATCGGCCGGATTGTTTTCGCCCAAAATTTCGAGCTGAGTGAAATGGAGTTTATGGGCAAGCTGGAACTTTGACGGCAGATGGGACTCTCATGAAAAGCAAAGGCAGAGGGATTGCTCTTGTCCTCATATCTATCTCTTTACTGTTGTCTCTTGACGGCTGTCGTAAACCACCCGAAGACAAGGCGGCTGGGGCACCGCCCGACGCCAAGATTGCTCCTTTCGCAGACGCCGCGCTTTTCTCAGTAGATCACCCGGAGCAGTTTCCGCTGGCCGCGGCAGCTCAGCATCCCACTACCTCCGAGTTGGTCGTCACGGGTGCGGTCACCCCCGACGTGTCCCGCAATATCCCGGTCGTCTCGCTCGCCTCCGGGCGTGTCAACGCCATTCACACGCGACTCGGGGATACAGTGCAGAAGGGCCAGTTGCTGATGACCATTCGCAGCGATGACGTGTCGGGTGGATATTCGAACTACCGAATGGCCGTCGCGGATGAGATTCTCGCCCGCACTCAGCATGAACGCGCTAAGGATCTCTATGCGCACGGCGCAATAGCCCTGAATGATCTGCAAGTGGCTCAGGACACGGAAGACAAGGCCAAGATAGCCGTAGAAACCGTGGCCGAACATATCCGGTTGCTCGGTAACGATCCCGACAAACCAGTTTTCATGGTGGATATCTTCGCGCCCACTTCGGGAGTGCTTACCGATCAGCAAGTGACCGCCGGTTCGCTGGTGCAGGCGTACAATACCCCGTACCCATTTACCATCTCCGATCTGTCGTCCGTGTGGGTGCTATGCGACGTATATGAGAATGACCTGGCCAACGTCCGGCTCGGCGACACCGCGGAGATCAGACTGAATGCCTATCCCGATCGCATGTTCAAGGGAAGGGTGAGTAACATCGGCTCGATTCTCGATCCCAATATCCGCACAGCCAAAGTCCGCATGGAGGTTCAGAATTCGGGAATCATGCGGCTGGGCATGTTCGTGAGGGCCACCTTCCACGGTCAAACCAGGGAGATGCACACCATTGTCCCGGCATCCGCCGTCATGCACATGCACGACCGCGATTTTGTTTACGTTCCCGCGCCTGACAAGAAGTTTCGCCGTGTGGAAGTCGTCGGTGGAGACCTCTTGTCCGCCAACGTGAACATGCAAGAGATCAAGTCGGGGCTGGAGCCAGGCCAACAAGTGGTTACGAACGCTCTGGTCTTGGACCACGTGCTCGCTCAGTGACTGTAGGCCGGGTTCGGGATTCGGGGAGAAGGCTAGTGGCTGTCGCAGTGAGTTCGTTAGCATGTCACTAACGTTCTGGCCGCGACTGGCCTAGCAGATCGACCACCAAAACAGGAAATAGGGAATGATTCGCGGTCTTGTAGACTTCGCGCTCAACAACAAGTTTGTCGTCATGGCCGTCGCCATCTTACTGATGGGTTGGGGAGCCATCTCGTTTCACACCCTCCCTGTTGAGGCCTATCCGGATATCGGAGATAACTACGTGACGGTCATCACCCAATGGCCGGGGCGTTCCGCCGAGGAAGTGGAGCAGCAGGTGACAATTCCGGTCGAAATTCAAATGAACGGAATGCCGCATCTGACCTATCTGCGATCGGAGTCCATTTTTGGCTTGTCCTTCGTGATCATGATCTTTGACGACAGTTCTGTGAACGACTGGAACCGGCAGAAAGTCCTGGAAAGGCTCACGCAGGTCAGTTTGCCTCAAGGCCTCCAACCACAAATCGGTACTGATTGGGGCTTAGTTGGCCAGATCTATTGGTACACAGTGAGAAGCACCAATCCCCGGTACGACCTGATGGAGCTGAGGTCGATTGAAGACTGGGTTCTCCTCAAGCAGTTCAAGTCTGTTCCCAATGTGGTGGACGTTTCCGACTTCGGGGGCACGGTGCGCGAGTACCAGGTGCGTGTCGACCCGAACAAGCTGGTGTCGTACGGATTAAGCATCGGTCAAGTGGAGCAGCAGCTTTCCAACAACAACATCAATGCCGGCGGCAGCTTCGTCGAAATCGGGATGCAGCAGATGAACGTTCGCGCGCTCGGGCTCTTCAGCAGTGTGCATGACATCGAGCAGACTGTCTTAAAGACCCAAACCGGCACTGCCCTTCGGGTCAAAGATATCGCGGAGGTGGTCCAAGGTCCCAAAATCCGGTTGGGCCACATGGCCAGAGCCAACCACATGGAGGACGGGCGCATCATCGACGAGCCTGATGTCATCCAGGGCATTGTGCTGCTGCGCAAAGGTGCGGAAGAGGAATCAACGCTCGCTGCAATTCACAAGAAGGTGGATCAGCTCAACAACGGCATCCTGCCTCCTGGTGTCAAGGTCGTTCCCATGCTGGATCGCAGCGATCTCCTTCACTTCACCTTGCACACCGTCATGCATAACCTGGCCGAAGGCATGATTCTGGTCAGCGTCATCCTCTTCCTGTTTCTTCTAAATGTTCGTGCCGCCGTTATCGTCGCGCTCACGATTCCATTCTCCTTGCTGTTCGCCTCCATATGGCTCGATTTGAGCCATATTCCAGCAAATCTCTTGTCGCTGGGCGCGCTCGATTTCGGAATGGTGGTAGATGGTGCGGTGGTCATGGTGGAAAACATTATCCGGCATCTGAGCCGCAGCCGCCGCCAAAATGGCGCTGGACCTCAGAAAACCACCTCTGAGATCATCCGCGAGGCGTGCCATGAAGTCCAACGCCCGGTCTTTTATGCCATCGCCATCATCATTACCGCCTACATGCCTATCTTCACGCTGCAGCGAGTGGAGGGCCGGTTGTTTCGGCCCATGGCCTGGACGGTGGCCCTTGCTCTGCTCGGGGCCATGACGTTCTCGATTCTCATCGCACCGGTGCTGGCAGCCATATTTTTCCGTAGGGGAGTTCGGGAACGGCGCAACCTGGTGATGGACTTTTTGGCGGAGCAGTACCGCCGGCGGTTGCGCTGGGCCGTCCAGCATCGTTGGATTGTTGCTTTTGTTGCCCTCGTTTCCCTGGCGGGAACCGTGTATTTGGGTTTTGGCGACGTCATTGGCGCAGAGTTCTTGCCGCACCTGGATGAAGGCGCAATCTGGGCCCGTGGCACTCTGGCGAATAGCACCAGTCTTTCAGAGGGAGAGAAATTCACCACCAACGAGCGTTATGTTTTCGCGTCCTTCCCGGAGGTAGCCAAAGTCGTATCGGAAGTCGGCCGGCCCGACGATGGAACAGACACTGGAGGATTCGGCAACACCGAATATTTCGTCGACTTGAAGCCGAAAGAGCAGTGGAGGCCTGTCTTTCATCGAAACAAGGAGGAACTGATCGCCGCCATGAATCGCGCAGTGCAAAAGTATCCAGGGGCGATCTGGAACTTCTCGCAGCCGATTGAAGACAACGTCGGAGAGACGCTCACGGGTACCAAAGGCCAGCTTGCGCTCAAAGTGTTCGGGGACGACTTGAAGACTCTCGAGGAGAAGGGAGAAGAGGTGATCGCGGTCATGGCCCGCATCCCCGGTTTGCATGATGTTAAGCTACTGCGCGATTTCGGCCAGCCGAATCTCGACTTGACGATCGACCGCCGCCAGGCCGCGCGTTTTGGAATCAACGTGGCAGACATACAGGACGCCATCCAGACGGCCGTGGGCGGCAATGCAGTCAGTCAAGTGCTAATTGGCGAGCAGCGGTATGACGTGGTGGTGCGCTATCAGGCGCCCTATCGCAATACCGCGCAGGCCATCGAGAAAGTTCGCCTGGTTTCCCCGACGGGAGAGCGGGTGTCTCTGGCACAGTTATGCAAAGTCGAGGTCAAAGATGGCGCGTACGACATCTACCGGGAAGGCAACACGCGCTACGTGGCAGTAACCTTCAACGTGAGAGGCCGCGACCTTGGAACCACGGTCGGAGACGCCATCAAACAGATCACTGAAAAGGTGAAGATGCCGCCGGGCTATCGCGTCGAGTGGTCGGGCGAATACGAGAGTGAGAAGCGGGCTGAAGCGCGCTTGGCTGTCATCGTTCCGTTGACGATCCTGGTCATCTTCATCATTCTCTACACAATGTTTCGTTCGTTCAAATGGGCCATGCTCATTCTCATCAACGTGGCGTTGGCTCGCATCGGCGGCCTGGCGGCTCTACTGGTTACCGGAACGTACCTCAGCGTGTCCTCGGGCGTCGGGATGTTGGCGCTGTTTGGCGTATCGGTGCAAACCGGCGTCATCATGCTCGAGTACATAAACCAGCTCCGCGCTCGCGGGCACACAATCGTCGATGCTGCTGTCGAGGGTGCGGTCCTGAGGCTTCGCCCCATTATGATGACCATGCTAGTGGCCACGCTCGGACTGTTGCCTGCGGCGCTATCGCACGAAATCGGGTCCGATTCGCAGCGGCCATTCGCGATTGTCATCGTAGGCGGCCTGATTTCCGATCTGCTGCTGAGCATTTTTCTGTTGCCTACGTTTTATGCCTGGATCGCCCGCGATACCGATACGCTTCCGGAAGCGGAGGAGTCCATTGAAAGCTAGGCGTGCCATTCTGAATCTACCGAACCTCCGCACGGTTTACCTGGTCTACACCGTGCCTGCTTGCGTACTGTTTGCGAGTTCGGCATTCGCGCAAGCTCCACCGGTCAAGGTCACGCTCGACGAGGCCATCCAGATGGCGCTCCAGCACAACCATAACCTCCTGGCCGCGCAAACCACGATCCAGCAGAGCGAGGCCCAGGAGATCACGGCGAACCTGCGCCCCAATCCCACCCTCTTCACCGATTGGGAATACCTGCCGCTCCAAAAAACGGGCAGTGGCCTGGCCAACTATCTCCACGACTCGACAGAAGGCGACGTAGGTCTTAGCTATTTGTTTGAACGCGGCAGGAAGCGGCAGCACCGCCTCCAGGCAGCAAGGGATGCGACGGCCGTGACGCGCTCGCTGGTAGCGGACAACGAGCGCAGCCTCACGTTTCAGGTTGCCACGCTGTTCATCAATGTCCAGCTCGCTGAATCGGCACTCGAACTCGCGCAACAGGACTTGCAGAGCTTTAAAAAAACAGTGGATATCGCCGAATTCCAAAACAAGTCCGGTGGCATCAGCGAGAATGATTACCTAAAGATTAAGCTCCAGTTGCTGCAATTTCAGACAGACGTCCAGCAGGCGCAACTTTCGAAGGTCCAGGCGCTGTCGGACCTCCGGCAACAGCTGGGGTACGAGTCGGTGTCGCGCGATTACGACGTCGCAGGCGTATTCGATTACCAGCCGCTAACCGTCAAACTCGACGATCTGCAAACTAAGGCCATCGCGAATCGGCCGGATCTGCGCGCGGCGCAGCAGGGCATTACCGCAGCCAACAGCCAGTATTCGCTGGCCAAGGCGAATGGAAAGGTGGACGTAACCGTCGCGGGCAACTACTCGCACGTGAACGGCATAAGCGCCATTACCTTCAATGTGAGTGTCCCGCTGCCAATTTTTGACCGCAATCAGGGCGAGATTGCGCGGACGGGCTTCGTCATTACGCAAGCGCAACAGCAGCGAATGTTTGCAACCGGACAGGTGATGACCGACGTGAAGGACGCGTATGAGGGCCTGCAGACGAACGACATCATGGTTCAATTCTATCGATCGGGCTATCTCGACGTCGCGCAAAAAAGCCGCGACATCAGCGAATACGCATACCACCGCGGCGCCGCGACCCTGCTCGATTTCCTGGATGCCGAGCGCAGCTATCGCGCGACGCAACTCGCTTATCGCCAGAATCTCGCTTCCTATCTGCTGGCCCTCGAGCAGGTTCGCGAAGCGGTGGGAACCAGGAACTTGCCCTGATTTCTGACATCCTCGTGATTGGTATTGTAGTGCCGGAGTCATGTGAAAATTCAAACGCGAGGAATTGGATTCATGAAAAAGGCAGAAGTTCGCGCCCGACATTGAGGAAATCGGAATCATTCCTGCGGTTCGTGTATCTACGCCCGAGCTTGCGCATTTTGCCATGGAAGCCATCAACCGCGCCGGCATCCCCATCGCGGAAATCACTATGACGGTGCCCGGGGCAATGGATGTGATTTCGCGACTGGCACGGAGCCTTCCGGAAATGATCGTGGGTGCGGGAACTGTCCTGGATACAGAAACCGCGCGCCGCTGTCTGGATGCTGGTGCAAAGTTCTTGACAAGCCCCGGGCTTGTGATGGAAGTTGTGGAATTCGCGGTAAGAAAGATGTGGTCGTTTTCCCCGGCGCTTTGACCCCAACCGAGGTAATCATGGCATGGAAGGCCGGCGCCGACTTCGTCAAAATTTTCCCCTGCGCGCAAGTCGGTGGCCCCACCTACATCCGAGCTTTGAAGGTGCCCTTGCCTCAGGTATCACTGATTGCCTCCGGTGGCGTGAATCAACAGAGCGCCGCCAATTTCATTCGCGCCGGGGCCACCGCGCTGGGTATCGGATCAGAGTTGATCCCACACGAGGCGCTGCATCGCCGGCAAGAAGCGCAGATCCACGAACTGGCACGCAGATTCTTGGCCATGGTGAAGAATACACGCGTGGAACACGGAAGACCATAACGGTCCTTCGTCACAGCAATGGATAACCTAACTATATTCGGCCTGTTTGCAGTGACTGCAATGCTCGTAACCTACGCTCTGGAGAAGCAGAGTCCGTGGTTTATTTTGGCGTTTGCTGGATCTTGCTTGCTCGGGTCTGCCTACGGTTTCCTCCAGGGTGCATGGCCCTTCGGGGTGATAGAAGCAATCTGGGCAATAGTTGCAGTGCGACGATGGCAGCAAAAAGGAATTTCAAAGTAGCCCACTACCTGAAATGGCCTCCAGGCCATCGGAACGAGCAGTTGCAAGTCACTTCGGAGGTCTGACGACGCCGAGGTCCGCCAGACCGTTCAAGACGAACTGAACGGCGATTGCGGTCAGCAACAAGCCCATGAGGCGGGTTAGAACGTGACCTCCGGTATCGCCCAGGTACCGGCGAACGCGGTCGGCGCCGGCAAGAATCCAGTAGGACAGGACCGAGGTGATCGCAACAGCGATGCAGATGGAAACGGTCTGCCACCATTCCGAGGATTGACCCATCAGGACCATGACGGTGGAGATCGATCCCGGACCCGCGAGCATGGGGATGCCCAGCGGAATGATGCCGGCATTTTCCTTCTCGGCTCCCTCCCGGGCCTCATCGCGTGTTTCCTTGGTGGGCGATCGGCGGGCCTGCAGCATGTCGAGGCCAATGAGCAATAGAATCACACCTCCGGCGATTTTGAAGGCGACGAGCGTGATCCCGAAGAGTCTGAAGATCAGGGTTCCCGCAAACGCGAACCCGAGGAGCACGACGCAGCATGTGAGGGTGGCTGTCCTGGCCGTTCGTCTGCGCTCGACGGCGTCGGCATCGGCGGTAATTACCAGAAACGTGGGAACGGCCGCGAACGGATCGACGAGGAAAAAAATCGAGGTAAAGACGAGCACGCTAAATTGCAGGACGCTAGCGAACGAGCTAAGCATTAGGCCACTCTGGTGCTAGAAGTGTACCGCGTGGACAAAATGCCGGCGAGCGCGGCGGCCGCCTTGTTCCGGCCGTCAATCCCGCAGTGCTGTTACCGGTTGATGCTGGAGGCGCGCCAGGCGGGAACCCAGGCGGCGGTAAATGCGGCGGCGGCGAGCACCAGGCTTACCGCGCAGTAGGTGAGCGGGTCCGCCGGCGAAACGCTGAACAGCAGGTTCGACATCAGGCGGGTGACAAACAGGCCTCCAACCACCCCGATCACAATACCCGCGAGGGCGAGGCGCAGGGCCTGCCGCACGACCAGGCCAAGCACGTCCGCTCGCGCCGCGCCGAGAGCCATCCGAATTCCAATTTCGTTCGTGCGCTGTGCCACCATGTAAGCCATCACGCCGTAGATTCCAATGGCCGCGAGCAGCAGCCCCAGCAGGCCGAAGATACCGAACAGAGCTGCGCCCATGCGCGGAGCCCAAAGCCCCGTTCCAATGACCTGTTGAATGGTCCGCGGGACGGCGAGCGCAAGGCTCGAGTTGAGCCGGTGGACTTCCGCCACCGCCTAGATCACGTGTATGCTGCCCACCGGCTACCCCTTCTGCATAAAGATCCGTGGGACAGGCTCCTGATTGGGCAAGCGCTCGCTGAGGGCGCTGTGTTCGCCACAAAAGACGAGGCCATCCGCCAGTACCAGGTTCCGGTGATTTGGTGAGAAAGAGAACGCGCGCTATTTCCCCAGCATGGGGAACAGCTTCCGCAATTCATCGTCGCTGGGCCGGCGGCCGTACTCGCAAAGTTCGAAGGACTCGGCGACTTTCACTTGCGCGGCTCTCTCGGCTCCATACCATTTCTCTAATGCTTTGCGCACCGCGGGACTGATGGGCGGCTCGCGGCGGGAGGCCAACCACCTCTTTCGCTCCGCCACGTCTTTCGGAACCTGATTGAGCGTGTGATCGACCCAGGGCAGCCATTCATAGACCTGCGAAACGTGCGCATCGAGCGCATCGATCTTCTTGTCGAAGACGTCGTCGATGGCGACGGCAACGTCAGGGCGGAAGGGATTGGGGCGCTGGAATCCGTCTTCGAAGTACAGAAAAACTGGATTGTCGTGAAGCGGCGCCGTGTCCGGGCAGACGTTGGGCACTACGACCATGTAGGCCGCGTCCTGGATAAGCACGCCGGTGTAGCGGTGATCGGGGTGGTAATCGTTGGGGCGCGGCGCTAACACGATATCGGCGCCCCATTGGCGGATGCGGCGAATGATCTGCTGGCGAACTTCGAGCGTGGGCAGCAGTTCGCCGTCGTGATTATCCAGGACTTCGTACGTCACGCCCAGACGCCTTCCGGATTCCATGGCCTCGGCGCGGCGGCGCTTGGCGAGCATTCCTCCGCCTTCACTTTGATGGCCGGCATCGCCATTGGTGACGGCGACGAATTTTACATGATGCCCCATTGCCGCGAATTTGGCCGCGGTGCCAGCGGCGCGGATGTCGCAGTCATCGGGATGCGCGCCGAAAGCGATGATGCGGAGCTTTCCATCGGAGTCCTGCGCGGCGAGCACGCCCGCGCACGCGAGGAGAAACACGGGGAGTTTCATCATGAAGGGGAATTATAGCAGCGGGGCTTAGTGGTCCAGATGCCTGTGCGCATGATGGTGGATGTCACCGATGTTTGAGCCGGTCAGCAGGACGGCGATAAAGCCAGCGATCAACAACGGCAATGTCAGCGCCGCCCAGGTGAGCACAGACAGCTCGAGAGCCACGTTGTGCTCCACGTTGAAGATCGCCAGCGCCAGCACCACCACAGATTGGAATACGCCCAAATTACCCGGGGCGCTGGGGATCGCTGTTCCAATCGACTTAATGATCAGCACCACCGAGGCCGCCCAGATGGAAAGATCCATGTCGTAACTGCGGAGCAACGCCCATATCGGGAGAATCTGCATAGTCCAAAAAAGACACGTAATACCGAACGCACGCGCCACGGTACGCCAGTCGCCCAGTTGATGGATCTGGTCGAGAACATGTACAAACTTCCGGCCCCAGCTGAGGCCCGACAGAAACGTATGCGCATGCTGTTTGCGAAACAAGACATACAGAAAGAGCGCCGCCACGGCCGCGACTCCGACCGCCAGAACTTGCGCGAAATCGATAAGCGCCCGAGGCATGCTAGTGAACGACGCCGCGATGCCGAACGCGGCCACAAGCCAGATGCCATCGAGGACGCGTTCGATAACCATCGAAGTCAGGGTTAATGAAATAGGGATCCCGGCCCAGACCGTGAGCAGATAGCCGCGAATAATTTCTCCCGGACGCAGAGGCAGCACCCCGCTCGCGAACAAGCCGATGTAAATAGCCTGCACGGTTTCCCAGAAACCCGGGCGTTCCACCGGACTCAGCAATGTAAGCCATCGCCAGGCGTGTAGCAAATACACGGCGAGTTCGAGCACAACCGCCAAACAAACCCATCCCCACTTTACGGAGAGGATGTCGGCCTGGATCTGGGAAAAATCGTATCCGCGCAGAGCCCAGACCAGGCTGACCGCGGAAACGGCGTACGTTACCACCATCAGGAACCATCGGGGAATCTTGCGGCGGGCGGGTTTCACCCGAACAGAATCGATGCTGGGCCGATCTTCCAGAAACTCATAATAGCAGCGACATTGCTCTCGTACCCTCGGGGGGACTTGCGCATTGCTCATGGTGAGATTCCTCACTAACCAGGCGCCAGATCGGTAAGGCGGTCATCAAAATGCACTGAACAAATCTGGAGGCAACATCCATGGAAAAATTTGCAGGGTTATTCGCTGGGCTCACACTGGCGTGCGGTCTGGCTTTTGCGCAAACGGACAGTCCTTCAGCGGGTACGACTACGCCGGCCACGAGTTCTCCGGCCACGGCTTCAACGGGCACGACTATGGCGACCATCCAACAGTGGCGCGGAACGTTGGTGGATGCCAGTTGCGCCGGCTCTACCAATG
The DNA here is from genome assembly GCA_963847515.1 of Terriglobia bacterium. GTDB lineage: Bacteria > Acidobacteriota > Terriglobia > Bryobacterales > Bryobacteraceae > QHXW01. The sequence continues at coordinate 944,465 of CAWKAA010000007.1, forward strand.
CCAAGACCGCCGATCAGCCCAGCCAGCCCGCGGAGCAGGGTCAGGCCGTGGATACAGGGCGTCCGCACAAAGCGCATGCCAAATCCGAAACTCCGGCTGCAGGCTGCACCGTGAGCAGTTCGACTAGCGCGTTCGCTCTACAGACCAATGACGGCCATGTAATGCCGTTCGATTCAGTCGGCAACATTCGCGCGACGGAAATGCTCAAGAGCAAAGCAAACTGGACCAAGGACATCAGCGCAGGCAAGCCGATCCACGCCAAGGTTTCCGGCACCCTGACGGGCGAGACCATCACGGTGGCTGCCCTCCAGTAACAAGCCGTACCGCTTCCTCTGGTTGCGGCTCAGCAAAGCCCGTCGCTTTCCGGGCCGTGACCAACAGAAGCGGTCTGCACCCAGAGGGCTACCGGTTCCGCACTGAGCCCGGTTCGCGGTAAACTCCCCGTGTGAAGCCAATTCAACGTGTGGCGGTGCTGGGCGCGGGGACTATGGGGTCGCGTATCGCGGCCCACTTTGCGAATGCCGGGGTCCCCGCTCTGCTGCTCGACATCGTTCTGCCAGGTAAGTCGCATCGCAACGCTGCGGCGATCGCCGGTCTTGAGAACGCGGCCAAGCAAAGACCTGGCGCGTTCTTCACCCCAGACGGAGCGAAACTCGTTACGCCGGGTAATTTTGAAGACCACCTGAAAGAAATCGCGCACTGCGACTGGGTCATCGAGGCCGTCACAGAAAATCTCGCCATCAAGCGCGGCCTTTGGGGCAAGGTCGCGAGCCTGCGCGCGCCGGAGAGCATCCTCTCCACAAACACTAGCGGCATCCCACTCGCAGCCATTTCCAACGGCTTCGACAGCGAATTTCGCCGCCACTTCTTGGGGACTCACTTCTTCAACCCTCCGCGCTATTTACATCTCCTCGAAATCATCCGCGGCGAGGAGACCACGGACGAGGTATTGGCCTTCGTGCAGGATTTCTGCGACTACCATCTGGGCAAAGGAGTGGTTCCCGGCAAAGATACGCCCAACTTTATCGCCAACCGGATCGGCACGTTCTTCGGCTCGACCATTCAGAAGATCACTGTGGAAGATGGGTACACCATCGAAGAGGTGGACGCGCTGACGGGACAGCTGATCGGGCTGCCCAAGAGCGCCAGTTACCGGCTTCTCGATATCGTGGGCCTGGATGTTTGGGCCATGGTGACTCGCAATCTGCACGATATGGCGGCTCACGATCCCTGGCGAGATCGTTTCGTGATGCAACCATTCTTGGATGAAATGGTAAAACGCGAATGGCTGGGCGAAAAGCGCGGCCTGGGTTTATACAAGCGCGTGGGCAAGGGCGCCGCAAAAGAGATCTGGGCCGTCGACTGGAAGACGCTGGAGTACCATCCGGCAGAAAAACCTCGGTTCCCCTCGGTGGATGCGGCCAGAAACGTTGAGGACCTGGGTGAGCGCCTGCGGATGCTCGTCACCGCCCAGGACCGCGCCGGCTCGTTCCTGTGGAAGCTGTTCAGCGACCTGTTCCTCTATTCCGCTAGCGTCGTGCCGGAGATTTCAGACCGCGTGGTGGAAATCGATCGTGCCATGCGCTGGGGATACGCGAACAAACTCGGGCCGTTCGAGTTGTGGGATGCGCTGGGCTTTGAAGCCACCGCTCGGCGCATCGAGAGCGAAGGGCGTCCGTTGCCAGAAAACGTGCACCGCATGCTTTCCACCGGCGCGAAATCGTTCTACCGGCCAGCGGACCGTGATGGCTCCCCGCACACCGAGTATTTCGATCTGGGGTGCGCGGCCTACCACGCGCTCGAAGAGCGGCCTGGCATTGTGGTGCTCAGCGACATCAAACGCGCGCGCGGCGTGATGAAAAAGAACGCCGGGGCGTCTCTTATCGACATCGGCGATGGCGTACTCTGCCTGGAGTTCCACAGCAAGATGAACTCGATCGGCCAGGATCAGGTGACTATGATCCAGGCCGCTATCGATGAGACCTCGCGCAATTTTCAGGCGATGATTATCGCCAATGAAGGCGACAACTTCAGCGCGGGCGCCAACCTGATGTTGGTGCTGCTGGCCGCGCAAGAGGGCGAGTGGGACGAGCTGAACGCCGCCATCCACGCGTTCCAGCAGGCCAACATGGCCATCAAGTATGCTGCCCGTCCGGTGGTGGCGGCGCCTTTCGGATTGACGCTGGGTGGCGGCTGCGAGATTGCGCTGCATGCGGCGCGCGTGCAGGCCTCGGCAGAACTGTATATAGGGATGGTGGAGACCGGCGTCGGCGTGATCCCGGCGGGCGGGGGTTGTAAAGAGGCGCTGCTGCGCACGGGAGACGCGAAACAGGCGTTCGAGCTGATAGGCTACGCAAAGGTCTCTTCGAGCGCAGACGACGCGCGCAACATGGGGCTGCTGCGTAACGGTGACGCCATTTCCATGAATCCGGAACGGCTGATTGCCGATGCCAAGGCGCAAGCTTTGGTGCTAGCCGAAACACACGCGCTGGGCGTGCCCCGGAAGGACATCAAAGTCGGAGGCGACAGCGTCTACGCGTTATTGAAGATAGGCCTGTACATGGCCCGGCAGGGCAATTACATTACTGAGTACGATACCGTGGTAGGAGAGAAGCTGGCGTACGTCTTGAGCGGTGGGCGTCCGACCGGTGAACATTTGGTTTCCGAGCAGTATTTACTGGATCTCGAACGGGAGGCCTTTCTGAGCCTGTGCGGACGGCCGGAAACACAGCAGCGCATGCAGCACATGCTCAAGACCGGTAAACCGCTGAGGAATTAAACGAGGAGTCAGAAGTCAGGAGTCAGAATGCCGCGCGCTGGCGCGCTTCCAAATCATTCTGACTCCTGGCTCCTGGCTTCTGCCTTGGAGTTCACATGCAAGAAGCAGTGATCGTGGATTGTTTGCGTACCGCGGTGGGCAAGGCCCCGCGCGGCGGGTTGCGGAATTCGCGGCCCGATGATCTCGCGGCGGCGTGCATTGGCGCTCTACTTTACAAACATCCGCAAGTTCCGAAAGACGAAGTGGACGACGTGATTCTGGGCTGCGCCATGCCCGAAGCCGAATCGGGAAATAACATGGCCCGCCAGGCGGCGTTGCGCGCCGGGCTGCCGGACATCGTTCCCGGCGTCACCATTAATCGCTTCTGCAGTTCTGGGCTGCAGTCCATCGCTATGGCTGCGGACCGCATCCGTTCCGGTGGCGCTCACATCATCCTGGCTGGAGGCAGCGAGTCCATGAGCCTGATCCCACGCGGCGGCAACAAGCTTGCGCCGAATCCCTGGTTCGTCGACCACCGTCCCGAAGTCTACCTAAACATGGGGCTCACCGCGGAGCAACTGCAGCGCAAGTACGGCATCTCGCGCGAAGACCAGGACGCCTTCTCGCTGCGCAGCCATCAGAACGCACTCGCCGCGCAAGCCGCTGGCAAATTCAATGATGAGATTGTCCCGTTTGCAGTCGAGACGCTGACGCCCAACGGCGCCAAGCCTCACGTATCGAAAACCGTCTTCAGCCGCGACGAAGGTCCGCGCGCCGATACAACCCTCGAAGCCCTCGCCAGGCTCAAGCCGGTATTCCACGCCAATGGCACGGTAACCGCCGGCAACTCCTCGCAGACCAGCGACGGCGCCGCGATGGCGCTGGTGATGTCGGAGCAGCGAGCCCGCGAACTCGGACTGAAGGCGATGGCGCGATTCGTCAGTTTCTCGGCTGGCGGCGTACCGCCGGAGATCATGGGCATCGGGCCGGTAGTGGCGATTCCCAAGGCGCTGGCGCTCGCAGGCCTCAAACTCTCAGACATCGACGTGATCGAACTGAACGAAGCATTCGCCGTTCAGGCGCTGGCAGTGATCCAGCGTGCGGGCCTGGATCTTGAGAAGATCAACTTGAATGGTGGCGCTATCGCGCTGGGTCATCCGCTCGGTTGCACTGGGGCAAAACTGACGGCGACCATACTGCGCGAAATGCAGCGCCGGAACTCCAGGTATGGTCTGGTGACGATGTGCGTGGGCGGTGGACAGGGCGCCGCCGGAATTTTTGAAAGGATCTAAAGTATGGCCACAGCAGCAGCCACTCTCCCCAAAACTAAGGGCGGCGCATTCCTGATCGAGGAACGCACCCCGGACGAAATTTTCACTCCCGAGGATCTGACTGCGGAACACCGCGATATCGCGCGAACCGCGGACGAGTTCTGGCGCAAAGAGGTCGAGCCAAACCTGGAGGACATTCTCCAGCACAAGCCCGGGGTTGCGGTTTCCATTCTTCGCAAGGCGGCGGAAATCGGCCTGACGGGAATCATGATTCCTGAAAAATTCGGCGGCATGGAAATGGACCTGGTCTCGGCCATGGTGGTGGCGGAGCAGATATCTCGGGACGGTTCATATTCCGGCTGGCATGGAGCGCACACCGGCATCGGCACGCTGCCCATCTTGTATTTCGGGACGGAGGAGCAGAAGCAGCGCTACCTGCCGAGGCTGGCCAAAGCGGAGCTCATCGCCGCTTATGCCCTTACCGAACCCCACGCGGGATCGGATGCTCTCGCCGCCAAGACGCGCGCCGATCTGAGCGCCGATGGAAAACACTACATCCTCAATGGACAGAAAATGTGGATCACCAACGGCGGCGCGGCCGATCTGTTCACGGTGTTTGCAAAAGTCGGCGGCGAGAAGTTCACGGCTTTTCTGGTGGAGCGCGCGTATCCCGGCGTCAGTTCCGGCCACGAAGAAAAGAAGATGGGCATCAAGGGCAGTTCCACCACCGCTGTTTACTTCGAGAATGTCCATGTGCCGGTCGAGAACGTACTCGGCGAAATCGGCCGCGGCCACATCATCGCGTTCAACATTTTAAATATCGGCCGCCTGAAGCTGGGACCGTTCGCGGTTGGCGGCTCGAAAAATGTGCTGGCCATTTGCCTCAAGTACGCCAAAGAACGCAAAGCATTCGGCACCACCATTTCGCAGTTCGGCATGATCCAGCACAAACTGGCGGAAATGGCCATCCGCATCTATGCCGCCGAGAGCATGACCTACCGCGTAACGGGTCAGATCGAAGCGCAGCTCGAAGGCTTTTCGTGGAATCAACCCAACGCTTCTGAGACGATGCTCAAGGCCGTCGAGGAGTACGCGGCCGAGTGCTCCATCATCAAGGTCTACGCGTCGGAAGTGCTCGACTACGTGGTCGACGAGGGCGTGCAAATTCACGGCGGCTACGGGTACCACCAGGATTACCCCGTGGAGCGCGCCTATCGCGACTCGCGTATCAATCGAATTTTCGAAGGCACCAACGAGATCAACCGCCTGCTCGTCACCGGCATGCTTCTCAAGCGCGCGGCGCGCGGGCAGCTTGGCCTGGTGAAGGCAGCACAAGGAGTGATGGCGGAAGTGCTGGGTGGCCCCAGTCTTTCAAATGGCGCGGGCGATGGACCCTTCGCCGAGGAAACCAAACTCGTTCACAACGCCAAAAAAATCGCTCTGCTCCTGATGGGCGTGGCCTACCAGAAATATCTGGCGGAGCTCGAAAAGCAGCAGGAGATACTCGCCGGCATCACCGACGTCATCATGGACGTCTTCGCTTCGGAGTCCGCACTGCTGCGCACAAAGAAGCTTCGCGCGCAGGGGAAAGGCGCCCAAGCTGCCGACATGGCAGCCGTGCTGGTGCGCGACGCCATGGCGCACATCGAGACCACGGCGCGGACGGTGCTGGCGGCATGCTCGGAGGGCGACAACCTCCGCGCGAATCTCGCCGTGCTGCGGCGCTTCGCGAAATACGAGCCGGTGAATGCGATCGAGCTCCGGCGGAAAATCGCCGGCCGGCTGCTGGATGCCGAACGATACATCGTCTGAAACGCAGCGCATCGTGGTGCTGGTCGGGCTGCCGGGCTCGGGCAAATCCACTTATCTCGAGCGCCTGGGCATCACGCCGCTCTCTTCCGATGTGATTCGCCAGTTGCTCGCCGACGATGCCACGGATCAAACCATCCATGCTCGCGTCTTTCAGTGCATGCGCTACCTGTTGCGCCAGCGTCTGGCCATCGGGCGGCCCGCGACGTACGTGGATGCAACCCACCTGACGCCCGCCGAACGGCGCCCCTATATCGACATCGCCGAGCGGTACGGCTGCGCCATCGAAGCGCTTTTCTTCGACGTTCCGCTCGACGTCTGCCTCGCGCGCAACCGCGGGCGCTCGCGCGTGGTGCCCGAAGAGGCGGTGCGCGCGATGGCGACAAAGCTGGTGCCGCCGTCAGCGGAGGAGGGATTCAGCCGCGTGACGGTGGTGAGATAATCTGAGAGGAATGACGCTTGCTGCCCTCGATAGATTCGTGGAACAGCTCTTCGAGATTATGAAGCGCTTCACGAAAGCCCTCTCGGAAGCGGGCATTGACTATCGCCTGATCGGCGGGATGGCGGCCTTTCTTCATGTCAACGAGCGCAACCCCATCGCCGCACGCTTTACGAGTGACATTGATACTGCGGTCAGGCGTTCCGATCTCGACGCAATCGTCCGGGCTGTGGAACCGTTCGGACTCGTTTATCGCCATGCCGCGGGAGTGGACATGCTGCTGGATTCCGTGAATCCGAGCACGCGCAGTGGAGTCCATCTGATCTTCATTGGCGAAAAAGTGCGCGCTGCTGACCTTGAGCCGGTTCCCGATTTCTCCGAGGGGGCACAAACGATAGAGGGCGCCTTAGTCGCCCCGTCGCCGACCTGGTCCGCATGAAGCTCACTAGTTTCCGCCTAAAGGACAAAGTCCATGTTCAGGATCTCGACGGCGTCGGCCTGATCACGCCCGAAATTGAAGAGGAATTGCCCGATCTTCTCCGGCAGCGTCTCGCCGAAGTCCGGGCTTCGGACTGAAATCGATCCCAACCGCCGTTCCGATCAGCTCCTCAGTGCCTGCACGTGAGAAACGCGAGTGCACGTCTGGCTGGAATGAAACGGGCGGACAGGAACGTGTGAAAAATTCGGTCGTACAACCGCTCGTTCACACTCGCGGCTCTGTAAGTTCTTTCGCAACAAGGAGCAGTTTCCGAGCCACGAACGTAAGAGAGTGGTGTTCAGGATTTTTTCACAGCTTCCAGTGGCACAGTTAGCGACTTGAGGAACTTCGATGGGCCACAATAGTGTTGTGAAACGCTGTGAACGGATTCTAATCGTCATCAGCGAACTTGGGGGACGCGAGAAGTGGTGAATATCCGCCCTGACGACCCTGACGCCGTCGCCATCATAGATGCGATCCACAGCGGCAATATCAAGTCACTGAAGCATCTGCTGCGCGAGAAACCGAGTCTCGTCACTGCGAGGATCGGCGGGTCACGCACACTGCTGCATGTGGTTACTGACTGGCCCGGCCACTTTCCGAACGGCGCGGCAACCGTTGCTGAACTGAGTTCCTTCGGCGCGGACGTGAACGTCCACTTCACCGGCCCCCACGCGGAGACCCCGCTCCACTGGGCTGCTAGCAGCGATGACGTCGAGGTGCTTGATGCGCTGCTCGATCATGCGGCCGACATAGAAGCGACCGGTGCAGTTATCGGCGGAGGCACGCCTCTGGCGGACGCTGTGGCATTCGGGCAGTGGCGGGCGGCACGCCGATTAGTCGAGCGCGGGGCGCGAACCACACTCTGGCAGGCCGCTGCGCTAGGGCTGATGGCCCGCGTCGAGGAGTATTTCGCAAGTTCCACGACGCCCACGCGAGACGAGGTCACTAACGCGTTCTGGTGTGCCTGCCATGGCGGACAGCGCGGGCCTGCGGATTATCTTCTGCGCCTCGGTGCAGATCTCAACTGGGTCGGATACGACGGGCTGACACCAATCGATGCGGCGGGCCGAAGTGGCGCCGCGGAGTTGATCGAATGGCTGCGCAGCCTGGGTGCCAAGTCGGCAATGGAGCTGCGTTAAGCTCCCTGATGAGATACTGAAACTAGTGTTGATTAACGCGCACTATGAGAGGCACGTGGACGAGTTAATCGAGCTCGCGAGCCGCTTCGCAACTGCATTGTCCAAGGCCGGCATCGAATATCGAATCGTCGGCGGACTAGGCGTCTACCTGCACATAAACGAGGTTGATCCGATCGCGGCGCGTCTGACACGCGACATCGACGCTGCAGTCCGCCGTGCGGACATCGAAAGAATAGCGCAGGTCGTCAGACCGTTTGGCCTGGAATTCCGCCATGTTGCGGGCGTTGACATGTTCGTGGACGCCGAGCAGCCAACCGCGCGACGAGCCGTGCACCTCGTCTGTGTTAGGGAAAAGGTGCGTCCCGAATATGCCGAGCCGGTTCCCGGATTCTCCGAGGCGCCTGCGATCCACGGCTTGCTGGTCGCTCCCGTTGCCGACCTGGTCCGCATGAAACTCACCAGCTTCCGCCTCAAGGACAAGGTCCATATCCAGGACCTTGATGGCGTCGGCCTGATCACGCCCGAGATCGAAGCGCAATTGCCCGAACTCCTTCGACAGCGTCTCGCGGAAGTCCGGGCGGCGGATTAAAATCCATCTCGTAAACCTTTCCTGGTCCGATCGCGGGAAGTCCTTCCGCCACGAACGCTTGTACTCAGGAGGGCTGTAGACATACTACAGAGATTGCTGTAGACTGGCTACAGCCTATAGCTATGCAGCCCCAGAAACAACCTTACCGCGACCGAATCGAGCTTTTGCAGGGCACACTCGACCTCCTCATCCTTACCACCCTTCAGTGGGGCCCCCAGCACGGGTATGGTATCAGTCTTGCCATCAAGGCGAACTCCGGCGATGTGCTGCGAGTCGAGACCGGTTCCTTGTATCCGGCCCTTCACCGCCTCGAGAAGCAGGGCTGGGTCGCGAGCGAATGGAAGCAAACCGACGCCAACCAGCGCGCCAAGTTTTACCGTTTGACGGCCGCCGGCAAGAGGCAGCTTGCTTCCGAGCAGTCACGTTGGCAGCAGCTGGTCACGGCGATGGCGGCTGCGATGAACGCGGGACTAAAGGGGAGTGAATTATGAGCCTTCGGCAATGGTGGCACGAACGGGCGCGCCGTGACGACGAATTGGACGAAGAGATCCAGGCGCACCTGCGAATGGCCGAGCGCGATCGCACCGAACGTGGTGAGACCCCTAACGAGGCCCGCGCCCACGTTCGGCGCGAGTTTGGAAACGTATTGCTCACCAAAGAAGTGGCTCGCGCGCAGTGGGGTTGGGCTTGGATCGATCCGCTCACACTGGATCTTCGGTTCGCGGTGCGGCAGTTTCTAAAGAGCCGGGCATTTGCCGCTACCGCCATATTCGTGCTGGCGCTCGGGATGTGCGCGAGCATCGCCATTTTCGCTTTCGTGGATGCGGCCCTGATCAAACCACTTCCCTACCCGGATCCGGCGAGACTGGTGGAGGTGACGGAGAGCGCCGCACTGTTTCCACGCGCCTATCTTTCCTATCCCGATTATCTGGACTGGAAACGCTTGAATACGGTATTCCGTTCGCTGGAGGTCTTTAGAGGCGATGATTTCCTATTTGTGACACCAACCGGGGCCGAGCCGGTCTACGCCGCACGCGTGAGTAGCGGATTCTTTCAAACGCTAGGAGTAAAACCGCTTGTGGGGCGAGACTTTCTGGCCAGCGAAGAAGCCCCAGGCGGGCCGCGGGTGGTGGTGCTGAGCTACCGGACGTGGCTGCAACGATTCAGCCGGCGGAAGGATGTGGTAGGCCAGGGAGTCAGATTGAGCGGCGAGCTCTACACCATTGTCGGCGTGCTGCCGCAAGATTTCCAATTCGCTCCGCTTGGCGCCTCCGAGTTTTGGACAACGGCCGATTCCAAGGGCCCCTGTGCGCTGCGCAGAAGCTGCCACAATCTGGATGGCGTGGCACGCCTGAAGGACGGTATTTCGATCGGCGCCGCACAGGCGAATATGACGGCGATCGCCAAGCAACTGGAGCGCCAATATCCGGATTCGAACCGCGAGCAGGGCGCGAGCGTAATTTCTTTCGCGGAGGCGATCGCAGGCAATTACCGTCCGATCCTGATGGTCCTAATGGGCGGAGCGGGACTTTTGCTGTTGATTGCCTGCGTCAATGTGACGAGTCTGGTGCTAGTCCGCTCAGAAAGCCGCAGGCGGGAGATGGCGGTGCGCAGCGCGCTCGGTGCGTCCCTCACGAGGCTGTTGAGCCAGTTCGTGATGGAGGGCATAGTACTGGTTCTGGTCGCTAGCGCATTGGGCTTGGTCTTCGCAAACTGGGCGATGCAGGCATTGAAAAGGCTAATTCCGGTAGATATGATGCCGGGCCTGCCGTTTCTGCAGGATCTGGGTTTGAATTGGCGCGTGGCGGCCTATGCGTGCGCAATCGCGGTGCTGGCTGTTGCTCTATTTTCCCTAACGCCGGCGCTGCATTTCGCTGTTTCGAAGATGCGGGACGGCTTGATGGAGGGAAGCCGCGGTTCGGCCGGAAAGGCGTGGCGGCGCGTCGGTTCGCGACTCGTGGTAGTGGAACTGGCTGTCGCGATGGTGCTCCTCGTGGGTTCAGGGCTATTCGGCAAGAGCTTGTACCGGTTGCTACACGTCAACCTGGGGTTCAGGGCGGATCATCTGGCGACGGTCGAGGTGGCGGCTCCGGACGTGGGCTACAGCAAGGACGAACAGAGAGTGAGGCTGGGCCAGGACATCGTGGCTAGAGCGGAGAGCCTTCCGGGAGTGCAATCCGCGGCGATTGCGACCATGCTTCCGGTCAGTTACAACGGCAACACCGACTGGATTCGGTTTGTTGGAAAGCCGTACGACGGAAAACACATCGAAGTGAATGAGCGGGACGTGAGTTCGGGGTACTTCAAGACGATCGGGGCCAAGCTGGTACGGGGCCGATATTTCAGCGATGCCGAGGACGAATCCAAGCCGCAAGTAGTTATCGTCAACCAGACGCTGGCGAAGAAATATTTCCCCGGTGAGGATCCGATCGGCCAACAGATCGGCGACACGGCCCTGACACCCAAGTCGATCAAAACGATTATCGGGGTGATCGAGGACATTAAGGACGGCACGCTCGATTCGGAGATATGGCCGGCGGAATATCATCCTTTTAACCAGGATCCGGGCACTTACTTTCGCGTGGTCGCTCGCACATCGCAACAGCCCGAGGCTGTTCTTCCCGCGCTCGACCGCGCGATTCATCAGCCACATCCGGATGTGGGATTAGATGGCGAGGCCACTATGGAGGGGCGCATCAACAACTCGATGACGGCGTATTTGCATCGTTCATCGGCGTGGCTGGTGGGAGGGTTCGCCGCGATGGCGCTGCTCTTGGGAGTGGTTGGCCTCTACGGGGTGATTGCGTATTCGGTGAGCCAGAGGACACGGGAGATCGGCGTGCGCATGGCGCTGGGCGCGGAGGACGGTACTGTCTACCGGTTGATCTTGAAAGAGGCGGGATGGCTGACGGCTGTGGGCATTGGGCTGGGTGCTTTGGGTTCGGTTGCGGCGGCGACGCTCGCCCGGAAACTATTGTTCGGGGTAAGCGCATGGGATGTCCAGACCATCGTTGCCGTTGCGGTGGTGCTCGGGATTGCAGCGGCCGCGGCAAGCTTCGTGCCGGCGCGCCGCGCGGCGTCTGTGAACCCAGTGGAGGCTCTGCGGACGGAGTAGCGGCGGGGTTCAGAATGCCTGCGGCTCTTCGGTCGGCCGATCAGGTCGCCTCGCCGTTCCCAAGGTCTGACTGCAGCCGTTAGTCACCGGCCCGTTGCGCCCAAGCCACCCGCGTTATCCCGAAGTCCGCTTGTGATCGTTAAGCCGGTGTCCCGTTTTCGAGATCAAAATCCGCCCGGTACAATCCAGAAACTCTCCCTCCACGTCCCGCCTGGCGGAATGCTTTGCAGTTATTTTGGGGACGCAGGCGTGGAAAGATCGAAAGCTAGCGGCTTACCGTCACACATGGTAGCCACCGCTCGCAAGAACAGCGGTACCATAAAAAGCTCGCGACTGACAGTGTGGCTCTCTAGATGTTGACAAATCTCGCCATCCGGAACTTCAAGCGATTCAAAGACGTAACGATCGAGCTGGGTAGCCCGGTAGTTCTCATCGGGCCTAACAACTCGGGAAAGACTACAGCGCTCCAGGCCCTGGCACTATGGGACATCGGCCTGAGGCGCTGGAATGAAAAGCGCGGCGGGAAGAAGACGCCCGAAAAACGTCCTGGCGTTACTATCAACCGACGAGACTTGATCGCCGTGCCGGTCCCCGATGCCAACCTGCTATGGCGTGACCTTCACGTGCGCGACGTTAGAAAAACGAACGGTGAGCAAGAAACAAAGAATGTCCGCATCGACATTGTCGTAGACGGAGTGGACAACGCAAAGGCATGGAAATGCGGCCTTGAATTTGATTACGCTAACGAGGAATCGTTTTTCTGCAGACCGCTGCGGTTGTCGGAGGAGAGCAGTGGAGCTCGAATGCCTATCCCAGCAGAGGCCGCGAAACTACGGGTAGCCTATCTGCCACCAATGTCAGGGCTCGCCGCAAATGAGACGCGTCTCGACATTGGCGCGATCAACGTCCGGCTAGGAGAAGGCAGAACTGCGGAGGTATTGCGAAATTTTTGCTATCAGATTCTCACTGACACAGACGGCGAAGCTCACTGGAAGAAGGTTGGAGAAGAAATCCACCGATTGTTTGGGGTCAGGCTCGACAAGCCCGTGTACATAGCGGAACGAGGTGAGATCAACATGTCATACCGCGATCACTCCGGTATCCGCCTCGATCTTTCTTCCGCTGGACGTGGCCTCCAGCAAACTCTGCTTCTATTGGCGCATCTTTCAGTGAACCCGCACTCTGTCCTTTTGCTAGATGAGCCCGATGCCCATCTTGAAATCCTGCGTCAGCGCCAGATTTACAACGTTCTTGCTGAAACCGCCCACCGTCAAAACAGTCAGATAATAGCGGCCAGCCACTCGGAGGTAGTGCTGAATGAGGCTGCGGACCGCCATGTCGTAATCGCATTTGTTGGAAAGCCGCACAGAATCGACGATCGCGGGAGCCAGGTACTCAAGGCCCTGAAGGAAATTGGCTTCGAGCAATATTATCAAGCCGAACAGGCGGGATGGGTCCTTTACCTTGAGGGTTCGACAGATCTAGATATTCTCCGATCCTTTGCCCAACGATTGGGACACCCAGTGCTGTCAGCTCTAGAGCGTCCATTCGTGCACTACGTGGGGTGCCTGCCACCTAAGGCACGCGAGCATTTCCACGGTCTGCGCGAGGCAAAGAGCAATCTAGTAGGATTCGCACTCTTTGATCGACTCCTAACACCACTAAACGACGATCAGCCACTCTTGGAACGGACTTGGAGGAAACGAGAAATCGAGAATTACCTGTGCACGCGAGAAACTTTACTCGCCTGGGCGAGGAACGCGGCATCGGAGTTCGGAGAAGGACCCCTATTCGCCGAGGCCTGGGCTCACACAATGCAAGAGTCAATCCAGGAAGTGGAGCGCGCCATGGAAACGCTCGGCAAAGGTTCGCCTTGGTCGCCCGATACAAAGGTGTCGGACGACTTCCTGATGCCTTTGTTTGCCGGATTCTTCAAGCGATTGGGTCTACCGAATCTCATGAGCAAGTCGGATTACCACAGCCTCGCATTTAGCGTGCCTGCCGAAGAAATCGACACGGAAGTAACGGAGGTTTTGGATGCAGCCCTGGCGGTGGCCGGGCGAGCGGAGCCTTCGGATGCATCCTGAGCTCGCATCAATCCTCAAAATCCCCCCGGCACAATCCAGAAACTCTCGCGCCAAGTCCCGCCTGGCGGAATGCTTTGCAGTTCCTTGTAGACTCCCGTGTGCGCCAGATTAAACCCGTTTGTGATCGCCGACATGGGCTCGAAGCAGATGAAGTCTTTGCCGGGTGGAGCAAAAACCACCGCCACCGTGTATTTCGGTCCGTAGGTCACAGAGATTCTGCGGCCGCCGCCCTCCACCCAAAATTCGGAGCGTTCGTTTTTGCCGCGCACCAGATTCGTGAACACATCGTCGAGAGACGTTGTGGCGAGTGAAGCGGGATCGGACAGCGACACCGGCGAGCGCGCGCCAGTGGGAGTCAAATTGGGCAGAAGCTCGACATGCTCGCGCGCCGCCACGTGAACCTTCCACTGATCGCGCGGCGTGTCGGGCAACTGAAAGTACGGATGGTAGCCTACGCCTACCGGCATGGGCTCGCTTGCCTGATTTTCCAGGACGGTTTCCACTTCGAGCGCGCCGCCTGCCAGCCGGTACGTCATCTCGACCGCATGCGCGAAGGGAAACTGCGCCATGAGATCAGGATAGCGCCAGAATTCCAAACGGCTGGTAACGCGAGCCGATTCGCCGTCAGCTTCAAGCCTGGTTACCGTCCAGTGTGGAGAGGAAAATAGCAGGCCGTGAATCGGCAACTGATTCGAATCTCTCCGCAGGTTGCCCAGTTCCGGATTGAGCAGGTACTTTTTCCCGTTGGCGTAAAATGCGTCCTGGTCCAACCGATTGGCCCACGGCTCGAGAAACGGCACGCCGCAGAGTGTCGGCTTGGCCTTCATCTCGACCAGACTTTTGAAAGGGGAAAAGAGGATGTTCTTGCCGCGCACCGTCATCGCATACGCGATATTTCCGATGGACGGCACAATCGAAACCTCCGTGCCCTGCCCGCGATCGCTGAGTTGCACGATTTCGATGCCGTCGGCGACGGCTTTCCGGGCGGAGTAATTGGCGGCTTCAGTCACGATGGGGAGAACCAGCGCCCAGGCCAGGCGCTTCATTCGTCATCCGGCTTCAGAGCCAGAGCGGTCTCCCGCTGGCAACACCAGCATGGGCCGGGCTCATACTGGCGAATGGAGCATACGTCACACCAATAGGTGATCAGCAGGCGCTTGCCATCCTTCACCACGTGGAGCGCATGCGTGTGGAACGGATCGATCTGAAAATGGTCCCCGGCGGTGAAGTGGCCTTTGGCTTCCAGATCCACCCCGGCGAGGCGCTTGTCGTGAAGAACGTGTAGTGTCGATCCATCGCCTTCTAGCACGATCCGCTTATGGTCCGCAGTCTCGATGGCTGGCGCCTGATTTTCGACCTGGACCAGCTTGCCGCGCACTGTGGCCTCGGGCGTATCCACCGCTTTCGGCGGCTCGGCCCAGCAGACCAATGAAAACGTCGGAATCAACAGAAGTCGAAGTAACCTCACCTTTTCATTTTACCGCGGTACAAAGCCCGGAATCCGTATAGAACCCAACAGATCGAACCCCATGCTTCTCTCTAGCTCGGCGCCTTCGCGCCTGCGGTGGTGGGGATGTTGTCGCGTCCCGGCGCTAGCCCTAGGCCGCCCACCTGCTACAATCGCTCTTTCCTGCCATGCCGCCCCGCGTTTCGCTGTTTGTCACTTGCATCGTCGACCAGTTGTTTCCAAAAGTGGGCATCGCGGTGGCCGACGTGCTGGAGCGGCTCGGGTTCCTGGTGGACTTTCCAGAAAACCAGACCTGCTGCGGGCAGCCAGCGTTCAACAGCGGCTACCGCGAAGAGGCACGGCAGGTGGCGCGCCATTTCCTGGACGTGTTCGGCGATGCGGACTACATCGTCGTACCGTCAGGATCCTGCACGTCGATGATTACTCATCACTTCGAAGATATCTTCGAGAAAGAGCTGGACTCGCTGGCGCGGGCACGCCTCCTCGACACCCAAGGTGTACGAGTTCTCACGGTTTCTGATCGAGATCGCCGGTGTCGACGACGTAGGCGCGCGCCTCGATGAAGTGGTCACTTATCACGACAGTTGCCATGCATTGCGCGAACTGGAAATCAAGGACGGGCCGCGCCGCCTGCTCGGCAACGTGCGCGGGCTGGAGTTGCGCGAAATGGATGCCGCCGAAGAATGCTGCGGTTTCGGCGGCACATTTTCCGTGAAATTCGCCGAAGTCTCGGGCGGCATGGCGCGAACTAAGATCGATTCCATCCTGCGCACGGGCGCATCGACCGTGGTCTCGCTCGATTCCAGTTGCCTCATGCAGATCCAGGGGGCGCTCTCGCGCGCCGGCCTGCCCATCCGCACCCTGCACCTCGCCGAAGTGCTCGCCAGCCGGTGATCCATGTCTGCAATCTTTGAAGAGAAAATTCATCAAACGATGGCAGATCCCAAGCTGCAGCTTGCCATCTTCGCGGCTACCGGCCGCCTGATGGAAAAACGCCGCAAGGCCGTCAACGCCGAGGCCTGCCCGGATTACCAGGAGATGCGGACCCAGGCCAATGCAGTGAAGCGCCACACCATCGAACATCTGGACCATTACCTCGAGCTGTTCGAGCGCAACGTCGAAGCGCATGGCGGCAAGGTCGTTTTCTGCAAGGATGCTCCGGAGGTGGCCGATTTCGTCTTGGGCCTGGCGAAAGAACGCCGCGCCAGCCTGATCGTGAAGTCGAAGTCGATGACTACCGAAGAAATCGATCTCAATGAACGGCTCGAACACCACCAACTCGAATCGGTCGAAACCGACCTCGGCGAATACATGATCCAGCTAGCGCACGAGCGGCCCTATCACATCGTGGCGCCCGCGCTGCACAAGACGCAAGGAACAGGTGGCTGATCTGCTCACAGAACGCCTGGGCGTTCCGCGGGAAACCGTGATCGAAAAGCAGACCATGATCGCCCGCGCCGTGTTGCGCGAGAAATTTCTGGCGGCGGATATCGGGATCAGCGGCGCGAATTTTCTGGTGGCGGATTCGGGCGCCGTAGTGCTGGTGGAGAATGAGGGCAACGCGCGGCTCACCACGTCAGCGCCGAAGATTCATATTGCCATTGCGGGAATCGAAAAGATGATTCCGCGCGCGCAGGACCTCGGCGTCTTCCTGAAGCTGCTGGGACGCAGCGCCACCGGCCAGCCGCTCACTGTGTACACGTCATTCCTCTCCGGGCCGCGGCGCGGCGAGGAGATCGACGGGCCCGACGAGTTCTACGTCGTGCTGCTGGACAACGGACGAACCAAGGTGCTGGCCGATCGCGAGAAGCGCGAATCGCTCTACTGCATCCGCTGCGGAGCCTGCCTGAATCATTGCCCGGTGTACCGCAAGATCGGCGGTCACAGCTTCCCGTGGGTTTATTCCGGGCCGATCGGCGCCATTTTGACGCCGCAGTTCATGGGGGTGAATCACGAGCCCGGGTTGCCGTTCGCTTCGAGCCTGTGCGGCGCGTGCGCGGAAGTGTGCCCGGTGAAGATCGACATCCCTAAGATTCTGCTGGACTTGCGCTCGGAAGTGAAGAAGGCGGAAATCGCGCGAGGGCACGAACCGCCTCGAACGGCTGGCCTTCATGGCTTGGGCTTGGGTAATGCGTCATCCGCGCCTGTACGAGATGGCTGGCATGGCGGCGGCGTCGCTCGCGCCCTCCGGCGACGGCGGAGGCTGGGTTCGCAGTGTTCCATTGGGGATAAAAGTGCCGCCAGTGGACGCCTGGCTTAGCCAGAGGGACCTGCCATCCGCGCCCGCAAAGAGTTTCCGGCAGTTGTGGCGGGAGCGTCGCTAATGTCGCGTGAGCACGTGCTCCACAAGGTCCGGACCGCTTTGGGCCGCAGCGCCGGGCAGCCGGTGGAAGAGCCGCCGCCGGTGCGCTTGAACGTTCCTGAAGCCGGCATGGAGGCGCGAATTTCCGTCTTTTTTGAGCGCGTTGAGGCGCTGGCCGGAAAGACGCATCGCGCACATTCCCTCGAAGATGCCCGCGCTTACGTCGAGAGTGTAATAGCGGGCAGGAACGGCACTGGCTTCGAACGCGGCCGTTCTGCGCGAAAGCGGTATCACGTCCCTGGCAGGCGTCGAAAGCGGCGTCAGCGATGGTGCGCAACTGCGTGGGCTGGCAGCAAGCGTAGCCTGTGGAATCACGGGCGCCGATTACGCGCTGGCAGACACTGGCACGCTGGTGATGCTCGCCAGTCCGCAAGAAGCTCGGCTGATTTCGCTTCTGCCTCCGGTGCATATCGCCGTCGTCCAGCACGAGCGCCTGTTGACGGGTCTCGATGAGTTGTTGAGTATCCTTCCGCACCCTGCGGAACAAACCAGCTCGATGGTATTGATTACCGGACCCAGCCGAACCGCCGATATCGAGCAGATCCTGGTCCGCGGCGTACACGGACCCGGTGAGATTCATGTAGTGGTGGTTTGAGAAGCGGTCCCCTCGATGCCAAGTTCGCCCGCCCTGGCTTGCATCGCCCGAATACAGAAGTCGATGTGTTCGTCGAGATCGATGCCCATGCCGGCTGCGCCGTTTACGATATCTTCACGGCTCACCGATCGCGCAAAGGCCTTGTCTTTCATCTTTTTGCGAACCGATTTGGCATCCACCTCATGGACGCTGCGCCCCGGCTTGACCAGCGAAACGGCAGTGATGAACCCAGCTAGTTCGTCGCACGCAAACAGGGTTTTTTCGAGAGCGGACTCGCGTGCCACACCACTATAGTTAGCGTGAGAGAGGATTGCGCGCCGGATGTCTTCGGGAATGCCCCGCTCTGCTAGAATAGGCTCCCCCTTCATGGGGTGATCGGGCGCGTTGGGGTGCATCTCATAATCGAAATCGTGCAGCAGTGCTGTTACCGACCACTTCTCCTCATCCTCACCCAGCTTCCGGGCATAGGCCGCAACACAGATTTCCACCGCCCTCGCGTGCTTGCGGAGGTTTTCCGATTTTGTGAACTCGCGTAGAATTTCCAGCGCCTGGTCTTGTGTGATCATGATGTGTACATAAATTCCAAAAGTGGAATCGCACAGGGAAAATTTAACAATAGCCAATACTTTGACATAGGTCGCAGGTACAGCAGAAAGATATTATGCTATGGTACACTTTCTTAGGTCTGAGACTGGCAGGCTTCCAAAAGCTGTAACGAGAGGCCGGCGAATAGCGTCGAAGGGTTAGTAGCGGTAACGCCAACACCTGTGGATTTTAATGCCTGAATTGTTACAGAACGCCCCTTCTTCGACGGGAACCGAGGCGAATGCGGCATCGCAAGCGGCCGACGCAGACGACCACCTGTCGAGGCTGTACGTGGCCACATCATCTGAGCCGTGGTATAGCTCCTTAATCCGCAACCTCAAGGAGATGTACAATCCCCCGGTGCTTCCCCCGCTCCAGGTGACCTCCAAACCAGTAGCGGTAAAGGAGATCTGGGGACTTTACGGAAGAGACAAGAAGTCGAACGCCATGTCGCTGGCGATTCACACCACCGTGGTGGTTCTGCTTTTTACGGTGGCTTCCAGCAAGGCCGTGCAGCAGAAAGCCAAGGAAGTGATGACGCTGATCCAGCCTGACATCGCTCCCTACGTTCCCAAAATGGCGGAGCAAAAGAACCAGATGCAGGGCGGCGGCGGCGGTGGAGACCGTTCACCTCTTCCAGCCAGCAAGGGCCGTTTGCCGAAGCCGTCGATGAAGCAGTTTACGCCGCCCATGGCGGTTATCGTCAACCAAAATCCGAAACTGGTGATGGATCCGACGATCATCGCGCCGCCGGACACGCCGTTGCCCAACGTGAATTTGCCGAATTGGGGAGATCCGCTGGCTAAAATGGGTCCGCCTTCGAACGGGACTGGCTCCGGCGGTGGAATCGGTTCCGGGTCTGGTGGCGGTGTGGGTTCAGGTAAAGGCGGCGGGTTCGGTCCGGGTGAAGGCGGGGGGATGGGTGGCGGAGTGTTCCGCGTGGGCGGCGGCGTTTCCGCTCCCGTGGTGCTCTACAAGGTCGATCCCGAGTATTCCGAAGAGGCCCGCAAGGCCAAATATTCCGGCACAGTGGTTCTGCAGTTGGTCGTCGACTCAAGCGGCAAGGCGCAAAATATTCACGTAGTCCGCAGCCTGGGCCTTGGTCTGGACGAGAAAGCGATTGAAGCGGTAAACAAGTGGAAGTTCCGGCCTGGTTACAAAGGCGGGCAGCCAGTGGCGGTCCAGGCCACCATCGAAGTGAATTTCCGGCTTCTGTAGCCAGCTATTTCTTCTTCGCGGTAAAAGTTCCCTTTGCTACATCCCCGTACTCGACGTCTCCTTTCATGCGAGTGAGACCATCCAAAGTACCCTTGTAGTGCGCTTTTCCGTCCATGTTTGGAATTTCGAAAGTGAATTCTACCTGGTCGCCCTTCACGGTTCCTGAGAGTTTGGCAGTTCCGAACTGGCCTGAATAGGTTCCGCTAAGCGTTTCGCCCTCCTGCTTGAACTCGAAGGAGGGAGTACCGCTGCCCTGAGCGGTTTCAACCGAAAATTCCCAGGATCCGGAAATGTCGGCGGCGAGAGCGGCAACTGCCAGCGCAATGGCCGGTATGGCAATACGTAAAACGCGTTTTAGCATGATTGAACTCCTTCACTTCTGGCCGCGAAGATAGGCATCGTCGCCGCGAATCCAGTCCTCACGGATGGGAGAAAACACGTCGGTGGCGAGCGAGTCTTCGAGCGCCTCGACCAGGTGCGGCGCATTAGGTGGAATGGTCAAGGTTTCGCCCGCGCCGAGGACACGCTCCTCGCCGTCGACCACAAAGCGCAACCGGCCATGCTCGATCATGGAGATCTGCTCGTTCACGTGGTTATGCAGCGGCACCACAGCCCCCTTACGAAGGCGTATGCGCGCGACGGTAATCGTCTCCCCGTGAATCACCTGCCGGGAGACGGAGGGATTCAACTGCTCTTCTGGTATCTGGGTCCAATTGTGATGCGTCACGCGACGGGGGTATTCTATCATGGGACTGATGAAAGGCATCGTACTCGCCGGGGGCACCGGCAGCCGCTTGGTTCCGCTGACCAAGATCACCAACAAGCATCTGCTGCCGATCTACGACAAGCCCATGATCTATTACCCCATCCAGACCCTGGTGGATGCGGGGATTCGCGACATCCTGGTCGTCACTGGCGGCAAGAACGCGGGCGATTTTCTGCGTCTTCTGGCCAACGGAAAGCATTTCGGTCTGAAGCATATCGATTACACCTACCAGGAAGGCGAGGGCGGCATTGCCGACGCCCTGGCGCTGGCCGAGCACTTCGCCGACGGCGAGAGGATCTGCGTGATCCTGGGCGACAACATCATCGAGGGCAGCATTCGAGCGGCGGTGGATCAATTCCGGCAGCAGGAGGGCGGGGCGCGGATTCTGCTGAAGAAAGTCCCGGACGCGGAGCGCTTCGGCGTGGCGGAGATTGCCGGACAACCGCATCGTCAATATCGAAGAGAAGCCCAAACGGCCCAAGTCGAACTACGCCGTGACGGGCATCTACATGTACGACGCGACGGTGTTCGACAAGATCAAGACGCTGGTGCCATCGGGCCGCGGCGAACTGGAGATCACCGACGTCAACAACGCATACATCCGCGAAGGCACCATGAGTTTCTCGTATTCTGGAAGGCTGGTGGACCGACGCCGGCACGTTCGAATCGCTGCTGCGCGCGGGGAATCTGGTGGCGCAGAGCCGGCGGCAGGAGCCAGCCTGCGCGTCCGCCGGAAAAAGTGAACGCGTAAAATGGCGACCAAGGCGGAGGTGATTGCCGAGTCGCGCCGGGTGGCCCGCTCCGGCGCATTGGAGCTGGTGCTACCGGAGTGCGAGAAGGGGATTGGGTCGGTAATTCTGAAAATCGATTCGCCGCAGCTGATCGAGGGGGTGCGCATTGAGCCGGTGGCCCTTTGGCCGGACGATCGCGGATACTTTCTCGAGGTGCAGCGGATGGGCAGGGACTGGCGGGCGCATTTTCCGGCGCAAACGACGCAGATTTCGGCGGCGTTTAATTATCCGGGAACGATCAAGGCGTTTCATTATCATATGCACCAGACCGACTGCTGGACGCCGGTGGTGGGATTGCTGCAGGTGGCGCTGGTGGATCTGCGGATGGGTTCGCGCACTTATGGGGCGCGCAACACGTTGTACACGGGCGTGCTGCGGCCCTGGCAGATTCTGATTCCGCCGGGAGTGGCGCACGGATACAAAGTGATCGGCTCAGATCCGGCTATGCTGGTGTATCTAACCGACCGATTTTACGATCCCCAGGACGAAGGGCGCATTCCCTACAATGATCCGCACATCCAGTACGATTGGGAAACGCAGCATAAGTAGAGCCGCAAGCAGCTTATGAAACTCCTGGTTACCGGCGGAGCCGGGTTCATCGGCTCGGCGTTCGTCCGGCTGCTACTCAACTCGGCAGACTCGCCGCGCGTCGTCAACCTCGATAAGCTGACCTACGCGGGAAATCTGGAGAACCTGGAGGCGGTAGCGGCGAAGCCGAACTACCGTTTCGTGCACGGCGACATCTGCGACGCGGCGCTGGTGGACGCGGTTTTGTCGGAAGAAAAGCCGGACGCGATGGTTCACTTCGCGGCCGAGTCGCACGTGGACCGCAGCATCTTCTCGCCCGAGCCCGTCATTTGAAACCAATCTGCGCGGAACGTTTACGTTGCTCGAAGCTGCACGCTCGCACCAGGTGCCGCGATTTGTGCACGTCTCGACCGACGAGGTCTATGGCAGCCTGGAAGCGCCGCTCGAAGCCGACGAAAACTTTCCGCTGAATCCCAGCAGCCCATACTCGGCTTCCAAGGCCGGCTCGGACTTGCTGGCGCGCTCCTACTTCACCACCTACAAGCTTCCGGTAGTGATTACGCGCGCGTCTAACAACTACGGCCCCTATCAGTTCCCCGAGAAGCTGATTCCGCTGATGATCTCGAATGCCCTGGAAGGCCGGCCGTTGCCGGTCTATGGAGATGGCCAGCAGGTGCGCGACTGGCTGTACGTGGACGACCACTGCCGGGCGATCCGCGCGGTGCTGGAACAAGGGCGGGAGGGCGAGATCTACAATATCGGCGGCAACCGGTCGCTGCCGAATCTGGAGGTTGTGCGCAAGATCCTGGCAGCCACCGGCGCTTCGGACGATCTCATCCGCTACGTCGTGGACCGGCCGGGGCACGACCGCCGCTACGCGCTTTCGAGCGCCAAGCTGATGCGCGAAACCGGCTGGGCTCCCCAGACCACCTTTGAAGAGGGACTGGCGCACACCATCGACTGGTATCGTGGGAACCGGGCTTGGGTGGAGCGGGTGAAATCCGGCGAGTACCGCAACTACTACGCGCGCAATTACGACAACCGGGACAACGAGCTGCATAAGACCGGAACCGCGACGCGCCCGGTTCCTGAAACGTGATCTATGCGCGTGGGTGACAGACGCCGCTCCTCCCGGGAGTCCCCGCGGTCTGCCCTCTTGTGATCCACGCGGCTTTCTAAAACGCAGAGGCGCAACAGCGCTTGGATTCCTGATATGCCGAACGGCCGAGCTCTTTTTGTGACTCCCGAAGTCCCCTATCCCACGCGAGGGGGCGGCGCACTGCGCTCGGCATCTTTGCTCGAATATCTGGCCAGGCGGTACGAGGTGGATGTTATTGTGTTTCGGGAGCCCGGCGCCGAGGATCCTTTGCGTCTCTTTCCGCCCGGGACCGCGCGCCGCGTTCATGTGCTCGAACTGCCGCACCATCGGAATAACCCGTTGTCCCGAGCGGTACGCAATGCAGGACGACTGGCACGAGGCGTCCCCCCGCTGGTCGACCGTTTCGCGGGATTCGCCGATCGCTTCGCTTTTCTGGTTCATGGCGAAAGTTACCGGGTGGCGGCGATCGAGCACTTCTGGTGTGCACCTTACTGGGAACAAGTGGCGCCCGTGTCCAGCAGGACCGTTCTCGATCTGCACAACATAGAGTCGGTGCTGCACGAGCGATGCGCCCGGACTGAAACCGGGCCCGGAGCACTGGCGCATGAGATGTTTTGCCGGTCGGCGCGCGATCTGGAGGCGCGATGGCTGCCTCGTTATGACTGCCTGCTGGCCACGTCCACGGCCGACGCAGAACTTGCCCGGGCGATTTCGCCGCGGTCCCTGATCATTGTTTATCCGAATGCGATTCCATTTGTGCCGCGGCCGAACGTACCCGAACGTGAGATGGTCCTCTTCTCCGGAAACCTCGAATACCATCCGAATGTTTCGGCGGTACGTTTTTTTCGCAACGAAATATGGCCTATTTTGCGGGACCGGTGGCCGTCTCTGGTGTGGCGTGTGGCGGGCAAGAATTCGCATGGCGTACGGAAACACACAAATGGCGATGCGCGTATCGAGTTGCCAGGACCCATGGAGAACGCCATCGCAGAGCTGGCAGCGGCTCGAGTGGTCGTGGTTCCTCTACTTGCGGGAAGCGGGACGCGGTTCAAGGTAATTGAGGCCTGGGCCGCCGGGCGCGCAGTGGTTACCACCACCATCGGTGTGGAAGGTCTGCCGGCGCGGCACGGGGAAAACGTCCTGATCGCCGATAGCGCCCGGGATTTTGCAGATGCCGTGTCACGGTTGTTAGCATCTCCGAGCCTCCGACTAACACTTGGTGAAACGGGACGGACGATCTTTGAGTCAGAGTTTACATGGGACAGCGGATGGCAAAAACTCGATTTGTGAGAAACTGGCGAGAATAGGAAAGACCTGCATCACTATATACTGGAACAGTTGGAATGCGCTTTGCAGTTGACGCTCACGCCATAGGCCGCCATCTCACGGGAAACGAAGTTTACGTCAGAAGCCTCCTGAACGGCTTCGCTGCACTGGACCGCGAATCGGAATTCATCACGTACCTGTCCATGGATGATGCCGAGGCTTGGGTACCAGCACGATTCCCGGTCCGCCGCATCGCGGGCAATCCGTTCGTGCGGCTGGGATGCGACCTGGCGCTCAAGCTGCGCCGGGACCGGGCGGAGCTTCTGCACGTCCAGTACACGGCACCGCTGGGATGCCCGGTGCCGGTGGTGGTCAGCGTGCACGACGTCAGTTTTCTGGAGCACCCGGATTATTTCCCGTTGTACCGGGCGCTTCAGCTGCGCCTGACGGTGCGGCACACCATTCGCAAGGCCGCCCGTATTCTAACGGGGAGCGAGTTTTCACGCAACTGCATCGCGCGCGCCTATGACCTGGACCCAGATCGTATTTCCGTGGTGGCGAACGCAGCCGCCGGGTGCTTTCACCCAGTGCGGCGGGAGGCAGCGCTCGGCTACATGCTGAAACGATTTGGAATCGCGGCGCCGTTCGTTCTTTCAGTGGGAGACCTGCAGCCGCGCAAGAATCACATCGGTCTGATCGAGGCGTTCGAGCGTATGGTGCACGCCCGGCCGCAACTCCAGCACCACCTGCTCCTGGCCGGGAAAGAGACGTGGTTTGCCCGGCGCGTCCGCGACGCGGCCAGGCATTCCGGGGTCTCAGATCGTATCCGGTTTCTTGGGTTCGTTTCCGATGACGATCTGTTGCAACTCTATAACGCGTGCGATTTATTTTGCTTTCCTTCCTTTTATGAGGGCTTCGGGCTTCCCGTGCTGGAAGCTATGGCATGCGGCGCGCCGGTTGCGTGTTCGAATACATCGGCCATCCCAGAGGTCGCAGACGGAGCGGCTTTGTTCTTCAATCCGTACAACCCTGACGAGATTACACGCGCTATGCTGGATTTGATTCAGCACAGGGAGTTACGGACGCGCACTCGCCGGCTGGGATTGCGGCGAGCGGCGGACTTCAACTGGCGGAAAACAGCCCAGCAAACGCTGGAGGTTTATTACGAAGTCTTGGAACAATGCCAGTTAGTGACAGCCGGAGCGGCGCCCGCACCGATTGCGCAGCGATGATTCGCACCTCGCCCGAGCGGTGGCGGATTGTATTCTTTCTCTTCTTTCTGACGCTGCTTCCCAAGGCGCCGGCAGGACCTCCGGCGGACCCCACGGGTTTCCCCTTTAGCAATGAGACCCTGAACTACACAGTAAACTGGCCTAGCGGTTTGGGACTGGGCGAGGCGCACATGAGCGCCTCGCGGATTCACTCCTC
Organism: Terriglobia bacterium; assembly: GCA_963847515.1. GTDB lineage: Bacteria > Acidobacteriota > Terriglobia > Bryobacterales > Bryobacteraceae > QHXW01. The sequence goes on from CAWKAA010000007.1 coordinate 970,259, forward strand.
CCAAAACGGCCCCGAACAGTGGGCGTTCCAGTTGACCCTGGATGCCACCATGGCGGGATTTGCCGTAGCCGACCGTTACAACGCAACCGCTTCCCTGGACCTGTGTTCGGCCACGTTCTACCGGGACTTCACGCACGGCACGCGAAAATCCCATGATCGCGACGATTTCGACCAGCAGGCAGGCCTGGCTCATCGGGAAACCGTCGGCGGCGGAAAATCGGACATCTCCATTCCCCCGTGCGCACACGATGCGCTGACCTTCCTATATTTCACGAGGCGAGAATTGGGCCAGGGCCGAGTACCGCAACATGAGAAAATCCTGTACGGCGGGCCTTACCAGGTCAGGCTTGAATACACGGGTGAGCAGACGGTGAAAGTGAATGACAAGCCAGCCACCGCGGATCGTTTGATGGTCACCGTCCAGGGTCCGGCTTCCGAGATCACCTTCGAGATGTTCTTTGCTCGCGATGCGGCCCGAACGCCGCTGGTGATCCGGGTTCCACTGAGCCTAGGCATGTTTTCCCTGGAGCTGGCTCGCTGACGGGCAACATGCGCGTCGCGTTTTTCTCCCCACTTCCTCCATCCCGAAGCGGCATCGCAGATTACTCGCAGGCGCTTCTGGAGCCACTGAAACGGCACCTGGAGATCGAGGTCTTCTCCGATGGCGGGCGCGAGTTCCGGCCGGAAGGCTTCGACCTGGCGCTGTATCAGATCGGCAACAATCCTTATCACGATTTCGTTTACGAGACGGCGCTGCGGCATCCCGGCGTTGTCGTGATGCATGAATCGAACTTGCACCACCTGATTGCGGACATCACCATCAAGCGCGGCGATTGGGACGCGTATCTGGGGGAAGCCGAATACAACGGCGGCGCCGGCGCTCGGAGTACGCGCGGAGGGTGCAGCGCTCAAGGCCGGGCCCGACTACGAAGGCGTGCCCATGACGCGGCGCCTGCTGGAATCGGCCCAGGCCTGATGGTGCATGCCGATTTCATGCGATGCGAAATGCGGGCGCCGGGTTTTGCCGGCCCGATCGCGCGCATCCCGCACGGCGCCTGGATTCCGGAAGTCGACCGCTGGCATATCGCCACCGGCTGGGATTGGACGAACGACGCCGCTGATCGGCATCTTCGGGTTCCTGAAGCCCTACAAGCGAATTGCCGAATCGCTGCGCGCCTTCCGCCGCCTGGTGCGCGCTGAGCCCGGAGCCCGAATGATCCTGGTGGGCGAGCAGCATCCGGAGTTCCCGCTCGAATCGCTGATCCGCACGCTGGATCTCTCGGCCAAGTCCGCGTGCTGGGCTTCACACCCATCGAGGATTTCGTGGGTTACATGGCAGCCATGCGACATCGTGCTCAATCTGCGCTATCCCACAGTTGGCGAGAGCTCCGGCAGCTGCTGCGCTCGCTGGGTCTGGGCGAGGCGGTGCTGGTCTCCGAGATCGGATCTTTCGCGAGTTGCCGGACGACGTGTGCCTGAAAGTGCCGGTGGGGCCGGGACGAAGAGGATCTGATCTTCGAGTACCTGAACCTGCTGGTCTCGCGTCCCGAGGCTCGCCAAAGCTTGGGCGCGCGGGCGAGGGATTACGTGGAGCGCGAGTGCAACTGGGCGGCCGTGGCGCGCCGATATGCCGCGTTCCTTTGCGCCGTCAAGGAAGGCCGCGAGTGGCGCGAGGTGGCGGCTACGGCGCCGGAGCCGCGCCCGAATCCGGAGCCTGTCCCTGAGCATATATGGCCGGCTGGGCGGCCAGCGCAGGCGCGCCAGGAATATATCGAAACCCATCAGACGCGGCTCGCTCAAACGCTGGAAATCACGCCACCGCGGCGGGCCTGACGACCGCATCCTGGAAATGGGCGCGTATCTGCAAATCACCCCCGCGCTTCACACCAAGTTGGGATATGGCGAAGTGCGCGGCTGTTATTACGGCCGGCGGGCAGCGTGGACCATCGCACGTCACGGTTTCGGACGAAGGCGAGCGTTCGATGCGACATCGACCACTTCGACGCCGAGAAGGACCCTTTCCCTTACCCCGACTGAGTATTTCTCCACGGTGCTCTGCTGCGAGCTGATCGAGCACCTGCTTCACGACCCCATGCACCTGATGTCGGAGGTGAACCGCATCCTGAAGCCCGGCGGCCACCTGGTGCTGACCACTCCCAATATCGCGGGCTTGCGCGCCATCTGCGGCCATCCTGCAGGGCTATCATCCCGGATTTTTTCACGCTTACATCCGGCCCGCAGAGGACGGCGAGACGGCGGCCCGCCATAATCGCGAATACACGCCGCGCGAAGTCGCACAAGTCTGCTCGAAAATTCGGGGTTCGAGGTGACGCGCCTCGAGACCGGCGCGTTCCGCGAGGAGCCCAGCCGGAGTACGCCTGGGTGCTGCACCTGCTGGAGCGCTACAATCTGGATACCGGACTGCGCGGCGACGGCATCTACGCCGTGGGCCGCAAGACCGGCCCGGTGCGCGAGCGCTATCCCGTCCTGGCTCTATACATGATGCGCGCCTATGATGTTCAGCACGCAGAAGTCCAGGCGAATGGCGATCAGTTCGATCACCGTGAGCTTCGAGATGCGCAATCTCACTTCCGAAGCCGTGGCGGCCGGCGGAAGGCTTCGCCGTCGGCTATCACGTCTTCGATCCCGAAACAGGCACGTTGGTGAGTGGATGGCCCGCGCACCGCGCCCGCAGGCGGACATCGCGCCAGGCGAAAACGCAGCGTTCGAACTGCATTTCGAGCTTCCGCCAGGAGCCTGGCCGGTACCGGGTGTTCGTTTCGGCCGTGCGAGAGAAGGCGTATTGGCTGTACGAGCGCGGCTCCGAGTTCCTGCTGGTCGAAGCGGCGGTGGACGCGGGCGCGCAAGGGTAGAGAGATTCCGCGTCGACGACGGAAACGCGTCGGTGCGCCGCGAAAGATTGTCTGCGCTCGGTCGGGCGCGCCTTCACCTGCCGTTCGAACGATCTGGCGCAACCGCAGCCTCATCCGGACCATGGTGCGCCGCGATGTGCTGGGGCGGTACCGCGGATCGTTCGGCGGCGCGTTCTGGACCGTGCTCAATCCGCTGATGCTGATGCTGACGTACTTCTTCGTCTTCGGCGTGGTGCTGCGCGCGCGGTTTCCCAACGACCCCAGCCGCGCCGGCTTTGCGCTCTATTTCCTGGCCGGCATGCTGCCGTGGCTGGCGTTCAGCGAGGCCGCCGGGCGCGCGCCAACCGTCATGCTGGAGCATCGCAATTTCGTCAAGAAGCTGGTATTCCCGGTGGAAACGCTGCCGGTGAACCTGGTGACGGCGGGCCTGGTGAGCGAAGTCTTCGGCGTGGCGCTGTTTCTTCTGGCTCGTACTCTGGCACGTGGATACGTTCCCGCCTCGATCGTGTGGCTGCCGGTGCTGGTGGTCCCGCAGATTCTGTTGACGGCGGGCCTCTGCTGGTTCCTGGCGGCGCTCGGAGTGTTCGTGCGCGATCTGGCCCAGCATCAACGGGTTCCTGCTGACGCTGTGGTTTTTCCTGACGCCGATCTGCTATCCCGGAAGCTTCGCTGCCTGGCCCGGCCCTGCGGATCCTTTCGAAGAATCCGATGTTCGTGCTGGTGCGCGGCTATCGCGCTGCGCTGCTCGAGGGCCGTGCGCCCGCCTTTCAGTTCGTTACTGGAAGCTGTGCGTGATTTCAGCGGCGGTATTTTCATTCTGGGTCACGCATGGTTTTACAAGCTGCGGAAATCGTTCGCGGATATGATGTGACTGTATTCGAAGGCGTGGCACTCGCCGAACTTGCCGGTTGCTGGATTCTGTGGTCGTTGGCGTTTATCAAGCCGCGAAAGCAAGCCGCCGGACAGCAAGCCGTGGTCGCCGCGCCCGTCGCGAAATGGGGCATTCTGCTGCAAATGTTTGGCTTTGCGCTGGTGTGGGCTTATATACGGCCCGTGGGATTTCAGAAGGCGCCGGCGTCGCTGGTCGTGTCCATGATTCTGGGCCCGGCCTCGGTGGTGCTGGTGTGGATGGCCGCACGGTATCTCGGAAAGCAGTGGCGTTTCGAAGCGGCGCTCATTCAGGATCACGATCTGGTGCGGACGGGCCCCTACCGCTTCATCCGGCATCCCATCTATGCGTCGATGCTGGGCATGCTACTGGCCACGGGATTCGCCTGGACGTGGTGGCCGATGTTTGCGGGAGCAGTCGTCGCATATCTGGCCGGGACAGAAATCCGCGTGCGCGCCGAAGACCGTTTGCTGGAGGAACGATTCCAGGAAGATTTCATAACCTACCGTTCCCGTGTGCGCGCTTACATTCCCGGCCTGCGGTAGTGGTTCGGAGAAGGCTCGACATGCACGAGCACATCGGCCACCCAGTCCACGTCGCGGCGGATGCGATTGCGCACTTGCTCGGCAATGTCGTGTGAGAACCGCACGGTGATTTCGGGGTCCACCTCGAGGTGGAGATCGACGTGATACTGCAGTCCCGTCTTGCGCGCGAAGCATTTTTCAACGCCTTCCACCCCTGAAACCTGCTGGGCCACATCGCGAATCGTCCGCATCATCCGGTCGCTGGGCATAGTGTCCATCAACTGCAGGCCGGTGTCGCGCGTCACCCGCACCCCGGTGAAAATCACGATCAGCCCTACGACGAAGCCGCCATAGTGGTCGGCAGCGAGGAAACGTTGAGGATCGTGGAGCGTAAGGCTGACGGCGGCAAGGGCGGCGAGACCAGAGACGATATCTACGGCGTCGTTCCAGCCGTCGGCGGCCAAAGCAGTGCTGCCAATCTTTTTCCCAAACCGGAATTTCACGCCGCATAGAACGCTCTTGACGCCAATGGAAACGATCAGTGGCCAGATGGCATAGGCAGCCGGCGGCTGGTGCGTTTCACCAGCGAAGAGCAGCGCGTGGAATGAGATGGCCACGCCGGTCCCGAACAGCATCAAACCGACCAGCAGCCCAGTGAGCGTCTCGGCGCGGCCGTGGCCGTAAGGGTGATTCCAGTCCGCCGGTTTAGCGGCGAGCGTCAGTCCCAAAAAGACCAGGCCCGAAGACAGGACATCGCCGGCCGACTCCAGTCCGTCGGCCACGACCGAAATCGAGCCGGCCATTATGCCAGTGATGATCTTCGCCACGGCGAGGCCGCTGCTCACGATCATGCCGCCGAGCGCAACCTTCTGGCCGATCCGCATCCCTTCAGTTTAGCCAGTCGTGATAATCGCCGAAGGGAGCGTCCTGGGTGTGGCTCAATTCGCCGAAGGAGCCAGATGCCCGCGGCGATTCTTTTGCCAGCAGTCCTCGTTATGATCGGTGCACTGCGGACGCTCTTTGCCGTAGCTGATAGTAGTCAATTGAGCGGCTGGAACGCCGAACTCGATCAGGTAGTCTCTGGCCTCTCTCGCGCGGCGATCGCCCAGCGCCAGATTGTACTCGGCGGACCCACGTTCGTCACAGTGGCCCTCCACACTGACTTTTGCACTCTGGAAACTTTTGAAGATGTCCTTCAAAGCGCTGGCGTCCTGCTGCAGTGCTGTGCGCGCATCCAGCCGAAGGCTGGACTTGTCATAGTCAAAGTAGGCATCCCTGGTCTGATCGCTAAGCAGGTCGCCGAATGACTTTCGGGGTGCGACTGCGGCGGTTGGCGCGGGAATGGTTACTCGCACCGCAGTGGTATCCTCCGCTGTCCCGCCAGGTCCCTTTGCGACGAGCGTATATGTCGTGTTGCTATTCGGGAACACCTGCCGGCTGCCGCCGGGTTGCACGGCGCCGGCACTGGGCTCAATCGTGACACTTGTGGCATTGCTGACGGACCAGCTCAAGGTGGACGACTCGCCACGTGTGATGTCTGCTGGTGAAGCCGCAAACGTCGAGATCACCGGTTTTAGCGGCGGAGGCGCAGATTCTTTGGCGGCCGGCATTGGAGCCGGGGGCGGAAGGGCGGCAACTTTCTTCTTACAAGCGGACGCGATTAGCAAGATGCACAACAGCAGCGCAAATAACTCGAATTTTCGCTTAGTCATATAGTTTTTCTTCTCCTGTCGTTTTCTGTGAAAACACCGCGGCTGCATGGTGGCGCCTGGCAGCCGCGGCCCCTGGGATTCGGTGCCCTTTTCCGTCACTGCGCCTCTTACACCTAGTTAGCGGGAAATCGACCTCGGATAGATATACTGTCCAGCCAGTATTTTGGAGGGCGCCGGGGCGTGAGCCCGGCAGGGCCGGGTCGTATCCGATTTGAGGCGAAAATACCGGGCCGGAGGGATGTTACTCGCAGCCTTGTGTTCTTATCCTGAAAACAGCAAAGGAGTCAAACACATGACGCAATTGTCGGTAAGAGTCATGACGCTGGTGACAGCGATTCTATGGGGCGGATGCCTGCTGTTCGTCGGACTCGTCAACCTGGCAGCCCCATCGTACGGCGTTGATTTTCTGCACATGATGAGTTCGGTATATCCGGGTTTCCATATGACGCGCACCCTGGGCGAGGTGGTTCTCGGTACGGTGTATGGGTTCGTGGACGGCGCAATTGCCGGCTGCCTGTTCGCCTGGCTCTACAACTGGATTAGGGGCATCAGAACTCACAGTACGCAAGAATCGCACTCGTAATGTGCGGACGAGACAGAGCAGCGGTTCGACGACGGCGCCGTGCTCTTATAAACTGATGTCATAGCTGACGATTTCACAGAGGGGATGAGACCTGGAGAACCAACCTTCCGGGCAAGAACGCGGCTTGTTCTGCTGGCGGGGTTTGGGGGATTGCTCGCGTTGATGGCCGTGGGAGGATTCGACGCCATCCAAGTGCTGCAGCAGATACAGGGCGGAATATCGAAATCCGCCGCGCTTTTCTTTCCCGCAACCGGGCGCTCGAACAGATCCGGTCTTCGCTTTACCTCTCGGGTACGTTCGTGCGCGACTATCTGCTCGATCCGGAGCCACGGGGTGCTGAGCTGCAGCGGGGTAACCTGCAAGCGCTCCACCGCGGGATGGAAGCCGCGTTAGACAGGTACTCCGGTTCGCTGAGCCCGGAAGAACAAAATCCCATGCGGGCGCTGCGAACTGAGCTGGCCGCTTACTGGAAGGTGCTGGATCCGATTCTGCAGTGGTCGCCCGACGAGAGGCGCGTACGCGGTTATGCGTTCCTGCGCGATGAGCTGGTGCCGCGGCGCGCCACGGTGCTAGAGATCGCCGATAAGATCGCCGCCATTAATGAACAGGAGCTGAACGGCGGCGACGAACGTCTGGAGGAGACCTTCGGGCGTTTCCGGCGCAGGCTATTGCTGATGTTAGCGGCCACGCTCAGCATTGGCCTGGTGCTGGCCGGCGCGGTAGCATCGCACATTCTGAGGCTCGAGAAACAAGCGAGATTGCGTTACGAGCAGGTGGTACACGCGCAGACAGAACTCAAAGAATTATCCGCGCGCCTGGTCAAAGCGCAAGAGGAAGAACGCCGAGCTATTTCGAGAGAACTGCACGACGAGGTGGGACAGTCGTTGAGCGCGCTGCTGATGGAGCTGGGGAACCTGGCTGCGGTGGCGCCTCAGAATTTGGAACCTTTGCAGCGGCACCTGGAATCGATCCGGCGGCTGGCTGAGTCCAGCGTGAATGTGGCGCGCAATATGGCGTTGCTGCTGAGACCCTCGATGCTCGACGACTTCGGCCTGGTTCCCGCGCTCGAATGGCACGCGCGCGAGGTTTCGAAGCGCACGGGCATGGCGATTAGCGTGGAGGCGGATACGGTGTCTGACTCCCTGCCCGATTCTCACAATACTTGTGTCTATCGCGTGGTTCAAGAGGCCCTGCACAACTGCACCCGGCATGCCGATGCGCGTACCGTACGCATACATGTGCGCCAGGAACCCGAGCGCATCGTACTTTCCGTGCAGGACGACGGAAAGGGATTCGATGCCCGGCACGTGCGCGGCCTGGGGCTGGTAGGGATGGAGGAGCGTGTGCATCATCTGGGAGGAAACTTCCAGGTGAAATCCGAGCCAGAGCACGGAACGACGCTGGTGGTGGAATTGCCGCTGGCCGCAGCAGAACCGCCTGCCGAACCGAAAGCCGGACGGCCGGAAAGCGTGGCGCGTAGCGCCTAACCTATGAACCCTATTCGAATTCTGCTGGCCGACGATCACACGGTTATGCGTAACGGGCTGCGGCTCCTGCTCGAGCGCCAGCGAAACCTGACCGTCGTCGGCGAGGCCTCCGATGGCCGCGAAACCGTGCGGCTGGCTGAACAACTCTCGCCCGACGTCGTGGTGATGGACATCGCCATGCCCAATCTGAACGGCATCGAGGCGGCGCGCCAGATCATGGCGTCGAATCCGGACCTGGCCATCGTGATTCTGAGCATGCATTCCGATGAGAGCTACGTGATTCGCGCGCTCAAGGCGGGGGCGCGGGCTTACTTGCTCAAAGACTCGGCGGAAGGCGACCTCATCGCCGCCATCCACGCGATCACCGAGGGCAAATCTTTCTTCAGCCCGGCAATTAGCCGGATTTTGGTGGAAGACTACATGCGACAGCTCGAGCAGAAACACGTGGAAGACACTTACGAGCTGCTTACCGCGCGGGAGCGGGAGATTTTGCAGTTGCTTGCTGAGGGTAAGACCAACAAGGAAGTGGCCGCGATGCTCAATCTGAGCATCTACACGGTAGAAACGCACCGGACACACATTCTGCAAAAGTTGAATTTGCACAACGTGCCGGAACTGATTCTGTACGCGGTGAGAAAAGGGATTATCGCGTAGGCTGATGGCCGCTTATTTGTTCAGCGATGCCAGCCAGTAGCCTGGACGGGTGCGTATCTTGAGGTTCGCGCGGTTGACGTCGACCACGATCTCGTGGAAACCGCCCTCTGTAGTGTTGTTCGGGCTGTAAGTGATCAGGTATTGGCTGTGGATGTCGTTGCCGACTTTCTCGATGGCCTCCTCGATCCCTTTCTGCTTGCCGAAGCTGAACTGGGTTCCGCCGGTACCCTGCGTGAAAACCTCGACGGGATTATCCACGAAGATGGCTTTTGTATCCTTGAAGATTTCCACCAACAGCGGGACGAACTGGGCGGAGGCGCCATCGCTGCCCGTTGTCTGCATAACGGTGGTGGGTGTCGCTGGAACTTGGGAAGGTATCGAGTGCATGGCGGGCGGCAGGGTGTCCGGGCGCGGGTCCGCCGGACGGGAGGTGAGTCCCGCCATCATTCTTGAAATATCCACCGCGTATACGCTCACGTTATTCATCTGAATATCCATGAGTGCATCGCGAACCTTGCCTTCGCTCCCCTTGTCTCGAGTTTCGGAAATCATCAGAAGAATACGCCGGCGATTGGCGGGCCGGGAGCGCAGCTTGCGCACAGATTCAATCACGGCATCGATCATGCGGCTGCTGCCGCTACCTGGGGTAATTTTCTTGAGCCCGGCTTCGATCTTGTTGGGGTCCGAAGTGAAATCGTCTTGCACCCATCGGAAACGGTGATCGAAGGCCATCACCGCGGCTTCGCCCTGGTCTCCGGTGATTAACGGCTGAATCATCGCGCCAATTTTGGCGATCTTGGGGAGCATGCCTTCGACGTGATCGTTAGCTTGAATGGCGATAACCAGAGAGATGGGTATAAAGGTAACATCCACGTGGATGTTCTGCTCTTTACTGTTATCCAACAGACGGAAATCCTGCGGCTGGAGGCCGCTGACATACTCGCCCTGGCGATTCAGAACGGTAACCGGCGCCATTACCACATTCACGCCGACGCGGATGGGCTGATCCGAGGCGGCTTCCTGAGCTGGTGCTTGCTGAGCGGATATTGAGGCGCCACCTGCGGCACACAGCAGCAGGGCAAGTGCAAGTCGGGTGGGTACCATAAATTTCAGACGTTTCGGCTCCAGGCCTCGTTACTTTACAACTGATGCTCGGTATGGCCGCTGAGAAGCTTTAGCACGTGCGGCACCACTTCCACGATAGCATCCAGAGACTCGACTGCGCCCCGGGGCGAACCAGGCAGATTCACAATGAGCACCGGGCCGCGGATGCCGGCGATGGCGCGGGAGAGGCTTGCGAAGGGTGTGGAATTGCGTCCGGTGGCGCGCATCAGCTCACCGATACCGGGAATCTCGCGGTCGATGACGGCCCGCGTGGCCTCCGGAGTGACATCACGCGCGGCCACGCCGGTGCCGCCGGTGGTGAAAATCGCGCACACCTGGCCCGCGTCAGCAACCGCGCTCAGCCGCTGGCTGATGGCGGGCAACTCGTCGGGAACTACCTCCACCGCGCTCACCGGCCAACCTAATTGTTCAAGACGCGCTTTCACTGCGGGACCGGAGGCGTCCGTACGTTTGCCAGCAAAAACAGAATCACTCACGGTAACTACTGACACCGGTTTCACCGCGGCTTCCTCGCGGGCGCCCGCCGGAAATCGTCGCTCTTGCCGCCAGTCTTTTCGAGCAGGTAAAGATCCTGGATTGAAATAGACTTATCAAGCGCCTTGGTCATGTCGTACACGGTCAGCGCCGCGACCGCGGCCGCGGTCAGGGCTTCCATCTCAACTCCCGTCTGTGCGGTAGTGGCGGCCGTGGCCGTGATACGAACGCCATCCGTCTCCACCTGCACTTCGACATCGGCATGAGAAAGCATCAGCGGATGACATAGCGGAATCAGATCCGACGTCTTCTTGGCAGCGGCGATTCCGGCGATGCGGGCGATTTCGAGCGGGTTACCCTTGGGGTTGTCAGGCAGCCTGGCAAGCACCTCGGGCGCGATGCGAACGAAGGCTTGCGCGCGGGCCGTGCGGCGGGTTTCGGCTTTCTCCGAAATGTCCACCATGCGCGGGCTGCCCGCGGAATCGTAGTGCGAGAGTTTTTTCATTTGAGCAGCACCCGCATCCACTCACCAGCCTTCCATTCCGCGCGATCCTCGTCGGCGACCAGAAATGCATTGGCGCGCGTCAGCGCCGGCACATCCCCCGAGCCGCGCCATCCAATAGGCGTCAATTGCGGGCCGGCAGCAGTCCAGCAAATAGTGGCCGGCAGAAAACGCGTGAGCCCGGTCTTGTGGTGGAAATCCCGCGTGAGAGGCGCCCACATCAGGGGAAGGTCGGCCTGCATTTCACCGCCCAGCAACCCGACGGCCGCCCGAGCGAACAACTCAAAAGTCACCATGGTAGAAGCTGGATTACCCGGCAGACCGAAGAAAAATTTGTTTTGCGCGCGGCCGAAAACAAGGGGCTGTCCGGGCTGGATCAACACACGGTCAAAGAAGAACTCCGCACCAAGATCGGCCAGCACGCGTTCTACAATGTCATATTTTCCCGCGGACACGCCGCCGGAGATAAGCAGAAGGTCCGACGTGAGCCCGCGTTCCACCAGACCACGTGTGTCTTCGTACTCGTCCTTCGCGACCCCCAGAATCTCCGGGACGCCGCCAGCGCGGGTCACCTGCACCGCCAGCGAGTACACATTCGAGTTGCGAATCTGGAAATCGCGCGGCGTCTCCATCACGGCAACGATCTCGTCGCCAGTTGCGAGCACCGCCACTCGCGGCCTCGCGTACACCGCAACTTGCGCTCTGCCCACTGTCGCCAGCAGAGCGATGTCGGCGAAGCCCAGCCGCTTGCCTGGTGTGAGCAAAGCTTCTCCGGCGCGCGCTTCGCACCCTTGAGGATTGATGAACTGTCCGGGTTCGGCCGCGCGGTCTGTGGCGACATAGCCATCCGGCCCACGCGTTACATGTTCCACCATGATCACTGCGTTCGCTCCACGGGGCACCGGAGCGCCGGTCATGATCTCGACGGCTTCTCCGGGGCCAACGGTACCTTCGAAACGCTCGCCGGCACGGACCTCGCCTACGACCCGCAGCGTTCCCGGCACATCTTTCGCTTGCACGGCAAATCCGTCGCGAACGGAGCGCGCCAGCGCCGGCAAATCGCGGTCGGCAACAATGTTCTCCGCCACTACTCGACCGGCCGCGCTCTCCAAAGCAACTTCTTCGGGCGATGCAATGACGCGGCGTCCCGTTACGTGTTCGGTCACGCACGCTCGCGCCTCGTCAAACTTCATGGTGGGCACAAGGTCATTCTATCGGAGCGGGGAGCCTTGCATGCGGCATGCAGCCGCTTCACAATTAGGTCAGAGGAGAACGGCGGTTTAGGCCGCTGGATCCAGCCGTGGAAGACCTCCCATTCCGGGACCGTACTCAAGCCGGTCAAGTACTCGCCAAAAAGCTGGCAGCTTACAGCGATCGAACGAATGTGATCGTTCTTGCGCTTCCCCGCGGAGGCGTGCTGGTCGGTTATGAAGTAGCCAAGGCCTTACGCGCCCCGCTCGATGTTTTTCTCGTCCGCAAGCTTGGAGCGCCCGGCCAGGAGGAGCTGGCGATGGGCGCCATCGCCATGGGCGGGATCCGTGTGCTCAATGACGAAGTCGTGAAGCTCCTGCATATCGATCCGCGTGACATCGAGTCCGTTGCCGCCAAAGAGGGGCGTGAGCTCGCACGCCGCGACCGCTTGTACCGTGGCGCGCGTCCCCGCCCGAACGTGAAAGGCAATACCGTGATCCTGGTGGACGACGGCTTGGCAACCGGCGCGACCATGCGGGCAGCCGTCGCGGCACTGCGCCAGCAGGGGCCCACAGGCATTGTGGTGGCGGTTCCAGTCGCGGCTGTGCAGACCTGCCGCGAGCTTGCCGGCGAGGTGGACGAACTCGTCTGCTGTTGCACCCCCGAGCCTTTTTACTCCGTGGGATATTGGTACGAGGATTTTTCGCAGGCTCCCGAACAGGAGATTCGCGAATTACTCGATCGCGCGGTGCCGTCACCGGCAAGCTAGTTTAAGTCTAGTGAGCTGTCATGAACACTGTCGCCGGAGAACGGCCAGTACGGATAGCCGCCGGCACTGCCGACCTGGAAGGAAGCCTGTGTGTACCGAAAGATGCAACAAGCATCGTCCTGTTCGCGCACGGCAGCGGCAGTAGCCGCCACAGTCCTCGAAATCGGTACGTGGCTCAGGTGCTCCGGCAAGGCGGACTGGCTACGCTGTTGATGGACCTGCTGACTTCGGCGGAAGAACGCGAGGACGCACGAACGGCGAGGCTGAGGTTCGATATCGACCTCCTGGCACAGCGCCTGGCCGGTGCGATCGACTGGCTGGTTGAGAATCCGGCGACATCGAATTTGCGGATTGGCCTGTTCGGCGCCAGCACGGGGGCAGCGGCAGCTCTGGTGGCAGCGGCCGAACGTCCGGAAGTGGTGGGCGCGGTGGTCTCGCGCGGGGGCCGGCCTGATCTGGCTCTTCCAGTGCTGGGCCGCGTAAAAGCGCCTATTTTGCTCATCGTGGGTAGCCTGGACCAACCCGTGATCGGCATGAACCGCGAGGCGCTCACTCACTTGCAAACCGAAAAACGCATGGAAATCGTCGCTGGCGCGACCCACCTGTTTGAAGAGGAAGGGACGCTGGATGAAGTGGCCCGCCTGGCGCGGAAGTGGTTTCGAAGCCACCTGACCGTATATACTTAACCAGAGTCGGAGGTGTGTTGATGTTCCTGCGTCCGGTGCTTGTCGGGGCATGCGCCGCGGCCGTTTCCTTCGCCGCCAGCGCTCCTTCTCAGATCACTTTTACTAAAGACGTTCTGCCCATCATGCAGAAACGGTGCCAGAATTGCCATCGGCCGGGCGAAGTGGCGCCCATGGCGTTTCTCACGTACAACGAAGTCCGCCCGTGGGCCAAGGCGATTCGTGAAGCGGTGCTGACCAAGAAGATGCCGCCATGGTTTGCCGATCCGCATTACGGCAAATTCTCCAACGACCGTTCGCTGGCAAAGGACGAGATCGACACACTGGTCTCCTGGGTGGATGGCGGAGTACGCGAGGGCGATCCGAAGGACGCTCCGGCTCCGGTCGCATGGGTGGATGGCTGGAGCATCGGCAAGCCCGACGCCGTCTTCGAGATGCCGCACGATTTCGATGTGCCGGCCGCGGGAACCATCGAGTATCAGTACATCGTGATCCCTTCCGGCTTCACCAAAGATACCTGGGTGCAGGCAGCCGAAGCGCGCCCCGGCAACCGGAAGCTGGTGCATCACATTATCGCGTTCGTCCGCCCACCCGGATCCAAATGGCTGAGCGAAGCCAAGCCCGGAGTGCCTTTCGTTCCCGAGGCGAAGAAGGATGACGAGAAGAAAAAGAAGAAGAACGACGAGGAGCGGGACGACAGCGCAGCAAGTCCTGAACTGCTGATCGGATTCGCACCGGGCCTGGTGCCGATGACGCTTCCTTCTTCCCAGGCGAAACTCGTCAAAGCCGGTTCTGATTTCGTGTTTCAGCTGCACTACACGGCCAGTGGCAAAGCGGGGACAGATCGCAGCCGCATCGGAGTCATCTTCGCTAAAGAGACGCCGAAGGAACGAGTCTTCACCTCGAATGCAACCAACTCGAAATTCGTGATCCCGCCGGGTGACCCGGCGTTCCGCGTGGTGTCCAGCATTACGCTTCAGCAGTCCGCGCGCCTGGTGGACCTGATGCCGCACATGCATTACCGCGGCAAGGATTTCGAGTACCGCGCCGTCTATCCGACCGGCGAAGAGCAAACGCTGCTCAGCGTGCCGAAATATGATTTCAACTGGCAGCTTTTCTACTATCTGTCAGACCCCATCGTGCTCCCCAAGGGCACGCGCATCGATTGCACCGCTCACTTCGATAACTCGCCGAACAACCGTTACAATCCCGACCCGAAGTCTGAAGTCCGCTGGGGCGACCAGACCTGGGAAGAGATGATGATCGGCTGGTTCGACGTCGCGGTGGATGCGAACAGCGATCCGGCGGATGTGTTCCGCGAGAAGAAGGAATCCACCAAAGCCGGCTTATAGCGGCCGCTGAAAAACTGACTTCAAGTACCACGACCGCGTCACCGAGCCGCGACCACAGGGAGCGGTGTTTCTTACAGCAGGCCGGCGATTCGCCCGACGCCTTCTCGAAGAGTCTCGGCCCCGGTCAGCAGGCTGAGCACCAAGTACGCTTCGGATTCGAAGTCATAAAAAAAGCCCGGTTGCACGAGCACGTCCTGGTGCTCCAGCACGTCCAGGCACCATTCCTCTTCGGTCTTCGTGCGCGGAACACGCAGCGTGGCATACCATCCGCCCTCCACTCGTAAGATCTCCGCCGGCGAATGATCTCCGATGGCTGCGCGCAGGTGCTGCACATTTTCGCGCACGCGAGCGGCAATCTGGCTCCGCATATTCTCGCCTGTCGCGAGCAGCTTCGGTAGCGCGTGCTGCACCGGAGTTCCTACAGAAAGATATGTATCGGCGATGAGTTCGAGCCGTTCGCTGGATTCGGTCCGCAGAACCGGCGGCCCGCCGATCACGATCCACCCGAGTTTCATCTGCGGCAGCCCGGCGATCTTCGACAAGCCGCTCAAGCAGAAGGTCAGGGCTTCATCGACATGCGCGAGGGATGGAACGCGTTCGGCATCGGGCTCGATCGCATAGTCGGCGAATACCTCATCTGAAATGAGCGCGATGCTGCGCTCGGCGCACAGGGCAACCAGGATATCGAGTTCACAACGCTTCACGAAGGAGCCAGTCGGGTTATTCGGATTCACCAGCACGATAGCGCGCGTGCGGCCGCTGATAGCATCGGCCAGCGCCTCGGTGTCGATAGACCAGCGATCGTGATAAATGAGCGGATAATGTTTCACGTGGACCGATTCCATCTGTGCCAGAAACTCGAACAGTGGATACGAAGGGCGCGGCACCAACACTTCATCACCAGGATCGGCCAGCAGCTTGAATAGCCATGCGTAAGACTCACTCGTGCTGCTGGTCAGAAGAATGCGGGAAGTCTCGACAGGCTGGCCGCGCGCGGCATAGTATCCGGCCACGGCTTCCCGCGCGGCTTGCAAACCTGGCGGCTTAGGTTCGTAGACCAGCGAGCGCCCATCCGCAAACGCTCCAAGGATTTCGTCTGATGGATACGCCAACCCGGCGCGCGTGGGATTGGATTCCGTCAGGTCGAGAATCTTCGCTCCGGCGCGGTGTTTAGCGTCGAGCGACTGTGCGAGGCGATTCGGACGAAGGTCCCAGTGAAGACGCGATGAGAAGGCCGGGCGCACCCCTCCATGTTAGTTTGAGTGAATGCCCAATCGCTCGTCGCTCAGCGTGATGGCCGCCATGGTTCGCGAGCAGCGGATCTCGCCCACTGAACTCGTGGACGCGCATTTCCGCCAGATCGCGAAACACAATCCGCAGATCAATGCGTTCGTGTTGCTCCTCGAAGACGAAGCGCGCAACGCTGCCGGGCAGGCCGAGGCCGCCATCATGCGCGGCGACGCGATGGGGCCGCTGCACGGCGTGCCGGTCACGGTGAAAGACAGTTTCGACATGGCGGGCCTCGCCACGCTGTGCGGCAGCAAGTTTCGCCTGGGCCATCGCGCGGCTGCGGACGCGGCGGCGGTGGCACGCATGCGCGCGGCGGGCGCTATCGTTCTGGGTAAGACCAACTGTCCGGAATTTCTTTCCAACTACGAAAGCGACAACTACATTACCGGCCGAACGAACAATCCCTGGAATCTCGAGCGCACTCCGGGCGGATCGAGCGGGGGCGAAGCAGCAGCGATTGCCGCGTTCTTCTCGGCCGGCGGCATCGGCAGCGACGGCGGCGGCTCGGTTCGCATCCCGGCGCACTTCTGCGGCATCGCGGGCCTCAAGCCGACACCGGGCCGCGTGTCCGCCGCGGGCCACTTTCCCCTCATCGGCCATCCTGGCGGATTGATGGGCGTGGCCGGCCCAATGGCCCGAACCGCGAACGATGTTCGACTGTTGTTCAGCGTTCTCGCCGGATACGATTCGCAAGATCCTTTCTCCGCCCCGGTGCCCCTGCGCGAGCCGAGTATCGAAAATATGCGGATCGGGCTCATGGAGCAGTTCTATGAAGTGCCCGTGGAACCAGAAACAAGCGAGGTCGTGCGCAAAGCCGCGCTGATGCTCGAGAGGATCGGGTTCAAGGTCGAGGCTTTCAAACCGCGGGGCCTGGAGCGGGCACCGAACCTGTGGTGGTTTTTCTTTGGCCAACTGCCGGCGCGATTAACCAAGCAGCTTTTCGAAGGACGCGAGCAGGATGCCCATTGGACGGGAACCGAGTTCCTTGCAGCGTCGCTCGAACAACCGGAACCATCGGCCAACGATGTGCTCCTGAACCTGGCCGTGCGCGATCGCATGCGCGCCGCGCTGTTACGCGAGATGGAAAGCGTTCCACTCATTCTTTCGCCAGTTTGCGGAGTTCCTGCATTCCGCCATCGCGAGCGGAAATGGAAAACGGACAGCCGGCCGATCGGTCTATTTGAGGCCATGATGCCGGTGACACCGTGGAACCTGCTCGGCATGCCGGCGGTAACGATTCCGTTTGGCATGTCGGCGGACGGGTTGCCGATCGGAGTGCAATTGATCGGGCGGCCTTATGAAGAGGAGGTGATCCTGCAAGTCGCGGTGCGGCTTGAGGAAGCGCGCGGGGTGTTTCCGGGGCCCCCGGGATTTGGAGGGTAGTAACCCAGGTCATGAGGTATTCGTGGCTCGATTGCGGGGAGCAGCGCGCGAGCGTTGCTGGATCCCCTTTTGGGGACTCTGGGGGCAGCATGTCCAGCAAAGTTGTCGCCTCGGAAGCGCTATAATTCCATTATGGAGCTGCGATAGGCGACGTGGAATACCGTGGCTCGTCGACGGCTTCAGAAGGCATGGGTGTTTCCGTTTTACCGACAATTGCACTCCGGCGTTTCAAGCCTTCTGATCGCGCTGACGTCACATCGTTGCTAACGGATCTCCCTGCTCTTTACCCGGAAGGGGCCAAATGGCTACAGCGTCGGCTAGACGACGTCATCGAGAACCGAGCGCGGTGTACGTTGGCAGTTTGTCACACCGCAATCTTAGGTGCGACAATCGAGACCCCCAAGGGTATAAGGCATATGAAGCTCTCCACTATCTTCGTGCGGCCAGCCGTGCGAAAACGTGGTGTTGGCTCCCTGCTGATTGACGACTGCCGTCGTCGCTGGGAGCTGTCCGACTTGGACGATGTTACTGTAACGGTGGCCTGGATGCGGCTTCCGGAGGTGACTCCGCTGTTCCGGCGCGCAGGTTTTGAAATGGTCGCCATTGAACAGGCCCGCTATGGAAATGAACGCGATGAGGCAGTCCTTCGATGGTGCGGTTCACCGCACCTCACGTCGAGTAGCGATGTCGATCAGGCCGGAGCTCGCCGATGCAATCTACAATGGCACAAAATGCTTCGAATTCAGACGGTGTTACGTTCGGATTCCTGTGGGTTCGATAGTCCTCCTCTATGAGATACGGCCCGTGGCGCGAATTACCGGCCAATTCACGGTAGCTGAGGTGATTTTTGGGCTACCCCACCACCTGATCGAACTTGAGTCAAACTGCGTCGCCCGGGAATGCGCAGTTGCTTACCTGGCGGGGGCCCTGCGGGCTTCTGCCCTTCGAATCGAATCACCGGGAAGGTGGGCGACTCCGATTCGGATGACCAACCCCCCTCAATCATATCGTTTCGTAGACTGACATCCATGTCCTACTTCGCCGTTGTCAAGACCATCGACGGCAAGTCGCTCGAAGTTCGCCACTGCCACATCAATCTCTGGTCGCTCCCTGGTCTAATGCGCCGCAAGATGTACTTTGATATTGGCATTCACTTGGTCGCCCTCGAGGATGGACTGAACAAAATTGATATCGTCGTACCGTTCGTAGCCGAGTCTCTCTCGGATCTATCGAGCACTCTGTATGATCCGGTGACTTCACAGCTAATCTTTCGTCGTGAATCGATCAACGGCAAACTGTTTTTTGGAGATGTTGGAGGTCTCGATATAGGCGCCCTCAATGAAGAAGAGTGCAAGCCTGGCCGCAGCAGGCATTCAGACCGCAGTCTGTGGCACCTATCCTTTCCGGGCTTGCACAAGGACGACCAGCGCTACATCAGGTTACGCCTTGCGATTCGGGATTGTGCTCGCATGTGGAACGTAAAGCAGCACGTGTTTCTGAAATATGGTGCGCTGCTGGATTTTAGAGTGGCGGATACTCGGGAGGCACCCGGCGATCCATACTGGGACGGTGTCAGGAGCCGAATTGTACCGTTGTCTGATCTGCAGTTTTTTGTAATCGCACCGCTGGCGTTTCAAATGCAAGGTGCCAGTCCCCAGCTCAGTACTTCGCGTATTCTGGAAGGCGATTCCTGGGAATCGTACTTGCGGCGCAAAACCCGCGGCGAGCGATTCGTAATCTATCAATGGAACTACAGCCAGACAACGCCAAAAGAGCCGATCGACACAAAAAGACCCTACCGCGTGTTCTTGGACTTGAGCAGAGAGGACCTAAGCGTATCCGTGCCGGTTAGCCTACAAAGCACGGTTGTCTCTCTGTGCCTCCTCGGAATTCTCGTGCCGGCAATTTGGTGGACGTTCGTCCGCCTTACGCCACAGGGCATAGAAGCTATCGTTCTGAAGGTCGGCATACCATTAACCGCCACTGGAATAATCTCGTGGATTGTTGGCAAGATGGGCGCAGCGAAGAAAATCGTTGCCGCTATCGGCCGCATGATCCTACGCCTCGATGGTTGGCGGTACCGGCACGACTAGGTACATACGGTCCCCCGTTTGTCTTCCCGCGGTGGGCCGAGTCCACATGATGCGTCGAGCCGGTCCTCGAAGCGCCAGCGCCTATCGGGCCAAGTTGCAACTTAGGCCGCTTCGCCTGATCGCGCCAACCGAACCATCTCCGTCAGCACGCTTCGCGCCTCATCACTATTTCTTACTTCTCGCAAAAAAGCCACTCGCCGGCCATGAATTCTGTCGCCGGACTTCAGGCGGAGATGGAAGCCCAGGCGATCGACGGCGGTCATGGCAGCCTCGTCGGCGGCCTCGCCTGCAAAGCGGCGGGCGATCAGAAGGAGCGCAGCGGCGTGATCTGTATTCATGTGCTGGATGATTCCCGGCGCGACTTCGGCGAGAGGATCGGGAAGAGCGCCTCCGTAGTCCTCGGCTGAGATCCATCCCATCACACCAAAGCCTCCGATGAAGTAAACGCCCGAGATCTCCAGCCGATAATACGCAAAGTCGGTATAGTCCTGCCAGTATTTTGCGTTTTCATACCGCGAGAGATACAGATCACGAACCTCCGCAGCGGGCGCTTCCGTAACGGAACCCAAAAGGGTCACGCGGGCGGCGCCGAGGGGATCGCCGGAAACATCCGGCTGGGTAATGAGCAGGCTGGCGCGCGCATCCTGCTGGAGATTCTGTGTGTGCATCGCCATGGTGCTGATGAAAAAGATTGGACGGCCAAGTTCATCGGCGGCATAAGGCATCATGGAGCCGAAGGGGAATCCGGGAAACTTACGTGAATGCGTCGACAGGCTGGCGATGCGGCCGAGAGAGGCAAGCGTGCGGGCGCGTTCGGCGAGTGAGGGCTCAGGAACGTCTGAAGAAGCGGGACCGGGGCCGGCGTGTTGTCGGGTAGGCACGATTCCATGGTAGCTAAGGCGTTCTCGTAGAATGGAAGCGCCGGAGGATTTCCGTGGGCCATAACACGCCAAAAGGTCTTCTGAAAGGCTCGAAACTGACGCGCAGCCATACCACCGTCATCGAGGCTGCCATCCCCGCCGTGAGCGCTGCAAAAGAGTCTCCGCACGTTTCCAAGATTGTCATCGGCGTCATCAAGCCCACGAAAACCGGACAACCGCACATTAAGTTCACGCCGATCCAAGCCGGGTTGCGGATGCAGGTCCGGGGCAATAGCGCTGTCCAAATTTTCTTTGTCTACACAAGCCGGCCTGATGATGTGATGCGGGAAATTACGGAGAAGTGGGAGGAGCGTTAAGACGTACTGCGCCCGGGGACGGAAGCCGTTGCGCTAAGAGATTGTAGTCCACCATATGCACGATTAAACCGTCGGCCGCGGTGTTCTTAGAGTACCCAGCTATCAACTGTTTTTTGTATTCACGTAAGAAGAAACAGAAGAAACCCTTGGTCTGATTGCCTACGATCTCCAGGTCAGCATCCTCCATGATCAGTTTCCCGAACTTTAGGGCGCCGCCCCTATGGTAAATGTAGGCCTCTGTTTTGAAAGGAGGGAGAAGGAGCGGAGGGTGCCGGCCGGAATCGAAGATCTGAATGATTTTTCCGCCCCTAACGTTTACCTGAGCTACATGTCCTTCCAAATGCGGAGGCGGAGTGATGCCGCGCGGCGAGAGGATGATATCATCCCCTTCGATTTTCGCCCCTCGCCCTGCGTTCTCATTCACCAGCTTGGAGAGGTCCGCTCCAAAGAGGTGCAGAAGTCCCTTGAAGGGTACGTGGGCGGACTTGATCTTTTCGGCGTGCAGGCGGATGTCGCCCTCAGGCGTCGCGGAAACCGGCCCCTCGATTTCGAACGGTACATCTACTCCTTTGTGGAGGGTACCTTTTTGGCTTAGTCTGGCCCCCTTGATGCTCACTTGGATATTCTTAATAGGCGCTCCGGGGTAAGCGAATACGTAAGAATTTAGCAGCGCGGAAAGACTTGCGGCAGTGATGGCAACTTCGCCGGTGTCGACCTCGACGACGAAAGAATCGATGTCATCGAAGGCGACCAGTCGATCCGGTTTGGTTCTCTTGAGGCGACCCCTCAGAGTTCGCACCTCGAGGTCGATATCCGACGCGAGCCTGAAATCAACATTACGCATCTGGATTTCGACCGCGCCTTCCTCGGGTTTGGCTGCCTTCTGCGCTTTTGCGCCAGTAACTAACACCAGGACAATAAAACCGATAGCTGATGAGGCATTGGCAAGATTCGGTTTCATTGGCGGCTCCAAGCGGGTGCGTGAGCTCGCGAGGTTCCAATAAAGCTCGCGCGCGTCAAGCGAAATAGTGCCTGAGCAGGAAGGTACGGCACCAACCAGTGGACTTCGGTGTGGCCGGCGAGTCGACGTAAGACCGAGGAAATGGAGAAGGTACGCCCCAGCAGAGATCTACACGCTTGGATGTACCCCGACTTTGGTATCCGCCGCGCCGCCGCCAGGCCGGCAAGTCGCCCGGTCAACAGCGCGTTCAAAATCCCGGATCCAGTGAACGGATCGACAAATCCTAACGAGTCGCCGGCCGGGTAGACATCGGTTCTGAGATCGCAATTCGAGGGAGGTGTAAACGAGAGAGGACCGGTCACCATCCAACGCATGCTCCGTTGGAGAGGACCGAGACGTTCAGCCAAGGGTTTCGACAGAAGAACGATCTGGTCGAAGTCGAATGCATATCTCTTTAACAGCGACTCGCGTGCGATCCCGCACACGTTAGTCCGGCCGTTTTCGATACAGTTTACTCCCACATATCCCTGTCCACTAAAGAACAGTTCAACAGCATCATCTGAAGGACCTTCAAAATGAGCCTTAAAGCCGAACAGCCGGTCGACCCGGTCTGATGCCGGTTTACGTCCGCAAGCCAAGATCACGCGGCCTTCAAAGTGATTAGTTGTCCGGGGATCGAAACTCTGGCCATGCGAGATGATCGCGCCGAGAGCCCCGGCTTTCTCGAGCAGTAGGCGGTCCAGCTGTAACCGGCTCAATCCCCAGGCACACTCCGGAAGCTTCCACTGCTTAGAGCGATCCCCAAGGTGCAGAACGCATCTCCGGATCCGGCTCGGCCCGAGCACGCCGAAGTCGTGCCAGACCTGCAGCGCTTCTAACAATTCCGCCGCATCGGGAGAAATAAATTCCCCGCACACCTTGTGCCGGAGCGTTGTGGACCGCTCGATCAGCCGTACAGGAGCTCCCTCCAGCCGTGCGGCGATTGCCGCCGCTGCTCCGGCTGGGCCGCCACCCGCGATGAGAATCTTCTCCATTGCCGGCCCCTAACTCTATTGTCGGCATCTTTCGTCTCGTGGATGAATACGGACGTGGACCGGATCATACATATCCGGCTCATGGGGTGTGTTTACGACTGTTAATTGGCCCGGATACCCTCGTTTGCCTATAATTCAGGCGGGTGAAGAGAGAAAACGAAACAGAGATCCTGGATTCGGACGGCGTTCCGGACGAATTGGTGAAGCGCGCCTTCCGGGATCTCGCCAGGATCCATCGGTGGCTGGGCGATACCCAGTTCGTGATTCGTGCAATCCGCGAGGATCCTATGCCCGTTCGCCGAATCGTGGATGTGGGCTGTGGTACGGGCCTGGTGCTGGAAAACGTCCGGCGCAAGCTTGGCGTCGAGGCCGTGGGCGTCGATGTGAATCCGCGGCGGTCCATTAGCACAGCCATCCCCAGATACCAGGCCGATGCAGTCCGGGACTCGCTGCCGTCCGCGGATGTGGCGTTCAGTATGCACCTGGGCCATCACCTTTCGGAGGAAAATCTAGTGGATCTGATCCGGAACGTAGGCAAGTTCTACCGCCGGTTTATCCTGCTGGATCTGGTTCGGCACCCGTTGCCGCTTGCACTCTTCCGTCTCTTCGTAGCACCTTTTGTGTGCCGGATTGTTGTTGTGGATGGGCAAACATCAATCCGGCGTTCATACACACCGGCTGAGCTTCATAGGATCGCGGGTTCTGCATTAGCCGGCTCGCGCGGCACTTTCCGGCAGTCCGTCGCACCCCTTTACGCCCGGCAGGTTGTCGACATTCTCTACAACCACAGTTGAGCTTTTCGAAGGTGTCTGCCGTTCTGTCGCTGCTGGTTCGATAGAAAGCGCAGGTCCCCGGCCTGACCCGCCGTGCTACAACTTGTCTACGACCACGACGCTCCAGCCGTTCTTGGCGCGCGACTCGCGCAGGGTCGCGCCGCTCGCGGAGAGAGCCGCTGCCACGCTGCCAACTTCCGGCTGCTCGAAGCCGCTCACAATCGCGATGCCACCTGCTCGCAGCGTACGCATGAGTTCGGGCGCCAGCGCGATGACGGCTTCGGGGCTGATATTGGCGACCACAACGTCGATACTCTCACTGCGCACCGCGTCGGCCGTCCCGACAAAGCATAGCGGCTGCCGGGCGAGTTCCACGGCTACGGGGTCGATATCGCAGGCGATCACACGCTTCGCACCCAGCAGCGCCGCGGCTCGGGAAAGAATCCCTGAGCCTGTTCCCACGTCGAGCACCATCATTCCCGGCTTCAGCTCGCGTTCGAGAGCCTCCAGGCACAACTGGGTGGATTCGTGGGCGCCCGTGCCAAAGGCCATTCCTGGATTGACTTCGATGCGGAGCCGGCCGGGCGGCGTAGGATCGTCGCGCCATGCGGGCACCAGGAAGAACCGCGCGCCCACGCATTGCGGGTCGAGCCGGCTTCTGGCTACGGCCACCCAGTCGCGCGGCTCTTCATGCTGACATCGCGCCGACCAACCGGAAAATTCGCCCGCCAACCCCTGCGCCTGGTTGTCCCGGTCAAAGAACGCACGCAGGCCGCAGCCTCCGCCGGGAAGATCGGATTCCGTGATGCCGCTCGACCCGCGATCCCACAATTCGGCGATGAGCAGGTATTTTTCCTGTTGCCGGCATTCCAGATACAGAGAGAACATGGTTGGCGGATGAAACTTCAGGGAATCTTCGCCGACATCACAACTCCATTCGACCACAAAGGAGACATTTACAAAGCTAAAGTTCAGCACAACGTCGAGAAATGGAACCGGACCACGCTGGCTGGGTACGTCGTATGCGGCGCGGCGGGCGAAGGGGCTTTGCTAAGCGCCGAAGAAAAAGTGGCGGTCTGGGAGATGGTGGTGAAGCACGCTTCCGAGGACAAGCTGTTGATCGCTGCCTCCGCCGCGCCCGGCGTTCGCGAAACCGTTTGGCTCAGCAACCGCGCGGCCGACTTGGGCTACAAGGCCGCGTTCATCGATTCACCACACCACCGTCCGGAAACGGCTTCCCTGTATTTCCGTTCGGTGGCGGATGACTCTAGGATTCCGCTGATCCTGGCGGGTGGGGCGCCGGATTTGGAGGCATCCGCCGCGCAACATCTGAACGTGATCGCCGTTTGTGATAGGCAGGGCCGCACGGCGCATCCGGGCGTGCAGGTACTGGTCAGTTCCGCAGGTCATTTGTGGCCTGCTTTGCAATCCGGCGCTTCCGGAGCCATTCTCGACTTCGCCGCCGCCGCACCCTATGCGGCCATTTCCATTTGGGAAGCGCATCGGACGCGTGAAGAGGAGGCGGGCATCGAATTGCAAAACCGCATCCGGCGCGCGGCTGAATTGATCGGCGAATCTTTCGGCGTTTCTGGCCTGAAACACGCCATGGACCTGAATGCTTACTACGGCGGGCCGCCGCGCCTGCCGTTTGTAGTACCCGCGTCCGACGTGCGGCGCGAAATTGAAGAAGCATTCCGGGAGTTGAAGGGCTGACTCACCGTCCGGCGAGGCGCAGCACCATGTGTTCCTCGTCGACGTAAAACTCCCCCACGCGCAAGGCGTGGCGTTCGCAGCCGAAAGATTCAAAGCCGAGCGACAAATAGAGCTTTACGGCGGCCGTCTGTCCCGTGGCCACCGTCAACTTGATCTGCTCGAGACCCGGTTGTTCCGCGGCTTTTCGCAGCAGTTCGACTAGAAGTTTTCTGCCAACGCGGTTTCCTCGCCACTTTTCGGACACATAGACGCCCCAGATGAAACCCTTGTGCCTGGATTTTTCTTGTTGCTCGCGAACGAAGCCTGCCGTTCCGATCAGTTGCCCATCCGCCAACGCGCCCACCACGAAGCTGTTATCCGTGGGCCGCAGACGCCGCCGCACCTCATCCATGGTGGTCGACCGGAATTCTGCGGCTGAGGAGCCGAAGGCATACAGCTCTTTCTCGAGCGCTTCGAGGCGCAGCGGCCAAAAAGCTTCTGCGTCATGCTCGGTCAGAACGCGGATATCCATGCACCGTTTCAAGCGCCGGTTTTCAAAAACGTCCGGATTCGCTCGATCACGAGCGCAGGCTTCTCGTGCACCACCCAGTGCGAGCCGTCGGGAATGCGCTCGATCGTCAGCGGTTTGACAAACTGATCGAGCCCCTCGAGATTGCCGGTGAGCAGCGCCGTATCTTTCTCGCCCCAGATGACCAGCGTAGGCGTAGTGATCAGTGCCAGCGGCTGGATCGCGGGAGCCTTGGCCGCCTCTCCCGTCGGCGCGCCTACGGGCGAGCTCAACCGGGACGCGCGATAAAAGTTCAAGCCTCCGGTCAGCCCTCCCGGCTGGTTCCAGGCTGCCAGGTACTGCTTTTGGTCTTCTTCATTGAGCACCGAACCAAACGCCTGCAGCATGCCCGCATAGTTGTTCGCGCTAAGAATCTGCTCTGCCTGCGGCGATGTAAATAGGTTGAAATACTCGCTCGCCTTTTGCTGGGCCGGATTGTTCGCGAGTTCACGAGCAAACACCGTGGGATGCGGTGCGTTAATGATGACGAGTTTGTCGAGCATCTCCGGATGCTGCGCGGCGAAGGCCCACGCAATCACACCGCCCCAATCGTGTCCCACCAGGATGAATTTCTTGGCCTTCAGACTCTCCGCCAGAGCGCGCACATCTTCAACAATAATTGGAACGCGGTAAGCGTCGACTGGTTCCGGTTTCGCAGACAGGTTGTACCCGCGCATGTCCAGCGCCACGGCGTGGTGGTCGCGGCCAAAATCGGTGAGCAGATCCCGCCACGCGTACCAGAACTCGGGGAAGCCGTGCAGAAAAAGAATCACCTGGCCTTTGCCTTCTTCCACGTAATGCAGACGGACGCCATTTACTTCGGCATAACGATCTTTCCACGCAGGTTTGTCCGCTGCCATCAGAACTGTGCAGGCCAGCATGGCGCTACAGCTTATCCAGAATCGCATCGGTCACCTCCACCGTTGAACTCTTGCCTCCCAGATCGGGCGTCCTCGCCCGGCCTTCCGCAAGTACATCGGCTACCGCACGCTCCACCTGCCGCGCGGCGCCGCTGGCGCCCAGATGATCGAGCATCATGGCCGCGCTCAGGATCGTGGCTAGCGGATTCACGACGCCCTTGCCCGCGATGTCCGGCGCCGAACCATGCACCGGCTCGAACATCGACGGATACCGTCGCAGCGGGTCGAGATTTGCGCTCGCCGCCAGACCCATGCTGCCGATGATGATGGCCGAAATATCGCTGAGGATGTCGCCGAACAGATTCGAGGCCACCACAACATCGAAGCTCTCCGGCCGGCGGATGAAATTCATCGCCGCCGCGTCCACCAGCAGCGATTCCGTCGATATATCCGGGAACTCCGCGGCGACGCTCGCGAACGCGCGGTCCCAAAGGACCATGCCGAAGCCTTGCGCGTTAGACTTTGTAACGGATGTCACGCGTTTCTTGCCGGCGCGCCGTCGTGCCAACTCGAAGGCAAAGCGCACAATCCGGTCGACGCCGCGCCGCGTAAAAACGCTGGTCTGCACCGCGACTTCTTCCGGCTGCTCGTGATAGACGAAACCGCCAACTTGCGCGTATTCGCCTTCGGTGTTCTCGCGTACCACGACGAGATCGATCTGTTCCCCTTTGCGGAGCGCCAGCGGCGATTCGACGCCCCGATAGAGCACTGCGGGCCGGACGTTCGCGTACTGATCGAACGCGCGGCGGATGGGCAGCAGCAAGCCATTGAGCGTGACGTGATCGGGAACCTTGGGATGGCCCACGGCGCCCAGCAGGATGGCGTCGGCCGGGCGCAGCAGATCGATAGCTTCCGCCGGCATCATGCGCCCGTGACGAAAATAATGCTCGGATCCCCAGTCGAAGTCGTAGTAGTCGAGCTTGAACTGATGCAGCAGGCCGGCCCGGTCGAGCACGCGCTTGGCCTGCGGGATTACCTCCATCCCCACGCCATCGCCCGCGATCACCGCAATGTGAAACGTCTGCATGGAATTTTCAATGGTAACGCAGGAATCCTGAGATGAGGGTTTTGTTTGAGTAACGACACTTTTACTTGGCGGAGGAGCCAGAGCGATTCTGTCAATCTATCGCGCGATCCGCAGTAACACGACGCCGTGTATCGGCACCTGTGCCGAGTAGGCATCGCGGAACGACCCCAGATCCTGGTGTGCCCAAAGGTCCCGTATCTTGTGTTTGCCCTTGAGGCCCAAAAGCTCCCAGAGCGCTGAAACCGAAACCATCGCCTCGCTGCGATTGAAAAGCGCCACCGCCAGGTCGCCATTTTCCAGCGGCCTCATCCACATCTCCGCTCCGGCTTCTTTGGAAACACGCCGCCCCTGCCGGCCCAGCTTGTCCTGATCGATCGCAATCACTTCCTTATTCAGCAGGATCTCTTTCGTCGCCGGGCTCATGTCCCGCAGGTCATTGCCCGCAAGCAGGGGCGCAGCCAGCATGGCCCACAAGCTCATGTGCGTGCGGTATTCGGGCCCGCTCATGCCGCCGTTTCCGATCTCGAGCATGTCCGGGTCGTTCCAGTGTCCCGGCCCGGCATACCTATCGTGGCCCACCTGCTTGTCGAAGCCGATGGTCGACATGCTCTTCCAGTTGTCTTCGATATCGCCAGTGGTGCGCCACAGATTGCCGCCCACCGACGCGCCCCACTCCCAGACATTCTGCAGGCCGTACTGACACAAGCTGTATACCATCGGACGGCCGGTCGCCTTCAGCGCATCGCCCATCTTCTGGTAAACGGCCTGCATGTCAGCAGGCTTGTAAACTTTCTCGGCGCTGCACCAGTCGTACTTCAAATAGTCGACGCCCCAGGCCGCCCACGTCTTCGCGTCCTGCTCTTCGTGTTGATAACTTCCTTCATAGCCCGCGCAAGTCTTCGGTCCCGGTGAAGAGTAGATGCCAATTTTGAGGCCCTTGCTATGGACGTAGTCGGCCAGCGCTTTCATGTCGGGAAACTTGCTGTTGGTTTGAATATTTCCCTGAGCGTCGCGACCCGCTTCCCAAGTGTCATCGATGTTGACATACACATAGCCCGCGTCCTTCATGCCGTTTGACGCCATGGCGTCGGCCATTTCCCGGACCGCCTTGTCATCGACCTTCTCGGCGAATTTGTTCCAACTGTTCCAGCCCATCGGGGGAGTTAACGCCAGATCGGCCGCGGAGCAGACCGGGGCAAGAAGGAGCGCAAGCAGGAAGAATCGTTTCATGTCAATCATCGAGTGTATTGCATTTTGTATTGGATCAGTACAGCGGCCGTCAGGAGGCGATTTGCTTTAGCAGGTCAACCGGAACGCTCGGGCGAAGGTGCGGATGCTTTTCAATTAAGCGCGCGATATCCAGGATATCTTTCTGCCGTTTTGTGGCGCGGCGCGTGGGATCGCTTGCGGCCCAAATCTTTCCCTGTAGCAGATCGCCGAGGGCCGCCACGGACAACTCCAATCCGAGTACCTCGCGCCGCTCGGCCCGGTCAGGGAAATCCAGGTATTTGGGGTCCGTCCGGATCTGCACACGCAGCTGGGAGCCGGCGGTCGAAACATTCAGGCTATGCGGAAATTCCTCGACTACAAACTGAGCCGACAGGATAGGCGTCAGTTGTTCGAGGTCTCTCGCTGCAATCACCAGATCGAGATCCAAACTAACCAGAGGTTCCGCATACGCGTTCACCGCCTGCCCCCCGATTACGCAGTATTTCGCTTTGTGCTCGTCGAGTAACCGAATCAGCGATTCGAGCAAATTGGCGTGATCCACGGTAACGGCTTTCCAGAACTCGAGCGCTTGCATGGCGTGCTCTGTTGCAATTGTATCGAGTTCCTTAAAGTTACGTTAAAAATCTTGCTTCATCGAACTGCTCCGGCGATACTGTTGCGGGAGGTAAATCGTCAATGATCGCCAATAGCCGAGGATTCCAACACCTCGCTGGTGCGGCTTCGCTGAACTACCGTATGCCGGCGATCGGAGACGCCTTCCCGCTTCTGGATATAGCTCAGACGGTAGAGCAACAGCCTGATACGCTGTCGGTCGCGGGTTCGAATCCCGCTCTCCAACCTTGGTGCTTTAAAAAGCATCGTCCAATCACGCAGTGAACCGGGCTCCACTCCTGCCGGCCTGATCCGGTTCTCTTCGGAGAGCTGGAAATGGAAGGGGCAGCGATCTCGAGGCCTTGCGTCTTCCCTGAAACTGCTCGACGTGCGCCGGGTGTGATGTCTGTGCCTGTGCCAGGCGAGCTCTAGGGCGGAACCGCCAAGAGGGCGCGGGGTGGAGTCCGGGGATCTGTATTCAACCGAAGAAATAAAAAGCAAAGGAGGAAAAACCAATGTCAATCGTTCGGCACATTCTGGTCGGAGACCAGGAGCGCGTATTGCTCATTCGTAAGGGACGCTTCGAGCGGATTCTCGATCCAGGCGAATACTGGGTCTGGGCGCCTGGCCTCGTGACCGAGATGCACAGCGTGCGCGAAGTCCAGTTCGCCAGCCCCTGGGGCGATTACCTGGCTAAGGAGCGGCGTGAGATCGCCCAGCGTTACTTTACCATCGTCGAAACCAGCGATTCTCAGGTAGCCGTCGTGTACGTCGATGGAAAGCTCGCGCTGACTGTTGCTCCCGGCAAGCGCCTGATGTTCTGGCGCGGGCCGATGGACGTGACGGCGGAGGTGATAGCCGTGAAGGACCGTCCGGAGGTCGCGCAGCCGCTTCTGCAGGCGCTGATGCGTCTGGGGACGGGTGTGCCGGTGACGTACGCGGCCATCGATGAGGGACATACCGGTTTGCTGTTCATTGAGAGCCGGTTCGTTCGTGCGCTCTCGCCGGGGCTGTACGGCTTCTGGAACGCTGCCGGCAGCCCGCGGGTTGAGGTGGTCGACCTGCGTCTGCAAACGCTCGAAATTCCGGGTCAGGAAATCCTGACGCAGGATAAGGTGTCCATCCGTGTCAACGTCTGGGCCGAGTTCCAGGTGGTGGATGCGGTGAAGGCCAAGGAGAGCGTGAAGGACTACGCCAAGCATCTGTACCGCACGGTGCAGCGCGCGGTTCGGCAGGCCCTGGGCCGCCGGACGCTGGAGGAAATCCTTGCTGAAAAGGCCGGCATCGGTGAGCCGGTCGAATCCGAAGCACGCAAGGAGATGGAGGCCTTCGGCGTTCGCGTGGGCTCGATCGCCCTCAAGGACATCATCCTGCCGGGTGTGATGTCCGAAATCCTCAATCAGGTGGTGACGGCGGAGAAGCAGGCGCAAGCCAACCTGATCCGCCGGCGCGAAGAGACGGCCGCCACGCGGTCGCTCGCCAACACGGCCAAGCTGATGGAGGATAATCCTCTGCTGGTGCGGCTCAAGGAGCTGGAAACGCTGGAAAAGGTCGCCGAGAAGGTGGAGAAGATCCACGTGCACGGCGGCTTCGACACGCTGCTCCAGCGTATGGTTACACTGAGCGATGAGCAGTAAGAAACAGCGTCGCGGGCTTGTAAATTTCGGCCCGCGGCGCTGGAATATTTCGGCCCATCAGAGGAATCTAGTAGTGTACGCTGCTTGCTGAGCCGCGACTAAAAGGAGCGGTTGACTGTGTCCATGCTAACCCGGCCCATTACATTTTTCCTTCTCATGTTCCCCGCCCTTCCAGCTGCCGATTCCACTCCACCCCCGCGCACACCCGTGCTTGTCGAGCTATTTACTTCCGAGGGCTGTTCAAGTTGTCCGCCTGCTGATACGCTGCTTGCCAAACTCGATGAACTCCAGCCGGTAAGCGGCGTCACGGTGATCGCCCTCGAAGAGCACGTGGATTACTGGGACCATCAGGGATGGCGCGATCCGTTTTCGTCGGCCGAGTTTACAGCGAGGCAGCAGCGCTACGCCGGCCTGCTACATATCGAATCGCCGTATACGCCGGAGATGGTGATTGACGGGCACAGTGAGTTTGTCGGCAACGATTCCGAGCGCGCGCTGCATGAACTAGCCAATGCCGCGCGGAGCCCGAAGACGCCTGTTCACTTGTCGTTGAAGGAAAAGTCGGCCGACCGGATCTCGCTTGCCGTGAAGGTGGATGCCACCAACGCCTCCGGTGACGTGCTGCTGGCCGTCGCGGAGACCGGCCTGGCATCCGACGTCGCGCGCGGCGAGAATGCCGGCCGCAATCTGAAACACTCCGCGGTAGTTCGCAAGCTCGGCACGATCGGAAGGCTGAAATCGGGTGAAGCATTTTCCGCCGCACCGCTGGTGAAGCTGGCGAAGCCGTGGAAACCGGAAAATCTGCGGGCAGTGGTGTTCGTCGAGGGCGGCGCCAGCAGGAAGGTGCTGGGCGTGGCGGAGGTTGCGATTGGACGGTAGCCTGGAATCAATTGTGATGGCCGAGGCTTGACCTGGCAGGGCCAGTGACAGACCCGCGACTGTCAGGTGCGCATAGTTGGACACCTCCGTAGAGGCACGTCCCACGAGGGAGCGCAGAAACTGCGGCGTCAGCCAGGGCCGATGCTTTGTTGCATTCCATGTCAGCAACGGGCGTTTCTGGTCAAAGTGCGATAGCTATCCACGCACAATACCGTAAGGTGCCGGGGTGGCACGTTGATTCGTCGGCGCGAACCCTATCGCAGCGGGGGCGTTGAAGCCGGAGGACGCCGGTGCATCGTTGCCTGCTCATAGGCATACGCCAGCTTGATCAACTGCGCTTCCGACCATGCCCGACCGTAGAATGTTATACCCACTGGGAGCGTGCCCCCGCGCGAATAACCCATCGGCACGTTAATTGCCGGAAAACCCGTTGTAGGCGCGAATACCTGGCTGTTGTCGCCGGCAGGCGTATTCAAATCCCCAATCAGCCGCGGTGGATTGCTCCACGTGGGATACACAAAGGCATCCAGCTTCAGCCGGTCCATCGTCTTCACCACCGTTTTCCGGAATTGTTCGCGATAGGCGTCCTCGGCTTGGCACGCTTCCGAATCCGGGCCATTTTCCGGCCCCTTTTCCGAATCCTCAAGTCGCTTCTGCGTCGAGGGATGGAATTTTCCCGACTTCAGAATCGCCGCGAGATCTGCCACAGGAACCTGCCCACCCCGGTCAGCCAGAAAGTGATTCAGGTCGTACTTGAAGCCCATGCACGGGCTGGGGCCGGGCTGCCGTTTGACTTCCAATCCCTCCACCTTCACCGGATCGACGACCGTTGCACCCGCTCGCCGCAGGTCCTCCAGCGCCCGCATGAAGATCTGGACAATCTCGGGGTCGGTTGAGTCCTGCTCGTACGCCTCACGCAGTACGCCGATGACCGCTCCTTTAAGGCCGTTCCGGTCCAGCGACTTGCTGTATTCCGGGATGGAGTGTCCCTTCGCTGCGGCTGTCGCCGGGTCTCTTGGATCCTCACCTACGATCACCTGAAACACCTTGACTGCATCTTCCATGGTGCGTGCCATGGGTCCCGCTACGTCGGCGCGTGTGTTTAGGGGAAACATGCCAGCGCGACTGGTGAGCCCCATCGTCGAGCGGATACCGGCGAGTGACTGATGGGATGACGGTCCACGAATCGAATCGCCGGTATCGCTACCGAACCCGACAAGCCCGAAGCTGGCAGCGATCGCTGCCGCCGTGCCGCCACTCGACCCTGCCGTCACCCGATCCAGCGCGTAGGGATTCTTCGTGTAACCGGGCAGAATCGAACTGACCGTCTCGACGGGACTGAACGCCCACTCGGCCATGTTGGATTTCGCCAGCACAATCGCGCCCGCCGCTTTTACCCGCGTCACCTGAGACGCGTCTTCTTTCGGCTGATAGCCGGCAAATGCGAGAGCACCGTTAGAGGTCTGCAGTCCCTTGGTTTCGAAGTTGTCTTTGACGATCATCGGCACGCAGTGTAGCGACCCCGTCAGGCCCACCTGGGCGAAGCGACGGTCCATCTCGTCGGCCTCTTTGATCGCGTCCGGATTGATGGTCACGCTGGCGTTAATCGCCGGCCCGTTCTTGTCGTAAGCGTGGATGCGCCCGATGTAAGCCTCGACCAGTTCGCGACACGTCAGGCGCCGCTCGCGCATGGCGTCGTGGACCTGGGAGATGGTGGCTTCTTCTACCTCGAAAGGAGCGGCCGTTTGAGCCTGTAAAAAGACACCAAATAGCAAGGCAAACGCCAATAGGCGAAAACTCATCCCCACATAATGACAGACAGCGACTCTCCGCAGTTCAGCTCAGTCCGTGGTCGCACGGCGCCGGCTTCTCAATGCCTTAGATTCTCTATGGCACGAACCCAGACGAGCCTTAGATAGGGATGAGTTGCGCTACTTTGCTTCCGCGCATGGCGTAGCCTGGCGTTAACATCGCTCGTCCCGCGCTCAGGCCGCGCGTCCGGATAACTCCCGATGGTCGGGAACCCTTCCACTACTTAGTACTGTCCGGATACCTCGTTATACGACCGTAATCCGGGAAAACACGAGTTGCGCTGCGAGGGTGTTACTGTTTCTTGTATGAAAACAGCGTTGTACGGGCGGATCGTCTTTGGCGCGTCGGCTGTGCTGTTCGGCGTCATCGCGCTGACGTGGTACGACTCTGACACCTGGCAAACCCTGCGTCAGATCTGGAGCCTGCCTTTTGGAACCGTCATCGGCGGGTGTCTCATGATCGTTCAAATTGCCGGTGGGATTGGGGTGCAGTACCCAAGGACCGCGCGTTCGGCGTCGATCGTTCTCGGCATCATCTATTTGTTTTTCTCCCTGGCCTGCATCCCTGGCATCATTGCCGCACCGACCATCTATGTGCATTACGGGAGCTTCTTCGAACAGTTTTCCTCACTCTGTGGTGCGATTGCCCTGTACGCTGCAACCGAGGCAAATGCAGCACGGGCCGTAGCGTTCGGCCGAGTAGCGCGCCTTGGACTCGGAGTCTGCGCGATTTCATTTACGCTGAGTCAGATACTCTATCTTCCTTTGACAGCTGACTTGGTTCCAAAGTGGATTCCGCCAAATCAGGCTTTTTGGGCGATACTCACGACGATCGCATTTGCACTCGCGGCGATTGCCATTCTCATCAATCGCCAGGCACAGCTTGCGATACGCCTGATGACCCTCATGCTGGCACTCTTTGGTGTGTTGGTTTGGGTTCCGCGCCTGATCGCTCACCCAGAAGCCCATCTAAACTGGTCCGAATTCGGCTTGACTTTCCTCATTACAGGGGCGGTCTGGATGGTGGCTGATTTGAGGTCTTTCTGATTTAAGGCGGTGTTTGCACGCCGCTTAATCGTGCAACCGCCAGCGTTGTTTCCGGTTCACTTTGTATGTGGTCGGGGATACTTCCCCTACTTTTCTGCGTGCCCTCGACGCTACGCCGAGCCCCGAATTTGAAAAGTAGTTTCCGGTTACGCCGTGATCCTGGCGCAACTCGCTTTCTGATCGGTGATCCCGTCCGTAACGGCCACCAGCGTGTCTCCCGGCTCCAATCGCATCGCCCGCTGCTCGAACACTGTTCTAGTGCTCAAGCCAAGCACAGTCCCAGTGCTATTGAGTGTTATAGTCCTTTTCTTGTTAGCTCTAAGCAGGACTGCTCGATCGTGGCCCGCATTCACATAGTGCATTTCTCCTGTGTCAACATCGACGCGAGCGCAAAACATCGTCGCGAAGAAATTATCTGGCGCAAGCTGCCAAACCATACGGTTCAGATTGTCCATTAGCTTGCCAAGCTCGAAATCCATATGCGATTCCAACGCACGTAACGAACCCTGAACTGCGGCCATGATCGAGGCGCTCCGCAATATCGGAGGTAAACTGTGCAACCATCGACGATCGGATTTCCAGTGAAACCAGAGTAAGTGTGTTCCTGTTGTTCATATCTGGAAGACGTTCCTCGGTGGGGTCGCGATGATGACGAATTGCGAAGATTTGTTAAGCTCGTGTATGTGAGGTGAGCCACAGAGAAATGCGCACAATAAATCCGTGTGCCCCTTTTCCCTTAATCCGTATCAGTTGCGAGATTCGAACCTCGAGGTCTATCTGTCAGTCGCCATAAAGCTTGAAAATCCAAAGTCGCCTATAACGCCAGCGGCACCTTCCAGGTAATACCCGACCCCTGGATTGCCACTCGCAAATCTGTCATCGCTGAGTTGAATCTTCTGCACGCCATTGATGTAGACCGAAAGGATCTTTCCAATCATAGTGGCCTTCACTATATCTCCATCCTTGACCCCGTATTCTGAACCTCGCGTCTCTTTCAGCATGGTGAACTTTCCCAGCGGCCCCTCCCACCTGGCGATATTGCAATAGGCCTTCGGAATTTTGGAGCACCGAAACATGACTTCGTACCCCGTGCAATTGTGTGGAGAAATGGAACTCCGCAGGCGCAACTCCACTTCCTCCCAGACCTTGCCGTCCTGGTTCGGGTTCACCGAGCGGACCGTGGCTTGGACCGTTTGATTCGGTCCCCAAGTACCCTTCAACAGGGCCGTGGAGTCGTCGTATTTCTGTGGATCTGGTCGATTCCCGCCTATTTCGGTCCCAAATGCGAAGCCGGGAGTCGTCCGGACGTCGGTCCAATCTAGGCCGTCGGCCTGGCCATTCAGCCATTTGCCGCCTTCCGAAATCGGATTCTCGGCGCGGAAAAAAGTAGTGGCGTAAGGCCCGTGCGTTCCTGTCGGAGCAGGGGCCGGCAACAAGCTCAACGAGCGCGTTGACCGAGGCCAGATCCCTGCGATGAGAAACAGTGCGATCGTGGGCAAGCCAACGATCAGTTTGTGCTTCGGTCCTTCAACATTCATAAGTAACCACTGAAGCATACACCCTCCCTGGTTTGTCGTTATCGTAGAAGTTCCCCCGCAAACAGTTTGCTGTAGCTGTCGTGAACCACCTTCCCTACAAACCCGGAGCACTTCCTCATTTCTTCAAGTCCCAAAAGATAGTGCAGTCGTCCATGTCCACATGCTGCTGGTAGAGCTTCTTCAAACCGTAGCCCTGGATTTCGTCATCGTCGCAGCTATAGGCGGTCGCGAACATTCCGGATTGCACTTCGCGCTTGACTTCGGCTTCGGTGATGATGTGCATGAGCGCCTCCTCGGCAGGCGGCAGGTTGACCTTGTGGGTATAGGACAATTCGAATCCCGGCGGCGGCATACGCTTCGTCAAGAAATAGATTGGTTCTTCGGCGAATAATAGAGCGTTGCGCGGCGTCACCTGGTCGACTTTGTTCGCCAGCCGCTGGTATACGCTCCAGGTATCGTGTGGCCGCTCATAGAGCGACTTGCCCAAGCCAAGCGCCATCAGCAGGGAAACCAGCAGCACCGGCCACAGCGGGCGCTCCGGCGCGAGCACGCGCGAGGCGATGGCGTAGAGCCCCGCCACGGAGAGAATCGACAAAAATGGCACGGTCAGAAGAAAATATCGCGCGAAGGTGGGATGGGCGCGGCCAATCGCGGCGGTAAGGGCGGCCGCTAGCCACGCGCACAAATAAAACTCAGCTTTCAACGATTGCGGCCACGCGCTTCTGCGTGCGACATAGAGCAGACCGAACACGGCAAGCAGCCCGAGCACCAGGGCCTGGCCGGAGTCGATCCAGGAGGTCAGGACTTCGAGGTCGTGCGCTGTCGTCTCGGGCCAATACAGCTTGCGAAAGAAGAGGTGATATTGAACCAAGTTGAACCAGCTCTGGCGCGGCCCTAGCCAAAACAGCCAGTACACCGGCGCGAAGGGAACCGCAGTGCCAATAATGAAAGCGATCAGCTTTGGCCATCGGCTTCCCGCGCGATTGTAGAACAGCATCCAGACGAGGAACACGGGTGCGGCGGCAGCCGACAGCAGCGACGAACCGGCAGCGACGCCGGCGGAGAAGCCGGCTAAGCCTGCCAGGAGCGGTCCGCTTCGGTCGACCGTACGTACGGAAATCCGGAACGCCACGGCCAGCGTAAACAAACAGATACCGTAAGGCTGCGCCACAGGCCCGAACTCGAAGACCGTGGCGTTTAAGCCCGTCAACAGACCGGCCGTGATCGCGGCGGCGGGGCGCCAGCTTCGCACAGGAAAATAGTGGAAAACATAATCGGCGGTCAGCAGCACTGCGCCGATAGTAAACACCGCCGAGAAGACGTGCGGCACGCGCCAACTCTGCCCCAACATGCGCATCCAAAACGCATTCCAGTAGGCGTTCAGAGGCGTTTGTGGGAAACAGAAATCGATGTATGGCCTTTTGCCGGCGTCGATCAATTGCGCGGCCAGCAGATGATAGCTCTCATCCCAGGTGAACGCCCACGTTTCGGAATAAATCAGGAACACCGCGGCATATAGCGACAGCACGCCACAAATCCACAAGTACGGACAGGGGCTATCGGTCTTGGAGTTCTCAAAAGAAGAAGGAACCACAGTGACGCATTGTGGCACAGCGGTTAGTCGCCTTGCGCGCTAAGGAGCTATTCGCTCTCGTCGCTGCTGACGCGCAGCCCCGCAAGGAACGCCTCTTGCGGAATCTCCACGCGGCCCACGCCCTTCATGCGCCGCTTGCCTTCAGGATGTTGCGTACTCGCGGATTCGCGATTTTGGGACCTCCGGTGGATTCCCGTTAATGGCAGACACCCTTCAAGTCTATAGTTCGCTGTACTTGGAAGTACTAGATTGCCGTGTCGGCGTCCGGCTTGTGGCTAGGGCTGGTGGTGCCGTTTGCAGAGGGGTCGTTTGGCGTTACCGGTCAACTCTGCCCGGGCTGCCAACTTTCCAGATGGTGCGTAGTCCAGCCGGAAATAAAGAAGTAAGGACGCTAAACTTTACACAAGGAGGTGATGCTGGCGATGAAGGACAAAAGGATGTTGACGATTGCGATGATTACCGGGGTGCTCGCCGTCGTGGGCAGCTGGGCCTTTGCCGCGCAGGACAAGTACACCGTGAAAGTGCCGAATGGGCTCGCGTTCTCTGAGTTCAGAGGATACGAGGCCTGGCAGGTTGTCTCCATCAGTCAAGACGGAAACCTTATTGCTGCGATCCTCGCCAATCCTGTGATGATCAAGGCCTACTTGGCCGGCGTTCCCGGCAACGGCAAGCCTTTCCCCGACGGCTCCAAGCTGGCGAAGATCTATTGGAACCCGAAAAAGATGGAGACGTTCCCCGTAGCGACGGTGCCAGGTACCCAGCATGACATGGACTTCATGGTGAAGGACAGCAAGAGGTTCGCGGACAGCGGCGGCTGGGGATACGCCGTGTTCGACTATGACGCTGCATCCGATACGTTCACGCCCGGCACCTTGGCTGGGAAGCCGCCGCAGGGGAACGACGCCAAGTGCGGGTTCGCGTGCCACACGACGGTGAAGACAAGAGACTACGTTTTCACGGATTACGGGCACAGGTGAAGCGGTGTGAGCAGCATACACATGAGCAATGAACACGCAACTCGAATCCCGAGCGCTGGGATGGTCGATATCAAACTCGCGTGGGCGAGCAAGGCGACTGCGTAGCTGCATTAACAATGCAGAGGTAGAGTCTGTATCTCGCGAGTGGTCGCCCACTCGGAAACAATCCGCTTGGACATATTGTCGCTAACCTCCGAATGGCAGTGCACCTCTCGTTGACTGCGTGTCGGGTTGGCCCACACTGCGATTGGCATAGAGCTGTATCGGTAGGCTTCCTTTTCCGTTGGTGTGGACTACGGGTCAGTCGTGGCGCAGGACCTCCATGGGATCGATTCCCAGCACTTTCATCGCTGGGACGAAACACGCTGCCATCCCCACTACGGCTAACATCGCGGCGACCGCAGTAAACGTCATCGGGTCGGTCGGACTCAACTGATATAGAATGCCGACAAGTACGCGGGTCAACCCGGCCGCTGCCACGCCTCCAACGACCAACCCCGCCATGGTAAGTCGAGCTCCTTGGCAGAGCAGCAGTAGCATCGTGTCCACCGCCTTGGCGCCGAGCGCAACCCGGATCGCAATCTCTCGTGCTCGACTGCTGGCTGCGTATGACATCACGCCATAGATGCCAGTCAGGGCCAGCAAGAGCGCCAGGACAGCGAACAAGCCAACCATTTGGAGTGCGAAACGTTGCGTCGCGACGGCTGCTGCCACCAGGTCCTCCATGGGGCGAATGTCCTGGATGCTGAGATCGTTACCCATCTGCCGGGCCACTTGGCGCGCTGCCGCGATCAGCGTGGCAGCATCCGCAGTCGCGCGCAACACAACATAGTTGCCGAAGCTGGGGTTCTGCAAAAAGGGCTGATAGAACGTCGCCTCCGTTCGTGCGTCCGTCGGACTATCCTTCACGTCCCCAACCACGCCCACGATCGTCATCGTGGTGTCGACAATGTTTAGGTCGCTAAACAAGTTGATGCGATGTCCCAGGCTGTCTTTCGCCGTGGGCCAATTCTGTAGTGCGAGAGTCTTATGGATTAATAGAACCATGGGCGCGTCAAAATGGTCCGATATCGTGAGCCAGCGGCCTGCGAGCAGCGGAACACCGATTGCTTTCAGATAGTCAGGCGAAACAAACACATAATGCGCGTGCATGCTAAGGTTTGCTGGCCTAGGCCGGCCTTCAATGCCGAACAACGCGTTGTCATTGGCGCCAGTCCATGGAAGATTCGACCCCGCTCCGGTCGCGGTCACCCCAGGTATTTGAGCCAGGTTCTCCACGAAGTGTTCGTAAAACGCCGTATCTCCTGGCGCCTGTCAGCTTGGGATACGAGAGGGCCGTGCTCATAGTCAGGGCGCCCTGCGGACGGAAGCCGGGATCTACCCGGCCGATTGCTGCAAAACTGCGCAATAACAATCCCGCGCCAATGAGCAACGCGAACGAGAGGGCGACTTCCGCGATCACGAATATTCCACGCGGCCGGACCGTCACTTGCCGCACTTGCGTCGACGCCGCCAAAGCCCCCGCTAGTCCGAACAGAAGGCCGGCTAGTAACGATGTGCCCGCCGTCAGCAGGACTACATGCGCATCGAGGCTGATCGATTGGAGACGCGGCACCTGTTCAGGGCCGAGAGCTACCAGCGTACGCACACCCCAATTAGCGAAGAGTAGTCCCAGCGTGCCTCCGATGGTCGCAAGCATTGGCGCGCGAGGCGTTTATGTCGCAGATTGCCCTGACACCCGGTTCGGAGTACCTATTCCCGAGCCCGAAACCGGCGGGGAAGAAGCCACACATTACCAACCTGCGGAAGGTGTGGGCGGACACTCTACGCCGGGCGGGTATTCCGTATTTTTCCCTGTACGACCCACGGCACACGTTTGCCTCGAGGCTTAGCGCTGGAGGTGTGGCGGATCATTTCGTGACGCAGATGCTTCGCCAAGGGGATTCGGGGGTATTCAAGCGATACAGCCAAGCCAAACTCAACATGATGCGGGAGGCGCTCGCCAGACTGGACCGGCGAGCGAACGAGCCACGAAGGGAGTTTTGGCACAGGAAAGGCGAACTAGCCGATTTTCAGCACGGTTTTGACACAGAAGTAGCAGTAGAGGCGGCTATGGAAAAGGCGAAATGTTGAACCTAAACAACTTGGTTGGTGGGCGGTCGCGGGCTCGAACCGCGGACCTTCTGCTTGTAAGGCAGACGCTCTAACCAACTGAGCTAACCGCCCAAACGTGTCGATTGATTATAAAACACTTCCCAAAGAGCCTTCGCCTCTAAACTCTGTTCTTTTGAGCCAACTGTTGCAAAACTGTGTCAAAACCTCTCGGTTAGCGTCGGTGTGAGGCCGCGCAAGATGAACCGAAGCGTGATAAACAAGAGAATTCAGCATGAGTGGCAGGAATCTTCTCTGCAATGCGGTGATCGCGCTTTCGTTCCCGGGCCGCATCCTGCTCTTCGCCCAACAGCCTGAACAGGAGCGTGCAATCGAAGAGGCAACTCGGGCGTTCCAGGAGGGCAAGACCGCAGAAGCAAACCAAAAGCTCCGCCCCGTTCTCGAAGCGAATCCCTCGGATTTGCGCGCCCTCATTCTCATTGGTGCGGTCCTCGATGCGGAGCAGCGCTACAACGATGCTGAGGTCTATTACCAGCGCGCGCTGAAGATTGCGCCGATTTCGTCTCAAGTGTTGAATAACGCCGCCAATCACTATCTTTCCAGCGGGGAGCAGAGCCGGGCGCGGGAATTATATTTGAAGGCGGTAGCCCTGGACCCGCAGCACCCGAACGCCAATCTGCAACTGGCGCGGATGAGCATAGAGGACAAACGAGGCCGGGCGGCGCTCGGCTACTTGAGCCATCTTGGAAATAGCGATACCAGCAATCCTGTCGTGCTCGAATTGCGCGCTCGGGCCCTCAGCCTCACCGGCCAATGTGCGGAAGCCAGTGAAGTTGTCAAACGCCTCGTGGGCCAGGCGGCCGGCGATTGGCGCATTCACTTTTCTGCCGGAGCAGTTTTCGCCGGCTGCAAACTTTACGATCAGGCGGAGGCCTCGTTCTCTAGCGCTTTGGATGCCGATCCGCGAAACTTTGACATCCTTTACAACTTGGGGTTGGCGGCATTGCAAGCGGGGCACAATGACCGCGCCACAAGCGTGTTCGAGACCGCGCTCAACGAGCGGCCAGAAGACGTCGATTGCCTCTATCAACTTTCACACGCATATATGCGGCAGGAGCGAAAAGTCGACGCTGCGGTTCTCCTAGCAAAAGCGGAAAAGCTTGCACCCGAGCGTGCAGACATTCTGTTGCTCCTGGCGCAGGTTTCCGCACAGCTCGAGTTCTACCAAGACGCCGCGGCAACTTACGGCCGCTACCTGAAATTGAAGCCCGGAGACGACGTGGCACGCCGCGAACACGACTTCGCGCTGGCCAGCGATGGCCAGTGCAAGAGTGCATTACCGGGTTTGGCTGCATACGTTCAAAAGCATCCCCGTGAACCAGTTGGATTCTACGAACTGGCGGTGGCGGAGGCGTATGCGGACCGCGGCAAGGCGCTTCAATCTCTGGACCGTGCGCTCGCGCTCGATCCAGGGTTGGCCCAAGCTCGGTATACTCGCGCCCTGCTCAACATCGAAGATGGAAAGCCGGCTGCGTCCGTGGATGACCTGCGATTCTTGCTGGAGCGGGAGCCCGGCAATTATCACTTTCTTATCCGCTTGGGCCAGGCATACCTGGCACTCGATCGCGCTAACGACGCTGCCCTAGTCTTGAAGCGGGCTTTGGATGTGGCTCCGGAGGCTACATCGGCGCTTGCGGTTTATCTCAAAGCGCTCCAGGAGCTCGGGCGTCACCAGGAAGCCGCCGCCATTCAATCTCGTCTGACACAATCGAGGACGCCTGCTGAAGCACCGAGACATCGGGCGGGGCTCATTGATTACCTCAGCCTGCCTCCGGCCGAGCAGCACTCCCGGTACCTCGCCAACTTACGAAAGAGCGTTGCTGCTGACCCCGGCGATTTTCGGTGGCGGATCCGGCTAGGACGTGAATTGTTGGCTGATGGAAAGAGCGCTGAGGCGCTGGAGATTTTTCGCGAAATCAAGGCAGCCACTTCCGATCCCGATGTGCTCAGGCGCTGCGGCGAGGCTCTATTGCAATTCGACTACTATGAGCCCGCGCGCCAATATCTGGAATCGGCTATCGCGGCGGCTCCCTCTCTGAGTGAGATCCGGCTCGACTTGGCAACGGCCGTCTTTCATCTTGAGGGCGCAGGAACAGCACTCGAGGAACTGGAAAAGATCCCGGAGATAGACCGCCGTGGCGACTATTACCTGCTTCGGGCGCAAGTGCTGGATTCCCTGGGCAAGGTTCAAGAGGCTGCGGATGCCCTGAACCGTGGCATGCAGGCAGCGCCTACAAGAGCCAGCCTCTATTTTCAAGCCGCCTCCTTTCTACTAAAACATCAATTGCGCCAGGAGGCGATGGCGTTGCTCGAACAGGCCAACCGCATCATTCCCGATTCACGGGAGTTGTTGCTGGCCCATTGGGTCACGCTAACTTTGGCCCATCGCGATATCGATGCCAGGAAGTTGCTGGAGAGAATTCAGGCGCGCTGGCCGGAGTGGGATCGCCCCTATTTGTTAAACGGAATTCTTTTGGAACTTCAGCTAAAACCCGTGGAGGCGAAGCAGGTTCTCGAGACAGCGATAGCGTTGGGCGCCAACACACCCGAAGCCTACTACTATCAGGCCCTGGCCATAACCCAATCGGCTCCGGACGATCGGG
Source organism: Terriglobia bacterium (assembly GCA_963847515.1). Classification (GTDB taxonomy): domain Bacteria; phylum Acidobacteriota; class Terriglobia; order Bryobacterales; family Bryobacteraceae; genus QHXW01. Next base: position 1,014,134 of record CAWKAA010000007.1, read on the forward strand.
AGGGCGCGGAGCGCGCAATCGCACGCGCGCTGGCGCTGACGGCAAAAGATCCATACATCTACCTGCTGGCGGGTAAAATCTCGCTATCGCAAAAGGATTACCCCGCCGCAATCCGGCATCTGCTTGATGCTACGCATATTCAGCCTTCGTTAATTCCGGCCCGCTATGCACTCCGAACCGCATATCACGCCGTGGGCGACGAACAGAAGGCCGAAGCCGAGTTGGAGGAAATCAAACGAATAGGGGAGAAGACCGCCGGAGAACAGAATCCGGCATCCATGGAGGACTTTCTCTTCACCGTGCGACCGCCCATGTGAGACTCACCGGACGGCACGCGCGTCAAGGCAAACTAGCGATATCCACCAGTACTCGTAACGACGATATCCGCCAGCCTGCTCCTTCCTTTTTCATTACAAACAGCACTGGAATCCGCCGTGCCAGGATCGTGGAACCGAAGTGCGTGTTCGCGGCATCCACCAATGCCACGTCTGGAGTGACGAATCGCACGGATTGGATCACAAGGCGAGGAGCGGTGACCTCGGACCAAGGCTCTTTAGAACGCTCGAGCAGCCAGCGATCCAAACTCGCCAGACGATTCAGTTCGTTTTCCGCATCAGCCGTGAACAGAACGGGGAGGGGTTTCTCACCCGCGTTTTGGCCGGCGTCCAGCGATCCAATCACGTGCTCAATGGCCGCACGATCGGCGGCTCCCTCAGCCCAAGCGTAGGCGGTGGATAGCAGCAAGGTACAAATGACCGCTTTCATACCTTTCACAATAGAACAGTGTAGGGCAAAAATCTTTTCCATTCCGGTATAAAATCCGGTGGTCAATCGTCTTTAGTAGAAAGACATAAGGGGGGCGTCATCCGCCGCACTCTGAACGGCGAGGACCGGTGTGGGATGGAAGTTCCTTATTTCCAGCGCGTGCGACGTCGGCTAGCTGAGCTTTCAGGATAGCAATGGAAGAGAGCTACGCGGCTTCCGAGGGACTACCGCTGGACGCTGAACTCTCGTTCAGCATCCGGAATAGCTCCGCCCTCAAGCAAAGAGTGACCAAGGTCTTCGAGCTATTGCGCGACCCGGTATACCGCTACCTCTTCAGGGTTCTCGAAAACCCGCATGAAGCCGAAGATCTGACCCAAGAGGTGTTCTTGCGTCTTTACATCTACCTGCACAAAGGCCACACGCTGACCAACATTCGGGCGTGGGTGTTTCGTGTAGCGCACAACCTGGCAATCGACCAGCATCGAAAGAAGATCCAGTTTGAGCCAATGGACCCGGCCGGGTGGGATGAATCTTGCGATCCAGCTCCAGGCGCCGAGCAGCGGGTGCTCGATGAGGAGCAGCACCGGAAATTGCGCCACGCGCTAAATTCGCTCTCGATTCACGAGAAGCTTTGTCTCGAACTGAGGGCGGAGGGCCTGTCCTACAGGGAAATTGCGGGCGTCTTGGACATGCGGATGCCCACGCTAGTCAAATACCTGGGCCGCATTGTGAAGAAGTTGGTCAAAGAGACGACCTATGATTAGTTTCTGGCGCGACCAGTTGTTCCATCAGACCTGGCACCCGTCGTTTGAAGAGCTGATGCTTCACCTAGACGGTGAACTAGGCGCCAAGAAAGACCGGGTTGGGTCCCACGCGAAGAATTGCTGGTCCTGCAGACTGCGGCTGGAAAAGATCGAGCGCGCGATCACGGAATTCATGGAAGCCCGCCATGCTTCGTTTGGGGGCCGGCCGGAGTTCCCTGCCCGCGCCTTGCCGGGATTTGCAGAAAAACTGGACCGGTTGGAGGCGGACTGCGGCGTTCCCAGCCTTTTCTCCGATGTGATCCGCGAATACGCGCAGGGCCTGTTTGCTCGACGAGTTCCCGCACGGGTGACGCTCTTGCTGGCATCGCTGGGCCTCATCGCCGCGATCTTCTGGCTGAACATGACGCAGCCCGTGTCGGCCAAAGAGGTTTTGTTCCGGGTACGGGAAGCCGAGGCCCGGCAGATGGGGCAAGTGCTCGAACCGGTGATTTACGAGAAGCTTGAGCTGCGCCGAAGTTCCCAGCGCCATCGCGAAACGGTTAGCTGGGAAATCTGGAATGACACCAAAAACAAGCGCCTGCGGCGGCTCGTGAGTGCGGCGCCAACGTCTGTCGCTCCGGTTCTCGAGGATTACGGAGAGGTGTTCCGGAGTCACCAGGCCGATCTCGGCCGGCCCCTGTCTCCCGCCAATTATGAACTGTGGCGGAGTTCAATAACGCACGAGTCGGAGGAGGTGTTCGAAGGCAGTCTTCCCAATGGCGACCGGGCCACGATCCTCAAGGTATCCGGACAAGGACCTTTTCCACCAGACGCAATCGTCGGCGCCGAATTTACGGTGCGGGCAGCAGACTGGCACCCCGTGGGACAACGGCTTCTGGTTCAGAAGCAGCACGAAGTTGTGGACTATTGGCTGGGAGAAATCGCATTCGACGTGATGGCTCTCCATGCGGTGCCTTCCTCGATCTTTGCCAATCCCGCTCCAGTTCCCATGCGGATTTCGCGCGCACCCTTCCGGCGGCTCATGCCAGTTCCGGTCCACGTCGAGATGTGGCCCTCCGAAGCCGATCTGTTGCCGACCGAAGCCGACTTGACCTCCGCGGAAGTCGAAGCGCAATACGCGCTCCATAGCCTGCGCGCGTGCATGGGAAGGCCGATAGCAGTACGCGTAGGTCTCGGCCGGATTGAAGTCGAGGGCGTAGTGGATGGTGAAGATCGCAAAGCTGAGGTATTGCTTGCGTTGCGTGGAATCCCGCTTGTAGCCGCCGGCATTCGCAGTGTAGCCGAAGCGCCAGAGAACCCGGTTGGCGAAGGAGTCCCGGCGGCTCTCGGCCAGCAGGCGGACGCCGACACCCCAAAGCCGAAGCTGGCGATTGAAGACTGGCTGAAAAAGTACTTCAGCGCCGGCAAGTGTGCCAGGAGTCAGAGTGAGGGTCAGAGCGCGTGTGTGCAAGAAGAAATTGCCGGACTGTCTCGAGAAGCTCTCGCTCGTTCTGAAGCGGCCCAGGCTCAGGCTTGGGCATTGCGTCGTCTGGTCGAATGGGAACCTTTCCTCAAGAGGGATGAATTGCGAACTTCAACGCGGCGGCTGCTGGAATTGATGGTGCGGGAGCACATGGTCGCCTTGCGGAATGAGCTGAAGCAATCGCAGGCGCTGCTCAAGCCGATCCTCTCTTCGCTAATAGGCGGGGATTCTTCTGGAAAGGAAAAACAACGGGTCCCGGTGCCGGATCAGCACGGCGAGTCGCTATCTGGTTCCCTTCTACGTTTCTGTGCCGCCGTGGAAGAAGCCATGAATCTGACCCTCGGTACGTTTGCTGAAACCAATCGGCCAGTCGATCAGCCCGAGCAGGCCATGAAGGAATTGTCGTCTAAACTCGATGGGCTGAACGCAGAGTTTCCGGATTTGGAAGCGTATGTCGATGCTGATTTACCGGGTTTCGAGAAGACTGGGGTATCGAGTGAGAGGCGGCAACGGAAGTAACCTTCATGCCCGAATTTGCTTAAAGTGAGCAGTTTTGAGCAGACATTGCTCCAAGAAAGTTTTAGCGTTGCTGGATCGGGGTCGAGGATTGGCATTCCTGGGATATGAAAGCCGGGCTCTTGTCGTGAAAATGTTAGAGGAGATGAGTATGTCTAGAAAGCACCTCACGGTATGTCTGATTGCCTTTGGGCTCGCTGCCCTGATTCCTGCCTCAGTCTGGGCGCAGGCCTATAGCAGCTCTTTAACGGGTTTGGTCACAGATGCCTCAGGCGCGGCCGTGGCGGCAGTCCAGGTCAAATTGACGGACGTCAATAAAGGCTATGACTATACTGCACAGAGTGACGAGTCAGGAAGGTACCTGCTGCGTTCACTCCCACCCGGGACCTACCGTCTTACGGCCACGGCGTCTGGCTTTAAGGCCTCGGTGCGGGAAGGGATCGTTTTGAACGTGGATGTCAACACGAGTCTCGATGTTCATCTGGAAGTAGGAGAAGCGCAGCAGACGGTGCAAGTGGTAGGCGAGGCCCCATTGCTGGCCACTCAGGACGCCGTCACAGGCCAGACGTTGAGCCGCAACTTCGTCAACGATCTGCCTTTGTTAGGCCGCAGCGTACTCGATCTGGCCCGTCTTGCCCCAGGTGTCACCCGCGTTGCCGGCGAAGGTTACGGAACGGGAGACATGAACAATATCGTTGTGAACGGCAGCCGCAACTCCAATGCGGATGTTCTTGTGGATGGTGTGTCGGCCAATATTATTATTTCGCACGGCGGTGTTCAAGCGACCGTCGAGGCGCCCGTCGTAGATGCGGTGCAGGAGTTCAAGATTCAGACCAATTTCAGCGCCGATGTTGCCGGCTATAGCGGCAATTCGGTGATTAATCTGATCGTCCGCTCTGGCACCAACCAATTCCATGGAGACCTCTGGGAATTCTTTCGCAACGATAAGCTGGCCGCGAACGACTGGTTCAACAATTTGTATGGCTCCCCTCGCTCCATTCTCCGGTACAACCAGTTCGGCGGCACCGCTGGCGGACCCATCAAGAAAAACAAGACTTTCTTCTTTTTTGATTACGAGGGTTATCGGATTAAGTCACCGCACACGGCCACCGTGGGGGTTCCGAGCGCTGCTGAGCGGAAGGGTGACTTTGGTGAAATTTGCGGTCCTGGCTTTGACGCCAACGGAATGTGCAAAGATCCCGCGGGGCAATTGTGGGACCCGTACACCGGTGTCTATGATGCCAATAAAGGGGGCGCGGTGCGCTCCGGCTATATCCCCAACAACAATCTAGCCACCTATCAAAGCCCGGGCAGCCCCAGATTAAACGGGACTGGCTACCAGCTCCCTGCCAGGCCCGGGAACCTCATAGATCCCGTGGCAGCCAACGTCATGCAGAACTACCCGATGCCCAACATTACTGGCAACCGTTTTGCCAACTTCTTCACCGCTTACTCCGTGCCGGATTCGAGAAACACGTTTGGAATTAAGGTGGACCACTCCTTCAGTGAGAAAGACAGGTTCAGCGCGAGGTTCACTCGACGGGCCGAGACCCAGACGATTCCCGATGTCTACGGAAACGCCCTCGATCCTTTTAGTCAGGGATTGCAATCTTACAACGCCTACCAAGGCGTGGTGAACTACACGCACGTTCTGAATCCCAAAACCTTGCTTAACATTTCTCTGGGATACATTGTCAACCCTGTAAAGAGCGGCGCGGGGGTGCTCAATACGCAGTTTCCGAACTACGACATTTCCAAAGATCTCGGGTTCCCTGAATACATGAAGGTATCGGGGCTTCGGGCCACGCCGGGAATTACTCTTTCGAACTACGCCAGTGGCGGTCCGAGTATCGGCAATGTGCCCTGGGGGTTTTTCTGGCAAACGCCGGAAACCCATCACTTGCTGGTGACTCTAAGCAAGCTGGAAGGCCGGCATGACTTGAAATTCGGTTTCGAAGGCCACCTGCGCCGCGTCAGCTTCCTGCAGCCCAACTCAGCAGCCGGGGTTTTTGATTTCAGCTACACAGGCACTTCGCAGCTCCCCGCGTCGGGCGGTGGGGACAGCATGGCCAGTCTTCTAATGGGCGTCGGCGACAGCGGGAGTTACGAGGTCCCGGACAGGCCCGCCACGCAGAGTTTCCAATATGCCGGATTCATCCAGGACAACTTTCGCGCGACCGACAAGCTGACGCTCAATTTGGGTCTCCGCTACGATGTCAGCCTGCCGCGCACCGAGCGTTTCAACCACATGAACTATCTCGATCCGAGCGCGGCGTCTCCCCTTCAAGTACCGGGACTTCCCAACCTGAAGGGTGGCTTGGTGTACGCCGATTCGAGTCATCGAAACGTTACTGGCATCGATTACAAGAATTTCGGTCCGCGCTTCGGTTTTGCCTACACTCTGCGGCCGAACTTCGTGGTCCGCGGCGGTTACGGACTCTTTTATGATCCTCCGCGAAACGGCGTTGCTGGAACCGTGGCTTCGGGATTCCAGGGATTTTCGCAGACCACAAATCAAATAACCACCTATCAGAACGACCGCGCCACGCCTTGGGGACGGCTTAGTGATCCTTTTCCGGGCACGGGTCCAAATTTGCCCATCTATAACTCCGAAGGGCTTTTGTCCTTCGTGGGTGATAGCATACAAGGTCCTATCCGCAGTATCCACGCAACCCCCTACGAGCAGACCTGGAACTTTGGACTGCAGCGGCAGATGCCCGGCAACATTGTTTTGGAAGCCGCTTATGTGGGCATGAAGGGGACTCATCTCTATTACGGCGGTGCTGAACAATTCAATCACCTGCCCGAGATAGCGGGCTCTTCGCCCGCGCAAATCACCGCCCTCAACCAGCAGGTAACGAACCCTTTCTTCGGGATTATCAAAACTGGCGCGCTATCGGGTCCGACGGTTCAGGCCTATCAGCTGCAGCTGCCTTTTCCGCAATTCACCGGTTTTTCTGTCGACTCACTGCCTGTAGCCAACTCGATCTATCATTCCCTGCAGTTGCGTGCTGAAAAGCGGCTCTCTAAAGGACTCCAATTCCTGGTGACCTATACGTTTTCAAAGTCTATCGATGATTCCTCCGGTCAGGGCTTGACCAGTTGGCTGGCCCCCGGTGGATTTAGCAGCCTTCAGGATCCCAATAATCGCAGCCTGGAGCGCAGCCTCTCTCAGTTCGACGCCACGCATGTATTGAACGTCAGCTACGTGTGGGACATCCCGATTGGCCGAGGCCAGCTCTTGGGACGCAACTGGAACTCTGGGGTGAACGCAATACTGGGAGGTTGGAAGACTAATGCCATCTGGCAATTCGCCAGCGGCCAGCCGCTCGGATTATTTCTGGCGAACGGACAAAGCCTTCCAACTTATGGAGCTCAGCGACCCGATCTATTGGGCACGCTGAAGAAGGCCAGCGGCGGAGACGCTCAATTTGTGACTCAGTACTTCGCCAATCCGCAAGTTGCTGTGGCGCCGCCGGCCTTTGCTCTGGGAACCGCGCCGAGAATGCTGCCGAACCTCCGGACTCCAGGAATCGAAGTTGCGAATCTTTCCCTCTTCAAGGAGTTTTCCCTGGCTCGGATAAGAGAGTCCATGAGGGCCGAATTTCGTGCGGAGGCTTTCAACGCATTGAACCATCCTGGTTTCTGCGCACCGAACACTACCGTGAATGGCGGAAGCTTCGGCCAGATTACCGGCGCTAACCCAGGGTGCGGGGGAGTAGCCCCTCGTGAAGTGCAACTGGCGTTGAAGTTTTATTTTTAATGAACCAAAATTTTCGAAGGATGCCGATCGCGGGAAACTGATCTGTAGATAATTGCGTCCATCTTGCATCGCACCAGAAGAGAGAAGCAGGCCATCGCTAACTGTTTCAGGCCAACCTCTTCCTCCCGGCATTTTTCGCCTTCGCACATCGGCGCTCCTGGTGCGGTGGTCTGCGCTGAGGCAGGCTTAACCAAAGTTATGACTAGTGATTTAACTTTCTTCAACGGCCAACATTAGACACTCGTAATCCTCTTGACTATACCGAAATCTTGCGCAACAATTGTCGCGCAAGCCAAAGGAGGCGTGCCGATGAGTTTTGACGCGCAATCCCACCCGAAGACTATTCTGGTGGTCGATGATGACATCTCCGTTCTTACCGTTATCAAATGCATGCTGGAGGGCAGTGAGTATAACGTGTTGCTGGCGAATAGTGCGGAAGTTGCTTTGCGCATGGCGGAACGTAAAGATCTCACGATTGACTTGATGTTAGTCGATGTGGTGATGCCCGATCTGAGCGGCCCTGACTTAGGCGAGCGCATTTTGGCCATCCGCCCGCATCAGAAGCTGCTGTTCATGTCCGGCTTCACGGATCACGAAGTAGTGCGCGTCAAGGTGCTGGATCTTGGGCTGAAATTCCTACCCAAGCCGTTCACTCCCGATGGTCTGCTGGAAGCGGTAAAGATGGTACTAAGCGCGCCCGCGCAGATCTCCGACTTCAAGAACTTCGTGACGCTGGCGCAGGGAGGGTAGCTGCTCACTGCACGGTGGCTGTCTTTATCCCTCCATGCCTCGCTGCTGTTGAGGCATGGCCTTGCTTTCCCTGACTCGCACTGCAATAGTCAACGTCACTTCGGCACAAGCGGTATGCGATGCCTAAACCTTGCGGCGAAAGAGATCGGCTGAGAGAAGCCCACTATCAGGCCACGCTGGAAGCGTCCGCCCTGAGTGGCACTCTACCGTCCGCGCCGTTCGGCTGGGAATTCAGCGCGGCACTCGACAAAGCAGAAGCCGCTCACCTTGCGTGCAGTGTTGCACGGCGTGCATACCAGGAACATTGCGAAGAGCACGGCTGCGAAGATGAGTTCTATGAGCGTTGCAGTCAGCGGCGAGTTGAAGCCTGGTCTCCCAGTGAAAAGCCACATCCCTGACTGCGCCGAAATTGAGCAGTTCGCGGCAACGTTGATGCTCGTGAAAAGCTATCAGTTCTGCTTCCAGGATTTCAATAAGTCGATCACCATCACCAGAGAGCAATTCGATGACGGCACGTGGCAGGAAATCATGAGATATCTCCCAAGCCGGCGGACGAAAACCAGGCCGATAGCGCCCGCCAACCGTGATCGGAATCGTTCAATTCCGAAATAGCAATTCCCGCCCGGAACCGTGCCGAGTTGTAAACTCAAAATATGCATGGCTTTGCGCGCGGCTTTGGTGTGCTGATCTGTCTTGGCGCCTGTGGCTGGACCCAACAGGGACCGTCGGCGCCGCCAAACGAGGTTCAGCGCGCCATAGACGAATTCAAAATACAAACCGCTAATTTGGGGCTGCGCGCCGACAGCGTCGTCCAGGTCGAACAGACGCGGAGCGTGTTGCGCGACTGGCACGGCCGCCTTTATGAAAACTTCCGCAATGATTTCATGGACGCCGTGCCGCATGAGATCCGCCAGAATGGCGGCGATAAGGGCCTGCTGCGCCGCAATCAGTTCGGTTTCAACGTATCGGGGCCGCTGTTGATTCCCCGCGTTACCCATGGCAAGAGCAACACGTACCTCTCGCTGTCGTTTGAAGGTGTGCGTGAGCGCATCGCCCGCACACATCTCCTCACCCTCCCGAACCAGGCTCAGCGCACCGGCGATTACTCTCGCGTCGTGGATCCGGCGGGCAATCTGCTTCCCATCTATGACCCCGAGACCACGCGGCCCAACCCGGCGTACGATCTCACGCAGCCGGTCTCGCAGACCAATCTGCAGTATCTACGCGATCCGTTTCCCGGAAACGTCATTCCACCAAACCGTCTGAATCCAGTGGCCGTCAGCGCTTTGCAGCTTTATCCCCAGCCCAACACGGATATCGGGCCGTTCTTCCAGAACAACTATTTCATCGACTCACCCGAGATCAACACGGCCAACGGCATGATTGGCAAAGTGGATCATCCCATCGGCGAGCGGCAACACCTCTACGCCGAGTTCGCCTTCTCCAATGGAACGCTCGACACGGCCAAGTGGTTCCCCACAGCCGCCAACCCCGGCCCCTCTAACCAGGTCTTTAACAGCCGCCGTGGCTCGCTCCAGCACGTCTTCACCGCTTCCGCCCACACGGTGAACACCGCGAGTTTCGAAGCCAGCTCGACGACCTCGCGTACCGGCCAGGGGCAAGCGCCGTTTCCGGTTTACCAATTCGATCCCTACGTGAGCGTGAGCCACACGTATCCTTTGGCATCCAACGCCAACAATACCTATACATGGTCTGACGGGCTCTCCGCACACCTTAAGAAGCATTCGCTGCGCGTCGCTGCCACATACACCGTTTATCAAGTCAACACGTTTTGGCCGGCATATCCGGACGGCTGGTTTCAATTCTCCGGTGGCCTGACCAGCCTGCCCGGGATCATCGACACCGGTGACGCCTTTGCGAGTTTTCTCCTGGGGTTGCCCCAGTTTGCGGAGAAGAGCTTGGTGACATCACCGTCATATTTCCGGCGCACCACGGCTTCGCTGGCGCTTCGGGACCATTATGAACCACGCAAAGGTCTGGCCATTGATATCGGCGTGAACATCGTGCGCTACACACCACGCGTCGAAAAGTTCGATCGCCAATCGACGATCGATTTGACGCGCATCAATCCTGCGAACGGGCTTCCCGGCGCCCTGGTTGCCGCCAATCGCGACGGCGAAAGCCGCGGCTTCCGTCCTGCGTTGATGCGCGCCGCTCCGAGTCTGGGCATCGCCTGGAATCTCACGCGCGACTCCAAAACGGTCCTGCGAGCGAACTACTCACGCAGCTATTCGCCAATTCCGATCTACCGGGGCCAGTTCGGTACGCAAGGCTTCAACACTTACGAGACTTTTCTTTCTTCCAACACAGAGTTGCAGGCGGCCGTGCCGCTAGCGTCCCAACTGCCTCCCCCGGCGCATCAGCCGCCCGATCTCCGGCCGGACGCGGCCAACAACACCATCGCTGACCTGATCGACGCCACGCATCGTTTGCCCACTTACCAATCCGCCTCCTTAACGATCGAGCGCGAACTGCCGGGTTCCCTTGTGCTTTCAATGGGCTCCTCGTACTCTGGTGGGCACAACCTTCTGGTTGGCGACAGCGCCGCCGATGTCAATGCCATTCCTCCCGCCGCGCTGGTCTACGGCAACGAGTTGTATAACCTGGCGTTCAACCAATCCCTGCGGCCGTATCCGGAATTCCAGGGCTTCGAATTATATGGCTCGTATCCGCTGGGCCGCTACCAGCGCGACGCAGGCTTTCTGCGCGTCGAGAAACGCACGTCCATGGGGCTCGCTTTGAGCGCGTACTACGAGTTTTCCAAGCAGCTCGATGATTACTCGGGCCCGTACGGTATCCAAGATTTCTTCAACCGGCAAAACGATTGGTCGCTCACTTCCTACAACTCGCCACAGCGTTTGCAAGTCAGCTACACTTATGAGCTGCCGATCGGCCCGAATAAACCGTTCCTGACGTTCGCCGACTGGCGGCGTCACCTCATCGACGGCTGGTCATTGAGCGGCTCTGCTACGGTTTATTCCGGCACACCCGTTGCCTTGAGGCCCGAGTTCAACAACACTGGAGGCGTCATTCCCAATCTCACCGTGGATACGGTCCCCGGTGTCAATCCTGAAGTTGCCAGTCCCGGACCTTCGCTGTGGTTCAATCCCGCCGCATTCACGCAGCCGGCAGATTTCACCATGGGCGACGCGTCCCGCACCAACCCCACGCTACGCAATCCCCTGACGCAGAATTACGACTTGAGTGTGGGCAAACGCTTTGCACTTAATGCCGAGCGTGCCATCGAATTCAACGCCACCGGATTCGATTTTCTGAATCACGCGAACTGGAACGATCCTGATTCGCTTATCGGCACTCTGAGCGCGCCCAACGTGGATGCTGGGAAAATCATCGGCTCGCGCGGGGGACGTGTGATCCAGTTGAGTCTGAGGTTCAGCTTTTAGTGCGCTGGCAATGGTTGCCGGTCGTCCTGGCGTTATCGGCTGCGCCGCCGCCGCGCGCGGGACTTACCGAGCTCCGGGTTCCCGTCTGGCTGGAAGGAGATCCCAGCCGCGAGCTGTCCAGAGCAGATTTTCACGCGACTATCGACGGCGCAGAATCACGCGTATTGGGCCTTCAATGTCCTGACAGCGAGCTCATCCTCTTGCTGGTCCTCGATCTTTCCTCCGGTGACCTGACGATCATCGATCCGGCCAGGCAAACCCTGGTGGAAGAGATCCACAAGCTCCCCCCAAAAACTTATGTGGGTTTGTTGCGCGCGCAGGACGGCCTCCTAGTCTTAAGCGATCCCACCACGGACCGCGAAGCCATCGCCGGCCAGATCCAGCTGCAGACTCCGACCGGCAAAACCGGACTGCTCGCCACTGTCGACAGAATTGGCCGTATCGCCGACTCCATGCTGAAGAAATCCGCCGTCCGCACGGCCGTTCTTTACGTGACCGACGGCGACGTGCGCAACTATCGCGAGGACTTCACCAATCCCGTGATCAATTCCAGCGATTCACACGATCTCAGCCGCCGTTTTCCGGAAACGCTTGTGCAAGAGAAAATCGCCGAGCTGGACGGCATTCTGGCCGCGCAACAGGCGCCTCTCTTGATCGTCGATCTAAACCAGCGTACCGACAGGCTGAACCAGGCCTACAACAATGGTCTCAAACAGCTCGCTGAGGCCACCGGCGGCCCGGCATTCTTTAGCCGCTCTACTACCGATATTCCCGACGCCATTCGCCAGGGCCTTCAAACCGTCCAGTCCCATTACAGCCTCACGCTCTCGGTGCCCGAGCACGTCGGCCGGCGCCTGCAGATCCGCATCAGTACGCCGGACAATAACCACATGCTTAACTACCGCACCCACCTGGCGCTTCCCCGGAGGTGATACGATTCTGCCTGTGCCGCCCTCGGCTCAATCCCCAAAAAGCGTCCCACTTTGGGTGTTCGTGCTGGTTTTGGCGATCGCCATCGCGAGCGGCTTCAGTGCCTGGTGGCAAGCTCGTGTCCTGCGCGACCAGACAGTTCGGACCGCAGAACTGGGTCGCGAAAACAGTGTATTGCGTAAGCGCCTCCAGGAGCTGAATACGGCGCAAACCAGTCAGACGGCCCCGCTCCCGCCTGCTCCCGTGCCTCGGCTGCCGCCAGCCGCGCCGCCAGCCGCTGCGGAAGCGCTTGCAGCCGCCGAGCAGCGTGCCCGGCGATTGCATGAATCTCTCGATCAGTCCAAGGCCGACATAGTCCGGCTCGAAGCGCTAAACTCCGATTTGCAGTCGCGGGCGGAAACTGACACTCAGGAGAATCGCCGCCTCTCTGCAGCACTGGAGCAAGCGAAAAAGGCTCTCGCTGATGCCGAGCAGACCATCGAAAACAGCCAGGCCGAACGGAAATCGAATCTGGACCGGATTGCGCAGCTCGAAAGCGCTAACGCCAGGCCGAAGGAAGGCGCGGCCCCAGGAAAACCGTCCGCGGCGCAACTCAGCCAGAACCTCTCCGATATCGAGGAGGTTTTTCGCCGCCGCGAGATGTATTTGAGTAATATTCTCCGGCGGTATCGTGAAATCACCGAGCAATATCGTGCCCTGTCCGGGGTCATGGACAGCCGCCGCGACCGCGAATCCACCCCCGTCAACGGAGCCGAAATCTCGAGGATACAGAACGCCATTGCGCTGTCGGAAGAGGATATGAAACAGGTGGGCGCTCTAAGCGCCCAAGCCCAGCGCCTGGAGAAGAAACTGTCTGCGAAGTGATACGCTGCAATCGCTTATGCGGTCACTGCTTGATCCCGAACGCGTAGACGTTGGAATCGAATGTGGTGACGTACACGCGGCCGCTGGCGATGGAAATGCCGCTGAAGTGCGTGAATGAAGGCATGGTATCGCCGCTCGAATAGAGTTGCTTGCCGGTGGTAGCATCAAACGCGTACAACACCGTATTTCCTGTATGCTTCGCGATCCGCTCGGCGGAACTGAATAGCGCTCCATCGCCCTTGGACTGGCGGGCGAACTCGCCGTTTGAGATGGCGAAAACCAGGCCCCCGGCAACGATTGGCGGTTCCGGCAGATTCATGTCGCGCGAAATCCACGCGGGCGCGACCGTGGGCTTGCCGTCCTTTTCCTCGATCCGGAAAGCCATGATGCTTCCATTCGGCGCATCGCCGTTGGTCAGGGGAAATTTCACTCCGCTTGCCGGAGCTCCGGAGGCAGGCACGAAAAGCCATCGGTTGTCCTTATCGTCCTCCGCCGTTGCGAAGGCGCCCCAAAACCCCTTGCCGGCGAAATCAGCTCCTTCGTTCGCAAATAGGGAGCTGTGGCAAAGTGGCGTCTTGTGGTCGCCGCCGCCAATCTGCTTGGCGTCCAGAAGATAGACGACGCCTTCTTTGCCGCCAGTAGCAACAATTTCCCGGCCCTTCCACTGAAAGACCGTAGATGACAGGCTGCCCATGTCCAGATCTTTCCGGGTCAGATAATTGTGATTGACGGGAGTAAAATAATCGACCAGCTTCAGGTCTTTGGCAGAGAGCTGCAGAATGGTATCGGGATAGTTGGCTTTACCCGCATCGTACATCCCATCGCCAGTGCCCGCGAACACCATTCCACTTTCGCTCACCGCTACACCGGCACGGCCCCAGATTCCGGCGCCGCCTTTGCTCGCCTGGAAGAAAGTGACCTTGTGCGTGTTTAGATCCATGGCATAAACGCCGGATCTCGCGCCGTTGCAGTCCTGTGACGTGCTCGTATACAGAACGTCGTCAGCGATATTTAGGCTCCAATTCTTTGAGAATGGAGGCACGAACTGGATGGGCACAATCCGCTCTTCGCCGTCGGTGATGTTCAGTGCGTGCAGTTTGCCATCACTGGCGATCGCGTACACCGTTACCTTCAAAATATCCTTCCGAATCACGGGCGTCGCATTCAGGGCATTGGGACAGAGCCACAGCAGTGGCTTCGGGGGTTTTGCCTCGACGGAGAAGGTCTTCTTCCATAGGACTTTGCCCGTACCCGCGTCCAGAGCGAACAGGTTGTCCGAGGCCCCGCCCACAACCACGATTTCTTTCATGCCCTGGTCGGTGACCACCCATTCGACAGCCACAGGTGCCGTTAGCCCGTTCAATTCTCGCGGCTGGTTGTCCACGTGGGCCTTCCAGAGCAGAGTCATTGCTCCGGCATTACCGGGGTTGATATCGGTTTCCTGAGGGCTCCAGCTGGTTCGCTGAGGATCCCGGCCAAACGACGGCCAATCGGCGCCCATCGACGAGCACCCGGAAATGACTAGCAGGCACGGCAGTGCGGTTCTTAGCTGCATATAGATCCGTTGAATTAATATTGTAGAAGATGGATTGGACATTTGGGCCTATGCGCACGATTCCAGTTCTTTTCGTGGTTGCCGTGGCGATGGCCGGTCAAACGCCGCCAGCCGCCCGAAACGTCGATTTTCATCGCGACGTAGAACCGCTGTTTCGGGACCACTGCCTGGGGTGCCACGGCCCAGCGATGCAGCAAAGCGGATTTCGGCTGGACGACCGCGCAGTGTTGCTTAAGGGCGGCAATTCAGGGAAGGCCGCGATTGTTCCGGGCAGCAGCTCAGCCAGTCCTTTGATCCAGCGCGTGACCGGCGCGGCCGGGCTGACCGCGATGCCTCCTGTCGGCCCGCGTCTTTCGGCCGAAGAGATCGCTGTGCTACGGGCGTGGATCGACCAAGGTGCAGCATGGAGCGGCGAATCAACACTTGGTGGTGTCGCGGTTGTTCCCATTCGCTCGCAACACTGGGCATTCCAGCCGATTCGCAGGCCAGCCGTCGCTACCGGCGAGACCAGCCCCATCGACGGATTCGTGCATGCGCGCTTGCGCCGCGAGGGGATTGCGCCATCACCTGAAGCACCAAAGAACATTCTGCTGCGGCGCGTCTCTCTCGACCTGACCGGGCTGCCGCCAACCCCCGAGGAGCTGGCCGAATTCGAGGCTGACACGCGGCCGGACGCCTACGAACGGCAGGTGGACCGGCTGCTAGCGTCTCCGCACTACGGCGAGAAATGGGCGAGGCACTGGCTGGACCAGGCGCGCTATGCCGATTCCGATGGATACGAGAAGGACTGGTCGCGGCCTTACGCCTGGCGTTATCGCGAATGGGTAATCGATGCATTGAACCGCGACATGCCCTTCGACCGCTTCACCATCGAGCAAATCGCTGGCGACGAATTGCCGAAAGCCACCGTCGAAGAGAAGGTCGCTACCGGATTTCAGCGGAACACGCTGACGAATCGCGAGGGCGGAATTGATACCGAGCAGTTCCGCTTTGAAAACCTGGTGGACCGCACCGCGACCGTCGGAACTGTTTGGCTGGGCCTTACCATCGGCTGCGCCCAATGCCACGATCACAAGTACGATCCGCTCAAGCAGAAAGATTTTTACCGGCTCTCAGCGTTCTTCGACAATGTCGAGGAAGTAGACATTGACGCGGCCATGCCGGGCGAACTGGGTCCCTGGCTCGCGAAACGTGATGAGTATCGCGCCAAACGCGACCAACTCCTCAAGGACTATCATATTGCGGAACTGCAAACTGCGTGGGAAAAGGATATGCTGCGCGCCGCGGCTCATCCAGGTGAGCGAACGGACTGGGACCTCGCCTGGGACTGCCTGCTGAAGCTGACCGAAGGCGGCGATGGCGAAAAAATCATCCGCGAGGATCCACCATCCCGAACGCAACCCGAGCAGGATGTCCTGACCGACCATTTCGTCCGCAACTACCACTTCGCGGTCGGCGACAAGAAGTACAAAGAACTGAAACTCGATGAATTGGACAAAAAGCTTCGGGAACTTTACGCCGCGTATCCGCAACTGACGCGAGCCATGACCCTGGCCGACAGCACGCACACACATCCAACCAGACTGCGGGTTCGCGGAGACTACAAGAACCCGGGGATTGTCGTAGAGCCGGGTGTGCCGGAAGTTCTACAGCAGATTGCCGCCCCTCATGCAACACGGCTCGATCTGGCGCGTTGGATCGTCTCGCGCGATAATCCCCTCACCGCGCGTGTTGCTGTGAATCGCGTTTGGCAGGAATATTTCGGCCAAGGGCTGGTGAAGACTTCGGAAGATTTCGGAACGCAGGGAGACCGGCCGACGCATCCCGAATTACTGGACTGGCTGGCGTCGGAATTCATCGATAGCGGCTGGAGCCTGAAACACATGCACCGGCTCATCGTAACCTCGGCAACTTACAAGCAATCGTCGAACGCGCGGTCGGAACTCGAAACTCGGGACCCAGGCAATGCACTGCTCGCCCGCCAGTCCCGCTTGCGCTTGCCGGCAGAGTTGATTCGTGACGAGGCGCTCTCCACCTCGGGCTTGCTTGATCCTTCCATTGGGGGACCGAGTGTTCGCCCGCCGCAACCAAAAGGAGTATCCGAAATCGGCTACAGCGGCAACCATTGGGAGGAGAGCACGGGCAAAGATCGCTACCGCCGCGGTTTGTATATCCATTTTCAGCGCACCACGCCCTATCCCTTGCTGGCTAATTTCGATGCGCCAAAAAGCACAGCGACGGCCTGCCGCCGGATGCGGACCGATACGCCGCTACAGGCGCTGAATCTGCTGAACGACCCGGTATTCCTCGAAGCGGCGCGGGCCTTGGCGGAGCAGGTTCAGCAAGACCAGGACTTTTCGCTTTCACTGACCCGCCTTTTCGAGCGCACGCTCGATCGGGAACCGGGTGATGCCGAAGCTCAGCGCCTTCGAGTCTATTTCAACCAGGAACGTAATCAGTTCGGCGATCGCGCCGCGTGGACCAGTGTCGCCAGCGTGCTGCTGAACCTGGACGAATTTATCGTAAGGGAGTAGTGATGGACGATCGAGGGACTCGCCGCGATTTCTTTCGCCGTGCATCCATTGGCTTGGGCACGGTGGCGCTGGCACAATTGTTGCAGTCCGATGGTTACGCTGCCTCCGACCCGCTCGCGCCGCGTGCGCCGCATTTCAAACCACGGGCAAAGAACGTCATCTTCCTGTTCATGGAGGGGGCGCCCAGCCAGATGGATCTCTTCGATCCCAAGCCGGAGCTACAGAAGTGGAATGGCCATCCGTTGCCTCCGTCAGTCACAAAGGATCTCAAGCTCGCGTTTATCAAGCCGACCGCGGCGGTTCTCGGCAGCCCCAGAGTGTTCCGCCCGGCCGGACAGTGCGGCATGCAGCTGTCGGACGTCCTGCCGGGACTCTCCACCTGCGCCGACGATATTTGCCTGGTGCGCTCAATGCACACCGAGGCGTTCAATCACCATCCCGGTCAACTGCTGCTGTTTACCGGCCACACGGTGGTGGGGCGACCGGCGATGGGCTCATGGGTGGTATACGGTCTGGGCAGCGAATCTCAAGATCTGCCAGGTTTCGTAGTCCTCGCCTCCGGCAACGGAACCAGCGGCGGCACGGATAATTTCGCGAGCGGTTTTTTGCCATCGACGTACGCTGGAACGGTGCTGCGCAGCACGGGCGATCCAATCCTGTACCTTTCGAATCCGCCGGATTATTCGCGCGCTCGGCAGCGGTCACGCCTGGACGCTATCGGCGACCTTAACCGCATGCATTACGCGGGCACGGGTGACACGGAAATTGAGTCGCGCATTCACGCTTATGAGCTCGCTTTTCGAATGCAGGCTTCAGCGCCCGACCTGCTGGATTTCTCGAAGGAGTCGCCTGCCACAATGGCGGCCTATGGAACCCAGGACGAGACCACCCGCGCATTCGGAACGAACTGTCTGCTGGCAAGGCGGATGGTGGAACGCGGCGTGCGCTTTGTCATGCTGACTCATGCCAGTTGGGACCACCATAGCGAAATCAACAAGAACATCGTCAAGATCTGCAAGGTGACCGACGGTCCCACCGCGGCGTTGCTGCATGATCTGAAAGAGCGGGGACTCTTGGATTCGACCTTGGTCGTTTGGGGCGGCGAGTTCGGACGCACGCCGATGTCCGAAATTCGTCGCCCGGACGAAGCGGATAACGCCGGCCGCGACCATCATCCCAACGGGTTCAGCCTGTGGCTGGCCGGTGGCGGCATCAAAGGCGGGCAGGTGATCGGAAAGACCGACGATCTGGGACTCAACATTGTCGAAGATCCCATCCACATTCACGATCTGCAGGCCACCATCCTGCACTGCCTCGGCCTCGATCACACCAGGCTCACGTACCATTATCTGGGCCGCAATTTCCGGTTGACGGATGTGGCTGGCAACGTCGTGCCAAAACTCCTGGCGTAGGCTAACCTAAATCCCATGCGGGCTGCCCTGGCGATCGTATTTGCAGTTGGTTGCGGGCGGGGCGCAAATCCGAATCCGTGCATAACATGTCATCCGGCGCAGGTGAAGGGCTACGCCGCAACCGGCATGGCGAAAGCGCTCTCCCGTGACGCCCGCCAGCCCGCCGGCGAATTCCTGCACTCCCTCTCTGGGACGAAGTTCTCCGTAACCCAGGCCAGTGATGGAATGCATCAGCGAATCACGCGCGGCGGCGTGTCCGGAGAATACCGCACCGCTTACGTCGTCGGTTCGGGACACCGGGCCTTCGGTTATCTGGTGCAGATCGGCGACTACCTGTTTCAGTCTCCCATCACTTATCAGACCCAGGAAAAAGCCTGGACCATGGCGCCGGGATATGAGGACAACCCCGCGCCGGATTTCAATCGTCCCGTAGGCTTTGAGTGCTTGCTGTGCCATTCCGGGAAGGTGCAGCCCGTAAAGGGCACACGCAATCGATACGAGAATCCGCCGGTGACAGAAGAGGGCATTTCGTGCGAGCGATGCCACGGCCCCTCGGCGCAGCATGTGGCCAAGCCATCTCGCGCGAATATCGTGAACCCTGGCCGGTTGGAACCAGATGCCAGAGACAGCATCTGCGAACAATGTCACTTGCAGGGAGATGCGCGCATTCTCAATCCGGGGAAGGACTGGGACGATTTCACACCCGGTACCCCGCTCGAGGCGGCCTTTACGGTCTTCACCGGCGATTCGGGGGACAACAGCCCCTTGCGCGTCATCAGCCAGTCGCAACAATTGCGCCGCAGCACGTGCTGGCAAAAGAGCGCCAACCGGCTATGGTGCGGCACTTGCCACGATCCGCACAGTGCGCCTCACGACAGGCCGTCTTATTACCGCGAGAAATGTTTAGGATGCCACGCAAAGACGTTGTCGCCGGCTCACCAGTCCGCCAAGAGTGACTGCACCGGTTGTCATATGCCATCGCGCGGCACCGTCGATGGAGCTCATGCCGCGTTCACGGATCACCAGATTCGCCGGAGTCCCGTTAAGGAAGAAACGGCGCGGACACCGAAGCTCCTGGTACCGTGGCGCTCCGCTCCGACGGCCTATGCGACGCGAAATTTAGGCTTGGCATATCTTAGCGTCGGCGCGCAGCAGCAATCTCCCGAACTTCTGGCCAAAGCCTTTCCTCTGATCGCGGCAGCGCGGCAGTCATTTCCTAAGGATGGCGAATTGACCGCGGGGCTTGGCGTGTACGCGGACCTGAAAGGGATGTACAAGAAGGCTGCGGAAATTTTTGAACTCGCCGTCCAGGCACGCCCGACGGATCTCACTTCATACCAGGCGGCCGCCACAGCTTGGATGGAAGCAGGGAATCTCGGCAAAGCGATTCAGAACCTGGAAGCAGCCATTAAAATCGATCCGGCAGATGAAACCTCGTACATCATGCTCGCGGAGATTTACGGCAAGCAGAACAACACAGGACAGAACCGGGTGATCGAGCTATACCTGAAGTTCAGGCCACAGAGCATCGAGTTCCAGCAGCGCCGCGCGAAGCCTGCGTCCGAAACTGAGCCGTGACCAAAGAAAGCGGTTGCGTCACGCTTACGAACCCACTGCACAGGCAACAACATAACTCGATGTGGGGTGTGACTCAGCGTACTAACGCACCGCATCCTGCAGTTCCTTCAGCATGGTTGCGCGCTCGCTGTACTCGGCGTCCCGCAGCGACTTGTACCGGGCGAAAGCCACATCCGCTTTCTCCTTCTCGTGACGTTTGTTCAGCAAGAGCCCGAGCCGGTAATAGGCTTCGGCCAGGTCGGGCTCGAGCGAAATCGCTTTTTCCAATTCAGCTTCAGCCTGTAAGTATTCTCCCCTCCGCTCCAGCAAGCGGCCCATATGAAAGTGAGGCAAGGGGTACGACGGACTGATCGCGAGGGCCTGCCGGAACTCTGATTGCGCTTCGTCCAACTTGTTCTGCTCCACTAGGAGCATCCCGAAAAAACAGTGGTAGAAAGGATTTCGGGGCTGCAGTTGCAGCGCCTCGGCCAAGGGCTTCTCCGCCTCATCCAACCGCAACGCCGCCAGGTGAATGCTTCCCAGGAGAAACAAGGCACGATCGTAGTGAGGGTCGAGTTTGAGAGCCCGGTCCAGAAGTTCCATCGCCGCGGCTTGATCGTCGGCCGCAATGTAACTCACCGCCATGCTGTAAGGGGGGGCCGGCGAACCGGGATCCAAGTCCGCCGCCTTCTGCAGAACCGCAACAGCTTTCTGCTGTTCGCCATACTTTTGGTAGAAGCGGCCGAGCGTGAGCAGCAGTTCCGGGTCTCGCGGCGCCAGTCGCACGGCTGAAGTCATCTCTTCCAGAGCCGCTTCCTTTTCGCCTGCTAGAAAGTGCACTCTGGCTGCGAGCGAATGATATTGAGCAGAATCCTGCGCCTGGTCCTGGACGCTCGCAAGCGCCGCCCTGGCACCCGCGACGTCTTTGTTTTCCAGGCATGCACTCGCCAGAGGAAGAGCTATTTCCAGCTGGTGTGGTTGCAGGCGGTCTGCTGACCGCAGCGCGGAGCAGGCGGGACCTGCTACGCCGTGTGCCAGAAACAGATTGCCCGTCATCACATCGAATTCAGTGGAATCCGCGAATTGCGGATCGGCCGTTTCGGCGACTCTTACAGCCCGGTCAGTGTGACCGGCCTCCAGGTAGGCGCGAATCAGGTTCACGGCGAGTTCCGGGCTCAGCGGACCTGACTTTCTGGCCCTTTCGAAATATTGTGCGGCATCGCCAGGCTTCTTGTCATCGAGCAGCAGAACCCCCAGGTTGTAAAGAGCGTTGACGGCCGTGGGGTTAAGTTTCAACGCATGCCGCAAGGCTGCTTCGGCCGCTGGGCGGTCGCCGGTATGCAGGGAACAAATGCCGAGATAGAAAAAACCTTCCGCGGAGCGGGGATTGAGCTGTGTCGCTTTTAGGAAACACTGCCGTGCCTCAGGATATTTCTTTGCGCGCAGAAATTCCAGGCCTTGATGGAACTGAGCTTCCCAGCCCTCTGACGTAGTGGCTCGATCTGTGTCACCTGCAGGGCACAGACACGGGGTGCACAACGCAAGCACCAAGAGAATACCAGCCGGTTTCACTGGGAGACTCGTGACTCACTAGCGGTTGGCTTAAGGACCGCGGACGAGTGGTCATGTTCGGCTGCCTTCAGTCGTTTGACCTCCTCCAGAGCTTTATGGCCCTCCGCTGTTTGACCCAATTGGATCAGCGTTCTTCCCAGCCAGTTATAAGGCTCAACGCGCCCCGGCAGCAACTGCGCGGCCCGGCGGAACATCGGCACAGCTTCGGCCGGCCGTTTCAGCTCACAATACGCCTTGCCGAGTGCCAGAACAGCTTCGCCGTATGCGGGATCAAGCTCCAGGGTTTTGGCAAAATGCTGCGCCGCCTGGTTCGCATGGCCTTGACGGAACCGGACGTCCCCGAGAAAAAAGTGAGCGGGCGCGAAACCTGGATTGATGCGGATCTCTTCCTCCAAAGGCGAAACAGCCTCTTCAAAGCGCGTCCATCTCCAGTAGAAATATCCCAGCAGGAAGTGAAGCTGTGGGGCTTGCGGCGACCCCGCAATCGCCGCTTTGAGTTCGGTCTCGGCTCCCTCGGGCTCATTCACTTCATCATGCGCTTCCGCAAGCATCTCATGGAGAAGCGGCGAATCGGGATAATACTTCAGGAATTTGGCGGTGACTTCGAGAGACTTCTTGGGCTCGCCTGCGTTCCGGTACGCGCGCACCAGCAGAAACAGCAATTCTGGCGTCCCGGCTTCATTCGCTCGAGCCAGCTCCAGTTCGCTGACGGAGCGGCGCCAGTCATGCAACTCGAACCAGCAGGTCCCTAGCAGGAAGTGCGCGTCAGCGGCATGCGCTCCAGCGCGCGCCGCCGCCGTCAGATAATCGATCGCACGGCGCACCTGGTCGGCTTGTGACAACGCCAGGCCGAGATTGAAGTTCACTTCGGAATTGCCAGAGTCCAGCTTGTACGCTCGCTCGAAAGCCCCGATCGCCTGCGGCAATTTCTGCTGCTTAAAAAAAAGGACCCCCAGATTGTTCCACGCCTGCAGATCGGCTGGGTGCAGTTTCAATCCGGCCTGGTACTCGGCCTCGGCTTGCAGCGGCTTGTTTTCCTGCGTCAACTGGGCAGCTCGGGCGAAATGCTCGTTGGCGGCATCCGGAACGGCCCCGACGCAGAATCTAACCAGGGAAAGTATAATCGCAATCGCCCCTAAGCGCCCCCACATGGCCCGAGATTATCATGAAAGAATCCGGCGCCGTTGAGACGCCGGGCTAGCAATAAGGCGTTAGAAGGTCAACCGTAACGCAAACTCCAGGATGCGGGGGTTCAGAGCAGAGGTAACCTGCCCATAAGTTCCGGACCCCACGCTGGTATCTACGTTGCCAAAGCTCGGATGATTGAAGATATTGAAAAACTCAGCGCGGAATTGTAGCTTTGCCAGCTCTCTAATCGGAAACGTCTTATAGAGAGCCCAGTTCCAGACGTCCTCGGCAGGACCGCGAATCGATCCCACCCCAGCGTTTCCGAAAAACCCGAACGCGGGCGCGGCAAAGGCGCCGGGATTGAACCACTGAGCCACAGTATGCGGATAAGTAAGCGCCCCGACCACATTCGGCCGGTTTGCCAACCCCGGACTGGAGATGGATAACCCTGGAGAAAAGGCAAAGCCACTTTCGATGACCGTCAAACCTGAGAACGTCCACCCTCCAAACGCAGCGCCGGCAATCCCCTTTTGATTCCGAAGGAATGGCAGATCGTAAATGTAACCCGAGGTGAAAATGTGGGTTCGGTCCCAGCCCACCGGGCCATAGTCCGCTCGAAAATCGCGGGCGTTCTGAGCGCCTGCGCCCGTGTTGCCGCTAGACTGAAAACCTCTGCCTGCCACGTCCGCGAGCGCTTTGCTGAAGGTGTAGGCGGCCGTGAAGGTGAGATGGTTGGCAGAATATTTCCACCCTGCCTGCAACGAATTGTAGTTGGAGTTTCCGTAATAATTCGCCGCTGCGTCGGCACCGCCGGTCGAGATACCGCTCCAACCCTTGTACGGACGTGTGTAATCCGCCGAGACAATGCTGGCGTTCAGGCAGGGATCGAACTGGAATCCGCCCGACGGAATCGTCTGCCCCGGCTGCAAACAGCCAGGGTTGTTCACCGAGGGACCCGCCACCGGGACCGGATAGTTGAAATCGTACGAGCCAGGCAAGTAGTGCGCGACGCTGCCCACGTAGGCAACGCTCAGTACCCCTTGTTTGATTACTTCCCGTTCCAGCGTGAGACTCCAAGTATCCAGTTGTACGGGTTTGTAGAGGGCGTTGGGAGGCCCAACCATGTTCAGGCTGGAGCCGGTTATGGGAGCCGCTTGACCGCCGGCAATCGCCGGTTGAGACATGGTCGTGTTGATCAAGTTGAGGCTTTGTATGAACGGCGGGTTATTGAGCGAAGCGTAGTTAGCGAACGGCGTGCGACTGTAGCCGATTCCGAAGCCGCCACGGACGGAGGTCTTGCCGTCCCCGAATACGTCATAGGCGAAGCCGATGCGCGGACCCAAATTCCACAGTCTGGTCTTGACAATCCCGCTCGGGGTCCCGTTCTGACCGGCGAAAGAAAGGCCATTGGTCAAGTAGTTAGGGAGGGCCTGGCCTGCCGAATTCACGGGCACACCAGCCGAATTCGTGAGAAAGTTTCCATTGGGCTGAACCACGGGCGCGTTCGCCGGGTTATAGATCGTAGGGTTGAAGTCTGTCCAAGGGTCGTTGGAGATCGTGTCCGGGGAATACCAGACTTCCCGGAGGCCCAGGTTCAGAGTCAGCCGTTTCGTTACTTTCCAGTCATCCTGAATGTAGGCTTCCACTTGCTTGTAGTGATAGTAGCCTTCGCGCTGAGCGCTGGCTTGGTAGAAGGTGGCATCCAGGCCCAGAAGGTAGTCGGCCATTGGATCGTTGCTGTGGACTCCCGTGAAAGAGTAGGCGCCATGCGTGTTGCTGAAGAAGTTCTGACGCTTGATGCCGAAAATGTACAGGACGCCGGCCTGGATCACGTGTGAGCCCTTGACCTTGCTGAAATCATCCGAAAAAGTGCCTTCTCCGTCGCTGGCCGTTACCGGCAATGAGAATGCGTCAATGCCCTGCCAGTTCCCGCTGATCGAAACGTTGGGAACGAGGGGGTTCTGGTCCTTAAACGGCAGCGCCAGGTTAACGTCGGAGGGAAGCGTGGCGCCCGTGACTCCCAAGCGCGGTTTGTCGTAAGTCTGGGCATAAGTGGTCTGATTGATCGTGCTTGGATTAATGTTGGCGGTAAAGCGAATCAGACCGTTGAAACCGGTCGTCTTGATTTTCTGGCCCAGCGTCGGGCCGACGAGGCCGTTCCAAGTCTCGGCAGCCGGGGTGTCCGTCGCCGTTTCATATGAGACGCGGCCCATCAGTGTGAAGCGCTCGCTGAAATATTGGTCGATGCGATAAGTATCGTCTCGCTGGGGGAATACCTCGGCGCCATTGTTCAGGTAGTTCAAAAAGCCGGCGCCTGGGTTATTGGGCAGGGGCCAGTATTTGTTCATCAGCGCCACGGAGTTTGGGTCAAAGCAGGCCGGATTCAGATGAGTGGAATCGGTGACGCAGTTTACGCCGGGATGAAGCTGGTTCTCCAGCGCAATGGAACTGGCATCGAGCTTCAGGCCACCCTTCCCCAGCGTGCCGCTGTTAGTGAAGTCCCCGTTTCGTATCGTCTGATCGGGAAAAGCGCCTCGAAGAGTGGTGCCCACACTGCGCCTGCGCCAATCCTCGCCCACCAGGAAAAAGGTCTTGTTCTTCTTGATGGGTCCGCCTACCGTGAAACCGAAGATGTTCTGCCTTAGGGGCGCTTTGGTGCTTCCGTCAAAGAAGTTGCGAGCATCGAAAACGTCGTTGCGCAAATACTCGTAACCGGCTCCGTGGAATGCGTTCGTACCGGACTTGGTTTCGACCATGATATTGGCGCTTCCGGAAAGCGGATACTTCGCGCTGAAGTTGTCTTTCACAATGCGAAATTCTCCGATCGTGTCAATCGGTGACGTGATGTTGACCCCGCATTGACAGCCGGTGTTCATGTTAAATGTCCCGTCCTGCAGGAAGTTCGTAAACTCTGTACCCACTCCATTCACAGAAATCGTGTTGTTTTGCGTGAGTCCGCCGCCTCCCATTTCCTGAGCGCCGTTGGTGTTGTTGACGCCAGGAACCAGCATGGCCAGCGTCTGGAAGTTCCTGCCATTGAGCTGAAAGTTTTCGATTTCCTTTCCAGCGATGGTTCCGCCCGATTCACTCGAAGCTGTTTCGACCGCTACCGTATCGGCTTGAACCTGGATCTGGGTAGCCTCCGTGCCTACGGCCAGGCTGGCGTTCATCTGCACGCGCGCACCGGCGTCCACGACGACGTTTTGCGCAGTAAATGTCTGGAACCCGACTTTTTTGATCGTGACGTCGTACTGCGCCGCGAGGAGTGACTCAATGGCGTAGAATCCCTGCGCATTGGACTGCACCGTGCGTTTTTGCTGTGTCGCGTTGTTGGTGGCCGTTACCTCCGCGTCGGGAACGACGGCCCCGGTCGCATCGGTCACGGTCCCCACAATGGCGCCCGCCGCGGCCACTTGGGCGTTTCCTGGCGGCGCGAAAACGAAGCAGGCGGAAAACAGCAGAGCGGCGAAGCAGAGAACAAAAGTCAGACTTGAAACATGCTTCATGGCATCCCTCCCGTCGATCGTACGTGTTGCTGGCAGACCCCACCGGACCGAAACAACTCGGTCGGTCAGTGCAGAATTTTACCGTTGGGATGAAAAGATGTCAAGGGTTCTTGTTTGACAAATCTTGTTGCCGGTGTTAAACTCTACGCAATTCTTGATACGTTTCAAGAAAGCATCTTTCGAGACCCTGTGTGTGCTCGCTAAATCCGCTGTTGTTGGCTTGACGGCTGTCCTCATTGCCTCGGCGCAGCGTCCCAATGGCTGGACCACATTCAGCGTGGATCCTCAGCGCACCGGATGGGCAAAATCCGAGACGGAACTCAACAAAGACAACATCAAGAACCTGAAGTTGCAGTGGAGCCTGAAGCTCGACAATGCCTCCAAGGAACTCAATGGGCTTACCGCTCCGGTGGTAACGCGCAATCTAATTACGCCCAAGGGCTTCCGGCAACTCGTTCTGGTGGCCGGGGCCTCCGACAAAATTTTCGCCATCGATACCGACACCGGCAAACTCTTCTGGCAGCGGACACTCGAAATCGAAGGTACGCCCAAACAGAAAATGGCGCATTGGCTGTGTCCGAATGCTTTGAACGCGACGCCGGTTGTCGGGCCCGCTCCGGGCAGCCAGACCACTAATCCCTTCCGCGGGCGGCAAGCCGTGTATGTGCTCAGCAGCGACGGCAAACTTCACGCCTTCAACATCGTCAATGGCGAAGATCTCCTCCCACCCACACCCTTCGTTCCACCCTTCGGCAAAACGTGGAGCCTCAGTCTGGTGAACAACGTGGTCTACACCACCACTTCTCAGGGCTGCAACGGTGTCAAGTCCGGTGTCTATGCGATGGATTTGAGTGATCCCGCTCACAAGGTCTCGTACTTTCAGGCTGGAACAGCGGGCGCGGGAATCTGGGGCCGCGCAGGCGTCGCGATGACTCCTTCCGGCAAAGTTTTGGTTGAGACAGGCGACGGACCCTATGACCTGGAAAAGGGCAACATGTCGGACTCCGTCATTGAGGTCTCCGAGAAGGATCTGAAACTCACCGACTACTACACCCCGGCGAACCGCGCCTGGATTTCGCGCAAAGATCTGGACATGGGCAACATGACCCCGGTGGTTTTCCCGTTCAAAGACTGGGAACTTGTGGCGGCCGCCGGAAAAGAGGGAGTCATCTATCTGCTCGACGCGAAGTCTTTGGGCGGCGCGGATCATCGCACTCCATTGTTCCGCAGCCCGCTCTATACCAACGAGGAGGTCAACTTCGCAGCACGCGGATTTTGGGGCGCGCTCTCGACTTGGCAGGATCCTTCGGAAACGCGCTGGCTATATGCTCCCGCGTGGGGACCGCCGGCGCCGGACGCGAAATTCCCCGTCCAATATGGACCCACGCCCAACGGCAGTGTCATGGCTTTCAAAGTGGAGTTGCAGGACAAAAAACCGGTTCTCATACCCGCTTGGAACTCCAGGGACATGTCCGTTCCGGAGCCGGTGGCGATTGCGAATGGGCTGGTCTTTGCGCTTTCTGACGGTGATTGCCCGTTGCAGTCAGATCCCAACGGCGGCATTCTGAGTTCCCGGGATCGTATCGAAAAGTCCGGCAATGCGGTTCTGTACGTGCTGGACGCCGTTACCGGGAAGGAGCTTTTTTCGACTGGCGATGCGATTCACGGATTCACACACTTCAGCGCGCCTGTGGTCTCGGATGGCCGGGTCTACGTCGTGACGTACGACAGCACGGTTTACTCCTTTGGCCTGGCGCAGCAGTAATTATCGAGAATCTGAATGAGCATACAGCATGCTTTTCCGGCAGTTCACAATGCGATGTGGCCCGGACTCGTGGGCAAGGGCGGCGACTCCGAACCTCCGATCGACCTGGACACGATGCTGGATCTAACGGCCGCCGCTAAGGTCGATGGCGTCCGGTTCGACGGCGTTGACTTATTCCTCTACGCACCGCACGTCGAGATCGACTCCTCCGATGGCGAGTTAGAGGAACTGGCCGAACGCATCGCGGCCCGGGATCTGCAGGTGGGTTCGCTAGTGGCTCCGGTTTGGCCGCCCACCGGCGGTGGCTCAGCCATGGGGGACGAATCAGAACGCGGACGGTTTCTCGAGCAAGTGCGGAAGGCTTGCCGCATTGGAAAGAAGCTGCGGGATTTGAAAATCCGGCACGCCGGGATCATACGCATTGACTCGGCCGCCAGCCCGGCGGACTGGGCCCGCGATCCCCAGGGCAATACCCGCCGGATCGCGCAAACATTCCGGGAAGCTTGCTCGGTAGCCGAAGGTTTCGGCGAACGGCTCGCGGCTGAAGGCGAGATCTGTTGGGGTGGCATGCATGGCTGGCGTCACATGCAGCAGCTTCTGGAACTGGTCGACCGGCCGCAGACCCTGGGGTTTCAGGCTGACATGGCCCACACCATGCTCTTCACCCTTGGATACAACGCACCGGAGGACCGGCTGCTTCCGGAGAATTTCGATTGGTCGGATCGCGAGGGCCTCGCCACCGCTTATCGAACGGTCGCCGCGGCGTTGCGCCCCTGGACTATCGATTTTCACGTGGCGCAAAATGACGGCACCGTGAAAGGATCCGGCTCGCACGATAAGACGGGTAGACATTGCTTGCCGCTCGACGCCAACGGTAAGCTCGATATCGTCAGAGACGCGGGCGTGTGGATGCGTGATGAAACGAGTAAACCCACTCGGAAATTCGCGCACATCTGCTGGGATGGCTGCATGTTTCCGAACGCCGTCATGAGGGATCCGAAGACTTGGCAGGACGTTCTCACGGTAATGATTCAGGTTCGAAACGCCCACGGTTGGGATTGAGCATAGGAGATTGTATGCGAAGACGGTTGATGGTAGGTCTTGGTTCGGCAGTCGCGCTGGCCATTGCCCTAACTGCCCAGAGCCCGGCCCCGCGAGAGCGCCCGGCCGGCGGGTTCAAAATGGAGCTGCCGCAGCCGCTGAAAGATGAAACCGGATTCAAGCAGATCTTTGATGGCAAGACACTCGACGGTTGGGATGGCGATCCGAAGCTCTGGCGTGTCGAAAACGGCAACATCGTCGGAGAGACGACAGCCGAAACGATGCCGAAACAAAACAGTTTTCTGATCTGGCGCGGCGGTAGTCCGGCGGACTTTGAGCTGAAAGCGCAATACCGGCTCGGGGCTGTGAACAGCGGAATCCAGTACCGGAGCATCGAACTTCCGGATATTCGCTGGGCGATGAAAGGATACCAGGCGGATATCGACGGGGAGGAACGCTTTACAGGCCAGATTTACGAAGAGCGCGGGCGAGGATTCCTCGCCTTACGCGGGCAATACACGTACATCGGGGAGGGAAAGAAACCCGGCGTTGTGGGTTCCCTGGGTGATGGCGCCGAATTGAAAAGTTTCATTAAAGGCGGAGGCTGGAACGAGTATCACATCATCGCGCGCGGCAATGCCCTGACTCAGGTTTTGAACGGTCACGTCATGAGCATGCTGGTTGACGATGACGGTCCGAACCGGAAAATGAGCGGCCTGATTGGCATACAATTGCACCTCGGGCCTCCGATGAAAGTCGAAGTCCGAAATGTTCGGATCAAGGTAATATAGGACGCTCGATTCCGCCTGCCTTCCGCAGAAGCTTTAGTCGCTCATGTCGACAATCAAACAAGTCGCAGAGTTGGCCGGGGTCTCTATCGGCACCGTTTCACATGTGATCACCGGATCGGTGCCGGTGAGCAAGGGGCTGCGCACAAAGGTTCAGGCCGCGATACTTCAACTGGACTACTATCCGAATCACGTGGCCAGAAGTCTCAAGACCAGTAAGACCCGAACTCTCGGAATTATCGTCCCTGACTTAACCATTCCGTTTTTCCCAAGGGTCATTCGCGGCGCGGAAGAGGCGGCGCTGCAGCGTCGCTACTCATTGATCGCCGTCAACTCAGACGACAGCGCGGCCCGCGAAAAGGAACTGCTGTCTCTATTGCGCTCGCAGCGCGTGGAGGGAATTCTGCTGGTAGTTGCCGCGGGAGCTGCGCCCATCGGCGACGGCTACGAAATGAAAGATTCCGGAGTCTCTCTGGTCTATCTCGATCGGATTCCGGACGGACTGCAGGGGGACTCCGTTTCAGTCGACAGCTTTGCTGCCGCGGATTTGGGAACCTCTCACCTCATTTCTATGGGCCACCGAAGCATCGCGATCGTCACTGGATCCCTGTCGCTGCGGAATGAAAAGGAAAGATTGCAAGGCTACCAGAAGGCCCTCCGGCGTGCCGGCATCAAGTTACAAGACAAACTGATTTGGGAAGGTAACTTCCGCCCCGAAGACGTGGCCGGGATTTGCCGGGCGCGCCTGGTTACAGCGCGAGAGCGGCCAACCGCGCTGTTTTCCACCAACGGACCAACCGGACTCGGA
This sequence comes from Terriglobia bacterium, assembly GCA_963847515.1. Classification (GTDB taxonomy): domain Bacteria; phylum Acidobacteriota; class Terriglobia; order Bryobacterales; family Bryobacteraceae; genus QHXW01. The sequence continues at coordinate 1,045,039 of CAWKAA010000007.1, forward strand.
GTCTTGCGCGCCCTTCGCGATTGCCATCTGAAGACCCCGGGTGATATCGGATTTGTGACATTTGACGAGCTGACCGTAGATGACCTTTTTACGCCGTCAGTGACGGCAGTGGTGCAGCCCGCTTATGAGATCGGTTTTCGAGCCGCGGAAATCCTGCTCAATCGAATTGAAGAAGGACAAAAGCGGGGTGCGGCGATCACCCTTCGATTGCCGGCCAAGTTAGAAATTCGTGACACATCTTGTTTGGTTAAATCGCGCATGGAACGGTCGCGGAGACGGGCATGACGCTGAAAGGAAGAACCGCTCTAGTCACCGGGGCATCCCGCGGAATCGGCCGGGCCATTGCCTTGCGGCTGGCCCGGGAAGGAGCTGCCATCGGGATCAATTATCGCGAACGCGTGCGCGACGCCGAAGCGCTTGCCAATGACATTCGCAACGAGGGCGGCCACGCACTGCCTCTGCGCGCTGACGTCGGCGACTCCCGCGCCGTACGCGCCATGATCGAAACACTTGAAGCCGAGTCGGGCCCTATAGACATCCTGATCAATAACGCCGGCGTCTTTCGCCAAGGCGACCTTGCGGACTTCGACTACTCCCAAATGGAAGGAATGCGACGGACGAATGTCGATGGCCTGGTAAACTCCACCCGTGCCGTCGTACCCGGAATGCAAGCGCACGGCTTCGGACGGATTGTCAATCTGACGTCGATCGCGGCGCACGGCACCGTAATGGCCGGCACTACCTTCTACGCCGCCACCAAAGCTGCCGTCTCCGTGCTCACGCGCCGCTTCGCCATGGAACTTGGGCCGCACGGCGTCACCGTCAATGCCATAGCCCCCGGATTCGTCGCGACGGAAATGGTGGCACAAGGACGCTCACCAGCAGAAATCGCGTCACTTTCCGAGCAGATCGCCGCAAAGACCATGGTCCGGCGCGTTGGAAAACCGGAAGACATCGCCCACGCGGTAGCGTTCCTGGTGTCACCGGAGTCCGGCTTCATTACCGGCCAGGTCCTGACCGTTGATGGCGGAAGGATGGACTACATCGGCCACTCCTGATCCCGCCGGGCAGAGGCCGCGGAAATAGGAGCACTCCTTGCAGTATTCGCCTTCCCGCAGCGGAAAGGCGACCTCATTCTGGGCGTCGTGGAATTCCCGTACCAGGCCCTCCGGACTATCCAGCAACGTCCGTTCCAGTGGAACGGACCGGACGAGGTCCGGGCGCAGAAAGTAAAGGAACGCTTTTGCGGGAAACCGCCCCGTAATACGCTCGAGCGCCAGCGCATACAAACGCAACTGCGGCGCGTAGAATTCCACTCGCGCTGCGATTTCGCGCGGTTTGATGTCGTCAGTCTTGTAATCCACCAGTACCAGCTCGCCACCCTCTTCAAACCACAGGTCGATTTGCCCGCGCAGCACGACATTCTCAATCGCCATCACAAACTCAAATTCGCGTTCAATGCGCGAGGCTCGCGCAGCGCGCCTGCCCAGTTCGCTTGCGTGGAAGGCCGTCACCAGCTTCCGCGCGTCCGCCGTTGCTTGCTCCACCGGTTGACCTGCCAGCAGTGCGTGCGCGTCGAGCCCGAACTGGCTGGCATCGACTTCGTCGCCGGAATCGTCCTCTTCAGCGGTTTGCAATTTGCGCGGCAAATTTCCGCGCCAGCCCAGGTACCGCTCCAGGTAATAACGGCGCGGGCAATGCGCAAATAGCGACACCGACGTTACGCTGGCGGCAAAATCGTATTGATTGTCGACTGCCGGACGAGCCACGATTTGCACCGGCGCCGCTGCGGATGTGGGCTGGGCGGGCACTTTCAACTCAGGTGGTTTGTCACTGGCGAAGACGCGTAGCGAGAACCTTTCTCCGTTCGGCGCTTCGACAGACTGCACTCGCTGCGCCGGAGCGCTCAGATCCAGGCCGAGCGATTCCTCGAGCGCCGCCGCCCATTCCTTTCGCTTTCCGAAACTCGAATACGAGAACACCAGGTGCTCTTCGGCTCGCGTCATGGCGACGTAAAAAAGCCGATTGCCTTCATCAGTCTCCCGTTGTCTAGACTCATCCTCGATGTTCCTGAGGAACCAGTCGCGTTTCCTGTCGCCTGTCGCAGGGTTCAACCACTGCGCCCCCAAACCGAAACGCGGTGAAAAGGCCAGCGGCCCAACTCCTTGCTGCACCGCCTTATGGAGTGCGGCCAGGAATACCACAGGAAATTCCAAGCCCTTAGCGGCGTGTACGGTCATGATGCGGACAGCGTTTACGGCATCCTCGGGTGGAGGGTCCACGTCGCGCGCGTCCGCTTCGCGCATCAACTGCAACTCCTCGACAAATTCCGCCAGCGTGAGCCGCGGCGAAGCCTCGCGCGCCAAGGTCAAGAATTTCTCGATGTTTGCCGCTGCACGGCTTCCGGACTCGGACGCGTATCCGGTTTCGTCGATCGCGCGCATCAAGAGCCGGTCGAATCCGACTAGCTCGCGTTCCTCGCGCCAGCGGAGCATCTGCTCGCGAAAGCGGAGCAGCTTGCGGTGATCCCCCTCGTCAAAACTGGCGTCGATTTGCTCGATCTTTCGAAGTGCGCTCGCCAGATTGCCGGTCATTTCTAGGCGCAGCAACGCCTCATCGGAAATTCCACCAAGAGGCGAGCGCATTACGGCGGCCAAGCTGATCTCGTCGCGTGGGTTGTCAACCGCGCGCAGCAGATTCATGAGATCCACTACTTCGCGCGCCTCGAAAAACCCTTTGCCCTGATTGAGCAGGTACGGAATTCCTGCCTGCTCGAAAGCGCGGGTGAATGCCGGCAGAACCTCCGTATTGCGGACCAGCACTGCCATATCCCCGAAGCCGGCCAGACCGCTCTCCAGGCTCAGCGATGCGGTGAAGTCCAGAATCCGCCGCGCCACCCACCGGGCTTCAAGTTCCACCGCGTCATCCGCCGTTGCCGCAATGGCGGCAATCACTTCGACGGACGCTTCCGATTTATGCGGATACTCCTGTGCGGCGATCAACCTCCGCGGCTCGATCCCTTGTGCGTGTTGCAGGATAGTCTCGACAGCGCATAGGATGCCGTCCCGGCTGCGCCAGTTCTCCACCAACTCCACCGGATGATTTCCCTCCCGCTCCACATCGTCGCGATACCCGCGGAACACCTCCGGATCGGCGTGCCGGAACCCGTAAATCGATTGATTCACATCGCCCACCGCGAAGAATGCACCCGGAGCTCGCAGCAGCCCGAGCAGTTTGGATTGCTGTCCGTTGGTGTCCTGAAATTCGTCCATGAGGACATGCTGAAACTGATCCCGAACTCGCGTGCGAACCTCTCGATTCTCGTCCAACAGCTTGACTGCAAAAGCTTCAAGGTCGGCGTAATCCAGAACGCTCATGGCCTGCTTGCGGTCTCCGTACATCCGGTCAAAGGACACGATGATGTCGACCAGCGTTTCGCGTTCGCGTGAATAATATTCCGTAATCAGAGTCCTGTAGAGGTTCGGAACAATCTCGTCCTTGATCGTTTTTAGCCGGTTGTGGATGCTTGTCCCGTGCTTGATTCCTTTCAAGCTTGTCGGAAATGCGCAGACGGCCCGCAAGTGCTCCGCGGTGACGGGCCCATCGGGTAACGAAGCCAGGCGCACCGTCGATTCTATGATTTCACTCAGGCGGGCGACCGGGCCTACGTTCCAACCCGTTGGCTGTTCATTCGCGACCGCGCCCAAAGCGTCTCGGACCTGTCTGAGATTCGTTCCGCCACGCATGGGAAATCCGCGCAATTCGGCGGCTTTGAATCCCGCTGAACGGATGGCATCGTACACGTCAGGAATGTCTCCTGCCAGATCCGGAGATGCCAGGCCTTGCATCAGCCGCCGCATCGCCTCGTGCTCCCCGGCAAACATCCGATCGAGAACCTCCCTCGCGGTTTGGCGCTGCATGATGACTGACTGCCTGGCATCTAAAACGCGAAACTCCGGGTCGATCCCCGCCGCAACAGAATTTTCCCGCAGCAGCCGCGCGCAGAAGCCGTGAATGGTCGAGATATTCGCTTGTTCCAGCTCTCGCCTTCGTTCTGGCATGGTAAGGAAGGCCTCGGCGAGCCGCTCCTTCATATTGCGCGCGGCTTTTTCGGTGAAGGTAATGGCCAGAATGCGCTGCGGCGCGACGCCGGCTTCCACCAGCCGGCGGTAACGCTCCACCAGGACACGCGTCTTGCCGGATCCGGGGCCTGCCACCACACAGGCATCCTGTCCGGCTTTCGAGATGTCGATCGCCTGAAGTTGCCGCGGCGTGAAATCCACTAGGCGCCCTCCGCAATTGCCATCTCAGCAACCGCATAGCGGCAAACATCCTTCAAGTCGCAATACCTGCACTGGGAAATGTCACTGGGTGACGGAGCGATCCGGCCAGCGGCGATCTCGCCGGCTGCGCGCATGCCTCGTTCAACGGCCGCGCTCAGCCATTCGGGCGTGAACGCCTCGATCGCCCCCGCCCGCACCGAGCCGAGTTGTTCGCCCCAACCTCCGTACTCCACGCGATCTCGCAGGCTGCAGTAGTACATTCCCGCCGGCTGCAACTTGAGACCTCGCTCGGCCGCCAGCCAGTAAAGCGGGCCCTGCAGGAGATTCTTGTTTCCGGTATACTCGCTCACTTTTTTCTTGCTGTATTTATAGTCGATGACGAACGCTCTCCCGTCCACTGATTGGAGCAGACGGTCAACGCGGCAGCTCACCTTGAGGCCGCCCTCTAGCTGAAACAAGCACTTTATTTCGCTCTGACTTTGGTGACCCGCCGGCCAGACGTCGCTTTCGCTGAAGCGGCGCAGATCCGCTTCCATTTGGGAACGCAGCAACTCGGTTTTGTACCCCGCGGGTATGAATTCTTTTTGCGTCGTCTCGATAAAAACGCGCTCGAAGATGTCGTCGAGCGGTTCACGCATGGACAGCCACTTCGCGATGACATCGTGCACAATCGTGCCACGGACGCGGAAATCCAGCCGGTCTTCGGGGCGCGGAGGTCTCCCTTTTAGTTTCAAGGTGTAACGCCCAAAGAACTGGAAAGGACACTGCAGGTAACTTTCGAGGGCCGTCGGCTTCACCTCTGCATGCTTTTCAATCAGTAGTTGCAAGGCATCCGTGGAGTGAATCAAGGGCGCGACGGCAGGCTTAGGCTGAACCACCAGCACTCGCACCGCCCGCGTGGCGGTAACAGGTTCCGCCGGATCAAGAAATAACGATGGGAGATTCTGCTCGCCTCGTGAATCGTTCTTGGGATAGCTGAGAACGAGCGAAGCCGTCGCGCGGCTCAGCGCGGAGTCGAACAAGAACTGTTCCTCCAGATCTACGTCGTCCGAGGTGCGGATTCGCGTTCCGCTCGCTTTCAGCCCCCGTCGTATGGGCTCGGACAAGAACGGGTCCGGCGCGTGGTATCGCGGAAACTGACCTTCCACCAGGCCGCAAACGAACACCACCGGCAGCTCCCATTGCCGCGCCTCGTACGCGCTGAACACGTGGACTACATTGTGGCGTTGGTCCAGGATGCGCAGCGGCGTGAGCCTGAGCACCGTGTTCATCGCTTGCCAGAACTTCTCCAGCGAAACCTTCGACACAGCGTCGAAGACGCTGGCAGCCTCGACGGCGGCTGCTTCCCAAGCGATGAGGGCCCTAGCTTGCAGCCTCCAGTTAAGCGCCGTGTCATGGGGCACTCGATCGTGAGGCTGCGCGGGTCTATAGAGCGCGCACAGGCTGCCCATCCGCTCCACCCAGTCCGCCGGCTTCAATGACAGCGTGCGCCACACATCCAGTTCCGTCAAACGCTCCAGCAACCTACGTAATCTCTGGTCTTCCCCCGGACGCTCCACCGCCAGCAGCCGAAGCATCTCGAGCCCCTTGCCAGGAATCCTCTTGCGAACCTCGAAATCGAAGTGATTCATCGGCGCCGAAGTCCCCGCGCCTGGCGCCAGTTTCATCATGGTCAGAGTCTGCGCGTGATCCCAGCCGCCGAGCATCGCGTCCACCGCGCCCGCCAGAAACCGGACTGCCGGCTGCTCCGTCAGAACCAGATCGAAATAGAAGCGCGCCGGGATGCCGAATCGGTCGAGTGTGGCGCGCAGCAGCCGCGTATAAACGTCAGGCGTGCGCACGATAATTCCGATTTCGTGAAAGGAACGGCCTGCGGCTATCTCTTGTAAGATTCGCCGCGCAATCTCATCCGCTTCACGTTCAATTCCGGGGGCGGAGAATAACTCACGCTTTGGAAGAGCTCGCTCGCGCGTGAGCACCGTCTCTCTAGACCTCATGGAGAGCAGGCGCGCGCGCGTTGCATCTGCGACGGCGGCTGACGGCTGCGTAACGGTCACGTCCGCGTGCTGCGCCAGCGCCTTCACCACCGCCAGTTCTGCATCGGTGAGAGAGAAAAATCCATCCAGCCAGATGGTTTTCAAGCCGCCGGCGCCCGCCTCTTTGATGCGTGCCGCAGCGCGGACCAGGCGCGTCGATCGCATTCCAAGCTTTTGTTCCTCAAGGTTGCGGTTCACCTCCGCATAGACTTCGGCCAGCGCGCGGCCTAGGCTTCCGGCCGGCAATTGTCGCCGCAACGAATCAGCATCGCAGCCCGCGGCAGCGCATTCTTCGATAGTTGCGGCTAATTTCGTGTGAAATCCTTCAATGTGCGCTACCTTGGCGAACGCCGGAAGGTTCAGCCGCTGGACGCATTTCTCCACCAGCATGTGAAGGACGGCGTCACTGGCCTCCGGAAGGTCAACGGTCCACGGCTCGATGAATCTCCACATTGTCTGAATTTGAGCAGGCGAGAAGACGAAACCCGCGCGCGCCATCTGGTTGCGAAGGTGTTGCGCCATCGTCGCGGTGGGCACCAGCAGACAAACCGCGTTGTCGTTCTCCTTCAACGCTGAACGCAGCGCTTCAAGAATCGTGAAGGTCTTGCCGGAGCCCGCGGGCCCGGTCAGCAATTGCATGTAAAGTCCAGCTTACCGCGTCCCCCTTTGCTACGCCGCGAATGAACGCGAATTCACGCGAATGATTTAGCGCATTACCAATCTACTGGTCAGCGCCGGCCGGCGGCCGCACTCCATGATTCTTCCACTCGCGAAGCTGGGCGAAGCCGCGCGCCACTTCCGTATTGTTGATCGCACAGTGCCCGTCGTGCTTCACGTACTGTTGCACGAAGAGATTCTGCGCGCCCATCTGCTCCGTCAGCCGTGAGTAAGTATTGGGCACCCACGGCGGCACGATTGGATCGTATGTCGTGTGGATCGCAAGCATGGGGCGAGTCAGACGCCCGGTGGGCGTGTAGTACGTGTGAACATACTCTGTGGCTCGCGGATTAGCGGCGTAGCGCTTGACTCCATCGTTGAGCGCTTCGTCGTCAGGCGTGCCCGAGTATATGATGTTGCGATTGTCGAACGGGTTTCCGCCGCCGCGCTGCTCCAGGTCCATCAGGACATAAGTAAAGAACACCATCGTGTGGGCCACCTCTTTGTTGCTGTGGATGCCGGTCCAATGGCGCACGATCTCCGCCTGGCCGGGTTTGGAATCGAGCAGGCGGGTGAGTTCCTCCTCGCTCTCCTTGCTCATCTTGAAGGTCGGCGGCACGCGGTCAGGATTCGGCAGCGCGTTCGGAAAATAGTAATCGAACACCACGCGCAGATCCAGCGGCTCGCGATCCATGAACCAAGTCGACGCGCCCAGAGGACCGCACAGCGGAAGGCCTGCGTCGTAGGTATCCGGAAACGATTCGATCAGCACCATGGTGAGAAACCCGCCCATCGAGTGGCCTGTCACGTAGGTCTCCTTGGGTGCGCCGTACTTGCGAATGAAGTAGCGCCGTAGCGCCTCGGTATCCTGCACGGCCTCCTGGATCGCCCAGCCGCCTGCTGCGTAGCCTGACTGGATAAATGCAAAGCCCTGGCTGACGAAAACATCGATGAATGGGCTGGCCTTGTCTTCGAAGCTACCTGGAGCGTCACTGTATCCGTGACAATAGACCACCAGTCCGCCATTCCATTTCTCCGGCATGTCGATGCGGAACTTGGCGCCGTTGATCTCCCCAAGCTCCGTGCGAACGCCGGCGCACAATGCAGGCAACAGGGCCAGAGCGAATATGACAGTTTTCATGGTGGATTACTAAATATACAGCCAGGGCGGTGACGGAGTTTTGCGCCGGGGAACGAGCTCCGCGCCGGATCATGCGAGCACGAGGGAAACACCGCCATGTTGCTTGCGGGTCGGCCTCACCGTGATTTCAACATCCTGCCCAAGAGCGGTCAAAAAGTCCATCAGGCGTTCGACAGAGAAGTTGCCCGACTGCCCGCGCATCAGACCGGAAACGTGCGGCTGTTTGATGCCCAGTATCGTGCCAGCCTTTGCCTGCGTGAGTCCTCGATCCTTAATAAGCCGGTAGATTTGCAGCGTGAGGCGAGCCTTGAGCTGCTCACGCTCGGGATTGGGAAAGCCTAGGTCGGCAAAGACGTTGCCGCTACCCTCTTTGATCCGGATTTTGTTGTTCTTCTTCATCTTAGTTCTGCCTTTCTCCGTAGTCCTGTTCTGCCGCGGCGAGCCGCTGGTTGACGAGTTCAATTTCTTTTTGAGGCGTCGCGATGCCTCTCTTCGACTTCTTTTGAAACGCGTGTAGTACGTAAATAGCAACCGAAGAAGCGGACCGTGTACACGGCCCGATATGTGTTGCGTTCATACGACGCCACGATCTCAAGCACGGCCCGCCCGCCGAAACCTTTGAGGGCTTTGACAGAGGGGTATTCCCCGCCGCATTGGGCTGCATATAGAGCCTGCCCCACCACGCGCTGTACCGGCCTAGGGAAGGTTTTAAGATCTCATCGATGACCCAACCCATAGAACCGGCTTCAAACCGCTCGCCACAATACAAGTATACGTATTTATTTATATTCGGGCTCCCTTTCGATTAATCGCGCAGTTCAGCTGAGGAGTTCTTCGCGGTACTAAGTCGGTATGCCCCGGGAACTTCGGCGCGGGCCGTCAGCAAAGCCAGAACGGTCTCGTCCGTCTTGTTCACGCCTTGTTCACGCCAGTCCGCCATTCCATTTCTCCGGCATGTCGATGCGGAATTTGGCGCCGTCGATCTCCCCAAGCTCCCTGCGAGCGGCGGCGCACAATCCGGGCAACAGGGCCTGGGCGAATATGACAGTTTTCATGGTGGATTACTAAACTAAATATACAGCCAGTGTTGAAAAAACGGTGACAGGCAGCGCCGGCGGGGCTGGACGATGTTGAGCCGCATATCACTCGGCTTGGGGGGGCGAAGCCTATCACCGTTTTTCAAGGGGCAAGAGAGGCAATTTCGCAGGCTGAAGCCTGCGCCACCCTTATCCTCGCAACACTCCAGCCAGTGCCTGCTCCAGTTCGCGCTGCTTGTCCGCGGTCAGCTTTTCGCCGCCCGCGGTCACATAGAAGACGTCGATGGCTTTGTGCGCCTCGGTGTCAATCAGCACCACGTCGATGCTCGCGCCCTGAGAAGAAATGGTGGACGCAATGTCGTAGAGCAACCCGGGCCGGTCTTCGGCGACTACCTGAATCAGCGTAGCCGAGCGCGAGGCCTGGTTGTCCATGTATACCGAGGGCTCAATGCGCGCTTTGCGGCTGGGCAGCGGAACCCTAGGACGGCTACGCAACAGTTGTTTGACATCGGCGCGTCCCAGCACAGCCCGTTCTACGGTGGATTTCAGCCGGTCCACTTCGCTGGGATTCAGCTCCAGCGTCCGCAGTGGATCGGAAAACGAGAATGTATCCAGCACTGTGCCGCGGCGGTTGGCGAAAGCCTCGGCTTTCAAAATGTTCATGCCGAAACTAGAGAGCGTACCCGCAACGGTGGCGAACAGGAACGGCCGGTCGCCGGCTACCAGCGTCAGGCGGTAGCTTCCATTGGATTTTGTGATGTCCGCCGCGACACCGCGTGCGCGGCTATCCATCTCGAGCGACATGTGCCGTTCGATATCGCTCGCGGAATGAGTACGCAAATAGCGCGTAGGAAAGCCTTCCAGAAATGCGTCCCGTTCGGGCGAGCCGGCGTGCTCGATGCGTTCGGCGTCGAGTTCGCGGGTCAGCTCGTTGTACGTCCTCAGATAGAGCTGCCATAGCTGGTCGGCTCGCCATGAGGTCATGGCCGTGGGATTGACGGCGCTGATATCGGCATAGGTCACCAGCGTCAGATATTTCAGATTTTCGACCGTACCCACCTTGTGCGCCAGGTCTTGCGTGGTCGCGGGGTCATCGGGATCGCGGCTGCTCATCGCCATAGACATCTCCAGATGGCATCGGATGAGAAATGCAGCGGTAGCGCGTTCCGCCGCGGGCATCTGGATCCGCTCCATCGCGCGGTCCGCAATGCGAAGAGACGCGTCCACGTGCCCTTCCTCGGGGCTTCCCTTCCCCACGTCATGGAACAGAAGCGCGAAAACAAGCACGCCTGGTTGCTCGATCTCGGAAAGTAGGGCGGCATACGAGGCGGCCGGCGAATCTTTTGCAGCGCGCAGCTGGGCGAGGGTCTGGATCGCGACTAGGGTATGTTCATCCACTGTGTAGCGGTGATAGAAGTCCCGGATCACCAGGCAGTCAATCTCTTCCATCTCGGGAAAGAGTGCGGTGAGGACTCCGGTCTCATGCGCGACACGGAGAGCCACGGCCGCGTGAGGAAGCGATAGCGCCTCGCCGATGGCTGGCCACAGGGACCGGGAAACCACGAAGTACCGCCGTGCCGCGGGGAGCTGCGCCGCAATGCGCTCCTCAGCTTCGAGCGAGAGCCGAAAACCATGCCGTGCGACGAATTGCAGCAAGCGCAGGAGGACTTCAGGCTCGGCTTCGATCTGCTGCGGAGCCCGCAGATAGATACGCTCGCGCGACACTGTAAAGTCGGTGTTGGAGATCCGCGATCGGCGGTCGCGAAACTGGGAAAACAGAGAACTGGCACGAGCCTCTTCCGTCTCGAGTACTCTCAGCGCCGAGCGGTCGATGACCCGGGCATTGCGGTAGTACGCGCGCATCATCTCGGCCGGCTCACGCAGGCCCAACTGCTCCGCCACCCACTCCTGCGCATCGAAACTCAGCACGTTGGAATCGCGCTTAGCGTGGTAATGCAGGTAACCGCGCAGCTTGAAGAGAAATGCGCGGGCATCATTTAACTCCGCGACGGGAGCCGGCGGTGCGAGCGACGTGGGCGTGGTGGTTGCAATTTGCGTCAGCCACGCGAGCAGTTGCAGATCGCGCAGCCCTCCCGGCGCCTCCTTGACGTCGGGCTCCAGATGATAAAACGTATCGTTGAAGTGCGTATGCCGTTCACGCGTCATGCGCGACAAATGGCGGGTAAGGTTATCCCGCTGACCGTGAACGAATCGCGGAAGCTTCTGGACGAGCGAGCCATAAACGCCGGCATCTCCGGTCAGGTATCGCTGATCCAGCAGGCTGATGTTCAGCTCAATATTGCTGTCATGAAGCTCCGAACATTCGGCCGGCGTGCGCACTGAATGGCTCACGCGCAGCCCGGCATCCCACAATTGCTGCAGAAATCCGGAAATGGAATCTTTCAATCCCGCGGCAGCTTTGTCGTTTGCGAATAGCAACAACAGATCCACATCCGAGTAGGGAAACAGCTGGCGCCGCCCGTAACCACCTACGGCCAGTAACGCAGTTACGCCGGGCGCGGCTTTGGCGAGATGATGAGCCCAGGATTTTTGGACCAGCACGTCGACCGCTGCGGTGCGCTCCTCGAGCGCACGCAGGGGGTCAAAGAGCTGCTTCTCCGCGATCGTCATTGCGGATCCGAATGGCTTCGGCGACGTCATAGATGAAAACCTTGCCGTCGCCGATCTTGCCCGTGCGCGCCGCCGAGGTCAGCGTGCGCAGCACTTCTTCCAACCGAGCATCAGCAACCACCAGCTCCAGTTTCATTTTCGGCAGCAGGTCCACGTTGTATTCCTGGCCCCGGTAAACCTCTTTGTGGCCTTTCTGCCTGCCGTGCCCGCGCACTTCGGTGATGGTCATCCCGTCGATGCCAATGGCCTTGAGCGCCTCTTTGACTGGCTCCAGTTTGAACGGCTGAATAATGGCTTCAATTTTCTTCATCGCAACATTCCTTGAGTGGATGCCCCTCGATCCAGTTAAGCATCATGACTCGAAAAAGTAACCTTCTTCGCCATGCATGGCTAAGATCGAGGCCCTCGATCTCTTGTTCTTGATCCACCCGTAAACCGACCACGGCGTCACAGATCTTCAGGATAATTAAAGTCCCTACGATGGCCAGCCCCCAGGCGATGGCCGTCCCGATCACCTGATTCAGCACCTGCCCGGGATTGCCGTCCACCCAACCGAGAGGCAGCACTTTGCCGGCGGAATCTTTGAAACTGTCATTGATGGCGCTGGTCGCAAAAACTCCGGTGATTACCGCACCTAACGTGCCGCCTGCGCCATGCACACCGAAGGCATCGAGGGAATCGTCATAACCGAATTTGTGCTTTACCAGCGTGGCCATGAAATAGCAGACGATCCCCGCGAGGAATCCGATCACCAGCGCCGGAAAGGGCTGCACGAAGCCGGATGCCGGGGTGATGGCCACCAGCCCCGCGACGCAGCCGGAAATGGCTCCTAGAACGCTGGGTTTGCCGGAGCGAATCCACTCCGCCAACATCCAGCCAAGCGTCGCTGCCGCGGCACCGAAATGAGTTGCGACGAATGCGCTCGTCGCCAGACCGGAAGCCGCCAGCGCACTGCCTGCGTTAAATCCGAACCAGCCCACCCAAAGCAGACACGCGCCGATCACGCTCAGTACGACGCTATGCGGCTTCATCTGCAGCTGCGGATAGCCCACCCGCTTGCCCAGATACAACGCGCAGATCAGCGCCGAAACCCCCGATGTGATATGAACCACTGTGCCACCGGCGAAATCAAAGCAAGGAACCTTGCCGCCCAACGCGGCGTTCAGGAATCCGCCCTTGCCCCACACCATGTGCGCCATCGGAAAGTAGACGATCAAGGCCCATGAGACCGTGAACAGCAGCATGGCGCTGAATTTCATACGCTCGGCGAAGGCGCCCGAGATCAAAGCGGGTGTGATGATGGCGAACATGAGCTGGTACACCATATAAGTCTGCTGCGGGATGGTCCCGGCATAGTCCGGATTGGGAGCGACCCCCACGCCACGGAGAAATGCGTAGCGCAAATCGCCGATCACGGGGTTGCCCTCGGCAAATACCAGGCTGTAACCGACGATGGCCCACAGCACCGTAATCACCGCCATCAGGATGAAGCTCTGCATCATCGTGCCCAACACGTTCTTGCGGCGAACCAGCCCCCCGTAAAAGAGCGCCAGGCCCGGCCCCGTCATCATCAGCACCAGGGCTGCCGAAGTGAGCATCCAGGCGTTGTCGCCGGCACTCTGGGCCGACTTTACAGCGCTGTCGAGCGCTGTCAGCCGTGCATCTATGCTTTGCGGCGCCTGCGCCATCGCCGCCACGGAAAACACAAGTAGGGTCAAGAACTTCATTCCAGATTCCTTTTTCGGGTTACAAACCGAGCTAGTGTACTATTATTCATCCAGGGCTCCAACTGGCGGGAATGAAGGTTTCTATACGCCCGATTGAAAATTTCTATTCCGGGCGACGAATAGCAGAAACCGAAATTTTGGCCGCAAATGAATGCGCATTCACGCCAATGATATTTTAGACACTACCGGCCTTGCCATGGAGTTGCGCAAGTGACATATTCCTATACAGCGGAGGTTTGCATGCGCGCGGATCAGGCACAGGTTACCTGGGACGAGAAAAATAAGAACTGGCTCGTGAGAATCACGATTGGCGAGGAGGTCATTCGCCGCCACTCGAAATCAGCGAAGGATACCGATGACCAAACCCTGCGATCTCTGGCAGTCAAGGTAGCGCAGGAAGAGGGCTACGAACTGGAACCGGGCAAGGTAACCGTCGGCGGGTAGCCGTACGTGCTCCCTATCACTCCTTTTTTTTCTCTGGCCGCCTTGCAGGCGCTCGTTGAGTGATACCATAGACGGTCCTGAGGAGAATCCATGAAAGCTAAGAAGGCCTTGAAGCGGTTGAACAAGGTGGAATCATTGCTGTCCAACGTCATCGAACAGTTTCCAGACAGCGCACGCGGATTACGAGACTTGCTTGACTCCGCAAGATCGTCCGTCGTTCGAGCCAAAGAGACGGTTGGCGCCCGAGTAGCGAGGGCCGCGAAAAAGCCACCCGCCCGGGCCCAGCAATCCCGGTTGGGACGTCTCAGCGCCGAGGGACGGAAACGAATCTCGTTGGCCGCCAAGCGGCGGTGGGCATTGGCCAAGAGGAAGGGCGTCCACGCCGTGACCGGGCGGAAGTTGAGCAAAACGGCGTAGTTCTGCGTCTGGGAACCTGCCGCTCAGGGCCGTTGAGCCACCTGCCTCGCTTTGATATAATGCGTATAGATGCTAGGTAATCGAGCCCGGAATAACGGGCGTCGGGCGTCATCCCTCTCCAGCCATATCCGCGTGTTCGCGCGCGTCCTGCCTGAGTGCGCGCCTATCCATGTGTAATCGGAGGTATGCAGATACCCTCTAAATGAAAGCCAGCGTACCCATCGTCCGCGGAATTGAAAGCTTGTTTGGTACTCGCGACGAGAACATTCGCCTCCTCGAATCCGGCCTTAGTATCAATACCCAGCTTATAGACGACTCGCTCGAGATAGAAGGCGAGCCCGCTAATGTAGCGCGCGCGGAGAACATTCTCGAAGATTATGCCGCGCTGGTTCGCGAAGGCCACGTGTTTAACAACGGGGACCTCAACAGTTACCTGCGGGTTTGCACCGAGGATCCGGACGTGAGCTTGCGAGCCCTGGTGTCGAGCGGGCGCCAGCGTACCTTCGGTAAGAAACTGCTTGCGCCAAAGACGGTCAACCAGCGCCGTTATATGGAAGCGATCGAACGCAATGACCTGGTATTCGGAGTGGGTCCAGCGGGCACGGGAAAAACCTACCTGGCGGTGGCCATGGGGATCTCGGCGCTGCTTTCAAAAAGGGTGAGCCGAATCATTTTGACACGGCCCGCGGTCGAAGCCGGCGAACGGCTGGGCTTTCTGCCCGGAACCTTGCAGGAGAAAGTGGATCCCTACCTGCGGCCACTGTACGATGCGCTGCACGACATGCTGGACCCTGAGAAAGTAGAAAAACTGCTGGAGCGCTCCATCATCGAGGTCGCTCCCATCGCGTTCATGCGTGGTCGGACGCTCAACGACAGTTTCATCATTCTCGATGAGGCCCAAAACTCCACGGCCGAGCAAATGAAGATGGTGCTCACGCGCCAGGGCTGCAACTCCAAGATGGTGGTGAACGGCGACGTAACCCAGATTGACCTGCCCATGGGCAGGCGCAGCGGCCTGCTGGATGCGCTGGATGTTCTCCGCGGCGTTACCGGCATTAGTTTTATCAGTTTCGACGAGCGCGATGTGGTGCGGCACAGCTTGGTCCAGCGCATCGTGAAGGCTTACGAAAAATACAATGAGATGGTGGGCGCCGGAAGGCAACTCACTCTCAAGCTCACTGACAACGGAGCTGACGCGGCTCCCGCGGCCTCAACCGAAAACGTCACGGAAGTCCCCAACGCCTGAGGGCGTTTCCATGCCTGGTTCCGAACCAATGGTTCTTATGCGTCGCGGTCCATCCGGATTGCAGCGTGGTTTCCTTGAGACCTTCGCGCACCGGTTGTGTACGCACGTCGCCAGCGGCCGCTGGTTCCAGTGCCTGATTACAAATGATCGCGAACTGCAAAGACTGAACCGGCAGTTTTTGGGGAAGAACTATCCAGCCGACGTCCTGTCCTTTCCTGTGAAGGAAAACCCGGTAACGCTGGGAGAGATTGCCATTTCTTACCAGCGAGCCCGCGAGCAGGCTCGCGCGTTTGGCCATTCGGTCAAAGATGAGGTTTGCATCCTCATGCTGCATGGCGTGCTGCACCTTGTGGGCATGGACCACGAGCGAGATCGCGGCGCCATGGCTCGTGCCGAGATTGCCTGGCGAAACAAGCTGGAACTGCCCGCGGGTTTGATCGAGAGGGTAAGCGCGTGACCTGGGTACTGTTCGGCGCTACTGCCGTCGCCGTGTTTCTTCTGGCGCTGGCCAGTTCCGTGCAGCTCCTTTACCTGGAAAGTCTGCGGCTGCGCACGCGCGATCTGCCCGCCTTGGAATTTTTCAAGAGCACGCTCGAAAATAAGATCGGACTCCAGACCGACCAAGGGGCTCTGTCATTTTCCCTTCTCAAGCACGTAATTCTGGCGCTGCTGGGTGTGCTGGTGCTGGGCTCTTTCCTCGGCCGTGGCATTACGTGGCCGACTTTTCTCGAAGCCTGCTGTACTTCGCTGGCGCTGATGCTCATTGCCGGCTATGCCATACCGCAAGTCTCGTACCAGCGCTCGGCCGGCCGTTGGCTCGCGCCGCTGGTACCCCTGCTGAGCGGTCTCGCGCTGGCGATGAAACCTGTAACTGGCATAGTCAATTTCTTCTATTCGCTCCTGGAGATCGCCGATGAAAAGAACGGCAGTGAGGAGCCGGCCACTCAAGCGGAAAACATAGAGGCGCTGATCTCCGCCGGGACCGAGGAAGGGCTGATCGAAGAGGAAGATCGCAAGCTGATCCAGTCTGTGGTGGAGTTCGGCGACAAAGTGGTTCGCGAGGTGATGACGCCGCGCCCCAACATCGTAGCCATTTCAGCGGATTCCACTTTGGAACAATTGCGGCAACTGGTCATCAACGAACAGTATTCGCGCATTCCGGTTTACGAAGGATCCATCGATCAGGTCATCGGTTTCGTGCATGCGCGGGACATGTTCGAGCTGGAAGAGGACGAGCGTACACGGCACAGCGTGCGCGAGCTGATGCGGCCCATCCGTTTCGTGCCCGAAACCAAACCCGTCAACGATCTTATGCGCGAAATGCAAGCGGACAACACCCACATGGTGATCGTGGTGGACGAATACGGCAACACCGCGGGTCTGGCCACCATGGAGGATTTAGTGGAGGTGATATTGGGCGAGATCCGCGACGAACACGAACCGGATTCGGACGTGAAAGAGGACGGCTCAGGCGGCTATATCGTCTCCGGCAATTTTGATCTCGCGCGCCTTGCAGGCATGCTGGAGTTCCGGCCGCAGGGCGAGATTGAATCTACCACTGTAGGCGGCCTGGTAACCGAGTGGCTGGGGCGCGTACCGCAACCGGGAGAGTCCGTGGAGCGCGACGGAATCCGCATCGACGTACTGGCGAGCGATGAATTGCGCGTCGAGCAAGTGCGTGTCCAGCGGCGGCAAGCTGTGGCGCATGAGTGAAGAACCGCTGAATCAGCCGGCCGCCGGTTTTCGTTCCGGGTTCGTTTCCATTCTCGGCCGTCCCAACGCCGGAAAATCCACGCTGCTGAATGCGCTGGTCGGCTCGAAGATCGCGATTGTCGCCGATAAGCCTCAGACCACCCGCACCACCATTCAGGGTGTGGCTACCACAGATCAAGCGCAGATCGTATTCGTCGACACCCCTGGTATTCACCGGCCGGACTCACCCATCAATAAGCGGATGATGCAAATGCTGCGCGCGGCGCTGGACGACCGCGATCTGCTGCTGTTTGTCTCTGACGCGGCGCGAGAGTTCGGACGGGCCGACTCGCACGCGGTGGACCTGGCGAAGAAAAGCGAGACGCCCGTCATCCTGGTGTTGAATAAGATCGACCTGCTCCAAGACAAATCACGCTTGCTCGCGTTGATCGAACACTACCGGAAGTTGCACGATTTCGCCGAATGCATTCCGGTTTCTGCAGAAACCGGCGAGAATCTTGACCTGTTGCGTAACGCGATAGTGGAGCGGCTGCCTGAAGGTCCCGCGTACTTCCCTCCGGATCATATGACGGACCAGCCGGAGCGCTACCTGGCGGCCGAACTGGTGCGCGAAAAGATCCTGAACGAAACCGAGCAGGAAGTGCCGCACTCGGTGACCGTATTAGTCGACAAATGGGAGGCAACGGACGGGCTCATTCGCATTTATGCAAGCATCTACGTGGAGAAAAAAGGCCAAAAAGGAATCCTCATCGGCGCCGGGGGCTCAAAACTCAAGCGTATTGGCACGTTAGCTCGCCAGGAGATGGAGCGGTTCTTTGGCCGGAAGATCTACCTCGATCTACACGTCAAGGTGCAACCAGGCTGGCGCGAGACCCCGGCCTTCCTCGACGCGCTGGACTGGCGTACAATGGCCGGGAACGATGAAACTTAAATCCTTTTGGCGCGCCGCGGTGATGTCGGCGGCGCTGACTATGCAAATAAGCACGGGAGCGCCTTCCAGCCGCCCACTCTTTTTCGCCGACAAGAACGTTTCCGACGACGCGCTTCACGATATGGTGATGCGCAAACTGGCCGACGACGCCGACGTCAAAGGCGGCGGACTCAACATCGAGGTCAAGGACGGCGTGGTCACATTGCGCGGCAAGCTGGAGACGGAAAAACAAATTCAGAAAGCCGAAAAGCTCGCCAAAAAAGTGAATGGCGTGAAGAAAGTAGTCAACGAAATCAGCCTCGCCAAGAAATGATTGGCATGCCAATCACCCGCCGGCAGCTTGGCGCTTCGATATTTGGCGCTTTAGGTTCAGGAGCTCTCGCCCAGGAAGAGCGGCAGATTGACCGCGTGGCCGGGGGGTTTCGTTTTACCGAAGGTCCAGCCTGGTCCCGTGAAGGCTTTCTCGTCTTCAGCGACGTACCCAACGACCAAATCCTGAAGTACGTCCCGGGCGAGAAGCCAACGGTCTTCCGCGAGAACTCCAACGGCGCGAACGGAAACGCGTTCGATGCGCAGGGCCGCTTGTATTCCTGCGAGAGCCGCACGCGGCGCGTGGTCCGCATGGACAAGAAGGAGAATCTGCAGGTCCTGGCCGAAAAGTGGGAAGGAAAACGCCTGAACGCGCCCAATGACATTGTGATTCGGAAGGATGGGCACGTGTATTTCACCGATCCGGCTTTCGGCAGCCAGGCGGACACCCGGGAGTTGGATTTCTACGGCGTCTACCACATCACGCCAAAAGGGGAACTGCGTCTGATCGCCAAGCCGGCCGGCCGGCCGAACGGCATCGCGTTTGCGCCGGGTGGCCACGTGCTTTACGTCGCCAACTCCGACGAGCATAACGTGCGTGCCTACGATGTCGACCACAACGGAGAAGTTTCCAACGAACGCGTGGTGATTTCCGGAGTGAGCGGGGTGCCGGATGGCATTCGCGTGGACGAAAAGGGCAACATCTATGTCGCTGCGAATGGGATCGCCATCTATGACGCCCGCGGCAAACTGATCGAAACCATCGAACTTTCCGAAACAGCCGCCAACTGCGCGTTCGGCGATTCCGACTTCGAGACACTCTACATCACCGCCAGAACATCGCTCTATCGCGTGCGGCGCCATGTGAAAGGTGCGTTGCAATATTAAAAGGCGCGCGACCAGTAACGGGCGCCGCTATCCCCGGCATCCTATCCTGGGCGTTGGCGCCCTAATTTTTCGACGCGATCGCGTGTTGCTGGTGGAGCGCGGCAAGTCTCCCTTGAAGGGCTACTGGTCGCTGCCCGGGGGCGCCGTCGAAACCGGCGAGCGTCTGGAGGAAGGAGTCCGGCGCGAGGTGCTGGAGGAAACCGGGCTGGTGGTCAAGCCGGTTCGATTGTTCACTATCTTCGAGCGCATTATGCGCGACAAGCAGGGCGAGGCCGAATATCACTACGTGCTGGTGGATTATCTTTGCCGGGTGACCGGCGGCTCGCTTGAAGCTGCGAGCGATGTCAGCCGCGTTGCGTGGGTGGCACGAACGCGGCTCTCGCGTTACAAGATCACTGAAGGTACGCTGCCGGTGATTGAGCGGGCTTTTCGGGAACGATAACGATGCGGGCGACCAGCGCGGGTGTTCTGGAGTTTGAAGCGCTGCGCGAACTGCTGGCGCGTTATATTGCCAGCCCTTTGGGCCGAGCGGAGCTGGACAAAATGCATCCGCGAACCGATCGGCGCGAGCTTGAAGAAGAACTGGCCGAAATCGAGGAAGCCACGGAATACTTGCGGGCGGCATCCAGACCACACCCTGCGGGTCGCGGCGCGGCCATCCGCATCAATTTCAGTTCCATTCCCGATCTGACCGATACCGTTCACAAGTTGCGCATTGAAGGCGCAACGCTCGATCCCAAGGAGATTTCGGATGTGCTCGGGTTCCTGGATCGTGCGGCGGATGCGCGATCCATTCTCCAAAGCGTGATGGAGCGGTTTCCTCGGCTGGGCAGGCGCTCACAATCTATCGGCGAATTCCGCGCTCTGCTCAACGATCTCGCCGGGAAGATCGCGCCGGACGGCACGGTTCCCGATCACGCAAGCGTAGCGTTGGGCCGGCTGCGCCGCGAAATCGAAAAGCAGAAGAACGCCATACAGGAGTCTCTCGAGCGCTTTCTCCGCTCGCACCACGAAGAGGGCGTTTTGCAGGAGGAGTTTGTCACCATCCGCAACGAGCGCTTCGTGGTCCCGGTAATCGCGGGCCAGCGGCGCAAGATCGATGGCGTCATTCACGGCGCCAGCTCGAGCGGCCACACGCTCTTCGTCGAACCGCTTGAAACCATCGACCTGAATAATGAGTTGGTGCGATTGACCGAAGAAGAGCTGCGCGAGGTTCATCGCATCCTGCGGGAACTCACCGAGCGTCTGCGCGGCTACGCGGATTCGATTCTCAGCACGCTGGTCACTATGGGTGCGCTCGAATGGATCTTTGCGAAAGCCAGGTTCGCTGTCGAATTCGACTGTGTGAAGCCCCGTTTCAGCCCTGAAAATGCCCGGCGCCTGGTGCTCAAAGATGCGCGTCACCCGCTCCTCCAAGATGTCTTGCACCGCAGGCAGCAACGAGTGGTGCCCATCAGCTTGGAACTCGACGCCGCGCGGCTGACGCTATTGATCAGCGGCCCGAATACCGGCGGAAAGACCGTTGCGCTCAAGACCATTGGCCTGCTGGCTCTCATGGCTCAGGCGGGGCTGCCGGTCCCGGCTGGCGAAGCTGAATTTCCAATCTTCGAGCAGGTGCTCGCCGACATCGGAGACTATCAGTCCATCGAACAGAGTCTGAGCACGTTTTCCGCGCACATCTCCCACATCCGCGAAATGATTCTGGACGTGACGCCGGACACGCTGGTGCTGCTGGATGAAATTGGTTCAGCCACCGATCCCGAGGAGGGCGGCGCCTTGGGCGTAGCCGTAGTGGATCATTTCCGGGCATCGGGCGCATTCACCCTGGCCTCTACGCACCTGGTGGCGCTGAAGATCTACGGCGCTAACACAAGTGGCGTGCTCAACGCGTCCATGGGGTTCGATGACGCGACGTTGGCGCCCACTTATAAACTGGTCGTCGGCCTGCCGGGGAAGTCGGCCGGACTCGATATTGCCGCGCGGTTGGGCATGCCGGAATCCATCATGCGGCGCGCACGCGAGTCGATGAGCGATCGAGATCGCGACATCGCGCAATTCTTGAGCGAACTGCATCGGCGAAACGAAGAGGCCGCTGCTCGCGAGCATCGGTTGGAGCAAACGCAAGCTGCGCTCGCCGCGCGAGAGAAGGAACTGGCGCACGAGTGGGAGAAACGGGAATCCGCCAAGCTGAAAGAACTGGAGCGCCGCTGCGAGCTGGTGCTGGCGAATTTTGAAGCGCAGGCGCGCGACACTATAGACCGTATCGCGCAATCGGCCGAGCGCAAGAAGGCCGTCGATCTGGGACAACGCAGCGTCGCCAAGGCCAAACGCGAGCTACGTGAGGAATTCGAAACCACGGTGTTGGCCACGCACGATGATGCGCGGCAGGGGGAACTGAACCGCCGGCCAAGAATCGAAGAAGGCGTGCGCGTGCGACTGAAGGGCATCCGCGATCTGGCGCGCGTGCGGCGAGTCTTGAGTGAAGACCGCATCGAGGTGGAGGCTGGCTTCATGAAGTTGCAGGTACCTGTCGACGACGTGCTCGAGGTGCTGCCGGAAGCCGATAGCGGCACCAAACTGCCGAAGAACGTTAGCTTCCGCCCGGCGCCGCAGCTCAATCCGATGGTGCAAGAGGTAAACGTGATTGGCGAACACGCCGAGGAAGCTTGCGACCGCGTGGAAAAATTTCTTGATAGCGCGGTGATGGCCACCGCCAGCCGCGTGCGCATCGTCCACGGCCACGGCATGGGCATTCTGCGGAAAGCCATCTGGAAGCTGCTGGCAGAGAGCCCGCACGTCGAGAAGTATTATCAGGCTCCGCAAAGTGAAGGCGGCGCAGGCGCCACGATTGTGGAGTTAAAGAGCTGACAGCACCTGCGCGGCGTGCCCCTCGGCCTTGACGTTCGAAAAAATCTTTTCGATTGTACCGTCCTCGTCGAGAAGAAACGTGGTCCGCGCGATGCCCATCACTTTCTTCCCGTACATGTTCTTCTCTTTCAGCACATCGTAGGCTACTGCCACTTTTTTGTCCACGTCGCAGAGAAGCGTGAACGGCAAATTGTGCTTGGCTTTGAATCGAGCCTGAGCGGCCGGTGTGTCGGGTGAAATGCCGATTACCACCGTCTTTCTCTTGCTGAACTGCTTGATCGCGTCACGAAACTCGTGAGCTTCTGTGGTTCAGCCGGGTGTGTCGGCACGCGGAAAGAAATACAGCACCACCTTCTGACCCTTGAGCTTCGATAGCTGGAAGGGCTCGTCGGCTTCGGTTTGAAGTTTGATTTCGGGAGCCTTGTCGCCTTCTTTGAGCATGGAGTTTGATTCTACCGCGGTTCGCACTTGTTAGCCGCGAAATGTTGAAGCTAGCCACCGTAACTTTTGCCCGCGCCGCCCGGTTATACCTATTAGAAGATGGCGCATGGGCGATCATTCTTGAAAGCTCGCGAAAATTCATCTGACGAACGGCTTCTCATCGAAGCTGCGCAGCGGGATCCGCACCGCTTCGCCGATCTTTATGAGCTCAACTTCGCGCGTGTGTACGCGTTTATCGCCCGGCGGGTTCACAATCGCGAAGAGGCCGAGGATCTGACCTCTGAGGTGTTTCATCAGGCGCTGGCCAATATCCAGCGCTTCGAGTGGCGCGGCGCGCCCTTCGCGGCATGGCTATACCGAATGGCCGCCAACGCGATTGTGGACCGGTGGCAGAGTGTGTCGAAAGAGCAGGCGGATCCCCGGCGGGATGCCGCTGACCAGCCCAGCCTGGGTGAAATTGAACGGCGCGCGATGCTCTTCCAGCTCGTCGACAGCCTTCCTCCGGATCAGCGCCGGGTCATCATGCGCCGGTTTGTGGAGCAAAAAAGTACGCGTGAAGTGGCAGAGGAGCTGGGCCGTAGTGAAGGCGCAGTGAAACAGCTCCAGCTTCGAGCTCTGGAGAATTTGCGGGCGCGAATGGGGGGTGCCCATGGCTAAACGGTCTCTTGCCGATCAGCTTGACCAAGTAATTCAAGCGGTTCTGGCCACTCCCGAAGCCGCCCTCCCGACGGTGGACCCGAAAGTGTCTGCGCTCCTGAGTATCGCCGCCAGCTTGCGCGATCTACCCCGGCAAGAGTTCAAGTTACGTCTGAAATCTGATTTAGAAAGGAAAGCATCTATGGCAGCCGCAGCAGTCAACGCAATCCCTGAAGGATTTCACTCCATAACGCCCTATCTGATCGTTGAAGGGGCGGACCGGTTCCTCGAGTTTATGAAACAAGCCTTTGGCGCGGAGCAGAGGCTCCGGGTGCCCAAGCCCGACGGCACGATCATGCATGCCGAGGTCCGGATCGGCGACTCGTTCGTGGAGTTGGCCGACGCCAACTCACAGTATCCGCCGAGGCCCACTGCGATCCATCTATACGTGAGCGACGCCGACTCGGTATACCGGCGGGCGCTTGAAGCGGGCGCGACTTCGACGCACGAACCCGTAGATCAGCCATATGGTGACCGCGAAGCCAGCGTGAAAGACGCTTTTGGCAACTATTGGTATATCGCCACTCACAAAGCGGCAGGCGCGGGCCAGTTTATGCCGGAGGGTCTCCGCGCCGTCAACATATACCTGCACCCCAAGGGAACGGCCGATCTGATCGAATTTCTAAAGCATGCCTTCAATGCCGAGGAGGCGGCGCGCCATGAAGCACCGCAAGGCACCATCGTGCACGCCAAGATCAAGATCGGCGACTCGATCCTCGAGATGGGCGAGGCCCACGGTCCCTATCAGCCGATGCCTACCGGAATCCACCTTTACGTGACCGACGCGGATGCAGTCTACGCCCAGGCGCTCCAGGCGGGCGCCACGTCCGTTGCCGCTCCGGCGGATCAGCCTTATGGCGACCGTTTCGCGCACGTGACGGATCCGTCCGGCAACTCCTGGTTCATCGCCACGCATATCAAAGACGTGCAGTTTTAAGTGGGGCAGCCCCCCTGGACCGCGGCGGACGCGCTCGTCCGCCTTGTTAGCCGTTGTCAACGGGCGCGAGGTGGCGGGAATTCGCGCGGTTGATTGTTATTTGGGAACACCAATGTTTTTCGTGAGTCTCCTCATTCTTAAGGCACCTGTTAGATCTCTTGTGTAGGCTTCAAGGGCGATGATGGCATCCCGAGCTCTGGCTATTTGCTTGACGCAATCTTCGTACGTTATCTCAAGAGGTTCTTCCGTTTTCTTGTCTACAAGGATGGGACCTGGAGTGAACACTACGCGAGCATGCGTCCGATCATTCCTCCACTTCTGCACGTCGCCAATGTTCTTGAACGCTGCCTTCATGCCAGCAAGGTCTTGTGATAGCGGGTTTGGGCGGCGGGCCGCCTGCAAAGGCTTGATTGCATTTTTCACATAATTTACTTTCTGCCCAAACCTCATCCCCAGAACATCTTTCACTTTCTTCTCTCCTGTTGCATGCGCAAACTTCAGGACCGCACCTGTAAGCCGCTCATCTAATCCCGCATAGACAAGCTGAAAGAGTCCGAATGCGCATACGTGTTCCTCAATCTGCAGTTCCATGCTTTACATATTATTTCCACTGCGGTGAAGAACGCCAACCTGAAGGCAGGGCTGAGTAATTCCTGGTTCATCGCTAGCCCTATCAAAGACGTGCAGTTCTAGCCCGAATACACGCGGATTAGCCTTCTCTCATTAGCGTGAACTCGCGTGAATTCGCGGCCCCTAGGCTTTCTGCTATATTTCGTTTGGGTGGAAAACGCCAACCTGAACGCATGGCTGGTTCATAAGTCCGGGCGGCTGGCGGGCACGCGTCACTCGCTGCGTGAGGACATCACGCGCATAGGCCGCAGCGGTGAAAACGATGTCATCATCACGGACGCAGCCATGGTATCGGGACACCACGCTGAGATCCGTAAAGAGGCCGATAAGTACCGCCTTTCTGATCTCAACAGCACCAACGGCACGTACCTTAATGGGCAGCGCATCTCGGAAGGAGTGCTGCTCGAACCCCCCTGTGTCATACGCCTCGGCGCGGATGGCCCGGAGCTGAGTTTGGTTCTGGAAGACACGCCGGCCGTCGACCTGAATCAAACCATACTGGAGGGCTCGGCTCCCCTCGTCATCATTCCCGAGATAGAACCCGAACCAGCCGGGAGCAAGGTTCATGACGATCTTCTCTCCCAAGCCGTTGAACGCGCCCGCCTGGCAAGACGCATGGGCACCGGCGATTCGACCGTCGTCATCATGCGCCAAATGCTGGACACCGCCCTCCACCGGACCAGCCGGAAATTCAAGGTGGTCATCGCCCTGCTCATTTGCGCGCTGATCGCCACAAGCGCGTACGGCTTTTGGAAAATTCAGGGGCTCAAGAAAGAGAAGGGACAAATTGACGGGCAGATCCAGCAAATCGAATCCATGCTGGCGCGCGCTAAAGTGGATTCGCCCGAGACCGACCAGCTCATCGACCAACTGGACCAATACGAAGGCCAGGCCAGCGCACTGCAGAGCAACCTGCTTTTCCGCGTTGCGTCCTTCGAACACGAAGAAGCCATAAAACACGAAATTCGCGCTCTGATGAAAGAATTCGGCGCCGAAACTTACAGCATCCCGCCCGAGTTTGTAACGCGCGTGAAGCACTTCATAGAGCAAGATCAGGGGCCGGACCGTTCCAACATGGAGCGCGCGTTGGGTGAAGCCGGCAAGCAGATGGACGCCATGCGCCGCATCTTCGAGGAAAACAACCTGCCGCCCGACTTGGCATACATCGTATTGGTGGAGAGCGCGCTCAGCCGTGACAGCAGCAGCTCGGCGGGGGCGGCCGGGCTTTGGCAGTTTACGCCGGCCACCGCCAGAGCCTATGGGCTCAAGGTGGAGGACGGCGTGGATGAACGCCTGAACACAGCCAAGTCCACGCGCGCGGCCTGCAAATACATTCGCGAGCTCATTCTCGACTTCGGCTCCGGCAGCTCCGTCATGCTGGCCCTGGCCGCCTACAACCTCGGACCCACAAAGGTTAAGTCGGCCATCCGGAAAGTGAACGACCCGATCAAGCAGCGCAATTTCTGGTACCTTTACAGGGCTCGCGCTGTGCCTCCGGAGACGCGTGAATACGTGCCCAAAGTCGTCGCCGTCATGCTCATCGGCCGGAACCCGGAGCGCTACGGATTGTAGATCCATATGCGCCTGTCTGATCCTTTTCCTGGCTGCCATGGCTTCCGCCTACGCCCAATCCGCCACCCCTCGGACCCTGCGCCTCGATTACGTGCATACCGGCACAGCGAATGAAGAGCAGTTCGCCCTCGACGGTCTCGCTCTGGAGGGCGACTGGCCCGGACCACTCGACCGTTGGATCGACGAAACCAATCTCGGGCCATATCGTTTCCAGGTGCTCGATCCTGCTACCCGGCATGTGATCTATTCGCGTGGCTTCGCCAGTGTCTTCGGCGAATGGCAAGAGACTGGCGAGGCCAAACAATTGCGGCGCGCTTTTCACGAAAGCGTCCGTTTCCCCACGCCCGCATCGCCGGCAGAGGTGGTTATCCAGGGCCGCGCGCCTGACAACCAGTTTCGTGACCTGTGGTCGGTGAGGGTCGATCCATCGGATGCCAGCATCGATCGAAGCGCTCCGCCGAAGCTGAAAGTCTGGTCCGTCGTCCGGAATGGCGCGCCTCAGACAAAGTCGACCTGCTGTTATTGGGCGACGGATACACGGCCGCAGAAATGGAAAAGTGGCATCGCGATGCGCTTCGCACAAGTGAACAGCTGTTCACAGTGTCTCCGTTCAAAGAACACAAGCAGGATTTCAACGTCTGGGCCATCGACACTCCGGCTGAGGAGAACGGCGTCTCTCGCGCTTCCGATGGCATCTACCGCCAATCGCCGCTCGGCGCCTCCTATGATGCTTTCGGATCGGAACGGTACATTCTCACGTTCGCGAACAAACGCCTGCGGCAAATCGCTGCCGCAGCGCCGTATGAGTTCATCGAAATCGTGGTGAACGGCCGCAAATACGGTGGGGGCGGCATCTTCAACCTGTATGCCACCGTTTCCTCCGATAACGCGTTTACACCGTACGTGTTCGTGCACGAATTCGGGCACCACTTCGCCGGGTTGGCGGACGAATACTACACCTCTGACGTCGCCTACGCGAGCGATGCCAAACGGCCCGAACCATGGACGCCGAACGCCACGGCCGACCCGCATGCCGCCAAGTGGACTGAGCTGTTGAGCCCCGGCATCGAACTCCCTACTCCCTGGCCCAAACAGGAATTTGAAGAGATGGAGCAGACCATTCAAAAGCGCCGCCGCCAGATCCGCGCCGAGCATCGCCCCGAGGAGGAGATGGAGAAGTTGTTCGCCGAAGAACGCAGCCGCGACACGAAACTCCTGGCCTCCGGCCCGAACGCCGGCAAGGTCGGGGCCTTCGAAGGCGCTCTATACGAGGCTCGCGGCTACTACCGCCCCCAGCAGGACTGCATCATGTTCACCCGCGACGAAGTCGGATTCTGCGCCGTCTGCCGCCACGCCATCGAACGGATCATCAAGCTGTACGCGAAGTGAAACCTCTTGCTTTTCCCCTTTTGTTCGCCCACAATGGTTTCGATGGCACTCACCAAACGGCAGAAAGACGTGCTGGATTTTATCGCTAAATTTGTGGACGACAACGGCTACAGTCCCAGCTACGAGGAGATCGCGCATGGGCTGAACCTGGCGTCATTGGCGACGGTTCACAAACATATTAGCGCGCTCGATACCAAGAACTATTTGAAGCGCGGATTTAACCGCAGCCGTTCGCTCGATCTGGGGCCGAAGTATCTGCAGGAACATCGGCGGCCGCGAGAGTTGGGAGTGCCGCTCCTCGGAAGGATTGCTGCCGGCCAGCCGGTGGAAGCCATTGAGCACCGCGCAACACTGAGTTTTGCGGATTTCGTTGGTAACCGCGACACCTACGCTCTGGAAGTCCGCGGCGATTCCATGATTGAAGATCACATCTGCGACGGCGACATGATTCTGGTGGAGCGCACTGCAGAAGTAAGGGATGGCGATATTGTGGTGGCGCTGGTTTCCGGGGTGGAAACAACCCTCAAGCGGCTCTACCGTGAGGCCTGCGGCCGTATCAGGCTCCAGCCGGCCAACTCATCGCTCCAGCCGATCTTTGTGCCTGCCTCCGACGTTCAGATACAGGGGCGGCTTCTGGCCGTCCTCCGAAAATACAAATAGCTCAGGCTGTCGCGCTTGCCGCATGGCCGCTTCGGATCTCTTCCTCGGCCCGCAGCCAATCTTCTTCGGCTGACCCGCCGGCAAATCCTCGCGCTACCCAATAAGAATAGGCAAGGCGGGCGATGGCCTCCCGGTCAACGGCTGGCTTGGCGGTACCGGTCGAATCCCTGGAGGAGATCTCAGAAGTTGAGGATTCCGAGCCTTTTACGCGCGTTGCCCGGCGCTTGGCCGGAGCCGCAGCTGCCGCTGCGCCCGTGGGGTCGGAGTAAATTGCGTGATGCTTTCTGCTCATGGAAGATTCTCCCTTTGGTTCGCTTCCTGCCTATTTTATCAAAGGCAGCCGCCGCGTTCTGTAAAAACCTTTTTATGGGGACGATAAGTCCGCGACGCTACTTAGCCGGACTGAATGGCTGTTCCGCACCTTTCAGCTCCCAGGCGAGATGATTGAGGTAGAACAGCAATATCGGTTCCGGATACGAGCCGCGAAACTGTTCGAACGCGCGCGCCGCCCATCCATCGGTTAAGTAGCGGCTGGCATCCAGGTCTTTCTCAAAAAATCCGTCCTGGTTGGGAATGCCCAGAAACCCGAGGACCGCCGCAATCATATCCAGATGCGAAATCAGAATCGCCTGAGCAAAGTCCTTGGCGAACTCTTCGTCGTTTTCCTGGATACGCGCCCACAAACGCGGGGTGGCTTTACGGAGATGCTCGGTGTTGAGTTTTACCACATGCGTGCGTGTCTTGAACGCATCGTACAGCTGGTACGTCTTCAGCTTTCCCAGCGAAATCCCGCGAATCAGTTGAGCGAAACCTGCTTCTCCGAGCTTCTGATACACCTCGCAAAGCTGCATGCTCGCAGCGTAACACGAGGAGGGACAAACCGCCGGGGAGCGGTAGTGTCCTAAATGTGCGCACATTTACGACACTACCAAACCGCGGGTTGCCCACTCCACCGTCGGGCTGAGTGAGGTAAACTGCCGCTTATGGTTTCCAGAAGAGAATTTTCGAAGCTGGCCCTGGCCGCGATACCCGTGGCGGCGTTGGCGGACATTGATTCCAAGATCCATGGCGTGCAGATCGGCGTTCAGTCCTATAGTTTTCGCGACCGTTCGCTCGATGACGCCATCAAGGGCATGGTCGAGGCGGGCCTCGGTGAATGCGAGCTGTACGAAGGCCACGTCGAACCGAAAGTGAGCCGCGACGAGCTTCGCCAGTGGCGCACCACGGTTTCAATGGATCATTTCCGCGGCGTGCGAAAGAAGTTCGACGACGCCGGCATCCTGCTTTACGCATACAACTACAGCTTTCGCGACAATTTCAGTGATGAGGAAATCGCGCGTGGCTTCGAGATGGCGCAGGCGCTCGGCGTGGGCATCATCACAGCGTCTTCAACGCTTTCGGTCGTGGACCGGGTGGACCGGGAGGCGCAGAAGGCCCGAATCAAAGTAGGCTTTCATGGCCATTCCGATGTCAAACATCCCAATGAATTCTCAACACCGGAGTCTTTCGAAAAAACTATGGCGGGCCGCTCGCCCTACATCAATGTGAATCTGGACATAGGGCACTTCTTCGCCGCGGGCTTCGATCCGGTGGATTTCATTACCAGGCACCACGAGCGGATCGTAACCCTGCACCTCAAAGACCGGAAAAAAGACAACGGCGAGAACATGCCTTTCGGCGAGGGGGACACGCCTATAAAGCCTGTTCTTCAATTGCTGAAGAAGAACAAATTCGACATTCCCGCAAACATTGAGTACGAGTACAAAGGCGCCGACACGCTCCAGGAAGTGAAGAAGTGTTTCGAGTACTGTAAACAGGCACTCGCTTAGGCGGTCTTCGACCGCCGCGACCCTCCGGGTCGCAGACACGGCGACGCGGCGAGGTTGCCCGCAGCTCCACGTGCGATCCGTACTCGCCGTGTCCCCGCGTCGGCGACCCGCAGGGCCGCGGCGACCGTAGGTCGCCCTACCCCAGCAGGCCACCGTGCCCCATGCAGGCGACCTCCCAACTGGTGACATGGTAGCGGGCCAGCAACGGCGGAAGCACCAAATCCATCACATTCGCTTTGGCGGAGCGGAAACAGCCCGGCGCCGAGACGATCGGAACCTCATCTTTGTAGGCCAGCATGAGCAGATTGCCTGGCTCGACGGGGGCAAGAAACCGTTCGAGTGTCCCGCCAACCGGGTCATGGCCCGGCCGATCACGTCTTCGGGCCCCGCCGGTGCGGTCGTAGAAGCGACCAGAACGACGGCGGGCTTGGGACGCAACAGATGATGCAGCGCGCGGCTCACGGAGGCCTCATCTTCCACGCTCGAAAGGACAAAACTTGCGCCTAATCCGTAGCGTTCCAGCCGCTGGGTGGTCACGTTTTCGAAAAGTTGCCGTGCTCTGTCACCGTTGACCGGGTCGGTATATAGCACGCCAATACAGGGATTCCGAACAGGCCGCGCCTGGATAATCGGCCCGCGATCACGCAAGACCGTGCCAATCGCCTCCAATTGATCCTTGGCTACAGCAAAAGGCGCGCTCTTCACAGTCGCTATACGCTGTCCGGCAGCAGCAAAACTGAAGTTCAGGGAGGTGGCGATCACGACACTGGAAATGCAGTTGATGTGCCGCAACAGCTCGTCATCCACCAGCACGCAGCAGTCCTCGGTGGCCACCAGATTGGCGCGGCCTCCGGCGGCCAGGTGGATTTCGTAAGCAGCCGCAACCCATCTCCGCGGCCACGCTGGCCACAGCCTCGATCCTCGCTTACCTCACCGTCTTCCAATTCTGTGACCCACACCTTTTCCATGCCCTCGGACTCGAGAATGCGGACATCATCTCCGCTGATGACATGCCCTTTGGCCATTAATTTCTTACCGCCCGGCCGAAATACGGTGCAGCACAGAATTCGGCCCGTGGAGACTTTTACGTCTATTGTCTGTGCCTTCATGGCACATTCTTCCCCCGCAAGACCGGACCCTAAGTGGCGGACCAGATCAATTGGTGTTGATTATAGTGGGGTAGTTTTCAAGCGGAGCAACAATTCTCACGAGCAATCCCGCAAATTTTTAGGGGTAAGAGACCCCCTCAGAGAGGTGGTGGCAATCTGCCAAAAGACACGAAAACTATATCTATGGCTTTCGCACGATGGGGAACGACACGTGTTCTGTACCCTCGGATAGGGAGGATGTATTCCCCCATTTTTGGGACGACAGGACCCAATGCTCCGGTCGAAGCACTCGCATCATGGCGATTTCGTCACACCCTTGGAACTTTGGACAGCGCAGGCAATCCTTCCACGCCTTAAGCGGGAGTGCGCCGCGCTCCACTTCCAAGAAGCCCATCTTTCGGAAAAACTCCGGAACGTAAGTGAAGGCAAAAACGGCGTCAAGCGAATATTCGACAGCCTCCCCGATAAGCGTTTCGATTAAACGCCGGCCTACGCCGTGAGTTTTCGCACTTTCGTCGACTGCGAGCGAGCGAATTTCACCGGTTGTCGGCGAATAAAAGTGTAATGCTCCACAACCGACGAGCCTTCCATTTGATTCGGCAACCGAGAAGTCGCGCATGCTTTCGGAAATTTCGAACTCCGTGCGCGGCAGCATCGATACCGCCCGCGGCGTACCCGTTGATCAATGCGAGCATCGGCGCAATGTCGGACATGCGCGACTTACGAATTTCCACGGGGATTTTCCCGTGGGACTCGACTAGCGCGTCATCCTGGAGACTACTAATCATGTGAAGTTACCCGCTGCGCGGCGCGGACGATTTTTGTTCCGGCGGGTTCTCCGTCAAACAATCGCGCTAAAACGTTGGGCGCAGCGCCCGGCGCAATCTGGATCTCGTCCAAGCCGGCATCCAGCGCCGCGCGGGCTGCATTGAGCTTGGCCTGCATACCGCCGGTGGCGACGCCCGCTGCAATCAGACGCTGGCAATCCTCGGCGGTCAGCAGCGGCTGTACAAGGCCGGCAGCCATCGAGTACGCCGGCGATGTCGGTGAGAAAGATCAAGCGATCCGCGCGCCACGCCGCCGCGCACGCCGCCTGCCATCTGGTCGGCATTCACGTTGTACATGCGCCCATCGCGGCCGCCTGCGACGCAAGCCACAACCGGCAGGTAGTCTCGGCGAGACCAGCAGGTCGAGCAGCTCCGGATTGCGCGCGCGCCAGCCGGCCCACCATCCCGAGCGCCGGATCCATTTGCTCGGCTTCGACCAGATCCCCATCCACGCCCGACAGTCCGACGGCGCGCGCGCCGGCCGCGATCAACGCGGCCACCAGCTCCTGGTTCACGCTGCCCGCCAGCACCTTGAGCACGGCGTCCATGGTCTCTGGCGTGGTCACGCGCAGACCGTTCACGAAGCGGCTCTCGATGCCGCGCTCTGCGAGGTACCGCGTCATCTGCTTGCCGCCGCCGTGGACCACGGTAACCTGCAATGCCGCGCCGCGCCTGTGCCGCGATTTGTCCGCGAGGCTCGCGCGCACCTCCGGCGAATCGAGCAGCGTGCCGCCCAGCTTGATCAACGCTTTCACAGCAGGCCCTCGCGTTTCGTCGAGGCC
This sequence comes from Terriglobia bacterium, assembly GCA_963847515.1. GTDB lineage: Bacteria > Acidobacteriota > Terriglobia > Bryobacterales > Bryobacteraceae > QHXW01. The sequence goes on from CAWKAA010000007.1 coordinate 1,078,239, forward strand.
GAGCATCAGGTTCATGTTCTGGACGGCCTGGCCAGCGGCGCCTTTGGTGAGGTTGTCGATGGCGCTTACCACGACGGCGCGGCCCGTGCGCTGCGTCGAGCGTCACGCCGATGTCGCAGAAATTGGTGCGCTGTACGGCGCGCAGGTCGGGAACACGGCCCGGTTGATACAGGCGGATGAAAGGCTCGCCGGCATAGCGCTTCTCGTAAATCGCGAGAAGATCTTCCGCGGTCGCGCGCGTTGGTCGCGCGGAAGTAGATGGTCTCGAGAATGCCCGCGATCGAGCGGCAGCAGTTGCGCCGTGAAGCTGAATTCGCGCTCCTCGAGGCCCGAAACCATTAGCACTTCCGGCACGTGCCGGTGGTTGAGAATCGAATACGCGGAGAAGTTTTCGGTCACTTCGCAGAAGCTGGTTTTGAGCGACGGCTTTGCGGCCCGCGCCGCTCACTCCGGATTTGGCATCGCACACAATCCCGGCAGCGCGATCGATCGCACCGGCCTCGAGCAGCGGCCGGATCGCGAGATTCGCCGCCGTCGGATAGCAGCCAGGATTCGCGACCAGTCGCGCGCCGGGAATTCGCTCGCGGCAGAACTCCGGCAGCCCGTACACCGCCTCGGCCAGCAGCGCGGGCTGCGTGTGTGCGCTCTTGATACCACCGCGCGTAATTCTCAGGCGGTCCGCAGCCGGAACGCGCCGCTCAGGTCGATGACCCGCGCGCCGGCATCCAGCATCGCAGGCGCCAGCTCCATCGAAACCTCCGCCGGCGTCGCCAGAAACACGATCTCGATCTTCTCGGCCCGCACCGCCTCCGCCGTCGCCGGGACCTTGCCGCGGACCTGTGGGCTTACGCAGCCCGCTCTCGTGCCCGGCATCGCTCCGATGCTCCATCAGCAGCGGCTCGACGTGCCGGTGGCCCCGCAGGATGCGCGACCAGCTCCGCCCCGCTATAGCCTCGAAAGCCGACAATGCCGACGTGATGTCGCATGTGATTAAATATTCACTTCAATGAATAAATATACCATAGCTAGAGATTGGGTGGTGTCCTGAGGTTTTGTTGGTTAAATATTCATTCCAGCTCGGCGGACCTTATTTTTGGCTGGGCTGAGTGAGTTTTTCCGGGTCTTTCTTTCTTGAGGCACTTAGAAAATTAGACCTGGAAACCACTGATTTTTTGAGTTGACTCTCAAGATTGCGGCGAGCGTCTCCCGCAACTCTTCCGCCGGACTTCGCAGCGGCGGCATTCGCTCCAAACACAACCTTAGGACAGTACCTAGAGTTGTTGGGTAGTGTCCCAAGACTACCTAGAGTTGAAGACTGATACGAAGCGCGACATCGATTTGCTTCATTGTCGATGCGCTAAGTTGCCCGTAGATCTTCCCGAATCGCATCTCATCGACAGTACGTATCTGGGTGCATAAAACAACGCTAGGTTTCTGGAGTCCGCCTTCTCCAACTGGAATCGGGACGTTTACGGGATAGGGCCTCTTGATGTTCTCGGCGCCGGTGATCACTGCCAAAATGGTAGTCGAGGCATTCTTGTTGCCGATATCGTTTTGGATTACCACACATGGTCTAGTTTTGGACTGTTCATGTCCAAGAGTTGGGTCCAGATTGATGTCCAGGACCGTACCGCGGACACACTTGCCAGGCATTTATAGATTATCGGCGTCGACGTGGACAAAATCTTCTGAGATTTCCCGATTCAGCGCGGCATTGGCGCGATAGCCCTCAACGAGTTCACGCGCAAGTTTCCGCCGCGCCATACGATCCAGGTATTCCGAAACGGCCTTACGGATCAGCACGCTTCGCTTTACCGAAAGCTCTTGGACGGCCTTCTGAGTTTCCTCGTATAGAACAGCCGGAAAATCTACTATGATCTTCCGGGACGCCGATACCTTGGACACAGCCGCACGCGGCATTCTCCGTCTCCTCGTATTATGACGTGGTTCAATCATATCAAAGGATTGGTTAGGACGATACTAAAGTATATACCCAAAAAGGTATACGTAATAGGTTCGCCTGGGCATACCAGACAACTTTAACATTTAGAATCAGCGTTTTACGAGTATCCAGACAGGAACGCCGCCGCCGTTTTGAGGAACTCGGGCCACTTGTCGCCGATGACGGCGCCGTGACCGCTGTTGGGGACAATCCAGAGGCTCGATTGCGGAATGGCCCGTGCCATTTCAACCGAGTACAGCGGATCGCGATCGCCTTGCACGATCAACGTCCGGGCGTGAATTGTGGAAAGGTACGGCGGACTAGGCGCCGGCCCGGAGCTCGCTCGTCAACTGCCTTTTGGCATCGATGAGCTCCGGGATGTCCGCGTCCGCGTCCTTCCAGATTTGCAAAAAACCGGCGTAGGCTGCGCGAGCCTCCTCAAATTTGCCTTTTCGCTGGTAAGCTTGCGCGAGATGGTATTCCGCCAGCGGGTAACTCGCATTGAGATGAAGAATCCTCTGGTACTCCTGTATGGCTTCATCCAGACGGCCCAGTTCCAGAAAGGCGTTGGCGAGACAATCTTCATACAGGTCGAGGCCGGAACTCGGCGGCAGGTGGCGTAGCGCGCTCTTAAAATACGCGACGGCCTCTTCGCCTTTCTTGCCGCGAAGCGCCAAAATCCCCAGATAGTAATCGTGGCTTCGCATTTCGTTTCGGACTCCCCGCTCGGGGTACGGCACATTCTGAAGAAGGGTCGCCTTCAACCTCGCCGCGACAGTTGTATCGCCCCGCTCTAAAGCAAACAGCAGCGAGTTCCAGACAGCGCCCTTTTCCTGCATGGTTTCGCTCCGCGCTGCCGGTTCGCCAAGCCGAAAATCCCGCTTTCTCAGGTACACCTGGGCGATACTGCCATATCCCACGGCACGCGCTGCATCCGAGCGCGCCACTTGAATGTAGCGCCGGTACTGATCGACAGCCTCTCGGTAGCGTCCCTCCTGCGCGTAAAGATCTCCCCGATGAATGATGGCCGGCTCAAATTCCGGATCGAGCGAGAGCGCGGCGTTGTACTCGCCTGCGGCTTTGTCGTACCTTCCCGATTGCTGATACGACATGCCGAGACTGTCATGAGCGTTGGGTTCGCTGGGCGCCAGTTGCACATAGCGCCGATGCGCCGCGATGGCCTCGTCGTATCTCCCCAGACCTAGAAAGCAGACGCCTAGCACGTTGTAAAGGTCCTTAGCTTCCGGATCTGTCATGAGTCCCCGTTGGACCACGGCAATGGTTTCGTTCGGCCGCTCTTCTCGATACAGAAGCCGCCCCAGCCTGGCGTAGGCCTCGGTCTCCAGTGGATATTGGTTGACGATGCGCCGGAACGTTTCGATTGCGCTCGCATAATCTTGGCGAGCGATGGCATACCAAGCCGCCACGTACAGCCGGTCCTTCTCGGTCAAACGATCGGACATTTGGAACGCCTTCTCCAGGAACGGCCTTCCTTTTTCCGGGAGAAAGTCGGTTACCGAATAGGCGTAACCGATGCGCGCATAAGCCATGGCGAATTTCGGATCCAGTTGGATTGCCTTGCGCAACAGCTCGACGGCTTCGGCGTTTTCAAACGCCTGCGCTTTGCTGACGCCCAGCGAGTAATACCGGTAAGCCTCCACGCTCTCAGTCATCACCTCTGCCAGGCTCGCCTTTTTCCCCGCATCCGAAAGCGCGGCTCCCAGGTGCGCCGCCAACTTCAACGATAAAAGGTCGACCTGGCTAAGGATGTTGGCTGCCTTGTCGGCGACCAGCCGGTCCGTGGCGATAGGCTGGCCGTTGCCGGTGTCAAAAAGCTGGACGTTAATCAGGATTTGTTCTCCCAGCGCGGCAAAGCTGCCGAGCAGTACAGCCTCGGCATGGCTTCTTCGCGCGATGTCCAACGCGGCGTCCAAGCGAATATCGCTCTCCGGCTTGTGCCCGATTCTCTCCAGCAGTAAATGCAACTGCTGCCGGCTCAGTACCGTCAACCCCTCGGAGCGCGCTAGGCCGGTGATGAACATGTCCGCCAAGCCCTCGCGCAGCCAGTTCAAATCCGGACGGCCCGATTGATTCTCGAAATACATAACGGCGAGTGGCTTCGTACCGGGAACGCGGGGCAGCGTGACTTCGGCCCTCAGCCCAGGCGAATGGCGCATCGCGAGCCACAGCATGGGGATGCCGGTTATTAGAGCCAGTGCAATCAGAATCAGACTGAGCCGCAGTCCAAACCACGCTTTCACTGTTACTTCCGGCAAAATCGGCTCTGCGCCGGCGAGCTGAACGGCAGCAACCGCCGACGGCTCCTCTTCCACCGGGCTGATGAACCGGTAGCCAACTTTTGGGATGGTCTTTACAAATCGAGCCTGGCGCGGATCATCCCCCAGCGCTTTACGAATCTCCGCGATGCATTGCACCAGCGCGTTGTCGGTGACCGCGGTATCGTGCCAGAAATTTTCGATCAGCTCTTCTTTGGTGATCAATCTTTGGCGGCGCTCGAGCAGGTAAAGGAGAACGTGGAACGATTGCTGCCGCAGGTACTGTTCCTGGCCGCGACGCTTCAGGTAACCCTGGGCCGAGTCGATCTCCACATCCTCACAGCGGTAAGTAGGACCGCCAGTAACCGGAGTTGCGCCAGACGGATTCATGGTCGGAGACGCGCGTGATCGAACCGGATTATAACCTAACTTTAAATATCGCATGAGCCACACGTTTAACATTGTTAAAGCCCGTTGAACCCACCTACTGAATAGACATTACCGTCCGCCGGTCACAGAGAGTCGGTTCGGCCCAATCCCAGGCTGTAACACCTTGTCGATAAAAGATTTCAGAAGAATTTCATTTTTCTCTCACCACTAATCGCACGGGAAAGGGTAAACGATAACTACTAGACTGTTTGCTGGCGATATGGGGTGCACTTTTCCGCACAGATGACTTTCAAGGGAGGAAGCCTGAGATGACGACTTTGGTGATTTTTCGGAATTGGCTTTGTTTCGCAATTTGCCTTTTACTGGTCTCGATTCCGCACGGACTGCACGCGCAGGCCCTAAGCGGAATCACCGGGACAGTGACCGATGCGACGGGTGCGGTTGTGCCCAATGCGAAGGTCACGGTGACGAACCAGGCGACGCAGGTTGCGAGCCATGCGGTCACCAGTTCTTCCGGCACATACACCGTAACCGACTTGATTCCAGGCACTTACACGGTACAGGTGGAGTTGGCCGGCTTTCAGACTTCGGTCCACAACGGGGTCGGCGTGGAAGTCAGCAAAATTCGACCGTCGATGTGAGTCTGCAGACCGGAACGACCACGCAGACGCTGGAAGTGACGGAAAGCGTTATCACTCTGAATACGACTCAGCCGGAATTGGGTACCACGATTGAAAACGCGGTAGTTCAGGCGCTGCCGGTCGAATTGGACGCCGGTGACGGTCGGGGCCGTCAGATCGACCAGTTCGTTTTCCTTGCTCCAGGCGTAACCGGCGGAACATTTAGCAAGCGAATTAACGGCGGCGTCGATTTCGAGAGCGAGGTTGTGTTTAACGGCATTCCCATGGCTCAGTCCGAAACTCAGGGCTTTCAGACCATCTGGAACCCTCCATTCGAACAGGTCAATGAATTCAACGTCTTGCGTTCTTCCTTTTCGGCTCAATACGGATTGGCGCAGGGAGTAGTCACGTACCAAACGGCATCGGGAACGAACCAGCTCCATGGAGACGTTTTCGAAATCGTGCGCAACAATTACTTCGACGCCCGGGGCGCGTACAACTCAACCGACTCCGCTCGACAATGAGAACAACTACGGCTTCACGATTGGCGGCCCGGTGTGGATTCCCAAGACTATACAACGGGAAGAACCGGACTATTCTTCCACTTCAGCGTGGAGTGGTATCGCCGGAACAACACCGATATGACCTTCATGAACCTCCCGACTGCCGCCGAGAAGCAAGGCAATTTCAGCGCTACTGGGCGTGACGATCTTTGATCCGACCACTCATCAAGCCCTTTCCCGGAAACATGATTCCGCAGAACCGGTTCAGCCCGCTATCGGCGAGCCTGATACCGTTGATGCCCGATCCGACGTTGCCCGGGTATGTGAACAATTTCCAGTCGAACATGGCGTGATTCCGACGCGGCAAAATCCCTGGGGCTTCAACATCGACTACAACATCAACGACAAACAGTCGATCCACTGGAGCGAATGGCGCGACAAACGGACTTCTTACGGCACGGAAACTAGCTCTCACCTGACGGGTGAGTTGGGGAGCAGAATCTATCAGCCAGATCTCGGCACGGTGTTCATCTTGAACTACTCCAATACAATCACGCCTCACCTGGTGATGACTGCGGGAGCAAGTTGGCTGGGAGAGCTGAACGATCAGATCAGCCTCGTGAAGAACAACAACTTCGCAGCGGCGCCGGGCGCGCCGCAACTTTCGCAGCTTCATTTCGAGGGCCCTCTTGCGCCAACAGACTTCGGTTCGCCATGGATTCAATCCATCAATCGAAAGCTGGGTTGGGTGATCGAAAATAACTACCTATGGATCAAAGGCAAACACACCTTCAACATCGGGCTGGGAGTCCGGCGAACGTATCAGGACGATAACGAATGCCAGCATTGTGCCGGCACTTTTAATTTCAGCAACAATCAGACTGCCGACCCAAATAATTTGGGTAGCACCGGCAACGCATTCGCGAGCTTCCTGCTCGGGACCGTGGACAGCGCGAACCGGATCGGGTCTCCGCGAGTTAAGGCTTCGCAACCGCGACGTCTCACCGTACATTCAGGATGACATCAAGATCAGGCCGAACTTGACGATCAATATCGGCATGCGGTGGGACATCATGGTGCCGTTCACCGAGGTGAATAATCAGATCGTGTTCTTTGACTCGAAGATTCCTAACCCGGGGGCCGGCGGACTGCCGGGCGCAGCGTCCAAATTCGGCAATTGCACCGGTTGCGCCGGATTTGACCGCGCCGCTATCAAGTGGAATCACTATCAGTCCCGCGCGTCGGCGTTTTCCTACGGCCTGAACAATAAGACGGTCATCCAGGGCGGTTTCTGCGCAGAACTATCTGGACGGCGGGGCATACGAATACGGCACCAGCAAGGTGGCTGTGAACTACGCCAATCTGTTTGACCGGGTCATTCAATCGCAATTCGACCGGCACCACGACTGCCGGGTTTCGGCTCTTGGGACAGCAATATTCTTCCCCTCCCGGCTCCCGTTCCGTTCAGCCCGACCCTTGGGAATTGCCCAAGCAGATCGATGGTTTCTCTCCGAACGATGGCAGAGCGCCATACGATCCTCGCCTGGAACATCGGGATTCAGCGCGAATTGCCGTACAACATGCTTGTTTCGGCGCATTACATGGGCAACCGCGCCAATTACCTGCCAGCCCAGTTGAACATCATCAATCAGCTCAATCCGAGTAATCTCGTCTCTGGGCACTACGCTCGGACTGCCGGTCACCGATCCGGCTGCGGTGGCCGCGGGCATCCACAGTCCCTTATCCGAACTTCTTGAACGATTTACGGAGTCAGCGCCACGGTGCTGCAGGCCTTGCGGCCTTACCCGCAGTTCTCCAGGCATTTTTAACAACTTCGATAACACCGGTTCTTCGCTCTATCAATGCGCTGCAGGTACAGGTGGAGAAGCGATTTACCAACGGGCTGGGCTTCCTGGTCACTTACAATCTGTCGCGCATGATGTCGAACACCAACTCCGGCTTCACTTCCTTCGGCGCCAATTCGCTGAACAAGAATAACCAGAAGGCGGAATGGTCGCATCGACAACAACGATCAGCCGAACGCGATCAACATCGCCGGCACCTACGAGTTGCCGATCGGCAAAGGTAAGCCTTTCTTGAACAATAAGGGAATCGCAAGCAACCTGCTGGGCGGGTGGCAGATTAGCCCCATCCTCACAATACTCTACGGGCACTCCGCTCTGGAGCGGCACCGGGGGAACAGTAGCGGTTCCTGGCGATCCGCTCGGTAATAATTGCTCGCCTTGCAATCGGGCGGATATAGTGCCTGGCGTCCAGCAGGAGTTCTCATATAGCAACGTTTATCAAGGGCATGCCTGTACTTAACGCAGCCGCCTTTACGAACCCTGGACTCTGGACGCTCGGCACGGCGCCTCGCGTTCTCGATCTGCGCGCTCCGTGGAATTTGAATGAGAACGTTTCCCTGAGCAAGAAGTTCAACATTGGGGAGCACGTCCAGGCGGAATTGCGCATGTCGTACTTCAATTTGCTGAATCGCGTGGTGTTCGGTGGGTTTCCCGATCCCTCTTTGTACCTCCTGACGGATCCGAATTTCGGCACAAGTCATCAACAGCCAAGGCAACACGCAACGTCAGGGGCAAGCGCAGTTTCAGATTAACTTCTGAAGCCGGCAGTCATGGAACATCGGGGACCTGATGCCGGTCCCCGATGTTCTTGTCTAAACTGAAGTCGATGGTTCCTGCCGTTGTCCTGGCGGCTTTTCTCCTGCAGGCAGGAGTTCGAAGCTACCTGCTGCCCAGCCCGTATCTTCCGGCCAAGAACCTGCGCTTCTCGAAGCCAATGGCTTGCTCGATCAGGGAAAACTGAGCGATGCCGAAAGTGCTGTCCGGCAATATCTCGGGACCAACGCTAGTTCGGCGGACGCGCATTACCTTCTTGGCTACATTCTGTTCCGGGAGCAGAATCCAAAAGCTTCGATCAGCAGAATACACCGAGGCGGCCCGCTACGGGCTCCCAGCGCGCTCGATCTGGAGGTCATTGGCTGCGACTACCTGCCTCATGGAAGACTACGCTGCCGCCGGACAAGTGGCTTACCAAGTCCGTGGGGCTGAATCCAGAGAATGCGGCGGCACAGTATTTCCTGGGACGCGCCAAGTACAACGAGAAGCGCTTCGAAGAGGCCGTAGCGGCCTTCACGGAGTGCCTGAAACTGGATCCGAACAATATCAAAGCTGCAGACAACCTCGGCCTGTCTTACGAAGGACTGGGCAAGACCGAGGACGCACTGGCGGCTTACCGCAAAGCCATTGCGCTGGACGCGCGCTCGCAACAATCCTGGGCCGTACCTCAATCTCGGCACTCTGCTTGTCGAGAATCAGCGCCCAGGCGAGGCCGAGCTATACCTCGCTCAAGCGATTCAGATCGCCCCTGGCGATTCCCGAGGGCACCGGGAGCTGGGAAAAGGCTATCTGCAGTTGAACCGGCTGGAAGAGGCGCAGACCCAGCTCGAGAAAGCGGTGGAGTTGGCCCCGCAGAACGCTCCGATCTCACTTTCTGCTGGCCCAGGTGTATCGAAAGCTTGGTTTGGCGGACAAAGCGCAGGCGGAAACCGCACGCTACGCGGAGCTGACGGGAGCCCATTCCACGCCCGAGACGCCGCTGGCTGAAGCCCGCGCGCTCCTGGACCTGGGTAAATCGAGCGAAGCCGAGCAGGTGATCCGGCGTTACCTGGAGATTCGCAAGAACTCGGCGGATGCGCACTACCTCCTCGGATACATCCTGTTCAAGAAGCAGGACCCGAAATCCTCACTGGCTGAATACACGGAAGGCGCCAGGTACCGCAAGCCTAGCGCGGCGGACCTGGAAGCAGTGGCCAGCGATTACGTCCTGATGAAGGATTATCCGGACGCCGACAAATGGTTCACGAAGGCGGTTGAGTGGAATCCGAAGGATTCGCTCGGCTGGTATTATCTTGGCCGCACGAAATACAACGAGAACCGGTTTGATGAAGCCATCAAGCGCTTTCCAGCAATGCCTGAAACTTGATCCCAAAGGACGTCAAAGCCGAGGACAACCTTGGACTTGTCGTATGAGGGTTTGAATCGAACCGAGGAAGCCATCGCCGCTTACCGCAATGCCATCGCGTGGCAGGCGGATTCAGCCGTGAAAAACTCCGGACCTTTCCTAAATCTGGGCAGCCTGCTTGCGGATGGCGATCGTGTCGACGAGGGCCTGACCTATTTGCTCGAAGCCGCCCGCCGGATGTCGCCAGGACTATCGCATTCACCGGCAACTGGGAAAAGCGTATACGCGGCTGAATCAACTGGAAAAGGCGCAGGCTGAATTGGAGAAGGCGGTGGAGCTGGCTCCTCAAAATGCGCCGGTTCACTTTATGCTGGCGCAGGTATACCGGAAGCAGGGATTGATGGAGAAGGCGAAGATGGAGAACGACCGCTACACGGCGCTGGTGGGTTCGAGCTCGACGCCGAAGAACTAGGATCATGCCGCAACCGCTCCCTTTGGTCACGGCTCGTTATGGGACCGCTTTAGCCCTGATACTGTTCCTGACGCTAGTTTGTTTCGCCGCGGACGCGAACGAGCCGCGCTACGCGGGCGCAGAGGTTTGCAGCTCGTGCCACCAGGACATCGCCGCCAGCCAGGCAAATACCGCCATGGCCAGGACGTGGCATGGTGCGACCACTTCGTTGCTGCCTGTCAACTACAACGGCCGGGCCTTGGGGTCTGAGGTCCGGCGACAGGGCGATCGCTTCATCTACTCCGCGGTCATGCCCGACGGATCGAACGTGAGCCTGCCGGTTAAGGTCATGATCGGCGGGGAGCGGAACGGACTCAGCTTTCTCGCTTCGATCGAAACTTTGGGCGGCATGCCGCTGGAGCGCGCGGCGCTTATCGAAACCCGATATTGCTATAACACGCCTCATCATGAGCTCGCACTCTCGCCGGGCTTCCCCTCGGAGATGCCCCGATCGTACGAAACCGCACTTGGCCGGGTGTTGAGTCCGACATTCGAGGGGAAGTGTCTCACCTGTCACGGCCGGCCAAATACACTCGGAGCCGGCAAGCAAGGCGGAGTGCGATGCGAGGGCTGCCATGGACCGGGATTGCAGCATGTACAAGCGGTCGGCAATGGCAAACCTGGTACCGGCATCATCAATCCAAGGAAGCTCACAAGCGAGCAGAGCCTGGAAATCTGCGCCCAATGCCACAACGGGTTCTCGTATCAATCCGATCCCCTTCCGAAAGAATTGCTGGTGTCGAGTCAGGTCCCAGCCCTTCGCAATTCTGAGTGCTTTATCCAAACCGGCGGGGCGTTGACCTGCACGCGCTGCCACGATCCCCATCGTGATGCGCCGCACGCGGAGCTAGAGAAAGTATCGGTGAATGTCTGCCTAGGCTGCCATTCCGCCGCGGTGGAGCACCGGGCGGCGATCTGCCCGGTCAATGCCGGCGACAAGTGCATTGGCTGTCACATGCCGACTGGTAAATGTGGGCGCATTTCATACGACGGACCATTGGATTCGCGTGCATCCCGAACAGGCAATCAAGTCTCCGAAGCACGACGACAGTCTGCGTTCGCAGATTCACCCTTGCGCGAGTGCCTCCGCATCATCGTCACCGACGAGCGCGCGAAAGCTGAAGCGGCAGTTCGGCGGCTTGCGAACGGAGATGCCTTCTTCGACGTCGCGCATGATCTTTCCGCCGATGCCACAGCGCCGGGCGGCGGATACGTGGGTGAGATGACGCTGTCGCAGATGGACCCGAAGGTCGGCGTGGCAGCCGCAAAGCTCGGAGACGGGGAGACGAGCGGCATCATTGATATGGGCAACCACTGGATCATCGTGCAACGCATGCCGCGCGATTTTAAGCTAGAGGCCGACCAGCTTTTTCAACAAGCGACCGACTTGAAACTTCACGGCGATGCCAAAGGCGCTCTGGAGAAGGATCAACAGGCGCTTAAAATCTATCCGAACTTTTTGCGCGCGCTCACCTTCATGGGCGTCACACTCGGAGAAAATGGAGCGGTGCAAAAAGGTTCGGAAGTTCTGGGCTTTGCCGCCGGGTTGTATCCCAAGGATTCCACCACCCAGTTCGATCTCGGCCTGACGCTGAGCAGTCCGGCGAATCGGGCCGGGCAAATCGAAGCCTTCCGCCGCGCCGTAGACCTCGACCGGGATAATGTCGCGGTGTATGAGAACCTCGGCGCGGCGTTATACTCCGCCGGCGACTGGCAGAATGCCATCGAAGCGTGCCGCCAGGGCCTGCAAGTGGATCCGCTGTCGGCAAAACTCTACTACAACCTGAGCATGATGCTGGCGGAGCATGCTGACACGCAAGGCAGCGAACGAGCAAGAGCGCTGGCCACGAAGATTGATCCCGAGATCCTGCCCCGGCGATAACGCCGGTAGTTGCATTCCGGCGCTACAATCAAAATCATGATGAGGACTCATATCAGGCTTGCTGTGCCGATCAGTACCTTCGTCGCCGGCGCCGTAATTGGTTTCGCTCAGGGTCCCGGTATGGCTCGTCCTACGCCGCCGACCTCCACGACGGAATCCCGCGGCGACATCAAGACGGGCGACGCGACACCGGCAGGCGAGCCCGTAGTGCGAGGCCAGGTCGCTTTGACAGACGGAGCCGTGCCGGACGGGCTTGTAGAGATTTACGCGGTTTGTGGAGGTACCGAGAAAGTCATTGCCGTCGCGGATTCAAGGGGTCGTTTCAACTTCAATCCAGGCGTTTTGAGCCCGATGAAGGACACGAAAGGTTGCGTATTGCGCGCCACTCTGGACGGGTACCGCTCCGAGACCAAGCCATTGGAGGGAGTGAAACCGGACTCCAGCACCAAAGTGGGCAAGATCGTTCTGCAGCCCTTGTCCTCGGAAACAAACGCATTGACAAGCGGCGCCAGTGCGCAAGCCAACAAGGCTGCCAAGAAGGCGTATGAGAAAGGTCTGGATGAGGCGGCGAAACAGGCCTGGGCAGCAGCCAAGGCGTCATTGCTGAAGGCCACGGCCGCTTATCCCGGCTACAGTGAGGCGTGGCTCAGCCTCGGCCTTCTCCAACTGAGCGACGGCGATCGCGACGGGGCGCAGAAATCGTTTGCGGAATCAGCGCGGGCGGATGGGAAGTTTGCGGCCCCTTTGATCCAGCTTGCTGTAGTGGATTCCTTGCGAAGCGATTGGCCGGCGACCGTGGAGCATTCTCAGAAAGCGATCGATCTGAATCCGTCTGCTTTTCCGCGAGCCTATGAGTTGAACGCACTCGGAAATTTGAATTTGAAAAACGCCGATGCCGTAGAAAAAAGCGCCGCCGAAGGACTCAAGATCGACACGGAGCATCGGTACCCGGAATTGGAATATCTGCTCGGGATCGTTTTGGCTGCCAAGCACGAGATGGACGGAGCCACGAAACATCTGCAGACATATATCGACCAGTCGCCGAATGGACCTAACATCGAGCGGGCGAAAACGGCACTGGCAGAGTTGCGCGCGTCGAAGTGAAGCCAAGATCTTCCGATACACGTGTGAAATGCTTGGGACTTTTCATGCGGACCGGCTTGCTTTGCTCAGCGAATTAGCGATATACTGCCGTTTCGATGTCCAGGGCCTTCGCCAGCTCGTTTAGGTACCGATTTTGGTACTTTACCAAGATCGCGTAGAGTGGCGTTGGTTTAGAAACCAAGCAGTTTCGAAAAAGCCAACCCACTCGGAAGAGTGGGTTTTTTATTTCTACGGGAGGTTCGAAAGATCATGATTATTTCGATGCGGCCTCACGCCACGCGGGAGGAGATCGATCACGTTTGCGAGCGGATTCGGGAGTTCGGGTATAAGGTCCACTCGATCGAAGGCGAGGAGCGCGTGGTGATCGGCGTGGTCGGCATCGGCGACGTGACGGCGTGTCTCGAATCGCTCGAAGCCACGCCCGGCGTGGAGCGCGCCGTGCGCATCTCGGCGCCCTACAAGTTCGTCAGCAAGGAATTCAAGAAGGAGCGCACGCAGATGCGCGTGAACGGCCTCGAAATCGGCGGCGACGAATTCATGGTGATGGCGGGGCCGTGCTCGGTGGAATCCGAGCGGCAGATCATGGAGACCGCCGAGGGCGTGCGCAAAGCCGGCGCACGCATTCTGCGCGGCGGCGCGTTCAAGCCGCGCACCTCGCCTTACGATTTTCAGGGCATGGAGCTGGAAGGGCTGAAGCTGCTGCGCAAGGCCAAGGAGGCCACCGGGCTCGCGATCATCACCGAGGTGATGAGCGATCGGGATGTGGACCTGGTGGCCGAATACGCCGACATCATGCAGGTGGGCGCGCGCAACATGCAGAACTTCGCGCTGCTGAAGTCGCTGGGCAAGTGCGGGCGGCCCGTGCTGCTGAAGCGCGGCATGAGTTCCACCATCAAAGAACTGCTGATGTCCGCCGAGTACATCGTGGCGCACGGCAATTCCAATGTGCTGCTGTGCGAGCGCGGCATCCGCACCTTCGAAACCGCCACGCGCAATACCTGCGACATCGCCGCCGTGCCCGTGCTCAACGAGATGACGCACCTGCCGGTGATCCTCGATCCCAGCCATGCAACCGGCAAGCGCAGCCTGGTGCCCGCAGTGGCGCGCGCGGCAGTTGCGATCGGCGCTGACGGCCTGATTGTGGAAGTGCATCCCAATCCGGAGAAGGCGGTGAGCGACGGCGCGCAGTCACTCACGCTCGATCAGTTCCGCACCATGATGACGCAGCTCAAGCCCTATATCGAGCTGTGGAAACAGGCGCGCGTGGCCGAACTGGCTGCGGCCGCCGTGTGATACTGGGTTCGTGAAACTCCGCGCCTGGTGGGTCGGGATTGCATTGGTAATGCTTGCGGGCATCGTCTGGCTAGGCCTTTACGAGCGGGCCCGCATGGCCGCACAAAGCCCGGCTGGCATGTTGCGCCGCCTTCCCGCGCAGAATGCGGCCATTCTGTTTGTCGACTTCGAGGCGCTGCGCCGCGACGGTTTCCTGAAACTCCTCTCGCAATCCAAAGGCGAAGAGCCCGATTACCAAGGGTTCGTACGCGCTTCAGGCTTCGACTACCGGAACGATCTCGATCTGGCTGCCGTTTCTTTTAGCAATGACGGCGAGTTTTTCGTTATCAAAGGGCGGTTCGACTGGAAGAAGCTGGAGACCTATGCCGAGTCTCAAGGCGGAAACTGCCGCAGCCACATGTGCTGCATGCCGGGCAGTACGCCGGAGCGCAGAATCTCGTTTTATCCTCTGCAATCCAACCTGATGGCGCTCGCGGTGAGCAACGACAGCTCCGCGGCCGTCCGCCTGCAGCAGGCGTACAGTGGGGCGGTCCAGCCGCTCGAACTTCCACTCGATCCGGTCTGGTTTTCGATCCCCGCGGAAAACCTGAAAGGCGCACGCCAGTTGCCCGGCGGGGCTCACGTGTTCGCCACGGCGCTGGCATCGGCCGACAAGATTCTGCTCTCGCTCGGCCCGGACGGCTCGCAGTTCGAGGCCAGGCTGGCGGTGACTTGCCGTTCTTCAACCGATGCCGCGGCGCTTGCCGTGCAACTGCAGCGCGCCACGTTCCTGCTGCGGGATACCATCACGCGCGAAAACCAAAAACCTGATCCCAAGGACTTGAGCGGCGTGCTGACCGCTGGAGTGTTCCAGCAGGCCGGCAGGCGCGTGCTGGGGCGATGGCCACTGCCGCCTGTGTTTATCGAATCGCTTGCAGGTGGAGCTCTGTAGGCGATCCCGGCGCGATGAGCGGAGTTCTTTGCTGCGGCAATCTCGTGGTGGACATTCTGGTGCGGCCCGTGGACCGTTTCCCGTGGGGAACGACCACGCTGGTGGAGACCATCGAGCAGCACCTGGGCGGGAATGGCGCAAGCACCTCCTATACTCTGGGCAAGCTGGGAACTCCAGTGCGCCTGCTGGGAATGGTGGGCGCGGATGCATTCGGCGATTTAGCCGTGCACAAACTCGCAGCCGCCGGAGTGGATACGGCGTGGATCGCACGATCGGCCGCAGCGACCGCGACGACTGTGGCGCTGGTGAATAGCTCTGGCGAACGCATGTTCCTGCACCAGCTGGGCGCGAGCAGCGAGGCGTTTGCCGAACCGATTCAGTTCACAACAGAAGTCACGCGCGACATGTCCCATTTCCATCTGGCGTCGGTGTTCGGGTTGCCCAAGCTGCGCCCGCAGACTGCTGACCTGCTGCGCCGAGCGCGCGAAGCCGGCCTGGCGACATCGGTGGACACGCAGTGGGACACGCTGGACCGCTGGATGGCCGACCTGGCGCCATGCCTGCCCTTCACGGATCTGCTGTTCATGAACGAGGATGAGGCGCGGATGCTGACCGGAACATCCGAACCCGCCCGCGCAGCTGTAGTGATGCAAGAGCGCGGCGCGCGCACGGTGGTCCTGAAACGGAGCGGACGCGGCTGTGCGGTCTTCGGGCCGGGGATAACGATCGAATGTCCGGCGTTCGATGTGCCGGTGGTGGATACCACGGGGCCGGCGATTGCTTCGCCGGCGCGTTCCTCGCGGCGCTGCTCCGGGATCGCTCCTATGCCGAGGCTGCGAGGTTTGCGAATGCAGTGGGCGCGCTGACCATCCAGCAGCTGGGCGCCGTGGAAGGCGTGCGATCGTTCGAGGAGACCGAGGCGTGGATGCGGTCAGTCGATGTGGTTGTACGCCGCTAGCGTCATGAATTCCGGAAAATCGCCGCCGGTCATCATCTGCTCGAACAATTGAGCCGCCAGCGCGAATTTGCCGGACTCGAAACGAGCTGCGCCGAGGCGTTCCTTCTGCCCCGCCAATTCACCGGCGATGGTCTGGGTGACCAACTGGCGCGTCACGCTGCGGCCGTCGCTCAGCCGCGCGCCGTGGCGGAGCCACTGCCACACCTGGGCACGAGAGATTTCGGCAGTCGCCGCATCCTCCATCAGGTTATAGATCGGCACACAACCGTTGCCGCGCAGCCAGGACTCCAGATACTGGATGCCGACATCGACATTGAGTCGCAAGCCCTGCTCGGTGATGTCGCCAGCGGGCACTTTCAATAAGTCGGGCGTCGAAATTTTGACGTCTTCCCGCTTGACGGAAATCTGGTTGGGCTGCGGCATGTAGCGATCGAAAATTTCCTTGGCGACGGGAACCAGGCCGGGGTGCGCCACCCATGTGCCGTCGTGTCCCGCTTTCACTTCGCGAAGCTTGTCCTGCCTGACCTTTTCGAGGGCTTTCTCATTGGCTTCGGGATCGCTCTTGATGGGAATCTGTGCGGCCATGCCGCCCATGGCGTGAATGCCGCGGCGGTGGCAGGTCTGGATCAGCAGGTCAACGTACGCCTTGAGGAAATCGCGATCCATGGTGACCTGCGCGCGATTTGGCAGCAGAAAGTCAGGACGGTTTCGAAACTTCTTGATGAAGCTGAAAATGTAATCCCAGCGCCCACAATTCAGGCCGGAAGAGTGCTCGCGCAGTTCGTACAGAATCTCGTCCATCTCGAATGCCGCCAGGATGGTCTCGATCAGGACGGTCGCGCGGATGGCGCCTTTCGGGATGCCCACGTAATTCTGCGCGAACAGGAACACGTCGTTCCACAGCCGCGCTTCCAGATGGCTCTCGAGTTTGGGCAGGTAGAAGTACGGTCCGCTTCCCTTCTCGATCAGCGTTCTGGCGTTGTGGAAAAAATAGAGACCAAAGTCAAACAGCGAGCCCGACATCGGTTTACCGTCGACAAGAACGTGCTTCTCTGTCAGGTGCCAGCCGCGCGGCCGGACCAGAAGCGTCGCTGTTTTGTCATTCAGCCGATACTGCTTGCCCTCGGGACTGGCGAAGGTGATGGTGCGCTTCACCGTGTCGCGGAGGTTGAGCTGGCCTTCAATATTGTTCTGCCAGGTGGGCGAATTGGAATCCTCAAAATCCGCCATGAAGACGCTCGCGCCGGAGTTCAGCGCATTGATGATCATTTTGCGGTCCACGGGACCGGTGATCTCGACGCGGCGGTCTTCCAGATCTTTGGGAATCGGGGCCACGGTCCAGTCGCTTTCGCGGATGCGCGCGGTGGTTTCCAGAAAGTCGGGCAGCTTTCCGCGATCGATCTCGCCCTGCCGCGCCTGCCGCTGCTCGAGCAGATGCACGCGGCGGGTGTCGAACTGGTTCGCCAATTGACCCAGAAACTCGAGCGCCGGCTGGCTCAGGATCTCGCGATAGGCGTCGTTGAGGGGTCCCCTGACCTCGAGATTGAGGTTCGTGGATGGCGTCGCCATTTTAGTTGCGGCCGCAAAAGCCAGGATTACTGCACATGCCACTGGGGCACATGGGTGCTTCGGCGCTCTGTGCGGGCGCCCCGTTGGCGCGTGCCGCGAAGGTAGAGAACTCCTGGTTCAGGTGCTTCTGCCCGCAAGAGGGGCAGTTCAAGTCGGAGGCTTCCGACGAGCGCCGCAGGAGTTTTTCAAACTTGGTACCGCAATCTTGACATTTGTACTCGTAGATGGGCATAGCGTTCTGATGGTATTTTCTCACAGCTGGCAAGAGATGGGGACGGCTACTTCGCACAGGATTCGTCCCCATGGCATGACGCTACCCCACTGCAACCGCTCCCTGCCGGTCACGGCTCGTTACCTATGTCCCCGTACGAACATTAGGCGGAGCGGTTAGTAGGTCTGTGCGCGTGGCCCGAGCGCGGGCTGGCGGATTTCCAGGCAGCCTTTTCCGGTAGGCAGCACTTTGCCGGGGTTCAGCCGGTTGTCGGGATCGAACAGGAGCTTGAAGCTGCGAATCATGTCCAGTGATTCGGGGGAGAACAGGCGGGCCATCATCTCGTTCTTTTCCATGCCGACGCCGTGCTCGCCGGTGATCGAGCCGCCTACCGAGATGCAGTACTCCAGAATCTCTTCACCCGCGGCCTTGGTTTTCTCGAGATCGCCCTCGCGCCGCGCGTCGAACAGAATGATGGGGTGCATGTTGCCGTCGCCCGCGTGAAAGATGTTGCTGATGGTGAGCCCGTACTTCTTCCCGACTTCGCCGATGAAGCGGAGCGTTGGAGCGATTTTGGTGCGCGGGACCACGCCATCCTGCACGTAATAGGTTGGACTCACGCGGCCTACCGCGCCGAACGCGTTCTTGCGGCCTTTCCATAAGAGCTCGCGCTCTTCGGCAGATCTGGCCAGCCGCACTTCACGCGCGCCGCAGGAACAGGCAGCCTCGCGGATCTGTTCCACCTGCTCCTCCACCATCTCGCGCAAACCTTCGAGCTCGATCAGCAGCACCGCCGCGGCGTCCATCGGGTAGCCGGCATGCGTCGCCTCTTCCACCATCTGCAGCATCACGCCGTCGAGCATCTCGATCGCGACCGGAGTAATGGCGCGAGCCGTGATCTCGGCTACGGTGCGGCCAGCGTCGTCCGGAGAATCGTAGATCGCCAGAATGGTTTTCACCAGCTCGGGCTTGCGCATCAGGCGCACGATGACTTTGGTCACCAGCGCCATGGTGCCCTCGGAGCCTGTGAGCAGTCCGGTCAGATCGTAGCCGGGAAGGTCGATTTCCTTTGCCGCCGGTCATGAAGACAGAGCCATCCGGCAGCACCACCTCCAGACCCAGCACATGATTGGTGGTGACGCCGTAGGCCAAGCGTGTGCGGGCCGCCGGCGTTCTCGGCGACGTTGCCGCCAATGGTGCAGGCGCGCTGGCTCGACGGATCGGGCGCGTAAAATAACCGTGCGGCTGCGACCGCCAGCGTGATATCGAGATTGACCACGCCGGGCTGCACCACGGCGCGCTCATTTTCCAAATCGATTTCGAGAATGCGGTTCATGCGCGCGAAACCGATCATGATTCCGCCCGCCACGCGCGATCGCGCCTCCGCTCAGGCCGGTGCCCGCGCCGCGGCCCACGATGGGCACTTTGAACTCGCTGCTGATCTTGACGATGGCGACCACGTCTTCGGTCGAGCGCGGAAACACGACGATGTCCGGACGCGCCTTATCGACGCTGCCGTCGTATTCGTAGAGCGAGAGATCCTCGGGCCGGTCCAGGTATCCGCGCGGGCCCAGGAGTTGGGCCAGCTTGTCTTTGGCTTTAGGGGAGAGCATGGAGAGAACGGGGACAGGCCGCACGCGGTCCGAATTTTAGTACCGCTTCCTCTGGTCGCGGCTCAGCAAAGCCCGACCGATACTGAGCCGTGACCAAAGGGAGCGGTTGCGTCGTGCTAGAGCAGCGATTTCACGTAGTTCATCATTTTGTCGTCGGTCCAGTTGGTGGAGCTGATGATTTTCGAGCAGCACCTTGCCGTCGCGATTGATGATGTAGGTTTCGGGAAATTTGAAGGTGCCGTATTCGGCGTTGATCTTGTTGTCCGGGTCGCGCGCGGTCAAGAAAGAGACGTTGACGCGCGAAAGGAAACGCTTGTAGGCTTTTTCATCTTTGTCCACACTGACGCCCAGCACCACGACTCCGGAGTTGGCGAGGTCGCGCTGAAATTGGTCGAGCGAAGGGAGCTCCTCGATGCACGTCGCGCACCAGGTTGCCCAGAAGTTCAGCACCAGCAGCTTTGCCGCCGAAGCTGTGCGCGCGAAATCGTGCGGCCGTCATCGGCGGTGATGGAAAAATCGGGCGCCGAATCGCCCACCCTGCACGATACGCTCGTGCAACGTTACAAAGATCACATACACGAAGGCGGCACAGACAGCACGCCGATTGAGATCTGCAAGATGCGGTCGGTTTTCACACATCTGCATCATGGTAACTTATAATCAAATTGTATCTGCGCGGTCCACGGCGTCCGTCCTACACATGCTTATTACGAAACGCGTAGAATTCTCGGCTTCGCACGTCTGCCGCAACCCATTGCTGAGCGACCGCGAGAACGAGGAGTTGTTCGGCGCCGCCGCCAATCCGCACGGCCACGGCCACAATTACGTGATCGAAGTCACGGTGGAGGGCGATCCCGATCCGGTGACCGGCATGGTGCTCGATCTGAAAAAGCTGAAGGATGTGGTGAACCGCGAAGTGATCGAGACCGTACGATCACCGGTTTCTGAACTACGAAGTTCCGCCTTTCGACCGCGTCGTGCCGACCGTGGAGAATATCGCCATCGACATCTGGAATCGCCTGGAGCCGCACGTCTCGCACAGGAGGGCGGCCGCACTGCACGCCGTCCGGGTGTACGAGACGGACGACCTGTACGTCGATTATTTTGGGGAAGCGGCGTGATTCGCGTCACGCGCGCGTACCGGTTCTCGGCCTCGCACCGGCTGCACGCCGCCCGGACTTGTCGGACAGCGAAAATCGCGAACTGTACGGCAAGTGCAACAATCCTTACGGCCACGGTCACAACTACGTGATCGAAGTCAGCGCGCGCGGGCCGGTGGACAGATCGCTCGGGCCGCGCTCTGGATCCGCGCGCGCTGGACCGGCTGGTGGAGGAGCAGGTGATCGAACCGTTCGACCAGCAAAACCTGAATGCCGAGATCGGCACGGTCTTCGAAGAACTGGTGCCGACCACGGAAAATCTGGCGCGAGAGATCTACCGGCGGCTCAAGCGGTGAGCTGGCCGACGGCGTTTCCCGGCGCATGGCCGCGCTCTGGAAAAAGTCCGCATCGCCGAGACGCCGCGAAACATCTTTGAAGTATCGGAACCATGGCCAAGCATAAGCGCGTCGTGAAAATGCCGGCTTGGAGTTGGCGGCCGAGACGTCGTTCGCTCCCTGGTCCGCAAGGATTCTCGAACAACTGGTGGACGATCCGGACCGCGAAGGCCTGGCGCGCACTCCCGAGCGCGTGGAGAAGGCGCTGCGTTTTCTCACCAGCGGCTACCGCACGGATGTGCGGCAAGTGGTCAACGGCGCGCTGTTCGCCGTGAAGTACGACGAGATGGTGATCGTGAAGGACATCGAGTTCTTCAGCCTGTGCGAGCACCACCTGCTGCCGTTCTTCGGCAAAGTGCACGTGGCTTACCTCCCCAAGGGCCACGTGATCGGGCTGAGCAAGATTCCGCGCATCGTGGATGTCTTCGCGCGGCGGCTGCAGATTCAGGAGCGGATGACGCAGGAGATCGCGCAGACCATTCAGGACACTGATCGATCCCGTCGGCGTGGGCGTGATCTGCGAGGCGCGGCACTTCTGCATGATGATGCGCGGCGTGGAGAAGCAGCACTCCGGCGCGGTCACCAGCGCCATGCTGGGCGCGTTCCGCAGCCGCAAAGAGACCCGCGACGAGTTCCTGGCGTTGGTCGGCCAGCGCTTAGGTTGAAAGAGCGACAAGACGCCCTTAACCTTCGGCTAACTTTCAGGGGGCTTAGATATCCGGTACCATGAAAGGAAGAGTGTGAGGTTTCGCACAGTCATGGGCCGCTATCAGAAGAACGATTATTCAAAGTGGAGCGAGGAAGAACTGCGCCGGGCGGAATCAGAAGCCGACCGTTTTCTGAATGAGAACGAAGAACAGATCCGCGAAAATCTGGAAGCGAAGCTCGCGCTGCTAGATCGCTTGGTAAAGAGCCTGAGCGGGCGGCAGATGAGTTTGGACGAGAGGCTGGATTGTTTTGCGCGTATCGCGGAAGCATCCGGGGCACTCGAAGAGGACGCCAAGGGATTCTTCAGCTTGGCTTCCGAGCCGGTTGTAGCGCGGCTTTTGGCGAAGAGCAAGCGGCGTTAGCGTACGGCGACTAAGAATGGCTGACCCGCTTCAGCGCATGGCACCTCGCAGTTTTCGCGCGGAAAATAGCACGATGGCCAGAAACACCGTGGCGCTGACGGCGATGACCGCCCCGCGGCGCTCCGGCGAAAGATAGCGCGCCCGCGGCCGGCCGCGCTCAGAAAAATCCAAGGAGACTCGCAGTCTTACGCTGGCGCGGCTATGCCCGCCGTTTTCGATCACCACGGCGTATTCATCGGGCACACTGATCAGACGGCTGAAGCTTGCCTGTTTCTGAAATCCGCCGGAACCGAGTGAGTCGCGATCCCCCTTCTTCAGGTCTTCCAAACCCTCCAGATTCACTAGAGCCGCGCGAACCGCGCCGTCTCCCGAAATCACGTGATATTCGTACTCGATGGTGACAGGCGGCTGCTTCAGGACGACTGGTGCGTAGCGCCACTCGGACGGCGGGACTTCGACGACTTCATCCAGCAGCGTCTGCGCATCCGAGGCGAAAAGGAGCAACAGCAGTGCGGTGCTCATGGCGCGTAGACGACCTCGCCGCCGACCACGGTCATCACCACGTGCGTCTTGAGGATTTCGGCGGGAGGGATGCGCGTGATGTCATCGGAAAGCAAGACGAAGTCGGCAAGTTTCCCAGGCTCGAGCGAGCCTTTGATTTTTTCCTCGAATGCGGCGTAGGCGCCCTCAATGGTCCAGCTCCGCAGGGCTTCCTCACGCGTCATGCGCTGGTCAGGGAACCAGGCCCCGGGGGGAATGCCGCTGCGGTCCTGCCGGGTGACGGCGGCGTAATAACCCCAGAGGGGATTGGGACTCTCGACCGGCAAATCCGAACCACTGGCGACGTGCACACCGAACGAAAGAAAGCGCCGCCAGGCATACGCGCCCTTTATCCGCTCGGGGCCCAGGCGAGCCTCGGCCCACGGCATGTCGCTGGTGGCATGAGTGGGCTGCATGGAGGCGATGATGGAGAACTGCTCAAACATCGGGATGTCTTCGAGCGAAACCACCTGCGCATGTTCAATGCGGAACCGGTGATCGTTGGGGCCGCCGAGCGCGGCAGCGTATCCATCGAGTACAGTTCGATTGGCCAGGTCGCCGATAGCATGGGTGTTGACCTGAAACCCATGCGCCACGGCATCGCGGGCCACGCGCTCGATATCCGGCGATCGGAGCATGAGCAAGCCGGTGTTGCCGGAATCGTCGGAGTATGGCTGCTTGAGCGCGGCGCCGCGGGAACCCAGTGCGCCGTCGGCGTAGAGCTTGATGCTGCGCACGGTCAGACGCTCGCCGATCTCCGGACCACGCTTAAGGGACTCGCGCCACAAATCGCCCTCGCCGCCGATCATGGCATACACCCGAACGGGCAGCTTGTGATCCTGAATCAGCGCTCGGTACTGATCGAGTTCGTTAGAGCTGACACCGGCATCGTGCACCGTTGTGATGCCCAGCCGGGCACATTCGGCGGCCGCGCGCCGCAAGCGCTCGCGCAATAACTCTGGCGCCGGCAACGGAATCTTACGGGTAACCAATTCCTGAGCTCGATCGATCAGGACGCCAGTGAGCTGGCCGGAGTCATCATGCAAGAGCTTGCCGCCGGGAGGATCGGGAGTCGTGGACGTTAGCCCGGCGATCTCCATGGCTTTGCGGTTTACCCAGCCGGCGTGTCCGTCCACTCGGGTCAGGTAGACGGGGTTATCGGGAGCGGCGGCGGACAGTGCGGCGCTGGTGGGAAACTGCCGGCTCGGCCAATTGTTCTGATCCCAGGAGCGGCCGCGAATCCAATCGCCCGAATTGCGGCCGAGCGCGGCTTTGCGCACCAAGTCTGCGATTTCCTGTTCAGACCGGGTCGTGCGCAGATCGAGAATCTCGAGGCTGTCGCCGAGAGCGCTCATATGGCCGTGAGAATCGATGAAACCGGGGAGAATTGTGGCACCGCGGGCATCGATTTTGCGCGTCGCCGGGCCGATGAAGGCAGTGACATCTTCACCCACGGCGAGGATTTTTCCGGTCTTTACGGCGATCGCAGAAGCCGTTGGATTTGCAGGGTTTACGGTATATACTCGAGCGCCGGTGACGGCGAGATCGGCCTGTGGAAACGCCGCCATCGTAAACAACGCTAGAATATACAACATGAACGACAGTATGGCACAGAGGGCTTCCGCTCTAGCCCCGCTGGAACTGCCTGGATGGAAGACCAGCCTCAACTGGATTTCGGCGATTTTGACCTCGGTGCTGTTCATGGTGGCGGGACTTTGGAAGGTGACGGACCCTTATGGCGCAGCGGCCCGGCTGGCGCAGGCCAGAGTTCCTGAAAAACTCAGCCTGGCGGCGGCCCTGCTGCTGGGTATCGCGGAAACCGTGGCGGCGGTTCTGATCCTGGTGCCGCGATTCCGGAAGTGGGGCGCTTGGCTGGGCTCGGCGCTTCTGCTTGCGTTCATGATTTACATCGGCGCCAACTACACCGCATTGCACGGGGCGGAGTGCAATTGCTTTCCGTGGATCAAGCGTGCGGTAGGACCGGGGTTTTTCGTAGGCGACGCCGTCATGCTGCTGTTCGCGGTGCTGGCAGGTTTCTGGGCAGGGCCGGCTCAAAGCAAGCGCAGCGCCATCATCGTGGCGTGCGCGGTAACGGTATTCGCGATGGTTTCTTATGGCGCATCTGCGGTGAAGTTGCGCGGCACCAAAGCACCATCCACCATCACGGTGGACGGAAAACCATTCTCCACGCAGCAGGGCCGCGTTTTCATTTTCTTCTTCGATCCAGAGTGTACGCACTGCCTGGACGCGGGTAAGCGAATGGCCAAGCTGGATTGGGGCAACACCAGACTGGTGATCGTACCCACGACACAGCCGCAGTTCGCGCCGGATTTTCTTCACGACACCGGCCTGCGCGCGGGCGTATCCAACGATCTCGGGTTGCTGAAAAAAACTTTCCCGTTCGGTGATCCGCCGGCGGGTGTGGCTCTCGAGAACGGTCACGAGAAGGAACCCGTTACCAAGTTCGAGGATGACGAGCCTGCCGCCACACTGCGAAAGCTGGGCTTCGCACGCTGATGGTGACGGAACGCGCCGATATAGGGCAGGTGCGTAGTTGAAGCTCGCTAACGCTGCTGAGGAGATCTCCTCCGGAATCCTCGATCTCACGCGCGAGGGCGCCGCCGGCAACTTCATGGTGGTTTCCTGCGGTGATATCTACGTGCAATTCGCCGGAAACCCTGGCAATCCGCAGGTGCTTTGCGAATCGATATCGGGCAAATATCTCCCCAAAAAACTCAAAATATCCAGCGCCGCGCTGCAGAAGAAACTCAAGAGTCTGGGCTTCGAGCTGGGCGGCGACATCGAGACCTTCTCCCGTTCTTACGAGGTCATAACGGAAAAGCAGGCTCGCGACGTTGCGAAACTCGCCGTGAAAATTCTCCAGGATGCGTACGGTGTGGCCAAAGACGGGGAAGTCCATATCGAACTGTCGTTAGAATAGGCCCGCCGAGAGCGGCGTAACGCGCTTCGCCACTCTGTGGTAAAACTCCAGACATGCAAACCTTCGTGCGTGGCGCGCTGCTGGGCGCAGTTCTCTGCTTTGCCGCAGCCGCCCAGTATGATCTGGTCCTCAAGGGCGGGCACGTGATCGATCCGAAGAATGGCGTGGATGCGCAGATGGACGTGGCCATTACGGGCAATAAGATCGCGGCGGTAGCGCCGGATATTGGCGCGTCGCAAGCCAAGAAAGTGGTGGATGTCAGCGGGCTTTATGTCACGCCCGGGCTGGTGGACATTCACACGCACCTATTCTTTACGACGGGCGCGGCCGGCGCGTGGGCGGGCGACGAGAGCATTCAGCCGGACGCGTTCAGCTTTCGCACCGGCGTCACCACTATGGCGGATGCCGGGAGCGCGGGCTGGCGCGGGTTCGAAACATTTCGGCATTTCGTGATCGACCGCGCCAAGACGCGCGTATTCGCGTTCATCAACATCTCCGGCCTGGGCATGCTGACGGACGCCGCCGAGCAGGAGAAGAGCGAATTCCAGCCGGAGGAAGTGGCCCGGTTAGCCAAGAAGCATCGGGATGTAGTGGTGGGTGTGAAGTCGGCGCATTATCAAAAGCCAGACTGGGCGTCGGTGGACCGCGCGGTGGAAGCAGGCAAGCTGGCTGGCATTCCGGTGATGGTGGACTTCGGGTGGTTCGTGCCCGAGCGGCCGTACTGGCAACTGGTGACCGAGCATCTGCGGCCGGGCGACATCACTACGCACTGCTTTCGAGCCCCGGTTCCGTGGGTGGACGAGCACGGCAAGCTTTACGATTATCTGCGACAGGCCCGTAAGCGGGGTGTGATCTTCGACGTGGGTCATGGCGGCGGCAGTTTTGTGTTCCGCAACGCCGCGCCCGCCGTCGAGCAGGGATTTTATCCGGACTCGATCTCGACCGATCTGCACGGCGGCAGCATGAACGCCGGCATGATGGACATGCCGACAACGATGTCAAAATTTCTGGCAATGGGCGAGCCGCTGGTGGAAGTGATTCGCGAGTCGACAGCAAACCCGGCGGTTGAGATTCAGCATCCGGAGCTGGGGCATCTGTCAGTGGGAGCGATTGCCGATGTGGCGGTGTGGGAGTTGCGCTCGGGGGATTTCGGCTTTTACGACGCGGCCAGCGGCAAGCTCAACGGCAAACAACGGTTAATCTGCCAGCTTACGGTGCGCGACGGCAAGATTGTCTGGGACCGGAATGCGCGCGCGGCGGAGGATTACAAGAAACTCGGACCGCAGTATGGGGTGCGGGATGTGGATCACATTATTCCGCCGCCAAAGCGCTGAGGCGCAGCTCTTGAAACTCGAAGTCCAAGACTTGGAATTGATTGAACACGCCAAGGAAACGAGGCGGACGCTCTACCGTGCCGGACGGCACGAGGTAGCCTCCGCTCTGCGGACCCAAAGCGGAGAGGTATTCGCGGGCATCCATATTGAAGCGAATGTCGGATTCGCAGACGTGTGCGGCGAAGTCGCGGCCATCTGCCACGCGGTGGCACACGGACACGGAGACCTGGACACCATCGTCGCGCTCGGCGGCGATGGGCCCGATCACATTTATCTGATGCCGCCCTGCGGGCGGTGCAGAGAAGTGATCAGCGACATGAATTCAGCCGCATGGGTGATCGTCGGAACGCTCGAGAATCCTTATAAGGTGAGGGTGTCGGAGTTGTTGCCGCTGAAGGGGTAGGGGGAATTGCGCTTGACCGGTTTATCCACGACGTCGATCAAAGCATCCAGCTTCCCGGTGACTTCGAGGATCGCCTACGGGTGATCGCGCTGGATGCGCGCCTGAGCGGCGCCCGGGAGTCCTTACGATTTCCTTTATGCGAATGATTTTATCCGTGACTTTTCACGGCTCGTGGATTTTCGGCAATTCAAGAAGTACGAGGCGAAGGCGCAGCCTGGCATAGGCGATCACGTGATGGATGTGACGGTAAACTTCAAATCCAAGTAGCTGGCGGCGGGCCCGATGGATATACAATCGATGCGGGAACGTTATGCGATTTGTTGCCTTACTTGGCAGTATCGGTTTTGCGGCAACCTCAAACCCGACGAGCACATTCTGGACCGAACTTAAGGCCAAGCGAGACGCTCTGCCGAGCGTTCATCAGGAGTTTGAAGTTACGCGGACCTTCAAGACGAGTCACGGTACCCAGGCCTTGAAGCGGGACCTCATTATCGATGTAGCAAGAGAACAATGGCGTGAAAGGTCCATCAGTGGGTCTGGTAACCAAATAAGAATTTTTGATGGCAAGGATCTTTTCCGAATGGAAGAAGGCGGGAACGAATACGTCCGGACCAAACGAAAATCCAAAGATGATGATTCGACGCCGCCTTACGCGGCGAACGATATCGACTCGTCAAAGGCGAAAGAACTGGCGAGGCGGCCGTGTCGGATTCCGGGTAACGATCAGATGTGCGTGGTTCTTGAGATTCCTCTGAAGAGGTGGGCGCGACCCATTTCCAGCTCTGGTGGCCACTTCATAACACTAGTTCAAGGCATCCAACGGATTGTGCTCGATACGGAAACTGGCCTTGCGCTGGGATCCCTCACTGTTGAGATGATTGATAATCAGAGGGGCGGCTACCAGTCTGAAACTACATATGTGCTGAAGCGCCTTAGCTATGGCGCTACTCCTAACGCGAGCCTATTCCAACTGCCGTCAACCGATTTGCGGGAAGTGAAGGAACTTTCACACTGGAACGCAACAAGAATCAAAAGTGAGTTAGCCGGGAAGCCGGCTCCAGACTTGGTCGTGACCGATCTCAAGGGGACGCCACTCACCCTATCGGGTTTCAAGGGGAAGACCGTGCTCCTTGATTTCTGGACGACATGGTGCCCACCCTGCCGCGCAGATGCTCCCGCCATTCATGATTTGTACCGCAAGTACGGTGAAAAGGAGCTGATGATTGTTGGTATCTCCGTCAGTGAGGACCGTGAAGTTGTTGAGAAGTTTTTAAAGGAACATCCGGTCGACTATTCAGTTGTGCTGACGACTGAAAACGAGATGCCGCGACCCTACCAGGTCGGCGTTTTCCCTACTTATATCATCATCGATCGAGACGGCACGGTGGCGGCTGCAGTTGAGGGTGACAAAGGCTTCGCTGAGCTTCGTAAGCTGCTTAAGCGAGCGGGTCTGGAACCTGAATAGAGTCACGCTTACGAAACCCGCGGCAGTGACGAACTGCACCGTGACATGCCCCAGCACGCTCCATTTGAGTAGTAACGCCAGTTACCAGACCTAAGTGGTGCTTAGACGTAGAACCAGTGAGCGCCCTGCGGTATGAGTAGGCGTGGCCTTGCGGAGCACAACGAACCACGAAGCGCGCGCATGTCCCCGGACCGGCCTCAATGCCGACGAGGGCGTCGGCAGCGGGCGAGGGCGCCCGCCCCACTTTTCATAGGAGTAGACGCTGTAGCAACGGCTTACTCGTGGTGCAGCGCTTCCATTGGATCGATGCGCGTCGCGCGGCGCGCCGGAACGTAGTTCGCGATGAGCGCCACCGTAAGAAGCAACGCGGCGACTCCAGCCATTACGGCGGGATCGAGCGGCGCTACGCCGTAGAGCAGCGCGCGCAGGGCCGATGCCAGCGCGGCGGCGCCGGCCATTCCGGCCGCGAGACCCATCAGCGCGGTCTTGAGGCCGCTGCGGATTACCAGCGACTTTGAGTTGCCCGGGCGTAGAGCCAAGCGCCATGCGAAGTCCGAACTCGCGGGTCCGCTGGGCGACGCCGTAGGAAACGACGCCATGAATCCCGAGCGCGGCCAACAGCATCGAGATGCCCGCGAAAACCAGCAGCAGGACGGTCGAAATGCGAGGCGCGGTGTCGGCCAGCGACAGATACTCGTCCATGCTGCGGATCTGAAACACCGGCTGGCCGCGATCGACCGACCACACGGCCTGCTTCACGGCTTTCACCACGGCCTGCGGTATCCATCGTGGTGCGCACGGCCAGCGCCATGGCCTTGTTCGGCATCTGCTCATAGGGCGCGTAGATGGTGGGCTCCGGCTGTTTTTCCAAGCCATAATGATGCACCTGGCCCACGATGCCGACGACTTCCCGGAATTCACCCCACAACCGCATGCGCCGGCCGATCGGATTCTCGTTGGGCCAATACTGGTGCGCCAGCGTTTCGTCGATCAGGATCACCGGCGGGGCGTCGCGAACATCGCGATCGGAAAGCAGCCTTCCCTGCAGCAGCGCGATTCCCATGGTGTTTAAATAGCGCGGGCTGATGCGCCGAAAATCGGCGACCAGCGACTGCCCCGGCGGCAGCGGGCGATTTTCGATGGTGAAGTACTCGCGGTCGTTTTGCTGGCCGAGCGGAAGCACATCGGTAAGACCGGCGGATTGAATGCCGGGTATGTGTTCCACGTTGTCGAGCACGCGCCGATAGAAGTCGGCTTGTTCGCGATCGCTCTTGTAGAGATTGTCGGTGGGCAGGCGCATGCGAAACGTCAAGACATGGTCGGGCCGTATGCCCGGATTCACGTGTTGCAGATTCACGAAGCTCTTCATGGCGAGTCCGGCGCCGATCAGCAGCATGCTGGCGAGAGCGACCTCGCCAGCCACGAGCAAACTCCACACCGCCGTCCGGCCAAGCGATGGGGAAGACGTTCGGCCGCCTGCCTTCAACGCTTCGTTCACGTCGGCGCGGGCGACATAGAGCGCGGGAATCAGTCCGAAAATCAGCGCGGCTCCGGTGGAGATGAGCAGCGCGAAGGCGAGCGCGCGGGCATCCACGCCAATCGCCGGCCGCAGGATCTCGGCTCCGGCCTCCGCCATGGGAAGCGTGCCGGGCAGGACCGCGTTCAGAAGGTCGACGCCCCAGACGGCGAAGAAGACTCCGAGCGCGCCTCCGATGAGGCTAAGCAGCAGGCTTTCGCTAAGAATCTGCGTGATCAGACGGCCGCGCCGCGCGCCCAATGCCGCGCGAATCGCCATCTCCTTGCGCCGGCCCGTGACGCGCGCCAGCAACAGACTCGCCACGTTCACGCATGCCAGCAGCAGCAGAAGTCCCACTGCGCCCAAGAGCAACAGCAACGCGGGCCGAATGTATTCGAACAGCGCCTGTTTCATCCCGACCACGGTTACATCCCAGCCTGCCAGCCTGGGCGTCTGGGCATCGATGCGGCGCGCGATGGCGCTCAACTCGGCCTGCGCCTGAGCGAAGGTGACGTCCGGCTTCAGGCGGGCGATGACACCGAAGTCATGAGCTCACGCGGCTCTTGGCGCGCAGTTCCGCGACCGGCCATGGCACGTAAAGGTCGGTGGGCAGCGGGTGCCAGAAATCCGGAGCTGAGCACGCCGATGACGGTGTACGGCTCGCTATTCATGATGAAGGGTTCTACCGATGACGCGCGGGTCCGATGCGAAGCGGCGTTTCCAAAACCCGTTGGTGAGAACGGCGACCGGGTATCGTGCTTTCCCTTCGCCCTCAGCCGCCGTAAAGCCGCGCCCGAGAACGGTTCGAGCGCCGAGCATCGACAGGAAATTCGTGGTCACGCGCAGACCGACAACCTGTTCGGGCTCGCCTTCACCGGTGAGAGTGCCGGTGCCGACCTCGAGCAGCGCCATTTCCTCGAAGGATTGACTCTGCTCCTTCCAGTCGAGGAAATTCGGCCCGGACGGCCCTTCGCGCTGGATGCCGTCCTTCAAATCCGTCTCCCAGATCAGCGCCAGGCGATCGGCGCCGGGATACGGCAACGGACGCAGCACCACCGAATTGACCACGCTGAAGATCGCGGTGTTCGCTCCGATGCCGAGCGCGAGGACCAGCAAGGCCACGATGGTGAAGCCGGGCATCTTGCGCAACGTGCGAAAAGAGTAGCGCAAATCCGTCAGGAGGGTCATCATTTGGTGGTCTGAGAAGCAAGCGAGGTTCCGTTCGGAGGGCTGGGTAAGTGGCTGGAACTATTGACTGTTGGCAAGATCGTGTCGAGGGCTAGTGTCCGCTTTTGAGAATTGCCCGTTGGGTTCTGCACGTGTTGTGTTGCCCTGGTAGATGTGGGAAAAACTCGCGGCTCGGGAAGCGGTTGTTGCTTTAGAATGGCTCGGCTGTAATGTTTTCGGCGAGCTCTGTGATGGCCGGGAGCGCAGGTTCTCGCGAGGACCGCTGGTCCCAGACACGGATCTGCAGCCTGGGGTGAATCGACTTGGCTTCCGCGTCGCTCACGAGGTTCCGCTCGCCTAAACGCCGTGCCAGCTCCGCGAAGATGTGATGCTGTGCGCCGATGAAGGCCGCGAGTTCGCTCTGGTAGTCGTCCGGACTCTGCCAGACGATGGTGTGCGATACGTGCGCGTGGACGGGCGGTTGTTCGGGGGAATCAGAAAGCAGCGTGGTGAGATAGTGCTGGCGCACCAGATCTTGATCCGGGATGCAGCCGCAGGACAAAACGTCCGAGTAGTAGCTGGCGTTCACCTGCCGGTGATAATAAGCCGGATCGGTTCCTCCCGCCAGAACCATGGCTCCAGGCTGCACGCGGTCGCCGCAACCTCCGAACGCGTAGACACCTAGCGGCGGCCAGCCGGCTTTTTCTTTGGGCGGGAGGCCGGCGCCGCAGCACGGTCCCGACCGACCGCTGCCGTAACCGGTACCGGGCTCGGTGACCAGGACCTGCGCATGTACGGTCATGCCATCGACGACGGCTGCGGCAAAACCCTCGGCACGGCGCTCCAGCAGTAAAGCTCCAGCGGCCAGCCACGCAGCAGGCCAACGCCGTTCGCTCGTAAAAATGGTCAGCAGCGCGGGAGATGTTTCCTCTTGGGAGCGCGACAGCAGAATAAGCGACTGTACGGGAAACTCCGGGTAGATGCGCTGTGCATCGCCAGACGGGACCTGCGCGCCGAACTGAATGAGAGCATCGAGAACACCCAACATGGCGTCATGCCGGTCCACGTCCGCCTGTGTGGCTAACGCCTCGACTACGGGATGCCTGGCCACCATTTCCAGGAGAGCGGGAATGGTTCAGTGTGCCGGTCGCGCAACACCAGGTATGCGCCCCATGCCTGCAAGCGCGGCTCGGGGCTGTGCAGCCACGAAGTCGCCAGAGGCTCCATCTGTTTGTCCAGGCTGCCCATTACGATTGCCGGATCGGGCGGCGGCTGTTGCGCGAGGGCGGCTATGACCAGGAGGCCCGACGCGCATAAGCAAGAGGTGGGTTTCCGCATGTACTAGCACGACGCGTCAGGCTGAACAATCGTTACCGGCTAAACGTAACCCAACGGCCCCCTGGCGCCGCCCGCAATCACCGCCGATCTTAATCCTTGCACTGGATGAGCCAACAACCTCTCCGCAGCTCCCAGAAATCGGATCGTGTGCGGCTCGACGACGAGAAAGTGAAAGGACAAGCAGCGCCTCTTGAAGTTGAGGGTTTTCGTCAGCCGTTCGTGGACGACGCCTCGCTCGACGTGATCTCGTACTTGAAGGTATCGGGAGCGAGGCAGTCGAGCCGAACGCCGGATGTTTCAGCCTGCGGATACATGAGGAAGCCGACTGGCGCGCCGGCCGATCCGGGCAACGCAATATCGTGCGCGAAGTTGTACGCCACCCAATTCATTTCCCAGGACCCGAAAAGCCGGGCTCGGGCCTGCTTCACCATCTCGTCGTCCAGCGGCCGATTCCCGGGTGGTTCCTCGAGCACAACTTTCCGCACATCCGCGGGATCGACCGGGACCCAGCCATAATCACCGACGTACACTTGTGCGCGGCAGTGCTGTGCTTTCGTGATGTTTTCTGACGACGCCCCGAGGCTCTTGTATCCCAGTTCCGATTTGGCTGTGCGGATACCATACACGTCGCGCGCGGGGAGTCCCGCGGCACGGGCCAGGCCGACATAAAGCGCGTTGAGATCGGCGCATTTCCCGCCCAGATCCCTGGACTCGAGCATGAAGCGGATATCGCCGACGCCGCAGCCGCGCGTTTTCGGATTGCGAAACGTGTTGTCAACGACCCACTCATAGATGGCGCGCGCCTTCTCGAGGTCAGTCTTCGCACCGCGGGTAATTTCGGCTGCAGTGGTTTTCACGACGCCGTCCGTAGGGAGGAGCTTGGTCGGCCGGAGATACTGCTCTAACTCCCTGCGGGTTGCTTTCTGCGCCTTGCCCGGCGCAGAGAGATCGACCGCATAGTTCTGTGTTGCGACCCGGCTTGTAAGCGTGAGGACCGGCTTCACGCCGGCGGGAAATTCTGCGACGATGATGCCGGGCGCGTCATCCCTGCCTTCGACCATCCGCGCCGTGCCACCCGGAGCGCTGAGGTCATTGGAGACCGTCTTCTGGAAAGGCGTCTCGCTGATGAGCACCGCCGGAAGCCACACCCGCGTTACGCCTGAAAACTTCAGGATTTCGACGCGCGTTTTCACTTCGAACGTGCGCCAGTTGCCGGACGTTCGGCTTTCTGCAAGCCAGTGCGCCGTCTGGGGGGAGGCGAGGCTGGCAGACACAACGCCCGCGGATCGGAGAAAATCGCGGCGGTTCAGAAATGTTTCCTTTCGATCGGAATTGTTGTCCTGACCTACCGACATTCTACAAGGCTAAAGGCCTCTCTTGACGCAAACGATTCCTATCCGTTAGATTCAAGGCTGAAGCACTTCAGGGTGCCACCGGCTCGCGGAAAGGGCCAAGCCCGCCTGAACTGACAAACTGATTCTGGACGTACGACTGTCCTTTCAGCCTGACGATGCGAGCGATCGGGCGCAACGGGGCCAAGAGCCCATGAAAGGAGGTCGTCATGACCCAATCACTACCCGCAAATCCGTCTCTCGAAAACCTCAAGAAACAGGCCAAGACGTTACAGAAAGCCTGGTCCGCGGGCGGGACCGAAGCCATCGCACGAATTCGCGCCGCCCATCCGCAATACGGTGGACTATCCGAAGAGCAACTCCGTGCAATCAAACCGCGGCTTACCGATTGCCAGCTCGTGCTGGCGCGTGAAGCCGGTTTCGACAATTGGCCGCAACTGAAAGCAGCAGTCCAAGCAGCGAAGCAGGGATTGCCTGATGAGTTTGTGGAAACTGCATGCCTGTGCTACGACGATCCGCATTACGATCACCGCTCATTTCACGCCCGTGCGCATAAGATGTTGCGCGACAAGCCGTGGCTGTCCGAGGCCAACATCTGGTGCGCGGCGACTGCCGGCAACGTTGGCGCCGTCAAGGCGTTTCTCGATGGGCAACCAGAGTTGGCCAATCGTCCTGGCCCGCATGGCTGGGCGCCGCTGATTTGCGCCTGCTATTCACGGGTGCTACCGGTAGACCCTGCGCACTCCACGTTCGAGACTGCCAAACTTCTGCTGGAGCGCGGGGCCCACCCTAACGCTTTCACTATGAAAGGCAACGCCGATGAACGATTGAATCAGACGCCGCGCAGGTTCACGGCGCTGACCGGGCTATTTGGAGGCGGCTCAACCGGCTTGGCGAATCAACCGCCGCACCCACGCTGGCGAGAACTGGCTGAGCTGCTGCTCGCGCGCGGAGCCAATCCCGCCGACGAAGAGGCCCTATCCATCCATCAAGACGCCTGCCTGGAAATACTGCTGCGACACCGACTGCGGCCGGACGCCATGGGGCGGGACGGCATTACTCTCATGGGTCGCGCACTTACTCAAGCAGCTCGCCGGGGTCATAGGGACCATGTGCGGTTGCTGTTGGCTCATCATGCCCGGGCCGATGAGAAATTTCAGGGGAAGATACCCTGGGAACACGCAATGAGGCTAGGCCGTTTGGAAGTGGCGCGGCTGCTCGAAGACACCGGCGCACCTGTTTCAGAGCTAGACGAAGTTGGACGATTCATATCGCTGTGCATGGCGGGGGATGAGCGCGGCGCCCGGGCGATGCTGGAGATTGCTCCGGACCTTTTGGTTCGCGCCCCGAAAGACATGGTGCACCGTGCGGTTTGGACGAAACGAACAGAGGCCGTCCAGCTGGTGCTGGATCTGGACTTCGATCCCAACTATCAGGAGGACAACGCGGCGATCATGCAAGCTGGGGTCCTCGCGGAAAACGCAGAGATCCTGCGAATACTTCTGGCCCGAGGCGCCTCGTTGACATTGCGCGATCCGTGGTACGACGGCACAGCAATTGAGTGGGCGAATTTCTTCGACCACGCCGAACTGCGTGACAGGTTGCTTAGCGAACCAGGGATCTGCTTGTTCGATGCGCTGGAATACGGCCGGCTCGACCGCGTTCCCGAGATTTTGACGAGCGATCCTGCGGCGCTGGAGCGTCCGTTTGCTGAATGTCTGTCCCGGGCGCCTAAACCCGGGGACTGGCAGACACCGCTGGTTCGAATGGTGGTTCGCGGGAAAACGGAGGCGGTGCGGGTGTTGATCAAACACGGTGCGGATACCGCCGCACGCCATCCTGACGGCCGCTCGCTGTTGCGGGTCGCCCGCGATCAGGGCTTTGATGAAATCGCCGGGTTGCTCGAGGCTCGGGGCCGGGACATCGAGACTGACGGCGGGTGAACATAGATTCGGGCTCGCTGCCGGAAGGTAGTACCGCTCCCTGCCGGTCACGGCTCATCAAAACCGGCCGGATATCCGCAGACCAGGCAACGATTGCGCGATTGCACCGCGATCCGATAAGCTAGCTTTGAGAGTTGCCGCTGAACGTCCTTGCCTAATCCTTATTGACGGGTCCGGCCGCACCCTGCGGCCGATGCGTTGGTGTTGTGTCTAAAAAAGGACTAGGGAATGTCCCTCGAAAAATTTGGCTGGAATTCGTATTTCGAAAGTGAATACTTGCGTGTCGCTGAGCCGGGTGCAGAGCCCGGGCGCGTAGCGCTGGCGGATCGCGAATTGTTTGTGGTGTGGACCGAATCCGGCGAGCGCGAGGCGACTGTCAGCGGGAGGTTGCGGCACAGCGGCGGCGATTGGCCCACGGTGGGCGATTGGGTGGTGCTCGAAGGCGGCGCAAGGATCGCTCGAGTGCTGCCCCGACTGACGGCTTTCTCGAGGAAAGAGCCGGGCGTGGTGACGAGGGCGCAGGTGATCGCGGCGAACATCGACGTCCTGTTCGTGGTGGCGGGCCTGGATAGCGATTTCAACTTGCGGCGGCTGGAACGTTATCTGCTACTGGCGCGGGAAAGCGGCGCGCGGCCTGTGGTCGTGCTGAACAAGTCGGATCTGCGCGCAGACGCAGAAGAGGTCGCGATACTTGCGGCGGCGCTGGGCGCGCCGGTGGTGACCACGAGCGCGCTCGACGGGCACGGGCTGACTGCGCTCGAAGCGCACATTGCGCCTTGTCAGACGGCCGCGCTCACGGGCTCGTCGGGTGTTGGAAAATCCACGCTGCTGAATCGTTTGTTAGGGTCCGAACGCCAGCGCGTGCAGGAAGTGCGCGAGAGCGACAGCCGGGGCCGGCACACAACGGTGCGCCGCGAATTGTTTCTCGCTCCCAACGGCTGGCTCATCGTGGATACACCCGGGCTGCGCGAATTGCAATTATGGGCCGGCGCAGAGAGCGTCGACCTGGCATTTGCCGACATAGCGGATCTGGCCCAACAGTGCCGGTTTCGGGACTGCCGGCATCAGGGTGAGCCGGGGTGCGCGGTTGCATCCGGAGGAATCGATGAAGAACGACTGGCGAGTTACGCCAAGTTGCAACGTGAAGCGGCGCACCTGGAACGACAGCAGAACCAGCGGGCCGCACTGGAGGAGAAGCGGAAAATTAAGAGGATTCATCGGGCGATGCGGGGGAAGAACCGGATGTGAGACGTCAGCCCCGACATGACGATGTGAAGCTGTTAACGAAGGAAGTTATCGTGCCGTTGGGTTTGACCGTAATGTGGAAGACGGCGTGCACCTCGAAATTAGCCGCCGACCCTTTTGTAATTTCGCTGAAAGTGAGCGGCGCGGTCTGCTCAACCCCTACGAGACCGTTCAGACTGGAATGGTCTTCCTGGTTTCCCACGTAGGTATTGCCCTGATCGCCTGTTGCAGTTACGTGAATGTTGTCATGAGTATCAATATGGAATCGACCATTGTTGCTCAGTGTTATGTGCGCGGTGAAGTGGTCAACCCCAGCGAAGGCGACGTTTTCCCCGTTGCAGGGGTTAAATACGCTGCCACTAATTGGAATATCGATGTTTGTTACAACGCCCGCCCTGCCTCTTAGCGTTAATCCCATCGCACCGACTGTTAAGAGACACGCTACCGACAGAATTGGTCTCAGATTTTTGATCATTTGTCCTCCTAATTGGAAGTATATTGCCCGGGATTGCCCACGAATTTGCTGAACGGAGCATACACCTGATGAGTCTTGAATGCAATGACCCTCTTTGAGGTTGTGCTTCGGATGTGAATCAAACCGCAATTTTGGGATGGAGCCCTCTTTTTTAGGGTTCGAGTGCAGGTAAAATCAGAGGACGAGAAAAACCAGGGCCGCGTACTGCTGTGCGCCCATCGTTTTCGCAAGCGCCGGTGAATGTGCATGACCGGAAAAACGGTTTCTCATTACCGCATACTCGAGAAGCTCGGCGGCGGGGGCATGGGCGTGGTCTACAAGGCCGAAGATACGCGCCTGGGCCGCAGCGTGGCGCTCAAGTTTGTGCCCGAGGATTGTCTCAGCGACCGTCCGGCCCTAGAGCGTTTCCAGCGTGAGGCCCGCACGGCCTCGGCCTTGAATCACCCCAATATCTGCACCATCTACGACATCGATGAAGCCGGCGGCCAGCCATTCATCGTGATGGAGTTGCTGGAAGGCCATACGCTGAAACACTTCATCGCGGACAAGCCGATGGAACTGGAGCAGCTGGTGGATCTCGCGATGCAGATCGCCGGAGCACTGGCGGCCGCGCACGCCAAGGGCATTGTGCACCGCGATATTAAGCCCGCCAATCTCTTTGTGACCGAGCCGGGAGGGCAGGCCAAGGTGCTGGACTTCGGGCTGGCCAAACTGGTGAAACCCGAGCGGCAGGCGGATGGTTCGCTGCTGCAGACAACTGAGATTCTGGTCACCAGCCCGGGAACGGCGGTGGGAACCGTTGCCTACATGTCGCCGGAGCAAGCGCGGGGGCAGGAGTCGGACGCGCGCAGCGATCTGTTCTCTTTCGGCGTAGTGCTGTATGAGATGGCAACCGGCGCACGGCCGTTTAAAGGTGACACCACCGCGGTGGTTTTTGACGCCATTCTAAACAAGACGCCGGTACCGCCAACGCGCGCCAACCCCGAGCTGCCCGCGGAGTTGGAGCGCATCATCCTCAAGGCTGTCGAGAAGGACCGGGAGGTTCGGTACCAGACCGCCATCGACCTGGTAGCGGACCTGAAGCGGCTGCGACGAGAGACTGAATCCGGGCGGGCATATTCCGCCGGCGTATCAGCCGCGTCGCCGCGCCGGAAGTGGCCGGTGTATGCAGGGGCCGCTGCGGC
The DNA here is from genome assembly GCA_963847515.1 of Terriglobia bacterium. Classification (GTDB taxonomy): domain Bacteria; phylum Acidobacteriota; class Terriglobia; order Bryobacterales; family Bryobacteraceae; genus QHXW01. Next base: position 1,117,494 of record CAWKAA010000007.1, read on the forward strand.
GTGCGCGCTGGTGCTTGGAAGCGCGGCGCTCTTCTTTCGCGGGAGGCGCGAGGCGCCGCCTCGCACGGCCTGGCAGCAGCTCACGAACTTCACGGATTCGGCCACTCAGCCGGCGCTTTCCCCGGACGGCCGCATGCTGGCTTTCATTCGCGGGCCTGGAACCTTTGTTACTGAAGGCCAGATCTACGTTAAGCTGCTGCCGGAAGGCGAGCCGATGCAGCTGACGCGCGACGACCAGCACAAAATGAGCCCGCAGTTTTCGCCGGACAGCTCGCGGATCGCCTATACCGTCCCGTGGGACACCTGGACCGTGCCGGTGCTGGGCGGTGAGCCGCGGCGCATGCTGCCCAACGCTGCCGGGCTGATCTGGATTGAACCGCAGCGGTTGTTGTTTTCCGAAATCAAGTCCGGCTTACACATGGCTATCGTCTCAGCGACTGAGAGCCGCACGGAGCCTCATGACGTTTATGTGCCGCCGCATGAGCGCGGTATGGCGCACCGCTCGTATCTTTCGCCGGATCGCAAATGGGTCCTACTGGCTGAGATGGATAACGACGGGTGGCTGCCCTGCCGGGTGGTTCCTTTCGATGGCAGCTCGCCGGGACGGCCAGTGGGCCCGCCTGCGGGCGCTTGTACGTATGGCGGTTGGTCGCCGGACGGGACATGGATTTACGTAAATTCAAACGCCGGCGGCAAATTTCACATCTGGCGACAGCGGTTTAGCGGAGGCGAGCCGGAAGCCATCACCTCCGGCGCAACCGAAGAGGAAGGCGTGGCAGTGGCGCCGGATGGCCAGTCGCTCGTCACCTCGGTGGGCCTGCAGGAGAGCGAGGTCTGGGTTCGCGATGCCGCTGGCGAGCGGCGGATTTCTTCCGAAGGTTTCGCGTACGGGCCCCAATTTTCCCCGGATCGACAAAAACTGTTTTACTTGACCGATTCAGGCGCGCGGCAAGGGTTTCCCATGGGTGAACTCCGCGAGGCGGACCTGGCGACAGGACAAAGTGAGCACGTGCTGGCTGGGTTCCTCGTTACCAGCTATGACATTTCCGTGGACGGCAAACAGATCGTATTCGCGTCGACGCATCAAACCAAAGGCCCACGGATCTGGCTAGCCCCTCTGGACCGCCGCTCCGCTCCCCGCAGACTCTCTTCTTCCGATGAGGATATGCCCCTGTTTACTCCAGCCGGGGACATCGTATTCCGTGCATCGGAACGCAATGCCAATTTTCTCTACCGCATGAAGCCAGACGGAACCGGACGGGAGCGCTTGCTGCCGAACCCGATCCTTGACATCACAGCCATCTCTCCGGATGGAGCGTTTGTGCTGGCGGGCGCACCGGTGGCCGACGAGGATATGCCGGCCGGACTGGTTGCCTTCTCTCTGCATGGCGGGGTGGCGCAGCGAATTTGCGGTGTTTGCTCTGGCAGATGGACGCCCGACAGCAAGTATCTCGTGCTGTTCTGGTGGGGCAGTGGCGCAATGAATGCCAGCCGGAAAACATTTGCGATCCCGCTGCGCGATGGCCGGATGTTGCCGCCGCTTCCGCCGAACGGGATCAGGTCCCGGTCGGAACTGGACTCCATTCCAGGCCTGCGCGTGATCGATCAGCCGTTCGCCGTTCTGGGGCCGGGCTTAGAGACCTACGCATTCATGCGAACGAGCGTACACAGGAATTTGTATCGAATTCCGCTGCCGTAAGGGGAGCGGGGACATGTAGCCCCTTTAGCTTGCGAAATTCACCGCTTTTTCTTAGCCTTCAGGCGAGCTCCACGAAGTACCGCGCGACGTGCGTCCTTCTCCGAGAATCCGCGCTCATCTCTGGATGCTATTCGGCACTTAAATGTTGGGGGAGCCTCATCCCAGCCCAGGTGAATGTAGGAGACCCTGCCAGTCTCGAGGTCAGGGAGGCGGAACATCCGAGGACGGTAAATTTCCGGCCTGTTCACCGTAGGGTACATGATGAGCGTGAGTTGTATATTCAGCACCGTGATTTCGACTCCGGCGACTGTCTTTAGTGCACCAGGAGCAATCAGAGGCAAACTCCCGGCCGTTGGCCACAGGCGCCCGTAAATTGGCTGCACATAAATTGAGGTTCCTGCCAGCGGGCGGCGGCGCGTGGGTCGCCTCAGACAAAGACCACAGCGAGGTTGGAAAGTACCCCCGCCGAAGAGGATAGACAGCCAGCTCTCCGGGACCCGCCATGGCTCTAGAAGGGCGCTACCCGTAACCGGCTTGTCGCAGTGGATGGAGCACAGAACCTTGAGCATCCACCTCTCTATGTCGAATCCGTTGAAGAGGCAATGGAAGTCACCTGAAGCTCCGCTGACCAAATGACTCATCGCGTCCGAACACGCCTCGACAAAGCGCGCGCCGACGGCGTCAAGTGAGGAAAGCACGTTGTTGTGCCGTTTGCATAGAACCTTTTTTGTCAACGCGGATATCCCGAATTGCTCGACACGGTTACTCCGCTTCTGCCATGGGTGGTTGCTTACGCCGATGAGGTTCCAGCCACCTGAGAGGACATTGAGGACACTCCTCGATATCAGATGTTCCGCACTCAGCGGCGGCTTGCAATCGCATGTCTCCGCTGCGTAGCATCCCTTGACCTTGAGGCCGGTGAAGGGAGGTCGCGGGATCGTCGATGCTGGCAGTGGCACAAACTGCCGCGCCTTGCAAAAGCACTCGCTTACGATGCGCCCGCTGCGACACGGACAGGGAGCAGTATCAGCAAACATCGCCTTCCTTGAACATCGGTTCCTTCAAGGGTAGCGCAGCGCATGTGTAAGACGGAGTGAAACAGTGAAACTAGGAAACTAGTTACGGAGAAGAGAACCCAGGGACAGGAAGATGTGAAAAAATCGGTTGTTCACCAACGTACCGCCGACGCGCGAAAAATCTTGGCGATTAAAAGCGCTGAGAGCAATTCGCGAGGGCGGGAGATACATTTCTGATACCCGGGAAAATGGGCACCATGACTCTCGGTCGATTTTTTCACATCTTCCAGAGCCCGCATGTTTCCTGGTTTCTCACGCACAAAGCCGGGATCGTTTCCTGAGCCATCGGCCCCAAAGAGCGCGTTGATCTGCGGGACCGTCTCAGCAAAACCGGAAGCTGTCCCCGTGACTAACCCCCTGATTCCACTAACTCCAGATCAATCGTTCACTGCAATCCATCGTTCTCTCCTTTGCCCTGTACGCTATTATCAGAGTGGGCCCCACAGGCTATCTGCCGCTCCGTCAACTAATTACAAGAAAATGCAAAACGAAGCCAATTCCCGAAACCGGACACCTGTCCCCCGGCCGGCCGAAACTGGATCTAGGCTTGTGACACTGAAGCATCAAGCCCCCAGAGGAGCGTGACATGGAAGATTCCACTCGCCCCATCCGCATGACGGGCGAAAAGGGGCAGCGCTGTCCACGCGCCGATTAAGTCTTGCCTTGATGATCGTACCGGCGTGCGGCATGGGACCAGCGAAGCCAATCCCCGTTTTCTAGCGGTTCGCTGCTTGCGCAGTCTTGGGAATACGGAGAATCAGCAGTATCGGATTCCGTTGCCGTGAAGAGTTCTGGGCCGGCGCCTCTTTTACAGGTCGAGTGCAGGTAAAATCAAAAAGATGAGCCGTGTCGAAGAAATCGAACGCGCTATAGAGGAGCTAGGTCCTGACGAATTCCGTCAAGTCGCACAGCGCGTCCACGATATTGAGGCAGAGCGCTGGGATAAGGAACTAGATCGTGATGCGGCAGCCGGCAAGCTTGACTTTTTGCGCCAGGAAGCGCAAGCGGACCGGGAAAACGATCTCCTCAAAGATTGGCCGCCGCGCCGGTGAAGTCTTACGACCGGCTGATCCGGGGTTAAACTTCCGGACGTACTAGGGAGTGAGCACAATAATGGGAACAACGGTGGAGATACCAGATCCTGTCTTTCGCAGGATGAAGGCCACGGCCGCGCTGCGGGGTATGAGCCTGAAAGAGTTTCTGTTAAACGCGGTCGAGCAGGAGATAGCGAAGAAGCCGTCCGCACGCGACTACACCGTGCCGGTGCCCCTCGTCCGGTCCAAACGTCCGGGCAAGCGCGCGCTGACCAATGCCGAAATCGAAGATCTGCTTGCCTGACATCAACGTTTCAATTGCTTTTGCGTGGCAAGACGAAAAGGTGATAGGCGCAATTATGGATGGAAACGCGTTGTCCCGTTTTCCGTTCATGTGCCCAGTTCTTGCGCCATGAATCTTTCGACGCCTTCGATCATCGCGGCTACGCTCGAATGGTCGAAGTCGGAAAATTTTCCGTGGGCAGCCGCGTTCCCAATGTCCAACCAAGCCTGAATCATCCGCCATTGTGGTTGGCCGTAGCGACCGCAGTCTCTCGTGGCGTCGTTGAGTGCGCTTGCCTTCCCGGTGTCCGACAGACCTTCCTCGCGGCTCAATCGGCGCAGGCAGTCCTCGATCACGACGCGGCACAGCACTGCAGCAGAATCTTTGAAACCAGCATCCAAAAGATGGTGCGCTTGCTGCAGTACTATGTCGAACACTACTCCCGCCACTAACCGCTCCTGACCGACGAGGAACCCACCTTCCAGGTCACTCAGGGCACCATGAAGGATTCCAACTATTCGATTTACCTCTTGCGAACGTGAAGGTTTGCCGTCCAAGATTTGGCTGAGCTGAATGAAGTGAGCGCTCGCGGGCCCGAAAGCGGTTCGGACTATGTTATCTACGCTGACGAGCCACGCATGAAGTGCTACATTATCCTGAATGTAAACACGGCCATGGACACTGGGCAGTTCCAGATTGGCGACTTCCACGCCTTTGGAGATTAATTGCGTCAGCCGCTCAGCCACTCGGGTGTACTTTGGATTCATGTTTGCAGGAATACCTTGGGTCAGGATACGTCGATTTCGAAACCGGGTGCAAAGCGAAAAGCCAGTCCGCCGTGGATGAAACGATGACAAACGCAATTATCGCGTTATCACTGCTCCACTTTCCCTCCCAGACTAGCCAGCTTATTCAACCCGTCGATATATGCTTTCGCGCTGGCCTCGATTACGTCCGTCGATGCGCCGCGGCCTACTACTTTGCGGCCGTCTTGTTCTAGCTGCACGGTAACTTCGCCCAGAGCTTCGGTGCCGCTGGTTACTGCGCGGATGTCGTAGCGCAGGAGTTTGGCAGAGGTTTTGGTAACTTCGGCGATCGCTTTGTAAGTGGCGTCGACGGGGCCATCGCCAATGGCGGCGCCTTGCGATGTTTCGTCCTTGATCTTGAGGCGCACGGTGGCGGTGGGAATGGCAGAGGTGCCGCTGTTGATGTGCAGATAGTCGAGGTGGTATATCTCGGGCTGCGGATGGATTTCGTCGCGGAGGATGGCGAGGAGATCTTCGTCAAACACTTCCTGCTTTTTATCCGCCACGGCCAGGAATCTCTGGTAGGCCTGGTTCAGGTCGTGTTGCGAGAGCGTGTAGCCGAGTTTCTTCAGACGGTCGCGAAGCCCGTGGCGGCCGGTGCGCGCGGTCAGCACTACACGGCTTTCAGAAATGCCGACATGCTCGGGAAGCATGATTTCGTAAGTGGTCCGCTCCTTCAAGAATCCGTCCACGTGGATTCCCGAACTGTGCGAAAACGCGTTTCCACCGACTACGGCTTTGTTGGGAGGCACCGGCATGCCGAGCAGATCCGAAACCAAGCGGCTGGTGCGGTATAACTCGCGGGTTTCGATGCCGGTGTGCAAGCCGAAGTAATCGGCGCGCGTGCGCAGGGCCATGACGACTTCTTCCAGCGCCGCGTTTCCTGCCCTTTCGCCGATGCCGTTGATGGTGCCTTCTACCTGACGCGCGCCGTTCTGCACGCCGGCAAGCGTGTTGGCCACCGCGAGTCCCAGGTCGTCGTGGCAGTGGACGCTGATGGTCGCGCGGCTGATGTTGGGCACTCGCTCGCGGATCGACCGGATCAGGCAGCCGTACTGCTCGGGCACGGTGTAGCCAGTGGTGTCGGGAATGTTGACTACCGTGGCTCCGGCTTCGATAACGGCTTCGATCATTTCGAAGAGGTAACTGGGATCGGCGCGGCCGGAATCTTCGGCGTAGAATTCGACGTCATCGACATATTGGCGGGCGAGTTTGACGGCAGTCGACTGCCATCTGCAGGATCTTGACCCGCTTCTCGGCGAGCGTCTTGCCGTAACGCTCATCCTGAAACTTGCCCGCGATGTGGATGTCGGACGCGCCGATGCCGGTATGAATGCGCGGACGCTTGGCCTTGGCGAGCGCTTTGCCGCAGGCGTGGATGTCGTCGGGGACGGCGCGGGAAAGGGCGCAGATCGCGGGACCCTGGATTTCCTGACGAGATGAGCTGGACGGCTTCGAAATCTTCGGGCGATGAGTTGGGATAGCCGGCCTCGATCACGTCAACGTTCAACTGCGCCAGTTGCCGGGCGATCATAAGCTTCTCGCGGCTGCCGAGGCGCGTGCCCGCGGCCTGCTCGCCGTCGCGCAGCGTGGTATCGAAGATGGCTACTCTGTCGGGCATTGCAGAAGACTCTATCGCAAAACGGGGAAGAAGTAATAGCGTAGGGCTGTCGCGTGGTCTGCGGATTTTTCCTCGTACGACTGGAAGGCCGCAGGTCCCCGCCAGAATCAGGCGTGGCCCGGCGCTACCGACACAAAAAGGCTCTGAGATATTCGTGAGGAACCGTACACATTACAAATGTAGCAGTCAGGTAGTCACCGAGCCCTAGAAATAATCTATGCGAGTCATTTTAAGATGGGCCTGCTCACAGCTGGGTTCTGAAGCGGACGTGCGAATGGTCCAGTTTAGGCGTGTGTTGCGCGCCGCGCAGCGAACCCAGCGTTATCAACCCCTGTTGGAATGCGCGGGATTGTCCACGGCCGAAGCATTAGCAGCAATCGTTTCGGTGGAGCGTACTCTGGAACGGCTCCCCGCCATTGAACTAGAAGAATTCCGGGGCGAGCCGGCGGCATTCGAGAGTCCCGCCGGTATAAATCCGGCGCTGCAAGCTTTTCGATCACCGCTCAATCACACGCCGAAAACAGCCATCCTCATGGACGGCTTCCAACAGACATCCGGAGTGAAGGTGATCGGCCGCAACTGGAGTCAAGGCGTAAAATGCTTTCGGGCCAGCGCTCTGGCGGCACCCTTGAGAGTGCTGCGGGAACTGGCCGCCTTCGTGGAGACCGGTGAGCAGGAAATCAGCGGGCTGAAACATTTTGTCATTCCATTCACCGGCGGCGAACAGGGTGAGCTGCGGGAAGAAGACCGGGAGCGATTCTGGCGCGTATTTCAGGTGCCGCTGTTCGAACAGCGCCTGAGTTTTGACGGCCAGGTCATCGCCTATGAGTGCGAAGCGCACAGCGGAATGCACATCCTGCCTGAACGCGCGGCATTCGAGGAGACCGCGAATTCGGAACTGCTGCTGACCTCTCTGACCGATCTGCGACACCCGACCCTGCGAGTGGGTACGCGGACATCCGGCACAATCCAACATGAATGCTGCGATTGCGGGAATGCCACGCCGCGCCTGGTTGGCGTAAGGCAATTGGCCGCCGTACCAGCCTGCTGAACGCCCTCCCCATCGGCGGTCAAACACCGTCCCACGCGGACTTGGCCGCTCCCGTTCTCTCTTCGAATCCCTTCGTCACCGCGGATACGATCAGCGCCCTGCGATACTCGCGCAGTCTGGCGATCTGCTTTTCGACCACGCGCAAAAGCGCATCAACATTTTGCGTGCGGCCATCAAGGTATTTCACGATCTCCTGCTGCTCTCCCAGCGGCGCCAGAGGAATCGAGAAGTTACCAAATCGCTCGGCGTTTACGTTGGCGATGGTCGATTGCACGGTGCTGACCCAGATTTGCCGGCGGAATGCCTGGCTCTGCGTGAAGTAATAAAGGTAATCCGGCAGAATCTTCCGGCGATCGGGCCGCAGCCGCACCAGATATCCGGCGAAACATGCTCGGCCCCATTCGGCGCGGTAGCGGAGCGCTTTGCCGACCGTAGCTCCGCTGCGCGCCAGCAGGATGTCGCCGTCCTGAAGCAGATAGGGGGCTGCCAGCGGCTCGGGCAACGATTGGAAGGTGTCATCGCGCAACGTGCCGTCGTCCTTAAGGTCCGTGATCCTGATGTATCGCGGTGCAGCCCGGTCTTCCGACACTGCGGGTTCGTTGGCGCCATACTGAAAAGCGCCGGAACGGACGAATTTCAAACGCGTCACCTGCCAGTGGGCAGGAATCTCGGCCGCCAGCGGATCCATGCCAGAAACCATGGCAGTGTCTATCCATGCCTGCCGCTTTTTCCGGAGTAACTCCAGAAGCCGCTCTTTGTTCTGCACCACCTGATCGACCAAAGCGGTTTTCCGATCGAGAACTGCGGCGGCCTCGCGCTGTTCGGAAAGAGCCGGCACGCGCACTTTCTCGGACAGATAGTCAGCGGTATCCAGGTTTTGAATGCCCGTAGTCTGGTGGATGGACCGGCGATTCACCCCCAGGTAGAAAAGCGCGGCGTGCAGAAAGGACATGTAGCGCGGATCAAAACCGGGCGCCAGCTGCATGCGGGCGATGAAGTTGGACGGAACGGCCGGGGCGCTGGCGTCGTACAGCACCAACGCGCCGACCGGCTGATTTTCGCCCCCTCCGGATTTCTCCAGCAGCAGGTCGTTGCACACGAGCATCCTCCCACGACGGTGCGCTTGCGGAACAGATCTCACGGTAGGATTGCTGAGGTCAACACGGAGGCGGACACGATCAAAATCGCCGACGCGTACGCAAACGATGTCGTCTTCGTCCCCACGCGCCTCGCCTCCCCAGATGCCGTTCGCGCATGTGATCACCGTCTCACCCAGCCGCACGGTGCGCCAGTGAGCGGGGGCTTGACGAAACAGGCCGGTCATGCGGACTCGATCTGCTGCAAGAGGGCCTGCGCTTCCTGTTCAAGATCGCGGATCTCGCGGCCAATCTCGTCGGGAGAGCGCACGGGCTCCGGCTCGAAGAAAATGCGCGCAAACGGGATAACGTAGCCAATCGGATTCTCTCCTTCCGCGATCCACGCTTCCGGAGCGTGGGGCCGTACCTCGCGCTCAAACCAGGCGCGGACGTCCTGATCGAGCGGAACATCTTCGGAATCACGCAGCGCGGCGTCTGAGAGAGGACGACCCTTGGCATCGCGATAGATATTCGCTTCGTCGTACTGCTGAGAAAAGGCTTCGCGGAGGCGTCGCGCCAGCGTGCGGCCCAGTTTCAGACCCGCTTGCTGGAATGCTGCGGCCAGCGCAAGATCGAAAGCGGTTTGATCGCGGTAGATGACCTCGAGATCCATAACAGCGAGCGCCTCGATCACCGCCGGCGGGCACTTTGTCGCAAGCGAGCGAATTCCTTCTCGGCTTACCTGAAAGCTCAGCCGCAGCGGGCGCTCGACGGTGATTCGCCTGAATCCGAACTCCTGATTGAGCAGAATGCGGGAGTGCGGGCCTTCTTGAAATTCGCGGTGGATGGCGCAGATCTCGTCCACCCGCGCCGCCCGAATCTCATTTCGTTTCGCCCCTAACGACCGGCCCATTTTGTCGGCAAAGCTCACGGCATTGATTAGCTGCACCTTGCCCTTCCGCTCGGCAGTTTTGCCGTTCGTCAGCAGCCAGATGTACGTCGCGAGGCCGGTGTTGTAAAAAAGCTGATCGGGCAGAGCGACGACTGTCTCCAACCAGTCATTCTCGAAAATCCACCGGCGAATTTCGCTCTCGCCCGAGCCGGCATTTCCTGCGAAAAGAGGCGAGCCGTTGAATACTACCGCGATCCGCGAGCCCTCCGGTTTCATTTTCGAGAGCATGTGCTGGAGAAAGAGCAGGGAGCCGTCGTTTACCCGCGGCAAGCCGGCCCCGAAGCGTCCGGCGAACCCCAGCCGCTGGCTTTCATCGCGTATCTGCCGTTCTACCTTCTTCCAGTCGACGCCGAAGGGCGGGTTGGAGAGCATATAGTCGAATCGGCGGCCGGCGAAAGCATCGCCGGTGAAGCTGTTGCCCCGCGCGATGTTGCGGCCTTCCTGCCCGCGCAGGAGTGCGTCCGCCTTCGCGATCGCAAAGGATTCCGGATTCAGTTCCTGGCCGTAGGACTGGAGCTGCGCCGCCGGATCGCGCCGAAGCACAAACTCGCCAGCGATGGAAAGCATGCCGCCGGTACCGCACGCGGGGTCGTACAGTGTTTTGCCGGCGCAAGACTCGTCTCCCAGGAGCAGCCGGACCATCAGGTGGATCACCTCGCGCGGAGTGAAATGCTCGCCCGCGGTTTCGTTGGACTGCTCGGAGAATTTCCGGATGAGCTCCTCGAAAATGTAGCCCATTTCATGGTTGGAGACGGATTCAGGCCGCAAATCGATATCGCAAATCCGGTGGATCAATACAGGGAGCAGGCCCGCGCGTTTCAACCTGGCGATCTGCCCCGAAAAGCCGAAGCATTCCAAAATCTCCCGCACTTCCTGCGAGAAGCCGGCAACGTACCGTGGCATCTGGTCTGGCTTCGCGGCAAGGTCGCAAAATGCGATGCCGCTCGAGTTCTGGAGAGAATCCAGGCGGCGTAGCACAGTGAGCGGCAATATAACCTTGCCGTACTCCGACTGTTTGTAATCGCCACGCAGCAGGTCGGCGAGGCTCCAGATGAAGCTGACCTTTTCCTGGAACGAGTTCACTTGGAACTGTTGTACAGGAGCGCGGGAATTGACGCAACAAGGATGCGCGAATGCTATGATCGGGGTCGTGGCAACCAGGACGCTGCTAACCGTCGAACAGTTCGAGCAACTCTCCGAAGAGGAGCGCCGCCGCTACGAACTGGACCACGGGGAGTTGGTGGAAGTGGCGTGCGCAACATATGAGCATAATCGAATTCGCGGAAAGATCGAGACTGCGTTAAACGGCTTCCAGGCCGGGCGGCGGATTGGTGAAGCTGTTGCCGAGCAGGAATTCCGGCTCGGCGAGGACACCGTTAGACGTCCGCGCGCGTGGCTTTCCTGCGCGCCGAGGCGGTTTCGCGTATTGACAAATCCAAAAACATTTTAGGTGTCGTACCCGATCTGGTTGCCGAGATTGTTTCCCCGAACGACACAGCCCAGCAATTGATGCGCAAGGTAGACCAGCTTCTGGCAGCGGGCTGCCGGTGTGTCTGGGTCATTTATCCCGCAGAACGGAAAGTTCATGCTTATGGGCAGAATGACCAGGTGCAAGTGTTGGGAGCTGGCAAGAACCTGGAAGCGCCGGAATTGCTCCCCGGATTTTCCCTCCCCGTCAGCCAGCTTTTCGAATAGCTACTGCGCCCTCACCTTGCTCAAGATCCGGTCCTTGATCCAATGCTCGTCCCACCATTCGATGGGATTCACCTGCACGCCGTCCACCTGCATGCTGAAGTGCAAATGATCCCCACCGGCCAGGCCGGTTGAACCGCTCTTGCCGAGCGACTGCGACTTCTTCACCATGTCGCCGGGTTTGACGGCAATCTCGCTCAGGTGGCCATAGATCGACTGCAAACCGTAACCGTGATCCACCACCACACAATTGCCGTAGATCCCCAGATTGTCCGCCCAGACGACTCGGCCGTCGTTGGCAGCGGGAACGGATACGTGCAGCGTCACGGCCAGATCGAAGCCGAGGTGGACCTGTTCATCAACCTTCTTACCTTTGTAGATATAGCTGCGCTTGTCTGCAAACGACGATTCCACAGCGGCATTGGTGAGTGGAAGGAACGGACCCGACCACAAAAACCTGTCCGCCGTCTTGAGCCGCAGATCCGCAAGCGTCTGATTGTTCTTGCGGCGCATTTCGCCGTTGATCTTCAGAAATCGCGCCAGCAGATCGCCGGAGCCGCCCGGATCAATCTGGTTCACCACCTTATCCAAAAAGGCATCGTCAATGGGCAGGTCGCGTGAGCGGAACTTCTTCGGAAAGACCTTGTACCAGAACCGCGCTGTCACTTCGGCGCCTGCCGGATTGCGAGCGTACACCACGGGCACGGTATCTGCGGGCAGATCCCAGGGATAGGCAAACAGCGAGAACCGCTGGTTGGTCTGCGACGGATGCGGAAAACTGCGAAAAGTGTACTTGCCCACGCGCACGCCGGACTCAGTTACGTACCCAGAAGGAGTGAATACCACCAGCTCGGAACCGCCCTGATTGATGTAGTGCTGCGCGCCGTCGGCTGAAATGCGCGGTGGTTGCGTGACGATCTGGACCTCGCTCTCAATTGAATCCACCCTGCCTCGCAAGTCATTCGACACCGTTTCAATAATCAGCCGCGCCTTGCCGTCATGCAGAGCCGGCGCCTGCTGCTTGCCGACTTGAAAAATCTTCACCTGCGGCGCTTCATGGCGGCGCCAGAACATCACGCGGTGGGGCGTCTCTTGAACATCGAAGACGGTGTAGCGCGATCCGTCTTGCTCGATGGCGCCCGTGATGCGACGTACGCCGTGCGCATTTTCGATGCGCACCTGGACCGGCGTCACGTTACCGATGGCCGTCACGGGAGGATCCAGTTTCAGCACGGTACCACCCGACAACATCAGAAGCGATGCCGGCACCGCTATCAACACCACGACGAGGATAACGAGCAGAAGTTTCACTTTTTCGTCCAGGTATCAATCCATTCGATGAAATTCTTGTACCAGAACAGAGTGTTCTGCGGCTTCAGAATCCAGTGGCCTTCATCGGGAAACACGATGAGACGTGACGGGACTTTTTGCAATTGCAGAGCCGTGAACAACTGCAGACCCTGGCCGTAGGGGACGCGATAGTCGAGTTCGCCGTGGATCACCAGCGTCGGCGTGCGGAACTCCTTGACGAACAGACTTGGCGACCAGCGCTGGTACATCTCCGGATTGTCCCATGGCATGCCGCCGAACTCCCACATGGGAAACCACAGCTCTTCGGTTTCCGTGGATTCGGTCCGCAAATCGTAAACGCCGGCGTGTGAGACCAGCGCTTTGAATCGCCGGGTGTGGCCCAGAATCCAGTCGACCATGTACCCGCCGTAGGAGCCGCCCGCCGCGGCCATGCGATCGCCATCGACGTAGGGCAACTTGGTTACGTAATCGCTGACAGCAATGATGTCGTCGTACGCACGTCCGCCCCAGTCCCCGTTGATGTCGTCAATGAATCTCTGACCATATCCAGTCGAGCCACGCGGATTGGGCATGACTACCACGTAGCCGGCGGCCGCAAAGACCTGCGCGTTCCAGCGGTAGCTCCATTCCTGGCCCCAATGTCCTTCCGGTCCGCCGTGAATCAGCATCAGCGCGGGATATTTCTTGTTCGGCTGGAAGCCGGAGGCTTCACCAGGAAAGACTGCACGCGCGCGTTCTCCGCGCCATCCACCCAGAACTCTTCCAGGAGAGAGAGTTGTTGAGAACTCAAAATGGCGTCGTTCAAGTGGGTGAGCGCGATTTCGGCGCCGCCGCCCGAGGCCGCGCGGAAGATTTCGGCCGGATTCGACCCGCTTTGACGCGTGTAAATCATGGTCTTGCCATCGGGCGCCACTTGCATGTCGTCCAGCGTGCTTTCACCGCTGAGCGCGATGGGTGCCGCGCCGCCATTTACCGAGATGAACTGAATGTACTGGCGTCCGCGATCCTGCACGGTGAAGAAAATGCGCGAGGAATCAGGCCACCACGCAAAGCTGCTTCACCCAGCGGTCGAGCGTGTCGGTGAGACTGGTGAGCTTCCCCGTGGCTCGCTCGAGCAGCATCAGGCGCCAGCGGTCACTCTCGTAGCCGGCCCGTACCTGCGCGCGATAGGCGAGGTATTTGCCATCCGGCGAGTACTGCGGCGAATTGTCGGCCGCTGGATTGACCGTGATTTTCTTCGGAGGCCCTCCGGCGATGGGCACGACGTAAAGGTCGGAATTTGTGCTGATCGCGGGCACAGGGTCCGAGATCATGACATAGCAGACTTCGGTTCCGTCGGGCGAGATAGCGTAATCGTCCGGACCTCCCAGCGAGAACGGCGGCACGTCGCGATCACCCGGCGTCAGGTCTTTTACCGCTCCTCCCGAAACCGGAACAGTCAGCAAATGGCTGCGCCGAGTTCCCTGCCAAGTGGTCCAATGCCGATACAGCAGACCTGTGGCGATCCGCGCTTTGACTTTATTGTTTTTCTCCGCCTCTAACTTCTGCCGGTTGCAGTTGTCGTCGGCGCCGCATTCCGGAAACACTTCGCTGGTGAAAACCAAGCTCTTGCCGTCACGGGGGTAGAGCACTCCGCCGGCGCCGGTCGACAGGCTCGTTACCGGCTTCGGATTGGCGCCGTCGGCGTCCATTAGCCAGATCTGCGAGACCTCGCCGCGATTGGAGACGAATGCGATCTTGGTTGAATCCGGCGACCATCGCGGCCGCTCCGCCTCATCGGCGATCTTGCGCGCCTCTCCACCGGCGAGAGGAACGATGTAAATCTGCTTAGGTTTTGTATTCTTTTCAATATCAATCGTCTGCACGGTAAAAACGATCGAGCGGCCGTCCGGTGAGAGCTGCGGATCGCTGATACGCGCGAGTTGCATCAGCGTGTGAACGTCAAAGGGCTGTTTCTGGGCGACCAGAACGGAGGCCAGCAAGAGCAAGGCTAGCGGCAGAACCGCCCGCGCCAACCGGATGTGCATATAAACCGATTGTATCGTGGCACATCGCGCGATCCACGCCCTACCGGACGCAATCGATGCCGAACGCGGCTGGATTATCCCCTAAGATTTTGGTGCCCCAGATCGTACCAGTACTCACGGTCCGCCGCTATAGACCGACCGCCCGTTGACGCAATCAAAGGCCGTCCGGAAAATGAGCTTAATAACACAATTTGTGAGGGCCGGCGATCGGCAAATCAACGGATGAAACGGCACGATCAAGGAAACAAAAGGAGCAACCCCTGGCGGGTTGTTGCTTTCCCGATCGTAACGCTCCTGTTCTGTGTTGTGTCTGTTTTGCACGTCGTCCCAAATCGTTATACAAAAAATGCTGTCGAGCTCAATCGCGGTGCAGTACGTTTCACTCCCCAGATACCGCCCGGAATGCGCCCGGTTTATCCGTTTTCAGTGATCCCAGGAGGTGCGTACAGCGCGGCAGAGCTGAGGACCAAGCTAAGTGCCGATGCCGTGGCCGCACGCCACTACCAGAAGTTTCAGTTGGCGCAAGTAAGTAGCATTGAAACACAAGCGGCTTCACTGGTTTATGTCTCCTACCGTAAGGGCGGTTTGATTTATTGGACACGGAAACCAATCCGGCTTGCTAGGGGAGAAAAACTTATCACTGACGGAGTCTTGTACGCGCTGGCCCGGTGCGGAAACCGTATCTCGACAACGCCGGAGCATCCGGTTGCGCTCTTAGAACCGCCGGATTACATATTCGATAGGCCAGAGACCTGGGAGCCCAATGTTGGCCCTCTGCTTCCACCTCCAGATCGGCCTGTCGAGTCAAGGTCGCGTACCCCAGAAACGATAAGCGCGTTGCCGTCGAACCCAGTTCACGAAACCGTGGCTAAGAAGCGGCCTCCATTCCTGCCATTGTTTCCTTTCCCTCTACCGATTGGCTCGGGTGGTGGCAGCGGCTCCCGCGGCAGCGGTAGCACGGTCGTCACCAAATCCGGAGGCGGCTCGGGCGGCAAGGCTGGCACTGGCGGCGGAACGGGCGGCGGCAAGGGTGGTGCCGGTGGCGGAACTGGCGTCGTAACAGGTGGCGGCACTGTCGGAGGCGTCACCGGCAGCGGCCCGAGTGTCGGCAGCGTAACTGGTGGCGGCACAGGTGGCGGTGGCGGCGGAACTGCCGGTGGCGGAACTGGCGGCGGAACGGGTGGCAATCCACGTAATCCTGCTGGCGCCGGCAATCCACGCGGTCCGAGTGGCGGCGGAAATACTCCTTCACCACCGGAGGTAGCTTTAGTGCCAGAACCCAACTCAGTGCTTCTGTTATTGGCTGCGGCCGTTGCGATCGGTGGTGCTCACTATTGGAAATCGAGGCATCCTTGAAGCCACGGCCCTGCCGTATCGGGCTGTTTCCCGCATAAGCGCGTAAGTTCCGTCTTTTCAGTGAGGGGATTTGGAAGTTGCTGGCGGTAAATGCTAGCATGGATTTCAATTCCCCAGTTGCACAATTTAAGGATGAAACTTGATTCGCGCAGTCAAAGGAACCAGGGATTTATTGCCTCCGGCCACGGCGGTTTGGAACCCCGTGGAAGGTATCGCGCGCCAGGTATTTCGCACCTATAACTACCACGAGATTCGCACGCCGATTCTCGAAGAAACGCAATTTTTCGCGCGCGGCGTGGGGGAAGAAACCGACATCGTCACCAAGGAAATGTACACCTTTGAGGACCGCGACGGCACCTCGCTCACGCTGCGTCCGGAAGCACCGCTCGGTCATGCGCGCTTATATCGAGCACCGGCTGGACCAGCGGCCCGGCGTGCAGAAGCTCTATTACATGGGTCCCATGTTCCGGCGCGAGCGCCCGCAGAAGGGACGCTACCGGCAGTTTTTCCAGATCGGCGCGGAGGCCATCGGATCGGAATCGCCGGCGGTGGATGCAGAAGTGATCGAGATGGTGGTGGATCTGCTGCAAGCGCGTGGACTTGGAAGGGTTTCACGCTGCTGCTCAATTCGGTGGGCGACGCAAAATGCCGCCCGGAATACATCGAGCGGTTGCGCCAGGAACTGGCGAAGCGTCGCACCGCGCATGTGCGGCGATTGCCAGCGCCGCGCGGTCACCAATCCGCTGCGCGTGCTCGATTGCAAGGTGCCTGAGGACCAGCCGATCATCGACAAACTGCCGTCGATCCTCGATTATCTGTGCGAAGCCTGCCGCCCGCATTTTGAGCACGGTGCAGCAGTATGCTCGGCGATCGCGGAATTCCATTCGAAGTGAGGCCGCGCCTGGTGCGCGGCCTGGATTACTACATGCGCACGACGTTCGAAGTGGTCCACGGCGCGCTGGGCGCGCAGAATTCGGTGCTGGGCGGCGGCCGCTACGATGGCCTGGCGGAAGCTCTGGGCTCGAAGGTGCCCGCGCCGGGCATCGGCTTTTCGATCGGCGAGGACCGGCTGGTGATGAGCGTGGAAGACGCGATGCAAGCGCGCCGCCGCTCGATCTTATTCATCGCGCCGCTGGGCGAGCGGCGCTGCGGCATGCCGGCACGATTGCGCGCGAGATCTGCGGCGATCGGGCATTCCGTGGAGATTGGCGCCGGAAGGCAAACTGAAGCGCGCCATGGAGCTGGCCAACAAGCTGGGCGCGCGCTACACGTTGATCATCGGCGACAACGAAATCGCCGCCGGCCGGTACGCGCTGAAGAACATGGCAACGGGCGAGCAGGAGCAGCGTGACGCGCGTAACGAAGATCGCCGCAGCTCTGGCTGCCGCGCAAAACTGAACAATTGATATGGAGACTCGTACCACTGGATTTTCTCGGCGACTTGCGCCGCACCCATACCTGCGGCGAGCTGCGCGCCGCAGACGCCGGCCAACGCGCGCTGCTGATGGGCTGGGTGCATCGCCGCCGCGATCTCGGCGGCGTCATCTTCATCCACCTGCGCGACCGCGACGGCATCACGCAGGTCGTCTTTCACGACGACGTCGACCCGGCGGTTCACGCCAGGGCCGAGATGGCTGCGTTCCGAATACGTGATCGCGGTCGAAGGCAAGGTCGCGCTGCGCGACCGCGAGACACGGTGAATCCCAATCTGGCGACCGGCGAAGTCGAAGTGGTCGCTGAGAAGATCTGGATTCTGAACGAATCGCGCACGCCGCCGTTCCCCATGGAGGACGCAGGTCGACGTCAGCCGAAGACGCGCGCCTGAAATACCGCTACGTGGATCTGCGCCGGCCGCGCATGCAGCGCAATATCATTCTGCGCTCGAAGATTTCGTTCGCCGTGCGCGAGTATCTCTGTACGCGCAGGGATTCCTGGAAATCGAGACGCCCTTCATGACGCGCTCCACGCCCGAAGGCGCGCGCGATTACCTGGTGCCCAGCCGCGTGCAGCCGGGCACCTTCTATGCGCTGCCGCAATCGCCGCAGATCTTCAAGCAGCTTCTGATGGTGAGCGGCTTCGAGAAGTATTTCCAGATCGTGCGCTGTTTCCGCGACGAAGATCTGCGCGCCGACCGCCAGCCGGAGTTCACGCAGATCGATCTGGAGATGTCGTTCCCGCAGCAGGAGCGCATCTTCGAAGTGATCGAGCCGCTGGTGCAGAAGCATCTGCGAGGTGGCCGGGCTACGAGGTGCAAGACGCCGTTCCCGCGGCTGACCTACGCCGAGGCCATGCGCAGCTATGGCAGCGACAAGCCGGACTGCCGCATGCCGCCGATGCATCCGGTGGAAGATCTGTTCGCCGCGAAGTCTGAGCGCAACATGGCCTGCCGCTGGTGGCGATCCACATTCCCGAAGACGGGCGCGCTGAGCCGCAAGGAGCGCGACGAGTTGAAGGCTTTCGGCACAGGAGCGCGGGCTTGCGCGTCTTCGACGATGCCAAGCGCCTGGAGCGCGATTATCCCGGAGGCGATGGCCGCAGGTGCGCGAGCGCTGCCGGCGCCGCGCGAGGACGATCTGCTGATGCTGGCCGCCTGGGCCGGCGAGCCGAAGGGCACATCGTCCCGAGGAGACCGTGTACCAGGCGTGCGGACAGTTGCGCCTGTTCGCCGCGCAGAAATACAACGACCGGCACAAGCTGCTCGACCCGAAGACGTTTCGAGTTTCTGTGGGTGCGTGGATTTCCCGATGTTCGAATGGGACGAGGAAGAGAACCGCTGGAACGCCGCGCATCATCCGTTCACCTCGGTGCACGACGAGGATCTCGACAAGCTGACGACCGACCCGGCGCGCTGCCGCGCCAAATCGTACGACATGGTGCTGAACGGCGTGGAGCTGGGTTCGGGCTCGATTCGTATTCATCGGCGCGACGTGCAGTCGAAGGTTTTCGCCGCGCTGGGATTCAGCGACGACGAAGCGCGGCGGCGCTTCGGTTTCCTGCTGGACGCGCTGGAATACGGCGCGCCGCCGCACGGCGGCATCGCGCTGGGGCTGGACCGGCTGGTGATGATTCTGGCGGGCGAAACCTCGATTCGCGACGTGATTCCGTTCCCCAAGACCGCGCGCGGCACGGACCTGATGTGCGACGCCCCAGCCGACGGTGCCCGAGCGGCAGTTGCGGGAGTTGGGCATTGCCATCCGAAAGCCGCAATGAGTACTCGCGAGCAATGGGAACTCCGCCGCCAGCAGTGGGAGGCTTTTAATCGCTGGGAAGCCTAGCAACCGCTGATCGAGCGGGAACCCGCAGACATCATCGCGGACCTTGGCACCCTGTTGAGCTGGTTGCCAGCCGACGAACGGCGGCGCGATCCCGACCCGGAGAAAATTGGTATTCAGAAGATGAGGGCAGCAATGGCATTGATCAAGCCGAAATCATGATCGCCATTGTCAGCACGACTTTTGCATTCCAGGGGCTCCTCGCTCTGCTCCTGCGGGAGAATAGTGTCAATCACTGGAATCCCAAGTACATCGACGGCCCGATCCCAGCGGTGGCAAAAGATCGCAATAAACCTCGTCTTCGTTAGTGTGCTCGGCCTTCTCTTCTACGTTTTGAGAGCGGGCGTGAAACGCTTTTTCCGGTGATCCGCCTGGCTTTGGCGCGCGACAGCCTTAGCGCCAATCTGCTATCCTCATTGGTTGGAATCGATACAATTTATCTCCCGGTCATAGGATCGGGGCCTTCCTGAGGTATCCATATGTCAGGCCACTCAAAGTGGGCGACCATCAAGCACAAGAAGGCCGCTCTAGACGCTAAGCGCGGAAAATCGTTCACGCGCATTATCAAAGAAATTACGATCGCCGCGCGCAATGGCGGCGATCCGGACGCGAATCCGCGTCTGCGCACGGCGATCCTGGCGGCTAAGGGCGTCAGCATGCCGGCCGATAACATCAAGAAGGCCATCATGCGGGGCACCGGCGAGCTGGAGGGCGGCCAGATCGACGAAGTTTTGTTCGAAGGTTACGGTCCAGGCGGCGCCGCTGTGCTGGTGAAAGTCGCTACCGACAATCGCAATCGCACCGTTAGCGAGATTCGCCACGTTTTCTCGAAAAACGGCGGCAATCTAGGCGAGCAAGGGAGCGTCGCCTGGATGTTCGAACGCAAGAGCCAGATCCTGGTGCCCCAGGAAAAGGCAGGCGAGGATCAGTTGATGGCAATTGTCCTGGACGCAGGCGCCGATGACCTGCGCGCCGACGGACCCAGTTGGGAAGTTCTCTCGCCTCCGGAGAGTCATGAAGGTGTGCTGGCCGCGTTAGCCAAAGCGGGCATCGAAACAACTCAAGCCGAGGTGGCCCTGGTTCCCAAGAACCTGGTCAAGCTCGAAGGCAAAATCGCCGATGCCATGCTGCGCTTAAGCGAAGCGCTGGAAGACCACGACGATGTGCAGAGCGTTTATTCCAATTTCGACGTCGACGAGCAAACCCTGGAGGCGCTGGCTCACTAGATGCGTGTCCTAGGCATCGATTGCGGCACCGAGCGAACCGGCTACGGCGTAATCGAGAGCGACGGCCACATACATCATTTGATTTCATCGGGTGTGATTCGCACCGACACCAAGGCTCCGTTGGGAGCGCGCTTGCACGAAATCTCGCGCCAGTTGCGCAGCGTGATTGCCAGAGACGAACCTCAAGCGGCCGCGGTGGAAGAAGTGTTTTATTCCACCAACGTAAAGACAGCCTTAAAGCTGGCGCACGTACGCGGAGTGGCGTTGTTGCTCATTTCGGAAGCGGGTATCGAACTGGGCGAGTACTCACCCTTAGAAATCAAGATCAGCGTAGTGGGCTATGGCCGCGCCGAAAAGCACCAAGTGCAGATGATGGTGACGTCGCTGCTGCGCCTCGAAGCGCCCATTGCATCGGAGGACGCTTGCGACGCGCTGGCAGTAGCCATGTGCCACGTCAACAACCGGACCCTGCGGCACAAGCTGGAAGGCGTGCGCGCATGAGATGGGCGCTGGCGCTTGCAGTTCTGCCTTTGCTCGCCGCCGATGGGCCGCGCCTCATCTACTCGAAGTCGTTTCCGCACAGTTCTCCGGAATACATGGAGATTCTGATCGAGCACAATGGGGAAGTTTCGTACAAAGAGGCGCCGGACGACAATCAACCGCTGAAGTTCCGGCTAGCCGAGAGCGACACCAAGGAGATGTTTGACCTGGCGGAGAAATTGGGAAACTTCGGTCGCCCCTTGGAAGCGCCCCTCAAAGTCGCATTTATGGGTATGAAGACCTTCCGCTTCGAGAATGGCTCCGAAAAGAAAGAAGTAAAGTTCAACTATTCAGAAGACCCGGACGCGCATATCCTGCTGGACTGTTTCGAGCGCATCGCAGAAACCGAACAGTACCTCATCAATCTTGAGCGCGCGGCCAAGTACGACAAACTTGGCGTCGATCGAGCGCTGCTGTTGATTCAGTCGGCGTTCGATCATAAGCGGCTGGTAGCGCCGCAGCAATTGCTGCCCATGCTCGACCGCATCGCTAAGAACGAAACTTATATGCACATGGACCGTGAGCGCGCCGCCGGGTTAGGGGACGCAATCCGCGCGTCGAAATGAGGCTCCGGGTCCCGTTTCTTTTCCTTTTGGCCACGCTGGCTTTCGCGCAGCCGCCCGCGGCCGACACTGAAGCCAAGGCGCTGAGTGACGCGCTGGCCGAAGCCGGCAACAGCCAGATCGATTTTGTGCGCGCACTCGAAAATCACCTGGCCAAGTATCCCGATTCGGCAAAAAAGCCGGAAATCGAGCGAGCCCTGGTGAAGGCCGCCATCGAACTCAAGGACGACAGGCGGATCGTGCTCTACGGCGAGCGCGTGTTGGATCGCGAGCCCGGCGATCCACAGATTCTGGATCACGTGCTGCGTGCCCTGCTCACTGGGGATAATCGGGAGAACTCCGAACGGGCGCTCAAGTACGCGAAACGCTACGAAGAGCAGGTGATCAGCCTGCGGCAGTCGGCGACGCCAGGCCATTTCGGCAAAGCCGACTGGGTGACCGAGGTGAACCGTGGAGTAGCGCGCGCCATCGTTCTGGAAGCGCGGGCTACCGGCAATACAGGCAAACATCAAGAGGCACTGGCGCTGGCGCAACGGAGCTACCAAGAGTTCCCAACCGCGGAGGGGGCCAGAGAAATCGCAAAGTGGCTGATCAAACTGGGACGCGACCAAGACGCTATCCCGCATCTGGCCGATGCGTTCACCATCGTGGACACCCATAATACAGAGGCGGCGCGCTCGCAGGACCGCGTTCGCATGGGTGACATCTACAAAAAACTGCACGGATCGGAGCAGGGGCTGGGTGATTTGATTCTGGAATCTTACGATCGCACCACGGCGCTTCTGGGCGAAGTGAAGCTGCGGGCGCGAGCGAGCGACCCCAATGCGCAGGTAGCCTCTCTCATGGATTTCACTCTCGCGGGGGCTAATGGCGGCGAACTGCGCCTGGCCTCTCTCAAGGGGAAAACGATCATTTTCGACTTCTGGGCAACCTGGTGCGGCCCGTGCCGGGCACAACATCCACTTTACGAGCAGGTGAAGCAACGTTTCGAAGGCAACCCAAGTGTGGCGTTCGTCTCCGTCAGCGCAGATGAGGATCCGGAGGTGGTACCGCCATTCTTGAAGGAAAACAACTGGAACAACGCCGTGTATCTCGAAAATGGCTTGTCGCGGATGCTGCGAATCACATCTCTTCCCACGACCATTATCGTGGACAAGCATGGTGAAATTGCGAGCAGGATGAACGGTTATAACCCGGACCGGTTTGTCGACCTGCTTACGGAGCGCATCCAGCAAACGCTCAAGGATTAGCGCCGGCGCGACTTCTCCCGAAATGAAAAAGCTCCTCGCTCTAAACCGCAGTGAAATCGCCATCCGCATCATGCGCGCGGCTACCGAGCTTGGCCTGCGCACCGTAGCCATCTTTTCAAAGGAAGACCGGCTGAGCTTGCACCGGTTCAAGGCCGATGAAGCCTACGAGATCGGCGAGGGCAAAGGCCCCGTGGAAGCCTATCTGGACGCAGACGGCATTGTAGCGCTGGCGAAGGAAAAGCACATTGATGCGATTCATCCGGGCTACGGATTTCTTTCGGAGAATCCTGCCTTACCGCGCGCGTGCGAGCGCGCCGGCATCACCTTCGTCGGCCCCGATGCCCGGCTGCTGGAATTGCTAGGCGATAAGCGTGCTGCCCGTGAACTGGCGCAAAGCGCTGGTGTCCCGGTGGTGCCCGGCACTGAACGGCCGGTGACCAATGCGGATGCGGCGCGCAAGATGGCGGGTGAAATCGGCTTCCCGCTCATCATCAAAGCGGCGTTCGGCGGCGGCGGGCGCGGCATGCGTGTCGTCGAGAAGGCCGGCGATTTTGCCGAGCGTCTGGAGGAAGCACGCCGCGAAGCAGGAGCGGCGTTCGGCAACGATGCCATTTTCCTCGAACGATATATTCGTCGCGCCAGGCATGTGGAAGTCCAGATCCTCGGCGACCGGCATGGCAATGTTCTCCACCTGTTTGAACGCGATTGCTCGGTGCAGCGGCGCCATCAAAAGGTGGTGGAGGTGGCGCCCGCGCAAGGCCTGGCGGACGAGATCCGGCATTCGCTGGCCGACGCCGCGGTGCGGATAGCCAAGGCGGCAGGGTACTACAACGCGGGCACAGTAGAATTCCTGGTGGACGCCGACACCGGGCGGTGGTACTTCATCGAGGTCAATCCGCGCATTCAGGTGGAGCATACGGTGACTGAGATGGTCACCGGCATCGATATCGTGCGCTGCCAGATCCTGATTGCAGAAGGCCACCGGCTGCACGAACCGCCGCTCTCGCTTCCGCCGCAGGACAAGATGCCCCTGTACGGGCACGCGCTTCAGTGCCGCATCACCACGGAGGACCCTGGCAACAATTTCGTGCCCGATTACGGCAAGATCCATACTTACCGTTCTCCGGCCGGGTTTGGGATCCGCCTCGACGGCGGGTCGGCTTACAGCGGCGCGATCATCACACCGTTTTATGATTCGCTGCTGGTGAAGGTAACGGCCTGGGGCCGCGAGTTCGATCAGGCCTGCAAACGCATGGACCGCGCCCTGCGCGAGTTTCGCGTGCGCGGCGTCAAGACGAATATCCCGTTCCTCGAAAACGTGGTGAACAACCAACATTTTCAGACGGGCGATGTCACTACTTCGTTTCTGGACGATCACCCGGAGCTGTTCCGGTTCACGTTGCGGCGCGACCGCGCAACCAAACTGCTCAGCTACCTGGGCGAGGTGATTGTGAACGGCAATCCGGAAGTTGCCGGCAAGCCGAGGCCGGAGCGGTTCCCCGTTCCCGATATTCCCGCGCATGACTCGTCACCACCGCCGCCAGGCTCGCGGCAGTTGCTGGACGAACTCGGCCCCAAAAAGTTCGCCGAATGGACGCGGCGGCAAAAGCGCCTGCTGCTCACTGACACGACGTTTCGCGACGCGCACCAGTCACTGCTGGCAACGCGCGTTCGAACCTACGACATGCTGGCGATCGCCAACTTCAACGCGCATCGCCTGTCGAATCTTTACAGCATGGAGATGTGGGGTGGCGCGACCTTCGATGTCTCCATGCGCTTTCTGCATGAAGACCCCTGGCAGCGGCTGCGGCGCCTGCGCGAGGCCATTCCGAATGTCTGTTTCCAGATGTTGCTCCGGGCTTCGAACGCCGTGGGCTACACCGCATATCCGGACAACGTGGTGCGCGAGTTCGTCCGCGAAGCAGCTCGGCAGGGTATCGACATCTTTCGCATTTTCGATTCGCTGAACTGGCTGCCGAACATGAAGGTCGCAATCGACGCCGTGCTCAACACAAACAAGGTCTGCGAAGCAGCAATCTGCTATACCGGCGACATCCTCGACCCGAACCGCCAGAAGTATTCGCTCGCGTATTACGTCAACATGGCCAAAGAACTGGAGCGCATGGGAGCGCACGTGCTGGGCATCAAGGACATGGCCGGTCTGCTCAAGCCGTATGCCGCGGAAAAGCTGATCAAGGCGCTGCGGGATGAAGTTGGAATCCCTATCCATTTCCATACGCACGACACAAGCGGCATCAATGCGGCATCTGTCTTGAAGGCAAGCGACGCCGGAGTAGACGTGGCCGATGGCGCCATCGCGTCCATGAGCGGCCAGACCAGTCAGCCAAATCTGAATTCGATCGTGGCAGCCCTGGCAAATACCCGGCGCGAGACCGGTCTCGATCTCGATGCGCTCAACGTCTGCGCCGACTACTGGGAAGCCGTGCGCACGTATTACAAGCCATTCGACACCGGCCCGCCAAATGGAACTGCGGAAGTCTACATTCACGAAATGCCGGGCGGCCAGTTCACGAATCTGAAAGAGCAGGCTGAGGCGATGGCGCTCGGCCCGCGCTGGCACGAAATTGCGCGCACATACGCCGAGGTGAACGTCGCATTTGGCGACATCGTGAAAGTTACGCCATCGAGCAAAGTGGTTGGAGACATGGCCATCTTTCTGGTGACGCACGGCATGACCGTACAGCAGTTTGAGCGCCTCGGCCCGGACCACCATTTGTCGCTCCCGCATTCGGTGGTCGAGATGTTTTCCGGAGCGCTGGGTACGCCAGACGGCGGCTGGCCCAAGAAACTGCAGCAGGTGATCCTGCAAGGGCGCAAGCCCGTGCGCGGCCGTCCAAGCGCGCATCTGGCGCCGGTTAAACTTGACGAAGCCACGCAGGAAATCGAAAAGAGGATCGGCCGTCGGCCGGAGCCCGACGAGGTACTGAGCTACTTGATGTACCCGGAGGTCTTCATCAAGTTCGCGAAAGCGCAACAGGCCTGGGACGATGTGGCGGTGCTGCCCTCCCCTCAGTTTTTCTTCGGCATGCAAAAGGGTGATGAGATTACGGTGGATATCGAGGCCGGCAAGCGCCTGGTGGTCAAGTTCCTGACTCTCGGCGAGCCGCACCCCGACGGGCGGCGCACCGTCTTCTTCGAACTCAATGGCCAGCCCCGCGAGGTGACCGTGCGGGATAACTCACTGAAACGCACAGCCGCCGAGCGGCTGAAAGCGGATCCCACCATCCCGGGCCAGGTTGGCGCGCCGCTGCCGGGCATGATCACCACGGTTGCAGTGGGGCTTAGCGACGCAGTCGAAAAGGGCGACCGCCTGCTGGTGATAGAAGCGATGAAGATGCAGAGCACGATCTACGCGCCGGTTTCCGGAAAGATCACAGCCATTCACGCACAGGCCGGACAGCAGGTGGAAGCCAAGGACCTGCTGGTGGTGATCGGGTAAGGCGCTAGGAAAGAATTGTCGAATTCCTGGTCAGCCGCCGGCAAGAACGTCGTCGATCTCGCTATTGGTCAGGTTCAGCGACCCTGGCTCCTGGGATTTGAGGACTGGAACTGTTATCCGGCGGCGCGCAGGCTTCGCTGTCGCAGCCACAATTTCTCTTTCGACTGCAGACCAGAGCACTTGTTTGAGCGTTTTGCCGCGCCTGGCCGCTAGGGATTTCAGTTGGCGGAATGTCGCATCAGGCAAGTCGAGAGTAATTCGCACCCTATAGCTTCTCCAGGTGAATGCTCCCGTTCGAGGTCGAAAGGTCCAACAGCGGTCCACCCGTCCCGATGGTCCCTTCCAGGCTGTGCTTGGTCAGCTGGCCCTGAACCTGGACTTCGAAATCCGAAGAGATTGAGCCGTTCGAGGTGTGCGCCTTCACGCGCGCCGCGATGGATGAAGGCATGTGGACGGTAATGCCGGCGTTATTGGTGGAGGCGTATACGTCGTTCTGGTTGGCGTTGTCCATGGTTAGGTCAATGCTTCCGTTCGATGTGCCCAGCCTGACCGCCCGGCCTGGGTCAGCCTTGGCCAGATGTACCTTGATGCCGCCGTTGGAGGTCTCGGCCTCAAGCGCTCCGTGAATTCCTTCGGCCTGCACACGGCCGTTCGAGGTTTTCAGCACCGCCGCTCCTTCCATGTCCTGCACTTCGATGCCGCCGTTAGAAGTCTGTACATCAAGGTTGCCCTTCAAATTGTCGGCGTGCACGCCGCCATTTGAGGTTCGCAGCCGGGCGGGGCCCTCGGTGTCCAGTATGTGGATTCCGCCGTTGGAGCTGCTAATACGCTCGAGCTCGATCTTCCGCGGAACCCGAATGAGGTACTTGGCGCCCATATTACCGTGCCGTTCGGAGGGCCGCACCGTGCGAATCTGCAGCGAATCGCCCGTTTGCACCACATCGATCTTGATCGAATTCAGCAGGTCCTGCGAACTAGCGTACTTCGTCCCCGAAACGTCCACTGTGTCCTGATCCGATCCTGTGATTTCGATCGAGCCATTGAAGTTATCGACCGACAGGCGGGCGACCGACTTATACGGTCCATAATGAAAATCGGCGGGAAATCGGTCCGATGAGCCGAAATCTTCCAGATCGCAGCCTGCCATGATAAGCAGGGCCGGAGCCATTAGGAGCAGAGTCCTTCGTCGCATAACTCACCTCAACACAAAATATACGAGCGCCTCATGCCTGAAGTTCGACCAAAGTTGGCCGTTTACTTCAGTTTGAGAGCCGCCCGGTCAACCCATTCGCCATCCAGCATCAGGCGGTCGATCTTGCGTAAATTCCGGACGTCTTCCAGGGGATTGGCCGATAGCAACATGAGGTCGGCCCTGCGCCCTGGCTCGATGGTACCCAACTCATCTTCTTTCCGGAGGGCCACGCCGCCATTTCTGGTGGCCGCCACAATAGCCTCTATGGGCGAGAGCCCAGCCTCCGTCAGTAGCTCAACCTCACGGTGGGTCATAAGGCCGGGAAAATCCAGACTGGACCCTCCGTCCGACCCAACCCCGATCACCACGCCGCCTGCCGAGAGCTTGCGCGTGTTCCGTTTGGCACGTTCGAACTCCTCTCGATCGGACGCAGACGGATGCGCCGAGCGGGCACTTTCGCGGGCTGCCGCCACCACATCGGGGTCAACCGACCGGGCTACATCGGGGTCGTCCAGTAACTCGGGGTGCTCTGCATACAGCCAGTCCAGGTCTTGCCGCACCAGGGTCGGGGCGAAGACAATCCGCAGGTCCCGAAGCTTCGCGATGAAGGCCGGATCGATGTTCTCTGTATCGCGGATCATGTGCAGAAATCCCGCTGCGCCAGCCCGCACCAGGTGCTGGGTGTCCGCGAGCGAATAAACATGTGCAGTGACCGGGATATTGTATTTGCGCGCCTGATCCAGAACGGAATCAACGACGGCCGGCTTGATTTTGGGAGCCGTGCCGCCAAGATCATCCACCCAGATCTTGATCGCGTCCACCTTCTGGTTGGCGAGGCTGTCCACTTCGCGCCGCGCTTCCTCGGGGCTGTTGGTTTGAATCACGACGTCGCCGACCTCTTGCGACGGGTGGCCACCCGGCGCCGTGAAGCCACGTCCCGCGCTGAAAAGGCGCGCGGAGAGCCACTGCCCGCCGCGTTCGGCAGTGCGGACATCAAATGCGGCCTGACGATCCGTTCCCATGCTGCGGACCGAAGTGACTCCGAAGTAGAGATACGTGTTGAGATTCCGCTCGATTCGTTCCCGGGTGTAATCCGCAGCCTTGAAGACGGGGCCGGCACGCGTTCCAAGATGTACGTGAAGGTCGATGAGGCCTGGAACCAGGAACTTCCCGGCCCCGTTTATTTTTTCAACTCCAGCGGGAATAGGCATATTCGCGCGGTTTCCAACCGCCCGAATGCGGGATCCAGCCACGATTACCACGGAATTGGAGAGAGGCGGGCCACCCGTGCCATCAATCAGCACAGCTCCGATGATGGCTTTCTGGACGGACTCTTCCGGCGGCTTGCACCCGGCCAAAAGCAGCGCCGTAAGAAGGGGAAGCCCATGTTTCAACGCGCGAGACAACACCTACACATCTTGTCAGAACCGTAGTTAGTTTTGCGGGATGAGTGAAGGAAGGAAAAAGATGGAGTGCGGCCGCAGCCGGTTTCGCACTCCCGTTACGATCTTTACGTCGATGTTTTTTACTTCGACTCCCTGAATCGACAGGCGCTGGCGTCTAGTTTCACCCCGTCAAACGTTCCCTTGCAGTTGATGTACCAGCCTTCCTTGAGGTCATCCAACGAGCTGGGTTTGTTGCTCGATTGAGTGCCGTACAGCCATTTGGTGTCAGCACTGTAAACGATCTGTCGCTCGTTATTCATTTTCGCGACAACGATCGTCGACTTGTCTTTGTTGATCATCTTCACAGTCCCGTTGAGTTGGCCCTGCTTGGCTTTCTTGTCGGCAGCGACGGCCAAATTTAGTGCGCCAGCCGCCAGAAGGCTCAGCATCAAAGCGAAAGTTGTCAAGATTGTGCGTCGTCTCATCGTTCCTCCTTAGAAAATGTGTTCCTGGGGTAAAGAACACTATATGCCGGGAGGCACGAAAAGTAAACCCTGGGCACGCGAGTTTTGTCGTTGACGCTAAAAGGCTTACTCGCCGAGTTTGAAGTTCACTTCGATTTGCGTCAGCACCTCGACGGGCTCGCCATTCAGCCGGGTCGGCCGATAGACCCACTGGCGGACGGCATCCAGGGCGGCTTGCGCAAGCAAAGGATGTCCGCTCATTATTCGCAAACTTTGGATCACTCCATCTCGGTTAATGACGGCCTCCAGGCGAACTGTGCCGGAAATCCGGGCGAGCCGGGCCGGCTGGGGATACACGGGCATGACTTGATGCATGATTTTGGCAGCCTGGACAACGCCACCCACAATGACACGAGGGAGTAGCGGTCTTGCCTGTACAACCTTCGGCGGCGGGAGTTTCGGTACTGGAGTCGCGCTCATCCCGGTTGACCAAGGCACACCATCAGTAGCGCCTGGAATCACCGGGCCGCCCAACCCGGCCGAGAGAGTGGCAGGCGGCTCATTTTCTTCCATCAAGATTGTGGCAGGGACTTTCGCGGGCTGGCGAAACACAGGTTCAAAAAAAGCGTGCGGGGTCGTCTTGACAAAAGTTGCGCGAGCCGATGACTTCGGCCTCTGAGATTCGGGTTCCCGGCTGGCCCCCAGAGGAGCCGTGATGACGTGCAACATCCGCCCTGGCAGGATGCCCTCGGGACGCAAGATTGGAAACAGAACGGTCAGGCCGACAACCACTACCTGGCCGCCAAAGGACAACGCTACGGCTAGCGGCCGCCGCGTGCGCGCGGTACTCTCGCTGAGAATCGGATCGAACATGATCGCCTCCTTGTGGCCGAATCGTGTTTTCAAAGACCCGCGCGCGTGTGACTACGAGGACTTTGACACCGGGGGAAGAGCGGGGGTTCCGCGGAGGTTCTGGGGAGGTGGGGTATCGAGCGATTCATTTCCAAACTAGCCAAAGGCTATTTTCTTCAGACGGCGCATGGCTTCCCGGTTACTTACCACCCTGCCTTCTTGAACGGCTTCGAGGCCCCGCACAATCGCTGCGAGCAGATCCAGCCGTTTGAGGGCGTTCTCGGAGTCTTCAACGTTTTTCTTTGTTATTGATCGCACTGGCGTCGATACGCCTCATTGAGTCTACGCGATCTTTCCCGGCTGGACTTACCTCTTCCCATCGCGTTCTAATAAGACCTCATGTCCAAAAATACTGACCGCAAGCTTCGCAGCCAGGAATGGTACAGCGGCCACGCCTACGAGAACTACGCGCGGCGCGCCTGGTTGCGCTCCGAAGGTTTTCCCGCCGATGTGTTTCAAAACAAGCCCGTCATCGGCATCTGCAATTCCTGGAGCGAGCTGAATAATTGCAATGCGCACCTGCGCACGGTGGCGGAAGCCGTGAAGCGCGGCGTGTGGGCCGCAGGCGGAGTGCCGCTTGAGTTCCCCACCATCTCGCTGGGCGAGATGTTCATGCGGCCCACCACCATGCTCTATCGCAACCTGATGGCCATGGATGTCGAGGAATCCATCCGCGCGAATCCGATCGATGGCGTGGTGCTGCTCTGCGGCTGCGACAAGACCACGCCCGCGCAACTCATGGGCGCGGCCAGCGCCGATATTCCCGCCATCGTGGTGCCCGGCGGGCCCATGCTGAGCGGGCAATGGAAAGACCGCCGGCTGGGCTCGGGCACCGATGGCCGCAAGCTATTCGACCTGTTCCGCACGGGCCGCGTCAGCGAGGAAGAGTGGTGGGAGATCGAAGGCGGCATCTCGCGCAGCGCGGGACATTGCACCGTGATGGGTACGGCGTCCACCATGACCAGCCTGGCCGAAGCGCTGGGGATGACGCTCACCGGCTGCGCCAACATTCCGGCGCCCGATTCGCGCCGGCTGGCCATCGCCGAGATGAGCGGCCGCCGCATGGTGGATATGGTGTGGGAAGACTTGCGGCCTTCGCAGATCATGACGCGGCAGGCGCTCGAAAACGCCATGACCGTGGATATGGCGATCGGCGGCTCGACCAACGCCGTGGTGCACCTGATAGCGATCGCGGGCCGGCTGGGCATTGCACTGGATCTGCGCCGATTTCGATACGATTTCCCGGCGCACTCCCTGGATCGCCAACGTGAAGCCGTCGGGCGAATTCCTCATGGAGGACTTCTACTATGCCGGCGGACTGCCGGCGGTGATGAAGGAGATCTTGCACCTGCTGCACGGCGACGCGCTCACCGTGACCGGCAAGACCATTCGCGAGAACCTGGAGCGGGCGGAGTGCCACCGGCGCGAAGTGATTCGCACCGCCGCCGAACCGCTGCATCCCGAGGGCGGTACCGTGGTGCTCTACGGCAATCTGGCGCCCGATGGCGCAGTCCTAAAGCAAACCGCCGCATCGCCGCGGCTTCTGCAGCACCGCGGGCGCGCGCTACGTGTTCGAGAATTATCAGCAGATGCGCGCGGAGATCGATCGCGAGGACCTGCCCGTCGATAAAGACACTGTGCTGGTGATGAAGAACTGCGGGCCCAAAGGCGCGCCGGGATTTCCGGAGTGGGGGCACATCCCCATGCCGAAGGTGCTGCTGGATCGCAGTATTGACGACATGGTACGCATCAGCGACGCGCGAATGAGCGGCACCAGTTTCGGCACGGTGGTGCTGCACGTTGCGCCGGAATCCGCGGTGGGCGGGCCGTTGCATGCGGTGCAAACCGGCGACGAGATTGAATTGGACGTCGCGGCCCGGCGCCTGGAACTGCGAGTCCCAGCAGGTGAGATCGAGCAGCGGCTGTCTCTGTTCCGGCCGGCGCCGCCGCAGTACACACGCGGGTACGGGCGGCTGTTCCTGGAGCACGTCACACAGGCGAATCTCGGCTGCGATTTTGATTTTCTGACAAAGTAACGCCTACAACACAACCACCGGGTGGTAAATGTGCGGCAGCTTGGCCTCGCCGATGGCGACCAGCTGGCCGTCGATGGAAACGGCTTTGACATAACGCGCGC
This sequence comes from Terriglobia bacterium, assembly GCA_963847515.1. Classification (GTDB taxonomy): domain Bacteria; phylum Acidobacteriota; class Terriglobia; order Bryobacterales; family Bryobacteraceae; genus QHXW01. The sequence continues at coordinate 1,149,879 of CAWKAA010000007.1, forward strand.
CCGACCTGGCACGAAACGGCGACGCAGGAAAATCTCTCCCCTGCCGCACCTGGCCCGCCGTCAGATCGTCCACGATCACCAAAGGAAACTCCGGCAACAGCTCGCACGCGGGAATCAGCGCTTCGTTCAGCCTCCCCTCACGGGCCAGTGCGTCAAGCTGCTCCATCGATCGCGCCTGTTCGATAGAGAAATCACCCGCGCGCACCCGCCGCAGCGCAGAAAGATGCGCACCGCACCCCATCGCTTCGCCCAATTCGTGTGCAATGGATCGCATGTAGGTTCCCGCCGAGCAGCGGGCCCACAAACTGCGCTTCCGGGCCTTCCAACTCGACGAGGTTCAATTCATATACTTGCACCGGGACCGGTTTCAGTTCCACCTGGATGTTTTGTCGCGCCAGCCGGTATGCAGGTATGCCTTGCACTTTCTTGGCGGATACGGGTGGCGGCCGCAACAGGAATTCGCCGCGGAATGCTTCCAGGCTCTGCTCCACCGTCTCGCGTGTAAGCACAAGATTCACGGGGCTAGATGTGGGTGTGCCCTCCCGGTCGTAAGTATTGGTCGAAAAGCCAAACCGTACATGCGCATCGTAAACTTTGTCGCTGCGCATATAGAATTGCGCGAGCCGGGTTGCGCGGCCGACCACGAGAGGCAGCACACCCGTAGCCATGGGGTCCAGCGTGCCGAGATGCCCAACCTTGCGGGTACCGGCAAGCTTGCGCATTTGATTCACCGCATCGTGCGAGGTCCAGCCTGCCGGCTTATCGACGACGATGATGCCGTCCATCACTTGCCTGCACCGCGCTCCAGCTCTTTCAGCGTCGCGAGCAACACCCGCCCCACCACCTGGAAACTATCTGCACTGAGTTTATCCATCGTGTCTTTATCCGTGTGCCAATAGGAGTTGCGCTCGCCGTAATCCAGATCGATGAGGTCGAGCGCATTGACTCCCCGGCGAAGAAAAGGGATGTGGTCATCCTCGATGGCACTGCCGTTCCGTAGAAAGTGCCGCCCGTACCCCAGGCGGTCGGCGGTCCGCCAGACCAGCTCCCGTAATGGCCCGGACGAGTTCATATCTTCCAATATCCCCAGATCGCGGTCGCCGATCATATCGACATTGATCAACGCCCCGATGCGCCCGAGCGTACCGTCAGCCGACCATTTGTCGGCCAGATGGCGGCTGCCATAAAGGCTATCGTCGTCGCTCCAACGGGCGACGGCCTCTTCTCCGTCGAACCAGACCAGGTAGACATCGTCTTTTCTGACTTCATGTACCAGAGCCTTGGCCATTTCCAGCAGGAATCCGGCTGAAGACCCACCGTCGTTGGCGCCCACGAAGTAGGTTCCAGGCATGGATTTGGTGTCGTAGTGGCCTGTAAAGATTACGGCCTTCCCCGAGGTACCAGAGAACCGAACGAGGATATTCTTCATCCGAGTGCGGCCGAGCGGCGTGGAAACCGTGAAGTTGTCCTGAATGGCGGGACAGCCCAGCGCCTTCAGTTCATCCAGGATGTAGCCCTGCAGTTTCTGGATTTCAAGCGATCCTGATGGCCGGGGGCCGAAGGCAACCATCCGTTTCGCGAAGGCCATCGCCTCCGCACCGCTGAATTCGCCGCCATACACCGGCAAAATCCCGGTCAACAGGATGAGTATCAGGATCGCCCGCCTTGAAGTCATACGCCTCTTGCAAATATCCCGGGTCAGGGCCATCACAACTATTGTCGGTCACTGCAGCACCCATTCAACTGCGTGTCAAAATTGCGATGGTGTATCATGAATGAAAGAGGGGCCTTCAGGAGTCCGCGATGACCTCGATCGGTGATACGCTCCGCCGCGAACGCTTACGCCGCGGCTTGGAGTTGGAACAGGTAGCCTCACAAACCAAGATCGGCCTGCACCTGCTGGAAGCAATGGAGGCGGACCAGTTCGACCGGCTTCCAGGCGGCGTTTTCACACGCAGTTTTCTCCGCCAGTACGCGCACACACTGGGGCTCGACGAGGAGGAAATCATCGCGTCCCTCAAGAAGCAATTCGAGGAGCCTACCGAACCGCTACCGGTTCCGCCGCCAAAACAGCGGTTTCCGAATCTTCCGCCGATGCCGCGGTTCGAGGATATTCGCGATCGGCTGCGCTCCGATTCCTCACTGGGGGCATTGGTTTGGGTGGTGATAGTCGCGCTCGTGTGCGCGGGCGTTTACAAACTGTGGCAGAAGGCAAGCATCATTCCGACTCCGCAGTCCGCAGTCTCATCCCCGAAACCAGCGCCGCGAACATCCGCCAACCTTCAGCCAAGTGTCCGTCCAAATCCAACTGCCACGGCCTCGAAAGCGGAGTTTCGGCCGGCGGTAGTTTCGGACAACGGAACCATTACCATCCCGCGATCTTCACGCCAGCCGGCGCCAAGCGACGCGAACGATGCTGCCGGAGCCGTGCGCGTCGCTTTCACATCGAGCCAACCGGTGTGGGTCTCGATCAAGTCTGACGGCGCCCACACATACAGCGGCACGATCGAAGGCAAGCAACCCAAACAGTTTGATGCTGCGCGCAAAATGATTGTTCTGGTAGGAAACGCCGGGGCATTGAAGACTTCACTGAATGGGAAGCCGGTGGGACCATTCGGTTCTTCTGGTGAGATCCGGCTCGTGATGTTCACGCCCGAAGGCGCTCACGTCATTCAACGCGCGCCTTCAACCCCCCCGACGCCCGGGGACCCTACGGCAGGGCCAGCGGACGAGCGCCCCTGACGCATGGCAGCTATCTTGCGCCGGCGCTCGATTCGCAGCAGTTCGCGCCGCCGACGCGTCTTGATGCGGATATCCACCTTGCGCCAGAACTTACGGAAGTAGCCAATCGCTGAAAGCACGGCAAACAACACCACCACCCACATCATCCAATAAGCCAGCATGGCGATCTCCGGGTGATGAATGCTGACCAGCAAGAACGAAATGGCCGTCACTTGCGCCACCATCTTGGTCTTGCCCAGGTCGCTCGCCCGAATGGTGTAGCCTTCCGCGGCCGCAATGCTTCTGAGGCCTGAAATCGCGAATTCGCGGCCCACAATCAAGATGACCATCCAGCCCGGCACCGCATTGACCTGCACCAGTGAAATTAAGGCCGACGAGATGAGCAGCTTGTCGGCAATGGGATCGAGAAGGGTACCGATAGTGGTCACTTGCCCCCAACGCCGCGCCAGGTAGCCATCCAGCAGGTCGGTAATGGCGGCGACTAGAAAGATCCCGAGCGCCAGCCATTCATGGGTTACGGTCGTCTCGAAAACCCGCACGGAAACGCTCTGCTCCACCAGCGCGGCAACCAGCAAAGGCACAAAAAAGATGCGCGCGATTGTGAGAGCATTTGGGAGGTTCATAAGGCGCTTATCCCAACTATAGTCTGGCGCATGGCTGCCGGACAACTGGCACAGGTTACTGGCGGCCTCACATCAGTTCACGAAGGCAGACAGCCGTTGCTTCAGCGATTCGGGCACTTCGGCCTCCATTTCGCAGCATTCAGGCGTATAACGGATATCGATAACCCTCCCCAACTGATGTACAAGCGAAATACTGGCGCCTTCGCCAATAGGAAAACTGAACTGCACGCGCGACAAAGGATCGAAGGGCAGAATCTCATCCACCTTTTCCAGCAGAGAAGCGATGCCTTCCCCGGTCAGAGCCGAAACGGCAACCCAAGGAGCATCGGCTCGCGCGGCCACGTCGCGGCCGACATGGAGCGCTTCCGGGGACACGCGATCTATCTTGTTCAAAACCAGAAGTTGAGGGATCTGCCCGGCACCAATCTCTCTCAGCACCTGTAATACGTGCTCTGCGTGCTCCGCTGCCTGAGGGGCCGACGCATCTACCACATGCAAAATCATCGTCGCTTCGTTCACTTCCTCCAAAGTTGCGCGGAAGGCCTTGACTACGGTTGTCGGAAGTCGGCGAATGAAGCCTACCGTGTCACTCAGCAGCACGCGCCGACGCGAGGGGAGCATGGCGCCGCGCACGGTTGGATCGAGCGTGGCAAACATGCGGGCATCGGCGACCACTCCAGCGTTGGTCAGCCGGTTGAAAAGCGTGGACTTCCCGGCATTGGTGTATCCGACGAGGGCCAGGGTAGCCAGCGGAACTGCGCCGCGCTGCCGCCGGTGAACGCCGCGGGTGCCTCGAACGCCCTCTAGTTCTCCTTCAATGCTCTTGATCCTTTTGGCGATGCGCCGCCGGTCAGATTCGAGCTTGGTTTCACCCGGTCCGCGCGTTCCAATTCCACCGCCCAACCTCGACATCGAGGCGCCGTGACCGGTCAGCCGCGGCAGCATGTAGCTGAGCTGCGCTAGTTCCACCTGGAGTCTGCCTTCCCTGGTTCGGGCCCGCCGCGCGAAGATGTCCAGAATGAGCTGCGTGCGATCGAGCACCTTAACACCGATCTGGTCCTCTAAATTGCGCTGCTGGGTAGGAGAAAGATCGTGGTCGAACAGGACCATGTCGGCGGGCGTCGCGGTGGCCATTGCGGCCAGTTCCCGAACCTTGCCAGCGCCGATCAACGTCGCGGCTTCCGCCGTCTGACGGAGTTGAAACACCCGCTCGACCACGGTCGCTCCGGCGCTTTCGGCCAATTCGCCTAGCTCATCCAGCGACTCTTCGGCGTCAAACTCGGGAATGGGTGGGGTATTCTTCTTCGCGGGCCGTCTCTTCCATTCGACGCCCACTAGGATGGCTCGTTCCCGCGTTTCCGAAGGGGCGCTCTGAGGTTCCCGCAATACCAACGCGTCCTATGAGTCTGAGTGAGCGGACTCCGCCACCGGCTGCGCTGCGGCTGCAGCAGAACTGTGCGCCGCCGAGCCCGGCGCCGCATACCCGTGGCCGGCCTTCATGGTCACAACTGTCGAAATGGCATGCTTGAAAATCAACTGCTCTTGGTTATTGGTCTCGAGAATCAGCGAGTATTTGTCAAAGCTCTTGATGCGGCCTGAAAGCTTCACGCCGCTGAGCAAGTAAAGCGTAATGGCAGTCTTGTCTTTGCGCGCATTGTTCAAAAAGCTGTCTTGTATATTTTGCGCCGGTTTGTCCATAGCTTCTCCCATTTATGTCGGGGAAAGGCCCCTAGCGAGATGCACCGGCTAACAATTGTACACCAAAAGAACGAAATAGAACGAACTTCGTATCAAGTAGTACGATTGCTTGCCGTAAACAGGATTTGCCGCCCGCAGCCGCGGCAGTAGCGAAATTAGCGCGCCGAATCAAAATCGTCGTCGTCAAACTCGGCAGTTTCAGCGCCGATTCTCTCCTGGCACCGAACGCAGAATTTGGCCCACGGCACGGCATCCAAGCGTTTGGCCGAAATCGGCTCCTCGCATGCGGCGCACACTCCATATGTAGACTGCTCGATTCTGCGCAACGCTGCCTGAATATCACGCAGCAACTTCATGTCGAGCGTATTGCGGTTGAGAAAAATCCACTCTTCGTGACTCTGCTGGCTCAAATCACCTTCGTCGGAAGGCACATCGAGCCGCGAAACCACTTGAGCAATTTTTTGAGCCGACATGCTTCGGCGCAGTTCCTCGGATTTGGACTCGAGAGCCTTCTGATATGGTTCGAATTTTGTTTTGGCTCCGTTCTTGTTCATCGTCTTAGGCATCGTCAAACCCTTCGGCACCCGCCATCCCTTGTTCTGGCGTAAAGAGAGCGCCGAGAACACTATGACGAGTTTCACCCAGAGAAAGTTTCAAGGAAAAATTGGGGCCGTCTCAGGAAATGAGTCAGTAAGTATATCCCCTGCATCTTCCGAATGTCAAACTCCAGTATTCTTAGTTCGTGCCTCCACTCGTCGTCGGCCCCCGTAACCTCTTCGCTACACTTCGCGCCTTCCTAATAGATTCCCATTACTGGGAGGCCGACGTCTTCCACCGCCTGGGCATGCAACAGCCCCAAGATTATCTGGCCCTGCGCCCGAATCCCTCCTCGCCCCACTCCATTCACGACCGGCTTGACCTGTCGGTGCGCTTGTTTCTTATCGGCGAAATTGTCGAAGAACATGATATGCAATCCTGGGTACCCGCGCCGGTACGCGCAGCGATGATGGGCCTAGGTGTCATTGCTCAGTACCCCGGGCGGCCGGAACACTGGTACGCTACCACGGCCTTGTATCCCGCCTACGGAATCTGGATCGCTTCGGACCGCTGGACAAGCCCCGAACTGGCTCCCATCCGAGCCGCCGTCGACGTGGTTTATCCCGCCATGACTCCTAGCACGGCCCATTTCATAGAGACCCTGCCGTCGGATCCTTGCGACAGTCTGCTGGATCTTTGCACCGGCTCGGGGATCGCAGCGTTGCTGTCCGCTTCAAGGTGTGCGCGTGAGGTTCTGGCAACCGATATCACGGAAGCTTCCGCGCTATCTGTGGAGTTCAACCGCTTGCTGAACGGCATAGAGAACCTCAAAGTCGCGCGCGGGGACCTCTACGACCCCGTGGGCGAGGTCATGTTTGACCGCATCCTGGCCCACACACCTTTTATGCCGTCCCTGAAGCCGGCCGAAATCTACGCTTATGGCGGCGAATTCGGGGATCAGCTAATGCGCCGGATCATCGAAGGCCTGCCGCGGCACCTGCAGCCCGGAGGACGGCTCTACTGCATCGGCGCCGGGCCGGACTTGCAGGGAGAGACGTTTGAAACACGCCTGCGGGGCTGGTTGGGAGATCGAAACGCGGAATTCGATGTTTTCGCGTTCGAACGCCAGTTGTTCGATCCCATCTACATTGCCAATCAACAGGCTGCGAAAACGCGTGGCGGCCCGGAAGAAATCGAGCAATGGAAAAAGTTGTTTGACCACTACCGCGTGGAGCACCTGGTCTATGCATCTGTGGTCATCCAAAGGAAGGCCGCTCCCTCCAAGCCGGTGACCGTCCGGCGACGGCGGGGCGATCGGCTGGGTTCAGCTGAAATCGAATGGCTCCGCGTGTGGGAGACCACGGCAGCTGATCCAAGCTTCCTGCAAACGATTCTCGAATCGAAGCCGGCGGCCAATCACGATCTGGAGTTACACGCCATTCACCGGATGCAGGATGGCGAGCTTACCGCGCAAAAACTCACTCTGGAGACCACGTACCCGTTTACTGTCGACTGCACGATCGGCCCGTGGACTGCCTTTCTCATCCCGCGCTGCGATGGCAAAACGGCGACGCGCGATCTTCTGGCCTTCTTAAAAGAGAATAATCTGGTAGCGGCCGATGAATCGGAAGAAAGATTCGCCGACTTCCTGTGCGTGCTGATCTCTGGCGGCTTCCTGGAAATCGAGGGCTTTCGTTTGCCCCCACACAAAACCCCTACTTCGTGACGAGGTAGACCGCCTCTTCAGCCAGCAGATTGGGACGTATGGTAATCCGGTGCTTGCCGGCGATAAAGTAGCAGCGTTCCACCGTGAACCCTTCTCTCCGCGCGAGTTGATCGAAATCGTGCACCGTCAGGAAGTGAATGTTCGGCGAATCGAACCACTCGTAGGGGAACAGCGGGGTTTTGGGCGCTCGTCCGGTGAGCAGCAGCGAAAGGCGGACCGACCAGTGCCCGAAGTTCGGAAACGCCACAATCGCCCGGCGGCCCACGCGCAACATTTCGCGGAGAACTTTGAGCGGATTGCGGGTTTCCTGCAGAGTTTGGCTCAGGATCACGTAATCAAATGCGTGGTCGGAATAATCCTCGAGAACCTCGTCGATGTCCCCCTGATATGCCGACACGCCGCGTGCGATGGCCTTCTGCGCTTTGGCGGCCGAGATTTCGACGCCGCGCGCCTCCACTCCCTTATTCTCGGCCAACCACTCCAGCAGTTCACCTTCCCCGCATCCCAGGTCCAGCACTTTGCTATTGGGCTCGACGATATCGCTGATGATGGCGAAATCTTCGCGGCCCAGAAGTTCGCCGACGAACGGCTTATGGACGCTCTGACCCGTTGCCGCCATCAGGCCCGCTCCTTGTGCGTGCTGGCGAGAAATCCACGCACCACTTCACTCTGTTCGGCCACATCCACCAGAAACGCATCGTGCCCGTAGTTTGAAGGCAGCTCGCAGTAAGCGACGTCGTGATTGCTCCGGCGCAGCACCCGAACGATCTCCTGGGACTGGTAGCTGGGATAGAGCCAGTCGGAACTGAAACTGATCACCAGGAAGCGCGCCCTGGCCCTGCTGAAGGCATCGGCTAGCGATCCGGTGCCATTGGTCAGGTCGAAGTAGTCCTCGGCCTTCGTGATATACAGATATGAATTTGCGTCAAAGCGGTTGACGAACTGGCTGCCGCGATAACGCAGGTAGCTCTCCACTTCGAAATCCACCGAGAAATCGAACCCGAACTTCTCCTTCTCCCGCAGGCGCCGGCCGAACTTTTCGCGCATGGACTCATCGCTCATGTACGTAATGTGGCCCACCATGCGGGCAATGGCGAGTCCACGACCGGGCGGGCGGCCGCTGTAATAGTTGCCGCCATTCCAGTCCGGATCGGCCATGATGGCCTGCCGCCCGACCTCGTTGAATGCGATCTGCTGCGGCGTGTGTCGTGCCGTAGTAGCGATCGGTATGGCCGCCGCCACCCGGTCCGGATAGGTGACCGCCCATTCCAGCGCCTGCATGCCACCCATCGACCCGCCGGCCACCGCGAGCAGCCGCTCAATCCCCAGAAACTCCACGAGCTTCATCTGCGCCCGCACCATATCGCCTATGGTGATTACGGGAAACGCCAAGCCGAACGGACAGCCGGTCTGCGGATTGACCGAAGAAGGACCCGTGGTGCCCTGGCATCCGCCTAGCACATTGGAGCATATGATGAAGTACTTCTCGGTGTCGAACGCCTTGCCCGGACCGATCATGTTGTCCCACCAGCCCGGTTTTCCGCTTTCTGGGCTAATACCGGCCGCATGCGCGTCGCCGGAAAACGCATGCAGAATGAGAATCGCGTTGGATTTCGCCGCGTTTAACTGGCCATAAGTCTGGTACGCCACGGACACCGGCGAGAGGGTAGCGCCATTTTCGAGAGATATGGTTTCAAATTGCGCCGTGTACGTTTCGACGGTCATTTGCGGGGAAATCTTATGATAGCAGTTACGCATGTTGAGACGGATTTTGCGACGGGTTTCATGGGGCGTCCTGTTGCTTGAGTGCTCGTTTGCCGCGGCTGCCGGGCCTTACCGCGAGGCGGCACCCGGCTATCGCTATGCCTTTCCGCGCGACCATTTCGAACATCCGGATTTCCGCACGGAGTGGTGGTATTACACCGGCAATCTGCGCGATTCCGGCGGCAGGCGATTCGGATTCGAGCTGGTATTTTTCCGCCAGGGCCAGCGGCGGGGGGCAACCGAAAACCGCTCCGCCTGGCGCATCGACGACCTCTACATGGCCCACCTGGCGCTCACAGACATCGAAAACAAGAAGTTTTACAGTTCGCAACGGTTCAACCGCGCCGGACCTGGCATTGCGGGCGCACGATTTTCCGAGCAGCGCGTGTGGAATGGGAACTGGTCGGTCCGGTGGGGGGGCGAGAAGCAGGTGCTCGAAGCCATGGCTGACGAGTTTCACTTCCGGCTGGACCTGACACCAGTCAAGCCCCCGGTGATCCATGGAATCGGCGGAATCAGCCAGAAGAGCGCCGGGGCCGGCAAGGCCTCTTACTATGTTTCCCTGCCCCGCCTTGTGGTTTCAGGTAAGGTGACGATCGGCGGCGCCAATCACATCGTGACCGGTGCCGCATGGATGGATCACGAATGGTTCACCAGCCAGCTGGCTGAAGATCAAATCGGGTGGGACTGGTTCAGCGTGCAGTTAGATAACAATACCGAACTGATGCTGTTTCAGCTCAGGCGGAAGGACGGCAGCATCGATCCCTACTCTGCCGCAACGTATATTGACACGCAGGGCCGTCCGCGACATCTCGCACACGGTGAATTTGCACTGACCCCGCTGCGCCGGTGGAAGAAGTACCCGATCGAATGGCAGATCCGTGTGCCGTCGCTAGGCCTCTCGCTCGAAGTTCGGGCGGCGCTCGACAATCAGGAACTGAATGACAAGACCGGTCCGGTGTATTGGGAAGGCACCGTGACGTATTCGGGCTCTGCAACCGGCGTGGGTTATCTCGAGATGACGGGTTATGAGAAGCCGGTGCGGATGGAGTGAAATCTCCACCTTTTCTCAATCCGTTTTCCGCACCAGTTCAGCGAATTCGCCCAATTCCCGTGTATTCAGGTCGGACACCCCCCAATAGTTCATGTGTGCCTTCGTCCAGTGCAGCACATGATAACCCTGGCGGTCAGTGGCCTGGATCCCGGAGTCTGCGCGCTCAGGCGCGGGCCAGACAAAGAGATTGATGACGTGCTGGCGGCGGTGATATACCAGAGCCGCGACGCTCCGGCCGTCCAGATAATCCAGCCGCCCGCCTGACAAAACGAATCCGTGGTCGGGAAAGTCGCCGACGGCCGGCGAAAAATCGAGTTTTCCGCTGAACCACGGCTTCACTGTGTGACGGTCGGAAGAAGGGACATCGGTGAGATGTTCCGCCATCAGCGAGCGCACATGACTGGAGACCACTTCTTCCGCCATCGTCATTTCCGCGGGGCCTTGTCTCACGAGCGCGGTTTGCCACGTCACCGTCGCGGTAAGCACTAGCGCGGCGGCGACAGCTCCCCACTTCCAAGGCACGGCGAACCACCCGCCGTCGTGCTTAGACCCGCTCTCGGCAAGCAGCCGGGCATGCAGCCGGCGCTCCAGGCCAGCCGGCGGCCGATAGTATGGAATACTGCCGCTCATGGCTGATCGCATATCGCCAAGATTCTCATAGTCCCTTGCACACTCGGGGCATTCGCGGAAATGGCGCTCCATTTCCAGGCTGCGCACCAGATCCAATTGGCCGTCGACGTATCCATGGATCAGTTCCTGTGTCTCGCGGCAGTTCATGCGCGTGCTCCGGTCGGATTCGCTTCAGCCAAAAGCTTTTGAAGCCGCGTGCGGGCCCGCGACAGGCGCGACATCACCGTCCCGATGGGAACGGAAGCCACGTCCGCAATCTCCTGGTACGACATACCCTCCAGTTCGCGCAGGATCACGATCTCCCGTAACGCGACCGGCAATTCTTTGAGTGCCCGCGCGACAAGATCACTGCGCGCAGCCGCCAGCAGAACCGCTTCCGGATTCGAGGTTGTTTTATCCACCCCGTGTACCTCTTCGTCCAACTCAGTGGTCATGTCGTCCATCCGGTTCCGGCGCAGCCAAGTGTAACAAGTGTTGCGCACAATAGTCAGCAGCCAGGGGCGGCTGTTGCCCCCTCGAAATCCGGCGAAAAACTTCAGTGCGCGCAAATACGATTCCTGCACCACGTCTTCCGCGTCGTGTTCGTTCCCGGTCAACCATCGCGCCAGGTTGTAGGCCGCCGCGAGGTGCGGGACCACTGTCTGCTCGAACTGCGCGAGTTCCGCTTTTTCCGGCACTCTCTGATCTACCTCTGGCCACTCATGTAACAAGACTCTATGCTGGACGAATTTATTCCATCCCAGTTTAAAGGGTCAAACGCGAAACGAATGGAATAAGTTTTGGGGCGTTGCACCAGCATCAGACAGGGTCATTATTTCCGCCACTATCAGTCCCCGCCTGACGGGCTCCACATACGCGGACGCAACTGATACCATACCCGGATGGCCGATGCTGCTGCCGTCCGGAGCCTTGCCTCTGCCGTCCCAACCACGACGACTCCTCCCCGGCACACTGCCGTCGTCCGCATCACGCACTGGATCACCACGGTGTGCTTCTTTGCCCTTCTGGTCAGCGGTGTGGAAATTGTCATCTCGCACCCCCGCTTCTATTGGGGCGAAGCGGGCAACGTATTGACTCCGTCGCTGTTCGATCTGCCGATCCCGGCCTCCAGGCCATCCGTACCTACTGGCTACGGGTTCGTGCTGCCGGACCAGAACGGCTGGAGCCGGTATCTCCACTTTCAAGCCGCCTGGGTTGCGGTATTGACTGGCTTACTGTATATCGTCTCCGGCCTGGTTACACGGCATTTCCGGAAATACTTGCTCCCGGCTGGTCCCGATCTCACCTGGGGCGCGCTCTCGAGAGTAGTCGCGAACCATCTGCGCTTCAATCCGCCGGGTGAAGCAGAAGCCTGGTCCTATAACGTGCTTCAGCGGCTCACCTACCTGTTCGTGATCTTCGTTCTGTTCCCCTTAATGATCTGGACGGGCCTGGCGATGTCTCCCGCCATCGCGTCTGCGATTCCTGCCACCGTGACGGTGTTTGGCGGCCAGCAATCCGCACGCACCATTCATTTCTTCGGCACCGTGTTTCTGGTACTCTTCCTGCTCGTCCACATCGTGATGGTTTGTCGTGCTGGATTCAGGAACCGCACGCGAGCCATGATCACGGGCCGAGCCGGAGCACAGAAGGAGCACCCATGAGCAACGTCTCACGCCGCAAACTGATCACCACCGGCCTTGCAGCAACGGCGGGCGTATCCGGTCTGGCAGTGGCCGCCCGTCTTGCGGACCGCTACGGCCTCATCCCACCCGACCACGGCGGCTTCTACGGCCCCGGCGAAACGCTCACCTATGCAGCCCAGCGGCTGCTGACGCGCCACTCGTTGGCCCGGGAATTTCCTCGCGGCCAGATTTCGGCAAGGCCGTTCGCGAACGGCAAGCCTCCCCAGGGTGAGGATTTCAAGCGTCTGCAGGCAGCAGGGTTCGCTGATTGGCGGCTCGCCGTCGACGGCATGGTCGCGCGCCCCGCATCGTTGTCGCTCGCCGAACTCAGGAGTTATCCCTCCCGCAGCCAAATCACGCACCTAGCCTGCGAAGAGGGCTGGTCGTTCATTGCGGAGTGGATCGGGGTGCCGCTATTCCACGTTTTGAACGTCGTGGGGACCCTCCCACAAGCGAGGTATGTCGTCTACTTCTCCATCGACCGCGACTGGTGGGACAGCGTCGATATGGCCGACGCACTGCATCCGCAAACGCTTCTAACCTACGGCATGAATGGCGGCGCGCTTCCTGTGGGCCACGGCGGTCCGCTTCGTCTGCGTGTTCCCCGCCAACTCGGCTACAAGAGCGTGAAATATATCACCCGTCTAAGGGTCACCGATAGTCTGAAAGAGTTCTCGCCGGAAGGCGATTATGCCTGGTACGCCGGCATCTGAAAAGGCTCGCGAATGCGTGTCCAAAGCGCCGTCCATCGCGCGCGGTGCTTATGCAACATCCTCCAATCCGAATAGGCCCGCGATCTCCCGGTTGCCCGATTCTCGGGCAAGCCGCTGAAACGGTGTTCCATTTGTATCGCTCGCTTGGCGAAGTGCGGGAAACCGCTTCAGGAAGTGCGCGACCCACCGTGCGTCTCCGAGTTGAATGGCGTACGCAAGGTCGTCAAGCTCGATGCCAGGTAACCACCCAACTCGCGCAGATACTCAATCGCCCAACCTGCCGGCGTAGCCCCGAACTGACTATCGGTGCTGTTAATGTCAGCGCCTCGTTCAAGGAGTAGCTGCACGATCTGACGATGGCCGTTCAGTGTCGCATAGTGGAGCGGCGTGGCACCGGACTCGTCCCTTTGGTTGGCGAGTTTGTCATCTGATTCAAGGATGGCCCTGACACTCTCCCGGTCGCCCTGCTTCACCGCCTCGATCATATTCTCTAAATCGCTCATCGAATTACTCGCTCCCCATTAGTCCCATTCAGGCCCGTTCGATTGCGCCCGTGTCCATCACCCTCCGGAGGGGGTGGCCTGCGCACCTCCGAATTTTAAATCGTTTACCGGCAAAGCGGATGATCCAACCTACGGCTCAAACTTACACTCCCCAGAAATCCCCCTCGTACGTTAAAATAAGGGTTACCAATCCCAGGAGGAACCCCTATTGAACCGAGCAGTCCTGGCCTTGGAAGACGGAACCGTCTTCGAAGGCACGAGTATTGGTGCGCCCACCGAGCGATCCGGCGAGGTGGTTTTCAATACCGCCATGACCGGATATCAGGAGATTTTCACCGATCCTTCTTATGCCGGCCAAATCGTGATCCTCACGAATCCTCAGATCGGCAATTATGGTACGAACGTCGAGGATAATGAGGCATCCAAGGCGCACATCGAAGGGCTGGTGGTGCGCGAGTTCTCGGCGATAGCGAGCAACTGGCGGTCAGACGAGTTGGCCCAAACCTATCTGGAGAAGCGCGGCATCCCGGTGGTCACCGAGATTGATACCCGCGCCCTGGTGCGCCACCTGCGCACGCGCGGCGTCATGCGCGGCGTGCTTTCGGCGATCGAACACGATCCGCAGAAGCTGATTGAAAAAGCCCGAGGCATTCCCAGCATGGCGGGCCTGGATCTGGCAAGCCGCGTCTCCACCAATGAGCCGTACGAGTGGACGCACGCTGTGGACGCGTGCTCGCCATCTGAGCTGGTCGCGCGAGCCCCCGAGGCGCGCTACCACGTCGTAGCCTACGATTACGGCATCAAGCAGAACATTTTGCGGCGTCTCGCCCAGGTAGGCTGCCGCACAACGGTAGTGCCGTCTTTGACCTCGGCTGAGGACGTCCTGGCGCTCAAGCCCGATGGCGTTTTTCTCTCTAACGGCCCCGGCGATCCCGAGCCTCTCGAAACTCAGGTGGCCAACATCCGCAAGCTCGTGGGCAAAGTTCCCATATTCGGCATTTGCCTCGGACACCAGTTGCTCGGCCTGGCATTCGGCGGCAAGACCTACAAGCTGAAATTCGGCCACCGCGGCGCCAACCATCCGGTGCTCAACCGCGTGACTCAGAAGGTCGAAATCACCTCGCACAACCACGGTTTCGCGGTCGATCGCGATTCGCTGAATCCCGCCGATATCGAGCTGACGCACGTGAATTTGAACGACGAAACGCTCGAAGGCTTCCGTCACCGCCGGCATCCGGTCTTCTGCGTGCAGTACCATCCCGAGGCCGCGCCCGGCCCGCATGACTCGCACTACCTGTTCGACGATTTCGTCAAGCTGATGGCAGAGGGAGCGCGATAGAACGATGCCGCGAAGAGATGACCTCAAACGCATCCTGATCGTGGGCTCCGGCCCCATTATTATCGGCCAGGCCTGCGAGTTCGATTACTCGGGCACCCAGGCCGCCAAGGCGCTGCGCGCGGACGGTTACGAAGTGGTGCTGGTGAATTCCAACCCCGCCACCATCATGACCGACCCTGAGCTGGCCGACCGCACGTACGTGGAGCCGCTTAGCCGAACGTATCTCGAAGAGATTATTCGCATCGAGCGGCCCGACGCGCTGCTCTCGACCGTGGGCGGACAGACCGGACTGAACCTCTCGGTGGAGCTGGCTGAGTCGGGCGTGCTCGAAAAGTACGGGGTCGAGCTGATCGGCGCCAAGATCGATGCCATCAAGAAGGCCGAAGACCGCCTGCTATTCAAAGACGCCATGCGGCGCATCGGATTGGAGACCCCGCAATCGCAGTTGGTGAACAACGTGGAAGACGGCCAGGAGTTCGCGTCACGGGTAGGGTACCCGGTGATTCTGCGGCCCAGCTTCACGATGGGCGGCACCGGGGGCGGCATCGCGTACCACCGCGAGGACCTCATCGAGATCCTGGAACGCGGCATTTCACTCTCGCCCGTGCACGAGGTGCTGATCGAAGAGAATGTGCTCGGCTGGAAAGAGTTTGAGCTGGAGGTGATGCGCGATCTCGCCGACAACGTCATCATCATCTGCTCTATCGAAAACTTCGACCCCATGGGCGTTCACACCGGCGATTCGATCACGGTGGCGCCCGCGCAGACGCTCACCGACCGCGAATACCAGATGATGCGCGACTCCGCCATCCGCTGCCTGCGCGAGATCGGCGTGGATACCGGCGGCTCGAACGTGCAGTTTGCCATCCATCCCCAGACCGGGCGCATGGTGATTGTCGAGATGAATCCGCGTGTGTCGCGCAGTTCCGCGCTGGCATCCAAAGCCACCGGATTCCCCATCGCCAAGATCGCTGCCAAGCTGGCGGTGGGCTACCGGCTGGACGAGATCCGCAACGACATCACCAAGACGACTCCGGCGTCGTTCGAGCCGACTCTCGACTACGTCGTGGTCAAGATTCCCAAGTGGCAGTTCGAAAAATTTCCCGGCGCAGACCCCACGCTCGGTACGCAGATGAAATCCGTCGGCGAGGTCATGGCCATCGGCCGCACTTTCAAAGAGGCGCTCTGGAAGGGCATTCGCAGCCTGGAAACCGGCAAGGCATTCGGCTCGGAGACTTTCGATCCCCATCTGATTCCACAGAAACTCATCACGCCCACGCCGGAACGCCTGAGCTACATCCGGTTCGCCCTCGAATCCGGCTATACCGTAGAACAGATTCAGGAGAGAACTTCCATCGACCGCTGGTTTCTGGAGCAAATCCGGGAGGTGGTGGAGTTCGAGACTGCCCTAAAACGCGTAACGCTCGAAACCGCATCACGCAAGCTCATGGAAACCGCCAAGCGCTACGGCATCTCGGATGCGCAGCTCGCCAAAACCTGGGGAGCCGGCGAAGTGGCCGTGCGGTCGCGCCGCAAGGAACTGGGGATTCGCGCTGTCTTCAATCGCGTGGACACCTGCGCCGCGGAATTTGAAAGCTTCACGCCGTACCTATATTCCACATACGAAAACGCCTGCGAAGCCGATCCGTCTCAGCGCAAGAAGGTCATGATTCTGGGCAGCGGACCGAACCGCATCGGCCAGGGGATCGAGTTCGACTACTGCTGCTGTCACGCCTCGTTCGCTTTGCAGGAAGCCGGCGTCGAATCGATCATGGTCAACTGCAATCCGGAGACGGTCTCCACCGATTACGACACCAGCGACCGCCTCTACTTCGAGCCTCTCACGCTCGAACACGTGCTGAATATCTACGACACCGAAAAGCCCGACGGCGTCATCGTGCAGTTCGGCGGGCAGACGCCTCTGAATCTCGCGATCCCTCTGCAGAAGCTGGGCGTGCCGATCATCGGCACGGACCCCCAGAACATCGATCTGGCGGAGGATCGCAAACTCTTCGGCAAATTGCTGGACGAGCTGGGCATCCCTTGCCCGCCCAACGGAGCGGCAACGAGTGTGGAACAGGCCTGCGAAGTCGCGCGGCGCATCGGATACCCGGTGCTTGTGCGGCCCAGCTACGTGCTCGGCGGGCGCGCTATGGTGATCGCATATGACGAAGAAACCGTGCGCCAGTATATGCGAGAGGCCGTCACGTTCTCGCAGGAGCGTCCCGTCCTGATCGATCGCTTCCTGGAAGATGCCACCGAGGTCGACGTGGACGCGCTGGCCGACACCGAGAACGTGCTGATCGCCGGCGTCATGGAACACATCGAAGAAGCGGGCGTGCATTCGGGCGATAGCTCTTGCGTGCTCCCTCCGATGTCTCTCAAGCCGGCAGAGATCGCAACCATCGAGGACTATACGGTGCGGCTGGCGCTCGCTCTGAAGGTCGTGGGCCTGATGAATGTGCAGTATGCGATCCAAAACGGAGTCGTGTATGTGCTCGAAGTGAATCCGCGGGCTTCGCGCACCGTCCCCTACGTCAGCAAAGCCACCGGCGTGGCGCTGCCCAAGGTCGCGGTCAACCTGATGTTGGGCCGCAAGCTGCGCGACCTGACCCATCTGACTCAGGGCATGGTGTCAGGGCGGCTGGCGGTGCCGCAAAGCTTCGTGAAATCGCCTGTTTTTCCGTTCAACAAGTTTCCCGGCGTGGATCCCGCGCTCGGTCCCGAGATGCGGTCGACGGGTGAAGTGATGGGAGTCGGTGAGAGTTTCGGCGAAGCCTTTGCCAAGGCGCAATTGAGCGCGGGCACGCCGCTGCCGGACAGCGGCAGGGTGTTTATCAGCGTCAATGACCGCTATAAACCGGAGGCCGTACAGGTGGCGCGCCGCTTCGCAGACCTGGGCTTCAAACTGGTAGCCACGCGGGGCACGGCCGCCGCGCTCGAAGCAGCGGGGCTGCGCTGCCGGGTCGTCTTCAAGGTCAATGAGGGTCGGCCCAACGCCGTCGACCAGCTCAAGGCAGGCTCTATCCAGCTCGTCATTTATACCGCTACCGGCGCGCTCTCGTTCTCCGATGAAAAAGCCATCCGGCGCAGCGCCATCCTGTTTCGCGTTCCGTGTATCACCACGCTCAGCGGCGCGCGCGCCGCGGTCGAAGCCGTCGCCGCCCGAAGACGCGACCCCATCCGCGTGTGGAGCTTGCAGCAAATCCACGAACAGAAGCGAACTGCCGTTTAGCGTGCAGCACGCACTCGCTCCCCGCCGATATACTGTGAGGCATGAAAGCTGCCCGCATCCACCAGCACGGCTCGCCGGAAGTGTTGGTCTACGAAGATGTTCCCGACCCGAAGATCAAAGCCAATCAAATTCTGTTGCG
Source organism: Terriglobia bacterium (assembly GCA_963847515.1). GTDB lineage: Bacteria > Acidobacteriota > Terriglobia > Bryobacterales > Bryobacteraceae > QHXW01. Next base: position 1,168,246 of record CAWKAA010000007.1, read on the forward strand.
CGTGAAGGCTTGCTCGCTGAATCATCTGGACCTGTTCGTGAGAGCCGGCATCCCCGGTATGAAGTTTGCAATGCCGCACATTTTAGGGTGCGACATCGCCGGAGAAGTGGTCGAGGTGGGCGAGCTGTGCGAGCGCGTCAAACCCGGCTGGCGCGTGCTTCTCTCGCCCGGCGTCAGTTGCCGTCAATGCGACCAGTGCGCTGCGGGACGCGATAATTTCTGCCGGAAATACACCATCTTCGGCTATGGCATCGACGGCGGCGACGCCGAATTGGTGGCCGCGCCGGAGTGGACGGCCATCCAGATCCCCGACGACCTGAGCTTTGAAGAAGCCGCCGCTGCACCCCTGGTTTTTCTTACCGCGTGGCATATGCTGGTGGGCCGCGCAAAACTCCAACTGGGCGAAGATGTGCTCGTTCTCGCTGCTTCAAGTGGTGTGGGCCAAGCCGCCATACAGATCGCGAAACTGCATCACTGCCGCGTGATCGCGACCGCGGGCGGCGAGGCCAAGCTTGCCAAGGCGAAAGAACTAGGCGCCGATCACGTGATCGATCACTATGACCAGGACATTTCCGGGGAGGTGAAAAAGTTCACGGGAAAGCGCGGCGTGGACGTAGTCTTCGAGCACGTGGGCGCAGCAACGTGGCCAAAGAGCCTGGAATCGCTCGCGCCCGCCGGCCGCCTGGTTACTTGCGGCAACACCACCGGCTGGGACGTCAAGCTTGACCTGCGATTCCTCTTCAGCAAGCAATGGTCGTTGCTGGGCTCGTTCATGGGAACGCTCGGCGACCTGCACGCGGTGCTAAAATTCGTGTTCCGGAAAGAACTGAAACCGGTGATTGACCAGGTATATCCGCTGAGTGAAATCCGCGCGGCACATCAGCGGCTGGAAAATAAGGAGCAGTTTGGGAAAGTGCTGGTGAGGCCGTAAAAAGGTGATTTCGGGGTCTGGCTTGTATGAAAAGGACCGCACACGTCACGCTTGATTCTTATTCATAGTACCTGCTCGAACGCCTCGCCCGCGAACTCGGATGGAGTCCTTCGCGAGTCCTGCAGGAAGCTCTGCGCCTGCTCGCTGCTTGCCACGGCCGGGCCGCGACGCCAGATTGCAGGAGTGGGAAAGTTTCGCTCAGGCGTTCGCGACCTCGGAAGCAGCAAAGCTCGATTGAAGAACTTCGGCACCTAGAGGCGTTAATTCCGCTTCCTTTGGTCGCGGCTCAGCCAAACCCGCCCGAAACAGAGCCGCGGCGAAGCGAGGGAGCGCTAAGGGAAGCTCTGAAAATATAGGCTTTGCAAATTCACTCGAGGCGCGCGATGACAACGCCAGTCGTTGCTTGGAGCAGTTTGCCGGCCGGTTTGTCGCAGGCCGTTCAGGCGGCGGTTTTGACGGCGAGCTGTTCGGTATCGTTCGCGATCCGGCCCAAGTATAGCCGGTAGAACAGATAAACCAGATACATCAGCGGCAGGATCAGCATTGAGACTTCCCAGCCCACCGCGCGGCTCGACACTCCCACCAGACCCGCAATTGCCGATCCGACCAGATAATAGGGGAACGTCCAAAGGTAGCACTGCTGCCAGATCTTCTTCAGCGGTTTTCCTTCAACCAGACACAGCACGCCGGAAATCAACAGCGTATTGCTTGCGAAGTAAAGGCACGCGGCCAGGACCAGGAGGGTACACAGCGATTCGGTCCGGGCTAGCGCTAAGACGAAGTGCGAGACCTGATAGGCAACTCCGATGCTCAAAATGAGCGCCGCGATATTGAACGTTACCTGCACAAGGCGCGGCCGGCGCCTGGTGCGCCACATACACTGGATCACCGTTGCCGCACACCCCATAGCCAGGGTCTCGGCTAGAGTGAGATCAGCAATCCCAATCAGGATAAACAGAAAATTCACGGACATGGTCCCTGTAATACCAGGAAGCCGTACTTTCAAGGTCGAAGCGAAAAGGGCCAGCAGCAGGTAAGTAAAGTAGCGCGGAAGATCGGGAAACTGGCCTTGAAAGAAGAGGCAGCCGGCGAGCAAAGAGAAGCCGAGCGCAATGACTAGGCCGATATAGAGTTTAGCCGTGTTAGGCATAACAGTCCCTGTCCTCCGTCCCCTAGTCGTTACTGAGCTGTGCCGTCGTCTGCGTCGCCGTCATCGGCCGATGAGGCCACCATAGGAGTGTTCGTGCTTACTGAACTGCCCCAGATCACGCTGTAGCCCGACGTTGTGGAGTCACCCCAGACCACGGAATCGCCCCAGACCACGGAATCGCCCAAAACCATGGAGGAGCCCTGAGCAAGAATGCCATTGAACATCACCGAGCCCCAAACGACAGAGTCGCCCCAAACCACCGAATTGCCCCAAACCAACGAAAAGTCGCGGACAACGACGATTTTGTGTGTGACCGGATCAAGAACTGCAGTAGGCGAAAGAGCGGGCAGACTGACTACATCGGTATTGGCCAACGCCGCCTGAATATCGAGATAGCCTGCGCCGTGGGTGAAAATGTCGCCCTGGCTCGCGAATGTCTGCAAAGACAGGAGGTCGGTACCCGAGCTGTTACGCGGGAGGATTTTTCCGGCTGTCTTCATGAGGCGGGCTTTTACCTGATCCGGCGTCAGGAAGGGCTGCTGCTGAATCAGAAGCGCAGCGGCGCCGCTAACCACCGGCGCAGCCATGCTCGTTCCGCTTAGCCGCAAGTAATTCGAGGTCACGGAATAGACACCTGGGGTTTCGTAGGTTGTGGGCGAAACCAGAGTGCGGGACTCCATCTGCACGATGGTGCAGTTCGGAGACGACAGCAGTGAAACTACGTTGTTTCCCGGCGCTACCAGATCGGGTTTTACGATGTGGTCGATAGCCGTAGGCCCTTTGGAGCTGTAGCTGGCAATCGAGTCATCCAGACGCGACGGCGTGCCGTTCGTTTTGGTTGCACCAACGGTAATTACGTATGGATCGTCCCCTGGCGACGCGATCGTGCCGTATCCATGCGTGCCGTTCGTATTGTCGCGGCCGTAGTTTCCCGCAGCGACCACCACCACAATCCCTGATTTCCACGCTGCTTCCACTGCCTGGCAGAGAGGATCCTGGGTATAGCTTTCATAAACGCGATGACCCAACGATAGGTTGATCACCCTGATGTTGTATGTACTCTGTAACTGAATGGCGCGATCGATAGCCGCAATGACATAGGCTTCCTGTCCCGCCCCGTTTTGATCCAGAGCCCGGAGATTGATTATGTTGACATTCGGCGCCAGGCCTCGATACGTGCGTTTAAAGCCGACTCCGTTCGAATCAGCCCCGTTACCACCAATGATGCCGGCGACGTGCGTTCCGTGTCCATAACCGTCTGTCGCGTCCGGGACACCGATGAAACTTTCGCTGTATACGATGCGGGAGGTCACACCATCGGCGGCCATCAGGTCGTCTTTACGGGTGACTCCGCTGTCGATCACCGCCACTCCCACGCCAGTGCCATCCAAAGCGTTCTGCCAGGCATATGGCGCATTTACTGTCGCGCTGACGATGTCCAGCGAGCCAGTCATATTTCGGTTGGGTGAGATGTAGGTGACGTTGGGATCTTCCTCCAGGTTGTCCACGATCGTCCGGGGTATTTCGGCATTCACCGCCGTAAGGTGGCGGAATTGCTTTTTCAACTTGCCTTTTACGCCAATCCCTTTGAGTTCCTTGTTAGTAGGTGGCGTCTTAAACTGAATGATCACGTCGACGGTGGCCTTGGGATCGTCGTCCAGGTCCGGCGCATGCTTGTTACCGGCGAGACCTATTCCGGCAAACGCCAGCACGACCATGATGCGGCTCACGTGCTTGGTTCCTGACTTGAACGCACCTGCCGCCAGGTTCAGTGCGCTCGGGTTATCGGCCCCAACCGGTGCTTCCGGAGGGCTGTGATATTTCGCGGCAGGTTTGAACTCGTATCTCATCGTGGCTCCGTATGCCATAGGCGGCACCGATCCTTCCTTCGCACGCCGCGCTCCAAAATGTAAGTGATTGAAAATCAGGAACGTTGGCCAAAGAGATCAGACCTCCGGTGACAAGTTGTCTTTAACCGAGGACTAATAACCAGCGCTAAGAAGGCTAAAGCTAAGATCAGGAAGTGGTTGCGGCCGCTCCGCGGCTCGACTGCTCGTACTGTGCCGAGCACTCTGGATACTAACCATTGATCTACAAAGTTGACTGCGTGAATAGTAACTGGTCGCGAGAATCGTTTGGTGACCTTGGGATTCCTTCCGCAGCCCAGGCTTATCCCAGCCTGCGCCAAACAGGAAGGTACCGAGGGTCAGAGTGACGCAAGATGCGAGCAAAGCGTGACACCCAGCTAGCCGCTGGAACAACTGCTCAATAAGATCCGGTGACAGATTGTCCCTGCAGAATTAGTGCGACTTGGGCTTCGACGCACAAGCGCAATTACGTGAAATACAAAGTGTTACGATCCAGTGCGCCGGGAGTAAGGAGATGGCATCAGGGATGCAATAACTCGTTGTCGTGTAGCCGGGCCACGGAGGGGTGCACTGGATGCGAAACCCCATCGCCTGGCTCGAACGGCTGCAGAAGTTGGGAGACAAGAATTCAGAGAGGATCTGTTATTCTTGAGCATCAGCTGTGCCGTCTATCCGGAAGATGAGGCCGATGCGGAAGCGCTCGTGGCTGAAGCCGACCGCCGGATGTATAAGGCGAATTGGATCACGGCTGGCAAACCGTCACGGTGTCATAAGGGATAAGGCGTCAGGTATGCGGATTCATCGGGCAGCAAGACACACAGCGACAATCCTGATTACGGTCCTTTTGGGAGGCCTGCTCGGGGCCACGCTGCTGCGTTTCGCGCCCGGCTTCGGCGTCGACGAACAAGAACTGGACACTCGGTTAAGCGGCGCCACAATCCAGGCTCTTCGAGACTCGCACGCTGCGGAACGTAATGTCCTCGTGTTCTATGCCCGCTATTTGTTGGGACTTCTCCGTGGTGATCTGGGTGTATCCCGCTCGCTACAACGTCCCATCTCTGAGTTACTCTCGCAGCGAATTCCAGTTACGCTGCGCTTGGTCGCTTTTGGCCTGCTGGCCGGCTGGCTTTTGGGACTCGCCCTGGCTTTACCGGGCGCTATATCCGGCAAACCGGCACATGATATGTTGCCGGGTTTTTTGAGCGGCGCGCTCCTCTCTCTGCCGTCGGCCCTGGTCGCGGTCTTATTTGTCTTGATCGGGGGACCTGGGCCGCTGGCGATTGCGCTGGTGATTGCACCGAAAGTCTACCGTTATTCTCGAAATCTGCTCGCTCAGACCTCCGCGCTGCCGCACGTACTGGCGGCTAGAGCGAAGGGGTTGAGCCGGCTTCGTATCCTGCTCTGGCACGTCTTGCCGATAGCTGCGCCACAGATCATAGCTTTGGCTGGCGTTTCGGTGAGCATTGCGTTCGGTGCTTCCATACCGATTGAGGTGATTTGCGATTTTCCTGGAATCGGCCAGCTTGCCTGGCAGGCGGCCCTGTCGCGCGACATGCCTCTCCTGGTTAATCTCACGGTCTTAGTCACAGTGGTCATACTAGTTGCGAATTCCGCCTCGGACCTGGCTGTTTCCCCATCCTCCGGCCGGCAATGAAGACTCTGCGCCAATTCGTTTGGGGGATTCTGATCCTTGTCTTTGCTGCCTCACTGATGGCGGGCTTGCTCGCGCCCGCTCCATACGGGCAGCAGTTTCGCGATTCGACCAACGCAGGCCCCTCCCGGCGTTTTCCTCTCGGTACCGATGAGCTTGGCCGCGACCGGCTCTCCCGGCTTCTCTATGGCAGCCGGGTTTCCCTTCTTCTGGCGCCGGCGGCCGCCCTGCTATCCACATTTATCGCAGCACTGATTGGAGGGCTTGCCGGCTATCTTGGCGGTTGGTGGGAACGGCTGATCATGCGCTTTATCGACCTCTCGTTGTCGCTGCCCTGGTTATTCTTGCTGCTTACGGTGCGGGCATTACTGCCCCTCAATGTGTCACCGGTGGCTTCAGTCAGCATCACATTTGCACTCCTGGGCCTGTTGGGTTGGGCCGGACCGGCGCGAGTGGTTCGATCGGGCGTCCGATCGCTCACAAGCTCCGGCTTTGTGCTGCAAGCTAGGGCTTGCGGCTGCCGCGGATCGCGCCTGCTGGTAATGCAAGTATTGCCGAACCTGAAGCCGATTCTTCAGGCGCAATTCTGGATCTCTGTGCCCGTCTTCATCCTGGCTGAAGCCAATCTCGGGCTGCTCGGCCTAGGCGTTTCGGAACCGCTGCCTTCTTGGGGCAATCTTTTGCGCGGGCTCGAGAATTACGGGGCGGTGCGCTCTAACCCCTGGACGCTGGCGCCCGTGTTCCTATTGGTAATCGTGATGGGATCTTTACAGCTTGTTTTCCCCGGAGAGGATTATTACTCATGACCCGACGTTGTTCCATGCTTGCTCTCGCGGCTTGCCTGGTGAGTTGGCGCGCATTCGCTCAACAGGGTGGCGAGTTGCACTTCTGTCTGCATTCCGAGCCGAAAACATTCAATCCCCAGCTGGTTACCGAGGAAGGCGGCGAAACGATCCGTTATCTAACGGGTGGGGTACTCATCCGAGTGAACCGGAGCACTCAGGAATTGCAGCCGGAGCTGGCGGTCTCATGGAAGATTCTTGCGGGCGGCCGGAAGATCGAGTTCGCGTTGCGCCAAGGAGTCTCGTTCTCTGACGGGACGCCATTCTCGGCCGAAGACGTAGCCTATACCATGCGTGCGTTGATGGATACCGATCTCCACTCGCCCACCGGCGATTCTTTTCGATCGAGCGCCGGCCCGCTGGATGTGAAGACTTCCGGTCCATACCATCTCACCATCACCTTTCCCGCGCCGGTGCCGGGAATGGAGCGGCTCTTCGACCAGGTGGCCATTCTTTCTGCTCACTCTCAACGCAAGGAGTCGCTCTTTCTGGGACCTTTCTGCATGGCCGAATATAAGGCCGGGTCCTATGTACTGCTTCGCCGCAACCCGCACTACTGGAAACGCGATGATGCCGGCCGGCAGCTGCCGTACCTCGATTCGATCCGCCTGGATATTCAGAAGAACCGCGATCTGGAAATGCTGCGTTTCCGCCGGGGACAGGTTCATCTGATTAATAACCTCGATCCCGAGCTGTTCGATCAGCTGGCCGCCGAAGCTCCCTCTTCGGTCCACGACGCAGGGGCATCACTCGATTCGGAATTGCTTTGGTTCAATCAAGTGCCTTCTTCGCCGCTTCCGGCTTACAAGAAGGCCTGGTTCCGGAGCCAAGGGTTCCGGCGGGCGATCTCGGGGACCATCAACCGTGAAGATCTTTGCCGAGTGGTCTATCGCGGGCATGCCAGCCCGGCGGCCGGTCCTGTTTCACCAGCCAATCAGTTCTGGTTCCGCGCCGGGCTGAAACAACATGCATTTGATCCGCAAGGGGCACTCCACCGCCTAGAGAAGGAAGGCTTTCGCCTGGATGGAGGAGTACTGCGGGACCGCGATGGGCATCCGGTCGAGTTCTCCGTGATCACCAATGCGGGAAACAAGCCTCGCGAGCGCATGGCGGTGATGATCCAGCAGGACCTCGGGAAACTCGGCGTTCGTCTCAACGTCGTTACGCTCGACTTCCCATCTCTGATTGACCGCATCAGCCGTAGTTACGATTATGAAACCTGCCTGCTCGGTTTCGTAAATGACGATATGGATCCGAACGCGCAGATGAACGTCTGGTTGAGTTCCGCGAGCAACCACCAATGGAACCCCGAGCAAAAATCGCCCGAAACTGAGTGGGAAGCCCAGATCGACCGCTTGATGACTGCGCAAGCTTCGGTTAGCGATCCGAGGAAGCGAAAGGCGTCTTTCGACAAAGTACAGGATATTGTTTGGGACGAGGCTCCCTTTCTTTATCTGGTGTATAAGAATTCTCTCTCCGCAGTATCGGCGATGGTGCAAAATGCCCGCCCGGCGGGACTCCGGCCCCAAACCTATTGGAATGCGGAACGGCTCTCCCTGGTGAGCGAGGTGGCCCGGAGCCGGTAAGTGAGCCCTTCCGAGCCGCTGCTCGCCCTGAATCTTTCGGTTGATTATCCCGGCAAGCCCGGTGCCCTCAAGAATGCCGCTCTCCAAATCGAACGCGGCGAGGTGTTGGGACTGGTGGGACAGAGCGGCTCTGGCAAGAGCACTCTCGCCTTGGCCATTTTGAAGCTCCTGGGTCCGGCATCAGCCTCTTGCACCGGTGAGATTCTCTTTCAAAATCGGGATCTGATGAAGCTATCTGAGCAGGAGATGCGCCATGTGCGCGGCCGCGAGATCGGTCTCGTACTGCAGAGTCCCCTCTCCTCGCTGAATCCCAGCCTACGAGTGGGAACGCAATTGATGGAGGCTTGGAGGGCCCATGCCGACGGACCCGCCGACAAAGCCAAGGCCTACCAATTGGACGTACTCAGAAGCGTGAGCCTGCCTGCCGAAGAAAGTTTTCTGCGTCGATATCCCCGGCAGCTCAGCGTAGGGCTGGCGCAGCGCGTCTTGCTCGCCATGTCCATTTTGCACCGGCCGGCTCTGCTCATTGCCGACGAGCCAACCAGCGCTCTAGACGCCATCACGGCATCGGAAATCTTGCAACTGTTCGGCCAACTGAATCAGGAGCTCCGAACGACAATTCTTTACGTCTCTCACGATTTGCTTTCGATCGCCTCCCTGTGCCACCGCGTGGCCATCATGCATGAGGGCGAGATTGTGGAATGCGCAAGGACCGAACGGATCTTCTGTGCTCCCGCGCATCCCTATACCCAGCGCCTGATTGCAGCGCTTCCCAAAAATCCTTTCTAATCTACCAGGGCTGATTGTTCCGGAAGCCGGCGGACTAATTCCGCACGCTGTTGGGATGGTAACGAAAGCTTATTATGGTTTCGCTCGGGACCGGCTGGCCCCCGCGCATGGCAGGCGAGAACGTCCACAACCGTGCCGCGTCTTCGGTGGCACGGACAAGGGCAGGGCTAGCCGGGCCGGTGGAGCGTACAGAATCGATCTTGGCTACGCGGCCGGACTCGTCAACCTGCACCTTAACCTGGACTTCTACTTCTCCAGTCACGGTCGCGCGTACTGTAGCCGGCAGATTCGGCCGCGATTCATGAATTGCATGCGCTGCCACGAACGTAGGAGCGGCGGTAGGAAACTGGGGCTCTGGAGGTCGCAGTGGAGCGAACTTTGGTTTTGCGCCCACTAATTGCTCAGTCAGAACAGAAGCTTCTGGCTGGAGGATCGGAACTGCCGGAGGATCGACGAGCAGGACGGTTTCCGGCATACCGACACGCTGCTGCCTCTCCGGCGGACTAGATAATGCTCGGTTTCGCGATGAAGAATCGTGCGCTGGGCGGATTGCTGCGACTAATCTGGCTGTCGAGCCTCCTTTGGGCGCTGGCACCGTCACGAGAGTTTCACTCGCCTTAGTATTGTCGGGTGCCGTCACTTCGAGCTGGATTTGAATGCTGCCATTGGATGGGCCGTAAACCATGCCGCCACCACGAAGCTGTGCAGAGGTAAGATGCAGTGGTTCGGGCTGCAAATCACCATCGCGAATCAACAGCACAGCGTCTACTGCCTGATTCACAATCGGGGCGTCCGGATCCCAGCTTACGTGCACCGCGTTAGCGCGTCGTTCCGCACGCAACCCGAGCGCGGTTAGTTTGGAACCAGGCGCTGGTGTCTGCGAAGTTCCCCACCGCAGATACGCGAAGTACCCTAATGACGCCGGTACAAGTATCACCGCCGCCGCAAACCGGAACGAGTGCCGGCGAAATCGGTGCACCTGAAGGTCTTGTTTCGTCTGAACGGCAAGATCGCGCTCGACCCGCTTGTGCAGCCACTCGGTCGCCAAGCTGCCTAATCTCCACAGGCTCCCAAGTTGGCGCATCCAAGTCACTTTCCGGCAGGCTAGAACGATACTTCATTTCGAGTAGCCGTGTCCAGTACGCTATCTCAGTAATGACGGCATCATTCCTCCCGAAATGGCTCATCCTTTTTGCTTACAATCTCCTCGGCTCTGCGGGAGAAGCTGATTCGGCCCATGTTGCCAGCTCTGCCCGCAAACACTTAGAGCACATACACCTGGCGGTGTACTTTACTAAACGCTATTCCCGGTATTAACCCGCGGGAAACTTGCGATTCGGGGCTGGCGTCCTTATTCTTAGAAGCAGGTGAGGTTGCGTTTGTTGTCACGTGAATTAAAACACGGTCTGCTCGCCATGGCACTCGGGTGCGGCGTTCTTTGCGCGCAGTCGCCGGACGCCCCGGACGCCAAGGTAACCGAGCCCGAGAACTTCACTTTTCGCACCGATACGCGGCTGGTGGATCTGCATGCGACAGTGGTGGACAAAGCTGGCCACCTGGTGTTGAACCTTCCGAAAAGCGCGTTCACGGTTTACGAGAATGGGGTGAAGCAGGAGGTCACCACGTTTCGCCGTGAAGATGTGCCGGTGTCTCTTGGGCTGGTGATCGACAACAGCGCCAGCATGGTCGAGAAACGCGCGAAAGTCGGTTCAGCAGCACTGGCCCTGGTAAAGGCATCGAACCCGGAAGACGAGGTCTTTATCCTGAACTTCAATGAAGAGACCTCGATTGAAGCGGACTACACCAACGACATCAACAAGCTGGCGGATGCGCTCAAGACGATCAATTCAAAGGGCGGCACCGCCATGCGGGATGCCCTGCGCATGGGGATCGAGCACCTGAGGCACGGCAGCAAGAGAGAAAAGAAGATTCTGCTGGTGGTAACCGATGGCGAGGACAACGCCAGCGTGGAGACACTGGACCACGTGATTCAGGCGGCGCAGCAGAACGGTGTGATCATCTACAGCATTGGCCTGCTGGGCGATGACGAGCCGCACGAAGTCGAACGGGCCAAGCACGCGCTGGACGCCTTAACGTTTGCCACAGGCGGCCAGGTCTGGTACCCGCAGGAACTTGGGGAGGTGGATGGCATCGCACACGAGGTGGCGCATGAGATCCGCAACCAGTACATCCTCGGGTACACGCCAACGAATCTTGCTCAAGATGGAACGTTCCGCCGGATCCGGGTGACGGTGAATGCGCCAGGCGATCCCACTGTACGGACGCGTTCGGGGTACTACGCGAGCGTAGAGCGGTAGCCGGCGCTTGCGCGCCGGGCGATGCGCTGCATCGCGGACACGGCGACGCGGAGACGCGGCGAGGGGGCGAATCCAACCAAGACCGTTTCGTCTATAAAGCCGCGGGTCCCCACCAAAAATCAGGCGTGGCCGCTGCGCTACAGTGTGGGTAGATGACACGAAGACAATTGCTTGCTCTACCCGCGGCGGGTGCGTTATTGCGGGCGCCCGCGTTTTCTCAGAAGACTTTTCCTGGTGTTGCCTATCGCGATTATCCACGCTGTCTGCCGGATTATTTGCGAGAACTGGCTGAGCAGGCGTACCAGCGGCGCAATCACGAGATCGCGCGGCTGACGACGCCCGAAGCCATTCAGACGAGGCAAAAATGGGCGCGCGAAACCTTTTGGAAACTAGCCGGCGGAGAACTAGAGCGCACGCCACTTGAGCCACAAAAGATCGGCTCATTCGAGCGTGACGGCTATCGCGTGGAAAGCGTCCTGTACCAGAGCCGGCCGCAGTTTCACATTTCCGCGAATCTCTACATCCCGACTTCTGGCGCCGCGCCGTATCCGGCGGTGCTGTTTCAGATGGGGCACTCCGATAACGGAAAGGCGTATGCCTCGTACCAGCGCTGCTGCCAGGGCCTGGCGCGCCTGGGATTCGTGGTGCTGGCGTTCGACCCAATGGGGCAAGGTGAGCGAGTCTATTATCCGGACACGTCGGGCACGCACACACGGCTCTCGTCGTCGGACGACGAGCACACCGTGCCCGGCAAGCAGATGCTGCTCCTGGGAGATTCGTGCACGCGCCTGCAGCTGTGGGACGCGATCCGCAGCCTGGATTATCTGACCTCGCTTCCCATGGTGGATGCAAAGCGCATCGGCGTCACGGGGCAATCGGGCGGCGCCACTCAGACCATGGCGCTGGTGGCAGTGGATGACCGCCTGGCAGCTGCGGTGGAATGCAGCGGCAACACTGAAAATGTGGCCTGCGCCAATTTCATTCCGCCCGGATCGACCGATGATGCGGAGCAGGATTTTGTGGGCTCGGGTCCCGTCGGTTTCGACCGTTGGGACACGATGTATCCATTTGCGCCCAAGCCGATGCTGGTCACCGTGAGTGACAAGGATTTCTTCGGCACGTACTCGCCGCAATACCTCGCCAACGGCTGGGAAGAATTTCAGAAGCTGCAGAGGGTCTACGACGTACTGGGCCATGGCGATCGCCTGAAGTGGGTGGACACGCCGCTGCCGCACGGGTTGGAGTTGGATACGCGGCTCGAAGTCTACAACTGGTTCGGACGCTGGCTGAAGGGCCAGGAACAGCACATCGAGCAAGAACCGCCCACCAAACCGGAGCCGGAGAAGACACTCTGGGTTGCACAGTCGGGCAATGTCGTGCGGACGTTTGGAGGGAAGACGCCGTTCGCGATGAACCGAGCTCGATCAGTGGAGAAGACGCCGGCCGATCTGAGAGTGCTGCTGGGCGTGCCCGCAACCAGCGAGCCGCCGATGACCACGTTGCGGCGGGCGCCGTCACTAACAGTGAACGTCGAAGCTGTGGAAGTGGCCTCGGCGCCCAAAGTGTGGATTCCGGGTTGGCTGTTCCTGCCGCGTGGGAACGGCAATACCAAGCCTGTGGTACTGGCGCTCGAAGCATCCGGCCGCAACTATCGCTGGAGCGAAGACGGGATGTACCAGGCGCTAGCCGAGCGCGGATACCCGGTGTGCGCGGCGGATCTGCGGGGCGTGGGCGATCTGGCGCCTGAAATCGGGCGGGGCAATCCGGGTTACATGCGCCCACACGGGAGTGAGGAAAACTATGCATGGGCTTCGCTGATTCTCGGGCGCCCGCTTCTGGGACAGCGAGTGGCCGACATTCTGGCGCTGGTGGCCGGGCTTCGCAAGCATTCTGCGCTGGGCTCGCGGCCCGTGGTGGTGGCGGCGCGGAGTAAATTGACCGTACCGGCGATATTCGCCGCTGCGCTCGACTCGAACATCAGCGAGCTTTACCTGGAGCGAGGACTGGTCTCGTTCCGCAGTATAGTGGACACGGAAATCTACGATCACAGTTTTGCCAATTTCGTGCCGCAATTGCTGCGGCATACAGATCTTCCGGATGTCGTGGCCACACTAGCGCCGCGACGGGTGAGGCTCGCGGGAACCGTGGACGCCGGCGGCAACCGAATGGATGGCGCTGCGGTACGGGGACTTTATCCGGGCGGCCACATTTCCGTACTAGATAATGCGAGCTGGGATCTGGACGTTCTGTCCGGTTGGAAAGCGTGAAAGCCTGCCTACTACGATCGCCTGCGCCAGTCAGCACGAATCCGCTGGCGCTCTCGGAGGTCGCGACGCCGCAGCCTTCGGCAGGCCAGGTATTGGTACGGGTCAGCGCGTGCGGCGTCTGCCGCACGGACCTGCACGTCGTGGAGGGTGAGCTTCCGCCTCGCAAATCGCCGGTGATCCCAGGCCACCAGGTGGTGGGCGTGGTCGAACAGTTGGGCGATGGCGCGAGCCGTTTTCGGGTGGGTGACCGGGTTGGCATTCCGTGGCTTCATGAAACCGACGGAGTGTGCGAGTATTGCCGGTCGGGAAAAGAGAATCTTTGCGGGGCCGCGACATTCACCGGGTACGTGGTGGATGGCGGTTATGCGGAATACGCCGTCGCGCCTGAGGCATTCGTTTATCCGATACCGGAGTCGTTCAGCGACCTCGATGCGGCGCCGCTGCTTTGCGCGGGAATTATTGGCTTTCGCGCGCTGCGGTTGTCGGAAACAGGGCCGGGAAAACGGCTGGGCATTTACGGGTTTGGAGCCGCGGCGCACGTGCTCATCCAGGTCGCGCGCCACTGGGGCGTGGAGGTCTACGCCTTTACGCGAGATGCTGCGCACCAGAGGCTGGCCCTGGATCTAGGGGCGGCGTGGGCCGGCTTTTCAAGCGCCGGATACACGAACGGCCACGGCCAGCAGGCGCTGGATAGCGCCATTATTTTCGCGCCAGCGGGCGAGCTGGTGCCGGCGGCACTCAAGGCGATCAAAAAGGGCGGTACGCTGGTGCTGGCCGGAATCCACATGAGTACCATTCCAGCGATGGATTACAGCCTGCTTTACTGGGAGCGGGTGGTGCGTAGTGTGGCTAACAACACCCGCCAGGACGGGGAGGATTTCCTCCGTGTGGCGGCGGAGATTCCCATTCGCACTCGCATACAGGTCTTTCCTTTGGCAGATGCCAATCGGGCACTGAACGCGCTCAAGAGCGATGAAGTGCAGGGAGCGGCAGTGATTCAGGTGCGCGGGTAAGGCGGGAGGAGATCAGAAAATAAAGTTCACACCGCCGCGCACGCTGCGCGGGTTCTCAACCAGAAGCAGGTGCTGCCCGCCGGCGACGGAGAGTGGAATATATCCCTGAGCCAGGAGATTCCGGAGATCGGCTGTGGCTTCCATGCGCCAGGGTAGCGAGAAGAAAGTGGGGATCGGCTGCCGAACGTAAAAGTTCAAGCCGGGTTCCGGGCGTATGGGCTGTGTCGTATAGATGGGGCCGGGGGTGATGGCGCGCTGATCCATCCATTGATAGCTGGCGATGAAGTGCGTCCCGGTCCTGGCAATGGCGCCGGTCCCGCGGGTGGTGACAGCGTTGCGGCGGCTGGCGTGGATCATGGAGCGCAGATCGGCAAGGTTATCGGTCGCGAGCTCATCCGTTGTAGGCGCCAGCACACCGACTGACCCATAGATCACTGTCACATTGAAATTGTCGCCGAGTTTTTGCGTCACCGACGCGGTGTAGCCGAGAGTCTGATACTCGCCGGCATTGAAAACCGAGCTATTGGAGAACATGTCAGGTAAAAGATCACCGCTCGCAAACATGCCTGCGGCTGGGCCGGAAATTGTGAGTGCGGCATTGGTCACGCGCTCGCGGTATCCGGAAACGCGATAGGTGCGCGATCCCATTTTGCGCGAGTAGCCGACCTCGAGATCCTCGCCGCGCTGCACTTTAGGGCTGCCGGCGCGCAGCGAAACCATGGGTAGAACCGAGAGCGCGTGAATGTCGCGCTGCAGCTCGGAATCCGACGTGGAGGAATCAGCTCCTAAGTCCGGCCGTGCGTTGCCCGAGGTGTACGCTACGTCCAGGTTGCTGGAATCGGGCAGCGTGTAGTCCAGGCGCGCGTAAGGACTGAAGTAGTGTAACCGGTCCAGGAATGAAACCGCATCCAGCGACATCCCGTACTGCACGCGAAGCGAGTCGGAAATTCTCTCTTCGTCCCCAACGTTAATCGACATAGTGCGCAGCGGAGGGAGATCGCCCAAGGTTCCAGGTCCACCCGCCAGCGCTTCCGTAACGCGGGGCAAGAAGGTTTCGCGCATGGTAAGCGACACAACGGGACTCACCGGACCGAGTTCGTGCGCGTAGCTGGTTCGAAAACCCGCCGAGGCCATTCCAGATTGCGCGGTGTATCCGAGGTTCCCACTCACCGCCACCTGATTGTTACCAAATACCGAGGCCGCGAAAGCAAAGGCCGTCCCCAGGTCGGCTTCATTGCCGTAACCGGAAACCTGTCCGCCATCCCCGCCTGAAAGCTTCACCAGTCCACGTGCCTCTGAGAACACCGCCGTCGTGTGGTGCGCGGAGTGATCGGGAATGACATCGGGATCGAAATTCGGCAGGATGCGCAGGATGGGCCGCGTGGAACTGGCGCTTCGAAGCACCCATTTCCAGTCGTCGGTCATCAGGGCGCGCTCACCCTCCGGAGGCGTGACCAATTGAATGGTGCTGAATAACGTGCTGAGATTCACGTTCAAAACACTGCGCAAGCCGGGCTGGACCACGATGTTGTCGCGGAACACGGGCACAAAACTGCGCAGGCTGACGCGCACGGAATAAATATCCGGCGCCAGGCTGAGAAAAGAAAAGGCGCCCTTTTCGTCGGTCAACGCGCGCGCGAAAAGGCGGTCCTCATGAGTGAACAATAGAACGGTAGCACCCATCTGCGGTATGCCAACAGGGTCGCGGACCAAACCCGTTAGAGCGCCGGACAATTTTACGGGAGCAATTGCAAAGGAAGGCGAGGCAATAGATAGGAGGCCAGCTACCAGAACAGCAGCCCTCGGAGCAAACGGTCTCATCTGCTTAATCCGCTATCCATTGCCGGTAGGCAACATCCCGAACATCCTTTAGGTTACCGTAAATGTCGCAGTGGGTGTTAACGTCTGATTCCGGTTCCTATCGGTAACCTTCATCTTAAGGGTATACTGCCCCGGCTTCAGGGTTTGCAGGGGTAGCAGCTTTTCGATGGTAACCTGCTGGGCGGAGGCTTCCGGTACCTTGGCGATATCCTCGCTGAAGTCGAAGATTTTCTCGTTAGTGCCGTTTTTCACCACTTCGTACTCAATCGTACCGTTGGGCTTCTGCGTCTTCTCATCCGGTCCGAAATTGTAAAGCTGGAGGTAGATGCCCATCTTTTCGTCGTGCCTGAAGCTGTCCGTGAGCCGCGGCCGAACCTTAGAGGTGCCGACCACGAACTGGCCGGAGCCGATGCTGCGGGTGGGAACCTTTTCAATCATATCGGCCAGAATCAGGCTGCTGGACGACAGCTTTTCGTCGTCGAAATGCGGCACGGTCATAGCCATCTCGTAGTTGTTCATGTTGCCGCCGATCACATCCTTCACCACGACGTTGAGACGGTACATGCCGGGCGCCAGCGGAACCGACTTCCAATAAACGCTCTGCTTCTTGATAATCTGCGGCAACAGTTCGGCCGGGGAATCAATGGTCACCGTATCTTCGAAAACGTTGACCACGCGGCGCGACATGGTGGTAATGCGCGCGTAGATATTGACCACCGCTTTCTGCACGGTGTCTTTCATCTGGAATTGCAGATCTTTGTTCTCGAACTGCATGGTGATGTTGGTCAACACGGAGGTGTTGGTGACCTTGATGAAATCCGCCTGCACCTTCATGGGCAGCAGGTTGAACGTGATGCGCGTGCTGACGGCGGCTTCCAGGTCTTTGAACTTGACTGCCGGCGGTTTCTGCAGTTTGGCGAACTGCTCCAGACGCTCGAACTCGTCCATGCTGGCCGGAGTTCCGCCGAAAGACTGGCCCGAGATGCGTCCCGTCGGTGCGGTTGAACCGGTCCGTTTTGCTTGCCATGCCCATGTGATTCCATGAGCGTCAGGCCCGCGCCCGGGCACGTAGAGCAGAGCGTCCTTCTCAGACGGATCCATGGTCATGCGGTATTCGCCGCTCATGGTGGGATCGACGAACTCGATGATAATGTTGTTGCCGATGCCGTCGATGTAGCGGTAACGCCACTGCTCGAACGGGTAGGTGGAGGTTTCGCCGCCGCCTTCTTCCATTGGCCGCTCGTAGCTGCCGCCGGAGGGATGCGATTCGATCTCATCCGGCGGGCCGTAGGTGATATAGATCCGGCCGCGATCGGTTTTCCACCCGGGGATGCCTGAGGCGAAATGTTCGTTGGCGTACGCGATGCGGCGGTAATGCTCTTCCTTGAACTCGTTCTCTACGGTATCGGGAGTGGGGTCGCGCCGCAGCCAGAACTGCTCGATAAACTGCTCGCGCTCTTCGTCCGTCTGCAGCCGCTTGAAGGCCTGGCGCTCCTCATCGGTGATGATGTAGACGACGTCTTCGTTGAGCCATTTCTTGTACGGCGTCTCGAGCTCTTTGCGGAGCTTGGCTTCGCGCTTCTTCTTTTCCTTATCGCTCAGCGGCTTGGCGATGGTCTCGCGCCCCTGCGCATCCGTGTTTGTTCCGTCGTCCTTCTTATCCGCGTAGCTATTGTTGATGGTGAATAATACGCTGACGGCTAAGCAGGGTATCCAAAGGTGAGCCGGTTTCATTACCACACCGCCTCCTGAAGGCTAATTTAAGTTTAACTATATCATAGTATTGCCGGGAAAAAATGCCAGTCAAGTGGGCGGATTCCGCACACTGTGGCCGTTCATTTCTCAGCAACGACAAACACTTCGCCACAAAAGCGCCGCAGGGCTGGGAACCAACCCAGTACCAGGTCATCCGCCGATTCCAGAAGGCGAATGATTCTCTGCACCAAAGACGACTCGAAGCGACCGCGAAAAAGCCGCTTGGCCATGGCCAAAAAATTCATAGGTGTTACGTCAACGCGCCGCAGATGAGCCCTTAACAGATCGATCTCTTTTTCGCTCAGGATGATTTCTTCGCCGGCTTCGTCCGGCTGGCGGCTGATCTGCCAGCGGGCGCGGCGTAGCCAGTTGAGCACGCGATTATTTCCATAGGTCTCCGCCAGCACCAGTTTGCCCCCCGGCTTGAGCACACGGAGCAGCTCTGAGAGTGCGTTGGGATACTTAAGAGTGTGATGCAGGGCAGCACTGGCATAAATCAGGTCGAACTCGCCGTCGGCGAAGCGGTGAAGATCAGCGGCATCCAGGGCGAAGCCGCGAACCCGCCCGGCAGCGCCGTTGGCGGCGGCACGGCGCAATCCGATTTCGATCGCGATCGGAGAGAGATCGAGCAAAGTGACGCGGGCGCCCTCGGTGGCCATCAAGACACCCCATTCGCCCAATCCGCACCCATAATCAAGGGCCGACAGCCCGGCCAGCGGCTCGGACAGTAGCTGGTTGAGCACGGCGGTATAGAGCTTACGGCGTTCGTAGAACGCACCGTTCGGTTCCAGATCACGGCGCATCGATTCGCGATTCGTGCGCAGGGCATCATCCGGCGCCTGACGATGCGCCGCATACGCCGCATCGTAGAATGCCCGCTCCTGATGGGCCGTGATCTTCAAAGACAATTAACCTTTATACTGCCCGGCGAACACCTGCTGTCGCGATCAGGCGGTCTTCGAAGCTGAAGTCCAGCTTGCGGCGCCGCTGCCGGAGATACCAGCGATGGGTTTCCTTGAGCCCGGTTTCGAAGGCCATGGGCTTGACGCCGAGGACGCGCTGCAGCTTACTGACATTTTCCGTGATCGGCGAGACATCCAGGTACTCGCCGAAGTACATGGGATCGCCCATGGGATTTCCACCGGCGACGGCGATTCTCTCGCGCGGTACCCGAACCAGCTCCGGTTTCTTGCCGGCAGCCCGCGCCATCTCTCGCACCGCCTCTACCTGAGTCAGCGGTTTTGGATTGGCGATGTTAAAAGCCTCGCCCACGGATTCGTCCACCTCAATGGCACGCAGGCAGGCGCGCGCCAGATCCTGCACATGAACAAACTGCATCAGGCGTGTGCCATCGCCCGGGATAATGATGGGCCGGCCGCTCCGCATGCGATCCCAGAAAAAGGCCTCGCGGTAGAAAGGATTCTCGGGGCCGTAAACGAACGGCGGGCGAAACGTGACGATGGGAAAACCATTCTTGCGGTGCAGGCGCAGCAGCGCTCGCTCTGCCATGGCCTTGTTGCGGACGTACGGCTCAGGATGGTTGTCCGGCGCGAGCGGATCGCCTTCATAGTGATTGAGTCCGTCGCCGTAAGCCGCCACGCTGGACATGAACACGTAGCGTTCCAGGTGGTTGCCCATGGCGAGTGCGGTGGCTTCGACGTGGGCGGCCGTAGTGCCGCGCTCCCAGTCGTAGACATTATCGAAGATTACTTCAAAGCGCCGGTCTCCAATGACGCGGCGGATGGCGGCAGGATCATTTCGATCGGCCACCAGATTTTCGACGCGCTTAGAGAAGTTATGCCGCGACCGGCGATGCAGAATGGCCACGGAATGGCCGGCCTTCAGCAGCTCAGTGACGAGCCGCCGGCCGATGAACAGCGTTCCTCCAATGACCAGAGCTTTCATGAGTAGAGTGCGAAAACCTCAGTCGTAATATTCCAGGCCGAGATGCGTGATCAGTGTTTCACCGAGCATCCAGACGGCCTCCGGGCCGGCGATGAACGTGGTGGTAACCGCACCGCCCATGCCGGGATTCAGCACGCCCAATTTGCCATCGGCGGGCGCGATACGAACGTTCTCTTGCGCAGACACTATGCCACTCTCCCGGGGAGCAAAAAGGTGATTTGTTATAATAGCAAGTCCATGCGAGACCGCGCGACGGCGACGCTGACCACGCTGATTGTGGACGATGAATCGCTGGCCTGCGAAGAACTGGCGTACCTGCTGCAAGACTTTCCGGAAGTTGAAGTTGCGGCCACCGCCCGCAACGGTCTGGAAGCGGTAGATCTCATTCAGAAGATTGAACCCGACCTGGTTTTCCTGGATGTGCAGATGCCCGGCCTGGACGGCATGGGGGTAGTGCGCCAGTTACGCGAGCGCAACATCCAGATGCCGCATATCATTTTCATCACGGCTTACGACCAGTACGCGCTCGAGGCTTTTCGGCTGGAAGCCCTGGACTATTTGCTCAAGCCCTTAGACAGGGCCCGATTGGCGGAAACCATCGAGCGCGCCAAACGCGTGATGCCAGACCGGCAGGAGAAGGAAGAAGTTGAATCCACTCCGCGAGCGGCTCCGCAGCGAACGAAGCTGCTGGTGCGCGCGAATAACCGTAACTTTATCGTCGACGCGCAGGACATGATTTATGCCACCATCGACAGCGGCTTAATTACGATCGTCGCCGCGAATGTCGAGGGTCATTCCAATTACCGCACGCTGGAGGACCTGCAGGCAAATCTGGACCGCGAAACGTTCTGGCGCGTGCACCGCTCGTATCTGGTAAACATCAACCGCATCAAAGAAGTGGTGCCGTGGTTCAAGTCCAGCTACCAGTTACGCATGGACGACAAGAAGAGCAGCGAGATCCCGGTGAGCCGCGTGCAGACCAAGCGGCTGCGGGAATTGTTGAAGCTGTAAGGTTACAAGTCTAAAAAAAGAACCGCCTGACCTCCCATCCACGAACGTCAGTTGATACCTTGTGAAGCTGATGAGGCTAATTATTGTCTTCGTGCGCTGGCTGGTATTTCTGCTTCTCCCCGCCCACGGGCTCTTTTGCCAATTCACGGGCCGCAACTACGGCCGCTCGATGGTGATCGCGCAACAAGGAATTGTCGCGACGAGCCAGACGCTGGCATCCCAGGCGGGCGCGCAAATTCTGGCGCGCGGGGGATCGGCCGTCGATGCCGCTATCGCGGCCAACGCGGTTCTCGGCCTGGTCGAACCGATGATGGACGGCATTGGCGGCGATCTGTTTGTGTTGTATTGGGACGCGAAGAGTGGAAAGCTGACCGGGCTGAATGCATCCGGGCCGGCGCCTCGTCGGCTCACTCCGGAGTTCCTTGCCCGCAAAGGTATCGAGAAGATGCCGGGCAAGGGCATCCACAGCGTCACCGTGCCCGGAGCCGTCGATGGCTGGGCCAAGATGCATCAGCGCTACGGGAAACTTCCGTGGAAAGATCTGTTCCAGGCTGCCATTGCGTATGCCGAACGCGGATTTCCGGTGACCGAAATGATCCACGAAGCGTGGGCGGTTCCCGACTGGATCAAGGTGGCGCAATCCCATCCGGAGTCGGCGCGGATTTTTCTTCCGGGCGGTGGGCCGCCGCAACTGGGGCAGATTTTCCGAAACCCGGAGCTAGCGCATGCGCTCCGCGTTCTGGCCGCGAGCGGGCCAGACGCATTCTACAAGGGCGAGCTCGCGGCAGCGATCCTCAAGACTTCGGACAGCCTGGGTGGAACTATGACGGCGGAGGATCTGGCTTCCTACTCGTCCGAATGGGTAACCCCGATTTCGATTGACTACCGCGGCTGGCGCATTTATGAGCTGCCGCCTAACACTCAGGGAATGGCCGCGCTTGAAATGCTGAACATTATGTCGTTCCGGCCGGCGTCGGCCGAAGGTGCGTCCGGCGCCTCCGAGATACACGAACGCATCGAGGCGATGAAGTTGGCGTACTCGGACCTAAGGCGCTACGACGCGGATCCGCGCTCGGTGGATGTGCCCGTGGCAGCGCTACTGTCGAGCGAGTACGGGCGCCAGAGAGCCGCGCTCATCGATTCGCGAAAAGCCAATTGCAAAGCGGTGGCGGGCCAGCCGGTGGAGGGTGACACCACTTATCTGGCCGTTGTCGACCGCGACGGTAACATCGCCAGCTGGATTCAGAGCGTTGCTGGAGTATTCGGCTCGGGAGTGACAGTGGCCGGCATGGGATTCCCATTGCACAATCGCGGAGGCGGCTTCTCGCTCGATCCAAAGAGTCCCAATGTGCTCGCCGGAGGAAAACGGCCGTTTCACACGATCATTCCTGCGTTCATGGAGCGCGGAGACACTCACATTGGTTTCGGAATCATGGGCGGCCCCAATCAGCCGCTGGCGCACGCACAATTTGTGTCCAATGTTGTCGATTACGATATGAACATTCAGCAGGCTCTGGAGTGGCCGCGCTTTACCAAGGGCGGAGCCAGCGGTTGCGACGTGAAGATTGAGTTTCGCGTGCCGGCAACCACGCTCGAACAGCTTTCCGAGCGCGGCCATGAACTGCGGATTCAGCGTGAATACACGCAGGCCATGGGCCGGGGCCAGGCGATCGAACACAATTCGGCTTCAGGCACCAATTATGCGGCGTCGGATCCGCGGGCCGATGGAGCGGCGATACCGGAGCCGATCGTGCAGTAATAATCGCGGGCGGCTGGCGACTCTACTTCTGCCGAACCACTCCGGCACTCGCCGGTATCGAAGCGTCATTCGCCGATTCCTGCGGGAATCCGTACTGCGTTGGAGCTAACATCCAAACTGGAGTGAGAAACAATGACGACGGTTCATTCCAGTCCAAGAAGTTCCGGCGCCGGCCCGACGGCTGTCGCCTTCATGCTGATCCTGGCGGGCGTCCTGCTTCTTCTGAACAATTTCGGTATCGTGTGGGTTGCGCACATATGGGATCTCTGGCCACTAGCCCTCATTGCCGCCGGGCTGGCCGAACTGCTGCACTGGAGCCGGCAGCGGGAGACCTGAGAGGAGAATATGGCCATGGCCGACAACCGGGGCGATGAACGTAGCCAGTCCGAGCGCGACTATGCCAAGTCGCTCGCGCAAAACATCCGCGACCAGGTGCACGCCGGCATTGGGTCCGGCGCCTGGAGTCGCCGCCGCCCTCCAACGGCCGGCATCATCATCGCCGTACTGATGATCGCAGCCGGCGTCCTCCTGTTCCTTGATAATCTCGGCCTGTTTCACATTTACAACGTCTGGAGGCTCTGGCCGGTGGCGCTGATCGCGGTGGGCTTCTCGAAGTTGTTTGACAGCCGCGGTGCGGGTGGCCTGGTGTGGGCCTGCCTCGTGATGGCGGCGGGAGTGGTTTTGCTGCTGGACAATTTTGGCATCTGGCGCGTGAGTTGGGGTATGCTCTGGCCTCTTGCACTGGTGGGAGTCGGCATCAGCATGCTGCTGCACGCGCTCGAACGCAAGAACTTGCCGGAAAAATCCCCACCCTCGGCAAACTCTGGCACGTCGACCGCCGACACGCTCAGGGAGTGGGCGACCTTCGGCGGTGTGAGGCGGAGGCTCTATACCCAAGACTTTCAGGGCGGCGAAATGATCGCGGTATTCGGCGGCATCGAAGTGGATCTGCGTGAAGCCAATATGCCCCCCGGCAAAGAAGTGGTGGTCGATGCCAACGCCACATTTGGAGGCATCGAATTGCGCGTGCCCTATAGTTGGCAAGTGGTGATGCGCGGTATGGGCATCTTCGGTGGTTACGAGGACAAGACCGTACCGCCCCGGCCTACGGAGGGAGTGGCTGCTCCCCGGCTGTTGGTCACCGGATACGCGGTATTCGGCGGCGTCAGCATCGAAAATTGAGCCGCGCCGGGACGCCGAACAGTGATGCATCCCCTCCTCGCCAGCCGGACTAGATTCATCCTGTACCTCGCGTCATGGATCCCTCTGGGAGCGATGCTGGGCCTCGTGCTCAACATGTCGGCTCCCATAAACTGGAGGGAGACTGCAGCCATTACCGCGCCGTTGAGCCTGATTCTTGCATTTGTCTGCCTCTCTCCCTGGTATTCGAGCCGCTTTTTGCCCTTGGGATTGACACCCGTCTGGAAGCTTCTTACCAACCACCTGCTGGCGGCTGTGGTTTTGAGCAGCGCCGTGTTGGCGATGGCCCGTATGCTGGCCACCGCCTTCGCGGGCATGTTCCCGAGGCCTGGGAATACGCCTTCCCTGGATCAACGTTTCCGCTCTGCAGTGCCCGTGCTCGCGGGCATGTCCATTCTGCTGTATCTTCTGGCTATCGCGCTTCATTATGTCGTTCTGGCCGTGCAGTCGCGCCGCGAGGCAGAATTACTGGCGCGCGAGGCGGAGTTGAGGGCGCTGAAGGCCCAGATCAATCCGCATTTTTTATTCAACAGCCTGCACTCCATTAGCGCTCTCACCGCCGTAGACGCGGGACGCGCGCGGGACATGTGCATCCGGCTTTCAGATTTCCTGCGCAACTCGTTGCGGCTGGGAGAGCGAACAACCATTCCGTTCAGCGAAGAGCTGGCACTGGCCCGGACTTATTTGGAGGTGGAACAGGTGCGATTCGGACAAAGGCTGCGCGTCGCGCAGGACATTGAGGAAGGGTGCGGCGATTGCGAGGTTCCGCCGCTTTTGGTGCAGCCGCTGGTGGAAAACGCCATCAAGCACGGCATTGCCACGCTGGTGGACGGAGGAGAGATTTCCATGAGCGGGCGGTGTTCGGCAGACAACCTGCGATTCGCCATCGAAAATCCGTTCGATCCCGAGGCGCCTTCAACGCGCAGGAACGGAATCGGCCTGGCCAACGTGCGCAACCGCCTGGAAGCGCGCTACGGCAACGCCGCGCGCATGGAAGTTCAAGTGGAAAAGAACCGCTATCGCGTGACTCTGTCGCTACCTTTCGCGGCTAAGCGATAACATCGAGGGAAACATGGAACCGTCTTTAGCCTCGGGCGACCAAGTAGCTCACTACCGCATCGTCTCGCGCCTTGGCGAGGGCGGGATGGGCGAGGTGTATCTGGCCACCGACACGCGGCTCGACCGTAGCGTGGCGCTTAAGGTGCTTCCCACGGCCGTGGCGCATGACCCCATGCGGATGGAACGATTCGACCGCGAAGCCAAGGCCGCATCCGCGTTGAATCATCCCAACGTGGCACACATTTATGAAATTGGTGAGGACCGTGGCATCCATTTCCTGGTGATGGAATTCATCGAGGGACAGGCCCTGGACCGCCGGATCGACGGGCGCACTCTCGCGGTTCCGGAGCTTGCCGAAATCGGAGCGCAGGTCGCGGATGCGCTCGACGCGGCGCACGCTAAAGGAATCGTGCACCGTGACATCAAGCCCGCCAACATTATCATCACGCCGCGCGGCATCGCAAAGGTGTTGGATTTTGGACTCGCGAAAGTGGCGGAGCCGCGGGGCTCCGCGCTCGAGACGCAGATGGAAACGCGCGTTCTTTCGGCAGCGGGGACGCTGCTTGGAACCGTGGAGTATATGAGCCCCGAGCAGGCGCTGGGCCGGCCCGTCGATCACCGGACCGATCTATTCAGCCTGGGCGTGGTCCTGTATCAGATGGCCACGGGCCGCTTGCCCTTTCAGGGATCGAACGCATCGGAAACGATTGCGCGCATTCTAGACGATTCGCCTGCGGCAATGGCGCGCTTCAATTACGACGTGCCGGAAGATCTGGATCGAATCGTTCGCAAGTGCCTGGAGAAAGATCGCGAGCGGCGCTACCAGTCGGCGAGGGATCTGATGGTGGATCTGAAAGGGCTGACGCGCGGGCGGGAGACAGCGGGTCCGCGCCGCCAGCCGGGCGCCAAGATCCGCGCGGTGATTGTGGATGACGAGGACCTGGCGCGGCAGATCCTGCGCGAGTACCTTAAGAGCGAGGAAGACGTGGAGATTGTCGCCGAGTGCGGCAACGGGTTCGCCGCTGTCAAGACCGTCACCGAGCAGAAGCCCGACTTGCTGTTCCTGGATGTGCAAATGCCTAAGCTGGACGGATTCGAGGTGCTGGAACTGGTAGATCGCGAAGTGGCGGTTGTGTTCGTGACAGCTTTCGATCAATACGCTATGAAAGCGTTCGACGCGGCCGCGGTCGATTATTTGTTAAAGCCGTTCGGCGCGGACCGTCTGCAAACCGCCCTAGCAGCGCGTGCGGCGCCGGCTGGGAGAAAACCAACCCATGCCGGCGGCCGCAGAACTGAAATCGGCGGCGCGCGCGCCGAGCCAATACGTTGAGCGCATCGTGGTCAAAGACGGCTCACGGGTCCACATCATTCCCGTGGGCAAGCTCGACTTACGCGGAAGCCCAGGACGACTACGTGTCGCTGCGCAGCGAAAAGAAAAATTATCTGAAGCAGCAGACTATTTCGAGTCTCGAAGAGTCGCTCGATCCCGCGCGCTTCGTGCGGGTTCACCGTTCTTTCCTCGTGAACCTGGAAAGGATTGCGAAGATCGAGCCGTATACAAAGGATGCGCGCGTTGTGATGCTGGCGGATGGCTCGCAAATTCCGGTAAGCCGCGCGGGGTATGCGAGGTTGAAGGAGTTGCTGGAGAGGTAGCATGACGCAACCGCTCCCTTTTTGGCCGCGGCTCAGCAGAGCTGCGGATGCTTTCTCAAAACGATCGACAACACAGCGCTAAGCCGCCAAGGCCACTGACCTACGATGCGCATCAAAGTTGGCGCGTGGGCGAGCACTCCGTTTGTCGTTCGAACAGCGTGTGAATGCACGGCAGCAGGAGGGATTCCCGACTACCCTCAAAGGTCTGAGCGCGGGACGAGGCCGGTCGGTGTCCAACGCCAGCACAGCCGGGGCGCCCCGAAGTTGTGTTTTCCAACAGCCGAGGAGTTCCTCTAAGACACAGCCCTGCAGCCATTGCCGGTACCAGTTTGCGTAACCGCCATATTGAACTTCAAGCTCGCGAAGAGGAGATGGTTGGCCGGCAACCAACGAGTTGTAAAGGGCACTCAACTCCTGGAGGAATACGCCCATCGACCAATCGTCCGAAACGATGTGGTGCATATTGATCAGGAGGATGTGCTCGCCCTCCATCAGGCGAAGCAAGGTCACACGCAAAAGCGGCCCGCGTTGTAAATCGAACGGATGGTTTGCGTCGTCGGTTACGCAGCGGAAGGCTGCCTGCTCCCGTTCGTCCGTGGGAGAATGGGTCAGATCCTGGATCGCGATGCAGGGCCGCAGCGAGGGGAGAACAACCTGTACGGGCTCACCGTCCAGCTCTGCGAACGCAGTCCTGAGGATTTCATGCCGCCGCGTTACCTCTTGGATGCTCTGCTCGAACAGTTCCGTAAATCAGGGAGCCCTTCAAACGGAATGCCATTGCAACGTTGTTGACAAACGTTCCGGGTTGAAGCCGGTCGAGGAACCAAAAACGCTGTTCGGAGAACGACAGCCGGAAAGTCACAGGCTCCGGGACTGGAGAACAATTAGCCGTAGCGCCAACTCCCCGTTGTCGATTATGTGGCGCTCGAGGAATTCATCTTTGAAACGACGCATGCGTCTCTCGAGTGGCGGGCGATTGTACGTTTGAACAATCGCCTTCTGGACGTTGAAGGCGGCGACATCGTTGCTCGGGGGCCGAGTCGTACACAAACTTTGAGCGTTCCATTACCGCTGGTACCGCTCGCAGGCGCTCCGCGTGATGCAGGCACTCAGCCGCTCATAGCTTACAATACAGACTGCGAGCCTACGTCCATCGAGCTGCCTTTCAGGCCTGAGGCCAGGATGTCTCTACCGAGCTGGCAGGAGCAGGGCGAACCATTCGGACGTTGCGACGTCTCTACTCTGAGGTGACAGAATGAAGGCCAAGAATTGCCTGGTTGCCGGTGGTCTGGTTGGACTGATGATCGCCGTCACGGCTCCCGTGATGGCGCAGGGATCACCGCCATCTACAACACCTCCGCCTTCAGCCATCCAGGCCCCCGGCGGCGGCCGGTTCCGCGGACTCGTTCCCGGCAAGCAGCGCCCGCCCGAGGACCGCGCGCAGATCGCGCGCGGGAAAACTCTCTACGGGGTGAATTGCACGGGTTGTCATGGCGCAGACCTTCGCGGCGGCGACCTGGGCGGACCGAACTTACTGCGGTCACAAGTTGCGCTCAGCGATCAGAACGGCGAACTGATTCTCCCCGTCATCCAGGGCAGCCGGCAGGACTCGGGCATGCCTGCCATTCCCGTCAGCCCGGAGGACGGGTTAGCCGTAGCGGCATATATTCGTAGCATCGTCGCCACCATCGGATCGCAGGGCAAGCCTCCATCCGTCGGGAAGGAGGCTCCGAGTATCCTCGTGGGTAATGCGAGCGCCGGCCAGGCATACTTCGCCGCCAAGTGCAGCGGTTGCCATTCTCCCACGGGCGATCTGAAAGGGATCGCGACAAGAATTCCCGACCCCAAAATGCTGCAGACCACCTGGGTTGCTGGCGGCGTGCGGAGACGCCGAATGCCGGCCACTTCGACGAGTGCTTCTACCCCCACAGTGTCGGTGACTCTGCAGTCCGGAGAAAGCGTCGAAGGCCGGCTGGTTCAAATCGACGATTTCCTGGTCACGGTAGGGCTAGCCGACGGAACCGAGCGCACCTTCCGCCGCGACGGAGACGTGCCGAGAGTGGAAGTCCACGATCCGCTGAAAACTCATCGGGATCTGATGTCGGTGTATACGGACCACGACATCCACGACGTGACTGCATATCTGGTGACTTTGCAATGAAACTCAAACAACTGCTACTGACCGCGCCGTTCCTGCTGTTTGGGGCCATGCTGATGGGACAGGGCGGAAGGGGAGTGGATCCGGCGGATCTCCTGAAGCCGCTCAAGGACTCATGGCCGACTTACAGCGGCGACTACTCCGGCAAGCGATACAGTGCGCTCGATCAGATCAATCAATCCAACGTGAAAGACCTGACGCTGGCCTGGATGTCGCGCGTCACTCCTGGCGCTGGAGCAGGGCGGCCGCGGGACCAGGCGGCCCAATCTGATTGTCGGAGGCGAGGGGCCGGGCGACATCTCCGTTGGCGGTGGAACCATCAAGGCTTCCGCGCTCGAGGTGGATGGCATCCTCTACTTCACCATGCCCGACAACGCCTGGGCGGTCGACGCGCGCGACGGCAGCGAGTTGTGGCATTACTTCTGGAAGACCAAGGGAGGCACACACATCGGCAACCGGGGTCTGGGCATGTGGCACAACACACTGTTCATGGAGACGCCCGACGATTACCTGGTCGCGCTGGACGCGCAGACAGGCAAGGAGCGCTGGCACAAGGAAATCGCAGATTTGTCGCAGGGCTATTTCTCGACACCAGCGCCGGTTGTGGTCGGGAATCACGTGCTGGTGGGCACGGGCAACGACCTCGACGCGCCCGGGTTCGTTAAGTCGTTCGATCCTGAAACCGGAAACGTGCAATGGACGGTCTTCACGGTGCCCATGAAGAAGGGTGATCCGGGAATGGAGACCTGGGGCACTGTGGACGCGGCCAGGCACGGCGGCGGCCAGGCATGGGTCCCAGGTGTCTACGATCCGGAGACGAACCTTTACATTTTCAGTACCGGAAATCCCACCCCGGCGTATACAACCGGCACGCGCGGTCCCGGCGACAACTTATTTACCTGCGCGATCATTGCCGTGAATGTGGACACGGGCAAGATGGCCTGGTATTACTCAACGTCGCCTCATGACATGCACGACTACGATTCCGCGCAGACGCCTGTCCTGGTTGATGCGATGTTCAACGGCAAGATGAGGAAGCTGCTGTTGACGGCGGCACGCAACGGCTACTACTTCACCTTAGATCGCGTAACGGGTGAGCACCTGGCGACCAACAGGTATGGCTTATATACGAACTGGGCCAAGGGCCTGAATCAGAGAGGCGCCCCGATTTATGATCCGGAAAAGGATGCGACGGTCGCAGGCTCGCTTGTATCACCAACCTCTGATGGCACCACGAACTGGGAACCTTCTTCTTACTCTCCCGATACCGGGCTATTATATGTCGCGCAGCATAATGGGTACTCGATCTTCTACCTTACCGACGTTGACCCACGTGGATCGATGGGCCTCGGCGGAAAGGAAGAAGCCCAAGTCGGATCTGCTGGTAGCTTTCTCACGGCAATCGACTACACCACGGGGAAAATAGCGTGGAAACGCGCCTACTACGGCAACGGCGGCGGGGGAGGCTTGTTGACCACCGCCGGGAAACTGCTCTTTGCGGGCGACGGGTCGGAAAACCTCGTGGCGCACGATATCACCGATGGAAAGCCACTTTGGCACACGCGCATCGGTCACGTTACGAATCCGCCGCAGACGTACATGCTGGACGGTCATCAGTACCTGATCGCAGCGACCGGGGATACGCTGTGGTCATTCCTGCTGTACTGATGCGCTTGGTCAGCACCACAGAGTGTCAATTTTCGGACGGCTTTTCCTCGAATCAGCTTGTGCCTTAGCATTCGGTGCTGACCGCTGCGTGCGATCATGGAGGCGGATAAACATCCCCATCGCACAAATGACTCTGGCGCCCGACGCGAGCCCTCTGTGGTGAACCCCGCATCTTAATGAGCCTTTCACTTACCACTCTGGATTGGATCGTTTGCCTGATTGCCTTGTTTGGCAGCATCGGTTTCGGTCTGTCATTAGCCCTGCGCCGCCATTCCAGTGAGAGCAGTGCCAGTTTCTTCCTGGCTGACCGCAGCCTGACGTGGCCCATCGTGGGCGCTTCGTTGTACGCAACAAACATCGGGGCCGAACACCTGGTGGGGCTCTCGGGAGATGCCTACCGCTATGGACTTTGCGCGGGGACGGTGGAGCTGTGCACTTGTATTCCCTTGGGTATCGCCGCCGGATTTCTGTTCCCGTATTACCTGCGCACCAGGGTTTATACGATTCCGGAATTCCTGGAGATGCGTTATAACGCTACAGCTCGGGCGTTCTTTTCCGCCTTGATGCTGGTGATCTCCATCATGACCAAGATGGCGTTTCACCTGTATGCCGGAGCACTCGTCCTGCACGGGCTGATCGGCTGGGACATTATGGAGGTGGTCGCCTTGATGGGCGCCATTGCAGCGGTGGTCACTATTATCGGAGGATTTACCGCGGTCGCCTATACCGATTCCATCCAGACGGTCATCATGATTCTGGGGTGCGGTCTCATGGTTGTGGTCGGGCTGGACAAGGCCGGCGGGTGGGCCGGGCTCATGCAGAAAGTTCCGGAAGCCATTCACATCGCCAGACCGGCATCTGACCCGAACTACCCGTTCTGGGGCATCGTCGCGGGAGCGTTCTACGGTGGGACGTTCTATTGGGGCATGGACCAGGTGAACGTGCAGCGGGTCCTGGGAGCACGCGATGTTCTGCAGGCGCGGTGGGGCGCCATGTTCACCGTACTGCTGAAGCTGTCGCCGGTCTTCATCTTTGCGCTACCTGGCGTCATCGCGCTGGCGTTGTTCCCAGGGCGCGAGTCCAAGACCACTTTCATCACGCTTCTCAACGAACTCCTCCCCAATGGCATCCGCGGCCTGGTTCTGGCCGCCCTGCTGGCCTCCTTGATTGGCTCCACTCTTTCCGTCATGAATTCCGTGTCCACGCTGGTGGTTCGGGATTTTCTGCTGCGTCTGGCGCCATCCACGAGCGACCGCAAGCAGGTACTGCTAGGGAGGTTCGCGATTGTGATCGCTACGGTTCTAGGGGTGATCGCCGCATACCTGGTGTACAGAACCCCCGACGGTCTTTATAAATATCTGCAAACCATCTCAATCTATCTGACGATGCCGGTGGCCCCGGCTATCTTTTTCGGGATCATGAGCAAACGCGTCACCGTGAAGGGCGCCCTCGCTTCGGTTTTGGGGGGCAGTGCGCTGGCTGCGCTTTTCGTGTGGGATCAGCTAATGGGAGAATCTGCCGGAAAACTGATGTTCCCCTGGCTGCATACAAAGTTCACCCTGAATTACACGTACCGGGGGCTCTGGGGAACTCTTCTGGTCGTCGCCCTACTTTTCGCCGTGTCGGTATTTACGGCGAGAGCGGCCCCGGAGACATTGCAAAAGTTGACCGTCGACTGGAACACGGCTCCGGAGAAGTTGCGCGGGTTCACTGACTGGCGCGTGCAACTGACGGTGCTTGTTATCGTGACGATCGTGCTGTATGCGTGGCTGTGGTAAGTGAGCGGCTGCGAAGCGCAACAATGTTAAGGTGCAGACATCAATATCGACTGATCGGGGCTGGCTTCCCTCGCCTTGGATCATTGCCGTCATTGAAGGATTTTCCACGCTTGCAGTGGAAGTGATCGCGATCCGTTTGGCTATCCCGGTTGTCGGGTCCAGCGTCACACTCACGGGGGTGATGTTGGGCGTCGTGCTCTTGGCTTTGAGCGCGGGCTATTGGCGCGGCGGCATCCTTTCCGCGCGATGGAACGAAGCACAAACAAGAATCGTGCTGGCGCGTAATCTGATTCTCGCCGCCGTCATGTATGGCTCCTTGGCATTTCCGCTGGAGGCGACGTTGCTCGAAAAATTGCTGGACATAGGCATGAGCCTTCCTCTGGCAATCGGGGCGACGGCGACGCTTCTCTTCCTGATCCCGATCTACCTGGCGTCGCAGACGGTTCCGATGCTGGCGGAGTTAACGAATATCGATGGAAAAGCCGGTAAGGCTTCGGGAATCGTTCTGTTTTATTCCACGCTGGGTTCGGTGGCAGGCGGGATCTTAACGCCTGTCTGGCTATTCCCAAGTATCGGGGTCGTGCGATCCACGTATGTAGTGTGCGGCCTGCTGGTGGGGATCGGGTGTTTGATCGCCGCCAGCCAGTTCCGTTTCGTCAAGGCGTTGGGGGTTGCAGCAGCAGTGCTGGCTGCAATGATCTCCGCGCACGCCCTTGCAGAGCCTGGCGACAGCGTTTTTTCGTTTGACAGCGCGTATCAATCCATTCGGATCGTGGAAACGGAGACCGAGGGCGGGCGGACCGAGCGCATCCTCATGATAAGCGGCGGCCGCGCTTCCGGAATTTACGCCGACAACGGCGAGACGTCTTTCGAGTATGTGCGCGCAGCAGAGCGGGCACTGGAGGAAACCAAGCCGGAAACCGTACTGGTTATCGGCGCTGCGGGATTTACGTTTCCCAGGGATGTCGCGAATTTCGCCGGAGTGCGACAAGTGGATGCCGTCGATGTCGATCCTGTGGTCCGGGAAATCGCGGAGCAGAGATTTTTGCGGCAACGCTTGCCGTCGAAAGTACGGTTTCTGGCACTGTCCGCGCGTTACGCTGTACGCAAGCTGCGAAAGGACGGCCAGCACTATGGCTTCACACTGGTGGACGCCTACTTCGGCAAAAGTATCCCCGATGAGCTGGTCACGGTGGAGTTTTTCAAGGATCTCCGATTGGTTTCGGAGCGCACGGCAGTAAACGTCCAAATGGATCGTGCGATGGATTCGGCGTTCGCAAAAAACGTACTGGCCTCGTTTCGTGAAGCGTTCGGAGCGGCCTGGCTGAAGGACGTAAGGTCCAAGCAGGATACGGATCTCACCAACATCCTGGTAACCAACTGGCAGGCTGACGGCTCCGTTTTGTGGAAGGGAACTGGAGATGTCTATCGGGACAATAAGAATACAGCCGACCGGGATCATGTGGATCTGGTCTGGAGCGCGGAATAAGCCACGGCTTGATTCTTGGCTTTAGAGCTCTGCTTTACGAAGTCGAAGCGCATTTGCGATGACGGAAACGGAGCTGAACGTCATTGCGGCACTCGCAATCATCGGGCTGAGCAGCATTCCAAAGAACGGGTATAGAATGCCCGCCGCAATCGGCACGCCGGCCGCATTATAAATAAACGCGAAGAAGAGGTTTTGCCTGATGTTCTTCATGGTCGCCTGGCTGAGCCGCCGCGCCCGCACAATCCCGCGAAGGTCGCCTTTCACCAGCGTCATCGCAGCGCTCTCCATGGCCACATCCGTTCCGGTCCCCATGGCGATTCCCACATCTGCTTGCGCCAACGCGGGCGCATCATTCACCCCGTCGCCGGCCATGGCGACAATGCGGCCTTCTGCCTGCAGGCGCTTGATGGCCTCGCTCTTCTGTGCGGGCAGCACCTCCGCCTCTACATCATCAATACCAAGCTTTCGGGCGACTGCTTGAGCGGTCGCGCGGCTGTCTCCGGTCAGCATGACGATACGCAGTCCGGTTTCATGCAGCAGCCGGATGGCTTCAGGCGTGGACGGCTTGATCGGATCTGCCACGGAGAGCAATCCTGCAGCGCGGCCGTCGATCGCGACGAATATCACCGTCTGGCCTTCTTGCCGGAACTCGCCCGCGCGGCTTACAAACTTCTGAATATCGATCCCGAGTTCTTCGAGACCGCGAGGATTCCCGATGGCCACACGCCGCCCATCGACAGTTCCGGTCACGCCTTTTCCCGTGAGCGATTGAAAGTCGCGGGTGTCAGTCAGCGATATCCCGCGTTCCTCCGCGGTTGTAATGATTGTCTGTGCCAGTGGATGCTCACTGGCGCGCTCCAGACTGGCAGCGAGACGCAGTAGTTGGCTCTCGTCTTGATTCTCCCCAGTAATAATGACGACAAGCTTGGGTTTTCCCTCGGTAAGCGTTCCGGTCTTGTCCACAACCAGGGTGTTCACTTTTTCCAGCGTCTCCAGCGCTTCCGCGTTTCTGATGAGCACCCCTGCCGTGGCGCCTCGCCCGGTGCCCACCATAATGGACATCGGCGTCGCGAGCCCTAGCGCACAGGGGCAAGCAATAATCAGGACAGCGACCGCATTTACGAGTGCATGAGCCATGCGCGGCTCCGGGCCGAAGATGGCCCATATCGCAAACGTGACCACCGCGACAAAAATGACAGCAGGAACGAACCACCCGGCTACGACATCGGCCAAGCGCTGAATCGGGGCTCGCGTACGCTGCGCCTCGCCCACCATGCGCACGATTTGAGAAAGAACTGTGTCTTTACCGACTCTTTCGGCGTGTATCACGAGAGTGCCTGTACCGTTCACTGTGGCGCCGGTAACTTTGCTGCCACTGGTCTTTTCAACCGGAACCGGCTCACCTGAGAGCATGGATTCATCGACCGTGCTCGACCCTTCAATGACCACGCCGTCGGTGGGGATCTTCTCGCCAGGCCGGACGCGCAGACGCATACCCACCTGCACCTGGTCGAGCGGTAGATCCTCTTCGCGGCCATCCTGTTGCAATACTCGCGCGGTCTTCGGCGTCAGGTCCAAGAGGCTTCGAATCGCGGATGACGTCTGGCTGCGGGCGCGGAGTTCGAGCACCTGTCCTAGGAGGACGAGAGTGGTAATAACGGCTGCAGGTTCGAAGTACACCGCCAGCGCGCCCGTGTGAGGATCGCGAAACGACTCTGGGAATAAGCCGGGAAAGAGCGCCGCAGCAAGGCTATAGAAGTAGGCCGTGCCGGTGCCGAGCGCGATTAGTGTAAACATATTCAGGTGCCGGTTCACGACCGATTGCCAGCCGCGGACGAAGAACGGCCAACCGCCCCAGAGGACTACGGGAGTTGCAAACGCGAACTGTAGCCAGAGAACTGCCGTCGGCCCTAAGAGATTCTGGAACAAGTTTCCGGGAAGCATCTCCGAGACCATGAGCGCAAGGACGGGAATGGTTAGCACCACCGAGGCCCAGAAGCGCCGGGGCATTTCGGTGAGTTCGGGGTTCACTTCTTCGGCGGTTATCTCCCGCGGCTCCAGCGCCATGCCGCAGATCGGGCAGGAGCCCGGCTCGCCGCGAACGATCTCGGGATGCATGGGGCAGGTGTATTCGATTTTTGCTCTTGGAGGAACAAATGTGGCCGGCTCCAAAGCCATCCCGCATTTTGGACATGTGCCGGGACCCAATTGACGCACTTCAGGGTCCATGGGGCAGATGTATTCTGCCTGCTCGCCGTTCCGCGAAGGGGATTCCTCTCCTACGGCCGTCAGGTAACGCTCCGGATCCGCTTTGAACTTCTCCAAACACCCTGTACTGCAAAAGTGGTAGCGAATTCCGCGGTGGGTGTGTGTGCCTACCGCGTCTTGGGGCGATATCGTCATGCCGCAAATCGGATCGAGCACTTCCGCCGGCGCGCCATGTGTCGCGTGGTCGTGGTGGTGTTCTTCTCTCATTTCGCCCTTTCAGGCGTTCGGTTGCTTGACGTACTGACCGGGATTCGCATCGAATTTCCGTTTGCAGCCTGCACAGCAGAAATAATAAGTTTTTCCGCCATACTCGCTCTTTCCGGCCGCCTTCTTTGGACCTATCTGCATTCCGCAAACAACGTCTTTCTCCATCGGTAGGTCTCCTTTGCCCGAACGCTCAGCGCAGGTGTTTGTAAATCACTTCGAGCAGCTCGTCATACATTGCGCGGGCCTGCTCGCCGCCTTCTTTCAACGCCTTAGTGGTGCAATGGCGAAGATGATTTCGCATCAGAGCCCTCCCAACGCCTCGCAGAGCCTCCTGGGCCGAAGAGATCTGGATGATGATATCGGTGCAGTAACGGTCCTCTTCCACCATTTTCTGTAGGCCCCGGATCTGCCCTTCGATACGGCGAAGTCGCTTGAGATTCGCCGACTTGATCTCAGGGTCAACCGCGACAGCTTTGCGCGCCGTAGAATGCGTACCGCATCCGCAAACCGCCCCTTCCATCAAGGCATCGGCCCTAGTTGTCTTTGTCATCCCGATATAGGCCCCTCCCCTATACAGCGAGTATACCCCGCTTGCGGACATCGGTCCAGTTCGTACGGCGGTTTGTCCCCGTGAGGAGGTCCTGATTGTACGTGTGCTTTTTTCTTATGAAACGTCTGTCAACCTATGCTAAGTTTCGTTCAGCGGAGCGGGTGGCGCACGCTTATCGCCGCTGGCGTGAGCTCGCGGCCTATGGGGAACTCCTGGAAATGGATCCTGCCGTTCAGGCGCGTTACTTCACGCTGCTCGATCAATTGGAGAGAGATGAGCCGAATAATGGCCTGGTTCAAGCGGCGCCGGGAAGCAAGGCGCAGCGAGCGAAGTCTTCGGACTCAAACGCGAAGGCGATCGCCCACTTGACGAAAGCAGTGGACCTCGGATGCAGCAGCACGACAGTTTACGCCGATCTGGCGGAAGCGCTTTCACGCGACGGCCGACTCGATAAAGCTGTGGACGTGTTGAACCGCGGGATTTCGAATCTCCCGGCGGTGCGCGCCGACTGCTACGCGGCCGGCTCGGGAGCCGGCGTGATTTTCAGCGCCCACGCATATTCGCCCGAAGCACGGCCGGCGGGAATTACCAGATTGCCGTCTTTCTGCGACCACTGTGCTGCGGCGGGTGCTCCCAAAACTGAGACTGTCGTGCCGCTTTTTGCCTGAAGTGAAGGAATGGTGACCCCTTGAGCCGGCTGGCTCAGCAAGAACGCATAGAGACTATCGCCCTTCTTCGTGAAGCGAATGTCGATTCCCTCGGCGCTCTTCACTGAAGCCCGGACCCAGGGCCGCGAGCCGAAAATTCCTTCACCGTTCACGCGCAGCCAACGTCCCAGCGCGTGCAACCGGTCAAGCTGAATATCAGAGATGCTTCCGTCCGGCTTCGGGCCGATGTTCAACAGTAGATTGCCATTCTTGCTGACGATATCGATCAGCAGCGCGATCAGCTTGTCCGAAGCAATGACCTCCTTCGGGCCTTCCACGCGGTTGTAGCCAAAGCTGAATCCGAGGCCGCGGCACGATTCCCATTTCTTGGGAGTGATCTTGTCGTAGTGAGAGTATTCCGGCGTGGTGAAATCTGAGAAATCCACACCGAAGCGATCGTCGATCACTCCTTCCGGAACCCGATTGTAGTACTCGGAGAAAATCTCAGTCAGTTTGCCCAGCTTGGGATAAGTAATGTCGTTCCACATCACCGCGGGCTGGTATCGCTCCGTCAATTCCCGCCAGTGTGCATCGGCGTAGCGCGAATACTCCTCGGTTTTCGGCGCAGTGCTTCTCATATCCGCTTCGCTCGCGATGGGGCGTGGTTCGAAAGTCCAATCCAGTCCACCGGAATAGTACAGCCCCATTTTCAAGCCCTCGGCGCGAACGGCCGCGGTCAGCTCGCCCACCAGGTCACGCTTCGCCGTAATGGACTCGCTGGGACGTTTAGGATTTGGCACGCGGCTGGGCCATAGCCGGAATCCATCGTGATGTTTGCTAGTGAGGACCACGTATTGGGCGCCTGTCTCGTGGAACAGCTTGGCCCATTCGGAGGGCTTCCACTTCTGCACGTCTTTGTCGAAAATCGGCGCGAAATCGTAGTAGTCGAAGTTCGCGCCATAGGTTTCGATGTGGTGTTTGTACGTGGGCGAATCCTTCAACCGGAGTGAATTCAGGTACCACTCAGCATACGGGTTCTGATAGAACCATTTGTTCCGATCCACCTTGCCGAGTTCCCCCGATGGGGGCGCCCAGGCCGGAACGGAATACAGGCCCCAGTGAATGAAAATTCCCAATTTCGCGTCGTTATACCAGTCCGGGACGGTATGAGTTCTGATGGAATCCCACGTAGCCTCGTAGTGCTTCTCTGGTGCGGCCCGAAGTATACCCGCTGCGAACGCTCCAGAGACAAAGGCTCTTCGATTCATTTGCATGACCTCCCGTCAAAGGGAAATCGTCTCACAAAAACGGCCCCGCCGTTGCGCCTAGCGCGAGGCGTGAAAGGCCTTCTCCTGACCGTACATGGTGAGTAGCGGATGGCGCACGCAGGCTCGATAGTCGTAGTCCCGGTTCGGAGTCAGATTCGTAAGCTCAAACGAAAACTCTCCGATCGACGTGCGAGGAGACAAAGGGAGGTCGATCCAGGGCTCAATCTTTTCGGATAAATCCGTGCCATCCTTCTTCAGACGGTACTGGAATCCAACCTCCACTCGTTCCACGTTGCCGGGATTCGTCAGCCGGCCGTGAAGAATCACGGTCGAGGTGGATGCCGTCCAGTCCGCTCCCATGGTCAACACCTCGGGCGGCATAAGGCCGGCTTGCGCGTTAGTGATCTTCAAGACAAGCGGATTGGGCCAGCGGCGGTCCGTGTACAACCTTTGCGCGCGGTAGACGTTGATGTGAAGGCCACCCGTGTCCTCGGTCCATGTCGTTTTGGGTTTCACGTCAGGCCGATACTCGACGATTTCGTCAGATTGCCCCAGAACAGAGACCTCCGTCTGCGGCGTAGCTCGAACCGAACGGAGAGTTACGATCTTGGCCTCGCCCAGTTTCCACCGCTGCATTTTCGTGAGGAACGCATAAATGGTGTTCGAATCCTTGTGGCGCGTGAACCAGATGTTGTTCTCGTTGGTGATGACCCAGGGGCGCACGTTCTTGATGGACTCGCCGTTGACGAAGTTCCAAAGCGCAATCTCGCGGAGCCGCGACTCCTGCTCGATCGCGATTTCGCCATCCGGCTTCGGGCCAATGTTCAGCAAGAGATTGCCGCCTTTCGCCCGCGTTTCGATGAGGATCTCGAGCAACTCCGTGCCGGATTTGTAAATCTCGTTCGTGGCCTTCCAGGGCCATTCGGTTCCCATAGTGAGATTGCCTTCCCACGCCCCGGGAAGTGCGACGCCAGGCGTGTATTGCTCAGGAGTCTCCATCACGCCTCTGGTAATCACGAGGTTTGGCTGCAAGCTCCAGGCGTACTCAACAAGCTGGTCGGCAGGGCCATCGAAGAAGAAATAGTCGATCGGTCCGTAGTTGGTGAGGAGTTCCTTCAGCTGGCGCCTGGTGTAGTCCATGAACTCGGGGATGTCCTGGGGGTAGACGCCCTTCACGTGCCGGTTGATGGTGATGCCGTGCTGGTGAAGCCAGTAGAAATCGTCGGGCGAGAAGTAAAACCCGATCGCGATCCCCTGTTTGCGGAAGGCCTCCACTAACTGGCGTGTGATGTCTTTTCCATATGGCGTGTGCATGACACCGAAAGGAGTTGTCGCCGTGTCCCACATGCAAAAACCGGAGTGATGCTTCGTCGTGAATGTAACGTACTCGAATCCGGCCAGTTTCGCGAGGGCTGCCCACTTTTCCGGCTGGTATCGCTCCGGATTGAAGGTGCCTGGCAGGACGCGGAAGAAACGATCTACGTAATCAGGCGAAGCGCCTACCAGGGAATGCGAGATCACGCCGCCCAGCGCGCCATCGACGCTCCAATGGATGAACAGACCCAGACCGCGATCGCGAAAAAGCTCGACTGCGGCTGGATCATTTCCTCGGCGAGACGTCTGATTCGCCGCAGTGTCCACGTACTGCTGAGCGAACAGCGGCAGTGCGATCAGCAGCGCGGCCCATTGAGTTCGTTTCATGGCTGTCCCTGATTGTACTCCGCACCTTTTTCCTGTGATCTGCTAAGAGTACACTGGTTCAAGTCGTGATGATGCTGATGCCCCGGTGTGGCGCTGCGTTCGTGTGTATAGTGCTCGGGCCCTTCGCCACAGCGAAGGACACCACTGTCGAATTCAATCGCGACATCCGCCCCATCTTCTCTGACAAGTGCTATACCTGCCATGGACCCGATGCCGCGAACCGAAAAACCAAGTTGCGGTTTGACATCGAAGCTGGCGCGAAAATCGAGCTGAGCAAAAGCCGCAAAGCGATCATGCCAGGTGATCCTTCGCAGAGCGAAGTCTACAAGCGGGTAGCTTCGGCTGATCCCGCGCTTCGCATGCCGCCAGCCTACATGGGCCGCGAAAAGCTCACGGACGGCGAAATCGCCTTAATTCGAACCTGGATCGAGCAGGGCGCGCAGTGGGAACGGCACTGGTCGTTCATTCCGCCGAAACGGCGTCCACCAGCCGAGGTGGCGGAGAAGAACTGGCCGCGCAACCCGATCGACTCTTTCGTGCTTGCGCGCCTGGAACGGGAAGGCCTGAAACACTCTTTGGAAGCCGACCGGCGGACGTTGATCCGGCGCGTCACTCTGGACCTGACCGGGCTGCCGCCATCACCCGCGGAGGTGCAAGCCTTCCTGAACGACGCGTCAACGAATGCCTACGAGAAAGTCGTCGACCGGCTCCTGGCCTCACCGCGTTACGCCGAGCGCATGGCGTTCCGCTGGATGGAAGCCGCGCGGTACGGAGATACGAACGGCTACCAGACCGACGGCGTACGTGACATGTGGCGATGGCGCGATTGGGTCATCAACGCCTTCGATCGAAACATGCCGTTCGACCAGTTCACCATCGAGCAGCTTGCAGGCGATCTTCTTCCTGATTCCACGCTCGACCAACGTATTGCCACGGCATTCAATCGTAACCACCGGACCAATGCCGAAGGCGGCATCGTGCCCGAAGAGTTCCGGGTCGAGTACGTCGCCGACCGTGCCGAGACGACGTCCACGGTGTGGCTTGGACTCACGGTGGGTTGCGCCCGTTGCCACGATCACAAGTACGATCCTATCAAGCAAAAGGAGTACTACCAGCTCTTCGCCTACTTCAACAACGTTCCGGAAAAGGGACTGGTTTACAACTTTGGAAATGAAGATCCGTATATCAAGGCGCCCACTGTGGATCAGCAGCGCCGGCTCACCGAGCTGGATCGGAACCTAGCCGGCGCAGAGCACCAATGGGAATCGCTCGCCGCTAAGCTGCTGGAAGCCCAGCAAAAGTGGGAGCACAAAATAGCGCGGTCAAAAACTCCGGATTGGACTATTTCGGAGGGGCTCACCTTCCATTCGCCGCTGGCAGGACGGCGCTCCATCGTTGAAGTAGCGGGATGCGCCGAGGATGATCCCCATTGTGATCTGCCCGTGGTTGAAGGCCCTGCCGGGAAGGCCCGTCAGTTCGATGACAAACACTTCCTCGAGTCGGATGGCGATGTGGCGAATTTCGATTACCTGCAGCCATTCACGTTCGCTGCCTGGATCAAACCGGAATCCGATAAGGGCGCCATCGTCTCACACTACGAGGATTATTTTGAAGGCCAGGGGCATGGGCTATATCTGATGGATGCAAAAATCCGTCTGCACGTAGTGTTTCGCTGGACGGACATCGGCCTGCGCGTTGAAACCGCCGATCCCGTGAAGCTGAACGAATGGCAGCACGTGCTGGTCACGTACGATGGCAAGCGAAAAGCTTCTGGCGTGCGCATCTATGTGAATGGCGCGCCGCAGAAGTTGAAGGTGCTCTTCGATGAGCTCACATGGCCGATGGATTTCAAGCTGCCGCTGCGCATCGGCGCGGGTGGCGGGCTGCACTTCAAGGGGGCAATCGGTGACGTACGTGTGTACAGGATCGCGCTGACTCCCGAGCAGATTGCGACGATTCCGCTGCGGCGCTCGATTCGCGAAATCGCCGCGATGTCGCCCGAGACGCGCTCGAAAGCGGAATCTGACAAGTTACGCTTCGCATTTCTGGACCGCGCTTCACCCAAGGATATTCGCCGCGCCGGCGACGAGTTGCGTATCGCACAGAAGGAGCGCCAGCTTTTCTGGGAATCCATTCCGACCGTTATGGTGATGGCCGAAGGCAAATCGCGCGATACGTTTATACTCAAGCGCGGGGCTTATGACAATCCCGGCGATCGAGTCACGCCGGGTGTGCCGTCGGTTCTTCCGCCGTTGCACTCGGATTGGCCCAATAACCGCCTGGGTCTGGCGCGATGGCTGGTAGACCGCAACAATCCTCTAACGGCTCGGGTGACGGTGAATCGCTTCTGGCAGATGTATTTCGGCACAGGGCTCGTCAAGACTGTCCAGGACTTCGGTTCGCAGGGAGATTGGCCGGCGCATCTCGATTTGTTGGATTGGCTCGCCTCCGAATTCATGGACAGCGGATGGAACGTGAAAGCGTTGCAGAAGATCATCGTCTCGAGCGCCACCTACCGGCAGGCGTCCGCAGCCACTCCCGAGTTACTGCAAAGAGATCCAGAGAACCGGTTGCTGGCGCGCGGTCCGAGATTGCGCCTAGGACCGGAGATGATCCGTGACCAGGCGCTGGCTGCATCGGGACTGCTCGTTGAGAAAGTGGGCGGGCCTTCGGTGAAACCCTATCAGCCGCCCGGTCTTTGGCAGGAGTTGGCGGGCGGCAAGGGATACGAACATGATAGCGGCGAAGGCCTCTACCGCCGGAGCCTGTACACCTACTGGAAGCGTACAGTAGCCCCGCCGTTCATGGTCAATTTCGATTCGCCCAACCGCGAGACGTGCACGGTGCGCGAAACCAGAACCAACACGCCGCTGCAAGCGCTCGATCTGATGAATGATGTTACGTTTGTGGAAGCGGCGCGGAAACTGGCTGAGCGCATGATGACGGAAGGCGGGAACCAGCCACGCGATCGCGTCGAATTTGCCTACGAGTTGGTTTTGGCGCGACCGCCGAAGCCCGCGGAGATGCAGGTCTTGCTTGATGCGCTGAATGGGTTCGAGACGCGCTATCAAAGGGACCGCAAGTCTGCCAAGGAATTCCTGAAGCACGGTGATTCTCCGCAGGACATTAAGGCGGATGCGCGAGAGTTGGCCGCCTACACCAGCATCGCGAGCTTGATGCTCAACCTGGATGAGACAGTGACGAGACAGTAATCGGGAGCGTTGAAATGAGACCGTTGGATGAAACCGGACTGGCGCTAACGCGGCGGCACTTCTTCGGACGGAGTGCTACAGGGATCGGCCTGGCGGCCCTTGCCAGTCTGCTGGGAGGAGAGC
The DNA here is from genome assembly GCA_963847515.1 of Terriglobia bacterium. Taxonomy (GTDB): domain Bacteria; phylum Acidobacteriota; class Terriglobia; order Bryobacterales; family Bryobacteraceae; genus QHXW01. The sequence goes on from CAWKAA010000007.1 coordinate 1,211,893, forward strand.
TGCGAGCCGGGAATGCAACCCTTCCTCAGGTGCATGGCGCGTTGCCCGGGCTCCCGCACTTTCCGCCGAAGGCTAAGCGCGTCATCTATCTTTTTCAATCCGGCGGGCCATCTCAAATGGAACTGTTCGATTACAAGCCGCGGCTGGAGGAATTCCACGGCCAGGATCTGCCGGAATCGGTGCGAATGGGCCAGCGTCTCACAGGAATGTCTGCATCGCAGTCGAGCTTTCCGGTCGTGCCTTCGAAGTTTCAGTTCGCTCGATATGGGGATTCCGGAGCCTGGGTCAGCGAACTGTTGCCCTACACCGCAAAAATCGCAGACCAGCTCACTTTCATCAAGAGCCTGAACACTGACGCGATCAATCACGATCCAGCGGTGACGTTCATTCAGACTGGCTCGCAAATCGCCGGAAGGCCGAGCATCGGCGCGTGGCTCTCATACGGAATCGGCTGCGAGACCGAAGACTTGCCGGCGTTTGTGGTGATGATCTCGCCAGGCAAAGGCACGGGAGGTCAGCCGCTATACGATCGCCTTTGGGGAAGCGGATTTCTGCCCAGCCGCTATCAAGGCGTCAAATTCCGCTCGGTGGGCGACCCGGTGTTATATCTCTCGAATCCCGCGGGCTTCGATGCCGCCGACCGGCGTCGTTTCCTTGACGCCCTCGGCAAGATCAACCAAATGAACTATGACGGCTTCAGCGATCCGGAGATCACTACGCGCATTTCACAGTATGAGATGGCTTTTCGCATGCAAACGTCCGTGCCCGAACTGACCGACCTCTCCAAAGAACCGGCGCGCACATTTGAACTCTATGGAGAGGACGCCAAAACGCCGGGCACATTCGCAAGCAATTGCCTGCTGGCGCGCCGGCTGGCGGAGCGAGGCGTCCGCTTCATCCAGTTATTCCATCGTGATTGGGACCATCACGGCAATCTGCCGAAGGACCTGCCGAAGCGATGCAAGGAAGTGGATCAGGCCTCCGCGGCGCTGGTGCAGGATCTGAAAGAGCGCGGAATGTTGGATGACACTCTGGTAATTTGGGGCGGCGAATTCGGGCGAACGGTATATTGTCAGGGGCGGCTCACGCCAACTGATTACGGCCGCGATCATCATCCGCGCTGCTTCACAATGTGGCTGGCGGGCGGCGGCATCAAGCCCGGACTGACGCTAGGGGAAACCGATGATTATTGCTACAACATCACGAAGGATCCGGTCCACGTGCATGACCTGCAGGCAACCGTCCTGCAGTGCCTGGGCATCGACCACACGCGCCTCACTTACAAATTTCAGGGCCGCCATTTCCGGCTGACGGACATCGCCGGTAACGTTGTGAAGAATATTCTCGTGTGATGGCCGTCGCCCTGATACTAACGCTGGATCCACTCCACCGCCTTGGTGGCCAGCCGATCCAGCGCGATCACCGATAACTCCAAGTGATCTTCGAGCGTGTTTTCAATCTTGTTGTGGCTGATGCCCTGGAGCGACTGTACGAACATCATCACCGTGGGGATACCTGCGAGCGCCACCTCGGCCGCGTCATGCAAAGGCCCCGAGGGCAGGCGATGGCATCGGCCTGCTGTTTCCTGAACGGCCTGCTCGCACAGATCGAGCAGCACGGGGTGGAATGGCACTGGCTCGATGCTCCAGATGCGCGACCATTCCACCGTACACTTCTCTTCGGCGGCGAACCGTTCGCTCGCTTCGCGCGCCTCGCGGAACATTTGCGCCAGCACCCCGGCGTCGAGATCGCGTTGATCCAGAGTCGCTTCGCACCGGCCCACCACCGCGGTCACGATGCCAGGAAACGTCTTCACGCTCCCGATCGTCGATACCGCATCCGGATGCTTGCCTGCGATGCCGCGAATTTCCAGGGCCAACTTCGCCGCCGCCGCTAGCGCGTCGCGCCGTACTTTCATGGGCGTCGAACCCGAGTGCGCTTCCTGCCCGAAGAACGTGACCACATGGCGCTCCACGCCCTTGGTACCGAGCACCACGCCCAGCGGCAGCCCCAAGCGCTCCAGCACCGGACCCTGCTCGATATGCAGTTCCAGGTAAGCAGCCGCGTTCCGCTGTTCAGTGCCGGCTTCGGGAAACCGGTCGATCTCCACACCGCACCGTCTGAGAGCGTCTTCGAGACGAACGCCGTCCTTGTCGGTGCGCACGCGGTCCGCCGCGATGCTGTGCGTACCTGCAAAGGCAGAAGATCCGAGCAGACTTCGCCCGAAGCGCGCGCCTTCTTCGTCCGCCCAGTCGACCACGCGAATCGTCACCGGCGGCCGCCCGGCGTACTGATCCGCGAAACGGCGCAGGACTTCGAGGCAGCCAGCTCGTCCAGGCCCCGTCCAGCCACCCGCCGTTGGGCACCGAGTCCAGATGCCCGCCGATCAGCAGCGCCTTTTCCGAATCACCGCGCAACGTCACCCAGCCGTTGCCCGCGGCATCGTGATGATGCTCCACCGGCAGGCCGGCCAGCTTCGATCGAAACCACTCGCGCGCCTTCAGCCACGTGTCGGTCCAGGCGACGCGTTGCGCGCCGTTTTCATCCTCGGTAAGTTCCCGAAGTTCTTTCAGCTCGGCAACCGTTCGTTTCGGACTTAGGCTCATGGCTTTTCTGTGTGATCAAAAGTGCGTCGGTTCGCGCCGCAACAAGCGGCCGCGCTTGCTATCGCCCACGAATTTGCCATCTTTTACCTGAACTTGGCCGCGCACCGTGACCACCGACGGCCGGCCTTCGATGGGCATCCCTTCAAATCCGTTGTAGTCGTTGTTCATGCTCTGCGTTCTGGCCGAAACCACGCCCCGGTAGGCCGTATCGTAAATCACCAGATCTGCATCACTGCCCACAGCAATCGTGCCTTTGCGCGGAAATAATCCGAACAGCTTCGCGGCCTTGGTGCTGGCCACGTCTACAAACCGGTTCAAGTCGAGTTTCCCGCGTTCAACGCCGCATGTGTAAAGCAGGTTTACGCGATCCTCGATTCCCGGGATGCCGTTCGGGATCTGCGTGAACGCTGCCTCGCCCAGCCGCTTCTGTTCTGTGTCGAACGGACAGTGATCCGTGCCCACCGTATCGATAGCCCCGGCCGCGAGCGCGTTCCATAAGATACCGTTGATTACGCTTGTCGCGCAGCGGCGGCGACATCACGTGCTTCATGCCCTCTACTCCCGGCCGTCTCCGCATACGTCTTATCCAGAAGAAAGTGCGGCAGCACGGACTCGATCAAAATCCTCACACCCCGCGCCTTCGCCGCCGTGGCTGCCGCGAGTGCAGGTCCGCAAGAAAGGTGAACCACGTATCCCGCCGCGCCCGTGTTCTCGAGAAACGTCGCGAAGCGGCCCGTACCTTCGGCCTCCACCGATTCCGGCCGGCTCGGCTCGTGCCACTCCGGGCCGGTCTTCCCTTGCGCCAGCAGGCTCGCCTGCAGCCGGCTCACGAGTTCGGCGTTCTCGCAATGCGCGGTCACGATCACGCCGAGTTTCTTGGCCAGCGCCAGGGTCTGGTACATCTCGCCATCGTCGACCCCAAAAAAATTCTTGTACGCGAGAAAAATCTTGAACGATGCGATGCCGTCCGCGCACGATCTCCCGAAGCTGCCCTTCGGTTTTATCCTCGTACTTGGTCACCGACATGTGGAACGTGTAGTCGCAGGCGCTGTGCCCTTCGGCTTTCGACTTCCATAGCTGGTAACCTTCCAGTCGCATCGTCGTTGCGCGAAGGGCAGCACATCTCGATGAACGTAGTAGTGCCGCCGACCAACGCCGCCATGCTTCCGGTCTCGTGCGTGTCCTTGGCGAAGGTCGCCATGAACGGCAGATAGATATGCACGTGCGGATCGATGAAGCCGGGGAAAACCAGCTTGCCGCTCGCATCGATCACCTCCGTTCCCGGCGGCGCATCGAGGTGCGGCGCCGATGCGCGTGATCGTTTCGCCTTCGACGTAAATGTCGCCGCGGAATCGCGAGTCCGCCGTCACGATATCGCCGTTTTTGATCAGCAGCGCCATGGTTCTCTCAGCTGATGCCCGGTTTCTGCACCGCACGAAACTGAGCCGGTAGAGAGCGGTTGCCTCATGTTAGTGAACATGAATGCCCTTCTGCTTGCGGTACTGCTCCATCGCCTCCCAATCCTCGGTGACCTCGGGGTGCGATTGGCACAGTTCGTCCCACGAAACCGGCTCGCGCCCATGCGTGACCTCCGCCATCTCGATGCAATGCTCCACCGGGCACACGTTATAGCAAAGCCGGCAGCCCACGCAATCCTCCTCGCGCACCTGCGGCTGCGGCCGCTTGCCACTCGGCGCACGCGCGGCTCAGGTCGATACACTGGTGCGCCGTGTCGTTGCACGCCACATAACAGAGGTTGCACTTGATGCATTTGCTCGCGTCGATGCGCGCGACCGCGCTGAACGACAGATTGAAATTCTTGAAGTCCGAGATCTGCGGACAAGCTCTTGCCCACAATCTCCGCCACCGTTTGGAAACCTTTCGCGTCCATCCAGTTTGATAAGCCGTCGCAAAGTCTTCGATCATGCGGAACCCGTAATGCATCACCGCGGTGCAAACTTGTAGACTGCTCGCGCCCAAGAGCAGAAACTCGGCTGCATCCTGCCAGGTTGAAATCCCGCCCATCCCCGAAATCGGAATCCTGAGCTCGCGCCACCACTTCGTCCGTAGCCTAGCGGCCGACAGCATATTCAGCGCGATCGGCTTCACCGCCGGTCCGGCAAACCCTCCATGCCCGCTCTTTCCGCCAATGCTCGGGCGTGACTTCGAGCGTGTCCAGATCCACCCCGACGATCGAGTTCAGCGTGTTGATCAACGAGATGGCGTCGGCCTTGGCAGCCACAGCGGCGCGCGCCGGATACACAATGTTCGTGATGTTCGGAGTCAGCTTCACGATCACCGGAATGCGGCAGCTGTTCTTTACCCAGCGCGTGATCTGCTCGCAATACTCCGGAACCTGGCCCACGGCGCTGCCCATACCGCGCTCGCTCATGCCGTGCGGACAGCCGTAATTCAACTCGATCCCATCCGCGCCCGTGTCTTCGATCCGGCGCACGATTCGTCGCCAGGCCTCCGGTTTCGATTCCACCATCGCCGAGACGATCACCGCGCGATCCGGCCATGCGCGCTTCACTTCCGCCATCTCGCGCAGGTTCACTTCCAGCGGGCGATCCGAAATGAGTTCAACGTTGTTGATGGCGAGCATTTTCTGCCCGCCGTAGTGCCACGCGCCGTAGCGGTTCGAAACATTCAGCACCGGCGCGCCAATGGTCTTCCAGACGGCCCCGCCCCAGCCAGCTTCGAACGCCCGATGAATCTGGCGGCCCGAGTTGGTTGGCGGCGCCGATGCCAGCCAGAACGGATTCGGCGACCGGATGCCTGCGAATTCAGTCCTAAGATCAGCCACCGTTCGCTCCCTGTCTCATCAAACGTTCATGGATCGCCCTCGCCGCCAGCTTTCCGTCCTGCACGCCCATCACCGTCGACGCCGCGCCTTTCGATCGGATGCAGTCTCCGCCCGCATATATTCCCGCCACGCTGGTTTCCAACGATTCGTTCACGCGAATATACCCTTTCTCGGTGTCGAGTTGCAGTAATTCCGCCAAAGTCGGTCATCTTCTGTCCGATGGCCTTGACGACTTGATCCGCCTCCAGAACAAACTCCGAACCTTGCACCGGTTGCGGCGCCGGACGTCGCGACGCATCCTGCACCCCCAGTTCCACGCGCACGCATTCCAGGCCCGTCACCTTTCCTTTGTCAGTTAGAACCCGCAACGGCTGAGTCAGAAACCGAAACTCGACGCCTTCCTTCTTCACGAACTCATACTCGTGGACGTAAGCCGTCATCTCGCGTTCGCTCCGGCGATAGATCATCGTGACGCGCTCCGCGCCCAGGCGCTTGGCGATGGTCGCGCAATCCATCGCCGTGTTCCCCGCCCCAATTACCGCTACATGCCGCCCGATCTTCATGCCGTGCGGATCCAGTTTGCTCCGCTCGATATACGCGAGCCCGTCCAGAATGAGCTCTTCACCCGCGAATCTCCATGTCCGGAGTCGCGCCCAGACCAACGCCCAGAAAGACGGCATCGAAATTCGTTCGCAACTTTCCGGCATCCAGATTGCGCCCCAGCTCCACTCCGGTTTCGATCCGCACTCCCAGCCGCCGGATCATCTCGACTTCGGTTAGCGCCGCTTCCACCGGCTCGCGCAGCGCGATGATCCCGTAGGTCGAAAGCCCGCCCGCCAAGTCCGCTCCTTTCGAAGATGGTCACGCTATGCCCGCGACGCGCTAACTCACCCGCGCACGAAAGTCCCGCCGGTCCCGCACCGATCACCGCTACTTTGTTGCCCGTGGACGCCCCTGCGCGAAACACGTCGATGCCGCGGTCGTAAACATAATCCGTCGCATACCTCTGCAAGCGGCCGATCGCGATGGGCTTGTGTTCGGAACCCAGCACACACGCCCCCTCGCACAACTCTTCCACTGGGCAAACGCGCGCGCACGTAGCGCCGAGTAGATTGCTTTCCAGAATCGTGCGCGCCGAGCCCAAAAGATTGTCCGTCGCGATCTTTTTAATGAAGCGCGCAATATCGATATGTGTCGGACATGCGTGCGTGCACGGTGCATCAAAGCAGAATAAACACCGGTTGGCTTCGACCAGGGCCTCCTGCAAGGTCAAGCGCGGGTGCTGTTCCGCCAGGGCCTGCTGCGGGTCGATCATCCCTTTTCCGTTCCCTGCATCAACTGCACATACACCGCGCCCGACAACCCGAAGCCCACGAACCACGCATAATCGTAGACCCACCGCATCCCCGGAACCACAACTCCCACCAGCGCGACGATCACTCCAACGGCTAGGCTGATGAGTGCTCGTGGATTCACCCCATTGCGATATTCGTAGATCCCACCGCGCCGGTAGAGATCGTCGATTCGCAAGGTCCTTCCGCGCACCACGAAGTAATCCGCAATCATGATCCCCGCCACCGGCCCCAGCAATCCCGAGTAACCCACCAGCCACCCAAAAATGTACGACCCGAAGTCGCCCAGCAGTTTCCACGGCATCATCAGCACTCCAATCACGCCCGTGATCAGTCCGCCCATGCGAAAAGAGATGCGCCGCGGATTCAGGTTCGAAATGTCATTCGATGGCGAAACGAGGTTGGCTGCGATGTTGGTATTCAAGGTGGCGAGCACAATGGCGAAGAGCGCGATGAAGGCCACCACCGGCTGATGAAAGCGCCCGATCAGCGCCACCGGATCCCAGATGGCTTCTCCAAAGAGAATCACGGACGCCGACGTCACTGCCACTCCGATGAACGAGTAAAGCGCCATCGACGCAGGCAATCCGAGCGCCTGTCCGATCATTTGCGCTTTTTGGTTTTTGGCAAATCGCGTGAAGTCCGGGATGTTCAACGCCACCGTGGCCCAAAAGCCCACCATCGCCGTGAGCGAAGGAACGAAGAAGCGGAAAAACTCCGCGCTGGTATGAAACTTGCTCGGCGCGCTGAGCACCGGTCCGAGCCCGCCGGCCTGCGACGTAATCCACCACAGCAACAGCAGCCCCACCGCGAGCATGAACGGCGCGCCAATCCCCTCCAGCACGCGGATGGTTTCAATGCCGCGCCAGATCACCACCATGTTCAGAGACCAGAAGGCGAAGAAGCATATCCACACCGATCCCGGCATCGAGCCCGCTCCCGGCCAAACAATGCCGAGCAGCGAGTGGATCGCCTGTCCGCCGATCCACGTCTGAATTCCGAACCACCCGCATGCCACTAGCGCGCGCAGAACTGCGGGTAGGTTCGCACCGCGCACTCCGAACGAAGCGCGAACGAAAACCGGAAACGGGATTCCATACTTCGCGCCCGCGTGTGCGTTCAGCAGCATCGGGATTAGCACGATCACATTGCCAAGCAGGATCGTACCGATCGCCTGCCACCAGTTCATCCCTCCCGCTATGAGGCCGGAAGCCAACATGTAAGTCGGTATGCAGACGCTCATGGCCACCCAGAGCGAGGCATAACTGTAAATACCCCAGGTGCGGCGCTCGGCAGGTACCGGCGCCAGAGTCTCGTTGAACAGTGCCGGATCAGCGCTGCGAACCTCAGAGAGCATTGACGCCGTCGCCTTCGAATCCTGGCGGATCACGATCTAAGCATCCTACCATCGCCAAGCCGGACCTCAGTCGAGTTACCTCTATCCGATCAGTTGCCGAACTATCCTTTCAGATAGCGTGTATCGAATTGCCGAAGGACCTTGGTGTCAGCCCCCAGGCGGGGGTGCCCGAGTCCGTCATCTCCATGCAGGGTAATGGCTTCCAGGCATTCTGGGACTGATGGGGTTGGGCGTGTTAACGATTGGCATACGAACTGCCTAAAATATAGTCCGGCAAGCTAATGGGCGAAGTGAAGGATAGTGGAATCCAACGGGAGGAAACGATCATGTCAAGATCGACTGATACAAATAGTAAGAACCCGATCGACAAAACCGTACTCAGGCTGGACGATTTTCCAGAGCTGGTGCACGCGTTACGCGACGGCGATTTACTGACTGGCCGTTTGTTTTGCGCTCAGTTGTTCGATTGCGATGGATGGCGAAATCGGCTCAGCGAGACAACCGCGTCGCAGGCCGCGATGAAAGCCAACTAAAGACTATCCCGCCATTTATCGTTTCCCAAAACAGTAGAGCGCCGCGCGCGTGCGAACATAAATCCGGCCATCGAGAATCGCGGGCGTGGCGAACGTTTCCTCTTCAAGATTATTGACGGCGAGAATCTCCCATTCTTTGATTGCGCGCAGCACCACCACTTTCCCGTCTTCGCTCACCACGAATATCCGGCCGTCGGCGGCGATGGGCGAAGACCAGTAGCGGCCCAGGGCGCCCGTAAGACGCGCCTGCTTGTACACCTCCCCGTTCTCCGGGTTTAGGCTTGTGAAAATTCCATCGCGGATCAGATAAATGACGCCCTGATATAAGAGCGGCGATGGCGTATTAGGCAATGCCTTGCGATATCTCCAGAGCACGTGACTCTTGCTGACGTCGCCGCGGCCGCCGGCGCGAATCGCGACCAGGCAATTCTCCGCGGCGTTGCGCACCTGGTAAAACTGCCACTCGCGCTCGTCAATATATCCGTCGTGGTTGAGATCGGTCTCGACGAACCAATCAGAAGCCTTGTGCGACGGCGCCTCGCTCGGCGACAGCTTTCCATCGTGATCTTTGTCATACTCGGCAAGAATCGCGGCGAAATCGGGAATTTTGCGCCGCTGCTCCTGATCGCCGCCAATTTCCCACCCATTGACGAATATACGATCGCCGTCGATGAGAGGCACGGATTTAAGTTGCCACGCCATCCCTCCCACCCACCACAATTTCTCGCCGGTGTCCATGGCGTACGAGGCCACTTCGAAAGATCCGGGAACGATTAACTCCACGGGCCCCCTCGATGGCCGGTAAACCGCCGGGGTGGCGTAACCACGCGTACATTCCGGCCGCATGGTCTTCCACAGCACGCGCCCGCTCTGCGCGTCCACGGCAAATACGTACGACCCGGTGTCCTGATCGCAGATCAGCAGCAGCTTTCCATCGGCGAGAATAGGCGACGAGCCGTGGCCGTTCACGTTGTTGAAAGGGCCAAGCGGCAGACGCCAGCGCTCATTGCCGTCCGGACCGTAGGAGAGGAACCCGAAGTCTCCGAAGAAAACGTAGACGTTGGTACCGTCGGTGACGGGTGTCGGCGAAGCCGGCGTGTTCGTCTGCTGGAAACCTTCCTGCCGGTCGCGGGGAGCCTCGCGCCGCCACAGAATCTTGCCGATGGCGCGGTCCAGGCAGATCGTAAGCAAGCTTTTGCCCTCGAACGCCGTGACAAAGATATGGCCGTCGGTGAACACCGGTGACGAATGTCCCGGCGGCAGCACCGTCTTCCAAAGGACATTCTTTTGCTGGTCGAAGTGTTCTGGAAGATCCGTTGAGGATGAGACGCCCGCGCCATTCGGTCCGCGGAATTGCGGCCAATCGGCGGCTACCAGCGTAATTGGAATCAGCAGACATCCCAGCCAGCGCATAGGAATCAGTTTACACTGCAACCGCTCGGTCACTTGCGCGCAGGTGGGGTGAGTTCGGGATTGAGCTTCTCCGCTAACCGGAATTCGTCCGCCGCCGCTGCGCTCTCGCCGTTCTGCTGCAACAGAATGCCCAGATTGTAGTGAGCCTCGGCGTAGTTTGGCCGTAGCCGCAGTGCTTGCCGGAACTCCGCCGCTGCCAGCTTTCGGTCTCCCTTTTCCAGCAGCGCAAGCCCCAAATTATTGTGGGCCTCCGGGAAGTCAGGTTGAAGTTTCACTACATCGCGAAATTCGCGAACGGCGCCGACCATGTCCTTCTTTTGCTGCAGCACCAGGCCGAGATTGAGCCTGGCATCCACGTAATCCGGTTTCAGATCGACCGCCGCGCGCAGTTCTGCAAGCGCGAGGTCCAGGCGCCCGGTTTGCGCCGCCGCCAGCCCGCTGTTGTAACGAGCCTCCGGAAGATCGGGCGCTAGAGCCACTGCCCGCCCAAACTCTTCGATCGCATCGCGCGTGTCACCCTGAGCCCACAACACCCGTCCCAGATTGTTGTGCGCCTCCGCATAATCAGGTTTCAGCTCGATGGCCTTTTGCAAATTCTTGCGCGCTTCGCTGGCATCGCCCTTCTGTTCCCACGCAAGCCCCATCACGTAAAACACCGATGGGTTTTCACTCCAGAATTCCAGCGCGGCCCGGGCGTCGGCCAGCGCCTGTTCGGGTTGGTGCTCCTTCAGATGCCGGTCGGCGGACACCGTCAGGGTCTTGGCTTGAGCCAGCTTGGCTTGAAACTGCCGCCACGCAGCCAGGTCGCGGATATCCGATCCCGCGGCTTCCGGCTTGCCTTTCGCGCGTAGAACCACCGCCCGGTTGTAGCGGGCTTGCTCGAAATCCGGTTTCAAATCGACCGCCTTTTGGAATGCCGCTAGTGCGCCGTCCAGGTCGCCTCCTTCGCGAAGACCCAGCCCTAACTGATATTGCGCTTCGGCATCGGACGGCCCTAGTCGAACAGCCGTCCGAAATTCCTCGACGGCGGCGCCATTCTTCCCCAACCGCCGCAGCGTGACGCCGAGCCTGCTGTGAGCCGGTTGAAATTCCGGCCGCAAGCGGATCGCCTCTCGGAATTCTCTTTCGGCGCCTGCCAAATCGCTCTGCTGTCCGAGCGCGATTCCCAAATTGTAGTGAGCTTCCGCAAGGTTCGGATCGATCTTGATGGTCTGGCGTAACTCCTGAATCCCCTCATCCAGGTGCGAAGCCTTCAGTAACTCGATCGCCAGTCCCAGCCGCATCGGCGCTGATGTGGGGCGCAGGCGCGCTGCCGCGCGAAATGCAACCAGGGCCGGCTCCGGCTCTCCAACCTGGATCAGCGCCACGCCCAGGTTATACTGCGCCTCCGCATACCCGGGCTGGAGCTCGATCGCTGCACGGAACTCACGCAAAGCGGCCGCATGGTCTCCGCCCTTCGAAAATTCAACACCGCGGCGATTGTGCTCCGAAGCTTGCTGGTTGCGATCGTCCGGCACGGAAGGTGTGCTTTGCCCCGCCGCCAGGGCCAGCCGAAAAAGCAGAATAATCAAAACCCTTAGAAGCATGCTCTGAAACAGTTAATTCTATTCTGCTTCACGCGGGACGGCCCGTGTGGACTCCCCTTGTAACGATACGATCAGATCGCATATAGTCGAAGCTCCGACAACAGCGTGGATCGAGGAGAAAAAATGCATTTTCGAGTAACTGCAAAGCTCGCCGCATTCTGGGCCGCGGGTTCGATCGTCGCGTTCCTTCCATTCGTGCATGCCGCATCAACGGCCCCGCCCTATCACCTAGTAAAAAAGGTCACCTTGGGCGGGGCCGGCGGCTGGGATTATTTTGCAGTGGATCCCGGCACGGGCTATGTCTTCATCCCGCGTGGTTCTCATATTATGGTTTTGGATTCCGAGGGCAAGCCGGTCGCAGATATCCCCAACGCGCACGGCGTGCACGCCATCGCCTTCGCGCCTGACCTGAAGCGGGCCTTCCTCAGCGCCGAACACGCGGCGGAGATTCTCGACACCACAACGCTCCAGGTTCTTCGCGACGTGCAGATTCCCGGCCGGGACCCCGACGCCATTCTGTACGATACGGCATCCAAGCGTGTTTTCACGTTCAACGGCCGCGGCGGCAACGATGCCACGGCTATCGACGCTGAAACAGGAAAGCTGCTGGGTAGCGTGCCCCTCGGGGGCAAGCCGGAATTCGCTCGCGCAGACGGCTCAGGACGCATCTATGTCAACGTAGAGGATAAGAATCAAATCGTGGAGTTCGATTCGAAAACACTAAAAGTCCTCAACACCTGGCCCATCGACCCCTGCAACGAACCCTCAGGGTTGGCCATAGATGTGGTTAACAAGCGTCTCTTCGCCGGATGTCACAATCAGCTAATGGCCGTGGTGGACTACACAAATGGGAAGGTGGTCGCCACGATTCCGATTGGTAAAGGCGTGGATGCCAACCGTTTCGATCCCGGGACTGGCCTCGCCTTCGCCTCATGCGGTGACGGCACCATCACCGTGGCCCATCAGGATTCCCCCGACAAATACACCGTCGTCCAGACGATCGCCACACAGCGCGGAGCCCGAACCATGGCGCTCGATACAAAAAACCACAATATCTATACGGTGACGGCGGAATTTGGGCCCCCACCCCCGGCAACAAAGGAAAACCCCCACCCATACCCCAGTGTTATTTCCAAAACCTTCACTCTGTTGATCTTCGGAAAATAGGCGAACCGCAGCACAAAACTCCTTCCTGGGGGAATAATTGCCCCTCGAGAAGGCATTCAGTAGCTGGAAGCTCGATTTGCAGTCATCTACCCAAGGAGAAGAATCGAAAATGCGAAAGCGACTGATCATGAGTGTGTTCAGCCTGGGAATGCTTGCTTGTCTGGCGGCAGCGCCCGGGCGCGCCCAAGACAAAATGCCGGATGACAAGATGGCCAACGATAAAATGGCTGGCGACAAGATGTCGTCGGACAAAATGGCCGACGATAAAATGGACCATAAAATGGACAAGAAGAAGTCCAAGAAGAAAAGCAAGGCCAAGTCGGACAAGATGGACAAGATGGACAAAAAAGACGACGGCAAAATGTGATGGCCCTTGCCCTTAGCCCGTGGGGATGAACAGAACCAACATAGAGGAATTCGAAGCGGCTGCGTTGCCTCATCTGCCCGATCTCTTCCGAACCGCCTCCAGGCTGACTGGCGATCGCGGCCGGGCTGAGGATGTCGTGCAGGAGGTGTATCTCCAGGCATGGAAATCGTTTCACCGGTTCACGCTTGGCACCAATTGCCGCGCCTGGTTGTTCAAGATCCTGATGAACACTCTGCACCATGACCGGCGCAAGTGGTTCAGTCTTCGGTCGACGCAACTGGCGGAAAATGATTTCGAACAGACTCTCATGTACGCGCCACCCGTCCCTGAGAAAGTGACGGACCAGGAAGTTCTATCCGCACTGGATCGCGTCCCCACGGAGTTTCGGGCTGTCGTCTTGCTCGCGGATGTCGAGGAGTTCTCGTACAAAGAGGTTGCGCACTTGCTGGAAATCCCCATCGGAACCGTGATGTCCCGCCTGAGCCGGGGCCGAAAACTGCTGCGGGAACTGCTGGCCGGCGTGGCTCGCTCATATGGCATTGGCGGCGCGCCGCAGGAGGGCAAGGGCGCATGAAGATCGTCGATTTCGGTCAACGCAACTGCGAAAAAGTCCGGCGATATCTGGACTCCTATATCAGCAATGAGCTTCTCGTCGAGAGCAACCTCGAAGTTCTGCGGCATATTGAACAATGCAGGCCGTGCTCGCAGGAACTGGAAACTCGCGTGCGCATCCGAACGTCTTTGCAGGTCGCGGCTCGGCAGGAAGAAGTGCCACCGGGTCTCGAGCAGAAAATCCGCCGGGAGATTCGTGAGCGAAGCCCAGTGCGCCTGTGGCCGTTCGATTTCTCGCTCCGGTGGATGTCCGCGGTTGCAGCCCTATTGCTAGTTTCAACGGCCATCTGGATCGGCTTGCACAGCCGGAGAGAACTCAGCCCGAAGGAGCAGGATGCTTATATCGGGCGGATATCCTCCGGCCTCTCGACCATTCTCCAGGTAGGGCTGCGGGATCACGTACACTGCGCTGTATTTCGCAAATACCCCAAGGACCCTCCGGCCTTCGCGGAGATGGCTCACGCGCTTGGTCCGCAATACGCCGGATTGGTTCCGCTGGTCAAAACCAAAGTGCCGGATGAATACCGCGTGATCTTAGCGCACCGCTGTCACGTTCAAGGGCGCAGCTACATACACTTGGTTTTGCGAAGCCCATCGTCGCTGCTTTCGCTAATCATCACGAAGAAGAATCCGGGCGAGTCGATTCCGGCTGCTCAGTTGACGCCCGTCCTCGAGGCCGCCGGCGTGCCGGTCTACCGCGCGGTAGCCAGCCAATTTCAGGTCGCTGCATTTGAGACGCCGGCTTACCTGGCGTTTGTAATTTCCGACCTGCCCGAGGACCGCAATCTGCAGCTTGCCGCGGCCATGGCGCCATCGGTTCAAGGATTCTTGAATCAGATGTAAGGTGAAGAATGCCAGAAGCCCGCGTAATCTCAGTCAATATTGGACAACCCCGGGAAGTCAACTTTCGCGGCGGGAGAATCCTCACTGGAATCTTCAAGACACCGGTTGCCGGCAGCGTCGCGGTGAATAAACTGAACCTGGCCGGTGACCGTCAGGCCGATCTCTCAGTTCACGGCGGCCGCGACAAAGCGGTCTATTGCTATCCGGCGCAGCACCATCGGTACTGGGCCGCGGAACTACCGGGTGTGGATTTGCCCTACGGCATGTTCGGCGAGAACTTGACGACCGAGGGGCTGGATGAAACGTCCGTCCATATTGGCGATCAGTTTCGCATTGGTTCCGCTGTTCTGCAGGTGACTCAACCGAGGACGCCCTGCTATAAGCTCGGGATCAAGTTCGGCCGGAGCGATATGGTCGAGAAATTTTGGTCCAGCCGCCGCTCGGGGTTCTACTTCTCAGTCGTCGTCGAAGGAGAGCTGGGCTCGGGAGATTCGATCGAACGTATGTCCACCGGCCTCGGAGCGGTGTGCATAGCCGAAGTGTTGGAGCTCGCCAGCGGTCTGGAACCCGGCCGCGCTCAACTCGAACGCGTTCTTCAGTCTGTACTGCCGGATGAATGGAAACTCAGCTTCACTCAGAAATTCGCCGGTACCGCACGTTCCTGATCGCCGGCACTACTTCATCGGCGAAAAATCGGTGGGCTGCATGTAGGTCGAGTCCACTTTTTCCAGCAGCTTCTCGGTCTGCTCGGACTTCGCCATCTCTTGAAACGCCGGGTCGGCCCGCAGCGCGTCCCAGTTCTTCTTCGCTTCCTCCCGGCTGGGATGAGCCAAGATATAGATGAACGTGTTATCCGAAGCGGGAGCATCCTCGGGTACCCAGTAACCCACAGCCTTCAGATCGTGTTTAGCGAGTAGCTTTGAAGCCGTGTCGCGAAACCGGGACACCAGCGCTGGTACTTTGCCTGGCACAGCATGATAAACCCGAAGCTCGAAGACACGATTGCTATCGGCCCTCACTTGGTTCACGTGCGCCAGCCGGGCAGTCATGAGCGATCCGGCGGCAAAGGAAACTAAGGTGATGCCGCAAACCGTCCGTGCTTTGAATTTCCAGCCTTCCACGAATGACCGTCGTTCCATGTATGCACCTCGGGCAAGTATACGAATCGGCGCGGGGATCTGATTTGACAAGCATATCAAGCATGAAAGAGTTTACACTTGCGACATGGATAATTCGCTTAAGTCAAGCGGACCGCGCCGGTCGCGATCCGAATCGAGCGACGACGCACCAGATCGTCATTGCGATCAGCGTCAAAAGGGCGAGCGCGATCGCAATGCGTGGTTCAAGACCGGGGCTCCAGCTCAGGCGTACTTGGCAAGCGCCGGCGCATTGCGGCTCGAGAACGATCAGTCCGAGTCCGTCCGGCCGCACGGGAATGCTGCGTCCGTTCGCGGTCGCTTTCCACCCCGGATCGTAGCTGACCGCGACAGACAACACATCGTCAGGGTCGAGTACCGCGTCAATCGTCGCATGGTTCGCGCCCGTCCATTCAAAGGAGGCGCGTGGCAGAGCCGGATCGTCGAGGGCGCGCACGAAAGGCCTCAGTTCGCCATCGTCGATGCCGTTTTGCGGGGGATGCCTCACCTCGTCGCGGGAGTGTATGGCACGGGCCAGACCGGGAACGCGCTCGGGCACAAGATAAATGTAGTCGTCGCCAATGCTCCAGGCCAGCGGCAGATGGCCCCGAAACCGATAGGGATAACCGAACTCCTTGTAATATTCACGACTCTTAGGGCCGCCCATTGCGATTGCCTGCACCGCGTAAGCTTTGAGCCACAACAGCGCGTAATCCGCCGATTCCGTATCGTTCCGGTAACCCGCCGTTATCACGTAGTTCGCGATCAGCGGCTGCGCACCGGTCAGGGATGGAACACAACAGCCGGTCAATTGCGGCGTATTGGTGAACACGTTGGCCCAGAAGGAAAGCGAGCCCGATAGAAATACGCGTGCTCCATTCATGTTTCTTTCGAGCCAATCCGCCTCCTGATATTCGACTTTCGTCGCGATATCCGCCTTGCGGATGAGGCCTCCTGCGTATTTACGGTAGTGAACGGCCTGCGCGAGGCAAAGGATGGCCAGCAGCAGAATCGCCCCCCGACGCGCGCGAGGCCGGCTTCGGCAGATCTTCTCCATCGCAAATGCGATGGTAAGTATCATAGGGATCTCCATAGCCAGGTGAAAGCGCGCCGGTTTAGGCGTTAGTCGAATTCCCGCCCACGAAGCGGTTAGGACGATCCATGCAGCGATGACAAAATAGAGTGCGGCGAAACGCGCTCCGAACGCCGCGCGCCAGCGGATGAGCATGGCGCGAACCAGTGTTACAGCCAATATCAGCATTGCGAACACAATCCAGGGCGCAGGCCCTGGAGTCGGAATGTCGTCCAGAGTGATGGCATCGAGAAAAGTACTGCGGATGGTCGAAGGCAGCGCGAATGGAAATGCGAACGCAGTTGTAGCCGCGCCAGCCAGAAAGAGACGCGGCAGATTGGCTTGGATTTCTCGCCGCTCTCCCGCCGCCACATAGGCAGCGAGGCCGAAGAGAAGCGCGACGGTTGATGTCCAGTTGAGGGCCGGCACGGCGGCACTGGCAACCGACGCCAGCAGCAACGAGGCTGGCGTCCGCTTTTCGAGCGCCCGATGCAATAGAGCCAGGGCAAGCATGGAGAGCATCAGGCCGGTCACGTTGGGTCCTTCGCCATAAAACACAAGCGCCTGCAGACGGCGCGCATTCAGATATCCACCTGCGTCGACGCGTATTGCCCGAACCAGCAGCGTGGAAGGTGAAAAAAGCGAAAACACCAACGCTGCCATAAATGCCATCGTGCGGCTGCCGCCCAGCGCGCGGGCCAGATAATAGAACGTCACCGCGCCAAGCGAGTACGTGGTTGCAATGATGAGGTGGTACGCGGATGCGGGGCTCAAGCCGAGCGCCGTCGACACAAGCGCTACCGTGTAATGCAGGACAGGCTGATACGTGCGGGCGAAGGGCATGCCGGCATACCACTCCGGAAACCAGTCGTGCCGCGGCCAGTGGCGCTCAATATAAGTGGCGAGCGAGAGGAACGCGCCTTCGATTGACTGCATCTGATCCAGATATTCGGTGTGGAACAGGCGCCAGCAGATCCAGGCGTTCAGGCCAAACAGAAACAGCACCGGAAAAAATGCGGCAATCCCGGCTTTGGCGCTCGCCTTCAAACGCGACTCAATGGATTGAAGGCTGAACGGAACCGTCAATGCTACACCGCCAAAACGGAAACGCAGACTGGCCCTGAGCCCAACGGGATCATCGTAAATAATCGTACCGTGCCGATGCTCGGCTTGCGGTTCTGAGAGCGCTCAAACGAATCACCGGCAAGCCGCCGGAGTGGCGATTGACCACCAGGGCGTACTGGTTATCGGGAGTACATCGGCTGATAAACGATCAGATAGGAGCAGGGCGCGAATGACGAGACGGTCCTCCGCCTAAGGTCCTCCCGACCGTGGCCCCGCACCGGGCAGTGTGACGCCCTTCCACCCCGTCGCTCTCAAGTTGCGATTTGGAAAGGCAGTATCCATCGGCGAGACAGCCTGGCATTGCAGTGTACGCAATCTCCCCGTGGAATTTCGCCTTGGCAGGCTGTGGATCTAGAATTGTTTGCAGAGAATACATCATGAAGATCACCGAACTGTTGCTGGCTGAACTTGACCGGGAGGCTATTGGGATCCGCAAGACACTAGAACGGGTTCCGGAAGGAAAGAACGACTGGAAGCCGCATGAGAAGTCAATGCCGCTCGGGTCTCTGGCGACGATTGTTGCGACCATTCCCGCGTGGCTCGACATGGTTGTGAACCTGGACGAGCTGGACATCAATCCGCCAGGAGGCCCGAAGTTCAAGCCGGCCGAGTGGAAAACGCGGCGCGATTTGCTGGAGCAGTTCGAAGTTAGTCTAAAAAAGGGACGCGAAGTCCTACAGAAGACCTCGGACGATCGGCTCCTGAACACTAGCTGGCGCATGCTGGCCGCGGGTAAGCTGATGAGCGAGCAGCCACGCTATGTCGCGATTCGCGACGGCGTGTTCAACCACATGGCGCACCATCGCGGACAGCTGACAGTATATCTGCGCCTGAACGGCGAGAAGGTCCCCGCGATCTACGGCCCATCAGCCGACGAAGGCAAAGGGTAATCGCCGACCACACGCGAAAACAAAGACATCTTTTTCCCAACTTCCTACACCGCCAAAACCGAAACGCAGACTGGCCCTGACCCGACCGGGATCATCGTAAACAACGGTACCGTGCGGACGCGGGGTTTGCGGTTGCTGAGAGTGCTCAAGCGAATCACTGCCAGGTCTCCGGAGTGCCGATTGACCACCAGCGCGTACTGGTTATCGGGAGTGAAGGTGATGTAGCACGGTTCCTGCCCCACCAGCACGGACGCGAGCATGGTTCGCGTCTGTACATCCAGCACGGTGACGTCGCCGGATTCGGGGTTCGCCGCGAACAGGTACTCGGCGGGTGACGGCCGAGATCGCCATGGCTCCCGGAGCCTTTCCGGCCAGAAGCGTCTCGGCAATTTCCGTCTGATACGGATGATAGATCGCCACCGCATCCATGCCCTTGCCGGTGATGAAAACCTGGCCGCCATCGGCGTTGACGCAGAAGTTCTCGGGCTCGATGGGAAGCGGCAGGCGCACCAGAGTGGCGCCCGTCTTTGACGTCGAGAACGCTCAGCGATGCGCGCGCTGCGATTGCCAACCAAAATCTGGCGGCCGTCGCAGCGAAAGCGCACCGCCCGCGGATCCTCGCCGGCCGAGGCACAATTTCGACCGCCGGCTTCGCCAGGTCAACGAGAGCCACTGAACGGGCTTCGGGAAAGATGCCACGGCGGCGAGCGGAGCCATCGCGGTTCAGATCGAAATCCTCAGGAGCGGTGGGCAGTTTCAGGCGCGATTCGACCTGAACCGATCGAGCTCCACTGGACCAGAGAGTGCGGCGACTGGCACAGCACCCAGAGGGAGTGCCCTCCGGGGCGATGCGCAACGAGACCACCTCCGCCCCAGCGATAATTTGCGTTTCACTGCCAGAGTTGCGGCATCGATTTCATAAATCGTCCCGTTTTGTGCGGCCAGCACGTAGACCGAACGGCGCTGGGATGTCCGCCGCAACAGCCGAGGGCGCGGCCTCCAGGCGGATCTGCGCGCCACCGAGAACTCGTCAGGTCCACTACCGCAATGGATTGCTCGCCCTGGTTGGCAACAAAGGCGTAACCAGG
Organism: Terriglobia bacterium; assembly: GCA_963847515.1. GTDB lineage: Bacteria > Acidobacteriota > Terriglobia > Bryobacterales > Bryobacteraceae > QHXW01. Next base: position 1,231,846 of record CAWKAA010000007.1, read on the forward strand.
AAAGGCCGTGGCGCGCCGCCGCCCACAGCCGAAAGCCGCCGCGGCGAACCGAGGATGAAGCCCGGCGATTGGTGTCATTTGGAAAAAATCGACGGGATAAAGCGAACGCCGTCTGTCGATTTGCCACTGGATATCTGCATGATTTCCGCCAGCAGGCGGCCCGCCAAAAAAGCGTGCGCTACCCAGAATTATGCTAACATTCCCTTTAGACTGCTCCGCGTCCGGCGTTTCGCTGGGAATTTCGTACAATGAATCTTCGCTCACTGTTCAGCCTGTTCTCCTCGGATCTTGCCATCGATCTGGGTACGGCCAATACCCTGGTATTTGCAAAAGGCAAAGGCATCGTCGTCAACGAACCCTCCATCGTCGCGCTCAATAAGAACACGGGAGAAGTGGAGGCGGTGGGGAAAGAGGCCAAGGAGATGCTGGGCCGCACTCCCGGCAACATCGTCGCCATCAAGCCCATGAAGGACGGCGTCATCGCCGACTTCAAAGTCACCGAGCAGATGCTGAATTACTTCATCCAGAAGGCGCACAACCGCAAGATGCTGGTGCATCCGCGCATCGTGATCGGGGTGCCATCGGAAATCACGCAGGTGGAAAAACGCGCCGTGATGGATTCGGCCTACCGCGCCAAGGCCAGCGAAGTGCACCTGGTGGAGCAAGCCATGGTGGCGGCGATCGGCGCGGGCCTGCCCATCACCGAGCCTTCGGGCAACATGGTGGTGGACATCGGCGGCGGCACCACCGACGTAGCGGTGATCTCGCTCTCCGGCATCGTCTATTCCCGTTCGGTCCGCGTGGCGGGCAACGAGATGGACGACGCCATCATGCAGTACCTGAAGCGCAAGTACAACCTGCTGATCGGCGAGCGCACGGCTGAAGCCATCAAGATCGAGATCGGCTCGGCCTATCCGCTGGACAAGCCGCTGACCATGGAGATCAAGGGCCGCAATCTTATCGAAGGCGTCCCCAAAACGATTACCATCGACGACAGTGAAATTCGGGAAGCGCTTTCCGAGTGCGTGGCCACTATCTTGAATGCAGTGCGCGTGGCGCTGGAGCGCACCCCGCCCGAGCTTTCGGCCGATATCAGCGACCGAGGCATCGTATTGACGGGGGGCGGCGCGCTGCTCAAGAATCTGGATAAGAGGATTCGCGAAGAAACCGGTTTGCCGGTATCGATCGCCGACGATCCGCTGGCCTCGGTGGTTCTGGGAACGGGCAGAATGCTGAGCGACTTCAGGCTGCTCCGCAAGATCTCGATCGACTAGGCACGGCGCGCGGAAGCCGGCTGCTACACGGCCATGGAGACCCTGCTCAGCCGCTACCGAAACATCACCGTCCTGTTGCTGGTCATTTTCGCGCAGCTCGTCCTGCTGGCATACCAGGTCAAAAACGACAGCGATGTGCGGCTGATCCGCGTCTGGGCGGTCACGGCGGTCACGCCCCTGGCGCGGACCTCGAAGGCGCGCGCGGCGGCACCACAGGGTTTTTGCAGAATTACGTGATGTTGCGCGATACGCGGGCCGAGAACCAGAAGCTGCGAACCGAACTGGGCAAGTCTGAAGCTGGAGAACCAGTTCCTCAAGACGGAGCTGTCAACAGCCGACCGCGCCAAGGCCCTCGAGGCATTCGAAGCGCATACGCCGTCAAAAATGGTCGCCGCGCGGGTCATCGCCACCGCCAGCCGGCGGTTCCGAATACCGCCGTGTTTGTAGATCGCGGATCGACCTCGGGCGTGCAGAAGGGCATGGCGGTGGTGACTCCGGACGGCATTGTCGGCAAAGTGCTGGCCGCGTATCCCACGGCTTCGCAGGTTCTGCTGGTCACCGACCCCAGCTTCGCCGCTGGCGTGGTCTCGCAAAAGAATCACGTGCGCGGCATCCTGAAGGGCATGGGCCATGGCAACTGCCGCGTAGACTACGTGCAGAACGAAGAGAAAGTCGAGACCGGCGGAGTGGTTCTACACCTCCGGCGACGACCGGATCTTTCCCAAGGGCATGCCAGTGGGACAGGTGACGGCGGCGCGAGGCCGGGAAGCCCGTTCCAGGAGATTACGGTCGATCCGAGCGGCATGGCCGGATGGCCTGGAAGAAGTGCTCATCATCCTGCGAGGGCGTTCATCAGGAGATTCCGGAGCTGAAGACCGCCGCCGCAGCCCGTCTATCTCGCGCCGCCGCAGCCGCCGAATACGGGTGAAGCGCCCGTCGCAACGACCGGGCTCCCGCGGGCGCCCCGAACGGCAATCAGCGGCCTCGCCACCGACGCGGATAAAATGCGCGAGCACTATAAGGAAGTCGGCGACGCGCAGGGACCACAAGTTTGGTGAGAACCCACCCGGCGTCGAAACCGGTGGATTTCAACCTGCAGCAGCCCGGGGAGACGTCGCCATCCGGCTCGACCTCTTCGCCGAACGGCAACCCCTCTCCGCCAATCCTGCTCCAGTCAAGCCGGCCGCGCAATGAGATACTCCGACGACCACGTCCTGCTGCACAGCCAGCGCGAGACGCAGATCACGCGTTTCAGGGCCTGGGTGCTGTTTGTGGTGCCGCTCGCGGCCATCCTCTTTCAGGTCTATGTCCCGCTGTTTTTCCAGTTTCTGGCTTATCTGGAGCTGCCGCTCATCGTCACTGTATACTTCGCGCTCATGCGCCGCAGCCCGATTGGCGGCTTGTTGGTGGGCGCTCTGGTGGGCCTGGCGCAGGACTCGCTGTCCAAGAACCCGCTCGGCATGTTCGGCATCACCAAGACCATCATCGGGTATGTGGCGGCCTCGGTCGGGTTGCGGCTGGACGTCGATCATCCGCTGATCCGCCTGATTTTCGGCTTTCTTCTTCTTCGTTTTCCATCAGTTCATCTTCTGGGCGCTTTCGCGCGGCCTGCTCGGCCAGACCAGTGAACTTCGAAACACAGCGCACACTGGTGCTGGGCGTGCTGAATGCCATCGTGGCGGTGTCCTTGTTTCATTTCCTGGATAAATTGAAGGAGCGGGGGTAAACCTGGGAAAGCTTCTTGCGAAGTTCGTCTTTTCCGATACACTGTAAGAAGAGGGTGTCAGTACTAGGCTTGCCGTGAAGCTCCTTTCGCGTGAATCAGATACACGTCGTACAGCTGGTGGATTGCGGGATGACCCCAAGTTTGCCGCCGCACGGATCGCGGTATTTCAGTACGTCACGGTGGCCATCTTTCTATTTCTGATTTCTGGTTTCTGGGATCTTCAGGTTCGTAACCCTGAGCTATACCAGGGGTTAGCCGAGCGAAACCGCATCAAATCGCTGCCCATCATCGCCGCCCGCGGAAAGATTCTCGATCGCGACGGGCGCGTCATCGTGGACAATCACCTCGTCCTGGAGCGTGCATTCTCTCGCGCGAAACCGTGAAGCCCGAGCATCTGCGGCCGATCGCCGAAGGCTTGCAACTCGATTACGACGACCTGATGCTGCAGCTCAAGCGCTACCGGTCGCGGCCGAAGTACGAGCCGATCATCATCAAGCAGGAACTGACGCCGGCCGACATCGCTTTCGTCGAATCCCATGCCGATCCCGAGTTTTTCCCGGAGCTGGAGTTGATTCACGCGCAGCGGCGACATGTACCCGCAAAACGGATTCTGCGCGCACGTGATCGGCTACACCGGTGAGATCAGCGAATCGGAGCTGGATGAACCGGAATTACGCCAAGTACGAAACCGGGCGCGGTGATCGGCAAATTCGGCATCGAGAAGCAATATAACGACACGCTTGATGGGCGTGGACGGCCAGCGCGAGGTGGTGGTCGATAACCGCGGCCGCGAGCGGCAGGTGCTGGGTATCAAGGAAGCCATCCCCGGCAAGAACCTGCAACTCACGCTCGATCTCGATCTGCAGGCGGTCGCCGAGCTGGCGCTCGAGGGCACGCAAAGGCGCAATCGTGGCGCTCGATCCGCGTAATGGCGAAGTTCTGGCCATGGCCAGTCGGCCGACCTTCGATCCCAACAAGTTCTCCGTGCGCATCAAGATCTTCGGACTGGAAAGAGCTGCTGGACAATCCCGATCATCCGCTGCTGAACCGCGCCATTCAGGCGCAATTTGCGCCGGGCTCGACGTTCAAGCCGATCGTGGCCATCGCGGGCCTGGAAACGGGCACGATCGACGATCAGTTCACGGTGCATTGTCCGGGCGGTGCCATCGTTCTACGGCCACTACTACAAGTGCTGGTGGAACCAGGTCACGGAGCCGTCTCACTCCACAACGGTATCGTGCAATCCTGCGACGTGTACTTCTACAACGTCGGCAACAGGACCGGCATCGATCAGATCGCGTCCTATGCCGACGCAGGCCGGACTTCGGCCACGAGAGCGGGCATCGATCTTCCGGACGAAGCCTCCGGGATGGTGCCCTCGTCGGAGTGGAAGATCCGCAATTTCCGGCAGAAGTGGTATGCCGGGTGAAACCATTTCGGTAGCCATCGGGCAGGGCGCCACCACGGTCACGCCGATTCAACTGGCGCGCGCCATTGGCGGCATTGCCATGGGCGGTATCTGGTACAAGCCGCACCTGTTGAAGTCGGCCAAGCCGGAGGCGCCGCACCAGTTCCCGCTGAATCCGGAAAACGTCGCCAAGGTGATCTCGGGCATGTGCGGCGTGGTGAACGAAGGCGGAACCGGCGTGCGCGCGCGGCTACCCGGTATCGAAGTCTGCGGCAAGACCGGCACGGCGCAGCTCGCCTCGAACGAGTTCATCAAAAAGGGCGGAAAATGCGCCTAAGGACAATGCGTGGTTTGTGGGATTCCTGCCCCGCGAGCATCCCGAAATTGTGGTGGTGGCTCTGTGGGAAGGCGGCGAGCACGGTCAATTTGCGGCAGCGGTTGGCGCGCGACGTCCTGAAGGCTTACGTCGATAAGAAGGCGCGGCTGGGGCAGAGTTTGGTGGCGGCGAGAACCCCGCCGGACGCGGCGACGCGGGGACACGGCGACGCGGCGAGTGAGCAGACCGACGCGGGGACGCGGCGACACGGCGATGCGGCGAAGGGAGCCTTGGTCCCACCTGATAAGGTCAGCAGTACTGGCAACCCAGGACAACCCAACGGGCTGCAAACCGGCACGACGGCCGACATCGCCGTGTCGCCGCGTCGCCGCGTCGCCGCGTCGGGTGGTTCGGAGAACCAATGAGCGGCTACCTTAACCTGCGCGACATCGACTGGGGCATGCTGGTTATCGTGCTGGTGATCTGCGCGCTAGGGGTGGTGCAGATTTTCAGCGCGACGCACGGGACGCCCTGGCAAGACGCATGGTGGAAGCAAATCGTGTGGGTGGGGGCCGGGCTGCTGCTCATGTGGGCGGCGAGCGCCTTCGACTACCACTCACTGATGCAGCACATAACCGCATTTTATCTGCTGTCGGTGGCGCTGCTGGTCACAGTGCTGCTTATTGGCAAGCAGGCGTTTGGCTCGACCCGATGGATTCCCCTCGCGCCGGGATTTCATCTGCAGGTATCAGAATTCGTCAAGCTGGTGATAATATTGTTGGTAGCTCGTTATATGACTGAGCTGCATAGCGATACCCTGGAGACCCGGGAGTTGCTGAAAGTTCTGGGGCTCATCGGCGTACCGATGCTGCTGATCATCAAGGAACCCGATCTGGGAACGGCCCTGACATATCTCCCGATTCTGGCGGTAGGCGCGTTTCTTGCGGGCCTGAACTGGCGGTATCTGCTAGCGGTGGCGGTTCTAGTCGTTCTGGTTTTGCCTGTAGGCGTTCATTTTCTTCAGCCGTATCAGAAAGCTCGTCTGGTAAGTTTTCTGGACCCTGAGCGTGACCCGCGAGGAACCGGATATCAGGTGATCCAATCTAAGATCGCGGTAGGCGCGGGCGGCATGTGGGGCAAAGGCGTGGCTCAAGGGACCCAGACCCAGCTCCGGTTTCTCCCCGTGCCGCACACCGATTTCATTTTTGCAGCTTTTGGCGAAGAACATGGGTTCGTTGGAATTGTCGTGGTGTTGGCGCTGTACTTCATGCTCTTGATGCAGATTGTGAAGAACGCGCAAACGGCGCCGGATCGCGCCGGGATGTATATCTGCATGGGCGTGGCGGCTCTGGTGCTGTTCCACGTCCTGGTTAATGTGGGAATGGTGGCGGGCCGCATGCCTGTTACCGGAATCCCTCTGCCGTTAATGAGCGCGGGCGGTTCCAGCATGTTGTCGATGTTCCTAATGCTGGGGCTGGTAAACAACGTTCGTTTACGGAGGTTCGTCAACTGAGGTTCTCCGGTCGCGGGCGCAGCGAGTCCGCGGACCGGATGGTGTTGCTTTCAGAAAGGAAATGGGCGGCTGGGGCTGCCCGGAAAAATTTTGTTGGGGGCCTAACCGGACTCTCGGATCGGCGAGCGCTCGATGAGAGCGCGCATCTGAATGAGGAGCGGGTTCCCCGCCGGCGGCGGATGTAGAGATGGATCTCCACCACGCCGGTATGCGTGAGCTTCTGAATCAAAGTCGGCGGACGGGGCAGTAAGCCCTCCGCATCACGAAACCCACGCGGGGTATTCACGTTCCTCCGGTTCCGAGCAGATCCATGGAGCCCAACGGAGGAATTTCATGTCGAAAGAGTTGGTTGTATCGTCTGCCCGGCACGAGACCCGAGTGGCTCTGCTGGAGGACGATCAGGTAGTCGAGATTTATTATCAGCGCGACAAAGAGTACTCCCTGGCCGGAAGCATTCACAAAGGCCGTGTGACGCGCGTGCTTCCTGGAATGCAGTCCGCATTCGTAGATATTGGCCTCGATCGTGACGCGTTTCTTTACGTCTCCGACTTTTTCGAAGACAACGAAGAGTATGACAAGGTTGTAACCGACGCGGAAGAAAAGGTGCTGCGCCTGGAAAAAGGCGCAAGTACCGCGGCAGTGGCGGCTCCCACTGCAGCCACCCCTGCGCCTGCCCGGGAAGAGCCCGTGGTTGCAGCCCAACCCGCCACGAATGGCCCGCCATTGGTAGCTTCCACACCCGTCCCAAAAACCGAGGAGCGCGAGTCCCGGGATAACCGCGATCGCCGCGGCCACCGCTCGCGCCGCCGCCGGTCCAGGGGTGGAAGGGGCAGCATTCCGGAATCCAAGTACTTCTCCCCAGGCGTCCGCCCCAGGCAGGAAGCGTCGGCGCCCGAACCCGCCAGCGCAGTGGAAACCGACGACGACTTTGCCGTTTTGCCGGGAGAGACGCTGGCGAAATACGGCGCTTCGGAATCCGAAGAAATGGCGGGTTTCGCCGCCGAGCGGGCCGAGGAAGCACCTTTCGTAGAGGCGTCCGAAGCCGAAGGACCGGCCCCAGCCATCGAGTTTGAAGAGCCCATCGCACAAGAGCCCGCGGATGCGCCGCGCGCCGCTGACCGAATCCCTGAGGACTTTCCAGAAGTTCCGCTCCCGCTCGCGATGGAGGAGGTTTCGCAACCGGATGAGCCGCCTTATCATGACGAGTCCGCACCCAGTGCCTCCGCCGAGCAGGATTTAGAAAACCCTCCCGCGGAAAGCGACAGCCATGAGCCGGCTGCCGAGGCCGCTAGCGCGCAGGCCGAAGGCGCCGAACCGGCACGCATTCCGACCAGCCTGACCGCTACTCTGCGCGAACAGGGTCCGCGTTTTCTGCATCGCATGTCGCGCCGCATGCGCCGCAAAATGCGCGCCGGCGGCCCCCCTCCCGCACCGGCCGACCGGCCGGCGGAAACCGCCCGCGAGGTCCAGGCGCCCGAAGTCCGCAGCGAAGCCAAGCCAGAACCCCAGCGCACACCGTCTGCGCGTCCGGAAAAGTCCGGGCAGCCGTCTATCAGCGACCTGCTGCGCGAGGGCCAGGAGATTATCGTTCAGATCGCCAAGGAGCCGCTGGGCCAAAAAGGAGCGCGCATCACCTCGCACATCGCCTTGCCGGGCCGTTTTCTGGTTTACATGCCCACGGTCGATCACATCGGCGTTTCCCGCAAGATACCGAGCGATGAAGAACGCACTCGCCTCAAGCGCGTGTTGCAGGCGAACCACTCAGGCATTCCCGGCGGTTTCATCGTGCGTACGGCCGGTGACGGCCGCACCGAAGAGGAACTGCGCGCCGATATGATGTTCCTCTACAACATGTGGCTGGATATGCGCCAGAAGGCCGAAAGGAAACCGGCGCCGGTTCTGGTCCATCACGATCTTGACGTGGTCCAGCGTATCCTGCGCGATCAACTCACGTCTGCGTTCAAAACCATATGGGTCGACAACGAAGAGGAATACGAAAACGTGGTGAGCTTCGTGCAGCGCTTTCAACCGGCTCTCGTAAGCCGCGTAAAGCTATATACCCGCACCGCGCCCATCTTCGACGAGTTCAACATCACGCAAGAGCTGGAGAAAGCGCTGCGCCCCAAGGTCTGGCTGAAATCGGGCGGATACATCGTCATCAACCAGACCGAAGCGCTGGTGGCGATCGACATCAACACTGGCAAGTATGTCGGCAAGTCCAATCGCCTGGAAGACACCATCGTCAAGACCAACACCGACGCCGTAAAGGAAATTGTACGGCAGGTGCGCCTGCGCGATCTGGGCGGCATCATTGTGGTGGACTTCATCGACATGGACGAGCGCAAGAATCGTCAGAAGGTGATGCAAGCGCTCGAAGACGCCATGCGCACCGACCGGGCCCCATACAAGATTCTGCAGTTCAACGATTTCGGCCTGGTGGCAATCACCCGCAAGCGGGTCAAACAGAGCCTGGAACGCACACTGTGCTCGCCGTGCCCATATTGCGAGGGCGCGGGTTACGTGAAGAGCGTGCAGACGGTGGTCGGTGAGATCCTGCAAGAGGCGCAGAAAGTGGCCTCGGTGCTGGAACGCGGCGACGTCACCCTGCGCGTACATCCTGAAGTCGCCAAGGTTTTTAAGTCCAACAAGAACGACTACCTGCAGGAACTGGAGCAGATCCTGGGCCGCACCGTGCTCGTAAAGAGCGATGCGCTAATGCACCAGGAGAAGTTCGACCTGATGTAATCGTACGCTCCAGCCGCCCACTCGCCGCGTCTCCGTGTCGCCGCGTCCAAATCCCCGTTGGGATTTCGAGGGCATCGCCCCCGCACTAGCGTTCGGCCGCTGATCTCTCCGCCAACTCGCCGATGATGGGCAGCGAGTATCGCTCTTCGTGGCTGGTCTTGATGATCATGAACACCCAGACGAAGAGAATCAGCAGGTGCAGAAGTTTGTCGATGCGGAAGAAGGGCTCGTGGAACTCGCGGAAGATAGGGCTGAGGACCCACTCGACAATCAGCCAGGCGACAAACAGGTACAGACCCTGGAAGGCGTGAAAGCGGACGGTCTTGTTATTGCGGAATTTGTCGGCGGCCAGAACGATGACTGAGGCGATCCAGCCGACGCCAGGGATGTAACAAAGGATAGAGGCGGTGCGCGGCGTAATCCCCGCGAGCGGATCGATAGGCTGAGACGGGGGCGGCGCAGCAGCACCGGGCTGTTGAGCGCCGCATTTGGCGCAAAACTGGTCGGTCTGGTTGACCGCGTTCCCGCAACTGCTGCAATAAGGCATCCTAATTATCAATACGTTACGCCACCGGCAGATGTTCCGGCAAGGTGGCGCACCGCCCTGCTGACGTCCTTATGATACGATTTCGGCCATGCGGATTCGTTCCATCTTACCGTTGTTTCTGCTTTGTGCAGCGCAGACGATGCCAGCCGCCAAAATGCTGGAAGTCTATTTTGTGGACGTCGAGGGCGGACAGGCGACCCTCATCGTGGCGCCCTCGAAGCAATCTCTGCTGGTGGATGCCGGCTGGCCGGGTATGAATTCGCGGGACGCCAATCGCATTGCCGCGGTAGCCAAGCGCGCAGGGGTCAAAGAGATCGATTACCTGGTGGTGACGCACTATCACGACGATCACGTGGGTGGAGTTCCACAACTGGCAGCGAAGCTGCCCATCCGCAACTTCGTGGATCACGGCGAAAGCGTGGAGCACGACGGCCATGCGGAACACCTGTACAAATCCTATGTGCGGACACGCGACGTAAGCGGTGGCAAGCACATCGAGGTGAAGCCCGGCGACAAGATCCCGGTGAAGGATCTCGACGTAACAGTATTGACCGCGGGTGGGGAAGGCCTTGCGTCGGCTTTGCCGGGGGCCGGCCAACCGAATCCCGCGTGCGCTGGCGTGAAGCCGATGGAAGCCGATACCAGCGAGAATGCACGGTCCGTCGGCATCCTGATCCAGTATGGCGATTTCCGTATGATCGATCTGGGTGACCTCACGTGGAATAAAGAAAACGAGCTGGTGTGTCCGAACAACAAGATTGGGACGGTCGATTTATATCTGACCACGCATCATGGGATGAACATCTCGAATTCGCTGGCCATCGTAAGGGCACTACATCCGCGCGTGGCCATCATGAACAACGGTGCACGCAAAGGCGGAACTCCCGAAGCCTGGCAAACGGTGCACGATTCGCCGGGCCTGCAGGACATCTGGCAGGTGCACTATGCCATGGAAGGCGGAAAAGCCCACAATGTGCCCGAAGCCATGATTGCGAATATCTACGAGCAAGGCGACGAGGGCAACTGGCTGCGCGTTTCGGCGGACGCCAACGGAACCATCACGGTCTACAACAGCCGCAATAAGTACGAGAAGACGTATACGAAGTGATTGGCGACTTCGCCGGCGCGCTCCCTCTGGTCATCTGGGCCTATTTGCTGGTGGGCCGAGGCATCTTCTGGCGGCTGCGAGAGGCGGAAACCGCCGGGCGGCAAGCTTCAAGGCGCATCGCGGCGGTGATTCCAGCAAGGAACGAAGCAACAACCATCGGGCGCACGATCGAGTCGTTGATCGGGCAGAATCTCTCCGGGCCATTCCATATTTTCCTGGTCGACGATCACAGCGACGACGGAACGGCGGCCATCGCAGGCAGCGCTGCCGGACCCGATCGCTTGACGATCATCCAGGCACGTACCACGCCAGATGGATGGACCGGAAAGCTTTGGGCGCTGGCCGAAGGCCTCGCGCAGGCCAAATCCTTCGAGCCCGATTACGTGCTGTTCAGCGATGCCGATATCGTCCATGCGCCAGACAGTATTTCGCAGCTCGTGGCGCGGGCTGAGGCCGGCGGTTACGACCTGGTTTCCTGCATGGTCAAGCTCGAATGTGAGACCCTAGCCGAGAAATCGCTGATTCCCGCTTTTGTGTTTTTCTTTTTCATGCTATACCCGCCGGCATGGACCGCGGACCCGAGGCACCCGACCGCCGGCGCCGCGGGCGGCTGCATCCTGATGCGCTGGACCGCACTCACACGCATCGGAGGCATGGCCGCGATTCGTGGAGAGCTGATCGACGATTGTGCTCTGGCAAAGGCGGTGAAGAAAACTGGCGGGAAACTCTGGCTGGGCCTGACGTCGAAGACCCGCAGTATTCGCAGCTACAGGACGTTCGGCGAAATCGGACGGCTGATCTCGCGAACCGCGTTCTGGCAGCTTAAGCATTCAGTCTTGATGTTGCTCGGTGCAATCGCCGGGATGTTCGTGACATATATGCTCCCACCGATGCTGCTGTTCACGGGAAGGGCCGTGCCGGCGGCTCTAGGCAGCTTCGCCTGGATCCTCATGATGGTGGCGTACGCTCCGGCGCTGCGGTTTTACGGCTTGTCGTGGCTGTGGGCGCCTCTGCTGCCGTTGGTCGCGTTATTCTACACGGGAGCGACCATTCATTCGGCCGTCGAGTATTGGGCCGGGCGCGGCGGTGAATGGAAAGGCAGAGTGCAAGACCGCAAGCATTGATCTAGACACGGCGACACTACTGTTTTCGCGACAACCGCTCGTTTCAGTCGCGGCTCAGAACAGCTAACCGAGCCGCGACTGTAAGGAGCGGTTGTCACAACTATCTGCGGCCGCTGGAACGTAGCTCCGCATATCCCAGAGCGGCGAATCCCGCCGCAATCACAAACCGCAGAGCGATGAGCCACGCTTTTTCTCCGGCGAGCGCTCTGTTGATGGCAAGCAGCACGAATCCCAGTGCGATCGAGAAGTACCACCAGGCGAACCAGCGGGCGCGGAGTTTGGTTGGCGGCAAGAAATGGCCTCGCTAAATCCTCAGAGTATTCTGTTTGAAGTCGGGCACCACTTATAGTCCACGACTCCATCGGGACAAATTGGCGTCGCATCCGTCAGATACACATTATGACCGCCGTTTGGCAGGACATCCTCTACGGCCTCCGCATTTGGTCCAAGAAACCCATACTCACCACGGTGGCAGCGCTCTCTCTCGCCGTTGGGATCGGGCTGAATACCGCCATATTCACATTGATCAATACCATGATCTGGGGATCGCTGCCATGGAAGGCGCCGGAACGCGTCGCGGTCATCTGGTCCGTCCCCCCACAGCACCGGGAGCAGCTCGAGTACGTTTCGATTCCGGATTATGCGGCTCTCAAGGAGCGCAACCGGTCGTTTCAGATGCTCGGCGCGGTGACGCTGAACGAGCAGGATTTTGGCGCGGCGGAGAACGGCATGCCCGCGGAGCGGATCGTGGGTGAGCATTTCTCGCCGGAGCTTCTGCAGGCGTTAGGTGTTCAGCCGCTGATGGGGCGGCTGTTCACGCTGGCCGAGGACGAAATCGATCATCCCGCGCGCGTGGTGGTCCTCAGCCACCGTCTGTGGCAACGCCGTTTCGCCGGCGACAAAAACATCCTGACTCGTACGGTGCTCATAAACGGGACCAAGACCAACATCATAGGTGTGATGCGGCCGGACTTCCGATTTTCCGATGATCGTGCCGAATACCTGGCTCCACTACCCCTGAGCCATTTCCAACTTCGGGGCTCGGGCCGGTATCTCATGGTCGCCGGCCGCCTAAAGCCTGGCGTGACGATCGAGCAGGCGCAAGCGGATGTGGAACTGATCGCTCGCAAGCTTGCGAAAGAGTTCCCCCGCAACATGGAACAGGGAAAACCGTGGGGACTTCGCGTGCAACCGGCTCGCGAAGCGCTATTCGGTTTCATGAACCGGCCGCTGTTGCTGCTGCAGGGCGCTGTAGGGTTCGTGTTGCTGATAGCATGCGCGAACGTCGCTGCGCTGCTGCTGGCGCGGGGGTCGTCCCGGCAGAGCGAGGTTGCTATCCGCGCCGCTCTTGGCGCCAGCCAGGGCCGCATCTTTCTCCAGTTCATCAATGAGAGCTTGATCCTTTCCATTTTCGGCGGAGTGCTCGGCGTGCTTCTTGCCTGGTCCTCGGTCCGAATCCTGGTCGCGATGGCGCCGCCGTGGTTTCCGCGCCTGGGCGAAATTTCGCTCGACCGCCGCGTGCTCTTGTTCAGCGCCGGATTGTCGCTCCTGACGGGAATCGTCTTCGGATTGGCCCCGGCATTGCACGCATCGAAGTCCACACTCGTGGAATCGTTGAAGGACGCGACTCGCGGCGGAAGTTCGGGAGTTGTCCGCAATCGCATCCGCGCCGCGCTGGTGAGCGCCCAGCTTGCCCTCGCGCTGGTTTTGCTGATCGGTTCGGGGGTGGTAATCCGGAGCTTCCTCAAGATAAAAGGCGCCGATTTGGGGTGCGACCCCTCGGGCGTGGTAACGTTCGATTTCCGCTTTCCCGGCGCGCAATTCGCCAAGATAACGTCGATGTATCAAGGCGTGCCGCTATGGGAAATCAATCCGGTAGTGGACGCAACTCTTGAGCGCGTGTTTGAGCGCGTGCAACACGTGCCAGGGGTGCAATCGGCCGCCGCCTCAGTTCTCGCTCCCATGACGTTCGCTGCAGACACGCAATTTGAGATCATTGGGCGGCCTGTCGAAGCAGCAGACGCGCCGAGCGCGGTCTATTATCCCGTGACCCCGAATTTCTTCCAGACCATGAAAATTCCCATGCTGCGCGGCCGTGATTTCACCTTGCACGATACGGCCAGTGCGCCGTGGGTCATGATCGTCAACCAAACCATGGCGCACCGCTTCTGGCCCAACGAAGATCCCATTGGGAAGCATGTGAGGGTAGATCTTTCTCCCGAGGATCAACCGCGCGAGATCGTCGCCATCGTGCACGATACCCCCAGCAATCCCCAGCAGAAGGCGCAGCAGCCGGCCATCTACGTTCCTTTCTTCCAAGCGGGAAGGCACAGCATCGGAACCATGAATTTCTTGCGATTTCAACTCACGTTCCTCCTGCGAACGCCGGGCGATCCGATGAGTTTGTTGCCCGCGCTGCGGCGCGCGGTTGCGGAAATCGATCCGAATCGGCCTGTCGGCAATCCCGGTACCCTGGAGAGCCAGCTCTCCGACCAGCTCCAGTATCCACGGTATTATTCGATGCTGCTCGGCTTATTCGCATTCGTGGCCACTTCACTTGCGGCTGTTGGAATCTACGGGATTATGGCGTACGCCGTGGACCAACGCACGCGCGAAATCGGGATTCGTGTGGCACTCGGCGCCGACGGATGGCGTGTATTGAGACTGGTGATTCGCCAGGCGATCTGGATGATCGCCGCTGGCCTCGCGCTAGGTCTGGGCGGAGCCATGGCGCTGACGCGGTTCATATCATCGGAACTATGGGAGGTGCAATCGACGGATCCGGGTACGTTCGTCGGAGTCTCCTTGCTTCTGATCGCCGTGGCCCTGCTGGCTTGCCTGGTCCCAACACGTCGGGCAGTGCAAGTGGATCCTACGATCGCTCTTCGATACGAATAGCTGCAAGAGGTCCTGCCGCATCACGAACCGCCGTGCAACGAGCCATGCTCTTTCTCCGGCGCGCACACGTTTATCGCGAAACCGGTCGATGATCATGATCAACATAAGGTGTTAGCCCTTCTTCCTCACTGGCGAATCTACGGAGCCCCGTGCTTTGCCGCCGCCATTTCGACGCTGCGTAACAGTCGGTCCAACTCAGCTCTGGATAAGTACCGGCCGGCCACAACCACGCCCGCGATCCGTTGCATGTTGGCGATGTCATCGAGCGGATTAGCGTCGAGCAGCACCAGATCGGCGACCTTGCCTTTCTCCAGCGTCCCCATCTCGTTGAGCTTGCCCAGGTATTCCGCCGGATTGCGCGTGGCGCACTGCAACGCTTCGAGCGGCGTGAAACCTGCCTGCACCAACAATTGCATCTCCTCGTCCAAGCTGAATCCCGGAAACACATAAACGCCCGCAGCCGTGTCGGTACCCGCAAGGAAAGGTATGCCGGCGCGATGCATGTCACGCACCACCTCGATTTCTTTCGCCACGAACCGCTGGCGCGTCTCCAAGTCGTCGTTCGCTTGATCCTTCAGAATGTCTTCGGTGAATCTGCGCCACGCGCCATTCTTCCATGATGCCGGCACGTAGCGAGCCCGCGGGTCGTGTTGCAGATCGCGCTGATCCAGCAAATTTCCTCCCCGCTCCCACACCAGCGTGGGCGCCTGCCACGTCCGGTTCCTCGCCAGCGCTGCGATCAGCGCGGCGGCCTTCGCGTCATCGAATGTTTCGAGAAAACGCTTGATCCCCTTCGGCCCTCTTAGAAGCTCATCCTCGACGTTCGAGCACCCCTCGAAAACTCCGGTCAGATGCTCGATGCTTTTTTGTCCCGCATTCGAGGCCTCTACCGCCCGGATGGCATCCGGTACATGTCCCGCAAAAACGATACCTTGTCTCTTGGCTTCATCGGCAATGGCGAAATATGACTCGCGCGACATCAACGACTGCAGCTTGATGAAGTCCGCACCGCGCCGCTTCAAATCATCGACGGCCTTCCTGCCGTCTTCGGGATTGGCGACCGCTACCGAGCTGGGAAATCGCGGTTTCGGCTCGTCAAGCATGGGGCCGGAAGTGACAATCCGTGGACCCAGCAGCTTCCCTTGCGCGATCTCTCTCCTCCATTGCTGGAGAACCTCGAGCTCGCCCCCCATGTCGCGCACTCCGGTGACGCCGTTGGCCACGAACAGCGGCAGTGCGATCTCGCGACTCTGCGGAAACCAGTCCCCAAACACCATGTGTACGTGCATGTCCCAAAGTCCGGGGATGAGAAACTTTCCCGAGCCATCGACCACTTTGGCGCCATCAGGCATATGCACGTTCGCCGATTTTCCGACGTTCACAATCCGGCCTCCGGAGAGTACGACGGTTGAATTCTCTATTACGGCACCGCCAGTCACGTCGATCAAATTCACGTCAGTGATCGCGATTGGCTTCGATGCTGCGCGTCCCGGCGACGCAACAACAAAGAAACAGGCAAGCGCCGCTAAAGCGGATTCCCTCATATATTTCCGCGCGGCCGCGTTCCTCCCTCCGTTTCCCGGAAGCGAAAAATCTCGAAAACCGGGCGGCCATTTCCGTCGCATACAGTTTCCAGACGCACTTGCTCATAGCCCGCGGAACGCGCCCACTGTGAAAGATGCTCGCCCACGCCCTTGAACTCTTCGAGCTCCCGCGTGTGGTCTACGAAAACGTGATCGGGATTGGAGACCTCGGACAGAATCGCTTTCAACCCCGCTTGATCCGGCTCCGGCCGGTTCAAAAGGTTCCACGTTTCGTAAAGATCTAGCCCTCCCTGATTCAGCAGCCGAAGCGAGTTGAACATTCCCCAATCGATAATATAGATCTTGCTCCTGTTGTATGGGCGCAAACGATCGGAAAGCGGAAAGATGGCGTCCGTCCAGGAGCCGTGGCCGCCGTCGCGGATGAGTTGTTCCAGATGCTGGTTGTAGACCAATAGGTTCTGGCCAGCGATGACCACGACGGCTAGAGCTAGCGTCAGCTTCGCAAAACGTTTCAGCCGCCGGGATGCTTCCTCAAAAGCGATCGCAATAAAGACGAACGGGAACGGCCAAAGCAAGGCAATGTGCTGCACCGAACCACCTGCGCCCACAGTCAGGGCCATCTGCAGCCAGGTGACAGCCAGGAAGAGCAGTACGAATAGCAGGGTGCGGCGAGCAGTCGTCCGCCAGAGCACGGGAACCAGTAGGACGGCCAGCAGAAGCGACGGCCAGATGAAGCCGGCGCGGTGATCGCCGCTTTTTTCGTGCACCCACAGCGAGAAACGATCGATCGTGGTTCTCGGCAACCTGGGATGATCCATCCAGTCTTCTCCCGTCATGTAGCCCAGCAAAGACGAACCGTTCAGCGTATTTCTCAGTTCCGCGAATTTTGGCCCGATGGCTTCCGATGTGAAAACAGCGTTCGCGCCAATCGTGTTGCCGCGGCTCTTTAAGTTGTACAGGAGCAGCGGAAAGGCGCCGGCCGCAAGACACAGCAAAGCCGGCGCCGCGATGCGGAGACGCAAGTATGGCTTGATCTCGCGCGGGAAGACGACAATTGCAGACCCTCCAACGCCGGCGAGCGGCCACAGGAATAATGCCTTGTCCCACAATCCCAGTCCGAATAAAAAAAATCCTAGGCAAAGAAACCGCCTGCCGCCATCCTGGTGGAATTTCAATAGCAACAGGATCGCTGAAACAAGGAGGAGGTGCTGCAAGACAACAGGTCCCCAGTCAAAACAGGTGGTGAACAGAAACGTGACGTCGGTTGCCAGAAATGCCGCGGCTGCAAGCGCGGAACGCCGGCCACTGATACGGCACATCAGAAGAAAAGAAAGCCAGATGGTCGCCGCGCCCATCACGAGAACTGGAAGGCGGATGGATAAAACCGATGGCGCCCAGATTCGGAACAACGGAGCATAAATCAAAGTCTTCAGCGTGCCCAGATAGCTTGCTAGCATCGTGGGGAAGGTCTGATGGAAGATCGCAATCTTGGCGTACCAGAGGTGCGGCCGATAGAGCGGTGCGGCAAATAAAGCCTCGTCATTTTGAATGCCCGGATAAGGCAGCACGATCACGCCGAGGGCAATGAACAGCAGGCAGCAAATACCGACAAAGACAAGTTCCGCTCGCCGGGCATTAGCCAATTGGAAGGTTAACGGCCGCTCCACTACAGCAGTTTACGAAACTCTTCCAATGTGAGCCCAGCGTCGCGAACAATTTCGGCCATGGTGTAGGCGTACGCGGCTCCCGTTGGACATTACGATATGCTTGCTTTGGCGAACGATTCGAGTTTACCCAGATTTAAACGGTGACTTGAACTTCACGAATCTCTGCGTCCTTGTTGAGGTCTGCAGCCGCCTCGAGATACTCGCGAATCGCTTCCTGGATATTCGCCAGCGCTTCCTGTTCCGTGGCGCCCTGGGACGTAGCGGCTAATGAAAATCGTGCGACAAATCCGCCATCGGGTAGGATGCAGAGTACTAGTGGCTCGCGTTTGGTTAAGCCGGAAGAACAGGCGTGCTGAGTATCAACCGGTTGGCGCGAGACCTTCGTGTTCCTGTCACACGCACGAGTGAAATCGTCCACTGTGTGACGCAACCGCTCCCTTTGGTCACGGCTCGGTTTCGGACAGGCTTTGCTGAGCCGCGCCCGGAGGAAGCGTACCAAACATTCTGGCTGTGCCAAGCTGTTACAGTCACACTTCTCAATGAAAATCGTGCGATACGTCCGCCGACACCCTTGCAGAGAGCGCTTCCACTCTCGCCGCTTTCACGGAAACCACGTGATCGACATTCTGCAGCGCGCCGTCGATCAATAAGAATTGAGAGCCGAGCAGCGCGAAGCGAGAGCGATCGAACAGGTCTGGGGTCACGATCACGTTGGCGACTCCGGTCTCATCCTCCATGCTCAAAAACACAAAACCTTTCGCCGTGCCGGGACGCTGGCGCACGATGACGCATCCGGCCACGCGCACTCTAGAGCCGTGCCGCATGCGCGCGAGCTGGCGTGCGGGCGTGACGCCCAGCGCGTTCATCTCCTCCCGCCTGTAAGCCATGGGATGCTTGCCGATGGTGAATCCGGTGCCCGAAAAATCTGCATTTAGACGCTCTTCGATATTCATCTGCGCCAGCGGCGACGCGCGCTCCGGCTCGGGCAGCGCTTCTATCAACGGCCCCGCAGGCTGCGCCGCATGCCCTGCCTGCCACAGCGCATCGCGCCGGTGCGCGGCTTCGAGCGAATTCAACGCACCGACCTCCGCGAGTTTGTTCATCTCGTCCTTGCGCAGTTTCGGAACGCGCCGCGCCAGGTCGCCGATGTCGCGAAACGCCCCGCGCTCGCGCTCTCGTACGATAGCCTGGCCCGCCTCAGCGCGCAGCCCCTTCACGTACATAAGGCCGAGGCGAAGCATCCTGGCACCTAACACCTGGCGCCTGACACCTTCTTCTTCCACCGTACACTCCCACCGCGACCGCACGACATCGATCGGCAGCACCCTCAGCCCGTGCCGCCGCGCGTCATTCAGCAGAATCGCGGGCGCATAAAATCCCATGGGCTGGTTATTCAGCATGGCCGCCATGAACGCCGCCAGATAGTGGCACTTCAGATACGCGCTGGCATAGGCAAGCAGTGCAAAACTGGCCGCGTGCGATTCCGGAAATCCGTAGAGCGCGAACGACGTGATGGAGCGGATGATTTGCTCCTGCGATTCTTTCGCGATGCCGTTGCGATCCATGCCGGCGCGCAGCTTCAACTCGATTTCTTGCATGCGCTTCTCCGAGCGTTTGAAGCCCATGGCGCGACGCAGTTCCTCGGCTTCGCCGCCCGTGAATCCGGCCACGATCATAGCCATGCGCAGCAGTTGCTCTTGAAACAGCGGAATGCCGAGCGTGCGCTTGAGCACCGGCTCGAGCGACGGATGCAAATAATCCACCGTCTGCCGGCCCAGCCGCCGCTCGATATACGGATTCACCATCTCGCCCACGATGGGACCTGGCCGAATGATCGCCACCTCCACCACGATGTCGTAAAAATGCTTCGGCGCAGAGTCGCGGCAGGCAGGACATCTGCGCGCGGCTCTCCACCTGGAACATGCCCACCGTGTCGGCATGCTGCAGCGCGCGGTACACGTCCGGATCGTCGGAGGGCAGGTGCGCCAGGTCCACTTCTTCGCCGTAATGATCGCGAATCAGGTTGAGGGAATCTTTGATCACCGCCATCATGCCAAGGCCCAGCAGATCGACTTTGATGATGCCCATGTCGGCGCAGTCCTCTTTGTCCCACTGCACCACCACGCGCCCGGGCATAGTAGCCGGTTCGAGCGGCACCACCGAATCCAGTTGCCCCTGGCAGATCACCATGCCGCCCGAGTGCTGGCCCAGATGCCGCGGCAGATCCTGCACCGCCAGATACAACTCGAAGAATTTTCGGATGCGCGGATTCGCCAGATCGAGGCCGGCATCTCGGAACTGCCGCTCCGGCGTGTCTTTCGGATCTTTCCACTCCCAGCCGCGGACCAGGCTGGAAAGCCGGTCGAGCGTTGCGACCTCGAATCCCAGCGCCTTGCCCACCTCGCGCGCCGCCGACCGTCCGCGGTACGTGATGACGTTGGCGGTCATGGCCGCGCCCAGCTTTCCGTAGCGCTGGTAGACATATTGGATGACGCGCTCGCGCTCGTCGCCCGATGGCAGGTCGATATCGATATCCGGCCACTCGCCGCGCTCCTCGGAAAGGAATCGCTCGAACAGCAGTTCCATGCTGACCGGATCGACTGCCGTGATGCCCAGCGAATAGCAGACCGCGCTATTGGCCGCCGATCCGCGCCCCTGCGCGAGGATGCCATTCTTCCGGCAGAATTCGACCAGGTCCCAGACGATGAGAAAGTATCCGGGGAGCTTCAGCTTTTCGATCATCGCCAGCTCGCGCTCGATCTGCCGCTGGGCTTTTTCGTGATAAGGGATGTAGCGCTGGCGCGCGCCTTCATCGGCCCGCTGGCGCAGGAACGACATCATGGTTTCGCCATCGGGCACGGGATAGCGCGGAAATTCGTAACCCAGATCCGCGAGCGTAAAATTGAGCCGCGCGGAAATTTCCCGCGTATTGGCGATGGCTTCCGGCAGATCGGCAAATAGCCGCGCCATTTCCGTGGCGGATTTCAAATGCCGTTCGTTGTTCATCGCGAGCAGACGGCCGGCTGCGGCAAGCGGCACATGATTTCGCACGCAAGTGAGCACATCGAGCGCTTCTCGCTGTGCAGGCGTAGCATAGCGGACCCCATTGGTCGCCACCAGCGGTATGCTGCATACGGCGTGCCGCCGCAATCTGGGCCTGGTTGCACGCTTCCTCTTCACGATTCATGTGCCGCTGGATCTCAGCGAAAACGTTCGCGCGCCCAAATATATCGATCAGCCTCTCAAGGTGTTTCGCCGCGTCGCCGCGTCCCCGTGTCCCCGCGTCCCCGCGTCGGTCTGTGTCTCCCCCTCTCCCCATCGCCCCATCAGGGGGTTTGGTTTTCGCCGTGTCGCCGTGTCGCCGTGTCCCCGCGTCGGTTTCCACCAGTGCCAGGCAAATCAATCCACCCGCAAACTCCGCCAGTTCCCCCGGTGCCACTGCGCCTTCGCCTTTCTTCGCGCGCAGCTTCATGCGGGTGACCAGGCGGCACAGATTCTGATACCCGGTGCGGCTTTCCGCCAGCAGCGGATATTGAAATCCGTCCGTGCATGTGATTTCCGCGCCGATGTGCGCGCGAATGCCGGCCTTCTTCGCCGCCAGATGAAAGCGCGGCGAGCCATATATGCCATCGCGATCGAGTAGCGCCATCGCCGGGTAACCGAGATTCGCTGCCGTTTGCGCCAGCTCTTCCGGCAGCGAGGCGCCTTGCAGAAAACTGAACGCCGAACGCGCGTGCAGCTCGACGTAGGTTTCAGTCATAGCTGCCCTCGACGAACCAGCGGCCGGTTTGCGCGTCGCAGTAAATGCGGTAGAGCGCACCGCCGGCCAGCTCGATGTCCCACTCATCACGCGCCCACGCGCCCGTGGACCACCAGTCACCCGAAGTGCGCCACGGCCCGGCCTGCCTCGAGATTCTGCCGTGGATCCCCGGCGCGGAGATGAATCCCGCCTGCACTTTGGCGGCTAGCGGCGGACGAAACGCGCGGAAAGCCAGAGAGGTGGGGCAGGCACTTTTGCCTGCCAATTTCTGGGCCATCCCAAATCGCCGCATGCGGAACGCTCCCGGCCGGTGCGTATCCACCAGCTCCGGCGACCCAACATTTTCTTCCCCCACCACCGCAGCAATGCGTGCCAGCGTTAACTCTAGTTTTTCCGGCTCCGGCGCGAGCGGGATGAATAATCCGTTCTGCGTGGTGCGCGGTTTCGCCGGCTCGGCAACAAGAAAAACTTTCACAATCGGCGCCACGGGTGGATGCTTTTCCAGATCCAGCTCGAGGAGTTTCAAGAACACGCGCGCACTGCGCATGGGCACCGGCAGGCGGATGGAGCGCTCGTGCTCGCCCGCATTCTCGAGTTGCAAGCGCAATCGCAACCCGATCGCCGCCAATGCATGTTCTTCCAGCCGCGCGCACACATCACCCAGTAGCCGCCCAAGAACAAACATCAGCGGCTCGAGCAGCTCCAGAGGGTATTCGAGTTCCATCTGCTGCTCGAAGTGCTGCGTCGCTTCCACGGGCTTGAGAGGCCGGTCGCCTTCCCCGCGAGCCAGTTGTTGCAGCCTGACCCCCTCCTCACCCAGCCGGGCTGCAATTCCCAGATCCGGCAGTACCGCCAAATCATGAAATGTCCGGATGCCCCAGCGTGCCAGCGTTTCCGCGATTTCTTCCTGTGGCGTTAGCAGCGCGAGTGGCACGCTCGCAAGAAATTTGGCTTCATCGCCCTGCGGCACGATACTGATTCCCGAAAATGCGCGCGCCGCGTGAAAAGCTGCATCGGGGTTGGAAGCGACGGCGATATTCATAGGCGCGCCCGCGCGCCGCGCCATGGCGTGCGCAATCTCGTGAACCGAGCCAAATAGATGGCCCAGGCCGTCGATGTCCAGGATTACGGTATCGGCGTCCCTCTGCTCGACCAGCGGTGAAAAATCCTGAGCGCAGGCGAGCAGCCTTGCGCCATCACCGGGAGCATGCATACACGCGAACACAGCCACTCACCCCATCGTGCGCACTTCGAACCCAGCGCTTGCCGGGCGTAAAGGCTTCCGGCGCTCGACCGCGAACGTCGCCCCGCGCAATAGTTGCGAGCATCCCGGCGCGCCCGACCACTGGACACGGGTCCGCGCGCATTCAATCGCGAGCATGGCGCATGCGCGCGCATGGGGCGCCCGCTCGATTACCATCAGGGCAGTAGGCGTGTTCTCCACCCCTCGGCGCAGCCGATACCACGACGCCAGCGAAATGCGCCGCGCCGTTTCGGGCGCAATATCTCCCAGATCCATCACCACAAGGCCAAAGCCGCCGGCTTGCAACAACAAGTCGGCCGCTTTGAGCGAGTGCTCGGCGTTGCCGCCGCAACGAATCCACACAAGCCGCTCGAGCGCCACACCCGTCGCCGCGGCCGATACGGGGTCGAAGGCATCGCTCGTATCCACCAGCGCGCAGAATTCCTCGCGGCTCGTCGCCTGCGCCATCAGCGAATGCAAAATGCTTGTCCGGCCCGAAGAAGCCGACCCGAAAATGTCGGTGACACATCCCCGCGGAATGCCGCCAAGCACGGAATCGAGGCTGGCAATGCCCGACGGCAGAAATTCCGGCGCTGGCCGTTCATGCAGCTTGAAATCAATGCTTTGTAATAGGGAGGTGGCCATAATCTGGGGGGTTAATCTTCGCCTTGTATTCGCCGCACTCTAATTTTACAGAAACATCCGCCAAAGTCAAAAGTGTTACTTTTCTGAAATGTTATACTTTTCTTGTATGGTTGAACGAACCGAAACTCGTGCTACCGAGAAAGGGCAAATCGTCATCCCGGCCGCACTCCGCAAAAAGTTCGGCATCAAGAAAGGCACGCGGATCCAGGTGTATGAGAAAGACGATCACATCATTCTGGATCCGCTCAGCCCCGAGCTCATTAAAGCCCGCATCGAGAAACTGCGAGGCATCATTAAAGGGGGTCCGTCGTTGACCAAGGAGCTGGAAGCCGAGCGAGCTCGAGACCTGGAAATCGAGGAGCGTAAGATTGAGAGATGGTCTCGTCTTCGATAGCTGGGCAATAATCGCACTATTCCAGAACGAATCACCCGCTGAACGAGTGAAACAGTTACTCGCCGAGTCTGCCCGGCTTCATCATGCGTGGATGAGTTCGATAAACCTTGGCGAGATGTGGTACATGCTGGTGCGCAAGCATTCCGTGGAACTTGCAGACCAGGCCATCGACGAGTTGGCCCAAATCGGTCTCGAGCGCGTTGACGTCGACTGGCCCATGGTCCTTCAGGCAGCCGATTACAAATCCCGTCACAAAATCTCGTACGCGGATGCATTTGCGGCAGCACTCACCAAGCAACGCAATGCGGAACTGGTCACCGGTGACCGCGAATTCCGCGCGCTCGATTCCGAGATCAAAATCCACTGGGTCTGATCCAATGGCCGAGTCCTCCTCCAGGGTCCGCACCACTCTTCGCGCGCTTCGCCATCGCAATTTCCAGCTGTTTTTCGCCGGCCAACTCGTCTCGCTCATCGGAACCTGGATGCAGAACGTGGCCCAGGCCTGGCTGGTGTACCGCATAACCGGTTCTTCGGCGCTGCTCGGCATGGTCGGCTTCGCCGGGCAAATCCCGGTCTTTTTTATATCTCCTCTGGGCGGTCTCATCGCCGACCGGTATAGCCGTCAGCGCACCGTCATCGCGACCCAGGCCTCGGCAATGATCCTGGCATTCGTCCTGGCCGGACTCACGTTAACCGGCCGTGTGCAAGTCCCGCACATCTTTGTTTTGGCCGTGCTGCTAGGGGTGGTCAATGCGTTCGACATCCCGGCCCGCCAGTCGTTTCTGGTTGAAATGGTGGGTCGTGAGGACCTGATTAACGCCATCGCTCTCAACTCGTCCATGTTCAACGGAGCGCGCATTGTGGGCCCAGCCGTCGCGGGCATTCTGGTTGCCGCCATCGGCGAAGGCTGGTGCTTTTTCGCGAACGGCGTGAGTTACATCGCCGTCATCATCGGCCTCATCATGATCAAGGTCCCGCCCGCAGCCGTGCCGAAAAAGGCCTCGGCCATCAGCCACATCGCCGAGGGATTCCGCTTCGCTGCGCGCAACACGCCCATTCGAGCCTTGCTGTTGCTCTTGGGCCTGGTCAGTCTTACCGGTATGCCGTACGCTGTGCTCATGCCGGTCTTCGCCGATCACATTTTCCACTCGGGCGCACGCGGCCTTGGCATTCTCATGGGTTTTTCGGGCGCGGGCGCCCTCATTGGAGCCTTGGCTCTCGCCACGCGGCAAGGCGTGATTGGTCTGGGCCGCTGGATAGCTGTCTCGACCGGCGTCTTCGGCGCCAGCTTGATTTTGTTCTCGTTCTCGCATTCGTTCTGGATCGCCGCCGCGCTACTCGTCCCGGTTGGCCTTGCGATGATGACCCAGATGGGCGCGTCCAACACGCTGATTCAAACCATGACGCCCGATCCTCTTCGCGGCCGCGTGATGTCGGTCTACTCGATGATGTTCATGGGCATGGCGCCCCTCGGCGCGCTGCTTGCGGGCGTGATGGCGGACCGGTTCGGTGCGCCCTTTACCGTTGCCGCAGGCGGAGCCGTTGCGATCGTCGGTAGCATAGTCTTCTCCTTGCGCCTTCCGGCGTTGCGTCCCGAAGCGCGCCGGTTGATCGCTGCACAACACATGGTCGGGGGCGATCCGGCAGACGAAGTGACCTCGCAAGGGGAAGCGGCAGACTTAATAAAGAAGTGAATTGAAGAACAGCTTGAACGTTTGATAACTCTGGCCGCGATACTGCGGCCGCATGCCGAACAGAATCACATGGCCTTGGCCGAGGCGCGCATCTACCAACGCGGCCTGCCCTGCCAGCCGTTGCTCTCCCAGCAGCCATCCCGACGCGAGGATTTCAGCCGTCGGATACCGCGCGACGGCGGCTTCTTCCGTGCTCCATGCCGGGCTGAGTTCGGACCAGACCGCGATCTCCCGCGGCAACCCCAACGCCAGCGGATGGTTCGTGTCCAGCACGACATTCAAGAGTGATCCCGGCGCATAAAACTCGCGATCGGAAGCCCCCTCGACAACATTCTTGGCTTTGACGCCGAGAACTCGCGTGGCGTACGCCGTCGAACGGTTCAGGAACACCAGTGTGCCTCCCGCCGATGCAAACTCGCGCAGCGCCGTCGCGCCCGCATCTCCCAATCCGCCTGTGAACTCTTCGGGCATGGCGCCCTTGGCGAAGCCGCTCACTATTTCACTCGATGGCTGATCGGGAAAAACCAGCACATCATAACGCCGGCGCAGATCGCCCCCTTGCATTTCTTTATTGCCTACACTCGTGTACGAGAATTCGAACTGGTCCAGTAGCCACCGCGTCCAGCCTTCGTCGATGCTCGGGATGAAGCTCTTGTAGAGGCCAACTCGCGGCCGCCGCACTGGCTTCCATGCCGGGCCCTTTTGCGAGTCGCGAAAAATCTCCCGTCGCTGGATCGCGCCACACCGCAATGCCGGATTTCCAGAACTGGTTGACCTTCAGCCACGAATCGGTATTCGAACCCGATAACGTCGACAGGCCGGCAGACTCCGGCGGGTGCGCTGCCTTCGAGTCCCGAGGCAGGCTATCCAGTGCCTCCACATCCACGCCCATCAGCAGCGGCAGCGTGTGCGCCGTCACGTCGTAAGGACGCACGGGCGGCCCGCCGGGGTACTGGCGCATATCGGGATAACTCTGCCGCTCGAGCAGCGCCTTGGCGAAGCTGCTGTATGGCTGCGCCATGGAAATGATGTGACCAAAGCCGTGCGCGCTCGATTTCCACCATGCCGAACGCCAGCGTCTCGATCAGTTTTCTTGTCGCGCCCGGATCCCGTTGCTCCGCCGGAATAAGAAATGCCGCTGGTTGTTTGCGCGCGATGGCTCGCTGACCCACGCGATAGAAATTGCGCAGCAACTCCTCGCGCTGGATGGCTGCCTGATAGAGGCACGATTCAGACGCGATCAACTGGTAATCGATGATGTCGCGCAGACGCCACTCGCCGCCTTCCCACGGCTCCAGATAATTCCAGCTTCGCTCTCGCGCGTTGTAACCCAGGGCGTCGCTCGCCAGCTGGTCGCGGTGGATGGTCACCGGACGTCGCCAGGCGCGCGCTGGCCGATTCAGTCAGAATCCGCAGCCCGCCGTGAAACGCCTGGTAATGCCGCGACGGCGACCAGAAATCGTACGCGGCATGGATGGCGACGCCCCTCTTGCCGGCCGCGGTCAGATCGGTGGCCATGGCCGTGCCGATCATGTTCATTTCCTGCGCCAGGATCGCGTCGACGTTGGGCTCGATGGGATCAAGCCACGGCGGTACGAAGATCCGCGACGCGTATGGGCTTTGCTGGTGAACGTCGTAAACAATCTGCGGATGCCAGACGTTGTGCAGTTTCGAGACCGTCAGCCGCGTCTCGGGCTGCGTGAACATGTACCAGTCCCGATTGTTATCGTGCCCGACATAGTGGTGATACAGCTCCGGCGGCGACGTGCCTTCATACGGCGTGCCCAGCGTGCGCCGGTACCAGCGCGTGACGATGTCCACGCCATCCGGATTGAGCGACGGCACCAGCAGCAGAATGGTGTTGTGCAGAATCGCGCGGAAGCGCGGTTTGTCCTCCGTCAACAGACGGTAGGCAAACTCGACCGCGGTGTGGGTGGAAGCGACCTCGGTCGAATGGATGGAGCAGGTGAGCAATACGACCGTCTTGCCCTGCGCGATCAACTTCTCGGCGTCCGCCTCCGGTGTAATGCGCGGGTCGGCAAGCCGCCGCTGGATCTCGCGGTAGCGGTCCAGATTTCGCAGAGTCTCGGCCTCGGCGATGGTGGCCGCGATGAACGGCCGGCCTTCCACCGTCTTGCCCAGTTCTTCCACCCGAATCTCATCGCTTGACGCTTGGAGCGCTCGAAAATACGAGACGACCTTGTCCCAGTCCAGAAGCTCTCGGTCAACGCCAATCTCATGCCCGAATTGACTCTTGGGAGTAGGAACCGCCGCACTGCAAACCGCGATGACAACCAGGTAGCGCAGGGCCACGCCGATTTTGCGGGGACCTGCGGCTTTTGTCACGCTCGGCTCAACTCCGCCCACAGCGCCCGGTAATAACGCAGGAACCGCTCCGGCTCTTTGCTCTCCGGATCCACCTCCGCCAGCGTGTAGCGTTCGTACCCCGAATCACGCAACAGCGTGAACAATTCACGCCATGGATACGAATTACTCAGATCGTTAATATGAACGTTGCGAATCCACGGCTTCAGCAGTTCGAAACTGGCCTTCACGGACCCATTCACCACGTCGGTAGGATTCGAATTCCAGCAGACTCCAACGTTCTGATGTTTGGCCGCTCTCATGATGGCGGCGGCCACTGGTGGATTTTGCGTAGTGTGTCCATGCACCTCCATCCAGATCTCTACCCCGTAACGCAGGCCGTAATCCCCCAATTCGCGCAGGCTCGCGCCGATGTTTTCGATGGTCGTCTCCATCGGCACACCAATTGGCAGGCCGTTGGGCCGCACCTTCACACCCCACGCGCCAGTGTCGTGCGCAAGGCTTACCCATTGCTTTCCGATCTCAACCTGCTGCTGACGCACCGCCGCTTCCGGCGATTCGAATTCGCAAGTCGAGCCGAAACTCAACAGCCGCACTTTAGATTTCTGGAACCGCTCGCGGACCTGGTTCCGCTGAGCCTCATTGAGCGAAGGCTCGATGCCGTGCTTGTGCCCCGAGCGCAGCTCGACAGCCTCATACCCACCAGCCGCTTCAAGATTCCGGATGATGGTTTCGAGATCCCAGTCCTTCAGCAGGTTGTAGGTGACGCAGCCCAAGTGCAGCATGGCTACATCATTCTATTACGTCAGATGGCCGCGGGCCGCTCGTTCAATCCACCCACTTCACCTTGCAGCTTGGGAATGCATGCTCGTTGTGTAGTGCGATAGAAAAGGCTGGCTTGATCCCTCAATGCTTCGCTGCGGTCCGTGCTGTGGATGAAATCGCATTGTCACTCGCTGGCCCTCGACGCTAAAAAGCACTCTAGGCCGATTGGATCTTCTGGACTCCGCCTCCCAGATTCGCGACAACTGCTCGCGGGTAACCTCACAACTCAGCTCCGCCGCCACCGAAGCACCGGTCCATCGATAGACGATCCCATCCTCGAAAACGACCCATTGGTCGCCGATGTCGATCCGGCTGGAAGTCTCAATGACAGCACGATAGTCGAGGAATTGCTGCGACTCGGGTTCGAACACCGAGACATCCGCGAGGTCAAAACCCGAAACGCCGATGGCTCGGATCATGTCTCCTAGCTTTCGGTAGGTTGCGGTCGAGCCTTGCGTGCGCACTACAGGCGATGCGATTACTAGGCGAAAGTAATGGTGCTCCGGCACATCGATCCAGAACATGGCCTCGACCTGAAAGCTACGTCTATCGAGTTCATGAAGAAATCGCACGCCGTCCTCAATGATCTGGCTTACCAATAGCGTTTTAACCATCGCAATACCCCATCCTTCAGATCAGAAACTGCCATGCAAAGTGCCTCTGCTTGCTCCTGAGTTCGGCTTCGGTACCTGGATTCCTCAGTCCAGTCCTTTACTACTGTCCAGTGGGCTTCAAAGGCCCGATCGGGTTTACTGCGAGATTTCTTCGGGTCGCCTTTCGCTTGTATTCCCCACTGCTTCTTTAGATCGGCGATGTCGAGTAACTTTGTGATGTCGTGAACGTAATATTCACGCGCATCCCTGGGCGGGAAGTCACCCCGCTTGGTTTTGCCAGCAATACAAGCCTTCAGCGCACATTCCACGGCATAACCAGCTAGTAACTGCCGGAATACCGTCCGGCACGCAGCAAAGCCTGAGCATCCTCCAGGCGTTCCAGCGCCAAGCGTTGAAAATCTTGGCGGTTCATTGTCCAGAATCAGGGTACCAGACTTCCAATGACACCTGAATGGCCTACGCCAGTTCCGCCACCATCCGGTCCACTTCTTCCGGACTGATATAAAAGTGGGGCGAAGTTCGCACCCATCCGCCGCGGTTAGCTGTCGCAATCCCGCGCTCCCTGAGGCGCCGCACGATTTCGGCGCTGCTCGCATCCTGTTTCCGGAAACTCACGATTCCAGCGCCCGTCGCAGACGTGCGCCGCCCCAGGACCTCGCATCCCTTCTCGCGAACCCCGGCGGCAATGCGATCCCCCAGCGCCTGCACGGCGGGCGCGATCCGGTCCACGCCCACTGCGAATAGAAAATCAAGCGCGGCTTTGAGACCGTAGCAGCCAATCGTGTTGAGCGTGCCACATTCGTAACGCCCGGCGTTGGGTCGCAGCGTCATGTCACGTGTGCTGTAGTCGCCGAAGCGCGCCACATTGGTGTAGCCGAATTCCACCGGCGTTACATGCTCGCGCAGTTCTGCATTAATGTACAGAAGACCGCAGCCTTCCGGGCCGAGCAGCCACTTGTGGCCATCGGCTGCCAGAGCGTGAATTCCACACCGGCCGGCATCAACCGGAAACGCGCCCAGTCCCTGAATCGCATCTACCAGGAAAAAACATCCGCGGCGGCGACAGATTTCGCCCAGCGCTTCCAAGTCCACGCGGTGACCGCTCAAATATTGCACGAAACTGATGGCCAGCAGGCGCGCTCCACGGCAAGCCGCATCAATCTTCTCCAGCGGATCGAGGACGGAAAGCCACGCCACCTCGACGCCCTTCTGTTCGAGGCGCTTCCAGGGGTAATAATTCGCGGGGAACTCTTCTTCGAAAGCCACCATCTTGTCGCCCTCGCGCCAGTCGAACCCCGTAGCCACAGTCGCAATGCCTTCCGAGGTATTCTTCACGATCGCGATGTCTTCAGCGGCTCCGCCAATGAGTTTTGCGGCCGCGCGCCGCAGCCCGGCATACACCGCCACCCACTGGTCGTAATGCACGCTGCCGAACTGCGCCTGATCCTCCGCCAGATGCTTCATGGCATCCGAAGCTGCCCGGCATAGCGGCGTCACCGCTGCGTGATTCAAATAAATAAGGTGCTCGCGCACCGGGAATTGGTCCTGATAAATTTCCCAGAGGGCCGCCGTCGAAGTCATCTTCTTATCATCAACCAAAATCCGGTACGGGGTAGCCTCCCGGCAGTAGACTGTAACTATGGCGCATGCTGAGTCCATGCTCGCCCCTCTACTGCTCGCGCTCGTGTCCGCTAGTTGGCTTTCCGGGCAGGTCGCGGTTAAAGAGAAGGTAACGGATTACGCGGTGCATGCAGACGTCGGGACGGTTTCGATCGGCGCCGAGTATCTGGTGCACAGCATCCCGGCACATAACCAGACGTTTTTCGCTCGCGACTATCTTGTAGTCGAAGTGGCCGTTTTCCCCGTGCGCCAGGAGCCGTTCGAGATCGGCGCCAATACGTTTACGCTACGGATGAACGGCAGGAAAGAGATCATTCTCCCCGACACTCCGGGGTCTGTGGCAGCCTCACTGACCTACCCCGATTGGGAGCAGCATCGCCGGACAGAAGTACAGGCAGGCGTCGGGGATGCGGGTGTGACCATCGGCAGGCCGCCGGTGGTGGGCAGGTTCCCGGATGATCCGACTCCCAGCCAGACCAGGCTGCCGCGACCTCCCAAGGCTCCGACGCCCGAAGACCAGCACGGGATCGAACAGGACTCGCCTCAAACCGCCGACGAGGCTCTCCCTCTGGTGGCTCTTCCAAACGGTCCGGCCACCAAACCGGTAGCCGGGTACGTCTTCTTTCACTACAGGGGAAAAGCCAAGTCCATCAAGTCGCTCGACCTGGTTTATGAAGGCAAGCAGGGATCAGTCACTCTGAAGATGCTTTAACCGAATTCACGATCTTCCGCGCGCGCCGGAAAACATCCAGCAACATCTTTTCGGTTAGCTTGCCGGTTGAGGTGTTCTGCTGGCTGGGATGATAAGAGCTGATCAGGATCGGGCAACCAGGCGCGATGCGGTGAACGCGGTTATGGCCGAAGACAAACGGAGCGCGGCTCTTGATCACGCCGTGGTCGCGCAGAATCGAGAGGTAAACATCGAAGGCGATCTTCCCGAGCGCCACCACCACCTGCACGCTCGACAGCAACGCCAGCTCCCGCTCGAAGTAACTGCGGCAGGTGCGAATCTCCTGCGGCGTAGGTTTGTTTCCGGGTGGTGCACAGCGCACCGCCGCCGTGATGTAGGCATCCGTCAGCCGCAGCCCGTCATCTCGGGAATGGGCCTCCGGCTGCGAAGCAAAACCGGCCCGGTGCAGCACGCGGTACAGCGTGGCGCCAGAACCATCGCCGGTAAACGGGCGTCCAGTACGGTTCGAGCCATGCGCGCCCGGCGCAAGCCCCACAATCAGCATGCGCGTATTGGGATCGCCGAATGAAGGTACTGGTTTCGCCCAATAATCCCATTCGCGGTACGCGCGCCGTTTCACGCGGCCGATTTCGGTGCGGTAGTCGACCAGCCTAGGGCAAAGCTGGCACGCAATCACCTCCTGCTGTAACACCGTGAGCGGCCCGCTGTTAGAATTCACTCGATGAGTACTCCTTTTCAGTTGGACGGGCGCAAAGCGCTGGTTACGGGCGGCGCGAGCGGAATCGGAGCAGCCACCTGCCGCGCACTCGCAGAAGCCGGAGCGTCCGTGGTCATCGTCGATATTGACCTCGCTGCTGCTTTAACCCTCGCTCGTGAGATTCCCGGCTCTTCCGTCCTTACCTTTGATATTACCGACGAAACCTCGGTAAAGCAGGGACTCGGATCGCTGCCGTCACTCGACATCCTGGTGAACAACGCCGGCATCGGCCTGGTGGGAAATATTGAAGAAACCGAGTTGGTGGAATTCCAGCGTGTTTTTCGCGTAAACGTCGAAGGCTTGTTTCTGGTCACGAAATACGCGTTGCCTCTGCTGCTTGCTGCCAAAGGATCGATCGTGAACATCGCCTCGGTTGCAGGTCTGGTGGGAGTCAAGAGGCGCTTCGCATATTGTGCCTCGAAGGGCGCCGTCGTGGCGCTAACGCGCCAATTGTCGGTAGATTACCCTACCGCCATTCGGGTGAACTGTATCTGCCCCGGGACCGTGGATACGCCGTTCGTGGAGGCTTATCTAGAGAAGTATCACAAACATGAAAAAGAAAAGATGCGCCAGGAACTGAATCAGCGGCAACCCATCGGGCGGCTAGGACGGCCGGAAGAAATCGCCAACCTGGCCCTATATTTGAGCTCCAAAGAGGCCGATTTTATTAACGGTTCAGTGTTAACCATCGATGGGGGTTGGACGGCCGCTTAGGCGCCGTAGGGGGAATACCCGAGCAAAAAAGCAATGTTAAAATGTATAAAGGAATTGACGGAATCGCATAGTGTACCTCACAATGAAATCATAGGTTGCTGCTCCGGAGGCTTGGTGGCCGATATTAGCGCCGCTGCACGGCTC
Source organism: Terriglobia bacterium (assembly GCA_963847515.1). GTDB lineage: Bacteria > Acidobacteriota > Terriglobia > Bryobacterales > Bryobacteraceae > QHXW01. The sequence goes on from CAWKAA010000007.1 coordinate 1,265,142, forward strand.
AGCCCCCAGAAGCCATAGATTATGGACGGTTTTCGCGCCTCACTTCGCATCTCAGTCTTTTCCCTTGTTTGCAGTCTCCTGGTAGGCAATCTCTTAGCTCTCACCTCTACTAAAAAGAAGAAAAAGCACGCGCACACCAGCAGCCAGGCAGCTGCGCTTACCCAAGTTTCAACGACGCGCTTGGTGCATCACCGCAGGGCCCGCTACAGCCCCTGGACCGAGCCGACGTATGCCGATTCAACCGCCGGGGATAACGTGGATGGCGAAGATCTGGCCGTACGGCGCTCAGCCGTTGAAGCCCTGGGATCGTATAACGGCTCGGTAGTGGTTGTCGATCCGAAAACGGGCCGAATCCTGACCATGGTGAACCAGAAACTGGCGCTCTCGGGCGGCTTCCAGCCATGTTCCACGATTAAAGTTTCGGTGGCATTAGCGGCGTTGCAAGAGAAACTGGTCGAGCGCACCACCAAAGTGCGCATTTACGGGCGCACCAGCATCGCCATGACGGATGCCCTGGCGCACTCGAACAATTACTACTTCGCCAACCTGGGAGTCAAGCTTGGCTATGAGCGCGTAAACTATTATGCGCGGCTCTTTGGATATGGCGAGACCGCCGGCCTCGATATCGCGGGTGAAAAACCGGGGTACTTCCCACCGGCGCCTCCGAAAAATGGCGGCATGGGCATGCTGACCAGCTTTGGCGAGGAGATCTCACAAACACCGCTCGAATTGGCGGCACTGATGACTGCGGTAGCAAATGGCGGTACGCTTTACTACCTGCAGTATCCGCACAGCCAGGATGACATCGATCATTTCGTCCCGCGCGTCAAACGCCAGCTCGAAATCGCCGATCTAATTCCAGAGATCAAACCGGGCATGCAGGGCGCCGTAGAATATGGCACCGCGCGCCGCGCCCGCCAGGATGACACCATCATGGGGAAAACCGGCACCTGCAGCGAAGGACGCACGCACCTTGGCTGGTTCGGATCCTTTAATGACGCCGGACCCAGCAAGCTAGTCGTGGTCGTTCTGCTGACTGGAGGACGTCCCTCCATCGGCCCCATGGCCGCGGGTGTCGCGGGCGACGTCTACCGGCATCTGGCGGAGCAGAATTACTTCGCAGCCAACCACCAGCATTCCATTACGCCTGCGTCACTGGTTTCCACGCAGATCTGCTGCGCGCGATAAATCAGCTCGCGGCGGCCGGCTCCCGGCCCAACACCCGCTCGGCAATCGCATACTTCAGCGTTTCCAATCCCAGCCCCGTCACGCTCGAAATTTCGAAACAGGGCAGGTTCTTTTCCGCGGCCAAGCGCTTGAGTGACGCCACACGCCCGGGGTCCTGCGCGGCGTCCAACTTGCTCGCCACCAATAGCATAGGCTTCTTGGCCAGATCTTCGCTGAAGCTGGCCAGTTCCCGCATGACCGTCTCGAAGTCTTCCACCGGATCCCGGCCAGTGGCTTCCGAGACATCTACCATATGGACCAGCAGCTTGGTGCGCTCGACATGGCGCAGGAACTGGATGCCCAGGCCGTGGCCTAGGTGGGCGCCCTCGATCAGGCCGGGTATATCCGCCACCACGTAACTGCGGAAATCGTCCATCTTCACGACGCCGAGGTTGGGCTCGAGCGTGGTGAAGGGATAATCTGCGATCTTGGGGTGCGCCGCGGAGATGCGGGAAATGAGCGTGGATTTTCCCGCGTTGGGAAATCCCACCAAGCCAACATCGGCGAGCAGCTTCAGCTCCAACCGCAGCCGCCGCTCGATGCCTGGTTTTCCTTCCTCGTGCTCGGTAGGAGCCTGGTGGGTTGCGGTGGCGAAACGGGCATTGCCGCGGCCGCCTTTTCCCCCACGGGCAACCAGAAAGCGATCGCCAGCGTGGGTGAAATCGTGCAGCTTTTCACCGGAATCGGCGTCGTAAACTACCGTACCGACGGGCACTTCCAGGTCTATCGATTTGCCTTCCTGGCCGGTACAATTGCTGCCCTCGCCATGACGGCCGCGCTGCGCTTTGTGTTCAGGATTGAAGCGGAAATGCAGCAAGGTATTGACGTGCTCGCTGGCGACCATATATATGTCGCCCCCACGCCCGCCATCGCCACCGCTGGGACCGCCGCGTGGGACATATTTCTCGCGGCGGAACGCCAGGCAGCCGTTGCCGCCGTCGCCCGCCTTAACGTAGATTTTGGCTTCGTCGATAAACATGGCCGGACAAAAAAAACCGCCGGTCCCGAAACTGGCGATCCGGCGGCCCAAGGATGATTGCTGCGAAGGATTGCTAGGAGGCGGTGCGCACGCTGACGAATTTGCCCGAGCGGCCGCGATCGTGAAACTCCACCACGCCGGTGATCTTAGCAAACAGGGTGTCGTCCTTACCCCAACCCACGTTGTCGCCCGGTTTGATGCGAGTGCCGCGTTGCCGCACGATGATCGAACCGCCGGGCACCAACTGCCCGCCAAACACTTTCACTCCGAGGCGCTGCGCATTTGAATCGCGCCCATTTTTAGAACTGCCTAAGCCCTTTTTATGTGCCATAAGAAAATCCTATGCGACGATTTCGCCGACCTTTACCTCTGTGTAATCCTGGCGATGGCCGATGGTGCGTTTGTATTGCTTTTTCCGCTTGAATTTGAACACCAGAACCTTCTTGGCGCGGTCGTTGGCAGTGATGGTTCCACTGATGGCCCGGTCGCCGATCTCAGAACCGGCCAGCAACTCGCCGCCGTCACCGAAAATAGCCAGCACTTTTGAGAACGCGACCTCAGAACCGATATCGCCAGCCAGTTTGGGGACACGGATCACGTCGCCCGGAGCGACCCGAAACTGTTTTCCGCCGGTTTCAATAATGGCATGCATTTGGGGAGATCCTCGATCAGGGAGCCCAAGCACACTACATGCCGGGCCTACTTGGTGTAAACGATCATTGTATTACAGGGAGGTATCCTTTGACAAACTGGCCTTCCGCGCGAGGTAGAACGTGCGGCAGCCAGGGGTGATGTTCGGCATTCTTGAAAAAAGGCGCGCGTCCCATGCCCGCACCTGGTCGAAGCCGGCGCCCTGCAGGGCAGAGCGGATCTCGGTTGAAGTCCACGCGACTTGTTCGACGTGCTCGTGATGCCGCCGCCAGAGCTTTCCCTCGCGAAGAAACCATTCGAGGTTGAGCCAGCCACGGTCGCGCTCGCGGTCGTACCCGCCGCGCATGAGGAGCACGACGCCGGGTTTCTCGATCCACGAACTTCCCGGCCAGATCTTCTCAAATGCTCGCCGATTATTGACGTCGAAAAAGAAGTATCCGCCGGGCCGCAAGGCACGGGACACGGCATGCGCCACGCGTCTCAGGTCCGTTTTACGCGGAACATGGTTCAGTGCATCGAATTCACACAACACAAGGCCGACCCGCTCAGGGAGCTTGAAATCTCGCATGTCGGCGCGCAAAATGCGCAGCGGCAGGCGCGCACGATGAGCCTTCTGGCGGGCGATCCGGCACATCACCGGGGAGAGATCGACGCCAAACATTTTGATCCCCTTGCCTGCCAGCAGCAGTGCGGTGGTACCCGTGCCGCACGCCAGGTCGCACGCTGATTCCACACGCGGCAAGATATCGGCGAGCACCCGTTGGCGAGCCGCTTTAAAAGAAGGCAGATGGAAAGTGAAGAACTGGTCGTAATATTTCGCCAGCCACTTGTACGGTCGATTGGGTTCGTTCAATGAATCCGGACCTACACGTCGCGGTGGCTGGCAAACCGCCGGTCGAGCGCCATCTTGTGCTTGGGAGCTAACCGCCCGGACAACTCCTGCATTTCGGATTTGGGGAGCGGCTTGAATGCCTTCGCCAACTGGACGTTTTGTTCGATGAAATCGAGCGTGGGCATTCCAACTACGGCCAGCGACACCGGCAGCGACAGTGAATAGTACAGCAGCTTTTCCGCCGGCGCCTCTCCGGTCAATCCTTCCTGCGCGTGGATCTTCATGGCGATGATTCCCATCTTCTTGCGAACGGCAACGGGAAGCGCCACGGTCTCGAAACTGGTTTTCATGGCTTCGTTGATCTCCATGCCGTTATGGCCGCCCTTCATGCCCGCGAGCGCGGCGTTGAGCGCCATCTGCGTGCAGTCGAAGTCATGGCGCTCGAGAGCTTTGGCCAGAACCGTCGGATCGTTGTGGCATGTGATGCCGATGAATCGCGTCACTTTTTCATCACGCAGCTTGCGCAAGCGGTTCAAGATGCCGTCTGGCGCTTCGATCTGCGCAAGGTCGGCTTCATCCTCGAGCGAGTGAATGTGGATGAGATCGATCTGGTCGGTCTGCAAACGCTTGAGGCTGCCTTCGATGATCCGTGCTGCTTCGTCCCCCTTGCGCGCCTCGATCTTGGTGGCTAGGAAGATACCGTCCTTCTTCCGCCGCACGGCCATTACCTTGCCCACGCGCGTTTCGCTCAGGCCGCTGCCATAGCCGAAGGCCGTGTCCATGTACGTGATGCCCAGGTCGAAGGCGCGGTTCAAAGCTTCGAGAGCCTTGTCTTCTTCCTTGTACATGAGGAACCGGCTGCCGCCGCCCATGGCAAGAATCGAGACATGTGCACCCGTGCGTCCCAGAGGGCGCGTGGGAAGTGCGCCGTTCTTGCCCACCTCCGCACCCATAGCCGCGTTCGCCGCCAAGCTGCCGAACGCCGTGGTTCCCAGAAATCTACGTCGCGATATCCGCATGTGTCGCTCCTAGAGGCTCAGACTATCGCAAACCCTCTTGGACCGCAATCACGGAGGGGGCAATGTGTTGCAGGTCCCCGCCAAAATCAGGCGTGGCGCCTGCGCTACATGTCCAACTCTGCATTGACCAAAATAAGTACCGAGTATCGGTTGATTCAGCCAGGCTTACTCGGCCCAGTGATATGTTTCGAGATAACATTAATGAAACCAACAGGGATGTGTGCCCTAATTAAGCCGAACAACCTATGATGCGACGACTCACTCTCCCAGATGGGCTGGAAGTCTTCTCCCTGAATGCCGATGAAACGCGGTTTGTCCACCGCGAAGTGTTCGAAGCGCGTTGTTACCTGCAACACGGCATCGAGCTTCACGACGGGGACTGCGTATTCGACGTGGGCGCTAATATTGGGCTGGCCACGGTTTTCTTTCATCGCGAACGCCGCGGCGTTCGGATCTTTGCCTTCGAACCCAGTCCGGTGGCCTGTGAGTGTCTGAAGGCTAACATCGAACTCCATGGAACTGACGCCCGCGTCTTTGAATGCGGACTGTCGAGCGCGCCTGGCACGGCGGAATTCACATTCTATCCCGCAAACTCCGTGATGTCAGGATTCCACGCTGACCTTGAAACGGATCGCGGCGCCACCAAGACGTTTATGGTCAACAGCGGCGTCGCGCCGCAAGACGCCGAACGGCTTCTCGGTTTCAAATTTCGACAAGTCACGTTTCCATGCAGCCTTCGGACGCTCTCCGAAGTAGTAGATCAGGAGCGTGTAGCGCGAATTGATCTATTGAAAGTAGATGTCGAGAAGAGTGAGCGAGAGGTTCTCGCCGGAATTCGAAACGATCATTGGGATCTCATTCGGCAAGCCGTTATCGAGGTCCACGATGAGGCGGGCGGTCTGGATCAGGTTCAAGGCCTCTTAGCGAAGCACGGTCTGAATGTCGTCACGGAACAGGATCCGATGCTCAAAGGTACCAACCTGTTCACAGTATTCGCTTCTCGAAAAAACTGAGGGCATCAAAAGAACCATCTCATCATGTAGACTTCCACGGGGGCGTAATCGTCCGTAAGGATTGGAACATCCATGGGGATGGGGCGTGTCCAGCGACGAGAGAGGCGCGTCGCGATTGCTGGGTCATTGCTCGACCATTGGGGCTCCGCTGGGTTCTTGAAAGCCACCATGATTACATTGCCCAGAGATTCCGGGTCGTCGTTGAGCTTGAAAATCTCGACCCGCGGAAAGACAGATCGATAAGTGGCTAACTCGGCGCGCAAGAAGCGTCCTTTCGGCCCGTAGACCGCCGACATCACGTTCAATAGCGCAACGCCATTGTCGGACAGAGAGCGATACACGAGGCGTGCTGTCTCTCGCGTTGTCAGGTAATGGGGAACGATCGCAGCGGACCCGAACGTATCTAAGTAAACGATATCGTATTGAGTCCGGCTAAGATTCAAATATACGCGCGCGTCTTGAGTAAAGACGCTGAGCCGGGGGTCATCCGACGTCAACCCGAAGTACCGACCCGCTATTTTCACTAAGTCCGGGTCTAACTCCACGACGTCCAGACGTTTGGTTGGATTTCTACGAAAAAAATCCGCAACGTAAGTAAACCCACCGCCGCCCAGAAGAAGGGCGCGATGCGCATCTGGAACAAAGTGAGGTCCGAATCGAAAGTATTTCAGATATTCCAGCACTAGGTCATCGTTCCTGTCCGTAAAGATGGCAGACTGCCGTGCGAAACGATCGGTAAGGAGAGCCCGGCTGGGTCTACCGGTTTGGTAATCAGCCCCTTCATACACCAAGCAGTGGTTGTAATGGGTATCGCTTTCAAAAACGTGAGTACCCGAAATAAACGGAGTCGCCGTGCTCGGTGCTACGTAGAGGCACAGGGCAACCATGCCGGCCGCAGCGATTTTCAGCCTGAGGAATCGATTAGCCGATAGCAGGATAGAACAGGCCAGGAGCAAACCGGAGATGCAAAAAAGAATGGCCGTGCTGCCAATCATCGCCAGAAGATAAAAGCCGGCGCTAAACGTGCCTACAATGCTGCCGATGGTCGAAATCGCATACAGCCTGCCAACGGTTGCTCCGGTAGTGCCGACCTCCTTCAGTTTCAGACGCACCACATACGGCGATACCATCGCCAGAACAAACGATACCGGCGCAAACAGGACCAGTTCTGCGATGATGGCTGCGCCACGAATGTCCGGGATGCGGCTAATCCGCGTAAGGCAGATATTCTTGCCGGCAGCAACGAATGCGGTCAGCAGCGCAGCCGAGACAATGATCAAGGAGAGTTGGGACGCCGAAGCATTCCTATCCGCCAGCACTCCGCCTTTCAAGTACCCATAGCTCAACGCGGCAAGAATCACACCGATCAGGCTACTCCACACGACAATCGAATTTCCGAGAACGGGCGCAAGGATACGAGACGCCACAATCTCGATTGCCATGATTGACGCGCCTGCCACAAACGCCACTAGTTCCAACATTGACACTCCTCGGGCCTACTCCGGTCCGGGAGGCCACACCCTGATCTTAAGCTCCGCATCAACCAATATCGTAGTGCCAAAGGTGCTAATCAAACTACTAACTTCGGACAACGTGACTTGCGGGAGTAACTGACGGATAATCCGGCTTAGTATCACACAACCGCTTCCTTCGGTCGCGGCTCAGTTAAGCCTTCCGAAACGAGCCGCGACCAAGGGAAGCGGTTGTCTGATGGTAACCAAATTATGAACGAAAAAGCGGCCGTACGAGAACTTGTACAAAGCCTACTCCGCCGGAAAGGCGATGAAAACGGCTTTGCGGATAGCGACTCACTGATCGCCAGCGGGCGGTTGGATTCGGTTGACACGATAGCCCTGCTGGTATTCATCGAGAAGGAGTATGGAGTGGATTTCGCGGAACGCGGATTCGACCAGGACGAATTGGATTCCGTGGACTCCATCGTCGCCCTCTTCGGAGCAAGCCCGTTACGCGTATGAATTTCAATCTCGCACAGCCGGTTTATGAGCATAGCCGGAACCAGGGATCGAGACTCGCTGTAACTGTCGCCGGCAATGATGTATCTTATGCCGAACTGGCAGCTCTAGCGCAAAGAACGGCGCGGTGGCTGACCGCGGGACCTTCGCGCCCGCCTGGATTTGTGGGAGTCCTGGCCTCTCGCAGCGTAGAGGCGTATGCGGGCGTGCTGGGCGCATGCTGGGCCGGCGATGCGTACGTGCCCCTCAATCCCCAACTTCCGGAACAACGCCTCGCGCAGCTGTTGCAGATCATCCAGCCGGTTGGCCTGGTGGTGGATGAAGCCGGACGAAAAGCTCTCACCGGATCCGCTCGGCAAGCCTGTCCGCCTCGAATCTTGACCAGCTTTCATGAGTTGCCATCGTACGATCCGCAAGACCGCCCGTGTGCGGTGGAAGCCGAACAGACGGCCTACATGATCTTTACCTCCGGAAGCACCGGTATGCCGAAGGGAGTTCTCGTTCCCGCCCGCGCCGTCTGCCATCTGGTGAAAATGTTGCAGGAACTATACGGTTTCCGGCCGGAGGACCGGTTTTCCAAGGCTTACAACCTGAGCTTTGACGGTTCTGTACACGACATGTTCACGCCGTGGAACGCCGGTGCGTCGGTGCACCCTGTGCCCGCGAGTCAGTTGATGGCACCTATGAAGTTTATCCAGCAACAGCAGCTCACCGTCTGGGCCTCGGTGCCGTCGACTGCTGTTTTTCTGGAACAATTGAAAATGCTCCAACCGAGGGCATTTCCTTCGCTCCGGTATTCCATTTTCTCGGGTGAGCCCCTGCCCCTCCGCTCGGCTTTGGCCTGGCGGCAAGCCGCGCCCAATAGCGAGGTGGACAACATTTGCGGCCATACCGAATGCTGCGTGTTCAGCACGCTGGAGCGCTTGTCAGACCCTCCGAATATCACGCCTAACCGCGGTCTGGTAGCCATCGGCAAACCCCTTCCGGGATTCGAAGCAGCCGTCTTTGACGAAGCCTGCACATGCTTGCCGCCGGGCCAGGAAGGCGAGCTGGCGCTATCCGGACCACAGGTGGCGAAAGGCTACTTTCAGGACCCGGAGCGCACCGCGGCACGCTTTCCCGTCATCAACGGGAAGACGTGGTACCGAACTGGAGACCTCGTCTGTCAGGACGAGTCGGGTATCTATCACCATCTCGGCCGCATTGACCGCCAGGTCAAAATTCTGGGTCACCGCGTAGAGCTCGGTGAAATTGAGGCACACCTAAGCCAGATCTGTGACTCGGATTCGGTGGCTGCGGTCGCTTGGCCCGTGGATCACGGTTCAGCCAGGGGCATCGTAGCGTTTCATTGCACCGAAGCGCGTTCGCCGCAAGAAATCCGCGATGCTATGCTACAACGGCTGCCGCGCTACGCCGTTCCGACTCAAGTGCTCCGCCTCCCAACGATGCCGCTTACGACTAACGGCAAAGTCGATCGCGCCGCGCTGATCGAAGTACTAGAGCGGCCGGCGGGTGTGCGGTAGACTGTCGTAGGATTTCCGCCAAGTAACTAACGTTTCTCAAAGCCCGAATAATCGCCCCACGAAGATAAAGTGCTCGCGCAGGCCATATGTCCTGCTGCTGTCGTCGAAAACGCGCATGAAGCAATAGAATGCCGATACACAGAGAACGGGCACAAGGCGGCGGCGCAACCAGGAATGTGTCCGGTCTTCCTTCCTCTGGGCGCGGAACTGTGAGATGGAGATGCTGACGCCGAGCACAAAAGTGTAGAAGAAATAGGTCTGAAAGCTGGCTATCGCGCGCCACCAGCCTAACTCAGCTACCACAGAGATGTCGCGGAGAAAATGAAAGATGGCGTTGCCGGCGCAGGCGGCCATCATGGTGGCAGCGGCCATGCGCAGCCGGGGGTGTTTCTTGAAATACCGGAGATAGGTGGGATAGAAAAACATATCCACCAGCAGTTCCTTGAAGTAGAAATAGAAGCGATTCCAGAACTCGGCCAGGGAGCGGGACTCGAGTGGCCGGTAGGTGTTGCGCAGTGCGCGGAATCCGGCCATGCGTGCACAGGCGACGATCTGATGTCCCCAGATGCTCGCCTGCAGCAGGTTCGAGAAGAACACCGCGATCAGGCTCAGACAGTTCCAATACCACGGGAAAGGATGGCCCGCGCAGCTGCGGCCGAAAGCGGCTTCAAACTCCGGAATGCCCAGCTTTCGATAGAGGACGAGGTGATAACAGATCAGGGCCATCTGCAGAATCAGGGCCCAGACAAGCAGTTTTAGGCCTTTGAGTTGGGTGACGGCGAGCTCGTCGGGGTTTTGCGCCTCGATTTTGCGGAGGTAGGCGGCGCCTTTGGCGAAGGGGGTGCCGGAGGCCGTGGTCGCCATCCAGGCCGGCCGCCAGAGCCCGGCCTGCAGAGGCACGGAGTCGCGATGATTGCCGGAACCGCGATCGGCGAGCGTATAGCAGAAGAACCAGAACATGCGGGCAATTGCTAATACGGCGATCCAAGCCGCCACGCGGCTCAAGCCAGTGAGCGGGGCCATCGATACCGCGGCGACGAGCGCACAGAAGCACAAAATGGTAGCGAGCACGGGCCGGCGCGTGATCAGCCGCCGGGGGAAGCGAAAAGCCAATGCCGCAAGTCCGGCCAATAGAACAAAGACGGCCGCCACGACCAGGCGAATGACGAATCCCGGCACATGGGCCAGCCCTTCCTGGGCGGCCACGTGATCAAGGAACGGGAGATCGAGCCAGTTCGGGAGTGCCAGCGCGACCACGATGCTGAACGCGCTGATCACCCGGCGCCGGTGGCCGGGGAAGGCCGTAGTGAGAGCCAGAAAAGCAGCGACTGCCAGCCACTCACGGCCGAATATGATCAACAGAAGTGAGAATACTGCCAGCAGCGCCCATTGCCCGGCCGGCCGCTTACAGCGCGCTAGCAGAATCGGGTCCTTTTCCAGGCTGGGGATCAGCTTGACATTCATGTCACTGCTCGCTGGCCTTTGGCTGGCTCATCCAGATTAGAGTTCATGCGATTCTAGCGGTACCGCTTCTCAGGATCGAACCAGTTTTGCTGAGCCGCGACCAGAGGGAGCGGTACTAACGTTCTAGCAAAGAGGGCGAGAACCGGCTAGATTCCAAATAGTTGGGTGGAGTTAGTTATCTTTGGTTAACTGCTGCTGGCATTGACGCAAGGAACGGACCGCCGGCGATGAACGGGTGATTCGCCAGATGGGCTGCTATTGCGCCGCCAAAATACGACGAGACCAGGAGCAGGCCGACCCACCGGGTGGATCGGACGCGGCGCACTCGCGCGCATTGCAAGTGGTTGATATGCACAGGCGGCTGATGATGGTCACCAGGAACGCCCTGGGCGAGTGGATGGCGACGCCGGCAGACGCCTATTGCCAGCGGATAAAGGTTTCCTGAACCATGTCTTCGGCATACGATAGGCGATCGACGGCAGCAGACTTCGATGCTGATCGAAGGCTTCTGTAGGGACCTGCCGGGACGCGTCGAGGTTTCTCGCGGCCGCACGTTCGGTTTCATGCGGCGTCATCGGTGGATGGTTAGATTCTGGCATCCTGTATGTTTAGTCTGGTACATCCGTGGGCGAGTCATGAATTAAGACCGGGTCGAGGCCGGTTTGTGACAGTCCAGAGAGCGGAATTGTGCGCATCGCAAAATTTTCTGCGCTAATCTGAGAGTTCCCGAGAGGACACAGCTAAGCCATAAATGACGGGCACTACCGTCTCGCACTATCGAATCCTCGACAAACTTGGCAGCGGGGGTATGGGTGTGGTCTACGCGGCGGAGGACACCAAACTTAACCGCCGCGTTGCCTTAAAGTTTCTGCCGGAAGAATGGGCCAGGAACCCGAGGCTTTGGAGCGCTTCGAACGGGAGGCTCGTGCGGCGGCGGCGCTTAGCCATCCGAATATCTGCACAATCTACGACATTGGGGAACATCAGAGCCGGCCGTACATCGCCATGGAGTTTCTGGAAGGCCAGACGCTGTTCCAGCGGCTCAGAGGAAGACTGTTCCGGACCGATGAGCTGCTGGACATGGCGATTCAGATCGCGGACGGTATGGCTGCGGCTCACGCGAGCGGAGTGATTCACCGGGACATCAAGCCTGGGAACATTTTTCTGACGGCTCAGGGCCGGCCTATCATTCTGGACTTCGGCCTGGCGAAGTTAATCGAACCGCCCACGTTCACGCAGGCCCCGACGGCATTGCTAACCGGTGCGCGGGGAGATTCTCTCACCAGCCCCAATTCCGCTGTCGGGACGGCCGCATACATGTCGCCGGAACAGGCGTTGGGCGAGGAGATTGACCAGCGCAGCGATTTGTTCAGCTTCGGTGCGGTGCTTTATGAGATGGCTACGGGATTCGTGGCCTTCCCAGGCAGCACTCCGGCCGCGATTTTCGATGGCATTCTGAACAAAATCCCGGCCTCGCCGATGCAGCTGAACCCTGAATTGCCCGCTGAAATGGCGCGCATTATCAGCAAGGCGCTAGAGAAGGACCGGGAAGTGCGGTACCAGGGCGCCTCCGAGATACGGGCTGACCTGAAGCGGCTGCGGCGTGAGCAATTTGGGCGCTCCGGCATGCCGGGCACAACAACGATGGAGTTTACCGCCCAGCTCCCTGCAGCTCCCCCGACCGCGCTACCCTCGCGCACTCGCTTGGGCAAACGCGTCTTGCTTGGAACGTCCGCGACGATTGTTGTAGCGGCACTCGCCTTCGTCTTGAGGCCAACGATACCGCCTCCCAGGGTGGCTGGGACGGTGCAACTAACCAACGATGGAAAGACCAAGGCCGCCGGCACGGCAGAAGTTCCCGAGCCGCTGCTGACAGACGGAACGAGGCTCTATTTCGCGGAGGGATCTTTTCGACCGGCCCATCAGGATGTTGCCGATGCCCAGGAATTCCACCTGACACAAGTCTCTGTCGACGGCGGCGAAGTGATTCCCGTTCCGGTTCCGTTCCGGTTTGCCGGGCTGGCGGATCTCTCCTCCAAACATCCTGAATTGCTTGTAGAGGGACCTCCCTTCTCCGATGTTTTAGCTGCATTGTGGCTGCTCCCGGTTCCTGGGGGTCAAGCGCGACCGTTAGGCGGCCTTCAGGTCACAGATGCCGCCTGGTCGCCAAACGCAGAGGAGATTGTTTACGGTCGTGATTTCGACCTCTACCGTGTCAAAGCTGACGGAACCGAGCCGCGAAAACTGGCAACCTTGAACGGGATTGTGGCCAGGCCCCGCTGGTCGCCCGATGGCGCGCTGATCCGGTTTACCGTACTCGATCCCAAGTCGCGAACCGGACGGCTCTGGCAGATCGGCGCGGATGGAAATCATCTACACACTTTGTGGAGCGATGGCCGGCTTAATGACTGTTGCGGCAGCTGGACCGCCGACGGCAAGCATTTCGTTTACCAATCGACGCGCAACGGTGTGGCGAGCGTATGGGCGATTCGCGAGAAAACAGCTTTCTGGGAGAAGGTTTCTGGCGCTCCGGTCCGGCTGACTGAGGGAGCAATGAACGCTTATGCGCCCATGCCGAGCAGGGACGGTAAACGGATATTTTTTGTCGGCGTTCTGCCCAGAGGTGAGGTGCTTCGGTTTGATACCGGGAGAGGCCACTTTGTTCCGTTTCTTCCCGGTCTGTCGGGGGAGGGTCTGAGTTACTCGCGGGATGGCCGATTCATGGCTTACATTTCCTATCCGGCTGGGATCCTATGGCAGTCGAAGGCTGACGGCAGCGACCGGCGCCAACTGACCTTTCCGCCGATGGTCTGCGGTCCGCCGCGCTGGTCGCCGGATGGGCAACGAATCACTTTTAGCGCGCGCACGCCGGGCAAACCCTGGAAAATATATATCATCGCGCCACAAGGCGGGAGTCCTGAGGAACTGACTGGCGCCGATACCGACGAGCTGGACCCCAACTGGTCGGCCGATTGCAACTCGCTGGTTTTCGGCGAGGCCGCAGAATCCGTCCGTGCGTCCAAGAGCAACGCGATCCATCTGCTCGACTTGAAGACGCGTCAAGCACAGGATCTGCCGGACTCCGCTGGCCTGTTTTCGCCGCGCTGGTCGCCAGATGGGCGCTACATACTAGCAATGACCGCGGATTACCAGAAATTGACCATCTATGACCGGACGAGCAAGCGATGGGAGGAGCTCATCAGGATGCCGTCGGGTTATCCGGACTGGTCGCATGACGGCAAGTACGTCTACTTCAACAATCCGTTTGAACGAAACCTGCCGTTCTACCGCGTGCGTGTCATTGATCGCAAGCTTGAGCGGATCGCCGACCTCAGCGAATTCGGACAATTGGCCGGAGGGCGGTGGGGCGGGTGGACGGGTTTGGGGGCTGAGGATTCGCTTTTGGCCACCCGCGATATCAGCGTCCAGGAGATCTACGCGCTCGACTGGGAGCCGCGGTAATGCCTACCTCGCTATCTGCTCCCACAGTCCGCAGATGTTTCCCTGTGGGTCCACGATAGCCGCGACCGCGCCGACGCCCGGCACCGGCATCTTCGGCAACGCCACCGTTGCGCCGAGCTTCGTTGCCTTTTCGATCGCCGCATCGATATTTGGAACGTCGACGTAATTCATCCACGGCTGTTGCGTGCTGCCGCTTATCACGGCTCCATTGATGCCCGGCCCGTCCGAGCCCGTGTCGCATAGCCAGTATTCTGGCCCGGGCAGCGCAACCTTCTGAAACTTCCAACCGAACAGGCCGCTATAGAACATGGTGAGCGCCTCCGGCTGATTGGCCGGAATCTCGAAGTGCACAACGCGGTTGTTGGCCATGATTTATCGAGCTTACCGCAGAGATTACTCACCTGCCAGATGCAGCACGATACTTCGGCGGTGATGGCTGGCGCGGTGTTCGAACACGTAAATTCCTTGCCAGGTGCCCAGGGCGAGCCTGGAATCTACCAGCGGGATGGTCAATTGCGTTTGCGTGAGCGCGGCGCGGATGTGCGCCGGCATGTCATCTGGACCCTCGGCGGTGTGACGGTACCAGGATGCGTCTTCGGGAACGATGCGCGAAAAAAACTCATCGAGATCGCGGACCACGTCGGGATCGGCGTTCTCCTGAATGACCAGCGACGCCGAAGTGTGCTGAATAAACACCGTCAACAGCCCCGTGCTGACGCTTTGGCCGTGCGCCCACTTTTCGATCTCTCCGGTGATGGGATACAAACCTTTGCCCCGCGTGGCAACTTGCATGCGGTGCGTGAATTGCTTCAATGGAGTCCCACTTCACGACAGCCGTTTGGTGGGGCCGTCCCCCCGGACCGCGGCGGACGCCCCGCCTTCGCTTCTGGTGTGATGGCAGAGCCGGACCAGGGGGTCCGGCGCGGACGAGGGCGTCCCCCCTACATATGAAACGCGGGCCACGGTTTGCTTCATTCCACGGTGACGCTCTTGGCGAGATTGCGGGGCTGATCCACATCGCAGCCGCGGCGCACGGCGATGTGGTAGGCCAGCAGCTGCAAGGGCACGATTTCGAGAATCGGAAACAAGAGTTCCGTAGATGCGGGAACGAAAATGGCGTGGTCCGCGAGTTTGCTGGCCTCATGGTCACCTTCGGTAACCAGGGCGACGACGATGCCTTCGCGCGCCTTCACTTCCTGAATGTTGGACAGTGTCTTTTCGTAGAGCACGCGACTTTCGGGCTGTGAAGGATCGTGCGTAGCCAGCACGACAACGGGCAGCTCTTCGTCGATCAGCGCGTTTGGACCGTGCTTCATCTCGCCCGCCGGGTACCCTTCAGCGTGAATGTAGGAAATTTCTTTCAGCTTGAGCGCACCTTCGAGAGCCATTGGGAAATGCACGCCGCGGCCCAGAAACAGAAACTCCTTCGCGCGGAACAGCTTGCGGCCCAGCTCTTCGTAGACCGAATCGTGTGACAGCACGGTCTCGAGCTTCGCCGGAACGCGAAGCAGCTCCTGAACCAGACATCTCGAGGTCGCTTCATCCAGCACGCCGCGCGTCTGACCAAGGTACATCGCGAAGATGAAGAGCGCAGTAAGCTGACAGGTGAAGGCTTTCGTGGAAGCCACGCCGATTTCCGGGCCGGCGTGCGTGTAAACTGTGCCGTTGGCTTCCCGGGTGATCATAGAGCCCACCACGTTGCAGATGGCCAGTGTCTTGGAACCCTTCTGCTTAGCTTCACGCTGGGCAGCCAGGGTGTCCGCCGTCTCGCCGGATTGCGAAATCACGATCGTCAGCGTGTCGCTTCCCAGGATCGGGTCGCGGTAACGAAATTCGCTGCCGTAATCGACCTCCACCGGAACGCGCGCCAGTTTCTCGATCATGAATTTTCCGACTAGCGCCGAATGCCAACTGGTTCCGCAAGCCACAATGCGGACCTGCCGGAACTCGCGGAACTGCTTGGGCGAGATGTCCATCTCGTCGAGAAAGATGCGGCCGGATTCCTGCCCCACACGGCCCAGGGTTGTATCCCGCACGGCGCGCGGCTGCTCATAAATTTCCTTGAGCATGAAATGCTTGTAGCCGCCCTTTTCCGCCATGATGGGATCCCAAAGAATGTGCGAGACCTGGCGGTTTACCGGGCGCCCTTCGAAGTCACTGAGCCGCACACCGTCATGCGTAAGCACGGCCATGTCGCCATCCGCCAGAAAAAACATGTCGCGCGTGTGGTGCAGGATGGCAGGCACGTCGGAAGCGACAAAATATTCACCATCGCCCAGCCCTATTACGACTGGCGGTCCATTGCGAGCAGCGACAATTTTATTCGGGTCGGTGCGGGCCAGCACTGCCAGTGCGAAGACGCCGGTCAACTGCTTGACAGCAGCTCGCACCGCCTCTTCCAAGTTGCCTTTGAAATGCTTTTCCACTAGATGGGCAATGACTTCGGTGTCCGTTTCCGTGGTGAACACGTGCCCCTCGGATTCGAGCTTGTGCTTGAGCGAAAGGTAATTTTCAACGATGCCGTTATGCACCACCACGATATCGCCTTTGCAATCGCGGTGCGGGTGCGCATTTTCTTCCGTGGGCCGGCCGTGCGTGGCCCAGCGCGTGTGTCCGATGCCGTACCGGCCATCCACGGGATTCTGCCGGATGACTTCTTCCAGGTTGCGCAACTTTCCGGAGGCCCGGCGAACGCCGAGCGTATCGTCATCGCAATAAACGGCGATGCCGGCGGAGTCATAGCCGCGATATTCGAGACGTTTCAGGCCCTCCAGGATGATCGGAACTGCCTTCCTCTCCCCCACGTAGCCGACGATTCCGCACATAGAAACATTATAGAATCTGGATTTCTTTTTCGCGTCGAAGTTCTTGTTATTGCGCGATTTACTGAGTACTGTCAAACACCTGGGCCTGGGTTATATTCACTAACTATTGTGGATATCATTTCGTCGAACTTACACATTCTTAGGCAGATGCTCCCTGGCGCGGTTGATTCTGGGAGGGAGTGGATCGGAACACGTTGTTGACCGTGATGGAGTACGTCGACTTAAGCGCAACGCCACTCGACAGTGATTGCTTATATAGAATGGGCATCATATGGCGAGGACATCCAATGACACTGCGCGATGAAGACGCGCTCGAGTACCATGCAGCGGCGCCCGCGGGGAAAATTTCGATTCGTCCCACCAAACCTTGCCTGACGCAACGCGATTTGAGCCTGGCGTACACCCCGGGTGTCGCGGTTCCTTGCCTGGCTATTCATCGCGATCCGAGCCTGGCGTATCAGTACACCTCGAAAGGAAACCTGGTGGCGGTAGTGACCAACGGTAGCGCCGTACTTGGTCTGGGCAATATCGGACCACTGGCCGGCAAACCAGTGATGGAGGGCAAAGGAGTCCTCTTCAAACGGTTCGCGGATATCGACGTGTTCGATATCGAACTGGCTACCGAGAATCCCAAGGAAATCATCCG
Source organism: Terriglobia bacterium (assembly GCA_963847515.1). Taxonomy (GTDB): domain Bacteria; phylum Acidobacteriota; class Terriglobia; order Bryobacterales; family Bryobacteraceae; genus QHXW01. The sequence continues at coordinate 1,282,756 of CAWKAA010000007.1, forward strand.
CACCTGCCAGTTGCTCGAGCCCACGTTCGGGGGCATTAACCTCGAAGATATCAAGGCGCCGGAATGTTTCGTCATCGAGGAAGAGCTGCGGCAGACCATGAAGATCCCGGTTTTCCACGATGACCAGCATGGCACCGCTATCATCTCGGGCGCCGCTCTGCTCAACGCGCTGGAGCTTGCCGGCAAGCGTATGGAGGACGTTCGCATTGTGTTCAACGGCGCGGGAGCGAGCGCCATTGCGTGTGCCAAGCACTACATGACCCTGGGTGTGCGCCGCGAAAACATCGTCATGTGCGATAGCAAGGGCGTGATCTACCGCGGGCGCGAAGAGGGCATGAATCCCTACAAAGAATTCTTCGCGGTGGACACGCAGGCGCGCACGCTGGCCGAGGCGCTTTCCGATGCAGACGTATTGTTAGGCCTGTCGTCTGGCGACTCGGTTTCGCCTGAAGTGCTGCGGCCCATGGCCAAGAATCCCGTAGTTTTCGTGTTGGCCAATCCCGATCCCGAAATCAGCTATGAAGCGGCGCGTGCGACCCGGCCGGATGCCATTGTCGCGACGGGGCGCTCGGATTATCCCAACCAAGTGAACAATGTTTTGGGATTCCCGTTCATCTTTCGCGGCGCCCTGGATGTTCGCGCCACCGCCATCAACGAAGAGATGAAACTCGCGGCGACACGGTCGCTGGCCGCGCTCGCGAAGGAAGACGTGCCGGATTCGGTGCGGCGCGCTTACGGACTCGACCGGATCGAGTTCGGCCGCGACTATTTGATCCCCAAACCGTTCGATGCGCGCGTGCTCGTGTGGGAAGCGTCGGCCATTGCGGAAGCCGCCATTAAAACCGGGGTTGCCCAGCAAGTCTTGGATATGGGGGAATATCGCGAGCAACTGGAACGCCGGCTAGGCAAGGCCCGGGAAGTGATGCGCGTGATGATCCACAAGGCGCAGCGCGCGCCCAAACGCATCGTGTTCCCGGAGGGTGAGGAACCCAAGATTCTGCGTGCCGCGCAAATCCTGGTGGACGAAAAAATCGCGTCTCCCATTCTCCTCGGCAATGAGGCTTTAATTCGCAATCGCATGGCCGACTTGCATCTGCAGGTCTGTACCAGCTGCATTGTCGATCCCGCGAGTGTTCCTGACCGCGCAGCCTACGCCGAAGAGTTGTACCGCCTTCGGCAGCGGAAAGGGATGACGCAGCGCGAAGCCGATGACATGTTGCGCGACGGCACGGTCTTCGGCGCCCTTATGGTGCGCCGCGGCGAGGCGGACGCGCTGATCGGCGGATTGACGAAGCACTATCCCGATACCATCCGGCCGGCGCTGCAAGTGATTTCGGTCCGCCCCGGCCTGCGAAAGGTTTCTGGCATTTACGTCCTCATCATGCCGCGAGGTGACATCTACTTCCTGGCCGACGCTACGGTCAACATCGAGCCGACCTCCGAAGACTTGGCCGAAATTGCCATTTGTGCAGCAGAGATGGCACGGCGTTTCGGACAGGAGCCGCGAGTGGCACTGTTGTCGTTCTCCAATTTCGGCAGCACACGCCACCCCCTGGCAGAAAAAGTGGCGCGCGCCGTGGCGTTGGTACGCGAACGCGCTCCCGAGCTGATGGTGGATGGCGAGATGCAGGCCGATACGGCGGTGGTGCCCGAGATCATCGAGCACGACTATCCTTTCAGCACGCTGAAGGGTGGGGCCAACGTTCTGATTTTTCCGAACCTGGAAGCGGGCAACGTGGCCTACAAACTGCTGGCGCGCATCGGCGGCGCCGAAGCCTTCGGCCCAATCCTTATGGGCATGAGCAAGCCGATCCACGTGCTGCAGTATGGCGCTGAAGTGAACGATATCGTGAATGTGGCTGCCATTGCCGTGGTAGACGCGCAAGAAAGAGAGAAGGGTAGTTGACTCCTAGTCCAGAAATTCCACCCGGTACTCTTCGATGACAGGGTTGGTCAAAACGTCGCGTGCAATCGCGTCGATGTCCTTGTGGACCTGATCGCGGCTGGCGCCGGCATCGATGGCGATCTCAAAGAATTTGCCCTGGCGCACATCAGAAATACTGCGATAGCCCAGGCCGGTGAGCGCCGACCGGATGGTTTGCCCTTGAGGATCGAGCACGGTGGATTTGAAAGAGACGTACACGCGGGCTTTCATGAACTTTGATTATAGCGTCGCCGCACAGTTGCCTCTGTCTCGCTGATCTACAGTATGGGAAGGGCCCCCGTGAAAACCATCATCGAGCCATTCCGTATCAAGAGCGTCGAACCGCTCCGGCAAACCACTCGTGAGGAGCGGGAACGCTTTCTCGATCGCGCCGGATACAACCTCTTTCTGATTGCCGCCAAGGACATCCTGATCGATCTGTTGACGGACTCCGGAACCAGCGCCATGTCCACCGAGCAGTGGGCGGCCATGATGCGCGGCGACGAATCGTACGCGGGCAGCGAAAGTTTCTACCGGATGGAGCGAACGGTCAAAGACCTGACGGGGTTCAAACACGTGATCCCGACGCACCAGGGCCGTGCGGCTGAGCGAATTCTATTTACTGTTCTCTGCCGCAAGGGCCACGTGGTTCCCAACAACACGCATTTCGATACCACGCGCGCCAACATCGAATTTACGGGAGCGCGGGCGGTCGATCTGCCTAGGCCCGAAGCCAGGGACACGCAGGCCCGCCTCGATTTCAAGGGCAACATGGACGTGGTGGCGCTCGAGCGGTTGATTGAAACCGAGGGCGCAGCGAATGTTCCTCTGGTGATGATCACGGTCACCGATAATTCGGGCGGCGGACAGCCGGTTTCAATGGAGAATATCGCCGCGGTGAAAAAGGTCGCCTCGCGACACGGGATTCCGCTCTATCTGGATGCTTGCCGTTTCGCCGAGAACGCCTGGTTCATCAAACAACGAGAGCCCGGCTACGCGGAATGGAGTCCCAAGCAGATCGCACAAAAGATGTTTTCCTTCGCCGACGGCTGCACGTTCTCCGCCAAGAAGGACGCCTTCGCCAATATCGGCGGGCTGCTCTGCACACATGACGACCGGCTCGCCATTCAGGAAACGAATCTATTGATTCTCACCGAGGGTTTTCCGACATACGGCGGCCTCGCCGGGCGGGATCTCGAGGCCATCGCCGTGGGTCTGGTCGAAGTACTCGATGAGGATTACCTGCGCTATCGCATCGTGTCCACCGGTTATCTGGGGCGGCACATTGCGGATCACGGCGTGCCGATTGTCGAGCCTCCCGGCGGCCACGCCATTTATATCGACGCCGGCCGGATGCTGAGGCACATTCCGAAAGAGCAGTTTCCGGCTCAGGCTCTGGCCGTCGAGCTGTATCGCCACGCCGGAATCCGCTCGGTCGAGATCGGCTCGGTGATGTTCGGCGCGAACGCACAGCACGAATTGCTGCGGCTCGCCATTCCGAGGCGCGTCTACACTCAGAGCCATATCGACTACGTTGTTGAAGCAATTCTGGAAGTCAACGAGCGGCGCAGCCAGATCCGCGGCCTGGCGATCGAATCCGAGCCTCCTTTTCTTCGCCACTTTAGCGCGCGATTCCGGCAGATATAATTGAATTTCCTCGATGGCCGTCAACTGGTTCCCGCTTTGGCTCAGCCTGCGCGTCGCTGCCGTGGCTACGCTCATCTCGCTCGCTCTGGGGCTGTGGATCGCCTACCTGCTGGCCAACCGCAGATTTCGCGGGAAGGAATTGTTGGACGCCCTGGTCACGCTGCCGCTCGTGCTGCCGCCGACGGTACTCGGTTATTACCTGCTGGTGGTGCTGGGGCGATCGAGCCCGCTCGGTCACGTCTACGAATGGGCATTCGGGGGCCCTCTGGTGTTCACGTGGCAGGCGGCGGTGGTGGCCTCAACGCTACACGCGATTCCGCTCCTGGTGAAATCGGCGCGTGCGGCATTTGAGACCGTGGACCGCAGCTATGAAAAAGCCGCGCGCAACCTCGGTGCTTCGGACTGGCGCGTATTCTGGCGTGTGACGCTGCCGCTCTCGCGCCGCGCGGTGATTGCCGCGACGGTTTTAGCTTTTGCCCGCGCGCTGGGCGACTTCGGCGCCACCCTCATGATCGCGGGCGACATTCCGGGTAGGACCCAGACCGCCGCCATCGCGATTTACGACGCGGTGGAAGCCGGCGACACGATGGTGGCGCGCGTGATGGTGCTGGTGCTTTCCGTTATGGCCATGGCCATCGTGTATGCCGCCAACCGGCTGCAGCAGCGTCAGGTGACAGGATGATTCAGGCGCGCATCAGCAAGCGCTTTCCCCAGCACCCGGATTCAGCAGCGTTCTCCCTCGAAATCGAATTTCAAGCAGGCGCCGGCGTCACAGCCTTGTTCGGCCCGAGCGGCGCCGGCAAGACTCTTACCCTCGATTCCATTGCCGGCTTCGTGCAACCTGATGCCGGGCGGATCCTGTTGGACGATCAGATTCTGTTCGACGCCGCTTCCCGTGTGAGCCTGCGCCCGCAAGAGCGGCATTGCGGTTATGTTTTTCAAAACTACGCGCTGTTTCCGCATATGAGTATCCGGCAGAACCTGGTGTTCGCCGCCGACCGGCATCCGCGCCTGGAACGGCACCGGCGCGTCAATGAAATGCTGGAGCGTTTCCACCTGACGGATGTCTCGGGCCGGCGGCCGCACGAAGTCTCGGGCGGCCAGAAGCAGCGGTGCTCCATTGCGCGGGCGTTGATTGGGACTCCTCAACTGTTGTTACTGGACGAGCCGGCGCGCGGCCTGGATGCGCCGCTACGCGCCGAACTGTATTCCCTGCTCCGCAAAATCCGGGAGGAGTTCGCGATCCCCATCCTGCTGGTCACGCACGACCTGGAAGAGTGTTTCGAGCTGGCGGAAGAAATGCTGATCCTTCGCGAAGGCCGTGTCGTGCAGAGCGGCGCCCCACGCGACATCCTGGAACAACCTGCCAGTGTGGACGTGGCCCGGCTGCTGGGGGCCTCGAACCTGTTTGAAGCGGAAATTTTGGCCCTCGATCCGGGCCGGAACACCAGCCGCCTCAAGTTTCAGAATCACGAAATCAACGGGACCTATTTTCCGGGACGCCTGCTGGGCGATCGCGTCTGGCTTTGCGTTCGCGCCGAGGACCTTCGTGCCACACGCCAGAACGGTTCGCGCTCCGAGCCCAACCAGGTGCCAGCCAAGCTCGTGCGCATCGCCGAACGGCCGCAATCGGTGCACCTGGAATTCTCAGGCGACATTTCAGTGGACATGCCGCGCCAGGAATTCGAGCGTCAGAAGGATAATAAGGACTGGGTGATCGAGTTCCCGTCTGACGCGTTGCGAGTATTGTAGGGAACCATGCGTGTATGAAATCACTCGATGAATACGCCGTCCTCGCTGAGCAGGCCCACGGCCACATGTGCGCGGGCCAGATTCTCGGGCTGCGCATGGCAATGTACGGGATGAAATTACTGGGCCTCGAGGACCCCGCGGGCCGCGATCGCAAACGCCTGGTGACCTTTGTGGAGATCGACCGCTGCGCCACGGACGCCGTGCCCATTGTCACCGGATGCCGCTTGGGCAAGCGCGCGCTCAAATTCCGGGATTTTGGTAAAGTCGCCGCAACGTTCTGCGATTTGAAAGAAGACCGGGCGGTACGCGTTGTCGCGCGCGAGACTTCCAAGCAGCTCGCCCGGGAACTTTATCCCGAGATCGCCGACAAGAACCAGCAGCAGATGCGAGCATACCGGGAGATGCCGGACAAAGATCTGTTCTCCATCCAGTGGGTGCGGGTTGCGCTCGGACCGGAGGAGTTCCCGGGCTACAAGGGCGAGCGCCGCACGTGCGAAGTATGCGGTGAGGGAATCAATTTCAAACGCGAAGTGCTGCGCGACGGCCGCGTGCTGTGCAAAGCCTGTGCCGGCGAGCGCTACTATACGCCGCTCGCGTGATCCGCTATTACATTACCGATCGCAAACCGCTGGGCGGCGTACCGCCTCTGATCGCGAACATCGCCCGCGTGTTGGCGGCCGGCATCGAGCGCATTCAGATTCGCGAAAAGGATCTCAGTGCCCGCGAACTTGCGGAACTCGTCCGCCGCGTGCTTCAGCTTCCCAATCCCCAGGGAGCCAGGATTCTGGTGAACGAGCGCACGGACGTGGCTCTCGCTTGCGGAGCCGGCGGCGTGCACCTGCCAGCCAACTCTATCGCCCCATCGACCATCCGGCAGATCGTGCCCGCCGGATTCCTCATCGGTGTCTCTTGTCATTCTCTGGACGAAGTGAAGCGCGCGGATCAGGAACACGCCGAATTCGCCGTATTCGGGCCGGTCTACTTCACCGAATCGAAAGCAGCCTATGGTCCGCCGATAGGCTTGCATCTTCTCCGCGAAGCGGTGAAGGCCGTGCGCATCCCGGTGCTCGCGCTGGGTGGTGTTACGGAGGAAAACGCGAGCCAGTGCCTGGAGGCGGGCGCCGCCGGGATAGCCGGAATCTCGATGTTCCAGCAATAGACTTGCAGCCAGTTCCCTCACCGTGTCGCCGCGTCCCCGCGTCCCCGCGTCGCCGCGTCCGCGATGCAACGCATCGCCCGGTGCGCAGCGCCGGCTATTCGTATCTCAGAGCCGACATGGGATCTACCCGCGTAGCGCGCAGAGCGGGCACAGTGCACGCGAACGCCGCGACACTGGCCAGCGCGATGATCACCGCGCCAATAGTGACCGGGTCGGCCGGGCTCACTTCAAATAGCAAGCTGGTCAGCAGGCGGCCGAGCGCCAGGGCGCACGCCACACCGGCCACCAAGCCCGTTACCACGGGCGTGAGCCCCTGCCGCAGCACCATGCGATAAACGTCGGCAGTGTGAGCACCGAGCGCTACCCGGATGCCAATCTCGTTGGTGCGCTGAGCGACGGTATAGGAGACCACGCCGTAGATTCCCAGGCTGGCCAACAACAACGCAGACGCCGCAAACAGCAGGACCAGCAGCATCTGAAAACGCCGGGGCGCGGCAGCTTCCGAGATCACCTCTTCCATCGTTTTCGTTTGCTGCACCGGGATTTCAGGATCTATCTTCCAGATCTCGTTGCGCACCGCGGCAGCGATTGAGCGCGGGTCCATAGCGGTCCGAACCATAAGCGCGACTTCGGAGATCGGCTCTTGTCCGTACGGAAAATACACCGTGACGACAGGCCCCTGCTGCAAGGTGGTGCGCACGTCGCCAACCACACCGATGACCTCACGCACTTTCTCATCCCCGCGGTACAAGCGTTTCCCCACCGGATCTTGGCCGGGCCACAACTGCTCCGCCGTGCGCTGGGCAACGATGACGACGTTCTTGTCGCGATCGCTTTCCTCGAACGGCCGTCCGCTGCGGAACGGGATGCCAAGAGTCCTGAAATAATCGGGATTCACAAAGCGGGAGTTGGTCGCTAAACGTTCAAACATCGGACGTGTCTCACCCGGGAGCCAGATGACGTCGACCCACGTTTCGCCCCGCAAGGGCATCCCGTTGGTGATTCCTGCCGAACGCACACCAGGTAGCGCCTGCACACCTGCCACAACCCGCCTGTAAAACTCAGCACGCGCTGCGTCCTTCTGGTACTTTGCGCCTGTGGTATTCAGATCGACGGCCAGTAGCCGCTCCGCCGAGAACCCCTTATCCACATTCATGAGACGCACGAAGCTGCTGATCAGCAGGCCGGCTACAATCAGCAGCACGGCGCTCAGCGCCACCTCCACGCTCACCAGTAACCCGCGCAGGCGTGTGCCGCGTATTCCTTCAGTTGAGGAACGGCCGCCCGTTTTCAGCACTTCCTGCGGGGCAATGCGTGTCATGCGCAAAGCTGGCAGCACTCCGAACACCAGACCGGTGACGGTAGAAATCGCCAGCGCAAACACAAGAGCATAGCCATCGAGGCGGACTTCGTCCATGCGCGGCAAATCCACGGGCGCGCTCTTGATGAGCAAATTCATCGCCCAGAACGCGAGGAGCACGCCTAACGCGCCGCCCATCACCGCCAGCAGCAGGCTCTCGATCAGTGGCTGGCGCAGCAATTGAGCGCGGCCGGCGCCCAAAGCAGCACGAATGGCCGATTCGCGGCTTCGCCCCGCGCCGCGCACCAGCGATAGATTCGCCAGGTTTACGCAGACGATCAGAAGCACCGCTCCAACAGCGCCGAGCAGAACCATCAGACCGCGACGAACCGGGCCGACCATGTAGTCCTGAAGCGGCGACAGGGCCGCTTTCAATTCTGTCTTGTCCTTGAATGCCTTGGCGATGTCCGCCTGCACCACATTCAACTCGGCCAAAGCCTGCTCGCGGTTGACGCCCTCTTTCAGACTTCCAATCGCCAAGTAATTGAAATTTCCCTCCATGCCGCCGTCCTTGAGATCGAGCGCCATTGGTCTGAAGATTTCAGTTCTCTCGGGAAGGGTGATGAGCCTGTCTAACTGGTTCCCGCTCGCGAAATGGAAAGCGGCAGGTAGCACACCCACAACCACATGGGGACGGCCTTCCACCGTGATTTTCTTGCCAACGATCGACGAGTCCGATCCAAAGCGGCGCCGCCAGAGCGAATCCGTCAGGATCACCACATCACCGCGGCCGGGACGATCCTCTTCTTCCAGAAATCCCCGGCCCAGTTGCGGCTGGATACCGAGCATGGACAAGAAATTCGCCGAAACGCGAGCCCCTCCTAGTTGCTCCGGCTGTCCTAAGCCCGTCAGATTAGGCGAATAGGTTCCGAGTTCAGCCACCTGTTCGAATGACGTGCAGCGTTTGCGCCACTCCAGGAAGTGCATGGGGTTTACGGGCAGCTCAGGATAGAGATTGCTCACCTTGGGAATCACTTCGTGAATGGCGAACAAGCGGTCTGGGTTGCGGTATGCGAGAGGCCGCAGGATGACGCTGTTGACGATCGAGAAAATGGCGGTGTTGGCCCCTATGCCGAGTGCCAGCGTCAGGAGGGCGACAGTCGCGAAGCCGCGGTCGCGGCCCAAAATGCGCAGGGAGTATCGAAGATCGTTCCAGAACGTTTCCACACGTCACCTCTGTAAGCGGTACGAAAGTTGGTCGCCGGGAGTTCCGTCTTACGCCAACAGATCCAACACGGCTTCCAGCTCGCTGCGGGTGTGCAGGTCGCCAATCTGCGTGCTGATGTCGATCCCGCGCCGGTAGAGTTCGCGGGCTTCGTCGAGTTTGCCGAGTTTTTCAAGAGCCTGGCCGCCATGATAGTACGCGGCTACGTACTTGGGATTTATTTCCAGCAGTTTCTGATAATGCTCCACTGCTTGCGCGTAATCGCCGGCGCTGGCGCAGGCCATGGCTAAACCGTAGCGCGCAAAACTGTCACCCGGATTCTGCGCGACCATGTTCTTCAGAAGTTCGAGCCGATTCTCCGACATCCCTGTGCTACTATACCTCGGTGGCGTGCCCGCATTTCGAGCCCATAAAACATCGCGCCGATGCTGGGACGCTCCTGCCGTTGCGCGATTTCTGGTTTGGCGTGTGCCACGCGGATCGAGCGGGCTTTGAGCCCGACGAGCGGCTTCTCAGCGACTGCTGCAACATGGGCTACGCGCGCGGGAAGTGCTCGCGATTTCCGCAAGCGGCGGGGCCCGACTCTGTACGATTTACAATCGCGCGCGACGCCGATCAACGGATTCTCGTGCGTTTCGCTGTCGAGAGCGACCACCGCCCGCACTCCCAGGGATCGCTCGAATTCTCGCGGACGGCCGGCAAATTCGAAGTCGCAGGTTCCGATCCGCTGATTGAAAAACAAGCCGGCGCTTATGTGGCGAGCTATCTGCGCCGTAGGCCAACATCCACTTGACCGGCAAGACAGCGCGCATGCAAGGCAAACCCGTCCGGGAATCGCAGTCCGAATACTCGGAATTCGCCATGCCCAATGATGCCAATGTGCTGGGACACGTCCTGGGTGGCAAGGTGATGCATCTTGTCGATCTGGCAGGCGCACTGGCGGCGTTGCGGCATGCACGGTGTCCGGTCGTGACGGCCTCCGTGGACCACATGAATTTTCTCCACCCGGTGCACATCGGACAACTGATTCTCCTGCGCTCTTCGGTGAACCGAGTGTTCCGCACGTCTATGGAAGTGGGCGTGAAGGTTTGGGTGGAGGATCTGAGGACCGGCGACCGGCTGCACACCTCGTCGGCATATCTGACGTTCGTCGCGGTAGGCGATAAGGGAAAGCGCTTGGGAGTCCCGCCCGTGATTCCGGAAACTTCGGAAGAAAAAAGACGCTACGAAGATGCGCTCACGCGCAGAGAGTACCGGCTGGAGCTGCGAAAGCGTTCAAAAACGTAGCGTTATCCTCCGGCGCCTGGCACACACAAGATATTGTCAATCAAGCGGGTCTGGCCGATCCAGATGGCGCCCGCCACGCGTACCGGACCGGTAATTTGGTCGACCGGTTGCATATCCTCGGGACACACGATTTCCAGGTACTCCACGCGAACCTCGGGATGCTCGTTCAATACGCGCAAGGATTCATGCTTGATGCCGTCCGCGCGCGTTTCGCCAGTTGAGATCAGATCCCGTGCCTTTTCGAGCGCCCGGCTTAGCACAGGTGCGATGCGGCGTTCTTCCGGGCTGAGGAGTTGATTGCGTGAACTCAGCGCCAGCCCGTCGGACTCGCGCAGAGTGGGCACTTCCACGATAGTCACCGGAACGTTCAAATCGGCAGTCATGCGCCGGATCACGGCAAGCTGCTGCGCATCTTTCTCACCGAAGTAAGCGCGATCGGGTTGGACGATATTCAACAGTTTGAGAACTACCGTGGCAACTCCACGAAAATGGCCGAGCCGGAACTGGCCGCAGAGACGCTCGCTGACTTTGGTTACCTCGACAAATGCACGCTGGGCGCTGGGATACATCTCCTCTATCGACGGCGCGAAAACTAAATCAACGCCCAGCCTGGACGAGAATTCCACATCACTCGAGAGCGGACGCGGGTAGCGATCATAATCATCGCGTCGATCGAATTGAATCGGATTTACGAAAACGCTCACCACCACGCAGTCGTTTTCGCGGCGTGCAGTTTCGATCAGCCGCCCATGGCCGGCATGAAGAGCGCCCATGGTGGGCACCAACCCAATGGTCCTTCCGGTTGTTCGGACAGTTGCTAGCGCGTCCCGAATTTCCTGACTGGACGCGATGACCTTAGCGTTCACTTGTGCAGTTCGCCAGGAGCGGAAACTAAATGACTGCGACGGAGCGGCGGAAATCGGCCGTCACGCACCTCCGCGGCATACTCCTTGGCCGCCTCCAGCATCAAATCTCCGAGCTTGGCGTACTGCTTGGCAAATGGCGGGACTGATACATCGCTCAGGCCGAAGGCATCGTAGCTGACCAGCACCTGGCCGTCGCAATGCGGACCGGCGCCAATCCCGATGGTGGGAATGCCCAGCTCAGAAGTGACGCATGCGGCAACTTCATCAGGAATAGATTCGAGCACGAGGGAGAAAGCGCCGGCTTGTTCGATCATGCGGGCTTCTTCGATCAGGCGGTCGGCGTCGCGTTGGTCTTTCGCCTGCATGCGAAAGCCGCTCAGTTGGTGGACGTGCTGCGGCATCAGGCCCAGGTGGCCCATGACCGGGACTCCCGCGTCCACCAGGCGCTCGATCACCTCCAGTACAGCGCGGCCGCCTTCGAGTTTCACCGCCGCGGCGCCGCCCTCTTGAATCAGACGTCCGCCATTGCGAACCGCCTCGGAAACGGTCACCTGGTAGGTGAGGAACGGCATGTCCGCCACCACGAACGCGTGCTTGGTCCCTCGCCCCACCGCCTGCGTGTGGTGGAGCATAGCGTCCAGCGTGACGGGCAAGGTGGTTTCGTGTCCCTCAATCACCATCCCCAAAGAGTCGCCCACCAGGAAGATATCGATGCCGGCGCGATCGAGCAGGCGAGCCATAGTCGCGTCGTACACGGTGAGCATGACGATGCGCTCGCCATTGCGCTTCTTTTCCAGGAGGTCACGGACGCGAATCGGCCTCAGACCTTCAGCCATATTGCTTCTATGTTCTCAAATCGCCGGCGAAGACGCCCCTACACTAAACGTACTAGGACTGCTCGTCCTTATACATGTATTTGATATTGGGCTTGTAGAGCAGCAAATTGGGCTCGCCGTCGCGATTTACCTTGAGGCAGGATTTGTCGTACCACTCAATGACGCCGTGAAGTTTTTCGCCGTCGCGCAAAACGAACACCATGGGCGTTTTGGCCTGCATCTGCTTCACATAATAGAAGTTTTCGGCATTGGTTTGATCGGGCGGAACAGGCCTTTTTTGTGGCGCACGGCGGGGAGAGGTCAACTGCTCCTTGATTTCATTGAAGGACGGACGGATGAGTTTTCTATTTGCGGACTCCACAGCTTACCTTCCTTTGATTCAAGAGTTGTCAGGATCGTTGAACTCAATCCGAGAGCAGAACGTTCCGTGGATCGAGGTGTACGACTTGAGAATATTCATATCACAACGAACCGGCAGCCGCAACGCCGCAGCATTGCACTGGTACCAAGCTTTTAAACGTGATGGTAAAGACGTTGATAACGCGAAGCTGGTTACCGTTTTCGCCGGGCGATCCGCGGCGGACCGAATTTGCCATACCGGCCATAGAAACTTTTGATTGGACCCTTCCGGACCTCCACACTACGCTCAAAATGGCGTCATGACATCGTTACTGGAGATCCTGCACCAGATCAGCAAAATTGTCAGTTCCGGCCTGGAACTGGACCAGATGCTGCGGGAACTGGTGCACTTGGCGGTTGAGGTCACGAACTGTGATGCGTGCCTGATCTACCTGGCAGAGCCGGACGGCGAAGTTGTGCTTCGTGCCTCCCAGATCCCTCATTCCGCCGAGATTGGAAATATTCGCATCAAGCCAGGAGAAGGTGTAACGGGCTGGGTGGCCGAACACAGGGCAGTGGTGGCCCTGGCATCGAAAGCTGCCACAGACAAGCGATTCAAGAACTTCCCTGCCCTGGTCGAAGACACCTTCGAAGCTTTGCTTTCGGTGCCGCTGGTAAGCGGAGGCGATGTCATCGGCGTCATCAATGTGCATCATAAACGGGCGCACGCACACGCTCCAGAGGAGGTAGCGCTGCTCACGTTCATGGGCGAGCAAATGGGCGGCGCGATCTCGAAATCTCGTCTGACAGAAGAGAACGCGCGGCTGCAGGAAGAGACGCTGGAGATGAAGCGGCAACTCGAAACTCGCAAGTTGGTGGAGCGCGCAAAAGGAATCCTTCAGTCCAAATATAAACTGTCGGAAGAATCGGCGTACCTGAGGTTGCGCAATGAAAGCCGGCGGCTGCGGCGGCCCATGCGCGATCTGGCTGAGGCCATCATTTTGGCAGAGGATGTGGTTTCGAGTGGGGAGGGCCAGGCCGAATGACCGGAGAGCCGCGCCTTTGCCACTAGTGTTCCAAAGCAGCCAGCCAACTTTGGATCTGCTCGCGATTCCTCGCCTGCGGGGACGCTGCTAGATAGTCGCGCAACTGGTTTGCCGCACGCCTCGCGTCTCCGTGGCGCACCAGGATTCCCGCTGCCACCAGGTGAGCATTGGGAAACTCGACAGCGGATTTTTCAAGGTGTTCCACAGCGCCCGGCGGGTCCTCATCCTCGCCCGCAAGAATCAGCCCCAACACGTAATGTGCCTTCCGCAAGCCGGGTGCGATTCGGACCGCATCACGCGCGATCGGTTCCGCGTCGCCGCATCGCTTCGACAAGCAAAGTGCAAGACTGAGATTGACTTTCGCCGGAACGGAAGATGAATCCAACCGAATTGCGGTTTGAAGGTGCTGGATAGCGCGCTCGTAATCATTCAGCGCGATGTACTGAGCCCCCAGATTGTTGTACGCCTCCACGTAATCCGGCGCGATCTCCACTGCACGCTGCAAGTGCCTTATGGAAGATTGAAGCCGGCCTCTCTGCACGTCTTGGTGCGACCTTTCGAATTCCCGCTGAGCTTTCCGGGGAATCGGGTGCGTAAGGCGCCTTACCGAAACCGGATCTACAGGCGGCGAGTTAGCCGGCTGGCCTGGGAGCCGCACCACCAGGGGTCCGCTAGCGCCGTTGACGGATACAAAATCGCGCGCAACCAGATCACCCCATGCGTTAGTAATCCGCAATTCGTATTGCCCTGGCGGCACGTCCTGAAAGGCAAAGCTGCCGTCAGGCGATACGAGGGCATGCCCGAACCGCAAGCCGTGTCCAGAGGCCACGAGTTCGACCGTCAGGGGAACCGGCAGCTGCCTGCCTGTCGCGTCGATCTCGCCTTTTACCATTACCGGACCCGTCAACCCCTGTGCCCAGAGCCGGGCGGCCACATACACCAGCACAGCGTGCATTCGAAGCGCTTTTCGGAACAAGGTTTTCCCTCCGTACGAAGCTATAGATTTGTTAACTCTTAATGAAGGGAAACTTCGGAGTTCCCGGACAAGGACGAACCTGAAGCTAGGGAACGGCCAGGGGCGTTATGCAAACGAGGCTGCGTGCTGCGAAGCCAATAAAGCAGATTCAATGAGCCAGGACATATGCTGGTGCTCGAAGGGCGCGGCGCAATAGTCCGCAGCCCCCGCATCGAGTGCATCCAGCCACTCCGACACCTCAGGAAGGCGGCTCACCACTACGACCGGCAACAGCAGCCCTCTCAGCTTCACTTCGTTAAGAAGCGCCTGGTACTGGCGAGGCTCGGAATTACAGAAGATGGCATGCGCGTGAAGCCGCTCCGCTAACAGCAGGGTTTCGGCCGTAGACCGTGCTGGGTGGAAGGCGTGGCCCGGTTCAAAAGCAGCCTGGCACAGTTGAGCCGCCAAAGATTCTTCCAACGCGTGCAAAATGAAATTCGCCTTGGGAACGCTGTGTTTGAGCATCTTTCCTCCTCGGATGGCGTAACTAAAAAACTTCTCTTCGGAGAGAAATGAAAGGGTCAGCGAGGCCCGCTGAAACGTTAGGTTTGAATCGTCTATCACAAGCTTAAGGCGAGACGGCCGGGAAGTCCAATTGAAGTTGCTGATGGCGGCGATAACTTGGGCTGATGGGCTTGCAATCGCGTTTCGCAAAGGCTGGAAACGCTTGTAACGGAAGGACAAAGGCTGCCGGGTGTAGTTGCTTTAGTCTGCAACAGGATGTATGCTTTCCTGAAACAAACGCTTTCTTGCTGACGGGACAACAACTCGATTTAGGCCGTCGGCGGAGGGTGCAAGGGGCACTGATTGCAGGACATTACGGGGATCGACCGAGATTCCAGGCCGATCCAGAGGAGTCTCACAATGACCGAACAGACCAAAATCGCCAACTCAAATCTCTTCAAAGTGCTGTTTTTTCTCGCGACGCTCGCTCTTTTCGCGGGACTCACTTTCGCGCAAATCGGAACCGGCAGCATCACCGGCCTGGTCTTTGACTCGACCGGCGCCGTCGTGCCGGATGCTGAAGTAATCGTCACGAATGTCGATCGCAACACACCGCACGTGACGCGCACCACGAGTACCGGCGATTACACGGTTACGGCGCTCGAGCCGGGCAACTATTCGATCACTGTGAAGCACGCCAGTTTTCGGACGTCGACGGTTCCAGCGTTTGAGCTGCAGGTGGAACAGAAGGCGCGCGTGGACGTCACGCTGGAAGTCGGCCAGGTCACGGAAACCGTCACAACCACCGGCGAGGCCCCGCTGCTGACAACCGAATCGAGCACGATCGGCCAGGTGGTCGATAACAAGCACATCGTGGACCTGCCGCTGAACGGACGCAGCTTTCTGGATCTGGCAACGCTAGGGCCAGGTGTGACGTATACCAAAGACGGAAATACAGGCTTCCAGGATACGCGCAACGTCGGGCGGCGCGGCAGCGACTTTTACTCGCTGGGTGGGGCGCGCGCCCAGGACACCAATTATCTGTTGGATGGCGCCGTCAATACCTCGCCGGACTCCAACACCATCGCCGCCATCCCGTCCATTGATGAAATCCAGGAATTCAAAGTGCAGACCAACTCCTATACCGCCGAGTTCGGACGCGGCGCCGCGCAGGTTAACGCCGTCACCAAGGGCGGCACCAATTCGCTCCACGGCACGGCCTACGACTTCCTGCGCAACGATGTGCTGGATGCCAAGAATTTCTTTAATGACATTAATGCGGGTGGTCCGGCTCCCAAGCCTCCCTTCCGGCGCAACCAGTTCGGCGCTACGGCCGGCGGCAGGATCAAAAAAGACAAGCTGTTTTTCTTTGGCACCTACGAAGGTCTGCGCGACCGTACCAACGGTACGTCGTTGACCACTGTGCCTCTACCCGGCGTGAAGAACGGCGACTTCTCCGCTTATGGAACGCCCATCTACATGCCGCATGTCACAAATCCGGATGGCTCCTCGAAATTCTTCGCCGGCAATACGCTGCCTGCGGGCTGCTACAACCCGAATCCCAACACCAATGTTCCATGGCCGAATATGCAAATCCCGCAGCAGTGTTGGAACGGCCCGGCGGCCAAAATGCTTCAATCGCAATACACCCCCGCGCCAAATATATCCGGGCAGTTGCGCGACAACTTCTCTGGGGTCGTAAGCGATCCCACGAACTGGGACCAAACGGCCGGCCGCATCGACTATATAATTAACGACCGCATGAACCTGTGGGGCCGGTATTCCTGGGCGCGCGAGGATGCATTCAATGGCGCGCTTTTACCGGGGAATGCCGTAACCAATGCAGTCAAAACTCAGACCGTGACCCTGCACCATTCGTGGACGATCGGGACGCAGATGGTGAACGAACTGAAAGCAAATTACGTGCGCGCCAACGCCAGCGCCATTGGCCAGCTGGCGGGCACCACAAATATCGCCGGCAGTCTGCTTGGGATCCCGGGAGTTTCGAGTTACCCGCTTGATTTCGGGACCCCCCAGTTCAGCGGATCAGGTGACAATTTTCTCAGCCTGGGCGAGAATGCGTTCGGCAACCCGTTGCAGAAAATCCAGAACGTCTGGGGGTATGGCGATGACTGGTCATTGAACAAGGGGCGCCACACCATCAAGGCCGGCGTCGACTTCCGCCACGAATATCTGAATATCTTGAACCATAACCTGGCGCGCTCTACGTTCCAAGTTCCTGCCGCCGCTACCGCGGCAGTGGATGGAAGCGGAGGCCTGACATTAGCGTCCATGCTGCTCGGCATCAGCAACGACTCGGAAGTGGCGACGGGAGATGCTCACGACCACTTATTCCGCTGGACTCAGGCCTACTATGTCCAGGACGATTTTAAGGTCTCGCGCAATTTGACCGTCAATCTTGGTCTGCGTTATGAAATCTCGCCGTATTGGTATGACAACCGGAATCAGATCACGAACCTGGATATCATCAACGGCGTTCCCACGATCATTCGGCCAGGCACCGGCGACCCCTACCAGGGGATGCCGCCGGCGCGCTTCATCTCCGACCCGAACTCGCCCGAATACCTGCCGTTCATTCGAAGTAATATTTTGGGCCGCAGCCTGGTGAAGACCGACTTTAACAACTGGTCGCCGCGCCTCGGCTTCGCCTGGTCGCCCCCATGGGCCCATAACAAAACGGTCATTCGCGGTGGTGCGGGGATCTTCTATTCCCCGATGAACGCTGACCCCTGGTTCGATTTTGCGCGCAGCGCCCCCATTTCGGTCAAATATATCCGCAAGGGCACGTACTCGGTCATGGACCAGATTTTCAATAACACGGCACAAACGATCGGTCCGCCGTCGCAGTTCACCATAGATCCAAATCTGAAAACTCCGCGGATCCAACAATGGAGTTTCGGCATCCAGCAGGAGCTTGCGCAGAATCTGGTGTTGGAAGTCAGTTATGTAGGTTCTGCCTCGACCCACCTGCCGCATCTGACCGACCAGAACGATCCCCGGCCCGTCCAATCCAGCCCCGGCGTGTTGGTCGAACCGGTGGTCCTTCTTCCTCCCCAGTATGCGTCGCTTTCCTCGTATTACAACCAGGTTCAGAGCGTAACCTCGGCCAATTACAATTCGCTACAGGCAAAGCTGGAGAAACGTTATTCGAAGGGATTGACGTTCCTGAGTGCTTTCACCTGGGCTAGATCGATGGATACCGCGTCTGCTACACGTGACGGTGGCAATGGCCCCTCTACTCCGCATCAGTGGAACTACCACTTGGATTACGGCCCGTCGGCATTTGACGCGAAGCTGAACTGGGTGAACAGCGTGCTCTATGAGTTGCCGTTCGGTAAGGGCAGGGCGTGGGGGGCGAATTGGTCGGGCCCGGTAGACAAGCTACTCGGTGGCTGGCAGATCGGCGGAATCGTGGTGGCTCGCAGCGGTTTCGCGCAGTCGTGTGACAATACCAGTGACGCGGCGGTTGCGAATGGAAATTTCGAAGTGGATAACTGCGACATCATCGGCAACCCTAACACCGGTCCCAAAAACATTTTGGATTTTTGGAACCTGGCAGCCTTCGCTACGCCAAACTCCTCAGCGGTGTATGGCAATGGAGGCCGAGGCGTTCTTCGCGGGCCGGACTTCGTGAGTTTCGACTTTACCGCCCAGAAAATCGTGCCGATTACAGAGCGCCTCAAGCTCCAATTCCGGTTCGAGGCTTTCAACCTCCTGAATCACCCAATCTTCTCCATGCCGAATCCGTTCGAAGACACTTATCCCAACTACGACAACACCGGCCACCCGACCGGCCCGGTTAGTCTCAGCCAGATTGGTTCATTCAACACGATTAACAGCACGGCCGCCAATAACCGCCAGCTACAGTTCGCCCTGAAGTTCATCTGGTAGTTCCTCTTTGCGGGGCCGCCAACTCAAGCGGCCCCTGCGTTACCATAGCGGCTTGCCGAAATCCGACAAATTCCGCATCGGCCTCACGCCCGACTTCTACACCGACGCCAAAGGCTATTTCGAAGGTCCGGTTCACGAAGTCTTCGGCGGCGTCCCTTGGATTGAAGTCGCAGACATGCGACCGCAGCCGAACAAGATCGCCACACCCGAAGCACTCAACCAGTTCGACGCCCTAATGAACTTGGCGGTGCATGTGACCGCGGACAGTCTCAAGAGTGTCGAGCGCCTGGCCATCGTGGCCCGCTGGGGCGTGGGTTACGACCGAATCGACGTCGCTGCGCTGACCGAAGCCAACGTGATGCTCTCGATCACCCCCAAGGGCGTGCGCACGCCGGTCGCCGAAGCCATCCTCGCGCTGGCATTCGCGCTCTCCAAAAACATGTTTTGCCTCGATCGTATGACGCGCGCCGGCAAGTGGCGCGATTCGCTCGGCGAACTGACCGGTGATATTCGCGGCAGCGTACTCGGTTCGATCGGTTGCGGTAACATTGCGCGCGAACTCTTCAGGCTGGCCCGGCCGCTCGGCTTCAGCCGCCTCCTGGCCTGCGATCCCTTCGTCAGGCAAAGCGACGCGGACGCTCTCGGCATTGAGCTCGTAGACATGGACACGGTATTCCGCGAGAGCGATTTTGTCACCGTCAACACCTTCCTCAACGACAGCACGCGCGGGCTCGTGAGCGAACGCCATTTCCGGCTGATGAAACCGACTGCGTATTTCATCAACACTGCGCGCGGGCCCATCGTGCAGCACGATGCCCTGGTCAAAGCACTCAAAGAAAATTGGATCGCCGGCGCCGGAATCGACGTGTTTCCCGCCGAGCCGCCGCCCAAAAACGATCCACTTTTCGATCTCGACAACGTCATCGTGGCGCCTCACGCGCTCGCCTGGACCAAAAACATCTGGCACGATAACGGCATCGAGGCCTGCGGGCACGTCCTGAAAGTCGCCCTGGGAGAAGTTCCGGATAATGTGGTGAATCCCGACGTGCTGCGCCGTCCGGGCTTCCTCAAGAAGCTGGAGCGATACAAGGGAAACCGGCAGTGAGTCAGTGGTCAGGCGGCCGGCTGGCGAGCTCGATGATGGCTCGCAAGGCCGCGGCATTCTGTTCCGCCGTAGCAATCAAATAGTGATGTCTGCCGCTGGCATCGGCTGCAAAGTGCGTACGGCCCTCGTCATCCACCGTAATGACGCCCGGCTGTGAAAGTAAAAATGAATCGGGACGAACGGCGTAGAGCGTGGCGGTGGGGTCCCACATCGGCCGGTCGTAAGGCATCTTCATGTAATCGCGATAGGCTTCGGCCAGCGGATGATCTTCGGCGTAGCGGTAGTCTTTCAAAATGCTCGCGGCGGGATAAAGGATCTTGTTCCCTATCTCATATCCGCTGGTCACGATGGTCCCCGGCCATTCGGCAAAAAGCTTCTTGGCGGCAGGGATGTCGGTCTGGATGTTGTATTCGGGTTTTCCGTCCGGAAACGCGCCTCCCATTATCGAAAGCAGACGCACCTTGCGTTTCGCCAGTTCGAGGCCCGAGAGCGGGCTCGCTTCATCGGCCTTCGAGTCCAGCAAGCGCGCCAGATTCGTGCTGAAACCGACTTGCACAATCACAACCCCGCCGTCCGCTTCGCCGGCGAGCACCCGCCGCAGCAGGCCGACCGCTTCGGGAGCCTCGCGCCCATCGACGAGATGGCGGGGGTAAACGAACGATCCATCCGCGCGCTTCCGCTCCGCCGGCAGCCGGATCATGTTGCTGTCCTCGGGCGTCTTGCCATCGTGTACCAGGCCGATGGGAATCTCGCCGCGGCCGTAGAACGTGTTCATGATGTCAACGAACGGTCCAGCCCACCGGTTGTCCTTGGTGATGGTGACGGCGAGTAACTTGGCTTCGCCGCGGCTCTCGAGCGCGTGAATTATGGCCAGCGCAACGGCATCATCCACGTCATTGCCCATATCGGTATCGAAGATCAGGCGCACGGGCGCAGCCATCATAAGGGTCGAGCACAAAAAGAACGCCGCGAGCCATCGAATCTTCTGAAATTCCCGATGTCCTTCACACCCTTCAGTCAACATCTGTTTCACGCGCAAAGCCGTCTCCAGCGGCGCCGGATGCTACGATAAATGAATCCCCGATATGCCGTTGCGCTTCTATAATACGCTCTCGCAGCAGGTGGAGGAGTTCCGTCCGCAGGAAGACAATGTCGTGCGCATGTACACCTGCGGCCCGACGGTCTACGACTACGCGCATATCGGCAACTTCCGCACGTTCACGTTTTTCGACCTGCTGCGGCGATGGCTGCGGGAACGCGGCTACCGGCTGGACCACGTAATGAACATCACCGACGTGGAAGACAAGATTATCCGCAACGCATTGGCGCAACACAAATCGCTCGCCGACTATACGGCGACTTATGAGAAGGCGTTCCTGGAGGACTGCGAGGCCCTGCGCCTTCAGCCGCCGGAGCGCTGGGCGCGCGCCACCGAACACATCGATGAAATGGCCGCCGCCATCGGGGAACTCACCGGCAAAGGTTATACGTATAGCAGCGAAGGGTCGGTGTACTTCCGCATCGCTAAGTTTCCCGAGTACGGACAAGCTCTCGCACAACGACTTCAGCGCCATCCGCGCCGGCGCGCGCGTCGACGTCGACACCTACGACAAAGCCGACGCCCGCGATTTCGTACTGTGGAAAGCCCCGAAGAATGGCGAACCGTTCTGGGAAACACCGATCGGTCCTGGCCGGCCCGGCTGGCACATCGAATGTTCCGTGATGGCCATCCGCTATCTGGGCGAGACCCTGGACATCCACGCCGGCGGCGTCGACCTGATTTTTCCGCATCACGAAAACGAGATTGCGCAATCGGTCTCGCTCACAGGAAAGCCCTTCGCGCGTTACTGGCTGCATAGCGAGTTTCTGCTGGTGGACGGCCAGAAGATGTCGAAGTCGCTTGGGAATTTTTACACGCTGCGCGATGTTCTGGCGCGCGGCTATCCGCCGGAAGCCGTGCGCTACCTGCTGGCCTCGGTTCCGCATCGCAAGCAATTGAATTTCACGTTTGAGGGCCTGAAATCGGCGGAGACGGCGGTTGACCGGCTGCGCAATTTCAAGCTGCGACTGGAAAAGGAAAAGTTCCCGCCGGGCACGAATGAGAAGATCGCCGTCCGGACGGCAGAGGCCGAAACGCAGTTCAGCGAAAGCCTGGATGCCGATCTGAATACCGCCGAAGCCCTGGCCGCGGTCTTCGAATACCTGCGCGATGCCAACATCGCCATGGATGCCGGGGATTTCTGCGACGCCAATGCCGCGGCCGCGCGTTCGTTTCTCGACAGGTTCGACAGCGATATTCGACGTGCTTGCGGCCCACCACGCAGCACGGTTCGCTCTCAGATGCCGAAGTGGAGGCCAGGATTGCCGCGCGCACGCAGGCGAAGAAGGCCCGTAATTTCGCTGAAGCCGACCGCATTCGCGACGAACTGCTGGCGGAAGGCATCATTCTCGAAGACACCAAGGACGGAGTTCGATGGAAAAGAAAGTAAAGCCGCATACCAAGGCCGTGCACGCGGGAGATCGCAAACGGGCCGGCAGCCACGTCCCGGTCACCACCCCCATCAACACGGCGGTGAGCTATCTTCTACGAAAACATGGAGCAGCTCGACCGCGTGTTCGGGCGCGAGGAACCGGGCTTCAGCTACTCACGCTATGACAATCCTTCCAACCGGCGCTCGAAGAGTTGTGTGCCGCGTTCGAAAACGGTCACGGCGCGCTGGCGTGCAGCTCCGGGATGGCCGCAATTTACGTGGCTCTGCTCACTGCGCTGACTGATCGCCCGAAGTCGATTGTGGCCGCGAATGCCTTGTATGGCGCCACGTTGAATCTGCTGATGACGGTTCTCGAGCCGATGGGCGTGGCCGCACGGTTCGTGGATATCTGCGATCTGGCCGAAGTGGAGAGCGCCATTGCGGAAGCCAAGCCCGGATGCGTGCTGATGGAGACTGATTTCCAATCCCTTGCTGCGCGTCGGTCAAATCGACCGTATCGCCGCTCTGACGAAAGCCGCCGGCGCTGCGCTGGTGGTAGACAATACTTTTGCCACACCGCTCCTCGTCCGGCCCATCGAACTGGGCGCCAACCTGGTAGTGCACAGCCTGACGAAGTTTCTTTCCGGCCATGGCGACGTGCTGGGTGGCGTCGTCGTTTCGGACGCCGCCCACTACGAGACACTCCGCACGCTCTCACGTGTCTTCGGTCCGGTGCTCGGGCCGTTCGAAAGTTATCTTGCCATGCGCGGAATTAAGACATTCGCCGTTCGCGTGGAACGGCAATGCGCCAATGCTTGCCGGGTGGCGTCCTGGCTGGCGGCGCGGCCGGAAGTTGCGCAGGTTTATTTCCCCGCCGACCCGGCGCATCCCGATGCCGCCACCATTCGCCGCCTGCTGCCTGACGGTCTCTATGGCGCCGTTGTCAGCTTCGAACTGAAGGACGCTACGCGTACGGAAGTCTTCCGCTTCATGAATGCGTTGCGCCTGGTGGTTCCCGCTACTTCGCTCGGCGACGTTCACAGCATGATGCTTTATCCCGCCATGAGTTCACATCGTGAGCTTTCGCCTAAGCATCGTGAACGCATGGGTATCCGCGATGGGTTGGTCCGGCTCTCCGTGGGCATCGAAGCCGTCGAGGACATCCTCGCGGATCTCGAGCAGGCGCTCGTGACGGTGCCGGAAAGAACGGCCGCGAGCACCCGCTGACGGCCGCTGTTGTGCAAGTTGTACCCGTGTGTGACTCCAGGCCACACCTGTCGCACATGTGATCTGCCTGATAACAGAGGACATGAAAGAAGGAACGCAGATTGCTCCAATTACGTCGTGTGCGCGTTTCGAAAGATGCCTCTGATGAAAATCACGGGCCAGGGATTGTGCTCGATCGCGGCATTGACCGGGATATTGTGGGGTTGTGTTCTCGCAGAGAATCTGACCGTCGCGCACGCGCGCATTGAAGGCTACCGCGCGCTCGAGCAGATTCACCAGATGCAGCTCAAGAAAAGCATCCTCCCAACTACTTCACCCGCCACGCAGCCTCAACTGGCACGCCCGTTAGAGGGTTAGCGGGTTGCTATCAATCGAAATGCGGTCCACATAATTTTCACTCCCGCCGCAATACTCGCGCGCCAGTTCCCGGAAATCTTGCTCACACCTACCCGCCGCCGGTACGAAACCGGTACCTCCACAATCCGCATCTTGTGTCGCAGCGCTTTGATCTGCATCTCGATCGTCCAGCCGTAATTGCGGTCGCGCATGGCCAGCCTCTGTAACGCCTCGGCGCGGATGGCACGGAATGGACCCAGATCGGTATAGCGGTGGCCGTAGAACGCGTGAATGATCCCGGTGGCAATCCGGTTTCCCAGCACTTGATGCGGCTCGAGCGCGCCCTTTTCCGCGTGGCCCAGCGTGCGGGAACCGATCACCAGATCAGCGCGTCCCTCGTATATAGGTTCCAGTAGCAGACGTGCTTCGGCCGGATCGTCGCTGGCATCGGCATCCATAAAAACCACGGCTTCGATGTTGTCCGGCAAAGCAGAAATGGCCCGCAGGCACGCAGCTCCGTATCCACGCTCCGGCTCCCAAACAACAGTGGCGCCGTGCGCCCGGGCAATTTCAGCGGTTCGGTCGCGTGAGCCATTGTCAGCAACAATAATCTCGCGATATAAATCGCGCGGCACGCGGCCAAGCGTCTGGCCGATGGCCGGCTCTTCGTCCAGCGCAGGAATAATAAGGGCTGCACTGTTAGCCTTGGATAACGTCGCCATTGCTCTATAATGCGTAGCTGAGGGCTTTTTTCAACACCAAGGGAATATGGAAGAGCAAACCCAGGGACAATCCTCGCGCTCCGGAATCTTTGCGGCTCTTTCCTGGATTCGCGATCTTGCCTTCTCTGTTCTCCTGGCCGTCATCCTCATCGTTTTCATCTATCAGCCCGTGAAAGTGGAAGGCACCAGCATGATGCCAGCGCTCACCGACCAGGAGCGCATCTTCATCAACAAGTTTACTTACCGGTTCGGCTCAGGCAATATCGAGCGCGGCGATCTGGTGGTTTTCTGGTTCCCGCTCGACCGCAGCAAGTCTTATATTAAGCGCGTGATCGGGCTGCCCGGGGACGACATACAGATCGATAACGGAATCGTCTACGTGAACGGAACGCGGCTCGACGAGCCGTACGTTCCCGCGGAATACCGCGATCAACAATCGCTTCACCGCAAAGAGGCGGTGCCGCAGGATAGCTACTTCGTACTTGGAGACCACCGCAGTTCGTCGAACGACAGCCGTGCCTGGGGCACCGTCGAGCGCAAGTACATTTACGGAAAAGCCGTTTTCGTCTATTGGCCCCTCGATAAAATGGGACGGCTGAAGTAATCACCGCCGGTTGAAAAGCCACATCACTAGCGTCAGCACCACACTTACTAAAATGCACGTGACGATCGGGAAATAGAAGGTCGTATTCTTGCCATGAATGTAGATATCGCCCGGCAGCCGGCCGATGCGGAAGGGCAATCGGGGACCGAGTTCAACGGCGAGCCCGACCAGGACGAGCATGATGCCGAGCGCGATAATCGTACGGCCCATGATTTTAGGGTAGCGCTAAGGCAACGCACTGTTCCGGATTCAGAGTCTGCGTTCCGAGCCGTGACCAAAGTTCTAAACGCGCGGCGCGCGTCATGAGGCCCGGAAACCTAAAAGCAGCGAGAATGGGAGAGGCGAAGGCGTTGCGAGCTATGGCCGACCTCCCACTGGCGCGTTGCTGCCCGTACCAAAGTCTGGCTCCGGTCTTGTCGATCATGAGATTGGTGGCTGCGGCTTCGAGAGAAGCCGCTTGACCCCGATGGAGAGAGTATTTTTTGAATCGCGACCGGGCATGGCCTCGCCGAAGGGAAGAGCAAAAAGGAGCTAGCAAGATGGCCAGCCAAACACACCGAGAATCGAGCCAGGGTCAGCGGCTGACCCGCAAGGAGAGGAAGGCACTGGGGCGGCAGAACTGGTCCGGGAGTCCCGGATTGGAGGTCGTGCACCGGGACGCGGCGGGAATCGACATTGGGAGTCGAGAGCATTAGGTAGCAGTGGGACCGGACCGGGATGGGCAGCCCGTGCAGAACTTTGGATGTTTCACGACGGACCTGCACCGGCTGGCGGCGTGGCTTACCCAATGCGGAGTCAAGACGGTGGTCATGCAGTCCACCGGCGTGTACTGGATTCCTGTGTTTGACGTATTGGAACAGAGCGGGTTCGACGTGTGGCTGGTCAATGCACGGGAGACGCGGAATCTGCCGGGCAGAAAAAGCGACGTCCAGGAAAGTCAGTGGTTGCTGAAACTGCACACGTACGGACTATTGCGGAAGTCGTTCCGGCCCACCGCGGAGATCCGGGCCATTCGAACCTGCTGGCGGGAACGGTCCGAATACGTGGAGCAGGCCGGAACCTCGATCCAGCGCATGCAAAAAGCGCTGACGGAGATGAATGTGCAATTGGCAACCGTACTCAGCGACCTGAGCGGGGTGACCGGGATGAAGATCATCCGTGCGATTGTGGCCGGGGAGCGGGATGGCCAGAAGCTAGCCGAGTTCCGCGATGCCAACGTCAAGGCCAGCCAGGAAACGATTGCCCAGAGTCTGGAAGGGACGTGGCTGCCCGAGCAGTTGGCGATATTGCGGCGGCAGCTGGCCGACTGGGACCATGTGCAAAGGCAGATGGCGGGCTGCGATCAGGACCTGGCAGCCCGCATGAAAGATCTGCCCGCGGCGGAAGTACAACCGGGGGAGCCCGGGCCACCGGCCGGCCGGACCGGGAAGCGCCAGCGAAAGAAGTCCTCCAGGAACCAACCGAACTTCGATCTGGGGGCAGAACTGAAGCGCGTGGCGGGTGTGGATCTGACACGGATCGACGGCATCCGGGAAATGACGGTGCAAACCGTCATCACCGAAGCTGGGCTGGACATGAGTCAATGGCCCACCGAACATCACTTCGTATCCTGGATCGGGTTAGCGCCCCGCAATGACATCAGCGGAGGAAAGGTGCTGAAGAGGCGGACGCGCAGGGTGGTGTCGCGACTGGCAACGGCGTTGCGCATGGCCGCCAGTACGCTACGCCAAAGTGATAGCTATCTCGGGGCGCAGTTCCGCCGCCTCCGCAGCAGATTGGGATCTCCCAAGGCGATAACCGCGATGGCGGCGAAGCAGGCACGACTGGTATACCGGATGCTAAAGTACGGCCAGGAATACGTAGACAAGGGCACGGCTCGGTACGAAGAGAAGTATCGGCTACAGAGGATCAGGCTAATCACCAAGCAGGCCGCTCAACAGGGCTTCGCGCTGGTGCCCTTGGTCAGTCCAGTATGAAACATGCGCAATTCCATCAGCAGTATACAGAGTGGTTTCTGGAGAGGGAGCGGTCTTCAGATCTCAGCTTTGCGCCCGTTTCATGCGAGAGCCACACAGTTTCGCCTCTGGTGTTCGGAGCGGCTTGCCACAATCCGGCAGGGTGGCCCGTAGAGGGAAATCTTGTGGTGATAGAACGCATTGATATTCGATTCATGTGTACTAATCTCAACTTGATCTGACATTTGATAGACTGCGCGGAAGCGCGGTCAGGAGAGTGTCAGCGATGAACACCGAACAGAAGATCATCAAGAACAAAGTAGGGCTGTTGAAGCTCAGCGAGATGCTGGGCAGCGTCTCGGAAGCCTGCAAGGTGATGGGTTATTCCAGAGATAGTTTCTACCGTTTCAAAGAACTGTACGACAAGGGCGGCGAGCTGGCGTTGCGCGAGATCAGCCGACGCAAGCCTTGTCCGAAGAATCGGGTCGAGGATCACGTTGAAAAGGCCATTATGGAGATGGCCTTGGAGAAGCCGGCTTTGGGCCAGGTGCGTGTGGCGAACGAACTGACCAAGCGTGGCCTATTCGTTTCTCCCACGGGCGTTCGCAGCGTCTGGCTCCGGCATGATCTGGAAACGTTTCGTAAGCGGCTGAAGGCGCTCGAGGCCAAGGCCGCCCAGGAACACATCGTTCTCACCGAGGAGCAACTCCGCGCCATGGAGCGGGCGCGCGAGGAAAAGGAAGCGCACGGCGAGATCGAAACCGCGCATCCCGGCTACCTAGGAGCCCAGGATACCTATTACGTGGGCACGATCAAGAGCGTGGGCCGGATCTATCAGCAGACGTTCCTCGACACGTACACCAAGGTCGCTTTCGCCAAGCTCTACGACCGCAAAAATGCTCTGGTGGCCGCCGACATGCTTAACGACCGCGTGCTGCCGTTCTTCGAGGAGCAGAAAGTTCCGCTGCTGCGCGTGCTCACCGATCGCGGTACAGAATACTGTGGGCAGCGCGAGCATCACGAATACCAGTTGTACCTGGCGGTCGAGAATATCGACCACAGCCGCACCAAGGCCCGGCATCCGCAGACCAACGGTATCTGCGAGCGCTTCCATCGCACCATCCAGGAAGAGTTTTATGCCACCGCCTTTCGCAAGAAGCTCTATCAGCGCCTCGACGAATTACAGGCGGATCTGGATGACTGGCTGCGGGAGTACAATCTGACACGAACACATTCTGGAAAGTACTGTTATGGCAAGACCCCGATGCAGACTTTCTCGGACTCGGCACACTTGGCGCAAGAGAAAATGCTCGACTCGTTCCAGAACGTAGCGCCGGAGCCGGAGCGGAGCCCTGCGCAGCGGAGCGTAGGCGGAGGCGCGGCCGCTGATGCGGCTGCTTGATCTAACCAACTATGTCAGATCAAGTCTGAGTTATTACAATTCATGGAATCCCGTAATGCGCTCGTACTCTCGCGAGACGGGTCCGAACTCGCCTTGCCGAAGATCCCCCTCTCCTGTTCCCCGGGGCGAGATGGACGCTTGAATTCTTCATCATCGAGCATCGGCACGTCGCGTTTGCATCGCCAGCACCAGAGCATTTTCATCGAGCTTGATCTCGCTTAGATTTGGCTTTTATCCCCCCTCCAGCGCCCTCTCAATCGCCTCCGCGTCAAACACACACCCTCCCCACGTCCCTCCGCTGGCATTCTGCAGCGCCGCCCACAGCCTAGAATCCGCCGGCAATTGAGGATCGGGCGCGAGGTCCGGCCGCGGAAGGCGCGACGCCAGCACGCGCGTCCCTTCTTCGGCGCTGAACCTCCGGCCGCCTGCGCCCACTAGATTCACCGAGCCTTCCAGACGCACGCGGTCGATCGTGATTTCTATAATGTCGCCATCCACCAACTTTCCAATAGGACCGCCGGCCAGGGCTTCCGGCGTCACGTGCCCAATGCACGCGCCCGTGGATACGCCGCTGAAGCGCGCATCCGTCAGCACCGCAATGTGCTTGCCGAAATCGAGATACCGTAGCGCGGAGGTGATCTGGAAAATCTCTTCCATGCCGGAACCCATCGGCCCACGGCACATGAGCACGACTATGTCGCCGGGCTGGATGCGATCCCGCCCATTGCTCTTGATGGCCGCGATGGCCGCGATCTCCGTTCGAAAAATGCGCGCTGGCCCCACCTTGCGGTACACGCCGTCGGCATCCACCACGCTCGGATCGATGGCGGTGCTCTTGATGACCGAGCCGCCGGGCGCAAGATTGCCGTGAGGAAACGTAACGGTCGAAGTCAGTCCGCGCCGGGCGGCGCCAGCCGGATCCATGATTACGTCGTCGGGATCCACGCCATCCCGCTCGCGCAAAACCTCACGAAGGCGCGTGCGCCGCTCGGACTGCTCCCACCAGTCAAGCATGCGCCCCAGCGTTTCGCCACTCGCGGTGAGAACGTCCAATTCCAACAGGCCGGCCCTTCGCAGATGCAGCATGACTTCCGGCACCCCGCCCGCAAGAAATACCTGGACCGTCGGATGCGAGCGCGGGCCGTTGGGAAGAACGTCAACAAGTCTCGGGATTTTACGGTTCACCGCGATCCAGTCCTCCACCGCGGGTCTTCTCAGCCCCGCGGCATGCGCGATCGCAGGCATATGCAGGATCAGGTTCGTCGATCCGCCAAACGCCGCATGAACGGTCATGGCGTTCCGGACCGAAGCATCCGTCAAAATATGCCGCATGGTAATGCCACGCGATTCGAGACCGAGCACTGCACGCGCTGAGCGCCGCGCCATATCGAGCCAGATCGGATGTCCTGACGGAGCCAGCGCCGCATGCGTGAGCGTCATCCCCAGCGCCTCGCCAACCACTTGCGAAGTTGCCGCAGTCCCCAGGAACTGGCAGCCGCCGCCTGGCGTAGCGCACGCGCGGCACAGGTTTTCCGCCGCGTCCTCGAGCGTGATCTGGTTGTGTGCAAAACGCGCCCCCACGGATTGCACTCGGCCGGCGTCTTCGCCCTCCTCGGCCAGCAGCGTGACGCCTCCCGGCACCAGCACGCACGGCAGATCATGCATGCGCAGCCAAGGCCATCATCATCGCGGGCAGGCCTTTGTCGCAGGTGGCAATGCCGATCACGCCGCGGCGCGTGGGGATCGAACGGATCAGCCGCCGGAACACACTGGCCGCATCGTTGCGATAAGGCAGGCTGTCGAACATTCCCGTGGTGCCCTGCGTGCGCCCGTCGCAAGGATCGGTGCAGAAACCGGCGAAGGGAATGGCGCCGTGCGCCTTCAGTTCTTCCGCGGCCGCCTCCATCAGCAGCCCCACTTCCCAGTGCCCCGTGTGATAGCCCAGCGCTACCGGCGTGCCATCCGGTTTGCGAATGCCGCCGTGCGTGCTAAGGAGGAGGATCTCCTTGCCGCCCATGGCCCGTGGATCCCAACCCATGCCGGCGTTCTGGGCCCAGCCAAACAGGTCGCCCGAAGGCCGCGCCAGCAGCATCTCCGCAGTGATAGGCAGCGTCCACTTCGGCCCCGGCGCTTTCGAGCGCACGTCGTAGAGCGAGGCGTCGCCGGAATCAATGATATTCTCGAATGCTATGGGCATAGGAAAATCTGATCCTACCACCCGTCGTACTTTCCTCACAGCACTCAGCGCGGCCTCCTACACACGCATCGCAGGCGCAAATGATCGCGTGCAGGTGGGGTTCATCGGATACGGCTTGATTGGCAGCGAGCACGTGCGCGATTTCAAGAACCAGAACGACGCCGACCTCGCGGCTATGTCCGATGTCTACCAGCCGCGCCTGGAGCAAGGCGTTGCGGCGTGTGGCGGGCACGCTAAAGCTTACAGCGATTTCCGGAAGCTGCTCGACGACAAAGATATTCAAGCCGTAGTAGTCTCGACGCCCGATCACTGGCACGCGCTGATGACCATCATGGCTTGCGGCGCCGGGCAAGGATGTCTACGTCGAGAAGCCGCTGAACGTCTTCGTCCGCGAAGGCCAGTGGATGATTGAGGCCGCCCGGCGATACAAGCGCGTAGTGCAGGTGGGCACGCAGCAGCGCTCTGGAAAGCACTATCAGAAGGCCGTCGAGATGCTGCAGGGCGGGATATGTCGGCAAAGTGGTCAGCGCGCGCATGGGCGCGTTCCGCAACATCATGCCGGGTTTCGGCGCGCCGGCCGACTCTGCACCGCCCAACGATCTCGATTACGACATGTGGCTCGGCCCGGCGCCCAAGCGGCCCTACAATCCGCACCGCTCGCTTTACCATTTCCGCTGGTTCTGGGATTACTCCGGCGGCCAGATGACCAACCTGGGCGCGCACGACATCGATGTCGTGCAGTGGGCCATGCAGGTGAAGGGGCCCACGGCGGTTTCGTCGAGCGGCGGCCGCTTTGCGCTCGAGGATAATGGCGAGACGCCCGATACCCAGGATGCGCTCTTCGAGTATCCGGGATTCACCGCTTTGTTCTCGATCCGCGAGGCGAGCCGTCGGGCATCGCGGCGAAGGCAAGCTGGACTTTTTCGGTACGAAAGGTTCGCTGGGTATCGACCGCCGCGGGTTTGAAGTATATCCGGACATGAAAATCGATCCATCCAATGCCATCCCCGCATTTACCGGGCATCCTGCCGGGGGGCCCACAGCGTTCGAGCGTGCAGCCCGAGCCCTGGATACAGCCGTACAAGATGGAGGGTTCCTCAAAGGAACAGTTCGATCTGCACGCCCGCAATTTTCTGGATTGCGTGAAGTCGCGGGAGCGGCCCATAGCCGATGTGGAGCAGGGCCACCAGACTACCACCGCCTGCCACCTGGCAAACATCTCATTGCGCACGGGGCGGAAAATCCGCTGGAATCCGGAAACCAATGAGATCGTCGGAGATCCCCAGACCTCGCAATGGCTCGAACGGCCCTACCGCAAACCCTGGGATGACGTGCTGCGGAGTTTTCATCTATGACGAGAAGAGAGCTGCTGCTCGGAGCCGCTGCCGCCGCCACGCCCGCCTTCGGTTCTCCGTCAACCAGCATGGGTATTGCGTCCACTTCGTTAATGACAGCGCGCCACCCACACGACACGTATGAATTTCTGGAATACTGCCATTCGCTCGGGGCGGGCGGCATTCAGGCGTCGCTGGCCTCGTTCGATCCTGAATATCTGAAGAAGCTGCGGTCGCGAGCCGAGCAGCTCGGAATGTATATCGAAGTGATGGCGGAGTTGCCCAAGCAGGACGATACCAGCGCATTCGAAAGCACCCTTCGCGCGGCCAAGGCTGCCGGAGCGCTGTGCGTTCGCTGCGCGGCGCTCGGTGGACGCCGGTATGAAAACTTCTCTAGCTTGCCCGATTGGCAGTCGTTCGTCAGTCAAAGTCTGGCGGCGATCGATCGGGCGTTGGCCGTTGCCGCCCGAGTGCAATTGGCCCTGGCTATCGAAAACCACAAAGACTGGACGGCCGATGAGCTTGCCGCATTGCTGAAACAAAGGTCCTCCGAATACCTGGGCGTGTGCCTCGACACCGGCAACAACATCGCTCTGCTGGATGATCCTACAGGCACGATCGAAACGCTGGCGCCATACGCCGTATCCACGCATTTCAAGGACATGGCCGTCGAACCTTATGCCGATGGCTTTCTCCTGTCGGAGGTGCCGCTGGGTGAAGGCATCATCGATCTGAGACACGCGATCTCCGCCGTTCGCAACGCTCGCCCCAAGACCCGCTTTACGCTCGAAATGATCACGCGTAATCCGCTCCAGGTCCCGTGCCTCACGGACAAATATTGGGTGACATTTCCCGAGCGCAACGGCAGGTATTTGGCCGACACGCTTCGCATGGTTCATCAGGCAACCGGCCGACTGCAACATCTGCCCACCGTGGACCACGAAAGCCGCGCCGGGCTGCTGCAACTGGAAGAAGAGAACATCAAACAGTGCCTGCACTATACCCGCACCCAGCTAGGCCTGTAGCGCAGGGCCACGCCTGATTTTGGCGGGGACCTGCGGCCTCTTGCCGCAATAGGAGAAACGCTCCACGCCCTCCGCGACATCGCACATTTGCCTGGTTGTGGAATCGGCAGGCCCGCCTGATATCCTGAAGCTTGTCTCCCCTTCTAAGCAATTTGGTGCGAAGGCTCGGCCGCATGGGGGCCGCGTTCCTCCTTCTGCTGGCTCTCAACCTGCTTCTGTCTGCCTTCGCGCCGCAGCGGGTCCTCACTTCCCTCATCACGTTGGCGGTATATGTAACCGGTTTCCTTTTCGGGCTCCAGTTGCTGCGCCGCAACGTACGCCGGATCATATGGCGGCTCCGCAACCGGCTGATTGTCGCCTATCTTTTTATCGCATTCGTGCCCATCGTGCTGATTTCCATTCTGGTGGCGATTGGTGGGTATGTGCTGGTGGGCCAAGTGGCTATTTACCTCGTAACGTCTGAACTCGACCGCCGTACAGCCAATTTAAACGGCGTAGCGCACTTGTTAGCGGATACACCGGCCGCCAAACGACAAAGCACCATCCACGAAGTGACCCCCTACCTGGAGAGTCTTTTCCCCAATGTCGAAGTGCTCATTAGCAACGACGGTGTTTACCACTATCCGGAGGCGTCACAGCTGTCCTCCCCGCCTGCGGCCTGGAGAGATAACAGCGGGCTGATCATCAAAGAAGCGCACTTGCATTGCTGGGCTCACATTAGGCGGGACAACACCGAAGTCACCCTGATTGCGCCCATCACCAACGAATTACTGCCGGAGCTGGCGCCGGGCATTGGCGAAGTGTTCCTTCTCTCCTTCGACCGCTCATCAGCCGGTCCGGCACCCGCCGCAACCCGTACAACAAAGACCCGCAGCTCTGGGCGTCTGCCAGATCCCGCCAACAGTTTGGACATCAACGTACACGGGACCATGCCGCTTTACTTCCGTTACTGGGATTCTCCGGAGCGGCAAAACACCTGGCTGCTTCTGGTGAGCACGCGCCCCTCGGTGGTGCTCGGAAAGGTGTTTACCCAAGTGAACTGGGCGCAGGGCGTGTTGGCCATCTTCCTGCTGGTCGCAGGCATGCTCCTGCTAGTTTGGGTGGTTTCTTTCATTATGGGCGTCTCGCTCACCCGTACCATCACCAGCGCCGTCCACAACCTTTATGAAGGCACGGAGCGCGTAAAAGGCGGAGACTTCTCCCATCGCATCTCCGTCGAGGGCAACGATCAGCTGGCGGAGCTCGGGCGCTCGTTCAACGGCATGACCGAGAATCTCCAACGGCTGATTGTGGTGGAGAAGGAGCAGGAGCGCCTGAAATCTGAGATTGAGATCGCGCGCGAGGTGCAAAGCCAGCTCTTCCCGCGAAGTTCTCCGCTCATGAAGACTATCGAACTGACGGGCGTTTGTCATCCTGCACGAATGGTCTCCGGCGATTACTACGATTTCGTGCGCCTGGGAGATTCGAATCTCGCCCTGGCGATCGGTGACGTGGCGGGAAAAGGAATTTCCGCGGCGCTCCTGATGGCAGCCATTCAATCCATCATGCGGACGCAATTGACGGCGGGAGTTTCGTTGCATGCAGTGGCGGCTTCCGGGGGCGGGAATGGTAAGGCGGACACCGTATTCTCGGCGGCTGATCTGGTTTCTCAATTGAATAAGCAGGTCTACGCAAACACCTCAGCAGAAAAGTATGCGACGTTCTTCTTCGGCCTGTACGACGACAACAGCCGGATGCTTACCTACACGAATGCCGGGCACCTTCCACCGATTGTGATGCGCGGCGGACAAGCGGAACGTATGGAGGTCACCGGTACCGTAGTCGGCGCCTTCCCTTTTGCGGCATATCAGGAGGAGACCGTGCAACTCCGCCAGGGCGATCTTCTGGTGGCGTTCACCGATGGCATTGTCGAGCCGGAGAACGAGTATGGCGAGGCTTATGGAGAGGATCGCCTGATCGACCTGCTGGCGCGGTACGGGCAACGTGAATCCAAGGAGATCATCGCGCGCGTCATGGAGACAGTGGAGCAGTGGACCGGCACCTCGGAGCTGTTCGACGACATGACCATAGTGGTAGCGCGCGCGATTTAATCCAAATGAAAGTCCTAACGGCAGCGCAAATGCGCGAAGTGGACCGGCGCACCATTGAGATGGGTATTCCGGCTGCGGCTCTTATGGAGACTGCCGGCACACGAGTCGCCGAATTCCTCAACGAAAAATTCTCGCCGATCGGCGAGCATCGCGTCTTGGTGTTCTGCGGGAAAGGGAATAACGGCGGGGATGGGATGGTTGTGGCCCGTCTGTTATTCACCCGCTTCCGGCCGAAGTCGCTACAGGTAGTGCTGGTGGGATCCGCCGACCAGTTGAAGGGTGAGGCCGCGGAGAACTACCGCATGCTGGTGGGCGCTGGCTGTCCGGTTCTGAGCGAGAAACCTAAGGAGCCGGGCCTGGTGACCATCATCGTCGATGCGCTGCTGGGTACGGGCCTGAACGGGCCCGCCACAGGGGCGGTTCTCGAGGCCATTCGATGGATCAATACGGATTTTCCGGAAGCGAAAATTGTGGCCGTAGACATTCCTTCCGGTCTGGCCAGCGATACGGGAAATCGGCTAGGCGAATCCGTGCGAGCGGATTATACAGTGACGTTCACCGCCCCGAAAGTCGGCCAGATCCTGCCGCCGAATTGCGAGCAAGTGGGCGACCTGCAGGTGTGTTCGATCGGCAGCCCGCCCGAGCTGTATGAAGACGACGACAGCATCTTCCTGTCACTGGTCGAACCCACGCAGTTCCACAGTCTGTTCAAACCGCGGCCGCGCTCGGCGAACAAGGGTACTTTCGGGCATGTGCTGGTGGTGGCCGGCTCTCGCGGAAAAACGGGGGCGGCAGCTATGGCTGGGATGGCGGCCTTGCGCTCTGGCGCCGGCCTGGTAACCGTCGCATCCACCGAGCATGCACTACCGGTGATCGCCTCGCACGCACCCGAGTTGATGACGGAGCCCCTGCCCGAAACCGCGAGCGGCGCCATCTCTATTCGCGCATTCGACTCCGGGGTTTTGCAGGCCATCGTCAGGAATAAAACCGTGCTGGCGATCGGACCGGGCCTCACCACCGATCCTGAAACCGTCGCCATGGTGCTACGCGCGCTAGTCGAATTCTCGCAGCCTGCCGTGGTCGACGCCGACGGGCTCAACGCGCTCGCTAGCGCCGAATGGAGGGGAGATGACCGGCTGCGTGTCCTGACTCCGCACCCCGGGGAAATGGGGCGCCTCGTCCGAAGATCCGTGCCCGAGATTGAACACGATCGCGTGCTAATTGCTCGCGATTTCGCCTGCCTGCGCCAGGTGCACCTGGTATTAAAGGGCTATCGAACCCTGCTGGCCTTTCCGAATGGACAGGTGTGGATCAATCCGACAGGAAGCCCGGCGATGGCAACCGGTGGCACTGGCGACATTCTCACCGGGATGATTGCCGGTTTCCTCGCCCAGTTTGCACACCAACCGGAACAGGCGATAGCTGCGGCGGTATATCTTCACGGGCTCGCGGGCGAAATCGGCGCCAAGGAAATAGGGGAGAAATGCCTGATTGCTACCGACCTGCTGCGTTATCTGCCGGCGGCCATGGAGCAATGTGCCCACATTCAAGACGGCATCTGAGGAGGAAACCATCGCGCTTGGAGAGAAACTGGCACACCAGCTGCCGCGCCACGCGGCCGTCTTGCTTATTGGAAATCTAGGAGCGGGCAAGACGACGCTCGCCAAGGGAATCGCGAAGGGATTGGGCGCAGCGGACCCGGATCAGGTCTCCAGCCCCACGTTTACCCTGATCCACGAGTACGGCAATCTGCGGAAGATCTACCACGTCGACCTTTATCGCCTGGATCGTGTCGGCGAGGTGGCTGCCCTGGGGCTCGACGAGCTGTTCGAAAAAGATTCGGTGGTGCTCGTCGAATGGGGAGAGCGGTTTCCCCAGATCATGCCCTCCGAACGGATCGAGATCCGCATCGAAGCGGGCGAAGGCGATCAGAGAGAGATTACAGTAACACCAATCACGACATGAATGAACAACATTGGGCTTTGATATTGGGCGCGAGCAGCGGCTTTGGTGAGGCTACCGCGCTCGAGCTGGCGTCACGCGGTATGAATATATTCGGTGTGCATCTCGATCGCCGCGAGACTCTGCCGCATGTCAATCAGGTTGAGGAGGCCATTCGCACACACGGACGCGAAGCCATTTTCTTCAACATGAACGCGGCAGATCCGGATAAACGGCGCGACGCGATCGCCCAAATCCGCGGACAGTTTGAAAAGTCGCCCGGAACGGTCCGCGTGGTTCTCCATTCTCTGGCGTTCGGCTCACTCAAAGCGCTCGTCGGAGTGGAAGATGTGGCGTCCCAGCGGCAAATCGAGATGACCAGCGACGTGATGGGCCACAGCCTCGTGTATTGGGTGCAGGACCTGCTCGCGAACCGGCTAATGCATTCCGGCGGCCGCATCTACGCTATGACCAGCGAAGGCGGCGGCAAGGCCGTTCCGCAATACGGGCCGGTCTGCGCGGCTAAGGCGATCCTTGAGGCACACATACGCCAGCTCGCCCTGGAACTCGCGCCGCATGGCATCACAGCCAATGCCATCATGGCGGGCGTAACCATCACCCCCGCGCTGCAAAAAATCCCCGGCAATGAACGGCTCATCAGCTTTGCCCAGGCGAGAAATCCTCACGGTCGTCTCACCACTCCCAAAGATGTAGCTAAGTGCATTGGCGTGTTGTGCCACGAAAACACCTATTGGATGACCGGTAACACCATCCGGGTGGATGGCGGCGAGGGATCCGTCGGCTGACCAAACAGTCACAAGTCTTGCGTTTTGCATTAGTGCCGCAATTCCAGCAGCTTGGCCTTCGGGTGGAATCCAAATGCTTGACGACGGGCCCTATTCTGGAATCAAACGGTGGTGTGCTCGTTCATGCCGCCCGCGTTGTTGCGCAGCAAACCGTCAGGCTGAAGCCGTTCTCCCCCGGGCGGATTCAGTCCGGTGATACTGGCTTCCGGAGCCCCTAGAAAGGCTCGCCCTGTGACTGGCCTTCGGGCCAGATCATGGGGACGGAAGTTCAGAGCCATCGCGCGCGGCTCCCGTCGCTTGGCGGGAGCCGTGCGTTGACGTTCCCGCCTGATGCTATCCTAGGACTTAACCCCTACATCCTGAGGAGATCATCCACAAACATGGCTGTGAAAGTTGGTATCAACGGTTTCGGACGCATCGGTCGCAACGTGGTTCGCGCGGGTTTGCATAATCCTAATGTCGATTTCGTAGCGGTGAACGATATTACCGACACCAAGACGCTGGCTCATCTTCTGAAATACGATTCCGTACTTGGCCAATTGCAGGAGACGGTTACGGTCGAGGGAGACGGCCTGCGCATCGGCAAGAAACATATCAAGGTTTTTGCTATCAAGGATCCAGCCGAGCTGGACTGGACTTCGGTTGGCGCGCAGATCGTTGTGGAATCGACGGGCCGGTTTACCGAAGCCAAGGACGCCCGCAAGCACATGCGCGGGACGGTCAAAAAGGTCATCATTTCTGCTCCGGCTAAGGATGAGGACATCACTATCGTGCTTGGTGTGAACGACAGCGCCTACGATCCGAAGAAGCACAACATCATCTCGAACGCCTCGTGCACAACCAACTGCCTGGCGCCGCTGGCGAAAGTGCTCGACGACAAATTTGGTATTCAAAAAGGATCGATGACCACGATCCACAGCTACACCAACGACCAGAACGTGCTCGACTTTCCGCACAAAGACCTGCGGCGCGCTCGCGCGGCGTCCATTAACATGATCCCGACCACCACGGGCGCGGCCAAGGCCATCGGCCTGGTGCTGCCGCATCTCAAAGGAAAGCTCGACGGTTACTCCATGCGCGTACCCACACCGGATGTGTCGGTAGTGGATCTTGTGGTGGTGACGAACCGGCCGACGACGGTTGAAGAGGTCAACAGCGCATTTAAGGCCGCCGCCGAAGACGGGATGAAAGGCATCTTGGCCTATACCGAGGACCCTGTGGTTTCGAGCGACATGCTTCACAACCCCAACAGCTCGATCGTGGATAGCGACATGACGAAGGTCCTGGACGGAAACCTCGTCCACGTCCTTTCCTGGTACGACAACGAGTGGGGTTATTCCTGCCGCGTGGTAGACCTGATCGAGTTTCTAGCGAAAAAGGGACTTTAAAAACCCAGCTTGAGAGCAAACTGAATTAAACGCGGGTTGTTGACCGTGGAGTTGACCACTCCGAAAGTCGTCGGCGAGTTGAAGTCCGGCCCGGGTGTAGCGAATTGCGGATGGTTAAAGAGATTGAAGCACT
This sequence comes from Terriglobia bacterium, assembly GCA_963847515.1. Classification (GTDB taxonomy): domain Bacteria; phylum Acidobacteriota; class Terriglobia; order Bryobacterales; family Bryobacteraceae; genus QHXW01. The sequence continues at coordinate 1,322,244 of CAWKAA010000007.1, forward strand.
CAGCCCGGAAGTCCAGGCGCATGCCCTCGCGGGGCAGCAGGAAGTGCTTGATCACTGAAAAATCCGTATTGACGAAATCCGGACCGGAGACTGGTGTCCGGGACGCCGTTCCTAACTCTCCGGCCACCGGAGCAGCGAAACACGAAGTGCTGAACCATTGGCTCAAGGTTGGATTGCTTGCCTGAGGGTTGCAAGTCTGGTTGGGGCGATTGAGGCTGTTTCCGTTGTTTTGAAAGTTAACCCCGGACTGGTTGTTGCTATCGACCACGAAAACCGGGAATCCGGACGTGGCCTTCTCGATCACTGTCAGCTCCCAATTCCCCAACATCGTGTTGGTTGCGCCGTTCCAGGAACTGCCGAATCGCTTGCCCTTACCGAAGGGCAATTCATAAATCATGCTGGCGGTGAAATTGTGATTGAGATTGATTTGCGATAGCGCCCAATCCAATTTGCTGCTCCCTGGTAGAGGCCAGTAGGTCGCCCCTAAATTAGAACCCAACCCGTCGGTGAACCCGTTGTCATAGGCTCTGGCATAGGTATAGCCCAGAAGCGCGTAGATCCCGTGCCGCGCGCTCTTGGTCTCGGCTTTAATCTGCAAAGAATTGTAGTGAGCCTGGCCAATATCGAAGGCATTGGAGATCGTCGAAAATGGGAACTGAGTGAATGGAACGCCAAACGAGGCTCCGCCGGGCCCGCAGCCCGTCGTGTAGCCGGCGACTGTGCCGCAGGCTGCGGGAGATCCCACGTTTAAGTTGTTGCCGTCCACCAGAATGTGAGAACTGCGAGAGCCCGCATACCCAACGGTGAGCACAATCTCTCCGGGCAGTTGGTGTTCCACGTTGACATTAAACTGCTGGACCCTGCCCTGCTTGAAGTTGAGATTCTGTGAAATCAAAGTCCCGGTGAAAGCCGTCGGGTCCGGCGGGGCGGTGAAAAGGGGAAACCCGTTTGACACGCTCAGCGCTGAGGGGGCAAGGTGGTAGGTGGTAGCGCAGGCGGCGGTCGGGAACGTGCAGGCGCCGCCGAAAGCGAAGGCGTCGGACTCAGCATAATAGGGCGGATTCTGCCACAAGCCTTGCCCACCCTGGTTCCACGACGAATCGTGGAAGATGGCATAACCGCCGCGGATGACCGTCGTCTGGCTGCCGAAAGGTTTCCAGGCCAATCCGAGGCGCGGCTCGAGGGCCGTCTTATCCATTTGAATCCCCGCTGAGTCACTCGCGCCGTGTCCGGCAATCAGGAATTGGCCATTCGCCGGATTGAAGTCCGCCTGTCGATTGGCGGCCTCAGTCACGGGCGTTACCAAAGCCCAAGCGAGACCGAGGTTCAATGTCAAGTTCTTGGTTATGCGCCAATCATCCTCGACGAATGGGCGGAACAGTTTCCACCGGCGGCCGGTTACGTTGCCGTTGAACGTCTGATCGTGGATGGCCAAGCTCGGCAGGCCTTCGAGAAGATCCGCCATCGGTTCGCCCCCCCACAAACCAGTAAAGATCCAATACCCGTCCTGAAAACCCTCGGTCTTAACATTCATCTGGTTGGCACGAATTCCTCCACCCACCTTGATATCGTGCTTGCCGCGAATCATATCGAAGGAGTCGGAGATGGAGAAAACATTGGTGCCGCCCTGAAATGGAGCGAATCCGCGATCGCCCAGCGACCAGTAACCACCATCTAACTGGGTGGAAGTGAGACCGCAACTGATGCCCCCCAGATTTGCCCCAGGAATGCCCAGCGCCTGCGCTTCGCAGGTTCCGGTGCCGTAGGAAGAAATGTAGTTGAAAATCCGGTTGTAGCCACCGCTGACCTGATTGACCGTATTTGCGGAAAAAACGTGCGTCTCCGACACAGCCACGTTGCGCCCGTGGTTGAGAATCCCCTGCGTGCTGGCAAAGGGGGAAGCTTCGGCGAATCCCGGCGAACCGCCCGGAACGAACGAAACCGCCTGATCGTAGCTAAAGCGGGCGAACGCCGAATCCTTGTCGGAGAAATTGTGGTCCAGCCGTATGTCGAACTCTCCTTCGTTGAGCTTCCGCACGGGCTGGTTCACGTAGTTGTAGCCGAGCGATGGATTGTTCGCATTGGGCAAAGGATAAAGGTTAATCATCTTCTGAGCGATGGGATTGATCACACCCTGCGGAATCTTGTTGCAGTCGACGCCCGCCGGCTGGCTTCCATCTGGCGCCGCGGGTAGCGGATTGCCCGAGCCATCGCACTGGAAGTGAGTGTCCGCAGCTCCGCTCACGTTGGGATTGGTCAGAAAGCCCGATCGCGGATTGCCGAATGCATCCGCGGAGAAATCGCCATTTCGCATCGCCGCGGTAGGCACCAGGCCCACAAAGGGAATCCCGTGCCGCTGCATCTTTCCCTGATAATCGGCGAAGAAGAAGGTCTTGTCCTTTCGGATTGCGCCGCCCAGTGAGCCGCCAAACTGATTCAAATTGAATTTCTCCGTTGTGGTTGCGAAGAAACTGCGAGCATCCAGTTTGGTATTGCGAAGAAACTCGAACAGGGATCCGTGGAACTGGTTCGACCCTGATTTCGTCGTGACCAAAACAGTCGGACCCGCGCGAGTTCCCCATTCCGCGGAGTAGTTATAAGTGAGGACTTTGAATTCCTGAATGGCATCGATCGAAGGCAGAATCGCTATACCGCCGGCGGTCAGTTCGTTGTTGTCGTTGCCATCGAGCAGCCAATCGGTACTGTTGGCGCGCGACCCGCCAACCGAAAGAGAATACGATCCGCGAGCAGAGACTTCGCTGCTGGGGCCGCCGTTGAAAAAGCTCTGCGTGTTGGTTTCCTGAGTCGTGCCTGGCGTTAGCGTCGCCAGTTGGACAAAATCGCGGCCGTTCAAGGGAAGTTCAGCGACTTGCTGGGAGTTAATTACCTGACCGAGAGTTGGAGTGGTAGTCTCCACCGCCACCTCGGTAGCGGCGACCTCAACGGCCGTTTGCACGGAGGCGGGAGAGAGTGTGAAATCCAGCTCGCGCCGTTCATCCACCTGCAGCCGGATGTCTTTAGCTTCGGCAGGCTGGAAACCCTGGAGTTCCACGCGTACCGCGTAATGGGCGACAGGCAGCAGAGGAATGAGGTAATGTCCTGTATCGTCGGTTTTGGATTCGCGCGTGAGCCCGATGGCTTGAGCAGTGACCGTCACCTTTGCCCCGGAGGCTACCGCGCCGCTAGGATCCGACACGGTGCCCGAAATACTCCCGGTCGCCTGGCCGCGAAGGAACGGACACAGGAAAAATGCAAGCGAACAAACCATCGCCGCGAACAACGCTCTTCTAGTCAGCATTAACGCCCCCTTAAGCGCCAAACCGTGCGAGTGTCGAACGAGGACAAAACAGCTTACACAGCGAAACCTTTTGGTTGGTGAACCAGTATCCCCGGTTCGGACGTTTTGTGTCAAGCGTTTGCACACGGCTGAGGACAGTGGGCGGTTGTATGATTAGCCGATGATCCGGAATCGCTCTGTCCCGACCGACACCCTGCTGGCGCACATCATGTATCAAAACGTTCCGGATGCGATCGCCTGGCTGACGAAGACTTTCGGTTTCACCGAGCACTACCGTTATGGCGAGCCGGTCTCTGGCGCGCAGATGCATCTCGGCGAGGCATGGATCATGCTCAAAAGCGCGCGACCGGGCGATGTCAGCCCGGCGCAAGCCGGGCACCGGACACAGTCTCTGACAGTGTTCGTCGACGATGTGGATGCGCACTTCGAGAAAGCGAAATCCGCAGGAGCCAAGATCGTGGAAGACCTTCACGAGACATGCTATGGCGAACTGCAGTATGGCGTCGAGGACTTCGAAGGGCACCACTGGCTTTTCTCGCGGCACGCGCGAGATGTAAGTCCCGACCAATGGGGAGCGACGATAGCGGGACGCTGAGCGGTCTGGCCGGTCGCAGAGGCTACGCCCCCGGAGGGATTTCGATCTCCTTGGCTAGACTGGTGGGACGAGGCACGGGCTCACCAAAATCGCGGAGCGCCTTTAAATGCCCCTGAATCGCTTCCCGAATGTTCCGCTCTGTCTTCTCAAGGGCCTTCCCTGTTGTGATGCAGCCGGACAGGTCGGGAACATAAGCCGCCCAATTGCTCTCCGCTTGCTCAAAGATGACGGCGTACCTTTGGCTCATTTCTTCGTCTCCAAGTCTCTCAACGCTTCTCCGCCATATACGGAACAAATCCCTGCGTCTTCGTCTTCAGTGTGTAAACCGAGGTTGTAGCGGTGATGTAGAGCGTGCCGAAATCGGCGTCACCCCAGGCGAGGTTTGCCGGCTGCTCCGGCATGACGATCGTCCCCAGATGGTTTCCGTTTGGGTCCCACACCCAGATACCGAGAGGTCCGGTCACAAAGATATTGCCTTTGAGGTCCACTTTCATGCCGTCGGGAACACCGGATTTCGGCGGTACTTCTTCTTTTCCGAAGAGGCGGCCGTTGCTCAACTCTCCATTAGAAGCGACGTCATAAACATGAATCTCGCGTGTCTCGCTGTCATCGATGTACAGGCGCTTGCCATCCGGGGAAAACGCGAGGCCATTTGGCTGGACCAGTTCCTTGGTTAGGAGCCGCACCGATCGATAGGCTCCGAGCCGGTAGACGCCTTGAAACGGGATTTCCTGCTTCTCGCCCTTAACCAAGTCGAGCGTGGGATCGGTGAAATACAGCGCGCCATCCGGGCCGAGTACGACATCATTGGGACTGTTGAAGCGTTTCCCTTCGTACCGATCCGCCAGGACGTGATAAGAGCCGTCAGGCTGAACCTCAACCAGCGCACGCAGCACGCTGGCCGTGGTGATCAGCTTGTGGTTCCGGTCCAAGGTGCTGCCGTCAGGATCTCCCGTCTCGAAGACCACCTCGCGGCGGCCATCCGGGAAGACACGGAAAATCTTGTTCGTCTCTTCGTCGCTGACGAAAACGAATCCGCGAGGGTCCCAGACCGGGCCCTCGGTAAATCCGAATCCACCTGCCAATTTCTGCGGCGTGGTCCGGCGGTCGATCAATTTCCAAAACTCTGGTGATTCCGCTTTCAACTCAAACTGGCGTTGAGGGCGCGGTTGAGCTTCCAACCGGGCGCTAATGTTGAATGACACGTACGCAACGGCAAGTGTCAGATATAGGCGTTTCACGAGATTGGGCATTTGGTTTTCTCTTAGGGTAGAGCGAACGCAATGATATTTGGTCCCGACGCCACAGCGACGTACTGCTTGCCCTCCACCGCGTACGTCATGGGCGAGGCATGCCAGGGTTCGTTGGTGTGAAAATGCCAGAGCGGCTTTCCCGTCTTCGCGTCCACCGCGGCGAAAGCGCCGCTGTCATCCCCGAAGAACACCAGGCCACCGGCGGTGGCGAGGACGCCGGGTAAGCCCCGTTCCCGCGCGATCTGCGGGTACTCCCACGCGATCTTTCCGGTCTGCAGATCGATAGCGCGCAGAAACGTTTCGCTGGTGTCGCCTGGAATGCGCCGCGTACCGCCGCCATAGAACGATTTCCCCGGCTCCCACCATGCCGACGACTTGGTGTAGATGGCGCATGATTCGAGCGCCATTACGTAGAAAAGGCCGGTTGCCGGGTTATAAGCCGACGAATTCCAATTTGTCGCCCCGATCACCGAAGGGCAGACCTTCACGCCTTGCAAAGTCGGCTCCGAGCCCGGCACAACCTGCGGACGCCCATCAGCGCCGATGCCTTTTGCCCAGGTCAGCTTGTGGACAAACGGCTGGCCCAAGAGAAACTCGCCGGTCACTCGATCCAACACGTAAAAAAATCCGTTGCGGTTGGCTTGGGCGAGCAGTTTGCGGGGACGTCCGCGAAATTCGGCATCCACCAACATGGGTGTTTCCGCTGCATCCCAGTCATGCAGATCGTGCGGGGTGAATTGAAAATACCATCGCAGCTTGCCCGTTTTGGCTTCCAGCGCCACCACGGAACTGGAATAGAGGTTGTCACCCTTGCGCTCGTCGCCGTTGTAATCCGGGCAAGGATTGCCGGTGGGCCAGTAAACCAAATCGGTCGCGGGGTCGTAGGTGCCGGTCAGCCATCCGGTGACGCAACCATGTTCGATGGCCTTTCCAATCCAAGTCTCGGACCCCGGTTCGCCCGGCGCAGGCATGGTCCAGAATTGCCAGACGCGCTCGCCGGTCGCTGCATTGAAGGCGGCTACAAATCCGCGCGCACCCTCGTCGCCTCCGGAAGTGCCGGAGAGAACCAGGCTGCCAACTACGAGAGGCGCTGATGTCGCGCCATAACCCTTGTGGAAGTCAGCCATCTCGGTCTCCCACAAAAGATGACCGGTAACGCGGTGAAGCGCGATCATGTGAGCGTTATCGGTCGCGAGGAAAACGCTGTCTCCCAGCACCGCCACGCCGCGGTTAATGGCGGAAGCCGCATCGCCGATCACGCCCTTGGTCAAGGGACGCGCGTAGTGCCAGATCTGCCGGCCGGAGCGCGCGTCGAGAGCATAAACCTCGTTAGCGGCCCCTACGTACATCACGCCGTCTACCACGAGCGGCGTGACCTCGAGCCGCTTGGAAGCAGCGGCCGGAAACATCCATTTTGGCGCGAGCCGTGCTACGTTTTCGGTGTCAATCTCGCGCAACGGGCTGAAGCGATTGCCGCTCAAATTCCCGTGATAGGTGGGCCAGTCGCCGGGCTTCGGAGCGGAGATTCTGGAGAAGTCACTAATCTTTAACGCGGCGCGGGGTGTTGCGCCAGGCGTGCTCTCTGCGGTGAGGCGGCTGAGAAATGCCACCAGGTCGCGCAGTTCGTCGCCAGTTGCTGACACCTTGGGCATCAAAGATGAGGGCTCGCGCGTTTCGTCCGCGATTTCATCCCGGCTCAACAGGCGCAGAGTTCCGTCCAAGGTCTGTAGTTGCAAATCGTAATTGCTTTCATTCTTCACCAGGCCTTGAATGGACACGCCATCGCGCAGACGCAGGGATACAAGCTTGTAACCGGGCGTCTGCAACGAAGCCGGATCGCGCAGGGCTTGCTGAATCTGGCCGAGCCTACGCTGGCGCCCCAGAGTAGAGAGATCGGGCCCCAGATTGCCGCCTCGCCCTTGGATCATGTGGCAGCCGGAGCAGTTTCCCTTTCCGAAAAAGTACCGCTCGCCCGCGGCAGCGTCGCCTGGCGCGGGATGATCCACCGCCGGCGCTCGCATCGAATTCACGAAGGCCACAAGAGAGTCGACATCCGCCTGAGGCAGCGGAAACGCCGGCATGCCGGAATCCGTGATCCCATTCTTGATGATGTCCGGAAGGCTTTTTTCGGAGCGCTCCCAACGGCGCAGGTCCACAATGTTGGGACCGTACTCACCGCCGGCGCCGTCCACGCCGTGGCATCCGGCACACAGAGATGCAAACTGTTTTTTGCCAGCGTCAATGTCGGTGGCGGTCGCCGCCCGCACCGTCAGCGCCGCCAACAAAACCGTGAAGATGAAATTCACCAGCTTGGGCAACGGGTTACTACTCAAGCGCCAGCGGCACGCCGGAACTGATGCCGGGTGGCGCTCCACTTGGCTTTCAAGTATTCGTCCATGTCCAGGTCGCCGGCGATGCTGTCTCCTGTGACCGCGCCGGAAAACGTGAACGTCAAGGCGTCTCCATGTTGTTCGGTGTACCGGCTGGTCATGCGGACCGCATCGCCGATAATCGAGCCGAACAGGTCGCGCGCCACATAATCGCCACGGTGAGTGCCCTCCAGGCGGTTGGCATCTTGTCGAAGAAATAAAGTGTGAGTCGAACTGCCGCCCGCGAAATCGATGTGAACATCCCACTCGCCGCTGATGTCCGACACCGGGGGTCTAGTCTCCTTAACAAGTTTGGTTTTCGGCGCGGCGGAAAGAACTGCGTGGAGTCTGTCCGCCACCACTCTCTCATCGCCAGGCTGCATCATGTAAGCCATGATCCCGACGCCGGTTTCAGTGGGCGGAGCGTTTTCGGCGCCCCGGCCTAAGCCACCGCCTCCGGTCATGGTGATCCGCGGCTCGGTGGTGAAAAGTGTATGAGAGACATCCTCTCCGCTGATGCCGATTTTTTCGGTGTCCCAGCGAACAGAAAGCGACGGGCTATGATTCGACAATCCGCGAGGCTCGCGCACGTTGGCGGTCACTCCGTCGATGGAAGAAACACGTTTGGCGATGTGATCCATCCAGGACATCCACTGGTCATACTCTGCTTTGTGGTCCCGCTTCACCCACATTTCGACCGCCATGAGCATGCCCATGGCCTCTTCCTTGCCGACCTTCATACTGCGGCCATACCCGTGATGCGGAGCGCTGTGTACCCATGCCGCTTTGATCAGGTCCTTCCGGCCCAGCAGCAGTCCCGCGCACTGCGGCCCGCGAATGCACTTGCCGCCGCTATATCCCACCATGGTGGCCCCGCCTTGCAGGTGAACGCTAGGAATGGTGAGCATCTCCGCGGCCGCGTCGACCAGGACCGGAACGTTCCGCTGCTTGGCCAGACGCACGATGTCGTCAAACGGCAGCGGCCCGGACTCCGCCCTGGGACCCGCCAGGACATAGACCATGGCGACGCGAGGCCCGAGCGCAGCTTCGAATTCCGCGGTGGTGTCGACTTCAATGATCCGGACACCCACGGACCGGACCGCGGAGTCGTAGACATTCCGCGAATACCGGGGAATGATCACTTCATCTTTGGGAAATCCTGCCAGATTGGGGATCCTGACATGGCGGTCCGGATTGCCTCCTGCCACGCAGGCCGCCGTGGCATGGGCCAAAGCCGCCGCGCAGCCCGAGGTGACGACGCCCCATTCGGCTCCGGTCAATTCCGCCAGCCGGGCGCCGATAGCCTCCATCATCTCGTCCAACTGCACATAATGCTGGCCGGCAGCGTCTTTCGCCGCACGCACTTCCGGCAGTTCGAGCGAGCCCCCGACAACGGTGAAGGTTCCCCGGCAGTTGATGATCGGATGAATGCCCACGGATTCGTAGATATCGGGACCGACACGGAGTCCCGGCGACACCGAGGCCGGCGGCGCCGCCTTGACGCCGCGTAGCCATGCCGGCATTGTCAGCAGGCTTCCTGCACGGAACAAATCCCGGCGGCTAACTGTGTGCAGGCAGCGATCAAACAGACTGGCGAACGAATGAGGCATGCGGACCTTCCATGGTTGGCGATGGGGACGGAAACGATAATATCATCTCCGATGCGTTCGAAGCAGTGTCCGGAATTTACAACTAATCCGATCGAGATTGGAACCACCGGCTTGACAGGCCTGTCAGGCCAGAGTCATAATCCCCGCTAACACGAAATCTGCAATTCGTGCGCAGGGGTTTGCTAAGACAACTAGTCGTCGCGCTTTCATGTGGGTCGGGTCTAAGAACTCGCTAACGTGCATGCCGAACAGGAGCCGGTGGCGAAAGCTGTCTTCAGCGGCTGTACGTTTCATCGTTTCAAAATCAGAAACGCGGCATAAACGTGGGGGGGAACTATGAACGCATTTGGATCGGTGCAAAAACGATTTTGGATGCTCGTGACTCTAGCGAGTTTGGCGCTGCTCGTGTCGGCGCTGGCCTTGGCTCAATCGTATACAGGCTCGGTAACCGGGTTGGTGACCGACCCCTCAGGGGCCGTGGTGCCGAACGTGCAAGTCCGGCTGGTAGATGAAGATAAGGGTTTCTCCTTCTCCGCCACCAGCGATTCCGCCGGCCGCTACGTGTTCCGGCAAGTGCCTCCTGGGAGCTACAAGATCAGCGTAGAGGCGCAGGGCTTCCGGGCAGAGACCCGGTCAGGTATCAAGCTCGACGTGAGCCAGAACGTAACCGTCGACTTCACTCTTCAGGTAGGGGCGACTAACCAGACCGTGGAGATCTCCGAGGCGGCACCGCTGATGTCGACCCAGGACGCCGTCACCGGTCAAACAGTGGATCGAAAATTCATCAACGACCTGCCGTTGGTTTCGCGTTCCGTTACGGACCTGGCGTTTCTCACTCCGGGCATCACCGAAGTGGATACGAGTTGCATGGGCTGCACCGCGAATAACTTCATCTCCAATGGCGGCCGCAACGCCACAGCCGACATGCTGCTGGATGGCGTCACCGTCACCAATTTCGAGCAAAACAGCGGGATTCAAGTGCCGACCTACACCCCATCAGTGGACGCCGTCGAAGAATTTACGGTGCAGCAGACCAACTTCGGCGCCGAGTACGGCTTTTCGGGTGGCACCATCATCAACATGGTTACGCGCTCGGGCACCAACCAGTTCCACGGCAGCGCCTACGAGTTCTTCCGCAATCAGAAATTAGACGCCAACAACTGGTTCAACAATCAGGGTGGCGTGCCCATCGCGCCGTTGCGCAATAACAATTTCGGGGGAACGGTGGGCGGCCCGATCCGCAAAGACAAGACTTTTTTCTTCTTCGATTATGACGGCACACGGAGCAGAACGGCCGCCGGACTCACGGCCGGTGTCCCCAGCGCCGCCGAACGGACGGGCAACTTCGGGGAACTCTGTGGTTATTCGGGAGGGAGTTTCGACTCGAATGGCAGGTGTTCCAGTCCCGACGGACAGCTCTGGGATCCCTATACGGGTGTCTACGATAGTAATGCGGGCGGTCCAATTCGCTCGGCTTACATTCCCTTCAATAACATGACCACCTACATGAGCCCCGGCAGCCCGGCGCTGAATGGCACCGCCTTTCAAATTCCAGCCCGGCCCGGCAACCTGATCGATCCGGTGGCGCTAAAGTACATGCAGTACTATCCGCTTCCCAACTTTGGCGTGGGAACATCCGCTTACACCCCGTACAACAACTTTATCGCCTCCGGATCCAACCAGGGCAGTAACGACCAATACGACATCAAGATCGACCACCGGTTCAGCGATAAGGATCTGTTCAGCGCAAAATACTCCAGGCAAGGCAATTCCGGCCACGGTTTCAATTGCTACGGCAACGTCGCCGACCCATGCACCTCGGGCCCAAACACGAGCACGGCTCACTTGGCTGCATTGAATCTCACGCACACGTTCAGCCCGACAATTTTGCTGAACGTGTCTTGGGGATTCACGCGAGGCGCGGTGTGGACGCACAGCATTGCGGGCGACTATAAGAATCTGGACCCCGCGGCCCTTCTCGGCATGCCGAAGTATATGGATACTTCCGGGTTTCCTTTCATGCCCTCGATTACGCTCAATACAGCATACAGCCAGGGTAGCGACAGCATCGGGACGCAGCCATGGAGTTACCTGCGTCAGGGCCAGGAGACACACCACTTACTGGGAACGGTGAGCTGGGTCAGAGGACAACACGAGATCAAGTTCGGCGGCGAGGGCCGCATGCATCGCGATAACTTCACCCAACCCGGTATTCCGGGCGGGCAATTCGTTTACGATTTCACGGGCACGTCGCAGATGCCGTTCTCCGGCGGCGGCGATTCCCTGGCGAGTTTCCTGATTGGCAATGGCGGTCCGGGAACTTCGTCCAGCGGATACGAGGTCCCGAATCTGGTTAGCACACAGAGCTTCCAGGCTGGAGGTTTCATCCAGGATACCTGGAAGGCCAACAAAAAGCTGACCATCAACATTGGCATGCGCTACGATCTCGACTTTCCGCGGACGGAGCGCTACAACCGGATGAACGGGCTCAGTCCCACGGTAGTCTCTCCTCTCCAGGTTCCCGCATTAGGAACGCTCCATGGGGGCGAGATCTTCGCGAGTCCAAGCAATCGCTCGCCCAACTACAACGCCTCCTACAACAATTTTGGGCCGCGCATTGGTATTGCCTACCGGCCGTTCGAGAAGACGGTGATACGCACTGGCTACGGAATTTACTACTCCTCGGTTAGATCGGGAGCGTCCGGCGTCGGCCCTCCTGGCTTCCAAGGTTATGACGAGTATACGCCGTGGATCAACACCTATCAGAACGATGGCGTCACACCCTTTGGAAGATTGAGCAATCCGTTCCCCGCGGGCATCAAACTTCCGCCGGGCAGTTCGCTGGGATTGCTGAACGACATCGGTTTCGGTGCGGTGGGTCCGATTCCATCGATCGACTCCGCAGTTCCGTATGAGCAGAGCTGGAGCTTTGGCCTGCAACGAGAGCTGCCCGGCAACTTCCTGGTAGATGCAAACTACATCGGCAAGGCAGGCCACCATCTCTACTTTGGAGGCGCGGGCGGCCTCAACTACCTCGGCGGCCAGATCGAGAAGTACAACCCAAATCAGATCGCTGCGCTCAATACATACGTCGCCAACCCGTTCTTCGGCATTATCACCGACCCGAACAGCTCGCTTTCGAACCCGACGGTTCAGGCATCACAACTCCAGGTGCCGTTCCCGCAGTTCACCGGCTTCAGTGGCGACTCCCCTCCGTGGGCCAACTCCATCTACAATTCCCTTCAGTTGCGCGTGGAGAAGCGCTTCTCGCATGGGCTCCAGACTCTAGTGACTTACACCTGGTCGAAGTCGATTGACGACGCATCCTCGACTGACGGCAGCGTAACGTGGCTAGGTGGAAATGCAAACGGGCCGCAGGATCCGAATAATCGACGTCTCGAAAGAGGTTTGTCGACGTTCGACATCCCGCGCGTACTGCAGCTCAGCTACGTCTACGAGCTGCCCATCGGCCGCGGCAAGGCCCTTCTAGGGAACTCGCCGTCCATAGTCAATGCGGTTCTCGGCGGCTGGCAGACCAACGGCATCTGGCGATTCAACGACGGCAGGCCAATACTGCTCGGCCTCTCTGGGGGCCAGAGCCTTCCGACTTATGGCAGCCAGCGCCCAAACATAACCGGCCCCCTGAAGTGCAACACCGGGTCCGACTTCTTGACCAACTACTTTGCCAACGCGCAGGAAGTGTTGCTAGTACCTGCTCCTTTCACGGTGGGCGATGCACCGCGAGCGATTGGAAGCTGCCGGCAACCAGGCCAGGCGAACGCAACGCTTTCCCTGTTCAAAGAATTCTCCTTGTCGAAGCTTCGGGAAGGCTCGCGCCTGCAGTTCCGGATCGAGGCATTTAACGCTTTGAATCACCCGCAGTTCAGCGGCCCGCACTCCTCATTCACCTCGGGTAACTTCGGGACGATTACAAGCACGGCCAACTCGCCGCGCGAGGTGCAGCTGGCCTTGAAGTTGTATTTTTGACGCGGTAAACTCTCGCTCCGATAACTGGGCAAATTCCAGGGCCGGGTTTTCCCGGCCCTTCTTTTAGCGCGGCTCAACGATCTTATGGTACCGCCTGATCGCGAGACCTGAAAGCGTCTGGGCCTGGCCACTCGGCCACAGAACTTCCCCATTCACCTGCTGGGGCGGATTTTGGCCCAAACCGAAAATCAGACGCTTGTCGTGCGAAGACAGATAACTGCCTCCGCCGGTGATCCATCGCACGAGCTTTCGCTCGCCTGCCAGAACTACAACTTTCGCACCGATGGCATCCCGGTTGCTTCGCGTCCCTTCCAATTCCACGCCGATCCATGAGCCGGTTTCTGCCGCTGTGTTGCGCAGCAGTACCGGCGCGTCATTAAGGCACGTAAAGATCATGTCCGGGCGGCCGTCATTATCGATGTCGCCTACCGCCAAACCGCGTGCGCGAAATTTCTGCTGGAACACCGGGCCTGCGAGCTGCGCTACATTCTGGAAATTGCCGCGGCCGTCATTGTGCAATAACAGCGGTGGCTCCAGATAGGAGACATCGCGCCGCGTACGCTCGATCGACTGATTGATGTGACCGTTGACAATGGCCAGGTCCAGGTTGCCATCATTGTCGTAATCGATAAAATGCGTTCCCCAACCCACGAAAGTCCGAGTGAAACGGGCCAGGCCCGACTGCACTGTCCGTTCGTCGAAGGGGAAATGCCCGGGATTCACGAATAGAGCGTGGTGCTCGTCATTGAAGTTGGTGATGGCGAATGCCGGCCAGCCGTTTCCGCTGACATCTCCTGCATCAACGCCCATGCCCGCGCGGGCGTTGCCGTCCATGTTCAGGGCTACTTCGGCCGTCAGTCCAACGTCTCGAAACGTGCCATCGTGCTGGTTGATCAGGAGCAGATTGGGTGAAGCGTCGCGCGCCACAAAGAGATCCGTCCAGCCGTCCCCATCAGCGTCGATCGCAACGACGCCGAGAGCACGCCCAACGAGCTTCGAGAGCCCAGCGTGCGCGGTGACATCGGTAAATGTGCCATCGCCGTTGTTGCGGTAGAGGCGCGGCGCTTCCCCTTCGTACGCTGTTTGCGCGCAATAAGAAGGCTGCCCTTCATACGAGCAGTGCTGCGGACCATCGAATGAGAACTTCGCGTAGTTTGCGACAAACAGATCGAGACGGCCGTCGCGATCGTAATCGAACCATGCGGCGCTTGCGCCCCATTTGCCGGCATTGCCGACGCCGGCTCTCTCGGCGACATTTGTGAAAGTGCCATCACCGTTGTTGTGGTAGAGAGCACTCGAAGGATAGCCGGTCACGTAAAGATCCGGTAGGCCGTCGTTATCATAGTCGGCAGCCGCAACTCCCATGCCATAGAACGGGATTCGATCCACGCCCGCTTTGGCGGCGACATCTTCAAACTTGCCGTTACCGAGATTCCGGTAAAGTGCGTTGCGCGGCGGAGTGGCGCTTTTTCCGCGCGGCGTCTCGCCGCCGGTCACCAGGAAAATATCCAGCAGCCCGTCGTGGTCGAAGTCCGCAAACGCCACGCCTCCTCCCATTGTCTCTATGAGGAAGCGGTCATTCGATTCGCCGCTCGTATGCTTCCATTGAATGCCAGCCGAGCGGGTGATGTCGGTAAAGATATCCTCGCGGGCGGACACGATCAGTCGTGGCGCGAGCGCCGCCAAGCTGAGAGCGGCAGCGACCAGCCAGACGAGATGATGCCGGAACCGCACTAGCGCTGCGTCTCCGGTGCCGAATCGCTCCGCGCCCCTTTCAACTTCTGGTAAATCTCCATCTCCTTATCTGCCTCGGAGGATCGCCCCAACCGGCGATACACGCGGCTCACGGCGAAATGGAACCTGCTGTCTTGGGAATCCAACTTGATCGCGCTTTCCAGCTGTGGCAGCGCCCTCTCGGGCTTTCCGTCCTCTAGCGCAAGGTTGGCAAGCTGGTAGCGTGGCTCGGCAGCGGTATCGTCGAGCGCGATCGACCGCTCGAACAGCTCGCTGGCGTGAGACTTCGCCTCGGGCGTCCCGTCTTCTACGAGCAACGTTCCGTAGACCTGGTAGGTCACGGCATCGCGAGGAAACTGCCGGATAGCTTGCTCGAGCCGTGCGACTGCCCGTTCGCGCATTCCCGCGCGCCACTCCGCACTCGCCAGATCACGTTTCGCGCCGGCCAATTCAGGCTTCAGTTTGGCTGCCTTCCCGTAGGAAGCCACGGCGTCGTTGTAATAACGTAACTTCATTTCCAGGAACCCTTTCATAGAGAGCGCGTCGTATGAATCGGGGAACGCCTGGGCGGCTTGCGCGGCAAACCGGAGGCTGCGAATGCGCTCGCCTTGATCCACTAGAACCTTGCAAAGCAAGACATAGGCGTCGGCATGCGCATGTTTGGCGTCTATAGTTTCCAGCAGCGTCTTCTCGCTCTGGGCGGCGCGGCCGTCCCGGTACTGCGCCATCGCAATCTGAAATTCCAACGCAGCGGGATCGGAGTTGGCGGATCTCGCAGCCGTGAAGAGCGCTTCGGCGGTCCGGTAATCCCGAGCCTCCATGGCGGCCTGTCCTCCCAGAAATGCAACCCGGGCCTGCCCGCCTCCGAGCAGCCGCCGCAAAGTTTTCCGGGCATCCTCGCGGCGGCTCAGGTGATAATACGCACTCGCCAGCGCCACCCAACCGTCCGGTTGTTGCTCGATCACTTCCGGCACCGACTCAAGTAGGGTAGCGCTGCGCCCGTAGTCTTTCTGTTTC
Source organism: Terriglobia bacterium (assembly GCA_963847515.1). Taxonomy (GTDB): domain Bacteria; phylum Acidobacteriota; class Terriglobia; order Bryobacterales; family Bryobacteraceae; genus QHXW01. The sequence continues at coordinate 1,338,107 of CAWKAA010000007.1, forward strand.
TCAGAAACCATGCCCAGCAGAAAGAGAGCCCCCTTATCCTGCGGATTTGCGCGAATGAGGCGATCCAGATTCTCGCGCGCTTCCTTGAGTCTCCCCAGTTGCCACTGATTGGCGGCCAGGTTCCGGCGCGAAGCCGCGTCTTGCGGATTCAGCTTTACAGCCTGGGCCAGGTAGATATTGGCCTGCTGCAGATCGCCCTCCATACCCAGGATGCCGCCGAGGCTGGTGAGAAGCGCCGCATCGCCCGGCGACAGTTCGACGGCTTTCCGCAACTCGGTTTCCGCGCGCTTCAGATCTCCCTGCTGCGCGAATTGCACCGCTTTTTCCGCGTGCTCCTGAGCTGGGGCTTGCCCAAGCAAAGGCATTACGGATGTGAGGACAGCAAGAACGAAAACGAGGGGGATCGAAAACATATCGGCATTAGCCTGGGGGCCGCACCGTGAAGAGGAAATCCTCCATCGAAAAAGGGCTTTGTTCCGACGTATCGCTCTGGCTCGCGATGTGTTTGATGGCCTCCAGCTCAGCCGCCGATTTCTGTTCCTCACCAAGCGCTTTATATGCGTCACGCAAAGCGTAATGCGCGGGAATGAGTGTGGGCTGAAGGCGCGTCGCGTCGAGCAGCCGCTCGATGGCGGCCTGATACTCCTTTCGCGCCAGCGAGATTTTACCTGCAAGTAAATAAATGTATGGATCCTTCGAGGTCAAGGCCATGGCATGCACAATGGCGTTTTGCGCGCTATCCAGATCGTTGGGCGCCGCATGCGTAATCGACAGAGCCTGATAATAAAACGCTTCCGGAGTGTCTGCGCCGAGCGCGATAGCTGTCTCCAGGGACTGTCTGGCTTCCGCCGACCTGAGCTGGATCTCGAGGAGGATTCCGCCCAGAAGATAGGGCCGGTCCCACTCCGGCCAGCGTGCCTGAATTCTTGCCAGCAGTTTCTCCGAATCAATGTTCTGGCGCAGCAGGTCAAGTGTCACCACCTGCGCCAGAAGCAATTCGCGTTCATCCGGCAAAATACGCACCGCCTGCCCCAGCAGGTCCTGCGCTTCGTGGTACAGCTTGTGCTTCAGCAGAAACCCGGTTGCCTGCAAATACAAGCTAGCTCGTGCCGGCGCCGACTGGATGCCTTGATTCAGCGCTTCCACCGCTTCCGGAATCTTGCCCTGCGCATCCAGGATCTGAGCGCGAAGCAGGTAGTAGTCTCCCTTGCGATCGGACGCAGGAGTTTTCTCCAGCTCTTCCAATGCGGCGCCCGCGCTTTGCAGACGGAACAGGACAATGGCCAGGTCGAGCCGGGCAGCGCTCAAGGCCGGCGCCCCGGCCAGCGCTGGTTCCAGGAATTGGCGCGCTAGTTCGTACTGCTCGGCTTCGAGCAGGATTCTTCCGCAGTTCGCGAGAATCTCCGGGTCCGAAACCGCCATTTTCAAGGCGCGGAAAGTTTCCTGCGCTTCAGAGGATTTGCCTTCCGCCAGCAGCTCTTTGCCCAGCCGGATTTTCCAACGGGGATCCGCCGGATAATCCTCCGCATTCTTGCGCAAGTTCGCCAGGTACCGCGCACGTTGCTCGGCGGGAGAAAGGCTGAGATAGTCGAGCAGACCGGCCTGCGGCTTGCGGAATTCGGCCACTGAATCAGCCTGCTTCAATCTTGATAAGACAGCCGCCGCTTCCTCCCTGCGGCCGAGTTGTTCCAGAGCCTTGTGGTAGTGAAGGAGAGCCGCCGGCTGGCCGGGCGCGAGCTCGATGGCACGCTTCAGAACTTCCGCGGCATCGCCTGCGCGGTTTGCCTCGAGATACGCGTGCCCGAGGTGAACCAGCACCCGATAAGTCGCGGGGTCGCGCTCTAGGACGAAGCGCAAATCGTCAATGGCTTTCGCCGGTTTCTGTTCTTCGATGTTCAGCACGGCACGGGTATAGTGCGCCTGGATCATGCCGGGGTCCAGCGCCAGCGCGCGGTCGAGGGCTTGAAAGGCTTTGCCTCGATCCGCGATGTGCTCCGCGACCGCGAGTTCGTAAAACCCGGTCGCATCGCGCGGATGCTTCCGCACGTACCAATCGAGATCGGCGAGAGCGCTCACCGGCTGGTTGGCGCAGGCCAGCGACATGCCCCGTTCGCGCCGGGCGGCGTCGTCATCCGGCTTCAGCTTTATATAGCGTGTATACGAGGCTGCAGCGTCTTCGTAGAACTCGAGATGGTAAGAAACCTGGGCCAGCAGCAGCAGCACATCCGCGCGCGCTGGCGCCAGCTTTTGCGCGTTGGTGAGCAGCGCGGCGGCGTCCACGGGGCGGTCCTGCTTTAGATAGGCACGAGCGAGGGCGTAGAGGCAGTCCGCATCGTCCGGACGTTCCTTTAGCGCGGTCTCGAGAACCTTTGTCGCGCGCGGGGCGTGGCCAGCTTCGAGCGCGGCGAGGCCCAGGTTGTAGAGGATCTCGGGATTTTTCGGATCGGCATCCAATGCACGCGAAAAAGATTGCTCGGCCTCGTCATACTTCTTGCACTCGGCGAAAGCCAGGCCCGAGGAGAAGAACAAGCTCGGTCCGGCGCCTGCCTGGCCTTCGAGACCTCTCAACAGCGCGCCCGCATCGGCGCAGCGTCCGGTCAATGCCAGCGCCCGAGCGCGCACCAGGATCATCGGCGGGCCGGAGGTTGCGGCGTCTCCCAGCCGATTCAGGTAACCCAGCGCCTCGGAGCCGTTTTTCTCTTCCACGCTCATCTGAGCCAGTTGGAGATTCGCGTTGGCATGATGCGGATCGTTGGCGACTGCCTTTAGGAACAATTGCCGCGCGCGGCTGCGATCCCCGCTCGCCAGATAGTGGTTGGCCGCGTTATTGAGGGCTTGCGCCGAGTGCGGCGCCAGTTTCAGGGCACGCTGATAATAGCTTTCCGCTTCACCCCAGCGCTCGAGGGAATCGAGAACTGCACCTTTCAGAAGTAGCGCCCGCAAATCAGTTGGATGGCTGTTCAGAACGGAATTCAGTTTCTGATCAGCTTCGTCGGTTCTGCCCTGTTCGAAAGCAGCGGCGGCCTCGTCCAGCGCGGCTGGTGGGTCAGGCGCCTGGCTCAGAAGAATTCCGATCCACAACGGCGCGACCAACAAATAGCCAGCCCAATTCATAGCGGTCACAGTCAACTTTCCATTATGCCGCTTCGTCGAAGGCTGCTGGAATCTTGCGAACTTCGCTCTCCTTTCGGAACATATTTATCTATTTGCACTCCTCGAGCAGGCCTGGGGAGCGTTGCGGTCAGCCGTGACTTACGTCCGCGCTCCTATTCGAAGCCCGCTTGATCCGGTTACATATGGGGCCGTTTCCGTCATCCTCGCCGCGGCGGCCTTCCTGGCAAGCTACCTACCCGCTCAACGCGCGACAACCGTTGCGCCATCGGATTCTTTGCGGGCTGAATAAGGCGGTAAATGTGCGGTTACGTACAGAACGCCAGGGTGCCTCTGTGTCCGTAAGATAGCGAACAAGAAACAATTTCCATGTGTTAACATTCCTTCAATGTCAGCAGGCGGAAGTCCCACGATTTCAGTCGTTATCGCGGTTCACAACGGGGCGCGAATGCTCGACCGGTGCTTGGAAGCACTGTCGAAATCGGCTGTGTCGCCGTGGGAATGCCTAGTGGTGGACGATGGGTCCAACGACGATTCGACTGCGGTTGCGGAGCGCCGCGGGGTATGCGCTATCTCGCTCAGCAAACGGCGCGGTCCCGCTCATGCTCGCAATGTCGGCGCCCGCCACGCAAGGGGTGACGTGGTCCTTTTCCTGGATGCTGATGTATGTGTCCACGAGGACGCCCTCGCACGCATTGCGGACCATTTTCGCTATGACGCATCGCTCGTTGCCGTGATCGGCGCTTACGATGATACTCCCGCCGCCACGCCATTCGTCTCGCAATACCGAAACCTACTGCACTGCTCCACCCACCGGCTCGGGTTGCCGGACGCCTCCACGTTCTGGTCGGGTTGCGGCGCAATCCGGAGGAAGGCGTTTCTGAGCTGCGGTGGCTTCGATGACCATTTTGTCCGGCCTGCCATCGAAGACATCGAATTCGGTGCGCGGCTTAAGGCTAACGGCGGACACATCCTTCTCGACCCCGCAATCCAGGTTCAACACCTCAAGTGCTGGACTTTGAGAAGCATGATCAAGACCGATATCTTCGACCGCGGTATTCCCTGGACCCGGCTGATTCTGCGGTCCGGCTCTATGCCCAACGACCTGAACGTGCGCTGGAGCCAGCGGTTTAGCGTGGTTCTGGCATCCGTCTTGACCGGAGCGCTGGTGCTAGGTGCCGGTTACACGGCCTTAGCGTGCATGCTGGCGTTAGTACGCCTGAACTGGCCGTTCTACAGCCTTGTGTCCAGACGGTTGGGCTTTTGGTCTGTGTTGCGAGCTGTGCCACTCCACTTTCTCTTCCACTTCTATTGCGGAGTTGCGTTCGTCCTCGGCGCGTCCATGCATCTGCTCAGCAGAGCACAGCCGGCCGCATCCAAAGTGCCCGGCGAGCAGATATCCTGACATCTCTACCGCCAAATTGCTACCCCGCCGGGCGGAATCGTGCGGCTGCCTGGGAGTATTGAGGGGTAAAAGCGCGGCTGGCCCCGTAGATCGCCCGTACGAGGTCTGCTTCCAGATCTCCAGTTGTTGAATCGACCCCGATGTCATTACACGCCCCTTGCCCAGCCGGTGGCGCGTAGCACGCAACCCGACGCGCGTTTTCTGGGATCCGCAAAAAGGAGGTCCGGACATGAAATCGCTGTTAGTTGCCGGAGTAGTAGTCTCGGCGGTCGCCGTGGCTGGGATGTGGATGGGCCGCGTGCACGCCCAGACGAGCACCCCCGTGCTCTACCCTTTCGGTCCCCAAGTGCTTACCCTTGGTATGGTGGGGCTGGCGCCGGGGCAGATCGCGCGGCTCAATGCACTCAACCTGCTGGGGTGTTGCTCACTAGCAGACAGGCCCACTCAAATCCTTTCGGTGCCGTGCATCTGGATCTGGCGCACGACGACGTCACCCGCGATTCGAGCCGCCTGCAGATTCGCGGAGTTATTCTCACGGTGGTTACGCCGCCGGCGCCCCCGGTGACACCAGGAGTGCCGATTCCGTTTCCGTTCGGTTGTTCGGTGGCCCCGACGCTAGAAATCTTCGACAGCGCCACCGGGATAACCACTACCGTACTCGAATCAGCGAAGGGCGTGCCCACGATTCTGCCGCTTGGCGCTCCGACTCAGCCTTAAATCCTCAGAGTCCCGCATGACCGCCGAGGCTGCCGCCTGCTGCACCACCAACCCGTAACGGTTCGGTGCGGTCAAATCGCTTTGCCAGCAGGTCATAGCCACTCAGGTTCAGGGCTTCAGCCCACAGGCGCTCGTTTGCAAGCCGCGGCGTCTGCTTTTCTCCTAACATCCCACCGCCCGTATGTTTTATGCACAAACTTTGAACAGACGAGGCCATGGAAATGTTTCATTCCACAGCCAAACAAATGTGTGGAAAACCTGACTCGCGGCGGGCTTTGTATTGGACAGTCGGGGCTAACTGTTACAAAATTTACAGTTCCCAGGAAAAAGATGCGATCGGATCTCATCGAGTTCCAGTTCGACAGTCCGCGCTCCGCCCGCTCCTCCGATCGCAATCGTGGGCAAACGACTTAGTCATTGCGATTATAGGCCACTGTGCCATCTATGGACATCGCGGGCTCACACGGCATGGCGTTGGGCGAACGAGGGTCAGGCCTCGTCGCCAGACCGGATGACTGTCCCGGCCAGGGGCCACATGTAAGCGATGCTCTGATGGCACAGCAGCGGTATACCAGTGCGCTCGCGAAACTGGAGGCGTTGAGCACGGAGTTCTCCGAAGAAGGCCAGCTGCGGGCTCTGCTGGTGCAAGCCCGTCAGGCGATGGAGCGGGCTTTGCTGATAGCTCAGGCCTTGGCGCAGTGCGATCAATTGCGCCGCACAGAGCAGTTAGACAAGGCCCTGGAGGTTCTGGATTCTGCTCTTGCTGCGTGCGGCCCCGAGCCCGCTATCCTGGCCTTGCGGAGCGAGGTGGAGGAGCAGCGGCGAGAAGGACCTGCTCTGGAAGCGCTTGAGCAAGAACGGCAAGCCGGCAAAACATTTCAAGATGAATGGCAGGCGGCCCAGGTCCTTTTCCGCGCACACCAGTTCCAGGAAGCTGAACGGATCCTGGTGCGGCTGGCAGAGCAGGATCGTCCGGATGTCCAGGCGCTGCTTGAAACAGTCCGTGCGGCGCGCGCTGCCAATGAGGAAGAACAATTTTACAAGCGTGGCCGCGAGACGGCGCTGAAATTGATCCAACAAGGGCTGTTCGAGCAGGCGGCCGATCTGCTCTGTAACCTTTTAACCCTGTTTCCGGGCGATCCCATCTTGGAAACGGACTTACGGTGCGCCCAAAGACAAGAGGAAGGCCCGCACGACGATACCCTCGTCGCATCCCAGGACCGCTGCGACCTGGAGCGACGGGTGGTCCAGCCAGAGCCTCCTTGCCAGAAACCAAGTGTCAGGCTCGCCGTCCACGGGGAAACCGAGTTCCGGGCGACGGCCCGCGCCCATGCTCGATGGGCGGCGATCGCTGCAGCAGCGCTGTTTTTGCTAGTCGCCGCTAGTGCCGCCGTATGGAGGCTTTCTCGCAACGAGTTTCCAACCCCATCACAGATGCTGGCGACACTAACTCGAGTGTCGCTCGGGCTCGTCAATCCCCGCCCGCCTCCCCAGAGCGAACTCCAGAATGCAGGCCGAGCGCTTATCGCAGCGCCAGCGCCAGTTCGTGTGGGCAACTTTCAAGCCTTAAGGCTCCTGTGGGCTCCTTTGCCCGTGATCCCTCCCTTGCTATCAGGCATCGGCGGTTATGTGAATCTGGAGGCCAGAGTTGACAGGCAGGGTAGAGTCACAAACGTGACTGTCCTGGGTGGCCATCCACTGTTGGTGGCGGCGGCAAGAGATGCCGCGCTGAAGTGCCGGTTTCAACCGTCGACACTCAACGGTCGACCGGTTGAGGACAAGATTCGGATTCAGGTGACATTCGAAACAGGTCGAACATGATGTCTGCAGTAACGAGCTCAGCGGAGGAATCACGGTGGCCAGTCAACCCCTAACTCAACTAAATAACCCAGTTATTCGATTCCTGTTCAGCTCCGCTAGATACACACTCCGCGAGCCGACAATGGTGATCGCAGTGGTGAACCTCAAGGGAGGCTGCGGCAAATCCACAATCGCCGTCAACCTGGCTTGTGAGCTCGCCTGTAATGGGGACTCGGTGCTGCTGCTCGACAACGACTCCCAGGGGACAGCGAATCATTGGTTGACTCATGGCCGGCTACCGATTCGGGGCGAATTCATGCCGTTGGAGAATGACGAGGACGGCGAGCGGCTGGTTCGCGCGGCAGCAGCCGAGGGTGAGCGCTACGTGGTACTGGACGCGCCGGCGCATGTGGGTGCTGCCACGCAGGCCGCGGGAAAGATCGCCGATCTGGTCTTGATTCCGGTGACCGCCAGCGGGGTGGATCTGTTGGCCACGCGCGCCGCCGTCGATCTGATCCGGCAGGCACGAACCATCCGGCGCGGTGGAGGCCCAAGGTGTCTGATTGTACCCTCGAAAATCGATCGGAGAACAGATGCCGGGCGTCAGATCGAAGGACAATTGCAGTCCTTCGGCGAAGCGGTGGGTCCTACCATCCATCAGCGCACCGCATTTGTGGAAGCTTTTGGCGCCGGACAGTGGATCGGCGACTATGCTCCCCAGAGTTCAGCACACTGCGACATTACTTCGCTGGCAATCGCAGTGAAGAGGAGTCTACGGATATGAGAGCGACAGACTTACAGGGCCTTCCGCGAAATGGAGCTCTGGCAAGGCAAAACGACACCGCTAACGTTTCCAGTGCGACCGCAGTGGCGCCGAAGCGCTCCACCACTCGGCGCAAGTCTCAGGCGCCGCTGGACCCGGGGCCCGCTCTTCCCGCACAAAAATTGGCGCCTTTCACCGCCACGGAAATTCAGGCGATCGACACCCAGATGTGGCCCGTTCACTCGGTAGCCTGGCTGCAGCCGGAATTGAGGCCGGAGGCTCCCCGATCGAGCACCCTCCGCATCGAACGCCACCACAAGGTCCCCGCTCCCGATTTTCTATACTTCGACCTTCCTCCAACCTCTCATCCGGACACGCTTGAACCGGTTCACGATCCGCTTCCGCCAGGAGTGCAGCCACAGCTTCCGCAGAGCGGCCTCGTACCACTCGGGTGGGACCCCCGGTCCTCTTCCGGCTCCGGCGCGAGTGCTCCGTCGGAAAGCCGCTCAGGCATTGCTGGCCGCCCCTCACCCAACATGCGATTGAACGGTGAACAGCACCGGAACGGGAGCGGACAATGAGCTCATCTCTTGCCGAATCGATGGTCAAGGCAGCCTCGCTCCAAATCACCGGAAAGACTGGGGAAGCCCTCGCGGAACTTTTCCGTGCCCAGGACGATGGTCATCATTCTGCCAAGTTGTGCTGTGCGGTCGGCCATCTCCAGTTTGAGCTGGGGCAGTTCCAGGCGGCGGCATCCGCCTACGAGGCCGTTCTGAGGTTGGCCAGTGATGACTCAATGGCTCAATACAACCTGGCGGTATGCCTGGAGAAACGTGGCGAGTGGGAGAAGGCCGCCTCGGCTTTCCAGAAGGCGACCGAGATGGACCCCCGTCGGGCTGGCGCGCACCTGGGCCTTGGGATTTCTCTGCTTCACTTGCAGCAGCCTCAAGAAGCCTTGCATGCCTTTGAGAGGTGCCTGGAACGTCAGCCCTTTCGTGACGCTGCCCTCCGCGGTAAGGCGGTGGCTCTGCAACTGCTGAACCGGCACCAGGAGGCTTCGGAGCTCTATCAAAAGCTCTTGTCCCGAGATCCTCATTCGGTTGAGCTGCTCGCCAATATGATTGCGCTGGCGATAGCTCAGGGCGACTACGAACTCCTGATCCAATGCTCCCGGCGTTTGCTGGAGATCCGGCCAGGCTCCCCGGCGGCACTGGAGTGCCTTGCGTTCGCCGCGGCTGCAAGGCGAGACCATGACGGAGCCGTTCAGTTGTGCCGGGCATTCCTGGAAAGCTGCCCAGAAAACTTTGCGGGTTGGTTCAACTGCGGTGTAGCTCTCCAGAAGCTAGGCCGTTATCCGGAAGCAGCCGACGCTTATTCCCGAGCGGTGATCTTAGATCCAGAATCTTCTCAGGCGTACCTAAGCCTGGGCACGGTTCTTCACGAGGTCGAACAGTGGGAGCCGGCGCGGGAAGCTTATGAGAAGGCCCTGGCTCTGAATCCCTCTCTAAAGGCTGCGCTCTGGAACCTGGCGATGCTTTGCGAACGCCGGCAGGAACTGACACAGGCCGAGACGCTCTATTCGAGATTGCTCGAGGAGGATCCGAAAGTTCAAGACGCCTGGTTCCGGCTCGGCTATGTTCGGCTTCAGCTCGGCGATTTTCCTGGATGTATCCAGGCATTTGACTCTTGTCTGACTTTCCAAAAGAAGAACCCCGAGGTGCTGCTGAACCTCGGCATCGCCCACTGGCGAATGAAAAAACTGGACCTGGCCGAGGAGGCATTTCGGCAGATACTGACTGCATCGCCAAAATCCGTCGAGGCGTTGCGGTGCCTAGCTGCGATGGCTTTGGAGCGTCAGGATTTCGAGCAAGCCTTAGCGCTGCATGTTCAAGTGCTGGAGCTCTGTGAGCCTAGCGCCGATTTGCTGTACAACACGGGTTTGTTGCTTCAGAAGGTGGGCCGCTTCGAAGAGGCGGTGAGCTACTACCGGCGGGCCCTCGCTTATCGGCCTGACTTCCCGCAGGCGTTCCTAAACCTGGGCCATGCGCTGATGGCCTTGGGGAAGCATGAAGAAGCACATTCCAGTTGGCAGGCTGCGCTCCGGGGCAACGTCGAGTTAGCAGAGCATTTTTTAATTTAATGAGAACAAGAAAGGAAAAACATGGCAACAAATACGACCGATAGGGTGGCCGAGGGCAGCCTCACAGAAGAGGTATTTCGTTTAAAAGTCGCGGAAGAGGTATTTCGTCTGCAAAAGGCAGACCGGGAGTCAAACAAGAAACACGGGGAGAATGGGGTCGAAGTGGGGACCGAACGCCATCACCTCGAGGCTGAGCGCGCCTCCAATGGGAGGAGATCTGAGACCGAAGAGGTACGGCCGGCCGATGGTGGTGAATCGATGGACACCATCCAGGAGCTTGTGCTTGCGCCACTTGTGGACCGAGTTGCGTACGGCCTCGCGAAGGTGCTGGTCTTCGCCGTGCGGGAGTTGGAGAATCACATCGCCGGCGAGACTCGCAAAGTAGGAGACACCGTCGGCCGTCGCCTGGACACGCTTCAGGGTAGCTTCCAGGATCTGACTGAAGCGTTATCGGAACAACGCACGAAGAGTCTTGCGGTGGAGGAGAAATGTCAGCAATTGGCCGCCGCCACCGCTTCGTTGCAGGCATCCGATGCTCGCCAGGATGCGGGGCTAGCAGCTCTCCGCAGCGAGACAAAAACGTTTTCGACAATGGTTTCCGAACGCGTAGACGGGCTGTTCAAAGAACTAAGCGTTCAGCAGGAAGATATAGCCGCCATCAAGTCCACGCTCGGTGACTTCTCTTCAAGGGTAGATGCCTTCGTGGAACGACTGGACAAGCAAGCGGATGTTCTGCGTTCCATGTGTTCCACCTACTCCCAGCGTGAAACTGAACTCGAACAGCTCGTGGATGGTTTGGCGAGGTTGAGAGCTTACCCTGCTCCCGCACCCACAAATGGGCTGTAAAGGCGCCGCGGAGGAATCAGGTAGATAGACGCTGGCGATTGAGCGGCTCATTGCCTGGATCGCCAGCTTTTTCGGCGGCCTGCCGGTGCTGCTGGCGTGCATCGGTCTGTATGGCGTGATGTCCTATGTGTGGCAGCCGTAGGCGGCTTCCTGCCGGCGTACCGCGCATTGAACGTCGATCCGATGGTGGCCTTGCGCTACGAATAATTCCTCAGATACGGGGACGTAGGTCAACTGACGGCCACTCGTGTCCTCTTGAGTTCTAATGTGAGAGGATGATGCAGTTACTCAGGCGCCGGCGCCTGAAAGCGCGAGGACTTCGGCAGCGAGGGTGAGCGTGAAAGCGAATCAGCGTTTCTCCGAGGACATTGTGGCTGAGTTCCGGGGGAGCAAAGGCCTGCGCATCAGAGCCGGGACCAAGCTGCACCGCTTCATCGGCATCTGGGCTGTCGTGGTGAACGACCGCGTCTTCATGCGATCGTGGAGCGACAAGCCGCGAGGCTGGTACCGAACGTTACTCGAGGAACCTCGCGGTACTGTGCGCATCGCGAATCGTGAGATCGCGGTTCGTGCCGTGAGAACGCGCGATAAGCGTGTGAGGGACGCCGTCTATCGCGCCTACCTAGATAAGTACGGCACTCCCGGGGCGATCAAGTACGCCAGGGACCTTGGGAGCCCACAATCAAGAGCCACGACCCTTGAACTCAGGCCATTCGCGCCCATAAGTGGGTAGGTCCTCACCAGTAGCTGACCATTCTGCTGGATGCCAACAGGGGCGTGCTCGCTCCCGAAACGGCGCTCCAGTCAACGGGTGGCGAGCAACAATTAAGGCCGGCGTCTCGTCTACCGGGTAGTTGCATCCGTCTTGCGTTCGACAACCTTAGGACTTGAAGTCGACTGGAGCGGCGGAGGACCGCCAGTGCGGGCAGGCCAAAGCTGTCTGCGATCTACGGCACGAGCATGATCGGCGCCTGCCAAAACGCCGCTTTTTGTCCGGTCGGCTCGAGAATAGTCACCTGACAGTCATACTTTCCCGGAGCCAGATCGCCCAGCGCCAGACTGAACTGAATCGGTGTCGTCCGCAGCCGGTCGTTCGATCCGCTGGTGACCTCGATTGGCTTCGTTTCGTATATTCTCTTTGGACCGGAGTAAAGGCTCACAAACGCAATGAACGGCTGCGCAGCGGGCGCATTCTGATCGTACGCCTGCAAATAGACATACATCTCCCGGCTTTTGCTGAAAACCCGGGTCACGCTGGGAATTGTTTTTTGCCGGTTCTGCACCAATGGGTTGGCGGTTTCGCTCCGGTCTTTGCCCTTCGCCGCGTTGTACAGTGCATCTTTGAGAGGCACGCGCTGGCTGCTTAACACCACGGAGCTGATCGGAACCCGTTTTTCTTCCTTGTTCAGGTTCGGAATGACAAACGCCGTCTGAAATGTCCCGATGTGGCCCTGTCCGCGGTTGGCTCCCAGCGCGAGCCGCACTCCGATCTCTTGGGTCCGTTGCTCCACAGCGTGAGAGACGACCGCATATACCCCCGCCGCGGCGATGATCGCAGCTAGGCCTGCGAAGAGGCCAAGCAGCAAAGCTGAGAACCGTTCGCGCCACAAAGAGTCGGCGACAACCCGGAGCATCGGGATGGTGTCGACGATTCCGATCTCGGGATCGACATCGTGAACGGCCTTTTGTAGAGCACGCCCGATCGACTCCGAGCCGCCACTGGCGCGCGCAACGATCCACGTGTCCTCGCTGGGGAGTTGCGCCATTGCGGCAAAGACTTCGGACTGGGCTCGCTGATCCAAACCGTCCAAACGCACGTCGGCAACCACGCCAACGATGGTCATCCGGCGGAGGAAAGAAGTACCGCGATCGACCACAATCCGGCGACCGACCGGATCTTGATCGGGAAAGAATTTTGCGCACCATAGCTTGGTTGACCAGCGCGGCCAAGAGAGCGTCCGGGCCGTCGCGTTCATCGAAGACCCGTCCACGAACCAAGGGAATTCGCAAAGCCGCAAAATAGCCCGGCGAAACCGTTTGATAGTCGATCATGCCGTGATCGGGTATTCCCCAACGCTTCATCATCTTCGGTTCGCCCTTTTCAATCAGCGGCGGCTGGCCTTCGATGCTGATGCTGTCCGGATTCCAGAACTGAAGGATGGGGACCTTGCGCGTTAGACCGGTCACCTCGACGCCGGCGATGGAGCGCACTGATTCGTCCAGCCGCCGGTACAGCCCTTTGCGCGACAGATTTGCTCCGCCCTCCTCGTAGGCGCCGTAACGGTAACTGGGGATCGCGAGTCGAAGCGCGATGGTTTTATCCGGTCGAAAGCCCGGATCGGTTTCGAGTAGCTTCAAAAACGCGCGAGCCAGTAGTCCGGCAGCGGAAAGGAGCATCAGGGAAAAGGCAATCTCGGCGATCATCAACGCGTCGCTCAACCGCCGTTCGTTTCGTGATGACGAGCTCCCGCGCCCACCGGCTCTCAGGGTTAGCGAGAGATCTCCACGCCCGGCGCGCACGGCCGGCAGAATGCCGAACAGAACCCCGGAGAGAATCGAAATCAACATCGTGAATATGAGGACGCCAGGATCGATGCGTACTTGATCCAAGCGAGGAAGGTTGCCTGCCGGCAGAAGCGCCAGCGCCGGCCGCGCCAGCGCCGCGCTCAAGGCGGCGCCGAGTATTCCAGCGGCGATTGCAATCACGAAGCTCTCGATCAATACTTGACCCAGGATTGCGCGGCGCGAAGCGCCCAGTGCAGAGCGGACCGCAAATTCCCGCTGGCGTTCGAAGGCCCGCGCCAGCAGCAGGTTCGCAATATTGGCGCAAGCGATCAAAAGCACGAGTCCGACGGCGGCAAGTACCAGCGCGAAGAGGCGGTCGTGTCCTCCGAACAAATAGGCCTCAAGCGGCGCGACAATCGCACCCCCTCCGAAATCGCGCGGATGGGCGGCTCGCATATGCGTCGCAACGATATCCATGTCGGTTTGTGCCTGAGCGAACGTGACAGCGTTTTTGAGACGCGCATAGATGAAGTATCCCCAAAGCACGAAGCTACGTTTTGCCACCGGATCCCAATGGAGAGGAATCCATAACTGCGGGTCGTCGCCATAGGCGGTCGGTAAGAAACCTGGTGGCATCACGCCCACAACACGATGTGACGCGCCGTCCACGATGATTTCGCGTCCGGCGATGGCGGGATCGGCGTTGTAGCGTTCACGCCAAAGGCGATCGGCGAGAACAACGATTTTCTTTTCGTCGCCAGCGTAATCATCCGGCATGAAATGCCGCCCGAGCCGGGCGGGAACGCCGAGCGTCTCGAAAAATCCGTTGCCCACCCGGAACGCATTCGTGACGAACGCCTGACCGCCCTGCACAATGGTTGGGCGAGTGAATTGAGTCGCCGCCATGCTCTCAAAGCTGCGCGACTGCTCGCGCCAATCCTCGAAAGTTCCAGGCCGCACGCTACTCAAGTTGCGTGTGCCCGGCTTAAACCGCTGGCCAAGTTCGGCCGAGTCGGCCTCGAAGATCAAAGCCAACCGATCGGGCTTGGGAAACGGAAGCGGCGCGAAAACCACCCCTTTTGCAACGCTGTAGACCGCGGTGTTCGCGCCGATGCCAAGGGCCAAAACCCCGATCACAATGAGCGAGAACGCGAGATTTTTGTGGAGCAGGCGGAGACCAAAACGCAAATCACGGGCGCCATGGTCGAGCCAGGGGATCCCGCGAGCCTCGCGATGATTCTCGCGGAGTTGCGCGATGCCGCCGAACTGCCGTCGAGCGGCGTAATGGGCATCTTCGGGGGACATTCCCTGGCGAATGAAATGCTGAGCGAGCGACTCGATGTGCGCTTCAATTTCCTGCTGCAATTCGCGATCCGCGGCGTCGCGGTCGAAAAAACTGCGGAGACGGGAAGCTAGAATTTGAAGGCGCCACATGCTCACCTGCCCGCAGCCAGACCTAGCACACGGCCCATCACACCGGCGATTCGCTCCCAGTTTTCCGCCTCTTTGCTGAGTTGTTTTCGGCCAGACCGCGTAATGGCATAGAACTTTGCCTTGCGATTATTCTCTGAGGCGCCCCAGGATGCGGAGATCCAGGCCCTTTGCTGAAGGCGTAGCAAGGACGCGTAGACCGTGCCTTCGTTGAGTTGGAGGACATCCTCGCTGATCTGCTCGATCCGCCGGGCAATTCCGTACCCGTGGAGCGGTCCCATGGCATCAAGCGTCTTCAAGACCATGAGGTCGAGGGTGCCTTGCAACACTTCAGATGATTGCATCTGCATCGGTCTCCTTTGACATGGCCAAAGGAAGGATATCAAGACTCCTTTGGCATGTCAATAGGAAGACGCTAGCGAGTCCCATGCACCACTCGGGAAGTGATCGGCGTCATAGAGCGCAAACCACTGCCGGCTCGTTGGAACGGGCACGCGGCTAGGAGCGCTCAATTGTTACGGTAGGCAGCAGCTTTGCCTTCCCAAGGCCCGATGTAGACTACGGCGCGTGGTTTGGCGGCGCGCAACACGTCCGCGCCTTTTTCCGTGACAGCGGTGCCTTTCAGGTCGACTTCGCGGAGGGACGGCATGGCCACGAGGACCGCGACGGCTTCATCATTGATACGTCCGCAGCCTTGCAGTTTCAGCCGCTCGAGACCGGTCAGCGATTTGAGTTGCTCCAACCATTTCTGGGTGACGCTGAGGGTGCTTACTTCACCCAGCTTCGCGCCTTCGATTCCCACCGACGTCGATACGCAAGAGAAGCGCAGTTCGCGCAGGTTCTTGAGAGTGAGAACGGCCTGGAGTCCGGTGTTGGACATGGCGATACTCCAGACGTTCTTGTCGTTGCCCTGGCGGCCGCTCAGATCGAGGTAAGTTAAATTCGGCATCTGGCGCAGCGCTTGCATGCCGGCGTCGCCCAGTTCGTTGCCACCCATGGTCAATGCACCGAGGTTCGTTAGGCTGGTGAGCCGTTCGAGGCCGACATCGGTCATTAAGGTGGAGCCGACATCGAGCGATTCGAGTAACGTGAGCCCGGCAATATGCTCGAGAGCGGTATCGCCGGCCTTGGTGCCGTGCAGGTTGAGGCGTTTGAGACGTTTCCAGTCTTTGATGGCGGCGACACCTTCATCGGTGACGTACTCGGCGAAGTAGAGATTGAAATCGGTAACACCGCGGAGGTTCTTGATCTCTTGCATGCCGCCATCGGTGATGTGGGTGAGGGAAAGATCCAGAACACTCAACGCGGAATAGCAATTCAAGCGGCGGAGGTCGGTATCGGTGACCCAGGTCCCGCGCAGGCTGATGGCGGTGACGAGGCCCTGAGCGTTGCGCGCCACGCTGCCGCCGAGGTCAGTGATCCATTGCGTGTCTTCGCTTTGCGGAGTTTCGCCACAGGCTGAAACTGCACAGAGAAGGAAGGCGAACCAAAGGGCTTTCATTGGCGGATTCTCCTGTTGGGCAAGGCCGAATCACGATCGAATACGATTTGACACTCGGGCAGAGCGGTTTTCAGGGCCTGCAATGCGTTCTCCGTGACGAGCGTGTGATAGATGTTGAGGGCGCGCAGCTCAGTCATGGAGCGCAAGGTTTGGGCACCCTGATCGGTAATGCTCGTGGCATCGAGGCTCAACTCACGCAGCCGGGGAAGATCCTTGAGAAGCACGACAGCTTGGTCATCGAGCCTCATGTAGTCGAGCTTGGCGATGCGTAGGTTCTTCAGGCCGGCGATTGAGGCGATGCCCTCGTTGTTGGCACGGGTGTGGATCAGCTCGAGACGCTGGAGTTGCTGCAAAGGTTTCAAGGCCGCGAGGCCCGCGTTGCCGGTGGCGGTGTAGTTCAAATAAAGCTCGCGCAAGTTGGCGAGGGCGGCGATTTGTTTCAGGCCGGCGTCGGTGATTTCGGTGCTGCTGAGATCGAGGCTTTCGAGTTTGGCGAGTTTGGCGAGTCCGCCTAAGCCGGAGTCGGTGATGTCGAGAAAGCGGAGCCGCAGAGTGCGCAGGCCGGTGAGCAAGGCGATGTCTGGAAGACCGCGATTGGCGACATGGGAACCGGACAGATCGAGATCGCGCAATGCCGTTAGCCCTTTTAACTGGGCCAGTCCCGACCCGTCGACCAACGTCCCGGCCAGCTTGAGGGTTTCGAGGCGGCTTAACGCCGCGAGCTTCGAGAGGCCCGTTGACGAGACGGTGGTGTTGCTGAGATTGAGTTCGCGAAGACCGGTGAGCCGCTGGACGGAGGCCAGGCCCAGATCGGAGACTTGCGTTACTTGGAGCTCGAGTTTTTGGACGTCAGGGAGATTTTCGAGAAAGGCGAGCTGCGCATCACTCAAGGAGGTGGAAGCCAAGTTAACGGATGTAAGATGGCCATCCACCAAGTCAGCGGTCCCGCCCATCAGGCGAACCCACGTGGCAATGGCCTGGGGAGAGGAATCGGTGGGCTTCGCGGCTCCGGCGCGAGGCGTTCTGGAGAGAGCGGCCCCATCGAAACGGACCTTGACTTCGGGCAGGGCAGCGCGGAGCGCTTCGACACCATTGGTGGTGACACGGCTGTAGCGGACATCCACGTCGGTGAGGTTTTTCAAAGAACGCAGACTGGCTAGGCCGGAGTTCGTCACCAGCGTCCGGTAGAGGTTCAAGACCTCCAGCGATTTCATGCCGGGGAGAATTTTCATGAATTCATCGGGCACATGCGCGCCTAGCAGATTCAAGCTGCGAATCGATTTCAAGTTTCTGAGATGCTCCAGGCCGCGTCCCGTGATGCGAGTCCCGGACAGATCGAGTTCTTCTAGAGCGGTCAAATCCTGCAGATATTTGAGGCCATCGTCGGTGACTAGCGTGTTCCGCAAAATGAGATGTTTCAGGTTCCTTAGCCCGGCGAGGGCAGCCATGCCTTCGTCGGTGAAGGGATTGTCGCTGAGATCGAGATCGCGTAGTTGCGAGAAGACCGACAACTTGGGTTTGTGGAGGCCGCACTGCGCGCAGCGGAATTGCTTGAGGCCGGACCAGGGAGCGAGCTTGTCGATGTCCTTGTCATTGACTTTGATATTCGAGTTGAAGTGCCAGCCGAAGGCCAGGCGCTCGACGGAGGTCAGCGAGGCGAGGGCTTCAAACACACCGGTTTTGTCTTCGTTGCCTGCGCCCGGGTTCCAGATTCTGCCCGGCAGATAAAGCTGCCGCAGATGCGTGAGGCCTTCGAGTTTGCGGAGCTCGACGGGGTGCATGACGGCGGCGGTGAGGTCGATGGAGGCAATGTGGAAGTCGCCGCGAGGCAAACGGGAGAGATCGCGGATGGGCTCGTTTGACCCTTCCAGGATCAAACTGCCTTCCCAGCGGAGGGTCCACTCTGCGACCTCGCGCTCGGTCGCTGCCGGCGCGACGACTGCAAAAAAGAGGAGGGCCGCAATGAGCTGGCGCATCTCCTGCTATTCTACAGGGACGAGCGGCGCGGCCGAAGAAACCGCCGGGTCCGATGGAGAGTTTTCGTGCTTAACCGGATGGTTTTGTTGGTTTTGGCGGGTGGCTCGCTGTGGGGGCAGAGCGGCGATTTCCGGACCACCCTTCTCCCGATTCTCGAGAAGGCGAACTGCCGTGCCTGCCACAACACCGATGGCGTGGCGGCGGCGACTCGGCTGCATTTTCCCGAGGCCGGCGCCGATGCCGATAAGATCACCGCTTTTGGAAATTCGCTGGTTGTTCTGGTGGACCGGCAAAATTTGGAGGCGTCGCTATTACTGCGGAAGCCGACGGCGCGGATGCCGCATACCGGCGGCGAGCGGATTAAGCAGGACAGCCCGGACGAAGCGGTATTGAAAGCGTGGATTGCGAAGCTGGCACAATTATCGGGCGCCGAGCTGGCGACGGCGCTGAAGTATCGGGAAAGGGAAAGTGAGGGCGGGGGGGCGGCGCAGGATGCGCAACTGCGGCGCTTGACACACAGCCAATACAACCACACGGTGCGCGATTTACTGGGCGACCAAACAGGACCGGCGATGCAATTTCCGCCGGAGGACTTCGTCAACGGATTCTTGAACCAGTCCCGCGGGCAGAGCCTTTCGCCGCTGCTGTTGGAGGCTTATAGCAACGCCGCGGAGAAGCTGGCGCGATCGGCCTTTCGCGGTGGGGATACGCATGGGCTGCTTTCCTGTAGGCCTTCGCCGGAGTGTGGGAAGCGGTTTGTGCGTGAATTCGGGCAGAAGGCTTTTCGGCGGCCGCTGGAACCTGCGGAGCAGCAGCGCTACGAATCGCTGCTGGCAAAAGAACCGGATTCCCTGAAGGGCGCGCAGCTGGTGGTGGAGGCGATGCTGCAATCGCCGAACTTCCTGTTTTGGATCAACACAGCGTCAGACCCGAAATTAAATGCGTGGGCGACGGCCAGCCGGCTTTCGTATTCGGTGTGGGACACGATGCCCGATGCCGAGCTTTTCGCCGCCGCTGAGCGTGGCGAACTGGCGACCCGAGCGGGCGCGGAGAAGCAGCTGCGGCGCATGCTGTCGGACCCGCGGGCTCACGAATCGTTGGATGAGTTTGTCAGCCAATGGCTGCGATTTGACCGGTTGGCGACAGCGAGCAAGGACCGGCGCAAGTTCCCGTATTTTACGCGCGAAACAGCGAATGCCATGATCACAGAGGCACGCACGTTTGTCTCCGACCTGGTATGGAATGATGGCAACTTCATGGATCTTTTTACGGCCAATTACGGCTACGTCAGCCCGGAACTGGCGCGGATCTATGGCGTACCGGCACCCGCCAGGGATTTCGAACGGGTGGCATTTCCAGCGAACTCTGAACGGGCGGGGATCTTAGGGCAAGGTTTGTTTCTGGCATTGACGGCGAAACCGGAAGATTCATCGCCCACGGCGCGGGGCCTCTTTGTACGGGAACAGTTCCTCTGTCAGCATGTGCCGGATCCGCCGCCGGGCGTGAACACGAATCTGCCACCGGTGACGGAGGCCAAGCCCCAGACCAATCGCGACCGAATGTCGGAACACACGACCAATGCCTCGTGCGCCACCTGCCACAAGCTGATGGATGCCGTGGGATTCGGACTTGAGAAGTTCGACGCGGTT
This sequence comes from Terriglobia bacterium, assembly GCA_963847515.1. GTDB lineage: Bacteria > Acidobacteriota > Terriglobia > Bryobacterales > Bryobacteraceae > QHXW01. Next base: position 1,357,952 of record CAWKAA010000007.1, read on the forward strand.
GGGGCACGAAGAGAACAAATGGTCCTTGAATTCCGCAAGAAATCGGATGAGGACGAAGACGAAGATGGAAAGCATCCCATACCGAAGCGAATCATCACGCTGCCGCTGAACACGAATGCGTACGTTGCCGGCATTCCGGATTCGGAGTTTTCGTCGCCGCAACAGTTGGGCGCGGTTCTGGCGAAGAGTTCCGCATGCCAGGAGTGCGTCGTGAAACAGTATTTCCGGTTTCAGGCCGGAAGAGGCGAAACGGCGGCGGACCAGCAGCTGATCCGGTTCGTCACTGACGACTTTCGCAATTCAGGTTTCCGCTTTAAAGAGTTAATATGGTCATTAGTCCTGTTTAGAGAATTTCCGCAGGAGAAGCAGAGGCTGGATGTCGCAAATAATCACCAATCGCGTTAGAACGTCCCGCAGGGCGCTGCTGAAAGGGCTCACCGTTGCGGGAGCGCGGATCGCCATTGGCCTTCCGCCGCTGGCGTCGATGTTCAATTCGACGGGGACCGCTTATGCGGCCACGCCCCCGGCGGCGGCGAATGCGGCCCTAGTGGAGAAACCGATTGAAACCCGTTTTGTTCTGTGGTTCAACGGGAACGGCATTCCAGAACGCTACTGGATTCCCACTGAAGAAGGAAGCGACTACGAACTGACTCCATGCCTCGCTCCGCTTGCCGCCTGGCGTAAAGACGTTCACGTGCTTAGCGGCGTGGACAATGCGGCCGCCAGCGGCAAAGGGAACGGCCATACGAACTCCATGAGCGGTTTGATGACCGGCCTGAATTTCACCGGCCGCGGACCGAGCGGGCCGTCGATTGACCAGATTATTGCGGGGAAGATCGGCTGGGATTCGCGCTTCCGCTCACTGCAGATCGGTGTGGCTCAGGAATCTTTCGGCGAGAGCATGCAGCGCAACATGAGCTGGGCGGGATACGAGCGGGCGCTGCCGCCTGAGATGATTCCGCACCGGCTGTTTGACCGCTTGTTTGGTGCGCGCGAAGAGGGCTGGGTGAACCGGAAGCGCAGCATTCTGGATGCGGTGCGGGCGGACGCTTCGACGCTTGAGAAGTCGCTGCCGGGAGACGATAAGGCCCGCGTGGACGAGCATTTGTCGGGCATTCGGGATTTGGAGCGCGCCATTGCCGGGCTGCCTCCGGAGTACGCACAGGTTGAGCCGCCCGACTTCGACGGCGATATGAAGGATTGGCCGCGAATTGCGAAATTGCAGAGCGACCTGCTGGTGCAGGCACTGGCGATGCGTCAGACGCGCGTCGCTTCTTATATGTTGACAAAATGCCAGAGCCTGACGCGATTCCCGTGGCTTGGCTATACCTCGGCGCGGCATCATGACTACACGCACTCGCCAGACAAGACGTCCGGTGCGGACGGAACGGACGGCATGCACGTGCTGCGCGATATTTGCCGGTGGCACGTGGAGGAGTTCGCGTATCTGGTGGCGAAGCTCGAATCAGTTCCGGAAGGCGATAGCACGCTGTTCGGCCACACCAGCCTGATTTTCGTCCACGAACATGCCGAGGCCAATCCGCATAAAAATAGCGGCTTGGCGATGCTTGTGGCCGGAGGGAGCAAGAGGCTGGCCAAAGGGGCTCATACGCGCATTACCGGGACGGTCGCCGATGTGTATGTGACGGTGGCCGATAAAGTCGTAGGTGCGGGCATTGGTAAGTTCCCGACAGCGACCAAGAAGATCGGAGCGCTGCTTACGTAAGATTCCCGGGTGACCATCCGCACCTTGCCTCCGCGAAGTGCCCGCTATCTGAGCTGAACTTTTTCGGCGGCAAAATCATTCCTCACCGCGGACGGGTTGGCGGTGAAATGGGAAATCGTGGGCGGCGTATGCGCAAACGCCTTTCGCGCGAAAGCAGCTTAGTATCCTCTTGAAGAGGAGGACGGCTCCGTGGTGAACCAGTTGACGGTTCTACTTCTGATCGTCGACGGTCAGTTCGCGAGCGGCGGGCCGCCCGGCAGCACGATGGCACTCGATCCCGCCGCATAGGGCCGCCGCGTCGCCGTGAACTTCGCGTTGAGGTATTCGCCCATGTAGAGCGTACCGGAGAAGGCGTCGCCGGAACCTGTACCGGCGAAGATGTACGGTATCGAATCTCCGCTGCCGCGCTCGGCGGTGTTGCTGCGAAGTCTTATCTGGCCGCCTTCGATCGTGCCTTGCACGTCGCGCACGGAGAAGTCGCTCTTGTGCGAGCCGTTGACGCGGCCTCCGTCCTGCTGCAAGAACAGCACGTGGTGGCTTTTGCTGCTGAAGAACTCGACGTTAACGTCCCAGCGTCCGCTGAGATTCGTTTCCGGCGCAGCCGGCTCGGGTCGCGGACTGCGCTTTATCGAGAGCACCTCGTGGATGCGATCGGCCACGATCTTATCGTCGCCCGGCTGCATCATCCAGGCGGTTATCGAAATCGAGGTCTTCCCGTTATCGGGCTCGCGCCTGTTCCGGCCGCCGCCTTCGCCGCCGGCGAGTGCGATCCTGGGCTTCGTACGTGCCAGTTCTTCGGCTACTTCCTCGCCAGTGACATGCAGCTTAGCGGGATCCCAACTGACCACCAGCACCGGGCTGTGATTCGAAAGCCCCATCGGCTCGCGAACCGAGGTCTCGATGCCGTCAATCGCCGATACCCGCCCGGAGATCGTGTCCAGGTAGGAGAGCCACTTCTTCCACTCGGCATCGTGATCGCGCTTTACCCAGGCTTCCACGGCCGCGAGAAGTCCCAGAGTTTCCTCGCGCCCGACCTTGTTGTCGCGGCCCGGTCCATGATGGGGCGAACTCGCCTGCCAAGCCGACATCAGGATATCCTTGCGCCCCAGCAGGAGCCCCGAGCACTGGGGACCGCGGATCGCCTTACCTCCGCTATAAGCCACAACCGTTGCGCCGCGCTGAAGGTGCACGTTGGGAATCGTGAGATTCTCGGCTGCCGCGTCCACCAGAATCGGAATGTCTCTCGGCTTGGCCAGCCCGGCCACATTCTCGAGCGAAAGAGGCCCCGAGACTGAGGGCCCGCCGGCAGTCAGGTAAATCATCGCGGTGCGAGGGCTGAGCGCATCGGCGAGTGCTTCCGCCGAGTCCACAACGATGAGCTTGACGCCGGCATTGCGCACGGCGTGATCGTAGACACTGCGCGAACTGCGCGGAATGACCACTTCGGTCTTGTCGAAGCCGGTGAGATCCGGAATGCGGATCAGCTTCTCAGGATTCCCGCCCGCGACACAAGCGGCGGTCACGTGTTTCAACCCCGCGGCGCAACCGGCCGAGACCATCCCCCACTCGGCGCCGGTCAACTCGGCCAGGCGCCGTCCGACGCCTTCGGCCAGCTCGTCGAGTTGCACGTAATACTGGGCCGCGTACTCCATTGCCGCGCGGACCTCCGGGATTTCCACGGATGCGCCGATGATGGTGAACGTCCCGCGGCAATTAATAACAGGCTCGACACCGATGGATTGGTAAATCTCCGGTCCGGGTTTCAGCGGGCCGATGGTCGCACTTTTGGCTGCGGGTGCGCCCAACAGCACTGGCCATACCAGCGCATTTCCAATTTGGAACAGCTCGCGCCGGGTTGCCCCGTCGGATGCTTTCTTCGCGGATGCTCGATATTCCTCAGGAGCCATAAATCCTCCACGTCCTCGCGGGAAGCCCCCGCTCCAGGTTAAGAATGTATCACGCCTGACCAACGACCCGATGAAAGGCAGGCCGCCACGCGGGTCCAAACTGGAGCGAGAACTGCGGGTTCAATAGAGCTTTGCACCGCAAAGTAGCTGACCCGGCCGCCTTGCCTTAAGAAACGGATAGTTAACTCTATACTTTCGAGGCTTTGCCCGATTGAACGGAAACCGGCGTCCAGCGACAATCGAAACCTGTATGCTCCATCTGTTCGGAATACCGCCAGGAGGTAATTCTTACAGCTCCCTGCGACTGTAAGGAAACATTCAGAGCTTGAGTTCTCAGTACCTTGCGCGGTCGGAACACAATTTGCATCCCCAGTGGGTTCGGGATAGGAGGAGTTGATGCGACGAATGGTGTTGCTAGGAGCGTGTGTTTGCGGATTGTGGACCGCCGCGAGCGCGCAGTCGGTTCAGCCACCGTCCGAGAGCGGTATCGCGAGCTGGTATGGCGCACCCTACCATGGGCAACGGTCGGCGAGCGGAGAGATTTACGATCAGGAGAAGTTGACAGCCGCGCACCGCACGCTTTCCTTTGGCACCAGGGTGCGGGTGCGCCGCCCCGACAGAAGGGGGAGCGTTGTTGTTCGGATCAACGATCGCGGGCCGTTCGTGAAATCGCGGGTTATCGACCTTTCTCACGCTGCCGCCGTTCAGTTAGGAATAACGGATGGAGGTGAGGCGCTCGTCATTCTGGAAGTGGTGGAGACTCCACCACTCAATCCACGGCCCCTCTAATTTTTCAAGGTGGTATCCGGTCGACGGGGCCATTCTGGTGCATCTACTAAACGAGAATCCAACCCCGTCCCCGCTGAGGCAGTAGCTTGCTGCTTACTGCCTCAAGCATGGGAAGCGTGGCTGCGGGAGTTCACGCTTTGTCACCTGGTCTGCTAATTGTTCCAGGCATTACTTAGCCTGTTCCACTGCTGGCGTGATGTCCGTCACATGGATCGCATTGTTGGCTTCGTCTACTGTACCTGAAACCTTGACGATCTTCCCGACAAACTTCTTGGCGGTCGTTTGGTCATCGAGTCGATAAAGTGTACCTGCGACATCCACGAGCACATATTTGCTGTCGGTCGACGTAACGATTTTTCCGACAGTAGCCCGCTGGGAATTTTGTTCTGCTTGTTTTTCTGGTGGCCGTTTCGCATCTGGGTCGTCCTGTGCAACGAGCATTGACCCGGTTAAGACAAGAGGAAGTAACAGCGTTGTTTTCAAAAACTGTTTCATTGCTTCGTACCTTCCTTTTCTGGAAAGGGAGCAATTATCTGACCAAGCAATCGAGACTCAGCAGATAGCCTGAGACTCGGTGGTGACTGTGCGGAGGAGTACGGGAAATAATATGAACTTCTTACTCGTCTTCAGTGGGTTTTTCACGCTTCGAACTGGATGAGGCCCTGGAACCGGCCTATAACCCACGCGGCCTTCTGATAAAACGGATGGGTCATGTCCTGGAAGTCCTGGGTTCTGTTCGCCGCGGCTGTGCCAGTTGCGGCATCTGCAGGGCAACCGTTCCCTGTCGAGAAGATAACGGCCGACGTCTCGGTCGTGTACGGTCCGGTGAACGGTGTCCTGATTCAACGCAACGGCGAAACTCTGACCGTCTACGGCGACCCGCGCGCGGAACCAGCCAAGGCTCGGCAAGTTCTGTTCACACATCATCGCCGCGACGTGGTGTGGGCCGGTCGTCGGCTAGTCGAAAGGGGCGCTGAGGCAGTCGCGCCAGAGGCGGAGAAGACGCTATTCACGGATGTTGGGCAGTTCTGGGAGCACTACCGCATGGCACGTTTCCACGATTACGCGAACCAATCCAGCCGCATTCTCGCCGAGCCGATCCCGCTGGCTAGGACCGTCCGTGGCGGCGATACGATCGAGTGGCAAGGTCTCACGGTTCGCGTGATCGAGACCCCCGGATACACGCGGGGCGCGGTGTCATATCTATTCGAGATCGACGGCAAGCGCATCGCATGCGTGGGCGATCTGATTTACGGCCGCGGCCAGATTCTCGATCTGTTCAGCCTCCAAGACACGATTCCCCAGGTGCAGGAGGATGGTTACCATGGCTGGGCCGCTCGCGCGGGCGACGTCGTCCAAAGCCTGCGCAAGGTCGCGCAGTGGAAGCCGGATCTATTGATTCCCGCGCGCGGGCCGGTAATCCGCGATCCGGGCGAGGCGATTGATACGCTCATCCGCAGGCTGCAAGCGGTGTTCGCCAGCCACTTCGCCATCGACGCGCTACGCTGGTATCGCGGCGACGACAAGATTCGCGCGATGGCCGCGCGTGTTCTCGGCCCAGCGCCGGTCCAGTGGATGCCGATGGCCGAAACGGTCGAAGAAAAGCTGCCGGAATGGATCGTTCCCATCACGAACTCCCGGCTGATCGTTTCGCGGACGGGCGCGGCGTTCCTGGTAGATTGCGGGAACCGCAAGGTCGTCGAAGAAGTCAAGCGGCTGAAGCGCCAGGGTGTGATCAAGCAGCTCGACGGCATCTATATTACGCATTACCACGACGACCATGCGGACATGGCGCAGGCGATGGCTGACGAGTTCCATTGCCCAGTCTACTTCTGCCGCGAAATGCGCGACATACTGGCGCATCCCGAGGCATACCGCATGCCTTGTCTTACGCCCAATGCGATTCACAGTATCCATGCGATGGATGACGGCGCCAAGCAGCGCTGGAACGAATTCGAATTCTCTTACTCCTACTTTCCGGGCCAGACAATCTATCACGGCGGGCTCGTGGTAAAGCAGGACAACGGCCAGACCATCTTCTTTGTGGGTGATTCGTTTACGCCCACAGGAATGGACGACTACTGTCTGCTCAACCGCAACTTCCTGGCGCCCGAGAACGGTTTTCTGGATTGCCTGAACATCATCAAGAAGATGACCGGCGACTATCTGCTGATCAACGAGCACGTGCCGCCGGCATTCCGCTTTTCGTCACAGCGGGTCGATTTCATGATTGAGACATTTGAGCAGCGGCGCAACCTGCTGTCGGAGCTGTTTCCCTGGGATGATCCGAACTTCGGGGTGGACGAGCAGTGGGCGCGCTTCTATCCCTATACGGTTGAGGTCGCGGCGGGCGGCCGTGTGGAACTGAAGGTGATTCTCCGGAACCACTCGGCGTCGCAGCAGGAGTTTCGCGTAACTCCGCATGTACCCGCAGGCTGGAAGGCGCCGCACGGCCCGCTACAAGTATCGGTTGGTCCGCGTCAGGAGCGATCCCTTAGCATTCCTCTAACAGTTGATACGCCCGGATTAAAGATTGTCACGGCGGACGTGGCCTTTGGACCGTGGGATTTGCGAGAGTGGACCGAGGCGATGGTGACGGTGAAATAAGGGCGCCCAGAAGCTTGGTGAAGCCGATCGTACTCTGATGCTGACTAGACCCATAGACAGAGCGCGTGATTGGGCTATTCTAAACAGAACATGATGATTCCGTCGAATAACCGCCTGACTCAGCCGCTGATCCGTGAAAATGGCGGGCATCGTCCGGCCTCATGGGACGAGGCGCTCAACCGGGTTGCCCAGGGCTTTCGAGCCGCGATAGAGAAGCACGACCCGCGGACGTTCGGAATGTTCAGTTGCTCAAAGACCACGAACGAGTTGAACTATGTTGCCCAGAAGTTCGTTCGCTCGGTAATCGGCAGCAACAATATCGATAGTTGCAACCGTACTTGACATGCCCCCAGCGTCGTCGGTCTGGCGACGGTATTTGGGGCGGGCGGCGGCACCAGTTCGTACCGCGAGATTGAAGAAACGGACGTGATCCTACTCTGGGGGTCGAACGCGCGGGAGACGCATCCCATCTTCTTCCATCACGTGCTGAAGGGCGTGCACAATGGGGCCCGGCTCTACGTAGTGGATCCGCGCCGCACATCCTCGGCGCAATGGGCTGACGTGTGGCTGGGCCTCGACGTCGGTTCCGATATTGCGCTGGCAAATGCCATGGCTCGTGAGATCATCGTTTCCGGATTGGCCAACGAAAAGTTCATCCAGCACGCCACCAGCGGCTTTGAGGCCTATCGCGATTGCGTCGAGAAGTACACGCTGGAGCGCGGCGGAGCGCGAGACCGGCGTGCCCGGCGAAGTCATCCGGGCGGCAGCGCACACCTACGCCCGAGCTGAGCGCGCGCAAATCTGCTGGACCCTCGGCATCACCGAGCATCACAACGCCGTCGACAACGTTGTCGCCCTCATCAACCTCGCCCTCCTCACCGGCCACGTGGGCCGCTACGGCAGCGGTCTCAATCCGCTGCGCGGCCAGAACAACGTCCAGGGCGGCGGCGATATGGGCGCGATCCCCGACCGACTGCCGGGCTTCCAGCACGTTGAAAACGACGAATTGCGCGCGAAATTCGAGCGGGCCTGGGGAGTCCGCATCCCGCCCAAACGCGGCTGGCATTTGAGCGACATGTTCGAAGCCATGGAGCGCGGCGAGATGACCGTCGCTCTACGTGCTCGGCGAGAATCCGGCGGATTCGGAAGCCGACCGCCACCGCGCCCTCAAGCTGCTGGGCGGGCTGGAATTCTCGTCGTCCAGGACCTGTTTTACACCAAGACCGCGGCAATGGCCGACGTGGTTCTGCCGGCCGCCGCCGGCTGGTGCGAAACCGAAGGCACAGTTACATCGAGCGAACGCCGCGTGCAGCGCGTTCGCCGCGCCGTGCCGCCGCCAGCCCGGCGTACGCGACGATATCGAGGTCATTTACGAACTGGCTCGGCGTCTCGGCCACGAGTGGGGCGAGCCGAACTCGGAATGCATCTGGGACGAAGTGCGCCAGCTTAGTCCCATGCACGCCGGTATGAGCTATCGCCGCCTGGAGGAATTCGGCGGCATCCAATGGCCCTGCTACGACGAATCTCATCCGGGCGAGATGTTTCTGCACGGGCGGCTCTGGCAGACGCCGCTCGTCGGTCCGCGCGCGCCATTCAGCGTGGTCGAGTTCGAACCTCCCGTCGATCAGCTCGACGAAGAATATCCCATCCGTCTGACCACCGGCCGCCGCCTGGATTCGTATCAACACTGGCGTGCAGACCGAGCTTACGGTTCCCCCCTCCGCCGCGGCGAGACGCTCGATCTTTCGCCGGAAGATGGCGCGCGCTACGGGTCCGCGAGGGGGAGAAGGTGCGCGTCAGTTCGCGCCGCGGCTCAGTGGTCGCTCCGGTTCGTTTCGATCCCGGCGCTGCGTCCGGGCCTCGCCTTTCTGACGGTGCATTTCCACGACCAGGTGGCCACCAACGATCTCACCATTGACGCCGTCGACCCCAAGTCAGGGACCTCGGAATTCAAAGCTACAGCCATCCGTATCGAAAAGTACCAGGAGAACTAAGTGGACCTTCATCTCACCGGCCGCCCAACCCACATCCGAAGAAAGGGCCGCCGTAGATCGCAGAGTTGGGCGCGCCGGAATCCGGCTGGGAGGGCGGTGCGCGCCGGATCGAAAAGGAGGGCCGCGCCGGTTTCGGTGGGCATGAGACGCGCTCCCGCCGCCATCGGCTGCTGCCCGTGTTGCATGCCATTCAGGCGCGCATTGGCTGGATCAGTCCTGGGGCGCTCAACTATGTGTCGTTGCGATTGGACGTCGCGCCGGCCGAGGTTCACGGCGTGGCATCCTTTTACGGAATGTTCTCGCTCGCGCCCTCGTCCTCCGGTGGTGGCGCACGTCTGCGACGACATCGGCTGCCTCATCCGCGGCGCGGACGTGCTTTGCGCGCGAACTGGAGAGAACGCTGGGTCTCGAGGGTTCGACCTGCTCGGGTGGCCGCGCAACCTGGCTTCGCAGCCCGTGTCTGGGTTTGTGCGAGCGCGCGCCGGCGGCTTTAGTCAGCGCGGCGGGCGAAACGCCACGGGAAGCCGTACTCGCTCCGGCGGAGCCGGAAGTTCTCGAAGCTTTGGTGCGCGATGCCGTAGTCGGCCGCCTGCCTGCCGAGCCCGATGTTCTGAACACGCTCTCCGTCCCGCAGGCCGGCCAGCCGCAACTTCGCTTACTCCGTCGCGTAGGGAAGGTGCATCCGTCGAGCCTCGACGACTATCGGCGGCTCGACGGATACGAAGCCCTGCAACGGGCTTTCGATTTGGGACCCGAGAGCATCGTCCGCGAAGTCATCGAGTCGCGGCTCCTCGGCCGCGGCGGCGCTGCTTTTCCGACGGGCAAGAAGTGGGAAGCACTCCACACGCAACGTCATCTTGGGCGCACTCACTACGTCATCTGCAATGCAGATGAATCCGAGCCCGGAACTTTCAAAGACCGCATTGTGATGGAGGGCGATCCGTTTGCCATCCTCGAGGGCATGACCATCGCCGCCCTGGCCGTGGGTGCGCAAAAGGGCTACATCTACATTCGCGGCGAATATCCGCTAGCTACCGAAAGGCTGCGGCGCGCCATCGACGAGGCTCGCGCTCATGGACTGTTGGGCGATAACATCCTCGGCCGCAGACTTCGCTTCGACATCGAGCTGCGCCGAGGCGCGGGCGCTTACATTTGCGGCGAGGAGACCGCGCTGTTCAATTCGATTGAGGGCTACCGCGGCGAGCCGCGCAACAAGCCGCCTTTCCCGACCGAGGCCGGCCTATTCCGCCAGCCGACCATTGTTAATAACGTCGAGACGCTCATCAATATTCCGGAAATCATCCGCTGCGGCGGTGCTGCCTACGCGCGCATCGGCGCCGGAAATTCCGCGGGATACCGTCTGTTTTGTCTTTCCGGCCACGTGGTCCGTCCGGGCGTGTACGAGGTCCCCTTCGGCGTTACGCTCCGCAACATGATCGATCTGGCCGGAGGCGTCGGGGGCAACGGGCGGCTCCAGGCTGTGCTGCTAGGCGGCGCGGCCGGCGCTTTCGTTTCCCCCGGCGAGCTCGACACCCCGCTCACATTCGAAGGCACGCGCGCCATCGGAGCGACGCTCGGTTCCGGGGTCATCATGCTGTTTGACGACACCGTCAACCTCAAACAGATCCTTCTCCGGATCGCCACTTTTTTCCGCAAGGAAAGCTGCGGCCAGTGCGTTCCCTGCCGGGTCGGCGCGATTCGCCAGCAGGAGGCGATTGAGCGCCTGATTGAGGGCCGGCCTTTGAATTCCGCAGCCGAGGAGATCGTCACTCTGCGAGAGATGGGACAAGCCATGCGCGACGCGTCCATTTGCGGCCTGGGTCAGACCGCATCCAGCGCCCTCGAATCCGCTCTTCATCGATGGAGCTTATTTCCATGAGCGACCAAGCCCTGGCGCCATCGCCGCTGATTCCGATCCCTCGCGGACCGGTCCCCGAGGCGCCACCGCCGCGCGCTCACCGCGAGATCGAAATCCAGATCGATGGGCGAAGAGTCTCGGCTCCGGAGGGCTCGACGATCCTGGATGCCGCCCGCGGCCTGAACGTCGACACGCCCACGCTCTGTTTTCTGGAGAGTCTGACACCCGTGAATGTGTGTCGTGTCTGCGTGGTCGAGCTGGAAGGATCGCGCACGCTGGTTCCCGCCTGCTCTCGCAAGGTGGAGGCTGGGATGGTGATCCACACGGATTCCGAGCGTGTCCGGCTCAGCAGACGCCTCGTGCTTGAATTCTTGGCTTCCTCGGTAGACGTTTCGACCGCCCCTGCGTTCCAGTCCTATATGGAGCGCTACGGCGCGCGGCCCCAACGTTTCGGCGCGTCCGCCGCCAACGTGGCCCAGCCGCGTAAGAATTGACAACGACCTTTACGTGCGCGACTACGGAAAATGCATTCTCTGCTATAAGTGCGTTGAGGCTTGCGGCGTGGACGCGCAGAACACCTTCGCGATCGCCGTCGCCGGACGGGGCTTTTCCTCCCACATCGCCACCGAGTATGATGTCCCCCTGCCGGATTCCGCTTGTGTTTATTGTGGCAACTGCATCGGTGTCTGCCCCACGGGGGCGCTGATGTTCAAGAGCGAATACGACATGCGTCAAGCGGGCGCGTGGGACGAGTCCCGCCAGACCCGCACCGAAACGATCTGTCCATATTGCGGCGTGGGTTGCGAACTCACCGTTCATGCGCAGGATGGCGAGATCGTTCGCGTCACTTCACCCACCGACCATTCCGTGACGCACGGCAACCTCTGCATCAAGGGGCGGTTCGGCTGGCAATTTGTCGAGAGTCAGAAGGCGCCGAAGCTTACGAAGAACCCGCGATAGGGCGTTTGGTCCCGCGCGGGTGTTGAGGGTACGAAGCATGCTCAACGAGAATCGGAAGATGCGCGATTATCTTCGGCGGATTGCACCGAACCGGATTTCTGAAACCCGAACATGACCGGCGGGGCGCTGCCGACAACTCATGATTCTGATTTGCTCCAGAGGTCCAAGGTGCGAGCGACGTCGTCGCGAACGGCATCACGAGCGTCGACGCGGCTGGAGCCGCTCATCAATAGCTCATCGTAGCGGGTGTGATTGTGACGGATGGCGGCGATCACCGCAGCTGCGAGAGCTCCTTCCTCGAGCGCCTTCCCGGCGGCGGTTCGCCCCACTCGACCGCTGCCACGTACGGTCGCGTGTGCCGCTATGACAATTACCTCGGCAGGTGGACAGCCCGGAAAGAGCTCCCGGATGGCACCCGCCACGCGGGCCGCCAAATCGTGGTCCTGTTCGTTGCGGCGCACTTCCTCTCGCTCGCGTCGGGACGCCCGCTGGTCAGCATCCGCCAGGCATTCTTGTTCGGCTTTCTGCAGTGCGGATTCCTCCACCAAGATTCCCTGGCGCTCGTACCGGCCCCGAGCCCGGCTGAAGCGAACGACCACGGCCGCAAGGGCGCTGTACTTCCTCGCTCGTCGCGTGATTGCTGCGTCGCCGCTGGCCAAGTAGACGAGGTGATCGAGATCCGCGCAACGAAGGCACAGCGGCCGTCCTTCCTCCATGCAGAGGAATCTACCCTTCCACAGTTCCTCGCCACACTCGGCGCATTTCGATTCGCGGAGAATGGAGAAAACTACAAGGCCCTTAGTTGCCGGGTGGAGGTCAGTGCCGGGCTGCTTTTCTTTCATGCCTTGAACGTGACATGTGTCGGAACTCTGTGCAAGTCCGCAACCACCTATTTTGCGGGAACGGCAGCAGACGCTCCACATTCCCGGTGCAGAACACGTATCCTTGTAATCTCAGCGTTCAGTGGGGATATCTTCTCGGAGCGGCGTTTCACAAGACTGACCCGGATCGTTGGACGTGAGGTTTTTTTTCGTGCCGCCCATCTGTCCCGCTTGACTGCAGGGGATTTGCCTGAAATCCTGAACATCTGAACATCATGACGCGAAGAGAACTGTTCTCCTCATTTCTGCTTACCGGCGCAGCCAGCACGGTCACGTTCCCGGGGCGTGCCGCGGAGCAGGCACCCTTTCCGGGAACTCCGTTCCATGCCTACTCGCGCTGCCTTCCGGATTACCTGCGCGGCCTGGCCAAGAGGGCTGTCGAGAAGCGGGATGCGGAGCTGGCGAAGCTGGTGACCCCGGCGGCCATCGAAGCGCGCCAGAAGTGGGCGCGGGAAACACTATGGAAGCTGATTGGCGGGATGCCGGAGCGCACTCCCCTGAATGCGCGCACCACCGGATCGTTCGAGCGAGAGCGTTACAGGGTCGAGAAGGTGATTTACGAGAGCCAGCCGGGCCTGTTGATTTCGGCGAACCTCTACGTTCCCAGGCAGGGCAACGGCCCGTTCCCAGCGGTTCTGTTCCAGAGCGGGCACTATAACGAAGGCAAGGCCCACCCCAATTATCAGCGCTGCTGCCAGGGGCTGGCGCAGCTCGGGTTCGTGGTGCTCGCCTTTGACCCGATGGGACAGGGGGAGCGCATTCAATATCCAGACTCTTCGGGTACGCAGACGCGGCTCCAGGATGTGGACTCCGAGCACACCGTTCCGGGCAAACAAATGTTGCTCTTTGGCGACACGGCCACGCGCTTCCAGCTCTGGGATTCGATCCGGAGCCTCGATTACCTGACGTCGCTCCCGGTGGTGAACGCCAAGCGCGTAGGATCGACCGGGCACTCTGGAGGAGGTACCCTCACGATGCTGCTTTCCTGCTCTGACGACCGGCTGGCAGCGGCAGCGCCGTGCATGGGGAACACCGAGAACGTGGCCGCGCTCCCCTTTATTTCGCCGGGCTCGACCGACGACGCGGAGCAGGATTTTCTGGACTCGGGCCCGGTGGGGTTCGACCGCTGGGACCTTTTCTATCCGTTCGCGCCGAAGCCTATGCTGATCTGGCCCAGCGACCGTGATTTCTACGCGACCTACTCCTCCCAATACCTTACAAACGGCTGGCAGGAGTTTCAAAAGCTACGGGCAGTGTACGCCACCCTGAATCACGCCGACCGCTTGAACTGGGCCGGCACGCCGCTGCCCCATTCGCTGGCGTACGATAGCCGCCTGCTGGTCTACAATTGGTTCACGCGCTGGCTGAAGGGTTCAACCGAGCCGGTGCGCGAGGAACCTCCGGTTAATCCCGAGACTTTTGCCACACTGTACGCAACGGAATCCGGCAGCGTGGTCACCTCGCTGCATAGCGAAACCGCTTTCACGCTGAATAAGTCCCGGCACGTGGAACGCACTCCGGCAGCGCTGGACTCTTTGTTGCGGGTATCGCGCGGCCAGCCTTCATCGCGGATTATCACGCGGCGACAAATGCCTAACGTATCTGTCGAAGTGCTAGAAGTCGCGTCCGATCCGGGCGTCTGGCTTCCGGCGTGGCTGCTCACGGCGAAAGATACCGCGGCGGACAAGCCGGTTCTGCTGGTGCTGGATCCTGTGGAATCCGAGACGCTCTGGTTCCAGCCCGATGCAGATCTAGCGCCGGGTAGTCCGGTGGTATGCGCGGCCGACATTCGTGGAGTAGGAGCGTTGGTTCCGGAATACAGTCCGGGCCACCCAGGTTATGCCGCTTCGCACAGGCTAGAGGAGGATTACGCCTGGGGCTCGGTGATCCTCGGCAAGCCGCTGGTGGGGCAGCGAGTCACCGACATACTGGCGATCGTCACCGCTTTACGCAAGCATCCGGCCACCGCTCAACGGCGTATACGGGTTGCGGCCGCCGGAAGGCTGACCGTGCCGGCATTGTTTGCCGCCGCACTCGACAAGCGAATCGAGGGGCTCTATCTTTCCGGGGGGCTTACTTCCTTCCGCGAGGTGGTTGACTCCGAGTTGTACAAGCAATCTTTCGCCAACTTCGTGCCGGGCCTGCTCAATCACACGGATCTGCCGGAGGTGGCAGCTTCGATCGCGCCGCGCCGCATTGTGCTCGCGGGGGCTGTTAATGCCAAGGACGAGACGGCAGATGTGGCCACGGTACGCCAAATTTATGCGGGTGGAAATCTGTCGATCGAGCCGGAGGCGAAGTGGACCGTGGAACGGCTGGTTTCGTTCGCCGGCTACTAGGCCAAACACACGACGTATGCGACGCGCGCGACCGATGTGACGATCAGGAGGAGCAGGCCGAGCTGAATGATGCTGCGTCCTCGCACAGGCCGTATGGAGTCAATCGTATAAAACCGTACGGTGTGGCAGAATCCCAATTAGGCTAAATGGATTAGCGAAAGAGCGGAGAATCAATTCAAACGAAATCTTCCGCGGGTATTTGCGTCTATATCAAGCAAGAAAGGAGAGTCTATGCGAAGAGATTTGTTATCTTTTCTCGCGTTCGCTGCTCTTGGCCAGTGCCTGACATCCTACAGCCCCGCTCTCGCTCAAGTCCACGGCGCGGCTGGCGGTGCTCCGATGAGCCAACCCACAGCTCGTCCAAATGCAACTGATCCAAATTCACCCATAAACACAAATCGCGATACTCAGATTCAGAAAGCTGATGATAAAACATTTCTCAGGGACGCCGCCATTGACGGCATGGTAGAGGTCGAGTTGGCTAAGCTAGCTGTGCAGAGGGCTTCGAACGACTCTGTTAAGCAGCTCGGACAGAAGATGGTGGACGATTACACAAAGGCGAATGATGAGTTGAAGCAGATAGCCAGCAAAGAAAACATCAACGTTCCGGATTCGCTCGATTCCAAGCACCAGTCACAGGTCGACAAGCTGTCGAATCTTTCGGGAGTCAATTTCGATCGGGCGTATATCAAGGAGGAGTTGAAAGACCATCGGCAGGATGTAAAAGAGTTTCAGAATGAGGCAGAGAATGGCAGCAAGCCGGAAGTGAAGAGCTTCGCATCAAAGATCCTTCCTATGCTCCAGGAACACCTGAACACGTTGAAGGATCTAAGTAAACAGAAGAGCATTACGGCAATGAAGTAACTCAAGCCAATTTCCGCGCTGTATCACGGGTTGCGGGTTAGCTGCGGATCTGATCTCGGCAAGTGAGTGACTGGACTACAAGGTAATCCAGTCACCCTAAAAGGGCGTTTATTGTTCATTGTCTGGCGGACCCAGTTTGCACCGCCCGAGCCAGGCGCGTCAAAACCGCGTGGAGAGGCCATCCGATCGCAAGTGTGAATAGCCCAAGTTCGTCACTGAACCACGAATTCCAGCGATCTTCGGGGCGCGGAACGGGGCAAGTGATTGAACGGCTTGGTCCACTTTTTCAAAAGCCGATGTAGTGCAGACCCACCCTGCTGACACTGTCCATGACAACATCGGGCACGAATGTTTTTGCGCTCGCAGCGCACGCCGGATGGGCCGCGGCAGCGGAGGCTGTGCTAGCCGGGGGAACTGAACGACTCCGCGCACTCGCGGTGGGTGAAGACCATCGAAGTCTTCAACGCCGAAGGCGAGAGCACGCAGTTGAAGCTGTTCCCTTCAGAAGTAGAGCCGCCGGAAAACGATCCAGATGTGGCGCGGCTGTTGGTAAAGAAAGTGCGGCTGGAGAGAACGCGGCAGTTGGGACCGTGCTATCTGGGTTGGGAACTATGGCGGCGGCTGAAGCTGGATGAGTTTTTCCAGGGCGTGATGGACACCGATGTAGCCGATGTGGCCTGGTCGCGCGTGGCGGCGATTTTGGTCTACCCCGGAGCGTAAGACGGCTTCATTTCTTTTTCGAGCCACTGGATTCCCGAGAGGCAGTTGACTGTTTCCGGCGCCTCCTGGCACTCCCTTGTGCGCGGACCTTGCCCTTTCCACGCGACACTGCCGGGGCCAACTTGCCGGCCCGCGTCTTCACAAGCTTCGGCTCCGCGGCTGTGGTAGCAGACGAACCGGTATCGGGGGCAGTTCCTTGAGCTATGTCCAATCCAAAAAGAGCTGAAAGGTCTTCGCAGCCGAGGACCTTGGTTGCCGCTGGCGCCTTCTTGGCCAGCGGAAGCACCGTTCCGGCCCCGGCGATGAGTTCTTTTTCGTCCACTTCATGCAACCGGAACAGGAGGTCGGGCTGTTGGTCGATCCGGGCGCCGATGGCGTAGAGCACCGCCGCAACATGCTTGCACATCTCGGCCCAGTCCGGACAACTGCACGAGAGCTTGATCTCATCCGGCGACGGGAAAAGGCCGGTCTTCTGCCGGCAAACACGTTCCATGACACCTGTGGAGAACCGTCCCTGCAGAAGCTCGATGAGCGAATCAATCGCGCCGGCGCAGTCTTTGCAGATAGATTGCCAGCGCGCCTTCGTGACCGGGGCAACTTTCACCGCGACTTTGTAAATCTCCGAGCCACTGACCATAGCTTTGATTTCGCCGGGCATAATCTGAAGATCGATCACCGAACCGTTGCGCACATAGGTCCGGCCGCGCGGCAACCGGTTGGCAAAGTCGCTATAGCGTTCGAGGTTCTCGCACCACGCCTTGCCCCAGAAGGTCTTGACGATGGTGCGGCCTTCGACGATCACCGGCGAGACGGGATGCCCCTTCTTCCTAAGCTTCGCCATCTCGCTTAACGCTTGCCGCCGCCGCTCCGCCACGGAGACATAGGGTCTCCACCCCCAGTAGTCCATTGATCACGTCTCCTTCAGCGCTTTGTTGATGTCGAGCGCAACCAGCTTGAGCAACTCCTCGTCTTTCAACTCCGTCAGGAGCAGGTCGGCGCCGCCTTCCAGCAAGTCCTTCGAAAGTTGCCGCTTGGATTCAATGAGCTGGTCAATCTTTTCTTCTACGGTACCGCGGCACACGAACTTGTGCACCAGCACGTTCTTGGTCTGGCCGATGCGGAAGGCGCGGTCCGTGGCTTGGTTCTCGACCGCCGGATTCCACCACCGGTCGAAGTGCACCACATGGGAGGCGGCGGTAAGGTTGAGTCCCGCGCCCCCAGCCTTTAGCGAAAGAACGAAGAACCCCACAGCTTCGTCTTCCTGAAAGCGGCGGACCACTTCCTTGCGCTTCTTCACCTCGGTCTCTCCGTGAAGAACCAGACCGGGGCGCCCGAAAACCGATCCGAGGAAACTCGCCAGCGGAGCGATCACCTCCCGGAACTGGGTGAAGACGAGCATTTTTTCCTGCTTCGCGGCAATGACCTCGGCGATATCGCGCAAGCGCGCCCATTTGCCGCTGTCGTCTTCGCTCCAACCGCCGTCTCCCAGCCACTGGGAAGGGTGGTTACAAATCTGCTTGAACCGCATCAGGAACGACAATACCAGACCCTTGCGGCTGTATCCCCTCGGCATCCGCGAGTTGTTCAGCAAGTTCCTTCACCGCCTGCTCGTAGAGGGCGGCCTGCTTGCGGCTGAGTTGGCAAAACGCCTTGACTTCGGTTTTGTCGGGCAGGTCTGCGATTACCGTCTTGTCGGTCTTCAATCGCCGCAGAATGTACGGTCGCACGAGCTCACGCAGGGGGCCATATGAATTGTGGGGCTGTCCGCAAGGCGTTTGACGAAGTTCGTGAACTCCTTCGACGATCCCAGCAGCCCCGGGTTGACGAAGTCGAAAATGGACCACAGATCCCCAAGCCGGTTCTCGATGGGCGTGCCGGTGAGCGCAAATCTCGCACGTGCGTTGAGCCGCTTGGCGGTCCGGGTCTGCTTGGCATCCGGGTTCTTGATGGCCTGCGCTTCGTCAAGGACGACCAAACGCCAAGCGACTTCGGCGATCCACGGAACGCGGAGTAGCGAGCCGTAGCTGGTAATCACCAGGTCCACATCCTGCAGTCGATCTGGCCCAAGAGTCCTGAGATCAGCTGCCGGAAGCGCAGACGGATGCGCGATGAGCGCCTTCAAGCCAGGCGCAAAGCGTTCGAGTTCCGACGCCCAGTTAGCAAGAAGCGAAGCTGGAGCTACGAGCAGGCTTGGCTGCTGTTTGCCATTCGTTTGGCGCTTCAGCACGAGCAGCAACGATAGTACCTGAATGGTCTTTCCCATGCCCATATCGTCGGCAAGGCACGCCCCAAGACCGAGCTTCGCGAGGAGATAAAGCCAGCGGACTCCTACCTGCTGGTAGGGCCGCAGCGTACCATTCAGCGCAGCGCCGGGGTCGATTCGGGCCAATCCCTCCGGGCTGCGTAGTCCTTTCAGGGTCTCCGCGAGCCAAGGGCCGGCTACCACTTGAGACCACTCGGCATAGGCAGCGGCAGGGGCATCACCGGCGGCCACATCGGCGCCGGCGAGCAGCCTCATCGCCTCCCTAAAGCCGAGCCCATTTTCCGCGGCGGTGCGCTCGACCTCGCGGAAATGCTCCATCATGCGGCTCAACTGTTCCCGATCAACCTCGACCCACCGCCCTCGGACTAGCGCCAGCCCATCGGATTTGGCCAATAACTCCCCGATCTCGGCGGCGGTTAACCGTTCGCCGTCGAGCGTGACTTCCATGCGGAAATCGAGAAGCGCGTCCTGGCCCAGTCCCGATGGAGCCTGGCCACCGATTTGGGCGGTCACCTGCGGGCGCGGAGGCCGGTTGGCCCGCCATGCCGCTGGCATTCGGATCACCACGCCCGCTCTTTCCAGTTGCGGCGCGTCTCTTAGGAGCTGCATGGCCTCCTTGGGCGTCCACCGTAGCGGATGGAAGATCTCACCTGCGTCGACAATGGCCTTAAGCCACGGGCAAGTCTCTGATGCTCGCTGCACGGGAAGAAGCAGCGACAATAGACGGTCCTTGTTTGCTGCGCCCGCATACTCTCGCAGAGCCTGACCCAGCGGAAGATGTTGGGCCTTGGCCTGAGCCGACAACCGCGTGGTATAGGTTGCGAGAAAGGCAAATGGCGCTTCCTGGTCTTTCCGGTTTTCGGCAAGATTGAAGTGCACGCGGCCAACAAGGTTCCACGCTGGGTTCCGCTGTTTCAGGAAGTCCTGTACGCCGCATTTCGACTCCGCCAGTTCAATCCCGAATGCCGCGTCCAGTTCCTGCCAGAAAGCCTGAAGGGTCTCTGCCGTCAGATACTCCGCGCCGGTCATGGGAGGCACAGCCAGGACTAGCCGGTCTAACTCTGTGTTGGGTGGGATTGGGACGCGCACTTTCTGTTGTGGCAACTCGGTATCGGACTGGGTGCAGAGTGCGGTCACGTACCATGCGCCGAATTCTCTCCAGTAGGAAAAAACAGGAGGAAGTGCGGTTCCAACTTCATCCGCTCCGAGTTGGAGAAGTCCATGGCCCGATCCACGGTCGAAGGCATCCCGCAGGCGTTGAGTAAGCTCGGGATCAAGGGGTGGCGCGTCAGCCACCTGGACTAAGGCGAGACGGCCGTGTGGCGTCAGGGCCGGGGCAAGAGAGACTGAACCCATGCAGGGAGTCTACCAGCCTGGCCGGCAAAGAACTCCATCACGATGAAGTCGGTAACGTCCGCCTGGCTCGATTTCGTGGAGAGGAGGCGGATTTCGCCTCCTGAACGAAGCACTGCTTGCGGAATTTATCTTTCCGTTGCTCGGCGCGGAGGACCTTGATGCAGACGAATTTGTCGAGACGGAGGTCGCGCGCCTTGCCCAGTTTACGTTAGCTGTTGCGAACAGCATCCTCACGCGCCGACGACGCGATGTACTGAACCACTGTCCATGGAGAGCGCTAATATCCACCTAACAGTTAGCCAATTACATGGGGATTTAGCAACCCTCCGCCGGCCTGGCAACCTCTGTCTGACAATTTACTCTGGAACCGCGCCATAATCTACCAATGAATCGCCGTCGTGCTCTCTTCCAAGCATTCCTGGCCGGTCCTGCCGCCATCCTCGCTAACGCGGCCCAGACCGATCGCCCACGTTCACTCCAGATGCCCGCGAAGGTAACTGGCGTCGAGGTGTTGTATCTGGAAAAGCCGCTGAAAGAGCGCTTCTGGATGGCTAACGCTCCCATCGGCGGTTATCAGCCCAAGGCCTCGCGGTTGATTGTCCGGCTGCATACCGATGCCGGGATCACCGGCGAAGGCGAGGGCTCAGGCGGCCCCGATCTGTTTCGCAAAGGCATTGCTGACCTGATCATCGGCGAAGATCCCTTCATGGTGGGCCGCATTTGGGAAAAAATGTTTGGAGCCACCTACGGCCGCGAGCCCTCAACCCACGGCTGGTCGCGGGAAGGCATCATCAGTGCCATGGCTCCTATTGATGCAGCGCTTTACGACATCATGGCGAAATCTGCCGGCCTTCCGCTCTTCAAGTTTTTGGGTGGTTACCGCGAATCCGTCCCTGTTTATGTGACCGGCGGCTACTACCGTGAAGGGAAGGGAATCCCCGAACTCGTGCAGGAGATTCGCGGCTACATCGACCAGGGGTTCAACGCCATCAAGTTGAAGGTTGGCGGCGTCAGCGGCGGCTATACGGTGGAGGACGACTACCAGCGCGTCGAGGCGGTTCGCAAAGCCGTCGGACCCTCGGTTCGTATTATGCTCGATGCGAACAACGGCTGGGATGTCGAGACCACCATACGCGCCTCCAATAAAATGTACGACCTCGACATTACCTGGCTCGAGGAGCCGCTCCGCTGGTATGACGATTTCGACCCGTTTAGGCAAGTAAAGCTGAATACTCGCATCCCGCTGGCCTCCGGTGAGAGCGAGATTACCCGCTGGGGCGCGCGGCGACTGATGGAAACTGGTGCCATCGATTTCATGCAGTTCGATGCCAACGCCCACGGTGGCATCACCGAATGGCGCAAGATCGCCGGCATGGCCAGCATGTGCCACATACGAATGGCTCCCCACCACGAGCCCGCTCTGCATGCGCATCTGCTGGCTTCGATCCCTAACGGCTACATCCTCGAATCGTTCGCCAACCCCGACCGCGACCCATTCTGGTTTGAACTCTACGACAGGAAACCGCGCATCGAAAAAAGCATCCTTTACCTCGACGCCACGCCCGGCCTGGGAGTCACGTTCAACCAGAGGGCGCTCGAGCGTTACGGAACAAAGGTCGTTTAGCTCGGCGCCATCGGCGACTAGGGGTCCACCGATCTGCGCCTCCAATGTGATTACAATGGAATCCCAAGAGGAGGTCATGAAGCGCCTATTTCTGTTTTGTTTCGCCGCGGCCGTCTGCGCAGCGCAGGGGCCGAAGATTTTCATAGTGACGGATATGGAGGGTGTTGGCGGGGTCAATAACGCCGATGAGCAGCTCCTGCCCGGACAGCGACGATACGAAGAGAGCCGCCGTTTGCTGACAGGCGAGGTCAACGCAGCGGTAGTTGGTGCGCTCGAAGCCGGTGCCAGCCAAGTAGTCATCTGGGACGGCCACGACGCCAGCCGCTCGCTCTCGATTGATGAGATTCACCCGCGCGCGCAACTGATCCAAGGCCGCGACACGCCCGCCGATTACTACCTCGCCGAAAAACTTTACGACGGCATCATGTTTGTGGGTCAGCACGCCATGGCGCAGGCGAAGGGAGGGGTGCTGGCGCACTCGCAAAGCTTCAGCGTGCAGAACATTTTCCTGAACGGAAAACCGGTGGGTGAAACCGGGCAGGTGGCGGCTATCGCTGGTTACTTCGATATTCCAGTGATCATGCTATCGGGCGACCAGGCGGCGTGCGAGGAAATGCTCGGCCTCCAGCCGAAAGCTGAGACCGTTGCGGTGAAGCGCCTGGTGGGTACCAGTTCGACTCTCAGCCTTTCTCACGCCGAGGCGAAGACACAAATTCAAGCAGCCGCCCGCCGGGCGGTTACGCGCGTCAAAGAATTTGCTCCGTGGAAAATTTCAGGCCCGGTGGAAATGAAAATCGAGTCCTTCCCCGGAAAGCCTGGCATCTCGGCCACGGCGCTGAGCAGGGCGGAGGAAAAACAGTTCTCGCCGCGTACCGTTGTCTACCGCGGGCGTAACGTGCTCGAAGTTTATCAGCGCTGGCTGGGGGAGTAATAGCGAACTATATGGGGGATTTATCGACAGTATTCTGCAGCCGGCCCGGCGGGCCATCTGGGACTGCGGAACGCTGGGTAGGAAGCTGCCGCCGAGAGATTCTCGACCGTGTCATAGCTCTGAACGAACAACATCCGACGGCTCATTCGCGATTACGTGAACTACCATCATGACTACTGTATTCACGATTCCCTCGATAAGGACACTCCGAATCGACGGCCAGTGGAGACCAGGCCTTCACCGACTGCGACGGTGGCTCTCCGGTGCCCGGCTCGGCGGCCTTCATCATCGATATTGCTGGCGCGAAGCTGCGTAGCGACCTCGCGTCCGCGGACGCGATGCTGGTGTTTCCCTCTGGCGCCGCAGCGCCGTTCACGAGGCTCAATCGGCCATGGGCAAAAGTGGAATCCGGTGGCGCTCTGGTCGTGGAAAGCCAATTCTTCCTGCTGCTCTTTCACGATCTGCGGCGGTTTGGTCTGGTAAGATACACGCACCGCGCAACCTGTGCAGGTGCAGTGCACCGTTGCTCAATCAATTCGTCAGGATCGAACGAGGTTTTGGCTATACACATTGGAGCATGGGCACAATAGCGGATTCCGCAGAACGTGTGCGCTCCTCTGGATGCGCACAAGTTATTGAATTAATGGTGCCCGGGGCGGGACTTGAACCCGCACTCACCTTGCGGTGAAAAGGATTTTAAGTCCTTTGCGTCTGCCGATTTCGCCACCCGGGCATGATTCAGCGATTTATTATGCCAGAGCTAAGCCTGGCCATTCTTCAATGATAGTAAGAGCATCAGGTACAAAGGAGCCTTCCAGTGCCCGGATTCGCGCTTTACAGCCGGTGGCCATGGTTCAACAGGTCTTCTGCTCGCATCAAAATCAACTTCCGGATGCGTGTCCCCTGCCGAACCTAGATTAAACCGCTACCGCCGGTAGCCCCGCCAGCGCCATGGCAATCTCCTCTGCCGGGTAATCATAATTCTGGAGCTTACCGGCGTGATAGTCGATATAGGCCTGCATATCAAAATGCCCGTGGCCGCAAAGATTGAACAGAATAACCCGGCTCGCGCCTTCTTCTTTGGCCCGGCTCCCGCCACGGCGTGATTGGCCTCAGGCGCGGGGATGATACCCTCTGCCTGCGCGAATTGCACTCCGGCGGCGAACGCATCCAGTTGCTGCACCGCGGTTGCTTCAATCAAGCCGAGATCCAGGACGTGCGAGACCAGCGGCGCCATGCCGTGATAACGCAAACCGCCCGCGTGGATGCCTGGCGGCACGAAAATGCTGCCGAGTGTGTACATCTTAACCAGCGGAGTCAGGTGCGCGGTATCGCCGAAATCGTATGTGAAGCGGCCCTTCGTGAGGCTGGGGCATGCGGCTGGCTCGACGGCGACGATGCGAGCCTTACTTCGACCTTTCACCTTGCGTCCCAGGAACGGAAACGCCAGGACCGCGAAATTCGAGCCGCCACCCGTACAACCGACGATCACATCCGGTTCATCGCCAGCCATGGCCATCTGTTCCATAGCCGCTTGCCCGATCACCGTTTGATGCAGCAAAACGTGATTCAGCACACTGCCCAGCGCGTACTTCGAGTATGGGTCCTTCGCCGCCACCTCCACAGCTTCCGAGATGGCGATGCCCAACGAGCCGGTTGAATTCGGATACTCGGCCAGGATTGCGCGGCCCGAATCGGTCTCGCGGCTGGGGCTGGGCGAGACCGTTGCCTTATAGACTTCCATTAATGCGCGCCGATACGGCTTCTGATCGTAGCTCACGCGCACCATGAACACTTTGCATTCGATGGCGAAGAACGCGCAGGCCATGGCCAGCGATGAGCACCACTGCCCGGCTCCGGTTTCCGTCACCAGCCGTTTGGTTCCTTCTTTCTTGTTGTAGTATGCATGAGCCACGGCAGTGTTGGGTTTGTGCGAGTTCGGTGGCCGCTTCTTTCGGGCTCTTGCCGTTCAGGACGATCCTTATGAATGGATCGCCGGGGCTAACTTCGGCCAAATCCTGCTCTAGTACTACTGTGTTATAAACCGTTGGAGCGAATGAGGATAGTACTTCGAGGGGTATCGTAAAGGTGAGATGGATGTTGTCGAAGCGAAGATCCAGACGGTAGAAGAAATCTACCGTCTGGTCTGGGCGGCGGTAGCCAACAAACAGCCCATGAGTGCGATTTACAAGGAACGTCCTCGGCTGTTCTGTCCACATAGATTGGGCCGCAATCAGGCCGGCCAACGTCGTGTGCTCTGTTACCAATACGGTGGCGAAAGCGAGAGCGGTTTGGCGCCGATAGGCTCAGCGGCGAATTGGCGCTGCATCGCGCTGGAGAAACTCCGGGCGGTGGAACTGCTGGATGGCTCTTGGAAAACCGCGCCGAACCATTCGCGTCCGGCCACCTGCGTGGTCGAGGCCGACATCGATGCCGAGGATCAACCGGAGCGCGATCCGCAGAAGGGACAGTGAGGAATCTGCCCCAGCAGGTGGCGGGCGAGGATCATTCTGAGAGTGGTAATCGAACCGGGACTATGCCGCTCGGGGCGAACGCGGCGCACCGCGGGGCCGGAAGTCCGGTGGTGGCTCGGGGGCTGGTAATTCAAGATGGCCCGTGCGTGCTGAGGGGGAAAAACGGTTCCGTTCGGCCACCAGGAACCCATAGGCCGCGATACATAAGATGGCGTGATGATGAAAGCCACGCCAACCACGCCCTTCGTAGTGACCCAAACCGAGTTCCTGCTTCAGTTCTTGGTAGTCCCGCTCGATGATCCAGCGATGTTTGGCCAGATGCACCAGTTCGACCAGCGCGGTATCGGCCGGCAAAGTGGATAGCCCGTACTTGGTGGGCTCTTTCTCATCGGTCGGCCATTCGATCAGTAACCATTCCTCCGGATGCGGTTGCGCTCGCCAGTAGTCCCGATGCGCCGGACGCACCCGCAAAGCGGCAAAACGCGAATGCAATTTCTGTTTCACTCCCTGGCGCCAAGTCACCTTCACCCAAGCCTCGGCCGGCAAGGACACGGCAAGTTCTTTAGCCGAGACCGGTCGGTGCTTGGCATCGCGCTGCAAAAGCTTGCGGGGCCGTCCCCTGCGGCCGCGCCGTGCCGGTGCTGGCTTGGGCCCCGCACGGGGCTTCCAAACCGTCACAGTGCTTTGCACGCCCATGACATATGCCACTTCCATTTTCGTCAGCGCCGTGCGAAAACCAGTATCCACTCCATAGCCGGCATCTGCCAGCACCACCCCCTGCGGGATCCCTCGTTGCCGGGCACGTTGAATCTGCTCCAGTGCGATTTCCGTTTTGGTCTGAAACTGGATCTCGTCGGGAACGCCAGCTTTCGTCCGCCGGTTACGGTCCTTGATCCAGGTCTCTGGCAAGTAGAGGCGGAAAGCTACGGGCATACTCGCCTTCTCGGTGGTTACCGAAAGACTGACCGCCACCCGGCAGTTGTCCTGTTTACCGACTTGACCGCAATACTGCCGAGCCACTCCCACGGACTCGTGACCCTTTTTCGGGAACCCTGTGTCATCCACCACCCACGCCACTACCGGTTCTCGACGGAGCATCGCCGGCAGTACAAAATCCAGACACCGGTCCAAAACGGCTTCATCACTCCAAGGGGCGTCGGCAACTACATGATGTAGTGACTGATGCATGCGTCGCACACTGTCGGGAGCCAGTCGGGCGGCCATCGGCTCCACGCTCTTGCGTTCTCCTGGCAACAATAAGCCCGTGCAGTAGTTCTTCAACGGGACGTTCCGGTCAGCGTGCCCTGCGGCTTCCGCCAGGCCCTCAATATATGCCGCAAAGCGTTGTTCCTGTGGGCCTGGCGCGCTCTTTTTGCCCACGAACCAATTCTACACTAAATTGTTCTTTTATAACACAGTAGTACTAGGTCTCTCCGTTAGAGAGTTGTTGAGAACTTATCAGCGCTTGCATGTGTATTGCAGCTAAGTCGCTCACGAGAGGTTGTAGTGTCTCCCCAGTTTCCGCGCGCCCGCGACTTCTCACTTACACTGCTGGTTGTCGTGTATTTTCTTTACCTTGTGTGGCCGGCCACGCACGACTACTCAACCCGGACGACACCATGAATCTTTATGTTGCCTGGACCACTCCCGTCGCTGCGCTCCTGAAAGATACGTTTGCTTTTTGGACCGGTGCGATCCGGCCGGTGGGCAGTCTCTATTACCGTCTCATCTATGCTCTGGGCGGGTTCCACCCGCTTCCGTTCCGGCTGACTTGTTTTCTGTTGCTGACCCTCAATTTGGTCCTGGCATTCGGCTTTTACCGGCTTGTAATGGATTCTGTGTGCGATGCCTTTCTAGGCGCCTTTATCGGCTGCTTCCACGGCGCTATGTGGACTATCTACTCGAGCACTGGAACCATATACGACATTCTCTGCCAGACATTCGTCTTGACTGCCGTGATTCTCTACCTCGCGGCTCGCCGACAAGGCGGAATCTCTTTGCTGAGGGTAATTCTTATCTGGCTCTGCACCATCCTGGCCATCGGCTCGAAAGAGATGGCTTACACTTTACCGCTTGTATTCGTTTGTTACGAGCTGACCTTTCATCCGCCAGAGGCGCTGGCAGCTATTGGTCCGTGGGTGCGGCAACAGTTTCCGGCCGTGGGAGTCACTGCGCTGTTTTCCGTTGCGACGTGGCTGGGTCGCAAGGCCGCCAAGAACGGCGTGGACCAACTTTACGGTTACAAACCCTTGTTGACGTCCGAAAACATCTTGCACGCACTGCGGCAGTATCTCTATCTTCTCTCATTCAAAACAATGATATTCACGAGTGCGCATGCAGTTCTGCTGGTGACGGTCGCCCTTCTGTTGGCGCTTCTGTTGCGTTCGCACGTGATGCTGTTCGGATGGTTATACGCAATCGTGTTTGCGATCCCGCTGTTGATCGTGCCGCCTCGTCATTCCGGCTACGTGCTCTATGTCCCGGCCACCGGGTTGGCGTTGTACGCTGCCGGGGCAATTCGGTTCGGCACCATCTTTCTGGAGCGCTTTACCCTAAACCTGGCCTGGCGATCTCCGTGGCGGCGGGCGGCGCGGAACATCATGCTGTCCCTGGTCTTGCTAGCCACGATTCTTTTGCATCTGCTGCAGCGGCAGGTTGTGGCCCGAGACTTCGCGCCTGGCGGTGAAGACCAGGTGCGGGTGCTTTCCGAAGATGTTTTGCGCCTCTACCCGAGACTCCCGAGCAACGCGCGCCTGCTGCTCATCAATGACGCATTCGGAGACGAACGCTGGCAGCCGATGTTCGTTATCCACCTAACGTACGGCGATCGATCATTGAAGATCACCAAGATGCGCCAAGAAAGAACCGGCGCGCTCAGGATACGTCCTGGAGCCTATGACCACGTTCTTGTTTATGACGGCGGACACTATCGGGAAGTTCTGACAAATTAATTTCCGGGTGGAGGGGCGATCTGCGTGTCTTTGGCGAGCTCGTCCTTCTGTTCGCGATTCTGCTTTTGAATGCGCTGATACGCTTCCATCAGCTCACGAGAACGCTGCGCATTACCGGCTTGCTGGTGGGCGCGGGCGAGCGAGTAATGCAGGCTGCCATCGTCGTCCAGCGCCAACGCCTTCTCTAGATGTGGGATTGCGTCGTTGCCGCGATCCAATTTGGACAAGGCGAGCCCTAGTGATGCATGAGCCGGCAGCATCTTGCTATCCGCCAGCAGAGCGGTCTCCAAATACCGTACGGCCTTGTCGGGCTGCTCGGTGCGAAGAAAGCTCTCGCCCATCATGAAGTTCATGTCGGCGGAGCTGCTATTGGCCTGCAGCAATTTCTCAATCAGAGGCATCGCGGCTTTGTAATCGTGGGCCAGAAAAAGCGAGGTGGCCAACTCGCCTTCCAAACGCTTATTGCCCGGGGCAAGGTTCAACGCGGCGCGCCACTCATTGGCGGCCTCGAGGTCTTGTTTGTGGCCGTGAAGGATTTGCGCCTTTAGCGCGTGCAATTCCACCGATTCCGGGAGGCTTCCCAATCGGCTAAACGCTTCCAACGCAAGCTGATTGTATGCTTTCACGCCCCAAAACAGGGAGGGCGCCGTTGGATTCGTGGTGGCGGCCTTGGCGCTTTCAAGATATCGATTTTGAACAAAGCGGCACTCAGCAGGGTTTGCCGCACAACTTGGCGGCGGCAGGCTCTCTTCCTGTTTCTCCTCAATGGCCGCCCAGTCGGCGTGGCCCGTCTCCTGGTAGATTTTCGCTAGTCCGGCATGCAGCCCGCGTAACTTGGGCAGCTTCTGTTCCGCCTGGCGAAAGAAAAAGAAAGCGCTGCGATATTGCTGCTGGCTCAGGCGCGAGTAGGCAATCAGAGCAGCAACGTAGGGAGACTCCATTGCACTCTTCGAGAGGCGCTCGAGGAGGCGCGCCCCCAGAGATTCATAAGCCTTGCCCAGCCCGTACCACGCCTTCGCATCGGACTCATCCTCGGAAGTGAGCTTTCGATATTGCGCGGCGGCCTCGTCGAGCTGATCTGTGCTCATCAGCGCGCCAGCCAACATTCCACGTGCGTTACGATTGGCCGGCTGCAGAGTCAACAGTTTCTTGAGCGGCGGCAGCGCCAGCCGCGGCTGATTCAATTCGAGCTGCGACGTTGCCAGCGAGGTCAGCGCGGCCACATTCCCGGGCTCGGCCTTTAGAACTTCTTCAAACAGTGGGACCGCCTTGGCCGGGTGTCCGGCCATCTCCTGGGCCAACGCCAGGTTCAGAACCAGGCCGGTATTTCCGGGGACGGCCTTGACGAGCTGTTCGCAAATCGGTATCGCTTCCTCAAAATGACCTTCGGCCATCAGTTGCCGTACCGTGCGGGAAAGCGCATCGAGGTCTTGGTTTTGTGCCGTACAGAGGACCGCACAGAAGCTGGCGGCGAAAAAAAAAGCGGCCCGCAATGCGGGCCGCTTTCGGTTTGAAAGCAACAGCTTCATTAACTAGAGCATTACCATTGTAAGCGAAGTCCGAAGCGGATATTTCTTTCGCCAGACGCGCTGGTCACCTGCATGAAGGTACTGTCAGTCACACCATTGTCCACGCCGTTGCCACCAGCACCGAAGCCATTACCGGTAGCCGCGTTTACGAAGTGCGAGGTGTTCGGCAGGTTATTGAACTCGGCGCGGAATTGCAGGGTAAGGCGCTCCTTAATGGGGAACATTCGCATGACCGAAAGGTCGGTATTCCACATCCCCGGATTCCTGAGAATGTTCAGGCCGGAGGTCCCGAACCCAACCGTGGTCACCGGGGCGAAAGCCGCCGGATTATAGTAGTGGGCCCCGGGGCCCACGCCGCCGATGAAAGCAACATTGGGAAGCACCTGATTTGCCGTCTGGGTGTTAGTGCCGCCATCGTTGAGGGACGTGTCAGGCGCGTACACGGTAAACGGAGTGCCCATGTAGCAGGCTTCTCTGCCGCTTAATTGCCAGTCGCCCATTACCTTCGCCGCAATGCCGGAACTCAGGTACTGCTTGTTCTTGCCGAACGGCAGCTCGTAGACCCAGCCGAGCTGAAAGTTCTGCGGCACGTCGAATCCGGCAGTCGCACGGTTGCGCTGGAACATCGGCGCGTAGTTGAATTGGACGCCTGCCCATCCATCGTCGTCCGTATAGTCGATGGCGTGAGACCAGGTATAAGCGCCCTTCAGCATCAGACCCTTCGTCATCGGACGGCTGAAAGCAATCTGCATCGAATTGTACTCTGCGCTCAGATAACCGTCCCACATATTGCTCGGCTGAGTGCGTCCATAGAGCAGGTTGTATGGGAGGTTAGCCAAAGTCGAGCCTGGATAACCCGTGT
Organism: Terriglobia bacterium; assembly: GCA_963847515.1. GTDB lineage: Bacteria > Acidobacteriota > Terriglobia > Bryobacterales > Bryobacteraceae > QHXW01. Next base: position 1,388,587 of record CAWKAA010000007.1, read on the forward strand.
TGATGTCGCGGTCGGCCAATTCGTGCACGGTATGCGAACCGACATAGGCGATGGAGGCAAGGATCTGTTCCGGCAGCTTGTGCTCGAGCGAAAAGTTCCAGGACTGAACGTAGCCGCGGCGAATGTATCCCCATGGGCTGCGTTCGCTGGCGTCCGTAGGAAGCGGGACGATACCAGTGGAAATATCCGGCAGTGGAACAGGGGGAATGCCCTGTGCCAACGTGCTGGCATAGGAGAAGCTATTGGGCGATTTCGTCTCGGCATTGATGGTCAATGGATAGAAACCGCGCAACGGCCGGGAGAACGGAAGAGGATCGTAATTCAAGCCGTAGCCAGCGCGAAGCACGGTGTTCTCGCCTAAGCGGTAAGCGATACCGACGACTGGCGCGAACAACGTGTGGCTGACACTAATGCCGGCGTTCTCGGGAACGTTGCCTCTGCCTCCCATGTAGACATTGTTGGTTGTCGGGTCATACCGCTCGATCCCATATCCGGCACGCGTCATCAGCGGGTAGAACTCGTATCTCAGACCCAAGGTGACGGTTAACTTCCGCGAAACCTGCCAACGGTCCTGCCCGTACCACCCGAGCTGCCATTCGCGCCCGGTCATCAGGATGTACTGCACGCCCTTCTGCACGTCATCCGATAGACCCAGAAGCATCTGGGCATAGGCGTTGAACTGGTTCGTGGGTGATGCATTGCCACCGGTATTGAGCGCCGTAGTCTGGCCGTTGAAGTCCAGCAGACCGCGCGGCCCGCCGTTGCTCAACTCCGGCTGCCAATGGTTCAAGTGATGCCGGACCAGGTCGAACCCGAAGCGAAACTCGTGCGCCCCCTTCGTCCAGGTCACGTTGTCGCTATGAGTGAAGGTTTCATCGTGGCGGAATAGCGGCATCCAGTTCGGGACGCCGAAGCCGGTGTAGGCTCCCAAGCTGATATCGGGAAAACCGCTATCCCGGATGTCGTTGCCATTGAGGCCTGGAATCCCGAGGATTGTACCGTAGTTCTTCCCGAAGTCGTTGGCTGTAACGGTTTGGTCGAGCCGGTTCAAACCGAGGGTTCCCGTCAGCACCAGGTTGGGCGTGAAGACATAGGTATGTCCAATCGTCGCCACGTGAACGACGGTATCGCCCAAGCCCGGATCTGCACCCGGCGCGGGACCGCCTGCCACTCCGAAAATACCCTGGCCGCCTGAGGTCGCATTCATTCTGCCGTACTTGACGAAGATGGTGTGCTTCTGCGTGCGATTAAAGTCGAGTTTGCCGTCACTTTGATACCGATTCAGAATCGGCCCGCCGGACGCGTAGTAGTTGTTGGCGATGCCCGGAAGGTTCGGCTCGGGGAAATACGACTGGAGATTTTTTGCCTGTTGAACGATAAGGTTTCCCGGAATGATGTTATTCGCAAAGGGTTGCCGGCCGGTGCCATCGGCGTTACCGGTAAACGGATTGTAAATGACGGTAGCGTTTGGCCCCGACAGATACTGGCTGAAATTCCCGTTCTTTTGATCGTCGGTGGGCACTGTGAAGAATCCGTTCGCGGCGATCTTCTGATTGGTTCCGTCGAAACTCATAAAGTAGAACAACTTGTTCTTGAGAATCGGCCCGCCCAACGTAGCGCCATAGTTGTTATAGATGGCAACCGGCTTATCCGAGGCGAAGAAATTCCGTGCATTGAAGTGCTGGTTGTTGTCAAATTCGAAAGCGCTTCCATGGATCTCGTTGGTTCCCGACTTGGTCACCAGCGTGATGGCCGAAGCGCCGGCCAATCCTTGGTCGGCATCGGCAGCGCTCGTTGTGATGTTGACAACCTGGACGTCTTCGGCCGGCACCACATAGCCCACGTGATGAGGAAGCCAGACGTTGATGCTCTCGGCGCCATCGATCTGTGTGATATTCGTTTGCGCGTTGGCACCGTTGATGTTTGTGTGCAGCGCGCGGCCAGGAGTGTCGGTGAGCGAATTCTGGAATGACGACGGCGTCGCGCCAGGCACCAGATCGATCAGGGCCTGATAGTTCCGGAACCCGCCCAGCGGCATGTTTACGATGCCTGCAGAGGTAAGCTCCGTGTGGGTGTCCGCCTTGTCTGTCTGGAGTTGAACGGCCTCGGCCGAGACGGTTACCGTTTGGCTGGCTTCGCCGACTTCCAGGTGAAAGTCCAGGCGGCTAACGGTGTTGGGAGTGATCGCAAAACCCGATTGCTCCACGTTTCTAAAACCCTTGGAAACGACTTTCACCGTATAAGTGCCGGGAACCATATTCGTCAGGCTGTACCGGCCGCCGGAGTCCGTCACCTCTTCGCGTGTCTGACCGGTCTGAGTATCCACGACGCTGATGGTGGCCCCAGGAACAACCCCGCCGCTTGCGTCTGTAACCGTACCGACCAGCGACCCGTATAGAACCTGCCCGTATGCCGGCGATTGGATGGAACCCGCAACAAAGATAAGCAGTACGGTGAGGAACGGAAGGTACATTGCCCTCTTGGAACGAATGTCCTGCATCATAGTGAACTCCCCTGGATGCCTTTCTTCCCGCTGATTCTTAGCGCCGGGAGCGCCCGATGAAGATTGAGCAGCAAAACTCCGACATCGCGTGCGCATTAGCCGCGTGCGTCGCCGCCCCGATTTACTTGTGGCATCGTCGATTTGTGCTGTATCCCACCAAAAGCCGACTTCTATTACCGTTGGCCTGAAAAATAAGTTTTCGGTAGTGTAAAACAATTAGCGCTTTGCTGCAAGACATTTCGAGTGCGTATTTTGCATTTTGCATCAAATATTGTGTTTTGGGCCGACGGTGCGGGCTCCCGGCTACTTGGTTTGAATGGCAGCTAACGCCTGCTGAGCCGGCTGAAATCTGGGATTAATGCGCAATGCCATTTCAAACTCTGACTTTGCTTCATTCATCCGCGCCAGCTTTGCTAGGGCCAAACCCAGGCTCGTATGCAGTTCGGCATCGTCGGGGCGATAGTTGAGAGACTCGCGATAGCGCACGACCGCCTGATCGAATTTGCCGGCACCGGCAAGATCGTCTCCCCAGAGGAACAGCACCTCACCCAGGTGCTGGTGTGCTTTCGCATTTGCGGGCTCATCAGCAAGCACCTGCTTAAAATCGGTTGCTGCCGGTTGCCATTCGGCACTGGCGGCCTCGACGCTTGCCAGGTTGAAACGCGCATCGGTGTATTTTGGGTCGAGCTCGAGTGCCCGCTTGAATCTTTGTTCCGCCTCGGCCGGTTTGGATGCGGTTAACAGCGCGACCCCCAATTCGTTTGCGGCGAGTGCACTGTCCGGTTGCGCTTTCCACGCCGTTTCAAAATACGGAATGGCGGCGGCGGCATCGCCGCGGTCCAGAAGCAGAGCGCCCAGACTGAAGGTAGCGGAAAAGTCCCCTGGGTATTTCACCAGCCTTTGCTGCATCAGCGCCTCTTGTAACACGGCGCGCTGATCGCTTTGCCCTACGGGTAGCACCTGGAGCCACAGATGGCCCATCTCGTCAGTAGCGGAGTTGCCCGCAGTGACGCGCTTCGGAGGATTGCTGGGGTTTCGAACGTTCTGGGCCGAGTTGTCGTAGTGATAGCGCATCGAAATGACGGTTCCGCGCGGCAGAAAAATCGGCTCCTTGGCGTGATAAACGCCCTGCCAATTCAAGTCCCACTTGGGAATGCGAACCAGCCACTTTCGCGTACCGTCCGGCAGCGTAGCATAGCCCTCCATCAGAGTAGCCAGATAGTGCGCATGCGGGTACACGGCAAGCACGGTCAAGTCGAGCGGCGTGCGGAAATCATCAGTAACCAGAAAATCGCGATTATCCGGCGCAATGTCGATGGCGCCATCGTGCTCGAGTTGCACGAGCATCGGAAATTTTGTTTGCGGCTTGTCTGTAAAGTAGAGACCGATCATGGGGTTGATGGTTTCGGGTTTTCCCGAAGGCCGCAGGTGAACGTTTAGCACGAGGTCCATGCCAGGATCGGCCCGCCACGCCATGCCGTCCGGTTCGACGACGGGCTCACTGCCCGGCTTCCAGGAGAGGAAATGGCTGTCGGGATCGAAAGTGTCCTCCTGCACTGTCAGATCCATGCCGGGAAATCCGGCGCCTGGTTTCTCCTCGTGCCGCTGCGATGAGCGCGAACGGTCGATGATTACGTTCGCGTGATGAAATACACGAGCATTCCCCGGCCGGACCTCCATCGCCTTTACCCATCGTTTGGCCGTGACCGGAACGGGAAGGACAAAATTCCAGAACACCTCGGGTCCGTCGGCAGGGAGCTGATAGGGTTGCGCGACGTGGAGCACCAGGTCGGGCGGTCCCAACTGCCATTCAGAACTGAATTTCGGAGCCTTTGGGGCACGTGCGACAGATCCCGGCAGAGCTCCTTGCTCCACCCACTGATGGATCAATTGGATTTGCGCATCGCTCAGCCGCCGCTCCTCGGCGAAATCACCATAACCTTTTTCCGGCTGCCAAGGCGGCATATAACGCCGCTTGGTCACATCAGCGATCTGCGCAGCGTGCCGTTTGACGTCGTCATAGGTGAGCAGCGAAAATGGCGCCGACTCGCCCGGCCGGTGACAGGGAGCGCACTCGCGATACACAAGCGGCGCGATGTTTCGGTAAAAGGTCACAGGCGCCGCCGGAGCCGTATTCGCCGCAAGCACGGGAACCGCAACCAGCAGGCAACAGCTCGCATACATCCGGAAGAAATGGAAAAGGTATGCTATCGATTCACCGTACCGCTTCATGACCGTCGGGACCAGCCCAAGACAACAAGTATAATCCCGGCCAGGTCTCACTCCGGCTCACGAGCCTCCTGCACTCGATCGGCCTTCACGTTCCTCAGAGTCTGATGTTTGCCATTGGGCCAGATGATCTCGATCCGGTCAACGATGGTCATCGCGCCGAGTCCGAAATGCACAGGCACGAGGCTGGAGGAGGCATAACTCATCGCGCTGGTCATGTCGTTATATTGATGTCCAAGCTGGATGCGGGCACCGATGCCGTCCCGGTTACTGCGCGTGCCGGTCAGCTTCAACTCAATCCAGTGATTCGGATCCGGGCTCACGTTGTGCCATAGCTCGACCGGACCTTCGAGCGACGAAACCACCGCGTCGATCCTCCCATCCCCATCCAAATCAGCGTACCCGCTGCCGCGATGGGCCTTCACCTCGTTGAGTCCCGCTGCGGCCGACGAATCGGCGAACGAGCCATTTCCGAGATTGACGAAAGCCGTATTTGGCTCCTTGTATACGGCCGGCTCGAATAACTCGACACGATCGTTTACATGCGAGTTCGTGGTGAACAGATCTTTCCATCCGTCGTTATTGAAATCGGCGAAACCCGTTCCCCAGCCGCTGTGATTCTGACTGAGTCCAGCCAGGCGGCTCGCATAAGTCGCGTCCACGAAACTTCCCTTTCCCGTGTTGCGAAATAGCGGAAACGTCTCGTGAGCCAGGGCTACGACCGAGATATCCGGCCAGCCATCGTTATCGTAATCGCGAAAGTCCGTACCCATACTGGCGACGGGCTTGCCGTCACCGCGTAGCGCCACACCGGCAAGAAGGGCGACTTCTTCAAAAGTACCGTTGCCCCGGTTGTGGAACAGGAAATTGGGCATGTTGTCGTTGGTGACGAAGACATCGGGATGGCCATCGTGGTCGTAATCCGCGAAAGCAACGCTCATGCCGCGCCCTGCGAATGGCGCGATGCCGGCCTGCTCGGACACGTCCTGAAATGTGCCATCGCCGCGATTGCGATACAGCGTGCTCGCCAGTCCGTCGAAATATTTCGGGTGGCAATAGATGCGGATGCCGCGCTGCGAATCGCCGCAATACCGCTGGTCCACCGGTGAGTCCGGGGACCACTTGGCATAGTGCACGACCCATAGGTCCAGCAAGCCGTCGTTGTCATAGTCGAACCACCCGGCGGCAACCGCCCACTCACCGCTACGGATGCCCGCCTTCGCCGTGACGTCCTCGAAGTGTCCTCCGCCAAGATTGTGATAGAGAATGTTGCGGTTCACCCCAGCGACGAACAGGTCCGGCCGGCCATCGTTATCGTAATCGCCCGCCGCCGCGCCCATCGAATAACCTGCGCCTGCGACGCCGGCCTCCTGGGTCGCGTCGCGGAACTTCATATGGCCTTCATTGTGATAGAGACGGTTCCAGTACTGCGGTCCGGTTTTCTCGAGCGACGGTATGGCCGCGCCGTTCGTGAAGAAGATGTCCGGGCGTCCGTCGCCATCGTAATCGAAGATCGCCAGGCCGCCGGCCATGGTCTCGATCATGTGCTTCTCCGGCGTCGGGCAGTTATGCAGAACGAAGTCGATACCGGACAGCTGCGCCACATCTTCGAAGCGAACAGGCGCGGGAGAATTGTCGGCACGCGCGGCGTAGTAAGCTAAAACCGTGACGCCAGCCGTCGCTGCCATCCATTTCCAGGCGGGTCCGCGCAGCATAAAGCGTTAGTAAATCAGTTTCAGCGAAAACTGAATCTGACGCGAACTGCTGGCGGTCCGGCTGATCTCTCCGAAGCCGGGCCCGAGAACAATGTTGGAAGGCAAGCCGAAGTTGACGATGTTGAACAGGTTGAAGAACTCCGCACGGAATTGCAGCGAGGCCAGTTCTCCCTTCGTCCCGCTCAGGATGGGCGTGTCCTTGATCAGGGCCGTGTCGAAGTTCCGAAGTCCCGGGCCACGAAAGGTGTTCCTGCCCAGCGTGCCAAACACGCCGTGATTCGGCCCTGTCCCGCCGGGCACGTCAATCGGAATATGAAAAAACGAAGCGTTGTTGGCCCCTAGTCCGAAGTAGTCTTCGCGCACCGTGCGGCCGGTGGAAAGATCCGGCACGCCAATCTGATCGGGCCTGTCCGTGTTATTCGAGCCAACGCCGGTTTGCTGCACGCCGGAATAGATGGTAAATGGCAAGCCGCTTGAAACACTCCCAATCCCCAACAGCTGCCATCCGGCCGTCAGTTTCTTGCCAAGCGGGCGAAGCAAGACGACGCGGTCCGCGTGAAGATCCTGGAAAAGGCTAAACGCGAGAGTGTTCCTTACGTCGAAGTTGGACGGTCCTTTGTCTGGACGGGTGTCGAACGGGTTCTGTGCCGCAGTTTGGGAGACCGCGCCTGAGAAACCTGAGATGAATCCGCCAAACACGGCGCTGGTGTCGTCAATCGACTTCGAAAACGTATAACTGGCCTGAATGCCAAGCCCGGACGCCGTAAGGTCCTTTTGCACGGACGTTTGCAACGCGTGATAAGTAGAGTGCGAGCGGTTGGTCATCAGGGCGACTGGTCCATAGCCGCTCACCACACGGCCGGAAGAATCGAACTGGGTGTATGGCGCGAACCCGGGACCTGCGCCGGTGTAGCCGTTAGGAAAATCGATGACGGGCAGCTTGATTCCTGCCGTACCCACGTAGCCAACGTTCACGGTTGCGCCGCGCAGTTTTTGTTCCACACCTGCCGTGTTTGTCACGATGTAACCGTTCTTGAAGTTCGATGCCATGCCGTATGGCGAGAGCGGCGTGATCTGGTGATCTGGCGAGAGCGCTGCCAGGCCCTGCTCGAAGCGCAGCACATCCATTACGGTGTTGGGAGGCACCTGCTTGGAATTGCCTGACGCGAATATGAGCGATCCTGTTGTCGAGTAAATCGGCGGCAAATCGCCGGGTGCGATCGTTCGGCCAAAGGCAAGGTACTGACCGGGCGCCGCCGTCACACGCGGGTACACGACAAACGGGATGCCTCCCGTCAGCAGGTTGTCCTGGTAGAGGTTGGTGAGCAAAGTGGTGATTCCCGAGCCGGCGCGCAACACGGTTTTTTCTCTCGCCCGCCACTCCAGCGACAGGCGCGGGCCCCAGCCATTCTTGTCCAACTGGTACGGCGGCTGGGGATTGATGATCATCTCCGATCCCGGCGTGGCGCCCCCCAGCACGGGCGCCGACGTGCGTTTGTTCGACTCGCGAATCCGGGACTCGATTTCATATCGCAGACCATAATTGGCAAGCAGGCGCCGAGACACCTTCCAGCTGTCCTGAAAGTACGCATTGTAGGCATCGCGGTGGATGGCCGCGCCGCCGATGCGCGCGCCCTGCGCAAACAACGCCGGCGCAACTGCCGTTGTGTACGTGAACGCGCTTGCGGTCAGCAGCCCTGTGAGAGCGTCTGGGAGAGCGCCGCCCAACGGAATATCATGTTTCCCGCTGAGGGAGCGAATCTCGACCGGCGAGTACGCCGTCCCCCCGCCAAACTGGTAAAGCCCGTTTGGATCGATCCCGAACAGCGAGGTATCGCGGTTCAGCCGCGCCTCTGCGCCCGCTTTTAACGTGTGCTTTTTCGTAGTCCACGTGAAGCTTTGCTGGATCTGAAAAAGGTTGCCAAACCACGCCTGCACCGATCCGGCCGCGGCGTTAAACGCCTCATACAGACCGTCGCCGAACGTCAACGCGGGGTCCGTGTGATCTAAGGTCGGAAACTCGGGCGTGGCGCGGGTGAAACTGAGGGAAGATTGCATGATGATTGCGGCAGACGGTGTCCTGGTGTAAGAGATCACCGCATTGCGCTGCTGATCCGTGAATTGCACCGCAAAGTTTGGATCGATGACGGTCTGGCTTGGGTTTGTCGACGGCCCCGTAGTGTTCTCCATCGTGACCCGCCCGAACCATTGCGATTTATCCGAAACCCGGTGATCAAGTCGCGCCGAGAACTGATCCGACACTGTGGTCACTTTGGATGACGCAGCGTAGGTACGCGCTCCGTATGGGCCCTGTGGATCGTTGGGGACGGGATAGCGGGCCAACAGTTTGGCAATCTGCGGGTTCACTGAAACCAGCAGCGTATCGCCTGGAAATGCGGTGGTGTCGTGCCCGGCACGCTCGGCCAGGGTTGGTACGGGAATCACTTCCGTGTCGCTCAGCACTTGCCGGAAACCTTGATACTCCACGAAGTAATAGGTCTTGTCGCGTCCGTTGTAAATACCCGGCACAACTACCGGACCGCCATTTGTCAGGCCGAACTCATTCCGGATGAACGGAGGGATTCGGCGCGGGTCCGCGAACGACCGCGCATCGAAGAAGTTGCGCGCATCGAGAGCCGAATTGCGCAGAAATTCGAAGGCGGAACCATGTTCCGCGTTGGTCCCGGATCGCGTGATGATGTCCGTGTAGCCGGCGGCTCCACGCCCGATCTCGGCCGGCATCCATCCCGAGCTCGACCGGATCTCCTGCACCGCATCGACATTCAAATTCGTGAACGTGGCTCCGCCAATCTCAGGGTCGGTACTGTCGGCGCCGTCCATGGCAAATACGGCAGCAGTTCCCCGCTGGCCGTTCACGGCAAACTGTTGGGTGAAATTCGCGGCGCCGCTTGTGTCCGTCATCGTGCCGGCCGCGAGCAATAGCAGCTGGCTGAAGTCACGCTTGTTCAATGGCAGGGAAGAAACCGCTTTGCCCGACAACTGCTCGCCGCCGGTACTCTCCCGCGAACCGGAACTCTGCCCGAGAAACAATCGCCCGTCCGCCGACACCTGAAGGATCGCTTCCGGGCCACTGCCAGGCAATTGTAATTTGCCGGATGAGCTTGCCGTCTTACCTTGGTATTCGACCGAGATGGCGTATTCGCCCGCCCCCAGCGCCGGGAAAGTGAAGCGTCCATCCTGAGCGGTGATTGCCGTTTGGACAGCATCGTCCAACTGCAGGCGCACAGTGGCGGCCGCAACTGAATTGCCTTCGCTGTCGCGCAGCACACCTGACCAGGGTTTGGTATTTTCTTGGCCGCGTATTAGACAACTAGACGCGAGCGCGACGACAGTAATCACGGCACACTGCTTAGCTGGCACTACCTCAGCATAATGCAACGAAAGGGAATTGCTGATCGGCGATGCGGCGTGGCAACCGGTCTTGCCAGGAGTTCGATTGAACGAAGACACGCCCGAGTGAAGCCGATGCCCAATCCGCCCTTATTTCAGGTTCTTCTCGAAGAACGCCCCAACTTTAGCGAGATATGGCTGTGGGACCTTGGTGTAAGCGCCGGTATGGATCGCGTCCGGCACCACCCATAGCTCGGCGTCCGGCAAAGCAGCCTTGATCTGTGGGCGCCGGTCGCTGTCGGCGGGCAATTCCAGAAGACCGTAGATGAGCAGCACCGGCCGAGGGGGAATCCGCTTCATAGCGTCTACCGGCCGCAGTGTGTGGAGATCGTACCCATAGAGGACTCGCTCCATGAGTTGCGCCGCGGGAAAGAAGAACTGGGGCGTGCCCGACGACCTCTTCCAGCCCCTCTCGAGACTGGCGTATTCATCCACCCCTGCGCCATCCGTGACGAGTGCGCTGATGTCGGAGTCGTCAGCCGTGGCGTAGACGCACGATGTCGCTCCGAGTGATGCGCCCAGCGCTCCGATGCTGGCCGGCTGAAATCCTTGGCTTTTGATCCAGTCCACTGCGCCTTCGACATCGTGCCGCTCGCCAATGCCCCACGTGGAATCGACGCCGCCGCTCAACCCGTGCGCGCGCAAATCGATCATCAGGACATTGAAACCGTGGCCCTGAAACGTGTTGAGTGCGGCCCCCAAATCGAGGAAGTGGTCGTAAAATTCGGTCGTGCGATTTTCGCCCCTGCCGTGGACCATTACGATAACTTTGCCGCTCCCGGCCCGAGGAATCCACCATCCGGAGATTTCGATGCCGGCATCCCGGGAAGACAAGCGCACGTCGCGATATGGCAGATTAAATGACGCTGGTGTTGCGGAGAAATACGTGTTGCGCCGTGGATGCGCCCACGTGTTCGCGGCGCGCACACCCACGCCGAGGTAAATCACGAGGGCCAGCACCAGTACGCCCGCCCAAAGCAATGGAACCCACGCACGATTGCTGGTGCGCGACTTCGTCATTGTGTCCACGGAGCCAGCCAGGTGGTTACGCCAGCAACTCTGTCAACCGGCGGCTGGAAGTTGGGAATGCTTCGGAGCTGAGCTGCGCATCCAAGGCGCCGTCCGCTAGCGTGCGATAAAGGTCACCGATGGTTCCCATCACGCGCGTATGGCGGCCGTGCGCAAGGCGATCACCGGAACCCGCGACCAGTGCAATGACGCCACTATTTTTGTGGATGTTGGCCTCGGCGTGCTCGTGCACAAAGACCAGGCAGGTGTGATCGAGCAGAGTGCCATCGCCTTCGGGGATTGATTGCAACTTGGCAAGCAGATATGCGAATTCCTCTACGTGCCAGCGGCAAATGTCCCGCATAATGCGCTGGCCTTTTGGCCCATCCTCGCCGGGAGCTTTGCCGTCGGCGTGCGTGTAGTCGTGATGACGCGCCTCTGTGTGGCCCAACCACGGAAACCGTGCAAGGCCCTGGCACTTGGTAAGCATATAGCTCGCCACGCGCGTCTGGCGGGTGGCCAGCGCGTACGCCAAGAGATCGCTCTGGATCTTAGCAATTCGCGGCCAGTCCTTCATATCAAAGTCTTCGTCGGGCTTCGCGACCTCGCGGTATTGCGGCGGCAGCGCCGTGATGGCGCGCTCCAAATCGCGGACTGAGGAGAGGTGTTCGTCCAGACGCTCGGTATCTTCCTTGGGCAAATTCTTGCGGAGCAGATCCGCATCGTGATAAACCGCGTCGAGGATGCTGCGCTTACGGTTAACCCAGCCTTCCTCTTTTGCTCCGAACAATCGGTCGAACAGGCGGTGCGGGACCTCCTCCGGTGGCAGCGGCCGGTCGGGGCCCGCCCAGCTCATATTCTTGTGAATGGAACTGCCAAACGATTCCTGCGATACCCCAATCTGCAGCGAGCGGAAACGGGTTTCCGAGGCCAGTTTGCGCGCGATCACCTGATCTACCGACGGGCCGCCCGGACTTCTGCCGGTGTAATGCGTGCACGTCATGAGCGCGCTCATCGAAGTCGAGTGGCCGTCACCGGCGGAGTTACCCACTGCCGAGTTGTCCAGTCCGCTTAGCACGTGGACGTGATCGCGCAATCGCGCAATCGGTGTGAGGCACCCGGTAATGTCGTAGTCGGGACCGGTGCGGTCGGGAATCCAATAGCGTTCCGGAATGCCATTGCCGTTGAACCACAGCACGAAACGGCGGTCCATGCGCGTGTTCTTTGTGGGATCCGCCTCCGCTGCGTAGGCCGTGCCAACGGAGTTGAACATGGAAACCAGCGGCGGTAGCCCCAGCATCACGGGCGCGTGGGCCATTGTCAGCCCCTTGAGGAAAAACCTCCGTGACAGCCTAACGCGCTTCGTGATCACTTGCGACATTGACGGTGCTCTCCCGCGGCTGAAAATCCCATTGTCTCACTAAAGATACAACTAGCGCCTTGAAACGAAACCCTGAGCTTCGAAACTCCTCCAGGGCATTGCGCAGCACTGGAACATCCGAGCGCGTATCCAGCCGGCCCGTCATGTATCGAAACACCTGCTTAACCATGCATTCCTGGCACTGCTGGGTGCGAGCCAGCAGCTCGCCTAACTCGCGGGGGCTGCTAAATTGCGCGTCTGGCAGGCCGGCCACCTGGCCCGATGTGTCCAGCGCCAGATCGATCTCTCGCGCCTTGGGCTTTTTCGGCCCACCGTGATATTCCGGAAAGAACATCAACTTCTGCTTTTCGCGGTACATGCCTATGGCGTCGTATTTCTCCAATCCAAAACCGATGGGATCGATCAGTGAATGGCAGCCGGCGCAGCTTTTGTTGGTGGTATGTGCCGCCAGGCGCTCGCGATTAGTCAACGGCCGCGCTTCGTCGAGCACCGGCAGATTCGTGTCCACACCCGGTGGAGGCGGCGGCACGTGCTGGCAAAGGAACTGCTCCCGCACGAACAGGCCGCGGCCGGTAGGCGCGGTATCTTCCAGTTTGCTCGTGAGCGTCAGGAAAAGCGCCTGCCCCAACAGTCCGCTGCGCTGTTGTTCGGGAGGAAACTCGACGCGGTCATATTCGCGCGCCGGCGCGGGAACCTTATAGACGGCCGCCAGATTGGAGTTCACGAACCCATAGTTCGCCGTGAAAACTTCCATAAAACTGACGTCGTTCCAAACCAAATATCCGATAAAGCGCGTGGCCTCCTCGGCCATGGCGGCCGCGAGATCGCGATTGAACAGGGGAAAGAGCCGCTGATCGCGTGCGGCAGTGAGCGCTCGGTCGAAGCGCAGCCACTGAGATACAAAATCGTCCAGGCTCTGTTTGGCGCGAGGGTCATCCAGCATGCGGCGGGCAGTACGCGCAATGTCATCGGAAGAATTCAATTCACCGCGCGCCGCACTATCCAGCAGCGCGTCGTCCGGCATAGTGTCCCAAAGAAAGTAAGCGAGGCGGCTGGCAGCGGCATAGGGCCTCCATTTGGCATTCGAGGTCTGCTCCATCCAGAACAAGAATGAGGGAGATTGCAGCATGGCCTCAATCACCGTCTGCGCGCCCTTCAGGAAATCATGCTCGGCTTGAAACAGCAGGGTGTAGCGCGCGATCTCTTCGGGCTGCAGCGGCCGGCGGAACGCACGTTGGCCGAAGCTGCGGATGAACTGCGAGCGGCAATCCGCGTCATCGGCGCTGGTCGGCGAGCATGGAATCAGATGGCGCGAATCGCCGCGCCTGAAAGCGTTGGCCGCCACGCGCTCGGCAGCCAGGCTGTATGCTTCCGCTTGAATCGGCGACAACGATTGCGACTGGTATTGGTTCTTGAAGCCGTTCACGTAATCTTCTCCCGGGAACTGATTGGCCGGATCGGTCGGTTCCTGGAGCAGGTCACGAACGGTGTTGTTGTATTGCTGGTGCGTCAGCCTTCGCAGGACCACTTGTGGGCTGTCGCCGGAGCCGGCGGCCTCCCGCTGTTTATACTGCAGCGCCTGCTGTTGATCCGCCGCGGAAAATGTGGCGAGGTATGCGACCCACTGCTTTAGCAGCGCTTCTTCCTCGCTGCCTCTCTTGATCCGCTCGCCGCCGGTGTGCTTGATCCGCGCGGTAGGCTTGCGAAACAAAATCGAATTCTCGGGGTTTTGCCGGTCCACCAGTTCGACGAGCGATCTTCCAAACGCATCAACCCGGTCCCTGGCGGCTCCTTCTTCGGGAAACCGCAGCCTGGTGGCCGAGGCCACTCCTTCCGGATTGTGGCACATGCGGCATCCGGTTTTTTGAAAAACCGGGTAGAGTTGGTCAGCGAACGCGAATGGGGACTCTGCCCCAGCGGCTACCGCACATCCCGCGAGAAAAAGCGGGAGTGGCAGCCAGCACCTCCACCGAGGGTGGATCATAATACTTAAGCATACCCAAATGTTGCTTCAAAACACGAATCGAAACCCGATCTGCCCGTGTCTCGGGCTGTTGTATTGGCTGCTAATGACGCCGAAGCCGTCGCTGCCGAAAGTCGTGTTTGGCAGGGCGAACCTGGGTGTGTTGAACGCGTTGAAGAACTCTCCGCGGATTTCCAGAAACTTGCTTTCCGTGAATTCCACTCTCTTGGAAATGCCCAGATCAATGTTGTGAATGCCCTGAGTGCGGCAATCTGAGATGTAGCGTCCCATGTTCCCTGGCGTCTGGTCCGCGGGATGAGAAAAGTTGGCTACGTTGAAATAGTTCGCTGAGCCGTCCACCACGCTGTAGATGCCCGCGCCCGAGCATGCCTTGCCATTGATGTCAGGGCGCTGGTTCGGGCTGTCCGCAAGTGTCTGATTACTGTCTGAGAACACCAGGGGATTTCCGCTCTGGAATGTTACGAAACTGTTCACCTGCCAGCCGCCAATGGCTCCGTTCAAGATGCGATTCATGTTCTTTCCTAATGCCCTGCCCCGCCCGACTGGCAGCTCATAAATCGCCGCAAAAGCCAGCCGATGAGGAACGTCGTTGGCGCTGACGCTCTTTTCAGCCCGAAGATTCGTCAGGTCCTGCGGCGCTCCGGCAAATCCCAGGTTGCCGATCCAGGCGTTGCCGCCGGCGTCGGAGTAATCCATGAACTTCGCGAACGTGTAATTGCCCTCGACACTCAGCCCGTAAGCAATCCGCTTTTCAAACCGAACCTGAAGGGATTCGTAGTTGGAGTTGGCCACGAACTCGGGAAAACCACTAAATGAACCGGGGAATTGCGGATACGGCCGTAACAGGTTGATCTGCGGAATGGTGGAGAAGTTATAAATCGAATTGGGATCGTTGATAACGGGGGCGGGCAGGCCCGGAACTTGTACAAACAGATATTGAAACGGATTGGGAACATTGTTGTTCAGCCCCGCGGTTCCATAGGCCAATCGATTGGCCGCCGAGATGTAGTTGCGGTTTTCCGTGGAGTAATTCCAGGGGAGATGGACGGAGTGGTTAGCGGAATAATTCACATCGAGCAGCCACTGTCCAGGCAACTCCCGCTGAATTCCATAGTTCCACTGGTAGATCTGGCCGTTGGTGAACGTGTTGCTGGTGTGGTTGCCGTTCCCTTCCCCCCAAAGCGTCAGCGGGCCATATTTCCCCTGCTCCGGTTCGACAAAACCCCCCGGGAACGGATTCGCGAGCGTGGCGTACCGCGTAACGTAGTTATCCAGCGAGGGGATAAAGTTGAGCCCGAATTGCCAGGCCGTTCCTCCGTACTGCCAGTTGGTGGCGAAGTTCATTCCGTAATAGATTCCTGCGCCACCGCGCATCACGGTCTTGCTGCCCAGCCGGTAGGCAAAGCCGAGGCGCGGCCCGATGTTATGATATGCGGGATCCGCGTGACGGAAATTGGCACTCGCCAGGATGGTCGTCCCGTGAATGTCCCCCACTCCGGGAACGTTAACGCCGCTGTCGCAGGTGAAGCAGCTGAACTGCTCCCGGTTGTAGCGTTCTTCGTATGGCGTGCTGAACTCGTAGCGCAAACCCAGATTCAGTGTGAGCCGGCTGGTTACTCGCCAGTTGTCCTGAATAAAGAACGAGGTCTCCGCCGATTTATTGGCCACCGACGGCAGCTCGCCCAGTCCACTATTGCTGTCGAAATACCCGAGCAGCAAAGTGGCGAGCCCGTTCCCTTGAAGCGAATTGGGAGTGATGTTGCTCTGCATAGTTTGGTTCGGGCTGAATTCAAACCCGCCGCTGGTGTCGCTCGGTTGGAAATAGGCATTCAGGAAAATCCGCCTCTCTCCTCCGAATCTCAGTTCGTGAGAGCCGATGACCTTGTCCACCACCGAGTCGAATGTCCACTGTGTGTCCGTTTCCAGTGAGGTAGTGCAGCACGCATCCGTAACCAAACCCTGGTAGCCGCCAACCGTGATATCAGGGAGAGTCTTTGGCCGTTCGTACCAGGGGTTATCAATCAGTGCTTTAGGAAAACCGAGGCTCAAGGGATCCACTGTTGGCGTCACTCCAAATGTATTTACAAACCGGTGGAAGTTCACACGGTTCGTCCACAGTGTCTTCGGACTGATGGTCCAGGTGTCTGAGACGGCCCCTTCATGGGTGTGGTAATACGACACTTGCGGGGCCAGGAAGGGATCGGGTGTAGTGCTGGTGTTATCGGCCCGGCTGTAACGTACGCTGACGCGGTTACTGTCTGAGAAATTGTGGTCGATTTTGATGTCGTATTGATACGCGGGACTCGGGAAGATCAGCTTCGCTGTGAAATTGTTCAACCCGGTAACCGGATCGCCCGCCGTGTTGGCCGCGGGGTACAGATTGATCAGATTTTTCCCGATCGAGTCCATCAAGTTGGCGGGAATGACGTTGCCCGGGAAGGGCGCCCGAGTGCAGTTTTGTTGAACGCAGGTCTGGTTGAACGGATTGAAGATCATTTCCAGACTGCCATCCGGGTTGAACGTCTGCGAAAAGTCTCCCTTCTTCTGCAAATCAGTGGGCACACTCGCCGTTTTGGTACCCGGAGAGGTGTTGCGGTCCTTTTCGTAGTCGAAGAAAAAGAATGTCTTGTTTTTCTTGATTGGACCGCCGACCGTGCCGCCAAACTGGTCGATCGCATAGGGTCCAATGGGCTGCCCGGCCGCGTTGGAAAAGAAATCGTTGGCATCCAGCTCCGGCCGCCGGAAGAACCAATAGCCACTGCCATGAAATTGGTTCGTACCAGACTTCATGACGAGACTGACTATTGTGCCGCCATTGCTGCCGTATTCCGCAGAGAAACTGTTGTTCTGTAGCTTGAATTCCTGGATGGCTTCCACCACCGGCTTGTATTGCAGGTTGGTGGTGCCGCCCTCGCCACCCTCCGGATTGGTCTCCAGGCCGCCGTCCAGCCGGTACTCGGCCGTAGCATAACGCTGTCCGTTGGAGGCGAAGCCAGTGCCCCCCAGTGCGATCCCTCCCGAATTCGCCACTTCGGTGGTGCCTGGAGCCAGAAAGACCAGCGGCGAATAATCGCGGCCCTCAAGCGGCATGTTAATCATGTATTGACCCGTGACCTCGGTGCCCAGTGCGCCGCTCACGGTGTTCAGCAGCGGTGCCTCGGCATTCACTTCCACCTGCTGACTGATCTCACCTACCTCCAGCTTGAGATCCAGGTCGGTTTGCTGGCCGACACGCAGCACCACGTTCTCGCGGATCAGGGTCTTAAATCCGGTAACTTCAACCTTCGCCGTATAGCTGGCCGGCTTGAGATCGGTAAACAGGTACCGGCCAGATTCATCGGTCGGCCGCTTTTCCGATACACCGGTAGCCACGTTGGTCATGGTGACCATGGCGTTCGGAACGACGGCGCCAGTCACGTCCGTTACCGTGCCGCGGAGCAGTGCGGTATCGAGCCCTTGTGCCCGCGCCGCTGAAGTGAAACCGGATACGATGAACACAATCAGTATTGCGATGATAGCCAAGCCGTTAGCGTGCCGTTGTCGCATCATTTGCCTCCCTCTAACACGAAGCATTTGCACTGAGCCCTAGTGGATTTGCAGTATTACATCCGAATGACTGGGGCTTGTCAAGAAAAACGCCTTGGAATCTGTAGTAGAACCCTCAGTTCTTGGGGTGGGAACCGCTTTCGTTCTCTCTCAGCGTTTGGAACATCCGCACTTCGTGATCCGCGTCCGAAGCCCGATTCAGCTTGCGGTACACCTGTGCTAAAGCGTAGTGGTTCTTGGCGCCTTTAGGATCGAGATGGACCGCCGCCTCCAACTGGCGTAGCGCCTCGCGCGTGTTGCCATCGCGCAACGCCAGTTTGCCAAGCTGATAGTGTGTTTCGGCCAGCCCAGGATCCAACGATTCGGCTTTTTGCAGAAGCTGGATGGCGCGTGCTTCTATTTCGCTGTTCTCTTTCCCCTCGCCCCAAAGCAGCATGGTCCCATACGCCTGATAGAGAACAGCTGCTCGCGGCAGGCGCTCGATGGCTTTCTTTAGAGTCGCCTCCGCGTCTGCGCTCTTCCCGATGTCGAGCTGTGCCGTGGCGAGACCAACGGCGGCGTCCGCATCGGATGAGTTCAATTCCACGGCACGCGCATAAAGGGCCTCGGCGTCGTTAACGCGGCCCAATTTGAAATCGATTTGCGCCTCCAGGCGCCGCCCGCCGGAGGAGCCAGGCGCGACTTCGAGCGCCTTCCGCGTCGCGGCCCTCGCTCCATCGAATCGATGGTTTTCAAGCAGCATCATCCCGACGTCCACATAGTTCGATTCATCGGAGGGATCCAAGGCAATCGCCCGGTCCAGAGCGGCGGCCGCGCCGGTGGCATCCTCTTTCTTATAGAGACACCAGCCGAGCAGATTATAGATCTCGCTGGTTTCATGCCCGGCCGCAATCGTACGCCGCAATGTTTCCTGGCTTTCGGAGAACTTACCGGCGCGATATTCGGCTCGCGCCAGCGCATAGGCCAGCCTCTCGTTGTCGGGATAGCTTGCCCAAATCGACCGGAACAGCTTTTCGGCTTCCTCGAAATCATTCAATTCCGCAGCGACCTGCGCCGCGGCAAAAATGCTCTCCGGTTCCCCGGAGCGCGATCGCAGCTCTTTCAGGACTTCGCGCGATTTCGATTGCTGCCCGGAGTAATAATAGGCGCGAGCCAGCGCCGCGAGAGATTCCGGCCGCTCGCGCACCTGCTCGGGAACCGATGCCAGCAGCTTCACGGCGTTTGCAAATTGCTTCAATTCCTCCTCGACCATCCCCATGAGTAGAATGGCCGTTGCATCACGCGGCTTTTCTTTGAGGACGCGCGCCAGATTGGTTTTCGCGAGCGAAAGCTCGCCCAGATCGAACTGGTTCCAGGCGAGATTCCGCCGCGTTACAGAGTCCGACGGATCGAACCGCAAGGCTTTCTCCAGATAGACATCTGAATCCTGCAGCTTGCGCTGCATGCCGAGCGCGACGCCGAGCAGACCAAGAAACTCCGCGTCTTCGGGATTCATCGCGACCGCCTGGCGCAGCTCCCGTTCCGCTCCGGGAAGATCGCCGCGCGCGAGAAGTTCCCTTCCCTTCGCGCCGTGTGCCTGGGCCTCCGGAACCTGAGGACCCGCGCCCCAGAGTTGGATGGCAGCCATAACGACAACGAGGCAGAGTAAGCGTGCGGTTGCGTTCGGAGCAGTCGCCGGCTTCACAAGAATTCAGCTTAGCGCCTTGCGCGAAGCAAGGGATCGACTCACGCTATAATGCGGAAGCCATTCGAAAAGGCACACTGGTGTTGCGAACCCTAGTCTCCATTTCGCTTCGACTGCTGTTGGCGACGGCGGCTTTCGAGGTGACGCTTGGCTCCCTTTCCGCCGCCGAGGTTACCGTGCCCGCCTCGGAGCGAAATGTCGCGCTCTGGATCATTCGAGAGGGCGGCCGAGTTCTCCTGGACGGCGCCGCGGATTATATCGGGGATCCTTTCGATCTTCCCGCCGGCACTGTCCGCATCGCGGGCGTCGACATGCACGGCACGGTCACTGACCCCAAAGAGCTCGGCCCGCTGAGCCAGCTAACCGGCGTGCGCGAGTTGTTCCTGCCGGCTCGCATGTGGAGTCCGGTGAGCGATGTCAAAGCTCCGTACTCCGATGAGATGTTCGATTTCTTTCGGGGCATGAACCGGCTCGAAAGACTGCAGGTCGGATTGACCACTCTCGCCTGGCTGGATCTGTGGGACGCCGGACTCCAGCGGATGGCCATGCTCACCCAGCTCAAGGATCTCAGGATCGAAGGCAGCACCATGAAGGATCCCAAGAGCCTTGCACCTCTGGTGAATCTCGAAACGCTGGATCTCAATGACACCTATATCACCGATCAGACCATGGCGGCGCTTGCCGGGATGCATCATCTGCGACGGCTGACCATGATCGGCACGCTCGTCACAGATGATGGTGTGAAGTATCTGCAGAACCTCACCGATCTCGAGGTGTTGAATCTCTACGGCGTGAAGATCACCGATACCGGGGTGCAGTATCTGCGCAACCTGACCCGCCTGAAAGAGCTGAACCTGCTGGGGGCGCAAGTTACGGACGAAAGTGCGGAGGTGCTGGCCCGGTTCCAGGATCTGCGCGAGCTGAATCTTTACCGCAGCCGCCTGACCAACGCGGGCTTGGCAAAACTGCAGGCCCTGCCCAATCTGAAATTGCTCGACGTGCGGTATACCGCCGTGAACGGCTCGGGTGTTGAGGCCATGCGCGCCGCGCGGCCCGGCTGCAAGATCGCTTACGTCAGCAACACCCCACCGGCTGTGATCGGGCGCAGCAGCCAGAGGCCCAAAGGAACCAGCCAGAAGGCCATCGCGGCGTGGATCGAATCGCTCGGGGGCCAGGCCCGGATTGCAGAAGGAAAGATCCAATCGATTTCGCTGGCA
Source organism: Terriglobia bacterium (assembly GCA_963847515.1). Classification (GTDB taxonomy): domain Bacteria; phylum Acidobacteriota; class Terriglobia; order Bryobacterales; family Bryobacteraceae; genus QHXW01. Next base: position 1,409,265 of record CAWKAA010000007.1, read on the forward strand.
AAGACTCCGTTCACCGATGCTCAACTTTCTTACCTGAAAGCGCTGCCGCACCTGGAACGTTTGAACCTCGAAGCAACCGACGTAAGCGATGCGGGTCTCGGGTCTCTGAGTAAGCTCGTCACATTGCGCGATCTAAACCTGAGTTTCACTTCGGTTTCTGATCGCGGCTTAGCAAGTTTGAGCGCCTTGGTCCATTTGCGCCAGCTGCTGCTCTCGGGCGTTCGCGCCCAGGGCGCCGGATTCGCTCAACTAGCGGCGCTCGGTGAACTGAGCGAGCTGGACCTCACGGCGACACCGGTCACCGATGACGCACTCGCACACATCGGCAAATTGTCCGCTCTCGAAAAACTTTCGCTCAGCAACTCCGACATCACCGATGCGGGTTTGGATGCGCTGGTGAATCTCCCACGATTGGCCGCCCTCGATCTGCGCGGCACCGACATTACCGATACGGGATTGGAAAAACTCGCTCGCATCCCCAGCCTCCGCGACCTCAATCTGAGCCACTGTCGCTTTACCGACAAAGGTTTGGTGCAGCTTAAACACTTGCCGCACCTCGAGCGGCTGCGAATGTTTCGGACCAAAATCGATGACGCCGGCGCGGCTGAACTCGCCCAGATCAAAAGCCTGCGTGTCCTCCATCTGGATTACACCAAGCTGAGCGACAAAGGCATTGAGCTGCTAAGAGCTCTGCCCTCGCTCGAGGAGTTGAGCCTTGACAGCACGGATGTTGATGACCACGGCGCGGATCTCCTGGCCGGATTTCCAACCTTGAAATCGCTGGATCTATATCACACTCTGGTTTCGGACAAGGGATACCAAGAGATCAGATCGGCGCTGCCCCAGTGCCAGATTTTCTGGGACAAAGATTCCGCGCTGACCTCGCGGCGCAAACTATGATGCGCGCATTGGCTCTACTCTTCGCCAGTTCGGCATTGTTTGCGGCCGGCAATCTGGACTGGATCGACGGTCTTGGCGGAAGGCTGGAACAAAACGCTGCAGGCGACGTTATGGCCGTCCACCTGCGCGGCGCCTGGGTAACCGATACCGAATTGCTCGACGTCGCCCGTCTTCCCAATCTCGAACGGCTGGATCTGTCGCACACTCGTATCACCGACGAGGGGCTGCTGTACCTCAAGCCGTTAAAGCAGATCCAGGATTTGAATCTCTTCTATGCCGAGAACATTACGGATCAGGGAATCGCGGCGATCAAAGAATGGAAACAGTTGAAACGCCTAAACCTGCGTGGAACGCGGATCTTCGATGGCACGCTGGCGATATTGAGCGGCCTCCCGCAACTCGAGTCGCTAGATATCGCATATAGTCAGTTCACCGACAACGGTCTCGACGCGTTGGTACCGCTTACCCAGTTGAAGGAACTTTCCCTCGGCCGGAGCAAGCTCGGCAAGAACGCCCTCCAGGTGCTGCGGCTGCTGCCAACTCTCGAGTACCTTGATCTTGGCGGCCCGCACCCCGGTCCTGGCGGCTACCGGACAACCGCCGGAGCGCCGATGGACGAAGATCTCCCCCGCGCGATTGCAGAACTGAAACAATTGCAAGTGCTGAAACTGAGCTATTCGCAAATCAGGGCCGACGGTTTGCGCGTTCTCGCGTCACTCGATCAGGTCAGCAAACTTGCATTAACAGGGTGCCCGCGTGTGGATGACGGCGCGCTCGTGGAACTCGCCAGATGGAAGAGCCTGAAGTATCTCGACGTGCAGGAAACCAGCGTCACCGAGCAGGGAGTGGACCGGCTCGAAAAAGCCAAGCCCGGCATTGTCATTCTTCGCGGTCCGTTTCCGCCCAGCCATCCCCGCGTAAGTCCGCCGGGACTAAGATCAGACCGATAGTTACACGGATACTGCCCATCTTTGACCTTGCTCGCCATTCGTTTAAACTCATCTAGATAAGGAGGCGCTCGTGGGGACCCTGCCGCCGGGAGAAATTACCGGATTGCTCCGCAAGTGGGCAGCGGGGGAAGCGGCTGCGTTAGACCGCCTGTTCCCCGGCGTTTACTCGGAATTAAGCCGAATCGCGCAGAGCCGGTTACGCGCTCGCCGGTCGGGCGATACTATCGAACCCGCCACGCTGGTACACGAAGCGTACCTGCGATTAAGCCAGTCCGATCCAGTTCAATGGGCTGACCGCAGTCATTTTTTTGCAGTTGCCGCCATCTTCATGCGGCATATTCTCTTGGACCACGCTCGCGCACGAAAGGCTGCAAAGCGCGGGGGCGGCATTGAGCTGACTCTAAACGAGCGCGATCAACCGTCCAGTTCGCTCGAAGCCGAACTCCTTGATGTGGACATCGCTATCCAGGAACTGGCCCGTCTCGACCAGCAGCAGGCCAAGATTGTGGAGTTACGTTTTTTCGGCGGCCTGTCGATCGCAGAAACGGCAGAGGCGCTCGGTATTTCACCCGCTACGGTAAAACGCGATTGGGCAGTGGCTAAGACCTGGATACGACGGCGCCTTACGGAACACTAATAAGAGGGAGCGATGAATCCGGAGGACTGGCGCAGGATTTCTGAATTATTTTCCGACTGCCTCAAGCTCTCTGGGGCACAGCGGCATTCTTTCCTGGCGGAATTGGAGGCCAATCAGCCGGAGATCGCACGCGAGGTAAAAGAACTGCTCGCGGTATACGAACAGGACAACTCATTCCTCGAGCAGCCCGGGATCGACCAAATCACGTCTTCGAGAATAGAAGGTCCGGGCGGGCAAAGCCAGACGGACATTTTCCCGGAATCCCTGGAAAACAACTCGGGCGATCGCAGACCGAAAAAAAGGGCGGCCTCTTTTTGGATATTGCTCGGAGTAGATGTCCTGGCGCTCGCGCTTTATATTTTCGGCGCCGGGCTCATTCACCACTACGGCCCGGTGATTTCGACTCTGGGTTGGGACGCCGATCTGGACCGGGGCCAATGGCGCGTGGACCAAGTCGATACGCCGGGCCCCGCGGCAAACAAGTTAAAGCTGGGGGACGTTATCCAGGAGCTAAACGGCCACCCCGCAGGCGGCGCATTGGGCGCGGACCTGGAATCGATATTTCCTGGAAGTTCTTACGCGGTCCGTGTTTCACGGAATGGCGCCGGGTACGAATTCGTTCTCATGCGGGCAATTGTGCCGAACGCCATGGGCGCCGCCGGGATCGCTTCGTACCTGGTGGTGAGCCTCGCGTTTTTTCTCACAGCAGTGGTGATCGGCATAATGAAACCCGATCAGCCAATTGCCCGACTGGCATGGGCGGCTCTTTTGACAGAGGGCCTTTGCCTGTTAAAGACTGTTCTGATCTTTTATGTTGAGTTCCTGAGGGGCGTGCCCTCTCTGGCCTTTCAGGTTCTGCAAGTCGTGGACGGTCCCCACTTCGGTCTCGCCTACCACTTTTACTCCCGCGCGTTCGGCAGCGGTATCAAAAGGTGGCGCGCGCCATTGGTGGGCCTCTACGCATGGGGCGCTGCGGAGGCGATTTATCGCCTGCTGCTGGTCAACAGGCGAACGTTGGTATTCCTGGCCGCCCACGTGGCTTTTACAAATTTCTGGCAGAGTGCCATGGGCGTATTCTACTTGATTGCCCCGCTCAGTATTTGCATTGTTCTGGTCCGCAATTACTTCGTCGTAAAGGAGCCAGATGAGCAACGGCGCGCCCGCTGGATTGCGGCGGGTTCGCTGGCGGGAATTCTTCCGTACGTGATCGTTCGCACCTGTGAGTTCGTTGCTTACGCAAACGGCGACTACGCGGCGAAAGCGTCCGCCTATCAGGTCGCGGTCATGCTTTCGATCATACCGGCGGTGCTGATTCCCATCGTGACCGGGTATGCCATTCTGAAACACAGGCTGTTCGACATTGATGTCGTCATTCGCCGCGGCATTCAGTATTTGCTGGCCAGGAGCGTTCTGCAGTTTGCTCTGGCCCTTCCCGCACTGGCCCTCTGCTACTCACTGGTAACAAACGCAAACCGTACCGTTGCCGACGTGATGATGCATAACCGCAGCTTTCTAGTTCTGCTGGCGCTGATCGGCCTGGTGTTGAAATTCCGTGAAAGCCTTGGTAGCTGGCTGGACCGGAAATTTTTCCGCGAGAAGTACCGGCAGGAACACCTGCTCATTGGGTTGATCGACGGTATTAAGAAGCTTCACACGGTTGTGGAGATGAGTGAACGAGTCGGCGCCGAGCTAACCGCCGCACTTCATCCCGAAAGCGTGTTTGTGTTCTACCACCGGTTGGAACATCGCGCCTTCGTTAGAGGATTTTCTTCCGAACCAAGCGCTCACTACACGCGTCTGTCCGATAGATCCGCGGAGATTGCAGCACTGGGACGCGAGGAGGGCCCTCAGGACCTAACCACGTTCCGGAGTAGCGGCCGGGACCCCAACGAATGGCGCTGGCTGCTTCGATTGGGTGTGGATCTGATTGTGCCGATGATGGCGGCGGGCGGAAGTCTGGTGGGGTTCATTCTGCTGGGGAGAAAAAAGTCTGAGGAGCCGTACACGCCGACTGATCGGAGACTGCTAAGCGCTCTGGCCGATCAGATGGCAATTCTCTATGAAAACATATCGCTCCAGGAGCGCCTCCAGGAAGCGCGGAGAACGTCGCAGCAGATGCGTGCTCGCGTCGAAGGTCATGGAATCCAGTGGCTGCAGGAGTGCCCGAAGTGCGGACGCTGCTCCGATTCGTCGTCGAAAAATTGCTCCGAAGATGGCAGTCAGCTGATCTCGTCCTGCCCGGTTCAGCAGATTGTCGATGACAGATATCGTTTAGACCGCGCCATCGGCAAAGGTGGTATGGGCATTGTATTCGAAGCCTCGGACTTGAGGCTGAGACGGAAGGTGGCAATTAAACTCGTTCTGGCGGGCAAGCTGGACGATCCTGGCTCTTTGAGGCGATTCGACAGAGAGGCTCGCGCACTGGCGCGTCTGAGCCATCCGAATATTGTCGCTACGTACGATTTCGGCGTGATTGAGAACGAGGCCTCCTATCTTGTGATGGAGTTCGTTCCGGGCACTACCTTGCGCGCAGAAATCGCGCACGGTGGCATCCCGCCCGCGTTCATTGCCGATTGGTTTGGCCAGTTACTCGAGGGGGTGAAAGCTGCCCATGCCGCCGGCATCGTGCACCGCGACTTGAAGCCGGAAAACGTATTGATTTCCGATTCCGTAAATGGGAAACGGCAGGTGAAAATTGCGGACTTCGGAATCGCAAAATGGGCGGTCATGGACTTGGAATCGACGAGTCTCACCGCCCCCGGCACCGTCGTGGGCAGCTTTCACTATATGTCTCCGGAACAACTCTCGGGGCAAACGGTAGACGAGCGGAGCGATATTTTTTCGATCGGAGTGATGCTATTCGAAGCCCTCACAGGTCAAATTCCATTCAAGGGGAAGACGTATACGGAGCGCATCGTCTCTATCCTTCAGGATTCTCCTCAGGTGGAATCCGCGCTGCCTGGGGCGGGCCCTCTGCAAAAGTCCTTGATGAAATGTCTCGCGAAAGATTCCGCCCAGCGTTTTACCTCCGTGGCGGAGTTGCAAGCTGAGATCATTCCGCTGATTGTGAATTACGGAGACCGCGCGTCATTCAAACAGGGACGATAGCAGATGCGGATCAGCTTGTTGGAGCTGTTTCACGGCCTCGGCCACAAGCGCGCCTGCCAAGGGCAAGCTGCCCATGCTGAAGGTGGATGCTTCCCAACGTATTGTGTGCTTCCACCGAGCCAGGATCGGTACAGAGTGCAGAAAGCAAATGCTGCCGAGCTTCGCCCCACTCTTGAGCCATGGTGGAGAGGACGCCTCGATTGCAGTGCGCCGTCTTCGCCCGGAATGATCACGCCCGGAATGATCAGACTGGACCGAGCATGAACGGAGTTTCGGCATAGGAAGGTGCCGAAGAGGCCGTCATGGAAATAGCGAAGGCAGCGCCATGTATTTCACGTTTGAACCAGAAACCTTATTTTCCATGGCTTTACGTCAATTCGGGCAACTGCTTTCGCTCAAAGTAGAACCCGTTTTGGGACTGCATTTTAGAGTTTTGACACAGTTTTAGCACAGCTGTGTGGGGTGAACCCCTCCGTTGAGACAATCCGCAATTAGCACACCTGCCATTTAATGATTTTTGCTACTCAAACAGCCTCTTCTCCTTCAAAATAGCCCTCGGCTGGTGAAGCGGAGGTGGGCTCTGGTGGAGACCAACCCGCCGAGGAATAACCGGCCGGAGACTCATCGAAGACGATGGTCCGGGGAACCGGCTTCGGTCGGTCCCCCGTCAATTAAGAAACGGACATCGGATCGAAAGATCTCCGAATGCCTGAAAAAACTCATGGTCGCTCCTTGCGAAGGTGTCGTGGAGTTGGCCGCTTGCTCAAACTCCTCGGGTGGCAGGTAGCCCAACGCAGAGTGCAAGCGGAGACGATTGTAGTACTCCTCGATGAAAGCATGGGTGTTGGTGCGCAAGTCATCGAGATCGCGATACTCGTTGGCGTGGATTTCTTCTCGCTTCAGTGTTTTCAGGAAGCTCTCGCAACTCGCATTGTCGTAAGGATTCGCTGGCCGGCTCATGCTCGGAATCATTTGGTGCTTCCGCAAGACCGTCACGTAATCCCCAGATGCGTACTGCACGCCGCGGTCGGAATGATGGACCAAACCCGGCGGCGGCTTCCGCTCCGCAATCGCGCACTCTAGCGCTGCCATTGGTAGCCGGGTCGCAAGCGTTCGATCTAACTCCCAGCCAACCACCTTGCGGGAAAAGGAATCCAGAATCACGGCTAGGTAAACGAACTCGCGGTGCAATCGGATGTAAGTGATATCGGCCACCCAAAGTTGGTTGATGCCCGTCAGTTTCATTCGGCTCGCCAGGTTGAGGTAGACCTCCAACTGGTGATGGGAGTCCGTCGTCACCACGAAGGCCCGCGGCTGCACCGCCAGCAAGTTGTCCTCGCGCATGATCCTCGCCACGCGCTTGTGGTTTACTAGCATCCCGCACCGACGCAGTTCCGCCGTGATTCTTCGATAGCCGTAGCGCCGCCGGTGTTCCACAGCGATCCGCTGAATCGCGGAGCGCACCTCCATCTCTTCTTCCACTGGCATCTGCTCGGCCAGCGATCGGTAGAATCCCGCCCGGCTGACTTGCACCAGGTAACACATCCGCTCGATACTCAAGCTGCCTTGCATCGACATCACTCCCCGGATCTGGTCGTAGACGCCCTCGCGCCAGATCTGTCGCTCTTCTGACGTCGAGCCTCGATTTTTTGCAAGGCACCCTTGAAAAAATCCACCTCCAGAGTCTTCTCCGCCAACACCCGTTTTAGTTGGTGGTTCTCCTTGCGGAGAGTGGATTCGCGCGGACTTTCCGGTGGCGGCTCCTGGCCGCCATTGATCGGGTCAAGTTGATGGCGCCACCGATACAGCAGGCGTCGAGATATACCTAACTCCTCCGACAGCGCCACGATGTTCTCGCAGTGCTTCATGCGCTCCACCGCCATCTGGCGGAACGCTGCCGGATGCCTTCCTTTTCGCTTCGTTGCCACTCGCAGCTCCTTTCCCTGCAAAGTGTGTCAACTGCGAGTGTCTCATTTTAGGGGTTCAGTCCATGTGCTATCACGCGCCGGCGCCTGAAGTTCGATCTGGGTCGTGGCTTCTCCGTGGCGGGAATTGAGCGTGCTGGTGAGCGGGTGCGGCCCAATGGCTTGCGGCTCAGAAGCCCGGAAAAGCATTGAAGGTTGCGGACGAGCGGAATTTAGCAAGAACGGATTAAGTAAGTCCATCAACGTCCGGCACGCGCTTCAATGCAGAACACGTGCGAGTCCGTTCGGTAGAACAGTTTGTTTCCGGAGATCGCGGGTGACGCCGTGATTCTCTCGCCGAGGGTGTTTGTGGCCAGCAGTTCGAACTCTGGCCCCGCCTTGACCACGAAAGTTGTGCCCTCGTTGTCGCTCAAGTAGATCTGTCCGTCGCTCGCGATCGGAGAAGAGTTGCAGTCACTGCCGCCCAGTCGCTTGCGGTAGACCTCCCTGCCCGTCTTCCCGTCGATGCAGACCAGTACTCCATTGTCCATCAGAGAGTACAACAATCCTCGATAATAGAGTGGCGATGGTTCCTGAGGTCCCGGCTTGTCACTCACCCACACCAACTCCGGCGGCTGCCCGTTGCCGGCAAGTCGAATTGCGTGGATTGGACTCTGCCGCCACAGCTGCAGAAACACCATGCCATCTCCGTAAATCGGACTCACTACGATTTCGCCGTTGAACGGTCCTTCGCCTTCGCCATATTTCCACAACTCGGTATGTGTCCTGGCGTCGAAGGCGGTGAGCCGACTTTTTCCGGACACGAGAATGTCGGCCTGTCCGTCATGCTCTACCAGGAGCGGCGTGGAATGGCTCGTACCGATGGGCCGATCTTTCTTCCAGACGATGCGGCCCGTTCGTTTATCAAGGCCAATTAGATAACAAGGGCCTTTGTGATGATCCCACGGGAGTAGCACGGAATCCTCCAGAACGACGGGACTCACACCATAACCCCACGCCATTTTGGGATCGCCAAATATTTCCATGTACCGTGTGACCCAGATCAGTTTGCCGTCATGAGAGTAGCGGGCAACGTCGGCATTGCCGAAGGCCACGTAGACCGCATTTTCTGTGACGGCCGGAGTATTCACGGCAAGGTTGGATTTGTGGTGAGTCTGCTGATCTACGCCCAAACCGAAGTCATGCCGCCACATTTCCGTGCCAGTGTCCCGGTGAAAACACAGCGTCAGCAGCGATTTCTTACCGTCTCGTTCCACTTGAGAAGTGACGAAGAGCCGGTCTCCGTAGATCACCGGTGAACTGGTCCCCCAACCCGGTAGCTTCACCGACCAACTGACATTCTCGACCCGACTCCAGTGCGTGGGAAGGTGCCGGCCGTCCGCCACGCCATCAGCGTTTGGACCTCTCCACCGAGGCCAGTCGGTCGAGCTAGTGGCGCTGCTCGTCCTCGTGCCACCATGAACAGCAGTTGGGCCACCGGATTCAGCAGAGACCAGAGGGCTATGAGGGGAGATCGACATAGCAACGGCGACGAAGGCGCAAATCTGGGCAGGTTTCACTTGAGCTCCCTAACAGCCAAAGTATATGTCAAAGCTGATTGCGAGAATCGATTTCAGTCGTCAAGTTTCCCTTCAAGCTGTTTCAACTTTTTCTTGCTTGAGGCGAAGTGATCGTTCAACTGCGATGAGATACGATCAAGGTTCGGCGGCGTGCCAAGAATGGCTTGTGCAATCGGCGGCTTTTCCGCGCGGAGCCAACTCGACGCAGCCCGTGGCGGTGAAGGAAGGGGGACCTTGGAACGACGCGTTTTGTTTGTGAATTTCCTCGGAACCTTAGGCAGGACGCTCGCCACACTTCTGGTCATGGCTGTTTCCACATGGCCTGCGATCGGAACGGGCGCATCGCTGCTGGAGCTTAGAAAACGATCAGGCCGGGTCCGTAACGAGGAAATCCGGTTGAGCGGCCTGGATGTGGAGCATCAATACAGCCTCCTATATTCGATTTCGACTCTGGACGGCCTCGGACCGGATGCACGTGTAACCGTCGAAATCGCCCAGGGAGCGATTATCCTTGGCGCCAAAACGCTCCACGCCGGTGACCCGGACTTCTATACGCAATTTCGCGTGTCCCAAACCGGAAATGCGGCTGTTCGAGTCCGGACAATTGAAGCGGGGGGAGTTTATAAGTTACAGGTCAATCAGTGGCCGCTGACCCCACAGGTGAAGAGCGGACCGAATCATGATTGGCAACATGCAATGCCGATTCCGCTGGGGAAGACGGTGTTCGCTTCGGGTGACGACGCGGATTACATACCACTACCGGGCACGGCGCGCCGTTTGGTGGCCGAGAACCCCAACGGCGAGGACTGGTACAGATTCGAGTTCCGGGAGGAAACGCCGAAGCTGGTATTTTTTCAGATCGAGTTGATGGACCGGGACCAGCTCCCGGTCAATGTCAGCGTTTACCGGCTCGCCGGCGGCAAGCTTACTGAATATTTCGAAGGCGAGGACCCAGTCACCCTGCCGCACGAAGTACAGGCGCTGCCAGGGAACAAATTTACTCCGAGGATTCTAAAGGATTCCGGAACCTACTATGTTGCCGTGCGCGCCCGCCATCCGGAATACAAGCTGCGTACCCGCGTCTACGATCCACCACCCTACTCGGATCCGAAGGTTGCCGTAAGAACTGCGCTCGACTACATTCTAAACGCGGGCGACTCGTGGCACGCCAATACTCCCCGCCGTGGAGGAATACTGGACCGCGTGGCCAGCGTTCATCAGGAGACCTCGCTATGCGTCGCATGCCACACAACGCACTTCCCGCTCCGTGCCCAGTTGTACGCGGCGCGTAACGGTTATCCGGTGATCGAGCGCCAGCAGCTTCAGTTTCTTTGTGAGCGCTTTTACAACAACCCAAGGCCGTTCTACGGCTTCGAGCATGAGGGCGCAGTCTGGGCGCGGGTGATCTCAGCGCCGGCAAATGTTCTCGGCCGTATGTCGCACCTGCTCGATATCTTCGAGCAACAGATTTCAGGGGAGCGGCACGAAGCGTTCCACCGCGGAGTTGCGGAGTATCTGAAGCTGTATTACGCCGGACGGGACAAGCTGCCGCCCGACGAGACCAACGGCAACACTCCGCTTGTCAGTGCGCACGAAGTGGCCTGGTATGCATGGACCGCCACAAAGGATGCGCATCTGCGCAATCTTATCGCCGAGGGCGAGATCAAGAACATGGCCGACCTCTGTTACCAGACGCTGGCGCTGGCGGATATCGATGCGAAGCAATACAGCGCACAGATACGAAGGAATGCTGAACGTATTCTTGCTTTGCAGCGATCCGACGGACAGTGGTCCATGCGATTCGAAGCCAGCCAGCCGGAAGTGGAGTTTCAGACGGGCCACGCAATTTGGGCACTCCAAGCCGCGGGCGTTCCAGCTTCCGATCCTCACGTGACGAAAGCGATTCAATATCTGCTTGGGCGGCAGCAGGAGTTTGGCGGCTGGATGGATCCACTGCAGTCGTTCGAAAACTTCCGAACACCCTTCCGGGAAACGCAGATGGCCATTCTCGCTTTGAGCTCTTACTTTCCGCAGGCCGGACGGGCAGCTGGCTGGAATTCGCCCCGCATCGAACGCTTATCCGGCGATCCGGTGGTGGAGCTGGAGCAGTTGGATGAAGTCTGGGATGCGCCCAGCCCTGCGGTTCGAGAGCAGATCGTGACGGCGGCGCACTCGAATGATGCTTTGCTTCGTCAGGCGGCAATCGAGGCACTGGGAAGAATCGGACAGTGCCCAGGCACGGCGTTTCTGGGTGATGCGAGCAAGATGGTGCAGCGGACAACTGCTTGGGCAATGCGTCAGGCACATAGCCGCAACCCGGATTTGCCAATCCAGGATGTGCGCGACGCACTCGGGTCGCCCGATGACCGTACTCGCTGGGGTGCGACGCGGATTTTCGCGGCTCATTTTTCGGCGCTTGCGGGGCGGCCGGAGCTGGCGGCGGGTCTCGAGCGGCTGACCGAAGATCCCGTCCCCGCCGTTCGCATGGCAGCGGTGAAAGGGCTTTGGCAGTTCTGGTTCTGGAGTCCGGAAGCCTCTGTGAAGGAAGGAATCGAGAATGCGTTGCTCGCCGCTCTAGGCAAGCCACAGCATCCGTGGGTGCGCCAGAATCTTCATCACGCAATATACAATCTCGCCGACGAAAACATTCGCTATCTTTACAACAACTGGGTCCCGCTGCTCGCGGACCCGGCGGATCGTGAGCGCGCGATTCGCGGACGATTGAAGGTTGAGTCGGAACTCGCGGACAAGTTTTCCCAGTTCCTGGATCATGGATCGCCCGACCAGAAAAAGGAACTGCTCCGCGCGCTTACAGAGCTGCCGCTGCGGCGGGCCGATGTTTACGATCTGGATGCGAACATGGAGAAACCGTCGCCGCCCATATATAACCGGATCGGCAACGACACTGAACAGATTGTATTCTTCGGCGAGAGCGCGGAACGATTCGCGGAGTCGCTGGATCCTCTGCTGGACTCCGATGATGATGAACTGCGCATGCTGGCGGCTCGTGCGGTGCTGCTGGTGCGCGAAACACGTTTCGCCGAAGTAAACCGGCTGGCCGGGCCGGCGGGCTCGCATACCAAACGGGTGGCGTATAAGATCGAGAGTATGCCCGGCGCCGCGGAGGTGGTGCGCGCACTCAAGCCGCCTCCCGTCACAGCCGGCGCGGCGAGGACGAACGAGAGATCGGCGGCGAAGTTCCAGTTGAACGAAACTTATTTCCGAGGTTACGTACAGCCCATCTTCGAGAAGCGCGGCAGGGACGGCTATGCTTGTATCCACTGTCACGCAACTCACACCTTGTTTAATGCCACGTTCGATACTGCGCCCAATGTCATTAACCTTGCAGAGCCGGAGAAAAGCCTTCTCCTGTTGAAGCCAACCTCGACTTCGGAGAGCGAGGGCATTGCCGGGGCGAATACCATCTCACACGGCGGCGGCGTGCGGTGGGTGAAGGATTCGCCGGAATACCGGACCATCCTGGAGTGGATAAAAGGCGCCAAGGAATAGACGAATGAATAATGTGATCTCACGATGAGGCAGTTCATCGTCCTGCCGCTTCTTTGTATTTCTGTCATGTACTCGCTCGACTGGCCGCGCTTTCGCGGCCCCAACGGTTCAGGAGTGAGCGAAGCTAGAGACCTTCCCGTCGAGTTTGGGCCAAACAAAAACATGCTCTGGAAGACCGCCATTCCCCGGGGAGCATCTTCGCCGGTGTTGGTTCAGGACCGCGTTTTGTTGACGGTCGCAGAGGGCAAAAAACGCACGGTGATCTGTTTGGACAGTGAGACAGGAAAGCGGGTTTGGGAACGAAGTATCGAGGTGACGGAGCCTCACCACCGCCATCCGCTCAACGATCCGGCTTCCCCTACGCCTCTGACCGATGGGTCGAGTGTATATGCATTCTTCCCGGAATATGGTCTAGTGGCCTACGATCTTTCGGGAACAGAGAAATGGAAGCACGTGCTTGGACCCTTTGTGAGCTTGCATGGCATTAGCGCATCGCCGGTTTTGAGCGGCGACAGAATCATCCTGCTCATCGACCAGGCCCGAGGATCGTTCGTGGCGGCCTTTCACAGGAAGGACGGGCACCAGGAGTGGAAGACAGAGCGGCCGGACGCCGCCGGAGGTTATTCGACGCCAGTAATCTACCCGGCCCCCGCCGGCGCCTCTCAAGTCGTTGTCTCGTCACCACGTGAATTGGCCGGTTACTCGGCAGAAACCGGTGGAAAACTCTGGTGGGTGGCCCACATGGGGGAGCAACCACAAACTTCGCCCATCGTCTGGCATGACATGATTTTTGCGGTTGGCACAGGAGACGCCGAGACGTGGGAAGGTGACGAGGTGTTTCGGCAACTGGATGTGAACAGTGACGGCTTCGTGGACGCCAAAGAGTTCCCGAAATCCTGGGGGCCGATCGCCGGTACCGTGCTGGATGCAGATGGAGATGGCAAGCTAAGCTTGGCCGAGTGGAAAGCCTTCGGCGCCCGCATCCATGGTGGCGGCCCTAGCACCTTGGTTGCAGTGGGCTTGGATGGGCGAGGCGATGTAACAGAGACGCAAGTACGATGGCGTTTTTCGAAAGCTCTTCCGGACCTGGCCTCCCCGCTAATCTATGAGGATGTGCTGTATCTGGTGAAAGGCGGAGGTGTGATGACCGCGCTCGACCCACGCACCGCGCGAATACTCAAGCAAGGCCGGCTCTCGGAAGACCCAGATGGCATTTTCTCTTCTCCAGTAGCTGCTGACGGAAAGATCTATGTCACAAGCGCGAGCGGAAAAGTCACGGTAGTTAAAGCCGGCGCTAACTGGACGACTCTCCACGTGAACGACCTCGACGAAGAATGTTATGCCAGCCCAGCCATCGCCAATCGCCGTATCTACATTCGGACCCGGAGTGCACTTTATGCGTTTGCTAAATAGCGCTGTCCAGGTGCGCCGGCTGTCGGTTTGCACCTGCGCATGGATCATGTTTTTCGCAGTTGTCGGAGGGACGCGAGCGCAGGACGTAGTTCCGTTTAGTTTATTCGACCTTTCCCGCCTGAAGACCTTCACGGCTCACCGCGCATCCAGCGATAACCGTTTCGTGCCCAGCAACGACGATAGCAAGCGCATCATGCCGGGTGAGACCTTAGTCATGGCAGATCTCCGCGGACCCGGCGTCGTGAATCACATTTGGATTACGGTAGCCGACAACGAGTACGCATGGCCTCGCCTCGTACGGCTCAGGATCTATTACGACGGGAAAAAGACGCCCAGCGTCGACGTGCCTCTTGGAGACTTCTTCGGCGTCGGACATGGATATGAGAGAGACCTGGAGTCCCTTCCCGTCCGCGACAGCTCTTTCGGGCGGGCGCGAAACAGTTACTGGCCCATGCCGTTCCGGCAATCCTGCAAGATCACCGTTACCGATGAAGGGAACCGGCCGGTGACGGCATTCTACTACCACGTCGATTGGCAAAAGCACGCGGCATTGACCAACGATATTGCGTATTTCCATGGTTACTACCGTCAGGAGCGCCCCGCCGTCTCCGGAAAAAACTACGAATTCCTCAATGTCAGAGGAACGGGTCACTATGTCGGCACGGTGCTGAATGTCATCCAGACGCAGGTCGGATGGTTCGGCGAAGGCGACGACCTGTTCTATGTCGACGGGGCCAAGAAGCCACAAATTTACGGCACCGGCACTGAGGATTATGTCAACGAGGCCTGGGGCCTTCGCGTTTCCACTGGCCCCTGGACCGGCACGCCGGTCGCGGAAGGCGAGCGTGTGGGAGCTAGACTCACCGGCTACCGTTGGCATGTTCCCGATCCAGTCCCATTTACCAGATCTCTATGGGCCGGCATCGAGCACACCGGCTGGACCTACAACTACAACGGCACGCTTCGATCCGGCTCCGAAGAACGGCCGGATTATTTTTCGAGCACCGCGTTCTGGTATCAGAAAAGCGTGAACGAGGACCTCCCTGAGCCGCCGTACGGCGAAGCCCGCCTGCCGCTCGGCAATGCCCAACAAATCGCCGTGGAGGACTCGCTCGCCGAGGTGTCCTCCGAAAAGGGAAAGGCCTCGGTCGAGCGCGAAGTGGACTGGGGCAAAGACTTGCTGTTCTTCGAGGCAGAAGGTACAGGATCCCGTATAAACATTCCGCTCGACGTTCCGGAAAAGGGACGCTACGAGATCGTTGCCCGCATCGCCCAAGCACCCGACTATGGCGATTACTATGCCCTGCTCGATAGTAAACCCACGAATCTCGACAATCGGAAACCTGAAACTTCAGAGATACCCGCAACCGGTCCGGAGGTGTTTCACAACTATTTGTCTGAGATCTACGTTGCTGTGGACCGTCCCCTTGGCTGGTTGGACCTGGACAAAGGACGGCACATACTCAGCTTCGTCTGTGTGGGAAGGGACAGCCGTTCGTCAGGCTACAACCTGGGTATCAACGACGTCGTGCTGGAAAGGATCCCCCGCGCCGTTGCGGCGGCTCCTCAGTCTGCAGCGCTCCGTGCGCCCCAAACCGGGGGCATTGTGTATCGCGGCCTTCCACTTTCGGCCTACCTGCAACAACTGAAGCGCGCATCCGGGGCGAACCGGGCAGAGGTCGTCCGGGCGATCGGAGCATTTGGTGAAGACGCCGGACCTGCGGTCCAGGAAGTGGCCCAAGCCCTCACCGATCCCGACGCAAATGTTCGCTCGGCTGCCGCATGGGCACTTTCGCAGATGGGAGCTGCCGGCGCACCTTCGATCCCCGGGCTCGAAAAAACTCTGGGGGACGAAAACCCGCGCGTGCGTAGTTTGTCAGCGGTGGCCCTACGTTCAATGGGACCGAAAGCAGTGGACGCTGTACCCGCACTGGTTCAGGTGCTGAGCGATCCCGAAGTCTACGTGCGCGCGCCGGCTGCGGATGCTATCGGAAACGTCGGGCCTGCGGCCAAGGCTGCCGTTCACCCTCTGAGTGAGCGGCTCCTGACCGCCGGCGAGCAAGTTTACGTCTTGCGTAGCGTCGCCGCCGCGTTAGGGAACATCGGCCCGGACGCAGCCGGCGCTCTGCCAGCCCTTCAACAGGCGTTGAAAATCCCCCGCGTAACCTACACGGCCCAGGAAGCCATTCTGAGAATCAAAAAGGAGCCTGTGCCGACTTGGTTCTGAGCGTGGTTCAACTTACAAGACGAGTTAAGCCTGAAACCGAAACTCGCGAACCGCCTCGGACCGGAACTTGACGCCGAAGCCGGGCCGTTCGGGAACAACCGCCAGGCCGTCTCGAACTTCGAACGGAGCTTCAAGAAGGTCGCTGAGCCAATCGAAAGACTCGATAGCGACGAGGTTCGGCTGGGCCGCAGCGAGGTGAACATCGTACTCACGGTAGAAGTGCGGAGCCACGCGGAGCAGGTGAGCTTCGGCAAGCCCCGCCACCAGCCGCCATCCGGTGACGCCACCCACACGAAGCAGGTCCGGCTGCATGATCGCAACGGAACGGGCGTTCGCCAAGCGGCGAAAAGGTTCTACTCCGAATTCGCGCTCACCGGCCGCCAGGGGAATTTCGGTCGCCGCCGCCAGGCGCGTATAGCTTTCCAGATCGCTCTTGGGGAAAGGTTCTTCAAGCCAGTCCAAATGACAATCTTCCACCCGCCGGACCAGGCGAAGCGCACGCTCGAGCGTCAACCCCTGGTTGGCATCTACCATCAGCTTGCGATCCGGTCCCAACGCCCGGCGAACGGCGCGGATGCGCTCGATGTCTCGATCTTCCTGTGGGCCGCCGATCTTGATCTTGACGCCGCCGAAGCCTCGGGCAATGTACCGGCAAACCTCGTCGGCGAGTTCCTCGTCCGAATACGAGATCCATCCGCCGCTCCCGTACACGGGAACCGCGCTGAATCGCCGCCCAAAAAGTAATGAGGCGGGCACTTCCAGGCGGCGCGCCAGAAGGTCCCACAGCGCTACATCAATGGCTGCGGTACCCCACATGGCGAGGCCTTCTCTACCGATATACTCCGTCGCCTGCAGATTCTGCTCGTAAACAGCCCTGATCTCATCTGGGGAACAACCCACGACATAACGCTTGAGTTCCTGATCGATGATTCCTTTCAGCAGCGCCGGCGCATAATCGAACGACAGCACATAGACCATCCGGAATGATTTCCGGCTCGGACCTCCACCACGATCAGGTCCATGAAGCGGAGGACATGGGTCGAATCGGCGATGGGCGCCGAGATCGGAACCCGAAGCCACTCCGTGCGGACGTCCTCGATTTTCATACGCTCCGTTGAGGCGAGTAGCCGCGCGAGTTGTACATCCTGATCATCGCTTCCGAAGCTTCGCGCCAGCTCAGGCCGTCTTCCACCGGAATTTTTCCTGGCCAGATGCTGACGTAGATGTACTGGAGAGGCGTGTCGCCGATGTTCTCAACGTGGTGGTCGGTTTGACGCGGCACGAACGCCACTGCCGGAGCGGTGATTTCTCGCTGCTCTCCTCCGATGTGAACGCGAGCCGTTCCGGCCACCATGAAATACATCTGGACGAAACTGCTGTGGGCATTCGCCGGTGTGGCGTGTCCTGCTTCGATAGTTTCCATGGCAGCCTCGAAGCATTGCGTGTCATCCCTGGGAATAAGCATGGTGTAAAGGTTTCCTGCACACCAGAACTGCTCGCCTTGGTCGAGCGTTCGACAGATCATGTATTCTCCCTTTCCGTGGCAGTGGCAGGCGGCCGGCAGGTCTCGCGTTTCACCAATTTCGTCGGGATCAGCACCTCGTTCAGAGATAGCCCTTTCGACCCGATCTTGGCGATGGCCATCTTAGCTAGTTGCCGCCCGATCTCCTCCGTGTCGACGTGCACACTGGTTAGAGAGGGCATGTGGGGAAACCCTTGCTGATCGTCAAAGCCAATCAGGCTGATATCCCGCGGCACGTGCATTCCGTGCCGTCGAATCCCTTCCCACGCGCCGTAAGCCACATCATCGGTTCCCGCGAAAATGGCAGTCACAGGCTCTTTCCGCTCCAGCAGCAATTGCACGCTTTCCAGACCATTCAGAAACCTGTCGTCCGACAGTGCCAAAGTCTGCGCCCTGGGCTGAAGTCCGGCCTCACGCATGGCCTCCACGAAAGCTTCATAGCGCGTCCGGTACCAGGGCAGCGAAGTATCGCCGATATACCAGATGTGCTCATGACCGAGCTGGATCAGATACCGTGTCGCTTCGGTTGCGCCCGTAACGTCATCAAATCGTACTTGGTCCACAAGCTCCCGGCGGCGTTTGGTAACGAAATTATTCGCCAGCAGAACGTAATGGACATCGCGTTTCTCGAGAACGCCGATGAAATTGTCGTAATTCACACCGGCCAGGACCACACAATCAGCCACGCCGTGGCTCTGCAACACGCCGGGCAGAGTTATTTTGGCGGGACTCGCCGTCGGCGAGTAGCGGAACCGCGTATACATGACGAAGTATCCGGCGTCCTCACAATATTCCTGGACGCCTTGCAGCACATGGGAGTGGAATGGGTGCAGGAAATCGCGGTTGCTGAGAATGAAAGACAAGACTGCCGAAGAATTCCTCGCGAAGCTCCTGGCCCTCGCGTTCGGGCGGTAACCCAGCTCCTGCGCAGCGCGCAACACACGCGCGCGCAATTCACCGTTTACCTCCGGATGGTGATTAACCACTCGGGAAACAGTGCCGATCGCGACCCGCGCGCGCCGAGCCACGTCCCTAATCGTTGCGGCCATGCCTCGCCCTGGAAGATCTTTGAGAACTCATGAACCGGTTCACAAGTGATCTATGCTGCGGCACAATGCCAGGCAAGTCAAGTGTTAATCGGGTCGGGTGATCCCCTTCAACTTGTCCGTACTCCTCAGATCCTGGAACATGCTGAGTTCCCTTTCCGCCGCTTTGGAGTCTCCCCGTTTCCTGTAGATTCTGCCCAAGGCGTAATGGGGCTCCGGGTAGGTCGGATCCAACTTGGCCGCCTGCTCCAGTTCTGCGATGGCTTCCTCGTATCGTTCTTTCCTCTCGAGCAGTTGTCCCAGGCGCAAATGGGCCACCGGAAAGCGGGGGTCGATGCTTACGGAATCGCGTAGATACGCTTCGGCTTCGTCCACTCGATCCAGCCGGAGCAGGAGCGTCCCCAGGTTCATGGAAGGCCAGGGCCAGCGCAATGTTTGTTTCTGGTTGAGTCGAATGGCCTCTTTGTAAGCCTGGATGGCTTCATCGGTCTGGTTGAGGCCTGCATAGCACAGCCCCAGCTGGTCGTACGCTTTCATGAACGCAGGGTCGAGCCGGACGGCCTTTTCGGCGTACCGGAAAGCTAGTTGCAGGTTCGTCGTTCGATAGGCCAGGCGCGACAGCCAATAGGGATACACGGCATTCGATGGGTTAGATTGCGTGAGTTTTTCGAGTTCCGCAATTGCCAGATTCTTCCGGCTGATGGCGATGTACGAAAGCGCCAGCAGAAACCGGCTGCGTTCATCCAGAGGACCGAGCAGTTCCGCCTTTTTGAGAACCAGCACAGAGTTCAGCTGTTTTCCATCGAGGAATAGGACGTCAGCAAGAACCAGCAGAAGCGGCTGTGACTTGGGGTTCTTCGTTGCCTCTTCTGCAAGCAGGTCTTCGGCCGCGGTGTAATTGCGTTTCCCGATCGCCTCCTCGAGAGTCGATCTGGTCACAACGTCCAGTGGTAGGGTCTTGACAGTCGTCGCAGCCGGAGATATCGGCGATAATTCCTGCACTTCCTGTCCCGGCCCTGCTGCCGCCAGCAGCACCAGGAGCGTCGTCACGCGCACTCCGGCTCTTAGTAAGATCCCGTGCATGCGAGGTCGTTTCAAACAACTCTAACGACCGCCTACGCTTGGGTCAAGCACCCTCGAGGAGCTATAATGCGCCTGCGATTTCCTTCCATGCGGCACCGAAATGTTCGATATCTCGGCGTTATTCTGTGTGTGCTGTTCGTGCCGTCAGCCGCTCTGCCCGCGCCGCTGGACTCTTCCGCCGACGAAGAGCGGCTGGTTCGAATTCCGCAAGCCATCCAGTCCGGGGACCTGCGCGGCGCCAGGAGCGAACTGCAGGAATTGCTTACGCGCCTCCCCGGGGACCCGCGGATCTACAACCTTCTGGGCGTCATCGACGCGCAGGAGAACAATTTCGCCTCCGCAGAATCGAGTTTCCAGCGGTCTATTCAACTCGCTCCCCGGTTTACTGGCGCCTACCTGAACCTGGGACGCTTGTATCAGGAACATGCCAACGAAAAAGGGGAGATGGAGAAAGCCCTGAAGGTCTACCGGAAGCTTCTGGAGTTTGAGCCCGATCACGTGGAGGCGAACTACCAGGCGGCGTGGCTGCTCAAC
Organism: Terriglobia bacterium; assembly: GCA_963847515.1. Classification (GTDB taxonomy): domain Bacteria; phylum Acidobacteriota; class Terriglobia; order Bryobacterales; family Bryobacteraceae; genus QHXW01. The sequence goes on from CAWKAA010000007.1 coordinate 1,429,679, forward strand.
CGGCTGGGACAGTTCATCTCCTCCCTGCAGCATCTGGCGCGGCTACCGGCGGATGCGCAGCAGCGGGCCCCCGCGCTGGCGTTACGCTGCGCCAATAACGCAGCACTCGGGAGGCGCGCTCAGGCCGGCGAGGCCACAATCCAGTTGTCAGCCGCCGCCGATCTGACGGAGGCGGACGTGCTCCCAATTCTACCGGCGCTCCACAACCATCACGCCGACGATCTCGCCACCCGGCTACTCGAGGCACTCGCCCGACGCGGCCTCGGTTCCCAAGTTGGCCTCCAGGCTCTGGCCGGGCTCGAAGAGAAGCAGGGCCGGTCCAAGGAAGCTCGTGAATCGCTGGAGAAAGACCTGCAACTCGAGCCGCCCTCAGTTCCTGTGCTCATCCGGCTCGCCAAACTCGCTTATCAAGCCGCAGATCTCGAAGGAGCGGTCGGTTACCTGGCACACGCTCGTGACCTGGAACCTGAAAACGCCTCCGTTCATTTCTTCTTCGGAATGGTGTGCATCGAGCTGAAACTACCGCCGGAGGCTAAGCAATCGCTGAAAGAAGCGGTTCGTCTGAACCCCAATAACCCCTACTACCACTACGCGCTCGGCGCGGTACTGCTGCAGGAGAAGAACCCCGACGAAGCGATTCCTCATTTCAGGCAATATCGGGACGCTCGCCCTGACGATCCGCGTGGAAATTTCGCCCTAGGTGTTGCGTATTTCGACGCCGATCAGCTCGACGCCGCGCGCAAGGAATTGGAGTCGGTTGCGGCCCGGTCAGAGACGCGGGTAGGCGCAAACCTGTACCTCGGACGGCTGGCTGTTCGCGAGGACAACCTGACGGAGGCTGCGGATCGCCTGCGTAAGGCGGTCGAGTCCGAACCCTCGTCTCCCGAGCCATACGCCGAACTCGCCTTGGTCCACATTCGCCGGAAAGAATTTGCCCTCGCGCAAAGCAACCTGGCCCGAGCGCTCAAAATTGCTCCCGATCATTACCGGACCAACCTCAACCTGCTGATGCTGTATCAGCGGACAAAAGATCCTCGAGCCGAACAGCAGGCGCTGCGAGTCGAGCAGTTGCAGAAGGCCGGCGAAGAACGAGAACGGCTGCTGCTACGCAGTCTGGAGATTCGACCCTACTAAATGACCCTGGCCGAGTGCACAAGTGTGGTCAACTCTAAGCCGATTTCCTATGAATATGAACCAGTTCATGAACTTGAGATCGGAACTGGGCGTTTGAACCTAAAAAAAACCCTTGACACGTGGAGCTTTCCGGTGCAATATCCTCAAAACATACTAGGGAGGCGGTTCTATGTTCAGGTCGTGTGGTCGTGTCATCGCTGCAGTTCTTCTCTGCACCGCACTCGCAGGCGTCACGTGGGCCCAAGGTACCCGGGCAACCATCTCGGGAGTCGTTAAGGATCCTACCGGTGCGGCTATCCCAGCGGCCGAGTTAAGTCTACGATCGCTCGCCAATTCTGAGGTGGTGAAGGTTTCCTCGGGAGCGGACGGCTTCTACACGTTTCCCGACGTTGTTGCGGGTGGATATGACCTCACGGTCGCCGCCAAGGGATTCCACGAGTACATTCAGCGAGGCATCTCCGTCAATCTGGATCAGCAGGTACGCATAGACGTATCGCTGGAACTCGGCGCAACCGCCGAGACCATTGAGGTAACCGCCAACGCATCGCCGCTCAATTTCGACTCCGCCGTAAAGAAGGGGACGATTCAACCAGGTACCCTGGAAGACCTCCCTCTGATTCTCGGCGGCCAGACGCGATCCGCTGTATCGTTTGCGAGGCTGCTGCCGGGGGTTACCACTGGGGGCGATGATGACAAGCTGAACTTTAATACCCGTATCAATGGCGGGACCAATGAAACCGATGAGGCGCTGCTGGATGGTGTTTCAATCGTGGACGGTTCTCTCGGTCAGAACGGGATCGAGCTTGCTGTTACGGGCCACCCCATGTCACCGGATGCGATTCAGGAAATCACGTTGCTGACTTCGAATTATGACGCGCAATACGGCTACACCTCCTCATCGGTACTGACCGCCATTACCAAATCCGGAACCAACAGTTTCCATGGCACGGGTTATGAATTGCTGCGCAACACCGACTTCAATGCCCGCCCCTTCGGAGTTGCCGCCAGGCCCGTAGACAAAGAGAACGATTTTGGCGGAAACATCGGTGGACCCCTGAAGGTCCCGGTCTTGTCCTCGGGTCGTAAGAAAAGCTTTTTCTTCTTTAACTACGAGGGCTTCAGGATAAAGGGTGCGTCCAATGCGCCTCGCTACACCGTTCCCACCGCCCAGGAGCGACAAGGAGATTTCAGTGACTGGCCCGCGCCGATTTATGATCCCGCGACCACCCGCGTAAACCCAAACTACAATCCGAACGCACCCATCAGCGCAAGCAATCTTCCGGATCTTCGTCAGCAGTTCATGGGATGCAATGGAAACCAGCCGAATGTCATCTGTGCCTCGGACCCGCGCCTGACGAACACTGCCGCTGCGGCATGGCTGAAGTACCTTCCCACGCCGAATCTTCCCGGCGTCATCAACAATTGGACGCCGGCAACTCCGGTTAACGGCACGGTTAATGCGGACAGCACGGTGATGGACATCAAGGGAGACATGTACTGGCGCGATTCCGACCATTTCACGGTCACCGTTCACTATTTCGGTTCCTTCGGAAACGGACAGCACATTCTACCCGCGCAGATCGATAATGATAGCTATCGGGCTCCGAATTATGATTTCGCAAACCGGGGAAACTGGGATCACATTTTCCGTCCGAACCTCATCAATACATTCAATTTCGGCTACAACGATATTCTTTCGGTTTACGCTAACGTTGACGGTGCGTACGCCAACCTTTTTCCGCCAATTCCCGGGGCGATCAACAGCAAACTTCCGCCGGTAATCAATTTCCAGAACTATCTGGGCTTTGGCTCTAACGCGTCTGGGCAAACTACGCGGCCCGCGTGGCTCCTCAACGACCGGCTAACTTGGGTTCGTGGTAAACACACGCTGTCGTTCGGAGGCGAGATACGTTGGCTGCAGGATAAGGAGGACAGTGCAAGTAACGAGTCGGGAACTTACAATTTCACTGCTCTAAGCACGGGCCTACGGGGAATCCAGAGCGGCAATGACTTCTCGAGTTTCCTGCTCGGGTACGTTGACAATGCCAGCCTTTATTTGCCTACCGTGGAAAATCAGTACATCCGCCAAAAATATTACGCCAGTTATGTAAATGATAGCTGGAAGATCGGCCCAAAGCTGACCCTCAACCTTGGTGTTCGCTGGGACATTTCAACCCCAACGCGCGAGAAATATGATCACTTCTCGTTCATCGATCCCACCCTGGCGAATCCCGGGGCGGGAGGACTGCCCGGCTCGCTGGTTTTTGCGGGCAACATTGCCGGCAGCGGTAACCCCGCCAGTTTCGGCAAGCCCTATCCCGAAACTACGGATCTGCACAACTTCGCGCCACGCGTCGGATTGGCGTACGCGGTTAATTCCAACACCGTGGTTCGCGGCGGCTACGGCCTCTTCTTTCAACCGTTAACCTACCCGGGATGGAACTCTGGTGTCAGCGGCGGGCGCGACGGGTTTAACACGAACGTCATTCTCAGTCCCAGCAACGGCGGCATTACGCCGGCGACGCTGTTCAGCCAGGGCTTCTCGAATGCACAATACCAGGCGCCACCGTTTTATAGCCTGGCGTTCGACAATGGCAAATATCCGGGCGTTTACAGGGAGTTCAATCAAGGCCATCTGCCCAACTCGCAGCAGTGGAACCTGACGGTCGAACATCAGTTCACCAAAGATTTCTACGTCGATGTGGCGTATGTGGGGAACAAGGGGACGCACCTGATATCCGGCGTTGCCTCGCCGAACGTGTTGAACCCGAGCCTGCTTTCCATGGGAAACAAACTTTACGATACCTTCCAGCCGGGACAGACGTCGTTGGATGGCGTGTCGGCTCCGTATGCCGGCTGGGTTCAGCAATTGACGAATGGCGCGTGCAGCCCAACGGTGGCGCAGGCGCTTCTGCCTTTTCCGCAGTTCTGCGGTATTATGACTGCCGCCAACGAGAATGCCGGTTATTCGACATATAATTCCTTGCAGGTGAAGGCCGAGAAGCGCATGTCGCGCGGGCTCATGTTCCTGGGTTCGTACACCTGGAGCAAGTTCCTGAGCAGCGGCGCCGACCAACAGTTCGCCAGCGTTTTCAGTTCCCCGGGACTCATTTCGCCCTACCAGCGGACCCGCAACAAGTCGTTGGACGCCCAGGACGTTCCTCACACGTTGTCCTTGACGTCGCTGTACGAAATTCCCATGGGGAAAGGGCACCAGTTTATGGGGAGTTCAGGATTCGTAGGCGATAAGCTTCTCTCGGGCTGGGAGGTGAACGGCATCTTCCGCGCCCAGTCGGGCATCCCATTCTTTATTTACTCGGGTACAGGCACGTGCGGCATTCCGGGCCAATTCGGAATGGGCTGCTTACCAGGCGTGATAGCTGGCGCCAACCCGTTCGTAACCAGCGTCGGCAACTACAACCCAAACAATGGCCCTCTACTGAACAAGGCCGCGTTCCAGAACGGCTCAGAGGGCGGTGTATTTAGCTTCTATTCCGGGGCTGGCGCTCGTTTGACCAACCTCAGGCAATCCCCGTTCACCTCGATGAACTTCGTTCTGGAGAAGAATACGAAAATCACGGAGAAACTCGGATTCCAAATCCGCGCTGAGTTCTTCAACCTCTTTAACTTGCATTTCTTTACCCAGGGGACCACCTGGGGGCAGGGCGGAGCTTTCGTAACCGACTTAGGCAGCCCTCTGTTCGGAACCTGGACCGGAGGAGTGACGACACCGCGCAACATTCAGTTATCAGCTAGGTTCAGCTTCTGATGCTCAGACTGCGACTGTTAGTCCCGCTGCTTGCGATTAGCGCTAGCGCCGCTCTGGCGCAAACTGAACCTCGATACCTGGAGGACATTCTCAAAGAGGAGATCCTCCCCCCGAGTGTCGCGCAGTTCGAACTGCGCCAGTACATCCTGAACAGAGTTGCAAAGCCACCCGCTCCGAGCAGTGCCGCGCAATGGACTTCCGAATCGAAGCGTATCCGCGACCAGATCGTAAATGATGTCGTATTCCACGGCTGGCCGAAGGATTGGGTAAACGCGGCTCCGAAATTCGAAGACCTGGGTGTCATTCCCGGAAACGGTTACCAGATGCGCAAGCTGAGGTACGAGATTGTTCCCGGGTTCCAGTCCACTGCGATCCTTTACGAGCCGCTGAACCTTCGTGGCAAGGTTCCGGCAATCTTGAACGTAAACGGGCATGTGGGACCGCCCGGAAAATCAATCGAATACAAACAGAAGCGCTGCATCACGTTCGCGCGGAACGGCATTCTCGCGTTAAATCTGGAGTGGCTCTCGTTCGGTGAACTCGGCAACGAGTTCAACCAGCATTGGTACGGCGCTCATCTTGATCTGGTCGGCACGAATGAGCTCGGCTTGTTTTACCTGGCGATGCGCCGCGGTTTGGATTACTTGTACGAACATCCCAATACCGATCGAGCCAGGCTGGGCATGACCGGGTTGTCCGGCGGAGGATGGCAAACAATTATTCTGAGTTCACTCGATGAGAGGGTGAGAGTAGCTGTGCCGGTCGCTGGTTTCTCTTCCATCATCCCTCGCGTCGAAGCCAAGGAACACGGAGATATCGGCGACGTGGAGCAATCGGCCACAGATTTGTTCGACGGACGTGATTATACCTGGCTCCCGGCGCTGATGGCGCCCCGCCCGACGATGCTGATCTATAACGCCGAGGATGACTGCTGCTTCCGCGCAGCCATGGTAAAACCCGGCGTGTTTGACGCCATCCGTCCGATATTTGGCTTATACGGCAAGCAGGACGATTTGGGGTGGCACGAAAACCGCGATCCTGGAACTCACAACTACCAGTTGGACAACCGCATGGCGGCATACCAATTCTTCAGCCGCCACTTTAACTTGCCGCCCATGAAAGAGGATCCCGGCGTCAGCTCCGAGGTCAAAAGCTACGAGGACCTTGTGGTCGGGCTGCCCAGCGATAACCTGACGATCGTTGGCCTGGCGCGGCTACTGGCTAACCAGGTCAAGCGAGATGCGCTTTCGTCCGATGCTTCGGCCCGAGATGCCGAACGCGGCAAGCTGCGGCAGGTGGTCCGCTACCAGCCGGCTAAGCTGGATCGTGTCTGGACGACCGGCATCACCAAGCATGGCGGGATCGAGACCAAGGCGCACCTGCTGGCGATGAACGACGGCCTCATGACAAATGGCGTCTGGCTCCGGCCAATCGGCGCACCTGATACAGCGCCCGCGACCATCATTCTCGACGATAAAGGCAAAGCAGCGACATCGGAGCCAGCGGCCGAGCGATTATACCGAGGCGAGCAGGTGTTCGCCGCGGATCTGCCATTCCATGGCGACGCGTGGAAGCAGGACTCCACTTGGCTTTTCGAGCAGATGATCGTTACTATCGGAGCCCGGCCTCTCGGCATAGAGGCGGCCCATTTGATCGAGCTCGCCAACTGGCTCAAGCACCAGGGCGCGCCTAGAATACGCATCGAAACCAGCGGAATACGAAACCAGGTGGTCGCGCTCGTTGCGGCCGCTCTGGAACCAAATCTGTTCTCCGAAGTTGTGGTCCGGCATGGCATGACGAGTCTCCGGCACCTGGTTGACAAGCCCGTAAAATATGAAGAGGCTGCCGACCTGTTCTGCCTTGACCTTTATAAATTCACTGACTTGGACCGCCTCGCCGCCCTTGATGCGCCGACTCCAGTGAAGACTGAAGCGGTCGACTAACACCGCCGCTTCTCAAACCGATGCCTAAAGCATGTTTCTGGTTCCTGCTGATGGTGGCGTCTGGGACCACGGCGAGAGCGCAGAGCAGAACGCGGGATCTGGAACCGATTCTCAAACAAGAACTGCTGCCTCCGGCTGTCGCCCAGTACCAGTTGCGCCAGTACATTCTCCAGAGAATCGCCCAAATTTCCCCGCCATCCAGCGCGGCGGCATGGACCGCAGAGTCGAAGCGCTTACGCGAACAGATCCTGAGCGAAGTGGTGTTTCACGGCTGGCCCAAAGAATGGGTAAACGCTCCCCCCCGGTTCGAGGAGGTTGCCGTCATACCGGGCAACGGATACCGGATGCGCAAGTTCCGCTATGAAATCGTCCCCGGATTCCAATCCGTCGCGATTCTGTACGAGCCGCTGAATCTCCATGGCAAAGTGCCCGCTATTCTCAACACGAATGGACATGTGGGCCCGCCGGGAAAGTCCATCGAGTACAAGCAGAAGCGTTGTATCACCTTCGCCAGGAATGGCATTCTAGCGCTGAACCTCGAGTGGCTCGCGTTCGGCGAGTTGGGCCACGAGTGGAACCAGCACTGGTATGGGGGACATCTCGACTTAGTCGGGACGCACGAACTGGGGCTGTTTTACCTGGCCATGCGCAAGGGGCTTGATTATTTGTACGACCATCCCAACACAGACCGGGCGCGCCTGGGTATGACCGGTCTCTCTGGCGGCGGCTGGCAGACCATCGTGCTGAGTTCGCTGGACGAACGCGTGAGGGTGGCTGTTCCGGTGGCAGGGTTCTCCTCATTCGTGCCGCGCGTCGAGGCCAAGAAGTACGGGGACATCGGCGACGTCGAGCAGTCCGCGACCGACCTCTTCGACGGGCGGGATTATCCCTGGCTCACCGCACTGATGGCTCCGCGGCCGACCTTGTTGGTCTATAACGCCGAGGACGATGCGTGCTTCCGGTCGACCGTCGTAAAGCCGGGGGTCTTCGATGCCATCCGTCCTTTCTTTGCCGCGTACGACAAGCAGGGCGAGTTCGAATGGCACGAAAACAGCGACCCCGGAACTCACAACTATCAGCTCGATAACCGGCTGGCGGCATACACCTTCTTCAGCCGGCAGTTCGGAATTCCGCCCATCAAAGAAGACCCGGCGATTTCCTCGGAATACAGGAGCTTCGACGAGCTGTCGGTCGGGCTGCCGCAGGACAACCTGACCATAGTTGCTCTGGCCCGGATGTTAGCCGGCCAGATCAATCGGGTTGCGCTGTCGTCTGATCCTTCGGCGCGCGATGCAGAAAGAACGAAGCTGCGCGGTATTGTACGCTACCGCCCAGCCAGCCTCGAACGCGCCTGGACCACGGGCGTCACGAAGCACCTAGGTGTGGAGACGAAAGGTCGGCTGTTCACTATGGCCGATGGCCTGGCTTCAAATGGTGTCTGGCTCAAGGCAATCGGCACAGCAGACACCGCGCCGGCGACTATCATTCTGAATGATCGCGGCAAGCAAGCCTCCGCTGCCGGCGCCGCCGCTCGGCTGAATCTCGGCGAACAGGTCCTGGCCGTCGATCTGCCGTTCACCGGCGATGCCTGGAATCAGGACACCACATGGATGTTCGAGCATACGTGGCTGCTCGAGCAGAACCTGTATGCGACCGGCAACCGGCCTCTCGGCATCGAAGCGGCGCATCTGATCGCGCTGGCGAACTGGATGAAGGGCCAAGGCGCCGGCACAGTGCGGCTCGAGACCAGCGGCATGCGCAACCAGGTTGTCGCGTTGGTTGCATCCGCGCTGGAACCGTCCTTATTCTCCGAAGTAGTGATCCGTCACGGTATGCCCAGCCTGCGTTATTTAATCGATAAACCGGTGAAGTATCAGGATGCCCCCGATCTATTCTGCCTCGACCTTTACAAGTTCACGGACCTGGATCGGCTTGCCACACTCGCTGCGCCGACTATGGTGAAGAGCAAGGAAGCCGATTAGGGTTAGTTCTCCCTCAACCCTGCAGCTCCAAGATCAACGGGCGTGAACTGCGGTTGGATCAGGTGCAGCAGGCCGAGCGCGATGACGTATGCCGAAGCTCCCCATGCGAACACCGCGACGTAGCTCCCGGTGGTTTGAAGAATCAGGCCCGTCGCGCTAGCCACGAGCATGCCTCCGATGGATCCGGCAAAACCTGACAGGCCAACCATGGACGCTACAGCCTGCTTCGGAAATACGTCCGACACCAGCGTATAAAGGTTCGCCGACCATCCCTGGTGGCCTGCCGTTGCGAGACTGAGCAGCGCCACTTCGGCCCAGAGGTTCGAGAGCCAGGGCGCGGCGGCGATCGGAGTTACCAGCAGCGCGCAAACCAGCATGGCCGTTTTCCGGGCCGAGCTGCTTGTCCAGCCGCGCTTGAGGAGCACGGACGAGAGCCATCCGCCGAAGATACTTCCCACGTCGGCGGCAACGTAGATGACGATTAGCGGCGGCGCGAGCTGTCCCAAGTCGGTGCCATTGTGCTGGTTCAGGAATTTAGGAACCCAGTAGAGATAGAACCACCACACAGGATCGGTCAAAAACCGTGCGACTATCAGCGCCCAGCTGGCGCGATGGGGAATCAGGTGCGACCATGGGATGCGCGCCGCGGTGGATGCTGTGTCTTCCGGCGAGACTCGGGGACGCCGATATAACAGCAGCCAGGGAGCAATCCACAGAAAGCCGATCGCCCCGGTCAGGACAAATGCCCATCGCCAGCTCCAGTGCAGAGCGATCCACGGCACGATCAGCGGCCCAATGATCGCGCCGACATTGGATCCGGAGTTGAACAGCCCCGTCGCGAGGGCGCGCTCGCTTTTGGGAAACCACTCGGCCACGGTTTTGATCGCGGCCGGAAAATTGCCCGCTTCTCCGAGCCCCAATGCAAAGCGGGCTGCCCCGAAAGCAAGCGCCGTTCGCGCCAGAGCATGGCACATCGCCGCCACGCTCCAGAAGGCAACGCACAACGAGTAGCCGAGCCGGGTTCCGATTCGATCAATGAGTCTTCCGGAGCCGACCAGGGCCACGGCGTAAGCGGCCTGGAAAGCGGTCACGATCAACCCATAGTCACTTTCGGACCAGCCGATGCTGCGCCCGAGCGGCACAGCCAGAATACCCAGCACCTGCCGATCGATGTAATTGATCGTGGTCGCGAAGAACAGCAGCGCGCAAATGATCCAGCGCAGACGAGTCTGGTTTTCCCCACCGCCGGCGGATACCTCCGCCGTTACCGCGTGCGTCCGACTTGCCTCATGATCGCCCAGACCTTTATCTTCCCGCCGCGGTTGCGGTGCTGCCACCGGCCCATCTGAGCCACGACGACTTCCCCGGCGCCCAGCCTGCGTACGAGCAGGACCGGTGCGTGAGCCGGATCCATCAGCGAAGTCCAGCGCGGACCGAAGGTCTCATTCCCGGTGTAGAACTGATTTGAGGCGCCGCTGCGCAGTACAGTATACGCCAGTTCGCGCCATTCGCTCGAGGCTGGCTGCGTGGATACTGCTGTAGAGGGTATCGCCCGGATTCAGAGTCAGAAACGAACCGGTCAGAGCGCTCAATAGTGGGGCACCAGCCAGCCTCGTTAAAAGCCGATGCTGGCTCCGCCATCGACTGGCAGGATCACGCCCGTAACGAAACGGCCGGCCCGCGAGCAAAGATAGGCTGCGGCCCATCCAATGTCTTCGGGCGATCCGAAACGGCCCATGGGCGTGCGCTCGAGAATCCGGGCCTTCCGCGAAGGATCGTTATCAAGGGCCTGGTGCAGCATCGGTGTTTCGATCCAGCCGGGCGCGATGGCATTCACCCGGACACCGGAGCACGAAAGTTCGCTTGACAGACTACGGACCATCCCCACGTATGCCGACTTGGCGACGGTATAAGCAACCACGTTCGGTATGCCCAGCAGCGAAGCCATCGACGCCAAGAAAATCAACACGCCGTGACCCCTGGCCACCATGGGACGAGCGGCGGCGCGGCTGAGTGCGTAAGCACCGAGCAAGTGAGTCTGCAGCACCTGGAGTAGTTCCTGGTCGGAGGTATCGAGAAATGGCTTCTTGAGGTGGATTCCGGCATTGTTGACCAGGATAGAAACCGGCCCGAAACGGGACGAGACGCGCTCGATTAGCGAGTCGGCCGCGGTCAACTGGTTTATGTCGTGCACTTCGTAAGCGGCCTGGGGACCGAGTGCGTTTACCGCCTCTGCCAGCACTCTCTCACGCCGACCAGCCAGCACGACCCGCGCTCCGCATGCGACAAGTGCGGAAGCAATGCCGAAGCCGAGTCCAGTGCCGCCGCCCGTAATCAGCGCTATCTCGCTTTCAAGCGAAAATGCCTCCGCGCGGTTGGGCTCAGTCACCCCGCCTTACCTGACTTGCGAACTGCTTAGACTGACGAACGCAAGAACGTCGCATATAGAGTGCCACACCCGATGATGTTGTCAACAATGTATCAGATGGGATTGCAGCTAATACCTAGCAACCTAAGTCTTCATTGAGTTTTGCTCAACGGAATACATACCGCGGCATGACAAACGCCCCGCTCTGGCATAACCTGCGGCTCGAACCATTCTCTCATCAGGGCTTGCATGTGGCAAAAAAATAGTTATGTCGCTACGAAGACGTTCGATCTGTCGAAACTCGTCTGTCCTTCTGACGGCAGCGAAGCACTTTCTGCAGTTTGCGCCGTGGCGCTCCGCAAGTAGCGAAACATGCTGTCGCAGTTCACCTCATAAGGCGGAGATCTGGGCTCCTCTCGTCTTGACAACATTGTGCACTGACGCCGCGGATGAGAACAGAGGGATGAGACCCTCGACCAGTGTGGGGTGAGTCAGGACCGCATCGCGCAGCGCGGTGTAGGGCAGCCCTGCGATCATCGCAATCTGGACGGCGGCCAGGATCTCCCCCGCACCGACACCGAAGGCCGTGAACCCGAGGATGCGATCGCTATCAGCCTCCACCAGGGCCTTCACGAACCCGCGGGTCTCCGAAAGCGTGCGTGCACGCAGGTTGGTTTCCATGGGTACCTTAAACAGGCGATACGCTATCCCTTGAGCCTCCGCTTGTGTTTCACTCAGGCCGATACGAGCAAGTTCGGGGTCGGTAAACAGGCAATATGGGACTTGCCTGCCCGTGGTCACACGGTTGCCGCCGGTTAAATTGGCATGGACTACGCGGAAATCGTCGACGCTGATGTGCGTGAACTGCGGGCTACCTGCGACCTCGCCGATCGCCCAGACGCCGGGCGCGGTGGTCTGCAACCGCTCGTTGACCTTGATGTATCCCCGGTCGGTCAGCTCAACGCCGGTCAGTTCCAGGCCGAGTCCTTCGGTGTTCGGATTGCGGCCTGTGGCGACCAATACATGACTACCCTTTAGGACTTTCTCAATTCCATTCTGCTCGACGGCGAGACTCACCGAATCGCCAGATTTGCCCGACACATGCTTGATCCGTGCATTCAGGAGAATGTCGATGCCTTCATCTGCGAGCAGGCTGCGAAGAGCCTCGCATACGTCCAGGTCTTCTTTGGACATCAGCCGCCCGTTGCGATCGATCATCGTCACCTTGCTGCCGAAGCGGCGCATCGCCTGGGACAGCTCCACTCCGACGTAGCCTCCACCTACAACAAGCAAGTGTTCGGGAATTTCATCGAGTTCAAGAGCCTCGATATGCGTGAGCGGCTGCGCTTCCGCAAGGCCAGGAATTGTCTCCAGCGCGGCACGCGTGCCCGTTCTAACGATCACATTCGCGCCCCGCAGTTGACGTGTGGTCCCGTCGGCCAGGGTGACTTCCACTGTTCTCGGAGCTAGGAACCGGCCCGTTCCCAATATGAACTCGGCTCCCGTGTTCCTGTAATTTGCCATATACATGTCGTTCAGGCCACGCACCATCCCGCGCTTGCGCTCGCGCACGGCCGCCATGTCGATCGCGAAGCCTTCGTGTGTGATGCCGAATTCCTTGCTTCGGCGAAAGTATGATGCGACTTTCGCGCTGTGGATGATGTTCTTGCTCGGCAAGCACGCGATGTTCGGGCATGACCCGCCGATGTATTTACGCTCGACGACTGCGACTCGCTTTCCTTCGCCGGCAAAAGTCCACGCCGCGACGGTCGAGCCCGTGCCACCCCCCAGAATCACCAGATCAAATTCTTCTGGCTGCGTCTTCATGCGATTTTTCCTTTCTGACCGACCCGTTCATTCTTTGGCTCTCATTGATTTCACCAAGTCAGCCGCTGACGCTCCCTCGAGCGACAGCCCATAGCCGACTTCCCGGACAATACGCTCTTTCAACGGTTGAATGAAATGTATGCGCGTATTGCGGCGGGTCACTTCGGGAGCCTTCAAGTACAGCTCGGCCAATTCCCGCGCGCGGCTGAGCGCCTTACCGTTGGGCACAACTTCGGCAACCACTCCCCATTCGTGCGCCATCCGCGCTGATAGTGGCTGTGGATTGAGCAGGAACGACTCCGCCCGTCCGGCTCCGGCGCGATAACTCCAGGTGGTAAAGATGCCGTCACCGGGCGCAACGCCCGCGGAGAAGTGGGCCACATCCTGGAAGGTCGCGTTATCTGCCGCCACAATTACACTGGCAAGTAGCGCGTAGTCTGAATGCACATGGGCACGTCCCTCGATTGCCGCGATGACTGGGACGCGTATGTTGGTTATGTTTTCTAAAGCCTGAACACCTTCATCGTGAACCTGGCTCCAAACGCCGGGATCGGCGGCGTTGCCGAAGGAGGACCAATCGACATCAGTAATGAACTCCCCACCGGCGCCCGTTAGGATTACGATCTTGTTCGCTCGATCTTGCGAAATCCGGTAGAACCCATCGACAAATTCCGTGTGAGATTGCGCGGTCATAATGCACGGCCCGCCGTTGGTGTGGAGTTCAGCAACCAGCACGCCTTTGTCATCTCGTGTCAGCTTTAGTGTGTGATAAGCATTGAAGTAGTCACTCTGAACTTGCATCGTATTCTCCTCTCTATGTTCTCCTGACTGCGTTCACCCGAATGTGTTATTCCGAGGCCGGCACATTGCACTTCAGGTGGCCACAACGAGACCGCCTGCGGCGCGAATGACCTCCCCGGTGATCCAGGCTGATTCGTCTGACGCTAGGAACACCGCCAGCGGGGCGATATCCGTAACGCGACCGAGCCGGCCGAGCGGCGTCTTCCCGGCCAGAACGGCGCCGGCGCCACCCCCAAAGGTCCCCGCGGCTACGTTGCCTTCGGTTTCTGTATGACCGGGAGCGATGGCGTTGACGCGTATCTTGCGCGGGGCCAGTTCGATTGCCAATCCCCTGGTCAGCGTTTCGATGGCGCCTTTCGTGGAAGCGTACAGCAGGGCTCCCCCCACCGGATGCGAACCGACAATAGAGCTGAGGTTGATGATGCTCCCGCCGTCGGCCCCGAACCGCTTGATCGCCTCCTGCACGGTGAGAATCACCCCGAGAACGTTGATGTTGTAGAGGAGGTGAAAGCTCTCTTCGGTGATCTCCGTGAAGGCGCCGAAGCGGAATACGCCGGCGTTGTTGACCAAAACGTCCAGTCTTCCGAACGCAGAATCCACTTCTTTGAATAACCGCGCGACATCTGCGGCCTTGGACACGTCGGCCCCGACCGCGATCGCATGGCCCCCGTTGTCGGTGATCGTCCGAGCGACGCGTTCGGCGCCTTCCCGGTCGGAGGAATAGTTCACGGCCACGCGTGCGCCTGCAACTCCCAAGGCCGTTGCAATCCCACCGCCTATGCCTTTGGACGCGCCCGTCACTATTGCCACTCTATTAGACAGTCTGCTCATATTCACCATTCTTCTTGAGAAGAAAGCAATAGTGCGGGTCGCCCGGGCTAGAGGGTAACATGATCCGCGTCGCGCGCTGCTTTCGACCAGTCTTTTCCAGCAATTCGATTAACGCGTCAGCGAGCAGGCGGCGCCTCACACGTGGCTCACGTGCGAAGAACCTGAGCAACTTCTCACGGTCCGCTATGCGGGGATTCGTAGTGTAATGGGAAGTGCCGCCAAGAATGTTGATGTTGAACTTCTCGATAAGGGCATCCCACGCGTAACTGACCCGATCTGCGGCGATCTGCGCGGCTCGTTGCGGACTCGCTTCGAACCTCTTCCAGTCTCCCTCCGGAATCGCCACGGCGTTATACCCGTCGGGGATAAGGAAGCCGTGCGGGTCTCCCTTCATCGTTTGCAGGTAATTGGCGAGAAGTTCTTCCTCACCGGCGCAGGAGAACCTTACACCACCGTCTCTGTATGAGCGAAGCAGCTCCTCTTTTGCGCAAAGGTACCCGACAAAGTCCGTGATCGTGTCCCGGGTGCTCAGTAGGATGTCGAGTGATGCGTCGTCCAGAACGTGAACGAAACTCCTGTCGCTGTCCAGCCATCCTATTTGGAAGGGCAGGCACGTGCTCGGATCGTCATAGTGAACGTCCCGTTTAAGGTCCGAGTTGAACATCAAGGTGCCACTACTACCGCCGCCGAAGAACGCCGCGCAGCGGTCCGCCACGCTGTGGGCTACAACGACGTGGTGAACTCGGATCGAATCCGCCTTCGGAAGTTCCAGGGGGAAGGGCTGCGTACACTGGCGGTCGAGAAATAGCCGGTCCGGGTATTGTCGGAGCCATCGTTCCGCTCCCCACTCTTGCTTCGCCGCGCCCATAATGGCTTTCCGAAACCACCGAGTCCAGTCGGGTCGAGGATCACCGGTGTCAGGAAAAGCGCAATTCTTACCCGAGAAGATCAACACGTCGCTGCCGAACACGACCAAAAGATCACACAGTTCCTTGCCGTCTCCTTTGCCACCTGTCTTCTGATCTCGAAACACGCTGAGATAGCTCCACAACGAAAGAAAAGAGTTCGCACAATCTTTGTAAGTACCGTTCGGCCGGAGTCACACCTACGGCGGCATGCCCTCGCACTTACCTCCACATTCCGGCTCGATCAAAGCAGGGCCCCTTCTCTCCGGAGCGTTTTGCTGCACTCCTTCATCGGTACTACGAACCCCTCGGACTCCCTCCCGGCTCCGCCCGACTTCAGCCATCCGGCCTTATACGCGCGGTCTTTACTCGACAAGGCTGCCAGGTAGGGTCTCTCCTGTTCCGCTTCGCTCTTTCCCAACGTGCCGCCGCCTGAGACCCCGGAGAGGTCCAGCACTCCATCCGGTATTGCGGAATGCTGTCTGTTGCCTTCGCCGCGACATGACCGGCTCGGCCCTCTCAAACACCTTTCGGCTGATAATATGACGTGGCTGCAGCGTTCACTTCTTGTTGTGCCCCGCTGGCTTGCTCCCCTCTCTTTCAAGGGCTTTCGACACTCCGCTTCGTGCGGTCGGATCTCTCCTCCCGCCTGGAGTCTGCTACCGGGCGCTCCGGCGCTGACCCGGACAGGACTCGCACCTGTTAGATCAAAGCGTCGTTCAGGACGCACCACGTTCTAATTATATTCGCGTCGCTCCCAGGAACTCATCCTGAGTGGGGCTGCCCTATACTCAATAAGTTCGGTGCTACAAAGAAAAAAGTTGATTCGCATATCCACAGCGGTATTGCTTTGTACGAATGTCGCTGCTGCATGCCTCCGTGCAGGCGTTAACGACGCCACCACATCCAAACTCGATGCCATTTTCACCCCCCTCGCGAATCCCAAGTCCCCAGGCCTCGCGGTTCTCGTACAAAAAGACGGACGAACTCTCTTCCACAAAGGCTACGGCGTTCGCGACCTGCGAACCCTGAACAGGATCGATGCGAAAACCAACTTCCGACTGGCGTCGTGCACCAAGCAGTTCACGGCCATGGCGATCATGCTGTTGGTGCACGATGGAAAACTGCGATACGACGACAAGCTGGCCGCCACTTTTCCGGATTTCCCGGACTACGGGCGAGCCATCACCATCCGGCACCTGCTTACCCATACGTCAGGATTGCCCGATTACGAGGATCTGATGGAGACGGAGGAGAAAGCCCACGGACCAACCTGGACGGCGGCGCACCAGATTCAAGATCACGAAGTCCTGGACCTGCTCAAACACCAAACCGCCGGGAAGTTTGCGCCGGGGACAAGCTGGTCGTACAGCAATTCGGGGTACGTCCTACTGGGATTGGTTATAGCGAAGGTTTCCGGTGAGTCGTTCGACCGGTTCTTACAACATCGGATCTTCCAGCCTCTTCAAATGAGCCGCACGCTGGCATTCATCAGCGGAAAGAATTCACCGACGGAACGAGCGTACGGTCACACCAAAGAGGGCGACCAGTTCGTCCAAGCCGACCAAAGTTCCACTTCAGCGACTCTGGGCGACGGCGGAATCTACTCCAACCTCGTAGATTTGGCGAAATGGGACACCGCCCTGCGGACCGGCGTTTTGCTTAGCCAGGAAGAAATGAAAGCAGGCAAGCTCCCCGCAAGGCTCCTCGATGGCTCGGAGCCCCAGTGGCCCATGCAACCCGGTGACGACAATTTGAACCCGGGCAAACCGGTTTCGTACGGATTTGCATGGTTCCTGGATCCATACAAAGGCCGCCCGCGCATGTGGCACTCAGGCAGCACACAAGGATTCCGCACGGTCATCGAGCGGTTCACAAACGACAATCTCACGATCATCATCCTTTGTAACCGCACAGATCTCGACCCAAGCGCCCTCGCTTTGCGTGTGGCGGAGTCTATTTCACCTTCGGAACCTGAACGATGATGCCCATGCCGTCCAGCAGCGTCCACACGGCGCGCTCGTACGAAATCAGAGCTTTCTGATATCCCGTATAGGCTTCGAGCAGTGAACCCTCCACAGTGGCCAAGCGTGCCTGAGCATCCAGCACCTCGAAGGCGGTGACGCCGCCCAATTCGTATTTCTGCTGTTCGGCCTCCACGTTTTTTTGCACCAGGTCGCGGGCGATTTTGGCGGCTTCGATTTGCGACAGGCTCATAGCAATCTGATTGGTCGAGATCTTCACATCCTGAATCACTTGCTGTTCGAATTGTCGCTCTTGATACTGGTCTCTGGCGTGGTTGACCAGCGCGTCGGCCAAGCCGGCTTGCGCGGCGCTGCTGCGCACCGGCAGCGTGATGTTGACGGCAAACCCGTAGGTCGGCGATTGAAAGGCGAACATCTGGTGCAAGGCATCGCCCAGTCCTCCGGCGACGAAGGTAGACGGCCCGGTACCAAGGGGCCCGGTTACCGGAACCTGATTGCCGCCCAGGCCGGAGGCGCCGCCGATCGCGCTCAAGTCGAACCGAGGAAGCATGGAATCGCGTGCCACTCGCGCGTTCAGATCGTCGATACCCTGCCGCCGCCGGACCCAGCTCAGTTCCGGGCGCTTTTGGAGCGCCGCGGCGATGGCCTCGTCCACGGGCAAGACCGGAGTCGGGATACTTACCGGGTCGTCCTCCAGCACGAGTTCAATACTGCGCGTGGCAGGACTCAGGTCCGCTCCGATAATGCGGCGCAATCCGTCCAGAGCGTCGCGATACGCATATTGCGCCTGGATCACGCCCACTTTGCGCTGCGCCACCTGTGATTGCGATTGAAAGATATCCAGACTGGGCAACGCGCCCAGGTCCAGCGCCAGCTTGTCACGCTCGTAAGACTTCTGCGCCAGATCATAAGCCTGCTGCTGCACCTTGATGTTGTCGCGAGCCTGAATGGCGTCCCAATACTGGCGCGCGGCGGCAGCTACCAGATCCGCGATACGCGCCTCGCTCTGTTCGGAGGTGATCAGCAATTGCGTCCGCGCGATCATCAGTGGCGCGCGCAGTTGCAGATTGCCGCGGCCCTGCAACAGCGGTTGGGTCACTGAGAAGTTCAGGGTGCTGAAAATATTCGGATTGAAAAAGAAAAATGCATCGTTGCTCGTGCTGCGAACGGCGTTGTACCCCCAGTTGAGAATCTGGCCCGACTCCAGGGTCTGTTGAAACCCAATACTGGTCGTTTGCGAGAGCGAATTCAGCTGCTCCGCACCGCCGATCTGGCTGACCTCAGGGATCTCGGTACGCGTACTGTTGAAACCCGCAATGATGGCCGGGTCGAAGGGCTGTTTGGCCGCCAGGATGGCATCCGCCGCGGTCAGCACATCCAGCCGCGTCATGTTGATCTCAGTGTTGTTCTTCAGGACGAGGGCGATGAAGTCCTTCACGTTGAGATACAGCTTGCCCGCCTGAACGCGACCCTGAATTCCTTCCACTTCGCGAACCTGCACGTCAGGTCCGCGAAACCGGTCCGTCACGAATTTCGGCAGCGTGGCCGCAAACATCAGCGGACAAAGCGCCAGGCACGACGCCACCCGCATCAGGCCGCGCCATGCGCTACGCCTTTCGCCGTGTCCCCGCGTCGCCGCGTCGCCGCGTCCTCGATGCGAAGCATCGTCCGGCGCACCGCGCCGGCTACTCATAGCGCAGCGCCTCAATCGGGTCTACACGCGATGCCTTCACTGCCGGATAGATTCCAAAGATCACTCCTACCGCCACCGAGACGCCAAATGCGATGAAGATGGAAGACGTCGTCACAATGGTTTTCCATTCCGCCGTGCGCGCAATCAGCCAGGAGAGGAGATAGCCAAAGGCAATTCCCAAAGCGCCGCCTCCCACGGATATGAGCACGGATTCCGTCAGGAACTGGCGAACAATGTCGTTGCGGCGCGCCCCGGTGGCGCGGCGAACACCGATTTCGCGCGTCCTTTCCATCACCGTCGCCAACACGATATTCATGATGCCGATTCCGCCAACCAGCAGCGAAATTGCGGCAATGGCCACCATTACATAGGTAAAGATCGTCTGCGTGCGCTGCTGCTGCGCCAGCAGATCCGCCGGAATGATGACTCCGAAATCCGGGATGTTGTGATGCGTGGAGTTCAGAACAGCGCTGACCACTTTCGCGACCTCGATGCTGTCTGCTCCCGGCTTGAGACGCATATCAATGCCATCCAGATCGTCCTTGAACCAGTTGTTATCCCAGAACCGGTATTGCAGACTGGTGAGCGGCGTATAGATCACATTGTTTTTGTCTTGTACTTGCCCTCCGGAGACCGTCGAGCCCGAGCTGAGCTGCCGCCCCAGAACACCGACCACTTGCAGCCAGGTGTCGTTCGCCTTGACGAACTTGCCCACAGCCGGACCATACCCGAGCAGATCCACTTTGGCCTTTTCTCCCAGCACGCACACCGCGGCACTCGAAGCCTGGTCCTGCGCGGAAAAAAAATTGCCCTCCACGGTCTCCAGGTTGTGGATGGTCGCGTAGGTGGTTTGCACACCAAAGAGTTGAGGCGGATCGTGCGGAGGTTTGGGCATCAGCCTCGACGGCCGTAGAGTCCGGCTGGGCGAGATGAGCTCCAGCGAGTCGATGTTGGCCTGCAAGATGCGCACGTCGCGCTCAGTGAGGCCCGGGGACGAGCGGCGGCGCACCTGGAACTCCTCCGGACCGGCCGCCGGTCTCGCTTCCACCAGCAGATTCCGTACGCCCAGTTCCTCGATGAAGCGCAGCGACTCCTGGCGCGCGCCTGCGCCAATGGCGAGCATGCCGATGACCGCGCCTACACCGAACACCATGCCCAAGCCCGTCAGCGCCGTGCGAATCTTTTGCGACAGCAGATTCTCGGCGGCCAGCGGTAGATCGGAAAAATATTGAGATAGACCTCTCGACTTCTCCGCGATGGAGATCACAGCGCCTGGCTTCATTTCGGAAGCGCCTGCAGCGCGCCGCCGCTGGCTTTTTTCTCAGCCTGCTGCTGAGGATTCGCCAGCGCAACCAGTTGTCCTTCCGATAGTCCTGTGATCACTGCCTGGCTTTCGGTTCGGCGCACCAGCTTGACATCAGCCGGCGCAAACCCGCCGCCGGATTTGGCCCAGACGAACGTGCGTCCGTCGCTGTCGTACACCGCCTGGCCAGGCACCGAAAGTACGTTGTGCAGCGTCTCCGCGTGTACCACCAGATTGGCATTCATCCCGGGCCGCAGCTCAGGAGCAGGATCGTCCAGCGTAATCTTGCACTCGAAATGGCGATCCCACGGCGGACCCGTAGTCCCGCCCATGTCCTTGATATGCCCGTGAAACTTGCGGAACGGTACGGCCACAATCTGGATTTCGACGGGTTCGCCAGGACTAAGATGGCCCCGATCCAGTTCCCCGATGTTGGCGTCCAGCACCCAACTATTCAGATCGGGGATCTCCGCGATAACCATCCCTGGGTTGACGCGGTCTCCTACGCGAAATGGCGGCAACGACATTCCGCGGTAACCGAAGTTTTGGTTCGTATTCTGGTGGACTGCTACGTATCCGTCGCGGTGCGCATGGACGGTCATGCCCTCAATGTTCCGCCGCGCCGTCGCCGCCTGCACCTGAGCTTTGCTGCGGGCCGCTTCCTGGATGGCGATGCCCGCCTCGTTGGTGGCCTTAAAGTTCGCCACGTCCTGCTCTAACTGCGCTAGACGGTCGCGCGCCGACTGCAGCGCCAGATCGTTTTGTTTTGCCCCGATCGCCGAAAGCGTGGGGTTCTTGCGGCAATCCAGTTCGGCCTGACGCACGTCGGCCTTGGCTTTGAGCAACGCGTAGTCATTCTCTTCCTGCAGGGCGCCGCCGTCCGCCTTGGCTTTGATGATTTGCTGTTCGGCTTCTGCCAGGTCGGCCTCCGCCTCACGGAGTTTGAAAGCCTGATCCGTAGTGTCGAATTGCACGACAACGTCGCCCTCTTTGACGATGTCTCCGGCTTTTCGCAGACCGATGAGGTGCAATTCGGCGTCGCCGGTCATGGGCGCGGCCAGTTCTTCGGAATTTCCGCCGCGCAATTCCCCTTTGGCCGTCACAGTCAGCGCGACATCGCCACGCTTCACACGAGTGGTGGGAACGTCTGCAGCACGCACGCCGCCCGTCAGAGATTGAACGAATCGCCAACCCCGCCACCCGATCAGACCTACAGCCAGCGCCAGACAAATCAGAAGAACCAGTCGACGTAGGCGGCGCTTCCTTCTCGGCGATCCAATGACCGGAACAGGCTCGGGCCGCGTTACCGGCGGCGCAACAGGCTGAACGGCCGGCGTGCTCATAAGTGCTTCTCCAAATCGAGTTCCGTCAGTGAGATCACGCTGTTTTCGGCGATCCCACGCACCGCAACCTCATCCGGATTGCGCGCCAATATCTCAATTTCCACAGCCTTATATCCACTCTTTTGCGACAAATAAACGATGGGCTTTCCGTTCCGTGTAAAGACCGCGTTCCCCGGGATGCTGATGGCGTTGGGAATGCGTCTGGTGACAATATCCATGCTGCCGTTCATGTCCGGCCGCAATCGCGCATCAGGTTTTTGGATTTGTGCGTACGCGTGAAAGCTGCGGATCGGCGGCCATTCGCCCATGGTTACCTGGGTGAGCGGCGACATGCCGGCCAGCTTCGCCGCCATTGTCTGCTCGGGTAATGCATCCACGTGTACCCGCACGTCGTTGCCCGCCACCACACGGCCGCGATCCACCTCTTCCAGTCTCCCCTCCATGCGCAACGTTTCCAGGTCGGGGATTTCCGCCAAAGGGGCATTGGACCAAACATGGTCGCCCACCTTGAACGGCTGCCGGTTCATCCATCCTTGCGACGAGTTCATCTGCAGAGTCACCACGCCGGCTATTGGCGATTTGATTTCCATCTGGCCTAGACGCTCGCGGGCCAGATCGACCTCTGCCTGCGCCTTGTCGCGCAGCCGCGTCAGCGAAGCAATCTTGGCTTCATCCGATTTTTGATGCAGGTTGACGGCGGCCTCCTGCACCTTCAGCTTGGCTTCAGCCGATTCCAGGTCAATCTTGCTCTCTTCTCCCTGGATCGCGCTCACGATCTTCTGCTTGGAGGCTTCGAGGCGCGCCCGCTCCACTTGATAGCGAGCATTCGCCAGATCCAGTTTGTCCTGCTCGGCGGTAATCTTTGCCTGCGCCACCGCCTGTTCTACGGTCGCCTGGGCCTGTCGTAACACGGCGTCTTTTTCGTCCAGTTGTTGCTTGGCGCTCGAAGGGTCGAAACGGACGACGGGATCACCGGCCTTCACCGGGCCTCCGGGCGGCGCCAGCCAAACAATCTTCAGGTCAGGTACATTCATCGGCGCGATCAATTGCACCGACCGCTTCACGGTGAGCTGCCCGCGGCATCGCACCAGCACAGCAAATTCACCCTTGCGCGCCTTCGCGGTCGGCGGATTCACCGCCGCCTGAACCCGGCCCATGCGGTAGACGCCGGCCACCACCGCGGCGACGACGATTACCAAGACTAAGCCTGTCCACAGGCGCTTCGATCTTTTTCGCGTCGCCATTTCAGCTGCGCTTTTCCGTTACTGTCGGCTTCGGGGCGTCCCACACCGGATCGGTGGGTGAGAGGATTTCGTCTTCGCGCGCTAAACCTGCGGTGATTTCGACCCAGGTGTCGTTAAATGCGCCCACTTCCACCGGCCGCTCCTCTTGGCGATCAAGGCCCGAGACCCGTGTCACATAAGGCTTTCCCTGCCTGTAATGGATGGCGGCTTTCGGAACCATCAACGCCGGCTCTTTTGAGATCACTTCAAGGTCCAGAGCTGCCGAGAGATCCGGAAGCAGGTGAGGATCGCGCTCGTCCAGCCGGAACCGGGCCGGAAAGGACCGGACTAAGCTGGCGCCAAGTAATGTCGTGGCTACCGGGCTGGCGGAATCGAAGTGAGCTTTGAAGCTCAACTCCGGATACGCATCCAGGTGCACCACGGCTTGTGCGCCTTGTGACATCGCCGCGCCATCCGGCTCGCTAACGGTAGCCTGCACTTCCATTTCCGATGGATCGAAAATGCGCATCAGCGGCTCGCCACCCCAGATCTGATCGCCTTCCTGCGGTGGTCCGAATGAGTCATTCCGCCAGGTGTTCTCCGGCGCCACCATGCCCGTCATGGTCGCCTTGAGCACGAGTTTGTCGGCGTTGGCCTGCGAGCGTTCCCAAGCAACCTTTTGCCGGTCGCGCTGCAATTCGAGAATCTTGAGATCCGCCGTTTCAGACGTGTCATGTAGCTCGCCCGAGCGTTTGAGACTTGTGACGTGCGCTCGAGCATCCTCTACTTTGGCCTGATTTTTGAGGCGATCCATCTCGCTCAGAATCGGACCCTTCCGCAATTCCAGCTCGGCCTTGGCCAGGTCGGCTTCGGCCTGCTGCAAATCGGACGCCCGCTTTTCCTTATCCGACCGATGCTGCGCTACCCGCTGATCCACCTGGTGCCGCAAGTCTTCGTACTTGGCTTGTGCTTCGCGAGCGTCGTCAACCTGCTTGGTTCGGTCAAACTCCGCCAGAATATCGCCGGTCTTAACCTCCGAGCCGCCGGGAATAAGTTTGGTTAGGGTCAGGTTCCCACCCTGGCCCGCCTGGCTTTCAATCTGAGGAACACGCACCGTGAGGGCATTTACTGCCTGGATGCTTCCGTTGGACCGCATGACCCGGCGCAACCGGCCGAACCGGACTTTCACCTTCTTGAGGGCCTCCGATGGCGTGACCGGATTTAGGGGCGCAGTTTTGGCTTGGCACCCCAAGAAAATCAGTGCGATCGAAATCAGGACCGCGCCTGTCTTGCGATCAACTCGTCTGCGAAGCGGCACGAGAATCATCCTTACGAACTGAACGAGGTTCAAACATTAGACGCCGGAACCATCTGGTTTGTTGGCACTATGACGTTGATTTTGCCATCTGCGGTTTCAGCGATTTATAGCACCAAGTCGTGGTGGTGTAAATGGTGCTTTGGGCAGGAGTATCTGGCTTGCAGTACGATTGCGGGTGAGAGGTAATTCATGCCCCTGCTGCAACAGGCCGCAATCTTCCGGGACCTGACCGTGGCCCGCGAAGGCCATTTTGCCATCGTCACCCTGAACCGGCCGCAGCGCCGCAACGCGCTTTCGCTCGAATTAATGCAAGAACTGATCCGCTGTCTCGACGAAATTGGCAGCAATCGTGAGATCCGCGTGGTCATTCTTGCAGCTGCGGGCAAAGTGTTCTGCTCCGGTCACGACCTTTCCGAAATGATCGGCCAGAACATCAATGATTACCGCCATATTTTCGACATTTGCACACAGCTCATGCAGAAGCTGCAGTCCATTCCTCAGCCCGTCATCGCGGAGGTACAGGGAATCGCCACTGCAGCTGGATGTCAGTTGGTGGCTACTTGCGATCTCGTTGTGGCGTCGGACCAAGCCGCTTTCGCTACTCCCGGAGTCAAAATCGGCCTTTTCTGCACGACGCCGATGGTGGCGTTATCGCGCGCCATCGGCCGCAAACGCGCGCTCGAAATGCTCTTGACTGGCGATATGGTAGACGCGAAAACCGCCGCGGAGTGGGGCCTGGTTAACCGCGTGGTTCCGGCTTCTGAGCTTGCCGCTGAGTCGCGCAAGCTGGCAGCGCGTATCGCTGAAGCAAGTTCCCTGGTCGTCTCTCTCGGCAAACAGGCGTACTACACCCAGATCGATCTCGATCAGCCCAAGGCCTATGCTTATGCCAAAGAAGTCATGAGCATGAACGCTCTGGCAGCCGACGCGCAGGAGGGTATCTCAGCGTTCCTCGAGAAGCGCACCCCGTGCTGGAGCGGAAAGTAGCACCACACCTGAAACCTGGCACCTAGCACCTGACACCTAGAACCTAATCCGGTAAATCACGATTCCATTCGTGCGCGCCACTTCTTGATACTCAGTCAGCCAGGGCCGTAATTCCGTGTATCGCTCCATTGCCAGGCCGGGGTTATACAGGCTCAAGCCATCCATGACAAACGTTGGTCGCGCGCGCGCCAACTCCTCCCGATTCGCGACGGTAAACCCGCCCGGAACCGGACGGGACTGCGACAAGTGGCGATCGGCTGGGACGCCCGTCAGGGCCTGGCAATCCAGGAATCGCGTGGCCGCCGGCAGGCCCGTGTAGATCCACAGGTCAGGCCGGAATCCCCACACGAATAGCGTGTCACCAGGTTGAGCCATGCCGTGAACAATGCGGGCCGCAGCCTGGCTGTCCTGGTTCAGGGCAACATCGCTCCAGAGGTGTGGCTGGCCTGTGGCAATATCCCGCGCCAGCAAGACATAACGCGGTCCGAAGCGAACGAGCGGGATTAGCAGCAGCGTCAGCATGAGCAGGCGCCAACGTTTCGCAACCACCATCCCTCGCGAAGCCAGGATCGCCAGAACGGGCAATAGCTGGAAAAAGTAGCGCGGAAAGAAACGCCAACCTACTAAAGCGGCTGCAAAGGAAATCGCGGCCCAAGCGAGCAATTTCCAGCGGACCGAAGGCCGGGCCCAGATGGCGGCTACCACTAGAGCGGCGTGAAAACCCAGCCAGTCTGCGGAGCGGATAACTCCATCACGCAGCGGATGCTCGAGGAACGTGCTTCCGGCATAGAGAAATCCCCAGCGCCAGACCTGATCGATGTAGGGCGCGAGCGCGCCGGCGAGCGCCAACCAGCCTGCCGCTATCCCGAGCGGCAAGCCAAAACCCACAATGAGCATCGGAAGCGCCGAGGACCAAAGGGCGCAAGCGGCCAGCACAAACACCGCCTTCGCATTGATCAGGAATGCCACGCCTGCGGCGATCCCGCTCCAGAATGCGCGGCCGCGAAACGTCAGCCACACTGCAGCCAGATGAGGGACCAGCATGGTGAGGTCGGCTGCCAGAGGAATCACTGCGGAAGGAAAATCAAAGATCAGGAAGAAGCCCAGGAGTCCGGCAGCCCAGAAACCCTCCCGAGCGCTCCACAGATCACGCGCGAAAAAATAAGCCAAAGCACACGCCAGGAGCGCGTAAAGTGCCCCTACTACCCGAAGCGGCCAGCCGGCCCGCACACCCCAAGCCAGATACATCGAGGCCAGCAGCGGAGGCTTATCAAACCAGATGTCGCGGTAAAGCGTCTTGCCAAGCTTCATCTGCATCGCGGCAGCCATGGGCAGGTCTTCTTCCGCCCAAAGAATGTCCACATGGCAGAGGCGCGCCGCCAGCAGAATGAGGAACAGCGCGGCGAAAAAGGTGCGCGCGCGCATTACACCTTGGCGAGCAGGCGATCCAGGATTTTGCGGAATTCGGCGCCGTAGAGCGGATCGGCCAGCGCAAATTCCACAAAGCTTTCGAAGTAGCTTGGAAAGTTTCCGATGTCGTAGCGCTTCTCACCCGGCAGCAGCCGCACCGCCATCACTCGCTTGCCTTCTTCGCACAGCAACTGGATCGCGTCGGTGAGCTGGATTTCCCCTCGCTTGTCGGGCTTCACGCGCCGAATCATATCGAAGATCACGGGAGAGAAGATATATCGTCCGGCAATCGCCAGGTTGCTGGGCGCGTCTTCGGGTTTAGGCTTCTCGATCAGGTTGACAACCCGAAACGAGTCGCCGGCTTGCTTCTCGGGATGCACGATGCCGTACAGTCCGGTCTCCTCGCGCCGCACCTCTTCCACAGCAACTACGCAGCTGGCGTGCTGCGATTCGAAAACATCCGCCAGCCGCTCGACCACATTGGATTTCGCGTGCAAACCCAGGATGGAATCGCCCAGTGCCACCAGGAACGGCTCCTCGCCCGCGAAATTCTCGCCGCACAATATGGCGTCGCCCAGTCCCCGCTGCACCCGCTGCCGGGTATAGAAGAAATGGACAGCCAGATCTTTGAAGGTCAGTTCGTCCAGTAATTCTTGGCGGTTGGCTTCGCTCAGCGCCCGGAAAAGCTCCGGATCGTCATCGAAGTGATTCTCAATGGACGACTTATTGCGGCCGGTGACGAAAAGCAGCTGCTGTATGCCATTCGAGACCAATTCTTCTACCACGTACTGAACAATGGGCTTGCGCGCCACCGGCAGCATTTCCTTGGGCTGCGATTTGGTGGCTGGAAGCAGGCGGGTACCGAGACCCGCCACAGGAATCACCGCACTCTTGATCACTTCATATGACTATAGACGAAGACGGACTTATGGAGACGCAGAGCGATTGGCGGGGATCTCCCTCTTTTCGGCTTTGGGCGGACGTGTCAGCCCGGAATTCGGCGTTTTCCGTTCTGTCTCAAAGGCTTCGCAGCACTTAGGACAGAGCGGCCTGCCGTTGACGTGCAACTGAGTCTCAACCCCACACGCTGTACAGTGTTCCATGGCAACGTGGACTTCCTAACTTTATAAAATCTTTATAAATTGATTCTTGTTTCAGGGTCAATAGGGATTTTCCGATTGCGGCAAACTTGAACGGCAGCCGATTTACCTTTATAGTAGGCGAAGATAAAGCGAATATGAGAGATTTTCGCCAGCAACTCGCGCTTTTGCGACAAAAGGTGGCCCGCATCGACCGCAAATACGCCTCAGCGGAGAGCCCGCGCGTTGCGCCGTGCCTGATTGAAGAGATCGTTTCGGGCGAAGTGGTGGAAACGCCCTTCGGCGCTCATTTTGAGACCGAGCGATTGTATGAGCGCCATCGGCGCCACGGATCGGTGGGAATCGCGGACCTGATCGATCTGCCCGAAAACCTGCTGGAGGCGCTGTCGGAAGGCGCGATCGCGCAATCGCACCCTAAACGCTGGGCCTTCCTGGACACCGAAACCACAGGACTTGCGGGCGGCACCGGAACCTACGCGTTCTTGATTGGCGTGGGCAGTATCGACGAAGAAGGTTTCCGCGTGCGCCAGTTTTTCATGCGCGATTATGGCGAAGAGTCCTCCCAACTCGCGGCTCTGGCCGGATATCTGGAGCGGTTCGACGTGATGATCACGTATAACGGCAAAGCTTACGATCAGCCGCTGCTCGAGACGCGCTACCGGATGGTGCGGGCACGGCCGCCGTTTGCCCGCATGGAGCACCTGGACCTGCTGTTCGGCGCCCGGCGATTATGGAAGCTGCGGCTCGACAGCTGCCGGCTGGTGGATCTGGAGAATCGCGTATTGGGAGTCGAGCGGCAGGGCGATCTGCCTGGCGAGATGATCCCTTACTACTACTTCGAATATCTGCGGATGCAGCAGGCATTTCGCCTCGTGCCCATCTTTCATCACAACGCAATAGATATCGTCTCGCTGGCCTGTTTGACGGCCATCGTTCCGGCGGCATTCGGATCGCCGGACGACACAGTGTTCCGCCACGGCGCTGACCTGATTGGTCTGGCGCGCTGGCTGCTGGCTGCCGGACGCGACGAAGAGGCTCTGGGGCTTTACCGCCGCGCCGTGGACCTCGGTTTACCGGATGTGTTGCTGTTCCGCACTATGGCCGAGACCGGCTCAATCGAGAAACGTCTGGGGCGCGAGGCCGCTGCCATCGAGATCTTTAACGATCTCGCGGCTTCACCCAATCCGTACCGAGGCCACGCGTTTCAAGAGCTCGCCAAATATTACGAGCATCGGGAGCGGAACCATGCGCTGGCGCTGGAAATGACTCAAAACGCGCGCGCCCTCGAAGACTCCCCGGAACTCGAGCGCCGCGAGGAACGGCTCAAGCGGCGGCTACGTGCAAAACCAGCGCCAAGAAAGAAAAAGCTATGATGATTTTTACCCTTAATGAGAACCCTATTGCTGGCGCTTCTGCTCGCTCAGGCGAGCCCGTCTGACCCGGAAAACCAATTGGTGCGCGGCCTGCTGCGCGAACTCATCGAGATCAACACCACCCATTCTGTTGGCAGCACGGGTAAAGCCGCCGAAGCGATGGCTGCACGCCTGCGCACAGCGGGATTCGACGCTTCCGACGTTCAGGTCCTGGGACCGAATTCAGCACACGCCAATCTGGTAGCTCGCTTGCGCGGAACCGGTGCTCGCAAGCCCATCTTGCTCATCTCGCACCTGGACGTAGTCGAAGCGCGGAAAGAAGACTGGACCACGGACCCATTCCAGTTCGTCGAGAAGGATGGCTACTTCTATGGGCGCGGCGCCACGGACATCAAGTGTGGCGACGCCATCCTGGTAGCCGACTTCATCCGCTGGAAACGCGAAGGATTCCGGCCCGATCGTGACTTGATCCTGGCTCTGACGGCCAATGAGGAAGGGGGCGATGTTGAGGAGAATGGGATCTACTGGCTCTTGAAAAATCACCGGGATATGATCGACGCCGCGTACTCGGTTAACTTGGACGGCGGCAACCTCGAAACCAAGAAGGGAAAGAAGCTGCTGAATGAACTGCAGTATGCCGAGAAGGGGTTTCTGAGCTTTGTTTTGGAAGTGAAGAACAAAGGCGGGCACAGCTCGCTACCAGAAAAGGAAAACGCGATCTACCGGCTTTCCCGTGGACTGGTCCGCTTGAGCGAATTTGATTTTCCGGTGACCCTCGACGCCGGCACGCGCGCTTTCTTCGAGGCCGTGGCCGTAAGCCAGGAACCAGAAGTGGCGAGCGCGATCAACCGGATGCTCTCGACCAATCCGCCGAACGCGGCCGCGATCGCTCTGCTTTCAAAATCGCCGGATTGGAACGCGGCGCTGCGGACCACTTGCGTCGCTACCATGCTGGAAGGCGGCCACGCGGAAAATGCGCTGCCGCAATCCGCCAAAGCCACGGTGAACTGCCGCATCCTGCCCGCAGAGGCCCCCGCTGCGGTGGAAAAGACGCTGCGGCGGGTTTTGAGCGATGACCAGATCAGCATAACTCCGATCGAACCCCTCGCCCAGGTGCAGAGTCCCCCCTCGCCGTTGCTGCCGGAAGTGGTCGCAGCCGCCAAGAAGGTGACGTCCGCCATGTGGCCAGGCGTTCCTGTCGTCCCCTTCGTGTCACAAGGCGGAACCGATGGCACACATCTGCGCCGCGCCGGAATCCCCACGTATGGGATTTCAGGCATCGCCGACGATTATGACGACATCCGCGCGCACGGCAAAGACGAGCGCATTGCGGCAACCGCTCTTTACGAAGGGCGAGAGTTCACCTTCCGGCTGATCAGAGAGCTTTCGGGCCCGGCGAAATGAGCCTCAGCTAGAATGAGAACTCAACTTAATGAGGCTTCTAATCGCCGTTCTTTTTGCGGCTGCGCTCGCCGCCCAGACCCTGTCCATCGAGGAGTACGAGCCGAAATCAACACTCGTGGTCCCGCAACACACCCTTACGCGCGCTCGTTATCCGTTCATTGATGTGCACAATCACCAGTCAGGACTCACGCCGGACAAAGTGGACAAGCTGGTTGCGGACATGGACGGCATCCATCTCCAGATCATGGTGAACCTCAGCGGAGGCTACGGCGACAAGCTGGCGCAGAACGTCCATATTCTCAAAGATCGTTACAAGGACCGCTTCGTGGTGTTCGCCAATCTGGATTTTTCGAATATCGATGCTCCCGATTACGGGCGGCGCGCCGCTGGCCAGCTCGAACAGGACGTACACCACGGCGCCCAGGGCTTGAAATTCTTCAAGAATTTCGGCATGGATTTGAAGGACACCAAGGGCCAGCGCATCCACGTCGATGACGTGCGCTTCGAGCCTGTGTGGGACATGTGCGCCACCCTGCGCATCCCGGTGCTCATCCACACCGGCGAGCCCCGGTCATTTTTTCAGCCGGAGGATCGCTTCAACGAGAGGTGGCAGGAGCTGAAACAATTTCCCCAGCGCGCGCGCCCACCCGACAGGTATCCAAGCTGGGAAACTCTGATGGGAGAACAGCACCACTTATTTGCCTCGCATCCGAAAACTATCTTCATCAACGCGCACCTCGGGTGGCTGGGCGGCAATCTGGCGGAGTTGGGCCGCCTGATGGATCAGATGCCCAACATGTATACGGAGATCGGCGCCGTTCTCGCCGAACTGGGCCGCCAGCCGCGTTTCGCGCGTGAGTGGTTCATCCAGCACCAGGATCGCGTCCTGTTCGGAAAGGATGTGTGGGCGCCGGACGAATACTCCTGCTACTTCCGGGTATTGGAAACGGCCGACGAGTACTTCGACTACTACCGCAAGCGTCATGCCTTCTGGAAAATGTACGGCCTGGATCTGCCCGACGACGTGCTCAAGAAGCTTTACTATAAGAATGCGCTGCGGATTATTCCCGGCCTGAACGCCGCGGGCTTTCCGCAATAGGGCTCAATGAACGCCGTCCGGTTTGACAACGTCTCGAAGAGCTACTCCATTTACGAATCGCCGGGCGACCGCCTGAAGGAACTGGCCACATTCAACCGGTTCGAAGTTTCACCGGAATTTCTGGGCGCTCCACGAGGTCAATTTTGAAATCCAACGCGGTGAAACGTTCTGCGTAATCGGTGAGAACGGGTCTGGAAAGAGTACGCTCCTACAGCTTGTGGCGGGCATTCTGCAGCCCAGCTCTGGAACGGTTGAGGTGAACGGCCGGGTTTCGGCGTTGCTCGAATTGGGCGCGGGGTTCAATCCCGAGTTTACCGGGCGTGACAACGTCTATCTCAACGGCGCGATCCTGGGGCTTTCCACGCGCGAAGTCACCCAGCGGTACAAACACATCGAGGAATTTGCGGAAATTGGTGATTTTATCAACCGGCCGGTGAAGACTTACTCGAGCGGCATGGTGGTGCGCCTGGCCTTTGCCGTGGCCATTAATGTCGACCCCGAAATTCTCCTGGTGGACGAAGCGCTGGCCGTGGGGGATATCTATTTTCGCCAGCGGTGCATGCGCAAGGTGCATGAGCTGCGTGCGCGCGGCGTCACCATTCTCTTCGTATCACACGCCTTAGCGGATGTGAAGGCATTGGGAGACCGCTCGCTATGGCTGAAACAGGGCCGCGTGGTCGAACTGGGCGACACCGACCGTGTCGTCTCGAAGTATCTGGCCGCGATGGTCGAGAAAGATACCGCGTACATCGCGCAGCAGCGCGCTGCCTGTAAGCGTTGACCGCGAGCGCTCCATAGCTCCCGAAATGGTGGACCACATTCCAAATATCGATCACCGTTATGGCGACGGACGCGCCGAGATCCTGGGCATCGCCATCCTGGATCCACAGGGGACGCCGCTCCAGGTGCTCGAACCATCCAGCCAGATCGTGCTGCGCATCAGCGTTCGAGCCAAGGCTGAAGTCGCGCATCCCAACGTCGGCTTCATCATGCGCAACCATCTGGGCATCGATTTCGCAGGAACGAACACGCTGCGTGAAGGCCGCGAACTCGATCCCATGATGCCCGGCGACATCCATACCATCGACTTTCACCTCCACTTGCCGGCGCTTTATCCCTCTTCCTTCTCGTTTTCACCGGCCATCGCTGACGGCCCCCTCGAAGGCTTTCGCGTGTGTGATCTGGATTGACAATGCAATTGCCGTCCAGATGGCGCGCGGCGACGGGGAAGTCTACGGGTTTCTGCGCCTGCCCTGCCAGGTCATGGTGAATGCGCGCCTTGCGCCCGGAAGCGCGGAGGTGGTGAAGCAGGGCCAATGACGAACTACAATGGATAGAAATGGAGCGCACGGTCGCAAAATTCTCGAGCCACCAGGAGGCAGAGCGGGCTACGCTGGAGTACTATCGCAGTCTGACACCGGAGCAAGGCTGGCTATTTTGCTGGAGTTGATCGAGGCTTCCCGAAAAGAGGGCGATGCCGCTTCAGAGAGATTTGAGAGAGTTTATCGAATCGTTAAACTCTCGCCCGACGCAGACACCTGAACGCAGGCGTGATTCATTATGGTCCGAAAGACTGTGAGCCACTCCCACAGCGATTCACGACCGAGCGACCGCAACACGGTGATTGCAACCGCTCCCTTTGGTCGCGGCTCGGTTATGAGGCGGGCTTTGCTAAGCCGCGACCGGAGGAAGCGGTGACTCATTTAGGAATATCGATTGGCTGAGTTCACCGGCGAGCGTATGATTCCGGGCAAGGTAGATGCCGACCTGCTGAACGAGCATGTCGCGCGGTACGCGTTTGCGGCGCGGCTCGCAAAGGGGCGGCGGGTGCTGGATGCCGGCTGCGGATCCGGTTACGGCGCGGCGAAACTAGCGCAGGATGCGCGGGAGTTGCTGGGCATCGACGTTTCACAAGATGCCGTCGACGACGCAAGACAACAGTACCAGGCAGCCAACCTGCGGTTTGAGTGCGCCGATTGCCTTAAAATCCCGGCGGCTGATGGCTCCTTCGATTTAGTGGTCGCGTTCGAGATCATCGAACATGTAAGTGACTGGCGGAGATTCCTGGAACAGGCGCGGCGCGTGCTCGCGCCGGATGGCCAGTTCGTCGTGTCCACCCCCAACCGGCTCTATTACGCAGAAGCGCGCGCCGGGCTCGGGCCGAATCCATTTCACGTGCACGAATTCGAATACCACGAGTTTCGCAGCGAACTGGAAGCCGTCTTTCCGCACGTAACGATGTATCTGGAAAATCACACGGACGCGATCGTGTTCGCGCCGGCCGCCGACAGTTCAATGGATTCGGCAATCGATGAAGCCGACGCTGCTCCGGAACACGCTCATTTCTTCGTTGCCGTCTGCGGCTCGTCGCCGAAGACCGAGGTTCCCGGGCTGGTTTGGGTTCCGCGAGCGGCCAATATGCTGCGTGAGCGCGAGCAGCACATCGAAGTGCTGGAATCTCAGCTTCAGGAACGCATCGCCCGCGTCGTTCAACTCCAGGAGGAGCTGACTAGCGAACAGGCGAAAGCGCGCGCGCGAATGGATGAGCTCGAAGCAGAACTTCGCAATACCGTGGAGACCGCCACCCGTCTGGCCGGTGAACTGGACGCCAAAGTCGTTGAGCTTGGCCAATGCGTTGAGTATCTCCACACCGCCGAGCGCACCGTCGAGGAAAGGACGGCCTGGGCCCGGCGCAACGAGGCCGAAGCGGATGAGCTGCGCCGGTTGTCGGGTACGCTTTGGGTCAGGCTCGGATTCAAGCTGCGAACCCTCTCAAAGCCGGAATCCGGTAGATGAGAGCGATCTTTCGGCTCATCCGGCTGGCACCGTTGCTCCTGCTCTCTCCGCTGTTTCTGATCGTAAGCGTGATTGCCTTCGCGGTCGAGGATATGGTCTGGGGGCTCGCCGGGCGCAAGCGGCCGCGCGCCGATACCCAGCCTACAACTGGCGGCGCCAGCGTCGTCATCCCCAACTGGAACGGGCGCGATCTGCTGGAAAATTATCTTCCCTCCGT
Source organism: Terriglobia bacterium (assembly GCA_963847515.1). Lineage (GTDB taxonomy): Bacteria > Acidobacteriota > Terriglobia > Bryobacterales > Bryobacteraceae > QHXW01. Next base: position 1,464,490 of record CAWKAA010000007.1, read on the forward strand.
CGTCACCGCGCTGGCCGGGAATCCTTCCAATGAGATCGTAGTGGTCGATAACGGCTCGTCGGATGGCAGCGCGGAATTCTGTGAGCCGAAACTTCCTACAGGTAAGGGTCGTGGCGCTCGATCGCAACCTCGGATTCGGCGGCGGTTCGAATGCCGGCGTGCGTGCCGCGACAAATGACATCGTCGTGCTGCTGAACAGCGACATGCGTGTGGCGCCGGATTTTCTCGCACCCCTGCTGGCCGGTTTCACCGATGCGCGCGTGTTCGCGGTTTCGTGCCAGATTCTTTTTTCGGATGCGAATAAGCGGCGGGAAGAGACCGGGCTGACCCAGGGCTGGTGGGAGGAAGGCGGATTGCGGGTGGGTCATCGCATCGACGAGCAAATCCGCGATCTCTACCCGTGCTTTTACGGCGGTGGCGGGTCCTGCGCATTCGACCGGCGGAAATTCCTGGAGTTGGGCGGATTCGATCCACTGCTCGCGCCCTTTTACCTCGAAGATACCGATCTCGGCTATCAAGCCTGGAAACGCGGCTGGAAAGTGCTGTATCAGCCTCGCAGCATCGTGTATCACGAACACCGCGGGACTATCGGGAAAAGGTTCAGCGAGGCGCAGATCGGGGGCGTACTCAACAAAAACTTTATTCTGTTCGCGTGGAAGAACATCCACGAGTGGAAGCGCCTGGCATCGCACTTTTTCTTTACCTACGCGGGCGCGCTGGTCAGCGTTTTGTTCGGCGATTCACCGCGGCGGGCCAGCCTGCCTGGGTTCGGGCGTGCATTTCTACAGTTGCCCGGTGCGCTGCGCGCGCGCTGGCAAGCGCGCCGTCTGGCCGAAGTCAGCGATACGGAAGCTTTCCGGCGGCCGCTGGGCGCGTATTTTCGCGACCGTTTCTTAGCTGCGGAATCCGTTCCTGAGCGGTTGCGCGTCCTTTTCGTTTCACCCTACCCCATCTGTCCGCCGATTCACGGAGGCGGGGTTTTCATGAATGGCACCTTGCGCGAACTGGCCAAACACGCGGAGCTGCACACCGTTGCGCTGCTGGAATTAGCCGAACAGCGTGAAGCTCACGAAGAATTGAAAACATTCTGCGCCTCGGTCGAGCTTCCGGTACGGACCGGCGCACAGCCGGAACCCAGCGCTTCCACCAGGCCGCGCTGTGTTCGGGAATTCGCCGACCCGGACCTCGAGTGGCTGATCCATCGCAAAATCTGTCTCGACCGCATTGACATTCTCCAACTGGAATATGCTCACCTGATTCAGTACGCCGGGCAGTTCGAGCGTCTGGCGAGCGTCGTCTTTGAGCACGACATCTATTTCCAGTCTCTCTATCGCGGCCTGGCGCACAAGACGGGCATGGTGCTGGCGAAAGCTTCGGTCGAGTATCTGCGCGCCCTGCACTACGAACTGACGCATCTTCCCGACTGCGACCAGGTGCAGGTCTGCACCCGGGAGAACCGTGAATTTCTCACTTCATTTCTACCGGACTCCGCGCCGCAGATTCAAGAAGGACTTCGCGCCGGCATTCATGCAAGCCGTTTCGCCTTCCATTCCGGCGGCCGGGAGCCCGGCTCGATGCTGTTTGTGGGGAGCTTTCGCCATACTCCGAACGTCGAGGCCATCGAGTGGTTTGTCGAACGCGTGTTACCGCGGATCTTGGAACGAAAGCCGGACGCGCGGCTCGTGGTCGCGGGTTCTGATCCGCCGCCGCGCGCCCTCTTCGCAAAAGCCACGCGAGCTGTTGAGCTGCTAGGATTTGTGGAAGATATTCGGACTGAACTTGCACGCCGCGAGGTTTTCGTTTGCCCGATTCTCAGCGGCTCAGGCGTTCGCGTGAAGCTTCTGGAAGCGTTCGCAAGTGGAATTCCGGTGGTCTCAACAAGCGTCGGGGCGGAGGGCCTGGCTCGAACGGATGGTGAATTTTGCGCGCTCGCCGACGACCCCGCAGATTTTGCGAGCCGGGTGGTGGATATTCTTAACGGCCCTCTGCAGGCGCGCGCCATGGCACAACGCGCACGTAGCGAGGTGGAATCGAACTGGGACATGCCGGTCCTCACCCAAAAGCTGGAACAGAGTTACCGGCAAATACTCAATGAGAAACGGAGGGCTGCTTGGGCGCCAGATCGTGCTTGAGCCGGTCGACGACGTGCTTGGCCGTGTGGTCGAGCTGGTCTGGCGTGGACTTAACCGGCCGCTCGTACACCGACCACAGAACCGCGCGCGAGCGGGCGTCCACCAGAAACAGCGTGCCCTTGCCGCGGGCGAACGTAGACACAGGAGCCTCTGAAGTCGTGAAGGTTTTCTTGGTCCGAGGCTTTTGCGGAGTGTCCGAGTCATCCGAGTCGGCGTCTGCGTCCGCCTCTTGCGGCTTCGGCGTGGGATGCAGTTTTTCCAGTTCGGTCTCGAGCGGCCTGCCCAGGCTGTCGGTGAGGAGGGCGTCGGCGCGAGTGGGATCCGCAACCACTTCGAGTACGCCTTCGCGCGTCAAGCGGTTGGCAACGTACTGGTCAAGTCCATGCCCCATCGGCAGGATATATATGGTGCGCACGCTTGACCCGCCGATTTCAGCGGCTCCTGCCAGCACCGAAACCAAAAGAAAAACAGTCCATCGCATGATAACCACCATCATAGCAACGCATCTCATCGCTCATGCATGATTCGCCGGCCCACGTTTCGATCATCGTTCCGGTCTCGAACGGCCGCAGCATAGTCGAACGCCTGATGAAGAGTTTGGGTGCACAGACACACCGCGCGGTCGAGGTTCTGATCGTCGACAACGGCTCCGAAGATGGCGCCCCCGAAGCGGCCGAGCGTTGGGGGCGCGTGTCATCCGTATGGGATCGAACACCGGATTCGCCCGAGCGGTGAATCGCGGCATTCAGGAATGCGCGAGCGAATGGCTGGCCATCATTAATAGCGACGTAGAACTGGCGCCAGACTGGCTCGAGCGGCTGATGGAGGCGGCGCGCTTGGCTGGCAATGGTTTGCCGCGGGAAAAATTCTCAGCGCACCGAACCCGGGCCAGATAGACGGAACATATGACGCGCTATGCCGCGGTGGGTGCGCATGGCGCGTCGGACAGGGCCGCGCGGATGGCCCCGAATTCTCAGTCCCGCGCAACATCTGGTCTGCGCCCGGAACGGCAGCGTTGTTCCGAACAGAACTGTTTCACCGGGTCGGGTTGTTGGATGAGAGGTTCGAGTCATATCTGGAAGACGTGGAGTTTGGCTTGCGTTGTGCCTGCCTGGATTACCAGGGCCGCTATGTCCCCGGGGCGGTGGCCTTTCACAAGGCAGCGCCACGCTTGGCAAGTGGCATCCTGAGGTCGTGTGCAAAATCTCGCGCAACCAGGTACTCCTGGTGGCGAAATATTATCCGCCGCGACTCCTTTTCAATTTGGCATGGCCGATTCTGTTTTCACAGTCGCTTTGGGGCCTGGTGGCGTTCCGCCATGGCGCTTTCCTTGGCGTTCTTGCGGGGAAAGTTCGAAGGGTTGCGGGGTTTCGGGCGGCGCGCCGAAGTGCCGCAACGCTGGATAGCGATCCGGATCGTCTGGATCAGATTCTGCGCGAATCGGAACGGGAGATTCGGCGGGTTCAGCTCCGCACCGGGTTCGACTGGTATTGGCGTATATACTTCGCGCTGACCGCGGGTGGGGCGGATTGACACACATGAGGGACGTGGGAATCGTTATAGTGACCCACAATTCCACTGCGGAAATTGGGCCCTGCCTGGATGCCGCCCTAGCTACCGGCGCTGAGGCTAATCGTCGTAGATAATGCTTCCCAAGACGGAACAGGCCGTGAAGTGGAACGCCGGAATGTCCGATTGATCACTAATCGATCCAATGCCGGTTTTGCAGCCGCGGTAAATCAGGGGGTTCGCGCCTTGCACACTCCCTTCGTGCTGTTGCTGAATCCGGACGCAATCGTACAGTCTGGTCTGGAATACCTGCGCGATGCTTGCGCAGATCCGCAAACTGCCGCCGCCGGAGGCATGCTTGTCGAATAAACTCGGCCAACCCCAGATAGGATTCATGGTCAGACGATTTCCTTCGCCGGCTGCGCTCTGTTTGGAATGTCTGCTGCTCAACCGGCTCTGGCCGCGCAATCCGGTCAATTGGCATTACCGTTGCTTGGACCTAAACTACTCGGCGCCGCACGAAGTGGAGCAGCCCGCCGGTGCTTTTCTGATGATTCGCCGCGACGCGTGGGAAAGGTTGGGAGGGTTCGATGAGAGTTTTTATCCGCTTTGGTTTGAGGACGTGGACTTTTTGAAGCGCGCTAAAGAGAACGGCTATCACATTCGTTTCGTGCCGGGTGCTGTGGCGGAACATACGGGCGCTCATTCCATCCAAAAGATTTCAGTGGAGTTCCGGCAATTTTATTGGTATCGTAGTCTTCTAAAGTACTCAGCCAAGCATTTTCCTCCGGGCGCGGCGAAAGTCGTATGTTTGGCTGTTATGATCGGCTCCGTCCTGAGGACAGTGCTGGGTATCCCCCGCCAGCGGAGCCTAAAGCCCATAGCAGTTTATGGCAAAGTCGTGAGGCTTGCCGGCCGGCAGTTGTTTTTCGGGACGGCAGGATGAGTTAGATTGCTGTCTTTTCCCTAAATCTTGGCGGAAGTTAGCGTTCATTCAGGTTCGAGTTCATGTCCGATAGCGACTTCGTATCCGTCACCATAGTTACTTATAATAGCGGCAGATTCATCAAGCGGTGCCTGGAATCGGTTCTCGAGCAGCGGTACCCCGATAAGGAAATCATCGTCATCGATAACTGCCTCGACTGACGGCACAATCGATATCCTGGAACAGTTCGAAGACCGATGCCAGATCGTTTACAACGAGGAGAACATCGGTTTCGCCGCCGCGCAAAACCAGGCCATCGGCCTCTCCAGCGGCGACTGGGTGCTGACGCTGAATCCGGACGTTCTGTTGTTGCCGGATTTTATCCAGGTACTGGTGGACGCCGGCACAGATGGATCCCAAGATCGGCTCGGTGTGCGGCAAGCTGCTGACCATGACCGCCGCCTTCGACTATTCCCGCGAAGCCCGTAGTGGATTCCACCGGCATTTATTTCAACCCCATGCTCCGCCATCTCGACCGCGGCAGCCAGGAAGTGGACAACGGACACTATCTCAATTACGAGTACGTGTTCGGCGCCACCGCGGCTGCGGCTCTCTACCGGCGCGAGATGATTCACGACATCTCCATCGGCGGCGAGTTTTTCGATTCGGATTTCTTCGTCTATCGCGAGGATGCGGACGTCGCCTGGCGCGCCCAGTTGCTGGGCTGGCGATGCCTCTATGTGCCATATGCCCGCGGATATCACGTCCGCAAGGTGCTTCCCGGAAAACGCCGCGCGCTGCCGCCGGAAATCAACATGCACTCGGTGAAGAACCGTTTCCTGCTGCGAATCAAGAATATCTCGGGCGATCTTTACCGGCGCAACTGGTTCTCGATTTCGGTGCGTGACGTAATGGTGGTGGCTTGCTGCCTGGTGTGGGAGCACACTTCACTCAAGGCGTTCTGGTACCTTGGCGAAAAATTGGAAGCGCATCATGGCCAAGCGGCGCGAAATCCGTAAGCGCCAGCGCGTGGATGACGAGTACATCGCGAGTTGGTTCAAATACGCCCCGGTCAGCAAGCCCGCGCCGAGCAAGATGGTCCGCGTGCTGTCCGCGTCGCGGGCTTATCAGGATTAGCCTCGCTCGCGAGTGCCTTCCCGCATCCGTTATGCTGTAATGCGGATTCATGCGCATCGCCATTCTGGGTACCAGAGGCATCCCGGCGAATTACGGCGGATTCGAAACCTTCGCGGAAGAGTTGTCCACGCGGCTCGCGTTGATCGGGCACTCCGTCGCGGTTTACTGCCGCGAGCGTCCGCCGGAATCACCGTGGCGGGGCGTCGAGCTGCGCTATCTGCCCACCATCCGCCATAAGTATTTCGATACCCTGGCGCACACCTTCCTCTCGACGCTTCATCTGCTATTCCATCGCTGTGATGTGGCGCTCTATTGCAATGCGGCCAATGCTATTTTCACGATCCTTCCGCGAGTGGCCGGCATCCCGGTTGTTCTGAACGTCGACGGGATCGAGCGAAAGCGCAAGAAGTGGAACCGTTTGGCGAAAGCCTGGTACCTGCTGTCGGAAAGACTCGCGACGCTCCTGCCAACTGAAGTCGTCACTGACGCGCAAGCGATTGCCAGCTACTACCGCGAGCGCTACCGCAAGTCGACCCACTTCATCCCCTATGGCGCTGAATCCGGAAAGATCGAAACCCGGCAAGTGCTGGGCGAGCTCGGGCTCGATCCCGGCCGTTACTTTCTTTACGTGAGCCGCATGGAACCGGAGAACCACGCGCTCGAAGTGCGCCAGGCGTTCGAACCGGTCAACACGGAAATGAAGCTGGCGCTGATCGGCGATGCCCCTTATGCGACCGATTACATTCGCCAGGTGCGCGCCACAACGGATGCTCGCCTGGTGATCCCCGGCGCGATTTACGGCCGCGGGTATCAAGAACTCGGCTCGCACTGTTTCGCGTATATCCACGCGACCACAGTGGGCGGCACCCATCCGGCCCTGATTGAAGCCATGGGCCGCGGCGCCCTGGTGCTCTACCGCGACACTCCCGAAAACCGCGAGGTGGCTGAGGGCGCAGGCATTCCCTTCGGTGAGCACGACCTGACGCAAAAAATTGAGGAAGCACTGGCGATGACCGAAGAAGTTCGAAATGCGCTGCGCCGGCAGGCTGTCGAGCGAGTCTTAGAGCGCTATTCCTGGGAAACTGTCACCGCGGACTATAACCGGCTCTTCCAAAAACTTGCTCCGCGGCACGATGTTCGAGCAGGCCGGCGCTTGGGTGTCGATAATTAAGAAGTGCCCGTGCTTCCCTACCGGTCTTACGCGCTGATCTCGCGCGACCAGCTTCGCCAGAATTACAGAATCGTCCGCGCTGCCGCCGGTCCGGGTGTCGCGGTGATGGCCGTCGTGAAGGCTGGCGCCTACGGCCACGGGGCCGAAGAAGTGGCACGCGTGCTGGTTTCAGAAGGCGTCGAGTGGCTGGCCGTCAGTTCTGTGGCGGAAGGCGTCACGCTGCGGCAAGCCGGAATCGCGACGCCCATCCTGGTGATGACAGGTGTCCTGCCGCAGGAATGGCGCGCCGCCGCCGATTCGAACCTGACGCCCTCGGTCCACTCGCTCGAAGACCTGCGCGTGATTGATCGCATGGCGCGCGAGTCGAACAGAATCGTCGACTACCATCTCAAGATCGACAGCGGGATGAACCGGATGGGCACGCGCGCGGCCGCCGAAGAAATCATCGAGGTGCTCCAGTCGGCGACTCACGCGCGCTTGAATGGGCTGATGACGCACTTCGCTTCGCCGGCCGACTACACCTCGAAGCAGACCGAAGAACAGACGGATTATTTTTCGGTGGTCATCGAGCGGCTGCGGGGAGCGGGTTTTGCGCCTACTCATATCCACATGTCCAGCACCAACGCCCTGGCTTACCGCCGCAACCCTGGATGGCTGACCATGGTGCGGCCGGGGCATGCCTTGTACGGCTACATTTCCCCGGCGCGCGGGAATGCTCCTAAGCCACTGCTGGACGTGAAGCCAGTGCTCACGTGGAAGGCTAAGATTTTGACCGTAAAAGAAATTCCTGAAGGTGCCCGGGTCGGCTACGGCGGAGTTTTCCACGCGTCGCATGCCATGCGTATTGCCGTACTGGCGGCAGGCTATGCGGATGGCGTATCGCACCGGCTTTCCAATAAAGGAAAGGTGATCGCCGCCGGCAAGCTGGTGCCCATTTTGGGAACGGTCTGCATGGACCTCACCACCATCGACATCAGCCACACCACTTCGCTTATGCCGGGAGATGAAGTCACGCTGCTTGGACGCGAGGGGGACGCCAGTCTCGATGCGCAGCAAATCGCGCGCATGGCGGGTACGATTTCCTATGCCATCCTCTGCGGCATCGGAGCCCGTGTGGAACGCGTTTACGTCTAATACCCCGCCAAGTCCTCGAAATCCAGATTTCCACCGGAAAGAATGACGCCGATGGAACGTACATCTTTGGGCAATTTCTGGTGCAGCACCGCCGCTGCAGCCACGGCGCCGCTCGGCTCAACCAGCAGCTTCATCCGCATCAATAGAAACTTCACGGTCTGACGGATTTCCTCTTCGCTGACCAGCAGGACTCCCTCGAGGTGGCGTTGCAGCACCGGAAACGTGAGTGCTCCCGGCTTCGGTGAGCGCAAACCGTCGGCGATTGTATCAGGCATGGGAATTTCAACCCGATGCTTCGCCTGAAGCGACAGAAAGGTATCGTTCGCCCGCTCCGGTTCGGCGCCGAAAATGCGAATCGCGGGGTTCAGAGCTTTGGCGATGGTGGCGCAGCCCGCGAGCAGCCCGCCTCCACCGATGGGCGCAATAAACGCTTCGAGATGCGGAATCGCTTCGAGCAGTTCGAGCGCCGCCGTCCCCTGCCCGGCCATCACGAGCGGATGGTCGAAGGGTGGCACCAGCGTGGCTCCGGTCTCCTTCAGAAGCTGGTCGGCGATAGCCTCACGGCTTTCGCGATGGCGATCGTAAGTGATAATGTGCGCGCCGTGACTGCGCGTGGCTTCCAGTTTGCCGCGCGGCGCATCTTCAGGCATCACGATGGTGGCTTTCGTGCCCGCCTGCTCGGCCGCGATGGCGACGGCCTGGGCATGATTGCCCGATGAAAATGCCACGACGCCACGCGGAAGATCCCCGGCTGGAATCGAGAAGATCAGGTTGCTAGCGCCGCGAATCTTGAAGGCGCCGCCGCGCTGCAGATTCTCACACTTGAAATGAACCTCCACGCCGGCAGCCCGGTTGACGCTCGTCGACGTGAACACCGGCGTGTGGCGGGCCAGCGGCCGGATACGCTGATCGGCGTCGCGCACCATTACCGGCGAAAGATCAGGTTGCATTGGTTTGATTGCCAGCGGCGAGTGGGAATCTACCGCGCTGTCTGCATCTCAAAGGCGCGCCGCTCGCGTAGCCAGCGCAAACGGCTCTGGTGTTCCTGGAAGAGCGTCGCAAAGCCCGCCCAATAATAGCCCGCCACAAACAGCGCCAGGAAGGGTACCGCAAACCAGTTGTACGTGTCGACCGCAAAAGCGATCATGTACACGAAATACGACCCCGCCGCGATTTCGATGTACGGGAGCCACCCGCTCTTGCGCCGGTATTTTTTGTACTCCAGATTTACCAGCCGCCCCTCAATTGCATATTTGGGCGTTCGCACAAAAGCGCTACGGATGCCGAGAATCGCCTCCATTACGGCGCGCGTGTTGATGACCGTGAGCGCCACTCCCACCGCCATCAGCATGGGCAGCAGGAAGACCGAGCGTTTCCAGTTCTTGGGATACAGCTCGCGATACGCGATGACATAGAACGCGGAGATCGACCAGAACGAAGCGATGATGAGCGGCAAATCCAGAAACACCATCTGCAACAGGCCCATGTAGAAGCGCACGATCATCACCGGCAGCATCAGCGCGGAAACCACCAGCATGAGCGGATAGGAAATGTTCGGCGTCAGGTGCAAAAATGCTTCTACCTTTAACCGCCACGGCAGTTTCGCCCGAATAATATCCGGCAAGACCTTCCAGGCCACCTGGGTGAGACCCTTCGCCCAGCGCGATTGCTGCACCTGAAAACCATGCATCTCCACCGGAAGCTCTGAAGGACAATCAAGCCCCGGCATATAAACGAAGCGCCAGCCCTTGAGCTGCGCACGGTAGCTCAGGTCCGAATCCTCAGTCAGCGTATCCGCCTGCCAGCCGCCGGCATCCTCGATCATCCGGCGCCGCAGGATTCCCGCGGTTCCGTTGAAATTGAAGAAATAGCCGGCTCGCGAGCGGGCCCCGTGCTCGATAATGAAATGCCCATCGAGCAGCATGGCTTCGACTTCGGTCAGGAAATTGTATTCCCGGTTCAGGTAACTCCAGCGTGTCTGTACCACGCCGACCTTGGGATCCGCGAAGTGATGGATGGTTTTGAGCAAGAAGTCCGCCGGCGGGACGAAATCCGCATCGAAGATCGCCACGAATTCTCCCGTCGCCGTCTTGAGCCCCTCAGCCAGTGCCCCGGCTTTGAACCCCTGGCGATCCGCGCGGTAGTGGTACTCGATGGGAAAACCGAGCGCACGATAGCGCTCGCACAACGCCTCTGCATAGGCGTGCGTGTCGTCGGTCGAATCGTCCAGCACCTGAATTTCGAGCAGGTCCTTAGGATATTCGATTTTTGTGACTTCATCGATCAGCCGTTCCACCACGTAGCGCTCGTTATAAATCGGCAGTTGGATGGTGACGCGTGGGAGTTTGTCGAACTTTGCTGGCGGCTCTTTCGTGGCGTTTTTTCGGTATTTGAAGTACGTGCGAATCATGTCGTAACGATGCAGGCCGTAAACGGAAAGAATCGCCAGCGTACCAAAGTACGGAATCAGCAGCGAATAATCGAACCAACCGAGTTGATGGATCCCGGTGAAGGTCGTGTCCGTCAGGCTGCGGACAAGCCGGTCGGCCAGACCGGTCACCGCGAGGAAGGCCGGCGGCATCGAAGCTGGTAGCATCATGAGTTGTTCCAAACGGACCGACAACTGCGGATCGCATTCCTTCTCTCGGCCACTGCGTTGGGGGCCGTATTTTTGCGAATCCGCCTTTTGGGCGATCTCCGGGCGCGTGTGCCTGAAACCGTTACATGGCTCGTATTAGCAAGTTTATTCTATCTCGTTTCGTGTTATCACGTTTTCCGCGTCCCGACTCGTGCGGGAAACCACGGTTTGACTCTCGGAATCGTTGCCATCGGGCTCATTCTGCGGCTGACGGTCTGGCCGCTCGCCCCCGGTCTCTCCGACGACCTCTACCGCTACCGGTGGGAAGGCAAGCTGCAGGCTGCCGGCGGCAATCCGTACGAGTCCCGGCCCGCCGACGCGCGGTGGAGCAGCCTGTGCGACTCCTCATTTCCGCTGGTCGTCGGCAAGGATTTCAAAGCCGTCTACGGACCCCTGATCGAGCAGATCGAAGTGTGGACTTATCGCGTCGTGTCGCTGGTGGAATCGGATCCCGTCCGCCAGGTCTTTTGGTTCAAGCTGCCTTTTGCGCTTTGTGATCTTGGGGTGATTGCGGTGCTTTGGGCGCTCCTGGGCGCTCACGGCCTGCCGCGGGAGCGCGTGCTGATCTACGCCTGGTCGCCTCTCGCCATCATAGAATTCTGGGCGTCCGGCCACAATGATTCGGTGGTTGTGCTGCTCCTGGCGCTCGCGCTTCTCGGCGCCAAGAAAGAGCGTTGGACATGGGCTTTCGCGGCGCTCTCGCTCGCCGTGGCGGCTAAGATCTGGCCCATCCTGCTTTTCCCGAGCTTTATCGGATGGCAGCGAAACCGGCCGCAGCGCTGGTATCAGTGGTGGGTAGCGCTTCCCATCATCGGCTTTTGCGCGCTTCCATACTGGACCAACGTTAGCGAAAATATGCAGTTTGCGAGCGGGTTCATGGGTGGCTGGCGCAATAACGACAGCCTTTACGGCATCATCCTCTGGCTGACGAAAGACGTCTACCGCGCCAAGTACGCCGCGTTCGCAATCGTTGCGATTACGGTATTCATTCTAACGCTCCGGCAGATTCCCCTCGAGCGCGCTTGCTTGGCCGCCATTACGGTACTGCTGATGGTCTCGGCCAACTGCCACCCGTGGTACCTCACCTGGCTTCTGCCTCTGCTGGTCTTGTTCCCCGTGCCAGCGCTGTTGCTTTGGACCGCTCTCGCGCCGCTGGCATACTCGGCGGTCATCTCATGGGTGACGCTCGGTGACTGGCAGGGTTCCACACCGATCCGCTGGTTCGAATACATACCCGTCTACTCCATCCTCATCGGCTCGTGGCTGGCCTCACGGATGATTTCACGCCACAGATTTCCTCGTAGTAGCGCTCGTATTGCGGGATGATCTGCTCGGTAGAAAAACGGCTGGCGGCGGTGTGCCGTGCGGCCACTGCCATTCGCCGGTGCAGCCGGTCGCCGGTGAGCAGCTCGATCGCTCGCGCCGCCTGTGCGTCCAGGTCGCCGACTTCTTCGAGAAAGCCGTCTACGCCGTGAGTAATCAGCTCAGGCACGCCGCCAGCGTTCGTCGCGACGGAAGGCACGCCGCAAGCCATGGCTTCGAGCGCCACGAGACCGAATGCCTCCAGCTCGCTGGGCATCAAGAGCACATGCGCCAGAGGAATGAGGCGTTCCACGTGATCCTGCTTTCCGAGAAAACTGACGTGGCCCTCGACACCCAGTTCCCTCGCCAGCACTTCTGCCGGCCCGCGATCAGGACCGTCGCCCACCATCAGCAGGTGCGCCGGTGTGGATTTCACGATGCGCGCCAGTATGTGGATACAGTCGTTCACGCGCTTGACTGGGCGGAAATTCGACAGGTGGATGAGCAGCTTCTCGCGGTTGGGTGCGAACCGGTGCGCCCCAGCCTTCTTTACATCCGGCTTATAAGTCTTAATGTTGACGAAGTTCGGAATCACCCGGACACCATCTTTCACGCCGAAAACTTCGGCTGTGCGCTCGCGGATGAATTCACTGATGCTGGTGACGCCGTTCGACTGCTCGATCGAAAACTTCGTGATCCCGTAATAAGAACGATCGGAGCCGACGAGCGTGATGTCGGTTCCGTGTAACGTGGTGATGAAGGGGAGACAGCGTTTCACCGACAGCATCTGCTGGGCCAGCAGTGCGGAGATGGAGTGCGGAATGGCGTAATGCACATGCAGCAGGTCGAGCGCGTAGCTTTCGGCAACCTCCGCCATGCGCGATGCCAGCGCCAGGCAATACGGCGGATACTGAAACAGCGGATAATTCGAAACTTCCACTTCGTGATAATGGATGCGGGGAATGCCAGGATCGAGTCGAATGGGATTCGCGTACGTGATGAAGTGAATTTCGTGGCCTCGATTGGCTAGCTCGAGCCCCAACTCCGTCGCCACGATGCCGCTACCGCCGTACGTCGGATAGCAGGTGATCCCGATCTTCACACCGTCAGCGTAGCATCAACAATAATCCGCTGGCTCGATCGGCCGTGTCCGCGATTCATCGCATCGGCCACCCCATCGCCGTGTCGCCGCGTCTGCAATGCGCAGCATTGCCCCGGCGCAGCGCGCCGGCCCCCTATCGCCGGTACAGGTACAGGGTGTGGCTGCGGCCCTCGCCATCGTCTTCGATGGTGATTTCTTTCTCCGGCGTCCAGTCGCGAAAAGGAAAATCGTGAGACACGACTCGCGTGCCCTTCTTGAGCTGTTTTTCAAGTAGCGGCCGGACTTTGTCGTTTGAAACCGGGAGCAAATAGACGGTGATCATGTCGGCCGAACTGTAGTCCTGCTTGAAAATGTCGCCGTGAACAATGCGTGCCGTTTTCTCAAGGCCTAGACTACGGATCTTCTGCATGCTCTGGCGGTAAAGATCGTCGGCCATCTCGATACCTGTAGCATCCGCGTGATACTTCTGGGCCGCCATGATGACGATCCGGCCGTCGCCGGAACCGAGGTCAAACATCTTCTCGCCGGCCTTGAGCCCGCCCAGGTCCAGCATCTTTTCGACGATGGTGAGCGGCGTAGGATAGTATGGCGCCAGCTTTTCGGCGTCTTGCGCCCAAGCTGCACCGCACAACGCCAGCGCGACGATTAAGCTACGACGCATTCCGCCAGTGTAGCGCTAGTCCATCACCGAACTCCACCCCCGCCGCGACAGATCCCGGTAAATCACGGCTCCAGCGGCCGTCCCAACCGCGAGGAACACAAACCCCGTCGCGTATTCCTGGAGAATGATTTTGCCGATTCCAAAAAGCCAGCCATAGATCAGAATGCAGCCGCACACCCAGTCGATTAGGTTGTACATCGTATCGCTCGTGGGCAGAATCTCGGGAGCCTGGCGCGCTACCGGCGCCCAGCCGCCCGTCCACGGATGCACTCTTCGATAAAACGCCAGGAGTTTCTCCATCGGCTCTGGCGCCGTCAGAAATGTCGTAGCCAGCCACACCACTGTAGTGATTCCTACTGTGATAAGCATGATGTAGGCAAACCCGGTAGGATCGTCGCTATCAAGATGGAATGCCAGTTGCAGCGTCAGCGAAACCACGAAGGCCGCGATCATGGCCGATACCTCGCTCCATGCATTAATGCGCCACCAATACCAGCGCAGGATCAGCACGGTGCCGGTTCCCGCGCCGGTCACGATCAGCAGTTTCCACGCCCCGGCGATCGAGCCCATGAAATACGTGAGGATTGCAGATACGATCGTCAGAAAAATTGTCGCCACTTGCGACATGGCGACGTAGTGATGTTCGCTGCGTCCTTGTTGACAAACCGCCGGTAAAAATCATTCACCAGGTAACTGGCGCCCCAATTGAGATTCGTCCCGATGGTCGACATGAATGCCGCTGCAAAACCCGCCAACATCAGCCCGCGTAGCGCGGGCGGCAGATAGTTCACCATCACTAGCACATATCCGGACTCCTTGTCCTGCAAGTTCGGGTAAAGAATGATCGAAGCGAGGCCCACCAGGATCCAAGGCCACGGGCGCAAAGCATAATGCGCGATGTTGAACCATAACGTCGCCAGCAGGGAATGCCGCTCGTCCTTGGCGCAGAACATGCGCTGTGCCACGAAGCCGCCGCCACCCGGCTCGGCGCCTGGATACCACACCGCCCACCAGTTGACCGAGATGTAAACCAGGAACGTGATCATCGGCATCCACGCAGAATTGAGGTCGGGTACGAAGCTCAGCACCGAGCCAGCCCGCTGGATCTGAGTGAGTTGCAACTTCATCTGCCCGATGCCGCCCACCGCGTGAACCGCGGCCACCGCCAGAATGATCACCATAGTCATCTTCAGAACGAACTGGAACAAATCGGTGACCAGCACTCCCCAGAGCCCGGCGAGGGCGGAAATGAACGAAGTCAGCCCAATCATTCCCAGCACGATCCACAATGCCTGGCTCTTGGTGATGCCTAGGGTCAGCGTCAGGATCTTGACCATCGCCAGGTTCACCCACCCAAGAATGATGCAGTTGATAGGAACCCCGAGATACAGCGCCCTGAATCCGCGCAGAAATGCCGCCGGTTTTCCCGAATAGCGGATCTCGGCAAACTCCACGTCTGTCATCACCCCCGACCGCCGCCAAAGCCGCGCGAACAAGAACACCGTCAGCATGCCGCTGGCGACGAAATTCCACCACAGCCAGTTCCCCGCGATCCCGTTGCGCGCCACTAAGCCGGTGACCACCAGTGGCGTGTCGGCCGCGAAAGTAGTGGCGACCATCGACGTCCCGGCAAGCCACCAGGGAACGTTGCGTCCAGAGAGGAAAAATTCCCCGATGTTTTTTCCCGCGCGCGCCTTATAGTAGAAACCAATAGCAAGATTGAAGAGAAAGTAAGCGGCAATCACCGCCCAATCGACGAAAGTGAGTTTCACCAGGATGTTCCTTCGAAGGAGTTTTCAACGGCGCTGTGGAAAAATCTGTGGAAAATGTACCCGTGAACGCGTAAATCGAGCCTGCTGCAACGGATATGTAACAGATTGCACATGCTTTCAGCACTCGTGCCGGGTGACCCTGTAAGTTTATACCATGCTGATGCTTAGAGCTCGCCGGTATGCGAATTTTGGTACGGAGAATTGAAGAAACGCAGTACACCGCGGCTCGGTGGTGAAAGTATCTGACTTTTCGACAGTCGCTGCGTCCACTCTAATGCGATGACCAACCCTTTTCACTACTTTGGCTTGATGATGCGCAATCCCATGTTCGCGCTGGTTGCCGTGGCCACTCTCAGCATCGGGATTGGCGCCAACACCGCTATCTTCTCGGCTGTGGATGCCGTTCTCATCCATCCGCTGCACTATCGCCACCCAGATCAACTCGTCCTGGTGACCAAGAACATGCCCATGTTCGAGCTGCAGAAGTCGGACGCGTCGGCGCTGGACTTCGTGGACTATCGCGATGGGAGCAAGTCTTTCTCGGGCATGGCCGCTCTCGACTTGAACAGCGTGAATCTGATCGGCGATCAGGAACCTATACGCGTGTTTGGTCTTCGTGCCTCGGCCAGCTTGTTTCCTTTGCTGGGAGTACGGCCTATCGCCGGCCGTGTGTTCCGCAGCGATGAGGAACAGCCGGACAAGAATCATGTCGCCATCCTCGGAGCGGCACTCTGGAAGGACCGGTTTGCCGGCGACCCAGGCATTATCGGAAAACAGATCCAGTTGAATTCTGAAAGTTTCACCGTGATCGGCGTGGTGGATCCGGTCCTCCAGTTCCTGGAGACTTCCCAGATTTATCTTCCCCTCACGTTCAGACAGGAAGAACTCGACCCGAATGCCCGGGGACATCAGCGCTTCGATGTCGTCGCGCGTCTCGCGCCGGGGACTTCGCTCGGTCAGGCTCGCGCCGAAATGAAGGTGGTGGCGGCCCAAATGACGGGACGGCTTCCTGCCTGGTATCCGAAAGGATGGAGCATCGATCTTGACCCGCTCGCGGATTCCGTTGCGGGAGAAATGCGGACTCCGCTGCTCGTCCTCCTCTGCGCCGTCGGAATGGTTCTGCTCATCGCTTGCGCGAACGTCGCCAACCTGCTTTTGGTCCGCGCCACGTCGCGCCAGAAGGAAATTTCCGTGCGCGCAGCGCTAGGGGCCGGGAGGTGGCAGATCATTGCTCACCTGCTGCGTGAGAGTCTGGTGCTCGCTCTCGTTTCCGGCGCCGTGGGACTTCTGATCGGGGTTTGGATTCTGGATTTGTTTGTGCGCTTCGGGCCCGCGGATCTGTTCCAGGGACAAAATCTACGGGTGAACAGTTTCGTGGCGATCGTTACTTTCGGTCTTTCCCTGCTGACGAGCTTGTTCTTTGGTCTCTCTCCCGCCGTCAGCGCTTCGAAAGTCGACCTGAACGAGGCACTGAAAGCCGGTTCGAGAGGTGCGGTCGGGGGCCACGGGAGCCACCGCCTGCGCGGTTTTCTCGTTGTGTCCGAAGTCGCTCTGTCGCTCGTGTTATTGATTGGGGCAGGCCTGTTAATTCGAAGCTTCGGGCGCATCCAGAACTCGAGTCCCGGGTTCAGAACGGATCACTTGCTCACGGCGCGCCTCAGCTTGCCGCTTCTTCAGTACCGCGAGCCTTCACGAATAACCGCGTTCTATTCTCAGTTGCAGGCAAGAGTCGCGGCGCTTCCGGGCGTTACGTCGGTGGCGTTGGCAAATGGCGTTCCGTTCGGCGCAGGCAGCAGCGGAGGCTCGTTCAATATTGCTGGACGTCCGTGGCCGCCATCCGAACCTGTCCCCGATGTGGACAAACGAATCGCGAGCCCCGGCTACTTCGAAACGTTGGGGATTCCAATCAAGCAGGGCCGCACCTTCGCGGACTACGATGCCGGTGAAGCGCCAAGAGTCGCGGTGGTGGACGAGATCTTTGCCAAGACTTTCTTTCCCGGCGGTGACGCCATCGGACAGCTAATCAGCGGGCCGGGTCCGAAAGGGCAAAACACCCAAAATTACCAGATCGTCGGAATCGTGGGCGCGGCCAAGGATCGAAGTCTGCTGACTGAGCCAGTGGCCAGAATCTATTACCCGTCGCTCGAGACGCCGTATTTTTATATGAGCCTGATCGTTCGCACGGCCGGCGATCTCTTCGCGATCATCCCCGCGATCCAACGGCAGGTAAGAGAACTCGATCGCAATCTGCCGGTTTATAAGATCGCCACCATGGATCAACTGCTCGCCGACTCGCTCGAACGGCGCCGTATCTCCATGCTGCTGCTCGCCGCTCTTGCAGGCGTAGCGCTTCTTCTCTCCGCCATCGGCATTTACGGCGTAGTGGCATACTCCGTCGGCCAGCGGACGTCTGAGATCGGCATTCGCATGGCCCTGGGAGCCGAAGCCAACGATGTTCGCAGGATGGTACTTCGCCAGGCGATGCGCCCGGTCGTAGCAGGAATCGCGATGGGCCTATTACTCTCCGCTGCCGTTACCAGACTGCTGTCCAGCCTTCTCTATCATGTCGCAGCCACCGATCCTCTTACGTTCGCCGCAGTTCCATCGATCCTGTTGCTAATCTCGATCGCAGCCGCGCTAATCCCCGCGCGCCGCGCAACCCGTGTGGCGCCCACCGCCGCACTACGCTACGAATAGCGGCCGGCGCTGCGCGCCGGGCAATGCTGTGCATTGCGGACGCGGCGACTTGCGGACGCGGCGAGTTAGCTGGCGCTTCGCGGTGTGCTGTGTTGCGTTCAGATGATGCGGCGAGAAGGTGAGCGAGAATGTTTGTCGGCTATTTTGCGATTACATTCGCCGCGTCGCCGTGTCTCCGTGTCGCCGCGTCCGCAATGCACAGCATTGCCCGGCGCGCAGCGCCGGCAGTCTCCCTCATCTCCAGCGGCCGGAAAGATCCGCTGGGGGTGTGGCGATCGACTGAAACCGGACCAGCCGGATGGCGTCGCTGCCCTTCATGGAAATGAACGGCATCATTCCACGGTCAAGAATCGCCTCGGCTGCCTGCTCGCCCAGTAGCGCCTCGCCGCATGGCTTGAGGTATGATTCGCCATCGACTTTGTAGACGTGGGCAGGCAATCCGCTGATTTCAGATATCTCGCCGGGTCGCATCTCCCAGCCGGATTCCAGGAACGCTTCGCCCAGCAGATAGGCGCATGCCAGAGCGGGGTTGCCCCACAGGTAATTTTCGTGAACCGGAGACTCCGAAAATTCTTCAAACGCGAACTGCTCCGTGGCCTCTGTCTGCTTGCCGTAAGGAAGGCGCAGCAGGAATCGAGGCAGAACCATCCCCAGCCAGCTTGCCTGCGGCAGGCGGCGAAGCGCGTCCCAGGCATCAGCGCCGTTCTGCGCAGATCCCGAACGCCACTTTCGCGGCTCGGGAGTCTCCGCCAGAGAATCGCATCCCAAGATGCTGGGCGAGCCGGCCGCCAGAAACGGCGCACCCGCATGGTGTGCAACGGCAGCCATGCGCCCGAGTAATTGCACGTCATCGGCACCCGCATCGAACGTGTAATTTGCAGCCAGCACGGACCACGGCTCGCCACGCGGTGCTCCCTCAATCAGCAGTTCATAGGTCGCCACCATATCCGCCGCCAGCTCCGGCTTGGCGATGTCCAAAATGTAAACCTTCAGCTTCTCGTCCGTGGAGAGCCGCCGGATCAGAAAAAACAAGCCGCGCCACGCCGCTTCGAGCGCCTGAAAATCGGCGTGATGAAGTAAAGCGCGCATCTGGCCGCCGATCGCGCGGTCAACTTGCGCGATCAGATCCGCCTTCTGCGGGTCGGGCTTAGGCCCGACGTACGGCGCCACGATGTCGCGCAGCAGCGTCTGGAAATCATCCAGCGCGCGCGCAGGGCGGGCGGCGCCCGTGCGGGATTCCGTCGCGCTCAACGCCTGCTCGAATAATTCACGCGCCGAAGCCCGTGAGATATCCGGCTGTCGGCCTTGCGGCGCAGAAGCTGCCGGAATCGAGGCCGCGCCTGACCAGGAACGCACTTCCGACGCCGCGGCTTCGAACGTGCTGCGATCGTTCAACTTCTCGCGCGTGTCGCGCAACGCCTGAAAGATTTTCAGCCGCTCGAAAATACGATCGGGATGGAAGTCATCCAGTTCGCGAAAACGGACAGAGATGCGAGGACCGTCCGGCCCGCCGAGGGGTAGGTGCAACTCTGGCACAAACCGCGCAATCATGTCGTCGAAATTGTCGCGGTCGATCAAGACCGCTTTGCGGCCCTGGAGCTTGGCGTCCAGCACGCCACGGCTTTCTCGTCCGCTGAAATCCCCGAGAACGGCAATATGAAACGGCCAATCCGGTTCGCGAGGTTCCACCCGCTGGCTGCGTTCCCCGGTCTCGATTTCCACGTTGGCAAAAGAAGATGGGCGTGGCATTCTTGCAACGTTATCGCAACTGGGAGCGGAAATCGAGCATACCTCTCGTGGGGCCTGGCAACACTATCCCCAAACCCGAACGTCATTCAAACGTCGTGCCGGCCTGTCGTGGACAATGGGTCCTCCGTCCCGGGTTACCTCCTCGTCTATTGCCGGGATGGGTTCGTAGGCGTTAGGCCACGCTTCCTTTTGGTCACGGCTCGGGAAAAAGTACACAGGCAGCCCCAGCGCTGCTCTTGCCTTCGATTCCGCTTCATTCGTGAGCCGTCGACAATCAGTCTCCGAGGAATTTTCCGAAGGGCCGCAAGGTCTTGACGTTGTCGCACACGGCTTTGAGAGCGGCAGTAAGCGGGATGGCCAGCAGCAGGCCCGACGCGTCCCACAGGAAGCCCCAAAACATCAGCGCGACCGTAACCACCAGCGGGTTCAGGTGTACCCGCGAGCCGACAATTTTGGGATAGAGCACGTTCATGGCGATCAGGTGAAGCATGGCAATGACGAGCAGGATGATCAGGAAACTCGCGAGCGGATGGCCGCCTCCAATAGCGACGATGGCCGGAGGGATGAGCGCCATGGGCAGTCCGACGTAAGGTACCAGGCTCAGGAAGCCGCTGACCGGACCCGCCAGCAGCGGATACGGCAGTTTGATCATCCAGAACGCCAGCGAACTGAGAACCGCGAGCATCACGCCCAGCACGAAGTTGCCCACCACGAAACCGCGCACCATATCGCCAATGCCCTGCAGGCTGCGCGACGCAGCGACACGGTCTTCGCCGTCGAAAAACTGAAGAAAGCTGCGATGAATGTGATCGCGCCAGCTCAGCATGAAATACACCAGGAACGGAATGAAAGAAGCCATCAGCAGAATCTGATAGAGGGATCCTATGCGCTCGTAAATCAGGTCTGTGATGGGCTTGCGCTCTTCGTGAATGCGCACCTCGGGGATGGCGCCGGGAACTCCCTGGGGCACAACCGGCTGGGGTCCTATGTTGTGCCGGCCGCGCTGCTTCTGCGGCGGAGGAACGGGGGGGGGCGGCGGCTGCTGTTTGGCGGGGACGAGGATGCGATAGGTAGTCGCTTCCATGTCGTCGATCTTTTGCCGTCCGCCTTCGACCACTTCGCTAATGCGCTGGCTGAATTGCGGCGCCTCTTCCCAAAGCCCGACAATCTGTGTGTAAGCGCCCAGGCCCACCAGATAAAGCAGCATGAGAGCTATACTGCACACGACGAAACTGGCGACGCTTCTTGGAAAACGAATGCGCATCAGCAACCCAACGAAGGGTTCGAGGATAAAAGCAATGATGACGGCGATGATCGACGTAATGAAGAACACGCGCCCCCAGTAAAGGAGCGCAATGATCACGCCCAAGGCCAGAACCGGACTGGCAGCTACGCGCAGCTCCTGGGCGTTCAGCAGATCCTGGGCCTTTAAAGGTCTTGAGAGGATGGCCACGGCGAGGTACGGCTCTTCCTCGAATCTACCATGTAGCCGCCTATAATGAAATTGCGAATGTTGGTAGCGGACGGTGCATTGGACAACGGATGAACCCTCCCGGCCGCGTTCTGGCACTCGATCTCGGAAAGAAGCGCATCGGACTGGCCATTAGTGATGGGCTGGGCCTCACGGCGCAGGGGCTGCCCACGCTGGAACGCCGTAATAAACGCACGGACCTGGCGGCGCTGGCAACCCTGATCAAAAATCGCGAAGTCACTCAAATATTGATGGGTAATCCTCTGCACATGAGCGGCGCAGCAGGCCGGCAATCCGAGTGGGCACGCGAATTTGCGGACGCGATCGAGAAGCATACTGGCGTTCCAGTCAAGATGTGGGACGAACGTCTCACGACGCTAGAGGCCTCGCGGGTATTGCGCCAGAGCGGCATCGGCATTGAGAAGCGCGCCGCGGCGGTCGACAAGCTTTCGGCCGTAATCCTGTTGCAAAGCTACCTGGATTCCGCGCAATCTCAGGCGGGTGACCGGGCGTGAGGTTTCTCCGCCTGCTGGCGTTACTGGTGCTGGTTGCCGCCCTGGGCGCGGGCTACCTGGCCTATCGTTTGTCCAGCCCTTATGCGACCTTCGGCGAGGAGACCTTCGTCGAGTTCCCGAAGGGTACCAGCAGTTCTCAAATTGCCGGGATGCTCGAAAAGGCGGGCGTCATCGAGCATGATTGGGAGTTCCTGGCCGCCCGCGCGTTGCACCCGCACCGAACGCTGCAGGCCGGCGACTATCACTTCACAAAGCCTGCTTCGGTATGGGACATCTTCGACCGGATCGCACGGGGCGACGTTTTTTATTACGTGCTGGTAGTGCCTGAGGGTCAGAACATGTTCGATATCGCGGCCGAGGCGGAGAAGCTCAAGCTGTTTGCGGTGGCCGATTTCCTGCGCAGCGCGCGCGACGCGTCGTCGATCCGCGATCTGGACCCTGCCGCGCCATCCCTCGAAGGCTATCTGTTTCCGAGCAGCTATCGCCTGGATCGCCACACGACGCCGGAGCGCCTATGCCACTTGATGACCGGCCGGTTTCGCGAGGTATGGAAGGATTTGGGGCCGCCTTCAGACGTTCATCAGGTGGTCACGATGGCATCGCTCGTCGAGCGCGAGGCCCGCGTTCCCACAGACCGGCCGCTCATATCGTCGGTGTTCCATAACCGGCTCAATATCGGCATGAAGCTGGATTGCGATCCGACCACCATTTACGCCGCGCTGCTGGAAGGACGCTACAGAGGCGCAATTCATCAGTCCGACCTTGCCAGCACCAACCGGTACAATACCTACCGCAACGCAGGCTTGCCGCCCGGGCCCATTGCCAATCCGGGGAAAAATTCCTTATTGGCCGCGATGCACCCGGCCGAGACTGATTATCTGTACTTTGTGTTGCGGCCGGATGGATCGGGCGCGCATAATTTCTCCAAGAGCATTTCGGAGCACTTGGCAGCCACCGATCAATTTCGCCGTGCCAACCATCGGGAGCAAATCGAAGAAGGCGCTCCTCGCCGAGTATCTGACGGAAAAAAATCTCAGCCAGGTCGGTGAGCGTGAGTGGCTGGAAATTGTTGCCCGGCTGGCGCCAGTCTCGGAGAGCTATTTGCGCCGCCTGCTTGCTGATACGGCGATTCCAGTCGCCCAGCCGTTTGCCGGAGTGCGACAGAAGTCCTTCGAGGAATTGGAAGACTCGCTGCTCGCAATGGAGGAAGTCTACAAGAGGGCTAAGGAGACCAACGGCCGTGCACGCGTGCAGCAATGCCGGAATGCGGTGATACAGGCAAAGGACCACGCGCGGTTTGCGGCGCGGAGTTCGAAAACATCAGCTGAGAAAAAAGCCCAAAAGGAAGAAATGATCCAGTGGATGCTGGTGTGGCTGGATGACCCCGAAGTTTTCCCGGCCTGGGTCAAACTCCGGAAGCAAAAAATGTAGATAGCAATCGCGAAAGTTAATCGCCGACGTGCGCGTTCAGCATCTTCTGGACTTCGTCTTTGCCGACCGCACCCACCCTCTGATCCACCACCTTGCCCCCCTTGAACAGCAGCAGCGTGGGAATCCCGCGGACGTTGTACCGCATAGCAGTCTGGCCGTTATCGTCCACGTTCAACTTGCCGACTTTCGCCTTCCCGGCATACTCCGATGCGATGTTGTCGATGGTCGGCGACATCATCCGGCAAGGTCCGCACCACTCGGCCCAAAAGTCCACCAGAACCGGCTCGGGCGCTTTGAGTACGTCGCTATCGAACGCCCCATCTGTAAACGTCAAGGTATTGGTACCTGCCATCTCTATCCCCTCACCTCTCTTTGATGTTTTTTCAGGCCGAAAGATGCAGCGTTCTTGCCGACATCCAACAGCTTTTGGTACAGGGCGGCATATTCGGCCGCCGAGGCCCCCCAGGAATAGTCCTTACGCATACCAAGCCGCATCCTGGCTTCCCAGCCCTTCCGGTCTTCATAAGCCGTGGCAGCGGCGCGGATAGCCGCCAGAAGGGCCAAGGCCGAGTACTCCTGGAACTTGAAACCCGTTCCTTCATCGATAGTATCATCAAGGCCGCCGGTTGCGCGAACCACCGGTACCGTTCCATATCGCAAGCTATACATCTGGTTCAGCCCGCTCGGCTCGTACTGGCTGGGCATAAGAAACATATCGGCTCCGGCCTCGATTTTGTGCGCGAGCGCCTCATCGTATCCGAAGCGTACGGCGATGCGGTCCGCATGTGCCAGCGCGGCCACCCGCAGAGCGTCTTCGTAGACAGCGTCTCCCGACCCGAGCACAACCAGGCAAAGATCCTCTGCCGCGAGTTCATCCGCGATCTCGGCAATCAGCTCCGTACCCTTCTGCGGCGTGAGGCGTGAGACCACGCCCAACAAGGGCCTCGTCATGGCGGCCTCGGGAAGCCCGAACTCGCGGATCAAATCCTGCTTGCACAACCGTTTACCGCCGAGATCGTCCGCGGAATAGCGCGCGGCGATATGGGGATCGGTTCGCGGGTCCCAGTTACCGTAATCGACGCCATTTAGAATGCCATAGAGTTGGGAACTGCGTGCCCGCAGAACACCGTCCAGTCCGAAACCGTACTCCGGGGTTTGGATTTCCAGTGCGTACTTCTTGCTCACGGTGCTAAGTGCATCACTGTAGTTAAGCCCGCCCTTGATGAAGCTCACCTGCCCGAAAAATTCGAGCCCATCCATGCTAAACACCCGGCGATCCAGACCAACCCCCGGTAGCACGGCCATCGGAAACAGGCCTTGATAGCCTAGGTTATGAATGGTAAACAGAGTTTTCATGCCCATGAAAGTCGGATCGTAGGCGAAGACGGTTCGCAGGTAAACGGGTACCAGACCGCTCTGCCAGTCATGACAATGAATAATCTGCGGCCGAAAAACTCGCCGGGCAACAGCTAGAGCAGCCCGTGCAAAGACGGCAAAGCGCAAGGCGTTATCGGGGTAGTCGCCCTCGGCATCGCCGTAAAAACCGTCGCGGTCGTAAAGAGAAGGAGCTTCCAGAAAATAGAAAGGCGTAGCGGCGTCCGCCTGATAGAGGCTGGCCTGGTACATGACTCCGCCCAACCACACCGGAAGAGAATCATAGACGCGACGCGCCGAGCTGACGTCGACCGCGCGGTACCGCGGGATCAGAACCGCAACCTCACAGTCGAACGCCCGAAGAGCGGCAGGCAGGGAGCCTACCACGTCTGCCAATCCACCCGTCTTTGCGAACGGCGCGGCCTCGGAGGCAACCATAAGAACTTTGATCATGAGCGGGAATTCTTGATTATGACAGCTAGAGCTATAGTGCGCTAAGCCCGAGAAAAAATCAGAACCTTTCTGGGTGCGAAACGTATATGTAGAAGCACCAGGTATCGCAAATGAATGAAGCCGTCGCCCTGATCCTGGAGCTGGCCGAGGAAGAGCCGCTATGAGATGGTGGCAGCGGCTTTGGAAGAGGCGGGAAATGGAAGAGCGCCCGCAAGTGGAGGCGGCCGCCACGACCACCAATAGAGGCCGACGCGGGGACGCGGCGAAGGGAAGACTGACGGTAGCGCAGGGCTCCAGCGTCGTTGGCGGGAGACCTGCGGCTTTTTCTTCACACGGCCGAAAGGCCGCAGGTCCCCGCCAAAATCAGGCGTGGCCCTGCGCTACAAATCTGTCACGTTTTCGCTCGAAAATGCACTAAATTTATTAGAGGCGAAAATCAAATGTTAAACACCAGCAGCCTGCTCCCCGGCCAGGTCCGGCCGCGACCGCAAAAAGGGCACTCCCAGATTCACGGCGGCGTGCATCCACTCAGCCCGTTCACCCAGGGCTCGCAAAAGTTTCAGCCGTTGCCGAATCCGTTATCGCAACCGCCCTACCACTACGACCTGGAGTCTGCCATCCCGGGCATCGGGCAGCAGGCGCAGAAGTGGGGTCAGCTCGTTTTCCACACGGTGGGGGACACCGGCGGCATCAAAAATCCGGACTATCAGACGCACGTTGCTGCCGCGATGAAAGGCGACCTCAACAAGAAACCCGGAGACGCTCCCAACTTCTTCTATCACCTCGGTGACGTTGTCTATTACAACGGTCAGATCAGCGAATATTACGGCCAGTTCTATGAGCCTTACAACCACTACACGCCGCCAATTATCGGTATTCCGGGAAACCATGATGGCGACCCTATCGACTCTTCTCAGACATCGCTGGACGGTTGGGTCGCGTACTTCATGACACCCACGCCGCGCATTAATCCGGAGTCGCATGACGCCCCGCGCGTGAGCATGTCGCTGCCGAATGTCTATTTCACGCTCAATTGCCCGTTCGTCACCATCATCGGCATGTATACCAACGTGCCAGAAGGCGGGTCCATCGATTCCATACAGCAGCAGTGGTTGACCAACGAGTTTGCCACCGCGCCTACTGACAAGTCGCTGATTCTGGCGTTGCACCATCCGGTGTACTCATTCGACGATCACCATAGCGGCAGTCCCCACATGGCGGATGCCGTGCAGCAAGCCATTAACGACTCGCGCCGCGTGCCGAACATGGTGCTGTCGGCGCACGTCCACAATTACCAGCGGATCGAACGCGCTCTGGTCAAGCCGGCAAAGACGCCCTTCCTGGTCGTAGGGAACGGCGGATATTTCCACATGCACGGCATGAATGCGTCAGACGGCACGCAGGACCCGAATACGAAAGCCACGTTGATCAAGAGCAATCACACAAATCACGGCTACGCGACTCTCACCGTGGATGCGAAGAACATTTCAGGAACAGTGACCACGATTGATACAACGAAGACGAAGGGCCAAGCTGGGGTGGACACGTTTTCCTACCCGGGTGAAGCGATGACCCTGGCGGCGGGGGATATGATCAGCCTTTAGCTTTCCAGGTACGTGTAGCCCTGCAGGCCTTCTTCGTAGAAACGCAGCAGCTTGCCGGATTCCTCGTAGGTCATGCGGTTCTCACGCACGGCGCATTCGACGTCTTTGCGCAGTTCCGTTACCAGCGCGTCCACGTTGAATTGAACGTACTTGAGGACCTCACGCACGGTATCGCCCTTGATGACTGCATCCAAGATCACGTCGCCCGATGGACTCAGCTTCACATGGACTGCGTTAGTGTCGCCAAACAGATTGTGGAGGTCACCCAGGATCTCCTGGTATGCGCCCAGAAGGAACGCACCCAGATAGTAATCCTGCCCGTTGTACGGGTGCAGCGGCAGGGTGCGTTTCACGTCGCGCCGGTCGATGAACTGGTCGACTTTGCCATCGGAATCGCATGTAATATCGCCCAGAACGGCGTATTGCGTCGGCCGCTCTTCCAGCCGGTGGATGGGAAGGATGGGAAACAACTGCTTGATGGCCCAACTGTCGGGCATGCTCTGGAACAGCGAAAAATTACAGAAGTAAGTATCCGCGAGCATGGCGTCCAAGCCTTCGAACTCCTCCGGGAAATCGCCCAGCTCGCGCGCGAGTTTCAGCACGCGGCGGCAAATGGACCAGAACAGGTTTTCCGCCAGGCAGCGCTGCTCGAGCGGCAGATAGCCCAGGCTGAAAAGATTGAGAGCCTGATCGAGCGCCTGCTGCGCGTCATGGTAGCTCTCCAGCAGGTTCTTAGTACTGAGTGAGCCGTAAGTACCCTGCAGATCGATGAGAGGTTGTTCGGGCTCTGCAGGCAACTCGCGGACTTCCTCGTCGCCGTATCCGGCCACACCCAAAACATTAAAAACGAGCGCGCTGTGATATGCGGTGATGGCGCGTCCGCTTTCGCTCACGATGGTCGGATGGGCCAGGCCGGATTCGTCGCACACGGCCTGAATGTGATAGACGACGTCGTTGGCGTACTCCTGGAGGGTGTAGTTGACGCTCGATTCGAAGTCGGTCTGGGAGCCGTCATAGTCGATGCCCAAGCCTCCTCCGACGTCCAGATAGCGCAGCCCTGCGCCGGCGCGCGCCAGCTCGGCGTACATGCGCGCTGCCTCGTTTACGGCCCCCTTGAGGTGGCGGATGTTGGTAATTTGGCTGCCCAGATGGAAGTGAAGCAGGTGCAGGCAGTCCGCTAAACCTCGCGCTTTCAGTTCCTCGAGCGCCCGCATGGCTTCGCTGGTAGTCAGCCCGAATTTCGAGCGGTACCCGGCGGAGGATTTCCAGCGGCCTGCGCCGCGGCTGGCGAGCTTAACCCGCAGCCCCATGGTGGGGCGCACACCTACGCGCTCCGAATACTTGGCGATCAAGTCCAGTTCGGTATATTTTTCGATAACCGGAATGATGTGGCGGCCTACTTTTTGGGACAGCATCGCGAGCTCGATGTACTCGTCGTCTTTGAATCCATTGCAGATGATCGGAGTCTCGTTGGTGGCCATGGCCATTACAGCCATCAGCTCCGGCTTTGAGCCGACTTCGAGCCCGAAATGATAAGGCCGACCGTACTCTAGAACTTCCTCCACGACCTGGCGCTGCTGGTTGACCTTGATGGGATAAACACAGAAATATCCACCTTGATAGCGGTGTTCGGCGATCGCGGTTTGAAACGCGGAATGAATCTCGCCGAGCCGGTGCTTAAGAATGTCGGCGAAGCGGATCAGGATGGGCAACGAAATACCGCGCAGAACCAGCGTGTCGACCAGTTCCTTGAGGTCGATGGAGTGCGCCGGATCCTTCTCCGGATGAACCCGGACGTGGCCATTCGTATCGACCGAGAAATAGCCCTTACCCCAGCTCGCCACGTCATACAGGTCGCTAGCGTCCTGTGTAGACCAGCGCTCGGTGGGCTCCAGAACCATCGAGGACTTTCGACCGCCGTTTCTCTCCAACGTGCCTCCTGAATTTTCAGTGTCCTCTCAAAACACAAATAGGGCAAGAGGTTTTTGGAGCAAATATACCTTTTGGTGAGAACTAGAGGCCGGCGGTGCGAATGCGGTACAGGTGCCTTTCGGCACGGATGTAGATGGAATCGCCAACCAAGGCCAGCGACGCGAAGATCTGCTCGCCCAGCGGATTCGTCCCCAAGATTTCGTGTTCCGGTCCGGCCTTTACCACGTAGGTGTCTCCGTCCTGGCTGGTGATCAGCACTTTGCCGTCAAAAGCCACGGGAGACGCAACGAACTGCGAGGGCGCGGGGAACCGCTTGGACTCATACTTCGGTTCGCCCGTGTGCGCGTCGAGGCAGGTCAGTAGCCCGGCGCCGGTCATCAGGTAAAGATAGTCGCCATACAATATCGGTGACGGGATGTAACCCGTACCCTTCTCGTACTTCCACGCCACACGTGTTTCGCCGGGCGCCGGCGCGAGGCGGATTCCCATGGTTTTTTTGTTCGGATACCCTGTCGAAACATACACCATGCCGTGGCCTGTTACAGCCGTGTGAACGACGTTACCCTCCAGACCTTCAGCGCGCCATAGCTCCTTTCCCGTCCGTGGATCGTAAGCCACTACGTCTTCGGTGGCAGGAACGATCAGCAGTGTGTGGCCGCCGGAGTTCACCAGAAGAGGCGTGGTCCAGGTAATTTGATTCTTACGATCGAGCTTCCAGCGGACTTTGCCGTCGCCCGTCGACACGGCCGCCAGAAAGGAGTGCTCGCCTTCGTCCTGGTCGCACAGCAGCAGAATCAGGTCTTCAAACAGAAGCGGGGAACCGCCATTTCCCACGCCGAGCGTTGCGATGCCTCCCAACGACGTGGACCAGAGCAGGTTGCCCTCGAAGTCGTACTTGTACAGGCCCTGCGATCCGAACCAGACGTAGAGGTACTTGCCATCGGTGACCGGCGTAGGCGAAGCGTAGGTGTTGAAGCGATGGGTGTCATCGAACACTTTGCCCTCATACGCAGTATGCTCCCAAAGTAGTTTGCCGTTCGATCCGTCATAGGCCAGTACTTTGAGAGTGTGCTTGCGAGTGCCGCCCACACTATCCGGATGGACGAAGGGCTGCCCACCCAGCTTGTGCTTCACCGGCGCCGCGGCGGGCAGCACGTCGCCTTCGAGGTCGGTAGTAAGGAACACACGATTTCCCCAGACCACCGGGGAGGAGTGCCCGCGACCGGAAACGTCGGCCTTCCAGGCAACGTTGCGCTCCGCGCTCCACGCAGAAGGCAGGGTGCGGAGACTGGAGACGCCGTTAGCAGGGCCGCGCCATCCAGGCCAGACGTCCGGTGGCGGCTCGGCAGTTACGGCCGCCGCGAGGAATGGGATAACCAGCAGTCTGTGCATGACACCTCTTGAAAATCATATAGCAATTGCCCCTTCCGGAACCCGACGCAGGGGGCAACTGTGAACCAAACGGGGCAAGCCGCGCGAAGCTAGTGGGCTATCGCTACCGCTCCTTTTAGCACGGCTCAGTATCGGACAGGGTCTTACCAGAGTCTGATTCCATCGTCCTTCAACCGCTTTTCCGCTGGCAAGCCGGGATTCTTCAGAAAGCCGTAGGCCAGCTGGTAGGGGTTGAGCACTGGCCCCGCCCTTACACTCCTCAAAATTTGGTTATCCTCCCAGTCCCACACACGTTCGCGGTGCTGGTACAGAGGCTGCGGAAGCGCATCCCAGCGACCGTTGGGGTAGAAGAACACTCCGATAGCCTGGACCGCGACCGAGAACAGCAAAGCGCTGGCAAAAGCCAGTTTCCAGCCGCGGGATTGGTCCACCAGCCGGAGAGCGGGAATCATTAAGATCACAAGGCAGGGGACGACATCGGTCAGCAGACGCGGACCATAGTTGTACCCTCCGGGCCAACCGCGCCACCGGGCGATCACGACGAGGTGGACCGCTGCGACGAGCAAGCACGTTCCGTAAATCTCGGGATGCCATTTACGGCCCTCGTGAAACCAAGAGTAAATACCGACGGCGGCGAACAGGAACACGGGAGAAAAAATCAACAGCCCGCGGCTGGGACTAATCAACAGGCCGGGAAGCCCGCCGTATAGGGAGCCTTTGGCAAACCCAATTTCAGCATCGCTAACCACAACAAACGCATGTCCGAACACCAACAGGTTGAAGATCAAGTAGGCGGTGGCGATGGGGGCAGCGCCAAATAAAAAGACGCCCTTCCGAACCGGACACCAGTGCGACAAGAGCACATACCCGGTCAGAACGAGGAAGAAGATCCCATTGGTGGGCCGAAGCGCAATGCTACATCCGGCGCACATCCCGGTGAGGGCCGCGGGCAAATAACGGTCGGGGTGCTCCACAGCCAACAGCAAGCAGAGCAGACCCAGCACGATCGCCAGTTCGCTCGATCCGTGTTGCCACAGCGCCTGGCTCGATGTACTCCACGTTTGCGAGCCGAAAGCGTAGACCAAGGTCAGCAGCAAAGCCGTCCGCCGGTTGGTTAGCTTTTCGGCCAGAACGCAGAAGGCCGCCACGGAAAGCGCTGCGATCAGCGACGCGCTCAGCTTCTCGATGATCCTGGCAAGCAGCACAACCCGCTCAACCGGCATGTGGCGGATATCCAGGAAAACGGCGGCCGGAACGTAAAGCGGCGTCAACAAGACCGGCAGCAGAATCGGATAGGCCGAATAATAGTGCCCGTCGACGCCGCGCTTGAACCAGGCAGCTTTCATGTGCCGCGATTCGTACCATTGTTCAAACCGGTCGAAGGCGATCGAGTGGTCTCCGAGAATGGCAAAAGGCAGGAGCGCGGCCGGCGTGGAGTCGCCCGCGGGAATGGGCCGCAGGTTCAAATTGTAGATGAAGAACGCTATGAAGAAGAAAATTACGGGGCGGCGCAAACCGTCATTGTAAAGGAAGACTGTGCCGCCCAGGCGGCGGCCGCCTACTTTTCTACGTGGAGGTTATTCTTAACTGAGAACACACCGGAAACGCCATTGGCGCGAATACCGGCAATGTTCTTATCGGTCTCCGTGGCCACCACGCCTTCCAGACTCACATTCCCGTTCTTGACGATGATGTGGATCGGAGGAACGGCCTGGATGGCATATCGATCCATCGTCGGGTCGCTGTAGATGGCGCGAAAGACGGCCCGGCGGATCCGGTCATCATTGGGCGAAACCGGAAGCACTTCAATCTGATTGTTGACGTGCTCCACACCTTCAATCCTCTTGACCACGTTTTCTGCATCAGATTTCAACGTGGGACGCGTGACTTGGCCCATCAAAGTTACGGTGGATCCGTCCACGCTGTACGCCAGATTGTCGAAAACGCCGTAGTACGGCAGCATGACGAGCTCATGCCGAACCTCGCGAGTAATCCTGTCCGCACCACGGGAGGAGCCGGCCTGGTTGGCGCCGGCAACGCCCATTGCAGCCACCAGTGCCAACAAGAGTACCCACGTTCGCAAGCGTCTGTACATGGTAATCTCCTTGGTGCGAGAGCGAGCCGGCAAACGGTCAGTCGTTTCCTGAAATCTGAACGTACGCGGATTCGGGCGCGGAGTTCAGAACCGCCTCGGCATCAGCTGCTGTAAAACTCTCCACCTTGGCCGAGATGTTCATGGAACAGAACTTCGGCCCGCACATCGAACAGAAATGTGCGTCTTTGAAGCCCTCCTCCGGTAGCGTCTCGTCGTGCATGGAGCGAGCCGTCTCCGGATCGAGTGAAAGCTCGAACTGGCGGTTCCAGTCGAACTTGTACCTGGCGCGGGAAAGCTCATCGTCGCGGTCCCGTGCACCGGGGCGATGGCGCGCAATATCAGCGGCGTGCGCCGCGATCTTATAAGCCATGATGCCGGCCTTGACGTCCTCCCGGTTGGGCAAACCGAGGTGCTCTTTGGGCGTAACGTAACAGAGCATAGAAGCGCCGTGCCATCCGATCATGGCTGCGCCAATGGCCGAAGTGATGTGATCGTAACCTGGCGCGAAATCGGTCACCAGCGGTCCCAGCGTGTAGAAGGGTGCCTCGTGACACATCTCCATTTCCTTTTCCACCTGAAGCTGGATCTGGTCGAGCGGGATGTGGCCGGGGCCTTCGATCATCACCTGCACGTCGTATTCCCACGCCTTCTGGGTCAGTTCACCCAGTGTTTTCAGCTCCGCGAACTGCGCTTCGTCGCTCGCGTCTGCCACACTTCCGGGCCTCAGACCGTCACCCAGAGAGAAGCTGACGTCATATTTCTGGAAGATCTTGCAGATCTCGTCGAAATGTTCATATAGCAAATTCTGCTTGTGGTTCTTCACCATCCACTCGGCCAGAATGGAACCACCGCGGCTGACGATCCCGGTGATGCGTTTGGTGGTAAGCGGAATGTACTGGACGAGTACGCCGGCATGGATGGTCATGTAGTCCACGCCTTGCTGTGCCTGCTCTTCAATCACCTCGAGCATGACCCCGATGGTCAGATCCTCGATGCGACGGACCCGGCTCAGCGCCTCGTAGATGGGAACGGTGCCGATGGGAACCGGTGAAGCGTTGATGATTGCCTGGCGGATGCGGGGAATGTCGCCGCCGGTGGAAAGATCCATGACGGTATCGGCGCCATACTTCACGGAATTTTCGAGTTTGGCCAGTTCCTCGTCGATTTCTGAAGTCACCGCCGAGTTGCCGATATTGGCATTGATCTTGCATCTGGAGGCCACGCCGATGCACATCGGCTCGAGATTGACGTGGTTGATATTGGCCGGAATGATCATGCGGCCGCGCGCCACCTCCAACCGGATCAACTCGGGCGATACGTTTTCGCGGTGGGCCACGTATTGCATTTCGCCGGTAATGGCGCCATGCCGCGCGTAATGCATCTGGGTGCGCACTTTGTCGGTGCTGCGTTGCTGAATCCACTCGGAACGAATCATAAATTCTCCGGCGCGCAGGCGCCCGCAAATGTGCGAAGACGCCTGCGACGCCATTGTGCTACTTCTTCTTGTTCTTCTTTGGCTTCTTGGCTTCCTTGTTGCCACGATCCTGCGACTTCGCCATAAACGATTCTCCCTTCGTTTTCAAATTATACTCGCGAAACGCAAGCGGCAACGAAGTATTACGCGCGTAAACGAGCGGCGCGTGGCAAACCGTACCGTCTTCCGCGCCATTCAGAGGCTCCTGAAAACGCCGATGCCAGCAGGACCCACAGCCATACCCAAGTAGCCAGAGGCACCCACAGCGCGTGCACCCAGGCGTGGCGTTTGAACCAGGCTTCGCGGTCAGGCAGTTCGGCTCGCGCGAGTGTCGCGCGGTTGACGCCCTTCAGCATACCGAGGCCGAGCAGGGCCACCAGCGCCCATTCGGCTCCCCGTGATCCCCGGATGGAAGCCGTAATGGCGGCCCCCATCGCGCCACAGTAGAAAATATGCGCAAGGAGGGCGCTCCACCACAAGCGCGGAAGGTGGACGCGGGTGAACACCATCTGGCACCGGGCGAAGCGCAGGAATTCGCGAGCGCCCACGCGCCCGGTGACCGCCCCCATAGCTCCCGGTGCGAACGCGATGGACCGGTGCGCCTTATGAATGGCACGAATCAGGGTCCCATGCTCGTCCTCTGCTGTGCGCCATGCTTCCGTGAGGTGAAACTCGAAAAAGGTTTCCTTGCGGATCGCCATGGCGCCGGTCCAGACAAAGGGGTTGTTGCCGGGACCGAGCAAGCCTGCAACCGGCGCGTTCCATACGCTTCGCATGAGCGACCAGAAGCCCGGCGGCTCCGGTGTATACCAGCAATAACCGGTGCTGGCAGCCACGTCCGGATCGGCGAGCGGCGCGGCCAGCGCGCGTAGCCAGTTCTTACCCACGCGCCCTGCACCGGTAGCAAAAGCGAAGATCTGCGCGCGTTTTCGTGATACTCGAACTCCGGCGCTGAGGTTCTTGATTCTGTCGCTTCCTCCGCCATCCAGTGCCCCGCCAAGAACCACAATCACGTGAGAAGGCAGCACATCGGGAGGAATTACACTGGCCGTACGCGCCGCTACGATCAATTCGTAGTCGGGGTAGTCGAGCGAGACCAAAGCGGCCAGATTCTCGCGAAGGTCATTCTCGGCGCCTTCTATCGGCACAATTACGGTCGCGGGCGGGAGATTCGCATCCCCGTGAGGCTGTAGCTGCTCGGCCACGAAGCGGGCGCGCTTGCGTTCTCCACGCAGGCTGAAAGCGGCGAGCACAAGCGCTGGGCCGACGAAGAGCCAAAACCAGAACACTCGAAAAGTCTAACAGGCGCAAGGGGCAGCGCCTATTCATGAGATCCGCGCTCGATGATTCCCGCTATACTTGAGAAAATGCGGCCACGTTGGGGACTCGCTGCAAGCTTATTTCTGCTTGTACTTGACGGCTCGGGCGTAGGGCGCGCCGCCGAGCCCAACATGCTCGGGCAGTACCGCGCGCGGCGCATCGCGCTACGGAAATCCCTGGACGATGGCATCACCGTCCTTTTCGGCCACCGCGAAGAGGATGGAGATCTGCGGACGGGATTCTTTCAGGAATCGAACTTTTATTATTTGACCGGCTGGCAGGAGCCCGGGGCGATTCTGCTGCTGGCGCCGCTACCGGACGACTCGCACGCTCCCGGCTACGCGGCCAGAGCCAATCTTCCCCGCGAGATCCTGTTTCTGCCGGAACGCAATCCTGAGCGCGAAAAGTGGACCGGCCGGAAAATCGGCCCCGAGGATGACAACGTGGGCAAGGTTACCGGCTTCGAAAGGGTGATGCCCGCCGAAAAGTTCGAAACCGAACTGCACGACCTGTTGCAGGCCTATGCCCGGATCTACACACTCACAGACCAGCCTGCGGCCGCGCGCCTGAAACTACTGGAGCCGCTGCGCGAGATCAGCAATGCGGCGTCCGCCATAGTGAAGCTGCGCATGAGCAAATCGTCCGAGGAGATCGCACTGATCCAGAGGGCGACGGATGTCACGCTCGAGGGCCATCGCGCAGCATGGCGGCGTGCCGCCCCCGGGCTCTACGAATACCAGATTGCCGCGACCATGACCGAAATCTTCGCTGAGTCCGGTTGCGAACGCAACGCCTATTCTCCGATCGTGGGCTCGGGCCCGAATTCCGTCTACCTGCACTACTCGCGCAACTCGCGGCGCATGGATGCGGGCGAGGTGCTGCTCATGGATGTGGCCGCTGAATGCTCGGGCTACGCTTCCGATATCACCCGTACCATTCCCGTGGGCGGCAAGTTCACCGAGCGGCAGAAGGAGATCTATGAGATTGTGCTGGGCGCGCAGAATGCCGCTATCGCCGCTGTCAAACCCGGTATGACACTGAGCAAGACAGCGCCCAACAGCCTCTACAAAGTCGCGTACGATTACATCAACTCGCACGGCAAGGATCTGCACGGCGAGCCATTGGGGAAATACTTCACCCACGGCTTAGGGCACCACGTAGGCTTGGATGTGCACGACGCCTCAGACCCCAGCGCGCCTTTGGAAGCGGGTATGGTGATAACCGTCGAGCCGGGGATCTACATTCCCGAAGAAAACATTGGCGTGCGCATCGAAGATGTGGTGCTGGTGACGGGGCAAGGCGCCAGAGTGCTGAGCGCTGCGCTGCCGAGAGACCCGGACGAGATTGAGAAGCTGTTTGGAAAGGCGGCGCCGGCGCGCCACTGAAATTTAATGTTGCCAAACCGGCACACCTTCGCATACGCCGGGCTGCTGGCGGGGGCTTTCATTGTGGCGATTGTCGCCAGCTGGACGCCGCTGGGCACAAGGATCGACAACTACGTCTACGACACGATCTTCCTGCTTTACCAACCGCCACCTTGGCAAACCGAATCGATCGTACTGGCCATCGACGAGCCTTCGCTTGCGAACTTCGGAGGCTTGCCGGGCCTGCGCCTGGCCCTAGCGGAAGGGCTCCGGCTTATCGCGCCGGCAGGGCCCAAAGCGGTCGCGGTGGACGTTATTCCCGCCGACAGCACCTCCGATGCGGGAGCCGCCGATACTCTGGAGTACGCGTTCCGCGCGACGCACAACCTCATCCTGCCGTGCGATCTGACGGCGAAGAGCGGCTGGGACGATCCGCTGCCCCGCTTTCGCCGCTGGGCCGCGGCAGTGGGACACGTTCATCTGGACCTGGATCCGGACGGCGTTGGCCGCACCGTGGCGCTCGAAAAAGCTGCCGGCCACGACCGGCGATGGGCGCTTTCGCTCGAGGCGTTCCGGGTGAGCCGCGGCGCGACGATCCTGGAAACGCCGCAAGATCTGGAAGTAGGAGATGTGAAGATTCCCGCCACCCTTGCCGCAGGCCGGAGCATGCGCATCCGGTTTGTCCCGTTAGCAAAACGCGATTCTATCGAGCGCGACGACTTGACCGAACTACAAAAAGACGGTGGAATTCCCGTGATTTCGCTCAAGCAGTTGCATGACCAGCACGCGCTGGCTCGCCGGTTCGCGGGCAAGATCGTTTTCGCGGGTGTCACCGCGCAGACTGCGGCGAAGGACCGTTGGCCCACGCCCTACTCGCCCACGCCGATGGCGGGCGTCGAAATTCTTGCAAATGCGTACGAAACGATCGCACAGCAACGGTTTCTTACGAGCGCGCCGGCGTGGTCCGTGGTGGCATTCTGCATCCTGCTGACAGCCGCAGTGGGCGTGGCGTTCGCGTGGCTCTCGGGATGGTGGCCTTACATCGCGGCATTAGGGATTCTGGCCGGAGCTCATGCCTTTCCCTACGCCGCGTTCACCAGAAACATCGTGTTTCCGTTTTCGCCAGGTGTATCGACAGCATGGCTGACGTTTGTGACGGCGGCCGCGTGGCAGCATCTCTACGTCCGCCGCAGGCTGCTGAAATCCGAAGGTGAGCGCGACCGTTACCAGCACGCCATGCACTTCG
Source organism: Terriglobia bacterium (assembly GCA_963847515.1). GTDB lineage: Bacteria > Acidobacteriota > Terriglobia > Bryobacterales > Bryobacteraceae > QHXW01. The sequence continues at coordinate 1,502,090 of CAWKAA010000007.1, forward strand.
TCACCCACGAAATGCGCACGCCGCTGACGGCTATCCAGGGGTCAAGCGAATTGATGAGCCGCTACGCGATGACAGATGAGAAACGCAACCAGATTGCACAGCTCATCCATTCGGAATCGAAGCGAATGGGACGCATGATCGAAATGTTTCTCAACGTGGAGCGGCTCTCGTCCGGTGAAGTGGAGCTAAAAAAGGAAACCTTCCCCGTGCGGGCTGTTATGGCAAGCTGCGTGGAACGCGCCTTGCCTCTGGCCGAGCGGAAGCAGATTCGCATCCTGATGGACGATTTGGGCGATGAGGTACTGACCGGCGATCGCGAACTGATGGAATACGCTTTTTACAATCTGCTGACAAACGCCATCAAGTACTCCCCGTCCAAGACGGAAGTGACGATCTACGGTGGCCGCGAGGGAGAACGTTTCGAAGTGTCGGTACGAGATCAAGGGATCGGCATCGATCAGAAGGACGTCCGCAACATCTTTCAAAAATTCTACCGGACCCGGAAAGCCGAACAGTCGGGCGAAGTGGGCACGGGCATCGGGCTTTCTATCGTCGAGCAGATCATTCTGCAGCACAGCGGTAAGATTGAAGTAACCAGCACGCCGGGGAAAGGCTCTTGTTTTACCCTGATATTACCGGTCTCGCAGACTGTCACGCCCAAGCCGCTGGCGGCCAATTGAGATGGAACGCCTACTGATAGTCGAGGACGACGCGGGCGTCCGTACCACCATCGTCAACTTTCTGGAAATGGAGGGATACGCCGTGGATACGGCTTCGTCGACTGACGAGGCGCTGGAACGCCTAAAGCACCAGGCGTACCCCATCGTCATATCCGATATCTATATTGACGCTGGAACCGGGCTCGACGTGCTGGAAGCGGCGCGGCGCAAAGATCCGTCGTGCTCCGTGATTCTGATGACTGCGCGCGGGACCATGGAAACGGTAATGGCGGCGACACGCGGGGGTGCGTTCGATTACATCGCCAAACCATTCGATCTCGACCGGATGCTCGAAACGGTCAAAAGGGCAGAGGCGTCGCGCATCCCGGACACCGACGAAATCGAGCAGGAGGACCTACCGGAAACCGAAATGATCGGCAGTTCCACCGGCATGGTGGAAATCTATAAAACGGTTTCGCGCGTAGCGCCGACCGATGCCACGGTGCTGATCGAGGGCGAGACCGGCACGGGCAAAGAACTGGTAGCGCGCATGATCCATCGCAACAGTTCGCGGCATGCGCAGGCATTCGTTCCCGTGGACTGTGCCTCCATCGCGCCGACGTTGCTCGAGAGCGAGCTGTTCGGAGCGCTCAAGGGCGCGTACACCGGCGCCGACCGCGACCGCGTAGGCGTATTCGAAGCCGCGCACCACGGAACCGCGTTCCTGGACGAGATCGGCGACATCGAGCTAAGCTTCCAGTTGAAGCTGCTGCGTTTCCTGCAGGAGCGGGAGATCCGGCCGCTGGGCTCGTCGAAAACCAAACAAGTGGACGTGCGCGTGATTGCAGCTACGAATCGAAGCCTGCAAAAAATGGTGGAGGAGGGAAAGTTTCGAGAGGATCTTTGGTTTCGCGTGAACGTGGTGCGAATTACGATTCCGCCCTTGCGCGATCGTCACGGCGACATTCTGCTGCTGGCGCGCTTCTTCGTGAACAAGTACAACCTGCGCTACAAACGCGATGTGAAGCTCACTGAATCCGGCGTAAAGGCGATGGAACAGCACGCTTGGCCTGGTAATGTGCGGCAACTGCAACATTTGATCGAGAGGCTGACCATTCTCGCGCCCAACGACCGGATCGACAGCGAATCCGTCAACGACGCGCTCGAGGCCATGGACGCCCACGACGCTCCTGCGGAAACGCTGGCCGATACCGAGGCCGAACAGATCCACCGCGTGCTCGCCGCCACCGGCGGCAACAAAAGCCGCGCTGCCCAGATTCTGGGCATCGAGCGGAAAACACTGTATCGCAAGCTGGAGCGGATGAAACCGTAGCGGCGCGTCGCTTCCGGAACACGCCATTGAACCCTCGGCGTTTCTGGCCCGCTCGAAAGACGCGTTGCTGAACCCTTCGAAGAATGACACAATTAAACTAATGCTCGGTAGCCCTACACGCAAGGCTATAGCGCTGGGAATGGGGCTCGCATTCTATGCTTGGCTGACGTTTAGCGCGCTGATCGCCTGCCCGTTTCTAAAGGCTGAGCTTGGCGCCGCCAAACACCCCTGCTGTCCTCGAACAAACGTGCCACCCAGCTGCCCACTATCCAAATCCATCCAAAACTGCCCGTTCTCGATCAGTGAATCGAAGATCGGGGTTACTGAAAACATCCGGCACTTTGACGTTGTGCTGTTGACTGCGCCCATTTTGCTTCCGGCTCCCCGCCCTGTGGAGACAGAGCAGCACCAGGCGGACCGACCCCGGAACGCATCCGACCTTCTTCTACGAATCCACGTTCTGCGGATTTAGACTCTCTCCCGTTCCGCTTCTGGCGGGGCAGGTTCTGTGCCGCCAGCCGTTCATCTGAAACCCAACAAACGAATAGGAGAATTGTTTATGAAGAAGATCACTTCGGGCCTTATGGCCCTAGTCCTTGCGCTCACGATCACCGTGGGTGCTTTTGCAGGCAACTGCTGCGACGGTTCCAAGTGTTGCAACGGAAAAACGTGCTGCGCTAAGAACAAACGTAAGTAGGCGGCCACAGGGAACCGGGTGGGGGCGATGCTCCTGCCCGGTTCATCTTCGATGGCGGTAGATCCGCAATTCCCCACACCCGATCCGTGATCTGCGCTACATCGCCGGCGTTGCCACACATGGGCAAACACCAACAGCTTTTGTTTACAATATTGCAAGGAATTTGATACCACACTACGAAATCATCATTTATTGGTCAGGTGAGGACACTGCCTTCATCGCAGAGATTCGGGAGCTCCCCGGGTGTTTGGCGCATGGAGATAGCTACGAGAGCGCACTAGAGAATGCCAAGCAAGCTATCCAACTCTGGATTGACAGCGCCCGCGAGTTCCGCAAAGAAGTGCCGGAACCGAAGGGCCACCGGTTGATGTTGGCCTAGCTCGAAATGCCTCAGCTCTTTCCCATCGCCGCCATCACTGACGAGTTCTCACCCGATCTCGCCACCGCAGCCCAATCAATGCGCGAAGTCGGCATGACGGCTGCGGAGCTGCGTATAGTGTTCGGCAAAAACATCATCGACCTCACCGATGAAGAGCTGGATCGCGCTCAACAGATTGTCGCCGATCAGGGGCTAAAGATCATTTCAATCGCCTCCCCACTGCTTAAGTGCGTGCTGCCCGACGCTCCCGCCATCGATTCCCGGTTCCAGCAGGATATCTTCGCTTCGAAGCACACGTTCGAGGACCAGCCGCGGTTGAGCGAACGCGCTTTCGAAATCGCTCGCCGCACCGGCGCCCGCATTGTCCGCGTATTCTCTTATTGGCGGACAGTGGAGCCCGAGAAGTGCTTCGATCGCATCGTCGCGGCGGTGCGCGAGCTTGCCGAGAAAGCTGCGAAACACGATCTGATCATCGGCCTTGAAAATGAACATGCATGCAATATCGCCACTGGTGCTGAAACCGCGCGCGTGCTGGACGCCGTCAGCCATCCCAATCTCAGAGTTGTTTGGGACCCGTGCAACGCGCTGGTTTCGGGCGAGAACCCTTTTCCAGAGGGGTACCGCCGGATGGCGGCCGGTCGCATCGTTCACGTACACGCGAAAGACTGTTTCGTGAACAACCATACTCCTACGTTCGGCCCATTAGGCGAATGCGGCATTGACTGGACGGGCCAGATCCGCGCGCTCGTGAACGATGGCTACAAAGGCTACATCAGCCTTGAGACGCACTGGCCGGGACCAGGCGGTGACAAGCATGCCGGCAGCGTGATTTGCGGGCGAAACCTCAAGGCGCTCGTGACCGCGTGATATTCTGAAGGGCAGACGAGGGCTTTGCCGATGCGCCTCCGCTTCCCGCTCCAGAACGCGAATTGTGATTTCATCTTTCCCGCTTCCGGTGATCCCCGGCTAAAAATTCAGGTGAAGGAACCGTTACCTTCGAGCCCGGGCGGACGTATCAAAATCGTGGGATCGTTGCGTCACAAGCTGGTGTCCAACACATGAACGATGCTGTGGCGCGCTAGTCGCGTCCGCCCTGGGCCTCCATTTCGATGTTCGAGTTTCTGTTCAAATATCCGGCGGCGGTCTTTTCTCGCGGGCAATTTGTATTTCTGGCCCCGTGGCCGGCATGGCTGCTGGCGATTAGCGATTCTTTTGGCCGCCGGCGCGCTCGCCTGGCACGTATCCCGTCATCGCGGCCTGCTCTCCGGTGCACGCCCCGCCTTGGTCTGGCTGCTGGAGACGGCGCTCGTGGCGCTGGTGTTGTTTCTGCTCTGGCATCCGGCAATCAGCATCGCCACTCTGCGCCCGCAGCAGAACGTCGTGGCGGTGCTAGTTGACGATTCGCGCAGCATGGCTATTCGGGAGGATGGAAGCACGCGCCTCGCCCAGGCGCAGAAGCTGCTCTCAGATGGCCTGCTGCAGGATCTCACTAAGAAGTTTCAGGTGCGCCTATACCGGTTTGGAGAGAACCTCGAGACGGATCCAAAAGCTGGATCAGCTCGCGGGCGCGCAGCCGGCTACGCGTATCGGCGCCAGTCTGGAGCAGGTGCTGGCCGAAGCCTCGACGCTGCCCCTCGGCGCGGTAGTGCTGCTCAGCGACGGCTCGGATAACTCTGGCGGCATCGGTCTCGATACCATCGCCCGCATCCGCCAAACACGCGTGCCGGTGCACACCGTTGGTTTCGGACGCGAGAAGCTCTCGCGCGATGTAGAGATTTCCGATGTGACCGTGCCGGCGCGCGCTTTGGCCGATTCGCGCCTGAACGCCGAGGTGACCTTTCGGCAGTTCGGTTACACACGCGACAAGGGCAGGCTGTCCGTGCGCGAGGGCGGCCGGTTGCTGGCCTCGCGGGAATTCGCGTTTAAGACTGAAGACGCGCCGCAAACCGAATCGCTGGTCTTCAATGCGGGTCTGGCCGGACCCCGCAGCTTTCAGTTCACCATCGAGCCGCTTCCTGGGGAAGAAAATCTGAATAACAACGCCATGATGCGCCTGGTCAACGTCACATCGGCCAAGCCGCGAATTCTTTATATGGAAGGCGAGCCGCGCTGGGAATTCAAATTTATTCACCGCGGCATCGAAGACGATCGCGGCCTGCAGATTTCGTCCATAGTCCGCACCACGCAGAACAAGAACTATACGCAGCCCGTCGACGAAGAGGACCGAAAGCGGCTGGAGGACGGATTCCCGTCGAAACCCGAAGACCTGTTCGCTTTTGACGGGCTGATTATCGGCAGCGTAGATGCCGGGTACTTTACGCCACAGCAGCAGGAACTGATTCGTGAATTTGCCGACCGGCGCGGTGGGGGTGTCCTGTTTCTGGGCGGGCGTGCAGCGCTGGGGGACGGCGGCTGGGCGCATTCCCCTCTGGCCGATCTGCTGCCCGTCCGTCTTATCGATGGGAAAGACACTTTTCATCGGGACCCGGCCGCCGCCGACCTCACCGTCCAGGGTAACGACAGCGTGATTTGCCGCCTCGAAGAGGATCCCAAGCGCAATATCGAGCGCTGGAAGACCATGCCGGTGCTGGCGGATTATCAGCAGGTGGGTGAAGCCAAGCCGGGGGCGTTGACCCTGCTCGAAATGAATGCAGGGGGACGGCGGCATTTGCCGCTTTTGGTGGCGCAGCGCTATGGACGCGGGCGGACCGCAGTCTTCGCCACCGGCGGCAGCTGGCGCTGGCAGATGATGCAGCCCCTTGCCGATAAAACGCACGAGATGTTCTGGCAGCAATTGTTGCGCTGGCTTGTGGCAGATACGCCGGGCCGCGTCGTGGCGTCGACGCCTCACCAGATTCTTTCCGACCAAAGCCGTGTGCCGCTGCGGGTTGAAGTGCGCGACAAGAGCTTTCGTCCCGTCGCCAATGCCACTGTGGAAGCGCACATCGTCGGCCCGGGCGGATCTGCCGCTAATGTTTCTCTTATCCCGGCGCCGCTTGAAGACGGCGCCTATGTGGCCGATTGGAGCGCCGACAAGCCAGGCTCTTATATGGCAGAGATCGCGGCCCGCCAGGGGCCCCAGGAAGCCGGCCGCGACGTGCTGGTATTCCGGCGCGAAGACGGCGTAGCTGAGAATTTTCGCCTCACGCAGAATCGCGAACTGCTGGAGAAGCTGGCGGAGCAGACCGGAGGGCATTATTACCCGGCGGCGCGCGCTTCACGTCTGCCGGAAGATATTTCATACTCCGAAGCAGGCATCACCACACGCGAAACTAAAGACCTATGGGACATGCCAGTCGTGTTCCTGGCGGCGCTGCTGCTGCGCGGTTCCGAGTGGCTGCTGCGGCGAAAATGGGGGGTGGTGTGAGGGTGACGCGGCGACACGGGGACGCGGCAATGCGGCGACGCACGTTGCTGGCTACGGCGATTCTGCTGTGTATCGCGCCCGACATCCATGCCGCCACTTACTACCTCACCATCGCCGGCCTTGGCGGTGAGCCGGATTACGAACAGCGCTTCGACATGTGGGCTGGAGAGATCGAGGCGATTCTCAAGTCAGCCGGTGACGCCAAAATCGAAACCCTGAAGGGCCCTTCTGCCACGCGGGCCAACGTGCGCGCTGCGTTTCGAAAGATCGCAAATGAAGCCAAGCCAGAGGACGCCCTGGTGGTTATGCTGATCGGACACGGCGGCTATGACGGCGTGGAGTACAAGATCAATCTGCCGGGCGCCGATCTTTCCGCCACCGAGCTGGCTGCGTTGCTCGACCGCGTGCCCGCGGCGCGCCAGTTGGTGGTCAACATGACCAGCGCCAGCGGAGGCGCCATCGGCTCACTGCGCAAACCGAATCGCGTGGTCATTACCGCCACCAAAACCGGCACCGAGCGCAACGCGACTGTATTTCCGCGGTTCTGGGTGGAGGCGCTGCGTGATCCTGCCGCCGATACCGACAAGAACGAAACGATCTCGGCGTTGGAAGCTTTCCACTATGCGGAGCGTAAGGTCGCCGAGTATTACGAGTCACAGAAGCGGCTGGCCACCGAGCACCCTCTGCTCGAAGATACCGGGAAAGGCACGGGCGTCCGCTCGCCGTCGCGCGGAAAACAGCGAGGGCTTGCGCGCGGCAGCATTCCCGCTGGTCCGCCTGGGAGGCGCGAAATCCGTTGCCGCCAACCCCGAAAAACAGAAACTATTTGAAAAGAAAGATCAGCTCGAGCAGCAGATCGACGAGCTGAAATATAACAAGGCCACGATGGCGCCGGACGAGTACAGGAAACAGCTAACAGCTCTGTTGCTGGAACTGGCGAAAACGCAGGAGGAGCTGGACAAGTGAGAAAACCCTTCACAAGACCTTCTCTGCGTCTCTGCGCCTCTGCGGTGATTGCGTTTACTCTCTCTTGCAAGCCCAAACCCTCGAGCGGGCCGAAACACTCTGGAAGCAGCAACAATACGAAGCCGCCAACGCCGAGTTCCGCGCCCTGGTTGCCGCCCATCCGAAGAATCCGGATTACCGGGTGCGCTGGGGCCGCCTGTTCCTCGATCGGTTCAACGGGACCGAAGCCGCCAAGCTATTTGACGAAGCGCTGCAGATCAAGAAAGATCACCCGGGCGCCCTGCTCGGCCTGGCTCTAGTTGCCGCTGAGGACTTCGAAGGCAAGGCCGTCGAACTTGCCCAAGAGGCGCTCGTGGCCGATCCCAAGCTGACGGAGGCCCGGGTGCTGCTGGCGCGGCTGGCGCTCGAAGATAATGACTCGGCTCGCGCCGCCGAAGAGGCCGACCAGGCGCTCGCCATTTCGCCGGATGCGCTTGATGCCATGGCCATCCACGCCACCATCGACTGGTTGAACGACCAGCCCGACTCTCCGTGGATGGGCCGCGTTCTTGCCAAGAATCCCCGCTATGGCCAGGGCTATGCGCTTGCCGCGCATTTTTTCATCCTGAACCGGCGCTATGAAGAGGGCATCGCGTATTACCGTAAGGCCCTCGATCTCCAGCCGGATCTGTGGAGCGCACGTTCGCAGCTTGGCATCAACCTTATGCGTCTGGGCTTTGAAGACGAAGCGCGCGCGCAGCTCGAACAAGCCTACGACCACCACTACCGCGACGCCGCTACCGTGAATACATTGCGGCTGATCGACAGCTACAAGAATTTCGTTACCTATCAAACCAGCACCACCATCCTCAAGCTGCACAGGAAGGAAGCTGAGCTGCTGCGCCCATACTTCGAATCGGAAATGAAACGCGCGCTCGTCGACCTACGAGAAGAAATATGGACTGAAACTCGACCGGCCCGTGCAGGTCGAGGTCTATCCCGATCACGAAGATTTCGCCGTCCGCACCATGGGCATGCCTGGCCTTGGCGCGCTCGGCGTAACTTTCGGTTACGTGGTCGCCATGGACAGCCCTTCCGGGCGCAAGCCTGGCTCGTTCCACTGGGCGAGCACCATGTGGCATGAACTGAGCCACGTCTACGTGCTCGCGGCCACGAACCATCGCGTGCCGCGATGGTTCACCGAAGGCATGGCGGTTTACGAAGAGACCGCAGTCTCGCCGGAATGGGGCGACCGGCTCGATCCGACGGTGATTGCGGCCATCAAGCAAAAGAAGCTGCTCCCAGTGGCCGAACTCGATCGCGGCTTCGTCCACCCCACCTATCCCAGCCAAGTAGTGGTTTCCTATTTTCAGGCCGGCCGTATATGCGGATTCATCGCCCACGAATGGGGATATAACAAACTCCTCGCCATGATGCACGATTTCTCCACCAACACCACCACCGCGGAAGTGATCGAGAAAGAGCTGGAGATGAAACCCGAGGATTTCGACAAGAAATTTCTCGGCAGTGCTGGATGCGGAAACCAAAACCGTAGTCGAACACTTCGACGACTGGCGGAAAGGGATAAGAGAGGTAGCGCGGCTGGCCAAAGCCGGCGAGAATCAGCAAGTGATCGACAAGAGCGCCGGCCATGCGCGACATCTATCCGGAATACGTCGAACCCGGAAATGTTTATGAGTTCCGTTCCGATGCATACCTGGCGCTGAACGACAAGGCGCCGCCATCGAGGAACTGGAGCACTATGCAAGGGTCGGCGGCCGCAGCCCGGAAGCGCTGAAGAAGCTGGCAGATCTGCTGGTGGAGGCCGGCCGTCCCGCGGACGCCGCCGCGGCGCTCGACCGGCTGAACTACATCAATCCCGTCGACGAGGACCTGCACCGCCGCCTGGGCGACCTCTGGTTCGATCAGAACAATCTCGATGGCGCCATTCGCGAATATCAGGCGGTAATAGCAGCGAAGCCTGTCGATCCCGCGGCAGCGCATTTCAACCTCGCGAAGGCCTATCGCCGGCGCCAGCCGGACTGACGACGCACGCGACAGCTGTTGCTGTCGCTCGAAGCCGCGCCTGGTTTCCGGCCTGCTCAGAAAATGCTGCTCGAATTGTCGCAGTCAGAATTGGGAAAATAGGAAGAGTATCATGTCAACTTTAGTGACGCCGCAGTTGCAATCCGAAGAATTGAAGGGCCGCATCGCGCGATTCCGCGAGGTGGACGCGGAGATTGTACCGCCAGGTTCGCCGCGTCATCGTCGGCCAGGAAGAGGTGCTGGAGCAGGTCATGATCGGGCTGTTCGTCGGCGGCCATTGTCTGATCACCGGACTTGCCCGGCACGGCCAAGACGCTGCTGGTGCGCACCCTGGCGCAGACCCTGGGCCTGGTATTCAAGCGCATCCAGTTCACGCCCGACCTGATGCCTTCCGACATCACCGGCACCGACATCATCGAAGAGGACTCCGCCACCGGCCACCGCACATGGACGTTCGTGCCAGGTCCCATCTTCGCCAACGTGCTGCTGGCCGACGAAATCAACCGCACGCCGCCCAAGACGCAATCGGCGCTGCTCGAAGCCATGCAGGAGCTGGCCTGCACGGTGCGCGGCAACAACTACAAGCTGCCCGCGCCGTTCTTCGTGCTGGCCACTCAGAACCCCATCGAACTGGAAGGCACCTACCCGCTGCCCGAAGCGCAGCTCGACCGCTTCCTGTTCAACACGGTGCTCGATTACCTGACGCCGCAGGAAGAGATGCAGGTGATCGACCTGACCACCACCACGCACATCGCCCAGGCCGACCCGGTGACCAACGCCAGAGAGATTCTGGAGTTCCAGCAGCTGGTGCGCATGGTGCCGATCGGCGAATCGGTGGCGCGGTACGCCATCGACCTGGTGCGCGCCACGCGCAGCCGTGACGAAACCGCCCCGGACTTCGTCAAGAAGTATGTGAACTACGGCGCCAGCGTGCGCGCGGCGCAGTTTCTGGTGCTTGCCGGAAAGGCCCGGGCGCTGATGAAGGGCCGCTACCACGTGACGTACGAAGACATCCGCGCGCTGTACATTCCCATTCTGCGCCACCGCATCCTGCTGAATTTCCACGCCGAATCGGACCGCCTGAGGCAGGACGACATTTTGAAGCAGGTGCTGGAGTGGAAGCCTGCGCCTAGGGAATAAAAAGATGATACGGCGACACGGGGACGCGGCGAACACGGCGATTGGAGACTTCGGCTGTCTTGTTGGTTTTCGCCGCTCGCCCCATCGCCGCGTCGCTGCGTCGGAATAAGATGCTCCAGCGATTTCTCGACCCCGCCACGCTCGCCTCGCCTTTCCGGCCTCGACCTGGTCGCCAAGACCGTAGTCGATGGCTTCGTCGCCGGCCTGCACCGCTCGCCCGATTTCGGATTCAGCCAGGAATTCGCCGAGTACCGCGCTTACACTCCCGGCGACGATCTGCGCCACGTCGACTGGAACGTTTTCGCGCGCACCGAGCGATGCTACCTCAAGCGCTATCGCGGCGAAACCAATACGCAATTGCTGATCCTGCTCGACACCAGCGCCTCCATGTCGTTCGGCTCGCCCGCGTCAATAAGCTGGACTACGCGCGCTTCGTGGCGGCTTCGCTCTGCTATCTGGCGCACGAGCAGCGCGACGCCGCGGGCCTGATCGTCTTCGACGAGGATGTGGTGAACTACGTCGCGCCCTCCACCCGCCAGGGGCAGCTGTTCCGGCTGCTGCACGCCATCGAGAAGGCGGAGCCCGGCACGCACACCGATTTCGCCAAGCCTTTCGCGCATTTCCAGAATTTTCTCAAGCGGCGCGGCATGGTGGTGGTGCTCTCGGATTTTTACGAGCAGCCCGAGACCATCATCAAGACCATCGAGCCGCTGCGTTTCCGCGGCAACGAAGTGATTCTGTTCCATGTGCTCGATCCGCAGGAGATCGCGCCCAGCATTCGCGAGCCGGTCGCTGCTCATCGACATGGAAACCAAGGACAGCCTCGAAGTGTCGCCCGGAATATGTACATCACGAGTACCGGCGCAAAGATGGACGCTCACATCGCGGATCTACGAGACGCGCGCGCGCGCCGCCGGGCATGGATTATTTCCTCATGAACACCGGCCGGCCCGCTGGATGAAGGGCTGCGCGAATATCTGGCGATCCGGCAAGGGAGGATGTAGTGGGATTCCTGGCTCCATGGTTTCTGGCCGGACTCGCGGCATCGGCTTGCCGGTCTGGCTGCACCTGCTGAAGCAGCACAAGACCACGCCCCTGCCCTTCAGCTCGCTGATGTTTTTCGAGCGGCGCACGCAAAGCTCCATCAAGCACCGGCGTCTGCAATATCTGCTGCTGTTCGCGCTGCGGACGGCGCTGCTTCGCGCTATTGGCTCTGGCTTTCGCAAGGCCGTTCGTGAATTCGGCGACAGTGGCTTCGGCGAGCGGCGGCAAGCTGCTGGTCATGGCGGTGGACAACTCGTTCAGCATGCGCCAGGGCGATCGCCTCGATCGCGCGAAATCGGCGGCGGCCGCGTCGCTCTCGGGCATTGCGTCCCGAAGATCGCGGGATTGATGCTGGCGTTCGGCTCTCAGGCGCACCTCATGGGTGAGCCCTCCAGCGACGCGTCGGTTCTGCGCGGCGAAATTCGCGCCATTCAGCCGTCCGACGATCGCAGCTCCTATGCCGAACTGGCGCGCGCGCTGCAAGTCCCTGGCACAATCGGCGCAAATGCCCGTAGAGGCGCACTTGTTTTCGGACATGCAGAAATCGTCCATGCCGCCCAGCTTCGTCCGACCTCGAACTGGGCCAGGGGATCACGCTCGTTCCGCATCCCATGGCCAGATCGAACGCTCGCCAACTTCGCCGTCGAAAGCGTAACCGCCCCGCGCCGCCTGTACGATCCCAAAAAAGTACGGATTCAGGCCACCGTCGATTGCTTCCGGCGGCGCCGCGGGCCGGCGGCGCGCGGCCCTCTGGCTCAATGGCCGTGAACTGGCGTCGAAACCGCTGGACGTCCCGGCAGATGGACGCGCTACGTGTCGAGTTCATCGGATTAGACGCGCCCTACGGGATGAATCGCGGCGAGGTCCGCATTGACTCTGCGGATGCTTTCGCGCCCGACGATCATTACTATTTCTCGATCGAGCGCTCCGATCCGCGTCCCGTGTTGTTCGTGCATGCGGCGCGCGACGGGCGCGATCTGCTCTTTTATCGAACGGCCATCGAGTCTTCCCGCGACGCGGCCTTCCAACTAGAAGCCGCCACGCCCGACCATGCGGCCAGTCTGCCGCTTTCGCGTTTTGCATTTGTAGTGCTTTCCGATGTCGCTCGAGGTCCCGGCAAATCTGGAGCAAGCGCTCCGCGGGTACGTTCGTGCCGGGGGATCACTGCTGATCGCCGTTGGTCCTTCGTCAGCGGCGCGCAAGCGTGTTCCCGTGGCGGATCTGGCGATCCGTGAGACGAGTTCGCCTTCGCGCGATGCCGCGCGCTTCGAAACCGTCACAACTCTCGACCCCGCCCATCCATCTACACACGTGGCTGGCAACTGGGCCGGTGTGAAAGTGTATCGCTCGGTTTGGGTCGAGCCGGGAACGGCGCGCGTGTTGGCTAAGCTGTCCGACGAAACGCCACTGCTCATCGAGCAATTGATGGGCGACGGCCGTCTGCTCGTGTTTACATCCACGTTTGACAACGTGGCCAACGACTTTCCGGTGCGCGCAGGATTCGTGCCGTTCGTGGATGAAACCGCACACTACCTCGCGCGGCTGGACGATCGCCCGGCCAACCTGACGGTAGGCGCGTATCTGGACCTGCGCACGGGCCGCGAGCCTTCCGGCTCCGCCATCGAGGTCTTCAATCCGCATGGCGCGCGCGCCATGACTCTGTCCGAATCCACGCGCGCGCAGAACATTCAGCTCACCGAAGAAGGGTTTTACGAAGTGCGGCGTCCCAACCACCACAACGATCTGGTTGCCGTGAATCCGGATCGGCGTGAATCGGATTTCGATGTGATTCCACCCGAAACTCTGGCGCTGTGGGAAAATACCGGTCAGGTGTCTCGTGCGCAGCAAGCTCGCGGTACAGAGCAAGAGCGGAAGCCTCTGGATTTCTGGTGGTACGTCATGATCGTGGTCCTGGCGCTGGCCGTCGCGGAGATCGTTGGTGGGAAATCAACATCTTGCCGTAGATAAAGAGGCTGCATGAATTCGCTCAACGGACTCACGGAGTATCTGCAGCGTATCGAGCGCCGCCTGCGTTTGCTGGCAGTGTCGCGAGGCGTGGCCATGGCCGCCTTGGCGGCACTGGCATTTACCGTTGCGGGGGCGCTGGCTGCGAACTATTTTGCCTTTTCATCAGGCAGTGTTTTCGGAGCGCGGCTGGTCTTGTTTCTCGCGCTGGCCGGAGCCCTGGGAGCCGGGCTGATTCTGCCCTTGCTCCGCTTGAACCGCCGCAATGCCGCGCAGCAGGCCGAACATCAATGCCCACAATTCGAGCAAAGGCTGGTGACGTTTGCCGACCGAGTCCAGACCCCCGATCCGTTCCTTGAGCTGCTCGCTGCCGACACTCTGGATGTCGCGCGTGATGCTCGACCGGAGCGCATCGCGCCTGGGAAGCGCATCTGGAGCTTCGCCTCGGCCGGACTGGTTTCGCTCGCCGCTCTCCTTTGGCTGGGGATATCCGGTCCTGGTTTTCTCGGCTACGGGACTTCACTGCTTTGGGGCGCGATCCCGCGCAACCAGATGCCGTTCTATGAGCTGCAAGTGAAACCCGGCGACCACACCATCCGCCGCAAGTCAGATCAGCTTGTCACGGCGAACCCGCTTGGCTTCCAGACCAATCGCGTTCGCGTGTTTGCCAAATTTCAGAGTTCTTCGAAATGGGAAGAAGCCCTCATGAGCCCGCAATCCGGTACCGGCGGCTTCGAATTTCTCTTCGCCGGCATACCCGAAGCTTTTGATTACTACGCCGAAGCAGGCGGCGTCCGCTCGAAGCAGTACCGCATGAACGTCGTCGATCTGCCTGCGGTGAAGAAGCTGCGCGTCACCTATCACTATCCGGGCTGGACCGGCCTGAAGGACACGATCGAAGATCCTGGAGGCGATCTTCGCGCGGTTCAAGGCACCGAGGCTGAAGTGAAGGTGGAAACTGACCAGCCGTTGTCGAACGGATCTCTGCTGCTGGATGACGGATCGAAATTCGAACTGCGCGACGGCGTGGCGCGGCTGCCCTTGCAGAAGGACGGCGTTTACCACGTCGCCACTGCGGTGGAACACGGCGACATGGTCCGCCTGAGCAACGACTATTTCATCGAAGTGTGCACCGCGCTGCCTCCGAGCGTGCGCATTACGCGGCCCGGCCGCGATGCCAAGGTAAATCCGCTTGAAGAAGTCACCGTCACGGTCAACGCGCAGGACGATTTTGGTCTGCGCGGCATTGAGATGCACTACTCGGTGAATGGCGGCAAGGAAACGACGGTCGATCTTGGCGGCAAGAGCGGGAAAACCGCCGAGGGTTCCACCACGATCTATCTCGAGGATCACAAGCTGGTGCCCGGCGATATCGTGACCTTCTACGCCACGGCGCGTAACGGCCTTACCACCAGCCGCAGCGACATGTTCTTCATTGAAGCGCAGCCGTTCGAGCGTGACTACTCCCAATCCCAGCAGATGGGTGGTGGAGGCGGCGGCAATCAGAACCCTCAGGTTGCCGAGCACCAAAAGGACATCGTCTCGGCCACGTGGAACCAGATCAAAAACGAGGCCAAGAACAAGGCTGAAGAGCAGGAAAACGCCAGGCTGCTGGCCGGCATCCAATCCAAGCTCCGCGAGCAGGCCAAATCGCTCGCAGAGCGCATGGGGGCTCGCGATCTCGGCTCCGCCAACCCTGCTTTCAAGAGCTTCGCCGACGACATGGCTCAGGCCATTGAGGCTATGGGTCCGGCCATCGACAAGCTGCGCGCCGGTGATTACCAAGGCGCGTTGCCGCCCGAGCAGAAGTCACTTCAGTATCTCTCGCGCGCCGAAGCCACGTTCCGCGATATTCAGGTGGCTTTTGGTAACCAGGGGGGCAACGGCTCCGGTGGGGCCGGCCGTGACCTAGAAGGCCTGTTCGATCTCGAGCTGGACCGCGAAAAGAACCAGTTCGAATCCGGCCAGAATGCCGCGTCGCCCAGCCAGCGCCAGAAGGAGATCGAAGAATCCCTGGCAAAGCTCGAAGAACTGGCGCGCCGGCAGCAGGAGCTGGCCAATCAGCAGAAGCAGAACCAGCAGGCTTACCAACAGCGGTGGCAGCAGGAAATGCTGCGGCGTGAAGCCGAGGAATTGCGCCGCAAAATGGAGCAGTTGGCGCGCAGCCAGTCGTCTGCCCAGGGACAACAAGGACAGGAGAGCCGGGAAAGCCAAGGCCAGCGTGGCCAGCAGGGTCAGCAGGGCCGGCAATCTCCCGGTGGGCAAGGCTCCGCGTTGAATCGCGCGATCGAGCGTCTCGCGGAAGCGGCACGCGACATGCAGAACGCGGGCAACGCGCAGAATCAGGGAACGCCGCAGAGCGAGGCCGAAGCACGGCGCGCCGCCGAACGGCTCCGCGAAGCGCGCGAAATGCTGGCCGGCGAGCGGCAGCAGGCTGGCGAGCAGGTGGAAGAACTCGCGCGCAAGACGCAGCAGCTCGCGGAAGAACAGAAAAACTTCGAGCAGAAAATGCGCCAGACACTCGGCGGTATGGTGCAGGACGAGCAGGGTGGGCAAGGCCGGCCAAGCCTGCTGCAGCAGCCTGGAACTTCGCGGCGCCAGACCGAACCCCTGCAGACGGAAGAGAAGAAGCTCATTGAGGAGCTCACACAGATCGAGAAGGACATGCAAAAAGCGGCGCGCGACATGGCCGGTACCCAGCCTTCGGCGTCCAGCAAGCTCCGCGATGCGCTGGCCGAGGCGCAGAAGCAGGACCTGGGCATGAAGATGGGATGGAGCGTCGAAGTCATGCGTCAGGGCTACGCCCCGTACGCACTGACCCGCCAGCCGGCGGTTACTGAAGGCTTGAACCAGCTGCGCGACCGCGTGCGTGAAGCGCAAGGGTCCATGAACCGCGATCAGGCGGGCGGAAACGATCTGGAAGCGGCTCTAGGCCGGGCGGAACAATTGCGGGAGCAACTCGAACAGCTCAAGCGCCAGAGTCCCGGGCAGCAGGGCCGGCAAGGGGATCAACAGGGAAAACAATCGGGGCAACAGCAACCTGGCCAGCAGCCCGGCGGGCAGCAACCATCGCCAACCGGAACTCCCAACGGAGCTCAGCCCGGAGACCAAACTTCCGCAGGCGCTGAGGGCCGCGGTGGGGTTGGCTCACAAGCCTATGGTGGGCCGGGATTGAACCGCGCCTATGCCGAAGGCGCCCTCCGCGAGGGGATTCGCGATCTCGCGCAACTCGACCAGATGATCCGCGGAAATCGCGACATTCCGCACGAAGTCTCCCGCGACGTGCAGGACCTGATGCGCCAGATGCAGGGCGTCGATCCACGCCTTCTCGCCGCGCGCCCGGAGCGGCTCGATCAAATCGTCGATAGCCTGCTGACGGGCGTCGAAGAGATCGAACTGAAGTTACGGCGCCTCGCCGACAACGATCAGACTACCGGCAGCGTTCGTAGCGGCGCTTCGCAACCGCCCCCTCCTGGATACGCCGAGGCCGTCGCGGAGTATTTCCGGCGCCTCGCTAACCATAAGTAAACAAAATACGATACGCGAGGCTTGCATCTCGCGTCTAATTTGGATAATCTCTATAGAGTATCTCTAGATTGGCCCGTAATGTCTGCCGCTATAGAAGATAACCTGGTTGTCCGCGAAACCTTCGAGGAACAGCACGATAAAGCTGTTCGCGAGGAGATCGAGCGGTTTCGCGCCAAAGCAGATGGCGTTTTGGCCGGCACCGTCACCGACGACGAGTTCCGCCCGTTCCGCTTGCGCTACGGTATCTACGGCCAACGGCAGCCGGGCGTTCAGATGGTGCGGACCAAAGTCCCCGGCGGCGCCATGACTGCCGCGCAAATGGTGCGGATGGCGGAAGTCGCCGACGAATTTGGCGGCGGGCGCGCCCACACCACCACGCGTCAAAACATTCAATTCCATTTTGTTCCACTCGCGCGAGTGTCCGACTTAATGCACCGGCTCGCCGACGCGGGCCTCACCACCCGTGAAGCCTGCTTCAACACCGTGCGCAACGTCACCGCTTGCCCGCTGGCTGGGTTGTCGCCTGACGAAATCTTCGATGTGCGCCCGTACGCGCAAAAAGTGGCTTACGCATTCTTGCGGAAGCAGCTCACGGACAACCTTCCGCGCAAATTCAAAATCGCCTTCGACGGCTGCCAGACCGATTGCGTGGCGGCTGCGATCAACGATGTCGGCCTGCATGCGGTAGTTCGCGATGGCCGCCGCGGCTTCCGCATGACGGTAGGCGGTGGTCTGGGCCCCTTGCCCTCCGAGGCGCAACTGCTCGATGAATTTCTCCCGGAAGAGCGCTTGGTCAACCGCATTGAAGCCGTGATTCGCGTATTCAACAAAAACGGCAACCGGCAGAACAAGAATAAGGCGCGTCTGAAATTCGTGCTGCGCGAGCGCGGCTGGGAATGGGTCCGGGAGCAAATCGAGAAGGAATACGCGGACATTCTGGCGAATGGCGGAATCGCCACGGCGGAATTGGTCCCTGAGGGCTTCGGCGCGTATCAGTCGAATCCACAACCGCTTGGGCAGGGCGCGCTGCTGCCGGTCGTGCATTCAAACGGCACAGGCAACTCCGATTACGACCGCTGGCTCAAGAGCAACGTGCGCAACCAGCGTCAGGCTGGCTATGCCATGGTCACGGTGCGCGTGGATCAGGGGAACCTCACCGCAGACCAGATGCGCGGCATTGCGCGGATCGCGTCCGATGCCGGAGACGGCCTCGTGCGGGTCATGATCGATCAGAACCTGCTCCTGGGATTCATTCCACTGGGCCAGGTCCGGCGCGTGTATGCGGCTCTGGACGATCTCGGACTGGCGGGCGCAGGCGCAGAGAGATTGGAGACGTCACGACCTGTCCTGGCGCATATTCGTGCAATCTGGCGCTGACCAAGTCCATGAACCTGGGAGCCGCGCTGCAGGAAGCTACGCGGCAGTATGACGATCCACTCGTGCGCAAGCTCAGCATCAAGGTGAGCGGTTGCCCGAATTCGTGCGGGCAACACTGGATCTCTGACTTCGGTTTTTACGGCAACGCGCGCAAGATTGACGGCAAAGAAATCCCGTTCTATCAGATGCTGCTGGGCGGAGGTTACGATCGCGACGGCGTCATGCGGTTCGGTCTCGCGGTACAGAGCGTTCCCGCGCGCCTGGCGCCCGAAGCCGTGAAGCGCATCCTTGACCACTACATCGCCAACCACGCAAACGGCGAAACTTTCCGCGAATACGTGATGCGCCACAAAGTGGAATTCTTCCGGCAGGCCACCAGCGATCTCGCCAAGCCCGCCGAAGTCGCGCCCGAGTTGTATCAGGACTGGGGCGACGACACCGACTTCTCGCTCAAACTCGGCCGTGGCGAGTGCGCCGCGTAAGTCCTGCCCGCTAAAACCTAACACCTGGTACCTAACACCTAGCACCTGCTTAAGCTACCCTATAAATCCATGGCCAAAATTCAACGCGCACTGCTGAGCGTGACGGATAAGACCGGCATTGTAGATTTTGCGCGCGGCTTGACCGGACTGGGAGTCGAATTGATCTCAACTGGCGGCACCGCGCGGCTGCTGCGGGACTCTGGAATCCAAGTTAAAGATGTCTCCGAGGTGACCGGCTTTCCCGAGATGTTGGATGGCCGGGTGAAGACCATGCATCCCCTCATCACCGGCGGGATCCTGGCAATCCGCGGCAACGCCGAACATGTTCGCGCGCTCGAGACACACGGCATTCAGCCCATCGACATGGTCGTCGTCAATCTCTACCAGTTCGAAAGAGCCGCGGCCCGCGAGGGCGTCAAGCTCGAAGAATTGATTGAGAACATCGACATCGGCGGCCCCACTATGATTCGCTCGGCAGCCAAGAATTTTCACGACGTCGCCGTGGTCGTCTCGCCCGACGACTACGCGGCCATCTACGAGGAGATGCGGGAAAATAGCGGCGGACTGTTGCGCGAAACACGCTGGCGGCTGGCGCAAAAGGCTTTCCGCACCACGGCTGAGTACGACTCCGCCATCAGCGCGCGCCTGGCAAAGGTGGACGGCGAGGCCGCGCTGCCCGCGCATCTGGATATTCACGCCGCAAAATTGATGGACCTGCGCTACGGGGAAAACCCGCACCAGTCGGCTGCGCTCTACGGTTCGAGCGGAGCCGGTATCGCCGGAGCCGAACAGCTGCACGGCAAAGAACTTTCGTACAACAACCTGGTGGATCTCGATGCCGCCTGGCAGCTTGTGAACGAGTTCTCGCGTCCGGCAACCGCCATCATCAAGCACACCAATCCAAGCGGCTGCGCGGAGCAGGAATCACTTGCCGAGGCGTACTGGCAAGCCTTGGCCTGCGATCCGGTTTCTGCGTATGGTAGCGTCATCGCATTCAACCGTGAAGTGGACGACGAGACGGCTCAGGAGTTGGCCAAGCTCTTCGTCGAAGCCATCGCAGCGCCTGATTATTCCGCGCGCGCGCTGGAAATTCTGAAGGCTAAGAAGAACCTGCGGCTGATGAAAGTGACGGCTGCTGCGGAATCGCTCGTCATTAAGTCGATCAGCGGCGGCTTTCTCGCGCAGACGGCGGACACGCACCGCCTGGACCGCGGCGCCACGGAAGTCAGAACCCGGCGCGCTCCCACCGAAGCCGAATGGACTGCGCTCGAATTCGCCTGGAAGGTTGCCAAGCATGTGAAGTCGAATGCGATTGTGTACGCGCGTGCAGGCCAGACGGTGGGGGTCGGAGCCGGTCAGATGAGCCGTGTGGACTCGGTCAAGATCGGCGCCATGAAAGCCGTGCTGCCTCTCGAAGGAACTGTGGTTGCGTCCGATGCCTTCTTCCCGTTCCCGGATGGCGTGGAGGAAGCAGCGAAGAACGGCGCCACCGCCATCATTCAGCCCGGTGGTTCAGTCAGGGATGCCGACGTGACTGCCGCCGCCGACCGCCTGGATCTCGCCATGGTGTTTACAGGCGTGCGGCACTTCAGGCATTAATGGACTGGCGCGGCTGAAACGATAGCACCGCTCCCTGCCGGTCACGGCTCGCAAAAGCCCATCCCGTGAACGGAACTAGATGACAAAACCGGTAATCGCAATCACCAAGCCCGCGAGGCCGGCGATGATCCCGATCACTGGGAACAGCATCTTCCTGGAAATAAAGTATAGAGACGTCAATACCAGCGCGATCTCCAGCAGACCTTCGCCGAAATCGTAGCGCAGCGCCCGCTGTTCCACCACGGCCCCTTCGGTTTCTTTCTTGCGCGCTTCGTCCTGCACCTTTTTCGATTCGCTTTCATAGCGATCTTTCTCACTCCGGTAACGTTCCAGCGCGCGATCTGTAGCCTCGTTCTTGCTCCCTAGAAGCTTGATCAGATCCTCGCCCAGTTCCAGGTTGTGCAGCTTGAGGCGCTGGGATTGATAGTGCGCCCACTGATCGTTGGCTTCGGTCCTGAGGAGAACGCCCGTGGTGTGAGCGCGATGCGACGCAATCGTGACTACCGCCAGCGCCACGGCCAGAACAGCGGCAAGGATACCGACCTTCTGACCGGGCGGATCGGCCTGGTGCTCCGACTCGGTATGAACTTCCAGTTCAGCCATTTGTGGTTAGCACGCCCACGGGCCAACTAGTCGGCGGGAACCGCGCCCTCTTTCAGCAGCGCGCCTTTTTCCAGATGGCGCACCTTGCTCGCGAAGCGGGCGGCATGTGGGTCGTGCGTCACCATCACCACGGTCTTGCCGTGCTCCTTGTTCAGGCGCGATAGAAGCGTCAGGATTTCTTGCGCCGAAGCGGCATCCAGGTTGCCGGTGGGCTCATCCGCCAGAATCAGCGCCGGATCGGTCACGATGGCCCGCGCAATGGCCACGCGCTGTTCCTGCCCGCCGGATAGCTGCCGCGGAAAGTGGCCCAGTCCGGTCGCCCAGCCCCACCAGCTTCAAGGCGGTGGTGGCGTGATCCATCCGCTCCTGCTTTTTCAGGTTCGTCAGCTTCAGCGGCAGCTCGACGTTCTCCAGCGCCGTCAGCACCGGAATCAGGTTGAACGACTGAAAAATGAAGCCGATATTCTCGTTGCGCCAGTGGGCGATCTGGCGGTCGCTCAGCGCCCGCAGATCCTGGCCCAGCACGCGGATTTCCCCGCCCGTGGCCACATCCATCGCGGCAATCAGATGCAGCAGCGTGGATTTGCCGGAACCCGACGGCCCCATCAGCGCCACGAAATCGCCCTTTCGGATTTCGATGTCCACGTCCTTCAGCGCGACCACGTGGAACTCATCGCGCACGAATTCCTTGGTCAGATTGCGGGTTTGGATACAACGTTTCGGTCATGTTTAGT
Organism: Terriglobia bacterium; assembly: GCA_963847515.1. Classification (GTDB taxonomy): domain Bacteria; phylum Acidobacteriota; class Terriglobia; order Bryobacterales; family Bryobacteraceae; genus QHXW01. The sequence continues at coordinate 1,523,988 of CAWKAA010000007.1, forward strand.
TTCCGGCTGCACGCGGTCGCCGTTCTTTAAGCCGCGGGCGGATTGACGATCAGATCTTCGCCGCCGATCAGCCCGTCTTCAATGCGCACGTCCCTTGCTGTTGGTGGAGCCGGTCTTCACCGCGCGCCGCACAGCTTTTCCATCGAGCATCACGAAAACCGCGTTATCGCGCATCGCGGAGTTGGGAATCACGATCACCGGCCGGCCGACCGCACCCGCGGCTGCTCTGCTTGTCGTCGGACATAAACGCCACGCTGGCGTTCATCTCCGGCCGCAGATAATCGTCCGGGATTCAGGACCTTCACCTTGATCTGCACGGTGGCTTTCTGCCGGTTGGCCTCGGGCGAAATCTCGTAGATGAAGCCATCGTACTTGCGGTCGGGAAACGCGTCGGTGGTCACGATGCCGTTCTGGTGCAGCGTGCAGCTTGGCGAAATCGTTCTGGCTGATATCCAGCTCCACTTCCAGATCGTTCAGATCGGCCAGCGACACCACGTAGCCTTTGGCGCCCTTGTCGCCCACGAACCTGGTGGTCACGAAATTCGCCCTTCTCCACCGCGCGCTCGAGAATCGTGCCGGTCACAGGCGCGCGGATCACGGTGTTGTCGGGTTGGTCTCGGCATAGGCCAGCGCGCCTTTGGCCTGCTCCACCTGGCCCCGCATGGCATCGATCTGTTCCTGGCGCGGCCCAAGCACCGACAGATCCAAGCGTCTTCTGCAGCGAATTCACATGCGCCACCGCGCTATCGTAGTTCGCTTGCGCGTCGTCCAGCGCCTGTTTCGACATCACACCCTGGACACCAGCTGTCTTGGTGCGGTCCAGCGTCACCTGGGCGTTTTCCAGATCCGCCTTGGCCTGAGTTCAGATTGGCCCGCGCCTCCGCGATCTCCTCGGGCCGCGAGCCGTGCTCCAGCTCGGCCAGCTTGGCCTGCAGATTGGCCAGCTGTCCTTTCGCCTGCTCGAGCTGCGCGCGATATTCGTCGTCTTCCAGGCGCACCAGCACCTGGCCGGCTTTGACCTTGTCGCCCTTCTCCACGCCGATCCACGTCACCTTGCCGACCACCTTGGCCGCCACTTCGATCCGGTGCGCCGCCACGATGTAGCCCGTGGCGTTAGAACCACGCCCGGTCCCGCAGCCGCCGCGCTTTCCGCCTGACACGCGCAATACGTCCACTTCCGTCGCGGCATTCAGCTGGTATAAGCCAATCGCGCCGCGCCCGAGCAGGAGAAACAACAGCCACGCCGCCAATGATCCAGCGCGTGGCCCAGCGCGAGGGCTGCCGGCCCGCTCTTTTGCGAGCGGTCGATCTGCAGAGTTTTCAGTTCCGCTTGCATAGCATTAAATGCCCCGCAGCGCCGTCAGGATCTCCTTCCTGGAAGCCGATCCGCGCCGGAAACAGTCCGCCCAGGGCGCCCAGGACCATGGCGAAGGCCACTCCCATCAGCCATGATCTGCGGAGTGATCCGGAAATTGAAGGCCAGTTCGCTAAACGTAACAAAGTTGCCAATGCCCGTGGTCAGGCCGTTCAGCGGCAGCACCAGCAGGCAGCCCAGCACTCCGCCCAGCGCCGCCAGCAGCAGCGATTCCACGAAGAAGCTGAACAGAATGCTGCCCTGCGAAAATCCCAGCACGCGCAGCGTCCCGATCTCCTGCGCCCGCCGCGCCACCGCCGCGTACATCGTATTCATGGCGGCGAAACTGCTGCCGACGCCCATGATGATGGACACAAAGATTCCCAGCGATTCGATCACGACGCCCGAAGATGGTTTGCGCATCGTAATATTCCCTCTCAGACATGGCGTCCATGTTCAGCCGCTGGTCGTTCGATAATGTCGTTGATCAGCGCCTCGGCCGCCACCGGGTCGTGCGCGCAGCAGCGCGGAACTCAGCACCTCCGGGCGCTGGAAGTCGGCGCTAACCTGGTTCAGATCGCCGAAGATTTCGCTGTTGGTGGCGCCGCTTCCCGCCGCCATGACGCCGACCACGTCCCAGTCGCCGCGGCCGAAATGCAGACGCTGGCCGATCCGTGCGCCGGGAAAGCGCTTGGCGATCGATTCGCCCACCACCACTTCGCGCTGTCCCGCTTGAAACCAGCGCCCGGACGCGAGCTTGCAGGTTATCGCGCATTTCGATGCCCGCCGGCGTCATGCCGCGCACCGTCACGTTGATCCCTTGCGGCGCGTCCACGCTCGCCAGATTGATGACTGTGACCATCTCGAGCGATGCCAGCGGCTGGCCGGAGCTCGTTGCGCGAATTCCGCGCTTGAATTTCAGGTCCTGGAAATTTGCAGGCGTGACCAGGCTGCACAGCTCGGAATTCGAGCCCTTGCGCAGCACCAGAACCTGCAGCGGATCGCCCGAAGACTGCAGCGACGTCTGCAGCCCGCCGACCAGCGCCAGCATCGCCAGCAGCACCGCCACCGTCAAGCCGATGCCCAGCGCGGTCATCACCGTGGTGGTCTTGCGAACCACCAGGTTGCGCAGATTGTATGTCAGTGGAATGGCCATGATGTTAATCCGTGCTCCGCAGCGCCTCCACGATGGACGTTCGCGAAGCGTTCCACGCCGGGACAAGAGCGCTGACCACGCCGATCACCGCGGCGACCCCAGGCAAGCCAGCGCCACCGGCGGCTGAATCGTCAGATGTCTTAGATCATCCGAAAATGCCGGACCGCTCCGCACCACGCCACAGAGCGCCGATGCCAGTGCCACTCCCACCGCGCCGCCTAAGATCGCAATGGCCACCGCTTCGCCCAGAATCAGCCACAGAATCGTGCCGCGGGTGAAACCCAGCGTCTTGAGCACGCCCACTTCTCGCACGCGCTCGCGAACCGACATCGCCATGGTGTTCGCCGAAACCAGCAGAATCGTAAACGTCACCGCGGCGCAAATACTCAGCAGAATCACTTCACGTTGCCCAGGAAGCGACAGGAAACCCAGCTGGAAGGCCGCTCCGATTCGGTCTTGGTCTGCACCGGCGAATTGCGGAACGTCGTCGTCGATGGCCTTGGCGATTCCGGGCACCGCTTCCGCGCTGTCCGCAAGCACATAAAACGTCCCGATCTGTCCCCACCTCTTCGACCCCAGCGCCTGATCCAGATATTCCAGGTTGAAATAGAGGACTTCGTTGTTTTCCGGCGCATCGTAAATCGCCCTGACGGTCAATTCGAGATTCACCGCGAAGATGTCCCCCTGGAGCGTAATGCGGTCCCCCAGGTGAAAATTCTGTTTCTCCGCCAGCGCCTTGCCCACCATGCACGCCGTGCGCTCGTGAATGAAGGCCTGCTTCTGATCTTCCGGAATCTTCATCTCCCCTCGGACAGCGATGATCCTCTCCGGCTCCACGGCAAAACGCGCGAAGAAATTCTTGGGGTCGCGCCGGTCTTTATAGACACCGCCGAACCACTGCGAAACAGCCACATCTTTCACACCCGGAATTTGCTTGATCTTGTCGCGATAGTACTCGGGCATGGGCACGGCCAGAGAGATCTTGTTGCGCACCACCAGGCGGAGAGCCTGAGCAGGGGTCGCGTCGGTGAAATAGAAGGCGTAATAGATAGCCATCAAGACGCCCAGCAGGCAGAGCGACACGCTGATACTCACAATCGTCAGCAGGGTCCGGCGGCGGTTGCGCCAGGAGTTCTTTAGGACAAACGGCAAATATCGAAACATTTGTTTCTATTTATTCTATGCTACGAGGTTCGTGCCCGAATTGTTCATGCAGGAAGCCTTGTTCATGCGGGAAGCGCTGGACCTAGCCCGCCAAGCCGGGGACGCCGGAGAAGTGCCGGTAGGGGCGGTAGTTGTCGTTAACGGACTTGTAACTGGCCGGGGTGCGAATTCACCCATCGCCACGAACGATCCAACCGCGCACGCCGAAATCCTGGCCCTGCGGGAGGCCGCCCGGGCCGCCGGCAATTATCGCCTGGAAGAAGCGACGCTCTACGTCACCATCGAGCCCTGCGCCATGTGCGCTGGGGCCCTGGTAGCGGCGCGGGTCAAGCGGCTGGTGTTCGGGACGCGCGATCTGCGTTTCGGCGGGGTGCGCAGCAAGTTTCAGATCGCGGATTCGGAATTGCTGAACCACCGGCTGGAGATCGTGGAAGGCGTGCTGGCAGCCGACTGCGTCGAACTGTTGCAGCGTTTCTTCGAGGCGCGCCGGTGAAGGCTACTCCACCGAGACCTTGGTGCCCCTCTGGGCATGTTGCGACAGCCTCTCGATGCGCGCGTCCAGCAGACTGCGAATCCCCTTCAGAACCTCGACGCGTGCGTTCCGGAAGTGCTCCTGTGTCGGCTCCGGCCAGCAGCGGTCAAAAAACGCCTCGATCTGTGGCGCGGCCACATCACAGAAAAAGCATCCGTGCGGCGCCTGGGCAGTTTGTTTTTCGTCCATATCAGCCTTCCCTCATCTCCACTGTTAATATTTTATTCTGTAACGTGGCCTTAGTGGGAGTGAGGGCCGACATCGACGTTGGCAGCCCGATATGCCGCCGCAGCGTGCCGATTTCTACCACCAGCTCGTCGCCCTTCTTGAACAACCCAACTTCGCCCTTGACCGCGAACGGCAGCCTCAGCCGCACCTCGTAGTGGCGCGTTGCGTTTCACGAATGTGTACGGAGCCTCGGTGCGCAAGACCGCTGCCGGATCTTCTTTCTCCTCGTAGAGCACACGCGCCAGCTCTTCCAGGCGCTCGCGTCCCAACACCTCGTGCGTGAACAGCGGAACGCGCTTCACCGCCACCGGCGCGAAGTACTCGTCGATCTCCAGCAGAACCTTCGCCTGCGAAGCCCGCCACTCTTGAAACCATGTCATCCTTGATGGCCTGTGGCAGCACGCGATTCACAATAATGCCGTCCACCGTCAGTCCGTGGAGCGAAAAGTAAACGAACGCGCGCTGTGTTTCGCGCAGCACCATCTTTTCGGGATTGGTCACGAGGCGCACGCTCGTCACCTTCGGATCTTCGAGCAGGTCCGAGATCCCGTCGAGCCGGCCGAAAAGATCCTGCACGTTCGCGAAGTAGCTGTCGGTCGGCAGCTCGACCGGTGAAATGCGGTTGGCCACCGGGCGCACCGCTTTAAGCAGCCCGCGCTGAAACGGGAACACGTGTTTCATGTACCATTCGAGCGTGGTGGGCATGCTGACGAAGCGCATGGATTCAGCCGTGGGCGCGCAATCCAGCACGATCACGTCGTATCGTCCTTCGCGCCGAAACTGGTTCACGTACATCATCGCGCTCAGCTCTTCCATGCCAGGCAGGATGGCCAGCTCCTCAGCCTCTACGTCGCTGATGCCTGTGGTTCGCAAGCACCGAAATTACGTAGGTAGAAATCTCGCGCCAGTGCCGCTTGATCTCTTTCTGGATATTGACTTCGAGGATGGAGAGTTTTTCGTTGATCGGATACGGGTCGTTGGTTTTTTCTTGAAACAAGCTGATTTCGAAATCAAAGGCGTCGGCCAGGCTGTGCGCCGGATCCACGCTCATCACCAGCGTGCGGTAATTCAGGCGCGACAAATGCAGGCCGGTAGCCGCGGCAAGACTGGTCTTCCCCACGCCTCCTTTGCCGCTGAAGAGAAGGATGCGCATGCTTCCATTGTAAACGTGCCGGTCATCATGGAAAAGATTAATAGGCGATCATGGCGCCGGGTGGGATCCCGGAGCACTTGATATACTAAAAATCTTCACCAGAAAAAAAGGAGACTCACCCGATGACCGTGCCATTCTACGGCCACGTCAGGCAGTATCACAGCATCAAGGCAGAGATCGACAAGAACCTCCAGGAAGTCCTGGAGAGCGGCCAGTACGTAATGGGGCCGATGCTCAAGCGCTTCGAAAAAGAATTCGCGGATTATCACGGAACGAAGTACGCCGTCGGCGTCGGAAACGGCACGGACGCACTGTGGCTTTCGTTCATGGCTCTCGGGATTGGCCCGGGCGACGAATGCATTACGCATCCCAATACCTTTTTCGCGACGGCGGAAGCGATCTGGATTGCAGGCGCGACAGCGGTCTTCGTCGATTCCGATCCGAGGACCAACTGCATCGATCCTTCGAAAATCGAAGCCGCCATTACCCCCAAGACCAAGGCGCTGGTGCCAGTTCACCTCTACGGCCAGTGCGCCGACATGAAAGCTATCCGCAAGATCGCCGACAAGCACAAGCTCTTCGTCATCGAAGACAACGCGCAGGCCATTGGCGCGCGGGGCGACGGTTTCAAGATCGGCGAGCTGAGCGACGCGGTCTGCACCAGTTTCATCATCCAGAAAAACCTTGGGACCTTCGGCGATGGCGGCGCCGTGGTGACCAACAATGAGACCATCGACCACGTCGTGCGCAGGCTGCGCAATCACGGATCGGAAAAGCGCTCGTGCCATAGCTATGGTTTCAACAGCCGCCTGGACGACATCCACGCGGGAGTACTCAGCGCGAAGCTGAAGCACATCGACGAATGGAACAATCTGCGCCGGAAATGGTCGGCGCGGTATACCGCGTGCCTGAAGGACGCGCAGAATATTACGCTACCGTACGCCACACCCGGCTACCATCACGCCTTCCATCTATACGTAATCGAGACCAAGCGGCCCGAACATCGCGAACCGCTGCTGAAATTCCTCGTTCAGAACGGAATCGACGCCAAATGCCACTACGACATCGCCATTCACCAGCAGGAAGGCTATCCATGGGGCAAACAGGCGCGCATCGCCGGGCCGGTTCCCAATGCGGAGCGCAACGCGGCGTGCTGCATTTCGCTTCCAATGTTCCCGGAACTCACCCCGGAAGAGGTGGACGCAGTGATTGCGAAAACTCTCGAATGGGATCGGACGGTATGAAGCGTGGCCAATAAGTACAAGGTTGTCGTCGTCGGCATGGGCAAGCGGGGCATGCACCATGCGACTGCGTTTCAGGCCAACCCGCGCTTTGAAGTTGCGGGCATCTGCGAAATCGATAAGGCGCGGCTGGATGACGCGGCCGCCAAGCTGGGCGTGGGTGTCAAGGGGACCGATGCCGCCGAAGTCGCCCGTGCCGTCAAGCCAGACGTTTTTTGCTTCTGCACGCTGCCCAACATCCGCGCCTCTATGGTTCGCATTGGTATCGAGAGCGGCGCGAAGCTCATCGCCATGGAAAAGCCTATCGCGCTCACCAGCGCCGAAGGTTTCCAGGTACGCGATCTGCTGGCCGGGAGCGGAGTGAAAGCTGTAGTGAGCCATCAGCACCGTTACGGCGAGCACTACAAAAAGGTGGGGGAGCTAGTGGCGAGTGGGGCGCTGGGCCGACTCCAGACGGTCTACGGGACCGCGACCGGATGGATGATGCACATGCTTTCGCATTTGGTGGACTATCTGCGCTGGTTCAATAACGACGCCGAGGCCGAATGGGTGATGGCGCAGGCCGCAGGCCGGGGCAAGCTGACCGACATCCATCCGTCGCCAGATTACATTGCGGGATTCATCCACTTTGCTAACGGCGTGCACGGGGTGATCGAGTGCGGTGCGGGCGCACCCGATGTGCCGGAGGTCGATTACTGGTGGCGCAAGTGCCGCATCGGCGCGCAGGGCACGGAAGGGTTCGCCGAAGTGCTGACCGGCGGCGGCTGGCGCGCGGTGACGAAGACGGGTGCGCATTCAGGCACGGGTTCGATGAACTACGACCTCGACATGCCGCCTTACATTCAGGAAATGGCCGACTGGCTGGATGACGAGAAGAAGGTGCACGCCTGCAACTTCGCAAGCGCGTATAAGGGCTTTGAGATCATGATGGCCTTCTGCCGATCGGCGGCCCAGGGCGGGCAAGCGGCGCTGCCGTTGAGCGGGGCGATGGACGAGATCGAGCTGCTAAGGCGTTCGGTGCCAGAGCGGAAAGTGATTCTGGCGATTCGTTCGAGCGCAAAGGAGTACTCGGCGTAAACAAAGATCGTGGAACCGCTTCCTCGCGGTCGCGGCTCAGCAAAACGAATCGCGTTACTGCCGTGAGTGTGATGAAGGGTCGGTTTAGGACGCGAACGCCGCGCACCTCTTCCTATTCCTGTATCATCAATTAAGAAGGCATACCTCCTCGATGGCAGTGAAATCCGATCCTGAAAAGGGAATTAATAGCTGGCTCGAAGACGAGCTGTATCAACAATATCTGAGCGACCACGGCGCGGTGGACGAGAGCTGGAAACACGTGTTCGAACAGACTAAGGGCAATGGGAGCCCGGCGGCAACAAAGCCGCCTGAGGCTGCCCGGCATCAACCCCCGCAAGCCCGTCCGAAGAGCTGATCCCCATGCGCGGAGCCGCCGCGCGAATCGCCTTGAATATGGACGCCAGCCTGGCGATTCCGCTGGCCACTTCTCAGCGAACCATTCCCGTCAAAGTCATCGATGAGAACCGCCGCATCATCAATCATCACCGCTCGCTGCTTGGGAAGAGCAAGGTCTCGTACACGCACATCATAGGCTGGGCTGTGGTGCGCTCCCTGGAATATTTTCCGGGCCTAAATCACGCGTACGCGGAACAGAATGGCGAGCCGTTTCGCGTGGTTCGGAAAAAAATCAATCTGGGCATTGCGGTGGATGTGCCGGGCAAGGGCGGCGGGCGCAATCTGCTGGTTCCCAATATCAAGAATGCCGGCGAGATGGATTTCCAGCAGTACGTCACGGTTTTCGATGACCTGGTGAGTCGCGCGCGCGGCGGCAAGCTGACGCCGGAAGATTTCCAGGGAACTACCATTTCCATCACCAATCCGGGCACGGTGGGCACCATGCAGTCCATCCCACGCCTGATGACCGGGCAGGGAGCGATCATCGCGGCCGGCACGATCGACTACCCGGCGGAATACCAGGGTACAGCGCCGGAGATGCGAGCCACGCTGGGCATCAGCAAAGTCATGACCCTGACCTGCACTTACGATCACCGCATCATCCAGGGCGCGGAATCCGGCATGTTCCTGGGAAAGCTGCAGTCGCTGGTGAATGGCGATGACGGATTCTACGAAGAGATTTTCGAGCATCTGAAGCTGCCGTACAACCCGGTGCGATGGGAGCCCGACCGCCAGGTGAGCCTGCCGGGCGTGAGCGGGCGCGCCGCGGAAGTCGCCAAAGAAGCTGCGGTCCTGCAGTTGATCAACGCCTATCGCGTGCGCGGGCACCTCATAGCCGATCTCGATCCACTCGGCGGCGAACCGAGCTACCATCCCGAGCTCGATCCGCTGCGCTACGGCCTGACGATCTGGGATCTCGACCGCGAGTTTCTCACCGGCTCGCTCGGCGAAGCCATTGGCGAGGGTTCGCCCAAGGCTGTGGCCACGCTCCGAGAGATTCTCGAAACACTGCGCCAGACCTACTGCGGCAAAATCGGGTGCGAGTACATGAACATCCAGCATCCGGAGCAGAAGCGCTGGCTGCAACAGCGCATGGAGCCGGAGGCGAATCAACTGGCCGCTGGACCGCGAAGTGCGCACGCGGATTCTGGAGCACCTGTATCGGCGCCGAGGAGTTCGAACATTTCCTTCATGCCCGCTTCGTGGGCCAGAAGCGATTCTCGCTGCAGGGAGCGGAAACGGCGATCGCGATTCTGGATGAACTTCTGGACCGGGCGGCAGAGCACAACGTTCACGAAGTGGTGATGGGCATGGCGCACCGCGGACGGCTGACCGTGCTGGCTGATGTCGTCGGCAAGCCGCTGGGGCAACTCTTCTCGGAATTTGAAGGCAATATCGATCCCGCGAGCACGCAGGGCTCGGGCGACGTGAAGTATCACCTGGGCGCCAGTGGCGTGCGGCGGTCGGCGTCAGGCAAGGAGATCGTGGTGTCGGTTGCGCCGAACCCAAGCCACCTGGAGGCGGTCGATCCGGTCGTAGAAGGCATCGTGCGCCCCAAACAGGACCGGCTGGGCGATACGGAGCGCGCGCGTGTGATTCCGCTGCTGATCCATGGCGACGCGGCTTTCGCCGGCCAGGGTGTAGTTGCGGAGACGCTGAATCTGTCGCAGCTTGACGGTTATTCGACCGGCGGCACGATCCATCTGATCATCAACAACCAGATCGGCTTCACCACTCTGCCCGACGAAGCGCGGTCGACGCCCTATTCCACCGATGTGGCACGCATGGTCCAGGCGCCCGATCTTCCACGTCAACGGCGACGATCCGGAAGCGGCCATTCGCGTGGCGCAGATTGCGTTCGATTACCGGCAGGAGTTCAAGAAAGACGTCGTGATCGATATGTTCTGCTACCGGCGGTGGGGACACAACGAAGCCGACGATCCCAGTTACACGCAGCCGCTGCTCTACAAGAAGATCAAAGACCACCCTTCGGTGGCTACGCTCTACGGCGAACGGTTGGCGCGTGAGGATGTGGTGACTGCGGTCGAAGTCGCGGCCATGCGCAAACGCGAGATGCAGCGGCTTTCCGACGCTTTTGACGCCGGCGCAGCAAAACGCTGAGCGCTTCGAGATGCAGGAGCTGAGCTCGGTCCCCGAAGAAGAGATCGCCATCATTCCGCACGCGCCTAGCGTGGACCAGCGAGACGCTCGAGCGCGTGGTGCGCGGCGTTACCACGTTCTCTGCGAATTTCCATCTGCACCCCAAGCTGCATGGCTTCATCGAGAAGCGCAAAGAGGCGCATGAAAAGAGCGGGCCTATCGACTGGGCGTTTGGCGAGACGCTCGCATTCGGCACGCTGGTGCTGGAAGGCACGCCGGTGCGGCTGAGCGGCCAGGATTCCGGCCGAGGCACTTTCAGCCAACGCCACCTTTGTTTTCTATGACGCCGAGACCGGCCGCAAGTATATTCCGCTTGCAGCATCTGGCGCCGAACCAGGCCCGATTCGATGTTTTCGACAGCTCGCTCAGCGAGTACGCAGTGCTGGGATTCGAGTTCGGATACAGCGTGGCCGATCCGCTGACACTGGTGATGTGGGAGGCGCAGTTCGGCGATTTCGCGAACGGCGCCCAGATCATGATCGACCAGTTCATCGCCAGCGCCGAAGCCAAGTGGGGGCAGCCCAGCGGGCTGGTTTTGTTGCTGCCGCACGGCTACGAAGGGCAGGGGCCGGAACATTCGAGCGCGCGCATCGAGCGGTTTCTGGTGCTCTCCGCCGAGGGGAACATGCAGGTGGCGAACTGCTCGACGCCCGCGCAATATTTCCATCTGCTGCGGCGCCAGATGCGCGGCGGCGCCGACAGACGGGGTATGCGCAAGCCGCTCATTATCTTCACGCCCAAACGCATGTTGCGGCACCCGCGCGCCACTTCCACTTTTGCAGATCTGACCACGGCGGCTTCCGAGAGGTGCTGGATGATACTGCAAGCCTGGACACTAGCCGCGTGGGGCGCGTGGTTTTCTGCACCGGCCAGATCTTATTACGACCTCACGGCCGCCCGCGAAGAACCAAATTTGGAAAACGTCGCCATCGTGCGGATCGAGCAGTTGTATCCGTTCGCTGAGACACTAGTCAAAGATATTCTGCTGCGCTATCCGCTCACCGCTGAAGTGGTCTGGGCGCAGGAGGAGCCGCGCAACATGGGCGCCTGGCGGTTTGTGTCCGAACAGTTCCGCCCGTTGCTCGAGCCAACTCGCCGTGAACTGCGCTATGTGGGCCGTCCGGAGAGCGCCAGCCCAGCCACCGGCTCGCTCAAACGGCACCAGGAAGAGCAGGCTGAAATCGCCCGCGAAGCGCTGACGCTTGGGGCGGTGTCGAAGGCTCGCAAAGTTCGGGTGATCGCGCGGCGGAAAGTGAAGTGAGGTCGTGAAGCTGGACTTGAGACAGCACCGCAGGCTCTGGGAAGAGATTTACGACACCTGGATCGCCGAGCATAGAAAGGCCGAACCACGTGTCGCCTGGAAGGACGTTCAGCGCCGGCTAAAACGCCTTGCCAATGATGCTCGCGACCGCTGAAGGCGCTCGTCGTCAGCCGCTTTAGACCCGCGCCGTGCCGCCTTCGCCTAATTTTCGGAGGAAGGCAACCCTAGCGGACGCGCTCTGAATTCCCCGCGGAACCCACCTAACCGCCAGACCATTCTACAGTCTAAAGAGCAGCCGGATGGAACAAAGCGATGCCGCGACAGTCGCACAGGTCCGCGCCGGGGATTCCGACGCGTATCGTGTGCTTGTGGAGCGCCATAGCCATAGTGTGTTCCGTCTGGCCTTTCGTATGACGGGCAATGAACATGACGCGGAAGACCTGGTGCAAGAGACGTTTCTGAGGGCTTACCGCCAGATCGGCAGATTCGACGGGAGGGCCAGTTTTGGCACCTGGCTTTACCGGATTGCAGCCAACTGCTCGTTGGATTTCATCCGGTCTCGCCAGCGGCGGAGAGAGCAGCAAACGCCGGTCGACGAACAAGGCCAGGAACTGGAATCAGCGGTGGCTGCGGGAGACCCTACTCCCGATCGCCTGGCATTCAGTGGGGAGCTGCAACAGTTGCTCGCTCCTGCACTCGAAAGCCTGAGTCCAATGGAGCGAACGGCTTTCGTGCTGCGCCACTACGAAGGGGTGTGCATTGAAGAGATCGGCAAGGCGCTGGGAGTGCACAGCGGAGCGGCCAAGCACAGCGTATTTCGCGCAGTACAGAAACTCCGCAAAGCTCTCGAGCCAGCGGTGAGTGCGGCAAAGTCATGAAGCATTTGAACGAAGACGAACTGGTTCTGCATTATTACGGCGAAGTTCACGACGGCGGAGTCGAGCAGCATCTACAGGCTTGCGAAGCCTGCCGCGCGAATCTGGAATCGCTAGCGCGCGTGCTCGACGCCATGGATGGACTCAAGGCGCCGGAGCCGGCCGCAGCGTATGGGAGCCGGGTTTGGCACAGAATCGCGCCGCAACTGGCGCAGTCGGCCGAGCGGTGGTGGACCTGCTGGTTCGCACCCAGGCGGCTGGTAGCCGCGGCGGCCATGGCCGCGCTGCTGATCGGGGCATTTCTGGCGGGAAGAGTTTCCCAGCGCCGGCAAATGGCGGGCCTTTCGGGCCCGGTGCGCGAGCGCATCATGATGGTGGCCGTGGGTGACCATCTGGAGCGATCGCAGATGATTCTGGTGGAGCTGGTGAACAATGAGTCCAAAGGGACGGTAGATATTTCCGAAGAGCAGCGGCGCGCCGAAGATCTGATTGGCGAGAACCGGCTGTACCGCCAGGCAGCGCTGAAGAGCGGTGACCGCGCCGTTTCCAGCGTGCTGGATGAGCTCGAGCGCGTGTTGCTCGAGGTTGCGCATAGTCCTTCAAAGCTGGATTCCGCCGAATTCGAGCAGGTGCGCCAGCGGATTGAGTCTCAGGGAATTCTTTTCAAGATACGCGTGGTGAGCAGCAATTTACGGGAGCGTGAAGTACCGCCGCCGCAAGGTAAGGCCAGTACGGCGCTATGACGGGAGGCGAAATGAAGACGCTGGCGATGTTTGCATTCGTAGTGGCTGGTGTAATGCTGGCGCAGAAGCCTGCAGACGCGCCGAATCGGGAGGCCATGCATCAGCCGCGGCCGGCGGCGGATTCGGACGATGAGCGGCAGGCCGACATGGACGAACAGGACGCCGAACGCGATCAGGAACTCGCCGAGCGCGATCAGGAGATGGCCGAAAGAGATCAGGAAATGGCGGAGCGCGACCAGGAATTCGCCGAACGCGACCAGGAAGCTGCTGAGCGCGATCAAGAGGCCGCCGAACGTGATCAGGAAGCGGCTGAGCGGGATCAAGAATCGGCTGAACGCGACCAGGAGCGGGCCGAACAGGACCAGGTGGAGAACCAATGAATCGATTTTTTAGTTTAGGTTTGACCGTCACCATTGCGCTGGGCGCATCGATGCTGCGGTCGCAGGATTTATCGCAGCCGCCGTTGCCGCCGCGGGCTCCGGCCACACCACGCGTCTTGGTTGGCCCGGCGCCTCCGCTGATGCCCTTGCCGCCGGAACCACCGGTTGAGGGTGTCCTCGATGGCGTACTCGACGGTGTGATCGATGGCGTTGTTGGCGGAGTACCTGGAGGCATCGATGGCGGTGTGCCCGGAGTTCTGCTGGCCCCGCTCGACCCAGTCGAACCGCCCGATCTGATCGAACCGCCGGAACCTATCGAGCCTGTGGAACCATTGGCACCGCTGGAGCCGATTGAACCTGTGATCGCACTGATGCATCCGCCCGAGATTGGTTCTATGGCTCAGCAACAGGCTTTTCTATTGCAGGCGCCGCCCCGGGCGCCACGTTCGGACGAAAGCGACCGCTTTTACGAGCGGGGCCAGCACAGCATCGAACGCAGCCACTGGGACGATGCCGTGGAGAGTTTCACCGAAGTGATCAGCCGCGGCGGTGCACGCGCAGACGGAGCCCTTTATTGGAAAGCTTATGCCCTGAACAGGCTGGGCCGGCGCGAGGAGGCGCTTGCCGCCATTGCGGAGCTGCGCAAGAGCTATCCCAGCAGCCGCTGGCTGGATGACGCTAAGGCGTTCGATACTCGAGGTGCGGCAGCAATCTGGAAAGCCGGTCAGCCCGGAGGCGGCCGGCGACGAGGAGCTGAAGCTCATGGCTCTGAACGGTCTCATGAACTCCGATCCCGATCGCGCCGTTCCGCTGCTGGAAAAGCTGCTGCACAGTTCGCAATCGCCCAAGGTGAAGGAGCGGGCGTTGTTTGTGCTCACCCAGAGCGGCTCGTCACGCGCGCGGCAGCTTGTGGTGGATATGGCTAAGGGCAACTCCAATCCCGACTTGCAGATGAAGGCCGTGAATTACCTGGGCGTGATGGGCGCGCGCAAGGAACTGGGCGAAGTCTACAGCGTGGCTAGCGATGTGGCGGTCAAACGCGCCGTCCTGAACGGCCTCATGATCGCAGGCGCCAAAGACCAATTGTTCGCCGCAGCCAAAGGCGAGAAGAATTCCGAACTCCAGCGCTTCGCCATCAACCAACTGGGTGTTCTGGGTGCGCGCCAGGAGCTGGGCGAGATTTATAAAGTGGCGACCGACGTTGCCGCCAAGCGAGCGGTGCTGAACAGCTTCATGGTGGCCGGCGCGAAAGATCAACTGCTGACGGCTGCTAAGGGCGAGAGCAATCCCGAACTCCGGCATTTCGCCATCAATCAGTTGGGAGTGCTGGGAGCGCAGAGCGAACTGTGGCAGCTTTATCAAGTGGAGACGTCAGTGGAGATCAAGCGGCAGTTTGTGAACGCGTTCTTTGTGGGCGGGGCCTCCGACCGGCTGCTGGAGATCGCGCGCACGGCCAAAGAGCCCGAGTTGCGCCGCGATGCGATCAACCGGCTGGGCACGATGGGCGCCGAGCATACCGGCCCGGCGCTGGTCTCCATGTATTCGAGCGAGTCGGATCCAAGCATTCGCAAGGCGGTTATTAACGCGCTGTTCATCCAGGGCAACAGCCACGCGCTGGTCGAACTGGCGCGCAAGGAGACCAATGTCGAGCTGAAAAAGGATATCGTGCAGCGCCTTTCAAACATGGGGTCGAAGGAAGGCACGGATTATCTGATGGAGCTGTTGAACAAATGAGACCCGTTCTGTTTCTCGCAGTATTCGCCGGCATCTCATGGGCGCAGCAGCCGCGAATCACCAACGCGAAATTCGATGTCCGCGCGGTTACCTTAGGGCTGGAGCGCGAATTCCAGTCAATCGCTGCTGCTCAGACTGGTCCGGGATGGATCGGCTACGCCATTCGCGCTGTTCCAGGCCAGCACCAGATGTGCTGTTACAGTTCGTTCGAAGATGGAGCCGGAAACCGCTGCTGCCGCGGCTGCGCACTCGAAGGCGCCAGAGCTGGAACGACGGTGTCAGGCGGCGCGGCAGGTCCGATTCAACTTGAAGGCGCGGGCGATATCTTCGTTCTCTTCCGTATTGAAAATCACGCTGTAGACCGCATCCGGACATTCTCAGCGGACTGTGAACTGGATGCCGGCGGTTTGTCAGTTCACTGGTTCACCGGCGTGCCGGCGGCTGAGAGTGTATCGTTCTTGACGAAGTTCGCGCGCGAGGCCGGCGACGAGGGCCATCACCGCCGCAGCGAACCCGCCATCAGTGCCATTGCGCTGCATGCCGATCCCGCCGCCGATCAGGCGCTTGAAACATTTGTTACACCCGGGCAGCCTGAATCCTTAAGGGAAAAGGCCACTTTCTGGCTAGGCAGCGCCCGCGGCCACCGCGGATATGAGGTTCTGCGACGCCTGGTCGCACAGGATCCGAGCGACCGCGTGCGCGAGAAAGCCATATTTGGGTTGAGCGTCAGCAAGGAGCCGGAAGCCGTACCGGCTATGATCGAGGTGGCGAAAAAAGACCGTAGCGCTCATGTTAGGAGCCAGGCGCTGTTCTGGCTAGCGCAAAAAGCCGGCCAGAAGGCCGCCTCAGCCATTACCAGCGCGATCGACGACGACCCTGATACGGGCGTAAAAAAACAGGCGGTTTTCGCACTCCAGCAGCTCCCGCCCGACCAGGGTGTGCCACTATTGATTCAAGTGGCCCGCAGCAATCGGAACCCTGCCGTGCGCAAACAGGCTATGTTCTGGCTGGGCCAATCGCAGGATCCCCGGGCCGTGCAGTTTTTTGAGGAGGTTTTGTTGCGTTGAAACAGCTTCCAGGAACTTTTTCGGGAACAATTGCGTCCACTGACTCGTAAATCTCGCCGATGGAGGTGATGGATGGAACCGCTGTTACAACTGCACGGTGTCACGAAGGTCTTCACCACGGATGAAGTGGAAACCCATGCCCTGGCTGGGATTCACCTGGAGATCAATCGCGGCGATTACATTTCGATCTCGGGGCCCTCAGGTTGCGGCAAATCTACTCTGCTAGCGATTCTGGGCCTATTGGACACACCGTCAGACGGCAAGTACATCCTCAACCAGACGCCGGTCGAGACGCTTAAAATGCGCGATCGAGCCCGCATCCGCAACCGGGAAATCGGCTTCATCTTCCAGGCGTTCAACTTGATTGGCGACCTCACGGTTTACGAGAACGTCGAGCTACCGCTGACATATCGCAACATGCCGGCGCGCGAGCGCAAGATGCACGTTCAGGAAGCTTTGGAACGGGTGGGTATGTCGCACCGCATGAAACACTATCCTTCGCAGCTCTCAGGCGGCCAGCAGCAGCGCGTCGCAGTGGCTCGAGCGCTGGTAGGAAATCCCGCCATTCTGCTTGCCGACGAGCCAACCGGGAATCTCGATTCGGCCAATGGCGAAGCCGTTATGGATCTGTTGCGCGACCTGCATCGTTCCGGAGCGACCATCTGCATGGTCACCCACGATCCTCGCTATGCGCGCACTGCTGATCGTGTGGTCCGGCTCTTCGATGGACGCATTGTCGAAGAGACTCGTGGCGCTTCCATGTCCGCGGTCACCAACTAAGTACTGCATCTCCTGTGTAAATTAACCTGCTTCATATCATGTAGTTCACAGTCAGGTCATTTCCGGATTGTACACTCCTGCCTGAAAGCTTTAACCTGCTAGAACAAAACGGAGACAGCGAAAGCGGTCCCTTCCGAAATCAGGAGGCTTGGTATGAAGCGCTACGTGTCTGTCTGGTTAAATTTTCTTGAACGCCTGGGGGATTTCACTTGCCGCCGGATGCATCAGGAGATCACACGACCCGTTCAAGGCCAGTACATCTGCCTGCAATGCATGCGGCGGCATTCTGTCAATTTCTGAGGCTGACAGGTTCGACTCACTTAGCCGCCTTCTTGCGCCGCAGCCACCACCAATACGCCAAGGCCGCTGCTACAGCCGCAAGAGTCAACCATAGTAGAACTCCGTGAATCTCACGGTCCATTCGCGACCACTGATCCCCTAGAAAGTATCCGAGCGAAACGAAGCTGAGCACCCAGAGAAACCCGCCGCTGTAGGCGAACATCGCAAAAATGTGAGGCTCAAGCTCGGAGCTGCCAGCGACCACGGCCGTGAAATGCCGGACACCCGGCATGAAATATCCGAAGAACAAGGCCCAGCGGCCGAAACGCTCGAACCACTCGTGGACCTTGTCGAGGCGATTCCGTGTGACGTGCACGTAGGGTCCGTACTTGTGGATTAGATAAAGGCCTCCCGTCCGACCGATGGTGTAGCTCACCGTGATGCCGCAAACACTACCTGCATATGCGGCGGCAACCGTGGGCAAAAACTGGAAGTGCCCTTTGAAAACCAGGTAGCCCGAAAACGTGAGCAGCGTTTCGTCCGGTACTGGTAGCCCGACAATCCCCAGAACCAGCAGACAGAAGACCGCGATCAGCCCATACTGCGAGATCAGATGATAAACGGTCTCCATGCAGCCTACGCGCGCGATATTGCGTGGACCTCATTGAGGACTTCGCTGACAGCGGCGGCGGGATCAGCGGCGCGCGTAATCTGGCGCCCAATCACGAGATAATCGGCGCCATCGCGAATGGCTTCGGCCGGTGTGGCGACGCGCTTCTGATCGCCTTTGCCGGCGCTGGCCGATCGTACGCCAGGCGTTACCAGAATGGCACGCGGACCGGCCAGCACGCGAATGGACCGGGCTTCCAGTGGCGACGCCACGATTCCGTCCATGCACGCTTCCATGGCCTTTCGAACGCGCAGTTCCACCAAATCGGCGGGCGCGCATGGATAGCCGAGATCGGCGAGGTCCTGCTGATCGAAACTGGTGAGCACGGTGACCGCCAGCAGCTTGAGCGGCGATCCAGCCCGGCCCTCTACGGCGGCCCGCATGACAGCGGTCGAACCATGCACGGTGAGGAATCGGACGCCGGTGCGCGCCACCTGGCTGACGGCCCGCTTCACGGTTTCGCCGATGTCGTAAAACTTGAGATCGAGGAAAACATCTTTGCCGCCGGCAATCAGCTCGCGGACGAAATCCATGCCCGCGGCCGCATAAAGTTCCATGCCGACTTTATAGAAGGTCACGGCGGAGCCGATTCGAGTGAACAGCGCGCGCGCTTCTGCTGCCGACTCCACGTCGAGCGCTACGATGATTGGATTGGCATTCATGGATCGAGCAGGCCGACGGGGGCGTCAGAGTAAGCGGATGGGTTTCGCATTTTTTGCCAGTACGCGTCCGATCCGGTACGCCCCGGGAAGCTTTCTTTCTAGCAGCGGCGCGTCTTTTTCCGATATCGAAATCAGCAGGCCTCCAGACGTCTGCGGATCGTAGAGCAGGTTTTCGACTTCCGCCGGGATCTCTCGCGCCGGCTCCACCGCCCCGGAAGCAAATTCACGATTATTCTTCAGGCCGCCGGGCAGGGCGCCCTGGCGCGCGTAGTCCAGCGCTCCAGGGAGGAATTGCACGGCGGCCGTGTCGATCTCCAGCGTCACGCCGCTGGCGATCGCCATTTCGCGCGCATGGCCGATCAAACCGAAGCCGGTGACGTCGGTGCAGCCGTGAACTTCGAACTCGAGCATAGCCTCGCAGGCGCGGCGGTTCAAGAGCAGCATGGAATCGATAGCAGCCTGCACATGGGCTTCGCTGGCGATCTCCCGTTTGAGGGCGGTTGTAATCACGCCGGTGCCCAACCGCTTGGTGAACACCAGTGCGTCACCGGCCCGTGCGCCCGCGTTGGGCTTGAATTTGTCCGGATGCACTGCGCCGGTGACCGCATAACCGAACTTCACCTCTTCATCGGCAATGCTATGGCCGCCGAGAATCACGCAGCCGGATTCATGAATCTTGGCGGCGCCGCCTTTCAGAATCTGTTCCAGATCGTCGAGGTCTCCCTTGGCCGGATACGCCAGGATGGACAGCGCGGAGATCGGTTTGCCGCCCATGGCATACACGTCGCTCAGCGCGTTGGCCGCGGCGATGGCACCGTAAGTGTAAGGATCGTCGACGATCGGTGTGAAGAAATCGACGGTCTGCACCAGGGCGAGCTCCGGCGTCAGCTTGTACACGCCGGCATCGTCGGCGGTATCAAACCCTACCAGCACGTTCTCATTCGTGACGCGCGGAATCGCGGCCAGCACTTTGTCCAACACCGTTGGACTCAGTTTGGACGCTCAACCCGCGGCTTTCACGTGCGCGGTCAGCTTGCGCTGCGTAACCATACCGTTCCCACTATCATAGGGCACTCGCGTGCGGCTCACCTCTTCCGGAGGCGCTGCCTGACTGCTTCAAGAGGCAATCCAGTTCGGTCCGCGATCAACTCTTCGATGTCTTCCCGGGTTACCACTCTCAGGGAGACATCGTCGAGCTTGTACTTCTCGCGCAGGAGTCTCAGTGTTGCCCGCTCCCGGCGTTCTACCTCCGCGCACGAACGCGATTTCACAAAGTCATGGCTCGCCAGGGCGGCTTCCATTTGGCGGATGATCGAACGAACCCGCTGCCGGCACGCCACGATTTCATTGGGCTCCACCTCGTGCTGGAGCTTGACGCGTGAGCCCGCCTCGTCCAGCAGATCCAGAGCTTTCTCCGGGAGGTGGCGGTGCGGCATGAACTGGACCGAGCCAAGGACCACAGCCTCGATCGCCGCATCCTGGTATGCCACAGCGTGGAACTTCTCGTACTTCTCTTTCTCTCGAAGCAGAATCAGAACGGAGTCCTTCTCGTCTGGCGGAGAGATCTGGACCACGCGGAAGTAGCGCTCCACAACCGGATCTCTCTGAACTGCCTCCCGGAATCCTGCTGGCGTCCCTGTCGCTATGCATTGACGAAAGGAGAGTGCGGCCAGCAGCGGTCCGAGCACATCGCCGAACGAACCGCCAGTTCGCGCAGCAGGCTCGAAGAGCCCGTCGATAAACAGAATCAGGTTCGATTGATCCTCGATTTCTGCCAGCAAGTCAGTGAATTTCTGCTGGAACTCCCGGCGAGCCTTTGGAGAATCAACAAAGCCCTGGGGGGCCAATGCGAGGATCCGAGCCGCCTTGAGGAATTCGGGCACCTTAACGTCCACAATTCGCTGTGCCAGGCCTTCCACAATCGTGGTTTTGCCGACACCCGACTCGCCAATTAACACGGGGTTGTTTCCGTTGCGCCGGCCAAGTACCTGAATGATGCTCTCCAGCTCGCGCTCTCGCCCGATCAGAGGAGGAAATGCGTTTTGCGTAGCCACCGCCGTCAGGTCGCGGCAGGTTTCCGCAATCACGGACGTCTGTTCACGGCTGATTGACAGTGTTGCTGCGGCCGGTGGGTGCTGGAGTCTCTCTCTGACTGTGGCGATCGTTACTCCATGCTGCTGAAGCAGGTCCGCCGCCAGGCTCTTCTCTTCACGAAGCAAGCCGAGCAGTAAGTGATCGGGCCCAATGTGCTGGTGCCCGAGGCGCAGGGATTCTTCAGCGGCAAAAGCCAGCGCCCGCTTCGATTCACCGTTGAGGGGGAGATCTACCGACGTTGAGATTTTCTCCCGAAGGGGAGATTGCGGCTCGATCTGGCTTCGAATGGAGTCCATCGCCGCGGGGGAGAGAAAATTCTGAATATTGAGACGCGCGCACTCCCGCATCCAGCCCAGCAAGAGGTGCTCAATCGTGATTTCAGGGCTACCGGCCTGGCTCGCTTCATAGCGCGCCATAAATACTACCCGGCGCGCCTCTTCCGTGTATCTCTCGAACATACATGGCGGTGGGAGCTGCGGCTAGCAACTTAGTGCTGCGCGCCCATACGGTCCTCACTATAATAGGTCACTGGAGGTAACGCATGCCCCGTGCATCGATGAAAACCGCTCTGTTGTTGGTGGCGCCGCCTTTGCTGTTCGTCGCCATATCGCTCGCTTCCCGTGAGCCCCAAGCTGATCCGCGATTGAAGAATGCGTCGCGCCGCCCGGAAAAAAGCGGCTGGACATTTGTGCACCTCGAGGGAACGCCAGCCGAGGTCGGATTCCAGCACGGGTACCTGCTTGCGCCGGAAATTGCCGAGAGCTTCAAAGTGACTCAGCTCGAATTGACGCATGACAACAAAAAGAGCTGGGGTTTCTTCCGGCACGCTGGTCAGGAAATGATGTGGCCTCACATCGAGCCCGAATATCGCGATGAGCTGAAGGGCATCGCCGAGGGCGCGGCCGCGCACGGCGTAAAGGTGGATCTATGGGATGTCGTGGCAATGAATGCATCGATGGAGTGGAGCTACTACGTGCACGAGTACGACAAGCAACACGGCATCAAGTCCCCTGCATCCGTCACGGCTCCCGATCATTGCAGCGCCTTCGTTGCAAGCGGCAGCTATACCAAAGACGGCCGCGTGGTCATAGCCCACAATAATTGGACGCAGTACCTGGACGGCGAGCGCTGGACCATCATCTTCGACATCGTACCTTCCAAGGGCCAGCACTTTATCATGGACGGCTACCCGGGCTTCATACACAGCGGCGACGATTTCGGCATCAACACCTCCGGCATGATGATCACCGAGACGACCATCTCAAACTTCTACGGCTGGGATTCGAACGGGATTCCCGAGTTCGTGCGCGGCCGCAAGGCTCTGCAATACGCGGCGTCGATCGACGATTTCGCCCGCATTATGAAGGACGGAAATAATGGCGGCTATGCCAACAACTGGCTGGTGGCCGACCGCAAGACCAATGAGATCGCCGACCTCGAGCTGGGGCTGAAGAATGTGAATCTGCAGCGCACCAAGGACGGTTATTTTGTCGGTTCGAACTTCCCCGTAAATGCAAAGATGGCGAGCGAGGAAACCGATTTTCCGGTGAAGGACCTGTCCTACAGCGCTAACGCGCGCCGCGTGCGCTGGGAACAGTTGATGAAGGAGAACAAGGGCAAGATCGACGTCGCCGCGGGCGAGCGGTTCCTGGCCGATCACTACGACACCTACGACAAGAAGGAACAGCCCGGCGAGCGTACCCTGTGCGGCCACATCGACCTTTCACCGCGCGGCGATATGCCATGGCTGCCGGCCTACGGGATCGGTGGGGCGGTCATCAACAAAGTGACAGACTCCGCCATGGCCGAGAAACTGACGCTGGTGGCGGCTGCGGGTCATGCGTGCGGTATTCATTTCAAGGCTGCCGAACACTTGCGTAAACACCCGGAATTCAACTGGCAAAAGGAATACCTGAAGGACATGAACTCGTATCCCTGGGCCACGTTCAGCGCCGGCATGTAGCGCGAGACTCGCGGTTGTTTACTTACGGGCTACGAATGCCGTAATCCCGACGGGAAGGCGAAATCGTCCGTAACTGGTCAAACGCTCTACGTGAAAGCCGACTCGGTTTAGGATTGCGACGATCTCCGTGGCTTGATACAGACGCAGACGGTGAATCTCTTCCGCTCTTCGGTACCGGCTGCCAATTTTTCGAAAAGAGATAATGCGGCGGGTCAGTACGTTGCGTTGTTTGTCGCCCGAAGTTTCCACCAGAACCGCCCAATCCGCGCCTTGAGAACCGGTTCGCTGTGGCTTTCCTTCATGGATCCGGCTGGGCTCGGCCACATCGAAGAGAAAGACGCCGCCGGGGCGTAACGCGCTGTAGACGCGAGCGAACAGCCGTGCCAGTTCTGGCTTGCCGGATTTGCGGTCGAAGCAATAGTTGAAGCACTCGCCGATCGAAGTCACTGCATCGCACTCCGGCAGCTTCACCCTCAGCAGCGACGTGCACGTGAATCGGGATTGCGGCGCATTTTTGAGTGCCAGCCGGATGAAGGCCCGCGATTGATCGACGCCCAATGCCGCGTAGCCGTTCCGATTGAGCTCACGCGCCCAGCGGCCGCTTCCACAGCCAAGGTCGATCACCAGCCCGCCGTTGATTCCCGATCGCCGCAGAATCCGGAGCAATCCCGGCGCCGCTTTTTGGCCATAATCACTGAAGGCGGCGTCATGAATGTACGCCAGGTCGTCTCCATAACCCCGCATAACGCACATTATGCGAGCCTCGGGACCGGTTCGTCCACAGCAGAGCGGCCGCTGATTCTGCTACAAAGTCTGCATGAGAGTTCTGTTCATTGGCGGAACCGGAATCATTAGTACGGCATCAACTGCGCTGGCGGCGGAACGTGGCATCGATCTCATACTCTTGACCCGCGGCCGCCGCGCCGCGAATCTGTCCGCCGGAGTCAAGACGCTTACAGTGGACATCGACGACCCGGCTGCGGCAGCCCTAGCGCTTCATGGCGCTTCGTTCGACGCAGTTGTCGACTGGATCGCGTTCACCCCGGCGCACATTGAGCGTGACTTGGAACTGTTTCGCGGGCGGACCCGGCAATATATTTTCATCAGTTCCGCCAGCGCCTATCAGAAGCCGGCAACACACTATCTGATCACCGAGTCCACTCCGCTAGCCAATCCGTACTGGGAATATTCCCGCAACAAAATCGCGTGCGAGGACCGGTTGTTAAAGGCCTATCGCGAAGAAAACTTCCCAGTCACCATCGTGCGGCCATCGCTCACTTATGGCGAGACGCAAATTGCTCTAGCGGTAAACAGTTGGGCCAAGTCGTACACGGTGGTGGACCGGATGCGACGGGGCAAGAAAGTTATTGTGCCGGGGGATGGCTCGTCGCTCTGGGTGATCACGCACAATACCGATTTCGCCAAGGGCCTGGTGGGATTGTTGGGACACGAACAGGCGATCGGCCAGGCTTTTCACATCACCACCGATGAAGTGATGACCTGGGACCAGTTCTACCGCATCGCGGGCGCAGCCGCGGGCGTCGAGCCGCAACTGGTCCACATCGCGTCCGATTTCATCGGCGCCTGTCTGCCCGAAGCCCTAGGCGGACTGATTGGGGACAAAGCGGTCAGCGTCGTTTTCGACAACAGCAAGATCAAACGTTTTGTTCCCGACTATTCCGCTACCACGTCCTTCGGGCATGGAATCCGGCGCACGCTGGCCTGGTTCGATGCAGATCCGGCGCGGAAGCAAGTGGACGCGGAAGCTAACGCGAAGTGGGACAAGCTCATCGATGCCTATGAACGAGGCGCGAGCGAGGCTGTACGGTCGTTTCAATCTTGAGTCTGGAAATCGCCGCAAAGGACAAATAACTATGATGACCAATGGCAAGATTGCGCTGGTGACTGGCGCCGGCAGCGGCATAGGCCGCGCGGTTTCGGCCTGGCGCTGCAAGCCGCGGGATACTCCGTGGTTCTGGCCGGGCGCCGCGCCGCGGAACTCGAGCAGACCGCCGCATTGGCCGCGCCCTCGGGCGGCAAGATGCTCGCCGTGCCCACCGACGTCAGCCAGCCCGAGAGCGTTCGGGCGCTGTTCGCCAGGACCAAGGAAGCATTCGGGCGGCTGGATGTTCTCTTCAACAACGCCGGCGCAGGCGCGCCCGGCATTCCGATGGAAGACCTGACCTACGAGCAGTGGAGCAAAGTGGTGGGCGTCAACCTCACCGGCGCGTTTCTGTGCGCCCAGGAAGCCATCCGGATCATGAAGGCGCAGCAGCCGCGCGGCGGGCGCATCATCAACAACGGCTCGATCTCGGCTCACGCGCCGCGGCCCAATTCGGCGCCTTACACCGCGACCAAACACGCCATCACCGGCCTGACCAAGTGCATTTCGCTCGACGGCCGCAAGTACGACATCGCCTGCGGCCAGATCGACATCGGCAACGCCGCCACCGAAATGACCGAGCGAATGACGGCTGGCGTTCCCCAAGCCGATGGCTCGACGATGGTCGAACCCCGCATGGACGTGCGGCATGTGGCCGAGGCCGTACTCTACATGGCGAACCTGCCGCTGGATGCCAACGTGCAGTTTATGACGGTGATGGCTACCAAGATGCCGTTTATCGGACGCGGCTGAAGGCGACTGCCGTGGTACAAATCTCATATGGCCTCGTTCACGATCAAAACACCGCAGCGCGAGTACTGCGCCGTCGTGGAACGGGGCGTCATTGCGCGCGTGGCGCACTATATTCCCAAGAAGATCCGGCAAGGTTTTCGTCGTCACCACCGAAGATGTGTGGCGCCACTGCGGGGAAAAGGTGAAGAGCAGTCTGACGAGCATCGCGCACGAGATTCTGTTCCTTCCGGGAGGCGAAGAGCGCAAGCGCCTGGCGCACGTGGAAGCCGCTCGCGGAGGACATGGTACGCCGCGGCGCCGACCGCTCCAGCGTAGTTGTTGCATTCGGCGGCGGCATTGTGACCGACATGGCAGGCTTTCTGGCCGCGATTTTCATGCGCGGAATCCCGGTGTTGCAGGTTCCAACCACTCTGCTGGCGCAAGTGGATGCCGCCATCGGCGGCAAGACCGGCGTCAATTTGGTGGAGGGCAAGAATCTGATCGGCAGCTTTCATCAGCCTCTCGCGGTACTCATCGACCCCGACGTGCTCGCGACGCTGCCGGACCGCGAGTACCGCGCCGGATTGTTCGAAGTCATCAAGTACGGCGTGATTCGCAGCGCGCTCCCTGTTTGAGTTGCTGGCGGATCGCCGCAATGCGGTCCTGGCGAAAGAGCCCGCGGTGGTGGACCGCATGATCGAAGAATCCGTGCGCATCAAGGCGGAAGTGGTATCGGCGGACGAGCGCGAATCGGACCTGCGCCGCATTCTGAACTTCGGCCACACATTTGGCCATGCGCTCGAAGCCGAAACCGCTTATGCGCGGTTTCTGCACGGCGAAGCCGTCGGATTCGGGATGCGCGCCGCCGTGCATCTGGCCAAAACCCTCGGCCACGTCGGATGCCGCAAATGCCGCCGGCATTCTCGATGCGGTAGATCGCTACGGCCCCATCCCAGGCTTGCGCGATATTCCCGCGGAACGAATTGCGGCCCGGCTGGTCAAAGATAAGAAGACCATCCAGGGCAAGGTGCATTTCGTGCTGCCGCGGAAAATTGGCGAGGTGACGGTCGTATCCGGCGTGGATGACGGCGCGGTGCTCTCGGCGATCCGGTCCGCGCTGGCATGAAAGGCACGACGCCCGCGGGCACTAATACTCAACAGGAAGCTTCACGCTGGGTGCGCGACATGTTCGGGCGCATTGCGCCGCGCTACGATCTTGCCAACCACATTCTTTCACTCAACCTTGACCGGCGCTGGCGCACGAAGACCGTCGAGCGCGTGCAGCACATCCTGCGCCGGCCGGGTACGCGCGCGCTCGATCTTTGCTGTGGAACCGGCGATCTTTTGATCGCGCTTCGCGCGAAATCGGCCGGCACTGTCATGGGCAGCGACTTCTGCCACCCCATGCTCGTCGCGGCAATTGAAAAAATCGCACGGCGCGGATTGGCGTGTCCGCTGTTCGAGGCCGACGCGCTTTGCCTGCCCTTGTGCGACGGCTCGCTCGACCTCATCACGGTCGCGTTCGGTTTTCGCAATCTGGCCGATTATCAAGCCGGCCTCGCCGAACTGTACCGCGTGCTAAGACCTTGCGGCATGGCCGCAATTCTGGAGTTCTCACAACCCGGCGGCACGATGTTCGGCAGGTTGTACGGTTTTTATTCGCGCCGCGTGCTGCCCCTGATCGGCGGAGCGCTTTCCGGCTCGCGCGATGCGTATGCCTACTTGCCCGCATCCATTGAGAAATTTCCTTCCGCGGATGACCTGGCCCTGCAGATGCGGAATGCCGGATTTCGTGAGGTGGAATTTCTGCGTATGACCGGGGGCACGGTCGCGCTGCACGTTGGGACGAAGTAAATGCACTCGCCCCTATACTAAGAAAATGACTCACCACATCACGCTGATTCCTGGCGATGGTATTGGACCAGAAGTGGCCGAGGCGACCGTGCGCGCGGTGGAGGCCACGGGTGTCCTCGCGGAATGGGAACTTGTGGATGCGGGCGCCAAGGCTTTCGCGGAAACCGGCGAGCTGCTGCCAAAGGCGGTATTCCAGTCGCTTCACCGCACGCATGTTGGTCTCAAAGGACCTACTGCAACACCCGTCGCCGGCGGCCATAAAAGCATTAACGTGACCCTTCGCAAGAAGCTTGATCTATTTACGAACTTCCGGCCCGTCCGCATGCTGCCCGGTCTGAAGACCCGGTTTCAGGATCTGCCTATCGATATGGTGATTTTTCGCGAGAACACCGAGGACCTGTACTCGGGCCTGGAACACGAGGTGGTCAAAGACGTGGTCGAGAGTCTGAAAGTCATCACGCGAACGGCTTCCATCCGTATCGCTCGCGCGACGTTTCATTTTGCGCGCGGCCATGGACGCAAGAAGGTCACTGCAGTTCACAAAGCTAACATTATGAAATTGAGCGATGGGCTTTTTCTGAAGTGCTGCCGGGAGGTAGCGGCGGAGTATTCCGAGATCCAGTATGAGGAACTGATTGTCGACAACACCTGCATGCAGCTGGTGATGCGGCCTGAGACGTTCGATGTTCTGCTCTTGCCTAATCTTTATGGCGACATCGTTTCCGATCTTGCCGCGGGCCTTGTGGGAGGGCTGGGAATCGTGCCTGGCGCGAATCTAGGCGAACACGACGCAGTTTTTGAAGCCGTGCATGGCACCGCACCCGATATCGCGGGGCAAGGAAAAGCCAACCCCACCGCTCTCATGCAATCCGCCGCGCTGATGCTGGCGCACTTGGGCGAGCGCGAGCCCGCGCAACGCCTGCAACATGCCATTGAAGGCGTCTACTCCGACGGGAAGCACCTAACTGGGGATGTGGGTGGCGCCAGTTCTACCACGGAGTTTACCAACGCTGTGATCGCACGCCTGGCGTGCTAGTGAGTTCGGTTAGCGAGCCGCGACCGCGAGGAAGCGGCACTAACCCTCCACTAGTGAGTCTGCGAACCAGTGTTTTGCTCGCGCAGAGCAAAGACAAATTGCTGGATTTCGCGCCGTTCACGCTCCCGGTCTTCTCCCGATTTTCTCACCAACCGGGAATGAAGCTCGAATTCATTTTGAGCTTTCACTTCGTCTCCGGTTAGCCGATAAGCCTGAGCCAGCCGATAATGCGCTTCTTCCAGCTGGGGGCTGACGGCGATCGCTCTTTGATACGCGGCGATGGCCTTAGGGAAATCCTTCTGGCCGGCGAAGAAAATACCGAGCTGCAGATAAGCCGCGCCCAGATTGGGATCGAGGCGGACAGCCTTCTCCAGCAAGGTCTGTATCTTGGCCCCAGTCTCGGAATCTGCCGCGTCGTTCCACCGGTTCAAGAGACCGGCCGCGTAATAGTAATTAGCCGCGGCATCCTCGGGCCGAAGCCTGGCGAAACGCTCCATCCTCTCCAAGTAACCGTCTGACTGCAGAATCTCGACACTCTGCACTTTGCCTAAGAATAGGTAAGGGCCAGGATTGTGGGGATTCAGGTCACATGCCTCGAAAAAACGCCGGGCTGCCTGATCGTAGACTCCGCGAGAATACCAGGCTGTGGCGAGGCCAAGCATCATCCGGACCGAATGTGGAAACAGGCGATTGCCCTTGGAGAAAACTTCGATGGCTTGATCGACAGCGCGATGCGTGAGCAGTTCAGCCCCCCAATCGAATAGATTTGACTCGGACGCATCCAGTTCCCCCGCACGCTGATACTCGCGAACCGCTTCGAGTGAATTCCCCATTTTCTCATCGGCATCACCGAGCAGGTGGTGCAACTCGGCGTTCCCAGGTTCGCGCTCGAGCGCCTGGCGCAATTGCTGCGCCAATGGAGCCGGCGCTTTTCCGGACGATTCCTTAGCGAGCGAAGCAGTCGCTTTGGCTAGCGCTTCACTCGAACGCAAGACCGCATCGGAACCGTGGCCGCCGTGGCTCGAAGCATCCGCAACTCCCGCCGCAATGAAATTGGGTTCGTCAAAGAACGCCTGGGAGAGCGTCAGGTCGACATTCCTGGGTTCCTGTTGTCCTATGACAAAGGGGCCATAAGCGGCGGCGCTGTATCCGACGGACTCGGCGCGCAGGGTGTACGTGCCTTCGCGAAGAGCCGGAAAGCGATAACCTCCTGCCGAATCGGTGCGCGCAGTGAGAAGGAATTCATCGATCTTGCCCTGGAGGCGGACGCTCGCGCCGGCAATGGGGCGGCCCTGCGGATCTCGAATGGACCCCTGCAACGTGGCGGAGCCTTTCGTGTTCTGAGATTGTCCCTGAGAACACGCGCCAAGAAATGCGATGACTGCCAGGGCCTCGAGGAAGCATCTCATAGAGCACAGAGCGCAGGAGAAGCAATTTTAGCAGCGTGGTTACCGCAGTTGTTCAAGCGCATTCTGAGCCTGCTTGTGACCTGGATGTTGCTTCAGCAGCTCGAGGAGAACCGTCCGGCTTTTCTCAGGTTCGCCCTCCAGGCTATAAACACGTGCGAGGTTCAGGTAAGACTGGTCGAAGGCGGGCGCAATGCGGATGCACTCTTCGAACTTCGCAACCGCTTCGTCCCGACGGCCCGTGCGCAGATAAAGAACGCCGAGGTTGTTTAGCGCTTCAGGATAAGCGGGACGCAACTCCAATGCCTTTTGCAGATATAGGTAGGCGCGGTCGGTCTCGTCGGATTGCGCAAAGACCATGCCGAGACTGTAATTGGCCTCAGGATTATCAGGTCTCGCGGAAACCGCCCGCTCCAGCGCTTTGCGGGCTTCCTCCCAGCGTTTCTGCTGCCGATAAGCATTGCCGAGATTTTCGAGGGCGATCCAGTGATCGGGATTGTGCTCAACAGCCTCTTGAAAGTGGCCGATGGCCTCGGCGGTATGCCCCTCACGGGTAGCCAGAAGGCCAAGATTGTTCCAGGCGTTGGCCAGCGTATCGGGATAGTTCGCGTTCAGTTTCACTGCGCGTTCGAAGCTGTCCCGGGCTTCACGGCTCTTGTCCTGCTTCAGGAAAACGCTCCCCAGGCCGTAGTAGGCTTCGGCGCTGGATGGACTGTCGCGAACGGCAAGCCGGAATGACGCTTCGGCCCGATCGAAATAGCCCCGCTGAAAGAAAACTGAACCGAAGGAGAGGTGATTTCTAGCGAACTCGTACGTTGCGGCAACGCCGGGAAAGGGCAGTCCTTTCGCAAGTCGTTCTGTAGCGGTGCTGGGAATGTTCCGGAAATCCCGTTCGATACTCGCGGGTTTCACCGGCCCCTGATAAACCTTGACGATGTCCCCCTCTTCGTTGATTAGGAACGATGTGGGAATGCTGAGATCGCGATGCCGGTCAAATACGTAACGATAGACAAGGTTGTAAATGGCGGCCACATCATCCGATCCAAGAAGGACCGGAAATGGAAACTCCCTCTCGCGCGTCAACATCCGATCACCGACATTCACTGCGAGCAGGTGAAGACCCTGGCCTGCCCAGGTTGGATAGAGCCGGCTGAAAATTGTCAAATCTTGCCGGCAGGCCGGTGAGTTGGCGGCCCAGAAATTAAGCAGCACCGGGCTGCCGCGAAGCGCGGAAAGAGTCCGAGTCTGGCCGCTTAAGTCAGGGAGAGAAAGATCCGGCGCGGGCACCGGAGCGAGCAGCCAGGTTTCCACTGTGGGCGGTTCGCTTTCCTGAGTGATGGACTGCACGCTTACTGGCGCCGTTCGGACCGACCGGAAAGGCTCCATGCGAGATGGTTCGACACCCTCTTCAACCCAGATTCTGTGGTTGGCCGGGAGGCCGCTGATCGGCTGCACCAGACCGCTCGGCCACCGGATCGAGGCCTTCACAGTGCCCCTGGCTTCTCCCAGGCCGAAGAACAATTCCTTGCTGTGCTGGGAGAGAAACCCTGATCCGGCCTGCAGCATCCGGGTTTGGCGGCCCGATTCAGTCTCCACTGTGACAACCGCGCCAATGGCGTCGCGATTACTTTTTCGGCCGCGAAGCCGGAAGGCGATAGACGGCGGCAGGTCTGGCATCACGTTTTTCAAAAGGCGCAACTGCGGGCCATTGCGATTTTTCAGGAATACTTCCAGCCGGCCGTCATGATCGAAGTCGGCCAGCGCAAACGCTCTGCCATCCTCGACGAAGTCCAGACCCACAATGCCCGAAACGTCGGAAAACGTTCCATCCCGGTTGTTCGCGTAAAAGACATTCCGCTCGAACCCGCTCCACGTGCGGTCGGCGCGGATCAGTTCATTGATGGCGTTCCATCCCTGTTCATAATCGTGCGAAGCTTTGGCTTCGCCAGGCGACTTGCCCACCACTTGCCGCCAGAAAAAACTATTTAGGTCGTCGTGCAAGGCGCCGGAAACCATGCCGTTAGCAATGTAAAGATCGGGGAAACCGTCGTGGTCAAAGTCCCAGGCGTCACTCGACCACGACCACCGGCCCATTCCGGCTCCCGTCGAAGCGGTTCGATCGTCAAAAGTGCCATCGCCGTGGTTTCGAAACAAAGAGTTGCCCATGGCGTGTTTGTGATACATCGCGCGCACTGGTTTGGACGCTTGTTTCTGGAAGCCTTCCTGATTCGAAATGCGTTCGCCGGCCGCAGTCCACATGTCGGCGACATAAATATCTTCGGCGCCGTCACCGTCGTAGTCGAACCAGCAGACGCTCATACCCGCGCCGATATCCTCGACTCCCGTTTGCCCCGCAACATCAGTAAACGTTCCGTCGCCGTTGTTGCGGTAGAGATTCTTCCGGCCAAAGTCGTTGACGACATATAGGTCCGGCCAGCCGTCGCGGTTATAATCGCCCCAGCCGCAGCAAAAGCTGTAGCGTGTGTTGTTCTTATCCAGACCGGATTCCGCGGTAACGTCGCGAAAGGTTCCGTCGCGGTTGTTGCGCATCAGGAAATTGGGAGGGCCGTTCTCCGCGTCGTAGTACGGCGTAGGGTATTTGTATTGGTCCGTGCCCTGGTAGTAGACGTAGAGACAGAAGTAAATATCCAGCCAGCCGTCGCGATCGTAATCCGCTGCGGCTGCCCCCGTGAAGGTGCCTTGCGGAGCGCTGGCGAAATGAAACGCATCCCGCTTCTGACGAAACTTGCCGCCGCCTTCGTTCAAAAACAGCAGAGGACCGCTGGCGCGCACCACGATCAAATCCTGGCGGCCATCATTGTCGAAGTCAGCAAAAATTGCGCACGCCGTATTTTCGAGAATCCCCAGGCCGGAAGCTTCGGTGATGTCCTCAAACGTACCGTCACCGCGGTTCCGATAAAGCCGGTTGGGCAAGCCGGCGGGCTGGCAAATGTAAAGATCGTCGAAACCGTCGTCATCGATATCCCCGACGGACACGCCGTTGTGGCCATAAATATCGATTCCGCACGCGCCGTCGAGAACCGTGCGCCAATAGTCCACTCCGCGCAGCAATTGTCGAGAATAGGACGAGTTGCCGCCGAACGCTTCTTGAGTGATCTCCGCGTAGCAAGGTGCGGTGGATCGGCTGCGGGTCTCCTCCGCGGCTCTCCAACTCACCAGGTGATATTCACCCGAACGAGCCGCCTCCCATTCGAGATCCCAGTTCCCCACGCGCTGCTCCCGGTAGAAATCCGGGCCGCTGCCTACTAACTCGTAGCGCACTCGAGTCTGCAGCCGGCTGGAACGGAAATCAATCCCCGTCACCTGGAACTCGGCAGTTACGATTTTTGAAAACCTGCTCAAAGAGGAGCGTAATTCCTGGAGAAAGACGCGCGGCCCGAGTGAGGCTAGTGAGAACATGAGCCGTCGGACTTCAAACGCCGTGGCCGGGCGCACGAGCCGGGATTCTTTGGGTATCGGCGAAGAACCCAGGAAACCCGCCGCCAAAATCTTTTCGATTGCTTGAAGGTTCTCAGGAGACTGCAGCAGGCCAGCGCTCCATTCTGTCAGGATCGCGGCGATCCGGTCATGATATTTTTCGCCTGGGAAATCATCGAGCCCCGCATTGGTCTTGAGGAGCGTGGCCTCGAGCGGCGTTTGCTCGCGATAATGAGGTTGCAGGCGAAACTCGCCATCCGCGGGCGAAGTGCTCTGGGAATACACACGGCCTGAGAAGGGAAAGGCGTGGAGCAGGGCGGCGGAAACTCCCTGACAGGACCGGATGAGAAAGTTACGTCTTGGAAGGCCGCTCCCTGAGAGATTCACATCTGGCACTTAAGAATCTAGCACGCCGGACGGGCTAAAATTATACGGAACCTGATGCAATCGCCTCTCGCCAGAGAAATCGCCTGGATGTGCCTTTTGGCAGCGCTGGGCGGCACTCCGCCGGCATATCCACAGACGGCCGCCGCGTTACAGGCGGCGCAGGAAACACCGGAATCTCACCTGGGGAAGGGCTACGACGCCTTGAGGCAAGACCGGTACGAAGAAGCCGCCGTCGAATTCCGATCCGCCCTGGCGCTTGACCCAAAGCTCGTGATGCGCGCGCGATTTCCTTTAGCTGTGGCTCTTTTTGAGCTAAAGCAATCTGCGGAAGCGCGCCGCGAGTTTGAGGCCCTGCGCCGTGAAATTGGAGATCATCCCAACGTTTCGTATTATGTGGGCCGGCTGGACTTGATAGACCAGAACTTCGAAGGCGCCATTCGCCATTTGAACCAGGCCGTAGCCAAGCCTCCTTTCCCCGACGCAGCTTATTACCTGGGGCTGGCTTACTTCAAGCAAGGCGATTTGAAGGCCGCTGAAAAATGGCTGAAGCAAGCTGCCGGCATCGACCCGCGCGATAGCAGCACTCAGTACCAACTTGGCCTCGTGTATCGCAAAGAGGGACGCGAGCAGGAATCGAGAAAGGCCGTGGCGTTGTCGGCGGAGCTTCGCCGGCAAGACGCCGATGACAGCCAGTTAAGATCGGAATGCGCGCGGAAGCTGGATGCGGGCCCGCCCGGCGACGCGCGTGCAGTGTGCGATCGCCTCTATGATCCCGGCAACGCGGAAAAACTGACCGCACTGGGGACGATCTATGGCAGGCACGGGGACATGGAAGCGGCGCTGAAGCCCTTACAGCGCGCCGCAGAACTGGAGCCGCAATCGCCGCAAATGCAATATAACCTGGCGTTCACTTACTTTCGGCTGAACCGGTTTGAGGAGGCGCGCACACCACTTGCCAATGCCGTGAAACGATGGCCAGATGTCTTTCAACTGAACGCTCTCTATGGAGCCGTTCTGTCGAAACTCGGGGAAGACCTGCCGGCCTACCAGGCACTGCGGCGCGGGCATCAACTGAATCCGGTAGATTCTCAAACGGCAAACTTGCTCTACGGAACCTTGCTCGGACTTGGGCGGAAGAGTAAATCCTCCCACGAGTATTCCGATTCGCTCCGCTATTTCGGTGAAGCGGCGAACTTGCAGCCTACCGATCCGGAACCGCATAGAGAGCTGGCTGAGATCTACACCCTCACCGGCCACCCCGCAGAGGCTGCGGCGGAGCAGCAACGGGCGGACAACCTAACGAACAAAGTTCGGTAAGGAGCGCGGTCGAGTTGCTGCAGCCACTGAACGCAAGCCGCCACGTTTTTGGAGCATTTCGCCCCAACATCCATTTGACCCCACCGATTTAACACGGATCTTTGGCCTTCTGCCACGATTTGAGTTGAACTCACCCTAAAATGTGGCGTATTATCTCTGGCTAACAGGTTTCGGCACCAAATCACGGGTGATGGGGTCCATTTTGCACGAAAGAGGGGCGCTTTGTCATGACTGGAAAAACCACGATTCACGTTATTTGTGTTCTGACTATCGCTGCGCTGTTTACAAGTGCAGTGTGGGGCCAGGCCAACAGCTCGTTACGAGGGGCCATTACTGACCAGAGCGGGGCGGTTGTGCCCAAGGCTCAAGTCACCCTCTCCAATAGCGCCACCGGACTGGAACGCAAGACAACCGCTAGCGACGCTGGATCGTACGAGTTTCTGCAAGTAACGCCCGGCGCGTATCGCTTGAGAGTGGAGGCGACTGGATTCAAAAAGTACGAAGCGAACGATTTGCAATTGGAGGTAAACAACCCGGCGACGGTGAACATCGTTCTCGAGGTGGGCGGGACGACAGAGGTGGTGGCAGTCACTGCAGAGGCTCCCATGCTCAACACGGTGGATGCATCCGTTGGTTCCGTCATCAATGAAAATCAGGTGAAACAGCTGCCCCTGGAAGCCCGCGATGTAGCCGCGCTCTACAGCATGCAGCCGGGTGTGGTCTATCTGGGCAATCGTACCGACATGCCCACCCAGACGGATACGCGCAGCGGCGCGGTCAACGGCGCCCACAGCGACCAGAGCAATATCATGCTGGATGGCGTCGACGTCAACGATCAGACGCGCGGTCTTGCGTTTACTTCCGTGCTGCGCATGACGCCCGACTCCATGCAGGAGTTCAGAGTCGAGACCACGAACTACGATGCCCAGGGCGGCCGTTCCTCCGGAGCCCAGGTTTCGATTGTGACCAAAAGCGGAACAAACAACTGGCACGGTTCGCTGTACGAATACAATCGCAACACCGCTACGACAGCCAACGATTACTTTATCAAGCTTTCGCAGTTGGAAAGCGGACAGCCGAACAAGCCGCCCGAGCTGATACGCAACATTTTCGGCGGGACCTTCGGTGGGGCTATCAAAAAAGACCGCGCCTTCTTTTTCTTGAATGCCGAAGGCCGCCGGGACGCCGAGGCTCAGAGCGTGCTGCGTGTCGTGCCCACTGCCACTCTCCGCCAGGGAATCATGCGATACCAATACTGCACAACCTCCCTGGATTCGAACGGCAACTGCCCGGGAACGGTGGCGGTCCAAACCCTTTCACCGAGCGACCTGGCTGGTATGGATCCTCTGCACATCGGACCCAACAAGGTGGTGACGAACTTTTTCCAGAGCTACCCCATGCCCAACGATAACGGTGCGGGTGACGGTCTGAACTACAGCGGTTACCGGTTTGCGGCCCCGATCCACAATAGTTTTGATACTTATGTCGCACGTTTCGACTACCTGCTGACCCAGGATGGGCGCCACACGGTGTTCTGGCGTGGAAACCTGCAGCAAGACACGCAGGCTGGTGCGCCATATCTGCCGGGCCTGAGTCCGCTCGAGACAGATATCGACCACAGCAAAGGCTTTGTCGCGGGCTACACCGCGATTTTGACACCGTCTCTAGTCAATAACTTTCGGTACGGCCTTACCCGCCAGAGCCAGGGCGTGGAGGGAAACTCCACCCAAGCGTGGATCCAATTCCGTGGAATCAACGACAACTCTGCTAACGCCCCCAACAACTTCACGTACAGCCACGCTTTCACCGCTCCGGTTCATAACTTCGTGGACGACCTGTCGTGGAAAAAGGGCAACCACTCGATCGCCATCGGCACCAACCTCCGTTTCATCCGGAACCCGCGCATGAGTCTGGCGAACTCGTTCAGTGACGGCGTGACTAACGCTTCGTGGCTCACCGCCGCCGGTATTGCGAATACCGGGACTTTCATGGATCCGGCCCTGAGCAATTTTCCGGCAGTGCTGCCGGCTTTCAACAACTCCTACGACTACCCGTTGATTGCCCTGATTGGCAGCGTGCCGCAAGGTGACGCCCGCTACAACTACGACAAGCAGGGCAACTTGCTCCCGCAGGGCACCGCCATACAGCGGCACTGGGCCGCCGACGAATACGAGTTTTATATCCAGGATTCGTGGCGCATGAGGCCGAACCTAACCATTACGTACGGTCTGCGTTACGAATTGCTGTCCCCGCCGTGGGAGACCACCGGCCTGCAAGTGGCGCCGAATGTCAATACGAGCCAGTGGTTCAACACGCGTTCGCAAGACATGTACAAGGGGATACCCTCCAATGCCGATCCCGTCATCTCGCTCAACCTAGCCGGGCCGGCCAACGGCAAGCCTGGCTTCTACAACTGGGACTTCAAGAATCTGGCGCCGCGCCTCGGCATTGCTTATTTGCCGTCGCCAAAATCAGGCTTACTGAAGCGTATTTTCGGCGAAAGCAAAACCTCGATCCGGGCGGGTTTCGGCGTGGTCTACGACCACATCGGCTCCGGCCTGCTCAGCACATTCGATCAAAGCGGCTCGTATGGTCTTTCGACCCTGATCACGAGTCCGTCCGCCACACTGGGGCTCGACACCGCGCCGCGGCTCACCAGCTTGAACTCGGTCCCGAGCGCCGTTCTTGCGTCTGCGCCCCCGGGGGGGTTTCCGCAGACGCCGCCTCCAATTCCTGGGAATATCTTCTGGGGACTCGACAACGGCATCAAAACGCCATATTCGTATCAGCTCGCCTTTTCGATCAGCCGCGAGCTGCCCAAGAGCCTGATTTTCGAGGCCTCTTATGTAGGGCACCTGGCTCACAGGCTGCTGACTCAGGAGGACCTTGCCATGCCGCTCGACCTGGTGGATCCCGCCAGCGGCGTAGATTATTTCCGCGCAGCAACCCGGTTCTCCCAACTGGCGGCGGCCGGAACGCCCGTTTCGGCCATCACGCCGTCGTTAGTGGGGCCGACTGCGGCCTACTGGAGCAACCTCTTTCCCAACCTTCCTAGCCTCGCGGGTATCACCGGGCAGACTCCCCTCCAGGCTGCTTACAACATCATGAGTGGCTTCCTGCACAATGAGACGACCGGACTGTTCGTTCTCGATTACCCCGGCGTAGGATGTCCGAACGGATGCAGCAAGTTGGGCCCGAACGCATTCTATAATCCGCAGTACGCGTCCCTGTACGCGTGGCGCTCGATCGGTAACGCCTCTTACAACGGCCTGCAACTGGCTTTGCGAAAGCGCTTCTCCCAGGGCATGCAATTCGATCTGAACTACACTTTTTCCAAGTCGCTCGATCTGGCATCGGATGCCGAGCGCATCGGCGCCTGGAATGCACTGAGCGGAAACGTGATCAACTCATGGAACTTCAAAGCCCTTCGCGGACTTTCGGACTTCGACACGACGCACCAGATCAATGGTAACTGGGTGATCGAGCTTCCTTTTGGCAGAAACAAGCATTTCGGCAACACCGCCGGCGGCGCTTTGGATGCCGTAATCGGAGGCTGGCAACTCTCGGGCATTTATCGCTGGACCACTGGTTTCCCGTTTAGCGTCTTCAACGGCTCAACCTGGCCTACGAACTGGCAGCTTGGGGGCGAGGCTATGCCCATCGGCGCTCTGCCGGCCACGGGGGTCACCAAGAACGGGGATGGCACCGTCAACGCGTTCAATAATCCCGCTACAGCGATTCTCGATTTCCGCTACGCCTATCCTGGTGAGTCCGGATCTCGCAACAATCTGCGAGGCGACGGCGTTTTCGGCTGGGATATGGGGTTGGGTAAGCGGTGGAAGATGCCGTACTCGGAGAGTCACAGCGTGCAATTCCGCTGGGAAGTGTTCAATGTTCCGAATTCGGTGCGCTTTGACGTTCAGTCGGCCAATACGAATATCGACAACGCCACTTCGTTCGGAAAATACACCCGGCTGCTGTCGAATCCGAGAATCATGCAGTTTGCGTTGCGTTACGAATTCTGATGGGCCCCCCGCCAGTCCGTCGTGAGGAGGCGCAGAACATCCTGCGCCTCGCCTCATAAGCTGCGTTAACTCCCCCGCTCTATTTGACACTTCCGATTGCGGTGCCATGTAATGAAAACATCGCCATTTTGCTATGTGGATAGTCCGGCTCGCTCTGAAGCGCCCCTATACCTTTGTCGTCATGGCAATGGTAATCGTCATTTTGGGCGTGCTGGCCATCTTCCGCATGCCCACCGACATCTTTCCAGAAATCAATATCCCCGTAGCCAGCGTCATCTGGAGCTACTCCGGAGTCTCGCCCGAGGAGATGGCGGAGGTCATCACCATCCGCAGCGAGCGTTCCTTCACCACCTCGGTCAACGATATCGAGCACATGGAGTCGCAATCGCTGCCGGGCATCGCGGTGATCAAAGTCTTATTTCCAGCCGAACGCCAAAATCGAGGCAGCGGTCGCGCAGCTGGCGGCCGGCTCGCAATCGGTTTTGCATTCGCTGCCTACGGGAATTTTTCCGCCCGCGATCCTGCGCTACAACGCGTCGAGCGTCCCGATTCTGCAACTGAGCATTTCGAGCGAGACCATGAGCGAGCAGGAGGTTTACGATTACGGCTACAACTTCATCCGTACCCAGATGGCCAACGTGCAGGGCGCCAGTTTCCCGCTGCCGTTCGGTGGCCGTCCCCGCCAGATCATGGTGGACATCGATTCCGCGCGCTCTGTACGCTCAGGGTCTTTCGGCGAACGACGTAGCTAATGCTATTAACGCGCAGAATATCATCCTTCCCTCCGGCACCGCCAAAATCGGTACCCGTGAATACAACATCAAGTTGAACGGCGAGCCCGGAAATTGTCGACGCCTTCAATAACCTGCCGGTGAAGCAGGTGAATGGTTCCACGGTTTATGTGCGCGACGTGGCTCACGTGCGGGATGGCTATGCCGTTCAAACCAATATCGTCCGGCACAATGGTATCCGCGGCTCGCTGCTCACGGTCCTCAAGAACGGCGGCGCTTCCACCCTGGAGATCGTGCGGCGTATCAAGCAGATGCTGCCACGCATCCGCTCCACCTTGCCGCCGCAGCTTAATCTGAAACTGCTCTTCGATCAGTCCATCTTCGTGCGGGCCGCCATCAATGGGGTGCTCAAGGAAGCTGTCCTGGCCGCTTTGCTAACCGCGCTAATGATCCTGCTCTTCCTGGGAAGCTGGCGCAGCACATTGATCGTTTGCATCTCGATTCCGCTCTCCATTCTGACCTCTCTGGCCATCCTGCACCTGCTCAATGAAACGGTAAACGTGATGACTCTCGGCGGGTTGGCGCTGGCGGTCGGAATTCTGGTAGACGATGCCACGGTTGAAATCGAGAATATCCATCGCAACCTGGGGCAGGGCAAACTGATCCTTCTCGCTATCCTCGATGGCGCACAGCAGATTGCCGTTCCTGCATTTGTTTCCACCCTTTGCATCTGCATTGTGTTTGTGCCGGTGATTTTCCTTTCCGGCGCAGCGAAATATCTGTTTACGCCCCTGGCGCTGGCGGTCGTACTGGCGATGATGGCCTCGTATATCCTTTCGCGGACGCTGGTCCCCACGATGGTGAAGTATCTGATCCGCAGCGAAGTGGATCGTTATCGCTTGCCAGAAGGCGAGGCGGATACTCGCGGCCAGGGCTTTTTTTGGCAGATCCACCATGCCTTTCACCGCGGTTTCGAGCACATGCGCGAAGGCTACCGCCGCACTGCTGGACGCGGCATTGCATCATCGCAAGCTGGTTGCGCTCTGTTTTTTTCTGATCACCGTGGCCTGTGCGGCGCTGTATCCGTTCATCGGCACTGATTTTTTCCCTCAAGTGGACGCCGGCCAGATCCGGTTCCACGTGCGGGCTGCCGCCGGCACTCGTGTCGAAGAGACCGAGCAGATCTTCGCACGTGTAGAGAAAACGGTCCGCAGCATTATCCCCCCGTCTGAATTGTCGGACATCCTGGATAATATCGGTCTGCCGTATAGCGGCTTCAACGTTGCCTTCAGCGATAGCGGGACTATCGGCGCGTTTGACGGCGAGATTCTGGTTTCGCTCAAGCCCGGAGAGCACGGGGCAACCAAGGATTACATTCGACAGTTGCGTTCGCGCCTGAACCTGCAATACCCGGAGCTTACAGTTTTCTTTCAGCCGGCCGACATCGTGGGCCAGACCCTGAACTTCGGCCTCCCCGCCCCCATCGATATCCAGGTCGTGGGGCCGCTGACCAATGCACCAGCCAATTATCAAGTGGCCAAAGACATCGAACGGCGCCTGGCGCGCATTCCGGGGGCCGTGGACGTGCACGTTCACCAGGTCTTGAACGTCCCCGAGCTCCGGCTGAACGTGGACCGTACACGCGCCGAGCAGGTGGGGCTCACGGAACGCAACGTCGCCGACAGCCTGTTGGTCTCTCTCAGCTCCAGCATGACCAGCGTCACCCAATTACTGGATCAATCCTGCGAACGCAGTCGACTACCCGGTGGCCGTACAGACGCCGGAGTACCGCATGGATTCGACCGATGCGTTGCTAGCCACTCCCATTCACGCCACGGGCAGCCGGGCGCCGCAGCTGCTCAGTAACGTCGCGCGACTCGATCGCGGCATCACTGCCTCGGTTGTGAATCACTATAACGTGCAGCCGCTTGTACGATGTCTATGCCAACGTGCAGGATCGCGATCTTGGGGGTGTGGCGCGCGACGTGGACAGCGTGCTCGACGGAATTCCAGTCCAAACTCCCGAGGGGCAGCTTCCTCGAGACTCGCGGCCAGGTCGAGACCATGCGGACATCCTTTGTCGGGCTGGGCATCGGGCTGATTTTCGCCATCGTGCTGGTGTATTTCGTCATGGTGGTCAATTTTCAATCGTGGCTCGATCCGTTCATCATTTTGATGGCTCTGCCCGGCGCGCTCTCGGGCATCCTGCTGATGCTCTTTCTGACCCAGACTACCGTCAACGTGCCCTCCCTGATGGGCGCTATCATGAGCATCGGAGTGGCCACGGCGAACAGCATTCTGCTGGTGAACTTCGCCAACGATCTGCGCCGCAGTGGAGAAAACATGCAAGGCGCCCGGGCAGCCGCGCTCGAGGCCGGCTTTACACGTCTGCGGCCCGGTGATGATGACGGCCCTGGCAATGATCGTGGGCATGGTGCCCATGGCCCTGGGAATGGGCGAGGG
Source organism: Terriglobia bacterium (assembly GCA_963847515.1). GTDB lineage: Bacteria > Acidobacteriota > Terriglobia > Bryobacterales > Bryobacteraceae > QHXW01. Next base: position 1,566,228 of record CAWKAA010000007.1, read on the forward strand.
CGGCGAGCAGAACGCGCCGCTCGGGCGTGCAGTGATCGGTGGACTGTTGATGGCACGTTTGCGACTTTGTTTTTCGTTCCGGTTGTATACAGTGTGCTTCGCAGCCGGCCGCCGCAAGATTTCGACGAAATCGACATCGAACCCCGCGGTATTTGAGGATTTTCATTGGCCATTCGAGAACCCATCATTTCGGAAGTTGACACTCGCAGCACAGCGCCGCCCCGCCATGTGGGCCGCGGCGGCCTTGTCTGGCTTTTCCTGTTCTTAGCGGTGTTGATTATCGTCGCCATCGTCTTCGGGTTGCGGCCGCGCCTGGCGCGCGAGAAAGCCTTAGCTGCGGCGGCTGAGGCGTTGGACGAGAAGGCGCCCGTCGTCAACGTCGCGCGCGTGCGGCGATCGCCGGCGAAAACTGAGTTGGAATTGCCTGGTGATCTGCAAGGCTACCTGGAATCGCCGGTTTTTGCCCGCGCCGACGGCTACATGCGCAAGCGCCTGGTGGATTACGGCGATCGTGTACGCGCGGGCCAGCTTCTGGCGGAACTCGAAACGCCGGAACTCGATCAGCAGTTAAGCCAGGCTCGCGCCAGCCTCGCGCAATCCCAGGCCACTCTGCAGCAGTTTGAGGCTGCGCTGGTTCAGGCGAATGCCAATCTGAAGCTGGCGCAGGTGACCCTCGTGCGGTGGAAACGGCTGACGGACCGAGGCGTATTTTCGAAACAGGAGGGCGACGCCAAGCAGGCGGATTTTGATGTGCGGCAGGCTGAAGTGGCTTCGGCAAAGGCCAATATCAACGCCGCGCAAAAGGCCGTGGAGGCCAGCGAAGCCAATTTGCGGCGCCTCGAAGAGCTGAAATCCTTTTCCAAAGTCACCGCTCCGTTCGATGGCGTCATCACCGCGCGCAACATGGACGTAGGGACGCTGGTCAATGCCGGCAATGGCGGCCCCAATCGCGAGATCTTCCGGATCGCGCAAATCGATCGAATGCGCATCTTCGTAAACGTGCCGCAGACTTACGCCTCGCTGGTGCGACCCGGCCAGCGTGCCGAACTGCGCGTTCAGGAACTGCCCGGGCAGATGTTCGCGGCGACGGTGACGCGAAGCACCAACTCCGTGGACGAGAATTCACGTACCATGCTGGCGATTCTCGAAACGCCAAATCCGCGCGGCGCCCTGCTTCCAGGGATGTATACGCAGGTGAAATTCTCGTTTCCCGGCAACCCGTCGGCGCTTCTGCTTCCCGGCGATTCCCTGATGCTGGGCCGCGACGGGCCGCGCGTCGCAATAGTCGGTCCGGACCACCTTGTCCACCTGCGGCGCATTCACATTGCGCACGATTACGGCGCTGACCTCGAAGTGGATTCAGGGGTTGCCGACGGCGACATGGTCGTATTGAATCCCAACGATCAGGTTCGCGAGAACGCCCGGGTCGAGACCCAGAGTCCGGCGAAGTAAAGGGTTAGCGGACGGTCATGGTCACGCCGGCTTGGCTAGTGGCAGTGCCCACTGTAATCGAGACGGAAACCGCATTTCCGGGTGCAACGCTCGCAGGCACGATTACGTCTATTTGGAGGCCGCCCGCCACCACCGTCTGCCCACTGCCCGCGTAGCTCACAACCGCGGGAACGCCGTCGATGGTTACCGAAACGGGCAATTGTGGCAGCGCGTTTCCACCGATCTCTCCATCAAAGCTCGTGGGTCTCATTTGACCGGTGCCGGTTGCGTAAAGCGAGACGATGGAGTTGCGGTCGGCTGGATTGCCCGCAGAGTTGATAGATCCATCCTGGTTGACAATGAAGCCTGGCCCGGTTCCCGAGAAATCGCTCGTGAACAGGCCAGGTACCACCGCCGTCACCGGCACGCTTACAGCATTCGAAAGTGCGCCCAGGTAATCAACCTGCACCCACGTGTCGCTCTTGCCGGCAACTTCAAACGGCACAATGGCGCTTATTTGCGTTGAGCCGGCATAGACCAGCGGAGCGGGAATGCCGTCGAAGGTAATCTTCGTTCCCGCGAGCGCGTTGTCCAGAAAACCAGGTGCGCTTACTTGCGCGCCCGCGGGAATCTCCGGTCCGATGGCAGTTCCCAAGAGGATCACGATCTCTCCCGGCGATACGGCTCCGCTCTGGTGACTGGCGCCATTCACCACGCCGGCCGCTTGAACCTGTGGCGCGGCCACGTTGAAGCGCAGAAAACTCACGGAATAGCCGTTCAGCGTGACTTGCATCTGCGGCGCGAAATTGAGCGCTAACGGAGTCGGTCCATGCTGGGGATCTGTGGTCGCGTCTATCGTGACCTTCGTCACAGACGTGAAAGCCCCCAGCGCGGAAACATCGAGCGCGACCGTTTGCGGCACGCCCGGGCCGTTGTTGTCATTCACCGAAGCCACTTTGTGGTTCACCAACATCGCCACTACTGAGCCGTCGTCATTGCGCACGGCCAGCGCTTCGAGCGCCCCTGAATTGGTGTTGCTCGTGAGCAGGATATCTGCGCCCGGCGGCGAAGGAAAGAAATGCGCCAGGTAGTAGTTCACCCAGTAACTCCGGTACAGGTTCCCCGTGTTGTAATCCACTTCTCCGTACTGCGCATCGGCGTCGTGATCCCAATGGTAGAGGCTTTCGGAAGCAACTTGCGCCAGTTGGGAGAAAACCAGCGGCCGCCATGCGGCGAAAAACGCGCTGGTGCCACGCTGGTCTGTGGTGAATGGCGTCCCGTTGCAGGCGCTGATCCCGTTACCCACGTCGTAATCGGCGTTCACATTGTTTTCAGTCACCCACACCGGAACATTGGCCAGCGTGGGATTGGTGCGCAACTGCGAGTAGATGTATTTCACGTGATCCGTAAAGGAAGAGATGGCGTCGAACACGGACTGGTCCGAATCTGCCTGATTGCAGCTCCCGTAATAGTGAGTAGCCACAACGTCCACGTGTGCCGTCACTCTCTGAACGAACGTCGGCATCATCTTCTGCGGTTCGTCTCCGTAGTCGGACAACTCGACCGCGACGAACTTGATGTCGGGGTCGGCCGCCTGCATCGCAGGCACTACAAGGTTGTAGAGATCGACATAGTCGTCCGCCGACAGGCCATTGCCGTTCGGCTCATTGAAAATTCCCCACCACGTGATGTGGTAGGGGACGGGCGACTGGTAGAGTTTCCCGCCCGCATCGAATCCGCCCTGGTTGTAGTAACGCACAAGGTTCGCCGCAAAGTTTGCGAAATCCTGATAGTGCGACCGCAGCAGGTGTCCCTGCGCGTCGTTCATAAAGGAAGGCGCGGCGGCAACTTGAAATTCCGGGCTGTGGTCGGCGACCTCCAGTACCGGAATCACAATCGGGTCGAGCTGGCTGAAGTCCCATTGGTCGGGGGCCTGCTGCGGAATGGCTTGTGACAGCGGCTGGATGCGGATGTGCTGTGGCGTAAGTTTCCAGAGCGGCAGGGTCGCACCGGGATTCTGCTGAAAGAACGCGGAATCCCATTCCGCCGGCTGAAACGAGGTGGACATGAAGGATTGCAATCTGCCATTCACGCCCACCGCCGTATTCTTCTGATTGAATACGGTAACTGAGATCGTGGATTGCGCGAAGGCCGGAACGAACCCAATCAGTAAGACACAGACGTATGGGGCAGGCGCATGCAGCCTAGCCATACAGATGTTCGCACCCTGGAGGGCTCGCATAGAAGGCATTCCCTCTGTAGCCCAACTCCTCCAGCCCCATCTTCGATGTGTAAAAGCCGTCGATCACGCGCTCCTTCAGATAAGTAAAAAAGCGCGTGCCGGCGTTCTCGGTTCCGCGATCTTGGCGATCGTCCGAGATGACTTGAACGATCGAAAGCTGCATCGACTCGCTGCGCGTATTGAAACTGCCGCCATGCGCCTGGCGCGAATATGCCTCGATCCAGCCGATGCCCTCGCGGGTGACCTTCTGCGCATCGAACTCTTCGAGTTTTTGAACCGGCGCCGCTCCGTAGTAGCCTATTGCCACGGCGCGATAGGCGGGAGAGAGCGCTCGCGCCGCGGCAAGCACTGCGCCAGCATCGAACAGAGTCAGATCGATCCACTCCGCAATCTCGTCGGACTATCGGAGCTCCTGACTGCTCTCCCAGCAGCAGTGCTGTCAAACGTTCGATGGTCTGATACTCATCTGGTTGAAAAAAACGCCGGCTGGAACGCCGCTGCCCGTACCTGCACGAGTTCCGTTTCGCCGCCAACCGCAATGGAATTGCCGGCGAGCGCGTGGCCGAGATGTTCGCGCGATGGCTCGTAAACACCCGGCGGCAGTTCGGCCGCATCCAGATCGGCGCCGCTCCAGCCCGCGAGTACGACGCTACCACCCAGTTGCATGAACCACTGCCGCCGCGTGATCATTACAGGTTTCCCTTGCGGAAGCTCCTCCGCGATATAGTCCGCCGCGCGCACGGAAATCGCCATGATCGTTAGCGTCGGCTCCCAACAGCCTTGCGTCACGAAGCAGGCGCCATCGGTGACGAAGACGATTCTTCACGCTCATGCACCTGGTTAAAAGCATTCAGCACGCTGGTTTTCGGATCATTCCCCATTCGAGCCGTGCCGCACTCATGAATGTTCTTGCCGAAGATGTTGAGCTCGTCGCGCGGCGGGTTCGCGATCTTCGAGCTTCAGCGCGTCCATGATTTCGCCCAGATGGTTCGCGCATGGCTTTGGCCATGGCAAGTTCGTTTTCGCCGTAGCTGGCGTGAGACGTGCAGCGCGGGAATGCCCCAGGCGTCTTTCATTTTCGGGATCGAGCGTCGACGTAAGTTTTCGTGCCGCGGCAGGCACTCGCCCTGCGCATAAACGCTGAAAGAGTATGGGATATGCGATCGCACCTTGTCCCGCAATTCGCGGCCCAAAACCCGGCGTGGCCGAGCGCATGGCCGTACAATTCCTGGCGGCCGTCGCCGGCGAAATAATAGCCGCGCAGAAAATTCTTGTTCTGGTTCGCGCCTACCGTGTTCACGTACTTGGGAATGATGTAGCCGCATGGCCGTCCCACCGGCTCGCGCACGGACGATTGCAGCGCCGGCATCTTTCCGCCGCCTTTTCGAGCGTGGTGTGGTCCATCAAGTAGTGGCCCAGCACACCCTGCGCATTACCCACGCCATTCGGAAAGCGCCGCGAACGCGAGTTGAGCAGAATGCGTCGTGGATTCGAGAGCGCTCGCGGCCAGCACCACGATCTTTGCCTCGAACTTCCCGCGCCGCGTCGCGTGGTGCGGTCGATATACGCCACGCCGTCAGCCTTGCCTTCGGCGTTCATGACCACATGGCTGACCACGGCGTCGCTCACCAGATGGAATCGGCCCGTGCGCGCCGCTGCCGGCAGCGTCACCGACGGGCTGTTGAAATAGGACGCGGTAAAGCAGCCGCGCTGGCACTGGTCGCAATAATGGCACGCCGGCCGGCCGTTGAGTGGAACTGTCAGGTTGGCGCTGCGGTCCACAATCAGCTTCCATCCGAATTTCTTTCTCGACAATTTCCTTCGCCACCAGCTCGCCGCAGCTCAGCCGCATGGGCGGCAGGAACTTGCTGTCGGGCAACTGCGGCAGGCCTTCATGGGATCCGCTGATGCCGATGTAGCTTTCGACCGGTCGTAGTACGGCTCGAGATCCTTGTAACTGATGGGCCAGTCCTGGCCGTATCCGTCGCGGCTCGCGGCTTTGAATTCGAAATCGCTGTATCGATAACTCACGCGGGCCCAGCAGAACGTTTTGCCGCCCACCTGCCTGCCGCGAATCCACATGAAAGGCTTGTCGGCAGGAAAAGTGTACGGATGCTCGTTGTCATTGACGAAAAACTGGTGGCTGTAATCGTCGCAGGCGTAGCATAGCCGCTGCACCGGCTGGTCTTCGAGCAGCTTTTTCTGATTTCCGAAACCGCGATATTTGAGCTGATAGGGCCAGATGTGCTCGGTGAAATCGCGGGTGGGCACGCGCGGCGGTCCGGCTTCGAGCATCAGAACTTCCACGCCTTTTTCCGTCAGTTCCTTGGCCACCCAGCCGCCGCTTGCGCCCGGAACCTACCACAATCACGTCATAGATTTTGCCGGCCATCGTGGATAAACGAGAGTGTACCATCGTTAAGAGGTCATTCATGGCAGCGTCCGGCAAAGTGAAAGTGGGAATCATCGGATCGGGATTTGAGGCGGATATTCATGCAGCTTCCTTTAAGATTCTGTCCGAAGATGCGGAAGTGGTGGCGGTCGCCTCGCCCACTCCAGGGCATCCGGAGGCGCTCGCGAAAAAGTACGGGATCCCGCGCGTGTTTCACGATTACCGCGAGATGCTCAAGGAAAAAGATATCGAGATGGTCACCATCAACGCGCCTAATGATCTCCACTGCGCTATGACGCGCGATATCGCGCAGGCCGGCAAACATGTGGTCTGCGAGAAGCCGCTGGCCATGACCCTCGAAGAGTGCGATGAGATGATCGACGTCTGCAAAAAGCAGGGCGTGCTGCTGGCGTATGCTGAAGAACTTCTGTTCACGCCGAAATATGTCAAGGCCAAGCAGATGGCGGATCAGGGCGCGTTTGGCAAAGTGTACCTGGTCAAACAGAGCGAGAAGCATTCCGGCCCGCACGCCGCTTGGTTCTGGGATGTCGAAAAATCGGGCGGTGGTGTCTTCATGGACATGGGCTGCCATGGCATCGCATTCTGTTACTGGTTTCTCGGCCGGCCGAAAATTAAGAGCGTTTATTGCCAAATGGGCATCCATGCCCATGCTGACAAGACCAAGGGCGAAGACAACAGCATCTGCATTCTGGAATTCGAGAACGGCGCCATCGGCTTGATTGAGGACAGTTGGGCCAAGCCCGGCGGCATGGACGATATTGTCGAGATCTACGGCACACGCGGCGTCAGTTACGCCGACCTGCATATGGGAAACGCGCTGCCAACTTTCAGCGAACCCGGCTACGGCTATGCAGTCGAGAAAGCTCCCAGCACACAGGGCTGGACATACCCGGTTTTCGAAGAGCACTGGAACTACGGCCTGCCGCAGGAGCTGCAACATTTCGCGCGCTCGGTCCGCGGCAAGGAGACTCTGCGCTCGACAGGCGAGGATGGCCGGCTCGTGCAGGAGGTGATGCTCGCCGGATATCAATCGGCGGGCACCGGCCGAAAAGTCGAACTTCCGTTCCGTCCCAAGGGCGTGAAGAAGCCCGTCGATCTCTGGTGCAAGCCGCTGCCGTAAGATAACACTATGACCTCTATTCGATCGCCGCTATTTCATGAAGCTGGCCAGTGCCGCGCCGCTGCTCGCCTACATTACGGCGCAGGATTTTGCGCACAAGGCGCTGGGTGCGGTGAACAAGATGGCCGCGAACGACAATATCTATTCCCTAATCGGTGTCAGGTCCTTCATTAACGGCCGCGGCACGTGGACCTATCTGAGCGGCTCACTGGAATTGCCCGAAGTTCGCGCTGCCAAGCAGGCCGCCGCCCAGCATTTTGTCGATATCTTCGAGCTGCAACATGCAGCCAGCCGCCGGCTCGCGGAGCTTTCAGGCGCGGAGGCGGGGATGGTGACCTCGGGCGCGGCGGGCGCCATGGCTTCGGCCACCGCGGCGTGCATGGCTGGAACCGATCCCGCCAAGATCTGGCAGCTTCCCGATACCACTGGTCTTAAACACGAAGTCATCATGCACGGCGGCCGCAGCGCTTTCGATAACGCCATCCGTCTGGCCGGCGCAAAACTGGTACTCGCTCGCACCGACGACGAGGTTCGCGGCGCCATCAACGAAAAGACCGCGATGATTTACACCACCTCGCTCGGCAACCGGCTGGAAAAGATCATCGCCATCGCCAAGGATACAAAAGTGCCGATTCTGCTCGACGACGCAGCCGGCATCCCGCCCATCGAGAATCTGAAACTTTACGCAAAAATGGGCGCCGACCTCTACTGTTTCAGCGGCGGCAAGGGACTGGCCGGACCGCAGTGCTCGGGTGTGCTGCTCGGCCGGAAGGATTTAATCGAAGCCGCGATGGCCAACACCAGCCCGTGGGAAGGCGCCGTCTGCCGGGCGATGAAGGTCGGCAAAGAGGAGGTCATGGGTTGTCTCGCTGCTATCGAAGCCTGGATGAAAATGGACTTGAGCGCACTCAATCGCCAGTGGAACGAGCGCGCCGTGCGCATTCAGAAAATGGTCGATACCGTCCCCGGTGTGAAAACCGAAATCCAGATTCCCGAGGAAGGCAATCGCTATCCGACTTTGGTCGTGACTTGGGACGAAGCGGCGTGGGGTTTCACCGTGGCCGATTGCGACAAAAAGCTGCGCGAAGGCGAACCGCGCATCGAAGTGCTAACGTCGAGCAACCCCAGTCTTGTGCCGGCGGTCCACGAGGGTTATGAGAATCCGAAATCCGTCAAAGAAGCCGATCGAATCGAGATCGTCTCCATGACGCTGCAACCCGGCGAGGACCTCATCGTCGGCAAGCGCCTGCGTGAGATCCTGAGTCAGGCGCGAAAGAAGGTGTAAGATTATTCGCGTGTATTCGCGTATATTCGTGGCCCCGGCTGTCTTGGCTCTCCTCGCCGGGATGTCCGCCGCTCAGGAAGTCGAATTCAATCGCGACATCCGCCCCATTTTTTCCGACAAGTGTTACACCTGCCACGGCCCGGGAGTCGCGAATCGTCAAACCAAGCTGCGCTTCGATACGGAGAGTGCGGCCAAGCAGGATCTGGGTGGTCACTTCGCCATCGTTCCCGGTGATCTGGAGAAGAGCGTTATCGTCCGCCGGATCACCGCGGCTAATCCCGCGATGCGCATGCCGCCGGTTCGGTCGGTCTACAAGCTGAGCGATCACGAAATCGATCTGATCCAACGCTGGATCCAGCAGGGCGCCGTGTGGGAAAAGCACTGGTCGTTTATTCCGCCAAAACGGAGGCAGCCTCCCGAGGTCAAAGAACACAACTGGCCTCGGAATGCCATCGACAATTTCGTCCTTGCACGCCTCGAGCGCGAGGGCGTCGGCCCTTCGTCAGAAACCGATCGTGAACGGCTGATCCGCCGCGTCACCCTCGACCTCACCGGCCTGCCGCCAAGGCCAGCAGAAATCGACGCATTTCTCGATGACGCCTCATCCGGCGCTTACGAAAAAGTTGTCGACCGGCTGCTAGCGTCACCGCGCTATGGCGAGCGCATGGCCGCACGCTGGCTGGATGCGGCACGCTATGCCGACACAAACGGTTACCAAACCGACGCGGAGCGCAGCATGTGGCGCTGGCGCGATTGGGTGATCGACGCGTTCAACCGCAACATGCCATTCGACCGGTTCACGGTCGAACAGATCGCGGGTGACATGCTCCCCAACGCCACGCTCGATCAGAAAATCGCCACTGGCTTCAATCGCAATCATCGGGGCAACGGCGAGGGCGGCATCATTCCGGAAGAATATGCGGTTGAATACGTGGTCGACCGCGTGGACACCACCGCCACCGTTTGGCTGGGCCTGACACTCGGCTGCGCGCGTTGCCACGATCACAAGTACGACCCATTGACGCAAAAAGAGTTCTACCAGGTGTTCGCCTACTTCAACAACGTTCCGGAAAAGGGAAAGGCCTGGAAGTACGGCAACTCGCCACCAATGGTGCAAGCGCCCACCGCCGCCCAACAGGCCGAGCAGGCTGCGCTGGAAGGAAGGTTGGCCGCCGCGGAAACAGCTTTTGCCGAACTAAAGCCTGAGCTGGCGAGCGCGCAATCAACCTGGGAGAAGTCGGACGCTCGCTCGGCGCCTGTGGATTGGACCATTACTCGCGATATGGTGGCGCAGCGCCGGTTGGCGGGCAGTATGTCGTTCGATGGAAAACGGAGCGTCGAAGTGGGGGACGTCGGGGCGTTTAGTTTCTACGACAAGTTCACCCTGTCCGCGTGGATCTGCCCTACCGCCCCCAACGGCGCAATTATCGCGCGCGCTGAGGATGTGGCTGAAGGCGAAGGCTACGGGCTGTACCTTAAGGACGGAAAACTCCAAGCCAATCTCGTGAAGCGCTGGCTGGATGATGCGTTGCGCGTGGAAACGGAGCGCTCCCTCGATCTGAACCAATGGCGCCACGTGCTAATGACTTATGACGGGTCGAGAACCGCGGACGGCGTCAAAATCTACATCGATGGCGAGCCGCAAAAGCTCAAGATCAATCTCGACGATTTGAATCAGTCGTTCGAGACCAGCGAACCGCTGCGGATTGGCGCCGGTGGTGGAGTGGAGAACCGCTTTCAGGGCCAGATTCACGATGCGCGCGTTCACAAGGTAGCCCTGACGCCCGCTGAAGCCGCCATTGCCGCAACAGATACAACCATTCCTGCCATCGCGCTGATTCCTGCCGAAAAACGAACTCGCGCACAGTCGGACAAGATTGCTCTCTACTTCCTCGATCGCGATGCTCCCCCACCCATTCAGAGCGCCTGGAAGCAGTTAACCGAATTGCGCAACCAGCGGCAGCGCTTTACCGAATCCTTGCCCACGGTGATGGTGATGCAGGAGCGCCCCAACCCACGCGACACCTTTGTCCTGCTTCGAGGCGCGTATGACCGGCCCGGCGAGAGAGTCAACCCTGGACTGCCCGCCGTCTTGCCGCCGCTGCCTGCCGGTTACGCGAATAACCGGCTCGGGTTTGCCAAGTGGCTGGTGGATCCTTCCAATCCGCTTACAGCGCGCGTCATGGTGAATCGCTTCTGGCAGATGTATTTTGGCGTTGGGCTGGTCAAGACAGTAGAGGATTTCGGTTCACAAGGCGAGTGGCCCGCCAATCTCGAATTGCTGGACTGGCTGGCCACGGAATTTATTCGCACCGGCTGGGATGTCAAAGCGATGCAGAAGATGATCGTGTCCAGCGCGACCTATCGTCAGTCCTCCAAGGTTCCGCTGGAGCTTCTGCAACGCGATCCGGAAAACCGCCTCCTGGCGCGCGGGCCGCGTGTCCGTCTGTCGGCGGAGATGATCCGCGACCAGGCGCTCGCCGTCTCCGGTCTGCTGGTGGAGAAGATCGGGGGTCCGTCCGTGAAGCCTTATCAGCCCGCCGGTCTGTGGAAGGAACTGGGTGGTGAGGATTATAAGCAGGATACTGGTGAAGGGCTGTACCGGCGGAGCCTGTACACGTTTTGGAAACGCGCTGTTCCGCCTCCTTCGATGATGAACTTCGACGCTGCTGGCCGCGAGGCCTGCACCGTGCGGGAGAACAGAACCAACACGCCGCTCCAGGCGCTCGATCTCATGAATGATCCTGCGTACGTCGAGGCTTCGCGTGTGCTGGCTGAGCGAATGATGCGGGAAGGCGGCGCCACAGCTGAGAGTCGTATTTCTTTTGCATTCCGGCTTACAACGTCTCGCCGCCCACGCGTCCCCGAGCTTGCTATTCTGGTCGATAGCTTTCATCGCTCTCTCGATCGGTTCCGCACGGACCCGCCGGCCGCCGCGAAGTTTGTGAGCGATGGGGACCATCATCGCGATGAGACGCTCGATGTGAGCAACCTCGCTGCCTACACGAATGTCGCGAGCCTCATCCTCAACCTGGATGAAACGGTGACCAAGGAGTAGAAATGGATCCGCGCCTAGAAGCCCAGTTATTTGTCACACGGCGGCATTTCTTCGGCCTGGGTAGCACCGGAATCGGCGTAGCGGCGCTTGCCGGTCTTCTGAACGGCGATTTGCGCGCTGCGGGCGATGCTCTGCCGGGCATCCCTCACTTCCCGCCCAGAGCCAAGCGAGTCATCTACCTTTTTCAGTCCGGCGCGCCCTCACAAATGGATCTGTTCGATTACAAGCCCAAGCTCGTTGAATTTCGTGGTTCTGATTTGCCCGAGTCTATCCGCATGGGGCAGCGTCTTACGGGAATGACGGCCACGCAATCCACCTTCCCCGTAGCGCCGTCGCTCTTCAAATTCGCACAGCATGGCAATTCCGGAGCCTGGGTTAGCGAGTTGATGCCGCAGACCGCGAAAATCGTCGACCAGTTGTGCTTCATCAAATCCATGTACACCGAGGCGATCAACCACGATCCCGCCGTCACGTTTTTCCAAACCGGCGCGCAGATTGCCGGCCGGCCCAGCATCGGCGCGTGGCTTTCTTACGGTCTCGGCAGTGAGAACCAGGATCTGCCCGCCTTCGTCGTCATGATCTCGCGAGGTACCGGCAATCCCAACGATCAGCCACTCTACGACCGCCTGTGGGGCAGCGGTTTTCTTCCCACCAGGTACCAGGGCGTCAAGTTCCGGTCGGTGGGCGATCCCGTGTTGTACCTATCCAACCCGCCGGGCCTTTCGGCGGACGATCGCCGCCGCTTCATCGACGATCTATCCAAGCTCAATCACCTCGGACTCGATGAATTCGGTGATCCCGAAATTTCCACTCGCATTTCTCAATACGAGATGGCTTACCGGATGCAGACTTCGGTTCCCGAACTGGTGGATCTGTCGAAAGAACCCGAGCGCACCTTCGAGCTGTACGGTCAGGATGCCCGGCGGCCTGGCACCTTCGCCGCTAACTGTCTGCTTGCTCGGCGCCTCGCCGAGCGCGGCGTGCGTTTCATCCAGCTCTTCCATATGGGCTGGGACCAGCACGTAAAGCTGCCCAAACAAATCGCCGGACAGTGCCGGGACACTGATCAGCCTTCTGCGGCGCTGATTCAGGATCTAAAAGAGCGCGGGTTGCTGGACGACACGCTGGTCATCTGGGGTGGAGAATTCGGCCGCACGGTTTATTGCCAGGGCAAGCTCACCGCGGACGATTACGGGCGGGACCACCATCCCCGCTGCTTCACCGTGTGGCTGGCCGGCGGCGGAGTCAAGCCCGGCATGACCCACGGCGCCACCGACGACTACTGCTACAACATCACCAGCGACCCCGTCCACGTCCACGATCTGCAAGCGACCATACTCTACTGCCTGGGCGTCGACCACACCAAACTGACGTTCAAGTTCCAGGGCCGCCACTTCCGGCTGACGGATGTGGCGGGTGGTGTGGTAAGCAAAGTCCTGGCCTGAGTTCAGGAAACTAAAATTTGTAATCCGGCGGCTGGATTCCCTTCACTCGCAGGTAAACTTCCGCTTGTCCCCGATGATGCGCCGTATGGGTGAAATAAGCCCATAGCCATTCGAAGCCCGTCAGATTCCTGGCCGGCGGTCCCACCACGGTGTCCATGCGTTGCGGCGTCATGCCTGCGACAGCCTGGTTACAAAAATCGAAGGAATCGTGGAGAAATTGGAGCGCGGTCTCCTTATCCACTTCCACTTTCTTGTTGTCCTTGGCCCACTCGGCGATTTTGGGCGGGAGCCCCGGCTTAGTCATCCCACTGGCGTTGGCGCATGCGTTGAGATTCACGCCCGCAATGTGCGCCATCAACTGGCCGAAGCTCATCTCCTCCGGATTCGGACGGAAGTTGTAACTCTCGCCGGGCATGGCGTTCGCTACGGCCATAGTGAATTCGCCGGACGTCTTCCAATGTTTCACCAGTGCGTCTTTGACCGTTGTTTGAGCGAACGCGGGGAGGGCCAGCGCAATGATCGTCACTAATTTTGTCGTCATGGTTTACCTCAGGTGTACTATTCATAACCCATGAACACCTGTCAGAGCAATGAAAACCGGAGGCCTGAGGGTAAAATGAAATTGATTTTTAGGAGAAATCTATGAGTAAAGCAAGCGGATTGTTGGCCGGTGCTCTCGTGGTTGGACTGGTGTTCATGTTCTCCGTCCCCGCTTCCGCGCAAGGCAGGGGTAAAGAGGAAAAGCAGGGTGGTAGTCGTGATGTTGGCGGCGGACACATTCCGGCTCACGGTCCTCCTCCTGCACGGGCGCAGAACCGGGCCCAACAGCCCTCCCGAGCCCAGCAGCCTGCCCGGGCCGAACAGCCTGCCCGCGGCGAACAGCCTGCGCGAGCTGAACAGCAGTCCGCCCAGGAAACCCGCCGATTTGCGGACAAGGCGGGCCATCCGGAAGCTCCCCACGTCCATACGAACGATAAGTGGGTGGGACATGATTCCGGCCGCGATGATCCCCACTACCACCTCGATCATCCATGGGAGCACGGACGCTTCACAGGCGGTATCGGCAGGGGCCATGTCTTCCGGCTCGGTGGCGGAAGCCGCGAGCGTTTTGGGTTCGGTGGCTTCTTCTTCAGCGTCGCCCCATACGACTACGACTACGCCAACGACTGGCTCTGGGATAGTGACCAGATCGTGATCTATGACGACCCGGACCACGAGGGCTGGTACCTGGCTTACAACGTGAGGCTGGGCACTTACATTCACGTCATGTATCTGGGAGCCTAGGCGTTACAGGATATTCGCCAGGGTCACGGGCAGGCTTCCGGTGGAACGCGCCATCTGCAGTTCGGTCTGCTCCACCAGGCGCGACCACAGAGTTTCGGGATGCGGATCGAATATCACGGCGGCGGTTGCAGGCAGGATATCCCAGGCGTCCATTCCCAGCTCAAATTCCAACTGCCCGGCGTCCCATCCCGCGTAACCAAGGTAGAGACGGAGCGAGCTCGCAGCTGAATTTGAGGAAATGGTCTTTTCGAGGCTGGCCTTACTCGAAATCATGTAGATGTCCGCAAGAACATGCTTGGCCTCTTCGAGCTTGGCGCGGCTTCGAACCAGCGCCATGATTCCCTCGGTCTGTACCGGACCCCCCAGATACAACGGTTCTGTCCGCCCTTTGGCGCCTTCAATTTCCTTGGAAAGCCGGGACAGTGGAATCTTGGTTTGTCGGTTGAGGATCAACCCTACCGTTCCCTCCTCCCCACTGTGCTCGACGAGCAGGATGACGGTCTCGCCAAAGTTCGGGTCCTGAAGGCTGCGGCGCGCCACTAACAATTTTCCGGCCGCCAGGTCTTTGGCCGGGCCGCCGGTTTGCGCGGGAATCATCAGCCGGCGGCGAACGGCGGGCGCCGCTGAGGCCGCCAGAGCTACAAGAACCGCAACCCACAAGAGGCGGGCGGCCATCCGCCTGGGTTCGGCTCGCCGTGCCATGGCCCCAATTGTATCCCTTTTCTAGCGACCCGACAGCCCGCCGTGGTATCGAAGAAGGGATATGGAATACGTCAATCTCGGTTCGACTGGTTTGAAGGTTTCACGGATCTGCCTGGGCACTATGACCTATGGCGCTAAGCGGTGGAGGGAATGGGTTCTTGAAGAAGAAGAAAGTCGCCCGTTCATTCGGCGCGCCCTCGAACTGGGCATCAACTTCTTCGATACCGCCGACATGTATTCAGACGGCGTGAGTGAACAGATTCTGGGCCGCGCCCTCAAAGATTTTGGCCCGCCCCGCGACCGTGTGGTGATTGCCACCAAAGTGTTCAATCCGATGGGCGACGATCCGAACCAGCGCGGACTCTCGCGCAAGCATATTTTCCACGCGATTGACGACAGCCTGCAGCGGCTGGGCACCGAGTACGTCGACCTGTACCAAATCCACCGCTTCGACTATCAGACTCCCATCGAAGAAACGTTGACGGCGCTCCATGACGTGGTAAAGATGGGCAAAGCGCTCTACATCGGCGCCTCCTCCATGTACGCTTGGCAATTCGCCAAGATGCTGTATGCAGCCGATCAGCTTCATTTGACACGGTTCGTTTCCATGCAGAACCACTACAACCTGATCTATCGAGAAGAAGAACGCGAGGTAATTCCGCTCTGCAGGGAAGAACGCATCGGGATTGTGCCGTGGAGTCCTCTGGCACGCGGTTTTCTTGCGGGGAACCGAAGCCCGCAAGGTTATGGAGAGACTATCAGAGCCAAGACCGATAACTACGCTCACAATTTGTATTACCAGCAGTCCGACTTCGCCGTCGTCGATCGCGTGAGTGAGATTGCGCAGAAGCGGGGCGTTCCCAACGCGCAGGTGGCGCTGGCATGGGTCCTACAGCAGCCCGGAATCACGGCGCCCATCATCGGGGCGAGCAAGATGCAACATCTAGACGACGCCATGGCCGCCTTGGGTCTGCGACTGGATGCAGCCGAGCTCAATGCGCTCGCCGAGCCCTACCGCCCGCACCCAGTCTTGGGTCACAGCTAGCCCGCGGATGTCTCCTCAAACATGCCCGTTTCGCGGTTCTTGTGGACGCGGTCTGCATGAAAATACCGGCCGTTCATTGCCAGATAAACTCCTGGCGCGAGTGTCTGCGCAAAAGCGAGGGCGCTTCCCAGGTTAAACAGCCCATCGGAGCTCCCAAACTTGTACGGCACCATGGCGCCGGTTAGCACGATGGTTTTGTCGGCGATGTTCGCTGCCAGCATCTGCGCCGTGGTCACCATAGTGTCAGTCCCGTGGGTAATGACAATCCGGTTTTCCCGAGCATGGCGGCATTGATCCAGGATCAAGTTCCGGTCAGCCTCTGTCATTTCCAGACTGTCAATCATCATGAGCGTGCGCACTTCCAGCTTCAGATTTGCCCTCCCAAGCCTCAGCATCTCCGGCAGGTGCGAGTCTTTGAAGTAAAGCTTGCCGCTGAGTTCGTCGTATTCCTTATCAAAGGTTCCGCCGGTGACAAATATCCTGATCGCATCCATTCCCTTCATTGTGGCGCGCCCCGCCATGGAAAGATTAAATGGGATTAATCCTATTAATTAAGAGATTTTCCTATAAATGACACCCACAAGCGTGGTATAGGTTATCCAATGCTGGCGCCAAACATGGAAACCATCCTGCTGCTTGACGATGAACCCGCCGTCCTGCTGTTCGCTGCCATGATTCTCAGGGGAACGGGTGAGTGGAACGTCCTTGAAGCACGCAGTCTTAAGGAAGCTGCCGATCACACCAAATCCCACGTCGATCTGGTGATTGCCGACGTCTGCGTGGATAACCAAGCGCCGTCAGCCATAGCCGCTGAACTGAGGTTGCTGTACCCCCACGTGCGAGTGCTGTTCATGTCGGGCTACACCAAGGACCATTTGCTAGGAGAAGGTCTGCTGGACTATGGAGCGGCTTTTCTCGCCAAGCCATTTTCGCCCGACTTATTACTGCGATCGGTCCGCCTCGAAATGGCAGCGCCGCGCACTCTGCGCGCTGCCGGATAAACTCGCTAAAAACGCGATAAGCTGGCACCACCGGAGGATTCGAACCATGACTCCCAAGTGGACTCGCCGCGATCTATTGAGGCAGGCTGCAGGATGCTAATGGACCGGCTGGCGCCCGGTTTCACGTTCCCATGGCATAGCTGATTCGAGACGTCCGGAAGCTAGTGCATTGGCCGGCAGATTGGCTTCCAGATAATCGATGCCCGCAGGGGTAATCACGAAGTCGCTATTGTCCGCGCTCGCGACGCAGTTCTTGTTCTGTAGATACCACAACGTGAAAGAGACGAAGTCGGACGGGCATTTTGTAATCTGCTCTAACTCGAGCAGGGAGAGTCCCTGGCGGGCCGGGTTCGTCTGCCGCTGCTTGAACAGAACGCAAAGGATACCCACGCGACGCGCCAGTTCTGCATCGACCCCTGATGCGAACTCTGTTGGCTCGACCGACGGAAGAGGCGGCCTCACGCGCGCTGCATGCTCGGCATCATATCCAGCCCTGCGCTCGGGATCAGACAGGACGTCAAACGCGCGCTGGAGAACGATGAACTGTTCCGCGTTTCCGGTTTCCGCATTATCCGGGTGCAGTCGCGCCACCAGCATTTTGTAAACGCGCTTAATCGTTTCCAGCTCAGCCTTCGGGCTGATCTGCAACAGATCATAGTAATCGACGAACTTGCCTTGGGTTTGCATTCTGATCTAGATCTATCCTCTGCCGCGGTGAGTGGACGGCCCAGCGTGCTAGCTTTCTCTATTTAACGCCGAGGTTAGCAAGGAGTTCAATAGATGCCCGCAAATTATGTAAGTGCGTTTCCCAAAGAGAACGGTGTGTTACTAACCAATGGAATCAAATTGAGCGGCAGTATAACCGTCGCGGATGCCAGGGGCGGCTCGGCGCTAATTGACCAGCTTGCCGCGGCGCAAATACGCCGGCGTGTCGAGATCGTCGGGGTCGAAGGCCAGCGCTCCGGCGCCCGCGGCGGCCGCAGCTGCTGCCCGGCTCGAGTGGCTTGGGGGGTTCTTCGATCATCGGTTCCGGCTCCATCGGTGATTCATGAACTACTGCAACGGGGCGCGCGGGCTCGGGAGCTGACGTGGGAACCACAATGCGCGGCTCCATAGCAAACGGCCGCTCGGCCACCGGCGCACCTTCGGGCTGGAATCCGGTGGCGATCACGGTGATCTTCACGGCGTCGTCCATGGATTCGTTCAGGATCACGCCGAAATTGATCTGCACGTCGTCGCAGTCGGCCGCTTCGCGAATGATCGAGCAGGCTTCGTTGACCTCGTGCAGGCCCAGCTGGCTCGATCCGGTGATGTTGATCAGGATGCCGCGCGAGCCGGCGATGCGCTGAATCTTCCAGCAGCGGGCAACTGATGGCTTGGCGCGCCGCTTCGACCGCCGCGTTCGCCCCGTGGCCCACGGCCGTGCCCATCATGGCGTAACCCATGCCCACCATGGTGGCGCGGATATCGGAGAAATCGCGGTTGATCATGCCCGGGCGTGGCGATGATGTCGCTGATGCCCTGCACGGCCTGCCGCAGCATGTCGTCGGCCAGCTTGAACGCTTCGAAGAAGCTGGTGCCGCGCGGCACCAGCGCCAGCAGCCGGTCGTTGGGAATGGCGATCACCGTATCCACGGTGCACGCCAGCTCGCGCCAGGCTCTTGTCGGCCTGCCGCATGCGCCGCGCGCCTTCGAACCCGAACGGCTTGGTGACCACCGCCACCGTGAGCGCGTCCAGTTCCTTGGCCAGCGACGCCACCACCGGCGCCGCGCCCGTGCCCGTGCCGCCGCCCAGGCCGGCGGTGACGAACACCATGTCGGCGCCCTGCAGCAGCTCGACGATGCGGTCGGTATTTTCGAGCGCCGCCTGCCGGCCGACCCCGGGATTCGATCCGGCGCCCAGGCCATCGGTGATCTTCGCGCCGATCTGCAGCTTGTTGCGCAACGATCGAAGCCGCGAGCGCCTGCACGTCGGTGTTCATGGCGTAGAACTCCACGCCTTCCAGGCCCTCGTGAACCATGCGCGCCACCGCGTTACAACCGCCGCCGCCCACGCCCATGACTTTGATGCGTGCGCCCTTCCGGGTCTCTTCTTGCATCTCGTATTTCAACCGGTCAAAACCTGCATCGAGCAGTGCCATCGTTCCGTGCTCCTTTGTCGCTGAGTTATGGACAGAAACGCATGACTGTCCTACCTCAAGATCCGCGCCAGCAGGCCTACCGACTGGCGCTCCAACTCTCCCTGCACTTTCAATTTCGCCGAGTACATGGCGAGACCGGCGGCCGTGGTCCAGGCCGGGTGATCGAGTTCCGCGGGCCAATCCTGAATCCCAACGGGCAAGTCCGTTTCGCGCCTGGCAACGCAGGGTTGCTTCGGCCATGTCGCACATCCCGGGCAACCTTCGCACCGCCGCCGGTCAGAACCACGCCGCCCAACAGCGACCGCTCCATCCCCACGCGCGCCAGCTCGCGCCGAACATACTCAAACAACTCGCGCGCCCGCGCTTCAATGATTTGGTTCAAGCAGCCGCCGCGGCAGCTCGCGTGACGTGTCTATCGCCGGCGACGGCACCTCCACCAGGCTGTTGTCCGCGGTGTATTCGGAAGTGGCGCTGCCATATTCCTCCTTGACCAGCAGCGCCTCTTCCAAGCTGATGCGAAATGCCAGCGCCACATCGCGCGTGAAGTGGTCGCCGCAAATCGGGAGGCTGGAAGCAAGCTGCAGGCTCTCGTCGTAGTACACCACCAGATCGGTGGATTGCGCGCCGATATCCACCAGCGCCGTGCCTTCGCGCCGGTCCTCAGGCAGAATGGACGCGAAGTGCGCTGCCAGCGGCTCGTAGACGGTCTCCTCCACTGCTATATGCGCCTGGTTTACTGGCGCCGATGAGGCAGTTGTGCTCTTGAACCGACCCGGTAATCAGGTGCGCATTGGCTTCCAGCCGCTGCGCCAGCATGCTGCGCGGATCGCGGTGGCCCGGCTGGTCTTCCACGATAAAATCCTGCGGGAACAATTGCAGCACCATGCGGTCCTCGCGCAACTGAACTTTCCACGGCGCGGTCCAGCGCCCGGTTCACGTCACGCTGCTCGATTTCCCGTGGACGGCCGAGCTCGATGCGGCTGCGGCTATTGGCGCCGCGAACCGTAGTGCCACCAAAGCCGATGGTAGCGGCGTCGATCGAGATCTGCGCCCGCGCCTCCGCCTGGCGCAACACCTCCAGAACGCACTCCGTCACCGCGTTCTGGTCTGCAATCCGGCTCTTCAACCAACCGCGCGATTCGCATTCGCCATACCCGAGGAAACGCAGATGCTCATTTTCCACAAGGCAGACGGCGCATCGCGTCCGGCTGCTGCCCAAATCGAGACTGACAGCTGGAAATATCGCTCATTGCCCGTGCGCCCCCGCGGTAATGCGATCGTCCAGGCGCAGGTCGAACACCTTCACATTCGGCGATTGCCGCCGGATCTCCGGATAATGATCCAGGAAGTTCTGCATACGTCCCAGAAAATTCTGGTTGCCCATGATCAGTTCGATTGCCCGGCCTTCGATCTGCGCCACTACGATAAGATTTTCAGGCGCCGACGCGTTCACTTCCGAAACGTCTTTCCCGAGCGTGCCCAGTTCATCCAGCAGCCTCATCATGGCCTGCACGCGCTGGCGGCGTTCGGGTTCGGTTTGCTCTTCGGTGACGCCGCTCAGCACGGGAAAGGTAAAATGCGATTGCGCGGGCTGCTCTAGCAGCACGCCTTCGCGCGTCGATCAGCAACACACGCGAACCCCTGGTGCCGGGAATCGAGAGGTTCACGAAGGCCACCGGCTTACGCTCCTTAATCCGTACGGTCACACGATTGGGCCAGATGCGCGCGATGGAGGCGTCTTCCACCCAATCGACTGCCAGCAGCCGGCGTCGCCGCTCGGCTATGGGAACCAGGAAAACGCTACGGCCGAAGTCATCCTTAAAAGTAGCCAGTACGCGCGAACGCGAGGAGTGCGCCAGGCCCTCCATGGAGAGCCCCGCGCCGCGCGCATCTGGGGACGCCAGCGTGAACCGTGGATCGCTGATGACGAAGTGGCGCACTCTGCGGCCGGTGTAGATCACGACAGCCAGCACGACACACGCTGATATAATGCCCAGCCACAACCGCCAGCGAATCTTCTTGCTCTCCTGATTGCGTGCCATGTTACTTCTTGCTGTCTCCCTTTTTCGCCGCGTCCCCTTGTCCCCGCGTCGCCGCGTCGGCCTTAGCTGTCTTGCGCAACCGCCCCAGGATTAGATCTCCCGCCTGCCAAACGTTCCCCGCGCCTAAGGTCAGCACGGCATCGCCGGGCTCAACGGCGGCCAGCACCGCCTCTACAGCGCGGTCGATGGTACCCGCATATTCCGCAGAGCGGTGGCCAAACTGGCGGATGCGCTCCACCATCGCCTCGGCGGTCACGCCCTCGATAGGCTTTTCGGAAGCCGCGTAGATGTCGAGCACATACAACCGATCGGCTTGCATGAAGGAGCGCCCAAATTCATCCATCAAGTGAAACGTGCGCGTGTAGCGGTGCGGCTGAAAGATCACATGCAGGCGCCGGTATCCGCGAAGCCGCGCCGCTGCCAGCGTGGCCCGGATCTCGGTGGGATGGTGGCCGTAATCGTCGATTACCGTGATCTCCCGCTCCTGGCCGCGGATTTGCAACCGCCGCTCCACACCGCTGAACAGGGCCAGTCCGGCTCGAATCACATCGGGCGCTATCTTCAGCTCGAGCGCCACGCCGATGGCCGCCAGCGCATTCAGCACGTTGTGCTCGCCCGGCACTGCCAGGTGGAACTCGCCCAGGTCAGCGTCGTGCAAGCGGACGCGAAAATCGCTGGCCATCGCCACCCAGCCGTACGTCCTGGGCTTCGATCTCCGCCTGCGCGCTCAGGCCGTAGGTGATCATGCGGCGCCGGACCGACGGCAGAATACTCTGCACGTTCTCATCGTCCAGGCACAGGATGGCCGCGCCGTAGAACGGAACTTTGTTCACAAACTCGATAAACGCCGCGCGGATGTCATCGAGCGACGAGTAGCGGTCCAGATGCTCGCGATCGATATTGGTGACCACCGCGAGGATGGGCGCGAGCTTCAGGAATGAGCCGTCGCTTTCATCCGACTCCACCACCAGAAAATCGCTCGTGCCCACGCGCGCATTGGAGCCGCCCATGGCCGCGACGCGGCCGCCCACCACCACCGTCGGATCGAGGCCGGCGTGGTTCAGGATGGTGGCGACCATCGAGGTGGTCGTGGTCTTGCCATGGCTGCCCGCCACCGCGATCCCGTATTTCAGCCGCATCAGCTCGGCCAGCAGCTCGCCGCGCGGGATCACGGGGATCTGCAGCCGCCGCGCTTCCTGCACTTCGGGATTCTGCTCGTCCACGGCGGAGCTGACCACCAGCGCCTTCGCGCCGGCCACATTGGCCGCATCGTGACCTTCGTGGATGGTGGCGCCCAGTTTGGCCAGCCGGTCCGTCATGGGCGTCAGCTTCAGATCGGAGCCTGAAATGGTGTAACCCAGATTGAGCAGCACCTCGGCAATGCCGCTCATGCCGATTCCCCCGATTCCCGTGAAGTGCAGATGCTGAACTCCAAAAAACATTTTATTAGTGTATTGTTTCGGCTTCCAGAGCGAGTGTCAATGGATTTCGAGATTCGCGCACCTTTTCTTCATCGCGCCACTTCCTCGAGAATCTCGGCCGCTCGCCGCGCCGCCTCGGGACGCGCGAAGCTGCCGGGCGGCCTCGCCCATCTTGTCGAGGACATCGCGGTTCTCCGCCAGCGCTCGCACCAGCTCGAAAAGCTTCGCGCCGGTAAAGTCGCGGTCCAGCACCAGCTTCGCCGCGCCGGCACGCTCGAAAGCCTCCGCGTTGCGCAGCTGGTGATCGTCGGCAGCAAAAGGAAACGGCACCAGAACCGCCGGCTTGCCCGCCGCCGCCAGCTCCGCCACCGCGCCCGCACCCGAGCGGCATACGACCAGGTCGGCCGCGGCAAACGCAGCCGGCATGTCATCGATGAAGGGCCGCACCTCGCCATCTAGCCCCGATCTGCGCAAAATCAGCGCTGAAGCGCTTCGCACTCGGACTTGACCGGTCTGCAAAATGAATCGGACCGGAAACCGCAGTCTGACGAAACAGGGGCCAGCTCTCGCGCGCCGCACGGTTCAGAGTGCGCGACCCCTGGCTGCCCCCGGTGATCAGAACCGTGAAGCACGGCCTCGCGGCTTCGGCGGCAATGTGAAAGAATTCCTCGCGCACGGGCAGACCGGTCACCTCCGTCCGGCCCCGCGCGAAAATAGCGTGCCGTTTCCGGAAAGCTCACCAGCGCCCGCGTGACGAAGCGTCCGATCCGGCGGTTGGTGAATCCAGGCACGGCATTCGGCTCCATGACGCACCACGTGGTATTCGCGCCAACAGGGCGGCGGTCACCGGCGGTCCCGGCGACATACCCGCCCATGCTGAACACCGCGGCCGCATGCCTCCGCCGTATCAAACCGCAGACATCCGCAGCGTGCCCAACGGCAACTGGCCCAGAGTAGCGAGCCTCTGGATGGCAGCCCACGCGTTTCAGTCCTCCGATGCGAATCGTTTCCAAGTCGAATCCCGCCGCGGGAACCAGCCGCGCTTCGACGCCGCGCTCGGTCCCCACAAAGAACACTTCGTGCCCGCGCCGCTGCAATTCCCGCGCCACCGCCAGAGCCGGAATCACGTGCCCGCCAGTTCCTCCGCCCGCCATGAGAAAGACCTTAGCCGGCATGCTCCGACACATTCATCAGGATGCCCAGCGAGGCCAGCGTGCTCACCAGCGAACTGCCGCCGGAGCTGATCATGCGGCAGCGGAATGCCCTTGGTCGGCATCATGCCCAGCACCACGCTGATGTTCATGAAGGCCTGCACGACCAGCATGGTGGTGACGCCCAGCGCCAGATACCGGCCGAAATCGTCCGGCATGCGCACCGTCGCGCGCAGCCCGCGCCACAGAATCACCAGGAATCCGGCAAGCACACGACACAGCCCCGATCAATCCCAGCTCCTCGCTCACCACGGCGTAAATAAAGTCGGTGTGCGCCTCGGGAAGATAAAGCAGTTTCTGTTTGCCCTGCATCAACCCGAGCCCCACCGGCCCGCCCGCGCCCACCGCGATCTTCGATTGCTCCGCCTGATAATTGGTGTCGCGGGAGGTCAGCGACTTGTTCAGATATGTCTTCAACGCGGCCCTGCGAATCGATGCGGTCCACTAGCTTGTAACTTGGGATCGAAGTAATGCACGATGCGCGCCAGCCGGTAAGGCTTGGAAGCCACGAAAAACACAATGCCGCACGCCGCCACCGCCAGCAGCGATCCAGCAGTACCGCAATTCCAGACCGGCCACGAAGAACACGACGGCCACCGTCGCCATCAGCACCACGGCCGTTCCCAGATCGGCCACCGCCACCCCGACTCGTCACCAGGCCGACGGCCAGCGCAGCCGGCAGCAGCGTGTAGCGCGTGTTGATCGCGCGCGCTCGCAATGTCACAAAAAATGCCAGAAAGATCACCATCGCCGGCTTCGCCAGCTCCGAGGGTTGCAATGCCCAGCGGCCCCAGGCGGAGCCAGCGGTGATGGTCTGCCATCGGCGAAATACACAACCAGACAGCAGGATCAGCGCAACGCCCATGGCGGCGAAAGCCACCGCCGGAGTTCTGCAACGTTCGATAATGCGTGCGCTTCAGCAGCATCATGCTGATGATCGCCACCGCCATCCATGCCAGCTGGCGCCCGAAAAAGTGCCACGAGGAGCCGAACTTGAGCTGCGCCATCACGGATGACGCGCTATAGAGCATCACCAGGCCGAAAAACACCATCACTACGATCGTCGTGAACAAGATCCAAGTCCGTTTTCAATTTCTGCGCCATGATTATTTGGGCTCCAGTTGCGCCACCAGGCTCTTGAACACGCGGCCGCGGTGTTCGTAATTTTCGAATTGATCGAAACTCGCGCAGGCCGGCGCCAGCAGAACTGTATCGCCAGGCCGCGCCGCGGCAAAGGCCTCGCGAAGGGCGACGTCCAGCGTTTTCGCATCTACCAGAGGCACGGCGCCCGCGATCTGATCGCGGATCTTGCCGGCCGCCGCGCCGATCAGCATCGCCGCTTGCGCTTTCTCCGCCAGCGGCTGCCGCAGAACCCTGTAGTCGCTGCCCTTGTCCTTGCCGCCCAGAATCACCCACAGCCCGCCCGCGAAACGCGTCGAGCGCTTTAAGCGTGGCGTCCACGTTGGTGGCTTTCGAATCGTTGTAAAAGTCGACGCCGCTCACATTCCGCACGAACTCGAGGCCGATGCTCTACCGCGCGAAACGTACGAACGGCCGAGGCGATCTGTGGCAGGCTCGCGCCCGCCAGCCGGCACGCCGCGGCTGCCGCCATGGTGTTCTCGACGTTGTGACGTCCGCGTATGGGGATGTCCGCCGCGGGCATCAGCAGCTCGCCATCGAACCAGATGGCGTCCGTCCCGCAGCGAAACTCCTGGGCTTACCACTCGCGTGCTGCTGAACCACAACGGTCGCGGCTTGGGTGAGCGATGCATAGCTGCACACAGACCGGGTCGTCGGCATTCAGAACGGCGAAATCTCCGGGCGCTGCGTCTCAAACAGGCGGCCCTTTGCCGCGGCATATTTCTCGAAGGTGTGGTGGCGGTCCAGATGATCGGGCGTGACATTCAACGCCACCGCGATGTGCGCCGCGAAAACGGCAAATCGTCTCCAGCTGGAAACTCGAAAGCTCCAGCACGTTCCACTGATCCGTCCGCGAAGAATCGATCATAGCCGTCACTGGCGTGCCGATATTCCCCCCCACCTGCACTGCGATCTTCGACTCGCGCAGAATATGTCCCGCCAACGCCGTCGTTGTTGTCTTCCCGTTCGAACCCGTGATACCCATGATGGGACCTTGCAGAAAGTAACTGGCCAGTTCCACTTCCCCAATCACCGTCGCGCCGCGCCGGCGCGCGTTTTCGAGCGGCTCCAGATCGGCGGGCACACCTGGCGATAGAACGATCAGATCGGCATTTTCGAACACTTCCGGCGACTGCAATTGAAACGGCACTTGGAGTTCCTTGAGTCTCTTCTCGGCCTCCCGATCCATCTGCAAGTAAGTCGCGCGCACCCCGGCCCCGTGCTTGAGCAGCAGCTCCGCCGAGGCCATCCCCGATTTCGCCATCCCGACAACCAGCGCTCGCGCGCCAGCCAATGGGATTGGGGGTTGGGGGTTGGGGGTTGGCACTGATTACCTCGCTCCCGAGAGTGAATTGCGCAGCGCCTGCAGTTGCCGGGCTAGTGCCGCAGTCTGCGTGTCAATGCTCGAGTGCTGCTGAGGGGAAATGTAGCCCAAGCGCCGTGCGAGTTCTAGTTCCGTTTGCAGCTCAGCGAGCGAGCCCAGGGCAATCGATACGTAGTTCAGATAAGCTCTCGGTTGCCGCCGAATGTGCCCCTCTGCGATATTTGCCGGTATTGAAACGGCGGCGCGCCTCATCTGACTGGATAATCCGTAAATCTCGTGCTTCGGAAAGTCTCTAGAGACTCCGTATATTTGCTCGACTAGATCCATTCCTTGTTGCCACACCCGAAGGTCACGAAAACTACTGATCACCTGAACCAACCCCCAACCCCTAGCCCCCGGCCCCGCATCTGGCACCTGCTACCTCAGCTTCAACGTGGTCAGCGCGAACAGCGCCAGCACCAGCCCCGCGATCCAGAACCGCGCGATGATCTTCGATTCCTGCCATCCCAGCGCCTCGAAATGGTGATGCAGCGGCGCCATCTTGAAAATGCGCTTGCCGCGCAGCTTGAAACTGCCCACCTGCAGAATCACCGAGACCGCCTCCAGCACGAACACGCCGCCGATAAACAGCAGCAGAATCTCCTGCTTGATCAGCACCGCGACCACCGCCATGGCGCCGCCCAGCGCCAGCGATCCCACGTCGCCCATGAAAATCTCCGCCGGATGCGCGTTGTACCAGAGGAACCCAGGCTCGCGCCGGTCATCGAGCCGCAGAAAATCGTCAGCTCCGAGGTGTGGGCGTTGCGCGCCAGTTGCAGATAACTGGCCAACTCGGCATGGCCGCCGGCGTAGGTCAGGATGGTCAGCGCGCCCGACGCAATCACCATCAGCCCGATGGCCAGCCCATCCAGGCCATCGGTCAGATTGACGGCATTGGACGCGCCCACCACCACGAACGCCACGAAGATGAAGAACGGCACAAACGCCAGCGGATAGGTCCACGGATTCGTCAGCAACGAGTCGATCAACAGGTCCGGCTGCCATTGCTTGAGAAACGGCACGTTCATGTTGGTGGTGTAAAGGCCATGCACGTTGAGCACCAGCAGCACGCCGGCCAGCACGAATGCCACCAGCACCTGCATGAAAAGCTTGCGCCTCCCGGTCAGCCCCAGATTGCGCTTCTTCATGACTTTGGCGTAATCGTCGACGAAGCCGATGGCGGCATAGGTCACCAGGCTGAATAGCGCGATCCAGACGTAAAACTGCCGCAGATCGGCCCACAGCAGCGTCGGAATCACGATCGAGATCACGATCAGCACGCCGCCCATGGTCGGCGTGCCGGCCTTCTTCTGATGCGACTTCGGCCCTTCCTCGCGGATGTACTGGCCGATCTGAAATTCGCGCAGCTTGCCGATCAGCCACGGCCCCAGCGCGATGCAGAGGAACAGCGCCGTCAGGCTGGCAAACGCCGTGCGAAAGGTCGTGTAGCGGAACACGCGGAACCCGCTGACGTACGGAAAGAGCTTCTCGTAAAGAAGAAATAAAGCATGTCCTGCCGGGCCCGAACTCCTAGCCCCATCCCCAGTCACTCTTCGAGCGCCTGCTCCACTTGCACGCCGCGCGAACCCTTGAACAGCACCGCGTCGCCCATCGCGCGATCACTGCCGCGCAGAAAATCGCCGGCTGTCGCCGGATCCTCAAAAAAGTACGCGGCGCTTTCCGACAGTCCCGCCCGCACGGCCTCCTCGACCATGAAGCGGGCAGCGCCGCGTATGCCAATCAGCACATCAATCCCCTGCGCCGCGGCGTACCTTCCCATGTCGCGGTGCAGAGGCTCGGCCGATGGGCCAAGCTCGAGCATCTCCCCCAGCACGGCGATCCGCCGGCGCGCCGGCGTCTGGCGCAGCACGTCCAGCATGGCGCGCGCCGCCTCCGGGTTTGAGTTGTAGCAATCGTTCCAGATCACGATGCCGTTGTGTTCCAGGCGTTCGCCGCGCATCTTGCCGGGCGCGAAGCGTTCGCACCGGCTCGCGCAGACGCTCCGGACGGAATATCGAACACCTGCGCCACGGCCATGGCCGCCAGCAGATTCAGACAGCCCGTGCCGGCCCGCCAGCGGGCTTTCGAATGGCACGCCCCGATAGCGGAACGCGTGCCGTCGCCGCCTCCAGCTCGCACCGTCTCGGCCCGCACATCGGCGCTTTCCGAAAATCCGAACGTCACCACGCGCCCGCGATGCACGTCGCGGAATCGCAGCGACCAGCGGATCGTCGGCGTTGAGCACCGCGACTCCACCGGCCGGCAGCTCTTCGATCAGCTCGCGCTTGGCCAGCGCCACGCCTTCGATGGAATCGAAAAACTCCACGTGCGCATACCCCACATTGGTCACCACGCCGATATCCGGCCGGGCGATCCTGGCCAGCGCGCGGATTTCGCCCGCGTGATTCATGCCCATTTCGAGCACCGCCACCCGGCACTCGTCCGGCAGCCGCAGAATCGAGAGCGGCACGCCCACATGATTGTTCAAGTTCCCGATGGTCTTGCCCAACCGGCATCTCCGCCGCCAGCAGATGCGCGATCGCGTCCTTGGTGGTGGTCTTGCCCGCGCTGCCCGTGACCGCCATCACTCGGCCGCCCCAATTGCAGCGCGCCCACGCCGCCAGCTTCTGCAGCGCTGCCAGCGTGTCTCTCGACCACGAGCAGCGTTCCGCGCGCGCACCGGCCTCTGTTCCACCACCGCGCCCGCCGCGCCTTTCTCGAGCGCAGCCTCGACGTAATGCGTGCCCATCGTGCTTCGGCCCGCGCAGCGCAAAAAACAGATCGCCCGCCGCAATGCGTCCGGGTATCGATGCTCCAGCCCGGAATCCGCGCATCCGGGCAGCTGCGCCGGCTCCCGGCCCCGATCACGCGCGCCACGTCATCCCAATCCAAAGTCATTCGCAGCTTCCGGCCGGCCGCGGTACCCAAAGCCTCGCAGCACTTCCCGCGCCACCTCCCGGTCGTCGAATGCGATGGTGCGATCCTTCAGAACCTGGTACGTTTCGTGGCCCTTTCCGGCCAGAATGACGATGTCTCCTGGCCGCGCTTCCTCGATCGCCCGTCGCGATGGCCGTCGCGCGGTCGGGTTCCACCAGATGCGGCGTATCTTTTCGGCGCAAGCCCACCAGCACATCATTCATGATATCCAGCGGATCTTCGGAGCGCGGATTGTCGCTGGTGAGCACCACGAAATCGCTCGGCTCGGCCGCCGCCTGGCCCATGAGCGGCCGCTTGGTCCGGTCGCGGTCGCCGCCGCAGCCGAATAGCGTGATCACGCGCTTGGGCTTCAGCCTGCGGGCCACCGCGATCACGTTGCGCAGTGCGTCGTCGGTATGCGCGTAGTCCACCACCACCACGAACGGCTGTCCTTCATCCACGCGCTCGAAGCGCCCGGGCACGGCGCGGCAGTTGCGCGATGCCGCGCGCGATGCGTCTCCGGCGGCAATCCGTAGCTCAGGCCCGCGCCGCAGGCCGCCAGGATGTTATACACGTTGATCCTGCCGATCAACGGCGAATGGACTGCAAAATGCAGCCGTCGCCGCTTGCACTTCGAAGCGCAGGCCTTCGAAGCCGGAGGAAATGTGCCGCGCCCGCACCGTGGCATCCTTCCCCAGCCCGTACCAGCAGGACTTCGGTTTCCGCGCGCAGTTTTCATGCTCGCGGCCGTATTCGTCGTCGCGATTGATCACCGCAAACGCGCGGCGGCGGCGCGCCGGCGCCCGCA
The DNA here is from genome assembly GCA_963847515.1 of Terriglobia bacterium. Lineage (GTDB taxonomy): Bacteria > Acidobacteriota > Terriglobia > Bryobacterales > Bryobacteraceae > QHXW01. The sequence goes on from CAWKAA010000007.1 coordinate 1,596,296, forward strand.
GAACAAGCATCTGCTTGGCGGCGAAATAATCTTCCATCGTGTGGTGGAAATCCAGGTGATCGCGCGTCAGATTGGTGAATACGGCCGTGTGGAAATGCAATCCGTACACGCGGCCCAGCGCCAGCGCGTGAGAGGAAACTTCCATGGTGGCGTACGTGCCGCCCATCTTTCTCCAGTTCCGCGAACAGGCGATAACAGATCGAGCGATTCCGGCGTCGTGTTCACGGCCGGAAGCACGCGGCCGCCCAGATGATATTCGATGGTGCCGATCAGAGCGGTGAGTTTGCCCGGCCGCGCGCAGGATGGAATCTAACAGGTAAGACGTCGTGGTCTTGCCGTTGGTTCCGGTGATGCCGGTCAGCGACAACGCGTTCGTCCGGCTGCCCGAAAAAGTTCGCGCGCGGCCAGCGCCAGCGCCTGGCGCCCGTGTTCCACCTCGATCCAGGCGCCGCGAAATCCCTCCGGCGCCGGCAGCTCACTCACTACCGCCATCGCGCCGCGCGTCTATCGCGTCCTGCCGCGAAACTCCGCCCGTCGGCGCGCGCTCCGGGAAAAGCGAAGAACAGCGCCGCCCTTCTGCACGCGCCGCGAATCGTATTCCAGGCTCCTCTACCGTCAAATTGCGCAAGCTCCGGCGCAAGCGGCTGCTTGCAGCCGCACTCCCGCGAGGACCTCAGCGAGGGTCATGTGTGGCGCACCTCTAGTCCGGACCGGCCCAACGTCTCAACGCGCGAACTCGACGCGCACCCGCTCGCCTGCGGGTAACACGCTGCCCGGCGGCGGAAACTGCGCGCGCGCGATCCCGCTGCCGTCCAGCAACACCGGCAAGCCCATGGCCGATGCTTCCTCCACCACGGCGCGCATCGTCTTGCCGCGGAAGTTCGGCACCTTCGGGCCCGATTCCTCGGCGGCGGCGCGCGTCCAGTGTCTGCGGCTGTTTGCTGTGCGGCTAGCTCTTCCATGACGTTCGGCTCGGACGAGCCCAAGATCGGCAATCGCAAGATCGTCAGTCTCCGCCGGAGCAGCTTCCTGTGGTTCCGGTGTTGCATCCGGTAGATCCTTCGGCACATCCAGAACGCGCAGCGCTTCGGTGGCCACGGCCTTGAAACACGGGCGCCGCCGCCGCGCCGCCCATACCCGGCGTTGCCGCTGGTTCCATTCAGCGTGACCACGACGATGAAAGCCGGATTGGTTACCGGAGCGAAACCCATGAACGAGGCGTTGTATTGATGCGTATAGTGGTGCGCCTTCACATCGAAAATCTGCGCCGTGCCGGTTTTGCCACCGGACGTATAGCCCGCCAGACGCGCGTTCCTGTGGGCCGTGCCATGCGGGCTGATGACCACGCCTTCCATCATCTGCCGCATGGTAATGGCGGTCTCCGGCTTGAGAATGCGCTTCGGAGCATCCGTGCGGCGTCGGGCTCGTCTGCCCTGTTTCAGAATCAGCTTCGGCTTGATCAGCAGCCCGCCATTGGCAATCACCGCGCAGGCCCGGGCGAGTTGGATGGAGGTCGTGCTGACCTCCTGCCCCATGGAAATGGATGCCAGCGAAGTCGTGCCCCAGCGGTTGAGTTTCCGGAACAAGCCGCTCGATTCCGCGGGCAGCTCGATGCCCGGCTCGATGCCCGAAACCGAAACGCCGCACATAATCATACATGTTCTGCGCGCCCACCCGGAACCCAATCTGGATGGCGCCGATATTGCTGGATCTCTCCAGAACTTCATGCATGGGGATCACGCCGAAACCATTGTGCGCTTCGTGAATCACGCGGCCCGGCAGCCGCAGCACGCCGTTATGGCAGTTGATGGGCGAGTCCGGCCGAAGGTCGGTGGTTTCGAGCGCCGCCGACGAGTGTAATAACTTTGAAGACCGAGCCGGGCTCGAACGGCACCGAGATCGCCAGATCAAATCGGCGCGACGGATCCTCACCGGGCTTCGGCGGCTGGTTGGGATCGAAGGTCGGGATAATTCGCCAGCGCCAGGATTTCGCCGTTATACGGATTCATCACAATAATGCTGCCCGGTCCGCGCGTGACTGCGCCTCCACGCCCTTGGCGAGCTCCCGCTCGGCCACAAACTGGATGCGCGAGTCGATGGTCAGCGTGAGCGGCGTGCCGGCATGCGCTTCGGTTGAGAGCTGCGAGTCGATGCCGCGGCGCTTAACGTCGGTCAGCATCCGCTCCTGGCCGGCGTGGCCGCGCAGGTCCGCATCCAGGCTCTTCTCGATTCCGGCATTGCCCTTCTCGTCGTGATCCACCGACGCCAAGCACGTGCGCCGCCAGCGTGCCATTGGGATAATGCCGCTGGCTCTCGGTCTGGAACTCGATCCACTCGAGATGCAGGCTTCGCAGCTGTTCTGCCTCGGCGATTGGTGATCTTGCGCTTCACCCACAGAAAACCGCTATGGTGATCGTATGCCAGGCGCATGCGATTGCGCAGTTCGCCCGCGTCCAGGATCAGGATCCGCGCCAGAATCTCGGAGGCCACGCCCATGTCCGGCACGCGCAGCGGATTCACGAACACCGATTCCATCGGCATGCTCATGGCGAGCGGCTGGCCCGTGCGGTCGAAGATGGGGCCGCGCGGCGCCGGGATCTCGACCTTCAGTTCCTGCTGCTGCCGCGCCAGCCGCGCGTAGTCCTGGTGATGGATGACCTGCAGCGAAATGAGCTTGGCCAAGAATCAGAAGGCAGCCCATAACAGCGCTCCAGCCGCAACCCAGGTCAGACGTCTGGAGTAGGCTGGCGGGCGCGCCACGGCCATCTGCCTGTCCAGTGCTGCTGGATTTGTCATCGGCCCCTGGACAGGCATGTCGACGCCCGCTCTACTTATGTAAGATTCAGCGCCAGCGAACCGTCCGGCGTGCGGATCCAGATGGACCACCTGGCCGGGAGCCGGCTCCAGTAGTTTCTGTGCCCGCGCCAGCTTTTCCAGGCGCGTCGGGGCTGAGCAGCGACGGCTTCCTCGACTTCGAGCGTGCTGCGCTCATCGATCAGCCGCTGCCGCTCCTGCTTGAGCGCCTGCAACTGGTAGCCTGCGAAAGTCCCCCATACGCTGGGCGCCAGCGCCCCTGCCAGCAGAACAGCCAGCACCGCAAAGGCGCCGATCGCGGCCAGCATTCCTCGCGCCGCGCGCGGATCCCTCTGTTTCAGCAGCCGTGAGTTGTCGATGCTCTTGCAGAAGAAATAGACGTCTTCGTTGGGCAGGGCCCGCAGGCGATACGGGTTCGGCGGGCGCCCGCGGCGACCGGCCGCGCCGCCGCCACCGCAGATGATTCCTCGCTATAGATCACCGTCTCGTCTTTCCTGAAGTATGTTGCCAGCGTTGCCATTGGCTTTCTGAATTCCTCGTTACTTCATCTCGACGGCCCGCAGCTTGGCGCTGCGCGACGCCGGGTTTTCGTGAGACTTCTTGCTCGGAAGGCGTCACCGGATGCTTCGTGAGCACCTCGGCGCGTCCTTCCTCGCCCCCAATTCCGAAACTTCTCCTTGACTTTCCTGTCTTCCAGAGACATGAAGGAGATCACGACCATCCTGCCGCCGCGGCTGGATCAGGCCGGGCGCCGATCCAGCAGACCGGTCCAGTTCCCCCTGCTCGTCGTTGACCGCCATCCGCAGCGCCATGAACGTTCGCGTCGCGGGATGCAGGCGGCCCGTCCGGGGCACGGCCCGCTCCACTACACCGGCCAGGTGCAGTGTGCTCCGTATGGGCCGTGCCCGAACGATTGCTCTGGCTATCTTCCGCGCCCTCCTTTCTTCGCCGAGTTGGTAGATCCAGTCGGCGATTGCCTTTTCGGCGGCTGAATTGACCAGGTCGGCCGCCGTCATGCGCTGGCTTTGATCCATGCGCATGTCCAACGGACCATCGGTCAAAATCGAAAATCCCCTGTGCGGTTCGGTCAGCTGATAGCGGCTGACTCCCAGGTCCGCCAGCAGGCCGTTCACTTTCTCGGCGCCCTATTTCCGAACCGCTCGTGCAAATCCGAAAATGCTGCCGTGATGAAACCGAACCCGATCCGCGATACTCCGCGGTGTTCGCGCGCGCCAACTCCAGCGATTCCGCGTCCCGATCGTTCGCAATCACAATCCCGGTGGTCAGCCGCCGCGCGATCTCGCGCGTGTGCCCGCCCAGCCCCGCCGTGGCGTCGAGATAGATTCCCTCGGGCCGAATCGCCAGGAACTCCAGAGCCTCGGCGCGACAGCACCGGATAATGCATACGGCATCACTTCAATCCCGCCCGCTCGAGCAGATCCCACATTTCCGTCGCCGTCTTCGATGCGCGCTGGCGCCGCTCCTCGATAATGCGCTTCGCGTCAGCACTTTGATGTGGCCCGCGGTAGGCGTACAGGTGCAGCTGCTGGTTCTCCAGATCCAGTTGCTCTCGCAGCGCCGTGTTGAACAGCACGCGGCCCTGCGAATCCATCTCCGCATCCGCGCCCAGATCGTTGGCATTGAACGCGACATCTTGCGGCCACTTGCGGATTGTCCCGATAAGCTTCGAAGAACTTTTCGTTCTCGCGCCAGACCGTCATCGGGATATATTTGGGCTATGCGGCGGTCGAGACTGGTCACAAACAGCTTCTTCTCCGTAAGCGAATTAATGAAGTGCTGGAACTCCGCCGGCAGCTTGAGCCGGCCTTTTTCGTCCAGACCGGCAGTCGATACATCCCGCGCGGGGGCTCGATTGGCTTCGTTTCGTTAGTTTGATCGTCGCTCGCCACCTAATTAGTCCACATTAGGCCACTTTCGGCCACAACCGATTGTGGCCAGCAAATTCAGCATTTTCAAGAGGATTTGTTGAAGAAATCTTTTAGTGTAGGTGGTTACCGGTGTACTACAAGATCGGGTGCGGGGGTGCGGCGACCACAATATGTTGTTTTGATGGCGAACAGCAGGCGAAGAGCTAGAGCCCGTCGATCAGGTGGCCCATCTTGTCTTTCTTGGTTCGAAGATAAGCTTCCGACGAATCGACCGGGTTCGGCCAGGCACGGAATGCGCTCCACAACTTCGACGCCGGCGCGCTCGACGGCCTTGCACTTTTTCGGGGATTATTGGACAGCAGGCGCACCTTTTCAGCCCGAAGTAGCGCAGGATGGCGCCGGGCAGCTCGTAGCTGCGCAGGTCCGACTTCGAAACCGAGCCGCTCGATTGGCTTCGACGGTGTCGGCGCCCTGGTCCTGCAGCTCGTAGGCGCGCAGCTTGTTCAGCAGGCCGATGCCGCGGCCTTCCTGGTGCTCGTAGATTAAGAAGGCCCCGCCCTTCCTGCGGCGATACGCGTGAGCGCCAGCTCGAGCTGCGCGCGGCAATCGCAGCGCAGGCTGTGAAAGACATCGCCGGTCAGGCACTCCGAATGGATGCGCACGAGAGGCGCGCGGGTCGCCCGCGAGGATCGCCCATCTTCAGCACCACGGCTTCTTCGACGCGATCCGCATAATGCCCCGCGAATCCGTAAATGCGGAACTCTCCCCAACGCGTTGGAAATGCGGCTTCGGCCACCTTTTCGAGACGAAACGCGGAATAGACGGACATTTGATCGTGGCTACTGTGTCAGATTCCTTCTATTATAATGGCTGCGAGTGGAACCGTTCCTCCTCACGCTGCTGGTCAAGCTCGGTGTAGTGGCGTCGCTGGCCAGCATTCTGGTGCGGCCGGATGCGCGTGCAGCGCATGTTGATGCGCGAAAACCGCACGCTAAATCAACGGTTGCAGTTCGCTCTGTGGTTTTCCGGCGTGTTCGCGGCGGGCGTTGTGACGCGCGTGCTGTCATCGCGTCCTATCAGGCCGTAGATCTGGGACTCGAAGGCAGCCTGCTCGCCGGAATCCTGGGCGGCTACGTGAGCGGCTTGGTTTCGGGAATTCTGATTTCCATCCCGGCCATGTTGCATGGCGAGCTGCTGACCATGCCGCTGCTCGCCGCCATCGGCGTGCTGGGCGGCCTGTTGCGCGATGGCGCCCCGCGACCCCGAAGACATCTGGCGTTTCTCGCCGTTCTTCGATTTGAACCTCTACCGTTTCTTCAAGCAGCGGAATTACCGCCGCGGCGCGTTTCATCTGCTTTTTCTTTGCGGTGATTCTGATCGCCGAGTTCCTCCGGCAGGCGCTGCATCACTTCCGCCCGGCCGGATCTTTGCACTCGAGCCGCCGGAGCCGAATCCGCATCGTCATGAGCTTTCGTGGCGCTCTACGCTGACGACGCTTGTTCGCCGTCGTGCCTGCCGCTCAAGATCTGGAACAACACGCGCAACGAAAACAAGACTGGAAGAGCAGACAGCGCCTGCTCATGCAGGCGCGGCTGCAGGCGCTCACCAGCCAGATCAATCCGCACTTCCTGTTCAATACGCTGAACTCGGTCTCCTCGCTGATCCGCACCGATCCGCACCAGGCGCGCCTCATGGTGCTGAAACTCTCGCGCATCCTGCGGCGCCTGTTGCGCAAACATGAAAACTTCAGCCCGCTGCGCGACGAGCTGGACTTCATCGAGGATTACTTGTCGATCGAAGTGGCGCGTTTCGGCGAGAAGCTGCGCTTTGAAAAGGAAGTGGACGCGGAGAGCCTGGATATGCTGGTTCCCAGCATGCTGCTGCAGCCGCTGATCGAGAATTGCGTCAAGCACGGTCTCAGCAGCAAGGTTGAGGGCGGCACAATCTGGCTGCGAACGCGGCGCGTGGATGGGCGGTTGCATCTGGTAGTGGAAGACGATGGAGTTGGGATCCCGGAGGCGAAGCTGGCCACAGTTGCTGGAAAACGGCATCGGCGTCAGCAATGTCGAACGAGCGGCTGAAGGTGTTATTCGGCGCCGATTACCGCATGTGGATCGACAGCCACCCGGCAAGGGCACGCGTATCGAGATCGAAGTTCCCGAACTGCAAAACAGAGTGGGCGGCGGTTTCGTAGATCTGCCCGAGGAGAGGATCAGCGCTTTGAACAAGCTCGAAAATACGATTACCGCGTGGCCCGTGAACGGTCTGCCGGCCACGCTGGCCGACCGCACCCGCCGCGATTTATGACCGGTTGGCGCCGGTGTACGGTATCTCGACTCTGCTGTTTCATTCGCGCGCGCACCGGCGGGCGCTCGAAATCTCCGGAATCCATGACGGAATGCGCGTGCTGGAAGTGGCCACCGGGTCGGGAGAGATGTTCCGGCGCCTGGTGCGCGCCAACCGCGGCGGCTCGACGCTGGGCGTGGATCTTTCCCCCAACATGGCGTCGCGCACGCACGAGCCGCGTCCAGCGCGAGTTCCCCTGCCGCCAGGGCGCAATGCCAGGCCGTAGACGCCCGCCATATGCCTTTCCGCGATGCCTCCTTCGATGCCGTTTTCTGCTGCTACCTGCTCGAACTGCTCTCCGGCGAGGATATCGTGCGGACGATCGGAGAATTCCATCGTGTGCTCTCGACGCAGTGGCCAGCTAGTGCTGGTTCTGATTGGCCAGAACAAGGCGGCGTTTAACAGCATCTATCGCGTGTGCGGCAAAGTCGCGCCAGCATTTTGGGGCCGGCAGGTGGAACAGCGCGTTCCCGAACTGGTGGAAGCCAGCGACTTCCGAATCGAGCGCGACGCCACCGTGCGCCAGATTTTTTATCCTTCGCGTGTGCTGGTGGCAAGAAAACAAGTGAATTGAAGACGGCAGTCGAGGACTTCACGTTGGTCGAGTTTGAAAGCCATTTCAGAGATGTATTGGGACGTCCCGCTTGGGGCGCTTCTTTTAACTCAGGCGCCGTAAGGCCTGAATCCAGGCCCTGGGGGTCGCACCCAAAACTCCCCGGAACATTTCGACGAATGCGGTTGGCTGGCGATATCCTAGGGCGAAGCTGACTTCCTTGACCGAACGCCCGGATACCAGGAGTTCAACAGCCTTCATCAAGCGTACCTGCCGCCGCCAAAACTCAAAGTCCGAACCAACTTCGCGGCGAAAGATTCTCTGAATTGTTCTGACGCTGGCGCCCGCGGAGTCACACATCGCTGCCAGGGATTGGCGCCCGGCTGGATTCCCGCTAACCGTGCCGGCAATCGCCCGTGCTCGGGGATCCTTCGGAAACGTCACGGAAGTCGGCATGGGAGATGCACTCTCTAACTGCGATACCAGCAGGTCGCGAAGCCCACAATGCAGACGATCTCGGATTCGAAGTTTTCTGATGCGCACCGTTTCGATGATTAACTCGCGCAACAACGGAGTGACGTGAAACACGGCGCATGTCGGCGGCAAGCCGGCAGCAAGTCCGCGGCGCATATACAGGGTGCGCATCGAGACAACCCCGGGCATCTGAATCGAGTGCGTTGTCCGGGCCGGAATCCAGAGCGCAAAATGGGGAGGGATCAACCAGACGCTCTGGCCCGACGATACTTCCATGACGCCACCGATAGCGTAGATAAGCTGATCTGAACCGTGCGAATGATCGGGCACGCGGAATCCGCGCGGATACTCGTAGGCGAGGGTCGAAATCGAAACGCCCCGCCCTGGATCGTACTCTGTAATAAAACCGTGTCGCAATGCAGATATATTATGGCGCAATACCAGTCTTGCGCCAAAAAGACTACAGGGTCATCATACCCCTATGTCCAAACAGTTCCAGCTCCGCGAGCAGTCTATCATTGCGTTTGTTGCCACTGTCGATCCGGCTCGCGCCAAGAAGTTCTACAGCGACACGCTTGGCCTTCCCCTCGTGTCCGAGGAGATTCCGTTTGCCTTGGTGTTTGATGCGCACGGTACCATGCTTCGGGTGACGATCGTCAAAGAGTTGCGCACAGCGGCCTACACCATACTGGGCTGGCAAGTGCCGAACATTACGGTGGCCGCGAAGGGCTTGCAGAAAGCTGGAGTCCAATTCGAACGCTATCAGGGAATGCAACAAGATGAACTGGGGATCTGGACGTCGCCGGGCGGCGTTAGAGTTGCTTGGTTTAAAGACCCCGACGGCAACACGCTGAGCATCTCTGAGCACGCGGCATGAACCTTTACCAGTGTGGAAGCGGACCGCTCGCTTGGATGCGCTTCGTCGGGTTGACTAAGCCTCATTCCACATGAAAACCGAGTTGCATCTCGGCAAACTGGGAGGTCCTCCGCCTGGCATAAGTGCGCCGGTTGCACCGGATCCTATCGATTGCTTCGAGAAAATATACTTCCGAGGGACGCAACGTCTTTCCGGCGGCAATCAAGAGTTTCCCGTCTTCCACTGCCGCTTTTAAATCCGCACCCGTCAATCCACGGCTCGCACTAGCGAGCATGGCTACATCGGCTTCCCCGATCGGAAGGGGCAGTTTCGATAATTTTTCGGAGAGAATCACCGCTCGCGACTTCTCATCCGGTAAACGCGTCTCGAGCCAGAGCTCGATGCGCCCGAAGCGCACCACCGCAGGAGGCAGGCTACTTGCCTCCAATTGCCGTCATCATGACACACACCTTTCCCGTAGTGGCACCCTCCAAACCATCCGCCGAAGTCAGTCCTGAGGTCTTTCGCATAAATTCCAAATGATTAGCCATAAAAGTGCGTACTATATCCCGGCACACGACGTGCGCAGGTGAACACACGAATCGTCAGGCCTTACCTAGCAATATTCTCGGGGTGATCAGAGGCTGCAGAGAGGAGCGGAAAGGAGGCTCTCTTGCTGCATGCGACTTACGATTAGTCCGTCGTTTTCTGTTTGCAAGACGTGTCTCCCTTCTTCAAAGATGAAGTACTCAAGGAAGACTAACATGGAACCGCGATCATCGCCACCAGCGTCACATTAAATGTGCATTAATAATGGAGCCTAAGTGGAACTTGCCCGTTGGAGCCGGTCTCTAATTCCCAACCATTCTGGCTCGTCTGGCGGCATCTCGACGGCAATCCAATCGAATCCCTCATCATCCAGATTGTGCAAGGTCTCATACAGAGCAGCCGCGTAACTCGCTGGGTCGGACGGCATCTGAATGCTACGCGCAGCGTCGGCAAACTGCGTGCGCCACAAATACGCTCCGCGTGCCGTGGAGGGAAGATGGAGTACCAGTGGCGTACGCGGGCTATAGTGCTTAGGGTGCATGCCGGGTGAGGCGTGTGCGCCCTCGCTCAGCGCACCGGCGATTTCGATTTTTCCAATCACCGCTTCGATCTGTTCCGCCGAAATCATTCCGGGGCGTAGCAGAAGAGGCTTCGCGCCGGCCAGCGAAAGCACCGTGGATTCGATGCCCACCTGAGTGGGGCCGCCGTCCAGGATGAGATCGACGGAGTTACCGAGGGACTTCCGAACGTGCTCGGCGGTAGTGGGAGAGAGCTCTGTGAAACGGTTGGCGCTGGGCGCGGCAATGGGGACACCGGCATCGACGAGCAGCGCCAAGGCAAACTCATTGGCAGGCACGCGCAAGCCGACCGATGTCAGGCCAGCCGTCACGATATCGGGGATGCATTCGCGCTTGGGCAGGACCAAAGTCAGAGGACCCGGCCAGAATTCACGGGCCAGCTTCGCGGCTGCGGCGGGCCAATCAGTCACCAAGACGCGAGCGGACTCGACTGATGCGATGTGGACAATCACAGGGCTGGTGGACGGCCGCCCCTTGACTTGAAAAATCCTGGCAACGGCGTGGGGATCCAGCGCATTGGCTCCCAGGCCGTAGACTGTCTCGGTCGGAAACGCCACCAGCTTGCCCTCGCGGATGAGCGCGGCCGCGCGGTGAACCAACTCGATCTCAGACACCGAACAGCTTTTCGATTTCTCGCGCGCCATGCAATACTCTCACCACTTCAATGCCGCCTCGGACCGGCCGGTAAAATATCAGGATGTCTGCAAAGCCCTTTACTGGGAAACTCCGGATGACCTCAAGAGGTGGTTTTAGACCATATAATCTGCCGATGCCCGGCCGGCGGACAAGCAACCAAAACGTAGTATCCGCCGCCTCGAAGAATCGGAGAGCCGTCTCGACCGTAGAGTTTCTGGCAATGTGTGCGGCCTGCTCGTCCAAATCGTGCGCGGCTGCCGGACGGACGAGAATCCGTCGCCTCAAGCCGTCTGCTTTCGACGCCGCTGTAAGACCTGCTGCCTCTTCTTCCAAAAGCTGGAGTCAGCCGCTACGGGTTGCCCGGATCCCAAGCCTTCGAGAAGCTTGACCTGGAGTGCGTCCTCAGCCTCGCGCCTCTGGTCAGCGCGAATGAGACTGCGAACGTACTCACTCGGCGTGGCGTACTGACCACGCCGGACCAGGCCTTCGACGCGATCCTTCATCGACTGCGGAAGGGAGATGTTCATCGAGGTCTGATTCACGCCTACGACTATGGCAGTTTATGACAGTTTTTGTCAATCCAGTCTACTCGGGCAGGTCATCTGTGGCGTCGCCCGCGATTTTGCCGGTTTTCCGGAAGACCAGGTAGGCGTGGATAAGCGGATCGAGATCGCCATTGAGCACGCGATCCACGTCGCCGATCGCCAGCTTGGTCCGGTGATCCTTGATCATCCGGTAGGGCGCGAGCACGTAGCTCCGAATCTGGCTGCCGAAGTTGATGTCGAGTTTGCTGGCTTCGGTCTTGCGCGTTTCTTCGCGCTTTTTTTCCAGCTCGAACTCGTAGAGACGCGAACGCAACTGCTTCATGGCGCTGTCGCGGTTCTTGTGCTGCGAGCGTTCGTTCTGGCACTGGACGACGATGCCGGTAGGAAAGTGCGTAATGCGCACCGCCGAATCGGTCATGTTGACGTGCTGGCCGCCGGCGCCCGACGAGCGGAAGGTATCGATGCGGAGGTCGTCGAGACGAATGTCGATCTTGATCTCGTCATCCACCTGCGGATAGACGAAAACCGAAGCGAACGAGGTATGCCTTCGCGCATTGGCGTCGAACGGTGAAATGCGCACCAGGCGGTGCACGCCAATTTCGGATTGCAGAAGCCCGTAGGCGTTCTCACCGTTCACCTCGAAGGTGACGGACTTGATGCCGGCGCCTTCGCCCTCGAGCCGATCGGTAATCACCGTATTCAATTTCAGGCGCTCCGCCCATCTCAGGTACATGCGCAGCAGCATTTCGGCCCAGTCCTGGCTTTCGGTGCCCCCGGCGCCCGGATGAATGGTCACGATGGCGCTGCGGGCATCGTTTTCACCCGAGAGCAGCATGGCGGTTTCGACCTTCTCCAACACTTCCGAAAAGGTCTTCAATTCACGGGTGATGTCGCCATTGACATCCTCGCCCTCGCGGGCTAGCTCAAACAGCGTATCGAGATCGGAAGTGAGCCCGGCGATGCGCTTATCGTCGGCGACGGCTTCCTCGAGCCGCTTGCGCTGCTGCATCACCTTCTGGCTTTTCTCTGGCTGCGTCCAGAAATCGGCGCGCGAGATCTGCTCTTCTAGTTTGCTGATCTGAGTTTTCTTTTGAGGGACGTCAAAGATAGCTCCGCACAGCCAGGGCCTGTTCGCGGAGCGGTGAGTATGATCTTTCGAGCTCGTCTAAGTTCATAGGTCAATTCAATTCTAACAAATACCCGCGTTTTCCGACGTTGACCGCCTTGGTCTTCCCAATCATGATCTCGACGCCCTCAGCTTCATGGATGTGACCGCAGAAGAAGCACTCGGGCTGATGGCGGTCGATAAAGTCGCGAATCGACCGGCTACCGCCGTGGACGCCATCCCGAATGCGGTCGAGCGCCGTATCGAACGGCGGCGCGTGGCAGATCAGCACCAGCGGGCTCAGCTTTTCAAAGCGTGCCAACCGCGCGGACAGCTCGGCTTCGGTGTACTCGCCTGGGGTATTGAACGGCGTTGGGCTGGAATAGCCTAGTCCGGCGATGTGATGTTCACCAATCTTGAGCGTCTGCCCGTGGAAATTCTGGAAGCCAAACTGCGCGCAAAAGCCGGAGATCTGCGCTTCCGATTCATGATTCCCGGGAAGCACGTACACTTTGCCGGCGCGCCGGTTCAGGATCTTTCCGCACGCCTCGAGGCCGCAGCCCCAATTGACCAGGTCACCTGCCGCGAAATAGTAGTCAGCCTCCGTGGCCATGAGCCGTTCGAGCGCCTGATGATTGCTGTGGATGTCGGAGAAGATGAGGAGCTTCACGATTACATGATAAAGAAGGTTTCAGGTGTCAGGTGTCAGGTGTTAGGTGTCAGGTGTTAGGTGTTAGGTGTCAGCAAGCGTACTCACGAATCAAGAAGGCCTTCCTGACACCTGGAGCCTAGAACCTAAAACCTGCTTCTAGCACCTGGAACCTAAAACCTGGCACCTGCTTTTAGTACGATGAACTTTATGAGCCCATTCGCGGCGCAACGGCGCCATTGGACGCGCCGCTCCCTACTTGGGCTCTTTGCGGCCTCCGGTTTGGCAGTCGAGCACGGCAAGGGCACTCTGCTCGGCTCGGAATTCGAACGGTTCTCCGATCCCGCGACTGAACTTCCGGTCGCGCGCTTGACGAACCCCGAGTATTCCACACGCCTGCCGGCGTATTACAACCGGGCCCTTTCGCGCAAAGGCCAGTTCCTGATTTGCTGGAGCGATCGCACGGGCTCGCCGCAGGCTTTTCGCATCAACCTGAAATCCGGAGAGTGGCTGCAGCTCACCGACGCTGCGGAGCTGGACGGCTCCTCGTTGACGCTGATGCCCGACGAGCGCAGCTTCTGTTACTTCGACGGACCGACTCTCAAGCGCGTAGATTTCTCCAAGTTTCGCGAACACGAGATCTACCGCGTGCCAGACGACTGGAAGCGGTGCCCCGGCGCGAACTTCACCGACGACGGCTTGTACGCTATCTTCGCCGAGTGCCGGAAGGATGCCTCATGGCTCCGCCTGGTGAGCATGGCGAAAGGTACGGCGGCCACCATCGCGGAAGCTCCCTGGGCCATCAGCGATCCGATGGGACGGCCGCGCCGCACTCAGGTGCTCTACCGGCAGGAACAGAGCGCGCTGTGGCTGGTGAACTTCGATGGCCAGCAAAACCGCAAACTCAAGATTGCGGCCGGGCCACTGGGACCGGTGCGCTGGGCGCCGGATGGCAAGACGATTCTCTATCTGTATTTTCCGCAAGAGAAGGGCCAGCTCAACACGATTCGCGAACACACGCCCGATGCCAATCAGGACCAGCTGATGGCCAAGACCAGCCAGTTCGTGCACTTCGACGCCAACCGCGATACGTCGGTCTTTGTGGGCGCGAGCCGCAATAAAGCCTCGCCGCACATTTTGATCTTGCTGAGAACCGCACAGCGCGAACTGACCCTGTGCGAGCACCGGGCCAGTGACCCAAACATGGTCGCGCCGGTTTTTTCCGCGGACAGCCAGCAGATTTTCTTTCACAGTGATAAGCAGGGCAAATCTGCTATCTATCGCGTGCACGTGGAGCGGTTCGTGGAAGCTACGGAAGACGAAACCTGACCCGCCATTTTGTCTGATAACCACGGCATCCTGACATCTCCCGGGATGCAGGCAACTTAGGCCTCCCTAACCGCAGCCGCACCGGTGTACCCTTCGACAGCCTGTCTGATTCCAAGTTCACCGGCGACGCCTTGAGCGTGCATCTTCAAGGCGTTAGCGGTGCGGCGTTGTGGCGGGGCGCGTGCAACGCTCAGAGTACAACTCAAATGAAGGAGAACTCATACTAATGCGTAAGATAGGTCTGTGGATCATGCTTTGGGGAGGGTTGCTGGCATGCAATCTCTATGGCGATCACCACAAGATTTCCAAGGATCTGGAGGACAAGCTGGGTCAGGCTGGCGCCGCAATCGACATCATCGTGCAATACCAGAACGATCCTTCCAGCGCCGACATCGCCAAGTTCACCGGCAAAGGCGCTGCTGTCAAAGATCACCTGAAGCGATTCAGGACGGTAAGCTACAAGGCTCTGGCCGGCACACTCGACAGCCTTTCCAACGATCCGAATGTGGTCTACATATCCGCCGATCGCCAGGTCAATGCGCAGTTCGATTACTCGGAGCAGGCCATCAATGCACCATACGCCTGGCAGTTGGGTCTAGACGGCACGGGAGTGGGCATTGCGCTGGTGGACAGCGGAGTGGCCAAGGTCGCCGACTTGGAACAGTCGAATTCGCACAAGTCGCGCGTGGTGTACCAGGAGAGTTTCAACAAAGAAAAGGGAGACGAATACGGCCACGGGACGCATGTGGCGGGCATTCTTGCGGGGAATGGGAAGTCTTCCACCGGTCCGCAGTACACCATGACCTTTAAAGGCATAGCACCAAACGCCAATATAATCGATCTGGAAGTGCTGGACGAAAATGGCGTGACCACCGACAGCGCGGTGATCAAGGCCATCCATCGCGCTCTCGACTTGCAAGCCGAATACAACATCCGCGTGCTGAACCTGTCGCTGGGCCGGCCGGTTCAGGAGAGTTCGCAGCTCGATCCGCTGTGCCTGGCCGTGAAGGCCGCCTGGAATGCGGGGATAGTGGTAGTGGTGGCGGCGGGAAACCTGGGGCGCAACGGTTATGCTTCAGTACTCTCGCCCGGCAACAGTCCTTACGCGATTACCGTGGGAGCCATGAAGACTATGGGGACGCCCGCCCGCGGCGACGATCTGATTGCAAGCTACAGCTCCAAGGGGCCGACCTGGATTGACATGACTTTAAAGCCGGACGTGGTGGCTTCGGGCAACCAGGTGACCTCCCTGCTGGCGGAAGGTTCCACGCTGGCGAGTACCTATCCGCACAACATCGTGCCGCTGTCCGCTTACAGCAATAGCACCAATAAACACGGCGAGCCCATGTACTTCACGCTGAGTGGCACGAGTATGGCTACGCCCATGGTGAGCGGCGCCGCGGCGCTCATGATGGAACAGGACCCGACGCTCACGCCCGACACCGTAAAGGCGCGGCTGATGAAGACCGCAACCAAGAATTTTCCGGCGACCAGCGTCGCGATAGATCCGGTAACAGGCATCGCTTATACCAGCGAGTATGACGCCTTCACCATCGGCGCCGGTTATCTGGACATCATGGGCGCTTTAGCCTCGACCGATGTTGCGACCGCGGGCACACAGTCCCCAACGGTGTTCTACGATGCCGCGAGCGGGAACGCATATGTCGTCGACGACAGCACGCAGGTCTGGGTTAGCTCGGCTGCCTTCCGGACGATTGCCATCTGGGGCACAAATGCGATCTTCAGTACTGGCTCTCCGGTAACGGGCACCATCGCAATTTGGGGCACCAGGAACGGCAGCCAGCAGGTTCAGGGAACCATTGCAATCTGGGGCACCCGCCAGGCCTGGAGCAATTCGTCCTCATGGGGAACGATTGCCGTTTGGGGAACTGCGGGCGACTGGGGAACCATCCAGTGTGAGGGCGAGTGATCGCGGACTGGAACGCCTCTAAGTGACCCGCTCTGTATACGCCGGCCCCTGTGGCCGGCGTTTTTCGTTCTCCGGGGAACGAGCCATAGTTTAATTGGCGTTCGCCGCGAGAGAACGATGTAGCGCAGGGCCACGCGGTTTTTGCGGGGACCTGCGGCATTTTGACGATAGAAGAAGAAAAGCAGCTACCACGGTTTGCGCGGGATGGATGAGATGAGTCTCTGCGTGTATGGATGCTGTGGATTCATGAAGATTTCGGAAGCCGGTCCACATTCGACAATTCGTCCCTGGTGAAGAATGGCCACGCGGTGACACAAAGACGCGACCGAGAGCAGGTCGTGCGAGATATACAGGATGGCGGTATTCAGCTCCCGGTTGAGGCGGGCCAGTAGTTCTAGAATTTCCGCTTGCGTAATCATGTCGAGGGCGCTGGTGGGCTCATCAGCCAGGATCAATGCCGGGCGGTGTACCAAGGCCATGGCGATGAGAACGCGCTGCGCCAGGCCGACGCTCAGCTCACCCGGATGGTGTCGCAAAAATTGGGGCTCGGGCGGCAGGCTGACATTCGCGAACAGCTCGCGAAGGCGCGGCTCGAGCTCAGTATATGGCGCCGATGAGTGTGCGCTCCACGCTTCCCGGAATTGCGCTCCAAGGGTGAGCGCCGGATTGAGAGCGGCGATAGGACTTTGTGGAACGAGCGCAATTTCGCGGCCGCGAATGCGCCGCATCTCGCGCTCGGAAAGCGCCAGCAATTCCCTGCCCCGGAAGTGGACTTCGCCGCTCGTCGTTCCCCCCCGGAGCAGTTTCAAGATGGCCATCGCGATCGTGCTCTTGCCTTCGCCGGACCGGCCCGCCAGGCCCAGAATCTCGCCCGGCTCCATAGCCAGTTCGGCATTCTGCAGCACGGGCGCCCGCCCGGCATACGCCACCGAAATACGCATGGAAAGCAGCGGCGCGTCCCGGGCCGGTGACATCAACGGCTCGTTCCTCCCCTGAAGTAGAGGCGATCGATATTCCAGAAGGTCTGCGGGTGAAGGACGGCCGGAGCCACATTCCCAAGTGACGCCGACACCGCCGAGAGAGAGTTCTTGTCCACCAGGACCAGGACCGGCGCTTCTTCTACGATGATTTCCTGCACGCGATCGAACAGGGCTTTGCGCCGGGCGAAGGCTGTCTCTATGGCTTGGGCGCGCATAAGGCGATCGATCTCGGCTTCCCAGGGAGTTTCAGGCGCGGTTTGCGCGGGATTCCAGGGATGGCTTGACGCCGAGCTGAGCCAGACGTTCATTTCGCCGTTGGGGTCGAGATCGACGTTGACCATACCCAGCAGGCAAGTCTCATAGTCGAAGGTGCGGGTGATGCGTTCGATCAAAGAGCCGAAATCGAGAGTGACTACGTTGAGCCGGATGCCGATGCGCTGCAGGTCCTGCTGGATCATGGAGGCCAGGCGCTCTCTGGATTTATTTCCCGAGTTGGTGATCACCGAAAACTCGACAGCATGGCCCTGGCGGTCGCGCAGGACAGCGCCCGAAAGAGAGAATCCGGCGGCCTTCAGGCTAGCGAGACTGGCGTCAGGATCGGAAGCGGGAACCGGTAACTTCGCGTCGAACCAAAAGAGATTCGCGGGCGAGACCGGACCGATTGCGGGCGCAGCATGGCCATGATAAACCAGGCGCGCGAGGTCGGCGCGGCTGATAGCCTGGGCGATGGCGCGCCGGAACTGGCGGGAGCGAAACCACTCTTTCCGGTACTCCGCAATGGGAGCGCGCGCTACCTGGTTGAACCACAGCTCCTCGCTTTCGAGCGACCGCCCGGCATCGCGCGCCTCAGCCGGGCGTTTCTCCGCCAGCCGGTCGAAGGATTCGGCATCCATGCCATTGATCAGATGGATATCGCCGCGAAGGAACCGCGCCAGCTCCAAATCCCGATTCTGCTGAATGGACAGGCGCACGGAATCGATGTACGGCAAACGCCGCCCATGCTCGTCCTTCTTCCAATAGAACGGATTCCGCGCCAGCAGCACGGCGGAGCCGGAACGGTAGCCGGCAATGCGGTAAGGACCCAGTACAGGCATTTCCTCGGGGAGCGCCGACTTCTCAATGGCGCGGGCGCTAGTGATGGGCGCCTGGTCGAAGAGCCGTTCCACTCCGGCCACGGGTGCCGGCCATGACACAACAATGCTATGGCTGCCGGACTGGCTCACCAGGATCGGTCCTTTGCCGGTGCGAAAAGGCTCGCCCGCAGGCGAATGAAAGGCTGGGTCGACGACCGAACGCAGGCTGAACACCACATCCGCCGGCGTGAGTGGCGCACCATCGGAGAAGCGAATCCCCTCGCGCAATTTGAATTCGATCTTGCGGCCTCCGTCCGCCACCTGCCAGGTTTCCGCCAGCTCCGGCTCGAAGGCCTGTGTCTGCCGGTTGATGCGGATCAGCACGCCACCGGTGAGGTATTGGATCACTTCATCCGGCTCCTCAGAAACCATGAGCGGATTGAAATTCTTGGGCTCGGCGTGCAGGCAGAAACGCAATTCTCCCCCGCGGGCGGGCGCGGGAAGGCTCGCTTCTGGCGAAAACGCTGTGAGAAACAGCGCGACCGCCAACGAGGCCACCCGTGTAATCATTTCGAGAAATCCTCCATGGGCACAATCATATGGAAGCAGGCCATCACCACAAGCAGGAGAAACAGCGGCGCGAGACGCCATGGGCAGCTCATTACCGTGTCCATATTCTGCAGTCCGGCGAGAAGATTGCCCCAGGAAGGGAGCGGCTCGGCGACGCCTAAGCCGAGGAAGCCAAGATTGGCCTCGCTAAGAATGAAAATCGGGATCGACATCCAAAACTGGGCGGCGAGCACCGGCGCCAGGTTCGGCAGCAGGTGATGCGTGAGGAGGCGCGGACGGCTGCAGCCCCGGGCTCTGGCCTGGACCATGAAGCCTTCGCTGGCGATTTGATTCGCCGCCGCACGCAAAACCCGCGCCGGCCCGGCCCATCCCAGCAGGCCAAGAAGCAGAAACGTAATGCCAACCGATTCGAGCGGCCGCACATTCAAGGGCAGCACGGCGCGCACGCTCAGGAGAAGGAACAGCCAGGGCACCGAAAGGAATAAGTCCATCACGCGCGCCAGGCTGGTATCGATCCAGCCGCCCCAGTAGCCCGCAGTGATCCCGGCCGCGGCGCCGATAGCAGTGGCGAGCGCGGCGGCGGCGGGCGCCAGCGTTAGCGAGACGCGGCTTCCGTAGAGGAGCCTGGCCAGCGAGTCGCGGCCTAGTTCGTCGGTGCCCAGCCAGAAGGCCGAAGACGGCTTCACGGCGGGGGAATCGCGGAACTGGCGGGCATAACCCGCGGGTGCTATCCAGCCTGCCAATAGCGCCGAGAGGTACATCAGCGCGAGCAGAGCCATAGCTGCTCGGCGTAAGAATTTCATGAGGAGGTCGTGGCCGATTGCACGACTTCGGCTGCCAGGCCGGAGACACCTGCCACGAGCGCCACTAGCAGCGTGATATCGACCAGCAGCGGCAGATCACGTTTGAGCGCCGCCTGCCAGGCCAGCTGCCCGAGGCCCGGCGAATCGCACAGAACCTCGATGGGAATGGCCGCACCGAAGGCCACGCTCACCGAAACGCCCAGCAGCGCCAGCATCGCCGGAGCACATGGCCGCAGCAGGTGAGCCCAAACCAGCCGCCACGGCCTCACCCCCAGCGCCCGCGCCATGACCACGTGTGGCGCACCGGCAACCCGTCCCAGAATGGCGCGTGCGTAGCGGAATACACGCGGAAAGATGACCAGGGCAATCACGGCGGCCGCTGCTTTTCTTCCATCGAGGCGGCCGCCAAACCCCATACCCAACGCCAGCACCGAAGACGGAACCGAGAGAAGGAACGCGGCCAGGGCGCCCGCACAGAGATCGAAGGCCGGCCGCGAGAGAGCGGCGGCCAGCGCGAACAGCATTCCCAGCACCCACCCCAGACTCAGCCCCGCGCCCACCGAGGCGAATGTCTCCGGGAATCGCTCCGCGATCAGTGCGGCCACGGGACGATGGAAACTGGCAGAGATCCCCAGATCGCCGGTCACGGCACGTCCAAGAAACCTGACGTAATCCGGCAAAATACCGCCTTGGGAGGATTTTGACTCCTGCCGGATTCGGCGGATAGTGTCCTGGCTGTATCGAGCGTCAAACTCCCGCTCGTCCACGCCAAAACCGGGCGAACGCCGAACCAGCATGGCCGCAATCAACCCGCCGAGCAGTACCGTCAGCAGGACAGTGGTAAAGGAGTGCATCAATCGCGCGCGCATCCTCAGAAATAATCGGCTGCTTCACAGGCTGAGATTAGCCGTGGTCTCGCACGACGCGACACTTGTAGATGTCTACTGGATCAGGACGCCTTTGGGCTCAGCGACCGGGACCGAAGGCTGCGGCGGCCGGGCGCGTGCCTGCTTGGCTTGGTACATACGCTTGTCGGCGGCGGTGAGAAGCTGCTCGGCGTCACTGCCGTCCTCTGGAAAGCAGGCCTCGCCCACGCTGATGGAAAGAATATCCTCTCCGCAGAACGACAGCCCGGCCTCGCGCGTGATCCGCCGGAGGTCCCGCGCTTTCGCGGCAATAGCTTCGCGCGTGCTCCCGGCCAGAATCATGACGAATTCGTCTCCACCCATGCGCGCCACGCAATCGTACTCGCGGCAGCAATTGCGCATTCCCTGGGAAATGAGCTGGAGGACCTTATTGCCTGCCAGGTGCCCGAACCGGTCGTTGATATCTTTGAAGCCATCGAGGTCGAGCACCAGGATTACCAGCGGCTCGCCGGTCCGCTTGGACCGCGCGAGTTCGCTATCCAACTGCAGGAACAGTGAGCGCGCGTTGGGAAGCTTGGTTAACTCGTCGGTGACCGAAGACGTCTCCACCTGGCGGTACTTGAGCGCATTCTCGAGCGCAATCCCTGCTTTGGAGCTGATGGCCTGCAGAATGCGTAAGTGGTCCCGGGTGAAAGCATCGGCTTCGGCGTGATAGAGGGTGAGGACTCCGGCGACTCCCGCCACCCCCTCAAGCGGAACAGCCAGGGCCGAACGCAGGCGGCTGAACTTGCCGGGATCGTTAAGATAACCCGGTTCAACCGACGGATTGCCGTTGATAATGGGGCGGCGGTTTTCCGCAACCCAGCCCGAAAGCCCCTGTCCCAGAGGAATATCGAGCGAGGAGAACAGCCGGTACTCCTCGCCATTCACGAACTGGGGCGTCAACCGCTGGTCTTTTCGCACGTAGATGGCGATGGTATCGTGCGGGATCAGGTGCTTGAGCCGCGCCGCCAGCAGCGACAGGGTTTCATCCACGCTGAGCGAACTGCCCAGTTCGTTGAGCACCTCGGCCAGCATGTGAAATTCCTGGCGGGCCGCGGCGATGGAGGACAGAAAATCAAAGGAGGTCTCCGCCCGCGCGGGCTTCCCCACATTTTCAAAACCCGCCCCGGGCGCGGCGCCGCGCTCGATGCGCGCATTGGTGGAAAGCTTGGTTTCCTCATTGGTTGTGGCTCGCGCCATGCGTTCGAGCTCGACACACCTTCGCTGCAAGACTTCGACCACGCGAGGATCGAAGGCCTTGCCCGTATCGGCCACCACTTTTTCGAGCGCGACATTCAGAGGAAACGCCCGCCGGTACTGCCGGTCCGAGGCCAGCGCATCCAGACAATCGACCACCCCCAGAATGCGCGCACCCATGGGGATTTGCTCGCCCTTGAGCCCGTCCGGATAACCCGAGCCATCCCATTTCTCATGATGCGAACGCACGATAGGCACCACGGGATAAGGAAAACGCACGCGCTCCAGAATCTCAGCACCCACCACCGGATGGATTTTCATTTTCTCGAACTCTTCCGGTGTCAGCTTGCCGGGCTTGGAAATGATGTATTCCGGAACCGCGAGTTTGCCGATATCGTGGAGCAGCGACGCCGCTTCCAGGGCTTGTTGTTCTATGGGGTCGAGGCCCAGCTCTTTTCCCATCTCCGTGGCGTAGACCTTCACGCGCCGCAAGTGATCGTGCGTGGTGTCGTCTTTGGCGTCGATGGCCAGGGCCAGCGCTTCGATCGTGCGCAAATGCAGGTCGGACATTTCCAGGACGTGCTTTTTTTCCTCTTCGAGGCGGCCCAGATACAAGTCGTACGAGCGATAGAGCAGGTAGAGCACCGGAAGCAAGAGCAAGGTGACCTGCCAACCGGACCGCAAGGCGAAGGCGTGTACCAGCCCCGCCAGCGCCGAGCCCACCAGGTATTGCGAGGATGTCCATACGAAGCTCCCCCGCCATACGGTCCACAAGCCCTTACCCTCGGTGAGGGCCACGATTCCGGAGATGGTAATGGTGTTGACCAGGAAGAAAACCACTGTGGATGCGAACAGGAGCGCGGGCACCGAATCGTCCAGGGCTCGCAGCGTAGGCCAATGGTAGACGGTATAGCCGGCGTAAGACGCAATGGTCACGCTAGCCAGATTGAAGACCAATTGCTCGGGCCTGGGTTTCTTGGAGGCCCGCCACAACATCTGGCCCAGCGCGCTGGCGCAGGTAATCACCAGCACCTGCTGGAGTTCCAGCTCGATGATGGCGATCGTAACGAAGAAGAAATTCGCCGACATCGTGCCGGTGATCCCGGGCAGCCGCACTTTCAAACGCGAGGAAAGGACCGCGCAGACTAGATAGCAGAGGAATTGTGCGGCGTGATTCGTCTCCGTGGCTCGCGGCGCATGTTCAAGGATCAACACGGCTACAGTCGCCGTCACGATAAGGTAGGATTTGCCGTGAAGTGACACAGATCCCCGGTCCTTAGTTGCTATCGGCGGGCTGGCTCTAAATCTTTAGAAGCACGCTTGGAATCATTCCCACCTCGCCAGCAAAGTGGGACGGTTTAAAGTTTCCTCTGAAAAGGACCGATGGTTTGAAGGACACAAATGGCCCTCGACTCATCGGTTCCCCCCTGCCCGGTGAGCGCATCTTCGCCTCACTCAACCGGCGTTCACACATTCATGGGAATGCCGGCGGTCATCGGAAGCCAGTCCATGGAGCGTTTGCTGGCGTTTGTGATGCGCGTGGCGAGAGCCAATGTGGCCATCCTGATCACCGGCGAAAGCGGCACGGGAAAGGAGCTGATTGCCCGCGCCATCCACCATTACTCCATGCGATCGGCGCGCCCTTGGATCGACCTGAACTGCGCGGCGCTGCCGGAGTTGCTGATCGAGAGCGAGCTGTTCGGATACGAAAGGGGAGCGTTCAGTGGCGCGCTCGCGACCAAGCCCGGCATGTTCGAGCTGGCGCAAACGGGCTCCGTCTTTCTGGATGAAATCGGCGAACTCCCGCCGCGCATGCAAGTGAAGCTTCTGCGCGTGCTCGATGGAGCGCCCTATTACCGGCTGGGGGGAACACGGAAAATCTCGGTGGACGCGCGGGTCATCGCCGCGACCAACCAGGATCTGGAACAGGCGATGGCGGCTGGAAACTTCCGGCGCGACCTGTATTACCGGTTGGCGCAGGTGCACGTGCATGTACCGCCGTTGCGAGAACGCCTGGACGATATCCGGCCGCTGGCACGATTCTTTTTGGAAAAGCAGGAACCGAGCCTGCAACTGAGCGATCCGGCGCTCGACGCACTGGAGCGGTACGACTGGCCGGGCAACGTGCGGGAGCTGCGTAACGTGGTGGTGCAGGCGGCGCTTATGGCGGATGGCCAGGTGATCGAGGCTGAAGACTTACCCTGCCTGGTCCAATCGTCGCCCGCCAAGCCGGTCACGCTCGATGACATGGAACGGGAGATGATCCTCCGGGTCATGACCGACACCGGCGGCCAGCAGCAGCGAACCGCCGATATCCTCGGCATCTCACTGCGCACACTAAGCCGGAAACTAAAGGCTTATAACGAAGGTGAGACGGTCGCGACGCTGGATTCGGGCGATTGAACGATGTGCAGCACAGCGTCATCGAAGGTGGTCCGCTGGGCCGGATTGATTCGCTACTCAGAAACCTTCGACCATCCAGACATTGCTGTTGATGACGTCGCCCCGTATGGCAAGGTAGCGGCCGTCCGGTGAAGGTATGCCCCAAATTGCGCCGCTCCCTCCCTTGTACTGCCATAGCACTCGCGCATTTCCCTTCAGATCGACGTAGAGAAGCGTGCTGCCTTGTGGCGAGACAGAGCCGCAGTAAAGCCCCTTTCCGTCAGGCGACCAGTCAAGACCTGTGATGTTCGGCCAACCCTTCACCGTGATTTCGCGGTCGGAGCCACCTGAGAGCGAAAGCAAGCGAATGTGAATCTCCGGCTCGCCATCTCGCGAAATCGCAAACCGTTGATCCATCCGGAGAGAGTTCCGTCTCGCTGTAAGTGTGCGAGGGATCTTTCTCTATGGTCCGGAGCACCTTCCCTCTGCCCTTCAGAGGGTCGAATGCTGTGATCATGAGCTGTTTTCGATCCTGGCTCGTCTCGAAGATGACGCAGAGGCTTGCCGGGGCGCGGGCACACCCGAAGTCGAGCAAATTCCGCGTCTCCAGCACAAACTGGGGCACTCCACCGCTCGCGGGGATGCGCATCAGGCGATTCGGCGGGGCGGGATTGGCCGTCGTTCTCGGACTCTCCACGAAGAGTATCCAAGCACCATCGGCGCTAAGGCGCGGAAGGGAGACGTCTTGCGGTCCTGTGACCACAGGCTCAGCGGTTTCCTGGCTGATTCCTTGCTTGAAAATACCCAATGTGCCGTTACGGTCTGAATCGAACAATACAGCTTTGCTGTCCGGCGTCCATGCCGTGGGCTAATCGGAGGCTTCGTCATTAGTCAGCCGCCGAGGGGGATTCATGCGCGTCCCCCCTGCCGCGAGCTCGCCCAGGTAAACCTGCGACTGATATGTCGTCTTGAGGAGCACCAGCCGCTTCCCATCCGCACTGGCGCTCAATCCCCAAAGGTAAGATCCAGCCCACTGGGTAATGCGTTTCGGTTTACCGGTGGGCGTGCCCGCATGGTTATCAATGCCGATTTGCCAAAGATTGTCGTCACTTGAGCCAAGCGATTCCTGCCGCGCGTAGACGATCCTCCCTTCCGGAAGCCACCAAAAATCTGGCAGCCACAGGCCCGGATCGGCTGACACAACCACCGTCCGGCTCGCCCCCTTCAGGTCGCAGGTTTCGATCGAATACTGGTACCTGTCCGCACTGCGCTGCTCTCTAATGTAGGCCAAGCGCTGTCCATCCGGCGACCAGTGCACCGAGTGCAGCCACTCATTTTCTCCGACCGCGAGGACCTTTTGCGGGTTGTCTCCCTGGCTGCCCATCACCCAGATTTCCCGAACGTTATCCGAGGCTCCGAGTGGGCTGAAAGCGATGTGTGTCCCGTCCGGCGAAACCTCCCACTCCGACGCGCCCTCGCGAAGCTCTCGTGGCGATTGCCCGAGCACCGAGACCGTCCACATGCTCTTGTGTCCGCCCGGTTCGTACGCGTCGGCGAGCAATTGTGTGCCATCGGGAAACCACGAAGCGACACCCCAGTAGGCGCTGGCTGGAACTCCGGCCGGCCTTGGGATGAGCCGCTCTTCACTTGTCGAAAGCAGCTTCACGTGAATCCCGGCCCGATCCGAATAAGCAAGGTACTTGCCATCGGGAGAAATGGCGGCGCTCTCGACAGGGTTCTCGCTGGAGTTGAACGTCAGCCGTTTCTGCGTTAACTCGGCTGAAGGCTTGGGAGGGCGATGCAGGAGGAACCACGCCAGGCCAACCAGCGCAGCCACCACGGCAACGCTCCCTATGGCAGCTTTCTTGTGCCGCTTGATGATGCTGGCGATGATGACGGAATCCGACGCTGATACTTGCGGCGGCTGGCGCACTGGTTCTGCGGACGCCGGCGCGGACGCCGCCTCGGACCGGCTGGAGCTCGTATCGCGCTTCAGTCGTTTCAGGTCGGCGCGCAACTCCGAAGCATGCTGGTACCGCACGTCGCGATCCTTCTCCAGCGCTTTGTTGATGATCTCTTCGAGCTCCGCCGGTGTTTCTGGATTCAACCGCACCGGCGAAACCGGCGCTTTGTGCAGGATCGCGTCAAACAGCGCCGCCGTGGTGTTGCCGGTGAACGGCCGGGCGCCCGTCGCCATCTCGTACAGCACCACGCCGAACGAGAACAGATCCGTGCGCGCATCCAACTCTTCTCCCAACGCCTGCTCCGGCGACATGTAGGCCACCGTCCCCACCGCCGTGCCCGGACTGGTGAGCATCTCTTCGGTCGCCGCGTACGTGGCAGCGCGGCTTTCGGACTCGTACCTTCCGGCGCCAGCTTGGCCAAACCGAAGTCCAGAATCTTGGCCTGCCCGCGCCGCGTCACGAAGATGTTCGCCGGCTTGATGTCGCGATGCACGATGCCCTTGGAATGCGCGGCGTCCAGCGCATCGGCGACTTGGATCGCGATCTCCAGCAGCTCATCGGTCTTCAGCGGTTTTCCGGCGATGCGCTCCCGCAGCGTCTGGCCTTCCAGCAGCTCCATGGCGATGAAGGGCCGCTGCTCGTGTTCGCCAATGTCGTAAATGACGCAGATGTTGGGGTGATTCAAAGCCGAGGCGGCGCGCGCTTCGCGCTGGAACCGCTCTAGCGCCGCGTGATCTTTGGCGTAGTCGTCGGGCAGAAACTTGAGAGCGACGGCGCGGCCGAGGCGCGTGTCTTCGGCCTTGTAAACCACTCCCATACCGCCCGCTCCCGAGCTTTTCCACGATGCGGTAGTGGGAAATGGTGGTGCCAATCATGGTGCTGGATGGACTCTGGAAGGATAGCCCTCCGAGGGCGGGCAAAGCAACCTTCCATACACGCAAAGACTCATTTCATCCATCCCGCATGAACCGTGGTAGCGCAGGGCTACGGCGTGGTTGGCCGGAGACCTGCGGTTTTTTTCCTCACGGGCCGAAATGCCGCTACGACCGCTGGAACGGCGGCGCGGCTATTTCAATTTCACGGGATCCGCCGGACGCGGCGGCCATTTCACCGGCTTTTCTTTCAGGCGTTTCTGCACTTCAGCGATGGCGCGTTCCAGTTGCGGGTCGCGGCCTTCGATCACTGATTTCGGATCGTTGTCCACTTCGATATCGGGATCGACGCCATGGCCTTCGATAATAAACTCGCCTTTCAGGTTTGCGTAGCCGAACTCCGGCACGTTCACGTGCCCGCCGTCCAGCAGCATGCCATGATCCGTGATTCCGACCGTCCCGCCCCACGACCGTTTTCCAATGAGCGGGCCGAGGCCGGCCTCGCGGAACATCGCCGGGAAATATGTCGCCGTCCGACGCCGAGTTCTCATTCAGGAGGACGGCCATGGGCCCGATGAAAGTCCCGTCGGGATACAACTGGGCGTCTTCAATGGTGCGGGAGAAATCCACCGCCAGCGGTTTCCGCCGTAAGCGCTCGATCAGCATGCGCGACACGTTCCCGCCGCCATTGGCCCTGTCGTCTATGATGAGTCCCTCTTTCTTAAGCTGCGGATAGTACCACTTGATGAACTCGCGGATGCCGTCCGCGCCCATGTCCGGCACGTGCAGGTAACCGATTTTTCCGCCCGACAACTCGGTTACTTTTTCCCGGTTCCGAGCGACCCAGTCGAGGTAGATGAGCTTGCTTTCGTCGGTCACGGGCCGGTACGAAATCGTCCGCGCGCCATCCGCAGCGGGCTTGTCGTTCACCAGCAACTGGACGGGATTTTCAGCCAGGTTCCTTAGCAAGTGGTACACGTCATCCTTGCCGGTCAGGTCGCGCCCGTTAATGGCGAGTACGTAGTCGCCCACCTTCACGTGAATGCCGATCTCCGTCAGAGGCGCGCGGTAGATCTCTTCCTCATTCTGTCCCTGGAAAATCTTCGAAATCCTATAACGATTGGATGGCTTGTCGAGTTCAAATCGCGCTCCGGCAAGGGCGACGCGCGGGCGCGGCGGCAACGGGATGTCGCCTCCCGCTATGTACGCGTGCTGCACCGTCAATTCGGAAATCATCTCGCTGATCACGTAGTTGAGATCCGTGCGGTCGCCCACGTATGGCAGCCATGTGCGGTACTGTTCGCGCAGCGCTTCCCAATCGTGGCCGTGCATATTCGGCGCGTAGAAGAAATCGCGGTACCGCCGCCAGACCTCGTTGAAAATCTCTGGCCATTCCTCCGCCGGAACACGGTCCGTCATCAGGCCCGAAGTGGGGACAGTTTTCTTCGAAGCGGCGCCCGTGGGAGTGGCATCCATCACCAGCCAGACGGCCGGCTGGTTCGGCTGCTGCTGGCGCGCTAAGACTTTGGAGCCGTCCCGCGACATCCAGAAGCCGTTCGCATCCTCAGCCAGCGCGGTTTCTTTCCGGTCCTTGATGGAGTAGATCTTCAGCGCCGGCTTAGTCGCCGCCTCCCGTCCGTAATAGAATGCCGGAGCCGATATGTAGAGCAGGTGACCTTCCTTCACTTCGAGACCACGATAGTTGCCGGCCTCCACAGGAACCCGAGCCACGCGCGAACTTAGTCCGTCGAAGTCGATGGTGAGTTCCTTCTTGGCCACCTTCTCCTTCGTCTTATCCTGATCCTTGTCTTTGTCCTTGGCGTCGTCTTTGGTGATGGTGACTTCGTCGCTCTCCGGCGGGAATGGATGCTTGACGTCCTTGCGAAGCGCCAATGCGTAAATTTCCGTGGATCGGTTGAGCGCGAAATTGAACTCGATCGTCGAAATCTGTGGCGCGAATTCGTGGTTGCTGAGGAAGTAGAGGTAATCGCCCTTGGGATCCCATGCCGGATTTCCCGCCTCGAACATGTCGTCGGTTAGCTGATGCGACTGGCCGTCCGCGGCATTCCAGATGTAAATCGATCCGAATCCGTTCGCATGGTTCATGCTGAATGCGAGAAAGTCGCCTCTCGGCGACCAGACGTAATCCGTAATGCTGCCGTGACGTGATTGCGCGATCTCCGCCAGTTTCTTGTCGGCCACGGTCACGACCAGCAGCCGGCCGTCTTTGTCGCCGAGGGCAATCCGCTTGCCATCCGTCGACCACGCGGGTGCGTAGCGCATAGCCTTCCCGCCCGTTGTCAACTGCTCCGCGGTCGTTGCACCGTCCTGCGCCACTATCCAGACTTCTTCCTCGCCGCTCTTATCCGAGAGGAACGCCACTTTGGAACCATCCGGCGACCACCGCGGCCACTTGTCGTGTGCGCCCGCGGTCATCGTCAGATTCCGCGTGGGCCCTTTTTCCACCGGCGCCGAAAAAATGTCGCCTCGCGCGGCGAACAGCACGCGTTCGCCTTTCGGACTCAGAGATGCATGCTCGATCAGCGCTGCAGCGGAAACTCGGGACGCACGCCGCGCCACGCCATCATCAGGAACCGTGATGGAAATCGGCGTCGACTTGCCAGACTTCACGTCCAGCACCTGGAGCTCGCCCTTCAGCTCATAGACGATCCGCGACTGCCGGTCTGAATTCGGCCAGCGAACGTCCCACTGTTTGTTGGAGGTGATCTGCGTGGTCTTGCCTGAGCCCAGATCGTAATCGTAGAGGTTGAAATGCCCGTCGCGGTCGGAATTGAAGTAAATCTTATTGCCAATCCACATCGGGTCGCGGTTCGAACGCGGATTGTCCGCGATCTTTTTTGCCTCGTGCGTCTCCACATCGAAAATGTAGAGGCTGTTCGCCTGACCGCCTGAATATCGCTTCTCTGTGCGGAAGTCGCGAGACCGCGGCGAGTACACCAGCTTGTTGCCGCCCGGCGAAAACGACGCCGCGCCCGATTCCGGCATGGGCAGCGGCTCCGCCGGGCCGCCCTCCACGGAGACGGTATACAAGCGGCTCAGCGGCAGCGCCCAGGAATCCCGCAGCGATCGGAAGATGATGCGCGTGCCATCATTGGTCCAGCCATAGACCTGGTTGTCCCAGCCCCACCGCGACGCGAGCGGCCCTCGCGCCGGATAGAACGTCAATTGCCGCGGCACACCGCCTGTGGCTGGCATCACGTAAACCTGCTCGTCACCGTCATACTGGCCGGTGAAAGCGATCCAATGTCCGTCCGGTGAGAATCGCGCAAAGACTTCCTCGCCAGGATGAGCGGTCAGCCGCGTGGCCGTGCCGCCTTTTGCCGGAGCCGTCCACAAGTCTCCGCCATACGTGAACACGACCTTGTCTCCATGGATATCCGGAAAACGCAACAGCTTGGTTTGCGCGAACGATGGCAGGAATGCAAAACCGGCGCACAACGCCAAGCGGAAAGACCGAAAACAAATCGACAAGACTTCCTCCTCAACCAACCTGCTGATAAAGTGACTCTAACAAAACCGGCTCCGCCTCGGTGCCTCCCCGTCTCTGCGCTAATGTGTTGTACACTCCTCGTTAATGCCGCAGGATCGCGCAGAAATGCCGGATGAGCCGCCTCCGTTCCTGGGCACGTGGCCCCGCGTCTACACAGCCATCCTGATTTATCTCGCAGCGCTGATCGTTCTGTTCTACGCCTTCACGCGAATCTTTTCATGAGACCGCTCGACTGGCTGGTGCTGTGCAGCACGCTTACGTTTATTGTCCTTTACGGTCTCTATAAAGGGCGCGGCTCGGACACCGTTAACAAGTATCTCCTCGCCGGCAAGACCATGCCCTGGTATGCCATGGCGCTCTCCATCATGGCCACTCAGGCCAGCGCCATCACCTTCATTTCCACCACCGGGCAAGCCTATGTTGACGGCATGCGGTTCGTGCAGTTTTATTTTGGGATGCCGATCGCCATGGTGATTGTCTCGGCGACGGCAGTGCCGCTATTCCATCGCGCTAACGTTTACACGGCGTATGAATATCTTGAAAAACGATTCGACGGCAAGACTCGCGCGCTGGCGAGCGCTGTCTTCCTCATCCAGCGGGGACTCTCGGTGGGCCTTTCACTCTACGCGCCCGCCATCGTTCTGTCCGTAATCTTCGGCTGGCCGGACCGGCTCACCACGCTGGGCATGGGCGCGTTGATTACCATCTACACCGTCACCGGGGGCATCAAAGCCGTCACCTGGACTGACGTGCAGCAGATGCTGATCATTCTGTTCGGGCTATTGGTAGCGTTCGTCTTGATCATCCGGATGCTGCCTCCCGCCCTATCGTTTGTCGATGCCGTCTACCTGGCCGGTGCTGTTGGGAAACTGAACGCGGTGGACCTGAAGTTCGATCTGGCGAACCGTTATAACGTTTGGAGCGGATTGATCGGCGGAGCTTTCCTGGCGCTGTCGTATTTCGGCTGCGATCAATCGCAGGTGCAGCGCTATCTCACCGGTAAATCGATTGCGCAAAGCAAGCTGAGCCTGCTGTTCACTGCTATGGCGAAGATCCCGATGCAATTCTTCATCCTGTTTGTCGGTGCCATGGTATTCGTGTTTTTTCCTCTTCGAGCGGCCTCCACTTCTGTTTCAGAACCTGGCTATGACGGAACTGCAATCGCCGGAGGCGAGCGCACAGTACACACCGATTGAAACCCGCTTCGAGCAGGCCTTCGAGCGCCGCAAAGACGCGGCCATCGGCTTGGCGGAAGCGCGCCGCAAAGGAGATGGCGCCAGGCGGGCCGAGTATCTGGATCAATTCCAGCGGGCCCAGCGCGGAAATCAACGGCGCGCGCACAGAAGGGGCCGCGCTGTACGTGAAGACGCACGAGGGAGAAAGGTTTCAACGACACGAATTACATTTTCCTGTCTTTCGTGACGCGTTACCTGCCGGCAGGCGTAGTGGGCTTGCTCATCGCGGTGATTTTCGCCGCCGCCATGTCGTCGGCCTCCGGCGAGGTTAATTCGCTGGCCACGGTCACCGTGATCGATATTTATAAGAGACACGTCCGTCAGAATGCGCCGGACCACCATTACTTGTGGGCTTCCCGCCTGGCGACGGCCTTCTGGGCCTCGTACGCGGTTTTCTTCGCGCAGTACGCCAAGAAGCTTGGCTCGTTGATCGAAGCGGTCAATATGGTCGGCTCACTGTTTTACGGATCGCTGCTGGGTGTGTTCGTGCTGGCTTTCTGGTTCCGCCGGGTGACTGGAACGGCCGCATTCGCCGGCATGCTGGCGGGCGAGGCCGCCATCTTCTGGGCTTTCTGGTTTACCGGGATTTCTTTCCTCTGGTACAACGTGATCGGCTGCGTGGTGGTGGTGCTGACGGGAATGATAGTTTCGCATTTCACACCGGCGCGCCGCGCGATCGCCGAAACCGAGCCGGGACGGTAACGGAGCGGTTGTGCCCTACACCATCACCGTTGCTACCTCGACTGCCGAGCGGTTGCCTTCCACCACCACAATGCCCGAGTCGGTCACGTAGTGGAGACTGCGATCGCTGCTCGAGATCGTAGCCGATGCTGCTGTCTTGCGCGACACGCACATTCTTGTCAAGGATGGCCCGGCGCACTTTCGCGCGGCGGCCGATATCGCAGTTGTCCAGAATGATCGAGTCCTCCACCAGTGCGCCGGCATGCACGCGCACGTGGCGGCCGATCACCGAGTTCCGCACCACGCCGCCGGAGAGGATGGAGCCGCCGGAGATGACCGAGTCGATCGCCTGCCCGCGCCGGTTCTCATCGTCGAACGTGAATTTAGCGGGCGGATCGGGGAAGCTGGTCGTCCGCAACGGCCAATCGCGGTTGTAGAGATTGAGCGCGGGCGAAACCGAACGCAGGTCCATGTTGGCCTCGTAGTAAGCGTCGATGGTCCCCACGTCGCGCCAGTAGACGTCCGCGTCCGGCTTCTCGCCGGGGATGCGGTTGGACTGGAAATCGTAGGCATACACTTCGGACCGCGCCGACAAGGGACGGCAGAATATCGCGCCCGAAATCGTGCGTGCTGTTCTCATTGGCGGCGTCGTCCTGCAATTCGCGAAGCAGCGTACGAGTGGAGAAAACGTAGTTGCCCATGGAAGCGTAGACTCGCTCCGAATCGCCGGGGATGGTGGGCGCGTCGGGATTCTTCTCGTGGAAACGGACAATGCGTCCGTCCGAGCGCGTTTCGATCACGCCGAACTCCGCTGCCAGGCGCTTCTCCACCGGAATGGCGGCGACCGTCACCCGGGCGCTTTTCTTCTCGTGATACTCCATCATGCTGGCGATATTCATGCGGTAGATGTGATCGGCGCCGAAGATGGCGACCACGTGCGGGTCGGCCTGCTCGATCAGGTTGATGTTCTGAAAGATGGCGTCGGCGGTTCCCTGGTACCAGGTCTCGTCGGCCGAACGCATCTGCGCGGGCACGGGAATGATGAACTGGTTCTTCAGCAACCCGCCGAACTGCCAGCCCTCGCTCAGGTGCTGCAGCAGCGACTGGCTGCGAAACTGCGTCAGCACGTAAATCGAGTAGATGCCGGAGTTGATGAAATTGCTCAGTACGAAGTCGATGATGCGGTACTTGCCTCCAAACGGAACCGCCGGTTTGGCGCGCTCCTTGGTAAGGGGATAAAGCCGGGTCCCCTTCCCGCCCGCCAGTACGATCCCCAACACGCGTAGTTGCATACCTGTCAGCGATATTGTTCAACAGAATCGCGGTGTGCGCAAGGTCAACAGAAAAAATAAGGTCTTGTTCCCTGCCCGGCTCCTACTGGATCAAATACTGCGCCAGCTTGCCGTCCGGCGTTGTGAAGGTGCTCAGATGCAGCACTTTCCCCTTGAACCGGATCTCGAAATGGCGGTACGTCATCCCGCCGCGCAGTTCCACCGAACGCTGCCGGAAGTTCTCGGGAGCGCCAAGTGGCTTAAGGCTTTGCTCGGCGTCGGACAATACCTGCGGAGTGAAATAGGCATCGGCATCCGAGGTCAGCATGGAACGGTCGATCTTGCCTTGCTGCAGATCGCCGAAAATCCGTCGAGCCTGTTCCAGTTCCTGCGCGGCGTGTGGGTCCTGTACCTCGGCAAGCAGCAGTGGCGCGATCTTATCCGTAATCGCGTTGGTTGCGCTCGAACCATCCATGTTAGCGAAAACCACTACCGCGGAGCCCGCATCCGGCCAGACGGTGTTCTCGCTGACGAAACCCGATACCGCCCCGCCGTGAGAGAGCCTAGGATGCCCGCCTGCGTCGCTAACACCTTGGCCCAGCCCATAATCAGTCGTCGACCCGTTCTTAAGCCGCGCCGGGGTGATCATCTTATCCAGCGACTCTGGCTTCAGCAGTGTGTGCTGCACTAAAGAAATGTCCCAGAGCGCCAGGTCACTCGCGGTCATGCCCAGTTCGCCCGCGGCGAAGAGCCAGCCGCGGCCCTCGGGCGGCGCAGGACGCGGAGGCCCCAGGGCAAAACGCGTGTAACCGGCGGCATCAGAATCACTGAGCGGACGCTGGGCCAGATCGATAGGGCTCGTAATGCCCAGCGGGCGGAAGATGCGCGCCTCCAGAAACGCCATTACCGGCATGCCGGAGACTCGTTCGAGAATTCTTCCCGCCGCCACGAAGTTCGTGTTGCTGTACTGCCATCGGGTGCCGGGATCAAAATCCAGCGGCTTCTTGCCCCAGATGTTGAGGATCTCCTCCGGCGTGACCGGCTTCTGCATAAAGGGCGCCACATAATCGAGCGGGTAATAATCCTGGTAGCCCGATGTATGGGACAAGAGTTCGCGAATCGTGATCTCATTGGCCCGTGTGAGATCCGGCAGATAGCGCGCCACGCGATCGTCGAGAGAGAGCTTGCCGTCCTGAACCAGCAGCAGGATGGCGCCGGCCATGAACTGCTTGCTCACGGAACCGATGGAGTAACGCATCTCCGGCCGGGCCGGCGTGGCCGGTTCCAGGCGCGCCCTACCGTAAGCCTGCACATAAGCCACCTTGCCGTCCTTCACCACGGCAATGGAGGCGCTGGGCGCTCCGGTGTCCGCCAGCACCTGAGCGGCAATGGTGTCGATCTTCGCAGTGGTCGCAGGCGGCAACTGCGCCTGGACATGACACGCGGCCGCCAGCGCAGCGATGAGGATTACGCGGAAATTAAGATTCATGAGGTTTGCTTTTCGACCAGACCCCGCATGATATCAGACCGCCTGTTGGCCGAGCGGCGCGAATGCGCACCTCGCAATCGAAGTTTCTGAGCCAACCGCAGGCAGAAACGAGCGCATTGCATGATTTCGCAATCCTGCAACGTCCAGCGAGCACCGCGACCGGCCACGGTCTTGCGCAGGGTTTTCAGGAGCAGCGCAGCATCATCCCTATCACTTATATTCAAGTTGCAGGAGGCACTTTCCGCTTAGACACGAAAGCGTACAACTTGGCGATGCTGTCCCCGGGCAGTTCTTCCCGTCAGAGAACGTGATCGTGACGGGCGTCAACTGAGTTCCACCAGTGGGGGTACACGTGTAAAGCGTGCCACTTCCGGTCCACGCAACGGGACACGTCCCAGCCACTCCGTCTTCCAGTAAATACTCATCTAGAGACAATTGGAATTGAGGGGTGCTGTTACTGGTTATCGTCCACTTCCTTCCTCGTACATCCAATGTTGAGCTAGCCTGCTGGTTGTAGTCACCTATGCTGATACTCTTTACCTTATGAAACCACTCATCCACCTCGATCTGGGTGTCAGTGTTCTTCTGGATCCCACCATCTTCGTAATGGAATGTGATTGATCCGTCACCAACCTCGATAGGGGGGCCTTTCAAGACCAACTTCGCCAGGATAATCGCCGCGCCGCCCAAGACCAGGATGACACCGGTCGATATCAATAGCTTCTTCGTAAAGCTCGTTTTCTTCTCGTTCGCAGGCATCATTTCGTTCCTTTTCTTATTTCTGGGTTACCTTGAGCAAGACGCAAGACCGTGCGCCACAGTGCTTGTACGTCGGGTCGCGCCAGGTACGCTTGAAAAGCCGGCGGTCCCCACTCTAGCGCGACAGTATCGAGTTGCCGTTTAGCTGCTTGAGCGTAATCGCGCGCCCTGGCGCTGTCGGCGCGGGCTGCCAGCGCGAGTAAGCGCCAGCGCGAAAGTGGGAGTTTTTCGACCAATGGCTCTGTCTGGTGAATCATGGCGAGCGCCCCTGCGAAATCTCCGCTCTCAAGGCGCGCCTCGGCCAGCAGCAGTTGAGCGTCAACGCGGAGGGAAATATCTCCCAATTTCTGACTCTGCAAGAACGCCAGCTCACAATTTCGGCGCCCGCTTTGCCGGTCTCCGGCCCCGGCCAGTGCGGTACCGAGAATGGCGGTCAGACGCACTGCGTCGGCCGGAGAAGGGGCACCGGCCAGAGCCCGGCGGCACCTTATGACTGCTTCCGTATTTTGCCGTTTTGCCAATGCCATCCCGGCGCGCGATATCGCGATGTTCAGTCGCAAATCGGCGAAGTTCTCTGCATTGGCTTCTGCTCTTACAAACATCTGATCCGCTTCGGAAAAACGCCCCAACATCCACAAGGTTTCGCCTGAGCCACATGCCGCCCAACGGATAAGCTGCGCATCTGTGCCTAGTTGCAGAGCCTGCTGGTAATGCACAAGGGCCTCAGGCAGATGCTCCTGCGTTTCCAAGAGGCTGCCCAGGCTCCAGTGAGCCAGAGACATTTGATAGGAATCCTGGGATTTTTCAGCAATCTCCAAAGAGCCGCGAAAGGAATCAATCGCCGCCGGGTCACCGCGGTCGCGCTGAACCCTGCCAATCAGAGTCAGGCACTGTACAGATTCGCGAGCAAAGTGGTTCAGCTGATAAAACGCAAGCGCTTCCCGGGCCTCGCGCATCGCATCATCGGGACGCTTCTGCAAATCATGAAGGCCTGCCAGTGACAGCAGTGCCTGCGATGCCAGCCATTGAGTGTTCTCATGGCGTGCCATCTCCAGGGCCTCGAAATAATATCGTTCGGCGCCCGCCAGATCGCCTTTGCGCCGGTAGGCATTACCAAGGACCAGCACGCCGCGGATGGCCAAACTGTCGATGTGGTTAGCCCGCGCCGTATCAATTGCCTCGCGAGCATACCGCTCCGCCAAGGCTGCATCTCCCTTGAAGAAAGCGTTGCTGCCCAGCTGCAGCTTCCCACGAATCTGCTGATGAACATTGCCGGTGATGCGTGCGGTCTCCAGGACCTTCATGGCCTGCGCGGCGTTCTCGTCGAACTGGTTACGCCGGGTAGCATCTACGCTGCGCTGATAGGCAACTTCGGTAAGCCCTTCCAGGTTGCTCGTCGCCTGATAAAGCTCCTCCGCTTTGCGGAACTCCTCCTGTGCCTGCGCCCGGTGCTGGGGAGCCCGGCTATCCTGTGCTGCTCGCAGCAACCACGCCGCAGGATTCGACGGGTCGGCTTCTGACGCAGCTGTGTAACTTGCCAGCGCTTTCGGTATCTGCTCAGCTCTTTCGTAAGTTCGTCCAAGATCTAAGTAAACGTCAGCCTTCCTTGGCCCCGCGATCCGTAGCATCTGCTGGTACTTGGTGGCGGCTGCGGCGAAGTCGCGCGTAATGGACCGATCTATCGCGTCGATCTGAAGACGATCGAACGTCGAAAGCTCCCTGGTTGCCTCGCGCCGCGCCTTTAGCATCTCGACGCCGGCCTTTTCAGGAAGCTCCAGTTCCATCCAGGCGTCGGCCAAGCGGGCGTGCGCAAGGGCGTAGTGCGGCGCGAGCCCCACCGCGCGCTCCAGCGCCTTGGTGGCCGCGAAGTATGCCGCCGCGTGAATATCGTCAGCACCAGTTTGGTACAGTTTCCTGGCTTCCGCCGATGGCTGCTCGCGCCACGGCTCCCATTGCCACAATACGAACCCGCCGGCAAGCAGCAATAGGATCGCCGCCGCGGAGACGAAGGCTCTGTGATGAAGCTTGGAAGCCTGTCCCCGAATGGCCTCAACGAACTCGCCGGCGCTCGCGAACCGGCGTGCTGGATCTGGCGAGAGCGCCCGGCGAATGGCCTGCATCCACTTTCCATCCAGGCCCGAAAGAGTCACGTCCGGTCCGTCCGGTAATTCCCCCGCAACCATCCGATACGCTGTAACGCCGAGTGCGTACACGTCGGAACTTACGGTCGCCGACCTGCCAGCAAATAACTCGGGGGCAATGTACCCCGGCGTTCCAAGAACGTGGCCATGCAACGTCACCAGTGACTTCGTGGGAGCCTGAGTGTCAACCGGCGCAGTGCTGCGCGCCAGGCCGAAATCAGTGATCACAGGGCGGTTGGCGCCGCTCGTTGGCACCAGCATGACGTTGCCCGGCTTGAAATCACGGTGGATGATCCCGGCGGCGTGAGCGGCATCCAACGCGCTAGCCATGCGTTCCAGCAGCGGCAGCGCTTCACTCGGACTCACTGGGCCCTCTCGTCGGAGGCGCTCTTCCAAGGTCTCACCCGGAAGAAATTCCATAGTCAGGAAGTAAATGGGAGCCGGAGAGGAACTATCCACCGGATGCTGCGACAGATCGAATACCCTACAGACATTCGGGTGACCCACCATCCGCGAAAGATGGATCTCTTGCTTGAAGCGGGCGATGCTGTGGGCATCGCCGGCAATCTCCGGGAGCAGCGTCTTCAGAGCGATGTTCTGTCGAAGTTCGAGGTCCTCTACTTCGTAGACCTCGCCCATGCCTCCACGGTTGATGAACCGCTTTATGCGATATCTGCCCGAAACGATCTGTCCCGCAGAGAATACAGGTACGCTTTGACGGTGATCCTCCGGTTGGCCGTGAGGACTCATGATGTTGATGCGGAGATTGTACTCCCAAACTACAGCTGGGAAAAGGGTGGAACGACGGGGCGGAACGAGTTAGGTCTCAATAGCTTCCTGGCCGCGGCAGCCCGTTGTCAGCGGCTGACGGACCCGAAACACGGACGGGGAACGACCGTTCCGCCGTCTGTGATCACCATGCACCTCCTGGCTGATTTCAAGATCACGCCCGAAACTCCGCGGCGTGATTGGTCGCCCAGTCACGGAACGTTCGCGCCGACGTACCGCTGATCTGTGCGACCGCGGATGTCATGAACGCAGGTTGACCGATTGCCGCACCAAGGGCACCGTTAGATCGCGCTCGATTTCCAATTATAAAAATTCTGTATAATCGTAAATTGAGTGAAGAACGGTGCAAACCGATCCAATGGCTTGGAGACAGTCGTGACCGCCTGCGACGGTTCCCCCAGGCAGCGCGCCGCGAAAATCGGCTATCAGTTGAGCTTGATTCAGGCTCGACGTCCGGCGAGCGATTGGAAGCCGATTCCACTTGTCGGCGCTGGAGTCATTGAGATTCGAGTCCATGCGGACGGTGAATATCCTGTCTTCTATGTGGCCAAGTTCGAGGACGCGGTCTATGTGTTGCATGTCTTCGCCAAGAAGACCCGGAAGGCATCCTCACTCGCCTTCCGATACAATCACTGCATGTCAAAAACCCGTTTCCGCACCGCTGCCGTCGTCGGCACGGGCATGATAGGACCTGGAATTGCCGCGACTCTGGCCTTGGGAGGCTTGCCTACCACGATCCTGAGCCGCACCGGCGAGAACGCCGCGAAAGGCGTAGAAGCCGCCCGTGAGCAATTGCGTGTCCTGGTGGACAATGGCCTGGCAGACGTCGTCGATGTGCGCGCGGCTTTCGACCGCCTTACCGGTTCGTGCGTCTTCGATCAAACCATCGGAAACGTGGATCTGGTGATCGAGTCCGTGCCCGAGAACATGGACGTGAAACAGAGGTTGTTCGTTCGTATGGAGAACGTTGCCGACCGGACGGCGGTCCTGGCCAGCAACACTTCCAGCCTCAGCATCACGGCTATCGCCTCGCGCTGCCGCCGTCCTGAGCGTGTGCTGACTACGCATTTCTGGAATCCGGCGCACCTGATGCCGTTGGTAGAGATCGTACAAGGCGAGAAGACTTCTGTTCAGGTGGCGCAGAGCGTTCGAGAGCTCGTGGCCGCGTGCGGCAAAGTCCCGGTCATGGTTAAGAAAGACCGGCCCGGCCAACTCGGCAACCGGCTGCAAATGGCGCTGGTGCGGGAAGCCGCCTACATTGTCGAGGAGGGCATCGCAGACGTGGAGGATGTGGACCTGGTCGCCAAGAATGGTTTTGGATTGCGCATGCCGGCGTATGGAATCTTTGAACACCAGGACGCCGTTGGCCTGGACATGGCTCTTGGAATCCTTGACTACGTGGCCAAGGACTTATACAGCCTGCCCAAAGCTCCCAATTTCTACCGGGCGAAAGTGGCGCATGGCGATCTTGGCGCTAAGACGGGGAAAGGCTTCTACGACTGGTCGACAAAATCGATTGAAGAAGTGAAAGCGCGGAGGGACCAGTTTGTCATGAACGTTCTGCGCGCGAGAAAAAGGGAACAACACGCCTAATCCACCCAGTTCATGGCCAGGTTCACAAAGGTCCGCACACCCACGCCAATCGGGCCTTTCGACATGTAAGGCTTGGCATCATCCAGCCAGGCGGTGCCGGCGATGTCCAGATGCACCCAGGGCGTCTGCTCGGCGAATTCGCTGAGGAACAGCGCCGCGGTGATTGCGCCGCCGGGACGGCCGCCCACGTTGGCCAGATCCGCGAATGGGCTCTTCAGCTGTTCTTTATAATCGTCGTCGAGCGGCATGCGCCACATCTTCTCGCCCGCGGCGCGGGCGGCCTCCAGCACCCGTCCGACCAGCCGGTCATCGCGTGCTGAAAGCGCCGATGTTGATGCTGTCCCAGCGCCACAACGATCGCGCCGGTCAGCGTGGCGGCGTCCACCAGGTGCGTGCAGCCCAGCCGCCGCGCATAAGTCAGCGCGTCGGCCAGAATCAGGCGGCCTTCGGCGTCGGTGTTGATCACCTCGATGGTCTTGCCGGACAGCGAGGTCACGATGTCGCCGGGCCGCTGCGCGCGGCTGCCGGGCATGTTCTCGACCGCGGGAATCAGTGCGGTCACCGGAATCGGCGGCTTAAACTGCGCCAGCGCCCGCATGGCGCCGATCATGGCTGCGCCGCCCGCCATGTCGTACTTCATCTTTTCCATGCCGTCGGCAGGCTTGATGGAGATGCCGCCGGTGTCGAAGGTGACGCCTTTGCCGACGAGTCCCAAGGTGCGCGGCGCCGCCGCGCCTTCGCGGGCCGGTAACGCAGCACGATCAGCGCCGGAGGCTCCGCGCTTCCCATGGCAACGCCCAGCAGCGATCCCATGCCGAGCTGCTGCATCCGGTCCTGATCCAGCACTTCGCACTCGAGGCCGTGCGCTGCCGGCCATTTGCCGGGCAGCCTCCGCCAGCGATGTGGGCGTAAGCCGATTGGCCGGTTCGTTGCTCAGCTCACGCGCAAAGTTTTGCGACTCCGCGATGGTGCGGCCTCGCTCCGCCGCCCGCATTCAGCTCCGCACCGCCGCCTGGAGCCGCTACGGTGAACTGATCCACAACCTTGACGTCTTTCTTGTCGCTCTTGTAGCGGTCCGGCTCGTAGTCGCCGAGCATCGCGCCTTCCACCGCCGCCTCCACATGTTCGGACCCGCCAAATGGACCTTCGAGAAGGATGGCGATCTTGCGGAGCGATCGCGATTTCAAATGCCGCAGCGCCGCGCCCGCAACCCGCCGCAGCTCGGCGGTGGTGAATTTCGCGACGGGTCCGGCGCCGGCGAGCAGAAGCCGCTTGGCCTTAAGACTCTGCTGGGTGATGCACCAGCGTCATCTCGAAGATCTTGCCGGCCACTTCTCCCGAGCCGTAGACGTCGCCGAGCGAGACTTTGAACCGGTCGTTTGGCTTGCCCTCAAAAGTCAGGGCGATGAGCGCGTCGCACTCCAGGGATTCGACCGGCTTTCGTTCCAGTTGGATCTGCATTTAGTCTCCGTATTTGGCCTTGCTCCGGCGGACAGCGTCGCGCGCCTCGGTTTCCGCCGTGCGGGCGCGTTCGGCTTCGCGCTTATCGTGCATCTTTCTTGCCGCGCGCCAGGGCCAGCTCGCACTTGATGCGGCCGCCCTTCAGATAGATCTTGGTCGGAATCAGGGACAGCCCCTTCTCCCGGGTCTTCCCTAGCAATTTATCAATTTCGCGCCGATGCAGC
This sequence comes from Terriglobia bacterium, assembly GCA_963847515.1. Taxonomy (GTDB): domain Bacteria; phylum Acidobacteriota; class Terriglobia; order Bryobacterales; family Bryobacteraceae; genus QHXW01. Next base: position 1,638,452 of record CAWKAA010000007.1, read on the forward strand.
AGCAGCTTGCGGCTCCGGACTGGCGAATGGTTCTCCCGGTTGCCGTGTGAATACTCGCTGATGTGGGCGTTGACCAGCCAGGCTTCGTTCCTTTCGATGGTCGCGTAGCTTTCCCGGAGCTGGATTTTGCCCGATTTGGCGGACTTAACCTCCGTGCCTGTGAGGACCAGGCCGGCCTCAAAGCGCTCCATCAAGAAATAGTTATGGCTCGCCTGGCGATTGTCACTTAAAATCTTGAATTCAGTCTCTTTTGTCGCCAAGGATACCTCAAATTGCTTTCCACACTCGGGAGCCGGTCCGCGTCAGTCCTTTTGATGATAATGCACGAGCCGCTGGTGTCGCATCCTGCGGGCTGGACGTCCTCCAAGTCGTAAGATGCTGAGTGCTAAAAGGTTAGGCAAAATAGCGGCCTTTGCGATGCTGGCTAACAGCTATTGAGGCGCGTACCCGCAAAGGGGACAAGTTGCTGGCCCAGAGTCGTGCCGCCGAAATCCGCAAAGACTGGGATACAGCGCTGTCGTTTGCCGAGGAGGCATTGAGCGACGATCCGGCCGACATCGCGTATCAGCTTACTGCCACCCGGTTGCGCTTTTATGACGGCGCAGTATCACGTCGATGAGGGCAGAAGCCTGCGCAACGTGGGCAAATTGGATGAGGCTCTGGCGGAATTTCAGAAAGCTTACGGCATCAATCCGGCTCTGGACATGGCGGCAGAGGAGATCGAGCGCACCAAGAGCATGATCGAGCGGGAGAAGAATAAACCCGCCTCCGAGCAAAAACCTGAAGATCGCGGCCTTACCCCGGCGCAGGCCGAAACGAAGAGAGAGGAAAAGAAGTTTGCGGCCATGCAGCCGCTGCCCGAGCTGAAGCCGCTGAATGCCGCGCCCATCAATCTGAAAATGAATAACCAGCCGCCTAAGGTCTTGTTCGAAACCGTGGGCAAGCTGGCGGGTATCAACGTCCTGTTCGACCCCGAATTCACGACGGGTCCCGCACCCACCAAGCCGCAATCCATCGAGCTTAACAATGCCACGCTGGACGAGGCGTTGGATTATCTGGCGCTGATCACAAAATCATTCTGGAAGCCGATTTCCCAGAACGCCATCTTCATCACGCAGGACAACCCCACCAAACGGCGGGAATTTGAAGATTGGGTAGTGAGAGTGTTTTATCTGAAGAACGTGCTGACGGCCCAGGAGATCCAGGAAATCGTGACGGCCGTCCGCACGGTCGCCGAGATCCAGAAGATTTTCACTTACCAGGCGCAGAACGCCATCATTGTGCGCGCCGAGGCGGATAAAGTCGCGCTGGCCGAAAAGATTATTGCCGATCTCGACAAACCGAAGGCCGAGGTGCTGGTGGATGTTCTGGTGATGCAGGTCAGCCGGGCCAAGGAGCGAGACCTGGCGGCGGCGATCGCGCCAAATGGCATCAATTCACCGATCAGTTTCACGCCGCGCACTAGCATCGCGTCGCCAAGCACGGGGACTGGGACCGGAACAGGAACGGGAACCGGAACAGGCACCGGAACGGGAACCGGAACAGGTACGGGGACCGGCACGGCAACTAGCATCCCCCTCTCCAACATCGCCCGGATCAGCACGCGCGATTTTTCGCTGACATTGCCGGGCGGTCTTCTCAATGCGCTGATGAATGACACCAACAGCAAAGTACTGCAATCGCCGCAGGTTCGTGCTGTGGACGGGCAAAAGGTCAGCATGAAGATCGGCGAAAAGGTTCCGTACGCCAGCGGCAGCTTCCAACCGGGGATCGGCGGCGTGGGTATCAACCCGCTGGTCAATACGCAATTCACGTTTCTGGATGTGGGTGTGAACATCGATATCACGCCCAAGATCCACGGAACCGACGAGGTGTCATTACACGTCGACATAGACATTTCAAACGTGAAGCAGTTCCTCAATTTGGGTGGCGTCCAGGAGCCGGACGTGGCGCAGACGAAGGTCAGCAATGATGTGCGCCTCAAGCAGGGAGAAGTGAACCTGATGGGCGGCCTGATCCAGATCCAGGAGAACAAGACTACTACCGGGGTGCCGGGCTTGGGCAGCATCCCGCTGCTTGGGCGGTTGTTCACCAGCGAAACGCTCACTAAAGATGAAACCGAGCTGGTCATCGCTCTGATCCCTCACATCGTGCGCGCGCCCGACATCACGGACGTGAACATGCGGACCATTGGGACGGGCAACTCAACCGTTGTGAAGCTGAACTATGCGGCAGAAAAGCCTGCCGAGACGCCGGCGCCACAATCCTCTCAGCCCGCGCCACAACCGGTTGCTATTGCGCCGAATGTTCCTCCAGCGGCCGCGCCACCTGCGGGAATCGTGCAGCCCGCAGCGCCCCCTGCCACTGCACCTTCGCCAATCGCGCCGCTCATTTCCCCTGCAAAGCCGCCCGGGGCGCCGGAAGCCGGCAAGGCCCGCGTCATGTTCGTGCCTGCACAGGCTAGCGCTGAACTCAATGGAACGGTTACAGTGAGCCTGATGGTTGAAAACGCCGCGGACCTGGCCTCCACGCCCATGCAAGTCCGTTTCGATCCCAAAGTGCTTCGCTTGAACGACGTAGTGCGCGGCAACATGCTGACCAGCGATGGACAGCAAGTGGCTTTCTCGAAAAATGTCCTGAACGATACCGGAGAGGCGACCATAAACGTCAGCCGTTTTCCCACGACCGGCGGCGTGAGCGGATCGGGGTCGCTCGTGACCTTAGTCTTTCAGGCTGTGGGCCGGGGCGATACCGTCGTAGCGGCGCCGCAACTGACGCTCCGCAATTCCCAATCGCAACCCATCCTGACCGGGGCTCCGCAGTTTTCGGTCAGCGTGAAGTAGAAATCCATGCGGAGACGCCGGAATCAAAGCGGGCTTACATTGATCGAGCTAATCGTGGCGTTCACGATCCTGCTGATCCTCACGAGCATGGCAGTACCCCTGGCGCGCGCCAGAGTACGCGGCGAAAGAGAGCGCGAGTTGCACCGGGTGTTGGTCGAGATACGGAACGCCATCGACAAGTACAAGGACATGGCCGACCAGGGGATGCTCGGCCCCGGGAAAATCGGACAGGAGGGTTATCCGGAAAGCCTGGAGATTCTCGTGGAGGGCGTCAAAATGGCTGGGCAGGTGGAGAAGAAGCAGCGTTTTTTGCGGCGCATTCCCAAGGATCCCATGACCAATTCCACGGACTGGGGAAAGCGCAGTATGCAGGATGATCCTACGTCCACAGGCTGGGGCGGGCAGAATGTGTTCGACGTTTACACCAAGAGCATGGATAAGGCTGCGGATGGAACTCCCTATTCGGAATGGTAAACGTAGTGTCGCCGCGACGCTACGCGGCGGCGCCAGGCGTTGTGGGTTCACCCTCATCGAGCTGCTGATCGTAATGTCCATCATCGTGACCCTGGTCTCGATCGCGCTTCCGCTTTACCAAAAGTCCATCGTCCGGACCAAGGAGACTGTGTTGCACAGCAACCTGCAAACCCTGCGAACTGTAATCGACGAGTACACCTACGATAAGCAAAAAGCCCCACAAACTCTGCAGGACCTGGTGCAGGAAGGTTACTTGCGGCAAGTTCCGATCGATCCTATGACAGGCACCAACGACTGGCGCACCGTCATGGAAGATGCGGCGCAAAGCGTGAGCCAGAACGAGCCGGGCATTTTTGACGTTCACAGCGGATCGGATAAAATAGGGCTCGATGGAACACCATACTCAGATTGGTAAACTTTCAACGGTTTTACTACTCCTTTTACTCACTGCAGGTCTAGGCTATTCCCAAAACTCACTCGTTTGCGTCCCGTCCGCCGTACCCGCTTTAGTTCATTCCGAGGGGCTGGCGGAAAGGATGGGGGATGTCGTGCTTAGCTGCTCCGGAGGAAAATCCGGCGTCACGATTACCGGAAACTTGACGGTATTCATGACGGTGAACGACACTAACAAACTCGGGGCCAACAACACGGTTGACGCGCAATTATCCGTGGACACTGGTACCGGCCCCTCGCCGTCCAACGTGACGGCTCAACTGGCGACGCCCAACGCCATAGTTTTCAACGGGCTCAGCTTCATCATCCCTGCTTCCGGGAGCGTGACGCTGCGAATTACCAACTTGCGCGGCGACGCGAACGAATTGCTGGGCAACCAGACAGCAACTGCACAGCAGCCCATAACCGCCTTTGTTTCTTTCAGTTCGCCGAGTAGCCTGGCGGTGAGCAACAACCAGTTCACCGTGGCATTTGCACAGCCGGGGCTGCTTACCGAGTCCCCCTCCAGCGGAGTGCGCTGTACCGGCTCTCCCTTGCCTTCTAAGATCAACCTGGCGAACCTGTTCGCGGCGGGAACGGCCTTTTTCTCCACACGGGTGACCGAAGGCTTCGCCAGCTCGTTTCAGCCCAAAGACGCCTTCTCCGACACCGGCACTCGCATTATAGTGCGGTACTCGGGATTTCCGGCGAACGCGAGCCTTTTCGTACCGGATTTTGTTGCCGGGTCCAGTGCGGTCACCCCGACAGCTGGCGGAGATCTGGGCTTGACGGCTTCCGGCGGCCAGTATTCTCCGTCCGCCACAGGTTCTCTGCTCCTCATTCGCGTGACAGGGACGGATACCAATGGCGCCGGCGGTATGCTGGCTTTCCCGGTTCCGGGTATGGGGACCAGCACTTTTACTTCGGTCAGCGAAGTTCCCATGTCGAACGGCTCGGGGAATGTAGTCTTTGAAGTCGTGGATGCGAATCCTGCGGTCCAGGAAAGCGCCCAATTCCCCACATTTGTAGGCCTGCCGCCCACCGGCGGCGGCAACACGATAATCGCCAATGCTCAGGTATCCTTCGCGCCGCTTTCGACGGTCAATGTGGCGTCGACCGACCCCGTGCCCCGGTTCGCGGACGTAGCGCCTAAGTCGGATTGCTCAACCGTCCAGGACTGCAACGCAGCTTACTTCGCGCATCTTGTCGTAAACTCGACCGGTCTCAATTTCGTATCGCCGGTCGGAGGGGGCAGACAGCTTCAGTACGTCGGCGTGCTCAATCGCGGGGCCGGCCTGATGAACTGGACGGCCACGGTAGCCTATCAGAACGGCTCCGGCTGGTTAACGGTAGACCCTGCTTCGGCGTTCAACAATACGACCCTGAACGTGAACCTCTATCCCAGCGCGCTTGCGGCGGGTACATATCAGGCGACCATTACAGTCGATGCTGGCCCGCTCGTGGGCAGCAAGACGATTCCGGTGACCCTTACGGTATCCGGCGGATTGACTGGGCCGGTGATCGGCACAGTCGGCAACGCCGCGACCTCCCAGTCCGGACCGTTGGTAGCCGGGTCGATCGCGACCATCAAAGGATCGAACCTTGCGGGGACACATGTCGCCGTAACTTTCGACGCCCTACCGGCGCACCTCTTTTACAACTCCAGCACCCAGATCAATCTGCGTGTGCCCGACGAGTTGGCGTTCATGCAAGCGGCACAAATGATTGTCACCGTTGACGGGCAGGTTGCTGCACAAACCGTCCCGCTTGCTATTGTCGCGCCCGCCATCTTCACCGGGGGCGTGCTGAACGCAGACAACTCTCACAATAACCCGGTGAATCCTGCTGTAGCGGGAAGCGTGATTGAGATCGTCGCAACCGGACTGGCTTCACCGCGAAGCGGCGCCATCACAGTGCGTATTCAAGATCACGCCAACCTGATGCCGGTCTCCATAGGCCAGTTTTTAGGTATCGCGGGATTGCAAACGGTCAAAGTCACGGTTCCCAGTGATCTTGGCGGGGTGTCAAACGCTACCTTGAGCGTCTGTGCCGTTGCGAGCGATCCGAATCAGCCGGTGTGTAGTCTGCCGGTCTCATTCGCTGTGAAGTAGATGGAGCCGAGGTGTTAGGTGTTAGGTGCCAGGTGTTAGTAAACCCTAACACCTAAAACCTAGCACCTAGCACCTGCGTTTCCCGTTCTCGCAGATCCTTGATACGGTCGCGCAGCTGCGCCGCTTTCTCGAACTCGAACTTCCGGGCGGCCTCGCGCATGCGATCTTCCAGCTCGGTAATGAAGCGCAGGCGTTCTTCCGGCTTCATCTTTTCGATGTCTTCATCGGCCTCAACTGGCACGGTGACGTAATCGCCCTCGGCGATGGCCACCAGGCTCATGTCGATGGGCTTGATGATGGACTGCGGCGTAATGCCATTGCGCTCGTTGTATTCCACTTGCGTGCGGCGGCGGCGGTTGGTCTCCTCGATGGCCTTGCGCATACTGTCGGTCATCACATCCGCGTAAAGGACGGCACGCCCTTCCACATGCCGTGCGGCGCGGCCGATAGTTTGAATCAGCGAGCCGCTGGATCGCAGGAACCCTTCCTTGTCGGCGTCCAGAATCGCAACCAGCGAAACCTCAGGCAGATCGAGCCCTTCACGCAGCAGGTTGATCCCAATGAGCACGTCGAACTCGCCGCGCCGCAGATCGCGGAGGATTTTAATTCGGTCAAGCGTCTCCACTTCCGAGTGCAGGTAGCGGCACTGCACTCCGACCTCGGAATAATATTCCGCCAGGTCCTCGGCCATGCGCTTGGTCAGCGTCGTGACGAGCACGCGCTGGTTGGCGGCCACGCGCTTGCGAATTTCGCCCAGCAAGTCGTCTACCTGCCCTTTAATGGGCCGGATCTCAACTTCGGGATCCACCAGGCCGGTGGGCCGGATGATCTGCTCCACGACCACACCGGCTGATTTCGTCAGCTCATAGGGTCCCGGCGTGGCCGAAACGTAGACCACCTGATTGACGCGGTTCTCGAACTCTTCGAAGGTCAGCGGCCGGTTGTCGAGCGCGCTGGGCAGCCGGAAACCGTGCGACACGAGTACCTCTTTGCGTGAGCGATCGCCGTGATACATGCCATGCAACTGCGGAACCGTCTGGTGGCTCTCGTCGATGAACATGATGGCATCGTGCGGCAGGTAATCCAGCAGCGTGGGCGGCGCCTCACCGGGCAGCCGTCCGGAAAAATGGCGCGAATAGTTCTCAATGCCATGGCAATAGCCGATCTCTTTCATCATTTCGAGATCGAACATGGTGCGCTGATAGAGACGCTGGGCCTCGATCATTTTTCCCTGCTTTTCCAGCTCCTTGCGCCACCACTCCAGCTCCGTCAAGATGCCGGCCATGGCTTTGTCCTTAGTCTCGTCCGACATCACGTAGTGCGTCTTGGGATATATGGGCAGGCGCAGGTACGTCTGCCGCACCTGGCCCAGCAGCGGATCGATCTGCGAGAGGCTCTCGATCTCGTCACCAAACAATTCGATGCGGTACGCGTAATCGTCGTAGGTCGGATAAAGCTCGATGACATCGCCCCGCACGCGAAAAGTTCCGCGGCGAAAATCAGAATCGTTACGCTCGTAGAGGATGTCCACCATCCGCGAAACAATCTGATTGCGCGTAATCTTCTGCCCTTTTTCGAGCATCAGCAGCATGCCGTAATACGCTTCGGGCGAACCCAGGCCGTAGATGCAGCTCACGCTGGCCACGATCACGCAGTCGCGGCGCTCGAAAAGAGACCGCGTCGCCGAGAGCCGCAATTTATCCAGCTCATCGTTGATTGTGGCTTCCTTTTCGATGTAGACGTCGCTCGATGGAATATAGGCTTCGGGCTGGTAGTAGTCGTAATAGCTGACGAAATATTCGACCGCGTTCGAGGGAAAGTAGCTCTTGAACTCGTGATAGAGTTGCGCGGCAAGAGTTTTGTTATGGGCGAGAACCAGGGCCGGCCGGCCCGCCTGTTCGATGACCTTCGCCATGGTAAAGGTCTTGCCCGATCCGGTGACCCCCAGCAGGACCTGGTCTCTTTCCCCATCCTGCACGCCCCGGCTCAACTCTTCGATCGCAGTTTCCTGGTCGCCTCGCGGACGATAGTTCACTTCCAGATGAAACGGCATGGCTTTAGCGTAGCATTGCGGGCAAGAGGGGAAGGCGGTGCCTGGTACCGCGCTTATAAGCTCATCGTTGGTCGATCTTGATGCGGCGTGCCAGTGGCGGTTACAATTCGGATCAAGCAAACTCAGCAAATCTCTTACGATCCGGCCATGGCACAAAATTGGCCTCGGGTCTCCATTTACGTTTATGCTGGGTTCACCGTTGGCCTAGAGGCTCAAGGTATTGGTCTGTTGGGCCAGGCCGGATTCTTCGAGCGGTTCACTGTATGCTTTAGTCACACGGCAAAGCAGTTTCAGATCGACACATGAACGCTGCAGACAGTAACCAGATCTAAACCATCAAACACTTTTGGCGTAATAGAGGTTGGCGAAACTCACTGAGTCAAGCTCCTCGATCCCGTCTCCTCCACCGTATCCAGCGTCAACCGCGCCGTCGTCTTCCACGAAAACTGATTGGCGCGTTGGGGCCCGGCAGTCGCCAACTGTGCGCGCAATCCTTCGTCGCATACCAGTCTCGTCATGGCATCCACCAGCGCTTTTTCGTCGTGCGGATCGAACTGCAATGCAGCATCACCCGCGGTGCTCGACAGCGGCTCGATATTCGAGCAGGCAGCCGGCACCCCGGCCGCCAGCGCCTCGAGAACCGGCAGTCCAAAACCTTCAAAAGTGGATGGGAACAGAAACGCGAAGGCACGCGCGTAGAGATCGTAGAGATCTTCGCGCGCAATCCAGCCGGTAAATTCGACGTAATCGGTAAGTCCAAGCGACTGCCGCAGCCGTTCGAGGTTGGCCGTATCGAATCCGCGCAGGCCGGCAACCACCAGACGGAATTCCGGACGTGCGCGGTGAAACACTGCGAACGCTCGCAGCAGCCGATCGAGATTCTTGTGGGGATGCAGCGTGGAAACGGTCAACAGCATCGGTTCCGGCCGGCGTGCCCGCGCGATTTCAAAAAACTTCGGATCCACGCCCAGTGGGATGACGCGGATTTTGTTGCCGCGCAGCCGGTAGAAGCGTAGTAGATCCGCCCGAGTCGCCTCCGAATCCGCGATTAGCGCCCGCGAGACGTGCGCCGACCAGAACAGCAGGAATCTCCAGAACAGGAGATCCAACCAGCGGAAGTGTTCCGGGTGTCTCTTATGCTGCAGATCGTGAAAGACGGTGACCTGCGGGCAGCCGCACAAAATCGGTGCAGTAAATCCGGGGTTCAGCAAAACGTCGACATGCTGCGCGGCAATGGCCAGCGGCAGAACTATCTGCTCCCAGAGAATCCGCGCGGGCCTGAATGAGGCACGGACAGCTTGGCGGGCGACGTGAAAGTTGATTTGCGTGGGAGCCAGATCGCGGCCGGTTTCGCGGTTGGTGAACAGAACATACTCATTCGTGCTGTCGATCTCGGCGAGCGCGCGCAGCAGGTTCCGTAAATAGATCTCAGTGCCGCCCACTCCACCTGGAATCAGGTACAGCGCATTCACGCCGATGCGGAGCGGGCGCATTCTTAAGGGCGGGCTACGTTTCGCTGCGCATCAATCATGTCCAGAGCCTGCCGCGCCGTTTGATTTCGCGGATTCAGAGCCAGCGCGTGGCGGAAATCGTCGCTTGCGGCATTCACGTTGCCCTGCGCGAGGCGCACGCCACCGCGGTAGACGTAAGTCATGTCGAAATTCGGGTCGATCTTTTCAGCCGTCGCCAGGGCATCGAGCGCCTCGGCGCTCTTGCCCTCCTTGCCATAGATCATGCCAATTTGGGAGTAGGCATGGGCTGTCGCCCTCATACTGGCTGCACGCTTAAATTTCGTCAGGGCCTGTTCGGGTTGTTTGAGGCAATCGTAATCCAGGCCCCAGTCGATGTACAGCCGATAATCGGACGGGTCTAGCGCCGCGCTGCGCTCATAGTGTGGCAATGCTTGATCGCAGGCGCCATACTCGTAGTACGCTTGGGCCAGCTGAAACTGCACGCGCGCCTTGTTCGGCGATTTCGCAGCCGTATCCTCCCACAACGCAACTTTGTCGCTCCACACGAAATTGCGGTTGTACGTGGCAATGCCTAAGATCAGCAGCACGCCGGCCAGCGCCGCGATCGCCTTCGGCCGCCGGACATCTATGCGCCGTAAGAATTCAATCAGAATGAGCAGCAGGCCGATCATCGACAGATACAGACGGCGTTCGGCCACCGGGTCCGCGATGGGCACAAAGGACGAAGTCGGCGCCATCAGTATGACAAATGCGAAGAATCCGTATGCCGCCAGTGGATAGCGACGCCGGAAGTAAAATAAGACGCCGGCCGCCACTAGAATGGCCATCAGTCCCAGAATGGCGCCGTGTTCCAGGATGGTGTGCGAGACCGGATAATCGTAATCGATCCTGAGGCCCGCCGGGAACAGAAACAGCCGAATATATAACCAGAATGCCCGGCATTCGGTGAAGAAGTATTGATACCACCTGAAATCTCTGATGCGAAAACCAGCCGAAGTTGCGCCGCTCAACTGGCGCGCCAGATATATGGCCGCCAGCACTGCTGCAACCGTAACCGGCACGTACAGCCTCCAGTTCCGGCGGATTCCCGCGAAAGAGAATGGCGGATTCCAGAAATAATCCGTGAGCAGTAGCAACGCCGGAAGAATAACGGTATGCTCCTTCGACAGAACCGCGGCGGCGAATACCACCAGAACCATTGCCGTGCGCCTCCAGCTGACCTCCACGGAGCGCCTATACAGGAATAGCGCAAACGCGCCGAGGAAAAACAGCACGCTCAGGTTCTCCGAGCGGCTGGCCACGTATCCGACCGACTCCGAATTCACGGGATGCAATAGGAACAACGCGCCGGCGAATGCGGCCAGCACGTCGCGCCGCAGGCGGTCCACTTGCGCCCATTCCAGGATCTTGCGAACGATGAAGAACACCAGCACAGAGACCATGACGTGGAACAAGACATTGAACGCGTGATATGGCAAGGGATGAAGCCCCGAAAGCCGGTAATTGACCCAATAGCTAAACATGAGCAGCGGCCGGACTCCCGATATCCACGCGCTCAGCGAATCCAGTTCAAAGTTGGGCCGCATGAAGATCAGGTATTGATCGTCAAATAAGAACGGGCCGTTGAGCGACGGCCCATAGACTTCAAACGCCACCGCCAGTGCGATGGCGAAGCCGAGGCCGTAGGGCCACAAAACCGTTCCAGGTTTCTCCACTACCGGCGATAACGGCTTGGCGGCCGTGCGGCCGCTCTTTCTGGATGACTCTTTACTGGGTTTCATTCGTGAATCAAGACCCGGCTGTTTGGTCTTTCAAAGCCTGAATATGGTATTCGAGAATGGCGACGCGCTGCGCCAGCGCAATGTTGTCATCCTTCAGCTGCGAGATGATGAGTGAAAACCTGTAGAAAATAATCAGAAAAACGCAGCCCACAATGAAGAGCAGCGCGAGAGGCGGATCGGCCAGGCCCAGCAGATCCGCAGTGGAATGCAAAAGTCCGCGAGCCCGCGACAACATCAGGAGAGCCACCGCGCCGATTAGCCAGGTGACAGAATATTCCACTCGAATACGCGCACGCCGCACCGAGAACAGCACCAGCACGATCAGCAGCGCGCACATACCGGTCATTACATTCAGGACGCGGTCCAATCATGACCTCCGGGATTCCCTTGGAATCCGGCGCTCGTATTTCAGGACATTCACAAACACTCCGAGCAGCACATGAACAATATAGTAGATGGATTTCATGGGCGTAATCGTAGAGCGCCCCGTGCGCCGGGGTAGCATCCGGCAGGGCACTTCGATAAACCGGAATCTGCGCCGTTGCAAGACCACCAGCGCCTCGATCTCGGGATATTCCAGCGGAAAACTGCGGCTGAACACTGCCAGCGCGCTCCGGTTGACGCCGACGAATCCCGAAGTGGGATCGCGCACCGGCTTGCCCAGAATCGGGCGCAGCACCAGCCGGAAGAAGCGAATTCCGGCGGCGCGCAGCCAGCTCGTGCCGCCGCTCGTGCCGTCAACATAACGCGAGCCGATGACCATCTCGCAGCCGGACTGGCATAGCGTCTCGAAAACTTTGGGAATGTCGCGGGCATCGTGCTGCCCGTCGCCGTCCACGCGGATCACGTATTCGTAGCCAAGCTCGAACGCCAGCTTATATCCTGCCTGCACGCAGCCGCCAAGCCCCAGGTGGTGCGGGAGAGGAAGCACTCCTGCGCCGGCCGCGCGCGCCCTCCAGACGGTTCCGTCCTTCGAGCAATCATCCACCACCAGAATCCGGGTGCCCGGCATTACCTGCTTAACGGCTTCAACCACGTCTCCGATGGCGCCCTCCTCGTTATAGGCCGGCACCAGGATCATGAGCTGCGATCGAGAATCGGACAGCATCACAGTTCCGCTACCCGGCGCGCTCGAATGGAATGAGCCCGCAGCAATCGCCCGAATTCGGCCGCGGACACCTTGGCCCGCCGGCGAATGTCCAGCCGCTTTTTCCAAAGCGAACGAGCGCGGCGGAAGCAAGCCCCGTGCGCTTGAAGAACGATCCACACCAACTGGAATCCGCTATTCCCTTCTCTGCGAAACTGCGCCGCGGTCCCACGTCCGAGCGCCACGGAGCGAGCGTGCCACCAGTAGCGCACTATGGTTCGAAAAGGCACTGTGCAAAGCATCCCGGCTGGAAAGTTCTTAAGCGCGACAAACAGCCGATTGCGTTCCACGTAGTACGCTTTCAGGCGCGAAGCGCGCCCGGCGGAGTGAGAGTAGTGATGATCCACCACTGCCGCCGGTACATAAACGCACTTCCAGCCCGCCCAGCGCGCCCGCAGCCCGAGATCGGTGTCTTCGCAGTAGAGAAAAAAATCCTCGTCGAACAATCCCACTTCCTCCAGCATGGTACGCCGGTAAAGCGCGGCTGAAGCGCTGGGCAACAGCACTTCTTCTTCGCGATCGAACTCCGCGACCGGAAAAAGGTGCCCGCGTTGCTTGCTGCTGGCATCACCGCTGATCACCATTCCCGCCGAGTCCAGATGCTCTTCGCCGTAAAATCGCACCTGCGACGCAAACATGCCGGCTTCCGGATGCCTCGCCGCCGACTCGAGCAACGCTTCAACCCACCGCGGGCGCGGAACAGCGTCGTCATTCAAAGATGCCAGATACGGCGCCCGGCTCTGTTGGAACCCCAGATTGACGGCCGCGCCATATCCGATATTGTGCTCGCGCTCGAGTACGGTGGCGCCCTCGGGCATTCCCCCGGCGCGCACCAGCCGCTGGCCGCTGTTATCCACGACGATGATCTCGAAGTCGCGCCGCGTCTGTTTCTCCAGCGCCTGTAGACACTCTCTCAAGCGCCGGTCCGCCGCGAGCGTCGGAATGACCACGGTAACTGCAGGTTCTTGCAATTTTTGATTTTAGCGCGGCGGCAGATTTTCATACCACTTTAGGTTGGCCGTGGCTGAGCCGATGCACGCGATATCCATGCGGCCGTCGCCGTTCAGGTCCGCCACGGCGCAGGAGGCCGCGGCCATGCCACTGTCATCCAGTACATGTTTTGACCAGTGCTCGCCAGTAGCATCATCGGCGTAATAAACGTTCACGCCATGGCCGCCGCCGCGAAAGCCGGCAATAATCTCGTCGCTGCCGTCGCCGTTCAGGTCGGCGGTCCAAATGGTGTGCCCGTCTACAATTGAGGAGTCGATCACGCGCCGCTGCCATTCCTTCCCCGGCTGCCGGTACAACACTACCTGGTTCCCGTGCCACGGCTCGATGGACGCCAGATAGCGCTTCCCAGCCAGCCGGCCCACCGCAATGTCACTCGATCCCCCTTTGGGCCAGGGCGACGGGTCACCTTCGGCAATCTCGCTCCGGGTCCATCGCCCGCCTTTTTCCAGCTTGTAAAGATCGATTCCCACGAAGCTCGCCGTCAGGATGTCGTCGCGTCCATCGCCATCCCAATCCACGATGAAGATGCCGTGGACCACGCCGCCGTTCTCGCTGCCGATCATTTCGCGCTTCCATCCGCCGGGACGATAGAACACCAGCGGCGTGTGGTCACGGTAGTCCGGCGCTTCCGCGCGCGCTCCGGTAAGCGGTGCATTCACCAGGACCTTTTTTCCATTGCCGAAAATATCGGCCCAGCGCAAACGGTGCGAGGTCGTCAGGCGGTCAATCTCCGTAACTTTCCACAAACGCCGCGGATCGCCGGCGGAATGTAGCAGCGACACAGTCCCGGCGCTGTTCTTCGCCTCGTTGGCGAACCCGCTCGCCAGCACGATCTCCGGAATGCCGTCCCCATCGGTGTCCCAGGCAGCGCAGTTGATCATGCGCGAAAAACCGCCGGCAATTACGTGGCGCTCCCATGTCGGATTCTCGTACCAGACAAGCTCCGGCATGCCGCTCGCAAGCGCGATGAGATCGGGCTTGCCGTCGTGATTCAGATCGGCCACCACCACCTGATAGCCGCCCTTGAGCCCGGTGGCAATGGTGTGCTCGGCGAAGCGGGCAGGCTCGGCAGCGTGAATCACCGAGCAGAGGACGAAAAAGCCAGCGTAGCGCAAACCCCAGTATAGAATGGAGACTTATGTCCATCCGGACCACGGTCGTGGGCAGCTATCCTGTGCCCCACTGGCTGCCAGGCGACTCGTCACGCGTTGCGCTGCGGGACGCCATCATGGTGGTGCTCAAAACCCAGGAACTGGCGGGCGTCGATGTAATTGCCGACGGCGAGCTGAACCGGTTCGATCCCGGCCATCCGGAAACCAACGGCATGATCGACTATTTCGTGACTCGCATGGACGGCATCGCGACGCGATTTTCGATGAGCGATCTCGAGAGATTCCACGCGGATGCGGGTCTGGCGTATCGCGCGGAGCCAGCGGGCGTGGTTACCGGCGAAGTCGGCGAGGGCATGCTCAACCTGCCACGCGATTATGAATTTACCCGCGCCTTGACGTCCCGCCCGCTCAAATTCACCTGCACCGGGCCGCATATGCTGGCCAAGGTGCTTACCGATCGCCACTACTCAGACCGGGCCAAGCTCGCCATGGCCATTGCTCGCGTGTTGCGCCAGCAGTTGGAGCGCGTCCACGCGGAAGTGATCCAATTGGATGAAGCCAACATCAGCGGCCACCCCGAGGACCGCGAATGGGCCGCCGCAGCCATCAACTGCGTGCTCGAAGGAATTCGCGGCGAGCGCGCTGTCCACGTTTGCTTCGGCAACTATGCCGGCCAGACCATCCAGAAAGGCTTTTGGTGGGACCTGGTCCCGTTCTTCAACCAGCTCAAGGTCCATCACCTGGTGCTCGAGTTTGCGCGGCGCGGCTATGACGAGCTGCAGGCTTTCCGCGACCTGGACAAGCGCATCGGCCTGGGCCTCGGTGTAATCGACATCAAGGATAACGGCGTCGAGCAGCCCGATCTGATCGCACGCCGGATCGATCACGCCGCCAAAATACTCGGCCCCGATCGTATCGTCTTCGTACATCCCGATTGCGGCTTTTGGATGTTGCCACGCACGGTTGCGGATGCCAAGATGCGAGCGCTGGTTGCTGGAAAAAATCTCTATGAAGGTCACAAGTAGTCTGCTGCTCGTGGCATTAGCAGCAGCCCGGGCTGAATCCCCGCATCTGGCGAATATCCGCCAGCTTACGTTTGCCGGACAGAACGCCGAGGCTTACTGGTCGCCCGGAGGCAACCGCCTTATTTATCAATCCACGATCAAGCCCCTGGAGTGCGATCAGATTTTCATCATGAACAGCGGACGGCTCCGACCCACACATGGTGTCGACCGGCAAGGGCCGCTGCACCTGCGGCTATTTCCTGCATGACGACCGGATCCTCTACGCCTCGACGCACGAGGCCGGAGACGCTTGCCCCACTCCGCCCGACCGCAGCAAGGGCTATGTGTGGGGTGTTTTCCCCGGCTTTGACATTTATCTGGCCACAGACAACGGCAGGATCTTGAAAAAGCTGACCGACACGCAAGGATACGATGCTGAAGCCACTGTGAATTGGAAAACCAATACGATCGTCTACACGTCGCTGGCATCCGGCGATCTGGATCTGTGGACCATGCGCACCGATGGCTCGCACAAGAAGCAGATCACAACCGCCTTGGGATACGACGGAGGCGCTGTCTTTTCGCGAGACGGAAAGAAACTCGTCTGGCGCGCCAACCATCCGTCGACGCCTGACGCCGTGGATCTCTATAAGAGCCTGCTCGCTAACAATCTCACCGCGCCCATGAAGATGGAGCTGGTGGTGGCGGATGCCAACGGCGAAAATACCAAAACCATCACAAACTTCGGCTGCGCCAGCTTCGCTCCGACCTTTACGCCGGACGGCAAGAAAATTCTGTTCTCTTCCAACAAAAACGACTGCGACACTCGCAAGTTCGAACTGTTCCTCATCAACCTGGACGGCACCGGCCTCGAACAGGTGACCGACTTCGGCGGTTTCACCTCGTTCCCCGAAATCTCACCGGATGGCAAGAGTTTGGTCTTCTGCTCTGACCTGCACGCTCTGGACCGTTACAACTTCAACATCTTCGTGGCGGATTGGAAGTAGTCGCCGCCACCCCGAAGTCCACCGACAAATCGGCTTTATTCCTTCTTGGGCTTGGCAAGCCACATCAGCCCGGATTTCGCGTTCTCAGTATAAAGTCTTCCCCGGAAACGGCCGTTAACAACCCATAAGGAGTTCGACGGTGAAGAAAGCATTGTTACTGACGATAGGTGTCTCGTACTTGTTGGCGTGTTGGTTAGGATGGCTGTCCGGCAAGCGCGCAATTAGGCAAACTATTGATACTGAAGGACACGGTGCGCTTTAGAGATTCGTCAACCGAGGGTGCGGTTCAGGAGTGCCAGGACAACGACAGCGAGGAGAGCCATGCGCTAGTGCGGACGATGCCTCTGAAGTGCCCACGCGCCCGCACGGGGGATTGGCGCGAACGACTGTACTACTGATAGATCGGTTCTAGCTTGTTCACAACGTAGGCGCCGCAGCGCTCGTAGCTCGCGCGTGGGCCCTTCCGGGCGGTGTCGAGGTCTACGCAGAGCCAGCCCTGATATCCAATGGATTTGAGCACTCGGTGGCAGCCGGGGAAATCGATCTCACCGTCTCCCAGATCGTAAATGCTGTTGAGAAACTTCGCCTCGTCGGATTCTTTGGGATGCACTTTGCCGTTGTCTTCGACGAAGTCGGCACCGGGCGTGGTCCATTTGGCGTCTTTGTAATCGGCGAAGATAATCCGCTTTTTGTATTTTTCAAACGTAGCCACCACGTCGACGCCTGCCAGGTGCAGGTGCGCGGTATCGGGAGCAAGGTACAACAGCTTTAGATTTACTTTCGCCAGGATGAGATCGATCTCATCCCTCTTCTCCACAATCTCTCCCAGATGATTGTGCAGGCCCACGCGGAAGCCCAGTTCACCGGCCAGTTGGCCAAGTCGCGTGTAGCAGTCGGCCATGTTGTCGAACACCTGCACGATATCCGCGCCCGGAGGGAGGCGCGCTGGCGAGAATACCACCAGGTCCTTGGCTCCAAAACCTTTTAGAACCGTCATGGCACGGCGCGCGGCGGCGATGATTTGGTCGTGCTTGGAGGCATCGTGCGCCGGCCCGCCAAAGGACACGGTGCACACATGCAGTTTGCGTTTGGACACTTCCTTTTCCATCTGCGAGGGAGTGAGACCATACTTCTCGAAGCATCGCGGAAAATCCGTCAGCCGGATGCCGATGAATCCGGTGTCGCGCATCACGCTCAGAATCTCGGTGAACGGCACGGGCCGGAAGTGCTGCCACAACCCCAGGCTCAGCGCCCACCGGATGTTGTCATTAGCCGGCAGACGCGCGGCCGCACGAGCCAGTGTGGCCGATAGCGAAGCCAGGAACGTTCGTCGGTTCATAGCACTCTACGCCACACGAAATTTGCGAATCGCTTCCTCATCCAGATCGATGCCCAGGCCGGGCTCCTGCGGAATCGCCAGATACCCGTCTTTCGCGCGCAGCTTCTGGCGCGTGAGCTGCTCCCGCAGGTTGGTCTCTTCTTCGGCGACAAATTCGCAGATCAGCGCGTTGGGAATGGAGTTCAGCCAGTGGAGCGCGGCCGTCACGTTCACGTAGGTGGTAAAACCGTGGTTGGCGACGGGCAGGCCGCGGTCCCAGGCGAGCGCCGCAATCTTCATGGCCTCCGTAAAGCCGCCGCAGCGCGTGAGATCCACCTGCACCACGTCGATGCGCCCGCGGTCCATCAGGTCCAGGAACGATTTGCGCTCGCTCTCTTCTTCGCCGGCGGCGATGCGCACGTGCGTGGCCTCGGCCAGCTTGCGGTAGCCGTTGTAATCGTCGGGGCGTAACGGCTCTTCGAGCCAGAAGATGTTGTAGTCGGCGAAGACCCGGGCGCGTTGTAGCGCGGTTTTCGAATCCCACACCAGACCGGCGTCGATCAGCAGGTCGGCCTCATCTCCCAATCCCTTGCGCGCCTCGCGAACTAGCGCAATGTCCGTCTTTTCGTCCTGCCCCATGGGGTCCCAGCCGAACTTCACCGCCGTGAAGCCCTGATCGCGGTAGCGGCGCGCCATCTCACCGGTCTTCTTGGGTGTGGCGCCGAATAGCGAACTGGCATAACAGCGCATTCTCTTGTGGAACCCCCCGCCAAGCAGCTTCCATACCGGCAGCTTCAACGCTTTGCCTTTGATATCCCAAAGCGCCAGATCGATGCCGCTCATGGCGTGCAAGCCCGCGCCGCGCCGCCCGCCGTAAATATTGGCGCGGTACATCTTGTGCCAGATCTTTTCCGTTTCAAACGGATCTTCGCCCACGACGATCTGTGCCAGCCCGGCCGCCGTGGTGTGCGAGAACGGGCCTTCGATCGCGCCCTTTACCGCCATGGGATTGGAATCGACCTCACCGATGCCCGTAATTCCGGCGTCGGTTTCGACCCGCACGATTAGCGCATCCTGGCCGCTGTCGCACTGCAATTTCACCTCCGGCTGGCGGAGGTATAGAGCTTCTACTCGAGTGATTTTCATGGGGTGAACTTGGAATCATACCGCAGAACCGCGGTGGCAACTTCGCCCACCTCGATGTCCTCGGTCACCGGCCTCCAGATCACGCAGACTTCCGGGCCGCGCGGCGCCCAGATGCGCGGATCGGTAGGACCGAAAAGAGCGATTACGGGCGTTCCCACCGCGGCAGCCAGGTGCGTAATGCCCGAATCGTTACCGATATAAACCCGCGCCGTGGCCAGCCAGCGCGCAAGGTCATAGAGATTATCGATGCGTACGGCATCCGCCAGCGTCTCCTCCGGCCCTGCGCACCAGCGCACCGGCATGTGCGCCTCCAGGCGCCTCGCCAACTTCCGGTAGCGATCCAGCGGCCAGCATTTCTTGGGACTTCCGGAAAACGGATGAATCACGGCGAAGCCGCCGTCGTGCCGGGGGCAATCGATCTGTGGGACTACCGGACCCGTCATCCCGATCTGCGCGGCGAAGAAATCAACCGCATGCATCCCACAATCGTCTGGCGGAACCGCCCTCAGAAACTCGAACGGCAAGCCTTCCATCAACGCGCGAAACTCCGGCCGGTTCGTGCCGTACCACGAGACGATAGAATTGAAGGTGCGGAGTTCCGCGAGGAGCCGTTCATCGGGCGAAAATTCCAGCATATCGAGGCCGGATGAAGCAATCGACCGGGTGCGGTCTGCAAAGCGAACCAGCGGAAGGTTTTGGGAAGCGGCCCAAACCTCTAGATAATCAACCTTTAGGTGCTCTATCGCCGGCAGCGACAGGATGAAATCGCCGATCGCGCCGGGTCGAATGATGAGTCTCCTATGCACCGACAATCATCCTAATGTTGACAGAGATTTAGGGGCTGGTAGAATATCTAAAAGTAATTCCTTTTGATTCAGAGACATGGCGCAGGCGGCTTCCATCATAAGAGCGGTCGAGGAAACGGATATTCTCTCGCGGATTGGAAACACTCCGCTTTTGCGCCTAGCGCGAATGGCGGCGGACCTTCCTGGAATCGAAATCTACGCCAAAGCCGAGTACTTCAATCCCGGCGGCAGCGTGAAAGACCGGCCGGCGCTGAACATGATCCTGGATGGCGAGCGCGACCGGCCGGCTGAACCACGACAGGATGATTCTCGACTCCACCAGCGGCAACACCGGCATCGCCTATGCCATGATCGCGGCGGTCAAGGGCTACCGGGTGAAGCTGTGCCTGCCGGCCAACGCCTCCATGGAGCGCAAGCGGATTCTGAAGGCCTACGGCGCCGAGATGGTGTTCACCGATCCGGCTGAAGGCTCGGACGGCGCGATCCGCAAGTGCCGCGAGATCTACGAATGCCGATCCCGGACCGCTACTTTTATCCCGACCAGTACAACAATCCGGCCAACTGGAAGGCGCATTTCGAGACAACCGGCCCGGAGATCATCGAGCAGACCGGCGGCCGCATCACGCATTTCGTGGCGGCGCATGGGCACCAGCGGCACGTTCATGGGCGTGACGCGGCGGCTGAGGCGCGACCTGCCGGAAGTGAAGTGCTACTCGGCGCAGCCCTCCAGCGGATTCCACGGGCTCGAAGGGCTGAAGCACATGCCGACGGCGATCGTGCCGGGCATTTACGACGAGACGCTGGCCGACGGCAACCTGTGGATCGAAACCGAGGACGCCTACCGCATGGTGCGGCGGCTGGCGCGCGAAGAAGGGCTGCTGGTGGGGATTTCCTCGGGCGCAACGTCGTGGCGGCGCTCCGGCTGGCGCCGCGAGCTTGCACGACGCGGACGAGACCGCCGTCATCGTGACCATCTTCTGCGACAGCGCCGACAAATATCTGAGCGAACATTTCTGGGACGAGGAATGATTCGAGATCGAACCGAAGCCCTGGGCGGCAGATGGTGGCGCATGCCCGCGCGACTTATCCGAACGAATGCTGCGGCGCCATGCTGGGCACGATGTGAGTGACGGCGCAGAAGCGGTGCGTGGTCGGCCATGCCGCTGGAAAATGCGTCGGCCGGCGTCGCAGCGCGCGCGCTACGAACTGCGGCCCGAGGATCTGCTGGCGGCCGATCGCGAAGCCGCGCGCGAGCGTAAGCATGGACCTGATCGGCATCTACCACTCGCATCCCGATTGCGACGCTTATTTCTCCGAGACGGATCTGAAGAATTCCTGCCCGTGGTATTCGTTTGTCGTGCTCTCGATCCAAAAAGGCGAATTCGACCACGCCAACAGCTGGCTGCCCAACCCGACAGACCGACGGCGGAAAAAGAAGAATTGTTCACGGTAATAAGCATTCTACGTAGCATCATGGCCAAAGTTTTGATCCCGACGCCCCTGCGGCAGTTCGCGGACAAGCAGGACACCGTCAGCCTTGGCGGCGCGACCGTGGGCGAAGTGCTGAGCGCGCTGACCTCCGAATATCCCCGACCTGCGCCGGCAGCTCTTACACCGACGAAGGCAAGCTGCGCAGCTTCGTCAACGTGTATCTGAACGACGAAGACATCCGCTACCTGAAAAAAGACGCCACGCCCGTGAAGGATGGCGACACGATTTCGATCGTCCCCAGCATCGCGGGCGGGCGCCGGCGGTGGAAGCGCCGGCGCAACCGGCGACGCTGTCGAAAGACGAGATCCTGCGCTACAGCCGGCACCTGATCATGCCCGAAGTCGGCATGGAGGGCCAGCAGAAGCTGAAAGCCGCCAAGGTGCTGCTGGTCGGCGCGGGCGGCCTGGGCGCGCCGCTCGGGCATGTATCTGGCGGCGGCGGGCGTGGGGCGCATCGGCATGGTCGATTTCGACGTGGTGGACTTCACCAACCTGCAGCGCCAGGTGATCCACGGCACCGAGCGACGTCGGCCGCAAGAAGCTCGATTCCGCCGCCGAGAAGATGCACGAGCATCAATCCGTACGTGCGAGATCGACAAGCACGAGACGGCGCTCTCGAGCGAGAACGCGCTCGACATCTTCAAGGACTACGACATCATGGTCGACGGCACCGACAATTTCCCGACGCGCTACCTGGTGAACGACGCCTGCGTGCTGCTGGGCAAGCCGAACGTCTACGGCTCGATTTTCCGCTTCGAAGGCCAGGCCACGGTGTTCGCCTACGAAGGCGGCCCGTGCTACCGCTGCCTCTATCCCGAGCCGCCACCTCCCGGCCTGGTGCCGAGCTGCGCCGAGGGCGGCGTGCTGGGCATTCTGCCCGGCACCATCGGGCTGATCCAGGCGACCGAGACCGTGAAGCTGATCCTGGGCAATCGGCGAGCCGCTGGTCGGCCGGCTGCTGCTCTACGACGCGCTGGCCATGCGGTTCCGCGAGCTGAAGCTGCGCAAGAATCCGGAGTGCCCGGTCTGCGGCGAGCACCGACGATCACCAAGCTGATCGACTACCAGCAATTCTGCGGCATTCCGCAGCACGAGCCGGCGCCCGCCCCGGGAGTGGCGCGAAGGCGAAATCGATCCGGTTGAAGTGAAGGCGAAGATCGATCGCGGCGACCATTCGTGCTGATCGATGTGCGCGAGCCGCACGAATACCAGATCTGCAACATCCCGTACGCCAAGCTGATTCCGCTGGGCGAATTGCCCAAGCGCGTGAACGAGCTGGATTCGGCGGACGAGATCGTGGCGCACTGCAAGAGCGGCATGCGCAGCGCCAAGGCTGTCGAGTTCCTGAAGCAGGCCGGCTTCAAGAAGGTCAGGAACATGAAGGGCGGGATTCTGGCGTGGAGCGATAAGGTCGATCCAAGCGTGCCGAAGTACTGAAGTGTCCATGCCATTCGTCAAAATCACGCCAGCAGCCGGAATCGGAGCGGATTCCGTCACAGAAGTATCATTGGAGACGCCCCGTACGCCATCTGCAACGTCGGGCGGAAAAATAACCGCGCTGAGCGGCGTTTGCCCGCATCGCGGCGGCCCGCTGGGGCAGGGCGCGATCAACGGTCCGAATGTGGTCTGCCCCTGGCACGCGTGGGAGTGGAACTGCACCACTGGCGAAAACGATATGGATCCCGCGAAGAAGAGTCGCCACCTGCGAAGTGAAGATCGAGGGTGGCGACATTTTTCTGAATCTTCCTGCCTGATTCAAGGTGCCTGAACTTCCCGAAGTCGAGACCATTACCCGCGCCCTAGCCCCGTACCTGCGCGGGCAGAAGCATCGTCAGCGCGGAATTCCGGTGCCTGCGCGTGTTGCGCGGCGATCCCGACGAGACGGCAGCAGCGCTCGCGGGCCGCAAGGTGAGTGGCGTTCAGCGCCACGGCAAATTTATTGAGATCCAGCTGGATGGCGGCCATTCGTTTGTGGTGCACCTGGGCATGACCGGCAAACTGTTGATGAACGCCGTGCCGGGCAAGCACACGCATGCCATTCTGACGCTCGATCGCGGCGTGCTGCTATACGATGACAGCCGGCAGTTCGGCCGGCTGGAGTTAAGCCTTGGGCTCCCGGCTCGCGTACAGAAATTGGGTCCGGAGCCGCTCGAAGTTTCCCTCAAACAGTTTGCCGAGCGGCTGCGCACGCACAAGACGAAGATGAAGGCCCTGCTACTCAATCAATCCTTCTTGCGGGGCATCGGAAATATTTATGCCGATGAAGCTTTGTTCCGCGCTGGCATTCACCCGCTGGCCATCGCCGCCCGCCTGCGAGCGGACCGCATCAAGAATATGCACACAGCCATCCGGCGAGTGCTTGGCGAAGCCATCAAGGCCGGCGGTTCGTCGATTTCAGACTACGTGGATGTCGATGGGCGGCAAGGCAGCTTTCAAGTGCGGCACAACGTTTACCAGAAGGCCGGCGAGCCCTGCCCGCGTTGCGGATCGAAGATTCGCAGAATTCTTGTCGCACAGCGCGGGACGCATTTCTGCCCGCGATGCCAGAAGAAGTAAGCGGCTCGCGCGAACATTCGTACCGCTTCGTCTGGTCGCGGCTCAGCTACTTGCCGGGCTCTTGCGGGGGGGCTTTCGGGGCCGCGGAACCGGAGAAGAACTGATCGTCGTCGTATTTGATATCCAGACTCTTAGTAGTGGAGGCGAGCCAGTCTCTGAGGTGGGCGTTCTTCAGTTCGTTAACGATTTGTCCCGAGACTTCGGAGAACGGCTTCTGCGAAATGGATTCCGCGCGGAAAATGTAAAAGCCATTGGGCTGGCGCAAGGGTGCGCTCACCTCGCCGGCCTTGAGGTCAAAAACCACGGAGCGGATTTGATCGGGTATATTATCCGCACGGGAGAACGTACCGAAGTCACCGCCTTTCGCTTTTGAAGTGGCGTCTTCGGAGTTTTCATTGACCAACTTCACAAAGTCCGCACCGCCTTTGATCTGTTTCACCAGTTGCTCAGCTTTAGCCTTGGCTTCGTCCTCGGTGAGGTGTTTTTTTCCATCCGTGGCCGCGCTGGCCGATTTCGGGCTGAAGGGGATATAAATGACTTTGAGCTTCGCCTGCTCGAAGCGGCTCTTATTCTGGTCATAATACTTCTGTTCGTCTTCCATGGTGATGGGAAAGGTATCGTACAACTCGCTGATCTGCGCCTGTGTCAGGACTTGCATGCGGGCGGATTCGAGCGACTCCTTATAAGGGCTCTTCTGATCGAGCTTGGCTTTCTCCGCCATGGCATTCAGCCGCAACATGAGACCGTATTGCTGGATAAACTGCTTGCGATTCTGCATCGCGCTTTGCTGCATCTGCGGGGGCAATCCGCGAAGGTATTTCTCGACGTCTGCGTAAGTTACTTTCTGACCGTCGATGGTGGCGATTACCGTGCCCGGAGCCTGTTTCGGTAGCCCTCCGGGAGGAGTCTGCGCTGCGCCGATGACGCCAACAGTCGCAAAAATGGCAACACGCAATTTCATAATAGGGAAAGGACCTCTGGATTAAGATAACTTTGTTCAGTTTATCATGCGTTTCCAGGGAGGCATTCGCAATGCGCAGCACCCGCCGGCAGTTCGTTGAAGCCGCGGGCGGTCTCGTGTTCGCACGGGGCCTGGCGATGAGCCGCGAGCTGGCGTGCGATATAGCGGTGATCGGCGGTGGCACGGGCGGATGTGCCGCGGCGCTTGCGGCGGCGCGCAACGGCATGCGCGTGATTCTGACCGAAGAGACCGGCTGGATCGGGGGTCAGCTCACTTCACAAGCGGTTCCACCGGACGAGCACCCATGGATCGAATCATTTGGCTGCACGCGCGCGTATCGCGAATATCGGGAGCGAGTCCGCAAATACTACCGGAGAAACTATCCGCTCACCGAGGAGGCGCGTAGTGTTCGCGAGCTAAATCCGGGCAACGGCCGCGTCTCGCACTTGACGCACGAGCCTAAAGTCTCACTGGCGGTACTCGAGGAAATGCTCGCGCCCTTCGTGAGTGGAGGGCGGATCATAGTGTTGCTGCGGCACGAGCCGGTTGCTGCAAGTACCGCGGGCGATCGCATTCGCGCCGTCACCGTGCGCGATCTTGACGCGGGGCGCGAACATACCATTTCGGCTGCTTTCTTTCTCGACGCCACGGAACAAGGCGACCTGCTGCCGCTGGCTGGAGTCGAATACACAGCCGGCTCGGAGTCGTCTCGGGAAACCGGCGAACCCCACGCACCCGGCGAAGCGCGGCCGGCCAACATACAGGCGTTCACGTACTGCTTCGCTATGGATTATCTGCCAGGCGAGGATCACCGGATCGAAAAGCCGGCAGAGTACGAATACTGGCGAAGCTATGAGCCGGATCTGCGGCCGGCCTGGGCGGGAAAACTCCTGAGTTGGACCGTGACGGATCCCATTACACTCGCGCCGCGCACTCATCCATTCGACCCCGAGTACGATGTGCACAAGTCTGATGGCGGACTGTGGCTCTACCGCCGCATCATCGACCGAAGAAACTTCACGAGCGGCGCCTATGCCAGCGACACTTGCCTGGTGAACTGGCCGCAGAACGATTACTGGCTTGGCAACATCTGCGACGTACGCCCGGAAGAAGCCGCGCGCCACCGGGCTCGTGCGAAGCAACTCAGCCTGTCCCTGCTTTATTGGATGCAGACAGAAGCCCCGCGCGGCGATGGCGGCGCCGGATGGCACGGACTGCGCCTGCGGCCGGATGTAACGGGGACTGAAGACGGACTTGCCATGCATCCGTATATTCGCGAATCACGCCGCATCCGAGCCGAGTTCACGGTGCTGGAACAGCATGTTGGCACGGAGGCCCGGCGAAAGCTAACGGGCAAGTCCGCCGGCGAGCTTACCGCTGCGCACTTCGACGACTCCGTGGGCGTCGGCAGTTATCGCATCGATCTCCATCCAGCTTCAGGGGGCGAGAACTATATCGATATCAGCAGCCTTCCCTTCGAAATCCCCATGGGCTCGCTCATTCCCCGCCGGGTGGAAAATCTGCTCGCCGCCGCGAAAAACCTGGGCGTCACGCACATTACGAACGGCTGCTACCGTCTGCATCCAGTTGAGTGGAACACGGGAGAATCGGCTGGGTTGCTGGCGGCGCGAGCCATCCAACTCAAGACGGAGCCACGGCGGATCCGCAACAACGAGAAGCTGCGTGCGGAATTTCAGAACTGGATTCAAGCACAGGGAGTAGAGATCGCCTGGCCGGCCCTTACTCCGCGCTGAATCCGGCCGCGGCGCATCCGCTCGATAAGGATCGCTGCGCCGTATCCTGCGGGGAGCTGTGATGCCCACAGGATCGGATATCGATAGCGGTCGCACGAAACCACAATGTAGTACATCAGCGGATAAACCAGCGAAACGAAGAGCACGAACGCGGTGACGGGCTCGCGCCGCCTGGCCATCACGATGACGCCGGGCACAAAAAGGATTGTGGTCAACCAGAAGGCGTAGAGGGTGCCGGTGAGGCCGTCCGGAAACCAGAACTCTATAGCGCGGGCAACGGTCAGCTGCCCGAACCGGTTCGGGTGGGAGCGGATCCAGGCAAAAGTATCGGCCGTTCGCTTTCGGTCATACTTCAGCTCCCCGAGGTCCTTCAGGAGTTGTGACTCCTTCTCGCTCAGGACCGGATGCGTGGACTGGTAACAGCCATTGGCCATGTTTCGAAACAGACTCGACTGGGCACAATCGCTGTTCGACGAGTAAATCGTCATGCCGAAATTCGTTCGCAAAACCGGCTCGTGCCAAATCGTGTAGTTGCGAATCACCCAGGGCAGGTTGCAGAGCGTGATAACCACAACCAGGACGGAACCATATCGCAGCGCGTATGGGAAAGGCACTCGCCGGGACCAAACCAGGAAGAGCATCCACGGCAACGAAACAAGACCCGTGGCAGGATTTGCCAGTGTGAGAAGCCCGGCGATCACCCCGGCAAGTCCGGCCCATAGCGTCACACGGTCCGTGCGCTCGATGGTCGCCGCCGACACCAGCAGAAATAGAACCAGGCCCAGCACTGTATAACTGACATCCCACTGGGGCAAAAGCCTCATCGAAAAAAGCCAGAGGACTCCAGCGATTATGCCGGGCCGTGTGTCTTCGTAAAAGACCTGCGAAAGCCGGGGCATGAGCGCCGCAATCAAGGCGTTCACCAGCACATTCGCCAGTTCCGCCACCAGCACAAAAAGCGGCGATAACCCGAACAGCTTGATCAGAACTGCCAGAAAGACCGGATAGAGAGGCGGGACAACCGCAGTTGGTCCGGTTACGGCGGGCGGAAACGGGTTGCCATAAGCACCGGTGGCCGCCAGGTTTCGCGCAATGGACACCATTTCATTGCCGCGGCCGAAACCAAATCCGGGAAGAAAAGCTTGATAGCAGCCGATCACCAGGGCCGCCAGGAACAGAATCGCGGCTGTGCGGCTTGGTCTCCAACCTGAACTCTGAGCAGGCACACGAAGTCTGTCAGCCGCCAGAGTGTACACAGTTGGATTATGAGAATCTCCGCCAAGAGGAGTCAATGCTAACTATCGATAGGCCCCGGAAAATCTCCCTCTTAGCTCAAATCAGCCAACGCAACAACGTATTCACCAGGCCTAGTAAAATCGCACCCAGTAACGCGGGCACGCAGCCGCGAACCTTGAAGCCGCGCATCATGGCGGCTGCGACTTTTAGCATAAGAGCGTTGATCACGATGAGAAAGGCTCCGAACGTGATGAGCGTCAACGGAAACGTCGCGATCTTCAGCAGAAACCCAAGTGT
Source organism: Terriglobia bacterium (assembly GCA_963847515.1). Classification (GTDB taxonomy): domain Bacteria; phylum Acidobacteriota; class Terriglobia; order Bryobacterales; family Bryobacteraceae; genus QHXW01. The sequence continues at coordinate 1,666,463 of CAWKAA010000007.1, forward strand.
AACGTTGACCAGACCGATGACGACGGCGGCGATCATGGCTGTGCCGAAGCCTTCGATCTCGATGCCGGGCACCAGAGCCGCTACGATCACAAGACTGACTGCGCTGAGGAGCCAGTTGACGAGCAGGTGCCGCATGGTTTCCGATTGTAACAGGCAAAATATCGATCGCTATGGCGCAACTTTATACGGGCACCTCCGGATTCGCGTATCCCAACTGGAAGCCGCGCTTTTATCCAGCCGATGTTCCGGAAAAGAAATTCCTGGAGCACTACGCCAGGCGGCTTCGCTCGGTGGAAATCAATTACACGTTCCGGCGGCTGCCCGCGCCAACCACGCTCGAGAACTGGGTGAAGGCCACACCCGCGGAATTTCGGTTTGCGTGCAAGGCCAATCAGAGGATCACGCATATCCAGCGTCTGAAGGATGTTTCAAGCGCAGTGGAGTTGTTCCTGCGCTCCATCGATCTGCTGAGGTCCGCAAGGCGGCTCGGGCCGATTCTGTTTCAACTCCCGCCCAATCTGAAATGCGAAATGGCGTTGCTGACTGATTTCCTGGCGCTGCTGCCTGCGGACTTGCGATTCAGCATCGAGTTCCGGCATACGTCTTGGCTGAACGATGCAGTCTATGAGGCACTCAAGAAGCAAAATATTTCGCTCTGCGTGGCGGAATCTGAAAGGCTGGAAGTTCCTGAGGTAATTACGGCCGACTTTGTCTATTACAGGCTCAGGAAACCGGAATACTCGGAGGAGGAGCGCAAACTGATTGCAGAACGCGCTCGCGAGTTACTGTCGCAAGAAAAGGATCTTTATCTGTTCTTCAAGCACGAAGAAACGCCCGAGGGGGCGCTCTATGCCGAGGAGTTAGCGGCCGCCCTGTGACCGCCTGCCTTTCTTGGCCGCGGGCTGCTCCGCAACTTCTTCCCCCTCGGCCTCGGCCAGCGGCGGCGGTGGCCGACGCACCGGCTTCTTCTGTTCGGCCAGGCTCCTCTTGAGAGCTTCCATGATGTCGATCACCGGCGCAATGTGCGGCGTCGGAGTCGCCACCACTTGCTGGCCCTCCATCTTGGCCTCGAATCATGTGCTTGCAAGTTTGTGCGATAATGTGTCCTGGTACTTTTGGGGTTCGAACTCTGCGGTCAAGCGACTCGATCAGCATCTTGGCGAGGGCCAGCTCCTTTTCCTTCACCTGGCTGGTGTCGGTGCGGAACTCGTCCACCTGCCGAATTTCGTCCGCGTAGTACATGGTGTGCAACAGCTACGCCTTTTCCATTCGGCCGCAGAATCACGATGTGCTCGCGATTGTGCATGGCCACTTTCGCGATGCCGTAATACTTCGTCTCGCGCAGCGCCTGGAACAGCAGCGCGTAGGGCTTCTCGCCGCCTTCATCAGGAGCCATATAGTAAGAGCTTTCCAGATAGATGGGATCAACCTGATCGGCTTTGACGAATTCCAGGATCTCCATCACCTTGGCGGTCTTGGGCGCGACCTTCTTGATGTCTTCTTCGTCGATTTCCACATAGTGGTCTTTTTCGTACTCGTAGCCCTTCACCAGTTCGCTGCGCGGCACAGGCTTGTCTTCCGCCTGGCAGTAGATCACTTGCTTGATGCGCGAATGATCCTCTTTGTGAAGCAGATTGAAACTGATGGTCTCGCCGCGCGCGGCGCTGAATAGCCGCACCGGAAAAGAAACGAGCCCGAAAGTAAGATGTCCCTTCCAAACGCTGCTTGCCATGTATGCAACCTCACTTCGCGCAGGAGAACCGTCTGAATGCCCTCTAACACCGATATCATGAGAAAGGGAGGTTTTCAACATTTTTGATGGCGTTGAACGAATACGTTCGTAAAAGGTCGTTCAAGGACACCCCGGAACCCAGTCCTGCGAGCGAACGTATCCGCCTCCGGTAACTCCTTCTGCGTGCAACGGCACGATGCCTCGCGGCTGCACTACGATTTCCGGCTGGAGATCGACGGCGCGCTTAAGTCCTGGGCCGTACCAAAAGGCCCCACTCTCGACCCTACTCCCAAGCGCCTGGCAGCCATGGTGGAGGACCACCCGCTGGAATACGGCAGTTTTGAGGGCAACATACCGGCCGGCAATTACGGCGCGGGCAGCGTCATGCTTTGGGACCGCGGCACGTACGAGCTGCTGGGGGATAAGCCCGCTCTTGAACAACTGGCGCGCGGCGACTTGAAATTCAGGTTGCACGGCGAAAAGCTGAAGGGTGAGTTCGCCATCGTCCTCATGAAAGGACGCGGTAAAGGCAACGAATGGCTGTTACTCAAGAAGAAAGACGCCGAGGCGCGCCCGGGCTGGGATGTGGAAGAGTACGCTTTCAGCGTGCTGACCGGCCGTACCCAGCAGGAGATCGCGAAGGATCTGCCATCACGGAAGACGGCAGAAACTCCGGTCAAAAAAAAAGTCGCCGAGCCCCAGCGAGTAAGCGGCGGCAAGACCACGGAGGCTATGGTTGATCCGGCCCGGCTTCCGGGAGCCGTGCCCGCTCCCATGCCCGGCGCCATCCTGCCGATGAAATCCACGTTGTCTGAGACGCCGCCCAAGGGCGATGAATGGCTGTTCGAGATCAAGTGGGACGGCGTTCGCGCCATCTGTTTTATTGACGACAAGAAGGTACGCATCACGTCGCGCACCGGGAACTCATGTGAGCGGCAATACCCCGAGCTGAGCGTCATCGGCCACCAGATCGCGGCAAAACAGGCCATCCTGGACGGCGAGATCGCGGTGCTGGATAAGAACGGCGTGTCCAGCTTCGGGCTGATCCAGCCGAGGATCGCGGTGGCGGATCCCAACTCGGTGGCGCATCTAGCCCGCCGGACTCCGGTCACGATGTTCGTATTCGACTTACTCTACCTGGACGGATACGACCTCCGCGGCGTGCCGCTCATCGAGCGTAAGCGGGTGCTGCAATCGCTCCTGCAGCCCTCCGGCGTCATGCGATTCTCCGAGCACTTCGTGAACAATGGCGGGCAGATGTTGCAGGCCGCGAAGCGCTACCGGGCTCGAGGGCATCATCGCCAAGTGCGCCACGAGCGCTTACCAATCGAAGCGCAGCCGCGATTGGATCAAGATCAAGATCGTGGCGCAGCAGGAATTCATCATCTGCGGATATACGGCCGGAGAACGCGAATACTTCGGGTCGCTGGTGCTGGGTCTCTATGACAGCGGCAAGCTGGTTTATGTGGGGAATGTTGGAACCGGTTTTGACCAGCGCCTGATGGAGCAGATTTACCGGCAGATCGAGCCGCTGACCACACAGGAGTCGCCTTTCGAAGAAATGCCGGAGATTGGCCGGGAGATCACCTGGGTGCGGCCGGAAGTGGTCTGTGCGGTCAAGTTCGCCAGTTGGACCGAAGAGGGACGCCTGCGCGCCCCTGTGTTCCTAGGCTTGCGTTTGGATGTCGAACCGAAAGAGTGCGTGCGGGAGACCGCCATGTCCACGGAAACCAAACCCTCGCCCGCCGCGCGGTCTCCGCTACTCACCGGCAATAGGGAAGAAGCAGCTGTGACCATTGATGGCCGCCCGCTGAAATTCACTCATCTGAACAAAGTTTTTTATCCGGCCGAGGGTTACAACAAGCGCGATCTCCTGAATTTCTACGACGCCGTGGCCAGCCTGCTGCTTCCTTATCTGAAGGACCGGCCCCTCTCTCTCAAGCGTTACCCGGACGGAATTGCAGCCGAGTTCTTTTTTCAGAAGGACACGCACGACCGCTTTCCACCCTGGGTGCGGGTAGAACCGATTTACTCCGACCACAAGAAAGCGCCCACTCGCTGGGTGTTGGCGGACGACCGCTCTGCGCTGCTCTACCTCACCAACCTCGGTTGTATTGACCAAAATCCGTGGATGAGCCGGGTCGGATCGCTCGAGTGCCCTGATTTCATGCTGATCGATCTTGACCCACAGGGATGTGAATTCGACCGCATTATCGAGGCTGCACAGTTGGTGCGCAAAAAGCTGGACCTGGTCGGCTTGGAAGGATATCCCAAGACCACTGGAGGTGACGGCATGCACATCTATGTGCCGCTCGAGCCGGTTTACTCCTATGAGCAGGTGCGCTCGTTCACGGAAATCATCGCACGTGTTGTCGCCGCCGAGCGCCCGGACCTGTTCACCACGCCGCGGGCAGTGACGCGCCGGGAGCAGGGCAAGGTTTATTTCGACTATCTGCAAATCGGGGAATCGAAGACCATAGCCGCACCTTACGTGGTGCGTGCCTATCCGGGTGCGCCCGTCGCGACACCGCTGGCCTGGCGGGAGGTCGCAACAGGACTGATGCCGTCGCACTTCCATATCCGCAATGCCATGGATCGCTTCGAGCGGGTGGGGGATCTGTTCGAGCCGGTCTTGAAGAAACTGCAGAGGCTCGAGCCGGCAATGGCAAAGCTGGAAAAGTTAGTTCAGGCAGGCGCCGGTTGACCGTAACAGATTAACGGTGGTGTGGGTGATCGTGCGAGTGGCTCTCCTCCGCGCCCAGGGGGATGACGCAGCCGTTCTCGGACACCGCGCAGTTCATGTGTTCAAACTGCACGGTGGTGTGGCCGATGCGGAAACGTTCGGAGAGCAGATCGTTCAGACGGCGGAGCGTACGTTCGCTCGATGAAGGAGGAAGATCCTCGATCAGCACATGGCAGCTTAATGCCCGGGTGTTCGATCCCAGGCACCAGATATGAAGATCGTGCACGTCCAGGACGCCCTCCACTTCACGCATGGCTGAAATCACTGCCGGCAGCTCCAGTCCGCTCGGCAGCCCTTCCAGCAGAATGTTCAGGGATTCTTTAATGATGTCCCAAGCCGTCCAGACAATGAGAACGCCGATCAGAATCGACAGGATCGGGTCGATCTGTGTCCAACCGCTGTAGCGAATTGCGACCGCTCCGAGGACGATGCCAAACGAGCCCAGCAAATCGCCGAGCATGTGGACAAAAGCGCTGCGAATATTAATGTCGTCATGACGGGCGAAACGCAGGCCCCACATAATGCCGCCGTTTAACACCAGGCCAGCCGCCGCCACCGCCATCATGATGGTTTCGTGTACGGGCTGCGGTCTCACCAGGCGCGTATAACTTTCATAGAAGATCCATGCCGCGATCGCCACCAGCGTCAAGGCGTTAATGAACGCGGTCAAGACACCGGCGCGGTGATATCCGAACGTCTTGGTTTCGTTGGCGGGTTTCGCTTGCAGGTAAAACCCAAACCAGGCCAAAAGCAGGGCCAGCGCGTCGGTGAAGTTGTGGCCGGCGTCCGAGAGAAGGGCCAGGCTGTGAGCGCGAATCCCCGCGAAGAACTCAACCAGCACGAACAGCGCTGTGGCGAGCAGCGACCACCATAGGACGCGGCCGGTCTCGCTGGTGTGAGAGTGGCAATGCACGGAAGGTCCCTCTACTAGTTTACTGCCAATGGTGCCGCACGATGGAGACAACGAGCCACAGGCAAATCTCGAGTCGGATGATTCTAAGGAGATGGGTCTGCATCAGTTGACTGGTGGCGCCATCGCTGGGCATCCACATGCGTTTCCAAAGGAGGTGACGGGTCTGCCGGGCCCCCCTCGCTTCGAAACGGCCGGTCACGGGATAATCTCAATTGCGTTGATCTTGGGATTCTGCACGACCCCCACGAGCTGAATCAGGACCTTGCCGTTAGTGACACTGACGGGGAATGTCAGGACCAGTGCTTTGTTGGCTCCTGCTACTGAGAAGATGTCGAAATCTGAACGCACGGTTTGGCCGTTCAGGACGATATTGAAGATGCGCTTGCCAATTGACGAGAACGCGGTTTCCGCGAACCTGAGGTTAACGGTGTGGGTCCCATTAGGCATGGCGAACTGATACTGCAACGTGCCAGATTGCCAGCGATACGTCTGATAGAGTGCCGGGTCCGTGGTGCCACTGATGGATGCAGATGTGCTCGCCGCCGTGCCACCACTGCCGTAACCGTAGTCCGCGCTCCAGACATGCCCATTTACGTCGGTGTACTGCGGGCCTCCGGAGTTTACTCTGATCGGGGCCACTGTTTGGACTGGTGCTGTCTGGACCGTGAACGAAGAACTCACGGACGACCCGTTCAAACTCGCGGTGGTCGTGACCGTACCGGAGGTGCTGGCCGCGGATACATTTACCGCGTACGTAGCGGTGGTCTGCCCCGATGTCACGGTTACCGCAGCCGGACTGCTGAACGTGATGCCGGCTGCCGCCGTGCCGAGCGAAACGACTGCCCCGGAGCCAGATGCGGGAGCGCTCAAGGTCAGGGTGCATGAGGCGGAGGCAGGCGCCGTAATCGAGGCCGGGGAACACTGCAGCGAGTGTATGATGGGGACTATCTGAAGGGTACTGTTAGTAGAAATCGTGACGACCTTTGCGGCCGTCGATGCGGCTAGGGCGTTCGTCAACAAAATTCCCGACGGCGTTCCCGTAGAGGAGCTGGAGAGCTGGAGGGTTGCTGTTGCAACGATGCCGTTCAAAATCTTACTGGTATTGAGGCCATCGAGAACGCAAGTCTGAGCTCCGGACCCAGCTTTGCAGGTGACCGATTTTGCGGCGGCAGTGGCTTGCGGTCCAGCGGTAACCACCGCCTGGGTTACGCTCGCCGTGGGATAGGCCAGTGTCCACTGGAGAGCTGCGGGCTCACTACCGGCGACGGAATTCAACACAATATTCAGAACCATGCTGCTGCTCTGAACACCGCTGCTGGATAGACCGAGGGATACTTGGGCCCAACCTACTTGCATGAGCAGAATAAACAGAGCGATGAATAAGGAAACCGGCGAGCTTATGAGACTATGAATGACTGTGCAGGGAATCCGAGGGGTTGGTTGAGTCTGACGCATTTCTCTCCTGAGTCTTTCGATTTCTTCCGGGCGCCCACAAGACGACGCTACAAAAAACCTATGCGCCGAACTACTCAGAACAAGGCCCTGAGGCGTGCGACGGCATCGTTGTTCTCTTTGCGTGGTTAACAGCTACGCGATTAACAGCTATAGGAAGGGCGCGAAAGATTAGAAGTCGATTCGAGCCGCGCTTCGTCTCCGAAAATTTGCTCTGCCTGAACCAACCGGCGGCAAAGGACGGCACGGACCCTTATTCTGGTGTTACCTGCATATCTTCAGTGTAGATGCGTAGGTTAACACGCCGAAGAGCGATGTTTCAACAGAAAAAATGCGAAGGCCCGTGGGTTTCGATCAATCGGCCCGCCCAGTTCAGACGTCAACCTCAGGCCAGGCGTCCGCGCGCAGTTCGTAAATCGACTTGCGGCCCAGCTTGTGTGTATCGATTCTCTGTCGCTTTTCTGGATGGCTACGACAGCGAAACGCCAAACGGACCGCGACGAATGCAACGGCCATGGCGATCGCCGGCACCGATTACCAGCTACGTCTTGTAGCCGGTAGAGGAATTGTGCTCATTGGCGGCGCTAATGTTTCGTGTGACACAGCGGTTATGCCGACGCAGGCGATTGCCCTGCCCGCCCGCAGACGACGATTACGATTAGGTGCAATCACCACTTAAAGCTAACGGCCACACTAGTAGGCTGTCCCGGCGATTTGGTTATGACGGATGCGGCGAGTGGGATCGATGCAGGCTGCGTTATTGGAAACAGAGACTGATTCCGTATCCATGATGATGAGATGGATCAAAGGTGATAATGGTATGGCCGTGACCGCTTACTGGTTTACTGCCATAATGCGGCGGTGATGGGCTTCTTGCGCCAGTGCCCACCGGCGGTGTGCCCAGAGAAGAGGCTCAGTTCGATCTAGGTTGCCGCGCTGCATCCTTTGACAGGCAGTCGGTAACCTCACGCGCAAGCAATCTGACATAAGGCTCTACCAAGACATCTTCATGACCGCCGGAGATTTCGCGAACCTCGACGCCCTCTCCGGCCAACTGAACCCACCGGTTATAGCTGCGACGGGTGTCGTCAGGCGATTCCATCGCCTGAAACAACGTTACCCTTCCAGGAAAAAACTGCGGCGCATAGCGCACGGCGGCAAACCAATTGATGTCATATGCGTTGTATAGGAAATGTGGGATCGGCCAGCCAACGGAATCCAGAAGTGTGTAGACAGTTCTCAACCAACGAGCCCGTAACTTTTCTCTTGCGTACTGAAGTCCCGTCGGACTCAAGACTCGCTTCACGTGAGACCTGGCATATGACCATCGCGCTAAAGTATTCTCTTGCGGTTGCGACCCGCCAGGGATCGTCAGCGGAGCCATCCTCCTCGAGTCCAGCATCCCCAGCAGTCCAATCCGCCCTCCAAAGGAATGTAGTTGCCGGGCCATTTCGAAGGCGACCAGGCCACCAAACGAATATCCCAGGAAATGATACGGGCCCTGAGGTTGCACGGACCGCACTTCTGGCACGTAATAGCGGGCCATGTCTTCCACTCGCGTAAGGGCCGTTAGCTCCGGAAACAGTGCCTGGGATTGGATGGCATAGGCGGGCTGGTCTGGCTCCAGGTACCTCACTAGCGCCTGAAACCGCGCAACCATTCCATCGACCCCGTGGATCAGGAACAACGGCTCCTTCCCGCCCTCGCGCCGAATCGGAACAATCGAAGATGGATTTCGCGCGCAGGGATATCCGCCACTATCGAACGAAGTTTGCTTCGGAAGTGCGACCCGGTTCACTGCTCCCCCCAGCCGGCCTTCATGATGGACGGTCCGGCGCGTACCCTAATTGGCGTAGCCGCGATCCTCGTCCGGCTTGGGCTTCGCAATCGCAGCCGCGAAAACACCGTCGCTGGACGCCGCCCGTTCCTCGAACGTGGTGCGGCGAAAACGATTGGACAAGCGGGCCAGAAGGCTTCGGTCGGGCCAAGGCAAGCATAGCAGCTCCCGCACCAGGTCCGGTTCCTCCCACGGTACATCGTGAAAACTCGATTCCAGGAGTTTGCTCTTTCGGTCCCAGTGCCAGGATTGCGGAAAGTAGGCGATCACATCGTTTTCCGTAACCGGCGGTGACGCCTGGAGCGGCTTGCCCGACAGTTGCGCCGAAAGCGCTCCAATCAGGTCGCGTCCCTCTCCCAGTTGCAAGTTACAAAGCGGCGTGCACCGCGGGTTCATTTCGACCAGATACAGCGCGCCACTTCCGTCTTCGATCATGAAATCCAAACCGAAAAATCCGGACATGCCCAGCCGGCGCGCCAGGCGCTCGGAGGCCCGCATCATTTCCGGACTGTCCACCACACGCACAATCGTGGCGGAGCCTGTGAGTCCTTGGGCGCTGATCACCTCCACCGCAGTTCCGGCCAGTACCTGGCCCTGCCAACAGGCCACCGCACAGTTGGCCGGACGTCCGGCAATGTACGGCTGAGCCGTCACCGCCGGCCCGGATCGATGCCACCAGCTCTCCACCCAGAAGGGATCCCGGTTCGCGATCCACCGCTTGGCAAATCGTGCCACTCCCAGCGGCCGCGACATCTCCAGGAAATATCTCTCCGCCTCCCGCCGGTTGTGCGCGATCCTCACGCCATGGCCGCCCCAGGTTCCATCCGCCTTCAGCACCCAGGGATAGGCCAGCTCCGTGTGCCAGCTCCTGAGATCCTCAACCGTGCGGACCAGCCTGGTGTGCGCGAGCGGAATCCCCTCTTCCCGCGCCACGCTCATCAGGTTGTAACGGGAAGAGACCACGGGGTAACTGGCGGGCGAACCCAACGAGCGTTCGATCAAGGCGGAAATCTTGCCCGCCGAAGCTGCCGGGAAGCGCGCATACAATTGGTGCAGATGGTCCACCGCACGGTCATCGCAGGGAATCACGATGTCGGGGTCGACGGCCTCAATGGCCGCTATCAAAGAGCTCAACGGGTGCATTGCACGGTAGGGGAACATCCGCTGAACAGCGCTCGTCTTCAGCAGGGGATGTCCCGTTGTCGGACAAACCGCTGAAACACTGCAGCCAATTTTCCGCAGCACCATGGCCATACGCGCGGCGCAGGGCCACCAGCTGGTGTTCGTTAGCAGTACTGTGGGGTACACGAGCTCAAACCTATCTTATTGAAATCTGCCGGCGCGGAATGTTATAAGAATTATAACATTCAGGCGATGCCGTTCCACCGCCCCGGGGCCAATAGAAACGTGCGTAGATTCGAATTCCCGACATAGTGGCTCCTCTAAACGTAAACGTTAGTGAATGTTTTGCCACTATCAGGTATTTACCCGAGACCTATGGTTGACACTGCTATCATCGGAGCCGGGCCGTATGGCCTGTCCATCGCAGCTCATCTCAAAGCACGTAAGGTTGGCTTTCGCATTTTCGGCAGCCCCATGCACACCTGGCGAATGCATATGCCTAAAGGCATGTTGCTCAAGTCGGAAGGGTTTGCTTCCAGCCTTTATGATCCGGATTCGGCGTTCACTCTGGGCCGATATTGTCAGGAGCAGGGAGCCCCTTATGCTGACCTGGGACTTCCTGTACCCCTCGAAACCTTTGCATCCTATGGACTGGAATTCCAAAAGCGGTTCGTCACGGAACTCGAGGATAAGCTTGTCGTCGCCATGGATCGATCTCTTTCGGGCTTCGATATCCGCCTGGAGGATGGCGAACTAGTAACCGCGCGCAAAGTCGTGTCGGCGGTTGGCATAAGTCATTATCAGTACGTACCACCGGTACTAGCCGCCCTCTCGGAGGAATTCGTAACTCACAGTTCTCGTCATGTGAGTTTCGACCGATTCAAAGGCCGAGATGTAACGGTGATCGGAGCGGGAGCTTCGGCGCTCGACGTTGCAGGACTGTTGCACGTGGCTGGGGCTTGCGTTCAGTTGGTAGCCCGCAAACCGGTGGTGGACTTTCACCATCCGCCCGGACCCATTCCACGGCCCCTTCTGGATCGAATACGCCGCCCCACGACGGGGCTGGGCCCGGGTTGGCGATCGCTCTTCTGCACCAGGGCGCCGCTGGTATTCCATGCGATGCCGCAGTGGTTTCGATTGGAAGTTGTGCGGCGGCATCTCGGACCGGCGGCCGGCTGGTTTATCAAAGATCTGGTAGTCGGTCACGTCGCATTCCACCTCGGATTTAATGTGGTGCAGGCGGATATTCAAAACGGCCGGGTACAGTTGCAACTCGCCAGTAGCGATGGAGCCCAAAGAACGCTGGTGACAGATCACGTAATCGCTGGAACCGGCTACCGCGTGGACCTGCGGCGTCTGGCCTTCTTGAATCCGGGACTACTTGCCGGAATCCGGTCTTTCGAAAACACGCCCGTACTGTCGATGAACTTCGAGTCCTCGGTTCCGGGTCTGTATTTTGTTGGCACGACCTCCGCCAACAGCTTCGGTCCGATGGCGCGATTTGCCTACGGGGCCCGATTTACGGCGCGGAGGCTGGCCCGACACCTCGGTCGACGCTGAACAGCGCCGGATAATTGGCATGGCCGCCGGAGAACGAAGCATGTTGCGCGAAGCTTGGTCATCTAGGCTCAATAGAAGCAATCGTCACAAACACTTACTTCCGATAGGTTCGCTTTCGATAGACTCGATCGTCTCCTGACCCCCGCTCGTTTAAAGCCGAGGCGCGGGGCGTGAGGTCAGAAAAGGTTCGACAAGCGGAACTCACTCCAACGAAAACACTTGTAAATGCGCCAGGTGGCAGCGTTAAAAAAAAATTGAAAAATTTCTGAAAAAAAAGGTTGGAGAATAGCACTGTTCTGGTATCCTTTGTGAAATAGTTAACGAAGACTCTGGCGAAGTCGGTATTCGCGATGATCCGGAGTCTGAGTACCTCGGGAGTTTCACCTGCCTGCGCCCAGCCTCCCGCCCCGCGCCACTAACAAAAGTAAACAAGAGAGTTAGTGCTCTACCGTGAACAAGAGTTTCTTGTCCATGGAGAATCTAGAACTGCACAGTTCAGGTGGCTAGAATCATACCTGGATACGCCAACAATTTATTGCCGAGGGGTTCATCAGCGATTTTTTGGCGGTAATGCTTCCGAGGAGACTGAAGGCAAATGAAGAAATTGGGACTCTTGGTTTTCGTGATCCGCGCTCTTAACGCCCAGACCTCGCCGTGTGATGTCAATCATGATGGAGTGGTCAATATTGCGGACGTGCAGACAGAGATCAGTGAAGCGCTGGGAGTCACGGCATGCACTACCCCCCTGAGCGGCAAAGGCACGTGCAGCGTTGTCGACGTTCAAATCGTGATCACAGCGGCGTTGGGGGGAGCTTGCATTCCGGTGCAACCGGCGGCGCAAAGCAACATAGTATTGCCGATCGAAGTCGTCGGGCCGGATGGAACCACCAAGACTGTTTCCTTCAATGTACCCGCGGGATCGAACCTCAGCGGCACCATGCAACTTTCCATGCAGATCCATGGGTTGAAATACGAAACCGAGGCGAGCGTGCAGGTCAACAGCTCTGCATGGATGCCCATTAACAGCAGTACGGTAACGATACTCGGCTTGGGCGCGGCATACGGAGGAATCGGAGGCGGCTACAAAACCCTCGATATGACAATGAACTTGCCAGCGGGCACTGTCATCGCCGGCACGAACACGGTGAATTTCAAGTTTAATGGGACCAATGGTGTGGTCAGCGGGTTCCGAGTTCTGGCACTCAATGTTCTGGACGGCGGCGCCAACGCGCTGCTGCCACCAACGCTTTTTACTTGGGAAGATCCGGATACCTGGCTACCGCCGTCCACGCTGGCTTCGGACATCGCGGCGGGCAAGAACTTGTGGAACACGGCGGCACTCACTGTTCCGGGGTCATCCGGCCCAGTAGCCATTCAAGCACGTTGCTCGAGTTGCCACGCGCAAGACGGCCGGGATTTGAAGTATTTCAATTACTCGAACAACTCAATCCAGACCCGGTCGATATTTCACGGCCTTACATCCGCGCAGGGGCTTCAAATCGCCAGCTACATCCGTTCCCTATCCGTGCCGAATCCCGGACGGCCCTGGAATCCACCCTATCAACCAGGTCCGGGGTTGGATTCGTTGCCCGTAGCCGATTGGTCAGCAGGCGCGGGCCTGAATGCTGTGTTGCAGCGTGACGTCGACATGTGGCCATATCTGGCCCCCAGCGGCAGTACCAGCGGGTGGGCGCCGACCGGAAACTTGAACGTTCGGGAAATGCCCCTCGCTATGCAATTGCCAGACTGGAACAGTTGGCTGCCAACAATACACCCGCTGGATGCATTCGGAAGCGCTTTCTCTAACAGCAAGCTGCTGTCGAACTATAACCAAGTGCGTAGTGGCTTAGTGCCAGGGAATCCGCAGACTTACCAGGCCCAGAGTTACAATATTTGGATTTGGACGCTGAATGACCAGAATTTCCTGGTGCCCTTGACCAAATCCGGTACGGACCCGGCTTGGAATAATGCCACATATACCGATTCGATCTACTCAGTCCGCTTGTGGTCGATGACCAAGCTCTGGGAAATCAATCAGGAATTCGGGCTCGAAGGAATGGCGCCGACGGTTTTCGGCTCGACAAGCGATCCGCGGGCTTGGTATTCCCCAGAGCCATTTCAAGCTTCTCCTAACATGATCCACATTCCCACTACGGCAGCTGGCGTTGGCAATAGGTTACCCATCACCGCAACTTACACCCGATTTGAATGGTATCAATTGCAGTTGATCCTCAACCAACACGACAACACTGGGGGCTTCATTGGAAACACACCCACTGATTATCCATACGTCTACGACCACATTCAGGCGATGGGTTTTAACAGTCTTCCGGACGCCCCGGTAGCGGCCGCGCGTCAAGGCGGACTAATGATGTTATGGCTCATCAAGGGCTTGCAGTCCACAAACCAGACTGGGAAAGGACCGCAAGCTGGTTCTTCGGGCTGGGCGACGAATGTAGCGGATCCGAGCAGGATGTACCGCTACGCGACGGAAGTCCTGTGGAGTGATTTCGCACCGACTGATCAAATAACGGCGATGACAGCGTACCTTCAATACTGGCTCAGCAAAGTTACGGGCTTTACAGCAGCTCAATTTTACGCAGGTGGGTGGACAACTGCCACAACAGTTCCCAATTTTACCAATCCGGATTTCGGCTTCGCGAATACGGTAGCGTTTACTATTCCGGAGGCTTTATATGCAGGCGTCAATCCGACCTTGGTTGGTAAGATGGTAGACAGTGCGCAAATCATATGGCCAAATTACAATTGGTCCACCCTCCTTAAGTTTACTTGCGTACCGGGGACCCAGGCCCCATACTGCAGATAGAGAACGCTAGAGGGTATCGCTTCCATCTCAACTGCGTTGATGCGCATTGAGACGGAACGAGTTGGGGTTGCGCCATCGCGACCACAGCTCCCCTGGGCGAAAGCCGCGACTCGGAGGATCAGAGCCTCACAGAATGCCGACTGGAGTATACTAACCCGGAGGGCCGGAGCCAAAATGGGAATTCCGGTTAAGCCTTTGCGAACGCTGGAAGGGCAACGCCTTCACGCTGCCGAGTCGAGTGGCGGTACCAGTTCCGACGTCATCTATGACCGGATTGTGGAGGTTATCGAGGAATACGATCTCCGCGGGCGGGTGCTCGATTACGGGGCCGGCATCGGGAATCTGACGCGAAGGCTCTGGGCGCTGGGCCGCTTCGAACAAATCGCCGGGGCTGATATCCTGCCCCGCCCCGAAGATCTTCCGAGCGCGATTCCATGGCACTGCCTCGACTTGAACCATGGAGACGTGGTCCCCGCGGCCAGTTTCGAGACGGTGATCGCGGCTGAGGTCATCGAGCATCTCGAGAATCCACGCGAGGTCGCCCGGGAGTTGTACCGTATACTGAAGCCGGGCGGCACGCTAGTTTTATCGACGCCGAATAATGAAAGTATTCGATCGCTGGTGGCCCTGTTGATCCGGGGACATTACGTGGCTTTCGACGATAGCTGCTACCCGGCCCACATCACTGCCCTGCTTCGCAAAGACCTGGTCCGGATTCTGGGCGAAGCCGGGTTTTCGGGCGTGCGCTTTCAGTTCACCAACTTCGGCGGTGTGCCGAAGATGCCGATGGTGAGTTGGCAGAGAGTTTCTTTCGGACTGCTCAAGGGTTGCAGGTTCAGCGACAATGTCATCGCAACCGCAGTAAAATAGATCCCCTCGGATCGCTTCAGCGTGTTTACGTACGGAGAGAGTTCTTGGAGCAGTCTGCTATGCGAGCAGAAAAAGTCTCGCTTAGACCAACGCGGATCCCCACTAAACCACACAGCAGCAGCTTCAGGGCCTGTGGCTTGCAGTTCCACTGCATCGCGCCGGCAGGCTTTTCCGGTATCAGTGTGACCCGGGGAAAGCACTGAACCCACAGTGCAAATTGGGGGGTGAGAGTTGCGCGGTACACGTAGACAATGTATCGGACGGCGCTTGCAGAGCTGGGAATGGCCCGCCGAAGACCAGTCTTACAATACAGCCGGTCCTCTGCCAGACTGAAAGCGATGCCGCGTGAGGGCATAAGATCTCAATTCCACCTATGTTCTCGATCGCTCTGCACCGAGTTAGGCAAGAGTGTTCCCTAGGACGCGCCCCGGTGTCGCTACAAGCGCCCGGACCCGCAGCGCCCATGGTCAGTCATTGGCAACAATCTTAGACGAACCTTGAGAGTACGGCACAGGATCGGCGTTTCGCCCCTCCCTGGTGTCAGAGACAAGGCGATACAGCTGCATCGTTTGCTCAGCGACGGCATCCCAGGAATAATGTTCGGCGGTGCGTCGTGCGGCGTTGCCGAGCCGGAGGGCCAGGTCCCGGTCGTTAATGAGGAGGCGCATCTTCTCGGCCAGTTCTTCCGGGTCGGTGAAATCTTCGAGGAGGAGGCCATTCTCGCCGTGTTCAATCAGCTCGGCAGCGCCGGCTGCGCGACTGACGATTACGGGCAAGGCCGAAGCCATGGCTTCCGTCACCACCATGCCGAAGGAGTCATAGGGGGTAGGCAGCAGCAGCGCATCGGCGGCGGCGTAATATTTTTGAACCTGGCCGGTGGTGCCGAGAAAGTGCACGCGCTCCCCAACCCCAAGTTGACAAGCCAGCGAGCGATAAGCGGCGTCCGAAGTGCGGGAAACAAACAGCAGTCTCCCTGCAGGCAGCCGCGACAGAGCGTGAATGCACTGGCGTCCGCCCTTCCGCATGTCTCCCACAAACAGAAAGGCCATCTCCTCAACAGCCAAATTGCATTCGTCGCGAACGGTGTTCCGGATTGGATTCTCCCTGGCCGGCGTGAAGGTTCTTAGGTCGACTCCGTGATAGATGATGCTGATCGGCGCTTTGCAGCGGTACAGCATGCGGATGTCGTCCGCCACACGGTGTGAAACGGCGACGATATGGCAATTCCCCGCATAGCGATAGAAGAGATGCTCCAGAGCGCTCAACGTGGTACCCGAGAGCCATTCGCGGAACGTCAGATCGCCGATCGCTTTCCGCAAAGCACGGTGCCATGCGCGGTTACAGATGTGAGCCGTAAACACGTTGCCTCGTAGTCCGCACAGGCCCTGATTGTGGATGATGTCGAACTTTCCCCGCACACTCAGGGTCGCGGACCCGGCGAAGGAGAGGATGCTGGCCAGCGCGTTCGGCCGCCACGCTGGAACGTGATGGAAGTGTATTCTGAAATCCCCTTCGACCGCGATTTCATTCGCGAAGACGTGGACCTCGTGGTCTTTCGCGAACCGCGTGGCCAGTTCGACAACGTAGCGGCTATGCCCTTCGATGCGGCGGTAATCATGGACGGCGAACGCGATCTTCATGCTGAAGCCGGATGCGAGGACGCGGATTGGGTGGTTCGAACGTCACGCACAGTCTCGAAAAGATCAGCCAGTTCGCGAAATGCCTTTTCGCGGCTCCACTCTCTGATCACAAACTCCCTTCCGGCGACAGCCTGCGCACGGGCGGCCTGTCTATTTTCCGAAATCCAGAGGAACTCCCTGGCCATGGCTTCCGGATCGCGCCGCGGCGTGAGACGAGCGTGCCCATTGAGATTGGCGCTCAAGCCGCCGACCGCAGTGCAAACGGCGGGCGTGCCACAGGCGATTGCCTCCAATGGCGATAATCCCAGTCCTTCCGCCAGAGAAGCCTGCGCCAGACAGTCAGCAGCCTGATAATACGCCGCCAACTCGGTCGTTGGGTCAGCCGGAGGTCGTGCCAGCACCCACTCTTGGACCTGGTCGCCCGCCACGGTCTTTGCCAAATGAAGGAAATCCTGATAGCCACCGCTCAAATTCAGGAGCACGGCATTGAGACCACGCGCCCGGGCAAGGGCAACGGAGTGCAGAACCGTTTCCGGATCTTTCTCGTGGCTGATGCGGCTCGAAAGAAAAATAATGAATCGATCTGGAGGTAGACGGAGCTTCGTCCGTAGTTCGAACTTTTCACGCTCATTCACGGGCCGGTAGTACGTGGGATCCACGCCGTAGTAGAGTCCCATCACTGTACGTGCCGAATAGTTGGCGGCTATCTTCATGAGATACGGCCCCAACGCAACGCAGCACGTCCCGAGCTTGCCATTTATGATCATGAGCGTGCGAATCACGGCTTCGCCAATGACGGCCGTCAGCCAGCTACACTGCCTCCGTTCGTACCGGCAACGAAAGTATTCCACGGGTGCGACATTCATGTAGGTGATCACCGGAGTGTTTGTCACCTTGCCTACCAGCGTGCCGTTTAAGGCGCCACGGAGCACTTCCTGGCAGAGGACCACGTCGAATTCCCGTGCATGCTTGAGCAGGTGGAGTAGAGAGGCAAGCTGAAAGGCCAGCCGGCCGCCGGGAATCTCTTCCACTTTTAGGCTGGCGTTGCTAGCCTGGAGGCGCTCTTTTAGCCCACTCTCGGCATACGCGACAGCGGGGATGGCCATGGTAAGCGACGAGATCTGGCTGAGACCAGTGACAAACCGGATGTCCGTGAAGCCTTCTACCAAGAATAGAACTTTGGGTGGATTCATCAAACGCCATTAACGAGTGTCGATCGAGCGCGCGCCGTTACAGATCACGAGAGGCAGTCCGCAAGCGACTTTAGTCCTTCATTCTATCTCGCTCGCGACCACCGTGCGAACGCTCTTGCGGCGAATTGGTGAGTTGTAACCCAACTGACATCGGTGGGCTGAAATCCTCAACGCTAGGAGCATGCTCTGCTCGACTTGACGCCCATGCCATGCCTGCCAAAATTGGCCGCGATACTACGCTAAAGAACCCGCGGCCAGGTGCGGCTTCAACGTGTCAAAGCAATCAATCCCACCTGTAAGCTGGTAGCCGTGTAGGCCCAATAACTCTGCTACATCACAGCGTTCCTGATACGGCTTGTTGGAAGTCTCAAAAACGATGGCTAAGGGCTTCTGCACCTCGTAATCAACTCTCTTTTAGGATCAGTCCGTCGCGGCCTTCACATCCACGTGTAAAATATCTGTCTCTGCAGCGAAGGGCATTTCGTGAGGAGAACCGAAACAGCAAGAGCCCCAGCCATCGTCACTATTACGTGGTGGTTGATAGCGAGGAGGAACGCGCGCTCAGCATGTTGGAATTGGTGAGGGTCCTTTTGCCAAATGGTCTGCCGCGCGCCGCGTGCCGAATGCTTCGATCACGCTTGTGTAGATTGCCCGGGTCTGCGAGGTCATAGCCTCCAGGCTGAAATGTGTCTGAGCACGCAACCGGGCCGCCGTGCCGTAGCTGGCGCGCAACTGGTCGTCCTGTAGAAGACGATTCAGAGCAGCGGCTAGGGCGGCCGGGTCCTGCGGGGGAACGGTCAGCCCGGTGACTTCGTGCCGGGAAACAAAGGGAACGCCGGAATCCAATGCGGTGTTGACCACTGGCGTGCCGGCAGCCATCGCCTCGATCTGGACGATCCCAAAAGCCTCGCTGCGGGCTACAGAAGGCAGCACGAAGACATCTGCCGCGTGATAAAACGGAATGGTTTCGCGGTTTTGCAGCGCGCCCAGGAATACCACGCGATCCGCGACTCCCAGGGCCGCCGCGAGTCCCGCGAGCTTGGCGCGCAGAGGACCGTCGCCGATAAGCAACAGCCGCCCGTCAACATTTACCATGGCTTCGATGAGGACCTCAAAACCCTTGTAATAAACCAGGCGGCCCACCGCGAGCACCAGCCGGTCGCCGTAATGACGGCGTAATTGCGAGACTTGCGCGGCGTCCGAGCGGGCAAAGTCCTCCAAGCCGATCCCGTATGGCACCACGTGGCATCGAGCGCGGTGCTCCGCCAACACAGAAGAGCTTTCCAGATAGTCCGGGGATGTGGCGAGGATGGCCTGGCTGCGGCGCAGAAAGCGGTGCTGAATCGGATTGAAAAGAGTCCCCAGCACAGTTTGCCGAACAGTGTCGCTATGGTAGGTCACTACAAGGTTGCCTTTGCGCCCGCTCGCCAGATACGCCAAAACCGCGGTCGGATTCGGCAGGTGGATATGGATCAGGTCCGCGTCAGAGTTGCGAATCCGGGAGACCATGCCGGGGCAAAGCGGCGCCGAAGCGAGCGTGCAAACCGCTCCGGTCCGCTCCACCATCATCCCGTCGATGCACTCTGTCTTGCTGCTGGAATCGGTGTTCGCCACCAGGACGCGAACTTCCATGAACCGGCGTAACTCGCCACATAACGCATGCAGGTGTGTTTCGATTCCACCCATGTAAGGCGGATAGTACTTGCCCACGTGCAGGACGTTCATAGTCGTTTGCGAATCACCTAGTGCTAAGCGGCTGCAGACTGGACGCTGGCTTGGCGAACAACTCAAGGTTGGCACCCACCCAGTCGTACAACAAGTCCATGCCCCGCTCGCAGGAGACCTTGGGTGCCCATTTGAGGTCGGTTTGCGCCCGGCGGATGTCGCTGATGAATGCCTTCTGATCGCCGGGACGCCAATCGGCAAGCTTGTAAGGGAGCTTACCCTTCTGACGCTTTTCGATATAAGCAAGTAGCTCGAGCAGAGAGAGTACGTTGTTCGGTCCGCCGCCGATGTTGTAGGCGTGCCCCATTACTCTTTCGCCTGCAGCGAACGCCGCATCGTAGGCGTCAAGCAGGTCGTCAATGAACAGCACGTCGCGCACTTGCTTGCCGTCTCCGTATACCGTGATGGGACTGCCTAACTGGCTCGCGATCATGAACCAGGCGATCCAGCCCTGATCCTCGGCTCCGAATTGGCGGTAACCGTAAATGCACGACTGCCGGAAGACGATGGTGCGGAGGCCGTAGATTCGCTGGTAGTCAATCACATACTGGTCGGCAGCGCCCTTGGAGCAGCCATAGGGAGAGTGGAAGTCCAGGTTCCTCTCCTCCGGCACGCCCATGGGGAGGGACTGGTAACTATACCGCCCGTTCCTTTCCACCGCTGCGATATCGGTCATCTCGCCGTAAACTTTGTTGGTGGATGAATAAAGAATCGGCGCCATCATGCTGGCAAGACGCATGGCTTCCAGCACGTTGAAGGTGCCGCATGCGTTTATTTCGAAGTCCTCGCGCGGCGACGTGACCGATGTCGTCACAGCGACTTGGGCAGCCAGGTGCAGTACCTGATCGGCGTCGCGGTGTTCGCGGAAGACCCTGGCAAGTTCGTCGCCTTTCCGAATGTCGAGGGCGAAAAACTCGAGCGAACCCTGTGGGCGGAGCCACTCCAGATTCTTTCGCGCGCCCTCCCGCGCCAGGCTGTCTATGACGACTACGTGATAGCCCCTCCGCAAGTATCGGCTGGCCGCATTCGAGCCGATGAAACCGGCTCCCCCCGTTATGATCGTCTTCAACGCTGTGGTCCTCTCTTTTCTATCGTTCGCGGGCTTGTGTCAATGGGGACACTATGCCAATTTGCCACATATCGAACTCACTGTATCGGCAATAAAATCAGTTGCTTTACGAGTCGTTTCATGGTATGAAGCACTGTCGGCCGAGTGCGGCGTTGTTACAGCCAAGTTACAACCAAGTTTAAGCGCCTCTACGAAGGCGGCCAACAATGCATTCAATAGCAAACTGGCTCCGGTAAAGTTCCCGCGCACATTCCGCAATATCAGCTCTCTTGGTTGGGTTATCTAGTAATCCTAGGACGGAAGAGACAAATGTATCGGCATCTTCCACCCCAGCCAGAACGAGAGCGTTACTGGACTTCCAAAATGATTCCGTCAGCAGGCCCGAGGTAGTCACAACGGGCCGGCCGTGAGAAAGGGCGGCCATGACGGTCGTCCTGCGACTGGTAACCCCGTCGGGATAAGGTTGAATCAATATATCGCAAGCGCTGATGTGAAACGAGAGGTCACGCGCATCGAGACGTCCGGTCGCGTGTACTCGTTGGGCGAGATTAGGATGCTCGCTGATGAAACTGGTCCGAAAATCCGCACCCCCTCCTCCAATCAGCAGAACGGACGCCTGACTCGCGCTTGCGAGCAAGCGAGGAAGAATTGCACGCAGCATGGGTGTGATGGATGGACCGAACGTGGAGAAGTGACCAATTAGAATCCAGTCAGGAACGTAATGATCCCGCAGTGCAGCCACTGCGGCAGGATCATCCAACACTGGAACGTTACTAATTACTGGAAGCCAGTCAAAAGTGTGGCGGCGTAGCAGTGAATAGGGCCGCAGCCTCTTTGTCCATGTTGGCGTAGATACCCAAACGTGCCCCGCGGCTCGCAACAAAATGATGGTCATCAGCCGCTGTACAAAGGCCGCAACGCTTTGCCGCCACGACCTCTTGGTGAAATCCAGGAAGGGTTCATGCACCATCAAGTCTATGTAGTCGCCATAACGTGCAGATCGGTACAACAGCCACAGGCAGAACGGCAGGTTCAGCGCCTTGTAACCATAGCCGTGCGGGACCCACTGGACCAGCAGTCGCCGCGGTTTCGGAAAAACGCTCAATAGACGGCCGGTATTCCGTAAGTCACGAAGTGTGAACTTGCCCATTACAGAATGCACATTCACACCCGGTGTCTCTGGAATCTTGCTGGTCGAACCAGGACACCAGACGTGGACCTCGTCCTGAGCCGCCGCCAAAGCCCCCGCCACCAGGTGTGCATAGTCGCTCACACCACCGGATTGCGGCGGGTACTCGCAGCTGATTATGTGCCAGGTGAGTGCGCGCTTCAACGTGGACATTCCCGGGTGGTCAACAGCTTCTTGCATCCCGGTTGACCCGCGGGCGAACTGCTGCGATGACGGTGCGCAGTCAATCATTTCCGAGAGTTTTTCGGTAGACACTGGCAGTCTGACGCGCGTTCTCCGCCCAGGAAAAATGCGCCGCATGGGCCAAAGCCTTCCGGCGCCGAAGATCGCATGCGGCACGGTCTTGCGCTTTCTCTTGCAAAAGGCCGATCACGGTTTTCTTCCAGGCATCCATGTCTTCCGACCCGCAATATGTCGCAGCCGTCCCGCCCACCTCTCGGAGAACGGGCACGTCACTGACCACCACCGGACAGCCACACGCCATCGCCTCTACGAGGGGAAGGCCGAAGCCTTCGGCCTCGGCGGTGTGGAGGAGCAAGGCCGCGCGCCGGTATACTGCCGCCAGAACGGCTCTTTCCAGAAACGGCAAGATCACGATGGAATGCTCCACCCCAAGCTCCTCGGCCAGTTGAAGCTGCGTCCGGCTGAAGCCTCCGCCGACGCGCACGAGACGAGCTTCCGGGATCTCCCGCCGTACAATGGCAAATACTCGCAACAGCAAGTCCAGGCGCTTGCGAGGCAGAGTGCTGCCTACGTTTAACAGCCAAAGTACGTTCTGAGTGTCCCCCCGAAGCAGCCGGGCCGCTTCGGCATCGGCCGTTGGGTCTGACAACGCCGAACAGGACGGATGCACTCCATTGTGCACGACGCTGATTCGTTCCGCCGGGAACAGACCATGGCGCAGCAGCTCATCTCGAGTCACCTCGCTGACCGCGATCACCTGCGCGGCTTGCCGGAATCCATCCAGGATGCGCCTCGTCATGGCGCGAAACCAGCCGGGCCGGATCTCCCGCTCCGGCTCGAGCACGCAGCGAAATGTGTCCAGATCGTGGCAAGTTACTACAGTGCGTGCAGGCGGCAGTTCGTGTACAAGCTGCGCGTAGCTGTGGTCTACGATGTGAAACAGATCGAACTCTGCCGCATGGTGCCGCAAATATCGCGGGTAGTTGACGAAACGGTTCAAAAGCCGGTCAGCGTTGTGGAACCATGGACTGCGGCCCAGCACCGGCAGGCTTCCGAAATATCGCTGCATATGCGGAACCAGCCGTGCCGTAGAGAAGTCGGCGGAATGGCCCAGTTCCAGATGCTGCACGAGCATGTCCGCTACTAGTTCCATGCTCGGCCAGTTCTCTTCGACCATGTCACAAAGGAGTGCGACTCGCGGATGCTGGATGACGCTCGGGACCGTCACGGCCGAGATGGCTTCGTTCGCTAGCACGGGATCTTTGTCTTTACCCGGTTTATGGAATGTGTCCTGAGCCTACGCATGGATGCGTTCGCCGTGGGGATACGAGTCTGCTGCCGGCGTATGCTTGGCCGCGCGGAGGACAGGCTCCAGTGTTGCCAGATGGGCATCGAGGGTGAAACACCTTGCCGTTTCCCATGCCCCGTGGCAAAGTCTCGCATAGTGGTCGGCATCAGCCAAGGCTCTCACTATCGCCTCTGCCAAACCCTCAATGGTAGGTGGATCACTTGGAGCCAATTCTCCGGACTGGCCAGGCTTCAGCCATTCTGGAATTCCACCCACCGCATAACCGACCGCCGGCAAACCGAGGCAGCCCGCTTCGATGCCGACAAGTCCGAAGGGCTCCGGCCATAGACTTGGAACTGCAAGCAGATCCACGTGACGAAGCAAATCGAGTTTCCGATCCGTCTGGAGCCAGCCGGTAAATTCAACTTTTATTCCGGCTCGAACCGCCAGATTCTGCAGCTTCAGCCGTTCCGGTCCATCTCCGGC
This sequence comes from Terriglobia bacterium, assembly GCA_963847515.1. GTDB lineage: Bacteria > Acidobacteriota > Terriglobia > Bryobacterales > Bryobacteraceae > QHXW01. The sequence goes on from CAWKAA010000007.1 coordinate 1,690,292, forward strand.
GATCGTTAACATCAGGGGACGGTCGATCTTGGAGGCTGCTTGGGGTATAGCGCGAATCAGATAATCAGCACCCTTCAAGTCCGTCAGGCGCCCAATGAAAAGAATGCGCCCTTGTGGGATTTTCTGAACGGGTGCGGTTGCCTGCGGCAGGATGTCGGTAGTGGGTAATGGAACTATCTGCAGGTTATCCGGCCTCACTCCGTGTTTCTGGAATTCCCGCTGCATGTGTTTGCTGGCTACTAGAATGCTCTGGAATTGGCGCAACCGGGAGTTCAATTGCGACTGCCGCCGGAACATCGCCCACATGGTCGCCGGGTGCAACCCGCCGCAACGCCGCGGATAGTACAGGACAAGGCAAGCGGATCCGAACTGCCGGTCACAGGGTGTAGCTCGGGGGAAGCTATGACATTTACGCCCGCTGATGCAGGTTCCGTAGTAATTGTGGCCATACAGCACGGTCGGATAGCCGCCTAACAGCGCGTCTTCTAGGCTGCCGTCTTCCAATCCCTGAGAGTAAACTATGTCAGGTTGCCATCCCGCCACGGAAAGCATGGCGGCGGCCGTTCCGCCTTCTTTAGCACACCATGCAGGCAGCGGCGCTGCGGGCGGATCGATACTCTTCAGCTTTGGGGAGAACGAGTTTTCGTACAGCAACGCCACCTGATGCCCCCGCCCCAACAGGCCAGGAATCACCGCTTGCAGATACATTTCAACGCCGCCAACAAGATTGCGGTTTTGGGTAGCGATCAGAATGCGCATATTGGACTTGGTTGTCGGCGACGCTGAATGGCACGCGCCATAACGCGTGAGATGCCCGTCGCATCCTCCGCCTCCCCCGTGACAGTTACTGAATGGCGGATGTCGCCCAAGAGAGTTTCTTCCAGACGACCATGAATCGGGGACGCAAATACGCGCCCAGCGCCGAATCCAGGGCAGGGCGGAACATCACCGCCGCATAGATTGACACTGCCAGGATGGATGTGACGGCTAGTCCCCAGAACTTCATCGACCCCCAATGCATACCCGCGGCGACAGCCGCCGCGGAAAGTATCGAGAACCGCCAGAACCAGGACCACAGCGGCCTGATCAGTGCGGTCAACGACACCCCGATTTCACGGGCAAGAGCCTTCAAATTGAATGGCAGTCCGATCAGACAGACTCCCAGTATAGAGCCGAGGGGCGCTCCAATTGGCCCGAACTGCCACGCCAGGAGAAGCGCGGCGGCGACCGTCACGCAACCGTCCAGTAGTGTGCTGATCGAAATGAGCCGCTCGTAGCCAAAGCAGAATACGCTGTACACCGCCGTGGTCTTCCAGTGGCGTAGCATCATGTCTAGAACCATCGCCGCGCTGATTGCGGCGCCGCTATACTGGGCGGGTCCAATCCACCAGCCCACAAAGCTGTGGTTGACGGAAAGAACCAGGCAGGCCACTAATCCGCTAATCATCAATAAAGCCTGAGTGAGGGCGGTAACGGACCGAAAGATTCGATCCCTAGACTCCCCTGTTTTCAATTCGCTGAGCCCCGGTGACGCAGCATGCATCACGAGATCGGGCTGGTTCGACAACACGCTAATGAGTTTCTTAGTACACGCATAGGGCACCACTGCGCTGGCTCCATACAACTTGCCAATAATCAGGATGTCGGCGCCACCCAACAGGGGTGTTGCAATTTGGCTCAAGCTGACCCAGAAACACCGTTTCAGATAGGTAAAGATGTCGCTCCAGGACATCAATGGCAAGCGGCGCGGGAGCACCGATGGGAATCGGCGCCACACGCGGTAAAGGGCGAATGCCGTCGAAAGCAACTGTGTGAGCACCCAGCCGATAGCCAGCGCGTAAAATCCGTACCCTCTCAACACGAGGCCGACTATCACGACCATGGAGACCGCCCAGGCAACAATCTGGGTGTACCCAAGAAAGCGAAAATCCTGGAGGCCTTGCAGGATCGCCTGAAAAACTCTCAGAGGGAACGCCACCAGGAACGCCGCCATGGTCAGGCCGATGGCGCCGCGAAATCCCTGCCAACTGCCGGGCAGCAGAAACCAGGTGATCACCACTATCAGAGTGACCACCGGCATCTGGTAAAGGACAATGCGGCCTGCTTGGCCCACAACCAGGGGCAAGTCCGTGGCTTGCTCGATGCCACCCGCACGGCCGGTAGCATATGCGGTTTCCCGAGGCAAAAGAGCAACTACTCCGATGTCCAATAGCGTCAAATACATCAGAATCTGTGAGCCAACCAACCATAGGCCGTAGTCATGCTGGCCGATCCGATGCAGTAGAAAGGGCGTCAGCCACAGCCCGCCTAGCATCATCAGCAGCTGATTGGCATAACCCAGCCACACGCCGTTTAAGAAACGCCTTGTTCGGCTGGCTCTTGGCTCAGCTTGGACTATGCTCGGCATTTGCTCGTCGATTCCGTGCTCTTTAGAGCGCCGGGACGCCCGCCTCTTTGCTCGAGACGGATGAGATCGATGCCAGATCGCCCTGCACCATCTCCTTGACCAGACTTTCAAAGCCAACGGTTGGACGCCAACCCAGCGCGGCATTGGCTTTCGAGGCGTCACCCATTAATAGATCCACCTCGGCCGGTCGATAGACAGTAGCATCCTTTTTGATGTACTTAAGATAATCGAGGCCTGCTTCGGCGAACGCCAGCTCACAGAATTCCCGAACGCTGTGCGTCTCGCCGGTGGCGATGACGTAATCATCCGGCACTGGATGCTGTAGCATGAGGTGCATTGCCCGAACGTAATCTCGGGCGTGTCCCCAATCCCGCTTGGCCTCCATATTCCCTAGGCGCAACTCGGAAGCCATGCCGGCCTTGATGCGCGCTACTCCATCGGATATCTTGCGGGTCACAAATTCGTATCCGCGTCGCGGGCTTTCGTGATTGAACAGAATCCCGTTGCAGCAGAACATCCCGTAAGCTTCGCGGTAATTCATGGAAAGATGAAAGCCGGCAACTTTGCTGATGCCGTAGGGGCTACGCGGGTGAAATGGCGTAGTTTCGCGCTGAGGCGTCTCCTTCACCTTGCCGAACATTTCGCTCGATCCTGCGAAATAGAATTTGCAGTTCGGCTGCAGCTCGTGCAGGGCCGCTAAAATATAATGCGTGCCGTCGATGTTGGTCGTCATCGTCGAGAAGCCGTCGCTGAAGCTCTCGGCCACGAAGCTCTGCGCCGCCAGATGATAGCATTCATCGAATTGGTCCCGGCTGAACACATGGAATACGCTCGCGTAGCTGTCGAGATTGGCCGCGTGAATGTGTATGCGATCCAGAACCGGGCGCAAGCGGCTCAACCGTTGCTCTGGCTGCTCCAGGGCAACACGCCGCACCAGGCCATGAACGTCATAGCCCAGCGAGAGTAGGTATTCAGCAAGATAACTTCCATCCTGGCCCGTAATTCCGGTAATGCAAGCTCTTTTCGTCACAAGCGATCCATCCTTGAGCATTGATATTGTTTCTGGTTGTACAAGAGTTGTTCAGCCCCTTTAGATCGGCCCGGCTAGCTGACGGGTGCCGGTTTCCCGCTATGCAAGTAGGACCGGAACCACTCGATGGTGAGCTTCAAACCTTCCTCCAGACCGATTCTGGGTTTCCACCCTAATATGGCTTCAGCACGGGTCCGATCGGCGTACATGCGCCAGATCTCCGTCGGCCTGTAAGGGAGGGCGCCGATATCGACTTTGGCCTTCGTCTGTGTGAGTGCCGCAATTTTCTTAACGACTTCGCGGATCTGAACTTCTTCGGCCGAAGCGAGATTGATGGGCCCTTCCACGCTGCCACGATACTCACCGGCTCTGATAAGGCCGTCCACGATGTTTTCTACAAAATTGAATTCGCGCGTTTGCTCGCCGGCCGTGGTACGAATGGGATTGCCCTGGAGACAGTCCAGGATCAGTTCCGGAATTATGGCCTTGCTGCTTTGGTATGGTCCGAACGTGTTGAACGCTCGCACCACCACAATGGGCACGGAGCCCTTGACTCGCTGCTTCATGCGGCAATACAATTCACCAGCGTATTTGGTGATGGCATAAGGGGAAATAGGCTCGGGATTCATGGTCTCGATGAACGGTACCGACACCTGATGTCCGTACACTTCACTAGTGGACATGTAGACAAACTTCTCCACTCCATCGCAGCTGTCAAGCAAGTTCGCGGTCCCTTTAGCGTTTACGTCAAAACACTCCTCGACTTGCGTGAAACTTTCCCCGACGTGATTGTAGGCCGCCAGATGGAATACCACATCGGGCCGGAAGTTGCGAACCTGCGCCAGCGCGCCGCGGTTCCTCAAGTCGGCCTCGATGATTTGAATCTGCGAATAAATATCCTTTAACCGCTCGTTCTTCATGACGTTTCCGTAGCGGACCGTGACGGCAACTTGGGCGCCGTCATTCAGCAAACGTCTGACCAGATGAGAACCAATGAAACCAGATCCGCCGGTAACAATTATGCGCTTGTTCATTTGAAACTCAGGCATCGAGAATGGACAGAAACTCAATTTCGCTCTCCGCCTGTTGACGCTCCTTTTCTGTATTGACGGTTAAGTGTTTTCCAGAGTGTTCGTACGCAAAGAGCTTCTTGGAGGCTGCCAGACCAGACAGAAACTCCACCATATCCGGAGTCGCACACAAGTGTTCCACCATAGGGGCGGATTCACAGAGGATGAACCCGATATTTATCCAGTGCGGCAGCTTTGGCTTCTCGATGAAACTGTGGATTCTGCGCTCCCGATCGAACTCTACCACGCCGAAGGGGCTGTTTGGCCGGTACAGAGCCATCGTCGCTATGGCGTTACTCTGCTCGTGCCGTTGCCGCAGCCCCTGCAGGTTGACATTGGCGAGCGTATCTCCGTAGCAGATGAGCGCACGCTCTCCGACATGCGGCCACGCATCCCGCAGGCGCTGCGTCATGCTCGTGTCTCCTGAGTTGACACAGCGGATTTTCCAGTGCGCGGCGCATTGCTCCCGCACGAACTGTTCGATGCACTCGGCTTTATACCCTGTGCACAGTACAAAATCGCTGACGCCACACCGGTCCAGGTAGTCCAGCAGGTAATGAAGGATGGGCCTTCCATTCAAGGGCACCAGGGGTTTCGGCAGATGCTCCGTGAACGGGCGAAGACGCTCTCCCTTCCCGCCACACAGAATTACTGCCGTAATGTCTGACATGTTTCTGTTGTTCGGCCCGCGCCGCAAGTGGCGAGTCCGCTGAGATAGCATTGCTGGAAGTGTTCGAGGGTGAGTTTGGCCATGGTCTGGCGAGCCGCTTGTCCCAATTCTTGAAGCCGTGAAGGATGATCCATCAGGTACTCGAGCCTGTCGCGAATAGCATCCACGTCTCGCGGCGGAACGATGTATCCATTCACGCCGTCCACGATCCATTGCGACGCCCCCGTGGCTGTGGTGGTAATGACCGGTATGCCGCTGGCCATGGCTTCACCAACCGCGTAACCAAACCCGTCCGCAAGGGATGGATGGACCAACACAGAAGAAATCCCATACACGTTTTCATAACCAATTTGCGAGACGCTAACTGGCCGCAATTGAATCGCCGGACAAGCAGTCCTTTGCTCCCGGACGTAGCGCTGCAAAGGCCGGGTGCCGGTGTTTCCCCAAAGGATCAGCTCCGCGTCCGGCCGGTTCAATTTGCGAAACGCCTCGATGAGGTAATGGAAGCCTTTTGCCGGCTCCAGCATACCCACAAAGCTGATCGTAAACCGGCTGCCGCGGAACTCAGTCTTTGGAAAGCGCGCCATGTCGAAGTGCGGCGGTGCGACGAAAATCCGCTCGGCGGTAAAACCACGCTCCAGGAACGTTTGCTTGGCCGGTTCGGACATGACGCGGATGGCATCGGCCCGGTCATATTCGGCTAGCACGCGCCGGTGCATGAAGGGGTGTTGTATTGGCGCGACCCCTAGCAAGGCACTCTCCCGGGCCATGGCCAGGTTGTAGTGATCGCCATGGAGCGTCACTGCATCCAGTATTGTGAAACAGCCCTTGGCCCGCGCTGCCGCAAGGCTCTCCAGGCACTGCCCCGTTGTCCCCTGGAAGTATCTCGCCGAACCCAGGTTACGGCCTACGGTGCGATCAAAGTGCATCTCATTCAACAGGCCCAGCCAGTCGCGCCTTCGGCGGACGATCGGAATACGTCCCAGCAGAGTATTCCATGCAGGACTGGAAATATACCGCGTCGGCATTCCGGTTCTCCCCGCCTGGCAGAACACCCAGAGGTCAAACAGTCCCCCCAGGCCCTCAATCATATGAGACAAGTTCATCCCTTGCCCGCCCAGCCGAGGGACGGCATTAGCCGACAGCATCAATTGTTCTTTCACAGTAGTGTCGAGATTAGGAACGGGAGTGCGTGCACACTGCCAGCCGCCTTCCCTGTGCCCGGTGGCTGCCTAACACTAAAAGCTTCACTGAGATACGCCGGTCGCGACGCATGCTCGGCCATTATTGCGGTTGCGGGCTGGCAGCACGACTGAACTTGGCCGGCTTAGCTTTGATCGTGTACCTAACAACCTTGCCTTTCTGAAGGTCGAAGAAAGGCCCGCCGAAGTTCATCAAACAGTTCGCGCGAACCTGATTGGTATCCAAATCGTCTGTCCCATGGTAGGACCTGAAACCGTAAAAAAAGTAGAGATTGCCTGGAACAAAGTTGATCGCGCAGCTCTTCACAATCCGGCGCAAGAATGTGATCTTGGCGAGATTCCAATAGAGTCGGTTCTGCCATGCACTTTGGGAAAACTGGCGGACGTTCGGCCAGATGCGAAACTTCCCGTCTCTTCCGCCTGACGGTGCCGGCATCACGACAGGCATCGCTATGGTCAAATAAGTGGCATCGAAATGCCATCCCTTCACAGTATCCTGGCCTTGCTCGCCGACAAGGATATTCATCGCAGGATGTATGTCCGCGGCTTCGACGTGAATATTGTAGGCGTCAAGTATGTCATTCACAAGCTGGATCACAAAATCGGAAAAACAAACCTCGTAAAATCCCGTGTCCTTTAACTCACCGCCGATAAGAGGCTTTCTTTTACCACCTTCATAGCATACCGGTGTCAGCTGATCCACGGTCGCACGGAGTTTCGCCAGGAAATCTGGATGGATAAAGTTCTCAAGGACGGCCAGTCCTGTCTCATCCATTGCAGCTCGAATTCTCCGAACCAAACCCGCATAATCGTTGCGAATTTCTTCGTGATAACAGTCATTGATAAAGCGCTGCATGATCGCCGCTTGGCCCGGGACTACAGTTGGAGGCCCGGACTCCTTTCATTAATAACCTGCCCGCTCTTTTGTGCGCAGACTTAACTAAAATCCTTCAGCAGGATGTCTTGCCGGATTGCTTCCCTCCGACTGCGAATCTGTCTCCACGCCACGCAGCCACCTGTGCAGGAATCCTATTTCTTCGGACTGCAGCAGCGTATGGCCTTACGGAACGTTCTTCTACAGGGACAACCGTGGTCCAGCCAATACTCAAAAGTAAGAAGAAAGTTTGGGGGATGGCGGTCAACATGCCTGTCCCAATCGCGGCGGTCAAAAAATAGAACATATAGCCAAACCACAGCAGCCGCCGCGTCGCCAGCCAGGGATGCGGCCTAAATGGCGTCCTCCGGACAGCACACCAGCCAATGAAGCTTATCCACAGGAGCAGTCCAATGACCCCTTGCTCGGCCAGGATCCGTCCGTACTCGTTTTCGATCCCAATTGGATTTCGAACAAGACCCTGCAAGAAATACGGCGTGCTGGTGCCCCCGCCTCCTAAGCCGTTGCCCATCGGATACTCAAAAAGAATCTCCAAAAAGTTCCGGTTAACGCTCCCCCCCACGCGCTCCACCACAAACGCCGAATCCAGCGTCTTGAAGCGTTGGAAACGCTCATTGGTGAGTGCTAAAACCGCAATGGCAGCTATTGCTAAACCCCAGAGGAGGCGCTTGCGAAAGCTCAACTTGGTTGTCAGCGTCAGAACCAGAGTCAAGTATGCTGCATTGACAAAGTTCACTCTTGTCGATGACAGCAGAACGCCGGCGAAAGCAGCCACCATCCCCAGAAGAAAGATGAGTTTCGTGTGTGACTTCCCGGTTGGTCGAGACCAAGCGCCGAACAAATACGGTATCGTGCTTACCATCGTACCCGCATAGGCGTGTGCGCTCGTGAATATAGATGGGATCCTAAAGTGGCCGCCGGCGACATCCCCGCTCGCGTACATGATGGCAGTGACCTCACTTCGGGGAAAGTACGGTTCAATTCCCCGAAAGTACTCCGCAATGCCAAAGCCCAGCGCCACGAGGTTCAACATCGCCATTCCAAAAATAAACTCGCGTAGGTCTTCATTCTTCAGACGGCTGCCGATAAGGAGTACGGGCAAGAAAAAGATGTTGCCGCGCAGCCCCACGAGCGAGACCATGAGAGGTTGAAAAGGTAGCAGACAAACCAAACATGGCCACGCGATGAGTAGCGCGGTCCAAACACGCAATGCAGAGTTCTGGCCCTCATTCTTCTCAACGAAAAATCGGAATCCGTAGGCGAGGTACAGCCCGGTCAAACTCGCGTCAAAAATGAAATGGGAAGCGGGATCCAGGAAGTTTGCGCGGAGGATTCCATAAGCGTAGCCGACGACCGCTACGGCGACCAGTCCGCGTCCCAACGAGCGCTTGGCCGCCCAAAAAGTAGCTACAAATGCAAGAACACAAAGCAGGATTGCGGACATTTGGGCTTACAAGCAATTGCGGAAAAGTGACGAACTCGGGAATACAGCCCGAGGACTATTACGTGAGCGTGATCGTAGAAAGCTCGGGATCACTTCTGAAGCGGTGCGCAGCCGAAAAGGTCTTGGGCATACCGAATGCTCGGGAGGCTCGTTCCCCGTCCATTCATGACATCACCGGCGCGGATACCGCTCCGGTCAGGCCGATCAACGTTCGATGCAATTCGTTTATTTGCTTTGCCGGATCGCAAAGGCTTTTGGCTCGTTCCGGCCCGCTGCGGCCTATCGCCCGTAGGTGTTCTGGAGAGTTGATCAGGCGGCGCAGCTGTTCGGCCAGCGCGTCAGGGTTTCCTGGCGGCACAAGACACTCCGCGTGCGTGATGATCTCGGCGGTGCCGCCAATTCTCGTGGTCACAACCGGAAGTCCGGCTCCCAGCGCCTCGATAAAGACGATGCCGAAAGGCTCGGGATCTTCATTGGGCTGGCAGAAAATGTCGGCGGCCGCCAAGATTTGGGGCACATCTGGCCGTTGCCCAAGGAATCGAACGCGGTCTGCAATGCCGAGGCGGACCGTCTCGCGGTTCAAATGACTCAGATACTTCAACTCCGCGTCTCGCTGCGCGCCTCCAACCATCCAGCACACCCAGCCCGGAAGGTCCTTTAATCGAGCGAGCGCCTGCAGGTGAAGCATGTGCCCCTTCCAGGCTTCCATCCGGCTGACTTGAACGATAACGACCGTATCTCTGGAGACGCCGAACTTCTGGCGAACAGCTAGCGCGTCCGTGGTCCTGATCTCCGGTATTGCAACAGGAATATAGATGACACGGCTTCGGACATCAGGAAATAGCCGTGGCATGGAACCTGCCGTGAACCGGCTGTTCGCGATCGCCAAATCGGGACGTGTCCGCCGCGCCCAAAATTCCAGCCAGCCATGGCCGGTAGCCGGGGAATGCGCCCAGAACACGAGTGGCTTTTCAGCACGTCGTGCTTCCGGCCCGAAAACCACGAGGTTCCAGGGCATGTGACAGATCACGATGTCGAACGGGATGCGTTGAAGGATCCTTCGCAACTCCTGCCGCGATTCCCAAATCGTCCAGAAACGGCTCGTTCGCACCGCGCCGAGCGGATAGGTCGGCGCACCTGCAGCCCCGAGTTCTTCGCTGAAGCGGCCGGCGAAGCAAAAGCCAAATGAAGCCTCCATGTCTGGACAAAGACGTGCCTGCCTCGCCAGCGTGACTAGAAATGTCTCCACTCCCCCATACATGTTTCCGGCGTTTACGTGAAGAACTCTCATGTATTCAAGGAAGGCATCAACGCGGCCGTTTCTTGCTTGGCGCCGTGGCACTCGTTATAGAGACGGATCGCTTCACCGGCCATGCGATCAGGCCGAAAGGATTGCTCCGCCGCAGCCCTCGCAGCCTCGCCGAGCCTGGCACCTAACGCCGGGTCCGCGGCCAGCCGCTCGATTTGCCGGGCAAGCCCAGTGGCGTCGCCTGCTGCATGGCCCAGCCCGGTGTGCTCTTCGTCGAACAACTCTGCAGCCCCGCCTGCGCGGCTCGCAATCAGCGGCTTGGCAGAAGCCATAGCTTCGATGATCACCATCCCGAACGGCTCAGGCTCCGTGCTCGCATGTACCATTATGTCCAGCGAACGGATCGCACTTGCCGTGTCGTTTAGGAAGCCGGTGAATCCCACCCTGTCGGTCAGCCCCAACCGGTTCCGCTCCTCCTCGAGCTCATCCAGGCCGTACTGGCTCCCGGTAGTCTGATAAATCGGACCGCCGATAACATACCCGCGTATCGGGGTATTGCCAGACAACTCGGAGAGCGCCCGCAAGAAAACCTTATGCCCTTTCCATCGGGCGAATGTCGCGACCAGACCCACCCTTACAGTGCCCGCCGGCGCCGGTGAAAGCCCGGCCAAGGCATCCAGGTCCACGGTGCTGCCCGCGGGTCCAAAGCGTGCCAGGTCGACGGCATTGTAAATGGTCAGTACCTTGAGGCCTGGCATCAGAGTCCTCAAGTCCGCTGCCACGCTGTGGGAATTCGCAATGGCTGCGGTACAGTTCTGGCTGTGGCGCCGCAACAAACGTCCCATCAGTGGGCGAGAACTGACGTAGTCGTGAATATGCCACACGACCGACGTTCCGCGTGGACGGGTCCAGATGCCCAGCAGGTGCATTTTGAATCCGTTGGTATGAATCACATCTGGCTGAATCGCGCGGAATCTTGCAGCCAATCGCCGCGCATACAACGCCGTTGAGAAGACCGCGGTAAGCAGCGACCAACCCACCGCAAACGCTCCTCGCCGCGCATCGCCGAGCCGTGCAAGGGCTCGCGGGAAAGGTGCTACGATTACCTGCACTCCTAACTTCTCCACGATCCCCGCTAATGGACCATCTTCACCCAACACGAGGCAAAGCGGCCAATCCGGCTCTGCGGCTCGGATGCCGGCCAGCAGTTCGCGAAGACTGGTTTCAGCGCCTCCCATTTGCCCGCAGGGATTCAGGTAGACAATTCTCATCGCTGGTAAACGGTTCAAGGGCACACGTAGCGAGTTATCTTGCGTTCGCCGCTACCGGACTCGCATCGTTCAACCTGACACCAGAATTCAGTATCGGGAGATGACATACTTTGTAGCTTCGAAGCGCTCAACGAGCGGTGGAAAAAGCAACTTCAAGAACGCCATGCTGTCGGCCATGGCGGCGTCATCCACTTCGCCGTGCAATCGCGTGGTCAACCGGATGAGACAAACATCAGATCGCCGGTACCGCAGCAAGTCCGGTAAGAGCGTCAGCTTGGCACGGAATTCCTCCGCCCAGACACTCCGGTTATTTTGGTACCAATACATGACGAGGATGTGTTCTGATGCCTTTTCGAGTATGTATACATTAACCGGTATACCTGCCGTCCGCCCAGGAACGGCGATCATCGCGATCTTCGACGATCGCACAAGCCAGCCTGCGCCCGGCAGGCATACGCGAGGAGAATGGGGGCCGTAGCTGTTCTGGAGCGACTTAAAGTAAGCTGCAAAGAGACTGATCGAAGCTCCCGAGTCTTCCATCGCGTAGTTCCAGAGAACGTACTCATCCGGTTTCAAATACTCCGTGACTCCACGATCGAGACTCTGCTCCTCCGTTACCTTCCACCTTCCCAGTTCCCGTGGCAATTTATTCAGTTCGGGAAGAGGCAGGTTGCGCTCAGGGATGGAAAGCGCGCGGGATGCGGCCACCTGCAGGATCAGGATCAAGCACACGAGTAGGAACAAAGCTCTGGAGCCGCGCGGTTGGGTCATGTTAAACATGGCGGGACTGCAACGTCTTCTGAATGTTGACTATCAGGATGTGTAACGCCACACAGCCCGCGCAGGCCACAACAACACTGACATACCCGAATGCTTCGTGAACCGCGCCGTGAGCCAGTTCGCGGTTATATTGGCTGGCCACACCGGTGGCGACAATTCTGCCTACATTTCCCAAAATGGCCATGGGAATTGCCATTGCCAGAAGCAGCGTCCTCATCAAATTGCTGCGCACGAAGAAAAAGTTGTAAAGCACACACATGAAAAAGATCGAGAGCAAGGAGCGGATGCCGCTGCAAGCCTCTTCGACTGATAACTTCGTCCCCACCAGCTCTAAAATGTTCCCCTCTCGCATCACCGAATACCCCAGAAGGTCCAGACAACTTTCACCTAAGCGGCTGGCCAGCAACTGCAGGTTCAAAGTGAGGCGCTCAAACACAAACGTGGGAGGCGCGATCATCAAGATTAACGTCGAGAGCGGATACGCCAACTCCCAGACCATTTGAAAGCCATAACCGGTCGCAATACATCCCACGAGCGAAACCAGGAACGCTGTGCGGCTTATCCATGTCCAATGCGCTGCCACACCTAGGATGGCTTGTGCGGCGCCCCAAAGCAGCAAGGGGAGTCCCCAAACCGATGGGCGCTGGGGAATCTGAATGAGTCGGGCGCGTTTGCTCCAAACGATGTAGGCAGCGGCTGGAAGGACCAGGATGCCGTGATCCATATAATTGAACGGGTCAAACCAACTCCCATACATTGAAACCAGAATGGGCCAGAACGCCGCGAGGAACAAAGCCGCTACGACGGCAAACCGAAAGTGTTTGGAAACCAATTCCATTAAACGTGCCCCGGTCACGATGCTCTGATACCCCTACTTCTGATCACCATCGACATAGTCGTAGTAGTAGTGCCGTTTGAGGTACGAATTCGATGCCTCCCAGCCCGTCAGCACAGTGCCGAGCACGAACAGTCCGTCTTCCTGCATACGCCGGTGCGCTTCGAGAGCGCTTTTCCGGGCCGTCACCCCAGAACGCAGAACTAAGATAGCTGCGTCGGTTAATGGCGCGATGATGCGCGCATCCGCTAGGTGTAAGATCGGAGGTGCGTCCACCAGCACCATATCGTACATTTCTCGAAGTCTCTGAAAAATGGCCCTCATTCTTGGCGAGTAAAGTGCCCGGGCCACATTGTTATCCGTCGAACGATTCGGAAGCACCGACAAGCCGGCGACTCCTGTGCTCAGGCCCCAGTACTCTGCGGGGTAGTCTGTGAGTGGTTTTTCCTCGTAAATGAGATCAATCAAGCTGCGATCGTTCGAAAGATGAAACGCCTTGTGCAGGTGCGGGCGCCGAAAATCCGCGTCCACCAATAGGATCTTGCGCCCCGTTTCCGCCAGGGCAATGCCTAAGTTATGTACTACGGTCGTCTTTCCTTCGCCCGGGCCAGGGCTCGTTATCAGAATCGTCCTCTGCGTTTTCGCATGGCCGTGAATTCTTAGAATCGAGGCTAGAGTTTCCCGGAAAGACTCAGCAATAAAGGACGGAGCGCCCTCCCAAAGCGCAAGAGCTGTATCCTGCGGCTTATCATCCGCGCTTGGCGCGATGGATATTGTGTTGCCATTTTCCGTTGAGTGTTGGGAACCCGTCAGCAACTTGCTTCCAGGCCTTTCCTCCAGATCCAGGTGCGGGATGACCCCCAGTTCCGGAGTGTTCAGGAAACTGCGCATGCTTCCCGGCGAGCGGACACGGCTGTCCGTCCGTTCCCTCAAGAACACAAACCCAACAGTCCCCGCCAGCCCGAGGACGGTTCCCAACAAAATGTTCAACACCGGCCGCGGCTTATACGGCGAGCTTGGCGGAGTGGCCGGCTCTGTTATCCGGATTGGATTGAGCGGCACTGAACTTCCCAGCCCGGCCTGATTAGCCTGCCCCAGCAGCGACTGATAGCTCTGACGCAGCGTTTCGACCTCGCGCTTTAGGGCGTTATATTGCGCCGCCTTGCCTGCCTCCCCGCTAACGAGTTGCGACTTCTCGCGGTAGTAATCGGCTTGATGCTTTTCGGATTTCAACAGCGCCTCGTAATCGTCGTGGATCTTCTTAACAATGCCGTTCTGTTGCTGATGATAGGCTTGTTCCAACTGTGCGATCTGAGCGTCGATCTTTTGTACTTTCTCGTGCTTGGGCGTGTAGGTTACCGTGAGCCCCGCTCTCTCCTGCGCCAGAGTGTTAAGCCGCTCCCGGTAGCCCCGTAATGCCACGTCGTCCTGCACTTCCGCCAGCGATTCAGGAGCAATCTTGAGCGAGAGTTCGTATCTGGTTTGCTTAGCGATGCGTTGGGCTTGCACGTCCGCCAGCTTGGCCTTTGCCTGATTGAGTTCCGTGTCGGCCAGCGTCGCAGCATCCTGCCCTACAAACAGATTCCCCGATGCCTGCACGAACGCCTGTAGCCGCTGCTCGCTCTCCTGGAGTTTCGACTTGGTGTCCTCAATCTGGGCCGAAAGCCATTCGGTGGTTTTCTGCGAACTTTGCATGCGCGATTGTGAATTGTCCTCGACGAATTCGGCAGCCATTGCATTGAGAAATTGCGCGGCCACGTCTGGGCTCGTCGACTCGCAGGTCAATTCGATCAACGTGGTTCTGTTGATGGGCCGGGCATCGAAAGTCTCCATGGCCACACGCAGCCCTTGCTTGCTGCTCTCGATGGGGTCCTGGGTGTCGGGTTGGATGCGCCTCCGCAGCCTCGAGAAAAGATCCCGGCCCATGGGGGCCAGCGGCACCACGTCCGCCTGCAACCGGTCAGCTCCCCGTTGCAGAAACGTCCCGCCTTTAAGGATATTGATCTGAGTCTGAATGTTCACCTCGTTTGCTTCTAAGCTCGTGCCGCCGAAGCTCTTCAAAAATGCCTCGTTTTCGTTCGGTATCTTTAAGATCAAGGAAGCTTTGTACACTGGTGAACTAAGCACCACCGATGCGAACCCGGCGGCTGCTCCGGCGACCACCAATACGAGCAGCAGCAGCCAGTATTTGCGAACCAGACTCTCCACATCCAGCGGTGGGCTGGCCTCTGCGTTGATCCCATTCCCTTTGCCGTACGAGGAACTCGTGCCTTCGGTTGAGACCGAGTTGTCGAGGTCGTTAAGCAACCGGATTTCCATGGATTATTCTTCCTGCGATGCGCGCCCGGTCCAATTCATCGTTGGCCCGGCACTGTCGGTCGAGCCCGCGCCGCCATTCTGCCTTTGCAGCATGGTGGTCAACAATCGCAACTGCGAAGTTAGCTCTCCGATTAGTTGCTCCAGCACTTGCACCTTCGGTGCCAGATCCCGCTCTTCGCGGTCCCGGTTTCCATCCGTGATCAAACGTTGCACCGCACTTCTTGCAAGGTCCGAGACACTACGGGCGCCTTCTTGTTCACACACGCCGAGGAACTGGTGAAATTCGTCTTCGGATATGCGGAAGTAAACTAAACGCTCCCTAGGCTTTAGTACTGCCACGTGGGTTTCTCCTGGCTGATTTGCTCCTGAACCGTTTGTCCAGAGCTCTCGATGTAAATTGGGTAAGCTACCGCCCCTTCGGTCCCATCCCTGTTGTCCCTGCTGGGAAACGAAAAGTTCTTCGAACTTCAACTTCCCGCTGGCGATGCCGAGTCGTTATTGACAATTGTCATGGGACTCATGACAATTGTCAATCCGCTTATCGCCCCCCCATGGGATCATGCGTACCAGTACTGGAAGTAACTCGGATATTACGGGAAACTAGCCACATGCGGACTCTCACCCTCCCCTTCTGTGCGCTCACAGTTTACTTAGCCATTGGCGTTGCCGCTAGGGCCTTTCAGCTGCAGAGCCAGGCCGTGACGCCGGAACGGTCAAATGCCGTCACTTGCCTCCGTGGACTCGCAGGCTGCGACATCTCGGCGTTGAATCCGGAGGAGTTAAGGCTGGTGGCAACGGAGTCCAAGAAACGTAATCTAGAGTACTGTCTGAGTGGTTCCTCTCTCTGCGATCCAACACGCCTGACGGCGGCTGAGTTAGCGGCCATGCAAGCCGCCCGGTACCGCAGGAACCTGGATAAATGCCTCCTGGGCTCTGTTGTCTGCGCCCCGCTATTGCTTGGTAAGGAGGATGCCTCCCGCGTCCAAGCCGCTGCTTTACGCCGCAATTCTGATAAATGCCTGGCTGGGGCTCCCGATTGTGACCCTAACCGGCTCACCTCCGCGCAAATCACCGCGGTCGAGGGGGCAGCCGCCCGGCGTAATCTTGATAAATGTCTGGATGGCTCTCCCAACTGCAATCCAACGCTGCTGTCTCCGCGGGATGCCGCATCGGTCCACGTTGCTTCGCTGCGACGCAACCGAAGCCGTTGCCTGGAAGGCGCTCCCAATTGTGATCCTCTGCTATTGACGCAATCCGAGCTAAAGGAAGTCCGCGAACAATTTCAGCGGCGAAATGTTTCCAATTGCCGCATGGGGCTCGCCAATTGCGATCCAACAGACTTTAGCGCAACGGATTTGAACGCCGCTCGCTCTGCCTTTCACACCCGCAATGTCGAAGGTTGCAAGCGGGGACTTCCGATCTGCGACCCTTCGCTGTTGACAGGCCCGGAAATGGCCGCCGTGTCGGCCGCTTCTCAGCAACGCAGAGCAAAACGGAAAGAATGAGATCGCGCGGAATGTGATGACCGAGATAAGCCTGTACTAGCTGGGACTGTTTGCCCCATTGCTCACGGCGCCTACCGCATAGGCTAGGTGGACAGGCGTTGCGATTTCGTCAACCTCCGGTTCGTACTCGTTGGTCACCCTTTTTTTGAGGCCCCGTTGCACACAGTTGACAAATGCGCTCAAGATCAAAGGATCCAATTGTGCGTCAAAGTCACGTACGAAGTTAATGTATTGCGACTCGGCAAGGGGGATGCGCAATTGCCAAAGCGGCCGCGAACTCCAACCGTTCGATTCCTCGAACACCATCCCGCCAATACTCAGCCGCACGCCTCGAAACCCGAAATCCCGGCTTCCTTCAAGAATTCGTATCCAACAGTCGTTCAAATTGTCCGCTGTCGCCAGAGCTATTTCGAAGTGGTTCAGTCGAGTCTCGGCATCTATGATTCGCCGGAATTCTCCCTTGAACAAGATACGGCTGGCATTCGCAAATTCAGTATATCCGAGATACTGGACGCCTATCCAGGCGGGCACACAGATTAAAACGATAACCAGACCGCCGAACTGGTTGTGAAACGCGCTCACCAGTAAAGACGAAGCGGCCGCCAGCAAACACACTCCGTACATGGCTAGCACCGCGCCTCGTGGACTGAAGCCACGATCGAGAAGCTTGTGGTGAATGTGCCCCCGGTCCGCTTTGAAAATCGGCCGTTTGCATAAAAACCGGCGCATGACCGAGAGCGTCACATCCACCAGGGGAACAGAAACGGCCAGCACCGGCGCGATCATGGCTATCAACGTGACAGACTTCTCGCTCCACAACGCGCCGTAGCACGCCAGAAGAAACCCGATCAGCAGGCTGCCGCTATCACCAAGGAAGGCCGAAGCTGGGCTGAAATTGTACCGCAGAAACCCGAGGAGGCATCCCACCAAGGGCATCATCGCCAGCGCGAGCGGCATGTTGGCCTGGGTCATTGCAGCCAGTAGCATGGTGACGCTGGCGAAAAGGCCCACGCCCGTCGCCAGGCCATCTATGCCGTCGATCAGGTTGAACGCATTTGTGCAACCCACAAGCCAGAGAATGGTAACAGCAAAGCCAAGCCACGGGTAGGTAGAGACCGCAGGCACCAAATGAAGATCGACTCGTATGCCAGCCCAGTAAGCCAGCACCGCCGCGGCGCCAATACCAGACAGCTTTTTCCACGCGCTCAGGCCAAAGATATCGTCAACAACTCCCGTCAGAAAAACAACCGATGCCACCAGCGTGAGCCTTAAAATCCCTGGCAAAGCGTCACGTAAAATATGCGTGTAACTGAATGGCAGAACAAAGGCCAATGCAAAAGTGCCTGCATAAGACAGCGCAATCGCAAGTCCGCCAATGCGCGGAATCGGGCCAGAATGTTTTTTTCGAATGCCATCAGGATGGTCTAGAAAACCCAGGTGGCCGACATGATCGCGAATGAGGGGTGTTAAGACGAGCGACAACAGGAATGACACAACTCCGAGGACTATCATCAAGTACAAGCGACCGCTCCTTTAGCTTGCTCTCTCTGCAATTCCACCTTAAAAAAACTGTGCTAGGCGACTTGGAGCAATTTCTGAAC
Organism: Terriglobia bacterium; assembly: GCA_963847515.1. Taxonomy (GTDB): domain Bacteria; phylum Acidobacteriota; class Terriglobia; order Bryobacterales; family Bryobacteraceae; genus QHXW01. The sequence goes on from CAWKAA010000007.1 coordinate 1,708,570, forward strand.
TTTCTGTCTCCGGATTTCAAGGTTACCCCATTTGCAGCGAAAAATTGATGAATTCGGCATGACATGCTTCCTAGAACCGTACGACGGAGTACTAGTACCGGCGTGGTGTCCCGCCGCGACGGCTACCCCCGATCGCGGTCCACCAGCAGCATAATGCAGACGAAGTACTGTCCGGCACTCTGGGTGTTAGCTCGTCGCACAACCGCCCTGGTTTCGGTTTCCTAACACCAGTTACCTACAGTAGTTACCTATAGTACCCGATAAGACGTTTCATGACTGGAGGTTGAACACCTTTAGGTTCCAAAACGAAGGCATTCCCATTTGAAACTCTATATCGAACGCGAAATACTGGCTTTGCGGCGGGTCACGTAAACCCCTTGGAGGAGACGTGTATCCCCGAAACCCATTGATTTGGATTACTTGCGACTCATTGCCAAGCTAAAAGTGCGGATTTCTCGGATTGCCGCGAGACTCTTCGCGTTGGTTCATGTCCTGTTCGGGGAGCAGGGAGTTAAGCTTGTCATGGTCGAGGGCGCTTTCGATGCCATCGACTTCAGGTGTATGATCCCTACTCGGAACTCTACCGGTTTTGCCCGCGCCATACAGTGCCGGGAGACTTCATGCGGGCTGATCGGACTTGGACTGTGGGGTGCTTTTGAGCACTTGAAGCGTCAGCGTTGGATACCGCCGATTCTCAGTTCTGTTTTGGGTGAGATGGGCGCCGCTGGCGGCCATGCTGGCGCTCTCCACGTTTGCGCTCTATTTGCACTGTACTATCTTTTATGTCAACCGAAGCCGGTATATCCGAACTACAAGCCACCGGGCGCTTCGCGACGCCACTCGGAAGTATTGGTTCTTGGCGCGTCTCGAGGCTTTTCGGTGCGCCGTGAGTTCGTATCCGTGCCAGAGAACCTCTTTTATAACGCGGCCATGATTGGCGTCGGTTATTTCTCCCCATTTCATCCGGCTTTGTTTGACGCCGTCCGAAAGTAGAGGCGCCTGGAGTATTACCAGCGAGTTGCCCTGCGCTGGCGCCGTTGTTCCAGCGGCCTTGATGTATACTGAACGGGACCCGATGGGGGCAGAATGAAAATCCGCCCTTATAATGTAGGAAGTGCAGTTTTGTGGACGTGATCTCCGACAAACAGCCTGCGTCATCAACCGCTTTGAGCGGATCGGATGACCTCACCCCTCTGTTCGTCGATCTCGACGGCACTCTGCTCCTGACCGACACTCTGGCCGAGATGGCGGTCGATTTCCTGAAGACAGGACCCTGGAAGGCGCCGTTACTCTTGTTTTGGCTGATGCGAGGGCGCGCCTATCTCAAAAGCAGGTTGGCGGAATTTTGGACGGCGAACCCAGCGACCCTTCCCGTCAACCAGGATGTGCTCGACTACTTGCGAGCCGAACACTCCAGCGGCCGGGTGCTGATCCTTGCGACGGCTTCCCCTGAACGCGTAGCGAGGCGTATCGCGGATCACCTGGGCATCTTCAACAGTGTGCTGGCAACCTCAGAAACTGTGAACCTGAAAGGAAACCGGAAGGCGGCGGCCATCCGGTCTCTTGCGGGCAAGAAATTTCTGTACGCCGGCAATTCGTCCGCCGACTTTCCGATTTGGCGCCAGTCCGCCGGAGCGGTGTTGGCAGGCGTTCCGCAGCATTTCGGCGCTCGTCTGTTGAGGGAGGGCATTCCAATTGTTGCCAGCTTCCCGCGGCCTCGAAAAAGACTCTGGCGGATTCTGCGGGCGCATCAATGGGTGAAGAACGTGCTGATATTCCTGCCTATTGCGACATCACATCGGTTCTTGGATCCCCCTGTCCTAAAGGTCGCGCTAACTGCCTTTGCGGCATTCTCTCTGACGGCCTCCGCCATCTACATCGTGAATGACATCCTGGATGTAGAATCCGACCGTGGGCACCTCCACAAACGGTTGCGGCCCTTTGCGTCGGGTTCGGTTCCACTGGCATGGGGCGTCATCGCCGCCATCGTCCTGATGTTCGGGGGTGCAGTTCTGTCGCTTGCATTGCCCGTGAATGCGCGATGGCTGCTGCTGGCTTACGTGGCGGCGACCATGGCGTATTCGCTCAAGCTTAAGAGGATGTTGTTTGCGGATGTTTTGGCGCTGGCGGGATTCTACACGATGCGTGTTCTCTTTGGGGGAGCGGCGACTGGGATCCAGATATCCAGTTGGACGCTGGCTTTCTTCATGTTTGTATTCCTGGCGCTGGCTTTGACGAAGCGGCTAAGCGAGTTGCGTGTGAAATCGGCCACTCAGGATACGGCCCTGCCGGGCCGCGGATACCATGTGGTCGACATTCCGCAAATCACCGGACTGGCTGCCGCCAGCAGTTATGCGAGCGTCGTGGTCTTCGCGCTCTACATCAACAGTCCTGAAGCCCTAACGCTCTACCACCACCCGGAGCGTTTGTGGCTGATTTGTCCGTTCCTCATTTACTGGCTAAGCCGCTTTCTGTTGATCTCGAATCGCGGCACCTTGCATCATGATCCTATCGTTTTTGCCACACGGGACCGCGGAAGCTACTTGGTCGCAGCTTGCGTGGCAGTGATCGTGCTTTTCAGTATTTGATCGTTTTCAGTCAGCGAGTTGCCATGGCGGGAAACGGGGCGCTGCATCCTTCAGTGTTGCGGGATCCTTTCAAAGTCAGAACTGCCAATCACAGTATTCGATGAATCCAGATATTGGAACCGAAACCATATATCACTCCAACCGGTATCGAGGTTGAGTGTGATCGACGATGACGAACCAGTCACGGATCGAGTGTAACTCGACAGCGGCTGGTTGTAGTTACCGTAGACCACCTGGATGGCAATTGTGGCAGTCCCCCCCGGTGCCGCGAACGCAAAGGATACCGGCTGCACGAAGCTCGCCGCGCTGTTGTGGCAGGCAAATACATCCATCTCACCGGGATTCATCGTCAGCGAGTAATTCGTCTGAGCACCGGTTAACAGGTTGGTGGTCGCATGCGGCCAGTCCATCTCATAAATTGAAATTGGATTCGTACCGATCTGACAGAATGTTCCCAGCGGCACGCTCACAGCCTGCGGAATCTCTGAGATATTCCAAACCACCAGTGTGTTTCCTAAAGTTGCCGACGTTGCCGACTCTGCAATGACGTAGGGCGGCCCCGGAGAGATCCAGGGCGCCGGTCCTTTGTTGGTCAGAAACAGGGAGGGGCGATTCTTTAGCAGGTTCAGGCCGGGGCTCATCTCCCACCAGCGTTGCTGGAGTTCGAGCTGCACGTTCGGGTAGGGTACGGGACCCTCCTGATATCCCAATACGCTGTTGTCATTCGGCCAGCTTACGGCCCATTGACCCCCGCTAATACTCACAGATGCATACGCTCGTATTCCGGCGTTACCTTGCGCCGCAAGGTAGATGGCCTGTTGACCCGCTGACTCTAACCGTTGGCCATTTTGCTGAAAATCATACAGTGGGTTGAACGTTCCTTGATCAGAATTAGTGACGAACGCGCCGCCGGTGCCGGTGCTGTTGGCGAGATCGGCGATGTTAAAACTGACTGTGCTCTGAGGAGAATATGCTGTGTACCCCAAAAAAGCTACCTGCCGGTTTTGCGCACACACTGCCCCTCCACCCGTCATTGTGAGAAGCTCTCCAGGGACGACATCAGGGGGGATGGCCGCCGAGACAACCAATTGAAGATATCCCGTACCGCCGCTGCCACCGCCATCGTTCGTGATGGTGTAGGACGTTCCACGGATGGTGATCGAGCCAAACGACCCGGAACTGACGCAGCCCACCGTGCCGTGGAATGAGTTGTATATCCTGAGAGTGGATGCCCCGGTCGGGTACCCGAGCCAGTGCCTGTTCATCGCGGAGTCGGAGTTTCCGGTAGTTGTGATTTTGATGTAGTTCGTCCCGAGGTAGTTGCCGGGGATCGGCACGTTGTGCGGAGCAGGGGTTGTCAGCGTCGATCCGCTCATCGAACAAGTTCCGCCAGCGCATATATCCACGCCGCCCATGTTGTAAGTCATATCGCTCATGGCAACGAACCCAACCACTGGCACTGTCTGATTGTGGACGGGGTACTGACTGCCACCTCCGCCCGTCTGCCAGCCCTTACCCGCATTGCGATTGACGGAGAGGTTTCCTAAGTGCGGGAACAGGCCCCACTTTTTGAAGATGTCGCCCGAGTAGTACTGCCAGTAAGAGTTTCCCCAGGGAAGCCCCGTTCCCAGAGATTGGTCCGTTCCCCCGGCGTAGCTCTGAAACAGGGTCATGTAATCCGACATCGTGTTGTCGAAATAGTAGAGGTTGGACGCAAAGCCCGTCGCCCCAAGCACCGGCCACGTTTGCGGAATGCCGGCGGTGCGGAACTTACTCACGAAGTACTGATAGTTGTCGTTCAGCTCTTGCAGAGAGCCGGAGTTGGCGTAGCCCGTGTAGGCTCCGTAGCCGAGGATTTCCAGGCTTCCGTCGGTGGAGGAGTTGTACGTTCCATCCGCAACTGAGGCATTTGTGAATGTGAAACTGTCCGGCACTGCGGCCGAGGTGTTGGGGTCCGTACAGTAAGCCGTCCCATTGAGCCACGCATCCCAATCAGATTTGAAAGTGCAGCTCGTCGTGTTCAGCCCATTCAGAGCCGCGGTCGTCGCGTTGCGGATGAATGTTGTGGAGCCTGCCGTACCTGCACCAAAATTGTAAATCGGGCTCACGGGGTACAGTCCCGATGTTCCTGGGTAGACCATGCAGACGTGAGTCTTGCAGACGATCTTACTGATGGAGGAATCCGAGAACTTCATCGAAAATGCCGGATTCAGTCCAAGCCCCTGGTCCGCTTCGTCCCGTTGCTCCGCACCGCAGATCAAGCCAGTGGGCGACAGTTGCTGAAGGGAATAAAGTAATGGATCTGCCGGGGTCCAGGAGGCGCTGGCGCCTTGTTCCGCCTCGATCGAGTCCTGTGGGTGTTGCGTGTAGTTTTCGCCGCGCAGGACCAGGCACAGACCAGGCATGGCGGCGAGTTGGTTTGTGATCGGCGTAAACTCCGTGGTGTTCGCAACGCTTTGCCACGCCGAGAAGGTTGAATAGTTAGTGGTGCCGTTGTTCGGTGCTTGGTAAAACTGGCTTTCCCACGCCGTGTATCCATCCCGGACGTACTCGTTCTGATAAAACGTATCGGGATTTGAGTTGCTTCCGAAGGTGGCGTTTTCAATCGAGGTCCGGAAAATGGACGGACAGGCTCCTCCCGGAGTGTAGGACGTGTAAATGGTGCCGCATTTCCCGAAATGCCGAATGGCAAGAGTGTCGCGGACATCTACCTCGACCGGAATTGACTTGCCGCTCGCATGATCCGTAATAGTTACAAAAGTCAATCCAACTGCGTTCGCCGTAATGGTAACCGGGGAAGAGCACAAAGAGGAACAGCCTAGACTAATGTATGCAGCTCCCTGGGCGCTGGTCGGCGGATTTGCATTTCCTGAAGTGCAAGGGTATGGAATCTGCGTCTGGCTGCGCTCCGCCAGGTTGCAAACGAAGTCCATCGTGTAATCGAACGTGCCTGAAGTGGTTGTGCCGTCCGTTTGAGCTAACGCCGGACTCAGCGTATATGTCTGACCAACAGTCAGTGAGACGTTCTCAAAATTTGGCTGCACACCTCGCAGCACCGTGCCGTTTTGAACGTTGACCGTGAATGCAATGAAGATCCGAGGAATCGGCCCCCCAATCGCACCGCCGCACGTTGAATCTGTCTGAACGCAATACCCAAGACTCCAGATCAGATGTGTACCATTGGTGAGCTGTGTGGTGTCGAACGAAGTATGCGGCGGCAACGAAGTATCTGTCGGTAGTTGCTGAGAATCCAGCGCAAATGTCGTGTGAACGATATTGGTGCTGGGGCTGTGGGACGTTCTCCAATCGAACGACAACGTACCGCTGACTGTCGGGTTCTGATTAAAAGTCGCCGTCACATCGCCGGAGCCGGAGGTCAGCGATGAGACAGAAATCGTGGAACCTAAACCAAAATTCTGGATAACGAAATGCACGTCGGCGCTCGTGGCAATGACCGCCCCGGTTGCATCACGTAGGATCACTCGCACGTTAAACGGGCCGTCAGTCGGCGTACCAGTATTGTAGTTGGTGAGCGTGAACAGAGGACCGTAAACAACTCCGATGTTGTAGAAATCATCCAGTTGCCACGTCGCGGAGTACGCAGATGGGCAGTTGCCCAGCGCTGGGACCAGATTAATCAAACCCGAAACCGTAGCGGAAGCCGTGGGATTCGTGACGCTGACGCCGCAGGGCGATGATATAGGTGGTGACGGAGCGATAGCCTTCACACTAAAATTTCCGGCCTTCAGGTTGGTCACGCCCGTACCAGTCACCGTGAATGATGTTCCGCAACTCCCGCCAGAACAAATTCCTGAATCGTTTGTGACGTTGGCCGCTGCCCAGGTACTGTAGTTGTTAGGATCACAGGCAAACGTTTGAGTCACCCGATTGTCGAATCCCAAGAGCCCGTAGGCATCGCACTTCTGACCTGCCGTGGCCAACCCTCCCGAGTTGACAATCAATTTGGGTGACCACTTTACCCGCACGAATTGTGTGCCGTCAGGTAGAGCCGGGTAACTGACCGTGTAGCTCCCGCCTCCATTGTTGGTGAGAGTAAACGGCACGTCGTACAGAGCGGTGTTCCCCGGATTGTTAATGAGATAGATCATCGAGCCAATCTGCGACTGCCCGAAATCAGCAGGCACGCCACTCGAAGCGGTCATTCGAGCCATTGCGATCTTCAGTAACCGGCTCCAATCGGTTGCCGTGCCTGCCACGAATCCGTTGTTCGCCCACAGCTCATAGAGGTTGTAAAACATGCTCTGCCCAGCGGTAGGGATGGTGTAGTGATCGTAATAAGTGGAACCGAAAATATCCAGTGGGTCTTGCGGGCTCACCGTGCCATTGGGGCAGGTATTGGGCTTATCTGCCCACAGAAAATAGTGAAATCCGTTGTACAGAGTCCATCCGGTATTCGATTGAGCGCCATCCCACCAATTGCTTGAGCCGTTGTCGCTGACCATCTCGTTCATCGTGGCTTGAGCCATTCCATAAGTCATATCCCCGGCCAGTTCATAGTCCGGCCACGTAGGCCCAAGCACTCTCCGCAATTCGCCCATACCTTCGATTAGGATGCTCGACATGAACGCCTCGGTACCGCGTACGCCCATCTGTTGCAGATTGACTTGACACTGTGGCGTCTGGGAGCACCCTACGGGAGTAACCGTGCAACTCACTGGAAAATCAGCCCCTACATAGTTATGCCCCGGATCGGTGATAGTGTAGCCGGTCACCACTCCACCAGATACGTTAGCTGTCACGGTTCCAGGGGTTGCATTGCCGCCATTCCCTCCGCCGATTGTCACCGTTGCGCTCGTGCAACCTGAGACGCCATTGTTCGCCCCCACAGTCGTCACCCGAAACAAGCCGAAATCCCCCGCAGGACACCAGCCCGAGCCGCGCGAGCCCATGTAAAAGCCCCGCACTCGGCTTGTCCCTGCGGGGTCGCCAGTACCTTGGTCCCACCACAGTGGCATCGTGCAGCCGGATGGATAGTTATTGGTGCAAACATCCGGCTTGACCACGTCGGCGAAAACGTGAGCGGCTTGATTTAAGACAGCCGTACTGTCGGGATCGCCAAGCGCTGCGAGCCATTCTGAGAACCGCGCACCGTTCATTAAGTTGAGCCCGATCGTTCGCGGGACGTGATTGGAGCCGAACACATCACCATACTGGTAAGTGTTCGGATTGCTCATATAGAAGTCTTTTAACGGCAGGATGGATTCGTTGAGTGTTTCGTCTCCGGTCAGGAAATAGTAATAGAGAATCCCGCTGATGTGCTGGTGCAACGTGCCGGGATCGTTGGCGAACCAGGACACGAATGACTGCGTGTGATTGGTAACTGTGGAGCAGGCCGCATTGCTGTTGCTGCCACAGCCGAGCGCTGGAGCGCCGAAGCCGTTGAGTTCGTTCGTGGGACGGCCGCGCCAGGTGAACCCATTGACCGTGCTGTCGGAGGAGTTCTGTCCGTCCGCATGCGGCTGGCCTTTTTCTGCGAACATTCGGAAAAACGACGAGGCGTTAAACAGCTCGCCGGTAAATCCTCGCTGATTAAATCTGTGCAGGCTCTGAAGGCGAAATTCCTCCTGGTTGTATGGACCAGAGTCACCCCAAGCGGTCTGTCGGAATACCCCGGCATTGCGGTCCACGCTTTGAAGCGTGGCCGTAGCTCCCCGATCCGGCATGCAAGGAGAACTTACTCCCTGATAGCAGAATTTGCTGAGGGCGAGAGCAGGTTGCGTCCCCACCGCATTCGCATACTCGTTGGCCACTCCAACGTAGTAGTTGTCTTCCTGTACCGGGTCAGGAATTGGAAACGGGTAGGCTCCCGTGGAATTGACATAGCTCAGTGAAGCCGGTCGGACCACTAGATACTGCTGCCATTTATAGAATTCATCCGACAGGTTCTGGGCAGTCAGTGTGGAGGTGTGAAACTGCATAAACGTATCGGTGATGTTCCACGCGGGCCACGCTTGATACTCGGGGATTGAGTTCTGAGAGGGGAAGATTCCGATCCTTACGTCCGTACCGCCTCCGTCGAATTCGAGCGACTTTGGAAAGTACGCCGCCATCTGGTAGATGCCGATCTCCATCCCGTTCCCAGCCGAATCGGTAATGTCCGCATAACCGGAAGCGACCTGCGCGGGACTTCCTGCTCCCGTATAAAGAGTGGCGCCGTTCTTCACTACCTTGAACCCGGTATCCGGCGTGAAAAGATTGGCGCACGATGCCGATTGGTACGGGCATGTCGTCCCGCTCGACAGCGTTCCGAGCATCCAGTTTTCCTGTCCCTGGTAGATGTAAGCGGAGTCCGTTCCGTTCTGCGCAACGGTTCCCGTTTGCGGAGTCGCGTCCGTGGCAATGGTATAATTCAGAGCACTGCCATTCGCCGGAGTAAAGGGGACACGGATTTCTAGGGATTGAAACCCTTTGTACGCCGAATTGAAGGTGCTCCCCGACTTATCTGGTGACGGAATCGCCGAGGTGTCGTAATTTGCGTTCCGAAGTACAGCGGTGATTTTTGCATAATTTTTGTTTGCGTAAAACGTCTCGCGCACAGTGTACTGCATGTAGGGATGGCTTGCGTTGTCGACCAGATTTCCGTAGCAGACAATCGTAGCCATCACCGGCCCGTTTTCCGCGCCGCCTGCGTCAATCGCGCAGGTGGAGTTCGGATCGTTGGCCGAGGAGTAGAGCACTCCAGCTCCGGTCGGAGAACAATCCGTGCCGCCCGTTTGCGGAGAGCAAGTCACATTTCCGGGATAGGTTGCCGTTGGATTCGGACCATAGAGCACTAAGCCGCGAGTTGCGGCAGTGCCAGTGGTTACTAGCGTGGTGCTGCCAACCACAACGGAATCCAGCACGTTAAAATTGGCCTTCTTGATCGTGAACGTCGCAGTGCCCGTTGCTACGGTGATGGTTGATCCGTTGTCTGTGGCAATGCCTGAACCTGTATTTCCGCTGCCGGAGTTCGTGAATGAGACATTGCTGATAGTCCCTCTTGCCGTGAGCGTGGCCGTGGGCAGACCGCAGACCTTGACCCATTTTGCGAAACCGTCCGGCCATACACCGAGCACCCGGAATTGCGCCGCGCTCGTGTTGGTCAAGCCATACGAGCCCGTAGAGGCCCCTGGCAATCCCAACGAATCTGCTATAGGAACCCCCATACAGAACGGTTCACCCGCTGCGCGATTCACGCCATTACTCATCGGCGTAGGAGTTCCGGGAATCAAAAGCTCGCGGACTTCCAGTGGGATGGAAAACGTCGGGGCAGTCGTCACCAAGGTAAAGGCTTTGGTCGCTACTACGCCAACGCTATCCGTAACTGCAATCGTGAACGTGGCCGTACCGGTGCCAGAGGGAGAGCCCGAAATAACACCAGATGGGCTGAGGGATGCCCAACTCGGCAAGGCCCCAGAAGAAAGCGACCAGGCATCGGGCAGCGTCCCAGCGGGATTAGCAGTCAGGGTTACTGAGTATGGGCTATTTCCGGAAGCGGACGGCAACGGCGTCGGCGTTGTGATGACGGGCGCGGCATTGACGAGAATTGAGTAGTTCGTGCTTGTGGCATTCGCCCCCAAGTTGTCGGTTACCTTAACTTTGAACTGATATGTCGCAGCGGAGGTCAGCGTACCTGGCAGCAACCCAGCAGAAGAAAGCGTAGTGCCAAATGGAAACGCGCCAGCCTGCGCCGTGGTTGTGAATGTGTAAGGTGGCGATCCGCCACTTACATCATTAGCCAAAGACTGAGAATATGTCGCGCCGACCGTAGAGGATGGCCTAGAGGACGGAGTTATCACCAGTGGATTCGCTGATGCAATGACAATCTGCAGTGTCTTGCCGGGAGTCGCCACACCGACCGAATCAGTCGCTGTGAATACCGCATTGAAGGTTCCCGCCGCTGTTGGCGTGCCACTTACGAGGCCGCTGCCACTGACTGTTACGCCGGCCGGAAGCGAACCGGACGTTAACACAAAAGTGAACGGCGCGGTTCCACCTGCAACGAGGAGCTGCACGGGACCGTAAGCGGAGTTCTGCGTCCCTGACGCGAGCGGGCTCGTGTTCGAGATCGTGGGCAAGGGGTTAATGGTGATCGTTAAATTAGCCGTCGCCGTCCCCGGCGTCGGAGTAGTGCTATCCGTGACCAAGACCGTGAAACTGAACAACCCCGCCATCGTCGGCGTACCCGTGATCGCCCCGGTGGATGAATTGATACTCAATCCACCCGGCAGCGCGCCCGCTGAAATCGACCACGTGTAAGGCGTCGTGCCGCCGATCGCCGTAACCGTCGAAGAGTAGGTTGCGCTGACGGTGGAAGTGGGTAAGGAAGTTGTGGTGATACTGACTGGATTGCCGCCGCTTAGTGGACCTCGCCAGATATCCAGCTTTGCCAGCGGACGGCCGGCAATAGTGATGAGCTGATTGTGAACCGGATCGTACTGCATCCCGGCCACTGACGACGTGTCCCACATGACGGCTGAACTATTCGTGTAGGTGCAGGCCGTCGTGTCAGGCTGGATCGTAACGAGAAATGATGGGCTAGTGCCGACGTTGTTAACAGAAGTATTCGTGCTCGAAGTATTCGCCGCGTTCAACCCCGAGCATCCCGTGCCCAAAGCTCCGATGATGCCGACAGCTCCACTGGCGGACAATGTAGCGCCATAGTGCGTGTTCACCATGGTCGCCACCCCATGCGTGGATTGAGTCAGCGAAATGATTACGCTGGCATTGGTATGTCCGCCTCCCGTGGAAGACAACTGACTCCATGCACCAACGGAGGGATCGAACAGCCAATCGGTGGGTGGGACGGTTGCGCCGGCATAGTTGAATTGATGGACGTATAGCTTGTGGGTTGCGGTGTTGAGTGCGAACTCTGGAAACGCCGGTCCTGAGCCAACCGAGCCAGGTACGGGTGGAGGACTACACGGCGCCGTGCACACCGATAAATTCCACTGCTTGGTCGGAATGTTGTAAGTGGATATGGAATTTTTCTGATTTCCACCGCTGTCTTTTCCACCATACACATAGACCTTCTTCGTGTAAGGGTCATATTCCATGCCGGGATATTCAAAATCGGGCGGGAGAATGATACCTGTACTGCTGCATGCCCCGGTAGTTCCCGTGTGTCCGCTCTGCCCGCCAGCCGCCGCAACTGGGCAATCGTTCGTCCACGTATCTGCCAGCGTGCAGCCGCCAGAGATTTGCGCGGCGCTCAGCGTTCCCGTGGGAGTTCCGCCGCCGTTCGGTACCGTCGGGCAATAGCGCCACAAGTCGTTCGTATTTGATCCACCGTCGTACCCGTACTCGATCAGCACATCGTCGTCCGAGTCATACACCATACTCTCGACAGCAGTCGCGGCCAGATTCAGCGGAAACGACGACAGGGCAACGCGCGTCCACGTGTTGGAATTCGGGTTCGAATTCAGCACCATGTAGTACATGTACTGCCGAGGCTGCACGTTCCCCAGGTCGGTGAAGGTGAATGTTTGCGCTCCGGTCGGGCACGTCGTGTTGCTCAGTTGAACATTATGATCGTCGATAATGGAGCTGATCGTGGCGCACGCTACGCCTCCGACCTTCACACCTTGGCCAACCCAATCGTTGCCACCAGCAGGCCCTCCGAGAGTCACGTGAACGGCGCTCGGGAAAGTGGCCACACCTAAAGCGCTAACCGTCGTGCCGGTGAATCCTGCGCCTGTGATTCCTGGGCATGCAGTGTTCAGCCCGCCCACCAGCCAGATTAGGCCCCGCTTTGTATCCTGAGCATACCCGCCCATCGGATGTGCGTCGCCGGGGAGCGTGCTAGTGGCCATCTTGCAATAGTCGCTGGTCGTTCCAGTACCCAAAGCGGCCGGGACGGTCCACACAGGGCTAGCGCCAGTAGATAGCCACGCAGATTGCATCGCGTAAATGCCGGTGTTGCCTGATGGGCGCCCAAGAACGAAAACCTGGCCAGCAACCGAATCATAAATGTATTTGCTATATCCAGCCGCCGTGCTGGGCTGATTGGATAGACCTGTGCCGATGTTGGTCCATGCCGGCGTCGGCGTCTGCCCGAAGGCCGAACGAGCTAAGAGAATAATGAAGAGAATCCGGCGCATCACTGAGCACTCCCGATTGTCAGCGCTGTAACGTCCCCGGCTGGGTCTAAACCCATTCCAAGTCCGTACATCATGTTGCTCACCGAACTCCAGTTCGCGAGCACCCCGCAACTGCCGGTGCAATATGTACCCAAGGCGGTCCCCTGAAATGACAGCAAGACCAGCGAGTTTGCATTGCTGTCCATCGTGACGGCAGGGAGACGATAATTCAACGTCGAGGCATCCGAGTTGCTGGACTCAGCGACCGCCCCGGTTGCATCACGTAGGATCACTCGCACGTTAAACGGGCCGTCGGTCGGCGTACCGGTGTTGTAATTGGTGAGCGTGAACAGAGGGCCGTAAACAACTCCGATGTTGTAGAAATCATCCAGTTGCCACGTCGCGGAGTAAGCAGATGGGCACCCGGAGGTAGTCATGGTCCAATTAACAACGCCGGGCTGAATCGACGCTGCCGTTGGATTGGTGATCGTAGCGGTGCACGCCGCCTTAACGGGTTGAAGTAAATATGCGGCAGCGATGAGACAAAACATCCAGCGAATCATTATGGGCCTACCTCGTGATGGTAGCGCTACGGCCACGCAGACGACGATGGCCGACTTGCTCTCTCGCGCCATCATAACCTCCATTTTTCCCGAGGCGTTTGATAAAAGCGCGGGCAAACCGTCGTCGTTTCGTAGGATCACCCCCATCGGAATGGGTCAACGATCCCCGCAAGGCTAACCCTATGAGGAGGCGCACGTAAAGTTTTGAGCAGTGTTGTGACGACAAGGACTCAGCTTGCTGACGGGGCTGTCAACTCGTGCATGGAGTCCCGGGACCGGCGTACACAAGGGTGCGCACTCCTACCGTTGCCAGACACGAAAACTTATACCGGATGTCTTGTGTGGGAATTGGGCCAGGGCGCTCTGGAGCTGCGCGTCCTCGTCGATGAAACGGGTCGTTTCTCCAAGTCTCTCAGCAACGAGGTCGGCTCTTCCGATCTGCTCGATAATTTCCGCACGCTCCCTGTCTTTCAATAGCCCCGGGAGCAGAAACCAACTGTCGGGCATGTGAACCTGCGGAAAGAATTCACGCGCGCCGTTTCCGTAAGAAAGGACTAGAACGTTGCGTTTTGAGGCCGCCTCTAAAATCGGCTTCCATTCGGATTCGAAGGCCGAAGACGCATACAGGAAACCAGTAGAAGCAGATCGATGGAAGCCGGCCCATTCGCGCCGGGCGCCCCGAAGTTCGTACTGCCCGAGCACGCCCAATAATACGAACAAGGCTAAAATCGCCGACCGCAAAGGTCGAGATGAAACAGTGGAAAGGCCAGCTAGCACTCCCGCCACGATGATCGGGTCGTAGTACATGGTGTGGTAGCCGTTCCCAAAGGCGATGAGAATGAAAGTGACGTGCAGTATCCAACAGGAAAGTATGAAAATGGAGAGTTCTGTGACTCTTTTCTCGGACCAGACCTGCAACGCCGCGCGTGCGGCTAAGAAGGTCAGCAAAAATGTCCCGAAAATCCACCATCCGACCTTTGTGCCCAGATAGTAACCTATTCGGGCTCCCGGGGGATGAATATAATACCAGCCATCAGCGAAGATACCGAAGCGCATGGCCTTATACATCGCCGCGCCCCCCGTAGGTAGAATGGTCGCCCGCAGCGAATCCCCTCCAAAGCAGAACCCCAACAGCAACGCTAGCCCGAGCGCAATAGATAATCCCGGTAGAACCCACCGAAGCAGAACGGTGATTTTGCGAGGGTACGGACCCGTCCACCAAGTTATCGCCATCCATCCGCAAACCAACCCTGCGAGTGCGATCGTTAGCGACGGGACGGACAGCCATCCGATAAGGGCGATTACTAGCGCCTGTGGAAGCTTACCTGCTAGTAGACACAGGAGTCCGAACACGACGGATAGCTGAAGCAGTCCGTGAGCTGGCACCGGCATGCTGATCGCGAGAAGCGGGCTTAGGAGCAGCAGCGCCACAAGGAACTCAGGGGACATCCCCAGCCGCCGCCAAAGCAGTGTCCAGAAAAGGGCCATTCCTGCTAAGTGGACGGCTCCAAAAGCCAAGCTCAGCTTGTACCCCCGTCCGATGAGCGACGAGAACATATGCTGCAACAGAACGGGAAGCAGCCCGTAGGTGTAACCTACGTCAACGCCGAGCCGGAGATGCTTCTCGACCAGAGATTCAAGTGTAATAAAACTACCCTGATCGCTGAACCCGAACACAACAAAATTGTAAATAGAGGGCCATCGAACAACAACAAGTCCGATAAAAACAACGGTGAACAGCGCCCACACGGCCGATGAAAGGAGGTATGAGCGAGGTCGCAGTGGATGATTCTGAGTGGTTTCAGCGGCTGCACGGCTGCTCTCTATCACGTTATTCGGAACTTTCATTTGGGCTCCTGATTAATATACACCGAGCCACTCCGTTGGGTCCTTAGAAGCACATTCTCCCCTTCGGGAGCTCCTTTCGCTCGTTCACCCAACCGCTCCCATCTACGCCTCCTCGACGCGCTCATCGGCAAACTGGGAGACGCGCTCAATAGCCGGCCGAATCTCATTTTTCCGGAGCTTGAGTATGTTTGTATTGTTTTTTTGGCAACAGTGAGGCGGCTTCGGCGGTTCTTAGTATTTGACCGTTACCTGACAGCAGTGCAAGGCGGGTTTATTGGAGCGCGATTCCATTCAACGTGACGTTGCCACCGGACCCAGACACCATTACCCACGTCACTTTCAAGGTCTGCCCCGCTGATGCCGCGTTGTATGTCAGCCGGTAATTCCGATCAAATTGCCCCGCCGCCACTGTGGTGGTATCGACGAAATCAGCGGCGGACCCATCCGATAAATGCGCCGTCAGGGTTCCGTTACCTTGATATCCTCCAACATGCACCGTTAACGTCCGGCTAGTGGTACCGGCCGGCGCCGTGAACGTGAATCCGTGCCCGGCACCTCCCGACCACAACCCGTTTTTGTTGCCCGTGCTGCTCGCCGTCGGCGTCCCATCAGTCCAGCTCAATGGCCGCGGATCATTCGTGTATGACCCCAGTGAATTCGACCCTACCAACGTATACGCGCTCAATTGCGCGCTCACTCCCGCCTTGCGGTTCACCGTGCCCACCGCATCCCAATGCTCCCAATCCAGACTGCCCTCCGTCGTCAGATTCGCCCCCGTGGCCAAGCTGTCGCCGCTTCCCCTGAGAGATCCACCCGTAGTGCCTCCGGAGGCGTTATTCGTCAGGCTGAAGATGGCTGGAGCCGACACCCCAGACACGGTCGCCGTCACGCTGTAACTGCCCGCCGTGCCATTGGCCGTAAATGTCGGCGCTGTCGCCACGCCGCTGCTGTTGGTCGCCGCCGTGGCGGTCGCCGAACTGCCGAATTTCCCGCTGGCTCCGCTGGCCGGCGCCGTGAATGTCACCACCACTCCGCTCACCGGGTTACTGCTGGCATCCCTCACCGTCGCCTGCAGCGCCGTCGTAAACGCCGTGTTCACTGTCGTGCTCTGCGGCGTGCCCCCAGTCGCCGTTATGCTGGCCGCCGCTCCAGCCGTATTCGTGAGGCTGAAGGTGGCCGGACTCGCTCCCGATGCGCTCGCAGTCACCATGTAATTGCCCGCCGTGCCATTGGCCGTAACTGTCGGCGCCGTCGCCACGCCGCTGCTGTTAGTGGTCGCCGTGGCGGTCTCCGAACTGCCGAATTTCCCGCTGGCTCCGCTGGCCGGCGCCGTGAATGTCACCACCACTCCGCTCACCGGGTTACTGCTGGCATCCCTCACCGTCGCCTGCAGCGCCGTCGTAAACGCCGCGTTCACTGTCGCACTCTGCGGCGTACCCCCAGTCGCCGTAATGCTCGACGGGGTTGAACTGGAATTCGTAAGCGCGATTCCGTTCAACGTGACGTTGCCACCGGACCCAGACACCATTACCCACGTCACTTTCAAGGTCTGCCCCGCTGATGCCGCGTTGTATGTCAGCCGGTAATTCCGGTCAAATTGCCCCGCCGCCACTGTGGTGGTATCGACGAAATCAGCGGCGGACCCATCCGATAAATGCGCCGTCAGCGTTCCGTTACCTTGATATCCTCCTACATGCACCGTCAACGTCCGGCTAGTGGTGCCCGCCGGCGCCGTGAACGTGAATCCTTGCCCGGCACCTGCTGACCACAACCCGTGGGTGTTGCCCGTGCTGCTCGCCGTCGGCGTCCCATCGGTCCAGCTCAATGGCCGCGGATCATTCGTGTATGACCCCAGTGAATTCGACCCTACCAACGTATACGCGCTCAATTGCGCGCTCACTCCCGCCTTGCGGTTCACGGTGCCCACCGCATCCCAATGCTCCCAATCCAGACTGCCCTCTGTCGTCAGGTTCGCCCCCGTGGCCAGGCTGTCGCCGCTTCCGCTGAGAGATCCACCCGTCGTGCCTCCGGAGGAGTTATTCGTGAGGCTGAAGGTGGCCGGACTCGCTCCCGATGCGCTCGCAGTCACCATGTAACTGCCCGCCGTGCCATTGGCCGTAACTGTCGGCGCCGTCGCCACGCCGCTGCTGTTAGTGGTCGCCGTGGCGGTCTCCGAACTGCCGAATTTCCCGCTGGCTCCGCTGGCCGGCGCCGTGAACGTCACCACCACTCCGCTCACCGGGTTACTGCTGGCATCCCTCACCGTCGCCTGCAGCGCCGTCGTAAACGCCGTGTTCACTGTCGCACTCTGCGGTGTGCCGCCCGTCGGCGTGATGGTGTCGCTTGAAAGCAGTCCATATACCTGAAGGACACTGTCGAAAGTGGCGACATAAACCTTTCCGTTGGCAATCGTGGGCGGGTTAAATTTCGACCAACTTCCTAACGCATCCCTGCTTTGATTCTGAGTGCTGTTCCATAGTTCTCTGCTTACGTTGGAGGCATCAAAGGCGCGCAGAATTCCAGGGTAAGCATTACCGTCTGCGGAGCCATTTATCGAATAGGTTGCCCACAGAATACCGCTGCCCGCAGTGGCGCCGTTTGAGGACACTGACATCGCCGGAGTATTTGGGAAGGAATTAGAAATCAGAAAGGTACTCTTCGAGACCGGAGTCAAGTTGAAACTGGATCCGTTGAAGGCGAATGCCTTCAGGTAATCACCAGATCCCCAGACATAGAGAGTTGAGTTATAGAAGACGTTGCCGCCAAAAAGGACGCCAGACGAAGCTTGCCACTCTTGTACGATCTGGTCAGTACTATTGAAATGAGTTAGGTTGTTTCTATTCCACAGAAACACCCTGCCGTCCTTTGCGCCCCCAACTCCTAAGGAAGTTCCCGGAATCAGCAGCGGCCCTTGCGAACCCAAATCCGTATCTGAGGCGTCCAGTTGGGCTTGATTGGAAGGGGAGAAGTAATCGGCAATGGCCAGGTTGGGCGACGTATTCACCTTAATGACGCTGTCTCCATAGTCCGTGCCGCCGGTGTTGACGTCCATAAGGCCGTTGCCCGTCTGGAGGTACAGGAAGCCGTTGGTGTCTGCCGTCAGACCCAATCCAGACTGCCAGACGCCGCTGGCATCTGCATCCGGACTTGTATTTAAGACCGCTACGCGCTGCAGTGTCGACGCGCTATATCCAAAGACCCAGCCGTGGTACGGCGAAACATCCTGGTGACCCCCAAACGCGATGTATACATTACCGCCAACGAGCGCCAGACCGGGACGCTGCCACTGCATTATCGGATTGAAGGTTACTGTACCAGCGACGTTACCGCTGCCCGTTCCCGGCACGCTACCTTGAATCGCCACCGGCCCACCGAACTTCTCGCTTCCACTAGTGATATCCAGCGCGTGCAACCGAAAGAACGCAACGCTGTTCTCATAGGTTTCGGCCACGACGTACAATGTGTTGGACGCAGGGTCAATGACCGGGGTGGACGTGATGCCAATTTCTCCCACGAGGTCCTTGAAACTGTTAATGACCGAGGCGGGTAGCGACGGGCCAAGGTTGACGTGCCACAGCGGAGCGGAAACGGCTGCAACATCCGCATCAAAAGCGTATACGCTATTGTGCTCCGTGCAGACATAAACTACGTTGTGGCCCCCCTGCCCAGGGATCGTTACGTTAGGGACATAGAGCGGCTGGGCGTAGATCTGGCCGTCGACGCTCCGCGAAAACAATTTTCCAAAGCTACTGACGTTGACGTTGGAAGTGTTTAGGATGGTCTCGTTAGGATTGGATCCCGTCCGATTAAGGTCGTTGTGCTGGGTGGTTACCGAAACAGCAGCAAACGAAGTGCCCGAAGTGATAAGCAGCGACGAGAGACAAAAAACTCGCGCTAGTAAGATATCCCGTAGCCCACACATCCGTTTAGGTATCGTCGCAAAGATATGATGACCCGTCAATATGTCAGTTTCTAATAATGACTACTTACGCCTACCGACACACGGTTCTAGTACGATATAGAACGAAATGCCAGATGCCCTGCAAAGATGGGATCTTTAGACTGCAATTTTCCCGGTAAGCGTTTGATTTTAGAAGCGAGCGAAGCGTGGTCATCTGCAATTGCGAGGATCTCTGGCCTGGTAGCAACCAGATTAAAATGACCTAGTACTCCAGCGGTTGTAGCTTCGGCGCTTGTCTACTAATCCGCCGCCGGGCAGCCGGCGAAATCGCATATCAGCAAGTTGTTGCATTTATTGGCAGGCGGCAAGCGACACGAATCAAAGGAAATAATCTGCGCGGTCATGGATCCATTTCTTTTAGTTTGTAAAATCTTGCTCGGTCTGACGGCTCCGGAAGCCCATGCTCTTGGCGCGCGCCGTGCTCGCGAGAATGCATGCTTACAGCGGAGCTCAAGCCCAATTCCAACCGTGCTTTTCGGATAAACTCGATATAGCATCGTACCCCGCTAGGGGTCTGGTTCTCGTATTGATGATATCGACGCAAACAAGGAAAGTAGTAGTGTGGATTGGTGTGGTCGCCGAGTTTGCGCTGGGTTTGCTGGCTGTCGCTTCTGCCGGCGAGGGCACTGCGCCCACCTTCAACAAGGACGTGGCGCCAATACTATTCAAGAACTGCGTGAAGTGTCATCGTCCGGGGGAGATAGCATCGGCCGTGTCTTTCCTGTCGTATGACGCGGCGCGGCCATGGGCCAAGTCGATGAAGGAAAAAGTGCTGCTGCGCGAGATGCCGCCGTGGCCGGCGGACCCCAACGGCAGCTTGAAGTTTCGCAACGACGCACGGCTCAGCCGGCGGGACATAGACATGCTGGTGGCCTGGGTCAATGCGGGCGCCCCTAAAGGGAGCGATGCCGGCCTGCCGCCGGTGCCCGGCCTTGTGGAGGGCTGGCTCCATCCGAAGGGACTCGCACCGGACCTTGTCGTCTCGTTGCCTGGTGAGGTTCAGGCGCCGGCAAAGGGTGAAATCCCTTACACAAGGTACCTGGCCAAGCTGAATTTCTCTGAGGACAAGTGGGTCGTCGCCAGCCAGACACGCCCTGGCAATCGCGCCCTTGTACACCACATGGCGATCACCGAGTTGGCGCTAGACAACGGGGTGACACCTGCTGACCTTGATAAGTTCGCGCTGCTCGCCCGGCAGCTAGGAATTCCGAACCGTTTAAGCGCGGCGAGACCCGCAGTCACTGCTCCGGGAAATCCTGCACTGTTCGACATTCTGGGAGTGTACACGCCGGGCACGACTTTCGAGATGTACGGAAACGGGAGCGCCAAACTCCTGAAGGGCGGCACAAACTTGTACATCAACTTCAACATCCACTATCAAACCACCGGCAAGCCGGAAAAGGACCGGTCGATGATTGGCTTTTGGTTCCAGCCGGGACCACCGAAACATCAGCTGTTTCGGGTAGCCGCCTCGGGAGAAACCATCATCGCTGACGGCAGAGAATTGCTAACGGATATCCCAGGGAAGAAGGCCGAGGGCACCCGCATGGCGATTCCCCCGATTCCACCGTACGCAGAGAACTTTCCGCTAATCGGAATAACGGCCTACACCGAGCCTGTGACGATTTACCAGTTCCAACCGCACGCGCACCTGCGTGGCAAGGACTTCACGTACGCAATTATCTATCCCGATGGGCGCGAGGAAACGGTGCTCCGCGTGCCGAAATACGATTTCAACTGGCAACTGGCTTACGAACTCGAAACGCCGCTCAAGCTGCCGGCAGGCAGCAAGCTCGTCGTCACGGCCCATTACGACAATTCGCAGAAGAACAAGAATAACCCCAGCCCTGAAAAGGAAGTCTACTTTCGCGATGAGAACCAGAGCTGGGATGAAATGTTCACTCCGTTTATCCAGTACACGATCGACGGCCAGGATCTGACTAAGCCGGCGGAGGAACAGCGAGCGCAGACTGCCCTTGAGATCGCCGCGATTGCCGGTTGCCTGGAGCGAGGTCCATCTCCAGGGTGGATACTGACCAGCGCTAGCGACCCTGTCGCGTCCAAGATCCAGGCGACATCGTCCGTAGCCCTAAAGGCCGCCGCCACCAACCCGTTGGGCAATCGACGGTACCAACTTCTAGGCGTAAGTGTCTTCAATCCGTCGGGTCACAAAGGGCAGAAGGTCGCGGTAAAGGGCGTTCTGATCAAGGATGCCGGAGAGATCCGCGTCAACGTTACGTCGCTACAGATGCTGGCCCCGACTTGTTTCTAGACGTCGTTCGAGGAGCTAAAAGCGTCATCGATCGAATGGCCATGAGAACTGTGGCGTGGCAGACGGCGGCACCTGAGCACCGTTCACAAGTACCTGAAGCGAGCGTAGCGTTTTTCCTGATTGTCGCCAGCGTGAACGAGCATGTGGTCAGTCTGGAAACACTTTCCGCGCTAGCCGGTGCACAGATGTGTCGTCTCTACTGACTGTGGGCGTTCTTCGATCTTTTGCTGGCTCACTGTTGAAGCGTTCAGAGTGTCTTCAGGAGCCGGTCAGCGACCGGATTCAGCGCCGACAAGAGGTAAAGCCGCATGAGTCAGTTGCGTCCTGGCGTCGCCTCGCCGACCGGTCTCGTTACAGATTTTCCCCGGTACGGTACCCGAAACCGTTCGCGAGAGAGGGGGACGATCGGTTTCAACTTCGGCGTACGCTCACTCGACACCGGCGCCACGCTGGCTAGAGAAAGCGCTTCGATGGTGGGATTGCGCAGCACCTGTTGCACACTGATATCCAAACCTGCATGGTTAGCCCGGGCGGCAATCTGGAAGATCTGAATCGAATCAGCTCCCATCTCGAAAAGATTGTCATCGATACTGACGGTGTCGACCTGCAGCACTTCACAGAGGATGGCGTGTAAGGTCTGCTCGGTTCCGCTTCTGGGACTACGATTCGGTTTGGATGCGCGCGAGAGGCTTGGTTCAGGCAGAGCCTTCCGGTCGACCTTGCCGTTCGGATTCCGTGGCAGCGACTCCAGCACCATCACAGCCGACGGGATCATGTACGCCGGCAGGACCGCAGCTAACGCCCGCTTCAAGCTCTCGACTTCGCAGCTCTGCTCGTCGTTGGGGGAGAGGTACGCTACCAGCCTCTTCGCATTACCTTCGCCGTGTGCGACAACCACCGCGTCTTTTACCTCCGGTTGTTGCATCAGCACATTCTCAATTTCGCCCAGTTCAATCCGGAATCCACGGATTTTCACCTGATAATCCAGCCGCCCTAAGAATTCGAGAGACCCGTCAGCTAGTGTGCGAACCAGATCGCCGGTGCGATACATTCTGTTGCCCGCGCGGTAAGGATCCTGCAGGAACTTCTCCCGCGTTAACTCCGGACGCTGGAAGTATCCACGGGCCACGCCATCACCCCCGATGTACAGCTCGCCGGGAATGCCCAGAGGCACGGGTTGCGCGAACTGATCCAGTACATAGAATTGCGTGTTCGCTATGGGAGGTCCGATCCGCACGGGCGCTGGGCCTTCATTCACTCGAGAGATGGCGGACCAGATCGTGGTCTCGGTCGGACCGTACATGTTCCACAGCTCGCCCTCGGTATTCAACAGTTGGTCTGCCAGGTCTCGCGGTAGGGCTTCTCCGCCACACAGCATCTTGAACGACGGCTGCGGCTTCCATCCCGCCTCCAGCAGCAAGCGCCAGGTCGAGGGCGTTGCCTGCAGGACATTAGCGGCGCACTCCTGGATCAGCTCCGCTATGAGTGTCCCATTCGCAATCGACTCCCTAGGAGCAATCACTACGCGCGCGCCGGAAACGAGCGGCAGCAGAATCTCTAAGCCCGCGATGTCGAACGAAAGGGTCGTCATGGCTAGCAGACGGTCACCCGGCTGAAACCCCAACTGCCGCTGCATCGACATCAGGAAATTGACAACCGAGCGATGCTGTATCTCCACACCTTTCGGTTTTCCGGTCGATCCGGATGTGTAGATCACGTAAGCTAAATCGTCCGGCGCAGCAGTCTGTTTCTTGCTGGATTTCTCGCGTGCAATGAGCGTCCGCTTCGAATCCATGCAAATGACGCGCCCCTTGAAGCCGGTCAATTCCAGCGCGGTGCGCTCTTGTGTGAGCAGCACCTTCGCGCCTGCGTCGCCAAGAATGAAGTCCAGCCGTTCTTGGGGGTGGGCCGGGTCCAGGGGCACATATGCGCCGCCCGTTTTCAGCACGCCCAAGATGGCAATGACCATCTCAACCGAGCGATCGAGACAAATCCCAACCAACTGGCCAGCGCCCACGCCTTGCTTCTGCAGGAATGCTGCCAGCTCCGCCGAGCGGGCTTGCAGTTCGCTATAGGTCAGCGTCTCGCGGCCAAACGTCACCGCCACTGCATTCGGAGTGCTTGCGGCCTGCCGCTCGAATAGTTCATGGACGCACGCGCTGGGATAGGCTGCGTCGGTCTGATTGCGGTCAAAGACCAGTTCTTGGATTTCCGCCGGCTGCAACAACGGCAGGCGCCGCACCGGCCGGTTCATATCTTGGGCAATGCCTTCCAGCAATGTCTCGTAGTGCCCTAGCCAGCGGCTGACGGTCACCTGGTCGAAAAGATCCGTGTTGTAGTCGCAGTCCATTACCAGGCCGTCATCGGATTCAACTATGTTGAGGAACAGCTCGAAATTCACATAGCGCTTCGCGCACGAGTCCATCTCCGCTTTGAGGCCCGCAAAATCAAGGCTCGCGCCCACGCGTTCGAGATTGAACTGGACTTCGATCAGTGGCAGCCGGCTGGGATCGCGCGGCATACCAAGCTTCCGCACCAGCGTGCCGTAGGTGTAGGTCTGATGTTCGTAGGCATCCAGCAGCGTGGGCTTGCCGCGCGACAGAAACTGCGCGAACGTCTCGTCTTCTGCAAGCCGGGCGCGCAGCGGTAAGAAATTGACGCAGTGTCCGACCAGCGATTTGCCCTCCTCGAGCGGCTGCGCTGCAGCGGGGATGCCGACCACAACGTCATCCTGCCCGGTCAGCCGCATCAGCAATCCCTGGAAGCCTGCCAGCAGCGTGGCGAACAGAGTGCATCCTTGCTTGGCCCCAGCCTTCTTCAGACTTTGGTGAAGATCCTTGCCGATTTTGCGCCGCGTGGTGGCGCCTGCGAAACCTTTCACGGCCGGTCGAGGCCGGTCGGTGGGTAGATCCAAGACGGGGGGGCGCTCGGCAAACTGCTGGAGCCAGTAACCTTCCACCGCGGACTGTTCCGGCGAACTGGCTTGCGACTGCTGCCTCGTGGCGTAGATGGCGAACGGCAGGACAGGATCGAGCTTCGCCACAGAATTGCGGAGCCTGGCCGTATACAGCTTGGCAACTTCGTCCAGAATGACATTGGCCGACCACCCGTCACACACGATGTGGTGCGCCGTGAACAGCACCTTGTGCCGCTTTGGCGCCATCTGGACGATGCGCACGCGAACCAGCGGCCCCGCGCTCAAATCCAACGGGGTTTGTGCATCTTCCTCCACCATCCGCCTGAATGCCGCTTCCACATTTTCTTCCCCGGATAAATCCACCGCCGGAATATTCAGCTTCAGCTCAGTCGCGAACTTTACCGTCTTTCCTGCGGAAGCGAACGTCGCGCGTAACGCATCATGCCGGTCGATCACGCCCTGGATCGACTCCCGCAAAACCGCCTCGTTCAACTCACCATTCAACTCCAGCGTAAAGGCTTCGTTGTAGGAGCATGAAGCTTCCGGAGAAAGCTGCGCCGATAGCCAAATTTCCAGTTGCGCCTCGGTCAGTGGGGCTTCGCGCATCACTTCCGCAGGCGCGGTGCTGATAGCTTCGCCATCGGCATGCGGGAACATATCGCCCGCACGCATTTCCTCAACACTTTCCTCGAACGCTCGCACCACGCGTTCAAGATCTGCGTCACTGTGCGCCGTGGTAAGGAAGCACGGGAATCCTTCCTGGATGTGGATGCCCTTCTCGCGCAGGTGATAGTACAGCAGGCTTCCGAATCGGAAGTCGCTCGGGAAACTAAAATAGAACACGCTGCCGAATGTCTCGATCCGCGCCGGCACATGATCGCGCTCGAATATCCGATTCAGCCGATCGACGAGTGCAGCTGTCCGCGCCGTCAACCGCTTCTGCAACTCCGGTCCATTCGTTTTTAGATGCTCCAGCACCGCCTTAGCAGCCGCGAGAGCCAGCGGATGACGCACGAACGTTCCAGCGAAGAACGTGACCCCCACCTCGGGGACCGACGCGTCTCCGTACTGCCACATGCCGCCGTCCAGCGCGTCCATGAAAGCTGAACGGCCGGCCAGAACTCCGATCGGCATACCGCCGCCCAGGACTTTGCCGTACGTCACCAGGTCCGCCTTCACGTCGAACAGCGCCTGCACGCCGCCCGGGTGAACGCGGAAGCCCGTGACAATCTCGTCGATGATTAGCGCTGTGCCCGATGCTTCGGTGATTCTGCGCAGTTCGCGCAGAAATTCATGCGGTTGCAGCGCCGGATGCCGGCTTTGCACCGGTTCCACCAAAACCGCTGCGAGCTCGCCAGCATGCTCCCGGATGATATCGAGCGATTCCGGAGCGCCGTAATCCAGCACCATCACGTTCTGCACATTTTCTTGCGGAATGCCGGGGGCAATTGGGCCCGATCGAAGCGCCTGGGGCTTGCCGATCCTCTTCACCAGCACTTCGTCAAACGTGCCGTGGTAGGCCCCCGTAAAGAGAGCGATTTTCTTGCGCGCCGTCACCGTGCGCGCCACGCGCAAGGCTGCCATAACGGCTTCCGATCCGGTGTTGCAGAAAGTAACGCGCTCGACGCCGGTCAGCTCGCAGATCAATTCCGCCACTTCCCCCGCCAGCGGCGTCTGCGGGCCAATTTCGATTCCATCGCTCAACTGCTTCGACACCGCTTGCGTGACGAACTCAGGCAGGTGGCCGAATGCCGTCGGCCCGAAGCCGTTCAGCAGGTCGATGTATTCGTTGCCGTCTACATCCCACAGCCGCGAGCCGTGCGACCGGTTCGTCACCAGGGGGTACACCATTTCCTTCCACTGCAACCGGAAACCCGAGGCCACGCGCGGATCGGCCAAAACCTTGCGGTACCGCTGCACTTGTCTCTTAGACTCCGCCGTACGCTTGGTGTAGCGCTCGATCAGAGCGTGCAAATGTGCTTCCTGCCGCGGCGTCAGACCTCCGGCCGCACCCTTCTGCACGGGCTTGTAAGGTCCAAAAGGTGTGAACTCCTTCTCCGGTTTCTGATCTTCTGCGGGCTCATGCGCGGCTGGCACGACCACCGCGGCCGCACCCGGAATCGGCTGTGCGGTGATTGCCGTTACAGGAGACCCGGCGCCTCGCAAGACCTCCAACTGCCGGTTCATGAGGTCGGACATCGCCTTGAGCTGTTCGCGCACAATCTGGTCCATGGTGCTACCCTCGGGAACGCTCGAGGTAGCCACGGGCCGCTGGGCCGCAGCGGGTTTGACTGGTTCCGCCATGTGCTCCGGAGGAAGCTGTTCATCCAGATACGTTGCCAGAGCGTCTACCGACGGGAGTTGATCGAGCAACTGCCGGAACGTGATCTTCGTGGAGAAACCGCTTTGCAGCGACTGTGTGACCTGCGTTAGAAACAACGAGTCGAACCCCAGCTCCAGGAACGTCGCGGTGGAGTCAATCTCCGCCGCTTCCATGCCCGACAATTCTGCAAATATGTTGACCAATTTGCTGATAATCCTGCTCTTTCTTCCTCGATCTTCTGCGGGTTTCATGTCTGTTTTCTCTGGGGCGTCTTCTGGGGCAGGCGCCGCCTCCTCAGGCGGATCCTGTGCCGTGCTGGCCGCTTGGGCCACGATAACCGGCTCGGCCCAGTAGCGCTTTCGTTCGAATGGATATGTGGGCAACGAAATCCGGCTGAGCGATTCACCGGAATAGAAGTGCCTCCAGTCGATCTCGATCCCCGCCTCCCACAATCGTCCTAATGTGCCGTACAAAGTCGCCAGCCCGGAATGCTCCGAAGCCGGCTCGGGCAGGGAAGAGAGGATAATCTGATCGTCCTCCGCCCGTGCGTGCTGCCGCGCCAAAACCTGCAGCGTAGTGCCCGGTCCGATTTCCAACAAGACGCCGTTGGGATCGCCGCGCAGCGTCGCGATCGCGTCCGAGAATCGCACGGCCTGCCGGAAGTGCGATGCCCAATAAGAGGGATCGGTCGCTTGCCCGGCGGTGATCCACGTTCCCGTCACGCTTGAAAGATAAGGAATGGCCGGCGCATTGAGCTTCACTTTGCGAACAGCCTCTGTGAAGGGCTCCATGATAGGATCCATCATCGCCGAGTGAAACGCATGGGAAGTGTGAAGCCGCCGCGACATGATGCCGCGCTCTTTCAGCACACTTTCCAGATTCGCGACCGCATCATGCGGACCGGAGACGACCGTCAGCATGGGCGCGTTCAGCGCAGCAATCGAGAGGTCCCCATTCAGCAGCGGCTGAATCTCAGCCTCGGGCAGCCGCACCGAGAGCATCGCACCGCCCGGCAGGTCCTGCATTAAATGGCCGCGCGTCGCCACCAGGCGGACCGCGTCCTCGAGCGAGAACACACCGGCCAGGCACGCCGCTACAAACTCGCCGATGCTGTGTCCTAGCATGCCCCGCGGCTCAAGGCCCCACGACATCCAGAGCCGCGCCAGTGCGTATTCCGTCGCGAAAATGGCCGGTTGCGCCAGCGCCGTTGCATTCAGTTGCCGCGCCGCTGCTGCTTCTCCCGCAGCCGGGTAGACGATGTCGCGCAAATCGACACCGCTATGCGCCTTGAACACGGCGCAGCAGCGGTCGAAGCTTTCGCGAAACACCGGCTCGGCGTCGTAAACTTCCTGCCCCATGCGCACGTGCTGTGCGCCCTGACCGGGGAATAGGAAATAGATAGCCGCGTTCGCCCGCTGCTGTTCCGGTTTTCGCTTCGGGTCTTCGAGCGCACGAACAGCCTCGCCGTGAGTGCGGCACACGATCGTTTGGCGGTGCGGAAAAGGGCGGCGGCCGGTCTGGAGCGTGTAGGCCGCGCTGGCGAGATCGACGTCCGCATGGTTGTGCAGGTATTCCGCCAGGCCTTTCCGAGCCATCCCCAGAGCCGTTTCTGACTTGGCGGAAAGGCTCAAAATATGGTAACTGCGCTGGCTGGTGGACGGGCCGGCTTGCGGCGCTTCTTCTAGCACAACGTGCGCGTTTGTACCTCCAACACCGAAAGCGCTCACTCCCGCTCGCCGCGGTTCATCGTGCTTCGATTTCCACGGGCTGAGGTTGGTGTTGATGTAGAACGGGCTGTCTTCCAGTTGCAGCCTCGGGTTGGGCCGCCGGAAATTGATCTGCGGCGGCAGCTCGCGATGCTCCAGCGCCAGGGCTGTCTTGATCAGTCCCGTAACGCCGGCGGCCACGTCCAGGTGTCCTACGTTGGCCTTCGCCGTGCCGATCGCGCAGAAGCCGCGGTCTGGTGTGCTGGCGCGGAAAACCTTGGTCAATGCGGCGAGTTCGATCGGGTCACCCAGCGGCGTTCCCGTGCCATGCGCTTCGATGTAACTGATCGTTCGCGGATCCGTTCCAGCCAGGGCCTGCGCTGTCGCGATTACCGTCGCCTGCCCGTCGGCGCTGGGAGCTGTGAAGCCGACCTTTTGCGCGCCATCATTGTTCACCGCCGAGCCTTTGATGACGGCATAGATGTGGTCCCGGTCGCGAATGGCATCCTCGAGTCGCTTCAGCAACACCACGCCGGCGCCCGATCCGAAGACCGTGCCCTGTGCATCCTCGTCAAACGCCCGGCAATGGCCATCCGGCGATACCATGCCGCCGCTCTGGTGCAGATAGCCTCGCTCTTGCGGAAACGTAATCGAGACACCGCCTGCTAGCGCCTGGTCGCATTCGTAGGTCAGCAGGCTTTTCGCGGCCTGGCAAACCGCCACCAGCGACGTCGAGCAGGCCGTCAGCACCGTCATCGCCGGACCCTTTAGATTGAGCTTGTACGCAACTCGCGTCGCCATCGTATCGGCAATGGTCCCGAGCATCGTGGGATAGAAACCAACCTGGTAGGCCGATGTGTATTCGCGCAGGTATTCGGCGTTCCCCGCGATCTGCCTGAGGAAATAGCTGTTCGGGCTGCACCCGGCAAATACGCCCGTCACGGAAGAACCGTTGGACAGATCGTAACCGCCGTCCTCGATGGCCTCCCAGCAGCACTCCAGAAAGACTCTATGCTGCGGATCAAGGACCTTCGCCTCTTGCGGGTAGATCCCAAAGAAGTCCGCATCGAAGAGATCGACGTCGTCTAAAATCGCTCGCGCCTTTATGTAGTTCGGATCATTGGCCAGCCGCGCGGCGTCCGGAACCTCCAGTTCTTGGGCATGGAAATGCGAAATCGATTCCACGCCATTCCGGAGATTGCTCCAGAATTCCGCGACGTTGCGTGCGCCTGGAAACCGCCCGGCGATTCCGATGATGGCTACCCCATCCATCGCTTGTTTCTATGCTCTCCGCGCTGCCGTGCGCAGTCCGTCCAGGGCCATTTTTTGGCGCAATGCCCGGTCGTGGGCCGAAGAAACCGGATCCCTTTCTCCTTCCGCTCCAGTGAGTCGGGCGGCGAGTGTTCGGACCGTTGGATACTCGAACAGGTCCGCGATCGTGAAATGTGTCCCAAAACGCGGCCTTAATTCGCTGCCTACCTCTGCGATCAACAGAGAGTTTCCTCCCACTTCGAAGAAGTTATCGTCCAACCCGATTTCATTACCCCCCAACACCTTTTTCCAGATCTCGGCAACGGCTTTCTGTGCCTCGGTTGTGGGGGTCGCGGCAGTCTCAGTGCGGCGCAACGGGGCCGTCTCAAACGGCGGCAGTTTCTTCCGATCCACCTTCCCATTGTGAGAAAGCGGCATTTCGTCCAAAAACATGCAGCCCGAAGGCAGCATGAACTCAGGCAGGCGTTCCCGCAGGAATTGCCGGACCTCCTGCCAACCCAGGTTGACCCCGGGTCCTGTCGCGGCATACGCCCACAAGGTCTTGGCGCCTGTTGCGTCTTGCCCGGCAACCACCGCGCAGTCCCGCACTCCTGGGTGCTGCCGGAACACGGTTTCGATTTCCCCCAACTCGATGCGGAAGCCGCGGATCTTCACTTGGCGATCCGTGCGGCCGAGGCATTCAATGACGCCATCTTTGCGATAGCGTGCCATGTCACCCGTCTTGTACAGGCGCGCCTTTCCGGAGGGATCGAATGGAGACGGCACGAATCTTTCAACGGTGAGTTCCGGCCGGTTCCAATATCCCTTCGCCAGACCGTCACCGCCGAGGTACAACTCACCGGGAACGCCAACCGGCGCCGGCTGCAGATTCCAGTCGAGGACGTAAGCCTGCGAGTTAGAGAGTGGCCGCCCGATCGGAACCGACTTGGCGCCTTCTGGCACATCCCGGATGTCGTGCGTCACCGAGAAGGTCGTGCACTCCGTCGGCCCGTACCCGTTGATGATGCGTTTTAGAGGCGTCGTCTGTAAAATGTGGCGCGCCCACCGCGGATCCACTGCGTCCCCTCCCACCAGCAGATGCCGGACCGTGCGAAACGCCTGCGGGCAGCGCGCCGCCATCACGTTAAATAGCGAGGAGGTCAGAAACATCGCCGTCACATGATGCCTCTCGATCGCGGCCGCAAACGCTTCCGGCGACAAAACCACCGTCGTCGGAAGAATCACCAGACGTGCGCCGTTTAGCAGCGCCCCCCAAACTTCGAACGTGATGGCATCGAAGGAAGAGTTGGAGATCTGCGCGAACACTTCGGAGGGTCCGAAGTCCACGTAAGTCGCATTACGGACTAGCCGGATGACGCCCCGTTGCGTTACCTCGACACCTTTTGGCGTGCCCGTGGAGCCGGAAGTATACATGATGTACGCGGTGCTTTCGGCTGTGGCCCTGTCATTGCTTTGGCTGCGTGACGCGGTGGCCTGCTCCGCCTCTTCGAGCAAAACGATTGGAACGCCGCAAGAGATCTGCGGATTGTGATCGCGGTCGGTGATGATGGCGCTGAGCTGCGTATCCTCAATCATGAAGCGCAGTCTTTCCGCCGGATAATCGAGGTCCAGTGGAACGTATGCCGCTCCGGCTTTGAGGACGCCTACCATCGAAACGACCATGGCGATGGACCGGTCGAGTGCGAGACCCACCCGAGTGCCACTCTTCACACCTTGCTGCTCCAGGCTCGCCGCGACCTGATCGGCTCGCTCGTTCAGGACAGCATAGGTAAGTTGTCCATCCGCTTCGACTACCGCAATGCGATCGGCGTTATGTTGGGCGACTTCTTCGAACAGTTCCGCAATGGAAGAATTTCGCGGGTATTCAGTTCGGGTATTGTTCCACGAGACCACCTGACGTTCCCATTCGGCGTCCGCCAAGAACGACGGCTCGGAAATCGGCCTGTCCGGATTCGCGATTAGAGCGGTGAGCAGGCGGCCGTAATGATCATCCAACTGGCCAGCGTCTCCGGCAATCGATAGATCCTTCTCCTCCATCTCGCCGGCCGTCAGCAGTTCTAGGAACGTCCGTGAAGTTGCCTCTCCCACTAGACCTTCATAGCGCAGCGCGAGCGCCCGAAGGCCGGCCAGGAAAACCGAGTCGACACTAACTTGCTGCTCTTCCGCAAATTGTTGACATTTTGAGGTCAACTCGGGTGCCAGAGGAGCTCGAGCATTCCTTGTTCGTTTTCTACCTTCCACGACAGACCCGCAGAGGGAAGGTACGCTGCACGACATAGTGCGTCTTGCTCTAATTTCATTACGCGTAGGGGCTCTGCAAAGGGCCCTCCAGGTAGCCCTTTAGCCGATTTCGCCCCTGGTCGTTCCGATATTATCATTGCTCAAAATCTCAGCCGCCGAAATGGGCGAATCACCCGTGGGGTACCAGTACAGGCCCTATTCTCATAGGCTTTGTGGTTCGTGAAAATGCCCCACCAGTAGCAAAGTCGCATTCGCTAGAGGAGGGCTCATCGGTTTGGCGCCAATAAACAGCGTAGTTCTGCCCTGAAGGCAGACAACAGAATGCGGCACTGTATTGAATCATACTGTCAGATTTGTCTGGTGTCTATCCAGATTTAGACTTAAGGAGATTACCCAGTGGGCCGGCGTTCCAGGAGGCTGTCTGGAAAGTCCTTTCATGTCGGCTAACCGATTGAAAACGCAGGTTGATTCCAGGTTAGAGTTACTCAGAGAGAGCAGAAACGAAGTCCGATTACGATCGATGTACAATCGGAGCATCGAGGCCTAGAAATGCGGGCAACTGCCGCGTTGAGGTAGGTCGTCGTTTACGAGCCGATGAGGCCACTCGAAACTGCTGCTGGTGGCGGGCACATTCGTGGCTGCGGTTATCAGCGCCATCGATTTGTGGCGGCCAGGTCCCCATGGCTCATCCGCGTGGTTCTCATTTCCGGCTGTGTCCTGGTAGCAAGTCAGATTTTATCGGAAGGCTACCGTTGGCAGATGTTGCCGGTCCTATGTGGCGATCGTTCCATTGATTTTCTTGTCGTCAGCCAGGAATCCGGTCGCCCGGAGCCTTTCAATCGCTAGCTCCCGGTAGCTCCGGATTATTTGCGTCGTTTGAAATAGAGGCCGCTGTACATTGGAACGGTTCGATCGGGATAGAAAGGAATGCGACAGGAAAAGTCGAGGTTGGCCCAGGAATCCACCAAGCAGTAGCCCAGAGATTCGATGGACCGGATAAATTTCGCCCTGTTGAAGATCCTGTAGGGACAGACGGCAGGTCCTAAGTCCTGCAGGGTAACAAATTCCGGTAAATCAGTCAGCGGCGTCTTATTGACAATTATGTTCGTCGGGAGCGTACCCATTCGCATCAGCAGATCAGCGAAACTCTGTTCAATACACTGCAGTGAACCCGCGGCAAGGATGGTTTGTGGCCTCAGGTCTGAGGTAATCTCCGTGATAAACGACAGACCGCGGCTGTCTTGATGCCTCGCGATCTCTAAGCCGGCTTTGGCCACCGCGGGCACATCGTGTATGATCCACTCCAAGTTTTCTGGATACCTTATATAGTTGCGATAACCGTAATAGGAGATACCAACATATCCACCTACATCAAGGAGTATGGGCGAATCCGCGAGGGCTTTTTCCAACCAGAAGAGTACGGGATAGTCGCTGGGCATTAGAGCACCGGAGGGCTGCATGAAGCTAGCTGCAGCGGGGTTATTGTAGCCGATCGGCTTGCCCGCCGGGGCAGCGCGCATCGCTTCTTCGAAAGTGGCGTATACCCCGAAAAACCTCCTCGCCCACGGGACCACTCTTGCGAACTCCCGTTCATAGAGGCGCGTGTGGAGATATCGCAGGGGACGGAGCCAACCTTCTGCCCACTCAAGCAGGGCCTGAGTCGCCGGTGAAGTTAACAGTACCTTGCCAGTCCTCCGGATCATACTGACGCCGGACTCGACTCTGGTTTCTCCACAAACGACCATCACTGATTGACTGGGTCCATCAGAGTCCATTTCCTTGCTTGCTTCGCGCCATGCCACGTTTAGCGGCACCGTCCGCTCATCTCTGAAGGATCTTAGCCAACACGATTCCGCCGCACGGCCCTGAGCGCCTTGGAAACCAGCTTCTTGGCTCCGTCGCTGACGATCGACTGCCCAGGCAGCTTCGGGTGGAGCCCAAGCCTTCGCAGGTAGTGATTCAGATGGTAGATATCCGGGACCGTCCGATCCACAAATCGAAAATTGATGCTGACGGAGATTGACACGTTGTCAGCATTCTGCACCCAGTGCGGAAACGTGACGGGTATGTGAACGCCGTGGCCTGGAGTCAGTTCAAATCGCCAGGCGCTCTCCTGCGAGGCTTCCCGGTATTGTGCCGCGTTAATCTGGCCGGAATAAAAGCGCTCCAGTTCTCCGCCCGTCACGACGCTGCGATCAGCCCCGTTGAAAACGTAGATAGTTTTGGCGCCGGCGATCTGAAGAAGATAGTTGCAATCCGCATCCATATGGTAAGGCGTGATCTGATTCGGTGAGGTGACGATGACACTGATGTTCCGGTCTGTGGTACTGCGTTTCCACTCCCTGGCGCTCACCGCGTGGACCTCCTCCAGAATCTCATCGAGCAACTGGCCGTACTCGGGGAGGATCTGGACGCCTTTCAGAATCAGCCACGTGTTCGCAGTTTGAATCTGATCGATAGCCTCTCTTGGCGGTATGGCCCGTTGGGTGCCGTAGTCCCACCCGGCGCTCAGGTTCACATTTCCAATCGTGTAGTAGAGATGCTCCGGCTGCTGTGTAGCAAAAGATTGCGCGACCGCAGTCAAATGAGGGAGCTGTAAAAGAGGATGGCCGGAAAGATGGTGCTCCAGTACGAATGGCCTGCGATTGTAGTTTTCGCGAAACAGATTCTCGCTTCCGGGCGAAATGTTTGTTACGTCCCGGCTTAATGGCAACGGCGCAGAGGTCGACATGAAAGTCTTTCTCCTCCCATCCGAGCGTTGATCTATCCTTCTGCCTGGTGCATGCGAGAGAGAGCAGCGTCCAACTGCTGACGGACCTTCCAACCCAGAATCCTGACGTTTGGCTCGCGGAAAATGGAGCTATGGTCGCCTGGAACCTCCACGACTGTTAGGAAATTACCACAAGCTCGACTCCATCCGAGATCCGGCCTTTCGAGCGACGACGAGGCGGGCGGGCGCACCACAAGTACTGGAAAAGATACGGGCACGGAACGATAGTCATTATTATACGTGTCGGCAATTCTCTGGCCGAGGCGGCGCACCAAAGGTCCTATGGCCTTGGCTACACCTGATACCCTTGCAACTGGGCCCCCGGTGGTTGCCAACTCGATAATGCGACGGAGGCTCGTCATAGTTCTGCCTGCGGAATGAATCAGACTTCTAGTCTCGCGGTAATAATCCGGGTTTACTGCATCGAAAAGAACCACAAGACTCACGGACTCGCCTTGTTCTATGAGGGCCCGCCCGACTTCATACGCGGTGAGGCCGTCCGCACACCACCCGCCCAGTAGAAACGGAGCGCCATGATGCTGCTGTACCAGCAGGTGCGCGAGTTCTTTGGCGATGGACAAGCGCGATTTACCAATGTCCAGATGGCGATACTTGAGCAGAGGGACGCCCACGAAGGGCTGGTCCAGCCCCATGGACCTGGCCAGGGGCCGAAAGTAGTGATCTCCTCCAATCAGGAAGAAAGGAGGGCGCGTTCCTTGTGGTTGCACAGGAATGAAGTCCCTTGCATCGGAGTAGGCGGCGATGCCGGAAATGACTTCCGCCATGGCAGCGGGCGTCGGATCAACGAAGAGTTCCGCCACCTTGATCCCTTTGCCAAATGTGTGCTGAATTTCGGCAAGAAGGGTCACCGCTTTCAACGAGTGTCCACCTAGGTCGAAGAAGTTACTGTAGGCTCCGATCGCATTAGTCCCAAGAACCTTTTTCCAGATTTCGACGATGGCCTCCTCGTACCGGTTCCGGGGTGGCACATAGTTATCCAGCGAATAAGTTTCGCTGTTTTCCGGTTCCGCCGGCGGGTTTGGCCGAGGCGGTAGGGCGATGCTTGCGATTCGAGAATCTGGTTGGCGGGCAACTGTTGCCAGAATCCTCCGGTAACTATCCAGAAAGTATTCGCCTGTCTCGATCCGGAATACATCCGTATTCACATCCAACGAAGCTCGCCACCCATCATGCCTCTCCACAAGGAAAAAGTTCAGGTCGACAAACGTGCCCGTTGCCTTGGACGGGACCGGCGTCAACGTAACCCCGGCGCGCCGCCAGGGCCGGACGAAGTCCCGCTGGAAGATGAAGTTCACCTGAAATGGCGGATGGCGGGAGAGGCTTTTTGATGGACGGATGGCCCCAATCAGCCGTTCAAATGGGAATTGCTGGAAATCGAATCCCTCTAGAACCATCTGGCGAACCCTGTCCACTAATTCTTCAAACTTTGGGTTCCCGGATGCATCGACTCGCAAGACGATGGAATTTACGAACCAGCCGATCAACGACTCCAGTTCTAGACGACCTCGACCAGCTGTTTGCGTACGAATGGTCAACTCGGTCTGCTTCGACTCAATGTGCAATAACACCAGCAAGGCCGAAAGCATTGTAACGAACATCGTGCAACCGCGCTGCTCACTGATTTCCTTAATACGATTTGTGAGCTGCCGGGGCAGAAGAATAGAGCAAATTTTGCTTTGGGCGGTGGAGGCTGGGGGTCGCGGTAAATCCGTGGCAATGTTCAGAGGCTCGAAGCCGTCCAACCGGCATCGGATCTCATCCAGTTGCCGATCGAGTTCTCCGGAGGCGATCCATTCCTTCTGCCAGCAGGCATAGTCGCCGTATTGAACCGGTAGCGGAGGCAGAGGTGAGTCGGTTCGCTCAACCAAAGCTTGATAAATAGAGCCCATTTCGTCGGTGATGATGCCCACGGACCATCCGTCGGAAATGATATGGTGCATGGTGAGCAACAGGACAAACCGTTCATTGTCGGTTTGAACCAGTCGGCCTCGGAAGAGGGGACCCCATTCGATATCGAATCCAATGCGAGCTTCCTCCGCAGCCAGACGCTCTGCTTCCGCCTCGCGTTCTGCTGGCGGCAGTGCCCGCAGATCCGATAGAGGGAGCGAGAAATGGGGATGCTGTTCTACCAACTGCTTGGGCTCCCCGTCCTTCTCCACAAAACGAGTCCGTAGGATTTCGTGGCGCACGCAGATACAGCGCAACGTTTCTTCAAGAAGCGGAATCTCCAGCGGACCACTTAAGAGAAACCGAACGGCGATGTTGTAGGTCGCAGACCCGGGAGCCATCCGGTCCAAATACCAACACGTGCGCTGCGCCAGCGAGCATGGAAATTCGTAGGATTCCCCGCCCGCGGCAGGAGTTTGTACCTCGACGCCTTGGACTTCCTCGAGGCCGTGGGTTTCCTCGACCGGCTTGTGAGTTAGCTCACTAAAAGGCACAGCAGAATAATACCAATTTTTGTCGGACATTCAAGGCAATCCGCAGAGCTATGAGTACTGGTACAACGGTCTCCGAGTTCTTAAGGCCTCCTCAAGCTAAAGCGGTATTTCGGGTATTCGAATAACACGGAGCCGACAATTTTGCTCCACTCGGAAAAGAACATTCTACGGGAGCCCCGATCATCCCACCACCGTTCCGGGGTGTAAAAGGAGTCTGGCGCCGGAACGGAGATGAACTGGATTCCACTGTCGCAAAAAAGCCGAATCACAATATCCGCGCGCCGGGAATGATAGGCGTTGGTGACCAGAATGACGCGTCTAACCCGGCGACGGCGGAGTTCCGGCGCAAGGACCACGGCTTCGTCCACGGTACTGTGCGCCTGATGCCCGAAAACGGCGAACAGTTTCTTGGGATAACCATGAGCGGTAAGAAACTCAACCGCAAACTCTCCCTCTGGCCGCCCATCGCCATATGGCGGGCCGCTGATTAACACCAGCGGGGCATATCCCTCCACAGCCAGATCTGCGGCCTTGAACACTCTCGGGCCGTAGAACTCACCACCCAGAACGAGGATCAGATCGGCCGGACGCGGAATTTGAGAGCAGATTAGCGAATACCCGATTCCAGAGACAATCGCTTTTCTTCCCACCCATCCGGCAGCGACTATAAGTATAGCGAGTCCGGCTAAGATGAGTCGTTTGAACCGCCGCAAAGAACCCCTTGGCCGATCGTCCAAACTACCCCCTGCTGGAAGTAACTTATCACAAGTCTGAGACCGCGCTGTCAGAATCGAGCTTACAGGTTAACTACCTGATAATGCGGCGCTGGCAACCCGTATGTTTAATTATTCTTGTTATCTCTAAGGGATTAAGCCGACGCAGATCTGCCTGACTTTGTGTAAACTGGTCTGGAAGGTAGGACTATTCCTAGGGATTCGGAATCGGACCATGTTAGATCACTCGATGCCACAAAATGGGCCACGTTTGCTACACCAGTGGTTTGCTGTGCGCGTCCGCTCCAATTATGAGCGCACTACCACGACGCACTTGCGACAGCGGGGCTATGAAGAGTTTTGTCCCTCGTTTACAAGAAAGCGGCGATGGTCGGATCGCACAAAAAACGTGGAGCAATTCCTTTTTCCAGGTTACGTCTTTTCCCGTCTCGATCCTCAAGACCGCTTACCAGTTCTGACAGTGCCCGGGGTGGTAGGCCTGGTGGGGTTCGGAAAAACTCCTTCTCCGATACCGGATCGCGAAATCGAGAACATCCGCACCATGGTGCAATCGGGTGTTCTGATTCAGCGCTGGCCTTTTCTCGAGGTGGGCCAAAGGGTCCTGATCGAACACGGGCCTCTGGCGGGAGTTGAGGGGATTCTGCTGGAACTTAAGGGCGAGTTTCGGCTGGTGGTGTCGGTAGCGCTGCTGCAGCGGTCGGTGTCCGCCGAAGTCGACCGGGACTGGGTCCGGCCCGTCCGCCGGCCTGAAACGAAGAAAATTCTTGTTCAGCCTCCTTGCGCAGTCCAACGCTGAGCGTGAGAAAATGACGTGATATGGTGACGTCCCGCGCATTAAAGGCTCCTTGGTTTGCCGTTTTGTTCGCTTCTTTAGCTGTGGCGCAACAACCCCAGCCCGGCCAAGTGGTGCCGCCGACGCCGGCACAGACGAATCCCACACAGCCACCCGCCGAGTTGCCGCCGGACTCGATTCGTCCCAATTATGTGCTTGGGCCGAACGATCAGATCCTGATTCGCGCCCCGGGCATCGATGAGATTAACGAACGGCCGTTTCGTATCGACGCCGAAGGCTTTATCAATTTACCGTTGATTGGCCGAATTCGAATCGGTGGACTAAACCAGCAACAGGTGGAGGCCGAGCTTGTCAAACGGCTGCGCGAATACATAGTGAACCCGCAAGTTATTATTACGGTGGTTCAATTTCGCAGCGAGCCGGTCTTCTTTGTGGGCCAGTTTCAGCGTCCGGGTATTTACCCTCTGCAAGGGCGCCGCACGCTGATTGAAATGCTGTCCAGTATTGGAGGTCTGCAACCCAACGCCAGCCGGCATATCAAAGTCACGCGCCGCGCTGAGTACGGCACCATTCCCCTTCCCAACGCGGTCGATGATCCGGAAAAGAAGATCAGCTCAGTCGAGATCAGCATGGGCAGTCTGAGAGAAAACGTCAACCCGGCCGAGGACATTGTTTTACAGCCCTACGACGTGGTCAGCGTGGAACGCGCGGAGCTGGTGTATATCAACGGCGAGGTAGGGAAGGTCGGGGGGATCGAGCTCGGCGAACGGGATTCGGTTTCCGTTGCGCAAGCGCTAACGATGGCTGGCGGCTTTAGCAAGGAGGCGAAGCGAGACAAAGTGCGCATCCTGCGTCCCATACTCAACACCGACCGCCGGGCCGCCATTGACGTGGATGCACGCCGGGTTTTTGAGGGCAAGGAGAACGACGTCCCTTTACTGCCTAATGACGTGCTCTTCGTGCCGAAAAGCTATACAAGATCGGTCTTTATCACGATGGGAACGGTGGGCCTTGCTGTGCTCACTCCTTTGATCTATCTTGCCCTTCGCTAAGCACACGCGCGATCCCGCCAGTTAGCTCTCAGGCTTGCGCTATACTGTGTCGTTCAACATGAAAACTCTCAACCGAGGTATGGTGAGGCAGCGCTGGCTGCCCCCGTTGGTTGCCGTTCTCCTGGTCTGGCCGGCCGCGGCTGCCGGACAACAGCCGCCTGCTGCGCCTCCGGAGAAACCCATGGCGCCTCTGCCAATGGTGCAGAGCCTCAAAGTAACGGCATTGGCCGGTGATGGTGAAATGAACGACCTGGAGCGCAGGGTGATGGCGCCCGTGGTGGTGCAAGTGGTCGATCAAAATGACCGGCCGGTAGAAGGCGCCGACGTGATTTTCCGCTTTCCATTGAACGGTCCCGGCGCGGCTTTCGCCGGTCAAAAAAGCTCGAAAACCGTAAAAACCAACGCGCAGGGGCAGGCTGCAGCCACCGGTTGGACCGCTAACGGGGAGGCGGGAAGCTTTCAAGTCCATGTGACTGCGGCGTATGGCAACCAGATCGGAGAGATCACCATCTCGATGACGAACGTGACGCGCATCGCCGGAGAGGGGAAGACGTACCGGGTTAAACACCGCCGTTGGTACTCGTCCAAGTGGGTCAAGATTGGCCTCATCGCCGGAGGGGCGGCTGCGGCAGCCGGAATCGTCTTGGCAGTCACCGGCGGTGGCGGCTCCAGCGGTCATACTATTACGATTTCTCCCGGCTCACCCACGGTAGGAGCCCCTCACTAGGCCATGCTCATGCGCTTTTTTGAAGACGTCAGTTCCCTTTTGGCGCGTGCCGGCGGGATTGTCGTCCTGTGCCTGGCCATGGCTACGTTGGCTTCGGCCCAGCAGTTCACCTTCAGTTACGTTTTGCCCACCAATCTCAACGTCGTTCCCCTGAACAACGGGGATACCATCACCTTTCCTCCGACGCCTGCGAACAGCGTTCTCCAGGCCGCGCTAAACATAACCAACAACAGCACTGTGGCCGGACAAGTTACCAACGTATCAGTCAGCGGTTCAGCTTTCGGGCTAGCGGGATTGCCGCTGTTTCCCGCCACCGTAAATCCGGGCGAAACGCTCCAGC
This sequence comes from Terriglobia bacterium, assembly GCA_963847515.1. GTDB lineage: Bacteria > Acidobacteriota > Terriglobia > Bryobacterales > Bryobacteraceae > QHXW01. The sequence continues at coordinate 1,749,218 of CAWKAA010000007.1, forward strand.
TGATCATTCGATACCAGCCCAGTGGCGCAACTAAGGACGGTGGAAGTATTTCAGTGGCTACCTCGGGTGGAGGGGGCGCCACCTTCAATCTGCTGGGCACCCTAAGCGCCGCTCAGTTCATTTACTCGGTCGTGCAGGGTAACAAGACAACCGTGGTCACTCCCGGCTCCCTCATTCCTTTCCCGGACACTAACATAGGTGAAACCAGTAGTGCTGTGGTTCAGGTAACGAATAGTGGGAATGTGAGCGGCACCGTCAACGCGCTTGCGGTGAATGGCGCGGACTTTTCAATCACCGGCGCTCCGGTAATTCCGGCCATCATACAGCCCAACTCCAGCTTCACGTTTACACTAACATTCACGCCTACGCAGGCGGTCCAGCGGCAGGCGTCTCTCGTAATCGGGAACGACACATTCAGCTTAACCGGCAAGGGCTTGGGGCCGATCCTTGTATTTTCGTATGCCGCCGGAGGAGCTACCGTCAAGCTCGGCCCGACAGATTCAGTTGTGTTCAGCCCGATTATTATCAGCCAAAAAGGGCAGGTCAGTTTTACGGTCCAGAACACGGGGACCGTCACGGACACGATTTTCAATATTGGAATCGGCGAAGCCAATAGCCCGTTTTCCATTTCGGGGCTTCCGCCGTTGCCCTTGAGCCTGGCCCCTGGCGCACAGTCCACCTTCAACCTTGCGTTCACACCCGTTGCCACTGGCTTTTCAAACGGAACTCTTCGTTTGAACTCCACCACCGTGCCCCTGCTTGGTTCGGGGCTTCCGCCGCCGCCGTTGCCGGCCTATATCATTCAGGGACCCAGCGGTAACGTGGATGCTGCGTCACAACCCAACATCAGCCTCAAACTCGCCACGCCGTATCCGATCGCAATTGCAGGAACGCTTACGCTAAGCGCTTTCGGCAGCCTGCCGGCCGATCCCGCCGTGCAATTCTCAAGCGGGGGGCGTTCAGTCAACTTCTCGATTCCTGCAAACGGTACAGAGGCAGTATTCGCAGGCCAGGGGCAACAAATCCAATTACAGACCGGAACCGTTGCGACTACGATCACCGTGACCCCCTCGTTCGCAACCGCGGCGGGCGGAGTGGATCTCACGCCTAGCCAGCCCACTACGTTGAGTTTCACAGTTCCGGCGGCGGCGCCGACGCTGATCGCCGGCCAGGTAGCCAGTTCCACTAACAACAGCGTTGTTCTGACTTTGACCGGCTTCTCGACCACCCGGTCGTTAACTGGACTGACCGCGCAGTTTACCGCTGCCCCGGGTTTTAGTGTGCCTCCGACAGCCATCGACGTCGATTTAACCCAGGCCTCCGCACTTTGGTTTAACAGCTCGCCTTCAATCGCTTTTGGCGGCGAGTTCACGGTGACTATTCCCTTCACGCTGCAGGAGAGTGTTTCCTCCACTCAGACACTGATACAGAGCGTCGCATCGGTTTCCTTGAGTGTTGCCAATGGGACCGGCACGTCGAATACAGTGCAAGTCGCGCTGCCGTAACTGCCAGTGACCGCCTTTGGATTTAGCGACGCCAAATTGGCGGGACATCGGGTCAAATTGACACAAAAGCCATGCCGGAGTCTCTGGGAAGGGGCAAGCGGGATTAAACCCAGTGTATGCTTATGCCTTTTCTGCGCGCTTTCAACAAGCGAACGGCTTATTCAGCGTTTCCCTAACGCATTGTGATAAGCGAAATCCAAGTTTCTAATGCGGAGTCCCGAGGTTTGGGAATCTGTTCTGAATCTAGTTTTTCGTTGAAATTGAATAACCCTGTTCTTTTCTATGCGGTCCATGACGATAGTACTCATGGAACCTAAATTGCCAAAAGCAGTATCGCAGCAGGGAGCAATGGCCCCCGACATGCTCTCCTTATGAAGACAAAAATGCACTCCACTTCGGCTACGCTTCGTCCGGTCGCGTCGGCGGAGACATCTCCTGGCGACCAGCGCGTCAACGGCCGCTATCCCATTACGTTGCAACTTCAATACAAACTGCTGAACAAGGGTCGCGTGGAGCAGCTTGGAGTGGGCCGCACACTCAACATAAGCAGCGGCGGTGTTCTATTTGAAGCCGACGGGCTCTTACCTCCAACCGGCCCAATCGAACTGGCTCTGAGCTGGCCGTTCCTCTTGGAAGGGATCTGCAATTTGAAACTCGTGATGCGGGGGCGAATTGTGCGGTGCGATACCGGATCGCGAGCTATTGCCGTAAAGACCGAGTATCATGAATTTCATACGGCAGGCGTCCGGTCGCCGAAGGTACGTAGCATGGCGGCGTCCGGGGCTGTTTCCTAGATCAATCCGATTCTCTTCGGCTAGTTAAAAAGCTATGCGAGTAACCGTCATCGGGACTGGATACGTGGGGACCGTGACAGGCGCGTGCCTGGCATACCTGGGTCATCGGGTCAGTTGCATCGACATGGACGCGGACAAGATCGCCAAATTACAGCGCGGCGAGATGCCGATTTATGAGCCGCATTTGACGGAGCTGTTACGAGAGGCCTCGGCGCGGGGCGGGATTGATTTCAGTACGGAGCTTTCGCCGGCGGCTACGGAGAGCGACGTCATTTTCATCGCCGTGGGCACTCCGCCGCGGCGCAACGGCGAAGCCAATCTTTCGTATCTGGAATCGGCTGCCCGGAGCATCGGGGCTGCCATGGATGCCGAGCGATTTCGGGTCGTCGTAAATAAATCTACGGTGCCGGTTGGCTGCGGGAACCTGGTGGAGACGCTGGTGCGGGAAGGCATTCGGGAAGCGCATCCGAAGGAAGAGCGGCGCATCCGCTTCGGCGTGGCCAGCAATCCGGAATTTCTGCGTGAGGGGTGTGCGATTTCGGACTCCTTGTATCCCGATCGGATCGTGCTGGGAGCCGAGGAAGAGCAAACACTGAACACGTTGCGTGCTCTCTACCAGCCTCTGACCGCGCAGTCGTTCGACGCGCCTTCGTTTCTGCCGCGCGCCGCAAGCATGACGCGAGTACCGCTGGTGGCCACAACGCTCACCAGCGCCGAAATGATCAAGTATGCGGCCAACACGTTCCTGGCAATGAAGATCGGCTTTGCGAACGAAGTTGCGAACCTCTGCGAGCGGGTGGGCGCCGACGCCATCGAAGTGATGGGGGGCATTGGTCTGGATTCGCGCATCGGCGCCAGATTTCTCAATGCAGGCCTGGGCTGGGGTGGCAGCTGCTTCGGAAAAGATATCCAGTCGCTGTTGCATACCGCCGAAGAATATGGGTATCAGGCGCGGCTGCTCGAAGCGGCTTTGGCCGTCAATCGCGCGCAGCGGCAGGTGGTGATTCAGAAGCTGCAGGAAAAGCTGTTCATCCTGAAGGGCCGGACGATTGCGCTGCTGGGCCTGGCATTCAAGCCGGACACTGACGACATGCGCGATGCCCCCAGCGTGCAGATTGCCGAGCGGCTGGTGCAACTGGGCGCGCGAGTAAAAGCTTACGATCCCATCGCCATGCCCGCGTGCCGCGCCCAAAACCCCGAGCTGAAGATTCAGTATTGCAATTCGGCACTGGATGCGGTTTACGAGGCCGACGCCGCGGTCCTGGTGACGGAGTGGGACGAGTTCCGCAGCCTCGACTTGGCGCAGATGGCGTGCGTGATGCAACAACCCGTGCTGGTCGACGGCCGCAACCTTTACGATCCGGAAACCGCGCGCAACGCCGGCCTGGACTACACCGGCATCGGACGCTCCATGCGCCCCCGCTTCAACTCCGGCCGCAACGGGCATGCTGCCGAAACCACGACGGACTCAACAGTCACGCTGGCGGATGAGGGTTCGAAGTAGAAGTCCCGGTCAGCGCGGCAAACAACCACGCCTTAGCGATTCTCCAGTCGCGCTTGACCGTCTCGGGTGAAATTCCGAGGAAGCCCGCCGTCTCTTCAACCGGAAAACCGAAGTTCGGCGTGAGATTGGGGCCAAGGATTTGAGACAACAGGGAAATGGAATCAAACGCGACGGACAAACCAGTCCCGCGCGAGATCACCGCCCTGTTGTCGGATGAGCGGTTGATCCTGCGCGAGACGCAACGCGCCGTGACCCCGTTTGGCGGTGTCGCGGTTTTCATTTCGTTTCTCGGCAAGATCGGTTTTGTGAAGGCGGTTCGGGAGCACATGCCGATTCGCTGGCGGTCGCCGAATCACATCGATCCGACTTCCACCTTCACAGCGTTCCTGATATCGGTGCTGGTGGGAGCCAGACGCTTCGCGCATGCGGGTCTGCTGCGGGGAGATCGCGCGTTACATGCGCTCATGGGCCTGGAACGGTTTCCTACCGACGACACCATCCGCAATCTGTTTCGTGCATTCGGCATGGGCCAGGTCCAGCGCCTCTACGAACCACTGGCCGAATGGCAGATGCAACGTTTGCCGCAGCGCGAGGAGGGCTACACCTTGGACTTGGATTCGACGGTGTTTGAGCGTTACGGCCAGCAGGAAGGTTCGCTCAAGGGACACAACCCACGCAAACACGGACGGCCCAGCCACCATCCACTGTTGGCCGTGCTGAACGAAGCGCACTTTCTCCTCCACGGGTGGCTCCGCAGCGGCAACTGCGGAACCAGCCGGGGCGTGGAGGAGTTTCTCAAAGAAGCTCTCGCGCTGTGGGGACAGCGCGAAAAGATCCGCTTGCTGAGAGCCGATTCGGGCTTCTTCGATGACAAGCTGCTGAGCTTTTTGGAACAGCGCCTGCTGCCCTACATTGTAGTGGCGCGTCTCACCCCATGGGTAAAACGTGCCGCCCAGCGAGTGGAGCAATGGACGATGTTGGACGACGACTACGCCGCGGGCGAGTTTCGAATCCAGTTGCACGGCTGGAGTGTGGAGCGGCGGTTCGTGGCGATTCGCGAGCAGGTGCGCGAGGGTCGCGACAGCGTGGGCCGCAAGCTAATCGACGTGCCCGGCTATACCTTCCGCGTCTTCGTCACCAGTTGTGGCGACCCTCCGCAGGAGATCTGGCGGGGCTACAATCGGCGCGCCGACATGGAAAACCGCATCGCCGAGTTGAAGCACGACCTGGGCGCCGATGGCTTCTGCCTGAAACAGTTTTTCGCCACCGAGGCCGCCTTTCGCGCCGTGTTACTACTGTTCAACTTACTGGGGGAGTTCCAGCGCGCGGCTGGTTTGCCGATCTATCGCGAGCCCGCTACCATCCGGACTCAGGTCCTCACCTGCGGGGCAATTCTTGGGCGGACCGGCCGCCGACTGGTGATTCATCTGTCGGAAAGTTGGGGCGGGCTGAAGACGAGAATTCCCTTGCTGGACAGCATCTTGAACTGGCAAATCCCAACTTCACCGAAGTTGGATCCGTCGCTCATAACCTGATCCCGAACCGGAGCCCAAACCACTTTCCAAACCCGCGGACAGGAGGTTCGATCAACGTTCAACTTCGGAATTCAGGTTAATGTGGGTGGCGCAGACTTCAGTCTGCGAAAGCTTTTTCAACGAATTTGCTTACCGTTTCAACTCCACCGCAATCACCTCAAACGGCGCGGCACTGACGTTCTCTTCCTGGTGGCGCGCGGCTCCTCCGAGGCGAACCTCACCGGCCTTCCCGTTGGACTCCTGGACCTTGCCGTCCGGCGTGGTGATCTTCATGTGTTGATCGGTCAGGAACACCGTCACCCGATTGAGAACGTGCTCGTGAATCACACCCGCATCCTGTGGCCCGTATCGCGCGCGCAACACGCGCACCTGTGCATTTTCGAACTCGACCTTGTACCGCTTAGGATCGACCTGCACCGGGTCGAGCGGGTTTGCAGGCAGCGCGCCCGGCCCGTTCTTCAATTCCAGCTCCACAATGCGATAGGGCGCAGCGCCGGCATTTTCGCTGATGTGTTGGCCTCCCGCAGGACTCCAGCGGACATCCCCCGCTTTCCAGCGAAGATCTTCGACCTTGCCGTCCGGATTCGTCAACGTCATGTGACCGTCGTCGAGGTAGATCATCACGCGATTCATCGAGTGCTCGTGCAGCGCGCTCTTCTGGCTGGGTGGAGTCGTCACCTCGATGACGCGTACTTCGGGCGTATCGAACTTCACGTTAGCGGGTGTTTGACCCGCCAGCGGCAGTGCCGCAAGTACAAGGAGGGACCAGGTGGCTTTTAGCATCCGTCTATGATGCCACGGTTGAAAATGTAGGGCGGCCCCCCCTTGGGCCGCCACAGCGCCGGCGAGGGCGCCCGCCCCACTTTCATAGGAGCGATTTCCTATTCGTGGCGCAAGGCTTCCACCGGATCGAGCCGCGCGGCCTTGTACGCGGGCCAGATCCCGAAGAACAGGCCGACACCCACGGACATAACGAAACCCATCACCGCGGCCCACAGGGGCACGGTGGCGGGCAGGGAGTTCGAACACCGGTGCGGCTGATCAGGGAAATAAGCCATCCGAACAGGATGCCCGCGAGGCCGCCCAGGCCGGTAAGCACCGCGGCCTCCAGCAGAAATTGAATTACCATATCGCTTCGCTTCGCGCCTACGGCTTTGCGGATACCGATCTCCTGCGTACGCTCGGTCACCGAGACCAGCATGATATTCATCACGCCAATGCCGCCGACCAACAAACCGATCGAGCTGAGCGCCACCATGACCGGTGAAAGTGATCGCCATGATCTGGCGGAAATCACCGACCATCTGCTCGGCGGTGGAAAGCGCGAAATCGTCGGGCTTGCTGTAAGGCACGCGGCGATCGATGCGTAGAACCGAGCGGATTTCATCCAGCGCTTCAGGTAGCTTGCCGTCGCGCGCGGTGGCCACGATTGCGTTCTCCCTCGCGTTCGGATACATCTTCTGTAACGCTCCGTAGGGCAGCAGCACGCGGTTATCGTGATCACCGAAAAACGAGGCAGCCGGCCGCAACATGGTGCCGATCACCTGGTACTCGTGGCCATCCACATTGATCACTTTGCCGATCGGGTCCACGTTCGCAAACAGGCCCTTTTCGAGCGCCTCGCCGATGACCACTACCGGCGCCCGGCGGCGGCTCTCTGCTTCCGTGAAAAATCGGCCGAGGTGCATCTCCGCCTGGCCTTCGCGTTCGTATGCTTCCTCCACGCCAAACAGATTCACATCGTACATTTCGTTGCCCTTGTAATGAACGTTGATGGGGCCGTGGTTGGGAAATAGCATGGGGGAGACCTCCTCCACCGACTGGCATCGCTCCCGGATATGCACGGCATTCTGGTAGGTAAGGTTCTTGCGCGTTCGCTCTTCGGGCGTCAGTTCGGTAACCCGAAATCCAACGCCGAATTTGAAAACGATGATGGAGTTCGGGCCGAAACTCCGCAGCACGCCGGCGATGGTGGCATCGAACCCGGTGAGGATGGCGCCCACTCCGATAATGGTGCCCGTCCCCACGATGACCCCGAGCACCGTGAGGAACGCGCGCATTTTGTGCGAACGGATGGTTTGGAGTGCGAGCCCCAGCGCATTGGCGAAAGCCAGCCGCGACATGTTTTACCTTTCCACTCGCAGGGCCTCGATCGGGTCCAGTTTGGCCGCCCGACGCGCGGGATAGATTCCGAAGAAAAGCCCCACCAGGCCCGAGAGTCCCACTCCAACGAAGATCGATGACCACGGCAGCGCCATCGGGACCGGCGTAGCGTTTCGCACCACCACCGCCAGCAACCACGCGATGATGACGCCGATCAGCCCGCCGGCGCCGGAGAGGAAAGACGATTCCACCAGAAACTGGTTCAGGATGTCCCGCCGCCTGGCGCCCAGCGATTTGCGAATGCCAATTTCATGAGTTCGCTCGGTGACCGCCGCCAGCATGATGTTCATGATCACGATCCCGCCCACCACCATGAAGACCGACACGATGCCCACGGCCATCCCCGCGATGGTGGCGGTCAGCCGGTTCCAAAGGCTCACAAATGTCTCCGAGGCGAAAATCGAGAAGTTGTCGTCCTGGTTCGGCGCAAGGTGCCGGAAGGCGCGCAACAGCATGCGGACTTCATCCTGCGCCTCGCATCAGATGTTCCTGGTCGATGGCCTTGGCGACCAGTTCGGATGCCGTTGTGAGAGCCGTACGTCTTGAAGTAGCTCTCGATCGGGATCATCACGAAGTTGTCCTGCGACTGGCCGAAGACGCTGCCCAGCGACTTGGCGACGCCCACAACTTCGTAGGGATTGCCTTCGATCTGGATCGTCTTTCCGATCGGATCCATCCCTTCGAAAAAGCGAGTCTTGAAGATCGTTCCCGATGAACGCGACCGTGGCGTGACGCCGCACCTCCTCCGAGGCGATGCCGCGCCCTATCGCAACGCCCACGTTGTTGATGGCTGGGATGTTGTCGGTGATGCCGTCGATCTCGACGCGCGTCATCGATTCGCCTTTTAGGAGACCCGGCCTTGGCGGGACACCATCATGCCGAAATCCTTCAAAAGCGTGACTTGGCTTTGCACAAACTCGTATTCTTCGCGGCTTGATCTCCGGATTCCGCTTCATGCATCTCGAAGAATTTCTTTGGGTCCCACGGGCCGAACCAGGCCATGCGCACAATGCGGAATCCATCGGCGCCCATATTCGAAACCTTTTCGGCAATGTACACGTTCATCCCGTGGATCAGCGCGGTGACGGCGATCAGCGTGGTGGTGGCAAGAATGATGCCGAGCAGGGTCAGGAAACTGCGCAGCTTATTCTTGCGCAGCGAATCCAGAGCGATGCGATTCGCTTCCCAGAAAGACGCCGTCGGACGGAAGCTTCGCCGTTTAAACACACATATGCCTTTAGTGATGAGACGATGGAACGCCCTGCTTTGTTCCTAAGAAATTCCTGAGCTATCCCTGTAACAGGTGTGCCGAATCCGCCCGCTCAAATAAACTCGGTCTTAGCCTCGGCAGTGGATAGTACTCAGTGTTTCTCCGGTGACGCCCAGGCAAAAAGCATGTCACCGGCCGCCATAACCACGTACTGGCGGCCGTCGAGTTCGTAGCTCATCGGGCAGTTCTCCATCCTGCCGCCTGCGGCCGCGTGCCAGAGGGTGCGGCCGTTCGCCGCGTCGAGCACCATCATGTTGCCGGAATTGTCTGCCGTAAACAGAACGCCGCCTGCGGTCGTCATGATGCCGGCGACCCCCTCGCCGCGGCCCAGTTCATGTCTCCAGCGAATTTCCCCTGTCTGATAATCGATAGCCTCGAGCACTGAATTGGCCCAGATGTTCCGGTCGCGGCCGCCCCATCCTTCGGGCTTACCTTCCGCGGTCAGATAAAACTCGCTGAAGATGCGCCGCGCGCTCACATAGAACAAGCCCGCTAGCGGATCAAAACTCGGGGACATCCAATTGGTGGCGCCGTCCGATCCTGGCTCAACCAACGACCCGTCGGGCGTCGGATCCTTTGCCGCCTTGGCAACCGGCCTGCCCATTGCGTCGATTCCCGAAGACCAGTTCGTCTCAATGAACGGCTTAGTCAGCAGGTTTTTTCCGTTGGTACGATCCAGAACGAAGAAATACCCATTGCGGCTGGCCTGCGCCAGTAATTTGCGTTTCGCTCCGTGAAATTCGGCGTCGAAAACCACCGGAGTCTGCACCGCGTCCCAATCGTGCACATCGTGCGGTGAGGGCTGAAAGTACCAGGTGAGTTTGCCGGTATCCGGGTTGAGCGCGACAATCGAACACGTGTAGAGGTTCTCGCCCAGGCGGCCGGAGCCGGCCAGCACTGGATTGGGATTCCCGATTCCCCAATAGAGCAGATTCAGATCGGGATCATAAGTACCCGTCATCCACGTCATGCCGCCGCCGTGCGACATCGCGTCTCCTTCCTTGGGCCAGGTTTCCGAGGCCGGCTCGCCGGAATTGGGGCGGGTATACCATCGCCACTGCTGTTTTCCAGTCTCGGGATCGATGGAATCGAGAAATCCGGGGATATCGGTGACGTCGCCCGAAACGCCGGCAATCACGTGATCGCGAATCACCAGAGGCGCCATAGTCGAGAAATAGCCGAGCTTGACGTCCGCCAGCTCGATGTTCCAACGCACGCTGCCGTCCTTGGCGTGGAGACTTACCAGGTGGCAGTCGGGCGTGGTGAAGTAAAGCCAGTCTCCGTACATGGCTACACCCCGATGGCCGATGTGATCGCCTCCGTTCGATTGGTAGTGGTAATGCCAGATCTGGCGTCCGGTACGCGCATCGAGCGCCCAGACGTTGTCGGGGACTGTGAAATAGAGAATGCCATTGACTTCGAGTGGCGTGGACTTGATCGTCCCGTTGTGCGCCGGATACACCCACGCCAATGTAAGCGATCCCGCGTTTTCCGTGTTGATCTGCTTCAGTGGACTGAAGCGCCGCCCGGAATAGTCTCCGTTGTAAGTCGGCCAAGTATCGGTGGGAGGCCGCAGCAAAGCCCCCGGATCCAGCCCCTGGCCATGCACGGCGGCAAATGCTATCGCAAAACAGATGACGGCCCTCACTTCAGACCCTCCAGATACGCAAACAGATCGTGAATGTTCGCATCGGTGTAAACGTAAAGCAACTTGCGGTGCCCGTCCAGCGGATCGTTCACTGTGGCCTGCACCTGGTTCCGAGGCCAGGAATGATACCAGCCTGAATCGTCCCTCAGCGCCACGTTGAACTCGTCGATCATTACCAAGATTCCGCTCATCTGTTTTCCTGATGCTGGCGTGACCGTAACAGTTGATCGGGCTCCGCCAGGATAAAGAATTCGGGATTGCAGATTGATCGGTTGGAACTTGCGGCCGATTCCGGCCAGATCACCGGTCACCGAATGGCAGCCCGTGCAACCGCCCGCTCCCTCGAAGAAAGCTTTGCCAGCAGCCGCGTTTCCCGTGAGCAGTTTTTGCAGGGGATAATCGCCACCCACCGAGTTGCTGTTGAGCGCTGCCAGTACACGCGATTGCAGAAACGCCGCGATGTCGGCAATCTGCGCGTCGCTCAGCGGAAATCCGGGCATGCCTTTGTCCGGCCGGCCGCTGCGGATGATTGGACCAATCGCATTTCCGTTTTCATCGTGATTTACGGACGGGGAACGGACCAGATCTGGAGCGCGTGAACCGGTGGCATCGTTGCCATGACAAAAGCCGCAGCTTTGAATGAAGAGTTTCTGCCCGCGATCGACAGCTTCCTTGGACGGATGATCCGCCGCTTGGCAGAAAGCAGCGGCGCATGCGGCAGCTAGAAGATACCTGCAAAATGACATGCACTCATTCTGCCAGAGGATTGCCTGAGCCCGCTGCTAATCAATGAAAGCGCATTTCCAGATGGAGGAGACGACCGGGCCCGCTGCCAAGCTATTAACTTAGGTTAGCGTCAAGTCGGGCAGTAAACTGTGCGGTTGCATACGGTTATGGTAAAAGTGGGTACTTGGTTGTACCTGGCTGCCGCCGCGGTACCCGAAGCTGCGACCTATGCGGCACTTCTTGCACTAGCGTTGGGTTCGATCGCTCTGCGCTCAGGTCGCTGAAGGTGTAGGACAAACCCTTCGCCGATCTGATTGCCTGAGCCTGTTGTTAGCCCATTAACGAAGCGTGATTTTCCAGATTGACGAGACGACCGGCGCGCTTCCCGGCTTCTTGACGCCCTGGTCGTCGTACTCGCCCCAGCCGGTGTTGGCGATCGCGTAAAACGAGTTCCCGACAATCGTGCCGTGCGTTGGTTCGCCTAGCCCTGCTGTGTTCGCTTCCAGTACCTCCTGCTTATGGAGGTCCAGCGAAAACCGCATGATGCGCGGCGGTGTGGTTCCATTCTGCACGGCCAGGAACGATTCGCGGTAGACATAGAGGCCGTCAATGCCGCTCAGGGCGATGTCATCCGCCGGCGCCAACCATCGGACCGCACGGCTCGCCAGATCGATCGCCGCGATGCCCCGCAGGTAATCCGGCACGTACAACGTTTTCTCGTCTTCGGAAAGCGCCGGCGTCTGCGGGGAAGGGAACTCACCCGGAACATCCAGACGCTCTAACGCTTTCCCGCCGACCGGCAGACGGAACACGGCTCCATAAATGCCCTCAGATATGTAAATCTCGCCGTGGCGACTGATGGTCATGTCGCCCAGCAAGCCCTTGACCGGCGAATCAATCCGTTGCTTCAGCGCGCCGGAATCTGCGTCGAAAGCCAGCAGCGCCGTCCTGTCCTTATCAGCTTTATCGCAGCCTTCGCAATGCGGCACCCATCCCGTGGATGCCCACAGAATCCGGCGTTCCGCGTCTATCCTGAGCGCAAGAACCGACCAGGGGGCCTTGGCGAATTGCTTTCCATCGCCGGTGACAATCTTTGCTTTGCGGACACTGCTGATGAAGAAGCGCCCGGTCTTCGGATCGTGCGTAATGTCCTCGGGAATCAAATCGGGCTCGGCCAGCGCAAACGCCGGCGTCGAATGCGTCACCGGTTTCTTGTTCTCCTCAATTCGTTTGAGCACAGCGGCAAACTCGCTCTTACCAATCAGTGAAGAGAAATCCTTATCGGCGGCAATGTCGTACACCAGGCCCATGTCAGCCAGGTTTCGCAATCCTGCCAGTGCCGCTTCCGGATTTCCAAGCTTTGCTTCCGATGCCGCCAGATTGTAAGTCACGCGCGGATTCCCGGGCATCAGTGGTTTCAACTCGACGAGGGTCGCGCGAAGCTTGGCGTAGTTATTCTCCTGAATGGCCTGGCGCGCGGCATGATTGAGGACACGCCATCGCGGCTCCGAATCCGCGGAGACGAGCAACAGGCCAACGGCAAGTGTGCCTATGCGCGAGCAGGCGGTCACGGTTGAGATTTGCCCAGCCGGAAGCAGGCCATTTCAGTGGTGTTTCGCACCAGGAGCAGCCCGTTATCGATGGCCGGGATATTCCACGTTCTGCCTTCGATAGCGTGGAAGCGCGCTAGTTCCTGGTGGCCTTCCGGCGTCGCGCCCACCAGCACCACATCGCCATCTTCGGTCAAAACGACGAGGTGATTTCCGGCCAGCAGCAGTTGGCCGTAACCGTAGCGGCCGCCCTTCCATTTCAATTCGCCGGTCTTCGCATCCACGCACGCCAGGATGGCTTCATCGAATCCATAAATGTAGCCCTGATAGAGCACCGAGGAATTGAACTTGTTTTTCAACCGGTTGTTCTGCCAGACAACACGCGGAGTGTAGCCGTCGCCGGTCTTTGTAATCTCCAATAGCGCTGCGCCCGGACCTTGCGCCGACGAGAGCAGCACATTGGAATTGTCAATCACGACTGGCTGAGAACAGTTCATGTCCATCTGCGCTGGGAACGGATACTCCCAGAGCAGCTTGCCATCCTCGACCGCGAGCCCTACGGAGCGTTCGCCGCTGATCCAGACGATTTGCCTGCGGCCTGCAAGCGTCGCAAGAATCGGCGAAGTATACGCGGCACGATCGTTGAGAGAGGTCCAGTTGGGCGCACCGGTCAAGCGATTGTACGCCACGATGCTCTTGCCATTCGCGCCGCCCGGCGTCACGATCACCTTTTCATCCACGATCAGGGGCGAGCCGGCCATGGCCCAGTGAATATTCTTCGCCTGATTGTCAGCCAGGATATTCTTCGACCATTTCGGCTTGCCCGTCTTGGCGGACAGACAGTAGAAATCGCCATTGGCGCCCAGCGAATAGATCAGGCCGTCGAAATACACCGGCGTGGCGCGCGGCCCCGGTCCGCCCAGCACTTCGTCGAAAAGCGCCGGGTAGGTGAACGCCCACAATTCGCGTCCGGTCTCGACGTCGTACGCTGTAATCGCCTCTTTGTCGCGCCGCTGTTCGATGGTGTAGGCGCGGCCTTCGCCCACCGAGAAGGACGCATATCCGCCACCCACCGGCTGTTTCCAAAGTCGCGGCAAACCCGCCGCGGGCCAGGCGGTGGCGATCGACGTCTCCGAGTAGACTCCTGCGCGGTTAGGGCCGCGGAAGTCCGTCCAGTAAGAGACGGGTTGAACTTTTTCGGGCGCTGTCTCCTTTGCTGGCGCGCTCGCTGCCGGCGCTGCCGCTGGAGCCGTAGCAGGCGGCGCTTCGGCTCGCTGCCGCGCCCGGTTTTCCTCCAGCTGCGCGTAATGCTTTCTCCGGCTGGCGAACGAAATTTTCTGCACCTGCATGTCGCCGTTCCATTCCACGCGCATCCCGTAGACATAGAACAGCTCGAGGACCGCCACGAGACAGATCCCCAGCGTGCCGGCCAGCCGCGACCAAATACGCATGTTCCCGCGCATCCATAACAGCACGAGCCCGACAGGCGGAAACAGGAAGATACCGAGCCACAAAGCCAGACGGCTGCGCAGCATAATGCCTTACTGTATCAGTAGCCTCTACGCCTTGTCTGGCCGCGCCCGGTTCTTGCGAATGGCGCCCTCGTCCTGCGTAGGCTCCGATTCACACTCGATCGCAATCACGCTGACCGGATCATCCGGCGCCTTCTCAGGCAACCCGGTGAACTGCACGCGGAATTCTTCCTGCTTGAAATCCACGTTTTTTCCCGCAGGCAGCAGCCGGGCAGATTTCACTTTCGTAGTGAGCCCGCCAAGACTGACCGTGGAGCCGGGCCAGAAATGGACGTGCATGTAAAGCGTATTGCCCTTGCGGGAGAAGTTGGCAAACAGCGATTCCTTTACGGCGCACCTCGGCTTGCCGTATATGGTGTCTCCATACGTGGCGGTCCATTTTCCGACGCCGGTTAATATCCGGACCGACTCGTCCGGAATCGAACCGTCCGGTTTGGGCCCGATGTTCAGCAGGTAATTGCCGCCGTCGCGAGCGCAGGTCACAAGATTGCGAACGATGGTCTTGGGCGTCTTCCAATCGTCATCCGCCTTGTGATAGCCCCAGCTCTCGTTCATGGTCATGCAGGATTCCCAGTCGCGATTGCCCTCCTCGGCGCGTACCTCTTGTTCCGGCGTTCCGAAATCGCCTGCCAGGCCGTTGCGGTTGTTGACCAGGATGTCGGGCTGGAGTTGAAACACCATGTCGTTCATCTTCTGCGATTCCCAACCCTGCGGCGTCAGAGGCCAGTTGACGTCGTACCACAGGATATCCACCTTGCCGTAATTGGTGAGGAGTTCGCGGATCTGCCCGTGAATGTAGTCGACGAAACGCCGGCGCGCGGCCTCATCGGTGGCGCACCGCGCCCCATCCGGGTGGTGCCAATCCATCAGCGAGTAGTAAAAGCCGAATCGCAGACCTTCTGCTCGCGCCGCCTCCACGAATTCCTTCACCAGGTCGCGGCCCGGCCCCTGTTTCGGAGCGCAATAGTCGGTCAGCTTGGTATCGAATTGGCAAAAGCCCTCATGGTGCTTGCTGGTCATTACCATGTACTTCATGCCTGCTTGTTTGGCCAGCCGGGCCCAGTCACGCGCGGCATTTGGTTTGGGCTTGAACTGCCGGGCAAGCTGCTGGTATTCAGATACCGGGATGCCCTCCTGTTCCATAGCCCACTCGTGGCGTCCGAGCACGCTGTAAAGGCCCCAGTGGATGAACATGCCGAACTTGGCTTCCCGCCACCATTGGATTCTCTTCTCATGATTGGGCGGCGGAGTGAGATCTTCCTTCTCGGCCGCCTTTTCGACGTGCCCGCAGCTTAGCATGGCCGCCGAAGGCGCAAGCCCCATCACCGCCAGATAGTCTCGTCTTCTCATGCAGCGATTTTATAGAGGGCAGAGGGGTTTCGCAAGAAAGGAAGCCCGGCCCAGAATCCAATTCCGAGCCGTGACTGTGCAGAGCGGTTGGATGCTATCGCGCCGCCACTGGCTCGCGATCGCTGGTTTCTTCGGTGGACTTGGAGTCGCCGGAACTCTCAATGCGCATGCCGTAAAAGCTGCGATAGACGAAAACCATCGAAATCGCCAGGAAGATCACCGCAAGAATGCTGCTGATTTTGGGTCCTTGTTGCCGGGTTAACGAGACGGCCAGCTGTACGGCCAGCAGTCCGAACAGGGTTGTGAACTTGATGATGGGGTTCAGCGCCACCGAGCTGGTGTCTTTGAACGGATCGCCTACGGTGTCGCCCACGACGGTGGCCGCATGCAGTTCCGTTCCCTTCGCGTGCAGTTCGGTTTCCACGATTTTCTTCGCGTTGTCCCACGCCCCCCCGGCATTGGCCATGAAAAAGGCCTGGAAGAGGCCGAACAAAGCGATAGAGATCAGGTATCCGACGAAATAGAAAGGCTCGAAAAACGCGAAGGCGAGCGTGGCGAAGAACACGGAGAGGAAGATGTTTAACATTCCTTTCTGCGCGTACTTCGTGCAAATCGCCACCACTCTTTTGGAATCCGACACAGAGGCTTTGGTCGTGCTTTCCAGGTGGATGTTGCGCTTGATGAACTCAACCGCGCGATACGCCCCGGTGGTGACGGCTTGAATGCTGGCGCCGGTAAACCAGTAGATCACCGCGCCACCCGTGATCAGCCCGAGCAGGAATGGGGGATGCAGAATGGAAAGCTTGTCGAGGTTTATAGTCAGGCCGCGGGTTAAGGCCACGATGGTCGAAAAGATCATGGTCGTAGCGCCCACCACCGCCGTGCCGATCAGCACAGGCTTGGAAGTGGCCTTGAAGGTGTTCCCTGCGCCGTCATTCTCCTCCAGGTTCAACTTGGAACGCTCGAACTGCGGCTCGAAACCAAATTCTTTCTTCAACGCCTCTTTGATATGTGGAATCTCTTCGATCATGGACAGCTCGTAGATGGACTGCGCATTGTCTGTCACCGGGCCGTAACTATCCACCGCGATCGTCACCGGACCCATGCCCAGGAAGCCAAAAGCGACCAGGCCGAAGGCAAATACAGCTGGAGCCACCATCAGGCCCCCCAGCCCCATGGTGCTGACCATGTAGGCAACGCTCATCAAGGTGAGAATCGTGATGCCGAGCCAGTAACCGCTGAAGTTACCCGCCACCAGGCCCGAGAGGATGTTCAGCGAAGCGCCTCCTTCGCGCGAGCTGGTTACGATCTCGCGCACGTGCCGGGATGAGGTGGAAGTAAAGACCTTCACAAATTCGGGGATTACCGCGCCGGCCAGCGTGCCGCAACTGATCACGCTCGAGAGCTTCCACCACAGCGAAGTATCGCCCTTCAGATCCGGGATCATCAGCGCACTCAGCACGTAAGTCAGCCCGATCGACAGAACGGACGTCAGCCACACCAGTGTGGTCAACGGCGCTTCAAAGTTCATCTTGTCCGCATTGCCGTACTTTGCCTTTGCGATGGCCCCGTTGATGAAGTAGCTGATGCCCGAGGCGACCAGCATCATGACCCTCATGGCGAAGATCCAGACCAGCAGTTGTACTTGAACCACCGGATCGCTGACCGCCAGCAAAATGAAAGTGATCAGCGCGACGCCGGTGACGCCATAGGTTTCGAAGCCGTCCGCCGACGGGCCCACCGAGTCGCCGGCGTTGTCGCCCGTGCAATCGGCAATCACGCCCGGGTTGCGCGCGTCATCCTCTTTGATCTTAAAAAAGATCTTCATCAGATCCGAGCCGATATCGGCTATCTTCGTAAAGATGCCGCCCGCCACGCGCAACGCCGCCGCGCCCAGCGATTCACCGATCGCGAATCCAATGAAGCACGGTCCCGCCAGGTTTCCGGGCACGAACAGCAGAATGAAGAGCATGATTAGCAGTTCGACCGAAATCAGCAGCATGCCGATGCTCATGCCCGCCTGCAGCGGAATGTCGTAACAAGGGTACGGTTTGCCTCGCAGGCTGGCGAACGCTGTACGCGAGTTGGCGAATGTATTGACACGCATCCCGAACGCCGCCACTCCGAAGCTGCCCGATATGCCAACCACGCTGAACAGCAGAATGATGAGAACCTTAAATGCCGAAAACTCCTGCAGGTAACCGAAATAGAAAACGATGATGGCGCCAATGAAGCACTCCAATAGGATCAAGAATTTTCCCTGAGTCAGCAGGTAGGTCTTGCACGTCTCGTAGATCAGCTCGGAGACCTCGCGCATGGACTGGTGCACCGGCATGTTGCGCAGGCGTACAAAAATGGCCAGGCCAAACAGAAATCCCAGTGCGCACACTGCCAGGCCACCCAGCAGTAAATTGTGGCCGCCGATGCCGCCGAGGAATGAAGCCGAATTCAGATCGGGTAGAGTGAGGTTGGCTTCACCACCGGCTTCAGGCGACTGGGCCATCAACGGCGCTGCAAGAGCAGCAGACAGCAAAATGGCCTTGGCCAAACCCTTCTCTCGATACATGCAAGCCTCCTATGACGTCGACGGACTGGGTCTATCCAAAAGGACGTTTACCTAGTATGAACGATCCAATCAAGCTTTTTTCGGCCTAACCCGCTGAAAACGTTCTGAATGCACGAAACGCGTCCGACCATCCCCCGGTTAGACCGCTGCCCCTGCTTGCCGAACAATCCTCGACCCAAACGTTGGCCGATCAGTGCATGGTAGCGAAAAATGAGTGACAAGAAAAGCGGGTGAATTGGGTGGTTCACCCAGATGCCGCGAAAACCCCTACTTGCAGGGCCCATCATACCGCAGGCGTATGAGGTCATACACTCTCGCCGCCACAAATCCCATTTGATCTAAACTGAGGTCGGGAGATTCCGGCCTGCAGCTCTATTCTTGGATACCGCCGGAGGGCATAAAGATCCTTCTGGTTTTGTTTCTGTCTTTTCTCGTCGGATTGGAACGGGAAGAGCACAAGGCAACAGCCGGGACCTTCAGTTTCGGTGGTGTGCGCACGTTCCCGCTGATTGGGCTGCTTGGGTATTCCCTGGCCCTTCTATCCGGCCAGCAACTACTGCCGGTCGCGCTGGGGCTTCCGGTGGTGGCAGCGTTTCTGTTGCTGTCCTACCGTCACAAGATCGCTACCGCCGGGACCGCCGGCATTACAACTGAAATGTCGGGCCTCACCACCTATGTGGTGGGCGCTCTCGTCTATCACGAACAATTCTGGATTGCGACGACGCTTAGCGTGGCCAGCATGCTGTTGCTGGAACTGAAAGCCGCGTTAGAAAGTCTGACCGCACGCATCGCCTCCGACGAAATTCTCACCTTCACCAAGTTCCTCGTCCTCACGGTAGTCATTCTGCCGGTCGTGCCGAACCAGGAATTCGGTCCTTTCCAGATCAATCCGTTCAAGACATGGCTTGTGGTCGTGGCGGTCAGTACGGTTTCCTATGGCAGCTACGTTCTCCAGCGGGTGACCAAAGATGAAGGCGGAGTGATCCTGGCGTCCATTCTGGGCGGTGCTTATTCCTCCACCGTCACCACTGTGGTGCTCGCCCGAAGAGCCGCCCGGGAACGGCATTGCCACCTGTTTGCGGGCGGAATCCTTATTGCCTCCGGCGTGATGTATCTACGACTGATCGTGCTAGTCGGTCTATTCAACCGGGACTTGATAGCTCTGCTGGCGCTCCCCTTCGCCGCGCTGGCCGCAGTGGCAGTGGTCGCCGGCTGGCTCTGGACTCGATTGCGTGACCCGGATTCCGGCGCTGTCCAGCGGGAATACGAGCCGAGAAATCCACTAGAGTTGCGCGCAGCTTTCCTGTTTGCGCTCTTGTTCCTGGCCATGCTGGTGGCGACCCGTCTCGTAGCCGTATATCTGGGAAAGACTGGCATCTATACGCTGGCAGCCATCATGGGAGTTACGGACGTCGATCCCTTCATCATGGGTATGACGCAATCGGCAGGCAAGGTGACACCGGTGTCCGCGGCAGCTACGGGAATTCTGATTGCCGCTTCCAGCAACAATGTTGTCAAAGGGATCTACGCGTACTCGCTGGCCGACCGCCGGACGGGGGTGCAGAGCCTATGCCTTCTGGTCGCGCTGGGCGTACTGGGCCTGACGCCGCTCGTCTGGCTGGCGCGCTAATTTCACGAGATCGCGAAATCGCGGCTAATGCACCGCGACGGTAAGCGTTCCGAGCGTTCCTGCCGGCGTCGTGTCGCCGTACATTTGCAGATAGAACGTCATTCCATTCGTTACCCAAGGCCCCGTGATCGCCGACATCGGTCCCAACGCCGTAAAGAACAGCGTGCCACTCGGGCTTCCGACACGGACATCATAAGCGCAGGCGGCATTCACATTGATTGTTGTCGCTCCAGCCCGCGTGCCCGAAACGATCGGATTCGGGTTCGCGGAAAAGTCTGTGACCACGCAAAGCGGCGCCGACGCCAGTACCGACATCGTAACCGTCGCCAAAGTGCCCTGAGGAGTTGTGTCGCCGTGCTGCTGCAGGAAGAATTCCATTCCATTGGTCACCCAGGGACCAGCCGGTGTCATTATTTGATTTTCTCCGGTGACAAACAGAGTCCCGCTCGGGCTGCCCACGCGGATGTCAAAAGTGCAGGGAGCGTTGAGCGACGCGTCGGAAACGTAAGCTGTGAGGGTGGTTGTCCCCGCCAGTGTGGGCGAGATGATTGGATTCGGCGTCGCCGCGAAACTGTACGCCAAGCAAGGCAGTACGCCGGACTGGACACCTACGGTCAACTTTTGCAGGGTCCCCTGTGCCGTAGTGTTGCCCTGTGTTTGCAGGTAGAACGTCGTGCCGTCTTTCACTCCGTTAACCACCGACGAGAAAGAGCCCTTGCCGGAACCCGCCAGCTTGCCTGAAGGGCTACCGGTTCGAATCTCCACCGCACAAGCCGCGTTGACGTCGAGCGTTGTGGTGGCAGCCGGATCATAGAGGGAAATCGGGTTGGGGTCTGCAGTAAAGTTCGTGACGCTGCAAACCGGAGCGGTCGTTGCCACGTTGACGACGGAAGCCTGGGAAGCCGATCCCAGGTAATTCGCATCTCCACTGTATGTAGCCGTTATGTGGCTGGCGCCTTGAGGAAGAGCTGAAGTAGTGAGGACCGCAATCCCCCCCACCATCGAGGTTCCAAAATCAAAGTTAGGAACTACGACGCGCGTCCCGATGGGTTGGCCACCCGAAAAGAAAGTCACACTTCCAGTAGGCGGGTCGCCAAACGGCGAACTCCCGATTTCGATGGTTGCGGTCAGATTCACAGGCTTGCCCGACTGCGCACTGCCCACGTTAGGCTGCACGGAGATAACGGTGGGAGCCGGGGTAATGGTGACGAGCGCTGCGGAGGACAGGCTAGGTAGGAACCCGGCGTCTCCGGCGTAGGTGGCAACAATGGAGTGCTGGCCTACCGGCAGGACAATGTTGGTATTGGTGGCGAGGGCCTGACCTTCTGTATTCACGGGGCTGGGGGCTGCCCCGGCTACGGGCGCACCGTTGTCGGTGAAAGTGACCGTCCCGGTAGGGACGCCATGGCCGGAGCGTCCGGCCACCCGTGCGCTGAACGCCACCGAATTGCTTCCATAGGCTCCGCCGGAGTAAAACGCGTTTGGAAAGTTCGGAGCCAGCAGCCCGATCACGCCCATCGTCGTCGAGCTGGCCTCGGGAGCCACGGTTACCGGAACCGGCGCGGAATCGCTGGGTGCATAGGTGCCGTCGCCGGCGTAATGGGCCGTGAGGTTGTAGGTGCCTCCTGGCAGCGCGCTGGTCGTTGAAATTGCCGAGCCATCGCTCAATGAGAAACGCGCGGGCGCAGGACCGCTGGAGGCGATCAGTGAAACATCTCCCGTGGGACTGCCAATGCCGCTTTGCGGCTTCACGGCAATCTGCACATTCGCATTGTCGCCGTGATGCAGAACCACTGGATTGATCGCCAGGCTGGTCGCGGTGGGACTGAAGCTGACCGATTCCCACGCGTTGACCAGATTCGTGACGTTCACCGATCCCAGGCCTGTGGCCAGGTCATAACCCGGGCCGGCCGGATACAGCGCCCCGGCTTTCCCAAAATTTGGCTCCCCGGGGATCGCGTTGTTGCCCGCGGTGACATCGTGGAAGATGCAGGTGCTTGCCGGCAAGGCCTGCGCATTTGATCCATTGCATTTCGAGTACTGTTGAGCCGCCGCCAGACGGTAGAAGATGGGACTTGCCTGGCCCTGGCGCGACTTGGTCTTCTGCACGATCAACGCCATGATCCCAGCGAAAGAAGGCGCCGACCCTGAAGTTCCGCCGACCGCCGAGAAGCTGGAGGGCGTTATGGGAGCGCCCTCGCACGAGCCTTGGTAACAGAGCAAGTAAGGGGCATAATCCGGGGATGCGGCCAGCGACACATCCGGAACATCACGAGCTGCGTCGGCGGGTATGCCGGGAACACCAGACTGCCATGACGGCTTGGGGAAAAGCCGGCTGGAGCCGCCGCCAGTGGCTTGTACCACCACGTTACTGCCTGTACACCTGGGGGCGCCGCAGCTATCGTCCCAAGTGGTTTCCGGAATATAAGACAGCGCAGATGCGAACGTTGTCTTGGAATTGGTCAATGCCCAGTAAGTACTGTTCTTGGTGGCGCTGCTGAAACCGGTGCCGCCTACGGCAATGGTGTAGGGCGTAGACGCCAGGATGTTGACCGAAAGCGGACCGTTGCCAGTGTGCTCGCCATCGCCGTAACACGTGTATGGGCCTTGATCCCCTGAACTCACCAGATAAGTAATTCCTTGCGCGGCAGCCTGCTCTCGCAACGATGTGACCATCTGCGTATAGGACGGGGTGGTGTCGCTCTCGCAATTTCCGAAGCTCTCCGATAAGATGTCTGCCACGTTGTTGTCCACCGCGTATTCCTCGGAAAGGCTCAAAGGGTCGCTCGTGTCCGTGAAAGCCGAAGTGATGAACTTTATGGTCGCGTTCGGCGCCACGGCGCCAGACCAACTCACGTCTAACGTACCTTCCAGATCGGGGGACGTCGCCTGAAAGTAATCCGGCGCAGATCCATTGACAACAAGCTGGGGTGGATTCTTCGGGAGACTGAAAGCTTTGCGAAAATCCGTGATGTCTTGCGCGCTGATGGGCGCGACGCCGAGGAGGCCGATGGTCACGCCCGTGCCGTTGATGCCCGCCTTATAGAGAGGGTTGATGTTGTAGATGACGGCGTAATCCGCGGGTGTGAGCGCATGGGAGCCGTCCGGGTCGTTGATCTGGGGCCGAAAAGCTCCTGGGCCGTCCGCGCTGGGCCAAGACCCAGAAAGGGCGATCATAGATTTCGCACGAAAGTTGTGCAGATGGGCCACTCCCGCGACTACTGAACCCAGCGCCTGCGGAATCTGCGGATCGCTCGAATTCGCCCAGTGCTCCTCGCCATTCACGACGAACTTGTGGATTTCCGTGTGAAAAGCATCCTGCACCTGCGCGGCGCTACCCGAGAACTGGATGATGGTTCTGCCGTTGGACACCTGGTTCACCTGGAAACCATGCGATTCCAGCCACGACGTGATCACCTGGATGTCCTGATCGCCGACGCCAAAGTGCTGCCCGAACTCTCCCGGAGTCAACCATTTATGGAAGTTGGGCGAGGATCTGTCCTGCTGCGTATCGAGAAGCGCCTTCAAGGCGGATTGCTGCTGGGAGCTGCGAATCAGAACCAGCTGCATCCGTTCCAGGAAAAAATCAGGCGTCACGGGTCCGCGGTCGAACTCCGGGCGCGCGCCAGGGTGTGTATTCCCTCGTAATGTAAGCAGCCGAAAGTCGTTGATCGCCTCGCGGATTCCCGGCCCCGGCGGAACAGTCTGCGCCATCACCATGCCGGCGCCAAACAGGACCGGGAAAAACACGGAGAGAGACTGCGCAGACCTGAACATGGCATGTCCTCCGAACTGTGCGGTTTCATACCGCTGACCTGAGGATATACGGCGGCGGGCTGCCTTGCAAATCGAGATTGGCGGCGGGGGCCGGGTGAATCCACTAAGGATTCTGTCACGACAGGCTGAGAGCCGTCTCGTTCTGGCGGAGGAACCACGCGTTGAGCACGACATTTCGTGCAAACCACGGGCTGGCGAGAATCCAGCGGGCGGCGGCGCCGATCACCGGGGCGGGAAGGCGGCCGCCGATGCGCGTCAGCCAATTGCTCTCCGGTTTTTGAAAGCGGCCGATCAGCAGAGTGCGATAGATGTCGAGCTGTTCCCGCGAGTATACTCCCCGCGCCTCCGCAATCACTTTAGCAGCCAGCAGTCCGGATTCAACGGCGGGGCGAATGCCCTCTCCGCTTTGCGCATAGGCCATACCGGCTGCGTCTCCGACCAGCAGAATGCCCTCGTCCACAACGTTCCTCGCAGCCCTGCCGTACAGCAGGTATGCGTGACCTATGAGAGCGGACGGCACATCAAAGGAGAGCCGGCCAGAGGTCTGGAGGAACTTCAAGAAATCCGTAACATGCCCCGAGAGCCGGTGCGGATCCAATCGTCCGAGTCCCACATTCAGGACGTTCTTTTTTCTGAAGCACCAGCCGTAGCCCTTTAAGTCGCGGCAGAAGTAAAGTTCCGGCGTCTCTTCCTGGATGGAGCATTGGGAGATCTGGTGCGCATTCATTTCAAACTCGGCTTCCTGAGCGGTCACGACGATTTCCCGGTTGACCCGGGCGCCGAGATGTCGCGCTACGGGACAGAATGTGCCGCCTGCTCCCACCAGCAAGCGAGTCCTGATCCGCCCGTTGAGGATCCATTCGCCGTCCGAACGCTCCACATGGGCTAAGTTTTCACCCTGCAGCAAACACGCACCGGAGCGCTTGACCAGATAGTCATCAAACTCGAACCGCCGGATCCCAAAGCTGACCGGTTTTCCGTAATGTGTTTCCACCGGAGGACCACCGATGCAGCTCGTCCGAAATCCCGTGATGGGCTGCAGCACCCGGGTTCGCGCGTACTCGTCCCCATCGATTTGCAGTTCGTCGAGGACCGCCGGCGTGATCCACCCGCCACAAACTTTATCGCGGGGGAAAGTCTGTCTGTCCAGAATGGCGATGTGTAACCCGGAACTTCGTAGCGCCCAGGCGCAGGAGGAGCCCGCCGGTCCGCCTCCTACGATTACGACATCGTATGCATCCATGCCGGTCCTTGTGCCTGGGACTGCTGCGCTTCGTAGAGGTGTTCGCGGGTCCAGGGAATGCGCTGGCATTGCGAACCCGCAAAAGTGACCTGAAACAGTTGCAGAGTGCCGACGCGGAAGGCGACGAGAGATCCAGCCAGGTAGAGCCGCCAGGCTCTTACGAATTTCGGATCGAATTTCCCGGAGATTTCCGGCGCGCAGCGTTCGAAACGATCCAGCCAGTGTTCCAAGGTCTTGGCGTAATGCAGGCGCAGGTTTTCCACGTCGCACACCGAGAAATCCCACGGCTCGAAAATTTCCAGGGCTTGCCTTAGAACTGGCGCATAAGCTCCGGGAAAGATTCGCTTTCTGATCCAGGCGCTCAAGGGCGCCGGCCAATTGCGGCCGATGAAGTGAAGCAGTCCGCGCCCGGTGTTTCCAATGGCGCGATGGATGACCCTGCCAAACTCCGCATAATTGTGCAGACCCACATGCTCCAGCATGCCCACGGACATGAAAACATCGAACTGCCCGGTGATGTTCCGATAGTCGTCTTCGATAAACTCGACCTTGTCGCCCAGCCCCTCGTCGCGGGCGCGTTGGCGCGCAAACACAATCTGCTCGTGCGAGAGATTGAAGGCTTTTACCCGCACCCCGTATCGCCGCGCCATATGCAGGGCTAGCGCTCCCCAGCCGCAGCCGGCTTCCACCACGCTTTCGCCGGGCTGGAGCTGAACTTTGCGGCAGACGTAATCCATTTTGGCGATCTGCGCCTCTTCCAGACTGCTGGATGGCGTTGGGAAATACGCGCAAGTGTACAGCATTTCGCGGTCGAGCCAGTGCTGATAAAATTCCGCGTTCAAATCGTAATGATGGTGGACATTGTCACGCGAGCGGCGCGGAGTGTTGGCTTTCAGGCGCTCCAGCCACTCGGCTTTGCGCCGGGTTAGCCAGTTATCCGGCCTGAAGCTGGGCCACGTCCGGTATACGGCCGCGAGCGCCGCCACCAGATCGCCTTCCACCTCGAGATTGCCGTCGGCGTACCCATCGCCGAAACCAATCTCGGGGTTGAGGGCCATTTTGAATAGCGTCGGGAAATCGCGGATAACGAGCGTGGCGACGGGCGCAGCACCTGGAGGCGCAACCGATTCGCGTCCTTTTAGGACGAAACGGATCGATGCGCGACCGGTCGCGTTAAGAACCTGTTGAAGCAACCACCTCTCGAACGGAGAGGAACTTGGACTGGGCGGCATAACAGCGTACCCCGTTCTGACTGCATTCTATGCGCTTACGTGCGCTAGCGCAATCAAGCGGATCTACTGGTGTGCCAAATCGAACGCCTCGATGGTTTTGCGATCGCGCACATAGAGCCGTGTGCCGGCCAGCGTGGGAGGTGTCCAGGAGATGCTTTCAAGCACCGGAGCCTTGGACAACACTTCGAACTTCTGCGGGCTGACTTTGCACAGCGCCAGCGTGCCATCCTGATCGGCCAGGATGATCTTGCCGTCCGCGTAGAGCAGCTGCGCTTTCGCAAATTGGCGGTCGCGCCACAGGACCTTGCCGGTCTTCAACTCGACTGCCGTCATAAAGACCGGCCCGTCGTAGCCGCTGGAAAGGTAGATATACCCGTCACGCTGGATCGCGGTGCCGATGTGGAGCTGGAGGCGTGGCTCGTACCAAAGCTCTTTTACCGTTGTCTTTCCCCCGGACTGGCTCAACTGCAGCACTCGCGCCCCGGTGCTGTAAGCCGACGCTACAAACAGAAGGTTGCCCGCCGCCCAGACGGGCGTACTCACGGCCAGACCGTAGGGAGTCTTGTGCTCGTGGGTCCACAACAGAGTACCGTTGTCGGGAGAGAAGCCGAATACCGTATTGGCCGCGAGCGCCACCACCTGCTGCTGGCCGTCCACCTGGATCAGCAATGGCGATGAATGTGAGTTCGTAAATTGAAGCGCCTTCCAGACCACGGCGCCGTCGCTCTGGCGGAAGGCGATGGCGCCCGCGCCACTACCGCCGGAGAGATAAATCAGCGTGTCTTTATACGGCAGCCCATGGCAGGAGTAACCAAATTGCATTTGGGTTCCGCCAAACTCGCTATACAGGTCGTGGGACCATACGGGCCGGCCGTTTTTCTTGTCAAGCGAGTGGATCTTGCCAGTGCCGCTGGCGGTCACCACGCGGTCGCCAACCACCTGTGGCATGGCATACGGCCCGGGCCCAACCTTTTCCGAGAATGAGTTGGTAAATGGATTCTCGTACTCGTATTCCCAGCGCGTCTTTCCGGTCGCTGCATCGAGCGCCGTGATGACATCCTTCGAGCCGCGGCGAAATGCGGTGTAGAGCACACCGCCTTCTACGGCAATGGCCGAATAGCCGTCTCCCAACGGCCGCCTCCAGAGCTTTTTGGGCCCGCCGGCGGGCCACGAGTCTGCCAGGCCGGTCGAATTCACGATGAAATCGCGATTCTTTCCGCCCCATACCGTCCACTCCTCACTGTTGGCCGGCTTGGTCTCGCCAGCTTTCTTGGCGGGATCGGTCTTGACGGACCCGGCCGAAAGGACCAATGCCGTCGCGCATAGAGATAGATGGATTCTCGATATCAGATTCGCCATGAAAAGATTGGACGCCCGTTGGCGCGAAATGTTCCGCGTTACACGTGTGCCACGGTGTGCAGGGCGGCCCGGGAGAATAGGGTTAGATAAGGACCGGCGCCCCCCGACCGGCCGAGCCCATCCCGTTTTTTCCAGAACCGATGATGCCGGCTCACCCGCCAGCCGTCCATCCAGTCCTTGTTTGTGCCACCATGCCCGGAGCCTCGAATCGTTTGTGGAACTCATGCAGACAGATTGCCATGAAACGATTTCTATGCTTCTTGAATCTTGCTGCTGTGATTCGTGGGCTGGTGTCAGGCGAAGCCTGCCAGACTGTCGACATACCGCTCCCCGATGGGCATTTCTACCAGATTTGCAGTAGCAACCAGCCGTTCAAACACCGCATCCACCAAATAGAGGCTTAATACGTTATGAAGCGGCCAAGGTGGGAAGCGGTTGGAGGCTTTTTCCTGGCTGCGCTGTTACTCAGTCCTGCTTGGGGCTCTGTACCCCCGCAACCCGGAACGGTTAATTATATCGAAGGGCAAGCGGCGATCGGTTCGCAACCACTTACCGAAAAATCGGTGGGATCTGCCAAATTAGCGGCGGGCCAATCGCTTTCAACGGAAGACGGCAGAGTGGAAATTCTGCTGACGCCAGGCATCTTCCTGAGAGTCGGCGACCATAGTTCTCTCCGAATGGTTTCGCCAGGGCTGGCGGATACGGTAATGACCCTCGAGAAGGGTCGCGCTATGGTCGAGGTTGCGGAAATCCGGCCGGAAAACAACGTTCGCATCGGCGAAAACGGCTCCAGCACGCAGTTGCTGAAGCCAGGCTTGTATGACTTCAATGCGGATAGCGGCCTGATCCGCGTGTTCGACGGAAAGGCGGAGGTTCAAGTAGCGGGTCATCAAATTGAACTGAAGAGTGGGCGCCAACTTGCCCTCAATGCTGCCGGAAAGCTGAAGTCACAAGGGTTCGACAAGAAAGCATCCATGGACGATTTCTACCGGTGGGCCAGCCTGCGGTCCTCTTATCTGGCCGAGGCCAACGTTGACGCAGCCCAGAGATACGGGGGCGGGGCCGGCTGGTCTCCTGTCGCCTGGTCCGGTTTCGGATGGTATTGGGATCCTTGGTTCGATGCCTATACATTCATCCCGGGCGACGGAATCTTCTTTGGCCCGTTCGGCTGGGGCTTCTACTCCCCCGGGTACGCGTTTCGAGCTCCGTATTACGGGTACGGCTACGGTTGGGGCGGCTATCACCATCATTTCGGGCCCGGCTATAGTCCCCGCTACACGGCTCGCGGCTATTCTTCCGGGCCCGTAGGGCACGCCTACAGCGTCCGTGGCGGCGCAGGTGGCTTCAGCCGCGGCGGCAGTTTCCATGGCGTCGGGAGCAGCGGTTTCCGCAGCGCTGGCGGTGGTTTCAACGCGGGCGCCGGTGGTTTCCACGGAGGCGGCGGCGGAGGACACGGCCGTTAGTGTTCACTCGTGGCAATCCCACCCGATGCGATCGATCTGCGGGAGCGCCGGCATCATCGTGTTGATTATCGGCCCAATAAACGCAAATCTTAACTGCCGTTAAACGCCGCATCGTATTCTAAGGCTAAATTCCATCGCATTCTCAAACGAATGTCTGATGGTCGCCCAGGTAGCTTTGTGAGATCCTCACCATGGTGAGGATGCAATTACGGAAATCAACGCCGGCTCGCCTGATGAGGCTGAAGTAACCATATGCCAATCATGACCGCAAATCTGGCTCGCCGCGAACGCGAAGTAGTGACGTTGATCTGTGAAGAGGGCCTCTCGAACAAAGAAGCGGCCTGGAGGCTTGGCATCACTTATCTCAGCGCAAAGACCCACCTGGGAAGCGCCTATCAGAAGTTGGGAATTACGGGTGGCGACCGAGAAATGATCGTGCGCTATTGGAAGTTTAGAGAAGCCATCGAGTCAACGCTTTCGGCGGCTTAGTCCGCGTGCTCGCGGCCTGTGCCGTTATGCGAAAATCAGGCTGTTGATCCGTACTCTCGTTTTCTTTTTCGGCGCCCTCTGCGCCGCCGGGACACCCGCGTCTCTGATAGTGGCTCCCTGGCCCGGTGATCGCTCGGCCGTCATCTCCCTCACTTTTGATGATGCGATGGCGACTCATCTCGACAACGTCGTTCCTATTCTCAAGAAGCACGGCCTTCACGCCACATTCTTCGTCTCCACGGGCTCCGACGCCTGGCGAAAACGGGTGAAGGAATGGCAACAGCTCGCTGCGGACGGCCATGAAATCGGAGGACACACCGTAAAACATCCATGTCTACTCGAACGGATCGAGCCGCACGCGCAAGATTACACGCCGCAGATGATGGAAGCGGAAATCCGTGACGGCGCTGAGACCGTCCTCCGCGAGATACACGTGACCCATGGCCTTACCTTCGCCTATACCTGCGGCAACTTGAGTTTCGGCCCTCCCGCAGACCAGGCCCGCAACGCGGCGCTTTATGAGCGCTACGTCTCGGAGCATTTCTTTGCCGCGCGCCTTTACGGATGGGTCGGCACAGTGGCGCCTGACGAATTGAGCGTGCTCACCGTGCCGGACCTTGGTTTTACTGCGGGCCAGGACTTCCGCGCGTTACTCGCCATGGCGGATCCTGCTTTGCGCAATCACCGTTGGGGTGTATTCACGTTCCATGGCGTGGGTGGCCAGTGGCTGTCTGTGACGTCCGATGCTTTGGACGAGTTGGCCGGCTACCTGGCCCGTCACCCCGAGGTTTGGACCGCCACGTTCGGCGATGTTGTCCGTTACATTCAGGAGAGTCAGGCGCTGGGCATTCACCAGGGTGAATATACTGCCAAGGCGGTTCAATCGAACTGAGCTGGCCGCTCGATCCGCAGATCTTCAATCTACCCCTCACGCTCAAGTGGCAATTGCCCAACGGATCGAGATCCTGCGCGGCGGCTGCCGATGGGAAACCGCTGGCGGTCAAAAACAACGGAAGTGTGATGCTCCTCGACGTCCCGCCGCAAACGAAGCTGCTCCGGTTCTCGTGTAGCGCATGACCACGCCCGGTTTTGGCGAGGGCTTGCGGCTTTTATCTGACCGACGGGCAAATGCCGCAGGTCTCCCCGCAAACATCGCGGTTAGCCCTGCGCTACAGGTGTTTGTGACGATTCTTCGAGCAGCTTCACCAGCGCGTGAAGTGTCTGATTCACCGGTGTGGCGACTCCCAGCTCCACGCCGCGCCGGACCAGATAACCGTTCAGCGAGTCGATCTCAGTGCGGTTTCCGCGCGCGATGTCCTGTGCCGTCGAAGAGGTCGCGCGGCTCATGCTATCCGCCAGCTTCCATACCGCTTCGACCATATCGGCTTCCGGCAGCCGGACACCGGCCGCACCGGCAATGGCGACCGCCTCTTCGGTCACCTGCTTCATCAGCTCACGCGTCCACGGATTGGACACGAGCTTTGCATACTGGGCGCGCCCCAGCGCAGAAATGGCATTGTACGCGCAGTTGATGATCATCTTGGTCCAAAGGTCACCCGCAATGTTGCCGGACACGCGGCAGGGCACGCCGGCGCTTGTGAATGCTCCAGCCACCGACTCGAGATCGCGCCCGCTCCCGAACAGGTCGCCGATGATCAGATCGCCGCGGCCGGAATGCTTGACGCGCCCAGGCGCAGTCGTCGCGACACCTACATAGACCACGGCCGGAACCGCGTCGATATGCGCCGCCGAGCGCATTCGCTCCACATTGTCCACGCCATTCTGAAGAGTCACGACAACCGCGCCGGGCGAGAGATGCGGCGCCAGCAGTCTCGCGGCATCCTCCGTGTCAAATGTCTTCACCGAAAAAAGCACGATGCTTGCGCCTTGCGCCGCGCTCAATTCAGACGAAGCCGCTACTGCTACCCGCTGTTGGAACTGCAGAGCGTCCAGGAACAAGCCGTTGCGAGTGATAGCTTCGACATGATGCGGACGTCCGATCAAAGTCACATCCGCGCCCGCCCGTGCCAGCATGCCGCCGAAATAACAACCGACAGCGCCGGCGCCCAACACCGCAATCCGCGAATGACTTCCTGGCTGCACTGAGCCAGTGTAATCCGGCGACCCGGCCTATGGATCGACTATGATGCTGGTAATTGTGAAGAAACTGCGCCTCATCGTGGCCTACGGTCTTCTGGTCGGTGCGCCGGTGCTCATTCTGATGGCTGTTCTCCGGACGGGCGCCCAGCTGGACGCACCCGCCGCAATGCATGACACCACAAACGGGGTGTCCAGCCCGAAGTCTGGAGCCGTGCCGGATCTGTTCGTTCTGGTCGCACAGATCGCGTTGATCATTCTGGCCTCGCGCGCCGTGGGATTTCTGTTCCAGAAGCTGTCTCAGCCACAGGTGATCGGAGAGATGCTGGCCGGCATCATGCTCGGGCCATCTCTGCTCGGATGGCTGGCGCCTGGAGTTTCGGCGGCGTTATTCCCGGCCTCCAGTCTTGGCACGTTGAACGCTATCAGTCAGCTGGGCCTGGTGATCTACATGTTCCTGGTAGGACTGGAACTGAATGCTGCGGAGCTGCGCCGCTATGGAAAAGCCGCCATGCTCATCAGCCATGTGAGCATCGTGGTTCCGTTCGTCCTGGCTGCCATGCTTTCGCTTTATCTGTACCCGCGCCTTGCCGAAACGGGTGTCAGCTTCATGAGCTTCGCTCTTTTTATGGGCGCCGCTGTCGCGATCACCGCGTTTCCCGTGCTGGCGCGCATCCTTACCGATCAGCAATTGCTCTCCACCAGCCTGGGGACTGTCGCTATCACGTGTGCGGCGGTCGACGACGTCACAGGGTGGTCCATTCTGGCTTACATCATGGTGCTCATCCGAGCTTCGCAATCGGCGAAATCGATCTGGATGACCT
Organism: Terriglobia bacterium; assembly: GCA_963847515.1. Taxonomy (GTDB): domain Bacteria; phylum Acidobacteriota; class Terriglobia; order Bryobacterales; family Bryobacteraceae; genus QHXW01. The sequence continues at coordinate 1,781,475 of CAWKAA010000007.1, forward strand.
TCGCCGGCCTAGCTATTTTTCTCATCGTCATGATTTGGGTCTTCCGCCGTCTGTTCGCAAAGCTCGAGCGCCACTTTTCCCAGCACGGCTCCCTGCCGGATCATCTGCTGGCTCTGGTGATCGTCTTCGCGTTAGGTTCGGCGCTTTGCACCGAAGCGCTGGGCCTGCACCTGCTATTTGGAGCTTTCGTGGCTGGCGCCGTCATGCCGAAAAACCGCCGGTTTGTGGCTTACCTGCTGGGTAAATTCGAATCCGTAGCCGTACTGCTTCTGCTGCCGGTTTTCTTTGCGTTTACTGGCCTGCGCACGCGCATCGGCCTGGTGAATGGCGGCGAAATGTGGTTCTATTGCTCCCTTATTGTGGGTGTCGCGATTCTCGGGAAAGTGGGCGGCAGCGGTTTCGCGGCACGTCTAGGAGGAATGAAGTGGCGCGACGCCACTGCTCTTGGCATTCTGATGAATACTCGAGGCCTGATGGAACTCGTGGTTCTCAACATGGGTCTGGACATTAAAGTCATTTCGCCGGCGCTCTTTTCCATGATGGTGGTCATGGCGTTGGTCACCACCTTCATGGCCGCGCCGCTCCTGCAATGGATTTACCCGGCGCGGCTGCGGCAGCAGACTCCAGAGCGCGAAGGAGTCGTGCGCGCACACCAAGCGTAATCAGTCGGGGAGATTGGCCGCCATCTCGTCCTTAGCAGCAAGTAAGACCACAGGCATTCTCGGAAAAGCGAACTTGCGGCCCAGTTCGTCGATCACATTCACCTGGCACATGTATTTTCCCGGCTTTTGGTCCTTGAGTGATGCCTGCAATCGGAGCGGAATCACGTTTTCGCGTTTTGCCTCGGAACGGTTTACGCGCACAGCTTGGGTCTCGAGAACCTTTCGGTCTCCTTGGTAGAGCGCCAGATCGGCGGCCACGCTGGTCATCCGCACGTTCGCCGGCATATTCTCGGGGAGCGTCGGGTCGTAAACCTCGAGATAGACAAACAAGTCCTGGCCCGGCCGGAAAACGCGAATCACATTGGGCACAATCTTCTGGCCGGAGCTATCAATCAGCGGATTCTGCTCGAGTAATTTCTTGGTATTCTTCACGCCTGTGCTCTGCCCTCCGCGCTGATTGCTGAAGATCACGGAGCTGACGCGCAGCGCGTTGCCGGATGCGAGATCGGGAATGGTAAAGGGCGTCTCGAAGGTGCCTACTTTACCCTCGCCATTCTCCCGTGCTACGAAACGGAGCGTATACTTTCCAGGCGCCAGGGTTAACCCGGTGTCGTATTGGATGTGCTTGCGGGTTACCTGGCCGGCGGTGGCTTCATCCAGTTTCAGCGGGATAGTATCGCGGACGCTGGACGGCCACCCGGCCTCGTGCATCGGTTACCTGAGCGGTGAAATCCAGTTCGGTGGCCTGTTTGGCTCCCTTGCTGTGCAACGCGAGCGCCGAACCAGGGATCTCCACCGAAACCGGCACGAAGTATTTGCCTTATCCAGCCGGAAATAATCGATCTCAACCGCAATGGGCAGATCGGTGATCGGGTTCTCGCTTTCGAGCGCCTGCTGGAGCTGCGCTTCCTTATCGCTTTCACGCATCTTGGCGAAGATGGTGGGTGCGAAGTAGCCTTTCCGGTAATCAAGCTTAGCTTTTAGCGTCGCTGCGTGCGGGGCCAGCTTCAACCTGGATACGCCGGTAGCGTCCATCCTCCGCGGTATTGGTGCTGGAGTAGGTCAGGATGTAGTAACTTTCGATGTCCTTCTGGACCTGCCGGATCCCCAGAGTGAGATCGTTGGAGTCGAGCAGCGCCTTTCCGCCCGTGTCGGAAGCGAGGGTGAACAGCGTCTCCTGCTGGTTGTGGAAACTGTCACGGAGAGTGCGCTGGCCCTTGCCGCTGTAGAGATTCGATCCGACCGCGCCGGCTTGCGACGCATCCCCCCCGGGCGCTGAAGCCGTAAGGCCGCGCGCGTCGATCGGATAGAAGGCGACGTTGGCGCGGACTGCCGCGTTGACAGTGGCGCGAAGCTGCGACTGATTGTCAACGCCAGTCTTTTCCACTCCGCCCGAAAAGTAAACCAGCGCTTTCTTTTCCGGGTAGGGCGCTCAGGCGGCGCGCGGCGTCTTCGAGCGCGGCCAGCTTGCGGTCGGTATTGAAAATGTTGAATTCGGTTTCGTCGGCGACGAAAGCGCCGCTCTGATCTTCGGCATCGGCGCCAGTGTCGGCCATAGAGGCCAACTCGCTCGATTCGCCGATATGAAATCCCTTAATGGTGGAGATGAGCAGATCGCGATCGTCCGTGAATTCCTGAACGGTCTTGAGCGCGCTGCCGAAAACCATGATGGAAACCATATCGCTGGCCGTCATCTGCGTGCCGAGAAACTTGATGGCTGCGTTGACCGCGCGGATCTGCTCGGGAGGCTGCATCGAGGAAAAGTCGAAGAACATGATCGATCAGCCGGCGGTCCTGATATTTCGTTTCGCTTGTCTTGCGGCGAGGATTCGGCTGCAGGCTTAGGCGGAGCGGGCGCCGTGTTCCGCTCAATCAGTTGCCCTTCGGGCGAAGGCAGCGCCTTGCTTTCGAGATGTTGCAGATCGCAGCTCAAGAGCGTCTGCTGCTTGCCGTCTTCGAAAAGCAAGAAGTCGTCTTTGGTCAGGTTGGTGATGGGCTTGCCGTTGTTGTCGGACACCGTGACGTCCACCACCACCACGTTTGTGGTCGTGGAGAATGTCGGCCCGGTGCGGCGTATCGGGCGCCTGCGCTAGAAGCGAGAATGCCGTCAATAGCGCCAGGACTCTCAAAACCGGAACCTCAACACCGCGGTGAGCAGATCGCATCGATGACGCGGAAATAGGTAGTCCGTAGTTAGTGGCATTCACCACCGAATTGATGTTGGTGTAATTTACTTGGTTCAGCACGTTATTGGCTTCCAGGCGCAACTCCAGCCGCCGGCGCGATTCGCCGAACTGGAACGAGCGGCCGAACGCGGCATTCAGCGACACCAGACTGGGCCCCGGAATGGTATTGCGGCCGGCGTTCCCGAACTCGCCCGGCGGAGGAATCGTAAACGCGGCCAGGTTGAAGAAGCCTGTTGCGGATGCCAGGTCCGACCCGTGGCCTCCGCCCGCCCGCTGCCGATGCCGCCGGTTTGCGCGAGCTTGGCGCTGTTACCGAGCACGCGCGCGGTCAGCGGCGTTCCGCTCTGCGCCGTGATGGCCGCCGCTCAATTGCCAGTCCCGGAGTAGGCGGCCGGCCAAGTCCGTTTCCTGAGATGCGCGAGGTCGGGTTGCCAACTGGCGAAGTCCACACCCAGTTCATGTCGAACGAATGGCGGCGATCGAAGCTGGAGAGGCCGCGCTCGGCGGCGAGAGTCGAGCCAGTTCTGCGCCACGGTGTTGCCGGCGCCTCCGAAACGTAGACGAATCGTCGATCGACTTCGAGAACTAGTAGAACGCTTGCATCGAAATGCCCCGGTTGAATCGCCGCTTCACGCGGACCTGCGCGGCGTGATAGATGGAGTCGCCGATCGATTGGTCGTACGTAAAGCCCACTGCGTTCCCGAGCTGGAGCCGGTTCCACCGATCCCGCCAGGACCTTCGTTGGGCAGCATTTGCACATCCAGCCGCGTGCCCTTTGTTCCAAGGTAGCCGAGCTCCACGAAGAATCCTTTTCCCAGATCGTGCTGGATCAATACGTTCCAGGTTTGCGCGTACGGCGTGCGATAGTTCGCGTCGACCGCGTAAGGTGTTGGTTACGTCCTGTGGTGAGACTGCGAGCAAGCCTGTAGCGAGCGTCAGTGGATCTGCGGGCTGGTGTTCACGCTGTTCGACACGGCGAACGGCGGCTGCTGCGCCAGCCGCAGACCGAAAGGAATATAAGCCTGGCCGTTGTAGTAAATGCCATAACCGGCGCGAACGATGGTGGAACGTTTGATTTGCGGTACTTTCCAAGCCAGACCCAGCCGCGGCGAGAAGTTCTTGTAATCCGGGTTGATGAGGCCCGCGGGGAATGTGCCGGAATACGGACCAGTCTCGCCCGGCGTAACGACAGCAACCGCGGTAAAGTCGGGCGCTATGTCCAGGTTGGCCATGCGCCCATACTTCTCGGTGAGCGGAGAAAAATACTCGTAGCGCACGCCCAGGTTGAGTGTCAGGCTGGGCCGCACTTTCCAGTCGTCGACGAAATAACCGGCCCACACGTTCTGCCGGAAGTAGGTGCTCGAATCGCCGTAGCGAATGGAACTGGATTGCGGAAGGCCCAGCAGATAATCGGCGAAATCGAATCCGGTGCCGGGAATCGGCAAACCTTGCGGAGTCAAGGCGCTGGTCGCCAGGCCCGTGAAGTTGAACGTGCCGCGCCCGTTTTGATCGGTCTGGGTATTCAGATCGCTCCGGGTGAACTGAGCGCCCCAGGTCAAAGTGTGGGCGCCGCGCGACCAGATCACACTCTCACTGCCACTCTGGCTCTGGTTGCGCGTGAGGACGGGGGCGGCATCGCTTAAAGCGCCGAAATTGGTGAAGTTCAGGTTGGGTGGCCCGAAGTTCAGCGGATTGGAAGAGGCACCCTGAATACCAACCTCGCCGGCCACGTCGATCCCGTTGGCGAAGAACGGCGTGGTTTGGCTGACGTTGCGGTTAAAGGTTACCTGCGCATTGCTCACGATGCGTGGCGAGATGTTCCGCGTCCATCCCACATTCGTATTCAAGCCGTAGCCGCTATTGGTATCCAGAAATCCGTAGGTCTGGATGGCATCGCCGTCGCGCCGCTGCCCGTTGATGCGAAACGACAGACGGTCTGCCTTGGTGATGTTGCGCTGGATACGCAAACTGGCATTGTCGGAATTCTGCGGGATGGAAGCGAACAGTTCGTAGTTATTCACCAACCCTGGCTGGTTCGGGAACGGAAAATAGCCGAGCAGCTTTTGTGAGATGGGATTGAGGAGGCTCGCCGGAATGATGTTGCCGGCGAACGGCTGGTGCGTGGACGGATCGTAGAGTTGCACCGGGCCGTTAGACTGAACGCTCTGCGAGAAGTTGCCCTGCCGCTCGAGTTCCGTCGGCACCGTGGCGACTTCCGTCTGTGGGCTCCGGGCCCGGGTGCCGAAGTAGCTGATAAAGAAAGTTGTCGACGGATCTTTTACCAGCTTGGGAATCACCAGCGGCCCGCCTGCAACGAAACCGAACCGGCTCTGCGCGTAGGCAGGCTGCGGCACGTCCAGGCCGGTAATGGAAAAAGGCTTGGCGTTGAGAGCCGAATTGGTCAGATTGAAAAACACCATGCCATGGATCCCGTTGGGTTGCCTTCGGTTGCCGAACTGCCTCGGCTGCTGATTGCGGGCGCCGCGTTGCCCTGGGCCGCCGCGTCCGCCTGGTCCGCCGCCTCCGAAACCTCCGCGCCCGCCGCCGAATCCTCCGCCACCACCCGGCCCGCCAAACCCTCCGGGACCGGCGCCACCAAAACCGGGGGCATTCGGGTTCTGTGATGCGAACGGATCGCGAGTTCCGCCGGATTGAAATTGGGGCGGTCCGGAGTCCGCGCTAGCATTCGCTGACAGGCCCTGGCTTAGACTGCCTGATATCAGGAACGCCTCATTGCCGTTTTGGGTGCCAGCGGGCGGAGGCTGCGGCTGATTCACGCTAACCTCGCTCTGGATTTGTGACTCCAGTTGGTTCTGCCCGTTGGCCCGATTGCCTGCCGACTGCGCCAGCCGAGCTGCGACGGGAGATTCGCGCAGCTTCAGGCTGAAATCCGCCGCGGGCGACTTCGCATAATCCACCGGCTTCTTGACCGGTTCAAAACCGAACATCTGGACCTCAACCGTGCATGGGCCCTCACCCAGTTGCGGGAAGGCATAGCGGCCGTCTTGATCGGTTGTGGTTACGAACTGTTTCTCGCCTTGCGTCGCCGTAACCGTGGCCCCGGGGATGGCCTGGTTCCCGGACTTCACGAATCCACTCTGGGCGTGGAGAGACGCGCAAAGGGTGGTGGCCAGCGACAGCCAAAACAACGCGCTCGGTTTGGACAAGGTCAAAAAGTGTTCCGCCTGAATGTGAGCGTCGCAAGCGACACCCATGCACTGTTGGGCGCTCTGGAAGGGGAAGCGGTTACCGAAAAGGAATGGCGGTGGCATGCCTTCCAAGAGAACTTGCCGGCACACCTAATAATCAATAAGTTACGTATGCGCTTTCGATCCTCGGCCGATGCCAAACGCGCAAAAGCGAACCGCGACATGACGGGCAGGGCAACCTTCACTGAATAGCTATCGTGACAACATTCGAGTTGCCGCCCTGTCCGTCGGACATCGTTAACGGCACGGCGTCTCCAACGGGCGCTTTCTGCGGACCTGCACCTTTACCTGATTCAACCCGACGAACCCAAGCGCGAGGACGGAATAGCTGACGGTGGCTGGTAATTCGCCAATCATCACCACAGGTGTGATCAGGGTGTTCGCGAAAGGTTCGGGGGAGAAGGTGCGCCGTCGGGCGGTGGAAAGAACACGTGCCCGGTCTGAAAACCGGACAGCGTCGCGTATGCTTTCGTGGCAGATCCGGATCTACCGTGATGTGGGTGACGGCATTGCCGGGCAGACCAGCGGTGATGTCGTGCCAACCGACGCAGTCCGGAGAGCGCGTTGTGAGTCATCTTTACCACGCCGTCGCAAGAACCGGACGAGGAGTTCGCAGAAGGGATGTACCAGTTAACGGGTCCGAAGCAAACCAGGACCGCTGGGCAACGAAAGGAAGCATAAACGCAATAGACGGGCGGGGCGCCGGTCCCGTCTACGGCTCGTCCCTTTCGCATCTTCCGAGAAGACCTGCGTTGTATGGTTGTTCAAGAACAGAACTCCGCACGAAGTTGAGAGAAAGAACACGAAAGCGACTGGAATGCCGCGATGTGTAATTCATCTCACCTCGGCAGAAAAATTGCACTGGCTGGCGGGGATATGGCATGCCGAACCGCGCTGCCGCGTTACCTCCCGTATGTTATTGCTATCAACGCGATCCTTCACGCCGCTGACCTCACGCCGCCAGCCGAATACGAAGGTAAACCCGTTACCAATATTCGCTTTGATCCCCCTACCCAACCATTAGCCAGTGCCGATCTTACACGGGCACTCGCGTTTTCTCCAGGCGCCCCGCTGCAACTCGCCTATGTCCGCGGCGTAATCAAACGCCTCTATGGTACGGGCGAATACACCAACATCGAAGTTGACACCGAGTCTATTCCCGGCGGCCTGAACCTGGTCTTCCGGACGAACACCCAATGGTTCGTCGGTCCGGTAGAGGTCAAGGGAAAGATCCATCAACCCCCGAATGCCGGGCAGCTCGCCAGAGCCACCCGCCTCGATCTCGGGATGCCGTTCAGCGACGGCGAGGTAGAGACGGCGGTCGACAAACTGCGAACTCTACTCGATCGCAACGGCCTATATAAGGGTACGATTGAATCGAAAGTTGTCCGCGACAAGCAACACCAGCAGGTCTCCATCACGTTTCAGGTCGACGCCGGCAAGCGTGCCCGCTTCACGCTTCCCAATGTCATCGGCGACACCAAGATACCCGCGGCGAATGTCGCCCGCGCCGCGAAATACAAGGAGATTCTCTTCTTTCCCTGGAAATTGGCCACACAAGCGAACACGCAAGCCGGCCTGCAGAAAGTCCGCGATACGTATGAAAAGCAGGATCGCCTAACCGCGTCTGTCACGCTGGATCACACCGATTACCTTTCCGCCGAGAACCGGGTTCGCCCCACGATTCTGGCCGATGGGGGGCCCAAGATCAAGATCAATGCCGAAGGCGCCAAGGTCTCAAAAAAGATCCTGAAGCGGTACGTCCCGGTGTTTGACGAAGGTACCGTCAACGAAGATCTCCTGGTTACCGGTGCGCGCAATCTGCGCGACTATTTCCAGAGCCGGGGGTACTTCGATGTCCAGGTCGATGTGGCTTCCCACGACGCCGGCAAGGATCTCGAAGTCATTACGTATAAGGTCAGCCTGGGCGCCCCTCACCGCGTCGTTAGCTTGACGGTGAAGGGCAATCACTACTTCTCGACGGCCGAGATTCGCGAGCGCATGTTCCTTCAGCCCAAGGGATTCATCCGACTGCGCCATGGCCGCTACAGCCAGATCTTCGCCACCCGCGATGGGCAAGCGATTGAGGCGTTGTATCGTGACAGCGGGTTCCGCGATTGCCAGGTGTCCACCCGCACGATCGAGAATTACCGGGGCAAGCAGGGCGACGTTGCCATAATTGTCAGCATCACGGAGGGTCAGCAGTATTTGGTGTCCAGGCTGGCGGTAAAGGGCATTACTCTGAAAAACAAAGAGGCCATCCTTTCCTCGCTGGCTTCGACTCAGGGTCAGCCGTTCAGCGAAACCGCGGTCGCCGAGGACCGCGACTACATCCTTTCGCAATATCAGCACGCCGGATATCCGGACGCAACGTTCGATTTCCACGCCGCGCCTGCCGGCCCGCATGAGGTCGACCTGCAATACAACGTGACGGAAGGCGCGGCGCAATACGTGCGAGATGTCTTGATCTCCGGTGTCCACACCACGCGCCACCGTCTGGTGGATCGTTGGGTCTCGCTTCACGCCGGAGATCCTCTGTCCTGGAGTGAAATGGGCAACATGCAGCGCCACCTCTACAACCTCGGCGTTTTTGACAAAGTCGACACGGCCATCCAGAATCCCGAGGGCGATGACGAAGAGAAGTACGTCGACCTCCACTTCGTAGAAGGCCACCTTTACGCGCTGGCCGTCGGCGTCGGCGCCGAGCTCGCCAAGATCGGCGGTAGCGCCACCAGCATCAGCAATCCTACGGGCACCACCGGGTTTGCGCCGCGCTTCGACCTGCAACTGAGCCGGTTGAATTTGTGGGGACTGGGGCAGAGCGTCGTGTTCAATGGCCGGTATTCCACGCTGGATCGCCGCGTCGCGCTTAGCTATGTAGTCCCGCGATTCGCCAACGTCGAGGGCCGCAACATGACGGTCACCGGTCTCTACGACAACACCCGCGATGTGCTTACGTTCACCGCTAGAAAGCTTCAGGGCGCATTACAGGTTTCGCAACGTCTCAGCAAGGCCACGAATTTGTTATTCCGTTACTCCTGGACAAACGATCAAGTGGATCAGAGCACGCTCAAGATCCAACCTCTTTTGATTCCTCTTTATTCGCAACCCTCACAGGTCGGCCTGTTCGGTATCAACCTGGTCGAAGACCGCCGCGACAATCCAGCCGATGCACACCGCGGCATCTACAATAGCCTGGATGTTAGCCTTGCTTCGCACACCTTCGGCGGCAACAAGAACTTCGCGCGATTCCTGGGACGCAACTCCTATTACAGGAAGCTGGGAGGAAATCTCGTATTGGCCAGCAACACCGAATTCGGCGTGATTCGCCCGTTCCATACCGGCGGCATCGCCGCCAGCGAATACATTCCGCTGCCCGAGCGTTTTTTCGGCGGCGGTGAATCCACCATGCGGGGCTTTCCGATGAACCAGGCCGGCGGTCGCGATTTGGAAACGGGCTTTCCGTTGGGCGGCAATGCGCTGCTGTTCCACAGTACCGAACTGCGCTTCCCGCTCATGGGCGACAACATTTCCGGCGTCATCTTCCATGACATGGGTAATATTTATTCCGGATTGGGCAGCATCTCTTTTCGGGTTCATCAGAACAGCCTCACGGATTTCAATTACATGGTCCACGCCGCCGGTTTTGGGATTCGCTATCGAACGCCGCTAGGCCCCATTCGAATCGATCTCGCCTACAGTATCAATCCTCCAAGCTTCAACGGGCTCCAAGGCACCTACGATCAGCTTCTCTTCGGAGGCGCGACCAAGACGGTCCAGAGCGTCAGCCACTTTCAGTATTTCTTTTCCATCGGACAGGCTTTCTAACATGCGATTGAACCTTTACCTCCGCTTGCCCGCTGCCTTGTTCCTGTTCCTTCCACTCTGTTCGGCTGGAGTTGTAGACCGCGTAGCTATCGTCATTGGAAAAACAGTTGTCACCGAAAGCGAGGTGCTGGACGAACTTCGCCTCACGGAGTTTATCAACGATCAACCATTGGACCTGGGCCCCGCCGCGCGCCGCGCTGCCGCCGAACGGCTGGTGGACCAGGAACTCATCCGCCGGGAATTAGAAATGGGCGGTTACGCCAAGCCCTCCGCCAGCGAGGCCGATGCGTTGCTCCGTAAATTCCGCCAGAAGCCGTTTCCATTCCCTCGCCGAGTATCGCGCCGCGATGCGGAAATACGGGATCGCTGAGGAGCAGTTGAAGCAGCATCTCCTGTGGCAGCTCACTGCCATTCGTTTCACCGATTCGCGCTTCGGTTCCGTGGAGGCCGACGGCTCGGAATCCGCCGACCGGGCCGCCCCTGGCGCGCCCGCCACCAGCGTAGACCGCCAAATGGATGTGTGGCTCAAACAGGCCCGCGCCGATACGAAAATCACTTTCAAGCAGGAGGCTTTCCAATGACACGCGGTCGGAAAATCATCGCGATCGCCGCATCCTCCCTGGCCGGGCTTGTGGTCATTGTTTTTGTCGCCGGCATCCTCATCGTGCAGACGGAATGGTTCCGAAACATGGTTCGCGGGAAAATCGTGACCGCCGTTGAAGACGCGACCGGTGGCAAAGTGGACATCGCCTCTTTCACCTTCGATTGGCGCAACCTGCGCGCCCAGGTGCGCGGCTTCGTTATCCACGGCCTGGAGCCCGCAACTGGAGCGCCGCTGCTTCGTGCCAACCTGGTGCAGATCGACCTCAAGTTGCTGTCGCCCTTCAAGGGCTTCGTAGATATTGCGTATCTGCTCGTAGATGCGCCACAGGCAAACCTTATCGTCGATTCTGATGGCCACACCAATATTCCCGCTCCGAAAGTTCCGCCGAAAAGCAATGGCAAAACCGGCGTCGAGACTATCGTCGATCTCGCCATTGGCAGGTTCGATTTGCGAAATGGCGCGATGACGGTTGCCGATCGGAAGTCCGATTTCAATGCCAGCGGCGCGGGCCTGCGCGCCCGATTGGGATACAACGCGCTGGCTTCCAGCTACAGCGGCGAAATCGATATCTCCCCCTTGTACGTCCGGTCCGGTGGCAATCCAGCCCTCGACGTGAATGTCAGGCTGCCGCTCACAGTAGAGAAAGACAAGATCACGCTGGCCAATGCCCAACTGAGCACGCCGCAGTCGCAGATCCTGATCTCGGGCTCCATGGACCACCTGATCGCTCCCCGCACGATCGCACACGTGAACGCCAAAGTGGCGCTCGACGAAATCAAGCGTGCTCTGGGACTTGCTCTGCCACTTGACACCGCACATGCGCCGCATTTTCTCGCCGCGGACATCAACGGTTCCATGGACAACAACCGCATTCAGATTCTATCGGCGCGCGCTACCTTGGGCCGGAGCGATATCGAAGCTTCCGGAGCATTGAAAAACGCCGGGCGCGCCAGCTCGCTGCGGTTCCAGTCCAACCTTTTCCTTGGCGAAATCGGCGCGCTCTTCCGCGTATCCGCCCGTCCTGAGGGAACCGTAAGCATCAGTGGCGATGCGTCGCTCGACGCCAACAATGAATACAAAGTCATCGCCAAGCTTGGTGGGCGGGGCATCGGGTTTCATCAGGGAACCACTCACATTACCGGCGTCAGCCTCGATACTAACCTGATGGCCGATCCCCACCGCATCGAGCTTTCCGGTGTACGCGTCGCCGCGCTCGGCGGAACCCTGACTGGCTCTGCGAGCATTCTGGATCTCGCGCAATTTCACCTGGCAGGCAATCTGCACAACTTCGACATCGCGCAGATGGCTCGCACTTTTCAGCCAGGCGCGATTGGCTATGATGGCGTCATCTCCGGTCCGCTGCAAGCGGATGGCACTATCCGTGATTTCTCCACCTTGGTTGCCAGGGCTAACTTAGCCATCGCGCCTGCCTCACGCGGCATCCCCGTCTCCGGGCACGTAGGCGTCGACTATAACGGCCGCGCCGGCATTCTCAACCTGGACCATTCCCGCCTGGCGCTTCCGAATACCACCGCTGAGTTCAGCGGCTCTCTGGGTAAGCAAGTCCAGGTTCGGCTGGTCTCGCGCAACTTCGCCGATTTTCGACCTGTCGCGCCGATTCCGGTCACTTTCAGCGGGTCCGGTGCCGCCACCGTTGAGGCGACGGTTACCGGCAGCCTTAGCGCGCCCCGTGTGGCTGGCCAGGTGTCTGTCACCAACTTTGCTGTGAGTGGCCGTTCTTTCACGCGCTTTACCGCCGCGGTCGATGCCTCCCCATCCTCCGCCGCCGTAAAAAACGCCGTTCTCACCCGCGGAACGCTTCAGGCCGAGTTCTCCGCAACCGTGGGGCTGCGCAACTGGAAACCGGAAAACAACCAGCCCGTGAAGGCTGACCTGGCCATTCGCAACGCCGATCTTAGCGACGTCCTGGCGTTGGCAGGCCAGGCTGGTTTTTCCGCAACCGGCGCGCTCCACGCGGACGCACACATCAACGGCACCGTTGGCTCGCCCGCTGGTGACGCCGAGCTCACCGTAGACCATGGCGCTGTGGAAGGAGAGCCTTTCGACAGTTTCATTGCTCACGCCATTCTGAGCCAAACCGCGATTGATCTGCCCACTCTCAGCATGGTGGCCGGGCCGTCTCGCATCGATGCCACGGTGAACTATCTGCATGCCGTCAACGATCTCGAGCGCGGAGTCGTCACTGCCCACGTGGCCACCAACCAGGTGCAACTGGCGCGCTTCCAATCTCTCGTCAAAAATCGCCCAGGTCTTCGCGGAGTTCTCAACTTGGACGCCGGCATGAGTGCCGCGATCGCCCCGCCGGCCGCCGGAACTCGGTTCCAGTTGACCGCCATGAATGCCAACCTCGCGGCTCGCAATCTCGAACTGGAGGGAAAATCCCTGGGCGATCTCACGGCTACTGCGTCAACCGCCGGCTCCGCCATTCACTACAAGGTGGATTCCAACTTCGTCGGATCGACCATCCGGGTCAATGGCCAGTCACTGCTGGGTGGCGATCACCAGACTAGTGCTACAGCCAGCATTGCAAAACTCCCCCTCGATCGCGCTTTCGCTCTGGCTGGACGCGATATACCGGTTAAAGGTACGCTCACCGCCAATGCCCAGCTGAACGGCACACTGCAGAATCCTCAAGGCTCCGGCACCGTAATCATTGCGAACGGTTCAGCCTACAAGCAACCGTTCACCCGCATCCAGGCTTCCGGCACTTACACCAGCGTGCTCATTGATGTGGCGCAATTCCGTGTCGAGGATGGCCCGGCAAGCCTAGAACTCAGCGCGAGCTTTAGCCATCCGGCCAGCGACCTTCAGGATGGCCAACTTCGATTCCGCGTACGAAGCAATGACGTCCAGCTTTCACGCGTTCGTACCATTGCCGACGCGCGGCCGGGACTCGCCGGCGCGGTTCAAATAACCGCCGACGGCGCCGCCACCCTTCACCGCACCGCGCCGATGGCCTTCTCCGCGCTTAATGCCCAAATCTCCGCCCACAAACTGAGCATGAACAAGAAGGAACTGGGCGACCTGACCGCCTCTGCCGAAACACACGGAAATGCCGTCGCCTTTACGTTGAATTCCGACTTCGCGAATGCTCGCATCCACGGCTCTGGCCAACTCGGCATGGCCGCTGGATATCCACTTGAGGGCCAGCTCAACTTCACGGGTGTCACCTGGTCCGGACTGAGCCCGCTGCTAGCCACCACAGCCCAGCCATTCGACGCGTCGGTCGATGGGCAAGTCACTGTTTCCGGCTCTGCCACCCGCCCGGATGCGCTGCGCGGTAACCTGCAGCTCACTAAGCTCGAGGCACACGCCACTCCCACCAGCGCGGCCAAAACGCCGCGCGTCAATTTCGAAATCCACAATGCCGGCAACATCCAGGCCACACTCGCTAATTCCGTCGTGACCGTCCAGAATTTCCGGATGACCGGCCCTTATACGAATCTGGCGATTAGCGGCACGGCACCGATACGGGATCCAGGCAAAGGTGCGCAGCCACTCAACCTCCACGCCAATGGCAATATCAACATCGAAGCACTGGAAGCCTTCAACGCGGATATTTTCTCTTCTGGCGCGGTCACACTGAACGCCGCTGTTACCGGCAGCACATCGCAACCCGTAGTCCACGGGCGCTTGCAATTACAGAACGCGTCCTTCCATCTATTGAGCCTGCCCAATGGACTTTCCAAAGCAAACGGAACCATCAATTTCAATGGCACGCAAGCCGTAATCGAGAATCTCTCTGGCCAGGCTGGCGGGGGCAAAGTCACCTTAGCGGGCTTTGTCAGCTATGCTGGGCCGGAAACTAATTTCCGCGTGCAAGCCACGGCCGCCCACGTACATGTGGACTATCCTGACTCCGTCACTTCCGAGGCGGATGCGCGCCTCGTGCTAACCGGCACTGAATCCAGGAGTCTGCTCTCGGGCAACGTCACCATCCTGAGTGTCGCTATTCATTCGCACAGCGACGTCGGGTCGATTCTCACCTCGGCCGCCACTCCGCCTTCCACGGATAAAGCCAGTACGGGACTGCTGGCCGGAATGCGGTTCGACGTGCGCGTTCGAACCTCACCCGGCATCCAGTTCCGCAGCGACCTGGCGCAGAACTTCCAGGCGGATGCCGAACTCACCTTGCGTGGCAGCCCGGACAATCCCGGGATGCTTGGCCGCCTGACCGTCAATTCCGGCGATTTGGTGTTCTTCGGCTCCACGTATACCGTGGACCAGGGCACCATCTCTTTTTACGATCCCAACAAGATCAATCCCGTCCTGAACGTGGATCTCGAAACCAAGGCACAGGGAGTCGACGTAAGCATCAATGTTGCCGGCCCCATGGACAAGCTAAAGCTCACCTACCATTCCGATCCGCCGCTTGAATTCCAACAGCTCGTCGCGCTCCTGGCATCCGGTAAAGCGCCCACCACCGACCCGGTTCTCGCCGCCCATCAGCCGCCGGCTCCGGAGCAGAATCTCGAGCAGGCCGGCGCTTCCGCACTCCTTGGACAGGCCGTCGCCAACCCGGTGTCAGGCCGCTTGCAGCGTCTGTTCGGCGTGAGCAAGTTGTCCATTGATCCTCAGATTGTGGGCGCCACCAGCAACAATCCGCAGGCCACCCTTACGCTGCAGCAGCGCGTCACCGAGGACATCACGTTCACATATATTCAGGACGTAAGCCAGAGCACTCCTAGCGGGATCCGTATCGAATGGACTATCGATCCGCGATACTCGGTCGTCGCCCAGCGCGACATCTACGGCGAATTCGCCATCGATTTCTTTTATAAGAAGCGATTCCACTAACGCCGGGAGGCCAGCCTGTTATCGCCGAAAAAGGCGCGGGTCAACGCCAAGCCTCAGGGGTCGATGGAAGCGGCGGCTTGATGGGTCTTTTCAAACAATACCTGGAGATCGCCCAAGGCTTCCGGGTCGCCCTTCGCCAACTCTGCAGTGATCCTATCTTGCGAAGCCAACAGGTCTTCCAAAGCTTTGCGTCCCCTCGCATTTGGCGCTCCATTCGCCGCTTCGCGTGTACGGCTGAAAAACTGTTTGCTCGTTCCGGCCGCCAGCCCATAATTCTTCTGGCTGGCCTGAACGAAAGCCAGACCTGCCAAATCGCGGAGCTGCGCCAGGGCGTTCTCCTGCCTCGCTACAGATAACTCATTCTCCAGGCGCTTCACCCTCATATACTGCGGGATGAAGCCGGCCAAGAACACGATAATCAGTAGGACGATTATGACGATAGTCCGGTTCTTCACGGGAACGAGCCTTTCAGAGGCGGTCGCCTCTAGTCCTGTACTTCATTGTACGCGCCATATTGAGCTCCATTGGGTCTCCTGGAACAAGTCCTGCGGGTCCGGACACACCTCCGGCCCGGTCAACCCGATGTTTCAACTCATTCCTGTTTTGACAAACCTGTCCGCGGCAAATAGAATTCCCGTCATGGAACATTGCCCAATCTGCAAGCAACACGCCAAGCTTAGACTCGTTCCTGATGTCTATGAAATCGAGTGCGACAGGTGCGGACGCTACCAGCTTGCCTTGACGCTAGCATCCGAGGGCTTTGACCACCCGGAGTTACTCATAGCCCTGCGTGCTTTCATCGCCCACGAAAACGCGAATGGTGGAATGCCCCAACTGAATAGCAACAACTGGAAAATGTTTGCGGAACAATACCGTAACCGTCCTTCGTAAGAATCGCTCCCGAATACACCGCTTATTGACATACCTCGGCAGAAGCATTGAGTCGAACTCTTAACGGTCATCACAAAAGGCGCACTCCTCCCGCTCGAAGTGAGACCCTGTAAGCGCAAACGTGCTTGTACGGTTTCATCCACGACCGTACGCTGTGGCTTTAGCAGAGATTGATTTTGAGTGGGGCCCGTCGTATGCTTGCCAACTGAAGGGAGACTAGGGGCTCTATGGCCGAAACGAAAGTTGAAAAATGTGCGCATCCGGGCTGCAACTGTCCTGTTTCGAAGGGAGGCAAATACTGCAGCGACTATTGCGAGAGCATCGGCAAGCAGCCATCTATCGCCTGCGAGTGCGGTCATGCGGGTTGCGGGACTGGCGAAATAACGAGTGCGGCCGTATAAAGTGTTCACGCACCCACATGAAAACGGGAACCTAGGCAGTCCTGCGATAAGGCGCTGACAGCGGCAGTGTTGACGGTTCCCGACTCCCGTCTACAACGAATTCTGAAATTCGGTTACGGACGGCGCTAGGATTGGTCTGCGCCTGCACCGAGGCGTAGCTGCGTGTGCGAGTTTTAACCAGTACTTGGGTATTGTGAGCTATTCTGAGCAGCCGGCGCCAATGCGGACGTGATACGTTGGGTCTCGGAGGGACCTGATTTCGACGTTTTCCAGAAAGAAGAAGGTCGGTTTTGTGTCCAGTATAAAGAACCAGCATCGAGAGCTTACCGTCGCGGGGTGGGGTTACCGCATGAATGACCGTGGTTGGGTGATCTACCGTCATCCGCAGACGCGCCGCTGGTATACGCGCCCGGAGGCCACTGCGATCGTGGCGACGGGAGTGATCTCCCGAGTTCACAACACTCCCAACATTTTAGAACCATCTTTGTAATTGAGAAGGACGCTCCCGAGGGTGGAACACCGCGCCCTGGAGCGCCTCGGCGGTTGAGTTTCTTGATTATTCATAGGTCGGGCAGAGGAGAATCGATGAACCACTTATGTATTGCAGTTATCGCGGGTATGCTCGGAGCAATGTCCGCCTCCGCCGCTGACCAGACCTGGACGGGGAAGATCAGTGACAGTATGTGCGGCGCGAAGCACAAGAAAATGGCCGAACACGGCACCACGAAAATGGCCGACCGCGACTGCATGATGGCGTGCGTCAAAGAAGGAGCGAAATACGTGTTCGTGCTCAAGGGCAAGATATACACGATTGGCAATCAAGACTTCGCCGCCTTACAGGCGTACGGCGGGCATATGGTGCAGTTAACGGGTGAAATGACCGGCGACACCATTAAAGTTTCGAACATTGGCATGATCTAAATCGGCGATAGTCCGAAGCGGGAGGTGTACTCCGCTGACTCTCGCTCCTGCACCGCAACATGTTCAACACTTCTCAACCAAGGCGTGTCCTCAGCGCTGAAGTCCTGCCAACGCGCAGCCAGACCGTAGACAAACCAACATCCATGAGATGCGGAGAAGCAAAACCTGCCCCTTTGCTGACAGGTTCTGCATGCGCTTCGACGGAGGGCTCCTCGACTTCCGACTAAGATGGAGGGTAACGTTGGACGGAGAAGTCCTTCATCCCCAGTGGGTCTGGCATCGCTAACTCTTGTAAGTCAAAAGAACCTACTCCTACCCCCGAACTCCACCTAGCGAGCGAGCTTGAAAGGACGACCATCGAACGACATATCGGTCGTCATGGAAAACTTGGCACTGCTCGTGCACTTGGAAAAGAGGTCCGCCAAAGACTCCTTTGGGGCGGATCGAGAGGTGAGCAATGAGATGGATCCGAGTCGCTACTTCGTCTATTGGTCTTGTATTCGCTTTTGCCGCTGTTGCACTTGGACAGCACGGTAACGGGTTTGAACCGATCGTAGCGTCGCCGAAACCTACTCTCCGCGACTACGGTCTAAGGGCGCAGAGTGAGATCCCGATAGCGTGGAATGCCAGGTTTGACTTGCGTGAAACCCAGTCCGGAAAGAGTGCGATTCCGGAAAGTCAGCCGCTGCTTCAGCCAGGAAATCTTCATGCGGCTGGACAAGCCTCGGTCAATCTCTGGGGCATGGCAAAGATTTCGACCGGCACGCGGCGTGCCGGCCGGAAAAGCTGGATCAGCGTGGGGCCCGGGTCACTGCCGCTCGCTATCACCATCCAGCCGGATGCCACTCAGAAATATGGCGCCGCACCCGCAATTCTGCAGGTTTACTTTGGCCATTGGCGCTGAGACGCTTTAAAGGGGTATTTAAAATGCGAACGAACGCGGCGCCTCGATTAGAGGCGAGCTACCGGCCCCTCAATTCATTGGCGGTTGTAACCTTCACCATCAGTTGAACAAGCCAAGCATGTAGGCGATCAGAAGAATCAATAATACGGTGCCTAGCCCGATGCCAGCGCCGCCACCGTAACCCCAGCGGCTATGGCCGTAGTATCCCCCACCGCCTCCTAAAACCAACAGCAAAATGATAATCAATATCAACATTTGTGGCCCCCTTTCTTTTCTGAACGTCAGCTCGCGCCAGTTGGACTCAGAACGCAGAGACCTTATTTCTCAAGTACCTTTTCAATCTGGCCGAGTTTCTTTTGGATTTTGCCGGCAACCTTTTCGGTTTGACCTTCGTCCGCCAGGTTGCGGTTGTTCGTGACCTGTCCCGCCTTCTCCTTGACCTTGCCTTTCATTTCGTGAAAATCGCCTTGGATCTGATCCTTCGTGCTCGGCTTCATCTGATTTCTCCCTTTTTTTCTTTTGACAACTTTTAACGATTTCAGATATTCGACATGGATGTGCAAAGGTCACCGAAGTCGAAGACAACTGACTGGAGCGCTGGGACGCGCGCGTTTCCCTTCCGTACCCGAAAGCCGCAACTATCGGCTGCTTCGGGCCGAATCCCGATTCAACGCCCTCTCAAACTTTCTCGCGACCATCGGAGTTTTGAAGTCGCCCGTCAGAATTTCACGATTCGTGGCTTCGCGGCCGTAGAGTTCCTTGTTGGTTTGCTCATCCGGACGAAGCGTCGCGCCTTCCAGCGAGATGCCTGCGAACAATCCGCTCGAACGAGAATACGACAACATTTCCGCGTTCATCACGGCGTCCGTCTGAGCGCTCACATCGCGGCCAACCGGGCCAGCAGCCGCTGTTGCCTCTGCGCCGATCGTAAACTTATCGGATAAAAGGTGCTTCATTCCGCTATCGTTCATCACGAGCAGCACAATATCCGTCTCGGAAGCGCCAATCTGAAAGCCGACACTTCCACCTTCCACCCGCATCGCGGCCGGAGCGCTCCAGCCCGAGTCGCCGTGCCGGCGGCATACCGCGAACCCGCGGCCATACTTCCCGCCAAAGATGAATCCGGCCTTTTTCATACCCGGCACGACAACGACGCAGTGTGCTTTGTCGAGCAGATCTTGGGGGATACCTTTATCGGAAGCCCTCATCATGTCGGCCAGCGCGTCGGCCGAAGCGTCCAGCCTGTCGTCGACCTTGCTTTCTCTCTCCGCCGCGAAGGCGGCGGTACTAATGGAACCGGCAATCGCCAGAACCCAGATACAGTGTTTCGAATTAATTTTCATAAAAAGTCATCCCTTCATCGTTCGTCTTGCTTGGCGGCGAACCCAGCGTGTCCATTACGACTAAACCATTCTCAGGGGCGTGGCGGCTGCTCAAAATTGCTCACTTTGAGTTCCAATGACAGCTGCGGAATCAATATCACTACCTACTAATAGTTTGTGTTTTGAGTGATTTCACTGTATCGACGCTGCTAGGGACGAAAGTGTATCATATAGTGCAACGTGACTGAACAAAGAGTGAAGTGCGATGTGTGTGGCGGTTCAGGCCAATGCACTCGGTGCAAGGGAACGAGTAACGGGGGCCAGTGCTTCAATTGCGCGGGCACGGGCCAGTGTCCGCAGTGCCAGGGTACCGGCCGCCGAAAAGCCGATGAAGCGAAGTAATTGAAGATGCCACTGCAGCGCGCCTGTGCCTCGCATTCACGGTGAGTTGCCGTCAAGAGGAGCATGGGGAGCGCCTAGCCGCGCTCGCCGGCACTTGAGAAATGGCAACCATACGGCCGTTCTCCGGTCTGCCGCGGCTCTCCCTCCAGGACATCTTTCGCGGGGCCAAAATCTGCGCGCACATCTGAATGCGGGCAGCACGATGCCAGAGATCCGGCCAGGAGAAAAGGTGCCCGACTTTACCTGCAGTTTTTCGCAGCCCGCCAAAGCGTTCCGCGTTCTTGGGGCCACACTGTTGGTAGCGGACATGGGCCGCTCGCATTACTCGCGGGCTGGCAAGCCCAAATGCTGCGTTGCCACAGTGTTGCCATTACGATCGAGCGCGCCTGACGCTGAAGCCCAACCATGAGCCCACAGAAGCCCACTTCGAATCCGGAGGGGACCGATGCAGAAATGCTTGAAGGTCTCCGGTGCGCGACATTTGATTATTTTCGTCATGAAGTCAACCCTCGAACTGGCCTGATAGCGGATAAGACCCAGCCTGGATCCCCTTCGAGCATTGCTGCTGTGGGCATGGCGCTCAGCGTCTACGTGGTGGCAATCGAGCGAGCCCTGCTTTCACGAGCTGAGGCAATCGACCGAACGCTGACGCTTTTGAGGTTCTTCCAGTCGAGCCATCAGGGTCCGGAAGCAGATGCCACGGGATACAAAGGGTTTTACTATCACTTTCTCGACATGCAGACTGGGCGCAGAGCCTGGCAATGCGAATTATCGACGGTGGATACCGCCATACTCCTGGCAGGTGTTCTTACAGCGGCCAGTTATTTCGCCGGGAACAATGACCAAGAACGCGAGATACGGGAACTCGCGGAGAGTCTTTACCGCCGCGTTGATTGGCAATGGGCCCTAAATGGCGGGACAACCGTCAGCCATGGATGGAACCCCGAGTCCGGATTTCTTCCATACCGTTGGGATACAGGCTATAGCGAAGCTCTGATCCTTTATGCCCTGGCCTTAGGATCACCGACGTTTCCTATCGATCCGCAAGGTTACAAAGAATGGATCTCAACTTTTGAATGGAAGAAAGTCTATGGAATAGAATACCTGTACGCCGGACCGCTATTCATTCATCAGATGTCTCATCTGTGGGTGGATTTTCGCGGCATCCACGACGACTTCAACAGAAACAAGGAGATCGATTATTTTGAGAACACCCGGCGAGCCACGTATGTTCAAAGGCAATATGGAATCGAGAATCCACTGGGGTTTGCGCACTATAGCGAATACGGCTGGGGACTGACCGCGAGCGACGGACCAGGGCCTGACGTCCGTGAGGTGAACGGGATCCAACGAGTGTTTTTCGACTACATTGCAAGAGGCGCGCCATTTGGTCCGGATGACGGCACCATTTCACCCTGGGCGGTAGTGGCTTCTCTCCCGTTCGCACCTGAGATCGTGATCAAAACGATCCGTCACGCCATCGAGCGTCTGAAATTGAAAGGGCGCAGCCCATATGGTTTCGATGCCAGCTTTAACCCAACCTATCCCGACACGAGCACGAATCTGCACGGCTGGGTGTCTCCGTGGATCTTCGGCTTGAATCAGGGTCCGATTCTTCTGATGATTGAAAACTTTCAGTCCGAGCTTATCTGGAAGACTATCCAGCGATGCCCCTACATCGTGGCGGGCCTCCGTCGCGCAGGCTTTCGCGACGGCTGGCTTGACAATGCACATCTTTAATCTCGCCGCCGGCCATAAACTCGCGGACTTTTGTATATCAACGACGCTTCCGATCGGACACCGTCTGTGATACGGTCATCGCCGGAGGTGGTCCCATGCCAGCACCCGCACGCGGAAAGGCTCTGCAAAACGAAACACTTTCCCTGGAAGAACGAGTTCGCCGGCGAGCCTACGAACTGTACGTTCGGCGAGGCAATCAATCCGGCTCCGAACTCGACGACTGGCTCCAAGCCGAAGAAGAGGTCCGACGAGCCCAGGAGCGAGCCATCGATGAATCGTCAGAAGAATCTTTCCCAGCCAGCGACCCTCCTGCCTACTAGTGGCCCGTCGCAGCCAGAGCGTTAGTACCGCTTCCTTCGGTCGCGGCTCAGCAAAGCCTGTCTGAAACTGAGCCGTGACCAAAGGGAGCGGTTGCGTTCTGCTAACGAACTCACCGCGACAGGCCTAACTAGAACATGGCTGCGTTACGAGAAAGTCGTAACGACTTTGCGCGGTAAAATAGGATTCCGCAGTTTGCAAAGAGGAGGGAGACTCAATGGCGCGGCACACACACCAGTACACCATCGCAGACGACGAGGCTGTGAAGGTGTTGCTCGACAAGCTTCTCAGTGGAGGTTCACATCAACAGCGCCGGGAGAAGCTGCTCAAGGCGCTCGACGAAGCGTCCCAACGCTATAGTAGTTCCACGCAGAAGGTGCGAAAGGCATTCTTCCACGGACTGCTGACGGGCTACGCGGTCGCCCTCAAACTCTGGTAGTTAAGCAGCGTGGTGCGGCATTCACCCCAAGACTGGTAGACTGACATCTCTTGATATGTACCAGTCCGGCAGGATCACGGATAACGGCTGGGTGTATACTGACCGGCATTCGGGATCTAAAATGGAGATCCCAGTTGAAGGCAAACGCTGGAGGAAAAAAGTATGTTTCACTTACTCTGGTATATTCTTATTGGGCTAATCTCGGGGGTCATCGCGAAATCGGTGATGCACGTGCACATAACGATTTTCTGGACGATCGTGCTCGGCATCATCGGATCGATCCTCGGCGGCGCCGTTACCCACATGTTTTCGCGCCCGGCAAACGAACGATATCATCCCGCCGGTCTCATTTTTTCCACACTGGGCGCAATCCTGGTTCTCTTCATTTGCTATAAGCTGAAGATTCATTTTCCCCAAGTCTAGAAGGTTTCCCCTGAGGACTTGTTAGTCGTGCAGGACGATGTTCAGCAGAGAGCTGTGCACGTGCAGCCCCCCGTTGTATTCAATGAAACCCATTTTGCGAAACTTGTTCATAAAAAAGCTGACCCTGGAGCGAGTGGTGCCAATCATCTCCGCCAGCGTTTCCTGGCTAATCTTCGCAATCACCGGCTCCGGTTTCCCTTCTTTTCCGAAGTGGGACAGCAGCAGGAGCACCCGTGCCAGCCTCCTCTCACTGGAATTGAAGAGCTGGTCGACCAGGTCCTCCTCAATGCGCATGTTCCGGGAGAGCACATAGGACAGGAACATCTCGGAAAAGGCGGCCTCTTCGTGGAGCACACGGATCATGGCCTCTTTCTCGAGTCGTACGATCGAGCTGCTTGAAATTGCGGTGGCCGTTGCCATGCGTAGAGGCTGGCCTGCCAGACATCCTTCGCCAAGAAAGTCGCCGGCACCCAAAAGGGCGATGACCGCTTCTTTGCCCGCGTTGGAAACGACCGTGAGCTTGACCTTGCCCTTTTGGATATAAAAGACGGCATTCGCCGGGTCGCCTTGCGAGAAAACCATCTGGCTCTTCGAGTACTCTGCGATAGTTTTTCCTTCGCCAACCTTAGCCAGAAAGCTCTTGGGATCGAAAAGTGGCTTCGCCTTCGGTGTCATAAAGGGCCCTCCTCCAACCCGTTCGACTCGTTTGTACTCAAGGGCCAGAATGAGCCTATCCTCCTTGCCTCGTGTACATTTTACACCTGCGAAAAAACGTAGTCCAGATCAGTAGGTCCGTTCGTATCAGAGCCAGGCGACTTGCGCTTTAACGCTGCAGTTGCAACCCCGTAAGTTCCTGGGCATACAGGGAATTACCCGGAAACTCTACTACCAGCCCTGCAAGCAGGTCTCTAGCGCGGTTCGTATCGTGGTCGCGAAGTGCAGCCACAGCCAGCAGCAGGCGAGCAAAGGGTGCCAGGTAATGGCCTTTCTCCGCAGTGAGGCGCAGTTTCTCTAAACCTAAAGCGCGGTCCGTCTGGGCCCCTTGCAGGCGAAGAATCCATCGGACCGGCGCGGGCCTGATGCTCAGCATATAATTCTCGACACCCACTGCGAGCCAGGCATCGTAGAACTGCGGATCAGCGGCCAGCAGTTTCTCCGCGAGCGCGCGGCCGGCTTTCATTTCCCCGAACGATGCGACATAGCGCTCCTCGATCAGGGCTAGATAATCCGAATGAAGGCCAATACAAAGAATAGAAGCGAACATTGCGTTTTTAGTGCCTGGCGCCCGAATCGACAGGCCGCGGCTGGCTTCGAGTGCAGCCTCGAAGCTTCGCTTCAATGAGGGATCGGGTATTAGATTGTGTTTAGTGATGAAATGCTGATCGTGCACGAAGAATTCGGATTGCAGAATGTGCAGTCGATCGAACTCGGAAAAAAGGTAAGCAGCAGCGTCCGATGCCGCGCCCATTGGATCGTCCGGGTGCAGCCCCTGCCACTCATGAAACGTCTGGTGAGCTTCGGCGAATTGAAGATTGTACATCTGCCGGTAACCCTGATCGAGCAGCGTAGGCTCCGCGCGGCCCAGTGCGACAGCACAGAGCGCCAATATTAGAATACTGATCCTATTAAGCATGAGTGCGACCTCAGTCGACGACAGCGAGCTGTGAACTTCCAGGCGACCGTTGTAGTAGCGCAACTTGGAGAATTCGTATTCTCGGACGCAGAGAGTGGTTGCCTGTCGAAATTGAAGGGCAGCGGCCTGAGCGGTTACGAGTCTTAGCTCTAGACTTAAGTCTAGATGGAAAGGCCACTGTTAACTGAGCTATTTTGCTCACGCCACAAATGGAAAAGCCAAACTGCCACTTCCGCAAGCAGTGCCGGAGATGCGAATCGAGGTCTAAGGTCCCCGCGGGCCAACCGCAGGTGATAGCGCTGGCCCATAATCCAGTCGAACGCCTAAGCTTGACTTTATTGTTCAACGAGCGCAACAGGCTCGGTGAACAAGTAGAACCGCGGTCGTGTGACCTCGTGAGATTTGTGAGCAATATTGACCAGAAACTCAACGATGAGTCTGCTAATTTTACTCATCAAACAAAACTCTCATTCGTAGTAGCTGCCCATGAGGAAGCGGCAGGACATGGAACCGAACAGGCAGACCGAAACGCTTTTCGTCATGCGCAAGACATCACCCTTTTTGGAAAAACCGGCAGAGCCGCGTGTGGTCGAAGTGCCTCAGAATCAATCTGTCCGCCGTAAGCGAGGTCTCGAGGAGCCAGGTGAGCTTGAGCGTGAGCTGCCTGTCTGCGGAGTACTCGGGGAGTTAGTTGGAACGTCGCCGGCAATGCAAGAGATCTTCTCTACCATCCGCCAGGTGGCGCGCACTTCAGTGCCGGTATTGATCTGCGGAGAGACGGGTACTGGGAAGGAGTTGGTCGCGCGGGAAATCCACAAGTTATCCCACTGCGGTGATGGCCGTTTCGTCGCAATCAATGCGGCGGCGTTACCCGAGAGTTTGATTGAGAGCGAGTTGTTCGGCCACGAGAAGGGAGCGTTTACGGGCGCATTGGAGCGCTATGCGGGGTGCTTTGAGCAGGCCCATGGCGGCACGCTGTTTCTTGATGAGATTGGCGAGATGCCGTTTTATGCGCAGTCAAAACTCTTGCGCATTCTCGAAGACCTGCGGGTGCGAAGACTCGGCGGCAAGAGCGAAATTCCCGTAGATACGCGTGTGCTTGCCGCCACCAGCCACTCCGCGGCGGCGCACTTGCGAGAAGAAATCTACTATCGATTAAGCGTGTTTGAAATCGTGCTTCCTCCGCTTCGCGAGCGAAAGGAAGATATTTCGCACATTGCGAAAGTCATGATTCAGGATCTGAACAAGAAGCACGGCACCCATGTTACGGGTTTCGATTACGATGTGTTGGACTTTTTTTGTACGTACGATTGGCCCGGCAATGTCAGGGAACTGCGCAATGTGATTGAGCGCGCTACCATCGTGGCAAGCGTTGGCACGATTCGTGTCGATCACCTACGCTCTCCCAGCTTCGACATGATATGCGGTCGGAACACCGCAGAACCGTCCCACCTTAACGGTCGGCTGACGCTTCAGCCTGGCCAGCCACTGTCGCATGCCGAAGAAGCCTATATCAAACTGACGCTCGAGTACGTGAACAATAACCGAAAGCGTGCCGCCGAGATTCTTGGGGTCAGTCTGCGGACGCTGCAAAACCGTATCGCAGGCTTCCGCAAAGAAGCGAAGTCAGCAACGATCGACCCAGAGTCAAACGGGCTCCCATTCCCACATTTCAGCGAAACTGCGGCCGGGTAACGTGCCTGGCGCCGAGGCCTGCCTGGACAGTCGCGACAACTGCAATACATAAGTGGTTCATCCATTCTCCTTGATTCGTTTACTGGACGTATAGACAGCGCCCAATTCAGCGTAGGATGTCGACCGTTTATTACTCCGAGGAGCGTTCGCTGGACTGTCCCGTGCCGCGCCTGACGCTGCTCTTCTTCGGCGCGGCCAAGGATGTTCCGGAAGCAGCAAAAATGGTCACCGCCGGGACAGCCTGCTTACATCTCGGCGAGCAAGCCAAGGGCCAAACATAGTCCTGCTGTCAAGCCACGCTACGACCCCTGAAGAAATGCACCACCAAAGAAATTACCGCTATTATTAACAGAATGTGAATCAGCCCACCGGCAACGTGGAACGCGAAAAGTCCCAGCAGCCACATTACAAGCAAGATACCAAACAGCGCTAGAAACATTTGAATTCTCCTTCTTGTGTCCACGGCTTCCGCCCCCTCCACGCGTGAGGGGCATTTGGTGGCTTCAGCCGCCGCGTTCGGCGGCAACTGAAGCGAAAGGACAACCGGTCTGAGTCTAGATCGAGCCGTCACCGGCACGGGTGCGCGGATTAGCGAGTTTCTGGTCGTTCGCTCTCTGAGACCGGATGGCGGGAAAGCGCTTGTCCGTTTTCTCGTACTCGGAGCCTGCCTCTCCAGTGGAAGCGGCTCCGGTTTGCTTCAGAATATCCTTCACCCCCGACCCACGTCGAGTTGTCGCAATGAACGGAAACCAGGATGCGGCGCCGTCTTCACGCTGCCATCGCCGCGCTTCACTTCATATTCCAAATTGCTCATTGCGTCGACCGCCGACCGCTGCGCTCCGACCGAAGATGTGCGGCTCGAGGCGGAACCGAAAGGCCTTCTGTCTGTTTGCCGTGGAAAGCGAGTATTCTCGGCTACGGTCGGAGTCAGCGGAAATTCCACGATCGTCAGTTCTCTATCCAGGCAGTTGAGACAGAGAATGTCTCGTACCTGCAGCCAGTAAGCTTTGGTTGGCGACCCACGAAGCCCAGTGATCGCTTGGGCGATCTCCTCTTGGCGGCTCATCCATCCGCTCAGTTCCTCAGTTTCGTCCTCATGCACAATTCTCACTTGGTATTCGCTACTGTGCTCGTGCGTCACGCGTTTTCTCCCGGGCGCTATAGGTGGCCTTCGGGTGGCCGCCTCTGATCGATTTTCTCCACCGCGAACGGCATTGCGGACCGCGCGCTCACTTTACGCAGCGTGGACGCCAAGCTGGTAAGCAGGTTCAATAATCGTTGTATCGCCGCGATCTACGACCTCTTGGCAGCGAATACAGAAGGGTGTCCAGGGCACAGCCACTAAACGATTCCGTCCAATCGTCTCTTCACAGTTGGTGCAAGTGCCAAAGGTCCCATCCTCAATCCGGCGCAATGCCGGCCCGAATATTGCGAAGTAGCTCCGAGCGGCGATTGAGACCAAGAATGGCAAATTCCCGCTCCGCAGATCGCCCGGTTTGATCCATTTCATCGGCGCTCCTCTCGGCGGCCATCATCTCCCGGTTTTCGCCCAGATCGTGAATCGCGGCCGTCTGCTGGGCCTTTAGTTCGCGCTTGAACTTTTCCAACTGAACTACTTCCATGACATGAGCCTTTTCTCGTTTTTAGGCAGCGAAGCAAGCTTTAAGCTAACAGACACGCCGTTCAGTGTCTGATCAAGAGTGCTCACTCAAATTGTTCCAGCCTGATTCAGTTGGGGCGATTTCGTATAACGTTGTGGACTTGTTAGTCGTGCAGGACGATGTTCAGCAGCGAGCTGTGAACGTGCAGCCCCCCGTTGTATTCAATGAAGCCCATTTTGCGGAACTTGTTCATGAAGAAAGCTGACTCTGGAGCGAGTGGTGCCGATCATCTCCGCCAGCGTTTCCTGGCTGATCTTCGCAATCACCGGCTCCGGTTTACCTTCTTTGCCGAAGTTGGCCAGCAGCAGAAGCACCCGCGCCAGCCTCTTCTCACTGGAGTTGAAGAGCTGATCGACCAGGTCCTCCTCGATCCGCATGTTCCGGGAGAGCACATAGGCCAGGAACATTTCGGAAAAAGCCGGCTCTTCGTGGAGCACACGGATCATGGCTGTTTTCTCCAGCCGTACGATCGAGCAGTCTGACATTGCGGTGGCGGTTGCCATACGCACTGGCCGGCCAGCCAGGCTTCCTTCGCCAAGAAAGTCGCCGTCGCCCAAAATGGCGATAACCGCTTCTTTGCCAGCGTTCGAGACGACCGTGAGCTTGACCTTGCCTTTTTGGATATAAAAGATGGCGTCTGACCGGTTCGGCTTGCGAGAAAACCACCTGGTTCTTGGAGTAGTCTACAATCTTCCTGCCTTCGCCAACCTTAGCCAGAAAGAGCTTGGGATCGAAAACTTTTGCTTTTGGTGTCATATGCGGCCTGCTTCTGCTCGCGTTGCCTCCCCCGGCGCTGCAACATCAGACGCTCTGAGCCAGAATCTCCATTTTTCGCTTCCTAAACATCGATTGTACATTCAACCATGCGGCTAAGCTGCCCCCGTTCCGGTCCAACGAGGTGCGCCTCTGGCTATGTGTGATCGCCTACAACTTATATTTAGGCTATTCCCATCCTCCACTCCGAGTCACCTAGCCAATGAACTAGGTAGGGGCGCACGAAAGAACTATACGCTAGAGTTTCTTGGAAGGTCGATTTACCGTCACCCACCAGCAGTTCGATGACGGCGCCTGGCTGGAAATCGCCAAGAGAGCTCAGTCAGTGCTGAACCGTTCAGTTCTCCTCTCCGGCTTGACTTCCACTACCTTCGTGCCGCACTGCGGGCACCAAGCGCCGGGAATCGGGTGAACGAGATTGCCGCACAAGCAACGGACGTCCAGAGCACTGGCGAATGCGTACGGCTTGCTCTCCTGACATTGCTTTGTTGCCTGATCTTCGAAGACCACAATGATGTTCATGGCTGAGTTCCTACCTGTAGGCGCGGTTTGTTTGCAGTTTTATCGCGGCCTTGTCGGAAAGGGTATTCCTTCCTCTACTGCAAGTCACCTAGGCAAAGAACCAGGGCGAAGTTCGCACGAAAGAACACGCTAGTTTCCTGTAAGGTCGATTACGTCACAGAGCGAGCAATTATGCCACGCTGATAGCCGTCGCCGGCCACATGTCCCGCCCCGCCGGATGAAACATTATAGGCGCGTACGGCTCATTGAAGTTTCTCCAAACCTACTGTCAATCGAAGGTGCGTTTCGATCCGTTTCATCAGTCAGCAGCGCGGCTCCCGATTAGACTTGCGCTCTGCCGCCGTTGACGAATTGCTCAATGTCACCGCTCTTGACGGCCCGCTTTACCAGCGCACGAATGGTCGGCTATACGGAAGTTGGCCGGATCAGCACCCGCAAGTCGTTAGCTTCGCGGAAGTAATCAATTCTCCTAATGAATGTACTGGCGATCTACCGCCAACCGAGAACTGGGGCGACAGTAGTCAGAATGGCCTCCATGACATGCGCATTGTAGGCAACGCCTAGTTGGTTTGGGACGGTTAGCAATAGTGTGTCGGCCTCCGCGATCGCCTCGTCTTTCCTAAGCTGTTCGATCAGGACGTCCGGCTCAGCAGTGTAGCCACGGCCAAAGATCGCCCGTGTGGTTTCGTCCAGGAAGCCGATCGTGTCCTCTTCCTGACCTCCTCGTCCGAAATAGGCACGATCACGGTCGTCGATCAACGCGAAGATACTGCGGCTGACCGAAATGCGCGGAGTGCGAGCGTGGCCAGCCTCCTTCCAGGCAGCGCGAAACGCGCGAATCTGGGCGGCTTGTTGGATGTGGAACGGCTCACCGGTCTCGTCGAATTTGAGGGTTGAGGTTTGCAGGTTCATTCCGAGCTTGGCGGCCCAGGCGGCTGTCGCATTGGAAGCCGCCCCCCACCAGATACGATCACGCAATCCTTCGGAGTACGGCTCCAGACGCAGCAGCCCTGGCGGATTGGGAAACATGGGACGCGGGTTCGGCCGAGCGAAGCCCTTGCCGCGCAGCAGCTTGAGAAATTCTTCGGCGTGCCGACGGCCCATGTCGGCATCGTTCTCGCCTTCAATCGGGCGGTGGCCAAAATAGCGCCAACCATCGATCACCTGCTCGGGGGAGCCGCGGCTGATTCCTAACTGCAGGCGTCCGCCAGCGATGAGATCCGCAGCGCCAGCGTCCTCCGCCATATAGTGAGGGTTCACATTCGGTTTATCTATGACAGAGGCTGTTAATTCGACCACAAGTGGGATCTACAGAAAAGGCTGGGCGGCGTTAGCGGTCAAGGCAGATGGGAAAGCTTCTGGGCTTCGCGAATCGAGAATAGCGATGCATGAAACGCAAATGAGAGTCGTTGACGAACTCACAAACGGTGACGGTCCGACGTTCGCCAAGTTGATGACCATGGCGGAGCGTGAGCTAGGGGCGTTCATCAGTGCGGCGACAGAGTTGTTCGGTTCCGAACAGGTTAGGCTTGTAGCAGAGGACTGGCTGGACGAGTTGGTGTTAATGGAGACCCTGCCTGGATTGACAAGTCGCGATTGGCGATCAATTACAATCGCAGCGTCCGCGCGACTCGCAAATCGGGTGAACGGTCTTAGGACTTGCTTGCGTTGACTGTGCGAGAGTCACGGGAGGACTCGCAGTCAATATTAAGAAAATGAGGCAGGAATTAGAGCCTCGGGGTTACTTTGACGAAACTACGCTGCCGTACGTACACCGTGTTTCCGTTCTCTCGATTGTAAGCCAACCCGGGGAACATTGCCGGAAACGTACCGCACTGGAACCGCTTCTGGCTCTGGGCTCTGGCCGGCCGTCAGGCCTTCCGGTCGCGGCTCCTGCACGCCAAAACGACAATGATGAACTTCCCGGGGGTTTACCACCAGTAGCTCGCCAGGATGGATCAGCTGCCGCTCGCGGAAATGAATAATTTCGATGGAACCCCAGAGGCAGATCACAATGCAGTATTCAGAATGCGTATGCGCCAATCCATCGTAATTGTCTGAGCCATAGCCGAAGCTATGCAGAGTGTCTGTGATGGCGTCATAAGCTCATCTTTCCTTTGTGTTAAGCTACCACACGTATCTGGCCCAGGTGCGACCAGGAACGGATGAAAATTCAAATGCGATATTGAAGCAGGCCCAGCGTGGCACAACTCTAGGAGTTTATTGAAAAACGGGGACACGCAGCGCCGTCCACGCGCCGACGGGCTGGATGACGTTGATTCCGTTGCTAGGCGGCTTGGGACGGCGAAGCCAGTCCCCATTTTTCAACAACTTCTTAGAGGTTGCTCTTTGGCGATGTATCGCGATTCGCGCGCTGACTCGCTGTATCAAGAATTCAGATTATCGCCGTGGATATCGACGGCGACGGTAGCGTCGATCTGGTTGCACCCGGAAATTCGGGCTTGTTCCTGTTCGTTGCGTTGTTCTGGTAAAAGCAAATGGCTAAGCAGGTTTTCGACGTCTGTGTCGTAGGGAGCGGCCCTGGAGGCGGGATCGCTGCGTATGTTCTGGCCAACGCGGGATTCAAAGTCGCTCTGGTAGAGTCGGGGAAACGGCTCCGCGCTGGCATAGACTACAATGGACACGGGTCGGCATATGCCCAACTGGAAGAGCGTCTCAAGGCCGGCCATCGCAACCCCTTTCCGAGTCTCCAGGATTTTTCAGAGCGCGATCACTACACCGCAGTAGGAGACCGTCCCGGCCACGGCTTGTTGAAAGCCGTTGGTGGCCGCTCGCTTTGTTGGGCGGGTCACAGCCTGCGCTTCGGCCCGGGTGACTTCAAACGCTGGCCGATTTCCTATGAAGACGTCGCGCCCTATTACAGTCGTGCTGAGCGCTTAATGGGCGTATACGGCAATAAGGACGGGCTCTGGAACATGCCTGACGGCGAATTTCAGAAGACGGTCCCGATGCGCTGTCCGGAGATGCTCCTGAAGCGGGGCGTCCAGAGACTCAAAGCAAAAGGCCGAAGTATGGAGTTTGTCACACAGCGGAAGGCGATCCCGACCGATCAAACTTGGAAACACCGCGCGACCTGCCACTATTGCGGCCACTGCATGAACGGTTGTGAGATCGATTCGAAGTACACCTCCGCCAACACGCCGATTCCACTGGCAATGCGCACCGGGAATCTCACGCTGTTCACTGAGTCAACGATGACGCGCATTATCATGGACAAGGGTGGCCGCAGGGTGCGCGGTATCGAGTACGTGAACGGCGGTGGAGCTGACGCAAGCATCGAGTGCAAAGCCTTGGTTCTCGCGTGCAGCACCATCGAAACCGCGCGGCAGCTGCTGATCAACAATCTGGGAAACAGTAGCGGGCAGGTGGGAAAGAACCTCACCAGCCATTTCGGGCTCGATGTAATCGCAATGTTTCCCGAATTGCGCAACCGCGACGCATCCAACGACGACGGCACGGATTACTTTCACAGCCTCCTGACCGGTCTTCATTGGGACAAGCCGCACCCGGATTTCGATATGACCTACCAGGTGCAGTGTGGGGCCGGCCTGAATCCGCTAAGCTTAGGCATTCGCAATGTTGCCGGTTACGGCTCCAATTTCAAACGTGACCTTCGGTACCTCAATGTCTGTAGCGCTGTCATGAACATGCAGGGATCGCTCGCGGCCTCGTCGGACACGTACGTGGACTTGGATCCGGAACGCAAGGACCGCAACGGAGTGGCGCTCCCGCGCGTGCATCTGAGGTACGGCCCGAACGATGTCGCCATGGCGAAGGACATGGTCGAGACGTGCGTAGAGATCGTTGAGGCTGCGGGTGGGCAGGTCCATTCCAAGCCAGGCAAGATTACGCCGGCAGAGCTACAAATAGATTACAACCACTGGGTCGGCAGCTTGAGAATGGGGACCGACGCAAGGAATTCAGTGGTGAATACCACCGGACAGGCGCATGATGTGCCGAATTTGTTTATCGGCGATTCTTCCGTATTTGCCGCCTACCCAGAGAAAAATCCGACGCTTACGAACATAGCTCTCTCGTGGCGGATGAGCGAGTATCTGGCGGAGAAGGCGAGGAAAGGAGAACTCGGATGATCGAGCGGCGGGACCTTTTCAAAGTCCTGGGCGCGACGCTCATGGCGACACGCCAGGGAGCGGCTCAGCATGAGCATGGGCCCCCCGCGGCCGCCGTGAATATCGAAGACTATGCGCCACGGTTCTTTTCAGATGCGCAATACCGAACGATCGACCGTCTGACGGACATTATCATTCCCTCAGATGATCAATCCCCCGGCGCGCATGCGGCAGGCGTTCGGTTCTATGTCGATACGGTTCTGCATTACGCCGACGCGGGAACTCAGCAGAAATGGCGAAGTGGACTGGCGGCGGTCGAGGAGTCGGCGCGCTCAAGTTTCAACAAGTCTTTCGGAGAGTGTAGCATCCAGGAACAAGAACACATAGTGGCGGTCATGGCGACAAACGAGACGAACCCTTCTACCGAACTGGAGCTTTTTTTCGGACGCTTGAAGGGCCTGGCGGTTGAGGCATACTCAGTGTCGGAGGTCGGACTGACCCGATATTTCGGCTACAGCGGAAACACGGCGATCAAGGAGTTTCTGGGCTGCAAGCATCCGGAGCACCAAGCCATCTAAGCACGAGAACAATGGGTCCTCCACTGATAGACCCAATGCGCGCACTCCATTACGACGGATAGTTATGTTCGCTTCACTCTGTTCCCTTCTGAGAGGAAGGAATGACATTGCTACGGTTTGCCGCCATCAGTCTTTGGCTACTGCGATGTCCGCGAATACGTGTTCGAAAAACGGCTTTAGATCGAGAAACCGCGCCATGGAGGATGAGGCCTGCGCGGCGCCAGCTGGAAGCTTGTATGCGAGCCCTAATGTAGCCGTCATCGAACATATTCAACCTGGAATTCGCACCAATATATCGCTATATACTCTTCCGTGCGCTCGCTCGATTATGCCGAGTTTCTGTTTCAGATCGGTGAGGCAATCGGTGTGTACGAACCGACGTTGCGAGAGATCAGGCCGGCGACTGCTCAAGGATCATAAAGATGCCCTTACGAACGGATCACCACCATAGCTTCACGGTTTCCAATGCAGATCGATCAATCGGTTTCTATCGCGATTTGCTTGGCTTGCAGCTTATCCAGGATGTAGTTCGCGAAAATCTCGAAAGCTATGACCGAATCCTTGGCTTCCAAAATGCACGTCTGCGCATAGCAATGCTTCGACTAGCCACCGGCGATTTTATTCTCGAGCTGATCGAGTATCTTAACCCGCCAGGGCAGGTCCGCGAAATGCGGAACTACTATGCCGGCGCCTCGCACATATGCTTCTTGGTTGATGATATTGACCGTGAATACGAGCGCCTCTCTGCCGCAGGTGTGCGCTTCAACAGCCCGCCCGTGGACATCATTCGCGACGGCAAACTTGTGACACGCTGTCTTTATATGCTCGACCCCGACGGTATCACAGTCGAGTTAGATCAGCCTGCGTGACTGAACGGATTCGTATGAAACGTAGACCGCAACCACTCGTCCTGGTGACTGGAGCCGGCAGCGGAATTGGAAAGGCGACGTCGGAACGGCTTCTGCACGACGGGGCACGTGTAATTGCACTGGATCGTTCGGCGAAAGCGCTTGCGAAGCTCGCCAGCGAAA
Source organism: Terriglobia bacterium (assembly GCA_963847515.1). Lineage (GTDB taxonomy): Bacteria > Acidobacteriota > Terriglobia > Bryobacterales > Bryobacteraceae > QHXW01. The sequence goes on from CAWKAA010000007.1 coordinate 1,816,528, forward strand.
AAGGACGAAATGCTCCGCTATACGTGAGGGAGTTTGACCTACTACAGATCGGCAAGTGTTCGCACTTGATTCGGAGCCTAATAAGGGAGTACGGCCCGATCACACGGCTCGTGAACAATGCCGGAATAGCGCATACGGCTCCGATCTCGAAGACAACCGATGATCAATGGAACACGACAATGGCTATCAATCTCACTGCGCCGTTCGCGCTAATCCGAGCACTCATCCCGGTGATGACTTCGGCCGGCGGCGGGCGCATTGTTAACGTCGCCAGCCGTAATGCTCTGAGGTCGACCAACAATGTGGCCGCCTATAACGCTTCCAAGGCAGGATTATTAAGCCTTACGCGAACTGCGGCGGGTGAACTGGCAAGACACGGCATCCGCGTCAATTCCGTTTGCCCGGGAGTCATCAATACGCCCATGACTCGCGACTGGGTTGACGACAGGGTGTTCTACTCCGCATACATCAAACAGATTCCGATGGGCAGATTCGGCAAACCCGAGGAAATCGCCTCCATCATCTCGTTTTTGTTATCGGACGACGCGGAATTTATTACCGGCCAAACGATCATTGCAGATGGCGGTCAGATAGCGTGCCAGGACAACGAACGGTTCATGGAAGTCCTCTCCTTGAGGCATCGTTAACCCTGGTAGGGTCGAGAACTGGCACGAACAACGGAACCTCACGCGTCTCTCTAGTTGAGGAAATGAATAGCCTCATGAGGAACTACGCATGAAGAAATGCTGTACATTCCTGGAACATCTGGAAACTATCCGAGGCAACTCAGCGGAGACGCGCAAACATCCGCTTGGCGGCGATCCGCTCATTCTTCCGCTGTCTGCAGCACCGTGAACCAGCCGCAGTCGAACAGGTTCGCCGTGTTCTGGCGATCCCATTCAAAAAAACCGACACCCGTCTTGTGGGGTATCTGGTTCAGGAAGAGATGTAGGCCCTGCTTGACTCTCCTGATCCATCCACGCGACGCCAGGCGCCGTTATCATGCTCAACCCGCTTTTATACAAGCTGTCGAACTCCGCGGAAGGCGCGACACCGCCGGCAAGCGAACGAGCATGCAGGGAGTTTTGGCACAGGGAAGACGAACTAGCCGATTTTTAGCACAGTTTTGACACAGAGGCATGGGGTGAACCCCTCCGTTGAGACAATCCGCAATTAGCACACCTGCCATTTAATGATTTTTGCTACTCAAACAGCCTCTTCTCCTTCAAAATAGCCCTCGGCTGGTGAAGCGGAGGTGGGCTCTGGTGGAGACCAACCCGCCGAGGAATAACCGGCCGGAGACTCATCGAAGACGATGGTCCGGGGAACCGGCTTCGGTCGGTCCCCCGTCAATTAAGAAACGGACATCGGATCGAAAGATCTCCGAATGCCTGAAAAAACTCATGGTCGCTCCTTGCGAAGGTGTCGTGGAGTTGGCCGCTTGCTCAAACTCCTCGGGTGGCCGGTAGCCCAACGCAGAGTGCAAGCGGAGACGATTGTAGTACTCCTCGATGAAAGCATGGATGTTGGTGCGCAAGTCATCGAGATCGCGATACTCGTTGGCGTGGATTTCTTCTCGCTTCAGTGTTTTCAGGAAGCTCTCGCAACTCGCATTGTCGTAAGGATTCGCTGGCCGGCTCATGCTCGGAATCATTTGGTGCTTCCGCAAGACCGTCACGTAATCCCCAGATGCGTACTGCACGCCGCGGTCGGAATGATGGACCAAACCCGGCGGCGGCTTCCGCTCCGCAATCGCGCACTCTAGCGCTGCCATTGGTAGCCGGGTCGCAAGCGTTCGATCTAACTCCCAGCCAACCACCTTGCGGGAAAAGGAATCCAGAATCACGGCTAGGTAAACGAACTCGCGGTGCAATCGGATGTAAGTGATATCGGCCACCCAAAGTTGGTTGATGCCCGTCAGTTTCATTCGGCTCGCCAGGTTGAGGTAGACCTCCAACTGGTGATGGGAGTCCGTCGTCACCACGAAGGCCCGCGGCTGCACCGCCAGCAAGTTGTCCTCGCGCATGATCCTCGCCACGCGCTTGTGGTTTACTAGCATCCCGCACCGACGCAGTTCCGCCGTGATTCTTCGATAGCCGTAGCGCCGCCGGTGTTCCACAGCGATCCGCTGAATCGCGGAGCGCACCTCCATCTCTTCTTCCACTGGCATCTGCTCGGCCAGCGATCGGTAGAATCCCGCCCGGCTGACTTGCACCAGGTAACACATCCGCTCGATACTCAAGCTGCCTTGCATCGACATCACTCCCCGGATCTGGTCGTAGACGCCCTCGCGCCAGATCTGTCGCTCTTCTGACGTCGAGCCTCGATTTTTTGCAAGGCACCCTTGAAAAAATCCACCTCCAGAGTCTTCTCCGCCAACACCCGTTTTAGTTGGTGGTTCTCCTTGCGGAGAGTGGATTCGCGCGGACTTTCCGGTGGCGGCTCCTGGCCGCCATTGATCGGGTCAAGTTGATGGCGCCACCGATACAGCAGGCGTCGAGATATACCTAACTCCTCCGACAGCGCCACGATGTTCTCGCAGTGCTTCATGCGCTCCACCGCCATCTGGCGGAACGCTGCCGGATGCCTTCCTTTTCGCTTCGTTGCCACTCGCAGCTCCTTTCCCTGCAAAGTGTGTCAACTGCGAGTGTCTCATTTTAGGGGTTCAGTCCAGGCAGCAATAGAGGCGGCTATGGAAAACTGGATGGTCTTGAGTAGAAAGAATTTAGGTGGTGGGCGCGCACGGACTCGAACCGTGGACCTCCTGCGTGTGAAGCAGGCGCTCTAACCAACTGAGCTACGCGCCCGTTCGCAGATGGCAAACCGGCGGCCAATGCCGAAATGCCTATTCGACGGGGTGGATTTAGTATTATAGCCTTAATGGCCCAGCGGGAAATCATGGAAGCCCCGCCCGTGGTATTCGACTCCCCCTTCGCTTTTGCGAAATTGGCTGCGCTTGAATCGGCGCTTGGATCGGCCATTCGCGGAAAGGCCGAGGTGGTGCGGCTTTCGCTGGTCTGCCTGCTGGCGCGCGGCCATCTGCTGATTGAAGACGTGCCAGGAGTCGGGAAGACCACGCTGGCGCAGGCGCTGGCTCGATCGGTAGATTCGAGTTTCCACCGGCTGCAGTTCACCAGCGACATGCTGCCCAGCGACGTGGTAGGCGTCACCATTTACAACGCGCACTCGGAGGCCTTCGAGTTTAAGCCGGGGCCTATCTTTACCAATTTTCTGCTGGCTGACGAGATCAACCGCACCACGCCCAAAACGCAATCGGCGCTGCTCGAAGCTATGAACGAGCGCCAGGTGACCATCGATGGCCGTTCCCACATTCTGCCTACGCCTTTCATGGTGATCGCGACCCAGAATCCGGTGGAACACCACGGCACCTACCCGCTGCCGGAGTCGCAGCTCGACCGCTTCCTCATGCGGCTGCGCATCGGGTATCCCGATATCGCCAGCGAGCGGGATATCGTGCGCAATTTTGCCGAGGCGAGCGTTACGGCCGAGCGGGTGCTTGCGGCGGATGAGGTTTTGCAGCTTCAGGCTATGGTGCATCGCGTCACGGTGGATGAAACGCTGGTCGATTATATGCTGGCCATCGTCGAGAAGACCCGCACGCACGATTCGCTGGCTCTGGGGGTGAGCCCTCGCGGTTCGCAGGGCCTTTACCGGGCGGCGCAGGCGCTGGCGCTCGTCGAAGGGCGGGATTTCGCCATACCGGACGATATCAAGCGGCTGGCCGGACCGGTTTTCGCGCATCGCGTAGTGGTGAATGCGCGAGCGGCGCTGGCGCAACGCCGTGGCGACCTGGGCGACCGCATCATCGAAGACATTCTAACCCAGGTTGACGTTCCGTTGTAGACGGTTTCCCAACACATGAAAACTGCCATCATCGGTCTGCCCATGGTGGGCAAGACCTCGCTGTTCACGATTCTTACTGGCGCTCACCAGGACACGCGCCTCGGCTCGACCGCCGCGCGGACGGGTGTGGCCAAGGTACCCGACACGCGCCTGGACGAGTTGGCCAAAATCTTTGAGCCGCCGAAGATCACGTCCGCGACGGTTGAATATGTTGATTTTCCCGCGATCTCGAAGGAGCATTTGCGCGATCCGAGCTACTTGGCAGGCCTGCGTGTGGCGGACGCCTTTGCGCACGTGGTGCGCGTTTTTGAAGACGCGACGATCCCGCACGAAAAAGCTTCCATCGATCCGCTGCGCGATATCGATGACGTCGAGACCGAGCTGGTGCTGAGCGATCTAGTGGTAGTGGAGAAGCGAATGGAGCGGCTCGACAAAGATCGCAAGAAAGTGAAGAATCCGGAGCTGGACCGCGAGTTTGAGCTGCTCGAAAAATGCAAAGCGCTGTTGGATGCCAATCAGCCGCTGCGGCAGCTCACGCTCGACGCCGAGGGCGAGAAGCGTATCCGCGGCTTTCAATTCCTGTCACAGAAGCCCATGCTCTTTGTACTGAACGTGGGCGAGGCGGACGCTGGACGATTGCACGAAATCGAGCAGGAGTACCGGTCCGGACCGCTGCAGGGACGCGCGCAAACCGAAGTCATGGCTATTTGCGGCAAGGTCGAGGCAGAACTGGCTGAGCTGGCGCCGGAGGAAGCGCGCGAATATCTGGCAAGTTACGGATTGAAGGAATCCGGGCTCGTGCGCATGATCAACTCTTCCTACCGGCTGCTGGGTTTGATGTCTTTTCTGACCGCGGGCGAGACCGAAGTGCGCGCCTGGACCATCCCCATCGCCAGCACCGCCGTGAAGGCCGCCGGCGCCATTCACTCCGACTTTGAAAAGAAATTCATCCGCGCTGAAGTAGTGAACTGGAAGAGCCTGGTGGATCTTGGCGGTTATCCGGGCGTGCGCGAAAAAGGCCTGCTGCGCCTGGAAGGCAAGGAATACATCGTCAAGGATGGAGACGTCCTGGTGATCCGGCACGGCTGAGCAGCTACGCTTCGACTTCCATCTTAGCCAGCGCACTTTTCCCGCTTTGCCATTTGACTACCGCCACGCCGGTGAAGATAACGAGCATGGCCGCCGCCTCACGTTTTCCAAAATGCTCGCGATAAAACAGCCAGCCTAGGGCGACTGCAACCACTGAATTCGCGTACGGATAGATCGAGACCACAGCCACGGGCAGGCGGTCGAGTGCGTATGCGTAGGCGCTGTAGCCCACGATAGAGCCAAATATGACCAGGTAAAACAGCGCCGAGATGCCCCGCGCGCTCCATGCGATGTGGTGGCTGCTCGCAAACACCGCAAAGGGGAGAGCGGCGAGGCCGCCGGCCACTTGCTGGACCGCGCCGATCACGATAGGGTGCGAATCCACCTGCTGCCTGCGCTGATAAATCGACCCGGCCGACCACGAAACCATTCCCACTTGCAGCAGCAAGAACCCGCCGAGCGCCGCGCGGTTGAAGCCTCCGGAGCCGATTCCACCCGAAACGAGAAGCGCCGCCCCTGCAAACCCCACAATCATGCCGAAAACGGTGGGGGCGTGCAGCCGCTCGCCGCCTGGCGCCATGGCCTCGATACCCACCAGCCAAAATGGAGACAACGTAATGATCAAGCTCGCCAGACCGCTGGCAATTTGAAGCTCGGCAAAAGTGAGGCAGCCGTTGCCGATGCTCAGGATCAGAATACCGCTCAGGCCGGCCTTCCACAGATCCCTGCCGCGCGGCAGCCGCGCTCCTCGCACCAGTGCACCCGCGATCATGATCAGGCCGGAAAGAAGAAAGCGCGTCGAAATCAGAACGTACGGCGGGAACGTTTCCAGGCTCATGCGTATGCCAAGATACGTTGTGCCCCAGAAAAAGCAGACGGCGAGTAGAGCGAGATAGGCTTTGGCCCCAGGCGTTTGGCGCAAATTTCAGGGTAACATCGCAGTACTCCGCTAAAATGAAATCTTGATCATCACGCTTACCGTAAACCCTGCCATCGATCGAACCATGACTGTGGAACGGCTGGTGTTTGAAGACCGGGTTTATATCACATCGAGCCACGATTCGCCCGGCGGACGTGGCATCAACGCGGCGTGCGTGATCCATTCGTTCGGCGGCAACGCCATGGCCATCGTCCCGGCCGGTGGCAAGTCTGGAACGTCTTTCAAAGACTTCCTGGTGGACTGTGGATTCAAGTTGGTGGTAGTTCCAGTCCGCCATGGGGTCCGGCACAACCTGATCATCACCGATCAGCAGGGCCTGACGCTCAAGTTGAACGAACTTGGCGGAAGGCTGGATAAGACGGAACTGGCCAGCATTGAGAAGGTGATTCGCTCCAAGCTCGGTCAGGCGAGCTGGTTCATGCTTTGCGGCAGCCTGCCGCCGGGCGTTCCCGCCAGTTTCTATGCGGAACTCATCACACTGGCGCGTAAGCGTGGCGTGAAAACTCTACTCGATGCCGACGGCGAGGCGCTCGAAGCCGGAGTCGAGGCCAAGCCGACCGTGGTAACGCCCAACCAGCAGGAAGCCGAGCGCCTGCTGAAGACCGCGCTGTTGACACAAACGCATTTCGTGGAAGCCGCCGTTCGGATACAGAGAATGGGCGCCGCGAGCGTGATCCTTTCTCTCGGCAGCCGCGGCGCCGTGGGCGCGTTCGATCACAAGATGCTCGAAGCCATTCCGCCGCGGGTCAACGCCATCGCTCCTATCGGGGCTGGCGATGCGATGGCCGCAGCATATACCTGGGCCATGGAGCGTAACAACGACTTCCGCGACGCTCTCCGCTGGGGTGTTGCGGCGGGTACCGCATCCGCCCAGCTTCCGGGCATGCACTTCGCTAGTCTCGAGCAAACCGAAGAGATTTACAAGCAAGTTGAAGTGCGGCATGTGGACTAACGCATGAGTCCGGTCGAGCCAATTGCCAAAGCCGCCGAGTCGAAACACCAGAGCGTCGTACGTTCCGCGGGTCTGGTCTCCGCCGCGATCTTCTTGAGCCGCATCACCGGGCTGGTTCGCGAGATTGCCATGGCCCGCCTGTTCGGCGCCGGCCAGGTCTACGACGCCTTCCTGCTGGGGTTTCGCATCCCGAATCTGACTCGTGATCTGTTCGCGGAGGGCGCGCTCTCTTCCGCCTTCGTTCCCATCTTTACCAAGTACCTGACAACCAAGGGAAAACGCGAGGCCGCCGAGCTGTCCAACCTAGTGGGCACCGCACTCATCGTCGTGGTCGGTTTGATGTGCGTGCTGGGTATGATTTTCAGCCCTCTGCTGGTAAACCTGCTTGCGCCCGGCTTCGCGGACGTGCCCGGAAAGTTTCCCCTGGCCGTCAAGCTGACACGCATGATGTTTCCGTTCTTGCTCTTGGTGGCGCTGGCGGCGCAGGCCATGGGAATCCTAAATTCTTGCAATCAGTTCGGCGTGCCGGCCCTCTCGTCCACTTTCTTCAACATCGGTTCACTCGGCTTTGGACTGGCGCTGGGTTTTCTGGTAGGCCCGCGAATGGGCTTCAGCCCCATTGAGGGCATGGCATATGGCGTGGTGATTGGCGGCGCTTGGCAGTTGTTCTGGCAGGTTCCGAGCCTGATACGGGCAGGCTTCGTGTTCCGGCCGCGCGTGAACTTTGCCCATCCAGGGTTACGCAACATCTTGGAACTGATGGGTCCGGCCATCATCGGCAATGCATCCGTGCAGGTGAATGTCATGGTGAACACGAACTTCGCATCCAGCATCACCGACGCCGCTGGGCATGTCATCAATGGCCCGGTAAGCTGGCTGGGGTACGCGTTTCGCTTCATGCAACTGCCGCTGGGACTTTTCGGCGTAGCGATTGCGTCGGCCACGTTGCCTTCCATCTCCCGCAGTGCCGCGGTTGGCGATATGAGGGAGTTTCGCAGCACGCTGTCCAAATCGGTCGGCATGATCTTCTTCCTCACCATCCCTTCCTCCGTCGGTTTAGCTGTGCTGGGCGATAGTATGATCGCCGCCGTGTATCAAGGCGGGCGATTTCGTGCTTACGATACCCACCAGACGGCGCTCGCTCTTGCCTGTTACTCCATCGGCCTGGCGGGGTATGGCGCCATTAAAGTTCTTGCCCCTGCGCTGTATGCGCTCAATGATGCCCGCACGCCCATGTTCGTCAGCTTGGCTTCGATTTTGATAAATGCGGCTGCCGCTTCCACGATGGTGAAGCTGGCCGGCTTGGGGCACGCAGGCCTGGCTCTTTCCACGTCGGCCGTCGCGCTGTTCAGTTCCGTTGTGCTGTTTGAGGTGATTCGCAGGCGAATCGGGGGTGTCCACGGCCGGCAGTTGGCTGGAAGCTTTTTCAAGATCAGCGCGGCCTCGGTGCTCATGGGAGCGGCATGTGCTTTCACCAGCCACTGGATCGGACACTGGGCTGGTTTGTCGCGGCTGGCCCGAATTGGCGATCTCGCCGTCTCCGTTCCCGTTGGGCTTTTGGTGTTTTACGGGACGGCGAAGTTGTTCCATTTGTCTGAGATCGAGTCGGCACACCGCGCATTTATCACTCCCTTAGCGCGGCGTCTTGGATTCATCCATGTTAAGATTTGAGTAAGGATGCTGCCCGATCTAAAGTTGGCGGTCCGGTTACAAGATATTGATAACCGGGTCGCCGAGTTGACCAAAGAAGTTTCCTCCCTTCCCAAGCACATTGCTGAAATCGAAAAAAAGTTGGAGTCGCATGAGCGCAAGCTGGAAGCCGACCGCGCGGCGCTCACCGCCAACCAGAAGGACCGGAAGCGCTTCGAAGCCGAGATCCAGGTGCAACAGCAGAAGATCTCGAAACTCAAGGATCAAATGCTGGAAGCGAAGACCAACGAGCAGTACAGGGCATTTCAGCATGAAATCGAGTACTGCGAAACAGAAATTCGCCGCGCTGAAGACGGCATCCTGGACCTGATGACCGAGTCCGAACCCTTGGAGCGCAATGTGAAAACCGCGGAAGGGGCGCTCAAGCAGGAAAAAGCTCAGGTCGATGCGGAAAAACATCAGGCGCGGGAGCGCACCGCTAAAGATCAGCGGGAGCTGGACGAACTTAACGCCGACCGCAAATCCATCGCTATGCAGATGACGCCCAATGTGCTGGGCGCATACGAAAGAGCGCGCAAAATGCGGCGTGGAATCGGCGTGGCGGAAGCGGTGGACGGCCGCTGCTCACAATGCCATATGGCGCTGCGGCTGCAGTTTTTTCAGGACCTGAAACGCGGCGAGCGCGTGATGCAATGCGAAAGCTGCAACCGCATTTTGTTTTACAATCCTCCTCAGACGGTCGAGCACCTGGCGGGCGAAGTCGCGCCGGCCGCGCGCAGTTAAGGCCGTAGCGGATACGGCGAGACCATCGGCGGGTTGGCATCAGCCTGCACCAGCCATACGCGGCGATCGTTGAAATAACGGATCAGCTCGCGATTGCTTGCCTCGTCCAGTTCCCGCGCCCACACGACTCTCGCTCCGTCGATGGACGCCTTGTTGTAGACCCACTCTTCGAAGAAATTATGGCCGTGCGCATAACGCACGATCGCCAGCTGGCGTCCCGGTTCCTGCTCTAACTGCGCTGCGATTCTGGCCCGTTCGGTGTTGCCGGGCCGCGTGTAATACCAGGTCATGGGCCAGTCGGGCGGCATATAGAAACTGAGTGGCTGGGCGCAAACACGAACCAGTACCATTCCCAGGCAGAGCACGGGAACCGATCGCGCAAGCAGCAATCCGGTTGTCTTTCCGCGCCATCGCCAGACGCGCAGATGCCGCAGCCCTTGCAGCACGATGGCATAGGTCAGCCCGGTAATGGGCGCCGCGTAGTGCGCGTAAAACCAGGTGTTCAAGCTCAAACCAGCCAGGAAAACGCCGCCGATGATCACCAATGGCCGCATCCGCCGGTCCTTCACGATGCACGGCAGGAATATCAGAGGCACAGTCAGTGCTGGCCCGAGGAAGAACATCCAAAACGCACCGATTTTTCCGATGGTGTTCTTCGCCAGGCCGAGCGGCGTCTTGGCCTCCATGAATTTGGCCAATTCCCAGCCGACATAAAAGTCGCGCATCTCCGGGTTCCGGTACACCGGAGCAGGGTTGGGATGTTCCCAGAGAAAGATGCGTGCCGGCGCATATTGATCGCGAGCGACTTGGTACGGCATGCGGAACGGACTGCCGGTGACGCGCCAGTAGTAGTAGCCCATGCCCGCGCCGGCGGGCGCCAGAATGAGCAGCGCGGGCAGCACAGTGCGAATCACCACGATCTTCAGCGCTGGGCCTCGTTTTTTTACGATCCAGGCCAGCAGAAAAATGCATACGGCAAGACTGAGCAGGAATCCTTCGTAGGGCCGGCTGTTCGCCAGTATTACTATGCCGCTCGCCATCAGCAGCGTATCGCGCAGTCGCGTCCGGCGCATGATGCGCGGCAGCGCCCCCAAAACCAGCAGCCCGCCGATGGCCGGTACCGCTCCGCCCCAATAGCTATTTATCCAGTAGCCGAACAAACCCAGGCGCATTACCGCGAGCACGCCACCCAGCAGCGCCCAATGCGGCGGCAGCCAGGCCTGCAGCATCCAGCAGACCAGCGCGCACATCAACCCCACGCTGGCATAGACCCCGGCCCATTCGTGTCCCGCCACTATTTTGCCCGCCGCCAGGATCATCCCTTGCCCCAGGTGGTACATCGAGGCATAGGTCGGACGCTGAAGGATGTGCATGCTTTCGAAGTGAACCCACATCGGATGCGTGGGGTTGGTCAGCCGGCCGGAAGCGAAAGTGTCCGCGGCCAGAAGATAGCTGAACTCGTCGGTAATGACGGGCGCGCGGATGGGCAGCAGGGGCAGCAGCGCCGCGCGCCCCGCCAGGGCGGCCAGCCCCGTGCACACAACGGCCAGCCTGCGCCTGCGCGCGAGGTTGCGGAAAGCCATCTCTGCGGCGGCCAACCAGTGCTCAGCAAAACGGGGCGTCGAGAATGCGAGCTTTGCCAGGATCAGCAACGCCAACAGTTCTATGAGATATATCGAGTACCGGATTGTGGCGACGAGCAGCCAGGCTAGGACTTGGGACATTGGAACAGACAGAGACCCTGGAGCTTGTTGAAAAACGGTGAGAGGCAGCCCCGCCCGGTCTGCCGTGCGTCAGCGCCGGTTGGGTGCACTGGCGTCTGTGCCCGCCGATTCCAGGATGGCTGCCCTGATACTGGATTGCTCCTGCGAGAGCTGCAGGAGCGATTTTAATAAGGGCTGCGGTTTGACTCGCATGAAGATCTGATACGAAAACAGCCCTCTCGAAATCCGGATCAGAAACTGATTGACGGCCAGGAGGGCCCGGCTCAAGAAATTGTCACCAATCGCCAGCGGAAAAGGTCCCGGCACTCCCTTGGTTTCCAGTACCGTGAAGCCAGCCTGCTCCAGCGCGCGACGCAGAGACGCAAAGGTGAACAGGCGAGTGTGGGTCACGTCGAGGATACCGCGTTTTCCGTAATTAAACTGGCCGAGCATCAGCATCAGACGAGTGATGAAGCAGGCGACGTTTCCGGTGCTGATCAGAAGCTCGGTGGATGTGCTCCGCGCCAGGTCCTGCCTGAGTTGCTCGAGAAATGTCTCGGGCCTGTTCAAGTGCTCGATAACGTCCAGCATCAAGACCACGTCATATCCGTCAGCCGGGATATGCGGAACGCCGATATTCAAATCGTGAATCTGAAATTCGTCCAGGCCCCGGATTGAAATCTCGTTAATATCGACGGCTGAAACGAAGCATTGTTTCTGGTCCTTCAGCACGGCGCCCATGTAACCGCCGGCGCAACCCAGATCCAGGACGCGCGACCCCGGCCGCACGCGCTCTAGAGCCAATGTGTGAGGGCTGGCATAGCCGAGTTTGAGCCTATAGGGAGACGATGTTTCGGGCGGCGCACAGTCGAAGCGGCGGTCGTAGAACAGGCTCAGCTCCTGCAGCCGTGCTTTCAAAGCGGCGATCAAGACATCCCATGCGTATTTTAGCCCGTTGACGTGACAGATTTCGTCGCCGTAGTACGTGGGAATCGGCAGCTCCTTGATTGGCTGCCGGGCGATCAACAGTTGGACGATGATTTCGGTGTCGAAGGGGAAGCCGTTCGAATTCCGGTCGAAAGGGATCGCTTGTAGAGCCTGAATCGAGTAGATCCGGTACCCGGAATGAAATTCGCTCAAACTCGCGCGTAGCAGCCTGTTTTCAATCCACGTCAAAATTTTATTGCCGACGAATTTGTACGCTGGCATTCCGCCTCGCAGAGCGCCCATGCGAGTGAGCATGCGCGAGCCGAATACAGCAGTCGCTTGACCCGTTCGCAAGGGCTCTATCAGCATAGGAAGGCACTCGGGAGCATATTGTCCGTCTCCATGCACCAGGGCGACGAAATCGAAGCTATTTTCGATGGCGTACTGGAACCCAAGCTTCTGGTTACCGCCATATCCCTGGTTCACGGGATTGAAAAGCACATGGATCGGGAACGCTGTGTCTTCTTCTTTTTTTACGCCAAGGCTCCGTGAGAACGTGGCGTCCTGAGAGGCATCATCAATGATGAGCACTTCGACCCGGTATAGGCTGGAGAGTTCCGCGGGGATGCGGCGTACCACGCTGCTGATGGTCTTCTCGGCGTTGTAGGCGACGATAAAGACCAGCACGCGGGGCTTGAGATGATCCAGCGAGTTGGCGGGGACACCATTCATACACTATTGAAAGAACATTACGTCGCTGAATATATTGCCGCCGGACGTGACGCAGGGTCCGCAAACCCCCCGGTACGAGTTGGGCGCGATGCTGCTCACCGGCGTTGTGATGGTTTTTACGTCGACGGCAACAACATGCCTCGCCGCCTCCCAGACCGGTCTATCGGCGGCATCCTGATTGCCGTTGAGGCAGAACTTCAGCGTCATCTCCGGCTTGTCCCAGATCGCCTTCTGACAAACTACCACGGTACCACTTCGCTCCGAAACACAATGCGCAACGTCATAACGCCCCCCGGGATATCGCTCCTAAGAGTGATCCGCCGCGTTCCCTTCTGGCTGGCTCCAACCGCCCCGGCACTTTTGCTGAACGCGAAGACTGCACGAAAAACTGCGCACGAAAACGCGGCTTTGGATGGTTCAGCAAGATCTTGCCTTTATGCGACGTGCAAGCGGCTGAAAAGGACGGCGTTAGTATCGATCGGCGAGTGATCGAGGCTATACCAATACTAGTAAAGGCTCAATCCGGGGCTCAATGTTGAATATGGTTGCCATCCGTGCATTACCGGTGGTTAACCGTTCAAGCACTTCAGGAAACGCGTCCGTCCGCTCCCAGATAGACCTGGCGATGCTGGTGAAATGCGAGGTTAGCCAGATGGGGGCCGGCTACGGCGTTGGCTCCGACTTCAACCGGGGCGTTCGGCTCCTTGCGCGACTTCACACAATCCAGAAAATTCTGAATGTGCGACTCAATCGGGATCGTGGCGGCGAGCTTTTCGACCGGCTCGCGATTATCTTTCCAGGGCTCTTTCCAAATGCGAAAGCCATCCTCGTCCACAATCATCGTGCCTTTGTCGCCCTGGAACTGGATAGACCATCCGTTGTCGTATGAATTTGAGTAGTTCAGAGTCCAGGTGGCCATGAAGTCGGGATACTCGAAGACGGCGCAGAAAACATCCGGCGTCTCGGCGCCGATCATCTTGGCCACCTGGCCGTAGGAAATGGCCGATCGTGGAGGCCCGGAGTTAGTGAACCACTGCACCACGTCCATCAAGTGGGTGCCCTGGTCGGTCATATTGCCGCCGGAGTAATCCCAGAAGTAGCGCCAGTAGCGAAAGCGCTTCGGTTCCATTTCGTGATCGCGCGCCCCACCGAGGAAACGCTGCCAGTCCAGCTTTCCCGGAAGTGGAGAATTGTCGAGTTCCTTGGCGATATTCCAGTTCCACTGCGGTTTGACCATCGTGATTTTGCCTAGAATGCCGCCATCCACAAGCTGCTTGCCCTTAATGACCGGCTCGGCGCTGCGCCGCTGCATGCCTACCTGTACGATCTGCTTCGTGCGCCGCACGGCTTGCACGATCTTTGCGCTCTCTTCCAGGGAGTGCGACATCGGCTTTTCGAGATAGACATCTTTCTTGGCGTCGAGCGCAGCCTGCAAACACGGATAGTGCTGGTGGTCCGGTGTGGCGATGACGACCGCGTCTATGCCCTCCTGCTGCAGAAGTTCCCGGTAATCCAGGTACTTCTTGGCCCCAGCAGCGTTGGCGAGAGCTTTCTGGATGTTCGGCTCATAGACATCGCATACCGCTACACACTCGGCGCCGAGCTTTTGAAAATTCTGGCTGAGATACCGGCCGCGCCCGCCTGTTCCAATGACGCCATACGCGAGGCGGTCGTTCGCGCCAAATACCGAGCGCGGCACGAACATCGGAGAGCCTGCCAACGTGAGTGAGGTTGCCAGGAACTTGCGGCGATCCTGTTCCATGGAAAATCCTTTCTTTGCGCTCTACTATATCGCAAGATTGCGGCGGAGCAGGGGAAGAAGTTGGCCGTATCCGACCTTCGGAATGCCTTGACGGCCTTGCCGCCAGAGATCACGGCAACTTCATCCGCTAGGAATCTCAATGACCTCTTCAAGTATGCTCGGGGTCACTGGGTCCCCATGCTTCCTCAAGCTCTTAAGGTAGCCTTCGATTGCCTCCCGGATGTTTTCGGTGGCCTCGGAGCGCGTCTGGCCCTGGGAAACACAGCCGGACAGCGCCGGACAAGTGGCAACAAACACCCCGTCCTCGTCTTGCTCCAGATAGACGCGATACTTCATCACTCGGAATTTTATCAAAGCCAGATGAACCCTCTTCTAATCCGCCGGCTTCGCCCTCGGCGTGGCGTTGCCTTGCGTCATGCCCATAGCCCATTTCACCGCTTCCAGCCACATCTGCTGGATGTCCGGCCGGTCCCAGACCTGCTCTTCATGCCCCAGCGACGAATAGAAGACGCGACCTTTGCCGTAATCGCGCACCCAGGTCACCGCGAAATCTCCGTCGGTGCGGTGAACGTTTTTCTTCGTGAGATCCACGGAGCTGGTATCCAGGCTCATGAGCACGCGCACGCGGTCGCGCGAATAATTCTTGAACTGATAGATCTCGTCGGTGATCTCGAATGACGGCGGGAAGTGCTTGGTCGCGGGAAATTCGCGGTCTTCCACATTGATACGCACCTTCTGGTGCCACGGGTGGTCATTGAACCATCCGCCGATCATCTCGCCATACTCCGGCCACTTGTAAAACGTGTCGGTCGCCGAATGCGTGCCCAGGAACCCTTTCCCGTCCTCTTTCACGAAAGACAGAAGCGACGCTTTCTGCTCGTCATCCAGCGGCAGCTCGAGTGTGGTGTAAAACATCACAGCATCGAAATAATCGAGGTTCTTGGCATTGTTTTCCAGCTTCTTCTTGGTGAGCAATTGCGTGTCGGTGCGGATATAGGTATCCCACAATCCGGACTGCTGGCCGATCTTCTCGATGGTAGCCAGAGCGTGGGAAATCGAATCGTGTTGGAACCCTTCCGACATCCCTATGGCCAGCAGCTTCTTGCGCTTGGCCTGCGGAGAAGCGGTGATGGAAAAGATCAGCACTAGGACCGCTATCACAGCGAATTTTTTCATTAAAGAACCTCGCAGAAATCATCTCACTGGGAATGTACCCGCGCAAGTTGCCCGATTCTCGGCGTCACGAAGTGCGATATGATGAGTTGCGTCGATTACAGTGAGCATATTTATCAGCCGCGGGATCTGGGTCGCCTGGCTACTCTTCGGTGCGCTCATTTCAGCCTCGCTCGACAACTTGCCGGATTTCCCTGCTGTCTTTAAACACGCCAGGGCAAGTCAGTCGCTCCAGTACAACAGCCATTCTGACCCAGCTGGCCGGGCTCATCACACGGTTCCAGCCAGCCTCATTCCCGCTCTTTCATCCACTTTGCATTGGCAATCGTTCCCTCCAATGTTTGAGGGCGTTCCTTCACGCGGCAATCTGCGATCCTTCATTTGGCGGGCATCGGATGCCGCTCCTCCGGTGTATCACTCCCTCACTCCACGTTCGTGACATCGAGCGCAGTTACTGAGCGGGTGTTCCGTTCGGCTTTCCTGTATCCTCCTAGGCCTACAATGCGTCGGATAGGCATGCACTAGGAGCAGGATGAGAAAAATTGTATCTAGACGCACAATTCGCAGAGGGTGTAAATGAAACCGATCAACTTCGTTCAGTCCTGGGGAAAAATCCTGCGCGGAAAAATCCCGCTGCTCTCGATAGAGATTACACGAGAGTGTCCTTTAACCTGTCCAGGCTGCTATGCCTATGGCGATTCTCACTTGGCTGGCGGCGCCAAACTTAAAGACTTGAGCGATCTGCGAGGCGACGCTCTGGTCCAAGGCATTGCAGGATTGGTGGCGCAGCACGATCCGATTCACGTCTCGCTGGTGGGCGGCGAACCGCTGATCCGGCACCGTGAATTAAGCAAAGTTCTCCCCATTCTCAGCCGGCGGGGAACAAACTCCATGGTGGTCACCAGCGCCGTCATCCCGATCCCGGCCGAGTGGAACGCCTTGCCTCGCGTCACTGTCGTAGTATCCATTGACGGATTGCCGCAGCACCATGATGTTCGCCGCAAACCTGCTACCTACGAACTCATTCTGCGGCACATTGCGGGCCGAAGAGTCAACGTCCATTGGACCTTGGTGCGAGCGCACATGGAGCAGTCCGGTTACCTCGACGAGTTCCTGGCATTCTGGAGTGCTCGGCCAGAAGTGAACCAGGTTTGGCTCAGCATCTACAGCCCGCAGCGCGGAGAGCAAACCCCAGAGATGCTTACTCCGGAGCACCGCCAGAGCCTGGCCGATCAGCTTCCAATGCTCGCGCGACGGCATCCTAAGCTGCTGGTCCCCGACGGAATGGCGCAAGCTTTTCTTCATCCACCGTCGAGTCCAGCCGAGTGCATCTTTTCCCGGATGTCGGTGAACTACACAGCAGATCTGCACACACAGGTTGAGCCGTGCATCTTCGGAGGCGATCCGGATTGTAGCCAGTGTGGCTGTTCGATCAGCGCCGGACTTCACTGGGTCGGCGGTTTGCCGGTTGCCGGACCTTTACGAGTTCGCCACCTGGTGTGGTCATCGATGGCTGTTGGCTCGGTCGTAAACCGTGTGATCCCACATCACATTCAGTTTTCCCGGTGGTCTCCGGCTCCCCAACCTGCATCGCCGTTGGTCCAGATCGATTCACCGAAGGTAGAGGATTCGCCGTCTTATTCTTCGACCCCGTCCCAAAGCTTGCGCCAGTAGCGGCGCCATCGATCTTTGACGTGCTCTTCGGTCTCACCCCGATCGTAGGCGGGCGAGAACAGGGGCAGTGCGCGGTCGACAAGAATCAAGACCACCGCTCGGATCTCATGGGTAAGTCCCGCGTCCCGGTACATCTGGCATCCGCGCTGGAAGACGTCATCCGAGCGATGGACAATCCCCCGCCCCTTGAATCGATACCCTTTGCGAACGAGCGGATCCACGACATTGACTTCGACAGAGGGGTTCTGCTCGATGTTCTGGACCGATTGCGGTGACCGGATATCGGCGAACATCAGATGATTGTCGTCCCAAACGGCAGTTGTTCCTTTAGGCGACAGATTCGGCGTTCCATCAGGGCATACGGTTGCAATGTAGCCTAGCCGCTGCTCGCGCACGATGCGCTTCATGTCGTCGGTGAGAATGCCCATGAGACTTGCGAGAATCGGGATTCGTCTACGTCTTCATAACCCGCCGTAGCGTGTACGCCGCTGGATTGATGTTGTCGTGCTCCATGCGTTTCCAATCGTCGGTGACATTGATCAGCTTGCCGCTGATGTGATTAGATCGTTCCGTAGCCAGGAACAAGGCCAGTTGAATCTGTTTCTCCGCTGACGCGCCGCCCGTGAGGCGTACGTGCTCAGCTTCCTCCAGGTCCTTGGCGCCGGCTCGCGGACCGGCCTGAATGATTTCGTCCGTCATGCTGGTGTAGGTGCCGCCCGGCGAGATGGCGTTCACCTGCACGTTATGCTCGCGCACTTCCTCCGCCAGAGTCTCCGTCAGGCGCACTACCGCCGCTTTGGACGCCGCGAAGACCGCGAAATTAGGCCGCGCGTCGGCCGCACCCGGCCCGCTCAGAATAATAATTTTCCCCGAGCGCCGCTCCACCATCTGCGGTAAAACCGCGCGGCAGGTATTCATCACGCCGAGAATATTGGTATCCAAAACCTCGGCCCACTGTTTGGATTTTTCCTCGGCAAACGGCCCAATAGGCCCCTGCACGGCGGCGGCGGCGATGAGTACCTGCACCCCGCCGAACACGACACGCATGCGATCCACGGCCGCGCTGATCTGTTCGAAATCGCGGACGTCGGCGCGGATGCGGAGCGCGGCGCCGCCGGCGTGTTCGATTTCGAGTTTAGTGGCGTCCAGCTCGGCCTGGCTGCGCGACAGCAGACCCACTCGCGCCCCGGCCTGTGCGAAACCGAGAGCCAGCCGCTTACCGATCCCGCGCCCTGCGCCGGTGATCAGAACGCCTTGGTCCTTGAGAGTCCGCAAGCGTCTATTCTACGCGCGTATCGAAGATACCGGTTTCCACTTTTCCGGCGCGCTTCACCTGCACGAAAATTCGGTAGCTGCCGGGTTGGGGGAAACCCCACGGAAAGGAAACCTCAGCCGGCATACCTTCACTGTGCATCGCATGCATTCCGGCCATGCCGCCAGCATCTCCGCCGCTCACCTGCGCCGCAGCCATACTGACAGCAGCCATGGGCGCGGACCCCGAGGGATGCACGTGGGCGAACACCTGAAAGTCATCGCGCACGAACGCCGCGTGACCGGGCATGCCCATGTAGAGTTCCATTTCCCCGGCAGGTTTGCCGGCTGCATCCTCCACACGGAAGCGAAAAAGCTCGGTGCGTTTTGCTCGCATCGGCGCTTGTTCCCGGAGCCAGACCATGCGGTATCCACCCGAGAGCGGCGAGACTGTGCGGTTCAAATCGGCTTGTCCCACCGGGGGGGCCGCCCCGGCAGCGTCATCGGGGCCGGCAGGCGCACCCGGCGCAATTTGCGGAATTTCAATTTCGTCTGTTCCGGTCTCAGGGATTCCGCTTGCATGCACGATGTCGGCGAAGAGCCGGTACCGCCCGGCAGGCATAGCCGGAAGATCCATCTGGAATGTTCCCGCTTCGGCTTGCTTCGGATGCAGGTGCCACACGCGATCCATCGCCGGAGCGCTTACCACGTACATGTGCATCAAGTGGCCGTGATCCGGAATCAGGTCATCCAGCTTGTTGTTTCGCCGGAAGATGCCGGTATCACCCGTATCTCCTAGGTGCAGCACCAGCTTTCCGCCGTTCTCGATGGTGGCCGTCATCTGCACCGGTTTGTATGTGTTCTGCGCGTAATTGTGCGCTTCCGAGTTCCACCACTTGTCGCCCAGATACACGCCAGCACAGACCACCACCAAAGTGACCACCATTACGAAGACGGCGCGCTTCCGGTTTCGCTCTGCCGGCTGCACGCCCGGCTCGAGCTGGGCCTCACGCACGCCCGCGCCAACAATGCTCACGATGCCCACCATCAGGAAGAGCATCAGGCCAAATAAACCAGCGCCCATTTCCTTCTGCATGGTGGCCGTCCGCGTAGCCAGCGCAGGAACCGGAACAGACATCTCGCCCGAGCCTTGTGATCCCTCGGCCCGCACGCGCACCTGCCAGGAGCCGAAACCCATCATCCACAGGGTGCCGGTATAGAATTGCGGATCGTCTTTGGATCGTTGTGCAATATCCGGCGTCGGCGCGAACTTGGCTCCCGGTCCGCTCAGCGGCAGCGGAACCACGCGCACTTCGCGGACATCGTTGGACGTGCTGCGGACCTCGACTTCAGCCACTCCCGGAATCACTGCCGGCGGGCGAATCGTCACCAGCAGCCGGTACGGTCCTGCATTGCCTTCGTAAAACACGTCCGGGCTTCCGACGTGCGCAAACGCGACCGCCGCGCTAATGAGAAATAAAACTAGCTGGCGCAATCGACACCTTTCTCGGACACTTACCGCCGTATCCGCCGCATCCAGTTTCCCCATCCCATGCCCAGACGGGTGGTCAACATCGCCAAGCCCACCGCGAACGCCATTTCCGTCCAGAAGCGCATGACAGTTTTTTCCAGCGGGAAGAACAGATGACGCACATAATGATCGCTAGGACGCAAATTGTAGTCGAAGTACCTGGTGCCGAATACCCAGTTGCGA
This sequence comes from Terriglobia bacterium, assembly GCA_963847515.1. Classification (GTDB taxonomy): domain Bacteria; phylum Acidobacteriota; class Terriglobia; order Bryobacterales; family Bryobacteraceae; genus QHXW01. The sequence goes on from CAWKAA010000007.1 coordinate 1,836,742, forward strand.
CTGGCCGGACTCATCAAGAAATTAGCGAAGGGCCATTGCACCGCCACAATCAGGACCAAAAACACCGGGCCCGAGACCACCGCCTGTTGCCATAGTTTCCAGTTCGACGTGCGCGCCCATAGCCAGTCCAGCGCCAGCGCCGGCACAATCAGCAGCAGCGGAAATTCGGGCGGTATGAAGTGCGTGACGTTCTGGTACACCGGTCCGAGTTTCGGTACTGCCGGAAACAGAGGCAGAATCCAGACGCATCCGATCAGAAACAGACTGTAAATTCCGATCACGATGCTCGCCGCCCAGCGCTTCCCCGACGCCCTGGACACCGCGGCTAGAATCCCGGGGATGGCGATGGCCAGCACGCGGTAAGGAAACGCGCTATGCATGTACGGCCGCAACTCGTATTCAAAGATCAGGATCATTATGCAAACTACGATCATGGCGCTCACGTAAAGAAACAGCCATTCGAGCCTGTCCCGCGCCTTGCCGGTGACGCGATTCATCTGTCCCAGAATCAGGATGAGGACGCCCAGCTGCACCCCCACCATTCCCATGATCAGCAACACGTGCGGCGGGCTGAGAATCTTGACGTCCAGCCCGTATGCGTTGTGCCACCAGTCATCAAACGGCGCCGACGTGATCATGGCGACTCCGCCCCAGGCGGCGATGAACGCGCCGAGCGGACCTCGGAATCCCCAAATCTTTACCGATGCTTCGTTCAGCGGTGAACCGGCACGAAAGGTCGTCGACAGGATCAGGAAGCCGCACGATATGCCGGCCAGAACGCCGCACATGTAAATCGCAATGTGCGGGGTCGTCCAAAAGGTATCGCGGCCAATGGAACGGTGCCAGGAAATATCCCAGTGCGTGCCGACCATCGCCGAAGTGACGGCGATTACGGAACACCACACGTACCAGGGGATCGCAGCGGTCGACGGGGCCAGGCGATTGGGCGCAGAGAACGAGGCAGTGGCAGCCAAATGTAGTCTCCGATTCTCAAGTATACGTTACTGCCCTTTCTAAGGTCTCGATAACTGAGAATCCCGCGGCTCCCGAACACTCTCTTTACGAATCCAAATTACCGAGCTCTGAAACATGCGGAAAAACCATTTCAAGTGCCCGCGCATTCGCTTAGCATTGCTTCTGTTGTCCTGGATCCCCAGCGCCCTCGTGACTCCCTCGCTCGCCGGCGATTTTGGAGATCGTGTCGAATACGTGGGTGGGACTATCTCGGTTCTCCCAAGCAAAATTGACGGCCTGATCAATACCAGGCAAGACGACATTTTCGTCTTTAAAACGAAGCGATACACCGTGCAGGTCCCGTACGACAAGATCAACGAGCTCGAGTACGGGCAGCGCGTCGGCCGCCGCTATGCCGAAGCCATTCTCATCTCGCCGGTCTTCCTGTTGAGTAAGACCCGGAAACACTTTCTCACCGTCGGATTCACCGACGACCGCGGCCACCAGCAGGCCATGATCTTTCAGGTCGGAAAAAACGAAGTGCGTTCCATGCTGGTGGTGCTGGAAGCCAAGTCTGGCCGTAGAGTCGAATACCAGGACGACGACGCGCGCCGGTCAGGGAAAGGTTAACAGATGTTACTGCCGCTGCTTTTGATGGCCGTTGGAGCAGTGGAACCGAAGCCGCCCGCCGCGCCCGCGGTGATGAACGAGGAGATTCTGGGACAACTGCTGACTGTGCGGCGGGTCTACATCGACCGCCTTTCAGGTGGCGAGACGGCTGGGCAGATGCGCGACATGATCGCCGCCAGCCTTCAGGGCGCCGGGCTGTTCGTGATCACTGAAAATCCGGATCGCGCGGATGCCGTCCTGCGCGGTTCGGCCGAAGATCTTGTTTTTACAGACACGCACTCCTCTAGCGACAGTATCCATGCGGATGCTCACTTCGGATTCAGCAATGGCGACACAACCCAGAACAACAGCAACAGCAGCGGCGTGAGTGGGATGAGCGGCCACTCCACCAGCACGCAGCGCGATCAGCGCAGCCAGAACGGAGGCATGAGCGTGGGCGATAGCGAGTCCACCCACAGCGTCGAACGAAAGCACGAGGCCGTAGCCGCTGTCAGGCTGGTAAACAAAGACGGCGACGTCATCTGGTCCACCACGCAGGAAAGCTTCGGCGGGAAATTCCGCGGATCGAGCGCCGATGTCGCCGACAAGATCACCAGGAAGCTGCTGGAAGATTACGAGCGCGCAAGGAAGTTGAAGAAGTCCTAAAATCGACGGATGTTTTTTCCGAGCCGTGACCGCGAGGGAGCGGTGTTCGTGCCGCTACCCCCGCCCCAAATGTGCCAAGCTGGTACTAAATGGCTGAAGTCCGCCAACCGGCTCCGGCAGATGTTCTCTCCGGTTTCGATCCGCTCATTATCGAATGGTTCACGAACCGCTTTTCGGCGCCTACTGAACCGCAGGTCCTTGGCTGGCCCGAGATCCGCGCGGGTAACGACGTCCTCATCTCGGCGCCTACCGGCTCCGGCAAAACACTGTCAGCGTTCCTGATCTGCCTGGATAGTCTGGTTCGCGCGGCGCGTGACGGATCGCTCGAGGATGACACCACGGTCGTCTACGTCTCACCGCTCAAAGCGCTCAGCAACGACATCCGCAAGAACCTGGAAACGCCGCTGGCCGAAATCGCCGCGCTGGCAGCCGAAAAAGGCATTCTGCTAGCGCCCATTCGCACTGCGGTACGCACCGGCGATACGCCCATGTGGGAGCGGCAGCAGATGGGCAAGCATCCGCCGCACATTCTGGTTACCACGCCGGAGTCTTTGTACATTTTGCTGACGGCAGAAGGCTCGCGGCGCATGCTTCGCACCACGCGGACCGTCATTGTAGACGAAATCCACGCCATCGCCGACGACAAGCGTGGCTCGCACCTGGCACTGTCTCTGGCTCGCCTGGACGCTCTGGTTGAAGGGCCGAAACCGCAGCGCATCGGGCTTTCGGCGACCGTCAAGCCCATTGAAGAAGTCGCGCAGTTCCTGAGCCCGGCGGCGCGTATTATCCACATTGGCCACCGCCGCGCCATGGAACTGGCCGTCGAGGTTCCGAAAGACGAACTGAGCGCCGTCGCCACGAATGAAATGTGGGGCGAGATCTACGACCGCCTCGCCGAGCTGATCCGCCTCAACCGCACCACGCTCGTGTTCGTGAATACGCGCCGTCTTGCCGAGCGCGTCTCGCACGCGCTTTCGGAGCGGCTGGGCGAAAATGCCGTCCTGCCGCATCACGGCAGCCTTTCGCGCGCCCTTCGTTTCGAAGCGGAAACGCGGCTGAAGAAGCGGCGAGTTGCGCGCGGTCGTCGCGACGGCTTCGCTCGAGCTGGGGATCGACATCGGCACGGTCGATCTGGTTTGCCAGATTGGATCGCCGCGCTCCATCGCCGTGGCGCTGCAGCGCATCGGGCGGTCCGGCCACTGGGTTGGCGCCATGCCCAAGGGCCATATCTTCGCCACTACGCGCGACGAACTGATCGAATGCGCAGCGCTCATTCGCGCCATTCGTGAGGGCGAGCTGGATCGCATGGAGATTCCGCACGGTGCGCTCGACATACTGGCCCAGCAGATTGTGGCCGCGGCTGCAACCGAGCGACTGGCTGCGAAGATGATTTGTTCGCTCTGGTGCGCGGCACATATTCGTACCGAAATCTCGTCGCGCGAGGAGTTCGAGGCGGTGGTCACGATGCTTTCCGACGGCATCGCCACCCAGCGCGGCCGCAGCGGCACGTTCCTGCATCGCGATCAGATCAACGGGCGCGTGCGTGGTCGCCGCGGCGCGCGGCTGGCGGCCATCACATCGGGCGGCGCCATCCCGGAGACTGCCAACTATCTGGTGGTCGCTGAACCTGAAGGGAAAACCGTCGGAACGCTCGACGAGGATTTCGCCGTCGAGAGCCTCGCGGGTGACGTCTTCCTGCTGGGTACGACCTCCTGGCGCATCCGGCGCGTGGAAGCCGGGACGAGTTCGTGTGGAAGACGCGCATGGCGCCGCGCCATCTATTCCTTTTTGGAATGGAGAAGCGCCGGGCCGCACTCGACGAGCTTTCGCGCGAGGTTTCGCGGCTGCGGGAAGACATCGCAGCCAGCCTACGGGCTAAAGCCATCGAGTTTCTGATGCGCGAGTGTGCGCTCGACCGGCGCGGCGCCGAGCAGGCAGTCGATTACGTCGTCGCCGGCAAAGCCATGCTGGGGGCGCCATGCCGTCGCACGCAACAGTAGTTGCCGAGCGCTTTTTCGATGAAGCCGGCGGGATGCAACTGGTCCTGCACGCGCCCTTCGGCGCGCGCATCAACCGCGCCTGGGGCCTGGCGCTGCGTAAGCGCTTCTGCCGTTCCTTCAACTTCGAGCTGCAGGCCGCCGCCACCGATAACGGCATCGTGATCTCCTTGAGCGAGCAGCATTCCTTCCCGCTTGAGATTGTGTTCGGATTTCTGAAATCCGCAACAGTAGAGGATGTGCTCACGCAAGCCATGCTGGCTGCTCCCATGTTTACGGCGCGCTGGCGCTGGAATGCGACCCGCGCGCTGGCGGTGCTTGCGCTTCCGCGGCGGCAGCAAGGTCCCGCCGCCATCCAGCGGATGCGCTCCGATGATCTGCTTGCCGCGGTCTTTCCCGATCAGGCCGCATGCGCCGAAAATCTGACGGGCGAGATCCGCATTCCCGATCATCCTCTGGTCAACGAGACCATCTCGAATTGTCTCCATGAGGCCATGGACATCGACGGGCTCAAGCGAGGTTCTGGACGGCTTCGCAAGCGGCGCCATCCGCGTCGTGGCTATCGAAACGCCCGAAGCGTCACCTTTTTCCCACGAAATCCTCAACGCCAATCCGTATGCCTATCTGGATGATGCGCCGCTCGAGGAACGTCGCGCCCGTGCCGTGCAGATGCGCCGCACGCTGCCGGATCTTGCGGACGGGATGGGCGCGCTGGATGCGTCGGCCATCGAACAGGTGGCGGCGGAGTCGTGGCCGGTGGTGCGTGATGCCGACGAATTGCACGACGCGCTGCTGACTCTGATCACGCTGCCGCCGGTTGCCGCATGGCAGCTTTGGTTCGACGAACTGGCGGCGTCCCATCGCGTCATCACGATTCCCGCCGCGGGCGTGGATCCTGTGGGTCGCGGCCGAGCGGGCCGCCATGGCGAGAGCCGTGCACTTCGGCGATGGAGACGAACAACAGGCCGCCGTTACTGAGACCCTGCGCGGCTGGCTAGAATCTACGGGGCCAGTGACGGCGCGCGGCTCTCGCCGAACGGCTGTCCTTGCGCCACGAGCTGGTGGAGGCGGGCCTGGCGCGCCTGGAAGCCGAAGGCCAGATTTTGAGAGGCCGCTTCAGTCCGGACAACGCCTCGGATGAAATCGAGTGGTCCAACCGCCGCGTGCTGGCGCGCATCCACCGCTTGACCATCGGCCGCCTGCGCCGCGAAATCGAACCGGTCTCGACCGCCGATTTCATCCGCTTCCTGTTTCGATGGCAGCATCTCGCGCCCGGCAGCCAGTTGCACGGCTTGGATGGCGCGTTCACGTGATTCGCCAGCTACAGGGATACGAAATCTCGGCGGCAGCCTGGGAATCGCAGATCCTGCCGCGCCGTATCGCGCGATATTCTCCGGATCTGCTCGATCAGCTTTGTCTCTCCGGCGAAGTGACCTGGGGCCGGTTGTCACCACACCCCGCATTCGATCGCGAGGAACCTGGGCGAGTGCGTCCCACGCGCGTGGCGCCCATCGCGATTTTCGTTCGCGAAGATGCCGGATGGCTGGTGCCGGCTGATGGTGACGAAGATTCAGGAATCGCTCTCCCACGCCGGGCGCGAAGTCCTGGATGTGCTCAAGCAACGCGGGGCATCTTTCTTCGCGGATCTGACGCGCGCCACCGGAAGAGTTATCGAGTGAAGTGGAGGACGCTCTCTGGGAGCTGGTGGCCGCTGGCCGGGTGACCGCCGATGGCTTCGAGAATCTGCGGTCGCTGGTGGATCCCAAGCGCCGCCGCGGCGAAGGCAGAGGCCGCACCGCCCGGCCCAGGCACGCGGCGGGACGCTGGGCCTTGTTGCGGCACCGGCGCAGAACAACCCGCGTCGCCACCGAAGCATTCGCCAATCAACTGTTACTGCGCTGGGGCGTGGTATTTCGCGATCTGCTGGCGCGCGAGACGCTGGCCCCGGCCTGGCGCGACCTGCTGGTGGTTTTGCGGCGACTGGAAGCACGCGGCGAAATCCGGGGCGGCCGGTTCGTCGCCGGGCTGATCGGCGAACAGTTCGCGCGTCCTGAAGCCATCGACTTGCTTGCGCGCCATGCGGCGCTCCCAGGACCGGCCGGAACAGGTCGCCGTATCCGCCGCTGACCCGCTGAACCTCGCCGGCATCATTCTTCCCGGCCCGCGCGTCAGCGCGCTTGCCGGCGGGGCAGTCGAGCTGGTCGGGTTGCCGGAGCTTAGCGCAACAGGCGACTGAGTCGTATAATTTAGCCTCCATGCGCACGATTCTGATGGCCCTCGCGGCCGCACTCTCCCTGGCTGCGTCCGATTACAAAGCCGGCATTGGCCGAATCATCATCACGCCGGAAAAGCCCATCTACATGTCGGGCTACGCGGGACCGCAATCACGCCTCCGAAGGCGTCATCCACGACCTGTGGGCGAAGGCCTGGCCATCGAAGACCGCAAAGGCGCGCGTGTCGTGCCATGGTTACCACGGATCTCATCGGCTTGCCACGCAGCATCGCGGACATGGTGGCGGCGCGCGTCCAGCAAGCAGTACGGAATCGCACGCGCGCACCTGGTGCTCGAATTCCTCACATACCCATACCGGTCCACTCATACGCCGCAATCTCGAGACCATGTTCGAGCTGAGCCCGGCCGATAGCCAGGTGGTCTCGGAGTATGCAGCCAAGCTGACCGAGAGACTGGTCGCGGTGATTGGTGCTGCGCTGAACGATCTGTCCCGGCCGAGCCTGTGGTTCGGCAATGGACGCGCGGCCTTCGCCATCAACCGCCGCCAGAGCCGACGCCAAAGGGAGTGAAAATCGGCGAGAATCCCGAAGGGCCCTACCGATCCCGACGTGCCCGTACTCAAGGTAGCGGCGCCCGATGGAAAACTCCGCGCCGTGCTGTTCGGCTACGCCTGCCACAACACCACGCTCACCGGAGAGTTCTACAAGATCAGCGGCGATTACGCCGGATTCGCGCAGATCGCCATCGAAAAAGCGAATCCCGGCGCTACCGCCATGTTCCTGATGCTCTCGGGCGCCGATCAGAACCCCCATCCGCGCGGCACGCTCGAACTGGCCGAGCAGCACGGCACGGAGCTGGCCGCCGAAGTGAACCGCGTGCTTAGGCGAAAAACTCAGCGCGTGCGCGGCCCCGTGCGCGCAGCGTTTCAGATCGTCGAGCTGGATTTGCGCCGCAGTCGCGCGAAGGGTTCGAGGCGCGGCTCGCAGGAAACCAATGCATACCGCGTGCGCCATGCCAAGGCCATGCTGCGGCTGTACGACGAGCGGCAACCCCGTACTCCGCCATTACCCGTATCCCGTGCAGGCTATTCAGTTTGGCAAAGACCTGACGCTGGTCGCGCTGGGCGGCGAAGTCGTCGTCGATTACGCTCTGCGCATCAAGCGCGAGTTCGGCAGCCAAAGGAATCATCGTTGCCGGATATTCCAACGACGTGATGTCCTATATCCCGTCCCTTCGCGTGCTCAAGGAGGGCGGCTACGAAGCCGACCAGAGCATGATCTACTACGGCTTGCCCGGACCTTACGACGAGCAGGTGGAAGACCGCATCATGACCACCGTCCATCAGGTGATGAAGCGCGTGGGACGGCCGCGCGCGAAAAGGCACGCAATAGCATGCTGGTTTCTGTCGAAGAATACCTGCGCACAAGCTTTCCCGATGCGGATCGCGAATATGTCGACGGCCGCATTGTGGAGCGGAACGTGGGAGAAGTTGATCACAGCGATGTGCAGACTGCAATCGCGCATTACTTGCGAACGCACTACAAGAAACAGGTTTGGGCTGGGGTGGAGGCCCGGGTTCAAGTGAAAAAAACTCGATTCCGGATTCCCGACGTCACGGTCATGCTTGGCTCAAAACCCTCCGAGCGAATTATCCGCAGGCCACCGGCATAGCTGTAGAGGTGCTTTCGCCGGACGATCGTGCGTGCGACATCGAGGAAAAAATCAACGACTACCTTGCTTTCGGAGTGCCCTGCGTTTGGGTCATCAATCCGGAGACCCGCCGCGCTTACATCCATACTCCCAAAGGCAGTCACGAAGCCAAAGACGCCATTTTTCGCACCGAAAGCGCCGGCCTCGAAGTGCCCCTATCCGAACTTTTCGAGTGAGCTCCGGCGCCACAGCCGTGTTCTGATGCTCTCGGCGCGAATCACCGAGCGCACCGCGTGCGCCGAAAGGTATGCCATAGAGCTTCTAGACTATTTGACTTTTCCCGGATCGACGGCTTACGATCAAAAACCTTGTGAGGAAACGATGACTCGCCGTACCGTGCTGAAGGCAGCAGGCAGAGGAATGGAAGCGGCGGCGATCTCGCTGGCTGCCGCGGGCGCGTTGGCGCAGAACACAGCGGGAAAGATTCCACTGTCGCTCATTGTGGATGATGGTTCGCCCGTGGACCCTCTGTTCTACGAGATTCCGGGTTACGAGACACCGTTCCTGGTCCCGCCGGAGTTCACTGCACGCGTTGCCGAAACGTTCGAGCGTTTCGATTTGCGGGGAAAGCTCACCATCATTCCCATGCCGAGCTGCCTGGGCCGCATCGACCAATCCCTGAAACGCGTACCGCCCGATCATTTGCAGGCTTTCCTGAAAATTGTGCGCGAAAGGATCGCCCCGCGTTTCGACATCACCCCCGAGTTCCTCACGCACTTGCGCGCATACGATCTTAAGAAGGGCGGTTACCAGCACATCTTTGAAGACGCCTGGATCACGCGGGCGCCGCTCGAGGAAGTGGTCGAATACTTCACCCTGGCTTTCCAGATTTTGCAGAACGTCGGCCTGCCGGCAACCGGAATCACGTCCCCGTGGGATTCCGGCATCGACGTGGAGAAGAAATACGCTCAGGCGCTAGCTGATGCGCAGTGGAAAGTATTTCAGCGCAAGCTGACCTGGTACTTCCTTTATAGCGTAGGTTCCGGACCGCCCCGCAAACTCTCGGTGGAGTACCAGGCGCCCGAGCGCGGCCAGACTGTCGTGAGCGTGCCCGCTAACTTCCCCGATATTTTCTGGAGCATGGAGCGCCCCGTTGCCGAGCGCCGGCTGTTCATTCAAAACAACATCGACCATCTGCTATCGGCAGACGGCCGCACGGGCCGGATTCGCGAATTGATCGAATCGAATCATCCGGTAATCCTCCTCACACACTGGCAGTCGCTCTACACGCAGGGCACCGGGCTGGGTCTCGAAGGGCTGACCGCACTCGCCGAGCGCATCCAAAAGGTATTCGGCAACAATGTGGAATGGATTTCGTGCTCGGAACGGGCGCGGCGGTTCGTGAACGGTTAAGAAATCCGGGAAACGCTGCGCCACCGTTTACCGGAGTCAGAAATGCGCGAAATGGGGACTGACTTCTGCGTCCCCAACGCAGCCTACCGCAGCGTCGCTTAACATCCTCACGGTGGACGCAGCGGTCTGTCCCCCGTTTCGCCCTTCGCCGTCATTGCAGTAACATTGTGAGACAGCAAGGACGGCATTGCCGTGGACCAGGAGCGTTGGCGGAGAGTAGAGGAACTCTTTCACGCGAGTCTGGAGCGTGGGCCAGAAGCGTGGCAGGCATTCCTCGACGTTGCATGCGGCGAAGACACCGATCTGCGGCGGCAGGTCGAATTGCTGCTGGCAAAGGAAGAAGAAGCCGGGAGTTTTCTCGAAACGCCCGCAATGCGGGACATTACGGCCACTGAGGTCCTTCCCGGACGGCAATTCGGACCGTATCGCATCGTGTCTCCATTAGGCGCCGGCGGCATGGGCGAGGTTTATCGCGCGCATGACAGCAAGCTCGGCCGCGACGTTGCCATCAAGACCTTGCCGCCCGAGTTTGCGGGCGACCCCGATCGGCTGGCGCGCTTCCGCCGCGAGGCGCGTACGCTAGCTTCCCTCAACCACCCCAACATAGCCGCGATCTATGGGCTGGAGGAATCCGGGGGAACGGACTGCCTCATTCTGGAACTGGTGGAGGGCGAGACGCTGCGCGGTCCGCTGCCCGTCGAGCGGGCACTGGATTACGCGCGCCAGGTCGCCGAGGCATTGGAAGCGGCGCACGCCAAAAGAATCATTCACCGCGACCTGAAACCAGCGAACGTCAAGGTCACGCCGCAAGGCAGAGTCAAAGTGCTGGACTTCGGCCTTGCGAAAGCCATCTGGGGTTCGGATCAGAAACAGGATCTGTCGCAAGCGGCGACCCTGACGGGCACGGAGACCCTTGCCGGGCACATTGTCGGCACACCGGGGTACATGAGCCCGGAGCAAGCGCGCGGCAAAGAGGTCGATGAGCGGACGGACATCTGGGCTTTCGGATGCCTGTTATACGAACTGCTCACCGGAAAGCGCGCATTTTACGGTGAGACCAATCAGGACACTATTGCGGCCGTGCTGGAACGCGAGCCGGACTTGCAGAGTCTGCCTGCGAAAACACCCGCAAAAGTACGTGAGCTGCTGCGGTGGTGTCCTCAGAAGGACGCAGGCCGGAGGCTGCAGAGCATCGCTGACGCGCGCAGAACTATCGAGGAAGTCCAGCGCGGGTCGAAGCGCTGGCAAGCGATTGCCGTCGCGGCGGCAGTTGCCATCCTCGGGATTGGAGTTGCACTTTGGATGCGCGGTCCCGCTCGCACGCCGGATCGCTCCGAGTGGATTCAGATCACGAATTTTTCTGGTTCGGTGAGTAACCCAGCGCTTTCACCGGATGGGAGGATACTGGCTTTTGTTCGCAGCAGTGGCCGTGAGCAGATTTACGTCAAAATGCTGCCGGATGGACCGCCCGTACAACTGACGCACGACGACTTCGACAAAGGAACTCCGGCGTTCTCGCCGGACGGCGCACGAATCGCATATACCGTCCTGGACTCCGAGTTTCACTGGAACACGTGGACAGTTCCCGTTTTCGGCGGCGAGCCACAGCTGTTGCTGAAGAACGTCTCCGGACTCGTCTGGACTGGTCCGCGCCAAGTGCTTTTTTCCGAGATCAAGGCGGGGGCCCATATGGGGATCGTGGCGGCGGAGGAGAGCCGAATAGGCCAGCGTGACGTTTACTTGCCCGCCCATGAACACGCCATGGCACACAAGTCCTACCTGTCACCCGATAGAAAATGCGTGCTTCTGGTAGAAATGGACAAGGACCACCTCTGGCTGCCTTGCCGCCTGGTGCCGTTTGACGGACGCTCGCCCGGCCGCCCGGTGGGTCCGCCCGGGGCCGGCTGCACCTCTGGCGCGTGGTCTCCTGATGGTAAATGGATGTACCTCACTTCGAAGGCGGGAGGAGGCAATCACATCTGGCGGCAGCGTTTTCCCGACGGCCGCCCCGAGCAGGTGACATCCGGGCCAACCGAGGAGAGAAGCATCGCCATGGCGCCCGATGGCAGGTCCTTTGTTACCGCTGTGACCCTATCGAATGTTGCGATATGGGTTCACGATGTGAGCGGCGACCGGCTGATTTCGATGGACGGCAACTCCGTTGACCCGAAGTTCACGCCGGATGGCCGAAGGCTATACTACCGGGTCGTAAAGCAGACTCCAGATGCGGCCCGATATATGGGCGGAGAGGGGGTGAAGTGTGGGTGATGGAATTGAAGTCCGAGCGTTCCGAGGCCCTGGTTCCCGGCTTCCAGACGCTCGACTACGATATCTCCGCCGACGGCCGGCAGGTAGTGATGGAAGTCGCGGACCGCGACCGCAGGCCTCAGCTTTGGATAGTGGACTCCGACCGGCGGTCACGTCCCCGGCGGATCCCGAATGTCGAGGGCCGGATGCCGAGGTTTGGTCCCGGTGGTGAGATTTTCTTTCGGACTGCAGGGTTCACATATCGTGTTCGCGCCGACGGAACACAGATGCGAAAGGCGATCGAACAACAGACCCACCTTCTGCTCGGTGTTTCGCCAGACGGCCGTTGGATCATTGCATGGTCTCCGGCACCGGGCGGCGGAATAGCGGTGCAGGCTTTTCCGCTTGGCAGCGGGGCCCCGGTCCTCATTGCCGGTACTCTCAATGGTTGGCATTTCTCGCCCGATGGCCGCTTTATATCTGTCTGTGGCGGACCTGTTAGCAACGGCCGGAGCTATATAATTCCGGTGCCGCCGGGCCGGGCCCTGCCGAAAATTCCGGCGGTTGGATTTCGCTCCGAGGAGGAATTGGCCAGCCTACCGGGAGCGCGCAGGATCGATGTCCAAGAGGCGGTGCCTGGTTCTTCTTCCGAGGTCTACGCGTTCTATCGGGGCACCGCCCAACGGAACCTGTACCGCATCCCTATTCCTTGAGCCCACTCGAATGGTCTAACCGGATTTCGGTCCCGCTGAAGACCCCGCCGGGATCGGTCCCAATCCAATTAACCCTACTTCCATCCGGCGTGACCACGAAATCGTAGTGGCCGCCTGACAGGTTTGTGGACCCGGTGCAGTCGCTGTTGACTGTGTACGGGCCGGAAATTGTGCCCCTAGAAATGACGCCGTTCACGCTTATTGTGAAGCCGTTAACGACGTTTCCCTTTCCATCGTAGGTGAGCCATCCAACCGCGGCCAGTGGCCCGACGCCCACGACAGTACCCTCGGCGCGCGACATGTAGGTCCCGCGTAAGGTCGCGTTCCCCAGTGGGCACAGCGCGTCCGCATTGTCCGCTTTCAGAGCTTGGGGCGCCGCGGCAAACGTCATTGCTGCTAGCCCGCAAAATATTACGAGTTTCGTCATGGTTGAAATACCTCCTGACTGTATTCCGGGAACCGGCGGCAAAAGGTGTCATCCGGCCCTGAGTTTTTTTGATAAGATCGCCACCGGATGACCGTCGAACATTCCGCAGACATCAGCGGGTTGATCGCCGCCTGGGGCAACGGAGATGAACAGGCGCTTCGCAGCTTGATGCCTGTCATTTACCCGGAGTTGCGGCGAATCGCCAGGCAACACCTGGGGCGCCATCAACCCGGCCAGACATGGGAGTCGGCCGCCCTAGCCAATGAGGCGTACCTCAAACTGCTTCGCGCGGGGGGCATTCGCTGCGAAAGCCGCGTCCATTTTCTGGCGCTCTGCTCGCAAATCATCCGGCGAATCCTTGTGGATCATGCGCGCGGCCGTGGTTATGCCAAACGTGGCGGAAATGCAGAGCGGGTGCCGCTGGACGAGGCGCTGCTTGGGGCGCAGGGTCGAGGAATCGATATCCCGGCCCTCGACGAAACGCTGGAGTCGCTGGCCAAGATCGATGGCCGCAAGGCCCGGGTCGTCGAACTGCGTTACTTCGGCGGATTGAGCATTGAACCTGAATTCCGAAGTTGAACGTTGATCGAACCTCCTGTCCGCGGGTTTGGAAAGTGGTTTGGGCTCCGGTTCGGGATCAGGTTATGAGCGACGGATCCAACTTCGGTGAAGTTGGGATTTGCCAGTTCAAGATGCTGTCCAGCAAGGGAATTCTCGTCTTCAGCCCGCCCCAACTTTCCGACAGATGAATCACCAGTCGGCGGCCGGTCCGCCCAAGAATTGCCCCGCAGGTGAGGACCTGAGTCCGGATGGTAGCGGGCTCGCGATAGATCGGCAAACCAGCCGCGCGCTGGAACTCCCCCAGTAAGTTGAACAGTAGTAACACGGCGCGAAAGGCGGCCTCGGTGGCGAAAAACTGTTTCAGGCAGAAGCCATCGGCGCCCAGGTCGTGCTTCAACTCGGCGATGCGGTTTTCCATGTCGGCGCGCCGATTGTAGCCCCGCCAGATCTCCTGCGGAGGGTCGCCACAACTGGTGACGAAGACGCGGAAGGTATAGCCGGGCACGTCGATTAGCTTGCGGCCCACGCTGTCGCGACCCTCGCGCACCTGCTCGCGAATCGCCACGAACCGCCGCTCCACACTCCAGCCGTGCAACTGGATTCGAAACTCGCCCGCGGCGTAGTCGTCGTCCAACATCGTCCATTGCTCCACTCGCTGGGCGGCACGTTTTACCCATGGGGTGAGACGCGCCACTACAATGTAGGGCAGCAGGCGCTGTTCCAAAAAGCTCAGCAGCTTGTCATCGAAGAAGCCCGAATCGGCTCTCAGCAAGCGGATCTTTTCGCGCTGTCCCCACAGCGCGAGAGCTTCTTTGAGAAACTCCTCCACGCCCCGGCTGGTTCCGCAGTTGCCGCTGCGGAGCCACCCGTGGAGGAGAAAGTGCGCTTCGTTCAGCACGGCCAACAGTGGATGGTGGCTGGGCCGTCCGTGTTTGCGTGGGTTGTGTCCCTTGAGCGAACCTTCCTGCTGGCCGTAACGCTCAAACACCGTCGAATCCAAGTCCAAGGTGTAGCCCTCCTCGCGCTGCGGCAAACGTTGCATCTGCCATTCGGCCAGTGGTTCGTAGAGGCGCTGGACCTGGCCCATGCCGAATGCACGAAACAGATTGCGGATGGTGTCGTCGGTAGGAAACCGTTCCAGGCCCATGAGCGCATGTAACGCGCGATCTCCCCGCAGCAGACTGGCATGCGCGAAGCGTCTGGCTCCCACCAGCACCGATATCAGGAACGCTGTGAAGGTGGAAGTCGGATCGATGTGATTCGGCGACCGCCAGCGAATCGGCATGTGCTCCCGAACCGCCTTCACAAAACCGATCTTGCCGAGAAACGAAATGAAAACCGCGACACCGCCAAACGGGGTCACGGCGCGTTGCGTCTCGCGCAGGATCAACCGCTCATCCGACAACAGGGCGGTGACCTCGCGCGGGACTGGTTTGTCCGTCGCGTTTGATTCCATTTCCCTGTTGTCTCAAATCCTTGGCCCCAATCTCACGCCGAACTTCGGTTTTCCGGATTAATGCGTCATGGCGTACACGACGTAGTTGACGCCAATGCGAATCCCCAGGTCGGAGAATTTTACGGGATACCGCGGTTCGTCCGCCCATTCCCAGGAATCGCCGAGGTCCGAATTCACGGAAATGGCTACCATGATCCGGCGCTTGTCGTCGTAGATGCCGCGCCAGTGCGCCCCCTTGCCGTCCTTCTTGTATCCGCGGTCCAAGTGTTCCGAGCCTGGAATCTGGTACCGGGTGTCGAGATCGTATACCGTGTGAAAGATGGCGTCGTCGTCCGGGATATCGACGATAGGGCGGTCCGGAAAAACTCGGGCCATGCTGCGCGCGAATACCTCCCACTCTTCGGTTCCGTGGAGATCGTCGGCCATGAAGAAGCCGCCGCGAAGCAGATATTCGCGCAGCACCTTGGCCTGAGGATCGGTCAAGCCCCATTCGCCGACCTGAACGGCGTAGAGCCAGGGCCAGTGGAACACATCGTCTCCATCTTCCAGGCTCACGGGCTGCTCGACGGAGCGGGTATGGACGCGGGTAAGGCGCCGCAGAGCTTGTGAGAAATGCCGGTCTGCTCGCGGATAATCCTGCGTCCATAGCGACAACCCGAGCCGCCAGTCGCCGTCATAGCGTCCGCGATAGCCGTCGTTGGGACCCGGCGGAAACATCAGGCGGGCAAAAGCCCATTCGGTCTTCTCCTCCCAATCCGGAGGCAGTTCGAACCTTCGGTATTCCACGCCGGGATATTGCCGAAAGGGCTGTTGGACGGCGTACATGGCGCTGAAGAAGGCCAGACAGCATGCACATCCCAACAGCCTACTGTATCTCATACGTGGCACGTCTAGTGGCCTGTCGCAACCGCTCCCTTCCGGTCACGGGTCACTATCATTATCTCGCGCCTACGACGCTGTCATCGTGTGCGGATCCCAGTGGCAGATTCTCTTGTCGAAGTACGACGCGTTGCTCAGGAGGGCTGGGCCGGCGGCGCGCAAACCGAACACGCCGTCCTCAATCGACGGCTTCCGGGTTCGTACCGACTCGAGAAAAGCGCCATGGTGCTCGCGATGCGCATCATGATCTTCCGGTGGCACGAACTTATCTTCTTTCTCAGGACGCATGGCGTCGGCGGTGGCCTTGGTCTTGGGATACTTCTTGCGATACTCGGCCATGAATTGGTCCTGCAACGCTTTCGGGAAAGTTCCGATGGTATAGCCGGGCTCGGCTTCGGGCGGCGTCGTGGTGAGGGTAACGCCAGCGGGACTCGTGTGCATCACTCCGTCACTTCCAGTGAAGCGGAAACCGAACTGCTCCTCGGCCACGCCGCTCTTGAAATTCACGCGCAGTGCAAGAGTGAAATCGGGGTGCGTCTCGGTCTTGGGATAGTCCAGCATAGCGAGCATCACATCGGGCACGTCGCGGCCGTCTTTCCAATAGCGCAGGCCGCCGGTGGCCATGACGCGCGTGGGACCCAGCGAGCGGGTGGCATAGTGCAGGCCGCTGAGGAGATGTACAAACAGGTCGCCGGCAACGCCCGTACCGTAGTCCCGATAGTTGCGCCAGCGGAACAGGCGCACCGGCTCGAAAGGAACCTTGGGCGCGTTGCCCAGAAAGCGATCCCAGTCGATGTTACCGGGCGCGGCATCGGGTGGAATGGAATATTCCCAGGCGCCGATCGCGGTGTTGCGGTCGAGCCATGCCTCCACCATGTTGAGCTGGCCGATCGCGCCGGCCTGCAACAGCTCGCGCGCCTTCTGATACACCAGCGAGCTGACGTACTGGCTGCCCACCTGGAAAATCCGGCCGCTGCGCTCCTGTGCGGCGATCACATCTTTGCCCTCTTCGGGGAAGTGCACCATGGGCTTCTCGCAGTAGACGTCTTTGCCGGCATTGAGTGCGTCGATGGTGATACGCGAGTGCCAGTGGTCGGGGGTGGCCACGATCACGGAGTCGATGTCTTTGCGCGCCAAAACCTCGCGGTAGTCGCGCGTGGTGAACAGGTGATTCCCCCAGACTTCCTTGGCACGCACCAGGCGGCCATCGTAGATATCGCATACGGCGGCCAACTCTACACCGGGATAGGACAACTGGTAATTCGTGTCGCCGGAGCCCATGCCTCCGGCGCCGATCAGCGCGATACGAATTTTGTCGTTAGCGGCGATCCTCTGCGCAGCCAAGCCGGCCATGGCCGCCGACTGTAGAAAATGACGTCTGCTCGTACTCATGGTGATTGCTCCTGTACTTATATGATTATTCCAGCAGCATCGGTTCCAGGCGTTCCTCGGGCCTCGGCTTCAGATGCGGGTTGCGGTTCAAGAAGCGCGCGCACGTGTTCCAGCGCAGAATGGAGTCGTCGTTTCCAGCCGGACGAATGGCTTCAGCGCGTTCGTATTGATCCATGGCGTCTCGAAACCAGCCGTAAGCAATGGACCCAGTTCCCAGCCCGGCCTGATTGATTAGGGCGCGCGCTCGACGTTCGGAAATGATGCCAGCATAGTACAGCTGCGAGTACGGGTCCCGCAGCCGGGGGAGAACTTCGCGCGCTTCGCTGACCCGCGGACCCGACCCGCTTTCAAACTGATCGGTAATAGCCAGAAGCAATGAGATGAGGGCCTCCTGGTTGCCGGGATCGCGGCGTAGGATATCCTGGCAAATGCTTTCGGCCTGCTCGGGCTCGTTTAGCAATCGATAGCGTTCAACGCGCGCCAGCGCTCCCGGAATAGCTTCCTGGGACAGCGGTTTTAGCTCCAGCATCGGTATCCTCCTTCAACTCGGGCCGCTTTGCGCTTCGCCCGGATTTTTTACCTTGAAACAAACGAAACAGTCTGGTGACCGGATCGTAAAACTCATCGACAACCCGTTCCTTGAGAGGAATAATCGCGTTCTCGGTAATGGTGATGTGCTCGGGACAGACTTTGCGGCAGCAGGTTGTGATGTTGCAGTAGCCGACGCCATGCGCCTGCTTCAAGTCTTCCAAGCGATCCTCGGTGTCGAGCGGGTGCATTTCGAGCGCCGCGACGTGCACAAAATACCGCGGACCGGCGAACTCGTCGAAATAATGGTGCTCACGCAAGACATGGCACACGTCCTGGCATAAGAAGCATTCGATGCACTTGCGAAACTCCTGCACGCGGTCGATATCCTGCTGTGCCATGCGCCAGGTTCCATCGGGAGCATCCGGCGGGCGCGGATTGAATTTCTTGATGGTCTTTTTCACCCGGAAATTCCACGAGACATCTGTAACCAGGTCCTTGATCAGTGGGAAACTGCGCATCGGTTCCACGGTGACGGGTTGATCCAGACGCAGCGTGTTCAGCCGTGTCATGCACATTAGCTTGGGCATGCCATTCACTTCCGCCGAGCATGAGCCGCACTTGCCCGCCTTGCAGTTCCAGCGCAGCGAGAGATCGTTGGCCTGCTCGGCCTGAATCCTGTGCACGGCATCCAGGACCACCATGCCTTCCGAGACGCTGGTCGCGTAATCCTGGAATCTTCCCTTCTCACGATCTCCGCGCCAGATCCGAAACGTGGCAGTAGCCATTATTTCATCTCCTCGATGATCTGCTTCAATTCCGGCGGCATCTCCGGAACGGGTTCGCGATGAACCTGCATCTCGCCGGCCGGGGCCCGCCGAACCACCATACTGATCTTGCCCAATTCAGCGCTCTTGGACGGGCGATCTTCGCGAAAATGGGCGCCCCGGCTCTCATCTCTCTCGATCGCTGCGCGCGCAATGGCTTCGGAAACCGTCAGCAGATTGGGAAGGTCGAGCGCGGTGTGCCAGCCGTTGTTGTATTCGCGATTGCCTTCGACTGATACTTTGCTGGTCCGTCTGGACAGCTCCTCGATCTCTGCAAGCGCCTGCTTCATTTCGCTTTCCGTGCGCACAATGCCCACCAGATCTTGCATAATCTCCTGGAGCTTTTGCTGGATCTGATAAGGCCCGGTTCCGTTGTTGCGCTCGAAGGGCGCGAGCGCCCGGGCGGCCGCCTGGCTGACCAGAGCATTGTCGATACGCCCTTCTCTATGCTCTTTGGCGAAACATGCGGCATAACGGCCGGCCCGTTTGCCGAATACCAGCAGGTCCGAGAGCGAATTCCCGCCCAGGCGGTTGGCGCCGTGCAGGCCCGCCGCGCATTCGCCCGCGGCGAACAAGCCCGGCACCGTTGACATCTGCGTATCGCCATCCACCTTGACCCCGCCCATCATGTAGTGCGTGGTAGGGCCGACTTCCATAGGCTCTTTGGTGATGTCGATATCCGCCAGTTCTTTGAACTGGTGGTACATGCTGGGAAGCTTCCTTTGAATGTGCTCGGCTGCATTGGGAAGGCGCTCCTTGATCCATGAGATGTCGAGAAACACGCCGCCGTGCGGGCTGCCTCGGCCCTCCTTGATCTGGCGCACGATGCAACGTGCGATGTGATCGCGCGTCAGCAGCTCCGGCGGCCGTCGGGCATCCTTATCACCCTGCGTGTACCGCCAGCCTTCTTCCTCGTTGTCGGCGGTTTGCGCGCGGTATAGTTCGGGAATGTCGTCGAACATGAAGCGGCGGCCTTCCTTGTTGCGCAGAACACCGCCTTCGCCCCGTACACCCTCGGTCACCAGGATGCCGCACACGCTGGGGGGCCAGATCATGCCGGTGGGATGGAACTGAACGAATTCCATGTCCAGGAGATCGGCGCCCGCATCGTAGGCGAGCGCGTGGCCGTCGCCCGTATATTCCCAACTGTTGCTCGTAATCTTATAGGCGCGCCCAATGCCGCCCGTCGCCAGCACCACGGCTTTCGCCCGGAATGTAAGAAAGCGACCGCGCTCGCGCTCGTAACCGAACACTCCCGTCACCCGGCCATCATCGGTGAGCAGCGCCAGCACGGTAGATTCCATGTGCACTTCGATGCCCTGGTGAATGCCGTGATCCTGCAGCGTGCGGATCATCTCGAGGCCGGTGCGATCGCCGACGTGTGCCAACCGCGGATATTTGTGACCCCCAAAGTTGCGCTGCAGGATGCGGCCGTCTTGGGTCCGATCGAACAGCGCGCCCCAGGCTTCCAGCTCGCGAACGCACTCCGGCGCCTCTTTGGCATGCAGCTCGGCCATCCGCCAGTTACTTAGATACTGTCCGCCGCGCATGGTGTCCGCAAAGTGGACCTTCCAGTTGTCGCGGTCGTCCACATTGCCCATGGCGGCGGCAATCCCGCCTTCAGCCATTACAGTGTGGGCTTTTCCGAGAAGCGATTTGCAGATCATGCCAACCGACACTCCCATGGAGGAAGCTTCGATGGCCGCCCTCAATCCCGCTCCGCCCGCTCCGATCACCAGCACATCGTAAGAGTGCGTCTGGTATTCGGGCATTCAGAGGATCCTCCAATCGGACCAGATGCCCATGGCGCAGAGGCGGACGTAGATGTCCGAG
Organism: Terriglobia bacterium; assembly: GCA_963847515.1. Classification (GTDB taxonomy): domain Bacteria; phylum Acidobacteriota; class Terriglobia; order Bryobacterales; family Bryobacteraceae; genus QHXW01. The sequence goes on from CAWKAA010000007.1 coordinate 1,857,127, forward strand.
AACATGACCGAAGTAAGGCTCATCCAGGCCCAGAGCATGTGGCGGCGGTTCAGGCAACTGGAACAGTCGTAAGCCTTCTTACAGACGGGCGACTCAGACAGCCGGTCCAGCCGTCCGCCCGCCAGGTGCCGCAAGGAGTGGCAGCCGAGGGTGTAGCCACTCAGCATCACGACATTGGCCGTCAGTACTAGAGTGCCTAGTCCGATTCCGAAAGACACGTGGCCCGTGGCCGCGTCCGTAAACCACAGCGCTTTCCACGCGTCATAGGCGAGAATTCCGATGATGAAGATGGCAAGGTATAAAAAATAACGGTGGATGTTCTGCATGATGAGCGGGAAGGAATGCTCGCCGAGGTAATGCGTGCGCGGCTCGCCTACGGTGCAGGAGGGTGGATCGGCCCAGAAGGCTTTGTAGTAGGCGCCCCGATAGTAATAGCAAGTCACACGAAATAGGCCGGGAGCCCAGAGGATCAGAAGCGCCGGCGAAAACAGCAACCACGCCGGCCACCAGGCAGGCTTAGGCCCGAACCAACTATGCGGTGATTCGCCAAACAGTTCGGGAGAGTAAAACGGGGAGAGGTATGGCCCCCAGTAATAGTACTTTCCCTGGAAGGCAGCCCAATTGGCGTAGACGAAGAAAGTGGATAATCCCAAAAACACGGCCAGCGGCTGCAGCCACCACCAGTCGCGGCGGCCGGTCTGCCCGAAGCCACGCGGAGTCCAAACCACATCTGCAAAGGGCATCGAGAGACGCTCCTTTCGCCCATTCCCAGGGTTGAATGTTCAAGATTACTACATCCGTGAGTCGTTGGGCTGCAAGGAAATCAACCGAGCAATGTTACATCCTGAACGTTACATGCTCGTTCTCGGCGGTGAAATGGCTGTGCTATAATCACCCCACTAATGGGGCAGATCTCGGCGCTGGGGGCGCTTGCGGGGCGGGAGAAAGCTGAACTCGACAACATCTTGTCGTCTGCAGCGTTTGGCCGTTCTCCACGACTAGCCCACCTGTTGCAATATCTGTGCACGAAGTACTTCGAAGGCGAAGCCGACCAGATCAAAGAATACAATATCGCGGTCGACGTGCTGAACCGGCCGGAAACCTTCGATCCCGCTGAAGATGCCATTGCCCGCGTTGAAGTGCACCGTCTTCGAAAGAAGCTCAAAGAGTATTACGAAACGGAAGGAACCGATCACGCGATCAGGATCGTAATTCCGACCGGACGCTACGGGCCCGTTTTCCTGACGGCAGCGCAAGTGGTGGCGGATGAGGAGCTGTCGACGCCACACGAGGAATCGGCCGTGCCCGCGAATGGACACCGGGGCGTTCCGCCAGGTGAGACCCATGCCCTAGTCCCTCCCGGCAAGCTCAAAATCGGTTTAATGGTTTTGTTCGGGATATCCGCACTGATAGTGCTGGCGATCCGGTTATGGCCCGTGGCCGGTTCGCGCGTCGTCGGAACTAAGGCCGTTATTGCGAGCACCATACCGAATCAGGACGTGACCATCCCGCCGGTGGCGCCTCTTTCGGACGAAACGGTGCGCATCCTCTGCGGCCAACGCAAACCGCGCACGGACAAGCTTGGCTACACTTGGGGCCCAGACCGTTATTTTGAGGGAGGAGATTACTCGGAGAGTCCAGGCAGGTTCTTGACCCGCACGACGGATCCGGCGCTGTTTGAAGGCGCCCGCACCGGCAGTTTCAGCTACAATATCCCGCTCAAACCCGGCGTCTATGAACTTCACCTGTACTTCGCTGAAACCAGCTTCGGAGCTGGTACCCCGGCTGGTGGCGGAGAAAACAGCCGCGTCTTTCACGTGGCCTTGAATGGTAAGCGCATTCTGAGCGAGTTGGACATCGTATCCGATGCGGGTGGTCCGGCCGTTGTCGACGAGCGGGTTTTCAAAGACATCTTGCCGGGTGCTGACGGGATGCTGCATGTCCGCTTCATGAGTCAGAGATCGCAGCCGATGGTGAGCGCCATCAAGGTGGAGCCCGCGCAACCCCACCGTCTAAATCCCATCCGAATGGTCGCGCTGGATAAACCCTGCTTGGATTCCCGCCGGCAAACCTGGATGCCGGACGACTTCTGGAGTGGAGGGCAAATGGGTGCGCCTACGGGCAAGCCTGAGGGAGCCCGCGACAGTAACCTCTACACCAGAGAGCGTTACGGTAATTTCAGCTATGCCATCCCCGTGGGTGAAGGCGAATATGCGGTTACGCTCCATTTCGCGGAGAAGTTTTGGGGCCTGGAGAATCCAGGAGGCGGCGGCGAAGGTAGCCGCATTTTCGACGTTTTCTGCAATGGTGTCGCGCTGCTTCGCGATCTGGATGTATATAAAGAGGCCGGTGGCAATCGGCCGCTATTGAAAACCTTCCATGGACTCAAAGCCAATGCGCAGGGCAAGTTGCTGCTTTCTTTTGTGCCGGTGAAGAATTACGCCTCGGTCTACGCCGTGGAAGTTCTCGACGAATCTGCGCAGTAGCTCTTAGGAAGCGACACCTTTTCCTTCGACGACACGAATGTACTGGTTGATGGGCAGGTTCGTGAATTTGTCGATCTGTTTGCTTGGCCCCGGCCAGTGTATTTCCAGCTCATCAATTTTCGTGGCAGTCCCGATTCCCAACACGACTCGCGCATCGTGGGACGACAGATAACTTCCGCCGCTATTCTTGAGCCGGGAACGCTTCCGGCCTCCTGCGCTCCAGTAAATCCTGGCGCCAACCGCGTCGCGGTGGCAGTTAACGCCTTCGAGCGTGACGCCCAGCCAGTTGTTCCCCTTGGCGGCGTTATTCTTGAGCAACAGGGGCGCGCCGCCGTTGACGCAGACGAGAACATCGAGCGCACCGTCATTGTCATAGTCGCCAACCGCCAGCCCACGCGCATTGAATGTCTTCTGAAACGCAGGCCCGCCTTGTTCACTCACATTGTGCAGCTTCCCATCGTCGCCTTGACGGAACAATAACAGCGGCTCCTTCCAGGTGACCTGCAAGGAATATTCGGCGATCATGTCGTCGGGATGGCCGTTAGCCAGAATCAAATCCACGTTGCCATCGTTGTCGAAATCAAAGTATTTGAGCCCCCAGCCGCTGAGAAGGCGCGTTGCCTGGGCGACACCATTCACTACGGCTACATCTTCAAATGATTCGTCCTTATTGTTTCTGTAGACGGAGAACATCTCCTGGTCCACATTGGCGACAAACAAGTCCTGCCAGCCGCGGTGGCCGAGGTCAGCCGCGTCGACGCCCATTCCCGACCGTGCCTTGCCATTTTGGCTGAACGCGACACCGGCATCGAGGCCGCCTTCGTCCCACTTCCAGGTGCCGCCCGGACCCGGCCCTCGATTTACATACAGGAAATCCTGCACGGTATCATTGGCGACGAACAGGTCCATGCGGCCGTCATTGTTGATATCGGTGGCCACCACACCGAGGCCTTTCCCGAGAGTCTTGCCGATTACCGAATTCTTTCCCACTTCCGTAAATGTGCCGTCACCGTTGTTGTGATACAGAAAGCTGTGCGTCGGAATGAAAACTTTTGGGATGCAATAGTAGTATTTCCCCAGCGCATTATTGCCGCATCCGACGCGATGATCGGCTGAGTAGTCGACGAAACTGCAAATGAAAAGATCTAGCCGGCCGTCGTTGTCGTAATCGAACCAGACTGCGCTGGTGGTCCAGCCGGGCGTGGCCAGGCCGGCTTTCTCCGTCACATCGCGGAATGTGCCGTTCCTTTTGTTTTGATAGAGGATACATTTTCCGTAAGATGTGACGAATAGGTCGGGCCATCCGTCGTTATCGAAATCGCCAACCGCGACGCCCATGCCGAAGGTTCCGCCGCTCACACCGGCTTTTTCCGTCACATCGGTAAAGGTTCCGTCGCGATTGTTCTTGTACAAGGCATTCCGCACTGGTTTGGAGGGAGTGTAGAAATCACAGGGGCCGGAGTTGACCAGGTAAAGGTCCATCCAGCCATCGTTGTCGTAGTCGAGAAACGCCACGCCCGCGCCCATGGTTTCGGGTAGATGGCGGCGTGGAGACATGGCAGCATCGTGGACAAAGGCAATGCCGCTCAATTTCGAGGGAATCTCGAGAAACAGCGGCTGGGTTGGCTCAATCGGCGCGCCGGGCAGGCGAAGCGCGCTACCGCCGGCGAGCCATAACCATTCTCTTCGGGTCAAATTCACTGAGGGCTTATTCCAGGGTGAACGTCACGGACTCGCGTGCGACCTCGGTTCCTTGTGTAACCAGGAACAGGACCTGGTAGTTTCCGGGAGGCATCTTCTCCGTCGTCGCGGTGGCGATGTACTGGATGCGGCCGGCGGCATCCGGCTCCGGCAGCGGCGGCGATCCGCCGCCAATGGGATCTCCATCTCTCGCGAACTGCATCGAGAGTTCAGTCTTGGCGCGTTCGGCTTTGTCGGGATAGATGACCAGATAGAAGGACAAACCGGTTGTCGTGCTCTTGCTGAAGGACGGGCTGATGGTCGGCGTCACCAATTTATCCGACATCAGGAAAGGGTCCTGATTCGAAGTGTTGTCGTTCTTCTCGCGAACGGCTCGGACCAATGCGACGCTGCTGAGCCCGAGAACCGGCCGGTCCGGCGGGACAACGAACACGGACTTCCGCGCGCTGGTCTTGTTTCCACCCTTGTCGGATACCGCCGTCTCCAGCGTATAGCGGCCCGACGTCAGGGCAAGGTGCTCGTGGTAAATAAAATGGCTCTTCTTGAATGCGTCCAGCTGTTCGGCCGTGGCGGCTAAGGGCACCTCGCCTCGAAGCTTGTGAACCACTTCACCCCCCGCGTTGCGAACCAGCGCCAGGTAGGCGAGCGCGCCTTCATAAGGGGCAGTGGAGTTAGCTTGCTGCAGAGTCACGTTTCCGATGGGCACGTCCAAGACCACGCTGACCTCTGGCTCATGGCCCGGCCCGCGGAAGTGCATACCCGCGGATTGGAACGCGAACTCTCGCGGCAAAGGATTTGCGGTCAAGGACTGCATCAGCGTCAGCTCATAGGGAGCGAGGATAACACCCTCCCTTCCTGAGGATGGGGGCAGCGCAAAATAACCAGAGCGGGCCTGGATCCGAAGCCCTGCGCGGGCGCTATGTACTTCAATTTTGTGAAATGCGCCGTCATACTTCTCGATGTGCGGATCGTAGGTAATCTGATAGTAAGTCTCAATATCCTCGCTGACCTTCTTTAACTGGTCACGAAAATCGTTGGTGTTCGCGATCAGAATGCCGCCCGTCGACTGCGCCAGGTTAGCCAGCGTGTCCTGCGTATTCGCTTTGCCGCTGTTGATTGCGGTATCGAACATCTGTGCCATGGCGGGCGTTACCACGCCGGTTCCTTTGCGAAGGTTAGCTCGGGACGCGCTGGCAGCGTCTTTGAGTTCTGAAACGGCCTCCTGGTTCATGGCGGTCGTGCTCAGGCCACGGGCATCGATCGAATAAAACGTCACATTGAACCGGTTCGCCGTGCTAATCAAAACGCGCCAGGGCTCCTCCATCCCTTGCGGAATCCCGAAGCCGGATGAGAAGAAGAGAATGGATTTGCGGCCCGGCAGCCGGTACTGCTGGCTTACTACATCGATCAGTCCCCAGATGGCGCTTCTGCCGGTTTGGGCCAGCTCCGTGGTGCGGGCCAGTTGAAGCATGTTGAGCATCATCTGCGCCATGGCCGCGCCCGCGGGATCGCCGCTCGGGCCTTTGCCTCCCGAGCCGCCGGTGGCATCGCTCATGGCCTGCGACTGCTCGCCGATGCTTTCACCGGCCGTCGCCGGGCCAAGCTGCTGCTTCATTTCCTGCTCAATTCGCGCGGAGTCGGCGACAAATTCCGTATAAGCTCCGCCCGTGGCGCGCTCCACCGCCTTGCGCAGCAACCCGATGTCGTTTGTGAACGGCTGCAGGGCCTGCAGCGAATCACCCAGCACCAGCACGCCCATATAGACGTTTTGCGGAAACTCATTCTTCAACAGATCCAGCGCGGCGGTTCGCGCAATGGTCCTGGCGTTCAAGTCCAGGCGATTGAAGATGAGCGTGACAAGCCTGATTTGACGCTCGATATCGATTGGCTTCTTTGGCGCGGCTTCCCCCGGCTTGTTCTGCGGTGCCGCCTGTTCCCCGCCCGCGATCGACTGGTCGCCTTCAATCAGCCTGAAACTGGTAATCTTTCGCGCGACGCCATTGTCGATGATCTCCAAATCGGCGGGGTCGAGATTGGCGACGCGCTGCCCCTTCTTGTCGCGAACCACCACGTCGAGCAACACCTCGTTGGTCCCGGCGTGAAGAGTCACGCCTCCCGAAGGAGGGGCCGGCTGCTGCGCCCGCGCATCCCACGAAGCAGCAATCAAACAGATCAGAACCATCTTCTTCATCGGCGTCCTCCGCGCGCTGCTAGGGTTCCAGATGGATGGATAAATCCTCCTCGGCGACTTCCGCGCCCTGGCGCACGACGAAGCGCACGGCATAGTTGCCGGGGTCGAACTGACCGATCGGCGCGTTGGCCACGTACTGGATTCGCCCACTTGAATCCGGCGCATCCATCGCCGCCGGCGCCACGCGTTTCACTTTGCCGTCGCGGTCGAACTCAATGAACATCTCGGGTTTGGCGGCATTATGGGTGTTTGGGTAGACGATCATATAAAACGGCAACGACGTGGAGACGGATTTATTGATCGTCGGCATGAGCGCCGGCGTTACGGTCTTATCGCCGACCACGAAGGGATCATCTGCGGCGGCGTCCGCCTCTTTGGGACGCCATTTGCGGATCAGGGCTACGCTGCTCATGGCGAGCCCCTCGCCTGGCTTCGGCACGAACATCGCGCTGCGCCGCGCGCCGGCCTGCCCGGTTTCGCGATCCAGCACCGCCACCTCGATCGTGTAGTATCCCGAAGGCACGTCAAAGTATTCCATGTCCGCAAAGCGGCCCTGCTTGAAGGACAACACCTGATCCGGGGTCAACTCGACTGGCATCTCGCCTTGCAGTTTCTTCACCACCAGGCCCTTCACATCCTTGATGAGGGCCACATAGGCCAGGCCGCCGGTCAACACCTTCTGGCCGCGCTTTTCGCGAAGCGTAACTTTGCTCAACGGCATATCGATCAGAAAGCCGCAGGTTTCCAGCCGGCCTTCGCCGCGGAAGTGCATGCCGCCGGATTCAAAAGGCAGCGCGCGATTGGGAACCATATCGCTGAGCGCGCGCAGCAGAGGTGCTTCGTATGAGTTCAATCCGGATGTTTTCAGCATATCGGGAGGCAGCGCAAAGTAGCCGGCTCGCGACTGCACGGCCATGTCGCTTCGATCCAGCTTCACTTCGATGCGCCGGAACTTACCGTCATACTTGTCAACGTGCGGATTGTAGCTGAGCTCATAATACGTGTCGATTTCCTCCATCACGCGCTGGAGGGGCGCACTAAAATCGTTGGTGTTGGCGGTGAGAAATCCGCCGGTTTGATCCGCGAGAATAGCCAGCGTGTCTTGCGTATTCATGCGGTTCGCGTTGATGGCGAGGTCCATAGAAAGCGCCGCTTGCGTGGCTGGCATGGAAATACCATTCTGTGTTGGAATTGCATTGCCCAATGACGACCCCGCTGCGGCCGCCGACAGTCCCTCGGTCGCTTTCTTGTTCAGGCTGTCGGAAACCAAGCCGTGTGCATCGATCGGGTAGAAGGAGAGGTTATTCCGGTTCGCCGCACTGATCACTGCCTGGAACTCTTCTTCGGCGCCCTGCGGAATGGCAAAGCCTTCCGAGAAATAGATGACGGCCTTCCGGCCCGGCAACTGCGTCTGCCCGCGCACCGCGGCAAGCAGCGCCCAAATCGTTGACCGGCCGGCGTAAGCCATCTCAGACCTTTCACTGAACGAGACCATCTCAATCAGCGACCGCGCCATCATCAGGGCTTGGGGACTGCCGAATGAGGTTTGCTCAAAACGGCTTACAAGATCCTGAGCGCCGGCCTGGTTTGGACCGAACATTTGCTCGGCCTGCGCTCTCATCTGGTTGCTCTCAGCGGAAAACTGCGACGAAGGCCGGCTGGTTGCCTTATCGACCGCTTGCACCAGCAGATCGCGCTTGTTGGTAAAACCCTGGATGGCTTGCAGCTCGTTGCCGAGCGTGAACACCGCCATGTAGACATTCGGGGGAAAGTTAACTTTCAACAGATCCAGCGCCGCCTTGCGCGTGGCCGTGCGTTCGCCCTGATCCATGCGATCGAAAATCAATGTAACCAGACGGATTTGCCGGATTGGATCTAGCTTCTCGGTCGTGGCCGTGCCGTTGGCCGCCGCCGAGACGGCGTCGATTCCCTTCACCAAGCGGAACGAGGAAATCTGCCGCGGCACGCCTTCATCCAACACAGTGAACGAGCTTTGGGACAGGCTGGTAACCGCGTATCCCTTCTTGTCGCGCACCACAACATCCACCAGTACTTCCTCACCGGATGTCTGGATAGCGGTCTTCTCCTGCGCCGGCACTAAGCCGGCTAACAGAAGTGAAAGTGCCAAGAGACGATTCATTGTTGGTCTGGACTTTCTATTCCAGCGTGAAGGTCACGGTTTCATCGGCGGATTCCTTGCCTTGCTGGGCCACGAACTGTATCGCCCAGTTGCCGGGGGGCAGCGCCGAGGCGGGCGCATTCGCCACGTATTGAATCCGGCCCTGCGAATCGGGATCGCCGAGCTGCGGAGCGTTGGCCTTGCCAAGCACTTGGCCATCCTTGCTGAAAATCATCACCAGGGCCGGCTTTTCGGCGCTCTTCTTGTCGGGATAGATGGTCATGTAAAACGAAATCATGTTGGCGTCCGCCTTCTTGAGAATCGGGTTGACTGTCGGCATGACAACCTTGTCACTCATCAGCATGGGATCGTCAGCCTTTGTGCTGGCATCTTTGGCCTTTGTGTTGCGAATCAGGGTCACGCTGCTGATGCCGAGCGTGGCCGACTGCTCCGGGACTACGAAGCTGGCCTTCTTCGCGCTCAGTTTCTGGGCGGGCATGTCCATAACTGCGGTCTCTAACGTGTATTTCCCTGGGGCCAGATCGATTCCTTCGTTATAGATAAAGTGGCTGGACGCCTTGTAGGCGGCCAGCTTGTCTGGCGTCACCCGCAGCGGAACTTCCTGGCGCAGCTTCTTGACTACCTGGCCCTCGGCGTCTTTCACGACAGCCACGTACGCCAGCTTGCCGTCGAAATAGCCAGCCTGCTTGTTCTCCTCAAAGGTAAGGCCGCCAACCGGAATGTCTACCACCACTTCGCAAGTGCGGCCGCTCGAAGCGCGGAAATGCATGGCCTCCGACTGAAAAACGAAGTCCTGCTTGAGTGGCTGAGTCTCCAACGCTTGCAATAGCGGCACTTCATAGGTGGCGAGCAACTGCCCCCCCTGGGTCAGATTCGGAGGCAGCGCGAAATAGCCGGCTCGCGATTGGACCCTAAGATCTGCGACAGCCGTCTTGACCAATACCTTGCGAAAAGCGCCGTCGTATTTCTGAATCTGTGGATCATACGTGATTTCGTAGTAGCTCTGAACGTCCTCGGTGATCTTCCGGATCGGAGCCCGGAAGTCGTTGGTGTTGGCTACCATCACGCCACCAGTCTGGTCAGCAAGCATCTTAATCGTCTGCTGCGTGTCCGCCTTACCGGCGTCCATCGCGGAATCGGTAGCCCGCGCCTGGTCGATGGAAATCCCGGTGGTGCTGCTGGTGGCATTGCTCTTGGAGGTTGCGGCGGCATCATTCAGCGCTCCACTGGCACTCCCGGCTGTGCTCATCGTGGTCAACCCGTTAACGTCGATCGTATAGAAACTGACGTTGGCGCGATTTGCCATGCTGATCATCTGCTTGAACGGATCCTCGGTACTTTGTGAGAGGGGGAACCCGCCCGAGAAGTACAGGATCGTTTTGCGGCCCGGCAGGCGGTATTGCTCCTTTACGAGGTCGAGCAGGGGGAATACGGACTGACGAGACCAGTCGGTGGATTCATCGGCTTGCGCGCTTCTCAGGGTGCTGAGCATCAACTGAGCCATCGCCGCCGTAGCGCCGTTCGAATTCGCTGCGCCCGGACCGGAAGCCGAGGCCGCTGCCGTCGAAAGCGCGTTGGCGCGGCCAGTCGCACTGGGATCTCCGCCTTGCATCGGGCCGAGCATCTGTTCCAGGTCCTTGCGCACCTGCAGGGTGTCGGAGGTATAGTCATTCACCGAAGCTGTGGCGCGCGCAATGGCCTTACGCAACAGTTGGCGATCGTTGGTAAAGGGCTGGATGGCCTGAAGGCGATGGTCGATGGCCATCACCGAGATGTAGACGTTTTGAGCCAATTCTCCCTTGATCAGCTCCAGCGCGGCGTCACGGGCCAGCTTCTTTGCGTTCTGGTCGCCGCCTTGGAACACCAGCGTGATCAAGCGAAGCTGGCGGAGCGGATCGAGCTGCGTACGGCCGCCGCTCGCATTGATCGCTTCAGTACCTTCCACGATTCGGAAAGACTTGATCGGCCGCGTTTGACCGTTGTCACTTACCGTGAAATCACTCTCTTTGAGATCCTTCACCAGACGGCCCTTCTTGTCGCGCACCACTACGTCGACTACCGTCTCTTCCGCATTTGCTTTGAAGCCCGCCTTCTGGCTATCCTCTGCCGGCGCAGGCGTCTGTGCAACAAGACCGCCGACGATCGCGCCGGTCACCAAGGTCAACCTAAAAAAGATCCGCATGGCTCTGATTCCTTTCTAACTCTATTTCTCACTCCGGATACGGCTGGTTCTTGGCCACGATCCGGATGTTATGGTCGGTGAAACTGTGATGCGCTCCGGGGAGTTCGGTCTTGGGCATGTGGCAAGTGGAGCACTCCTTGGTCCCGACCTTGCAAAGTTTCGCTCCGGCCCTGCCGGCGGATGCCGTCGCGCCACTCGAATGACAGGCCTGGCATTTTGCATCGTAATGGCCCGCCGTCCGGTCGATCGTGTCATGTGGATTATGGCAGCTGGTGCAACTGATACGCGCATCATCTACGTCAAAGCACTTGCTGTTGGTTAACCGGTAGGGCTGAAAACGCACGTTGCCTACGCCGTGGGGCCCATGCTCTGCGACGTATTGCCATGTTCGATGACATTGTCCGCAGAATTGCGCGCTGTCCTCGGCGCTCATGCCGGTCAGCTTCTTCATCTGCGCCAGCTGCAAATCGCCCTTCTTCAAGCCCGCCAGGTGATTGCCGGTTGCGCCATGGCACTCCTCGCAGGTTACGCCCGGCAACAACGTCTTTTCCGACACATGGCCGCTACTCACACCATTACTCGTGTGACACCCAAAGCACATCGCGATCTCATGCGTCCCGATGTGGCGGCCCGCCGCTTCGCGAAGACTGGACGGCCGGTAAGGCTGATCGCCAATGGTGATGTCGAGTGCATCAATCGCCTGATAGTAGCTGACAAAACTCTCGTAGTACTCGCCGTCTTTTTCCAGAATGTACGTTTGTCCTGCTTCACCCAGCCCAAAGGCGTATCGAATGGGATACGTGACAGTCCCCGCGCCATCCGTGACGACGTAGACGCTTTCGTCACCGTGGCGTTCGATTCGATAGTCGTAGCGTCCCAACCGCAACTTCATGAGCGGATGGCTCCTCAGGACACTGCATTCCGCATTGGTCTCAGCAGCGTGCGCCATAGGCGTGAGCGGGTGTGTTTTGGCTTCAGCCGGATGGCAGGTGACGCACTCTCGGACACTCCGCGAAAAGCTTTCAATCGCCGCCCCCGGCACAGCAGCGTTTTGCGGTTTGGCGCTTGGACTTGTCCAGGCGCCTAAGGCGGCCAGGGCGGCGAAACCGAAGATCAGCGCACCCGCCCGGCGTCTCATCGCGGACTGTTCTTCTCCGTGGCATCCACTTCCTGGCGCAGCTTCAGGAATTCCCGGCGCTCCCGGGCTGCATCCTCCTTGCGGCCGGCCTTAGCATACGCGGTCGCCAGCGCAATCCGAACCTGCGGGCTTCCGGGCGCCAGTTTGCGCGCCTCCTCCAGTTCCTGAATGCCGCGTTTGGAATCGATATCGCCTTCGGCGAACACCCGGCCGAGCACCGTGTGGGCGGGAAACGATTGGGGCTCCAGTTCGGTCGCCTTCTGGGCGTAGGGCAATGCCGCCTGAAAATCCATGCGCTGAATATACTCGTTGGCTATCGTCACCATGGCGGGAACATGGGCGGGCGAAACTTCCAGTTCCTTCTTCATCTCCAGAAGACCGCTGTTGGCATCGGCAAACATCAGGAAGCTGCCGTAAAGATAGTGGATATTCGGTGTTTCGGGGTATTTGTCCACAAGGATTTTGAATTCCGACCCCGCCTCCGTAGTTCGCAGCGCCGTGGCGTCGTACATCACGCGGCCTACGTCCATAATCAATTGCCGGTCCGTGGGAACAACCTCCGCAGGGAGCAGCGGCTTGCGCAGGGCCGCGATTCCCATGGCTTCGATAAATTTAGCGTCGTTGAGATTCCGCTGGGCAAACAACGCCAGAGTCTTCATCGCGCCCTCGTATTCCTGGTAACGGGTGAGCAGCAAGGCAAGGTGATAATTCGCCTCGTCGGCAATATTCTGTTCCTGTCCGTTGTGAAGGTCCGCGGCATGACGAAGATGAGACAGCGCCTGGTCGTACTGTTTGATTTCGAATTCCGACAGGCCGAGCATGGCCCATGGAGCGCCTGCCGCAGGCTGAATGGCTGTCAGATGCCGGAAGGCATCGCGTGCCTCGGTAAAATGATCCAGGCTGTAATGAATGGTTCCCAGGGACCACCAGCCTTCATCCCAGGAGGGCTTGACGGCGACTCCCTTCTTATAAAGCCGGATCGCGTCGTCGACGCGGTTCTCCTTGCGTGCCGCCTCGGCTTGCTTCTGAATTTGCTGCACGGTAACGGGAGCCGCCGCCTGCGGCTTGGCATCCTCGGCATGGAGAGAGGCAAGGAACGCACAGGCGAGACACACCAGCCACGACTTGGCAAGGATACTCATGGGTTGGTCCGGAGCGAACCACCCTTATCGTCCGCGCCCAATCGGGCCGCCGGTTCCTGGGCCTGCCGTTCCGCTGTCAATTGCTGCACGATCCCTCGCTCGCGGTTGCCATCCTCCTTGCGCTTCAGGCGGTAGTAGAGCGTGGAGAGAGAAACGTGAGCTTCCAGGAACTTAGGGGACTCGGATACGATTTGCTCGATCTCGTCCAGCGCCACCTGGTCTTTACCCTGCGTCATCTTTACCAGCGCGATCTGGTAGCGAACCGCGACATCGCCGGGCCGTGACGCCTGGGCGCGCTTCAGGAACTTCAAAGCGTCTTCGTATTTCTGGTCTTGCTTCAACAGTAATCCGACGTGCACGTTGGATTGAAAATCGTTCGAGTTGTGCGCCAGCTCGCGCTCGAAGATTGCCCGGCTTTCCGCGGTTTGTCCGTTGGAAAACAGCGCCTGGCCGTAGTAGGAATTCACCTCGGGCAGGTCGGGGTTCATCTCCACGGCCTTACGCAGCTCCTCGAGCGCGCCCTGGAAATCGCGGGCGGCGAATTTGGCGGTACCCAGCAGCATGTGCTTCTCGGCCGAGTCTGGCCCCGCCATGATCGGGTTGATCACGCGCTGGGCAGGTTCCACCTGGCCGTCACGAGCCAGCGCGGTTCCTAAAACATAGTCCACCGCCAAGTCGCTGGCATTGGCCGCGAATAAGGGCCAAAGCAGGTCGATGGCTTTTTTGTTCTCGCCCATGTGGACATAAGAATCCCCCAGAAGCGTCTGAACCTGCCGGTTATCTGGGTCCTCGACGCGTACTTTCTCGAGCTCCACGATCGCGTCGGCGAAATTGTCCGTCTTGTAATATGCCAGTGCCAGGTTCAGGCGGAGCCGAGGGTCGGATTTCTTCATCAGCGCGAGCTTGTACTCTTCTATGGCTCGCGTGTACTTTCCGGTGGCCACCAGCGCGGCGCCGAGATTGGAACGCACTTCCGGCGCATCAGGATATAAATCCAGGAACAGCTCGTAATCGCGAATCGCCTCTTCCAGCTTTCCCTGTTGCTGGAAAGTGACGGCTTCCTTCAGCAGTTCTTGAGGGGACTGATTGCTTTGAGCACGCAGTGAAATTTGGCTGCAAACCAGACCTACACCGAGGGCAACCAACGTGAAGCGGTACATCACTGAAACTGCCCAAATTCTATCATGTACGGGCGTGCTGCACACCCGCTGGACGGTTGGATTGAGAGGTGCTGGCAGCACGCTATGGGCCTCAATGCGCCTTGCGCACTTTGTCGAGTGCCGCCGCAAGCTGCGCGTCGTCCGGGCGAAGCTGGTGGGCCCTTTCGAGGACCGGCAGAGCCGCCTTGTCGTCACCCAGAACGTAGAGCGTCGCTCCCAGCAGGTTCAGGGTATCGAACAGGTCTGGGCGCAAAGCTACCGCCTTCTCGAGCGGCTGGCGGGCTTCCTGATAGCGTTTAAGCCGGAAATAGCTAAGGCCAAGATTGTGCCAGGCATCGTATGAACCGGGGTCGAGCTGCGTGGCGCGGCGCAATGGCTGGACGGCGTCAGCGAAATTCCCGTGGTCGCCGTATATTTGCCCCAATAGCACCAGTTTCTCGGGGTCATTCTGGTCAGCCAGATGGGTGCAGGCTTCCGGTGCCTGATCGGTCGCGTGAGCGTCTAGCGCTGCACTACACGCACGCATCCGCTCCTCGGTATGGCTCTCTGCGTCCCGATACTTGTTATAGAGCGCGTATTCCCGGTCCGCATCCGCTTTGCGGCCCTCGCCGGCGTAGAGGCGTGCCAGCCGGAAGTGTACGTGATAGTCTCGCGGCTGGGCGCGGGCGGTACGTTCCAGCCACTGAATGCCCTTGGCCGGATCTCCCGCCGCAACATAAGCTAGACCTAGGTAATAGGACGCGTCGGGGATTTTGGCGTCGCTCGTGAGCGGAGCTAGTTCACGAACCGAGCCCTCGGCATCGCCGGACAGCAGCAGCAGGCGCCCGAGATAGTAAGCAATTTCGTGCGACGGGCCGGTCTGCTGCCTTAGTTGTTGAAATTCCCGGCGGGACTCGTCGTTCCGGCCCAGTGCGAAAAGGCAGATACCTAGCTGGTAGCGCGCGGCATAGAGGGCAGGTTGGATCTGAAGAGCGTGCTCAAACGCAGCGGCCGCCTCTTCATAGGACTGCTGTTGCATGAGCTGATTGCCTTTGTTCAAAAATACAGACGCGTCGTTGGAACGGACAGGCTGAGCGAGGGCGGTCAACGTGGAGATAACGGTGGCGGCGAGGTTCCTGGTCAAGACAAAACCGCTCGACTTTGCAGTATACCGTCCATCGAAAGAAACGGGGTGTTTTGCGCCCACCCCGTGCGTGTTGAAAGGTGCAGCCGGCCCTAGAAGAAGAACTTCAGAACAAGCTGAATGCTGCGGTTGCCGTTCAAGTAGTCTGCGTACCCGAAAGTCGAGTTCGCGACCTTCCCGGCCGCGTTAAAGTTCAGCGTAAGGTTTCCATCGCCACCCGCCGGGTTATAGCTGGTAAGCGGATGATTCAGGAAGTTGTACATGGAAAACCGGAACTGAATCTTTCTTGCCTCCGAGAGCTGGAAGTTCTTGAACAGCGACAGATCGCTATTAAAGAACATCGGCCCCTTGATGTACGGGAAGATGAATGAGCCGTTTTGTCCCGGGCTGGGCGCCGCAAAGCAATTGCCGTTGATGAACTGGTTGTTGGCGAGCCCCTTGCGAGGATCGCAGGTTAGGACCGGCATCATGCTGATTTGCTCGCTGCCGGTAACCAACCCATTGGACAGTCCGACGCCCCCCACGCTCACGCCATTCGGAAGCGTCGTGCCGGGGAGGAAAGTGCCGCCCATTCCAAAGTTGGCTCCATTGCTAGCTATGGCCTGGAGTGGGCTGCCGCTCTGGATTTGGGTAATGCCGGAGAGTTGCCACCCATTCACTACGCCACTCAGGAATTTGTTTCCGTGGTAGACGCTCCCTTCCTGGTATACGTAGGCGGCGTTGAAGATATGCGTTCTGTCGTTCGGCAGGACGCCGTAATCGTTTTTGATATTGGTCGGGTCGCCAACCGCTGCGCCGTTCTCGCCGCGAATGCCCAGCGCTTTGCTGAAGGTGTAGTTGAGCAGCCAGTTGCCATGACCGCTCTGCTTGTTCCAACTGCTTTGCACCGAGTTGTAGTTGGAATACTCAAAGTGGCCGATCTGATTCATCGTTCCGTACAGCGAGTACGGGAGCAATGCCTGGTCGTTCGGGGAATTGCTTACATGACCCGTAGTGCCGAAGAGGCCAATATTTCCGGGCTGTAACAAGGTCCCAGCCGGCAGCACGTTCAGTTGGCCAACGCCCGAGTTGTAGTTGCTGAGGTCGCGGGCCCGGTTGCCGACGTAGGCCACTTCCGCGGTAGAGGACCAGGGCATGCGCTCGGAAATCGTCAAGCTGTAGCTCTGCGTCATCGGCTGCTGGCTGTCGTTGGGATTCAAGGTAACGGTACTTCCGGGAACGACCGCGCTTGGGGCGATGCCCGCTATGTAGGCTAAGGTCTGGGGAGCGCCTCCCGAAGGGTTCGGAACGCTGAAAGTGTATGCGCCTCCGGAAAGGGTCATCGCGCCCGCCTGAACGTTCTGCTCGTCGTGGTACCGGTACATGCCAAAGCCGCCACGCAGCACTGTTCTGCCTGTGCCGAAGAGGTCCCACGCGAACCCGACGCGCGGGTTATAGAAGAATGCTCGTCCTTTAGCGCCGCTCAAGGGAATGGAAGAGTCAATGCTGTGCCACTCAAAGCCGGTGAGCGCCGTACCGAGAGCATTGGGGTTATAGGCGCTGGGAACGAACGTTGCCGCGCCCTTGCCGCTCTCGTCCACCCACGGTCCGAGGTGGTCGAACCGCATACCGTAGTCTAGGGTCAAGCGGCGGCTGACCTTCCACGAATCCATGGCGTAGAAGGACGCCGTATTGAAGTGCATCTCAACAATTGGGTCCTTGTTGGTCTCCGCATAACCGCCGGAGACGATACCGGTCAGCATGTCGGCATAAACATTGCCCGTCGAACCTTGGCCCCAGTTGGCGTACTGCATCTCGCCATTGACGTAGTTGCTGCTGGGTTGTTGGTTCTTGGTCCACTCATAATAAAAGCCAAACTTCATGGTATGCGTTCCCCAGACCTTCGAAAGATTGTCCGAGAAGCTGGGCAACCACTTGTCAGCGTACAGGGAACCCGTCTCAAACCCGCTCGGCTGAATCAGGTTGGCCATGCCGTCGCTCCACCCGGTGAGGACCGGGATCTGGTTGTTGACGGTCTGATTGAAAATGTGCTTAAAGCTGATGCCGAGTGCGTCCGTGGTGAAGTTCTTTAGGTTCGGAATGGTGAACGGCACGTAGAGATTCGTGTAGCTGAAGATGGCTTCGTTGGTGAGGGTCGGGTTGAAGACCTTGGTCATATTCACCGTAATCGAATCGGACTTATTACCCTGGCTGAGTGGAGTCGGATAAGGCACCGCTGGGTTGGTCCCCCACCATGTGGTGCTGTTGTCGTGATTCAGGTCCCGCTGCGTGTTATAGCTGACGAAAACCTTTGTGTTGTCGTTGATGCTCCAGTCCACGCGCGGGCGAAATTGCCACAGATTGTCCGAGTGCGTAGTTGAGGAGATATAGTTGTAACCATTGTTGGCTTGGGGATCCACGTTCGCCTGGGGAAATAGCTTGGCGAACATGTTGACCCCGACCGAATTGAATTCGGATTGCGGGATGATGCCGTTGGTGCTGTAGTTCTTGTTCGCAGTGGCCGCTCCCAGCGCGCCACCCTGCTTGCCCAGGGTCGGGCCAAAATAACTGTTGATACTGGCGGCAGTGAAATCGCCGTTCCGCTCAAAAGCCGTGGGCACTACAGAATTGAACACGTCGTGGCTCAAATCCTGTACCTGTTGCTTGTAGTACTCATACGCCACAAAGAAGAACAGCTTATCGTGGTTCTTGTTGAAATGCGTTCCAGGGATGAGTACTGGACCGCCAAAGTTTGCACCGGGGTAGTAGAACGAGGTATCAGGTTTGGGCGCTATCTTCAGGCCGGTTGCTGGGTTGGTGCCTTCACTGTTATTGAACGCGTTTGTCGCATCCAGAATGCCGTTGCGGGCGTAGATATAGGCTTCACCGTGGAAGTTGTTGCCGCCTGATTTGCCGGCAGCGGAAATCACCACAGGGCCCTTGGCATTGTCGGCGCCGAAATTGGAAGTCAGCACCTTCATTTCCGATGTCATGTCAACCGCATTGTTAACGGCTTGCCCGCAGTTGCAACCGGGATCGATGGTGTGCGCGCCATCGGAAGTGATGTCCAGCGCTGCCGTGCGCAAACCGTTCGGTGAAAAGCTGCCCACCGGCCCGGCGCCCGTGTTCTGAACTTGGCCGTCGAAACTCGTGGCGTTCGTAAGGCTACCCGTCATGGCGAAGCCCGGCAGAATCTTGATGAATTCCGCCGCGTTCTGACCGACAATGGCGATATCCTGCAATTGCTTCGCGCCGATGACGATCGATTTCTCACCGGAATCGACCGGTGTCAATGTCTCCACCTCGGCCGATACTGTCACCGTGTCCGTCGGCGCGCCCACTTTCAGAGCAATATTCGAAAGATTGCGCTTGTCGCCGACGTCGAAATGAACGCCCGTGGTTTGGTAGACCTCAAAACCCTGCGCTTTGATGATGACCGTGTAGTCGCCCGGCTGGACGGCATTGATGGAGAAGAATCCATCATTGTTGGCGACCGTCTTGCGTTCGTCGCCGCTTTGCTCATTCTTCATCGTTATGGAGGCGCCGGGAACGACCGCGCCACTAGGGTCGGCAACCGTGCCAGTCAGAGTACCGCTGGCGTTTTGCCCTTTCAGGGAAATAGCCGAAAAGCAGAGATAAAGGCAGATCATCAGAAACGGCAGCAGAGCCGTCCAGTTGTTGGCGCGTCGCACTTGGACCATGGGACTCCCTCAGCAAAGCAAGAATCAGGAAAACTCGAACGAGTATAAGCGCGGTAATAGAATCTGTGTAGTTACCGCCCGTTACCCGGCCGGTGAAACATATTCTCTAGCGGTAAACGCCTTATTTTCTTAAACGTACAAATGTTACATGCTGGGGCTAGGCTCGACTGAAATGTATTTCCAGGGAAAGGGGCACGTACCAGCCGTTACCCACCATCGGGTGTGCATGATACGACCGAAGTTGCGTCGGCCCAGGTGACCGGCGTTTTGCGTGGCGTCGAACCTAAAACTGATACTCAGTTGGCGTGATGCCCTTGGCCCGCAGATACATCTCGGCTGAGGCTCGATGGTGCGTGGTGTGGTCCAGCAGTCCCAACAGGAGGTCCAGGCCGGACATGGTTCCTTCCTCGCTTTTGTAGGACTTTGAAATCTGCTCCGGCGTGAGTTTGGATACTTTCTCGATGGAAGCTTCGAACGACTTCCTCACGAAAGCTATGACGTCGGTTTTGCTCGTAGAGGCCGGCTTTCCCGGATTGGCCTTTTCCCCGGAAAACGGCGACAGAAAGTATTCGGCGCTCTGCGCCAGATGGACCATCTGATCCCCAAAGCTCATCTGCGGGGGCGTGAGCTTGAAACCGTAATCCGAATCGGGCATCTGATCGGCGACTTTCAAAGTGAAGTCGCGTGAAGTCTTCAAGTGCTTTAGGATCGTCCCTTTGACATCAGTCTGCGCCAACAGAGGCGCTCCTAGCGCCGCGAGCGCTACAATCAATCCGGAAATTCTCGTCATAGTCACCACCTTTCAGGCGAATCTCGCTTATTGTACTCTGACGGACAACTGCGAGCAGTGTTAGGACTGGCCCTTGCGGGTGCGCTACGGAAATCAGGAAGATAGAGAAACACCTGATGCAACGAATATGCGTTTTGATGCTGTTCCTGACCATGGTTCCGCCCAGCGGCACGCAGGCGGCGGCCGGCAAGAAGAGATTGCTGGCCATTGGAGAAGAGAAGGGATACCGGCATGAAGCCGTAACACATGCTCTGGCAACCATCGAACGCCTCGGCCGGGAATCCGGTTTGTGGGACACTACGATTCGCACGGACACGGAAGCGCTCACGAAGAAGAAGTTGGAATACAACGCCAAGAACTTGAATGATTTCGACGCCGTGCTGTTCTATACGGGGGGCACGCTCGAAATGGATGACGAGAAAAAGGCTGATTTTCTGTCGTTCGTTCGCGATGACGGGAAGGGCTTCATCGGCGTACACAGCGCCACCATCACATTTACCGGCTGGCCGGAATACGGCGACATGATCGGCGGCTATTACGACGAACACCCCTGGGGAACGTTCGACGCGCCCATTCTTGTCGAGGACCCCGGCTTTCCGGGGATGAAGCAGTGGCCCCCGGAGTTCGTATTGAAAGACGAGATCTACCAGATCAAGAATTTCTCACGAGACAAAGTACGGGTACTGATGCGGCTCGACGCGAACAAGCTCGATCTGAACAACCCGCGCGTCCATCGCACCGACAAGGATTTTGCCGTGGCCTGGGCTAAGATGTACGGCAAGGGACGCGTGTTCTACTCGACCTTGGGCCATCCCGACCAGAATTGGGACCGGCCGGAAATGCAGACTATGTATGTGGAAGCCATCAAGTGGGCCATGGGGCTGGTGAATGCCGACGTCACGCCGCGGCCGGCGCCGTAACTAAATATTCCCATGATGACCCGCAGAGCGTTTACGCAGGCTTTGACACTTGGCATCGGCGCGGCTGGGACTAGCGCGCACGCCGCCAGCCGCCTCAGAATCGGCATTGGCACGTATACCTACCACAGCCTTTCGATCGACGACATGATCACCCGGCTGGCCGCGTTGCCCATCACGGAGATCGAGATGTCGCGGGGTGAGTTTATGTTGATGAAACCGCCGACCGCCGAAATGTGCCAGTCGGCCAAAAGCAAATTCGACCGCGCGGGAATCCGCTGCGTGTCATATTACACAGCCACGATCAAAGATGACCGGGATTTAGATCTTGCCGTGCAGTTTGCCAGGCTCTTGGGCTCGCAAAACGTTTCCGGTGATGCGACCGGCGACATGCTGAGGAAAATCGACGAGCGCTTCACGCGGGAAGGCCTCACGTTCGGCATTCACAATCACTACTTCAAACAAAAATTCGCCTACGAAAGTCCGGATGACGTTCTAAATGCGCTGGCTGGGCGGTCGAAGACCATGGGCGCTGCGCTGGATGTCGGACATATCGCCTCATGCGGCTACGACACAGTGGAAGCGGTTCAGAAGCTGGCCCCGTTTCTGAAAATGGTGCACCTGAAGGATGTGGCAGCCGCCGGCGGCGAAGATAATGTTTTGATCGGCCAGGGGATTGCGAAGATCCCGGACGTTATGAAAGAGCTGCACCGCGTGTCTTACCGCGGCCTGGTTGCCATCGAATATGAGAAAGAAGGCGACGTGGACCGGGACGTGGCCCGCGAAGTCGATTTTGCACGCAAGCTGGCATGACTCCAAAGTATCCCGCGCTATGATCCGGCTGTTCATGGCCGGTGTTGTTCTGAGCGGAGGTCTGATGGCCGATTCCGAATTCGACCAAATTCAGGCGGCGCGTTTTGCCAGGCTGGCGCTCGACTGCATCCACAAGGAATACCCCAACAAGATCGCGCATTCGTTGAACTCCGACGCCGATGTGAAGCCGCCGCGTGAACTGACCCCGGCGTTTTATGGTTGCTTTGACTGGCACTCTTGCGTCCATGCGCACTGGCTTCTGGTCCGGCTGATTCAGATGTTTCCTGAGGCGGCGTTCGCACCTGAAGCTCGCCGTGCGCTGGCGCAGAGCCTGACGCTCGCCAACATCGCACAGGAAGTGAAATATCTCAACGAGGCCGGACGCAATAGCTTCGAGCGCCCCTACGGTCTGGCCTGGCTGCTGCAACTTGCCGCCGAGTTGAAGGAATCCAGCGACCCCGAGGCGCGAGAGTGGTCCGCCACACTCCATCCGCTCGAACAGGCCGTCACCGCCCGTATCTCTTCATGGCTGCCGAAATTAGAGCATCCGGTCCGTACGGGAGAGCACAGCAATACCGCCTTTGCGATGGGCCTGATGCTCGATTACGCGCGGATCACGGGCAACGCAGAATTTGGCCGGCTGGTGGAATCACGCGCGCGGGATTATTACTTTAAGGACCGGAATTGTCCGCTCGCCTACGAGCCTTCGGGCGAAGACTTTCTTTCGCCGTGCCTGACCGAGGCCGATGTCGTACGCCGGATGCTCTCACACGCCGAGTTCGGCCGGTGGCTCCGTGATTTTCTCCCCCGCGTGGGCCTGCAGCCCACAAGGGTTTCCGACGTGACCGACGGCAGGCTCTATCACTTGGCCGGATTGAACCTCAGCCGCGCATGGATGATCGAGGGCATCGTGTCGAAACTCCCGCCTGCCGACCCTCGTGCGCAATCTCTGACGGTGCTCGCCGGCAAGCTCAAGCAAGCCGGTCTCGACAGCATCAAGAGCGAACACTATGAGGGAGGGCATTGGCTGGGCAGTTTCGCGGTCTACCTGGTGAGCGGGCGCGGGCTGCACTGAAAGCTACGGGGCAATCTCCTTTCCGAGCCAGCGCAGGCGTACCACAAAGTGACGTCCTTCGCTGCCATAAAAAGTCTGATACGGCGGTGCTTCTACGGTGCTGTTCACCGTGGTGGGATTCCGGTGGTTCGTGATGTTGTTGAAGCCGCCGCGTATGGCGAAGCGCGTTTTTCGAAAGTGGAAACGCCACTCCGCGTGAAGATTCAAGTTGAAATAATCCGGGAAGCGATGAGAGTCCGGGGCTCCGAGGAGATCTCCGTTGTCGTGTTGGACGGAGAACGGGAACCCGCTGCGCATTTCCAGCAAATAAGCCGCAGCCCAGTTCTTCCATAAAGTCGGCAGGTAGCCCCAACTCAAGAAGCGGTTGGGCGTGTCCCAGGGCAGCGGGCCGCTGTTGCTGAAGCCCTGAACCACCAGCGGCTGATCGATGGTTTGCTCGATCACATCATTGGAATGCGTCCGGGACCGGGTATAACTTGCCATCCACTCGTAGCGCCCTCCGAAGGGCTGACGAATGGTCAATTGCGCGGAGTCGTAGTCGTCGTGCCGTGCGTTTGTCAGGTTGAAAATCTGCTCCAGATAAGCGGCTTGGTAAGTCTCCGTAAAACTGGCGGGCGCGACCACCGGTTCAGGCAGCGTGTTGACGTAAGCGAACTGATCGCTACCGCGGCGGCGCAGGAGACTTACGTTGACCCGAATCCTGCGGGGAAACAGGTGATCCACGCCCAACGTCCAGTTCTGGACGCGCGGAGCGTTGAGACGCTGGTTGCCTAGAGTAAACAGGGTGAGCGAGTTTGCCCGCAGCAGCGTTCCATCCGGTGCATAAACGTCGGCAAGCGAATACTGATCGAGCGGCCTGGTAAACAATTGCAAGGTGGTGGGGTCGTATACGACGGCATATCCGCCTGAGATTCGCGTGTTGTCGAAAATCCCGTAGGAGAAAGACGCTCGCGGCGACCAAGCCGTCCGCCGGATCAGCTCATCCCAGTCCTGGCGGACGCCGATTTCGAAGGTCAGGTTCGGGCGCATGTGCCAATCGTCGAGCAGGTACGAGGACGCCTCCAGGCTGGGCCGGCTGAAACTGCCATTACCGGCGAAGGTGACAGAGCGAAGCAGGTCGTGGGTCACGCCGAAGAGGTCGTAACCGGTGCGGCTGAAATCCTGCGAGTAATCCAGACGATCCACATCAAAACCGGTCTTGATCTGGTGCCGCCCCGCGAGGTGAAAGGCCGGAAAAAACAGATTCCCAAAGTACTGGCCGCGCCGCGAGTGCTGGGTGGAATCGCGGAAGTAATTGCCCTGGCGGCCGGCGGGCGTGAACACATAAATGCCCTCTCCTTGCGGGATCTGCCGCAAAAAGGTGAACAACTCGCCGAAGCCGAATTCGAGCAGCGTGTCTCGCGCGATATACATCTGGTCTTTCACGCCCGCGAACCAGGTACGGATGCGGAGATCGGTTGTCGTGGAGGGAGGATCGAGCGCGCTCAAGCCGAGCCTTGCAGCGTTATCGTAGTTGAACAGAAAATCGCAGAACAATATATTCGCCGGTGTCAGATTCACCTGCGCGTGAAGAATGTTGGCGGCTCGCCAGCTGGTGGACTGGTCCTGCCCTCTCGGCAGCTCAGGGACGATCAGGATGTTATAGTCGCCGTCCAGGCTATCCGAGAACCAGGCGCGTCCTTTGAGGATGGGTCCGGAAAAATTGGCGCGCGGTGTCCACGAGCCGAGATGAAGACCCTTCTGGCTATCGACACCTGGAATGAAGTTAGTGGCGGAATAGCGGAATCGATCGTCGCCGGTTTCGGTCTTGATTTGCAGCGTGCCGGCCGAGCCCTTGCCGAACTCAGGTGAGTAGCGGCCGCTGAGATAATCGAGCGCCTGCACCGATTCCACGCTCACGCGGGCGTCCAGCAATCCGGTTAACGGATCGCTAATATTAAACCCATCCAGCAAATAGTTGGTCTGGTTTTCTTTGCCTCCGTCGAAGTGCAGGCCGCCGCTCGGGTCTTCGATCACGCCGGGCATGATAGACATGGCGTTGCGAAGGCTGTGCGTTGAGGGATATGGCACATCAAGAATCTGAATGCCGCTCAGCCTGCGTTCCGAATCGGTCTTCTCTACGTCTATAGGTGATGGTGAAGAGGTGACGTCCACCGACTGCAGGATTTCTTTGGCGTGGTTCAACACCAGGTGCACTTCCGGACCCCCTTCACGCACCTGGACGGAGAAACCTTTTAATGGAAAAAAACCCGCGCACTCGGCGTTGAACTGGTAATCGCCCGCGGAAGGAATCCGGAGGATGAACCGGCCGGTGGGATCGGAAACAGTATGCGCCGGACTCACCGCTGCCGATGAGACAGTGATTAACGCGCCGTCTACCGCGGCCTCGTTCTCATCGATCACGCGGCCCGTGACCGTGATCCCTGCGGCACGCAGCGGAAACGCCATAAAACAAAACGCTAATGCCGGCCAGACCCCGAGCTTCACACACGATCCTTCTGTCAATATAGCGCCGGCGAATTGCGCGCTATTCGATGAGCGCGATGCGGCCGTCACGGGCGAGCCGATACCGGCGTCCTCGCCACAAGACGGTTGTACCGAAGAATCCGTCAATCCAGAATAAGAAGTTCAGCATGTCCTGTAATGGAATGCACATCCACTGAAGGAACGTCAGGCTGCCGGCTAAGACCCGATGAACGGTGATCCATGCCGCGGCAGCGCGCAAGAGAAGGGCCGCGGCAGCGACGGGCCAAAGGTGCGGCTCCCACCACCAGAGCGCCAGCGCCAGCGGCACTGGATTGGTAAACAGTTCTCCTACATATCCAATGGGCCGCGAACGCCGTGTGCTGCGCGCCCATCGAAGGCGGTGCCCCATGTTGCTCCGGAAACTTCCACCGCCGATGTGATGCTCGATGCGATACGAGGAAAGCACCACGCGATGCCCCAGGCGGTCAGCCATCTGCCCGATGACGAAATCTTCGGCCAGATAATCGTTCAGGGTTTCGATGCCGCCCATCTCCGCGAGAACGCTCTTGCGTATGGCGATCGCGGGACCGAGAGCAAACTTCATGCCTTCCAGCATGCGCGCCACCAGCACACCGCCTATAAACTGCGTGTTCATGCCGAGGGCGTCCAGCTTCCACCAGAAGCCGTGTTCCGCGATAGCGAGATAGGGGCAGGTGACCATGCCGACGCGAGGATCCTGAAACTCACCGGCGATCCCTTCGAGCATGTCGGGTCCCGAGCGTACGTCGCTGTCTCTCATGACAAGTAGCTCGAACTGCGCGGCGGCCTGCATCAAGTGAATGCTGAAGACTTTGGCGTTTGGATAGGGTGGCTCCCCCGTGATGATGACGCTGGCGGGCACGTGGGGAAACTCCGCCATCAGTTTATGTACGATGGACGATGCCGGATCGTCGCTGCGGCGGAAGGCGAAGAGAAGCTCGAATCGAGGGTACCGCTGGGTGAACGACGATCGCAGGTTCTCCTCGAGGCCTCTCTCGGCGCCGTGGAGGGGCGTCAGCACGCTGATGGGAGGAGCCGACTCGAGGCGGGGCGTCTTCTGGCGCAAGTAATGGCGGGCCGCGAGGATCACGAGCACGCAGTAAACCATCGATCCGGTCACGAGCGCGGAGAGTATGGCCGTTGTCAGGATGAATCCGTAGTTCAAGACCTTTCAGTTTTATACAGTTCGGGTGGTTGAAGACAACCACTTCGTTCCAGGTCAGCCAACCCCGTGCTTACTAAATATCGCAGCCCCAAGGAAATTGCCGCTGGCATCTCACTTGCATGGGGTTCGAGAATGTGGAACCTGTTGATCCTGGGCGTCTCAGTGGCTGGAATGCTGGCGGCGCAAAACAGTTCGCCCGATCCGCCAGCGCAGTGGCGCAAGTTCGGCGAATCGCGTCCCGCAAATCCACCACCCATGCCGGCGGAAGTCAGGCTGCCGGCGGGCTCGTGGATTACGCTCCGGGTGAACCAACCGCTGTCGAGTAACCACAATCATTCCGGCGACGCTTTTACGGCTACTCTTGTCCAGCCGCTAGTGGCCGACGGAATAGTGATTGCCCGCCGCGGCCAGACCGTCGCGGGCCGGGTGGTTGAAGCGCAAAAAGCCGGGCACGCCAAGGGAACCTCACGCCTGGGGATCGAGATCACCGAGATTAGCCTGGTTGACGGGCAGCAAATCCCTGTGAAGACGCAGCTGATCGAGCGCCGGGGCGATACATCGGTTGGCAGGGATGTGGGCGCCATTGGAGTGACTACGGGAGTGGGCGCGGCCATCGGCGCTGGAGTCGCCGGCGGATTCGGGGCTGGGGTGGGCGCGCTGGCCGGAGCCTTTGTTTCGACCATTGGCGTTCTGGTTACACGGGGAAAGCCGACCGTAGTGTATCCGGAAACAGTGCTCACGTTCCGCCTGGAAGGCCCCCTCACGGTTTCGATCGCACGTTCCAGAGCCTTTCGACCGGCTCGCCGGGAAGATAACGTGCAGCCGGCGTTATACCGGCGAGGCCCGCCGCGTTTGCTTCCTCCGCCATACTACGGCGGCTACTACTACCCGCCTTATTATTGGGGTCCAGGGTTCGCGTTTTATGGCCGTGGCTTTTATCGCCGCTGGTAGGTAACGTAGCGCCCGGCAAAAGCACCGTTCCTACCATAGGGTGGGCACATGCGTAATCACGATGTAGCCAGTGTCTCCAGGCGGAAGATTCTTTTTTCGGCGATTGGATTTCTGGCCGCAGCCAAACGGCTGAAGAGCTGGCAGGACTCGACCTTCTCCACCGATGTCAAGGTAGTCAATGTGCTGGCTACCGTCCGTGACAAGCAAGGAAAGATCGTCCAAACCCTGACTAAGGACGATTTCACGCTCGAGGAAGACGGCCGTCCGCAAACCATTCGGTATTTCTCGCGAGAGACAGATCTGCCGTTGACTCTGGGACTGCTGATCGACACCAGCATGAGTCAGCGGCGTGTTCTCGGCCAGGAACGCACGGCGAGCGACCGCTTCCTGGACCAGGTGCTGCGCGAAGACAAGGACAAGGCCTTCGTCATTCATTTCGACCGTGAGGTGGAACTGCTCGAGGACCTCACATCCTCGCGCAAGAAGCTGGAAGCAGCACTCACGTCATTGGCAACGCCGGAGTTGCAACAGCGCGGGGGTGGCGGTGGCGGTGGTCGTGGATATCCTGGCTCCGGCGGCGGCTCTCGCGGCGGGCGCCACGGTGGCGGCACCATGCTCTTATGACGCGGTGTTTCTGGCGTCCGATGAGATCATGAAAAAGCAGCACGGACGCAAAGCGGTGGTCGTACTCTCCGACGGCGTAGATACCGGCAGCAAAATCAGTTTGACTTCGGCCATTGAATCGGCGCAGAGAGCGGACGTACTGGTTTACTCCATCCTGTTCGCTGACGAGGAGGGGTACGGACAGCGAGGAGGGGGTTTCGGAGGCGGAGGCATGGGCCGCCGCGGTGGTTATCCAGGTTCGAGATACCCGCAAAACCGGCCCGACGGGAAAAAAATCTTGCAGCAAATTTCACAGGAGACCGGCGCCAGCTTTTTCGAAGTTTCGAAAAAGCAGCCTATCGAGCAGATCTATTCCCGGCTGGAAGAGGAACTGCGGAACCAGTACAGCATGGGCTATACGCCCGATAAAGAAGGATCGGGATTTCGCAAAATCAGCCTGGCCGTAAAACAGAAAGGGCTGGTGGTCCAGGCGCGAGACGGCTACTATGCCGGCAGGTGATTTTGCTGACTGGCCGAAATCCACCATGCCGCTCGATTGCGGCCAGAACACTCCGGAATTGGGCCTTCATATTCAATTGTTTGCAGGTGGCGAAACAGATGCATAGTAGGATACGTCGATTACTATGAGACATCTTATGAATAGCGTCCTTGCGATCCCAACCCGTGTTACCTATGGCTTGCTGGTCGGTTTGCTTGCTGCCCCCGGTTTAATATTGGCTCAAGACCAGCCCGACAACTCCCCGGTACCGCCCGAAGTGCAGCAGCAGAATCCGCCGAACACCGGCGGATGGAGGCGAGCGGATGAACCGCCGCCCAGCCAGCAAAATTCGCCGGGCCCGAACTATTATCCGAATTACTCTCAGAACCAACAGAACCAGGGTCCTTATGGGGATCGAGGTCCGGCGCCGTCCTACGGTCCGGTGCCGTCGCACTTGACCATCAAGCCGGGGACATTTGTGACCGTGCGCGTCAACCAGGGGTTGTCGTCGGACCGAAACCAGGTAGGCGATGCGTTCTCGGCCACGCTGGTCAAGCCGCTTGTGGTTGATGGTGTGGTGCTGGCCGAACGCGGACAAACCATCGGAGGCCGCGTATCGGAAGCGCAGAAGGCCGGACGCGTGGAAGGAACTTCGCGACTGGGCGTGCAGTTGACCGAACTGACGCTGGCAGACGGCCAGCAGGTTCCCGTGAAGTCGCAATTGATCAGCCGCAGCGGCGGAACCTCTGTGGGGCGTGATGTTGGCGCAGTTGCGGGAACCACGGCTGTGGGCGCCGGCATTGGCGCAGCAGCAGACTGGGGACGCGGAGCGGCGATCGGCGCAGGTGCGGGTGCTGCGGTTGGCATCATCGGCGTACTGCTGACCCGTGGCCATCCGACGATCCTTTATCCGGAGTCGGTTTTGACTTTCCGGATTGACGCGCCCGTCACGGTCTCAACCGACCACGCGCCGCAAGCTTTCCGCTACGTGGAGCCGACCGATTATGACCGGCCGTACTACCAGGACCGGCCACCACAACAGACGGCTTGCGCTGGATACGGATGCGCGCCGCCGCCGGCCTATGCTTATCCTTACTACGGCAGCTACTACGGTTATCCCTACTATTACGGACCTGGACTCGGGTTCTACTATGGGCCGAGTTTCTTCTGGGGAGGCGGATTCTACGGTCGCGGATTCTATGGTGGTCGCGGTTTCTACGGAGGACGCGGGTTCGGTGGTCGGGGCGGCCGCCGTTAAGTAATCCATTCGCAGCTTCAACCGCTTGTCGGGCCGAGCGCAATGCTCGGCCCTTTTTTTGTCTCAAAGCTTTCACAACAACCGCTCCTTTTACGTCTGCTTGCCGATCCGCGACTAAAAGGAGCGGTTGTCGTTCCGTTTAGCATGTAGAATGGCAGATCGCGCTCGCCGAGCGGGCGTGCGGAGCTGAATGCATGCAGCTATTTTCCTGGGACGGAGTCAGAACCGAAGTCATGAACCCGAAGATCCGGCGCAAAGTGATCTCCGGAGAACGGGCCATGGTGGCTCAGGTGTTCATCGCAAAAGATGCCGTGGTGCCCACCCACCAGCACGAGAGCGAGCAACTCACGTACATCATGGAGGGAGCGCTCAAGTTTGAGTTAGAGGGGCGTGAGGTCGTCGTGCGCAAAGGTGACGTGCTGCATATTCCTTCAAACGTGCCGCACCGGGCCGTGGCGCTCGAGGACACACTCGACCTGGACATATTCAGTCCGATTCGCCTGGACTGGCTGACTGGACAAGACGATTACCTGCGAAGAGGCGAGTGATGGACCTCGGGCTGAAGGACCGGGTGGCGATTGTCGCCGCATCCAGCCAGGGGTTGGGGAAAGGTGTGGCTCTGGCGCTGGCCCGCGAGGGCGCGAAACTGGCCATCTGCGCGCGGACGCCCGGCGCCATTCAGGCGGCCGCCGAGGAAATCCGCAACGTGACAGGCGTAGAGGTTCTGGCCCGCGCGATGGACGTCACTGCGCAGGATCAGGTGGGCGAACTTGTGGAGGAAACCCAGAGGCGATTCGGGCGCATCGATATCTGCGTAACCAACGCAGGCGGACCTCCCTCGAAGACGTTCGCCGAAACGTCGACCGATGACTGGATCTCGGCGGTGAACCTCAACCTGATGAGCACCGTTTACCTCGCGCGTGAAGTGTTGCCCTTGATGCAGAAACAACAATGGGGACGTTTCATCACGATCACCTCGGTTGCCGTGAAACAACCGATCGATGGCTTAATACTTTCGAACTCGGTCCGGTCAGCTGTCAGCGGTCTGGTAAAGAGCTTGGCCAATGAGTACGGCAAGTACAACGTTCTGGTGAATAACATCTGCACCGGATATACGCGCACGGAAAGGTTGACCGAGCTTTCCACGCGCCTGGCCGCCCGCGGCGCCACTACACCCGCCGAGATCGAACGTCAGTGGACCCACCAAATCCCACTAGGGCGGCTCGGCGAAGTGGAAGAATTCGCAAGCGTCGTGGCCTTTCTGGCATCGGAGCGGGCAAGTTATCTCACAGGCATATCTATAGCCGTGGACGGCGGGTTCGTACGGGGCATCGCGTAAATAACTTGACATAAAACCGGAAATTATCGGATAACAGCCGCTGGAGGATTCACCGGATGAAGAAAGATTTGCAAACGCCATCGTTTTCGGCGGTGCAGAGCGCTCTCACCGCCGTTGTCAGTGCGGGAGGAAATAGCGGCTTAGGTTTCAATATGTGGGCCACGGTCGTGGACCGGGACGGGGTGGTCTGTCTGGTGACCTTTTCCGGGAAAGACCGCGGATCCCAATGGCCGGGAAGCCGGGTGATCTCGGCGCAGAAAGCCAACACAGCGAACGCCTTCAGCCTGCCAGGATTTGCTCTTTCTACCGCCAATCTCTTTTCAGCGGTGCAGCCGGGTGGCAGCCTGTTCGGCTTGCAGGAAAGCAATCCCGTGGATACGGGAGTGGCCTACGGAGGCGATTCCAGCAACTACGGCCAGCAGAATGATCCGATGGTGGGGCAGAAGATCGGCGGAGTGAACGTGTTCGGCGGCGGGCTGGCGCTGTATGACACGACCGGCGAGCTGGTCGGCGCCCTCGGCGTGAGCGGGGACACTTCGTGCACAGATCATGTAATCGCCTGGAAGGTCCGGCATGCCTTGAATCTCGACAATGTCCCGGCTGGAGTCGCGGCCGGTGCGGCCAAGGGTACCGATAACATCATCTTCGACATTACGCCCGATGCGCACGGGCACCCGGTGAGCGCCAGCGGCTTTGGCCATCCGGCTTGCGACCCTAACGTGGTCGCGATAGGGAATACCTTGCCCGTGAAGTTCCCGACCGGCCCGCATCGATAGATCCGTGACGTGTTTCTGCTCTGTGGGGCGGACGCCCTCGTCCCGCTCAAGCCGGACCAGAGGGTCCGGCGCGGTCCAGGGGGACCGCCCCACTGTCGTGAGTTCAAACCAGGATTTGTCGCCTAAGGTATGATCCATCTGTATGGACTGGCAGGCAGAGGCGCTGTTGGCCTTGCGGGTGGTTTTGGCGATCGTGCTTGGTGGACTGGTAGGATGGCAGCGCGAGCACCTCGGGATCGAAGCCGGCGTCCGGACCTTTGCGGCGGTGTCGTTGGGCGCCTGCGTGTTTGGGCTGATCTACCCTTCTGACACGCGCATCGCTGCACAAATCGTAACAGGAATCGGCTTCCTGGGCGCGGGCGTGATCATGCGGGGGCGAGGGCACGTTCACGGCTTGACTACGGCGGCGTCGCTTTGGGCGGTGGCGTCCGTTGGTCTGGCGCTGGCTTACGGAAGAATCGTGCTGGCCGTAGTGGTCGCGATTCTCCTGTTTATCCTGCTTGCCATTCCACTCAAGAAATGGGAGCGCGCGAAGGGATTGATCGAGGATCGTAATTCACGCGGCTGAGCCGCCGCTCGCACTGCCGTAACGCTCCTGTGACATAATCACCGCAGCATGGTTCAGTACCAATTACCCCGCAGG
This sequence comes from Terriglobia bacterium, assembly GCA_963847515.1. Taxonomy (GTDB): domain Bacteria; phylum Acidobacteriota; class Terriglobia; order Bryobacterales; family Bryobacteraceae; genus QHXW01. The sequence continues at coordinate 1,889,404 of CAWKAA010000007.1, forward strand.
CGTTCGAGTTCGCGCAAGCTCCGCATCACGCTGATTGTCATCGCCGTGCTGATTCTTGCCGGCGCGCACACCATTGCGTCGACCATCATCGATTACAAGTGGTGGAAAGAACTCGGTCAGGTGGATACCTGGCTGAACTTGTACCTCTACGGTGTGGGCCCGCTGGCGGCGGCCACCGTCGTTGCTTTTGTGGTGCTCTGGCTGGCCCATGCGCGCGCCATGAAATTTGCGGCTACTTCGCTGAGCGAGCATGGCACCTACGCTAAACTTTCCGTAATCGGGCTGCTGGTTCTGGGATTTATTGTTTCCTCTGCCGCGCTCGACACCTGGACCGTGGTCCGCTACCTGGGCAGCCGCCATCTGCCCGCCGACGCCACAGCCTGGCACGATCCGGTGTTCAATCTCCCGCTGGCTTTTTATTTGTTTGATCTGCCCTTCTATTCGGATTTGCGGGGGTACGTGCTGGCCCTCATCATCGTCGCAATCCTGGTGTATTGGATCACGGCTCGCATCTGGCAATTGCGTTACCGGATTCCGGAGTTGCGTGAGATGCGCGAGCTGGACCCCGGACTTTTGCGGCTGGAAGGCGGACTGGAGTCGAAGTTTCTGCGCGGCGCCGCGGTCGTCGCTCTGATCGCTCTGGCATTTCGATTTTTTCTGGGGCGCTATGAAATGGTGCTGGACCAGCATAATTTCCTGGTGGGTGTCGACTACGTGGATAACTACGTCGGCCTGCCGCTGCAATGGCTGATGATCGTGGCGTGCCTGCTGGCGGCCATCTTCGTGTGGGCGGGCCGCTGGGTGCTGGCCGCCCTGATGGCGCTGTCCCTGGTTGTGCGATTCCTGGTTCCTGGACTGGTTTCTACGCTCCACGTACGGCCCAATGAGATTTCGCTCGAACGGCCTTATATCGACGCTCACATTCACGCCACCCGCAGCGCTTTTGCGATCGAAAAGCGCTCCAATGAAATCGAGTTCAAGGTCGATCCCAAGGCCACCATCGATACGACCCGCCACCGCAATCTGCTGGACAACGTGCGCTTGTGGGACTGGCGGCCATTCCACGACACGGTTTCGCAGACACAAGCGCTCCGGTCCTATTATGTATTCCCCGGCACCGACGTGGATCGGTATACCATTGGCGGAAATTATCGCCAGGTGCTGCTCACACCGCGCGAACTGGACATCCATCAGGTAACTGGCGCAAGCCAGAGCTGGATCAATTCTCATTTCATTTACACGCACGGCTACGGGGTGGTGCTGGCGGATGTCAGCAAGATACGGCCTGACGGCTTGCCCGTGTTCCTGATTCAGAATATGCCGCCGGAAGTGACGGCCCCAGGTTTGAAGCTTACACGGCCGGAAATCTACTATGGCGAGACGGTGCAAGAACCCGTATTTATGGACACGCGCCAGGAGGAGTTCAATTATCCTTCAGGGGCGGACAATGTGCATTCAGTGTATGCGGGTAAGGGCGGATTTGCCATCGCCTCCTTTCCCATGCGGCTGGCGGCGGCGGTGGATCAGGGCGATTTCAACATTTTGCTGACAGACTACTTCACCGATAACAGCAGAATGATGATCCGCCGCAAGGTTCGCGAGAGGCTCGAATACCTGGCCAGCTTCCTGCAATGGGACGCCGATCCTTATCTGGTGATCACGGAAGAAGGTCGCCTGGTGTGGATCGTCGATGGATATACCACGTCGGACGCGCACCCGTATTCGCGCAGCGTGAATGTTCCCGATATTGGCAGCGTCAACTACATGCGCAACGCGGTCAAGGCCACCATTGACGCATACGACGGCACCACAAATCTGTACATCTTCGCACCCTCCGATCCGATCATCCAGGCGTATCGCAACCTCTTCCCTACGCTCTTTCATCCGGCTTCGGAAATGCCCGCGGACTTGCGGGCGCATGCGCGGTATCCGGAAATGCTGTTCCGGACTCAGGCGGAAATTTACCGCACGTACCATATGCTCGATCCGCAAGCTTTCTACAACAAGGAAGACGTATGGGACATTGCCAGCTATAGCAACGGCCAGAGCGGGCAGCGCGAGCCCATGAACCCCACCTACGTGGTTGCTTCCCTGCCCAACCAGGACAAGCCGGAGTTCATGCTGATTCTGCCATTCACGCCGCGCACAAAAGATAACCTGATCGGATTGATGGTAGGACAATGCGACGGACCGAACCTGGGTGAACTGGTAGTCTTGCAGCTCTCGAAACAAGAGCTCATCCGCGGCCCCATGCAGATCGATGCGGCCATCAATCAGGACCAGAACATATCCAAGGACCTGACGCTGTGGAACCAACAGGGCTCGCAGGTGCTTCGTGGGCAAACGCTGGTCTTGCCGGTCAACAACACATTTCTCTACGTGGAGCCCATTTATATACAGGCAACGCAGGCGCGCATGCCTCAGTTAAAGAAAGTCGTCCTGGCCATTGGTGAACACTTGATTTACACCGATACGTACGAAGAGGCCGTCGCGCAGTTGGCTGGAGGTGCGCGGCCGGCGGTTGAGGTCGCCCAGAAAACGGGCGCCATTACTTCCGGCACCCCGGCCGCTCCACCCGGCGGCGGCGATCAGCGTGTGGCGAGCATCCGGCAACACTTACAGCGTTACAAAGAATTGGCCGGGCAGGGGCGCTGGGCCGAGGCGGGCAAAGAACTGGACGCGATCGAATCGGAGCTCAAGTAAATGGAAATTATGCGACAACACGTGATGGGTCATGAGCGGCGATTTCTGACGCGCTGCGCCCTTGCGCTGTGGATGCTGGCTGCCTGTGCGGTCGCGGCGGAACTGCCGGCAGCGAAGCCGGAATCCGTCGGCTTATCATCCGAGCGGCTGGAGCGGATTGCAACTGCCGTCCAACGCAGTATCGATGACAAGAGAATTGCAGGCGCGGTCACGCTGGTGTCGCGGCGGGGTCAGATCGCGTGGCTCAAAGCGCAGGGGATGATGGACCGGGAGGCGGGCAAGCCGATGCGATCCGATACCATCTTCCGCATCTGCTCCATGAGCAAGGCCCTCACAAGTCTCGCCGTGATGATGCTCTATGAAGAAGGGCGTTTCCAGTTGGAAGACCCGGTGTCGAAGTATATTCCCGAGTTCAAGAATCCCAAGGTGCTGGTGAAACCGGCATCCGGCGTGCCTTACACCATTCCCGCTACCAAAGAGATCACAATACTCAACTTGCTGACGCATACTTCGGGCCTCACCTACAACTGGAACCCTGATCTCGGCCCGATGTACAAAGAAGCCGGTGTCGCGCACGGCATGCTCCCCTACGATGGCACTATCCAGGACAATGTCAAACGGCTCGCGGGTCTGCCTCTGCTTTTCAATCCAGGTGACCGCTTCGAGTACAGTCTGGGTGTCGACGTTCTGGGTTATCTGGTGGAAGTCGTGTCGGGCATAACGTTCGATGAGTTTCTCCGCACGCGCGTCTTCGCGCCGCTGGGCATGAACGACACGTATTTCTACGTGCCTGAGGACAAGCTCAACCGGCTAGCCACGGTGTATACATACTATCCCGACAAAGGACTCAGCCGGTTTCCCGACACGCCCATTGTTGAAGGACCATTCTCTTATTCGGCGGATTATCCGTATCGCGGACCCAAGAAACTTTACGCCGGTGGCGCCGGCCTCTGTTCCACCGCAGCCGACTACGCGCGCTTCTGCCAGATGATGCTGGACGGCGGCAAGGCGGGCGGCGCCCGCCTGGTGAGCCGCAAAACCGTAGAGCTAATGACGCACGATCATCTGGGCAAAGCCGGCCCCGATCAGGCCTTCGGTCTTGGATTCGGCATCAATGGAGTCAAGTCCCCTCTGTCGGAACTGGGTTCACCGGGAGAATACAACTGGGGCGGCTTTTACTATACAGCCTTCGTCATCGACCCGAAGGAACAGATGATCACGGTTTTCATGGCGCAGTTGCACCCGACCGGCGATCTGAACCTAGGTACTCTGTTCCATACGCTGGCGTATCAGGCGATCATCGATTGAGGGCGTAAGCCCAGCTACTGTTTGCTATCGCCCAGCGGCCGGATAGCAACCTCCTTGAAGAAGACCACATCGTTCTTACTGTGATTCTGCAATCCAAAATAGCCTTCGATAGGCCGCAGACCGTGTTGCGGCTCGAAGGAGAATTTCCGTGGAGGAACCAGCTGGCCTTCGGTGTAATCAGTGACTTTAACGCCGTTCAGAGTCACGATGGTTCGCGGCCCATCGAGCGTAATCTCCATCGTGTTCCACTCAGGCCCCGGTTTTCCCGGCTTCGCCAGCGGCTTGGTGAGTGAGTAGAGCGTTCCGGTGATGTGATATTCGTCTTCGTTGGACTTCTCGGGCTCGTTATCGATCTGCACCTCGTAACCGTAATGCACGGGCATCCATTCCTCTCGCGGTTCTAGGGGGATGCGGACAAACACGCCGGAATTGTCGTTATGGTCGCGCATCTTGTATACGACGCGCAGCACGCAATTCGAAATTTTCCCGCCCTTCCAGTAAAGCAATCCCATGCCGCCATGGGTCTCGATCACGCCATTCTCAACGCTCATGGATCCCGGCCCGACATGCTGCCAGTCAGACAAGTCCTTACCATTGAAAAGTTGTTTCCATTCGTCAGATGACGCGGCGGTGCAAGTGGCGCAGCACCCGCCCAAGATTAGGGTCAACAATTTAAGCATATGAACATTATCATGCCATTGAAACGGAACAAACTGGTGGCGGCGGAGCGACTCGAACGCTCGACCTACGGATTATGAGACCGTCGCTCTAACCAACTGAGCTACGCCGCCTGTGAGAGGGGATCGCTCTTAAGAGTTTAGCAAACGGCTTCTGAGCTACGTAATCGGATGGCCGTCCTGTGGGATGATGGCAGTTTCAGCCATGTCCTTGAATCGCCGGAATTTCATCGTGGGTGGCCTAGCCCTACCCGCGCTCGCCCGCAAAGAGCGAGCCGCCCCGCGCCCGAACCTGGTTCTCATCGTTGCCGATGGGCTGGGCTCCTGGATGCTGGGCTGTGGCGGAAACCGCGAGATACGCACGCCGAACATCGATCAGCTCGCGCAATCTGGCGCCCGCTTTGAAAATCATTTTGCCTGCACTCCGGCCTCTTCCCCGAGTCTGGCCACGCTGTACACCGGCCGCGTCCCGCGCCAGCACGGCATCCAGGATTTTCTAACCGGCGAGCCGATCGAGAACCCGCCCCAAGGCCAGGCCGCTGCGCCGCCGAGCTTCCGCAATGAGGTCCTGCTTTCCGATATCTTGTCCGGCAACGGTTATGAATGCGGATTAGTGGGCAACTGGGCCCTGGGAGACAACTCAACTCCGCAGCACGGCTATCACTTCTGGTCGGCGTGCGACGGCTCCCTCGCGTACCAGAACCCGCGAATCAGCTCGAATGGCAAATCCTCAACCGAGAACGGTTACCTCACCGAGTTGCTCACTGCGAAAGCCGGAGCATTTCTCGATCAACAAACTGCCGCCAAACCGTTTTTCCTGACGGTCAGCTATCCCAATCCGCATCCGCCGTATGACGGCCATCCCGCGCGCTATTACGAGATGTATGCGAAGGCCAGTTTCGAGACCACGGGCTGGGAGCGCGCCGCGGCAAATGCGTTGCGCGGCAAGGAGTACCTCGCGGACACTGTCGGAAACAACCGGAAGGCGGCGGCAGCCGTTACGGCGCTGGACGATCAGATCCCGTTGCTGCTGGCGAAATTGCAGCAGCGCGGCCTGCGCGAAAACACCGTCATCGTGTTGACCAGTGACGACGGGTATCTTCTCGGCCGCCATGGATTGTGGAGCGCCGGCCTGGCTTCGAATCCCATCAACATGTACGACGAAGTGGTGGGGACGCCGATGATCTGGCACTGGCTGGGGCACGTTCCTCCGCAGAGCGTTCGCCCTGAAGTAGTGAGTACGTACGATTTCGCGCCGACCGTGTGCGAATTGCTCGATCTCCCCGTGCCCGCAGGCCGTAATCTCTGCGGCCGCAGCTATCTTCCGCTGCTGATGGGGAAGCCTTTGCCGAAGAAATCGCCGTGGCGTCACACGGTTTTTGGACAATATCGCAACACGGAAATGGCGCGCGATACCCGTTTCAAACTCGTGCTGCGAAACGCCGGCGCCGGCCCGAACGAGCTTTACGATCTCGGCAACGATCCGCGCGAGAAAATCAATCAATACGACAATCCCAAGTATCTGAACGACCGCGACCAGATGACGCGGGCGATCGAAGGGTGGCGCCGAACCACGGCCGGCTAGCCCGGCCAAAGGAGTTTTATGCATCGCCGAATGTTTCTGCAGGCAGCCACAGGGCTGGCCGCACTTAGGCCTGATTCCATCAATCGCGCACGTGCCGCGGCCACATCGGTGAACGATCGCAAGCCCGAAGAGACCGCGCGCGACGAGGATTATTGGCTGGAGATCCAGCAGGCTTTCACGGTGGATCGCAACATCGTCAACCTGAACAATGGCGGTGTTTGCCCGTCGCCCAAGATCGTGCAGGATGCCATGCGCCGCCAGTTGGAGTTCAGCAACATGGCGCCGGCGTACACCATGTGGCAGGTTCTGGAACCGGAGATCGAAAGCGTGCGCACGCGCCTGGCGGCCAGTTTCGGATGTGATCCCGAAGAGATGGCCATCACGCGAAATGCCTCCGAGGCTCTGGAAATCGCGCAACTCGGGATGGATCTCAAGGCCGGCGACGAAGTCTTGACCACCGATCAGGATTATCCGCGCATGATCACCACCTGGCAGCAGCGCGAGCGGCGCGACGGAATCAAACTCAAAATGATCTCCTTTCCCACGCCGCCGCCATCCATGGACGATCTTTTTGAGCGCTTCGAGCGCGCCATCACGCCCCGCACACGCGTCATTCACTTCTGCCACATCACCAACTTGACGGGACAGATTTTTCCAGTGAAGAAAATCTGCCAGATGGCCCGCAGCCGCGGCATCGAAGCCATCGTGGACGGGGCACACGCCTACGCGCAATTTCCGTTCACCCACCAGGATCTCGACTGCGACTACTACGGCACGAGCCTGCATAAGTGGCTGCTCGCCCCGCACGGAACCGGTTTTCTCTACGTCCGCAAGGAGAAGATCGAGAAGTTATGGCCGATGATGGCCGCGCCAGCCACTATGAACGCCAACATCCGTAAGTTCGAAGAGATCGGCACCCATCCGGCAGCGAATCACAATGCCATCGCCGAGGCGTTGACGTTCCATGAATCCATCGGATGCGAGCGAAAGGCTGCACGGCTGCGCTACCTGCGAAGCCTGTGGACCGACCGGCTGTCCCGTTTTCCCAATGTCACCATCCGCACCAGTCCCGATCCCGCGCAGAGCTGTGGAGTCGTGCTGGTTTCGGTAGAAGGAAAGAAAGCTCCTGCGCTGGCAGAGGAATTGTGGAAGCAGCGCATTCTTGTCGTCGCCATCGTCCACAAGGATTTCGAGGGTTTGCGAGTAACGCCCAACATCTACACCACGCCTCGCGAGATCGATCTATTCGCGACTGCGATGGAGAGGCTGATTCGAGCGTAGGCCAGACCGGCCTAATCACCGCCTGAAGTGGACAAATGCCCCAGGTGGTTCTCGCGGGCGAACTGCAGTGCTTGAATTGCCGCCCCACGAGCGCCGGCGGTGTCGCCGTTGGGCATGACATGAACCGGAATATCCGCCTGCTCTTCCCGCTGGGTGGGCATACCCGCGCGAATTTCGTCGATGAACCAGCGCTGGAACTTTTCGTTCGTCTCTACCGCGCCTCCGCCAACTATTAAAGCATCGGGGTCGAACGTGTTCACCATTTCATCGAAGAACAAGCCCAAAGCGCGCGCTTGCACCCGAAAAATATCCTGGCACATCGGATCGCCATTCTCGGCAAGGCCCCTCACAAGCTTCGCGGCCTTGTGAATGTCGCCGATCTTGCCAAGTTCGTGATCGGGATACTTGGCCAGGAAGAACGGCAGAAGAGTGTTCTCAATTGCCGTGAGAGAGCACATCGACTCGAGGTCTCCCATGCGACCGCAGTTGCATGCAGGCTTCATCCCGCTCGTTCCTGGGATGCTCTGGTAGGGAATGAGCACGTGGCCCAATTCTCCGCCAAAGCCCTTTCTGCCCTTGACGACATTGCCATCGATAATGACGCCCCCGCCCAGACCGGTGCCTACGATCGCCGAAATAGATGTCTGCCTGTGGTTTGCGCCGAAGATCGCGAAGTGGCCCCAAAGGGCGCCCGCGTTTCCATCGTTCAGATAAGTCGCGGGTTTGCCCAGTCTTTTGGCGAGCGTCCCGCGGATGTCAAATCCTCCCCATCCCGTATGTACGAAATTCGTAGAACCTTCGGCACTGAGCACGCCGTCGGCGCTCGCTGGACCGGGGGTGTCCAGACCGACGGCCACCACATCGGTGAGCAAAACGCCGGCCTTATCAACAGCCTTCTTGAGACCGTCTTCGATCTGCTGGAGACAGATGTCCGGGCCCTCTTTGGATCGGGCCGGATACTCGAACAGACCTTCGATGAGGAACTGCTCCTTCCCGTTCACTAAGGTATAGTTGATGGCGGTTCCGCCCAGATCCACTCCAGCCACTACTTGCACACTATTGCCTCGATTTGAATTGATTTAAATTCCCGAAGTTTCCAGATTAGCAGGATTTAGGAATGAGACCGGTTACTTCGTCCCTTCGCAGACTGGCCCCAGCCACTTTCCCTCGAATGTCGAATTGATCTTCATGCTTCGAGTTCCATCGCCCATGGTCATTTGTACGGAGCCTTTGACGTGCTCGGAATTGATCGCCTCGATGTGAACGTCCCCATTTGATTTCATGGTTCCCGCGCCGCATTCGATGCGGAACTCCATCTTGCTGCTGGTCGAGGCCAGCACGGTGCGATGACAGCTCTTGTCATTGTTGCCAAACGCCATCGCTTTCTCTAGATCTTCCTTCTTGACGCAGCTCTTACGCGTGGTTGTCTTCGGGCCTTGCTGTGCGCTGGCCTTGGCTCGCTCTTCAATTTTGGCGCGCTGCTCAGGCGTCAGCTTGGCCAGAACCTCGTCAGGGATGGGCGGCGCTCCGCTGTGCTCCATTGTAGTGGTGCTCTCCCAAAGACCGAGCTTGACGTCGAGCGGTTGAACGGTGTCGGCCGCCCACACCGCGCCACAAAACAGGAATGCAAATCCAAGCGAAACGTTTATCTTCACGGGACCTCCGGATACTTCGGATAATATAACGCACCTCATCCCCGCCACCGGACCCCTACGCCCAGCACCTTCTTCGCGTACTCCAGGCTGCGCTCCAGGTCCGTGCGCTGCTGCTCTTTGAGAGCGGCCTCGATCGCCGGCGGCTGCTTTCCGGAACCGCCGATCACCATGGGTCCCATGTAAGGATGTCCGCTCTTGGCGAGTTCCACGAAGCGCGCAAACTCCCATGCGGGCATGTGCGGAAACACCGTCCAGAAATCGGGTTCGAGATAACCGAGCACCGTCGGCGCCCGTCCCGTGATGATTTCGAGCTGCATGGAGGCATGCGGGCAGACTTTTCGATAAAGCTCGACGAAGCGATAGAAGTTGACAGAGCCATCGCCCAGCGCGACCCATTGCGCCACGGCCCCGCGCGGATGCTCGAACACCGCGGAATCGCGAATGTGCGTTGTGACCACATAAGGCCCCAGGATCTCAAGCGCCACCAGCGGATCTTCCACCACCCACATCGGGTTGCCGCTATCCAGGCACGAACCGACAAAATCTTTGCCCGCCGCTTCGATCAGCGATTTGACCTCGCGCGCCTGCATGTCGCCGGAATGGTTCTCCACGGCGATGCGGACGCCCAGATCGAGAGCTTCCGGCCGCACCGAGCGCAGTGCTTGAATGGTGGCTTCCATGCACCGCTCGAGCTGCGGACGGTCGCCCCTGCCGCCCAGGTAGCAGCGCATAGACTGCGCGCCAACGGCTTTAGCAACATTCAGCCCCTTGCGCAAATACTCCGTTGGAGTTCCCAGGTTCGGATACCAGCCCTCGGAAAGCGGGCAGATGCAGCCAATGCCGGCGTCGATCGCAATTCCCACCCGCGCTGCGTGCTCTCTGACTTTCTGAAGGTGGGCCGGCTCGAGGCTCTCATAGTCGTGGAGGCCGGAGAGCTGAACCGTGTCCAGCTTGAGACTCGCCGCGTAGTCGAGAAGTTGAATATCTTTCCAGCGAAAATCGCGGATCGAGTAGCTGTCGAATCCAAGGCGGATGGGAACGGCGGATGTGTTTGCGGCGCTCAACTCTTCCACCTCACGCCGACGCCCAAAACTTTCTTGGCGTACTCAAAGCTGCGTTCCAGATCCACGCGCTGCTGTTCCTTGAACGCCTCCGCAATCGCTGGCGACTTATTTCCCCATCCGGCGATTACCATCGGCCCCATATACGGATGGCCGCTCTTCGCCAGCTTCAGGAACCGGGCAAATTCCCAGGCCGGAGTGCGTTGAAACACCTTCCAGAAACCCGGCTCGAGATACGGCAGAATATCAGGCGGGACGCCGGTGATGATCTCGAGCTGCATCGACGCTTTTGGACACAGCTTCTGGTACAACTCGACGAACCGGTGAAGGTCGATGGATCCGTCGCCGAGCGCCACCCATTGCACCGCGGCGCCGCGAGGGTGCTCGAAGACGGCGGTGTCGCGGATGTGCGTGGTGACGACGTACGGGCCGAGCGTTTCGAGCGTGAGCAGCGGATCTTCGGCCGCCCACAACGGATTGCCGCTATCCAGGCACGAGCCCACGAAATCCTTCCCGGCTGCCTCGATCAACATTTTCACTTCACGCGCCTGCATATCGCCCGCATGGTTCTCTACAGCGACGCGAACGCCGGAGTCGAGCGCCTCCGAGCGCACCGATTGCAGAGCCTTCACCGTGGCTTCAATGCAACGGTCGAGATTCGGCCGGTCCTCTCGCGTCCCCAAGTTGCAGCGCATGGCATGAGCCCCGACAGACTTCGCGACTCCCAGACCCTTGCGGAGATAAGCAGTGGAAGTGCCTTCTTTCGGATTCCAGCCCTTGGCGATCTCGCAAATGGTGCCGATGCCCACATCAATCGTGACGCCCACCCGCTCCGCGTGATCCTTTACCTTGGCCAGATGCGCAGGGTCGAGACTTTCGTAATCATCCAGGCTGGAAAGCTGGACGGTGTCGAGCTTCTGGCTGGCGGCATAATCGAGATACTGAATGTCTTTCCAATGAAAATCACGAACGGAGAAAGTGTCGAATCCCAGCCGGATGCCTTCACCCGGCGCATTCGCAGCAGCAGCTAGAGCGGCACTCGAGGTGGCTTGCAGAAACGTGCGGCGGAGCATGATTACCCTTGTATCACGATCTACGGCGTGCGGGGTTTCAACGCCAGCGAAACAGCTTGAGTGCCGTAAAGAAACAGACTACCAGCCATCCGGTGATGATCGCCAGTTGGGGTGTGAGCTGGGTTAGCGAAACGCCCTGCAGGATCTGAGCGCGTAATGCGTCAATGACAGCGGTGAGCGGCAGCGCGCGGACGAACGGCTGCAGCATGTTCGGAAAACGATCCGAGGAAAAGAAGACCCCGGAAAAGATCCACATTGGCAGCATGATGAAGTTCATCAGGCCGGAGGCGCCTTCGATGGTCCGCACACGCGACGCAATCAGCAGTCCCAGTGCGCTGAACGATAGCGAGGACAGAAGGCAGAGGATCGCCAGTTCCCACAGCGAGCCCCGCACAGGCACACCGAAGACCCAGGCGCCGAAGCCGATCAACGCCGCCACCTCGACGTAAAGCATGGCCAGCCGGGCCAGCAGAAAGGAAAGGAGGTACTGGCTGCGCGGCATGGGCGAGGCAATCAGACGCTTCAGCAGTTTCTTTCTGCGCGCGTCCACGATAGCGAAACCCAGTCCCCAGATGCCGCTTCCCATCAGGTTCATACCCAACAGGCCCGGTACCAGAAAATCTATATACCGCGAGCCCGGCTCTCGCACCAGGTCGTCTGAGGCAACGACGGGATCGTGAGCCCCAGCCGCGTGCTGCACGGTGCGGTCAACCAAAAGCTTCGCGTTGCGCCCCTCTGGATTGGTGTCATCGTAACGGTACGTCACAGCGCCATCGGCCGCCGGCACTGCCAGCAGCACGATCCGGCCCGCGCGCAGTGCCTGCTCTCCCGCCGCGCGATCCAGCAGTTCGACCGAAAGTGATTTGTTAGTGCGCATCACTCCCGCCAGTTGCGGACCCACTGCGCCGACCTTCACGACATCGGCAGGACGATTTCGAAACGCAATTCCCAGGCCAGTGGTGAGCAGGATAGGAAAGACAAAGACCCAAAACACGGCCTCCGGCTCGCGCCAGAACTCGCGAAAGCGGACGAGCGTCAGCTGGACGAGTGAGTGTTCGATGAACGGCCGGCGCCCGGCTGCGGGTCGCATTTCACGCGTCTGGACCAGCGCCGTTCCTTCACTCATCGCGCAAATGCCTCCCCGTGAGCGAAACAAAGACGTCCTCGAGCGTCGCCGAATGCGTACGCAATTCGGTCAGCGGAATGCGGCGTCCCGACAGCTCATCAAACAGCGCGGCCACCGCGCGGTGTAGTTCGCTCACATGCAACTGGTACCCGCCATTCTCGCACCGCGCTACACGCACGCCGTCCAGCCGCTCCAGCGCGGCCATGTCCACGGGTCCGGTCCCATCCACCACGGAAAACTCCACCATATGCTCCGCGCCAATCGAGGCAATCAATTCTCTCGGCGTCCCCAGAGCAATGATCTTGCCATGATCCATCACCGCCACGCGATCGCACAGCCGTTCCGCTTCGTCCATGTAATGCGTGGTCAGAATGACATTGCGGCCTTCGCTCTTGAAGCGCTCGATCAGATCCCAAGCCTGCCGGCGCGCCTGCGGGTCGAGCCCGGTGGTTGGCTCATCCAGAAACAAAAGATCGGGATCACCCACCAGCGCGCACGCCATCGCCAGCCGCTGCTTTTGGCCGCCGGAGAGCCCGCCTACGCGAGAGGTATGCTTCTCCTCGAGCTGCACCATCGCAATGACCTCAGATACCGATGGCCCCTGGCGATAGAAACTGCGGAACAGGCGCACGGTTTCGTCAACCGTAAGCTTCTCGGAAAGTTGCGTTTCCTGTAGCTGCACTCCAAGGCGCTGGCGAAGCTCGTCAGCGTCAGTTTCCCAACGCAATCCCAGCAGTTCCACCGTGCCCGCATCCTGCGGCGTCAATCCTTCGCAGATCTCGATGGTCGTGGTCTTGCCTGCGCCGTTGGGACCCAGCAGGCCGAAACACTCGCCCGCCCGGACGTCCAGATCGAGCCCGTCCACCGCGACAACATCGCTGTATACCTTGCGGAGTCCGCGCACACACACCGGGAGCCGGCTCGGCAAGCTGTGCATCAGTCCAGTATCGTCCGCTGCGTCATGGTTTCGCAATTGCGTCGCCCGGACGGTTGCAAGGGAAGACGAAAGGCCATATCAACGAACCCCAAGCCCTCCGGCTTGTGTCCACTTTCCCCAAGACTTATCCTGGCACTCATGAACAGAAGGCAGTTTCTGGCGGCGGGCGCCGTTTCTCTTCCTGCTCCTCTGCTCCGGGCAACGGATGCGTTGAAGAATCAGCTAAAAATTACCGGGCTTGAAACGGACGTGCTGCGATTTCCTCCTGGCCGGACTTTCGCGGATGCCATTCACGATTTCGGCAAGGAAGGCGGCGGAGTGGTGTTGCGATTGCAGACGGATGCGGGCGTCACCGGATGGGCGTACAGCTCGTTCGGCATGATTGGCGGCGGCCCGCGTGTGGTCGAGTCCATCTTGCAAAACGAAGTCAAACCCGTTGTCATGGGCAAGGACCCCGGTTTTCCGAAACGGCTTCGGTCGGATCTTTGGAAGGCGCTCGAATACGCGGGCGTCCAGGGCATCACGCAATTCGCCATCGCCGCCGTCGACATTGCCGTTTGGGACATCCTCGGCAAGGCCGCCGGCCTGCCGGTTTACAAGATGCTGGGCGCGTACGCCGACCGGATGCCGGTGTACTCGATGTGCGGCTGGTATTACGAAAATGACGGGGATCTTACGCAGTTCAAGAAATCTGTGGGCGCCGCGATCGAAGAAGGCTTCGACGCGGTGAAGATCAAAGTGGGCCGCGAGTCGCTCGATGACGACGTCGCTCGCATCACGGCCGCTCAGGCAATCGCAGGCAAAGGCCGGCGCGTGATGGTGGACGCCAATCAGAAATTTAATCTCAATGAAGCGATCCGGCGCGGGCGCGTTTACCAGCAGATGGGTTGCTTCTGGTTGGAAGAGCCCCTGGCGCCTCAGGATCACGCGGCTTATGCCGAACTGGCCCGTGAGCTCGACATCCGCATCGCGACGGGCGAGAACGAGTACACCAAGTATGCGTTTGTCGACTTGATCTCGCGGCGCGGAGCGGACGTGGTGCAGCCCGACAATCGCCGGTCCGGCGGCGTCACGGAGTGGATGGAAATCGGCGCGATTGCCGATGGTTTCGGAATCGAGCTTGCCAGCCACGGCGGCGGCCCGGCCAATCTGCACATGCTGCTCGCCATGCCCAATGCCATTTACATGGAGAGCGGCAGTCTCAAGGGCGATTCGTCGACCATAGAGCAATTGCGGTCCGCGGGCAGCGCGGTGCTGGCGCCCGAAATGCCTGGCATGGGAAGCGAGCTGCGGCCGGATTACATCCAGAAGTTCAAAGTGTGACCGGTGTCAGCGGCTGCGCGGGCGCGGGCCGTAGTTGGCGAACAGATAATCGAGGAATCCTTCGCGCTCTTCGTCTTTGACCTGCGCGCCCCAGCCGGTCATTTTCTTGAGTTCGCGATCCCACTGGGCGCGTGTGAGGCGTTGCTGGCGGATAACGTCATCCTCATGGCAGACCAGGCACGCATTCCTGAATCCAGCGGGCGGCGTTGTGAGGGAACTGGACGGCTGTGCAGGCTGCGGCGGGTTGGAAAGCTCCTTGACCACGTCCACGCCCACTCGCGGAACCACGTTCCATCCATACCCCGACGGATTCCACTCCTGGTCAAATGGCTGCGTGTTTCCGGCGGCGTCGCGCGCCCGCGCCAGGATCGTGTAATAAGCCTCTTGAGGCGGCGTCCAGTTGAACTCCCACTGGCGCCAGCCGAACTGGGTTTTCTGATCCTCGTGGAGCGCCGCCTGCTTCCAGGAGCGGCCCCCATCGACACTCACATCGACCGACGTTACCGGGCCGGCATCCCCGCTCCAGGCAACGCCGCGAATGGCGAGCGGGCTGCCGATGAGCCCTTGTGACCCATCAATCGGCGCGGCAATCACACTCTTGACGCGCAAGCTGGTTACCGGCTGCATTTTTTCCGGCGGGACTGCGGTACCCGGAGCAACCGGTTTTCCCGGATGCCGGTAAGCGTTCTTCATCCAGAATCCGTCACTATCCTTGTCCAGCACGCGGATGGACGTCACCCATTTGACCCAGGAATCGCTCGCCCAGCCCGGCGCCACCACCCGCAGCGGAAAGCCGTGCTTCACTGGCAGAGTCTCGCCGTTCATTGCGTAAGCGAGAAGCGTGTTCCCATCGAGCGCCTTCTTTATCGTTATCGACCGCTGGAAATCCGGCATGGTCCCAAGCGGAACATCCGCGCCATCGAAGAGAATCTCCCTGGCAGAATCTTTGACACCGGCTCGCTTGAGAACGTCGGCCAAGCGCACGCCGCTCCAGCGAGCGTTGCCCACGGCTGCCACTCGCCCATTGCAGACCCGGAACAGAAGGCTCGTAGAAGCCGCGCCCGTTGCCTGCGCACTCGACGACGCTTACCAGTTCGACCGGCGGAAGTTTTTTCAGCTCTTCCATGGGGAGCGTGAGCGGCGTGGACACTTCACCCTCCACCTTGAGCCGCCATTCGCTCGCATTGACCGTGGGCACGTAGACGTGCGTGCGGACGAAGAAATGCTCGATCGGCGTGATATAGTCCGAGAACCCGGCAAGTGGCATCTCCAGATCTTCGGGACGAGTGGAGCGCACCAACATGTCGCGCTTGACGCGGTCCTCCGCGCGGAGAAGTGCGCCGGCGGCCACAAGGAAGAAATCTCTGCGCGCCAGGTTCATAAGTCTATTCCGTCAGTCTACTGTATCTCGGTTTCGCGGCCCGCCGGAGCGTTCTCAATCCGTCGAGAATTACCACATACGATCGTATTCAGCCGGACGGACTTGGCGCGCTAGCTTAGCTAGCCTTTCTACGCCAGCGGCAAATTAGCCGAGGCCGCAACACTCAGGTCGCTAAACTCGCGGCGTGCCAGCTTGGGAAATGCCGCCGCAGCGATCATGGCGGCGTTGTCTGTCGAAAGCTCAGGAGTTGGAAAGTGGACGGGATACGGCAGGTGCTCGGCGCGCGTCGCGGCACGCAGGCCGGAGTTGCACGCCACACCGCCGGAAATGATAAGAGCGCGCGCGCCCACGGATTCGGCGGCCGCAGCCGCGCGGCGCAGCAGTTCCTGAATCACGGTGCTCTGGAACGATGCCAGAAGGTCCAGCGTTTCTTGCGGGGTCACTGCTCGCCATTGTTCGAGGGTCGGCCTCGGATGTGCGGCCAGCAGTTCTTTGCGCTTCTGGATCTCGCCCACGAGGTCGCGCGCCTGCGTCCACCGCAGCACCGCCGTCTTGAGTCCGCTGAAGCTGAAATCGAGCGCATTGCCTTTCATCTTGGCCAGGGTGAACGGAACGGCGCGAGGATTCCCATAGGGCGCGAGCTGGTCGATGACCGGGCCGCCGGGATAGCCGAACCCCAGTAATTTACCCACTTTGTCGAAGGCCTCGCCCGCGGCGTCGTCCCGCGTTTTTCCCAGCAAGCGGTACGAAAAACCTTCACTCACCTCGAATAGATGTGTGTGGCCGCCGCTCACGATTAGCGCCAGCGCCGGAAACTCCACCGGCGTGCCCCGCTGCTGCGACTCAATCACAACGGCATGAACATGCCCTTCAATGTGATTGACTCCGATGAGCGGAATGCCGCGGGCAAAGGAAAGCGATTTTGCGAACGTGAGCCCCACCAGTAGCGATCCCACCAGACCCGGCCCGACGGTTACGGCAATGGCGGCCAGGTCTGCGTAGGTGCTCTTGGATTCGGCGAGCGCGAGGCGCACCACCGGTACGATGGCGCGCAGGTGCTCACGCGATGCCAGCTCCGGCACCACGCCGCCATACCGCGCATGTGTGGCTAACTGGGAGGCAACAACGGAGGAGAGAATCGAGAGGCCGTCTTCCACCACCGCGGCGGCGGTCTCATCGCAGGAAGACTCGATTCCGAGAATGCGCACTCACTTCGATTATACGCGGGATACATCGTCAGTGCCGTTGAGGACGTCCTGAATCCGCCGCACCAGGTCGATCGGCGAATAGGGCTTGGCAAGAAAATGTCCGGTGGCGTCATCGAGGGGATAGCCGCTGGCCACCAGCGCCTTGATATTCGGGCGTATCTGGCGTATCTGATCGAGCGCTTCGAGCCCCGAAAGGCCGGGCATTGTCACGTCCAGGAACACCAGGTCGATCGTGTCGGGATTTTCGGAAAATACGCGCACGGCTTCCTCGCCATCGCTGGCTTCCATGATGTTATATCCCTTACTCAATAGAATGTGCACGGCCGCGCGCCGCACTGGGCCCTCGTCATCCGCGATCAGCACGCAAGCCGAACTCTCGGCTAAGTTTTTTGGCTGCCCGGCCGGCTGATCGGAGCGGCTCAGGGCGGGCAGAGAGATCCGGTACGTCACTGAATTGGCGTCGCGCGCGATGTCAATCGAGCCGCCGTGAGCGCGGACAATCTCGATGTCGCGGGCCAGCCCGAAAGTGCCCGTTTCGAGGATGGTCTTCGACGGTGAGACCTGCGTAAACAGCCGCTTCGGATTTTCCTGTAGCCGCCCCACGTTCGAAACAGAAATTGTGATCGTGATGTACTTTGGGCCGTTCCTGGCCTGTACTTCGAGCAGGCTTTCTTCCGGCATAGCGCGGCCGGCGCTAGCCGCCAACGTCATGATCACCTGCTGGATCTGGTTTCCATCGGCCATGATCGTCGGCAGGTGCGTATGCCTGGCAAACTTGGTGGGGACGTTGCGGGGAAGCACTTTGCGCAGAATTCGCTCGGTGCCCTTCAGCAGCTGGTCCATTTGGACGGGCCGCAATTCCGGCTTCACGCTCTGCCCCAGGTTCAGTAGCGCGCTCGTCATTTCCACGCAGCGCTGGGTGGCCTTCTGGGCCTCCTGCAGGCCTTCGTAAAGCGGGTGATCGGGGTCCAGGGAATCGAGTGACAAACCTACGTTCCCCAGGATCACCGTCAGCTCGTTATTGAGATCGTGGGCTATAAAGCCCGCCAGCGCACCCATCATTTCCAGCTTCTGCTCTTTGCGCAGGGCGGTTTCGAGTTCCGGTGCGGGCGCCTGATCTTCTTTCGGAGCCATTCGATCCATCGCATTTCCATGCTAGACGCCGGCTCCGGCGACGCGAACGGCTCTGCGGACGGATGTTCTAAGCCGGCAAGGAAATAAATTTGTCCGTATACGGTGACTGCCATAATGGGAATCATGAAGAAAATGCTGCCTGTGCTTCTGGCGGTCGCGGGCGCGGGCGGCTCGGAACCGCAAGGCGCCAGTCTCGCCGAGCTCCAGCGCATGATCGCGCGCTTCGCCCCCACCGAGATACGCGTGGACACCTCCGGACTCTCCGCCGGCGATCGGAAGGCGCTGGTGAAGCTGATTGAGGCTTCGAGAATCGTCAATACCATCTTTCTCACGCAGTTATGGAGCGGCAACGCGGCTCTGATGACGCAGCTCGAAAAGGACGGGTCGCCGCTAGGCAGGGCACGCAGCCATTATTTCTGGATCAACAAAGGTCCCTGGTCGGATCTGGACGACCACACCGCTTTTCTTCCGGGCGTTCCGCCGAAGAAACTGCCCGGCGCGAATTTTTACCCTCCCGATATGACCAAAGACGAGTTCGAAAGCTGGGTGAAAGGGTTGCCGAAAACGCAGCGGGAGAATGCCGCGGGATTCTTCACCATAATCGTCCGTGATGATGCCAGAAGGCTGCAAACGGTGCCTTACAGCAAGGCTTACCGGAAGGAACTGGAACAGGCCGCGGATCTGTTGCGTCAAGCGGCTGGTTTCACCAACAACGAAACGCTGCGCAAGTTTCTCACCTTGCGCGCCGATGCTTTTCTCTCCAACGATTACTATGCGAGCGATCTTGCCTGGATGGATCTCGACGCTCCGCTCGATGTCACCATCGGTCCTTACGAAACCTATAACGACGAGCTGTTTGGATATAAGGCGGCATTTGAAGCGTATGTGAACCTTCGCGACGAACAGGAGACCGCCAAGGTAAAGTTCTTCGCCGGGCACATGCAGGAGATCGAGGATAACCTGCCCATCGACGCCCGTTATCGAAATCCGAAGATCGGCGCCGCTGCACCCATCCGGGTGGTGAACGAGATCTTCTCCGCCGGAGATGGCAATCACGGCGTGCAGACCGCGGCCTACAACCTTCCTAATGACGATCGCGTGGTTCAGGAAAAAGGATCGAAGCGCGTCATGCTGAAGAACGTGTCCGAGGCTAAGTTCGAAAGCACGCTGACGCCGATTTCGAAGCGAATGCTAACGCCCGATGCACAGCGCGATCTCAGCTTCGATGCGTTCTTCACGCATATTCTGGCGCACGAGATGACGCACGGCATCGGCCCGCACAGCATTCAGGTTGACGGACGCCAGACCACGCCGCGGCAGGAATTGAAAGAGCTATTCAGCGCGGTCGAAGAAGCCAAAGCCGATGTCACCGGACTTTTCATGCTGCAGCACTTATATGATCGCGGCCTCTTGCCTGGTGGAGAACGAAACGAGCGGCTGCTTTACAACACGTTTCTGGCATCGGCGTTTCGCACCCTGCGTTTCGGGGTGCATGAGGCGCACGGCAAAGGGATGGCCATGCAGTTCAATTATTTGACTGACCATGGCGCATTTGCAGCCAACTCCAACGGCACGTATGCCGTGAACTTCGGCAAAATCAAATCCGCTGTGCGTGACCTGGACCACGATCTGCTGACTCTTGAAGCCACCGGCGATTACGCAGGCGCAAAGAAAATGCTGGATGAACTGGGAGTGTTGCGGCCGCAACTGGCGGCAGCTCTCAGCACGCTGAAAGACATACCAACCGATATCGAGCCCCGCTTCGCAACGGCGGACAGCGTAGCGCTGGTTGCAAAGAAGGTGAAACGTTAGCGGGCCGCTACCGCGATTGCTTTTTTCGCCGGTTCCAAAAGCGCAAGTTTCCCGTCAAGATCAGCCAGAGCCTTGCGCAAAATCTCCTGATAACGGGGATTTTCACTGCTGGACAGTTCCCGCTGTACGCGCGTACGCGACAATTCCAGGTTCTCTTTCTCGCGCATCTCTTGGATCTGTTCTTGACTCAAATGGGGCCTAGGGATCGCTTTTGGCTTACTGGCGGCGGATTCGATCTGGGCTTCGACCGACTTACTTTCCCAGCCTCTCGCCATACTTTCATTGTACGCGAGTTTACACAGCCGCGCCGGGAAACTTCCAAATTTGCCGTCCACCATCGTACCCGGACTAGCGATAAGCTTACTGGAATGATGGATATGACATCTGTTCTCTGGAGAGCGGCCATTTTCACCCTCTCGGTGCTGTGCTTGGCGCCGGGCCTCTTTGCGGCGGCGCTCGACGGCGTTTGGGAAATCACAATCACGCGATTTGGCGAACCCTTATACAGCCGTGCGGCCATCCAAACCAGCGGCGAGAAGCTCGCCGGCCAGTTCGATGCCATGGCACTCGAAGGGACGGCGCGCGGCGAGGCCGTGGCCTTTACCGTTCGCCAGAATGACGGCAAGGTCATCGGGGATTTCAAGGGAACGACGATCGAGGGGGTTCTGGTCGGGACCGGCAAGCTCCACGATGAGGTGGTGAGCTGGACCGGCCAACACCTGGCCGAGCGGCCGGCGGGTGCCCCAAAAACGCATCGATTCTTCCCGCGATCCTTTCAACGGGAGTTTTCTAGCGGGATCGCGCCGGTGTTGCACGTCTATCCGGGCGACAGTGTCAGTACATCCACCATCGACGCCGAAGGAATGGATGCCAGCGGGAAGCAGAGATCGCCTGGTCCAAACCCCCTCACTGGTCCGTTTTACGTCGAAAACGCATGGCCCGGCGACACATTGGTAGTGCATTTCACTCGCATCCGCATGAATCGCGATTCGGCGCACCACAGCCATGCCGTGGTAGGGAGCGCTTTGAATCCGGATTATTTCAAGGATCTGAAGCCAGAAGATAAATTCGACAGCGAGTGGCGGCTGGATCGCGAGCGTGGTGTCGCAGCGCTAAAAAATCCCACGGAAAAACTGAAAAACTTTTCGATCAAGCTCGCGCCCATGCTGGGTTGCGTGGGAGTGGCTCCGCCGGGACGGAGCGCGATCGAGTCGACTTACCCGGGCAGCTTTGGCGGCAACCTGGACTACAACCAGATCCGCGAGGGCGTAACAGTTTACTTTCCGGTCTATCAGCCCGGCGCTCTGCTGTTCGTGGGCGACGGGCACGCAGCCCAGGGCGACGCCGAGCTGACCGGCGACGCGCTGGAGACGTCGATGGATGTGGAGTTCTCCGTAGATGTGGTGCAAGGCCAGTCGATCGAAATGCCGCGCGCGGAGAACAGCGAATACGTAATGGCGCTGGGGATCGGCAACTCGCTCGAGGACGCGCTACAGGCGGCCACGACGAACATGGCGCGGTGGCTGGAGCGCGATTACAAGCTGAATTCAGCCGAAGTGGCGATGGTGTTGGGAACGTCGATGCACTATGACGTTGCCGAGATCGTCGATCCGCGGGTGAACCTGGTGGCCAAGGTGCCCAAGAGTGTTCTTTCCCAATTGCGGCAATAGGGGGAGCCCGTGGCCCGCGACCATTCCGCGCGTCTCCGGGCGACCCGTCGAGATCGAATTTCGAAGCGCCATTCCGGACGGCTCTGGAGGCGAGGCGCATGCGGCAACGGATTTGCGGCAGAGGCGAATGGCCATTGAGGAAGCCCTCATGGCCCATCCCGAGGAGTTCGCGCGAATCTTCGTCCACGAGTTGTTTCACTTTGCATGGCTGCGCCTGGGAAACGCGAAGAGGCGTTCGTACGAAGAGATGATCGCGCGCGAACTGCGGCGGCAGATGCGTGGGGAACTGGGGTGGTCGGCGGAGTGGCGAAAGGGCAAACTCACGGCGCGCGATCGCCGTGAGAGGACGCGGAAGTGGCGCGAGTACTGCTGCGAGAGCTTCTGTGATACGGCGGCATGGCTCTACGCAGGGGTGCGAAAACACGCTGAATTTACATTGGCTGCGGATGGGCGGGCGGGACGCCGCGAATGGTTCCGGAAAAGCGGATTGGATGAGGGGGTGGCGATTTAGTTTCTTGAGATTTGTGGAGACCTTTGAAGACAAGTCAAAGGGGCCGCGAATGGACGCGAATATACGCGAATTAGATCTTCTCGTGAAGACGGTTATCGGGGCGGCTTACGGGGCGGCTTACGGGGCGGCTTACGGGGCGGCTTACGAGGTGTCGAACGTGCTTGGGGCCGGGTTTTTGGAGAAGGTTTATGAGCGGGCCTTAGTGCAGGAACTTGTTTCGCGGGGGCTTAATGTCAGGTCTCAGGCCTCCTTTCCGGTCGGCTATAAAGGTCAGTGCGTATGTTGCCGATCTGTTAATCGAGGAACAGCTCATCGTAGAGCTGAAATGCGTGGATCAGTTCGCTAACGAGCATCTTGCGCAGTGCATCAACTATCTGAAAGCATCCGGAATCAAGTTGGCATTGCGCATCAACTTTCAGAAACCCAGGGTGGAGTGGAAGTGTATCGTTTACAGTCCATAGATTCGCGTTCATTCGCGGCGTAACTTACACTTTGCTCAGACCTTCCCGCGCTAAAATCGTCCGTTTGCGTTCCGCGCCCCAGCGATAGCCGCCGGGTTCGCCGCTTTCCTGCACTACGCGGTGGCAGGGAATCACAATAGCCGCGGGATTTGCGGCGCATGCATTCGCCACGGCACGCGCTGCTTTTGGCCGTCCGATGGCTTGCGCAATTTGCGAATAGCTGCGCGTTTCTCCGTACGGGATTTTTCGCAACTCCTGCCAGACGCGCCACTGAAATGCCGTAGCGCGCACGTCCAACGGAAGATCGAGGTGCGGCTCTTTCCCGCAAAGATGCGAGATCAGCGCCAGAACCCACAGCCGTAGCTTCGAATTATCGCGCCGGAGCTTGCCTTCCGGATATTCCGCGACCAGCGATTTCTCGAGCGCGCCTTCGTCGTCACCGAGACACACTGCGCAAATACCGCGTTCGGTTCCTGCCACCAGCAGCCGCCCGAGCGGCGAGTGAACGGTGGTATATGCAATGTCCATTCCGCGTCCGCCACGCCGATATGTGGCTGGCGTCATGCCGAGCTGCTTCGGCGCCCGCTCGTAGAGACTCCGGCTCGATCCATAACCCGCTTCGTATAGTGCCTCGGTGACATCACGGTCCGTTCGCAGATTGGTCTTCAGCCGCTCCAGCCGCAGCGCATCCGCGTATTGGCGCGGCGTGATTCCCAGGAACCGCTTGAACGTGCGCTCCAGATGAAAAGGGCTCGACTGCAACTCTTCGCCGAGCGATGCCAGCGTCACCGGCGCATCGAGGCTCTTCTCGATGACCTGGCAGGCTCGGCTGATCATCTCGATTTGCGGCGAGATACCTCGAGGCTGCTCGGGACGGCAACGGCGGCACGGCCGGAATCCAGCGCGTTCGGCGTCGTCAGGTACCGGAAAGAATAAAACGTTAGCGCGCCGCGGCCGGCGAGAGGGACATCCCGGCCGGCAATACACGCCTGTCGAGCGAACCCCGTACACGAACCGCTCGTTCCCGCAAACTTCACGTGCCAGCACCACCTGCCATCGCGCTTCATCCATCACCACTTGAGAGGTTGCCATGTCCACAGAATAAAGCGGACGCCGCCCGGAAACTATCCGTTTCTTGCGCGCAAATGCCGTCCCGTTTACAGTTATCCTATCTGAAATGCCCGTCGAATTCCGAAAAGTGAGCTGTCCGCCGCTGCAACTGGATGTGAAGGCGCCAGACGGTGTGGCCATAGGCATCATCGGCGAAGACGGGGCCGGAAAAAGCAAGCTATTGCGTGTCGCCGCCGGGCTAGAGCCATTGAGCGGCGGTTCGGTCGCAGTGGGTACCAAGCGGCGCTATATCGGTCCGACCGATCCGTTGAATTTCGCGCCCGTGGATACCCTGCTATTAGACCATGCGCTCGCGATACACGACGGGATAGTGCGTGCGCGCGCCGTCATGGCCATCGATCGTATGCGCCAGGCCGGCGCCACTATCCTTTTCACTTCGCACGATGAAGAACTGCTGCTCGATCTTGCGGATGAAATTTGGTGGCTCCGGGAAGGGCGCCTCATTGGCCGCGGCGATCCGGCTGAGGCGATCGACGCCTACCGTACCCACATTAGCCGGCGCATTCGCGAGTGGGGACAAACCATTCAAGCGCCGCTTTCGCCCCGTCTGCGGCGTGGTGATGGCCGCGCCGAACTCCAGAACGTGGAAATCCTGGGAGAAGACGGCAAGCCGACCCGAGTCCTGCGCAGCGGTGAACTGGCCGTGATGCGCGTGTCGATAAAATTCAAGCAGGCAGTCACCGAGCCGGTGGTTGGCATCCTCATCCGCACCCGGATTGGCTTGAACGTCTTCGGCACGAATACGCAACTGGAGAGGCTGAAGTTCGGACCATGCGCCCCCGGCGACGCCCTGCGCCTGAATTTCGGCTTCCGATGCGAGTTATGCCCGCAGGAGTACACGTTAACCGCGGCCTCACACGATCCCGACGGCGTCTGGCACGACTGGGCAGAAGACGCTATTGCGTTCTCGGTGACCGACGCCCGCCACACCGCCGGCGTAGCCAACCTGCGGGCGAGCGTGAGCATCGAAAGGATCTAAGCGGCAGGCCGCAGGGCCTGCCCCACTCTACTTCTGGTCGATGATGAAGGTTGGCGCCATCCCGGCCGAGGAGGAATACCCGCCGACACCGGAAGAAAGCCAGCTTGCGCAGCCCGACACCTTGCCTAGAAACGCTTGCGGATGGACGTCCACCTGCATTTCCCGGTATTCCAGATGGCCGTAGGTCATCATGGGGAAGGTCGACAGAACCGGCTCGACTTTCTCTTGCACCACGTAGGGTGAGCGTTGCGCCTGCCGGACCGCCCGCTCCCATGCCGGCTGGTCCATTTCGGAGCCTGTGAAGCTTTGCTGTTCGCTGTAATCGTCGTTGGGCTTCAGCACGAGCTTGTCACGATGCTGGTGAATGAAGTCCAGAAGGTCGATCGGGCGTTCGTGATATGTGGTCTTGCCGGGCGCGACCAGACGGGTCCACGTTACGTGGTCCTTAATCGCGCGGCGCTCGGCGGCCGGAAACTTGGCAGTCAGCGACTCGTCGGTAAGCAGGCCGAACAGCGCCTTCTTGTGCGTCATCTCCGACCGGAAGCTGTTTACCAGGCAGACGGCGTGATCGCGATATGCCTGCACCAGGGGATGCGAGAGGTCGAAGCGCATCAGAAATTCCTGCACGCTGATACGCCGGTACATCAGATCGATATCGAAGCTCCCGCTGCGCAAAACGCCACCGCGGTACTCGAGCTGCTCGGGTGACACAAGCTCGGACGCGTAACCTTCCTCGCGGAAAAAGTCGCGGATCAGTGCGTATTCGCCAGGTCCGCCTGCGCCGAACGGCCCCCGAAATTCAAGGATCGCGATATTCGGTTTCTTGCTGTGTCCGTTGCCGTTATGTCCGTTGCCGTTATGCCCGTTCCCGTTGCTGTGGCCGTTTTGGTTCGCCTGACTCTTGTTGGCCATGAACTGCTTATAAGCCTTCAGCAGCGCCAGGAGAAAGTATTTCTTACCGCCGACGCGCGTCAGATGGTACCGCTTGCGAAACTCCTTCACTGGCGGGCAATCATAGAAAACGTCAGCCAGCCCCTCAGCCCAGGCGAGTCCGGACGGAGAATCGGCATTGTATTGAACCACCTGCATCGTTCCGTTCGAAAGATGCAAGTCGAACCGCGCCGCGACTTCCGACATGTGATAGCCCGGATCGACGGTGGCCAGCATTTTCTCGGCCGGTAATAGTTGCATCCGGGCCAAGAGCGCGGGTGAACCGAGCACGATTTGTTCCATCCGCTCGATCGCGGATATCAGCGCCTCGCCGGTCCTCACCATGGATTCATACTGGCGGCGGGTGACGAAATTAGGTCGAAGAAAGGGACACAGCAAACGTCCGCCGGCGGAAAGGCGCTCGGCTTCCATCTGCTCGTGGAGAAGCTTCACCCAGGAAAGGTCCTTGTGGGCGGGTGCTTCGAGAATCTTGTTATAACGACTTATCGCCTCTTGAATGTGAGACATCTAAAAAACACCAGTTGTCGGTTATGATTTTAGTATCGCACGGCGCCGCGTTCCCCTAATTCGGTGGCTACAGTAACTATAAGCAAATAAGAGCCTTATAGTTCTTGCGCGTTTCCCTAAGTGGCCCGTTTTAGGCGCCGGAAATCGGGTTTACCTGTTGCGCCTGCGTAGCATTCTCCGCTAGCTTTTCGAAGAACTTCCGGATCACGATTTTTGCCGTGGTATCGATCAGGCGCTGGCCCACTCCGGCGATCATACCGCCCACGTGCACCTCGCCTTCATAGTGAACCTCTGTGCTGGAATCGGTGGATACCAAAGTTAGCAGGCCATCGCCCTTCATGAATCCCACTTTCCCAGAACCGTCCACCGTAAGGCGGAACTGCTCGGGCGGCTTCTGATCGGTGATACGGATCTTTCCGGCGAACAGCCCCTGGACGGCAGAGATGGCCATCTTCATCTGCATCTCGTACTCGTCAGGGCCGGTACGTGTCAGGTGCTCGGTTCCCGGCATACACCGGGCGAGGATCTCGGGATCCTGTAGAAGTTCGTAGGCGCGTTCGCGCGGTAGGGGCAGCGTGTACGAGCCCGCAACCTTCAAGAAGCCCTCGAGAGCGCCTGGGTGAGAGCGCGCGCCGTGTAGACTTTAGCCATCTGGTGGCGGTATCCGGATGAGGCATGGAGGTCGGAGTTGGCGTCCACACCGTCAGCCGCTACGGCCGCAGCTTTCTGAATGTCGGCCGTCGCGCCCGCGGTGCCTTCCAGGAGTTTCTCTACTGCGGAGGCCCGGTACGCTTTCGCCGCAAGCCCGGTGATGCCCACACGCACGAACGTCACTTTGCCTGAAGCTTTTCTGACGCGTACGGCCGCGCCGACGATGGCGAAACCCGAAGCCGGTTGCACCATCTTCTGGTAAGACACGCCTGCGCTCGACGGCTCTACGGGCACGATGATTTCGCGAACGATCTCACCGGGCTCGAGCGCCGTAGCGAGCGCATCCACCAGAAACTGCTCGATGCCCACGGTGCGCTCGCCTTTCGCACTGGCAATGCGCACTCTGTGCCTCGAGCGCGAGGAGCGATGCCGGATAGTCCGCGGCTGGGTCGGCGTGAGCAATTGACCCGCCGATAGTCCCCATGTTGCGAACCTGCACGTCGCCAATGTTTGCAGCCGCCTCCGCCAGCAGCGGGCACTTCCCGCGCACAAGCGGCGACGATTCGATGTCGTAATGGGTCGCGGTAGCTCCAATGTGAAGAAAACCACCTTCCTCTCGGATCGATTTCAGATCTGGCACGCGGCCAAGGTCTACCAGATGCTCCGGAGCGGCAAGCCGTAGCTTCATCAGCGGGATCAGGCTCATGCCGCCCGCCAACACCTTGGCATTTCCCCCCGCCAGCAGCGCCAGCGCCTCGTTCAAATTGTTGGGCGCGGAGTATTCAAAATTCTGCGGAATCATGATTGACCTCCTGGATGCACCAGGTTCCAGAGTTTTTCGGGCGTCAGCGGCATATCGATGTGCCGCACGCCCAAGTGGCTTAGCGCATCCACTACCGAATTCACGACGGCGGGAGAACAGCCGATGGTGCCGGCTTCGCCCACGCCTTTCACTCCCAGAGGGTTCACGGGCGATGGCGTGGTGGTGTGGCTGCTTTCGATCCACGGAATCATGCTGGCCTTGGGTATGCAGTAATCCATCAGCTCGCCGGTGATGAGCTGGCCGTTGTCATCGTAGACCGCCTGCTCGTAGAGCGCCTGGCCGAGGCCCTGCACGACGCCGCCGTGCACCTGGCCGTCCACCAGCAGCGGATTGATGATGTTGCCGCAATCGTCCACGGCGATGTAGCGCTTGATCTCCACGTGACCGGTGTCGCGATCGACCTCCGAGTACGACGATGTGCGCGCCGAAGGGGAACGCGAAATTCGGCGGCTCCCAGAAGTAGGTCGCCACCATGCCCGGTTCGGTGTTGGGCGGCAGCTTCATGGCGCGGTATGAGGCGCCCGCAATCTGCGCCAGCGAAACGCTCTTGCCGGTCCGGTTATCTACGCACTTGCCCGCCGCGACACCGTGACGTCGTTCGATTCGAGCAGCATCTCGCCGAACTTCTTGATCTTGCTTCTTCAGCTCCTGAAGCGCGTAATAGACCGCCGGGCCCCCGACCGCGGTGCCACGGCTGCCGAAAGTCCCGATGCCGTACTGCACCACGGCAGTGTCGCCGTGCACCACGATGACGTCGTCGATGGGGACGCCTAGCTCGTCGGCGGCGATCTGGGCGAAACGTGGTTTCCTCGCCCTGGCCGTGCGGCGATGTGCCGGTCATGACCGTGACCTTGCCGGACGGCTCGATCTTCACCGTGGCGCTTTCCCATCCGCCTGCCGGCGTGGCCGGCGACGGGCCGAACGCGCAGATCTCACCATACGTCGAGATGCCGATGCCGAGCAGCCGGCCGCTGGCCTTGGCCTGTTTCTGTTCCTGCCGCAGCTTGTGGTAATCGACCAGATCTAGCGCCTTCTTGAGCGGTTCGGCGTAATTGCCGCTGTCGTAGCTCAAGCCGGTCGCCGTCTGGTACGGGAACTCGTCTTTGCCGATAAAATTCTTCAACCGCAGCTCTGCGGGGTCCATCTTAAGCTCGGCCGCCAGCAGATCCATCATGCGCTCGATGCCGTGGGTGGCTTCGGGACGGCCCGCGCCGCGGTAGGCATCCGTCGGCACACAGTTGGTGAAGACGCCGACAATGTCGGCGGTGACATTACGGAACTTGTAGAGCCCCGGCATCATCAGGACCGATAGCGTCGGAATGGCCGGAGTCAGCAGCTGGTGATAAGCGCCCAGATCCTGGATGAGCTTCAGCCGGAGGCCCAGCACGGTGCCGTCGCGCTTGGCGGCCAGCTCATAGTAATCCACGTGGCCGCGGCCATGAATCGTGCACTGGAAATTCTCGCGGCGCGACTCGATCCACTTCACGGGCTTGCCGATCTTCATGGCAACGAAGCCCATGAGCGCTTCTTCCGCATAGACGTTCAGCTTGCTGCCAAAGCCGCCGCCCACTTCGGGCGTAATCACGCGCAGATGATTTTCGGACACCCCTAGCATCTGCGCCACCAGTGACCTCAGCAAATGTGGGATTTGCGTCGACGAGTACAGCGTCAGGTTCTTTTCCGCGCTGCGGTAATCGGCCACCACACCGCGCGTTTCCATCGCGGTGGGGATCAGGCGCTGGCTGGTGATACGCTGCTTCACGACCACTTCGGCTTCTTTGAACGCTTTCTCGGGATCACCGCCCTCCTGGTGATAGAGGAAAGCGATGTTGTCGGGCCACTCGGGGTGCACGGCCGGGGCGCCGGCGGCAATGGCTTTCTCGGGATCGGTGACCGCGGGCAGCGGTTCGTAATCCACTTCGATCAGATCCAGAGCATCTGCGGCGATGTAGCGGTCGGTCGCCACCACCACCGCAACCGGATGTCCGATGAAGTAGACGCGGTCCTTGGCCAGAATCGCGTGCGGCGGAACGCGTAGGCCAGGAAGTGATGCCCCGCAAGGCACAGGCCCAACGCCCTCGACATCCTTGCCGGTGAATACTGCAGCTACGCCCGGAAGCTCCTGAGCCGGCTTGATGTTGATCGACCGGATCTTCGCGGCGCCGTGCGGGCTGCGGAGAATGCAGGCGTGATGCATGCCGGGCATCTTGATGTCGTCCACATAGGTTGCGGTGCCGGTGATGAGCCGCGGATCTTCCTTGACGGCGGATGCGCTTGCCAACCAGAGTCTCAGTTTTGGTAATCGTGGTCGCCATGGTTTTCCTCCCCGGATTACGCTCCGCCTTTAGCCGCGGCGGTTTTGACGGCGTTCACAATGTGCTGATAACCCGTGCAGCGGCAAAGATTGCCCTCGATACCATGCCGGATTTCTGCCTCGGTCGGATGCGGGTTGCGCTCCAGCAGTTGCCTCGAAGTCATGATCATGCCGGGCGTACAAAAACCACATTGCAGCCCGTGCTCGTTCCAGAAAGCTTCCTGCATCGGGTGCAGATGGCCGTCGGTGGCGAGGCCTTCTATGGTGGTGACCTCGCGCCCGTCCGCCTGGACGGCGAACATGGTACAGGACTTCACGGCTTTGCCGTCGAGGGCCACCGTGCACGCGCCGCAGATGGAAGTCTCGCACCCGATGTGCGGCCCCGTGAAGCCGGCCACCTCGCGCAGATAATGGATGAGCAGCATACGCGCCTCCACTTCGTCCGCATAGGACTTCCCGTTGATCTTGAGGTTAATTTTTCGTTTCATGGATTGCGTTGCCCTTTGCCGGTCTATGATGTTGTGACAAAACGCGTTAAAAATCAAGTGGCGAGAGGATGGGTGCCCTGCGCCAAGAAAACCTGAGACACGGCGCGACTTTCACTGCTGCGGTCCTCCGGTCCGGATCATTTCAATGCTTTCCTTGGTTGCGATACTGACGTGCCCGATCCACGAGCGCTCGGCGCGCAGGGGCGAACCAACGAGAGGCTCCAAGATTTCGGGGATCGCCGGAAACGCCCGAAATAGAATTGCTCCGCAACGTTTGAGCGAACTTGGCCGCTGAAGGGCCATCTGCCAGAAGTCCTTGTCGAGCGTCAGAACTACCCGGCCATCTGCCTCAGCTCGTTCGAGCAAATGCGCGGTCCTTCAGACCCGGGCAATCAGTCCGCGCCCAAATGATGTCGTGACCTTGCCTGCGAAGAACCTGCACGATGGGCCAGGGGAAGTTTTCATCCGCCAGGATTTTCATTCAGGCGGGGATCGGGTAGGCTTTGTATTCGTGCGCGAGGTAGCTCGCGTAGCAGAGGCATGCCAGAATGTCCTCTCTGGTCAGGCCCGGATAGTTGGCCAGAATCTCGTTCTCGGATCGGCCTGCGGCCAGCAGTTCAAGGATGAACTCGACTGCCAAACGAGTGCCGCGGATCACTGGCTTGCCAGCCAGAATCTCGGGATCAACGATAATGCGGTCCGGCCACGGCATAAGTTCATAATACCTCTCAGGCTGATCGCCGGGAGGCTGAGAACGCATGATTACCGACGTGACGACCGCGACTTTGAGCTGATTTGGCCGGTCATCAACGACGGCGCGCGCGCCTATAAAGGCGATCATCCTCGAAGATCGCTGGACGGGACCATACATGTCGAGGAACCAACTGCCGACCTATGTATCATGCCAGTGAAAGGTCTTCTGGGTGATCTTCCACTCGCGGTCCCGCTTGAGCAGAGTGAAAACCTCGGAAATGCGGGAATCCGCTCCGGCCAACTTTCCAGACCAGCCCTGGACTTCGAGGTGCACGATGGCGATGGTTTCGAAGATCTCAATGCGCGCGAACCGTGGATGGATATTCGGTGCCGGGCCATTCTCTTTGACCCAATCGAACAGGTGCTCGATCGATCCGCTGTACTCGATCCCCTGACAGTAGCCGGCGATAGTGGCTTCCGGGTGAAAAGCCGGCCGCATCACTTCGCCATCGCCGGCTCGTCCGCCTGCGATGTAGCAGTCGATCGTGCGTGTTATCGCGTCATGCTCAATGAGGTAGTTGTTAGCCGGCTCTTGTCCCCACGAGAGAGTGTCTGAAGCCGCGGAGCGAGGCGATTCTGACTCCGAGGCTGACAACGGGTGTACTAGCGTTCGTGTACGGCGCCGACTCCACCGGTCAATTTCGTGCGCATAGGCAAGAATCGTATCCTGCTTTTGATGTCCGCGGCGGTGGACCGGTAGTCCCTCCGACGCCTCCCAGCGCCGGACGGTGCGTTCGCTACGGTTGAGGTACGCAGCGATCTGCTTCCAGGACTCGAGCGTTTCCCGTTGCGAATCCGCCTCTGACATGCCCGCCCTCAGACGGAGAATACCAGAGAACCGCGGAGCGGGACAACGCCGATTGCTCAGGAGTGCCAGTGAAACGCCTTCTGAATGATCTTCCATCCTTGCGGGGTCCTCAGCAACGTGAACACGTCCGACATGCGGGCTCCAGAGCCAGCCTGGGCGCCTGACCACCCGTCCACCTCGAGGCGAACGACAGCGATGGACTCCAGAATGTCAATGCTGACGAAGCGCGGGTGGATATCCGGGGCCGGACCGTTCTTGTCGATCCACTCGAACAGGAAGGCCGTGCCGATCGCGAGTTCTCCGCCGGCATAGCCGAAGAAGGAAGCGTTAGGGTGGAACGCGGGGCGCATCAGTTCACTTTTGCCCTGCTTGCCCCCATCAATGTACTGTTGCATCGTCTTGACGATTGCGTCGTATTCGGTTGCGTATCGGCTCACTGCCATGTGGGTACAGTAAGGCTGTCTGGCCGAGGGCGTCAACGGCCAAACTCGGAAAAAGGTGGCAAGGTCGAACGGTCTGGACGCGAGCCTTTACGTTGGGTTGCGTGATTATTCCCGCGAGTCCAAGTCGCGCAACGCGCGAAGGGCTCGCCGTGGTCTAAAACAGGCCGAAAGCCGGGTTTCCAGGGGACAGCGCCACCGTGCATGCGCCGCAGATGGATGTCTCGCACCCGATGTGCGGCCCGGTGAAGCCGGCGACCTCGCGCAGGTAATGCGTTAGAAACCAAGTGGCGAGAGGATAGAGGCCCTGCGCCAACAGAAACCTGAGACACAGCGCGAGTTTATGACAGCGGTCCTCCGGCCCGGACCATTTCAAGTGCTTTCCTTGGTTACGATACTGACGTGCCCGATCCCGGCGCGCCGGGTCGAACCAACGAGGGGCTACAAGATTCGGGGATCGCCGGAAACGGCCGAAATAGAATTAGTCCGCAACGTTTGAGCGGAATTGGCCGCTGAAGGACCTTATTCATACCTCAGCGCCGTCGTTGGGTCCACACTCGTCGCGCGGCGGGCTGGGATGTAACCTGCCAGGAGAGAGACTGCGGCCAGGATCGCAGTCGCGGCGGCGAGAGTTGCCGGATCGGCCGGCGCAAGGCCGAATAGCTCCGCGCGCACCAGGCGGCCCAGCGCGATTCCGCTGGGCAATCCGATGCCGATGCCGATCGCGGCCATCAGCGCGACATCGCGCATTACGAGCCAGACCACTTTGGAACGGTCGGCGCCCAGCGCCATCCGGATACCGATTTCGCGAGTGCGCCGCGCCACCGTGTACGCCATCACGCCATACAATCCGATGGCGGCCAGCAACGTGGCCAGCAGCCCGAAGAACGCCGAGAGCATGGCGATCAGGCGCTCGGTAAACAGCGATTGGTCTACCTGAGTCTGCATGGTCTTCATGTCGTACACCGGCAGATTGGAGTCCATCTGCTGCACGACACGCCGCAGCGCATTGCCCATCAGCTCGGGCGGTTGCATGGTCCGCACGTAGAAAGTGATCTCCGTGGCCGATTCATCTTGCATGTACGGCAGGTAGTCGAAGCGTGGGATCTCGTCGCGCAGGTTTTTGTTAGTTTGGGTATCCTTCACCACGCCAACGATCTCAATATCCGGTTTGTTCTCAAAACCGAAATGCCGCCCGATGGGGTTTTGATCCCCGAAAAAGTAGTGCGCCATCTTTTCGTTGATGATTCCCACTTTGGACGCGCCCATGACATCCCTCTCGGTGAATTCGCGGCCGGCAATCAGGGGGATGCCCATGGTCGAGAAATAGCCTGGTCCAACCCAGTTTGCGTACGGGTTCATGTCCTCACTTTCTTTGGGCTTGTAGCTTTCCACCGTAACGGTGGCGAGGGTGGAATCGCCCGTGAGCGCCGCCACTTCCGCGGGTGAGACCGACCGAACTCCCGGTAGCGCCGCAATCTCAACCTGCAATCGTTGATAGAGCTGCTGGATGCGCTGCTGGCTGTATCCGTTCAGCGATGGATCGATGGAGAATGCCATCAGATTCTCGGTATGGA
The DNA here is from genome assembly GCA_963847515.1 of Terriglobia bacterium. GTDB lineage: Bacteria > Acidobacteriota > Terriglobia > Bryobacterales > Bryobacteraceae > QHXW01. Next base: position 1,923,732 of record CAWKAA010000007.1, read on the forward strand.
AACCGGGATCGAGACTCTTGAGGTTATAGAGGCTGTGCGCAAACAGACCCGCGCCCACTAGCAGCAGCATAGAAAGAGCGATCTGCGCCACTACCAGCACCTTGCGGAACCGCACCTGCCCGGCCGCGCCTGACACACTACCCGCCTGATCCTTGAGGGTCGTTGCAAGGCTAGGCCGCGTCGTCTGCAGCGCTGGCACGAGTCCGAACACCAACCCGGCCACCAGAGAGATGGCGAAGTTGAAGGCCAGCACGCGCAGATCGGGCGAGGTAACAAAGCTTCGCGCCGCCGATTCTTGAGGAACGAAGCTCAGCAATAGTTCGCCCGCCCATGCTGCGACCAATAGGCCGGCGGCGCCGCCGATTCCTGCCAGCAACAGGCTTTCCACCAGGAGCTGGCGGATCACGTTCCTTCGCCCCGCGCCCAGCGCCAACCGGATGGCAATCTCTTTCTGGCGAGCGGCCGCGCGCGCCACCAGCAGGTTGGCCACGTTGGCACAGGCAATTAGAACCACCAGCCCAACCATGGACATCAGCACTATCAACGGCGTGGAGAAAGTCGTCCGCAGGACGGAGCGGCCCGTGGCGCCTGGCAACAGTCTCAAATGTTTTTTCAGAAAGCGCTCGCTGAAAGTCTGCGATACACCGGAAATCTCTTTCAGCTCCTGCGCGTTGATCTGATGGAAGAGTACATTGATGCCCGCGTCGGCTTCGCTCATCGAAACTCCGGGCTTGAGGCGCGCAATAATATTCACCCACCACGCACGCCGGTTGGCCAGGTCGTTCCAGGTGGGAGTCATCTGGGCCTTCATCATCATGGGGACCATAACGCCGGTTGCGCGTCCCACCTCGACGCCTTGAAATCCTGGAGGCCCGACGCCAACTATGGTCATGGCATGACCGTTCAAGAGCAGAGTCTGGTTCAAAACGGCCGTGTCTCCGCCGAAGCGCCGTTTCCAATATCCGTAAGTCAAGAAAGCCACGGGATGCCCGCCAGGACTGCGATCGTCGTCGTGCGTGAACGTGCGTCCCACCAGCGCCGGAACCCCCAGCACATCGAAATAGTTTCCGGAAACCAACTCGCCCTCGGCGCGGTCAGTCTGCCCGTGGTATGCAACGCTCATGCTGAGCGGAAATCGCGCCAGCACACCGCTGAACACCGTGTTGCGATCACGAAAATCTTGGTACATGGGATACGAGAAAGCATTCTCACTGCGGACGGATCCACGTTGCGGACCGGGCTGATCGAGCAGCACCAGTTGCTCGGGATGCCTCACTGGCAGCGCGCGCAACAACACCTGGTCCATTAACGAGAAAATCGCCGTGTTGGCGCCAATCCCCAAAGCCAGCGACATCACCGCGATGACGGTGAACACTGGGCTTTTGCGCAACATTCGCAGCGTGAAGCGGATGTCCTGGAGCAGAGTTTGCATAGATTGACGAGTGTATGAGAGCAACGGACCGGCCAGTCAACTCTGCCGTGGAATCAATGTCTTAGACCCGCGAAACGCCTCGACAGGCGCGGTTGCGGGACTTCATGTCCCATTTCCGGGAAGGCCGTGGTTATTGGTGGCTGCGGCCAAAGTGCTACGATACGTAGGTATCCCCGTCCCTCTGTAAGGAGCTCTCCCATGCATTCTCGCCGGAAATTCATCGGCCAGGTTGCCACAGGAATTGCCGGAACATTGGCCAGTGCCACTGGTCTGGGCGCCAATGACCGCATCCGTCTCGGCCTCATCGGCGCCGGCGACCGCGGCATGCAACTGGTGCGCGAGGCCGTCACCTGTCCCAACACCGAAGTCGTGGCGTTCGCCGACATCTTTACGAAGCGGCTGGATGAGGCCAGGAAAACGGTCCTCGCCGCGAAGACCTACCTCGATCCGCGCTACCTGCTCGATGATAAATCCATCGATGCCGTCCTGATCGCCACGCCGCAGCACCTGCACGCCGAACACTTCATCGCCTCACTGGCAGCCGGCAAGCACGTCTACCAGGAAAAGACCATGGCGTTTACTGTGGATGACGCCAAGCGCATGCGCGCCGCGTACCAGAAAGCCAGCGGGAGGACGGTGCAGATCGGGCACCAATCCTGCTCGTCGGGACAGGTCATCGACGCCGCGGCATTTCTCGGAGCCGGTAACGTCGGCAAGATCACCGCCATTCACTCTCACATGTACCGGAACACGCCGCATGGCAAGCCGCAATGGGCGCGGCCGGTGTATCCGGACATGACGACCGAAAACATCATCTGGAAGTCGTTCCTGGGACCCGCGCCGCAACACGATTTCGATGCCAATCGCTACATCAACTGGCGATTTTTCTGGGACTACTCAGGCGGCAACGTCTACGAGAACATGTGCCACCAGCTCGCCTTCTGGTACAAGGTCATGAACCTGCAGATTCCCAAAGCCGTGAACATGGTGGGCGGCGTGTATCTTTGGAAAGACGGCCGGGAAGTGCCCGACACCATGAACGTGGCGCTCGAGCAGCCGGAGGAGATTCTGTTCACCTGGGACTCCGGATTCGGCAACAACGAACTAGGCTCGACCGAAGACGTGCTCGGCACGGACGGCACCATCGCGCGGGGCCAGCAGATCCGCTATCTTCCGCAAAAGGTGAATCGGCCGCAGGGTGTAGAGATGTTGGGCAACAACAAAACCGGCTCGAACGAAACCAAGGCGCACATCCAGAATTTCCTTGATTCTGTGCGCGGGACTGCCGAGCCCAACTGCCCGTTCGAAGTCGGGTTCCGCGTGGCGATCGCTTGCAGGATGGCGGTGGATAGCTACAGGCAGGGGCGGACTTTGAGGTGGGATGCGGGGAAGGAAGAGATAGTCTAAACGAGGCATCGGATCTTGATGGAGATCATCAGTGCCGCGTAAAAGAGTGCACCATTACCAGACGGTCAAGCAGTACTTCCAAAAGCTCCATCCAGAATTTAGCTGGACCTTGGGCATCGCGACCAAGGCTGAGAAATACTGGGGTTACAGAAAGGCCGATGCCGATCTGCATCAAGATCGCATTGTGGAGATCGCGCTTAGGAATGCAAAGAAGCGAGACAAGGCGCGAGGTTTATCGATTGTCATTCCGCCACCTTTACGTTAGAAAGCCTCCACGAATTTGTGAAAAGGCGCCTTGAGCTAAGACTCGATGTCAGACCGCTTCAGAAGCTTGTCCAGCAGTGCAGCCTGTGTAAGCAACTCATATCCCCTGAGCGTCAAATGCCACTCAACGCGATTTTCATTGAAACGTACAGCAGGTGCCCAAATTGCCGGCAACACGTCAGTGAGGAGATCGAGGTTGCCTACTAGTACCGCCGCAAGTGGCTGCGCTTCGTGCAATCGGTCGCCCAGAAAAATGGATGGGAATATCGGTCTGGGCACGGATTCCGACCATCTTCACGTTGATGCCTGCGACCTAAACCAGCTCACGGGCATCCACTGCAATTGGCGCGCACGCCCACCTGTAACGAAATCGCACTGGAGACAACCAATCAATGAAAACCCGCAAACTCGGATCCTCAGGCCTCAATGTTTCGCCGCTCTGCCTGGGCACCAACGTCTTTGGCTGGACAACAGATGAGAAAATGTCGTTCGCGATACTGGACGCGCTCGTCGCGGCCGGATTCAACTTCATCGACACGGCGGATATGTATTCGCGGTGGGTGCCGGGCCACAAGGGCGGCGAATCGGAAACCATTATCGGCAACTGGCTGAAGAAGACCGGGAACCGGAGCAAGGTCATCATTGCCACCAAGGTTGGAATGGAAATGGGGCCGAACGACAAGGGTCTCGCCAGGGCATACATTTTTCGCGCGGTAGAAGGTTCACTGCAACGGCTGCAGACGGATTACATCGACCTCTATCAGTCGCATCAGGACGACGAGGCGACGGCGATCGAAGAAACGCTCGAGGCATATGCGGAACTGATCAAGCAGGGCAAGGTACGGGCCATCGGGGCGTCGAACTATACGGCGGAGAGGCTCGCGGCCGCGTTGCAGGTGAGCGAACAACACGGTTATCCACGGTACGAAAGTTTGCAGCCGCACTACAACCTCTACGAGCGTGCCGCTTACGAAGCGGCGCTGGAGCCGCTGTGCCTGGCGAAAGGGCTGGGTGTGATTCCGTACTTTTCGCTGGCCAGCGGGTTTCTCACGGGCAAGTACCGCTCGGAAAGCGATCTTTCGAAGAGCCCGCGCGGCCAGGGCGTGAAGAAATATCTGGACGAGCGGGGATTACGGATTCTCGCTGCGCTCGATGATGTCGCGCGCGAAAAGCATTCCACACCGGGCAAGGTGGCTCTTGCGTGGCTGCTGGCCCGTCCCAGCATCACGGCGCCGATTGCGAGCGCGACGAGCGTCGAACAGTTGCGTGATCTGATCGATGCGACCAAGCTTTCGCTAGATGCAGCGTCCGTCGAGTTGCTGACACAGGCCAGCGCCTGGAGTGCGGCAACGGCGGGCTGATTCACCATCGCCTGAAGGCGAGATAATAGCTCGCCCCCAGAAACGCCACGAGGACCCACCAGATGAGTATGCGTTTGATAATTCCCACCGAAGCATCTATCGAACGCAAGCATTCAAGTTCAGATTTCAGGTAGCGCCGGCACTTGCCGCACTTCCGCGCATCAGGTTCGGTTTCGGCCCCGCAGCTTGGGCACTTCAGCGTTTCAGCCATGGCCAGCCCATCATATCGCCGACCACCAACCTCAGCGTACTCCCTCGCAATCCGCCAGTATCTTATACTGGTTGCTAGCTTTGTGTTGACCGCCCGCCCTTCACTATACTTTCCCCGGAGCCAGCGTTAGCGCCGTGGATTTCGAGTACACAGAGGAACAGAAGCACCTTCGTAAATCCGTCCGCGAGTTCGCTGAAGCGGAAATCGGGCCGCACGTTATGGAGTGGGACGAGGCGCAAATCTTCCCGCTCGAAGTGATCAAGAAGCTCGGACGGCTGGGCTATATGGGCTCGGTTTTTCCGGAAGAGTACGGCGGCGCGGGCCTAGGTTACATCGAATACTCGATCATCATCGAGGAACTTTCGCGCGTGGACGGTTCGGTAGGCATCATCGTCGCTGCGCACACTTCGTTGTGCTGCAATCACATTTACAAAGCCGGTACGGAGGAGCAGCGCCAGCGCTATCTCCCCAAGCTCGCCACCGGCGAATGGCTGGGCTGCTGGTCGCTCACCGAGCCTGAGGCCGGTTCCGATGCCGCTGGCACGCGCACCGCCGCCGTGCGCCAAGGCGATTGCTGGGTGCTGAACGGCGCAAAAACATTCACCACCAACGCGCATTACGCGGACGTCTGCGTCGCCATGGCGGTCACTGACCGCGGCTCGGCGCAGCACGGCATTTCCGCATTCATCATCGAGAAAGACACACCCGGTTTCCGCACCGGCAAAAAGGAGAACAAGCTGGGGCTGCGCGCCAGCGCGACCGGCGAAGTGATCTTCAACGACTGCCGCCTTCCGGCCTCGCAGTTGCTTGGCAAGCAGGGCGAGGGATTCGTCGACAGCCTTAAGACTCTCGATGGCGGCCGGATCTCGATCGCCGCGCTGGCGCTGGGGATGGCGCAAGGTGCTTACGACGCGGCGCTCCAATATTCCAAGGTACGCCAACAGTTCAGCCGGCCCATCTCGGAGTTCCAGGCGATCCAGCACAAACTGGTCGACATGGCGACCGATATCGACGCCTCCCGCCTGCTAATCTATCGCGCAGCTTCGATGCTCGACAAGGGCCAGCGCGTGACGCGTGAATCCGCCATGGCCAAGCTGTTCGCATCCGAAGCCGCGGTGCGAATCGCCAACGAGGCCGTGCAGATTCACGGAGGCTACGGCTTCATCAAAGACTATCCCGTCGAGAAATTTTATCGCGACGTGAAACTCTGCACCATCGGCGAGGGGACAAGCGAAATCCAGCGCCTGGTGATTGCGCGGCAGTTGCTCAAGGACTGATGCGCGAGGGGGTTGCCCAGATCGCTGAGAAGGTCGCCGCCGGAGACGCGCGCGCTCTGGCTCGTGCCGCGACAGCCATCGAAAATCACACGCCGGAAGCCGCGGCACTGCTACGCGAACTGGCCCCGCACGCCGGACGCGCGACTGTGCTGGGCATTACCGGCCCGCCGGGAGCTGGCAAGAGCACGCTCGTCGACGCGCTGGTTCGCGCCATTCGCCGCGAAGGCAAAACGGTCGGCATCTTGGCCGTAGATCCATCGAGCCGCGTCTCGGGGGGCGCCATTCTGGGCGATCGCATTCGCATGCAGGCGCATCATGCGGATGTCGGCGTGTTCATTCGCTCCATGGCGACGCGGGGATCGGCGGGCGGCATCGCGCGCGCCACGGCTGACCTTGCCCTCTTGCTCGATGCCGCCGGACGCGATTACGTGATTATCGAAACCGTGGGCGTAGGCCAGGACGAGGTGGAAATCGCCAACGTAGCGGACCTGACGGTGCTGGTGCTGGTTCCGGGCATGGGCGACGATGTACAGGCCATCAAGGCCGGCGTCATGGAAATCGCCGACATCTTCGTGATCAACAAGGCGGATTACCCGGGCGCCGAGCGCGTCGAACAGGAGATTCACGGCGTGCTGAGCCTTCGAAATCGCGCCGATGGCTGGATGCCTCCGGTCGTGCGGACCGTGGCGACGGAGGGCGCGGGAGTCGAGGAGCTGCTGGCGGCGATCCGCGCATTTCCCGCGCGGCGACGCGGCGACACGGAGACACGGCGACGCGGCGAATTTAGCATCGATCATCTGGGTGTTGCGGTGAAATCCATTGAGGCGGCGCTGGGATTCTACGAGGGGCAGCTTGGTATGCAGGTGGATCTGCGCGAAACGGTGCCTCACGAGAAGGTCAACGTGGCGATGCTGCCGGCGGGCGGGCCACGCATCGAACTGCTGGAGCCGACGGATCCGGAATCCGTGATCGGCCGGTTTCTGGCGAAGCACGGCGAGGGCCTGCATCACGTTGCGTTGCGAGTTCCGGACCTGAACGCCGTCGTTGCGCGGCTGCGGAAAGCCGGCGCGCGCCTGCTCAACGAGCCGCAAGCCGGCGCCGGCGGCCACCGCTACGTGTTTGTGCATCCGGCTTCAACCGGCGGCGTATTGCTGGAATTGATCGAAGAAGGGTAAGCCGAATTGAACCGGCTTTTTCTTAAACGGCCAGCCCCAACTCCGCACGCACTTTCTTCGGCAGCTTCGCCGCCACCATATCATACGAATTCCTGACCAGCCGCTTCAGCTCGGCGCGCGGGAGAACGTCCGGGCTCTCGATTAGCACCCAGTGATTTCGCGCCATGTACGGGGCGGGAATGATGCCCTCCCGCTCCACCAACTCAGCGAACTCCTCCGGTGTGCACTTGAACGACATGCAAAGCGGCGTCTGGTCCAGTGCGACAATGGCAAAAATCTTCTCACGAATACGAAACAAAAAGTTGTTACCCCACTGAATGTCTTCCGTGGCATGCGGCAGCGAAAGACAGTATTTTCGAAGGGCTTCGATGTCCATTTACCACAGCCGGCGAAGGCGCACCATCTCGGTGAATGAGATGTACAGGTTAATGAGACCCAGGCCGCTCACTGCACCGCGAAAGTAGGCGTTGCCCCAATACCCGTGGTGCAGCACAGACGAAAAAAAGTTGGTGTCCCACACTTCGCCGATCCACGGGTAGAGCAACAGGAAACATCCGAGCTCGAGACAAAAGATGATCAATAGCACAGAGGACAGCTTTTCATGCCAGCGGCGTCCTTGAGCCGGTGGCGGCTCAGTAGCGGCGTGAGTTTCCGGTTCTATCGGCATGCGCTTGCTTCCATGGCGAACAGGTCCATCTGGCCATCATCCACCGGGAAGAGAGAACATACCCGAACCGGTTCGAAGCTCAGACGGTGCAGCGGCGTGGGACCGTGCTCCTGAATCGCGCGCAGATGCTCTGGCGTGTTATAGCCCTTGTGGCGCGCCAGTCCGTACTGCGGATAAATCTCGTCCCAGACTCGCATGCACGCGTCACGCTCGACTTTGGCGATGATGGAAGCTGCTGCGATCGCATGGCAGAGAGCATCCCCGTGAATTAAGGGACGCTGCGGGATGACGAGTTCGAGCGGGACGGCATCCGTCAAAAGGAAATCCGCCGCGGGCGAGAGCCGCTCCACCGCAAGCTTCATGGCCAGCCGCGAGGCGTGATAGATGTTGATGCGATCGATAACGGCCGCATCCACGGCCGCAACCGTCCAGGAAACTGCGCGTTCGCGGATGCGTTCGGCCAACACTTCCCGCCGCTCGGGCTCGAGCTGCTTACTGTCGTTCAAGCCGCGAATGGGGCGGCCGGGTGAGAGGATGACCGCGCCGGCGAAGACCGCTCCGAACAGCGAGCCGCGCCCCACCTCATCCACACCGGCAATCGCGCAAAAACCTCGCGCGCGCAGCTCACGCTCCAGGGTTCCCTCGCAGCGGAGTTTTGGGCCTGCCTTCGCGGAAGACACCTGGGCGCTCCCGGCCACGCGAGAACTACTCGCGCTCCTTAAGACGCGCGGCCTTGCCCTTCAGTTCGCGCAGATAATAGAGTTTGGCGCGCCTGACCTTGCCGGTCCGCACTACATCAATATGATCGATCACCCGCGCATGTAACGGGAAAATGCGCTCCACGCCCTGGCCGAAGCTGACCTTCCGCACCGTGATGGTCTCGCCCATGCCCGTGTTCTTGCGTGCGATCACCGTGCCCTCAAAAGCCTGCACGCGCTCTTTGTCGCCTTCTTTGATCTTGACGTGCACGCGAATGGTGTCGCCCGGCCGGAACACCGGTATTTCCGCCCGGCGGTTTTTCTGAATGAATTTGCTCAACAACGGGTGATTCATAATCGTAGTCGCCTCAATTTTTCCTATCGTACTTGAATTCGGGCAGCGCCGCCTCTGTCAGGTCCGGTCGCAGCCGCGCCGTCTTCTCCAAGGCCGCCTGGGCGCGCCACCGCCGGATCTGTTCGTGGTTGCCGCTCAACAGAGTCTCCGGCACACGCCAGCCTCGAAAATCCGCGGGCCTGGTGTACTGCGGGCAATCCAAAACGCCCGGTTCGCCCCCGAAGGATTCGAACACCGCCGAATCCGCATTACCCAACACGCCGGGAAGCAGGCGCGCGATGACGTCGATCACCACTGCCGCCGCTAGTTCGCCGCCGCTCAGCACGTAATCGCCAACGGTCAGTTCTTCATCGGCCAGATGCTCCGCCACCCGTTCGTCCACACCCTCGTAGCGGCCGCAAATCAGAAGCAGCTCGGAGGCTTCGCTCAACCGCCGCGCAGCCGCCTGATGAAACTTTCTTCCCTGCGCCGAAAGCAGGATCACGCGCCGTTCGGGATCGCGCTCGCCGCCCTGCCGTCCCGGGAAAATCGTTTCCACCGCTGCAAACACCGGCTCGGGCTTTAACAACATGCCCTCGCCGCCGCCGAATGGCCGGTCGTCCACTGTCTTGTGCCGGTCGTCCGTCCAGTCTCTCAAATTATGAATCCGGATCTCGAGCCGTCCCGTCTCCCGGGCGCGCGCGATGACCCCGTGCTCGAACGGTCCCCGGAAAAATTCCGGGAAGATGGTGAGCACATGAAAAGTCACGGCCGGTTCAAATCCTTTAATCCTTCAGGCAAATTCACTACAATCCGTTTCTTGACGGTATCAATCTCGACGCACATCGATCGCGCAAACGGAATCAGGAGCGGCTCTTCCCCGTTTCCCACTTCCAGCAGCCCCGACCCTCCTGCGTCCTGCCAACCGGTTACAGCACCCAACAGCTCGCCCGTGCCGCCGTCCCTTACCTCGCAACCCATCAGATCGGAGACATAATGCTCATCCCGTTCGACAGGCAAACGATCACCGAGGGGGATCCGAACCTCGGCGCGCTCCAGCAGTTCGGCTTGGGAAATCGTATCCACGCCGCGGAACTTGAACACCCACTCGCGGCCGTGCTCCCAAACCGCTTCCACTTCTATCCCGCCCGCGCCGACGGGTAATTCTTCCCGGAACAGGAAAACTTCGCGCAACTGCTGAAATCTCTCCGGCTTGCTGGTGAGGGCGATGGCGGCCAGCTCGCCGCGATTTCCCCAAGCCCGACCCAGCCGGGCAATGATCACCCACTGGCTGTCTTCCGGGAGGCTCACTCCAGGATTTCAAGCGTGAATCGCCGGTTCAGCTTCATACCGGCGGCGCCAAGGATGGTACGGATAGATCGGGCCGTTCGGCCCTGTTTCCCGATGACTTTACCGAGGTCGCTGGCGGCCACGCGCAACTCCAGAACCGTTACCTGCTCGCCTTCCACAACTTGCACAGCCACTTCCTCCGGGATGTCGACAAGAGCCTTCGCGATATCTTCTATCAACTGTTTCATCCCCGCGCCTCCTAATCCATTTTAATCGACGAGGCAAAATATGGACCCGAAAGGAGTTGCTAAATTCGCCAAACCGGCGTCCCAAATAACACACTTGCCGGGGCGGCGGAGCCGCGGACCGGATGTTTCAGCCCACAGGTTCCGGGGCCACGGCTGGGTGACTCTTCACCAGCCGGTCGACAGTATGCGACATCTGCGCGCCCGATTTGACCCAGTGAGCGATCCTCTCGTGATCCAGTTTCACCGCCGCCGGAGTGCTCCGCGGGTTATACTGGCCGACCACTTCGAGGTTGCGGCCGTTTCGCGCTCGTTCCTTCTCGATCACCACTACCCGGTAAAACGGCTTCTTCTTGGCGCCGAATCGCGCCAGTCGAATCATTAACATTCAAACTCCTGACTTCTGTTTTCTGTCTGACTTCTCAAAATACCGGCAACTTCATTTTGCCCATCTTCTTGCCGAGAAATCCGCCGGATAAACTTTTCATCATCTTACGCGCTTGCGAGTACTGCTTCAGCAACTGGTTAACTTCCTGCACACTGGTGCCACTGCCTTTTGCGATCCGCCGCCGCCGGCTGCCGTTAATAATCATGTGATTGGCCCGTTCCCGGGGCGTCATCGAATCGATGATGGCCACGATGTGCGTGATTTCCTTTTCATCGATCTTGACGTTTTTCAGGTCCTTCAGAATGCCCATATTCGGCATCATGCCCAATATAGACTCAAGGGGACCCAGTTTCCGGACCTGCCGGATCTGATCCCGAAAATCCTCGAGCGTAAAGTCGTTCTCGATGAGCTTGCGATGCATCTCGACGGCTTGTTTCTTGTCGATGGCCTCCTCGGCCTTCTCGATAAAAGACAGCACGTCACCCATGCCCAGGATGCGGGACGCCACGCGGTCGGGGTGAAAAACCTCGAAGCGCATCGGACTTTTCGCCCACGCCGATGAACTTCAGCGGTTGTCCGGTTACCTGCCGGATGGAAAGGGCTGCACCGCCGCGCGCATCGCCATCCATTTTGGTCAGCACGATGCCGGTGATACTCAGCCGCTTGTGAAACTCGTCGGCACTCTTTACGGCGTCCTGGCCTGTCATGGCATCCGCCACGAACAGGATTTCTACCGGTGTTAGCAACTCGCGGAGCTGCTGCAGCTCGATCATGAGCTGCTCATCGATGTGCAGCCGCCCGGCCGTATCCACTAGCAGCACGTCCCGGCCGGTATTCGTAGCTTCTTTCAGGGCAGAGCGCGCCAGATCCAAGGGCACCGTCTCTTCGGGAGTGCCCGCGTAGATCGGTAGATTGATATCACGCGCCACCACGCGCAACTGTTCGCGCGCCGCCGGCCGGTAAACGTCTACCGACACCATCAAAGGCCGGTGTCCGTTTTTCGAAAGCCACCGGGCCAGTTTACCGGTGCTGGTGGTTTTGCCGGAGCCCTGCAACCCGACCATAAGGATCACACTGGGCGGCTCGTTGGCGAAGCGCAGCTTGGATTCGTGGCTTCCCAGAATCTTGATCAGTTCATCGCGCACGATGGCGATGACCTGCTGCGAAGGCGAGAGCGCGGTCAGCACTTCTTCGCCCATGGCTTTCACCTTGATGGCTTCGATCAGTTGCTTGACCACCCGGAAGTTAACGTCGGCTTCGAGCAGGGCCACACGGATCTCGCGCAGGGCGCTCTCCATGTTTTCCGGCGTCAGCCGCCCTTCGCCGCGTAGGTTCTTGAAAACCCGCTGCAGCTTTTCCGATAGGTTGTCGAACATGGTCGGTTACGGAGTTACAACCGGACACACAGAGGCTAACTGGTGACCAGAGGTGATTTCCATAGTATACAGGATTTGGCCGCCAATTCGCCGGTATTGGCCTCCAACCGGGCCTTCTACTCCCCGAGCGTGAATGCCACCACCGCGTCGCCCAGCTTGGTTCCGAGCTTTCCGTGCCCGCCCGCGCAGATCACCACGTACTGCTTGCCCCCAGTCGCGAACGTCATAGGAGTTGCCTGCGCGCTGGCCGGCAATTCACTCTTCCAGATCTCGCGGCCGGTCTCAACATCGAAGGCGCGCAGGAAATTGTCCCTGGCAGCGGCCGTGAACACCAGTCCACCGGCCGTTGCGATCGGTCCGCCGAGGTTCAGCGATCCCGACGGTAAACCGGGCGCCAGCGAACCAAGCGGCGTTTCCCAACGCAGCTTGCCCGTCTTAAGATCCAGCGCCACCAGAGCGCCCCAGGGAGGGTTGGTGCAAGGCACTCGCCGCGGACTGCCAAGCAAAGGTTCCCGGTACATGGCGTATGGCGCTTTCTGTTGCCGCCCGAATTCTCCCTCCAGCCGGTTCTTTCTGGCGTCCTCGATCTGGCCAGACAGGTTTTCGCGAGGAATAAGGCGGACCACGAACGGCAGCCGGTTCGTGTTGGCAATCAGCAGATTATGTTCGGCATCGATGGCCGCGCTACCCCAATTCACGCCTCCCACGTTGCCGGGCGTCGACAAGGTGCCCTGGAGCGAAGGCGGCGTGAATATCCCTTCTGCGCGCAAGGAGGCAATCCGCGCGCGGCATTTATCGCGTTCCTCTTCGGTGAGGCCCCAGGCGTCGGCCGGACCAATCTTCTGCGGTACTAGCGGCTGGAACGATGGAACCGGCTGTGTCGGCGAGGCTTTCTCGCCGGGCACATCGCTTGGCGGCATGGGGCGTTCCACAACCTCATGCAGTGGCTTGCCCGTTTCGCGATCCAGAACAAAGACATAGCCCATCTTCGTTGTGACCGCCACCGCGGGCCGGCCGTGATAATCGAGAAGCGAAGGCTGCGCCGCAACGTCGTAATCCCAAAGGTCGTGATGGACTACTTGAAAGCTCCACACCAGTTCTCCAGTCGCTATCCGCAGGGCCACCACGGAATCGGCATGAGCATTATCTCCGGGACGCTCGCCGCCGTAGAAGTCGGGACTGGCGCTGCCGGTGGGAATGAAGACCAGGCCCCGCGAGGCGTCCACCGAAAAGACACTCCAGGCGTTGGCTGCTCCTGTGCGCGGCTTCTGCTTTTCGGCCCAGGGAATCGGGTTCCAGGTCCAACGGAGGTTGCCGCTGCGGGCATCGAACGCGCGCACCACGCCTCGCTCCACGTCCACGGCTCGATTGTCACCGATCGATGAGCCCGTAATCACCAGGTCGGCCGCAATCGTGGGCGGCGAGGTCACCTGATAATCGCCGCGGTCGCGCAGTTCCACGCCGCTCGTCAGATCCACTGCGCCGTGTTCGCCAAATCCGTTACATGGCTTGCCGGTGCGAGCATCCAGCGCGATCAGGCGCGCGTCGATCGTTCCGATGAAAATGCGTGACCGGCAGACCGCATCCGCCGCGGCGCTCGAGTCGGCCCAGGCCGCAACGCCGCGCGAAGTGACTTCCGAGTAACTGGCAGTGCGATCGATATCGGGATCGTACTTCCACTTCTCTGCGCCGCTGGCGGGGTCGAGCGCGATCACCTGATCGAAAGGCGTGCTGAGATAAAGCCTTCCGTCAAAGAGAATGGGCGTCGCTTCAAAGGCGGCTTTCTTGTCCAATTCACTGCGCGGCTCGAGCGCGTGCGTGTGATAGGTCCAGGCGACGCGCAGCGCCGTCACATTTTCGCGGTTGATCTGTTTTAGCGGCGAGTAACGCGTGCCTCCCTGGTCGCGCCCGTAGGTGGGCCATTCTCCGTCCTCGGCGCCCTGCGCCGCGCCGGCCGCCAAAAGCATCAGAATCGCCAGAACGCTCATACCAACCAACATGAACGATTGCGGCCGGCGAGACAAGTACTACGCTGCATGATCCGTCGATCCATTTGATAGGCTAAGACGCATGCCCGAATTTACGGTGAATCCGGCAAGAGTCGATCCGTACAAGAACTATAAGTTTCGGGTCAAGTGGGACGGCCGCTACGTGGCGGGTATCAGCCGCGTCAGCGCCCTTTTGCGAACGACGGAAGTCGTGGAGCATCGCGAAGGCGGCGACCCGAGTACGTCGCACAAATCACCCGGGCTCACCAGGTATGAGCCCATCACGCTCGAGCGCGGCGTCACTCACGACACGGCTTTCGAGGACTGGGCCAACCTGGTGTGGAAACTAGGCGCCGGTCTCGGCGCGGAAGTCGCGCTGAAGGAATTCCGTAAAGACATCATCCTCGAGTTTTACAACGAAGCCGGGCAATTAGTCCTGGCGTATAAAGTCTACCGGTGCTGGGTGTCTGAATACCAGGCGCTACCCGATCTCGATGCAGAGGCTAATGCCGTCGCCATCCAGCACATCAAGCTTGAAAACGAAGGCTGGGAACGCGACATGAGCGTGACGGAACCCGCGGAGCCATAAACCATACTGCAAGATCCGAAAGATATACTACCTGTGAGGTTGAGATGATGATTCTAGCCGGCGTGGTTTTAGGTCTGGCAGCCTGGTTCCTCATGCGTATTGTTCTGCTCGGTGTTTACACAGTCGACCAGAACGAGCGCGCGGTAAAAACGCGATTCGGCCGTGCGGTGCGCGTGCCTGGCGCAAAAACCACGCTCGACGACCCCATCGCCGAATTCCTTCGTCCGGAGGAAAGATCTCGCTACAGCTATCCGCAGGTACGCGTAATCCCGCCTGGCGGCCCGTATTTCAAGATGCCTTGGGAAAAGATCCGCAAAGTTTCCATCGCTACCATGACCGTGAACATGGCGCTTGACCTTGAAAATTCATCCGCGAACGAGAACGGCAAGCGCCTGGAGGCCGTCACTAAGGATCAGCTCAACACGGGACTCACCGGGGAGATCCGCTATCGCGTCAGCGAAGCCAACCTTTATGCTTTTCTGTTCGGAATCAAGAAGCCGTTCGTCCATGTGATGGCCTATTTCGTTTCGGTGCTGCGGCAGCGGATCGCCAACTTCGAGGCCAAGCCCCTTCAGCTCGCCGCAGCAGCGGACGCATCGGGAGCAGCCGCGCCCATTGCGGGAGGCGAGATGACGGGCATCTCCATCAACGATCTTCGGAAAAATCTGCGTGACCTCAACGAGTATATGGACCAGGAATCGCGCTCGGCTCCGGCACGGTACGGCGTGATTCTGGACGCTTCGCTGATCACCGGCATCGATCCCCCGCCGGAGGTGGAATCGGCGCTAGCGGCTATCAACACGGCCCACAATCAGGTGTCCAGCGACATCAGCCTGGCGCAGGCTGCCGCCGATCAAAGAGTAGTTCAATCCAGACGGGCCGTGGAGATTGAAACGCTGCGCGCGCAAGCCGAAGTCGAACCCGTCAAGTCGCTGGCGGCCGAACTGGCGGATCTTCATCGCGCTGGACCGAATGTCCTCGGGGCTTATATGCGAAACGTTCGGCTGGCGCTTTACGACAAGGCCCAACAGATTTACATGGGGACTGGCCAATGACGGATCAACCTGTGATCGGACTGCTCACTGCGGCCTTAATAGCCTTCATCGCCGCCTTTATCGCCGAGCCTTTGCTGCGGGGGCTGGGACGACTGTTTGGCATCTACGCCATCGTCGACGAGCGAACTTGCCGCGTGTATGTGTTGTTCGGAAAGGTGATAGGCATTCTGGATGAGCCCGGGCTGCACTTTTTGCCGGGCAAGCTTGGACTGGCGGCGTTCTTTGTCAACTTCCTGGGAAACTGTTACGTGCTCGATCTGCGGCTCGATCAGGAATACCTGCGCAGCCAGCCTGTCAATTCGGAAGAAGGCGCGCCCATGGGGATCGGCATTTGGTACGAGATGTGGATCAGCGATCCCGTGTCTTATTTATTCAAGAACACCGATCCACGCGGTTCCCTTCGAGCCAACGTGAGCAACGCTACCGTGCGCTGCCTCAGCAACATGCCCCTCTCGGAAATGCTGGAGACGCGCCACAACATGAGCCAGACCGTGCGCGCCGAAGTGACCAGCAAGTCCCAAGCATGGGGCTATCAGCTCGGCTCCGTATACATTCGCAAGGTCCACTTTCGCGATGCTGGCATGATCCATCAGATTGAAGAGAAGGTGGTGAACCGTCTGCGCCAGGTGACCTCTGCTATCAAGCAGGCCGGTGCGAACCAAGTGAGCGTGATTACCAGCTCCGCGGAAAAGGAAGCCGCGATCGAGTTCGCCAAAGCCGCCGCCATCCGCCCCGCCACTCTAGGCCGGGCCTTTCAGGAGATTGCGCGCGAGCCTGCTGTCTCGGAAGCGCTCTTCGATGTTTTGGAAACGCAGAGGATTCTTGCCGGCAGCGCGCGCATCACGATGCTTCCCACGGGTCCTCACTCGCGGATATTGGCGAATCTGCTGGCGGCGGAGACTGCAAATGCGCCCGCTGGTTCACGGTGAAGACGTGATCGCTCAAGTCCTTGATCGCGCCCTCCCAAAGCATGTTCTGAAGTCTTTCGAACCTCTGACCGGCGGTGCGAGCAACCTGAGTTACCTGATTCGCTTCGACGGACCAGAGGCTCCCGTTGTTCTCCGAATCTATACTCGCGATCCATCGGTGTGCCAGAAAGAAGTGGATATCCTGCGCTCTGCCTCGGGCCAACTTCCGGTTCCGGAGCTCATTTATGCCGATCCCAAGGGCGAAGATGACGTGGGCCCATATGTGTTGTATCGCTACGCGGAAGGAATCACGTTTCAGGAACTGAAGTCAGGAGGGAACCTGCAAGACATGGCCGACGCTGCTTATGCGATTGGAGCGGCCCTTGCGCGTCTGCAGACGGTCTCGCTCTCGGGACCGGTTTTAGCACGCCAGGAGATCACCGAGGCAGGCTTGAACTCGCCGTTTCTAGAACAGCGTCTTGGTGGCGCGGACAGGGATCGTTTGGGGATTTTCTTTTCCAACTGGCTACCTCGGATCCGCCACCTCTATCAGCAAACAGCCTTAGTGCATGGCGATTTCAATAATCGGAACACGATAGTCAAGCGAGACGGGCACCGATGGATTGTCACTGGCATTCTGGACTGGGAACATGCGTTTTTCGGCTCGCCATTGTGGGATGCTTCTCGCTTCATATGTTTTGAGCGCCGCGCCAGGTCATACCGGGAGCCGCACTTCTCGAGAGGCTTTTGTGATAACGGCGGTTGGCTGCCGAAGGATTGGAGCGAGTTCTCACGAGCTCTGAACGCATTGAGCGCAACGGAAAGTCTGAGCCGCCCGGATCTTCGTGAGGATTATATTCCCGATCTGCGTGATCTGATACTCGCGAACCTCGATGGTCGAGATCTCAGCTGACGTCTAGTACCGCTTCCCTCCGGGCGCGGCTCAGCAAAGCGTCCGGAAGGGAGCGGTGTCCGTTAGTCTCTTCCCGTCGCCAGATAAACCGCAGTAGGAACCACGAACAGTACAGCAGCAACGGCGAGGACTAATACGCCGTGTCCAGCTAAAAGCGCTGTTGCGGAAGGAAGAGCGGCCACGCTCGAAGCCATCCGTCCGAGTGCTGCCTGAAACCACGTCGACGTCGCGCCGAAACATGCTCCGAGCAGCCCGACCGCGCAAGCGAACGCGATCACTTGAACGGCTGTAATCGGACGGCCCGCGGCTTCGGCGGCTTCGCGGCGCGCGCGAAGCTGGGCGAGCCACCAAACACGGCCGGAATCCGGGACCACCGCACTTGCGCGCATTTCCTCGCGAGCATCATCCACCGCCCCGGCGATGGAGACCACATCGGAGCAGATCGCGCAGGCCGCAACATGCGCGCGCAGATCGGCATCCACGCGCTCAGGCCAGCGCGACTGGAGAGTGGCAGCCAGCACTTCTGCTTCGAATTCGCACTCAACCGGTTTCATCGTTTACCCTCGGGCCCGCGGCCTAACAACGCTGCCAGCCTTCGCCGCGCACGAAATAACATCGGTTTCAAGCTGGCTGGACGCAGACCCAGCACATCCGCGATCTCGCGGTGCGAAGCGCCTTCGGCATAGGCCAGCCATAGCATCGCCCGCTCACGCGGCTTGAGATGCGACATGGCTCGAGTGAAATCCGCCCTCCGTTCAGCTGTGCCCCCGTGATCGCCCGAGGGAACGCGCTCGATGTCGGTGCACGACACGCTGAAAGGTGCGCGAATCAGGCTTCGCCGCCGGGCGTCCCGCGCCAGGTTCGTGGCAATGCGATAGAGAGAATTGCGGCGATGCGCTTCACTGTCGTGCGTCGCGGCGGCACGTAGAAAACGATAGAACGTTTCCTGAAGCAGGTCGTCCGCCAGTTGACGGTCGCCGGTGACCCGGGCCAGGTACGCCCATATTCCCCGCGCGGTCCGCTCGTAGAATGCGCGAAAGGCGTCCTCGTCCATCACGAAACCCGCGCTGGCGTCGTCCAGGGTTTCGGCGCGGCTGACATCGGTGAATGTCACGTCACGAAACATAAGAGAAACGATTCGTCATTCCTGCGTTCCGTGGGCGCTGGGTGTCTGGGTCCGGAGCGCCGGAGCCGTCGGTTCAATCAGCCCAAGCCGCTGCGAAATGACAAAGGAGATTATCGCAGAAACCAAGAAGCCAAGACCCAGCGCGATGCCCAAAACGCCCAAAGCATGAAGCGGCTGAGCCGCGTCGTCCGCCACTCGCGCGCTGACAACCTGCAGACCGATACCTGCGGCCATTAGCACGATCCCGCCCTGTACCGACCAGAGAATCCGGCCCAGAGGCGCGCCCACACTCTTGGGAGCAGCATCGAGCATGATGGGCGACGACTGCAGAAATTTCGAGCCCGCCGGCGACTGAATATAGGCCGACAAATCGTTGTTCGTCGTAAACCGATCCAGGAGTTTAGTATGGACCTCGGTCTGCACTTTGGCCAACCGGTTCCAACGGCGGTAGTCGACCAGCGTCCGAATCAGCCAGACGAGCAATCCGATCCCCATGCCGAAACCAACGACGAGGCCCAGGCCATTTAGCAGATCCCTCCACAGATCCACGACCTGCGCGGCGTGGTCCGGAGGGGGGCGAGTAAATGAGCCCTCGCCGACATAGAACGACGGATTCCGCTCAACATCGGGATGCGCGCTCAGAAAGCTCACCAGGGCAGGATACGGCGCCAGGTACGACTGATTGCCGAGGAGGGCCGGGTCGAGCGCCAGGACGTTTCGCAACGAAGGCGGATAACGATTGAGAAGGTTCGACAGTTCCTCCTTAACGCGTTGGGCGTCCGGCTGCTCGACGGTGACGACTGTGGTGCTCTTCGGCCCCTGGGCCCAGCCGGGCGACGGCAGGAACAGAGTAGCGCACGCCCCCAGCATTCCCAGTCCCAAAACTCGCCTGATTCCTATCCGCGCCATTCGTCGCACCTCTCTGCCCAATTAATACGTAGTGAGGGGCGAAGGGTTAACAGATGACTTTAGAGTGAAAATTGCCGCGGTTTGGAGACCGTTGGCCGGCGACGAGACGCTGGCGACACGGGTTTACGCACGCTTCCTTCTATCCGAAAAATCTGTCATTCTCCCACAAGGAGCGGCCCATGACTACAAGCTCAGAGCAAGCCTATCACGATAATCTCCGCCTCGGCCAACTCGAATACGATCGCCGTCACCTTTATCTCTACTCTCGACCTCGCTGCCTGGGCCTGGTCCTTGGAAACGCCTGCAACATTGATTGCATCCATTGCTACCAGGCAAAAAACGGAGACAATCTGCTCCGGCCCGCTGAGATCGGCGAGGAACTCCGGCGCGAACTCATGGCGTTCTATCCGTATGCATCCACGCTCCGCATTCAAGGCGGTGAAGTTTTCGCCATCCGCGGATTCCGCGAGTTGATTGACGATGTGGCACAGGTCGTCCACCGCCCCATTCTGAGCATCAGCACCAACGGTACGTTGATCGATGACGAATGGGCTGAGCGGCTTGTCCGCACTCCCTTCTCCAACGTCACTGTTTCGATCGACGGCGGAACGGTAGCCACCTATAACCGGCTCCGCAAAGGCGCCGACCTGGATCATGTGCTCGCCAACATCGACCGTATCCAACGATGGAAGGCAAAACTGCAGAGTGACCGGCCATATCTCGATTCCTTCTTTGTGATCATGCGATCCAATTTTCGCGAAATCCCACAATACCTGGAGCTAATGCACCAGCACGGCATGATCGAGGTCGCGCTCCAAACCATGGAGCTTTCTCCGGAAAACACCGCCCGAATTCCAACCCTGGAATCCGATGAATCAATCTTGGATCGCTGCGAGGTCGAAGAGCTTCACGCCATACTGCGAGGTGTGCTGCCGCACTTCCAGAAGATCTTCCGTTCGGTAAGGGTAAGCGGGTTGCAAACCCTGTTCGAATCCCATGGTCTCAGCGCCGCGTTTCTAGAGGAAGGCAAGAAGGGCCTGTATCCGAACAGTGAGGGACTCTCCGAGGGTGCTTTTGAACTTTGCCCCAATCCTTGGACCACGCTCTTCCTGGTTGAGAATGGCGACGCGCACCTTTGCTTCATCTCTCAGCCAATCGGCAACCTGTATTCCGAGCCGCTCTCGGCGCTGTGGAACTCACCAAGGGCGATTGCGAAACGCAGTGATATGATCTCGGGACGCTACCTCGCGTCCGGATGCTCTCGCCAGTATTGCGGTTGGCGCGAAGGCAAATCCTTAGCTGTGCGGAACATCGATCGCGGGCGCGAGGAATGGCGTGAGTTGGTCGCGATCCAACCTTGCCAACAGCCCGAAATCGAGGTTCCGGGAAATCTGGCGCTGGTGCGAAGGCTGATGGCAGAGGAACGCCGCAAACGCAATGAGCTCGAAGTGTACAAGCGTTCTCTTGAGTCCCTGCTCGAATCCAGCCAGAAGCATATCGACCATCTCGAAGCCAAGGCGGAAAAAGCTGTCACCGACTTTCGAGACCTTGAAGTGGCGTACGCAGAATACCGCGCGCCTTGGCCAGTACGCGCTGCCCACAAAGCGTCGAAGGTCCTCCGTATTCCGCCTCGGCGCACAGCAGGACGGGTAGGCTGATTATCAGGGGATTAACAATTGCCTGCAGATTGTATTGGGATCGTCCGGCCCTACTCGGTCCTGAGTGCTTGGATCGGATCTCCGGTTGCTGCCCTCCAGGCCGGCCGAGCGCTGGCGACCGCTCCCATTACCAGCAGCAGAGCGCCCGCGCTCAAGTACGCAGCGGGATCGGTACTGCTGATTTCGTACAAGAGGCTCGCCAGCAGCCGGTTCAACAGCAGGGCAGCTGCGAGGCTGACGGTCATCCCAACAGCCAACGGGATCATGGCGCTCCGCAAAATAACCCCTACAACCGTTTGCGGGGTGGCGCCCAAGGCCACACGGATTCCGATTTCCCGCGTCCGGAGAGCACTGGTATACGCGACCACCCCATAAACTCCAGCAGACGTCAGCAACAATGCCAAGCCGCCCAGCACGGAAAAGATCCACGCCGAAAACCGGGGGCGCCAGATGGAATCCGCAATGACATCGTTCATCGTTTCCACTTTTACGATAGGTTGGTTTGGGTCGACGGCCCACACTTCTTTGCGAAGCGCGGCGGCCAGTGCGAGAGGCTCGCCGGATGTGCGAACAACGATGGTCGACAGAAATACGCCAAAAATATACTGCTGGTACGGATGGTACAGCTCGCTCTTGGCCGATTCTTCGTAACTCATCTGCGCCGAGTCCTTGACCACGCCGACGACCGTGACCGGCGGGTTCGAACCCGGAAAGATTTGCCCCACTGCAACTCGCTGCGGAAAGAGCTGGTGCGCCAGGTGCTCATTAAGTATCACAACGCGCATGGAACCATCTCGATCAGATTCCGAGAAGAACCGGCCGGCAATCAGCGGAATTCCCATGACTGAAAAGTACTGCGGGCTGATCGTGCGCGCCATAATCACCATGGGGTGATCGCCATCTTCCTCAAAAACGACGCTGGTATTCGCTCCGGACAGCGGCAGGTTGTTCACTACCGCCGCGGCCTTCACGCCCGGAACGCTCTGGAGCCGCTCAACCAGTTCGTGATAGTACGCCATCTGCTGCGGCTTGGTCTCATATTTGCCCTTTGGCCGCGGCTGCGTGAAGGTGCCGACCGGCACCCGCATGGTAAGCACGTGATCGGGGTGAAACCCGTGGTCGGCCTCTTGCAAGCGGATGAGACTGCGAACCATGAGACCGGAGCCAACCAGGAGCAGAAAAGCGAGCGCCGCTTCCGAGGCAATCAAGATGGAAAACAGGCGCGCCGAGCCCCGAGAGCTTGCCTGCCCGCTGCGTAACACGGCTTGCAAGTCCGTCTTCGAGGCCAGCAGCACCGGCACTATGCTGCAAGTGCCCGCGATCAGCAAACACAAGAGCCCGCTGAACAGCAGAACACGCCCGTTCAAAGCGACACGCTGCACATGAGGGAGCATGATGGGTAGCGCTAGCAACTGGTTGATCAGGACTCGCAGTAAGTAGTGCGCCGCCGCGATGCCAATGACGCTGCCGAGCGCCGCCAGCACCAGGCTCTCCGCCAGCAGTTGACGCGCGACGCGCCAGAATGCCGCGCCCAGCGAGGCACGGATCGCAATCTCCTTTTGGCGCTGTACCGCGCGGCTTAGCAGAAGGCTGCTAACGTTAGCGCAGGCAATCAGCAGTACCAGGCCGACCGCCGCTAGAACGAAAACCAGCGTCAGCTCGTATTGGCGCCCTGCGGTCTCCCGCCACGGCGATACCGCGATCTTCAGGCGGGCTTTCTCTTTCGGCTCCTCGCGTTCCAATTCGCGGGCAACGACGTCCATTGCGCTTTGGACTTGACCAAGCGATACACCTTCCTTCAACCGCGCCACCACCTGCAGCATGCCGATAGAACCGCCTGCCGGCCGGAGAGGCATCCACATCTCGATGTTCGATTGCGTAAATTCGAATTCCGTCGGCATGACACCGACGATCGTGCAGACTTCATCTGAAGCAGTCATCGTGCGGCCGACGACGTTCGGGTCCGCGTGAAACAGGCGCCGCCAGAGACGGTCGCTGAGGACCGCGGCGACCGGCGCGTTCAATTCATCATCGGAGTCCATTAGAGTGCGGCCAAGTTGGGCATGGACTCCCAGAAGGGAGAATAATCCACCGGTGGTTCGCTGAGCGATGACCTGGTCAGGCTCACCAATGTCAGTTATGGTCACATCATCCCTATGTTGCGCCGCTATTTTTTCGAATAAGTCGCCCCGGTCGCGCCACCGCAGATACTCCTGTGACGAGATGTTGGCGTTGGTCTCTTCAATCCGGACCAGCCTGCCGGGAGATGCATAGGGAAGCGGCCGCAGTAAGACCGCATCCACGATACTGAATACGGCGGTGTTTGCGCCGATACCGAGCGCCAGAATCGCCACGACGGCCGCCGTGAAGGCGGGGCTCTTGCGAACAATGCGCAGACCGTGACAAAGATCCCCAACAAAATTTTCGATATATTGAACGCGGCGCATATCCCGGCACTCTTCCTTTCGCCGCTCGATCCCGTCCATCTGTCGCAACGCTGCGTGTCGCGCCTCATCCGGGGCCTTACCCGCGGCAATCTCTTGCGCAATTAACTGTTCGAGATGAAGGCGAAGTTCCTCATCCAGCTCCTGCTCCACCTGAGCCCGCCAAAAGATGGAGCGCAGTCGAAGCGGAATCGTATACAACCAATGCTCGAGACGCATTCTCAGACCTCCGTCACCGGCGCCACTTCACACGATCCCCCGGCAAGAGCGGTATGCGAAGAGCACTCGGGTCGCGGGAATCGATTTCGACCGCCGCGAGCCGGCCAACATAAGGTCGAAACAACTCGACATGCCGATGACGCTCGACGACATCGGCCAGGACGCTGGTCCATGGAACCAAGCGGGCAGCGCCATTTACCGAGATCTCAATTTCCAGCGAGACCGAGCATGCTTCCGGAAACGCGGTGCAATGCGTGGAGACCCCATCGCAGACGGAATCCGGCTCATTCATAAGTTGCTCCGTGAGTCGATCCAGTTCCTCGGTGGCCGCCGCGCTCAACAGAACAGCGCTTCGAGTGTCCGCCTTCTTGCTCACCAGAACCTGGTAAAAGAGCCGGTGATGCGGATAGCGCCTCTGGGATTCGCTCAGCAGTTGCTGAACCGGGGGCTGGTCGGCCGGTCGACGCGCCACGCTGGACTGAAGAGCGATCTGCTCCAACGCGCCGCTCGCCAGCGCTTGATAACGAGCAACCTCCGTCCCCAGGAAGTTCGCCAATCCACGTTTGGGTGTGCCTTCTCGAAAGTAGGCGTTTTCTACGCGGAGCTCTATCTGCGGCCGTAGTTCCACCCAGCCCGAGCCGACGTGCGCGTATCCTCCGAGCACTTCCGCGAACGGAGTATCTTTGGAGTCGGGCGAGCGAAGCAGATAATCCGGTTTGGCCGGTAAGACCCGGAACGATGCGATGGGGCGTCGAGTGGCGCAGGACGGCGAGAACATTAGCGCGACTGCCAGCAACATGACCCTGCGCACTGTCAGGCCTCCGTCAACCTCACAACAGCGCTAATCGCGTTCGCCAGGCGCTCCCAATTCGCGGCCTCTTTGTCTAGCTGTCTGCGGCCCAGTCGGGTGAGCGAGTAGAATTTTGCCCGCCGTCCAAGTTCGCTGGTCTTCCACTTCGCAGTAATCCAGCCCTCCTGCTCCAGCTTATGGAGCGCCGGATAGAGTGACCCATCGCTAACCTGAAGCACATCGCGGGAGACCTGCTTGAGGCGCTGGCTGATGGCCCAGCCGTGGAGCGGTTCCAAAGCCAGGATCTTGAGCAGCAGGAGGTCCAACGTGCCTTGAACCAGATCAGAAGGTTTGCTCACGAACCATATCCTCGGTTACCGAGGACAATTCTATACCGTGATGGCCTAGAGAATCAATCCCGCAGCGCCCGGCTTGGATCGGTCCGCGTGGCGTGCCAGGTCTCCCTTTCGCCGCGTCCCCGCGTCGCCGTGTCGCCGCGTCCGCGATGCTCGCATCGCCCGGCGCGGCAGCGCCGGCCTATTCATATCGCAGTGCCTCAACCGGGTCGATGCGGCTGGCACGCCGCGCGGGAAGCCAAACGGCGAAGAGAGCGACGGCGCCCAGCAGGAGAGGCACGGTCAGAAAGACGGCTGGGTCCGTGGTCTTGGTCCCGAATAAGAAACTTGCGATCAGACGGGTCACGCCAAACGCGGCTGCGAGGCCGATGGCGACTCCCGCCAGGGCCAAACGCATGCCTTGAAGCACCACCATATTGCGCACATCAATCGATTCGGCGCCCAAAGCCAGCCGGATTCCTATTTCTTGTGAGCGCTGTTGAACGGAATAGGCGATCAACCCATAGATGCCGATTGCGGCGAGCAGCAGCGCGGCGAACGCGAAGACGCTCAAGAGCAGCATAAGGAAGTTCTGGCGAACCGTAGATTGCGCCATGATTTCTTCCATGGAACGGACATCCGCTACAGGCAGGCCGCCGCTTGCCTGGATAAGTTCGCGTTGAATGGCGGAGCTTAGCAAGTGCGGCTTGCTACTGGCGCGGATGACCCAGGCAACCGGGCTCCGCTGGATGTAGGTGTTGAGGTCCTCAGGAGTTTGCGGCACAGAAAAATACACTGTCGGCGGCGGATCGACGATGAGTCCCTCGTCGTGAACATCCCCGACGATGCCGACGATCTGTCGCGGAGGTAATCCGGGAATGTCCTCGAAAGTGAGAAGGTCCCGGAGAGGATCGCCGGGCGTGTTGCCCCTTCGCCAGAAGCGCTGAGCCATGGCGTCGCTGATGACAGCCACCGGGGCTGCCCCAACATCGTCACGATCCGTGAATGTGCGTCCACGTAGCAGCGGAATCTTGAGAGTGTCAAAGTAGCCCGGCGTGATTGTGGCGATACGCACCCACTCATGCGACGCATCGCTCCGCGGACGGCCCACGATGACGACGGAACCGTAGGGGGCCGGCCCTCCCAACGGCACGCAGCAAGTGTAAGCTGCAGTGATGACTCCAGGCAGCGCGCGGATACGTTGCAGGCTGTCCCGTACAAGCTCGGCAACTCCGGAAGCTTTCTGAAAACGCGGCCCGGTGAGCGACATCTGCATGGTCAGTACATTTCGCGCATCGAGGCCGGGATGCACCGCCCGCAGAGCGATCAGAGTGTGGATCAGTAAGCCCGCTCCGACCAACAGGACGACAGCTAGAGTCATTTCGCTGACAACCAGAAGCGAGCGAGCCTTGCTTTGATGAACGCCCGCGCCGGAGCGTGCGCTGCTCTCTTTCAGCGCGGTGCTGAGATCGGCACGAGACGCTTGGAGCGCCGGGAGCGCGCCAAACAAAATACCGGTGGCGAGCGACGCCAGAACGGTGAACGAGAGAACGCGCCAATCCGCGCTGACGGCAGACCCGTGTTCGCCGATGCGGGGAATGTCACCGCGACTCATCGCAAGCAGGGCGCGGATGCCCACCATACCTGCAATGAGGCCCAGCACACCGCCCACGATGGAAAGCGCCACGCTTTCGGTGAGCAGCTGACGGATGATGCGGCCGCGCCCGGCGCCCAGCGCTGCCCGAATGGCGATCTCGCGTTTCCTGCCGGTGCCGCGGATGAGCAAAAGGTTGGCGACGTTCGCGCAAGCGATGAGCAACACGAATGCGACAGCAATGGCGAGAAGCTGTAACTGCTCGCGCACATCATGACCCATGAGATCCTGCATCGGCTCGACGCTGAAGCCGTTATTTGGGCCCATGGTAAGGTCGCCCGGGAACTTGCGGCGAAATTGTTCGGCTAATAGCTGCAGCTCCGCTTTGGCCATGCCGAGCGTGACTCCTGGTTTGAGCCGGCCGGCCACGGTGAAGTACGCGTTATCTTCTCTACTGGCGGGATCGATTTGAAACGGAACCCACACGTCCGGAAGGTACTCTTGTTGCCAGCCGTCCGAAAACCGTTGGCTGTCGACGCCGGGTCCCAGAATCCCAATCACCTGGTACGGCTCGCCGCTCAGGGAAATGGTCTTCCCAATGGCGGTGAGATCGCCGCCGAAGCGCCGCCTCCAGAGCCCGTGGCTAAGCATTGCCACGCGGCCGCCACGGGGAAGATCTTCTTCTTTCGAAAACGTGCGCCCTCGGACGAGAGGAACTCCAAAGAGCCGGAAAAAATCAGCACTCACTTGACCCGATCGAATCTGCTCCGGATAAGAACCGCCCGTTAGATTGAAGACGCCAAACCTAAAAGCAGAAATGTCCTGGAATACCCGCGTCTGTTCCCGCCAGGCATTAAACTTCGCGGGGGACGCTACTGTGCCCCAACCGGGCGTGGTCATGAAAAGGACCAGGCGTTCCGGTTCCGGATACGGCATGGGCCTCAGCAAAACCGCGTTGACGACCGAAAAAATGGCCGTGCTCGCGCCGATGCCAAGCGCCAGCGCCACGACAGCCGTGATGGTGAATCCCGGGCTTTGCCGAAACGTGCGAAGCGAGTGCCAGAGATCTTTGATAAAGGACTCCATGCGATTTCCTTGTGGATCGTAGACGGGAACGCCGCAGGCCGGTTCCAACTTTCGTTGATTTTGAGCGCTCACCCCAAACAGCCGCGGGTTTCAGGTATGCTGCTCATGATTCATGTTTCTAAAAAAGGAGGCAGGCGCGGATGAGAGTGTTCACGATCCTGTTGGTTGTGGCGGGTTTGGCCCTGGCAGCGGACAAATCCGCCGAAGCAGTGAAGGCCGCGGAGAAATCATGGGCTTCTGCTACCGTTGCCGGCGATGAAGCCACGCTGGGCAAGGTGCTGGCGGATGATCTGACATACACGCATTCCAACGGTGACACCGACAATAAGGCTGCCTACATCAACAACCTGAAGACAGGTGCGCGGAAGTATCACAAGCTGGATCATGAATCCATGGACGTCCGGCTGTACGGCAACACCGCGATCCTGACCGCAACAGCGCAGGTGGAAACCAGCCAAAAGGGCGGAAGTGCAGCTCCCGCGCACTTGCGGTTCATCCACGTCTGGGTGATGCAGAACGGGCGGTGGCAGCTGGTTGCGCATCAATCGCTAAGACTCCCCAACTGAATTAAACTGTTTCGTCTCGCCTTAACTAGCCCGAGTAGTAGGTGATTTCCCGGCGCGTGACGTTCGAACGCTCGAAGTTCGGGTTCGGCTCCAATTGGCTCCAAACAACTTGCTCTGTCCAGTTCCCCCGCGAGTCATATTTGTATTCAAAACGCACGTTCTGCGTACTTGAGGTCTCTTTCGTGGGGTGTAAATTCCCTTCCTCATCAATCTGCACCTGGCGTGAGGAGTGTTCGTTGGTCTCTTCAATCGGATTGTCGTGATCGTCATAGCGGAACGTCGTGCGATGAACGCCGAGCTCCCCCATGCGCGTGCTCCGTTCCTGGAGCAGGCCCTTCTCATCGTACGTAAAAGTCGTGCTCGACATTATATTCTTTGGACCAAACACCTTATTAACAAACGCTGCCACTGCCGCTTCGCGAGCCCCGGGAGTTGCATTCTCAAGTTCCTTTTCGATGTCCGGGAACGGAGCCTGTTCGCCGAAATGCATCTGCGCACTTAGTAGCCGTCCCTCACTGTCTCTCGTGAAGATGACACGGCTCAGAAGGCGATCGTCGTCGTCGCGTAGCAAGAGCTCGTCAATGTCTCCGTGTGACAATGCTGTGACATCGATCCCCACAGTCCCTGCATCCTGCTTCGGACAAAAGCACACTCTTGTTTTCTTGCCGTCCTGGCCGTAAATGTAGGCTTCGGATTCGCGCTCTGTTCCATCCCGATCCACGCCTACAACGCGCGCCAGTCGCCCGCGCCCGTCGTAGAAGTAGATATTCTTGCTGGTTGGGTCGCCATCCATCCCGAATCGCGCTTCCTGCATTCGCCCCACCGCATCGTACGCATAGCTGAATCGCGAGATGGACCCGTCCGGATTGTGGCCCTCGCTTTCGTTGATTCTCCCGTCGGGATGGAACCGGACCAAGGTGAAACGTTTCGCTGCCTGCCACTGTTCCAGGCTCAGATCCCACTCGGCATGTTCGGACCGTAAGGTATGCACGGGACCGTGGGCGTTCCATTGGGCCAAGTCACTCATGGGCATCCTGCATCGCTACTCCGAGCATAGCGGAAAGATTCACAACCGACGGGCGTATGATTGCCAGGTGCAAACGCCGCCGTCCATGGCGCCAGCGCAGGTGCGATCGCGTACCCCACCATTTGCCTCCGCCATATTCCTGGGCGCGTTTCTGCTCTTCCAGATCCAGCCTCTGATTGCCAAGCTGATCCTCCCCTGGTTTGGCGGAGCGGCCTCAGTCTGGACGGCGTCCATGTTGTTTTTTCAAGTGGCACTTCTCGCCGGGTATCTATACGCCAACCTGCTGTCCCGCTGGATTTCCAGTTCAAGGCTCTCGCGATTGCATCTTTTGCTCGTGGCCCTCAGTCTGCTCCTGCTGCCGGTCATTCCGGCCACACACTGGAAACCGCGCGGCGATGAAGAGCCCGTCACTCGCATACTGCTCCTTCTCGGGTCGACGATCGGACTGCAATTCGTCCTGCTCGCGAGTACCAGTCCTCTGCTCCAGGCAATCTCGATGCGTCAGAGCGGAGGGGAAATGCCGTTGCGTTGGTACGCTCTCTCGAACACCGGATCGCTACTAGGCTTGCTCACCTACCCCGTGCTCATCGAGCCGTTCATGGGGACTCATCTCCAGGCTTTAATCTGGTCGATCGCTTACGGCGTGTATTGCGCCCTGATCGCCTTCCTGTTCCTGATGCCCGGTGGCAAGTATGGGATGGCCAAGTATGAAACGGAGGCCGTGCCCGTCCTGGGTGCGAACCAGTCGGCTTGGATTCTGCTCCCCGCGACCGCATCGATTTTTCTTTTGGCCGCCACTGTTTATGTCTCCGAAAACATCATGCCTGTGCCGCTCCTGTGGGTGCTGCCATTGAGCGCCTATCTTCTAAGCTTCATCATCTGTTTCGGACAGCCCCACTGGTACAGGCCCGGCCTCATCGTCCCGCTTACGATCGCTGGGCTTCTGGGCGCGGCCTCGCTCGTGCAGTTTCCCTGGCTCGGATTCCGCGTTGTTATGTCGACGGCTATCGTAACCGTCGCCGTCTTCTTGGTTTCGACATACTGCCATGGCGAGGTCGTGACCCGGCGGCCCACAGCCGGCGAACCCACTCAGTTCTATCTATTCATTGCCTTCGGCGGCGCTGCCGGTGGGGTGTTAGTGAGTGTCGTTGCCCCGGTCGTGCTGCCTCTTCCCGTCGATTTCGCACTCGCCATAGTAATCTGCGCGGTCGCATTAGTCGTGGCCGAGTGGCGCCGCGGAGTTGCACGACGAATCCTTCCGGCCGTTGCTCTGATCGTCGTAGCCTTTGTCGCCGTCCTGTATGCGGGCGCGCTGTCGGTTGGCACGCTAGTCCTGGCGCGCAACTTCTATGGCACGCTGCGCGTTACCGAAAAATACGAGGGAATCGATCCGAAGATCCGGACGCGGTTCCTCACCCACGGTGTCATCGTTCATGGTTCGCAGATGGTCGACGCGAAACTGCGGCACTGGCCCACGATGTACTACGGATACGGTAGCGGCGTGCACCTCGCCATCGAACAGACCCGCCATCCGAGCCAGCGCGTGGGAATCGTTGGGCTCGGCGCCGGCACGCTCGCGGCGTACGGCCGCGATGGCGACATCTACCGCTTCTATGAAATCAACCCGCAGGTTGTTCACCTTTCGACGGCCGTATTCACTTATCTGACCGACAGCCCGGCGCGGGTCGAAGTCTCACTCGGAGATGCGCGGCTGGTCCTGGAACGCGAACCGCCGCAGAACTATGATCTGCTCGTCCTCGATGCTTTCTCGAGCGATACCATTCCGGCCCACCTGCTCACACGCGAGGCCATGACAACGTATCTCCGGCACGTGCGCCCTGACGGCATGCTGGCTTTCCACGTCTCCAATAAGGTGCTGCGCCTCACTCCGGTTGTCGCTGAGCTTGCATCGGACTTCAATCTTTCGGTCCGCGCAGTCGATACCGGAGACGATCCAAAGAGCTATCGCCAGCATGCCAACTGGATCCTTCTATCACGCGATGGATCCCGCGGTTTCCTGGGTCAGGGCGTTCAGCCGCGCGTCCTGCCCGGCGTGCCAGTGTGGACCGACGACTACAGCAGTATCTGGCGAATCATTCGCTGATAGCTTCTTCTGCTATTGCCTTCCAATAGGAATGGTGCGATGCTTATATAAGCTTCCAATAGGAGTGTCGATGACCGAGAAGACGGATGTCCGGCAAGGCACGCTGGCTTTGATGGTGCTCAAAACCCTTCAGGCCCTTGGCCCGCTGCACGGCTACGGTATTGCCCGGCGCATCGAGCAGACCAGCGGCGACCGGCTGGCGCTCAACTATGGGACCATTTACCCGGCCCTTTTAAAACTGGAACAGGAAGGTTTCATCACATCGGAATGGGGAGTTTCAGAAAACAATCGCAAAGCCAAGTACTACCGCCTGACCCGCGCAGGCCGCAGCCACTTGAAAAAAGAGGAGCGCGCGTGGGCAGAGACCGCCGCCATCATCTCCCGGTTCCTCAAGCCCGGAGAGCAAGCGTCATGAGGACACTACGCGCTGTGATGGTCCGATTGGCCGGTTGGTTCGGCAGCACGCGCCGCGAGCGCGATTGGACCGCCGAATTCGAGTCACACCTGCAGCTGCACATCGATGACAACCTGCGCGCCGGCATGAGCCCGCAGGAGGCTCGCAGGGAGGCGCTGGTAAAATTCGGCGGCGTCGAATCCGTGAAGCAATCCATGCGCGACCGCGCCACGTTTGCCTGGTTCGACACTACCTTGCAGGACACTCGATACGCCTTGCGCAGCCTGCGGCGAAGTTCGGGTTTTGCGGTTACTGCGATTCTCTCGCTGGCTCTGGGTTTAGGTGTCAGCCTGGCCGTGTTCACGGTGGCGGACAATCTGCTCGTCCGGCCGCTCCCGTACCGAAATTCCTCGCAGCTGGTCATGGTTTGGGAAGCCAACACTCAACGCGGCTTCCATCGCAGCATTGTGTCTCCCGGTAATTACCTCGATTGGAAGGCGCAGAACGATGTCTTTGCCGGCATCGCCGGTCTTCGCGAATCTCGCTCGGTGCTCATTGACGGTGATCGCGCCGAGGAATTCGGTAAGCAAAGCGTGACTGCCGATTTCTTTTCGTTGCTCGCCGTTCAGCCAGTGCGCGGCCGTTTGTTCACAACTGAGGAGGACCGCGCTTCGATTTCGAACGATACACTCCTGTTGATCAGTTACCGGCTTTGGCAGAGCTGGTTCGGCGGCAATGACAACGTCATCGGTCGCAGGGTGCTGCTGAATGCGGTTCCGCGCACCATCATCGGCGTCCTACCCCGGGGTTTCTATTTCCTCAATCGCGAAATCGATCTCTGGGAACCGGTCGGCCTCAACCCGGCTCAGGATTACCGCAAAACGGAGGGATACTGGATGACGTGCGTGGCTCGCATGCGACCCGAGGTTACGGTCCGCCAGGCACAGGCACACATGACCGCGCTCGCCGCGAGGCTGGAGAAAGCATACCCGGCCTTCAATAAGAATTGGACCGTCGAGATTGAATCCTTGCGAGATTCCATGCTAAGCAACCAATCCGTGGGGCAGGATTCCCGCGGCGTCAAGACCTCGCTGCTGGTGTTGTTGGCGGCTGTCGGATTGATGCTGGCGGTCGCGTGCGCCAATGTCGCAAACCTTCTCCTGGGCCGATACAGTTCGCGCCGGCGTGAGATTGCGGTTCGCGCCTCGCTCGGAGCGGGCCGCGGGCGCGTCATCCGGCAACTGTTGACGGAGAGCGTTCTCCTAAGTCTGGCTGGCGGAATCTGCGGCTTGATTTTCGCCCGGTGGGGTGTTGGCGGGATGCTGGCCTTGGCGCCCGCCAGTCTCACGCAGTCCGCGGACATTCATGTCGACTCCAGAGTTTTTGCCTTCGCTATCGGTCTCTCTATGCTGACCGGCATACTTTTCGGAATCGCGCCGGCGCTAGTGACATCGCGAGCGGATCTCATAGGCGCTCTGCGTGGGGATAGCCGCTCCGGCCTCGGCGTAGGCGGGCGCCTGCGGGCCTGGCTGGTCGGTTCCGAGGTGGCCATATCGGTTGTCCTTTTGACCGGCGCCATGTTACTGTTTCGGAGCCTGGTGGGTTTCGAAGCATTGAATCCGGGCCTCGATCCTTCCAATCTGCTTACCTTTCGCGTTTCCATACCGGCTGCACGATATGAAAAGACTCCTCAGCGCACTCAGTTCTTCGAGAGTGCGATTGAGCAGATCTCGCACCTGCCCGGAGTCCGCTCGGCCAGTGCGGTGATCTTTCCGCCATTCAGCGGTCCGGGTTTTGGGACCTGGGTAAACATCGAGGGCCGTCCACCCGCCAAACCCGGCGAGGAACTCCTCGCCTTCATTCGAAGCGTAATGCCGGGATATTTTAGGACATTGCGCATTCCACTCAAGCAAGGACGAGATTTCACCGATTCCGACAACGTGGAAAAGTCGCCGCAGCGCTTTATTGTCAACGAAGCGTTCGTGCGGAAATTTTTGCGCGGTGAACAGCCGCTCGGCAAGAAGATCAACACGTTGATGGAGCCCGAGAATCCCTTTGGCGAAATCATCGGCGTGGTGGGCGACGTACGAGAGTGGTCGATCGATCACGAACCGATGCCGACCGTCTACTACACGTATTCCCAACTGAGTTTCACCAGCATGATCTTCATCGTGCGCTCCGAACGCAATCCATTGAGCTTAGCCGAGCCGGCACGGAGGATTATTCGAGGCCTCGATCCCGCACAGCCGATTGCGGAGATCCGCACGATGGAGGACATCCTGGGAGAGAACTTTTCGCGCCAACGTTTCAGTGCTTGGCTGCTTTCGGCATTCTCGGTAGTCGCGCTGGTGCTGGCCGGAGTCGGAATCTACGGCGTGCTGGCGTACTCAGTCACAGCCCGAACGCGCGAGCTCGGCGTGCGGGCGGCATTGGGAGCCGATTCCGGCCGTATCATCCTCCTGGTGCTTGGAACCGGCGCACGTCCCGTAATAGGCGGCCTAGTCGCCGGGGTCGCTGGAGCACTCGCCGTGGCGGGCGTGCTGAAGAGTCTCTTATTCGGCATCGGTCCTCGTGACCCGTTCACCTTCATCGTCGTGCCGTGCTTGCTTGCAGCGGTCGCCTTGATCGCTGCATATCTGCCAGCGCGCCGCGCCGCGCGCTTCGAACCGATGGAAGCTTTGCGCACGGAGTAATGTCGATGGATGTGGTGGTCCATTGGATTCTCCTCGGCTCAGTGGCCGTCTTCATCATCTATGTGCTTGTCGCCGCATTCAAATTTAGAGGTTCGGGAACGTGGCCCACAACGAACGGGACGGTGGAGGGTGAACCGGAAATTCGCAAGAGGAAAAATGGTTACTATGGCACCGTCAGATACAGCTACACCACCGGCAGCGGCCGCTATGCCGGTGAATGGCTAACCGCTGCCTTCTTCAGGCGCGATCAGCTGACCAGCTTCATCTCCAGCCATTTCCCGCCAGGCCAGAACCTAACGGTCAGATATCATCCGGGCAAACCTGATCGAAGCTTGCTGGAAGTCGATCCCGAAATTTACAACCGCGATCCCATGATCAAGTTGGGTATCTGATCGGTAGTAGTTTGTTGAAAAATGGGGACTGGCTTCGCCGTCCCAAGCTGAGTGACATGCGGAACTATCCAGCTCCGCCGGCGCTGCCTGTCCCCGTTTTTCAACAAACTGCTTTACACACTACTCATTTTAGAAGGTCGGGCTTCGAACCCTTCTCCTGCTCATGGACAAACTCGAGAACATCGTAGCGGCGAATCGCGCGGTCCGGAAAGAAGCTGTCCACCGCATCCTGTTCGTCTTTGAAAGCTTCGAATACCGTGTCCAACTTTGTGAGGACCATCAGGCTCACATGAAGCGGCATGAGATTAACCAGTTTCAGCGCCCCGCCGGACCTCACAATCCGTGCGTAACAGAAGATCAAGGCGCCCAGTCCGTCATCGTCAATCTCCGTCACGCCCGCGAGGTTGAGGATGATGTTCACAGCCCCTGCTTCCGCGAGGTCGACTATTGTCTTCCGGAAGAGTGCTTCCGAATCGCCTATTAGCAGATGGCCTCGGAAATCGAGAATCCGAATCCCTTCTTTCTCGCGCTGATGGACTTGGAGTTCCATGACTATTCAGTAAGACCCTTATCCTTCATCTTAACTTACGGCTCCAGACCAAATGGACTTCCGCAACGCGACCATCCTGGACTCCTAGCCTTTGCCTTCCGGCCCGAAGACCGACAGCTTGTGCCCGTCGGGATCGTTGAAATTGGCCGCCCACAAAGGGCCCGTAACGGTCCGCGGTTCGTGAGTGAATTGGATTCCGCGCGCGGCCAGCGCCTTATGCGCCCCGCGAACATCCTCAACGGAGAAAACGACCTCGAGGGCCCCTGCGATCGGCCCGCCGGCTCGCGCCAGCGGCTCGCTCAGGCAAAGCGTGACCCCGCCGCCATCCAGAAACGCGAAGCCCTCGTTCTGGCCTTTCAGCACCAGGCCTAGCTTGTCGCGGTAGAAGGCCACCGCGCGCGCCAGTTGCTCCACGCCGAGCATCACCACTCCAATGTCCTTCAGCTTGAAATTTAACTCTTCCACGCGCGCCTCCGGCCTATCATTGTACTCATGCACGATCTCCGCTACGCGATTCGCCAGCTCGTTCGCCATCCCGGTTTTGCGCTAGTATCCGTCCTCGCCCTGGCTTTAGGAATCGGAGCCAACACAGCCATTTTCAGCGTGGTGAACGCGGCCCTTCTGCGGCCTTTGCCCTACCGCGATTCCTCGCGCCTCGTCGTGGTTTGGGATCAGCTCGTGAAGCTCGGCCTGGATCGGTTTCCTGTGTCTTACGCCAACTACCTCGATTACCGCACCGAGAACGGCGTGTTCCAGGATGTCGCGGCCTTCGCGTATGCCGAATTCAATCTCACGGCCGGGGACCAGGCCGAGCGCGTGCCCGGCATGCGAGTGTCCGCTAACCTGCTGCTTATGCTTGGCGCGGCGCCCGCAGCTGGCCGCACTTTCACCAGTGAAGAAAACGGACCCGGACGCGGCAACGTCGTCATGCTGAGCGATTCTATCTGGCGCCGCCGATTCGGCCAGGACCGGAGCATCGTCGGCAAGACCGTCACGCTCGATGGCAATCCCCTAACCGTCGTCGGCATCCTGCCCGCGAACTTTTCCTTTTCGGCTGGCAATCCGGCTCCGGAACTATGGGTGCCCGTCGAGCTTCGTCCCGATCCGGATCGCACCGCCGGAGCTTTGGAACTGATCGCCCGCCTCAAGCCTGGCGTCACGCTAGCCCAGGCGAGCACCAATTTGCACGCCGTTGCTCGCGGCGTCGAAGACCGCTACCACCCATATCGCGGGCCGCACGGTGAGGACGCCGGCTACGGCGTTACGGTGATTCCGTTGCGCGACGAGCTCTACAGCGGCATGCGCCGGGGCCTTCTGGTGTTGCTGGCGGCGGTGGCGTTCGTCCTTCTGATTGCTTGCGCGAACGTGGCCAGCCTGCTGCTCGCGCGCACCGCTGTGCGCCGCCGCGAGATCGCGGTCCGTCTATCACTCGGCGCGGGACGCCTCCGTCTGATACGTCAGTTGCTCGTCGAGAGCATTACGCTGTCCACTGCCGGCGGCCTGTTGGGATGCGCTCTCGCTTTCTGGGGAGTGAACGCGCTGCGCGCCATGATGCCCGAAAGCCTGCCGCATCTCGAAACGATTCCACTCGATCTCCGGATACTGGGCTTTGCACTGGCGGTGTCGCTGGCCACCGGCGTGATTTTCGGTCTGGCTCCGGCATTGGAGGGCTCGGGACTGGCGCTCAGCGAAACCCTGAAGCAGGCCGGCCGTGGCGTTACCGGAGGCGCTCGCTCACGAAAAATCCGCCGGGTGCTGATCACCGGCGAGGTAGCGTTATCGCTGGTCCTTGTGATCGGCGCCGGCCTTCTGATCAAGAGCTTCACCCGCCTGCTTAGCGTCGATCCTGGATTTCGCGCGGAAAAGCTGATCACGGCTCGCATCTCGCTCTCCGAGCAAACGTACCGGGAAAACCAGCGCGTCGCCGCGTTTTATTCCGAGCTGCTCGATCGCGTAAGGACGTTGCCCGGCGTGCTCTCCGTGAGCGTCGTTTCGCAACTGCCCTTGACTGGCGGACCGGGCGGAGATCCGTTCAGCATTGAAGGGCGTCCGTACGACACGCATAGCAGAACGCCACAGATCACCAGCCATCAGGTCATCGGCCCGGATTACTTTCGGACCATGCAGATCCCGCTTCTTGCCGGACGCATCTTTCGAGATCACGAACCCGAACCCGCCGTAATCATCAATCAGACTATGGCCCGCGGCTTCTGGCCCGGGGATCTATCGCAAGCGATCGGCAGGCGCATTCTGCTGGGCGCTCCTCGGCCCGGCGCTCCCTGGCTGACCATCACCGGCGTGGTTGGTGATGTCCGCAATTCCCGCCTGTCCGCAGAACCCATCCCGCAGATGTACGTGCCCCTCGATCAGACACCCGCGCATTCTATGGCGCTTGTCGTCCGAACGGCGCGTGAGACGGGAAGTATTATTTCGGCTGTCCGCGCGCAGTTGTACTCCCTCGACCCGAACCAACCGCTCTATGACGTCAAGACCATGGACCAGCGCGTAGCCGCCACGGTCGCTCAGCCACGTTTCCAGACGGTTCTGCTGGGGGCATTCGGCGCACTGGCGCTGATTCTGGCGGCCATCGGGATTTATGGCGTGATCGCTCAATCCGTCATCGATCGCACGCACGAGATTGGCATTCGCATGGCGCTGGGCGCGCGCCCGAAAGCCGTACTGCGGTCGGCCATTTGGGAGGGACTGGCGATGGGCCTTGCCGGAACGGCTATTGGCCTCGCGGCAACGCTGCCTCTGGTAAATCTGCTGGCCAGCTTGCTTTACGGAGTTCCGGCGCTCGACGCGGCCACGTTTCTTAGCGCTTCTGTTGTGTTAATGCTGGTGGTGCTGGCAGCTTCTTACATGCCCGCACGCAGAGCGGCAAAACTTGACCCGATGGCCGCTCTACGGTGGGAGTGAAGTTCTTTTAGGTGGCTGCGGCAGGCGGTACAACCCGCACGCTGCTGGCTGCCATCTTCCCCGTTCGGTCCATCCCCAGTTCGTAGGCAACCCGTGCGCCCGGTACCAAGTCGCTAGCCTCACCTTCGTTCAGCCGCGAGATATGGAAGAAAACGTCCCGGCCGCCGTTATCGGGGCGTAGGAAGCCGAATCCCTTTTCTTCAAAGTAGGTGACCACGGCGCCCGTCTCGGCGGATGGGGTCTCGGAGTCGCCCCCCGCGGGGGCTTCGCCGCCACCGGCCGAAGCGGGGCGTCCGGACTTATCGCCTACTCCCTGCTTGATCAGCGCGAGGTCATCCTCACTCCAATTGGAAACTGGCTGGGGTTCGGGCAGTTTTAGGCTCGGATTTTTCTTGCGAGCGTCATCAAATAAGCGTTTTTGTCTTGCGTTCAAGGGAAATCTTTCCTAAGTGGTTAGTGCGCCACAGCGGGTGCCGCGGTCTTCTTGCGGCGCGCCGCGCGCTTTTCGGCAGGCGGCTGCCGGTCGCTCTTCTTGAGCGATGCAACAACCATTGGGGTTACAAACTTCTTTTCACCGTGATCATCAAACTTGATCACGATCCGCTCTTCATTGCTGGACATTACGGTTCCCAGGCCAAAGACAGAATGCTCAACCTGGGCACCTTGGTTATACGGATTAGCAGCCATAAGGCTACGTGTTGCTCCTTTGGGTTTCGATTGAAGGTGGGGGGAAACTCAGACCATCCACCGGCTGAGAGGGAAATTGCACAAACTCGTCAGGTCCTATCCTACCAGAATTACTAAGGGGTTGTCGATAGCTTGAAAGTTTACTGCAGTAGCGGTAAAACCCGTGATCTGCCCCAATAGCGGGGGTGAACTTCCACGATCTGAGGGTGAAGCGCCATATTCTATGAAACAACATAACTACTCTTACATTTAATGAAATAATCCCCCGGATCGGGCATCGTAAGTTATTGATTTATTTAACACCTGTATCTGGCTTCCGGCGTGCATCACGGGTCCCTTTGGGAATTAGGAGAAATTATGCGCACACGGACGATTTGGCTGACTCTCTTTGCTCTGATCGCGCTAGCGTCGATCGGCTTCGCGCAATCGGTAAGCGGCAATCTGACGGGAACGGTTTACGACCCTAGCGGCGCGACGATCCCCAACGCCACCGTGGTCGCAAAGAACGACGCGACGGGCGTGGAGAACACGACAACTTCAACCTCCACGGGCGAATATAGGATCAACAACCTGCCAGTCGGTACTTACACAATTTCGGTGAACGCCGCAGGTTTCGCAAAGTCGGAGATCAAGGGCGTGGGCGTGGAGTTGAATGTGACGGCCACCGCCAACGTCACGCTAAAGGTGGGACAGAGCGTCGAGGTCGTGGAAGTGAGCGAGAACGGGGTGACCATCGACACCACAACCGCTCAATTACAGAATACTTTCACCTCGCAGCAATTGATGGAACTGCCGAGCGCGTCGAGCGGATCGGGAATCATTAACCTGTCGCTGCTTGCGCCGGGAGTGGCGACCAGCGGTGGCATCGGCGTAGGCACGGGTCCGAGCGTCGGCGGTCAGCGGCCGCGCAACAACAACTTCACCATCGAAGGGGTCGACAACAACAGCGGGAGCGTCACGGGCCCCTTGGTGTTTGTTCCAAACGACGCGGTATCGGAATTCACCTTCCTACAGAATCAGTTCAGCGCAGACTTCGGCCACTCCTCGGGCGGCCAATTCAACCAGGTGGTGAAGAGCGGCACCAACGAGTATCACGGCTCTGCCTACGACTATCTCTATAACCGGAACCTGGACGCCGCCGATAATCTGAATTTTGTGCAAGGCAACCCGCTGCATCCGCGGTACGACAACAATCGCTTTGGCGGCTCCTTCGGCGGCCCGATCAAGAAAAACAAGCTGTTCTTTTTCGTGAACTACGAGTACAACCCGATAGGCACCATTGGCGCCACCGGAACGGTTTGCGCTCCAACATCCAATGGGTACAACACTCTGGCCGGGATAGCCGGCATCAACCAGACCAACCTGAGCCAGTTAAAGCAGTATCTGGGCACGGCTGGAGCCGCATCTACGCCCGCGGCCTGCGCCGACAGCGCCTATCCCTTGGTGGGACCGGGAAACGAGAGTCTGGGCGCTCAGACCGGCAGCGTACCCGTGGAAATCGGGCTCGTCCCGATCACGTCACCCGCATTCACCAACAACGAGAATGCCGTGGCTTCGGTGGACTACACTATCTCGGACAAAGATTCCTTGCGCGGCCGTTTCATTCTGAATCGTTCGGGCACCATCGACTCGAACGGCTTTCCCGCGGCGTTCTACCAGACCGTGCCCACCAACGCCTACCTTGTGACGGCCTCGGAGTTTCACACCTTCACACCCACTCTCGTCAACGAGTTCCGGCTAGGCTACAACCGTCTCTCCACCGCAACCCCGGTCGGAAGCCAGAAATTCCCGGGGCTGGATCAATTCCCCAGTATTACTGTCTATGAACTCGGTGGCGTGAATGAGACATTCGGTCCCGATCCGAACGCGCCCCAAAGCGGAATCCAGAACCAGTACCAGTTGTCGGACAACCTGAGCTGGACCAAAGGTGCGCACACCTTGAAGTTCGGCTTCGACGGCTGGAAGCAGATCTCGCCGCAAACCTTCACCCAGCGGTCCCGGGGTGACTACGAATGGAGTTATCTCTCAGATTACCTGTTCGACTACAATCCCGATTACATCGCGCAGCGCTCGCTGGGTGGGTCGAAGTACTACGGCGACCGGATTCTTACGTCCTATTTCGCGAACGATAGCTGGAAGCTGAAGCCAAATTTCACGGTGGATATCGGCGTGCGATACGAATACCAGACGGTGCCCTATAGCGAACGGCTGCAGACCCAAAACGCGATCTCCAACGTTCCGGGTTTGATCACCTTCGGCGTACCTCAACCGCAGAAGAACGCGATTATGCCGCGCATCGGCATCGCGTACTCGCCAGGAACCAGCGGCAGGACCTCCATCCGGGCCGGTTTTGGGATGTTCTACGATGTGCTTTACGACAACCAAGGGTTGCTCACTCTTCCTCCGCAGTCCACCACCACTGTGGACGTAACCGGGCTGAACCAGGGCAACTTCCTGGCGAACGGCGGCATTCCACCTACCGCCCAGGGTGCCACCCTCACCCAGGCCCAGGCGCGCGCGGGCACTGGCGGCTACGTCCCGGACCAGATCCGGCCGCAGACCACCTCTTGGAATATTGGCATCCAGCACGTATTTCGTGGGGACTATACCCTTGAAAGCCGCTACGTTGGTACCCACAGCGTGCATCTTTCCGTGCAGGATCAATTGAACCGCCAGCCAGTGGTTAATGCCTCCAATGCCCTGCCGCTGTATATGACCGCGCCCAGCCAGGCCACCCTGGACGGTCTGACCAACACTCTTTCCGCTCTGACAAGCGCTTACGGCGCTCACGGCAACATCGTTCCCGGCTTTTTAGCCGCCGGCTTCACGGGCATCATCACCTCCTACCAGCCGTGGGGTAATTCCATTTATCACGGCTGGCAGAACTCCTTGACTCGCCGTTTCTCCCATGGATTGCAGATGAATGCAGCCTACACCTGGAGCCACGCCATCGACGATTCGACGGCCGACGTGTTCAGCACCTATCTGACGCCGCGCCGCCCGCAAGACGCGCGCAACATAGCCGGGGACCGCTCCAGTTCCGCGCTCGATCATCGCCAGCGCTTCACGTTCGAGACGATCTACGATTTGCCGTTCTTTAAGCATTCGAACTGGGTCATGCGGAACGTCGTGGGCAACTGGGAATTTGCTCCTATTTACGCCTATCAGACCGGTACCCTGGTGGATATCCAGAGCGGAGTGGACGCCAATCTGAACGGCGATTCCGCGGGCGACCGTGTGTTCGTCAACCCGAGCGGAAATCCGAACGTGGGGTCCGGCGTGACGCCGCTGATGAACACTGCCGGCCAGACCGTGGCTTACCTGGCCGACAACCCGAGCGCACGCTATATCCAGGCGGCCAAGGGTATGCTGCCCAACGGGGGCCGGAACACCGGGCAACTTCCCCCTATCGACGACGTGGACATGACGATCGCCAAGAGCTTCAACATCACCGAAAGCAAGAAGCTGCAGTTCTCGGCGCGCTTCTTCAACATTTTCAACCATCCGCAATATATCGGTGGCAACGTTAGCGATGTAGCGCCTTTCGCGGCGACCAGCACTTCGGCGCACATTTTCTTGGAGCCGCAGTCGGGAACCTTCGGGATTCCGTCCCAGGCATTTTCGAGTAACCCGCGCAGTATTCAACTCGCGCTCAAGTTCCTTTTCTAGACCTGGCTTTCTCATGGGCGCTCGTTCGCGGGCGCCCAGCCATAGGCAGTGGTAAGACTAGCGAGAAAAGTAATGCCACGCGGCCGCTCTGAGCAACACAATACCGAACTCCTTCCGCTTCCCCCGCTCCTTCTGCATATCCTGGTGACGCTAGCCGACGGTGAGCGACACGGCTATGCCATTCTTCGGGAAATTCGCAGCCGCACTAACGCAGCTCTCGATCCTGGAGCAGGTTCTCTTTACGGCGCGATCCAGAAACTCCTCACAGAGGGCGCGATCGAAGAGTGCCGCGAACGGCCCCATCCGCATCTCGATGACAAGCGCCGCCGCTATTACCGCATCACCGACTTCGGCCGCCGTATTGCCACCGAAGAAGTCGAACGCCTCCGCGAAGTCGTCCGCTTCGCACATCCAAAGTTCCCGTCAAAAAGCTTAGCCTCGTGAACGTGAAGAGCCGTGACCGGAAGGGAGCGGTTGGCCGACGCAGACTGTAGTAACACTACAAATATGAGAGCGCGCCAGACCATGACCATCTCCTTTCCGCCTGCAATGATCACGAAGGTCGAGCAGGTTCGGAAAGCCGAGGTTAGGACGGGTTCCGAACTGATGCGCGAGGCGTTGCGCCGTTACTTTGAGGAAAGTTCTCCGGTGGTCGCTGCCACAGATGCCGAAATGGCCGCAATTCGGCGCGGGTGCGCACACATCCGGAGAGGCGAGTTCGTCACTATATACCAACGGTCAATGAACTGGCGCGTCCAAGTCGCCGATCGCGCAAAAAGAGAACTTGAACGGCTGCCTGGGCAGCCTCTGCTGCTCGCTTTCCCTTCGTGCGATTTTTAACATCCCGCCTCCCTCGTTGTGCCCTACTTTCTTTTTTTGATATAGTTAACTCCGTTCACTACCGAAATCTTCATATTTGGATCCAACCTCGAAGGACGCGAAAGGAAGGTGTCGAGTGAGTTCCAAGAAAGACCCTGACGCTCCCCAGAAAGCCCGAATAGCGGATTCTCGCGCCGCGGCTTTATTCGCGGCGTGGGTATCGGCACAGGCGCGCTGGGGACCGGGACTTCTCGAGAACGGCCGCTGGCGGCGCCGGCTGGCAACGTCGCCGGACCGGGAGCCGTGCCAGTCACGCTCAAGATCAACGGCAAGCCCCACAACCTGAACATCGAGCCGCGCGTCACCCTGATCGACGCGCTGCGCAATCACCTGGAGCTGACCGGCGCAAAGAAAGTCTGCGACCGGGCAACCTGCGGCGCCTGCACCGTCATCATGGACGGCAAGGTGGTCTACAGTTGCACCGTCCTGGCCATCGACGCGCAGGGGAAAGACATCCAGACCATCGAAGGCATCTCGCAAAACGGCAAGCTGCATCCGGTTTCGGCGGCCTTCGTCAATCACGACGCACAGCAGTGCGGATATTGCACGCCGGGGTTCGTGATGGCGGTGAAAGGATTCCTGGACAAGCATCCCAATCCGACCGAACGAAGAAGTGGAGAACGGACTGGGCGGCAATCTCTGCCGCTGTGGAACCTACGTGGGCATTCGCAAAGCCGTGCTCGAAGCCGCCAAGGAAATGAAGGGAGGACGCAATGCCTGACACGCCGAATACAGCCAATACAGCTGGCCTCCGATGGAGCAGCGGCGGGTGATGGGCAAAGCGACCAAGCGCCTGGACGGC
Source organism: Terriglobia bacterium (assembly GCA_963847515.1). Classification (GTDB taxonomy): domain Bacteria; phylum Acidobacteriota; class Terriglobia; order Bryobacterales; family Bryobacteraceae; genus QHXW01. Next base: position 1,968,153 of record CAWKAA010000007.1, read on the forward strand.
CCGATGAAATCCACGGACGCGCCAAGTACGCCTCCGACTTCGCCAAAAGGACTTGCTGTTCGGCGCGCTGCTGACCTCGCCCCACGCGCATGCGCGGGTCACCAGCATCGACACCAGCGATGCCGAAAAGCTTCCGGGCGTGACCGCGGTTCGCGTGATCGCGTCTGCCGGGCACGGAACTGATGTGGGCGGGACAGGAAGTGGCTTCGGTCGCGGCGGAGACCGAAGAGATCGCCAACGATGCCACGCGCAGGATCAAGGTGGAGTACGAAGTGCTGCCGCACCTGGTGCACGAAGACGATCTGGCCAAGGCCGGCGCGCGCGCCAAGGCGGCCGGCGAGCAGGTGAAGGGCGATCCGGACAAGGCGTTCCAGGAAGCCGACGCGGTCGTGGAAGGCCGCTACGGCATTCCCGTCATCACGCACTGCTGCCTGGAGCCGCACGGGAATGTGGTCGAGTGGAACGGCGATCAGCGTGAACTTCTACCCTTCCACGCAGAACGTCTCCGGCATCGGCGGCGACCTCTCCCAACACCCTCAAAGTTCCGGCCACCAACGTTCACGTCCACATGGATTACATCGGCGGCGGATTCGGCAGCAAGTTCTCCGCGGACCTGTGGGGCGTCGAAGCCGCGAAGCTGTCGAAAGCCAGCGGCGGCAGGCCGGTGAAGCTGTTCCTGGATCGCGCTACCGAGCTGATGATCGCCGGCAACCGTCCTTCGGCATTCGCCAAGATCAAGGTGGCCGGCGAAGAAGGACGGCACCATCACGGCCTGGCAATCGGAATCCTGGTCGACCGGCGGGATCGGCGGCGGAGGCAGCTCCGCCCATTCCGTACGTCTTCGACATCCCCAACCAGCGCAAGAACCACACCGCGGTTTCGATCAATGCGGCGGCGCGCGCGCCTGGCGCGCTCCCAATCACCAGCAGGCCTGCTACCTCACCGGTTCGGCGCTCGAGGATCTGGCGGCGAAGCTGAACATGGATCCGCTGGAGTTTTACGACAAGAACCTCGGCCTGACGCCGCGCGCCGAGGTCTACCGCGCGCAGCTCCAAAAAGGCGCGGAGCTGATCGATTGGAAGAAGAAGTGGCATCCGCGCGGCGAGTCCGGCTCCGGTCCGGTGAAGCGCGGCCTCGGTCTGGCGATCAGCACCTGGGGCGGCGGCGGGCCACACCAGCCAGTGCCGCACCACCATCCATCCCGATGGCTCGGTGGAAGTCGAGCTGGGCAGCCAGGACCTGGGCACCGGCACCCGCACCATCATCACCATGGTGGCGGCCGAAACGCTCGGGCTTGCCGCTGGGCGCCATCAAGGTGAAGATCGGCGACAATTCGCTTCCGCCCTCGGGCGGATCGGGCGGATCCACCACCATCGGCGGCGTTTCGTCGTCCACTCGCAAGTCCACCGTCAACGCGCTCGCGAAGTTGTTCGAGGCGGTGGCGCCGTCGCTGGGCGCCGCGGCAGATCAGCTCGAAGCCGTGGACGGCCGCATCCGGGTGAAGGGCAATCCGTCGAAGAGCCTGACCTGGAAAGCCGCCTGCCAGAAGCTGGGAGTCAACAAGATCTCCGAAATGGGCGAGAACAACCAGCGCAATCCCGGCGGGCTGAATTCGAGCGGCGTGGGCGGCGTGCAGATGGCCGACGTTTCGGTCGATACCGAAACCGGCATCGTCAAGATGAACAGAGCCGTCGCGGTGCAGGATATCGGCCTGGTGATCAACCCGAAGACGGCCGAGAGCCAGATCCACGGCGGGTGCATCATGGGCATCTGCGCGGCGCGCTGATGGAAGAGCGCATCATGGATCAGCAGACCGGCCGCATGCTGAATCCCGACATGGAGTTTTACAAGCTGGCCGGGATCGGCGACATCGGCGAGATCATCGTCCACATCGATATTACCCCGGAGCACGACAAGCGCGGCGTGATCGGTTTGGGCGAGCCGGCGGCCATCGCTTTGATCGCGGCCATCGCCAACGCCGTGGCCAACGCCATCGGCGTGCGGGTGCCGGAGATGCCGCTGACGCCCGACCGCGTGCTGGCCGCGCTTGAAAGGAGGAACGCGTAAATGCAAGCCTTCGAATACGCAAATCCGGCAACATTGCAGGAGGCGCTGGGACTGCTGGGCGCCAAATGGGGCGAAGCGGATGTGCTGGCCGGCGGCACCGACCAGATCAGCCTGATGAAGGAGTACCTCGCCACGCCCAAGCGCGTGGTGAATATCAAGGGCATCAAGGAGCTGGGCGGCATCCAGAGCAGTAAGACCGGGCTGCGCATCGGCGCCACCGTAACGCTCGAGGAGCTGGCGGAAAACGCCGAAGTCCGCAAGAGCGTTTCCGTCGCTGGCGGAAGCGGCGCGAGGCGTATCCAGCCCGCAGATCCGCAACATGGGGACGGTGGGCGGCGATCTGTGCCAGCGGCCGCGCTGCTGGTATTTCCGCCAGGGCTTCGGCCTGCTCGGCGATGAAGGACGGCAAGTCGCTGGTGCCCGACGGCGAGAATCGTTACCACGCCATCTTCGGCAACGGCGGGCCGGCGTACTTCGTCAGCGCCTCCAGCCTGGGGCCGGCGCTGGTCGCGCTGGGCGCCAAGGTGAGGCTGGTGTCGGCGTCGGGGCAGCGGGAAGTGGCGGCGTCGAAGTTCTTCGTCACGCCGCAAAACGAAAACAGCCGCGAGATCGCGCTGCTGCCGAATGAGATCCTGACCGAGATCATCGTGCCGCACGACGGCACGAAGAACGCGACCTACGAAGTCCGGCAGAAGGAGGCGCTCGATTGGCCGCTGGCCGCGGCCTCGGTGGCGCTGAAGATGAAGGGGAGCACGGTGTCGTCAGCGCAGGATTGTGCTGGGGCATGTGGCGCCCACGCCGTGGGCGGCCGACGCAAGCCGACCAGGCGCTGGCCGGGAAAGCGGTGACGGCGGAATCGGCCGACGAAGCCGGCAAAGCCGCCGTGGCCGGCGCGAAGCCGCTTCAGCCAGAACGCCTACAAGGTGCAACTGGCGCGCGTCGCCGTAAAGCGAGCGCTGCTCGAAGCCGTAGGCATGAGGGCGTAGTATGCAGCCTTCCGGGGAGCGCGCCGGGCTGACCAACATCGGCCAGGATCGTGCGCCAAGCTGCGCTGGAAGGGCATGTATCATCGAAGCCGAGTGGGACCCTACCGTCCCGCACGGCAACGACCGTGCTTTCTGGTGCCAGCACACCTACAACTGCCTCGGGCCGGACGATAAGCTCGTGGACGACTACGAGTGCAATCCCGCCCGAAAGTGCTACGAGGCGCTCTAGTTTACATTCCTTGCGACTAGTTCGGATCCCACGGCATCCAACGGGTGTATAATCGTAATTTCATAGGGAGGCTCCGGAATGAAAAGATTCCTTTTAGCAAGTGCGGTAGTGTCTCTGGCTACGTGCCTGAGTTATGCCGCCGCAATCCCATCTACTAGTATCTATGGGAATTACGTCGAGGCTCGCACGGCCGATGTCTATACCGGCCCCTGTTTCGCCAATTCCGAAGTCGGTTTGACTGGCCAGCTTGCGGTGTTTGGCTGGAAGGTGACCAAGGGTTCCTGGGATGGAGTCGAGCTCGATGACCTTGGCGTGGTTGGTGTAGTTCGCGCATCCTCCACGTTAGGTGATGTTTATCACACTGCCTATCCCGTCAAAGCCGTACTGATTGTGGACGAACGCGCCAATCCTGAAGAGCGCCTGGCTCTGCAAAAGTTTGCGAAGCGCATGGGTGGCGATCTGTTGCAGGATGTTGTACGCGTCGAGTATCAGCCGATCGATCTCACGCTGCGCGAATGGCGATCTGCACAGCATGAAGGCCACACTCACCGCCGGTAACCTGGCAAAGATTGAAACTCGCGCCCTCAATGAGAACGATCATATCTGCCGAAACGAAGAAGTATGGTACCGGCCACTGACGAAGGTGGAACATGCGATGCCCGCATTCGCTGTTGCAAATTCGTTCCGTGGCGAGGGCCTGGGCGCAAAATGGAGCAGCCCCGACAAGCGCAGCGCTTTCGTGGCCAGCTTCATAACGCCTTCCGAATAAATCAAAATCTGCCCGCTGTTCCTTCTCAACCCGGCGAGGTCCAAACTCGCCGGGTTTTGTAAAAGCCCACATTTTGATAGCCTGAGCATTATGCTTCTCGAATTGCGGCATGCTCTCCGCCGGCTTCGGCGCAGCCCGGGATTTTCTGGCGTTGCGATTGCATCACTGGCGCTCGGAATCGGGGCGAATTCGGCCATCTTCAACCTCGTTCACGCAGCGCTGATGGAAACCGTGCCGGTTCGCGACGTCGATCAGCTCTACTGGCTGCGCGTCAACTACCCCGACGGCGCGAGTGCGCGCGGCTTCTCCTATCCGTTTTACAAACAACTGAGACAGGCCGGAGCGGTTTTCCAAGACGCGATCTGCTCCTATCCGGTTCCTCTTAGCTTGAGCGCTGCAACTGCAGGCGGCAGCGTGGCGGAACGCATCCAAGGGGAGATTGTCTCGGGCAACTATTTTCAGATGCTGGGAGTCGGTGCTTATCTCGGCCGTTTGATCGGCCCCGCAGATGACCGCACACGTGGCGGCGACCCAGTCGCCGTTTTGAGTTTCGATTTCTGGAAGAGCCGGTTTGGCGCAGATCCGGCGATTGTGGGCCGGGAGATTCGGCTCAACAACCACCGCTTCACGGTGATCGGCATCTCGCAACCGGGATACGATGGCCTCGAAAACGGCACGGCGCGTAAGGCGGTTTTCGCGCCGATGATGATGAAAGCTCAACTCACGCCCGGGTGGGACGCGCTCGAAATGGTAGAGGCCAACTGGCTGTGGATTGTTAGCCGGATGAGAGCTGGCGTGGCGCCCGCACAGGCGCAAGCCATGGCTGACGCGCTCTATCACGGCGTTCGCGAACAACAAATCAGAGCTGTCACCGGTCTGACGCCAAGCCAGTTGCAAGTGGAACTTTCCGGACGGATGGCGCTGCGGCCGTTGCGCGATGGCGGAGTCGGCTTCCAGTTCCGCAAACCGCTGGTGATCCTGATGGCGACCGTCGGGCTGCTGTTATTGATTGTCTGCACCAATGTAGCCAATCTGCTTCTGGCTCGAGCGGCGCAAAATCAGAAGGAAATCGCCGTCCGCCTCGCGTTGGGAGCCGGCCGCGCCCGTCTTGCGGGGCAATGCCTCACTGAAGGTCTGGTGCTTGCGGGAGCAGGCGCTGCGCTGGGCTTGCTGCTCGCGTTCTGGGTGAATCGCACGCTGCTGCATTTCCTGGTCTCGCCCGATGTTCTGAACGCGATTGATCTCAAACCGGGTTGGCCGGTTCTCTTGTTTACCGCCTCGGTATCGGTTGGCGCTGCGATCCTGTTCAGCATGGCGCCAGCGCTCGCAGCCTGGAAATTGGATCTCAACGCCGGACTGAAGTCCGCCGGAGCCAGCCAGCGGAATTTGCGAAACGTCCTCGTCACTGCGCAGATTTCGCTGGCCGTGATCCTGGCTGTCGGAGCGACGCTGTTCGCCGGAACTCTGGCCAAGCTTCACACTGTGGATGTCGGATTTCCGGCCGAAAACCTGCTGCTCGCTTCTATCGACCCGGCACTCAACGGGTACACGGCCGAACAGCGGCGCTCGCTGGTTGCTCAGTTGCAGGAGCGACTGGCGGCCTTGCCCGGTGCGCGCGCCGCAAGCATTGCAGCGATTGCGACTCTGGCTGGCGATGACTATGGCGCAATGTTCATCCCCGAGGGCAGCGATCGCGACTACACGCCAAACGCGAACGCCGTGGGCGCGGGATATTTCGAAACCATGCGAATCCCCATCGTGCTGGGCAGGAGTTTCAGCGCGCTCGACCACAGCAGCAGCCGGCCGGTTGCGATTATCAACCAAACACTGGCCCGGAGAGCATTCGGCGGAGCGAACCCAGTGGGCAAGCGGTTCCGTGGCAGCAACGGCCCGGGCACCGCTCGCATTTTCGAGATCGTTGGTGTGGCCAAGGACATCCGCTACCGGCGTCCGCAGGAAAAGGAGACGCTGGATTTCATTTACACGCCGTACGAGCAGTCGAATGTTCTCGAGCGCGAGATCGTGCTGCATCTGCGCAGTGTGGGTGATCCTCTGAAATTGACGCGCCTGGTCGAACGCGAGGTACATGCCATCGACCCCAATCTGCCGGTATTCGATGTGAAGACCCAGGAAATGCAGGTGGACGAGATGCTGGACCGCGAGCGGCTGATCGCCGTGCTGTCAGGGCTGTTCGGCGTGCTCGCCACTCTGCTTGCGGCTACCGGCCTTTATGGCGTGATGGCGTATTCGGTGGCCCGCAGAACGAAGGAAATCGGCATCCGCATGGCAGTGGGGGCTTCAGCGAGCGATGTAATCGCCCTGGTGCTTCGCGAGGCGGCTCGACTGACAGCGGCAGGAATCCTCATCGGACTTCCGATTGCCTTCGGGTTAGCCCGATTTGCGCAGTCGCTGCTTTATGAAATGCGCGCGGATGATATCCGCATTTTTGTGGGCGTTTCGCTGGTCCTGCTGGCCGTAGGATTGACGGCGGGGCTGTGGCCTGCGCGACGCGCCGCCCGGACTGAGCCGGTGGCGGCGCTACGGAGCGAGTGAGGCAATCTAACTAGGAATACAATCCGCTCCAGGAAGAATCCAGATACAGCCAGCGCTGTGCATTCGTACGATAGCGCGTCATTCGCCCCGAACCCAAACGGAGGGTCAGATGGCCGGCGACTTCTCTCTCATGTGGACTGTTTGTAGAGTGCCAATATTACGACAGTGGCCGTCGGGCGAAAATGCCATAAGCGTACACCGCCAGGCTTGGCAAGCCCGACGCTTGTTGGAATCGCCCTACCGTAAGGTGATCTCCGCGCCGCCGACTCCTGTTCACCGCATACTGTATAGAAGAGGTAAACCTTTCCGCTTTCAAGAAACAGTGCCGGATTCCGGAAGCCCGAGCGAAGTTGTATCGAACCATTCCGCTTGCTAGCTTGGCGTAGATGCCACCGCCTGAGCCCGAACAACTCAGCCGGACCATTGAGACCCTTTACCGGTCGGAATCGGGCCGGGTTCTGGCGACGCTCGTGCGCCTGCTGGGAGACTTGGACCTAGCCGAGGAGTCGATGCATGAGGCATTCGCCGCCGCTCTGGAATTCTGGTCTCAGACTGGTATTCCGGACAAGCCACGCCCCTGGCTGATTTCAACGGCACGCTTTAAGGCCATCGACGTGATCCGTCGGCGCGCGCGCTTCGACGGGCACAGAGAGATCTTGTTGCCCACTGGAATCGCGCGTCAACGACGCTCCCGGCGGAAATGAAGAGACCGGAGATGAAGAGATCGAGGACGATCGCCTCCGTCTGATCTTCACCTGCTGCCATCCCGCTCTGCCTCCGGAAGGACAGGTTGCGCTCACGCTTCGCGAAGTCTGCGGCCTGACTACCGAAGAGATTGCCCGCGCATTTCTCGTTACGCCGGCAACGCTCGCCCAACGCATCGTGCGCGCCAAGGCAAAGATTCGAGAGACACCGATTCCATACGAGGTGCCGGCGCCGCAGGAATTGCCGGAGCGGCTGGACGCAGTGCTTCAGGTCATCTATCTCGTCTTTAACGAGGGTTACTCGGCTGCGGCGGGAGCGGAGGTAACGCGGGCCGAGTTGACTGGCGAGGCGATTCGATTAGGACGGCTGCTGACCGAACTCCGGCCAGAGCCGGAAGTGATTGGGCTGCTTGCTCTGATGTTGCTGCAGGAATCCCGCCGCGCCGCGCGAACCTCCCCCACCGGAGAGCTGATATTGCTGGAAAATCAAGACCGCTTGCTCTGGAACCGCGAGCAGATCGCGGAGGGAGTGGCATTGGTGGAGAAAGCTCTAAGGTCGCGGCGCTTCGGTGCTTACACACTGCAGGCTGCGATTGCGGCTGTCCATGCGGAGGCGGAATCGGCCGCGGCGACCGACTGGCGGCAGATTGTTGCGCTTTACAACCAGTTGGTGCGAATTCAGCCTTCGCCAGTAGTCCATCTCAATCGCGCCGTGGCAATTGCCGAGCGCGATGGTCCAGCGGCCGGTCTGACGCATATCGACGCGTTGTTGGAACATGGTGAATTGGCAAATTACTACCTGGCGCATTCAGCTCGTGCAGAGTTGTACCGCAGGCTGGGCAGGACCGCTGAGGCTCGGGCTTCTTATGAGAAGGCGCTGGTGCTGACCCGACAGGAACCGGAACGACAATTTCTGCAGGAGCGGATTCGGCAGCTGAAATAAAAATTGGAGTGGCTGTCGATTTTCGGTCTCCCCAACGACTATAGGACAAAAGAACGATGAGCTACGATTCCTGAGTGAACAGGAAACGAGTCATCGGAACAAACCACAGAAAACAAGGAGAAAAAGTCATGCCACAATATCTGGTCGCTAACTACCTCCCCGACGACTTTGACCCGTCCACCGTAACCGAAACGATGATCGAGGAGATCCACGCGCTCAACCGCGAAATGATTGCTGCCGGCGTGAGGAAGTTCGCCTGCGGAATTTCCCCGGTTGGCAACGCAAAGACGGTGCGGAAGCAGCCTGATGGTAAGGTGCTCGTCACCGACGGACCGTACACCGAGACCAAGGAGCACATGGGCGGTTTCTGGATACTGGAATGCGCAGACCTGGAAGAGGCGCTGGCGTGGGCGCGCAAGGGTGCCATCTCCTGCGATGCGGCGGGCGAGGTGCGCGAGCTTCTTTTCTACCCGGCTCCGGGACAAGAACCGGGCGGAAGCAAGTAAACGAACGGGCCCCTGCGGCCACGGAACACGCGCCGTAGTGACGAGATGAACGAGCCGGCGCAAGCCTCTGCTGCTGGCTCCTACCCAGAAGAAGGATGAAAAGAACAATGAAATACATCTGTTTGGGGTACTACGACAAAGGCAAATTTGATGCCATGACTGAGACCGAACGAAACGCCATGTTCGACACATGCTTTGACTACGACGACCATCTTCGCGCCAACGGGCACTGGGGTGGTGGCGAAGCGCTTCAGGGTCCGGAAACCGCCCTAACCCTGTCTTGGAAGAACGGCAAAGTGGCAACGACCGACGGCCCCTATGCGGAAACCAAGGAACAACTCGGCGGCATTCTCGTCCTTGAGGCGCGGGACATGAATCATGCTGTACAGCTCATGACGCAGCATCCGGCGCTGACGTATGGCAACATTTTCGAGATTCGGCCAGCCGGGGACATGAACGAAATCATGAATGCGAGCGAGCAGCGACGGAGAAAAAACACTGCGCGCTGAAGATGGTTCTGCTTGGTCACCGGCGGAATCGACGAAGCGCCGCCAGGCTCCAAGAAAGCCTCGGGCAGTGCGCACGGGGCAAGGCGCGAACTGTCAACTGTTGCGAACAGGCCAATGCGCTCATCCACAGGATTGCGGGAAGATGGTCAGAAAGACGGACCGAGGTCGGAGTCCAAGATGCCGCGGACGTCCGTACGAGTGGCGCGTCATTCGCCCAGAGCACCAGTAAGCCAGATGTACGAGATAGCGACTCTACGTCCGGGTGGATCAGCAACTTCCTCCAAGCGGACTTCGGCCCGCGTGAGGTCATTGGCGTTATGCGGCAACTTGACCGGATGCCAAATCCAGGATTCCTCGCACAACTGCGTTCGGACGCAATCTGCAGCTTGGCAATGGAAATATCTAGCCGGCATCTGAAAGGCGGCAGCATGGTCGCAACCTTCCAAATCGAGTAGAATATCGGCCGTCTATTTTGGCTGGCTGAGCTAAAGGGCAGCGATATCGCTCCGAAGGAGCGCAAACGGAGGCTACGAACCTATGTCGGACCACAAGCCACAATCCTGGTTGTTTCCCAAGCAAAGGGGTGACGTGGGCCGCGACCGTAACGCCTGGACTATCCAATTTACTTGTCTTCTGTTCGCTTTTGTTATAGGGGCGGTCTTGGTAGTGGATACGATTACTGGAGACCAGGTGCCGCGGCCAATACTGGCTATGGCGGTCGGCTTAGCTGCCGCAGCGGTCATGAATCGTGCGGGGAGGTCGGCATGGGCGGCGCGAATCATCATTCTCATCATGCTGTCGGGCGCAATTCTGTTGGTTCTCGAAGCGCATGACGGATTTCGTAGTCACGCGATGCTCGTGTTCCCAGGGCTGCTGCTGATTTCCGTGATGCTGCTTGATCGCGGGTCCTACGTGACAACAGCGGGGATCGTCCTGTTGGCTGTGGCGGCCCTAGGGATCGCCGAGAGCCACGGTCTTACCGGAGCGATACCGGGGATTCGCACTCCCACAAGCTACGATTCGATCTTTTATGTCGACCTGACACTAGCAGTTTTCGCCATGATCGGGAGCCGGATCGCCAGCGATGCCCAGCGAAACGTTTTTGACCTCCGCGCCAGCGTCGAGCGATTGTCTGTCGCAAACCTCGAATTGACCACGGCCGCCGAGGCACTACGCCGAAGCGAGAGGCTGGCCCGTGCGCGGACCGCTGAACTGCAAGCCATCATGGATGCGGCACCCGCGATAATTTTAGTCGCCAACGATCCGGAAAGCCGCCATGTTGACGGCAACCGGACTGCTTACGCCCTAATGCGGCAGAAATCCGGCACCAATCTCTCGATGGCCGCGCCGGAAGGCGAACGCCCAACGAATCGCCGGGTGATGCAGGGCGGAATCGAGATTCCGCTTAATGAGATGCCGTTACACAAGGCGGCATTCACCGGGCAGCCGATCCGGAATTATGACTTAGAAGTGGTGTTCGAAGACGGCACCTCTATCGACCTATTGGGAAACGTCGAGCCGATCCCGGACGAAGAGGGCGTTCCGCGAGGGGCAGTAGCAGTGCTAAGCGACATCACTGAACGCAAGAACGCCGAAGCCGCGCTACGGGAAAGCGAAGCACGTCTGAAGAATGCGGAGCGCCTTGCTCATGTGGGGAATTGGCACTGGGATATTCAGGCCAACCGCGTAACTTGGTCTGAGGAAATGTTCCGAATCTTCGGCAAGCCGAAAGATTACACACCCAATTATGACTCGTTTTTCCAAGATCTCATACCGCAAAACCGAGAGCGGGTGGAGCGAGCAATCAGGGACGGTCTTGCCGGGAAGGGTGAACATTCGCTGGAATTTCAGATTACCCTGCCCGATGGCGACGTGCGGACGATTTCCACCATTGGCGAGGTATTGGAGTCTGAGGGAGGGTTACCCGCGCGCATGTTTGGCGCTTGTCAAGACATCACCGATATTAGGCGCGCGCAAGAAACGGTCCTCGCCAGACAGAAGTTGGAGAGCGTAGGTGCGCTGGCCACTGGCATCGCACATGACTTCAACAACCTTCTCGGTGGAGTGCTGGCGCAAGCAGACCTGGCGCTGCAGGAGCTGGCTGATGGAATGAACCCGGAAGAAGAACTAAAAGGGATTCGGGAAGGCGCCATCCGCGGCTCTGAAATCGTCCGGCAGTTGATGGTTTATAGCGGAAAGGAAAGTGAAGTTCCCGAACTGGTAGACATTTCGAGGATCGTGGAAGACATGCTCGATCTGCTGCGCATTTCGATTTCGAAGCACGCGGCGATGGATATCGATCTTGGTAAAAGTCTCCCTAATGTTCGTGCCACTGCTGCACAAGTTCGACAAATTGTCATGAACCTGGTCACGAACGCCGCGGAGGCGATCGGGGAGCGCGACGGAGTCATCAGCGTGAAAACCGGGTGCGTGACTCTGGGGCGGAACTCGCCTGGGGCGACCTCGGAACAGTGGGCTACGGCTGATTATCTGCGATTGGAAGTTTCCGACACGGGCTCTGGCATCCCCTCGCAGATGCAGGCCAGGGTGTTCGATCCCTTCTTTACTACCAAGTCAGCCGGTCGCGGCCTCGGCCTTGCAGTCGTCCATGGGGTCGTGCAAAGTCTTGGAGGAATGATTCGCTTAGAGAGCGAGGTAGGTAGGGGCGCCAAGTTGCAGATATTGCTGCCTTGTGCACAAGCAGCCGCTGAGAACACCAACCCGCCGACGGCTCGCACCAAGGAAAGGGCACGTCTATCTCATGGCACCATTTTGGTTGTGGAAGATGAAGATCCGCTGCGGCGATCTGTCTCGAAGATGTTTCAGAAGGTTGGTTTCACCGTTCTTGAGGCCAGTAACGGAGACGATGCACTGAAAGCGATTCGAACCCCACAAACGCGGATCGATATCCTTTTGCTGGATGTTACACTGCCTGGAGCGCCGAGTCGACAGGTTTTCGAACAAGCCAGCCGGTTACGACCTGAGATGAAAGTGATTGTCACAAGTGCTTATAGCAAGGAAACATCGGCAGCATCGCTGACCGGCAAAGTGGAGCACTTCGTCCGGAAGCCCTATCAGCTCGGCGATCTCATGGACCTAGTTCAGCAGAGTCTTTCATGAGCTGCTCGGGTGGTCGGAGTTCCAATGCGGGTGGCTGACATGACGCCCACGGGCGAACCACCGACGTGTTAGCCACAACCACGAAAAGCCGTCGCACTTGACCTGTAGCAGCCGTTGTCCGGAAGCGTTGTGGGAAGTTGAGCGGGCACTTGGATGAGAAACGTTAGATCCTTATCGAAAGTACCCCGGCGGGGAGTTCAGCGTTTTCACCTCGACATCATCTCGCCGGGGCACTTCCGATAAGGATCTAACGTTATCCGCCCAGGTGAAACGATGGCTCATGGAAGTACCTCTTGCCGCCAATTCATCAAATTAGATAACGTTTGATAAATTTTAGACGCCACTTCTTGGAGCCCAATAACCGGCAGGTCGCCCAAATCGCTAGGTTAATTCCCACCAGACCGCCCAGAATGGCGGCAGCAAACCGTATGAATTCGGTCAGTTGCCACTACTGGGCGACGCTTCCAAACTCGAACATCTGGCCCCAAACTGACCGCCGCTTGCCAACCCAAGTAGTGAATGATAAACAACGCTATCGCCAACATCCCTGAACGGCAGGGGCGAAACTCTTCAGGCGGTGTCGCTTGCGACCGAAATTCCAAGTCGATCATTCACTGCATCCTGAAACTTCTGTTTGCTTCCGATGTACCGTTCCGTTGTTTGCACAGAGGCGTGGACAAGCAGAAACTGAATCTGTTCCAGTTCGCCTCCACAACCATGGCACATTCTGGAGCGGATACATGCGTGCGCTACGGCTGTAGCCTGCCCGATCGAGGTCTGGTTTCATCCGGCCGCGCGCTAGCCGGCCAGGCCAGTCCGCGTGCTGCAGCCTAACACGTACTCATGTAAGGCCGCGCGGCCCGCTACTTTTCCCACCACTCCTTGATCTTTTGCCCCAGCCCTTTCTTCTTGCGGCCCGGCCGGCGCCGATCTTCTCCTTCGACCAGAGCGAGTGAGCGACTTATTTCGCCGCGAACCCCACGCTACTGATACAGATGACGCTCATGGCTGTCCGGTCAAACCGCAATCGCACCGTACTGAGATTGCGCGGATCGAATGGCTTGGAACCGCTCGCGCTCTGAAACGATGCCAAGGGAACGCGCACAGTCTGGAAGACCGGCTCCCAATCCTTCTCGTACGCCACTTCCTCCATAGGATCGAGCTTGGTGAACTTTTCCTTCATCGGCGGCGGGACTGCGGCGAAACGGCTCACTGTGGCTCGTACTGTGGCGCCGTCGCCGGCTTCCAGCTCAATTGTGAAATCCGGCGATTCCCGGTCTTTCTTTTTCGACTCGTCGGGCTTCTTGTCCTCGTCTTTCTTCTTGCCAGGCAGCGGCGCATCTTCATCGAGAGCCGCTACCGACAACTGGACGGCTGACGTCGCGCCCAACTGCCATTTCGCGGCCGCGCCTTCAGGCAGCGTGATCGCGTACGACGCAGCCGGCGCGCCCTTCGCCCGGTTCCATCCGAGAAATACGCCGTTATAATCTCGATCCCCCTGACGCCACGGGATGCGGCCTTCGCGCCAGATCGACAGGTTCTCGCCCGCAATACGGCCTCCCGTGGCTGTCGTGGTTGTGATGTCCGCATCTTCCTGGAACCCGGCGAGCGGTACGTACGAAGCGTCCTGATAGCGGTTGACATACAGCGTATCCGGCAGCCAATCGCGCGCCATCGCCAGTCTTCGAAAAGCGGGAGGTACTCGCGCCGGTCATGCAGCGTGGCCTCCAGGAACGCGCTGATGTATGTTTTCGAGATCCGCCGCTGCTCGTCACCAGGCATCAATGGCTTGAGATTCAAGAACCAGCTCAGCGGCCCGTCGCCTGCATCCGAACGCCCCCAGACGGTGTTGAACTGCCCGTGATTGGCGCGGTAAGCGTAAATCTCCGCTTTGAACCACGGGCCCGGTTGCGTGTAACGAACGTGGTCCCACTGCCGGCTGCCCATGAACGACGAAACATCGGCGTCATGCGCGCCTTGCAGAGTCAAGTAACTCACGTCCTCGATCCAGCGATGTTCTCCAGCCGGTTTGTACTGCCCGTCCGCCGGCGCGATGGCGACGATGGATTTGATCCCGAACCCGTAGTCGAATCGGATATTCGCGTCATCCGGGTCGTATTTCATGCGATTGAACGCTGCCGCGGTGGCCGCTGCTTCCCCACCGCGCGAGTGCCCCATCAGCGCGATGCGGGAGAGGTCTAGCTTTCCCTGGAACGGATTGCCCGCCGCTTGATTCCAGTCGCGCCACAACTTCAGATGTTCCAGCAGTAACCAGCCCCGCACCGCCTGCTGCTTCGGAGGATCGTGGAATAAACCGCTGTTCAGGAAGTTTTCGTCTACCGATGCCAGGATGAAGCCACGGCTAGCCAGCAATTCTCCCAGATACTCGTAACCTGGATCGGAGAACTCCGCCATGTTGTGGTTCCCGTGGACGATGAGTGCTAGAGGAAATGGACCTGGACCCTCGGGATACCAGACGCGGGCGTTCAGCGGCAGCTTGTCGAAATCAAACCCCCAATATTTCTTGCGGGCCCAGCGCTTCCAGCCCTTGAAATCTTCAAAGAATCGCGAGGCATCCACCGTTCTCGTCTTGATCGGCGCAGAGGAACCATATTCTGGACGCCGGATGTCCGTGCCCGCGCTATAGAACAGCAGCTTGACGGGATAAGGTCCGGCTGCCGACGGATTCGGCGCGGCCAGCTTTGCGGGCAAAGTGTTGGCGGGCGGCTTCCATGAGATGAGCTTCTCCATCGAGCCCGCATGCACAAAGAACCACAAAAGGACGATGTTGGCCGCCACCGCGAGCAGGTAGAGCGATGCGTTGATGATCTTCTTCGCCAAGCCGGCTTGCCGGAAGCTGGGTGCGACGAACGTAGCGATGGTGGCGCCGAGAATTCCTTCCGCCAGTCCAATCGCGATCGCCATCATAGTGCCAAGTTGCGGAGGCCCCCATATCACCATCACGATGGCGCAGGATCCGGCGATCATTCCCGTAGCCATGCGCGGTAACTTCCTGGCGATGGTCAGCAGGAGCGCCACGACCAGCATGATGAGCGGGATGGCAATGGCCGCGACAACTACGGCCAAAGCGAAATCGAACGCATAACCGAATCCGGTATGAAGATACAGACCCGCAATGACGACGCACGCAACGGCGGCGGCGAGCGTACCCCAAACAGCTCCGCGGCGCGCTTCCGGACCCGGGCGAATCGCAATCCAGATCCGCACACACCAACCCCACACTTTTCGCCACAGCAGGACTACACGAGTGCGGAGGGGTGGACGCGTTTCGTCCGGTGCTGGCACGGCGGGAGCAGACATTGGACCACCTCACCGAATGGTACTGCAGTCAGGCATCAGTGCGGGTCCACCGACCGGTCGATGTAAATCCAGATGACCCGGGAGAGCCGGACCATAAAAGGCACGAAAGGCAGATACGCCACGAAAGCGCCAAAAACGGCCGCACCGAACGGCCAGCCGGCCAGCAGCCAAAGAATGAACACCAGCGCCAGCACGGGCGGGATCGACAGGCCGTAGCTCACATACATCGCGCCGAGAAAGTATCCCGGTTCGCGATCGAATTTCAAATCGCAGACCGGGCAAACGGCGTACATGTCGAGCCAGCGGCGGACGCTGAATGGCCGGAACATCGGCCCCTGGCGGCATCGCGGGCAGACCTGGCGCACGATGCCTCGAATGGCGGAGATGCGACGCGTCTTAGACATTACGCACTGGCCGGGTTTGGCGAACCCGCCGGTAGTGGCGACGGGCTTTTTCGCGATTCCCGCAGTCGCTCATCGCGCACCAGCGCCGGCTTCGGTTCCGGCTGAGGTCCAGAAACAACCACCCGCAACCCGCTCCAGCGCACACCCGCACGGTGCCCAGATAGGTAGACGTCAGAAGCTCCGCAGCCGAACGCGCCACCGCCCAAAGGATTCGGCTGGCCGCATCGGTATCCGCCAGCCAGCGCCATGCGAAACCCTTTGACTCCGCAACCAACCGCAAGTGCCCCAGCGCCTCACGAACGGTTTCATTCAGAATCGCTAGATCGGACGGTCGCGAGCGCCGTTCAGCCGCCTGCGCCGCAAAGATCCTGTAGATTGATTCCCGAAGCAGAATGGCGCGCCGCAGCATGCCCTTCAACGGTTCGCCTGCCTTGGTCATCGCGCGGGCTTCGCGGACGCTCACGATGCCGGCTCTTCGGCCCCACTCCACCAGCGCGGCGTAGCTCAGAAGCTTTTCCTCCGGTTTCTCGCTCGTGCGCCACGACAGGGTATTGGCGAAATCCAGGCACACAGAAAGGGGAGGAGACATCGGAACTCCTGACCATTCTAACTTGTTTTCCTATTTTCGCTGGTTGTATACTATAACCTCCAATAGCTTTTATGGAGGTTATGTGATGACTGAAGCAAAGAGAATTGCCGACCAGTTACGGCGTTCCCAGCAGGGCGCTGCGTGGCATGGGCCGGCCGTGGGCGAACTGTTGAACGGAGTGGATGCTACGCTGGCGCAACGGCGGTTTTTGCCCGGCGCGCACAACATTTGGGAGCTCCTGCTGCACATCGTTGCCTGGCAGGCGGCGGCTCTGCGCGCGGTGAAAGGAGAAAAGATGCCGCAACTGGACGGACAAGATGACTGGCCTGTCCCCGGGCACACCGAGCAGGACTGGCGCGACGCGGTCGAGCAGATCGAGCGCGTCAACCACCAACTGGCAGCCTCGATCGCGAGCTTTCCTGACGAGCGCCTCAGAGACACCGTTCCCGGCCGCGACTACTCGTTCTACTTTTTACTCCACGGCGTGGCGCAGCACAACCTTTACCACGCCGGGCAGATAGCAATGCTCAAAGTCGCCGCCCGCGTGTAGCTGCCATATACTGAGGTTACTTATGACCGTACCGTCCACATTTTGTGCACTGGTTCTCACCGTCACCGCCGGTACTCCGTTCCTGGCGGCCCAGTCGTCGCCTTTAGGGGCGTACAAACTGGGCCACTCGTTCCACGGAGAGTCGTTTGACAGCGGCCCGCGGCAGAAGCCCTGGGAAATGGTGGGAATCGGCGAGGCACACTTTCCAATCAGCACCAAAAATCCTGAAGTCCAGAAATGGTTCGACCAGGGGAACGCCCTGCTCCACTCATTTTGGTTTTATGAAGCCGAGCGCTCCTTCCGGTGGTGTCTGAAGCTGGAACCGGACAACGCCATGGCCTACTGGGGGCTTGCCCGGGCCGCGCAGGGAAACGACCGCGCGGCTGACTTCGTGCGCGAGGCTGCCAAGCGCAAAGCCCGCGTGAGCGAGCGCGAGCGTCTATTCATCGAAGCTTCCGAAGCGGAACTCTTGCGCGATCCCTTGCTGGATAAAGATGCAGAATTGAATTACGAAGAGCACAACCGGCGCTATAGAAAAGTGCTCGAAACCCTGTGCCTGCGATATCCGGACGATCTAGAGGCGCGGGCGCTGCTGGCGCTGGCCAGTATGGGCAGTTCGCGCTATGGCACGGAGTTAATCCTCCGTGAAATAATTTCTCGTCAGCCCAACCATCCCGGCGCGCACCACTATCGCATCCATAACTGGGATTATCACGAACCCGAACAGGCGCTGGAAAGTTGCCGGCGTTACACCAACCTGGTGCCCGGCATCGGCCACGCGCAGCACATGCCGGGCCACATTTACAGCATCGTCGGTATGTGGCATGAAGCCGCGATCTCGATGGACGCGGCCACTCGCGTTGAGAAGCGCTACATGAAAGAAAGCCTTACGTTCCCATTTAACAACTGGGACTACGGCCACAATCTGAATTACCTTTCGTATATCCAGGAGCAACTCGGCATGCCGCGCGCCGCGATTTTCAACGCCCGGCAGCTGATCGACGCGCCGATGGATCCCAAGCATAACGGGGACGAAACATATTCCGCTCATTCGGTCGGCATACGCGCGATGGCGCGCGCACTCACGAAGTACGAACACTGGGACGAATTGGTGGATCCCAAGACCATTCCCTGGCGCGACATTTTTCTCGACAAGATCAACAAAGCCTATTTTGAAGCGCGTGCTTATCTGGGAAAACGAGACCTTCAAAAGGCCGAGAAGAGTATCTCCGCGCACGCGGCGTTAAAGAAAGACCTGGAGAAGAACAAAGACGAAAAGGAATATTACGGGATCCAGGCCCAGGAGCTGAAGGGCCGTTATGGGCTGGCCCGCGGCGAAACCATTGAAGGCCTGGGGCTGCTCGCCGACGCCGCCAAGCGCGAGTATGAGATGCAGAAGGGGTACGCCGATCCGCCGTTCTACCCGCAGGCCCTCTACGGCAGTCTGGGCGAGGCGTATCTGGAAGCCCAGAGTCCCGTGCTCGCCGCGCAGGCGTTCGAGAAAGCGCTCGAGTTGACCCACAACGACCTGTTCGCGCTCTCGGGCCTGGTGCGTGCGCGCGCGGCGCTTGGCGAAAAGGACAAAGCGGAGGACGCCATGGCAAGACTGCTGTTCGTGGCCTCCGACGCCGACGCCGGCCTGCCGATTATCCAGAGCGCCAAGGCGACCGGCATCACTGCTGCACCTCGGGATTCTTCGCCCGCACCGCAACGAAACTATGCGCTTACGTCGCTCGAGCGCTTCGGGCCTAATCGCTGGGAGCCTTACGAGGCGCCGAAACTAGATGTCAGAGACGCACAAGGGAAGCGCGTAACTCTCGAAGATTACCGCGGCAAGAACGTGTTGCTGGTGTTTTATCTAGGCGCCGAGTGCCCGCACTGCATGCGGCAGCTCCATGACATCGGCGAAAAGAAAACCGACTGGGAACGGCTCAACACGGTGGTGCTGGCAGTCAGCAGCGCACCGCCCGCAAAGAACGCCGCCGCGATGAAGGAATTTGGCAATCTGCCGGCGCGGGTCCTGTCCGACAACCAGTTTGAGAACGCCCGCCGCTTCCATTCTTACGACGATTTCGAGGACCTCGAGCTGCACTCGACCATCCTGATCGACACCAAGGGCCGCGTCTACTGGGCTCAGATGGGTGGCGAACCGTTCAGCGACACCGCGTTCCTCATCAAACAGCTCGAGCGGATGAATGAGTTCAGGAGTCAGGAGGAAGAAATCAGGAGCCAGAAGCCCGGAGTCAGAATGGCGGGCTCAGACTAGCGGCTCGGCGATTTCTGCAGATTTGATCATGGTTTGTCGCCCACGGCGTCATCGGAGTAGCCGGGTGCGATCGACAGGTTATTGTTCACGCTGACTACCCCTTCCACGGTGCGGGCAATTTCACCCGCCTTGGCCTTCGCCCTTTTACTTCGTACTTCTCCGGCCAGGGTCACGACTCCGTTGACTGAGGTCACCGAAATATAAGATACGGTCTGTTGATCGGCTCCTCGCTCCAATTGACTAACTTGCCTGTCTTCAATTGGCGCGAAGTCCGGAGCCAACTTGGCTTTCACCCGTTTCGTAATCGCTGCATCATCGATCGACTTCTCCGAAATCCCCGAATTTCGGCATCCACTGAAAAGTGGAATAGCGCAGATCGCGATGAACGAAAGAATAGCTTCAGTGCGGCGTATTTTCTTTCCTCGCCGGTCATGGTCGCCGAATTCCTTGGTCGTCACAAGATAGCCCCTCTGCCGGTATTATATTGGAGAAGGAAGTCAGGAGCCAGGAGTCAGAATTAAGAAACACGCTGTCCCTTCGGTTGCCTGATCAGGGAGCAGAAAAGTCTCGATCCACTCGCCTTCGCCGCAAACCGTTATGCTAAGGGGGTGGAACCCCGGAACTTCTATCGCTGGGCCGACCGAGACTGAACGCTGAGACGAGGTGCGCCTTGGCAGGAACGGGCTGGGTCGTCGGGCGTCTGAATCCGTCAGGCGCCATTGCCGGGGTACTGGTCTTCGCCGCGACGCTCATCCCGTGGGATTTCGACGAGGTGTTGACCCTAAATGTTCTGGGGCTCGTTCGGCTCACGGAGGAAGCGTTCCGCGATCCGCGCTATTTCGATTCATTGATCGCAACGGCTGGTGCCCAGACACTTCTTTTCGCGAGCCTAATCGTTGGCGGACGGTTGGGCCGACCCTCTGCCACGACGCCCTTGTCAATTGTTGGCAGCGTTTCCCCCTGACATGACTCTAATGCTTCCCTCACGCGCGCGGCTCTGTTACGGAGCCGCGCGCCTGTCGTCTCGGCTTCGTTCGGGTTCTGATTATTGATGATCGCGATCATACCAGTCGTGGTAGTGATATCCATCACGCTTTACGCCGCGATCTGTGACTCCCATATCTAGCGGACGCTCTAGACGGAAGGTAACGACGGAATCCCGAGGAATTCTGACAGCCCGGCCACGTACTTGTCCGCCGTTGATCGCTCCTTCGATCGCCCCCACTACGCCGTCATCGCGTTGCGATTCGACGCGGTTCGGATCAGTCCTGATGGCATAACGCTGGCCATTTATAGAGACCGATTCCAGATCGAGGATTAAGTCGTTATCGGCTTCAACCCGGACGATCAGTTCGGCATTGGAGCCACGCGGGATGGCGATTCGCCCGTTGTCGCCGCGGACGTCCTGGTCTACGGTTCCATAGTAAACCCGATTGTCTTTTCTCTCGACGTCTATTGAGTCGTTCGTGCGAATCGGAATCACCGTTCCGGGTTCCAGCCGCGTCATTCCTCGATCGCGGCCCCGATCCCTATCGCGATCCTCGTCGCGATCCTGTGCCGAGCAAAGGGGTGATGAAATGAACAGTGCGAAGAGTCCCAAGCCAAGCGCGACCTTTAAGTTGGATGGTCTACACCTCATGATGGATCTCCTTTCCGATCATGTTGTGTGCAACCATCGCGCCACTGTGTTTTTAGCACTATCCGCGCCGAAAGATCGAGAGAAGAAGGTCACAAAACAGCACTCATGTGCGGAGCCGGGTTTGAGGGACAATGTAAACAGTACCGGGTGAGAAGGTTTAGTAATAGGAATCAAAGCCCCAAACAGAGCCTGATATTGCTCACACCTGATCCACTTCCGGATGCACCCACGGGCTCCGGTACGGCCGCCGCAAAAGCCTGTTGGCCTCGTCATCGTCCTTCACTCGCTGGGCCGCTGCGTCCCAGTTGAGTGTGCGGCCAAGCTGCATTGAGAGGTTGGCCAGGATGCAGCTTGTAGTCGAAATATAACCCTGCTCGATGTCCGCAACCGGCTTGCTTCGCGCATCGATCGCCGCCAAGAAGTCCTGCATGTGATGGCGGATGGCCGGGGCACATTGCTTTTCTAGATCCTTTTCGGTCTTGTCTTCCGGAAATTGCTCTAGCTCGTAGGTCACGTCGCGGTGGATTTTCTTGCCGCCGCTCTCGGGAATAAAATCATAGCCATATACGCTGGCTTTGAGCGTGCCTTTGTCCCCGTAGAACGTGGCCGCCCAGGGATAGTCCGGATCGGGCGCCGTGCCCCAGCTGCGGTGCTGCCACTGAATGCGCAAGTCGGGATACTCAAACGTCGCAATCTGCGTGTCGGTGATATTGGCTTTGCTTTTCTTGTCATCGAAGATGCCGCCGCTGGATGAAATGCGCGTGGGCCAGCCCAGGTTCATCATCCACCGAGTCATGTCGAACATGTGGATGCACATGTCGCCTACAATGCCGTTGCCATATTCCATGAACGCGCGCCAGCTGCGGGGATGCACCAGCTTATTGTAGGGCCGCATCGGCGCTGGGCCGGTCCACATTTCGTAGTCGAGATACGGCGGCGGATCGGCGTCCGGCGGATTCTCGGTCGCGCGCATGTGGTAATAGCAGCAGATTTCCACCATCGAGATTTTGCCCAGCTTGCCCGGCCGAATAAAGTCATTCATGGCTTCCACCAGATGTGGCGTGCTGCGCCGCTGCGTACCTACCTGAACCACGCGGTTATGCTTACGGGCCGCCGCCAGCATGGCCTGGCCTTCGATAATATCGACGCTGATGGGCTTCTGCACGTACACATCGACGCCGCTCTGGACGGCGGCAATCATGGCCAGCGCGTGCCAGTGGTCGGGAGTCGCGACCTCGACGATATCCAGGTCCTTCTCCTTAAGCATGTCGCGATAGTCGTGAAAGAGGCGCGGCTTCTTTTTCGACTTCTGTCGCGACGCGACTAGATCCGCAGCCTCCGCCAGCATCTGTTTGTCCACGTCGCAGAGCGACACGATCTCGACCGGCGCCACCTGGACCAGCCTTAGGATGTCGGACTTCCCATACCATCCCGAGCCGATCAACCCGACGCGGCGCGGCTTCTGGTCGGCATACGGCACGGCGAGCCCGCGGCCGGCCGAAAGTGCCAGCCCGGCGCTAGCAGTTAGGAACTGACGGCGATTCATGGATAATGCCTCCTAATGATCGTTGCAAAGGAAAGTATAGTGGAGGTTTGGTGCGTTGGGGAAGCGGTGGCGATTGGCGCTAATGCTAAAGCTGATCCATTTGACAGCAACTGTGAAAAATCCCTACGCTGGAAACCCTGGAAGCGCACTTTCCTCCTGATCTCGAAAAGAAGCTGCACGACCTCGCCGCCGAGACTGGGCGCGGAGCCAACGAGTTGGTGCAAGACGCTGTAGCCGGCTTGTTGACGAATTGGCTGGGATGCGCGGCATGATCGAGAGCCGCTATGACGACCTCAAGAGCGACCGTGTGAAACCCATCGACGGGGAACACGACTTCACAAGCTTGCGCGAGAAAAGCCAAAACCGCCGGGCGATTCCCTGATCGTCTACGCGCCTGATGAAGAACCCCTGTGGGTAGTCGCCGCTATTGCACGACCCCTTACTGAATCTCCACCGGAAGTTTCACGTCTACCGTTTTCGGCGGGAAGCACATGTTGTTGTTGCACGCCTGGTAGCGTAATTTGCCCGCGATGATCGCAGGGCCGCTGGTGGTGTCTGCAGGCACCTTAAACTTCGTCACGATCTCGAAATTTCCGGTGAATACCGAAAGCGGCTGGTCAGGGGAGAACTGATACTTCTCGTCGTGCGGCTTGGGAAAGATGACCGACGCCACTTCGAGCGGTGCAGGCGTCCACGTCAGCTTGAGCGGAATCAGATAAGCTTCGTGCGGCGTATTGCTGTTGACGTGATAGCCCTCGCCAAGAGAAACGGCAATCTTCGCGCTCAGCTCCGCGCCGCGTTTTCCGGTCACCTTCTGCGGCGGCGAGACGGTAAGGATCGAATTACCTTGCGCCCACGAGCACGGCAGGAGCAGAAGAGCGAGCGGAAGCGTTGCCAGAGCCAGTTTGCAGGAGTTCTTGAATGCCATCTTCGAAATCACGTCTGCCCGTCAGTCCAATGTGGACCGAAGCAATTCTCCCTTCGCGATCGATCAGGAAAGTGGTGGGCAACGCATCCACGCCGCCAAATCTTTGCGCCACGGAATCGTCGCCCATCACCAGGCGATAGTTGATTCCCCGCTGCTGAGCGAAGGGCTTCACCACATCCCAGCCCTCATCATCCATGGCCACGCCGATCACCGCAAAGCCCTTGTCCTTGTTCTGCCGCTCGAATTCCTGAAACCACGGGATCTCGATCTTGCACGGGCCGCACCAGGTGGCCCAGAAATCCAGCAGCACGACTTTTCCTCGGTAATCGGAAAGCTTCACGGTATGGCCCGTCGCATCCTGAAGCGCGAAATCCGGCGCCAGCTTGCGATCCTTGTTGGGCCTTACTGAAGCGGCTTTGACGGTTTTTGAGCCGGATGAACAGCCGGTCAACAGCGCGGCCAGAACCAGGCTCACACACAAAGCACGCATAAGACAATTATAGCCGCGAATGAACGTGAATACACGCTGATGGCCCACAGCTCCTTGATGGGTCCCCATCAGCCAGCGTTTGAGCAGCGAGACCACTCGATGCAGTCGCGGAAGATGCATAGCGACGCCGCCAGGAATAAATGATTGCTGACGTTGTAGACTGAGAATGAACGAGGTTTTGAGTGCCAGAAACACTGATCAGCTCCGACCCCAAGATCATGATGGGCAAACCGACCATTGCGGGGACTCGGATCACCGTCGAATCGATATTGGAAAAGCTCGCTGCTGGAGAGACCGTGGAACAAATCGTGTCTGAGCATCCGCGTCTGACGCCTGAAGGTGTTCGAGCAGCGATCGCGTTCGCTGCCGAGGCGCTCCGGGCGGATGTTGTCTATCCGGCTGAGAAAGTTACGGGTTGAGGATCGCCGCGGATGAGAACGTCGACAAACAGATCGTCGATAGACTCCGCGTTGATGGGCACGATGTCCTGTATATCGCCGAATTAGACCCCGGCATCGATGATGATGCAGTTCTCGTGAAAAGCCGCGAGTCACACGCCGTGTTGCTGACCGCAGACAAGGATTTCGGAGAACTTGTGTTCCGTCAGCGTCTCCTTCATTCGGGAGTCTTGCTCATTCGGCTCACGGGCCTTGAGGCGGAAACCAAGGCGGAGGTTGTGGCGAAAGCCTTTGAGCAGCACGCGGACGAGTTGAAGCTGGGATTTGCAGTTCTGTCCAAGCGGTCCCTTCGGCTTCGGAAGCGGCCTGCGTAGTGCGTGGCCATCGCCCTCAGGTTCGAATCCACACTGGACACGTTTCGAACTTTTGTAGCTTGAGATCGCCCGCACTCGAACAGAGTGAACTTCTTCAGTATCTCCTACTTGACCGCAAGGTCCTTTCGTGCATCCAGTCTGGGTATCCAGGCTGAATGCATCTCGAACGGCGAAGCCTAAAATAGATAAGGCATCCTGAGCCCCCCGCATGGTTTCATTTATTGGCTCTGAACGAGAATCTGAAAAGAGCATAATTTCACGCGGCTTTCCGCAAGACGAGGAATTCGGTTTTCAGGGCGGCCAACCTCTGGGCTTTCAATAATAGGTAGTGCAGGTTGGTGTAGCCTCGGCCGCGCCGGAGAAGGGCTTTGATGTTTCCGTTAATGGCCTCGACGACTCCGAAGCGAACCGGCACGCGGCAGTAGTTCAGGATGCCGTCCAGGTGATCGAGCAGCATCTCCGCCAGCTTCTGAAAGGGTCTAAGCCGCTGCCATCGAAGTTGATCCATCCAACGCTGCAGGTAGCGCACCATCGCACCTTCATAGCGGTAGGTCCACAACCGGTCCAGACTTTCTTTGAGCAGATAAGCTTTCATCACGCGGCGGTTCAGCGCAAAAAGTCCGTTGAGTTCCTGCCGCTTGCGTGACTCCAGATTCACCCAGCGCGTCAGCAGCAGCCAGCGTTTGCCTTTCACGATTCCGCGCATGCGGCCACCCTTGCGGAAGAACTCGGCCCGCCGCACTTCATCGACGGCCTGGTTGGCGTGCTGCATGATGTGAAACTTGTCGTAGACGATGCGGGCCTCGGGAAGCCAGTGCTGGATGCTGTTGGTGAACGCGGGCCACATGTCTACGCACACCGCCTTCACGCGCAGTCTTTGGAACTGGCTCAACTCCTGGCCCAGAAAGGCATCCAGAGTTTCCTGCTTCCGATCCCGTCCAAACCAGAGCGGTTCGCCGGTTTCCAGATTGCTGACCACTGTCAGGAACTTCGTCTTCTTACCTAGATAAATCTCGTCCACGCCCATGTGCCGCCGAGCAGGCTTTCTTCTCTTCCTATTCCAGCGCTCCAGGCATCTCAGATCGATCGCGCGCACGGTGCTGGCTGCCAGTCCGAACTGCCGGGCCACCTGGCGGGCGGCTGCCGCATCGCAGGCCAATCCCACGGCATCCTCAAAATCTTTGCTGAAGGGCGCCTTCGCAGGCAACTGCGGCACTTGCTCTGTCTTGAGCCCGCACTTGGGGCAGCGGACCCGATAATACTCAACCATCACCGTGGTCTGGTACTTGCGCCAAGGCAGGTCTCGCACCTCACGCTCCCGCACTTCTTCGATCTTGGAAGCTTTCCCGCCGCACCCCGAGCAGATCAGCACCCGGTTGTCTCGCTTCCGCCGCACCCACAGCCGCAGCTTTCGCGTGCGCTCGTCGATCTCATGCCGGTAAACCCGGTACCCCGGCCAGTCCAGAATCTTTGTAAACTCGCTCTCGGTCAATCCCGCAGAGTTTAACCCACTCTTTCACATTCCTGCTCAGAGCCCATTTATTCATATCGCGGACAAGAACGACGAGGAGTCCATAGTGAAGAACGGAATCAGGTCGGCCAAGCGCAAGACAGGCCCTCGAGGTGTATACGCTGTCCCGGTCGTCCCTAGTTACGCGACAACTCATCAATGGGCCCGAGAGTTAAAGAGGCGAGGTGTCAGGACATTGCTGTGCGTGCAGTTTAGAATTCCGGATAATGAGCTCGTTCGGGTCGGTAAATACAACGCCGAAAAACTGGAGATCACTGCTTCCGAAGCAGCCGCGGCCTTCCTGAAGCACACCGATCCAATGGGATTAGAAGCGATAGTTCCCAGGAGGATCATGCCCAAAGAAACAAACGAACCTATCTGGCTCCGCGAATCACCGGTTGGCGCTACTATCCGGCTGCAAAAGGCAAAAAGCCATTCTGTCACTGTAAATTCTGTAATCGCGGAGAGATACGAGCTCAGCGCCTGATCCGGGAAGACGCCTGAGATCGAGTGACGAACTCGGGTCGCCCTAAAATACAGAATCGAAACGCCGATTTCCTATGTCTTCCCTGTCCGGACTCGAACTGAAACCTTCGGATTAACAGTTCGCCTTGTCCCGCTGCGTCTGCCGGTAGACTTCCCTTTTCGATAGCCCCCGCTTGCGAGCCACTTCCTTTATCGCGTCCATTCGGCTCATGCCGGCGCGCTCACAGGCTTCTACTGCTTCTTCGACGGTGGTGGAGTCGGCGGGCGGTGCCTCAGCCTTTCCGATCAACAGTGTGATCTCGCCCTTCGTTGCGGGCCTTGACTCCAGAGTCGCGCGGACTTCGGCTACCGGACCGCGCAGAAATTCCTCGTGAATTTTGGTCAGCTCGCGCGCCACCACCACATGCCGGGTCCCCAGCACCTGTTCGACGTCTGCCAGCGCGGCCAGAATGCGGTGCGGCGCTTCGTAAAAGATCAGCGTGGACGGGTGTTCACGGAGCGATTCGAGCGTCCGGATCCTTTGGCCGGATTTCGCCGGCAAAAATCCGCCGAAGTAAAACGAATCGGTAGGAAGTCCCGAAGCCGCAAGCGCGGCCACCACCGCGGAAGGTCCGGGGACAGGAATCACCTGGATGCCCGCGGCAATGGCGGCGGCGACCACGCGATATCCCGGATCGGACACCAGGGGCATACCTGCATCCGACACCAGCGCCACGCTGGCGCCGGCAAGCAGTTTCTCCACGAGCTCTTGCGCCCGCGTCGCTTCGTTGTGTTCGTGATAGCTTGTCAGCGGCCTGGAAATGCCGTAGTGATCCAGCAGCTTTCGGGTATGCCGGGTATCCTCGCACGCGATCAGGTCCACTTCGCGCAGGATGCGCAGGGCCCGATGCGTAATGTCTTCCAGGTTGCCAATAGGCGTGGCGACCAGATAGAGGTGTCCGGTCATGTCGTAGATCGCAGGCGGAAGCGCCTGCGCCACTTTAAGATCGCCATCTCTCATTCAGCGTGCGATAGTCCACTAGTTCCACGCCGCATTCCTCGAGTGCGCGGCGCGCCTCCGGCGAAGTGAGCGCAGCCAGTTCCCGTTCGCGGCTTTCTTTGAGGCGCGTCCGCGCCGCACGAAGCTCGCCGGTCGAGTGTCCCGGGTGGCACATCAGTTCTGTAGATCCCTCCGGCAGCGCACGGATCAGCGCCACCAGTTCGCGGGTCTGGAACCGTCCGGTGATCTGGAATCCTGCGAAATGGTCGGTTGTCCGGCAATGGTGCTTCGCCAGGACACGATGAAAACGGGCGCGCACCACGCTGAGACCGTCGCTCGTGACTCGTTTCAACCATGGGGCTCCGCCGCGCGCCGCGGTAAGCGGAAGATCGAAAGGGCGGCGAACCCAGGACGCGCCGGACTCTTCTGCGATGCGCGCCACCGCCTCCAGCACCGACGGTGCCAGATGCGTGTGCTTGTGGGTGTCCATGTGCGTCAACCGGATTCCTGCATCCAGAATGCGCTTCACCTGCGCCGACAACTCGTCATAGATGCGGATACGCCGCGCGGCGATCGCGGCGAATAGCTGGGGAATTCCCGGCGGCAGCTCTTTGCCCGGCGTCGCGAGCGCGGGGCCGCCAACCAGTACCAGATGCGCCCCGAGATCGAGCCGCGGATTCTCGCGCGCCAATCGCACGGCATCGTCGAAAGCCGGTCCATTGGCCATGAGCGTCGTGGCGGTCAAGATACCATGCTGATGCGCTTCAACGATTCCCTCATTGACATCGCGCGTGAAGCCGAAGTCGTCGGCATTCACTACCAGTTGTTTTCCGGAGGTCTGCAGAATCAAAATATCGTGAGCCTGATGCTCAGGAACTTCTTGGGGTTCGCCCGCATGTCTTTGATCAGCTGGTGCAGCTCGCCGGTTGCTCCGTTCAAAGTTTCGTACAACTGCGGGTTCACCATCAGTTGTCCCAGCGTCCCCTGCCCGGAGTTTACTTTATCGATGGTAGTGTCGATCTTGGCAATGAGCTGGTTCATCTGGTTGTATAGTTGTTCATCTTTCAGGAGCTTGCCCGCTGTGCCCTTACCCGCCTGCAACTCGGTCAGCATTTGATTAAACTGGGTGGTAGCGGCGCGCAAGTCAGTGTAGAGCGCCTCGTCCTTGAAGAGCTTGCCCGCTGTGCCGTGTCCTTGCTGGAATTCCACCAGGATGGCGTTCAATTTGTCGAGCGCCGCATGCACATCGTTCGACAGCGTGTCGTCATAAAGCAGCCGGCTGATGGTGCCCTTGCCTGTGCGAACATCGGTCAAGATCTGTTGTGTTTCTGCGATGGCGCTGTTCAATCGCGTGTATAGTTCCTCGTCCTTGAGAAATTTGCCGATGTTGCCTTTACCAGCCTCCACATCGTTCAGGATCGAATTCGCGCGGCCCAGCAGACTCTGTAGTTGCGCCAGCAAATTCGCGCTCTGCGCCATCAGCTCCGGAATGTCCTGGTTGGGAACGCTGGCAATTTCGTCCCCCGGCTGCACGTGATCGGCCTGTGTGCCCTTGGTGATGTTGATGAACTTATCGCCCAGCAAATTGGAAGCTGCGATTCCGGCCCTGGAGTCCTTGGGAATCTCCGCCATGAAGCTAGACCGGATATCCATGTCCACCTCGACGATGCGGCGCGGGTCCTTCTGCCCGGATAACTTGAGCGCCTCTACGTCGCCTACCGGAATCCCATTCAGGCGAACGGGCGCGTTTTCCGTCATGCCCGAAGAGTCGTCCATGAACGTGCGCAGCTGAAATGTGGGGTGAAAGAGATTCTTGGTGCCCGTGAGCAGAAAAATCAACACCCCGGCGATGACCATGGCGGTGATGGCCATGATGCCGACGCGAAGCTGAGCGAAGCTAACCTTCTTAGGATCGGCCATCAGCTATCCACCACCCTGCTTTGTGAATTTGGAGATGTAAGGATCGCGGGAAGCGACCAGCTCAGCCTGAGTGCCCTCGAACACGAGCTTGCCTTCTCGCAGCACCAGAAATTTTGTCCATCGCTGCGGCTGGTGCCCGTTCTCGCGGGCCGGGATAAGCTGGCCATTGTCAGGATTGTATCGGAAATTGGCCACCAGGTTCCCATCCTGGTAGCGATGCGTAACCATCAGAGTAGTGGTATTCGCGATATCGCGCTCCTTGATGATGAGCGCGATGATGGTGTGAGCCGTGATGGGATCGAGCCCCGCGGTGGGGGAATCGTAGAGCAGCAGGGGCGGGTCGGTCACCACCGCCCGTGCGATCGCCGCCCGCCGCCGCATGCCGCCAGAAAGCTCGCTCGGAAATCGCGCCAGCGTCTGGTCCAGTTCCACGAAATGCAGCGCTTCTTTTACGCGGCCCTCCACGTCGCCGGACGCGCACTGGATGGCTTTCTGATTCACCAGCGGATAGGCCACATTTTCTTCAATGGTCAGCGAATCGAACAGCGCGCTCTCCTGAAACAGCATGCCGATCTTGCTGCGGATGTCGAAAAGCTGCTGCTCCCGCAGCCGCGTGATGTCTTGTCCAAACAGATAGACGGAGCCGGAATCGGGTTGGACCAGGCCCATGGCTGTCTTCAGCAGCACCGTCTTTCCGCTGGCTGCGGCGCCCAGGATGATGCGTGCGTCCGCCTCGTACACTTCGAAGGAGAGATCGTCCAGGGCCGGAACGCCGTCGAAAGAGACGGTGACATGGTCGAATCGCAGAATCGATTTCGCATTCGTCGCGGCCATCAGGATGAGGTGATCAGTTGACTCGTGAAGATGCGGGTGAGAAAGAAAGTCAGAACGAAAATCAACACCGAGGCGGCGACCACCGCCTGCGTCGTGGCCTTGCCGACCCCCTGCGTTCCGCCGGTGGCTCGCAAGCCGTAATAGCAGCCCACCAGCGCCACCACAAACGCAAAAACCAGCGGCTTGAGAAGCCCCTGCACAAAATCATCCCATCCCAAAGCCTGCCATACCGTGCTCCAATACCGCCGTCCATTGAGATCGACCAGAAACACCGCCACTATGTACCCGCCGAACATGCCGACGAAATCGGCAATGATGGTGAGCAGCGGCAGCATCACGCAGGTGGCAATCAGCCGAGGCGTCACCAATTTTTGAATCGGATCGGTGCCCAGAGCGCGCATGGCGTCGATTTGCTCGGTCACCTTCATGGAGCCGAGTTCGCTGGCCATGCCCGAAGCGTTTCGCCCAGCCACCATGAGAGCGGTCAAGCGCGGGGCCCAGTTCGCGCACCAGAGTGATCGAAACGGCCGTACCCACCTGCCCCTGCTGCCCCCACTGCGCCAGGGCGCGCGCCAGTTGCAGCGTCATCACAGCGCCGCTGAAAAATCCGGTCAGCACCACAATGAGCAGACTGCCCACGCCGATGCTGTCCATCTGCAGGATGATGTCGTCCGTATAGTGGGGCTGGCGGCAGATGTTGCGGAGTGCTCTCCCGGTGAGTAAATAGAAATCCTGAACCGCCAGAATGATTGATATTACAAAGCGGGGCAAGCCGTAGCCACCTCGTTCACGATGCTACCATACAACTAAATTATGAAAGGACTTACGGACATTGCAGGAATCCGTGTGGGGCACGTGTCGGATTACGACGCACTCACCGGCTGCACCGTAATCCTGTGCGATGGCGGGGCCGTGGGCGGCGTGGACATCCGCGGCGCCGCCACCGGCACTGCGGAAATGGATACGCTGCGGCCGGAGCACGTCACCGACCGCGTGCACGGCGTGGTGCTGGCCGGAGGCAGTGCGTTCGGCCTCGAGGCGGCATCGGGCGTGCGCCGCTTTCTCGAGCATCGCGGCCTGGGCTTTCAAACCGGCGCTGCAGTTGTGCCTATTGTGCCGTGCGCTATCCTGTACGATCTGGCTATCGGTAAACCTAATGTGCGGCCTACGCGCGAGATGGGTGAGACTGCTGCGGCTGCCGCCACCTCCGAACCTGTCAAACCCGGAGCCGTTGGGGCGGGAACAGGCGCTACCGTGGGCAAGATATTCGGTATGCCACAGGCGATGAAAAGCGGCATCGGATCGGTGACAGTAAGCTTGACCGATGCCGTTCATGTATCCGCCCTGGTCGCTGTCAACTGCTTCGGCGATGTGCGAGATCCGGAAACCGGCCAGTTGATCGCGGGCGCCCGCCGCGCGCGCAACAGCATGGAGCTTGCCGATACCGAAGCTGCTATGAAGCTTGGCGCCCACCGCGATTGGGGCCGGCAAAACACGACGCTGGCGATTGTGGCCACGAACGCCAGGCTGTCCAAGGTCGGCGCTACCCGTCTGGCCCAAATGGCGAATCTAGGCATGGCGCGAACCATTTATCCCGTGAATACCAGCTTTGATGGCGACCTTTGTATCGCCCTTTCTCTCGGAACCGAAACGGCCGAGCTGAATACATTAGGCGTAGCCGCAGCTGAAGCTGTAGCGAAATCCATTTTGCTCGCGGTCAGGTCGGCCCCTTCGCTCGGTGGCGTGCCGGGCCTCGCAGGTCTCAAAAAAACTTGAGAACAAATCCGCTCCGACCTACTATCTCTTTCCAAAAATAACGGAGCGATGGCGGCCAATTTAGCTGACGTGAACAAAATGCTCGATCCGATTCGCAGTGGCGATCGCGAGGCTGTCGCGGACTGGCTGCAAACCTTTCTTCCCGGCGTTTGCTTTCTGATTCGACGCAGGCTCGGAAAGCCCGACGTGGAAGCCGAAGCGCGTTCGGTGCTCAATGACGTCCTGCGTGAAGTCCAGGCCGATGGCTCGGTAACAGCCGAACAATTACCCGGTATAGTTCGCCGCTTGATTTGTCACTTATATCCGGCGATATCGAGCGAGTATACGGGCAATCCAAATGCGAAAAGAGTTAACGATGCGGAAAGAATTCTTAACAAAATGACGCCGTTAGAAAGAGACGTTCTCAGGAGGTGTTACGTGTTGGGAGAAGCGCCGGAGTTGATTCTGGATGGGTTGGACCTGACTTTCGAGGACTTCCGCAAGATCCGGTCGCGTGTCAGGGCCGAATTCATCGCATCCAATCCGAAACAGGCAAATGTTGCGTAGGAGAAATTGGTGAGATTCCTCCAAGAATAATGGCACTTTATTGTGTGAGCTGTTAAGACCATGGAATTCATAACAAATCACCCAAGCGAGGAAATTTTAGAACAGTATTTGTTCGGATCATTACTCGAACCCGAGGCCGAAGGCGTGGAAGAACACCTGTTGGTGTGTCATTCCTGTATCGAAAGGGCGGAGCAGCTGCTGGCTTTTGTGCAGTCCCTACGCAGCACCTTCATTGGAAAGGCCAAAGCGCACCGCGCCGGCGGTACATTGCAGGAACGCTAGTTAGCATTCTATTGCCGCCTTTTCCCGCTCAATTAACCTTTCGCAATCTTGCCGTATCCGCCTGAAACGAGCGATCCTCAGCGAAGGAGGTCTCTTGGCCATCTCGCGGAAACTGCTCTGTGTCTCTGTGGTGTTTAGTGCCATTGCCTGCGCCGCCGATCCCGCATTACTCAATCTGGTAATGCCCGGGGCAAAGATATTCGCCGGGGTTAACGTGGAACGGATCCTGGCTTCCCCGATTGGCAAGGAGATTGACTCGAAGGTTCGCGAGGGCGCGCCGCAACTTCGAGAAATCCTGGAGCAAACGGGATTCGACCCAAGGCGCGATCTCAAGGAGATTCTGGTTGCCGCCACGGCCGAAGGCCAGAACGGCCCCGCCCTGTTCCTGGTGAGAGGGTCGTTCGACCCGGTGAAGCTAGGAGTCTATCTCGCCAGTTCCGGTCAAACACCCATCAACTATGAGGGCGTGCCGATCCTGAGCAACCCGGCACAGAAATCGGGTTCGTTTGCGCTTCTGGATAACCAAATTGTGGTTGCCGGCGAGCTCGATCAGATACGAGCCGCCATTCATCGCAGAAACCACGGAACGGTGCTTCCGGCAGAGCTGATGAGCCGGATCGCGGCGCTCAGCGACCGCTACGATATCTGGTTTCAATCCAGCGTCTCTGTGCCAGCGGCCGCCAAAATATCAGACCCGCGGTTTCAGCAGGCCGGTGATTTAATCAAATCCATCCAGCAGTTGAGCGGCGGCCTAAAGTTCAGCTCGGGCGTGGACCTGGCGGCCGAGGTGGTGACGCACAACGAAAAGGAAGCGTTAAGCATTCTTGGCGCGATGCAACTCTTCACCGGCTTTCTGACAACCAATCCGCAGAGTCCCGGAGGGTTGAAACCGGAAGCCGTCAAGCTCACGGCGGAGGGGAAAACGGTACGGTTCGCCCTCAGCATAACGGAAGAGCAGTTAAAGCAGGTTCAAAAAGAATACGAGGCGCGGCAGACGCGGATGGCGGCCCGAACGCAGGGGGCTAGCGTGCCGAAACCGCGGCCGGCTGACACCGGTCTGGTCATTCAGGGATCCAGTCGGGACATGGGCACCGTGCATTTGCCTCCCAGCAACTAGTCCACCTAGCGCACGAGATCTGCGGCATAATAGCGGGTCAATGTGCCGAACAATCGCGGTCTTACTCTTTCTTGCGGGAAGCGCTATGGCAGCCGTAAAAATTGAAAAGGTCAGTTACCAGGGCTGGCCCAATAGCTATCGCATTTCGAACGGTGATGTCGAAATCATCATCACCAGCGATATCGGCCCGCGTATCATGCGATACGCGTTCACGGGCGGTCAGAATATCTTCAAGGAATTTCCCGAAAGTCTCGGCAAATCGGGCGAACCGGCGTGGCAGCCTAGGGGCGGGCATCGCATCTGGTTCGCGCCCGAGGACCGGGTGCTGACTTACGCGCCGGACAATGGCCCGGTGCACATCTCTGTCAAGGACAGTGTGCTGGAAGCTACGGAACCAACTGAGCCACTCACGGGCCTGGAAAAACAGATCACGGTGAAAATGGCTGCGAGCGGAACCGGCGTCGAGGTGCTGCACCGGATTCGCAACACCACGAGCAAGACCACGGAATTGGCGCCTTGGGCCCTAACCATGATGGCGCAGGGTGGCGTGGGCATTCACGGATTTCCTCCGCGCGGCACGCACCCGGAAGATTTGGCTCCCACCAATCCGCTGGTGATGTGGGCATTCAGCGACCTGAGCGACAAACGCTGGCAGTTCACCAAGAAGTATCTGATCCTGCGGCAGGACCCCACCAACCACGGCCAGCCGCAGAAGCTGGGGACCTTCAACGCGCACACCTGGGCGGCGTATTTGCTGGGGACAGACCTTTTCATCAAACACTTCGAAGCAAACCCCAAGGGCGCGTATCCGGATCTGGGTTGTTCCTTTGAGACTTTTACCAGTGCTGAGTTTCTGGAACAGGAGACGCTAGGGCCGCTGACGAAGCTGGGTCCAGGAAAATCCGTGAATCACACGGAGCGCTGGACCCTGCACAAAAACATTCACATTCGCGAATGGACGGATGCGGAGTTGGACCGGGTAGTGCTGCCGCTGGTGGCGAAATAGCGAACCGGGCGGGCGCTCAGTTTGCAAGCGTGAAATTCACGTCCACGTGCGTGACTACTTCGACGGGCTCCCCATTGAGCAGAGTGGGCTTATAAACCCACTGGCGCACGGCCTCCTGAGCAGTGGGACCAATAGAGGATGGCCACTGACAAGCTGCGCGTTGGACACTCGCCCATCCTTCCCGATGATGACATTGAAGCGAACCACTCCCTGGATACGAGCCTGCATGGCGAGGGGAGGATAAATGGGGTCGACCTTTGTGATCAGGTTCTGCTCTTGCACCTGAGCTCCGACACGGATGCGTTCGGGCGCTCGCTCTGTTTGGCGGTCTGAGAGCGATGTGAGACTCTGGCCATCCGGCCGGCTCGCAGTCTTCCCGAGGATCTGTCTGTGCGTGAGGCGGTACTCCCCATTTCGGAGCGTGTCGATAAATTCAAACATGACATTGTCGCCGGCTCCCTCAATGTGATGGTAGAGCCATTCCTCGAAGGGAGCAGCCGCGTCCGGGCTGGGGTGAGATTCGATTTCATCTGGCGGGCCGTAGATGATATAGATGCGCCCGCGATCGGTCTTCCAGCCGGGCGTGTCGATGGCGGAAAAACGGCTTGAATAGGCAATACGGCGGTAGTGTTCCTCTTTGAACTCGTTCTCGCCCGTGCCCGGCGTTGGATCGCGCTGCTGCCAGAACTGCTCGATGAAATGTTTCCGTTCTTCGTCGGTTGTGAGCTTCTGGAACGCGGCACGCTCTTGATCGGAGATGATGTAGACGGCTTCCTGATTGAGCCACAAGTCGAAAGGAGCCTTTGCGGCCTCAGTCTGCTGCTGCAGAGCCGGCGCAACTTGCCACGCGAACAGAGCGACCGCGGCGGTTGCCATGAGGATTACGGCGGAGAATAAAGGCGTCCAAGCGCCGTTCGGACCTTTGGGATACAGCAGACGACGGATGCGTTTCACGAGACTCCCTCCTGTAGCGGCCACGGCGAGTTCGCGGCCGGACCAACGAGTTTGTTCCAGTGCGGCCAGCGCAACGGCATATTCGTGCGCATTACCGCTCATTGCAACAACTACATCGTCACAGCAGTTTTCGCGTTCAGCGCGGATCACCCGGGAGATCCACCAGACGGCCGGGTGATAAAACAACAGGCCCTCCACCGACCGCTGCAACACGTTCACCAGGTAGTCGTAGCGGCGGATATGCGCCAGTTCATGCAGCAGGATGGCTTCGACCTGTCCCACCGGCAATCCGGCGAGCAGTCCGATGGGCATCAGGATTACCGGACGGAAATGACTGAGGACCATCGGCGTATCCACCAGGCAGGATTCCAACATCCGGAGCGGCCGCGAAAGGCGCAACTGTGCGCTCAGGCGGGCGAGTTGCTTCTGCCAGTAATCGGACGCACAACAGACGCCCCGCCGGCGCAGGCGGCAGACTGAGATCCAGCTAGCCACATAAGCCAGGTAGAAGAGGCAGACGCCTGCGATCCAGAATGGCGCGAGCCAAGGTACGACTGCGGCAAGGCCCGGGTTCGAAGGGCCCCCGGCACCCATCACGGCGCGAACATTCCATGCGGGAAAGGCGGTTGTTCTTACAGCCTGCAGGCCACGGGCGCCGGCTGGCATTACGCGAACCAAAGTGAGGCCGAAGCCGCCCAACATCACCAGCATCGCCACACAGGCTGCGGCATAACGGGCGCGCGGCGACCGGATCGCCACTAGCGCCGCCGCGAGAGCAGCCATGATGATCGCCCCCTCCCAAAGTGAATGAAGCAGCGTCCAACCGACCGCCCCAGCTAGCGGAGTCTCCACCCAGGCTTCGAGGATGTTCATCTGTCCCCCTTTCGGTACTCATTCAGCAGCTTCCGCATTTCGGCCAGTTCCTCTTTAGTTGCCTTCCGTGCCGAGAGTGCGCCCACGAGCAGCGCCTTGGCCGACCCGGCGAAGCCGCGCTCCAGCAGGTCTCCGGCGAGTTGCCGCTGGGTCCACTCACGCGGCCGCGTGGCTTCATAGATATGCGCGCGCTGCTTCTCGTCCCGGCGCACCAATCCCTTTTCCGACATGATCTGCATGAACTTCAGGACGGTACTGTATTGCGCGGGACGCCGGCGGCTGATCACGCTGTGGATTTCACGCACAGTGGCTGGTCCGGTGCTCCAGAGCACGGTGAGGATTTCGAGTTCTGCGTCAGTGGGTCTGGGCGGATCGGCTGCCATATACGAAGACTTTACTAGTAAGATCTTCGTATGTCAAGGGGATGGTAAGAAAGAAATTCATGCGCCCTTGTGACGCCTCGTAGCGCAGGGCCACGCCGGATTTTGGCGGGGACCTGCGGTCTTTCGGCCCTATGAAGAAAAGGCTCCAGGTCTTCCGCAAACCGCGCGGCAGCCCTGCGCTACCGATTCCGCTTCAGTCGTTCCGAATGCAATCGATCAATTAGACGACCGCAATGGCCGTGGAAGCTGGTCTGCACGCTGTCGTCGAAGTACTGAACGTCCTGCGTTACTTCTTCAATAGCGCGTCGATGGCGGTCTGTGCGATGGCTTCATCGATTTCGGACGGGGCTCCGCTGGCGGCGATGGCGCCGATGGTCTGGCCGTCCACTTTGATCGGCAGCCCGCCCTGGTTGGGGAAAGCGTCCGGGAAAACGAGGACTTGCAGATTGCCACTCTTCAGCTGGTCGGCTCCGTCCTTAGACGGACGTCCGTAGAGTGCGGCGTGCCGGGCCTTCTTCTGCGCGAATTGAATCGTGTTGAGGCCGGCGCCGTCCGCCTTTTGAAGAAAGAGCAGGTTGCCGCTCTCGTCCACGATGCAGATGGTGACCTGCACACTGCGCTTCTGCGCTTCAGTTTCCGCGGCGGCGACCATGGTCTTGATGGCCGCTAGATTCAACCACTTCTTCGTCGGAAGATCGGCGGCGGATGTCAGCGTCATAAGAGAAACGAGCAGGGCAACAAGTTTGAACATGCGCATTATACTAGCACCGGCTGACCGGATGCTTGACGCGTGAGATTGCGGGCGGATATGCTGGCAGTGGCGTTTCAGGGCGCCACCGTGTCCGCGGGAAGGACCGCGTCCTCCTGAAATGGCTTTTACATCTACTTGCTTCGATGAACTCTTTTCTGCCCGAGTGAGCGGACACCGGGCGCAACGGCTCACGCGAAATGCGCAGCCAGGAAAGGAGCTCATTTTTGATCCCTACGACATCGCTATCGACTCACATCCTGCGAGGTGACGCTCACGAGATGGTGCGCGTTCTCATTCGAACGAAGGTCTGGCGTTATTTAACCGAGGCGGAGGTGGCGCTGTGAAGAACTCGCTGCCTACGCGCGCGCTGCGCGAACACCCGAACCTGGATCAACTCAAGCGCCAGGCCAAGGAGCTACTAAGCGCATTCACTGCCGGCGAGCCCGATGCCATCGCAGAAGTGAATGCACACTACCGTGATGCCGACCCGGCCGCCTTCGCCCTGCACGATGCGCAGCTCGTTCTGGCGCGCTCGTATGGATTCGACAGTTGGCCCAAGCTCAAGGCGTATGTGGACGGAGTCACCGTCAAGCGCCTGGCGGCTGCCGTGCGCGCCGGCGATATCGTGCAAGTGCGCGCGATGCTGAAAGCCCGTCCTGAACTGGCGAACGTCGACATGGCCGAGAACGACGAACACCGGGCGCTGCACTACGCCGTGCTGGATCGAGCGTCCGAGATGGTGCGTCTCCTGATGGAGCACGGCGCCGACGCCCGGAAGGGGATCTATCCGGAGCGCGCCGCCACGGGTGCGCACACGCTGGCCAAAGAGCGGGGCTATAGCGAGATCGTGGACATTATTGAAAAGGAGGAGCAGCGCCGGCGCGCGGCGATCAGTGGTGAAAATGTACGGGAGACGGCTGCCCTCGACCAGTTAATCGAAGTGATGGGCAACGGCGATGACGCACGAGCCATTGCCATGATGGAGAGCGAACCGGCGCTGATACAAGCATGCGATCGCGATGGCTGGACGCCGCTGCATCTGGCCGCGTCAATGCGGAGTGAGCGCTTGGTGGCATGGCTACTGGACCACGGCGCCAATGTGAACCAGCGTGGCCCGCACGAACGCACGCCGCTCGAAGT
The DNA here is from genome assembly GCA_963847515.1 of Terriglobia bacterium. Classification (GTDB taxonomy): domain Bacteria; phylum Acidobacteriota; class Terriglobia; order Bryobacterales; family Bryobacteraceae; genus QHXW01. The sequence continues at coordinate 2,007,601 of CAWKAA010000007.1, forward strand.
TGCGGCCCGAGCGAGATGGTGGAAGGCCGATCGGCCCGACGGGTTTCGAGGCGTGGCGGCTATGCTGCGGCAGAAAGGCGCTGAGCTGACGGCCGCACCGGCCGTGGCTTTAGGTGAGGCGGACTGGTTGCGCGCGTGGCACGCCGAAGGTAGGATGGCGAATCCGGCAAGCATGAATTTGTTCGACTCGCCGGCGGGCCTCCTCACGATCGCGGTGCAACACGACCGTGCGGACATGCTCGAGATGCTCCTGGACCTGGGATTCGATCCGGACGAGCGGACGCGCCTGGATGGTTTGGATGAGGCTGTCTACTCGTGGGGCATGCCGCTCTGGCACTGTGCGCTTCGGGGCAGGCACGCCATGGCAGAGATGCTCCTCAAACGTGGTGCGGACCCGAACGGGCAGGTGTACGCTGCCGGCACCCCGTTATGGAATGCTTATCAGCAGCACGATTCGGTGATGATCGAACTGCTGGAGCGTCACGGCGGAGTGGTGCTGGCGGCGACGGCGGGCTACCTCCGTGATACGAAACTGGCAAAGCGGATGCTGGCGGACGAGGCCGCCGGCCGGCTGCCGGAAGGCACGGTGCCGCCCGGAAGGACGCTGGCGGAGGACCTGCTGGACAGCGGGGCGAGCGGCGGCGATCCGGAGATCGTGCGGATGGCGCTGGATGGAATCGACTGGCTGCGCGATGATCCCCGGTGGCATCGGATGTTGTGGTCTTCGCTGCGTTTCTGGAACCACATTCCCTGGTTGCATTCGGCCAACCCGGCATTGGACCGCGGCACCTATCTCACTTGCTTCCGGCTGATAATGGAGCGATGCGGCGCCAACGTGATCGGGCGTTTCGGCCAAAGGATTCTTCACAATGTCGCGGCATCCCGCGAGCCCGTGACGGCCGAGGAGCGCGTGGGGTTCGCCACGATGGTCCTGGATGCCGGCGCCAGGTTGGATGTGCGGGACGATCTGCTGAAGAGCACGCCGCTTGGCTGGGCATGCCGCTGGGGCCGCGTCGAGCTGGTGAAACTGCTGCTCGAACGCGGCGCGGACCCAGTTGAGGCGGACGCCGATCCTTGGGCGACGCCGCGGGCGTGGGCAGAGAAGATGGGACATGACGAAGTGCTTACGGTGCTGCGTGAGTTCGAGGACCGAAGCGAAAAAAATACGACCCGTTAAATCGAAGCTATCCCCATAGCGGTAAGATGGATTCACGAAAAATCGGGCAGTTAATGCCATATAAGCGCCGAATTTGAGACGCCACTCAACCAATTCATTCTGAAAGGATGGACCACGTGAGGATCTTGATGGCAATGGTTTCTCTGAGCCTGATGGCGGCTTTCTTCAGCCCGCAAACTGACGAAGCGCCGGCGGGTTTTGACAATAAGAGCAACGGCGTTGTGGATGACGCAACGCACCAGGCGGATCAGGCGAAATTCGAAGAAGTTGAGGGCGTGGCGGACGGGCTGGGTCCGTTGTACAACGCGCAGTCGTGCCGCGAATGCCACCAGAATCCCACGTCGGGCGGCGGCAGCCAGGTGTCGGAATTGCGTGTGGGGCACCTCGGGCCGGGTGGCCTTTTTGAGAATCCTGCCATTCCCATAAACGGGGGAACAGAAATCATTTCCGGTCGCACGCTAGTCAACGATCGCGCCATATGTCCCAGTGGCGCCTATCCCGACACCGAGATTCAGGAGCGTGTGCCAGAGAGCGAGTCCATTCGCACGACGCGGATTTCGCTGGACCTGCTGGGGGATGGCTTCGTGGAGGCGCTTGCGGACCAGACGCTGCTGGATCTGGCTCGCGACCAGTGCAAGTCTTCGCATGGCAAAATTTGCGGACTGGTGATCCACGTGCCCATCGTCGAAGCTACGGGGCAGGCGGGTATCGGGCGATTTGGATGGAAGGACCAGCATGCCAGCCTGTTGTCGTTTTCGGGTGATGCTTACTTGAACGAAATGGGGATTACCAATCGTCTGTTCCCTGATGAAGTGACGAAAATGTGCAACACAGCGCCGGAGCCAAATGACACACCCGGACCGGATGGGCTTTCAGATGTCGATCACTTCGCGCGGTTCGTCCGTGCGTCGAAGGCGCCGGCACGCGACGCGAAAATGGCTGCTACCGCCAATGCGAAGAAAGGATCGGAGCTTTTTGACAAAGCCGGCTGCGCCGCGTGTCACGTGCGCAGCCTGACCACGGCGGCCGCGGGCACCAAGATCAATGCCGGAACATTTACGATTCCGCCAGCGCTCGGCGGCAAGACGTTTCATCCTTACGGTGATTACCTGCTGCACGATGTCGGGACGGGCGACGGGATCGTGATTCCCGCGGTGGAACACTACGGGCGCGCGGCGCACCAAATGCCGAAGGAGTGTTCCCCCGAGAATTTTCAGAAGACCAGAAATCGAGTGCGGACCGCGCCACTCTGGGGCGTGCGGATGCGTCCCCGGCTGATGCACGATGGGGCTTCGCTGACATTCCGTGACGCGATTCTGCGGCATCGCGGCGAAGCGGAGCAGTCGTCCGAGCGGTTTCATCATATGAGGTACAGCGACCAGGAGGCGTTGGTGGAATTTTTGAGGTCGCTGTAAACCCGGTACCGAGGACGAGGGGACCTCTCGATTGTTCGAAATTTGACCTCATCGGGTGGCGTTTCTTAGAATCTTGGCGTGAAGGGATCGTCGCGACGCGGTGTCACATTCGAAACCGTTCGACGGGCCGCTCTTTCTCTGCCGCACGCAGAAGAAGGGGCGGCCTGGGGCTTTCCTGCATTTAGAACCGGTGGAAAGTTGTTCTTATGCTTCCGCGAGGATCTCGAATCCATCGTGGTGCGAGCATCCTTCGAGCAGCGCGATGAAATGATCGCCGCGGATCCCGAGACCTACTACACCACCGACCACCATCGTAACTACCCATGGGTGTTGGCTCGCCTGTCGAAACTGCATCCGGACGCCGTCCACGAATTGGTACAGATCTCGCAGCGGTCCGCCGCTCAGAAGAAGACGGGAGCCCGGCAGATTCGTTCGAGTTGATATGGATGTGCATCTGATTGACGGAACGTATGAACTCTTCCGGCACTTCTATGCCGTGCCCGCCGCTGTGGATGTGAACGGACAGGAAATCGGCGCTGTGCGTGGAGTCGTCAGGTCCGTTTTGTCGATGATCGAGCGGGGCGCGACTCACATGGGGGTTGCGACCGATCACGTCGTTGAATCGTTTCGGAACGAGCTGTATGCCGGGTACAAAACCAGCGAAGGCGTGCCTGCTACGTTGCTCTCCCAGTTCCCCATACTCGAGGAAGCGCTGGCCGCGATGGGAGTACTGGTGTGGCCTATGGTCTACTTTGAGGCGGATGACGCGCTGGCTTCCGCCGCAGCCAAGGGAGCACAAGACGACCGGGTGAGACAGGTGATCATTTGCACGCCGGACAAGGATCTCGGCCAATGCGTGGTGGGCACACGTGTGGTGCAACTGGACCGAAGGCGCGACATTCTGAGAGACGAGGCGGGCGTGGTGGCCAAGTTCAGCGTGATGCCGCGGTCGATTCCAGAATATCTGGCGCTGGTCGGCGACAGCGCCGATGGATTTCCGGGCGTGGCGGGATGGGGCGAAAAATCCGCTGCCCTGGCGTTGTCTCAATATTCGCGGCTCGAGGACATTCCGAAGGATTGGCGAGACTGGCATCCTTCGATTGGCAACGCACGCCGGCTATCCACGTCGCTTTTCGACTCCTGGGACAATGCCCTTTTATTTCGAACGCTCGCCACTTTGCGGCTCGATGTTCCCGTTTTTGATACGGTGGACGATCTTCGGTGGAAGGGACCCCACGCCAACTTTGAAGCACACTGCCGGGCTATGGGATCACCCGATCTGTCCGGCCGCGCCATCTCGGCAATGTCGAAAGCGAATGCGGGAGTTCCACCACTGTAGTAGCGCAGGGCTGCCGCCGCTTTCGCGGAAGACCTGCGGCCTTTTCCTCAGCAACACCGTCCGGCTTGTCTCGCCTCAGACCTTGATTCGCAGCGTTTTCTCGATATAGTTCCGGCTGATACGGGCGCTGTTGATGGGCGGGCGATCGGGAGAGGAATCAAGTTCCACCGTCAGCCAGCCTCGCCATCCGATCTCGTCGAGATTTGATTTGATGGCCGGAAAATCAACGCCGCCCTTGCCCAGCGCGAAAAAGATCGGGTCTTTCATCGCGTCGTTTCGTTCACGGCGTTGCTTCGCGCCGCCCCTGTATTCGGGCTTGGTGTCCTTCAGGTGAAACTCGATGATTCGATGTCCGAGGCTGTGAGTGAGTTCCACCGGATCGATGCCCGCAATGGTGATGTGTCCTGTATCCAGGACGAACCAGACATGTTGCGGATCGGTCGAGCCAAGCACGCTGTCAATTTCGTGCCGTTTCTCGAACTGCGTCCACATGTGCGCGTGCACGCCGAATTTCAATCCCTCAGCGCTGATGCGCTTGCCGAGAAGGTTAAACACCACGGCCATGTTCTTCAAGTCTTGATCGGTCGTGCCGCCCGGGCGCCGCGGCCCGGTGTTGATCTTCAGATGGTCGCAACCCAGGTGTTTGATGAACTCCACCAGGCGCATATGCTGCTCGATGATTTTCTCGTGCCTGGCCGGATCTTCGAAATGCATCTCCATGCGGCCGCCGTTCGAAATGGTGTCGAACTTGACGCCGATCTGGCCGGTCTTCTTCAACAGCTCATCGGGTTTGTCCAGGTAGTCGCCGAAATAATCGATGAATGATTCAACGTAGGAATAGCCGGCCTCGTGCGCTTCGCGAAACGAGAGAAATACATCCTTCTCCCATCCACCCCGCGTGTTGGTCGTGATGCCTACCCGGTATCGGGGCTCCGCTTGGGCGCGTAGCGAGGCGACTCCGGCTCCTGCGAGAAAAACCCGGCGGGTCAGCATAGCCCTAGATCTTGTTTCCCGCGATCATAACCATCTCGATCGATCGCGTGTTGCGAATGTCATCCAGCGGATTCTTGCCGAGCACGATCAAGTCGGCCCACTTCCCACGTTCCAGCGTACCCAGATCCTTGGCGCGAAGAAAGGCCGCGGCGTTGTGCGTGGCGGCGGTGATCACTTGCATGGGAGTGAGCCCCGCCTCTGTCATCAATTGCAGTTCCCAGTGCTCGAAGTAACCCTGGAAGCGGCCAGGCGGCCCGCTGTCGGTCCCAAACCCGATCATGACTCCGGAGTCCGAAAGCTTCTTCAGATTCCGCATCGCCGTCTGAAGAAACTCCGGATACTTAGCGTAGTCGGGATCGGCGGCGGCTTTGCTCTGGTACGCCCGGCTCCGCAGAGTGGCGAGCACACCCTGTGAAACACCGCGAGTAAAGAACGGATCGTCGAGCAGCGGTCCCGGTTTAGCGAAGATGAATGTCGATTCTTCGCGCGTCAATGTCGCCGCCTCCTGAAACGCGCCGTGCTTTTTCATGGAGGCGATCAACTCGTCGTCCACCGGCTTATCGCGCACGCTGTGCGCCAGGCCATCCAGACCGGCATTGACGAGTGCCTTGGCGTCATCGAGGTAGAAGATGTGCGCGGCAACCTTGAGCCCGCGCTTATGTGCGTCCGCGATGATGGCCTTGGCCAGATCAAGCGGGATCTTCTTTTCACGGCCCAGGTGGTCGTCCACCCAGATCTTAACCAAATCGACCTTCTTCTCCGCGAGCTGTGCGACATCTCGATCCACTTCCGCGCTGGTGGCCACTTCAAACGGCACGCCTTTCATGCCTTGCGCGGTAGTAGGATACCCGCCGACGCCGGTGAAACCGCGGCCCGCGGTGAAGATACGCGTCATGTGGGGCCGGCCGGCGCGCTGCTCGGCGCGCATCGGAAAAATGAGATCCCCATCCGTTCCCATGCTGACCATCGAAGTCACGCCATAGGAAGCGTAAAGCTTCAGCTGCTTCTCCACGTTCTCACGCGTGAAGTTCTTCGGATCCTGCGTGAGTTCGAGGGTATTTCCTAGGTGCCCATGCAGATTGATGATGCCGGGCATCATGTACTTGCCCGGCAGGTGTGTGACCTCAGCGCCAGCGGGCGCTTTGAGCTGCGGCTGGGGTCCGGTCCACTGAATGCGGCCATCCACAATGATCATCGCGGCATTCGACAGGGGTTGGCGGCCGTTACCGTCAATGAGCGTAAAACCGTCGAGCACAATCGTCTCGGCCAGCGCTGCGCCTGCCGCAAACGCCAATAGGGCGGTGAAGAAAAGTAGTTTCATGTGCGTTGTCGGGGGATTGTAACATAGCCGCCCGCTTCCTCCGAGCCGCGACCGGAAGGAAGCGGATGCCCACAGGTCCGGCCTAGCCTAAGGGTTCACCGAAATGCGCCAACGGCTCCGGAGGGTCAACACACGGCTGGAGCGCGAGCGCCATTACCTCGTCCACAGTGCGCACGTAGTCAATTTTCATGTCAGCGATCTGCTCGCTCTTCAGATCCTCTTTCACATTGACTTCGTTTTCGAACGGCATGATCACTTCGCGCACGCCACTGCGTCTGGCTGCCAGCACCTTCTCTTTGATTCCGCCGACCGGCAGAACCTGGCCCGTCAACGTGATCTCGCCGGTCATAGCCAAGTTCGGCCGGATGCACCGCTCGGTCAGCATCGAGACCAGCGCCGCCGCCATGGTGATGCCCGCCGACGGCCCGTCCTTTGGAATAGCGCCTGCCGGAACGTGCACGTGGATGTCGCTCGTCTTAAATAGATCTGGGTCGATCCCGTAGCGCGTCGCGTTGCCCCTCACCCACGTAAGAGCGGCCTGCACGGACTCCTGCATCACCGATCCCAATTGTCCCGTCATGATGAGTCCCTTGCTGCCGCCGGGCATTCGCCCTGCTTCGACAAACAGCACATCGCCGCCCACGGGCGTCCACGCCAGGCCGACAGCAACACCCGGGCGCCGCGTTCGTTCCTCCACTTCCACATCGGGGCGGAAGCGCGGAGCGCCCAGGAATTCCTCGACGCGTTCCGGCGTGACTTCAGCACCGCTATCCACTTTTCCCTCGGCGATGCGCCGCGCGCGTTTGCGGCAGACCGTGCCGATCTCTCGCTCCAGGCTTCGCACGCCGGCTTCTCGGGTATAGCGACGGATGAGATGGCGAACACCCTCGTCGGTGAAGTGGAGATTCTTTTCTTCCAGGCCGTTTTCCTTTATCTGGCGCGGGATCAGATACCGGAACGCAATCATCACCTTTTCCTGCTCGGTGTAGCCCTGGAGCTCGATAATCTCCATGCGGTCGCGCAGGGCTTCGGGAATCGTGTCGAGCACGTTGGCAGTGGTGATGAACAACACTTTGGACAGATCGAACGGAACATCCAGATAATTGTCGCGAAAGGTTGAGTTCTGTTCCGGATCCAGAACTTCGAGCAGCGCCGACGCCGGATCGCCGCGAAAATCCCGGCCTAACTTGTCCACTTCATCCAGCATGAATACCGGATCTTTCGTACCAGTGCGGCGAAGTGCATGGATGATCTGCCCGGGCATGGCGCCGATGTACGTACGGCGGTGGCCACGAATCTCAGCTTCGTCATGCATGCCACCCATCGAAATACGGGCGAATTTGCGGCCCACGGCGCGCGCGATGGATTTCCCCAGCGAAGTCTTGCCCACTCCCGGCGGCCCGACGAAGCACAGGATAGGGCCCTTCAGAACCGGCTTGAGCTGCAGAACGGCCAGGTAATCCAGGATGCGTTCTTTCACTTTCTCCAGATCGTAATGGTCCTCATTCAGAATTTCCGCGGCACGCTGCACGTTGACTGGTTCGGCGGAAGTAATGCCCCAAGGCAAGCTCACCATCCATTCCAAATATGTCCGGGTAACGCTGTATTCCGGGGACATGGGTGAGATGCGGCCCAGCCGGTTCAATTCCTTCATAGCTTCGGCTTTGACTTCTTCCGTCATTCCGGCCGCTTCCAGCTTTTCGCGCAGTTCGTCGATCTCCTGGCGGCCCTCGTCACCTTCGCCGAGCTCTTTCTGGATCGCCTTCAATTGCTCGCGAAGATAAAATTCGCGCTGCGTCTGCGAAAGCTGGCCCTGCACTTGCGACTGGATCTTGTTGCGCAGCTCGATTAATTCCAGCTCGCGCGCGAGATGCTTGTGCACGTAGGCCAGGCGGGCGCGCACATCCACCTCTCGAGCACGGCCTGCCGCTCGGGATGGCTCAGGCCCGGCAGAATACCGGCGACCAGGTCCGCCAGCCGTCCAAACTCATTCGTGTTGGCGACCGCATTGGAGAGATCATCCGAGAGATTCGGTGAGGCGGTCACGATCTGCTGGAAAATACCGACCACGTCCCGGCGGAGAGCTTCCAGTTCGGGAGTCGGCTCGGGCTCCAATTCCGGAAGCCTCTCAACGCGGGCCCGCAAGTAGGGCTCGGTGGCCGTGTAGCCCACAGTTCGCATTCGCGCGATACCCTCACAAAACAAAAGCAGCCCTTCCTTCATGCGCACCACTTTGTGGATCATGGCCACCGTGCCCACCTCGTAAAGATCCGGCGGCCCGGGCGAATCTTCGTGGGGGTTGATCTGCGACACGACACCGAGCAGGCGGTTCTCACCCAATGCCGAAACTAAAGCCATCGAGCTCGGCCGTCCCACATTGATCGGCAACAATGCGTGAGGGAAAAGGACGGTATCGCGCACCGTCAGGATGGGCATCTCCTCGAGGGCTTCGCCCAGTTGGGTCTCGGGAATTTTTTCTTCGATCTTCTCTTCGATTTTTTCTTCCACGGGCATACCTAATTAGATGCTTGAAGGATTCACTTGGGTACTTGCGGCTAGTCCCCTCGCGGATAGCAGCCCAGCACACGCAGCATGTCGGCCAGTTCACGCAGATGACCCAAGGCATTGCGGCAGGCCGGTTGGTTCACGTGTCCAACAAAGTCTAAATAAAAGAGATACTCCCACGGCTTACCGCGCAGAGGCCGCGATTCGATCTTCATTAGATTCAAATCGCGCAAGGCAAACGCGCTAAGCGAGCGGAAAAGCGCACCCGGCACGTTTCGGGTGGAAAAGACCAGGGTGGTTTTCCACTGGGAGCCGCGGCTGGCTTTTACGGGGGTTCGCCGAACATCTTCTGGCCGGCGCAAAGCAAAGAACCTGGTGAAATTTTGGCGGTCGTCTTCAATCGAGCGGCGTAGAATTCTGCCGCCATAGAGTTCGGCAGCAACGGTGGAAGCAATGGCCGCGGCGTCTTTCAATCTTTCCTCCATCACCATTTTGACGCTTCCGGCGGTGTCGTAGAACGGAACTTTTTCCAATTGCGGATGCGCGGAAAAGAAATCGAGACATTGATTCAGCGCAACCGGGTGCGAAAAAACACGGCGCACCTTTGCAAACGTTACGCCCGGCAGCGCGATTAGGTTATGAATGATTCGCACATTGGTCTCGCCCACGATGGGCAGATCGAAGTGCTGCAGGTGATCGTAATTCTCATGTACAGAGCCATGCAGCGTATTCTCGATGGGAATGACGGCTGCGTGGACTTTCTTCCGGTCGAGTGCGCGGAAGACGTCCTCAAACCGCTGGCACGGCAGAACTTCTATGGAGGCTCCCAGCAGCTTTCGCGCGGCTTCTTCACTGAATGCGCCGCGTTCACCCTGAAACGCGACGAGTTGGCGTTTGCGCCGGCTGGATGCCTTCATTCGTTCGTCCCAGCGCCATCCCAGCGGCGCGCCGTTTGGCTGGGCAGGCCGAGAAGATCGAGTACGCGGTCCACGCTGTGGTCTACCAGATCCTCAATCGTACTCGGATTGTGATAAAACGCGGGAACTGGTGGAGCAATCATAGCTCCCATCTCCGCCAGCGCCACCATAGTCCGCAAGTGTCCAAGATGAAGCGGGCTTTCGCGGACCATCAGAATCAGGGGCCGCCGCTCTTTGAGCGTGACGTCGGCCGCTCGAATCAAAAGATTCGAGCTGATGCCGGCGGCGATTGCCGACATGGTATGGATCGAGCAGGGGGCAATCACCATCCCGTCCGTGCGGAACGAACCGCTGGCGAGCCTGCCCGAAATATCCTCCAGGGCATAGCTGCAATGGGCCAGAGATTTTAATTCGGCGGCCTTTTTTCCCGTTTCAAGAAACAATGTTTTCTCGCCCGATCGCGTGAGAATCAAGTGCATTTCGACCCCGGAGTGCAGGCGGAGTTTTTGGAGAAGCCGGATACCATAAATGGCCCCGCTCGCGCCCGATACTCCGACTACTATTTTCAAATTCGCCTCCTCTGCCGAAATTGTGTTCTGAATTCAGAACAGAAATCCCGTCGAAAGCTTGCTGGTTGGGGTTTATGGCCGCTATAATTTTTTCAACGGAGACAGGATCGATGCAACAGCATCGCCCGCCAGCGCCCAGAGACGGAATCATAACATGGAAGAAGCTGGACAGAAGCTGAAGCGTGTCCGCGAACGTTTGAATCTGCGATACCGCGATGTCGAGGACGCCAGCAACCAGATCGCTGCACGCCACAATAACGACGAGTTCTCGATCGCGTTAAGCCGCCTGTCCGACATCGAAAACAAGGGTACCGTTCCCACGATGTACCGGCTGTATTCCCTTTGCACGATTTACCGCCTGGACGTCAATGAAGTGATGGACTGGTATGGCGTTAACGTATCCGCTCTTGCCTCCGATGCTGCTTCCATCCAGATGCAGCGCACGCATCTGATTGGGTTCAGTGTCTCTAACTTTGGTGATACTCAAATGCCGCTGGCTCTCGATCCTGGAATCGATCTGCGGCGGACGACTTTCTTGAGCCGCATGATCCAACGTTGGGGCAAACTCCCTCTGGCGCTCCTGAACAATCTGGACGTGAAGAACTACCGCTATGCCTTTGTCGGTTCGGAAGACTGGACTATGTATCCGCTGATCCAGCCAAGCTCGCTAATCCTGATTGACGATACCCATCGCAAGATCGTGAATACCGGCTGGGGAAACGAATATGAACGGCCCATTTATTTCTTCGAACATCGCAAAGGATTTTCTTGCGGTTGGTGCACTCTTCAGGAGAACCAGTTGGTATTACAACCGCATCCCGCCTCCATGTGTTATCCCGAGGTGTTCAACTATCCCAACGAGATCGACGTCCTTGGCCAAGTGGTCGGCGTGGCTATGCGTCTGGATCAGGGGAAGCGACGGCGTAATCGTACCTGAGCAGCTCGAGAACCATCTCCAGATCGGTAATGAAGAGGTTGCGCTCCACCTCGCGCGCAGACTGCGGGAATGAAATTCCGGTAGGGCAAAGTCTGATCCAGGTAGCCAGAATGATCTTCTTATCCTCGTTTAATTCGTCCAAATAAGCTTCCAGATCGTTCTTTTGCTGCTCCAGATTGAAGCATAGCCAGTCGGAAAATATCTGGCCATGACTGTGCCGGAGGGTCTGCTCGGATTGTTCCGGCCCAAATAACTGCTCGAGTCCGTGGTGGTGGTAAGCTCCGGTGTTTTGATCGCGCAAGGAGGCGAGGTAGATCAGGCGTCCGAAAGTGGTGGGGATCTGAGATAGCGTGTTGCGCCACAGATCCGAAGCGGCGCTGCGATCGAATTTCATTTCAGCGGTGGCTTGGCTCCGAAGTTCAAAATTGTCCTCATTGTACAACACGTTGCCGATGCCCCTTCAACGGAACAAAACCTCCAAGGCTGTTCCGTTGCCGTAAAATAGCGAAGATCAAGCCTCAAAACTAAGCGTAAAGCCAACCGTCGGTATCCCGCAAGTGGTGTCCCGCCTTCCTCCCCTGCGGGGGATCTATACCCTCCTTTTTGTGGGGGCGGCTAAACCCCTTGTCGTAAACCTATAGAATGCAGCGGATTAGAGGTTGCAGTGCCGACGCTGGGAAGGCGGGTGCCTCCGGGCCGTTTTTGGGGAAATATATTGACGCAGCCTGAGCCGAAAATTCGATTGCATTCTTACGGTAACTTCGATATTCTCGATTCGGCATAGTTGGAGCGAAATTTCACTATGAACTTAATTTTGCTATCGTCAGCGGGCGTATTTCTTCTGGTTACCTTCGCGTTTGCCGTTTTATTCCGGCGGTTGTCGTCCGGCCCCCAGAAAATCGCGGCGTCGCCGGGAGACTGGGGTCGTATTTTTTCGGCATCTCGCTACAAGCCGATGGAACGGCTCCTCGATCCAGTGGACTATCGTTTCCTCCAATCTCACGCAGGCTATAGCCGGCGGATACTGCGCCGATTGCGTGCCAATCGTATCGAGATCTTTCGCGGCTACGTGCGCTGCCTGGGACGGGACTTCACCCGCGTCTCCAGCGCGCTCAAGCTGCTGATGGTTCACGGTTCAGTGGACCGCTCGGCCTTAGCGGGCCTTCTGTTGAAACAGCGGTTGCTGTTCAGTTTGCACGTGATGTCGATTGAGAGTAAACTCCTGCTCCACACGTTCGGCCTGGGCGTGCCGGCCGTCGACGTTCAAAGCCTGGTGGAGACCCTGGATATGTTGCGGACCCAGCTGCAGGTGCTGGCCGCAGACACGCAGCCTTCGGCTGCAGCCGCCTAGAGCGATCTTTCTTACGAGCGGGTGACGGTCACCCGCTCTTCCTCTTTAATCACAGCCTCTTCAGAATTTCTTTGGCTTTTTGCAGTTGCGGAAATGTCTTCTCCGCGGTGCGAAACTCCTGCGTATGCACCCGTCGGCGTGCGCCCGTATGATCTACCGGGTACTGCAGATGCAGCATTTCGTGGAACAGCACGTACTCCAGTCCCAACGGGGGAACCTTTGGTGAATCGAAAATCCGGCTGATGATGATGGCGTTGTGGGAGGGATCGAAATGCCCCAGCATGGATCGCGAAGCGCCGGCGGCTCCATCCCAGCAGGGGCCGCGCCATCAGCCCATCGAAAAATCGGCCGTTTAGATCCTCGAAAATCTCGCTCGAGATTATGATGAGCGCCGGCTGGTCCTGAGACGAATTTGCGCCCGCGAATTTGCCGGATCAGGTGCATCTGGCGGCGCATATCCCGCCGATTTAGATACAGCCGGTACCGGTGCGCATAGAGTCGCGGCAACCGGCCGGCGAAATAACTTGCCCACCAGAATGTACGCCAGCGCCTCCATAACGGGGGCCGGAGCGCCTTCGAGCACGTCCGCAATGCGCACGTGCATCCCCGCGTCCGTCAGGCGGATGAAGCTATCGGCGTTGGCGAAAGGGCAGAACTCTACGTGAACCTCGGGCGGTTTGGTGCGCGGCTTCAGGTCCCGGAACACGCGTGCGTATATCTCGGCAGCGGTTTCGAAGAAAAGACTGGTTTGCAGACCGGAAACGGGTTGATTCGGGGCAACGCTGTCCCCGCGCGCTTGCATTTCTTTCGAATTTAACATATCAAGGTCATTTGCACCTTCCGCTATCCACGAGGACCAGTGCCTAAAGTAAAAATCAGCGCGCTCGGCTGTTATGTGCCCCCGCGTGTTCTCACCAATGACGACCTGGAGAAAATGGTCGAAACCACGAATCAGTGGATTCTGGAACGCACCGGCATTTCCGAGCGCCATATCGCCGACGCCGGCACCGCTACATCGGATCTGGCAGTAGAGGCAGCGCGCCAGGCGCTCGACCGGCGCGGCATCCAGGCCTCAGAATTAGACGCCATTCTGGTGTGCACGGTAACGCCGGATATGTTTTTTCCATCGACGGCTTGCCTGGTGCAAAACCAAATTGGAGCGACGCGAGCCTGGGGATTCGACCTGATAGCGGCCTGCTCGGGCTTCCTTTACGGTTTGACCACGGCCGCTCACCTGGTGGCGGCAGGAACGCATAAGAAGGTGATGGTCATCGGCTCCGACACCATGAGCCGCATCATTGATTACACCGACCGCAACACATGCGTACTGTTCGGAGACGGGGCGGGCGCCATGCTGATCGAACCGCTGGCTGCCGATGACGATCCGCAGCTTGGCTTCATCGATTTTCTGGGTGAGATCGACGGTTCCGGCGGCGATTATCTCAAAATGCCGGCGGGTGGAAGCCGCCTGCCCGCATCGAGCGAAACCGTTGCACAGCGCCTGCATTACGTTCACCAGGACGGCCAGCAGGTGTTCAAGTACGCCGTTCGCAAGATGTACGAAGTCTGTAAGGGTCTGCTCGATCGCAACGGCCTGTCCGCGAAAGACGTGGATATCATGATTCCGCACCAGGCCAACCGGCGCATCATCAGCGCTACGGCGGAGCGCCTGGGCCTGGCTTGCGACAAAGTCGTCATCAACATCGACCGCTACGGCAACACGACTGCAGGTACCATCCCTCTGGCCACGCGCGACGCTATTGAAAGCGGGCGGGTTAAGAAAGGTGATCTGGTCCTGTTCGCCGCCGTGGGCGCGGGCTATACCGTGGGAGCCAGCCTTTGGCGGTGGGCCTACTGAGCGGTGACCGTCACGGGCGCCGACTTTTCGCTCTCATTTGCAAGCTTGTCGACTGCGGTGACTGTATACCTGTAGGTCTTGCCTGCTTGCACGGCGCGATCACTGTAACTCGGCGTTTCCCGCGTATCTGCAAGCTTCTCGAATGGCCCTTCACCTTGCGCCCGGTACACGCGATAGCCCGCAAGGTCGGAGGCCGTACTGCGCTCCCACATCAGTTCGATGCTGCCGATCGAAGGTACCACCACCACACCCCCCGGTGGTGGCGGGGCATATGTGTCGCGAGTGATGATCGTCACCTCGGCGGGAAGATCGCTGAAAACGTGGATATCGCCTCCGGCGCGAAACCCCTCCACGGAATAGTGATAAGGGATGCCATAATCGGTCGCCCTGTCGACATATTCGGGCCGTTCGGTTTCGGCAATCGCCGGAGCGTTGGACTCCTCGGCGACTCGCCTGAAAATCCGGTAATGCGGAGACTCCCCTTCCCATGTCAGCCGGACGCCTTCCCGCACGTCCGCGGCTTTTAGATTCGTAGGCGTGGCAAGCGGTGGGACAACCGATAGTGTGAACAGGTTCGACCATCCCGCGGTTCGGCGGTTTGCGCCGAAGATCCGGGCTCCGATGCCGACATCCTTCCCGAACCATTCGGCCGCGGGCAGATGGTATTTTATGGTTCCCTGATCGGCCGGGATATCCGCAAAGGTTTTGGCGTTGGCTTCCCAGGCCTCCAAATCAAATGGCCGGCCGGCCGACCCTACCCGCAGTTCAATGCGAACCGGTTTGTTAATTTCAAGGCTCTCTGTAGTATGAGTGGGCAGCGTAAACTGCACGAAGATTTGAGACCCGCGCTCGCTGGCCGATAGATCGGCGACACGCTGGGGAATATGGAGGGCTGGCGGCAACGGCTCTCCGACGTACCCGCAACTCGACCAAAAGAGCGCAGCCAGGAGCATGAAACAGAAGATGCCCTGCCATACCTTTGCCCGGCCCGCCCTGCCTGTTGGCGCCACGAGTCTCAGCAACTTGTAAGGCTAGCACGAGGTTCCGAGCGATACGCAGATCAATGCATCATGACGGCCTGAGGAGTCAGGCATTCGACGCGGTTGCGGCCGCTGCGTTTCGCGGTATACAAGGCGTCATCGGCCTCATGGGTCAGCAAAGTGGCATCGAACCCAGCCGGTCCGGACGAAGCCGCGACACCCAGGCTGCAGGTCAGATTGATGTTGCTCTCCGCGATTTGGAATGGGGACGCCGCCATGGTGGCGCGGATCTGTTCGGCCCGCAGGGTTGCGTCTGCCAAATCGCAGCCAGGCAGCACGATCAGAAACTCCTCACCGCCGTAGCGGCACACCGAGTCATAGGAACGGACACAGCATGTAATTCTTCGAGCCGCTTCCTGCAACACGGCATCGCCGGCTGCGTGGCCTAGCGTATCGTTGATCTGTTTGAAGCTGTCCAAATCCGCCATGAGGAGCGAGATCGAACTGGACTCCCTCTCAGCTCGCTTCAATTCGCGGCCGAGAATGTCGAGCATCGCGTTACGGTTCCAAAGTGAGGTGAGCGGATCATGCGTGGCTAGCTGGCGCAACGCTTCCCGGCCTTGCACGACTTCTTCCTGCAGGTCCAGAATCCTTCGCCCGGCGCGAACTCGAACGCGCAACTCGTGGCTGTCCACGGGTTTGCGGAGGTAATCGTCGGCGCCTGCCTCCATGCCCTCGACCAGCTCTTCGGCACTGTCTTTAGCCGTGAGCAGCAGAATGTAGATGTACGGCTCTTGATTTTTCTCCCGCACGCGGCGGCAAACCTCGACGCCATCAAGTCCGGGCATCATCCAGTCGAGAATCGCAAGCCTCGGAGGATCAGTAGCTTGGAGGGCTGCCAGAGCCTCGATGCCGTCTGATACCGCGACCACATCATATCCCCACTTGCGCAGCATCCGCTCGAGGACCATCCGAAATCCCGAATTGTCATCCGCGACCAGCGCCTTCAAGGCGAGCTCCTACACGCGGCTCTACCGAGCCGTCTGATCTTATATCGGCAGGAGCAGGGCTTCCGCTTAGGCACCTGGCCGTGGAACAATGAGCCTGGGGTGCGGTAGATGGCCAGCCACGGTCTCACGGTCGGCTTTATTTGGCTGATCGTAAGGGGTTTCCCCAGCCCTGCCACTGCGCAACACACGATTCCCGCCCAGCCTTCCGAAGTTGTCTTGCGCGGCGGTACGCGGGAAGTCCTGCTCGATTTCGTGGTGCGCGACAAGCACCAGAGGGAAGTCAAAGATATCCGTCTCGAAGAAGTGGAGATCTATGAGGACGGCGCCCGCCAAACACTAAAAAGCTTTCAGTACCGGAGCGGCAAAGAAGCACAGCCGGTCACTCCAGGCGTTAGCAAGGATACTGCCCAGGCAGTCAAGCTCGATCCATTGCGTGAGATCAACC
The DNA here is from genome assembly GCA_963847515.1 of Terriglobia bacterium. GTDB lineage: Bacteria > Acidobacteriota > Terriglobia > Bryobacterales > Bryobacteraceae > QHXW01. The sequence goes on from CAWKAA010000007.1 coordinate 2,024,418, forward strand.
TCGTGACGATGGTCTTCGCCGGCATGAGCCCGCAAAGCCGGCAACAGGCGGCCGCCATGGCGCACGACTTTTTGCGGACTGAGCCGGGGCCGAACACCTGGATCGGCGTCTTCACCTTGAAATACAAGCTGGCCGCCGTTCAACCCTACACAGCAGATCTTCAGCTCTTGAACCAGGCTGTCGACGGCGCATCGACCGGCCAGTACCAGCAGTTTGCAAAAGAGAATCTCGCACTCATGCAGCGCACCAATTCCCTGGAAGCTTATCCGCGGCAATTCCAGCCGTTGCAGCCCGGCTCGGCGGAGGAGCGTGGGCCGACGCCAGACGCCGTGTTCGGTCCCATGGAGGCCGCCATACAAAAAGTGACCCTGCGTCTGCTGTTCCGGCAGGAGGGCACTCGAACTATCGACGCTCTGCGTTCTCTCATTCGGCAACAGGCGCAAATCCCGGGCCGCAAAACGGTTTTGTTATTTTCCGAAGGCCTAGTCATCCCTCCGGAACAGCCAGAGCTCCTGGAATCGGTGATAAGCGAAGCCAATCGCTCCAACCTCACTTTCTACGCTCTCGATGTGCGCGGCCTGAGCACGGTCTCGAACTCCAGGCTCTCGGCGCTGACCCAGGACGCTTTGCAATCGTCCATGGAACAAATTTCGGACGTCGGACCAAGTGTCATGAGCACGGATCTGCAATCGAACGCACGGCACCTCGCCGCCGGCACCGGCGGTTTCGCCATGGACAACAGTAACGATCTGCGCTCGCCGCTCCGCCGCGTGATGGAAGATGTGCGCTCCCACTATGAAGTCACGTACGCTCCCGTCTCCACCAACTTCGATGGCCATTTTCGCAAGCTGGCCGTGCGCCTCACGCGTCCAGGCGTGACAGTGCAGAGCCGCGCCGGATATTACGCGCTGCCCATGATCGCTGGCGAAGCCCTGGCGCCGTTTGAGATGGCCGCGCTCAAGGTTTTGACCACGCAGCCCGAGCCGCATGCGTTTCCATTCCACGCGGCGGCTCTGCGCTTCGGCGCTGCCGCAGGCGGCCATATATATCGGTTTGTGGTCTCGATTCCCAGCTCCGCGTTGCGCTTTGAGGAAGAACCAGCCAAGAAGAGCGTGGCGATTCACATCTCCGCGCTGGGCTTGATTAAGGATGAACGGGGCCAGGTAATCCGGAAAGTCTCCAAGGATCTTTCGTTCGAGGCGCCGGCCGACAAGCGCGCCGAGTTTCAAAGCGGCGACACCAACTTAATCCTGCCGCTCGACCTTCCCGCGGGGGTTTATCACCTGGAAACCGCGGTGATCGATCGCGTGGCGGACCGGGCGAGCGTGCGCCGTTCCGTCCTGGTGGTGCCCGACGCGACGGCCGGCTCTCAGGCGAGCGATTTCGTCTGGGTGCGCCGCGTGCAGCCCTCGGCGGATCGCGACCTGTTCAATCCGCTGGATACGGCGGCGGGAAATATCACCCCGGCATTCGATCCCGCTTTCGCAAAATCCGATGTGGCGCATTTTTACTTCGTCGTGTATCCTGCTCCCGGCGCTTCCGGCAAACCGGTCAGCGAGATGATCGTTTCGAAAGACGGAAAAACAATCGCGGCGGTTCGCCTCGATCTTCCCGAGCCAAATCCGGACGGCTCGTACCCCTTCTTGGAGAGCCTTCCCACGGCGACGCTTGAACCCGGCCAGTACGACGTGCAGGTGAAGACCAGCCAACAGGGCCAAACGTCGCTGCTCGCGTCCCAGTTCCTGGTCCGGTAGTTTAGTGTTTGGATTCCAGCTCCGCTTTGAGCTGGCGGTAGGCCGTCTCTTCGAAATTGAGCTTCAGCCGCTCCCGGCCTTCGCTCCGGGGGTCCCCGGCGCGCGGGCCGTCTTTCTTCAGGCAGCGCCCCAGAAAGAGGACGGCCTCGGCATCTTCGGGAGCACGATCCAGCAGCGCTCGAAAAGTCTCCGCGCCCTGTGCGAAGTCTCCTCGTTTCCAAAGAGCGTACCCCACGTTGAAATAATAGTCGGGATCAGCGGAATCGCCTCCGAGGGCGCGCCGAAAGTTATCCAGAGCGCCAGGTTTAAGCGCCCGGGACTGGGCCGCGCCCAGATCGTTAATCACTTCGCTCAGCGGTACCGTCGCCACCACGGTCTCGAAGCTCTTTTCGGCGCCCGCGAAATCGGCTTTGTAATAGCGGCACAATCCCAGTAGAAACAGCGCTTCGAAGTAGTGAGAATCCGCGCGATTCACTTTTTCCAGCCAACCCACGGCGATATCGTAATTCTTTTTGTCCCACTCCATCTTGCCCAACTGGAAGTTGGGCGCCGAGAAACGAGGGTCCAGCCGGGCGGCTTGCGTAAACAGACGGTGCTTCTGGTCGGGTCCCGAAGCCATGAGTCCGCGAATATAGTTTTCCACGGCATCCAACCGCAGCGGAGGGCGGTCCCGGCGAAAGTCCTGTTCGGTGATGGCCGTCCGGGGCGCGAGGAATTTCAGGCAGCGCCAGGCCAGGTTAGTTTCGAGCGACGCCAGATCTTCGAGCGCGCCGATCTCTTCGAACTCCGGTCCCTGCCGCGTGCGCTTGAGGTCCAGCACTCGGGCGGATACGTGCAGAGTGTCGCGCGGCGAGACCGTGGGGCCAGAACCATTCGGAGAGGCCGGAGTCTCCGCGCCCGGCTGTGACGCTGTAGAAATCTCAAAATGTCCGTAGATGACCTGCGAAGCATCCAGCGCTTCACCCAGTTTGATTACCGAAGCGTGCGTGAGTACCGCGTTCGCACGAATGGACAGGCGGCGATATGCTTCCAGCCGGTCCTCGCGCGAGAGCACCAGCACACCCTGCGCGCTGAGCGACTCGCGAATGGTTTCCGCAATGCTCTCGCCGATCCAGTCGATGTTTTGCGTTGTGGATTCGTTGAAAAACGGCAGGACCAGGACGGTGTCCGCCCGAGCCATCGCCTCCCCAAACAGGACGAGGCCCAGGCAGTAAAACAGAAGCCGCTGCATTTCTTTTTCAGTTTAGCAGCGGCCCCCGATGTAAGAAGGCAAGAATCGCTAGTTCGCGGTTACGACCAGCTTCATATTTGTGCCCCCGAGATGGATCTCCTGAATGTGATATTTGCCGTCGCCGTTGCTGTACCGCACAGACGTCGTGGAGTACTTGCTGTCGGCGGTCTCGACCTTTACCGCGGCTTCGCCCATCTGTTTGCCCTTCTTGATCACCACTTTCTCGTCTTTCAGCTCGAGCGTGTAATCGCCCGGCTTCAGTTCCGTACCGCCAATTACGGACGGCTCAAACAGCGTTATGGAGTAGGATTTGGCGCTCGCCAGACCGGCCAGTGCGAGCACCGTAAAGATAACCAGAATCCTGTGGATCATTGACTTAAACTCTCCTTTTCCTGAACAAACACACGTATGGCTCATGTAAACCACCGAAAAATCTATCCCCGGAAGCGAACTGCTTTTCTTGCTCAATAATACGGCTGAAGTGCGAAAACGTTCCGCAATGATACGGTGATTTAACAGTAAGTTGAGAGTGAATTGGGTGAACGGAAGCGCGCAGTGTTCAGTTGTGGGACAACGCCAGAAATTCGCGCACGCGGTCCGTGACGGCCTGCTGAATTTGCGTATCGCCGCCGAAGCCGGAAAACCATTCCATCCCGGGCTCCTGTCGAAACCAGGTCATCTGGCGTTTGGCATACTGCCGCGTATTGCGCTGCGCGTAGAAGACGGCTTCGTCGAGCTTCAGCTCGCCATTGAGAAACTGCACGGCCTGCCGATAGCCGTGCGACTCAAATGGCTTGACCGCCGCGGCGAAGCCTCGCGAAAGGATCCCGCGCGCCTCCTCGATAAGACCCGTTTCGAACATCTGTCTCGTCCGGCGATCGAGTTTTTCATAGAGCTCCTCTCGCGCGGGCGATAAACCGATCTTGAGGATCCGGTATCCTCCAAGCGCGTCGCGCCCGTGCTGGAACAACTCGGTGACCGGGCGGCAGGTTACCAGACAGACTTCCAGGGCGCGCGTGATTTTGGAAAGGTCGCGGGGATGAACGCGCCCGGCGGCTTCCGGATCGAAGCGGCGCAACAGGCGATGGAGGGAGCCCGATTTTCGGCGCTCGCGCGCGGCCAGGCGATCGCGCAGGCCCTGATCCCGCTGGGGGCCCGGCGCCAGGCCATCAATGAGAGCGCGCAGGTAAAAACCCGTACCACCAGCCACCAACGGCAAATGCCCGCGCGTCGAAATCTCGTCCAGGACGATGCGGCCCAGGCGTGCGTAATCGCCCGCTGTGAAAACCTGGTCGGGGTCAAGAATATCAATGAGATGGTGGGCGATACCCTGTCGAGCCTCAGGCGGCAGCTTGGCCGTACCCACGTCGAAATACCGGTAAACCTGCAGGGAATCACAATTCACAACTTCGCCCGCGAAACGGGCCGCAACCGATAGGGCCAACTCGCTTTTCCCCGAGCCGGTCGGCCCCAAAATAGCAATAACCTTGCGGTCCTCCATTCCGTCTTAGTTTACGTGCTGCCACGTTATACAATGGAAATGTATCGTCTCGCCAGGGCAGCCGAACGCACGGCGAACGGAAGAAAGTGGCATCGATGAATCGTCCGGTAAATACCCTTGTGGCGGCCGTATGCGTCGCGGCAGTTACTTCCGGCCTGGCTTTAAGTCAGACCGCTTCCCCCGATCCCAGTCGGAGCGCTGCAGACACCAAGGCCGCCGATAAAGCCGCTGCATACTACAACTTCGCCATGGGTCACCTGTACGCGGAGCTTTCGGGCGCCTTCGGCAACCGGAGCGATTACACCAACAAGGCCATCGAGCATTACCGGCAGGCCATGAAGCTGGATGCCTCGGCTGCGTTCCTCTCTGAAGAGCTAACCGATCTTTACATCCAGGCGGGCCGGATCAAGGACGCGGTGTCTGAGGCGGAGGACCTGCTGAAGCAGGACCCCAACAATCTGGACGCGCGGCGCCTGCTGGGGCGGATTTATGCGCGGCTCATCGGTGACCCGCAACAGGCCCGGGTCAATGAGGACATGCTGAAGCGAGCCATCGAGCAGTTTCAGAAAGTCACCGAAAAAGACCCCAAGGACATTGAGAGTTGGCTGATGCTGGGCCGTCTGGAGCGGATCAACCACAATTCAGTGGACGCGGAAAAGGATTATAAGGCCGCCCTCGATCAGGATGCCGGCAACGAAGAAGCGCTGACCGGCCTGGCGATGGTGTACTCCGAGGTGGGGGATACCAAGAACGCGATCGAGATGCTGCGCCAGGTAACGGGCAAGGATCCGAATCCGCGGACTCTTTCGGCGCTGGCAAGCTTTTATGATCAGACCCGCGACTTTGCAAGCGCGGCGGATGCCTGGCGGCAGGCGCTGCAGCTGGACCCGGAAAACAGCCGCATCAAGCGCGCTCTGGCGCAGGATGTTTTCTTCACCGATCATCTGGACGAGGCGCTGAAGCTGTACAACGAACTCGCCGCTGCCGATCCGCGCGACATGCAGACTCAATTGCGCATGGCGGAGATTTACCGTGCGAAGGGCGATCTTGCCAAGGGGCGCGCGGCGCTCAACAAGGCGAAGGAACTGGATAAGGATGGCCTGGAGGCGCGTTACGAGGAAACGGATTTCTTCGAGGCTGAAGGGAAAAGGGATGAGGCTATCGCGTCGTTGCGCACTATGCTTAGCGACACCGCTAAGAAAACCTACACCGATTCTGAGAAGAATACCCGCAGCATGCTGGTGGAGCGGCTGGGCACGGTTTACCGCAACGCCGGCCGCTACAGCGAGGCGGTGGATACATTCCGCCAGCTTCCTCAACTGGATCCCGCAACCGCCCCCCGGGCGTCGGTCGAAATCATCGATACATGGCGCCAGGCCAAAGACCTGAATAAGGCGCAGGAGGAAGCCGGCGCCGCGTTGAAAAAGTTTCCCAAAGACCGCACGATAAAACTGGCGCGCGCCTCGCTTCTATCCGACATAGGCAAGATCGACGAGGCCGTTGCGGAACTACGCGCTTTGCTGGACGGCCAGAAGGATCGTGAGATTCATCTGACCATCGCCCAGGTGTACGAAAAGGGCAAACGTTTTTCAGAGATGGGCAAGGAACTTGATGCCGCTGAGCAGCTCTCCGAGACCAAGCCGGACAAACAGACGGTAATCTTCATGCGCGGCGCGATGCTCGAGCGAATGAAGGAATACGATGCCGCTGAAGTCGAGTTCCGCAAGGTGCTGGAGGCCGATCCCGAAAACGCCAATGCGCTGAATTACCTCGGGTATATGCTGGCTGACCGCAACGTGCGGCTGGACGAGGCCCAGAAGTTGATCAGCAAGGCCGTGGAACTGGATCCGCAAAATGGACCATACCTAGACAGCCTGGGTTGGGTCTACTACCGCCAGAACCGGCTGGAGGAAGCCGCAGGTTACCTGCAAAAGGCCCTGCAAAAGAGCTCGACCTCGAACGACCCGACCGTGCACGACCACTTGGGCGATGTCTACTTCAAGCAGGGCAAGATCCGCGAGGCGATCGGGCAGTGGCAAAGCTCGTTGAAGGAATACGAAGCGAACTCGTCGCAAAGCGACGTCGACCCTGGCGACATGGCTACCGTTAGTAAGAAGCTGGAGAGCGCCCGCGTGCGCGTGGCAAAAGAAGAGTCCCTGGGAAAAGACAAGCAACAGTAGCACCGGCTTTGGATGGAGGTGCAATACGTTCCGCCTCTGGTTTTTTTGCTGCTTCTTCGTGGCGGCAGCCGTCGGTCAAGATCAGCGCTTTCCGCCTGACATCTTTGATACCCATCCCACCGCACTCGACCCCACCCATTTTCGGCTTGTTCTGGAAAACGATCGTGTCCAGGTAATCCGTGTTCACTTAGGACCTCACGAGAAATCCACTGTCATGGACATTCCGTCGCATGTACTGGCCTGCGTCACGGACCGGCACGTCCGCGTACACTACGCCCATGCGAAACCTGCCGAGCGCACCGACAAGGCCGGATACACAAGCTGGGAGGATCGCGACGAGTACGGTTTCGAAAACCTTGACGATAAACCTGCCGAGTGGATTCTCGTCGTTCCAAATGGTTCTGAGAAGTCGGGCTGACCACATCCAGGTTGACGCCCATCCATCAAACCCGATATCCTGAACTTTTCTGATAGAGGCGCGGCGGCCATCAGTAGCCGGGCGCGCGGTTCCGATGAGCTTCGGACGCCCGCGAGAAAGGGGCCTTCCGCCGAAATCGCCGCGGCAGCTTCGAAACCGCGGCGGTTGGGGGGTACGGTTAACACCTGCCCACTGTCATTCGTTTTTAAGGACGGGTGGAGCGCTATCGGGAAGCGTAGACCGGGCGGCGGGATATGATTCACAGCCTGCCTCCTTACCTTCCCTTACACCTCCATCCCGAACGGCCATGAACCTTTTTGAGCTGACGCGCGCGCTGGTCGATATCGAATCCATCACCGGGAACGAAGAGCGGGTCGGCGAATTTCTGCTCGACTCATCTGTCGGCGCTCGCCTCGCGCTACGGCGGCCGCGTCGAGCGCATGGAAGTGGAGCCGCGCCGCTTCAACGTGTTCGCGCAGTGGGGCGAGCCGGCTGGTCACGCTCTCCACCCACATGGACACCGTGCCGCCGTTTTTCGCCTCGCGCGAAGATGACGAGTACATCTGGGGCCGCGGCGCGTGCGACACCAAGGGCATCATCGCCGCCATGATTCACGGCCGCCGAAGCGCTGCTGGAAGCGGGCGGCCGCGGACTTCGGCTGCTGTTCGTCGTCGGCGAGGAGCGCAACAGCGCCGGCGCCTATCGCGCGGCGCAAGAGCCGCGCGGATCGCGATTCCTCATCAACGGCGAGCCCACCGAAAACAAGCTGGCGCTCGGCTCCAAGGGCGCGCTGCGCTACGAGATCGCAGCCGCAGGCAAGATGGCGCACTCCGCTTATCCCGAACTGGGCGAATCGGCCATCGACAAACTGCTCGACGCGCTCGGCCGGCATCCGGCACGATCGAACTGCCGGTGGACGAATCTGCTCGGGCCGAGCACGCTGAACATCGGAACCATCAGCGGCGGCCGCGCGCCCAACGTCATCGCCGATGAGGCCCGCGCCGAGATCATCATCCGCCTGGTGGGCGATTCGCGCGCACACCAAGGCAGGCCACTGGCGCGGCCGTCGAAGGCTGCGCCGAAGCTGCGCGAAGTGCTCGAGATTCCCGCGGTGCGGCTGGGCTCGCTGGATGGCATCGAAACCACCGTGGTGGCCTACACCACCGATATCCCGGCCTTCGGCGGCGCCTGGGGCCAGCCGTTCCTGATCGGGCCGGGCTCCATTCACGTGGCGCACACGCTGGAAGAGCGCGTGCCGAAGCAGCAACTTGCTCGAAGCAGTCGAAATCTATCAACGCATGGTGAAACAATTATGGAAACGCAGAATCGAAGTAGGCATCCTGGGCGCCACCGGCATGGTGGGCCAGCATTTCATCAAGTTCCTGCAAGGGCACCCGTGGTTCGACCTGAAGTGGCTGGGCGCGAGCGACCGCTCCGCCGGCAAGAAGTATCGCGACGCCACGAAGTGGCACCTGGCCGGCGTCATGCCGGACGCGGTCGCCGACCTGATGGTGGAAGAGTGCAAGCCGGGCAACGCGCCGCGGCTGCTGTTCTCCGCCATGGATGCCTCGGTCGCCACCGAGATCGAGCGGGCCTTCGCGCAGGCCGGCCACGTCGTGGTGTCGAATTCGCGGAACCATCGCATGGAGCGCGACGTGCCGCTGCTGGTGCCGGAAATCAATCCCGATCACCTGAAGCTGGTGCCCGGCCAGCAGCGCGCGCGCGGCGTGGAAGGGGCAGATCGTCACCAATCCCAACTGCTCCACCATCGTCGCTGACCATGGGGCTGGCGCCGCTGAAGCAGTTCGGCATCACGCAGGTGATCGCCACCACGCTGCAGGCCATCTCCGGCGCCGGCTATCCCGGCGTGCCGTCCATGGACATCAACGCCAACGTGATTCCGTTCATCGGCGGCGAAGAAGAGAAGATGCAGCAGGAGACGCAGAAGATCCTGGGCGATTTCGCGGCGATCACATCGAGCCGCTGGCCGCCAAGGTCAGCGCGCATTGCAATCGCGTGCCGGTGGTGGATGGCCATACCGTCACCGTCTCGGTCGAGTTTTCCGCCAAGCCCTCGGAGGCCGATCTGCGCCACGCCTTCGACGACTTCACCGGCGTTCCGCAGGAGCGCGAGCTGCCCAGCGCGCCGCCGCGCCCGGTGATCTACATGACGAAGAGCCGACCGGCCGCAGCCGCGCAAGGATGCCGAGCGCGAGCGCGGCATGGCGGCTTTCGTCGGCCGCCTGCGCCCCTGCCCGGTGCTCGATTACAAGTTCGTCGCGCTCGGCCACAACACCATTCGCGGCGCGGCCGGCGCGGCCGTTCTGAATGCCGAGCTGATGCATTCGGAAGGGATGCTGGACTGATGATCGTCATGAAATTCGGCGGCACCTCGGTCGAATCGGCCGCCGCCATCGAGCGCGTCGCGTGCATCGTCAAGGCGCGCGCGCGACGCGCAAGCCCGTGGTGGTGGTCTCGGCCATGGGCAAGACCACCAACAAGCTGCTGGCCATCGCCGATGCCGCCATCGCAGGCAACGCGCCAGGAGTACATCGCGCCAGATCCACGATCTGCGCGATTTCCATTCCCGCGAGGCGCGCCTGGTGGTCCCGCTCGCCGACCGCGCCGAACTCGACCGCACGCTCGACGAGCATTTCCAGGAGCTCACCGAGCTGGTGAAAGGCCTGGCCGTGCTGGGCGAACTGACGCCGCGCTCCATCGACGCCATTTCGCAGCTACGGCGAGCGCCTCTCCAGCTACATCGTCACGCTGGCCTTCCGCCATTTCGGCATGGCAGCCGTGCACGTGGATTCGCGCCGCGTCATCGTCACCGACCGGCGCCACACGCAGGCCGCGCCGCATTTTCCCGAAACCTACGCGCGCCTCGCCGCGATCGTTCCGCCGCTGGCCGAGCAAGCAGCGTCGTGGTGATGGGCGGCTTCATCGGCGTCCACCGAGGACGGCGTCACCACCACGCTCGGCCGCGGCGGTTCGGACTTCACCGCGTCCATCGTGGGCGCGGGCATCGGCGCCGAGGAGATCCAGATCTGGACCGATGTGGACGGCATGCTCACCGCCGATCCCACGATTCTGCCCGGCGGCCATCGCGTCAAGACCATTTCCTTCGCCGAAGCCGCGGAGCTGGCCTACTTCGGCGCGAAGGTGCTGCATCCGGCCACCGTGGTTCCGGCCGTCGAAAAGAACATTCCGGTGCTGATCCTGAATTCGCGCCGGCCCGAAGTGCCGAGGCACGCGCATCGTGTCCGAAGCGGTGCCCTGCGACAACGTGGTGAAGTCCATCGCCTGCAAGCGCAAGATCACGCTGGTCAATATCCACTCCACGCGCATGCTGATGGCGCACGGTTTCCTGCGCCGCATCTTCGAAGTCTTCGACCGCTTCGAAACCCCCGTGGACATGGTGGCGACCTCCGAGGTCAGCGTCTCGCTCACCATCGACAACACCGCAGCGGCTCGACGCCATCTGCGCCGAGCTGCGCCAGTTTTCCGAAGTGTCGCATCGAGGAGGACCAGGCCATCGTTTGCCTGGTGGGCGAGAACATCCGCTACACGCCCGGCGTGGCGGCGCGCGTTTTCGACGCGCTCGACGGCATCAATATCCGCATGATCTCGCAGGGCGCGTCGCTGCTGAATCTGAGCTTCGTGGTGGCCGAAGCGGACCTGCACGCGCGCCGTCGAAGCGCTGCACGGCGAATTCTTCGCCGCAGCTCGATCCCGAGGTCTTCGAGCGCAATGGAGCCGTGCATGCCGCAGCCTGAGCACCGCTTGGCCATCGTCGGCTACGGCAAGATGGGCCGGCTCATCGAGCAGCTCGCGCCCGGAGTACGGCTTCGCGGTCGCGCTGAAGCTCGACGAATTCAACAACGCCGACTTCGAAGGCGTCACGGCGGAGAACTTTCGCGGCATCGATGTGGCCATCGATTTTTCGATTCCCGCCGCGGTGGTCGAAAACGTCGAGCGCATCGCGGCGCTGGGCGTGAACATGGTGGTCGGCACCACCGGCTGGCTCGAGCACATCGATCGCGTGCAAGCGGCCGTCGAGAAGCAACGGCATCGGGCCTGGTCTGGAGTCCCAATTTTTCGATCGGCGTGAACGCGTTCTTCCGCCTGGTGGCGGAAGCCGCGCGGCTGCTGGCGGACGAGCCGGAGTACGGCGCATGGGCCTGGGAGATTCATCACTCGACCAAAAAGGACGCGCCTTCGGGTACACTGCTGAAGCTGGTGGAAGAGATGAAGAAGCGCCGGCTACGCGCGCGCCATCGACGTCGGCTCCAACCGCGCCGGCGCGCATCCCGGCACGCACGAAATCGGCTTCGATTCGGCGGCCGACACCATCACGCTGCGCCACACCGCGCGCAGCCGCGAAGGCTTCGCGCGCGGCGCATTGAAAGCCGCGCAATGGGTGGTGGGCAAGAAAGGCTTTCACGAGTTTCGCGAGATATTGTTTTCGTACGCATAGCTCGAGGAGGTGGTACATGTTTACAGGATGCGGCACCGCGCTGGTCACTCCATTCCGGCGCGATCTTTCGCTCGATGAAGCGACGCTGCGCCAGCTGGTCCGCCGGCAGATCGACGCGGGCATCAATTTCCTGGTCCCCTGCGGCACCACCGGCGAAAGCCCCACGCTCACGCGCGCCGAGCATCTGCGCGTCGTCGAGATCACGCTCGAAGAAGCCAAGGGCAAAGTCCCGGTGCTGGCCGGCGCGGGCGGCTACAACACGCAGCGAAGTGATCGAACTGGCGCGCGAGCTCGAGCAGCATGGGCGTCGACGGCATCCTCTCCGTCACTCCCTACTACAACAAGCCCACGCAGGAAGGCCTCTATCAGCACTACAAGGCCATCGCCGCCGCCATCAGCTGCCGATCATCGTCTACAGCGTGCAAGGGCCGCACCGGCGTCAACGTCGAGCCGGCCACGCTGGCGCGCCTGGCCGCAGATCGAAAACATCGTCGGCGTGAAAGAAGCCTCCGGCAACATCGCCCAGATGGCCAATGTCATCCAGCAGGTGCCGCCGACACTTCACCGTGCTCTCGGGCGACGATGCCATCACCCTGCCGCTGATGGCCCTGGGCGGCCGCGGCGTCATTTCCGTGGTCTCGAACGAGATCCCCGCCGAGATGACGCAGCTCGCGCAGCTCTGCCTGGACGGCGATTTCGCCGGCGCGCGCGCAAGCTGCAGCGCAAGTATCTGCCGCTGATGGACATGAACTTCATCGAATCGAATCCCATCCCGGTCAAGGCCGCCATGGGCCTGATGGGCCTGCTCGAGCCGGTCTATCGCCTGCCGATGTGTCCGCCAAAGCGCCGAGAATCTCGCCAGGATCGAAAAGGTGCTTGAAGTCGCGTGGGCTTGCTGGCGGACCGGAGGGTGCGCGTTGCAGGCTGAAATCGAGAAGCTCTTCGACGAAAAGCCCGCAGACTTACACCGAAGATCATTTCCGCTTGTTCCACGAGTTCAAGGCCGCGCTGAACGCCGGCGCGCATCCGCGCCGCCGAGCCGGATGCCGCCGCGCACCAGCGGCTGGCGCGTGAACGCCTGGGTCAAGAAAGGCATCCTGCTTGGGCTTCCGCATGGGCGGCGTCGTGGACATGTCGGTCGACGCCGCGCGGCAGCCGTTCTTCGACAAGTCCACCTACCCCGTGAAGCAATTCACCGCCCAGAGCGGCGTGCGCATCGTGCCCGGCGGCTCGAGCATTCGCGACGGCTGCTACATCGGCAAAGGCGTCACCTGCATGCCGCCCATGTACATCAACGCCGGCGCGTACGTGGACGACGGCACCATGGTCGATTCGCACGCGCTGGTGGGAAGCTGCGCGCAGATCGGCAAGAACTGCCACATCTCGGCGGCCTCCCAGATCGGCGGCGTGCTGGAGCCCGTGGGCGCGCTGCCGGTGATCATCGAAGACGAAGTGCTGGTCGGCGGCAATTGCGGCGTCTACGAAGGCACGGTGGTGAAGCGCCGCGCCGTGCTGGGCACCGGCACCATCCTCAACCGCTCCACGCCGGTTTACGACTGTGTGCGCGAAATCGTCCACCGCGCCACCGACGACGAGCCGCTGGTGATTCCCGAGGAAGCCGTGGTGGTGGCGGGCTCGCGCGCCGTCACCAGCGGCCCGGGCAAGGAATGGGGGATTTCGCTCTACACGCCCGTCATCGTAAAGTACCGCGACGACAAAACCGACACCAAGATCCAGCTCGAGAATCTCTTGAGATAGCGCCGCAATTTGATCGCTGCGGCCAACGATCACCTTTATGTGCAGTGTGCTTCTGGTGGACGACAACGTGCAAATCTTGGAGTTCTACGGCCTTGTCCTCGAGCAGGCGGGCCATCAGGTACAAATCGCCGAGACGTGCGCGCGGGCTGTCAGGCTTCTGCAAGAAATTGAGCCCGAAATAGTCATCATGGATTTGCGCGTTCCCGAGATGAAGGATGGCCTCGGCCTCATCCGGAGCCTGAAGTCTCATGTGCGTGCGCCCGGCAAGCCTGCGCTAAAGGTCGTCGTGATTTCAGGCTGGATCGAAGATCTGGCCGGCACGCTGGAACGAGACTCCGTAGACTGCGTCCTGCCCAAGCCGGTACGCATGGAATTGCTCCTGCAATCGATCGCCAAGCTGGTCCCGGCAGCGGGCTAGTACGCTAGGGTCGGCGGAAAACCGGAAGCTAGTCCACCCACGCGATGAATTGGCCGCCGGTAGCGTGGCGATAATCGACTATCAATCCCGGCCCGTGCCCCTCGACTTGATCGATGGCTAAATGGATCGGCTCTGGGTCGAATTCGGTGTCATCCATAAACGTCAGCTCGCCAAGCCACCGGAACCCGCCGCGGCGCGCGAACAGCCTTCCAATCCGGTAAGGCACCGTGATACGCACCAGGCGCTGCCCGCCCCGCGTATCGAAGATTAGGGTGTGAAACGAGTGGAGCGGAGTACTGGCTCGCGGCTGGGCGGCATCCGCCGGCACTCGGCGAGCATTCATATCAAGCAGCGGGCGTTGGTCCGCAAAACGGGCGCGCAGGAGCCGGAATTCCGCCTCTGCCGTCTGGGCCGACACCTTCTGGCTTTGGTGATGCCGGAAGAAGAATGCCGAGCCCGCGATTATGGCGGTGCCGATTGTCGCAGCCAGACCGGCCACGATGAGAGTGAACCGCATATTGGCCTCCCCGGTACCAGCGAGTATACACCCGAGGACCTTGCGCCGCGACGCGCTGGTGCCCCGGGGACCCTGTCCGCTCCTATAATGGAGTTGGATGCCGAAAACCAGAGAGCTTGAAGTGCGCCTCCAGCGCACTGATCAACAACTGCGCGTATTCCAGAAGATTAGCCGCTTCATGGTGCGCGACATCAGCCTGCAGGAAGTCCTGCAGGGCATCGTGTCGCTGATTGTGGAGTTCATGGAGTGCGATTCCTGCCTGGTCTATCTGCTCGATCAAGATGAGCTGGTGCTCTGCGCCTCCAATACGCCGCACCCCTCCACGATAGGCAAGGTCCGGTTGCGGCTGAGCGAAGGTCTGACAGGCTGGGTGGCGCGTGAACGGCGATTGCTGGCGATTTCGCGCGAAGCCTACAAAGATTCACGTTTCAAGTACTTCGGCGAACTGCCTGAGGATACCTTCGAGGCGTTTCTCTCGGCCCCGGTGATTGCGCGTAACCGGGTGGTAGGCGTCATCAACGTGCAGCACCGCGTGCCCCATCAGCACACGGGCAGCGAGATGGAAGTGCTCACCACGGTTGGCGAGCAGGTAGGATGCGTCCTGGTGCTGGCGCGCATGGAACCCACCGCCGTCGCCGAGGCCAATCATGTCCAACTGGTCCTCTCCTCCGGGCCGGTACAGCCGAGGCACTAATGCTCAGCCGTATTTCAGTGGTACTCGCTGTCTTGGTAGCTGGCATCCTCGCGTACGCAGCAGGGCCGTCTCAAACGGCTGAACGATGGCGGCGGCTTTATTTTTATGAGCGTCTGGATTCTTCTCTCGTCATTAATGACTTCAAGTTTCTCAACGCGCAGCATGGCATCGCAGCCGGATTCCTGCTCGACAAAAACGGCAAAATCAAGCCCACCGCCCTCAACAGCGATGATGGCGGCGTCCACTGGACTCTCGCGCCATTGAAGGAGGTGCCGATTTCCCTCTTCTTCCTGGATGAGAAGCACGGATGGATGGTCGCTGACAAATCGATCTGGCAGAGCCAAGACGGCGGCCATGCGTGGGCTAAGATCAGTTCTCTCGATAACGCCCTCCGCGTCCATTTCGTCAACCCACAGCACGGGTGGGCGGTTGGCGAACAAAAGAAAGTTTACGAGACCAACGACGGCGGCAAGGCGTGGACCGAATTGCCCGCCGCCGCGCAGCCTGAATCCACACCCGAGCTTACCGTCTATAACTGGATCGATTTTGCGGGCGTCAGCGCGGGAATCATTACGGGGTGGAATCAGCCGCCGTCCAAAAGTCTTCTACCGGATTGGATGAGTCCGACCTCGCAGCGTTCCCGCAAAGAAACGCCGCGTGTGTCCATCTTTCTCCAGACCAAGGATGGCGGGAAGACCTGGGATGCCAGCACGGGGTCTCTCTTCGGACATGTGACGTGCGTTCGGCTGGCGCTTTCCGGATATGGACTCGGCGTGATCGAGTTCAGCGACTCTTTTGAATGGCCGTCCGAGGTCTTTCGCATCGATTGGAACACCGCGAAAAGCGATCGCGTCTTCCGCGAGAAGAACCAGCTCATTACCGACGTAGCGCTCCCCCCGCCAGCCCAGCGTATGTTGCAGGCATCGAGAAGCAGGACCGGCTGACCGACAGTCCGGTGCCCGGAAAACTGAAGGTGTGGCGCAGCGACGATTTAGACAATTGGCAGCCCATGGAAGTGGACTATCGCGCCACCGCTCACAAGGCCATGATCTCCGCTGTGGATGCTGCAAATGTGTGGGTTGCCACCGACACGGGCACGATTTTGAAGTTGACAGCTCCGAAGTAAAAAACAAGTTTACACCTTCCTGGTTTATCCACTACGAATTCACCGTTATCTACTGTTAACTTTATGAAACCAAACATTCACAAAACTGAGGAAAAGGCCTTTCTTTGTCGAGATTTTGTTTGACGGAATTAACTTCTGGGAGCATTATGTAAAAGGTTCCAAGAGGTTCAAGGGACAGCAAACCCGGTGAGCGGTAGCGATCCTGGAACGTTGATCCGCAGGCAAACTAATAAAACGGAGCGTCGGCGGGGAGCGAAGGGAAATCGGGCTGAGCACAAGGGTGAGCTTCTCAAACGGCAAATCGGTTGAACGCTTCGATCCAGAGGGGCCTAAGAACCCCAAAGGGGAGCGGAGATCGGTGGGCCGCAAGAGGCAGTTGGGCTGGGTACCAGGCAACGGGCAGGTCGCGTTGAAGTCGCCACGGCTGGGGCAAACCGAGCTGGGGTGAGGGAGCGGCAGGCCGAACGGGTCTGGGCAAAGCTCAGCGGAACAGCGAAGAAGCAGGCTGGAAGCGTTCGATCCCTAAATGGTGGCTCGGCAACAGGCAGTCGTTTAGGGTTAGTGAAAAGCCGTTTCGAGCTGTAAGCTCCGGTTGGGAACGATTGGCAGGCGGGCTCTGGAGCGTTAATCCGCGGTTCTATAAAAGGAGCAGCGGGGAGCGAAGGAGATAACGTTCGGTCGTCCTAATCGCAAGACTCATGCCGTGCATGCCGGTGGGAGTTGCGTTGTTCACTAAGTCACTTGGAACCATTTCCTTTTGGGGCCGCCTCGCTCAGATACGTTTCGGGCGATCCTTCAAAGTTGTCCTTGCAGGCCTGCTGGCAGAAGTAATACGTCTTCCCTTTGTACTCCGTCTTTAGCGCCTGCTTGGGATCTACGCCCATTTTGCACACCACGTCGACCACCTGTGCTTCGGCGGCTTCCGCCTGCGCGACCTTGGTGTTCAGCGTGCCCTTACTCCTGGCGACTTCAAGAAGTGTGGGATAGAACTGCACGAACGTATTGTCGACGGCCCCGTTGGTGCTGTGGCAGGAGTAACACTGCGCGGTGGTGGGCAGCATCCTGGCTGGAGCCGTCGACACTCCAAATCCGAAAAACGCCCATTTGCCGGGAAAGCGCTTCTCATCCTTTACCTCGGCCTCGATGCCGGCAAGTGAACCTTGGAATCGCCCCCCGTTATTGATGGACGCCTTGGATTCGGATGCCCTCACCTCCAGCACGAAAATAGTCTTGTCGGGCCACTTTCCCGTCGCCATGAAAGCCCTGTAAGCCGTCGGATTAACAAAAACGTTGTCGAACATCGGATTGCCATCGCGCGCAGCTTCAGCCGCCGGTCCATACGTCATCCCCAGCCCGGAACTCAAATAAACCCACTCCCGGTAGTCGTTCGGCCGGACCAGTTGTCCCTCCGCCGTAAACTTCGGGCCATCGCTTTCGGGCCGGTCCGCCGCTTCCAGCATAAACACGGCCAGAATGGCCGCCAAACCGGTGATTCCAACCACAACACGCTTCATATTCTGTCTCCTGTCTTATCTCAATCACATCGGAGCGCCACCATTGGATCGATTCGCGCCGCTCGCCGGGCCGGTATATAGCAGGCGATCAGCGCCACGGCGCTTCCCGCGCCCAACGCCGTCCGAACCACCAGCTCGCGCTGCCGTCGCGCAATGCGAGCCAGCGTCAGATTGGCAACGTTAGCGCAAGCGATGAGCAGCACAAAAGCCGCCGCTGCCAGCATCACCAGCAGCATGGGGCGGGCGTTGCGTTTCAACTCCTCCTGCAAAGCGGTGGAGGTTGCCGTGTATCCGGCGGCCTTGGGATACGATTCTGGATGTTCCTGCTCTAGCCTCTGGGCAATCGCCGCGACGTCGCTGCGGCAATGTTCTAGGGTGGCGCCAGGCTTCAGTCGTGCGAATACGCTCATCAATCGGGCGTCGCGATTTGTTTTGGCTTGAGCGGATGAACGGTATGGGCAGGCGGACGTGGCCATGTACACATCGTTTTCGTTGGGGTACTGCGGCAGCGGAGGCAAGACCCCGATCACCGTGTGCACGCGGTCGTTCATTTCATAGGTCTTGCCAACCACGCCAGTCTCGCCGTTTTCGCTTTGCTTCCAGAATTCGTAACTCAGCAGCAGCACCGGTGGCGCGCCCGCTTGATCGTCGGAGGAAAGAAAAGTTCTTCCCAGGATCGGGTGCACCCCGAAGAAGTCAAAGTAACCCGCTGACACAACGCCAGTCCGCACTCTTTGTGCCTCACCGTTCCGGAAGAGCGTGAAGTGCATGCCGTGGTGCTCCACCATTCCGTTGAGCGTCTGGTTTCGCTGCCGGTAGTCATTGATCTCCTGGACCGAGAATTTCATGTCCTCTACGCCGGCCTTGGCGGCTTGCTGCCGAATGGTAACGATGCGATTTCCCTCGGCGTACGGCAGAGGCTGTAGCAGGACGGAATTCACCACGCTGAAGACGGCCGTATTCACGCCAATTCCCAGACCCAGGATCCCCACCGCCGCGACGGTATACCCAGGGTCCTTCCGCATCAGCCGTAGAGCATAGCCGGCATCGTCCCGCAGAATGCTAAGATGCTCGCGCGGCGCCATGCCCACGATGCCGGCAATGGTATCCCACCACAGCCCCAGCAGCTTCATGGCTCCGCGCTCTTGCTTGACCACGGCCTCCTGCTCGCGAAACACCTGTTGCATCTCGCTCCCAAACTCGTCGCGAAAATCAAAAGGTAGCAGGCGCAACAGAGCCCCGAAAAGCCGTTCCGATAACGATCGTGTGCCCGTGCTCATGCCGCTCCTTCGCTATGCAGGCCGGAACACTTTGATCAATCGCTTCGCCCTGGCCCGGGCGATCAGTTTTTCCATCCGCACCGCTTCTGCCGCCGCCAGTTCCCTACCGGTCTGTGTGACGCGGTAATACCGCCGTCTGGAATCATCCATCTCAGCGGCGGGACGCGTGCGGGACTCGGCAATCAGCCCTTCGGCGAGCAAACGTTTGATGATCCCGTACAGCGTGCCCGTACTCAGCCGTACCTCGCCCTGTGTCTGTTCCGTGACCTCTTTGAGAATGGCATAGCCATGCTTCTCGCCATCCACCAGCGCCAGCAGGACATTGAACATCGCCGGGGTAACCGGCATCTGAGAGGCTGAGATTTCTTCGTTTGCGCGTGTCATAGCGCTCTTCCACCACACATCTATCGCGTGGAGCGATATATTGTTTATCGCTATAGTGTAATACGACGTAGCCCAAAAAAGGTTATTGCAGTTGTGAATTTCGAGGGGATTTCGAGCGCGCCGTTCTAGTGTTTACCTGTGCCCGCTTGAGCCAACGCCGACGCCAGACGCCGGTATTCGCTGTCGGACTGGATCGAGTCCAGTGCCTTCGCCAGCGCCGCGCGCACCTGGGGATCGCCGGCGTATGCTCCTGCTGCCTCTGTCAGAAACCTTGGCCTTCAGTTCGTCCGAGGATATTTTTCCGGCCGATTCAATCGCACGGAGGACAGCGGCGCTCGCCAAACCGGGCTGCTTGAGCAGTTCCGACAACACCCGCGCGCGCTCTTCATCCGATCCGATGCTGTCCAACGCCCTGAAATATGAAGCGGTCTGCTGCACCGAGGTGGGAAACGCTGCCAGCACCGCAGCCTTCTCCTCATCAGAGCCGATAGACTCCGCACACCGGGCGGCCTCAGTGATCGTCGCTTCGCCCAGTCCAGGCCGTTTCAGCAGCGCCCGCAGTACTTTGCCACGCTGTTCGTCCGAGCCGATCCGGCCCGCGACATTGAAAAACTCCTTGCGTACGGTTTCTGCCTCCACGTAATGACCCGCAGCATCGAGCAGCACGGCGCCCTTTTCTTCATCGGAACCGATAGCCGCGGCTGAACGCAGTGCTTCGGTCAGTACCTCAACATCGCCCCCAGCCTTACTGAGCACCACCGAAAGGGTGTGATGCCGTTCTTCGTCCGACCCGATGGAATTTGCGCTGCTCACAATAGCCCGCTCCACTTCCCGGATGCCCTTGTCATGCTCCGCAACGTCCACCAGCACTCTGGCCTTTTCTTCGTCAGAGCCGATGCGGCTCGCCGACTTAGCCGCCAACCGGAGGGTTTCGCGGCTGCCGGCGTCCCGTTTCACCAGTTCCGAAAGCACCCGGCCGTGCTCTTCATCCGAGCCGATCGTACCTGCGGCCTGAAAAAGAGATTCGCGCAAATTGTCTTTCAGAAAATAGGGCGCCAGTTCGACCAGCAAATCGCCCTTCTCTTCGTCCGATCCGATTTTCCGTGCCTGAAGCAGGGTGCTGTCCACCTGTTCAGCGTTCAAATTCCCCCGCCGGATCAATTCCTCGATATAGATGCGCTTGGCGCCGTCATCCTGGATCCTGGTGATTTCCGATAGCGCTGCCGCCACTCCGCTCTGCTTCAGAATCCGCTGGATCCTCGGTCCCGCGCCGAGGCCCGTATGCCGGATCACCTCGGGCATGACTCCCATCAGCCATGCCTGGCCTTGATTATCGAGCGGCGTGGCATGGCCGTGGTCATAATATGACCGGGAAAGGCGGCCCGATGAATCGGCGGTTATTTCGTACCGTCTGCCCGCAAATACCAGGAAGCGATTCTCTTCGACCTGGAAATATCCACCGGGCGTGAGACTCTTCACATCCCGGTCGTCATCGCTGAACTCGACGGCGCCACGAACGTTGATTTCCAGCCGGCGGGTGCCCTCAGTCCAGCAGTACTGCGAGTATTCCGATGCTGCAAGGGCCAACGCTTGAATGGCAAACAACAGAGAAATTCGGGTCCTCATGCAAACCATTCCTCCTGCACGCCTCTAAATCAGTACGCATTACCCGCGGTTTGGTTCACAAATATGTGCATTTTTCCGCCGAAAAAACCCAGAAGATGTTTTCCCGCGCCAAAAACCGAGTTAAGCTGTCCTTACAAGTTCCAATACAAAAGGAGGGCTGTGAAGACGTCGAAGTTCATCATCTTCGGAGGCGGCATGGTTGCCGGTTATGCCGCGCGCCAGTTAGCTGAGCTGGGGCTGAAAGCGGGGGATTTGACGATTCTGTCCGCCGACACTTCAATTCCCTACGAACGTCCGCCGTTGTCCAAAACCTTCCTCGCAGGGAAAGACACGGAAGAGAGCACCCATATCAACTCTGAGGGTTTTTACCGCGATCACGGCATCGACGTGCGTTTGAAAACCGAAGTCGCCCGTGTGTCGCCCACGGAGAAACGACTCGAGCTTTCTTCCGGTGAGCAAGTCGGATTTGAGAAGTTAATCGTCGCCACCGGCGCCCGTCCACGCGTGCTGGACGTTCCGGGTTCGGGCCTTGACGGCACTTATTATCTGCGCACTTTAAGAGATTCCGCGCGCATTCGAGATCGTTCTGGAAGCGCGAAACGGGCTGTGGTGATGGGAGGTGGCTTCATCGCCATGGAAGTTGCTTCCGTGCTCGCGCAGAAAGGCGTAGAGACAGCCATGGTCGTGCGGGAAGACCGCATCTGGAAGCGATCATTCACGCCGGAAATGTCGGGCTTTTTTGAGGGCTATTACACAGCGCGCGGCGTACAGTTCTTCAAGTCGGCGGACATCACGGAGATCCGGGGCAGTGGCGCGGTGAGTTCCACCGTGCTATCGAGCGGCCAAACCCTTCTATGTGACATGCTGGTCGCCGGAATCGGCGTCGTGCCTGTAACCGATCCCCTTGCCAATAGTGGCATCGAGACTGATAACGGCGTGCTGGTGAATGAGTACCTCGAGAGCAGCCGGCCCGATATTTACGCGGCCGGCGACGTGGCTAACTACCGCGATGTTTTATTCGGTGGACGCAGGCGCGTGGAGCACTGGGACAATGCCGTCTCGCAGGGTCAGCATTGCGCCCGAGTGCTTCTCGGCGAGTCCGCGCCCTTCCGCCATGTGCCGTACTTCTTTTCCGATGTGTTCGATCTCTCGTACGAATTCTGGGGCGATCCCACGGGCGCCGAAGAAGTGGTTCACCGCGGAGACATGGCAGGCGGAAGCTTCAGCGTTTGGTGGATGCGCGGCCAGCGCCTGGTGGCGGCCTTCGCCATGAGACGCCCCGAGGAAGAACGCGATGTGGCGCCGAAGTGGATAGAAGCGCGCCAGCGGGTTTCCGCCGCCCGGCTCGCCGACTCGGCAACCCCTGTCGAGGATGCTCCCGAACTGGCGACCTCGGTGTAGATTTTTAGGTGCTAGGTTCTAGGTGCCAGGTTTTAGAAAACACCCGCGCCTTCAAATTGCTAACACCTGGCACCTAACACCTAACACCTAGCACCTCGCGGTCGCCGTTGCCTAGGATGAACTGCACCGGAATGTCGAGGTTCAGCAAAAATTCGATGGTTTCACGCGGCATCGGACCCGGAAGCACATCGCCCCCGACCACTACGAGATCGACTTCAGCTTGACGAATGTCCTCGAGTACAGCCTCGAGTGCGGGGAGGTTGGCGTGAATATCGTAGAGCGCCGCGACGCGTCTCACATCGGGGCTGCGCTCGTTGAACGGCCTCGCCAATCACACTAATGATGTCACAACCTTTGCCGCTAAAAACACCAGCACACTTAGCGTTGTACCGCTCTAGAATAGAGACGTGCCCTTTCAGATCCACCGCGCGGAAGCCCGCAGCATTTTGACTCCCACCGGCGGGTTTATCGCGGAGGCCGGATTTACGCATTCGCTTTCGCCGGCGCGGAATTGCACGTTCGGATGCACCTATTGTTATGTACCGACCATGGGCATCTACGGCGGCCTGAAACCGGCGGACTGGCAGCAATGGGGGCGCTTCACAACCTTCAAGTCGAACGCGGCTGTGCTGCTCGAAAAAGCGCTGCGGGCGGATCAGATCATCTACTGCTCGCCGCTGGTCGACCCGTATCAGCCTGCCGAGGCGGAAGAATGCCTGATGCCGCGACTGCTCGACGCGGTGATCGCGCGCCCGCCGCGTGCGTTCGTCATCCAGACGCGCGGACCGCTCATCCTGCGCGATCTCGAAAAACTGCAGGCGCTCAGCTCGCTCACCCGGCTGCGCGTCAGTTTTTCGATCACCACCGATAGCGAAGACGTCCGTCGGCTGTACGAGCCGCTTTGCGCGCCCATTCCGGAACGCATTCGCGTGGTGCGGCGTCTGCGCCAGGCGGGCATTGCGACTTACGCTACACTCGCGCCGCTGTTGCCGTCAAATCCCGAAGCGCTCATCGACATGGCACTCGATGCCACCGACCGCGATATCGTCGCCGACCCGTTTCACGTGCGCGCGGTAAAGACATCTGGTGCGACCACACGCGACGCTGCGCGACGCATCAGCGAGAAACGGGCATATATAAGATGGCATGAGCCGGAGTTTCAGCAAGAGATAGTCGAAAGAATGCGGGGTCGGGCCGCGCGCGCCGGACGCCGGTTTGGAACGGGAGCGCGCGCATTCGGATGGCTGGCGGAGGTGAACCCATGAACGTGGCCGAGACAAACGCTGTAAAAATCGAAGAGATTCTGGAGAGCCTGGAGATCGAGCCCATCAATTCTGGCGCATGCGGAGGCGAGTGGATTCCAGTGCCGTCCGGACGGGAGCTCGATTCGCTGAATCCTGCCGACGGCTCGCTGATCGCGAAAGTCCAGACAGCCGGACCGCGCGAATACGACCGTGTGGTCAAGCGGGCCATGGAAGCGTTCGAAGGCTGGCGCATGACGCCCGCGCCGAAACGCGGCGAGATCGTGCGCGAGATCGGCGACGAACTGCGGCAGCACAAGGCTGACCTGGGCGCGCTGGTCACTCTCGAAATGGGCAAGATTCTCGCGGAAGGGTTGGGCGAAGTGCAGGAGATGATCGATATCGCCGATTTCGCGGTGGGGCTTTCGCGCCAGCTCTACGGTCTAACCATGCACAGCGAACGCCCGGGCCACCGCATGTACGAGCAGTGGCACCCGCTGGGCGTGGCGGGCGTGATCAGCGCCTTCAATTTTCCCGTGGCGGTGTGGTCGTGGAACGCCATGATTGCGGCGGTGTGCGGCGATTGCGTGGTCTGGAGGCCGTCGTCCAAAACTCCGCTCACTGCCATCGCGGTGCAGAAGATCTGCAACCGCGTATTCGAACGCCACGGCTTGCAGAGGAGTTTTCAATCTGGTGATCGGAGACGGCCGCTCGGTCGGCGAGCGCATGATTGAGGACCGGCGCATTCCGCTGGTCAGCTTCACCGGTTCCACGCAGGCGGGCAGGCACGTAGCGGAAGTGGTGGCGCGGCGGCTGGGGCGCTCGATTCTAGAACTGGGCGGCAACAACGGCATCATCGTGATGGACGATGCCAATCTCGACCTGGCGTCTACGCGCGGTAGTGTTCGGCAGCCGTCGGCACGGCGGGCCAGCGCTGCACCACCACCCGGCGGCTGTTCTTGCAGCGCGGAATTGCGGCGCGCATGACCGAAGCGCTGATCGCGGCGTATAAACAGGTCAAGATCGGCAACCCGCTGGACGAAGCGACGCTCATGGGGCCGCTGGTATCGCGCGACGCGGTGGCCGACATGCTGCGCGGCCTCGAAACCATTCAGCAGCAGGGCGGCGAAATCCTCTACGGGGGCCGTCACCTGGGCGGCTGTTTCGTCGAGCCGGCGCTGGTGCGCGCCAACCCCGGCATGCCCATCGTCAATGAGGAAATCTTCGCGCCCATCCTGTACCTGATCGAGTTCGACGGG
This sequence comes from Terriglobia bacterium, assembly GCA_963847515.1. Classification (GTDB taxonomy): domain Bacteria; phylum Acidobacteriota; class Terriglobia; order Bryobacterales; family Bryobacteraceae; genus QHXW01. Next base: position 2,049,196 of record CAWKAA010000007.1, read on the forward strand.
CTGGAGGACGCCATCGACTAGCACAACGCCGTGCCGCAGGGTCTTTCATCAGCCATGTTCACCACCAATCTGATCTCGGCCGAAACGTTCCTGAGCCAACGGGGCAGCGATTGCGGCATCGCCAACATTAATATCGGGACCAGCGGCGCCGAAATCGGCGGGGCTTTCGGCGGCGAAAAGGAAACCGGCGGCGGCCGCGAGGCCGGCAGCGACTCCTGGAAAGCCTACATGCGCCGCCAGACCAACACCATCAACTGGTCGTCCGATCTGCCGCTGGCGCAGGGGATCAAGTTTCAACTGTGATTCAAGCGCCTCCCATGGAACTTCCCGTCCCCATGCGGTGTCGAATGGGTTAAGGGCGTTTTTATGCCCTTGAAGTGCTAAAATCAATCAGGATCCGACATGGCCAGTTCCGTGCTGGGCTTGAATTCGGAGGGGTTCCCAAGAGACATGCAGGGGTGTGTTTCCCCAGCCGAGCAGCGCCGCGAGGACCAAGAGCTGGTCGCCAAGCTTCGCGCCGTTGAAGAGGCCGCCTACGAAACCCTGATCGAGCGTTTTCAGCAGCCGGTCTATAACCTGGCGTTCCGCCTGCTGAATGAACCCGGCGATGCCTCTGACGTGGTTCAGGAAGTCTTTCTGAAAGTCTTCCGCAATGTCGGGCATTTTCGCCACCAGAGCAGCCTGAAGACCTGGATTTATCGCATCACCGTGAACGAAGCCCACAATCAGCGGCGCTGGTTTTTCCGGCATCGCAGCCGCGAGGTGGGTTTGGACGACGAGCCGGAAGAGTCCCGGAAGCGGGCGCTTCCCGATGGCACGCGGTCGCCATTCGACTATGCTTTTGACCGCGAAAGGCATGTCCTGATTGAGAACGCGCTGGCCCGGATCAATCCGTTGTTCCGCGAAGTGGTGGTGTTGCGGGATATCGAGGATCTGAGCTACGAAGAGATTGCCGATGTGCTCCAGATTTCGCTGGGAACGGTGAAGTCGCGGATCATGCGGGGGCGCGAGGCGCTGAGGGAGGAGTTGACCGCGAGAACGGCGCCTGAGGCGGCCTTGCGGTGGGCTCCCGAGTAAGCTTGGTATGAACTGCGAAAAGGCGCGAAAAACATTGTCGGCGTTCCTGGACAGCAATCTGGCTCCGGAACGTTTCGACATCATGACTCAGCACCTGGCGCAATGCCGGGATTGCTCGAGTTACGCCAAGGAATTGGGTGATTTGCATTTCGAGCTGCGCAGCCTGCCAGCGGTCGCGCCGCCCGCGCTTCTGGGCACGGAACTGCAGGTATTGGCTTCGCGGGAGCGGATCCGGCAGCTTTCCCGCGGGACCTATACAGCCCTTTATCATTTCCGGATGGCGGAAATGCGGCTGTTTTTCGACAACCTGATGCGCCCCTTCGCCATCCCGTTTGCCGGTGGCCTGGCTTCGGCGGTGTTCCTTTTCACCATGCTGATGCCTACGCTGCAATTTCCGCACCTAACGCTGAATGATGTGCCTAGCGGCCTGTTCACCCAGTCCGTGGCGACCGTGGACACGCTTCCGCCCTTCGGGTTTAGCGAAAACAACGTGGTGGTGCAGGTGATGCTCGACCAACAAGGGAACGTGGTGGATTACGATCTTCCCAACAACGTCAGCTCCAGGCTGCGGAATGACATCGCCAACATGATCCTGTTCACCAAGTTCGAGCCGGCTACCGCTTTCGGCGTGCCCATCGCCGCCAAGGTGGTGGTTTCTTTCCGCCGCATCGACGTGAAAGGCTGAGCCCGCGGCTTCGTGTCCCGCCAGCGGCTCGGCCAGCATTTCCTCGCCAAAGGTTCCATACTCGAACGGATCGCGCGCGCCGCGTGTCGCGATCGCGAACCGCTCGTTATCGAGATCGGCCCCGGCCGCGGTTCGCTGACGAAGAAACTGCTCGATAACGCGGATCGGGTCATTGCCATCGAAATCGACGGCGAGCTCGTAGAGGCTCTGCGCGGCAAGTTCCGGGATGAGTCGCGGCTTACGGTCATCCACGCCGATGCGCTCGAGACCGATCTCGGCTCATGGGGCGCTGCCGCCGTTGCCGGAAACCTGCCTTATTACGCCGCCACGCCCATCATTGAAAAGACGCTTTCCAATGCCACCTCACTCCGGCGCGCCGTCTTTCTTGTCCAGAAGGAAGTTGCTGCCCGCCTCGTGGCCCAGCCAGGTACCCGCGATTATGGGTACCTTAGCGTGCAGACTCAGCTCCTGGCCGAAGCCGAAGTACTGTTCGACGTCCCGCCATCGGCTTTCCATCCGCCGCCTAAAGTGATTTCCACCGTCATCCGGCTTCGGCCGCGCAACCGGGCCGCGGAACTGCGGATTAACGACACTGCACGATTCCTGGATTTCGTGAAGCTCTGCTTCCACCAGAAGCGCAAGACCCTCCGCAACAATCTCGCTGGCGCCTATGGAAAAGAATCTTTCAACGGCCGTCCCGAAGCCGGCAAGCGAGCAGAAGAATTAACACTGCCGGAGTTTGCGGAACTCTACCTCCGTTTTGTACCATCGTGATCCTGGAGGTCAAAGCATATGACACCGCAGGAAGCCCAAGGTCTGGCCCAATATTTGTTTCAGACCCTGGATATCGAGTTCGCCATCACAAGAAAAGTGCTCGCGGCCGTACCCGCGGATCAACTGAACTTCAAGTTAGGTGAGAAGGGACGGACCACCGCGCAGCTGATGTGGCACATGGTCCAGAGCAATCGCGGGTTCGGCGAGGGCATCGCCAAGCTCAAGTTCGATTTTCCCGGCGAAGAGGCGCAGCCCAACACCAAGGATGAGATCCTCGCAGCCTTCGATCGCGACATCCCGCCGACACTCGCCAGAGTCAAAGCCCTGACGCCGGAGCAGCTTGCCACACCCGTGAACTTCATGAATTTTGCAAACGTTCCGGACGTCATTTACGTAGGCTGGTGGGCGAATCACATGATTCACCATCGCGGGCAGTTGAGCACGTATGTGCGGGCTATGAACGCGCACGTGCCTTCGATTTACGGCGGCAGCGCGGACGAACCGTTCGGCGAAGCCGCGGCAACGGCGTAGCCTTAGCCAAACAGGGCTTGCGCGGTCAGCACCATTGCGAGGCCGCACAAGGATGTAATCACCTTCATGACCGTCCAGCTCTTCAATGTCTGCTGGACGGCCATGCCGAAGTATTCATTGACCAGCCAGAAGCCGGCATCGTTCACGTGCGAGAGAATTGTGCCGCCGCAACAAACGGCAAGCACGATCATTTCCGGACTGTAACCGGGGATGTGTTTGACGACAGGCGCAACGATTCCGGCCGCGGTGATGATTGCCACGGTGGCGGAGCCTTGCGCCACCCGCATGGCCGCCGCAATCAGATACGCTACCACCAGCGGCGAAATGCTGGATGCCGCCAGCAACCGTCCAGCGTAGAGGCCCACGCCCGAGTCGACAATCACTTGCTTGAAGGAACCGCCGCCGCCCATGATCAGAAGCAGGGTCGCGATGGGTGCAAGCGAATCGACTGCCATCCTCGCCAGCTCATTGCGATGGATGCCGCGGCGCGTGCCGAAAACGAACATGGCGGCGAGCGTTGTCAGCAGCAGCGCCGTGAACGGATGGCCGAGGAAACCCAGCAGCTCCTTGCCGGGCAGGTTTGCCGTCGCCGTGATGGATGCCATGAAGATCAGCAGCACCGGCAACAGCAGGATCAGCGTCACCAGGCTCACGGGCGGAGGAGTCTCCTGCTTCTCGGGCTCAGCGCGAAGAGCCATTTCAGGCAACGGGATGAACATGCGTTTCGCGATCCAGCCGCCATAGACAATTCCGCCGATGACGGCCATGGGGAGGGAGATCGCGACGCCGTAAAGAATGATGCGGCCCAGATCCGCGCCCAGCAGCTGCGCGGCGGCGACCGGCGCCGGGTGCGGCGGTACCAGCGAGTGGGTGGCACTCAACGCCGCGGCGACCGGCATCCCGTAAACCAGCAGCGAGCGCTTCGATTCGCGCGCCAGGCTCCAGACCAGCGGCGCGAGAATGATGAAACCCACTTCGAAAAAGATGGGCAATCCGACGAGATAAGACGCAACCAGCAGGGCCCATACCGCGCGTTCGCGGCCGAACTTGCCGAGCAGCCAGTCAGCCAGCACGCCTCCGCCGCCGGAGTTCTCGATGAACCGCCCGATCATGGCGCCCAGCCCCACCACTACCGCGATGAATCCGAGCGCTTCGCCGAATCCCGATTGAATGGATTTCAGAACCATCGCCGGGGCCATCCCCGCGGCAAGCCCCAGTGCCATACTCGATATCAGCAGTGATAGAAACGCGTGCAGCTTGACTACCAGAATCAGGAAGAGCAGCAGCGCGATGGCCCCCATCGTCAGAACCAGTAGGGTGGGACCGGCGACAGGCATGAGTCGCCTATTCTACTATCCCAACCGGATCTTCGCTTCCAGCCAGACGAGCGGTACGAGGACTAAGACCATGCAGGTGCCTGCAAGGGGAAGGACCATTACTACGCCGATACCCCACACGTCAGCCGCTTGGCCCAAAATCCAGGGAGCCAGCATGCCGCCTACCAGCGCAATCGAAAAGATTCCACTGAAGAAGCCCGGGTGGAAGTAAGGAAACTCGCGGCCAATGCGTTCTGCGATCAGTGGGTAGATGGTCGCAAACCCGCAGCCCACCATCAGCGTTCCAATCAGCGCGCCAAACAAGTTGTCGGTTCCCAGTAGAATCAGGCAGCCGAACAAGGCAGCCCCAGCGCTCCCCATCAAAAATTTGCCGTGCCTGATTCTGGGAAGGAGCGCTACTGCTGCCAGCCTTCCAACCAGTAAGGCCAACCAGTAAACGGCCAGCAGCAAGAGAGATGATTTCGGGCTGATACCTAGACGGCGGATAAGAAAGATCGGCAGCCACCCGGCGATGGACCATTCATTGCCGAACTGGAAGAACAGCAGGAGAGCAAAAAGGATTGCGCCCGGACGGCGCAGATCGCGGAACAGTTGCGCGAGGCTAGGCTGCTTGGCGATCGCCGGCGCTTCGAAGGAGCCCTTCGCGCACCAAATGGTGAAAAAGCCCGGGATCACCGCGATAAACACCAGGATGCTCGTGACGGTGTAGGCATAGAAGGTCCCGGCCACCAGCAGCGTCACAATCAGGCAGCCCAGGCCGAAGGAGATGCCGCCCAGGTTTGCGGTGGCCGCCGGATCGCGATCATAGGCAGGCGAGATCGTATGGAACACAGCCGTGTTCAGTAGCCCGCTCGCAAATCCGATGATGAGTACTCCGGCCATCCTCCATAGGGCCGGAACACCAGCCGGCAGCACCGCCAGATACAGCAGCGCCGCGCACGCCAGCGAACACGCCGTCACCAACAGGAAGCCGGCTCCGCGTTTCAGCAGCAACCGTCCTGCAGCTTCCGTCGAAAGGATCACGCCCGCGCTCATGCTAAGGAAGTAGTTGCCGACGGTCGAGAACTCGGTGCTGAGATGATAGCCCCAGGCGGGCAGAATCGCTCCCAGAAATCCGAACAGAAGACCGGAGATGAGTAGACCGGTCAGCGCCTTGGCTGCAGACGGAATATGAAGGACGTCACCACGATCTGCGGTCGTGAGACTCACCAGTAAATTGTAGCCCAGAGGCTGCGTTCCCAATTTACATAGCCGCGCCAGACCCGTGGATACGCCATTCGGAATTCGAGGGTCGATGCGCACTCGAACGACAAGGGTTAGTCCTGGCATGGCACTTGCAGTGTGGGTAGTAGATTTTATCAGAGGTTAGTCGCACTTTGGTGAGCGTTGCCTTTCGCACCACTTCGCGGGCTCCGCTGTAACGGAGCCCGCTCTTCTACCCTGCCTCAACAGGCTGTATCAGCCAAAAACGAAAGCCCACCCTATAGTTATTTGCTAGGAAATTCCTGGATGCCGGTTCTTGACACATTCAGAGCTTGGGAATAATATCTAGGTATCACTGAAAAAGGAGGTGGTCCAGAACAATGATAGATAGTAGACCGCGCGAGGTGGCCGACTGCTGAGTCGACCGTTCTAACCGTAGTCGGTTCCGTTTCAGTGGCGGGGCCAAGTTCATGAGGACCGGCCACTTCGACGCGACAAATCAACTGCCTCGGGTTTTTATCCAAAGGCTACCAAGCCCCCGTGGTCATCACGGTGTAGCGGTCGTTTGACTGCTCGTCCGGAGGCCACGGGGGTTCGCATTTTTGATATAATTTAGTTTCACCCGAAAGGAATTTTCCCCTCAACATGAAGGCAGAAATTCACCCCGCTTACGAGGAAATTAACGTCATCTGCGCCTGCGGACACCAATTCAAGACGCGATCGACTCACAAGGGCGATATCCGAGTTGAAATCTGCTCCAGCTGCCACCCGTTCTTCACCGGCCGTCAGAAACTAGTCGACACTGCGGGCCGTATCGAGAAGTTCGAGAAGAAGTATCAAAAAGCCAGGGTCGGCAAAAAGAAACAGCCGGTAGCTTAAGGGAGCGGAGGGCGTCTGCGCTGGCGCTCTTTTTCGCGCTCATCCAGCAGCTTGGTGTATTCGGATTGCTGCGAGTCCATCAGGATGGCGCGAATCTTACTCACTTGTTCGTCCTGGATGGCTTTCATTTCCGGCCGGCGCTTTTCCATTAACTCCCGGTGCCGCCGGCTGGTTTCGTCAAGAATCGGCCCCAGCTTGTTCACCTGATCGTCAGTCAGCTTCAGCCTGGATTGCAGTTCAGAAATGTATCTTTTGCGGAACTCCGCTGGGTCCCGGGGTCCCGTGGCCCTAACAGAATTCTGCGTGTAGAGATGCAGTCCGAACGCCCCGACCGCGATGCCGCTAAAAAAAAGGAGCAGGAGGTAGAGGCCGGCAGTGAGACTGGTGCGCCGCATTACCGATGATCCGCAATAGGATCGACGCGGACCGGCTCGAAGTAATCCAGGTTCTGCCGAGCGTGATCTTCTTCCAGCACTTCAACATAGGTGTCACTTGGCAGGGATGTGGCACGCGAGTGGGAGACCGTAACCATAAGAGCCATGATGCTCGACAGCGCCAGTGCCGCCGTCACCAGGTTTCGTGCCAGACGGACGAAGACTGTTGAAGTCCGCTCCCGCGCTTCAATCTTCTGCCAGAGCTGAGGCATGAAATTGGCGCTCGGCTCGGGATCCGGGCAAGCTTTCCGATATGTTTGGAAGAGCGCATCAAGGCGCTCTTCATCGTCACCCATCAGATGCTTTTGGTCCATATCTTCCTCTAAGTCTAACGCGAACCCCCGAGTCCAACCGCCGGCTTGCGCGACGTCCTGAACGATTTTAGGACACGCTGACGAGCGCGGAACAGCCGGACTTTTAGTGCATTCTCGTTCACATGATAGATCTTTCCCAACTCCTTCAGCGAAAGACCCTCCACTTCCTTCATCATCAGCAGAACACGGTCTTCCTGGGACACCCCGTCGAGTAAAGAGTCCACTGTTTCCCGAATCGCTTTCCGCTGTCCTTCGTCGTGGTCGACCTTCGTGCTAGCCAATGCATCGGCAACCGTCACCTGCTGCTCGGACAAGTCCGCCATCCGTGATTCCATCCGGCGCCGCCGCTTCCGCAGATAATCATACGCCGCATTAGCGGTCAACCGGTAGAGCCATGGCTCAAAAACCTCTGCCGACCGAAGCTGATCGAGCGAAAAATACAGCCGGAGGAACACCTCCTGGCCCACATCTTCCACGTCTTCCGGATGCCCGATCAGCCGTCCAATCGTACCCAGAATGCGCTTGCGATACGCGAGAACAAGCTGATTAAAGGCTGCTCCATCGCCGTCTCGTGCGCGTACTATGAGCTCGAAATCAACCAACATGCCGCTATTAAGAAAACCGGCATGAAAGCCTCTCGCTCAATCTCATAAGAATAGGCGTGCCGGTAACTCTCCAGGTTACCAAGCAGCTCAGAGAAAGGGCCATTTTCCGGGGGTTTAGGCGCTTCAGGGGCCGGGCGGGTGCTGTCCGGGGGCTAGCGGTACCAGCATTTGTTCCTTGCGCATCACCAGCGTCGAGGTATTGTAACTGGACACCTCGAAGCCGTGCCCGTGAGTGATGGCATCGGTGGGGCAGGCTTCTACGCAATACCCACAGAAGATGCACCGGTTGTAATCGATGTTGTAGACCTTCGCGTAACGTTCGCCCCCCGAAATACGGACGGTTTTGGTGTTTTCCGCCGCCTCGATGTAAATGCAGTTGGAAGGGCAGGCCGCCGCGCACAGGAAGCAGGCCACGCACTTCTCCATGCCATTTTCATCGCGCTGCAGCACGTGAACGCCGCGGTAACGTTGTTCAAGTTTGGGCGGCTCGTCCGGATAATTCTCGGTGACCGTGGGGGACATCATTTCCCGGAAGGTCACGCCCATGCCCTTGGCAATAGCGGACGCCGACTCGATAAGCTCCTCGAGAGGATTGGCCATCTGTTTCTTATTTTATCCCGGCTCCGGACCGGAGCCTAATTTTTGGAGCCTCAACCGGACTTCATCTCGGGAACGCGTTCCTCCGGCCGGAAAGGCTGAACGCCGAGCCGCGAGCCCAGCGCCTCAAGATCTTTCTTATGGAATCCGACCAGAGACCAGGAGATGGTGGCGTCCCGTTCGACGAAAAACATCGACGGCACGTGAGAAAGCAGATAAGCATTGCTGGCTGGATATCCCTGGCCGGCGCTATCGAGCAGTGTAGGCATAGTGATGCCAAACTCCCGGTTAAATTCCTGGGTGGCTTCAGCATCATCTTGCGATATGGCAAACATCCGCACTGCGCCGCCGGCTAAGCCGCGATAGATTCGCTCGAGGTATGGAAGGGTGAACTGACAGGTGGGACAGGATACCTTGAAGAACGCCAGGAAGACGGGTGTTTCAACCAGCAATTGGCTGAGTGTTCGCTGACCGCCGTTTAAATCGTCGAGCCGGAAATCGGGAGCGTGCTGTCCGGCAGTGAGCGTCTGGTTCTCTCGGGCAGAGGCCATAAACCTAGTGTAAAAGGAATTTGCGGCGCGCCGCAAAAGGGCCGCTGCTCCCACCCGCTCACTCTTCCTTCATCTGCTGGACGAAATTCAGAATATCGAACCGCTTGATCTCCCGGTCCGGGAAGAAGCTGTTGATGGCGTTCTGCTCATCATTGAAGACTTCGAAGATGGTGGTGAGCTTGGTCATCACCAGCAGTTCGATGCTGCGGCGAGTCAGGTTCAACAGTTTGACCTTGCCGCCATCCCGCTGCAGCGTGGTGTAAAACATCACGAGCGCGCCGAGGCCGGTGCTATCCACATAATCGACGTGAGCCATGTTGAGAATAATGCTGCCCTGCTTGGCAGCAACTATTTTTGTGATGCGGTCGCGGAACTTCGCAACTTCGTCCCCCACTGTCAAGCGGCCATCCAGATCTAGAATGGAGACTCCCTCGCGGTCTCGCTCGCTAATTTCAAGGCTCATTGGATTCTTTGCGATTAAACCGGCATCTTCACGCCGATTTGCGTTTCGACGTCCTCGATGGGGATCATCTCGATGGCGTCCCAGGGGCATCCATCGAGGAATGCGCCGTCCGGGCCCTTGCTGACGCACTTCTTGCACCCGATGCAAAGGAATGGATCGACGTCGATACGTCCGAAGGGCGGATGGTCCGGATCTGGGATCCAGTACATGCAGTCGGCCACAGGGCAATAGGGCACGCACGCAGGCGATCCCGCGCATCCCGTGCAGCACTCCGTGATAATGGCCAGTTCCTTGGGGCGCTTTTTGCGCGGGGTAGTGATTCCCTCGGACTTAGGCTCCATCTTCACGACATCGGCGAGCATGTAGCGGATTATGCCATAAACCGGCGGCTGGCCGCTAACTGATGTATGCTCAATTCGAAGGGCGGGCCGCTATGGCGCACACCGTTTCCATTCCACTTCCGACGGCTACCGGAAGCGCCGGTTTCCGCGGGGGCGGCAAGATCCCCTGGTACATGTGGTGCTGCGTAGTAGCCATGTTTTCGGGCGCCTTTGGCGGCGTCTGGGACATCTCGTGGCACGAGAGCATCGGCCGCGACAGTTTCTGGACCCCCGCACATATGATGATCTACCTGTGCGGCGTGCTGGCCGGCATCGCGTGCGGATACTTGATTCTGTCGACAACCTTCCAAAAGAATTCCCCGCTGAATGAGGTTTCGGTTTCCATCTGGGGATTCCGCGGGCCTTTGGGCGCGTTCATCTGCGCCTGGGGCGGCGTAGCCATGATCACTTCGGCGCCCTTCGACAACTGGTGGCACAACGCCTACGGGCTGGACGTCAAGATCCTGAGCCCGCCGCACGTGGTCCTGATACTGGGCCTTTTGGCCATCCGATTCGGTTTGCTGGTAATGGTGCTGGCGGAGATGAACCGCGCCGAGGGCGCCTATTACAAGAAGCTTGAGTGGATTCTATATTTCGTGTTCGTCTTCCTGATGGGCGCGACGGTGGGAGTCGCCCAGGAATTCACCAATCGCGTGGAGATGCACGGGGCGAGGTTTTATATGGTGGTGATGATGGGCGCGCCCATCTGGATGGCGGCCGTGGCGCGCGCGTCCAAGAACCGCTGGGCGGCCACGCTGATGACGGGAATTTATACATCCATGCATCTTGCGTTCTGCTGGCTGTTGCCGCTTGCGCCCGCCGAGCCCAAGCTGGGGCCGGTGTATCAGCAGGTAACCCACCTGGTTCCACCCGATTTTCCGTTGCTGCTCATCGTGCCGGCGATAGTTTTCGATTTGCTGCGGCGGCGAACCGCCGGCTGGAACCCGTGGGCGCAGGCAGTAACATTGGGCGCGGCGTTTCTAGCAAGCTTCTTTGCCGTGCAATGGCCGTTCGCTAATTTCCTGATGTCCCCCGCGGCCCGCAACTGGGTCTTCGTCGCCAACAACTACCCGTACTTTGTGCCGTCCACATCCTCGTGGGTGCGGAATGTCTACGTGTCCACCGAAGCCACGCTCGCGGCTTTCTGGGTGAAGATGACCATTGCGCTGGCCGTAGCGGTGCTCACCACGCGCATCGGACTAAGCTGGGGCGAGTGGATGGCGAGATTGCGCCGGTAACCGAATCGGTACCGTTACGATCAGAATCCACGCCGGATGAATACTGAGTTCCGCAAAGCCATCCTGCCGGACGATATCCGAAGGCTTATGGATTTCGACCGCAAGGTCTTTCCCCGGCCGGACCGCTTCGATGCCGCATACTGGAACATCTGCGAGCCGTACTGGATGATCGTCGACCGGGTCACAGTAGGCTGCTGCGCCTTCGAGAAGCACGTGGATTTTCAGGACGACATCCGCCGCGACGGCGTGAATCCTCGCCGGCGAGGGTCCCTGTATATTTGCACCACCGGCATTCTGCCCAAGTTCCAAGGCAAAGGTTTCGGCAGCCTGCTGAAATCCTGGGAAGTCGCCTTCGCCGGGCATCATGGCTTCAAGCGGATGGTCACTAACACGCGCAAGCGCAATAAAAAGATGATCGAGCTCAATCGAAAATTCGGATTTCGAGTGATTCGAACCACCCCGCGGTATTACTCGGACCCGGTGGGTTCGACCGTGGTGATGGAACTATTGCTTCACCGATGAGCGATCCGGTGGCGCAGGGCTGGCGCGTTGTTTGCGGAAGACCTGCGGCTTTTTCTACCTACGGCCAAAGAGCCGCAGGTCCCCGCCAAAATCGGGCGTGGCCCGGCGCTACAAACAGCCAACGCACGCGATGACAACGATCGGTTCATGGCTTAGGAACTTGCATGATCGAGCTTACAACCGGCGCCAAGAGGGCCGGCTCGGGCCACGCTGGCGGATCGTAACCCAATCTAACGACTACGAGATCCAGCGACGGAACAATGTAGCAGCGATTGGAGGCGAATCCACTGAATGCGAACGCATCCTTGGGCACCGCAGGCCAGCGGCCATTTGTGTTGACCCAGAAGGTATAGCCATAATCGGGATTCAGACTCTGCGAACTCTGCGTCGCCAATTCAATCCACCATTTAGGGACAATCTGCCGTCCTTGCCAGACGCCTTGATGAGCCATTAGATAACCCAGGCGCGCAAAGTCCCGTGCGGAGAGCCGAAGGCCGCTGTGAGCGTTGGTATGGGGTCCGATGTTGCCGGCGCCCCCCTGCCAATCCCACCCAATGTTCTGGATGCCCACCGGGTCGAAAACTCGCTCCTGCATGTAATCCGCAATTTCACGCCCGGCCGCTCTGGCGAAGATAAGCGAAAGGTGCGCAAAGGCAGCATCCGAGTATTCCCAAGCTTTGCCGGGTTCCGCGAACAATTTGGCGGCTGAAAAACCATATCGACTCTCCTGTTTCCCTAACGCCAGCTCATATTCGCCGCCTCCGGGTGCAACCGCGATACCCAGCAGGCCCTGCGACTGTCCAGGAATCCCCGAAGTCATAGTCAACAGATGCCGCAGTTTGATCCCTTCCTTTCGCGGATCGCTGAGTGGGCGTCCTTCGGGCACAAAATCATAGGCCGGGCTATCTAGATCGATCTGCGTATTCTTCGGAAGCCGGTGGTTCCGGCTATCGTCGAGCAACAGGCCGTAGGCAATTCCCGTAGCCGACTTCGTAGCGGACCACACGTCGAAAGTGGTAGCGGGCATCGCTGGAACGCCGAACCATTCACGGACCAGATACCCTTTGTGGATGATGACAATCTGCCAGGGTCCCTTATATATCTGCGACAGCTCCCGGCCAACTGAATCGAGCCGTTGGGGATCCATGCCAGCGTTGTTTCGCACTTCTTCATCGCTGCGGCAACGCCGCCAACCGCCAGCCCCTTCCGAAGGTGGATAGTATGTCTGAGCTGCGGCTACTGCTGCGCTGATTGCAACCATAGCCAATAATCTTGCCGTGTGGCTAATTGTAATTGCCATTTTTACTCCTCTCAAACTGGACACAGCTCTGGCGGTCTCGGTCACGACAGTTACATCACAGGTTCCGCCCTAAAAATTCGGCAGTCTGCTGGACCAACTCGGTCGGCGTTTGCCCTGTCACGCAAATCACTTCCATCTTCCCCTTCCCCCACGGGCGCCAGCGGTCGAACATGCGCGGGGATGCGAAGCCGGCGAAGATGCTGAGGAGCGGGATGCCGGACGCCGCGGCCACGTGTTGGCCGGCGGAGTCGTAGCCGATATACAAATCGCTGCGTGCGATCGCGGATGCAAATGTCGCGAACGAGCCGCGGAAGGTACGCACGCGTTCTGGCGGCGCGCCCGAGTTGGCAATGGCCCGCTGCACCCGTTCGGCCTCCTCGCCACCGCCCCCCTCGTCGATGAGGACATACGCATTCCGTACCGCATGGCTGACGAGTTCTGCTTCGAAAGGATCGGCAATGCGTTTGGCGGGATTTTCGCCGACACCAAAGCTGATGGTGACGAATGGACGGCCATGAATCTTGATGGATTCAGGCGCTGCGAGCGCGATCCAGGGCACGGCATCGGAGATTCCAAAAATGTTGTGAGCCCATCGCGCCGCGAGAACCGGCAGCTGGTCATCTCCTTCCACGCCAGCCGCGCGGCTTTCAAAAAAGTAATACCTGTCCTCCGGACAAACCGGCAGAAGCCCGAGCTGCGTGAGCCGCGAATCGGGATCGATCACGATGCTGTTGGGCGCCGCCAGCACGCGTTTCAGCTCCGGCCATTGCGCCAGCCGGTCGCGAACACTAACTGCCCGCGGATAGGAAACCAGCGCATGTTCGATGCGCCGCTCGGCCGCGAACAGCTCCCATGATTTTTGATTGCCCACCAGCACGATCCGCGCCTTCGGAAAGCGGCGCCGGGCGGCATCCAGCAGCACGCTGGTAATGGCCACGTCCGCGCCCAGCGTCACGCGAGAGAGCACAAACACGGTCTCCACTTCTTTCGCGTCACCCGGAAATTTGCGCGGCCGGCGAATGCGGTCGTAGCGGGCTCGCAAATCCTGCGCGTTCAGGTCCGGAATCGTCCGCGCAATCACCTGAGAGAACAGGTCCGCGTACACGTCGCACAGGCGAGGCTCGAACAAATCGGCCAATCGTTCCACCAGCACCCGGAACAGCGCGTCCGAACATGCAGGCGTCAGGAGCTGGTCGAGAAGATCGTCGGACCATGTCTCGCCATTCAGGCAAAGGGCGAGCAGCTGTTCGGCCAGGGCGCTACATGAAGTACTTGCCAATGATCAGGTCCAGTTTCTTGCGAGTGGATTCCGGCACCAGCTTCCGGTCTGTAATGATGGCATGCGCCAGCGCGGAGCCGCACTTGCAGGTGCGGTCGGCGGGCATCGTCGTCACCGCCGCGGCCACCACCTTGCAGGCGTTTTCGGCATTCTTGTTGAGGTTGGCGATGATATCGGTCACCGTGACGGCGTCATGATGGGGATGCCAGCAATCGTAATCAGTGACCATGGCCACGGTAACGTAACAGATCTCGGCCTCGCGCGCGAGCTTAGCCTCTTGCAAATTCGTCATGCCGATGACATCCATGCCCCAGCTCCGGTAGACATTGGATTCGGTCCTGGTGGAAAAGGCCGGACCTTCCATGCAGAGATAGGTGCCGCCCTGCTTGGCGGTAACTCCCGCGTCGAGCGCCGCCTGGCAGACCGCGCTAGAAAGCTGCGGACAGACGGGGTCGGCGAAGCTGACATGGGCCACCAGTCCCTCGCCGAAGAAGGTGGAGATGCGCCCTCGCGTGCGGTCGAAAAACTGATCGGGAATGACGAAGTCGAGCGGGCGGTGGTCTTCTTTCAGCGAGCCGACGGCGCTCAGCGAGATGATGCGGTCCACACCGAGCGACTTCATCCCGTAAATGTTGGCGCGAAAATTCAGCTCTGAAGGCGAAATGCGATGCCCGCGCCCGTGTCGCGTCAGGAACGCCACGGACTTGCCGCCGAGTTTACCGACGACGAAGTTGTCCGAGGGCTCGCCCCATGGGGTAACAATCGCGACTTCCTCTTGAGCTGTGAACCCGGGCATGGAATAGAGCCCGCTGCCGCCGATGATGCCAATGTCAGCCTGGTGCAATAGAACCTCCTGGAAAATAGAACGAATGCTTATTTTACTTGGGGGCTGTCAGTCACGCATTAGTGGCCTTTGCAGTGAGTTCGTTAGCATGACGCAACCGCTCCTTTTAGTCGCGGCTCAGTTATCCGGCGGGCTTTGCTGAGCCGCGCCCGGAGGAAGCGGTGCTAACGTTCTGGCAAGCGACGCGATTTCGGGTTGCTACGCCTTCATGCCGACCCGCGAAGAAGCACTCGCGGAAATGCCCGCGTGTTCGAAATGATTGCGGCTGGATACGTAGAGAAAGATCAGTCTCTGCAAGCCAAGACCACCGAAATCGTGCATGCCCAGCGCGGGAGCGATGAATTTCGGCGTGCGGCATTGGGTTGGAATTTCGAAGAGCGACCAGCAATCATGAGCGCTGATACACAAAGGGTCACCGCTGTTATCATGAATGCCTGTTCTACTTTGATAACTTGACTTCATGCCCGTAGTGCGGCTGGTGTGCTGGAAAGAGGACCTGGCAAAAGAACGTGCTCGCGCTCTCAAGACGGCCGGCTTCTCGGTGGATGCGTCGCCGCTCAACCCGGCGGGATTGATCGGACAATTCCGTGCGAACATGCCAGCAGCGGTACTCATCGACCTCGACCGGCTCCCGTCCCACGGCCGTGAAGTCGCGGTTGCGCTGCGGCAGAGTAAGTCAACGCGTCATCTCCCGATCGTGTTTGCGGGAGGTGTCGCTGAGAAGGTAGCGCGCGTTCGACAGGAGTTGCCCGATGCCTTTTTCGCCGATTGGGCGAAAGTCGGACCCCTGCTCGCGAAGGCCCTGAAGAACGCTCCCCTCAACCCGGTTCAACCGATCTCTCATATGGAGCGCTACGCCGGATCGAGCCTGTCCAAGAAGCTGGGATTCAAACCCAAGATGAAAGCGGCACTGCTAGGGGCGCCCGAAGCCTTTGAAGAATTACTGGGCGATTTGCCGGAAGGCGTCGAACTCCAGACCAAGCTGGCGAAGCAGACCGCGCTCGTTCTGTGGTTCGTTCGATCCCGCAGAGAACTGGACGGCGAGATGGAGTACATGAGCGCGCGGCTGCCCGAGGGTTGTTCGGTCTGGATCATTCATCCCAAGCAGACCAGCCGCTACAAAGTGGATTTCAATCAGAATGACGTCCGCGTGACGGGGCTGGCAGCAGGGTTGGTGGATTACAAAGTCTGCGCCGTGGATGCGGACTGGTCCGGCCTGAAGTTCGCGCGGAAGAAATCGTAAGGTCCGAATGCCATCTTCCGCCGCCTTCAGAAGGTCCCCGTTTTCAAGCTGCGGCGGCCAGGTCATTTCGACGACCGTGCGGACCTCATGTCCGGTGAGGAATCGGCGCACCCCACCGTTCTTGTCAAACCGGATCCGCAACGCGGTGGCTGTGAGCGTAGGAAAGAATGGCGTGAACGTGATCCTGTGGCACCTCGAACTCTTCCGAGATTTCGGCCACGCTTACGCCGTAGTCGTAATTATCCACAATCGCGTTGACCGGCATCCGCGTACCTCGCAGAACGGGTGCGCCGCTTTGCACGCGCGGGTTGACTTCGACCAAAGGGCATTCCGACCAGTCGATTTTCTCTTGGGAAGCCATGCCGTCACCCCCAGACAGTAACATGCAGCTACGCCGGCACCGCTTTGTGCTCCGCCACGTACCGGTCGACGTATTTCGAGAATTCGGCTTGAAGAGCGCGACGCACCTCATCGCGGCGCTTCAGTGGTTTGTGCTCGATTTCCAGAACGGGCAGCAGATCGCGCGTGCTCGAGGTGATGAACACTTCGTCGGCTGTTTCCAGATCCGCAGGCATCAGCACTTTCTCGCTTACGGTATAACCTGGCGGGTGTATTTCCGAAAGGAGCAGATCTCGCGTCACGCCGGGCAGGCATCCCGAGCTCAGCGGCGTCGTCCAGACGTCACGGCCCCGCGCTGCGAAGATGTTGGCCGAAGTACACTCGGAGACCTCGCCGCGCTCGTTGAGAAGGATCACTTCGTCGAACCCCTTCGACTGGGCATCCTCAATCCAGGTCAGGTTCATAGCCCAGGAGAGAATCTTGGCGCCCGCGAATATGGAGGCTGCATGGCGCGCTTGCGGAACGTACGCCAATTTGACTCCGGTTCCCCATTCCTTCAGATTCGCGGTCATGGCGATCAATTCGCTGCGGCGCTCGACGGGGCCGCCATAAGGGCTGCCATCGTTCCGCACCACGTCCACGCGCAGTGACGCGTTATACGCCTTGTTGGCTTCGACCAGCGCCAGCAGCCGCCGGCGTCCTTCTTCCTCGGTGCACGGCATGGGAACGCGGAAGAGGGCGGCGTCCTTGCACATGCGCGCCCAGTGCCTCTCGAAAGCGAATAGCACGCCGTCGGCGACTCGAAGCGTGCTGAACACTCCCCATCCCGCCAGCAAACCAACCTGCCCCGCCGTCAGCAGTTTTTCCGTTGAATCGCGGATCTGATCGTTAAACAAAACGTGACGATGAATCACAATGTTATTGTAACGCCCGAGGGCGAAGCCGTAGTACCTAACACCTAACACCTGCCTTAGCATAGTAAATGACCCATGTCCTCCCACTCCCCCGACGCTATCGTCATCGGCGCCGGCATCATCGGCGCTTCCATCGCATGGAAACTGGCCCGCGCCGGGTTGCGCGTTTCCATATTGGACGCCGGCACAATGGGCAGTGAAGCCAGTTGGGCGGGCGCGGGGATGCTGGCGCCAGGCGGCGAAGTCGAGACTCGCGATATCTGGTTGGACCTCGCGCTCGAAAGTCTGCGGATGTATCCGGACTATGTCACGCAGCTTGACGCCGAATCGGGTGTGTCGATCGACTATCGCCGCTGCGGTGCGGTCGAAGTTGCTTTCGAATGGGCGGAATATCAGGCCCTGGCGCGCCGCGCGGAACTCCAGCGGCCTCTCGGCATCCCATCCCTGGTGTTGGATGGTTCGGAACTGCGCCAACTCGTTCCGATTTTCGATCGCGCGTCAGCGGGCGCGCTCTTTTATCCCGCCGATGCGATCGTCGATCCACGCGATATCATGCGAGCCCTGCGCACGGCGTGCTGTGCGGCCGGAGTCGAAATCCGGGAAGGCTGGCGTGCCGTCCGCATTCAGCTGTCTGCCGATTCGGTTCAAGTCGAAAACGCGAGCGGCGATGTGCTCCGTGCTGCTGCTGCGGTTCTGGCTGCCGGCGCGTGGTCGAGCGAGATCGCCGTCTCGGGCATCACGATCCCGCCCTTGCCTCGCGCATTTCCCGTAAAGGGGCATCTGACTGCTTACAGTTGCTCCCCTCGCACGCTAGGTCCAATCTTGCGCCGGGGCCACACGTATCTCCTGCAGCGATCGAGCGGATTCACCATCGCAGGTACCTCGTCTGAAGATGTCGGTTTCGATCGCTCTATAGACGCGGGGGTTGTCAGCGACATCACAGCACGGGCTTGTGAGTTGCTGCCTGCGCTCGCAGGAGAACGGCCAGTTGCCGCCTGGGCCGGCTTCCGCCCCGCAGCCGATTCGGCGGGTCCCGTAATCCAACGCGCCGGAGATTCGCCCTTGTGGCTTGCCTATGGCCACTACCGCAACGGCATCCTGCTCGCGCCCGTTACAGCCGCGAGAATCAGCCGGGAAATCGCCGGAGGGCGCGAGACGCAACGCGGCAATACGTAGGACAAGTCGTTTCTGGCTTCAGACATTTGGCATCTGTTGGTAAAAAGCACGGAGGGCACTCGTGCGATCATCGACTTAACGGCCAAAAGGCTGGAACGGTGCAGCAATGACGATCAACCTCAAACCGGAACAGGAAAGGATTCAGGCGGAGATCAAGAGTGGTCGCTTCCGCAGCCCCGATGAAGTGCTCGATCACGCCTTGGACGCATTGCAAGAGAAGGAACGCAAATGCAAGGCTCCAACGCCGCGGAAGAATCTAGCGCAGTTCCTGATGGAGTCTCCGCTTGTTGGCGCGGAGTTGAACTTGGAGAGGCAAAAGGACTACGGACGCCCGATTGAGCTATGAGAGGGTTCCTACTCGATACCAATGTCCTTTCCGAGTTCAATCGGCGAGGCGAACCAGATCGGCTGGTGAAACAGTGGCTGGAAGCGGCCGACACAGATTCTCGTTACGCCTGTCGTATGTAATATAGCGCGCGACAGTCAGGCCGTCGGCGTCATTTCCAGTTCATGAACGGACTTTGCTTCGACCGGCGGGAGTCGCTGATCAGGTCCGGTACGCGCTTTCGGCGGCGCATCAGCGTCTCCAGCACGCGCTCGAATTGATCCTCGTCACCGCGAATCCATTCCGGCGGCACCTGTTTGTACGCCTGATCGATTACGGCTTCGGGAAAATGGCTTACTCGCTCGAGCCAGGGCTCAAACTCATTGAGGGAGGCGACACCGTCGTACACCAGCTTGCGCGCGTACAGGCCTTGCACCGGCGAATCGGTGAAAGTCCACTCCGGCCCGTTGAACGCAAATCCTTGATCGATCATCAGCGCGATAAACCCCATAGTGAGCGCGGGCTCGCTGGCGGCGCCGGGAAGCCATTCCCTCACCCGTGCGCGAAAGAATACAGCCTGGCGGCCGTCCGCATTGGATACCCACTTATCGAACACCAGCGCGCCGAGGAAATCCGTCAGGTTGCGCACTTTGTGGAGCAGGGTGTCGGGCACGTAATCGTACACCGTCATTCTTGCCGGATCACCCGGGTAACGCGATCCGAACTGCCAGCCGATGGCCACCGGCGTTTTGCTCGCGCCTAGTTCGATAGATACCTCCGGATTCTCGCGTAGAAACTCGCCGGTGACGTGAATTAAGGCAGTATCCGCGGTCGAAATTTCCAGATATCTCAGGAACGTCGAAGCCACCAGCTCGTTAACCAGAATCCTGCGGTGTTGAGGGTTGTTTTGGAATTTGACGATGTAGAACCGGCCGTCGTCGGCTTCCAGCAGGTGCGATTGAGCGCCTCCGCGCATCCTGCGAATATGGCGGCGCGCCATGAGAGGCATGGGAAATGAAGTAATCTAGAGTTGTAGCACACCTTTCAGGAGAGCACCCGAATATGGCGGAAGCACCAACCGATCCAGTTGTGGAAGGACGCGGCGCGGATATGACGAACTCGCGCGCCCAGGGACGCAGCAGCGACGAAGTCGCACTGGAGCTCATGAAATTTATAGCCGTAACCACGGGCTACGGCAAAGGCAACACTGGTTCGGCAGGCTTCTCCGGCAAGCCCACAAAATCCTCGGAAGAATACGCGGACGCTTTGATGCAGTTGTTCGAGCGCTGCCGTACGATCGTGACCAAAGAACCGGAAAAATAGCGCGAGCATTACAAAACGAAACGCGCCGGCCAACCTGCCTCACCTGGCAGACCAGCCCGGCGCGATGGACGTTCGATAATACTGTCGAAGCTTCTACTTTTTCTTCTTTCCGCCGGACTTCTTGGCAGAGGTTTTCTTCTTCGCGGTCTTTTTCACGGAACTCTTCTTGGCCGCGCTCTTCTTTGCAGTCTTTTTAGCGGCCTTTTTCGCGGGCGCCTTTTTTGCAACTGCCTTGGCTGTTACTTTTTTCGCAGCGGCCTTTTTGGGCGCGGCTTTCGCCTTTGGCTTGGCCGCGGCCTTCTTTTTAGGCGCCGGGGCAGGGGGTGCGGGAGCGGGTGTTTCCGTTGCGGTCACAGCCGCGGGCGTCATCGGCGCGTGATGCTCCTCCTCTATCTCTTCGTCTTCTTCAGTTTCGCTGTATTCATCCAGCTTGGAACCGCCTTCTGCGGTCTCGTCGTCGTAGTCGCGAAAGTCTTCCATCTCGTCCTCGTCCCTCGGAGTGAGCTGATAATGATTAAACATTCCGAATGCCTCCTGTTCCGGTCACGATCAACAGAGATAGCATACCTCGTTTTGGATCGGAGGCAACAGGGAAAAGCGAGAAAATTGGCGGATCTTGGGTGGTTTCTGACGGGCGAAAAAGCGGCAGCTTACTGATTTGCGCGCGCCAGCCTGACCGAGGTTTCGGAGAACCCGGCAGCCAAGTTGACCCGGCTCCTAGAGCCCGCCGCCTGCCGGTGATGCGTGGTCCCCTTCCGGCTTTTGGCCGTCACTGCCTGCCGGGTTTTGGACCTCTTGGTGGATGGATGGATTTGTGCCGGGGCGGTCTCATGATAGACCGCAGGGATCAGCAACCGGTCTCCCACGGCTGGCGCGCCCGATTGCATGTGATTCACAGCGGCTATGGTGCCGGGCGTGGTTCGGTAACGCTTGCCGATGGCAGTCAGCGTCTCTCCGTCCGCCACGACGTGCATGCGCCACGATGCCCGGCGTTCTTCGGGGACCATCTGGAGAGCAGCCCGCAAATAGCTCCCCGTGCCCTTCGGCACGTGCAGCGAGTAACCTGCTGGCGCCAAACCTTTTAGGAGGGCTGGATTCAACGATTGCAGCTCTGCGACCGGAGTATTGGTCAGATCTGAAATGAGCGCCAGATGGGTCGGAGAAGTGATTTCCATGCTGTCGTATTCGAGCGGAGCATCGGGAATGATGCCTTCTAATCCATACTCGGCGGCATTCTTGCTCATGATGGTCATGGCCAGAATGATCGGAACGTAATTGGTGGTCTCGAGAGGCAGGACGCGCAGGTTTCTCATCTGGAAGAAGTCCGCGTACCCAGTGCGCTCTACCGCGCGCTCAATCACGCCGGGACCGCAATCGTAAGCGGCAATCGCTAAATGCCAGTCCCCGAACTTCTGGTACAAGTCCCGCAGATGCCGCGCAGCGGCACGAGTGGCCTTTTCCGGGTCGAGCCGGTCATCGGTGTAACGCGTTTGATTGAGACCGTATTCCCGCCCGCGCCATGTAACGAACTGCCACATGCCGCCGGCAGCTTTCCTGGACATGGCCCGCGGTAGGAATCCGGATTCGGCTTGCGCCAGGTGAATCAACTCCTGCGGGACCCCTTCCTCATCCAAAATGCGCTGAACCAGCGGGCGATACCGTCCTTCGCGTCGTAGTCCGGAAATCAGAGTATTGCGTCCCCGTCCCGAAAAGTAATGGATGTAGCCCAAAACCGCGTCGTTGACGGTCAGAGGAAGCTGGGAAACCGTGGCTTGCACTTCTTCACGAACCTTAGTTTTAAGCTTCGGATCCACGGGGAAGGTCATGGGAAGAATGTCTTCGAGGGGGGCTTTTTCATATTGCGGCTCCTCAAGACTAGCGGCGCTGCCCAGACCCGTCAAATCGCAGCGGTGGATGGCCTCCACCATTTCTTCAAGCTTGGAATTGTATGCTTGCCGGTCTGAAGGGTTGTCGGAAGCTTCCAACATCAGGTCCACAGCCTGATCGAATTCGCCTCGAGCCAGTTTTTCCCGATCTTTGGCTTGGTAATATTTCTTACCTATTTGAAAATGTGTCTCCGCCTTTTCAATCAACAGATCTGAATGGGTGGCGGTTCCTGGCAACTGCGGGGTCCGGGAAACCACAGTCGGAGCTTCACTACGATAGATACTTGAGTCGACGGGTGGAGGCTCGTTTGCGGCCAGATCAAAAACCGGCGGCCGTGCTGCTGGCGGCAGAAAGGCGCTCCGAAACCGTTGCTGCTGTTGGCTCATACCGCAGCCGCAGATAAAGGTCAGGGGAATGGAGGCTAGCAATAGCGAAGCTTTTATGCGATATCCCAAGAATTAAACCTCGGTCAAAAAAATGAACCGCAAAATGCTACTGCCACTTCGGTCGGGGCGTTGACGCCCAGCGCAAGCGAACTTTGGACTGTAAACCATCGGCCCTCATCTGTCAACTCATCCTTACGTAGTCGACTGGGTCAACAATGTAACAAATTATACCGTAGATCTTGGGGCCGGTCGACCCTAAATCTACCCTAGGACTACCCAAGGATACCCACACTGTTAGGCGTATCTTACTCTTCTTCTTCCTCTTCGCCCGTTTTTGCGGCCTTAGCTGCTGCAATGATCTTTTCGGCCTGTGGACCCGGCACGAAATCGTAGTGATCGAACTCCATGGTGAACGTGGCCCGGCCCTGCGTCATGGAAGTTAAGTCGTTCTGATAATTTAGCATCTCCGCCATGGGCACTTTGGCGCGGATGATCTGCGTAGTGCCTTTGGTGTCCATGCCGGCGATGCGGCCTCGCCGCCCATTGAGGTCGCCCATCAGGTCGCCTGCGTACTCAACAGGCGCCTGGATTTCCACGTTCATGATGGGCTCCAGCAGCGCCGGTCTTGGCCTCCTGCATGGCGTTCTTAAACGCCTTACGCGCCGCCAGCTTGAAAGAAAGCTCCGAAGAGTCCACGTCATGGTACGAGCCGTCATAGAGTACTACCCGGAAATCCACCATCGGGTAGCCGGCCAGGAAGCCGTTCTGCGCCGCCTCGATGATCCCCTTTTCCACCGCCGGAATGTAGTTCTTGGGAATCGAGCCGCCGAAAATCTCGTTGACGAACTCGAACTTGGCGCCGCGCGGCAGCGGCTCCATCCGGATCCAGCAGTCGCCGAACTGGCCATGACCGCCGGTCTGCTTCTTGTGGCGGCCCTGCACGTCGGCTTTGCCGCGGATGGTTTCCCGATACGGGATTTTGGGCGCTTTGAGCGCTACATCCACGCCGTAACGCTTTTTCAGGCGGCTGACGACGACCTCGACATGCTGCTGGCCGCTGCCCCCCAGCAGAAATTCCTTGGTCTGCGGATCGCGATAGAAGCGCAGCGACTGGTCTTCTTCCAGGATGCGGTGGATGGCATTGCCCATGCGGTCCTCGTCCTGGCGCGATTTGGCTTCGATGGCGAAGGCGATGGAAGGCTCTGGCAGCTTCACCGCCGGATATTCGATGGCGGAGTCCTTGTCCGCCAGAGTATCGCCGGTGAGGGTGTCTTTCAGCTTGGCCACGGCGCCGATATCGCCGGCGTGCAGATCGGTAACCGGCGTTAAGGTCTTTCCCAGTGCGCACGCAGATGTGCGCCAGCCGCTCGGCGGTGCCACGTTGAACGTTGTGCAGATTGGCGTCGTTCTTGAGCACGCCGGAATAGATCTTGAAGAAGGTGATGCGCCCGGCGAAAGGATCGGCTGTGGTCTTGAATACAAACGCCGAAACCGGCTCGGAATCCGCGATCTTGCGCGCTACCTCGTTGCCATGGAGTTTGCCGGTAACGGTCGCCGCGATCGGTCGGCGCGGGAAGGTTGTCGACGATCGAATTCAGGATCTGGTCGGACCCGATATTGTGCAGCGCCGAGGCGCACAGCACCGGGAACAGGCGCATCTCGCGCACCGCGACGTTCAGTCCCTCGAGAATGTGCTCGACGGGCAGCGTGCCCTTCTCGAAAAACTCCTCCATCAGGGCGTCGTTGCCTTCGGCCACCATTTCGACCAGGGCCTCATGGGCCTTCTGGGCGGCCTCGGCCATATCCTGCGGGAATTTCGCCCTCTTTGCCCTTGCCGTCGCCATCCGGCAGCGTAGCTGTAGGGCCTTCATGCGTACCAGGTCGATAACGCCCTTGAACTCGCGCTCGGCGCCCCAGGGAAGCTGGATCGGGATGGCGGTGCGGCCGAAGAACGTCTGGATGCTATCGAGCGTGCGCTCGAAGCTGGAGCGCTCGCGATCCAGCTTGTTAATGACGAGCGCGCGCGGCAGCTTAAGTCGTTTGCGAAAGCCCAGACCTTTTCGGTCTGCACTTCCACTCCGGCCACGCCATCCACCACGACCAGCGCGGCATCGGCCGCCACCAGGCCGACGCGCGTGTCATTAATAAAGATGTTGTATCCCGGGGTGTCCAGAATGTTGATCTTGGCCTTCTTCCACTCGGCGTAAGCCAGCGAGGCGGTGGAAATGCTGATTTTGCGCTGGATCTTCCTCCTCGTCGAAGTCGGTAATGGTGTTGCCTTCATCGACTCGCGTCAGGCGGTTGGTGGCGCCCGCGGTGATAGAGCAGCCCGGCGGTGAGCGTGGTCTTGCCGGAATCGCCGTGGCCCACCACACCGACGTTCCGAATGTCCCTGCCTTCGTAGATTTTCACTGATTGTCTCCCGAATGAGAGTGGTTGAAATCGGATGTTAACACAACCAAGAACGGACGGCGTTTAGGGATTCCGCCGGGATTAATGCCGCGGTTATAATGAGGCTCAGTTATCAGGAGGCGCCATGGGGAAGTCGCTCTTTGCTAGTGCAATTACGGCCGTGGCTTTGTTCGCGGGACCTGCCACGGACAATCACGCCGAGCTGTTTCAAGCCATTCGAAACGGAGATCTCGGCGTCATCCGAAGCGCCCGTTCCACCGGCATGTTGGAAGCGCGGGACAGCCGGGGAGCTACTCCGCTGATGTACGCCGCCGCATTCGGCAGCATCGATGCGATAAAAATGCTGATCGAGGCCGGCGCCGATGTGAATGCGAAGAACAACTTTGGAGCTACAGCCCTTCTGTGGTGCGCGCGAGACGGCGAGAAGGCCAGGCTGCTGATCGAGCACGGAGCCGATGTCAACGCGCGGTCGAAGCAGGGCCGCACGCCGCTGATGCTGGCGTCCATGCGGGAGGGCGGATCGGACATCGTGGCCCTCCTACTGTCCAAAGGAGCGGATGTAAACGCCGCCGACACGCGGGGTGAGACCGCGCTGGGCCTAGCAGCGGGATACGGCGGTATCGACATCGTCCGGCTGCTGATCGCGAAACAAGCTAATATCCACACGGCGAATCAGAAAGGCCAGACCCCGGTCATTCAGGCCTCGCTGGAGAGCCGGCCCGATGTGGTGCGCTTTCTCATCCGGGGGGGAGCCGATGTCAACGCGGCGACCACCTGGTATCCGACCGTTCGCAACGGCCAGATCCAATTGTTGCAGCTAACGGCGCTCCACCATGCGGCGCAGGCCGGCTCCCCGGAAATGGTCCGGGATTTAGTCCGGGCCGGCGCCAACGTGAACGCGCTGGACTGCCGCGGGTTCGGGCCTTTGCTATTCGCTATCGCCCAGGAACGGCAGGATCCTGAAACCGTCCGGATACTGATCGCCGCCGGAGCGGACGTCAATGCCCGGGCGAAAACGGGAGAAACGCCGCTCGATTGGGCGGAGAAGTTCGGAAATCCGGAGGTGATAGCCGCGCTGAAAAAAGCCGAAGCCAGGAACGGCGTCGAGTACCATGCACCGGCACCGCCAGATGCGCCGCCGCCGAATGTAAAGCTGGCGCTGACTCGGAGTATGGATCTTCTGCAACGATCGAGCGCCGGATTCTTCAAACAGAGCGGCTGCGTGGGCTGTCACCATCAGCCCATGGCAGCTCGCGCACAGCGCCTTGCAATAGAGGCCGGAATTTCTGTTAGCGAGGATGCGGCGCGGGAACAAGTGCAGCAGATCCGGTCGCAATGGGCGGCGTCGCAGGAGGAATTTCTGCAGGCTCTGAACCCTGGCGGCGGCTCCAACCGGCTGGGTGAAAATCTGCTGGGCCTCGCGGCAGCGGGATACCCGGGCGACGTGATCACCGATTCAGCGGTAGCGGACCTCGCCCAATTCCAGGCCGCGGATGGGGCCTGGCCATCGGGCGAGGTTCACACCCGTCCGCCGATCACCGAGAGTGTCATCGCATCGGCGGCGCGAGCCCTCCGCGTTCTTCAGGTGTATTCGATTCCGGCGCGAAAAAAAGAGTTCGACGAGAGGATCGCACGCGGCAGAGCGTGGCTGGCCGAGGCGAAACCTGTCAGCACGGACGATTTTGCCTGGCGGCTTCTGGGGCTCGGGTGGGCCGGGGCGGAAAAGGAACAGGTACATAAGTCGGCGCGCATCCTCGAGGCGCTGCAGCGCGAAGACGGAGGCTGGAGCGGCAACCCCTATCTGAAGAGCGACGCCTATGCGATGGGTGAAGCTTTATACGCGCTCTATGAATCGGGAGCGATGTCCGCGAGCGAACCGGCATACCGGCGCGGAGTGGATTACCTGCTGAGAACGCAGTACCCGGACGGATCGTGGTACGTGCGCAGCCGGGCGATGAAGTTCCAGCCGTATTTCGAGAGCGGTTTCCGTTACGGGCACGATCAATGGATTTCGGCAGCGGCGACGTCCTGGGTGTCGATGGCTTTGTCGGCGGCTGCGAGAACGTCTGCGAGCACGGTGGCGAGTGTGGCGACAGTGGAACGCTGAGCATTAGCGGAGGAGTCCGCATGAAACTGACCGGAACCTGGCTCCGCAAGGTGATCGCCAACCGTTCGCTCTCAAATAACGATCTTGGCAGTTCAGACTGCCGGACGATGCTCTGCAAAGTACCACGTCGAACCGGATCTGTAACGGAACCGGAACAGTTATTGTGGTCTCTGGTGCTCGCTTTTGCATGATCCGGTGACTGCCTCTCTGGCGGATGGAGCAAATCCGTTCTTTTCGAGGATGCGACAAATCTCCAAGCCAGAAAGAACTCGGAGCTTACCCAACCGGAACCTCAACCTGTGTCACAAAAACCTCGTTGTGAAAACGTCGGGCGACTTCGAACGGGTCTGCCGTTTCAAAAAACAGCGTGAGCGCCTCGATGAGGTTGGTTCGCGCTTCTTCAATCGAGGGACCCTGGCTCGCAATATCGAGTTCCGGACACAACGCCACGAAACCATCGTCCTCACGTTCGATAATTGCGGTCAAGCGTTGCGTTGGCTTCATGCTTCGAGTTTACAGCAGATCGCGTGGAGGACGGACGGTCGACCAAGCAGGGGTTCGCGACGAAATGCGAAGGGATTGTGGGGTGAACGCGGCGCAGTGCAGGGCGCCCGCCGGCCGCGTTCTAGCCGTAAAGTACGAAATCAATCTGCCCGCAACGCCTTCAATGGCGAAATCGAACTAGCCCGGAACGCCGGCATCAGGGCCGCGGTCAGCGCGGAAAAACCAAGGACCAAAATCGACGTAGCAATGATCATCGGATCGTATTGATTGATTCCATAAAGCTGGCGCCCTAAGAACCGCCCTGCCGCCAGCGCCAACGGTATACCCAACAGCAGTCCAAGGGAAATCAACGCCAGCGCTCCGCGCAGAATTAAAGCGAAAACGTCGCTGCGATCCGCACCGAGGGCCATGCGCACCCCCATCTCATTCGTGCGGCTGCCGACGTTATAGGCCACGACGCCGTAGACTCCGATCGAGGCCAGAATGAGCGCCAGGGCTCCGAAAAGAGAGGTGAGCCGTGCGATCAGCCGCTGCTGCCTGAACAGTCCGGCAACCTGCTCTCTCAGAGTGCGAATCGAAAGGATCGGCAGATTGGGATCCACCGACGCCATAGCTTCTCGCACCCGCCCAAAGGACAGGCTGGCTCCCGGCTTGGTCACAATCACAATGTCGCGCAGGAAATGCGAACTGGCGCTGACTTCAGTCGATGCGGCCTTCGGAGAAAAGTCGTGCTGCTGTTCGGGCAGAAAAAAGAACGGGCCAATTGGCTTGTCCAGCGCAAAAGTCAGATAGCGGGCGTCTTTGGCAATGCCTACGATCTCATATAGGCGCGCTCCCATTCCATCACGTCCGAAATACTTTCCGATGGGATCTTCATTCTTCAAAAACTTCCGGGCAAAAGCTTCATTGATGACTGCCACGTGCCCTGAGGTCGACGTATCCTGTTCGGTAATGCCGCGTCCTCTAAGAATCGGATTGCCGGTGACACCAAGATATCCCGCAGTCACTCGGTTCCAGAAAACAAAGTCATCGTCGTTGGGTCCGGGAGCCGGATGTCCATCCACCCAAACGCCGGCGCCCCAAGCGTTTCCGCCTAGCGGTGAGTATGTGCAGAGAGCCACGGCCGATACGACCGGAACGTCTGATAACGAATCATAGATGCGCCTGTAAAGCGGCGGGAGTTGCTCTGGCCCATAACCGGCTAGCCTTGCGTCAAAGTTCACCACGATGCGCCGATCCTGCTCGAATCCGAAATCCTGATTCTCGAGACTGTGCAGGGCGGCGGTGAGCAGTCCCGCGGCTGATAGCAAAACCAGCGAGAACGCAGCCTGGAACACTACCAGTGTCTTCCGTGGGAGCGAGCCGGTGCGGGCCGTGGAGCGGCTGGCGCCGCGAAGGGCTTCCATCGGATCCACTCGTGTGGCCATCCATGCGGGAGCGATTCCGAAGGCGACTCCAGTCAAGAGCGATGTGACAAACGCGAACAGCAGCACCGGCACGGAAGGCGACGCGCTAATGGGTACGCTTGCCATGCCGCCAACCGGAGGGAACGCAAAGTGCAGAATCAGGCGCGTGCCTGCAAATGCGCTCACCAGACCTGCCGCGCCGCCCAACAGCGAGAGCAGAATGCTTTCGGTGAGGGCTTGCCTTACCAGCCTGGACGCTTGCGCCCCCAGGGCCATGCTTAACGATGTCTGCAGCCTCCGCTCCAGGCCGCGAACCAGCATGAGATTGGCCACGTTAGCGCAGACGATAAGCAGCACAAATCCGGAAACCATCATCAGAATTTGAAGCCAGTGCTCGTATTGCTCGCGCATGCTGGTAATGCCGGCTCCGCCCGGGGTCAGGAACAGGGTCTGCTGGGGAAATTTCACGCGATCATTGGCGCTCATCTCACCCCAGTGCGAGCGCAGCCACTGCTTGAGCTCCACGCGCATTTCAGCCTCTAAGGATGCAGGCGCCGCGCCCGGCCGGATGCGGCCGATCAGGTCCAACCAGTGGGTTTCGGGCTTGTTTATATCGTCACCCTCGGTGGCTAACGGCAGAAAGAAGTCAGGTGGAGTGTCGCGTAGAGTGTCGCCAAAGAAACCCGGCGGAGTGATTCCCACGACAGTAAATGGCTTGTCACTCAGATTGAAGACGCTGCCAATAACGGAGGGATCGAATCCATACCTTTGCTGCCATAAGCGATAGCTCATCACGGCAACCGGCGGAGCGCCGGTGCGATCATCGCCAGCCGTAAGCAGCCGTCCGGCATACGGTCTGATGCCGAACATGGTGAAGTAATTTCCAGAAACGAGTTCGCCCGGATAGCCTTGCGCGGCCTCCGAGCTACCTGAGCGCCGGACACCAAACAGATTCCCGCTGGCCTGGAATGCCGCCAATTCCGCAAAACCTTTGGTGTTGTCCCGGAAGTATTTGTACAACTCGTACGAGACAAGGGAAAACTCTTTTTCTTGACTGTACCCGCCCCAGTAGCAGCAACGTGATTCTTTGCCCAGGCGGTACAATTCGGCGGGGTTCGCCACTGCGAGCGACTTCAATATTACGGCGTGCACCAAAGTAAAAATCGAAGTGGTCGCGCCAATGCCCAGGGCCAGCGTCAGGACCGAGGTGATGGTGAACACCGGGGCCTTTCGCAGCCGGCGCAGGGCGTGACGTGTATCCTGCATCAGTGTTTCCAGAAACGGGAGGCCCTGCTGGTCCCGAAATTCTTCCTTGAAACCTTCCACCGCGCCGAACTTGAGCACGGCTTGACGGCGCGCTTCAACCGGTAACAAGCCGGAGCGAAGGTTTTCCGCTGTTTGCAGAGCCAGGTGTTCCTCGAACTCTTCCCTCAATCGCTCGTCATTTTGCCGCCGCATTGCCGTGGTGGCCAGCCGTTTGAGGAACCGCTGCAGAGACCTCATCTCAGATCCTCCGCTTTCGCCGCGAAAAATCGGCCGATGATGGCTGCGGTTTGCTCCCAATCCCGAGTCTCAGCCTGGAGCTGCTTACGCCCGTGGCGAGTCAAGCGATAGAAGCGCGCCCTGCGGTTATTCTCTGAGGCGCCCCATCCGGACGCGATGGTGCCTTCCTGCTCCAGCTTCAACAGCACGGGATAGAGAGTGCCTTGATTCACCGCGAGCAGGTCTCCGCTGATCTGCTCAATGCGGCGGGCGATCCCGTAGCCGTGGAGCGGCCCCAATACATCGAGCGTCTTGAGCACCATCAAAGCCAACGTGCCCTGGCGGACGTCCGTTTTTTCTTTCATACGGGTTCTTTTGGTTTCCCACAGGTAGAATATCGCAGCTCATCTGGGAAAGCAACAGGACAGCAAACTGCCTGTTGCATACCGTCGAAGAGGGGTACGGGCTTGTCGCTGGCCGTGTTTTAGTGGCCGGGCGCCAGCGGGGTCGAACTCGGCAAGTCGCCAGGCGGCAACGCCGAGAACACCGGAAAAGCCTCGGCGCTCAACGACAGGCTGACGATCGGAACTGTCGACGTGATCTGAACCGATCCGGTGAAGCTGTTCAGCCCAAGCAGCGGACCGATGTTAGCCGCTCCGTGTGCATTTGGCGCCAGATGCAAAACCGTGCTCCCCATAGCTAGTCCCGCCGAGCTGAGGACGGTGACGGTAACCGTGGCCGACGTGGTGGATGGGTTGGCGTAAGCGATTCCCGTTTTCGTCTCGGCGAAGGTGACGAATTCCGTGGCAGGGGTAGTCATCGCGTTCACTCCGGCCTCGCCTTGCGCCACCCCTTGCTTGTAAAAACGGTAGAGCATGCTGGCCTTGATGGGACCGCTACAGGCGGCCACCGCCCAGCCAGTCGCGGTCGGCGCCGCCAGATCGGCCGTGGTTTGCTGATGCAGGTCTGCTCCGGGCGCTAGCGCGTCGGTTCGGCTGGAGATCGCCGTCCCGCCAAAGGGAGCCAGCAACGGTGTTCCGGAATCGGTATAGAACGTGGTCTGACAGCTCACGTTCTGCGGCGAATAATTCACATAGGTCACGGTGGTCTGCCAGCCGCCTCCGAAAGCCAGTTGTGGGAAGTAATAGTAGGTGCTGGTGTCGAGTTCGAACACGACTCCCGCAATCAGCAGGGCGCCGGTTGCACTGGTGGAACTACCGCTCACGCTGGCGATAGGACTGTTGGTGCTATCGGGAAACCCCACGCCATCCAGGCTTCCGCTCGGCGTCCCGGTTGCGGCCGACGAGACCACATCCACCAGGAGCCTGCCCTTCGAAAAGTCATAAGAGAATGGAGTGGCGAAGGGGATCACTAAGTCGAAAGGGCAGGGCCCGGCCCCGGCGCAGCCGGGAGAAGATGCAGAGAGTGCAGCATTATATACCACCGTGGCATCCGGGCCGACATTACTGGCATACGGGAGGACGGGCAACCTATGGCCGTTAGCCGTGTTGGGATACGCTTGCGTGGTGGACAGCGTGATTTTGTACGATGCGTAATCGAAGCTAACAGGGCCCGCACCGGGGGCCGATCGGACGCGGATGCCGGTGATCACGATCGGGCCATTAACCTGGCTGGCAATCTGGCCGCTTCCGACAACCTCCTGAAAGCGACTTGCCTTACTTCCCACGGGTATCGCCACATTGCCCGGCGCAGTCGCCTGAAGGTTCGGCACAACGAGCGCCTGGCCGTAAACTGCGGTGCAAGCCGCTCCGAGCAAAAACGCAGTTCTCAATCCTCTCACTCTCACGCAGCACCTCCTCGGACTAAAGATCGCCGGCCAAATTGCGGGCCGCGTGCTCGCTTCGCGACGTGCGGCCTTCAATTTCACGAGCAGATGAGAATTTGGCGTCACCCGCGCCAGAGGCAAAAATCCCCATTTCTGCCCGTTATGAATCCGGTGGTTTAGGTATTTATCACTGTCTGGGGAAGAAAACAAGGATATTCTTGGGTTGTTGATTCAAGCCTGGGGCGGGGGTGTAAAGGGGTCGCCGGCATCAGCGGCAACCGCTCCAAAGCGATACCATGATGAACACGCGAGGAAGGATATGAAAGAAGTCTTGACCAAGAGTTTTTGGCGAGATGTGAAGAAGAGTTTTCAAGACGCGCTCGAAGGTCAGCCAGCCCAGGCGCCGCAGGCTCCCGCCGATGGTGATCCAAAGATCTCCTCGACGTCAGAGACACAATCTCCGGCAGCAGCTACGAGTTCCGCCACGGTCAATCCCCCCGATCGCCACATATAGAATAAAAGGCAGATGTCAGTCCTCAAGGACATCCGGCTCGGGCTGCGACTCATGCGTGGGACTCCGGTTCCGACGGCAATCGCGCTCTGCTCGATCGCCCTGAGCGTGGGGGCGACGTCGGTGGTCTTCACCGCGATCAAAGCTGTGTTGATCGATCCACTGCCTTATGCGCGGGCGTCGGGGTTGGTGCAGATACGCAGCGAATTTCCGAAGATGCGGGAGCAGTCGCATGGGGACTGGGTCTTTTGGAATGACACGCAGGAATTGATCCGGAGAACGCGCACGCTGGAATCGGTGGGAGTTTACAGAAACGCAGTCTTCGATCTTGCCGGCGAGGCGGACACCACTCCGGAAGCGCTCTACGGTTTGAAGGTGACCGCCAGCCTTTTCCCTACGCTGGGCGTCTCGCCTATGCTCGGGCGCAACATTCTTCCAGAGGAGGATCGGCCCGGCCATCCCGAAGAGATGATTCTGAGTTATGGCCTATGGGTGCGCCGGTTTAACTCGGATCCTCATGTGGTGGGCCGGACCGTCACCGTCAACGGACACTCTTGCCTGGTGATTGGCGTGATGCCGCCGGCCTTCAACTTTCCACTGCGCAGGGAAGCGGCGCATACGCCGTCACCTTACGTGGAGTTCTGGTCCCCGCTATCCGTGAGCCCTGGTGCACGACAAGGCGGACTCGGCG
Source organism: Terriglobia bacterium (assembly GCA_963847515.1). Lineage (GTDB taxonomy): Bacteria > Acidobacteriota > Terriglobia > Bryobacterales > Bryobacteraceae > QHXW01. Next base: position 2,082,701 of record CAWKAA010000007.1, read on the forward strand.
CTGTGGCAAGGCTGCGGCCAGGGGTTTCGCTAGCCCAGGCTCGGCAGGACATCGCGTCGATCAGCGCGGCGCTGGCTCATGATTTTCCGGAAACGAACCGAGATCGTATCCTTCGACTGAACTTCCTGCGCGATCGGACCGTAGGACTCGCCGCGAACGGTCTTCTGCTGCTGATGGCCGCTGCGGTGCTGTTTATGCTGATCGGATGCGCGAACGTTGCCAATTTACTGCTGGCGCGCGGGCTTGCCCGGCAGAGGGAAATCAGCGTGAGGCTGGCGGTGGGCGCGGGACAAATGCGGATCGTCCGCCAACTGCTTACGGAGAGCTGCGTGCTGGCCGTGATGGGCGGCGGCGGCGGCTATGTTCTTACCACGGCAATGTGGAAGATCCTGCCGGCTGTGGCTCCTGTGAGCATTCCCCGGTTAGCTGGGGCTCGTCCGGATGCGACGATTTTGGGTTTCGCTCTGGCGCTGGCAATCGTCAACGGTATCCTGTTTGGGATTGCGCCGGCGCTTCGCCTCGCCAGAGGGCAGGCGATCTCACTCGGCGGATTCGGAGCGCGCGGCGCGGCATCGGGAAGGCACGACCGCAGCCGTTCGTCTCTGGTGATAGCCGAGGTGGCCGTTTCCGTGGTGCTGGTGGTGATTGGCGGACAGTTGCTGGGAAGCTTTGGCCGGTTGATGAACACTGATCCCGGTTTCCAAGCGGATCGCATTCTGGCGTCTGTAGTGCTGCCGGCGCCTGAGCGATATCCTGACCCCGAAAAGCGCGGGCTGTTCTACAAGCGAATTCTGGATTCCGTGCGCGCGCTTCCCGGAGTGCAAAGCGCCGGGACCGTGGACGCCCTGCCCTTCAGCGGCGAGAATAACGGCGGAATCGTCAGCGGGGCGGAGGGATCGAAGGTCGAAGGCGAGATTGACACCGTGGGCGGAGACTATCTCCAAACCATGGGAGTTCGCCTCCTGGAGGGCCGGTGGTTCCGCGAAGAGGATATGGCAGCATCGGGCGATGCCGCGATCGTGAATGACCTTATCGCGGCGCGCTTGTGGCCCGGCTCGTACGCCGTGGGACAGCGAGTCTGCATCTGGTGTACGCCGGAAAATCCGAATAACTGGAAACGAGTGATTGGTGTCGTCTCGAGCGCCAACCATGCGGCTCTCAACGAAGTGCCGAAGGGGAATGCTTATCTGTCTGCGGGAGCGATGCAGACGTCGGTGTTTCTGGTGGTACGAACGGAACGGGCCACGGGAGAAATGGAGAAAGCCATCCGGCGGACGATTGCGGCGATCGATCCGAATCAGCCGGTCTTCATGAGCGTGCCCATGACCGCACTCATCGCGGACTCGGTGGCCGAACGGCGATTCATTATGATGCTGCTTGCAGTGACGGCAGGCCTTGCGCTAGTGATGTCCGCGGCTGGCGTTTACGGCGTCATTTCGTACACTACTTCGCAGAGAACGCAGGAAATTGGAATTCGCGTGGCGGTGGGTGCGATGCCCCGGGACGTGCTGGCTTTGGTGTTTCGGCAAGGTTTCCTGACGGTCGCCGTGGGACTTGCAGTGGGACTGGGGGCGGCGCTGGTAGCGATGCATTCGCTGCGCAGTTTCCTCGCTGGCTTAGAGTTCGGGAGCCCTGCGCAGATTTGGATGGCAACCGGTTTGGTCGCGTTGTCCGCGGGAATCGCCTGCTGGATCCCGGCGCGCCGGGCAACCAGGATCGATCCGATGACGGCGCTGCGGCAAGAGTAGGGCAAACAGGAGTCCGCGATGTTTTCAACGCAGCCGATCGGGTATGTCAGAAGTCCTTACAAAGATACTCAGGAAGTTCCCAAAGGATTAGGCGCGAAGCATGAGGCGGAAGGCATCATCGAGATAAAGACAGAATTTGAGTGTGGTCTCACAGATATCGAAGGCTTTTCTCACCTGATCGTCATTTGGGAATTCGATCGGTCTGAAGGATTCGAACTCATGGGAAAACCGCCGAGCGACAATCGGCCTCACGGCGTATTCGCCACTCGCTCACCGCGACGTCCGAATCCGATCGGGTTGACGGTGGTCGAACTGCTCAGCCGGGAGGGCCCCGCACTTCGCGTTCGCGGAATCGACATGCTCGAAGGAACTCCGATTCTCGACATCAAACCTTATCTCTCAAACGTACCGCCGGAAAGACTACGCCGCGGGTGGCTCGCGGAAGCCGAAAGGCGTGCAGGAGCGAAACCGTAACGGGATTCTACGTCCTGGAGAGCTTGTTGAAACGGTGAGGGGCAGCACCGTCCATGCGCCAGCGATGCTCAACGGTGTTTATGCCGCAGATCACTCGGCTTGAGACGGCGCTCCCAGTCACCATTTTTCAGCAAATCAAACTTTATCGCCAATCAGCATGCTCGTGGCGCCAACGCCAATAAGCGCGCTGCTCCCGCGCTCTTAGGCGCCGGTACTCCCGATAGCGGTGCTCACGGCGCTCTTCCATTAGCCAGTGGCGATATGCACGGTTCTCATGTTCATTCCATTCGTGCCAATCATGGCGGTCGTAATCGTAATAACGGTGATGCTCTTCCGCGAGACCGATTACGGGCGCGCAAAGCGAAGCACTGAATAACAAGACTGCAATGAACTTTTTCATAACACCGACTCCTCGACTATGGACCAGCACATGAATCACCAATGTTGGTGACATCTCAGGAGCCTGTGGACTAAGGGATGAATTAGCACCAACCGCATGAAAAAATTCGGTCGTCGACCGCTGGTTCACACTCATCGATGGCGAATTCTTTCATGGAATGTTAACCGCACAAAAAAAGGCTACAATGCTTTGATCCTAGTCTAAACGGGGGTGAATGTATGTTTCGAAAATTGTTTCGTGCGACGGCAGTTTGCTCGCTCGCTGTCTTTGCTTTTGGCCAGGCCACAACGTCAGTGCGCGGCCGGATTACCGATCCATCGGGCGCGGCGATTCCGTCGGCTCAAGTGCAACTCACTCGCACCGACACAAATTTCTCCCGCCATACTGTCGCCAACACTGAGGGCTCGTACGAGCTGTTGCAACTCCCGCCCGGTACCTACACGCTCACCGTCAGCGCTGCCGGTTTCGCTACAGTGGAGCGCAAAGACTTTGCCCTGCTGGTAAATCTTCCGGCCACCGCGGACTTCCAGCTTCAGATCGCCAGCGGAGCTCAACTGGTGGAAGTCAGCGAAGCTCTCACCATGGTGAACACCACCGACGCGACGCTCGGCAATGTTTTTGACGAAAAACAGGTTGAACAGCTGCCGATCGAAGCTCGCAATGTGGTGGAGCTCCTGAGCTTGCAGCCGGGTGTTATCTATCTCGGCAACCGGATCGACCAGAATTCGGATACGCGTAGCGGCGCGGTCAACGGCGTGCGCAGCGATCAATCGAACGTAACGCTGGATGGAGTCGATGTAAACGATCAGAATATGGGCTTCGCCTTCACCAGCGTCTTGCGCAACACGCAGGATTCGGTGGAAGAGTTCCGCGTTACCACGAGCAACGCCAACGCTGATGCGGGGCGCTCCGCCGGCGCGCAGGTCTCGCTTGTCACTAAAAGCGGCACGAACGATTTTCACGGATCGCTTTACGAATACAATCGCAATACCGATTTCGCCGCCAACGACTATTTTCTGAAGACGTCGGAGCTTGCCTCCGGACTTCCCAACACACGCTCGCCGCTGATCCGCAATGTTTTTGGCGGAGCGCTCGGCGGGCGCATCATCAAAAACCGTCTATTCTTTTTCTTCAACTATGAAGGGCGGCGGGATAGCGAGGCATCCAGCATCGCGCGCACGGTCCCGACCCAGAGCATGCGCAACGGCCTTCTCACGTATCCGAACGCTAATGGCGGCACCACCACACTCACAGCCGCGCAGATCAAGCAGATGGACCCGCTGGGGATCGGCGAGGATTCCGCCGTTCTCTCCTTGCTGAATAGCTATCCGCTGCCAAACGATCCCACCCTTGGTGACAGCTATAACACCTCCGGATACCGCTTCGCCGCCAATGAGAAAGCTACCTTCAACACTTACATCGCGCGCCTGGACTATAACCTGACTTCCGATGGCCGCCACAACCTGTTCTGGCGTGGCAACCTGCAAGGCGACAATCAGGGCGGGGCGCCGCAGTTTCCCGGCCAGCCGCCCTCAACAGCGCGGCTCGACAACAGCCGCGGTTTCGCCACGGGCTATACGGCGGTGCTATCGGCTAATAAAGTGAACACATTCCGCTGGGGATTCACCCGGCAGGGCGGCCAGACAGAAGGCATCTCCCAGCAGCCGCAGGTTACGCTCGCAGGAGTCGATTCGCCGATCGCCTTCACGCGCTCCAGCCTCTTTCATGTGCCGGTGAACAATCTGACTGACGACTTCTCCTGGACCAAGGGCTCCCACACCATAGAGGTCGGCGCCAATATTCGTATCCTCGATAACTATCGCAGCAATTACAGCAACTCGTTCCCGTCCGCGAACATCAACCTCGGGTGGATCATCGACTCCGGCATCGCCAATAAGGGGGTCCCCTTTGATCCGGCCATCAACAACTATCCAGCCGTGGCGGACAGCTTTGGCCTCCAGTACGACAATATCCTCATGACCTTGGCCGGCATCGTCACCGAGGGTAACGCGATCTACAATTACAACAAAAACGGCCAGCCCCTGGCCTTTGGTTCTCCTCTGAAACGCGACTTCCGCTGGAACGAGTATGAGTCCTACGCGCAGGATTCCTGGAAAATCACCCGCAACCTCACGCTGACTTACGGCGTGCGCTGGACCGTGCTCCAGCCGCCGGCGGAGTCGAACGGCGAGCAAGTCGGCCCCTGTGTCGTGAGCGGCAGCGGCTGCACGCCACTTAGCTTGACGGATTGGCTGAACGAGAGCGCTATACAAGGTAAAACAGGCGGAGCCGCCATTAACGCGCCCCACATCTCGTTCGCCCCCGACGGCCGCTATAACGGCAAGTCCGACCTTTGGAATTACGAATATCACGACTTCGCTCCACGCGTTGCGGTTGCCTGGGCGCCCGATTTCGGCAGCGGCTGGCTGGCGAAAATCTTCGGCGCCAAGGGGCAAACCTCCATTCGCGGCGGCTACTCGATCTTCTACAACCATTTCGGCGCCGCGACGGTTAACTCCTACGATGCGGCCGGGTCTTACGGGCTATCCAGCCAAGTCTCGAACGTTCCCGGCACTGTCAGCGTGGCCAGTGCGCCGCGTTTTACCAGCCTCACCAATATCCCGTCCGTCCTACTGCCACCTGCGCCTCCCGGCGGCTTCCCGGCCACGCCTCCAAGCGATGCTTTCGCCATCAGCTGGGGCTTGGACAAGGGCATGCAGACCCCCTACTCCCATGCCATTAATTTCTCGATATCGCGCGAGATCCGCAAAGACGTGGTTCTCGACGTGGCTTATGTCGGCAATTTCGCCCGCCGGCTCCCAGAGCAGGAGGATGTCGCGATGCCCCTCAATCTTGTCGATCCCAAGAGCGGCATGGACTACTTCACCGCCGCCACGCTGCTTTCCAAAATGGCTCATGCTGGGGTGCCGGTGCAAAACGTGCAGCCGATTGCCTATTGGCAGAACCTTTTTGGCCCGCTGGCCAGCGGCTCGACGACAGCGACCCAGGCCGTCTACAACCAGTTCCTCTCCAATGTCGGCAACGAAACTTACGCGCTCTTCAATCTGGACCTGCCCGACAGCCAGACCGGAGCAGGCTTGAATGTGCCCGGCCACAGCTATCCCTCATACCGCTTCTATCATGATCAGTATTCCGCGCTCTATAGCTGGCGCAACATTGGCAAGTCGGACTACAACGCCCTGCAGGTGACGTTGCACAAGCGCTTCAGTAACGGACTGCAAGGCGATTTCAATTACACCTGGTCGAAATCCTTCGATTGGACCTCTCAAGCCGAGCGCATTCCGACTTCCGGCGGCAACAACGGCGCTCAGATCATGAACACCTGGGATCCGTCTCAGCTCCGCGGCGTATCGGATTTTGACGCGACGCATCAAATCAACGCGAACTGGATCTTCGAGCTTCCTTTCGGCAAGAGCCGTCACTTCGCCTCTAGCATCAACCCGTGGCTCAATACCCTCATCGGCGGCTGGCAGTTGAACGGCTTGTTTCGGTGGACGAGCGGTCTGCCGTGGACGGTTGATGAAGGCTCGACATGGCCCACGAACTGGGATGAAGAGGGCTGGGCGATCTTTCAGGGTCCGCTTACGGGCGCAAATCTCAAGCGCGGCAGCGGCCCAAACGCCTTCGCCAATCCGCAGGCCGTGTTCAACGCCTTTCGAGTCGACTACCCCGGCGAATCCGGCACGCGCAACCCTCTGCGTGGCGACGGATACTTCGGCATCGACGCCGGACTGGCCAAGGTTTTTCAGCCTGTCGAGCGCGTGAAACTACGCCTCCGCTGGGATGTTTTCAACGTCACCAACTCTGTGCGGTTTGACGTAGGTTCTATCGGCAACCGTCTGGATTCACCAAACAACTTCGGCGTCTACACCCAAACGCTGACCAATCCACGGGTTATGCAGGTTGCGCTGCGCGTGGAATTCTAGCTTCAGCGCATAGCGCAATAGCACAACCTGCTGGCGGCGCGTGCGATGCCCCGTGACGTTCGGGAAGCCCGCGCACATTTGAGTTGCAACCGGTTTTGGTCGCGTTGTCTGCGGAGATCGCATGTCCCGCGTGAGTTGTGGGCAGAGGTTCCGCGAATCGGTCAATGATCACATCGGCGCCAAACTGACGGTCGTGAGTAAAGCGTTCTATTGCAACCAAACCAGAATCGCCGTGTACGGACCAGTACTCAGGGTAGCGTGGCAGGGGCCGGTGAATGACTTCAACGCCACTGCACCGTGTAACACTAAGGGTGGCGGCCGCATCTCACGCGCAAGTGGTCAAGGACTCCGCGCCCCCTGGATTACGACTCCCTATTGATGAAGTTGGTGAATATGAGTTCCACGAATAAGAACGGAGTGCGGCGCTGGATCTTGGTGAGCATGGCCGTCGTGGGGGTTGGAGTAGCGGTGGTCGTGATTCTGCTCGCGTTAAACTGGCCGTTCACCCAAGCGGCCGTCACCAAGACGCTGGAGGATCGCTTCGCCAGGGAAGTAACGATCCGCAAATTCCGAAGCACCTACTTTCCGCCGGGGTGCGTGGCCGAAGGTATCGACTTCCTGCATCGTAAACGCAAAGATCTGGCGCCGTTGATCTCCGTCGAATCTCTGATCCTTCGCACCGGTTACACGGGTTTGCTAAGAATCAACAAGCTCGTAAATTATGTTCAGGTAGTGGGGTTGCACATCAGGGTTCCTCCTAAAAAGCCAGGCGCTTCACAACAAATATTTCCGCTCACCAACAGCACGTCAGGCAAGACACTGACGATTGGAGAAATCACGACCGACAACGCGGTCGTGGAATTCCTGGCTAAAGAACCTGATAAGGACCGGTTCATACTCAAAATCGATCACCTGACCCTGGACCACGTGGGCCAGAGCGATCCAGTCACGTTCCACGCCCGGTTCAACAACACCGAGCCGCCGGGGGAAATCCGCTCAGACGGACAGTTCGGTCCGTGGAACGACAACGATCCCGGAAGCACGACGCTCTCAGGGTCGTACACTTATGAGCACGTGAAGCTGGGCGTGTTTGAAGGCATCGCGGGAACCTTATCCTCCCGAGGGAAATTCGGCGGCACGATAGGCCATATCGAGGCGGAAGGGGACGTTGACGTACCCGACTTCAATGTCTCCGGGAGCCGCCACGCGGATCACCTGGCCTCGAATTTTCATGCGGTGGTCGATGGAACGAATGGTGACACCTATCTAACTCGCGTCGAATCGCATTTCGGAAGGACCACGATCATTTCCGAGGGCGACGTAAAAGGCCATTCCGGCCAGCACGGAAAAACGGTGATCCTCACCATCAGTGTCAACCAAGGCCGCATCGAGGATCTGCTACGCCTTTTCACGGGAACGGCGCAGCCCGCCGAGACGGGCACTGTGCGGTTGCGGACGAAGGTGGAGTTGCCGCCGGGGCCACAGGCATTCCTAAGGCGGCTCCGCCTGAATGGTGAATTCGGAATTGGCAGCGGCCGGTTCACGGACCCGCAGATTCAGCTGCCGGTAAACCGGCTCGCCGAAAGTGCGCGCGGGGAGTCCAAGCATCAGGAGGAAGCAGATACCACGATTGTGCTTTCGAATCTGAAGGGCCGCGTTTCGGCGAACGGAGGAGTTGCGAATATTTCCAAGGCCTCGTTCACGGAACCCGGGACGCTTGCGGAAATCGAGGGCACATACAATCTCATCGATAAGAAACTGGATCTGCGAGGTGTTCTTCATACCAGCGGAAAGCTGGCTGATACGAAGTCAGGCTTCAAATCGTTAGTTTTGAAAGCACTTGGTCCGTTTATAAAAAAGAAATCTGTCACCGTGGTGCCATTTGTGATTAAGGGCACTTCGAGCGATCCGTCTTTTGCTTTGGATCTGCTAAGCGCCAGCAAGCGGAAGCACAGTGATTCAGTCCTGCCTGAGTAGGGCAGTAGACAAACTACGGCCAAAGCTGTAGACTGTCTACTGCTGCATGAAATCGAAGGATCGCTACCAAAATTGAATCGAGCTGGTTCAAGGGACCCTGGACATGCTGATCCTGCAGACACTCCGCTGGGGAGCCCAGCATGGGTATGGGATTGGCCAGTCGATTCGGGCGGGTTCAGCGGAAGTTTTGCAAGTGGAGACCGGATCTCTCTATCCAGCCTTGCATCGCCTCGAGCGGCAAGGATGGGTGAAGCCGCAGTGGAAGCAATCGGAACACGGCCAGAAGGCCAAGTACTACAGCCTGACGGCGGCCGGACTGAAGCATCTGGCTGCCGAGCAGAGCCGGTGGACCCGGGTAAGCACGGCCATTGGAGCGCTCATGAGCCCGCACAAGACTGAGGCCTGAGGTTTGTTATGAATCTATGGCGGCGATTTCGCCCTGCGCACAGGCCGGACGAAGAGCTGAATGAAGAGATTCGCTCGCATCTTGCCATGGCGGTTCAGGATCGCGTCGAGCGCGGCGAAACGCGAGCTCAAGCCGAACAGAATGCCCGTAAAGAGCTGGGCAACGAATTGCTCATCAAGGAGGTAACAAGGGACATGTGGGGCTGGACTGCGGTCGAGAGGCTGGGCAAAGACTTGCAGTATGCGCTCCGGCAGATGAGGCGCAGTCCGGGTTTCAGCATCGTAGCGGTGCTGACGCTCGCGTTGGGGCTCAGCGCGACCACCGTGATGTTCTCGATTGTCAATGGCGTGCTCCTCGATCCGCTGAAATTTCGCGATCCTGGCCGCTTGTTCCTTGCCCGGACGGTAGCACCTGCCAGCAGCAATGTAACGGGCGACTTTCCAGTAAACGCTCGCCAGTATTATGAGTGGCGCACCCACTGCCGCGCTTGTGAAGCTGTTTCACTCATCCAGTTTCAGGACTTGACGCTGGTGGGCGCCGGTGAGCCGGTGAAGCTTCCTGCCCTCGGTGTATCGTCAAGTTTTTTTAAGACGCTTGGCATGCAGCCATTTCTGGGCCGAGATTTCCTGCCCGAAGATGATGCTCCCGGCCACGGCGACCGGGTGATTCTCGCTTACCAACTGTGGCAATCGCACTTCGCGGGGGATCCCGGCATCATCGGCCGCACGCTTCAGCTCAATGGTGAATCCCACACAGTCGTCGGCGTCATGCCAGCCGATCTGCACCTTCCTAAAGGTGATGAGTGGGGCGCCTTCTTCGGGCCCGCGACCGCTCCCATGATCTTCCGCCCGCACCTGATCGACGCATCGACGGCTCGGCCTGTGGGCAATCTCAACTACACATCCGTGATCCGGTTGAAGAGCGGTGTTTCAGTGCCGCGAGCCACTGCAGAACTCAACGCGCTGCTCGCGGATTTCGTGCGCGAGTTCAATCTCCAGACCAAGATCACGCTGACCCCTCTGCAGTGGCAGGTTACACGGACCTCCCGGTTCGCACTCTGGCTGCTGCTGGGAACGGTAGGTGCGGTGTTGTTAATTGTTTGTGTGAATGTCGGCAACCTGATGCTGGTGCGGACCGCCGGACGTTATCGGGAAGCCGGCGTCCGGATGGCGCTGGGGGCAAGCCGCGGACAACTATTTGGTCTGGTTGTGAAAGAGGCTCTGGTTCTGGTTTGTGCCGGCGGGCTCGCAGGATTGGCGCTAGCATACGCGGGATTCAGAGTGTTCGTTGCATCGGCGCCGGTCGGACTGCCGCGACTCGACGAAGTTGAGATGGATTGGCGGGTCATGGTCTTCGCCGGGCTGGCGATCGCATTTTCCACGATCGCGTGCAGCCTGTTTCCTGCATGGCGGCTCGCAAGAATAGGGGTCCAGGACTCCTTGAAAGCCGGCGCCTCGACGACGACCGAGACTGGGGGCAAACTGCAAGTGCGCGAGATCCTGGTGAGCCTCGAAGTGGCGCTGAGTACGGTGCTGCTGATTGCCGGCGGCCTGCTGATGGTGAGCTTCTTCCGTGTCATGCACGTGCAAAAAGGGTTCGAAGTGGCGCAGATCATCACGCAGGATGTCTCATACCTGTCACCGAAGTATGCGCACGGCGTCCGGCGGCGCTTCGTCGAGGAGAGTGTGGCCAAGCTGGCCCAAATACCGGGGGTGCAATTGGCCGCTGCGATCAACCAGCTGCCTCTGCGCGGGGACGATTGGGTCTCCGAACTCGAAGACCCGGATCAACCCGCGCGTTCCGTGGAAAACGAGGCACTGGCCAATTTCCGTTTCGTGACTCCGGGTTATTGGCAGGCCATGGGGATTCCGCTCAAGATGGGGCGTTTGTTGGACCAGAGCGACAAGGATCGGCGGGTGTCTGTAATTAGCGAGCGGGCCGCCCAATATCTTTGGCCGAATCAGAATCCGCTCGGTAAGCATGTACGCGGTACGGGACCGCAGAGTCCACCGCTCGAGGTGGTTGGAGTGGTGGGCGAGGTTCGCGCCAGCAGCCTGGAACAGAATCCGCCCATGATTGTGTATGAGCACTACTGGAGAATGCAGCCGATCGGCATGTCATTCGTCGTCAGGACCCGGGCCAATGCGGCCTCGGTCGCAGGCGCCATCCGCTCGACGTTTTCTTCTGCCGATCCTGAGATGGCGATCGCACAGCCCACTACCATGGAACAGATCGTCGAAGAGTCGGTCGCCACCAGAAAGTTCCAAACGTATCTCGCTGTCGCGTTTGCGATTTCGGCGCTAGTCGTGGCGTCGCTTGGAATCTACGGACTGATCTCATTCACGGTGGCGCGACGGACGCCGGAGATCGGAATTCGCATGGCGCTGGGAGCGCATGGGCGCCAACTCCTAGGCATGGTTTTGCTGCAGGGGATGCGCCCCGTTCTGGCAGGCCTCGGAGTGGGAGTAGCATCCGCGCTATTTGTGAGCCGCCTGATCGCCAGCCAATTGTTCGGAGTGACTCCGTGGGATCCACTTACCATCTGTGGCGTGGCTGCTCTCCTGCTGATTGTGGCGACGTCTGCATGCCTCATTCCAGCCCGTCGTGCTTCAAGGACGGACCCGCTTGTGGCCCTTCGATTTGAGTAAGGCGTTATTCTTCGACTTCGGGGAGGGGGACTTGATCGGCGGGAACGTGGACGACTTTTCCGTTTTCCCAAAAGACCATAGGAACGCCGGCTCGACGGTGTTCGAGGACGGCGGTGCGAAAGGCGCGGTCCAGAGCTGCCTGGATGGCGACATCGTCATCTATCACTTCCTCGATGTTCACGGCAAGCGCCTCAGTCATGTCTCCATTGTCTCTCAGTCTGGCTCCACGTTGCTACATCGTAAACCCGGTCGTCCAGTCCTGCTCCACCGCTTGCAATCAACCGGCGTCGATGGGGGACTGAGTTATCGAAAAATCGCCACCGCATTGCTATCGGACGATAGATGCTAAAAAAGTTCCGCAATCCAGCTTCAAACCGTCTTCGAATCACCTCCTCCGGCACGAAGTGTCCACCCAGCTTCACTCGTTCTGCTACTCTTCGATGGCGAGTTCGGGAGCGTTGAGAGAGAAAAAGAACAAATAGAATGCATATCCGGATCGCATCAACTCTCGAATCCACGGCGCGAAACTGCGGCTGGCGAGCGTGGTTTCGAATGCGACATCGAGCTGCTGGGCTGTCAGGTGGTGGAGACGCCGGAGCATTACTCTTCCGGCTTCAATAGCAGCACCCTCCGGGTTGAACTCCGATAGCCCGCGCGCAATCGTGTCGGCATTGACAAACTCGTGTACGCCCAGGGCCCCGCGCAGGAGTTCGGCGGAGACAGTGGTTTTACCAGCGCCGTTGGGTCCGGCAAGCACGATGAGGTGCGGTCGCTCCGGAGGCATCAGGCCTTAGATGTCCGGATCCCAAATCTCTGCGAGGTCGAGCACGAAGCCGGCAACGGGGCCTTCGCCTTTTAGTTTTGGCGGCGCGATGAGCTTTTCCGGCTCGCGATGCGGGCTATAGGTGTACGCGGTGCGGCGATAGGTGTACGCGGTGCGGCGATCGCCATCGATCAGCCAGCCAAGTTTGACGCCGTTAGCGATCCAGGCTTCCATTTTTTTGCGCACGCGCTGCAGGCGGTCGCTGAGCGGGGTCAATTCGACGACGAAGTCAGGAACGAGTGGTGGGAATTTGCGCTTCTGCTCCCGAGTCAGGCGGGCCAGCCGCGAACGCTCGACCCAGGATGCGTCTGGGGACATCGCGGAGCCATCCGGCAACAGATATTCAACATTGGAATCGAACGCACGACCGCGTCCGTCTCGCCGGGACCAATTGCGCAATTGGGCAGTGAGCTCGCTATTTCGGTAGCCGGTTTCGGCTCCCGTTGGCGGCATGATGACGATCTCTCCCTCTGCGGTCAGTTCAGCGCGGAGATCGGGATTGGCGGCGCAGAAATCGTGGAACTTTTCCGGGCTCATGCGCCGGTCTCCCTCAATCCGAATACGCGAGCGCGCCTTGACTTTGTGGAGCACAAGCTGCATGGTTTCTATCTTCCCACCACGCCCGCCATGGGACTCGATGCGCTGGCGTAGAGGCGCTTTTGCATGCGGCCGGCTTCGTAGGCCAGGCGGCCGGATTCGACCGACAGTTTCATGGCGCGCGCCATCTTTTCGGCGTCTTCGGCTTCGGCGATGGCGGTGTTCATGAGCACACCATCGGCGCCGAGTTCCATGGCGATCGCGGCGTCTGAGGCAGTGCCGACGCCCGCATCGACGATCAGAGGGACGGTGGTGATGATCTCGCGGAGGATGCGCAGGTTGGTAACATTCTGGATCCCCAGACCGCACCCGATCGGCGCGGCTAGCGGCATTACTGCGGCGGCGCCGGCATCCACCAGTTTGCGGGCATTGACCACGTCGTCATTCGTATAAGGAAGAACGACAAAGCCTTCTTTCACCAGGACGCGCGTGGCTTCGAGCAGGCCTTCGTTGTCCGGGAACAGAGTCTTCTGATCGCCGATGACTTCCAGCTTGACCCAGTTGGAAAGCCCGACTTCCCGGCCTAGGCGCGCCGTGCGGATGGCGTCGTCGGCGTTATAGCAGGCGGCGGTGTTGGGGAGGATTAAGAATTTTGTGCGATCGATGTAATCGAGCAGCGATTCTTTGGATTTGTCCGTGAGATTGACGCGGCGCACCGCGACGGTCACCATGTCGGCTCCGGAAGCGGCGTGGCATCGCGCCATTTCCTGGAAACTGCGATATTTTCCAGTGCCTACGATCAGGCGCGAATGAAACTCGCGCCCCGCAATGATTAGGTTGTCCGGCATTTCTTTATTCTAGTCCCGGCTCTTCGAGGGCGTGACGGAAGGGGTTGAAGCTGGTGGCGCGGTCGAAGGTGTCGACACCCTCGCGGCGCTTGAGGAAGTTCACGATGGCATAGGTAGCCGGGGTTGCCAGTACCTCATATACGACCTTGAAAAGATAACCCCAGAAGATGAGCTGCACGATCAGGGTACGCGTAAGCGACCCTCCGAAGGCCAGCGTCATGAAGACCACGGTGTCGACCGCCTGGCCTACCACCGTAGATCCCAGCGTGCGCGTCCAGAGATATTTGCCTTTTGTCCAGAGCTTCATTTCCGCGAGCACGAAAGAATTGGCAAACTCACCGCACCAATACGCAATGAGGCTGGCGCATCACCATGCGCGGCACCTGGTAGAAAACCGTCCGGTAGGCTTCCTGATTGGGCCACCCCGGCGCCGGCGGAAGCCAGACCATGAACACGCACATCAGCGAAAGCAGAGCCGAAGCGAAGAAGCCGATCCAGATAGCCCGGCGGGACGCGCCGTAACCATACACTTCCGTGAACACGTCGCCGAAGATGTAGGTGAGAGGGAACAGGAGCTGCGCACCGCCCACGCGGACGGGACCGATAGCAGTAATCTTCTGCCCGACGAGATTGGAAATCAGGAGCAGTACAACGAAGATGTGGACCAGAAGGTCGTAGTAGCGAAACTGGCGGGCCTTCATCCGGCCGCTTTGCCTTCCCACTTCACGCTGTGATCGGAGGTAACGGCGAGGGTTTCAGCGGGGGAGTCGATGCGGAAGTAACGACCACGGACCCGGAATCCAGGGATAGCGGTCGATGACGGATTCGTTGATCTCGATACCGAGGCCGGGTTTGCGGGGCACGATCAGATCGCCGTGCGAAATCTCGAGCGGTTCCTTGAAAATCTCCTCGGCGAGCGGGAACGGATACATGCCGGGGCGGACTTCGTTCGAATAGCAGGGATATTCCAGCCATTCGACCACCATCTCCGGCCAGCAGATGCCCAGGTGTGCCGCGGCCAGGACTTCGAGCGCCGTACCCCAGCTATGAAAGGCGAATTTTAAACCTTCGTGCGCGATTTCTCCGAACAGCCGCCGCGCTATGGCGAAACCGCCCTGGCAACAGACATCCATCTGCACGTAATCCACGCATTGCGTGAGAACCAGGTCGAGATAACGCAGCTCGTTGGGCTCATGCTCGCCGCTGGCGAGCGGCAAAAGATCGGCTTGCTTCAAGCGGCGGTAAGACTCGTGATCGTCCGGCGGCAAGCGGTTCTTCAAGCCACGCCACGCGGTAGGCGGCCATCTCCTTGGCCAGCCGTTCCACTGTTGAGAAATCATAACTGCGGTCGCCCATGCGCCACCAGGTGTGCGCGTCCACCATCAGATCGAAATCCGGACCCACCGCCTTACGCATGCGGCGCACGGTTTCCAGGTCCTGCTCCGGCCCGAGCCCGGGGCGCATTTTGTAAGCGCGAAAACCCAGGTCGGCAATGGCAGCGGCCTCCTCGGCGTATCTTTCGGGCGGCATGTACATGCCCGCGCTGCCGTAGAGGCGGATGCGGTCACGTACGCGGCCGCCGACCGTCTCGGAAAGGGGCACGCCCAGAGCTCTCGCCACCAGAGTCGTAGAGAGCGATTTCCACGGCGCAATAAACCTTGGCGAAATCGGGGTCCTGGCCCGGTCCATCCAAGAATTGCACGCGCAGGGCATCCGGATCGGCCAGCGTGCGTCCTTGCAAAAACGGTCCGATGGTTTCCTGGATAACGGAATGGGCCCGCTCGCTGCCGGGGCCTGGTGCATAACCGGTAAGGCCATTGTCCGTATCGATTCGGATCGAGCATGGCATCGCGCTTGAGAATCGTACGCTCGCCGCCGTAAAACGGAAGCTTGATGGGTTCGCGAAATGGGTAAGAGAGAAGGAACGAGCGGACGGCTGCGATTTTCATTTGGGCGTGCGTGAACGCGTATTATTAAAGTCCCTGCCGGGTTTCGAGCTCGAGCACGCGGCTCTCCAGGGCTTCGATGCGCGCTGCATTAGCAGCTTCCGAGATTTCCGTACGCTGAATCCTGGCGCCGGTGCCTGTCGTGTATTCGCGAAAGGCCGCGAGCATCTTGGTTTCCATCTCGCGCATCCGCTTCGTTATCGAATCGGTGAAGTGCTGAAACTCCTGCCTCAGCTCTGGTCCGAGCGCATCCAGGTCTCGCCTCGTTACGGACCGGTCATCATCCATAAGTGCCTTTCGATTGAACCCAATAAAATTATAGCCAGCCTTCACATACACGCGAAACGGGCACAAGTTACTGTAACGGCGGCAGGCGGCGCGCTTGCGATCTTCACCCGGTTCAACCCAGAATAGCAAAAGTGCCCAAGAAGATTGCAGTGACCTATGAGGATGCGGAGAAGGTCGAGCGGTATAACCAAGCGCTGCGAATGGTGGGCCTCGATCCGGTACCCGTCAAGGCGGAAGATGCCCCGTCACTCGATGGAGTCGAGGGCCTGCTGCTGACCGGAGGCCGCGACTTAGATCCCAAGCTCTACGGGCAGGAGCGGGTGCCCGAATCGCAGGAGCCGAATCCGGCTCGGGACCGGATGGAAATGAGCTTGCTACGAGAAGCGCTCGACCGCGACCTGCCCGTTCTGGCGATTTGCCGGGGCTTCCAGTTGTTCAACATATATCACGGCGGCACGCTCATCCAGCATCTGCCGGGCGACCCGCACCGCACCAAGAAGCGGCCGACGGATCCCTCCAAGCCCTTGCATGAAATCAGCGTGGCGCCGGATACCCGATTGGCTGCCATCCTGGGCCACGGCCAGCACGCGGTGAATTCGCGGCATCACCAGGCTGTCGACCGGTTGGGCAGCGACATCCAGGTTTCCGCGAGGTCAGTGAAAGATGAAATCATCGAAGGTCTGGAGCGTCCCGACAAAGCGTTTGCCGTGGCGGTGCAATGGCATCCGGAAGACCAGGTGCGCACCGACGAAACGCAGCTGAAGCTGTTCCGCGCGTTCGCGAAAGCGGTGGAGACTGCTAACGGAGGGTGAGCTTATGGCCGGTGCCCCCGGTGAATTCGCCGAGCTTGTTAGTGGAATTTTCCTAGTGATTGGCCGCCCTTGACCGGGCGTCTGGAACTGTTGCGCCCGAATACAGCATTCGCAGCTCGGGATCGGCTGCGGCGAGCGCGCTGGAATAGCCATTTTTCATTGCCGATCGTAGCTGTTCTTTGGCGTTTTTAAGATCCACGGCCAGCGTGGAGATGACTGCTTCAAAGTACTGCAAAGATCCATTCTTGGGGGCCAGTTCGCGGGCGCTAGCGATCGACGCGCGCGCACTCTCGAAATCGCCCATTTTGGCGTAGTACATGGCCATCCGGCCTCTGGTATCGGCGTCCCTCGGGTTCAGGTTCAGCTCCTGAGCGCCCAAGATAACTGCCTGGAAATAGGTTGCTATGGATTGCTCCTTTTGGCCGGACCAGCGGTAAGCGTCGGCCAGATTTCCGGTCAGCTCCTCGCACTTTGGATCTAACCGCATGGCTTTCTGAAACATTACAACGGCTGACTGGTATTGATGGAGATAAAAAAGCGCTGTTGCCAGATTGCTGTAATTAATTGCATCAGGCTCCAACTCCACCGCTCGCTCAAAGATTGGAACGGCTTCCTGGAACCTGCCCGATTGCAGATACGCGTTGCCAAGATCGGTATAGTTGTCGTTGATTTGCGGCGCCAACTCGATGGCGCTCCTGAAAGCCCGTTCCGCTGCATTGGTGCGACCCAGCCGGAGGCAAGCCACGCCCAAGCCGTTGTAATTAATCCACGATTGGGGATCGAGCTCGATGGCTTTCTGAAAGGAAGCAACGGCTTGATCTCCGAGGCCACTGAGGAGTTGGGCCTTCCCCAATGTGCGGTACGCTTCATCAGAAGCCGGGCTCATTTCCAGGGCCTTCTCGAGGAGTTTGAGCGCCTGTGGATATTGCCCGGTTGCGATTTGAATTCTAGCGACTTGGATTTGGGCTTCGGGCCGGTTGGGGCTCAAGTCCTGCGCCCGGCTGGCGGCCTGCTTTGCCTTTTCGAGCCAGGAAGGGTTGTGGGTCTGTTTGAGGAGGATAAGACTCGCATCTGCTAGCCCGACAAATGGATAGAAGTAGCCTGGATCGTGACCCGAAGCCTGCTCGAACAGTGGGATGGCTTGCTGAGCACCCAAAGCGTTTCTATGCATCCGCAATAGGAGCCTCCCCTGCATATTGAGTTTGTATGCATCGAGATTCTTGGTCGCATGCAGGAGCGCAGGCGTCTCGTGGTTAGCAGCGGCGCTCAGGCCCAGGCAGTTCGCAATTCCTGCCCAGATCCGTGCTTCCAAGCTCGCCAGATCTTTGGGGCTTGCCCAAAATTGATGGGTCCACTTTTCTTCACCCGAAGCGCCGTCAATAACGTGAATGGTGGTGAGGATCTCGTTCCGGGCCTCTCGAACGGACCCCGTAATCACCACATCAACTCCCGACGGATATCGCATCCCACCCGTGGCGCCAGTCTCCAAGAAGACTCGGACGCGGCCGGCTTCCCCCGCCCTCGAGGAGATAGCTTCGGTCAGGCTATCCGCAAAAACATGAAGGGACTTTTCGTCTCCAATGGCGCGAAAGGGTAAGAAGGCCAGGCGGCTGGCCACCCGAGGTGATCCAGCCACAAAACGGCTGCCGGTGCCGGCCAATCTGGGCGTGCCGGAAAGCAAGATCGCCAGTGCGCTCAAGGCCACCACCGCTATTCCCGCGCCCGGTCTGGATTTTCGGAGCCACGCTTTAATTCCTTGTTGTCCAGCCTTGGCATGCGTGGGTGGGGTCTTGAGACCGCTTAATAGGTCAGCGGCGCTTTGATACCGGCGGACGGGGTCAAACTCGAGACATCGCAGGATCAGCTGAGCCAGATTCTCCGAGACCTCTGGATTTAGAACGGTCGGGCTCTTGATCCTGCATCGAAACCTCTCGTGATCGAACAGTGACGAATTCGACGCGGCCGGAATCTTGCCGGTCACCAATTCGTAGAGGATGAGGCCGACCGAGTATAGATCGCTCCTGTGGTCCACCGGCAAGCCCAGGGCCTGTTCGGGAGACATGTAAGCGGGACTGCCTGGGCGTTCTCCAGGCCTGGTAATCTCGCTGTCCGATTCAGCCAATGATCTTGCCAAACCGAAATCCGAGATGTAGATCCTTCCTTTGCAATCGAGAAGAATATTCTGGGGCTTCAAATCCCGGTGCACGACCCCGGCGGTATGGGCTGCATCCAGCGCTTCGCACAATTGCACGGCGATGTGAACCGCGCGCGCAACGGGAAGTCTACCGTCCCGCATAAGGAGCGCCTTCAGGTTCTCTCCATCGATGAACGCCATAGAGATGAACTTTGTGCCTCGCATTTCGCCAAAATCATAAACGCGAACCACATGCGAATGGGAGACTTTACTCGCAAGCACCAGCTCTCGTTTCAGCCGCAGCTCCGAGTTGAGATCGGGCGAACAGGTGGGGTGCAGTAGTTTAAGCGCGACGACACGGTCCAACTCCAGGTCCCGCGCCTTGTATACAGCGCCCATGCCGCCCTGCCCAATCAGCCGCTCAATCACATAACGATCCCTAGGTCTGGTTTTCCGCCGGCGGATCACCGGAGGCGCACTGGATGTGAGCTGCGCGTTGCGGTTGCGTACCTCATTCGCTTGCGCGGGCGCGTAGTCGTGCGGCAGTGAAGCGTCAGTATCCAGCGAACCGGGATCAGTGGACATGTGTGTACAAACGTCCCTCCCATCCGGGTAGCGGCGCTTTCTGGGTCAGAGGGCCCTCTGAGGGTGAAGTGCCCGGCAGCGTAAGTTTTTCTCAGCCGGCCGCAGTGCGTTTTACTAGTCCGCGCGAGCCGGGAGGGGAGTTGCACCCGATTAGAGCAGGCCGAAGAGGCTTAGGATAAATCCCCAGAATCCGGAGTGCCACGTATCTTTAACGATTGGGACAGGCATACACCTGAATGATCGGTGGAGGTTGGCTCGGGCTTTAGCGATTGACATGAAACGTAGGCCATACCCACAAGGTACCCCAATCAAGGTAGGTAAGGGCCCCCGCCGATGGGTTGGTAACAGCCCGCTGTTTCACATCCGCCACCGCATGAAAGGCCGGATTTAGACATCCCTCTTAAATTTTCTTGAAATACGCAAAGAAATTGTTTACTTATTGTCTAATGATCTCATGTGCTGAGTGGCTACCTGCACTGAGCCGGGCCACGGAGATGGTTCCGAACGTCAGGGATGCGCCACGCGGATTCACAGACCAGTCTTAATAGAATTCCTCGCATACCGAGGGTGATCCTCCCGCTATCCCGCCTTAAGCTTCGCTACGTGCTGATGCCGCGGTTATCGGCCTCAGCCATTGCCTTGATGATTCACCTTGAGGAAGCCGCAAAGGAGTCGATGATGGATATTCGCAAAGTAATCGCAGAACTTCGAGCGGAACGTGCTTGCCTCGATGAAGCGCTCATGTGCCTTGAAAGGTTGGTGCTGAAAAGAGTCCCCCGGCGCGGGCGGCCAGCCTTATGGATGAAGGTCAGCAATACGGTACCGAAGGTCGAAGAGGGTTCGGAGGGTCCAATCAAACGACACCGGCGCGGGGAGAAGATGGCAAATTCCGCCATGTCTTAGGACGTCGCGAAGAAAGGGATGCCGTTTTCCAGTTCCTCACAAAAGGCGGCGGTGGTATTGGATGGGCAAGGGCGGGCGATCTGACTACTGCAACTGGGGTCGACGCTGTTCGTTCCAGACGAGGCCGTCGAAGATGGCGAGCACCTGTTTGCGATACGTGTAAACGCGTTGCAGAGATTCCCGGAATGACTCTTCGAAGTCTCTTGCTTTCAGCCATTTATCAAGGAGCAGGGGAGGTACGTCAATATCCTGACGCAGCGTTTCTACCGAATGGCCGCGCAAAAACAGTCCGTAAAAGAAGGCCGCCTCCCTTTGTGGCGCCAGGGGATCGAAATCGTCTCTCGCCGTCATAACAGTCTCAGCGAAAATGTCAGTATAGCGGTGCGGCATCGGCTTCGATCAAGTACTTTTCAGACTTGCTACCATTGATCGGGAAAATACGTGTGCGCACGCTTCTTTCCCGATGAATATATCGGCCGCTTCAACTCAAACAATGAAAGGATGGAGCAGTCCCAGAGGATGGCTAGCGCTCGGGCAAACACCGAGTTTGACGAAGTCGGTCACGCCCAAAAAGACCGAATGGGTGCACTTAACCACGCCTGAGCACGATGGCGCGCAGGATATTGCGGTCTATCTGCCGGCGATCTCGATGGAATCCGTGCATCGCAACGCATAATGAATCATTATTAAAGCGGAGGGTCAGATGTCGCCAAAATTGGAATCCATGTTTGAGCCGCTCACGCGCAGTGCCAGCGTCAAGTCGGTTTATGGCGAGGCGATTTCCGCGAACGGCAAGACCATTATCCCGGTGGCTCGCATGGCCTACGGTTTCGGCGGCGGACGCGGAACGAAGCCCGGTGACTCCAACCCGCAGGAGAGGGGAAGGCGGCGGGGTGGAGTATATGCGGTTCCGATCGGCGTAATCGAAGTGACCGAGACGCAAACCCGTTACATCGCGCTCATCGACAAGCGCAGGCTGGCCGGAGCAGCGCTGATGCGGGTTTCTGCATTGGGCGCGTTGTGGGCGCGAATGCGGCGCTAAGGCTAATCTCAAATGGCGTCATAAACGTTATTTATACTCATATCCTCTTGCATTTGCAAATCTTTCCCGCTACACTCGGATTCAGTGATATCCGAAGCTTCCACAACTCGTTCCGTTCGTCCCCGAATCTCTCGTAAGCAGCATTATTATTCTGGTCATCGTATCCGGCCCCGCTTGAGGCCGCTCGGTTAGGGTTCCGAGGCCATCAGCGGGGAGCAAGAAACCGGCTGATGGCCTTTTTTGTTATATGGTCGCTTTTTTGAGGCAAAGATTATGTCGAATTTGATGAGCGGCGCGAAGATGCTGCTGGAATGTCTGGTGCGCGAGGGAGTGGACTGCTTCTTCGGGTACCCGGGCGGCGTCACTCTGCCGTTTTACGACGCCTTGTACGACCATCACATCCGCCACATGCTGGTGCGCCATGAAGAGAACGCCTGCTTCGCGGCCGAAGGATATGCGCGCGCGACGGGCAAAGTGGGGGTCTGCTGCGCGACTTCAGGTCCGGGCGCAACAAACCTGATCACCGGGCTTGGTGGATTCCATGATGGATTCGATTCCGATCGTGGCGATCACCGGACAGGTTTCGACCAAGCTGATCGGCAGCGACGCATTTCAGGAAGCCGACACGTTCGGCATCACGCGCTCCTGCACCAAGCACAATTTCATGGTGAAGAACGCTGGCGGAGCTTCCGCAGATCGTGCACGAAGCGTTCTATATCGCCGCGAGCGGGCGGCCGGGACCGGTGCTGGTGGATGTTCCGAAGGACGTTTTTCAGGCGCAGGGCCATTACACTCCGGTCACCAGCATTCATCTTCCGGGTTACAAAGTTTTCACCGAAGGCCACACCGGCCAGGTTAAGCGCGCGGCGCAGATGATCTGGGATGCGGAACGGCCGTGGGTCTATGCGGGCGGCGGCATCATCGCGGCGGGCGCGTCGGCAGGAATTGCGCGAGCTGGCCGAGACGGTGGACATGCCGGTGGTGTGCACGCTGATGGGTCTGGGCGGCCTGCCTGCCGAGCACCCGAACTTCGTTAGCATGCCGGGGATGCACGGCAGCTATGCGGCTAATATGGGGATGTCGAATTGCGACGTCATGATCGCGCTGGGCGTGCGGTTCGACGATCGCGTGACCGGCCGGCTCTCGGCATTCGCGCCGCATGCCAAGGTGATTCACGTGGATATCGATCCGGCGGAGATCGGCAAGAATCGCGCGCCGGACCTGCCGATTGTGGGCGATGTGAAACGCGTGCTCGAACGGTTGAACAAGATTCTGGCCGAAGCTACGCCGGAACGTAAAGCCAAGCACGCCGCGGCGCGCAAGGCATGGTGTGCGCAGGTTCGAGCCTGGAAGCAGGAATTTCCGCTGGCGCCCTCGTATTCCGATACCGAAATCAAGCCGCAGCATTTGATGGCGGAGATCGACCGGCTCTCAGGCGGACAGGCCATCGTGTGCTCCGACGTAGGCCAGCACCAGATGTGGGCGGCGCAACTGATACGCTTCAACGAGCCTCGGCTATGGATCAACTCGGGGGGACTGGGCGCGATGGGATTCGGCGTGCCCTCAGCCATGGGCGCGCAGTTCGCGCGGCCGGACAAGCTGGTGTTCGCAGTGGTGGGTGACGGCGGCTTCCAGATGTCCGTTCCCGAGCTATCGACCATCGCCTCATTCGGATTGCCCGTCAAGATCATCGTCATGAACAACGGCTACCTGGGAATGATCCGGCAGTGGCAGGAACTGTTCTACAACAACCGGTTAAGCGCGGCTGAGCTGGATTCGTTCCCCGACGCCGAAAAACTCGCGTCCGCCTACGGATTCAAGGGGCGGACAGTAGAGAAGCCGCAGGAACTGGCTGGCGGCGCTCGAAGCCGCGGTGCGCGAACCCGGACCGTATCTGCTCAACGTGAAAGTCTCGTCGTTCGAAAACGTCTATCCGATGATTCCGGCCGGCGCGGCGATCAACGAGATGGTGATGGGGCCACCCGAACCGGTGGCCGTGCCGAAATGAAGGAATTCTGATGCTGCAGGTGATCTCTCTTTTACTTGAAAACAAGCCCGGTGCGCTGATGCGGGTTACCGGCGTGCTGACCGCGCGCGGTTACAACATCGAAACGCTGACGGTGGCGCGCACGCTCGACCCCGAGCTTTCGCGCATGACCATCGTAGTGGACGTCGATCCCATTCTGCGCGCGCAGGTCATCAAGCAGATGAATAAGCTGGTCAACGTCCTGCAGGCCGTGGACCTCACCGAGGCTCCCGCCGTGTGCCGCGACCTGGTGCTCATCCGGGTGCGTGCGCCGCTCGAGATGCGCACAGCGGTCCTGAAAGAAGCCGAGATTTTCAAAGCGCGCGTTGTGGATTCTTCGACCGAAGGATTCGCCTTGGAAGCCACCGACGATCCGGAAAAGCTCGACGAGTTCATTCAGGTGATGCGCAGCTATGGCGAGATCGAAGTGATGCGCTCGGGCGCGGTAGCGATGTCGCTCGAATCGAAGAAACTGCGGTTGCAGCCGCCGATAGCGACCCCGACGGGGTCGCGCGATGCGAACGGCGCATCGCAGACGCGGCGAGAAGAAGATGCGGAAGTGGAAGTGACAGAGGAGACTTAGATGGCAAAGCGATATTACGAAAAAGACGGGAATCTGGCGAATCTGAAGGGGCGCACTGTCGCCATCATCGGCTATGGCAGCCAGGGTCACGCGCATGCGCTCAACCTGCGCGATTCAGGCTTGGATGTGGTGGTGGGCCTGTATAAGGGCAGCAAATCCTGGGACAAGGCGGCAGCCGCCGGCTTGAAAGTCATGACCGTGAGTGATGCCGCCAAGGCCGCCAATGTCGTCATGATCCTGGTTTCGGACCATTTGCAGGCCGATCTTTATAACAACGAAATTGCGCCGCACATGACTGCTGGCAAGACGCTGATGTTCGCGCATGGCTTCTGCATCCACTTCAAGCAGATTGTCGCGCCCGCCGATGTGGACGTTTCCATGATCGCGCCCAAGGCGCCGGGTCACCGTGTGCGCGAGCTGTTCACTGAAGGCGTCGGAGTTCCGGCGCTGGTCGCGGTGCATCAGAACCCCTCAGGACAGGGGCTGGAGCGTGCGCTGGCGTATGCCCTGGCGTTGGGATGTTTGAAAGCCGGGGTTATCGAGACCAATTTCCGCGAGGAGACCGAGAGCGACTTGTTCGGGGAGCAGAGTGTGCTGTGCGGCGGTGTGAGCGAGCTGATCCGTGCGGGCTTCGAAACGCTGGTGGAAGCCGGCTATGCGCCGGAGATCGCTTACTTCGAGTGCCTGCACGAACTGAAGCTGATTGTGGATCTGATCCAGGAAGGCGGGTTGAGTTACATGCGGTATTCGGTTTCGGACACCGCCGAGTATGGTGATTACACTCGCGGGCCGCGGGTGGTGAACGAACAAACGCGCGCCGAGATGCGCAAGATCCTCGCTGAAGTGCAGTCGGGAGAGTTCGCGCGGCAGTGGATCAACGAAAACAAGACCGGCCGTAAGAATTTTCTAGCCATGCGTGAAGCCGCCCGGAATCAGAAGATCGAGCAGGTGGGGCGCGAATTGCGCGAGATGATGACCTTCCTCAAGAAGAAGAAGGAAGTAGGCGTACCGGAGGACCAGCCGGCGCTGGCCGCGCGCAAATGAAGATCTTCACCTTCGACACCACGCTCCGCGACGGCACACAGGGCGAGTCAGTCTCGTTTTCTGTGGATGACAAGATGGTTATCGCGCAGAAGCTGGACGAACTGGGTATCGACTACATCGAAGGTGGCTGGCCGGGCTCCAATCCAAAAGACAAAGAGTTTTTCGAGCGCGCCAAGGAGCTGAAGCTGCATCATGCCAAGCTGACGGCCTTTGGCGCCACCCGTTTTGCGAAAAACCCGGTCGAGGAAGACCGCAACGTGGCTGCGCTGCTGGCCGCGAATACTCCGGTGATCTCGGTCTTCGGAAAGAGCTGGGAGCTGCATACCAGGCGCGCGCTGGGCATTACCGAAGAAGAAAACCTGAAGCTGATCTCGGATACCGTGAAATTTCTGAAAGACCACGGTAAAGAGGTGGTATATGATGCCGAACATTTCTTCGACGGCTATCAGGCGAGCGCGGAATTCGCGCTGCGAACGCTCGAAGCCGCGCAGAAAGCGGGCGCTGATGTGCTCGTACTCTGCGATACTAACGGCGGCACGCTGACCGGCAAGCTGAGCGAGATCGTGTCGGAAGTGCGCAAGCGATTCGATGGCGTGCTGGGCATCCACACACACAACGATTCCGATGTGGCGGTGGCGAACACGCTCGCAGCCGTCGAGCAGGGCTGCACGCACGTGCAGGGCTGCATGAACGGTTATGGCGAGCGCTGCGGCAATGCCAATCTGGCCTCCATCATCGCCAACCTTGAGTTGAAACTGGGACACACTACAGTTGGGCCGGAGAAGCTGACCAGTCTTTCGACGGTCGCGCGGTTTATTGCGGAACTCGCCAATCTGCCGCTGCGCGGCGACCAGCCATTCGTGGGTCACAGCGCGTTCGCGCATAAAGGCGGCGTGCACGTGAGCGCCGTGCTCAAAGACAATTCAACCTACGAGCACATTGCGCCCGAATCTATCGGCAACCGGCAGCGCGTGCTGGTGAGCGATCTTTCGGGGCGCAGCAATGTGCTCTACAAGCTGAAGCAGCACGGGCTGGCGGACCGGCTGAGCGAGGAATCGCGCCGCGAGCTGCTCGAGCGCATCAAAGAGATGGAATATCTCGGCTACGAGCTGGAAGCCGCTGAAGGAACGTTCGAGCTGCTGGTGCGTGAGGCGCTGTATCCGGGGGTTCACTTCTTCGACGTCGAGGGCTACGAGGTGACGACGAAATCGACTGGCGCTGTAGGCTCGCGATCGACGGCTACGGTGAATCTGCGCGCGCAGGATGGCGTGCATTCGGCGACCGCCAGTGGCCAGGGGCCGGTACACGCGTTGGATCTCTGCCTGCGCAAGTGCCTGTCGTCACTCTATCCAAGCATTTCCGAAGTCCGCCTCACCGATTACAAAGTGCGCGTGCTCGAACCGAAGAAAGGCACTGCCGCGCGCGTTCGCGTACTCGTCGAATGGTCGGACCACCGCAAGAGCTGGTCGACGGTGGGCGTGTCCGATAACGTTATCGAAGCGAGCTGGTCGGCGCTGGTAGACGCGATCCGGCTGGAGCTGATGCGGGTTACCGAACAGGACGATTCGGTGGAGCGGGCAGTGGAAGATTACTGCTGGGGGGTGTAGAGGACTGCAAAGCGGGACGGACACCTGCGTCCCGAACCCAGAGAGTCCCAAGCTATCAGACATCCGCACCGTGGACGCAGGTGTCCGTCCCCACTTAGCGCAGTTCGTACGATTTGAGCCAGGTCATTCGCGGCGTTCGTAGTCCAGCGGATGCGCATTACGAGCGGAACACCTGCTCGATGCGTTTCACTACTTCGTCGTGCTCCAGCAAGTCGCCTTTGCGGGCGGAGGCGCGTCCTTCCTCAACGGCCGCGAGGAAGCGTTCATCGTATTCCAGCACGCGGTCGACCGCCTCCTCAACCACCTGTTCGGCATCTTTGCCGGTGCGATTGGCGAGTTGACGTAGTCGGGCTTCTTTATCCGGGGAAAGATTTACTTCCATGCCCGCCAGTCTAGGCGGTACGGGATACCACGGTCAAACACTGCATCCGGAGAGTGGGCTTAAGGTCGTCCATCCCCAGACTTCCCCTCTGTAAGCACGATCTTCCGATTCGCTGCCACATGCTCCCACTTCTCGACGGCGCCGCTAGGCCATCGCACCTCGATGCGGTCGACCGCGTCTGCTTTCCCCAGCCCAAAAAACAGCGCCAGATCGTTCTGCGAGTAGAAGCTCGATCCTCCCATCACTTCATCGATTTGGCGGTGGCCGCCGGCTTCGATCGTCACGCGCGCGCCGATGGCGCTGCGGTTTGATTTCGTCCCCACCAAGCGGATGGAGATGAAATTCTGGTGCGGGCCGGTATTCTTCAGCAGGCTCGGAGTCTGGTTCATGTTGACGATGACGATCTCCGGGCGGCCATCGCCATCCAAATCGCCGATCGCCAGCCCGCGCGCGGGCCGTGGTTGCTGAAACGCGGGTCCCGCCTGCGCGGTGATGTCCGCAAAGCGCCCGTTGCCGAGATTGCGATAGACCAAAGTGGGCTGCGCGTATTTTTCACCGGTATCGACGCGCTCCACCTCGGGATAGACATGGCCGTTGGCGACGACCAGGTCCTTCCAGCCGTCCTCATCCACGTCAAAAAACGCGATGCCCCAGCCGAGGAGCTGATGGACTCCCAGGCCGCTCTGCTGTGCGATATCGGTGAAGAACTTGCCATCTTCGTTCTTGTATAGCGATAAAAGGTCGCCCGAGAAATTCGTCTTCGCGATGTCCAGGAAACCATCGCCATCGAAATCCGCGACCGTCACACCCATGCCGGCCTGCAGCGCGCCGTTGAAATTGTAGGCTACCCCGGCCTCGACGCCGCGCTCTTCGAAGGTGCCATCACGGCGGTTGTGATAGAGCAGGCTGGGCGTCATGTCGCAGGCTACATAGATATCGGGCCAGCCGTCATTATCGAAATCCGCCGCCACCACTCCGAGCCCGTAACGGCCGCCGGGTTTCAGGATGCCGGCCTTTTCGGAGACATCGGTGAAAGTACCGTCGCCATTGTTCCGGTAGAGCGCGTTGTGCGCGAGCGGCAGTCCCTGCGGCCCGCACATGACCGGGGCGCCTTTCCAGAAACAGGTGGGCACCTCGCCGGGCTTGGGCGTCTTGGCCAAATCGAGATCGACATAATTCGAGACAAAGATGTCGAGCTTGCCGTCGCGGTCATAGTCGAGGAAGGTACAACCGGTACCCCAGCGCGTGCCATCCACCGGTAGCCCAGCCGCCTTCGTCACATCTGCAAATCTTCCGTTGCCCAGGTTGCGATAGAGGACGTTGTGACCGTAGTAAGTAAGGAATAAGTCGGGGTGGCCGTCGTTGTCGTAATCCCCGACGCAAACGCCTTGCCCCCAGCCTTCGTGAATCAGTCCGGCTTGCTCGGAAACTTCGGTGAAGTGGCCGTTGCCATCGTTGCGATAGAGTTGGGGATGGGCGCCCCGCGGATTGCCGTCAAGCGTCGTACCGTTGGCGATGAAAATGTCGTTAAGTCCATCGCCATCATAGTCGAAGATAGCTGCGCCATTGCCAGTGGTTTCCAGGATGTATTGCTTACTTGTGCGGCCGCCATAGGTGTTGGGAACGCGGAGTCCGGCGGCCGGTGCAACATCGGAAAAGCTTAGCTCCAGGACGTAGGGGATGGCCAGCGATAAGAGCAACGCAAACCCTATAGCGAGGCGTGACAGCACGTATTTCCAACATTCTACGGCATGAATCGAGCCGGAAAGGGAAGTATTACAAAGCTACTAATTTTTCTTTACAGGATTGGAAGGTGGTGATAGAATCTCCGAAATCGTTTACATACGGGGAGGTCATGTGCACAAGCTTTTGAAAGCTCTCGTTGTTGCTTTCACGCTCGCCACGTTTGCGTTCGCGCAGCGTGACCTTGCAACTCTTCTCGGAACTATCACTGACCCGCAGGGCGCGGTGGTTCCAAATGCTAAAGTAACGATTACCGAAGATGCCACGGGCCTTTCGTACGAGGTCACTGCCGACTCCAACGGCGAGTACATCCGCCCGCTTTTGAAGCCAGGTACCTATACCGTATCGGCGGAAGCGACCGGTTTCAAAAAGTCCATCCAGAAGAACGTCGAGCTGACGGCGGGCGGCAGGATCGCGCTTCCCATTACGCTAACGGTTGGCGAGATTTCGCAATCGGTCGAAATCACGGCCAGCGCTCCCTTGCTGCAGACCGAGAGCACGGTCATTGGAAAGGATATTAACAGCCGCCAGAGCAGCGAGTTGCCGCTTGGTGGGACGCGCGTTTTCGCGTTTCTCGCCCGCCTGTCGCCCGGAGTCTTACCCTCCGAGCAGGGTGCGCGCGATGAGGCAGGCGGCGGATTCTCAGCTAACGGTGTACGGTCGAATGGCCAGAACAACTTTCTGCTAAACGGTGTCGATAACAACGTAAACGTGATCGATTTCCTAAACCAGACGTCCTACGTAGTGGGGCCGTCGGTTGAGGCTATCGGCGAGATTTCGATCCTTACCAACGGGTACAACGCGGAATACGGGCGTGGCGCAGGTGGCGTGGTCAACGTTCAGTTGAAGTCCGGAACGAACGAGCTTCACGGAACTCTGTTCGAATTCCTGCAGAACGAGGACCTGAACGCGAACACTTGGGAAAACAACAAGAACGGTGCGCCTCGCGGGGCTTACAAGCAGAACCAGTTCGGCGCAGCAGTGGGTGGCCCGATCATCAAGAACAGGCTGTTCATGTTCGGTGACTATCAGGGCACGCGTATTGCCTCAAACAGCCAGGCCCTCAATCTGGGCATCGGAGGGAATATGACGATACCGACGCCGGCTGAAATCAAGGGTGATTTCTCTCAGTTGCTGACGAATAACCAGATCGGCACCGATGCGTTAGGCCGGCCGATATACCAGGGCCAGATTTTTGACCCGTTAAGCACGCGAACCGTGAACGGCCAATTGGTGCGAGACGCATTCGCGGGCAACATCATTCCACAGAGCCGGTTCGATCCCGCTTCTTCCAAGATCATGGCGTTATTCCCAGCGCCCAATAGCGCGTTCGCCCTGGGTGGAATTCCGCAGAACGACTTTTTCATCGTGACCAAAGTGCCGCAGAGCATCGATCAGGGTGACGGCCGCGTGGACTATCGCGTGAATGACAAGGACAGCCTTTTCGGGTCGTTGAGCTGGTCGGAGAAAAACCAGACTAATGGCCAGCCGCTTCCCGGCGCATTGGATGCGACGTATTTCGCTTCGCAATCGGAAATAGATCTGGCGCGCAACGCGATGATGAGTTGGACACGTGTATGGAGCCCAAAGATCATTTCCGAGACCCGCGTAGCGTTTAGCCGGCTGGTAACCTCGCGCGTACAGGCCGATCCCAATACGGATCAATTCAAAGCTTTCGGAATTGCGGGCTACGATCCGACAACCACGCTGAACGGCGGACTGCCCTCTATCAGCCTGGGCCGTTACTCCGGAATCGGGGCTTCGGACTGGCTGCCATCCAAAGAGTACAACAACGTTTGGGACTTCATTGAGAACGTATCCATCACCCACGGATCTCACGCATCGAAGTTTGGCGCGGAATTCCGTCCGATCAAATTCCCGTTCTTTCAGGTGCCCAGCCCGCACGGGGACATGAACTTCAGCCGCAACGAGACGGCGTTCCCCAACGCCAACAACGGCATTAACAACAACACCGGCGATGAAATCGCGAGCTTCCTGCTGGGCGTGATCGACAATGGGCAGATCTCAACGAACAACTTCATCTCATCGCAAAAATGGGCTTGGGCATTCTTCGGTCAGGACGATTGGAAGGTGACGTCCAAACTAACGGTGAACCTCGGGTTGCGGTACGAGATCTTTTCTCCTATAGGAGAAAAGTTCGGGCGGCAATCGAGCTTTGATCCGCAAACCGACACTCTTTACATTCCGAAAGGCAAGGATCAGAACGCTCCCCTGCCTCCGAGCTTCAACCCGGGGGGCACCCTGTCGTTCATCAAGGTCTGTCGCGGCTGCACGGACCAATATCTAATCCCAACCGACTACCTGGACTTCTCCCCGCGCATCGGCATCGCCTATCAATTGCGGCCAAGAACTGTCGTTCGCCTCGGCTACGGCATATTCTACGGCGGCGAGGAGAATCAGGGCGGCTACCCCAATCGCGGGGAAGCCGTTCCCTTCAATGAGACCGTGCAACTGAACCGCAACGGACTGGATCCTTTTGATCCCAACCCGTTCTTTGCAGGCGGTGTGGCCGGCGGGTTCCCGTCGAACGTATTTTCGCTGGACGTTCCGCCGGCGTTTAGAGGCATCACTCGCAATTACCGGAACCCATTGGTTCATAAGTGGAACGCCGCCGTACAGCACGACCTAGGCCATAACATGGCTTTGGAGGTTTCTTACGTCGGCAATCACCAGGCGCACAGTATTATCATTTGGGACCCGAATACTTGTCCCAATAACCCCAATCCGAATGTAAGCTGCGACTCGATTCGGCCTGACCCGCGGCTCGGTGGGTTATCCTTCGTCGATTCCTTCTCATTCGGCAACTATCATGGTGTGACGTCGAAGTTAGAGAAGCGGTACTCGAACGGGCTGAACTTCTCAGCTTCTTACACGTACGGTCACGCCCTGGCGGATACCGGTACCACTCTGACTGGTTCCGCTAATCAAGGTTCGAAGAACGGGCGCGACCTCGCCGCGGGATATTCGAGCGCGGCCTGGGATATCCGGCACAGCTTTGTGGCCAGCTTTATCTACGATCTGCCTTTCGGGAGAGGGCGGCGCTGGATGAGTAACGCAGGTGCAGCAAGCTGGCTGATCGGCAACTGGCAGTTCAACAGCGTCGCTACGTTTCGCACCGGTCCGCCGTTCACTATCGGGACCACGCAATGCGTGG
The DNA here is from genome assembly GCA_963847515.1 of Terriglobia bacterium. Taxonomy (GTDB): domain Bacteria; phylum Acidobacteriota; class Terriglobia; order Bryobacterales; family Bryobacteraceae; genus QHXW01. Next base: position 2,114,779 of record CAWKAA010000007.1, read on the forward strand.
GCACGTTTGGAAATTGTCAGCCCGACCTGGTGCCTGGTCAAGACCCCAAGAGCGCCCCTTCAGGCGGACGGCGGCCGGAGGAATGGTTTAACACTGCAGCCGTGGTGGCTCCAGCGCCTGGCACGCCAGGAACTCTCGGACTCCAGAGCAACAACTACCCTGGGCAAAGAAACGTAGATATCTCGCTGTTCAAAGATTTCCCCTTCACGGAAAGGCTCAAGGTGCAGTTCCGCGCAGAAGCGTTCAATATGGCCAACACTCCGCAATGGGGGAACCAGAGCAACGGTGGTCTCGACGTAAGACAGGGTGATCCGGCGTTTGGCCAGATCACGGCCTCCCAATCGAACTCGCAACGTCACATTCAGTTTGCGTTGCGTTTCATGTTTTAGCGCCTGGGTTTGGGGGTGGCCCATCGGGTCCACCCTCGCCGTTTACAATAAGTCCTTGTGGCAGGTTTTCCGATTGGGCGCCGCGAGTTTCTCGCGGCGCTTGCTTCTTCAGGCATTCTCTCGTCCGATAGTTCAGGCTCGGTCCGATATCCGGTACAGTTTCGCAAGCCCAATCCATATGACGGCGTGCTCGGCCGCGTAAATCCTGGCACGGACGAATTTCCTTTTGAAAAGGAAGCCCAGGAGATCGAATCCCGGCTTCGAGCGATGCTGCGGGGACAACCGTTGCCACAGGCGAGCAACTTTGCCGGCCGCGCTCCGCTGGCTCGGCGCTACAAGCCTGTGGCGGAGGGCGTCTCGGAAGCCGAGTTTGGTTCTGAAGGAGATTTCGAGCAATGGATCGCGTCCCTCGGCAGGGTCCGACGCGCAAGCTTTTTCGTTTTGCCCGACGATATAGTCCGATATGAGATTGCGAGCGATGACGCATACCGGGTCGGCTTGTGGCGGCAAGTCTGGAAGGATGGTCGGTTACTGGAATCCCAACCTCTCAGCGAGACGCTGGTCATGGCAAAGGCGCCGCTGTTCGAGGACATCACGGGCCATTCATTTAGGGGAGTCGACTCGTTTCACGAGCAGTTGCTCAAAGGCAACGTCTGGTGGCGGTCACGGCTCGATTCCGCCACTGGTATCGACATCTATGGAAGTAATGGCGTCGCGGCGGGGGACATCGACAACGATGGCTGGGACGAGATTTATGTTTGCCAGCCGGGAGGATTGCCGAACCGGCTGTATAAGAATCGCGGCGACGGCACTTTCGCCGACATTACCGAGAAGGAGGGCGTGGCAATTCTAGATGAAACGACCTGCGCGCTGTTTGTTGACTTCCGCAATTCGGGCCACCAGGATCTGGTCGTGCTGCGGAGCTCGGGTCCCCTGCTCTTCCTCAACAAGGGCAACGGGACGTTCAAAGAGATGCCGGACGCGTTTCAGTTCCGTACGGTCCCGCAGGGGTCGTTTACGGGAATGGCGGCCGCGGATTACGACCGGGACGGACGCGTGGATCTGTACCTCTGCTGCTACGTTTACTTCCAGAGCGAGGATCAGTATCGGTACCCGGCGCCTTATCATGACGCGCGCAATGGACCGCCCAATTTTCTGTTTCGCAACCAGCTCTCCGAATCCGGCGGATATTTTCTGGACGTTACCGAAGAGACGGGGATCAATCACAACAACAATCGCTTCAGTTTTGCGCCGGCCTGGTGCGATTTCGATGGCGACGGCTGGCCGGATCTGTATGTGGCCAACGATTTCGGCAAGAGCAATCTGTACCGGAACCGCGGCGGCAAGTTTCGCGACGAAGCGGCTGAGGCAGGCGCGGAAAACACGGGCCCCGGGATGAGCGCGGCTTGGTTCGACTACGATGGCGATGGCCGGCCCGATCTCTACGTATCGAATATGTGGACGGAGGCGGGGCAGCGCGTGGTCAGCGATCCCGCATTCGTGCCGGGGCGCGAGTTGAAGGCGGCATATCACGGCCACACCAAGGGCAATTCGCTCTATCGAAATCTGGGCGATGGGCGTTTCGAAGAGACGGATGGGCCGGAAGGCGTGGCCATGGGCCGGTGGGCCTGGTCGGCCGACGGGCTGGACTTCGACAACGACGGGACGCCCGAGATCTTCATCACTACCGGGATGCTGACGAATTCGTCGGAGAAGGACGTGAACAGCTTCTTCTGGCGGCAGGTAGTGGCCAAGTCTCCGGTGACCGAGGCCCCGGCTCAGGAGTATGAGAACGGCTGGAACGCGATCAATCAGCTCATCCGGCAGGAGTACAGCTGGTGCGGGCATGAGCCTAACGTTTTCTACAAGCGAGTGACTCCGGCGGGCGGCGGCGCGACGAAATTCTATGACTTCTCGGGCGTCAGCGGGCTGGATTTCGCCGACGATTCCCGCGCCTTCGCCGCAACCGATATCGATGGCGACGGCAACCTGGATATCGTGCTGAAGAGCCGGCTGGGGCCGCAGATCCGCGTGCTGCGGAACAACTGCGGTGTGGGCCGGCGCGTAATCGCTCTGCGATTGCGCGGGACGAAATCCAATCGCGACGGGATCGGCGCTCGCGTCGAAGTCAACGGGCGGGTCCAGTACTTGAATGCCGGCAGCGGGTACTTGTCACAGCACTCGAAGCAATTGCATTTTGGATTGGGGGAAGCGGGTGACGCGGCGGTCAGGATCGCGTGGCCGTCGGGCGTGAAGCAGGAGTTCGCGCGGCTGCGGGCGGGCTTCCAGTACGAAATCGAGGAAGGATCGCAGGAGGTCAAAGGAACTCCGTTTCACGAGCGAATCCACATCTCAGCCGCCGCGGTTCAGCCCATGAATCAGCCGGACTTCACGGCGACCTGGCTGTTCGATCCGGTGCCTCTGCCGGAGCCGCGTAAGGGGCCGGGATTTCTGCTCCTGACGGCCGCAGCTGGCCCGGCGATGCCGGCATCGTTGCCGTGCGAAGTGGTGGACGTCACCCGCGCCCCGCAGGATCTGGCCGCGCAATATTCCGTCTTTCGCAGGTACCTGTTCGAGCTGCGAACGGATCTGGAACTGCCGCTGCTCTTGCTGATTGACGGCCAGAGCCGCGCGCACAAGATCTACGCTGAGCTGCCGGCGGCGGACGTGATGCAGAGGGATTTGCGAATTCTGCGGGCCGGTCGAAGCGCGGAGCTGGCCCTGCCGTTTCCCGGGCGATACTACACGCGGCCGCACCGGAACTACTTCAAGCTGGGTGCGGCTTTTTATTGGGCGGGCTATCCGGACCAGGCGATTCCATATCTGGATGAAACCGTGCGGACGTCACCCGGCAATTGGAAGGCACTGCTCGCGCTGGCGCGCATTCACTACGAGGCGGAACGGTGGAAGCCGTCACTAGAGAATTTCCAGCGCGTGCTGGACATTCGTCCGGATCACGAGGACGCGCTTCTGGGCGCCGGTGAAGTCTCGCTTAAGCTGAATGACTTGCCGGGGGGAGAGAAATTCCTTCGCAAGGCGGTGGAGCAGGACCCCAAGAACGCCGATGCCGCCAATCAACTGGGCCTAACCTGCGCGAGGCAAAACAAAGTTGCGGAAGCCAAGCAGTGGTTCGAAAAGGCGATCGCTATTCATCGTGACCATACCGGAGCCATCAACAATCTGGGCGTGCTGTATGCGGAACTCGGGCAATCGAACGATGCGATTGCCGCTTTCCGGTACGGCATTGAGGTTGCGCCCGAGGATGAAGAGCTTTACCTGAATCTGGGCCGGCTCTACGTGCGGATGGGCGATCGGGAAAAAGCTCGAGAGCTGATGCGCGAACTTTTAGTGAAGAAACCCGGTGATCCGGTGGCGACGCATGCGCTTCGGGAATTGGACTCGCGGTGACGGCAGTCTTGTGGCTGTTCCTGCTGTTTGTGCAGTCGGCTTCGTATGACGCGGCGCTGCGGACAGGCCTGGAGGCGCTGCAGCGCAATGATCTTGAAGCCGCGCGCTCTTCGCTCGAGGCGGCGGCAAAGATGCAACCGGATCAGGCCCAGGCATGGCTGGGCCTGGCGCACACCTACTGGAAGCTTCACGACTCGAAGCTGGCCGGAATGGCCGCGGAGAAGGCGGAGCATCTGGCGCCCGGCGATCCGATTGTCCTCAGGGCGCTGAGCCTTTTTTATTCCGAGAGCGGCAATTACGATAAGGCGGCGGAGTGTGCGGCCGGGTATGCGTCGAAGACAAACGCCGATCCGGGCGCCTATCCGCGTGCCATCCAGCTTTACTTGCAGGGGGGGAAGCCCAGGCCGGCGATTGATCTGGCGCGTAAAGCCCTTGTCGCCGAGAATCGCGCCGACTTGCGATATCTGCTGGCGAAGGCCTACGGGGTGGACGGGCAGCCGGCTGAATCCGCGCGCGAGATGCGTGCGGCCATCCAACTGAATCCGTACGAAGAATCTTATTATTTCGAACTGGCGCGCGATCTGTTGAAACATAACAGCCCGCAGGAGGCGATCAAGGTCTTGGAAGACGGCAAGAAAGTTTTCTCAAGGAGCGCGCAGATCGAACTGACGCTGGGCGTGGCCTATTACAGCATGCGGCGGTTTCCCGATGCCGTTGATGCTTTCCTGCGTGTCGTCGGGATCGACCCGGGCGTGGAACAGCCTTATGTCTTTCTGGGCCGAATGTTGGATCAAACTGAGGCCAAGCTGCCCGATGTGACGGCGGCATTTGCGGCTCTCGCCAAGGCGAATCCGGAGAACTACACGGCCGATTTCCTGTACGGAAAAGCTCTTGCGTTCGGTGGGAAGCGGGAAGAAGCTGAGGCATCGTTGCGGAAGTCGATTGCGGTGAACGACGAGTTCTGGGAATCCCATTTCGAGTTAGGCGGGGTGCTGGAAGCCAGGCGCGATTTCGCCGGCGCGGCGCGCGAGTTCAGCCGCGCCGCGGAACTCAACCCGAAAAATCCGGGCGTCCATTACAGGCTGGCGCGGGTCTATGACCGGCTGGGCAAAACTGATGAGGCCAAAGCCGAGCATGCATTGCACGAAAGACTCACGCAAGAGGAAAACGCGTTCATCCGGCGCCAGGCCGGGGGAATGGAGAGGCTGGAGGGGGAGTCAAGGTAGGGGGCGTCCGGATCGGGCGCTTGTTTGACCGGCTGGTTGACCATTGGAAATGCCGCGTTGATGGTGATCAAAGAGAAGATTCTCGAGGTCCAGGACAAGGGCTATTGCGTGCTCAGGGCACATTTTGCGCGACCTGTGATCGATGCTTGCCGAGAGGCGTTTTGGCCTGTGCTCCTCGCGTATCTCAAAACCCGCGGTTTGGAGTCGAACCGCGGCCCGCATCGGCACTTTCTTCCTATGCCCTTCGAGCCATCGTGCTTCGCTCCGGAATTCTTCTTTGACACTGAGGTGTTGAGTATCGTGCGGAGCGTGATGGACGACAGCGTAGTCGCTGACCAGTGGGGCAGTGACGTGCCGCTTCGATGCTCCGACTACCAGAGCGCTCATGTTGATTATCAGCGTCCACTATTTGGCGAAGCTCCTGATCTGCCTCTGCCTGTCTATATGCTGGTCGTCAGCTTTGGCTTAGTCCGGATAGCACAGGAACATGGCCCTATCGAAATTGCACCTGGTACACACCGGATGCCGAGGAAGGAAGCGCTTCGAGCCGTGGAAACTGCTGAAATAGAGATGCAGCCAGTCCCAATGGAGATCGGAGACGTACTTATTCGGCATCCTTGGGCTTTGCACCGAGGCTCGCCAAACACCACCGACACACCCCGTGCCCTTGTTAGTGTTCGCTATGTACGCCGCTGGTATGCGGATAACAGTCGCGAAGTCAATTCAATTCCACGCGCCGCCTGGGAGTCGCTAACACCCGACCAACAGAGCATAATGCGCTTTCCCGTTGGAGACTAATAGCTCCGGCCAAAGCCGAGCACGCGCTGCACAAAAAACTCATGCCCGAGGAGAACGCGTTCATCCGGCGGAATGGAGAGGCTGGAGGGACAGTCAAGGTAGGGCATCGATTGGACGTCGGGGCGGCACCGACGTAAACTGGATACATGGCGGCGTGGCAAGAGTTCCTTAGCAGCAGCCCATAGGTCTGCGGCGGTGAGATCTGTGCAACGGGAACCCGAATTCCCGTGACGGTGATACTCGACATTCTTGCCGAAGGTGCCACCAAGGATGAGGTCTTGGCCAGCTATCCCTCCCTTCGCATAGACCATATCAATGCTGCCCTGGCCTACGCTGCGGAACTGGCGCACGAAGAACGTCTCGTGCCGATCCGGGCACAGCGCAAGGTCCTGCGATCACGAAAGCAGTGAAGGAGATTGAGAAGCAACGGAAGAAGGAGCAGTCCCAATGAGGATAGGAAAGCTGTTCTATATGGTCCTAGGGATTGCGCTGATGTTATCGTCCGATGTCTGCGCAAGCGCCCAGACACCCGAGGAGACTGCACGCCAACAGGCTCGCGATGAGGTCCGCTCAAAACTGAATCTCCGTGCTGGTCAATTCCTTGATATCCATAGGGACGAAGTGTTAGAGCAGTCGCTGGCGTTGACCGCGGGCCGACAAATTGGAGCAAAGTTCATCTATAGACTCAGCTCGGAGGGCAATGAGATCAAAGAGAAGACGATCGTTCAGCACTTGTCAACAGATGGTGATTTCATCTACATTATCGCGGTCAACGCAGCGGATGGGAGCGCCTATCGTATACACGGATTCCCTGACTCGCTTGCTGAGTTCGAGAAGTTAATAAAGGAAGTGAGGTTAACGGTTTTGCGCTCGGACCAGGCCGAGGTGAACAGTGCGTCACCAGAGGGCCCGCCGTCGCCGGAGTAGAAGCCTCTCGCTACCAATTCGCTCGCCCGGCAGCGGTTCCTCTTGCTGTTGTTCGGCATATTCGCGGGCCTGGCTCTGCTGCTGGCATGCATCGGCATTTATGGTGTGCTGGCATACCTGACCACCCAGCGCGTGCCGGAAATCGTGCGCGTGGCGCTCGGCGCGAACGCCGGCGACGTCCTCTGGCTGGTGCTCCGCCGTAGCCTTAGCATTGATTCTTGTGGGCGTCGGTGCCGGCACACTTGCCGCCTTGGCCGCAGGCCGGCTATTGGAGCACCTGGTTGAGGGAATGCAGCCCCCTGGGCCATCGAGTTTCGGCTTGATGATTCCCGTCCTTGTGCTGGCCGCTTTGTTCGCGAGCTTTCTACCCGCCCGCCGCGCCAGCCGCATAGACCCAGTGAGGGCCCTCCGCCAAGAGTAAACGCTGCATGCTACGCACGTCCGCTTGCTACGCACACGCCTTGCTGCCCACACGGCTTGACGAGCCATGACCGGCAGGGAGTGGTCCTTAATCACCTCTGATCAACCTCATAAGAAGCCCTCCGCTCCCCTCACTCCGCCGCCTTGGCTGCCAACGCTTCTACCACGGCAATATTTGGAACAAGTTCCTGCGGCAAATGATGCCGGGCTTGCAAGTACGTCAGGCTATCGTAAGAAATCCAGACTTTCCCGTTACCGTCCTCCCAAACCAGAATCTTGAGCGGCAAATCGATTGCGATGCTGGGCGAGGCAATCATAAGCGGAGTCCCAGCTTTCGGATTGCCAAATATCAAGAGCTTGGTGGGCCTCATCTGCATGCCGGCTTTTTCCGCCTCGCCACTGTGATCGACCAGGGCAAACAGTTTCACTCCTTTGGCTTTGAGTATTTCCTCTACCTTCTCAACCGTCTGATCGACCGAATGGTTGCTGGGTACGCTCACGATTCCGGTCTCTACGTTCGATGTCATTGGCTCTTTTCCTAACTACGTACGTTAACGAACTGAAAGCAGGTAGATCGCCATCGCCAATCCGACCACTGCCAACAGCACTGCAACCACTACAGCGAGCGACGACGGGCGATTGACCAGAGATCCGCCTCGATTCAAGTCTTGAATCAAACGCAAATGATGTCTCGCGGACAAAAAATTGACAATCACTCCAAGGAGAATGAGTGCCGTACCGAACCAGAACGATAACCCGTAGGATTGGGCCGGCAGGTTTTGCTGGCCAGTCTGGAGCGCTCGCAAAAACAGGCCGAACCGGGCAACGACAAATCCGAATCCCATAAGCGCCAGACCGGTCCGGATCCACGCCAGAAACGTCCTCTCCGCCGCCAGGTAATCGCTCGGTCCGCTTTTCAATCCATCTGCCATGCCTTCACCCATCTTGCTCGGCCGAAGCAAACAGCATATATCCCTGTCCGAAACTCTGGCAACAAGTGCAGTGCCGCCACGGAGTGTAAACTCGAAATTGCGATGTCCAAAAAAGAAGATCCATTTACAGGCACGTGGAGATTCAACCCCCAGCGATCCACGCTGAGCACTCCCTCACCGCAAAGTTGGATTCAGCAGATTATTGCCACGCCTGATGAGGTCCACGTGGAAGAGACCATAGTCAGGTCGGATGGTTCACAGACAGTCGTAGAGGTCATGGCGAATTTCGACGGCGCCGATTACCCGGTTACCGGTTCACCCGCGGCCGACACTATCGCGTACCGGCGCGCCAGCAGCAACAGCATCTCCGGAACCGGGAAGAAAAATGGCGTCATCACTCTGATGGAGACGGTCACCGTGGCTCCCGAGAACAACACTCTCACCCTGAGCTACTCCATCCGCAGCGGAGCCCACGTAGCCGCCAGTGGGATCGCAGTTTTTGAAAGGGGCGGCGAGATAATCGGGTAGGTAGTACTGTCAATATTGTCACTAAATCCGGCATTCGAGCGTTCCGCGCCGAGCGGCATCGGCTTGCAGACTCTTAATCTCAGTACCGTCAACCGATCGGCGATGTTTCCGATACCGGCACCGACCAGCATCGGTGTGCTTTAGGAGCCTCGTCCTCCCTGACTCACTGCAGACGAGCGGGCTTCATCTCGCTACGAAAAAATGCGTCAATCTGTTCGCGCACCGCAGCAGGGCATTCGAGATAGGAGAAGTGTCCACAGTCTTTCAATGTGACCATGTGGGCATGTGGCATTGCCTGGGTGATGTGCACGGCCGTAGGGGCGGGGATAAATTCGTGGTCGCCATAGATGACCAGCGTCGGGATACTAAGGCTCTTGAGCTTGGGGAGCAGGTCGTACCCGGGCGAGGACCATGTTTCGTCCATTAGCCGGCTCTCGATTGCTCTCGCCTTGAGAATGCCATCTTTCGTGAAGCTCAACCTCAGCCTTGCGATGATCTTTTCGAAATCCTCCGGTCGCGCCAAAGCCGGCTTGAAATGGATCCGATAGTAGGCAGTGACGGCGTCGGGATCGCCGTCTTTGTAAGCAGCGGAGGCTGATATGGCTTTCCGTCGGTCCATGTCGTCAGTCCGTTTCTCGAGCCATTCTTTCCTGAGCTGCTTGTAGTCGTCTGTGGACGCCGGCGCAGGATTCATGAGGATCATGTGAGACACCCGCTCCGGGTACCGAAGCGCGTATTCGAGGGCAAGCACAGTGCCCCAGGAGTGCCCCAGCAAAACCACCGAATCGAGTTTGAAATTCTGTCTCACCTTCTCCAGATCTGCGATGTCGGATGCGAGTGTGACATCTTCGGGCTGCACACGATCGGCTGATCGGCCACGCCCCCTCTGGTCGTAGTAGATGAGATGGAATGAATCCGAGAGGCGGTCCATTTCGGGCACGAGATAGCTGTGGTCGAAATCGGGTCCACCATGGAGAACGATGATTGACGTGCCCTGCCCGACTTCTCTGGTATACAACTCCGCATGTCCCAGCGGGATACGGCTTTCATGGACCGTGGCGTTCCGCTTGCGTTCCTCAGCAGCCGTCAAACCGAGTGGCAACCATGCTGCGTAGCCAAACATAAAGACCGCGGCCACTAGCGTTGCTTTCATGGCGCTAAAAGTTTGATGTTAACACTCGCGTACTGCACCGACTTGAGGCGCAGCATCGCTGAAAGCACCACTGCCGATTCGGAACGGATCAAGTTAACGTCGGATAACGACGCAACACCCAGGCTCCGGCGGTTCATCCGCGCCTGTGATGTTCAGCCGATTCATCGTTCCCACTGGATGCCCTCGAGCAGACCTCTGAGCCGCTTGCCTTTCGCGCGGTCGATCATTTCAACGAAACCGACGCGGCCTTCAAGGTGCGCGCGGAAGTCTGGCAGCCTGACACGGTTCTGAGATTCGGGACCGAAGCGCCCGCAGTTGGTCAGAATGGCTTCAAGTACTTCGAGGTCGCGCCGCCGGAGGCTGACCTTCTGGTTCACTACGATTCCGGCAAGATGCTGTCGGATGCCTTGGCGCATGATACGAGTCTTGCGGTGATTGACGCTGAAGCCTTCTTCAAGCGCAATGGCTGCGGCGTGCGTCGAGAATCGTTCCACGACGCGGTTGAATCCTTCAGCGCCGGAGAACGCCAGATCGTCGGCGTAACGCGTGTAAGTGGCGCCTGCGGATCTGGCCAGGCCCGATAGGCGGCAATCCAAGCGGTATGCGGTAAGGTTGGCGAGCGCCGGCGAGGTTGGTGCGCCCTGCGGCAGGTGCGGGCGTGCGTATAAGGTCCGCGCGTCGCGCCATTGCACAGGGTCAATTTCTGGCGGACGGCGATTCCAGACATCGCGTGGAACGGCGTTTGTGCAGATGCCGCCCAGGCTATCCGCGACATTCTCGGGATATCCGAGCGTTCGAAACAGGGCCTGTGCACGCGCAGCGGGAAATGCGGGAAAGAAGTCCTGCAGGTCCAGGCGCAACAGCACCTGTTTGCCGGCGTGGGGACCGGCAAAGGTTACGATGGAACGTCCCTTAACAAATCCGTGAACGGCCGAGTGGGGCGGAACGCGATCCAGAATATCGGAAAGGATCCGGCGCTGCAATTCCTTTAGGTGCGGCTTCGGACTCTCAATCAGGCGAACACCGCCAGAGCGCTTAGGCAGGACGCAGTAGTGGTAGTGCTGCAGCTTGGGTTTGCCAAGCTTGTTGCCTAGCGCTTTCAAATCGGCAAACCACTCGAGTTCCTTGGTATTCAGGGACAGCCAATCGGCAAGGTCACCCACCGATTCGATGACGGGAAGGTTCCAGCGCTCAGCGGGCGCAACCGGTTGCATGCGCTGCGGTTCAGCGAGCCATTCAGCGATGGAGAGTTCGTGACGATATTTCGCGCGCGCATGTTTGAAACCTCGATCCTCAAAGAGGAATCGGACAACATCGCGATGGCGCGGACGCGGTTGACCGGCGAAGGTGTCGACGTAGCGGCAGGCCAGCGGCCGAAGCCAGCGCCAGGACCGGCCGAGCGTTCGCACTGCGCGCGCATGGACGTCATGGACAGTCCGCTCGCCTGTAAGAAGGCTCCGGGCGAGGACGCTGATCACCACTGAAAGTGGCATAGGCGAGGGCGGCCGAAGACTCCAACGAGTCTGACTTTGCGTGAGCTGATCTGCTCGCCATCGCAGGAATGCTCACGCGACGAAATGGCGATTCAACACTCTCCCCCGGGGTAACCCCGGAGAGGCGAACCGAACCCGGAAGCTCGATCCTACCAAGCTTGAAGTCCCCCGCCGCCAGAGGACATGATAGCAGCCCCGCTCTAAGGATCGCCCCCTGACACAAGAACTCCATAGTCCTTTGCTAGGATGCATTTCGAGTTTTATCGGGTCTTATTTGACGCACGAGCGACCAACTCGTCCAATCTCGAAAGCAAAAGCTTTAGGATGGGAGACTGGTTCGACTTTTTGTAGCCGAGGACCAAGTCGACAGTTGGCGCATCGCCCTTCAGAGGGCGACTCGTTATAGACGAATAAAGAAAGTTCTGTGCATAAGCAGGCAACAGCCCTACGCCGCCCGTCGACGCTATTAAGGAAACTCCCATGACGACGTGGTCCACTTCGTGAACCGGCGTAATATTCATTCCGGACCGCTTCAGGTAGTTGTCGATGACCGCACGGAGCACAGGAGCCGTGTCCGCCACGCCCACGAACGTCTCGCCCACCAGATCCCCCGGACTAATGGCTTTGAGCGCAGCGAGACGGTGGTTACTAGGCAGGATCACCACCAACGGCTCCTTCACGAGAAGACGGAACGCCAAGTCTGGCACTGCTCGTTCCCGTCTAAGAAAAGCTGCATCGACTGTTCCGTGCAAGAGTGCATTCGCGAGCAGCGGCGAGTATTGACTCGAAATCATCACATCGACGTTGGGCAGTTCGTCTCGCAAGATCTGCAAGGCTTCGGGCATCCACGTCAATTCGTGTCCGGTCAGAAAGCCCATCGCGAAGCATGGCTTGGCGGGATGAGCGGCCCGGCGTGCAGCTTCCCCTGCCGCTTCAACCTGCGATAGCACCACGCGGGCGTGATCGAGAAAGGCTCGACCCGCCGGTGTCAGTTCGATGCCGCGAGCGTTGCGCCTCAGCAGTTGGGCACCGACCTCGTCTTCAAGATTCCGAATCTGCCGGCTCAACGAAGGTTGTGACGTCCGCAGTTTTTGCTCTGCGGCCACCGTCAGACTTCCTGCCTCGGCAACTGCGACGAAATAGCGAAGATGTCGTAATTCCATTCTTCCTCCCATGCTTCCGAGGCATCGATGCCAGCTTAACAAAATATGCTCCAAACGCGCGACCAACACCCGCCCTCACAATCTAACTAGGTGATCTGAGATTTCCCGGAAGCAGCTTCGGCGGAGGTTCAGTCATGCCTAACCTGCATGGATTCCAGATCAAGGAGGCAGTCGCTATGAGTTCACCAGTTGTTTTAATTACCGGCGCGCTGACCGGCATCGGTCGCGCTGCCGCAATAATCTTTGCGCAAGAAGGGGCACGCATTGTTGTGTCTGGGCGTCGAGATAAACAAGGACATGAGTTAGTTGCCGAGCTACAAGGGCTCGGAGCAGAGGCCATTTTTGTTCGTACTGACGTCCGCAATGATGATGACGTGCGTAACCTAGTGGATCAAACAGTCAAGCGTTTCGGGCGCCTCGATATTGCAGTCAATAATGCCGGGACTGAAGGCTTGCGCGGTCTCGTGACAGAACAAACCGCAGAGAGCTACGCGGCTACTTTCGACAGCAACGTACTGGGCGTGTTGTTAAGCATGAAGCACGAACTGCGGGTAATGCTGCCACAGGGGAGCGGGAGCATCGTCAATGTCTCGTCGGCCTATGGAAGCGTCGGAGCTGCCGGGGCATCCGTTTATGTAGCTAGCAAACATGCCGTGGAAGGGCTGACAAAGTCCGCTGCACTTGAAGTCGCGGGCACCGGTGTGCGCGTGAATGTGGTGGCCCCGGGCACTACGGATACTGGCATGCTCACACGCTTCACCAGCACAGATGAAAATAAAGCGGCGCTCGTCTCGACCGTGCCAGTCAAACGTCTCGCAGCACCAGAGGAAATCGCTCATGTGATCGCTTTTGTCGCTTCGGCAAATGCGTCGTACATGACTGGTGCCTCCATCCCGGTGGATGGAGGGATGATCGCGGACTAGCCGATTGCAATTACTATAGCGTTCCCGCTGGAGGAAAGAAGTCCGTCAATGCAGTGTGGTCATACCAGGAGCCGTTTCCAGCCGTTGTGCCAATCAAGGGGCATGTTGCGTTCTATCCCGAGCGGGTAGATGAAATAGCAGAGCAGTGAATGAGGACACTCGATGACCAAGAATAAGAACCGCCAATGGATTTTGAACGTTCGTCCCGCGGGCAGATTGACTGGCGAAGAGTTTGGCTGGAACGAGAGATCTATTCCACAGTACTCCGATGGACAGGTGGTGATCCGGAACCTGTGGTTGTCGGTTGATCCCGCGCAGCGCATCTGGCGGGTGTCGACGCAACGGAGAAATTCTTCGGCGAAAAACCGCAGCGGCTCTTATGCCCTTCCAAACGGCAATTTAATTGCATCCCCCGCAAGAGAGGACCCGGCGCCGGGCGCTAGTACTTGTGCTGTCTCTTACGGAGGTTGTTTGGGAAGGATATATGCGCAGACCTTTGTTAAGGATGGCACCAATCCTACCCTTGATTGCGTTGCTCTGCACGCCGGCTGAAAGTAAGGTCAGTAGAGCTCGGCATACAGACGATCCGCATGATAAACAAGAGGCGCTCGATCCGAACGTCATCAATGACACACAGTTAAACCAGACGATCGGCCCGAATTCGAAGGGCTCTGCGGTTGTGCGCCTGCAGATCTTGCTCAACCGGGCGCATTTTTCCTGTGGCCAGATCGATGGCGAAGACGGCGTCAATCTTCAGAAAACCGTTGCAGCTTTCCAGCGCAAGGGGAATCTCCCGGCTGAAGAAGATGTGGGCCCGGCGACCTGGGGAGCATTGAATGCGGACTCGGCTCCGGCCCTTACTACCTATACGATCGCCCGGGAGGACGTGGCAGGACCCTTCGGGCCAATACCTGCGGACCTAATGAAACAAGCCAAGTTGAAGTACCTTGGTTTCGAATCTCCGCTGGCGGGCCTTGCTGAGAAATTCCATTCCAGCCCGAAGCTGCTTGAAGCTTTGAATCCCGGCAAGAAGTTCGATCAGTCGGGAGAGCAGATCATAGTTCCCAATGTGATCACGATGCCGCCGGGACAGGCTGCGTCGGTAGTGGTTTCGAAATCGGATAGCTCAGTGAGCGCGTACGACGCGAACGGCAAGATGCTCGCGTATTATCGCGCGACTATCGGCAGCGGCCACGATCCGCTGCCCATCGGCGAATGGAAGATTCTCGGGGTATCCAAGTACCCGGTGTTCCACTACAACGCCGAGCTGTTCTGGGATGCGCACAACCCGAATGAAAAAGCGAAGATTGCGCCAGGTCCGCGCAACCCCGTAGGCGTTGTGTGGATCGATCTTTCCAAAGAGCACTACGGCATTCACGGTACGCCGGATCCGTCAAAGATCGGCCATACTCAGTCGCACGGCTGCATTCGCTTGACTAACTGGGATGCCTGGGAGCTGGCCGACATCGTGAAACCGGGAACCCCGGCAACTCTCGAGGATTAATGAGCATTCGATCCATCGCTATCTTTTTCGCTGGTTTCGCCGCCGGCATTGTTTTCATCACGGTCTTATTGCGGCAAGCGGGCACAGTTGGAGTTATGAAAGCCGCCGCCACGCCGCATCCGTTCCAGGCGCCACGTGCCGTGCCGAATGCTCCACCGGACAGCAGTATTTCGACAGTGCCCGCACCCTCTCTGGACTTGCCGGCGCATCAGGCTGAGAACCTTCCCGAGGCGCTGCTGCCGTCAGTTGCGCCAGGCCCTGGGCCGCGCGGGCTCCTGATCCCGGTCAGAGGTGTAAACCCTTCCAGCCTGGTAGACAACTTCAACGAGACTCATAACGGTCATCGCCATGAAGCGCTGGACATAATGGCGGCGTGCGGCACGCCGGTAGTGGCGGCGGATGAGGGGAACGTGGTCAAGCTGTTCAAAAGCAAACCCGGCGGTTTGACCGTTTATCAGTTCGATGACACGCAAACATGGTGCTATTATTACGCCCATCTGGACCGTTATGCGCAGGGCCTCAAAGAAGGGACGCTGCTCAGAAAAGGCGAAATCCTAGGGTATGTCGGCAGCACTGGCGACGCCTCACGCAACGCTCCGCACTTGCATTTTACGATTTTTAAACTGGGGCCAGAAAAACATTGGTGGCAAGGCACTCCCATTGACCCGTATCCCTTGCTGACTGCGAATCATCCTTAAGAGAATCTTGATACAGTTTTGGGGCCGCTTCGACGAAGGGCTGGTGCTTTACCAGGCGGCCCATGGAGAGGCCTGCGCTTCGGCCGTGATAGACTGGCGACAGTCCGGAAGCAGCTTGCGTGGAAGCTCGCCCACAACTTTCAATTGAATCAGGAAGGGCGCTGATCGAGCAATGCCTGGTTTTGCATAACGCCGGCCAACTGCGAGAAGCAGCTGCGTTGTTCGATCAGGTCACTCGGGAGTTCAACAGCAGCACCGCACCCGAAGCTCGAAGTCTGGTGGCACAGGCGCTCTATTACAAGGGTATTGCCCTCACGAGTTGCGGGGACGACGAGGCTGCGGCCGCTTTCGACGAATTCCGGCAGCGATTCGGTAATCCACCACAGCCCGTGTACTATGCATTGATTGCGAATCATCTCTTTGGATCCGGTATCAGCCTGTTGAAATCCGGCCGCACCCAAGAAGGTATCGAGATTCTGGACCGAATGGTGCAGCAATGCGGCGAGTGCTCCGATCCGGCGGTTCGCAGCCTGGTGGCGTCAGCACTTTTCAACAAGGCGACGGCTTTTCGGCTGGCCGGACAGAACGCCCAGGCGGTGTCGGTTTTTGATGAAGTCATCCGCCGTTTTGCAGATGACGAAACGTCGCCGGTTCGCATCACTTTAGCTTTGGCTTTTTACAACAAGGGCATTGCTCTCCGCGATGATGGCCGGACCGAGGAATCGATCGCGGCGTTTGAAGCTCTCGCAAACCGCTTCCCAGCTGCTGAGGAACCGGCAATACGCGCACGCGTGGCGCATTCGCTGACTGAGAAGAGCACTGCGCTTCGAAGGCTGGGAAGAGTCCAAGAAGCGATGACCGCTATTGGTGAACTCCTCCGGGCATTCGGGGATGCCCCCGAAACGGCGCTCCGGAGCGAAGTAGCGGAAGCGTTGCGCGAAAAGGCCGCCCTGCAGGTTCAAACCGGTCAGGCGACGGAGGCGGTGCAAACGTTCGACGAAATCATCCGGCGCTTCGAGCACGACCCTTCAAATGATCTTCAGCGTTGCGTCTTGCAGTCATTCAGTGACAAGGGCGTTCTGCTCCGCCTCTCGGGCTATCCTGAAGAGGCTATCGAAGCATTCCAGAGCGTTCTAACGCGCTTGGGCCAGACCCCGGCGCCCGATGACGCCATGGCGGCGAGTGTATGGCTCAACCTTGGAGCCACACTTGTGGACTTGCACCGCTCTCAGGAAGCGCTTCGCGCCATGGAACAAGTGCTGAGCCTTGTGGGAGAAGCCGCTGACCCTTACTCGCGAGAGCTTGTGGCTCGCGCGTTATTCAATAAAGGGACTCTTCTCATTCTCGCAGGCAGGGTCGAAGAAGGACTCGTGGTTCTGGACGATACGGTGCTTCGCTTTGCAACCGACGTGCAGGTTGGAATTCGGGAACAGGTCGCCAGCGCTCTCACGAATAAGGGAGGTGCGCTGCTTAGCGCCGGGCGCATACCGGAAGCCATACGCGCATTTGACCATGCTCTTAGCCTCTGTTCCGAAGCTACGGAGCCGGCTTTGCGGAAACTAGCTGCGGCTGCGAGCGACCAAAAAGTCGTCGCCGAGCGGAAAGAGGCGCAATCGATCTATCAGAAGGCACAGGAGATGTCAAAGGTCGGCCATAACCAGGAAGCGATCGCGGTTCTCGGGGAGTTGATCGCTCGTTGGAGCGAAGCGTCCGATTCTGTTCTGCGCGACCGGGTGGCCATTGCCTGGTATGCAAAGGCAGAGGCATTAGCCAGAACTGGTGAGACCAAGCGTTCCGCAGGCGCCTTTGACGAAGCAGTGCGATGCATCGGTTCGGATTCGTCGGTTTGGGGCAAGAAGGCGGTGGCGACGGCTCTTTCCGACAAAGGGAATGTCCTCAGAGACGGAAATGAATTTGCTGAGGCGCTCGATGCGTTCGAGCAGGCGCTCGCGATGGTGGGACCCGATCCTCCGGCGGAGTTGTGGACCACGGCGGCTGTGGTTCTGCTGAATCAAGGAACGACTTTGATCAAGTTGGAACGCGACCACGAAGCGCTTGTGAGCTTCGATCGTGCACTGCAGTTTTTGGTTAATCCAGCCGACACCGAATCGCGCATCGTAGCGGCCAGGGCCCTCTTCAACAGGACCGCGACGTTTGTGAACACCTACATGCCTGATGAAGCCCTGCGGTCCGTCCAGGAGTTTATGCAACGGTTCGGCGACGCTCAAGAACCGGAAATTCGAGAGCTGGTCGAGAAGTCTCGCGAGATCGTCGAAAGGCCTCATCGGGGTATCGATATTGTGGTAGCCGATGCGTCCGCTCAAACCACCCGTCTCCTCCTCCGCGGGCGGAAAGACGTGCGCGCCATCATCGAGATCGTGCCGGAATCCGGAGCGAATGGGGAAGCACCGGCCAGCTTATCGACCGATCACGCGCTGACCGACTCCTTCGAACGCGAAATGACCGCATACCTGACGAGGCGTTATCGCCAAAGTATCGTTGCCGCCGCAGCCGTTCCGATCCTGGGTGGCCTTCTCTTCTCAACCCCGTTACTTCGCGTCCCGCGCAGCCGTAAGGCGCGGATCTTTCTGGGTGCCGGCATCCTCCTGGGCCTGAGCTATACCGCTCGGAAGATCCGGCTGGCGCGATCGCTTAGACTGCATATCGCTGAACATCGAAGTCAACTTCAGCGGCGTATTCAGGAGGCACGCGAACTCCATCAGCAAGCCACCCAGATCCTCTTGGAATGCCGCGAGCAGAAACAAGCTTTCGGGTTATTTTTGCGCAACTTCGATCTCGAAGCCTATGAGAAGACGCTGCCAAGCCACCTTTTCAAGAAGTCCGTGGCCGAGAGGATTCGTTTCAATCTGAGCGATCGCGGGAGGGTGGAGAGCAGGCTGGCTGCTGGCTTGGCTGGCCGTCTGCCGATGATCGGAATTGCCAACCCCGTGGTCCAGCGGCCCGACTACCGGCACGCCATCCCCAAGCTGCAACTTCCATTTGACGGCTGGCAGGAAGTTCTCGATCGACTGGTTCAGGACGCCGCGTTGATTGTAATGGATCTCGAAAAGCTCACACCCGGTGTTTTCTTGGAGCTAACTACGATTTTGCGGTATCACAAGCAGGAGAAGACTATAGTCATCCTCTCGAATCCAACGCGCGTTCCGGAAACAGATCCCTTCGTTCACAATATGCTCCTTTTTTATGGAGTAGAGTCCGAGCCATATCAGCCACTGAGCCCCGGCACAGCGGAGTTGGCTGAGTTTCCGCTGGTGATCCACGAAGCTGAAATACCCTTCGAAAATCTGTCTGAGTTGCCCTTGTTTGCCAGTTTGCTGCCCGCCGGTTAGCAGCGGGGAAGGCCTTTAGCATTGTCGTGTGGTGCGGGCTTGGCGTAGCGGCCTCGATCCCTTCAATGAAGACAGCGACAACCACGGCGCCTCATTCGGAGGCTCGGCTAGGAGGGCTTCGGATATACAAGGAACTGACGGCTATGAAGAAGGAGCACGTTGATCTGGAAATGCGGTAATGTGGATTCCCGATTTGAAGACACCGAACGAAATCCCGGGAGGTATCGCAGAAGATGAATCGGAAGGCTAATAGCGGCCAACCGGCTTTTGCCGAGGTGGGTTTTTGCCCGATTTCTAGGCGGACAGAGTAGGGCAATTTGTGGAAGTAGTTTAAAATCAAGAGAGCTTCAAATGTCGGGGCGTAGCGCAGCCTGGTAGCGCACCTGCCTTGGGCGCAGGGGGTCCGCGGTTCAAATCCGCGCGCCCCGACCAAATGATTCTTGCCACTTACCGTGTGCACCCGCGATGACTCGGGTTGTGTCCACGCGGATGTCCACATGATGGCTGGTCGGTTGAAAGTGATCCGAGGGTGTGGTTTTGCGTCACAATTCACGTCACAAAATCCAGAGTGCTCGAAGTTTTACCCCGCCGCTCCTACCGCCTTGCCAACAGCACACTCCGTATGCCCGCACTCGCATGCGATGGACAGGTAGTTGATGGTCACCATCCCGCAATAGTCACTGCAATACTTGCTATCTTTCGATGCAGGGCAATTGCACCCCGGATGAGCGCATTTGGCGACTTTCTGTTCGGCCATGATTCCACCTCCTCGTCTTTCAGTACCACCTCCCTGAGCCGGATGCAATCCCGATGGTGGGAGCGCTAATTCGACGCACTGACACGCTCCCGGATCAACTCCCGTTCAAACTGCGCCACTGCCGCCAGGATGTTACCACCGGTGTTCAGGCGCAATGACCGTCAGGTGGATTGGGAATACGGGTGGAAGCTGCATATTTGCACTACCATATGCCGATCCCAATTTTCGTGAACCTTCGTTAGCGCTTCCGGACTTAACTTTTGTGGTCTAGAATGCGATGCCTTCCAATCTTACACTTGCTGTAAGGGGGACTAACCGCCGTGCCAGTCTGCAATGCCAACCTGAACAAGGAAGTGATCCGCTAGTGGCAAAGCTACTGATGGCAGTCCTGATGCTGGCATCGTGTGATAACCACAACCGGCCAAAACTACCGGTAGTGGCTCAACGCTTCGCGGCAGCTTCCCTCCGGCTGGCCATCTTACCCGGTTATGTGCGGGCGGCTTGGCTGGGCATCGAACTTGGAAGGGCCCTGCGATTCTACCGGATTATCTGACGGGGTGCTTGCTCATCCCCTCCAACCGTTTCGCAACTCCCTTTCTTCCATAGCTCCCGAATCCTCTCCCCGGCGCCGGGCTCGCGCCCCGACCAATGTTCTCTCAACTTACGCCGGTTTCTCTAGGCCGCAGCGAGGCGAGCGCCGTGCGGATCCCGAATCCCGTTCAGAAACCTGTCCCGCCTAACCAAGGTGAATCTTGCCACGCAACCACGATCGCGTCTACGATTCAGACTGGCGCGAATAGAATTGCGATTTCTCACACCTGTCTCAAGCTTATTCCTTCCCTCAGTTCACGAGAAGGATCTGAGAAAGCGAAACCTGCACCGCCGACCTTCGATGGGCTACTCTAGTTTCGAAGCCGTATTTGTATGAAGAGAATTGTGACTGACCGCGCAACCATCGAGCCAAATCACGCCACTCGGGTCACGTTGCTGAACTTTGCGCTTTTCCTCACGGTCTTGCTCGGGCCGCCCCAAGTGGTACGGGCACAAGGACAGTTGGTCGTGGCTCCCACGTCATATTCGATAACTTATGAAATCGGCGGGCCGCTGCCTCCTGCCCAGCAACCGGGTATTTCCGTAACCAGCACCGGTGCTCCGCTGAACTTCACGGCTTCGACTTCTGGTGACCCTTGGCTGACCATAAACCCCCTAAACGGAACGACACCCTCAAGTATCTCAGTCACAATCAGTGTCACCGGCTTGACGGCCGGAACATATAGCGGCGCGATAACGATCAGCACGCCCAATCAGCCGTTTACAACCGTTCCTGTTCATCTCTCCATAACCGAACCAACCAAACCGACAATCTGGGCCGTTCCAGGTTCTCTGTCGTTCAGTTACCAAATGGGCCTCACTCCGCCAGCCCCACAGACCATATCGTTGACCAGTTATCCACCGGGACAAACTCTCACCGCGAAGGCCTCGGGAGGCGCGTGGCTCTCCGTGAATACAGACGGTAAGACGACTCCTACGACTGCTTCGGTGGCTGTTAACCCGGCCGGATTGTTGTCTGGAACATATCAGGGAAAAATAACTGTCGCATCTTCAACTGCGGGAGCCAGCCCAATCACAGTTCCAGTAACGCTAGTCGTTTCGATTCCGCAGTCAATCGCATTTCTGTTTCAGATAACTTCCCCGCCGCCGGCGCAGGTTTGCTTCACGCTCACAAGCGCTTCTTCCGGCGTTAATTTCTCCGCCAGTGCATCAACGGCATCTGGTGACAACTGGCTGGCGGTAACTCCAGCCGCGGGCGTCACACCTGCGAATGTGTGCATATCATCCGCTCCACAGGGGCTTGCACTTGGCAATTATTCAGGAACGGTAACTATCACGGGCGCCACAGCAACCCCATTGACAATATCTGTCACACTCGCCGTCGCTAACGGCCCTTTACTGTCCGTCAATCCGCAATCGCTCTCGTTCATGCTCGAAGTCGGCGGCAACCCGCCAATCGCTCAATCCGTTTCGGTGACAAGTGATGTTCCAAGTTCAGGCGTGTCGTGGGCCGCTTCTGCCTCGACGGCCACCGGAGGCAATTGGTTGGCGGTCAGCGCGGCGCAGTCGAGCACGCCGGGTACTTTCGCCGTCTCAATAAAACCGGTCATACTCGCGCCAGGAGTCTATACCGGAAGTATCGCCATCACATCCTCTACGGCATCCAACAGCCCGGTCAACGTTCCCGTTACGCTCACTGTGCCTGACATCCGTCTGTCCGCATTACCTGCCTTGCTTGCGTTCAACTACCAGATTGGATGCAACGCGCCCGGCCCGCTGAGCCTGGCGTTGTCGAGCAATGGCGTCGAGGGCAGCCCATTCTCTGTGGGCTTCACCGCGACCGCCAACTCTGCGGGCGGCAATGGCGCGTGGTTAAGTATCGATTCTCAGGCTGGAGTCACGCCCGGAAATATCAACGTGTCCGTCAACACGAACGGGATCTCTGCCGGGACATACAACGGCACTGTGACCGTGGCATCTCCAACTGCAAGCAACAGCCCACAGTCGGTGCCGGTGTTGTTAATAGCCAATAGCCCCGGGCTCTCCCTCAGCCCCGGCTCCCTCACCTTTAATTACCAGATGGGTTCCGGAGGACTATCGTCGAGCCCTCTCCTTATTTCAAGCTGCGGAGCGCCACTGGATTTCGAGATGTCGGTTCCACCCGTTGGCTGGCTGTCGGCCGACATGCTGAGTGGCGCGACGCCGGCATCTGCCAATATATCTGTGAATCCTGGCAATTTATCCAAAGGCACTTACCAGACTACAATTACGATTTCATCCCTTGCTGCCGGGAGTTCCCAGAATATCCCCGTCACTCTTGTCGTTAGAGACGGCGCGACACTCATTGCCAAACCTAGTGCGTTGTCCTTCTACTACCAGCAGGGGTTCCCTGGTCCAGGTCCCCAGACACTCTCCGTATCGGCCGGGAACACTAACTTCACTGCCGCTGTATCCACTGCTTTCGGCGGCGGGTGGCTATCGATTAACAGCGCCGGCGGAACAACACCCGCCAGCCTAAGCGTCTCGGTACTGCCGGGCAGCCTTGCGCCAGGGACATATACCGGCACAATCTCGATTGGATCCGTTGGCGCGAGCAACAATCCGGTAAGTATTCCCGTAACTCTGACAGTGGCCAAGGCAGGATACCTGGCCGTCACACCGTCGTCGTTATCCTTTGATGCGCAGGTCGGTTCTTCGATAAGTAGGGGTCAGACGATCACCGTCTCCAGCACCGGCAGTCAGTTAGGCTTCGCTACGTCGTCCATGGGCGGAGGCTGGCTTTCCGTAAAGCCAACGCCGCAGGGCAGTACGGGGACTGTAAATGGAGCGACTGGCCAGGTTGCCAGTGCGCCCGCCCTGGTGTCCGTATCAGCAAACACTGCCGGTATGGCTGCAGGGATATACTCGGGAACCATCACAATTTCACCAGATAGCGGAGCGGCCCCGACAAGCATACCTGTCACCCTTACGCTTCGGGACAATCACTTGAGGATTCCTCAGGTCGCCGACGGCAACGGCTGGAAGACCACAATCGTGCTTGTGAATACGGACTCTGATCCGGCGCCGTATATGCTCAGTTTCCGGGACGCCTACGGACGAGCTGTGGCGATTCCGCTTCAAGGCATCGGGCCGGTGACAACCTACTCTGACGTGATCCCGGTAGGCGGTTCACGCACTATCGAGACGCAAGGGACCTCCAGTAGTCTTATTCAAGGTTGGGGTGAGGTCGATGCGGCGAAATCGATCAGCGGAACGGCCATTTTCCGCCAGCACGCCGCCGGCAGTGTGGATACTGAAGGCGCGGTTCCTCTTAAATCCAGTTCGGGAAATCACTTCCTGGTTCCGTTTGACAACACGCTAGGTTTCGTTACGGCGATGGCAATGCTCAATCCTGACAATGTGCAGACGGCGGCCGTGAAGTGCGTGTTCAGGGACGAGGATGGACAGCAAATTTCCAATGGTTCTCTCGTTTTGCAGCCGGGTAGCCGGCAAGCATTCGTTTTGCCATTGCAATTCTCCGGCCTTGCGAATCAACGCGGGGTAGCGGAGTTTACTTCACCGGTGGAAATCTCGGCCCTGGGCCTGCGAGCCAGCCCTCGCTACACGCTCGCGTCCATTGAACCTATCAATACTGCCGGTTTACCGGCTGCGGGGACAACTGCAACCATATCCCAAATCGCTGACGGAGGTGGCTGGGAAACGACGATGATCCTTGTCAATACCGGTTCGGCGCCGGCCCCCGTTTCCGTGAGGTTCACACAGCCTTATGGAACGCCCTGGGCGCTGCAGGTGGCAGGTACCGGCGGAGTCTCCGAGTATAGCGACGTCATTCCTGTCGGCGGATCGAGAATCATCGACACCGCCGGGTTCTCGCCCGTGTTGTCGCAAGGCTGGGGTCAGGTAATCACAACAGGATCTGTCGCGGGAACCGCGATCTTCCGGCAGCAGCTGAGTATCGTGCGTGATGCTGAAGGAGCTGTGCCGCTTAGCCTATCCGGCATGCAGCAATTTGTCGTGCCCTTTGATAATACGCTGGGCTTTGCTACGGCAATGGCACTGGCCAATCAGGATCCATCCCAGGCGACTGCAGTGTCGGTGACGCTGCGGGATTTGAACGGCACATTCCTGGGGAATGGGACCGTCAACCTCGCGCCATTAGGCCGAAGCGCCTTTGTCGTTCCGACACAATTTCCAGTAACAGGGAATGTCCAGGGCGTTGCGGAGTTTTCATCGCCCAACGTCGATCTTTCTGCGCTTGGGCTCCGCTACAATCCAATCGGCTCGTTTACGTCGATTCCGGCCGCTCAAAAGTGAAGTACTTTACTGCCGCTCTACGACCAGAACCGTAAATGATCCCGGCTTCGGTCGCGCCCGTTGCCCTTTCGCCCCAGTTTCCATCTCAGCGGCGGAAAGGAACAGGCGCTTGGTCTTGGGATCGAACGCCATGGTCTTGGCGCTTTTCTGCGTTTGAATGTCGCCCACGGACTCGTATTCATTGGCGCTCTTTTGCCGGATGACCGACACGGTTCCACCGCCATTGGATGCGAAGATCAACTTGTTGTCCGGATCGAAGGCGACCGCATCAACCCTGTCGCCGATCGGCAGAGTCGTGATCACTTTGCCGCTCGTGGCATCCATCACCGCCAACACCTTGCTCCTGCACCCGATGAACAACCTTGAGTTGGGCGCGTCGATGGCGAGTCCGGTGGGAGTCTTGCAGCCGGTGATCGGCCACTTTTGTTTGACCGCCAGCTTTTGCGGATCGAAACTGACTACTTCGGCCTCTTCCTCGAGATTCACAAATCCTGTGCCCTGCCCATTCACAACCGCTGCTTCGGCTCCGCCACCGAGGTCTATCTTGCCCACGACCACCGCCTTCTCAGGGTCAATGGCGGTAATGGCGGCCCCATCGCCGTGGCACACCAGCACACGCTTGGTACGGGGATCGTAGAAGATAAAATCTGGATCCTTGGCGACGGAGATTTTCTTGATGGTTTTGAGGGTGTTCGTATCAAAAACCGACACCGTCCCGTTCTCGCCGTTGGTTGTGAATCCACGGTGCAGGGCCGGAACCGTGGCGATGCCGTGAACCCCCGGCGTGTCTTCTACCGCGCCCGCCACTTTGCCGGAATCGGCGTCGAGGACATCTACTTTGGTGCCGTGCGACACATAAAGCCGGTTTGAGGAGCTGTCGAACATGATGTAGTCGAAACCACCCTCGCCCGGAATGGAGTATTTCTTGGTTACCTTGAATCCAGGAGCATCCGCGGCGGCGCATAGCGCAGCCAGGCCAAGGAACATCGAGATTCGAGCCAATATTTTCATTTGTTCCATTGTGCCCCGCCAAACATGAAAGCACGATGAACGGAGATTACCGTTGAATCCGCGCAGAGCCGCCCTTGGCGAAGGCTCTTACCTGCTCCACGGTAGCCATCGTGGTGTCACCGGGAAATGTAGTCAGCAGCGCGCCGTGCGCCCAGCCCAGTTTGATAGCCTCCTCCGGAGATTCGCCGGTGAGGATTCCGTAAATAAATCCGGATGCGAAACCGTCGCCACCGCCCACGCGATCCAGAACGTGCAGTTCGCCGGTGGGAGCGACGTGCGTCCGGCCGTTGATCCAGGCCACCGCGCCCCAGTTGTGACGATTGGTGGAATGCACTTCGCGCAATGTGGTCGCGACGATCTTGACTTGCGGATGCTTCTCGACCACCCGGTCGATCATCCCAAAGAATGCGCTCGGATCGAGCTTGGATTTCGCCGCCACCTCCGGGCCGGGTATGCCCAGTCCTTTTTGCAGGTCCTCTTCGTTTCCAACCAGGACATCGACATTTTTCACGATGCGCCCGATCACCGACACCGCGCGATCCTGGCCGCCCGAAATTCTCCAGAGCTTCTCCCGGAAGTTTAGATCGAACGACACTACGGCGCCCGCGGCTTTAGCGGCCTGCATACCTTCGATGATGAGCTCGGCTGTGGTTTCAGACAGCGCCGCGAAGATTCCGCCGCTATGGAACCAGCGCACGCCACCTGCGAAAATGGCGTTCCAGTCGAAGTCGCCGGGCTTCAGCAGCGCCCCCGCTTCGTTCGAACGATTGTAGAAAACCACCGGCGCGCGCACGCCGTAGCCCTGGTCGCTGTAGACGGTGGCGATGTTCGGGCCGTTGACTCCGTTGTGTTCAAACCGCTTGTAGAACGGCCGAACGCCCATGGCTTTCACGCGTTCGGCCACCAGGTCGCCGATCGGATAGTTGACCATGGCCGTAACGATGCCGGTCTGCAATTGAAAGCAATCCGCGAGGTTGGCCGCTACATTGAACTCGCCGCCGCTGACGTGGATCTGGCAGTGCGTCGCCTTGCGGAAAGGAATGATGCCCGAGTCCAAACGGTGCACCAGCGCTCCCAATGAGACGAAGTCCAGCGCGCCGCTCCGAATGTTCAGTCCGTAACTCATCGAAGTCCCCTGCTCAGACGTTGTATGTACCCGACGAAATCCTGCCGCCGCGGCCGGTCCAGTTCGTGTGGAAGAACTGGCCGCGCGGCTTGTCCACTCGTTCGTAGGTGTGGGCGCCGAAAAAATCGCGCTGGGCCTGCAGCAGGTTCGCGGGCAGACGGGCCGTGCGGTAGCCGTCATAGAACGAAAGCGCGGTGGAAAACGCCGGTGTCGGCACGCCGGACTCGATGGCCTTAATGATGGCGCGCCGCCAGGAAGCCTGGTAACCGTTCAGCGTCTGGCTGAAAAAGTCATCCAACAGCAGATTGGTGAGCTGCGGATTCTTGTCGTAGGCTTGTTTGATCTTTCCCAGGAAGCGGCTGCGAATGATGCAGCCCCCGCGCCACATCAGAGCGATGCCGCCGAAGTTGAGATTCCATTTCTCCTCTTTCGCCGCCTCGCGCAGCAGCATGTAGCCCTGCGCATAGGAGATCATCTTCGAGCAGTAAAGCGCCAGGCGCGTATCTTCAATGAAATTCTTGCGATCCTGAACGGCCGCGGGTTTCGGCCCGCTCAAAACCTTGGCAGCGCCAACGCGCTCGTCTTTCATGGCAGACAGGCAGCGCGCAAACACGGCTTCTCCGATCAACGTCACCGGCGTGCCGGTTTCAAGCGCGCTGATGCCGGTCCACTTTCCGGTGCCCTTCTGGCCTGCGGTATCCAGGATCTTGTCGATCAGCGGCGTTCCGTCTTCATCGTTCTTGGCGAAAATCTGATAGGTGATTTCGATGAGGTAACTGTCCAACTCGCCTTTGTTCCACTCCGCGAATACGTCGTGCAATTCTTTGGCGCTCAGTCCTAGCCCATCTTTGAGCAACTGGTACGCTTCGCAGATCAACTGCATGTCGCCGTACTCGATGCCGTTGTGGACCATCTTGACGTAATGGCCGGCGCCATTTTCTCCCACCCAGTCGCAGCAAGGCGTGCCGTCTTCCACTTTGGCGGCGATCGCCTGAAAAATCTCTTTCACGTGCGGCCACGCAGCCGGATTCCCGCCGGGCATAATAGATGGCCCGTGCCGGGCGCCTTCTTCGCCTCCTGAAACGCCCGTTCCAATGAACAGAATCCCTTTTTCCGCGAGGGTCCTGGTCCGGCGGTTCGTATCCGTATAGAGAGAGTTGCCCCCGTCGATGATGATGTCGCCCTTCTCGAGGTGCGGTAGAAGCTGGTCAATCATCTGATCGACAGTATCCCCTGCCTTGACCATGAGCATCACGCGCCGAGGCTTCTTCAGAACCTCGGCCAGTTCCGCAATGGAGTGCGTGCCTACAACTTGCGTGCCCTTGGCTTCATTGTTGATAAAGTCATCGACTTTCGCGACTGTCCGGTTGAACACCGCCACGCAATACCCATGGTCATTCATGTTCAAGACCAGATTCTGGCCCATCACCGCCAGACCAATCAGTCCGATGTCGCAAGATTCCTTTTGCATGATTCTCCTCGAAGTGAAAAACCATTATCGCGTGCCGCGGTTCACAGAACCGAATGCCTGGGCACAAGCGAGTTCTGCTATCATACTAATCCTTCGGGATGAATATGCTTCGGCGAAGCTTTCTGCTTGGCGCCGCCGCCTCGGTGGCACGCGCTGCTGCCCTCAACCGCAAAGAACGCGTCGACCGCGCTCTGGAAGGCCGCGACGTAGATCGGCCGCCGTTCTCGTTCTGGCACCATTTCGGATTGAAGACCGCGGACGAGCACGCCCGAGCCACGCTGGATTTTCACCGCCAATACCGCACGGATTTCGTCAAAGTGATGAGCGACTTCGCTTATCCTCGCCCGGCGGGAAAATGGTTCGAGTTGAAGGTAGAGTCCAATCCGTTCCCCGCGCAAATCCGCGCGCTCGAGTTAATCCGAAACGGGCTGGATGGGCAGACTTACTTCATCGAAACCCTCTTCAATCCGTTTAATGTCGCCGAGAAGCTGTCTTCACCCGAAGAAGTACGCCGGCTGAAAAATGAAAAGCCGCAAGCTCTGCTGGACGCTCTCGATGTGATCACGCAATCTGAAATTCGTCATGCGAAGCGGGCGGTTGAAACCGGCGCCGCGGGCATTCTCCTGGCAGTGGCGAATGCGAATGACGCTGCTATGTCGCGCGACGATTACGTGCGGTTCAGCGCGCCATTCGACCAGAGAATCCTCGAGGCCGTGCGCATGGCACGGTTGAACATCTTGCATTTGCATACCGACCGGGACCAGTTACCTGTCTTCCGCGACTTTCCGGCGGCCGCGATTAACTATTCCCTTCACGTGACAGGAATTCCAATCAGCGACGTCCGGCGCGATTTCTCCATGGCCATCATGGGTGGAATCGACGAAGTGAATTACCGCAAGTTGGAGAGGTCCGAAATCGAAGCCCAATGCAAATCGGCCGCGGCGGCCGCAGGCCCGAAATTTTTGCTCTCGCCCGGCTGCTCGGTTCCCAACGACAGCGCACCAGCCGAATTGCAGAAGTTGCCAGCGGCCATTGGAGCATGAAAATTTAGTTCGCGCCGGCGCGGATGATGATGCGCGAGCTGTTGCGGGTAGAAGTCGTCATCCACTAACACCTAACACCTGGCACCTAACACCTGATTACAAGGTTACGCTTGCGGTGCGCTAGGTGTTGCTCCGGACTGCTTGAGCGCCATCGGGCCGATGATCGGCAGCTGAAACCATTCGCCGCTATTGGCCTTAAACATACAAAATAGCCACAGGACGAAGCCGGCGAGCCATAGGATCAATCGGAGCGGTATAAGAAGGACCCACATGTGCAGAGCCAGTCCGACAATCGCGAAAACAATGCCAAGCGCGATCGAGAAAGCGATCCAGGCCACGCAGAAAAAGATGGACTGAAACGCATGGAAGCGGACGAACGGCTTCTTGCTATAGGGCTCGATCACGAGAAACAGGATACCGGTAATGAAGCCAACGAGGTAGCAAAGCGCGCCCGCCACATTGTCGGTCATGCCTGCTGCCGCCGCAGCAGCCGGCGGAGGCGGGTTGTATGCAGGCGTGGGTCCTCCACCTGCCGGCGCCGCTCCCATCGCCGCGCCGCACTTGGCACAGAACCGCCCCTCAACGGGCGATCCACAACTTGCACAAAATGGCATTCGTCTCACCCTCCGGTCGCCTAACTTTATCCAAAGTCGTTAACAAGCGCAACATCTCAAGAGCTATCGAATGACACGGCGTACAATATGGAGTTCCGGAAATGCTTCGGGATGCCCACGGACGCAAAGTCGATCGCGCCCGCGAATTGACGAACTGGTCGAAGCGGGAGCATTGCGTCCGGTCAAAGTCGAGACTTGGAGCGAGAAGGCCTTTCTCTATCAGGACGCCCGGCTGCCCGGCCGCATTGAAGCTGCAAGCCTACTTTCGCCATTCGAGCCGGTGGTCTGATACCGCGATAGGGGTTCCCGATTCTTTGGTTTTGACTACCGCATCGAGATCTTCTTTCCCAAGGAAAAACGAAAGTGGGGCTATTATGTACTCCCGTTTCTGCTTGGAGATAGGGCCGCGTGGCTGGGTCTCGATTCGGTCATCGTGGATCGCGGTGGCGGCTTCGCTCGTGCGCTGGCCGCCGCGATTGAAAAATAAGGGCCCATAGCCCTTTAGAGGCATCTGGCGTAACATCCACATAAGCGAGGGCGTCCTACCATCCATAGGCCCGTGTCTTAGGGCTGTTCGAAAGAATACCGTTGCGGGGATGCTCTTCAAGCAAATGGCTGTATATACTGATAATACTCATAAAAACGCATGAAGCAGCCGCCTCCATCTGCGCTCGACCCTCTTGAAAGACCGCCATCTGCGCTAGAGCATCCGACGCCAGCGCCTCAGAAAGAGTTGCGCGGGGGCACGACCCCGCCAGCGGGAAAGCGCCGTGGTTGGGTCTGGATAGTCATCCTTGCTCTGGCGGGTCTAGGCGCCTATTTCCTCTGGCCAAAATTGACCGGTAAAAAGCCCGCTGCTGCGCCATCGTCAGCCGGCACCAAAGGGGGACGAGCTCTCGTCACTCCGGTGGATGCGGCGAAAGCCCGGAAGGGCGACATTGGCGTTTATTACAACGGTCTCGGTTCGGTGACCCCAATCTACACCGTAACCGTGAAAAGCCGCGTCGACGGCGAGTTGATGAATGTTCGTTACAAGGAAGGTGACCTCGTTCAGAAAGGCGATCTATTGGTGGGGATCGACCCGCGGCCCTATCAGGTTCAGTTAGAACAGGCTGAAGGGCAGATGGCTAAGGACCAGGCCACCCTGGCGAACGCGCGAACCGATCTCGCCCGCTACGAAACGCTGTTAACGCAAAACGCCATTCCGGAACAGCAACTGGCAACGCAGCGAGCGACGGTGTTACTGGACGAGGGTGCAATAAAAGTCGACCAAGGGCAAATCGACGCCGCCAAGCTCAATCTCGTTTACTGCCAGATCAACGCTCCAATAACCGGCCGCGTTGGCCTCCGTCTCGTCGATCCCGGCAACATCGTTCACGCGTCGGACGCCAATGGCTTGCTGGTGATCACACAAATTCAGCCCATCAGCGTTATTTTCACCATCCCTGAAGACCAGATTCCGGCAGTGGTCAAACGACTTAACGCCGGTCAACGCTTGAAAGTAGATGCGTACGATCATGGCATGACTCGGAAAATCACCCAAGGGACGCTGACAACCATCGATAACCAAATCGATCCCACAACCGCCACCCTCAAACTCCGGGCGACTTTCGAGAACAAGGACAACGCCCTGTTCCCCAACCAGTTCATCAACGCGCGGCTACTGGTAGAAGAGAAACACGGCGTTACACTGGTTCCCTCCGCCGCGATTCAGCGGAACTCGCAAACCACCTATGTCTATCTGGTGAAACCGGATTCCTCGGTCACCGTGCGTAATATCGTTGTGGGCACGACCGAGGGCAGCGACTCCGAGATCGTCTCTGGTCTCGCTCCCGGGGACGTCATCGTCATGACGGGTGTGGACAAACTCCAGGAAGGGAGTAAGGTCAGGGCGCGTCTCGAAGGCGACAAGACCCAGACGGGGAGTTAAGCGGTTTCCATGAGCCCCTCACGGACGTTTATTCTCCGGCCAGTCGCCACTACGATGCTGATGGTCGGCATTCTGCTTACGGGCATAGTCGCCTACAAGCAGTTGCCGGTTTCAGCGCTGCCCGAGGTCGATTATCCGACCATTCAAGTCATCACCTTTTATCCCGGCGCAAGCCCGGACGTGATGGCCTCTTCAGTGACGGCGCCGCTCGAGCGTCAATTCGGCCAGGTACCCGGGCTGCAGCAGATGACCTCGACCAGCTCCGACGGCAGCTCGGTAATCACGCTGCAATTCAACCTTAACCTCAACATTGACGTCGCCGAGCAGGAAGTACAGCAGTCCATCAACGCCTCCGGGACTTATCTTCCGCCGGATCTTCCAACGCCGCCGATCTACAGCAAAACCAACCCGGCCGATGCGCCGATCCTGACGCTGGCATTGACCTCGAAGGACCTTCCGCTTTCGAAGGTGGAAGACCTCGCGGATACGCGGCTGGCTCCAAAGATTTCACAATTGCCCGGTGTGGGGCTGGTCAGCATCAGCGGCGGCCAGAAGCCCGCCGTGCGCATCGAGGCGAACCCGACGGCGCTGGCAAACAACGGGCTCAATCTGGAGGATTTGCGCAGCACCCTCGTGGCCGCCAACGTCAACCAGGCCAAGGGAAGCTTCGACGGACCCCATCAGGCTTATCAGATCGGCGCCAACGACCAGTTACTGTCGAGCAGTGATTACGCTCCGCTTATCATCGCGTATCGAAACGGCGCACCCGTCAAGCTGAGCGACGTGGCTTCGGTCATGGATGATGCTGAGAATATCCACCAGGCCGCCTGGATGAACAACGTCCCCGCCGTCATTGTGAACATTCAGCGCCAGCCGGGCGCCAACATCATCACCGTCGCCGACCGCATTAAGATTCTCCTCCCGCAGCTCACCGCAAACCTTCCCAAATCGGTTCAGGTTAGCATCCTGACCGACAGAACCACCACCATTAGGGCGTCGGTGAGCGACGTGCAGTTCGAGATGATGCTTACCGTAGCGCTGGTGGTGATGGTCATCTTTCTCTTCCTGCGAAACTTTGCCGCCACTATCATTCCCAGCGTCGCCGTGCCGCTGTCGCTTGTGGGCACCTTCGGTGTGATGTACCTGCTGGGTTACAGCCTGAACAACCTGACGCTGATGGCATTGACGATTTCCACCGGTTTCGTCGTCGATGACGCCATTGTCATGATCGAGAATATCGTCCGCTACATCGAGGAAGGCGAGCACCCGCTCCGCGCCGCGCTGAAGGGTTCCGCACAAATCGGCTTCACCATCGTCTCCCTCACCATTTCTCTAATTGCCGTTCTCATCCCGCTGTTGTTTATGGGCGACATTGTGGGCCGGCTCTTCCGTGAGTTTGCCGTCACGCTCAGCGTCACCATCCTGGTGTCGGCAGTTGTCTCGCTAACGCTGACGCCCATGATGTGCTCCAAGCTGCTCAAGCACAAACCGGAATCAGAGCAGGGTCGCCTTTTCCGCGCATCCGAGCGCGCATTTGAAGCGGTAATCGCTTTCTACGGCCGGACCCTGAAATGGGTGCTGCGCTGGCAGACGGCGACGTTGCTGGTAGCGGCTGGCACTCTCGTTCTGACGATCGTTCTTTTCATCTTCATTCCCAAAGGCTTTTTTCCGATCCAAGATACCGGCGTCATTCAAGGCGTCTCCGAGGCATCCCAGACAGTATCCTTTCCGGAGATGGCTCGCGAGCAGCAGCAGCTTGCCGCAATCATCGGTAAGGATCCCGCAGTCGAGAGTCTTTCCTCATTCATTGGGATCGACGGCACTAACACCACGCTCAACAGCGGCCGCATTTTGATCAATTTGAAACCGCTCGACGAAAGGGGAATCAACGCCAGTGACGTGATTCGCCGGCTACAACCGCAACTGGAACAGGTGCCCGGCATCACCCTGTTCATGCAGCCGGTGCAGGACCTCACCGTTGAAGACCGCGTAAGCCGCACCCAGTTTCAGTACACCCTTGAAGATGCCAGTGCCGACGAACTCAACACGTACGCGCCCCAAATGCTGGAAAAACTCCAAAAGCGGCCGGAACTGCGCGATGTAGCCAGCGACCAGCAGGTGCTTGGCCTGCAGGCAAAGCTCGTGTTCGATCGCAATACGGCTTACCGCATGGGGATCACGCCCTCCAGTATCGACCAGACCCTCTACGACGCCTACGGCCAGCGTCAGGTATCGACCATCTTCACGCAGTTAAACCAGTACCACGTGGTGCTGGAAGTGAAAAAGGATTTTCGGCAAAACCCGATGGACCTGCATAATCTGTTCATCCGCACCGGCGCCGCTTCGTCCTCTGGTCTGGTCTCAGGCGGAACATCGGCGACGCAAATCTTCGGACCGTCCAGCTCGTTAACCGCAGCAAATGCCAGTCTCAGCACCAACTCGTCTTCATCGGCGGCTTCCTCGTCGCCCGGTCCCATCGGTAGCGCTTACGGCGGAGCGGCCACGTCTTCAACGACGGCATATCCCAACGGAGGTCAAGTTCCCCTGGCTGCTTTTGCGCATATGGAGACGACCACTGTCCCTATCACCGTGAATCACCAGGGCCAGTTCCCGGTGGTGACTCTTTCCTTCAACCTGGCCCCCGGCGCATCTCTAGGGGAGGCCGTTAAAGCTGTCAATGACGTAAAGACTGAGGTCGGCATGCCGGCCAGCATTCAGGCGGACTTTCAGGGCACTGCAGAAGCCTTTCAGGCCTCGCTGGCGAACGAGCCTGTCCTGATTCTTGCGGCGCTGATTACTGTCTATATCGTGTTGGGCGTGTTGTACGAAAGCTATATTCACCCCATTACCATCCTATCCACGCTGCCTTCGGCGGGCGTGGGCGCGCTGCTGGCTCTGATCGTATGCGGCAACGATTTCAGTGTGATTGCGCTGATCGGTATCGTGCTCCTCATCGGCATCGTAAAGAAGAATGCCATCATGATGATCGACTTTGCCCTGGATGCCGAGCGCAAGGAAGGCATGGAGCCGGAAAATGCCATCTATCAGGCATGCCTTCTGCGGTTCCGCCCCATCATGATGACGACCATGGCGGCGCTGCTGGGGGCGGTTCCCCTGGCATTAGGGAGCGGAACCGGCTCAGAGTTGCGGCGCCCCTTGGGAATCAGCATCATCGGCGGGTTGCTGATCAGCCAGTTGCTCACGCTCTATACCACTCCGGTGATCTATCTCTGGTTCGACCGGCTGGCACGGCGATTCTCGCCGCAACACGAGATTGCGCCTGGTGCGGAACCGCTTCCGGCGGATTGAAGCCATGAGTATTTCTGAGCCCTTCATCCGCAGGCCCGTCGCCACCACGCTGCTGACCATCGCCATCGCGCTGGCCGGCGCTGTGGCGTTCCGGCTCCTCCCGGTCTCTCCGCTGCCTCAGGTGGACTTTCCGACGATTTCGGTCAACGCCGGCTTGCCCGGCGCAAGTCCCGAGACCATGGCCTCCTCGGTGGCTACTCCTCTCGAACGTCAGTTCGGGCGCATCGCCGCCGTCACCGAGATGACCTCGTCCAGCAGTCTCGGATCCACCAGCATCACGCTGCAGTTCGATCTGACTCGCAACATAGACGCCGCTGCGCGCGACGTGCAGGCAGCGATCAACGCCGCACGCGGCTATCTGCCGGCCAACCTTCCGAACAACCCCACCTACCGGAAAGTGAACCCGGCCGATTCTCCGATCTTCATGCTCGCGCTCACTTCAGACATTCTCAGCAAGGGTCAGATGTATGATGCGGCCTCGTCCATCATGGCGCAAAAGCTGTCGCAAGTGAGCGGGGTGGGCCAGGTGCAGGTGGGCGGGAGCGCGTTGCCGGGAGTCCGCATCGAGTTGAATCCCACGGCGTTGAACAAATATGGCATCGGCCTGGAGCAGGTGCGGGGCGTGCTGTCTGGCTCCAATGCCAACACCCCCAAAGGACATTTTTCCGACGACCACCGCATGTGGGAGGTGGGCGCCAACGATCAGCTTTTCAAGGCCATTGACTACGAACCGCTGCTCATCACCTATCACAATGGAACAGCGGTTCGCGTCGGTGATGTCGGCCGCGCCACCGACGCTGCAGAAGACCTGCGCAATTCGGGCTACGCCAACGGCAAGCCTTCCGTTTTGGTGATCATCAACCGCCAACCCGGCGCCAACATCATCGATACCGTCGATCGTATCCGCGCCCTCCTTCCCCAGTTGAAAGCCTCGATCCCGC
This sequence comes from Terriglobia bacterium, assembly GCA_963847515.1. GTDB lineage: Bacteria > Acidobacteriota > Terriglobia > Bryobacterales > Bryobacteraceae > QHXW01. The sequence continues at coordinate 2,150,759 of CAWKAA010000007.1, forward strand.
AGTCGATTGACGTAAGAGTGGCCATGGACCAGACCGTGACCATACGCGCTTCGGTGCACGACGTCGAGATATCGCTGGCCATTTCCGTGATGCTGGTCATCCTGGTGGTATTCTTCTTTCTCCGCAACGTGCGCACCACCATGATTCCCAGCGTCGCCGTTCCGGTGTCGCTGATTACAACCTTCGGCGTAATGTATCTGCTGGGCTACAGTATCGACAATCTGTCGTTGATGGCTCTGACCATTTCTACCGGATTTGTGGTGGATGACGCGATCGTCGTGATCGAAAACATCACGCGTTATCTGGAGCAGGGGATGCACCCGTTCCAGGCGGCGCTGAGGGGAGCCAAAGAAGTCGGGTTCACCGTGGTCACCATCAGCCTTTCGTTGATTGCCGTCTTCATTCCCTTGCTGATGATGGGTGGCATGGTGGGCCGCTTGTTTCGCGAGTTCGCCGTTACGCTTTCGATTGCCATTATCGTGTCTATGGTGGTTTCACTCACCACCACACCCATGATGTGCGCCCACCTGCTCAAAGAGCAGAAGACGCATGGCTGGATGTACAGAATGAGCGAGCGCTTCTTCACCTGGAACGCCAACGCTTACGGGAGCACGCTTTCGTTCGTTCTCCGTCATCCCGCGCCGACGCTGCTTGTTCTATTGGCTACCATTGCGCTGAATGTGTACCTGTTTGTTCACGTGCCGAAGGGCTTTTTCCCGCAACAGGACAACGGCCGGATCATGGGGTCGATCATGGCCGACCAGGACACTTCGTTTCAAGCCATGGACAAGCTTTTGCTGCAGATGACCAAGATTATTGCCGCCGATCCGGCAGTGGATACGGTGCAGGGGTTTACAGGTGGTGGTTGGGCCGGGACGTCGAACACAGCGCGTATGTTCCTTTCTTTGAAGCCTCTGGCGGAGCGCAAGGTCACCGCCGACCTTATCATCGCCCGGCTGCGCCCCAAGCTGGCCCGCGTACCGGGCGCCACGCTCTATTTGCAGGCGTCGCAAGACGTGCGTGTCGGCGGGAGAATGAGTAGCGCTCTCTATCAATTCACCATGCGTGGCGACAATTTGCAGGATCTGATTGACTATGCTCCGCGCATGCTCCAGGAATTGAAGACCGTCCCCGTAATCGCCGACGTGAACAGCGATCAGCAGGATCGCGGACTGCAGTCGATGGTCACTTACGACCGCCCCACCGCCGCGCGCTTCGGCATCTCGTCGCAGCTGATCGATAGCACGCTCTACGACGCTTTCGGCCAGCGGCAGGTGTCTACCATGTACAAGACCATCAACCAGTATCACGTGGTGATGGAAGCGGCGCCGGAATATTGGCAGGATCCGCAATTCCTAAAGCAGGTGTACGTCCGCTCGCCCGGCGGGCAGGAAGTGCCCCTCAGTGCTTTCGCCAAATTCGCTCCGACTACCGCTCCTTTGTCCGTGACGCATCAGGGGCTGTTCCCGGCCGTCACCATCTCCTTCAACCTGCAGCCGGGTATCGCTTTGGGGGACGCGGTAGAGGCCATTGACGCAGCGGCGGCTCAAATTGGGCTTCCCAAAACCATCCATACCGGGTATGCCGGGACCGCACAGGCATATCAGGATTCGCTCGGTAGCGAGCCTTTGCTCATCGCCACAGCACTCGCGGCGGTCTACATCGTGCTGGGGATGCTTTACGAAAGCTATATCCATCCCGTCACCATCCTGTCCACGCTTCCGTCGGCGGGCGTCGGGGCATTGCTGGCTCTGCTGCTCACGAAGACCGATCTCAGTGTCATCGCCATGATCGGCATCATTCTGCTGATCGGCATTGTCAAAAAGAACGCCATTATGATGATCGACTTCGCCATCGCCGCCGAACGCAACGAGGGCAAGAATTCGCGCGACTCCATCTTCGAGGCGTGCATGTTGCGATTCCGCCCCATCCTCATGACCACGATGGCCGCCATGCTGGGCGCACTTCCGCTCGCCCTGGGGAAAGGCACCGGCTCCGAGTTGCGCCGGCCTCTGGGAATCACCATCATCGGCGGATTGGCGTTGAGCCAGATGTTGACGCTGTATACAACCCCGGTGGTCTATCTCTACTTCGACAAGATTCAGCGTTGGTGGTCTGGTGTCCGCAATCGGCAGCGTCCTGCAGACGACCCGCTCATTTCCGAGACATGAGAAACTCACGCTCAATGTTCGCCGTCTCCCGTGGGGCGGACCACCTCCTGGTCCGCGGCCGACGCCCTCGTCGGCCTCCACGCTGCGTGTTTCTTGGCCTTCTGATTCCTGCCATGCTTCTCTCGACCGCCTGCATGGTCGGTCCGAAATATCAGCGCCCAGCCGCGCCGGCTTCCCCTGCATTTAAGGAACCGCCGCCCGAGGGCTGGAAGGAAGCTCAACCCAGCGACGGAATCATCCGCGGGAAGTGGTGGGAGATCTATAACGACCCGAATCTCAACGCGCTCGAAGAACAAGTCAACATCTCGAACCAAAACATACTTTCAGCTGAGGCACAATATCGTGAAGCCCGCGACGCCGTGCGCATTGCGCGCTCCGGTCTATTCCCCACCATTAGCGGGAGCGCGAGCATTGTCAACTCGAAAACCTCTGGCACCTTGGTGAACAACAAAGTGTCCGCTTTCGTTCCCGGCACGCGCACCGACTACAACCTGCCATTGAGCTTGTCCTACCAGGCGGACCTCTGGGGAAGCATCCGGCGCACGGTGAGGCAAAGCGCGGAAACCGCCCAGGCCAGCGCCGCGCAACTGGAAAACGCCCGCCTCACTTTCCACTCTGAGCTGGCCCTCGACTACTTTCAGCTACGTGGCACAGACAGCGCCAAAGACCTGCTAGATACCACCGTCAAGTCGTACCGGGAATTTCTGGAACTAACGCAAAACCGCCAGAAGTCGGGCATAGCCTCGGGCTCGGACGTGGCGCAAGCGCAGACGCAATTGGACACCGCCAGGGCTCAGTTGATTGACCTTGATGTGGCGCGCTCCCAATTCGAACACGCCATCGCCATCCTCATCGGAAAGCCGCCCTCTGAACTTTCCATCGCCCGCGGTCCGCTCAAATCAGAACCGCCGCCCGTCCCCGTCGGAGTGCCCTCCACGCTACTGGAACGGCGCCCGGACATCGCCCAGGCGGAGCGGCAGATGGCGGCGGCGAATGAGCAGATTGGAATTGCGAAAGCGGCCTTCTTTCCGGCCTTGACACTCAGCGCAACCGCGGGCCTTGAAAGTTCGAGCATCGTCAACTGGTTCACGTGGCCCAGTCGCTTTTGGTCGGTCGGTCCACAGATGGCGGAAACGCTCTTCGACGCGGGCAAACGTCGCGCTCAAACCGCTCAGGCGCAGGCTGCGTTCGATGTCACCGTGGCCGACTACCGACAGGCGGTCCTCACTAGCTTTCAGCAGGTGGAGGACAATCTGTCGGCATTGCGGGTTCTTTCCGAGGAAGCCCTCGCCGAGCAAGCTGCGGTAAAGGCGGCCGAAGACGCCCTTCAGATCTCCACGTATCAATACAAAGCCGGAACCGTCAGCTATCTGCAGGTAATTACCTCGCAGGCCATCGCGCTCCAGGATGAAAGAACCGCCGTCGATATTCTGACGCGCCGCATGGAGGCCAGCGTGTCTCTGGTCCAGGCCCTGGGCGGCGGCTGGGATGCTTCGAAGCTGCCCTCGATCGCCGAAGTGAGCCGCTGAGACGGGCAGTGTTGGCTTACCGGGCAAACCTGCCCAGCAAGCCCGAAGCGAATGAAAGCAGGCACAGCCCCGCCGCGTACGCCGTAGCGTCGGACACGTCTTTCGCCGGATCGATTTCCACCAGATCCAGGACCCGTACTTTCGGATGAGCTCCGCATAGCCGGGCCGCGCCGCGCAGCTCGGCCGGAGTCAGCCCACCTGGACGCGAGCCCGGCGTCGCCGGCGCGAATGCCCGGTCCAGCACATCCAGATCGACGTCCACATAGATGGCGTCTACTAACTGGTCCAGAGAATCGAGAGCGTCGCCCACGGTTTGCTCGATCCCCCGGGCACGGACCTCCGACACCGGAATCACTCGGATCCCGGCCTCACGAGCTACCTGGAAATAGGCATGCGAGTTCGCAAACGGCTGGATGCCTACCTGTACGATTTGCTCCCCGGGCAGGCCGTCCGCCAGCAGCGCGCGAACGGGATTGCCGTTGGTGAGTTCCGGATTCACATCGCGAAGATCCAGGTGCGCATCCAGGGTCAACAATCCCAGGTGTTCCAGGCCCTTCGAGCTCCCATGGCAGCCCGGCCGCGTAACGCTGTTGTCCCCGCCGAGCAGCACCACGGCATCCGACGCGGAAAGCGCACTCCGCACAGCGGCGCCGAGCAGCCCGAGCGCGTCGCCGGGCATCATGTCTGCGATCGGCAGATCGCCGAGATCCGTGGCTGCGATGCGGCTGAGGTCGCGATCGAATTCGAGGTCGTACGTGCTCAGCCGCTTCAGTACCAATCGCACTGCCTCAGGCGCCAGATCGGCTCGCCCGGGACTGATGGAGCCGAGATGCAGAGGCGCGCCCAGTACGGCAAGCCGGCACACCGGGTTGGCGGCATGCTCGCCAGCCAGCCATCTGCTGGCTCTCGGCCACTTGGGATCATCTGGCATCCGCGGCATTCTCCTTCGCCATACCGCTCGAGACTTGGCCTTGCTGGTAAATCACAGCCCCGCGCTTAACGGTGGTGGCTACCAGGTTGACGCCGAAATAGTACGGAATTTCGCGATAGTCCGTGGCATTCAGCAGAATCACATCACCCTGCTTTCCTGGATCGAGCGATCCCGCCTGGTGGCCGAGACCGAGAGCATGCGCGCCGTTAATAGTGGCGGCAGATATGGCTTCCGCAGGCGACATGCGCATTCGTGTACACGCTAGCGAGAGCACCATGGGCATGCTGCACGTCGGGCTCGTTCCCGGATTGAAGTCCGTCGCCAGCGCCACCGCGGCGCCATGTTCGATGAGCAAACGCGCCGGGGCATAGCGATCGAGGCCCAGATGAAAAACCGAACCAGGCAGCAACGTCGCAACGGTAGAAGATTGCCCCAGAGCGGCCGCATCGTCGTGGTCGGCCTGCTCCAAGTGGTCAGCGCTGGCGGCCTCCAGCTCGACGGCCAGCCGCGCCGCCCCGGTGTGTGAAAATTGCTCGGCGTGAATCTTTAGCTGGAAGCCAATTCCCCTTGCGGCCGAGAGATAGCGCCGTGCCTGCTCGATTGTAAAAGCGCCTCGATCGCAATAAACATCGGCGAACGCCGCGAGCTTCTGCCGCCGGATGCGGGGCATCATCTCCCGGGCCATCCAGTCAATGTAACCGTCAGGATTTTTCTCATGTTCGGGAGGAATGACATGCGCGCCAAGATACGTCGACACGATCTCGAGCGGTTGGCCGCCGATGGCCGCCAGCACAACCAGCGTTTTCAGCTCGGCCGTTTCATCAAGACCGTATCCCGATTTCGCCTCGACGGTCGTGGTTCCGTGCCGGGCGAAATTGTGAATCGCGCGGCGTGCTTGAGCTTCCAATTCTTCCGGAGCCGCCTTGCGCACCGCTTGGACACTCGAGAGAATGCCGCCGCCCGCCTCCGCGATCTGGTGATAGTCCGCGCCGCGAATGCGCATCTCGTAGTCCAGCAGCCTGGGCTGGCTGAAAACCAGATGCGTGTGGCTGTCTACAAAACCGGGCATCACCACGCGGCCGCCCGCATCCAGCTCGACGACGTTGTCTGCGCTGGCCGCCAGCCGTTCGATGTCCTCCGCGGCGCCAGCGGCTTCAATCAAGCCGTCGGTGATCAGAACAGCTCCGTCAGGAACGATGCCGATATCGCTCAGAGCCGCGCCACGCCGCGCGCCGTCTGGGCCGCGCAAGGTCAAGAGCTGCCCCGCGCGCCGGATCAATAGGGATTCGCTCATGTGCGGGGAGCTTTTTGAATTGGTACTCGGAGCCCGGCACTCTCTGCGAATCGGGTGGCCGGCTCATAACCGGCGTCCGCATGGCGCAGCACGCCGATTCCCGGATCGCAGGTGAGCACCCGCTCCAGGCAGCGCGCGCCGCTGGCTGTGCCATCCGCCACCGTGACCTGCCCGGCGTGCAGCGAGTAGCCAATGCCCACTCCGCCGCCGTTATGGACGGAAACCCAGCTCGCGCCCGCGGCCGTGTTCAGCAATGCGTTAAGGATCGGCCAATCGGCAATCGCGTCGCTCCCGTCCGGCATGGCTTCAGTTTCCCGGTAGGGTGACGCCACCGAGCCGCAATCCAGATGATCGCGCCCGATGACGATGGGAGCCTTCAACCGTCCATCAGCCACCATGCGATTCATTTCGAGCGCGAAGCGCGCCCGCTCACCATAACCCAGCCAGCAGATCCGGGAAGGCAGGCCCTGGAAATGTACGCGTTCTCGGGCCAGTGAAATCCAGTGCGTCAGGCTGGGATTATCCGAAAACATCCGGCACACCAATTCGTCGGTAGCGGCGATGTCGGCGGGATCGCCCGAGAGCGCCACCCAGCGAAACGGCCCGCGGCCTTCGGCGAACAGCGGCCGGATGTACTCGGGCACAAAGCCGGGAATCCGGAACGCGTCGCTCACGCCGCGGTCCGCAGCCATGCGCCGGATGTTGTTTCCGTAATCAAACGCGATGGCTCCGCGCCGCTGCAATTCCAGCATGGCGCGCACGTGCGTAGCCATCGAATCGAGCGCGCGGTCGATATACTGCTTCGGATCCGAGGCGCGGAGGCTGGCGGCTTCTTCCACCGAGTACCCTGCCGGAATGTAGCCGTTCAGAGGATCGTGGGCGCTGGTCTGATCGGTCAGCAAGTCCGGGACGATCTCGCGGCGCACCAGTTCGGGAAGGACCTCGGCGCAGTTGCCCACCAATCCCACCGAAAGTGCTCGCTTCCGCGCCATCGCATCGCGCAAGAGGCTGAGAGCCTCATCCAGATCGCGCGTCATCCGGTCGCAGTAGCCCGATTCGATCCGCCGCTCGATGCGCTTCGCATCCACCTCCACGCACAGGAACGCCGCGCCGTTCATAGTCGCCGCCAGCGGCTGCGCGCCGCCCATGCCGCCCATACCGCCGGTCACCACCAGCTTCCCGGCAAGCGATCCCGAGAAATGTTTCCGCGCCGCCGCCGCGAAAGTTTCAAATGTGCCTTGCAGAATTCCTTGCGAGCCAATGTAAATCCAGCTTCCCGCCGTCATCTGGCCGTACATGATCAGCCCGAGATGTTCCAGCTTTCGGAACTCATCCCAGTTCGACCAGTGCCCCACCAGATTCGCGTTGGCGATGAGCACGCGCGGCGCTTCTTCGTGCGTGCGAAACACTCCCACCGGCTTGCCCGATTGCACCAGCAGCGTTTCGTCGTTTCCCAGCGCTTCCAGTTCGCGCACGATGGCGTGATACGCAGCCCAATCGCGCGCGGCTTTCCCCGAGCCTCCATAAACCACCAGGTCCTGCGGCCGCTCCGCGACTTCCGGATCCAGATTGTTCATGAGCATCCGCATCGCCGCTTCCTGCTTCCAGCCCTTGCAGCGCAGCTTCGTGCCCCGCGGCGCTCGAATTTCCGTCGGTGTTAGGAGTTCCGTGGTCGGCATAGCAGACTCCAGTTTCATGATAGCCCGCGGGCGGGTGGCGCGGACTTCAGTCTGCGGGAGATGTCGATCTCATGAACCATTAGTTTAGCGGGATGCTGAAAAAGCCCTCGCAGACTGAAGTCCGCGCCACCGATCGACGGTCGTTGAAAGGCCTTTTCAGCATCCTGTTACGCGGCTGAGCGGCAACCGGTGGATAGACTCCACTCTCACGTGCAAGGGCAAACTGCTGATTTCCATGGCTGGCATGCGCCAGTTCCACAGATTCAGGGACACTTTGCGGAACGAAGCCAATGGGCGGCGTAAGTGGATGAGTTGGCACGGGTGATGACGGTTCGGAAACCGAAGTGGACGCCGCGGCTTGGAGGTCCTGGAGCACTTTGAGGGTACGGAGGAACATGCGGTTGGTACCGTCAATGCGCCGCTGCAGGCGGGTGAATGGATCGAGGGCTTCCTGGTAGGAGTGGCCGAGAGGGGAATTGTGTTGGATGGAGGCGTCGACGAATTCGGCGTGGGTGAGGTTTTGGTCCAGGCATTCGACGCGGTAGTTCCAGAGCTGGGCTTCGATGCGGCGGAGGCGGCGCTGGATCCACTCGGTGGAGATGAGTGTGTCGACGAGCGAGAGCTGGGTGGGGCCGATGGGTCTGTAGTGGAGGAGGAATTGGACGGTGAGGGTTTCGAGTTCAGCGGGATCCTCGCCGGGAATGATGTGGGACCAGGCGTCGATGCCGGATTTGAGGGCGTTTAGGGAGGAGGCGGCTTTGCCTTCGGGCGAGGTGGGGCCGGTGGATTTTTGGGCATTGCGGCGATTGGCGTCGATTTGGGCTTGGGTGGGCATGGTTTCGTCTTAGCCAATAGCTAGCATGGGCGGGCAGTTTCGGCGGGGGCTGGCCGTGGATGTTATTGAGGGGATGACAGGTTGGGGGTTGAAAGGGGGTGTGAATGCCGAACTCGCTGCCGGCAGAGGCGCAAAAGCAGCGATCGGAGATTACTATTGCCGAGCGCGAACAAGGCTGTGCTTTCCAGGTGTGTAACTCCAAGCCAGTCGCCACATGTTTCAACGAACTTCACGAGAGACGGAATGTTTTCACTTCGGCTCGCGACGCTCGAATGAGGATTACGTTCCGTCACCAGGTTCTTCGTCCCGGTGGGACGAGCGGAACCCTCCATATAAGAGAATATGGTCTATATGGCGAAGATGAAAGTCATCGAGACAGACGAATTCCCGGTGTGCCCGTACTGTGAGAAAGAACTGAGCGAGATCCATGTGAACGGCAAACAATCATCGCTCGTAGCATGGCACAAAATCGCTTTTTGCCCACACTGTCGGAAGGTTCTCGGTATTTCTTTCATCCGAAGCGCGGTCTGAACCAACAAGATGGCCCGATGCGTTGTGGTCGACAGGAACCGAAACCAGGAGGGAAAACCTGGGACAGAGATTGCCCCTCCAGGTTCGTCTAATGGTACTTACAGCCATTATTGGTACTTGACGGCAATTTTATGTTGGAAGTAAAATAAGCGACGGAAAAAAAGGACGCGGGAAGGCAACAATTCAATGAAAAGCATGTGGTGGAGTTTCCTGGTTGTCTCCATCTTGATCGGAGCTGATGTGTACTAATCTCAACTTGATCTGACATTTGATAGACTGCGCGGAAGCGCGGTCAGGAGAGTGTCAGCGATGAACACCGAACAGAAGATCATCAAGAACAAAGTAGGGCTGTTGAAGCTCAGCGAGATGCTGGGCAGCGTCTCGGAAGCCTGCAAGGTGATGGGTTATTCCAGAGATAGTTTCTACCGTTTCAAAGAACTGTACGACAAGGGCGGCGAGCTGGCGTTGCGCGAGATCAGCCGACGCAAGCCTTGTCCGAAGAATCGGGTCGAGGATCACGTTGAAAAGGCCATTATGGAGATGGCCTTGGAGAAGCCGGCTTTGGGCCAGGTGCGTGTGGCGAACGAACTGACCAAGCGTGGCCTATTCGTTTCTCCCACGGGCGTTCGCAGCGTCTGGCTCCGGCATGATCTGGAAACGTTTCGTAAGCGGCTGAAGGCGCTCGAGGCCAAGGCCGCCCAGGAACACATCGTTCTCACCGAGGAGCAACTCCGCGCCATGGAGCGGGCGCGCGAGGAAAAGGAAGCGCACGGCGAGATCGAAACCGCGCATCCCGGCTACCTAGGAGCCCAGGATACCTATTACGTGGGCACGATCAAGAGCGTGGGCCGGATCTATCAGCAGACGTTCCTCGACACGTACACCAAGGTCGCTTTCGCCAAGCTCTACGACCGCAAAAATGCTCTGGTGGCCGCCGACATGCTTAACGACCGCGTGCTGCCGTTCTTCGAGGAGCAGAAAGTTCCGCTGCTGCGCGTGCTCACCGATCGCGGTACAGAATACTGTGGGCAGCGCGAGCATCACGAATACCAGTTGTACCTGGCGGTCGAGAATATCGACCACAGCCGCACCAAGGCCCGGCATCCGCAGACCAACGGTATCTGCGAGCGCTTCCATCGCACCATCCAGGAAGAGTTTTATGCCACCGCCTTTCGCAAGAAGCTCTATCAGCGCCTCGACGAATTACAGGCGGATCTGGATGACTGGCTGCGGGAGTACAATCTGACACGAACACATTCTGGAAAGTACTGTTATGGCAAGACCCCGATGCAGACTTTCTCGGACTCGGCACACTTGGCGCAAGAGAAAATGCTCGACTCGTTCCAGAACGTAGCGCCGGAGCCGGAGCGGAGCCCTGCGCAGCGGAGCGTAGGCGGAGGCGCGGCCGCTGATGCGGCTGCTTGATCTAACCAACTATGTCAGATCAAGTCTGAGTTATTACAGCTGATGTCGCACAAGCGGGTACCGTAACCTACACATTTGTAGGGGCGGAAGGAACCAGTGGAACGAATTGGACCTTGGTAGACCCCGACGGATTCCTAACAGTTCCGTCCGGAAATGTCATTGATCTTTTGCAAACGGCCACCGACCTCATTCTTGTCGACCCGATGACTGGCCCAAAAGACTTTGGCCCTCTAACGAACATCAACGTGGGCAACCCGCCGCTTGAGCCAGCTTACTATGGCATCCGCTTGGGGTCGAGTTCCTTTACGCTTGTCCCGCTCTTGATTCCGAAGGCGGACTTCACAACCCCTGGGACCTACGAATTAACAGCCGACGTACAAGGCATCTTCCAACCCGATCAAGGAGCACTAACCATCACCGCTACCGCTACCCCAGAACCGAGTTCCGCAGCACTCACGCTGTCTGGCATAGGGCTTGGGTTGATGATACTGATGCGAAAGCGAAATTCTCACCCTAACCCAAGTCGTCGAACGTGGCCGATGGCGCACGCACCCGCAAACCCAGACAGTCAGTAGGGTGACCTACTTCGATTTCCCTCGAAACCAGAGGGTAAAACCACGGACAGCGTCCGCGACCTGAAGTTCGCTGGGCCCCGTAGGCGATGAGCCAAACGGCAGACCTCGCGGTGCTATGCTCATGGAAGAGCTAATCACGCACTCAGTAACGCTCCATCACGATCTGGGAGGTTGCGCATGATCCAAACGTTGATTAAGAACTGGTGGTTACTGGTATTGTGTGGCGTTCTTGATGCGATCTACTCAGCCGTGAACCTTTTTATGCAGGAACCGGATGGATCTCTGACTTTGCGTTCCTACGCGTTGAAAAGCACGGTTATGCTTCCGGGTAAGCTCGCACTTGCGGCTGGAGCTTGCGCGATCGCAGCCGGTCTGTGGAGGTCCACACAGGGCAAATCCTGGTTTCTGGTCCTGAACGGCCTTGCTCTTTGCGCACTCGGATTGGTCTTTAACGGCATTTTTGGTCTTGCAATTAGCTTTCGTACGATCACGCTCCTCCTGGTCGTCATGGCAATGAGCATCGGCATTTTCGAATTCGTAATCGCGCGAACGATGCGGCGTCAGCGTCATGTGGCGGACGAATGGTTTCTTGGCTTGGCCGGAGCAGCCTCGGTTGGTTTTGCTTTGGCGTTTCTTGCTTTTGGGTTTCGCTGGATCGAAATGCAACCACGGCCACATGCAGACTTCCTTTGGTTTGGCTCCTACTTTGGTTTCAGCGCAATCTGCATGGTGGGGCTGGCCCTGCGCCTGCACAGCCTGGATCTCTCCTCAGCCTTACCAGCATCAGGAAGCCCAAAACACGCACATTAAGCAGACAGCGATTGCTTTTCGTGTCCTACCGCGAGAGCCAATGTTTGCGGAAGATCCAACGCCCATCCCCACGAAGGCCAATCGGAATCGCGATCGCAGCCGCGTAGTTAGACTTGTATTGTCGCGGAGGACACTGATCACGTGAATCGGATCGCCCTTCTGGAAACTATCTGGCAGGACGCCGGCTATACGCTGCGCACGATGCGGCGGAACCGGGTGTTCGCAGCAACGGCCGTACTCGTCCTGGCGTTAGGCATCGGAGGGAATGCCGCGATGTTCACCGTCATTCGCGCGGTGCTGCTGAAGCCGCTCGATTATCGCGATCCGGACCGGCTGGTGCAAGTCTCAGGCGGAGCAACGCCCGCGCGGTTTGAGGAGATGCGGGCCGGTGCGCGCTCCTTCACCGGGCTCGGCGCCTTCGGCGGCGAGGAAAGTCTTACGCTCACTGGTGCAGCCGAGCCGGAGGTTCTGCGCGGCGCTCGCGTATCCGCTGATTTCCTGCGCATTCTCGGCGTCGATCCGATCCTCGGACGCAGCTTTCTTCAGGAGGAAGATTCCCCGGGCGGCGCGCCCGTGGCAATGATCAGCGCCGAGCTTTGGCAGCGCCGCTTTGCAGGAGACGCGCAGATTGCCGGGAAGACCGTGATTCTGGCGTCGACGCCGTACACCCTCATCGGCGTGCTGCCGCCGCGCTTTCAGTTCCCTTCTCCGGGCCTGGACGTGTGGGTCACGCGGCCATCGGAGTGGTCGCTGATGCCGCCGAAGTCCCGCTCTCTCAGCCCGTTTTTGAGCATATTCGGACGCTTGAAGCCGGGGCTCACCCTGGAACAGGCGAGTGCGGAGTTAGGGGTGCTTCGTCACCAATATGCCGCAGTCCATCCCACCATGCTGGATGCCAAGCCGAAGTCGCCGGACCGCGTCACGCCCATGAAGGAGGCGCTAGTCGCCGATGTTCGCTCCATGCTTTGGATGTTGTTCGGCGCTGTCGGCTTCGTGTTGCTCATTGCGTGCGCCAACGTAGCCAGCCTGCTGCTGGCGCGTGCCACATCGCGTTCCCGGGAATTTGCCGTGCGATCGGCCCTTGGAGCTGGGCGCATCCGCCTCATCGGTCAGCTACTCGGCGAGAGCATTCTCTTGTCCCTTGCCGGCGGCGCGCTCGGTGTGCTGCTGGCCAATTGGAGTTTGCGCTGGATTCCCAAGATGACCGCCCTCGACCTGCCGCGCGCCGGCGAGATCCATCTCGATGGCACTGTGCTCGCGTTCAGCGCGCTTCTGTCCGTCATCACAGGCGTACTCTTTGGTTTGGTTCCCGCGCTCGGTGCGTCGCGGCCCGATCTGATAGGCGTGTTGCGAGCCAGCGGAAACGCAGCCAGAAGCAGAGCCCCCAGGCGCTTGCTGGTAGACCTGAGTGCCCGCAGCCTGCTAGTCGCCGGACAAGTGGCGCTCTCCATCATATTGCTCATCGGCGGCGCGCTCCTGATGGAGAGCGTGGGTCATCTTCGCGGCGTCAATCCCGGATTCAATCCCGCGAATCTGCTCACGATGCGGATTTCTCTCCCACAATCGCGGTTTGACACGGACCAAAAAAGAAACGCATTCTACGAAGAACTCATCCGGCGTGTAGGATCGTCGCCGGGCGCCCGCAGCGTAACTATGGCATTGACCCTGCCCATGACCAACTATGCCGGAACCCCCGTGCAAGACGCCGCACAAGCGCCGTTGAAGCTGAACGAACGCCCCATCGCGACCATCTTGACCGTCACGCCGGATTACTTCCGGACACTCGAAATTCCGTTGCGGCGCGGAAGGGATTTTTCCGCACAGGACACCGTGGGCGCGAAGCGCGTAACCATCGTGGATGAACGGCTGGCGCGCCGCTTCTGGCCGGCGTATCCGAGCGGGCCGGATCCCGTAGGCCAGAGGATTCTGATCGGCGCCAACCCTCAACCTGCGGAGATCATCGGCGTCGTGGCCGATGTACATCAAAATCTGGAAAACACCGCCTGGCCTGATAGTGTGTACATCCCATTCGCGCAGAGCCCTCCGTCCTCGGCCTTGCTGGCCGTTCGGACCGAAGGCGATCCCCTTCGGTTTGCCGGCGCCGTTCGCGCCGAAGCGTTCGCAATCGATCGGGATCAGCCCATTGCAGCCGTGAAAACCATGGAAGACCTGGTGGAAGAAGAGGTGGGTCCGCGGAAATTGACCGTGATGCTGCTGGCTTCGTTCGCTGGTGTTGCACTAATGCTCGCTGTGGTTGGAATCTACGGTGTCATTTCTTATTCGGTGGCGCAACGCACCCAGGAGATGGGCATCCGGCGAGCGCTGGGCGCACAGCCGGCAGACATCCTGCGCCTAGTCATGGGCCAGTGCCTCGGACTGACATTGGCTGGCATTGCGGCCGGAATCGCGGGCGCGCTCGCGTTGACGCACGTGATGGAGAGCCTGCTTTTCCAAGTCAGCACCACGGATCCGGTAACGTTCGTAAGTGTCGCTTTGCTGTTCCTTCTGGTGGCGCTTGCTGCCAGCTACATTCCCGCGCGCCGGGCCACGCGTATCGATCCAATGGCGGCGCTGCGAGTTTGGTGAAGATCGGTCGAGATGCCGTTTCGGCGAGAGCGCAATCTGCCTGCGGCCTTTATCGGCTCGCGAAAGTATCGCAGGCAGAGACGTTGCCCGACTGCAACCCGCGTTTGAACCACTCCGTGCGTTGTGCGGACGAACCGTGGGTGAAACTTTCCGGGCTGACCCGCCCTTGGGCCATTCGCTGCAGGCGATCATCGCCGACAGCAGCCGCGGCATTCAGGCCCTGCGCAACGTCAGTCTGATCGACAATGTTCCGTTGTTCGGTAGAGTGTCCCCAGACACCGGCGAAGCAATCGGCTTGTAGCTCGACCCGGACGGAAAGCTGGTTCCGAGCGCGTGGGTCCTGTTCCTGAAGGCGGCGTACCTTTGATTCGATCCCGAGCAGGCGCTGAACGTGGTGGCCAATTTCGTGCGCAATCACGTACGCTTGCGCGAATTTTCCGGGTGCGCCGAAGCGGTTCTCGAGTTCCTGAAAGAAGCCAAGATCGAGGTAAACTTTCTGGTCTTCCGGACAGTAGAATGGACCGACGGCTGTTTGCGCCTCTCCGCAAGCCGAGGGATACTCGTCCCGATAAAGCACAAGCTTCGCGTGCCGGTAGGCCACACCCGCCGATTGCGGCAGAGTCTTGTCCCAATTTGCTTGCACATCGTTCAGCACAAACTTGATGAACTCGTATTCGGGCTTCTCCTCCGCGTCCTGCCGGGTGCGTTGCCTGCCGTCTTCGTAGGGCTGTGCAGCAGACGGTCGCGAAGCGGGAGCGGGACCAGAGCCAGAAAAGATAGTAAAAAGGTTTTGGTGGAAAATCAGGCTCAGAATTCCCACTACTAGCACGCCCCCAATTCCGAGGTGCACGCCCCCAAAACCGCCGAATCCTCCTCCGCCACCACTATCGTCGCGACGATCTTCAATGTCTTGGTCGGAGCTGCCCGGTGTCCATCGCATAGTATCCGATGAGCAACTCATGCTCCATATCAATCCCATTGCCGCAGACAGGCTTCGAAATTGGTGCCAAATCTCGCAACAGGCTGTGTTCACCACTCTATAGCGGGGCGACAGGCTCGTTCGGTTCTACCTCATCCTCTAGAGTGCCGTGCTAATGATCATCGTGGCGCCTCGGCGAAGCGCTCCGGGATTGCGCGACTCGCGCCACTGCATGTAGGCAAAGCCGGCGACGAGTGCCGCGAGAAACAGGTAGGGCGTCATGTTGTAGGGGAAGGTTGGTTCCGGCCAGACCGTTACAAACAGGACCGGCAGCAAAGCTACGGTCGCGATCGATGGGACCACTACCTGCTGCCAAACAGTGAATTTAGCTCGCTGTTCGCGGCGCATGTAGAGCGTCAAGCTCGAATGAGGATTACGCTCCGTCTGTTGGGGATGGGCGTTCGCGCACCGATGGTTATGAAAAACCGCGAGAAGTCGTAGATCACGTTTTCAGCAGGCTACGCGTGATTTTCGAGAGTGTCACAAGGTTTCCCGAACGGCAAGCTGGGAGAAGATTCCACGTCTTGGCGCGTGGGCGCCCTGCGAAACAGCCGAATCAGCCGGAGCGAAACGGTTTACAACAGGAGCTGTTTGGCGCTGGAGTCTGAGGCCGAAAAATGCGTCTGTCCCCTTTTCGCTCGAAAAATGCGTCTGTCCCCTTTTCGCTGTCCCCTTTTCGCTCCGTATCGTTGTGAAGTTGCGCAGATCAGGCTGACGCCTGTCCCCTTTTCGCCCCATTTCGCCCACACGTTTGCGCTGTACGATTCCCGAACCCATCATAGCCGAACGTCAGACTCCACAGCGCCGAGCCGACCGTGCTCAACCGCTTCAGTGAATCGTAACCGTACGACACCGTCTCGTTCGTCGTGTGGTTGATCGCTTGCGTGATATCGCCGTTGTTGCTGCCAGTGGTCGAGAACACGTACTCCAGGTTCACACTCGGCAGCCCGAAAAAACGCTATCTCCGACAGGCTCTTAGGCAGACAAGTTTTGCTCCAGTACGGTATGGCGGCCAGCTCTCTCACAGAGTCCGGTCTCGTCCGTCCCTGATACTTCTCTGGCAGAATCGCTTCTTCGCCTGCCTGTTGGAGCGGGATCATCTCTGGACGGCAATGGCGTATGTGGAGCGCAATCGGTTGCGCGCTGGAATGGTGCGAGGCGCGGCGGACTACCGCTGGTCCAGCGCCACGGCACACCTGTCCGGGGTGGACCAGACCGGAATCCTGGATATGGAATGGTGGCGGCGTGAGGGCAGGGGCGCAGACTGGGCTCAGGTTCTGGACCAGGAGGAACGGGAGGCTTCCGCACTGCGGCGCTGCAAGTATGCTGGACGGCCGTTCGGGGACAGCAGCTTTGTCCACGAGATGTCGCAGCGATTCGGACGCTATTGGGAACGCGGGCGGCCAAGGAAAGAACCAACACCGGCAGGCCGGGCTGGCAAACCACGGGATCAGTGGGCCCTTTTTTGAAAGCGTGCAGCGCCAAAAAATCACGCAGTTCAGGCTGACGAGTTTTGCTATTGACGAGTTTTGCTTCATTCAGATCCTGGGGAGATGTGATGTTCGCGGTCGGCGGCAGCGGCTGCACGTAAATGTAGTAGTTTCCGGGTGGAATTCCGTCGATGCGATAGGTGCCGTCCGGGTTGGTCAGTGCACTGAGCGCCGAGCCGCCGGGGCGCAACGCCACGACCGGAGCCATACGCACGCCTGCGCCTCCCGCGGTCAGTCTCGTCCGTCCCTGCTACTTTTGTTCGACCATTAATACAACACACCGTCGAAAGTCTTGGACACCACCGTTATTTCGTCAGGAAGATCCACCTGAAAGTCACTTGGACAACGCGCTGCAACATTGCATGACCCCTTCAAAACGAAGTAGAAGAAGAACCTTGCCTCGCACTTTCCAGTTTGAGCGGAGCAACCGGTGAACCGCCATTTTGATAGTGTCTCTTTTGCGGAAACAGCGAGAGCCTCGGGCCCAGATACTATTCGAACGTCCTGAGCTGCTCCGTCGCTAGAAATAGCAACAATCAGTTCCACGGTCCCCTGCAAAGAAGCCATCCGTGCAATCCAAGGATATTCCATTGCGACGACCCGTTTCACGGCAGGTCGTGGTTCAGGGGTCTGACACATCGCGGCGCAAGCCAACAGCAAGAAGACCACAACTCCAGGCGCCGCTACTCTTGGTTTGATTGTTGTATCGTTAAGCATCAGTTTAGCCCAGCGGCTTGTTTCACGACGTCGCCGCAGTTATGCATGACCAGCTTGTTGTTAGTGGTTTGCGCATCCACGTTTGGACTACCGTTCGCCAGCGGCCCATCATCCAAGAAGTTCGCAGCAGAAACGAGATGCGCCAATTCATGTAGCAGGATTTCGACCTGCGCGGCACTCGTTCCACCCTGTATCCACGAAGGAATGCCGTAGCCCACGGAAGAGCTTGGACCAGAGTTGAAGAACGCACCGTTTGCGTTAACCGTTATGAGCATGCCTGCGGGGAGATTCGACCCCTTGGGACTGCTCGCTAAGGCATTCACAGTATTGCTATTAAAGGTCCCGACGCCGACTGCCATCATCGTCCCCCCACTCCCAGGCACGTCGAGCGCGAGGTTGATGGCGACCGAACTGCCGGCAAGCCATTTAGCGCAATCAGCATCTGGGGAAAAAAGGGGACAGACGCATTTTCCATGAGACTCGATGCTCCCACCGACCACTTCAGATTCATGCCTCGACGTGCTCGCGTTATCGTTCCAGGCGTCGCGCATCACATCACGCAACGCGGCAACAATCGCCAGCAAGTATTCTACTCCGTGGAGGATCGCGGTCTCTACCTGGCTCTGTTAACCCAATACGCTCACCGATACGGCACGCAAATCGCCGGTTACTGCTTGATGACCAATCATGTTCACCTCGTCGTTGTACCGAAACATGAAAATTCCCTCGCGCGCACTTTCGGCCGGGGCCCACACGGAATACGCGCAAGCGCTCAACCAATCCCAGAAACGCAGCGGCCACCTATGGCAGAACCGCTTCTTCTCCTGCCCTCTGGATGCCGCGCACCTGGAAAACGCCATGCGGTATGTCGAACTGAACCCGGTGCGTGCTGGGCTTTCCGTGATGCCCTGGGATTGGCCGTGGTCGAGCGCGCCGGCACATAGCCTGCAAGGCGCCAGAGACGTGGTACTGGACTGCAGCGGCGACTTGGATAGGTGGGATTACGGCGGGTGGAAGGAGGGTCTGTTGTCGGGCATATCTCACGCAGACTGTGATTCAATTCGCCGTGCGACACAAACGGGCGAGCCACTAGGATCGCGCGCATTCCTCCGGCAACTCGAACGGCAAGCTGGGAGAAGACTCCAGGTCTTGGCGCGTGGGCGCCCTGCGGAACAGCCGAATCAGCCGGAGCGAAACGGTTTACAACAGGAGCTGTTTGGCGCTGAAGTCTGAGGCCGAAAAATGCGTCTGTCCCCTTTTCGCCGTCCCCTTTTCGCCGTCCCCAAGGACCGCGCCCTGCTCATCGTCCGCGATGAGTTTCCGGGCTGGCTATTCCTTGGCGGGTTGCTCTCCAGCAGAGCCCGCTTCCGCTTCACCAACCGCACTCAGTATTAACTGCGGTTTGAGCGCTGGCAACGACTTGTCAGCGAATGGTAACCTGTCCCTAGTTTCTGAGTCTCAGCACAGGGGTGCAGTCCACTTCTGTCCCCTTTTCCCTGTCCCCTTTTCCCTTTCCTTTTCCCTTCCAAGGCCGCGGAACCGCCGCTCGAACGGTCCCACCGAAATCCGCGGGCGTGAAGGCCTCGTCGACCTCTATAGCGGGGCGACAGGCTCGTTCGGTTCTACCTCATCCTCTAGAGTGCCGCTGCGAACGAGCATCGTGGCGCCTCGGCCAAGCGCTCCGGGATTGCGCGACTCGCGCCACTGCATGTAGGCAAAGCCGGCGACGAGTGCTGCGAGAAACAGGTAGGGCGTCATGTTGTAGGGGCAGGTGGGTTCCGGCTAGACGGTCACAAACAGGACAGGCAGAAGAGCCAGTGTAGCGATCCATGGGACGACTACGTGCTGCCAAACAGTAAATTTGGCCGGCTGTTCCCGGCGCATATAGAGCGTCAAGGCCACGTTCGCCATAACATAGAGGACAATGACCGCAAGGGTGGCAATGGTTCCAAGGAAACCGAAGATGTAATCGGGTTGCAACAACAAGCCCACCAGCAGGATTGACGCGATACCAATTACTTGTACAAAGGCGATTGCGAACGTGGGCGTCCGGTGGCTGGGATGGATACGCCCGAAAATAGCAGGGAGCGTGCCCGCCCGGCCCATAGTGTACATGACGCGCGACCCGGCGTTGGTGCAGGCGAGACCGACGCCTACGGCGCTGTTGATGATCGCGAGAACCACGAACCACCAGCCAGCGCCCCAGAGCGTATGGCCAAGAACGTAATACGGATTGGGATTAACGGCAAAGGCGGCCATGTCGCCGGTGCCCCAGCCGATCGCGCTGGCATAGGAAGTAAAGATGTAGAAGATACCGATACTACCCAGGGAGAGCATGATTGCCTGGCCGATAAACTTGCCGGGAAGGCGGGCTTCCTGGGCAAGCGGCGCTGGAGCCTCAAAGCCGCTAAGCGCGAGGATGGAGAAAACCATCCCCGCCAGAATTCCGCCGAAGTGATGGGGCGATGAAGAAGGCTTGAGCGGCGCAAGATATGTGGAGCCCGGTCCTGGATGAATCAGGAACGCGATGGCAAGCACGAACATAATCAGCAGTTCCAGGCCGCCAAGAAGTGCTGTAATCCGCGCGGACAGCTGGATGCCGTGGTGCGTGAGCACCCAGATGATGGCGAATATAGACAGCGCGAAACACCACCATGGGATGTTCACATGGAACTGCTTTTTTGACATGTCCGAGATCAGATAACCAAGGAAACCCGTGCAGCCGGCCGTTCCGAGAATTTCATAGATCAAGTAGCTCCAAGTTGCCATGAAGCCGCTGCGGTTCCCGAGTCCCCGAGTGGCGAATGAATAATAGCCTCCGCTCGATGGCATGTACCGGGAAAACTGGGACACGGTGTTTCCAATAAAGAAGCAGACGATTGTGGCGAGCAGCAACGAAAGCGGCATATCCGGTCCGGCCTTGAGGGCAATGATCGGAAAAGTGAACACGATGTTGGTCGCCGGTGCGATGTGCGTGACCCCCTGGAACACCAGTTCTGGAAGACCGAGCAAATTGTGGCGAAGCTGAGGATCAGCATTCTCAGCGGGCTGAGGCAAAATGGGCTCCTCGGACGGGGTGTATCAGGACACAGTTCATTTTTCGGAAACCTTGCGCCTTAGTCTTTCACGTCATACGCGCTTAATCAACAATCACGCGCAGTAACGCGCAGCGGTTCCACGCTCTGATATTCTCTTTGATACCGCAGCAACCGCCAGCGGGCATCGCATGGGCGTCACCGGGTCTCCTCGTCCAGTCATCCAAGTTTCAGGCATCCGCAAGACGTACGGGACTACCGTGGCTGTCTCCGACGTTTCGTTTGAAGTCAGCGAAGGCGAAGTGTTTGGCTTGATCGGTCCGAACGGCGCCGGGAAGACAACCACGATGGAGTGCGTCGAAGGAGTGCGCAGGCCGGACCGAGGCGATATCTCGATCCTGGGCTTGGATCCGTTCCGCGACGTGTATCAGGTGCAGAACCGGATTGGAGTGCAACTCCAACAGGCGCAGCTCCAGAAGAGAATCAAGGTGTGGGAGGCTTTGGATCTTTGGGCGTCGCTCTACACGAAGTCGGTAGGCGCCGCCCGGCTGCTCGAACAACTCGGCCTTGCCGACAAACGGAACGCTTGGTTCATGACCCTCTCGGGCGGGCAGAAACAGCGGCTGTTCATCGCCCTGGCGTTGATCAACGATCCGGAAGTAGTGTTTCTGGATGAGCTGAGCACTGGGCTCGACCCGCAGTCGCGCCGGGCGATCTGGGACCTGGTGCGCGGCATCCGCGACCGCGCCAAAACGGTCTTCATGACCACTCATCTGATGGAGGAGGCCGAGCGGTTGTGCGACCGCGTGGCGATCATCGAGCACGGAAAGATTATCGACGGTGGCAGGCCGGAGGAGCTGGTGGGGCGGCACTGCCCCGCGCGCGATTCCACAGGTGGAGACCGTGGTTTGCCAAGGCTCAGAGTTCACGATTCAGGGGCTGACGACTTCGTGAGCGAGGTAATCCATTGTCTGTCCGAGAACCGGATACGGGTCACCGACTTTCGCACGATGCTGCCTAACCTGGTGCGTGGACTTTGGAAACTGACCTGGCTGGAGATCAAGATCTTCCTGCGCGAGCCGCTCGGGGCATTCGGATCGATCATCCTTCTCGTCCTGGTGTTCGTGGTGGCGGGCCGATTCCTGGGCGGCGGGATTCAGCCACGCGGAATCGCTACCGCCGAATTCACGCGCGTCGGGCTGCCAGTTTTCGTGTCAGTGTTAATAGCGCTCAGCGGAGTGCTATCGCTGGTCACGATCATCTGAATTTACCGGGAGGGCGGCATCCTCAAACGTTTGCGGGCCACACCGCTGCGCCCCCAGACGATTCTCAACGCACACGCGAAAGGCTCACTGTGGTTGTTATGATTCCCGCCCCACTCCTCGCAACGTAGCGCCAAGGATGTTGCTTCCCGACGCATCGGCTTTCATAATGGTGGGCATGCACACTGCCTGCCCGGGAGTATTGGGGTACATAGTCAGGAGCTGGCAAGAGCGCCGGATGAGGGGTTACCGTAAGCTCAGCGCTAACTGGACGAACAGCACTACTTATCGAACTTGATGTCTGCTTCGCCGGCGTACTTGTGGTAGTTGCGGAAGTCGATCACGTTGCGGCTGCAGTTGTTGGTGCCTCGCTGGCAGGTCAGGGTTTCGGCGTGTACGGGCAAGAGAAACTCGCGGTCGCCGCCAATGCGGACGAATTCGTAGTCGGTGGCCGATTCCACTTTGTCGAAGGGAAATTCCTCGGGCATGTGATAGGCCTGCATCTCGATGCGCAGCACTCGCGAGGTTTCCTTGTCGATCCAGATGGAACCCCGATAGGCGGGCAAGACGTATTGCGATGGCCCCTCGATGTGCCAGTGGGAATGCTCATGATCGACGTCCAGGTCGAAAACAAAAGCATCGCGGTTGCCGGCCTTGGCCCGGCGGCGGTACTGGAAATTGGCATCTGTGGCGGGTGACAACACATCCACCAGCACGGTACCGAACTCGCCGGTCGACCAGGAGCCGCCCAGCTCTTCAATTTTTTTCTTTGTGGGCTTCCCGTTGACGGCCAGCTTGCGGTAGTGCTCCTTGCCGTTCTCGTAGACCACTTCGGTGGAAACAATGTCGATAGGCTGCCAGTTTACGACGTGCGTCTCGCTGACAAAACGCGCCATCTGCTCCTGGCAGACGTAGTTGGGCAGCGATTCGGTAAACATCGCCGCTTGTTCCCGGGCCTTTTCAATGCGAGGATCCGGAGGTTTTTGAGTTTCGGCGACACGCTCCGTTCTAGCAGGAAGATCCGGCGCATCCAGG
This sequence comes from Terriglobia bacterium, assembly GCA_963847515.1. Taxonomy (GTDB): domain Bacteria; phylum Acidobacteriota; class Terriglobia; order Bryobacterales; family Bryobacteraceae; genus QHXW01. The sequence goes on from CAWKAA010000007.1 coordinate 2,173,643, forward strand.
GGACGGGGCTGAATCTCGCCAGACGGCGGCGAGGCGGGTTGTCGTTCAGTGGTGGCAGCGGCCGGCGGATAATTCGCGGCCACCTGCTGGGTAGCCTTGCGGGGCGGCTGCTGGCCGCGCACCAGACGGGGCGGGGCGTTATCGTCGCCGGCTGGTTTTTGCGAACTGGTGGATGCGGGAATGTGATCCAGATCAAGTCCTGCTTCCGGAGGAGCGATTGGCGGTAAGTCGGCCGCGGCCGGCTGTGTCTGTGCCTGTGCTGAGGCCTTCTGTGGCGGAGTTGGTTTGGCGGCGGGCCGCGTGTCCTTTGCGTCGTCGTCCTCTTTGTCGGCGTCAGCTGGGGCTGGCGAATCCCGGCGGCGCTGCACGGGGCGTTCATCATCGCTGGGGGCTTTGTTTTGACCCTGGGCGGAGATCATCTCCACCGGCTCAGAAGCCTTCGCGCGCTCGTCCTCAGTCCCTTCTTTTTCCAGCATGACGTTGACCGCGAAGAGGTAACCTTGATCGTCCTCGCGGTATTCGATCTCGAGGTGGTCGCCGGGCTTCAGGGTGCCGGGCTTGACCTCTCCACCGTCCTTCGTGAACTTGGTGCGTTCCGTGCGCTGCAGATTGACGATGCGGGTATCCTCGGGCTCGATGACTACGGACTTGTCGTCCAGCTTGCGGAGCATGCCCTTGATGTTTTGCAGAACTGCCTGATCATCGTCCTTCGTTGTCTTCTTTTTGCCGCGCCGCGGCATGGGGATGCCACCGACGCCTCCGGGCGGGTACTGGCCTGGTGGATAGCTACCGGGAGGATAACCGCCGCCAGGGGGATAGCCGCCGGGAGGATATTGTGCGAATAAAGACACCTCCACGGCAAGGAATAAGACAAGTGTAACGAGGGTGGTCTGCCGGCACCGCATCCGAGCGTTAGTGGGACTCAGTTGTCTGACGGATAAGCGCATGCGAGCGTTACCGAAAAACTGCTCCGTACCGTCGCGGCTTAGTTTGCACATAATAGTATTATGCCGCGCGTGACTGAATTGAATGTAAACGGGGCCGCACGCCGCCTGAACGCCGGTTCGGAGCGAAGCCTGCTCAGCGTTCTGCGCGACGACCTCGACCTGACCGGCGCCAAATACGGCTGCGGAGAAGGGCAGTGCGGCGCTTGCACTGTTCTGCTGGATGGCGAGGCGGTGCGATCATGCATCACGCCGGTCTCCAAGGCCGCGGGGAAGCGCATTACCACGATTGAAGGCCTCGAAAGTGACGGACGCCTCCACCCGCTACAGGAAGCCTTTCTAGAAACCGGGGCCATGCAGTGCGGCTACTGCACTTCTGGAATGATCATGAGCGGCGTCTCGCTACTGGCGAAGAACGCCCAACCGACAGAGTCCGAGATCGTTCACGGGATGCAGGGCAATATCTGCCGGTGCGGCACCTATCCGCGGATCGTCGCCGCGGTACGAATTGCGGCCAAGCGGAGAGCATCATGACTAGCGAGCTGACACGGCGTGATTTTTTGTCGGCCCTTGGCGGGGGCGTAGTGGTGTTGTGTGTGATGGAAGCCGCGGACGCTCAGGAGTCCGGACGGCGTGCGCGCGTCGGTGATGCGCGGCCGCAAGAGATCTCGGCGTGGCTGCACATCGGTGAAGACGAAGTGGTGACGGTCTACACGGGTAAGACCGAAGTGGGGCAGAACATCCGGACTTCGCTCTCACAGGCTGTGGCCGAAGAACTGCGTGCGCCGGTGACGAGCATCCGGATGTTGATGGCCGATACGGATCTGGTGCCTTACGACATGGGAACGTTCGGAAGCCGGACGACACCGACCATGGCGCCACAGCTTCGGAAAGCCGCGGCTGAGGCTCGCGAGGCGCTGATCGATCTTGCGGCCTCGCAGTGGAGCGTGGACCGCGCGACGGTGCAGATCTCGGATGGCAAGATTGCATGCGCGGGGCGGTCGGCGGGATTGGCTGAGGTGACACGCGGCCGGCAACTTGTCCGCAATGATCGGCCCGGATGTGACGCTCGCGCCGGCCACGGACTGGAAGATCGCTGGGCACTCCATTCTCAAGGTGGATGCGCGCGACCTGGTGACCGGCAAACATCGCTACACGCCGGACATGGAGCGCGCTGGAATGCTCCATGGGAAGATCCTACGTCCGGTGGCGTTCGGAGCGAAACTCACGAGCTTCGACGATGCAGCAGCCAAAAAGATTCCCGGCGTGACCGTGGTGAGAGAAGGCGACTTCGCGGCGGTAGCAGCGCCGGATGCCGAATCCGCCGAAAAGGCGCTCGCCGCTCTCAAAGCGCAATGGAAAGGCGAAGAGGGCCAGCCGTCCGACAGCCAGCTATTCGACTATCTTAAGGCGAATGCCGAGGCGGGCGAGGACCGGCAGGCACATGGTTCGATCGAGCAGGGAATGGCGGATGCGGAACACAAATTGTCCGGCACCTACACCGTCGCATACATCGCGCACACGCCCCTCGAGCCTCGGGCGGCGGTTGCGGAGTGGACTGGAGACAAACTGACGGTGTGGACGGGCTCGCAGCGGCCATTCGGTGTGCGTGAGGATCTGGCGGGGGCTTTTGGCATTCCGCAGGAACGTATCCGAGTGATTGTTCCCGATACCGGATCAGCCTACGGTGGGAAACACTCGGGCGAATGCGCCATCGAAGCGGCTCGCCTGGCGAAGTTCGCCGGCAAACCGGTAAAACTGGTCTGGACGCGCGAGGAAGAATTTACCTGGGGCTACGTTCGTCCCGCGGGCGTCATCGAGATTACGAGCGGCGTGCGCAACGACGGCAAGATGACGGCGTGGGAATTTCACAACTACAACTCCGGTCCGTCGGGCGCGCAGATCACGTACGACATCCCGAATCACCGGATCATGTTTCACTCGTCGAAATCGCCGCTCAAGCAGGGTTCGTATCGTGGGCTGGCAGCCACGGCCAATCATTTCGCGCGGGAGAGTCACATGGACGAGATCGCGGAGTCGGTGGAATCTCGATCCGCTCGAGTTCCGGCTCCGGAATTTGAAGGACGAGCGCCAGCGCGCGGTGCTGATTGCGGCGGCGGAGAAATTCGGCTGGGGCAAACAGAAACCGGCGGCGGGACACGGGTTTGGGTTGGCAATTGGTTTCGAAAAGGGCAGCTATCTGGCGGCATGCGCGGAAGTGGCAGTGGAAGGCGGCCGGCCGAAGATCGAGCGCGTGGTGGAGGCGTTCGAATGCGGCGCGGTGGTGAATCCGGATCAATCTGCGCAATCAGATCGAAGGGGCGATTATCATGGCGATCGGCGGCGCGCTGTTCGAGCAGATTCGTTTCGCAGAACGGCCGGATCTTGAATCCGCGGCTATCGCAGCTACCGCGTGCCGCGATTCGGCGGATGTGCCGGCGATCGAAACCGTGCTGGTGGACCGCAAGGATCTGCCGTCGGCCGGCGCGGGGGAAACGCCTATCGTCGGACTGGCTCCGGCGGTTGCGAACGCGATTTTCCAGGCAACCGGGAAGCGGCTGCGATCGATGCCGATGACGGTCTAGGAAAAAGTCGGCGGCTTCCGCTCCACCCAATGAAACGAGTGTTTCTGTTTGCGGCGATTTCGCTGGTGATTCTGTACGTCGGTGATTATCTGTCGGTTCGCTACCGAATCCCCGACCGTGAGCCGCTGAGCACGGTCAAAATCCAACGCTATTACGCGGTGCCTCAGAAGGATCGCAAGACTGAATACTATTTCCTGGATCCTGAGACTCAGCAGTGCGTCAACTCCCTGTTTCCACATCTCGGCAGCAATCCGTGCTGGTACGTCAGCCGGCACACGAGGAAAGAGATCGCCATGTGATGTTATCTATGTACCATGGTACAATCTTGGCATGAGTGATCGTCTGGCTTTCATGACGCCGCATCACCACGCAGTGCGGAATTTTGTAGTTCAGGAACTACCCCGTCATTCTGCGCCGTTGAGTCCCACGCAGATTGCGCGCTCGCTACGCCTCGACGTTAAGCATGTCGCTGACCTGCTCGAGGACCTGGAGAAGCACTTGTTCTTCCTGGTTCGCGACGCACGCGGCGAGGTGAGCTGGGCCTTTCCTGTGACCTCAGACCCGACGCCGCACCGGCTGCGATTCAGCACAGGTGAGCGGATCTCCGGCGCTTGAGCGGAGGATGCGTTTGCCACGTCCTTCGTCGAAGGACGCCTCAGAAACCAACGCCTGGAGGTGGAGATCTCGACCGAGTGCGCCCACTGCGGCCGACCGATGCGCATCCTGGTGGACGAGCGGCTGCGGTGGCGCGTGAGCGATCGCGGGGCAAACCCTCAGCTCTTCCTACCGCACGTTGACTGGCACTCTTTCCGCGGCCGGAACATCATCGGAGACTACTGAACGAACTCGGTATTCTTCTGGTCAGAAGAACATGTGCCCCGGATGAGGGGGCAAGGCCACGTACTGGATTTGGATGAGGCCGTCAAGGTTGTCGGGCCGGCGCAGGCCGAGTTGTTTGGGTTTCGAGGATGAAGAAGGAAAAACTGAAAGTAGAGCGCGTCCAGACGGGCGTACGCATGGAAAAGCGGCTGCTCAAGGTGCTGAAGGCCCTGGCCGAATATCATGACCTGACGTTGGGCGATTTGCTTGAGGGCATCGTATTACATTCTTTCGAAGGGAAACCCCCCTTCCGCAAAGACAGCCTGAAACTGATTGCGGATTTGAAGCGGATCTACCGGCTCGATCTGGACGCCAGCGCCAGCCACCGGATGGTGGAAGAGTAGCGCCCGAATTTCTCAGTACCCTTAGCGATCATTACCCCACCGATCGCTGCAAATCTGGTCCACGCTTTCAATGTGCGACGCGTCTTACCAGATGCTATGCAACAGAACGGGCGCCGGAGGCCGTGTGGGTTTTCGTTAGCTGAGCTGGTCGTGGTGATGGCGATCATCCTCATCATTCTTGCCGTTGCGGTACCTTACATGCAGAGTGCTCATCAGAATGCCGTTGAAGTGGTTGTCATTCGCGAGGTCCAGACGATTCACCAAGCCCAGATTCAGTACATGTCACAGTTCGGCAATTACGCCGCGACCCTCGCAGAACTGGGACCGCCCTCCAGCGGCGCAACGCCAGGACCACACGCCGCGAGCCTGATTCCGAGCAGTCTCGCGTCGGGCGAGAAAGACGGCTATCTGTTCAGCATTACGCAAACCCCGGCAGGATACACGGTCAACGCTAATCCCAAAGTCTTTGGCGGTAACGGTCGCCGCACGTTCTACTTAGACCAGGAAGGAATCGTCCATCAGAACTGGGGTCAAGAACCGTCGACGGTGAACAGCCCGGAGATTAAATAGGGCCGTAAGTCATAGGTCCCTTAGTACGCCTTCGCGATTACCACCCGCCGGTCGACTGGCTCGCCGGTGACGATGCATTTGCCGGGGCCGTCGTATTGATCCGTTAGCGGAATGCTGCGCACGGTGGCCTTGAACTCCTTCAGGCGCGCGTCGCAGGCCGGGTCGTCCTTCACGTGCGCCATGACGAATTTGCCGCCGCCTTTTTCGGCGGTCACTTCCTTCAGAATCGACTCCACTTCGTCGATCGAATTCGCCAGCACGGTGTTGGACTTGCAGGCGACCGACCGCCGCGGCGTTGTAGAGATCCTTCTGCATTTGCGGAGAGCGCCAGCGGAAGCCGCGCAGCGAGCTCGGCCTGCGGCAGCGATTCCTTGGTGCCCGTGTCGCGCCGCTTGAGCACGATGTTGCTCGAGGCCAGATCGCGCGGCCCGAGTTCCAGAACCACCGGCACACCGCGCCGCTCCCAGTGAAAGAACTTGGCGCCGGGCGATTGGCCCTTCGCGATCGTCCACCTTGGCGCCGACGTCTTTGGCGATGCGGTGCGCCGCTTCGAGCACCGCGGCCTTCTCTTCGTCCTTGCGATAGATGGGCACCAGCACGGCTTTCACCGGCGCCAGCTTCGGCGGCAGCACCAGGCCCTTGTCGTCGGAGTGGCTCATGATCAGGCCGCCGATCAGGCGCGTGCTCACGCCCCAACTGGTCTGCCACACGTAATCGAGCTTGCCCTTCCTTGTTCTGGAACTGGACGTTGAAGGCTTTGCCGAAGTTCTGGCCGAGGTCGTGACTGGTGCCGGCTTGCAGCGCCAGGCCGTTCTGCATCATGGCCTCGATGGAATAGCTCCGCAGCGCGCCGGCGAACTTCTCGGCTTGCGTCTTCACGCCCTTGATCACCGGCATGGCCATGACGTCCTCGGCCACCTCGGCGTAAATATCGAGGATGCGCAGCACTTCTTCCACGGCTTCTTCGTGCGTGGCGTGCGCGGTGTGGCCTTCCTGCCAGAGAAATTCGGTGGTGCGCAGGAACATGCGCGTGCGCAGCTCCCAGCGCACCACGTTGGCCCACTGGTTCACCAGCATCGGCAGATCGCGCCAGCTCTGGATCCACTTGGAGAAGAAATGGCCGATGATGGTTTCCGAAGTCGGGCGGATGACGTACGGCTCTTCGAGTTCTTTGCCGCCGGCGATGGTCACCACCGCCAGTTCCGGCGAGAAGCCCTCCACGTGTTCCGCTTCTTTCTGCAAAAAGCTCTGCGGGATCAGCAGCGGGAAGTACACGTTCTGATGGTCTGGTGGCTTTGAAGCGATCGTCGAATTCGCGCTGGATCAGCTTCCCAGACCGCATAGCCGTTGGCTTTGATGACCATGCAGCCTTTGACGATCTCGGCGGGTTCCGCCATGTCGCCTTGGAGGACCACGTCCTGATACCACGCGGCGAAATCCTGGCTGCGGGCGGTGATGGGAGATTCGGCCATGACTTGTCTAGGTTACGACACGCCGTTACACTATCGGGACGAGAGGCAGTCAATGAAATTTAATATGACGAGAAGGAAGCTGCTGCAGGCCGCCAGCGTGGCTGCATTGCCGGGTCCGGTTATTGGACAAACGCAAATCCCTGGGCCGCGGGCGGAAGGTCGCGACACACCCAAGATCTGCCTACAGGTCGGGGACGGAGGCCTTTCGGCGGGCGGCATCGGCGCAGCAGGCATGCGCCGTGTGAAGCAGCTTGGCGTGGATCATGTGCTCACGGGAGGACCGCGGATCCCGTGGGAAGAAAGCCGGATCAGATCCGTGATGGAGAATCTCAAATCCGGCGGGCTGACTTTGGGAAATATGATGATCTCCGGTTTTCCTAACACCCTTTATGGAAAGCCGGGACGAGACGAGGAGATCGAAAAGGTTCGGCAGTCGATTCGCGCCGCGGGCAGGGCGGGATTGCCCGTCGTCGAGTACAACTTCTATGCGCACCGCATTGTGGAGGGATATTACGAGGAAATCGGACGGGCGGGCGCAGGGCTGACGGCCTTCGATTACGATCGCGTCAAGGACCTGCCGCCGCTCCCACAAGAGGGGACACACTCGCTCGATGAGATGTGGAGTAATGCCGCGTATTTCCTGAAAGCGGTGGTCCCGGTGGCCGAGGAAAGCGGTGTCCGGCTTGCTCTACACCCCAACGATCCTCCAGCGCCGGTCAGCCGCGGGTCCGGGCAGATCATGGGAACCGTCGAGGGATGGAAGCGTCTGATCGACATCGTCCCGAGCAAATCAAACGGCATCACCTTCGATTGCGGAGTTACACGGGAGATGGGGCACGATCCGGTGGAAGTCTGCCGCTACTTCGGAGAGCGGGACTGCATCAATCACGTACATTTCCGCAATGTCCGAGTGCGCACGCCCTATGAGAAATACACAGAAGTCTTTTTGGATGACGGCGAGATCAACATGTTCGGGGTGATGAAGGAACTGGTGCGGCAGAAGTATCCCCGCCTGGTGTATCCGGAGCATCCGCGCGCACTCGATTATGATCGTGAAAACGCAGGTTTCAAATCGTACTATCCGGGAGGCGGCGGATACGCAGCTTTTGCGTACAACGTGGGATATGCAAGAGCTATGCTGCAGGCGGCTCTGTCTGCGTAGTTCTGAAGTTAGTTAGCGCGAGAGACTCCTGGTCCGCCTTGAGCGGGACGAGGGCGTCCGCCCCACAAGCAAAAACGGGTATGGCACTCGCTCGCTGTTTGCGCCTTTGATGCGGAATGAGGCATTCTGATGAGACATGCCTCACTCTGCGGCAATCACCACAAAGCGCGGGCGGCGCAACTCGGTGAAGTCCAAAGGGAATCAGCAGAACGAAGAGCAGTCGCGTTACACAGTAGGACTGTCACGTCGTCTCGCCCGTCAGGTGGAACGGTATGCCGCTACCACTGATACAAGTATCAGCAAAGCCATCGCTACGCTCGTTCGCTTCGGCTTTGAAACAGGAACGGATGGTCGATGAGTTTCGCGCCCTGCTACTGGGCCGCTGAAGGATGCCGCGCGATTCTAGCTCCGCTGCGCCTCACGCCATCAAGAATTCCATCGGTTTCCCGTTATTTCCGATCTTCACCGGCCGGCCGATGTTGCTGACGTATTCCTTGTCGGGGTCGATACCTAGCTTGCGGTAGAGCGTCGCGGCCAGGTCGGCGACTTGCACCGGATTGTCCTTCACGAATCCGCCTCTCTCGTCGGTGGAACCGTAAACGCGGCCGCCGGTGATACCGCCGCCGGCCATGGTCAGAGAGAAAGCGCTCGGCCAGTGGTCGCGGCCACCACCGGCGTTGATCTCGGGCGTGCGTCCGAACTCACCGGTGACGATCACGATGGTCGAGTCCAGCATGCCGCGCTGATGGAGATCTTCGAGCAGCGCCGCGTATGCGCGGTCCAGTTCCGGCAGGAACGTGTTTTGCAAGAGCGGAAAAATGTTCTTGTGATGGTCAAAAGTATTGAACCCGCGGGACACCGTCACGAAGCGGACGCCCGATTCCACCAGCCGCCGGGCCAGCAGAGCGCCCTGGCCGAGTGAAGTGCGTCCATACCGTTCGCGCACGCTCTCCGGCTCGCTCTCGATTTGAAATGCTTTCTTGGCCTGCGCGGAATGCATCAGCGTGAAAGCCGTCTGGTAATACGAGTCCATGCTCTCGGTGATGCCGGTGGTATCCAGGCGGCGGAATTCGTCATCCACCAGAGCAAGCAGTGAACGTCGGCGGTCCATGCGCGACCAATCCACGCCCATAGGCAAGTCGAGGTCTCGGACTTTGTAGTTGGTGGCGTTCGGATTCCCAGCGTTGAATGGGTTGTACTTGGCGCTGAGAAATCCGGATTTTTCCCAGCTTCCGGTGACGGTGGGGATCGAAACGGCCGGCGGCAAATCGGTTTTGGGCCCGAGCTCCTTGGAGATCACCGTCTGCATGGCCGGAAACTGGACGGTGCCCAGCGGTTCGTGCCCGCTGCAAATCAGCGCCAACGCCGATTCATGCGATACCAGCTTGTGCGTCATCGAGCGGATGATGACGAACTTGTCGGCGTTCTTCGCGGTCAGGGGCAGATGCTCCGAGATCTGTATGCCCGAGACGTTCGTTTCGATGGGCTTGAACTGGCTGCGGTACTTGGAATCGGCATCGGGCTTGGGATCCCAGCTGTCCATCTGGCTGATGCCGCCGCTCAGCAGCAGGTGGATCACGGAAATATCGCGCTTGGCGGGCGCGGGCGATTGCGCGCGCAGCCGCAGAACATCGCCGTAGCCGATGAATCCGAACAGGCTCAGCGAGCCGACCTTCAGAAATGCACGGCGATCAAAGTCTTCGTACATAAGAGCCTCAATGGTTGAAGATAAATGCCTTCGAGTTAAAGATAGTCCACAGGACATCCTCAAATGCCTGACGCCGGGCGGCCTGCCCACCGCCGCGCGACTGAATGGATGCGATCACCTGCGAGACTTCGCGCTCGTTTGGCGGGTGTACCAGCGTCGCCATGAACAGCCGGCGCGTGATTTCTTCGTCGGTCAACGAAGAATCGGCCAGCCAGTGGTCGAGCGTGCCACCTTTCCCTGTGATCTGTTTTTGAATGGTCTGCCCGCTGATCAGGTGCATGGCTTGCGCGACATCGGGCGAATTGTCGCGCTCGCAAATCACTTCGCGGGCTTTCAAACGGCCGAACGTGGCCAGGAAATAGGTCGGCGCGCCTTGCGGAATGGTCATGGCCCGCGTTCCCAGCATGTAGCCGGGAAATTTCTCGGGCACGCCGGTGACTTCGCTCATCGAGTCGATCAGCTCCTCGGCCAGCAGCCGCCGCACATAATAGTGCGAATAATTCAAAGTGTCCGCCGCGGTTGGTCTCGTTGCGGCAGGCTGGACAACTGGTAGGCGCGCGAGTTCAGAATCAGCCGGATGGTGTGCTTGAGGTGATAGCCGTTCGCGACGAAGTCTTTGGCCAGCGCATTGAGCAACGCCTCGTTTGTCGGCGGGTTGGTAACGCGAAAATCGTCGAGCGGCTCGACGATGCCCCGTCCCATGTATTGTTTGAACACTCGGTTCACGATGGCGCGGGCAAACCAGGGATTTTCGGGAGCCGTGATCCACTTGGCTAGTTTGTCTCGGATGTCTTCGTCGAGACCCTCGGTTTCGGTCGGGCCATCCAGATACTTGGCGTCGACGCGTTTTTTGGTTTTGGGGCTGATCACTTCGCCGGCGGGCTTCAGTGTAACTTCGCTTTCGTCGTTTTCGTACGTGTCCTTGATGCCCATGCGCCCGAAGAAAGCGGCGAAACCCCAGAAGTCTTCCTGTGTCCACTTCTCCCAAGGATGATTGTGGCAACGCGAGCATTCGATACGCACGCCCAAAAACACCTGGCTGACGTTAGTAGCGATGTTGTCGGGCTCCGAAAATTCGGTGATGTAGTAGAAATTGGATGCCGGGTTGAAATAGAGATTGCCCGACGCCGTGATGAGCTCGGTGGCGAACTGATTGTACGGCTTATCCTCGATCATGGCCTTGCGAAGCCAGGTATACATGAGGCGTCCGCCCTTGGATCGCTGGTCGAGCAGGCCCACGCGTAACAAGTCGCTGAACCGCGTGGCCCAAACCTCGGCGAACTCCGGCCGCTCCATCAGTTCGTCGATCAGCTTGGTGCGCTTTTGCGGATCGTTTGACTCGATGAATCGCGCGCTCTCGTCGAGAGTGGGCAGTAAGCCGATCGTGTCGAGATAGACGCGCCGCAGAAATTCGTGGTCGGAGCTGAGAGGCGACGGAACGATGTTCACCCGCTTGAGCTTGGAAAAAATCAGATCGTCGATGAAATTGTTGCGGGCAACCTCGGGATAATTTTTCATTGGCGGCGTTTCGATCACCGCAATGCGCGCCGCCACCGCTTTGCCGAGCGTGCGAACCATGATGGCGGTCTCACCCGCTCGCTTGGCTGAAATTTCGCCGTTCGGGCTCACATCCAGTACCGATTCATCGTTCGCCGAGTACTGCACTTTGCGCGTCAGGTCTTCCGTCGAGCCATCCGTGTAAGTTCCTGAAACCGAAAGCTGCCGTTTCGAATTCAGACCGACCAGCGTTACTTCTTCGGGCGTCACGCGAATGATGCGAAGCCGCGGCGATCCGGCGCTGTCGTAGGTGGCGCCGTCTTTAATCCAGTCCAGAATCGCCTCGTATTCGAGCGATCCCACTTTGAAGCGCTCGCCGCCGCCGTGGGGCGTGCTGAACGTGGGTTTCATCAGAATGAGGCTTTTGGCGGGATCGGTCCGGTTGAGCCGGCGACCGTCCTGGGCTTTCACGATCGCATCGTAATCAAGGTCCGGCTCATAGCCAAACAGAGAAAGCTTGAAGCCCGCCTGGCCGCGGATGGATCCGTGGCAATTCGAATTCGCGCACCCCGACTTAGTGAAGATGGGGACGATATCTTTCACGAAGCTGAGCTTCGGTTTTTCGCCGGGGGCTGCCGCGAGCGGCACGCCGACGGCGAATGCGAGGAATAGACTGCGGACTTTCACTGCTCATCCTCCTGCGAGGTTTGTTCTTTCAACTCAATGGGCGGAGACACTGCCGACCCGGCCCGCAGCTTGAACCATCCGGGTTTGAACGGGCCGGACGCCGTGAGTTTCAACTCGACGTTCGGTTTGCCTGGCGGCACCACGTTGCCTTCGAATTTGACACCTTCGATGGGCGTTTCGGGCTCGATTCTGAGAGTAGACTTGCCATCGTCGTAGCGTCTGACGAGAAATTGCAGGCGGGCCACTTTTCCCGGCGCGATCGATACAGATTCCGGAGGCTCGAATACCACTGGCGGCAAGTCTGTTACGGTGGCGACGAGCTTCTGGTCTTCCACGGCCCCGGTCACCTTGCCGACGTGTTCCCACCAGTAGAGAATTTCGGCGGTATGTTCCACAACTCTGCCATCCATCACGCCCCGGGCATGCAGGCGGATGGGATAGTCGCCGGCTGGAGCGTCTGCAGGCACGTGCATGGGGATGTAGACGTTCGTTCCATCCAGCTGGCGGTCGAGCGCGCAGTTGTCTTTCACAATCGTGTCCTTCGGTTCGGCCGTCATTTTCTCGCTAGTGACACTCGGCGGGAGATTTTCCGCCCAAACTTCGACCGGCGTCGACCAGCCGCCGAACCGTCTGACACGAACGGGCAGAGGCACCGTCCGGCCGCGGTAGAGCGTCAATTCCGGTGTGAGGGACTTCAGATCGAAATCCGGCTGCGCGGGATAAATGGCGAGCCGGTAAACGTAGTTGGGGTTGCCGCGTTCGGCGCAATCTCGAATCATCGCGATGTAGCGGCCGGCTTTCTCGAACGTATAAACCAGGTAGGAATCCAGATTTGGCGGCTCGTCGCCGTTCTGCTGCAAGCGGTCATCATGAGAAGCCAGGAGCTTGCCATTCGGTGTATAGATGGCCACCAAGGGATCATCCAGGAAGCCTAATTTCATGGAATCGACATCGAAGACCAGGCGCTCACCCGCGTGGACTTCGAAAGCAAAGAAATCACGCGCTTTTTTCTGATCGAAGACGCCGCTCAGCGCTACCGGGAAAGTGATGCTCTGCGGATTCTCGCGGGAACGTGCGGGAGTGGCCAGCTTTTCTTCGAAGTCGGAGACAACCATCTGAATCTGGAGGGGTGCTTCGAAGGAACCGGCGAACGCGTGTAGCGCATAACGCCCCGGAGCGACGAGCGCCGGAACGGCCATGCGTACAGTGAGCGACTCGGCGGTTGCACTTACGACTTTGCCTTCAGCCAGGGAATCGCCTAACACAACGCGGTCGACTTTCTCCAGGTTCAGTCCTGAAATCTTGAACTCGCTGGCCGCGCCGCGCCGCGTCCCGGCGGGTAGAACATGCAGCATGTGGGGCACCGCGCCAGCCACCAGGCGATAACTGCTGTAGCGGCTGCCATCGAGAAGAGTCGTAATAGGCTCGGTGGCTGCCGCGATCCGTACGAAGTAGTCACCGGTTTTTTTCACCGCGAAGGAAAGGTACGGATCTTTGTGGATGTAGTAGTCGTCGATGAAGTCCAGTTCAGCGCCATGCTCGTCAAGAATGGCGATCGTGCTGTCGAGGCGGGAACCGGCGCGGGTAGCCATCACATCGAAAATCAATGTTTGGCCCGCATCGGCATGGAAGCGGTACACGTCGTAGTCGTCGCTATCCACCACGCCATCGATCATTACGGGCAGCGTGATTTGTTGCGCGTGTTTGAGATCGTTGTTCGGCTCGACCTCAGTCTGGCGCGGGAGCGACCCCACGTGGAACACGCCCACATGCGTGCCACTTGCCGTGCGCAGGCGGTAGTCGTGCAGTCCTACGGGCACTTTGGGGCCGACGGAAATCCGCGCTTTCACCGAGAAGAAATCAGCAGAGAGCAACTGGGCCTGGATGTCCGGCCGCGCAAAAGCGATGTCGCGCGTATCGTTGAGGTTGCGCCCGAGAATCTGAACTTCCAGAGTCTCCCCTTGCTGCGCACCCAACGGAAAAACCGAGATGACTTGCGGGCCAAGATCCGGAAGGTTGGCATCGCCGCGGACACCTGCGGCGAGCAGTACGAGCGACCAAACCGCAACGGCAACGGTTCTCATCGTAAAGACAGCGCTCCGGGCTGTCGACGAACGACAATTATGCGTATTTTACAGAAAAGATGCGAGATAAGCTAGGCCGCCTGAAATCCGGGGTGTGCCTCAAAACACGCCCGCCCCTCTAAGCTTTCGACGGCCGAACCGCCGGTGGAATCTTCACCGGCCGTCCCTCCCGATACGAACGCTCGGCCGCTGCCGCCACGGCTACCGCCTGGCGTCCGTCGAATCCGTCCACCTTCGGTTCGGCGTCCGCAAGAATCGTGCGCACGAAGTCCCGCATTTCTTCCAGATAGCCATCGGCGAAGCGCACCAGAAAGTGATCCACAACGTCCGTCCGGACGCCGGACGCTGTCAGCACCACCTCCGGGGTCTGCTGCAGGTAACCCAGCATGATGGCGCCCTTCGACCCGACAATCTCCGTGCGGATATCGTATCCGTAAACCGCCTGCATGTAGTTCTCGACAGCTCCCAGCGCACCGCGCGAAAACTTCATGTTCACCAGAGCCGTATCGATGTCGTTGAATTGCGCCGCCTCCGGAAAAACCAGAACGCCGCCATAGGCGTGCAGTTCGGCGACCTCGTCATTCATGAACCAGCGGCCCAGGTCAAATTCGTGAACACCCGAATCCTGGAAAAACATGCCGTTCACGCCGCTGGCCATGTAGCTGACGGGCGGCGGCGAAGGATCGCGTCCCAGCGATTTGAAAAGAACAGGATCGCCAATTTCGCCGGCTTCGATGCGCTTCTTAGCCCGGACATGCGCAGGATCGTAGCGGCGGACGTGCCCCGGCTGCAGCCGCACACCGGCCTTGGAGGTAACTTTCAATACTTCGTCCGCCTCTTCTACTGTTAGCGTGAGCGGCTTCTCGCAAAAAATGTCTTTGCCGGCATGCGCGCAGGCTTTGATAGCTGCCCCATGGAATTTCGCCGGCGTCACAATGGCCACCGCCTGGATATCTTTTCGCTCGACCAGCGCCTCGACGCTGCCGTAAGAGTGCTCGACTTCGAGTTCGGCAGCAACCTGGCGGGCGCGCTCCGCATCCGCATCCACTACCGCGATTAGCTGCGCTTCCGGGATCAGCCGGCGGATGTTCTCCGCGTGGCGCTTCCCCATCGTGCCAACCCCCACGACTCCCATACCCAGTTTCGTCACGACTTCCTCCGGTTGGAACTACTGCGTGGATAGCGTATGGCTACCGGCCGGCCTTTTTTGGCCGACCGGTAGATGGCGTCGATGATGACGATGTCCCGCATTCCCTGCTCGCCATCGGGCTCGGGCTTGCGATTCTCACGGATGCAACCCGCGAACGCATCCAGCTCTAGAGCAAACTCGTCGATGGCCCTGAACTCTTCTCCGAACCACTTGCCCGAAATCTTTCCCGACAGCCTGCGGTCGTCTTCGAAGGCAAACGCCGGGGATAACGAGGCCCAGCCCTTTTCCCCGTGCACCTGAACGAATGAGGTGAGCACGGATCCCCAACTTGACGTTCCCTGCAATACCAAGCCGCTTGGAAAATTCAAGCGGAAGGCGATGCCTTCCTCCACCTCTTTGAATCGCTTCCGGTCGCGAGTCCATTGGAACGCCATGGCCTGAACGGGATCTTCATCCACCAGCCAGCGGCTGGTGTTTACGCAATATACGCCCAAATCCATCAGCGGACCGCCGCCACTCATTTTGCGTTTGAACATCCAATCCGGCGTGCTGTCGCCGGCAGGCCGAAATTCCGTGAAAGCGGTGTGCATGATATCCACGCGGCCCAGTTGCCCGCTCGAAATGATCTTCTTCAAGGTCACGCTGCCCGGCTCGAAATACTTACGGTAAGCCGTCATGAGCAGGACCTTATTGTCCCGGCAGGCTCGGACCATGCGCCCGCATGCGTCAACGGTTGTGGCCAGCGGCTTCTCGCAAAGCACGTGCTTTTTCGCCCGCGCGGCCAGCACTGTGTACTTTTCGTGCTCGCCCGGCGGCGTCGTGAGATACACCGCTTCAACTTCCGAATTCTTCAGGCACTCGGTATACTCGCCGTAGCTGTAGTGGCTGCTGGCGTGAAATTGATTCGCAAGCCGTCCGGCTTTTTCTTTGTCGCCGCTGACCAGCGCGACGAGTCGGGCGTCTTTGCTATTCGCGAAGGCCGGTAAGACAGCCTGCTGCGCGATGGCCCCTAATCCAACGACCGCGTAACCGACGGGCTTCATTTCAGCCCGGCCCGGTGGGGCTCCGTGCCCCTGCTCATAAGGTTTCCCATCTGTGTTTTTCGTCTCCTAGACATGTGATGTTTTCAACGTGAGCCGATCGGACGGCCTCAGAAACCGCTCCTTTCCAGTCGCGGCTCAGAATGGGGCGTACGGCTACTTGCGGTTGTCGTTCGCATGGGCAATCGGCATCAGGACATCATACTTTGCCAGAGGCGAACGGAGCGGTCAACGGGGCCACATAGCGGCCCGTTCCCAACGAGACAGTTCATTGCTTTCTTGAGGGCGCAACTGGTAGCCCTTGCGGTCCTGCGCTTCAAGTCGATGGATCTCGAGCGTTCGCAAATGCTCGTTGAGGGCGTTGCGAATCAGCGCTGACCGGCTCAAATTGGCGCGACACGCAGCCCGGTCCGTTGCTCGCAATAGTCTGGCGTCGAGGGCGATATAGATCGTTTTCATACTGGACTTTAAATAGTATGCCCCACCCATTGAACTCGCCGCGGCCTAGTTGCATAATAACCATCCCAAGGAGGGGCTATGAACAAGCGTGTTTTACTCGCGGGTCTGCTTGGCGGGATTGCCATGTTTGCCTGGACATCACTGGCGCACATGGCTCTGCCGCTGGGCGACGCTGGGATCAAAGAGATTCCAAACGAGCAGGGAGTGCTGAGCGCCATGAACGCCGCGCTCGGCGAAGCTCCGGGCTTCTACTTTTTCCCAGGCACCGGCCTGGGCCCGGACGCTACCATGCAGCAGAAGCGGGCGGCCATGGATCAATATGGGCAGAAGCTAGCCGTCAACCCTTCCGGCATCCTGATCTATCATCCGGCGGGCGCCAAGCCTATGACGGCCGGGCAGCTTGGCACCGAGTTCCTCACTGAACTGATTGAGGCGCTTCTGGCCGTGACCCTGCTGTCGCAGACGCGTCTCACGAGTTTTGCTTCGCGTCTAGGATTCGTGATCGGTGCGGGGGTGCTGGCCACCATTGCAACCAATGTTTCGTATTGGAACTGGTACGGCTTCCCCGCCACTTACACGGCGGCGTACATGATGACCGGAATCATCGGGTTCATATGCGTTGGGCTCGTGGCAGCCGCGGTCATGAAGGAAAGGGTTCCGGCAACGATAGCAGCAACGGCGTAAGCGGTTTTGGTTTTAGGGCGCGACCAACGCATGAGCACTGTGGTTAACACTGAAGCCCGCATTCAAAGTGTGTCGGTCACGGATGACACCATCTCTGCCCAATTGGTCGACGGTCGAACGATTAGCGTCCCACTGGCATGGTCCTGGCGCCTGTCCGAAGCGACTCCCGAGCAGCGTTCCCGATTTGAGATCATCGGCACCGGTTCCGGGATTCACTGGCCTGGGGTAGATGAGGACATCAGCGTGGAGGGCATGCTTCATGGCATTCCCGCAAGACAACCCAGGCGCTGATCCCTTCTCACCCCCACGGCTCAATCACCACCTTCATCGAATCCGGCGCAATCGCTTTATGCACCGCTGCTTCTACCTCTCGCAGTGGATAACGGTGGCTCACGAATTCGCGTAGCGGGTAATATTTCATGTAACGTGCCATCTGCCTCAAGCTGGGCCCGTAGCTGGCTGGTTCCTCGCCCCCCACGCCAAGGATGCGCACGCTCTTCGAGCACAGGTGACGGTGCGGGTTGATTCCGACCTCGCCGAGGTCTGAAAAGTTGCCGGCTTCCACGAGCAGGCCGCCCAGCCGCAGCATTTCCAGGGCCTCGGGAATGGCCTGCGGAACACCGGCGCACTCGATCACCATGTCGGCGCCGCGGCCATGCGAAAGATCGCGTACGATTTCGAGTCTCTCGGCGAGCGTCGTTTTCCCGGCGTTAATGGCGTAGTCCGCGCCCAGCCTTTTGGCGAAATCCAGCCGATAGTCGGACAGATCCACGGCGATAATCGTTCCTGCTCCCAGCATGCGGGCCTTCATGAGGAAGCACATGCCCAGCGGACCCACGCCCAGCACAACCACCGTGTCGTCGAACAGAAAAGCTTCGCTGGGAAACGCCGACATTTGCTTGGCGCGGTCGAGTCCCACCGCCACCGCAATCACTTCCGTAAGGACGGCCACCTCGGAGGGCAGGTCATCCGGCACTCGCACCAGAAAACTACCTGGGACGATGTAAATGTATTGCGACCATCCTCCAAAAATGTGAGGTGGATCGGCGGCGCTCAAATTATTCCCGTAATCTGTCATGTTCTGGCAGAAATAGTACGGAAAGTCGTGTGTGCAGTAGTAGCACTTCCCGCAAAAAACGTTCGCGCCGACTACGACACGGTCGCCTACCTTTAGAGGTATGCCCTCAAAGTCGTCGTACCTGCCATCGCCACCGATGGCTGCGACCGTCCCCACATTCTCGTGTCCCTGGATGATCGGAAACGGTATCTTTTTGCCTTCCCCCGCGCCTGAATACTGGGTCGTGTATCCCTGATAGGTGTGCTTGTCAGTCCCGCAGATTCCCGATAAGTCCATCTTTACCAGCACACATCCCGGCCGCGGCTCCGGCAGAGGGTATTCGCGCAATTCGTATCTTCCGGGCTCAATAAGTGTGGCGGCCAGCACGTCCATGGAGGGCTACTTTAGCAGCGCGCGGCGGTGCTCGGCAAATGAGCGATTTGCAGCGTCTGCCCCAGTTCGATAGAATCGTGACAGTTTTCCGTAGCGGAAGGAGTACCGCCGTCATGTTCCGTCTGGATGCCGACAAGCCGGTTGAGTTCTGCGATGGGTTGCGGCGGCGCGATTTCCTGCATGCCGGGTCGCTCTCGATGCTCGGTCTCGGACTGAACGCAATTGTTCGGCCTGAAGGCGCTGGGCGCTGTCGACGACTCGCAAAAGCGACGTCAACTGCATCATGCTGATGCTGGTGGGCGGCCCATCGCAGCTCGACACCTGGGACATGAAGCCGAACGCTCCGGCGGAAATCCGCGGGCCGTACAAGCCGATCAAGACGAACGTCCCGGGAATCGAGATCTCGGAAAACTTCCCGCGCATGGCGAAACATGCGGACAAGTATGCGCTGATCCGCAGCGTTTATCACACGGCCGCCGCCGTGCACGACACCGGCCACCAGATGATGCAGACCGGCCGCCTGTTTCAGGGCGGCATCGAATATCCGCACATCGGCTGCGTGCTGTCCAAGCTCAAAGGGCCCGAAGGGCGACGTGCCGGCGCACGTGCTGCTGCCGCACCCGATCGGCAACACCGGCGGCAACATGCCGCATGGCCAGACCGCCGGATTTCTGGGAAAGACATACGATCCGTTCGTCCTGAACGCCGATCCCTCCGATCCGAATTTCAAGGTTCCGGACATGCTGCCGCCGGATTATCTTACCGCGCTGCGCGTCGACCGCCGCCGCAACTGGCGCGAGATGGTGGATCAAACGGTCAGCAAATTCGAAACCTCGCAGGACGCGCGGCTGCTCGATTCCACCTTCCACCAGGCCTACACGCTGATGTCGTCGCAGAAGGCGCGCGAGGCGTTCGAGCTGGCGAAGGAGCCGGAGAGCATGCGCGAGAAGTACGGCATGAACCGCTTCGGCCAGAGCTGTCTGCTGGCGCGCCGGCTGATCGAGGCCGGCGTGCGCTTCGTCACCGTCAACATGTTCGAGACCGTGTTCGACGAGATCACGTGGGACATTCACGGCTCGAAGCCGTTCAGTCCCATCAGTTGCTACCGCGACCTGGTGGGGCCGATGTTCGACATGGCGTACAGCTCGCTGCTGGAAGATTTGCAGGACCGGCGGCTGCTGGACAACACCATGGTGGTGGCAATGGGCGAGTTCGGACGCACGCCGAAGGTCAATCCGGCCGGCGGCCGCGACCACTGGCCGCAGTGCTGGACCATTCTGATGGCGGGCGGCGGGATCAAGGGCGGGCAGGTGGTGGGCGCGTCGGACGAATCGGCGGCGCGCCGAAGGACCGGCCGACGACGCCCGCGCAAATCGCCGCGACGATCTATCAGCGCGCTGGGCGATTCCGCTCGAGCTGGAACTGCCCGGCGCGCAGGGCCGGCCGATTCCGCTGGTGGATCGCGGCGTCGAGCCGATCAAGGAGTTGTTCAGCTAGCAGTAGGTTCGATAATGCATAGATCCCTCCGCTGTTCCTCGTCGCGCGTGCAGTCGCTCTATCCGCCGCCGACAACCTCGCCATTCTTCCCAGCTACCGTCGAACTGAACGGTCCGGAAGCCCGCCAGCAACTGCTGGCCGAAGCACGTCTAGGCGACCACCAGGAAGACTGGACGCGCAAGGTCGAAGTGGCCCTCCTCGAATCCCAAAGTCGCGATCGTGGATGCGAACGGTGAAGTGCAGGCCGATGGACGACGGCGACGCGGCCATTACCGCAGCCGCGCACGGCCGCAGCGCCACCGCTACGGTGCGCGTCAAGGGTTCGCAAGCTCCGTTCACCTGGAGCTTCCGCAACGACGTGATCCCGGTGATGACGAAGGTCGGCTGCAACCAGGGCGCCTGCCACGGCGCGCTGGCGGGCAAGAACGGATTCAAGCTCACGCTGCGCGGCTACGATCCGGATGTCGATTACGACACGCTGACGCGCCAATCCGTGGGGCGCCGCATTGACCCGTCAGAGCCGGCCCGCAGCCTGATGCTGCTGAAGCCGACGTTGGCGGTTCCGCACGGCGGCGGCAAGCGCTTCGCCACGGATTCGCTCGAATACAGATTCTTTCGGGATGGATTGCGCGAGGGCATGCCGCGGCCGCACGACGACGACCCGCATAGTCACGGCGCTCGAAGTTTTCCCGGCGGCGGCTGCGCTCGCGCCCGGCGCCGAGCAGCAGCTTGTGGTGCGCGCAAAATATTCCGACGGCCAGCGTGCGCGACGTCACGCGCTGGGTGAAGTTCAGCTCGAGCGACGAAGGCGTGGCCATCGGTCGACGATCGGGCCACGTGAAGATGAATGGCAACGGCGAGGCTGCCATCACGCTGTGGTATTCGAGCCGCGTGCTCTACTCGCGCCTCACCGTTCCATATCCCAACCAGGTGATGCGGCGCGTCTACGAGAAATTCCCGCGCCACAACTACATCGACGATCTGGTGCTCGACAAACTGAAGACGCTGAACATCGCGCCCTCGCCGCTGGCGGACGATTCCACTTTCATCCGCCGCGCCTATCTCGACGCCGCCGGCATTCTGCCGACCGCGGAAGAAGTCGAGGATTTCCTGGCCGACAAATCGCCGGACAAGCGCACAGAAGCTGATCGACAAGCTTGCTCGAGCGCGACGAGTTCGTCGATTACTGGGCCTACAAGTGGTCCGACCTGCTGCTGGTTTCGAGCCGCAAGCTGCGGTCCAACGCGATGTGGGCGTTCTACGACTGGATTCGCGACAGCGTCAAGAGCGACAAGCCCTGGGACCAGTTCGCGCGCGAGATCTTACACCTCATCCGGCAACACGCGCCAGAACGGCGCGCTGAATTATTTCGTGCTGCACAAGGATCCGATCGATATCGCCGAGAACGCCACGCAGGCGTTCCTGGGCCAGCGCCTCACCTGCGCGCGCTGCCACAATCATCCGCTCGAGAAGTGGACGCAGAAGCAGTATTACCAGTTCGCGAATCTGTTCTCGCGCGTGGGCGATGAAGAACGGCGACGAGCCGGGCGACAACGTGGTGTTCGCCAAGGCTTCCGGCGACATCAATCATCCGCGGCTGCTGAAGCCGCTGCCGCCCACTCCGCTCGATGGCACGCCCATGCCGCTCGATTCCACCGACGACCGGCGCGTCGCATTTCGCCAAGTGGCTGACCAGCCCGGACAACACCTATTTCGCGCGCGCGCATCGTGAATCGCGTGTGGGGCAATTTCATGGGCCGCGGCATTGTGGATCCGGTGGACGATGTGCGCGCCACCAACCCGGCATCCAACGAAGAACTGTTCGCCGCGCTGAGCAAGGATTTTGTCGATCACGACTTCGATGTGAAGTACCTGATCCGCACGATCATGAATTCGGCGGCGTACCAGCTGTCCGCCGAAGCCAACGCGACCAATCAGAACGACAACAAATATTATTCGAAGTACATCGTGAAGCGCCTGCCGGCCGAGGTGATGCTGGATGCCATGTCGCAGGTGACCGGCGTTCCCGCGCAATTCGCCGGATATCCGGCGGGAACGCGCGCGCTGCAATTGCCGGATACGCAGGTGAAGTCGGAATTTCTGACGTCGTTCGGCCGGCCGCCGCGCCTTCTTGTGCGATGCCGCGGAGCGATCGAGCGCGCCCAGCGTCGCGCAGGCGCTGCACGTGATCAACGGCGACACGCTGAACAAGAAACTGATCGCTCCGGACGCCTATCCCGGCTCTGGCCATCAAGCTGGGGCTCTCGGATTCGCAGGATTCTGGATCATCTGTTTCTTTCGGCATACAGCCGCTATCCGACGGACGCGGAGAAGCAGCCCATGCTCGCCGCGTTGCGTCAGGCGCAGCACGACCGCCGGTTCGGTCGGATGTGCAGCGCGAGGCGCGCCGCCAGGCGCTGGAAGATATGATGTGGGCCATGCTCACCAGCAAGGAATTCTTGTTCAACTACTGATGCGGCGCATACTGAGTTGCGGCATCGGTATCCTGGCTTGTTGCGCCTTGCGCGGGCAAGCCCCATCCTTTCCAACGATGTCGCGCCCATATTCGCCGCGAACTGCGCGGGCTGCCACGGAGCCAACGTCCGCATGGGCAGCCTGAATCTCGATACCTTTGAAGATGTCGCAACAGGCGGCAATCACGGAAAAATTATCGAGCCGGGCAAGAGTGCGGAGAGCCGGCTGTACCTGATGATCACCGGCAAAGCCGCGCCCGCCATGCCGCTCAGCGGCAAGCCGCTGGCCGAGGGCGACATCGAGATCATCAGGAAATGGATCGATGCCGGAGCCAAGCCGCCGACACCTGACGAAGCCAAGGAACTAGCAGCACGTCTGGCGGCGCCCGACATCCCCGAAATCAAGCCCGCAAAGGCCGTGAAAGCCGCAGATCGGAGCGCTCGCCTACCGGCCCGACGGCAAGTTGCTGGCGCTCGGAACGTATAAGGAAGTCCGGCTTGTCGATCCCGCTACGGCAAGGACCGTGGCCACGCTCACCGGGCCATGCGGAAGCCATTCGCGCGCTGGCGTTTTCGCCGGATGGAAAACTTGCTGGCCGCGGCGGGCGGCTTGCCGGCGCGTTCCGGCGAAGTCAAGATCTGGGACGTCGAGAGCGCGCAAGGAACTTCGCACCATCAAGGGTCACAGCGACTGCATCTACGCCGTTGCATTTTCGCCTGACGGCAAGACCCTGGCGACTTCGAGCTACGACAAGCTGATCAAGCTGTGGAGCGTCGATACCGGCCAGGAAATCCGCACGCTCAAGGATCACATCGACGCTATTTACGCGCTGGCGTTTACGCCGGACGGCAAGCGGCTGCTCTCCGGCGCGGCCGACCGCACGGTAAAGGTATGGGACGTCGCTACCGGTGAGCGGCTCTACACACTCAGCGAGCCGCAGGACGGCCTGAATACTATCGCGCTCGATCCGGCGGGAAGGCAGGTGGCCGCCGGCGGGCTGGACAAGACGATCCGCGATCTGGTCGCTCGGGCCGAAAGAGCGGCACGCTGGTCAACTCGCTGATCGCGCACGAGGACGCCATTCTGCGGCTGGCATGGTCGCCGGATGGCAAGCTGCTGGCTTCGAGCGGCGCCGACAGGACCATTAAGATTTTCAACGCCGCCGATCTGACCGAAATCAAGACTCTCGCCGATCAGCCGGATTGGGTGCTGGCTCTGGCGTTTGCGCCCGATGGCAAAACATTCGCGGCGGGCCGGTACGACGGCTCTCTCGAACTCTACGATGTCGGCCAGGTATACGAAAGCGCCCATCCACCAGGCGCAGAACTTGGGACATTGATGTGAATCACCGAGGTTTGGTATGAAATCGCATTCTGATCTTTTTCGCCATCGCCGCAGCGGCTGTCGCGACAAACCGCCAGCGAATCGCCAACCGGGAAGCGCACCACTCCGCCGACCATCAACTCGGTTTCGCCACTAGGAGTGCCGCGCGGCGCCACGGTCGAGATGAAGGTCGAGGGCTTGAACCTGGCGAAGACCAGCGCGGTCTATTTCAGCGAGCCCGGGATCAAGGCGCGCATCCTGCGCATCAAGGAACTGCCGGATCTTCCCGATATCCGGTTGGGCTCGAACGGGACGCCGTCCACGGTGGATCTGGGCCCCCTGCCGCCGCGCAACCAAGTAACGCTCGAAGTGGAAGTCAGCCCGGATGCTCCGGTCAGCACTGTTGATCTGCGTTTGCAGACGCCGCTCGGCACCAGTCCCGCGGCGACGATTCGCGATCGAGCCTTACTACGGTGAGAGTCCCGACCGCGAGCCAAACGACACTCCCGAAGAAGCCTTCGAAACCTACTTGCCTACGATTCTGGTGGGAACGATTTCCAAACCCGGCGATGTGGATTATTACAAGATCAAAGTCAAAGATGGCGAGCAGCTGGTTTTTCAGAACTCTGGCCCGCGAGCTGGGATCCAGCTTGCAGCCGGTGGTCGGCATCTACGATGCAGAAACAGAACCTGGTGCAAGAGTTCGGCGACGATGGCGGCCGCGAGACAAACACGTTTCGCCTACAGAGTTTTCGAAAGCCGGCACCTACTACATCCGTGTCTCCGATTACGAGGAGGGCGGTAATGGCGGACACTTTTACCGCATCAAGGTCGGCCGGTTTCCGCTGGCCGTGTCGGCGTTTCCGCTGGGATTGCAAAAAGGCAAGACCGCTGCCATACATCTGACCGGATACAATCTGGGCGCGGACAAGATCGCAAGTGAAAGGCGAGCCGTCACCGGAAGACATGCGCGCGGTCATTTTCCGGCCGGGGACACCGAAAGGTCCGGCATTCAACCGCGTGAAGCTGGCGCTGGGAAATGAGCCGGAAGTCCTGGCTGGCGGCACGAACACGACTCTCGCACAGGCGCAGGCGCTCACGGTTCCCGTCACGGTGAACGGCAAGACTGGAATCGCCGGAAAATTATTACCGGTTCCACGCACGCAAAGGGCGAGAAGCTGGTATTCGAAGTGAATGCCAACCGGCTGGGCTCGCCACTGGATTCGATGATCGAAATTCTCGATACCAAGGGCGCGCCCGTCGAGCGCGCTACGCTCCGATGCGTGCTTGAAACTTCCATTACTCTTTCCGACGCGATTCCTCGGACCGCGGTATCCGTATTGCTGTCGCCGACAGGCTTCGCAGTGGGCGATTACATGATGATCGGCGCCGAGATCATTCAAGTGGATGCCATGCCGCGCGGTCCGGACGATGATTTTTTCTTCACAGGTTTCGGCGGCCAGCGCCTGGCATATCTCGACACGACTCCTGAGACGCACGCCATCGATCAGGCTGTCTACAAAGTGCAAATTCATCCACCAGGGGCGACAATTTGCGCCCAACGGATTGCCGGTGGTGCACCTGCCTTTTCGGAATGACGATGGCGGCCCCGGTTACGGCAAAGACTCGCTGTTGCATTTCACGGCTCCCGCGGACGGCGATTACATCCTGCGCCTTCGCGATGTGCGCAAGCTCAAAGGGCCGGATTATGCCTATCGCTTGACCGTCCGGCAGCCATCTCCGGATTTCATGTTAAGTGTTTCGCCGCGCAATCCTAACGTGCCGGCGGGCGGCCGCATCCCCATCACGGTGACGGCTCTTCGCCTGGATGATTTCGATGGCCCCATCGACGTTTCCCTTAAGGACGTTCCCTCCGGCATGCACGCAACCGAAGGCGTCATCGGCCCCGGCCAGGTCAGCACCACCCTACTTCTGAGTGCGGACGGCAGCGCCCATCTAGACCGTGCCGCGCCGCTCCAGGTTTTGGGCCGCGCAGAGCTTGCAAATTTGTGGGCGGAGCGCTGGGCAAATCCTGAAGACAAACTGAAGCTGATCTCACTGATGCCCAAGCCGGATATCGTAATGACGGCGGAGACGAAACAAGTGGTGCTTGAACCTGGAGGCACAGCCGAAGTTGAGGTCGCGATTCAACGCAACAACGACTATGGCGGCCGCGTTCCGGTGGAAGTGCGCAACCTGCCGCCCGGCGTGCGAGTACTGGATGTCGGATTGAATGGCGTTCTGATCAATGAAACAGAGAATCGCCGCAAATTCACCCTGGCGGCATTGCCCACAGCGCGCGCCATCGATCAAGCCATCGTGTTCACAGGCGACATCGAAACACGCGCCGACGGCCAGCAGAATTCGTACGCCGCCGAATCCGTCATCCTCAAGGTGCAATCCAAGATGAATGCGAACGCTTCGGCCGTCAATCGGGTCGTGGATCAGAACGTTACAGCGAACAAATAGATGGCTCACACTGCTCTGCTGAAAGAGGCCCTGGCCACGGGCGAGGGTATTGTACCGCTTGCGCCGTGCTGGGTGCCGCGATCGTTTTTGATGCCGGGTGGACGTCTGAAACTCGATCCGCGCGATCTGTATGCACTCGGCGCGCACCGCGGCGGCATCGATGAACGTTGGTTCTCATCCACCACCAAAGCGGACAACGGCCCGGGCACCCCGCAGGATGAGGGCCTGAGCTATATCGCCATCGATGGCCAGAGTGTGCTGCTCCGGGAAGCTATCGAGACGATGGGTGATGATTTCCTAGGCGTGGACGTCATGCGCGAGCACGGTGGCTGGAACGTGCTCTGTAAGTTCTTCGACAACCTCGGACCGATTCCACACCACATGCATCAGTCCGACGCGGACGCACAAAAGGTTGGCCGGCTCGGTAAACCGGAAGCCTACTACTTTCCGCCGCAATACAACTTCAAAGAAAACCACTTTCCCTACACCTTCATGGGCCTCGATCCCAGTACGACAAAAGACGACGTGCGGCGGTGCCTGGAGCGCTGGAACGAGGGCGACAACGGGATCCTGTTTCATTCCAAAGCGTATCAGTTGAAACCGGGGACAGGTTGGCAGATCGACGCCGGAATTCTTCACGCGCCGGGATCGCTGGTGACGTACGAACCTCAAGTGAACTCCGATGTATTCGCCATGTTTCAGTCGATGGTAGAAGGGCGCGCTGTGCCGTGGGACTTGATGGTGAAGGATGTGCCTCCTGAAAATCACCACGATCTCGACTACCTGATCGGCATGCTCGATTGGGAAGCGAACGTCGATACGGCATTCGTGGAACATCGCCTCTTTCATCCACGGCCGGTGAAACCTGAAAAGGAAATGGCCGACGCGGGCTATTCCGAAAAATGGGTAGTGTATTCGACCGGTCATTACTCTGCCAAGGAACTCACGGTTTCGCCCGGGAGGTCCGCAACGATTCGTGATGCGGCTGCCTACGGAGCCATCGTGGTACAGGGCTGGGGGACGGTCGGAAGAGTGGAAGTTGAGACTCCGTCACTCATTCGCTATGGCCAGATGACTAAAGACGAGCTGTTCGTGACCGCTGCTGCGGCGCGGCGCGGAGTGGCCGTCACGAACCGCAGCGACCGGGAAAATCTCGTGATGTTGAAGCATTTTGGTCCGGATAATCCGGACACCAGAGGGCTGAGGAAATGAAGTACGGAGTCAATACCTTCATCTGGACGGCCAGTTTTACCCGCGACAACCTCCCTTTGCTGCCCGAAATCAAGAGGCACGGTTTCGATGGCATCGAGGTTTCCATGTTCGATCCGGCGGATTTCGCCCTGGAGGATATCCGCAAAGGCCTCGCCGAGCACAGCCTCGAATGTACGATCTGCGCGGTCATCCCTCGTGCGCTGAGCGTGATTTCCGATGACGCCGCCATCCGGCAGAAGACCCGCGTTCACCTGGAAGATTGCATCAAAAGGACAGCCGAGGTGGGGGCGAAGATCATCGCCGGTCCGCTCTATTCGCCGGTAGGCTACCTGCCCGGGCGGCGGCGCACGGCGGATGAATGGAAATGGGCGGTGGAGTGTTATCAGTCGCTCGGTTCCGTGCTCGCGCAGAACGGCGTTACCGTCGCTATTGAGCCGCTAAATCGCTTCGAGACGTACTTCCTCAACACCGCGGCTGACGCTGTAGCCCTCTGCGATCAGATCCATCACCCGAACGTCGGCATTCTCTTCGATACGTTCCACGCCAATATTGAGGAGAAGAACATCGGTCAGGCATACCGCGCCGTAGCGCTGCATTTGAAACACGTACACACCTGTGAAAACGATCGCGGCATTCCGGGCTCGGGTCACGTCGAGTGGAAAGAAGTATTCCAAGCGCTGCGCGATATCCGGTATGACGGCTGGCTCACTATCGAGAGTTTCGGATTTGCGCTTCCCCAGCTTTCCGCCGCCGCTTCGATCTGGCGAGACATCGCTCCCACGCCCGAATCCATCGCGTTCGAGGGTGTAAAGTTTCTCAAGCAAAACATGGCAACGGCTGCCGCGGGATAATGAAGGCATATATGGAAATAGCCTTCACGACCCAGGTTTTCAAAGAAGGAAAGACCTATGTCGCCTATACGCCGGAACTGGACGTCTCGTCGTGCGCACGCACAAAGGACAAGGCCCGGCGCAATCTGATTGATGCAGTGCGCCTCTTTCTGGAGGAGGCGGGGAACATGGGTACGCTCGATCAGATCCTGGAAGAGGCTGGTTACGTGAAACGCCATCGAACCCTCGAGGCGCCGAAGCTGATCAGCGTGGAACGAGCCACGATACCGTTGCCGCTGGCGGATGCCAAGACTTAGCCCGGTCTCGTGGAAGGCTCTGGCGAGAGTCTTTGAGTTGCACGGTTTCAAGTGCGTTCGGCAAGAGGGGGATCATCTGATATACACCAAATCTGGAGTCGTTAGACCCATTGTGATTCCGAAATATCCCGCTGTTCCCGTATTCATTATCAAGAATAATCTCCGAACAGCCGGCATATCGCGTGACGAATACTTGAAACTGCTAAAACTGTAATCCAGCAGTAGAATAATCCGATGCGCACCACACGCAGACAAATTCTCGGCTCGCTGGCAGCGGCCGGCGTTTATGCGGCACAAGGAAAAGACAAAGTGACCAAATACATCCGCTATCGCCGCGGTTCCACGACAGGTTACGGTATCCTCGACGGCGACACCGTTCGCGAAATACATGGCGATCTTTTTGGCGATCGCAAAGAGACCGGAGTCAAGACCTCCATCAACGAAGTGAAACTGCTGTATCCCTGCGAGCCGCCCAAGATTCTTGCCGTGGGGCTGAATTACAAGAGCCATGTCGGTGACCGCAAACCTCCGGAGCATCCCGAAATCTTCTACAAACCGATCACTGCGCTCCAGCATCCGGAAGACTCCATTGTGATTCCGGCTGCGGCCAAGAACGTTCACTATGAGGGTGAGTTGGTACTGGTGATTGGCAAGCGCGTGAGGCGCGCGTCGCTTGACGAAGCGCACGATGCGGTCTTTGGCGTGACCTGCGGAAATGATGTCAGTGAACGCGATTGGCAGGGAGGGCCTGAAAAAGATCTGCAATGGTGGCGAGCCAAGGGCGCCGACACGTTCGCGCCCCTGGGCCCGGTGGTCGTACAAGGTCTGGACTACGGCAATCTTCTATTGCAAACGCGTTTGAACGGAAATGTGGTGCAGAAGCAGTATACGTCCGATCTCATCTTCAATGGCGCAGCCATTGTGAGCTGGATCAGCCAGTGCGTCACCCTTACACCGGGCGATGTGATTTATACGGGTACTCCCGGCCACACCAGCCGCATGAATGCGGGCGACGTGGTTGAGGTGGACATCGAAGGAGTCGGCGTCCTTCGCAACCGAATCGCCCTGGCGTAGCCTGAGCAAAGGTGAGTGCGATTACTCCAATCGCCACAATTGGGATTGCGTGGCGCCCGCTGCGGCGCGTTGTACGGGTGGGTCCAGGATGTTCTGCACACGCTCCAGCAGGCCATCTGACGTAAACGGTTTGGGAAGGAAACCTAGTGCGCGGTCGAGTACCTTCACTCGCACGACCTCAGACTCGGTGCATCCGGACATGAACAGTACTTTCTGATGTGGACGGACCGCTTGAACGCGTTCGGCCAGATCAGGTCCAGTGATATCGGGCATCAACACATCAATCAACATCAGATCGATGTTTAGGTCATCCCGCTCGACCATGCGTATCGCACTCTGCGCGCTATGAGCGATGAGAACGTTATAGTCGCCGCACTCCAGCATGCACTTAATCACGCTGAGTACAGAAAGATCGTCATCCACTACAAGGATGGTTTTAGGTTCCTGATTATTCGTATGCATGTCATCAACCTTATACTTAACTTTAGCCATAATTGTGCGTCTGGACAAAGAAATATTCGCAGAAACTGTTAAGCTCTTTTGAGTGGCAACCGCCGTTAACTTTCTCTTACTAACCTTGGTTAACCGCGGACTGGTTAAGTGAATACTTTTTCGATCACTTTACCACCGAAGTCGGTAAGTTTTTCGTTACGGCCGTTGTGAAGATACCATAAACGGTTCTGGTCAAGGCCCATGAGCTGGAGAATGGTTGCGTGAAAATCGCGCATGTGATACCGGTCACCTAAGCCGCGCAGTCCGAACTCGTCGGTTTCACCAACGAGGCGTCCGCCTTTAACGCCCCCGCCCGCGAACCACATGGTAAAGCCATGAGGATTGTGGTCACGCCCGTTGCCGCTCTGCGACATGGGCAGG
Source organism: Terriglobia bacterium (assembly GCA_963847515.1). Lineage (GTDB taxonomy): Bacteria > Acidobacteriota > Terriglobia > Bryobacterales > Bryobacteraceae > QHXW01. The sequence continues at coordinate 2,204,428 of CAWKAA010000007.1, forward strand.
CGTCCGAACTCGCTGCCCCACACGACGAGCGTGGAATCGAGCAGCCCACGCTGTTTCAAATCCCGCAACAGAGCCGCAATCGGCTGGTCGGTGTGGCCGCACATCTTCTCATGATTGAAAACCAGGTCTTTATGGGCGTCCCACTGCATAATGATGGGACCGCCTCCTGAGTAGAGTTGGACGAAGCGGACGCCGCGCTCCACCATTCTCCGGGCCAGCAGGCAGCGGGTTCCGAAGTCGGCGGTGTTCTTCTGATCCAGACCGTACATGCGCTTTGTCGCTTCACTCTCCTGAGATAGATCGACGGCTTCAGGCGCGTGGCTCTGCATCCGAAACGCCAACTCGTAAGAACTGATGCGCGCTGCCATTTCCGTGTCGCCATCGGCTGTATCCAAATCGTTCATCTTCTGTAGCAGGTCGAGAGTGGCGCGCTGGCGCTCGGGAGTCATGCCCGCGGGAGGCTCCAGATTCAGAATCGGCTTGGCGCCGCTTCGCAACAGCGTTCCCTGGTAAACCGCTGGCAGAAATCCCGCGCCCCAACAAGGCGTGCCGCCTTCTGGCGTGCCCTCGGGCTGCGGCATCACGACGTATGCCGGAAGACTGTCGCTCTCGCTGCCCAAGCCATAGGTGATCCACGAGCCCATGCTGGGATAGCCCATCAGAATGCGGCCTGTATGAACCTGGTACATGGCCGGCGCGTGCACCACGCTCTCGGTATAAAACGAGCGTACGAAGCAGATATCGTCGACACACTCCGCCAGATGTGGGAACAGGGAAGAGACTTCAATTCCGCTCTGGCCGTATTTCTTGAACTGCCACGGCGACCCCAACAGCGGCGTATCTCCGTTAGTGAACTGGCTGGGTATCTTTCCGAAACTTTCTGGAAGCTGCTGGCCCTCGTATTTCTTCAGCGCCGGTTTCGGATCGAACGTGTCGATGTGGCTCGGCGCGCCCACCATATAGAGGAAGATGACGGATTTGGCTTTCGCAGGAAAATGTTGGGGCTTAGGCGCCAGCGGGTTCACGCGCACTGCGCCGAGACCTTCTCGCTCCAGCAGGTACTGCAGCGCCAGTGCGCCGAATCCGTGCGCCGCACGTGTAAGCGCGTCGCGGCGAGTGATCACAGGACGAATGTGCGCGTCGCTTTCAAGGGACATAAACGAACTCATTTCGATTCATCAGAGCAAGGCAAAAGTCCGGCAGCGTTCCGCCATCTTCGAGGAACTTCTCGCCTAACTTCAGCTCGACCGGCTTCGGCGCGCGCGCCAGCGCCAGCTTGTACGCACGCCGCAACTGGAAATCCCGGTCGCGGCCGCATTCGCGCTCCAGCCGCGCCGCAAGGCGGTTGGATTCGTCCCGCATGAAATTGCTGTTGAAGAGCGAGAGCGCCTGTAATGCATGGGTACTCACAGGCCGTAGCGGGCATGAGGTCATGGTGTCCGGCTGATCGAAAGCCGCCATCAACGGCAACCGCACCGTCCGCTTGTTTAATAAGTAGAGACTTCGGCGGTTCTGCTCGGATTCACCTGGCGTAACCGGCCACAAGCCGTCGCGCTCGCTTTCCGTGAAGATCACGTCGTAAACTTCCTGCTCGATAGGCACGCGAACCGGCTTCCCGCCGAGCCTGGGATTCAATGCTCCGGAGATGTCGAGTACTGCGTCGCGAATCAGTTCACCCTCCATGCGCTTGCGATTCATCCGCCAGTAGAGTTTGTTGTCGGCATCCACCTTGGCTTGCGCTGCGCTATCCTCGGAGGCCTGTTGGTAGGCGCTAGACATCACGATCATGCGATCGATGGTCTTCACGCTCCAGTTGTGTTCCATGAACTCAACCGCCAGCCAGTCCAGCAGTTTTTGATTGGTCGGCCTCTGTCCAAGCACGCCGAAATCATTCGGCGTGGCGACAATTCCGGTACCCATCCGGAGCTGCCAGATGCGATTAACCATAACGCGCGCCGTGAGAGGATGATCCGTGGAAGCCAGCCAGTTCGCCAGCGCCGCGCGCCGTCCCGCAGAGCTTTGCGGAATCTCGACATTCCCCGTATTGAGGACGGTCAGCACCCCCGGTTCCACTTGGCCCATCTTGTTCTTGATGTCGCCGACCTTCAGGATGTACGTGGCTGGAGCGGGCTTATCACTATCGGCTACCGCGTATGCAGCCGGCTGCGGATCCGGTTGAGTCATCTCGATTTCGATCAGCTTCTTTCGCAGTTCTGCGCGCTTGGCTCGCTCTTCCGGGGTCAGCGCGTCCACTACATCGCTCCACAGGGGCTCCAGTTGGTCCTCGGCATTCATTGCCAGGATTTTCTGCGCGGCGTCGCGCTTGTCTTTGGGTACCTCGAGCGCTGCGCGAAGCTTCGGATCGAGTTCCACCAGCTTCTTTTCGCGCAAGACGGCGCGGGCGCGCTTCTCGACGTCGTCAATCGCGTTCTTGACTGGCTCGTGCCGCGCGTCATAGTCTTTCTTGGCCCAATAGTAAGCGGCCTTATCGTTTGCCGTCGCGATCTCCACATCCTTCAGCTCCGTGGACGCGAAGATGGCCTGCAGCCGGTAATAATCTGCTTGCAGGATGGGATCGAACTTATGGTTGTGGCATCGCGCGCAGCCCACGGTCAGGCCCAGGAACACCGAGCCGATCGCCCCCGACATTTCCGTAACGACTTCCTGCCGGTTCACCTCTTCGTCCTGATTACCGCCGACCAAATGGATCGGCCCCGCACGATGGAACCCCGTGGCGATGAGGGCTTCTTGATTGCCCGGGAATAACTCATCACCGGCTATCTGTTCCTTCACAAAGCGATCGTACGGCTTGTCGGTGTTGAAAGCCTTCACGACGTAATCGCGATAGCGCCAGGCCTGTGGCCGCTCTGCGTCTAATTCGTAGCCGTTGGTGTCGGCGTAGCGCACGACGTCGAGCCATCGCAGCGCCCAGCGTTCACCATAGTGCGGCGAGGCGATCAGGCGGTCGACAACTTTCCTGTACGCATCCGGGCTCGTGTCGCGTTGAAAGGCGTCGATCTCGCCCGGCTCCGGGGGTAGCCCGGTCAAGTCGAACGTAACGCGGCGCAGCAGATGCTCCCGATCGAGCGGGCGGGAAGGTGCGAGTTTTTTCTCCCGCAGCGCCTCCAGAATGAAAGCGTCCACTGGATTGTGCACCCAGGGGCTTTTGATATCGGGAACAGCGCTCTTGACCGGCTTCTGAAAGACCCAGTAATGGCGGCGGGCAATCACCGACGCGACATCTTTGTCGGTTTTATCGGTCCATGCCGGGGCGGAGAGCACAAGCGCAAGAAGAATTCCAGCGGCCGCGGCGACGCGCGTTCGAGATGTCACCTCGTTAGTGTACATCGCCGCGGCTGGCTGCGCTGCGGAATGAAGAGCTTTGTGAGAGAAGCCGCAGCGCTCCGTAAGCCGCGAGCGAAGTCACCGAAGCGATGATGCAGACCGGCGCGTAGCCGAAACGGTCGATGAGCGCTCCGAGCGCCGGTGAAACCACCGCCTGCATCGCGCCGTAAGCTGAAACCAACAGTGAAATCGCGAATGCCGCGCGCGCGCCCGAATAAACATCCAGCGGCATCGTATAGAGGTTGACGCTGAATGCGGACACCGCCAGGATACTGAGCGAAATTCCACTCGATGCCCATGCGGCATTGGGGGCGAGAGGAATGAAGATCGCCACCAAGCCCGCCACGGCGCACGCCAGGCACACACGCCTGCGCGCTGCCAGCGGATCCATCCCTTGCTTCGCCCATCGGAACGATAGCCACCCGCCTGCGAACCCTCCCCACATCGCGGCAAGCGGCGGCAGCCACGCGAAGTAGGCAGCCTCAACAAATGTCAAGCGGTGGACGGCCACCAGATAGAGCGTGGTCCAGTTGCTCCAAAGTGAGTAAGTCACCATGCTGAGCGCGTTGGCCGCGATGAATCCCCACATGCGCGGTTCGTGCAGGATGTCAAGACTGCGCGCCAGCGGTTCAACTGAAGACGGTTGCGAAGGCGGCGCATGGCGCGAGACACGATTCCAGAGGGGAATCCAGAGAAGTCCCGCTGCCCCCGTCAACACGAATGCCGCGCGCCAGTGATAGCGTACCGCCAGCCACGTCGCAATCGGCGGGGCTAGCATGGCGCCCAGAAAAACCGCCGCTTGATTCAACCCATTGCCCAGCGCGCGTTCCTCCGGCGCAAGGTATTCGTGCATGGCTTTCCCGGCCGCGGGAATGCCGCCCGCTTCAGCCAGTCCCAGCCAGGCGCGGCAAGCCACTAGTCCGCCCAAGCCGCGCGTAAAGCCGGTGGTGATTCCAGCCAGCGACCAAAGGCCCAGGGCAAGGCTGATGCCCCGATTGAGGCCGATGCGATCGATCAGCAGGCCTGCGAATGGCGCCGCCGCGGCATACGTGATCGAGACGGCTGCGAGAATCCAACCGTAATCCAGATTGCTCAGGTGAAACTCAGCACGCAGAACTGGCGCGAGCGTGGCGAGCTCCTGCCGGTCCAGGTAATTAATGCTGGAGGAAAGAAAGAAAATGCTGATGACGAGCCAGCGGGCGCGCGGCGCGGCGAGCGGTTTGGCTGTCATCAGGGAAACTGGATCGTGGCCACTTCTCCCACGGTCGCGGTTCTGGCATTACGTTTGGCGAAGTACTCTATCACGATGCGCCGGGGCTTCTGGACGCCGCAGGCAAGCTTTTCGTCAGTCACCCCCAGAATCGCGATGGATGATGCATCCGGCACCAACAGCTTTGTCAGCTTATGATCTTCACTCTCCACTACCAGGCGTAGCTGGCGCCCAAGGCAATCCACCCGAGTGAGATTTCCGGATGCGTGGCTATCGGGCTTTGGTCCGTCCCACCATGCCTCGACTTTATTGGGAGCCGGCCCCTTGCCCGTGTTGGCCTTGGCCTCGGCGGCACGCAGATCGGCAATCGCCTGCTGCTTCAGTTTCTGGATCTCGCGTTCGTGTTCCGATGCCAGGCGCTGCCGCTCCGCCTCTTCCCAATCGAGGCGCTGCTGCTCGATGGATCGCCGCCCGGCCTCCATGCGTGCCCGTTCCTCCGGCGTGGTGGCCGCCTGCTCGGCATTGCGCCATGCCTCCGCGGCTTTATCGAATGCTTTCTCATTGAGGCACGCCTTAGCCATCTCTTCCCAACGGGCCGCATTGCGCGGATCGAGCTGGGCCGCCTTTTCAAGATATTGAGTGCGCTTGATGTTGTCCGTCTGGCGGCGCCCCATGAGCGCGTAAGTCTCCGGCAGTTTCGGATTCAGCTTTAGTGCTTTTTCGAGCGCCGCAAGAGCCTTGCCATTGTCCGGCTCGAGCCTTGCGTATTCCTGATACGATCGCGGCGATGGGGTCCCGGCGTTGATAGCCTCCTCAAAATAGCGCCGCGCCTCATTCTGCTGCTTATCACCGAGGGCCATGATCGCGAGCCCCTCATAGGCTTGCGCAACGCTTTCGTTCTGGTGGATCAGCGCCTGGTACACCACCCGCGACCGGTTGTCCAGCAATAGATCGGCTAGCGCCAGTTGCACCTCCGCGGTGAGCAGCGGCTTTTCGTCCTTGTAATCGCGCTGGACATCGAGCGCTTTGCCATCCACCGGCGCCGTCTGAAAATTTCCGCCCGCCATGTGCTGATCCACTTCCTTCTCGATCTCCGCGCGAGTTTTGCCGAACGCGTTTGGGTACGCAGCGTCTTCGTCCACGCCCTTTTGCAAGTTGTAAAGAAGGATGCGCAGTTTGGCGTAGTAGTCCGGATTGGTCACGAACAATTGAATCCGCGCCCAGTCGCGGCTGCGCTGGTTTGCGGGCGGCGGCGCGCCGAGTAATACATGCGTGCCGTTCACCTGAATCGTGGAAAGCACCCCGGCGATTCCCTGCTCGATGGGCGCCGGCATGCGGCCGCTATTGTTTTCGAGCAGCAGCCGGGCGCATTCGCGGAACACCGCGCTCGGGATTGGCGCGTCGGATCCGAGCAATACGTACCATCGGTCGCGGCCATCGATCACCGCCGGAGTGGTGGGATACTCATCGCGCTCTTTGGCGCTCTTGAAATAGATGATGCGCACGCGGCGCTCGGTTTCGAGATCCTGCTTGCCGAGCATGTACCCGAGAACGTACCGGAACTGATCGAACCATCCCAGCGTTTCCCGCCCGTGCTTCGAGCCGCCCTCAACGTAGATCTCGAACGGGCCGGAATGGATTTGCGTCCAGTGGCTCTGAGCCAGCATGGCCAGGGGCAGAAAACCAAGTACCAATAACCGGCGCATCTGAGGGTATTATCGCGCAGGGGCAGCGCGCGAAAAGGCGGCCGGCGCAAGCGGCAGCGATCTAGCCCGATTGGTATAATCACAAAGACCCCCGGCGCTATCGTCTAACGGTTAGGACGGAGCCCTCTCAAGGCTTAAATACGGGTTCGATTCCCGTTAGCGCTACCAAACTTAAATCTAGTATTTTCAGCTATTTACACGGATAAATCGAACGATCTCAAATGCATGCCCGTTAGCGTTCGGAATGCAAACTGTTTTCATAGGCTTGCGAGCTAGCATGATTCGATGGAGACCACCGCTCGCAAAATCGTGGTCGCCGGACTCGTTCCTTTCATCGCGCTTCCTCCAGCGGAGCGTAGTCCTGAGTGATCTGTTTGTACTCCAAGGAAGTCCTCCAAACAGGCTAGGCCCTGACCGTGATGTGCCATTACTCGGGCGAGCGGCGGACCAGACGTATCTCTTTAGTCTTTGCTGCTGCGTTCTGATCTTTCATGTTTGTTGTCTCCCTACTGTTTGGTTTCATGTTTGATTTCGGTAGTCCTATGAGGCACTTTCGTGACGCGGCTTTGGTGGGATCGAGTCCTCAGCGCTTTGTATCGGTGGCAAGTCCGCCGGCCACACGAATTCATCCTGCGACACGCTGAAAACAGACTCACTATACTATGCAGACTGCAGCGATGGAACGCGTGCCCGATTCACTTGTGCCGCCGTGGGTGATTTCAGCTCGGCCCATGGAACCTGGTACTGCCGTCCGCATACATGGCATCTATAATGCCCGTGAATAGGCCATGTCGGCGAATCGTGCAGAAACGAGCACCAGAGCGCGCCGATTTTCTCGGCAGACTCGAACACACGGGATGTTAAAGTAACCATGCTACACCTCAATTCGGACCTTTCCGGTTTTTCATCGCCAGTGTTACTCGTTGCGAGCCCACTGCCTCGCGCGTCTGGCTCAGCGTTGTGGTTAGAGAATTGATCGACAAATGATTCACTACTGGACTGACCATCCAGCGGAGCGAGCCTGGAATATCGCGAGTTAAGGCGATCGCTTCAATCTCCAGATACACTCCTCCGTCACGTTCTAGGTATCTCGAAATGCTGCGGATTCTCCAGATGAACCCGGCGCCGGCATCAGCCGGTAGAAGACGTTCAGAGGGACGGCCGTAATCTTCGATTTCCTGGATTCGCGTCGCATCGACAACGCCGTATCCGCGTCGCGAGTCGATCGCGATTTCGTGGGCCCGATACTGGGCTTGCATCGCGGCATTAACGAATAGGACGTGACGTTGCCAAGTCATCGAAAAGTCCTGATCGGCTGCATTGAATTCGAGAGATTTGGAGTCCGTTACGGCCGGCTTGTAAATGTCCTTGTATCTGTCGTAGTCGTGAAGGACAGCCAGCAGGCTCCCGACTGTGGCATTAGGAATGAAAACAGCCCCGATCCAATCGTGAATCAACCCATCCGGCACACTTTGGGTGCCGTGGCGTACGAGCGGCGCCACTACGACTTCGCCACGGCGAACGCGCAGCTGCCGGTCAGCCGCTTCGTCCACCCACAAAAAGGGCTTACCGCTGTCCAACCGCGCCTGCAAACGGACATCGGCGGCCCTCAGGTACTGCTGCCAGGCATCCACAGTCGCACTTTGCAGCTCCACCGCGCTCGCCCGGACGGCAACTACCGATAGAACCATTGCGAGTGAGAAAAAGCTGTTGCTCTTCATCGTTGCGTGTCTCCAATCGAGAACTTGTACGGCCTTGCGTACTTTCGCAAGTCATAAGGGCACGTGGTACTCCACCCGCCTGTCGTCATAATCCGCTTTGAATTCAGTGGGTTTCTCCGCGGCTACTGCCGAGGAGAATGGCGGGATGTCGGCTAGTGCCGATTCGGGCGGCAGTCGCGGATCTCCGTTCGGCTTAGCGAGTGTCCGTTAATGATTGGGCATTCCTTTTCGCTACTCGAAATATTTCGGCGATGGCCCGGTCACCCTGATAAAGAAGACCTGAAAATGTGGGCCGACGCGAACAATGCAACTCTGATTACCGGAAACAGTCTCGTTTGCGTGCATGAGATGCGTTCATCTTGGTCCCCTGCCGATCCTCGGCACTTGAGTCGGCGTACGCCCGCCATTTGCATCACGACACCATTGATAGCAGGCAAGTTAATCTTTTGTGCGGGTTGGATACAAGCGTGCAGATTCATGCAGTGGAAAGAGATCTGCAATGATCCGGGTTACGAAAACAGAGGAGCAGTCACGCACCATCATCACCATTGATGGACAGCTCTCGGGGGATTCCATCGCCGTTGTCGAGGCGTGCTGCAATCAAGCCAAGTCGAACGGAAAGCCAATAGAGCTCTTCCTGCGTGATATCACGACAGTGGACCAGGCAGGTCAAATGCTACTGAGTCGCCTGGCGGCTAAAGGCGTCCGCCTGGTCGCAAGAGGCTTGTATACCTCTTATCTCGTCCAATCGCTGGCCTCAGATAAAGCCGTGCCCGACCATCCTGCGGTCGAAAATCAGCGCCGGCTCTGCTGAGGCGAGCTGGAGAAGACCTAAGTGCATTGGCAGAGGTCGCCTTGGAAGAAGCTCGCTTGATTTCCCGATAGACGGCCCGCCTCACTGCAGCGGCTGCTCACTGATATGAGCGGCCGATATTGTATTTCCGCATGCGTGATTGCAGCGTAGTCCGCGCCAGCCCGAGCCGTTCGGCCGCGCCGTTCGGCCCGCCGACCATGCCCTTGGCGTCTTTCAACGCCTGCAGGATCCGTGTGCGCTCGGCGGCCTCGGAAATGTTCGAAGGCCCGGCCGTGCAGCCCCACCGCGGGCGGCCTTGCCACTAAACTCCGGCATAGCGACGTGGAGCTCAGACCCGGCGCTCAAAATCACCGACCGCTCTATAACATTCTGTAGCTCGCGAATATTGCCGGGCCAATCGTAATTAGTGAGCGCCTCCAACGCCTGTGTTGGAATTGTTTCGATTTTTCGGCCCATCCTTTGCGCATGCTTTTGGACGAAGTAACGAATGAGCAAGGGGATGTCCTCACGACGCTCCCGCAGGGGAGGAACTTCCAAAGGAAAGACGTGCAGCCGGTAATACAGGTCCATTCGGAACGTGTTCTCATCGACCATCGCCTTCAGGTTCCGATTGGTTGCAGCGACGAACCGGACGTCCGTCCGGATAGTCCGATTGCCGCCGACACGTTCGAACTCCTGGTCCTGGATAGCGCGGAGCAGCTTCGGCTGGAGCTCGAGCGGCATTTCGCCGATCTCGTCGAGAAAGAGCGTACCTCCATGCGCCAGCTCGAAGCGTCCGATCTTCTGTGCCACCGCTCCGGTGAACGAGCCCTTTTCGTGCCCAAACAGCTCGCTTTCGAGCAGGCTGGAGGGGATCGCCGCGCAGTTCACTTTGACGAAGCTGCCCTTCTTGCGGCTGCCCAATTCGTGAATGGCGCGGGCTACGAGCTCCTTTCCCGTCCCTGTTTCACCCAGTATCAGAACGGTTGCATCGGTGGGCGCCACTATTTGAATGCTGTTCAAAATCGACTGGAAAGCGGCGCCCTCACCGACCATGTTGCCGTTGTTATGGTCGAGCCGGATCTCGTCCTCGAGGTAGACCTTCTCGGTAGCGAGCCGCTCCTTTATTTCTGAAAGCTCGCGATAAGAGAGTGAATTCTCGACGGCAATGGCAATTTGTCTGGCCACCTGCACCAGGAACTCGACGTCGTCATCCGTCCATACGTCGCCCGTGGTTCTGGCGATTTCAAGCGTCCCGAGCGTCCCATTGGTTGTGACTAGCGGAACCGAACAAGCGGACTTGCAGCCCATATCTACGAACCGGCGGTATTGGGGAGAAGTGTATCGGGCAATATTCAGGTCGCGTACGACTACCGGCTTGCCGGTCGCGAGCGCCTCCGCCGTGGGCATCCCCTCCGGGTCAATATGGCCCTGCTCCTTCTCAAAAAGTTGAGCACCCGTGAAGTGAAGAGCTACCATCTCCAGATTGCCGGTCCAGTCACGTAACGTCAGCACCGAGAAATCGTGCGGAATCACTTTTGAGAGCTGTGCGGATATGGCAGAGAACAACTCGTCTGCTGGCAGCTTCGAGACAAGCGCATTCGTTATATCGAACAGTGTGCGCAAGCGGTCCCGCTCCCTGATTGCTTCCTGCCTGGCGAGGAAGGACTCGACTGCGACGGCGAACTCGGTAGCAACTCGCTCCAAAAAGGCTATCTCGTTCGGACAAGGATCGTATGGCGCCACAGAACTGAACCCGAACGCGCCCAGACGACTCTCGCCGGCAGTGAGGGGAACGAGAATGAGAGTGCTAATCCCGAACTCTCGGCGAGCACGGCCTACAAAGTGAGGCCAGCGAGTTTCAGAATCGAGACGCGAGATTATGAGTGGCTGCTGGTTCAGCCATACCCAACCGGCGGGATCTTGGTCGACCGGCAGCGCAAGGTGTGTGATCTCGGGATTGCCTGGCGCATTCAGAATGTGCCCCCGCATCACGTTCCCGTTGGGATCGTGCAGGATCACCCCGACATGATCAAACCTGACAATTCGGCTAAGAGATTCGGCTACGCCCTCGAGCAGACTTCTGAGATCAGTGCGTCCGGCGATTGAACGCGAGAGCGCGACAACAGCCTCGTAAATCTCCGTTGAGGAAGCTCCCACAGCCCCGATCATATCTAATTTCCTCTCCTGCATCGGGATAGCAACAAAGTCGCCAATAAGGTAGCCTATGGATCTCAGGGAGTTACGCTGCCTCTGCCGAATCCGTTTGGGCAGGTGCCGAAGTCACTTGCCGAAGCTGCTCTCAGCGGTGTCTCATCGGGGCATCTGCACTGGGTGCAGGCGGACTGGCTCAGGACTGGCTCAGAAGGATCGCTCGGTTGCCTTCTACGCGGCTTTCGGCTGGTAGAAATCGGATGCACCGTACTCCTCCCCCGCCTCAAGCTGCTCCTGGCATTGGACACAGTGAGCCGCCCAGGGAATGCTTTGGAGCCGCTTAACGGCAATTGGCCGGTCGCATCGGATGCACTCGCCATAGCAATCGTCGTCTATGGCGCGAAGGGAACGCTTGACATCGGCCAGTGTCGATGACAATCGGTTGAGTATACCAGCGATTTCGTCCCGATCGCTCATGACCTGAATCCAGTCGACTAGTTCCGGCTGGCAGCCTTCGATCGTTAGCTCCTTTACTCGGCCGCGGAGTTGGGCGGCCAGTTCCATCTGCTTGGCCTCGAGCGCAGCTTTCAATTTCATCAGTTCAGTGTTCGTCATAGTTACTCCACTTCATGTACCGCGGACCACGCGAATCCTCGATATCGGATACGGTCAGTGCATGTTAACCGCCATCGCAACTCGTGCATTCTGTTCGCCCAACACGCCGGCGCCACGGCGGCTGCCGAAGCAGGTGACGGATTTCGTCGCGCGGACGCCGACCAGGCTTTGTCGCACAGCTCCTGAGTTCGCAGTTGTTCGTAAACATAGCGCACGACTGCCGCTGGTACGGCAAAACCGAGCCCTTGATTATGGCCGTTCTCGCTGAGCATGAACGTATTGATGCCGATCAGTTCTCCATCAACGCTCAGCAGCGGACCGCCACTGTTTCCGGGATTAATGGCGGCGTCGGTCTGGATAGATAGCATTGGAAAATCGGGATGTGGCTGTCGACCGACCGCGCTGACAATTCCGGTCGTCATCGTATTGTCGAGCCCTTCGGGGCTTCCGACACTTCCTGGATTGGTGTTGCTGAAAAGTATTCGGCTCGAGCCGCCCGCAACGCCGCGCGCGCCTTCTCGGAGTTGCTCAACTAAACTGGCGTGCGATGTTGTATTTTCGCATGCGAGATTGCAACGTCGTTCGCTTTAGTCCCAGGCGAGCAGCCGCACCGTCTGGGCCTCCAACCGTGCCTCTAGCCTCCTCCAGTGCCTTTAGAATCCTCGCCCGTTCGGGATTCTGCGATTCAGTGGACGATCTTCTGTGAAGTGCAAGCGGAGCCGCCTTGCCGATGAGCTCAGACATCGGCACTTGAAGCGCGCTCCCGTTTGTCAGGATGACGGACCGCTCGAGTACATTCTGCAGCTCGCGGATGTTGCCCGGCCAGTCGTAGTTCGTGAGGGCGTCCATAACGGACGTGGGAATCGTATCGATGTTACGGCCCATGCGCTCCGCATGTTTCTGGACAAAGTAGCGCGTCAGCAGCGGTATGTCTTCACGGCGCTCCCGCAATGGTGGAACATTCAAGGGAAAAACGTGCAGCCGATAATAGAGGTCGGCGCGAAACTTGCCCTCTTCCACCATCGCCTTCAAGTCCCTGTTCGTAGCGGCTACGAATCGGACGTCGGTCCGGATGGTCCGATTGCCGCCAACGCGCTCGAATTCCTGGTCCTGGATGGCGCGGAGCAGCTTCGGCTGGAGTTCGAGCGGCATTTCGCCGATCTCGTCGAGAAAGAGCGTTCCCTGATGCGCCAGTTCGAAGCGTCCGATCTTCTGCGCCACCGCTCCGGTGAAGGAGCCCTTCTCGTGCCCGAATAGCTCGCTTTCGAGCAGGCTGGCGGGGATCGCCGCGCAGTTCACTTTGACGAAGCTGCCCTTTTTCCGGCTGCTCAACTCGTGAATGGCTCGCGCTACGAGTTCCTTTCCGGTGCCTGTTTCACCCAAAATGAGGACGGTTGAGTCGATGGGCGCCACGGTTTGAACACTCTTCAGGACAGCCTGAAAAACAGGCCCTTGGCCCACCATGTTGCCGATGTTCTGGTCGAGGCGGATCTCGTCTTCCAGGTAGAGCTTCTCGGTAGCGAGCCGTTCCTTCATTTCTGCTAGCTCCCCAAAAGCAAGTGAATTCTCCACCGTCATGGCAATTTGGCTTGCAACCTGCATCAGGAACTCGACATCCTCAGGAGACCAGTCATCGTCGGTCCTTCGATTGAGCGCCAGCGTTCCGATCACGCGATCTCGTGCGATCAACGGAACCGAGCAGATGGATTTAAATCCTAGCTCCACAAACCGCCGAAAATCCGAATTCGGATAGCGGTCTATATCGGTGTCGCGAGCCACTACGGGCCTTCCCGTGGCGAGCACCTCTTCGGCCGGCATGCCCACGGGATTGAAAGGCCCCTTGAATGCTTCGCAGCACTGCGGACCTGTGGAATGCAGCGCGTACACATCGAGGCAGGCCGGTCTCCGTATTGCGCAGCGTCAGCAGCGCGTAATCATGCCGGATCACATTCGAAAGTTGGCCGGATATCGCAGAAAATAACTCGTCTCGATCCAGCTTCGATACAAGCGCATTCGTGATGTCGAACAGCGTGCGCAGCCGGTCCCGCTCCCGAACTGCTTCCTGCTTCGCTAGGAAGGACTCGACCGCAACAGCGAACTCGCTGGCAACTCGCTCCAGGAACGCGATCTCGGCGGGACTAGGATCGAATGGCGCTACGGAGCTGAAGCCGAATGCGCCGAGCCGGTGATTGCCCGTCGTGAGAGGGACGAGTAACAGGGTACTGATCCCGAAGTCGCGAGCGCGTCCTACGAACTCCGGCCAGCGAGTTTCAGACTGGAGAGGTGAGACTACGAGTGGCTGCTGGTTCAGCCATACCCAACCGGCAGGATCCTGGTCGACGGGCAGTCTAAGGCTCGTGATCACGGGATTGCAGGGCTCATTCAAAATATGCCCCTGCATGGCGTTGCCTTTGGGATCGTGCAGAATCAGCCCGATATGATCAAAGCTGACAATCGGGCGAAGAGATTCGGCTACGCCCGAGAGCAGACTTCTTAGATCAGTGCGGCCGGCGATCGAACGCGAGAGCGCGATCACGGCCTTATAAAGTCTGTCCTTGCCGGCGCCGTTTTCGTTGCCGATCCGGACGCTCGAATCCGCCGGTGCGACGGTCTCGATCTCTTTCATCACGCGCCGCACGGCTGCGCTGCCGCCGATGATATCGTCAGAATGGAGCCCCGATCCCAGATCCACGTTTTCCATGACTTATTCTCCTGTTGCTCTTTTACATACCTGGCTGAGTTCCTGCATTTGCAGCGCTACCCGGCCGTCTGTTATGCAGCAGCGCGATCGACTTCCCACGAGTGGAACACATTCGCCTCTCGGAAGAATGTCAGGATGGGTGCCGATGCGCTGTGCGTCACCCGGATGCAGTCACTCTGACGAATCTGGCCGGTCACGATCAGATTGGACAAAGGCTGGACCAGCAAGCGCTCGATCGCACGCTTCAATGGGCGGGCGCCATATCTCACATCGGTGCCTTCCATCAACAAAAGGTCCCGGGCGCTATCCGTCAAATTCATCGAGAAGCGCTTGCCGGGCTGGGCCTTTTCAATGCGCTCCTGCACTTCGTGGAGCTCGATTTCCAGAATCCTGCGCAACTCGCGCGCACCCAGGGGGTGAAAGATCACCGTTTTGTCAATCCGGTTCATGAACTCCGGACTGAATTTGCGGCGCGCGGCCTCTAGGCCCGCGCGCGACATCTTATCGCTGAGCTTTGGGTCGATAGCGCCGATGGCGTGCTGGCGTTCCGTTTCCATTGAGGCGAAACCTAGTTTGGGCCGTAGCATCGCGTTCATCTCTGCCGCTCCCAGGTTGCTGGTCATGAAAATCATGGCCTGCGAGAAATCTACGCGGCGGTTATCACCTAGCGTCAGGGTGGCTTTATCGAGAATCCCGAGCAGGAGGTTCCAGAGCGCGTCACTTGCCTTTTCAATCTCGTCAAACAGCACCACGCTCAACTTCACACTCTCGGTGTGGTATCGATTGAGGGCTTCCTGGCTTAGCGCCGGATGGGTTTCGCGATGCCCCAGGTATCCCGGAGGAGACCCAATCAGCTTGGCGATCTCATGGCTGTGTTGGAACTCAGCGCAGTCGATCTTGATTACCGCGCTCCGGTCCCCGAGCAGACACTCGGCCGTGGCCTCCACGAGCCGCGTCTTGCCTGAGCCGGTCGGACCGAGAAAGAGGAAATTCCCGATCGGCCGGCCGACTGGGGAGAGTCCCGCGAGGTAAGTCTGATAGGCCCTCGCGATATGCTGAATTGCCTCGTCTTGCCCCACTACGCGACTACGAAGTTTGTTCGCCAGATCCTCCGCCTCCGTTCCGGTCGTCGTGGCGTCTAATGCGGTGACTGCAAGCATTGGTCCTCCTTCGCCGCTGCCGCCGAGGTCGGCGAAATCAAGCCCGCTCCGGACTCCGGATCCCAGATTTACGTTTTCCATGACTAATCCTCCCGTTGGCCGTCCACGGATCGCGCGCTTTCAATCGCGATCCCTCTTTTGGGGCCCACCCGACTTTCCATCTGAAGGTCGTATGGGGCACTCGCTTCCAGATTTGCTGTATTGATTCTGGAGTAAGAGCCAAACGGCGCCAATTCCATTTGGAGTTGGATGAGGCCCCTAAATATTTGCGGGATGCCCCCCTATTTAGAGGGGAACGTTAAGTGTGGCGGCCGCGGGATTCGCCGATTTCGAAGACCTTCCTTCCAAAACGGCGAGCATCCACCGACCATGCGCCAGGACCAAGCATCGCCACACTGGCGCTGAGTGCGGCTAAGAATATGTGAGGCCACGATTCGGCATGATATCCGAATGCCGGGGAGAAAACCATCCATGCTTCTGCGAGCACAATCGCCACTCCAGCTGCGGCTGTATAAAGGCCACCGATCAGAAGAATCCCCGCAACAGCCGCGGCAAACTCAGGAATTGCGGCAAAGCCGAGTGCGGTGCGGCCGGCAATTCCCCAATAGACCAACGGCAGGCCCACAGTGACACGCAGGAGCAGGAGCCCTTGGCCCGGCCAGCCATCAGGAAAAGCTGAGAATGAATGGCGCAGATCGTCCTCAATCTGATGGTGTGGCATAGGGGCTCCCAGTGCCACCCCCCGAAAGATTTTGCCTGGACCCCTATTTCGAGGGGTTACTGAAGATCGATGATCCCGCGCTTTAGCCCGATGGTGACGGCGTGAGTCCGGTCGTTGACGCCCAGCTTCTGCAGAATGTTTTTGACGTAACCCTTGACGCTTTCCTCGGAGATGTGCAGTTGAGCAGCGATCTCCTTATTGGCGTTCCCACCCGCAATCAGCTTCAACACGCCGATTTCCCGTGGAGTTAAGGCAGTATCCATGGCATGCTGGGCGATCTCGGCAGCGATTTCAGGAGTCAAGCGCTTTTGACCGCCATGGACAGCCCGGATGGTCTCCAGCAGTTCCTTTCGCAGCAGACCTTTCAGGAGATAACCCTGAGCGCCGGTCTGTAGGGCACGCTTGACCTGGACATCCCCGGCATAGGTCGTCAATACGACAATCCGCGCTTCGGGAAACTCACTGCGAATCGCGTTGATCGCGTCGATGCCGGACATATTCGGCATTTGCAAATCCATGAGTGTGACGTCCGGGTGGTGTCTTCGGAACTGCTCGATGGCCTCCCGACCATCGGACGCCTCCGCGACCAACTCCATATCCGATTGCGTCCCAACCAGCTTGGCGATGCCATCACGGACAATCGGATGGTCATCTACAGCAAGTACTCGAATCACAGCCTCACCTCATCAATTTACGTAACAGCGAGAACCGGGGGCGTCCCGTGGGCTTCCCGTAGGCGATCGAACCCGCCACACTCAAATCGATCTCAGTCCCGGTTCCGGCGCCGCTCAAGATTGCCAGCTTTGCACCAATCCGCCGCGCCCGCTCCTGCATTCCGGCCACCCCGAAATGGCCAGCGCGCCCCTGCTCGGCAAATTCCGGAGCGATCCCTTTGCCATCGTCGCGGATTCGCAGCTGTAGCAGCCGCTCGTCAAATGTGATTTCCGCGTCAATATGGGTTGCACGCGCATGCGTGAAAGCATTGCGCAGCGCCTCGCGCGCGATGCTGTAAACTTCGTCCCGAACGATGGGATTCAGGTCCCGTACCGGCCCTTCTACAACCACACGGAAAGCCGCGGCGTCCCTGCTCGCGAGTTCGTCTCCCACCGCGCGTACGGCCGCCGCCAGATCGCTGGTAGTGAACGCCGACCGCAAGTCTTGCACCGTCTTGCGGCCCTCGGCGATCGCTCGGTCGCCGATTTCCAGAGTCTGTTCGAGTTCATTCTTTACAGCCCCCGGCGCGATCATCTCGTTGACTACCTGGAGACGCAGCATAAATCCCTGAACGGTCTGCAACAAGGTATCGTGTAACTCGCGAGCGATACGCGTCCGCTCTTCTACGCGCTCTTCCACGCGCATATTGTACTGCCGCTGCAATTGCCGGATTCGAAACTGATAGGCTGCCCACAGCATTGCGAGAAAAACAGCCGCACAGAAAGCGCGAAACCAGTTCTCCCTATACCAGGGGGGCGTGATGAGAATGGGCAGCGATACCCCTGCTTCATTCCATACGCCATCGCTGTTTGATCCCTGCACGCGAAAAACATATCTAGCGGGGTTTAAATTGGTGTAAGTAGCCAGGCGCTGCTTGCTGTCCACCTCGTTCCAGCCAGGGTCAAAGCCCTCGAGCTTATATCGATAACGGTTCTTCAGCGGGTTTGCGTAACTCAAGGCCGCGAATTCAAAGGAAAAGACATTATTGCTGTGGGAGAGAGTCAAGGAATCGACGTATGGGATGGCTTTCTTAAGTACCGACTTAGCGCTGATGGGCACAGGTTTGTTGAAGATTTTGAAGCTGGTGATCACTACCGGCGGCACATAAGGATTGTCCCGGATGTTTTCAGGGAAGAACGCATTAAACCCATTGCTGCCGCCAAAGAACATCTCCCCATCCGGGCCTTGATAACAACCGTCACTGAACTCATTGCTCTGCAAGCCGTCGGACACGTCGTAGTTTCTAAGAGTTTCCGTCTTCAGGATCGAACCGGGATATGCCCTTCTGAGTGCTGAGCCAAAGCCTGACCCATTCCATCTTCCAGAATGCACCGAATAGCGCTGCTCGGCAGGCCTTGGCTTTCCGTGTAGCGGGTGAAGGTTCCGTTTTGACGATTGTTCCGGTACAAGCCATCGAAGGTTCCGAGCCACAATGTTCCAGCCCGGTCTTCGTGAATGCTGGTGATGCCGCCGCCGTTAAGTCTGTGAGGGTCACGCGAGTCAGGCGTGTAGTTCACAAAAGTTTTCGTCTTGTCATCGAAACGGATCAGCGCGCCGCCCCACGTCCCTAACCACAGCGTGCCGGAACGATCCTGATAAATGACCCAGACTCTATTTGCCAGGCTGGCCGGATTATTGGGAACAGGCCGGTAGTTGGTAAATCTGTCCGTCGCTGGATCGAAGCGGCCTATACCGTACTGGTGGCCCACCCATATGCTGGCCGTTTCGATCTCCATAGATCGTGTAAACGTTATCAGAAGTCAAGCTGTTGGGATCATCAGGGTTGTGCCGGTAATGCTTGAAACGCCCAGTGCGTTCATCGAACCGATCAAGACCGCTGTCCGCCGCCAGCCACCCAGAGATAACCCGCTGCATCTTTGTAAATGCTATCAACCTGTACTGCCTTTACCGAGCGTATTCTCATCGCCCGGGTTGGGAACGTAATGAGTGATTTGGCCCGTCTTTCGATCGAGTCTGTCCAGGGCGCGAGGAAAGAAGCCTACCCACAGAACGCCATTGGGATCCTGATAAATCGCCTTGACCCTGCCGGGTGAGAGACTATTGGGGTCGGCGGGGCGATGCATATAATGGACGAACTGTTCTTGCCGGAAATTGAGAATGTTAAGCCCCGCATTCTCGGTTCCCACCCACAGCACGCCCCCCCTATCCTGATAGACCGAGAGAATGGCGTTGCTGTCGAGGCTATCCGGGTTGCTTTCATCGTGCTGAAACCGGTACGTGAAACGTTCTGTTCGCCGGTCAAAGTAATAGAGACCCTGGCTCGATGGCACCCATAATCCATTCTGCCCGTCAGCCAGAAGATTGCTGTTACCGAGCCCTATTAGCCACGCCGACAGCCCGGGCGCCAAGCGGGTATTCGTGAAGCGCTCTGCCTGCCGATCATATTTCACGAGCCCGACGATCGGGGAATTGGCCAGCATCCACAAATTGCCGGCTTCGTCTTCATACACATTCTCTGCGCTGAGGCCATTCCTGGTTGCAGGAGCGCGAGTAATCTGTCCTGTCGGTGGGTTCAGATGAAACAGACCGCGCTCGCCAACAAACCAGATATTCCCTTGGCTATCCGCGATGACTTTAGTGATTCTCCCAACAAACTGGCCATCGCTGTCATTTCGATAATGAGTAAATGTTCCGGTTGTTGGATCAAACTTGTCGAGGCCGCTGTCTTCGGTGCCAAACCAAAGATAGCCCCGACTGTCTCGGGCGATGCTCTTAACCGAAACACCGCCGATACTATTAGGGTTGTTGGGGTCATGAAGGTAGCGGGTAACGCGTTCGGTCGTAGGGTCGAATTTGTTCACCCCGGTGTTGGTCGCAATCCACAGGTAGCCGTGATCGTCTTCGATCAGATCTTGAATAAAGTTGGAGCTTAAGCTACCAGGGTCGTTCGGGTTGTGCTTGTACACGACGAAGGAGTTACCGTCATAGCGATTGAGGCCGCCTCGGGTGGCAAACCACATGAAGCCCCGGCGATCCTGCAAAATGGCAGTAACGTAGCTTTGAGATAGGCCATCGTTCGTGGTGAGATGCGTGAATTTTAGGTCTATTACGGGAGCATGGCCCCTCTGGACGTGGATATTCTGAAAATGGCGGGAGGTTAAGTCAGCTTTCGGTTTGCGGTCCCCGCGCAAGCTCGTTGTCAGGTTGCCGGTCCTTGTGGCTGGGCGGCGTTCAGCTGGTACGGCATATGAGGCGTGAATAGTGCACAGAAGCAAAATCCGGCTCGCAACCCGCAATCCCCACTCTGTATTTTGGCGGATGGTGATCATGCAACCGCCTTGTCCCAGGTGATGAAACGCCCTCGGCCGCCACGTACGGCCCTTACGGACCCAAACCTGCGTCCTTGAGATAAGCCAGTCTCTGGCCCGTGAAAGCTCCGATTCGCCCACGGGCGTCCTGAAACACAGACAATCGCGTGATTGTCTATAGGTAGAACTCGAATCACAGGCTCACCGCGCCAATTTACGGAACACCGAGAACCGTAACCGGCCGCCCCTCGGCTTCGCGTAGGCGATCGAACCCGCCACAGTCAATTCGATCTCTGTCCCGGTTCCGGCGCCGCTCAAGATCGCCAGTTTGCGCCAATCCGCCGCGCCCGCTCCTGCATCCCCGCCAGGCCGTAATGGCCGCCGCGCCCCTGCTCGGCAGTTTCCCGAGGGATCCCTTTACCATCATCCAGGATTCGCAGGCGGACCACCCGCTCGTCAAACGTGATTTCCGCGTCAATATGGGTTGCACGCGCATGCGCGAAAGCATTGCGCAGCGCCTCGCGCGCGATGCTGTAAACTTCGTCCCGAACAATGGGATTCAGGATCCGTACCGGGCCTTCTACAACCACACGGAAGCTCGCACCGTCCCTGCTCTCGAGTTCGTCTCCCACCGCGCGTACCGCCTCCACCAGATCGGTGGTAGTGAACGCCGACCGCAAATCTTGCACCGTCTTGCGGCCCTCGGCGATCGCTCGGTCGCCGATTTCCAGAGTCTGTTCGAGTTCATTCTTTACTGCCCCCGGCGCGATCATCTCGTTGACTACCTGGAGACGCAGCATAAATCCCTGAACGGTCTGCAACAAGGTATCGTGTAACTCGCGAGCGATACGCGTCCGCTCTTCTACGCGCTCTTCCACGCGCACTTCGAACTCACGCTGCATCCGATGGAGGCGAAGGCGGTACACGAACCATGTCAGCAGAAACAGCGAAGTGATCCAAACGGTCCTGAACTGCCACGTGTTCCACCAAGCCGGCAACACGCGGATCGCGAGGGTCAATCCTGGTTTGCTCCAGCCGCCACGGTTATCTTTCGACTGGACATGGAAACGATACTCCGCCGCCGGCAAGGTCGTGTAGGTGACGACCGGTGGGTGGCCGCTGCTTCGTTCCAGTGCGTCTCCAATCCTTCCAGTCGATACCGATAGCGGCTTCTGGTGGGGCTGGCGAAACTGAGCGCTGAGAATTCGAGCGTGAAGATGTTCTGCGCGTGTGACAGCGTCAACGAGTCCGTGTAGGCGATCGACTTCTTCAACGGCGACCTACCCCGACCGGCACCGGATCGTTGAACAAGCGGAAGTCGGTAAGCACCACCGGCGGCACGAAAGCGCTGTCGACCACCTTCTCGGGATAGAATGCTGTGACTCGTTCACCGCAAAGAACATCTCGCTGGCGCTTTGTGGTACACGCTGAAGTGTTGAACTGTGCGCTAGGCATCTCAGAGAAGTAGTTTTGAACGTGCGCTGCGGATGAACTTGGACAGCCACTACGGTGCTCAGCACGGGTTCGGCTGAGTTTCAGGATGCCTCAACGGCGTTGTTCGGCAAACGTGCGCTCGCCGAAGGTTGTGAATTCCCGGTATTGTGATCGAAACGATCAACCGTTTTGTGTGCCGGCCACAGCGTGCCGCGTGGTCCACGCACAGGGCATTCACTGGTTATTGCTGAGGCTACCGCTGACCTTGGGATCGTTTTGTAGGCGACGATCTCTCCCGTCGGAGATCAAGCCGCTGCAACTGTGTGTAGTCCATCCATATGATCCATCCGCGCCTCGGCGAGACCGATACACGGCTTTCTAGCGACGCTCTTGGGGCGAAAGACGGTGAACGTCGGTGCGGGATGCAGGCGATTGAGACCGTCGTCGTGCCACCAGAGGCGCTCATGATCGATGAGCAGCGACAGGACGTTCGTGCTCAGGCTGCGGGATCTGCGGATCGTGCCGGTATGCTTGAACGCCGGTCGCGATCGAACCGGTCAGCCTCCTCCCCACTCCGAACCAAAGCGACCCGCGCGGTCTCGGCTGGCATGTACGACGCTGTGCTGATGCTTTCCGATTCGCGGATCGTGCGATAAATGTGTACTGCCTGTTTTCTGTCGAGCGATTCAGTTGCTGTGCGACAGAGAATCCCGGCTGTCCTAATACTGAGAGAATATTTCTCATCCAGGTTTTCGGTTCCTGGCCTTCCGGTACTAGTGAACGGTGAGCGGTTCGCCGGGAAGCGGTTTACTCCCCTCGCTGTGCGACCAGATCCGCTCGCGATCCTCCAGCAAGGAAAGCGCTCGTTCTGTTCAGACTTGCCGGATGACAGCATTGTTGACGATACTGGTGAACAGGCGGCGTGCACGGTCGAATCTGATTAAGCGTCGGGTTTGTGGTAGCATAGCTCCGTGCCGGTCTCGTGGATAGCGGAACACCGCGCGTCGGGATCCAGGCGCCCTCAAACACTGTATCTCGTGAACACGCCGGTTTCGGTTCAAGCGATGCAGCGCCCCTCGCGTTGCCTTCAGAGATCCGGAGCGTCCTCCAATATCCGGTCGAATGGCGGCTGCTGAGACTCGGATAACGCAGGACGGCCCGTTCGGCGGTCGAACGCGTCGAGGCCGCGCCGGTGGCACCAGAGCGTGCCTGCCTGTCTTCGAGCACGAATCGACTCGTTGCTGCTGAGGCTGTGTGGATCCTTGGATCGTTGTGATAGCGGGTGAATTGACGGAGAGCGGTCCAGTCGATCAAGCCGTTGTGGGTCGCCAGCATAGCATACCGTCGCGATCCTGGGTTATATGTTCGGTACCGGAGAGATTGGGGTTTCGGGATCGGCGCGAAAGTGGGTGAACTCTCGGTCGCGGGTCGAATCGGTCACCCTGTCGTGCCGATCCACACCGGACGGTCCTCGAATAGAGCGAGACCAGGCCGTCAAGCTTTCGGGTTGTCGGATCGGGTTTGTAGGTCTTAAAGCGATACCGTCGTACGGTTTAGCCGTTGTATGTGCCGATCGAGATGAACCGCGCCGGTCTTGCAGCTGTATCGACCGGCTTGCGACAGTCCTGCTCGGTGCTCAGGTGAGTGAACCGATGTCTTTGCCTCGTCAGGGGCACCTGATCGGCTGCTGGCACGAGCGGTCTGGCTCGCCGCCGCCGCTGGGTCAGTGAAACGCGAGCGAAACATGAGCACGATTCAGCGTGTTGTGTTGGTGTGAGGGGCTGTGGGGGTGTGGTTGCTGCGGTGGGGGGGTGGGTGTTGGTGTAGGGTGCGGGGCGCTGGTGCGCGGCGTGTAGGCGGTGCGGTGGCTGTGTTGGTTTGGTTGCTTTGGCTAGTTTTGTTGTGCGTGGTTGTGGGTTTGGGGGGGGGTTGCGGTTGTGTCTTCTTGAGAGGTAGCTGACGCTTTGGTGTAGATGATGATGAGGGAGGGCGTTAGTTTGCTTGGTTGGTAGGCATAGGACGCTGTTCGACTCCTGCCCGCGGGCTAATCTCTGTACCGTCTGCACAGGTATCGTGTACTCGCGAGCGATACGCGTCCGCTCTTCTACGCGCTCTTCCATGGTGATCATGCAACCGCCTTGTCCCCCGTGGTGAAACGCACTCATTCGCCACCTACGGCGCTTACGGCCTCAAAACTGCGTCCTTGAGATAAGCCAGTTCCTGACCCGTGAAAGCTCCGATTCGCCCACGAGCGTTCTGAAGCACTGACAATCGCGTGATCGTCTATAGCTAGAACTCGAATCACAGGCTCACCCTGTCATTTTACGTAACAGCGAGAAGCGGAACCGACCGCCCCTGCGGCTTCGCGTAGGCGATCGAACCCGCCACAGTCAAATCGATCTCAGTCCCGGTTCCGGCGCCGCTCAAGATGGCCAGCTTTGCACCAATCCGCCGCGCCCGCTCCTGCATTCCGGCCACCCCGTAATGGCCGGGGCGCCCCTGCTCGGCAACGGCCGGAGCGATCCCCTTGCCATCGTCCCGAATTCGCAGGCGGACCACCCGCTCGTCAAACGTGATTTCCGCGTCAATATGGGCTGCACAAGCGTGGGTGAAAGCATTGCGCAGCCCCTCGCGCGCGATGCTGTAAACTTCGTCCCGAACGATGGGATTCAGGTCCCGTACCGGGCCTTCTACGACCACACGGAAGGCCGCGGCGTCCCTGCTCGCGAGTTCGTCTCCCACCGCGCGTACGGCCTCCACCAGATCGCTGGTAGTGAACGCCGACCGCAAATCTTGCACCGTCTTGCGGCCCTCGGCGATCGCTCGGTCGCCGATTTCCAGAGTCTGTTCGAGTTCATTCTTTACCGCCCCCGGCGGCATCATCTCGTTGACTGCCTGCAGCCGGAGCATAAATCCCTGAACCGTCTGCAACAAGGTATCGTGTAACTCGCGAGCGATACGCGTCCGCTCTTCTACGCGCTCTTCCACGCGCATGTTGTACTGCCGCTGCAGGTGCCGGACACGGAACTGATAGGCCATCCACAGCCATGTGCCAGAAAACGGCCACGCACGAGGCGAGAACCACGTGGTCTGATAGAACGCCGGGGCGATGGAGAACTCCAGCGCGTCGCCGGTCTCATTCCACACGCCACTGTTGTTCCAGGCGATCACGCGGAAGCGGTAATTGCGCGGGGAGAGATTTGTGTACGTCGCATGGCGCTCGTTGATCACTTCGTTCCAGTCTCGGTTCTGTCCCTCCAGCTTGTACTTCAAATGGATCTTTTCCGGCGCAACGAGGCTTAGGGCGGTGTAATCGATTCGGAGGTTGCGGACGTTGGCGGGCAGGCGCATCCCGGGCCTGAGGTCGTATGGTTTGTCGTCAGCGACGATCTGCTCGATGTGCACCGGCGGCGGGAGTTTGTTGACAGCAAGATGACGGGGATCGACTACCTGGACGCCTTCTCCCGTCACGAACCACAGTTTTCCATCGGTGGACTTCGCGACGCGAGGACCGTAGGCGCTAGCTGCAGTCGAGCGGAGCCTGACACCATCCGCCGCATCCCAAACCGTCGTTTCCATCCTACGCTTCGGGTCGGCGATCCACGCGTCCAGTTCGGCTGCGCGTGATGCGCACCAGGCCGCAGGCCGTATACAACCAGAACGAACGATCGTCGTCCTCTATCGTCCAGTGAATCGCATCGCAGGGCAATCCATTCCTGCTTGTGAGCGTAGCGATACGGCCGTCTTTAATCCGGCTAAGGCCGCCATCTTGGGTTGCGGCCCACAGCGCCCCATCCGGATCGAGTTGAAGATCGGGGACACGGCCCTCACCCAGCCCATCAGCGGCTGTGTACGACGCGCGGAACTGGCCATCCTTGAAATATGAAACGCCCCCGCTCGACCCAGAATCCAAGCCAGACTCCGCCTGGCTCACGGCCAGAGAGTACAAACTCGGCACTTTGGCGGCGTCCCAGTTCTGACCAGGGGATCTGCTCGACCAGACGTCCCTCCAGCAAGTGCAGGAGACTCTGATGCTCTGAAAGCCAGAGGTTACCCGCTTTGTCCCCCGTGATGAAATACACTTCGCCACGTACGGCATTTCCGGCGACAAACCTGCCGTCCTTGAAATAAGCAAGTCCGTGACGCGTGGACACCCAGATTCGCCCACGATAGTCCTGAAACAGAGACTCCGGCGCATCATCCGGCAGTCCACTCGCTTTCCGGAAGATGGTAGTTTGTCCATTCTTCCACCTGGTCAAACCCTCGATGAGCGCCAACCCAAATGCTGCCATCCGTCGCTGCGAGCACGGACTGAGTAGCATCGCTGGACAAACCTTGTCTCACGGAAACAGTAGTAACGGGGAGCTCTCGAAACCGGTCGAGTCCTCCAGTGCTGGCGACCCAGACAGTGCCTTCACGATCCTCGAAAAGACTGAGGATGACGTCGCCTGAGAGGCCGTCAGATCGCGTAAATACATCTGTCCGGCCCTGATGTATATGGATGAGTCCCCGCTCCACTGTTCCGATCCAGAGGCCACCATCGCGGTCCCGGAGCACTCTATTCGAATCGACAGCCCGGCCCCGGAGCAGTTCATTCGAATGGATTGCACCTCGGATCGGATACAATTCCAGTTTGTCGCTGGCGAGCTGCAAGAGTTCTCCGCCGTGCACGGCAACTAAGAGGCGTTCGTCGTCGGCCTTACTTAGACCAATGAGCTCCGTGGGTGTCGGATATTGCTTTGGAGGACCGGGCCTCATTCGCCAAAGCCCGGACTGTGCAGCGGCCCAGAGATTGCCTGAACGCTCCTCATACAAAGCCCAAACAGCTCTGCCGAAGGCGCCATCCTCACCGTAACACTGCGTACTACCGCTTCGGATTGCGCAGAGTCTGCCACTGGGCGCCTGCGTGCCCGCCCACACTGTTCCCTCGCTGTCCTCGAACAGCGATGCCACAAACTGTTTCGCAAGCTCTTGTTCCGGGCGCGGGATCAGCTTGCCGCCGTTCCAGGTTACAAGGCCGGCGAAGGTGCCAATCCAGAGAGTGCCATCGCGCGTGACGAGCAGGCTGTTGATATTTCTGTCAGGGAGATGCTGACCCGCGGGTGGTTGCCAGGGAAGACTGCGAACGCCATCGAAGCGGAACAAGCCGAACTCCGTGCCGAGCCAGAGGTACCCATCGGGCGTCTGGGCAATCGCGTAGATGTTGCCCAGGGAGAAGCCATCCCGGACGGTCCATGCCGTATGCGCATACTGGCTGATGTCGAGCCCGGGGTTCAGCGCGAAGCCGCAACCGCAGCTTGCAACAAGAATACCCAGCAGAAAGGCAACTCGTCGCACTACCGGCTCTCCTTGGCGCATTCCTTCGCCTTCCCGAACAGCGGCGTGAGAACCGGAACCTCAACAGCGTTAATTTGCTGCACTTCAACTGTGGCCGAAATGGCAAACATGGGAAAGCGGAGAACACGCAACCGACGTATTGCGGCCCCCGCTCATGCCTCTCACATGCACTGGATTATCACCTGCACTATACTACGCTGCAACTGATTCCGCTGCCCTGATCACGTGTACCAGCACGCTAACCAACGCTCCCTCCCTTTTCGCCGGTAGACGTCGAGGGGTGTAGAGATCCGGCTGGAATCGAAATAGACCATTCCAACCGCCACTAGTTTCGCGGCACTCGTTTCGGCATTTGACGACGGCGCCTGCCGAGTTTATCGGGCACGCGCTTCCGGCGGCGCCGGCAACGAACTAAGCCACTACAGTTATTCCTTCGGCTACCGAATCGTGAGTCCGTCGCCGCTTAGCCCCTGCCAGTACATCTTGTTCTCGATGTTACGACCATCGATGAAGGTGGACGCGCACTTCTGCGGCGCCTCGCGGCAAAAGACGTTCGCCTGTCCGCAAAGGGCATATATCATTCATATCTTGTCGATACGATCCGTCGAACGGTGAGCCACGAGTTCAAACCTCGGTTGACGCGCCCAAACGCGAACGGCTAAGGGCGACGCATCGATCTTTCACTCGAACCGATGTGCTTCGGGAACATTGCCACTTTCAGTCGCGGAAAGGGTCGAGGCTTTGACATCCACGCCTACCTACATGTGCCGACTAGATCACGCGATTGGCGATTTGGAACACAGCGTGCCTCTGACCAGATGAAGGCCGAGCGTGAAATAAGGCAGCTCAGCCGTTCGCGGTATGTCAAGAAAACGAACAAATGCATTGACGACGGGCCTCGAGCGAATCGGAAGGGGCGCCGCGTTCGCGCTCCGCGCGATACGAGACGCGTTCCGCGCGCCCTTCGAGCTAGCTTACGTGGTCCAGGAACTCGCAGACCAAGGGTGGCAATCGCTGCCCCTCATCGTTTCATCCGGTCTAGCGTTGGGCATGGTGATGACGCTGCATACGCGTACTGAGCTAATCAAGTTTGGTGCGAGCGCTTGGATCCCTGAAGTACAATGCCTCTCGTTTTTTATCGAAATCGGACCTTTAGTGGCAGCGCTACTTATTGCCGGTAGGGTCGGCGCGGGAATGGGAGCGTCGCTGGCGGAGATGCGCGCGACCGAACAGATCGACGCGATTGAGGCGCTGTCCGTTGACTCGTTCAAGTTGCTGGTTGTTCCACGTGTAGTCGCGTGCTTCATCGCGCTGCCATTGTTGACAACATTCATGGATTTTTGCGGCGTGATCAGCGGCTTCCTCTCGGAGCATTTCTTGTCGAATATTTCTCTCCAGCTGTACGTCTCCCGGGCATTTCATGGTCTGGAGTGGGCCAACTTTATTCCGCCGACCTTGAAAACCGCAGTTTTCGGGTTCATCATCGCGACTGTCTCATGTTTCTTTGGGTACACGACGAACGAAGGGGCGGAAGGTGTTCGAAGAGCCGCTACAAATAGCGTCGTCATGTCATCGCTGCTGGTCATTGTGGCTGACGTGCTCTTGGTCAAGATCATCTTTTTCATGTTCCCGGAAAGTGCTCTATGAGTACCTGGAAAGACAGCGCCGTCGCGCTCGATCACGTTTCAAAATCGTTCGGTGATAGGCAGGTGCTCCAGGACATTAACCTGTCCGTCGCGCCAGGCGAGGCGATCTGCATTGTCGGCAGGAGCGGAACCGGTAAAAGCGTGACGCTGAAGCTTATCATCGCCCTGATTAAGCCCGATGCCGGGCACATTTGGATTGATGGCGAGGATATCACCCGACTCGAAGGCAATGAGCTTTCGCGCGTGCGCCGCAAGATGGGATTCCTGTTCCAGAACGCTGCACTGTTTGATTTTCTGACGCTCTACGAAAATTTAGCCTTGCCGCTCCGCCGGCTCACTCGAAAATCGGACCAGGAGATCGACGAAATCATCGATCGCGTACTTCATCAAGTCGGTCTGGGCGGCGATCGGGACAAGATGCCCCTCGAACTTTCAGGCGGAATGAAGAAACGAGCCGGCCTGGCGCGGGCGTTGGTCTTGGAACCAGAAATCCTTATGGTCGATGAACCGAGCAGCGGGCTTGACCGCATCACCGCCTCCGAGATCGACGACCTCCTTATCGAGCAGAAACGGCGGACGACGATGATCATCGTGACGCACGACGTACATGGCGCGAGGCGAATTGGCGACCGATTTGCTGTTTTGGACCAGGGACGGTTAGCTGCGCTCGGGAAGCCTGAAGATCTTGAAGAGCACGAGAACGAGACGGTACGGAAATTGGTGACGGAGGGAACATGAGGAGTCGTTACGTCGGTGTCGGAATATTTGTCGTCGTGGGCAGCCTGCTGTTCGCGACGACGGTGTTCCTGATCGGGAATCAACATAATTTCTTTTCGAAACACATCGAACTATTCACTGAAGTCAAGAACCTGAATGGCCTTGCGAAAGGGGCCAAGATCCAGGTCGCAGGCTTCGACGCAGGCGAAGTCGCCGGAAATCGGCATTCCCAAATCACCCGCCGCCGGCTTCAGGCTCACTCTTCGGATTACGGATCAGGTGCGCGGTCTTATCAGGACGGATTCCGTAGCGACAATCGCGACCGAGGGAGTTGTGGGCGATAAGATTCTGCTCATCGGCCCGGGTAGTTCGACAGCCGCGGAAGCGGCTCCCTACACCACGCTGCCGAGCAAAGAAACCAGCGATATCGCGGACCTGGTTCAGAAAAGCACGGCGCTGGTCACCAATGCCAGCGACACAATCAAAGTCGTAGCGGACAGGCTCACGACTACTCTCGATGCGGTGACCACAACCGTCAACAACACGGACGATCTCGTAGTCGGATTGAAGCAGGGACGGGGCGCAGTCGGAATGTTGCTGCGCGATGAGAAACGGCTGATGATATACGAACAGCGATTGCAAACGCGCGCGATGCCACGTCTTCGCTGAATCACGCGTCAGCACAAGCCGATGCACTCGTCTCCGATTTTCAATCGCGCGGCCTCGGAGCGAAGGTGGACGGCATGATGGGGAAGGCGGACGCTATCGTCTCAGACCTCCAGTCGCGGAACTTCGGCGCGAAGATCGATCAAACGATGGAGAGCGTGAATAGCGCCGCGCACAGAATCGACGTCACTACTCAGCAGTTGCAGGGGACGATCGCCAAAGCTCTCGCGCCGGACGGCCACGGGAGAGATGCCGGCGACAACATTCGAGAGACGCTCTCAAACGTGAATGACGCCACTGCCAATATTACGGAGGATACCGAGGCTCTCAAGCATGGGTTCTTGTTCCGGGGGTATTTCAAGAAACGTGGTTACTACTCGGTGGCGCGGCTGGCGCCCGACAAATATCGCGAAGATAAGGCTTTTGTGAATCCGAAAAACACTCGCGTGTGGATCAAAGCCGCTGAGCTGTTCGAGCCAAACCAGGGCGACAGCGAAGTTCTATCTCCAGCGGGTAAAGCACGGATCGATGCCATGATTGTTGAGCTCGGGGAACGTGTTCTCAGCCGTGCAATCGTTATTGAGGGTTACGCTGTCTCAGAAGCAGTCGGTGAAGACCTCACGCTGTCCCGCAGCCGTGCCAGTCTCGTCCGGAACTACCTGCATGCCCGTTTTCAATTGGAGATCCAGAACATCGGAACGGTCCCGCTGCGGGGAGTTCCGCCCGCGTCAACGCACAAGAATAGCTGGAACGGAATTTGCATTGTAGTGTTGTCGTAGTCGTCGTAAGCGAGCGAATCGTAGATCACTTCTCTTTCGGAGGCAAATAGCGATCATGACACTCGATGGACCGGTCATCGTGGCATTGGCGGCTCTGGCCGGATCCCTCGTCGGCGCCTTCTCATCCGTGGCGGCGACGTTCATTGGACAGCGGCTGCAAGGTCGATGGACCCAATTGAGAGCCGAATTGGAGGAGCGGGAGAACCTCTACGGACTTTTCGTCGAGGAAGCTGTGCATCTATTCGTCGATGCGATTCAGAAATCGAAGATCGACCCCGCTAAAATCATGCGTCTGTATTCAAAGGTGGCACGCATTCGGCTGATATCGACCGATCAAGTCCTTAACGCGGCCGAAGAAGTCGGCAAGCGGCTGTTTCAGGCTTATGAACTTCCACCCGATAATCCCAGTGAGGTTCTCGCGCGATATGCTAACGGCAAAGACAGTCTTGATCCCTTGCGAGAGTTTACCGAGGCTTGCCGGCTCGAGCGGGCCAGGGCCCTTCAACAGGTGTGAGGATGCCTTTCGCCACGCACTACCTCGAGTCATCACGATCCACGAACCGGCTGCTGATGGCAAGTTGACGACAGTGGCAGTTGCCGTCGTCAACTGCTGTATGGTGGCAGTTCTGCCGAACCTTCCGCGGGAAGTAGCAGGAATCCTAAATGGACAGAACGGCTTTTTGTTAAGAATACGATTTGATCGCCATGGAAGTCAGAATGCTCATAGCCTGGCAGAAGGTGTGAAATGACCCGAACAAAAAACATGTGCTACGAAAGTGTTTCATCAAAGCTGTTATTCCGGATACTACGGTGTCTGGTACCAGCGTCGTGCTTTGCCGCGAGTCTTATTGCTCAGGATTTCGACCAAGTGAGAACAGCGTCTTCAAGCCCGGTACTGCGCGCCAGGGCCGTCTTAGGCCTCGAAGGCGTTGCGAACAACTCTATGGGAGAACTCTCGATTCAGGACGATGTCTTCGTATATTCGCGCCGCGAAGGTCCTACCATTCGGATGCCGCTGAGCGCAATTCAGGGGGCCTTTCTGAGTCAGGAGGACAAGCAAGTGGGCGGGATGCCGATGGCCTTGGGCCGGGCCGCTACACCGTACGGTGGCGGGCGTGTGATCGGCCTGTTCGCTCACAAGAAGTACGACTTTATGACGTTGGAGTACTTCGACTCCAATGGAGGTTTTCACGGAACGATCTACCAACTGAACAAAGGCCAAGGGCAGGTTCTTGCAGACGAACTCGGCGCCAAGGGCGTGCATGTTAGCGGGCTGGAAATCGCTACCGCGAAGCAGAGACTGGAGACCAACAATGTCAAGTAGAAGAATTTCGTTGACCGCCGTTGCGATCGGTGTCGCAATCGTGCAATTTGTTTTACCTGTTCCCGCACTCGCTGGAATCAATGACGGGCGTGTGCCCCAGTGGAGAGTCGAAGTCAACCCAATCGACGCCGGTGGTTCAAGCATCGCGCCCGAATTCAAGATTGCTATCTACGAGAACCTTGTGACTGAACTGACCAAGTCAAAGCAGTTTTCAGCAGTGCTGCGCAGCGGGGATAGTAGCGCAAACGGCGTTTCGAACCTCCTAATTCTGAAGACAACGGTCGAGTCATACACTCCAGGCAGTGAGACGAAGCGAGCCGTCACTACTGTGACCGGAGCTACGAAGTTGAAAGTGCGAAGCCAACTATGCACAAAGGATGGACAAGTAGTTCTTGAGCGCGTCGTCCACGGCAATGTCCGCTTCTTCGGAGGGAACCTTCGAGCAACGCACAACTTGGCTCGTAATGTGGCAAATGCCCTCAAACAGGCAACGCTGCCCGAACCCTAAGCTTCGGGATCTGCGCAATAACCATCGGATCTTCA